>CP099977.1 GCA_024372495.1 Pseudarthrobacter sp. Fe7 | reverse complement strand
CACCTGGCCCCTGAATATCGGGCAGGTGTACACCACCCTGGACCGGCTGGAGCGCGATGCCCTGGTGGCCAAGGAGGGCGACGACGGCGAGGGCCACGTGGTGTACAGCATCACCCCGGCGGGCAAAGCCGAGGTGCGGAGCTGGTTCGCCGCCCCGGTGGAGCGGAACACTCCGCCCCGGAATGAGCTCGCCATCAAGCTGGCGCTCGCCGTCACCCTGCCCGGGGTGGATGTCCAAGCCATCATCCAGGCCCAGCGCGTGGCGTCCATCAGGGCCCTGCAGGACTACACCAAGGCCCGCCGCGACACGGCGTCGAACCAGCGGGCCGCAGATACCGCCTGGCTGCTGGTGCTCGACTCGCTGATCTTCCAGACCGAAGCGGAAGTCCGCTGGCTGGACCTCTGCGAGGCCAGGATGGTCCAGCAGGCGCAGGCCGCTGCCACCGGAGCAGCACGCAAAACGTCCAACGGGGCCACGGAAGACGCCCCGTTCAACGCGGACAGCCGCAGGTGAGCGTGCAGGGGCCGCAGCAGGTCCTTGAACTCGCCAAAGTTGGCAGGACATTTGGGGAAGGCGCGACGGCGGTCGCAGCACTCCGCGACGTGGACCTCACCATCTCCGCGGGGGAGTTCGTGGCGGTCATGGGCCCGTCGGGCTCAGGCAAGTCCTCCCTGCTGGCCCTTGCGGGCGGACTGGACCGGCCGACGTCGGGCGCTGTCTTCGTCGAATCCACGCCCCTGGCCGGGCTCGGCCTGAACGAACTCGCCCGGCTGCGCCGGCGCGCCGTCGGCTATGTCTTCCAGGACTTCAACCTGGTCCCAACCCTGACCGCCGCGGAAAACGCTGCGCTGCCGCTGGAACTGGACGGAACATCCGCACGGAAAGCCCACCGGCAGGCCGCCGATGCGCTCCGCCAAGTGGGAATCCCGGAACTCGCGGACCGGTTCGTGGACCAGATGTCCGGCGGCCAGCAGCAGCGTGTGGCGATCGCCCGGGCCATCGTGGGCAAGCGGCGGCTGATCCTGGCCGATGAACCCACCGGTGCGCTGGATTCAACAACCGGTCAGGGGGTCATGGAGGTGCTGCGGGCCCGGGCCGATGCCGGAGCAGCCGTAATGCTCGTCACCCATGAGGCCAGGCACGCAGCGTGGGCGGACAGGGTGGTCTTCCTGCGCGACGGCCGCATCATCGACCAGGCCGCAGCCATGCACGACCCCACAATGCTCCTGACGCAGGCCGGACTCTAATGCCCATGGACCTGGCTCCGGTGCCGCAGGGGCGCCGGAGCGGCCACCGGGTTGCCATGCGGCTGGCCCGCCGGGACATCGCCCGCCACAAGGTGCGGTCCCTCCTCATCATCCTGTTGATCCTGCTGCCGGTGGCGGGGATGACCGGCGCGGCCACCCTCTACCAGAGCCGCAACGGACACCGGAAGAGATCGTCCGTTACGAACTGGGCAACACGCAGGCCCGGTTCAGCATCCTGCCCGTCCCCAGCGCGGACTCGCTGCAGGACCCGCTCAACGACGGCATGGTTGCTTCAAGCACCGGACGCTACGACCCGGGGTTCCGGCCCACCGACCCGCTCGACCTCGTCCCCGCAGGCTACGAAGTCCTGCCGCAACGGATGCTGACGCTGACCACCGGCGTGGGGGAGGCGCTCGTCTCATTTCAAGGCCGGGAGGTGGATGCGCTCAATCCGGCGTTTGCAGGCAAGTTCAGCCTCCTGGACGGGCGGGCGCCGCGCGGAGGGGCAGAGGTGGTGGTTTCGCCAGGCCTGATGGAGCGGTTCCACCTCCGCCTGGGCGGTGAATTTACGACGTCGGCAGGAACGTTCGTCCCGGTGGGAACCATCCGCGACGCCGGCGCCGCCGACAGCAACAGCTTCGTATACTTCACGGCGGGGCAGGCGGCAGCGGACCCTGCAACTGGACCCTTGACCCGCCAATCAGTGTCCTACTACCTGGTGGGTCCGGAACCGGTCAGCTGGCAGCAAATCCGGGAGGCCAACGCCAAGGGTGTTGGTGTCCTCTCCCGCAGCGTGGTGCTGAACCCGCCGCCCCTCGAGCAGCGGCTGGTTGCCGGTTCGCAGCCAAGGGATGATTCGTCGGCCGCGGTGGCCGTTTACGCAACCTTCGGCCTGGTGGGCGCGCTCGCGCTGCTGGAGGTGGGTCTGCTGGCAGGTGCTGCCTTCGCCGTCGGAGCAAAGCGGCAGGTGCGCGAACTGGCGCTTCTGGTTTCGGCGGGAGCGGAGAGTTCCACCATTGGCGCCGTTGTCACGGCCGGGGGACTGTGGCTCGGATGCATCGCCGTTGCCCTGGGCGCTGCCGTGGGGCTGGGAGCCGCTGCCGCCGTCGTCCTGGTGGTGCGCATGGCCGGGTCCGTCCGGCTGGCGGGCCTGCACCCGGACGTTCTGCTGACGTCCGCAGCCATGGGCATGGGACTGGCCGCCTGCGTCCTCGCGGCGATGGTGCCCGCCCGGCAGGTGTCACGCCAGGCAGTGCTGGGGGCGCTGAAATCGGGGCGGGCGCCAGCCTCGAAGACGCCGCGGACCACCCTCGCCGGTGCAGCAACACTGGCGGCTGCCGCCGGGCTCCTGGCGGCCGGCTGGCTGCTGGCCACATCCACCACGGACCCTGACCGGCGGGCGGAGCAACTGCCGCTGGTCGCCACGCTGCTGATTGTTGGTGCGGTGCTGGCTGTTACCGGCCTGGTGATGCTGACGGGCTGGACGATCCTTCGCTTGACCTCCCGGACCCAGTGGTTGTCCCTGTCGCTGAGAATGGCTGCACGGGACTCGGCCAGGAACCGCGGACGGAGCGTTCCCGCCGTCGCCGCCGTGCTGGCCGCCGCGACCCTGGCGAGTGCGGCTTTGGTGCTCGCTGCCAGCCAGGAGGCGGGCCTGCGGGCCTCGCACTACTGGACGGCGCTGGAAAACCAGGCGTACCTGCCGCTCACCGTGGACCAGCCCCTGGCGGCCGATGGCAGCAGGCGGCCGCCTGTCCAGGTGGAGGAACAGGTACTCTCCTCCGCGCTGGCCGATGCCCTGGGCACGGTTGAATGGACCCACACCATCACAGCTCCGGAAAGCCTGCACAACTGCGCCGAAGGTCCGGCCGACCCTGCGGTGCCTGCGCGGACGCCCACCTCCAACTGCCTGACGTACGTCCTGGCCAAGCCTGCTGCCAACCAGTGCCCCCGCACTCCGCAGGGGAGAATGGCAGATCCGGGTGACTGGCGGTGCCGCGGCTCCCAGGTGGGCGACCAGCCGTCCGATCGCGCCATCCTGGTAGGCGGCGCAGCGGACATCCGCGCCGTGCTGGGACGCGAACCGTCCGCGGAAGCGCTGGCAGTGCTGGCGGCGGGCGGAATGGTGGTGACCAATCCGGTGTTTATCGGCGACGGAGCGGTGGTGCTGCAGGCCCAGGACGTGCGGACTCAGATGCCATCGGCGTCGGGGGCGCCAGCGTGCATGCCACGGTCAGGAGTGACTCCCTCCCGGCGGTGGTGCTGGAACCGGCCGTGCCCGTTCCCTACTATGGCGTTGTCTCGCCGGAGACCGCGGAACGGCTGGCGCTGCACCCGGCGCCGGCCGGCCTGTTGGTACAGCTGTCGGCCTACCCGGCCGAGTCGCAGTCAGACGCGGCATCCGCTGCAGCGGCGGCCATCTTCCGGCAACCGTATCTGTCCTTCCGGGCGGAACCGGGCGTCTCGCAGGGCAACCAGTGGATGGCCTGGTCCATCGTGGCGGTCAGCGCACTCATCACGTTCAGCGCGGCAGGCATTACCGCCGGACTGTCCCTGGCAGACGCCCGCAGGGACCATGCCACCCTCGCCGGGGTTGGTGCCCCGCCACGGCTGCGCAAGGCGTTGGCCGGTTCGCAGGCCCTTTTCACCAGCGGCCTGGGCGCTGTCCTGGGAACCCTGGCCGGGGCAGTGCCTGCGGTCCTCCTGATCATGTCCACGGACATGCGTTCCGCCGTCGAGGTTCCCTGGCTGCAGCTGCTTGCCCTGGCCGCCGCCGTGCCCGTGATGGGGGCGGCGCTCGCCTGGGCCTTCACGCGCTCGGGCCTGCCCCTGTCCCGGCGGCACTTGGGGTAGGCGGCCCAGACCACCCCCGGCCTGCCCCTCTCCCGGCGCCCGGCCGGAACCTGATCGTTCGTCGCCGGGTCACCGCCGCTCACCGCATAGCCCCCGCGCCGCGCCGCCGTCGGACATCCGCGCCCGGTTACCCGTTGGTAAGGTGCCCGTAGCAGAAGTGCGAAATCTCTCAAGGAGGAGACATGGCCGGAGTGCCTGACCAACGGAACAACGGATCCCGGGCGGTGGGCGGACTGGCCACGGACCCGGATCTTCCACCGCCCGCTGTGGACCAGGCCCGGCTTGACGCCGAGGACCGGAAATGGACTCCGGGCAAGATCGCGCTCTGGGCCGCGATCGCGCTGCTGGGCGGCGTTGCCTGGTTCATGCTGGCCATCGTCCGCGGTGAGACCGTCAACGCCATCTGGTTCGTCTTTGCCTCCGTGTGCACCTACCTGATCGGCTACCGGTTCTACTCCAAGGTGATCGAGCGGTACATCACCAAGCCTGACGACCGGCGCGCAACCCCCGCCGAATACAAGGCCGACGGCAAGGACTACGTCCGCACGGACCGCAACGTCCTGTTCGGCCACCACTTCGCCGCCATCGCCGGCGCCGGCCCGCTGGTCGGCCCCATCATCGCGGCCCAGATGGGCTACCTGCCCGGCACCATCTGGATCATTATCGGCGTCGTCCTTGCCGGCGCCGTGCAGGACTACCTGGTGATGTTCTTCTCCATGCGCCGGGGCGGCCGCTCGCTCGGCCAGATGGCCCGGGAGGAGCCTGGGAGTCATCGGCGGCACGGCCGCCCTCATCGCCACCCTGCTGATCATGGTGATCATCGTGGCCATCCTGGCGCTCGTCGTCGTCAATGCCCTGGGTGAAAGCCCGTGGGGTGTGTTCTCCGTAGGCATGACCATCCCCATCGCCCTGTTCATGGGCGTCTACCTCCGGTACCTGCGTCCGGGCAAGGTCATGGAGGTCTCGATCATCGGCTTCGTCTTCCTGATGGCCGCCATCATCGGCGGTGGCCTGGTTGCGCAGACCGAATGGGGCGCTGCCGTGTTCCACCTGGACAAGGTGACCATCGCCTGGGGCCTGCTCATCTACGGCTTTATCGCAGCGATCCTGCCGGTATGGCTGCTGCTGGCCCCGCGCGACTACCTCTCCACCTTCATGAAGATCGGCGTGATCGTGATGCTCGCGCTGGCCATCATCGTGGTCCGGCCCGAGGTCACCGTCCCGGCCTTCAGCGAATTCGCCGGCCGCGAGAACGGGCCGGTTCTGTCCGGTGCCCTGTTCCCCTTCCTGTTCGTCACCATCGCCTGTGGCGCGCTGTCCGGTTTCCACGCACTGATTTCCTCCGGCACCACCCCCAAACTCGTGGAGAAGGAACGGCAGACCCGCTACATCGGCTACGGCGGCATGCTGATGGAATCCTTCGTGGCCATCATGGCCCTGGTGGCCGCCATCTCGATCGACCGCGGCCTCTACTTCGCCATGAACGCCCCCGCAGCCCTGACCGGCAGCAGCGTGGAAACGGCGGCCACCTGGGTCAACAGCCTGGGCCTGAGCGGCGTCAACATCACGCCCGGCCTGCTGAGTGAAACCGCGGCCAACGTGGGCGAGCAGAGCATCGTCTCCCGCACCGGCGGCGCGCCGACGCTCGCCGTGGGACTGGCACACATCATGCAGCAGTTCATTGGCGGGACGGCCATGATGGCGTTCTGGTACCACTTCGCCATCATGTTCGAGGCGCTCTTCATCCTCACCGCAGTGGACGCGGGCACGCGCGTTGCACGGTTCATGCTGCAGGACTCGATCGGCAACTTCGTCCCCAAGTTCAAGGAGGCCTCCTGGCGTCCCGGTGCCTGGCTCTGCACCGCCATTATGGTGGCTGCATGGGGTGCCGTACTCCTGATGGGTGTCACCGATCCGCTGGGCGGCATCAACACGCTGTTCCCGCTGTTCGGCATCGCCAACCAGCTGCTGGCCGCCATTGCCCTCGCCGTGGTCTTGGCGATCGTCGCCAAGCGCGGCACCTTCAAGTACCTGTGGATTGTTGCCCTGCCGCTGGCTTTCGCAGCGGTTGTGACCATCACGGCCAGCTACCAGAAGATCTTCTCGCCCGTCCCCGCGGTGGGCTACTTCGCCAACAACGCGGCCTTTAGCAAGGCCCTGGCCGACGGTAAGCAGGAGTTCGGCACGGCCAAGACGGTGGCCGCCATGGAAGCCGTGGTCCGCAACACCGCAATCCAGGGCTGGCTGTCCGTGATCTTCGTGGTGCTCAGCATCATCGTGATTGCGACGGCTGTGCTCGCCACGGTCAAGGCGTTCCGGGACCGGTCGGCTGGGATAGCCTCCACGGACAACGAGGACCCGGCTGTTCCGTCGCGCGTTTTCGCCCCGGCCGGGCTGGTGCCCACAGCTGCCGAACGTGAGCTGGCCGCCGAGTGGGCGAGAGTGCCCGCCGACGCGCGCCTTGAACGGGCCGGTCACTGATGAGCGCCGGTATGGCCCTGGTTGCCAACGGGTTCCGCGGGTTTGCCCGCTACCTGGGCGGCGTCATGGGAGCAGACGCCTACGCCAAGTACCTGGAGCACCACCGGGAGGCCGGGCACCAGGAGGCGCCCTTGAGCGAGCGCGAGTTCTGGCGGGACCGTACCGACCGCCAGGACAGCAACCCGCAGGGCAGGTGCTGCTGATTGAGCCCGCAGCGGACAATCCTGCACGGGGCCTCCCGGTGGACCGGGGGCGGATGGGCCGTGAGAGTATGAACGCATGAGCGAGCCCAACGACACTCAGGCAGCTGAGGACCTCCCGGTAGAAGGCACTCCCGTTGACGACAGTGAGGCGCCCGTACAGTCCCCGTCGGACGGGGGCGGCAGGCCGCGGGGCAGCAACCTGCAGGATCTGGTGGACGAGCCCGCCAAGGTGATGCGGATCGGCACCATGATCCGGCAGCTCCTCGAAGAAGTGAAGTCCGCGCCGCTGGACGATGCCGCGAGGGGCAGGCTCGCAGCCATCCACGAGCGCTCCATCAAGGAACTTGAGGACGGGCTGGCCCCTGAGCTGGTGGCGGAGCCTGGACAGGATCAGCCTGCCATTCTCCGACGAGGCAACACCCTCCGACGCCGAGCTCCGGATCGCCCAGGCCCAGGCTCGTGGGCTGGCTTGAGGGCCTGTTCCACGGGATCCAGACGGCCATTGCTGCACAGAACGCAGCCCGCGAACACGCAGCCGCACAGCTGCATATGCGCCAGCTGCCGCCGGGCACCATGATCGCGCCCGGGGTCGTGATCGGCGAAAACGGAGAGCCGCAGCGTGCCCCGGCTGGAGCCGGGCCGGGCCAGACGGCCCGCCAGCGTGAGGACCCGGACCACGGCCCGGGTCAGTACCTGTAGGCTCCGCTTGGGCTTCTTCAGCGCCGCCAGGCAGGGGCGCAAGGATGACGCGGAACTGGGTAAGGGGTTGTGGCGCCGTGCGCACGACCGGTTCCACCGGGGCCTGGACCGCTTCCACCAGGTGCTTGAGGGCGTGGAGGACGACCAGTTGTATGGCGAGCCTGGTGGACATCGCCAACCAGGCTCGCTGCCTTGCTGCCGCGCGTGCGCGCGGTCTGCATGGAAGCCCAGCGCCGCGTCCCCAGTGACGGACTCGACATACCTGCCGCGCTGGCGGACGTTCACAGATCCCTGTCCAAGGCGGGAAATTCGCTGGCAACCACGGCCGAGGCGGCAGCAATGCTCCGGCTCGCAGTGGGGCCGGTGCCGGTGGGGGCAGCCTCCGTCCACCGCCGCGCCGAGGCCGTCTTCCAGCAGGTTGACGACGCCGAGAGGCAGCTTCGCGGCGAATAGCGGGGCGGGTGCCCCAAAATATTCCCGGTTCCGAAGCATACTTTCCAGTTAAGCGTGTGGCTGACAGGGCGGGATTCAGGAGCTCTGGGCCCCGGATTTTGGCAGGATAAGACCATGACTCTTTCACCTACCTTGACTTTCAACGACGGCAACACGATCCCCCAGCTCGGCTACGGTGTGTGGCAGGTTGAGGACGACGTGGCTGAGAAGGTTGTCCGCCAGGCGTTCGAAGCCGGCTTCCGCCACATCGACACCGCAAAGATCTACGGGAACGAGGCCGGCGTGGGCCGCGCCATCGCCAGCTCCGGACTCTCCCCGGAGCAGATTTTCATCACCACCAAGCTGTGGAACGCGGACCAGGGGTACGAGTCCACCCTCGCCGCGTTCGAGGAATCCATGGACCGGCTTGGCTTGGAAACGCTGGACTTGTACCTCATCCACTGGATGCAGCCCAAGCAGGACAAGTACGTTGACACCTGGAAGGCGCTGATCGAGCCCAGAAGCGCGGACGCGTGAAGTCAATCGGCGTCTCCAACTTCACCGTTGAGGGCCTGCAGCGCATCATCGACGAAACGGGCGTGGTTCCGGCCATCCACCAGATCGAGCCTGCACCCCTACTTCAGCCAGCGTGAACTGCGTGATTTTGGTGCGTCCAACGGCATCCTGACCCAGGCTTGGTCTCCGCTGGGCCAGGGTGGCGAGCTTCTCGAGGACCAGGCCATCGCGTCCATCGCTGCCAAGCACCAGGCCACGCCCGCCCAGGTGGTCATCGCCTGGCACCTGGCGATCGGCAACGTGGTCATCCCCAAGTCCGTGACCGAGTCGCGCATCAAGGAGAACTTCGCAGCACTCGAGGTGTCCCTGGACGCCGAGGATGTTGACGCCATCAACGCGCTGGACAAGACCGCCGGCGGCGAAGGCCGCATCGGAGCCGATCCGGCAGTTTCCGACTTCGCCTAGCCCTGAGGCAGGGGGCCGGCCCAGCAGGCCGCTCCTGTCGAAACCACGTCAGCCCGTGCTGCCGGCAACCGCCAGGCAGCACGGGCTGATGCCGTTAAGCCGGCTTATGCGGCCCAGGGCGTGACTGGGCCGCATCAGGCAGCGATCTGGACGTGCTCCACGATGACGGCGTCCACCACGGCCCAGTTGTCCTCGCCGTGGGAGTGCCGGCAGGCAAAGCGCTCGGCCTCTTCCAGCGTGTCAAAGACCCCGGACCGGGCGCGGCCACAGTCCGCGTCGAAGTACGTTACGTGAAATTCCTGAACAGCTTGGTTTTCCATGAATCCAGTCTGCAACCGGGGTCTGACATTCTTAGGACCCAACCCCGCGTGTTGTGGATGGACGCCAGGAAGGGCGCCGGTTAGCCGACGGTCAGCGCTCCTGTGCGTCCTCGGGGCCGGCCGCGGCGGCCCGCACCGTCAGGGCGAGCGCGGCGAGTGCAAGCATTCCGAGTCCGGTCCATGCCAGGGTTCCGCTCCAGACCTCAGGCGGGAAACTGAGGGCGCCGTCGTGGAGCGCCACGCCGGCGAAATACGGGGCCCAGAACGCCGGGGGAGAGGCCTGCAGCGGCCATGAGCCGTGCGGGACGGTCGGGGGCCGGCCGTACCACCGCCCACACCGCTCCTACGAGGATGGACCCGGCCAGTGCAACGGGCACCAGCCAGGCGTCCCGCAACGCAACCATGGCCTGCAGGGCCACGGAGGGGACCAGCGCCATCGTCGCCGGCACTGCAGGGTGCAGGCGCCACCGCAGCGACAGCAACAGGACGGGAACGAAGAGCGCGAACGTCGAGACGAGGAACGATGCCAGGGACACCATGATGCTCGAGGACGTCGGAACCGTGACCGCGGGCTGGGCCCCGGCAGTGGTTATGTAGGTCTGGGTGAGTCCATGCCTGGCGAAGACCGCGAACTCCTGCAGGATGAATGCTGCAACCATCCCGGCGAGCATGGCGCTGGCGACCGCCGGGACCAGCCGTGCCCGGGTCCGTTCCGGTGCGTGCCACGCCGCGGCGAACGGTGCGCCCAGTATGAGGAAGCCCCCGTGGCAAGGCCCAAATGGGACGGACTGAACAGTGCGCTGATGTTCTGCTCGATCCCGAACACGGAGTGCCAGGCCAAGTCGCCCAGCCCGGAGGCGAGGAAGAGCACGACGCCGGCCACCGCGGCCCCGTAGCCGGCAGGGACAGCTTCCGTCCATCGCGCACCGGGCGTGTGGCGGCGCCAGGTCAGGGCAGCGATCCAGACGGCACACGCAGCGAAGCCCGAATAAAGGGCTCCGTGCCACGGAGTGAAGAACGTCTCAAGGTTGCGGAGATTGTTGTGGGCCCAGCCGTCAACATAGGTCCCGGTAAGGAGCCAGACGCCGGCTGCAAGGGTGATGACGTCCTCCCCGGCAGTGGTGGGACGGTGGACTGAAACCGGCGGAATCGCAAAGGCATGGGCAGCTGCGGCATCCATAGTTCCAGAGTAGGTCCCGGCTGCGCCCGGAGCGAGAGGCAATCCTTCTCCCGTGCGCGGAAGCCGGCTTTCCTCAGCTGCTGCCCAGGCGGAGTACGCGTTCCTGCGCCAGCATGGCGGTACGGGCGGCCTTGTCCGCCGCCCGCGCTGCCTGTTTCGCCCCGGCCGCGGTGGCGGAAAGCCGCTTGCGGGAGCGGTCAAGGCTTTCTTCGGCGGCCTTTAGCCGGTTACGGAGCTCAGCCGTTTCCTGCTGCAGTTCCGCGATCTCCGCGCGCACCTGCTGTTCCTCCTCGCGCAGCTCACCGGCAAGGCGTCCAGCATCGTCCGCAGCCTCCAGGGCCTCCGCCAGGACGGCCTTCGCCCGTTCCAGTGCGGGCGGCGACGACGCCCGCGGAGTCTGCCGGACTGCCTCAAGCCGTGGCCTGGCAGGGGCTGGCTGGGAGCCGGGCGCCGTCGTCGTCCGCGTCCCGTCCGCCGCCGCCTTCTGTGCCGTAGTCCTCCGTGCGGCCGGGGGAGAGCCGCCCGGGCGGCCAGGTGGCACGGCCGGAAGCAGCCCGGGGAGGGCCACTGCACCGTCCAGGTCCACGTCATTGACGCCGTCTGCGGACAGGACTTTGAGCAGCCTGCCGCTGGCCACGGCGTTGGCCGCGCCGCCGTCGGCCGTCAGCGCCCGGAGGGTCTCCTCGACATCGGATGCCATTGCGTCGCTGATGGACCGGCCCTGTTCCCGGGCAACAGACCGGGCAGTCTCGACGGCGTCTGCGAGCATGGCGCGCCGCTCGCGGCCGAGCTCGCGGAGGGCGGCGGCGTCCAGCGCGTCCTGCGCTGCCCGCATGCGCGCCCCGAGTTCGCCCAACTGGGCCGGCACGTCGGGGCGATGCCGGGCAAGCATGTTGAGCGCCCACGCCGCGACGGAGGGTTTTGGCAGGCCGCGGACCGCAGCCGCCAGATCCTTGTCCTGGCCCGCAGCTTCCTTGACCGCGGCGGCGCGTGCCGCGACGAAGCCGTCCAGCGGCGCCGCGTACAGCCTGTCTGCAATGTCCGCCAGGGCTTCGTCTTCCATGCCGCCATCTTAGGTGCCATGGAATCCGTGTCTTGGCGGTTCGCCGCCGCAAAGCCGGGGGCGTACGCCGGCCCCGTCCTGGAGCGGCAAAGCCCCCTGTTACTCATCCGCCGGGAGGGGTAAGTTGCTCGAATGGACGATTCATACCAGGTCATCGTGGTTGGCGGCGGTTTTGCCGGGAAGACTGCGGCTGAGGAGTTGGGCCGCAAAGGCGTGCGGGTACTGCTGCTTGACGCCAACAACTATCAACAATTCCAGCCGCTCCTCTACCAGGTGGCTGCATCCCAGATCGGCGTGTCCACGGTCACCCGGCCGCTCAGATCCGAGTTCCGCGGGATCAACAGCGTCCGGGTCCTGACGGCGGAGGTGACCAACATCGACGCGGCCAACCGCACCGTTACTACCGCGGACGGCTCCAGCTACCGCGCGCAGGCCCTGGTCATTGCCACCGGGGCGGTGCCGAACTTCTTCAACACCCCCGGCGCCGACGAGCACGCCTACCCGCTCTACTCTGTGGCCGATGCAACGCGGCTCAGCGCGGCCATCACGGCTGTCCTTGACGAGGCCGACCGCGAGCCGGGCGTAGACGCTGACGTGATTGTGGTGGGTGGTGGTCCCACGGGCGTCGAGACCGCCGGGGCGCTGGCGGAAAACGTCAAGTACCTTGTGCCAAAGTACTTCTCGCCGGAGCTGGCGGCCCGGTGCCACGTGCACCTGGTGGATATGGTTCCAAACGTGCTTGCCGCCTTTTCGGCGAAATCGCAGGCTTATGCGCGGGACCGCCTGACAAAACTCGGCGTGCAGGCGCACATGGGTACTGCGGTTGGTGAAGTCCGGCCCAACGGGGTGACCCTCAAGGACGGGACGGTTGTTCCTGCCCGGATCGTGGTGTGGGCCGGCGGCCTGCAGGCCGGCCGGATCATCACCGAATCCGGCCTGAAACAGGGCAGGGGCGGCCGGGTGGACGTGCAACCCGACCTGACAGCCCCTGGCGTGGAAGGCGTCTACGTACTCGGTGACTCCGCCAACATCACCGATGCGGACGGGAACAAGCTGCCGCAGGCTCGGGTCAGTGGCGCAGCAATCGGGGAAGTGGGCGGCCCGCAATATCTATGCTGACCTTACCGGCGGTGTGCGCGAGCCGTTCCGCTACTGGGACAAGGGGTACATGGCCATGGTGGGCCGCGGTGCGGCAGTGGCGGAACTGGGGCGCCGGCGTCTGCAACTGCAGGGCCCGCTGGCATTCGTGTCCTGGCTGGCGGTGCACCTTGCCCTGCTGCCCGGATTCCAGCAGAAGGTCAGGGCGCTCTTTTCCTGGGCCAATGGCTACGTCACGCACAGTCCGTCCCAAGTGGTGGTGGGCCGGCCGGATTAGGTGCCTTCATCCGGCGGCGGGAACGCCGGGCCGGTGGTGGGCGCCAGGGGGATCATGACGCGGTACTTGCCGCCTGCCGACTGCCGGGGTGGTTCCTCGCCAGGCTCCACCGTGACATGGGCAAGGCCGAGGCCGGTGAGCAGGTTCCCGATCCCGTCCCGTACTGCCGCGCGCACCAGGTGGGCATCGGCGCCCGGTTCGGGGAGCAGCCTCACCGACAGGCGGGTGGGGGCGGTTTGGACGATCTGGAACAGTCCCACGCCCGGTGTCCGGTCCAGGGTCGAGCCCAGGGCCAGCGGTGGCACCGCGACACGGCTTTTGCCATCGGAGGTCGGGAAGATGAGCACATCGGAGGCCCGACCTTCCACCAGCAATGCCGGGGCCGGGTTTCCGCACGCGCATACGTCAGGCTTCACCAGCAGGCGGTCCCCCACGTCGTAGCGGATGATGGGTTGGACCCTGTTGGCCAGGTTCGTCATGAGCACCGTGTGCGAGGCCATCCCGGGTGGCACGGCCTGATAGTTGGCGTCGACAGGTTCGAGGATCACCCAGTCCTCAATAAGGTGCAGCCAGCCCTCCCGGCAGCTGGCGGCGGCGTAGCTGGACTCGGTGCAGCCGTATACTTCGCGCACGGGCGCCGCGAAAGCATGCTCCACGCGCACCCGCTCATCCGGCGGAAGGCGCTCGGCCGTGCTGAGCACAAGCTTCGGGCGGAGCCGCAGCCGGCCGGATTCCTGTTCCGTTGCCAGCAGGCGCAGCACGCTCGCGTAGCTGCCAAGCAGGACCGGCTGGACCAGGTTAAGCCCGGCAACCAGTTCTGGCAGCGGACGATGGACAGGGAAGATCCGCAGCCGGCGGTGGCGCCGGGGTTTTTCCCGCTTCTCCCGTGTGCCCGCGGCCACGGACAGGAAATGCCCGCCGGTGGCGACTACCCCGGCGAACTGCCCTCCGCGAACCATCAGCTGCACCAGTTGGGCCGGCGACAGCCAGTCCGCTCCCAGCCTGGCCATCAGCCCCGACATCACCGCCCAGTAGCGGTCGTCGAGTACGAACAGGCCCCGGGCGCCGGTGGTGCCGGCTGTGGTGGCCACCAGGTACTTGCCGGCAAACCGCTCACCGATCCGGCCTGGCTCCGCCACGAATTCCTCCACGGCGGCACGGGTGACCGCCGGATCGGTGACTACTTCATCGAACCGGGCCATCAGTTGCCGCTTGTCAGTCACTGGTAGAACGCTGGCATCTTCGACCCGATCAGGCAGGTCCCGGTACAAGTCCCGGTAGAAGGCCGAATGCCCGCGGGCGAACGCCACCAACTCTGCCAGCCGCTCCCGCTGCCGGTCGTGGACCGCAGCCTGGCCCTGCCGGTGGACACGGATGGAGTCCCACCACACCCGTAATGCGTCACCACGACGGTCACGGAGTACGGCTCTCCGAGGTGTCACCATGGTCCGATTTTATGAGGGGTGGCGCTCGGGGAACAGAGAGGCTGTACGGTCTGCCGCACTGAGGGTTGCGTGGACCCCGCCCGCGGCGGGCTGGACCGCCGTCGTCAGTTCTTTTCGAAACTCAGGAGTCGGCCCGCCACAGCCCAGCCGGATGCCTCGTAGGGGCTGGCAGCGTCCAGGCTCGACCACCATGTGCAGGTACTCGGCACCATGGAGGAAAGCTTCCTCAGCCATCGCCGCGAACAGGCCCCGTTCCAAGGCCGCGCTCTCCGGTCCTTGGGGAGTTCGGTGATCGCGACCGCCGCGAAATCGTCCCGCACCTGGATGCGTCCCTTGGCCACGGGGTGGTCGAAGACGGTAATTTCGACGGCGTCGAAAGTCTCCATCGGGGCCAGGGCCACCTGCGAGTTTTCCGGCAGGCTCCACATCGGTGTTCAGCTCGGCTGTGGCGGCCATAAGCAGAACCCGCTCAGCAACAGCTGCGAAGCCCTCCGGGGCCACGCCCTCTGCGGCCTCGGCAGCGCAAAGCAGGGTCAAGCGTCCGCCGCGCGCGTCCGCCGTCCTGGTTGCAAGCTTCTCAGCGCCAGGGCCCGGCCACGCCGCCACGTATTCCGGTTCCCCAGACCCATGGCCGCTGCCCGCATCGACGATGAAGCCGGCGTCGATGGGTTCGGCGGTGCGTTCCTGCAGATCTGCCCAGGCGGGAACCCACCCGGTTGCGGGGATGTTGTGTTGTGCCGGCATGCGGAGTTCCTAACGTTTGGCAGCGGCCGGACGGGGTCCACCCGGTGCGGCTGGACAGGGTTTTCCCTGTCAACGTATCGGATCGGCACGCAGCCCGCCAGCGGGCCCGGACGGGCTTCATGGCAAATGCCTCAGGGCAAGTGGGTGAAGGACATTCCTGCTGCCAGCAGCTTGTCAACAGCCTGCCTCAGGCCTTCCGCTGTTCCGCCGTTGGGGTGGTTGGCGTGGCAAATGACCACATCCCCTGCCCGGGCCTTTCCCACCTCTTTGGCCACGACGGCGGCGGGATAGGTTGCGCCACCGTCGCCATTGATTGTGAAACCCACCGGCTTGACGCCCAACGCGCCGAGGATGTCCGTGGCGACGTCGTCCATGTAGGCAGTGCCCGGGCGGAAGTACTTTGGACGCCTGCCTGTGATGTCTGCCAGGGTGCCGTCGTTTGGCATGATCTCGTCATAGACTTCCCCGACGTTCCGGGTGCCCGGAATGCCGTAGGCGGTGTTGCCGGTGGTGGAGAGCGGCTTATGTGAAGTCCCGTGGTTGGCCACCTCGAAGAGAGGGTCTGCTGCCAGCTGCCGCGTCGTGGCGGGGTTGGCAGCGATCCACCGCGAATTCAGGAAGAGCGTGGCCGGGATGTGGCGCTGACGCAGTGTGTCCAGCAGCGCCTGGTCGTAGCCGCTGCCGCCGGGGCCGCCGCAAAAGTCGAAAGTGAGGGCGATACCCTGTGATCCGGACGGCAACCGCGTCAGGACTCCGGGAGCCTCAAGGCCCCAGTATCGTGCCTGGTGCTTCCCATAGGTGTCGACGATCTGGGCCCGTGACGGCAAGGGCGGTGTGGGCGGGGTGGGGGCAGGCACGTCGCCGTCGGGTCCTTCGTGCAGGGCCGTCGAACTGACGCCCGGTGCATCATCGCCAGGCACGGGCATGTCCGGAGCCTTGGACGCGTACTTATCATGCGGCTGCAGGTCCGGCACAGCGGCGGACAACGTCAGCACTGCGGCCAGCAGGACCGCCCTGCGGCCGGGGCCTTTCCCGTCCTGGCTCAAATGCCGCGGGACATGTGGTTCCACAGCTAATTCCTCTTCCGTGACAGGCCTGTGGCACGGGTTCGGCGTCCCTTGCCGGGGCCTGCGGACGTGGCAGGTGCGGTGAAGCCGCAATCTGCCGGACGTGCAATGTCGCAGGCTGCGGCGCGCGGAAAAGCAGCCTGGAAGCGGGGGGTCATACCGGGAGGATACCTTGGCCGCCTTGCGGTTTCCTGAACCTTGCCCTATCCCCGGAGCGGCGGGCGTAATAAAGGGCTATGGCGGGGGACTTTGGTCCCTGTGCCCGCCGTCCATGCCGGCGTTAGCTTGTGGTTTGGGTTGGGCAACGCGCCCGCTGCAAAGCCCGTTCTTTCACCCGCGTACGGAGGCAAGATCCAGCAATGAACTTGAAAGACCGGTGGGGCCGCCTGGACCCTGCCACCCGAAAATGGCTTATCGACAACCCCGGCTGCCAGATCCTTCCACGGACGATTACCGCGGTGATCTCCAAAGAAAGCGGTGAAATCCTTCCCACAGGACGGCACGGTGAGGCAGCCGTTTCCCGCGAGGACCAGGACTTTATCCGGTCGAAATTGAATGAGGTTCCGAACACCTGACCCCCGGAAGCGGGGCGCCTGGCAATGCACAGTGAAATGCTAGGGCGCTCCCAATTAATCTCTGCGGTTCAGGCTTTGTTAACTGTCGCGCGGCCCGTTGTTAAGTCCGTATGGTGAGACTCGGGCGGTGAGTTCACCATGTAAAGCCCATGAGGGCGAAAGTGTTTCCCTGACCGCTTCCCGCCGCGGGTTCCTGGCCGCCGCCCTGGCCGGTGCTGCCGTGACGTTGGCACCGATGTCCTTCGCCGCCGCGGATACGGGCACCAGCAAGACCCAGACCATCACCGGCCATCTCGACCCTGGCGCGGCTGACTTCGTGTACCTTCCGGTCCAGGTTCCTGCCGGTGTCAACAAGATCAGCGTCTCCTACAGCTACAGCAAGCCCACAGCCACCCCTGGGCTGCTCTCCAACTCCTGCGACATCGGCGTCTTCGATGAAAAGGGCACCGACCTGGCGGGGAAGGGTTTCCGCGGCTGGTCGGGCGGCTTCCGGACCGAGTTCTTCATCAGCGCCGCCGAGGCCACCCCGGGGTACCTCCCAGGTCCCGTCGGTAAGGGCACGTGGAGCATCGCGCTGGGACCCTACCAGGTGGCGGAACAGGGCATGGATTACACCGTCAACGTGACCCTGGAGTACGGGCCGGACGGTGCCGCATTCCGTCCGCAGTACCCGCCGCTGCAGGTCAAAGGCAAGGGCGCCGGCTGGTACCGTGGCGACGCGCACCTGCATACCATCTACTCCGACGGCAAGCGGACCCCTGCCGAGGTCGCTGCCGGGGCGCGGGCTGCGAAGCTCGACTTCATTATCAGTACCGACCACAACACCCCTGCTTCCCACGGGGTGTGGGGCCCCCTGGCAGGTGATGACCTGCTCATCCTCACGGGCGAGGAAGTCACCACGCGCAACGGCCACTACCTTGCCCTCGGCATCGAGCCGGGGGACTGGATCGACTGGCGCTACCGGGCCCGTGACAAGGGCTTTGAACAGGAAGCACAGCACATCCACGCCTCCGGCGGCCTCGTCGTACCTGCCCACCCTTACTGCCCGTATGTCGCATGCCGGTGGAAGTTCGGCTATGACGACGCCGATGCCGTGGAAGTGTGGACCGGACCCTGGACCGCTGACGACGAGTACGCCATCAACACTTGGGACTCCATGCTCGCCCACTCCGTCCGCACGGGCGGCCGCTGGGTTCCCGCCATGGGCAACAGCGACGCGCACAGCGCACCGCAGGTCATCGGTCTTCCCCACAACGTGGTCAATGCGGCCGCACTGTCCCGTGAGGCCGTGCTGGAGGGCATCCGCAACGGACGCAGCTGGATCGCCGAATCCGCTGACATTGCGCTCGATGTCACCGTTGCCGCCGGTGGACGGAAAGCCGGTGTCGGGGAGCGCCTGGACGTCGCCCCGGACGCTCCGGTCACGGTAAAGGTCGACGTCACGGGTGTTCCGAACGGCGTCCTGCGGATCATCACGGATGAAGGCCAGACCCAGCAGGTCACCCTCCCGGCCTCGGGCCAAGGTACCCACACGTGGGTTACCACAGCTCAACTCTCGGCCTATGTGCGCGTCGAGGTCCGCCATCCCATGACCGACGGGACGGAGAGTAAGGGGACCAATATGGGCACAACGCTGCTGCTGGGCCCCATGGCCGCCCTCACCAACCCGATCTTCCTCGGGAAAAACTAGCAACCTGATCCGCTGAAACCGGGGCCGCACCCAGAAGTGCCGGCCCCGGTTCTCTTGGGTCACGCCGCGGCAAGGACGGTGGCTGCTAGCCTTTTCGGCCCGGGAGCAGCAGGAGCGCATCGCCGACGGGACGTTCGCCGGCAGCATCCGAGGGCGAGTTGACTACCTGGCCGTTCTGAACCATCGTGGTGGATCCGCCGCCGTCGAGGTTGATGGCGTTGACCATTCCCAGTGAACGGGCCACGTCAGCTGCTTCCTTGATGCTGAGACCCAGGGACTTTGTCTGCCGACCATCGGCGGTGACGATCAGGGTGCGGCCCTGGGCATCTACTCCGGCAATGGTTCGTGGGTTGCGCTTGTGGACCCAACCGTAATAAAAGCTGTTGTTATCGCCGGGGTGGACCATGCCGTCGCGCTTGGCGGTGACGTTCAACGCCCCGTTTTCCACCAGCATGGGCCCTCCGTTGACAACATCGGTGGTGGCGCTGTTCTTGAAGGTCTTGTCGTTGCCTGTGAGGAGGTCCGTGTCGACCTTCAAATGGGTGCCAACGGCGGCGATGCTCGTGAGCCGGTCCGCATCGGCGCCGATGGCCTGGATCGTCTGTCCGCCGGCAGGGACAGCCGTGCCCCGTGTGGAGTTTAGGGCGGTAACGGTTCCGTCGGAGTCCAGGACGGCTTCCGCTCCCGCTCCGGAAGGGGTCGTAGCGCCGAATTCGGGGGTGAAAGCGACAACTTCGTCCGCATGGCTGCAGGTGACGTCATGCAGTGGCAGGGACGTCGGGGTGTCGCCGGCCCCGCCGCAGTTGCGGATGAGCCCGGGGACGCGGTCGATGCCGTCGAGGGGGAGTTCCCCGGCCTTGCCCGGCGCGGTGACGGAGCCGTGCCAGTGCAACCGCTGGATGGAGCTTTCGTTCCTGGCGCCGATGACCAGGGAGGGCCGGTCGCCCACCGGCTCGCTGAGGACCTTCCCGTCGTGGACCGCGGTCCCGGCCGGGTCGCCCGGGGCGCCGGCTTTCGGGTCCATGGTGAAGAAGCCGCCGTTCACGCCGGCCAGGGCGCCGGCTGCGGCGCTGAGTTGGCTGGTGGTTTCCCTGTCCTCCAGATTTGGTCCGAAGGATGAAGTGAGCTGTCCCCGGTAGTCCTTCGGATCAACAGTGAGGACTTCCAGGTTCCAGGGCCCGCGCGTGTTTTCGCTGGTCCCGGCGTCGCCGTCCCAGCCGGTGTAGATCACCGATGATGCGTATCCGGCGGCCTTGACTTGGGCGGCTGTGCTTGCGCCGTCGGCTTTGGTCGCGAACGCTCCCGCCCGGACCCGGTACCCAAGGTCCCCTCCGGCGTCGGCCAGTTGTGGTGACTGGACGTGTTCGACCCGGGCCGGGATGCCGGCTGCCTTGAGTTTGTCGGCAACGGCATGGGCAGGGGCCTCAGCGGAAAGCGCCGAGGAAGGGGCATCGGGGTCTGCTGAGGTGGAAGGGATGGCCACCTCAGCGGTCCAGGAGAAGTCCGGGTTGGCCGTTCCGCGGGTGATCGAGGTCCGGGTCAGGCCGGGGGCCAGGGTTGTCACGTTGCGTGTTTCGGGCAGATCCTGCGCGCCGAGATCCAGGTGGGCTGCCACTGACGGTGCCGCGTTCTGGCCCCTTGCGGCCGCGGGCGCAGCTGTTGAGGCGCCGGCCGAGGCAAGGAAAGCAACGGGGAGGGACACAGCCAATGCGGTGATAACCGCTCGGCGGTGACGTTGATTGGGGTTGATCATGGTTACGACGCTAGGGTCGTCCGTGGAACGCGCACGCATCCCCACGCCGAGGTTCAGCCGGCATTGGGCAGCTGTTCACTGTGCGTTGGGATCCGCGTGGCCCAAAGTTCCTTAGGGTCGTGACTTCACCTGGCGGCGGCAAATGGTTGCCTGGAATAACCAAAAGCGTCACCTGGATTTAAGCCGCGGCCCATAGGTTCGCTTGCGTGAAGAGACCTTTGAAAGCCGTCCAAATATCCATCAGCGAGAAACAACTAAACCCCTCCGGCCGGGGAAACCTGCCACGGTTCATTCGTGGCCGCAAGCCGCTCGCGATCGTGGCGGCGGGCTGCACCCTTGCCGTTTTGGGCGGCGCCGGCATTGCTGCCGCCTCAACCATCCCGTTCGGCCAGCAACAGGTCGGCTCCCAGGATGACAAGGGGGAGCAGATCGCCTCCAATCAGGTGATCAAGCCCATCGGCGACCGTCTGATGACGCCGTTCGGCAAGATCATGGGCTCGACCGTCAGCCCGGATGGCCGATATCTCGTCGGGACGAG
Source organism: Pseudarthrobacter sp. Fe7 (assembly GCA_024372495.1). Classification (GTDB taxonomy): domain Bacteria; phylum Actinomycetota; class Actinomycetes; order Actinomycetales; family Micrococcaceae; genus Arthrobacter. The sequence continues at coordinate 4,359,219 of CP099977.1, read as the reverse complement.
TGCTGACCGTTCCGTCGATCTTCAGGTCTTTGACCTCGCAACGTATAAGCCGGTGGCCGCGGCAGGCACCCTCGCGGCCACTTCTTTTGCTACCGCGGCAGGGAACGCCGGCTACGCAAACATGGCGTACCAGCACATCACGGACGGTTCAGTGGGGCAGGAGGGCCCCGTTTTCTCGCCCGACGGCAAGTTCCTCTATGAGCCCGTCGCGACCGGTGTTGTCCGCTACCCCTTCAATCCGGACGGCTCTCTCGGGGCGGGCACCAAGATCAGCATCCCGACTGCCGGTGGCAAGCAGGCCTTAACGGCCGGCATGGCGTTTTCCCCGACGGCGCGACGCTGTACGCAGCCGTGAACGGCCAGAACGCAGTCGTCGCAATCGATCCAGGGGCCAGTACGATCAAGCAGACTTTCAGCACGGGTATCGCCCCGCGCCAGCTAAAGTTTGTCGGGACCAGGCTCTACGTCTCCAATGAGGGAGGGCGGCCGGCCCTCCCCGGGGAACCGACCATGAACTCCTACGGCACTGATGTGCCGGCGGACACCAACCTCGGCACCTCGACGACTGGCACGCTCAGCGTCATCGACACGGCCAGCCCCGCATCACCGGTTTCCGCCATCGATGTCCAGCTGCACCCGACTGCAATGTTCCTGGACGGTGCCACGCTGTATGTCGCGAACACCAACAGTGACACCGTTTCCGTTGTAGACACGGCCAGCAATAAGGTCCTTCAGACCATCGCCACCCAACCCTGGGCCTCCTCCCAGGTCGGCTACGAGCCCACGGGCATCACCATGCAGGGCGACCACCTGCTGATCTCCCTTGGCCGTGCCAACGCGGTAGCCGTCTACAAGGTCAGCAAGCTGGACCCGAAAGACCCCGCCAGCTACATCGGCCTCCTACCGACGGACTATTACCCCGGCAACGTCGCTGCGGTGAACGGCCAGATTGTAGTTACCAACATTCGTGGCATCGATGCGCGTGGCCCGGAAGTGACTATCAACGAAGGCCCGAATACCACGGCTGCGACGGGTCACGGGACGCACTCCACCACGGCGTCACTCACCAGGTTCACCCTGCCCAGCGATGAGCAGATCCAGCAGACCACTGAGACGGTGTTCGAACAGAACGGCTGGGACGGCAGCTCAGTCAAGGAATCAACGGCTGCGGCCGCCGCAAACATCCCCGCGACTGCGGTCCCCAAGCGGATTGGCGAGTCCTCGACCATCAAGCACGTGTTCCTTATCGTGAAGGAAAACCGTACCTACGACCAGGTTTACGGCGACATGAAACAGGGCAACGGTGACGCCTCCCTGGCACAGTTTGGTGCGAAAGTCACCCCCAACCAGCACGCCCTGGCAAGCCAGTTCGGCCTGTATGACAACACCTATGACATCGGCACCAACTCGGCCGAGGGCCACAACTGGATGATGCAGGGCGACAACCCGGCCTACACCGAAACAAGCGCCGGCGAGTACAAACGGTCATACGATACCGAGGACGACGTCCTGGGTCACCAGCGCTCCGGCTTCCTTTGGACCGCGATCAAGGACGCAGGAAAGACCGCCAGGAATTACGGCGAGTTCGATTCTGAGGAAGGCAAGCCGGCGGGTGCAACGTGGCAGCAGTACTACTGCGCCGCAACCGGCACCATGGCAGGCGGCGATCCCGCCCAGCTTTTCACCCCGGCACTCCAGATGCACGCCAGTTCTGCCATCCCTTCGCTCAACGAGATCACGGACCCAAACGCGGCGCCCTTCGACACCTCGGTGCCGGACATCTACCGCTACGAGACCTGGAAGCAGGACTTCGAGAAGAACGGCCCGAAGAACTTTCAGATGACGTGGCTCTCAAGCGACCACACAGGTGGTACGGCCGACCCGGAAGCACAGGTCGCCGACAACGACCTCGCCGTGGGCAAGATCGTCGATGAGATTTCCCACTCCGAGTACTGGAAGGACTCTGCGATCTTCATTGCCGAGGACGACAGCCAGAACGGCACCGACCACATCGACGGCCACCGTGCCCCAGTGCAGGTCATCAGCCCCTACGCCGTCCACGGTAAAACCGTGAGCACCTTCTACTCACAGATCAACATGGTCCGGACCATTGAGCAGATCCTGGGGGCACAGCCATTGAACCAGAAGGTCGCGGCCGCTACGCCGATGTTCGACGCCTTCACCAACAAGCCGGATCTGACGCCCTACTCTGCGGTTCCGAACCAGGTTCCGCTCACGGAGGGGGTCAAGACCCCGCCCGCCTGCGGGCCCGACACTTTGGGCCAGACCGGAGCGGCTGCGGCCGCGGTCAACGACGCCGCAGCCAAAGCCACCGCTGTCCCGGCTCCAATGAAGGAAACCGCCGAGAAATGGGACGACTGGTCCGAGAAGCAGCACCTGACAGGCAATGGCGCGAAGGAAGACTTCGCCGACCCCAACCTGTTCAACCGCTGGACCTGGTACCAGACCCACGACTGGGCATCGCCCTACCCCGGCGACGCCAAGATCTACGGCCCTGACGACGTGCCAGGCATTCCCGCCGGATCAACCAACCACGAGGACGACTGACCAAGGGCTGACCGGACCACTTGGCTGCCGCATCACGGCTGGCCGGCTCCGGCAGTTCCCGCACGGGTGACAAGTGGGTTCCTGGCCTGTACCGGCCGGGAACCCACTTTGCCCCACCATCGATGGCCGGCTTCAGGACCAGAAGTCTGCCACCTCGGCCGTGTCCTCCTGCATTTCAAGGCCCTCTGAGACTTTCCCGTCAGAAATCCTGAATAGGATGGCCTGCCGCTGGTCGAACCAAGGCTGACGACTGAAGCGGCCCGGGCGGTGGCTGTACTGTGCTCCGTCACGCAAAAGCCTGCTTAACCAGCGAAAAACCCCGGAAACCCCTGAAATCAGGGGCTGTCCGGGGTTTATCCCGAGCTTCCTATCAGAATCGAACTGATGACCTTTTCATTACGAGTGAAACGCTCTACCGACTGAGCTAAGGAAGCGACGCGTGAAATCCCCGGCGGAACCGGGCGCTTCATGCAAGAGTCAACTGTAATAGAGTCCCCGCGCCCCGGTCAAAATGGGGTGCAAGGAAGCCGCTGTGGCGGTCAACACACCTTGTTGTCGGCCGGAACTTTGCCACTTACCAGGTAACTGTCCACTGAGTCCTCGAGGCAGCTGTTGGCACGTCCATAGGCGGTGTGCCCTTCGCCCTTCCACGTCAGCAGCGCGGCATTGCCCAGCTGCTTGCGCAATGACGCCGCCCAGTCAACGGGGGTCGCGGGGTCGCCAGTGGTGCCGATGACCACTATGGGGGAGTCCCCGCTGTATTCCACTGGCGCGGGAGTGCGGATGTTCTTGTATGGCCAGTCCGCGCACGTGGTCCCGCCGTAGGCAAAGAAATACCCGAGGGTCGGGGAATCCTGTTCCAGCCGCTTTTCCTCCGCCCGCATGCCCGAAGCGTCCGAAACCATGGGGTAGTCGAGGCAGTTGATCGCGTTGAAGGCGAAGGTCGAGTTGGACGTGTACGAACCATCGGAGGCACGGTCGGCACCGAGGTCGGCGAGTCGGAGCATGAGGCTCACGTCTCCGGACATGGCCGCTTCCAGCGCCTGCGTGAGGGCCGGCCAGCTCTGGTCGTTGTAGAGGGGGTGATCAGGCCGCTGACAAACGTGGCTGCATTCACCAGCCGGCCGTCCTTGGCCGTGCGGGGCGTCTGCTGGACGGAGGAGATCAGGTCCCGGATCTGCTGTATGCCGGCGTCGGTGTCACCGCTAAGCGGGCACTTGCCCTGCTTCTGGCAGCTGGCCACGTAAGTGTGCAGCGCTTTTTCGAAGGCGCGGGCCTGCCCGCTGGTCAGCTCTTCATTGCTGATCGAGGGGTCGAGAGCGCCGTCAAGGACCATGCGGCCCACGTTGTCCGGGAACAGCGAGGCGTAGGTGGAGCCCAGGAACGTGCCGTAGGAGTACCCCAGGTAGTTCAGTTTGGTGTCGTTCACCACGGCACGGAGCACATCCAGGTCCTTTGCGGCGCTGACAGTGTCGATATGCGCCAGGACCGGGCCTGTTTGTGCCGCGCATTGGGCGGCAATGGCCTTGTTGTCCGCCAGTGCCGCCTGCAGCCCGGCATCGGTTTCGAGTGCATAGATCTTGGCCCGTGAGGCGTCGCGTTCAGCGTCTGACATGCAGGTGACTGGAGCCGAGCGCTTAACGCCGCGGGGATCGAAACCGACAAGGTCGTAGGCGTTGCGGACAGCTGCCGAGAAGTGGGTTCCGGCAGCGTCCTTGACGAAGTCGTAGCCCGAGGCGCCTGGACCGCCTGGGTTGACCAGCAGGCTGCCCGTCTTCTTGCCGGTGCTCGGTGCCCGGAGCGCGGCCAACTGGATGGTGTCGCCGGCAGGATTCGCGTAGTCCAGGGGAACGGTTACTTTGGCACACTGGAATTCACCCTCGCAGGGCTGCCAGACGACCTCCTGCGAGTAGAACTTTTCCAGCCCGGCAGGAGCGGAGGCCACGATCGAGGGGTCGGCCTTGGCCGTGGCTGCCTCCGGCGGGTTCTTGCCACCGCTGTTGAGGAGGCTGCACGAGGCCAGGACCATGGCAAGGGCCATTGCGCCCACGGCGCGGACCGTGACCGCCAAGGACCTGTGGCGGGCGGGCAGGGGGCGGGCAGTCATCGGGTCTCCTTGGAGGGCTGGATCAGGCTGGCCGCCATGGACTCGATGGTCAGCAGCGGGGCAACATTGGTGGTGGTTATGCGTTCGCGGGCTTTGTTGATGGCGTCCATACGGGCCAGCGTGGCTTCCGGAGTGCTGCGGGCGGCGAACTCCTCCAGCTCACTCCTCAGCTCAACGTTGACCAGTTCCACGGCGTTCCCCAACTGGATGACCAACACATCCCGGTAAAACGACAGTAAATCAGTCAGCGTCCGGTCCAGCGAGTCGGTGATGGATCTCTTGGCCCGGCGTTTCTGGTCGTCTTCGAGCTGTTTCAGCTGGCTGCGCATGGCCGGCGGCAGGGTTCCTGATTCCGGCGCTCCCAGCGTGGCCAGCAGGGTGGCCTTCTCTGCGGCGTCCCGCTCCTCGTTGGAGCTGTTGGCCTCTGCGGTGGCTATCTTCACCAGCTTGTCCGCCATCATGACCGCGGCCGTCACTCCGCGCAGCCCAAGCGGAAAGCGGACGGTCTCCAGGCGGCGTTCCCTCGCTGCAGGATCCCTGGCCAGCCGGCGGGCAATGCCCACGTGGCTTTGTGCTGCACGGGCCGCCTGCTCGGCAAGGGCAGGATCGACGCCGTCGCGCCTGACCAGCAGGGCTGCAACGTCGGCGGCGGGCGGCAGCCGCAAGGCAACGCTGCGGCAGCGTGAGCGGATGGTGACCAGGACGTCAGCCGGCGACGGCGCGCACAGCATCCACACGGTGCGCGGCGTAGGTTCCTCGATGGCCTTGAGCAGCACGTTGGTGGTCCGCTCTGCCATGCGGTCGGCATCCTCCACCACGATGATCCGCCAACGCCCTGACGACGGCCGGTTGCCCGCCGTCGCTACAAGTTCGCGGGCCTCGTCAATGGTGATGGTGACTTTTTCGGTGCGGACGAACGTCACGTCTGAATGTGTTTCGCCCAGAATCGTGTGGCATGCCTGGCACTGCCCGCAGCCACGCAGGCCCACATCGTCCTGGTCGCAGTTCAACGCTGCGGCGAACGCCTTGGCCGCATTGGAGCGGCCGGATCCCGGCGGCCCAGTGAACAGCCAGGCATGCGTCAGGTTTTCGCCGCTTGCGGCCTGCCGGAGTTGTTCGACGACGGCTGGCTGGCCCTGGAGGTCATCCCAGACCGTCACGGGCCACCGCCGTCAATCGCGGCTCCCGGCACGGCCGGTTGCGGCACTGCATCCTCCACTGCTTCCGGGGGACCCGCGAGCAGGGTGTCGACCCGTTCCAGGATCCGTTCCGCCAGGTCCTCCACCGGAAGGTGGGCCGGGAGGACCAGGTACGATTCGGGGCGGCTCGCAGCCAGGTCAAGGAAAGCGCCCCGGATCCGGGTATGGAACTCGTCTGCTTCAGATTCCAGGCGGTCCTCGGCTGCCTGTCCCGCCGTCCGGCGGCGGCGTCCCATCCCGGGGTCAACGTCCAGGAGGACCGTCAGGTGCGGTTGCAGGCCTGAGGTGGCCCACTCATTGAGGGAACGTACGGCATCCTGGCCCAGGTTGCGGCCGGCCCCCTGGTAGGCAACGGAGGAGTCGATGTACCGGTCGGTCAGCACAATCTCGCCGCGGCCCAGCGCGGGGCGGATGACCTGGGATGCATGGGCGGCCCGGGAGGCCGCAAAGATGAGGGCTTCGGTGTGGGCGTCAATGTCGCCGTTGCCGTGGTCCAGCACCAGTGAGCGCAGCTTTTCGCCCACAGGGGTTCCGCCGGGTTCACGGGTATGCAGAACGGTGTAGCCGCGGGACTCCAGTGCCGCCGCAAGCCGGGCAGCCTGGGTGGACTTGCCCGCACCGTCGCCACCTTCGAATGCGATGAATACGCCGGCCCTCTCTTTGTTCACTTCTCAAGCCTACCGAGGCGAGTGGACATTCCGGGCCTCCGATGACGGCCTGTGCAGGACGGGTTGCTGGACCAGTGTCCACAAAGCGACATTACTTTCCGGCCCAATTGGCATGAACAGTACGCTTTTGCCCATGAGTCTTTCCGAGCAGCAGGCCGCGTCCCTTTCACCCGAGACCGTGGTGGTGGCGGCCGGGCGTCCGCCACGGGAGAGGGACCAGCCGGTCAATCCCCCCATAACCCTTTCCTCCACCTACTTCGGCACCGGCCCCCTGGGGGACGGCGACCGCGGTTACGGCCGCTACTCCAACCCCACCTGGGATCCCTTCGAGGAGGCGCTCGGCCAGCTTGAAGGTTCCACGCTACCGGGCCTGCTCTATGCATCCGGCCTGGCGGCGGTGAGTTCGGCACTGTCCCTGATCCCTGCCGGCGGCGTATTGGTCATGCCCAACCACAGCTATTCCGGCTCCCTGGTGATGGCCACTGAACTCGCCCAAAAAGGCTTCATTGAACTCCGGACCGTGGACATTGCCGATACTGCCGCGGTCCAGGAGGCACTCAAGCCGAAAGGCCCGTCCGCGAAGGCCGCCGCAATGCTGTGGCTGGAAAGCCCCACCAATCCCATGCTGGGAATCGCCGACATGACCGCCGTCGCGGAGGCCGCACACGCCGCCGGCGCCATCGTGGTCACGGACAACACCTTCTCAACGCCCCTGGTGCAGCAGCCCCTGCTGCTCGGCTCGGACGTCGTCCTTCACTCGGTGACGAAGTACCTTGCCGGGCACTCCGACGTCGTCCTCGGCGCGCTGGTCACCCCCAACCCGGAGATCCGCTCCGCGTTGCTCCACCACCGCATCATCCACGGCGCCATCGCCGGCCCCTTTGAGGCGTGGCTCGCGCTGCGGGGCCTGCGGACCCTGGCGCTTCGCGTGGAACGGTCCCAGGAGTCGGCGATGGTCCTGGCCCAACGTCTCGCCGCGCACCCAGCCATCGAATCCATCCGGTTTCCCGGGCTCGATACCGATCCGGGCCACGCCCGCGCCAAAGCGCAGATGAAGGGCTTCGGTTCCATTATCCGCGTCCAGGTGGCGCCTTCGGCAGGCCTCAGCGGGGCCGACGCTGCGGACAAACTGGTGCAGGCGCTGGACCTCTGGCTGCCTGCCACGTCCCTGGGTGGTGTCGAGTCCCTGATCGAACGCCGGCGCCGGCACTCAGCCGAACCCACCAGCGTCCCGGAGAACCTGGTGCGGTTGAGCGTCGGGGTGGAGAGTGTCGAGGACCTTTGGGCTGACTTGAAGCAGGCGCTGGACACGCTGGGCGGCTAGGCTGGGCTTGTGGACGGTCGAATAATCATTGCGTATGTGGAGCAGGCGGTGTTCTTCATCCTGGGCCTGGTGGCCCTGGGGCTTGAACTGTGGGCGTTTGTTGACTGTGCCCGGCACCGGTCCAACGCCTTCGAGGCCACGGGCAAACGGACCAAGACGTTCTGGCTGGCCCTGACCGGCGGATCGGCCCTGGTTGGCGTGATTTCGCTGTTCGGTGCCGGCAACGGCCTCTTCAGCACCCTGGGCCTGTTCGGCCTGGCGGCGGTCGTGGCCGCCTCCGTGTACCTGGCCGATGTCCGCCCGGCCGTGAAGGACGCGGGCCGCGGCGGAAGCCGCAACATGGGCCCCTACGGGCCGTGGTGACGCGGGGCCACTGACTCCCAGTCCACCGTCAGCTCACCCAGCCGCCATCGGCCCGGGCCATCCTGGACAGGCCAGCCGGCGTCGCGCAGGCTCCGGCACATGCCCACCCAGCGCTGCCGGTTGCCAAAAGAGGCGAGCGGCGCACTCTCAAGCCACGCCCGGTCCATCGCCTGCATGAAGGCATGGACCGGTTCGCCGGGAACGTTCCGGTGGATCAGGGCTTTGGGAAGCCGTTCGGCCACTTCGGATGGCAGGTCGAAGCTGCCGAAACGCACCGAGATGCTCAGCGACAACGGTCGGTGCCGGTCCAGCGCCACCCACGTGACGCGCCGCCCGATTTCGTCGCAGGTACCGTCGATGAACAAGCCCGCCGGGGCCAGCCTGTCCTGCACCAGCCGCCAGATGCCCGGAACGTCGGTTTCCTCGTACTGCCGCAGGACATTGAATGCACGGACCAGGACAGGGCGCCCGGGAACGGGCAGTTCAAAGCCGCCCACGCGGAATGTCAGCCCGGGGCGCTCCAGCGGAAGCGCCGCCCGGACGCGCCCGGGCTCAATTTCGATCCCGCAGACGCGCACGTCCGGCCGGATGGCGGCGAGCCTTTCATAAAGTTCGACGGCGGTGGCCGGTGTTGCGCCGTAGCCCAGGTCCACGACGAGCGGGTCCGCCGTGGACCGGAGGCGCCAGGCCTGCGGTCCCGTCAGCCAGCGGTCCACCCGGCGCATCCGGTTGGGGTTGGTGGTGCCGCGGGTCACGTTGCCCACCGGCCGGCCCTTCCTGGCAGCGAGCGTTCTCCCGGAAAGTTGCGGGGCGTTCACCCGTTCAGCCTTTTGCACCACCGCACAACCCTATCCCTGCCTCCGCGGCGGTGTCCCGGGCCGTCCCCGGAAAGACGGCGCCATGTAACGCTGGGCGGGCGGCAACACTGCTCGGCTAGGATGAAAATCATGACTTACAAGCTGATTCTGCTGCGCCACGGCCACAGCGAATGGAACGCCAAGAACCTGTTCACCGGCTGGGTGGACGTTGACCTGAACGACCAGGGCCGCGCGGAAGCAGCGCGTGGCGGCGAGCCTGCTGGTGGAGAACAACATCCTCCCGGATGTCCTCTACACCTCCCTCCTGAAGCGGGCCATCAACACCGCGAACATCGCCCTGGACAAGGCGGACCGCGGCTGGATCCCGGTCAAGCGCGACTGGCGCCTGAACGAACGCCACTACGGTGCGCTCCAGGGCAAGGACAAGGCGCAGACGCTCGCCGAATACGGTGAAGAGCAGTTCATGGAATGGCGCCGCTCCTACGACACCCCGCCGCCGCCCCTGGACGACAACAGCGAGTTCAGCCAGGCCCACGACCCCCGCTATGCGGACCTGGGCGACGCCCTCCCGCGCACCGAGTGCCTGAAGGATGTCCTGGTGCGGCTCCTGCCTTACTGGGAATCGGACATCAAGGAAGACCTGAAGGCCGGCAAGACCGTCCTGGTCACGGCCCACGGCAACTCGCTCCGCGCGCTGGTCAAGCACCTGGACGGCATCAGCGATGAAGCCATCGCCGGCCTCAACATCCCCACCGGCATTCCGCTGGTCTACGACCTCGATGACGACTTCCAGCCGATCAAGCCCGGCGGCACCTACCTCGATCCCGAGGCCGCGGAACAGGCAATCCTGGCAGTAGCCAACCAGGGCAAGAAGTAAAACTTCGCGGTTCTTCGCCGGGTGCTCCGGCCGAAGAACGCGCTGCGTCAAGGTGAAATGACGACGGCGGGCTGGCCACCTCAAGGTGGCCAGCCCGCCGTCGTCGTTCTACTTGGGTTTAGCTGTGCTCGGTGGCGTTCGGCTGCCACGCGCCGGTGACCAGGTAGGTGACCTTCTGGGCGACGGAAACGCCGTGGTCGGCGAAGCGCTCGAAGTAGCGGCTGGCGAGTGCAACGTCCACGGTGGTAGCGGGGGACTCGGTCCATTCGGGAGCCGCGATCGCCTTGAAAACGCTCAAGTGCAGGTCGTTGATGGCCGTGTTTGCCTTGAGGATGTCCCGCGCCACCTCAAGGTCACGGCTCTCCAGCAACACCGTAAGCTTGTCGGCGATCTCCTGGTCGAGTTCGGCCATCCGGCCGAAGGTCTCCGCCATGGACGCCGGAATCACGGTGGAGGGGTACCGGAGGCGGGCCAGCTGCGCGAGGTGGCGGGCGAGGTCGCCCATGCGCTCGAGGGATGCGCTCATCCGGAGGGAACCTACGATCATGCGCAGGTCGCTGGCGACAGGACCCTGCAGCGCCAGAATGTCGATGGCCCGCTCATCAAGGCTGTTCTGCAGGAAGTCAATGCGTGCATCCGCAGCGATGACGTCCTGGGCGAGGTCCACGTCCGCCACCTGGAATGAGGTGGTGGCCTTGTCCATCGCTTCGCTGACCAGGCGGGAGATCTCCACCAGCCTGGTCACCGACCTGGGTGAGCTCTTCCTGAAAAACCTTACGCACGTAGGCGTCCTTTCCTTGGAACTCCCGCCGGCCGCTCCAGGGCAGCAGGAATCGTGTCGCCGTTGGGCGCTCTGACCTTTAACTTTGTCATCGCCCGGTAAACGATTATCCCCACACAGGTGAACGTTAGTTGAACCGTTCGCCGGAAGTGCCTGAAGGCGGGGGAGGCTCCAGGCAAGAGCATAAAGTGGAGCTGTGGATCCTATGCTCATTGGTCTGGTCGCCGGCCTTATCGGCCTGGCGCTTGGCACGTTCGGCGTGCTTGCCTACCGGGTCAGCGAGAAGCAGCGCGAGCCTGCTGGACGTCGATGCCGGGGAGCTCGCACTGCCGGCCGGTGCAGCGGAGGTTCTCGCCGTCGTCGGACGCGCCTTTGTGGTGCTGGACGATGTTGACGGCGTGGTCCGGGCCAGCCCCGCGGCCTATGCGTACGGCCTGGTCCGCGGGCACACAGTGGTGCACAAGGAACTCCTGGACATGACGGCAGGGGTCCGCAGGGACGGGGTCATCCTGGAAAAGCAGCTTGAGCTTCCGCGGGGGCCGCTGGGGCAGGGAACCATCATTGTCCAGGTCCGGGCGGCCATGCTTGGTGAGGAATACATCCTGCTCCTCGCCGACGACCGGACCGAGATCACCAGGACCGAAGAGATCCGCAACGACTTCGTGGCCAACGTATCGCACGAACTGAAGACCCCGGTTGGCGCCATCTCCCTGCTGGCCGAGGCGCTGGAATCCTCTGCCGATGACGAAGAGGCTGTGCGCCGCTTCGCCAAGCGCATGCACAAGGAGTCCGCCCGCCTGGCCGCCCTGGTGCAGGACATCATCGAACTTTCGCGCCTGCAGGGCGCCAGCGTGACGCAGCAGGGCGGTCCCGTGGACATCAACGCGGTCATCGCCGAGGCCGTGGACCGGTCGCAGCTGCCGGCCGAGAGCAAGAACATCAGCATTGTGGTGGGGGCCGCACCGAAGGCAAGGTGTTCGGGGACCAGGACCTCCTGGTGACTGCGCTGCGGAACCTCATCGACAACGCCATCCGCTACTCACCGGCGAACACCCGGGTGGGCATCGGCGTCCGCTCCAGGGACGGCCTGGTCTCCATTTCCGTGACTGACCAGGGGGACGGGTTGTCTCCTGAGGACCAGGAACGGGTCTTCGAGCGCTTCTACCGGGTGGACGCGGCCCGGTCCCGCCAGACGGGCGGCACCGGCCTGGGACTGAGCATCGTCAAGCATGTGGCATCGAACCACGGAGGTGAAGTGACGCTGTGGTCCCAGCCAGGGCAGGGATCCACCTTCACGCTCCGGCTGCCCGAAATGGAAGGGCACGACGGCGACGCCCCGCCTTCCATCCCCGACACACCGGCACTGGCGCCGGCTCAAGGCGCGCCCGACCACCCCACCCACACCCAGGTACCCCGCGCCGCCGGCGCGACTGAACGAGGAGCTAGCTCTTGAGCAGGATTTTGATTGTCGAGGACGAGGAATCGTTCAGCGATCCTTTGTCCTATTTGCTGGGCAAGGAAGGCTTTGAAGTTGAGGTGGTGGACAACGGCCTGGACGCCATCACCGAATTCGACCGCAACGGCGCCGACCTGGTGCTGCTGGACCTGCAGCTTCCCGGGCTCTCCGGCACCGAGGTGTGCCGCCAGTTGCGCCAGCGCTCAAGCGTTCCCGTGATCATGCTGACCGCCAAGGACTCGGAAATCGACAAGGTGGTGGGCCTGGAACTCGGTGCCGACGACTACGTCACCAAGCCCTACTCGTCGCGTGAACTGGTGGCCCGCGTAAGGGCGGTCCTGCGCCGCCAGGGCGAGCCCGAGGAACTGATCTCCGCCACGGTCCAGGCCGGTCCGGTCCGGATGGACATCGAGCGGCATGTGGTGAGCGTGGACGGGGAGCAGGTCCTGCTCCCGCTGAAGGAGTTCGAGCTGCTGGAGATGCTCCTGCGCAACTCAGGCCGGGTGCTCACGCGCGGGCAGTTGATCGACCGGGTGTGGGGTTCCGACTATGTCGGCGACACCAAGACCCTTGACGTCCATGTGAAGCGCCTCCGCGGGAAGATCGAACCGGATCCCTCGGCCCCGCGCTACCTGGTGACTGTCCGCGGCCTCGGGTACAAATTCGAGCCGTAGGGCAGCAGGGGAAACACCGCAAAAACGGGAGGAGCCGAATGGCTCCTCCCTTTTTGTACCAGCTGTGTCCAGCGCCCCGCTTTAGCGGCTGGTGGCCGTTGCGCTCGGGGTCGCGCTGGAGGAAGCGCCCGCACCGGCTGACGCGCCGGCGCTGGCTGACGGGCTGGCACTTGCCGAGGAAGAGGACGTGGCCGAGGCGCTCGGGGTGGGCACGTATTCCTTGTATTCGTTCAAGGTAGCGTCCAGGACGGGAACCTGGACCGTGTTGCTGACGTTGGTGCCGTTTTCGCTGATCTTGACGTCTACCAGGGAGCCCGGCTTGCCGCCGGTGGTGCTCAGGATGGCGGCATCCGACTTGTCGTTCAGGATGGTGTAGGAGTTGGCCTTCACCGAAACCTGGGTCTGTGCGCCCTTTGCACCATTGACGGTGAGCTTCACGTCCTTGGAAGAGGAGTTGTAGACGGCGCCGATCAGGCGGCCGGGCTCGTTTTCACCCGTGGACACAATAAGCATGTTCCGCAGCTGCAGCGGACCGAGGTCCGCGCGGATGCCGTCCGAGGCGGAGTACTGATGGCTGGTCTGCTGGGGCGTGATGTAACCGCAGCCTGCGGTCAGCAGGCTGGCGCCAAGGGCAGCAGCCGTCAGTGCCAGTTTGCCGCGCTGGGCCCGGTTCATCGCAGTGGAACGCACGTCACGTACTCCTCAAGAAATTTGAAGTCTTTTTCAGCCATAGCCTATCGGCAAAGAGAGGTAAACGAGGATTCGGCGGTGTCACATCCTCTATGGGAGCGCTCACTTGATGCACTAATCTACGCATCCGTCAAGGGGGTGGAGGGGGTCGATTGGGCCGTTTTTCCGCGTATTTTCGCGGTTGGAAGCCCTTCCTCCGGCCGGTCATATGCCCGAATCGTGATAAACTGGTCTGCGGGAAAGGGGAAATGTCCACATGGTATTTGAGGTCGGCGAGACAGTAGTTTACCCTCACCACGGTGCTGCGAAGATTGAAGAAATCAAGATGCGCACCATCAAGGGCGAAGAGAAAATGTATCTCAAGCTCAAGGTGGCTCAGGGTGATCTGACCATTGAAGTTCCAGCAGAGAACGTTGACCTTGTTGGGGTCCGGGACGTAGTGGGCAAGGAAGGCCTGGAGCACGTTTTCGATGTGCTCCGTGCCGAGTTCACCGAGGAGCCCACCAACTGGTCACGCAGGTACAAGGCAAATCTGGAGAAACTTGCTTCCGGAGACGTCATCAAGGTGGCAGAGGTTGTTCGCGACCTGTGGCGCCGGGATCACGACCGGGGCCTTTCCGCAGGTGAGAAGCGAATGCTGGCCAAGGCCCGCCAGATTCTAATTTCAGAACTGGCTCTGGCTGAAAAGACCGACGAAGAGAAGGCGGCAAGCGTTCTCGACGAGGTCCTGGCTTCCTGAGAACTTAGCCCCGGCTGCACGCAAGTGCCGCCGGGGCTTCTTCTTTGGGCATCTCCGGGCGGTGTCCCGAGCCCCCACCGAAGTGGCGGCGTCGTAGGCTAGTCCGCATGAGTGAATCACCCACGCGCCTGGTCTCAGCAGTCATCCTGGTTGCCGCGGGGTCGGGGCAGCGACTCGGCTACGGCATGCCCAAGGCAGCCGTACCGCTGGGCGGGGAGCCCATCCTGATGCATGCCCTTCGGGGAATCGTCGCGTCAGGAGTTGCCACCCAGGTGTGCGTGGCTTTGCCCGCCGGGGACCGGGGCCTGCGCCAGTTGTGTGACGGCTTCCGGGAAGAGTTGGCCGACGGCGGACCCCTCATCACGGTGGTCGACGGCGGACCCACCCGGGCCGAGTCCGTCCGCGCCGGGATCGATGCCCTGATGGAGGGCGTCGAGGCCGTCCTGGTCCATGACGCAGCCAGGGCCCTGACACCGGAATCCGTCTTCCACCGCGTCTGCGATTCCCTTGCGGCAGGCGCCGCCGCAGTCATTCCCGTGCTTCCGGTAGTGGACACGGTCAAGACTGTGGCGGCCACCACCGGCGATGACTCTGCGCTTGCGCCGGAAGTCGTCACGGGGACCGCCCGCCGCGAGGAACTGCGGGCTGTCCAGACCCCGCAGGGTTTCGCGATCGGCACGCTGATGAAGGCACACCAGGGGGCACAGGCCCTGGACCAGGAGCAGGCCGCGGCCGTCACCGATGACGCGATGCTCGTGGAGATGCTGGGTACTCCCGTCCACGCAGTCCGCGGATCCACCCAGTCCCTCAAAATCACCACACCCCTTGACCTCATCTTCGCCGAAGGGCTCCTCGAGGGCCCGCTCGGCGCCCGGTGGGTGGAAGGATGAGCCGGGACATGGTCCTGCCCCGTACCGGTGTGGGAATCGACGTCCATGCTTATGCCCCTGAAGACTCGCCCCGCCCGCTGTGGCTTGGCGGACTCCTGTGGCCCGGGGAGCGCGGCCTCGCCGGGCACTCTGACGGCGACGCCGTGGCCCACGCCGCCGCGGACGCGCTGTTCTCGGCTGCCGGCATCGGGGACCTTGGCACCCACTTCGGCACCGACCGGCCGGAGTTCGCCGGCGCGTCCGGTGCAACCCTCCTCGCCGAAGCCGCACGGATCGTCAGGGCCGCCGGCTTCGAGATCGGCAACGTTGCCGTGCAGTTCGTAGCCAACCGGCCCAAATTCGGGACACGGCGGGAAGAATCGCAAAGAGTCCTCAGCGAGGCCGCAGGCGCCCACATCGGCGTCACGGCAACCACCAGCGATGGCCTGGGATTCACCGGCCGCGGGGAGGGGATCTCCGCGGTGGCCACCGCACTGGTGTACCCGCGGCCTGCCGGGCCCATCGGCTAGTCTGGAGCGGTGACCCTGCGCTTCTATGACACCGCCTCCGCCGAAGTCCGGAACTTCGTCCCCATCGTCGACGGCAAGGTCAGCCTCTACTACTGCGGGGCCACTGTCCAGGGCATGCCGCACGTGGGCCACATCCGGTCCGCCATCGCGTTTGATCAACTCACCCGCTGGCTGGAGTACCGTGGCCTGCGGGTCACGGTTGTCCGCAACGTGACGGACATCGACGACAAAATCCTGGCCAAATCCGAGGCCTCCTTCGCGGCGGACTTCAGCCCCGAACCGGGAGAGATAACCGGCGAGGAATGGTGGGCGCTGGCGTACCGCTACGAGCGGGAGTTCCTGAAGGCCTACGACACCCTTGGAGTCTCCCGGCCCACCTATGAACCCCGGGCCACCGGACACATCCCCGAGATGCATGCCCTGATCCAGGAGCTCATCGACCGCGGCCACGCCTACCCCGCCCTGGACGGCTCAGGCGACGTGTACTTCGACGTCCGGTCCTGGGACAAATACGGGGCCCTGACGCGGCAGAACATCGATGACATGCAGGCAGCGCCCGACGCCGATCCCCGCGGCAAGAAGGACCCCCGCGACTTCGCGCTGTGGAAGGGTTCCAAAGAAGGAGAGCCGGCCACCGCCAGCTGGGCATCCCCCTGGGGTGCCGGGCGTCCCGGCTGGCACCTGGAGTGCTCCGCCATGGTCACCAAATACCTTGGCACCGCCTTCGATATCCACGGCGGCGGCCTGGACCTGCGGTTCCCGCACCACGAGAACGAGATGGCGCAGTCGCAGGCGGCAGGACACCCGTTCGCCAACTTCTGGATGCACAACGGCATGGTCACGTACCAGGGCGAAAAGATGTCCAAGTCCATCGGCAACACCATCAGCCCCGCCGAAATGCTGGAACTCGCCCCACCTCGGGTGGTTCGCTATTACCTGGGCCAGGCCCACTACCGGTCCATCCTGGACTACCGTCCCACCTCCCTTCAGGAGGCTGCGGCCGCCGTCGAGCGCATTGACGGGTTCCTGGCCAAGGCAGCGGCGCGCTTCGGGACTGACTTCGGATTTGTTTCCGGCGAGTACGGCTCCTCACCGGACACCCTGTCCGCGTTCTCCGAGGCCATGGATGACGACCTCAACGTTCCCCGGGCACTCGCGGCGCTCCACGAGACTGTCCGGGCAGGCAACACGGCCCTTGCCGAGGGTGACGACAACGCCGCCCGCTTTGCGATGAACACCGTGATCGTCATGACCGACGTCCTCGGACTCAACGCCGTCGCCGGCGCGGAAAAAGCCAGCACCCGCGAGGCCGATGCGCTCGGCGTTCTGGTGGAGGCACAGCTGGCAGCCCGGGCCGCTGCCCGTGCTGACAAGGACTGGGCCGCGTCCGACGCCATCCGGGACACCCTCAACCAGGCCGGCGTCGTGGTGGAGGACGGCCCGGACGGCGCCACCTGGAGCCTCAAGCGGGACTGAACCCCTGAACCAGTGACCAGCCCGCCGTCGATTTTTTCGGGTCAGTAGACTGGTAGGCAGATTCAGTCAGCACAATCAAGGGTGGAACATCATGGCCAACAACGGTCGCCGATCGGTTAAAGCGAAGAAGGGCCCAACCGTCGGAACCGGTGGCCATGGCCGCAAGGCCCTCGAAGGCAAGGGCCCCACGCCCAAGGCCGAGGACCGCGTGTACCACAAGGCGCACAAGGCCAGGCAGCTTTCTGAACGGTCCGCTGCGAAGCGGGGCACCGGTGCGCGCAGCGCCGGCGCCGCCAAGTCCGGGCCCAAGGGCCGGGCCACGGAGGAAGTCGTCACCGGCCGCAACTCCGTCGTCGAGGCACTCCGCGCCGGCATCCCGGCAAAGGCACTCCACGTTGCCATCCGCATCGAAATGGATGACCGGGTCAAGGAATCCCTGAAGCTCGCAGCCGAACGCGGCATCCCGCTGCTGGAAACGGGCAAACCCGAACTGGACCGGATGACGGATGACGCCGTCCACCAGGGCCTGGTGCTGCAGATTCCGCCTTACGATTACCAGGACGCCTACGAACTGGCCGAGGAAACCGTGGACAAGTGGAAGAAGGGGCACATCGGCAACGCGCCGCTCTTCGTCGCGCTGGACGGCATCACCGACCCCCGTAACCTGGGTGCGATCATCCGCTCCGTCTCAGCCTTCAGCGGCCATGGCGTCATTGTTCCCGAGCGCCGCTCCGTGGGCGTCACCGCCTCAGCGTGGAAGACCAGCGCCGGCGCGGCCGTCCGCGTACCCGTGGCCCGCGCCTCCAACCTGAACAACGCACTGAAGCAGTTCAAGAACATGGGCATCTACGTCCTGGGGCTCGACGGCGACGGCGACGTTTCGCTGCCTGACCTCACCCTGGCCACCGAACCGGTGTGCATTGTGGTGGGCTCGGAAGGCAAGGGCCTGAGCCGCCTGGTCCGGGAAAACTGCGACCAGATCGTCTCCATCCCCATCGATTCCGCCATGGAGTCACTGAACGCTTCGATGGCCGTGGGAATCTCGCTGTACGAGGTCTCCCGCCAGCGCGCGGGGGATAGTTCCGCCAGGCGCGTCATCGAGGGCGTTTTTCCCGGCGCCGCAGGGGCGTATGGGCAGGTCAAGTGCCGCTGACCGCTACTATTTAAGTGATGGTCATGCCGCTCTTCGACACCGCATCCACCATGGACGCCTCCTCGGCTGTTCCCCTCGGTGTCAGCGTCCCGCGCGCTGATTCAGGTGGCACCCGCCACCATGCTGGCGGGCGCGCCAACGTTGCCTGCTTCGCCCCCGCAGTGGCCAGCCTGGACATCGCCTACTGCCCTCCGGGCGGGGAGTGGCGGATCCAGACCCTGCCCAACGTCACCAAGGGCGTCCACCATGGCATCGTGGAGAACCTTCCGTACGGATCGCGCTACGGCTTCCGCCCGTCGTCGGACAGCCGGCCATTGCTCCCGGAGGCCACGCCAGCCAACGGAAACGGTTCCGGCCGCCAGCCCCTGCTGCTGGATCCATACGGCAGGGGAGTGGACCAGCGCGGCGGCGTCTTCACCAGCGTCCGCACCGCCGTCGACTTCGACTGGGGAACGGACGAACGGCTGCATCTCCCGTGGCGCAACACCATCCTCTACGAAGCGCATGTCCGCGGGCAGAGCATGCTCCACCCGGACGTACCGGAAGAGCTGAGGGGCACTTACGCCGGCCTGGCGCACCCCGCCGTCGTGGAGCACCTCACCGGCCTTGGCATCACCTCCGTCCAGGCTCCTGCCGGTCCACTTCCATATCGATGAGCCGCACTTGCAGGACCTGGGGCTCAGCAACTACTGGGGATACAACACCGCCGCATTCTTTGCCCCGCACCCCGGGTACGCTACCCGCGCGGCCCAGGAGGCGGGCCCCCAGGCCGTCCAGGACGAGTTCAAAGCCATGGTCAAGGCGCTGCACGCCGCCGGCGTGGAAGTCATCCTCGATGTCGTGTACAACCACACAGCTGAGGGCCCACCGGACGGCCAGGCCCTGAGCTTCCGGGGCCTGGGGGAGGACACTTACTACCGGGTGGACGGCCACGGCAAGTACATCGACACCACCGGCTGCGGCAACTCGCTCAACTTCGGGGACCAGCGCGTGGTCCAGCTCGTGACTGATTCACTGCGGTACTGGGTGGACGAGTTCCACGTCGACGGTTTCCGGTTCGACCTGGCCGTCACTCTCTGCCGGGATGCCGCGAACGAGTTCGATCCGAACCACCCCTTCCTCACCGCCGTAGCAGCAGACCCAGTCCTGTCCGAGGTCAAGCTGATTGCCGAACCTTGGGACATTGGCTACGGAGGCTGGCAGACCGGCCGGTTCCCCCGCGGGTGGGTGGACTGGAACGACCACTTCCGGGACGCGGTCCGGACCTTCTGGCTGGCAGACCGGGCCGCCATGGATACCGGCGGCCACGGCGGCACCATGGCCAAACTCGCTGACGCACTGTCCGGTTCGGCCGGTCTTTTCCAGGCGTCCGGCCGCTCACGACTGGCGTCGGTCAACTTCGTCACCGCCCACGACGGCTTCACCATGAACGACCTCGTGTCCTTTGACCGGAAGCACAACGAGGCAAACGGTGAAGAGAACAGGGACGGGCACGGAGACAACCGCAGCTACAACCACGGCGTGGAAGGCCCCACCGAGAACGGTGAGATCCTGGCGCAGCGCGCGCAGTCCCGGCGCAACCTGATGGCGTCCCTCATGGTGTCACTCGGAGTGCCCATGATTACCGCCGGGGACGAGCCGGCAAGGACCCAGCACGGGAACAACAACGCCTACTGCCAGGACAACGCAATCACTTGGCTCGACTGGACACTGACGCCGGAGGCGCACGAGATGCTGCGCAGCACCAAACGGTACATCCGGCTGCGCAAGGAGTTCCTGGCTGCCCAGCCCCACGACTTCCCTGTTCGTGATGAACAGTCCTACCTCTACTGGTTCGACCAGCACGGCCAGCCCATGTCCGCCGAGCGCTGGAACGATCCGCAGGATCGCGTCCTGCAACTCGTTCTCCGCGACGATGGTGGCGACCTGGCAGGCCTGGTGGTGGTGAACGGTGGCACCCACGACGTCAAGGTCACCCTCCCCGATGCCGGGAGGCAGGCTCCGAGCCTGTTCGAGCTCCGGCTGACCACCTCACCCCGGCACAAGCAGCGGCAGGGCATCCAGGTGGCTGCGGGGGACATCGACCTTGCCGAGGCCAATTCCATCAGCATCTACCGCACCTAGCGTCAGCAAAGCCAGGACTCCAGTCCATCCACCCGTCAGGTAGACCCGCATGCGCAACCGCTCCATCCTTCCGCTGCTCCTCACCACTTTGGTGGTGCTGGCCATGGTGGCCTTCGGTGGTGCCGGGCTGCTGGGTCACCAGGCGGACGGCACGACGCCGGGCACAGCGTCCAGCGGCACGGCCACACCAGGCGTCACGGCCACGTCCCCGGCAGCCAAGCAGTCAGCGCCACACCGGGGAACCAACCCGTCGAGCCTGCCGGAAATCCGGGAATCCTCGCTTCCGGCGGAGGGCCGCCGGGTGCTGGAGCTGATCCGGGCGGGTGGCCCGTTCCAGTACGGGCAGGATGGCCAGGTGTTCGGCAACCTGGAGCGGGTCCTGCCTGTGCGGGACCGTGGCTACTACCGCGAATACACTGTCCCCACGCCCGGCGAATCGGACCGTGGCGCCCGGCGTATCGTGGCAGGCAGCGGCGGGGAAATGTACTACACCGGGGACCACTACGCAACGTTCAAGTACATAGCGGAAGGCAACTAGCACAACCATGAGAATCTTCTCCGGCGACACCTGGACCCTCGAAGAACTGAAGGAGCAGGTGGCCGACGCCGGGCGCCGCAGCGTGATCGTCCCGCCGGCGGACAGCAAACGCGCCGTCCTGGAAGCCTTCGGCGAGGTCCTGGACTTTCCCGAGCACTACGGCGTGAACCTGGACGCGCTGAACGACTCGCTCCACGACTTTGCCGACAGCATCAGCGGGAACGGCACCCCTCCCGTCACGCTGCTGTGGCAGGTGGCGGCGCCGTTCCGCGCTGACCGGTCGTTTGGGATCATTTGCGAGATCCTGCAGGACGCCGAGCGGTACGCGGGGAAGGACCTTGCCGTCACCGCAGTGCTGCTTTAAATGGCTCGGCAGGCCTGCAAGGAAGCAGGCCTGCCGAGCCGTACTATGCGACCAGCAGGCTAAGCGTTGACGATCAGTCCGAGCTCCGCCTTCGAGGCCAGGGCCTCATGCCGCGGCAGGACGCGGACCGTGTAGCCAAACGGCCCGGACCGGTCGATGACCAACGAACCGCTGAACAGGTGCCGCCCGCTGCCCAGGTCCTCCTTCACCTGCAGGCTCCATCATGGTGATGTCCGCAAGGGCGTCGTTCTCTTCGGCCCGGCCGTAGGCCACTTCCACGCAGACGTCCTCCGGGGTAAGGGCGTTCAAGGCCACGTAGGCGTTGACCTGGAGCGTGTCGCCGATCTGCGGGTCCTCTGACACTCCCACCGAGTCCACATGCTCAACGTGGACCTGGGGCCAGGTGCCGCGCACCTTCGCCGACCAGGATGCCAGCGCGCGGGCCTGGGCGTAGGAGTTGGCGGTGGCGCTGCGGCCGGCCACCGCGGCCGGGCGGTACAGGATGTTCACGTAGTCGCGGAGCATGCGCTCGGCGGACACGGCCGGCCCCAGGTGGGAGAGAGTGTGCTTGATCATGGACACCCAGTGAGTGGGAACCTTCTCGCCCCGCGTGGTGGAAGGCCCGGCAGCGCCTGCGCCCTCGGACACTGTCCCGCCGTAGAAGCGCGGGGCCACCTGTGTCTCCAGCAGGCTCGTACAGCGCTGCGGCCTCGATGTCATCCCGCTCCTCCGGGGAAGCGTCGTTGTTGGCCGTGGGGATCGCCCAGCCGTTCTCGCCGTCGTACATCTCATCCCACCAGCCGTCCAGGACGGATAGGTTCAGCGAGCCGTTCAGGGCCGCCTTCATGCCCGAGGTACCGCAGGCCTCCAATGGACGCAGCGGGTTGTTCAGCCACACGTCGCAGCCCGGGAACAAGGTCCTGGCCATGGCGATGTCATAGTTGGGCAGGAATGCGATGCGGTGCCGGACCTCGGGATCGTCCGTGAAGCGCACCAGTTCCTGGATCATCTTCTTCCCCGCGTCGTCCGCCGGGTGGGACTTTCCGGCGATGACCAGGCTGGATGGGGTGCTCCTTGTGCAGGAGCAGTGCCTTCAGCCGCGCCGGCTCGCGCAGCATCAGCGTCAGCCGTTTGTAGGTGGGCACGCGGCGGGCGAATCCGATGGTGAGCACGTCGGGGTCCAGGACGTTGTCGGTCCAGCCCAGGCTCCGCGTCTGCCGCGCCGCGCTTCTTCCAGGCCGCACGCAGCCTCCGGCGGACGTCCTCCACCAGGGCGGCGCGCATTTCGCGGCGGAGTTCCCAAACATCGGCGTCGCTGACGTTATAGGCCAGGTCCCATTTACCCAGCGCTTCCGCCTCGCTGCCGAACTGGTCGCGGGCCGCCTGGGAGATCCGGCTGTCCACCCAGGTGGGCACGTGCACGCCGTTGGTCACGGAGGTGATGGGCACCTCTGAGTGGTCAAAGCCCGGCCACAGCGCGGAGAACATGCCGCGCGACACCTCACCGTGCAGTTTCGCCACGCCGTTGGCCCGCTGGGCCAGGCGCAGGCCCATGACCGCCATGTTGAACACAGCCGGGTTTCCGTCCGCATAGTTCTCCCGGCCCAGTTCCAGGATCCGGTCCACCGGCACCTCTGGGGCCAGCCCGGCCTGGAAGAAGTGGCTGATCTGTGCGATTTCGAACCTGTCGATGCCGGCGGGCACCGGCGTGTGCGTGGTGAACACCGTGGAGGCGCGCCCGGCGGCCAGGGCTTCATCGAAGGTCAGGGCCTGTTCCCCGGACATCAGTTCCTGGATGCGTTCGATCCCCAGGAAACCCGCATGGCCTTCGTTGGTGTGGAAGACCTCAGGTGCTGCACTGCCTGTCAGTTTCTGGAAGGCGCGCAGGGCCTTGACCCCGCCCATGCCCAGCAGGAGTTCCTGCTGCAGCCGGTGGTCGCCGCCCCCGCCGTACAGGCGGTCGGTGATGCTGCGGGCGGCGTCGTCATTGCCCGGCACGTTGGAGTCCAGCAGGAGCAGGGGAACGCGTCCGACGTCGGCCCGCCATATGTGTGCCAGCAGCCGGCGCCCGTTGGGCAGGGGCAGGGAGATCTCCAGGGCCTTGCCGTTGCCGTCCGGGGACGGTTCACGGAGCAGGGTCAGCGGCAGGCCGTCGGGGTCCAGGACGGGGTAGGTCTCCTGCTGCCACGCATCGCGGGACAGAGACTGCTTGAAGTAGCCCGCCTGGTACAGCAGGCCGACCCCGATCAGGGGAACGCCCAGGTCCGAGGCTGCCTTCAGGTGGTCACCGGCGAGGATACCCAGGCCGCCCGAGTACTGGGGGAGGACTTCGGTGATGCCGAACTCCGGCGAGAAGTAGGCGATGGAGGCGGGTGCATCCGGGCCCAGGCCCTGGTACCAGCGCGGCTCCTGGAGGTAACGGTCAAGGTCCTGCTCGGCGGCGCGCACCCTGTCCACCACGGACTGGTCCGCGGCGAGCCTGCTGGAATTCCTCGCGGCTGACCATGCCCAGGAACCCGATGGGGTCCTGCCCGCTTTCCTCCCAAAGGCGCGGGTTCAGCCCGGCGAAGAGTTCCCGCGTGGGGCGGTGCCAGGACCACCGCAAATTGCTGGCCAGCCTGGCCAAGGGCCGAATGGGTTCGGGGAGGACTGTACGGACCGTAAACCTGCGGATTGCCTTCACCTGCGTCACACTAACCGACAACATGCGCGGCCGGAACCAGCTTTCGGTTTCTTTTGGGTAAATGACAGGGGCATGAAGAATTTAGGCCGCGGCACGGGGAATTAAGGGAGCAGGCTTAGCAATCCGGGGCATTTCTCGCTAACGTCGAGCCTGTGACGACTAACTCAGGAACCAGTGCAGCATCCACCAAAATGCCCCAGCGCCGTATCACCGAGGACCTGCGGTTCGGGCGTTTTCCCATCACCGCCGTGCAGCCCGTCGTCGAGGGCGGTAAATTTCCGGCCAAGGCCCTGCCCGGCGAGGCCATCGTGGTGGGCGCCACCGCCTTCCGGGAGGGTCATGACCAGCTCGGCGTCAGCGCCGTCCTCCTGGACCCCTCCGGTGCCGAGCGCCAGCGCGTGCGGCTTGCGCCGCCCCGCGGGGAACGGGGCCTGGGTACGGACCGCTGGGAAGGCGTGCTCACGCCGTCGGAAACCGGGAACTGGTCCTTCCTTATCGAAGCCTGGCACGACCGCTACGGCACCTGGCACCACAACGCTGAAGTGAAGATCGATGCCGGGGTGGACGTCGAACTCATGCTCGCCGAAGGTGCCAAACTGCTTGGTGAAGCGTCCGCGGAAGACTTCCGGGACGAGGTGGACCGGGCAGCCCTGCGGCACGCCTCGGAAGTCCTGGGTGACCAGTCCCGCGGCACGGAGGAACGGCTCGGGGCCGGATTCAGCCAGGAAATCGCGGACATCGTAGCCCGCCAGCCCATCCGGGAGCTCGTCACCGTATCCGAGAAGTATCCCCTCCGCGTGGAGCGGGACCGGGCCGGCCGGGGCGCCTGGTACGAGTTTTTCCCGCGGTCCGAGGGCGCTGTCAAGGACCACAACACCGGCGCCTGGACGTCGGGCAACTTCCGGACCGCTGCCAAGCGGCTCGACGCCGTGGCCGCCATGGGCTTCGACGTCCTCTACATGCCGCCCATCCACCCCATCGGCGTTCAGTTCCGCAAGGGACCCAACAACACCCTTGTGGCCGGCCCCAACGATCCCGGCTCACCCTGGGCCATCGGTGCCAAGGAAGGCGGCCACGACGCCATCCACCCGGACCTCGGATCCTTCGAGGACTTCGACGCCTTCGTGGCGCGGGCCAACGAACTGGGCCTGGAAGTTGCCCTGGACCTCGCGCTCCAGGCCGCCCCGGACCACCCCTGGGTACAGTCCCATCCCGAATGGTTCACCACCAGGGTGGACGGCAGCATTGCCTATGCGGAAAACCCGCCCAAGAAGTACCAGGACATCTACCCGCTCAATTTCGATAATGATCCCGAAGGGCTTTCCCGGGAAATCCTGCGGATTGTGCTGTTGTGGGTAAGCCACGGCGTCAAGATATTCCGCGTCGACAACCCGCACACCAAGCCAGTGTGGTTCTGGGAATGGCTCATTGCGGAAGTGGATAAAGCGGTACCCGGCGTCGTGTTCCTTGCCGAGGCCTTCACCCGCCCCGCCATGATGCACGCACTGGGCAGGGCCGGCTTCCAGCAGTCCTACACCTACTTCACCTGGCGCAACACCAAGAAGGAAATCGAGACCTACTTCGAGGAAGTAAGCCACGAATCCCCGGCGTTCTTCCGCCCCAATTTCTTTGTCAATACCCCGGACATCCTCACCGAATACCTGCAGTATGGGGGACCGGCGGCATTCCGGATCAAAGCGGTCCTGGCCTCTACCGGCAGCCCGCTCTGGGGCGTCTACGCCGGCTATGAACTGTACGAGCACGTTGCCCGGCCCGGCGCCGAGGAGTACATCGACAACGAGAAGTTCGAGTACAAGGCCCGCGACTGGGACGCCGCTGCCGAGTCCGGGCGCTCGCTGGCCCCGTATATCACCCGGCTGAACCACATCCGCCGGGACCATCCCGCACTGCTGGACCTGCAAAACCTTACGGTCCACCAGAGCACCGACGAGTCAACGGTGGTCTACTCCAAGCACAAGACCCTGCCCGACGGCTCCAAGGACACCATCATCGTGGTGGTCAACGTGGATCCGCACGTCACCAAGGAATGCAGCGTGGCCCTGGACCTGGCGGCCCTGGAGCCTGGACCCGCAGGACATCACCCCGGGTGGCGGGTTCTACGTGGACGACCTGATCTCCGGCCAGAGCTGGGAGTGGGGCGAGTACAACTACGTGCGGCTTGATCCGCACGTGGAGCCCGCCCACATCCTCAGCGTGAGGAGAATGCATCAGTGAGTTTCAATCCGCAAAGTTCCGGCCACTTCACTCCCAAGAGCACGTTCGAGCTTAATGCGCCTGGCCTTCAGCATGACCCGTTGTGGTACCGCAAGGCCGTGTTCTACGAAGTACTTGTCAGGGCCTTTGCGGACGCCAACGGCGATGGGTCCGGGGATTTCTCCGGACTCATCGACCGGCTGGACTACCTGCAATGGCTGGGCGTGGACTGCCTCTGGCTGCCCCCGTTCTTCCAGTCGCCGCTGCGGGACGGCGGCTACGACATCTCGGACTACAACTCCGTCCTGGACGAGTTCGGCACCATCAGCGATTTCAAGCGGCTCGTTGCGGAAGCGCATGCCCGCGGCGTCCGGGTGATCATCGACCTGCCGCTGAACCACACCTCCGACCAGCACCCCTGGTTCCAGGAGTCCCGGAAGGACCCGGATGGTCCCTTCGGTGACTTCTACGTCTGGAGCGATACCGACGAAAAGTACCAGGACGCGCGCATCATCTTCGTGGACACGGAGGAATCGAACTGGACCTTCGATCCCATCCGCCGCCAGTTCTTCTGGCACCGGTTCTTCAGCCACCAGCCGGACCTGAACTTTGAGAACCCCAAGGTGATCGACGCCCTCTTCGACGTCGTCCGGTTCTGGCTGGACCAGGGGATCGACGGTTTCCGGGCAGACGCCATCCCCTACCTCTTTGAGGAAGAGGGCACAAACTGCGAGAACCTTCCCGCCACCCACGAGTTCCTCCGCCGGCTGCGGGAAATGGTGGATGAAAGCTATCCCGGGCGCGTCATCATCGCCGAAGCGAACCAGCCGCCCAACGAGGTGGTGGAGTACTTCGGCACCGTTGAGGAACCCGAGTGCCACATGGCGTTCCACTTCCCCATCATGCCCCGCCTGTACTACGCGCTGCGCGACCAGAAGGCAGCCCCCATCATCGAGACCATGCGCGACACCCCGGACATCCCCGAAGGCGCACAATGGGGCACGTTCCTCCGCAACCACGATGAGCTGACCCTGGAAATGGTCACTTCCGATGAGCGAGCGGCAATGCTGGGCTGGTACGCGCCTGACCCGCGCATGCGCGCCAACATCGGCATCCGGCGCCGGCTGGCGCCCCTGCTCGATAATTCGAGGGCCGAGATCGAACTGATCAACGCGCTCCTCCTCTCGCTTCCGGGCAGCCCGTTCCTGTACTACGGGGACGAGATCGGCATGGGGGACAACATTTGGCTCGAGGACCGCGACGCCGTCCGTACCCCCATGCAGTGGAACCCGGACCGCAACGCCGGGTTCTCCCACGCGGATCCAGGCAAGCTCTACCTGCCGCCCATCCAGTCCCTGGTATACAACTACGCCATGGCCAACGTGGAGGCTGAGGCCGCCCACTCCGGGTCCCTGCTGCGCTGGACCCGCCAGATCCTCAGCGTCCGCAAGAACCACCCCGCGTTCGGGCTGGGCGGGTTCAAGCACGTGGAAGCAGACCACGACGCCGTCCTGGCGTACCTGCGGGAGTTGCCCGACGGCAACCCTGCCGGCGCCGACGCCGAGATCATCCTTTGCGCCTTCAACCTCTCCCAGCACCCGGTCGCCGCCACGCTGCGAATTCCCGAATATGCCGGCAGGGGGCTCCGCGATGTCTTTGGCGGACAGATATTCCCCGGAATTGGTGATGACGGCACCCTCACCCTGACCATCGGAAGCCACGATTTCTTCTGGCTTCGGATGCGGTCGGCGGGGTCCAACCCTTCGTCGCCCTACACCCAGGCCATGCCCATCCTGTCGATAGAGAACTGAGATGAACCAGCCAATCCTCACCCCCGCCCTCACCGCGCTGCTCAAGGAATGGCTGCCGCAGCAGCGTTGGTTCCCGGTCAAGACCCCGGATTTCGCCATCTCCCAGGCAGGCAGCCTGGGCCTAACGGACCCCAGCGGCCACGCGGCGCTCGCCGTGTTCCTCCTCAACGTGACCACCAAGGGGTCCGACGGCGGTCCGCGCACCGCCGTCGTCCAGGTTCCCTTGAGCTTCCGGCCGGCCCCGGCAGGGGGCATGGAGCGTGCGCTGGTGGGCGAAGCCGCGGGCATGGACCCCACCCGCCCGTGGGTTTACGACGCCGTCCATGACCCCGACTTCGTGGGCGCCTGGCTGGAGCTGATCCGCCAGGAAGAGAAGGCACCCAGCGGCACCGCAACCGGATTCCGCGTGGAGGGGCCACACCGGCTTCCCACGGCGAAGGGAATTGTGAAGGTGCTCTCCGGCGAGCAGTCCAACAGTTCCGTCATTGTGGACGACGGCGAGTCCGCGGCCATGGTGAAGTTCTTCCGGGTTCTTTCCGACGGGACCAACCCCGAGATTGAAGTGGGAGCTGCCCTGACAAAGGCAGGTACCTCGGAGGTTCCTGCCACCCTTGGCTGGGTCAGGGGAGAGTGGCTGGGGCACGGCAGCCATGCTTCCGCCGGCGCCGGACCAGGCACCCGGTACGTCCAGGGCGAGCCTCGCGGTGGCCCACGAATTCCTCGCCGGCGGCCGGGACGCGTGGCGGCTGGCGGTGGACGCGGCCCGCTCGGGCACCGACTTCACCGCAGAAGCAAGGGCCCTGGGTGCGGCCACCGCCACGGTTCACAAGCGCCTGGCGGAGGCACTTGGGCAGTCGGCCGAGCCGGCCCCAGGCAAGGGGGCCGGGCTTGCTGTTGCACAACGCGTCCGGACCGCCTGGACGGAAGCCCGTGCCGCCGTCGGACCTTACGACGAAGCACTGGACTCCCTGCTGGCCACGCTGGACAACGTCCCTGCCGGGCCGCTGCAGCGCATCCACGGCGACCTTCACCTGGGCCAGATCCTCCAGGTCTCAGGTAAGTCCGGCGGCGGCGCGCGCTGGGCCATCCTCGATTTCGAGGGCGAGCCCCTGCGGCCCATCGCCGAACGGAACATCCCCGACGTGCCCCTGCGCGACGTCGTCGGCATGCTGCGGTCCTTTGACTACGCCGCGGGCGCAGCCCAGCGCGAGCAGGAGGGCGCGCAGGTGCCGGACAGCTGGGTCGACGACTGTGCCGATGCCTTCCTGGCGGGGTACGCGGGGGTCATCCCCGGCACGGTGGACCGGACGTCGCCCTTGTTTGTGGCATTGTGGCTGGACAAGGCACTGTACGAAGTTGTTTATGAAATGCGCAACAGGCCCGACTGGCTGGCGATTCCAGTAAACGCCTCCAGGCGTCTCCTGAGTGGTAACGGCGCCGGCGACCACGCCGGCGCAGCATCGGAAGGTAACGAAATGACAGGCTCAGCACGAACTGACCGCCCGG
Source organism: Pseudarthrobacter sp. Fe7 (assembly GCA_024372495.1). GTDB lineage: Bacteria > Actinomycetota > Actinomycetes > Actinomycetales > Micrococcaceae > Arthrobacter. Next base: position 4,329,687 of record CP099977.1, on the reverse strand, counting down.
GGTGCCGCTGCACGTGGATGAAGGCACCCTGGGCAGGATCGCGAACGGTGAACACCATGCCCCCCACTCCGTCCTGGGCGCGCACCTGGACGACTACGGCCACGTCACTGTCCGTACCGTGAAGCACCTCGCAGAGGCAATCTCCGTGGTCACCAGCGCCGGTGAAGTTCCCATGCAGCATGAGGCCCACGGCGTGTGGGTTGCCGTCCTGGAGCCGCTGGAGCAGGGCCACGTTCCCGACTACCGGCTTTCGGTTACCTACCCGGGCAAAGACCCGGTGACCATTGACGAGCCCTACCGCTACCTGCCGACAGTCGGCGAAGTGGACCTCCACCTCATCGGCGAGGGCCGGCACGAGAAACTGTGGCAGGTGCTGGGCGCGCACGTCCAGCACTACAAGTCATCGCTGGGGGACGTCAACGGTGTCTCCTTCGCCGTATGGGCCCCCAACGCGCAGGCAGTCCGCGTCAAGGGCGACTTCAACGCCTGGGATGGACGGGAAAACTCCATGCGTTCCCTGGGTTCCTCGGGTGTCTGGGAGGTCTTCATTCCCGGTGTCGCCGCAGGCGCCTGCTACAAATACGAAATCCTGACCCGCGGCGGCTACTGGGTTGAAAAGGCCGACCCGCTGGCATTTGGCACCGAGGTGCCCCCGTTGACCGCCTCCCGGGTTGTTGAGCCCTCCTACGCCTTCAAGGATGACGAATGGATGGCGGCACGGGCACAGCGGGACCCGCACAACTCCGCCATGAGCGTCTACGAGGTACACCTGGGATCCTGGCGCCTGGGCCTTGGTTACCGTGAGCTGGCCAATGAACTGGTGGATTACGTCAAGTGGCTGGGCTTCACGCACGTGGAATTCATGCCCGTCGCGGAGCACCCGTTCGGTGGTTCCTGGGGCTACCAGGTCACGTCCTACTTCGCTCCCACGTCCCGGTTCGGACACCCGGACGAGTTCCGCTACCTGGTGGATGCGCTCCACCAGGCGGGCATCGGCGTCCTGCTGGACTGGGTGCCTGCACACTTCCCGAAGGATGCCTGGGCTCTGGCGCAGTTCGACGGCGAGCCCCTGTATGAACACGCCGACCCGGCCCTTGGCGAGCACCCGGACTGGGGCACCCTGATTTTCGATTTCGGCCGCACCGAGGTCCGGAACTTCCTGGTGGCAAACGCCCTCTACTGGCTGGAGGAATTCCACATCGACGGCCTGCGCGTTGATGCCGTGGCCTCCATGCTCTACCTCGACTACTCACGCCAGGAAGGCCAGTGGCGGCCCAACCGCTTCGGCGGCAGGGAAAACCTCGAGGCCATCTCTTTCCTCCAGGAAGTCAACGCCACCGTCTACAAGACGCACCCCGGCGCCGTCATGATCGCGGAAGAATCCACGGCGTTCCCGGGCGTCACCGCCCCCACGAGCCACGGCGGCCTGGGATTCGGCCTGAAGTGGAACATGGGCTGGATGCACGACTCCCTCAAATACATTTCCGAGGACCCCTACAACCGCAGATGGCACCACGGCACCGTGACCTTCTCCCTGGTCTACGCCTTCACGGAGAACTTCCTGCTGCCCATCAGCCACGACGAGGTGGTCCACGGCAAGGGTTCCATGCTCCGCAAGATGCCTGGTGACCGGTGGCAGCAACTGGCCAACCTCCGTGCCTTCTTCGCGTACCAGTGGGCGCACCCGGGCAAGCAGCTCATCTTCATGGGCACCGAGTTTGGCCAGGAAGCCGAATGGTCCGAACAGCATGGCCTGGACTGGTGGCTCGCTGACATCCCCGCACACAGGGGACTGCAACTGCTGACCAAGGACCTCAACGAGCTGTACGCATCCACCCCGGCCCTGTATTCGCAGGACAACGTTCCGGCCGGCTTCCAGTGGATCAATGGGGGAGACTCTGACCGCAACGTCCTGTCCTTCATCAGGTGGGACACCGACGGCAACCCTCTTGTCTGCGCCATCAACTTCTCCGGTGCCCCGCATGTGGGCTACACCCTGGGCGTCCCCACGGCCGGGGCCTGGACTGAGGTTTTGAATACCGACCACAGCACGTACGGCGGATCCGGTGTGCTGAACGAGGGCGAGCTGAAGGCAACGGATGAAGGACAGGACGGCCAGCCGGCGACGCTGACGGTGACGCTGCCTCCGCTGGGCGCGTCCTACTTCAAACCGGGAGCAACGCAGCCTGCCTGACCCGGCTGGCCCGCTCTGAAACGGAAGGCCCGGAATCCGCGTGATTCCGGGCCTTGCCTTCCGGCTGCCGATGCAGTGCCCTTTGGGGCCGACTGGCGATCCGGGAAGAGTGGTGGTACAGTTTATTTCCGCGCTGCTCCACGGAGTCAGACGGAAAACCGATCCCCCAAGCATATGCTGTGGATGGTCGTGGACGCCGGTTTGACACGCTGGAACTCAGCGGGTAAGTTTGGAAAGTTGCTCCGGAGCGATCCTGAACGGGTGTTTGGGTGGTGCTGGGTGTGTCTGTTGTTTGAGAACTCAATAGTGTGCCAAGTTTGTTGATACCAATTTTTTATTGAATTGGTTGATTGTGCTGTGCCGCCACCCCGTGGTTGGCATGGTGTTTTTAGCTGGTTTCAGATTTTGTGCAGCCTGGTTCCGCGTTGTTTCCGTGGTTCTTGGTTGTGTCTGTTTTTGTTTTTACTTCAACGGAGAGTTTGATCCTGGCTCAGGATGAACGCTGGCGGCGTGCTTAACACATGCAAGTCGAACGATGATGCCCACTTGTGGGTGGATTAGTGGCGAACGGGTGAGTAACACGTGAGTAACCTGCCCTTGACTCTGGGATAAGCCTGGGAAACTGGGTCTAATACCGGATATGACTGATCATCGCATGGTGGTTGGTGGAAAGCTTTTGTGGTTTTGGATGGACTCGCGGCCTATCAGCTTGTTGGTGGGGTAATGGCCTACCAAGGCGACGACGGGTAGCCGGCCTGAGAGGGTGACCGGCCACACTGGGACTGAGACACGGCCCAGACTCCTACGGGAGGCAGCAGTGGGGAATATTGCACAATGGGCGCAAGCCTGATGCAGCGACGCCGCGTGAGGGATGACGGCCTTCGGGTTGTAAACCTCTTTCAGTAGGGAAGAAGCGTAAGTGACGGTACCTGCAGAAGAAGCGCCGGCTAACTACGTGCCAGCAGCCGCGGTAATACGTAGGGCGCAAGCGTTATCCGGAATTATTGGGCGTAAAGAGCTCGTAGGCGGTTTGTCGCGTCTGCCGTGAAAGTCCGGGGCTCAACTCCGGATCTGCGGTGGGTACGGGCAGACTAGAGTGATGTAGGGGAGACTGGAATTCCTGGTGTAGCGGTGAAATGCGCAGATATCAGGAGGAACACCGATGGCGAAGGCAGGTCTCTGGGCATTAACTGACGCTGAGGAGCGAAAGCATGGGGAGCGAACAGGATTAGATACCCTGGTAGTCCATGCCGTAAACGTTGGGCACTAGGTGTGGGGGACATTCCACGTTTTCCGCGCCGTAGCTAACGCATTAAGTGCCCCGCCTGGGGAGTACGGCCGCAAGGCTAAAACTCAAAGGAATTGACGGGGGCCCGCACAAGCGGCGGAGCATGCGGATTAATTCGATGCAACGCGAAGAACCTTACCAAGGCTTGACATGAACCGGAAAGATCTGGAAACAGGTCCCCCACTTGTGGTCGGTTTACAGGTGGTGCATGGTTGTCGTCAGCTCGTGTCGTGAGATGTTGGGTTAAGTCCCGCAACGAGCGCAACCCTCGTTCCATGTTGCCAGCGGGTAGTGCCGGGGACTCATGGGAGACTGCCGGGGTCAACTCGGAGGAAGGTGGGGACGACGTCAAATCATCATGCCCCTTATGTCTTGGGCTTCACGCATGCTACAATGGCCGGTACAAAGGGTTGCGATACTGTGAGGTGGAGCTAATCCCAAAAAGCCGGTCTCAGTTCGGATTGGGGTCTGCAACTCGACCCCATGAAGTCGGAGTCGCTAGTAATCGCAGATCAGCAACGCTGCGGTGAATACGTTCCCGGGCCTTGTACACACCGCCCGTCAAGTCACGAAAGTTGGTAACACCCGAAGCCGGTGGCCTAACCCCTTGTGGGAGGGAGCTGTCGAAGGTGGGACTGGCGATTGGGACTAAGTCGTAACAAGGTAGCCGTACCGGAAGGTGCGGCTGGATCACCTCCTTTCTAAGGAGCACCTACAACAACCACCACTGACGCATGTTGGTGGTGTGGTGTTGTCAGGAAGCAAGCCCGTTGCGCAGACGCAAGTTCTGCGGCGGGTGCTCATGGGTGGAATATCAACAAATAGGTGCCTGGTGGCACAGACCGTTTTTGCTAGTACGGGCTTAGCTCTTTGATGGGTTGGTTCAGGAACGTTGGGTGGTTTGGTCTGCTGGGTAGTGTTTGGCACACTGTTGGGTCCTGAGGCAACAGGGCCACGGCGCCGGGTGGTGTCTCCCTTTGGGGGTGCTGTTCTGGTGGTGTGGGACTTGTTTGTTTCTGGTTTCCCTGCTGCACCGATCATGCGCGTTGGTCCCTTTGTGGGGTTGTGTGTGGGGTGTGTGGTGTGGGGTTGTTGTTTGAGAACTACATAGTGGACGCGAGCATCTTGTATAAGAAGCAATTTCCAAGAATATGAACCTGGATCTGATGGTTGGCTGGCTGCGCTTTTTTGGTGTGGTTGGTTTGCTGTTTGGTTCCGTGGTTCTCTCGTGAAGTAGTTTTTGATCTTTGTGGTCAAGTTTTTAAGAGCACACGGTGGATGCCTTGGCATTAGGAGCCGAAGAAGGACGTAGGAATCTGCGATAAGCCTGGGGGAGTCGATAACCGGACTGTGATCCCAGGGTGTCCGAATGGGGAAACCCCGCTGAGCGCGTGAGTGACTCAGTGACCCGTACCTGAACACATAGGGTGCGTGGGGGGAACGCGGGGAAGTGAAACATCTCAGTACCCGCAGGAAGAGAAAACAATAGTGATTCCGTTAGTAGTGGCGAGCGAACGCGGATCAGGCTAAACCGTTCCATGTGTGATAGCCGGCGGGCGTTGCATGGTCGGGGTTGTGGGACTTTCCGTACCAGTTCTGCCGGGCTGGTGGGGTGTGATGTGCGCGCATAGGTGAACGGTTTTGAAAGGCCGGCCAGAGAGGGTGTTAGTCCCGTAACCGTAATGTGTTTGTACCGCCTGTGAGAGTATCCCAAGTAGTACGGGGCCCGAGAAATCCCGTGCGAATCTGTCAGGACCACCTGATAAGCCTAAATACTCCCTAATGACCGATAGCGGACCAGTACCGTGAGGGAAAGGTGAAAAGTACCCCGGGAGGGGAGTGAAACAGTACCTGAAACCGTGTGCTTACAATCCGTCGGAGCCAGTCTGATTCTGGTGACGGCGTGCCTTTTGAAGAATGAGCCTGCGAGTTAGTGTTACGTCGCGAGGTTAACCCGTGTGGGGCAGCCGTAGCGAAAGCGAGTCTGAACAGGGCGTGTGAGTGGCGTGATCTAGACCCGAAGCGAAGTGATCTACCCATGGCCAGGTTGAAGCGACGGTAAGACGTCGTGGAGGACCGAACCCACTTCAGTTGAAAATGGAGGGGATGAGCTGTGGGTAGGGGTGAAAGGCCAATCAAACTTCGTGATAGCTGGTTCTCCCCGAAATGCATTTAGGTGCAGCGTTGCGTGTTTCTTGCTGGAGGTAGAGCTACTGGATGGCTAATGGGCCCTACAAGGTTACTGACGTCAGCCAAACTCCGAATGCCGGTAAGTGAGAGCGCAGCAGTGAGACTGTGGGGGATAAGCTTCATAGTCGAGAGGGAAACAGCCCAGACCACCAACTAAGGCCCCTAAGCGTGTGCTAAGTGGGAAAGGATGTGGAGTTGCGAAGACAACCAGGAGGTTGGCTTAGAAGCAGCCATCCTTAAAAGAGTGCGTAATAGCTCACTGGTCAAGTGATTCCGCGCCGACAATGTAGCGGGGCTCAAGTACACCGCCGAAGTTGTGGCATTCAAGCATTGACTAAGCCTTCGTGGTTCAGGTGTTTGGATGGGTAGGGGAGCGTCGTGTGGGCGGTGAAGTCGCGGTGTAAACCAGTGGTGGAGCCTACACGAGTGAGAATGCAGGCATGAGTAGCGAAAGACGGGTGAGAAACCCGTCCGCCGAATGATCAAGGGTTCCAGGGTCAAGCTAATCTGCCCTGGGTAAGTCGGGACCTAAGGCGAGGCCGACAGGCGTAGTCGATGGACAACGGGTTGATATTCCCGTACCGGCGAAAAACCGTCCATGTTGAACAGGGGATACTAACTGCCCGAGACCTGCCCGATCACCCTTGTGGTGTGAGGGTTTTGGTGGAGCGCGGGACCTGATCCTGGGAGGCAAGCGTATTAACAGGTGTGACGCAGGAAGGTAGCCGAGCCGGGCGATGGTTGTCCCGGTCTAAGGATGTAGGGCGAGTGGTAGGCAAATCCGCCACTCATGGTGCCTGAGATCTGATGGGACCCCCGTTTGGGGGGATTTGGTGATCCTATGCTGCCGAGAAAAGCATCGACGCGAGGTTTTAGCCGCCCGTACCCCAAACCGACACAGGTGATCAGGTAGAGAATACTAAGGCGATCGAGAGAATTATGGTTAAGGAACTCGGCAAAATGCCCCCGTAACTTCGGGAGAAGGGGGCCCCTACCTTGATACACCCTTGCGGTGTGGAGGGGATCGGGGCCGCAGAGACCAGGGGGAAGCGACTGTTTACTAAAAACACAGGTCCGTGCGAAGTCGCAAGACGATGTATACGGACTGACTCCTGCCCGGTGCTGGAAGGTTAAGAGGACCGGTTAGCCGCAAGGCGAAGCTGAGAATTTAAGCCCCAGTAAACGGCGGTGGTAACTATAACCATCCTAAGGTAGCGAAATTCCTTGTCGGGTAAGTTCCGACCTGCACGAATGGAGTAACGACTTCCCCGCTGTCTCAACCATAAACTCGGCGAAATTGCAGTACGAGTAAAGATGCTCGTTACGCGCAGCAGGACGGAAAGACCCCGAGACCTTTACTATAGTTTGGTATTGGTGTTCGGAGTGGCTTGTGTAGGATAGGTGGGAGACGTTGAAGCCCGGACGCCAGTTCGGGTGGAGTCATCGTTGAAATACCACTCTGGTCACTTTGGACATCTAACTTCGGCCCGTAATCCGGGTCAGGGACAGTGCCTGATGGGTAGTTTAACTGGGGCGGTTGCCTCCTAAAAAGTAACGGAGGCGCCCAAAGGTTCCCTCAGCCTGGTTGGCAATCAGGTGTCGAGTGTAAGTGCACAAGGGAGCTTGACTGTGAGAGAGACATCTCGAGCAGGGACGAAAGTCGGGACTAGTGATCCGGCGGTACATTGTGGAATGGCCGTCGCTCAACGGATAAAAGGTACCTCGGGGATAACAGGCTGATCTTGCCCAAGAGTCCATATCGACGGCATGGTTTGGCACCTCGATGTCGGCTCGTCGCATCCTGGGGCTGGAGTAGGTCCCAAGGGTTGGGCTGTTCGCCCATTAAAGCGGTACGCGAGCCTGGGTTTAGAACGTCGTGAGACAGTTCGGTCCCTATCCGCTGCGCGCGCAGGAAATTTGAGAAGGGCTGTCCTTAGTACGAGAGGACCGGGACGGACGAACCTCTGGTGTGTCAGTTGTACTGCCAAGTGCACCGCTGATTAGCTACGTTCGGATGGGATAACCGCTGAAAGCATCTAAGCGGGAAGCTCGCTTCGAGATGAGATTTCCATACACTTTATGTGTGAGAGGCCCCCAGCCAGACCACTGGGTTGATAGGCCGGATGTGGAAGCGAGGACTAACGACTCGTGAAGCTGACCGGTACTAATAGGCCAATAACTTACACCACACAGAAACATACAAAATTCTGCTTGCGTCCACTATGTGGTTCCCAACCAACAACCCAGCCGGGTTGTCCCCTGGTCACGGAAACCAACAACTGAATAACAACACCACAATGTTGTAACCACACAAGATTTCCCGCCACCCCCGCGGCACCAGCCCCGGGGACGGCCGGGTACAAGGGTTACGGCGGTCATAGCGTGGGGGAAACGCCCGGTCCCATTCCGAACCCGGAAGCTAAGACCCACAGCGCCGATGGTACTGCACCCGGGAGGGTGTGGGAGAGTAGGTCACCGCCGGACACACACTAAAATGGTCGAGGCCCCAACCACACACGGTTGGGGCCTCGCACATTTAAACAACCACCACCACTGCACTATCACCAACCGAGCCCAACCCCACCGCACAGCAGCCCCACCCGGGCAAACCCGCTGCGCGTGAGCGCGGGTAGAGTATTTCCTCATGAGCAGCATCTTCAGCCACGCCCAGGATCCATCACAAGACGACAACGGGCATGCGGCCGACTCGTTGGAACCGGTGGTGAACACGGTCCGGGTCCCAGGTCCCGTAGCCCAGGCTTTCGCGGGATTCACCGACCACACGCACCTGTGGTGGCCCTTGGAGAAGCTTGGCGTCTACGGGGCAGGCTCCTATGTGGAGTTTGAAGAGAACCTCATCCTTGAGACCGCCGACGATGGCCGTACCAGCATCTGGGGGACCCTCGATGACTGGCAGCCCCCGCTGTCCTTTCATGCCACATGGCACCCTGGCACTACTGCCCTCTGGTCCACGGAACTCCTGGTGGTGTTCCGGGCCGTCGAGGCGGCAACGGAAGTCCGTGTGTTCCATGAAGGCTGGGAGGGGGCCGAGGACCCCGCTGCCGCCCGTGAAGAGTACGTGGATGCCTGGCCGTTGATCCTGGAAAGGTTCGCACGGTTCATGGGTGCGGCGGAAACCAGCTGACGCGCAGCCCCGGACTTTTCTTCTAGGCCGGCTCCGCCATGTCCGGTGGTACGGCGGTGCTGTTCCGGATCACGAATTCCGTAGGGTATTCCTGGTCCTGTGCTGCAACCGCTGCCGGGCCGGCGTCGGGATCCCGGCCGTCGTCGTCCAACAGCCCCAACGCCGTGGCGGCTGCCAGCCTACCCTGGCCACGCGGATCCTGGTTTACGGTGGTCAGCCCAAACGTCTCTGCGAGCTCATGCCCGTCGATCCCCACTACGGAGAGATCCTGCGGGACCCTAAGCCCGAAGTCGCGTGCCGCCAGCATCACGCCCATCGCCATCTCATCGGACGCAGCAAAGACTGCGGTGGGGCGTTCGGCAGGTGTTCCCAGCAGCCGGCGGCCGGCGGCGTAAGCGCCTGGGATGGTGAAGTCGGCTGTGGCGTACCACTCCTGCCGGATAGGCAGCCCTGCCGCCGCCATCGCCGCAGCGAAGCCTCTTTGCCGAAGCCGCGGAAGCCTGAAATCGCGGTTCAGCCGTGCGTCCCCGGTGATATGCGCAATCCTGGTGTGCCCCAATCCAATCAAGTGCCGGGTAGCCATCATGGCCAGCCCCTCGTCGTCGATTCTGATGGTGGAGGCGCCGGGGAGGGGCCCGCCAATGCCCACAATGGGACGGTGCACTGCCTGCAGCTGGCCGATCTCCTCCTCGTTGAGCATCAGCGCAACTGCGATCACGGCGTCGAGGCGCTTGCGCAGCAGGAAGTTGGTGAGGATGCTGTTGCGGCGTTCCGGCTGCTCGCCCACGTTGTACAGCGTCAGGTCGTAGCCGGCATCCAGCAGGGTTTCCGTCACGCCTTCCAACACCGACGAGAAGTACCAGCGTTGAACGTTGGGCACCACCAACCCAATGTTGTGGTTGCGCCCGGATGCGAGGCTGGACGCATGGTAGGAGGGGACGAATCCGAGCTCCCGGGCCGCTTCCTGGGCAAGGCGGCGGCTCCTGGATGACACGTTGGACTTGCCACTTAACGCCCGTGAAACGGTGGCGACGGACAGGCCCGCCCGGCTGGCAACTTCTTTGATGCCTGCCACTGTCAGTGGGCCGCTGTGGTGTCCGGTCCCAGCTGTATCCACGCGGTCTCGCCGGAGGCCAGGGCGTGGTCCACCCCTGCCGGCAGGCTGCGGATCAGGACATGGCCGGCAGGCATTTCCAGCGGCTCGTGGTTCAGGTTCATAAGCACCAGCGTAGTGCCGTTCAGGTAGGCCAGGGAGGAACCGCTGCACCAGTCCTCGGCCCAGGACAAGGATCCCCTGCCCAGGCCCAGTTCCCGGCGGCGGGCCAATGCGTCCCGGTACAGGGACAGGTGCGACGACGGGGATCCCGCCTGCAGGTCCCTCGCCAGTGCGTGGAAGGAGTCGGGAATGGGCAGCCACGGATCGTTTCCCGTACCAAAGCCAAGGTGCTGGTCCGCGGCACGCCAGGGCAGGGGCACGCGGCAGCCGTCACGGCCAAGCCGCTGGCCGCCGGTACGGGCGAACGTGGGGTCCTGGCGCAGGTGCCCGGGAATATCGATGCCGTCCGGCAACCCGAGTTCCTCACCTTGGTAAAGGTAGGCGGCGCCGGGCAGCCCCAGCATGAAAAGGGAGGCGGCAGCCGCGCGGTGCCGGCCCAGTTCGTGGTCCGGCTGGGGATCTGCGGAGCCAATGCCATCCCCATCCCTTGGGCCCAGGCCGTTATAGCCAAACCGGCTGGCGTGCCGGACCACATCATGGTTGGAAAGCACCCACGTGCTCGGGGCGCCCACGCCATCAAGGACCGTCAGGGAATCCGTGACGACCGAGCGCAGTCGGTAGATGTCCAGGCCCGCGTGGAGGTATGGGAAGTTGAATGCCTGGTGCATCTCGTCGGGCCGGACCCACTGTGCGAGCCGATGGAGGTCCACGCTTGCCTCGGCGCAGAGAATCCGGTCAGGTCCGTACTCGTCGAGGATAAGCCTCCAATTGCGGTAGATATCGTGCACGGCGGGTTGCCCGAACATGGGTGCCTCATGGCCGGGATACCCCTCGCTGCTGCCGCCATCGGGCCGGCCGCCCCACGCCGGCAGGCCAGGAGCCTTGACCAGCGCGTGCGCTACGTCCACCCGGAAACCGGAGACGCCGCGGTCCAGCCAGAAACGGAGTACACGCTCGAACTCTGCGTGCACGGCAGGGTTGTCCCAGTTGAAGTCGGGCTGCGAGGAATCGAAAAGGTGCAGGTACCACTGGCCCGGCCGGCCGTCCGCCCCCTCCACCCGGGTCCACGCCGGTCCGCCGAAGTGGGACTGCCAGTTGTTCGGCGGCTCCTGTCCGTCCAGGCCGGTCCCGTCCCGGAAGATGAACATGTCCCGCTCCGGGCTTCCTGCCGGCGAGGCGAGGGCTGCTTGGAATGCCGGGTGCTGGTCCGAGCAGTGGTTGGGGACCAGGTCCACGATCACCCGCAGGCCCAGGCGGTGCGATTCAGCCATCATGACGTCGAAATCACCCAGGGTGCCGAAGATGGGATCAACGTCGCAGTAGTCGCTGACGTCGTAGCCGGCGTCGCGCTGCGGCGACCGGAAGAAGGGGGACAGCCACACGGCATCGACGCCCAGATCGGCCAAATGCGGCAGTTCCTCGGTGATCCCAGCCAAGTCACCAACGCCGTCGCCGTTCAGGTCCCGGAACGACCGGGGGTACACCTGGTAGATCACGGCGGAGCGCCACCAGCCCGGGACGGTATCAGCAGCATGGACGAGCGTCAGGGGACCGGCAAAAGCCAGCGTGTCCTGGATCACAGTTTCGACAGACATGGAAGCCAGCATAGCGGCGGGCAGCGATTTAATGAAAACGCTTCCATATTGTTTCTCCGCGCGGAGAGCGCCCGACCGGGCACCGAAGAGGATCTGAACTGGAAGCGGTTTCATCGCAGGAAGTCCGGGGTGAGCGACGGCCAGCGCACCTAGACTGGGAAGGTATGTCCGACGACGGGTGGAGGCTTTGTGGGAAGCATCATTGACGAGCTGGAAGCCATCCTGGCGCCAGGTCAAGTGGACACGGGCGAGACCTCGCTCCGCCGGTACGCCGTGGACCAGGCACCCGTCATCGACTTCCAGCTTCCACTGGCAGTGGTGTTCCCCGAATCGGTACCCGACGTTCAGTCGGTGGTGACGGCCTGCGCGGACAGCGGGGTGGCAATCGTGCCCCGGGGAGCCGGTACTGGAGTGTCCGGCGGTGCCCATGCCATCACGAACTGCATCGTCCTCTCACTGGAGCGGATGGACCGGATCATCGCACTGAACCCGGACGACGAAACTGCCGTGGTGGAGCCGGGAGTGGTCAACGCCGTCCTGAATGAGGCCGCTGCAGAGCACGGCCTCATGTACGCGCCGGACCCTGCCAGTTTCCGCAGGCTCCACGATTGGTGGCAACGTGGCCACCAACGCCGGCGGCCTGCGGTGCGCGAAGTACGGGGTCACCAGGGACTCCGTCCTGGCACTGGACGTGGTCCTGGCGGACGGCTCCCTGATCCACACCGGCCACCAGACGTTCAAAGGCGTGGCCGGCTACGACCTCACGGGCCTCTTCGTGGGGTCCGAAGGCACTCTGGGCATCGTCGTCGGAATCACCGTGCGGCTGAAGTACCTGCCCCGGGAAGTGCACACCGTGGCCGCTTTCTATCCTGTCTTCAGGCTGGCTGCTGCAGGCGTCCTGGCCGTGGGCAAGGCGCGCGTCCAGCCTGCCATCATGGAACTGCTCGACCGCGGCACCCTGGCGCAGCTCGATGACATCCACGGGTCCGACCTCACCTCCCGCGGGAAATCGTTGCTGCTGGTCCAGACGGACGGCTTTGGGGCGGCCGCGGAAGCGGAAGCCGTCCGCCAGGTCCTGCGGGCAGGCGGTGCCACCGTCACTACCGAGGCAAGCGCCGAAGCGGAGCGGCTGGTGGAACTTCGCCGCCACAGCCGGGGCGCGGAGGTGGACGACGAGTACCGCGTCGGTGAAGACGTCGCTGTTCCCCGGTCGCGGCTGGTGGACTACGTTGCGGCGCTCGAAGCCATGGCCGCCGAACGGCAGGTGCACCTGAAAGTGGTGGCCCACGCCGGCGACGGAAACCTGCACCCCACATTTTGGATCGACCGGCATGGGCCCGGCGTGGACGCCGGCGCCATGGAGCGGTTGCAGGCGGCGCTGGACGATTCCATCACGGCCGCCCTCGCCATGGGCGGCACCATTACGGGGAACACGGCGTGGGCCAGTACAAGCTCCGTTGGCTGGGGCAGGAGCAGCCGGAGCCCATCCGGGAGCTTCAGCGCAGGATCAAGGAGCTTTTCGACCCTGCCGGAATCCTCAACCCCGGCAAGGCCATCTAGGATTCAGTCGTCCGAGTCCGGATATTCGTCTGCGGAATCATCAGCACCGTAGCGGGACTCCTCGGTTTCCACCTCAAGGATCTTCAGCAGGCTCGGTGTCCGGGTTGAGCATGATGGCGGCTTCGTCCCGCCGGTGCCGCAGGATTGAGTCGATATACGATTGCACGGCTTCTGCCAGCGGGATGTGGCGCTCCTGCTTCTCGGACATGTACCACCGGTGTTCCAAGACCTCGTGGACCACCTCTGCGTGTTCGAGCTTGCCGGACAGGTCCCGGGGGATGGCCCGCACGATCGGCTCGAAAATCTGGCTGACCCAGAGGTGGGCGCTGTATTCCTCATCCATCTCCGGGTTGTTGTCCGCCCGGAACGAGTCCATGTCGTTGAGGAGCCGGCGTGCCTGGTTCTCCTGGGCGTCCAGGCCGGTCAGCCGCAGCAGACGCCGCTGGTGGTGGCCCGCGTCCACCACCTTGGGCTGCAGCTGGATGGTGGATCCGTTCTGGGTGGTCTTGATGGCGTACTCCTCGACGTCGAAGCCGAGTTCGTTCAGACGCCGGATGCGCGCCGCCACCCGCCAGCGCTCCCCGATTTCGAAGGACTCCTTCTCGGTCAGCTCCGTCCAAAGCCGCCGGTAGCTTTCCATGATGAGCTCGCTGGTGGCCACCGGGTCCACCTTCTCCTCGATGAGGCCGCCGTCCAGCAGGTCCATCAGCTCGCCGGCGATGTTCACCCGGGCGATTTCAAGGTCGTATTCGCGCTGCCCCGTGGAGAGGTCCGGATAAAGCTCGCCCGTTTCGGCGTCCACCAGGTAGGCGGCGAAGGCGCCGGCGTCGCGGCGGAACAGCGTGTTGGACAGGGAGACGTCCCCCCAATAGAAGCCGATCAGGTGCAGCCTCACCAGCAGCAGGGCCTGTGCGTCGATGAGGCGCGTCAGGGTGTCCTTGCGCAGCATCTGGGAAAATAGGGCGCGGTAGGGCATGGAGAATTTCAGGTGCCGGGTCACCAATACGGGGTTGAGCGGACGGCCGTCCGGGGTGGTGCGCCCGGTGATCACGGCAACAGGCTCGACGCATGGCACATCGAAGCGGGCCAGCTTGCGGAGCATGTGGTATTCGTGGCGGGCCACGTGCTCGGACGTTTCCTTGATGGCGATGACCGAGCCCCCAGGTGGGCGAAGCGCACGATGTGCCGGGAAATACCACGGGGGAGCGCTGCCAGGTATTGCGCCGGCCACTCCTCGAGGGCGATATGCCAGGGCAGGTCCAGCAGTTCGGGGTCCGCCGCCGCCGCGGTGATGTTCAGAGACGAGGCCACCGAGGCCGCCTTGTTGTCATCGGCACTTGCTGCCACGAACCGCGGCAGCTTACCGATCTGCGCGTAGTCGGTGGGTTCGTCGTGCCACTGGGCGCTGTATTCCTCGGTCATGGGTCAATTCTTCCGTACTCGGGGCAGGGCAGCTAAATTCCGGGCAGGCATTGTTAAAGGCCGACGGCGGCCCGCCAGTGAGGAGGGCCGCCGCCGGGTGAAGCGCCAGTTGTCAGTCGCCGAGGCGCAGGCCGGTCTTGGTGTCGAACAGGTGCACGTGGCCCGACTGCGGACGGACGTAGATGACCTCGCCCTTCATCGGAGGACGGCGGCCGTCGACGCGTGCCACGATGTCGTGGTCCTTGCCGTCAAGCGTGGTGTGGCCGTAGACGTAGGCATCGGCGCCGGCTCTTCGACGACGTCCACCTCAACCTTCAGGCCCTCGCCGTGCGGTGCGGTTTCCAGGTCCTCAGGACGCGAGCCGAGCGTGACCGTGGAGCCGTGTGCCCCTTCGAGGACATCGCGCGGCACGGGGTAGACGGTGCCGCCGAACTGCACACCGCCGTCGACTACCGGCAGTTCCAGCAGGTTCATGGCGGGGGAGCCGATGAAGCCTGCGACGAAGACGTTCTTGGGGCGGTCGTAGAGGTTGCGGGGGGTGTCCACCTGCTGCAGCAGGCCGTCCTTCAGCACGGCAACGCGGTCGCCCATGGTCATTGCCTCGACCTGGTCGTGGGTCACGTAGACCGTGGTGACGCCCAGGCGGCGGGTCAGGGATGCGATCTGCGTACGGGTCTGGACGCGGAGCTTGGCGTCCAGGTTGGACAGCGGCTCATCCATGAGGAAGACCTGCGGGTTACGGACAATTGCGCGGCCCATGGCAACACGCTGGCGCTGGCCGCCGGAGAGCGCCTTCGGCTTGCGGTCCAGGTACTGCTCCAGGTCCAGGAGCTTTGCGGCTTCGCGGACGCGCTCGGCGCGCTCTTCCTTGGAGACGCCGGCAATCTTAAGGGCAAAGCCCATGTTGTCGGCCACAGTCATGTGCGGGTACAGCGCGTAGTTCTGGAAAACCATCGCGATGTCGCGGTCCTTCGGCGGAACATCGGTGACATCACGGTCACCGATCAGGATCCGGCCTGCGTTGACGTCCTCGAGGCCTGCGAGCATGCGCAGCGAGGTGGACTTACCGCAACCGGAGGGTCCCACGAGGACAAGGAATTCGCCATCGGCGATGTCGATGTTGAGCTTATCGACGGCGGGCTTATCTGTGCCCGGGTACAGACGCGTAGCGTTATCAAAAGTAACTGTAGCCACAGTTATCAATCCCTTCACCGGCAGGTACGTGCCGGACGATCCGTTGTGAATGGTTCATGTTTATTCAGTTTTGTTCCTGCAACGTACTCCGCGCTTACGCACGGAGCATAGAGTGACGCCGCACGCTGGTTGTGCGCCACATCACACACAGAGTATGCCAGAGGTTGCGCTTCTTAGCGAAAATGTTACGAACGTCACATGTGCCGTCAGGCACGTCCTAACCGGACGCGGCCTGCGGATCCTCATCGGCGACAGCGACACTACGCTCCCGGAGCAGGGCCTCCAGCAGGCTCCGCGACGTGGACCGGAGCCTCCACGCGGTACTCGGCCTGGGTGAAGTCGAGTCCCACCTTCACCCCGATGTCGCCCGCTTCCAGCCGACCGAAAGCGTCTTCGTCCGTCACGTCGTCGCCGGCAAACAGCACGGCGGTGGCCCCCGTGGCCTGCCGCAGGAAGGTGACACCTTCGCCCTTGGAGGCATTGACCACTGAGGTCTCCAGGACGCGCTTGCCCTCCTTCAGGAAGACGCCCTTCCGGTCCTGGAGCACTGACCGGGCTGCGGACACCGCGTCTTCCGCCACGTCGTCCCCGGCGAGGCGCGTATGCAGGACGACACCGGCCGGCTTGTACTCCAGGGAGGTGCCGGGAGCCTCGGCGACGATGGCTGCCAACTCGGTCCGGACCTCTTCAAGGAGCGCCTTTTGGTCCTCATCAAGGGCCAGGCTCGGTGGAGCCTGGGCCCAGCCAGGCCTCGGCGCCGTGGCTGCCGATCAGCAAGGTGTCCACCGGCGGGGAGGCCACCTCCCTCAGGCTGGCGAGGGCGCGGCCCGAGATGAGGGCCGTCGTCGTGCGTGGAAGCACTGCGAGGCCGGCGAGGGCTGCGGCCGAGCGCGGAAGGGGCCGCGCATCCTGTGCCCGGCCCACGATGGGGGCCATGGTGCCGTCAAAATCCATGGCCACCAGGAGGTGCTCTGTCCCGGCGATCCGGCGCAGGGCTTCCCGGAGTTCGGGGGTGAGCGCCAGCGGCGCCTTGGTGCCACGGCTGTCAGGAGTCATCGCGGACTACCTTTTCGTTCAGTGCGTGCAGGAAGTCCGCGGACCAGTGGTCCACGTCGTGGTCCAGGATCTGCTTGCGCATGGCGCGCATGCGCCGGGCCGCTTCCCGCGGGGTCAGCTCAACGGCCGTCATGATGGTGTTCTTGAGGCCCGTGATGTCGTGCGGGTTGATCAGCAGCGCCTGCTTGAGTTGGTCTGCCGCCCCGGCGAACTCGCTCAGGACCAGGGCGCCATCGTTGTTGTTGCGTGCGGTGACGTATTCCTTGGCCACCAGGTTCATGCCGTCCCGGAGGGCGGTGACCAGCATGACGTCCGCCGCCAGGTAGAGCGCCACCATCTCCTCCACCGGGTAGCTGTGGTGCAGGTAGCGGACGGCGGTGTTTTCGATGGTGTCGTAGGTGCCGTTGATGTGTCCAACGGTGCCTTCCACCTCCTCACGCAGGAGCCGGTACTGTTCCACTCGCTCACGGCTGGGAGAGGCAACCTGGATAAGGGTTGCATCGCCCACCGTGAGGCGGCCGTCCGCCAGGAGTTCCTCGAAGGCCTTCAGCCGGTGGCGGATCCCCTTGGTGTAGTCCAGCCGGTCCACGCCGAGCAGGATGGTCTTGGGGTTGCCAAGGTCCTGGCGGATCTGACGGGCGCGTTCAATGATGTCGGGCCTGGCGGCCAGTTCGCTGATCATCTTGACGTCGATGGAGATGGGGAAGGCCTGGGCCCGGGCGATGTGCGTGATCTGGCCGTCGTGGCCCTTCACGTGCACCTGCTGCTGCTTGACGCTGGCACCCAGGAACCGGCGCGCGGAGCGCATGAAGTTCCCCGCATCGCTGGGACGCTGGAAGCCCACCAGGTCGGCGCCGAGCAGGCCGTCGATGATGGCCTGGCGCCAGGGGAGCTGGGCAAAGATTTCCGGGGGCGGGAACGGGATGTGGTTGAAGAACCCGATCCGGAGGTCCGGCCGGGCTTCGCGGAGCATGCGGGGGACCAGCTGCAGCTGGTAGTCCTGGACCCACACGGTGGCGCCTTTGTCGGCGTGGCGCACAACGGCTTCTGCGAACCGGCGGTTGACCCTGCGGTAGGCGTCCCACCAGGTGCGGTGGAATTCCGGCGGTGCGATGACGTCGTGGTACAGCGGCCAAAGGGTGGCGTTGGAGAAGCCCTCGTAGTACAGCTCGACGTCGTCCGTGCTCAGCTGGACCGGAACGAGGTCCATGCCGCCGTGGCTGAACGGCTTGACGGTCTCATCCGGTGCCCCGTGCCAGCCAACCCAGGCGCCGTCCGTCTTGGTCATCATTGGGGCGAGCGCGGTCACCAGGCCGCCGGGGGACCGGCGCCAGCCGGAGCCGTCCTCGCTGTCATCCCCTGGCGCCACACGGTCCACGGGCAGCCTGTTGGAGACCACCATGAAGTCGTACTTGGTATGGCCGGCGTGGCCGGAACCAGAGCCGGCGGCCGTAGCTGTGCCGGCTGGTTTTTCCTGGACAGGTGTTTGCATTGCGGCCCCCTGGGGTTGCTTGTGCCTCTAAGCCACCCTAGCCGGACGGAATCATCCGGGCTATTCGTCCGTTGGTCAACCCGGAAGATTGGTTGAAACCGCAAGCTCTCAGCTTTCTCCCCTAAAATGTTGGGGTGCCACCAAGTGGTCCCCCTTCGTCGACCGACCCAAGGAACTCATGAGCCCCGCAAACGAAGTACGTAAGTCCAAGGCTGAGCGAACCGCCGAGGCGCGCGAGAAGGCGCGCCTGATCCGGGAAGCACAGGTAAAAAAGGACAAGCGCAACAAGCTGCTGATCGGCTGGGGCATCGTGGCGGCGGTCGTGGCCATCCTGGTGGTGGTGGCGCTGGTGGTCACCAACAGCCTCAAGCAGAATGCACCGGTTGCGGACCAGGGGCCCACTCCGGCCAACGCCAACGTGCACGGGGGCGTTACCCTGCTGGCCAACACGGACGTGGCCAAGACGGAGCCTGCGACGGTTGACGCCGCATCCCTGGGAGACGCCCCGAAGACTCCGCCCGCCGACGTAGTGGTCCCGGGCGGGGAGGCGGAAGCCGGCAAGCCCGTCAAGGTAGTCCTTTACGTGGACTTCATCTGCCCCGTCTGCAAGAACTTTGAGGCCCAGTACAACGACCAGCTCACCACGCTGCGCAACGACGGCAAGATCACCGTTGAATACCGCCCGCTCGGGTTCCTGGACAGCCGCTCCTCCACCAACTACTCCTCCCGCGCAGCCAATGCGGCAGCATGCGTGGCAAATACGGCTCCGCAGAAGTACGCCGACTACTTCAATGCTTTGTACGCCCAGCAGCCTGCAGAGGGCAGCGCAGGCCTTTCCGACAACGACCTGAAAAAGATGGCATCCGACATGGGCGTGGACATCGGCTCCTGCGTCGATGACAAGACCTACCGCCCGTTCGTGAAGTTTACGACGAAGGAAGCCGCGGCTATCGGCGTGACCGGAACGCCCACCGTGTTCGTGGACGGCAAGCAGTGGGGCAAGGGGGACAGCGCCAAGACGCCGTTCCCGGACTTCCTGCAGGCAGCCATCGCCGCCAAGGGCTAGGGGATCAACAGCCTTCGCCAGGGCCCGTTCCGGATCGTCTCCGGGCGGGCCCTCGCCGCATCTACCGGCGGTGCCCCGCGTTTTTACGCCCGGCAGGAGTTGGGCTAACCTTATCTAGCGCCTTCCCGGCGCAGGCCCGCGAGGGCACGCCTCCTTAGCTCAGTTGGCCAGAGCACCGCTCTTGTAAAGCGGGGGTCGTCGGTTCGAATCCGACAGGGGGCTCCAAGAACCCCTTCTTTCCGGCGATTTTGCCCGGAACGGAGGGGTTTTTTGTGCGCGAAAACAGGGCACAACACGCTTACAACACGTTTTCAGGAAGACGGCTTAGGCCCGTCGGCTCTCGGGCCGCATAGGGGAAGCCATGCAGACAAGCAGAAAGACCTTGGGACCGGCAACGGACCAGGGCAACGTAGTGCAGGCTCCTGACCACAGAGGAAGTAGCCGTCTGGCTGCAGGTGGCACCCAAGACCCTCCGGAACTGGCGCTCCGCCGGGATCGGACCGACGGCCCTGAAACTCCATAGCGTCGTTCGATACGACCCGGCCGCTGTCGAGGCCTGGATCGGCAACACTTCGAAGGCTGCAGCCTGATGGGGCGCTCAAGCCTGCCGGTTGGCGCCTGGGGCACGATCAGCGCCAAGAAAGACGCAACCACCGGAAAATGGCGGGCCAGCTGCAGGTTCCGCGGCTGGGATGGTGTCACGCGGAGCTACAGCAAGTTCGGATCAACCAAGGGCAAAGCCGAGACAGCCCTGCTGGCGTCCATGAAAGAGCGCCAGCAGGCTCGCAGGTCGAGTGACCGCGAACCCTCCGCTGAACGACGTCGCCGAGAAGTGGCTCGCCAGCATCGAGGTCCCCAAGGTCGTTGTCGACGGCAACGGGAACATGGTCGCGGCTGCCAGCACGGGCGGTATCCGGCGCCAGACCTGGGACCAGTACGAAGGGCTCATCTACCGACTCATCGAGCCCGCTCTCGGTGCGCTGAAGATCAATGAAATCAACACCTCCACCTGTGACAGCTTCCTGCGGTCCCTGGTAGTGGACGGGAAAGGGCATACGAATGCCCGGCTGGCCAAAACGGTGCTGACGCAGATCATGTCCTATGCCATCAGGCACGACTTGTACGTGGGTGGCAATCCGGTGCGTGAGGTCGATCGGCTGAACAGGCTCCGGAAGAAGCCCGTTAGCTTGAGCGCGGCTACCCTGCACGATGTTCGCGAAGCTGTCCGGATTTGGCGGACAGAACCCGGCCAATTCGGTCCCCGCCCCAGCAACGTACTGGCAGATGTCGTTGATGTTCTGATCGGCACCGGGGCGCGCATCGGGGAGGTCCTGGCAATCCGTTTGGAAGACATCGACCTCTCAGGCGACGTAGGAAAGATCGCACTTACCGGAACGCTGGTGGAGCCTCGTCACGGCCCCAAGTACCGCCAGAGCTTCCTCAAGAGCCGCAGCAGCGAGCGGGTCATCCCAGTGCCTCGGTTTGTCGTTGACGTACTCATCCGCAGGAGTCTCGAATCTCCGGAGATCAACAAGGCCGGGGCCCTCTTCTGGTCCAGGACCGGCACCTACGTTCAGGCGTCAAGCGTACGCAGGCAGCTGCGTTCCGCGCTGACCGCGTCCAAGATGGACAACACGGCAGTCATCACTCCGCACGCCTTTCGGCGAACTGTTGCGTCCCTTCTCGCCAGGGAGGAGCCTTCGCGGGCGACGATATTCCGGGTGTGGCGATGCGTTTCGAAACTCTCCGGCATCGACCCCAGGAAGAAGTCGAGTGCGACGTTCTTGTTGAACGGTACCCTTGCCATTTCTGCCAGATCACGAGCCAATTCGCCGAAAAGTGGAAGCCCTGACGGCTCATCGACGGAAGCGCCTGCGCCAACAAAAAATACTAAGCGTCCGTCAGATTGTGCGTCGAGAATGGCTTGCGGCAAATTAACGTCGCTCGTTATCCACATTTGATGCCCCCCAATAGCGCTGATTGCAGACTCGGGCTGCAATCGGTCCGTTCGCTTCGACGATTGGACACGTGACAATAACACGATCGTAACGAGGTGGCAGGTCCTAAGCGAATGTTGGCCCGGTTCCCACGAGAGTCGGTAGCGGCGATTTCGCGACCCGACGTGATTCGACTCGATCAAACGCGTGAACGGACTGTCGATTGGAGGCAAAACGAGATCCTGAAGGCCGGCATCCAACTGAGTCCGGGCTTGACGACAAGACGGCTGGCTTCCCAAGGCGCGGCACCGGTCTAAGTAGTTACAGCTTGTGGCGTGCCGTCCGTCCAGAAATCCTGCTGTGGCCTAAGTGATGTGAGTGCTGACGATGAGTCCGCGGTCGGACACAACCGCAAGGTCACGGAAAGCATGCGTACGAGGAGGTCGAATCGACGACCGGACACCCCGCGTGTCTATCCTCCTGCTGCGGCTGAAGGTGGTGAATTGAATCCCCTTCCGTCAGGACACATGATTGGTGACTCACCACTGGCCAGGGCTGCAACCAATCATCGTAGACCCGGCGCCGAGAGATTCTGGCCAGTGGGGCGTGCACTGTACTCATAGTGCACGGTCAAACTGTCATCGGGCACCGCTGAGGCCTAGCCGCTGCGGCCAATAGGTCCGGGCGTTCCGCTGCCCACGTCGTCGGGCTCGCCGTCGTCTTCTCCCACAATGTCACCATCGATGGCCAAGTCATTTTCGAGGTCGTTAAGAGCTCCCTTGGTAACCCTGATGACATGCCAGGCGAAGGTGGTGTTGGTAAGCCAGCCGAATGCGCTTCCAACTTCGCGTTCTACAACCTTCTCAATCACGATGCCGCCTTGGCCCTGCTCGGTGACGAACTCGGGGCCCATGACGTCGTTGATGCGGCCGATGCGCCTGGTTGCTGGCTCCGGAAGCTAGGCCACGAATTTCCCGGCCCAATGCGGGGCTGTCTTGGACGCCAGAAGGTTGACGAGCCAGTCTGCTTTCTTAGCGAGGAGAACAGCGCGCACCACTCCCTCCCGGTAGTCGAGTTCTGACAGCGGGATCTCGTACGCTTCGGTGGCAGCTAAGACATAGAACACGGCGGCCTCCAGCGTATCTTTTCTCGTCCCCGAGATCGCTGACGCTGTCCCTGACGACACAGCCGCTCCGGCTGCCCGGCCACTTCGCCTGGTAGCCCGATAGAACCTATCTTCAAGTGCTTTGAGGAGGTCATCCCGAGACAGGTTTGGATCGGCTCGCCGCAGTCTTTTTACGTGGCCAACAGCGCGGCTGGCCTGGGAAACTAGGGCAGCCTCGACCGTTTTCTCCGTGAATATATCGACCGCCGCAGATGCTTGGCCAGTGGGCCTTCCCCTGGCCTCCGGCCTTGTCTTTGCTCTGCCAATCCGTGCTCCTCATGCAAGGCCAGCTGTCTCCGGTCTCGCGCTGGCGGTGAGGCTTCGGGTGATGCTGGCACTGAAAGTATGCCCCATGGGAGATCCACTAACCTGAAGCAAGACTGGTTGACGGTGAAGTTGTACACGCAACGCGTTTCGGCTTAAGTCAGCGCCACTGAAAATGGAGTCTTAAGGGCTCAATGGGAAATCACTTTACGTCGCTGGAGGCGACCGTCCCAGTGGCGCCTTCCGGGCCAGGCACAAGTTTGGTCTGAGCCGGGGTCCTGGCAGGTCTTGTTTACTGCAAGGTCATCTGCCGTTGCCCATCGACGCTCAGGCGGCCGGTTTCCTGCTTAATCCGGAAACCTGTGCTCCGCGGGTGAGGACCTATGCGGTAACTGCTCGCCAAGGTCGCGCGGAAAGAAGTTGCTGTACCTCGTCCGGGCGGGTGAGGAGGGCGGCCAGGCCTATGAACTTAGAGAGCCAGGCAAGATCCACCTCGTCACCATCCGCAGGCTCCGGCCGATGCAGGGCGTGCAGGAAGTCGTCCCTGATAACGGGCGATACACCGTCCAGATATTGGTCGGCCACAAAATCCGCCATGTCCCTCAGGACCTTGTACGCCTCGTTGGGCTCCAGAAGCGGCGGTCCACCGGGCCGCTCATAAGCCCGCTGACGCAACCTGTCCAGCGGGGTCGGCGATTTAAGGGAGTCTGCGGCGCCGATGGCGTGTTTGGAACGGATGGAGCGGACATCGGCCCTGAAGGTCTGTATCTGCTCAGTGGTGAGGTTGCTGGGTTTGGTGACGAGCCGCGGAAGGGGAAGAGCGATCATTTGGGTTGACTCGATGGCTCCGCGAACAACGGCCAGAGAAATGCTGCCCATTGACTCGTAGGCGTTCACATAGCGGATTACGTCTACGCCCTCGTCGGCCAGGGTTGTAGAGGTGATTTTCGCTGCCGGCACCTTGTTCTCGTCCCGGTATCCGGGCTCGATCTGTAGACCATGGCCGAGGCGTACCCTGTGCAGATAAAAGGCCGATTGCCGGTCGTCCTGTTCCGTCATGCGCCGCAACATCGATTCGAGGGCCGCCTCGTAGGTGCCGATGTGGAGGGCCTGGTTCTCGTCGACCTGGCGGCGCCTCTCGAACTCCTCCGGTGGCAAACCTGCACGATAGTGACGTATCTCTTGGTCGGAGAGGGGCTTGGACGCTGGAGGCCATTCGGGATGGGTGGTGGTGTGGTACCAAGCCGGCTGGGGCAGCATGCTGTCCCCGAGCGCTGCGTCGTCGGGGTCTCTCAGTTCGATGACCCGCCGCCCGAATTGGAAGTCCTCCTTGCACTCTGAGCACACCATCATGGCATCCGGACTTCCCGCATACTCATCCGCGGACAGCCAGTTGCCGGCACCGCAGTTCTCGCACCGCATTCGGTACCCGTGAGTGAAGTCGACCCGTCGTTCAATTAGCATTGGCTAATTATCTCGGCAGCGTAGTGAAGCCATTCACACTCGAAGCCAGGTCAGGTGACCTGGCCTGATTTCTTCAGTCCGGACCGATGCCCGAGATGGGAAGGGTGAGGCTGTCCGGCTCGGTAACGAGGGCCTGACGCTGGACCTCGGAGGGTGAAAAGCGCGCGGCCCCTGATCCTCTCGGCCCCGGGACACGGTTGAGTAGGAAGTCGGGCGGGAACGTAGTGACCGGGCGGCGTTCCAGATCCCAGCCCCGCATGGTCTTGGCCGTGAAAACGCCTGGTTCTTCCCTGTCGTCCGCGGAAAGCGGTTGGAACACATCATCGGAGGCCGGCCTTCCGGTGATTTCTCCGCAACAGGCATTGTTGGCCTAAGGGCTACCGGTACACGTCATGGCTGCACACCAGCGAGGGCGCGTAGCTGGCGTATACCGGCTGGCAGCCCCCGGCGCCGGGTCCCAGGCCGCGGCGCACGCCTCCCGCTGGTGCTGGTCAGGTTTCGCTCCGGAGAGCGATCACACGGAAACGACACGTTTACGACACGCTTTGAACGGGAACTGTAGGGAGGGGCCGGGTACGATTTTAACATCAACAGTTGCGAAATCGCTGGTCAGAGGCCAGTTCAGGGCACAACCGGGAGCACCCGGGATACCCCGCTGCGATAAGCGGGGGTCGTCGGTTCGAATCCGACAGGGGGCTCCACAAAACCTCCGGGTTTAAGCTAAAACCATCCACATAATCAGCGTGCTGACTAAAGGAGGATGGGTGCCATGCCCAAGACCGGCAAGAACGATCATGCCCGCAAGGACGAGCTTCCCTCGACCCTGCAGCGTTCTGAGCAGAAGGCCCAGGACACGTTCGCGAAGACCTACGACTCAGCGCTTGAGTCCTACGACAACGACGAAGAACGCGCTGCCCGCGCAGCGTACGCCTCCCTGAAGCACAGCTATGAGAAGGTGGGCGACCACTGGGAGCCCAAGGAAAAGCGCGGGCCATCGGACAAGCGTGCGGAACAGGGCATCGGCTCATCCCAACCCACCGCCGGCGGCGTCGACGCCAACGCCTCCAAGGAGCACCTCTACAAGCTGGCCAAGGAATTGGACGTCAAGGGCCGCTCGAGGATGGACAAGGACCAGGCTGGTCCACGCGCTCCAAAAGGCCAATGATGCCGCCACCCGCAAAGCCCGCAGCAAATAGCCTGCGCTCTTGCCGTCCTGCCGTCCAAGGTGTCGAATCAGAGGACACGTCAGGTCCGGCGGCAATGATGCCAGGAGGTTCCAATGTCGGTGAAGAGCACCAGGGAGTCAGCGCGGGCGGCGGGCGGCAGGAACGGGCCTGATCCAAAGCGGGCCGACCAGGCCGCCGGCGTCGCGGCGCAGGACCCCACCCGGATCCGGAACGTGGCCCTGGTGGGGCACTCCGGTGCAGGGAAGACCATGCTGATCGAGGCGCTGCTCGCAGCCAACGGCATGATCACCCGCAAAGGCTCCATCGCGGACGGGTCAACGGTCAGCGATTCCGATCCGGCAGCGGTGCACCAGCAGCGTTCGGTCACGCTCTCCCTGGTGCCGCTGATGGTGGACGACGTCAAGGTGAACCTCCTGGACACCCCCGGCTACCCGGACTTCATCGGGGAGTTGCGGGCCGGGCTGAGGGCCTCGGATGCCGCCCTTTTCGTGGTCTCCGCCGTCGATGGCATAGATGCGACCACCACCGCGCTGTGGGGCGAGTGCGGTCACATGTCCCTGCCGCGGGCAGTCGTGATCACCCGCCTGGACCATCCCCGGGCCAATTACGACGGCGCCCTGGCCGCCTGCAGGAAAGCGTTCGGCGACGGCGTCCTGCCGCTGTGCGTCCCGGTCCGGACCGAGGGCGACGGCGGCGGCTTGCTAAGCCTGTTGTCCCGGGAAGTGACGGACTACTCTGCCGGAGACCCCTCGCCCGATGTCCGGCCGGCGGCACCGGAGGAACGTGCGGATGCGGAATCCGCCAGGGCCGCGCTCATCGAGGGCATCATCGCCGAAAGCGAAGACGAGACGCTGATGGACCGCTACCTGGACGGTGAGGACATGGACACCGGAGCGCTCGCGGCCGACCTGGAAACCGCCGTCGCCCGTGGCTCGTTCTTTCCCGTGCTGCCCACGTCCGCCGTCACCGGACTCGGCACCACGGAGCCTGCTCGACCTGCTGGTGCACGCCTTCCCGCCACCGGCAGAGCGAAGCCTGCCGGAGACGGCCGACCTCACGGGGGAAGCGGCCGGAAAGCTGACCTGCGACCCCTCCGGTCCCCTCGCCGCCGAGGTGGTGCGCACCTCAAACGATCCCTTCCTGGGCCGCATCTGCCTGGTGCGGGTATTCTCCGGGACGCTGCGGGAGGACACGCCAGTTCACGTGGGCGGCCACGGCCTGGCTGACCGCGGCCACCAGGACCACGACACCGATGAACGGGTCACCCATATCTACTCCCCGCTGGGCGCCTCCCTGCGTCCCGTTCCCTACTGCGTCGCCGGCGACATGTGCGCGCTGGCGAAGCTGGGCAGCGCCGAAACCGGGGACACCATATCTGCCCGGGAAAACCCGCTGCTGCTGGCCACGTGGGAAATGCCCGAACCGCTGCTGCCGGTTGCTGTGGAAGCGGACTCCCGCCGCGACGAGGACGCGCTGGCCCGCAGCCTGGGCCGCATCGCGGCGGGGGATCCCACCCTGAGGGTGGAGCGGAACGCCGAAACCCACCAGCCGGTGCTGTGGTGCATGGGTGAGGCGCACGCCGAGGTTGTCCTGGACCGCCTGCGGGAACAGGGCGTAAAACTGCATTCCGTGGACGTGGTGACACCGCTGCGGGAAACGTTTGCGGCCGCCTCCTCCGGCCACGGACGCCACGTCAAGCAGTCCGGCGGCCACGGCCAGTACGCCGTGTGCGACATCGACGTGGAACCGCTGGAGCGCGGCGGCGGGTTCGAGTTCGTGGACAAGACGGTGGGGGGCGTCATCCCGAACACGTTTATTCCGTCCATCGAAAAGGGCGTCCGGGCGCAGATGGAACGGGGGGTGTCTGCGGGTTTTCCCGTAGTGGACCTGCGCGTGACCCTGACCGGCGGCAAGGCCCACAGCGTGGACTCGTCCGATGCCGCATTCCAGGCGGCGGGGGCCCTGGCTCTGCGGGAGGCCGCGGCCGCAGCGAAGGTCCAGTTGCTGGAGCCGGTGTCCTCCGTGTCCATCACCGTTGCCGACGAACACGTGGGAACGGTGATGAGCGATCTTTCCGGCCGGCGCGGACGCCTCACCGGCACCACCTCGTCCGGCGAAGGGCTTACGGAGATCAGCGCCGAAGTGCCGGACCAGGAACTCCTGCGGTACGCAGTGGAACTGCGGGCGCTGACGGCGGGCACCGGCCGGTTCCGCCGGGAGTACCTGCGCCACGACCCCGTTCCCCCAGCTACAGCCCGTCCTGATCCCGGGCAGGAGACACAAAGAGCGCCGCCGTGAACGCCGCAGCAAGGAAGATCCAGACCGTCTACCTGACGCTGACGTTGGGAAACACCCTCGCGGCATCGTTCATATGGGGGATCAACACACTCTTCCTGCTCGATGCCGGGCTCAACAACCTGGAAGCCTTCGCCGCGAATGCGTTCTTCACGGCAGGGATGGTCCTCTTCGAGGTGCCAACCGGGGTGGTGGCGGACAGTTGGGGACGCCGCACGTCCTTCCTGCTGGGCACAGTGACCCTGGCCGCGTCGACATATCTTTACTACCTGCTGTGGCAGTTGTCCGCTCCGTTTTGGTGGTGGGCGGCGGTGTCTGCGCTGCTGGGCCTGGGCTTCACCTTCTTTTCCGGGGCAGTGGAGGCATGGCTGGTGGACGCGCTGCACTTTTCCGGCTACGACGGCGGCCTTGAAGTGGTCCTGGGCCGGGGCCAGATGGTGTCCGGCATTGCCATGCTGGCCGGTTCAGTAGCAGGCGGGGTCATTGCCCAGGCCACCAACCTGGGCGTGCCGTTCCTCCTCCGCGTCGCGGTGCTCGTGGCAATGTTTGCCGTGGCCTTCCTGCTCATGCACGACGTCGGCTTCACCCCTGAGCGTTCGGCCCACCCGTTGCAGGCCACCCGCGCAGTCCTGCAGGCATCGCTGGACGGCGGCCTTAAGAACCCTCCGGTGCGTTACATGATGCTGGCCGCCCCGTTCACCGACGGCGTGGGCTTCTACGTCTTTTACGCCCTCCAGCCCTACCTGCTGCAGCTCTTCGGCGATCCCAAGGCCTACGCCATCGCAGGCCTGGCAGCGGCCATCGTTGCCGGCGCGGACATCGTGGGTGGCTGGCTTGCCCCGCTGGTCCGGAAACTGGTGGGCCGGCGCACCACCGTGCTCATCGCGTCCACGATCATCAGCTCGGTGGTGCTGGTGGTGCTCGTGGCCACCCATGTCTTCTGGCTGGCCCTGGTACTCCTGGCGCTCTGGGCGGTGGTTGCCTCCGCCGGCACCCCGGTGCGCCAGGCCTACCTCAACGACATGATCGCCTCAAGGCAGCGGGCCACCGTCCTGAGTTTCGCCTCGCTCATGGGGTCCAGCGGAGGAGTGGTGGTGCAGCCGGTGCTTGGCAGGACTGCGGACCTCTACGGCTACCCGGCATCACTGGCCCTGGGCGGCGCGGTGCGCTGCTCGCTGCACCCTTCATCGTGCTGAGCCGGCGCCGTCGCTCGCCGGCAGATGCGGCAACCGGCGTGGCCGCGCCCTGAGCAGTTGCCGGGATAATGCCGCGGGAGCCGCACAGGGAAGGCCCCCGTTGCCCTGGCTGTGGTCCAGGTCAACGGAGGCCTTCGTCATGCAGGTCGGGTGGCTTACTTGATGCCTGCCTCTACCGTTTCGCTGGCCGCCGGCACCGGCTTCTCCTGTGCCGGCGGCGGGCTGGTCTTCAGCTTGAAGCGCTTTCCAATGTTGCCGCCGCCACCGCTGCGGTTCTTGTTGAAGATGTCGAAACCGACGGCGATAAGGAGCACCAGGCCCTTGATGAGCTGCTGGTAATCGGTGCCAAGGCCCAGGATGGACATGCCGTTGTTGAGGACGCCCATGATGAGGCCGCCGATCATTGCGCCGGCCACTGTTCCTATACCGCCGGTGACGGCGGCCCCGCCAATGAATGCTGCGGCGATGGAGTCGAGTTCGAAGCCGGTTCCGCCGGCCGGCTGTGCCGAGTTCAGGCGGGCGGTGAAGACCAG
Organism: Pseudarthrobacter sp. Fe7; assembly: GCA_024372495.1. GTDB lineage: Bacteria > Actinomycetota > Actinomycetes > Actinomycetales > Micrococcaceae > Arthrobacter. Next base: position 4,300,228 of record CP099977.1, on the reverse strand, counting down.
GCCGGCCAGCGCAGCCAGGACGCCCATGTTCACGAAGAGGCGGAACGTAACGGCCTTGGTCTTGATGCCTGACAGCTCAGCTGCGTGGAGGTTGCCGCCGATGGCGTACGTGTGCCGCCCGAAGACGCTGTTGTTCATCAGGGCGGTGTAGGCGATCACCAGTGCGGCCAGGACCACCAGGACGATCGGGGTGCCCCGGTAGGAGGCCAGCAGGAAGGTGATGACGAGCATGAGCAGGGCGGTGAAGGCGGTCTTTATAACGAACCAGACCACGGGTTCGCTTTCGAGATCGAACTTCCGGCGGATCCTGCGCTCCTTGAGGGCCTGGATCAGCAGGGCAACCGTGGCGCCGACGCCGAGGATGACGGTGAGCCATTCCAGCACCGAGGTGCCGCCGGAGATGTCCGGAAGGAAGCCGCCGCCCAAGGCCCGCAGTTCCGCGGGGAAGGGGTGATCTGCTGGTTCTTCAGGGTGATGAGGGTCAGCCCACGGAAGATCAGCATGCCCGCCAGCGTGACGATGAAGGCCGGGATCCCCACGTAGGCGATCCAGTAGCCCTGCCAGGCACCCACCAGGGCACCGACCAGGAGGCAGGCGGGGATGGCGGCCCACCACGGCCAGCCCCAGTGCACGATCATGACGCCGGCGACCGCACCGATGAACCCGGCCACCGAGCCGACGGACAGGTCGATGTGCCCGGCGATGATCACCATCACCATGCCGATGGCCAGGATGAGGATGTAGCTGTTCTGGACCACCAGGTTGGTGACGTTCTGTGGTTCCAGCAGGATCCCGCCGGTGAGCCCCTGGAACAGCAGGACGATCAGGATCAGGGCAACGAAGATGCCAACCTGGCGGAGGCGGCTTGTGAGGAATCCGAGCGATTCTCGTAAGGCGGACATTTCGCTATTCCTTCTCTTTGGTCATGTAGTGCATCAGGGTTTCCTGGGTGGCTTCGGCGATGGGCACTTCGCCGGTGATGTGGCCCGCTGCGAGGGTGTAGATGCGGTCGCAGATGCCCAGGAGTTCAGGAAGTTCCGAGGAAATCACAATGACTGCTTTTCCTTCGGCCGCGAGTTTGTCGATGATCGTGTAGATCTCGTATTTGGCGCCGACGTCGATCCCACGGGTCGGTTCATCGAGGATGAGCACATCGGGGTCGGAGAACATCCATTTGCTCAGCACCACCTTCTGCTGGTTTCCACCCGACAGCTTGCCGGTGATGGCGGCCACGGAGGGGGCCTTGATGTTCATGCTCTTGCGGTAGCCGTTGGCCACCACGGTCTCCTGGTTCTTGTCCACGAAGCCGCGTTTTGCGAGCTTGCTCAGTGCCGCCAGGGAAATGTTCCGCTTGATGTCCTCGATAAGGTTCAGCCCGTAGTGCTTGCGGTCTTCGGTGGCGTAGGCAATGCCGTGCCGGATGGCATCGGACACCGTGGCGGTGTTGATTTCCTCGCCGTATTTGTAGACCTTGCCGGAGGTGGCGGTGCCGTAGGTGCGGCCGAAGACGCTCATGGCAAGTTCGGTGCGGCCGGCGCCCATGAGGCCGGCCAGCCCTACCACCTCGCCTTTCCTGACGTGCAGGTTGGCGTTGTTGACCACCATGCGGCTGTGGTCCTGGGGGTGGCGCACGGACCAGTCCTCGATCCGCAGTACTTCCTCGCCGATGTTCGGTTCGCGGTCCGGATACAGGCTCTCCAGGTCACGGCCCACCATGCCGCGGATAATCCGTTCCTGGGTGATCTGGCCTTCGTCGAGCCGCAGGGTCTCGATGGTCCTGCCGTCCCGGATGATGGTGACGGCGTCCGCCACCTTCCGGATTTCATTGAGTTTGTGGCTGATGATGATGCTGGTGACCCCTTGGCCCTTCAAATGGAGGATCAGGTCCAGCAGGTGGCCGGAATCCTCGTCGTTGAGGGCGGCCGTGGGTTCGTCAAGGATCAGCAGCTTCACCTCCTTGGAGAGGGCCTTGGCGATTTCCACCAGCTGCTGCTTGCCAACACTGATGTGCTGCACAGGGGTGACCGGATTTTCGTCCAGGCCAACGCGCGCCAGCAGCTTGGCGGCCTCGAGGTTGGTCTTGCGCCAGTCCACCCATCCATTGGTGGCCTGTTCATTGCCCAGGTAGATGTTCTCGGCGATGGAGAGGAACGGGCTCAAGGCCAGTTCCTGGTGAATGATGACAATTCCCCGCTTCTCGCTGTCCGAAATGCTGGAGAAGTTGCAGGGTTCGTTCTCGAACAGGATCTCCCCGTCGAAAGTGTTGTGTGCATAGACGCCGGACAACACTTTCATGAGCGTTGATTTGCCGGCCCCGTTTTCACCGCAGATGGCGTGGACCTCGCCACGGTTCACATCCAGGGTGACGTCCTGCAGCGCTTTCACGCCCGGGAACGTCTTGGTGATTCCTCGCATTTGAAGAATGGGTGTGTTCATCGTCAATTCCCACTGACTGGTCGAAAGCTGGGCCTTCCTGCTGCTGCAGGAGGCTGCGGGCGGGGCTGTGGCCGGATGGAGGTCCGGCCACAGCCCCCGGACGCTGACTACTTGACGTCGGAGTCCTTGTAGTAACCCGAGTCGATCAGTTCCTTCTTGTAGTTGTCTTTTGTGATGATGACGGACTTCAGCAGGAAGGCCGGGACCACCTTGACCTTGTTGTTGTAGGTCTTGGTGTCATTGGTTTCCGGTTCCTGGCCCTTGAGGACGGCGTCGACCATCTTCACGGCCTGCGCGCCGAGCTGGCGGGTGTCCTTGAAGATCGTGGAGTACTGCTCACCGGCGACGATGGACTTGACGGACCCCTTTTCGGCGTCCTGGCCGGTCACCACGGGCAGGGTTCCCTTGGCGTAGCCGCCGGTGCTGGTGAGAGCCGAGATGATGCCGATGGACAGGCCGTCATACGGGGAAAGGACGCCGTTCAGCTTGGTGCCGGAGCCGTACGCGGAAGTGATGATGTCCTCCATGCGCTTCTGGGCCACGGGTGCCTGCCAGCGGAGGATCGCTGCCTGCTCGAATTTGGTCTGCCCGCTGGGGACCTTCAGGGTGCCGGCATCCATGTACGGCTTGAGGGTGTCCATGGCGCCGGTCCAGAAGAAGTTGGCGTTGTTGTCGTCGGGGCTGCCCGCGAAAAGCTCGATGTTGAAGGGGCCCTTGCCGTCCACCTTCTTGCCGCTGGCATCGACCAGGCCCAGGCCGGTCAGCAGCGAGGTGGCCTGCTGGACACCGACGGTGTAGTTGTCGAACGTGGTGTAGTAGTCCACGTTGGGCGTGCCGTTGATGAGACGGTCGTAGGCGATGACCTTGACGTTCTGCTCCTTGGCCTTGGCCAGGACGTCGGTCAGGGTGGTGCCGTCGATGGCGGCAATAATCAGGGCTTTGGCGCCCTTGGTCAGCATGTTTTCGATCTGCGACACCTGGGTGGGGATGTCGTCATTGGCGAACTGGAGGTCCGTCTTGTAGCCGAGGTCCTTCAGGGACTTTTCCACGTTGGCGCCATCGGCAATCCAACGTTCGGACGTCTGCGTGGGCATCGAGATGCCCACCAGTGAATCACTCGGCTTTGCTGCGGCGCCGCTGGATTCGCTGGCTCCGCCGCGGGAGCCGCAACCAGTGGCACCCACCGTCAGGGCGAGGACAAGAGCCACCGCGCCCATCAGTTTTTTGATTCTCACCATTTTCTCCTTCCGCGGCAGCACTGCCACGAAGTGTTGTTGGGCCAGGCAGCACCCGTGCTCCCTGGCCCTGGCCACATTGTTGATGTGTCGGTTCAATATAGACTGATTTGTGAACGCTAACAAGACGCCTAGGCGGGAATCTCGAAAAGTTTTCGGCTTCATTGACTTCTCCTTTGTTAGCGTTCACACTTGCTGCAGCACTTAGCTGTACCTTGACCCCTACAAACCCGGTGATGAGGCCCATGCCTCCCGGACGGAGGCAACCCCAATGCCAGATGCGCTGTTCACTTCCAGTACCGAGCCCGGCCATGACCACTGCGTCATCGGCGTGGATTACGGAACCCTTTCAGGCCGTGCCGTGGTGGTGCGTGTCCGTGACGGCAAGGAACTGGGCAGCGCTGTCCACGAGTATCCCCACGCGGTGGTCACCGACGTCCTGCCCCGGGACACAGCGGGCGACGACGGGGCACGGCTTCCCGGGGAGTGGGCGCTTCAGGTGCCCAACGACTACCGGGATGTCCTGCGTGTCGCGGTTCCTGCCGCGGTGGCTGCGGCGGGGATCGATCCCGCTGCCGTCGTCGGCGTTGCCACGGACTTCACCGCCTGCACCATGGTGCCGGTCAAGGCCGATGGGACGCCGCTGAATGAACTGCCCGGCTACGGGAACCGGCCGCATGCTTATGTGAAGCTCTGGCGCCACCACGCAGCGCAGGGGCAGGCCGACCGGATCAACCGGATCGCCGCCGAACGGGGCGAGGACTGGCTTCCCCGTTACGGGGGGCTTATTTCCTCGGAGTGGGAGTTCGCCAAGGGGCTGCAGCTGCTGGAGGAGGACCCGGAAGCCTACGCCGAAATGGACCACTGGGTGGAGGCGGCGGACTGGATCGTCTGGCAGCTGTGCGGCCGGTATGTCCGTAACGCCTGCACTGCCGGCTACAAAGGCATTTACCAGGACGGACGGTACCCGTCCGAGGATTTCCTGGCCGCACTGAACCCGGACTTCAAGGATTTTGTCAGCACGAAACTGGAGCACACCATTGGCCAGCTGGGGGACGCCGCGGGCACCCTGACGGCGGAGGCGGCTGCTTGGACCGGGCTGCCGGAGGGCATCGCCGTGGCCGTGGGAAACGTTGATGCGCACGTCACGGCTCCGGCGGCGAAGGCGGTGGATTCCGGCCGCCTGGTCGCGATCATGGGCACCTCTACCTGCCACGTCATGAACGGCAGCGAACTGCGCGAGGTGCCCGGAATGTGCGGTGCCGTGGACGGTGGAATCGTCCCCGGGCTTTGGGGCTACGAGGCCGGACAGTCAGGGGTGGGGGACATCTTTGGCTGGTTCACGAAGTACGGTGTTCCGCCCGAATACCATCAGGCTGCCAAGGATGCGGGGCTGGGAATCCACGAATACCTCACCGGCCTGGCCTCGCGGCAGGCCATCGGGGAACACGGCTTGATCGCGTTGGACTGGCATTCGGGCAACCGGTCGGTGCTGGTGGACCACGAGCTGTCCGGCATCGTGGTGGGCCAGACCCTTGCCACCAGGCCCGAGGACACCTACCGTGCACTCCTGGAAGCCACAGCCTTTGGAACCCGCACCATCGTGGACGCCTTCCGTGACGCCGGCGTCCCGGTCAAGGAATTCATCGTGGCCGGCGGACTGCTCAAGAACAAACTCCTGATGCAGATCTACGCCGACGCCACCGGCCTGCAGCTCTCCACCATCGGTTCGGAGCAGGGGCCGGCCCTGGGATCAGCCATCCACGCGGCCGTCGCCGCCGGCGAATACTCGGACATCCGCGACGCTGCCGCGGCCATGGGCGCCGAACCCGGCGAGGTCTACACGCCGATTCCGGAAAACGTGGCCGCCTACGAGGAGCTGTTCCAGGAGTACAAGGTGCTGCACGACTACTTCGGCCGTGGCGGCAATGACGTGATGCACCGGCTCAAGGCCATTCAGCGCAAAGCCGCCGGCACGGTTGTCCATACGTCCGGTTCGCAGGCCGAAGCCGCCGTGGAGGTGTCCGCATGACCGCCGGCACTGGAACCGAAACCGGGATCCTGCAGACCATTGCCCGGATCCGCGAGGAAGTGTGCGCCCTGCACACCGAGCTGACCCGGTACGGGCTGGTGGTGTGGACGGCAGGGAACGTTTCGGCCCGGGTGCCAGGTACCGACCTGATGGTGATCAAGCCCTCCGGTGTCTCCTACCAGGAGCCTGGCCCCGGAGCTCATGATCGTGACCGACCTGCACGGCACGCCGGTGAGGGGCACCAACGTCGGTGGCGGCGGCACTGTGGATTGGGGCAACCCACCGCTGTCGCCGTCGTCGGACACCGCTGCGCATGCCTACGTGTACCGGCACATGCCGGAGGTGGGCGGCGTGGTGCACACGCACTCCACGTACGCCACCGCGTGGGCTGCGCGGGGTGAAGCCATACCGTGCGTGCTGACCATGATGGGTGACGAATTCGGTGGCTCCATCCCGGTGGGCCCGTTCGCGCTGATCGGCGACGACTCGATTGGCCACGGCATCGTGGAGACGTTGAAGAACTCCACGTCCCCTGCGGTCCTGATGCAGAACCACGGCCCCTTCACCATTGGCAAGGATGCCCGGTCCGCCGTGAAGGCCGCCGTCATGTGCGAGGAAGTGGCCCGCACCGTGCATATCGCCCGGCAGGCTCGGGGAACCGCTCCCCATCGACCAGGGCCACATCGACTCCCTCTACGCCCGCTACCAGAACGTCTACGGCCAATAGGCCAAGAACCGACTTTCCCAGGAGAATCCATGAGCACCGCAGCAAACACCTCCCTCGACGGCTACGAGGTCTGGTTCCTCACCGGCAGCCAGCACCTCTACGGCGAGGAAGTCCTCAAGCAAGTGGCCGCCCAGTCACAGGAGATCGCCAACCAGCTCAACTCCTCATCGGCCGTCCCCGTGCGGATCGTGTGGAAGCCGGTCCTCACGGATTCCGACGCCATCCGCCGCACCGCGCTGGAGGCGAACTCGGATGATTCGGTCATCGGCGTGACGGCCTGGATGCACACCTTCAGCCCCGCCAAGATGTGGATCCAGGGCCTGGACCTGCTGCGGAAGCCACTGCTGCACCTGCACACGCAGGCAAACCGCGACCTGCCGTGGGCAGACATCGACTTCGACTTCATGAACCTGAACCAGGCCGCGCACGGCGACCGTGAGTTCGGGTACATCCAGTCCCGCCTGGGCATTGCCCGGAAGACCGTCGTCGGGCATGTTTCCAATCCTGAGGTGGCCCGCCAGGTGGGTTCGTGGCAGCGCGCCGCCGCCGGCTGGGCTGCCATCCGCAGCCTGAAGCTCACGCGCTTTGGTGACAACATGCGCAACGTCGCCGTCACCGAAGGCGACAAGACCGAGGCCGAGCCTGCGCTTCGGCGTCGCCGTTAACACATGGTCCGTCAACGAACTCGCGGACGCCGTGCACGGCGCGGCAGAGGCCGACGTCGACGCCCTGGTTGCCGAGTACCAGGACCTTTATGACGTGGTGCCGGAGCTCCGCGCAGGCGCGGCACGCCGTGAATCGCTGCGGTACGGCGCCCGGATCGAGCTGGGCCTGCGCAGCTTCCTGGAGGGCAACGGCTCCGCCGCGTTCACCACGTCCTTCGAGGACCTGGGAGCCCTCCGCCAGCTTCCGGGCCTGGCCGTGCAGCGGCTGATGGCCGCCGGCTACGGCTTTGGCGCGGAAGGGGACTGGAAGACCGCCATCCTGGTCCGCGCCGCGAAGGTGATGGGTGCCGGGCTGCCCGGCGGGGCGTCCCTGATGGAGGACTACACGTACCACCTGGAGCCCGGCTCCGAGAAGATCCTGGGCGCCCACATGCTTGAGGTGTGCCCCTCCCTGACCGCAACCAGGCCGCGGCTGGAAATCCACCCGCTGGGCATCGGCGGCAAGGAAGACCCCGTCCGCCTGGTGTTCGACGCCGATGCTTCCCCGGGCGTCGTCGTCGCCCTGTCCGACATGCGCGACCGCTTCCGGCTGGTGGCCAATGCCGTGGACGTTGTTCCGCTGGACCAGCCGCTGCCCAACCTCCCCGTTGCCCGCGCGCTCTGGGAACCCAAGCCGGACTTCGCCACGTCCGCCGCCGCCTGGCTTACTGCCGGCGCCGCGCATCACACCGTGCTCTCCACCCAGGTAGGCATGGATGTGTTCGAGGACTTCGCCGAGATCGCGAAAACCGAACTGCTCACCATTGATGAAGGCACCACCATCCGCCAGTTCAAGAAGGACCTGAACTGGAACGCGGCCTACTACAAACTCGCCGGCGGGATCTGACCCGGTGGCACGGCCAAGGTGCCGGCCCCGGCGGCTGCCATGGACTCGAACCCCGTGACGGACAGCAGGCCACGCCGGCTGCCCAGGCTCGAGGACGTGGCGGAAGTGGCCGGGGTCTCGCACCAGACCGTGTCACGGGTGGTCAACAACCACCCCAGCGTGAGCTCCGGGACCCGTGAAAAAGTAGAAGCGGCGATTGCCGACCTCGGCTACCGCCGCAACACCGCCGCCCGCAGCCTGGTCACCCGGCGCTCGCAGACGATCGGGGTCCTGGGCAGCGAGCTCTCGCAGTACGGTCCTGCCAACACTTTGCTGGGGGTGGAACGTGCGGCACGGGACGCAGGGTACTTCGTCAGCGTGGCTGCGCTGCGAGAGGTTAACCGGGACGCGATCCTGGGCGCCGTCCGGCACTTCCTGGACCAGTCGGTGGACGGAATCGTGGTGATTGTTCCGCACCTGGAGACGCTGGCCGCCCTGGCGGAACTGCCCATCGGAGTGCCGGTAGTGGCCGTAGGTCCCGACGGAAATGACACCGTCGGCGGGGTCAAGGTGGACCAGCGACGCGGCGCCGAACTGGCGGTGGAACATCTCATCAGCCAAGGGCACGTCAGGATTGGACACATTGCGGGGCCGCAGGACTGGATAGACGCCGTGGCCCGCGCCGACGGCTGGCGTGCCGCCCTGGAATCCGCCGGACTCACCGCGGACCTGATCGTCGAGGGTGATTGGAGCGCGGGCAGCGGCTACCGGATCGGCCGGCGCGTGGCGGCAAGCCGGCGTGCCACTGCCCTCTTTGTGGGCAACGACCAGATGGCCCTGGGGGTCCTGCGGGCGCTGAACGAGGCGGGCATCAAGGTGCCGCAGGACGTATCCGTGATGGGCTTCGACGACCAGCCGGAGTCCGGCTACTTCAGTCCACCCCTGACGGTGGTCCGGCAGGACTTTGAAGAGCTGGGCCGGCGGTGCATGGACATGATGCTCGCGGCGTTCGGCGGCACGCAGGGGCCGCGGACGCTGGTGGTGGAACCCGAACTCGTCCTGCGCAGCAGCACCGCCCCGCCGGCCCGGTGACGTAGGCGCAGCGGAGTTAATCAGGGGAGACCCCGGCGAAACGTGGCCACAACATTCGCTGCGTAGGTTTCAGGGATGACGGCTAACCTGCTCATCCGGCTCCGCCACTGGCTGCTGGACACCATCACGTACAACTCCGAATCCAGTGCCGCCGGCGCCATGGCTGACGCCACCCGGTGGGGCTGGCTGCCGGCACTGAGCGGGGTGTCCATCGGAGCCCATCAGGCCCGCTCGGAGCATGCAAAAACAGCGCCCGGAGGCGGTGGAATGTCTGCTTAAGCACACTATTGCGCCGGTAGCGGGATAATGCCCTAAACTGCTTCACTGAGGTGCCTGAAATGGCGCTGCGCAGCAACGAAAGTGAACATGCTATGGCTACCGATTACGATGCTCCACGCAAGCAGGAAGAAGAGTCTCCCGCCGACTCTCTCGAGGCCCTCCAGGCATCACGGAGCGGCAACGCGCAGACCGCGGTAATCGATGTCGACGAGAACGACACCGCTGAAGGTATCGACCTGCCCGGCGCCGACCTGTCCAATGAGGAACTGACCGTCATCGTGGTTCCCGAACAGTCTGACGAGTTCACCTGCTCGTCGTGTTTCCTGGTCCGGCACCGGTCGCAGGTTGCCCGTGAGAAGGACGGCCTGAAGTACTGCCGCGACTGCGAAGGCTAAAGTTTTTCCTGACTTTCCCGGCGCCGGCCACCTCCTTGGGGTGGCCGGCGCTGCTGTGTCCCCGGCCGCCGTCGTTATCAAAATGGGCCCTCGTTTCCCGGCCGGAACGCTCCTACGCTTAATCCATCCATTGGTTCTTGTTCCTGGATGGCACCGCAATGAAAAAGTTCTCCATCTGGCTCGCCGCCATACTGCTGGCTGCAGGGCTGGGAATCGTTGTCCAGGCGCCCGCCTCGGCGGCGGCCTACTGCGGGCTCACCTGGGGCTCGCTCGCAAAGACCGGGCAGGACTCCGGTACAGCGTCCGTCACCAACGTCCGGACCGGCCAGCACTATTGCTTCGACCGTCTGGTGGTGGACCTCAACGGACCCGCAGTCTCCTATGCAGTGCAGTATGTCCCGCGGATCGAGCAGGAAGGCTCAGGGGCCGTCATCCCGGTACGGGGCGGTGCGCGCCTTCATGTCAGCATCAAGGCACCCTCCTACGACCAAAACGGCAACGCCACCTACAGTCCTGCTGATCCGAATGAGCTCAGCAACGTTTCCGGCTACCAGACCTTCCGCCAGGTGGTTTCCGCCGGAAGCTTCGAGGGCTACACAAGCCTTGGCCTCGGCGTCCGCGCCCGCCTCCCGTTCCGTGTCTTCACCCTTGACGGTCCGGGCGCCGGCTCCCGCCTGGTCATCGACGTGGCCCACTATTGGTGAGCGGTCCGTCGTCGAAAATTAGAAGGTGCCGTGCCCCTGGCGGGACACGGCACCTCTGTCTGGAATCTACTCGGGAACCACCAACGCAGGGGTGTCCCGCTTAAGGGTGTCGCCCCTGAAGAAGCCCGGGTGGGTGCGGGACATAACCAGCATGACGACGGCGCCCAGGGCCAGGATGCCGACGCCCAGGATGAACACCAGGCCCACGCCGAACACCTCGGATCCGCTTCCGAACTCCGGGGCCAGGCTGTCCAGCGCGGTCTGGACGAACACCACGAACAGGCCCAAACCGCCCACTACCGGGCACACCAGCCGGAACACGAAGTGGCGGACGCTGTTGAAAAGGCTGTGGCGGAAGTACCAGGTGCACGCCAGGGCCGTGAGGCCGTAGTAGAAGCAGATCATCAGGCCCAGGGCAAGGATGGTGTCATTCAGGACGTTCTCACTGACCACATGCATTACCGCGTAGAACCCAGCGGACATCACGCCGGCGGCGATGGTGGCGAAGCCGGGCGTGGCGAACTTCCTGCTGATCCGGCTGAAGGGTTCCGGCAGGGCGCCGTAGTGGGCCATGGCCAGCAGGCTGCGGGACGGCGACATGAAGGTCGACTGCAGGGATGCGGCGGAGCTGGAGAGCACGGCCAAGGACATCAGGATGGCGAAGGGACCCATGATGGGGGAGGCCAGTGCGGTGAAGATGTTCTCTTGGTTGTCGGCGTTGTTCAGGCCGTTCCCCGTATCGCCAACACCGGCAAACATCATGGTGGCGATGCTGACCAGGAGGTAGATGGCAAGTACAATGACGGCGGTCAGCGTGCCTGCCACACCGGCGGTCTTGTGGCCGTTCGCGGTCTCCTCGTTGACCGTGAGGCAGACATCCCAGCCCCAGTACACGAAGATCGACAGCGAGATGCCGGCGGCGACCTGCCCGAACGTCTCGATCTTGGTGACGTCGAACCAGTCCCAGCTGAACGGGATGGCCGTTTCAGACGTGGACCAGTTGGCGAAGGCCATGGCCACGAACAGGGCCAGCACCAGCAGCTGGAAGCCCACCAGGCTGTACTGCACCACCTTGGTGGTGTGAAGGCCTCGGTAGCTGACCCAGACGGCCAGGGCCACAAAGACGAAGCAGGTGATGACGTTCAACCCTTTGTTGTCGGCAAGGTCCGCCAGCTCGGGGGAGCCGGTGAGCTGGGACAGGAAGAGGTAGAAGAAGTCGACGGCGACGCCGGCCAGGTTGGACAGCACGATGATGTTGGCTGCCAGCAGGCCCCAGCCGCCCATCCAGCCGACCCACGGCCCGAACGCCTTGGTCACCCACGTGAAGGTGGTGCCGCTGTCCGGGGAGTCGGCGTTGAGCTCCCGGTAGGCAAGCGAGACCAGGATCATGGGGATGAACCCGATCAGGAAGATGACTGGCAGCTGGAGTCCGGCTTCGTTGACGGTTGGTCCCAGTGCGCTGGTGAGGGTGTAGGCGGGGGCGATGGTTGAAATACCCAGGACGACGACGGCCAGGAGGCCCAGCTGCCCGCCCTTGAGTCCCTTGGCGCTGAAGCCGTCCGCGGCGGCCGCGTGTGCATGCGGACCGGATTTGGAAGTGCTGGTGCGGATTGTCTCTGTCATGGCACCACTTTCTTGAAGGCTGTGAGACGGAGGTCACTATATGAATGGCGTTCATTTATTATGGGGGCGCGGGACCTGTGACGCAAGACTCAATATGAATCACATTCGTTTATGACTTCTTTTGGGGCCTGTAAGCGCACCGAGGGTACCCGCGGGGCTCGGGTGCCCGGCCTGGTTAGGCCGCTTTCGGCACTTTGCGAAGCACGACGCCGGCGAGCATTGCTGCCGTCGCCATCAGGACCAGCCCAATGGCCGCGGTGACGTGCACCCCCGAATCGAAAGCTGCAGCCGCGGCGTGCATCACGGCCTGCGACAGGGGGCCGGGCAGGAGGTTGGCCGCCTCCACTGCGCCTGCCAGCGTCTCCCCGGCGTTGTGCAGGGCAGCGCCGGGCAGCATGCCGTCCAGCCCCGCGGGTAGCCGAAGGTTCTGCTGGTACGACGCCGTCAGGATCGAACCCAGCACCGCCGTCCCCAGCAGCGAGCCAACCTCGTAGCCTGTCTCGGAGATCGCCGCTGCGGCGCCCGATTTTTCGGGGGCGCCGAGCCGAGGATGAGGTCGTTCGAGATGGTTTCAGCCGTGCCCACCCCCAACGCCAGGACCAGGAGCGCCGCCAGCAGCAGCGAGGGTCCGCCGTCGTGGTTTCCGAAGGCCACCATGCTGTAGCCGGTGGCGCTGAAGGTCAGCCCCGCAGCCACCACATACCCGGGGCGGACCTTGCGGACCAGCGGCACCACCACCAGGCCGGCCACCACCGTGGCCGCCAGTGCAGGGATCATGGCGACGCCCGCCGCGGACGGGGTCATTCCCTCCAGGAGCCTGGAGATGCTGGGCGAGGAACAGGATGAACCCGTTGAAGGAAAACAGGGCAAGGACATTGGCGCTGATGGCCGTGCTGAACACCCTGTTCCGGAACAGTGACATGTCCAGAAGTGGATGCTTGAGACGGTGCTGCCGGCGGACGAACACCACCCCCATCAACAGCCCAAAGAGGATGCTGCCCAGCCCCGCCGCGCCCGGACCTTCGGTGGCCACTGCCTTGATGCCGTAGACCACGGGCACCATGACCAGCATGGAAAGCAGGATGCTCGGAATGTCCACCTTGCCCGGCGCCGGGTCCTTGGATTCCGGGATGAGGGCCGGTGCGAGCACGAGCAGGGGGAGCATGAGCGGCACGGCGACCAGGAACACGGCCCCCCACCAAAAGTGCTCCACCAGCCAGCCCCCGAAAATCGGCCCCAGGGCTGCGCCGCCTGAGAAGCCCGCGGCCCAGATGGCCACGGCCAACCTGCGGCGGTTGGGCTCCGGAAAGATGTTGCGGATCAGCGACAGTGTGGATGGCATCAGCATGGCGCCGAAGAACCCCAGGGCTGCGCGGCTGGCGATCAGCCACTCCGGCGCGGGCGCAAAAGCCGTGGCGACGGACAAGCCGGCGAAGCCCATGCTGCCAACCACCAGCAGCCGGCGCCGGCCAATCCGGTCGCCCAGGCTGCCCATCGACACCAGCAGGCCGGCCAGGACCAGGGGGTAGGCGTCCACGATCCACAGCAGCTGCACCCCGGTGGGTTCCAGCGCGCGGGCGATGGCGGGCAGGGCGAAGGTCAGGGCGGTGTTGTCCACCGCCACCAGCAGCACCGGGAACATCAGGAGCCCCAGCGCAAGCCAATCGCGCCATGGGCGGCCCGCGGCGGGGCTGGCCGTAGCGGCCGGTGCGGAGTTGATGGATACCGTCATACGATAACTGTACCGTCCGGACGGTACAGTTTGAAACGGGCGTATTCCGGTTTCCCACCCGGTGGAGGGCATGATGGAAGGCATGCCCCGAAAGCCTGTAGCCCGTGACGCGGTCCTTGACGCCTTCGAGTCCCTGCTGATCGAAGTGGGGGAGCGGGCTGCAACCCTTGATGCCGTTGCCCGCAAGGCCGGGGTGTCCAAGGGCGGCCTGCTCTACCACTTCCCCAACAAGGAAGCACTCATTGCCGTGCTGCTGGACCGCCTGGAGGGCCTGGCCCGGGCGGATGCCGATGCGATGGCCTCGGCGGATGAAGGTGCAGCGGCATACTTCATCCGCTCTTCCGTCTGGGCGGATACTCCGCTGGACCGGGCCATCGTGGCTGCCACCAGGCTGGCTGAGGTGGCCCACGAGGAGACGCGCCGCCGGTTCGCGTCCATCCAGCAGCGGTGGCTGGACGAGATCGCGGCGGATGTGGGGGCCGGCCTGGCCAAGGCCGTCCTCTACATGGGTGACGGGTTGTACTTCAATGCCATGCTTTCTGTGGGCCCTGCGCGGGAAGGTGGAGCGGCCGGCGATGTGGAGGAACTCCTGGCTGCTTTGGAGCGGCTCCGCAGGTAGTTTTCCATTTGCCGGGAGGGCTTGTGGCGTAGGACAATGGAGAGTTGTGAGGGCTGTCACCGGCCGTCATGATCCTACAAATGAATAGCCTTTGATCTGCGGCGGGAGAGTTCTGCCGGAAGTACAGGCAGGCGCCGTAGGAGCAAATCCTCCCCAGGAATCTCGCAGGCCCCTGTACCGCCGCGGCGAGGCACCTCTGGAAAGCAGCAGACAGTTTTCCTGCCTCCCTTCGGGGAAGCGAAAGACTGTTCTGCTCACCGACGGTGCAAGCGGACCCTGCCCAGGCAGGCCACGCGGAAACTCTCAGGTCCAATACAGAGCGGGGAGGGATCCGAATAGCTGTGGCGTACCCTGCGCCGCCTGAATAATTGGAGTTCCTTCGTGTCGGTTACCCCAGCCTCCACCACATTCGTAGACCGCCACATTGGCGCGCGCCGCCAGGCTGACGTCGACACCATGCTCAAGGCCGTCGGCTACGACACCGTCGACTCCCTGGTTGATACCGCCGTTCCCAAGGTCATCCGCCAGGAAACCGCCCTCCGTCTGCAGGACGCGCTCAGCGAGGTTGAAGTCCTCACCGAGCTGAGGAGGCTTGCCGCGAAGAACAAGACGGCCGTCCAGATGATCGGCCAGGGCTACTACGACACCATCACGCCTGCCGTGATCCGCCGGAACGTCCTGGAGGCCCCGGCCTGGTACACCGCCTACACCCCGTACCAGCCCGAGATCTCCCAGGGCCGGCTCGAGGCGCTGCTGAACTTCCAGACCATGGTCCAGGACCTGGTGGGCCTGCCCATCGCCAACGCCTCCCTGCTGGATGAAGCCACCGCCGTGGCCGAAGCCGTGCTGCTGATGCGCCGCGCCAACAAGAACAAGGACGCCCACGACGGCAAGACCGTCCTGGACGCCGACCTGCTGCCGCAGACCATCGCCATCGTCCGGGGCCGCGCCGAGGCGCTCGGCTTCGAGGTGGAGGTCGCCGACCTGTCCAAGGGCCTGCCCGAAGGCTCAATCAACGGGATCGTGCTCCAGCAGCCAGGCGTCTCCGGCCGCGTCTTCAACCACGCAGGCGTCATCGCCGAGGCGAAGGAGCGCGGAGCGCTGGTCACTGTCGCCGCTGACCTGCTGGCCCTGACCCTGATTACCCCTCCGGGCGAGCAGGGCGCCGATATCGCCGTCGGCTCCACCCAGCGTTTCGGGGTACCGCTGTTCTTCGGCGGCCCGCACGCCGCGTACATGGCTGTCCGCAAGGGCCTTGAGCGTTCGCTGCCCGGCCGCCTGGTGGGTGTTTCCAAGGACGACGCCGGCGTTCCCGCCTACCGCCTGGCCCTGCAGACCCGCGAGCAGCACATCCGCCGCGAAAAGGCCACGTCCAACATCTGCACGGCGCAGGCCCTGCTGGCCATCGTGTCCTCCATGTACGCCGTCTACCACGGCCCGGACGGCCTGAAGGCCATCGCCGAAACGGTGCACGGCCACGCACGTACCCTGGCGGCTTCCCTCGCAGCTGCCGGTGTGGAGGTGCTGAACAAGAGCTTCTTCGACACCTTGGCCATCCGCGTCCCCGGACGCGCTGCCGGCATCATCGCCGACGCCGAGGCGCGCGGCATCAACCTGCGCAGTGTTGACGCGGACACGGTGGGCATCGCCCTTGATGAAACCACGACGACGGCCATCGTCGCCGAGGTTGCCGACATCTTTGGCGCCTCCCTTGCCGAAGGCGCGGGCTTTGGCCTGGACGCCGCCGTGGAACGTTCCTCCGGCTACCTGCAGCACCCGGTCTTCAACACCCACCGTTCCGAGACGCAGGCTGCTGCGCTACATCCGGAAGCTCTCCGACCGGGACCTCGCGCTGGACCGCACTATGATTCCGCTCGGTTCCTGCACCATGAAGTTGAACGCCACGGCCGAGATGGAAGCCATCTCCTGGCCGGAGTTCGCCTCCATCCACCCCTTCGCCCCGGACTCCCAGACCGAGGGCTGGCGTGAGCTGATCAGCGGCCTGGAAGCCGACCTGGCGGAAATCACCGGCTACGACCAGGTGTCCCTCCAGCCCAACGCCGGATCCCAGGGCGAACTCGCCGGCCTGCTGGCCATCCGCGGCTACCACTACTCCCGCGGTGAGGAACAGCGCAACGTCTGCCTGATCCCCGCCTCCGCCCACGGCACCAATGCCGCCTCCGCAGTCCTGGCCGGCATGAAGGTCGTCGTCGTCGCCACCGCCGCGGACGGCACCATCGACCACGAGGACCTGTACGCGAAGATCGAGGCGAACAAGGACGCCCTCTCGGCGATCATGATCACCTACCCGTCCACCCACGGTGTCTACGACGCGGACGTGACCGAAATCTGCGAGGCCGTCCACGCTGCCGGCGGCCAGGTTTACGTTGACGGCGCCAACCTGAACGCCCTGGTGGGGCTGGCCCAGCCCGGCAAGTTCGGCGGCGACGTCTCCCACCTGAACCTGCACAAGACCTTCTGCATCCCGCACGGCGGCGGCGGACCCGGCGTCGGACCGGTTGCAGCCAAAGCCCACCTGGCACCGTTCATGCCCGGCGACGCCAACAAGGCAGCGCACCAGGACGGCCATGGCGTAGCCATCAGCGCCTCGAACTTCGGCTCCGCCGGCGTCCTCCCGATCTCCTGGGCGTACGTGAAGCTCATGGGCGGGGAAGGCCTGACCGAGGCCACCAAGGCGGCACTGCTCGCGGCGAACTATGTTGCCGTACGCCTGAACGAGTACTTCCCGGTCCTCTACACCGGCGAAGGCGGGCTGGTGGCGCACGAGTGCATCCTGGACCTGCGCGAACTGACTGCGAAGACGGGCGTCACCGCGGAGGACGTGGCCAAGCGCCTCATCGACTTCGGTTTCCACGCCCCGACCCTCGCCTTCCCGGTCGCCGGGACCCTGATGGTGGAGCCCACCGAGTCCGAGGACCTGGCCGAGATCGACCGCTTCATCGAAGCCATGATCACCATCCGCAAGGAAATCGACCAGGTGGCCAACGGCGACTTCACCGTGGCGGACTCCCCGCTGCGCCGCGCACCCCACACGGCGGCCGCCGTCGTCAGCTCCGACTGGGACCGCGCCTATCCGCGCGAGCAGGCCGCCTTCCCTGCCCACCACAAGCAGGACAAGTACTTCCCGCCGGTGGGCCGGATCGACGGTGCGGCCGGAGACCGGAACCTGATCTGCTCCTGCCCGCCGCTGTCCGAGTTCGAGGACTGAGGGCCGCAGCAATGACCGAGAACTACACGGCTCTCTACGGAGAGCACAAGAAACTGGGCGCGTCCTTCACCGACTTCGGCGGCTGGCAGATGCCACTTAAGTACAGCTCCGAACTGGCCGAGCACCACGCGGTCCGCAACGCCGCAGGCCTGTTCGATCTCTCCCACATGGGGGAGGTCTGGGTCGCAGGCCCGCAGGCCGCCGCCTTCCTGGACTACGCCCTGGTGGGCAAGATCTCCACCATGGCCGTGGGCAAGGCCAAGTACTCGCTGATCTGTAATGAGGACGGCGGCATCATCGACGACCTCATCACCTACCGCCGTCCCGCCGCTGAAAACGGCACGGACGTCTTCCTGGTGGTGCCCAATGCCGGCAACGCCGCCGTGGTGGCGGCAGCCCTGCAGGAACGGGCCGCAGGGTTTGATGTGCTGGTGGATAACGCCTCGGCCCGGACATCACTGATCGCCGTCCAGGGCCCCAAAGCCCAGGAACTCCTGTTGCGCCTGGTCCCGGCCGCCCAGCACGCCCTGGTGACGGAGCTGAAGTACTACGCCGCCGTCGAGGTTCCGTTCCTGGTGGGCGGCGCCGGCACGGAACTCCTGCTCGCGCGCACCGGGTACACCGGTGAGGACGGGTTCGAGATCTTCGTGGACAACGCGGACGCCCCGGCACTGTGGCAAGCACTGGTCGCCATCGCAGACGACGGGGAACTGACCCCCGCCGGCCTCGCCTCCCGCGACTCCCTGCGCCTCGAAGCGGGAATGCCCCTGTACGGCAACGAACTGTCGTTGCAGGGCAACCCGTTCGCTGCAGGCCTCGGCCCCGTCGTCGCACTCTCCAAGGAAGGCGACTTCGTTGGCAAGGCTGCCCTGGCCACCATGAAGGAAGCCGGCGCCGGCAACACCTCCGGCCGACGCCTCGTGGGCCTCAAAGGCAAGGGCCGCCGCGCAGGCCGCGCGCACTACCCCGTGCTCAAGGACGGGGCCACGGCCGGCGAAGTCACCTCCGGCCAGCCGTCGCCCACCCTCGGCTACCCCATCGCCATGGCCTATGTCGACGTCGAACACTCGGCTCCCGGCACGGCCCTGGACATCGATCTCCGCGGCAAGGCAGAGCCGTTCGAAGTCGTCGCCCTCCCGTTCTACAAGCGCCAAAAGTAGTCCGTTGGTGCTCCTCCGTGCTCACCTTAGCCCTTCGAGTGCGGCCTCCTCTGCATGCTCGGTCGCGTAGACGCCCGCTAAGCGGACGTGACGCTCCCTTAGACGCATGCTGCCGGAGGCCGCACCCGATGGGGCATAGGACGGTCACCAGGGCGGGCGGACAGAGTCTCGTCGCGCAGGCTGCGGACGGGACCGGACTACGTGCGTGTGTTTTTCTGTCCCGCCCAACTGGCGTCGCGCGTGTTGTTGCCCATCCTGTTGTTCGCTTGGGTGACGGAACCTTGGGTGGCTGGGGGATTCCGGCAGCGTGCTCCCCACCGTCCCCCTAACCTCGCAAGCTCTGCCAGGGAACCCGGGCGGCGTGGGCCCCGGGCACGCGGAGGAATTCCTCGGCCGCCCACCCAACCCGGCCACACGAAGCGAATCAGAGTTTTAGTTAGGAATTGTCATGGCTGTTGGAGTGTTCGATCTGTTCTCGATCGGTATTGGCCCGTCGAGCCTCGCATACTGTGGGGCCGATGCGGGCGGCTGCTGTGTTCGCGGAGGAACTCAGGGGCCTGGGGGTCCTGGGGGAGGTGGCGGGGTTGCGGGTGGATCTGTTCGGGTCCCTGGCCGCGACGGGGCATGGGCACGGGACGATGACGGCGGTGTTGTTGGGGTTGGAGGGGTTTCATCCGGAGTTGATCCTGCCGGAGCAGGTGGAGGAGCGGTTGGCCTCGATCGCGGAGACCGGGATGCTGCACCTGGCCGGGGCGGTGTCCCTGCCTTACGGGGTGGGCGATATGGTGTTGCGGCCGTTGACGGTGTTGCCGCGGCATACGAACGGGATGACCTTCACCGTCACGGACGCGGACGGCCGTGCCCTGCATGCGGCGACGTTTTTCTCGGTCGGTGGCGGGTTCATCGTCAGGGAGGGTGAGGAGGACGCGGCGCAGCAGGAACTGGACGCGTCCAAGGAGGAACTGCCGCTGCCGTTCCGGACCGCCGCGGAGCCTGCTGGAGCACTGTGCTTTGACGGGGCTGGGTATCGCCGATGTCATGGCCGTGAACGAGAAAGCCACCCGCACCGAGGAGGAGATCCGTTCCGGGCTGCTGCATATCTGGTCCGTGATGGAGAACTGCGTGCAGACCTCGCTGAAGCGTGAAGGGGTACTGCCGGGCGGGTTGAAGGTCCGCCGCCGCGCCCCGGACTGGTACGAACGGCTGAAAAAGGAAACCGCCCGGCCCGGAGACACCGGCCAGGACGGGCAGGACGGGCAGGACCACTACGACCCGCGGTACTGGCAGGAGTGGGTTAACTTGGTGGCGTTGGCGGTGAACGAGGAGAACGCCTCCGGCGGCCGGGTGGTCACCGCCCCGACGAACGGGGCGGCCGGGATCATCCCCGCGGTGTTGTTCTACGCCCTGCACTTCGCCCCGGGCATGGACCAGGCTACCGAGGAGGACCGCGACGACGTGGTGGTGCGCTTCCTGCTTGCCGCCGGCGCCGTCGGGGTGCTCTACAAGGAACAGGCCTCGATCTCCGGGGCCGAGGTCGGCTGCCAGGGCGAGGTGGGGTCCGCGTCCTCGATGGCCGCCGCGGGCCTGGCCGAGGTCATGGGCGGCACCCCGGCGCAGGTGGAGAACGCGGCCGAGATCGCGATGGAACACAACCTGGGCCTGACGTGTGACCCGATCGGCGGGCTGGTCCAGGTCCCCTGCATCGAACGGAACGCGATCGCGGCCGCGAAAGCGATCAACGCCGCGAAAATGGCGCTCTGGGGCGACGGCACCCACCGCGTCTCCCTCGACGAAGTCATCATCACCATGCGCGAAACCGGCAAAGACATGTCCGACAAATACAAAGAAACCGCCATGGGCGGCCTCGCCGTCAACGTCGTCGAATGCTGACTGGCTGCGGACGCCCCGGCGGCGTGGCGGCCTGACGGACCCCGTGCGCCTAGTTGTGCGCTGCCGCCCACCAGTTTAGGCTGGCAGCGAACACCAGCCATGAGATGTACGGCAGCAGGAGCATTCCTGCCATCCGGCTGATGGGGCCGAAATGCAGCACCGTGACCGTGACGGCAGCAACAAGGGCAACGATTACAACCAGGCCCAGCCACAGGGCTGCCGTGCCAAAGGCGGGGTAGAGGGCGAAGAACACCGGGGTCCAGGCGAGGTTGAGGGCGAGTTGGATGGCGTAGACCACCATGGCCTGCCGTGTCCCGTCAGTCCGCTTGCGCCATACAAGCCACGCTGCGAGGGACATCGCTGCATAAAGGACCGTCCAGACCGGACCGAACACGCCGTTGGGCGGGGACCAAGGGGCCTTGTCAGCGGCAGCGTACCAGCCCGTGACATTGGCTGCCGATGCCAGCCCTCCCAGCGCCGCGACCAGCAGGGACACCAACAGGAATCCGGCAAGCGCGGCTGCCTGGACCCCTGCGCTGTACGGCTGGTTACCCCTGCGCACCGGAGCGGTGCCCTGTTCCCCATCCGGACTCATAGCCCAACCCTTGTTGAACGTGCCGCGCTCCGTCAAGGCGGCGCTCCGTGACCGGGCGATCCCGTTCCGGGCGCGCTGGAGAAAAGCCGGGAGCGCCTGAGGCTTTAGACTTGAGGCTGCATGTCCGCACGCATCCAGAAGTACCGAAACCGCGCACAAACCCGATTGGACACGGCCCCCTTGCGAGAATTCACCGCACGTTTTGCCACAGCCGAGGAAATTGAAAACTGGGACAAGCACGTCACGGCCAACCCGAACGGCGGCAACATGCTGCAATCGGCCGCCTACGCATCGGTCAAGAACGGCAGCGGTTGGAAAGTCCGGTTCCTGGTGCTGGAGCGGGGCGGGGACGCCAGCTACAACCTGGTGCTTGAGAGGAGCTTTCCCGTCCTGGGGCGGCTTTGGTACCTCATCAAGGGACCGGACCTGGCCGATGCCGCGGACCTGGCGCCCGCCCTCGAAGCGTGCGGGGCCTTTGTCCGCAGCAGGAAGCTGAACGTCTTCACCATCAAGGTTGAACCGGACATCATCGACTCCGGGGATGCGCAGAAGGCCCTGCAGGCGGCAAACGTGGCCAAGGCGCCCAATATCCAGTCCAACGATTCCACCGCCGTGCTGGATATTTCCGGCACGGAAGGGGAAGTGTTCAAGGCCATCTCTTCCCGGGCCAGGAACGCCATCCGGCGCGCCGAGCGCGAGGGTTGCCAGGTGGTCCGCCAGGAACAGGGACCGGAAACGTACCGGGCCCTGTACGACCTCATGGCCAACACCGTCAGTGCAAAGGGTTCAATGCCCCTTCGCAGCTACGACTACTACGAGCGCTTCTGGGACGAGTTCTGCAACCGTGGCCAGGGCAACTTTTTCTTCGCCTACGAGGATGGGAAACCCAGTGTGGGGGCCTTCGTCATCAACTACGGGGCCAAGGCAACGTACAAGGACGGCGGTTCCACCCAGAACCGCAAGCAGTACGGGGACTCGCACCTGGTGCAGTGGGCAGCCATCCGGCGGATGCAGGAACTTGGCTGCACGGAGTACGACTTCTGCGGCACTCCGCCAGCCGCGCGCATCAAAGACAAGACCCACAACCTCTATGGAATGGGCATGTTCAAGACCAGCTTCACCAAGACAGTCACCGACTTCGTCGGCTGCCACGACTACGTCCTGTCCCCGCTCCGGCACAAGCTTTGGCTCAACGGCGGAGAAAAGGTGTTCCGCCGGATCGAAACCGCTCGCACCGGGCAGCAGTTCTACTGACCTGTTGCCGCCAAATCCGGTCAAACCCACAGCGACCCCCGGGAACGCATGCACCCGTGCTGCCCCCACACCCGTCCGCCCAGCGCGTGCCCACAGGCCGCGACGAGTCCAGAAGAAGGTCACCCCTTGAATCCAGTTTCCGCCGCTACCGGGCTTGAATACGCCAACCTCAGCGACGCCGAATTTGAGGCCTTCGCCCTGAAGCACCCGCAGAACAGCTTCCTGCAGTCCATCGATTTTGCCCGCTTCCAGCGCGCGCGGGGCCAGCAGGTTGAACTCTTTGGGGTCCGGCGCGACGGCGAACTCGTGGCAGCAGGAAAGCTGAACTACACCACCACCCGGCTGGGCTACACCGTCTGCGAATGCGCCAAAGGCCCCCTCATGGACTATGCGGACCGTGAACTGGTGAGCGCCGTCGTCGAACTTCTCCGCAAGCATGCGGCAGGCCGCAAAGCCGCTGAACTGCGGATCTCGCCGAACCTTCGGTACATCGCACGGGACGCCGACGGCGCCGAGCACCCGGAGACCGGGGACAACAGGCCGCTGGTGGCGGACTTGGAACGGCTGGGATTCCAGCACCAGGGGCTGGACATGAACTTCGTCAACGTGAACTGGATGTTCATCAAGAACCTGCTGGGCACCCGGGACGCCGAAGAGCTGATCATGGGCACCAGTTACCGGACGCGGAAGGCCATCCGCAAGGCGGAAAAGAACGGCGTCTTCCTGGAACAGGCCACTCTGGAAACGCTGGATGATTTCTACGGGGCACTGAGCCGCGCCGGCGATGAAAAGGGCTTCGTGTACCGCGAACGCGCTTACTACGAGAACCTGCTCCGCACCACCTCCGCGGAATTCACCAAGCTGATGATGGCCAAAATCGACATCCCGGCCTACCGCAAGTCCATTACAGAACGCCTGGCCGCGGAGTCAGCAACGGCGGCCGAACTCCGCCGCGAGGTTGAGGAGACCGGCAGCAAGAAGAAGGCCAACCGGCTCAAGGTGGTCCAGGACCTGGTGGACAGCTACGAGCGGAGCCTGAAGGACATCGAGCGGTTCCCCGACTCGGTCGGAACGGCAACCGTGGCAGCCATCCACTTTGTTTGCTACGGCGACGAGGTGGTGTGCGTCATCGGCGGCACCGTCCAGGACTACATCTACTTCAACGGTGCAACCTCCCTCTACTGGGGAATGATGCTCCACGCCCTGGAGAAGGGCTACCCGCGCTACAACTTCTATGGCACGTTCGGCATCTCCGGGCAGGACGAGGAAGGCCACGGCGGCTACGAGTTCAAGAAGGGCTTCGGCGGTGAGGTGGTCCAGCCTGGTGGGCGACTTCGTCCTGCCCGTCCGCCCGGGCGTCTTTCAGGCCAATAAGCTCGCCAGGTCAGCCGCGGTGGCCGCCCGCACGCTGCTGGGCAAACTGCCGCTGAAACGCAAAGCCTGACAGACCATCAACCGCGCACAGGGAGGAAACGGGCATGACCAACCGGCCCGAACGGCCAGGGTCCAGGCCGAAGACTGATGGCCTGCCCAAGACGGAACCGCTGACCCCTGCACAGCTTCGGCAGGATGCTGCCGCCAAGAGGATGCTGCGCCGCCTGGTGCAGGGTGAGAATCCTCCCACGGCACCCCTGAGCATTGTGGACCGGTTGGCCGGCAGCCCGTATGCCAACCCCACCATCCAGGTGGGAGGCGTGGACACGTCTGCGCGCAAAACCCTGGACTTCGCCCTGCACCTGGCTGAGACCATGTTCCGTTATGGTGCCGGCGCCCTGGAGGTGGAGACCAGCATCATCGCGGTCACGGCGGCCCTGGGGCTGAAGAACATCGAAGTGGACATCACCAACCAGTCGGTGGGCATCAACTATGCGCCGAAGGACCAGACTCCCATCGCCCTGCTGCGCGTGGTGCGGTCCTGGACCAACAACTACGCCGGCCTGGCCAAGGTGCACCGCCTGGTCACCGACATCGTGGCCGGTGGCGTGGGCCGTGACGAAGCGATCCGCAGGCTTAATGAGGCCATCACCAGCCCCAAGCCCTACCCGCGGTGGATGGTCACCGTGGCGTTCGGCATTTTCGCGGCGGTGTTCGTTGGAGTGCTGGGCGGCGGCCTGGTGTCGTCGGCGATCGCGTTCGTGGCCAATATCGGCATCAGCCTGCTGGCGCGGCAGCTGGGACGCTGGCGGGTACCGGACTTCTTCATCACTGCCGCCTGCTCCTTTGTGGTGACCATCCTGGCCCTGGTGCTCTGGCGCTCGGTCTCACCACTTCGCCGTCCATCGTGGTGGTGGGCGGCATCCTGCTGCTCCTGCCCACCGGCCGCCTGGTGTCCTCCGTGCAGGACGCCATCAACGGCTTCCCGGTGACGGCGGCGGGCCGGTTCCTCTCAACGCTGCTGACCTTCGGCGCCATCGTGGCAGGCATCGCTGTTGCCTTCGTGGTGGGGGAACTGACAGGGCTGCAGCGCATCGACGTCACTCAGACCTTCCCGCCTGCGTACGATCTTTGGGTCCTGATCATCTTCGTTGCCGCCGCCGTGATGGCCATCGGCATCACGGAACAGACCACCTGGAAGCTGCTCCTGCCCACGGCAGCTGTTGGCGTGGCGGGCTACCTGGTGCTGCTGGGCTGCGGCCGCCTGCGAATCGGGGACCGTTTCGCGCCTGCCATTGCCGCCGTCGTCATCGGTCTGCTGGCACGCGTGGTGGCCCTTCGGATGGGTGCGCCGCAGCTGGTGGTGGCAGTTCCCGCGGCGCTGATCCTGCTGCCGGGCCTTACCATTTTCAGGTCCATGTACGTGCTCACGGTGGAGGAATCCGAAATCCTGGCCGGTGCCGGAGGGATGCTCAGTGCCGGCGCGATTGTGCTGGGTACGGCCGGCGGCATCGTCCTGGGCGACGTGCTGGCCCGTCCGCTGACCCGCAGCCTGGCAAGCAACGAGCGGCGGAGGGCCCGGCGCCGCTAGCCGCCCCCAAACGCCGGCGCGGCTAGATCTGCCCTACCGGGAGTTTCTTTTCGGCCTGGAAGACATCCTCCACGCGGCCCTGCGCCCAATACCCGGAGAGCGAGACCTGCCGGCGTTCCAGGCCGCGCTGCTTGAACAGGACTTCGCGCAGTGCCTTCATGTAGCCGCGTTCGCCGTGCGCAAAGACGTCCGCCGTGCCGTCCGGCCATGGTGCGTCCGCCACGGCGTTGACCAGCAGATCGCTGGAACCTGCCGGAGCGCCGTTGCGTGGCAGCCAGGTGATGTCCAGGCGTGCCGGGGCGGCGATGGGCTGGATATCGGCCTCGGAACCGACCTCCAGGAAGGCCAGCCCGGTTGCCTCTGCAGGCAATGCCTCGATGCACGCGGCGATGGCGGGGAGGGCCGCCTCATCACCGGCAAACAGGTACCAGTCCGCTTCCGGGTTGGGGTTGTACGCACCGCCGGGGCCGGTGAACGTGAGGGCGTCACCCGGCTGGGCCTTGGCCGCCCACGGGCCTGCCAGGCCTTCGTCCCCGTGGACCACGAAATCGATGGCCAGCTCCCGGGCCTCAGGATCCACCCAGCGCAGCGTGTAGGTGCGGGTGAAGGGCCACTGCTCGCGCGGCATGGTTTCCCGGACCGTCCACAAGTCCAGCGGTGAGGGGTACTCCACACCGGGCTGGGGAAAGACGATTTTCACGTACCGGTCCACGAACCCGTTGTCAGCAAAATCGCTGAACCCCTCCCCGCCGGCCACGATCCGGACCATATGCGGGGACAGCTGTTCCTTCCGCAGTACGGTGAGGTTGACCTGCGGGCGGCTCTTCTTGGTTGCGCTGGTGGCGGCGGGGACAGTGCTCATAAGGCAAGCCTAGCTAGGGCGACGGCGGGAGTTCCCAGGTTACGTCCGTTGCACCTTGTTCCCGGAGCAGCTGGTTTACGCGGCTGAACGGCCTGGAACCGAAGAACCCGCGGGACGCGGACAACGGACTGGGGTGCGGGCTGGTGACCGCGGGGGCGCCGGCCAGCAGGGGGCGGACGCCCTCAGCCTCCTTTCCCCACAGCACAGCCACCAGCGGCTTCCTGGACCGGTCGGGGGACGTGCGGCCGGCCAGTGCGGTGACTGCCGCCGTCGTGATTTCCTCCCAGCCCTTGCCGCGGTGGGAACCGGCAGCCCCGGCCCTGACAGTGAGCACCCGGTTCAGGAGCAGCACGCCCTGCTCCGCCCACGCGGACAGGTCGCCGTGGATACGCGGGGGAATGCCAAGGTCGGATTCCAGCTCCCGGTAGATGTTCACCAGGCTGCGGGGGAGCGGCCGGGTGCGCGCGTCGACGGAGAAGGACAGGCCGACGGCGTGTCCAGGCGTGGGGTAGGGGTCCTGCCCCACGATGAGGACCTTTACCCCTGCGAGCGGCTGGCGGAAGGCCCGGAGGACGTTCGACGGCGGCGGCAGGAGTTGGTGCCCGGCGGCCTCCTCACCTGCCAGGAAAGCGAGCACCTTCCGGAGCCTGGCCGTCCATGTTGTGGAGAGCCGATGCCCAGTCCGGGGCCATGAGCTCTTCCAGCGGCAGCTCCGCCAGCTCAGCGAAGCGGAGGGTATCCGCCGGGTCCTGCTGCGGCTCGAACAGCGCATCCGATTCAAACATCGCTCCATTCTTGCAGGAGCCTTGCGGGAACCGGACTCCGATTTCCCGGTACCTGACAGCGCCGGCGCAAATGACACGGCTGTTATTCGGCGGCTAGCATAGGGGTAAGACATTTACCGTAACCAGCGAAGGAGTGCGCCGTGGCTGAACCGGCCCGGGAACACCTGCCGGAGCAGGATCCAGGGAAGTCGCTCTTGGCGGAATTCATCCTTCGTGAGTCCCCGCTTTCCAAGCGCGAGCAGCAGATGCTGGCCCTGGAACGGCAGTGGTGGAAGTACGCGGGAGCCAAGGAACAGGCCATCCGCGACCTCTTCGACCTCTCCGCAACCCACTACTACCAGCTCCTCAACGCACTGATCGACCGCGAAGACGCCGTGGCCCACGATCCCATGCTGGTCAAGAGATTGCGTAGACTACGTACGTCGCGCCACCGTGCACGTACTGCCCGGCGCCTGGGGTCCGACGCTTAAGACACTCCAGGCCGGGACAACAGCCGCAATCAACAAGGATGTCCTTCCATCATGACCAGATACGCCCGCGATGAATTCGACAAGGTCCCTGAGGCCGCGTCGCGACAAGGTGTCCACCGGACGGCATCGGCCCCGTCTCGCGTGCGGCTGTGGCCCATCCTGGCGGTGGGAGTGGCAGCCCTTGCCATTGGGCTGGTGTCCTTCCTGATCCTTCCCAAGCTTGGCTTCAACACCACCTCCAGCCAGGCGTCCGCCAGCGTGGAGTCAGCACCGCTGGCCGGAACAGGATCCACGCCGTCGGCCACGCAGGCTGCTGCCTCCACGCCTACTGACGCCGCCGCTCCGTCCGCCTCTGCCGGGCCCACCCAGGGCGACGAGCCACAGTCCGCTACCGCCTCTGCCACCCAGCCGGGCGCCGTGGACAGGACCCAGTCGGTTGCCGTTTACAACGCCGCCGGGACGGCCGGGTTGGCCAACCGGGTTGGCGGAATGGTCCAGGCTGACGGTTGGCGACTGGGCCCGGTGGGCAACTGGTCCGGAGCCCCGCAAAAGTCCTCCGTAGTCTTCTACGCCGGCCCCCAGCAACTTGCGAGTGCCCAGGAGCCTCGCCCGGCTGTTGAACATCCCCACGGTGGTGAACAGCGCCGAATTCCAGGTACCGCTTGTAGTGGTGCTGGGCCCCGGTTACCGGTAGCCGCACGCCTCCAGTCAGCCGGTCCGGTCTCCACCTGGCCTCAACGGAAAGAGTTGCTCATCATGGCACTGGGAACCGTCAAATGGTTCAACGCGGAAAAGGGCTACGGCTTCATCACCGTTGACGGCTCCAATGACGATGTCTTTGTCCATTGGTCCGCCATCGAGGGGAGGGCTACCGGGCGCTGGAAGAGGGCCAGCGGGTGCAACTGGACGTCGGTGAGGGCGAAAAAGGCCCGCAGGCGGAAAACGTCCGGCCGGCGCAGTGATGCCGGTCCACCGCCCAGGAGCCCGTATCC
The DNA here is from genome assembly GCA_024372495.1 of Pseudarthrobacter sp. Fe7. GTDB lineage: Bacteria > Actinomycetota > Actinomycetes > Actinomycetales > Micrococcaceae > Arthrobacter. The sequence continues at coordinate 4,271,622 of CP099977.1, read as the reverse complement.
GCGCCGTGCTGTGCACTTCCCTGGCGGCGGTTCTTTCGATGACGGCCTGCGCCGGAACCGGCGGCAACGCCCGGGTGGATCCTGCGGAAGCCTCGGGCGACGGCGTCCTCCGGGTGGGCCTGATCCTGGACAACACCGGCGACACCGCCTTCCTCAATGCACCACAGCTGGCCGCCGCCAAGCTGGCCATCCAGGAAATCAACGCCGCCGGCGGCCACAAGGACGGCCGGTGGAGCCTGCTTCCGGTACACCCTGACCAGGACACCACAAAGCAGTCCAATGCCCTTGCCGCTGCCAAAGCGGACGTGGTGATCGGACCCACCGATTCCAGCCATGCGGCCCCCGCGGTGGACATCCTGTCCCACGCGCGCATACCGCTCATCTCGCCGGCCAACACCGCTGCCGCCCTCTCCGGCCTGGCCAGCGGAGGCTACTACTTCCGCACCGCCGCTGCCGACGTCGCCCAAGGCCCCGTGCTGGCAAAACTCGCCAAGGACGGCGGCGCCGCCACCGTCAGCGTGCTGTACCAGGAGGGCACCTACGGCAAGGAACTCTCGGGCGCCGTCACGGAGGCTGCGAAAAAGTCCGGACTCACGGTCCTGCCCGGAGTCGGTTTCAAGTCCGGTGCCGCCGCCGATGCAGCACGCTCCGCCGGCAAAGCCAAGCCGGACGCGGTGGTCCTGATCGCCCGCGAGGGCGCCCAGGGCGCCCTGGCCGAGCTGAACAATGCCGGCCTCAACGGTTCCCGCCTCATCCTCAGTGACGGCGCCTTCGCCCGCTACGGGTCCGGGCTCGCGGCCCGGGTCCTGGAGGGCGCCCGCGCGGTGGTTCCCGGACAGCTGCCCACTGCTGCCTTCCAGGCAAGACTGCTGGCAGTGGACCCGGCCCTGAAAGACGTTTCGTACGCTGCTGAAACCTATGACGCCGTCACGCTTGCCGCACTGGCGGCGGCACGTGCCCAGGACGACGCCGGGCGCTCCATTGCCGCCAACCTGGTTGCCGTCTCCGGCGGGGCGGCAGGCTCCGGAGCCGGATCGCCGGCCGCCCCCTGCCTCAGCTACAAGGAGTGCCTCGGCGGCCTAGCCGCCGGCCCGGACATCAACTACGACGGCGAATCGGGCCCGGTCGCCTTCGATTCCAACGGGGACATCACCACAGCGCTCTTCTCCGTGTACACCTATGGAGCGGACAACAACCCAACCCTGTCCGGCCGGGAGACGGCTGGACATCCCGGCTGATCGCCCTAAGCGAAGCCGCAGCTTCGCGCTGCCCGTCCGGCGTCTTTTCGCTTGCACTCTCACCGGGGGAGTGCTAATTATTGACTTAGCACTCTGACGCACCGACTGCTAAAGCAATGCCTGGTTCCACCCGGCGGCGCGCGGCACCGGCCGAGGAGCGAAAGAAACACCTCACTTCAGTGAGATCCCCACCCGGAGGCATACAGAGGCCGCCGGCAGAAGGATCGTCCGTCGCGGGCACTGTAGCGAAGGTTCATTCTTAACGACTGTCCCGAAAGGACTACTGCCGTTATGGCCAAGATCATTGCATTTGATGAAGAGGCACGCCGCGGCCTTGAGCGGGGCCTGAACATCCTCGCCGACGCCGTTAAGGTCACCCTCGGCCCGCGTGGACGCAACGTCGTCCTCGAAAAGAAGTGGGGCGCCCCCACGATCACCAACGATGGTGTGTCCATCGCCAAGGAGATCGAGCTGGACGATCCCTACGAGAAGATCGGCGCCGAGCCTGGTCAAGGAAGTTGCCAAGAAGACTGACGACGTCGCTGGCGACGGCACCACCACGGCAACCGTGCTGGCACAGGCACTGGTGAAGGAAGGCCTGCGCAACGTTGCCGCCGGCGCCGACCCGCTGTCCCTCAAGCGCGGCATCGAGAAGGCCGTCGAGGCCGTCACCGCCGAACTGCTGAACTCCGCCAAGGAAATCGAAACCAAGGAAGAGATCGCCGCTACGGCCTCCATCTCCGCCGGTGACGAGGAAATTGGTGCCCTCATCGCCGAAGCCCTGGACAAGGTGGGCAAGGAAGGCGTCATCACGGTCGAGGAGTCCAACACCTTCGGCCTGGAGCTTGAGCTCACCGAAGGCATGCGCTTCGACAAGGGCTATATCTCCGCTTACTTCGTCACGGACGCCGAGCGCCAGGAAACGGTCCTCGAGGATCCGTACATCCTGATCGTCAACTCCAAGATCTCCAACGTCAAGGAACTGGTTGCTGTCCTGGAAAAGGTCATGCAGTCCAACAAGCCGCTGCTGATCATCGCCGAGGACATCGAGGGCGAGGCCCTGGCCACCCTGATCGTCAACAAGATCCGTGGCACCTTCAAGTCCGTTGCCGTCAAGGCTCCGGGCTTCGGTGACCGCCGCAAGGCCCAGCCTGGCCGATATCGCCGTCCTCACCGGCGGCCAGGTCATCTCAGAGGAAGTCGGACTCAAGCTGGAGACAGCCGGCCTGGAGCTCCTGGGCCAGGCCCGCAAGGTAGTTGTCACCAAGGACGAGACCACCATCGTCGAAGGTGCCGGCGACGCCGACCAGATCGCCGGCCGCGTTTCCCAGATCCGCGCCGAGATCGAGAACTCCGATTCCGACTACGACCGCGAGAAGCTGCAGGAGCGCCTGGCCAAGCTTGCCGGCGGCGTTGCAGTCATCAAGGCCGGTGCCGCAACCGAGGTTGAGCTCAAGGAGCGCAAGCACCGCATCGAAGACGCAGTGCGCAACGCCAAGGCTGCAGTTGAAGAAGGCATCGTCGCCGGTGGCGGCGTGGCCCTGATCCAGGCTGGCGCCAAGGCGTTCGCTAACCTTCAGCTCTCCGGCGACGAAGCAACGGGCGCCAACATCGTCCGCGTTGCCATCGATGCTCCGCTGAAGCAGATCGCCTTCAACGCCGGCATGGAGCCTGGCGTAGTTGTCGACAAGGTCCGCGGCCTGCCCGCCGGCCACGGCCTGAACGCAGCCACCGGCGAGTACGTCGACCTGCTGGCTGCCGGCGTCAACGACCCCGTAAAGGTGACCCGCTCTGCCCTGCAGAACGCGGCCTCCATCGCTGGTCTGTTCCTCACCACCGAGGCCGTCGTGGCCGACAAGCCGGAGAAGGCTTCTGCCCCCGCCGGTGGAGACGACATGGGTGGCATGGGCGGCATGGGCGGCTTCTAAGCTTCCCGGCCGGGCCCCGTCCCGCCAACCAAAAAATGCGGCCCCCTCGTGGTGAGAGGGGCCGCATTTTTTTGTGCCTGGTAAAAGCCTTCCCGCGGGCTTACTTCCGGGCCGAATCCAGCATCTCCTGGACTTCCTTCTTAAAGGCTTCGGCGGCAACCTGGGGGGTCATCCGGTCATACAGCACCTCATCCGTGTAACGCTTGATGACGTTCTGGACGCTTCCCGCACCCACCGGAGGGACCGGGGGCGCGTCCTTGATATCCGGTGCAATCTCTTTTAGGAACCCCACCACGGTGGTGTCTGCCGGCTTGAGCGAGGACGTGATGCCGGCAACGATGTCGCTGTTGGTGGGTACACCCCTGTCCGTCATCAGGATGGCGCCGGCCTCCGGGCTGTTGGTGAGGTAGTTGATGAACTCTGCGGCCTCTTTGGGATGCTTTGAACGGGACGAGGCGGACCAGAACATGGTGGGCTTGTAGTACATGCCGTTACTGGCCGCCGCGCCGTCGACGCTCGGAGCGCGCAGCATCTTGATGCTGCTGCCGGTGGTGGCCTCAAGCGATCCAAGTTGGTTTGTCCACCACCAGGCCATGCCCACCCGGTTGGTGCCGAAGAGGCTTTGCTCAAGGCTGGCCCCGCCGTCTTCGGTCGCCACGTTCGCCGGCGGACTGGCCTTGGAATCGCGTTGTTCCCTGAGCCGTTCCCAGAAGGACGCCGCAGTTGCGGCCTCGAAGCCGAGCTTGCCTTCCGCGGAGTAGAGGTTTTCGCCGTGCTGGCGCAGCCAGATGATCAGGTCGGCCTCGTTGCTGCCGTAGGCGGCCCCATAGGTCTTCCCGTCACTCGCGGCGCTGAGCTTCGCGGCGGTGTCCATGAATTCCTTCCACGTCCACGTCTTGTCATTCGGGACGGGTATGCCGGCAGACTGGAACACCTTGGTGTTGGCCATGATGACGTAGGCGTTCTGGCCTGTGCTCAGGCCGTACTGTGCGCCGTTGTACTGGCCGGATGCGAGGGCTTCCTTGTCCAGTTTCGACGTGTCGATGCCGTCCTGCTTGGACAGGTTCATGAGGGCGCCGCGGCCGCCGTATTCGGCGATGTATTTCTGGTCCATCTGGATGACGTCTGGGGCATCGTTGGCGGCGGTCTTTGTTGCCAGCTTGTCCCAGTAGCTGGACCATTCGCCCGGCTCCGCCTTGACCTTTATATTCGGGTGCGACGCTTCAAAGGCGGCGATGACCTTGTCCGTCTGTCCGTTCAGGTACTCGTTGCCCCACCACGCGAACCGCAGGGTCACCTGGCCGTTGTCGCCTGAGCCGCCGGCGGCACCGCAGCCCGTGGCCAGGATCGAGAGGGCCACTGCAGCAGCGCCAAGCTGGAACCTGCGCCGGCTTACGACTGGAATCGTCATTGATGTTCCTTCCGGGTTGGCGTCCTGGCGCCAGGACAAGGCATTTGCCCAAACACTCCCGTAGCTCAGAAACCGTTTTCTCATGTAGTGCTGTGATTGTTTCGCGCCTTCGCCATCCGCGTCAAGGAGTTTCGGTAAACGTTTTCCCATCGAGGGCGCGACGGGTGTCAGTTGCTTCTGGCAGGATGGACCGGTGACGATTACTGCAGCGGCTGACGGTTCGGCCTTGGGAAACCCCGGTCCGGCCGGCTGGGCATGGTACGTGAATGACGATTGCTGGCGCGCCGGCGGCTGGCCGCACGGGACCAACAACCAGGGGGAGCTAATGGCCGTCCTTGACCTCCTGCGCGCCACTGCGCATCTGCCCGGGGAAGACCTGCGCATCCTTTGCGACAGCCAGTACGTGATCAACTCCATTACCAAATGGATGCCGGGATGGAAGCGCAAGGGCTGGCGTAAGGCCGATGGAAAACCCGTCCTGAACGTGGAACTCCTGAAGGAACTCGACCGCGAACTGGCCGGCAGGACCTACACCTTCGAATGGGTCAAGGGGCACGCCGGCCATTACCTGAATGAGGCCGCCGACGAGCGGGCCAGGGCCGCGGCGACCGCCTACCAGCAGGGGGTGGCAGCCCGATCAGGCCCCGGTTTTCCCGGCGCCCACCACCCGGGCGCCTCCGGGCATGCCGCGGCCGCGCAGCCTGCCTCCGGCGTCGGCCTTCCGCCTGCCACCCTGGATATCCCCGCCGCTATGCCCCCTGCACCCCCTGCGCCCGCGCGCCCTGCAGCGCCCCCGCCGGCAAAGCGCCGGCACCTGGCAACGCGCCGGCACCCGGCAACGCACCCGCGGCCACACCTGCGCCGGTGTCAGCCTTCGAAGAGCTTGACCTGTTCAGCGAACTGGACAACGAAGCCCTTGAAGTGGCTGAGGCAACGCGGCAGGCCGGCTCCATCCCGCCCGAAGCGCTGGTGGAAAAACTGGAACGTGAGCTGCTGGGCCCCCTGGTGCGCGGGGACATCGGGCGGACCGCCGTCCTTCTGCACCCGGACTTTATGGAAATAGGCAGTTCCGGAAGGGTGTGGACCCGGGATGCCATGATGATGGCGCTCGAAGAGGACCCGGGTGAACGGACCGACATTGAAATCCTGGGAGCCGAGCGCATCGGCACCAGCGCGGTCCTGCTGACGTACCGAAGCTCCGCGCGCTCCGGCAATACGCTCCGCAGTTCGCTGTGGGTCCTTGACGGAGGCCGGTGGCGGCTGCGGTTCCACCAGGGGACTCCGGAGGCCTGAGCCGGGGCGTCAGCTGAACCGCTGTGTGTTTCCCTGCTCCGCCTGGGCATAGGTGGCGGCGGCAGAGGCCAGCGCTCCGTTGATGGATGCCAGGGAAGCCTCCACCCGGCCCTGGGTGATGGTCCACTCGGTGACCAGTGCCTGGAAGTTGGTGGCTGCTGAACCCCGCCAGGAACCCTGAAGCTCGTCCAATCCGCGTTTCATCGCTTGCACGTCCGCGCTGATCCGGTCCACGGTGGCCTGCACGTTGGCGGACTTGAGCTGCAGTAGTTCTGTGTCGACGGAAATGATGCTCATGGCTGTGCCTTTCGGATATGCCGGGCGGAACGCCCCGCCCGGCGGTTCCGGGCTGCTGGGACGAGCCTACGGAGCAGCCTCAGGCGGGAGCCAGGGCCGGCAGGTTATATGTGGATAACCGACCCGTCGCTGCCCTTGGCGCTTGCGGTACTGCCGGCCGTTGCCTTGTGCCCGACTCCGCCGCCGTCGTGCGGGGCGTCCTCCCACCGCGGAAGGCTGACCACCAAGGTGGCGCCGCCGCCGTCGGTCTTCTCCACCCGGACCGAGCCGCCGTGCGAACCGACGATCGCCGCCACAATGGCCAGCCCAAGGCCGCTGCCGCCTGTCTCCCTGGTGCGGGAGGTGTCGGCCCGATAGAAGCGTTCAAAGACCTTGGCCGCGTCGTCTTCCGAAATGCCCGGCCCATGGTCCCGTACTTCGATGACGGACCGCTCCCTTCCGTCGTTCACACGAACTCCCACGGCGAGTTCGATGGGGCTGCCCTCGGGGGTGTACCGCAATGCATTGCCCACAAGATTTCCCACCACTTGGCGCAGCTTGGCCTCGTCCCCGAGGACCGGGGCAGGGGCCGCCGGTCCGCCGTCGAGCCCGGTCAGCGAGATGGCCCTGGACCGGTCGCTGGCCTGGGTGTCCACCACAGCATCGTGGGCAACCAGCTGCAGGTCCACGGGCTTTTTCTGCAGGGGGCGCTGTTCGTCAAGGCGGGCCAACAGGAGCAGGTCCTCAACCATGGACCCCATGCGCTTGGCTTCGCTTTCGATCCGGCCCATGGCCGTTGCCACGTCTTCATCAGTGGCCAGGGCTCCGTGGCGGTACAGCTCCGAGAACCCGCGGATGGTCACCAGGGGGTGCGCAGTTCGTGCGAGGCATCGGCAGCGAACCGGCGCATCCTTGCCTCGGAGGCCGTCCGGGCCGCGAACGCGGTCTCGATATGCGCCAGCATGGCGTTGAGGAGCTGCTCAGCCTGCCCAGCTCAGTGGTGGGATTTTCCACTTCCACGCGGCGGGAGAGGTCGCCGGCGGCAATGGCAGCTGCCGTTTTCTCCACCCTGGCAAGGGGCCTGAAGGAGCGCGACACGGTCCAGGCTCGCAATGAGCGAAGCCAACAGCAGCGTCAGCAGGCCCACGCCGGTCACCACCAGGGTGGCATGCTTGAGGACGTCGTCCACGCTGGCCAGGGGAGCCCGATGACCACAACAGCGGTGGCTGATCCGTTCTGGACCGTAACTGCCACAACGCGCCAGTTTTCTCCATCTGTCCCCCGGACCTGGAAGGGGGTCAGGCCACGGGTCTGGGCCTGTTCCACGGTGATGTTGCTGATGTCCGGATGGTCGTCAGGGTCTCCGCCGAATGTGTACGGCTGTTCCCCTTGGGTGAAGAGCATCAGCGAATAGTCGGTGGGAATGGAGCCTGGGTGCCTGCAGCTGCGTGAAGGAGCGTTGCTTCCGGGCGGAGTCGACGGCGGCGTTCAGCTTGTCATCCACCTGGCCCTGCAGGTAGCTGTGAAGCAGCGTCAGGGTCACCGCGCCGGTCACCGTCAGGGCCACGATCAGCAGTGCCATGATCATGGCCACCAGCTGCGACCTGAGCGAGGCCGACTTCCACCGCTTCAGCAAGGTCAGCGCTTTTCAGCCGTCCGCAGGACGTAGCCCACGCCGCGCTTGGTCTGGATCAGGGCCGGCGCCTCGGGGTCGATGTCCACTTTCCGCCGCAGGTAGGAGATGTAGGACTCCACGATGGACGCATCCCCGTTGAAGTTGTACTCCCAGACGTGGTCCAGGATCTGCGACTTGGACAGGACCCGGTTGGGGTTGAGCATGAGGTACCGGAGCAGCTTGAATTCCGTGGGGGAGAGCTCGATGACAGTGCCGCCGCGCCGTACCTCGTGGGCGTCGTCGTCAAGTTCCAGGTCGTCCACGCGGATGACAGCGTCGTCGTCCAGCAGGGGCTGGGTGCGGCGGAGAACGGCGCGGATCCTTGCCACCACTTCGTCGAGGCTGAAGGGCTTGGTGACGTAGTCGTCGCCGCCCACTGTCAGCCCGGTAACCTTGTCCTCGGTGTCGTCCTTGGCGGTCAGGAAGAGGACGGGGAAGTGCTTGCCGGAGGCGCGGAGCCGGCGGGTCACGGTGAAGCCGTCCATGTCAGGGAGCATGACGTCCAGCACGGCCAGGTCAGGGGCGTGGGTATCGGCCGCCGCGAGGGCGTCGCGTCCGTTCGCGGCGGAAACCACTTCAAAGCCGGCGAACCGCAGTGACGTGGAGAGGAGCTCGCGGATGTTGGGTTCATCATCGACGACGAGCAGCCTGGCTTCTGGACCGTTCTTGTTCATGCTCCCATAATGCTCCCAGTCTCTGGGAGTTGTCTGGATATTCGTTGTGAGCATGTTGAGGGCGGCCTCGCGGTTACCAGTCCATTGTCCCCGGTTCGCCCTTGAAGGGGCCAACCACGCGGCTGGTGATCCAGCCGCCATAGAATCGGCCTGGCTGTGCCTGGACCCGCTCGCCATCCACTTCGCAGTAATCCATCCGGGCCGGGTAGACGGCCACCCGGTCAGCGAGCGCCTCGAACCCGGACGCCGGCTCGGGGTAGGACCAGGCGGCGCTGTCCGCTTCCTTGCCGCCGCCGCGAACGGTCAGATACCTGGCCGAGCCCTTGAATTCGCAGAAGCTGCTGCCAGACGCGGGCTCCAGCGCACCGGACGCGAATGCTGACTGCAGGACGTAGTACACCGGTGGGTGGCTGGTCTCGAGAACGCGCAGCGAATCGGTGGTGTCAAGGATCAGTTCGCCGCCAAGGACGATGCGTATCCGTTCGCTGCTTGGTTCGATGCGCGGCGGGCGGGGATAGTCCCACACCGACTCCTGCCCGGGCCCGGGCACAGCCGGAATGATGCGTATACTCATGCCTCCAGTGTGCACTCAGCGGGTGCTGCGCGCACGGGGGATCCTAATCCGCTGCGTGCACGTCCTTGGCGTCCATGATCCGGTACGCGTAGCCCTGTTCGGCCAGGAACCTTTGGCGTTTGGCAGCAAAGTCCTGGTCGAGGGTGTCCCGTGCCACCAGGGAGTAGAAGCGGGCCGCGCGGCCGTCCTTCTTGGGCCGCAGCAGCCGGCCCAGCCGCTGCGCTTCCTCCTGCCGGGACCCGAAGGAACCGGAGACTTGGATGGCCACGGAGGCCTCAGGCAGGTCGATGGAGAAGTTGGCCACCTTGGACACCACCAGGGTCTGCAGTTCCCCGGACCGGAACGCGTCAAAGAGCTTCTGCCGCACCTTGACGGAAGTGTCGCCCTTGATCACCGGCGCCTGCAGGCGCTCGCCGAGCTCGTCCAGCTGGTCGATGTACTGGCCGATCACCAGCAGCTGCTCCCCGGCGTGCCGTACCACCAGTTGCTCAACCACCAGCATTTTGGACTCGGAGGTGGCGCAGAGCCGGTACTTGTCCGCGTCATCGGCCATGGCGTAGGCAACGCGTTCGTCCTTTGGCAGGTCAACGCGGACCTCCACGCAGTCTGCCGGCGCTATGTAGCCCTGGGCCTCTATGTCCTTCCAGGGCGCGTCATACCGCTTGGGACCGATCAGGCTGAAGACCTCTCCTTCGCGCCCGTCCTCCCGGACCAGCGTGGCGGTGAGCCCCAGGCGGCGGCGGGCCTGCAGGTCGGCGGTCATCCTGAAGATCGGTGCCGGGAGCAGGTGGACCTCGTCGTAGATGATCAGGCCCCAGTCGTGGCCGTCCACCAGTTCCAGGTGGGGGTAGATGCCGCCGCGCTTGGTGGTGAGAACCTGGTAGGTGGCGATGGTCACCGGCCTGACCTCCTTCAGGGCGCCGGAGTATTCACCCACCTCGTCCTCGGTGAGGGAGGTACGCCTGAGCAGTTCGTCCTTCCACTGCCGGGCCGCCACGGTGTTGGTGACCAGGATCAGCGTGGTGGTCGAACCGGTGGCCATGGCCGCGGCCCCCACCAGGGTCTTGCCCGCGCCGCAGGGCAGCACCACCACGCCGCTGCCGCCGGCCCAGAAGTTCTCGCTGGCCAGGCGCTGGTACGGCCGGAGTTCCCAGCCATCCTGATTGAGTGAAATCAGGTGCGGGGTGCCGTCCACGTAGCCGGCCAGGTCCTCGGCGGGCCAGCCGATCTTCAGCAGCAGTTGCTTGAGCTGCCCGCGCTGGGAGGCATGCACCACCACCGTTTCGCCATCGATCCGCGGCCCCAGCAGCGGCGCGATCTTCTTGGCCCGGATCACTTCCTCCAGGACGGGGTAGTCGTCGGTCCGCATGACCAGCCCGTGGCGCGGGTCTTTTTCGAGGCGCAGCCGGCCGTACCGGGACATGGTTTCCTCGACGTCGATCAACAGGGAATGCGGCACCGGGAAGCGGGAGTACTTCAGCAGGGCGTCCAGCACCTTTTCGGCATCCAGCCCGGCGGCACGCGCGTTCCACAGGCCCAGCGGGGTCAGCCGGTAGCTGTGCATGTGCACAGGTGCCCGTTCCAGGCTCCGCGAAGGGCGCGATGGCATGCCGGGCTTCGGTGGCCAGCTCATGGTCCACCTCGAGGAGGATGGTTTTGTCGCTTTGGACGATCAGGGGTCCGTCGGTCACGCGGGGCAATCCTTCACTGGCGCAGTTCCTCTGCCGCCTCGATATCGATAATGCGGTGCACGGACAGGACCCGCTCGGTGTCCTTGGCGGGATCAAACACGCGCACCCTTCCCCCGCTTACAGATAGCGGAACAACCACTTCCATGCTGGCATTCCCCAGGCTGTCCACCACGTTCATGTGGATCCGCTGCTTCAGCCGGATGGCCCGTTGCAGTGCCTCAAGTCCCAGTTGGGTGGCTGCCTCGCTGCCGGCAGCGGTGCCGGGGTGGTGCCCGACGCCGGCGCCCGCCTGCCGCAGGACGTCCAGGCGGGCTTCAACCTCCTCCGCCGGGGGCGCCATGCGCGGGGCGGTGTACACGGGGCGGGAGCTCTCCAGCGGTACGGAAGGACGGCGGAGGTGCGCAGCGGGTTCCGCGCCGTCTACTGACGGGGACAGGCCCAGGCTTCGAAGGGCCGCGGCAAGTTCACGCGGCGGCGAGGATGACGTGACAACCGTGGGGGACAGGCTGGCCAGGCCAAGCTGGGCTGCCTTCGGTCCTGCCAGCAGGCTCGCGGAGGGCCGCTTCATCGTCGCTTTGGATAAAGCTGACTGCCTGGCCCACGCGGAGCCTGCCGTGCCGTGAAGCGGTGTCCTCCACCAGGTATGCCAGTGGCTGCGGCACGGCCGTGGCCGAGTGGTCCCGAAGAAACACCAACAGGCCCGCGGCGTCGTAGCCGTCGTCGAGTGCCCGCTTGATGGACTCCGCGGAGAACCGGTAGATGGTGGCCGGGCCCTGGCCTTCGGCGTCGGCCATGGCCAGGAGTTTCCCGGTGAGATCCGGGGCGAGGTAGCCCGGGGCAACGGCTGTCAGGTCCGCCTGCAGCAGGACATGGTTCAGGGCTGCAGGCAGGTGCTCGCCCAGGATGGCAAGGGCGGAATCAGGGCTGTCTTCGGCGAAAGCGCTCCCCAGTTGGCTCAATGCTCCTGATCCCACCAGGCCCAGCATCTCCGCCTCGGCGAGGACCCCGCGGATCAGGGAGCTGAACCGCCGGGCCATCCGCGGCTGTGACCACTCGGCCCGCTGCAGCACGGCGGCGGCATCAAGCACGGGCGCGGCGCCGTCGGCAGCGGACGCCTGCTGGGTGAGTTCGTGGAGGATCTCGAGGATTCTCTTGCGGACCACCGGGGCGTCGGGGCGCTGCGCTCCGGCGGACAGCGCGGCGATGGTGGTTCCGGACGCAGGCCGGCCGGCCGCTGTACCGGGCGCCGTATTCAAGGGCTGGCCCACCATCGAGGGCACGCGTTCGCTGGCCAGCCAGGCGTTCACCAGCCACAGCCATTGTTCCTGCCGCGGAAGAACCAGCCATTCCAGCTGCGGCGGCTGCACCCACGATGATGAGTCGACGTCCAGCCTGATCAGGCCGGCCAGTCCGCACAGCTCCAGCAGGCGGCCCACCGCAGCCTGGTCAATCCGCAACTGTTCAGCCAGGCGGCGTATTTCACGGACGCCAACGCCTCCGCTGCGCAGCGTGGCCAGCGGGTGTTCCCTGACGGAATGCAACAGCTCCGAGGCCAGCCGCAGGGTTTCCGAGATGGCGCTCAGGGCCGCATTCCTGCGCAGCGCCGCAGTGGTCCAGCCGAGCTCAGGGACCGGCGGTTCCAGGGTGAAATCGTTGATGACCGCACCGCCGCGCAGGGCCAGCCCCACGCTGTGCGGCAGCTCCACATGGGCGGCATCCAGTGGAACCAGCAGGCCGCGGGCAAGGAGCCAGTCAACGGGCCCGACGTCGGCGCCCTCCGTTATGACGGACGCCTTCCGCTGCGCCTGGGGGACGGCACCCATGGCCCAGTTCCGGAATCTGGCGAGCAGCGCCGTCGTCCGTTCCGGGGCGCCGGCGAGGATGTCCTGCAGCGCCTCCGGGGACGACGTCCAGTGTTGAAGCGCCAGCGCAGCCTCCATGGGCGTGGTGGCGTCGTGGATGGCGAACCCGCTGCGGTGCAGGCTCGGAGACCAGCTGCACCGCCCGCTGGGCGAAGGCTGGCTGCAGGCGGACCAGTTCCGTATAGCTGCGGCCCAGGCCTGCCGGGTATATCCCCACGACATCCTTGAGGGAGCCTACGGGCAGGTAGAACGCCTGGTCGGCGGCGGCAGCAGGGGTGCCGTGCGGGGGAGCGGCGGGGTGCACAAGGGCAAGTTCCTGCAGGGCGCCCAGGATACGGGTCACCGTGGCCAGGCCGGAGCCGTGGATCAGCTTGTGCACTCCCTGTGCGGAGGCGCTGTGCCCGGTGTCGGTGTTGGTGCACAGATGCAAGGTCTCCAGGACCTGCATCTGCGGCCGGTTGAGCCGCTCCAGGGCACGCTGGACGCTGACGCGGGAACTGGCACGGGCCGCAAGTGCGGCGAAGTCCGGAACCGAAGGGGAAATGAGGTCCGGCCGCGCAGCGAACAACGCACGCAACGAATCGTCGCTGCGTGCCTCCAGGTCCTTGCCAAGCGCGCGAATGAGGGACATCAGTCCAACGTTACCGCTGCTGGGGCCTTCCCGCCCGCCGCCGGGCGGCAACGCCGTCCAGGACCACCAGGAGCATCAGGATGAAGGCGATCGGCAGGCCATACAGTGCGGTGTAGGTGATCCAGGCGGGAGCTACCGAGCCGGCGAAGGCAAGGGCCATGACAGCTGCCACGGCTATCAGGGACAGCACGGCAACAACTGCGGCGAGGACCATCAGCGGCCGCCGGTAGCGCGAGGGAGTCATGGACGCAACGCTACCGCGCCCGGAGCAGTGCGGGTAAGCCGGCGCCTTGCGCCTGCGGCGGAACGGTGCTTCCCAAAGCATCATTAGGCCATGCGGCAGGATAACCTTGAAGCTACAGACCAACACGGTTTGCGTTGCCATACCTTGAACCCGCACCACAAGGCGGATGCGGTGGCAGCCGGCCGTGTCACATGACAGCAGAACGAAGAAGGTTGATTACGTGCCTACCGGCAAGGTCAAGTGGTATGACAAGGACAAGGGCTTTGGATTCCTCGCGGGCGAAGACGGCCAGGAGGTCTTCCTGCCCAAGTCGTCGCTGCCCGAGGGCGTGACGGAGCTGAAAGCCGGCACCCGGGTCGAGTTTGGAGTGGCGGACGGCCGCAAGGGTGCCCAGGCGCTGGGGCTTCGGGTGCTGGACAAGACCCCTTCCATTGCCAAGGCCAAGCGTCCCAGTGCCAAGGACCTCGCCCCGCTGGTGCAGGACCTGGTGACCGTCCTGGACAACCTGTCCGGGACACTGTCCAAGGGCAAGTACCCGGACGGCAACAAGGGCAAGGCCATCGCCGCCGCGCTGCGCAAGGTCGCCGACGAGCCTGGACGTTTAAGCGCCTATGGATCCCCAATCTGAACAGCCGGGCGCGCCAGTGCAGGAGCAGGCTGCCAAGACCCCGCCCAAGCGCAAGGCAGGCGTGCCGGTATGGCGTACCGGCAAGCCTGACGCTTTCCTGGCTGCTGCAGTGGACACCGCCCGGAGTGCGGTGGAGGGCATCACCCCCGCCGCGACCATCGGGCCGCACCTGGCCGCCAAGAGCGAGGGCGACCGGCTGGTCACGCACCTGTTTGAGTCCCGGCTGCCCGGCTACTCCGGTTGGCAGTGGTACGCCGTGCTGACCCGCAACTCCCGCTCCAAGGTGGTCACGGTCAACGAACTGGGCCTGCTGCCGTCCGGGGATGCCATCCTGGCCCCGGAATGGGTGCCGTGGGCCGAACGCGTCCGCCCCGAGGACCAGCAGCAGGAGTCCGACGCCGACGGCCGGCAATCGGCCGCGGCTGATGCGGACGGCCAGGAGGCAGTGGAAGCGTCGGAGGATTCAACGGACGACGCCGGCACGCAGGCAGGAGCCTGACCGCACCTTTGCCGGGAAGCCGGCCACCCCTGCCCAGGGGACAACGAAAACGGCGCCGTCCGGGAAGAACCCGGGCGGCGCCGTCGTGCTAACTGTGCGTGCTGCCGTGCCTACTTCCGCAGGCTCGCCCACCACGTAGTCAATGCTGGCCAGCAGGGCCGACACATCGCTGGGATCGATGGCCACGAAGGTGGCGATGCGCAGTTGGTTACGGCCCAGCTTCCGGTAGGGCTCGGTGTCCACGATGCCGTTGGCGCGCAGTACCTTGGCAACTGCCGCTGCATCCACCGAGTCGTCGAAGTCGATGGTGGCGATGACGTTGGAGCGTTCCTCGGGCTTGGCCACGAACGGGGTGGCGAACCCGGAGGCGTCAGCCCAGCTGTAGATGCGCCCGGCGGAGTCCGCGGTGCGCGCGGCGGCAAAGTCCAGGCCACCGTTGGAGTTCAGCCACTGGACCTGGGAGTCCAGGGTGACCAGCGTGGACAGCGAGGGCGTGTTGTACGTCTGGTTCAGGCGGGAGTTGTCGATGGCGGTCTGGAGGTCCAGGAAGTCCGGGATCCAGCGGCCGCTGGCCTTGATCCGCGCGGCGCGCTCGATCGCGGCAGGGGAGAACAGGCCAAGCCAAAGGCCGCCGTCGGAGGCAAAGTTCTTTTGCGGGGCGAAGTAATAGACATCGCTCCGGGCAACATCCACATCCAGGCCGCCGGCTGCTGAGGTGGCGTCCACCAGGACCAGCGATCCCTCATCGGCGCCGGAGACGCGCGTGACCGGGGCCGCCACACCGGTGGAGGTCTCGTTCTGCGGCCAGGCGTAGACGTCCACGCCGGCTTCGGCCTGCGCTGCCGGACGGGTGCCCGGCTCGGACTTGATGATCGAGGAGGCGTCCAGGAAGGGCGCCTTGTTGGTGGCCGCGGCAAACTTTGACCCGAACTCGCCGAAGGACAGGTGCTGTGCCTTCTTTTCCACGAGGCCGAAGCTGGCGATGTCCCAGAAAGCCGTGGAGCCGCCCACACCCAGGACCACCTCATAGCCCTCCGGAGCGCGGAAGAACTGGCTCAGTCCTTCGCGGACGGACCCAACCAGGTTCTTGACCGGCGCCTGCCGGTGCGAGGTGCCGAGGATGGTTTTGGACGCTGCTGCCAGGGCATCGATCTGTTCCTGGCGGACCTTTGACGGGCCGGCGCCGAACCGCCCGTCCTTGGGCAGGAGGTCGGCGGGGATCGTGATGCTGGTGTCGCTCACAGGTGCTCCAATTCGGCGGGGACGAAAGCTTTGGTCCGGTCGGGCTGGTAAAGGGGGCCGGCAGCGCGCGGTGGCTGCGCAGTGGGCCTTACCCATTCTGCCTGAACGGCAGTGGGGGTGGCAGTCGGGTGACCCAAAGTCCAGACAATGAGACGCTGCCGCCGCGGGTGGCGGTTCAGGACGCGGCTATTCGGACAAAGTCAAAATAGGCTAAGCTTTCCCCGGACTACCTCGCGGGAAGAGGCGATACGGTGGGACAACGCAAGGTACTGCGCTCGAGGAGCTGAGCTGGATGACGGATCTGATCGACACTACGGAGATGTACCTCAGGACCATCCTGGAGCTTGAGGAAGAAAACATCGTTGCCCTCCGGGCCCGTATCGCCGAGCGCCTGCGCCACTCCGGCCCCACCGTGTCCCAGACCATCGGCAGGATGGAGCGCGACGGCCTTGTTGTCGTTTCCGGCGACAGGCACTTGGAGCTCACGGACACCGGCCGCAAGCGGGCCACCGAGGTCATGCGCAAGCACCGGCTGGCCGAACGCCTGCTGGCTGACGTTATTGGCCTGGATTGGGCCTACGTGCATGACGAAGCCTGCCGTTGGGAACATGTTATGAGCGAACGGGTGGAGCGGCGTATCTACGAGATGCTGGACCATCCCACCCAATCGCCCTACGGCAACCCCATCCCCGGCCTGGCCGCCCTGGGCGGACAGCCGGCCACCGGCTTCGCCGACGGCGCAATCAGCCTGGTGGAGGCCATGAAGAGCTACGCGCCCGCCTCCGCGGTGACCATCAGCCGGCTGGCGGAACCGATCCAGGTGGAGCCGGAATTGCTGACGCAGCCTGGACGAAGGCGGGATCCGGCCCGGCGCCGCAGTGGCCCTGGAGAGCGTGGGTGATTACATCTCCGTGCGCGTCCAGGGGATCGATGGGGCACTGGAGCTGCCGCCCGAGGTTGCGGCACATGTTTTCGTCGCCCTCGGCCAGCCCTGAGGCGCGCCCTTACCCCAAAGGGGCACTCCCACGCAAAGATAACGGAATTGTTACCTAGGGTCTTAAGGCCCTATAGTGGTAACAATCGTTGACACTTAAGCGTTACCCAATCCGGAGCCGAGCTCTGCCAGCGGATCGGGTGCATATGAAGTCGTAACTGGCAGAGGCGGGGGAACCACAACCGGCAGCGGGGGACTGCCTTGGGGTGAAATCCGTCAGCAGCAAGCCTCTCCAGTGAAGGATTCTTCCGGGAATATCCCTGCGCAGAAGCTTGCCCATGGCGGGCCGGGTCTTTGATCTCTCTGACCCGAATCCGACAGCTAACTCCGCAGGCTTTCCAGAGAGGAACCGTTCTTGACCATGCAGACCTCCCGGGGCCGCCGCCGCTCGGCGGGCCCCTTCGGCGCCCCGGGTTGTCGAGGATGTCGCAGTGGAGCGCCCCCGCGATCTGCACCGCGATGCACGCCGCCGCCGGGGCCCGTTCCGGCAGGTGACGGAGTTTGCTGCTGCCAGCGGCATTGCCCAGAAAGCCGGAATTGCCCTGGCTGCCACCGGCCTCGTGCTCACGGTCACCGTGCCCGCCACTGGCCCCGTCATGGCCATGGACGCGTCAGGAAATACTCCCCTTGCAGCCTCCTCTGTCAGCCCACAGCCCCAGATTTCCGCGGATATCGGTGCCCAGATCGATTTCAGCCGCTCGGCCGTCGTGACGCAGGCCGACCCGGACGGGAAGCTGAAGCAACTCCTGAGTGCGCAGTCCGTCGGCTCCATCACGCGGTCCGCATCGGCCGGCACCCTGGCCCCGCCGCTGGCATCCCTTACCACCGCCTCGCCCTTTGGCTACCGGGTCAGTCCGATCACCGGCGGCGCCGGGGACTTCCACCGCGGCCAGGACTTTGTGGCGCAGTGCGGGACTTCCGTCCTCGCTGCCGCGACAGGCACTGTGACCTTCGCGGGCTGGCACCAGTTCGGCGGCGGCAACCGTGTGGTCATCGACCATGGCAACGGGTTGGAAACCACGTACAACCACCTGTCCTCGTTCAACGTCAAGGTGGGCCAGACAGTGTCCCGCGGTGACGTTGTGGCGCTCAGCGGGACCACGGGCGCCTCCACCGGCTGCCACCTGCACTTTGAGGTGCAGGTCAACGGCGAAGTGGTCGATCCGATGGGTTGGCTGTAACCGTATGATTGCTCACTCTCAGATCCCAGCAACCCGCCGTGACCTGAATGTGACATTGAAAGAAAACTGCTGTACCGTCTAACTCGCGTCAACTTTTCCGAAGTTGACGCTCTTGAGTGGATTGCCTAACTCTGCCACCGCTCAAGGTCCGTTCGCATTTCATCGTCTGGCAGGGGCGGGGGAACCAATTTTGGCCTTCACTTCAGAAGGCCTTGGGGTTAAGTCATGAGCTTCGCAGGAAGCAAAGTGGCCGGGTGAACTCCCATCCGAATCCGACAGCTCACCTCGCAGGCATTGGGAGAGGCTACCTTCGTGTCTTCACGCCATCATTCTGCGCGCCACCGTGCGCAAACGGTTCGCGTCAACCCCCTGGACGCTGTGTCCAAGGCCGTGAGCGCAAATGCCGGAACCGTAGGCCGCCAGGCTGCCGTCGTGGCAGCCGCCTCAGGCCTCATCCTGAGCATGGGCCTGCCGGCCACCGCAGCTGACACCACTGCCGGTGTCTCTGCGTCCACCGAGTCGGGTTCTGCCCAGGCCGCCCTCGTCACCGCCGCCCCCACGGCTACGGTTTCCTTCGAGCGTCCCGTCGTCAAGACCACCGCCGCACCAAAGGTGGAAGCGGTGCGTCCCCAGTCCACCGCCCCGGCCGCGGATGCCGCAGCCGCCGTCGGCCAGGACGCAGCCCCGGTCGCCAAGGCCGTCGAGACCGTTTCCGCGGCCACTTCCGGCATCGCAGCCATCGCCTACACCGGCATCGGCCACTCGTACGTATGGGGCGGCACCAGCCCCGTCACGGGCTGGGACTGCTCTGGGTTCGTCCAGTGGGCTTACGCCCAGGCCGGAATCAGCATCCCCCGCACCAACGCGTGGAGCATCATGACGCCCACCTCCACCCCCAGCCGGGTGACCTGGTGGTCCAGAACGGCGGCGCACACGTAGGCATCTACGTCGGCAACGGCATGATGATCAGCGCACTCAACCCCTCCCAGGGCACGATGCTGCACTCCCCGGCAGCCACCGGTAGCTCGTCGTACTACCACCTCAACAAGTAGTTCTTGGGCTCCACGCTCCAAGGGCTATTTCTTTGCCCAAAGCTTTTTCGCTAGAAACCACATCCCCGTTCGGGATGCGCCGGCGTACCCCCAAGATGCCGGCGCGTCCAACCCCTGCGTCTGCCTACAAGCGGTTCGAAGGAAAAACGAAAGAGAGAACTGATGACGACTCGTGCTACCGCACGGCACCGCGCCGAGGCCACCAAAACCAACTCGATCGCTGTCATTGCGAAAGCTGTCAGCGACAACGCCGGCGGCATGGGCCGCCAGGCTGCGGTCATCGCTGCCGCTTCCGGACTGGTCCTGACCAGCGGCATCGCAGCAAACGCTGCCGACGCCAACGTCAAGCGCGATTCCGCTCCGGCATCCCAGCTGGAAGTTGAATCCGCCGTCGACGCGCCGATCTCCGCAGCTTCCACCATTGCGATCAGCTACGAGAAGCCGGCCGTGACCACCACGCCGGCCCCCGTCGTCGAGCCTGCGCCCCAGGTCCAGGTCCAGGAAGCCGCTCCTGCCGCCCAGCCGGTGGCCGCTCCGAAGATCACTGCCAAGGTTGCCACCACCGCTGCTGCCCAGGCCGCTCCCGCAGCCCAGGTATCCGCCAGCGGCAAGGGCGCTGCAATTCTCTCCGCCGCCTACGCCCAGGCGGGTGTGCACCAGGACTGCACCATGCTGGTGACCAACGCCCTGGCCGCCGTCGGCATCCACTTCCACGACTGGCCCGCCGGCTACCTTTCGCTCGGTGACCGCGTGCCCATGTCCCAGGCCCAGCCCGGCGACCTGCTGTACTACGCTGACGGTGGCGGCGGCATGGCCCACATCGCCGTTTACGCCGGAAACGGCATGGCTGTGCACGGCGGCTTCAACGGCAACGACACCGTGGTCTTCAGCGCCAACGTCGGCTCCGGACCGGTTGCGATTCGCGTACGGTAGGCATTTACCGTGCCGGCCTCACCCGGCGCCGGCCATGTGCTGCTTACAAAGGACCCCCGCCAACAAGGCGGGGGTCCTTTGCGCTTGATAAGTGTGGCGCCCGCATTCCTGCCTTTTCCCAGTCCTCCAGCCGGAAAGGGGCTCCGGGGGGCGGCGATTACCTGATTTTGCACTTCTTTGTTTACTCTTGTGATGTCGATCCATAGCCCGGATATGCCGAGGGCAGCCGGCCCTCGTGCCCCTGACGGGTGCGGCCGTGAAGAGGTAAGTGCATGCGCACTCTCGTTCTGAATGCTGGATATGAACCGCTGGCGGTTATCACTTTCCGCCGGGCGCTGGTGCTTGTGCTCACGGGCAAGGCAAGCGTGGTGGCCGAAGGGGATGACCCTGTGGTGGGGCCCACCGACGTCCTGGGCCGCCCGTCCGTGATCCTCCTCAACCGCTACATCCGGCCCCGGTACAACCACTCAACGGCAGTCAGCCGCCGCGGTGTGCTCCGCCGTGACGGGCACAAATGTGCGTACTGCGGCAAAGCGGCGCACACCATCGACCACGTGCACCCCAAGTCCCGGGGCGGCGCCGATTCATGGGAGAACCTGGTGGCCGCCTGCCTGCGGTGCAACAACGTCAAGGGCGACCATACTCCGGCCGAGATGGGATGGACCCTGCGGTTCGTCCCCGAGCCCCCGCATGGAACCATCTGGCAGATCAAGGAGCCTGGAGAAGCCTACGCCCGCGTGGGATCCGTTCCTGCTTCCGGAGCGCGCTGCCTGACCCACTGGTGCCTGAGCCTCTGGTGCCTGACCCGCTGGGCTGCACGGTCGATTGCGCTGCCTGACACCCAGGCTGTTGGTTTAGCCCTCCGCACCCGCCCGTGCTGATCGCTAGGCTGGGGGAGTGCATGTGAACAGGTTGGCCTTCGATGCCTTGATCCTGGCCGGAGGGCGGTCTTCCCGGCTGGGCGGCGTGCCCAAGCAGTGGCTGGTCTTCCAGGGCCAGACCCTCCTGGGGCGCTCCGTTGCCGCAGCCGCCGGTGCCCGGCGAATCGCTGTTGTGGGTGATGGAGGGTCCTTCTCACATGAAGCCCAGCTGCCTCAGCCAGCGTGGCCTTCCACCCTGCTGATGTGCCGGGAGGAGCCGCCGTTCAGCGGCCCGGCGGCAGGAATTTCCGCGGGATTGGATGCCCTGGCCACGGGTGGTGAAGAAGCCGCCTACACCCTTGTGCTGGCGTGCGACATGCCCATGGCTTCCCACGCGGTGACGGTGCTGCAGGATGCCTTGGCGCGGTCCGTTGCCGGAAAGGACGGCGGGGACGGTGTCATGGCGCGTGCCGCAGACGGCAGGGTTCAGCCCCTGGCCGGTTTTTATCGCACAGCCGGGTTAACAAAGGCCTGCGCGGACCTCGCTGCCCGCAACGCTCTGGTCAACGGCTCTGTCAGGGCGCTCCTTGCTAGTCTGGACGTGCAGCTTGTCCCAGTCCCCGCCGGGTCCACTTCAGATGTGGATACCTGGGACGATGCTGCCGCGCTGGGGGTTGCCGCCGGAAACCAGCGTGCAGGCCAGGACCGGCGCGCGGGCGGAGCTAACGTGGGAGGCAATTCGTGAAAAGCCAGGACGAAACGCTGGAAGAGTGGTGCAGGGCACTTCTCCAGGCGTACAAGCTTGAGAATGTCCAGGTGGATGTCAACGCCGTGCTGGCGCTTGCGGGCGTTGCCGCCCATGCGGTTGTCCGGCCGGCCGCTCCGCTCACCACGTTCATCGCCGGCTACGCCGCGGGACTGGCTGCCGCTCCCGGCAGGGAGATGGATGCGGCGTCCATGGATGCGGCGTTGGCCGTTGCCCGTTCCCTGGCGGCTGACTACGACGCTGAAGCCGCCGGGGCTCCCGGCGAATGACCGCAGAGCCCCAAAGTGATCCGGCGGCGCCGCCGGGTACCGACCCGTCCGCGCCGCTGGGCAGGGAAGCGGCGGCGCAGCAGGACGCTGAACAAGGCCATGCCGGCCACCACCATGCGGCGCACACCTGGGAAGAGGCCCGGCAGGCTGCGTTCGATGCGGCAACGCCGATCCCTCCTGGTCCGGTGGCGCTTCGGATAGCCCTGGGCCGCAAACTCGACCGGGACATCGTGGCCCTCCAGGACATGCCGCACTACGCTTCCTCAGCCATGGACGGCTGGGCAGTCAACGGAAGCGGCCCGTGGATCCCGGTGGAACCCGGAACCCGGTTGGCACCGCACCAGGCCAGCCCCATCGCCACGGGCGGCCTCATCCCACCCGGCGGCAAGGCCGTCCTGCGCACCGAGAACGCTGTCCTGGGCACGGACGACGAGGGCCTCCCTGTCCTGGCGACCGGAGGCAAGTCCCGCCCCGGCGAGCCCCGCGCGGGAGAGCACGTCAGGAAGGCCGGCGAGGAAGCCCTTGAGGGGGACACCCTGGTCAAGGCCGGGTTGGAGCTCAACCCCGCGCACCTGGCCCTGGCAGCCCTGGCCGGCTACGACGAGGTGCAGGTCCAGGGAAAGCCGGTGGTCCGCTTGGTGATGACCGGGTCGGAGGTGGTGGAGCAGGGCACCCCGGCCCCGGGGCAGGTGCGCGACACTTTCGGCCCGCAACTGCCCGAAGTCATAGCCATGCTGGGCGGCATCGCCGGCGGGCAGCAGCGGATCGGAGACTCCTACGCCGAATGGCTGGCGGCGCTTGAAGACGTGCTGCCTGAGGTGCCCGGCGGGCCGGACCTGCCTGCCGACGTCGTCATCACCACCGGGGGTACCGGACGCTCAGGAACGGACCACCTCCGGCGGGCGGTCGCGGAACTCGGCGGCCGGCTCATCATCGACGGCGTGGCAATGCGGCCCGGCCACCCCGCGGTTCTCGCGGAACTGCCGGACGGCCGCTTCGTCCTGGGGCTTCCCGGCAACCCGCTGGCAGCGATGATGGCCCTCTCTACCGTGGGGGCTCCACTGCTGGCGGCACTGGGGCACCGGCCTATGCCGTCGGTGCAGGAAGTGCCCTGCGGGGCCATGATCGATCCGGACCCCGGACGTACCCGGCTGATGCCGTTCCGGCTGTTGTACGGCATGGCCTCCCCGGCGCAGCACACGGGGCCGGGAATGATGCGCGGACTGGCGGCCGCTGACGGGGTGCTGGTGGTGCCGCCGCACGGAGTGCAGCTGGGCGAACTGGTGCCCGCCTTCGCGCTGCCATGGGGGGCGCCTATTCCGCGCCCCGGGGAGGGCGGGGCCAAAACCAAACCGCGAAGCAACGCGCGCACCGGCCAGCCCAAGGGCAAGGCGCCCAGCGGACCGGTGGACTGGAGTGCACTGCTGGGCTGAGGCGTCCCGGGTGGGTGCCTGTTGGTGCCATGATGGAGTAATGAACAGGCAGGGTGGAACATGGGACGGGTAACCCGGCGCCGCAAGGTGCACAAGTATGTCCTGGACGGGTCGCCGAGTTCACTGGAGTACCCGGTCCGCCACCGTGAAGACATCCTCGCCGTAGAGGAACCGCTGGAAATACGGCTGGGTGGCCTTTCTTACTCGGTCACCATGCGGACACCCGGCGACGACTTCGACCTCGTGGCCGGATTCCTGGTGTCCGAGGGCGTTATATGGGACCCGGGCCAGCTGGTTTCGCTGCGGTTCTGCGCGGGCGAGGACGAAAACGGCGTCCAGACGTTCAATGTGGTGGAGGCCCAGCTGCGCCCGGATGTTCCACTTCCCGACACCGGCCGCCGGGTCTACACGTCCAGGCTCCTGCGGCATCTGTGGGACGGATTCCATCGAAGCGGTCCAGAAGTCCTCCCACCACAGCCCGCAGGCGGACCCGCTGAGGGTGGACGCGAAAGTCCTGGCCACCCTGCCCGGGCTGCTGCGGGAGTCCCAGCGCGTCTTCGACGATACGGGTGGCGTGCACGCGGCGGGTCTTTTCAGGATTGACGGCGGCGAGCCCCGGCTCCTGTGCCTGCGCGAGGATGTGGGGCGGCACAACGCCGTGGACAAGGTGGTGGGTTGGGCGCTGCGTGAGGGCCTCCTGCCGCTGACCGGGACTGTCCTCCAGGTGTCCGGCCGAGCGTCGTTTGAACTGGTGCAGAAAGCCTCGCTTGCCGGAATTCCCATCCTGGCCGCCGTTAGTGCCCCTTCCAGCCTTGCCGTGGAACTCGCGGAGGCAAACGGGCTGACGGTGGCAGGATTCAGCCGGGGCACCAGTTTCAATATCTATGCCGGGGATAACCGGATACTGCGGCCCGAACCCGCCATTCCGCGAACGTAGTGCCGTTGAGGCCCCGGAGAAGGCGACGCGCTGGCAAAAGGGGGTTGGTTGCGGTGCTGCCAGCGGGTAGATTTGTCCATCGAATGGACGCGATGATCCAGTCTCCAGCCTAAAGAGGATTTATATTGCATGACGACCGCAGGATCACGGAAGTCCGCCTGGCGAGGTTTGTGCGTGAGCGCATAGTCCCTGCCGTCTACAGCAGGACGGTCCCGCTTAGCCTGAGCAGTTGGGAAGTGCCCGACGAGCCGGTCCCGGCGCTCGAGGCGATGCGGCAGGAGTTCCGGCCGCAGGAGCACGGCGCGCCCTGGGGACGTCCGTGGGGCACCACCTGGCTGCGGCTGCAGGGAGAGGTTCCCGAATCCTGGGGCGGCGGCCCGGACACCACGGTGGAGGTGGTGGTGGACCTGGGGTTCACCACTGAAGCCCCCGGCTTCCAGTGCGAGGGCATCGCCTGGCGGCCGGACGGCAGCATCATCAAGGCGATCTCGCCCCGCAACCAGTACATCCCGCTGAAGCTGCTCGGCAGCGGCATGGCCGTGGACTTCTACGTCGAGGCGGCGGCGAATCCGGACATGGCACAGGGCTGGACCTTTGCCGCCACCCCCTGGGTGACAAGGCCACCGCCGGGGGTGCACCGCAGTACCGGCTGGGGAGCATCGCGATCGCCGAGTTGAACCAGTGCGTCTGGGAACTCCAGCAGGACGTCTGGACCTTAGCCGGCCTCATGGAACAGCTCCCGCTGGAACTCCCGCGCCGCCACGAGATCCTTCGGGCCCTTGAGGCCATGATGGACGTGATGGACCCCGACGACGTTGCCGGGACTGCCGCGGCAGGGCGCCGGGCGCTCGCGGGCGTCCTGGCCAGCCCCGCCTACGCATCAGCACACCAACTGGTTGCCACGGGGCACGCGCACATAGACTCCGCATGGCTCTGGCCGGTCCGGGAAACCATCCGCAAATGCGCAAGGACCTTTTCCAACGTGGTGGCCCTGATGGACGAAGACCCCGGCTTTGTCTTCTCCTGTTCTTCCGCCCAGCAGCTGGCCTGGATCAAGGAGCTGTACCCGGACCTGTTCGGCCGGATCCGCGAAAAGGTGCGCGCCGGGCAGTTCGTCCCCGTCGGCGGTATGTGGGTGGAATCGGACACCAACATGCCCGGCGGGGAGGCCATGGCCCGGCAGTTCGTGGAGGGCAAGGGCTTCGTCCTGGAGGAATTCGGCATTGAGTGCAGGGAGGCTTGGCTCCCGGACTCGTTCGGCTACAGCGCGGCACTGCCCCAGATCGTCAAGGCCGCGGGCAGCCGCTGGTTCCTCACGCAGAAGATTTCCTGGAACCAGACCAACCGGATGCCCCACCACACCTTCAACTGGGAAGGAATCGACGGCACCCGGCTGTTCACCCACTTCCCGCCCGTGGACACCTACAATTCGGATCTCAGCGGCAGGGACCTGGCCCATGCCGAACGCAATTACCGCGACCACGGCCGCGGCACGGTGTCGCTGGTACCGTTTGGTTACGGCGACGGCGGCGGCGGTCCCACCCGCGAAATGCTTGCCGCTGCTGCACGCACGGCGGACCTGGAAGGATCGCCGAAGGTCCGGATCGGATCCGCGGAGAGCTTCTTCCGGCAGGCCGAGGAAGACTACCCGAACCTGCCGGTCTGGGTGGGTGAGATGTACTTGGAGCCTGCACCGCGGGACGTATACCAGCCAGGCCCGCACCAAGAAGGGCAACCGGCGCAGCGAGCACCTGTTGCGTGAAGCGGAGCTCTGGTGCGCCACGGCTGCCGTCCGGGCCGGTGGTGCCTATGACTACCCCGGGTCCGAGCTCAAGCGACTGTGGCAGCTGGTGCTGCTGCAGCAGTTCCATGACATTCTTCCGGGCAGGCTCCATTGCCTGGGTCCACCAGGATGCCGAGCGGAACTACCAGGCCATCGAAACGGCGCTTGAGTCACTGATCAGCCACGCCGCGGCCGTCATGCTGGGGACCGGCGACCGCCAGTTCCTGTTGAATGCCGCGCCGCATGCCAGGGCCGGGGTACCCGCCCTGGCGGCGGCTGAACCGGCAACTGACCAGGAGCCGGCGCAGGCCACACCGCACCGCGGCGGCTACATCCTGGACAACGGGATTATCCAGGCCGTAGTGGACCCCGACGGACTTCTCGTCTCCCTGCGCGACCACGCCAGCGGCCGTGAAGCGATCGCCCCCGGCCAGCATGGCAACCTGCTGGAACTGCACCGGGATACCCCCAACGAGTGGGACGCCTGGGACATCGACGAGTTCTACCGGCGCAACGTCACGCCGCTGGTCCACGCAGAATCGGTCCGGCTTGAAGACGAAGGCAGCAGCGCCGTGGTTGTTGTGGAACGGCTGGCAGGAACCTCACCGCTGACCCAGCGCATCAGGCTCACCCCCGGCAGCCCATCGCTGGAAATCACCACTTCCGTTGACTGGCAGGAGCGCGAAAAGCTGCTGAAGCTTGGCTTCGCCCTCGACGTCCGGGCTGACCGGTCGGCTGCGGAAACACAGTTCGGCCACGTGTTCCGGCCCACCCACACCAACACCTCGTGGGAAGCCGCGAAGTTCGAAATCTGCGCCCACCGGTGGATCCATGTGGGTGAACCCGGCTACGGCGTGGCGGTGTCCAACTCATCCACCTACGGTCACGACGTGGGCCGGAGCATCAGGGAGTCCGACGGCGGAACCACCACCACGGTGCGCCTGTCCCTCCTGCGGGCGCCAAAGTTCCCTGACCCGGATGCAGACCGGGGGCGCCACGAGCTGACGGTGGCCATCCGACCGGGCGCTGATATTGCCGATGCCGTCCAGGAAGGGTACCGGACAAACCTGGCGCCCCGGCTGGTCAGCGGTGCCGCAGCAGTAGAGCCGCTTTTCTCCGTCTCCAACCCGGCCCTGGTCATCGAAGCGGTCAAACTGGCGCAGGACGGTTCGGGAGACGTCGTGGTCCGGCTCTACGAGTCGCTGGGGCAGCGTTCAACGGGGACTATTACGGCGAACTTCCCGGTGCAGGAAGTTGCGCCCACGGACCTCCTGGAGCGCGCCACCGACGCCTCCGGGGTCGAGTCCACCGGCACCGGCGCCGTGCTCACGCTCCGGCCGTTCCAGCTTGTGACCCTGAGGTTCACCCGGAAATAAGGGCTTGGCTCGCGGAAAGGCCTATTAAACAGGCTGAGTGGGGGCGGTCCCCAACGATCCGCCACCACTCATCCCCCCAATGCGTGCAAAGGCCCCGGGGCGGCCGGCGTTTAGGAATTTATCCCCGTTCGAAAACGCTTGGCAGCCCCGCCTTCACACATTCATGATTGTGTCACAGTCTAATGATTTTGTGAAAGCGGGTGAAGGTTACGTTTCGGTAGATGTCCTCCGAGCCCGCGGCTTACGCCCGTTAACCACCCTGGCCGCCCAAATCAGGGCAAGCCCAAGCACGAAGCACAGCACTGCCGTGTAGTTGATGATGAACTCGATCTGGCCGAGGTTGGGCGGGATCAAAGGGAAAGACAAAGTAAGGGCCGTCGCCATGGCGCCCAAAGCAAGAAGTGCCGCAGCAGCCCTGATGAGGCCAGGCAAGCGGCTGGCCAAGGCGCGCAACATGGCGGGCAACAGAGTCAGCGCAACGTACGCAGGGTAAGCCCGGCCAGCGGCCCCGTAATATTCCAGCAGGGCGGAGTTCCAGGGATCAGTGCCTACCACGCCCGTCAGCCCTGCGGAGGAACCGTCGGTGTCCATCAGGAAGAACAGCACCACCATGACAGCGGAGATTACTGCGAGGACC
The DNA here is from genome assembly GCA_024372495.1 of Pseudarthrobacter sp. Fe7. Taxonomy (GTDB): domain Bacteria; phylum Actinomycetota; class Actinomycetes; order Actinomycetales; family Micrococcaceae; genus Arthrobacter. The sequence goes on along the minus strand of CP099977.1, from coordinate 4,243,535 downwards.
GATATTCCAACCCGACCAGTGATGAACCAGTAGGCTTCCTTAGCGTCGAAGCCCCTGGAAATACGGATGCCCAGGAAGAAGATTGCGCCGAAGATCACGAAGCGGAGCAACAGGTTAGCCAGGTTGAGCCCACCCAAGGCGCCGTCAATGACAAGGTATGGCTCCTGGATGCTGAGCAGGATGGCCAGGGTCATCATGGCGAAGATGCCAAACAGGGAACGGTTCTCGCCGCGGAAGGTGCTGGGGATGCGCGCCACTGCAATGGCTGCGCAAATCGCGAGCGTAGTCCACTGAAGGGTCTCGATCATCCCAGGTTCTCCCAAATCTTTTCTGTCTGCGCCTGATCCTGCTCCTGCCGGCGCAGTACTTTACCCAGTGCCTGAAGCCTGTCTCCTGCAAGAACGGTGAGTTCTCCGTCGGAAAGGCTGTCCAGCGCTGCCTGCCGGGCGCCGGGAGGCCACCCGGCTTCCTCCTCGGTGATCACCCCGGTGGCGACCAGGCCGCCGGCCGGGCTGACCCCGGCGGCCAGCGCCGTGGCCATGGCCAGGCTCGGGGGACAGCCGGTTGGCGGTCAACTGCGCGGAGTAGTTCTGCGGAGCCACCCCGGTGGAGGCCGAAACGCGATGCCGCACCTCGCCGTCGTCAATCGCGTCAACCCAGTTCTTCACGGAGGTGGCGTGCGGGGCTGGGCTGAGGGCCGGAGGGGCTGCTCCCCGGGCGGCGTCCATGGCGGGACGGGCCAGGAGTGCCCGGAGGAGGTCTGCGCTGGAAATCTGGCTTACCAGGCTCGTTCCTGGAGGGCTGGCGGGGCGGACCCGCCAGGGCGCTGTAGGAGTCGAACCCGGCCAGGGCGGCGACGGGGTTGATCTTGTAGGCCCGGCTGATGCTCACCACCGTGCTCACGGAGACCTTGCCCCGGACCAGCTGCTGGGCCAGGGTGGTCCGCTTGATCCCGGAGACCCGGCAGACGTCTGCGGTGCTGGCATCCGGTGCGATGCTTTGCAGCCAGCGCTGGAACGCCTTGGCGGAAAGGGTCATGGAGTGCTCTCTGCAGAACTGGTGGTGGAGACAATTTTACCGTGGCTGCCCGCGCGCTTTCCGTGCCGCGGATTTGGCCCAGTGCCAACATTCGACTATAGTTGATGGTCGAGCCCGCTGGTCCGTACACCCCCCAAGTCCGGACCAGCGGGTTCTTCTATGTCCTGCAGCCCCAGCGGCGCCGCGGTCCGGTTTTCGCCGCCTCTGCCGGCCGTCACTGGCTGTCCGGGCAGCGGCGAAAGGACGAATTAATGACTGCAACCCTTGTTGCCAAGGACGTCTCCGGTGGCCATGGGCACCGCATGCTGTTTTCCGGGCTCTCGCTGACGGTGGCCCCGGGCGATGTGGTGGGCGTCGTGGGCGCAAACGGTGCCGGCAAGTCCACGCTGCTGCGCCTGCTCGCCGGCGTGGGCCAGCCCCAGCAGGGCTCCATCAGCCTTGCCCCGGCCGATGCGTTCGTTGGCTGGCTGCCGCAGGAGCATGAGCGCGTTCCGGGTGAAACAGTGGCAGGCTACATTGCCCGCCGCACCGGCTGCGCGGAAGCGACCCTTGAGATGGAATCCACCGCGGAGGCTTTGGGTTCAGGTGCTCCCGGGGCAGATGATGCCTACGCCCGTGCCTTCGACCGGTGGATGGCTTCCGGCGCCGCCGATTTGGACGACCGCATCCCTGCCGTCCTGGCGGACCTGGGCCTGGACGCGGGCCCCGATGCGCTGATGACGGGGCTTTCCGGCGGTCAGGCCGCACGCGTGGCCCTGGCCGCCCTCCTGCTGAGCCGCTTCGATGTGGTACTGCTCGACGAGCCCACCAATGACCTTGACCTTGCCGGCCTGGCCACCCTGGAAAACTTCGTGACGGGGTTGCGCGGGGGCGTGGTGCTGGTCAGCCATGACCGTGAGTTCCTGGCACGGTGCGTCACCAGGGTGGTGGAGCCTGGACCTGGCGCAGAACAGCGTGGCCGTTTACGACGGCGGCTACGAAGCCTTCCTTGAGGAACGCGCCGTGGCGCGGCGGCACGCCCGCGAGAAGTACGAGGAGTTTGCCTCCACCAAGGCGGACCTGGTGTCCCGTGCCCGGACGCAGCGAGAGTGGAGCTCACAAGGCGTCCGGAACGCCATGAAGAAGAACCCGGACAACGACAAGATCCGGCGCGCTGCCAGCACAGAGTCCTCCGAGAAGCAGGCCCAGAAGGTACGGCAGATGGAATCACGCATTGCCAGGCTGGACGTGGTGGAGGAGCCCCGGAAGGAATGGCAGCTCCAGTTCAGCATTGGCCAGGCGCCTCGCTCCAGTGCCGTCGTGGCCACCCTGCGCAACGCGGTGGTACGCCAGGGCAGCTTCACGCTGGGACCGGTGAGCCTCCAGCTCAATGGCGGCGAGCGCATCGGGATCACCGGGCCCAACGGCGCCGGGAAATCGACCCTCCTGCGCCTCCTGCTGGGAACGCAGGCACCGGACGACGGCGACGCCTCCATGGGTGCCACGGTCGCCGTCGGCGAGATTGACCAGGCCCGCGGGCTGCTGGACGGGGGCTCGCCGCTGGGCGACGCCGTCGAAGCGGTCCTGGCTGACTGGAACAGCGCGGACGTCCGGACGCTCCTGGCCAAGTTCGGCCTCAAGGCGGACCACACCTCGCGGACCGTGCATTCCCTGTCCCCGGGGAGCGGACCCGGGCGGCCCTGGCGCTGCTCCAGGCCCGCGGCGTGAACCTGCTGGTGCTGGACGAACCCACCAATCACCTCGACCTGCCGGCCATTGAGCAGCTGGAAGCGGCCCTTGAAAGCTACGACGGAGCCCTGCTGCTGGTCACCCACGACCGCCGGCTGCTCGAAAACGTCCGACTCGACTACCGGTGGCACCTGGAAAACGGCACGGTCCAGGAGCTCCATCCCACTGCAAGCCAGGAGAAATAACCATGAGCATGGACCGCGTGGCGTGGAGCTCGCTCTACAACATCAGCACCGCAAAGAACGCCTCCAAGCCGTTCTCCAAGGAAACCCTGAAGCGGGTGCTGGGCTTTGCCGCTCCGCACAAGGGCAAGCTCATCGCCTTCGTGCTCTCTTCCATTGCGGCGGCCGTCCTGGCCGTGGCCACCCCGGTGCTTGCCGGCCAGGTGGTTGACGCGATCATCGACAAGGCCAGTGCAGACACAGTGATTTGGCTGGCGGTGCTGATCGCCATCGTGGCCGTCGGCGAAGCGGGCGTGGGTCTCCTGACCCGATGGCTGTCCTCGACCATCGGTGAAGGCGTCATTGTGGACCTGCGCACCCGGGTCTTCGACCACGTGCAGCGCATGCCCATCGCCTTCTTCACCCGCACCCGGACCGGAGCCCTGGTCAGCCGCCTCAACAACGACGTTATCGGCGCGCAGTCCGCCTTCGCCGGAACCCTGTCCGGTGTGGTGAGCAACGTCGTGGCGTTGGTCCTGACGCTGGCCGTGATGCTGAATAAGTCCTGGCTGGTCACCGTGCTCGCCATGGTCCTGCTGCCGATCTTCCTCATCCCGGCGCGGCGCATGGGCTCCAAGCTGGCAGACCTGCGCCGCGAAGCCGCCGCGCACAACGCCGCCATGGGCACCCAGATGACGGAGCGGTTCTCCGCGCCCGGCGCCACACTGGTGAAGCTGTTCGGCCGCCCGGATGAAGAATCCAGTGAGTTCGCCGCCCGCGCCGGCCGGGTCCGCGACATCGGCGTCCGCATGGCAATGCTGCAGTTCACGTTCGTCACGGCCCTGACCCTGGTGTCCGCGCTCGCCTTGGCGCTGGTCTATGGCTTGGGCGGCTGGCTTGCCCTGGGCGGCCAGGCGGCCCCCGGCGACGTGGTGGTCCTGGCTCTGCTCCTGACCCGGCTCTACGCGCCGCTCACGGCGCTGTCCAACGCCCGGGTGGAAGTCATGAGTGCGCTGGTCAGCTTTGAACGGGTGTTTGAGATCCTGGACCTGGAGCCGCTCATCCAGCAGAAGTCGGACGCCGTGCCCGTTCCTGCCGGTCCTGTTTCCGTGGAGTTCGACAACGTCCGCTTCGCGTACCCCTCGGCGGACAAGGTCTCCCTGGCCTCGCTCGAGGAAGTCTCCACCCTGGACACCCGGGGTGGCGAGGAAGTGCTGCACGGGGTCAGCTTCCGGGTGGAGCCGGGCCAGACGGTGGCGCTGGTGGGTTCATCAGGCGCCGGCAAGTCCACTATCGCCCAGCTGCTGTCGCGGCTGTACGACGTCGATTCGGGCGCCGTACGCCTGGGCGGCATCAGGCCGGGAACCGGGCTGGACGTCCGGGACGCCACGTTTGATTCCCTCCGCGACACGCTGGGAATGGTGACCCAGGACGGCCACCTGTTCCACGAAACCATCGCGTCCAACCTTCGGCTTGCGCGCCCGGACGCCACGGACGAAGACATGTGGGACGTCCTGCGGCAGGCCCGCCTGGAGACCATGATCAGGTCGCTGCCGGACGGGCTGGAAACGGTGGTGGGCGAGCGCGGCTACAGGCTTTCCGGCGGTGAACGCCAAAGGCTGACCATCGCCCGGCTACTGATCGCCCAGCCGCGGGTGGTGATCCTCGACGAGGCCACCGCCGCACTGGACTCCACGAACGAAGCCGCCGTGCAGGCAGCCCTGGGCGCTGCACTGGAGGGACGGACCGCCGTCGTCATTGCGCACCGGCTGTCCACCGTCCGCGCGGCCGACGCCATCCTGGTGGTGGAGGGCGGCCAGATCGTGGAACGCGGCACCCACACCGAACTCCTCGCCGCCGGTGGCCGCTACGCAGAGCTTTACCGGACGCAGTTCGCCGAGGCCACGGCCGTGGCGCAGGAGTCCGTCCCCGAGTTCTAAGGAGTGGGGCCGGACGGCTGTGCGGCTTCCTGGACCGCCCGTGCCGTAAGCAGGGGCAGGATGTGGTCCGTCAGCAGCGGCGCCAGGTCCGGGGGTAGGGCCACGTCAGCCGGCCCGCTGATGTCCAGCCAGCGGATCTCGGCGATTTCGGCTGCCGGGCTGGCGTGCCATATGCCGGGGGCGAGGAAGACGGTGGCTTCGATGTCGGTGGCGGCCTCGTTGGCGGCGTCGGCGATCCACACGCCCATCAGTTCCAGCTCCTGGGGGCGGACCACGATTCCCACCTCTTCGGCGAGTTCCCTCGCAGCGGCCTGGACTGCTGTTTCGCCCGGCTCCGGTTTGCCGCCGGGGTGCATGAACATCCCGGTGCCCCGCTTACGCACGGTAAGGAGGCGCCCGGACTCATCGAAGACACAGACGGCGGAGACCACGATCCGGTCTTTCATTGGGGGGTCCTTTCCAGGCGCGAGACCAGCAGCAAATCCTTGCGGGGACCGGTCACGTCCCAGCTGTAATTGAAGGCGTCCGGGCCCTGGCGGGTGTAGGACACGCGGTAGGTATCCGGATCGCACCAGTGGGTGTCCTGGCTGGTGTCCGGCGTGAAGCTCATCCGGTGGAACGGCCTGCCATCGGGGAAGCACACGTCCAGCGCATCGGGCTGCGGCAGGGGTTTCAGGACATACTCACGCGTGGCGGGGCCAGTGAAAGAAGGCCAGCGCATGGTGCCTTCCTCGCGAAGGGCCAGGCCGCCGTCGTCTGTTGGGATGAAAACAACGACGCCGGAAAAGGTTCCGCGGGTGCCGTCCGATCTGTCCAGCAGGTCCCGCTCCAGCCGCCAGCGGCCCGGCTGCCCAGGGTGGCCTGCCCGGATGCTGCCCAGGAGGTAGGCGCGGAGGCTCGGCTCCGGGGAAGGGGAGTTCAAGTGCCCTCGATTGGAATCGAACCAACGACACCGGCTTTAGGAGAGCCGTGCTCTATCCACTGAGCTACGAGGGCGGGTATCCGTGGGGGGCCGGCAGGGCCGGTCCGTCCGGACACGGTTACAAGCATACAAGGTGCCGGGCCGTACTACGCTCAAGGCATGAGTCCAGCCCCCACTGCCGCTCCCGCCACCGCACTCACCCCGAACGTGGCGTCCACAAGGCAGTACATCGGGGCGTGGGCGGTGCTAAGCGTGCTGCAATATTTCGCCGCAGAGGCGGCCGTGGCCATGGCGTGGGCCGGGCCGCGTCCCTACAACCTGAGGACCGGATACATCAGCGACCTCGGCGCGCTTCACTGCGGAATCTATGCCGGCCGGGACGTCTGTTCGCCGTTGAACTGGCTGATGAATGCATCGTTTGTGGTCCAGGGCCTGGGGTTGTTGGTGGGGGCGGTGCTGCTGACCTCGGGACTGCTGCGCGTGGCTGCCCGGCCCGGTGCCCGGCTGGACTGGGCCCGCAGGGAGCCCTGGCTGGCAGCCTCCGCGGTCCGGTTGTTTACGGGCGCTGCCGGCGCCGGAACCGTGGTTGTTGGGCTGGTTCCGGAAGATGCGGGCTCACCCTGGCACTACGCCGGCGCCATCACGTACTTCATCTCCGGTGGGCTGGCACTCCTGGTGCTCGGCATGCTCTGGCTTCGGAAGACCGGGACGGCATGGTTCCTGCTGGTGTGCGGCGGCGTGTCGCTGGCGGCCACCGCCATTGGCGGCCTGACGCACATGAGAGTTCCCGAGCCCGGCACGTTGGAGCGGCTGATGGGGTATCCGGTCACCGTGGGAATGGCCGCCGCCGGGCTGGTCATTGCCCAGCGGGTGCACCGGCACCGAAAGCAACAGCGGGCTGCGGCCCGCGCTGCGGCGATGGCCGTCCACAACGGGGCGCCAGGTGCCTAGCGCTCTTTCCGCGTCCTGCGCCCAAGGAAGACCGCTGCCGCCCCCGCTAGGAGGCTCAGGACCAGCAGCACCCAGCCGGCAACGGTGAGGCCGGATGCCAACGCCACCTGGCCGGCGTCGGGACCTGCCGTGCCCATCATTGCGTCAATGGCCACATTGCCCCACAGCCGGACCACCACGAACAGCATGGGCAATGCCCAAAGCGCCCAGCGCAAGGCCTTCCGTGCCACGTTGGTCCCGATCAGCAGCAGCCAGGTGAACCCGAAGATCAGCGGGAAGAGCGTGCCTGCCGTCTTGTGGACGTAGCTCAGCTGTCCCAGGGCGTCGCCGTTCATGACCCCCTGCAGCCGTCCGATGTAACCGGCATCGAAACCGCCCATCAGCGAATCAGGCATGGCCATTTCCTGGGAGAGTTGCGTCAGCTGGGTCAAGGTCAGCAGGTGCAGGTACCAGAACAGGAACAGGCTGGCCACCACGCCGGCAATCACAATCAAGTTGCTGTTGCCTTGTGCCTTCTCCGGAGTGCGGTTGGTGGTGGGGTTGACCACCGCTGGCAGGTGATGCTGCGGCACAACGGCGTTGGCGCCGTGCTTCTTGATCCGTTGGGCAGGGGTTTTGGCCATGGCACCATTATCCCGCCCCATAAACTGAAGCCATGACCACTGGCCGACACAGCGCAGCTGTTCTTGATCCCTCATTGGACGACTACGAACTGGCCGCGGCGCTGGTCCGTGAAGCCGGACAGCTGGCGCTCCTCATGCGCATGGCCGGCCTGCAGTCGGAACAAAAGACCTCCGTCTCCGATGTGGTGACAGCCGCAGACCACGCCGCCGAGGCCTACGTTCTGGAGCAGTTGCAGCGCTGCCGGCCGGAGGACGGCATCCTGGGCGAGGAAGGCTCCTCCGTCGAGGGCACCAGTGGCCGTACCTGGGTGATCGACCCCGTGGACGGCACCTACAATTTCCTGCACGGCTCCACCTACTGGTGCTCCGCCATCGCGCTGAAGGACCGCGACGACGTGCTGCTGGGCGCTGTCTTCCAGCCCGAGGAGGACAAACTGTGGCTCGGCGGCCATGACCGGCCCGCCACACTCAACGGTGATCCGCTGACGGCTTTCACCGACGACGACGGCAGGCGCAACGCCACCGACGTTGCCGAGCTCGGCGCCGCCACCTACATCCACCCCACGTGGCTGATGGACCCTATGTGCGCCATGCCGTGGCATGCGGCGGCCACCTCCGCCGCGTCGCTTCGCATGCTGGGATCCGGTTCCTGCGACCTGGGCCGGGTGGCGGACGGGCAGCTGGGGTGCTGGTTCCAGCACAGCTGCCCGGAGTGGGACTGGCTGCCGGGCAAAGCGATTGTCCTTGCGGCAGGGGGCGCCGTGGACACCGTACGGGTCAACGGCCTGGAATGGTTCCTCGCGGGAGGGACGACGGCGGTACGACAGTTGCGCGCAGCCCTTCAGGCGGGCTCCGTCGGCTAGGGTCACCACAACAGGGGTTGCTGGACGGGCGGCCGCCTGGGTGCCCGGCTTCTGTTGCCCTTACCACTTCCACTGCCGCTGCAGAGGCCAGCACTGCCATCCTCACCGGGGTCGCGGCCCAGGCGGACCGCTGGGGGCGGAGGGGAAAGTGCGCCTGCCAGACGTGTGCCGGTCAGAACTGTTCCCGGCAACGGTGGTGCGGTGGAGTGGTAGGTGTGGCCGGTTGGGGTGGTGGTTGAGACGGTGTGGCGTGGGCCGGGGACCCGGTTCGCGGCCCAGCCGGCTCTTTCTTTGGTGTGGTTACAGGCTTCGCAGAGGCCCTGGCCGTTGCTGCTGTTTGTAAGGCCGCCGTCCGCCCATTCCAGGATGTGGTCGTGGTGCCGGATTGGGGCGTCGCAGTAGGGGGTGCGGCAGGTGTTGTCCCTGATCTGGAGGAAGCGCTTCAGGTTGGGTGGGAAGAGCCGGGCTTTGGAGTCCATCGCCAGCAGCTCCCCGGTACGGGGGCGGTGTAGAGGCGGCGGATCCAGAGGCTATGCCATTCAAGGGATGCCGGGCCGGTTGGTCGTTCGGTACTGGATGTTCCGCCGGTGAGGGCGAGGTGCCGTGCCCAGGCTGCGGGAATGATGCCGTAGCCGGGAAGGCGGGCTGGTTCGGAATCGGCCTGCAGGAGGGTGCGGTCGGTCATGACAAGCTGGATCTCCACTCCGCTGATCCCACCCGGGGTGCCGGTGACGCGTTCGACGAGGGTATCGGCCATGGCCTGCCCCCGTGATCTCTCATCCATGGAGGAGCGGGCAGTGTCGGCGTCCCGGCATAGCGCAGCGTAGGCGGCGACGCCCTGGGCGACCGGGAGCACGGCGGTCAGGTAGGCCATGGTGTCAGGGGCTGGGCGCAAACTCACCGAACGTTCCGTCACCGCCCGTGCGGCACGCTTAGCGACCGCGGCGGGGTCCCGCCGGTAGGCGGCAGCGCGGACGGCGGCGGTGATGGCCTTGTCTCCCAGGCCTTCCAAAGCGCCGGTGTCGGCGGCGAGTTCTTCATCTACCCCTGCCCGGTCCTCCACGCTGAGGCAGATGGTTTCCTTCACGACGAGGGTGGCCCGCCACTCATTCATCAACCCCGCACGGTACGCGGCGAAGGTGTGCGGCATCCCGGTGAGGGTTTTGGCCAGGCCCAGCAACCTCAAGCCCCGGGCCGGGGATTCCCGCCGCGCCAACGCGATCTGCGCCGCAACCCCCGCACCCTGCTCACGGGCCGGTACCCCGGCGGCGGCCTGCTCCCGGCGCTGCTGAAGATCAAACGCAACAGCAAGTCTGGCCTGCCGGGCACCCGCCAGCGACTTCAGGTCCTCCAGCCCGCGGATCTGATCGATCATCCCCGCACCATCAGCAGCCAATGGGACGGAAGCGAGCAGCCTCAGGACATCGCCAACGGAAGGCTCAGCAGGGAAGGAGGTCGGCGCGGCAAGGTAGTGCAGCCCAACGATCATGGTTTCGCCAGCGAACCCGTGCCGGGGTGCATCAATAACAGGTGAGGCAGCATGCCGCATCACCCCCAGCACCGCTGCCGCTGTCCCCAAATCCGCTTCCATAAAAAGAGTCTTCCACCGGGGTCTGACATCGGCATACACGCAAATGCCTTATGTGGATAAGGGCCCGCAATCCACAGGCTGGAAGGCGTTGTCGGTCCCACCGCCTAGACTTGTAGGCACCATGGATATGTTGTTTGACCCGTACTCTGACGGACCGTTCAAGGCCGCTCCTGCCGCCACCGCCCGCACGAGGACGGTGCCGGAAGGCGTCGCCACCACGGCAGGGCCCGGCGGCATGCCGGACCGGCAGGTCGACGGGGAGCACCAGTCCGGGGGCTGGCAGCAGCAAGGAAACCAGCCCTACGGCGGCCAGCAGGACGGGAATGCCAACGGCGTCGTCCGGCACCATGGCAACCGCCGCCCGGACGCTGCCCAGTTGCTGGAGGGCCTGAACCCGCAGCAGGAGGAGGCCGTCAAGCACGCCGGGTCTGCGCTGTTGATCGTCGCGGGTGCCGGATCCGGCAAGACCCGCGTCCTCAGCAACAGGATCGCGTACCTGATCGCCACCGGCCGCGCCCACCACGGTGAAATCCTGGCCATCACCTTTACCAACAAGGCGGCCGCGGAAATGCGGGAGCGCATTGAGGCGCTGGTGGGTGGCCGCGCAAAGATCATGTGGATCTCCACGTTCCACTCGTCCTGCGTCCGGATCCTGCGGCAGGAAGCCGCGAACGTCGGACTGAAATCCAATTTCTCCATCTACGACTCAGCCGACTCCCTGCGCCTGGTTACCCAGGTTTCCAAGTCCCTTGACCTGGACCCCAAGAAGTTTGCGCCCAAGGCCATACAGCACAAGATTTCAGCGTTGAAGAACGAGCTCATCGACGCCGACTCCTTTGCCTCGGAAGCCAACTACAACGACCCCTTCGAACATGCTGTCGCGGACGTCTACAAGGGCTACACGGAGCGGTTGCGTCAAGCCAATGCCATGGACTTCGACGACCTCATTGCCGAGACCGTCTACATGTTCCGCGCCTTCCCAGCGCTGGCCGAGTCCTACCGCCGCCGCTTCCGCCACGTCCTGGTGGACGAATACCAGGACACCAACCACGCCCAGTACGCACTGGTCCGCGAAATCGTGGGGGAGGGGCCGGGCGCCTCGGAGCTGACAGTGGTGGGCGATTCCGACCAGTCCATCTACGCCTTCCGCGGTGCGGACATCCGGAACATCGTGGAGTTCGAGAAGGACTACCCGGCGGCCCACACCATCAAGCTGGAGCAGAACTACCGCTCCACCCAGAACATCCTGAGCGCCGCCAACTCGGTCATTTCCCGCAACCCCAACCGGCCGGAGAAGCGGCTCTGGACCGCCGAGGGCGAAGGCCACAAGATCATTGGCTACGTCGGCGAGAACGAACACGATGAAGCCCAATTCATCGCCAAGGAGATTGACCGGCTCCAGGACGAGGACAACCTGCGCCCGGGCGACGTCGCCATTTTCTACCGCACCAATGCCCAGTCCCGCTCCATCGAGGACGTGCTGGTGCGAGTGGGCTTGCCGTACAAGGTAGTGGGCGGCACCCGCTTCTACGAGCGCAAGGAAATCAAGGATGCCCTGGCGTACCTGCGCGTCCTGGTGAACCCGGACGACGACGTCAACCTCCGCCGGGTGCTCAACGAGCCAAAGCGCGGCATCGGTGACCGCGCGGAGGGCGCCGTGGCAGCCCTCGCCAGCCGCGAACGCACCTCCTTCATGGCGGCCGCCCGCCGCGCGGACCAGGCGCCCGGCATGGCCACCCGCTCAGTCAACGCCGTCCTGGGCTTCGTGAAAATGCTCGACGATTTGGCCGAGGTGGCGGCCGGATCAGGGGCCGCCGCGGCACTCGAAGCGGTCCTGGAACAGACCGGCTATCTGGCCGCCCTGCGTTCGAGCACCGACCCGCAGGACGAGTCCCGCGTGGAAAACCTCGCCGAGCTCGTGGCCGTGGTGCGTGAGTACGAGCAGGAGAATCCCGAGGGCAGCCTCGGCGCGTTCCTGGAGCAGGTGTCCCTGGTGGCAGACGCCGATCAAATCCCCGATGCCCCGGGCGCGGACATTGACGCTGCTGTTGCCGAGGCCAAACGGCTGGGCGTGGTGACGCTGATGACCCTGCACACGGCCAAGGGCCTTGAATTCCCCGTGGTCTTCCTCACCGGCATGGAGCACGGGCTCTTCCCGCACCAGCGCTCCGCCACCGACCCCAAGGAACTGGCCGAGGAACGCCGGCTTGCGTATGTGGGCCTCACCCGTGCCCGGAAGCGGCTGTACGTCACCCGCTCCGAAGTGCGCAGCATGTGGGGCCAGAGCCAATACAACCCTGCCAGCCAGTTCCTTGAGGAAATCCCCGCAGACCTCCTGGAATGGAAACGGGAGGGAACCAGCCGGCAGTCGTGGGCAGGCGGGGGTTCGATTGGCTCCGGCCGCTACAGCGGATCGTTCTGGGGTGCCGGTACCGCCCGCGGCGCGGCGGCAGACTCGTCGGCCGGGTTCAACGCGGACGTGCCGGCGTTCATCGCAAAGAACCGGGTGCAGCCACAGAAGGAAATTATCGCCGTCAGCGTGGGGGACAAGGTCAACCACACCAGTTTTGGCAACGGAACCGTCCTGGCCCTGGAAGGGGCAGGGGACAAGACGGTTGCCAAGGTGAAGTTCGACGTCGGCGAAAAGCGCCTGTTGCTGCGCTATGCCCCGCTCACCAAGCTCGACGCCTAGAGCAATTCAGCTCACGGCGCCGTAACCCGGGCAGTGAGGCGTCGCTGGCTTAGGTGCCCGGGCACGCACCGGCGATGAGCCGACTGGCCAGACCCAGGGCGCGTTGTCCGTACGTGCCACCGTCGAGGACGGCTGCCGTGGCATAGGCACCATTGAGGACGATGAGAAGTTCCTCGGCAAGCTGGTCGGGGTCCCCGGCACCGGCACCAGCTGCCAGGGAGCAGAACCAGTCGCGGATCTGTTGTTTGTGGGCAACAGCCGCCAGGTGTGCCGGGTGCTGCCCTTCGGGAAACTCTGTGTTGGTATTCAGCATGGGGCATCCGCGATAGCTGGTTCCGGCGCAGTCAGTGGCCAGCACTTCGAAGACGGCGATGAGCTTGGCGCGTGGATCCGTGTGTTCGCCGGCAGTTCCGCGCATGCGCTCGAACCAGGCGTCTGCGCGCCCTTCCACGTAGGCAGCCGCGAGGGCGTCCTTGGTGGGGAACTGGCGGTAGACAGTGGCGTTGCCAACCTGGCACTCCTTGATGACCGTATCCATCCCAACGGCCCTGATGCCCCGCGTGTAAAACAGGCGCGTTGCCACTTCGAGAATATTGCGGCGGTTTTCCTCACCCGTCCTGCGCATCACACACTCCTCCATTTGCACTGCGTCGACTGTCCAAGTTTGACAGACGGAACGATCCGTCACAAACTTGAGAACGATCCGTCACATAGGGTTACGGTCCTGAATCACTGGGAGAACATCATGAAGACAGCAGTCCTTGGAACCGGGATGGTTGGCCGAACCATCGCCGCACGCCTCGCCGAACTGGGCCACGCCGTCACCGTGGGCACACGCGATCCGCAGGCAACGCTGGCCCGGGTTGAGGCCGACGCCATGGGCACCCCGCCTTTCGCAGCGTGGTCCGAACAAAACCCCGCCGTCAAAGTCGCCAGCTTCTCAGACGCCGCTGCAGGGGCGGAACTCATTGTCAACGCCACCAACGGCGGTGCATCGCTGGAAGTGCTGGCCCAGGCGGGGGCGAAGAATATAGACGGCAAAATCATCCTCGACATCGCCAACCCGCTCGACTTCAGCAAAGGCATGCCTCCAACCCTGTTCGTCAAGGACACGGACTCGCTGGGTGAGCAGATTCAGCGCGCCTTCCCTGGAACCCGAGTGGTGAAGTCGCTCAACACCATGAACGCCGACCTGATGGCCCGGCCGGGGCAGCTGACCGATCCGGGCACGGTTTTCGTTTCCGGCAATGATGCAGAGGCCAAGGCCGTGGTGGCGGGGCTGTTGAAGGACTTCGGCCACCAGGATGTCATCGACCTCGGCGACATCACCACGGCACGTGGCACCGAAATGCTGCTGCCCGTCTGGCTCCGACTCTGGGGCGCACTCGGAACGCCGGCATTCAACTTCAAGATCGTCCGCTGACCAATACCGGCACCTGCTTTCGGTAGTGCCGGCAGCCACAGGACGGTGGATCGCCACCAACGTTCACGTCGTTGGGCATAATGGAGGCCATGCGACGGACTGTACGGGGGCTGCTCGCCGCCCTTTTCCTTATCACCGCCACGGGCTGCACGGTGACCACCAAGGACCCCTCGTACGTTCCGCCGGCTCCGCTCGCACCCATGGAGCAACTGGAAAAGGCGCCGCTGGCTGACGCGAAGGCCTATTCCAGCGGCGAAAACGTTCTTTCATTCATCACCGCGGACCGGACCGTCGCATGCTCGCTCACGTCCGCCCGGGGGGAACAGGTGAACCTGCCCTACGAGCAGAACCGTTACAGCGACGCCGCCAACAACAAGCTGCCCATCGTCCCGGTAGCGCACTGTGAGCTCGCCACCTATCCAGCGCCCCAACCCGGCGATATCAAGGACAACTGCGCCGGAACCCATCTTGGCTACCTGGGCGGCGTGGCCCTCCTGGCGCCGGACACCGCCCGCTACGGGGAGTGCCGTTCCGGCGTCACGGCCATGGAAGGAACGTACGGGACCAAGGGGAACAAGGCTGGGCCCCTGGCCCAGCTGCCCGTGCTGGCGGACGGGCAAAACCTCGAACGGAACGGGCTGCGCTGCTCCGCGTACAACGGCGGCGTGGTGTGCGGAAACGTCTCCGCCGGCGTCGGATTCTTCGTTTCCCCGCAACGTTACGAGCTGATTCCGGGCGCTGCCAAGAGCGGCCAGCCTGCGCAGCCGGAAGGCCAAAAACCCCGTAAATCCGCGGTTTTTCTACGCCCCATAGAATAGTGTGCTTACTCACATAAGAGGTAGTCTGGGACGGCCCGGTCCCTCCAAAGGACTAGAGTTCCCCATGGAGCATTACGCCGCGTGGCTCGTTTCCAGACAGGCCGCCGGTGCGTGCAATCCGCAGCCCGGTCATCGTCTTTCCGATGGTGTCCGACTGTACAGAAACTACTTCGACGTAGAAGGACACTAAACCGTGGACCTGTTTGAATACCAGGCGCGCGATATGTTCGAGGCGCACGGTGTACCCGTGCTTGCCGGCATCGTGGCGTACACCCCAGAAGAAGCAAAGGCAGCTGCCGAGAAGATCGGCGGCGTAACCGTTGTCAAGGCACAGGTCAAGGTAGGCGGCCGTGGCAAGGCCGGCGGCGTCAAGGTCGCAAAGTCCGCTGATGAGGCGTTTGAACACGCCACCAACATCCTGGGCATGGACATCAAGGGCCACACCGTCAACAAGGTGATGATCGCCCAGGGTGCTGACATCGCCGAGGAGTTCTACTTCTCCGTCCTGCTGGACCGCGCCAACCGCAACTACCTGGCCATGTGCTCGGTCGAAGGCGGCATGGAAATCGAGCAGGCTCGCCGTCGAGCGTCCCGAAGCGCTGGCCAAGATCGCCATCGACCCTGCGGTGGGCATTGACCAGGCCAAGGCCGACGAAATCGTCGCAGCCGCCGGCTTCGCCGAGGAACTGCGCGGCAAGGTCGCCGCCGTGATCCTCAAGCTCTGGGATGTCTTCAAGAAGGAAGACGCCACCCTGGTGGAGGTGAACCCGCTGGTCAAGACCGGCGCCGGTGACATCGTGGCACTGGACGGCAAGGTCTCCCTCGACGAGAACGCAGACTTCCGCCACGCCAAGCACGCGCAGGCTCGAGGACAAGGACGCTGCAGACCCGCTTGAGGCCAAGGCAAAGGCGCAGGACCTCAACTACGTCAAGCTCGACGGCGAAGTGGGCATCATCGGTAACGGTGCAGGCCTGGTCATGTCCACCCTCGACGTGGTGGCCTACGCCGGCGAGAACCACGGCAACGTCAAGCCCGCCAACTTCCTGGACATCGGCGGCGGAGCCTCGGCCGAGGTCATGGCCGCAGGCCTGGACGTCATCCTGGGCGACGAGCAGGTCAAGTCCGTGTTCGTCAACGTCTTCGGCGGGATCACCGCGTGCGACGCCGTCGCCAAGGGCATCGTCGGCGCACTGGCCGAGCTGGGCAGGCTCCGCCAACAAGCCGCTGGTAGTCCGCCTCGACGGCAACAACGTCGAGGAAGGCCGCCGCATCCTCACCGAGGCCAACCACCCGCTGGTTACCCTGGCCGCCACCATGGACGAGGGCGCCGACAAGGCCGCCGAGGCTCGCCAACGCAGCGAAGTAAAGGGACGCACCATGTCTATCTATCTGAACAAGGACTCCAAGGTCATCGTCCAGGGCATCACCGGCGGCGAAGGCACCAAGCACACCGCCCTGATGCTCAAGGCCGGCACCAACATCGTCGGCGGCGTCAACGCCCGCAAGGCCGGCACCACGGTCCTGCACGGCGACAAGGAAATCAACGTCTACGGCACCGTCAAGGAAGCCATGGCTGAAACCGGCGCCGACGTCTCCATCGTCTTCGTTCCGCCGGCTTTCACCAAGAACGCCGTGGTCGAAGCCATCGAGGCCGGCATCGGCCTGGTCGTGGTCATCACCGAAGGCGTTCCGGTCCAGGACTCCGCCGAATTCTGGGCCCTGGCCCAGTCCAAGGTGGATTCCGACGGCAAGCAGGTCACCCGCATCATCGGCCCGAACTGCCCCGGCATCATCACCCCGGGCGAAGCACTGGTTGGCATCACCCCCGCCAACATCACCGGCAAGGGCCCCATCGGCCTGGTTTCCAAGTCCGGCACGCTGACCTACCAGATGATGTACGAACTGCGCGATCTGGGCTTCTCCACCGCCATCGGCATCGGCGGCGACCCCGTCATCGGCACCACCCACATCGACGCGCTGGCCGCGTTCGAGGCTGACCCCGAGACCAAGGCAATCGTCATGATCGGTGAAATCGGCGGCGACGCTGAAGAGCGCGCAGCCGATTACATCAAGGCCCACGTCACCAAGCCGGTCGTCGGTTACGTGGCAGGCTTCACCGCCCCCGAAGGCAAGACCATGGGCCACGCCGGCGCCATCGTCTCCGGCTCGGCCGGTACCGCACAGGCCAAGAAGGAAGCCCTTGAAGCAGCCGGTGTGAAGGTTGGCAAGACGCCTTCCGAGACCGCCAAGCTGCTCCGCGAGGTCTTCTCGGCCCTCTAGGCGGCGCCCCACAACGCGGGGTCCCTCCAGACTGTCCCATGCACATGGGCCGGCGGGAGGGACCCCGCGTTTGGTGTTTAACATACGACGACGGTCCTGCGGCAGTTGCACAGGTGCGTCTAGTAATGTTTAGGAAACGAAATCGCGGCGCCGCGGGCGCGCAGGCAGGGGATATGACGATGGCAGAGAAGCGGCCCACCCTGGTCGACGCCGTCGTGGACAAGGTTCTCGAATACATCCTGAGCGGTCAGATCAAGGCCGACGACGCCCTTCCGCCGGAAGCGGACATCGCCAAGGAATCAGGGGTCAGCCGCCTCACCGCGCGCGAAGCCATGAAGGCCCTGAAGGCGCAGGACGTGGTCTACGTAAAACGCGGCCTGGGCACGTTCGTCAATCCACCCGAGCGCTGGACGGGGCTGGACGCCATCATGCGTGCAGCGTCCAGGGGAGTGGCGTCGGACGAAGTGGCCCTCCGGCTGCTGGAGGTCCGCCGCATGGTAGAGACCGGGGCCGCCGAACTTGCAGCCTCCCGCCACAGGCCCGCTGACCTTGCCGCCCTGCAGGACAGCGTGGACCAAATGGAAGCGGCGCACCATTCAGGCGACGTGGACGCGCTGACCCTGGCTGACATCGCGTTCCATGACACGGTTTTGCGCGCCTCGGGCAACCCCTTCGTACCGGCCCTGCTGGGCCAGCTGTCCACCCTCCTCTACGCCATGCGGCGCGAGACCTCGGCGTTCCCTGACGTACAACGCCACGCCATCCACCACCACAAAATGGTCCTCGCAGCGATCGCGGCCGGTGATCCTGCTACCGCACGCTCCACGATGGACGCGCACATCACCCAGACCTTCGAGGACTACGAGCAGTTCCTGGCCTTGTCCAGCCGCACGGGAGCCACCGCAGGCTAGAACGCCTGCCCGGCTCCGCCGGGGCGGGAAGCCGGAAGCGACGACGTTCCTCTGCAACTTCCGTCCGTGTTTGACGCACTTTCAACCGTGTGATTAGAATCTCATACAGACATCAGACATCTGATATCAAATTCCCCCAAAATGCCGCCAGCCAAAGGAGTCTTCATGCGCGCGCATTCCCTTTCCAAGGGTCCCCACACTGAAACTGGAGGCCTGCGATGACCTCCCGCGCTGCCAGTCCTGCCCTCGGCGA
The DNA here is from genome assembly GCA_024372495.1 of Pseudarthrobacter sp. Fe7. Taxonomy (GTDB): domain Bacteria; phylum Actinomycetota; class Actinomycetes; order Actinomycetales; family Micrococcaceae; genus Arthrobacter. The sequence goes on along the minus strand of CP099977.1, from coordinate 4,225,340 downwards.
CCTGGGGGAGACAACCCTCCGCAAGGTACGCCGGCGGCTTATGCCCCTGGTTGTCCTCCTCTACTTCATCGCCTATCTGGACCGGAATAATGTGGGCTTTGCCAAGCTCGGCATGCAGGGGGACATCGGCCTGACCGAGGCCGCCTACGGCCTGGGTGCCGGCATTTTCTTCCTGGGCTACGCCCTGCTCGAGATCCCCTCCAACGGTGGCATGTACCGCTTCGGGGCCCGCAAATGGATCGCCCGCATCCTGATCAGTTGGGGCATCTTCGCCACCGCGATGTTCCTGGTGAACGGGGAAGCCACCTTCTACGTCATCCGCTTCCTCCTCGGGGCGGCTGAAGCCGGCTTCTTCCCGGCGATCCTCTTCTACCTGACCCTCTGGTTCCCGGCCGCGCAGCGCGTCACGGTGCTGGGCATCTTCATCCTCGCCCAGCCCATCTCCAACGCCCTCGGCGCCCCGGTGTCCGGGATGCTCCTGAACCTGGAGGGCGTTGCCGGACTGCACGGCTGGCAGTGGCTCTACATCCTCGAAGGCATCCCCGCCATCATCCTGGGCATCCTCACGCCCTTCATCATGACCGACCGACCGGAACACGCCAAGTGGCTCAAGCCGGAGGAACGCGAATGGCTCTCCACCACCATGAGTGCGGAACTGGCTGACAAGCAGAAGGCGGGCAACCACAACTTCCTTGCCGGCCTGAAGGACCCCCGCACCCTTGCCTACTCGGCGCTGTACTTCGGCCTGGTCTGCGGCATCTACGGCCTGGGACTCTGGCTGCCCACCATCGTCAAGGCGCTCGGCACGTTCGACTCAACGCAGGTGGGATTCATCGTCTTCATCCCGTATGCCATCGCCGCAGTGTTCGTCTACTTCTGGAGCAAGCGTTCGGACCGCACCGGCAACCGCGTGTGGCACGCCAGTGCAAGCATGGTGCTCGCCGCCGTCGGCCTCCTGGGCGCCGGGTTCCTGCTGCCCGTCAACGCCGTGCTCGCCATGGTCTTCCTGACCCTTGCCGCCATGGGCATCTACTCGGCAATTGCGCCCTTCCTAGCCATGCCCTCCGCAGCGCTCACCGGCGCCGCGGCCGCAGCCGGACTGGCCATGGTCAACTCGCTCGGCAACCTGGGCGGCTTCGTCGCACCCTACATCGTGGGCATCCTCAAGGACGCGACCGGAAACAGCCAGACCGGCCTGGTCTTCCTGGCCGCCTGCCTCGCCGTGACCGCCGTCGCCACCTACCTCTACGCACGCAACCGGCCCGAAGGTGTCTCCGCCCCCGGGGCCACCGTACCCGCCGCCAAAACCCATTAGGAAACAGCAATGACTACAGAACACGCATTCCCCGCTGAACGTACCGCGGTCCTGACCGGGGCGGCATCGGCCCGAGGCATTGGCCGCGCCACCGCCGACCGGCTGGCCAGCCAGGGCTGGTCCATTGCCATCCTGGACATCAATGCCGAAGACGCCCAGGCCGCCGCGGCGGAGATTGGTTCCAGCCGTGCCGTCAAGGCCATCGGCGTGGGAGCCGACGTCTCGGACGAGGCGTCGGTTGACCGGGCCATCACGGAGATCGAGCAGGCGCTCCCCCATCGTGGGACTGGTCAACCTGGCCGGAATCAGTTCCCCCACCCCTTTCATGGAGACCACCGTCGAGGAATGGGACAAGGTCTTCGCCATCAACATGCGCGGCACCTTCGTGGTGTCCCAGCGCGTCCTCAAGGGCATGATCGAGCGGGAGCTGGGACGGATCGTCAGCATCTCCTCCATCTCCGCCCAGCGCGGCGGAGGCACCTACTCCAAGGTGGCCTACAGTGCGTCCAAGGCAGGCATCCTGGGATTCACCCGTGCACTGGCCAGGGAAGTAGGCGAACACAACATCACCGTGAACGCCATCGCGCCGGGCCCAATCGACACCGACATCATGGGCGGGACACTCAGTGATGAGCGCAAAGCGCAGATGTCAGAGGGGATCATGATGGGCCGGGTGGGGACCCGCGAGGAGGTGGGCGCCCTGATCGCGTTCCTCCTCAGCGAGGACGCCGGCTACATCACGGCCGCCACCTACGACATCAACGGCGGCCTGCAGGTCTCCTGATACCCTCCGGGCAGCGGTGCCGTGCGGCGGCCTGGCGGGCGCACGGCACCGAGCCAAGGGCGGCGTCATCCGCAACGTCCCGCCCCTAACCGGCTATAGGATTTCTTCATGGCAACCAAGAACCAGGCGTCCGGCGGCGTGACCAGGCAAGTCCTCGCCGACCACGTCTATGAAGCGCTCCTGGTTGCCCTGATGGATGGCCGGCTGGAAGCAGGCACCCCCGTCAGTATCGACGGGATGGCCCGGGAACTGGACGTATCACCCACGCCGGTCCGGGAGGCGCTCGCCCGGCTGGAAGCCACTGGAATGGTGCGGAGGATGGCCCTGCGTGGCTACCGCGTGGCGCCGCTGTTCTCTCCGGAGGAGCCTGGCAGACCTGATGGACGCCCGACTGGTGATCGAGCCGGCCAACGCCTTCATGGCCTGCAGGCACGCCGACCCGGAGCTGACGGCGCAGCTGGAGCAGGCCATCGAGGACCTGAAGGCAGCGCCGCGGGGTCCGTCGTTCGCCGAGTTCCGCGCCTACTGGGAAGCCGACGAGCGTTTCCACCGCCTTATCGCCGAGTCCGCGGACAACCAGTTCCTGCTGTCCGCCTACAACGCGCTGGGCGGCCAGGTGCAGCGCTTCCGTTTCTTCGGTGGCTTGGGCGTCACTGACGCCGACTATGCCATCGCCGAACATACGGAGATCCTGAAGGCCTTCGAAGCGGGCAATCCCGGGCTCGCCCGCCAAAAAATGATCGACCACATCGAGGGCGTCAAGCAGCGCTCGCAGCACGACAGCGAAGTGCGCAGCTAGCCCTGCCGCTTTGCGGCGCCAAGGTTATTAGGGCGCCTCACCATCCGCCCGTCACGTCGAACGGGCACCGCGAACCCCTTGACAGCGATCCCCATTGCCGTAGATCCTATAGGAAATGCGATTTATGATTTGGAGTGACAATGCCGTACACCGCTGAAAACTGGCCCATCGCTGCTGCCCTGCTGCAGTTCCCCGGAACCAGGCCTGACGGAACCACCGTCCAGGACGCTCCTGCCAGTGACTGGCAGAAGGTCTTCGAGGAAGTGGCCGACGCAGGCTTCACCAATGCCGACCTCACGGACAGCTGGGTACGCCCGGGCGACCTGTCAAGCTCCAGGCTGGATGAGCTGAAGTCCGCCGCTACCGCAGCCGGCCTGGGACTGCCGTCCATTTCCGCCATCCGCCGCAGCGTGATCGAAGAGGCCAACTGGGAAGACAACCTGGCCTACACCCACCGCACCCTGGAGGCCGCAGCGCGCCCGGCTGCGAGGTTGTTTCGATCGGCCTGCATCAGGCCATCACCCCTGAACAGCAGAAGCAGCTGTGGTTCTGGACGGTTGAAGGCCACAAAGACCCTGCAGGGGACAAGGAAAGCTGGAACAACGCCGTCACCCGCATCCGCGAAGTAGGCAAGCACGCCGCCGAACTTGGCCTCCTGCTGTCCCTGGAGATGTACGAGGACACGTACCTGGGCACGGGCGACTCTTCCGTGCAGTTGGTCCAGGACATCGACCTGCCCAACGTTGGCCTGAACCCGGACCTGGGCAACCTGATCCGGCTGCACCGCCCCATCGAGGACTGGCGCGACGTGGTGCACAAGACGCTGCCGTACTCCAACTACTGGCACGTCAAGAACTACATACGTGACGAGGACCAGGCCAGGAACCAGTACGTGGCCATGCCGGCGCCCATGGAATCAGGCCTCATCAGCTACCGCGAGGCCTTCCAGTTCGCCATCTCGGTGGGCTTCCAGGGCGTCATCTGCACGGAGCACTACGGCGGCGACGGCCTGAGCGTCACCGCAGCCAACCAGGACTACCTGCGCCGGCACGTGCTGCCCAAGCGTGACAGCTATGCCCTGGGCACCAGCCTGGTGGCCCAGGGGCGGCAGGCCCCCGCGGCAGTTCCCGCCCGCTAAGCCGGCAGGCATCCCACACCGACCCAACCGGTTCAACGAGGAATCATGACAAAGATATTTGACGATCCAGCGCAGTTCGCAGACGATGCCCTCGACGGCTTCGTGGCCGCCAACCGTCAGTACGTCGCGCGCGTCGACGGCGGCGTGGTCCGCTCCACCGAATCCCCGGATGGCCACGTTGCATTGGTCATCGGCGGCGGGTCCGGCCACTACCCGGCCTTCGCGGGCCTGGTGGGTGCGGGGCTGGCCGCCGGAAGCGCCTGCGGCAACATGTTCGCCTCACCCTCCGCGGGGCAGGTGTACCGGGTGGCCAAAGCGTCACAGGCCGGCGGCGGCGTCCTGCTAAGTTACGGCAACTACGCAGGCGACGTCCTGCACTTTGGCCAGGCGCAGGAAAAGCTCAATGCCGAGGGCATCGAAACCCGGACGGTCCTGGTTACCGATGACATCGCCAGCGCACCGCTGGCAGAAATCGGCAAGCGCCGCGGCATCGCCGGCGACCTCACGGTCTTCAAGGTGGCCGGGGCGGCAGCAGAAGCGGGCCTGGACCTGGACGAGGTGGAGCGGCTTGCCATCAAGGCAAACCACCACACCCGCTCACTCGGTGTCGCCTTTGCCGGCTGCACGCTGCCGGGAGCTGCCGAGCCGCTGTTCACCGTGCCCGACGGCATGATGTCCGTGGGGCTCGGCATCCACGGCGAACCGGGCATCTCTGAGCAGCCCCTTCCCACCGCCAGCGAGCCGGCAAAGCTGCTGGTGGACGGGCTGTTGAAGGACAAGCCGCAAACGGCAGGCCGCCGCGTGGTGCCCATCCTCAACGGCCTGGGCACCGTGAAGTACGACGAACTGTTCCTGCTCTTCGGCAAGATTGAGGCACTCCTCACCGAAGCCGGACTGGAGATCGTCGAGCCGGAATGCGGTGAACTGGTGACCAGCCTGGACATGTCCGGCCTGTCCCTGACGCTGTTCTGGCTGGACGCGGAACTGGAGAAGTTCTGGTCCGCGCCGGCTGACACCCCCGCCTTCCGCAAGGGCAACCTGGCTCCCCGCCGCGCGCGCGCCGTGGAGTCCCTGGCCGAGGTCGGAACGGCGCCGGTGCTGGCCGCCACCCCTGCGTCGACTGCCCTGGCCGCCACGGCCCTGGACGCGCTGAAGGAAGCCCGGTCCGTCGTCGTCGAACACGAGGACGCGCTGGGGAAGCTGGACGCCATCGCCGGGGACGGCGACCACGGCATCGGCATGCGGCGCGGCGTCGATGCCGCCGTTGCCGCCGCTGAGAAGTCCCACGCCGCCGGCGCCGGGCTCGAGGAACTCCTCGCAGCGGCCGGGGAGCAGTGGGCCGAACGCGCCGGCGGTACCTCCGGGGCCCTCTGGGGCGCGGCCGTCACCGCCGTCGGCAGGACCTTGGGCAGCAAGGAAGCATATACGGCCGCCGACGCAGCCGCAGCCGTCAACGCCCTGCGGGATGCCATCATTACCCTCGGCAAGGCGGAAGCGGGGGACAAGACCATGGTGGACGCGCTGCTTCCGTTCGCCGAGACCTTCAACAAAGCAATTGACGACGGCGGCAGCCTGGCCAGCAGCCTTCGTGCAGCAGCGGAGGCGGCGGCACGGGCCGCTGACGAGACCGCCGCGCTCAGTCCGAAGAAGGGCCGGGCCCGCCCGCTGGCCGAAAAGAGCCTGGGCCACCCGGACCCCGGTGCCGTGTCCTTCGGCCTCATCGCCCGCAGGGTGGCCGACTACGCCGCCACCATCGAAAGCTCCTAAGGAGAACATCATGACCGAGAACAACCAGCCAGGCTGGCGGATCGTCGTCGGCAACGACGAGGCCGGCGTCGAATACAAGAACGCGCTGCGCGAACTGTTGGAGGCGGACCCCCGTGTTGCCTCGGTGGAGGACGTGGGAGTGGGCGCCGATGACGCCACCGCCTACCCGCACCTGGCCGTCGCCGCCGCCCGCAAGGTGGCCGCAGGCGAAGCAGACCGCGCCCTGCTGATCTGCGGAACGGGCCTTGGCGTCGCGATTTCCGCCAACAAGGTGCCGGGCATCCGCGCGGTCACCGCGCACGACAGCTACTCCGTGGAACGCTCCGTGCTCTCCAACAACGCCCAGGTCCTGACCATGGGCCAGCGCGTCATCGGCCTTGAACTGGCCAAGAAACTCGTGGGCGAGTGGCTGGACCACCGCTTCGATGAAAACTCCGCATCCGCGGCAAAAGTAGACGCCATCTCCTCCTACGAGGACGCGTCGGAAGGACTTGAGGACAAATGAGCACTCGCAACATCGCCGTCGTCGGCTCGGGCTATATGGGCGGCGGGATCGCCCAGGTCCTGGCACTGGCCGGAGCCCGCGTGGCACTGGCAGACGTCTCCGCCGAAATCGCCCAAAGCAACTACGAACGGCTCCTGAGGGAATCCGACGAATTCGTTGCCGCCGGCCTCTTCCCGGCAAACGCCACCGAAAAGCTCAAGGAAAACCTCTGGGCCGCCAAGGACATCGAAGAGGCCGTGGCGGACGCCGAGTACATCGAGGAAGCCGTGCCGGAGATCCTGGAGATCAAGCACGCCACCCTGGCCAGGATCAGTGCCGCCGCCCGCCCCGACGCCATCATCGGCTCTAACACCTCCACCATCTCCATCGCCAAGCTGGCTGAGGTAGTGGACAACCCGGAGCGCTTCCTGGGCGTCCACTTCTCCAACCCCGCACCGTTCATCCCCGGCGTGGAAGTCATCCCGCACGAAGGTACCTCCGAGGCCACCGTCCAGGCCGCCCGCACCATCGTGGGGGAGACCGGCAAGGAAACCGCCACCGTCAAGGACGTCACCGGCTTCGTGCTGAACCGGCTCCAGTACGCCCTCTTCCACGAGGCGGCCCAGGTGGTGGAGGAAGGCATCGCTACCGCCGAGGACGTGGACACCCTGGTCCGCACCACCTTCGGCTTCCGGTTGCCCTTCTTCGGCCCTTTCGCCATCGCGGACATGGCAGGGCTGGACGTCTACGCCTTCTGCTACAAGTCGCTGCAGACCGGCTTCCCGGAGCGCTTCGCCACCCCGCAGATCCTGCAGGAAAAGGTCGACGCCGGCCAGCTGGGCACCAAGACCGGGTCCGGGTTCCTCGACGTCCCGGCCGATCGCACCGCGGCCCTGGTTGCCTACCGGAACAAGGCCTACGTCGCCATGCAGAAGCTCATCGAGGACCTGGGCCCGGCGCCGCTGTCCTGAGTTTTTGGACTGCAGCCCGCGCCTAACCCCAACCAGAAGGAACACTTCATGACAGCATTTCCCGCAGACCGCACGGTGATCGTTACCGGCGCTGTCTCCGAACGCGGCATCGGCCGGGCCACCGCGGACTACCTCGCCGAGCGCGGCTGGAGCATCGGCGTGATTGACCTCGACGACGCCGCCAGCAAGAACCTGGCCAAGGATCTGGCTGAAAGGCACGGCGTTAAAGCCCATGGCGCCGGTGCCAACATTGGTGACGAAGCCTCGGTCCGGGCCGCCATCGACGAGATCGAAGCCGAACTTCCCCAGCTGGTGGCCCTGGCGAACATCGCCGGCGTCAGTTCCCCGGTTCCCTACCTTGAGCTCGACGGCGCCGAATGGGATCGGGTGGTGAACATCAACATGAACGGTGTCCACTACGCCACCCGCCGGGTGGCCGAGTCGATGGTGAAGAACCGGCTGGGACGGATCGTGAACATCTCCTCAGTCTCCGCGCAGCGCGGCGGCGGAACCTTCAGCAAGACCCCGTACTCGGTGGCAAAGGCCGGCGTTATCGGCCTGACCCGCGCCACCGCCCGCGAACTGGGCGAGTACGACATCACGGTCAACGCCATCTCACCGGGCCCGATCGACACCGACATCATGGGCGGCACCCTCAGCGAGGAACGCAAGGACGAGCTCGTGAAGGACCTGGTGGTGAACCGGGTGGGCACCACCCGCGACATCGCGGCGGCCATTTCCTTCCTCATCGGCGAGGACGCCGGCTACATCTCCGGCCAAACGCTGAACGTCGACGGCGGCCTGTACATGCACTGACGGCACCCGAACCCGGGCGCCACCACAAGCCCCGCGGGCCGCCGGCCCGCGGGAACCACCAACGTCACCACTCGAAGGAGAGTGTTGTGTCAGAAACCACCGCAACATCCAAGGAACTCCTGGCCCGTCCGGTCCTGAAGTCCGCGATTTCCAAGGCAGCCCGCCGGCTCATGCCGATGCTGGTCATCCTGTATGTCGTTTCATTCCTGGACCGCACCAACGTCGGCTTCGCCGAAGCCGCCCTGGGGGCGGACAAGGGGTGTCCGCCGCGGCCTTCGCCCTGGGCGCCGGCATCTTCTTCATTGGCTACGCGATCTTCGAAATTCCCAGCAACCTGCTGCTCAAGAAGGTCGGCGCCAAGATCTGGCTGGCACGCATCGCGATCACCTGGGGCATCGTCTCCGCCTGCTTCGCGTTCGTGCAGGGCGAGTCCTCGTTCGTGATCCTGCGTTTCCTCCTCGGCGTGACCGAGGCGGGCCTGTTTCCCGGCGTGATCATGTACCTCGCCGAATGGTTCCCCAACAAGGTGCGCGTCCAGATGTTCGCCATCTTCTACCTGGCCCAGCCGTTCTCCCAGATGATCGGCAACCCGTTGTCCGGCTGGCTGATCAACATCGGTGACCAGGTGCCCGGCCTGCGCGGCTGGCAGGTCATGTTCTTCGTCGAAGGCCTGCTGGCCGTTCTGGCAGGCATCGCCGCCTTCTTCTTCCTGATCAACGGCCCGGAGAAGGCCAAGTTCCTCAGCAGCGAAGAGAAGTACGCCCTGAAGGAAGTCATGGCCCTTGAAGACACCATCAAGGACGAAACCGGCCCCCGCGGCATCCTCGCCGCCATGCGCAACGGCCGCGTCTGGTACTTCACCGTGATCTACTTCTGCCTGCAGATCGCCGTCTACGGTGTGACGTTCTTCCTGCCGCAGCAGGTTTCCTCCCTGACCGGGCAGAAGGTGGGACTCGCCGTCGGTCTGTTGATCGCAGTCCCGTGGTTCTTCGGCATCTTCGCCTGCTACTTCATTGGCAAGGCCGCAGACACCGTGGCCAAGCGCCGGAAGTTCGGCACCATCCTGTTCATCTCCACAGGCCTGTGCATCTTCGGTTCGGCCTGGGCGGGAACCAACCACCAGCCGGTCATCGGCATGGTCTTCATCACCCTGGCCGTCTGCAGCTTCCTGGCCGTTGGCCCGGTGGTGTGGTCCTATCCCACCGCCTTCCTTGCCGGCTCCGCCGCCGCGGCAGGTATCGGCTTGATCAACTCCCTTGGCAACCTGGGCGGCTTCGTGGCGCCCATCTTGCGGACTGCAGTCAACGAGGCCACACAGTCGCCAACCGGGTCCATGGGCGTCTATGCCCTGGGCGTCCTGCCATTCGTGGCGGCGGCGATGATGTTCGCCACCCGGCGGTTCAAGAACAAGGCCGACGACCTGCTCGACTGAGCACACCACCACCCACGCAAGGAAACCATGAGCACCTCCGGCAGCAGCACAGGCACGGGCCCCCTCTACATCGGTGTCAGCACCAAGATGTACCTGGGCTACCAGGCAAGCCTGCGCTGGCTGTCGCAGGTGCGCTCCATTGTGGACGAGAGACCAGGACTGGCCGCGGATTCCCCGGTCCGGGTCTTCGTCATCCCGTCTTTCCCCGTCCTTGAACCGGCCGCTCGGATCCTGGCCGGGTCACCCGTACTGCTCGGAGCGCAGAACTGCGCTTGGGGGGACGGGGCCCTGACCGGGGAAATCAGCCCCGGCATGCTGGCCGAACTCGGCGTCTCACTCGTTGAAATCGGCCACGCCGAACGCCGGCGGCTCTTCGCCGAGGACGACGCCGTGGTGGCACGCAAGGTGCGTGCCGCCGTCGGGCATTCCCTCACGCCGCTGCTTTGCATCGGTGAGCCGGACAGGCTCGACGCCGGCGCTGCCGCCGACTTCTGCGTGGGTCAGGTCCGTGCCGCTACCGGCGGCGACCCCGCACTGCTGGGCCGCCTGGTCCTTGCCTACGAACCGGTGTGGGCCATTGGTGCGCAGGAGCCCGCCCCGCCGCACCACGTTAACGCCGTCCTGTCGCAGATCCGTACCGCGCTGGGCCCGGACTGCCCCCTCATCTACGGAGGCAGCGCCGGACCCGGGCTGCTTCCCCGGCTGCCGGCCGCGGACGGCCTCTTCCTGGGCAGGTTTGCCCACGACGCCGCCAACCTGGGCCGGGTGCTGGACGAAGCCCTTCTCCTGCGTCAGACCGACGCGCCGGCCAACAGTTCATCCAGCCGCTCGTAGCCCTCCGATATTCCGCCCTCCATGCCCGAGCGCAGCATGCCGTCCCGCGCCTCCATGCTCTGGTACATGGCGTGGCCCCGCAGGCGGCACCGGCCGCCGTCGAGCTCCTCGAACGTCATGGACTCCAGGCTGACCGAGTCTGGGTAGCCGCCAAACTCGAAGGTCTGCAAGGCAAACTCGTTCTCGCGCACGGTGTGGAAAATCCCGCGGAATTCGTACGGCACCCCTTCAGGGCCCGTGTGGATGTACCGGTAGCTTCCGCCGGTACGGAAGTCGTACTGGTCCATCTCCATCTTCATGCCCCGCGGGCCCAGCCATTGGGCCACCAGGCGAGGATCTTTGTGTGCCCGGAACACGTCTGCCACCGGAAAGTCGAACTCCCGCTCGAAGTCGATGTAGGGGAGGCCATCGGGGGCCGTGATCTTCAGTGGGTTGGTCATTTCGTTTCCTTTGCCTTTGGCGCCGCTAGCCCGGCGCTGGATTCAAGCACGGCATCAAGGCTGCGGAACTGCTCCTCGTGGACCAGCCGGTACTGGTCGATCCACGCAGTGAGCGCCTCAAGCCGTGCGGGGTTCAGGTGAACCGGCCGGCGCTGGGCGTCCCTGCTTCGGGTGACCAACTGCGCCTGCTCAAGTACCTGGATGTGCTTCGAGACTGCCTGCTTGGAAATCTCGAAGGGCTCGGCCAGGTCATTGACCGTGGCCGGACCCCGGCTCAGCCGGGCGATGATGCGCCGGCGGACGGGATCGGCCAGCGCCAGGAAGGCCAAGTTCAAAGCCGAATCATCCTGGGACACCACTGCCGGCCTTTCGTGTAATCAACTTTTGTGTTTATCAACCTTGCGGTTGAATAATGTTAGGCCTGTTGGCGGCTGTGCGCAACGGGGGGTCTTGAATGTTTTGAAAGTAGTTTGTCAGTACAAACTATTTAGGGAGAGCTTCATGCCACTGGTTCGCATTGACGTCAATGAAGGCCGCACACCGAAGAGCTGCAACAGCTGAGCCGCGGCATCCACGATGCCATCCTCGGCGAGTACGGCATTCCGGAGCGGGGACTACTTCCATATCCTCACCAAACACCCGCAAGGGCAGATCTTCGCCCAGGACGCGGGGCTGGGCTTTGAGCGCGCCGGGGGAGTGGTGATGATCCAGATCTTTACCCAGGGCGGCCGCTCCCAAGAGGATAAGCAGCGGCTGTTCGCTGCCGTGGCCGACAAGCTCGCGACCCTCGGGGTTGCCCGCGAAGACGTCTTTATTGGCTACGTAGAAAATGGCGCAGGCGACTGGTCCTTCGGCTTAGGCCGCGCCCAGTACGTGACGGGCGAATTGTCTGTTCCCAAAAAGTAGTCTGCGCCCGCACTTGGGGGAACAGACGCCTGTGAAATTTCAGGTTGTAAGTATGTCAGAACAAACTTTTGACAGGACATTCGATCTAGGGCAAAGTAGTGCCTGTGGCCCACGCCACGGCCTGCCAGTCCCGGCACTCCTGTCCCTCAAAGGACTCGAGTTCCACACCAGAAAGGTCCACGATTCCCGTGACCCACGAGCTTCTTACGATCGGGCGCATCAGCGTTGATATCTACCCGAACGACATCGGGGTTGGCCTGGAGGACGTTAATTCCTTCGGCAAGTACCTTGGCGGTTCGCCGTCGAACGTCGCTGTTGCCGCGGCCCGCCACGGCCGCCGGACCGGCGTCATTACCCGCACCGGGGACGACCCGTTCGGCACCTACCTGCACCGCGAGCCTGCGCAAGTTCAACGTGGACGATTCGTTCGTCACGCCGGTAAAGGACTGGCCCACAGCGGTGACATTCTGCGCCATCAAGCCGGCCACGGACGAGTTCCCGCTGTACTTCTACGGCCGTTTCCCCACCGCCCCGGACCTGCAGATCAAGCCTGAAGAGCTGGACCTGGAAGCCATCCGCGGGGCCGGCATCTTCTGGTCCACCGTGACCGGCCTGTGCCAGGAGCCCTCCCGCTCCGCGCACCTCGCTGCCCATGAGGCCCGTCCCCGCACCGGCTTGGCCGAGGGGCAGTTCACCATCCTGGACCTGGACTACCGGCCCATGTTCTGGGCGTCGGAAGAGGAGGCCCGTGCCGAGGTCGCCAAGATCCTGCCGCACGTCACCGTCGCCATCGGCAATGACAAGGAATGCGCCGTCGCCGTAGGCGAAGGCACCCCGGACGAGCAAGCGGACCGGCTGCTGGCCGCCGGCGTGGAAATTGCCGTCGTCAAGCTCGGCCCCGAGGGCGTCATGGCCAAGACCCGCACCGAACGCGTGGTCTCCGCCCCCGTTCCGGTCCAGACCCTGAACGGCCTGGGTGCCGGCGACTCCTTCGGCGGCGCCTTTGTCCACGGCTTGCTCTCGGGCTGGCCGCTGGCCCAGGTGCTCGATTACGCCAATGCAGCCGGCGCCATCGTCGCCTCCCGCCTGTCCTGCGCCGATGCCATGCCGACGCCGGGCGAGGTCACCTCGCTGCTGGCAGGACGCGGACATACCGTGCCGTGTGCAGTTTCCGGCGCTTCCCTTCCTGAAGGAGCAGCGCTGTGACCCTCACCCCCGTCAGTCCTGACAGCGCCGTGGACGATGATCCGCGCCGCTACGAGCACCTGAGTAGTATCCGGCTGGAGGACCCGGAGGCGGTGGCCCGTGCCGCCAAGTCCCGGCGCCGCCACCCGGGCCTGAAGTCCGGCCGGCAAAACTTCATCGTCGCCGCCGACCATCCCGCCCGCGGAGCCCTGGCCGTCGGCAACGATCCGGTGGCCATGGCCGACCGCCGGCAGCTGCTGGACCGGCTGCAGATCGCCCTCGCCAACCCCGCCGTCGACGGCATCCTCGCCTCCCCGGACATCATGGACGACCTGTTGCTGCTGGGCGCTTTGGACGGCAAGCTGGTGTTCGGTTCGATGAACCGCGGCGGCCTGGCCGGCCTGGTCAATGAGTTCGATGACCGGTTCACCGGCCACACCGCGGCCGCCCTTGAAGCGCTCGGTGCCAACGGCGGCAAGATGCTGATTCGCATCTGCCTGGGCGACCCCGACACGGTGGCCGCCCTGGAAGCAACCGCCCGCGCCATTGACTCCCTGGCCGAGCGCAAGCTGATCGCCATGGTGGAGCCGTTTTTGTCCGTGCGTGAAAACGGCAGGGTCCGCAACGACCTGTCCACCAACGCAGTGATCAAGTCCATCGCGATCGCCGAGGGCCTGGGCTCCACCAGCGCCTACACGTGGATGAAGCTTCCCGTGGTGGCAGAGATGGAACGCGTCATGGCCGCCACCACCATGCCCACCGTCCTGCTCGGCGGTGACCCCGCAGGCACCCAGGACGAGGTCTTCGCCACCTGGGGAGCCGCTCTGGCACTGCCTGGCGTCCAGGGCCTCACCGTGGGCCGGACCCTGCTCTACCCCGCCGACGGGGACGTCGCCGGCGCCGTCGCCGCGGCCGCTTCCCTCCTTCACCACACCGCAGAAGTATCGGAGTAAGTCCCATGGGCCCCACCACAGGAACGCGCAGAATGACGGTGGCGCAGGCCGTCGTCGAATACCTTTCCCACCAGTACACCGTGGACACGGTTGCCGGCGTTGAGTACCGTGAGCGGCTCATCCCGGGCACGTTCGGCATTTTCGGGCACGGCAACGTGGCCGGTGTGGGGCAGGCGCTGAAGCAGTACCAGCAGCTGGACCCGGCCATCATGCCCTACTACCAGGGCCGGAACGAACAGGCCCAGGCCCACCAGGCGGTAGGGTATGCCCGGCACACGCGCCGCCGCCAGACCTTCGCGGTCAGCACCTCCATCGGTCCGGGTTCCTCCAACCTGCTAACCGGCGCCGCGCTGGCCACTACCAACCGGCTCCCGGTGCTGCTGCTCCCGTCCGACGCGTTCGCCACTCGCGCGGCGGACCCGGTGCTGCAGCAGCTCGAGCAGCCGTACGCCTACGACATCACCGTCAACGACGCGTTCCGCCCACTGTCCAAGTTCTTCGACCGGGTGTCCCGGCCCGAGCAGCTGTTCTCCGCCTTCCATCACGGCCTGCGCGTGCTCACCGACCCCGCCGAGACCGGCGCGGTGACCATCTCGCTGCCGCAGGACGTCCAGGCCGAGGCCTTCGACGTCCCCGTCGAGTTCCTGGCCGAACGTGAGTGGCGGATCCGCCGCCCCGACGCCGACGATGACGACATCGCCCGCGCCGCCGCAGCCATCCGCGCCGCCAAGCGTCCCCTGATCATCGCCGGCGGTGGCGTCCTCTACGCCTACGCCAACGACGAACTCGCGAAGTTCGCCGAGCTGACCGGCATCCCCGTGGGCAACACGCAGGCCGGCGTTGGCGTCCTGCCGTGGGACCACAAGTTCAGCCTTGGTGCGATCGGTTCCACCGGCACCACCGCGGCGAACGCCATCGCGGCCGGGGCGGACCTGATCATCGGCATCGGCACCCGCTACGAGGACTTCACCACCGCGTCCCGCACCGCGTTCCAGGACCCGGACGTCAAGTTTGTCAACATCAACGTCGCCCCGATCGACGCGTACAAGCACGGCACGCACCTGCCGATCGTCGCCGACGCCCGTAAGGCCCTGGTCAAGCTGAACGCCGCCCTGGGCGGCTACCGGGTCGGAGCGGACCTGGAACAGAAGATCGCGGACGAGAAGAAGCGCTGGAACGCCACGGTCGACGAAGCCTTTGACACCCGCTACACCCCGTTGCCGGCCCAGAACGAGATCATCGGCGCCACCAACCGCGCCATGGACGCCTGCGACGTTGTCATCTGCGCCGCCGGGTCCCTGCCCGGTGACCTGCACAAGATGTGGCGGGTCCGCGACCCGTTCGGCTACCACGTTGAGTACGCCTACTCCTGCATGGGGTACGAGATCCCCGGCGGCCTGGGCGTCAAGCGTGCGGCGATCGCCGAAGCGAAAAGTGCGACGGCGGCAGGCGCCTCTGACGCGGAGGTGCGGGACGTTGTCGTGATGGTGGGGGACGGCTCCTACCTGATGATGCACACCGAACTGGTCACCGCCGTCGCCGAACGCATCAAGCTGATCGTGGTCCTGATCCAGAACCACGGCTACGCCTCCATCGGATCACTGTCCGAATCCCTGGGCTCGCAGCGGTTCGGCACCAAGTACCGGGAGCTGGACGAAGCGCAGCACAGCTTCGACGAGGGCGGGACCCTGCCCGTTGACCTGGCCCTGAACGCCGAGTCCCTGGGCGTGAAGGTCATCCGGATCGAGCCCGGCGAAAAGGTCATCGCCGAACTCGAACAGGCCATCCGGGACGCGAAGGCCGCCCCCGAGGGGACCGGACCGATCCTGATCCACGTTGAATCCGACCCGCTTTTGGACGCACCGTCCTCCGAGTCCTGGTGGGACGTCCCGGTCTCGCAGGTGTCCGAGCCTGGACTCCACGAAACAGGCTTTCCAGACCTACGTCGACCACAAGTCCCGCCAGCGCAAGCTGCTCGGCTGACCCCTGTCTTCATCCCCTTCGAACCACTCAAGGAAGAGTCCCATGACTGCCACCACCACCCAAACCGCTGTTACAAAGTCCACCGTGATCAACCACTTCATCAACGGCGCCGAAACCGCAGGTGTTGGGGACCGCACCACCTCCGTCTACAACCCTGCCACCGGCGCCGTGACCGGCGAACTGCGCCTGGCCAACCGCGCCGACCTGGACACCGCCGTCGCCGCCGCCCGCAAGGCCGCAGACACCTGGGGCGACATCTCCCTGGCCAAGCGCACCGCGGTGCTGTTCAAGTTCCGCGAACTGGTTGCCGCCCACGTTGACGAACTCGCCCAGGCTCGTCACCGCCGAGCACGGCAAGGTCCTCTCCGACGCCAAGGGCGAGATCGGCCGCGGCCTGGAAGTCGTGGAGTACGCCTGCGGCATCCCCACCCTGCTCAAGGGCGACTACTCGGACCAGGTTTCCACCGGCATCGACGTCTTCTCCTTCCGCGAGCCCTCGGCGTGGTTGCCGGCATCACCCCGTTCAACTTCCCGGTCATGGTGCCGCTGTGGATGGCCCCGATGGCCATCGCCACCGGCAACGCGTTCATCCTCAAGCCCTCCGAGCGCGACCCCTCGGCGTCCCTGCTGCTGGCCAAGCTCTGGAAGGAAGCCGGGTTGCCGGACGGTGTGTTCCAGGTCCTGCACGGCGATAAGGAAACCGTCGACGGGCTGCTGACCCACCCCGACGTGGACGGCATTAGTTTTGTTGGCTCCACCCCGATCGCGCAGTACGTCCACGAGACCGCCACCAAGCACGGCAAGCGTGTCCAGGCCTTGGGCGGGGCGAAGAACCACGCCATCATCCTGCCCGACGCCGACCTCGACAACGCAGCCGACCACCTGGCAGCCGCCGCTTTCGGTTCCGCCGGGGAACGCTGCATGGCCATCTCCGTTGCTGTCGCCGTCGGGGACGCCGCGGACGCCCTGGTCGCGAAGGTCCAAGAACGCCCCGAAGCCGTGAAGGTCAACAACGGTGCCGAACCCGACGCGGAAATGGGCCCGGTCATCACCCCGGCCTCCAAGGAACGCATCGTCAAGATCGTCACCGAAGCGGAAACCGCGGGCGCCGCCATGGTCGTCGACGGCCGCGACCTGGTGGTCCCGGGCCACGAGAACGGCTTCTGGGTGGGCCCCACCGTCCTGGACCACGTCCAGACCCAAATGACCGCCTACAAGGAGGAAATTTTCGGACCCGTCCTCGTCGTGGTCCGCGTCGATACCCTCGAGGACGGCATCAGGCTCATCAACGCCAACCCCTACGGCAACGGCACCGCCATCTTCACCTCCTCCGGCGCCGCCGCCCGCAAGTTCCAGCGCTCGGTGACAGTGGGCATGATCGGCATCAACGTGCCCCTCCCGGTTCCGGTGGCCTACCACTCCTTCGGCGGCTGGAAAGCCTCCCTCTTCGGCGACAAGCACATCTACGGCCCCGAAGGCGTAAGCTTCTACACCCGCGGCAAGGTGGTCACCTCGCGCTGGCCCGAAACCCACCACGCCTCCGGAGCCTCCTACAACTTCCCCTCCAACTTCCCCTCCAACTAGGACACCCCCGTCGATTGCTCCGTAAACGCCGTTCTGAGCATCCAAAAGGGCAGTTACGGAGCAATCGATACTAAGAAAAGGACAACGCTGTCATGACTGAGAACAAGCTGATCATCGGCACGGCGCCGGACTCCTGGGGCGTGTGGTTCGCGGATGACCCCAAGCAGACTCCGTGGGAACGCTTCCTCGACGAAGTGGCTGAGTCGGGCTACAAGTGGATCGAACTGGGCCCCTACGGTTACCTGCCCACCGATCCCACCCGCCTGGCGGAAGAACTGAAGCAGCGCGACATGCAGATCTCTGCCGGCACCGTGTTCACCGCGTTCCACCGCGGCCTGGACCAGTGGGAAAGCGCCTGGGAGCCTGCCCGCAAGGTGGCTGAACTGACCGCTGCCATGGGCGGCGAGCACATCGTCGTCATCCCGGCCATGTGGCGCGACGACGTCACCGGCGAAGCCGTGGAGAGCGGCACGCTGGGCGAGAAGGCCTGGAACGACCTGTTCGCCGGGCACAACCGCCTGGGCAAGACCCTGCTGGAGGACTTCGGCCTGAAGCAGCAGTTCCACTCGCACGCCGATTCCCACGTTGGCGCGCAGGAGGACATCGAGTCGCTGCTGGCCGCCACGGACCCGCAGTACCTGAACCTGTGCCTGGATACGGGACACGCCGAATACTGCGGAGCGTCCAGCCTGGAACTGATCAAGAACTACCCGGACAGGATCGGCTACCTGCACCTGAAGCAGATCAGCCCGGACATCCTCAGACGGGTCAACGAGGAAAACATGACCTGGGCAGCTGCCAATCTTGCCGGCGTCATGACCGAACCGCCCAACGGCCTGCCGGACCTGCGCGCGGTCATCCAAGCAGTGGAAGCACTCAACCGGCCTATCTTCGGCATTGTCGAACAGGACATGTATCCGGTGGCCTTCGACGTTCCCATGCCCATCGCCAAGCGCACCCGGAACTACCTGCTGTCCTGCGGCTCCCGCACCACTGTCAGCTGACAGACATCACAGACCCCGCACAGACCCGAAAAGGACAGAACAATGACTGAAAACCTCCGCGTCGCCGTCATCGGCGCAGGCCGCATGGGCGCAGACCACATCCAGCGCCTCAACAAGCGCATCCACGGAGCCGAAGTTGCCGCCGTCGTCGACGTTGACCTCGCCCGCGCCCAGGCCGCCATCGAAGGTATTCCCGGAGCAGTGGCCCTGGCCGACGCTGACGAGGCCCTCAACAATGGCGACGTCAACGCCGTCCTGATCGCCACCCCTGGCTTCCTGCACCAGGACATCCTGCTCAAGGCCATCGCCAAGGACATGCCTATCCTCTGCGAAAAGCCCCTCACCCCCGACGCCGGGTCCTCCTGGAAGATCGTCGAGGCCGAGGTGGCGCTGGGCCACAAGCGGATCCAGGTGGGCTTCATGCGCCGCTTTGACGCCGAGTACGCCACGCTGGGCTCGATCATCCGGAACCACGAACTGGGCGAACTGCTCATGCTCCACCACCAGCACCGCAACCCCAACACCCCCGCGGGCTTCACCAACGAGATGCTCATCAACGACTCCGTGGTCCACGAGTTCGACGCCATCCGGTACTTCACCGGCGAGGAAATCACCAGCGTCCAGGTCCGGCTGGGCAAGGCCACCAGGAATGCCCCAAATGGCCAGCACGATCCGCAGCATGTCCTGCTCGAGACCGAGTCAGGCGTCCTGGCGGACGTCGAAATCTACGTCAACGCCAAGTTCGGCTATGAGGTGGCCACCCAGGCCACCTTCGAGGACGGAATTGTCAACATCG
This sequence comes from Pseudarthrobacter sp. Fe7, assembly GCA_024372495.1. GTDB lineage: Bacteria > Actinomycetota > Actinomycetes > Actinomycetales > Micrococcaceae > Arthrobacter. Next base: position 4,206,149 of record CP099977.1, on the reverse strand, counting down.
GCGGCGACAAGGGCCCCTACACCCGCGGCTCGGGCCGCTGGGGCGGTAACGTCACCCCCGGCTTCGAGGAGCGTTTCGGCGCGGCGTACGACGTCGAAATCCAGTCGTGGGTGGACGCGGCACTTATGAACGAAATCGGCGGTCCCTCCGCCTGGGACGGGTACGCCACCGCTGCGTGCTGTGAAGCAGGCGTCGAAGCGCAGAAGAACGGCGAAAAGGTCGCCGTGAAGCTGAACGCGAAGCCCAACCTCTACAACTAAGACCCGAAAAGGCGGCGGAGGGTTCCGTCCCCTTTTGTGTCCGCATCCCTCCTGGTTCACAATGGAGTGTTTATGTGAAATTCACTCTTGACCACCAGGCGTCGCACGGGCTGCGGTACATCACCGCGCAGCCCGGCAACCACAAGCGCGCCCTGCGGACCGCTACCATCATCTCCACGTTCGGCGGCCTGCTCTTCGGCTACGACACCGGCGTAATCAACGGCGCCCTGCCGTACATGCAGGAGGATCTGGGCCTTAGCCCGCTGACCGAAGGCCTGGTCACGTCGTCCCTGCTGTTCGGCGCCGCTTTTGGCGCCCTGTTCGGCGGCCGCCTGGCGGACCGCAACGGCCGCCGCAAGATGATCATGGTGCTGGCCGTCATCTTCCTGGCGGGCACCCTGGGCTGCACGTTCTCGCCGGGCACCGAAGTGATGATCGCAGCCCGCTTTGTGCTGGGGCTCGCAGTCGGTGGGGCATCGGTGACTGTTCCCGTCTACCTGGCCGAGGTCTCGCCCAGCAACCGGCGCGGCCGGATCGTCACGCAGAACGAACTCATGATCGTCACCGGGCAGCTGCTGGCCTTCATCTTCAACGCCTACCTGGGCAACTCCTTCGGCGAATCCCATGGCATCTGGCGGTGGATGCTGGTTATCGCCACCGTGCCAGCCATCGCGCTGTGGATCGGGATGAACTTCATGCCCGAGAGTCCCCGCTGGCTTGCCTCCATCGGCAGCTTCGGTGAGACGCTCAGCGTGCTGCAGCGCATCCGGTCCCAGGAGGACGCGCGGAAGGAGTTCGAGGAAGTTAAGGCCATGGCCGTGGAGGACTACAAGTCCAAGATGGGCTCGTGGAAGGACCTCGGCATCCCCTGGCTGCGCCGAATCTTCGTGGTGGGCCTGGGCCTGGCGGTGATCCAGCAGATCACCGGCGTCAACTCGATCATGTACTACGGAACCCGGATCCTGTCGCAGTCCGGTTTCGCCCGCGAAGCGGCGCTGACAGCCAACATCGCCAACGGCGTCATCTCGGTGCTGGCCACGTTCGTCGGCATCTGGCTGCTGGGCAAGGTGGGGCGGCGCAGGATGCTGATCACAGGACAGGTGGGAACCACCATGGCGCTGCTGCTGATCGGCTTCTTCTCCCTGATCCTGCCTGAAGGCTCCGCCCGGGGCTTCGTCATCCTGGCCCTGACCGTGACGTTCCTGGCCTTCCAACAGGGTGCCATCTCACCGGTGACCTGGCTGATGCTCTCGGAGATCTTCCCGCTGAAGATCCGCGGCCTGGGCATGGGGGCGTCGGCGTTCCTGCTGTGGATGGTGAACTTCCTGATCGGCTTCGGGTTCCCGCAGCTGCTGGCGGCCACTGGCATCTCCAACACGTTCTTTGTTTTAGCCGTCCTTGGCGTGGGCGCCATTGCGTTCGCCGCGAAATATGTTCCCGAGACCAAGGACAAGAGCCTTGAAGACCTGGAGCACTACTTCAAGAACGTGGCAGGCGGAAAAGCCGAGGCGGCCGCGGAAAAGGTTTCCTGACCGGACCAGCCCCACGCAGCAACGCCCCCTTAAGGATTTTCAAGGGGGCCTTGTTGTCTCTGCATCCGGCCCGGTTTAGGCCGGGGCGTGCAGCCGCGGCAGCGCATCCACCAACGGGGCCAGGCTCCGGGATGGCAATGGCCTCGTCCAGGGCGCGCTCCAGGGTGGCATCGTGGACCGGCCGCGCGTCCGCGAGCAGGCTGCTTCCGCTGGCGGTGAGTTCGGTGTAGATGCCGCGGCGGTCGTCGTCGCACAGGATCCTGGTCAGGAGCCCGCGGTCCTCCAGCCGGTTCACCAGCCGCGTAGTGGCGCTGGGGCTCAGTGCGGTGGCGCGCGCCAGCTGCTGCATCCGCATGTGCCACCCGTCCTGCCGGCTGAGTGCGTCCAGCACCGTGTATTCCACCACGGAGAGCTTCAACTCTGCCTGGAGGGAGCGCTCCAGGCTCGCCCTCAATCAGCCCGTGCAGGGCCGCCAGGGTGCGCCACCCCTGGGCGCGCACCTCGACGGCGTCGTCCTTAATGCCCATGGTTGCTCCTTCATTTAACGGCCCCACACAAAAGCGCGGGGATAGATAGTTGCTTGCGCGGTATATTTGCATGTGCAACAATAAATACCGCGCCTGCAACTATCTTAGGCGCCTTCCCATCCTGGGAACAACCACAAGCAGCTCAAAGGAGCATTCGCATGCCTGTTGGCCTCATAGCACTCGCCCTTGGCGGGTTTGGCATTGGTCTCACTGAATTCGTCATCGCCGGTCTCCTCCCGCAGGTGGCCGCGGACTTTGGCGTGAGCGAGGCGTCCGCCGGCTGGTTCATCTCCGGCTACGCGCTCTCCGTGGTGGTGGGAGCCCTTGGCCTGACGGCCGCCGTCACCCGCCTTCAGCGCAAGCCCGTGCTGGCCGCCCTGCTGGTCCTGTTCATTGCCGGGAACCTGCTCTCCGCTACGGCGGACGGCTACTGGGCCATGATGCTGGGCCGGGTTGTTGCCGCGCTGTCGCACGGAGCCTTCTTCGGAATCGGGGCCGTAGTGGCGGCCGGCATGGTCCCGCCGAGCAAGAAGGCAGGGGCCATTGCGCTCATGTTCACCGGGCTGACGGCGGCAAATGTGCTGGGCGTACCGTTCGGAACCCTGCTGGGCCAGGCCGCCGGCTGGCGTGCCACGTTCTGGGCCATCACCGTCATTGGCGTGGCTGCGCTCGCGGGCATCCTTGCACTCGTCCCCAAGTCGGCAGGGGAAACGGAACAAGCGGGCAGCCTCCGCTCTGAACTCCGTGCCTTCCGCTCCGGGCAGGTGTGGCTGTCCATCGTGGTGACCATCCTTGGGTTCGGCGGCATGTTCGGCGCGTTCACCTACATCGCCTACACCCTCACGGAGGTGTCAGGGTTCGGAGCCGCTACCGTGCCGTGGCTGCTGATTGTCTTTGGCGTGGGCCTCTTTGCCGGCAATACCCTGGGCGGCAAGGCGGCCGACCGCAACGTGGACCGCACCCTGCTGGTGGTGCTCGCCGTCCTGACCGTGGTCCTGGTGGCCTTCGCCCTGACGGCCGCGAATCCTGTCCTGACCGTCGTATCGCTGGTCCTGATGGGAGGCTTCGGCTTTGCCACCGTGCCGGGCCTGCAGATGCGCGTGATGAAGTACGCCTCCGGAGCACCCACGCTCGCCTCCGGGGCCAACATCGGCGCCTTCAACGTGGGCAATGCCCTGGGCGCCTGGCTGGGCGGCGTCACCATCACCGCGGGATTCGGATACACCTCGCCCATCTGGGCCGGCGCAGCCATCACCCTTGCGGGCGTGGCGGTCATGGCCTTCGCCGCGGCAGGTGCCAAGCGGAGCGAGAAGCGTCCGGAGGGCCAGGTTCAGGCGGCAGGGCCGGCGCATTCCGCCGTCGAGGACGCCCTTAAGGTCTGAATTTGTCACTGACCGCGGCGAGGGTGGAGTCTGCTTCAGCAGACTCCGTCATCCTGGCCAGCTTCAGGCACCGAACGGCAGCCGCGGATCGATGTTCTGGCTCTCCCAGGTCTGCCGGACCCAGCCGTGGTGGGGGTCGTCGCTGATCAGCCATTCGCGCACCGGCCCCGGGCCGGCCATCACGTTCAGGTAGTACAGGTCGTAGCCCGGCGCGGCCATGGCGGGGCCGTGCCAGCCGTAGGGGACCAGGACAACGTCGCCCGTGCGGACTTCCGCAGCCACGTCGATGGGGCGTTCATCCGAGGCATAGACGCGCTGGTAGCCGATGGCGTCCGCATCGGCAGGTGCACCGGACCTGTGGGCCACCTGGGTCTCGAAGTAGTAGATCTCTTCGAGGGACGTCTCGCCGTCTTTCTCCTCGTCATGCTTGTGCGGAGGATAAGAGGACCAGTTTCCGGCGGGTGTGAGGACCTCGCAGACAATGAACCGGTCGGCCTCCAGCGCTGCGGGAGTGCCGAAGTTGTGGACCTGGCGCGAGCAGCCTGCCCGCCCCGCGCAGGCTCCACCGGAGTTTCCGCCGCGGACACCAGGCGGGTGGGGTAGGACGCCTGGGCCGGAGCGGTGGCAACCGCCACCCTGCCGCCGTCGGCCGAACTGATGCTGACTGCGCGGCCGGTGCCGGAGTACAGCACATCCGTTGGACCCGCGAACACCGAGCGGCGGCCCTTCAGCGGGTAGTCCATGCCGTCCACCGTGACGGTGAAGGACCCGTCGAGGGGCACGACGATCCGTTCCTCAGCCGCGGCGGGAAGTTCGACGTCGGCGCCCGCGGCCAGCGTGGCCACCTTCAGTCCGGTGTGCGCCCAGCCGTCCACCGCAAGGGAGGAATCGGAGGTTCCGATGGAAACGTCCCATGTGCCGTCGGCGGCGGTGCCCAGGGGGTAGACCCAGTTGGTCATGGATGTGTTCCTTTGCGCTAGCGCTGTACGAGTGTCATTTCAAAGCTGTAGGAATCGGCACGGTACACGTGGTGGCCGGTTTCCACCCGGCGGCCGGTATCGTCGACGGCGGTGCGTTCCATGGTCACCAGTGCCGAGCCGGCCGGGGTGTCCAGCATCGATGCCTGATAGTCGTTGGCGGTCATGGCACCGATGCGCTGGGTGGCCAGCCGGAAGTTCACGCCGCCGCGGCGGAGGATCGAATAGAGGCCCTCGGCCTTCAGCATGGCCTCGTCCATCTCGGCAATATCGTCGCGGACCCAGTTCTCCATCAGGGCCAGGGGCTTGCCGCCCACCCGCCGCAGCCGGGTGAAGTGGTACACCTTCGAGCCTGCGGGAAGCTGCAGCGTGGTGACGGTGGCGTCATCCGCCTCCAGGTGGGAGAAGCTCAGGACCTCGGTGGTGGGCTTCTTGCCGTTGTTGGTGAGGTCGTCGTAGAGGCTGGAAAGCTCCAGTGGCCGGCGCACCTGGCTCGAAACGACCTGCGTTCCCACCCCCGCTTGCGCACCAGCAGGCCGGAGCGGACCAGGCTCGTCCATGGCCTTGCGCATGGTGGGCCGGGAGAGGTTGAGCTGTGCTGCCAGGTCGATCTCATTGTCCAGCCGGCTGCCGGGCTCCAGCACGCCGCTGTAGATCGCCGCCTCGATGCCCTGGACCACCTGGTGGTACAGGGGCACGGGGAGGAGCGGTCGATGGTGAGTCCCAGGTTGTTCGCCACGGTGCGTTCCCTCGTCTTCGGTGAGTGCGCCTCCGTCCGGTCCGGACAGCCGCGCTGCTGGCAGTTTGCCGCTATATGTTCGCTTGATAGGACATACTTTTCTTCCTCGATCGTAGCAGGCGCACTCATGGGGTCAAGGATGGCTTCCATGCGGACCAGGCGGACGCCGCGGGAACAAATTGTGCTGACATTAGAACTATCTGCGGACAAGTACGGCTGAAGCCTTTACCGACAGGGGAATGCCCACCCCGCCCCGGCCCCGCATCCGCATTCGTGGCCTAGGCTGGCTGCATGACGTGGACCGCCGGGCAGCAGCCGTGAATTTCGCCGGAAGCCTTGGTCCCCGCCCCCGCAACCTCGAAGTCCAGGACCTGGCCAGCTTCGACCGCCTGGTGGCGGGCGGCGCCGTCAACCTGCACGGCTGGCACGCGCAGTCGCTGGACCTGAGGGGCCGGTCGGCTGCCTTGAACAGCGTCAGCGTCGAGGGCGCGATGTTCTTGGGCTGCATCTTCGACGACGGCATGGAGGCCAGCCTCCGCAGCCGGGGTGCCCTGATCTTTCCGAGGCTTGAAGGGGTCCCTTTCGACCCCTACCGGGCCTCGCTGTATTCCCCGGCCGAACTGTACGCCGGACTGGCCACTTCCCCTACGAGGAGCTGCCGGACGCGCGCATCTACCACTGGAGCATCCAGCCCGGCCAGCGGCACCGGGTGGACGCAACCCTGGCCTCAGCCCTGCACGACCACGCGATCGGGGACGCGCTGGATGAGCTCACGCGGTCCGCGGCCTGGGCCCGCCGGTCCATCGTCGGGGTGATGGGCGGCCACGCAGCGCCGCGCGGCAGCCTGGAGTTTGCGGAGGCGGCGCGGCTGGGCCGCCTGCTGGCACTCGACGGCCACTCGGTGGCCACCGGCGGCGGCCCCGGAGCCATGGAGGCGGCCAACCTCGGGGCGTACCTTAGCAGTGCGTCCGACGGCGACGTCCAGGGAGCCCTTGCCACGCTCGCCGCTGTTCCGGGGTTCCGTCCCTCGGTGTCGGCGTGGGCACGTGCCGCGGCGGACGTCGTCGAACGCCATCCGGACGGGACGCCGTCGCTGGGGATCCCCACCTGGTTTTACGGGCACGAACCACCCAACTATTTCGCCACGCACATCGCCAAGTACTTCGCCAACGCCATCCGCGAGGCGATCCTGCTTGAACTGTGCCACGGCGGCATTGTCTTCCTGCCGGGAGCGGCGGGCACCGTCCAGGAGATCTTCCAGGATGCCTGCGAGAACTACTACGGGGCCCGCGAAAAGGTGGCACCCATGGTGCTGGTGGGGCGTCGCCACTGGGAGCAGGAGTACCCGGCCTGGCCCATGCTCCGGAGCCTTGCCGCCGGCCGGGCCATGGCGGACTACATCCACCTGGTGGACACGGTGGATGAAGCAGTGGAGGTCCTCAAGGAACGGTAAAACCACTCCTTGAGGACCTCCACGAAATAACGTTGCCCGGTGCTAGCCCACCGCCGTGCCGAAGAGCAGGCCCAGCAGGTACGTGATGGCAGCCGCGCCCAGGCCGATGCCAAGCTGGCGCAGTCCGCGGGTCAAAGGGGATGTGCCGGACAGCAGGCCGACGGCCGCGCCGGTCGCCATGAGGGAAATGCCCACCAGCGCGCCTGCCGCCACCAGGGCGGTGACGCCGGTCAGGCCGAACAGGAACGGCAGGATGGGGACGATGGCGCCGGAGGCGAAGAAGCAGAAGCTGGACAACGCCGCGCCCCAGGCCGTACCCACTGCCTCGTGCTGGTCCTCTGCGTCCGGCAGTTCAGGCTGCAGGGACAGGCTGGGATCGCAATCGCAGGACACGAGCCCCATGCGCTCGGCCACCCGGTGCTCCGCCGCCTCCCGGGACATTCCGCGGGCCAGGTACACCAGGAGGAGTTCGTTGTGTTCCAGGTCCAGCTTGGGCGCGACGGCCAGCGTGATCTGGGTGGGGCGCGTGGCTGCCAGCAGTTCGCGCTGGGAACGGACGGAAATGAATTCGCCCGCGCCCATGGACATGGCGCCCGCCAGGAGCCCGGCGATGCCGCTGAGCAGCACCACGCTGCTGGCCACGCCGGACGCGGCCATGCCCATCACCAGGGACAGGTTGCTGACCAGGCCGTCGTTCGCGCCGAAGACCGCCGCGCGGAAGGTGCCGGCCAGCCGGTTGCGGCCACGGGTTGCCAGGCCCCGCACCACTTCCTCATGGATCTGCTCATCGGCGGCCATGGCGTCTGTGGCGCTGGGATCCTTGGCGTAGGGGGAGCGGCCCTCGGCACGCTGGGCCAGGGCCAGTACGAACACCGAGCCGAAGTGCCGGGCCAGGAAACCGAGGAAGCGGCTCCGGGCGGAGGCCCTTTTGGCTTGCCCGCATGCTCGCCGAGCAGGGCCAGCCAGTGGGCCTCGTGCCGGCCCTCGGCCTCGGCCAGGGCCAGGAGGATGGCCCGTTCCTCACCTTCGCGGTTCTGGGCCAGGTCCCGGTAGACAGCGGCTTCGGCACGCTCATCGGCCAGGTACTGGCGCCACCGCTTGATGTTCGACGGCGAGGGCTGGGTTTGCACGGTGTGGCCGGCCTCCTGGGGCATGGCATGGGAACTGGGCCCGACGTTCTTGGACTGGGCGTGCTGCGACACTGAAACTCCTGGGCTGGAAAGGGCATGTTTTTGCGCCTTTGCCCTGCCAGCGTACTGCGGATTTGCGCGGTTTTTTGGCTGGCAAACCTCGCTGGGAAGTTTCGGTCTGCCTCAAAACACGGGATCCGGGCGCCGCCGTTTTGCGATGTCCCGGGGACTTCCGCGGCTATTGACCCGTCCGCCCGGCCGGTGCTGTGATGAAGGTGTGGCGCAGGCTGCGCCCTCCCTGAAAGAGCACGTCAGGCGAATATACGGAGGTTGAATAATGAGCACCACCGGACAGCACCCGGACATGCCGCACCTGGACGCCGTAGAAGCGGATCCAGCCTACGATTACGCCGAGGACGCACCGGTAGACGATGCGGACTGGGACGCGGAGGACGCGTTGATTGACGAGGAGGAGCCTGTGGTCCAGTCGCCGCCGGTGGTCATCGATGCCGAGGACCGCGAGGTCCCGCTGGATGACGACGAGCGCAACGCAGGGGAGTAGGACTAACGACGACGGCACCTCCCTTCGGTTTCCTGCGAAGGGAGGTGCCGTCGTCGTGCGGGAAGCCTTTACCGCGTGATGGAAGCCGCGCCGATTAGGATGGCTCCAGAGTGGAGCCGGACTGCCGGCCGTGAAAGGTTTCGTAGATGAAGGCACTGCCAGTTGAGCCCAGCAATGTCCCTGTTGCCATCGGCTCCAGGATCCGGGCCGCAAGGCAGTCCCAGCGGCTCACCATCGAGCAGGTTGCCGACGCCACCGGGCTGACCAAAGGGTTCCTAAGCCGGGTGGAGCGCGATTTGACGTCACCGTCGGTTGCGTCCCTGGTGACGCTCTGCCAGGTGCTGTCCATTTCCATTGGTGACCTTTTCGCGGCGCCGGAGACCCACCTGACCAGGCGGAATGACGGCCCCCGCATCTCGCTCGGCGGCCAGGGCATCGTGGAACGGCTCCTGACGGCCCGCTCGGAACGGCGGGTGCAGATCATCCAGGCCGTCATCGAGCCGCACGGCCGGGGTGAATCCGAGGCTCTACGCGGTGGATTGCGATGTGGATGTCCTGCACGTCATCAAGGGGTCCATCACGCTGGTCCTCACGAACGAGGAATACCACCTCGATACCGGCGACACCGTGACGTTCCCCGGCCGGGAGCCCCACACCTGGGTGAATCCGACGGATCACCCGGTCGAGGTGCTTTGGGTCCTGGTGCCCGCCGCCAGCCGCTGACCGCTGCCGGCGCACCCTGCGCACTCCTGCCCAGTTACTTCAGGTCATCCGAGGTTCCGTCCGCCCGCTTCTGTGAGATTCCCAACGGCTCTGTGGCCCGGGGCAGGAGCAACTGGGCAGGAATGCGCGCCTACCGGCGGGGTTTCCTTTGACCTCCAGCCAGGACAGCCCTGATTTCCGTGACCACCAGGCTGGGATCGAACCAGATGTGTTCCGGCATGCAGCGCAGGACGGTGTAACCGCCACAATCAGGAAGCCGTCCACCAGGAAATCCACCCGGCCAATGCCCGGTAGGAACACCTGGGCCTGATACTCGATGCCGTTGGTACCAAACAGGTGCTGCGCATCCAACTCCACGATGGATTACGCACGCACGTCGAGTTCCCGCAGGATGCGGAGCGCGGTTCCGGAGCGGTCCGCCAGAAGCTGGGATGCAGGCAGTTCGCGGGGCACTCCATGCAGTCTGATCGCCGAGGTTGCAATTGCCGTGGACGCCGGAGGCGGAGGCAACCCAACGCATGGAGCGCCACATCTTCGACCGCCGCCAGTGGCAGGAATGGGTGACCCTGGAATCGGACCGTCCGGTGCCGGATGAAACCGCTGCCATGCCCGTGGTTGCACGCCAGGTGCGGGCGGGCTCCCGCAGCCAGAGCCCGTAGTGGTCGGCAGCGCTGGCGCAGCCCAGCCTGCCATTGTTCAGGACTGCAGCACGGAAACCCGCCTCGCATTCCGGCAAGACAAATATCCCACGCCTCCACAGCGCCATTGGAGGCCGATCAGCGGTGGAGCCTGGAACCGGCTGTCTGCTCCATGTGGGCAACTCCGGGAGCAGTTGCGTACATTCCTGCCCAGTTACCTTCGCTCGCCGCGGTAAGTGGTGCCGGACTGATGCGGAACCTTGGGGGTAATCTGCCCTGGCATGGGAGTGACCGGGCTGGAATGCTTGACGCTGCCGGCCGAGGGGGTAGGTCTGAGTAAACACTTGATGCTTATGGAGAAACTAAAGTGTATGATGGCAGTCACACCAGTCCCCTCAACTCCTCGAAGGAGAGGCCTCCATTGGAAGAGCTGCGCATTGAAGCCAACGGCAACCTTGGCCCCATCGATTCATCCCGGATTCCCCGCTACGCCGGAGCTGCCACGTATGCCCGCCTTCCGCGCCTGGACCAGGTGGACAAAGCCGACGTCACGGTAGTCGGCGTCCCCTTCGACTCAGGTGTTTCCTACCGCCCCGGTGCCCGCTTCGGCGCCAACCACGTCCGTGAGGCAAGCCGGCTGCTGCGCCCCTACAACCCGGCGTGGGACGTCAGCCCGTTCGAGAACATCCAGGTGGCCGACGCCGGGGACATGGCCGTCAACCCCTTCAACATCAACGAGGCCATCGAGACCATCCAGCAGAACGCGCTGGACCTCACTGCCGCCGGGAGCAAACTGCTGACCCTGGGCGGAGACCACACCATCGCCCTTCCGCTGCTCCGTGCCGCCGCCGAACGCGCCGGCGGACCTGTTGCCATGCTGCACTTCGACGCCCACCTGGACACCTGGGACACCTACTTCGGAGCCGAATACACCCACGGCACCCCGTTCCGCCGCGCCGTCGAGGAGGGCATCCTGGACACCGAGGCGATCAGCCACATCGGCACCCGTGGCCCGCTCTACGGCAAGAAGGACCTCGACGACGACCACCGCTTCGGCTTCGGCATTGTCACCTCCGCCGACGTCTACTACCAGGGCGTCCTGGAGACGGTGGCCAAGGTCCGCGACCGGATCGGCAACCGCCCGCTCTACATCTCCGTCGACATCGACGTGCTCGACCCCGCGCACGCTCCCGGCACCGGCACCCCGGAGGCCGGCGGCATCACCAGCCGCGAACTCCTCGAAATCATCCGTGGCTTCCGGGGCATGAACCTGGTGGGGGCCGACGTGGTCGAGGTAGCGCCTGCCTATGACCACGCCGAGATCACCGGCGTTGCCGCCAGCCACGTCGCCTACGAACTTGTGACCCTCATGGCTGACAACGCCATGCCAGGCAGCCGCTTCGGAACGGAAACCGGATACCAGGCACAGTCGCTCGGCCAGGAAGTCCGCCGCCCCGCCGGCTTCGCTGCCGCCACCAAGGAGTAGGGCCATGACCACATTGGACGCGCCCGTCCCGGCGCGACGGAGCAGCGTCCGCAACGGCGGGGACCTCGTGGTCGAAACCCTCGAAGCTCTCGGCGCCAGGACCGTTTTTGGCATCCCCGGTCAGCATGCCCTGGGACTCTTCGACGCCATGGGCCGCGGCCGCCTGCGCTTTGTCTCGTCCCGGGTCGAAAACAACTCGGCCTTCGCCGCCGACGGGTACTCCCGCGCCACCGGCGAAGTAGGCGTGCTGTTCCTGTCCACCGGTCCCGGCGCGCTGACGTCGCTGGCGGGGCTGCAGGAGGCCTACGCCACGGGCGTTCCGATGGTGGTGGTGGCCAGCCAGATCCCGCTGGAAGGCCTGGGCGCCCGCCGCAAGGGGATGCTCCACCAGCTCGATGACCAGAAGGCGTCCGCGGCCAACGTCACCAAGAGCCAGCGGCTGATCCAGCACGCGTCCGGAATCCCGTCGGCCATCCAGGACGCGTGGACCGAGGCCATCTCTTCCCCGCAGGGCCCGGTGTGGCTGGAAATCCCGCAAAACGTGCTGCAGGACCCGATCATGGTCCCGCCGGTCGAGGATGCCCTGGCTGTGGCAGCGGACAATCCGCCGCGGATTGAACTGGTGCGGGAGGCCGTGAAGTGGCTGGAAACAGCAAGGCGCCCGGCCATCATTGCCGGTGGTGGAACCCGCCGCGGCAAGGCGGAGAAATCTCTGCTCTCGCTTGCGGAAAAACTCCGCGCACCCGTGATTTGCACCCCGGGCGGCAACGGAGCGTTCCCTTGGAACCATGAACTGTCACTGCAGTCGTGGATCGAGGACCGCTACATGACAGACCTGCTCGAGGACGCGGACGTCCTGTTGGTGATCGGTTCGTCCCTGGGTGAAGTCACCTCCAACTACTTCACCTTCGAGCCGCGGGGCAGGATCATCCAGATCGACGCCGAGCCGCGGGTCCTGGAGTCCAACCGGCCAGGGCTTGGGATCCGCGCCGACGCCGGCCAGGCGCTGGCGGCGCTGGATGGAGCCCTTGAGCAGGCCAAGCCGATGGCGCCGGACTGGCACGGCAGCACCCCGGAAGGGCTGGTCAAGGAGACTCTTGCCAAGGTCCGCAGCCGGCTGGAATCGCAGGACCTGGCCAAGGAACTGGCGTTCCTGGCTGATATCCGTGAGGCCGTGCCGGCAGACATGCAGACGTTCTGGGACATGACCATCGCCGCCTACTGGGGCTGGTCCTGCTGGGACGCACGCCACGGGCAGTTCCACTCGGCCCAGGGCGCCGGCGGCCTGGGCTACGCCTTTCCCGGTGCCATCGGCGCGGCCGTCGGACTGCAAATACGGGGCAAGCCCGCCCGGGTGCTCGCCGTTTCCGGCGACGGATCGTCCATGTATTCCATCGCCGAACTGGCCACTGCGAAGCAGCACAACGTGCCGGTTACCTGGCTGATTGTGGACGACGGCGGCTACGGCATCCTGCGCGAGTACATGGTGGGTGCGTTCGGGCGGGCCACCGCCACCGAGCTTGCCCGCCCCGACTTCGTCAAGCTGGCCGAATCGTTTGGTGTGCCCGCCACCAGGGTTGCACCAGAGGATGTGGGGGACGCGCTCAGGGCAGGATTCGCTGCGGACGGGCCCAACGTCGTCGTGGTTGAAACCCTCCTGAAGATGTTCGGCCCCACCCACCTGGCCCCCTGACCGCACCTTCATTGCACAAGCTCCCTCGCTTCCCGGACATCGAAGCGGGGGAGCTTGTGGGTTAACGCGGCACCACAACAACTTCGTTTCCCTAAGCAACCTTTTTCTGATACAGTTGCTTGCAGCAACTAATTCTTTAGGGAGCATCATGTCTGTCGCACCGGCCACCGCCGCCGACCTCGTCAGCCACATCTACGACCTCCAGCGCGCACTGCGCTGTGTCACCATGATCAACGTCAAAGGCCAGGACACAGGCATCGCCCTCCAGGGCGTGCTCAAGTTCATTGGCGAGGGGAGACCCGCGCCGCGCACCTGGCTGAACGACTGGGGGTCAGCCCGCCGGTACTCAGCCGGCACGTGGCCGAGCCTGGCGGATGCGGGCCTGGTGGTCCGCACTCCGGACCCGGACGATGGCCGGGCCCAGCTGCTGGCACTTTCCCCGCGGGGCAAGGAGAAGCTGGCGGAGCCTGGTGCGGCACCGGGCGGAGGCGCTGCAGTCCTACCTCTCCGACTGGAACGAGGACGACGCCGTTGCAACAGCGGCGATGCTGAACAAGCTCACCGCATCCCTGAAGAATTCCATCCGGGCAAGGGCGGCCGGAACATCCACCGAACAAAAAACGCAGGAGTCCATCAATGGCTAACGTCACCGCCGCCGCGGACCAGGAGCACGAGCGCCAGCGCGAACGCACCGCCAGGCAGGAATCGCGGCAATCAAAGCGCCACGAACCGGGCGCACCCATGAACCACCGGCAGATCATGGAGGCCCTGACCGGCCTCCTCGCTGCCTTCTTCACCGCCATCCTTAGCAGCACCATCGTCGCCAACGCGCTGCCCACCATCATGTCCGAGCTCAAGGGCACGCAAACGGACTTCGCATGGGTCATCACGGCGGCGCTGCTGGCCAACGCGGCCACCACCCCAATCTGGGGCAAGCTCGCTGACCTCTTCGACAAGAAGGTCCTGGTCCAGCTGAGCATCGTGATCTTCGTTGCCGGCTCGGTCATGGCAGGCTTCTCCGAAAACATCCCGTTCCTGCTGACTGCCCGCGTGATCCAGGGCATCGCCATGGGTGGCCTCACCGCCCTGGCACAGGCAATCATCGGCTCCATCATCCCGCCCCGCGAACGTGGCAAGTACTCCGGCTACATGGGCGCCGTCATGGCCGTCGGTACCGCCGGCGGCCCGCTGCTCGGCGGCTTCATCGTGGACAGTTCGCTGGGCTGGCGCTGGACCTTCTTTGTCTGCGTGCCGCTGGCCGTCGTCGCGCTGATCCTGCTCCAGGTCACGCTGAAGATTCCGCACGTCAAGCGCCCCGCCAAAATCGACTGGCTCGGTGCCATCCTGCTGACCTCCGGCGTCAGCCTGCTCCTGATCTGGGTTTCCTTCGCCGGCAAAGCTGACTACTACGATTGGTGGTCCTGGCAGTCCGCCGTCATGGTGGGCGGCGGCGTCCTGCTGCTGGCGCTCCTGGTGCTGGTTGAGTCCAAGGTGTCAGCGCCGATCATCCCGCTGAAGATCATCTCCGATCGCACCACCGCCCTTGCGATCGTTGCCTCCGTGGCCGTTGGCGTTGCCATGTTCGGTTCCTCCACGTTCCTGGGCCAGTACTACCAGGTAGCCCGCGGCGCCACGCCCACCGAGGCAGGCCTGCTGACACTGCCCATGATCGCCGGCAACCTCGTTGGTTCCGTGGTCTCTGGCCAGCTGATCAGCCGTTACGGCAAGTGGAAGCGCTTCCTGATTGGCGGCACCATCCTGCTGATCGGTGGCCTTGCGCTCGCTGGAACCATGGACCACACCACCGAACTTTGGCTGACCGGCCTTTACACCGGCATCTTCGGCATCGGCCTGGGCATGCTGATGCAGAACCTGGTCCTCGCCGTGCAGAACACCGTCCGCGCCCAGGACATCGGCTCTGCCAGTGCCTCCGTTGCCTTCTTCCGCTCAGTGGGCGGTGCCATCGGCGTGTCCGTGCTGGGCGCTGTACTGGGCAACCACGTCAAGGATCTTGCCACCGACGGGCTCGCGAAGCTGGGCATCCAGGCCGGCGGAAACAGCGGCGCCACGATGGATCTCAAGGACCTGCCCGCGCCGATCGCAGACGTTATGCGCGCTGCTTACGGTGACGCCACGGCCGGCATCTTCATGATCTCCGCCGTCGTGAGCGTGGTTGCGCTGATCGCCGTGATCTTCATCAAGGAAGTGCCGCTGCGCAAGACAGTTGACATCACCCCCGAGGCCACACTGCAGGCCAATGCCGCCGGTGAAGCGGGCATGACAGCCATGACCGGCCAGTTGCCCATGGTCTCCGCCCCTGTGCCGGAAGCGGACGTCCCCGCCGGTGCCGTGAGCGCCCGGAGTGCTGCGCATGCCGCTAAGGCACCGGCCAAGGTGTACGACGGCGGTGCTGCTGCTGCCGCAGCAGCGCCCGGCGGGGTTGCCACGGATGACTTCGAGGAAGTCTTCGCACGGAGCTTCCGCTCCGAGGAGCCTGACCTGCGGTCCGCGGACAACGTGGACAAGGCTGCCGACGCGATCGCGAGCGCTGCCACCACCCTGCAAAAGCTGCAGGACACCCAGCACCTGTTGGCGCGGCAGCAGGCAGAGCTGGGCTCCATGGTGCTGGACATCCAGGAACAGCTGCGCTCCCAGCAGGAGGTGGCCGCCAAGCAGGCAGCCACTGCGGCGGAGCTCAGCCGCATGCAGCGCAAGCTGCTGAAGGAACGCAAGATCCAGGCAGCAGCGGCCCTGTACCTTGCCGGCCACGGCAAACACAGTGCCGCAGCCCCGCAGGGCGCACCGTCCGCCGACGGTTCGGAACCGCCCCAGGGGCGGTAAGCCGTCGGAAGGCCGTCCCTGGCGGGGCCGGCCACGCCCTTGAGGGCCTATGTTGAAGCCGCAGCCCGCATCCGGAGATCCTTCCCGGTGCGGGCTGCGGCTTTCCTGCATGGTACGGGCCGGGCTCCTGCCGTTGTCCCGGAGCTGTCCAGTTGAAGGTCCCGGCGGGAAAATAGGCGTCCGGGGGACCAATTGTCGGTGGGCATTACTAGAGTTGGGTCCATGCTCCTCACCCTCATTCGGCGCTATTCCAAACCGTATGTGCCGTACATTGTGGCTGTCGTCATTTTCCAGCTCGCCTCCACCATTGCGGCCCTTTACCTGCCAAGCCTGAACGCCCAAATCATTGATGAAGGCGTGGCGCGCGGGGACACCGATTTCATCTGGCGCACCGGTGCGGTGATGCTCCTGGTTGCCTTCGCACAGGTGGCCGCGGCCATCGCCGGTGTCTACTTTGGATCCCGGACGGCCATGGCGGTGGGCCGGGACCTGCGCCGCGCCGTGTTCCGCAAGGTCACCAGCTTCTCCGCCAAGGACGTCAACGCGTTCGGCGCCCCCACGCTGATCACCCGCGGCACTAATGATGTCCAGCAGGTGCAGATGCTCCTCCTGATGGGGCTGAACTTCATGGTGGCCACCCCCATCATGTGCATCGGCGGCATCATCATGGCCCTGCGCGAGGACCTTAACCTGTCCTGGCTTGTCTGGGTGTCAGTCCCGCTGCTCGCAGTGGTGGTGGGATACTTGGTGGTCCGGCTCATGCCGCTGTTCCGCTCCATGCAGCGGAAGATCGACCGGATCAACGCCGTGCTGCGGGAACAGATCATCGGTATCCGCGTGGTGCGGGCCTTCGTGCGTGAACCCTATGAAATGGACCGCTTTGGCGGAGCCAACCAGGAACTCACGGATGTCTCGCTCCGCATTGGTGCCCTGTTCGTCCTCATGTTCCCGGCCATCAGCATGATCCTGCACCTGTCCACCGCGGCCGTGCTCTGGTTTGGCGGCCAGCGGGTGGACGCCGGCGCCATGCAGGTGGGGTCGTTGACCGCGTTCCTGCAGTACCTGCTGCAGATCTTGATGGCCGTCATGATGGGTACCTTCATGGCCATGATGATCCCGCGCGCCTCCGTCTGCGCCGACCGCATCGGCGAGGTGCTCCACGTGGAGCCTTCCATCCATGACCCCCAACGCCCCGAGGCGCCGGCGTCCCTGGCCGGGGTGGTGGAGTACCGCAACGTCACGTTCGCGTACCCCGGTGCCGAGTCGCCGGTGCTCAGCAACATCAGCTTCACCGCCCGTCCCGGGCAGACCATCGCCATCATTGGGTCCACCGGTGCCGGCAAGACCTCGTTGCTGTCCCTCCTGCCCCGGCTGTACGACGCCGCCGAAGGCCAGGTGCTGCTGGACGGTGTCCCCGTGGACAAACTGGACCGCGTCGAGATCACCAAACGTGTTGCCCTGGTGCCGCAGCGTCCCTACCTGTTCTCGGGCACCATCGAGCACAACCTCCGGTTCGGCAAGACCGAGGCAACGGACCAGGAACTGTGGGACGCCCTCCGGGTGGCCCAGGGCGAGTCCTTTGTCCGGGAGAAGAAGAACGGACTGGACGCCCGGATCTCCCAGGGCGGCACCAACGTCTCCGGCGGCCAGCGCCAGCGCCTCTGCATTGCCCGCGCCCTGGTGACCAAACCGCGGGTCTACCTGTTCGACGACTCCTTCTCCGCCCTGGACGTCGCCACGGACGCACGGCTCCGGGCCGCCCTCAAGCGCACAACCTCCGACGCCACCGTGATCATCGTGGCCCAACGGATTTCTACCATCACCGAGGCGGACCAGATCCTGGTGCTGGACAACGGACGCATCGTGGACCGCGGCACGCACGAGGAACTCCTGGAAACCTCGCCCACCTACCAGGAAATCGTCGAATCCCAGCTGAGCGTGGAGGAAGCAGCATGAGCCCCCGCAAGAAGGACACCTCTTCTGTGGAAGAGACCACTTCCACAGAAGAGACCGAGCAGTCCGCACTCCCGGAGGACGATGACTTTTTCGAGGAGGAATTCACGCCTTCCGAGGCGGACGGGGACATGTTCGGCGGCATGCCCGCCAAGAAAGCCGAGCACTTCTGGCCGTCCGCCAAGCGCCTCATGGGCCTGCTGAAGCCGGAAGTCGTGGGCATCTGCGCAGTGGTGGGCCTGGTGGTCGTCTCCGTGGTCCTGAACGTCATCGCCCCCAAGATCCTGGGCCAGGCCATGGACGTCATCTTCGCCGGAGTAGTCGGCAGGCAGCTTCCCGCCGGGGCCAGCAAAGAGCAGTTCGTGGACGGCCTGCGCCAGCAGGGCCAGGACAACTTCGCGGACATGGTCGCCCGGATGGAACTGGTACCCGGCACGGGCATCAACTTCGACAAGCTGACCACGCTCATCGCCGTCGTCCTGCTCATGTACTTCGTGGCCAACATCTTCATGTGGCTGCAGGGGTACGTGCTGAACCGCATCGTCATGAAGGTCATCCGGCGGCTGCGCGACGATACCGAAAGCAAGTTGAACCGCCTGCCGTTGAACTACTTCGACACCCGCCAGCGCGGCGATGTCCTGTCCAGGGTGACCAATGACGTCGACAATATCCAGCAGGCCCTCCAGCAGGCCTTTGCGCAGCTGGTGAACTCCGTGCTGACCGTGGTGGGCATCGTCATCATGATGTTCATCGTCTCCTGGCAGGCTCGCCCTGATCGCACTGGTCGCGCTCCCGCTCTCCGGCGTGGCAGCCGGCCTGATCGGGGCCCGGAGCCAGAAGCTCTTCGCGGCCCAATGGAAGAACACCGGGTCACTAAACGGCCAGATCGAGGAATCCTTTTCCGGCCACGACCTGGTCCGCGTCTTCGGGCGGGACGAGGACATGCTCGCCCGGTTCGAGGAACGCAACGAGGCACTGTACAAGGCAAGCTTCGGGGCGCAGTTCGTCTCCGGGATCATCTTCCCCGTCATGCAGTTCGTCTCCTACCTCAGCTACGTGGGCATCGCGGTGGTGGGCGGACTCCGGGTGGCCTCCGGCGCCATGTCCCTGGGCGATGCCACCGCCTTCATCCAGTACTCCCGCGAGTTCACGCAGCCGCTGGGCCAGATGGCGGGCATGGCCAACATGCTCCAGTCCGGTGTGGCGTCCTCCGAGCGCGTCTTTGAGTTCCTGGACGCAGACGAACAGGACGCCGAAACCGCTAACGAACACCTGCCGGCCAAAACCGACGGGCACGTGGACTTCGAGCACGTCACCTTCAGCTACACCCCGGACAAGCCGCTCATCGAGAACCTGTCCTTCACGGCAGAGCCGGGCAACACGGTGGCCATCGTAGGGCCCACGGGCGCCGGCAAGACCACCCTGGTGAACCTGGTGATGCGCTTCTACGAGCTCAACTCGGGCTCCATCATGCTGGACGGCGTGGATATCACCCACCTCAGCCGGTCCGAACTGCGGTCCAAGGTGGGAATGGTGCTGCAGGACGCCTGGCTGTTCGGCGGCTCCATCTACGACAACATCCGCTATGGCAACCTTGAGGCCACAGAGGAACAGGTCATGGCCGCCGCGAAGGCCACCTTCGTGGACCGCTTTGTCCGGGCCCTCCCGGAGGGCTACAACACCGTGATCGACGAAGAAGGCAACAATGTCAGCGCGGGCGAGAAACAGTTGATCACCATCGCCCGTGCCTTCGTGGCCAACCCGTCGCTGCTGATCCTGGACGAGGCGACCAGGCTCCGTGGATACCCGCACAGAGCTCCTGGTGCAGAAGGCCATGGCTGCGCTGCGCTCCGACCGCACCAGTTTCGTGATAGCCCATCGGCTCTCCACCATCCGTGATGCCGATACCATCCTGGTTATGGAGAACGGACGAATCGTCGAACAGGGCAACCACCAGGTGCTCCTCGCCGCGGGCGGGGCATACCACCGCCTCTACATGTCGCAGTTTGCGGGTGCGGATGCAGGCGAGCTGCCGGTTGATGATTCGACGGCGGTGCACAGCTGAGCGCGCACGGCGGCCAGCGGATCGAGGTGCTGGTGCCGATGCGCTGGGGCGACATGGATGCCTACGGCCACATCAACAACGTGCAGATCGTGAGGATGCTGGAGGAGGCCCGTATCGCAGCCTTCGGGCCGCCACGGGGAGCAGGCCTTCCCGGCATCGAGCCCACGGTGTCCTTGTTCAATGATGTCCCGGACGGGACCCTGGCCCTGGTGGTGGACCACAAGATCCGCTACGTCCGGACACTGGAGTACCGCAACGTTCCGGCGGTGGTCCAGTTGTGGATTGGCGCCGTCAAGGGCGCCAGCTTTGACATCCACTACCTGCTCCAGGACCCCGTCACCCGGGAGGACTGCGTGAAGGCGAGCAGCCATCTGGCGTTCGTTGATGCTGCGACGGGCAGCGTGCAGAGGCTCACCCAGGAACAAAAAGACCGGATGGCCCCGTACCGGCACTAGTCCGCTACACGCTCAAGGACTTGTACAGGCATAAGGACTCTGGACAGGACTGCACAGGACACGTTGGACTGGAACCACGTTTTACAGCGAAAGGGAGCCCCCATGGCCAGCAAAAAGAACCGCGCCGGGCGGAAGAAGAAGTCCTGGAAGGAAATGTCGCCCTCCGCAAAAGTGGGCACCATCGTGACGGCCTTCGTGCAGTTGTCCTTGCTGGTTGCAGCGCAGCGGGACATTTCGCGGCGGCCGGCAGAGTTCATCAACGGGCCCAAGGCTGCCTGGCGGGCGGCATCGTTCGTTAATTTCATCGGGCCCATGGCGTACTTCATCTTCGGCCGGAAGCACACCGCCACCGGCAAATAGCCCCGTGTGGCGGGAGGGCGCCCCGGCGGCGTGGAGCGGCCGCCCAGCTTGACCCTGTAAATTTGAGGGCATGACCCCCACTGCCACTGTTGCCATGACCCGCGCCCTCGGCATCTCCAAGGAGATTGAGGACGCTGCGTGGTTCGTGTTGGGTCCAGGCCTCCAGGGCAAGGCCTCGCCCCTGGATGGCCGCACCAGGACGTGGTCGGTTCCGGCGGCGGCGGAGTTGCTTGACCGGCTGGACCGGGGCATCGCGGACCCCAAGGCGCCCATGATGACCAACCTCCGCGAAAACCTGGACGGTGCCACCCGCGGCGCAAAACAGCTGGCCGTGGAGCCTGCTCTTCCTGCAGTCCCTACCGCTCGCCCACGAGGTGAAGTCACTGAAGGTCAAGCGCGCCCGCGTGGCCGAGGCAGCGGGATGGCTGGAGCCGCCGCTGGAGCTTCCCGAGGAGCTGTACGCGGGGATGACTGACCACGGCGTTATCCGGGACCGGACCGCCGAGTTCAACTGGACCATCTGGGACCACCTCAAGTGGCTGTGCCGGTTCGTCCGGAACGTCGCCCAGCGGCCGGCCGCCGTGGTGCAGGCGGCCGTCAAGGACCCCCTGCAGTTCCACCGGCTCGCCGCATCCACCCCCGACGACCAGCCCGCCATCCGCCGCAGCATCGAGTTCCTGGCCTGGCCCAGCTACTTCGAGCCCGTCGTGGCGGACGTGGAGCGGCAGGAGATCCGCGACGCTTTCGCCTCGCTGGTGGGCGGGGCGAAAGGCGACGGTGAAGAGGACATCACCGCGGACATCCACCGCATCCGGATGCACCTGGACGAGCAGGCGGGCCAGCGCATCGACTGGTACTCCCGCCAACTGGTCAGCCAGTGGCGCAAAGTGGGCGACCCCGGACGGCGGGCGTGGCTGCTCCGCACGCACAGCGACCACGCCGAACTGCTCACCGCGTGGCACGCCGACGAGAAGGTGACCCTCGACGTCGAACACCTCCGCCATCTGGATCCGGGCGTTACCGCCGGCCTGGTCCAGCATGCAGTGGACGAGGACTACAAGCACCTCGGCTACGTGGAGCGCGAGGACACCAAGACCGCGGTTTTTGCGTTCCTGACCGTCATGAAACCCGGGGACCTGGTGCTCTACCAGCACGCCGGAACAGTCCGGCTGGGCGGCGTGCTGGGGGAGCCCGAGTACAACGACGACAACCGCCGGCTGCGCCGCAAGGTGCGCTGGTTCGACGACGGCCACACCGCCACCGGCCTTCCCCGGCACGTGCAGCGGCAGCTGGCCACCCCCGGCATCGTGGTGGACGTCACCCGGGTTGTCCAGGCGCTGCAGGCGCTGCTGCCTGCCGAGGCGGAAACCGAGCCCGACGCCGACACTGACGGTGCCGCCGTCGTCCCCCCGGTGCAGGAGGGCTTCCGCCCGCTGACCCAGGAATTCGCGGCCTCCTTGCACATGGAACTGGAGCCCCTCCAGGAGATCGCCGAGCTGCTGGAGGAGAACCGCCAACTGGTCCTCTACGGTCCTCCCGGAACGGGCAAAACCTACCTGGCCAAGCACCTCGCCGCCGAACTGGCGGACGACACCACCGATGAACGGGTCAAGCTGGTCCAGTTCCACCCGTCGTATGCGTACGAGGATTTCTTCGAGGGCTACCGGCCGGACAAGACCGATGAAGGCCAGGTGTCCTTCAAGCTGGTGGCCGGACCGCTGCGCCGGCTCGCGGAGGAAGCTGCGAAGCCCGGGAACGAGAAGAAGCCGTACTTCCTGATCATCGATGAGATGAACCGCGCCAACCTGGCCAAGGTGTTCGGCGAGCTGTACTTCCTGCTGGAGTACCGCGATGACCGGATCTACCTCCAGTACAGCCCCAACGAGCCGTTCACCCTGCCGGACAACCTCTACATCATCGGCACCATGAACACCGCTGACCGGTCCATCGCCATGATGGACGCGGCCATCCGCCGGCGCTTCTCCTTCATCGAGCCTGCACCCGCAGACGGAGCCGGTCAAAGGTTCCCTGCTCCGGTTCCTGGAGGCCCGCCAACTGGATACCAAGCCGGCGCTGCTGCTGGATGCGCTGAACGGGGCCATCGATGAGTGGGACCGGGACCTGATGATCGGGCCGTCGTACTTCATGAAGCCGGCCGCCCAAACACCGGCGGGACTGCGCCGGATCTGGAAGTACGAGCTCATGCCGCTGCTGGAGGAGCACTACCATGGCCAGTTGACGCGGGCGCAGCTGGAGGAACGCTTCGGGCTGGACCAGCTGCTGGGACGCATTGCAGCGCGCTGACCCCCGGGCGTCCGTGCGTCACCTGGTCCTGGACGAGCTGTCCAGCGGGGTGGTGGAGCGGCTGGACACGCCAACGGCTTCCTTCCTGAACTCGAGCGGCCTGGCCAAGGCCTCGCCCATGGGATTAGGGCTGTACCGGATAGAGCCGGTGGGCAAGGTGGGCTCGGTGCGGACGGCCACGGTCCAGGCTGGACATCCGGCCGAAGGACCGGCTGGGCCTGAGCAGGCTCCTGTTCCTGCTCAGCTATGCGGGGGAGCAGGGGTTCCGGCCGGAGCTGGTGGCGGCGGATGAGGACCGGGACCTGTGGAGCGCGCTCGCTGAATCCCTGGCGCAGCTGGCCGAACGTGCCCTGGGCCGCGGCATACTGCAGGGCTACCTCACCGTGGACGAGTCGCTGCGGACCGTCAAGGGGCGCATCCGGATTTCTGACCAGATTTCCCGCCGCCCCGGCATGCTGGTTCCGCTGGAGGTCTCCTACGACGAGTTCACTGAAGACATCGCCGAAAACCGGATCCTGCGCGCTGCCCTGGAACGGATGGGACAGGTGCCGGGGGTCCGGCCTGAGGTTCTGGGCCGGTTGCGGCAGCTGAAGGGAAAGCTCGACGCCGTCACGCGCCTCCCAACGGGCGCCCCAGTGCCGCCGTGGAAACCCACCAGGATGAACCTGCGCTATCACGCAGTCCTGCGCCTGGCCGAGCTGGTGCTGCGCAACGCGTCCGCGGAAGCGGGTGAGGGCAAACAGCAGACGGCGTCGTTCGTGGTGGACATGGCGCAGGTCTTCGAGGATTTCGTGGGCGCGGCACTGCGCAGCGCGATGGCTTCATATCCGGGGAGCTGCGGCTGCGGTACAACGCCCTCCTCAGCGAGGCGGTGCGGGATTCCGACCGGCTGTCCGTGCGGCCTGATGCGGTCCACATGCTCGGCGGCCGCCCGGTGGTGGCCTACAACGCCAAGTACCGCGCGGCATCGGATGCGGGCGCGTCGCTCACCGCCGACCACTATCAAATGCTGGCCCACTGCACCGCCTTGGCCGTGCCTACCGCCTGGCTTGTCTACGCCGGCAAAGGCGAGATGAAACTCCGCCGCATCCTGAACACGGACATCGATATCGTGGAGTTCCCGCTGGATCTCAGCCAGCCGCCGTCGGCCATCCTGGCATCCATTCGGGAATTGGCCTCCCAATCCTGGGGCGAGGTGCTCAGGACCGCTACACCGGCACCCGGAATGTAAATGTGGTCCCGTGGCCCAGCGTGCTGTCCACGTGGATGGTCCCGCCGTGTGCCTCCACAATCGCCTTGCTGATGGGCAGGCCCAGGCCGACGCCCGGGATAGCCGTGCGCCGTACGTTGCTGGTGCGGAAGAACTTGGCGAACACTTCGGAGGCGTCCTCCGGGCCCATGCCCATCCCTGTGTCCGTGACCCGGCAGGCGATGTGCCCGTCTTCCTGCGCCAGTGACACCACCACCTCGCCGCCGTCCGGTGAGTATTTGATGGCGTTGGACACCAAGTTGTCCAGGACCTGGGAGATCCGGGCGCTGTCCACGCGGGCCTCCAGCCGTTCCGGGGTTTCCGCGCGAAGTTCAATTCCGGCAGCAGCTGCGCGGGGCATTGCGGAGGACACGCTGCTGCGCACCAGGTCAGCCACATCCACGGCGTCAGGCGAGACGATCAGTTGGCCGTTCCGGCTGGACAGCAGGTCCGACACCAAAGTCAGGAGCCGCTCGGAATTCCGGCGGATGATTTCCAGCATCTCGCGCTGCGGTTCCTCCGGGTCATCGGCCAGCAGGATCTCCACGTAGCCCAGGATGGACGTCAGCGGGGTCCGGAATTCGTGCGAGACGCTGGAGACGAAGTCGTCCTTCGCGGTGAGTGCGTTCACCAGGTCCGTGACGTCGCTAAAGACAATCACCGAGCCGGTGAAGTTGCCGTCGGAATCCTTCATGGCCCGTGCCGTGGTAACGAGCGCCCGCTGGTCCTTCCCGTCACCGAGCCACACCAGGTAATCGGTGAACGTTTCGCCCAGGACGGCACGGCGCACAGGGCGCTCCTGGACGGGGATCAGCGTTTTCCGGTCCGGCCCGTAGACCAGCAACTGCGACTCGTTTGGGTCCGCTACGTCCTTTGGCCGGGCCAGTTCATGGTTGGCCCGCTGCTTCCGGTTCATCAGGACGTCATGGCCGTCGGCATCAACAGCGAGGACCCCCAAATGCACCGTATCCAGCACAGTGTTCAGCAGTGATTCCTGGCGCTTGCTGGTGCGCAGGCTGGCCCGCAACTGCTCGTCCTTTTCCTCCAGCCTGGTTCTGCTGGCGCATCATGCTCAGGGTCAGGACGCTCACGGACACGCCGATGCCGAGCATCATGACGGGCAGCAGCAGGGAGCGCGCGAAGTCCTGCGGTGTGTAGTTGCCCTTCAGGAGCAGCGGCACCCAGATGATGGCCAGCGGTCCAAGGAAGGAGAACCACAGCGCAGCCCGCGGATAGTAGCCGGACGCACAGAGCCAAATGACGGGGAAGACGGCCAGCAGGCTGATCCCCGTAAGGCTTTCCTGGCCGCCTTCCCGCCCCGCTCCGATGGAGATGAAGTCCAGCAGCGGTACGCCCAGGAAGCTGGTGTAGGGCAGCCGCTCCCAGGGAATGACGTAGCACAGCGCCATGATGGCCAGCTGCGAGACGAGGAAAGTGACGAACAGGGGGTTGTTCATGGTGTCGGGGAAGAAGGCCCACACCAGGACGGCTGTCAGGATGGTGGTCACAAACAACGGCATCTGGCTCATCGCCACACGGTCCGTCAGCCGGTATTCATGGAAGGGCCGCTTGAAGAACCGCAGCCGTCCCGAGGACCAGGCAGTGGGAATGCTCATGCTGCGAAGGACGCGGACGCGTGGGTATGCGGGACCATACCAGCAGGATATCCGCAGGCAGCTATACTTCTGACGTTGGCACTGAGGGGGCTCTATGAGTGAGGCACGTGTGGGTCTGGTCATCGAGGATGACCACGACATTCGGGAACTGGTTCGCACTGTGCTGACCCAGGCTGGATTCGACGTCAGTGTCGCCAGCGGCGGCGCAGAGGGCGTCCTGATGGCCAAGAGCCTGAATCCCGATGTCATCACCCTGGACCTCGGATTGCCGGACATTGACGGCTTTGAGGTTTCCCGGCAGATCCGCGAGTTTTCGGATGCCTACATTGTGATGCTGACGGCGCGTACCGAGGAACTGGATACGCTGATCGGCCTCGAATCCGGCGCCGATGACTACCTCACCAAGCCGTTCCGTCCGCGGGAGCTGCGCGCGCGGGTTGCGGCCATGATGCGGCGGCCGCGGTCTGTTCCTGACCCGCATGAAGTTTCGGTGGACGCCTCCGCTGACAGTGCTGCCCACCCGGAGCGCGGAAACTTCAGCCACAACGGGCTGGAGCTCAGCTACGCCTCCCGCACCGTCACCGTGGACGGCAAGGAGATGAACCTGACCCGCACGGAGTTCGAACTCCTGTACGCACTCCTGGAAGCCGGTCGGACGGTCCGGACCAAGTCCGACCTGGTGCGGCGGCTCCGCGACGAGGATTACGACGTCGGCAGTTACATCAGCGAGGCAGACGAACGTTCCGTGGAGGTCCACATGGGAAACCTGCGCAAAAAGCTGGGTGACTCGCCGCAGCAGCCGCGGTGGCTGCAGACCGTTCGGGGGTGGGTTACCGCTTGGCACCCGGGCAGCACTGAGCCTGCAGCCGGTGCATGGTCTGCCTGCTGCACTGGGTGATGGGCCGCAGGTACGTTGCGGCCAGCCGGGGCAACGCCACCGCCATGTCGGCGTGGCGGGCCTCAGCCCGGATCTCGTTTTCCAATTCCAGTGCCAGTCCGGCCAGGCGTTCGGCTCCCACCATCTGGCTTGAGGTCTTCAGGCTCAGGACGGCGTCCATGGAACCTTCAAGGTCACCGGTGGTCAGGGCCAGCCGCAACCGGCCCAGCCGCTGCGGGAGGTACTCGATGAAGTTCCCCACGAAGACCCGGCTGTAGCCCTCTTCCTCCTCGAGTTCGTCCCGCAGCCGGTCCAGGACGGACTGGTCCACCAGCGGCCTTGGCGCATCATCTGACGTGCTCATGACACTCCTTTCTGCGGGTTTCTGCTGGGTTTACGGACTCGGGAAAACGGGGCTGGGATGCGGGGGTGCTTGCTCTTTTTCAGGTTAGGACCGTTCCCCTGACCTAGCAGAAGTCTCGGCAAGAATTGTGGTTTTCTTGATCGGAGTGCGGTTTTTTGCCCATAGGATCGAGGCCAGTGCTTTCTGCATTGACGTCGTCCGCGGCGGTTGCCGCCTTTTCAATCTGGGGATAGATTGCCGTGTTTCGATTACTAAGGTCCTTCTTTGTCGCGCTCGTAATCGGGGCTGGATTGGCGGTGTCCGTAGTCCAGCCAGCGAACGCAGCCACGTCACCGCAAATTACGCTCGATCCCGCCTCTGGTCCGGCGGGTTCCGCCGTCTCCGTCAGCGGAACGGGGTTCAAGGCGTCCACCACGGGCACGGTGATTGTGGGCTCCACTACGTTCGCTTTCCAAACCACATCGACAGGTGCTTTCAGCACGGGCATCACCATTCCGGCAGCGTCCACCGGAAACCTCACCATCACTGCCAAGACGTCGTCCATCAAGGCATCAGCCACGTTCGTGGTCCAGGCGGCTCCCGCTCCAGCACCCGCACCGGTGCCAACCATGAGTTCTGCACCCTTGCGCTTCGGGGTGGCCACCCCCGGGGGCCGTTGGCCAGCACCGAACTGGACGAGGTCGCCACCGTTGCCGGGGAAGTCCCTTCGATCGTGATGAGCTACAAAGACTTCCTGCAGTCCCCGCCCATTACCGAACTGGACGCTGTCCGCTCGCGCGGAGCCACGCCCCTGGTCACCTGGGAGCCCTGGGCGTGGGGAGGCGGGGTGAACCAGCCGGCGTACTCGCTGGCCCGCATCACGGCCGGGGACTTTGACGGGTATATCAGCCAGTGGGGCCAGTCCCTTGCGGCCTGGGGCAAGCCGGTGATGCTGCGCTTCGCCCACGAGATGAACGGCAACTGGTATCCGTGGGCCGAGGGCGTCAACGGCAACCAGGCGGGTGAGTATGTGGCCGCTTGGCGGCACGTGCATGACGTGGTTGCCGCCACGGGTGCCGGCAATGTCCAGTGGGTCTGGTCTCCGAACGTACCGTATTGGGGGGCGACTGACCTGGCAGGCCTGTACCCGGGCCCAGGATACGCGGACATCGTGGCCCTGGACGGCTACAACTGGGGAACGTCGCAAACCTGGAGCAGCTGGGTTGCCCCGGTGGACCTCCTGGGCCCCGGCATCTCCCAGGCTCCGCACCTTGGCGCCCGGGAAGCCCGTGCTGATCGCGGAAACCGCGTCCAGCGAGCCTGGGAGGATCCAAGGCCGCCTGGAACACTGACCTGGTGTCCTATTTGGCCGCGCAGCCGGACGTCATGGGCTTCGTCTGGTTCCACATGCAAAAGGAAACGGACTGGCGGATCAACAGCAGTGACTCGTCGGCGTCGGCCTTCAAATCCGCCCTGTTGGCACGGAGAAGCTAGGGGATAGAGGATAGCTGCTCCGAAACTGTCAGTGGCGGTTCACCTGATCGCCGGCAACTCGATCATTCTGTCGGGCCAAGATCAAGGACAGCAATGGCAACCACTGAAGATTGCCTCAAGATTTCCTTTTTGGAGACCTTCAGGCGCCGGCTTCGAGGAAGTGCACCAACTGGGCTTCGAGGGCTGAACGGTCCTTCAGCTCGCATTCCCAGACTGTCAGTACCTCCCAGCCGGCGTCTTCCAGCAACAGGCGCTGGCCTGCGTCACGCTCCCGGGTCCGGGTGCGTTTTGCGGCCCAGAAGTCCGCGTTCGCTTTCGGGGCATGCAGCCCCACCCTGCAGTCATGGAAATGCCAGAAGCAGCCGTTCACGAAAATGACCTTGTGCCGGCCGGCGAAGACGAGGTCCGGGTTGCCGGGCAGCTTGCTGCCGCCGGACCTGCCGTGCAACCGGTACCGGTAGCCCCTGGCGTGGAGCAGCCGGCGCACTAGCAGGCTCGGGCTTGGTGTTCTTGCCGCGGATCCGGGACATGTTCCAGCTGCGCTGCTTGGGGGTGAGCCTGTCAGCAGAAGCTTTGTCAGCACTGGAAGTGTCCGCCATCCTTCCAGTCTAGGAGTCCCTAGATCTCCCGCTCCGGTTGTTCGCCGAACACGAAGTGGCGGCCGCTGACGGACTTCGGCTCGATCTCCACGTAGAAGTCCTTCAGCGTGGGAACCCAGGTCTTCAGTCCGAGTTCCTCGATGGCGGCGAGCTCAGCCGAGTTGCTAAGGACCCGTGCGGTCCCGCGGAGGATCACGGACCATGCCTCCTGCGACAGGATGCCGTCGGTTTCGAACAGCACCTTGGAGTTGATGGTCAGCTGTGCGAGCTTGTTCCCAGGAGCGGTTCGCAGGTAGACCTTCCGGTTCGAGGTCACGTAATTCACGGGGAATATGTCCGGTTCCCATGCCACGGAGACCACCAGCCGGCCGTGCTGCGTAGCCGCCAGAAGCCGCCACGACTGCTCATCATCGAGTTCCAGGACAGGGTTGCCGTCCGCGTGTTCAAACATCATGCGGCCATTCTTCTACTTGGGGTAGAAATGCGCCAGAGGCTTTGTGCCCCCATTTCCACCGCTTTATGACATCCCAGTCAAGGCTTAACAGTTCGGAAACAGGCCTGTGACCCGGCTGTATTTCCCGCTGGATAGCGTCGCTCGCAGGGCCATGAAGGCTGAATGCAAACGAAAGCGACGCACCCAATGGGCAACGACACAGACTCAACGCAACTGCTGGAACCGGCGGCACCCGCTGGTGGCTCCGGCGTCGGACGTTCTCCGGCAATCCCCACGGCAGGCAACACCGCTGCCCTCAACGCCACGAAGGAAAGCCTGGAGGACTACACGCTGCGGTTCGCGCCACGCTCCTACCGCAAGTGGAGCGCAGGCGTGGTGGCCACCAGTGCATTGGGCGGCATCGCCTACCTGGCGGACTTCTCGATCGGCGCGAACATCGGCATCTCATACGGCACGGTCAACGCGATCCTGGGAATCCTGGTTGCAGCCGTGGTCATCTTCGCCACGGGCTTTCCCCTTGCGTACTACGCGGCCCGGTACAACATCGACCTGGACCTGATCACCCGCGGCTCCGGCTTCGGCTACTACGGCTCGGTGGTCACGAACGTCATTTTCGCGACCTTCACCTTCATTTTCTTTGCGCTGGAGGGCTCCATCATGGCGCAGGGCCTGGAGCCTGGGGCTCGGCGTTCCGCAGTGGCTGGGCTACGCGGCGTCCACCATGATCATCATCCCGTTAGTCATTTACGGCATGAACACGCTGGCCAAACTGCAGGTGTGGACCACCCCGCTCTGGCTCCTCCTGATGGTGGTGCCCGTGGGCTACCTGCTGGTCTCGCACCCGGAGAGCATTGGCAGTTTCTTCGCCTACACGGGTGCGGCCGGTGACGGCGGCCCGAACCTGGCGTCCGTGATGCTCGCCGCCGGCGTGTGCCTGTCCCTGATGGCGCAGATCGCCGAGCAGATCGACTACCTCCGGTTCATGCCGCCCCGCACCGATGCCAACCGTGGGGCCTGGTGGCGCGCAGTGATCCTCGCCGGTCCAGGCTGGGTGATTTTCGGGGCCATCAAGCAGGCCGTGGGAATGTTCATCGCCATCTATCTCATTGCGACGCTGGATCCCGCCGCCTCGGCCACCGCCAACGAGCCGGTGCACCAGTTCCTGGGCGTTTACCAGGAGATGATGCCGGCCTGGCTCGCCATGACTCTGGCCGTGGTGCTGGTGGTCATCTCCCAAATCAAGATCAACGTCACCAACGCCTACTCAGGATCGCTGGCGTGGACCAACTCCTTCACGCGCATCACCAAGACCTATCCGGGCCGCATGGTGTTCGTGGTGGTGAACCTGCTGATCGCACTGGTCCTGATGGAAGCGAACATGTTCGATTTCCTGAACACCATCCTCGGGTTCTACGCCAACTGCGCCATGGCGTGGGTGGTCACGGTGGCGTCCGACATCGCCATCAACAAGTACCTGCTCAGGATCTCCCCGAAGGTCGCCGAGTTCCGCCGCGGCATGCTGTATGCCGTGAACCCTGTTGGCTTCGTGTCCATGCTGGTGTCCGCCGCGGTCTCCATTGCCGTGTTCTTCGGGGCGTTCGGTCCCGCGATCCAGCCTTACTCACCCATCTTCGCGGTGGGCCTGGCGCTGGTCCTGCCCCCGGTGCTGGCCGTGCTGACCCGGGGCAAGTTCTACCTCCGGCGCACCGACGACGGGATCGACCTGCCAATGTTCGACGCCGACGGGAACCCCAGCGACGCCAAGCTCCTTTGCCACGTGACGGGGTTGGAGTTCGAACGTCCCGACATGATGCGGTCCGCGCAGGATGCGCCCGACGGCGGCCCGCAGTATGTTTCCTCGCTGGCCTTGTCGACCAATAAGACGGGGAGCCTGGTACTGCCCGCCCAGAAGTAGCTTTGTTTGTTAGGAAGCCGGTGCACTTCGGTGCGCCGGCTTTCTTTGTGACTTTTGCTTTCAAGGCGTGCTGGTGGAACGGGGCTTTGGCTGTGGATAAGTTTGATCGCCAAATTGTGACGTGGGCTACCCTTAAGGCACTGTCCGGAGCAAGCCGTCTTGAAACTACTGGGGGAATAGCGGCCCATGACATCACAGAACCACTTTTCGTCCCGCGCATTTGTTTCGTCACGCACATTCGTTTCGCCACGCACTGTGCAGTGCAGCGCGGCAGCCCTGGTTGTTGGTTTCACCCTGGCCTTGTCCGGCTGCGCCGGTGGGGCACCTGCAGATCCCGGCGCTACCTCCCCGGCTGCTACGGAGTCCGCGACGCAAAGCGCCTCTGCCACCCCAACGCCCACACCCAGGGCTGTCTACAAACCGGCAGACGCCACTGGCCCGGCCCAGAACGTCCCGGTGCCTGTGCTTCCCGAGGTGGCCAAGACGGAGACGAAGGAAGGTGCCGAAGCCTTCACGAAGCATTGGTTCTCCGTTTTGAGCTATGCATACGAGACGGGCGACATCGCCTTATTTGAAAGTATTGCTCCAAACCCATGCGAAGCGTGTCAGAAGGTTAGCAAGGTGATAAAGGATTGGCACTCAGAGGGGCGCTGGTTGGTTGGAGGCAAGCTGTCAACGCCTGTCACAAGCACGACGTTCAACAAAGACCAGAAGGGCACCTATCAAGTTGCAGCTCAGGTTCATCAGGATCCTTTGTCTTATATGAGGGCAGATGGGACTGTGGCGCGGACTGACCCTCAGGCGCCCGACCAAGGAAACCTGATCGTCCTTACCTTCGCCGAGGGTAAATGGTCGGTGGTTGAGCTCGGAAACATAGTTGGCTAGCAATGTGCCCTTCCCGACTGCTGTCTCTCTTCCTCGTAGCGGTCATATCTGTCTTGCTGACTGCTTCCCCAGCAAAGGCGGACGGCGGTGACGACCCAGAATTTGGTGGCGCTTGGAGTCCGGGCCTCACGATGGGTGGGCACACGTGGGACGCTGAACGGAACGAGTTTGTTCCGGTGAACCCTACAGAACCCCCCACCGACCCCAATGAGTACAAGTACGAACTCCAATGCCATCTCGGGGGTGGCGACTTTGACACCCCTTGCCTCGGGCGCCAGCTTGACTGCAAGGACCGGGAAGACGGCTCCAAGGGCATTCCGGTGATGTGGCTGTCGCGGCCGCGGGGCGTGCCGGGAGCGGTTTGGGCACACCATTCCGGGCCCACCTGCCTCTACGATCCAAAGCCGGAGGACCTCCTGCCCCGGATCGCCGCAGATATCCAGCGGCAGTTCCAGAACCTGCCCGTCAGTGCCGGAGCGGTCGTGGCCCAGCCCAGTCCCAACAGCCTGCGCGGCGCCGAGACGAACTTCTATGCGGAGGCGGGTGAACAGCGGTTCGACATCACCATGTTCGGCCAGAAGGTCCACGTAGTGGCCACTCCGGTTCAGTACACGTGGAACTACGGTGACGGCACGGTCTTCGGCCCCCAGCCTTCGATGGGAGGTCCGCTCCCGCAGGACCGGTGGGGTGAGAAGACCCGGACCAGCCACGCGTATGCATCCACCGGAGATTTCCTGGTTGTCTTGACCACCTCATTCCAAGGCACCTACTCGGTGAATGCCGGGCCGCCGCTGCCCATCCCCGGGCAGGGCCAGTTCAGTGCACCACCCCAGGGCATCAGCGTGTGGCGCTCCCTCACCCGCAACTACGCCGACGACTGCAACGCCAATCCGCAGGGCCAAGGTTGCCCGGGAGCCGGAGGATCACGCTAGCCCAACGAAATCCTGTGATACCCGTCGCATCCAGGAAAGTCCGGAATAGTTGCATGCGCCCCACAGTTGGCATGGACAGTACGTCTTCAGCCCTCGAAAGGAACTGCGCATGCTGTTTTCTCCACTCACTCTTGGCGAACTTGAACTTCCCAACCGCCTGGTGATGGCACCCCTGACCCGTCTCCGCGCAGGTGAGAAGGGCGTCCCGGGCCCGCTCATCGCCGAGCACTACCGCCAGCGCGCCTCCCTGGGCCTGATCGTCAGCGAGGGCACGTACCCCGCCGCGGCCGGGCAGGCGTACCCGGGCCAGCCCGGCATCGTCACCCAGGAGCAGGTTGCCGGGTGGAAGACGGTTACGGACGCCGTCCACGCCGAAGGCGGGCGCATGTTCGCGCAGATCATGCACGGCGGCCGGGTTTCCCACTCGGACATCACCGGTGGTCTGCCTATCGTCGGTCCCAGCGCCGTAGCCATCGACGGCGTGGTCCGGACGCCGGCCGGCAAGCAGCCGTATCCCGTGCCGCACCCACTCACCACCGACGAGCTCCCCATGGTCATCCAGGAATTCGTCAACGCTTCGCTGAACGCCATCGAGGCCGGATTCGACGGCGTGGAGCCGCACGCTGCCAACGGCTACCTCCTGCACGAATTCCTGGCGCCGAACTCCAACGTCCGGACGGACAGCTACGGC
This sequence comes from Pseudarthrobacter sp. Fe7, assembly GCA_024372495.1. Lineage (GTDB taxonomy): Bacteria > Actinomycetota > Actinomycetes > Actinomycetales > Micrococcaceae > Arthrobacter. The sequence goes on along the minus strand of CP099977.1, from coordinate 4,172,014 downwards.
GGATCGCCGGAAAACCGCGCCCGTTTTGTCATCGAAACCATCAACGCCGTCGTGGCAGCCCTTGGTGCGAACCGCGTGGGACTGCGCATTTCCCCGAGCACAACGTCCAGGGCATCGCCGAGACCGATGCAGCGGACGTCCGCGCCACATACGAGGTCCTCGTGGACAGCATCGCACCGCTCAACCTGGCATACCTGAGCATCCTGCACCACGAACCCACCGGCGAACTGGTCCAGGATCTCCGCGCACGGTTCGGTGGCACCTTCCTGGTTAACACCGGATTCGGTGTGATCACCACGCGGGAAGAAGCAGCGAACCTGGTGTCCGAGGGCCACGCTGACGCCGTCGTGGTGGGCCGCCCCGCCATCGCCAACCCGGACCTTGCCCGGCGCTGGAAGGAAAGCCTCCCGCTCAACGAGCCCGACGCCGCTACGTTCTACGCCGAAGGCGCCACCGGCTACACGGACTACCCGCTGTACCAAGGCTAAACGGCACACCAGCCACGCCGAATAACACGACGACGGCGGCACCCACCATGGGTGCCGCCGTCGTCGGCTGTCAGGGGTGCTGGTCCCGGGCAGCGGGCGCCGGAGGCCATCCGACGACTTCCGGCTGAAGACTTATGTGGCCCGCCGGACTCCACTGGAAGCCGGCGGTGATCAGATGCTACTCCAACGAATGGACTCTTACCAGAGCCAGTTTTGGGACCTGGAAAGCTGGCTAAAGAACAGCCTCGCGGCCCGTGCCTTCCTTCATCAGCAGGCGCCCGTCCTCGATCGATACCAGCACGCTCTTCGGCTTCCCGCTGACCTTGGTAATAGCCTTCAGCCCGCGATTGGTGATTTCGACCCCAACCTGTGCACCCTTGGCGGGCAGGCTCCACGGACACCTCGGATGCAATGCCGAGCAGCGGATTTGTGGAGACCCCCAGGTCCCTCCGCACCTCCTTGCCGTTGACTGTCACGGTGATGTTGGCCTCGTCGAACCCCTCCTGAAACACCACAAGCAGTTCCCGCATGATGGCCTCTTCCTCGAGCATGGGCGCCAGTAACGGCATGTCCACTACAGCACTTTGCAGGGCCCAGCGGAATACCCTTTCTGCCCCTGCTGCCTCTTCACTGGTGCAGCGTCCGGTGGAGCCCGGCGGGCCGGTAAGGCAAGATGTTCTGGTGACTCAACTGCCTGCACCTTCCGCCGTTTCCGCCACCTCCCGCACCCCCGGGGAAGACGCGATCTTCGCCCAGATTGCTGACGAGTTGGGGGTCAAGTCCTGGCAGGTAAAGGCCGCAGTTGCGTTGCTCGACGGCGGCGCGACAGTTCCATTCATTGCCCGCTACCGCAAGGAAGCCACCGGTACGCTGGACGACACCCAACTCCGCGACCTCGACGAACGGCTGCGCTACCTCCGCGAGCCTGGCGGACCGCCGTCGTGCAGTCCTCGAGGCGATTGAAACGCAGGGCCAGCTGACGCCTGAACTGCGCAAGGCAATCCTTGCAGCGGACACCAAGTCACGGCTCGAAGACATCTACCTGCCGTTCAAGTCCAAGCGCCGGACCAAGGCCCAAATTGCACGGGAAGCGGGACTGGAGCCGCTCGCGGATGCGCTGCTGAAGCGGCCGGACCTGGATCCCGAACGCGAAGCCGACAAATACGTCAATACTGAGCACTCCATCGGTGACCCTGCTGCCGCGCTCGCAGGTGCCCGGGCCATCCTGGTGGAGAAGGCGGCGCAGGACCCTGACCTCGCCGCGAACCTGCGGGACAGGATGTGGACCCAGGGCCGGATGGTCTCCCGCGTCAAGAAGGGCAAGGAAACCGAAGGCCAGAAGTTCGCGGACTACTTCGCGTTCGCGCAGGCGCCGGACCGGATGCCGTCCCACCGGGTGCTTGCGCTGTTCCGGGGGAGAAGGACGACGTCCTTGAGCTGGACCTCGCTGAAGCCGATCCATCGGACGACGCCGCCCTCACCGCCGCCCGTGCCCGCTACGAGTCCGCAGTGGCCAGGTTCCTCGGGGTCGCCGACCATGGCCGTCCCGCCGACGCATGGTTGATGCAAACAGCACAGGTGGCCTGGCGTTCACGCGTGCTGGCGCGCCTCACCTCCGACCTTCGCACCAGGTTGTTCGCGGCAGCAGAGGACGAAGCCGTCCGGGTGTTTGCCGCCAACCTCAGGGATGTCCTGCTGGCCGCCCCTGCCGGCAACCGCGCCACGCTGGGGCTCGACCCCGGACTGCGGACCGGGGTGAAGGTTGCTGTGGTGGACGGCACCGGCAAGGTAGTGGCCACTGACACGGTCTACCCGCACGCACCGGCGCGGAAATGGGACGACGCCCTGGAAACCCTGGTGCGTTTGGCGCGGCAGCATGCTGTCGAACTTGTGGCTATCGGCAACGGGACGGCGTCCCGCGAGACGGACAAACTGGCTGCCGAACTGATCAAGCGGCTTCCGGACGTGGACCGGAAGCCGCAGAAACTCGTGGTGTCCGAGGCCGGCGCATCCGTATACTCCGCATCCGCGCTGGCCGCCGCCGAGCGCCGGGGATGGACGTTTCGCTGCGCGGCGCCGTCTCCATTGCCCGCCGCCTCCAGGATCCGCTCGCCGAGCCTGGTCAAGATCGACCCCAAGTCCATTGGCGTAGGCCAGTACCAGCACGACGTGACGGCCTCAAAGCTGGACCGGAGCCTCGACGCGGTGGTGGAGGACTGCGTCAACGCCGTGGGTGTTGACCTCAACACTGCATCGCCCGCGCTGCTGAGCCGGGTAGCCGGCGTCGGGCCGCTGCTGAGTGAAAATATCGTGGCCTACCGGAACGAGCACGGACCCTTCAACAAGCGGACAGACCTCAAGAAGGTGCCGCGGTTGGGCGCCAAGGCGTTCGAACAGTGCGCAGGCTTCCTGCGGATCACCGGGGGAGCCGAGCCGCTGGACGCGTCGAGCGTGCACCCGGAATCATATGCCGTGGCGCGGAAGATCGTGGTGGCCGCCGGTTCGGCGCCGGCATCCTCCCTGGACCCGCAAACATTCGTCGACCATACGTTCGGCCTTCCCACGGTCAAGGACATCCTCGCTGAGCTGGACAAACCCGGCCGCGACCCCCGGCCCGCCTTTGCCGCCGCCACTTTCTCCGAAGGGGTGGAGAAGATCTCGGACCTGGTGCCCGGCATGATCCTTGAGGGAACGGTAACCAACGTCGCGGCATTTGGGGCCTTCGTGGACGTTGGAGTGCACCAGGATGGCCTGGTGCACGTCTCTGCACTGGCCAACCGTTTTGTGTCCGATCCGCGTGAGGTGGTGAAGCCCGGCCAGATAGTCCGCGTCAAGGTCCTGGAAGCTGATCCGGAACGGAAACGGATTTCGCTGACCTTGAGGCTCGACGACGAACCCGCCGGCGGGGGACAGGTTCCGGGCGGCGCGACCCAGGCGGCCGAAAGGCTGAACGGACTGGACGCCCGGATCGCCAACAGCCTGTAAAGCAGGGCACAGGCGCCGCCGGCGGTGCCAGGCATGCTCCCAAACCCCAGCCAGCCAACACGGCGATGGCCGAGGCGCTGAGGAAGGCCGGGCTGGGCAAGTAGTCCGCCAGGGCCTTTCGCGGCGGCGGCATTGTCGGTGCCACTGTGCCCGAGGCGAAGCTTGAGGCTGAACAGCTGATAGCCACAGCCGTGCCTCCGACGCGTCCCTGTCCTTCGACCCTTCAGACTCCGTGCCGGCAGGGCTGGGCACTCTGGTGAGCCACTTCAGCGAAGGTTCGGGCTGGCGGGACGCCGGTCTCTAGCCGCCGGTTCCCAGTAGCCGCGGCCTGCCGAATCTTGTCCGAACCCCAGGGGAGTAGAGGACCGACTCAGGTGGGCCGCTGACGCCGATGCCGGCGGCTCCGATCAGTCCGTCACTGAGCTGGTGGACCTCCGCACCGAAGAGCGGCCACTCGTGGTGGGTATTCGGAACGTAATAGCTCGTGCCGTGGAAGCTGCCGTGCATGCCGTACCGGGCTGTCAGGAAGGTGGACAACGGGTCAGCAGCAGGCATGTGAAGCTGGGGGATGACCGCGAAGTCGCTGCCGGGCGCTGAGGTGCCGAACCGGCGTACCGAGTAACCCACGGCAGCCTCATCCGTGCTGCCGGGGAAGGGCGGCCACTGCCGGATCCGTGACCACACGTACGGAATTCCCGCGGCACGCGTCGCCAGGACCACCGGCAACCGGTCCGCGTCCAGGCTCAGGAACACCACTCCGCGTGTCCCGTCCGGCTCGCGGGAGTAGAGCCGGACGTTGACCTCATTGAAGCTCCCGAGGTATGGGATGCCGGGGCCACGCCCCAGTCCCGCTTGCACCATTCGAAAGCCGATCAGGCCCACCCAGGAACTGCCGTCGAACGCATCCGGCTGGACCCCTTCCGGCATGAACGCGGCTGCCACTGCCTCTGGAATGCGCCAGTGGAGGAAGGCCGCGTCCAGCCAGCGCTGGTCGGAGAATACCGGTTTGGGAAGTTCCGGCGGCCGCGGCCACACTTCTGAAGCACCCGGGTTTCCGGTCACGGTCCTTCCACTCCTTCGTTCGGGTGCGCAAGCTCCCGGTAGTCAGCCGGACGCTCTTAGTTCAACGGGCGGGTGTCCGCGGGAAGCTGCCCACCCGCGAGCAGACTGGCAGCCGTGTCGGCCAGGGCAGTCAGCGCGACCCTCTGGGTCCAGGGCCCGTACGAAATGCGGGCAACGCCCAGTTCCTGCAGCTTGGCCGGCGGCAGGGACCCGGGGACGTTGATGACCGAAACCTTGTTCCAGCCAATGCCGTCCACCAGCGCGGCGACCGTGGGCTCGTCCAGGAGCCCCGGTACAAAGACGGTGGTGGCGCCGACGTCCAGGAAGGCCCTGCCGCGGGAGACCGCATCCGCAAGTACATCCCCGCGCTCACGGTCTTTGCCCTTCAGGAAGGCGTCGGTCCGGGCGTTCAGGACGAAATCAATGCCCTCTGCCGAGCCGGCATGCGCCACGGCTGCCATCTGGTTTACGGCCTCCTCCAGTGGGCGCATCTGGTCCTCGATATTTGCGCCGACGATCCCCACTCCGATGGCCTTCCGCGTGGTCTCCCCGGGGTTGCCGTAGCCGGACTCAAGGTCCGCACTGACTGGCAGACGGGTGGCCGCGGCAATACGGCCAACAAAGTTGATCATGTCGTCGACAGGAATGTTCTCGCCATCCTCATAGCCCAAAGTTGCGGCAATGGAATGGCTCGCCGTGGCAAGAGCCGTGGTTCCCGGAACATCGGTCATGACCTTGGCGGTGATGGCATCCCAGACGTTGACCACCTGAAGGATCTCGGGGGACTGATGGAGGCGAAGCAGTTCGGACGCTTTGGCGCTGCTGGATTCAGTCATGGGTGAAGCCTAACGGACGTTGTCGCGGTCAACCTGCCGGGGCTGAGGAACCAGCGGGGCCGCTGCGGGTCCCTTTTGCCACGGCCAGCGCCCCGTGATTTCCAATTCCAGCGAGAAGCTGAGGAACGTCCTGATCAGGACGATGATGGCCAGCACCCCGACGCTGGCAAACGTGGGCGTGACGGCCACGGTGCGGATGATGTCGGCAGCGACAAGCAGCTCAAGGCCCAAGAGGATCGACCTGCCCAGCGACTGCCGGTAGGAGCGGTAAAGACTCAATCTGTCCGCTCCGGGTGGAAGCTGCCGCGGCTGGTGTCCGCGCATTGCCATCGGGAGGGACACCACCGCCCCGATCACCATGACAGCGACCCCTGCGAAGTCCACCAGCTGCCCGACCATTTCGATGATCTGCCGAAATTCCATGCCCTGCCTTACTCCGTGCCGCGCTTCTCCACAACGGCGGATTGTGCGGCCAGCCCGGCCGAAATCACGGGACCACGGCCCCGGTCACGGGTGGCGGACGCCGTTCCCTGCAATAACGTCCCTGTACCCTTCCCGGAACGTCGGAAACGTGAATCTAAACCCGGTGCTGCGGAGCAGTACGTTGCGGCAGCGCTTGTTGCCCCCGCGCGCTGGTCCGGCATCGCCGACCGGCGGTGAGGGTTGTCCCAGTTCAGTGGCCAGGAAGCGCAACACACTGCCTAGATCGGCTGGCTCGTTGTCCACCCCGATATATGCAGGCGCAGGTGCACCTTCCATCGTGGCGAGGTGCACGATGGCGGCTGCGGCGTCGTCGCGGTGGATGCGGTTGGTGTAGCGAATGTCCTCAGGGATTACGGCGGAGCCCGTCCTTACTTGGTCGATCAGCCGCGTTCGGCCCGGCCCGTAGATGCCGCCGAGCCTGAGCGAGATCCCGGCAGTGCTGGTCCCTGCGAGCCTGTCATGCAGGAGTCCTTCGGCTTCCAGCAGCACGCGGCCCGAAAAGCCGCCGGGATCCGGCTCGGTGGATTCATCGATCCAGCCGCCACCTGCATCTCCATAGACGGCGGTTGAGGACACGAAAATGATCCGTTCCGGTGCCACCGCATCACGCTCCAAGGCATCCAGGACGTGTGCCACTCCGCGTACATACGCGGTTCGGTATGCCTCCTCCGTGGGGGCATCGGCAGCCACAGCTATCACGACGGCGGTGGTATCCGCCGGGATTCGCGGCAGGTTTGCCGATCCAAGGTCAGCCGCGGCACCTTCGATTGCTGGCGGCAGTTTCGCCGGAGAGCGGCGCCACCCCACAACCCGGTGGCCCAGGGCAGCAAACCGCAGCCCTGCTTCGGTGCCCAAATCGCCGCACCCTGCCAGAAGAACCGTCATGGCCTAGGGGGCCTCCACCGGGAAAAACACGCGGGGGTCCTGCAGGAGGGCAGGGTAGGCGAATGCAGAACGGTCAATGATTTCCATGACCTCGAAGTTCCTGCCAAAACGGCCGTCGGCGAGGGTGAGCGGGCGCCCCACCACCTGTCCCACGGCGAACCTGGCCCCGTTCTCGAACGGAACGGCCACGGGCGTCTTTCCCGGAAGGGTCCGGAAGGCCTCCTCCTGCGCCAGGCGCTTCCGGGTGGGCTTCTTCGCCTGCGGCTTGGGCGGTGCCTTCTTCGGGGCGCGGGACGGCCGGCGGGATCCGTCGTCCACATAGACGGGGGAGTAGCCGTCATCCCCGGCGGACATGGCGGCGGCAGCGCTCCGGTTCACTGGCGGTAGTGCCACGGTGGTAAGTGACTGGGGGTCGACGTCCTCATGCGGCTCCCGCAGGATCCACAGAATGTCCCCCTCCGGTTCCTGCGGCAGGAACTCGTGCCGCGGCTCGGGCCAGACGTAGTCCATCTCCGGGATGGCGTCAGGGAAGACGGGGGTATAGAACTTAGGTTCCTTGTGCACCAGCTTGGACCGATGGCTCAGGTGGAAGTCGGGGTCCCCGAGCCACGGCGGCATCACAATTTTGGCGGCGTAGTCAGGGTGTGCTGCCTGCGGCGCGAACTCTGCAATGTTCGCGCGGGTGTTGTCCGGGTGGCCGCGCTCGATCCATTCGTCCGCCATCGCGAGTCCATACATGGTGAGGGCCGGCACGTGGCCCATCCACATCCGGATGGCCGGGTGCGTCTGCCAGCCGTACCCCGGGATCACCAGGGCCCGGAGGGTTTGCAGCGCTTCCACCCGCTGCTTGCCAAGCCGTGCGGTGTCAAGGGCTTTGGCGCTTTGGCGGAAATCAGGGTACGGGAGGAAGGTTTGCATCCATTCAGTCTGACGGTCCCCGGCGGAAGTGCCAATTGCTGTGCCCGCCGCCACACAGGCGAGACCATCATGTCCAAATAATGGACGCCTGCATACGGCTTTCAGGTTAAAGCACTAAGATCACCGCAACCACCCCCGCGTTTTGGAAGCTCTCTCATGACATCTACACCTGACAAAGCCGTCGACCAGACCGGCGCCGCACTGCCCCGCTACGGACAGATGCTTGGCCCGGAAGCCCAGGGAATCCTGGTTCTCGACGAATTCATTATCGATCCAGCCGCCGCACGCAAGGACCAGCACCGGTTCCGTGACGGTATGGCTGCCGTGGCCCGGACGGTCCGCCGCATCGCTGCCCTCCGGGTAGTCATCGCGCTCGTGGCTATTGGGAACCTGCCCCTGTTCCTGCTCTCGAGCGGCTGGTGGATCTACGGCGTTTCACTGACCCTCGTGGTTGCAGTCCACGCCGCCGTGACGCTGCTCAACCGGCACGAGCCCCGGCTCAAGCAGCGGTCCGCACTGGAACTGCACATGCACCGCGAACGCAGCGCCAACTACCGTAAGCTTCGCGACGCCGTGAAGTACATGATCGACACCCCCAGCCGGATGAATGAGCAGGCTCTACCTGGAGTTGCTGGCCGTCAAGCGGGTTGCCCTGAACCTTGCCCATGGCACCGTCGCCTTGCTGGATACCAGCGACGAGTCCGCCTGGAAGGTACGGATCGTCCGCGAGATCCCCGCCAGCTGATCTGCCGGGGCCGTGCGCGCCCACTGCGGCAGCGGCCACTGCTTAAGTACGACGCCGGCACATCCCTTATGGGGGTGTGCCGGCGTCGTTCTTTGGTCAACGGAATTTGTCTATCGCCGACCTGCATATGTCGCCTTGGGAAGGCGGGCGGCCAAGGCCGCTGGTGAAACGTCCGCTGGTGCTACGCGGGGAGCTGGATGACCTGTCCCTCGAAGACGAGGTTCGGATTGGCAATGGTGTCCAGGTTGGCGTCGGCAAGGTGCTGCCAGCCGCCCTGGATGCCGAGCTTCTGGGCAACGATGCTCAAGGTGTCCCCGGCCTGCAGAGTGTAAGTCTGGCCGCTGAGCGGAACTGCGGTGGCGTGCCGCGGCCCTGGTGCCTGCTTGGCCGGTGCGCTCTTGGCCGGCGCGCTTTGGATCTTGGTGCTCTGGACCGGTGCGCTCTGCACGGGGGCACTCTGGACAGGTGCTCCGCCGCCGCCGCTCAGGCCAAGCTGGGACGCGCAGGAAGGCCAGGCACCCCAACCCTGGGAGGCCTGCACCCTCTCGGCTACTGCGATCTGCTGATCGCGGCTGGCGTTTTGAGGGGCCCCGGTCCCGCCGTAGGCTGACCAGGTGCTGGAGGTGAACTGGAGGCCGCCGGAGAAGCCGTTGCCCGTGTTAGTGGACCAGTTGCCGCCGCTCTCGCACTGCGCGAGTGCATCCCAGGTGGACGTGGGGGTCGCTGCGTTGGCCGCCGTGGCTGAAAGGGCCAAACCTGCCACCGAGACGGCGGCCAGGGTGACTCCGCGGCGTGCGGCAGTACGGAATTTGGTGTTTTTCATGGTGGTGATGCTCCTGAAGGCCACCTGCGCTGGTTCCGTCCCCGGAGATCGTCGCGCCACTGCCCACCCCTGACGAATAGAGGTCACTGTCGGTGGCTGCCGCTGGGCAGTTCTGGTGGAGGCAGCACCGGGCAATCAAAAAGCCCGCCGAACGGGCATGCATTTCACGCTAGGACATCGTTTGGCGGTTATCAAGTCGGGATTCCTGCGGGCGCGTTGAGTGTGGGCCAATGGCACCCCGTACGGCGTTTGGCCCACGGCCCCGAGGGCGCGGGAAGGCGCGAAACAGGGAGGGGCACTATCCTGTCCGGATGGACAACTTTCCCGGCGGCAGCGCCATGCCCGAAACAGAGACGGACACCGCGGAACCTGCGGTCCCTGCCAAGCCCCTTCCGGTGGCCGAACTGCACCTGCACATCGAAGGCACGCTGCAGCCCGAGCTCATCTTTGCCCTGGCCGACCGCAACGGCATCGAACTGCCGTACTCCGGGCTGGACGAACTCCGCGACAAGTACCAGTTCACCGACCTGCAGTCCTTTCTGGACCTTTACTACGCCAACATGGCAGTGCTGCGCACCGAGCAGGACTTCGCAGACATGACCCGGGCCTACCTGGAGCGGGCTGCTGCCGCCGGGGTCCGGCACGCGGAAATCATGATGGACCCGCAGGCGCACCTCTCCCGCGGCATTCCGCTGGAGGCGTGCGTAAAGGGGGTTTCCTCGGTGCTGGCGACCTCTGAGGAGGAGTACGGCATCTCCACCATCCTGATCGCGGCCTTCCTCCGTGACCTGCCGGAGGACTCGGCGCTGGAAGTCCTGGACCGGCTGCTGGCCATGGACGCGCCCATCGGGGCCATCGGGCTGGACTCGGCCGAGGTGGGAAACCCGCCCTCCAAGTTCGAGCGCCTGTATGCGAAAGCGCGTGAAGCAGGCCTGCGGCTGACGGCGCACGCAGGGGAGGAGGGCCCGGCGTCGTACATCACCGAAGCCTTGGACATCCTGGGAGTGGAGCGAATCGACCACGGCATCCGCTGCATGGACGATCCCGACCTTGTGGAGCGGCTTGTGGACGCCCGCATTCCGCTGACAGTCTGTCCGCTGTCCAACGTCCGGCTCCGGGCCGTTGACACCTTGGCCGACCATCCGTTGCCGGCCATGCTGGCGGCGGGACTGAACGTGTCGGTCAACTCGGACGATCCTGCCTACTTTGGCGGCTACGTGGATGACAACTTTGCCCAGCTCACCTCGGTGTTTGACCTCTCCGATTTCGACAAGGCGCGCCTGGCAGCGAACTCCATCCACTCGTCCTTCGCCTCCGAGGAACGGAAGGCGGAACTGGTGGCGGAGTTGAACGGCAGGGAAGTCGCCGACTGACGGCTTCTGCCTCAGACGTAACGGCCGGGCTTTCTGCCCGGTAAACTAGGTGCCGCAGGCGTGTCTGGGGAGTGCAGGGCAGCACCCATGTCAGCGCTTGAGGGTTATGCAGACAGCCCTTACCCGAGACCTCCGCCTCACTTGCGGCACCATCCGCTTCACAGTCGGTCACGACACGCAGAGTTAACCAATTAAAGTCGCGCGATTTAATGGGCAGTTGGCAAGATGCCTAAGACCGATCGCTTTTATATAAGGGGAATCATGGCCAAGTCCACCGCAGAAAACACTTACCTTCGCCTCAAGACCGTCCTGGATGTCCTGACCGAAGGCGTGTGGTCCGGCGATGCACTGAATGCAGGCCAGGTCCTGGCGGAGGCAACCGCCCGCGTGCCGTTCACCGACCACGAGGCCGAACTCCTCAGCGGCGGCATCCCGCGCGGCCACAAGACCCTCACCTCGGCCACGGCCAAGCTGGTCAAGGCCGGCTGGCTGGTCAAGGGCCGCTCGGGCTGGTCCATCACTGAGGACGGCATGCGCGCCACGGTCGCCTTCCCCGATGCGGAATCCTTCGGGGCAGCGCTCGACGCCGGCACCCCCGTCCCAGCCGGCACCCCGGTTCCGACGGCTCCCGAAGGCTTTGTCCGCCCGGTCTCCGCCGCCGCGGCAACGCTTGAGGTTCCGGCCAAGGCCGAGGCGCCGAAGAAGACCGCCAAGAAGGCCCCGGCGAAAAAGGCGGCCTCCGTTGTGGGCAAGGCAGCCAAGGTACTCGAAGACGCCGTCGAGCCCGTGGTGGCAGCCGTCCGCAAGGGCAAGTCTTCGGCCAAGAACAAGGCTGTAACTGCGCCTGCTGCCGAGCCGCTGGAGGGTCCAGACGTCGAAACCCTGCCCCAGCCCGAAGCCGTGGCCGTGGCAGGAGACTTCAACACCATCCTGGGTGCCCCGGAGAACTGGGCCCCGCAGTACGACGAAGCGCAGATGGAGTTCGACTTCCTGGACCAGCTGTGGAAGAAAAGCGCTGAGCTTCCCGCAGGCTACTACACGTTCAAGATCGCACTGAACCGCTCCTGGACCGAGAACTACGGCGCCTTCGGCACGTTCGATGGCCCCAACCACGAGCCTGCACCACACCGGCGGCACGGTGACGATCCGCTACAACCACGCCACCCGCGACATCACCATCAACTAACCGGTACGCGGCTTCCCGCCGCGTCGCAGTAACTGTCCTTTTGGTTTCACGGGGACTGTTACTGCGGCGTGGTTCGGAGGCAGCCGAAGTCCGGAGGAGGAGCATCATGGGCAGGCATGCAGGCTCAGCGCACGATTCTGCGCGGGGCGGTTCGGCCCTGGACGCGGTCCGGCTGGATGCCCGGGTGTTCGGGATGGTCCAGGGTGTGGGCTTTCGCTACTGGACCATGGGCACGGCAGAGGAGCTCGGATTGTCCGGCGAGGTGAGCAACATCGACGACGGTTCGGTTTCCGTGATTGCTGAAGGCGGCGAGCCCCAGGTCCGGAAACTTCTGGACTGGCTCAAGTCGGACCGGACTCCTGGCCGGGTAGAGCGGGTTGAATTCGACTTCTCAGCCGCCCGCGGGACCTTCGGCGGATTCCGGGCACGCTGACGGCACCCCCTTCTGCGCGGTTATTCCCGGGGCTTAGTCCGATGAACGCTCCGAGCTCCTCCAGCGCAGCGGGTTTATGCGGCATGTAGCTGGTGAGCTCAGGGGAGCGGATGATGACGGCGCGCCACTGGCCGCGGGAAACTGCCACGTTGATGCGGTTCCGGTTCAGCAGGAACTCTGCGCCGCGCGGGGCTTCCGCCACCGCTGAGCAAGCCATGGAAACCAGCACCACGGGAGCTTCCTGGCCCTGGAACTTGTCCACGGTGCCAACCCGCACTTCCGGCAGGCCAGCCTCAGCCAGATGTTGCCGGATCAGGTGGACCTGGGCGTTGTAGGCAGCAACCACCAGCAGGTCCTGCTGCTCTAGCGGGCGGGATCCGCTCTCCGGGGCGCTGATCCATTTCAGGCCAAGATGGCGGCGGGCCTGACGGACCACTTCCTCCGCCTCCTCCTTGGACGATGTGGCGTTGCCGGCATGGCTGACCAGTACCGTTTCCACGCCCGGGGCCAGGCTCCTCCAGTTCGCGGAGTGACGCGGCCGGCGCAGAGCGCAGCTTTCCTTCGTAGCTGAGGGTGGATACTGCCCGACACAGGTCCGGATGCATCCGCCAGGTGTCGGCAAGGAAGTAGCCCAGGCTCGCCGGGAGGGTGGCATGCCCGGCCGCCAGCCAGCCCAGGGCTGATTCATCCACGGGCTCGGGGTGCGCACCCTGGGTGACCTGCGGGAGCTGCTGCGGGTCACCCAAAAGGAGCAGCCGCGAACCGGCCCGGCTGACCGCGAGGGTGTTGGCCAGCGAAAACTGCCCGGCCTCGTCTATGACCAGGAGATCAAGGGAACCGGCAGGGACTTCTTTGCCCGTCATTGTCCACGCGGTGCCGCCCACCAGGCACCCGCCCGGCGACGACAGGAGGCGGGCCACGTCGCCTTCCGAAGTGAGCGCCCACGGTACGTGGTGCGGGGAGGCCAGTTTTTTGCCGACCACCTGCCGGTCCACGCCGCCGGTCTCGATGGCCCGGCACAGCAGGTTTTCCACCACGTTGTGCGACTGGGCCACCACCCCGATCTTCCAGCCCTGGGCGACAAGCCTGCCTATCACGTGGGCACCAACGTAGGTCTTTCCTGTGCCCGGCGGACCCTGGACGGCCAGGTAGGAGTGGTCCAGGTCCCGCAGCGACTCGGTAATCGCCCCCGCATAGTCAGCGGCACCATCCTCGCCGTGCAACACCTCCGCGGGTCCTTGCCGCGAACGGAACCGCGGCGGCAGCTTGCGGAGGATGTCCAGGCCCGGCTGCTCGGGGAGGGAAGGCACAGAGGAGCCAACGGCCCGGGCGATCTCCGTGATGGCGGCTTCAATGCTGGCGGTGGCCAAGGGCTGGTCTTCGGTCAGGGCCACGGGCAGGTGCGGGTACGCCTGGACCTTACCGGTTTCCCGCTCCGCAATGGTGATCAGGTGTTCCGGGCTGTCCGGCGCGGCTTCCAGCTCACTGATCCTGGTCCCGAACGTGTACGCCCTCGTCCCGGGCGCGGCCTCGGGAGCGGTCATGCCATCAGGGCCGGGCGCGTCATAGAGCCGGCACCAGTTGGAATCTGGGCGGAAGTCAGAGCCTTCCGTCATGGTGCCACGGAGCTTCAGGACTCGCGTGCGCATTCGTTCCCGTGGCTTGGCAAGGGCCCAGTCGGACAGGACTTCCGCCGAGGACACGACGAACACGTTCCGCTGGTCGGACCAGCTGTCCAACGGTGCCTCGACCCGGTCAAAGTGCTGCCACCAGAACTGTTTGCGCTCCCGGCGGTGGTAGCCGGTAGCGGCAGCAACCATGGCAATGGCGCGCTCGTCATTGGACCAGGGACGGTTGTCCGGCAGGCCGGCAAGATACTCCCGCAGTCTTCCTTCCTCAGGCAACTCATCTGCGCGGGCTGCACCATCATCCGGGCCGCGGGAGGCATCAGGCGCCCCAACGTCCTCACGCCCACGTTCCTTGGAGACCCCGGATTCGTGACCGAGTTCAAGCAGCCAGTCCCGGAGCCGGAGGGTGGAGAGGCAGTCGTACTGGTTGTAGTCCGAAATGGACGCCAGGATGGCTTCGGCCTGGTCCCGGCGCCCTTCGTCCCGGGCAGCACAGTATGCGGCGTAGGCAACCACGGAGGCACCGGCGTCCTTGACGTCACCGGAGCGCAGGTTGTGGCCCATGTACAGGGGCTCCAGCTTCTTGATGGAATACGAGGCCTCCGAGATGCGGAGTGAGTGCCGCACCGTGGCGTAGAGGTCCACCAGGAGACCCTGCCGGAGCCAGTCGTCCACCGTGTCCTCGCCGGCCTGGTGCGCGAGGGAAAGATTCCGCAGCGCCGTCTTTTCGTACGGGGCGTAGTGGTAGACGTGCATGTCCGGATACTTGGCGCGGCGCTGCTGCACGTACTCCAGGAAATCCAGGAAGGCCCGGCGTTCCCCGGAGCGGGAGTGCGCCCAGAAAGGACGGAAAACTGGATCACCTTCTGCGCCGGCAGCCGGGGCTTCGATGACGCCGAACAGGTATTCGATGCCCCAGGCACCGGTGGCCGGGTCCTGCCACAGCGGATCGCCCTCGAAGTCGAAGAAGATGTCCCCGGCGCTGGGAGCAGGGAGCGATCCGATGGTGTTGTCCGGCAGCACCATATAGGAGACCGTGTGCGGCTCGCCGTCCTTGGTGAAGGTCCGGGATCCGGCGGCCTGGTCCAGGCCCAGCTGCATCCGTGCCTGGGCCCGGAGCCGGGCCGTGGAGTTCTTCGCTTCGGCGGCGGCCATGGCGGCCAGTTCATCGATGGTGGTGATGCCCGCTGCGCGGAGTTTCCGCCGCTGCACAACAGACATGCCGGCCACCATCAGCAGGTCCCGGTGCAGTTTTACCTGCTCGGCGCAGTAGTCGCAGCGCCCGCAGTGCACGACGCCGGGCTGCTGCCACTGGACCGGGGCGTCGGTGGCGCGGTGGCCGGCGGTGAGGTGGCGGAACCGCTGCCGCCGTTCCCGGAACACGGGCAGCAGGTCCGGCAGGGAGTGGCTGCTCCGCAACCAGTCGTCCCCGATGCGCGTGCCGAGTACCAGCGTGACGACGGGGAGGGCTCCAGCCCCATTCCGAGGAGCCTGGTCGCCGTAGGCGGCAAGCTGCAGGAGGGCTCCCACCTTGGCGTGGCGCGCCAGCTTGGTGTCCCAGACTTCGTAGCGGCCGGGGTTTCCCGTTCCGGCGGCCTCGTTGACCAGGAAGTCGGCGTAACCCAGGAATTCGCCGTCAAAGAAGGTGGCCTGGAAGACGACATCCGCGCCGGACCGCAGGGCGAGTTCGGTTTCCGCGTGCTTTGCCTGCAGGCTCGCCGCGAACGTTCTTGCCACGCTCCAGTGAGTAGACGCCCGATCCGCGGCTGGCGTCCCATTCGCCGTACCTTGCCAGCAGGGTGGCGAGCACGGTCTGCTCATGCCGGTCGCCCAGCTCACCGGCACGCTTCTGCATCTGGTCAACGGGAAACTCAGGCTTGGGAGTGCGTCCGAGCTTTTCGTCCAGGACCCGGAGCGTGCGGTATTCACATTCGGAGGCTGCCACAAGGTCGCTGGCCGAGAACACCAGGTCCGGCGGGGCGCCGGAGCCGTCACCAACACCGGCAGTGTCAAGCAGAAACACGGGGCCTCCCCAACAATTCCCGGGCCGGGGATCGGTTCCCCCGGCCTGGATCAAACCTAGCAAGAGGGACTGACAATCGCTTCAGCCGCCCCCATTGATCGCGGGCAACACGGCTCTTCCGCGGCCTCCGAAGCAAACGGTCAGGTGTCAGCCGTCGTTGGCGGCAGCCCTCACCTGGGCCTTGTCGTGCTGATCGTGGGCCTTGCGGACCAGGTCCAGGAACTCGGTCTCGTTCCGGACCAGGCGCTTGTACTTCTCCGGGAGCTTCCGGATCTGGTCCTCCTCGCGGACCATCTTGGCGAAGATCTTGTCCCGCTCCGCCATGTCCGTTTCGTAATTGAGGTCCACGTACTCGGTGGCATGCCGCCGGGCCCCGGAGACCGCATTCTTGGCCTTGCCCTTGGGGCTGAAGACCGAAGCCAGGATGGTCACCACCAGCACCCCCAGGATCACGCTGAGCGACAGGCCGGTGCTGACCTCCACCACGTTGACGTGCTCGCCCTCATTGATGAAGGGCAGGGTGTTTTCGTGAAGGGCGTGCAGGATGAGCTTCACGCCGATGAACCCCAGGATGACGGCAAGGCCGAAGGAGAGGAAGATCAGACGGTCCAGCAGGCCGTCGATCAGGAAAAACAGCTGCCTCAGGCCCATCAGCGAGAAGGCAGTTGCGGTGAAAACGATGAAGACGTTCTGGGTCAGGCCGAAGATTGCCGGGATCGAGTCCAGGGCGAACAGGATGTCCGTGCCGCCGATGGCCACCATGACCAGCAGCATGGGCGTCAGGACCCGCTTACCGTTCTCCACGGTGAAGAGCTTGTCGCCGTCGTAGTGTTCGGACGCCGGCAGCAGTTTCCTGGCGAGCCGGACCACCAACCCGTCGGAGTCGTCGTCATGGCTGTCCGGTTTGAGCAGGTTTCCGGCCGTGACCAGCAGGATGAGCCCGAAGATGTAGAACACCCAGGCGAAGCTGTTGATCAGCGCCGCGCCCAGGAAGATGAACGCCGTGCGCGCGATCAAGGAGAACACAATGCCGAACAGCAGCACCTTCTGCTGGTCCGCCCTGGGCACCTTGAAGCTGGCCATGACGATGAGGAAGACAAAAAGGTTGTCCACGGACAACGCCTTCTCCGTGACATAGCCGGCGAAGTACTCGGTGCCGATGTCTGGTCCGCCGAACAGCAGCAAGGCCAGCCCGAACACCACCGCGATGCTCACGTAGATGGCGGACCAGGTGGCGGATTCCTTGAGGGTTGGCGTGTGGGCCTTCCGGACGTGGAAGAAGAAATCGAAGGCCAGCAATCCGATGATTCCCGCAATGGTCAGGGTCCAGGCATAAGCAGGTACTTCCACGCGGCGGCCCTTTCGTCGGAGAGTCCACCCAGCCTACCTAAGCGGGCTTGAGGAGTTGGTGCTCCACGACGGCGGCCCGGGACAGCGTTTTGTACCCTTCCTGTTCGAAGAGCACCGTGATGACGTCGTCCTCGTGCCGCATGACCAGGCCCGGCCCCCACTCCTTGTGGACCACCGCGGACTGCAGCGGGAATGGCTCGTCGGCGGCGGGAGCCGGCGTCCCGCCGTCGGACGTCTTCTCGCCCCGGCGTGCTTTCCCGGGCTGCTCCCTGCCCCGTCTAGCTCCGTCCTGCTGCAAACCGGCGCCGGCAGTGCACCCGTCGCAGTTTCCGCAGTGCTCCGGCAGGTCCTCGCCAAAGTAGCCCAGCAGGAACTGGCGGCGGCAGCCGTCCGTCTCGGCGTAGGCGCGCATCATGGTGAGCCGTGAATGGTCCACCCGCTGCCGTGCCTCGGCGCGTTCGACGGCGTCAGCCACCAATGTGGGCAGCTTGGCTTTGGAGGCCAGCCGGATTCCCCGTTTGCCCGTGCTGACCGCGCCAATCTCCTCGAGCTGGTTCACCAGCCCCGTGATGCGCCTGGCAGGGAACCCGGTCAGCTCTGCCAGGGACGACTTGGGCGCGGGGGCCCTGGCCGCCTTGAGGATCTTCAAGACCGCCAGGAGCGAATCGGGATCAGGGGTGTGGGTACCGAAGAATTTCCGCAGGCCCAGGTCCTCGGAGCGGTAATGCAGCACGGCGGAGGCAGGTTCACCGTCGCGTCCTGCCCGTCCAATCTCCTGGTAGTAGGAGTCCAGCGACTCGGGGATGTCGGCGTGGACCACGAAGCGGACGTTGGGCTTGTCGATGCCCATGCCAAACGCGGTGGTGGCCACCACTACGTCCAGTTGGTCGTTCAGAAACAGCTCGTGGATGTGCTCCCGGTCCCCGGCGGATCGACCAGCGTGGTACGCCTCGGCGCGCAGCCCCCTTTTGCCAGCCTGGCGGCATATTTCTCCGTGTCCTTCCGGGTGGCGGCGTAGAGGAGGCCCTGCCCCTTGCCTGCCAGGCCAGCTACCTGCTCAAGTACTGCTTTGCGCTTGCCCTTGTCTTCATGGTGCCGGACCACGTCCAGGGTGATGTTGGGCCGGTCGAAGCCATGGACCAGGACCAAGGGGTCCTTCATCCCCAGCCGTTCCACGATTTCGTCCTGCACGGGCGGGGATGCGGTGGCGGTCAAGGCGGCCACGGGCGGGTTTCCCAGTTGCTCCCGGACATTGCCGAGGGCGAGGTAGTCCGGGCGGAAGTCGTGCCCCCAGGAAGAGACGCAGTGTGCCTCATCCACTACAAACAGCGAGATGTCCAGGGCTTTGATGCGGTTCACGGTTGATTGCTTGGCCAGTTGTTCCGGGGCGAGGAACAGGAACCCGGCCGTTCCGTCCTCGGCGGCCCGCCAGGAGGCCTCGAGCTCAGCCTCGCTGTGCGAGGAGTTGATGGCTACCGCGGCGTCCGGTCCGAGGACCTGGGAAAGGCCCTCCAACTGGTCCTCCTGCAGGGCAATCAGCGGTGAAACCACGACGGCGGGACGTCCCGTTGCGCTGCGCAGGTACTGGGCCGCCACCTGGTAGATCGCTGATTTGCCGTAGCCGGTGGGCATGACGGCCAGGATGTCGCGGCGGTCCGCGAGGGCGGCCATGCCGCCCAATTGGCCGTCCCGTAGGCCAGGCAGGTTGAAGGATGAAGCAGCGAGGGCCCGGAGGGCGGGTTCGTCGGCCATAAAACGGGGGCTCCGCACAGAAGAAAACCGCAGCCGCTTGCTTCAGCCGTAGGATCCACCCTACGCCAGCCCCGCCCCTGCCGGCCCAACAGGCTACGTGTCGATGGTGGACATGTTGGGGTAGCGGGCGCCCGCAGTGGACCCAGCCGGTGCCGCTCGTCCAGCAGCTGAAGCTCGTCCTGGGTCAACTCCACGTCCACGGCGCCCAGGTTCTCGCGCAGCCGTTCGCGCTTCTTGGTGCCCGGGATCGGGACAATATGCTCACCCTGTGCCAGGAGCCATGCGAGCGCCAGGCTGGCCGGGGTGCACCGTTTCCGGTCCGCCAGGCTCCTTGACCCGGTCCACGAGCCTCCAGGTTCCGGGTGAAGTTTTCGCCCTGGAAGCGCGGGGAGTGCCGGCGGAAGTCGTCCTCGGCGAAATCGTCCACGCTGCGGATCTGGCCCGTGAGGAAGCCCCGGCCCAGGGGGCTGTACGGCACGAAACCGATGCCCAGGCTCCGCGAGCACGGGAAACACCTTGGTCTCGGGCTCCCGCTCCCACAGTGAATACTCGGTCTGCAGTGCGGTGATGGGGTGCACGGCGTGGGCCCGCCGGATGGTCTCCGCCGACGCTTCGGACAGGCCAAGGTGGCGGACCTTCCCCGCCTGGACCAGTTCCGCCATGGCCCCCACCGTGTCCTCGATGGGCACCGTCTTGTCCACCCGGTGCTGGTAGTAGAGGTCGATGTGGTCCACACCCAGCCTTTGAAGGCTGGCGTCGCAGGCGGACCGGACGTAGTCGGGCCGGCCGTTGATGCCCACCCAGGAACCGTCCTCCCGGCGTTCGTTGCCGAACTTGGTGGCCAGCACAACATCCTGGCGGCGGCCGGCGATAGAACGGCCCACCAGCTTTTCATTCGTGAAGGGCCCGTACATGTCCGCCGTGTCCAGCAGCGACCCGCCGGCGTCCAGGAATTCGTGGATGGTGGCAATCGACTCCTGCTCATCGCCGTCACCGTAGAACTCGCTCATGCCCATGCAGCCAAGGCCAAGGGCGGAGACTGTCAGTTGTCCAATAGTGCGCGTTTTCATGCTGTTCTCCTCAACGGTAGAACTTGCGTGGGAACCGGCCATCCTGCGTGCGCGGGGCCGGTGGATGCAGCGTACGCCACTATAAGTGCTTCCCCTGGGAATGCTCCCGTAAACAAGGGGCTCCTAAACCCTAGACCGCTCAGGGGGCCATGCCTAGACTGGGCGAATCCCCATCCGGGAACCGGTACCTGACCACCACAAGCTTCAGGACGCACCAATCGGCCAGGGCAGTTCCCTACGCGGGATGTCTCACCTACCCAGATCACGGCCGTCCCACCGGACGCCTGACTACAGGAGCGATAGATGACAGGGAACAAAGCCGTTGCCTACAAAGAAGCCGGCAAGGTGGAAGTAATTGACATTGATTATCCAACGTTTGAGCTGAAGGACGGGCCAGGAGTCAACCCCGCCAACGTAGGGCGCCCGGTCAACCATGGGGTGATCCTCAAGACAGTGGCCACCAACATCTGCGGCTCGGACCAGCACATGGTCCGCGGCCGCACCACGGCTCCGCCCAACCTGGTGCTGGGCCACGAAATTACGGGCGAAGTGGTGGAGGTGGGCCGGGACGTCGAGTTCATCAAGGTGGGCGACCTCTGCTCAGTCCCCTTCAACATCGCCTGCGGCCGCTGCCGGAACTGCAAGGAGCGCAAAACCGGCATCTGCCTGAACGTCAATCCGGACCGGCCGGGCAGCGCCTACGGGTACGTGGACATGGGCGGCTGGGTAGGCGGGCAGGCCAACTATGTGCTGGTGCCGTACGCGGACTGGAACCTGCTGAAGTTCCCGGACAAGGACAAGGCGATGGAGAAGATCCTGGACCTGGCCATGCTCTCGGACATCTTCCCCACCGGCTTCCATGGTGCGGTTTCGGCCGGTGTTGGCGTTGGCTCCACCGTCTACGTGGCCGGCGCCGGTCCGGTGGGCCTCGCAGCGGCGACCAGTGCGCATCTGTTGGGGGCCGCCGTCGTGATTGTGGGCGACATGAATGAGGGCCGGTTGGCGCAGGCGCGCAGCTTTGGCTGCGAAACCGTGGACTTGTCCAAGGGCGACCCGAAGGACCAGATAGAACAGATCCTCGGCGTCCCCGAGGTGGACTGCGGCGTCGACGCCGTAGGGTTCGAGGCAAAGGGCCACGGGCACGACGCCAAGGAGGCGCCCGCGACGGTCCTGAACTCCCTTATGGAGCTCACGGCAGCCGGCGGGGCCCTGGGCATCCCCGGCCTATATGTCACGGGTGACCCGGGTGGTATTGACGAGGCCGCCAAGAAGGGCGCGCTGTCGCTGAGCCTCGGCACCGGCTGGGCCAAGTCGCTGAGCTTCACCACCGGCCAGTGCCCGGTGATGAAGTACAACCGGCAGTTGATGATGGCCATCCTGAATGACAGGGTCAGCATCGCTAAGAACGTCAACGCCAAGGCGATTCCGCTGGAGGAGGCACCGAAGGGCTACGCGGAGTTCGACGCCGGCGCAGCCACCAAGTACGTCCTGAACCCGAACGGCTACCTCAGCTGACGCGGAGGCGGACGGGGATGTTGCCAACTACCTCTTGCTTGCGGAAATAAGTGCTGCCCGGGCCGGGTTAGGCTTTGCACGGTCAGCACCACCCCGCAACTGAAGGAGTTCCCTTGAGCGACATCACCGTCCGCCACAACCCTGGGCGAGAACGCTTCGAGATTCTTGATGCCGGCAACGTGATCGGCAAGGCGGCGTACAAGGAGTACGACGGCGGGGAGTCGCCGCAGCGGATTTTCTATCACACCGTAATCAACGAGGAATACGGCGGGCAGGGCCTGGCCGGCCGGCTGGCTACGGCTGCCCTGGACGGCACCGTGGAGGCCGGCGTTGGCATCGTCCCGGTGTGCCCGTTCATCAAGAAGTTCGTGGCCAAGCACCCGGAATACCTGGGCAGCGTGGTGGCTGTTGCGCCGGCCCACCTGGAATTCCTGGAGACCGCCATCGCCGCTCGCACCCGCGGCTAGAACCCCCGAGGAACCCCCGGCAAGCCTTCAGGAAGCTCCCAACCTGCGGTGATTTAATCAGCATCTGTCAGCGCGGCACAACGCCGCGCTGACGTTGTTTTGTGATTGCCGAGGCTGGACAGGAGCCCTTGTATGTCCGAGCACCCCGTGGTGCCCAAACCAAGCCGCGACGCACCGCAACCGGCACCGGTCAAGCCCTCCTCCAGCAAGATGCGGGGCAACAGGAAGCTGCTGATCCTGGCCCTCGCCGTGGTGCTGGTCATTGTCGGCACCATCACCCTGGCCGTGGTCCGGTCCGAGCCGCCGTCGGGTTCGGTGGTTCCTGCCCAGCCCGCCGTGCCGGTGGCACCGGTGGCGGCAGCCCCGCGGTCGTTGCAGGACAGCGTGGACACCATCCTGGGTGAGGCGAACGAATACCGGATCGGGCTGGCGCTCGCGGACGTGTCCGGCGGCGCCGAGCGGACGTTCGGCGACCAAAACACGTTCACTGCCGCCAGCACGGCAAAGATCCTGACCGCGGCCGCGTACTACCACCTGGTGGAAAACGGGCAGGCGGGCCTGGACGATCCCATGGGCGACTATGACGCGGCCTTCCAGCTCAAGGCCATGGTCAACGACAGCAACAACGATTCCTGGCTGCTGCTGATGGGCGCGGTAGGCTACCCGCAGCTGATCGCCTACGCGAACTCCATCGGGGTCACCTACGATCCCGAACAAAACCTCCTGACCGCGGCGGACATGGCCCTGATCCTGAAGAAGTTGTACGCGGGGGAGCTCCTGAACAAGGCCAACACCGCGCAGCCTGCTGAGCTACATGCAGGACACCAACAACGAGGACCTCATTCCTGCGGGTTCGCGGGCCGGCGTAGACGTGCACCACAAGTACGGGGAAGTCTCCGGCGAGCCTGCACGACGCCGCGCTCCTGAGCTACCGCGGGTCGACGTTCGCCCTGGTGATTTACACGGAGAACCCCGGGGGCGTGCCGGATGACGGGCAGGCCGAGGTGATCCGGGACCTCACCCGGGCCGTCGAGGACGCGCTGTTCCCGGTGGGACTCACTGCCCGGTAGCGCACGCCACACCACGCAGGCAGCCGCCGAGTCGTCCCCAGCGGCCCCTTTAGGCCAAACTGTTACCGTGAGCAACAACCCCCGGACTGCCTTGGCCGTCGCAGGCCTCAGCCTGGGCACGGCGCTGAACCCGCTGAACTCCTCCATGATCGCCGTTGCCTTGGTGGTGCTGCGCGCCGACTTCGGGCTCGACGTCGCGGCTGTCACCTGGGTGGTCACGTCCTTCTACCTGGCCTCGGCAGCCGGCCAGCCGGTCATGGGCAGGCTGGCCGACCGGTTCGGCCCGCGGCGGATGTTCCTGCTGGGCATGGGGCTGGTGGCCATCACCTGCGCCCTGGCCCCGCTGGCCCCGAACTTTGCGCTGCTCTGCGTCGCACGGGCTGTCATGGCGCTCGGCACAGCCACTGCTTATCCCAGCGCGGTGGTGATGGTGGGCGCACTCGCGCACCAGGCAAAGGTGGATCCGGCACGTCCCCTGGGCCGGCTGCAGATGGCCAACACCTCCGCAGCCTGCGGTGGGTCCCGTCGTCGGCGGACTGCTGGTGGGCTTCGTCGGCTGGGAGTCGCTGTTCCTGATCAACGTTCCGCTGGCACTGGCGGCGCTGCTGATCGTGCGGAAAGCCGCGCCGCCGGACCCGGTCCGGGAGCGCGGCAGCGTGGCTGAGCTGGTGCGGGACTCCGACCTGCCCGGCATTGCCGGGTTCATCGGCGCCCTCCTGCTGGTGATGATGGCGGCGCTGAACGTGGCGCCGGACTACCGCTGGCTGATGCTGGCCGGTGGGATGGTCATCGCAGCGCTGTTCGCGTGGCGGGAGCTCCGGTTCGCCAAACCGTTCCTGGACCTGCGGCTGCTGGGCCGGAACAGGCCGCTGATGCTGGTGTACCTGGCCTTTGCCGTGTTCAGCAGCGTCTACTACTTTGTCTTCTTCGGCCTCCCACAGCTGCTGCAGGAAGCCGGCGGTTACGATCCCGGCGTGGTGGGCCTGCTGATGCTGCCCCTGGCCGGCATGTCCGTGGTAGCCACACCGTGGGCAGTCTCCGCGATGGGAAGGTTCGGTGTCCGCCGGGTGCTCCTTGCCGGCGTCGTCCTTTTGACTCTGGTGGCGGCCCTCATGTGGCTGCTGACCGGCACACTGGCCATACCTTTCGTGGTGGTCCTGACCGCGCTGATGGGGATTCCGTACGGGACCGTGAGTATCGCCACCAACCAGGGCATGTTCGTCTCCACCCGGCCGCAGGACCGCGGAGTCGCTGCCGGCATATACCAGACCTGCCGTTACGTGGGCGCGATTACCGCCACCGTGATGATCGGAGTCTTCGCGTCCGGTGGCGTGCACCAGGACAGCTGGATGCGGATGGTCCTGGCCATGCTGGTGCTATGCGCCGTGACCCTCGGGATTTCCGTGCTCTGGCGGCAGCAGAAGGTGCAGCCGCACCCCTAGGAAGCGCCCCGGGATGCGTGCCATGCTGGCCCCATGGGAAACATGATGACTCTGGGCAACGCCTCAACATCGGTGGATGCGTACATCAGTGAACCAGCCGGGACCCCCAAAGGCGGTCTGGTGGTGGTCCACGAAGTGTGGGGGCTGGTGGGCCACACCAGGGATGTGGCAGACCGCTTTGCGGCGGAAGGCTACCTTGCGGTTGCCCCGGACCTCCTGTCCGGAGCCGGCGGCAAGGCCGACCTCGCAGGAGAGCTGCAGGAGGCGGCGTTCGATCCCGAACAGCGCAGCAACGCCCAGCCGCGGCTGCGGAAGCACATGGCGCCGATGCGTTCCCCGGAGTACGCCAAGCACGCCACGGCCGCCCTTCACGTGTGTTTCGACCACTTGGAAGGTGTGCCCGGGCTGGCGGGCCGGGTGGCCGCCGTAGGCTTTTGCCTGGGCGGGACCTACACCTTTTCCCTGGCCGTTGCCGAGCCCCGGCTGCGGGCAGCCGTTCCCTTCTACGGGCATGCCGAGTTCAGGGACTCAGAGCCTGCGCGCCATCAACTGCCCGGTCCTGGCCTTTTACGGGGAGCAGGACACAGCCCTCATGGAGGAGCTGCCGGGCCTGAAGTCACGGATGCGGGCAGCCGGGGTGGACTTCGAGGCCGTGGTGTACCCCGCCACCGGCCACGCCTTCTTCAACGACACCAACAAGTACACCTACAACCCCGACGCAGCCGCCGATTCGTGGACCCGCACGCTCGCGTTCCTGGAGCAGAGCCTGGAGGACTAGGAGCGGCGGCTGCTGCTGGCTACGGGCAGTAGTGCGCCTCGCGGTCGTACTGGACGGAGCCTCCGCACCTGGTGGGAGTCCTCCCGTTCCCAGCACTGCCGGGTGCCGTCCGGACCCGTGGAGGTGGTTTGCTCCCGATAATGCTGGCCGATCTCGATCAGCTGCCCGTTCCGCATGAGTGTGTGCGTGTGCGTCTGGGTCTGAATGGTATTTAGAACAGTTCCGCCGTTCGTTGCGGTCAAGGTGTCCGTGTAGTTGCCGGAGGACGAGGTCGACTGGATGCCGCTGGGCGTTGAAACCTGATGGCTGACGGCTATCCCTGTGCGGCAGTTCTGATAACTGCCGTACACGGTGCACTCATTGAATTTGGTAACGTCCGCGCCGTTGCTGCTTGCGGCCTGCGCGGGGGCTGCGAAGGCCGCCGCGCCAAGGGCCAGGGCTGCGCCGATGATGGTGGTGCGTTTTATATTCATAGCGATGTGTCCTGCCGGGGTCAGGGAGCACGTGCCCTGTGCCCCGTTGGTGCAGCGGAAACAGCCCCCAGCCGCTCCTGGCCCCAACGGCCAGCCGCCCCTTAACTGTGGCTGCCGCCCACCGCTGACCGTAGGGCCATTGGTCCCACCCCGTGTCAGCGTAGAAGCCACGTGCCAGTCAGCCTGCCGTTCCCGGGACCGGAGTGACCCGGATCCGGGCTATCCGCAGCCTGTCCATGCTGAGGACCGTCAGCACGTATCCCGGGATCTGCACCCTGTCGCCGGCGGTTGGCAGCCGGCCCAGGCGGTCCATCATGAACCCTGCCACCGTCTCATAGTGGCCCTCCGGAAGTGCGATTCCGGAGGCCGCCTTGAACTCCTGCAGGATCAGGCCGCCATCCACATCGATTGATCCGTCGCCAACAGTGACGCGGTCCTCATGCTCGGCGCCGGTGTCGTACTCGTCGTAGATCTCGCCCACCAGTTCCTCCACGAGGTCTTCGAGCGTAACCACGCCGTCGGTGCCGCCATATTCGTCCACTACCAACGCGATGTGCTGGTTCGCCTTCCGCATCCGGGAAAGCGACGGCAGCACCCGGTTGGTCCCGGGCAGCGGAAGAATCTCCCGGGCAAGGTTCCGCACCGGCGACTGGTCCTCCACGTCGTCCCGAGGCATCAGGTCGCGGATGTGCACGAAGCCCAGGACATCGTCCGGGCTCCTCCCGATCACCGGGAACCGCGAAAATGGGCCGTCCCTGACCATCCTGCGGGCATCGGCAATACTCATGGCCCCGTCGATGAAAGTCACCTCAGTGCGGGGACGCATCACCTCCTGCAGCGTCCGGTCGCCGGCGCCGAACACATCGGCCACGATGTGCCGGCTGCTCTCTTCAAGCATCTCGTTCTCGACCACCATGTCCCACAGTTCCTCGGAGGTGATGCCGGGCCGCTTGGCGCGTGGGTCACCGCCGAAGAGCCGGACCGCGGCGTCGGTGGAAACTGACAGGAGCCAGATGACAGGCCGCATGACCCGGGAGAGGCGGACCAGCGACGGGGCCAGCACCTTGGTGAACGCGACGGGCCGTTGCAGCGCCAGCCTCTTGGGGGCGAGCTCGCCCAGGACCAGGGACAGATAGGCCACCAGCAGGGTCATGCCGATGAAGGACACGGGGCCGGCCGCAGCACCGAGCCCGAGGCTTTCGAGGAAGGGGACGACGTCGGGCGCGATCGCCGAGGCGCCGTACGCGGCCGAGAAGAACCCGGACAGGGTCACCCCGATTTGGACGGTGGAGAGAAAGCGGTTGGGGTTCCGGGCCAGGGCTGCAGTCCGGGCTCCGACATCGCCGGACTTCTCGATGCGCCGGACCTGGCCTTCGCGCAACGACACCAGGGCCATCTCTGCCGCGGCGAACACCCCGCCGAGCAGCACGAAACCGAGAACCAATGCGATATTGACCAGGGCGCCGCTGTCCATGACATGACCTTACCGACCCCGCAGTTCGGATGGCTCCTGCCGGCTCTCCCGTCAGGAGCCGGCTGAGTCAGGAGGCAGCAGGGCGGGGGCGGAGCCGGAGAGCCTGCATGCCCCCGTCCACTGCCAGGTCCACTCCGGTAGTGGACCCTGAGAGCGGACTGGCAAGGTACACGACGGCGGCCGCGACTTCCTCCGGGGAGACCAGCCGGCCGTGCGGCTGGCGCGACTCCAGCGCAGCCCGTTCCGCAGCAGGATCCGGTGCCGAAGCAAGGAGCCGGCCGACCCAGGGAGTGTCGGCAGTCCCCGGGTTCACGCAGTTGACCCTGATGCCTTCCTGCAGGTGGTCGGCGGCCATGGCCAGGGTGAGCGACAACACCGCGCCCTTGGTCGCGCTGTACAGGGCGCGCTGGGGGAGCCCGGCGGTGGCTGCAACAGAGCACGTGTTGACGATGGCCGGGTGGTTGGACCGGCGCAGGTACGGCAGGGCAGCCCTCGAGACGCGGACCATGCCCAGCACGTTGACGTCGAACACCCGGTGCCACTCGTCGTCGTCGTTGTCCTCGATGGTGCCCTGTGCACCCACCCCGGCGTTGTTGGCCACGACGTCGATTCCGCCCAGCTGCTGCGCCGCCTCTTCGATGGCCCGGCGGACGGAGGCGTCGTCGGAGACGTCGCAGTGGACGGCTTTGACTCCCGCTGGCGCCTGGTCGGGGTTGAGGTCCAGTACCGCGACCTCAGCTCCGCGCTCCTGGAGAAGTGTTGCTGTTGCGGCACCGATCCCCGAGGCTCCGCCGGTGACGATCGCCTTGATTCCTGCAAACTCCATTGTTTGGTCCTTTCGTAGTTAGCCCTGGAAGAATTCCTGGCGCTGGCGGCCCAGTCCGGCCACTTCAAGTTCGACGACGTCCCCCGCCTTCAGGTAGGGGAAACGCCCGGACAGGGCTACTCCCTCCGGGGTGCCGGTGCAGATTAGGTCTCCCGGCTCCAGGACCAGGAATTGGCTGAGATCGTATATCACCTGTTCCACGCCGAAGATCAGGTCGCGGGTGGAGGAGTCCTGGCGGATTTCGCCGTTGACCCAGCTGCGCAGCCGCAGGTCGCGGGCATCCACCTCGTCCGGGGTCACCAGGTACGGGCCGGTGGGGCAGAAACCTGCGCAGCTCTTTCCCTTGGACCACTGGCCGCCGGATACCTCCAGCTGGAACGTGCGCTCCGACAGGTCGTTAACGGTAACGAAGCCTGCAATATAGTCGTGGGCCTGGGCGGGGGAGTCCAGATAGGAGGCACGCCGGCCGATAACCACGCCCAGTTCCACTTCCCAGTCGGTCTTGGTGGATCCGCGCGGAATGGCCACCGGATCGAACGGGCCGGCCACGGTGTTGGGGGCCTTGTGGAAGATGATGGGCACGGCAGGGGGAGCAGACCCCGATTCGGCGGCGTGGGCTGCGTAGTTCATGCCGACACAGATGACGGAGGACGGCCTGGCGATCGGAGCGCCGATCCGGCCCCCATCAACGGCGAGTTCCGCCAGTTCGCCGGCGGCCAGTGCCGCCGCAGCGCGCGCCGGTCCGTCCGTTTCCCAGAAGTCGGCGTCGATGTCCCGCGTCATCTGCTCCAGGGAGTAGTACTTCTTGTCGTGGAACAGGGCGGGGATTTCCTTGCCCGTCTCACCTATGCGTGCAAATTGCATTCGTTTCTTCTTTTCTCGGTAGTACGTGGTTATGCTTTCAGGCGATCAGTCCGCGGTCCCGGAGGTTATCCCACAACTCGGCCGGGACGCTCTGGGCGGCCAGGTCCAGGTTTTGCTTGACCTGCGCCGGCGTCCGCATGCCCAGGACAACGCTGGTCACGGCGCGGTGCTGGTAGGGGAAGTGGAGGGCGGCCGCCGGCAGGGAGGTTCCGTGAGTTTCGCAGATGTCCGCCAGCAGGTTGGCCCTGTCCAGCAGTTCCTGTGGGGCAGGTGCGTAGTTATAGGTGGCGTTCGCGGCGGGGCGTTCCTTGGACAGCAACCCCGAATTGAAGACGCCCACGTTCACCACGCCGACGCCGCGTTCCAGGCATGCCGGGAGGAGGTCCCGGGCCGCACCTTGCTCCAGCAACGTGTACCTGCCGGCGAGCATGACCACGTCAATGTCCGTTTCGGTGACGAACCGGTGGAGCATTTCGGATTGGTTCATCCCTGCTCCCCAGGCGCGGATAACGCCTTCGTCGCGGAGCGCGGACAGTGCCGGGGCTGCGCCCTCGACGGCCTCGGTCCAGTAGTCGTCCGGGTCATGGATGTAGACGATGTCGACTCTGTCGGTCCCCAGCCGCTGCAGGCTTTCCTCGATCGAGCGCAGCACTCCGTCACGTGAGTAGTCGCGGACCCGGTGCACATTGTCGGGGACGTCGAAGCCCTCCGTGTCCTTGCCTCCGGGGGATGGGTTGGGCCGCAGCAGCCGCCCAATCTTCGTGCTGAGCACGTAGCTGTCGCGGTCCTTGCGTGCCAGCGCGGCACCGAGGCGGCGTTCGGACAGTCCCAGCCCGTAGTGCGGCGCGGTGTCGAAATAGCGCACCCCGCCCTCCCAAGCCGCGGTGACGGCGTCGACCGCTTCCTCCTCAGGCACCTCCCGGTAGAGGTTCCCGATGGGTGCCCCGCCGAAGCCGAGCACCGGCAGTTGGACGTCAGTACCAGGAATGGTGCGGGTCTCTGCTTGCATGTCAGTCCTTCTCCTCATGTGGGCTTGCCTGTTCTGCTGGCACTTCAAGCCGGTAGACGCGGACTGCGGTTTCCTGCGCCACATTGCTGCGCTCGCCCTCTGATGCGCCCGCCATTGCGTGTTCCACCGTGGTGGTCCAGTCAAGGTAACCATCGGGGCCTGTCAGGGAGACGGGGAAATCGCTGCCGAACATGCAGCGCTCCGCCCCGAAGAGATTCAGCGTCTCCTGGATGAACGGCAGTGCCTGGGGCGCCAGGGCTCGATTCGGGTCAGCTTCCGCGCCGGCCCCGGAGATTTTGACGACGACATTGTCGCACCCGGCCAGCTCCCGCATCCCGCTGCGCCAGGCGGTGAGCTCCCCGGTGGCGATGGGTGGCTTGCCCATGTGGTCCAGCACGATCGGCAGCCCGGGCACGCGGCGGGCAAATTCCGCCAGTGCTGCCAGCTGCCCGCTGCGGATACACGCGTCAAAAACCAGACCGGCTCCGGCCACCTGCCGTGCTCCCTCGAGGGTGTCCGGGTGCAAAATGAAGGATTCGTCCCGGTCCTGGAACAGCTGCCGCACGCCGCGGACCAGGGGGCGTTCCAGCAGTTGGTCCAGGTCCTCCGCCACCCCGTCACCGCGGCTGATGGGCGCAAACGCCACGATCCCGGCGAGCCTGGGGCCAGTCCGTCCGAAGGCCCGACACCCAGTCCACTTCTTTGAGTGCCTGGTCAGCGCGGCAGTCGGCCTGGACGAAGACGGCGGCCCGCGTGTTCTGTGGAGTGTGGGGGAGGTCCGCGGGTAGGAACGGATGGTTCAGGGCAGGCGCGGCGTCCAGCCAGGCGTAGTCCAGCACGGCCGGATCCCAGACGTGGACGTGGGAGTCAACCACCTGCAAGGAAGGCGCCTTCATCAGGCCGTGCCGTCGGGCCGCACGCCGATAGTCAGCAGCAGGTTGGCATAATGCCGGGTGTCGCCGCTGGCAATCACGACGGCGACACTGGGCGAGCGTGCGGCGTCGTAGAACTCGAAGCGCTGATGGGACGTGATGGGGACTTCCGCGCCCAACGCCAGTTCGTAGCCTTTGACGGCTTCCGTCCAGTTCCCGTCCGGGGGCGTCATCACCGCTGCGGCCTCCAACGGGACGGCATCGACAAGGACTTCGAGGATCTGGTCGATGGTCAGCAGGCCAGGCCGCAGGTTCAGGGCAATCCGACGGGCGGACGCCGGTGCTCCGGTGTTGTGGGGGTAGTTGGCGTCTGCAAGCAGGATCTGCGAGCCGTGGCCGGATTCCGCAAGCGCGGCCAGCAGCCCTGGATGGGTGAGGGTGTAGTTGATCATGCCTGCGCCTCAAGCCGTGCGCTCGCGAAGGCAATCCGGCCGGGTGGGTTGCCCGCCCGCCAGGCCTGTTCCGCCTGGCCGGTCTCGGTTCCTGCCCAGTAGCTGCCATAGGGAAACGCGTATTCCTGCAGCGTTTGCTCCTTGAGTTCCGCCGAGTATCCAGGGTTCGTGGGCATGACGTAGGCGCCGTTCTTGATGATGCACGGGTCCACGAAGTGTTCGTGCAGATGGTCGACGAACTCGGTCACCCGCCCGGTGAGGTCACCTGACACTGCGATGAAGTCGAAGATTGAGAGGTGCTGGACCAGCTCGCACAGACCTACACCGCCGGCGTGCGGGCATACGGGGATGCGGAACTTGGCTGCCATTAGTTGGACGGCTAGTACTTCGTTGACGCTGGCGAGCCGGCAGGCGTCCAGTTGGCAGTAGTCGATCGCGGCGGCCTGGAAGAGCCTGCTTGAAGAGCACCCGGTTCATGCCGTGTTCGCCGGTGGCCACCCCGATGGGTTGCACTGCCCGGCGGATTTCGGCATGGCCCAGGACATCGTCGGGGCTGGTTGGCTCCTCGATCCACAGCGGGTTGAATTCGGACAGTTGCTTGACCCAGTCGATGGCCTGCGGAACATCCCAGACCTGGTTCGCGTCGATCATGAGGTTGCCTTCGGGGCCGATGACTTCGCGGGCAATTGCGAGGCGGCGGATGTCGTCCTCCAGGGATGCGCCCACTTTGAGCTTGATGTGGCGGTAACCCAGGTCCACAGCCTCTTGGCACAGCCGCCGAAGCTTCTCATCGGAGTAGCCCAGCCAGCCGGCGGACGTTGTGTAGCAGGGGTAGCCGCCTTCAGCCAGCTGCCGGATGCGCTCGTCCCTGGTCGGTGCAAGGCGCGTTAACAGGCCCAGCGCCTCTTCCCGGGTGAGGGCGTCCGACAGGTAGCTCAAGTCGGCGGCATCAACGATCTGCTCCGGGGCCATGTCGGCCAGGAAGCGCCACAGGGGTTTCCCCGCATGCCGCGCAGCGAGGTCCCAGACGGCGTTCATCACAGCCCCAAGGGCCAGGTGTTCCACGCCCTTGTCCGGCCCTAGCCAGCGGAGCCTGGGAATCATGCTTCAGCTCACGGTAGGTTTCCCCCAGGTTCGCGGAGATTCCGTCAGCGTCCCGTCCCACGAGGGGACGGGCGCGCAGTTCCATGGCAGCGGCGCAGATTTCGTTGCCGCGGCCGATGGTGAAGGTGAACCCGCAGCCGTACAGTGCCGGGTCATCTGTCCTCAGCACTACGTAGGCGGCAGAATAGTCCCCGTCCTTGTTCATGGCATCCGAGCCGTCCGCGGTCAGCGAGGTGGGAAACCGCACGTCAAACACGTCGAAACCGGTGATGTGTGGCATGGTGAGCCCTCCAGATTCAGGCTGTGACGATGACGCTCCAGCAACATTGCGAGCATCATCTGATGTATTTGGAAGTATTGGATGAGAATATAGGAGTAAGTTGGTTTTTCCAAGCAATACATCCGATGAAAGTGATTTCTTAGTGGAAGCTCATCGTGCGGAGTACCCGGAAAGGCGGTTGTCGTGACCAGCAGCGCAGCAAATGGCTCGATGTCCCAGACGGACGTCGTAATCTCGGGCGTAAAGCGGATGCTGTCCTCCCGCCGGCTCAAGCCCGGCGATCGGCTGCCGATTGAGAAGGACCTGGCAGCAGAGCCTGCAGGTCTCCCGGGGCTCGCTCCGTGAGGGCGTGCGGGCGCTGTCCACGATGGGCATCCTGGAAACCAGGCAGGGTGCCGGCACTTTCGTGACCCGCCTGGAGCCCGCTGCGCTCCTTTCGGCTATGGAATTCTGGGTGGGCCTGCAGGACGGCGAACGGGCTAACCAAGTGCACACCGTCCGGAGGGCACTGGAGACCGAGGCTGCCGCCGCGGCGGCTATCTGCATCGGCAAAGACAGGTTGGACGAAGCTGAAGGCATTCTGAATCGTGCGCACGCCGCCATCCATGCCGACCCCATTCAGCATGAAGCCGCCATGCAGTGCGATGTGGAGTTTCACCGGCTAATAGCAGAGGCGTCTGCCAACCATGTGCTGTCCGCGCTGATCGAGACGGTTTCCACCAACACGATCAGGGGCCGCATGTGGCGGTCGATGCATGACAATGAAGGGCTGCTCGCCACCCATCGCGAGCACCTCGGCATCCTGGAAGCGCTGCGCCGGCATGAAGTGGACCGCGCCCGGACGCGGATGGCCAACCACCTGTATGCGGTGGAGGACTACGTCACGGCCATCCCCGAACCGGACCTCGGGGGACCTGCGGGGGACGCGGGGGCAGTTCTTGGAGAGCAGCAAAGCGCACACTAGCCGTTATTCGTCTGATCTAGTTCTCCAAAAACCGCGAAAGCTTGCCTCTAATGCCGTTATAGTTCAAATTATCCAACAAAGATCAGATGATTCCTTGACTTACCGAGATAACCGGGGTCATTCTGTTGAGGCAGGGGTTGCGGAAATCACACCAGGCAGGCCACGAGGACGTCGCCGGGCAACCCTTGTCCCCAGCTATGAAAGGACATCATCGTGTCGAACAACCGCGTTACCGGACGCCTGCTGACAGCGGCAGCGGTGGCAGCCCTCGCCGCGTGCACCTTGAGCGCCTGCGGTTCAAGCGCAGGTTCATCATCGGATACGGGCAAGGAAGCCTCCTCGATGTACACCTGGATCACCAACGAAAACGATCGGGCCCAGTGGCAGGCCTTCGTGGACGCGGCCAAGAAGAAAGACCCGGCGTTCAACCTCACGCTCGAAGGCCCCAGCTTCAACGACTACTGGACAAAAGTGAAGACGCGGTTGTCCAGTTCAGGCGCACCCTGCATCATCACTACGCAGGCAGCCCGCGCCCAGGAGCTCAAGGACCTCACGGTGCCGCTTGACGACATGGTCAAGAGCAACAACATTGACGTCTCCATGTACAACAAGGCGATGATCGACGGCCTGACGGTCGACGGAAGCCTCCGAGGGATCCCGTATGACGCCGAACCGGTGGTCCTCTACTACAACAAGGACCTTCTGTCCGCAGCAGGAGTGAAGGAGCCAACCCTCAATTACACCACCGCCCAGTTTACTTCGGACCTGAAAGCATTGACGAAGGACGGCGTCACGGGCCTGGCCGTTCCGCCGGGCTTTGGCGGCGGACCAGGCCTGCCATTGGCCTTTGCCAACGGCAACGAACCGGTCAAGGACGGGAAGCTGGACCTGACCAACCAGGGTCTGGTGCAGGACCAGCAGTTCGCTTTTGACCTCGCCGCCAAGGAGAAAGTGGCCAACGCTCCGCAGGCGTCGGACGGCAGTGATGTTCCGGAGCAGCAGTTCATGAGCGGCAAGGCGGCCATGATCATCGACGGCCCCTGGATGTACGACACACTGACCACAAAGACGCAGGGCAAGGTGGGCATCGCCGTCATTCCTTCGACCTCAGGGCACGGCATCGGGATGATCCAAGGCTCCGCCTTCGCCATCGCAGCGTCCTGCAAGGACAAGGAAGCGGCCTTCAAGAACATCATGAAGATTACGACCCCGGAAGTGGTTGGAGCAGTCGGAGCGGCCCGCGGAACGGTGCCGTCAGTTGAGTCAGCAGTCAAGGACTGGGCCGGGAACAAGCCGGCGTCCGATGTCGCCGTGGTCGAGGCGCTGCTGAAGTCAGGCCGCCCGTTGGTGACTACGCCCACCTGGAACCAGGTCGAAACGAACTTCACGCAGTACTCCGGTGATGGTTTCCGGGGTAACAAGTCAGCCCAGGAAATCCTCTCCACCATCGCCAACTCAGCCAAGTAATCCTCCGGGGGCGGGCTCCCGCCTGGAGCTTGCCCCCGCTCAAGGAATAGGTCAATGATGACTGCTCTACCGACGCTCGCCGTAAAGAACGCGAAGAAGCCTGCCAGGGTTACTGGCCACGGAAAGCTCGCCGCCGTGTACCTTGCCCCCGGCATGCTGGGGTTCCTCATCTTTATCGTGGTTCCGCTCGTCGCCTCGCTGGTGATCAGCCTGTTCGACTGGCCCCTGTTCGGTACCCCCAAGTTCGTCGGACTGGAAAACTACACGCGCATGCTGACTGGGGACCCGGTCTTCTGGACGGTTCTGGGCAACACGTTGTTCTTCGCTGTCTGTTACACGGTGCTGAATCTTATCCTTGCACTGGCGGTATCGACATGGCTGCACAACCTCGGCAGCTGGGGCCCGTTCTTCCGCGTCCTGTTCTTCATCCCGGTTGTCACGCCGATGGTGGCCAACGCGCTGGTATGGCGGCTCATGCTCACCGATGACGGCGTCGTCAACAGTTTTCTGGCCAATTTCGGCATCCACGGGCCGTCCTGGCTCAGCAACAGCCAGGCTGGCCATGGGCTCGCTGATTGCCATGTCTGTATGGCAGGGAATCGGCTACAACATCATCGTCCTCGGCGCGGGGCTCAATGGCATTTCACCAAACCTGCTGGAAGCAGCCCGCATTGACGGCGCCGGGGCGTGGCAGCGGTTCTTCCGCGTGGTGTTGCCGATGCTGTCGCCGTCGCTCTTCTTCTGCACGGTGATGACCATCATCGGATCCTTCAAGGTCTTCACCCAGCCGTACCTGCTCACGCTGGGCGGCCCCGGTGAGTCGACCAACACCATCGTGCTCTACCTTTACCGCAACGGATTTTCCTTCGACAAGCTCGGCTACGCATCAGCGCTGGCCTGGGCGCTGTTCGTGATCGTCATGCTCATCACGGCACTGCAGTTCTCCCAGCAGAAGAGGTTGGTCAACTATGACAACTGAAACCATGGCCAAGGGCGTCACCCCGAACACTGGCGTACGCCAACCCCCAGCACGTCGCAGGAAGAAGCGGCCCGGTACCTACATCAGCAGGGCAGGCATCATCCTTGCTGGGCTCATCTTCTTCTTCCCCTTCCTCTGGATGGTGGCCACTTCCCTGAAACCGACTTCCGAGGTCTTCTCCACCGGTTCGAGCTTCCTGGCTTCCCGCGTGGAATGGTCCAACTACTTCACCGCCTGGACTGCCATACCGTTCGCACAGGTGATCGCCAACAGCTTCCTGGTGTCAGTTGCCGGAGCAGCCCTGACCACCGTGGTGTCGCTGCTGTCCGCATATGCCTTCGCGCGGCTGCAGTTCAAGCACCGCGACAAGCTCTTCCTTGTCTTCCTGGGCACCCTGGTGCTGCCGCAGGAGGTCCTCGTCATCCCGCTCTACATCATGATGAACAAGCTGGACATGGTGAATTCCCTTCCGGCGCTGATCGTTCCGTTCGCTTTCGGGGCATTCGGAGCTTTCCTGATCCGGCAGTTCCTGCTGTCCCTCCCGGTGGAATACGAAGAAGCCGCGCGGATAGACGGGGCGGGGTCCTTCCGGATTCTGTGGAGCGTTATCCTGCCGCTGGTCCGTGCACCGCTTGCCGTGGTGGCGGTCTTCAGCTTCATCGACTACTGGAGCAGCTTCCTCTGGCCGCTGATCGTCATTAATGACGTATCGCAAGCCACCATTCCGCTTGGCCTGTCAATGTTCTCCGGCGAGCGTGGAACGGACTGGGGGCCGTTGATGGCCGCCGCGACCACAGCCGTGGTCCCCAGCCTCTTGGTTGTCATCCTCCTCCAGCGCCAACTGGTCAAGGGAGTCAGCATGGGCGGTTTCGGCGGCCGCTGATCAGCACCATCCCCCGAACAATTCCCAAAATCATCTATCTGAAATTGGAGTCCAGCATGACTGAAAATACAGCTACGCCTGAAGAATGGAACAAGTTGTCCCGGCCCGTGCCGGAGTGGTTCCAGAACGCCCCGTTCGGCATTTTCATCCACTGGGGCGCCTACTCCGTTCCCGCTTGGGCCGAACCCATCGGCGCCCTGGGCACAATCGAGGACCGCGAGTGGTTCACCCACAACCCCTACGCGGAGTGGTACTACAACACCATCCGCATTGACGGCAGCCCTGCCCAGCAGCACCACAAGGACGTGTTCGGCGGCGAGGACTACGACGCCTTCCTGGACCAATGGAAAGCCGAACAGTTTGATCCGGCGGACTGGGTGGAGCTTTTCAAGTCCGCCGGTGCCGATTACGTGGTCCCCACCACGAAGCACCATGACGGGATCGCGCTCTGGGATGCTCCGGGAACCGGGGAGCGGAACACGGTCCACCGTGGACCGCGCAGGGACCTGATCGGCGAAATTGCCCGTGCCGTGGAGGACAAGGGCCTGAAGCTGGGCCTGTACTACTCCGGGGGACTGGACTGGCACGTCCGGCCCTTCCCGCCGCACGTCACCAGCGAGAGCGTCCACGATACATCCCGTCCCAAGGACGCCGGCTACGCCGAATACGCCTTCAACCATGTGGTGGACCTGGTGGACAAGTACCGGCCCCATGTCCTGTGGAACGACATTGAATGGCCTGACGCCGGCAAGCACTTCGGTGAGCATGGGCTTGGGGCGTTGTTCGAGCACTTCTACTCGATCAATCCGCAGGGTGTGGTGAACGACCGCTGGGGCGCCACCCACAAGGACTATGCCACCAGCGAGTATGAAGCCGCCAGGGAGAATGAGTCCGAATCCGAGTGGGAGAACTGCCGGGGCATTGGATTCTCCTTCGGCTACAACCAGGTGGAAGGCCCGGAACAGTCACTCACCGGCAGGCAGCTGGCCCGCCACCTGACCGACGTCGTGTCCCGGGGCGGCCGCTTCCTCCTGAATGTCGGTCCGCGGGCTGACGGCACGATTCCCGAGATCCAGCGCCAGGCCTTGACCGACCTCGGACAGTGGATGGCCACCGCAAAACAGTACCTCGTGGGGGGACGCCCGCTTCAGGATGGCCCTGCGGCAAAGGGGGAGGGCCAGTGGATCCGCTGGGTGGACCGGGGGAACGAAGTCGTAGCCTTCGTTGACTCCCTCGGCGATGGAACGGAGGTCGCTTTGAACCTGGGTATGGGCGGGTTCAACGTGGCACACGCATCATTGGCGGGTCCTGGTGGAACCGTCGAAGCCTCGGCTGATGCATTCAAGGTGACGCTGTCTCCTGACCGCCCCGGCCCTGCGATCGTTCGTATTCCCCGGGCGTAGTCGCGGAGTACCTCGTCGGCGGCTGCCCCACGCTGGAGGCGGCCGCCGTCGTCGTCGAACTCTACGAATACATCAACGACCCCGGCGTGGTGAGCTTTTCGCCGGTCTCCAGCCAGGTCTTCAGGCCGGAGAGGATCATCGGCCAGCCGCCGTAAAGCTGCTCATTGGCACCCTCGCGCAGGTCGCTGTGCGTCACCGTCAGGTGGCAGGAATCGCCCACCGGTTCGATTTCCCACGTGACCTTGGACGTGCCCTCGGCCTTGACGTCCTCGCCCCACAGCGCGCGCATGGTCTGGACCAGCCGGCGCGGCGGGTCCACTTCCAGGTTCTCGCCCTCGCCGAGGATCTGGCCTGCGCCGGGGTTGCCCATTTCGAAACGTCCGCCCGGCGTCCAGTCGGACTTGAGGGTGTTCCCGAACTGGTACTTGCTGCGGATGTCGCTGTCCGTGATGGCTTCCCAGAGCCGTTCGGGGGTGGTCTTGATGTAAATCTCGAAGATCTTTTCCATGGGACTTTCCAATCTGGATTTGAGGTCGCTGAGGGCAGCGGCCCATGGTTCTGCGTATTTGCTGACCCAGCGGTCGTGGACCAGGCGGATGGGGACCGGGTTCAGGAAGTGCAGCTTTTCCCGCCCGCGACGGCGGGTCACCACCAGGCCTGCGTCCTCCAGGATGCGGAGGTGCTTGGCGATTCCAAACCGGCTCATGCTGAACCGTGCCTCAAGTGCGCTCAGGGTCTGGCCGTCCTCGCGGTACAGCTCGTCGAGCAGGTCCCGCCGGGTGGGGTCGGAGAGTGCCTTGAACACGTCGCCCATGGAAGTAATGATAGGTGACTGATTGGTCACCTATCAAGGGTTTTTCAGGTATGGGATGCAAGGTTCCGGTCCCGCTCTTCAAACACCTCGTCGCCCGGGCCGGTGAAGGCCCGCGAGCGCTCTACGGCCTCGATGGAACCGGTGAACAACTGGGATTCGTGCGGGTCCGCACGCGCTTGTGCCCCAGCCGCCCCGGACGAGCCCAGCCCGCGCAACGGTGCCCTGCGGCGGGTGGTTGT
Source organism: Pseudarthrobacter sp. Fe7 (assembly GCA_024372495.1). GTDB lineage: Bacteria > Actinomycetota > Actinomycetes > Actinomycetales > Micrococcaceae > Arthrobacter. Next base: position 4,132,599 of record CP099977.1, on the reverse strand, counting down.
GCCGGCGTCGTCCACTGCCTGTTCCCAGCGCTGGTGCGGCAGCGCCTGCGGATGGTTCTGTTGGAGGAACCTGACCATGGTTTCGCGCACCAGGCAGCGCAGGTCGAAGAGCGCGGCGCTGTCCGCGGCGCTGACCAGGATGCGGACGCGGACAAACCCTCCGGTGGCATCCGTGATCTGCAGAACCCCAACCCGCTCGTCCCACAGTTCGGTCCCGGCCAGGACCCGCCGCAACTCGGAGCGCATGTCCTCCACGGGGGCGCGCCAGTCAAGATCGAACTCCACGGTGCCCATGACCTCGGACTGGCGGCGGGTCCAGTTTTCGAAGGGAGTGGTGGTGAAGTAGGTGGAGGGCAGGATCAGCCGGCGGTCATCCCAAATGTGCACCACAACATACGTGAGCGTGATTTCCTCAATCCGGCCCCACTCCTTTTGGACCACCACCACGTCGTCCACGCGGATTGCATCGGTGAACGCCAGCTGCATGCCGGCGAAGACGTTCACCAGGGACGTCTGCGCTGCCAGGCCGGCGACGATGGAGATCACGCCGGCGGAGGCCAGCAGTCCGGCGCCGAGCGCCTGAATGGCGGGGAAGGTCAGCATGGCCGTGCCGACTGCGAGCACCACCACGAGTGCCACGGCAATCCGCCGCGCCAGGATCATCTGCGTGCGCAGCCGCCGCGCCCTCCGGTTGTCCGCCACGTCCACGCTGTGCCGGGTCAGCACCACAGCCTCCACGATCAGCAGGACCGCGATCGCAAGCCATGCGAACGCGCCGATCATGGCAATCAGCAGGAGATGGTCGACGCCGGCGTGCCAGCTTTCGTTGCCGGCCGTCAGTCCCAGCGCCGCCCGGACGCCCACCAGGCACAGCGCGAGCCGCAGCGGCTGGCGGGCCACCCGGGAGGTGGCCTGCGCTCGGGCCGTTTCCGGTTCAGGCGCAGGACCACCTTGCGGAGCAGCCACGACAGGGCGAGTCCGGCCACCACCGCCAGGGCCACGGCGATGAAGGGCAGGGCGGGATTCAGGACGTCTAGCATTCTTTAACGTCTATCAAGCGTCCGGGCAGCCCTGGAAATCGGGGCGCACGGTGGCGTGGCGTTGCCGGGGACGTCCCTCTGCCAAGGACCGAGTGGAAGCAGCACCAAGGTAGCCAGATGACCGCGGCGAGCACCGCGAAGATCTGCGACAGGGCGTTCATGCTTCGAAGGCTAGGGCCGGTACGGCCGTTGCTCCATCCCCAAAGAAGAGGATTCCGCGGCCGTGGCCACCCAAAAAACAGGGTCCCCGTGGGAAGAACGCGGGTAGCCTTGGGCGCATGCAGAAGATATCGATCGGCGCGCTGGCCCGGCAGCAGCTTGAGGCGGCAGTCACCTCAACCAACGGCCGTGCAGCGGACACCGTGTACGGCGGCCACGAGAAGATCCTCCGGCAGACTGTCATGGCCTTGAAAGCCGGAACCCAGCTCAGCGAGCACCAGAACCCAGGCGACGCCACGGTGTTCGTGATCCAGGGCTGCGTCAGCCTCAGGGCCGGCGGGGAGTCCTGGCAGGGCAAGGCCGGCGACCTGCTGATTGTTCCGCCCGGCCTGCACAGCCTGGACGCGGAGGAGGACTCCGCCTTCCTGTTCACGGTAGCCAAATACCGCGCCTGACCCTCAGCGGTTCCGCCTTGGCCGTAGGGACGGGAGGCGGGCCGGGAAGATCCTGCCGGTCTCGGTTCCCGGTGCCGACTGGCACCCCTTCGGTGCCATCCGGTCTGGGGGTTACTGCGGGGCCCGCGTGGGCAGGTGTTGCGCCGCTGCCGGGTACCGCGGTCTTGCTTGCCTGCCCGTCAGTGTCCACGGGTTCTTCGGTCTTGGCGCGAACCTCGGGCACGTGCGGGGCCGGTTCCTGGTTTTCCTGTAATCCGGCTGCAGGCAGTTGAGCTTCCGTGGCGGTCCCCGGGCCGCCTGCGGCGGGGTCGGAGACGACGGCGGTTGCTGGCGTTGGTGCCCGGGCGGGGACAGCAGGAGCGGGGACAGCTGGTGCCGCAGGCAAAAACCATTCCACGACGGTACAGATGCTACCCTCGACGCCCGGACGGATGTCCCCGCCTCCGGCCGCTGCGCCCCCGGCAACGCCGAACGATGCTGCTACGGCGAGCGTGGTGAACACGACGCGCTTCTTCTTCCGGGACTTGCCAGGCTCGAAACAGGGCTGACCTGCCGCATCGGAACCCTGCAGAAGCTCCGCTAGCGCGGATGACGGCGTGGGGACCCTGGACGTCCTGAACCCACGAAGCTGCAGCAGCACCTGCCGAAGCTCCGGATCGTCCGGGAAGCCTGCCTCGGCCAGCATTGCATCGACGGCACGCCCATCGTCCTGCTGCGCGTTGTTTTCGCTCGTCATGACCGGTCCTCTCCCAACGGGGCGCGGAGCTTCCGGAGCCGGCAGAGGGCACGGCGTTGCAGTTGCTTGATGGCTCCGGGGGTCCGGCCCATGATCTCCGCCGTCGTCTCCACCGAAAGATCCGCAACGATCCTCAGCGCAATCACATCCTGCTGGTCCTGCTTCAATCATTCAGCAGTGCTTTGACGTTGCCCGAGGCCTCCACCGCCAGCAGCTGGTCCTCAGCGGAGGTGCTGCGGCGGGGGTCTTCGGCAGGGTCATAGCCGGTGGTGGGCGGCGCTGCGAGCCTTCTGCGGTGCTCATCAACATAGCGGGCATGGGCAATGCAGAAGACCAGGGATTTGATTCCCTTCATCCCGCCGCGCACATCGCCGAGCCGCGGAAAAAGCGCAAGGAAGACTTCCTGGGTCAGGCCCTCGGGGTCCTCGACACCCCGTGCGCGCAGGTAGCTGAGCACTCCCGGCGCGAGTTCGCGGTAGGCAACGCAGAAGGTGCTTTCCTCCGTCGGGCCGGGCCGGTTAGCCCCGTGCCTCATGTTTCGCATCCGTTACCCTCCGCCAGATCCATTGCAGGATCTCCAGGTGGAGGGCTGTGCCGGGACGCGGTGTCCCGGCACAGCCAGGCCTGCTGATGGGCTACCGGTGTGCGCCGGAGTGCTTGGCGGCGCTGCCGGCCTGGTGCCCGGAGTCGTTGGATGCTGATGCTCCGAGGTGCTGCTCCTTGACCTGCTGCTGCACCTGGTCATGCTCCCGCTCCTGCTCCGGGGCAGCGGTGGCGCTGCTGCTGTCTTCATCCCCACCGGTGGGAGCAACGATCTTGGCGCAGTACGTGTCGACACCGTCCTCGCCGCTGCCGCCTGGACCAGGGCACTGTAGGCAGTGGACGTGGTGCCCAAACCGCCCTTGGTGAACGCGTTGCACAGGCCGAAAGCGGCGGGGCCCGTGGCGTCCGGTCCAGCTGCCGTGGACGTTGGTGATGGCGCGGGGACCGCCGTTTCAGTCGGAGTGGGGTCCGGGGATTCGGTTTCGGTCGCCGTGGGGCTCGGCTCCGGGGATTCGGTTTCGGTCGCCGTGGGGCTCGGCTCCGGGGATTCGGTTTGGGTTGCCGTGGGGCTTGCTGGCGGTGATTCCGTCCCGAGGACGGACGGCGTGTCCGGCAGTGACTCTGCCATGGCGGCTACGCCGGTGCCGCCCACCGCTAATGCCCCGGCTGCGAGCACCGTCATGGCGAGCTTGTTACCTGAGAAGGTGAAGAAAGACATGAGACCCTCCGTTGACGAATTTGCTGGAATGCGATCAACTTCGCGGGTTTGGCCCCGCACTTAATTAATCGAAATCCGGGTCACGAGGGTTACAGGTTAGCCACAAGGTTATGACAAAGGTTGTCACGACCCTGTCCCCGGGGCTGATGCCGCTGGGGTAAGACTGTCCAAACCCATCGACTGCTCCGTAGATGCCGTTCTGGACGCTGAAAACGGCACCTACGGAGCAATCGATGAAGAGGCTAGACGGGATCCTGGACCTTATCGCTCACCGGCCGGGGTTCCAGCCAGACCCGTTCCCGCGGGCCGGGCGGGTACGCGTATCTCTTGCCGGCCATGGTGATCACAAACGCGGCAACCACCGGGACGGCTGCAGCGGCCGGCACCAGCAGGGGGCCGCCCACCACCAGGGCCGCCGAGCCGTAGAGCGCGCCGATGGTGATGCCCAGCCTGGATGGTCAGGACCGTGAGTCCGTTCGCGGCCTCGCTGTATTCGCCGCCGGCCCGGAGGATCGCAGACTGGTTGTAGATGCCGATGGCACCCAGGCCCGCTCCCCAAATGGTCATCAGCACCAGGGCCATGGCGAGGTTCCCTGCAGCCAGCGGCAGGAGGAACATCGATGCGGCGACGGCCGCCGTCGTGATCAGCAGCGAACGGCGGGGACGCGAATCCACGGTGAGTCCCGCGATCCAAATCCCCAGCAGCCCGGAGCCGCCCAGCACCGTGAGGGAAAGGCTGATGGCGTAGTCCGGCAGACTCGCCTCACGGATGAAGGGTGCAATGTAGGTGAACAGGGCGAAGTGGGCCAGGACCAACAGCGGCCAGGCGACAGCTACCGGTTTCACACCGGGCTGGCCCATTGCCTTCCGGAGGGACGGCCGGGCGGCGTCGGTGATGCGCTGGACGCGGGGGAGCAGCCAGAACGCGAGCACGGTCAGGAACATGCCGAATCCGGCGAGTACCAGGAAGGCGGCACGCCAGCCCAGGAATCCGCCCAGTGCCGTACCCACCGGGGCGCCGATGGCCAGGCCCAGGCTGTTGCCGCTGAACACGATCGCCAAGGCCTTGCCCACTTTGTTTGCCGGGACCACCCGGGATACGAATGGCGCCATAGTGGTCCAGAGCAGTCCGTGCGCCAGCCCGCCCACCAGCCGGGCGATCATCGCGGCGGTGAAATCCGGTGCCAGCCCCACCAGCGCATTGCTGAGCGCGAACGTCAGCACCAGCCCAACCAGCAGCGCATGCCGCGGGATTTTCCCCAGCAGCCGTGCCGCCGGAACCACCGTGACCACGATGACGGCGGCGTAGGCCGCGGCAAGGTAACCGGCCACCGGCTCGGAAACCCCAAGGCCTGTGCTGATCTGCGGCAGCAGCCCGGACGGGAGGAGCTCCGTAGTGATGGCGGTAAACGCAATGGTGGCAAGGACCATCATTGCGGCGTAGGGAAAGCGGGTACGGGACGGCGCGGAAATCGCGGAAGACATGGGGGTGCGTCCATTCAGGGGAGGGGTTGGAAAGCGGCTCGCTGGCCGGACAATTCCTCCCTTAAATTTACAGGATCGAAGGGCCTGTCATAGACGTGACAGGCGGGCCGAGGCGCCGTGTTACGTGTCGGGAAAGCTGGCCCGGCAGCATCTGGGGGTAGGTTGGTTGTGGAACTTCAACGCCCGCTGCGCATGCCGGGCCCGGAAGCCTGGAGGCCCCATGAGCACCTGTTGCAATGCCAAACGCGTGAAGCTGATGGTCGCCGCGTGACGGCCCCGCTGCGCGTATGCCTGCCCGACCAAAACCTGCTGGATGCACTCGCGCCCATTGAGGGCGTCGAGTTTGTCCTGTGGGACCTGGCCGGCCCCGCCCCGGAGGGCAGGCTGGACCTGCTGGTGCCCGGCTACATGGGCAAACCAACGGCGCTCGCAGCGTTGGAAGGCGCCGACGTTGGCCTGGTGCAGAGCCAGTCCATCGGGTACGACGGCGTCGCCGAGGTCCTGCCCGCAGGCGTCACCTTCGCGAACGCGGCAGGAGTCCACGAGACGTCGACGGCGGAGCCTCGCCGTGGGCATGATGGTGGCCTCCCAGCGCGGCATCCCGGACTTTGTCCGGAACCAGGACTCCGGAACGTGGGACAACAGCCAGCGCCCCAGCCTGGCAGACAGGCGTGTGCTGCTGGTCGGCTACGGGGGAGTGGGCAAGGCCATCGAGGCCCGGCTCCTGCCGTTCGAAACCGAGGTCACCCGGATGGCCAGCCGTGCCCGCCAGGATGCGCATGGAACCATCCACGGTATCGATTCGCTCTACGAGCAGTTGCCCCTGCACGAGGTCGTGGTGGTCAGTGTTCCCCTGAGTGAGCAGACTGAACAGCTGGTGGACGCGAAGTTCCTTGCCGCCATGCCGGACGGTGCACTGCTGGTCAACGTGGCCCGCGGCCCGGTGGCGGACACGGGGGCGCTCCTGGCCGAAACCTCAACCGGCCGGCTGCGGGCGGCCCTGGACGTGACGGATCCGGAACCGCTGCCGGCGGACCACCCGCTGTGGACCACCCCCGGCGTGCTTATTACCCCGCACGTGGGGGGCGCCAGGCTCGGCCATGTTCCCCCGGATGGTCCGGCTGCTCAGGAAGCAGATCGGGCGGCTGCTCGAGGGCAAGCAACCCGTGAACGTGGTCATCTCCTAAGGGTCCTTAACAGCGGAAGCCCCCGCCCCTATGCTGTTGCCATGTCCACTTTTGAAGTCCGCCGCAGCACCGTCATCCCCGCCGCGCCGGAGGAAATCTTCCCGCTGGTCAACAACTTCCACGAATGGACTGCCTGGTCCCCGTGGGAGACCATCGACCCGGGAATGAGCCGCCGCTACTTTGGCAGCGCATCCGGCACCGGGGCCGGGTATGGGTGGAGCGGCAACCGAAAAGCGGGCAGCGGCACCATGGAGATCGCCGAGTCCGTACCCGCCAGCCTGGTCCGGATCCGGCTGCAGTTCACCAAGCCGTTCAAGGCACTGAATCCCACGACGTTCACCTTCACGCCGGTGGACACCGGTACGGAGGTGACCTGGCGGATGACGGGCGAGAACAAGGGCCTTGGCAGGGTGTTCGCACTGTTCATGAACATGGACAAGATGGTGGGCGCCGATTTCGAGCGCGGGCTCGCCGCGTTGGCTTCCACAGTCACGGCCAGGAAGAGCTGAGGCCGCACCGTGGGCACCGTTGACGAAGCACTTGCCAAGGTCGACGAACCGGACCGCGGCTGCCTGCAGCGCCTTGTGGGAATCGCAATATCCCTGGCACCCGACGCGACGCAGGAGATGAGTTACGGAATGCCTGCGCTGAAACTGGACGGAAAGCCCCTCTTCGCGGCCGTGGCGGCTGCCAGGCACCTTTCGATTTTTCCGTTTTCCTCCGCGGTGGTGGAGAAAGTGGCGGACCGGCTGGAGGGCTACTCGCTGTCCAAGGGAACCATCCGCTTCACGGCGGACCACCCCGTACCTGATGACGTGGTCAAGGACATCGTCCGGTTCCGGATGGCCGAAATCAGGCGGTAAAAGAACGGACGACGACGGGCCGCACCACCCGGAGGGACACGGCACTGCCCGGCGGTGCCGGGCGGCCCGCGGGACTTTTGGTCCTTCCCGTTCCGTGGCCCGGCTGCCTACCGTGGTGGCATGGCTGACACTCTTGGATTGCTTGCGGACTCCTTTAAGAACATGGGCGTATCCCGCGCCTACGGCACCCCTGTAAACCTTAATGGGGAAGAGATGGTGCCCGTGGCGCTGGTGTCCTTCGGCTTCGGCGGCGGCACGGAATCGGAGGAGGGAGCCTCGGGCGGGGGAGGCGGCGGGTTCGTGGTGCCCCTGGGCGTCTATGTCACCAGGAACGGGCGCCCGGTGTTCCGTCCGAACACAATCGCCCTTCTGGTGTGCATGGTTCCACTGGTCGGGGCTGGCGGTGTGGCCCTGCGCCGGGCGATTGTCGCAGCACGGAGATAGCTCCCCGAAACACCCTGCCGCACGCTTTAAATCCCCTATTTCGCCACGGGAAAATCAGTTCCATAATGGCCTCGTAGACTTCGGGGACCCCGCGTCGATGGCTGCTGCCACCGCCGAAGCAGGGTTTCGGGTGGCCGCCCCGGCAGTCGGCGGGAAGGACGGCCACGAGGCCCGGCGGGGGACGGCCGGACTGTTTTCGGGGAGAGCAACGCCATCGCAACTGCAAGGAGAGTTGTTGTCATGCTCAAAGATATGGAAGTCATGGCTGTTTTGCCTGCCAAGGATATTGACCGGGCCAAGGAGTTTTATCGGGACAAGCTGGGGTTTGAGCCCGAGCGGACCATGGCTGACGGCGGCCTTGTCTACCGCTGCGGGAAGGGGACCTCGTTCCTGATCTACCAAACGGACAACGCCGGTTCGGCCAAAAACACGCAAATTGGCTGGGCCACGGATGATGTTCAGCGGGACGTGGACGAACTCCGCGCCAAGGGTGTTGTATTCGAGGACTACGACATGCCTGGACTCAAGACCGAGAACGGCATCGCATCGATGGAGGGCTACGGCCAGGCAGCCTGGTTCCTGGACAGCGAGGGCAACATCCTGAATATTTCCTCGATTCCGTCATGACCGGCCGGGCCGGCAGTTACAGGCTCAGCACATGACAAAGACGGCGCCGGAACTTGCCGCACCAAGCACCCGCACCCAGGTGCGCCGCGGCGGCAGCCCGGCGCCGCCGTCGTCAGCGGTCCGGAGGGAAGGAAGGGCCTGCGGGGCACTGTGTACGTCCTGCAGGTGACCGTCAGCAAACCGGAAACCTGACGGCCCCTCTTAGGCTGCAGGCTCGTGCTCGCGTCTGCCGAGGGCCATCCGGAGTGCCGCGCGCAGGGTGAGACGGTTCCGCCTGGTCACCACAATCACAGCTGCAATGCCCGCGAGCAGCACCACGATGCCGCCTATTGCGACGGACCAGCGCGCCCCGAACTGGCTGCCGATCCACCCGACCAGCGGCGAACCCAGAGCGGTGCCGCCCTGGAGGATGGCCAGGTACAGGGCCAGCACCCGGCCGCGGAACTGCGGCTCCACGGAGAGCTGGATAGTGGTGTTGCAGCTGTTCAGGAAGGTAATCGACGCCAGGCCCACGGGAACCAGGACGGCCGCGTACGCCCAGAAGGTTGGTGCGACGCTGCCCAGGACGGTGAAGATTCCCAGCCCAAGCGCCCCGCCCAGCAGGAACCGGAGCCGGGGGCCGGAGCGGCGGGCCGCCAGGAGGGCGCCGGCAAGGGTGCCTACCGCCATGATGGAGCCGAGCAGCCCGAATTCGCTGGGTCCCATGCTGAATTCGGTGGTGGCCATCAGCGAGTTGATGACGGGGAAGTTCATGCCGAACGCGCCCAGGATGCCCACCAGGACCATGATCAGCATCAGGTCGGGCCGGCGCCGCACATAACGGATGCCCTCGGCCACCTGGTGCTTGTTCCGCTCTCCTTTTGCCACGGCGGCAGGCCGGGTGGTGCGGATCCGGAACAGCGAGACCAGGACGGCGGCGAAGCTGGCGGCGTTGAGCAGGAATACCGGGCCGGTTCCCACCCAGGCGATGAGCACCCCGGCGATGGCCGGGCCGGTGAGCCTGGCGGTGTTGAAGGACGCCGAGTTGAGCGCCACGGCGTTGGAAATGTTCTCCTGGCCCACCAGCTCGGAAACGAAGGCCTGGCGTGCGGGCGCATCCACGGCACTGGCCACGCCCAGGCAGAAGGCGGCCACGTAGGCGTGCCACAGTTGGGCGGTGCCGGTGACCACCAGGAGGCCGATGGCGAGGCCGGTGAAGCCCATGGCCAGCCTGCGTCCACATGAGGATGATGCGCTTGCGGTAGCGGTCCGCCAGCACCCCGCCGTAGGGGCCGAACAGCAGCATGGGCAGGAACTGGAGGCCCGTGGTGAGGCCGACGGCGGCACCTGAGTGGTCCGTGAGGACAGTCAGGACCAGCCAGTCCTGGGCAACGCGCTGCATCCAGGTGCCAATGTTGGAGACGATCGCGCCGCCGGCCCAGATGCGGTAGTTGGGGTTCTCGAGGGCCCGGAACATCGCACTCATTTGCCGCTCATTTCCTGCATGATGCTGGCCGCGCGGCTGAGGGTGAGCCGGTCTTCCTCGCTGAGCCCGGCCACGCGCTGGGCCAGCCAGGCCGTCCGTTGGCTCCTTGCGTCTTCCAAAACTGTCCTGCCGGCATCGGTGATGTCCACGCGGACCTGGCGGCCGTCGTCGGGATCGGCGGTCCGGGTGACGAACCCTGCTCCGCGAGCGCATTGACGATCCTGGTCATGGACGGGGCCTGGACGTGCTCACTCTTGGCAAGCGCGCGCAGCGTGCTGGGGCCGCTGCCGTTCAGCAGGGCCAGCACCGTGTACTGGCCGGGGGTGATGGTCTCGCCGGTAGCCTCAACGCGGAGCCGGCGCGAGGTACGCATCACGGCGGTGCGGAGATCGATGGCCAGGGTGTCCGGTGCGGTGGGATTTGCGGTTGCCTGGTTTTTCGTTTGGGTGGGGGACATGTAGGTGGGTGCGCCTCCTGGGGCGTTCATTAGCAATGCTAATTAGTTCTGCTAACTATTATGCTCCGGTTGGTTGCCGGAGGCAATGGATGAGGATGTGGTTTCGGTGACACCCTCCGGCAGAATGGAAGCCGTGACTGGGCGCAGAATTGAGGGAAACCGTAAACCCTGGCTGTCCTGGAAGGGGAAATTGAACCTGGCGGTGACTGTTCTGGTCCTCTGCCTGGGGCCGATCATGATCGGCGTGGGCGGCTTCATGATCAATGCCGATGATGAGCTTGCCCGTTCGGGTGTCCAGGCGACCGGAATGATCGTCCACTTCGACGACGTCACCAAGGCGTCCGAACGCAGGATTCAGGTTGAATTTCCTGCTGCTGACGGGGCGGTCCACCGGACCTTCGCCGCCGTGGACCACGATCAGTATCCCGTGGTTGGCAGCAGCGTTACCGTCATCTATGCCGGGAATGATCCCGGGCGGGCCATTGTGCCCGGGTATGAGAGCGACGGCGTTTGGCTGCGTGGGGCCGGGGTTGTCCTGACGGTCATCTTCGGCGTCCTGGGCCTCCTGTTCGTCGTCCTGGTGGGCAGCGCTGTCCTGCGGGCCAAGTTGCGGCGCCGGACGCAACAGGTGGTGTAGCCGGGGCTTGTGGCGGTCCGGTCGGGCCCGGTCCCCGGCCTGTCCGATGCGTCCCGACGGGCGTAGGCTCTGTGCACTATGACTGAACAGCAGCCCTTTGAATTGGTCCGGCGCTATGCGCACTTCGAACTGCGGCGGTATCCGGAGTACGCCGTGGCCGAAGTGACCGTGGCGGCGGATTTTGACCGTGCGGGCAACGCCGCCTTCAGGCATCTGTTCAACTACATCAGTGGCAACAACACTGCCCGGCAGAAACTGGCCATGACAGCCCCGGTGATCCAGGAACCGGGACCACAAAAGCTGGCCATGACGGCCCCGGTGCTCCAAAGCGGCCCGCTGCCCCGGTCCGGCGGGCCCGCCGAATTTTCGGTGGCCTTTGTCCTGCCCGCCGGTGTGACGGCTGAAACCGCGCCGGTGCCCACCGATCCCATGGTCAGGGTGCGGGCGGTGCGCGGGTCCCTTGCTGCGGTGCTGGGCTTTTCCGGCAGCGGTTCGGCAGCGGCCTTTGAGCGGCGCAACAACGGACTGCAGGCTGCGCTCGCCCTGGCCGGCCTGGTGCCCGTGGGCGCACCCAGGTTTGCCCGCTTCGACCCGCCGTTCAAGCCATGGTTCCTGCGCCACAACGAGGTGGTGCAGGACGTCCGCGAGCTAACGTAGCCCGGTCCCGGAACGGGATCACTCAGCGGGCATTTTCTTCCTTAGGATGCGGCTTCAAGCCAGGCGTTGACGGCGGCGCGTGCGGCGGTTGGTTGCTCATGGAACAGGAGGTGGCCCGCGCCGTCGATGACGGTGAACCGGGCCGTGGGCACTGCCGCTGCCATTTCTTCGGCAGCGGCGACGGGGATCAGGCGGTCCTGGGCTCCGTGGATGACAGCTGTAGGGCAGGCGATGAACGGCAGGATTGAGCGGAGATCGGCTCGCCGTACGACTGCCTGCTGCTGGCGAAGGAAGGGGTCCGTGCCGACCGGCGTGGTCATGGAACGCCAGGTGGACAGAAGGGCATCGTCGAGCTCATTTCCTGCTGCGACGACGCCGGGGAAAGCGGCGTCGACCAGGGCATCGAAATGCCCGTCTTCGACGAGCGCCGACTGGCGCACCCGCGACTGGATCTGCTCCGTGCTGTCTGCCCGGGCGGAAGTGCTGACAAGCGCCAGGGCGGTGACACGGCCGGGTGCTTGCCGGATGACTTCAAGGGCGACGTAGCCGCCCATGCTTGTTCCAAGGATGGCGATATCGCCTGCATTGTCGCGGAGGATCCGTTCGGCCATGGCCGGGATGGTGTCGTCGCGGCGGGTGTCGGCCAAAGTGACCTGCCCGTGCCTCCAGACGGTATCCAGCACCGGGGCGTATGCGAGCGGCGAGCAGAGCAGGGGCGGTATCAGCACTATCTTCACGTTCACAGTCTGGCTGCACCCACCGACATTGGCGAAGTCCAGTCGGCTCCGGCGGGGCCGCCGATACCTCCGATAGTTTCTTTCCGACCCGGAAATCCCTTCATCCGGTCAGCATGGCGCTGCGGCCATAACAGTGGCCAGCGCCTTGCCCTCCGCTTTGTTAGCGTTCCCATCCTTGCCAGCGAAGCCAGGGAGCGACTGTTCTTACTTTCACGTAGTTGTTGTTATTGCTGAAAGTTTACGATAGTTTCTCTGTGTGATGCAGGTCGCACTGGTGGGGAGCCCGCGGCCAACATGCCAACCAAAGGACAATGATGACCAGCGAGCGCAGCGCCAGTATCCCGGAGCACCGCCTGAAACGCCTCCATGAGCGGCTTGGAGGCATTGCCTACGGCGGTGACTACAACCCGGAGCAGTGGCCGCGGGAGGTGTGGGATGAGGACGTCCGCCTCATGAAGGATGCCGGCGTCAACCTGGTGACCCTGGCAGTGTTTTCCTGGAGCCGGCTTGAAACAGCCGACGGCGTCTACGACTTTGGCTGGCTGGACCACATCATGGACCTGCTGCAGGCGAACGACATCGGAGTGGACCTGGCCACCCCTGATGCAGTCCCACCTGCGTGGCTCATCGCCCAGTACCCTGACATCCTCCCGGTCCGGGCGGACGGCAGCACTTTCGGATTCGGGTCCCGCCAGCACTTCGACGTCTCCCACCCCGCTTACCGGCAAAAGTCCCTGGCCATGGCGGAGAAGATGGGGGAGCGCTACGCAGCCCACCCCGCCCTGTGCATGTGGCACGTGAACAACGAGTACGGACCCGTCTCCTACGGCCCGCACGCAGACCGCGCCTTCCGGGAATGGCTGCAGGCCAAATACCGCAACCTGGAAGACCTGAACCAGGCCTGGAGCACCGATGTGTGGGGCCAGCGCTACTCGGACTGGTCGCAGGTCAACGCCCCGGCCCAACCCCGCACCTGGTCCAACCCGTCGCGCCGCCTCGACTACCACCGGTTCACGTCGGACAGCATGCTGGAGCATTACAAGGCGGAGCGGGACATCCTGCGCCGGCACACGCCGGACCTGCCCATCGTCACCAACTTCATGCGCTTCTACAAGAACAATGACTACTGGGCCTGGGCCGCCGAGGAAGATGCCGCGGCCCTGGACATCTACCCGGACCCGCGCGAAGCGGACGCCCACGTGGCTGCGGCCCTGAACTTCGACCTCATGCGCTCGCTCCGCAAAGGCCAGCCCTGGCTGGTGATGGAACAGGCGACCGGAGCCGTCAGCCAATGGTCCGTCAACGTCTCCAAGCCCCCCGGCAAGATGCGGCTTGGCTCCTACCAGGCCATCGCCCAGGGCGCAGACTCCATCCTCTTCTTCCAGTGGCGGCAGGCCAGGGGCGGAACCGAACGTTTCCATTCCGGCATGGTCAACCACGCCGGCCCCAACACCCGGGTGTTCCGCGAGGTCTGCGATCTGGGCCAGGAACTCAAGAAGCTGGGAGCAATCACCGGCACAACGTCCCCGGCTAAAGTTGCCCTGGTCTTCGTCTGGGACTGCTGGTGGTCGCTGGAACTGGGAAATTCGCCACGCTCGGACCTGAACTACGCCCAGGAAGTCCTCCGCCTCTACCGCCCCTTCTTCGACGCCAACATCACGGTTGACTTCGTCAACACCACCAGCGACCTCAGCCAGTACAGCCTCGTAGTCCTGCCCGCCACGTACCTGCTCACAGACCAGGGCGCCCAGCGCATCGAGGATTACGTCGCCGGCGGCGGCCACCTGGTAGCCAGCTACCTTTCGGGCATCGTGGACCAGGACAACAGCATCCGCCTGGGTGGCTACCCGGGCGCGCTGCGCAAGGTCCTTGGGGCGTGGAGCGAGGAAATGCATCCCCTCGCTGACGCCGGCGAGGCGGTCAAGCTTTCAACGGCCGACGGCGGGACAGCCTCGGCGGATTACTGGACAGAGCACCTGCACGCCACCACGGCGGACGTTGTGGCTCGTTACGCATCAGGCCGGCTGGCCGGATCTCCTGCAGTTACCCGCAACAGATTCGGCCGGGGCACCGCCGTTTACCTCTCTGCCCGCGTGGACGGCACCTTCCTGGAGGAACTCCTGAGCGTTGCATGGACCGCCGCGGGGATCCGGCCGGACCTGGAGGCCCCGCTGGGAGTGCAGGTCCGCCGTCGTACGGGCCACGGACGCAGCTACCTGCTGGTCCTGAACCACAACGACGCACCCGCCAGGGTGGACGTGGGAGCCGGCGGCACGGACAGCCTCACGGGCGCGGCCGTCACTGGCACGGTGGAACTCGCCGCCAACGGCGTCCTGGTGCTGGAGGAAACATCCCTGGAAATAGCAGCCGCAGAAATAGGCCGGTAGGAGACAGTCATGGCCATGCGATTGGAAGTACCCCCGAAGCGGTCCCCAAGGATGCAGAGGCGGTGACCGGGAAGCCCCGGAACAAACCCGGCGGCTGGAAGCTGGCCATTAAACGGGACTGGCGCCTCTACACGCTGATACTGCTGCCGCTGGCCTACTTCGCGGTGTTCCGCTATCTGCCCATGGTGGGCAACGTCATAGCGTTCCGGCAGTTCCAGCCCGGCGGGAACATCTTCGGTGAAAAGTGGGTGGGACTCAAGTACGTCACGCTGTTCATCAACGATCCCAGCTTCTGGCAGGCATTCCAGAACACTGTCATCCTGGGCGTTCTCACCTTGCTGTTCTGCTTCCCGATGCCGATCATCTTTGCCCTGCTGTTGAACGAACTGCGCTCACAGAAGTTCAAGAAGCTGATCCAGACGGTGACGTACCTGCCGCACTTCATGTCCGTGGTGATCATCGCCGGCATGATCCTGCAGAACTTCTCCATGACCGGCACCGTGAACCAAATCGGCCATACCCTGTTCGGCACCACGGTGAACTTCACCCAGGAGGCTGCCTGGTTCCGGCCCATGTACATCAGCTCGGAGGTGTGGCAGACCATGGGCTGGGGTGCCATCCTCTACCTCGCCGCGCTGACCCGGGTGGATGAGTCACTGTACGAGGCGGCCCGGATCGACGGAGCCAACCGGTGGCAGCAAACCTGGCACGTGACGCTGCCGGCCATCCGGCCCACCATCATCACGCTGCTGATCCTGAACATCGGCACGTTCATGGCCGTGGGCTTCGAGAAGATCCTCCTCATCTACAACCCCCTCAACTATGCAACCTCCGACGTCATCTCCACCTACCTGTACCGGGTGGGCCTGGAGTCCAGCAATTTCAGCTATGCAGCCGCAATCGGGATGTTCGAATCCGTCATCGGCCTCACGCTGATCCTCTCGGCGAACGCCATATCCAGGCGCCTCGCCGGAACGAGCCTTTGGTGAAAGGGGCGGCAGTGAAAGCGGCAACCATGAAGGAAAGTGTCCTGGACCGGGCCGGGAGGAGGAACGGTGCGAAAGAGACCGGGGTCCTGATCAAGGACATGAAGGTCTCCCGCGGCATGCGGGTATTCCGGGTAGCCAACCTGGCGTTCCTGCTGGTTGTGGTGTTCCTGACCCTGTACCCGTTCCTGAACATCCTGGCCCAAAGCTTTTCCAGCGAAGGCTTCATCAACGCCGGCCAGGTCAACCTGTTCCCGATGGGCTTCAATATCGAGACCTACAAGTTGATCCTCGCTGATTCGACGTTCTGGCGTAACTACGGCAACACGGTTCTCTATACGGTGGTGGCTACGGCCATCTCCATGGTGCTCACCACGTCCTTCGCCTACGCCATCGCCAAGAAGGACCTGAAGGGCCGCAGCGTATTCATCGGCATCGCCGTATTCACCATGTTCTTCAACGGCGGCCTGATCCCGAACTACGTGCTCATCAGCTCGCTGGGCCTGCGTGACACCCTGTGGGCCGTGGTGCTGCCGAACGCCATCAGCGTCTTCAACCTGCTCATCATGAAGTCGTTCTTCGAGAACATGCCGCGGGAGCTGGAGGAAGCGGCGGCCATCGACGGCCTCACCCAGTACGGCGTCCTGTTCAAGGTGGTCCTGCCGTTGAGCAAGGCCATCGTTGCCACCATGGTGCTCTTCTACGCCGTAGCCAACTGGAACTCCTGGTTCCAGGCGTTCCTCTACCTGGACAAGCCGGAACTGTTCCCGGTGACCATCTACCTGCGCAACATGATCGCCGGGGTCACCACAGCAGGCTCGGCCGGTGGCACCACGGAGAACATGGGCCAGATCGCCGCGAATATCCAGTCCGTGACCATCGTCCTTACCGTCATCCCCATTCTGTGCGTCTACCCGTTCGTCCAGAAGTACTTCTTTTCGGGCGTCATGCTCGGCTCCGTCAAGGAATAACCCGTTATGAAAGGAAAACCCATGATCCGCAGACGAGACTTCCTCGGCCTCTCCGCGCTCACAGCCTTCGGCCTGGTGCTGGCAGGCTGTGACTCCGAATCCAGCAGCAAAGCCGATACCTCCAAAGCCCGCACCGGCGCCATGGACAGCTTCAAGCTGGGGGACACGTTCAAGGCGACCACCCCTCTGACCTACAGCTTCCTGTTTAGCGACCAGCCCACGTACCCCTATAAGAAGGACTGGCTGCTGTTCACCAAGATGGCCAGTGACAACAACGTCACCCTTGATGCCACGGTGGTGCCGTTCGCCGACTATACCCAGAAGCGCAGCCTGCTCATCAGTTCCGGTAAGGCTCCGGAGATCATCGCCAAGACCTATCCCGGCGAGGAATCGGCCTTCGTGTCCTCCGGGGCCGTGCTGCCGGTCAGCGACTACGTGGACCTGATGCCGCACTTCCAGGACAAGGTGAAGAAGTGGAAGCTGGAGCCGGAAATCGCCGGACTCACGCAGCAGGACGGCAAGTACTACGTCCTGCCGGGCCTGCACGAGGAGCTGTGGCCGGACTACTCCCTGGCGTTCCGCAAGGACATCCTGCAGAAGGAAAGCCTCGCCGAACCCAAGACCTGGGACGAGTTCCGGGACGTGCTGCGTGCCCTGAAGAAGGCCCACCCGGACGTGGTGCCCTTCTCGGACCGCTTCAACGGCAACAGCGTGCTCAACATTGCCGGCACTGCCTTCGGCACCGTCGCCGGCTGGGGCCTGGTGGACGGCCTGGCCTTCAACGATTCCAAGAAGCAATTCGAGTTCGCCTCCAGCACCCCGGCGTTCAAGGACCTGCTGACGTACTTCAACTCGCTGGTCTCCGAAGGCCTGATGGACCCGGAAAGCTTCACCCAGACCGACGATTCGGCCATTCAGAAGTTCACCTCCGGGAAGTCGTTCGTGATCAGCGCCAACTCCCAGAACATCATCACGTACCGCACGTCCATGGAGCAGTCCCTGGGCAAGGGCAACTTCACCGTCGGCAAGATAACGGTCCCCGGCGGCCCCGCGGGCAACATCATCGGCGGGTCACGGCTGGAGAACGGCATCATGCTGAACTCGTCCGTGAAGGACAAGGACAGCTTCGTGGCGCTGATGCAGTACATCGACTGGCTGTTCTACAGCGACGCCGGGCAGGAGTTCGCCAAGTGGGGCGTGCAGGGCACCACGTACACCAAAGAGGGCGGCAAGCGGGTCCTGGCCAAGGACATCAACTTCCAGGGCCTGAACCCGGCCGGCACCAAGGACCTGCGGGTGGACTACGGATTCTCCGGCGGCAACTTTGCCTACGGCGGCACCACGGACCTCCTGCAGTCCACTTTCGATGCTGAGGAACTGGCTTTCCAGAAGGCCATGAAGAGCAAAACCCCCGCCCCGTCTCACCGCCGGTGCCCTACAGCGACGCGGACCGTGAGCAGGCCACCCTTACGCTGACCCCACTGAAGGACCACGTCAAGCAGAACACCCTGAAGTTCATCACCGGGCAGCGGCCCCTCTCCGAGTTCGATGCCTACGTGAAGGAGCCTGGACGGCAAAGGCATGGGCAAGTATGTAGATTTGGCCAACAAGGCGTACAAGGCGTACGCGGACAAGAAGTAGGGCGTACGACGGCGGCAGCGGGCTTGCTGCCGTGACGGAAAGGCAGTTGGTGGTACAGAAGAAGGCGGAGTACGGTGCCGGCCCCCTGTTCAGGGCGGCCGGCACCGTTGCCGGTGTGATGGCAGGCTCAGCCCTGCTGGTGCTCGCGAATGTTTTGCTGCTGGCGGGACTGTTTGCCGCGCCATTCGCTGGGAGCTGGGTGGTCCTGCCGGCACTGGTTCCGGCGGGTCCGTCACTGGTGGCGTGCATGTATGCGTTCAACCGGGTGGCCGCCGGCCACGAAGGAAGCGTGTACCGGGACTTCGTCCGCGGTTACCGGATGAACGCGGGCCAGGCCCTGCAGGTCTGGTTGCCGTACCTCCTGGTCCTGGCCGTTATCGCGGTCAACCTCGCAGGGCTGCCCTCCCTGGGCCCAGGCACTCCTGCCGGACCAGAGCTCCGGCTGGCGCTTCTGGTTCTTGCGCTGATGGTGGCCACCGCGGGCATGAATGCGTTGCTGCTGCTCTCCCGTTTCTCATTCCGGACCCGCGACCTCTACCGGCTCTCCCTATACAGCTTCAGCGCCCGGAAACGGGTATCGCTGGGCAACATGGGCATCATGTTCGTCGCCGCCACCCTGCTGCTGGTGACCACCGCGTACCTGTCCCCGTTCCTCGCCGGGCCCGTGGTGTTCCTGGTATGCCTGAACTCCCGCCCGCTGCTGGAGCTGGTGGAGGAGAAGTTCACCGCTCAATAACGGGTGTGGACCCTATTGCTGCGTCACCGTTACCGGCGTCAGCATCTCCCGGTCGAAACCCACCACGCGGCGCCCGCCATGCAGGATCAGCTCGTGCGTGTGGACATCTTCGGTGCTGGACGTGGCTACATGCAGCTTCACCAGGCCGGGCGTGACCACCCTTTTCAGGTCCACGCCCGTGAACGACGTCCGGTCCGCATGCACGGAGAATTCCACCTTGGCCGAGGCGCCGGCGGCGAGTTCCACCCGGGCGTAGCCGATCAGCTCGCGCATCGGTCGGACAACCTCGCCCACCGGGTCCTCCAGGTACAGCTGCACCACTTCGGCGCCGTCCACAGCGCCGGTGTTGGCCACTGTGAGTGCCACGCTGACGGCGCCGGACGTGGACATGGTGGGCGCGCTGGTTGCGTGGCCGGAGAATTCGAACGCGGTGTAGGAAAGACCGTGGCCGAAACCGAACAGCGGTGACGGATCCAGCGCGCTGACGCCGGAGGGGCCGGCCAGGCGGCTGTGCAGGTACGTGCCCGGCTGGCCGCCGGAGGTCCGGGGAACAGAGACGGGAAGCTTGCCGGACGGGTTCACCACGCCTGACAGCACATCCCACAGGGCTTCGGCACCCTCCTCGCCCGGGAAGAACCCCTGCACCACTGCACCGGCACGTTCCACGAACCCACCCAGGGCATACGGCCTGCCGCTGAGAACCACGACGATGGCGCGCGTGCCCGCAGCAGCGGCGGCCGCCAGCACGCGGTCCAGCATGTGGTGCTGGTCGCCGGGAAGCTGAAGATCCGCCGCGTCATTGCCTTCGCCGGAGGTGCCGCGGCCGAAGAGGCCGGCGTTGTCGCCCACAACGATGACGCAGGTGTCCACCGAGGCAGCGATGCGGCACGCCTCGGCGATCTGCTCCCCGCTAATGGCCTCGCACGTTCCCGTGGCCGCGGACCGTACCGGCCCAAAGCGTTCTTCTGCTGCGCCGGCCACGGTGGGCACCCGGATGCCCATGGGGACGTCCGGATGGGATGCACCAACGTGGGCGTCAAAGGAGTAGCAGCCAAGCATGGCGAACGGGTCATGCGCCAGCGGCCCCACCACGCCAAGCGACGCCGCGGCCGGCAGCGGCAGGCTTGGCCCGCCGTCGTGCGTCCTGTTGGTAAGCAGCACCAGGGATTGCGCCGCCATCTCGCGGGCCAGCGCCCGGTGGCCGGCCGGGTCCAGGTCGATTGCGCCGGCGGCGATGACCGGGGGAGCGGCGTTGAAATCCGGCGCAAGGAGCCCGGCTTCCTGCTTTTGCCGCAGTACCCGGCGCAGTGCGGTGTCCACAAGGGATTCGGGCACTGCACCTGAACGCACCCGCTCCAGCAGCGGCATGCCGTAGCAGTTCACGGTGGGCAATTCCACATCCACGCCGGCCTGCAGTGCCAGGGCAGCGGCTTCGCCCGAGTCGGCGGCGACGCCGTGCGTGACGTTCAGGAAAGCGACGCCGAAATAGTCCGCCACCACCGTTCCGGCGAAGCCCCACTCGTCCCGCAGCAGCGAGGTGAGCAGGGCGCGGTTGGCGGCCGCAGGGACGCCGTCTGTGTCCGTGTAGGCGTGCATCACGGACCGGGCGCCGCCGTGCTTGATGGCCAGCTCGAATGGGGGAAGCATGACATCGGCGAGTTCGCGCGGGCCCATGGATACGGGCGCGTGGTTCCGTCCGGCACGCGAGGCGGAATAGCCCACGAAGTGCTTGAGCGTTGCTACGATTCCCGCTTCTTCCAGCCCGGCCACGTAGGAGCTCGCAACGGTACCCACCAGGTAGGGGTCCTCACCGATGGTTTCCTCTACCCGGCCCCAGCGGAGGTCGCGCACCACATCCAGCACGGGAGCCAGGCCCTGGTGGACGCCCAGTTGCCGCATCTGGGCACCGATCAACCCCGCCATCCGGCGCACCAACACGGGATTGAAAGTAGCGCCCCACGCCAACGGCACCGGAAAGGCCGTGGCTTTCCAGGCGGCCAGGCCGGCCAGGCATTCCTCGTGCACCTGTGCAGGGATCCGGAACCGGGAAGCTGCCATGATCTGTTCCTGGGCGGCGGCCAGCCTGCGCGCGCCCTCAATCGGTTCCAGCGGGACGGTGCCGTACATGCGGGTGATCTGGCCAAGCCCGGTGGAGATGACGTCCTCCCAAGACCTGACGTCACCGGCCATCTCGTCCTGCAGCGGGGCCACGGAGTCGCCGTCCGTGGACGCGTTGACCCATACCCCCACGAGTTGGGCGAGCTTTTCCTCCAGCGTCATCTGCTGCACCAGCTCTTCGACGGAAAAGCCTGCAGTGGCGGAACGTGGCCCGCTACCGGCCGCGGGCGGAGGGAAGGCTTGCTTTTCGGCGGCACCGCTGGTCACGCGCGTCTCCTTGGATCGGAAGAAGTTTCTAAGAAAGTATCAGAAAATTACGTTTAGTTTCTAGGGGTGAAGACCTTGACTATCTTGTTGAAACCTTCCTACGGTTGGTCTTGAGCCGCTTTCTAGTGCTCAAGTGGCTATCGGAAACATCGGACCGGCTATGGAAACTTTCCATTTCGGAGCCCGGCCGGAAGGCGTTACAGGCGACGGCCACCCCTGGGCCGACAACCGGGCCTACCCAAATTTCACTGCAACGACGGAGAGAGAATGCGGACGTACAGAGTGGCCATCGTGGGAACCGGCGGAATCGCAGCGATCCACGCGGATAATCTGGCCAGGACCGGCGGCCGGGCGGAACTGGTGGCGGCCTGCGACGTGGACCAGGGCCGCCTGGATTCCTTCGCAGCGAAGCATGGAATTCCCAACACCTATCTCACGCTGGCCCAGCTGCTGGCAGAGGCCAAACCGGACATCGTCCACCTTTGCACCCCGCCGATGTTCCACATCGACCAGGCCCTTGAATGCCTTGAAGCAGGCGTCCAGGTCCTCTCCGAGAAGCCTCCCGCCCTAAGCCTGGCGGATTTCGACCGGCTCGAGACGGCACAGGCCAGGGGCGGCGCGCAGTTCACCTGTGTGTTCCAGCACCGGTTCGGGGACGCCTCCGCCGCAGCACGGCAGCTGATCGGCGGTCCCGGGTTTGGCCGGCCCCTGGTGGCCCGGTGCGACACCCTCTGGTACCGGCCTGACAGTTACTGGGACTTGCCTTGGCGGGGAACCTGGAGCGCTGAAGGCGGCGGACCCACCATGGGCCACGGAATCCACCAGTTCGATCTGCTCCTGCACCTGCTGGGGCCCTGGGAGGAGGTCACGGCAATCGCCGGCAGGCAGGCGCGGGCCACGTCCACGGAGGATCTGTCCGCCGCGCTGGTGCGCTTCAGCAACGGTGCCGTGGCCACCATCATCAACTCGTTGCTCTCGCCGCGGGAAACCTCGGACATCCGGATCGACTGCGAGTTCGCCACCGTGGAACTGAGCCACCTGTACGGCTACAGCGCGGACAACTGGACCATCACCGGCGCACCCGGCCATGAGGACCAGGTGGCTGCAGCATGGAACGGCAAGCCACTGGAACGCGGAAGCGGCCACTCAGCCCAGTTCCTTGCCATGTATGACGCGCTCGACGCCGGCCGCCCGCTTCCAGCCGGCGCGGACTCCGCGCGGCAGACATTGGCTCGCTGCCGCCATTTACGCGTCCGCCTTCACCGGGCAGTCCGTGCGCCGCGGCGACATTGTCCCCGGCCACCCGTTCTACGGCGGCATGGACGGTGACGGGCTGGCCGGCAGCGTCCTGGATGCCACAGCACTGGCCAACTGACTCCACCGCCCGCGTTTGACCCCAAACCTCCAAGGAGCCACCATCATGACCACCTCCGCAGCAGCCGTCCCTTCCGCCGCGTCAACGGCACAACTAAGTTTTGAAGACGATGGAAAAGCCCTCATCTTCACCGCCAACGGCAGGCCAATCGCCACGTACACCTACAAGCCGGCGGACCACCAGTACGAGAGCCCGCGGCCGTTCTTCCATCCGCTCACTACATTGGGCGGCGACGAGGTAACCATCTCGCGCCCGTGGGACCACGTTTGGCACAAGGGCCTCTCCTGGGCGCTGCCCAACGTGGGGCCGCACAACTTCTGGGGCGGCGCCACCTACACGCGCGCCACCGAGTACGCCAACCTGGACAACAACGGCGCCATGACACACGCTTCCTTCACGGGAATCGACCAAGCCGGGGACGGAATTACGGCATCGGAATCGCTCACCTGGACGTCCCAGGAAGGCGCGCCGGTCATCGCCGAAAGCCGCCGGTTCAACATCCAAATGCTTGAAGAGGCCGCCATGGGCCCCAGCGAAACCGATGGTGCCTACGCCATCCTGTTCGAGACCCGGATGAGCAACATTTCCGGCACGGAGATCAGAATTGGCAGCCCCACCACGGAGGGCCGCGACAACGCCGGTTACGGCGGACTGTTCTGGCGCGGCCCACGGTCCTTCACCGGCGGGGAGTTCCGGAACCCCGATGGCAGCGGAACCGACGAGTTCATGGGTACCCGTTCGCCGTGGATCGCCTTCACCGGCAAGCACGATGTCTCATGCCGGTCATCCACCATCGCGTTCGTGGAGGACAGCTCAAATCCGGGTGCGCCCAACCAGTGGTTTGCCAGGTCCTCCATGTTCGCCTGCCTGGGTTCGGCACCCTTCTTCAGCGAGGAAGTGCCGCTCCGGGAAGGTGTACCGCTCACGTACCGTTACGCCGTGGTCATTGCCGACGGCGGGGTGGACGCGCCGCGTGCCAAGGCGCTCGCGGGTGCGGCGCAGGCAGCGCTCGGCAGCTGGGTGTGAACGTGGGCTCCACCTTTCCCGGCGCGACGGGGCTGTCCGAGATCAGTATCTACGACTGGCCCGGAGCCGACGGAGCCTGCCGGCGGGACCCCGCACGTCCACATGGCCTCGACCGAAGCCTACGTGGTGCTCGAGGGCTCGGGCCGGCTGGAAACCTTGGACTCACGCGGCTTCAACTCCACACCGCTGTCACCGGGAGTGGTGCTATGGTTCACGCCCGGCACGGTCCACCGTGCCATCAATGAGTCGGGTGACCTGAAGATCCTTGTTGTGATGCAGAACGCCGGCCTGCCCGAACACGGCGACGCCGTCATGACGTTTCCGCCCGGGTATCTGGCCGACTCCGCCACCTACCGTCGCACGGCGGCACTTGAGCACAAGGACGCCGACGCCGGACTGGCCGCCGCGGAGGAAGCCGCCCGCCGTCGTCGTGATTTGGCTCTTGAGGGCTATTTCGCGTTGAAGCAGGATGTGCTCGCTGCTGGTCCGGAAGGACTCGAAGCGTTCCATGCCGCGGCCGCGCGGCTGGTTTCTGACCGGACCAGTACCTGGGCCGCCCTGCTCGCCGGGGAGCTGCCCGCCAGGCGGAAGTCACCCGGGAACAACTGGCTTCTCTGGACACGGCGGAAAGTATCTATCTGTCGGAAGCGCGAACTACGATGGGAAAACGGGAAAACCGCAGAATTTACGGCATGTGTGGCCGGATCCAGACGTGGGAACTTTCCGATAACTAGCTCCGGGCGGTGACCCGGGTGAAAGGGCGGTCTCCGTGGTGAGCAAGCAGGACACCGGGCGCGCGACGATCAGTGAGATTGCCCGCGAGGCGGGAGTTTCCGTCCCCACGGTTTCCAAGGTCCTGAACGGACATGCGCACGTGGCAGCGGAGACGCGGGCGCGTGTGGAGGAAATCATTGCCAGGCGCGATTACGCGCGCCGTCCGGCTAAGCGCAGGAAAAAAGCCGGGCTGGTGGACCTGGTGTTTCCCGGGCTGGGCTCCGAGTGGGCGCTGGAGATCATCGAAGGCGTCGAACGCGTGGCGCAGGACGCCGGGTACGGGACCGTGGTCAGCAGCCTGAGCCTGGACGGCTCACGGATCCGGCCCTGGCTTGCGAACCTCGCGGAGCGGAAATCCGACGGGCTGCTGATGGCTGTGTACCAGCTGGACGCCAAGCAGATCCAGCGCGTGAAGTCGCTGGGAATACCCGTGGTGCTCATCGATCCGGTGGGCCAGCCAGGGCCGGACCTGATGACCGTGGGAGCGGCCAACTGGGAGGGCGGCTATTCAGCCACGGATCATCTCCTGCAGTTGGGGCACAAGCGGATCGCCATGATCGGCGGCCGCGAGGACCTGCAATGCAGCAGCGCCCGGGAGGACGGCTACATTTCCGCGCTGCGCCGGGCCGGAATCGCACTGGATCCGGGGTTGATGGTCCCAGGAGACTTCTCCATCGAAGCAGGCGAGGCCGCAACCCGGAAACTGCTGGACCTGCCGGACCGGCCCACCGCCATCTTTACGGGCAACGATGACCAGGCCCTGGGAGCCTACCGTGCCGCGCGCGCTGCCGGGCTCCGCATTCCAGAGGATCTTTCCATCATTGGATTCGATGACATCCCGGCCGCGGAATGGGTCGAGCCCGGGCTGACCACCATCCGGCAGCCGGTAGTCCAGATGGCCGAGACCGCGATGCGTGCCCTGCTCCGGCACCTCGACGGCGACGAGGAACTGCCGCAGCGGATCGAGCCTGGGCACGGAACTGGTAACCCGGGGGTCAACGGCTCCGCCGGCAAAAAAGTAGCCCGCCCTCCTACGGCGTGTGTGCGCCCCGGGGATCCTGGGAGGTCTGGCCCTGCATGACCCAGCGGTTGCCGTCGGGATCGCTGAAGTAGGCGAACAGCACGCCGCCCAGATCCTGGATTTCGCTGATGTCCGCGCCGCGCCTGACCAGGCTCGCCGCGGACTTCGGTGATGTCGGGAACTACCAGTTGCAGTCCCTCCAGGCTGCCCGGCGCCATGGTGGTCATCCCGGTGCCGATCACCACCGAGGTGGCAGAGCCCGGGGGAGTCAGCTGGACCACGCGCATCCCGGGGATGTGTTCCACATCGTGGTCCAGGACAAAGCCGAGCTTGTCAGTGTAGAACGCTTTGGACCTGTCGACGTCGGAAACCGGGACCTGAACAACCTCTAGGCGCATCTGCATGCGGCCACTCTATCTGCGGGCTCTGTTCGAAGGGAATGGCAGCGCGGAATGCGGCGGCGGGCCCTGGCGTGCTGCAAATTGTTAGGCAGTGCAGCGTATTGCGACGGCCTTTCCTCAAGGTCCCATCAAGACTGCCTGAATGTTGGCTGAGGATCGGGAAAGGCCGGCTGTTCGGTGTGGAATGGAGCATAGGCTCGTCAGCGACGAGTGAATCGGGCTAAGCAGCAGGCCCGGAAATTGCGGGGGCGCCGTCTTATGCGCCTCCTGTAAATGGGGAAATAATGTCCGATTACGAAACCCTTTCGGGGTTTATTCCTTCTGCGCCGGCACCGAGGCCGCCGCGGAAACCACGAATTTCAACGTTTATTGTTGCCGGCATTACCGCGCTGGCCATGCTTTTTGGAGCGCTGAGCGGGGGTGTTGGCGGGACCCTGATCTTCCTGGGCATTTCATTCGCGCTCACCGGGCTCTATGTCCTCCTCACCGGGCGGCGGTCCTGGGCGTGGCTTCCGGCTAGGCGCAAGGCCGGCGCCGTAGCGATTGCCGCCTCTTTCGCGCTCCTGGTTGGTGGTGCTGTCGCATTGCCAGGCGTTGCCAGCGCCGACCTGAAGGCAGCCTCCTCGGCGAGCACCGCAACGGCCACGCCGGTGAAAGCGAGCCCGGCCGCAACAGCCAAGGCGTCGCCGTCGTCCACCCCAACTCCTACTGCTGATACCACTGGCGAGCCGCTGGACCCGGAGAATCCGTACGTTCTTGCTGCCGGCGTCACCGCAACCGCGCCCAATGCGCAGCCCGCTTACGCCACGAAGGCCCTGGACCTGCTGGCGGCCCTTCCCGTCAAGGGCCGGGCGCCGAAGACGGGGTATGACCGGGCGCGGTTCGGCCAAGCGTGGGCGGACGTGGACCGGAACGGCTGCGATACCCGCAACGACATCCTCAAACGCGACCTCACCGGCATCACGTATACGAACAGTGTGCCGTGCAAGGTGCAGTCGGGAACCCTGGCCGATCCCTACACCGGCAAGACCATCAGCTTTGTCCGGGGCTCGGCCACCAGCACCGCTGTGCAGATCGACCACGTGGTGGCGCTCAGTGACGCGTGGCAGAAGGGTGCCCAGCAGTTGACTCCGGAGCAGCGGACGGCGTTCGCCAATGACCCGCTGAACCTGCAGGCGACGGATGGGCCCACAAACCAGCAAAAGGGCGACGGCGACGCTGCCACCTGGTTGCCTCCGAACAAGGGCTTCCGGTGCGAGTACGTTGCGCGGCAGGTGTCCGTGAAGGCGACGTACGGGCTGTGGGTCACCCAGGCGGAACACGACGCGATAGCCCGGATCCTGGGCGATTGCCCAGGCCAGGTGGCGCCGACCAACCAGCAGGCTCCGGCCCCTGTTGCGGCTGCTCCGGCACCGGCGGCGGTAGCTCCTGCTCCTGCACCGGCCGCCCCGGCTCCGGTTGCGCCCGCTCCCGCCGCACCCGCACCTGCTGCTGCCTATTACGCCAACTGCACGGCGGCGAGGGCTGCCGGCGCCGCGCCACTCTACGCGGGGCAGCCCGGTTACCGCCCCGCATTGGACCGCGACTCGGACGGTGTCGCCTGCGAGTAAAGCGCGTTCAAACCCCGGATATCCCGGACCTCGATTCCAGCATCATCATCACATCGCATTCCTAGGGGGAAACATGAAAGAAAATACCGTTCCTGGAGTTGGCAGGCTCAAGACCTCGCTGGCCCTGGTTGTGCTGACCGGCCTCATGCTGACAGGCTGCGGCGGCAAGCAGGCAGCAACACCGGCAACCGCCACAGCTACGGCCACAGCTACGGCCACGGCAACCGCAACCGCAACCGCTGTCTCGCAAACCACAGAGACCGTCGTTGTCCCCGCGGTGGTGAACCTGACCCTGGACAAGGCCACGGACCAGCTGAAGAAGCTTGGCCTCAAAGTTGAGGCCGTAGACACTGTTCATGGGAAATCGATCATCATCGACAAGAACTGGCAGGTGATTTCCCAGGATCCGGCCAACGGCGCACAGGCGGCGAAGGGTTCCACGGTGCACCTGGGCGTCAAGAGCCTCGACGACGTGGCGGCGGAGAAGGCTGCCGCGGACAAGGCTGCCGCCGCCAAGGTGGCAGCTGACCAGGCCGCTGCGGCGAAGGCTGCCGCAGATAAGGCGGCTGCTGACAAGGCCGTCGCCGACCAGGCAGCTGCTGACCAGGCAGCTGCCCAGAAGTTTGTGCAGGCCCCTACCGCACCGGTGCCCAACAGCGGAGGAACAATCATCTGCAACGACGGCTACGTCTGGCCGAGCACGACGAGGCAAGGTGCCTGCAGCAGGCATGGCGGTATTGCCAAGTAGCTTCAAACAGAACGGGCCGTGGATGTCTCCTTCTTCAAGAGGCATCCGCGGCCCGTTCGTTTAACCGACTCCCGGCCTGCTGCAGCTACGAAGGCCGCCGGCTCGCATGTGTTGCAGCACACATCGGTTAATTACGACGGCGGGAGGCGGCCTACGTGTCTCCACTGCCCTTCCGGCCCCGGAATTCCGCGGATCCTGTGCCTCTGGCGCCCGATTTGCGGTGGGGGTTGTGTGCGGGTATTGTTTTCTGAGTCGCCGCCGCTGAAGCGGAAAGATAGCGGCCAAACCCCTTTTTTGAACGGCCTGGAAATGGTTCGCTTTTTGTGCGTGCTGTTGGTGGGTGGGGGCTGATTCCTGCGGGTTTCGGGAGCGCGGAAACGTGGTTTGCGAAGCCGGGGGTGATCGGGTAAGTTTGGAAAGTTGCTCCGGAGCGATCCTGAACGGGTGTTTGGGTGGTGCCGGGTGTGTCTGTTGTTTGAGAACTCAATAGTGTGCCAAGTTTGTTGATACCGATTATGTTATGTGATTGGTTGATTGTGCTGTGCCGCCACCTCGTGGTTGGCATGGTGTTTTTGGCTGGTTTCAGATTTTGTGCAGCCTGGTTCCGCGTTGTTTCCGTGGTTCTTGGTTGTGTCTGTTTTTGTTTTTACTTCAACGGAGAGTTTGATCCTGGCTCAGGATGAACGCTGGCGGCGTGCTTAACACATGCAAGTCGAACGATGATGCCCACTTGTGGGTGGATTAGTGGCGAACGGGTGAGTAACACGTGAGTAACCTGCCCTTGACTCTGGGATAAGCCTGGGAAACTGGGTCTAATACCGGATATGACTGATCATCGCATGGTGGTTGGTGGAAAGCTTTTGTGGTTTTGGATGGACTCGCGGCCTATCAGCTTGTTGGTGGGGTAATGGCCTACCAAGGCGACGACGGGTAGCCGGCCTGAGAGGGTGACCGGCCACACTGGGACTGAGACACGGCCCAGACTCCTACGGGAGGCAGCAGTGGGGAATATTGCACAATGGGCGCAAGCCTGATGCAGCGACGCCGCGTGAGGGATGACGGCCTTCGGGTTGTAAACCTCTTTCAGTAGGGAAGAAGCGTAAGTGACGGTACCTGCAGAAGAAGCGCCGGCTAACTACGTGCCAGCAGCCGCGGTAATACGTAGGGCGCAAGCGTTATCCGGAATTATTGGGCGTAAAGAGCTCGTAGGCGGTTTGTCGCGTCTGCCGTGAAAGTCCGGGGCTCAACTCCGGATCTGCGGTGGGTACGGGCAGACTAGAGTGATGTAGGGGAGACTGGAATTCCTGGTGTAGCGGTGAAATGCGCAGATATCAGGAGGAACACCGATGGCGAAGGCAGGTCTCTGGGCATTAACTGACGCTGAGGAGCGAAAGCATGGGGAGCGAACAGGATTAGATACCCTGGTAGTCCATGCCGTAAACGTTGGGCACTAGGTGTGGGGGACATTCCACGTTTTCCGCGCCGTAGCTAACGCATTAAGTGCCCCGCCTGGGGAGTACGGCCGCAAGGCTAAAACTCAAAGGAATTGACGGGGGCCCGCACAAGCGGCGGAGCATGCGGATTAATTCGATGCAACGCGAAGAACCTTACCAAGGCTTGACATGAACCGGAAAGATCTGGAAACAGGTCCCCCACTTGTGGTCGGTTTACAGGTGGTGCATGGTTGTCGTCAGCTCGTGTCGTGAGATGTTGGGTTAAGTCCCGCAACGAGCGCAACCCTCGTTCCATGTTGCCAGCGGGTAGTGCCGGGGACTCATGGGAGACTGCCGGGGTCAACTCGGAGGAAGGTGGGGACGACGTCAAATCATCATGCCCCTTATGTCTTGGGCTTCACGCATGCTACAATGGCCGGTACAAAGGGTTGCGATACTGTGAGGTGGAGCTAATCCCAAAAAGCCGGTCTCAGTTCGGATTGGGGTCTGCAACTCGACCCCATGAAGTCGGAGTCGCTAGTAATCGCAGATCAGCAACGCTGCGGTGAATACGTTCCCGGGCCTTGTACACACCGCCCGTCAAGTCACGAAAGTTGGTAACACCCGAAGCCGGTGGCCTAACCCCTTGTGGGAGGGAGCTGTCGAAGGTGGGACTGGCGATTGGGACTAAGTCGTAACAAGGTAGCCGTACCGGAAGGTGCGGCTGGATCACCTCCTTTCTAAGGAGCACCTACAACAACCACCACTGACGCATGTTGGTGGTGTGGTGTTGTCAGGAAGCAAGCCCGTTGCGCAGGCGATTGTCCTGCGGCGGGTGCTCATGGGTGGAATATCAACAAGTAGGTGCCTGGTGGCACAGACCGTTTTTGCTAGTACGGGCTTAGCTCTTTGATGGGTTGGTTCAGGAACGTTGGGTGGTTTGGTCTGCTGGGTAGTGTTTGGCACACTGTTGGGTCCTGAGGCAACAGGGCCATGGGTTCGCTGTTTTCGCCTTTCGGGGTGTGGGTGGTGTTCTGGTGGGTTTTGTTTGTTTCTGGTTTCCCTGCTGCACCGGTCATGCGCGTTGGTCCCTTTGTGGGGTTGTGTGTGGGGTGTGTGGTGTGGGGTTGTTGTTTGAGAACTACATAGTGGACGCGAGCATCTTGTATAAGAAGCAATTTCCAAGAATATGAACCTGGATCTGATGGTTGGCTGGCTGCGCTTTTTTGGGTGTGGTTGGTTTGCTGTTTGGTTCCGTGGTTCTCTCGTGAAGTAGTTTTTGATCTTTGTGGTCAAGTTTTTAAGAGCACACGGTGGATGCCTTGGCATTAGGAGCCGAAGAAGGACGTAGGAATCTGCGATAAGCCTGGGGGAGTCGATAACCGGACTGTGATCCCAGGGTGTCCGAATGGGGAAACCCCGCTGAGCGCGTGAGTGACTCAGTGACCCGTACCTGAACACATAGGGTGCGTGGGGGGAACGCGGGGAAGTGAAACATCTCAGTACCCGCAGGAAGAGAAAACAATAGTGATTCCGTTAGTAGTGGCGAGCGAACGCGGATCAGGCTAAACCGTTCCATGTGTGATAGCCGGCGGGCGTTGCATGGTCGGGGTTGTGGGACTTTCCGTACCAGTTCTGCCGGGCTGGTGGGGTGTGATGTGCGCGCATAGGTGAACGGTTTTGAAAGGCCGGCCAGAGAGGGTGTTAGTCCCGTAACCGTAATGTGTTTGTACCGCCTGTGAGAGTATCCCAAGTAGTACGGGGCCCGAGAAATCCCGTGCGAATCTGTCAGGACCACCTGATAAGCCTAAATACTCCCTAATGACCGATAGCGGACCAGTACCGTGAGGGAAAGGTGAAAAGTACCCCGGGAGGGGAGTGAAACAGTACCTGAAACCGTGTGCTTACAATCCGTCGGAGCCAGTCTGATTCTGGTGACGGCGTGCCTTTTGAAGAATGAGCCTGCGAGTTAGTGTTACGTCGCGAGGTTAACCCGTGTGGGGCAGCCGTAGCGAAAGCGAGTCTGAATAGGGCGTGTGAGTGGCGTGATCTAGACCCGAAGCGAAGTGATCTACCCATGGCCAGGTTGAAGCGACGGTAAGACGTCGTGGAGGACCGAACCCACTTCAGTTGAAAATGGAGGGGATGAGCTGTGGGTAGGGGTGAAAGGCCAATCAAACTTCGTGATAGCTGGTTCTCCCCGAAATGCATTTAGGTGCAGCGTTGCGTGTTTCTTGCTGGAGGTAGAGCTACTGGATGGCTAATGGGCCCTACAAGGTTACTGACGTCAGCCAAACTCCGAATGCCGGTAAGTGAGAGCGCAGCAGTGAGACTGTGGGGGATAAGCTTCATAGTCGAGAGGGAAACAGCCCAGACCACCAACTAAGGCCCCTAAGCGTGTGCTAAGTGGGAAAGGATGTGGAGTTGCGAAGACAACCAGGAGGTTGGCTTAGAAGCAGCCATCCTTAAAAGAGTGCGTAATAGCTCACTGGTCAAGTGATTCCGCGCCGACAATGTAGCGGGGCTCAAGTACACCGCCGAAGTTGTGGCATTCAAGCATTGACTAAGCCTTCGTGGTTCAGGTGTTTGGATGGGTAGGGGAGCGTCGTGTGGGCGGTGAAGTCGCGGTGTAAACCAGTGGTGGAGCCTACACGAGTGAGAATGCAGGCATGAGTAGCGAAAGACGGGTGAGAAACCCGTCCGCCGAATGATCAAGGGTTCCAGGGTCAAGCTAATCTGCCCTGGGTAAGTCGGGACCTAAGGCGAGGCCGACAGGCGTAGTCGATGGACAACGGGTTGATATTCCCGTACCGGCGAAAAACCGTCCATGTTGAACAGGGGATACTAACTGCCCGAGACCTGCCCGATCACCCTTGTGGTGTGAGGGTTTTGGTGGAGCGCGGGACCTGATCCTGGGAGGCAAGCGTATTAACAGGTGTGACGCAGGAAGGTAGCCGAGCCGGGCGATGGTTGTCCCGGTCTAAGGATGTAGGGCGAGTGGTAGGCAAATCCGCCACTCATGGTGCCTGAGATCTGATGGGACCCCCGTTTGGGGGGATTTGGTGATCCTATGCTGCCGAGAAAAGCATCGACGCGAGGTTTTAGCCGCCCGTACCCCAAACCGACACAGGTGATCAGGTAGAGAATACTAAGGCGATCGAGAGAATTATGGTTAAGGAACTCGGCAAAATGCCCCCGTAACTTCGGGAGAAGGGGGCCCCTACCTTGATACACCCTTGCGGTGTGGAGGGGATCGGGGCCGCAGAGACCAGGGGGAAGCGACTGTTTACTAAAAACACAGGTCCGTGCGAAGTCGCAAGACGATGTATACGGACTGACTCCTGCCCGGTGCTGGAAGGTTAAGAGGACCGGTTAGCCGCAAGGCGAAGCTGAGAATTTAAGCCCCAGTAAACGGCGGTGGTAACTATAACCATCCTAAGGTAGCGAAATTCCTTGTCGGGTAAGTTCCGACCTGCACGAATGGAGTAACGACTTCCCCGCTGTCTCAACCATAAACTCGGCGAAATTGCAGTACGAGTAAAGATGCTCGTTACGCGCAGCAGGACGGAAAGACCCCGAGACCTTTACTATAGTTTGGTATTGGTGTTCGGAGTGGCTTGTGTAGGATAGGTGGGAGACGTTGAAGCCCGGACGCCAGTTCGGGTGGAGTCATCGTTGAAATACCACTCTGGTCACTTTGGACATCTAACTTCGGCCCGTAATCCGGGTCAGGGACAGTGCCTGATGGGTAGTTTAACTGGGGCGGTTGCCTCCTAAAAAGTAACGGAGGCGCCCAAAGGTTCCCTCAGCCTGGTTGGCAATCAGGTGTCGAGTGTAAGTGCACAAGGGAGCTTGACTGTGAGAGAGACATCTCGAGCAGGGACGAAAGTCGGGACTAGTGATCCGGCGGTACATTGTGGAATGGCCGTCGCTCAACGGATAAAAGGTACCTCGGGGATAACAGGCTGATCTTGCCCAAGAGTCCATATCGACGGCATGGTTTGGCACCTCGATGTCGGCTCGTCGCATCCTGGGGCTGGAGTAGGTCCCAAGGGTTGGGCTGTTCGCCCATTAAAGCGGTACGCGAGCTGGGTTTAGAACGTCGTGAGACAGTTCGGTCCCTATCCGCTGCGCGCGCAGGAAATTTGAGAAGGGCTGTCCTTAGTACGAGAGGACCGGGACGGACGAACCTCTGGTGTGTCAGTTGTACTGCCAAGTGCACCGCTGATTAGCTACGTTCGGATGGGATAACCGCTGAAAGCATCTAAGCGGGAAGCTCGCTTCGAGATGAGATTTCCATACACTTTATGTGTGAGAGGCCCCCAGCCAGACCACTGGGTTGATAGGCCGGATGTGGAAGCGAGGACTAACGACTCGTGAAGCTGACCGGTACTAATAGGCCAATAACTTACACCACACAGAAACATACAAAATTCTGCTTGCGTCCACTATGTGGTTCCCAACCAACAACCCAGCCGGGTTGTCCCCTGGTCACGGAAACCAACAACTGAATAACAACACCACAATGTTGTAACCACACAAGATTTCCCGCCACCCCCGCGGCACCAGCCCCGGGGACGGCCGGGTACAAGGGTTACGGCGGTCATAGCGTGGGGGAAACGCCCGGTCCCATTCCGAACCCGGAAGCTAAGACCCACAGCGCCGATGGTACTGCACCCGGGAGGGTGTGGGAGAGTAGGTCACCGCCGGACACACATTAACGTAGGGCCCTGACAAGGACTGTCAGGGCCCTACCACTTAACCACCCAAACTGGGGTCACCCTGCCGTTTAATCAGCAAAACGTGAAAGAGCAGTCGCTTCAGTAGCTGCGGGAGTGCCTGGCGGCGACTACCGGATATTCTGCGGAAATGGATTCGTGGCATGGGAACCGGCTGAGCAAGGAACAGGCAGAGCTTGTGGAAACCTGGCTCCCGGGTGTGCGGATGCTCAATGATCTGTCCTGGGACCTCACAGATACCGCCGTTCTTGAGGTGCAATGCCGGCAGCGCAGATACGTCGTCAAGGCCGGCAGTCCTTCCGACCACCACATAGAGCGTGAGATTGCAGCCCACCAGTCTGCTGTCCATGTCTTGGCGCGCCAGAACCGTGCGCCAAGGCTTATTCGCTCTGACCTCCTTTTGAACATCCTGGTCACGGAGTATCTGGGCGGTTCTCTGGTGGAAGGCTCAGAGGCCGAATATGCGACTGCTATATACGTTCAAGCAGGGTCTCTCCTTCGCGCGTTTCATGACCAGGCCGCGCGTACTGATCAGGATTTTGAAGCGGCCGCCACCGCAAAAGCCTTGGCGTGGCTCTATGGACCGCACCGTATCGAGGAGTCTGCCGCAGAACAGGCCGCCGCCATACTCGGTGCCTATGAGCCCGAGCCGGTTACTGTTGTCCCGACTCACGGTGACTGGCAGCCGCGCAACTGGCTCATTAGCGGTTCTGAGTTGAGGGTCATCGACTTTGGCAGGTATGAGTTCAGACCAGCTGCCAGCGATTTCTGTCGACTTGCCGTGCAGCAATGGCGTGCAGTCCCTCGGCTGGAGACGGCATTTTTCGCAGGCTACGGGTCAGATCCCAGGGACACTAAGCTCTGGAATGTTATGCAGCTGCGGGAAGCCGTTTCCACGGCTGCCTGGGCGTACCGGGTTGGCGATCATAAGTTTGAGGAACAGGGCCACCGCATGCTCCGCGACGCCCTGGGTGACTTCTGACCTGTTAGGGCATTGCCGGGAAACCTGCAGGATGTGATGGGGCGGCCAGTTGGAGGCCGGCAATAAGGGGGCAGGATTGTTGAACAATCCGAGTTTTTAGGGCATTCTTGAAGGACACCAATCCGAGACGGAGATCACAATGCCCAGCATCGACCTGAACAGCGACGTCGGCGAGTCCTTCGGGAACTGGTCCTTCGGCGATGACGCCGCCATTTTCGAGAGCGTGTCCAGCGCCAACGTGGCCTGCGGCTTCCACGCCGGCGACCCCGTGGGCATCATGGCCACCTGCCAGGCCGCGGTGAAAGCAGGCGTCACGGTGGGCGCACACCCCGGCTACCGGGACCTGGCCGGATTCGGCCGCCGCTTTGTGGACATGACGCCGGAGGAGCTGACCGCTGACGTCGTCTACCAGATCGGCGCGGTGCAGGCAGTGGCCCTCGCCGCCGGAACAGCCGTCCGCTACGTCAAGCCCCATGGCGCCCTCTACAACACCATCGTGAATCACCCTAAGCAGGCCGGCGCCGTCGTTGCCGCCATCCTGGCCGTGGACCCCACCCTGCCCCTCATGGTGCTCCCCAACTCCGAAATCCAGCGCCAGGCCCAGGCTGCCGGCCTGCGGACCGTGGCGGAAGCATTCGCTGACCGCGCCTACAACCCGGACGGCACGCTCGTTTCCCGGCGCGAACCCGGCGCCGTGCTGCACGAGGTGAAGGACGTCGTCGAGCACGTCCTTCGCCTGGCCGGCGACGGCGTTGTCCGTGCCATCGACGGCTCGTTGGTCCCCGTCAAAGCAGAGAGCATCTGCCTGCACGGCGACACCCCCGGTGCCGTGGCGATGGCCGCCGCCGTCCGCGCCGCCCTGGTGGACGCCGGCATCCAGATTCAAGGTTTCGCGTAGCCATGCCCATCACGCAGCAGCATGCAGGCCAACCGGTTGCACACGCCCAACTCACCGGTATCCGGCCCGCCGGGGATCGAGCCATCCTGGTGGAGTTGTCGTCGCTGGACTCGGTCCTCAGTCTCCAGGCGCAGCTCACGGCACATCCGCAGCCAGGCCAGATCGACGTCATTGCCGCAGCGGCAACCGTCCTCATCACCGCTGATTCACCCCAGGCCGTGCAGGCCCTGGCCCGGTACGTCAGCGGCCTCGACCTGCAGGCTCCCGCTGAGGCGGACAGCACTCTTGTCACCATCGACGTCGTGTACGACGGCGAGGACCTGGACCGGGTTGCTGCGCTCACCGGCCTGGACCGCGGAGCAGTGGTAGCCGCCCATACGGGGCAGCTGTGGACCGCGGCCTTCGCCGGCTTCGCGCCCGGCTTCGCCTACCTCACCGGCGAGAATCCCAGCCTCGAAGTCCCGCGCCGCCATTCGCCCCGCACCGCAGTCCCCGCCGGAGCGGTGGCCCTGGGCGGCGCCTACTCGGCGGTCTACCCGCGGCAGTCACCCGGCGGATGGCAGCTCATCGGGCGGACCGAGGCCGCGATGTGGGATCTGGACCGCGAAAACCCGGCCCTGGTCCGCCCCGGCGATACCGTCAGGTTCAGCGCCGTCCGTGCCCGGGCCATAACTGTCCGGCAGCGGCAAACAACAACCAGCCAGAGCCCGGCAGGGGAACCGGCTCGCGCCGGCCTTGCCGTCCGCAAACCCGGACTGCAGGCCACCGTCCAAGACTTGGGCCGCCCGGGGTACGCGTCCCTCGGCGTCAGCAGTGCCGGCGCCGTGGACCGCGGCGCCCTGCGCCGCGCCAACCGCCTGGTGGGCAATGCGGAGGATGCTGCCGGACTCGAACTGCTTTTCGGCGGACTCGAACTGGAGGCCCTCAGTGACCAGGTCCTTGCCGTCACCGGAGCGGCCGTACCCCTGCACATCGAACCGGCAGGGGAGGCGGCACAGCAGACGACGGCGGCCCGGCAGCCCGGCTGCGACGCCCCCTTCGCGCTGCTGGCGGGGGAGAAGCTCACGGTCGGAAGAGCCACAAGCGGGCTCCGCGCCTACCTTGGGATCCGCGGCGGACTGGCGGGTCCGGAAGCCCTGGGCAGCCGGTCCACGGACACGATGTCCGGGATCGGCCCCGAGCCGCTCCAGGCCGGGACCATCCTTGCAGTCCAGGCCCCAAAGCCGGGCAGCGTGGTGGGCCACCCCGAGGTGTCGCCCCTCCCGGAGCCCAGCCAGGCCACCGTCCTGCGCGTGGTCCCCGGACCACGCCAGGACTGGTTCAGCCCCGACACCCTGCAGAACTTCCTGGCCCAGGAGTGGACCGTCACGCCGCAATCCAACCGAATCGGCCTGCGGCTGAACGGCCAGGGACTCACCCGCAGCCGGGACGGCGAACTCGCAAGCGAAGGGACCGTCCGCGGCGCCGTTCAGGTGCCGCCCGAAGGCCAGCCGGTGCTCTTCCTCTCCGACCATCCGGTGACCGGCGGATATCCGGTGATCGCCGTCGTCGTCAGCGCCGACCTGGACAAGGCCGCCCAACTTCCCCCGGCAGCACCGTGCGGTTCGCCGCTGCGCAACCCCCGGCAGCCCTGCCCGAAACACTTAAGGAAAGCTCCCATGCGTAAAGTCCTCATTGCCAACCGCGGCGAGATTGCCGTCCGGATCGCCCGGGCCTGCGACGATGCAGGCCTGGACAGCGTGGCCGTCTACGCCGATCCGGACGCCGACGCCCTCCACGTCCGGGCAGCCACCGAGGCATACTCCCTTTCCGGTGCACGCCCGCAGGAGACCTACCTGGACATCGAAAAAATCCTGGCGGTCGCGGCGAAGAGCGGCGCGGACGCCGTCCACCCCGGCTACGGTTTCCTGTCCGAGAACGCCGGCTTCGCCCAGGCGGTGATCGACGCCGGCCTGACCTGGATCGGCCCCTCGCCGGAGGCCATCCGGCTCCTGGGCGACAAGGTCAGCGCCCGCGAGGTGGCAGTCCGTGCCGGTGCACCGCTGGCTCCCGGCAGCGACGGACCGGTGGCCAGCGCCGAAGAGGTCCGTGCCTTTGCCGAGCAGGTTGGCCTGCCCGTGGCCATCAAGGCGGCCTTCGGCGGCGGCGGACGCGGCCTCAAGGTGGTCCGGAGCCTTGCCGACATCGAGGAAAGTTTCGACTCCGCAGTGCGCGAATCCCTGGCCGCCTTCGGCCGCAGCGAGTGCTACGTGGAGAAGTTCCTGGACCGGCCGCGGCACGTCGAAGCCCAGGTCATCGCCGACACGCACGGCAACGTGGTGGTGGTGGGCACCCGTGACTGCTCGCTGCAGCGCCGCCACCAGAAACTCGTGGAGGAGGCTCCCGCGCCCTTCCTCACCCCCGAGCAGCGGGCGGCCATTCACGCCTCGGCCAAGGCCATCTGCCGCGAGGCCGGCTACGTGGGCGCGGGCACGGTGGAGTACCTGCTGGACGGCAGCGGATTCCTGAGCTTCCTGGAGGTCAATACCCGGCTGCAGGTGGAGCACCCCATCACGGAGGAAACCTCGGGTGTGGACCTGGTGGCAGCCCAGGCTGGCCATTGCGGCGGGGGAGAAGCTTCCCGTACTGGAGGACCCGGAACCCCGGGGCCACGCCTTTGAGTTCCGCATCAACGCCGAGGATCCGGGCCGCGGCTTCCTGCCGTCCCCCGGCGCGGTCACCGAGTTCGAGGTGCCCACCGGCCCCGGGATCCGCCTGGACACCGGCGTCCGGGCAGGGTCCGTGGTGCCCGGGCAGTACGACTCCCTGCTCGCCAAGCTCGTGGTGACCGGCGCGGACCGGCAGCAGGCCCTCCGCCGCGCCCGGCGCGCCCTGCGCGAGTTCCGCATCGGCGGCCTGGCCACGGTGCTGCCGTTCCACCGGGCGGTGGTGGAAGCCCCGGACTTCACCGGCACGGACACCCTGGGCGTCTACACCACCTGGATCGAAAACGAATTTGCCACCGCCCTGGAAGCTGATCCCGCGTTCAGCCCGGCCGCCCCGGAGGAACCGCGCCGCACCATCGGCATCGAGGTGGACGGCAAACGGATGGAACTGGGGCTGCCCAAGGCGCTGCTGGATTCCCTGCTCGACGGCGGCGGCCGGCACGGTGCAGAGGTCCCGGAAAGCCGGGCAGAGGCTGAGGCTGAGAAGAACGACGGCGACCTGCTGGCCACCATGGCCGGCACCGTGGTCAAGTGGCTGGCTGAGCCTGGGGCCAGTGTGGAGGAAGGCGAGACAGTGCTGGTGCTCGAGGCCATGAAGATGGAAACGGCCGTTGCCGCCCACCGGGCCGGCACCCTGGGCGAACAGTTCGCCGCCGCGGGAGACGCCGTGACGCCCGGACAGGTGATCGCCACCATCGGGTGAGCCGCGGAGCTTGTGGGTGGCGCCGGCGCTTCTGCGCAGTGGCGGGTAGGTACAGGCCCGGGCCGATATCGTGGTGCCATGACGTTTGACGAGGTGCTGGCCGATCTCCAGGCCCAGGCCAGGACCACCAAGCACGCCGAAACCGGGCTCTGGGTGGCCGCCCAGCTCCGGAGCCGCATCGAGGCCGGCCTGTTGAAGCCCGGTTCCAAGCTCGCGGAGGAAGCCCTCCGCGAGGCCCTTGGCGTGTCCCGCAACACGCTGCGGGAGGCGTTCACGGCGCTGCATGCCGAGCACATCGTCACCCGCATCCCCAACCGCGGCGTGTTCGTGGCCCACCCCACGGCGGACGATATCCGCGAAATCTACAGGGTGCGCCGGTTCCTGGAGCCTGCCGCGGTGCTGTGGTCCGGCGACGCCTCGATGGAGTCCCTGGCGGCCATCATCAAGGCCGCCAGGGCCGCCGCAGCCGAGGGCGACATTCCCGGGATGGCAGGGGCCAACCAGGACTTCCACCGCGCCATCGTGGACCGTGCCGGCAGCGAACGGCTCAACAGCCTCATGGAACAGGTCCTGGCGGAGATGCGCCTGGTGTTCCACTCCATGGCCGCCGACCCCGCATTCCATGAGCCCTACGTCGAGGACAACGCCCACATCGTGGAACTGCTGGAGGCGGGGGACAAAGCCGCGGCAGCGGACTTCCTGGCCGCCTACCTGGACCGCGCCGAAGCCCAGCTGCTGGCCGCCGTCGGCCGCTGATCCAATCCTTCCCGGACCCAACTAAGTAGCGCCAGGTGTCGTTCTGACCCCTCAAAATGACACCTGGCGCTACCTAGTTGGGCAGGGCGGCGCGAAAAGGGGGTTGCAGGATTGTTGAACAAAAAGCTATGCTTTAGATCACACCGTTGTTCTGCAGCTCACATAAACATGTAGTCGCAACGCAACCGGGGCTCCCGCCCCTCGGCGCCGTCACCCCCAAATGACCGACCTCACGGACGCGCCGGCCCCCACTTTGAAAGACCCGTCACGGGTCCCCTGGGAAGGGATAGTCATGCTTGTACTCATCGGGGTGCTGCTGGTGATCGTTGGCTTCGCCATCCGCCTGAACCCCCTGATTGTCGTCACTGTCGCCGGCATCGTCACCGCGCTGCTGGGCGGCATGAACCCCGCGCAGATCCTCGAGTCATTCGGCACCGGCTTTGCCAGCAGCCGCTCGGTCACCATCTTCGTGGCGGTGCTGCCGGTGGTGGGCATTATCGAGTTCTTCGGGCTGCAGGAGCAGGCCAAAACCCTTATCGGCAGGCTCGCAAAACTGACCGCCGGGCGCGTCCTGATCGGCTACCTGGCGGTCCGCCAGATCACCGCAGCCGTGGGCCTGACCAGCATCGGCGGCCACGCACAGACCGTCCGCCCGTTGGTGTTCCCGATGGCTGAAGGTGCAGCGCTGCGCCGCTACGGCCACGTGCCGGAAAAGATCAGCGAGAAGATCAAAGGCCACGCCGCCGGCGCCGACAACGTTGGTGTGTTCTTCGGCGAGGACGTGTTCGTGGCGGTCGGCTCCATCCTGCTGATCACCACCTTCGTGGACACCACCTACCACCTGCACCTGGAACCGCTCCAGCTGGCGCTCTGGGCCATCCCCACCGCCATCGCCGCCTTCCTCATCCACGGCTTCAGGCTGCTGCGCCTGGACAAGCAACTGGACAAGGAATACCGCGAGTTCGAGCTCACCGCCCAGAAGGAAACCGCAGGAGAAGCCAAATGATCAACGTTGAAGCCGTTTACTGGCTGGTCGGCATTCTGTTCGTCGCGTGGGCATCGCTGATCGCCGCCGACACCAACCACCCCCGGCGCTGGGGCGGCTCGGCCTTCTGGGGCCTGCTGGGCCTGTGCTTCTTCTACAGCACCTGGGTCCAGGCCGGAACCGCACCCGCCTGGATCCTCGGCGTCGCCGTCCTGGTCCTGGTGGTACTGGCCTCCACCGGCCTGCTGGGCAACGGCAAGCACCGCACCTCCACCGGCCCCGAACGTGAGGCCTACGCCAAGCGGTTCGGCAACAAGCTCTTCATCCCCGCGCTGACGCTTCCCCTGGTCACCGTGATCCTGGTGCTCGTGGCGCCCCTGCTGAACATCGGCGGCACCCCGCTGCTCGACCCCAAGAACACCACGCTGGTAGCCCTGGCCATCGGCGCCGTTGCCGCCGTCGTCGTCGCCCTTGTGATCCTGAAGCCGAAGAACCCGGCGACCCCCATCTTCGAAAGCCGCCGCATCCTCGAGTCCATCGGCTGGGCAGCGCTGCTGCCGCAGATGCTCACCACCCTCGGCATCCTTTTCACCAAGGCCGGCGTGGGCACCGCCGTTGGCAACCTGGCCTCCGGGCTGCTGCCCAAGGGCTCGCTGATCGCGGGCGTGCTGGTGTACTGCATCGGCATGTTCCTTTTCACCGTGTTGATGGGCAACGGCTTCGCCGCTTTCCCGATCATGACCGCGGCCATCGGCTGGCCTGTGCTGGTGCAGACCTTCCACGGCGACCCCGCCATCGTCTTCGCCATCGGCATGCTCGCTGGTTTCTGCGGAACGCTCTGCACGCCGATGGCCGCCAACTTCAACCTGGTGCCGTCCGCGCTGCTGGAGATGAAGAACAAGTACGGCGTCATCACGGCGCAGGTGGGCACGGCCATCCCGCTGCTGGCGGTCAACATCGCGCTGATGTACTTCCTGGCCTTCCACTAAACCTCTTCGCCCACCCGGCTTTCTAAGGAGCATGATGGACAACGACCTCCGCGTACAGGCGGCACCGGACTACGCGGCCGTGGTGCTGGGAAACCTTTCGGAGCCCTATCCGCACTCGGCGCACCACACCCAGATGTCAGCTGAGGACCAGCCCACCCCGGAGCAGATCCACCCGGCGTTCTACACCTCCTTCGACTGGCACTCCTGCGTGCACATGCACTGGCTCGGTGCCAGCCTGCTGGGCGGCACCCCCGGGTCACCCCTTGCCGGGGCTGCTCCGGCAGGGGCGTCCGACGGCGGCGCGGCGGCATGGGTGGACGGCCCCACCGCGGTGAAGGTCCGGGAAGCGATCGGCGCCAACCTGACGGCGGCCAAGCTGGCGGTGGAGCGGGACTACCTGCTGGCCAACCCGTCCTGGGAGCGACCATACGGGTGGGCCTGGCTGATGCGGCTGGCTGCGACGTGCTCCGCGTCCTCCGACGCGCAGCCTGCGTGAGTGGGGCACCGCCCTGGAGCCGCTGGTGGATGCCGTGGCAGACCTCAGCGCCGCATGGATGACCAAGGCCCAGTACCCGGTGCGGCACGGGCTGCACACGAACGCCGCGTTCGGCGTGGGCTACATGCTGGAGGCTTTCCGCTCGCTGGGCCGCGAGGATGCTGCCGCGGCGTGTGAAGAAGCGGCTCGTACCTGGTTCGGGAACGACCGCGGCTGGCCGGGCGACTGGGAGCTCAGCGGCCAGGACTTCCTCTCCGCAGGACTCAGCGAGGCGGACCTGATGCGCCGCGTGCTGTCCGCCGACGAGTTTGCCGGCTGGTTCGCGGCGTTCCTCCCCGGTCTTTCCGTGGAGTCTCGAATCCTGCAGCCGGTCAGCGTCACCGACGAAACCGACGGCTACCTGGTGCACCTGCACGGGCTCAACCTCACCCGGGCGGGGCAGGTGGCCCGGATCATCGCCACGCTTCGGGAATCCGGCAGTGCTGAAGCTTCCGCCGCTGCCGCCGTGCTCAGCGAGTCACTGGATCCCCTTTTGAAGGCCGGGCTGTCCGGGCTGGAGAGCGGCGACTTCATGTCCACCCACTGGCTGGCCAGCTTTGCCTGGGACGCGCTGGGATCGGTTGCGGCGCTGGACTAAGTTGCCACCGGCGGCCAACGGCCCCCTCGGAACGGAGCAGTCATACTCCGTTCCGAGGGGGCCGTTTGTGCATCCGAGAGTACCGCCGCGTTAGTCTGGCTCCACCACGCCTGAGGGCGTGACCTGGGAGCAGCGGGCAGGGTCGTAATGAGCTGACCCTCCGCCCGCGAGCCCAAGGAAGCCGATGCGCCAGCACGTCACCACCTGCCCGTCAGACCCTGCGGTTGCAGGGACAGCAGCCACGCCCAGGCCTCGAAGGAAAAGAACCAGACATCCGCGGCTGGCGGTGGGGGACAGGGTTCGCTTCGCCGAAGGAACCCTGGCCGGCACCGGCGTAGTGGACGCCGTGACCTCCGACTACTCCATCATCTGGGTGTGGACCGACGAAGGCCAGGGCCGGCGGATGTTCCTGCAGGGCTACGGCAGCATCGTGTCGGTATTGGAGGCCGGAGGCTAAGCGCGACGGCGGACGCCAGGCGGGCGGGGACGTCCGGCGACAAGCCAGGCAAGTCCGCCCACGACGCTTCCGAGGACTAGGAGCACCAGCCAGACGTCCCTGCTGAAGGTCCTCATGTCGCGTTCGTCTGTCTGGCTGAAGTCGACCAGGCTGTATGCCCAGATGCCGAGGCAGGGCAGGAGAACCAGCCAGGGCAGCAATGCGTTGACAAGTGCCGCGCTCATAGGACCAGTATGCGCCGGTTCTGTTACTGCGGCCGGGCGCTACTGGCCTTGCAGTTCGGGGTCTCCGAGCCGTTCCGGCTCTTCCGCGGCGCCCCGCCTGCGCCGCTCATCCGCCTGGAGGATGCCATCGCGGACCGCGGTGCGGATCACGCCGTACAGGATGTAGAAGAAGACCGCCCCGAAGAGCACAAACAGGACAAGTCCGGTCGCGTTACCCATCGGTGCGCTCCTCCTCCGGCCAGTACTGCTGAACGGACGCCGCTGCACTTCGCAAGCTCCCGCCGTCGAGCATCAG
Source organism: Pseudarthrobacter sp. Fe7 (assembly GCA_024372495.1). Classification (GTDB taxonomy): domain Bacteria; phylum Actinomycetota; class Actinomycetes; order Actinomycetales; family Micrococcaceae; genus Arthrobacter. Next base: position 4,088,029 of record CP099977.1, on the reverse strand, counting down.
GGACGTCTCCGCCAGGCCGAAGTCCGTCCACTGGGCAACCAGCCTGAGGTCACCGGCAGGGGAAGCGGCCACAGCCAGAGGCTGCCGGTGCCGGAGAATTCGTCGTCTCCGCCGCCGCCACCGCCGCCGTTCAGGGCCAGGACCGGCGGTTCCGGGTTAGTGCCCGGTTCCATCAATCCGTAGGGAATTTGGCTGCCGGTGCTGGCCTTTGAGCCGTCGGGGAACTCGACGCCGAACATCAGCCCGGTCTGCCGGCCACTGCCGCGGCGGATGCCCCTGCCGGACTGGAAGAACAGCTGCTGGAGGTCGGCCCAGTCCTCGCCGGATTGGTCGCCCCGGCGGAGGACCCAGGACAGGTTGAACAAGCACCCGGTAGAGAACACGTCGGCGCTTTTGAGCGCCACCACCATGTGGGGCGTCCGGCTCACGAACTTGCCGAGGTGGAGGACAGCCGGCGCTTCATAAGCGGGAGCGGCCACCCACTGCGGCGGCACATGGCGTTGGGACCGTGGGCGCGGCGGCAACGGGGGTACTGGAAAATCCTGGAAGAAGGTCATCGATGGTCCTTGGGTCCGCTGGCTGCGACCGACCAGGCGGAACAGCGGCCGCGCCGCCCTGGATCCCCCAATCCGTCCTTGCCCGGCCAGTCTAGCGGTGATGCCTCAGGGGCGTGTGGCCTCCTCGAGGATTTCCAGCAGGTGGCGGTAGGAGTGGCCGGTGGCCTTGGACATTCCCAACTCGCAGGTGCGGTTGGTGGAGGCGTAGGCGTCGAACTCCCGTTCGTTGATCTCGCGGGCCTGCCGGTCCGTCGCGGAGCCGGTCAGTTCCGGATGGAGCAGGCCCCGGTCGCCCGCGAACGCGCAGCAGCCCCAGCTCGGCGGCACAAACACATCGTCCGTCACAGCCTTGGCAATCTCCATCAGCGCCGGGTTGGTCCCCGCCTGGGTGGACGAGCACGTGGGGTGCAGGGCGATGGAACCCAACCGGGCAGATACCGTGAGCCGGCCCAGGACCTGCTGGTGCACGAACTCCACCGAGTCAACAAATCGCAGCCCGGCGTACCTTTCCTCGCCCGCAGCCGCGAGCCGCTTCATGGTGTCCAGGCCTTCGGTGCAGGAGGCGGCATCGCACACCACAGGCAGGCTCGCCCCGTCCGCTGGCCTGGTACAGCCGGTCCAGGACCTTAACCGTCATGGCCTCGTAGCCCTGGGAGAAGCCCTTCGACTTCCACGGGGTGCCGCAGCACAGGCTGTCGATGCCGTCCGGAACGGTGACCCCCACGCCGGCGCGTTCGCAGAGGTCCAGGAAGGCCTGGGCCGACCCCTTCGCGGCGCCTTCCGGAGCATCGGCCGGGCCGAACATGGTGCCGATGCAGGCGGGGAAGAACACGGCGAGGCTATCCGGATCGCGGCGGGCCCGGCGCCGGGAACCGCCGCCGGGCAGTACGGCGGCGTAGGCGGGCACCGCTTCGGGCCCCAGCAGGGCGCGGCCGACGGCGGTCGCGGCCTTGGGCAGGGGCGCCGGCATGGCTTTGGCCACGGTCAGGGCCAGCCCGCCGGCGGCGGTCACGGTGCCCCAGTTTTCGGCGGCCTTGTTCCAGCCGGCGGCGGCGACGGTGTTCGCGTTTTCCTTCCGGAGCCGCCGCACCAGGTCTCCGGTGTTGATCAGCACCGGGCAGGCGGTGACGCACATGCCGTCGGCGGCGCAGGTCTGGACGCCGTCGTAGTCATAGTCCTTGCGCAGGGCAGCGGCGAGGGCGTGGTCACCGCGCTGCTCGGCGGCAGCCATGTCGCGCCGAAGGACGATGCGCTGGCGGGGGTGAGGGTGATGTCCTTGCTGGGGCAGACGGGTTCGCAGTAGCCGCACTCGACGCACCGGTCCACTTCCTCCTCCACCGTCGGCGCCACCTTGAGGTTCTCGATGTAGGAGAGGGGCTCATCGGAGAGCAGCACGCCCGGGTTCAGGAGGTTGGGCGGGTCGATCAGCCGCTTGATCTCCTGCATGACGCCGTAGAGCCTCGTCGCCGTATTGGCGGCGGACGAACGGCGCCATGATGCGGCCGGTGCCGTGCTCGGCTTTGAGCGAGCCGCCGGCGCCGAGGACCAGGTCCACCATCTCGTCGGTGAAGGCCTGGTAGCGCAGGAGCCTGGGCCGGGTCGTCAAAGCGCTCGTTGAGCATGAAGTGGACGTTCCCGTCCTTCGCGTGCCCAAAGATCACCGACTCCTCGTAACGGTGCTCGCGGAAAAGCCGCGTCAGTTCCCCGCAGGTGTCCGCGAGGGCGGGGACCGGCACCACAATGTCCTCCAGCAAAGCGTTGGTCCCCGAGGGGCGGGCACCGGCCACGGCCGTGTACAGGCCCTTGCGCACGTGCCACAGGGCGGTCCGGTCTTTGGGGTCTGAGGTCAGGGAGAAGGGCGTGGCCAGGTCCAGCGAGTCGAACAGCGGCTGCGAGCCTGCCCGTTTGCCGGACAGCTCCGCGGCGTCCGAGCCCTGGTGTTCAACCAGCAGCGCAGCGTGTCCCTGGACCGGCAGCGTTCGGATGGCGGCGGGGGCGTCGGCAGCAGCCTGGGCCACCTTCAACGCTGCCGCGTCCATGAGTTCAATGGTGGCAAGGCCGGTGGACACCAGGTCCGGAAGGGCCCCCGTCGCCGCGTCCAGGGAGTTGAAGACCAGCAGCCCGGTGGCGACGGCGGGCTTGACCTCGACGGTCCGGAAGACAGCCTCGGCCACGAAGCCCAGGGTTCCCTCGCTGCCGATCATGAGGTGCATCAGGATGTCCACGGGACGTTCGTAGTCCAGGAAGGAGTTCACGCCGTAGCCCATGGTGTTCTTCATCGAGAACAGTGACCGGATGATGCGGACGGACTCATCGTTGCCCACCACCCGGCGGCGCAGCCTCAGCAGTCCCTCGTGGAGTTCCGGTTCCAGCTCCCGCAACCGCCGGTCGGCGTCGGCGTCCGCGGTGTCGATGACCGTGCCTGAGGGCAGCACCAGCACCATTGATTCCAGGGTCCGGTAGGTGTTGAATTCGGTGCCGCACGCCATCCCCGAGGAATTGTTCGCGATGACACCGCCCACGGTGCAGGCGATCTCGCTGGCGGGATCGGGGCCGAGCTTACGTCCAAAGGCGGCCAGCCGGGCGTTGACGCTGCGCACTGTGGCGCCGGGCTGGACGCGGACCCGGGCGCCGCCGTCGAGCACCTCGATGCCGCGGAAATGCTGGCGGGTGTTGATCAGCAGGCTGTCGCTCAGGGCCTGGCCGGAGAGGCTGGTGCCCCCTGACCGGAAGGTGGCGGGAAGCCCGCGTTCGCGGCTGCGCCGCAACAGGGCGCCGACGTCGGCGGCGTTGCGTGGGGTGGCTACTCCCTGTGGGACCAGAAGGTAGTGCGAGGCGTCGTGGGCCATGGCATGGCGGTCCAGGTCCCGCGTGCTGACGGTCTCCAGGTCCAGCTGCTGGATGGGGGATTCGGCTCCTGCCGCTGTGGTTCTCATGCGTGCTCCAAGAAAGTCAGGTGACGGTGCGTGGCGGGGTGGCGTCCCCGGCCCGCTGGTAGAACCATTCGATGTGCTCGCGCAGCAGGCGCGCGGCGAGGCTCGCCGTCCCGGGACTGGACGGCATCGAAGATTCCATGGTGTTGGCTGCGCAGGACTTCCAGGACGGCCGGCCAGTCCGCCATGGCATCCATGGCTCCCTTGACGTAGCCCACGATCGAACCGCTCAGGGACTCCATGATGGTGGCCATCACCTCGTTGCCCGCGAGCGAACTCAGCGCCACATGGAATCGGGCGTCCAGGCTCGTGGAAGGTTGCCCGGTCCAGGCTCGGGCTGGTCCATGGCTTCGAGCAGTTGGGCCGCCTGTTTCCGCTCCGCGTCGCCGCCGTCGCGTGCCGCGCCGGCGCGGGCAGTCCAGGTCTCCAGGAGGATGCGGGTCTGGACGATGTCCCGGACCGGCAGCCGGTTGCTGGCAACATGCAGCCGGAGGGCGGAGGAGAGCCCGGCGGAGGGATCGGAGACCACGATGGCGCCGGAGGTGGGGCCCGAGCCCACGGAGCCTGCGGACCACGCCCATGGCGTCGAGGATGCGGATGGCTTCGCGCACTGACGCCCTGGAGATCCCGTAGTTTTCCGCCAGGGTCCGTTCGCCGGGGAGCCGGTCACCGACCTTGATTTTGCCCTCCCGCAGGTCCGTTTCAATGTCCTTCAGGAGCGCGTCGTGGGTTCGGGAGCGGGGTGTTGCTCCGGCTGCAGCGGTTGTCACGGGCATCCTCTGGGGTGGGGGAGTGCGGGCCGGTGGGCCCGCACTCCGGTTGTGCGCGGGTGGGCTGGCTACGGAAGCATCCAGCCCAGGACAGGGGTGGACTGCAGATAGACGATGGTGCACAGCACCAGGAGCAGCCCCACGCTCCATCCGACCACCTTACGCAGAAGGACCGACTCCTGGCCGTCAAGGTTGACCGCGGTGGCGGCAATGGCGAGGTTCTGCGGACTGATGAGTTTGCCCACTACCCCGCCGGCCGTGTTGCCGGCCACGAGGAGGTTCGGGTCGATCCCTGCATTCACGCCGGCTGTCTGCTGCAGCTTGGCAAACAGGGCATTCGCGGAGGTATCCGAACCCGTCACGGCCGTGCCCAGCCAGCCGAGCACGGGGGAGAGGAACGCGAAGAAGCTGCCGGTGCCGGCCAGCCAGACGCCGATCGAGACCGTCTGGCCGGAGTTGTTCATGACGTAGGCCAGTGCCAGCACCGTGATGATGGTGAGTCCGGCCCAGCGCATCTTGAAGATGGTCCGTCCGATTTCGGACACGGCGTTGCCTACCGTCATGGGGAAGCGGCCGTGGTCATCGAAGCGGGCGTAGACCACGGCGACAATCAGGCCCGTGATCAGCAGGAGTGTTCCGGGGCTGGACAGCCACTGGAAGACGTAGGTGGTGGAGGACAGCGGCTTGCCGTCGGCGCTCACCAGGGCGTCGTGGAGGACGGGCCACGGGACCTTGACATCGGTGGCGGCGAGGGCGGCGGGAAGGTCGACGCCGAGCTTCCACAGTTTGGCGATGCCGAACACCACAATAACGAGGAAGTAGGGAAACAGTGCGAGCCAGGTGCGTGCGGGCGTGAGGCTTTCGTCGCCGGCAGCCTGCAGGGTGGCGACGCTGCCCGCGCTGGCGCGTCCTGGACCCTGGTTTTCGGACGCGGTGCTGGCGGCAGTGGCCTCCACGGCGGCCCCCAGCCGGTCACGCGCTGCCGCGGTGCCCTTGGGCTTCCAGAAGCGGAAGAACAGAACGGCTGCGCCCAGGCCAACCAGCGAGGCCATGATGTCGGTGAGCTCATAGGAGAAGAAGTTGGAGCAGAGGAACTGCGCTGCGGCGAACGAGAATCCGACGACCACAGCGGCGGGCCAGCAGTCCTTCAAACCCTTGCGGCCGTCCAGGATGAAGAGCAGGATCAGCGGGACGAACGTGGCCAGTAGCGGTGCCTGGCGGCCCACCATGGCACCGATGTCCGTCGCGTGCAGGCCGGTGAGCCCGGCGGCGGTGGTGATCGGGATGGCCATGGCACCGAAGGCCACCGGGGCGGTGTTGGCCACCAGCACGGCGGCAGCGGCCCGGAGCGGAGGAAGGCCCAGGGCCAGCAGCATGGTGGCGGTGATTGCCACCGGTGCGCCGAAGCCGGCAAGAGCCTCCAGCAGGCCGCCGAAGCAGAATGCGATCAGGACACCCTGCAGGCGGACGTCCCCGCCCCCGATCACATCGAAGACCCGGCGGAGGTCTTCAAAGCGGCCGCTGAGCACCGTCACCTGGTAAAGCCAGACGGCCATGACCACGATCCACAGCACGGGGAAGGCGCCGAAAACTCCACCCTGGGTTGCGGACAGGAGTGCCAGGCCGGCCGGCATCTTGAAAGCCAGGATGCCCACAACCAGGGCCACCAGCAGGGCGAACCCACCGGCCACGTGCGCTTTGGTCTTGGCGACGGCGAGAAGGAGAAAGAAGGTCAGCAGCGGCAGCAGGGCGACAATGGCCGACCAGGCGACGCTGTTCAGCACCGGGTCAGTGCTGGGGGTGAAGTGGTCCACAGAGTTCCTCCACATTGAGGGTGTTGGGGGTGTGTTTGGTCAGACCACAATGGTCCGACCACGGAAGTGTAGCCCATAATTTCCGGGAAGTGTGAGCCGGTTCACCATCAGACCCGGGGGTTGAAAGTGGTTGGCGTCACGTGGTCTACTGTGGTCAGACCATATGCTCAACCCCATTTGGAAGGCCGTCATGAGAATTGCCTTGTTCGCCACCTGCATCGTGGATGCGATGTACCCGGCCACGGCGAAGGCTACCGTCAGGATCCTTGAGCGGCTGGGACACGAAGTGGTGTTTCCCTCCGGCCAGGCCTGCTGCGGCCAGATGCACGTGAACAGCGGCTACCTCAAGGAAGCCGTCCCCGTGGTGGCCAACCATGTGGCCGCCTTCGATGCCGCGGACTACGACGTCGCCGTCGCCCCCTCCGGTTCCTGCGTCGCCTCGGTCAAGCACCAGCACCCCATGGTGGCCCGCTCCTGCGGTGACGCCGCGCTGGAAGCCCGCGCCACCGCCGTCGGCGCCCAAACCTACGAGCTCTCCGAACTGCTGGTGGACGTGCTGGGCGTGACCGACGCCGGTGCGCAGCTGGGCTCCTACTTCCCGCACCGGGTGACGTACCACCCGAGCGCCACGGCATGCGCCTGCTGCGGCTGGGGGACCGGCAGTCCCGGCTGCTGCGGACCGTGCAGGGAATCGACCTGGCCGACCTGCCGGAAGCGGACCAGTGCTGCGGTTTCGGCGGTACGTTTTCCATGAAGAACGCTGATGTTTCGTCGGCCATGCTCCAGGACAAGGCGGCCAACATCCAGGCCACCGGCGCCGAGCTCTGCACCGGCGGGGATGCCTCCTGCCTGATGCACATCGGCGGCGGCCTGTCCCGCCAGGGCGCTCCACCACCACCCTCCACCTGGCCGAGATCCTGGCCAGCACCATGGAACATCCGGCTTCCGTCACTGGCGAAGTCCGCGTCTCCACCGGAAAGGCCCTCCGATGACCACCTTCCTGGGAATGCCCGCCCTGCCCGCCTTCGGCTCGGGCAACCTGTTCGCCGGGGAGTCCTTCCCCAAGGCGGCGCACCGTGAACTGGGCAACGCCCAGCTGCGGGCCAACCTTGGCCACGCCACCCACACCATCCGCGACAAGCGGCAGGCCGTGGTCTCCGAACTCCCCGACTGGGAGCAGCCTGCGCGATGCCGGGTCCGCCATCAAAGAATCGGTGATGGCGGGGCTGCCCGAACTGCTGGAGGAGTTCGAGAAAAACTTCACCGCCCGCGGCGGGGTGATCCACTGGGCCCGCGACGCCAGGGAGGCCAACGAAATCGTGACTGGACTGGTCCGGGAGACCGGCGAAACCGAGGTGGTCAAGGTCAAGTCCATGGCCACGCAGGAGATCGGGCTCAACGAGTTCCTCGAGGAGCAGGGAATCGAGGCCTTCGAAACGGACCTTGCCGAGCTCATCGTCCAGCCTGGACCATGACAAGCCCAGCCACATCCTGGTTCCTGCCATACACAAGAACCGCACCGAAATCCGGGACATCTTCCTCCGCGAAATGCCGGGCGCGGACCCCGCCCTCACCGACGATCCCCCCGTTCTGGCCATGGCCGCCCGCGAACACCTGCGCCGGAAGTTCCTCACCGCCAAGGTGGCGGTGTCCGGTGCCAACTTTGCCCTGGCCGATTCCGGCACCCTGGCCGTCGTCGAATCCGAAGGAAACGGCCGGATGTGCCTCACCCTTCCCGAAACGCTGATCACCGTGATGGGCATCGAGAAGCTGCTGCCCACCTGGCAGGACCTGGAAGTGTTCATGCAGCTGCTCCCGCGCTCGTCCACGGGGGAGCGGATGAACCCGTACACCTCGCTGTGGACCGGAGTCACCGAAGGCGACGGGCCGCAGAACGTGCACCTGGTGCTCCTGGACAACGGCCGCAGCGCCGCGCTGGCAGATGAAATGGGCCGCTCCGCCCTCCACTGCATCCGCTGCAGCGCCTGCATGAACGTTTGCCCGGTGTACGAGCGGACAGGCGGCCACGCCTACGGGTCCACCTACCCGGGACCCATCGGCGCCATCCTTTCCCCGCTGCTCACCGGCATCCAGGCGGAGGAAAACAGTTCCCTGCCCTACGCCTCTTCCCTGTGCGGTGCCTGCTACGACGCCTGCCCTGTCAAGATCAACATTCCGGACATCCTGGTGCACCTGCGCAGTGTGGACGTGGACAGCAAGCGCGGGACGAAAAAGATCCCCAGCCAGATGGACGTCGGCATGAAGGCGGCGTCCTGGGCACTGTCCTCCGGCAGGAACCTGGGCCTGGTGGAGAAGGGTCTGCCGCTGGGCCGCCTGGCCGCCGGACGGGACAAGAAGATCAAGAAGCTTCCCGGCATCGCCGGCGGCTGGACCCAAAGCCGGGACATCCCGGCCCCTCCGGCACAGTCCTTCCGGGACTGGTGGGCCAAAGAGCACAAGTCCGCCGCGCCCTCCCGAGACGATAAGGAAAGCCAGTAATGACAGCACGCGATGACATCCTCTCGCGGATCCGCTCCGCGCTGCAGGACAGCCCCAAGGCGCCGCAGATCCCCCGGGAATACCGGGCAGTATCGGGGATGGGCGCCGACGAACTCATCGAGCTCCTGGTGGACCGGCTGGTGGACTACAAGGCGCAGGTGGCCGTGGTGCCCGCAGCGGAGGTCCCCGCCACAATTGCGTCGCTCCTTGAGGGGGCGCGCACCTACGTGGTGCCCGAGGGGCTCGACGCCGGGTGGCTGGCAGGGGCGGACGACGGCGGCAGCGGCAGTTCCCGCCGCCGCCTGGACTCTGCGGCGGAACCGCTCAGCGTTGCCGGGCTTGATGGCATCGATGCGGTGGTGACCGGCAGCGCGGTGGCCGTAGCCGAGACGGGAACCATCATCCTGGACGGCAGCGCCAACCAGGGACGCCGCGCCATCAGCCTGGTTCCGGACCACCACATCTGTGTGGTGAAGGCCGCGGACATCGCCGGGATCCTGCCCGAGGCGCTGCGCCGGATCGACGGGACCCGGCCCATCACCATGATCAGCGGGCCGAGCGCCACCAGCGACATCGAGCTTGAACGTGTGGAGGGGGTCCACGGCCCCCGCAGGCTTGATGTCATCATTGCCCGCTAGAGTTCTGCCATGACCACTGCTGCTCTGAACACTGCTGCTCTGCGGCCTGTCTACTTCCTGTCGGACAGCACCGGCATCACCGCCGAAACGCTGGGCAATACGCTGCTGACCCAGTTCCCGGTGGACAACTTCGACCGCGTGACCATCCCCTTCATCACCACAGAGGAACAGGCGCGGTCCGTGGTGCGGACCATCGACGGCCTGGCCGCCAGCGGGCCCCAGCCGCTGGTTTTTCCACGGCCGTGAGCAGCGAAATCCGGCAGATCCTGGCCGGCTGCAAGGGTGCCATGGTGGACCTGATCGGCACCCACGTGGGTGTCCTGGAAAAGGCGCTGGGCACTCCTGCCAGCGGTGAACCGGGCAGGGCGCACGGGCTGGGGAATGCCGCGCGCTACCAGTCCCGGATGGCGGCGGTGGAGTATGCCATGGAACACGACGACGGCCAGAGCCTGCGTGCGCTGGAAAAGGCCCAGGTGATCCTGGTGGCCCCGTCCCGGTGCGGCAAGACCCCCACCACCATGTACCTGGCCCTGCAGCACGGCATCTTTGCGGCGAACTTCCCCTTGGTGGATGAGGATTTCCAGCGGGACGGCCTGCCCAAGCCGCTGCGGCCGTTCGTGTCGAAATGTTTCGGCCTGTCCTCCAACCCGCTGCGCCTGAGCCAGATCCGCACCGAACGGCGCCCCAGGCTCGCCGTATGCGTCCCTGCGGCAGTGCGGTTTTGAGCTGCGGAGTGCCGAGCAGCTGTATGTCTCGCACCGGATCCCATACCTGAACTCGGCCACCGTCTCCGTGGAGGAGATGGCGGCCACCATTCTGCAGCGGATGAACCTGAAGCATTAGCCCCCGATTTCACAAACGTGGCGTAGCACACATGATGTGGAAAGTCCGCTGCAGACCTGAAACTGTTAGCAGGGTTTTCCTTCCGGCCGGCACTACCGTGAGCGGCCGGCCATGCCTACGCCACCCTCTGCAAAGGAGCAGTAAACATGACGACAGACGTTCTGTGGTTCTCTGAACTCGGACTCAAGGACCTGGACAAGGTAGGCGGCAAGAACGCCTCCCTGGGTGAGATGGTCCAGAACCTGACCTCCGCCGGCGTCCAGGTCCCTGACGGCTTCGCCACCACGGCCGATGCCTACCGCCGGTTCCTGTCCGGCTCCGGGCTGGACCAGAAGATCGCTGACCGGCTGGTGGGGCTGGACACCGACGACGTGACGGCCCTCGCCGCTGCCGGCCAGGAGATCCGGACCCTGGTCCGCGAGACGCCCTTCCTGCCGGACTTTGAGGCGCAGGTCCGCGAGGCCTACCAGCAGCTGGTGGACAAGCACGCCGGCTCTGCAGACCTGTCCTGGGCGGTCCGCTCCAGCGCCACCGCAGAGGACCTTCCCGATGCCTCCTTCGCGGGGCAGCAGGAAACCTTCCTGAACGTCCGCGGGATCGAGAACATCCTGCAGGCCATCAAGGACGTCTTCGCCTCGCTCTACAACGACCGCGCCATCGCCTACCGCGTGCACCACAAGTTCGAACATGCAGAGGTGGCACTCTCGGCGGGCATCCAGCGTATGGTGCGTTCCGACGTCGGCGCTTCCGGCGTCATGTTCACCATGGACACCGAGTCCGGCTTCCAGGACGCAGTGTTCGTCACCTCCTCCTACGGGCTGGGCGAAGCCGTGGTGCAGGGGGCCGTGAACCCCGACGAGTTCTACGTATACAAGCCCGCACTGGAGGCCGGCCGCCCGGCGATCCTCAAGCGGGGCCTGGGCGAGAAGGCCCTGCAGATGACGTACACGGACAGCAGCGAGATCGGCCGCACCATTGACTTCGTGCCGGTGGAGGCTGCGCTGCGCTCGCGCTTCAGCCTGACGGACGACGACGTGGAGCAGCTTGCGCGGCACGCCGTCGCCATTGAGAAGCACTACGGCCGTCCCATGGACATTGAGTGGGGCAAGGACGGGACGGACGGCGGCCTGTACATCCTGCAGGCCCGCCCGGAAACCGTGCAGTCCCGCCGGGCCCCGGGCAGCATGAGCAGGTTCCGGCTGAACGAAACCGGCCGGGTGCTGGTGGACGGCCGCGCCATTGGCCAGCGGATCGGCGCCGGCAAGGTGCGGATCCTTACCGCGATCGACCAGATGGCCTCGTTCCAGACCGGCGACGTCCTGTTGGCGGACATGACTGATCCCGACTGGGAACCGATCATGAAGCGTGCCTCCGCGATCGTCACCAACCGCGGCGGACGCACCTGCCACGCGGCCATCATCGCCCGCGAACTGGGGATTCCCGCCGTCGTGGGCACCGGCAGTGCCACTGATTCACTGTCCGACGGCCAGGAAGTCACCGTGTCCTGCGCCGACGGCGAGACCGGGACCATCTACGAGGGCCTGCTGGACTTCAGCGTTGAGGAAACCGGCATCACCGAGCCTGCCCGAGGCGCCGGTGAAGGTCATGATGAATGTGGGCACGCCGGAGCAGGCGTTCACGTTCGCGCAGCTGCCCAACCACGGCGTGGGCCTGGCCCGGCTGGAGTTCATCATCAACCGGCAAATCGGCATCCACCCCAAGGCGCTGCTGAACCTGGACACCCAGCCGGAGGATGTTGCCGCCGAGATCCGGGAGCGGATCAGCGCGTACGCCAGCCCCCGCGAGTACTACATCAAGCGGCTTGCCGAAGGCGTGGCCACCATTGCCGCGGCCTTCGCGCCGGAACCGGTGATCGTGCGCATGTCCGACTTCAAGTCCAACGAGTACGCCAACCTCATCGGCGGCCCGGCCTACGAGCCGCACGAAGAAAACCCGATGATCGGGTTCCGCGGCGCGTCCCGCTACCTGGAGCCGTCCTTCCGGGACTGCTTCGACCTCGAATGCGAGGCCCTGTCCTTTGTCCGCAACGAGATGGGCCTGACCAACGTCAAGCTGATGATCCCGTTCGTCCGCACCCTGGACGAGGCACAGGGCGTCATCGAACTGCTCGCCGAGAACGGCCTGCGCCGCGGCGAAAACGGCCTCGAGGTGATCATGATGTGCGAGCCTGCCGTCCAACGCGCTGCTGGCCGATGAGTTCCTGGAGCACTTCGACGGCTTCTCCATCGGCTCCAACGACATGACCCAGCTGACCCTGGGCCTGGACCGGGACTCGGCCATCGTTGCGAACAGCTTCGACGAGCGGGACGCTGCCGTGAAGAAGCTGCTCAGCATGGCCATCAAGGCCTGCCGCGCCCGCGGAAAGTACGTGGGCATCTGCGGCCAGGGCCCCAGCGACCACCCCGACTTCGCCGAATGGCTGGTGAAGGAGGGCGTCAACTCCGTCTCCCTCAACCCGGACACTGTGGTGGACACCTGGATCCGGCTCGCCGGGGCCTCGGACGAGGCTTCGAAGGGTGACGCCAACGGTGCGGCGGTTGCCGCGGCCGGCGCCTAGTAACCCACTGAAGGGGCGGGCCCGGTTACGGCTGAAAGGCCGTGACCGGGCCCGCCCCTTGGCGTATCCGGGCCGGGATTCCCCGAAATTAGGGGATTGCCGCACCACCGGCCGGGACGATACTGGAGGTATGCGGGAGGAGCGTGGTTCCCATGCATGCGTTGGCGAAATCAATGCGCAGACATCAGCTGCCGTGGTACTTCGGCGCGACCTTCGTCCTGTCCTGGGGCGCCATTGTGCTTGCCGTCTGGGCGGTCACAGGTGGCCTGTCGCCCACGCCCGAGCAGTTCCAGCTCACTATCCCCGTGACGGTGCCGGCGATGCTGCTGGGACCCGCGACGGCAAGCCTCGTCCTCACTGGAGTTGTGTCGGGACGCGCGGGGTACCAGGAACTCTGGGCCCGGCTGCTCACCTGGCGGGTCGACGGGCGCTGGTACCTTTTTGCGGTGCTGGTCGCACCTGTGACATTGGCCGTTCCCGTGTTTGTCCTGTGGTGGTCTTCCCGGGATTACGCGCCGCGGATTGCCACGGAGCCGGACAGGACAGGGACTCTGGCCATGGGAGTGGTGCTGGGGCTGGTGGTGGGGCTTCTTGAAGAGATCGGCTGGACCGGGTTCGCCATTCCCAGGGCCAGGCAGCATTACAGCGTTCTCTGGACCGGGCTGATGGTGGGTGTGCTCTGGGGCGTCTGGCATTTCTTCGTGAACTATTGGGGCGGGGGCGGGACCAACGGCGGGGTGCCGCTGGCGGTCTTCATGTCGCTGTGGCTGGTTTCGGTGCTCGTCGGCCAATTGACGGCCTACCGGCTGCTCATGGTGTGGGTTTACGAGCACACGGGCAGCGTGCTGGTGGCGGCGCTGATGCACGCGAGCCTGGCGGCATTCCAGTTCATCCTTAACCCGCTGACACCTGGAGTTCCCCAGCAGGTCTACCCGTGGGGCCAGGCTGCATCAATGTGGCTGCTGGTCGCTGCCGTGGCACTGACAAGCCGGGAGGAGATGACCGGCCCGCGGCGTTTCCTGCCCCTTCACGTGCGGTCACCGCAAAGGCGCCCACACGGTTCACGGCGCAGGCGGAGATAGCCTGACGGGTGCTGCGGGCGGTGGCGGCCCCGCCGCTTCAGTCTGTGCCCTTCGCCGCCAGGATCTGCTCCCTGAGGATGTCCGCGTGGCCGCAGTGCTGCGCCAGTTCGCGCAGCATGTGCAGGTACAGCCACCGCAGCGGGACAGGTCCGCGCCGGTTGCCGCTCACCACGTCATCCAGGCTTCGGGGGCGGCCGCGGCCCGGGATGCTGCGCAGGCTTCCAGATGCGCCGCCCGCACGGACTCGATCGTGTCGCCGTCGTCCAGCATGAATGACTCGTCAGGCATGGCAGGGATGCCAATCTCGGTGCGCGGGCGGCCGGTGAAGGCCTCATCGAACCAGACCTTCTCGACGAACGTGGCGTGCTTTACCAGTCCCAGCAGGGTGGTGCGGGAGGGGACCAGCCGACGTCTGGCCTGCTCCTCGGTCAGGCCGTCCAGGCATGCGTCTAGCGCGGCCCGGTGCTCGTCCAGGAAGAACTCGAACTGGACGCGCTCGGGTTCGTTGATGACGTCGTCCATGGAGTGGAAGTGGGGTGCCATACGCAGACCCTAGCAAGCAGGCACGGAAGAACTTCGGCACCTCACTTGTGCCGCTCCGGCGGCCGCCGGTGCCTGTGGTGGAGCCTCGTAGTGGTCAAACACGTCCGAGGACGTGCTTCCCTCATGGCCGAACCTCCCGCGCAGTACCTTGGCCAGGTCATCAAGGGCCGCGTAGAGCATCCCGCCGGCAAACCGAAGTTCCGGGTTGTCGCTGCCCTTGGCCTCCGACGCCAGCTGGTGGGCGTAGGCAAGGATGGCCGGAAGCGATCCCCGTTGCTCCACCTCGTGGAAGTAGTAGGTCTCGTTGAAGGACAGTAGATCGATGCTCACCGAGGCCACGTTCTCAGCCATCGATTCCAGCAGCCCTGCCGCATGCCCGGCCTCCAGTGAGGCAATGCCGGACGGCCCGGCCGCTTCGCGGAACAGGTTCAGCTGGTGGGCAAGGGCACGGCGCCTGCTGAGGGCCGGGTAGGTTTGCAGGATCCAGGAGACCGTGGCGGTCAGCAGGCCAAAACCCGCAACTGCCTGGAAAGCCATCACCAGTCGAAGCACAGGATGGGCGGCCACGATGTCACCGAACCCCGCGGTGGACAGGGCCGCCAGCGAAATGTACAGTGCCTCGGCAAAGTCGCCCTGGCGGGGAATGTCGGCCGCGTAGGAGAAGCCGCCCGGCAGGTGCGGAAGGTACAGCAGCGCCCAGCCCACGGCAGCGAGGGCGGCCCAGGCAGCGATGACGGCCGCCATGGCGAGCGGAGCGGCAATGGACGAGGCGCCGCCCCGGACTTTCCTCGACACCCGCCAGAACACCCGCATGATGGTCCGTCCCACCGGGCCGGAGCCATGGGGGTACAGCAGCGTCAGGAAGACGTCGGCGATCATGAGCAGGATCAGTGCTGCGCCTGCCGCGGTCAGGAGCACGTCCTCGAAGTCCATGCCTCATCCTAAGTGCGCAGGTCCGCGGGGGCCGGAGGGTGTGCCAGGCAAAGTACGACGGCGGCAGCAGGCCTGGGTGCGCGGGTTGACTGGCTAGGCTGGCGCCATGGACTTTGAACTTCGCCAGGCCACGCCGGACGACGCAGGGGCGCTGGTGCTCATGCAGACGTTGGCGCACGAGGAATGCTACCCGCACCTGCTCCCGCCGGAATTCTTCCGCAGGCGCCGGGAAAGCATTCCGGAACGGGTGGAGCGGCGCCGGGCTTTCCTCGCCGTGGATGAACCGCGGATCCTGGCATTGGACGCCAACAACCAGGTGGTGGGCTACGCCGATGCCGGCCCGGGCCGGGAGGAGGACGCCCCGGAGCCGCTGGAATTGTACTCGATCTACACCCTCCGGCGGACCTACGGGACGGGCCTGGGGGCAGCGCTGGTGAGTGCCGCCGTCGGCCCCGGCCCGGCGTATCTCTGGGTGCTGGAGAACAACCCGCGCGCACTGGCCTTCTACCTCAAGCAGGGGTTCCGGCCGGACGGCAAGCGGAACACACTTCCGCCTGAGTGGGAGGCGCTGCCCGAATTCCGGCTGGTCCGCCGTGCGCAGGACGGAGCCGCGCGGTGAGCAGGACCTACACCTACTTCACGGCCCTGGTCGGCACCATTTGTGTGGCCTTCATCCTCGCCATGGTCTTCCTCCCGCTGACGCGGACGGTGCGCAGTGATGTGCTGCAGGGCTTCCTCATCGGCTTTGGCCTCGCCTTTGTCACCGCCCAAATCTATGGCCGCCTCAAAGCTGTCCGCGCCAACGGATGGATCACCATGCCCGGGCTGGGCGATCCGGACAACGGCATGCTGATGCGGGCCGCCTGCGCGCAGTTGTTCCCCGGCCCCGTGAACACCTCTGCGGAGGCGGTGTACTGGTGGACGAACTCGGACGGGGCCGGTGCCACCCTGGACGGCCGGCATGATTACGTCCTTCACTTCCCGGCGGGCGGCATGCCGCCACACGACGCCTTCTGGTCGCTGACCATGGGGGACGCGAGGAACCGCTTCGTGCCGAATCCGCTCCGGAAGTACAGCGTGAGCGACAGGTCCGGGCTGGTCCCCAACGCTGATGGGTCCGTCGAGGTGTACATCCAATCAACGCCACCGGCCGACGGCGAACCCAACTGGCTGCCCGCCCCCTCCGGCAAGTTCATCCTCTGGCTCCGCGTGTACCAGCCGGGTCCGGCGATCCTGGCCGGCAGCTACGTGGTGCCACCGGTGGCAAGGGCGGAAGGCAGTCAGCGGTGAGGCTCGAGCATCTCCTGATCTTCGGCGCGGTCATGGTGGTGACCTGGTTCGCAGCCATCTATTTTTGGCCGCGTCTGCTCCTTTCCGTGTATAGGCGGGCCATCCTGGTCAAAGGGTTCGGCGACGGTCCCGTTCCCGTCAACACCCTGTACACCCAGCAGGAGGCGCTCTTCGCGGACCCTCTCCACGTACCCTCGGGCACCTCGAAACTCGCCTCGGCCGGGGTTAACCGTGACACCCTCCTGTCCCTTGGCTGGCTCGATCTTTCGAAAGGCCCGCTGGTCCTGCACGTGCCGGAGATGGCAGGGCGCTACTACAGCCTGCAGTTCACCAACCCGTCGAACAACACCAATTTTGCCTATGTAGGCAAACGCACCACCGGCACCGGAGCAGGGGACTTCCTCATCACCGGGCCGCGCTGGACAGGTGACGTCCCGGAAGGGATGCGGCACATTCCGTCGCCCAACCGTGCCGTGCTCCTGATTGGCCGGGTGCTGGTCTACGGCGACCAGGACCTGTCCCGTGCGCACGGACTCGCCACGCAGATGCGCCTGGCTCCAGTGCACTGAGCTGCAGGGAGGACAACGCACGACGGCGGAGCCGGGCCTGGGTGCGGAAAAGGGCCTGTCGCGGCGCCGGGCTACAGCGCCTGGGCCAGGGACCGTCCAACAGTCCTGCCGGTGAAGATGCAGCCGCCAAGGAAGGTGCCCTCCAGGGCGTTGTAGCCGTGGGCGCCGCCACCGCCGAACCCGGCTGCCTCGCCGGCGGCGTAGAGACCGGGAATGGGAACGCCGTCGTGTCCCAGTGCCTGGCCGGACAGGTTGGTCTGGATCCCGCCCAGCGTCTTCCGCGTGACCACGTGCAGCCGCACGGCGATCAGGGGTCCGGCGGCGGGGTCCAGGATCCGGTGCGGCTTGACCGTGCGGAACAGCCTGTCGCCCAGGAAGCGGCGGCTGTTGCGGATACCGGCCACCTGCGCGTCCTTGGAGTAGGGGTTCCGGACCTCGGCGTCGCGTTCCTCGACCTGCCGCCGGAGCCTGCGCGTAGTCCAGCAGCGGGGACTCTGTCAGCCCGTTCATCCCGCGGACCAGGTCCGCCAAGTTGTCCGCGACCACGAAGTCGGCGCCGTTCTCCTTGAACGACTCGATGGGGGCGCCGGCGCCGCGGCCCAGCCGGGTCCGGAGCAGCAGCCTGAGGTCCCGGTTGGTGATGTCCGGGTTCTGTTCGGAGCCGGAGAGGGCAAACTCTTTTTCGATGATCCGCTGGTTGAGGATGAACCAGGAATGGCTGTGCTGCTGGAGCTCCGGGGTGGTCCGCAGGATCCGGAGGGTGCCCAGGGTGTCGTAGCCGGGCAAGCCGGGGGAGGGGAGCCGCCTGCCCAGGGCATCGAACCACAGGGATGACGGGCCGGGAAGGATCCGGATGGCGTGGTCCGGCCAGATGGGGTTCCAGTTCTGGATGCCCTCGGTGTAGTGCCACATGCGGTCCCGGTTCACCAGGCGGACGCCGGACTGGTCCGCGATATCCAGCATCCGCCCGTCCACGTGCTGCGGCACCCCGGTGACCATCTTCTTCGGCGGCGTCCCCAGCCGGTCAGGCCACCAGCGGCGCACCAGATCATGGTCGCCGCCGATCCCGCCGGACGCGATCACCACCGCCGGCGCCCGCAGGCTCGAAGTCGCCCACCACATCACGGTTCGAGGACACCCCGCGCGGGGAACCATCAGGTGCCAGTACGGAGCCGCGCACGCCGGTGACCGTCCCGCCGTCGTACGTTAAACCGTCCACCCGGTGCCGGAAGAAAAACCGGACGCTGCCAGCCGACGCTGCCGCCCGGGCCTTGTCCGCGAACGGTTCCGAGACACCGGTTCCGGTGCCCCACGGGACGTGGAAGCGCGGGACCGAGTTGCCGTGGCCACCGGCCCTGCCGTCGCCGCGCTCCGCCCAGCCCACCAGCGGCGTGAACCGGATGCCCTGTTCCTGCAGCCAGGCGCGCTTCCCGCCGGCGGCGAACTCCACGTACGCGCGGCCCCACTGCTGCGCCCACTCGTCCTCGGGATGGGCACCGGACAGCCGGTCCCACTGCGCCGAACCCTGCCAGTCCTGCCATGCCAGGCTCGACGGAATCCTTCACGCCAAGCCGCCGCTGCATGGGAGTATCCACCAGGAACAGCCCGCCCAGGGACCAGAACGCCTGCCCGCCCAGGTTGGCCTCATTCTCCTGGTCCACAATCGCCACCCGCTTGCCCGCCTGGACCAGGCTCGTTGCTGGCCACAAGTCCGGCCAGGCCGCCGCCGATGATGATGACGTCCGTGTCCATGCGATACCTGCCCCGGGTTGTAGGTAAGTGGGAGTCCAGCATCAACCTACAGGAGGTCCTCCTTCGCCGGTGGTGCGACAATTAATCAAGGACACCTGTCACGGCGCCGGCCCGGCAACGGCAGGTCCCGCCCAGCAAACCAGGAGGGGATCCTGATGGACCCCACCACATTAGTTGTCGTAGTCGTTGTCATTCTTCTGCTCATCGTCGCGAGGATGGCCGTCCGGATCGTGCGCCAGTTCGAGAAGGGCGTGCTCTTCCGGCTGGGCCGGGTCATCGGCGTCAGGGAGCCCGGCCTGCGCCTGATCATCCCGGTCATCGACCGCCTGCCCCTGGTCAGCCTGCGGATCGTGACCATGCCCATCCAGTCCCAGGGCATCATCACCCAGGACAACGTGAGCGTGGACGTATCCGCGGTGGCCTACTACCGCGTGGTGGATGCAGTGAAGTCCATTGTCGCCATTGAAAATGTTGCAGCGGCCATCGACCAGATCGCGCAGACCACGCTGCGGAAAGTCGTGGGCCAGCACACCCTGGACCAGACCCTGTCCGAGACGGCACGGATCAACGCCGACATCCGGCAGATCCTTGATGTACTCAGCGTCGAGTGGGGCGTCGAAGTCACACTGGTGGAACTGAAGGACATCCAGCTGCCCGAAAGCATGAAGCGCGCCATGGCCCGCCAGGCCGAAGCTGAACGCGAAAAGCGGGCCAAGATCATCGCCGCCGAAGGCGAGGCCATCGCCGCCACGGCGCTGGGCGATGCGTCCGACACCATGATGGCCCACCCACTGGCGCTCCAACTGCGGAACCTGCAGTCCCTGGTGGAGATCGGCGTGGACAAGAACACCACGGTGGTCTTCCCGGCGCCGCTGATGAGCACCATCGGCGAACTGTCCGCCTTCCTGGCCCGCGAAGGCCAGGCGGCATCCGCCGGCACCACCTCACCCATCAAAGCGGCCTGAGGCTGCCGCTCGCCGTATTTATCCGGCCGCTCGGCGCGCCGATAGTACGGTTACTGATGATTTTGCATGATGATTGCCGGAGGCAACGGGCACGGCTGTTTACAGGCCCTTAGCCTCTGGATCGATCAGACACCGACGTCTTCGCCAAGCAAAGGGAATCAACCATGGGCTTCCTGGACCGTGACCACTCCATCGCCCCGCCGGGCTTCAACCGCTGGCTGGTGCCGCCCGCCGCGCTCGCAGTCCATCTGTGCATCGGGCAGGCCTACGCCACCAGCGTGTACAAGACCGCGCTGGTCAAGCACTTCGGCGCCAGCCTGACCGAGATCGGCGTCATCTTCTCCATCGCCATCGTGATGCTGGGCCTATCCGCAGCGATCATGGGGACGTGGGTGGACACGAACGGGCCGCGCAAGGCGATGTTCACCTCCGCCATGTTCTGGGTGGGCGGCTTCCTGATCGGCTCGCTGGGCATCTTCACGCACCAGCTGTGGCTCGTCTACCTGGGGTACGGCTTCGTGGGCGGCATCGGCCTGGGCATCGGCTACATCTCGCCGGTATCCACGCTGATCAAATGGTTCCCGGACCGGCCGGGCCTGGCCACCGGCATGGCGATCATGGGCTTCGGCGGCGGCGCGCTGATCGCCAGCCCCGTGTCCCAGGCCCTGCTCAAGGCGTACGACCCCAACTCCGGCGCCCAGGGCTGGGTGGCCAGCGGCGACGCCGTCGGCAAGCTCTTCCTGACCCTCGCCGTCGTCTACCTCGCCTACATGCTCTTTGGTGCGTTCACCGTCCGGGTGCCGGCGGATGGTTGGCGGCCCGCCGGGTTCGACCCCTCCAAGGTCAAGGCAGCCAAGCTCGTCACCACGGAGAACGTCTCCGCCAGGAACGCCATCAAAACGCGGCAGTTCTGGCTGGTGTGGGTGGCGCTGTTCTGCAACGTCACCGCCGGCATCGGCATCCTGGAACAGGCCGCGCCCATGATCCAGGACTTCTTCCGCCAGTCCGACGGCAAGTCCCTGGTCAGCGCCGGCGTCGCCGCAGGTTTCGTGGGCCTGTTGTCCATCGGCAACATGGCCGGCCGGTTCGCCTGGTCCGCCACCTCCGACGTCACCGGCCGCAAGCGGATCTACATGATGTACCTGGGCGTCGGCACCGTGCTGTACACGGTGCTCGCCTTTGCCGGGTCCACCGCCACTGCACTGTACGTGGTGCTCGCGTTCGTCATCATCTCGTTCTACGGCGGCGGCTTTGCCACCGTCCCGGCGTACCTGCGGGACCTGTTCGGGACGTACCAGGTGGGCGCCATCCACGGCCGGCTGCTCACCGCTTGGTCGGCGGCAGGGGTGGCGGGCCCGCTGATCGTCAACAGCATCCTGGACGCACAGGGCAAGCCGGGCCAGCTGACGGGAGCATCCTACCAGCCGGCGCTGCTGACCATGGTGGCGCTGCTGATCATAGGGTTTGTGGCCAACCTGCTGGTCAAACCCGTCGACGACCGATTCCACGAACCCCGCCCCGAGCGGCGCACATCTTCCATGGAGGCCTGATATGAGCAGCACTGCACACACCCCCGACGCGCACCAGCCGGTCAAGCGGTCCACCGGCAGGCTGGTCCTGGGCTGGGTATTGGTTGGAATTCCGCTGGCGTACGGCGTCTTCCAGACGCTGACACAGGTGGCGGCGCTGTTCGGGTGAGCCCAGCGCGTGGCCCTGTGTCACACTGGCCCAGTCTTAAGGCCCTGCGGCCCGAGGGGCTGGTGCATCCCCGGGGTTTCGCTGTGAAAACCGGGCCAGCCTGACTCGGGCGAGCGTCACGCTGATGCCACCCATACAACCTGTCCCCGGCTCCGAAGACTAAGTGGACAAGGCCAGCACGGCTGAGTTGTTGTTGGATACAACCGCGCCCGCAGGGGTCCGGACGGGGCCCGCCGTGCAGCAGAGCCTCGCGGGCCAGGGGAAAGGAATCTGTCCGTGAACGAAAAGAGCCGCAAGGCCCTCATCAGTACCGTGATTGCCGTGGTGGTGGCGGTACTCATCGCCCTTGCCGGAAGCCAGGGCGGGTCCAGGATCGGCGGGTTCCCGGTCTTCGCACTGGGGGTCGCCGTCGCGTTCGTGATCCAGTGGCTGGTGTTCATCCCGTCCTACAGGGCGCAGACGGAGAAGTTTTACGACCTCACCGGCGCCCTGACCTACATCTCCATCACGGTGTTCCTGGTGCTGGCGTCCCCGGGCGTGGATGCCCGCGGCATGCTGCTGGCGGCCATGGTGGTGCTCTGGGCTGCGCGGCTGGGCAGCTTCCTGTTCCTGCGGATCAGCAAGCACGGCAAGGACGACCGGTTTGACGAGCTCAAGCCGGACTTCTTCCGCTTCCTGAACACCTGGACCATCCAGGGCCTGTGGGTGGTACTCACCGCTGCGCTCGCGTGGGTGGCCATCACCTCCGACAAGAAGGTGGGCCTGGACGGGTTCTTCTGGGTGGGCCTGCTGGTCTGGCTCGCGGGCATCTCGATCGAGACCGCCGCGGACGTCCAGAAAAACCGGTTCAAGGACGACCCCGCCAACAAGGGCCGCTTCATCAGCACCGGTCTGTGGTCCAGGTCCCGCCACCCCAACTACTTCGGTGAGATCACGCTCTGGGTGGGCGTAGCCATCATCGCCCTCCCCGTCCTGCAGGGCTGGCAGTGGGCCGCCTTGGTCTCCCCGGTGTTCGTTGCCCTGCTGCTGACCAAGGGAAGCGGCGTGCCGCCCCTGGAGAAGAAGGCGGACAAGAAGTGGGGCGGCCAGGCCGACTACGAGGAGTACAAGAGGAACACACCGGTGCTGGTGCCAAAGCTGAAGTAGGGCGCCCCCCAGCAGGACATGACGACGGCGGCACCCAGGCCGGGTGCCGCCGTCGCCCGTTGATGGGATACCCTTAACCCATCAAGGGGAGTACTCCCGTCTGTGCGTGGCCCGTCAATACGGATGCAGCGAAGCATCCCGGGCCAGCGGCTCCGGTTCCACCGGGCGGAGGAGACCTTGGCGTCACTGTCAGCGCCAACCCCTTTGGAGTACCCATGCAGGTCACACCGCTCATCTGGATCATCACCCTCGCCGTGACGATCCTGTTCTTCGTTTACGAGTTCTTCGCCCATGTCCGCAAACCGCACGAGCCGTCCATTGGCGAATCGGCGCGCTGGTCGGCGTTCTACATTGGCCTCGCCCTCCTGTTCGGCGCCGGGATCGGAATGGTCTCCGGGTGGACGTACGGCGGGGAGTATTTCGCGGGCTACCTCACCGAAAAAGCCCTGTCGGTGGACAACCTGTTCGTCTTCCTCATCGTGATGACCGGGTTCGCGGTTCCCAGGAAGTACCAGCAGAAGGTGCTGATGGTGGGCATCATCATTGCCCTGGTCCTGCGCGGCGGGTTCATCGCCGTCGGGGCCACGCTGATCGAAAACTTCTCCTGGGTGTTCTACATCTTCGGTGCCCTGCTGCTCTTCCTCGCGTACAAGCAGGCCTTCGGCGGCCACGACGCCAACCCGGCCGACGGCAGGTTCATGCAGCTGGTGCGCCGCGTCCTCCCGGTCACCCCGGACTACCACGGCGACCGGCTCACCGCGACGCTGGACGGCAAGCGGTTCGTGACGCCGATGCTGCTCACCATCATCGCCATCGGGTTCGTGGACCTGGTCTTCGCCGTCGATTCGATTCCCGCGATCTATGGCCTGACCAGCGAGGCGTACATCGTCTTCACCGCCAACGCGTTCGCCCTGATGGGCCTGCGGCAGCTGTTCTTCCTCATCGGGGGACTGCTGGAACGGCTGGTCTACCTGGCCCAGGGCCTGGCCGTCATCCTCGCGTTCATCGGCGTGAAGCTGGTGTTCCACGCCCTGCACGTCAACGAGCTCTCCTTCATCAACGGTGGCCGGCCACTCCTGTGGGTGCCGGAGATCCCCATCTGGTTTTCGCTGGTCTTCATCGGCGCCACCATCCTGGTGGCCACGGTGGCCAGCCTTGCGAAGACCCGCGGCGGGCTGGGCAACGGCGGTGGCGTCCACCATGAAGGGACGCAAGAGGACTCGGACTCCACCGCCGGGAGCCGGCGGTAGCCGCTGGCCGGCTACCCAGGCGGGACGGACGACGGCGGCACCCGGCTGGGGTGCCGCCGTCGCCATTCGTCAGTCGTGTATGCGGAGGGACACTTCGTACGGGCTGACGCAGATTGAGATGTCCAGGTTCTCATGCACTGTCCCGAAGGCACAGTCCGGGTTGGCGAACGTCTTGAGGCTGTAGCCGGTTGAAGCACGCAGTTCGTCCACGGTGACCTGCACCGGGGTCGACCAGGTTCTGTCCAGGCTGTGGCAGGGGTTTTCCAGCGGGATACATCCGGGGTCGTTCTTCGGATCGTTTGCCGCGGTCACCTCCCAG
This sequence comes from Pseudarthrobacter sp. Fe7, assembly GCA_024372495.1. Taxonomy (GTDB): domain Bacteria; phylum Actinomycetota; class Actinomycetes; order Actinomycetales; family Micrococcaceae; genus Arthrobacter. The sequence goes on along the minus strand of CP099977.1, from coordinate 4,063,850 downwards.
CCCTCTCCGGTGGGGATTCCATCCGCGATGGAGACCATCTCCTCGATCCGTGCCGTTGCACGGGCCGGCCCTCCGTTGATCATCGGCATCAGCGACACCACCATGATTCCAATGCAGAGCACCACGATGGCCGCTCCACCCAGAACCCATGGCCACACTTTGGGCTTTCTTGGTGGAGTTACATAGGGATGCATCCAGTGCCCTCCTCCCTGCGGCATCACAGGCGCGACCTCCGTTTCTGGACTGCGCTCATGATGACGGCGATGAGCCCAATGCCGGCTGCCACGAAGGTCAGGACCGTTCCCACTCCGCGCAGGGATACCCCGCCGCTCTCAAAACCCAGCACCACGGCGTGGGATGGCTGCTGACTGTCATAGGCAACCGTGACGGGGTCGCCGACCGCCGGGTGCTGGTCGTGGTCAACGCTTGCCGTGACCACGTGCTCGGCCCCGTCCGCGGAGGTGTAGCGGACTTTGATGTCCCGGTTGGAGGCGCGCTGGGTGTCATTGAAGTCAGTTACGGTGCCGGTGCTCTGCACCCCTGCCCGGGACAGTTCGGAATCAGCATTGATCATGACCGTTCCCATCACCATCAGGCCCGGACCCACGATCAAAACGATCAGCACAAACGCCAGCATGCCGAGTCGGCGTCGGGGCCTTTTCATTTGTCTCGTCCTGGGAGCTCTCCGGGGATAATCACAACGGCCATTCTGCCCCATGGGCCGCCTACACCGGGGTTACTTGTGGCCGGGAGGTTGATCCGCGCCGGGATTGGATGAATCATCATGAACGGTGCTCGATCCTTCGACGCCACCAGGGGACTACGAGGAGGTTCACCGCCATGACCATTCAGCCCAGCCGCCAGGATTCACAAATTGTCTTGATCACCGGCACGTCGACCGGAATTGGCCGGGCCACGGCACTCGCCCTGGCGGCAGCAGGGTGGCGGACCATTGCGACGATGCGCAATCCCGAGCGAGCAGAGGCGCTCCGGGCCGATGCCGCGGAGGCAGGAGTCGAGCTGGACATCCGCATCCTGGACGTCACCGATGCCGGCGCCATAGAACGGGAAGCCGACTATTGCCGCAACACCTACGGCGGGCTGGACGCGCTGGTCAACAACGCCGGCAGTGCCACCCTGGGGTCTGTTGAAGCACTGGACATGAAGGGCTTCCGTGACGCCATGGAAGTCAACTACTTTGGCGTTGTGGCCATGACGAAAGCGTTCATGCCGTTGCTCAGGGAAAGCAGGGGCCGGGTGATCACTATCAGCTCCGTGGGAGGAGTTGTGGGCCAGCCATTCAACGAGGCCTACTGTGCCGCCAAGTTCGCCGTTGAGGGATTCCTGGAAAGCCTCCAGCCGGTTGCGAAGAGCGTTGGAGTCGGTGTTCATCTCATCGAGCCCGGGGCGGTGTCCAGCGACTTCGTCGCGAACGCCGGCGTTGATGCAGCCGGCATGCTTGCTGCCGCCGGCCCCTACCGGCCGGCGCTCAGCGCCTACCTGGAGCGGACCGCACGGCAGTTTGCCGCTCGAGCGCCCAAACATCCGAGGATGTTGCCGGGGTTGTCCTGGATGCGTTGCAAGCAGGGTCTCCCGCCTTCAGGATTCAAACCTCCACGTGGGCGCGGGATTTCGTCTCCGCGAAGATCAACGACCTGGACGGCAGCCGCGTGACGTCGATGACCCAAACATGGGTCGGGTTGGCCTGAGGTCCTATTTCCTGTTGTTCAGGCCGTGTACACGCGGCCGTAACGGGGCGCTGGCATAGTTCCCGGCGGGGGACATTAAAAAGTCAACGCATTAGGAGCGCCCTCATGGCAGGTCTCAACCGCCGTCGTTTTCTTCAACTCTCCGCCGCCGGTGCGGCCGGAACCGCTATTTCCCAGATGATGGGGCAGAGCATCGCCCGGGCCGCGGAGATCTCCGCCAACAGGGCTACGGGCTCCATCAAGGATGTCGAGCACGTAGTGATCTTCATGCAGGAGAACCGTGCCTTCGACCACTACTTCGGCACGCTGAAGGGCGTGCGGGGATTCTCGGACCCGCACCCCGCGGTTTTGCCGTCCGGTAAAGACTCCTTCCACCAAGCGAATGCCACGCGGGAAGTAACGCCGTTCCACCCGGACGCGCCGAACCTGGGCATGCAGTTCATGGAGGACCTGGACCACTCGTGGAAACTCACCCACGAGGCGTTCAACAACGGCAAGTATGACAAGTGGCTGCCGGAGAAGACCGATGCCACAATGGCGTTCTATGGCCGCCAGGACATTCCGTTCCACTTCTCCCTCGCCGACGCGTTCACCGTCTGCGACCAGTACCACTGCTCGGTCCTCGGACCGACTGACCCGAACCGCTACTACATGTTCGCCGGCGGCGACGACCCGGACCGCAAGGGCGGCGGCCCCGACCTGTGGAACGGCGAGAAGGGCTACTGGTGGAGCACCTACCCTGAGGAGCCTGGAGAAAGCCGGCGTGAGCTGGAAGGTCTACCAGGACATTGGCGAGGGCCTCGATCCGGCGCACTATGAGGGCTGGACCGACGACGCGTACATCGGCAACTACGGGGACAATTCCCTCCTGTACTTCAAGCAGTACCAGGACGCGAAGCCCGGAAGCCCGTTGTATGAGAAGGCCCGCACCGGTACCAGTGCCAAGACCGGCGATGACCTCTTCAGCATCCTCCGCAAGGACGTGAAGTCGGGTACCCTGCCCCAGGTCTCCTACATCGTTGCCCCCGAGGCTTATACCGAGCACTCGAACTGGCCGCCGAACTTCGGCGCCTGGTACGCGGCCAACATCCTGGACGCCCTGACTTCCAACCCGGACGTGTGGAGCAAGACCGCTGTCTTCTTCATGTATGACGAGAACGACGGCTTCTTTGACCACATCGTTCCGCCGCACCCGAACACCCCGCAGATTCCGGGCGCCTCCACCGTCTCCACGGCCGGTGAATGGTATGACGGCAGCCCCACGTTCTACGGCGACAAAGACGTCCCCGGGCACTTCGGCCTGGGCGTGCGGGTGCCGATGATCGTCCTGTCCCCGTGGAGCATGGGCGGCTGGGTCTGCTCCGAAACCTTCGACCACACCTCGATCGTCCGGTTCCTGGAGACCCGCTTCGGGGTGGCCTCGCCGAACATCACCCCATGGCGCCGTGCCGTCAGCGGGGACCTCACCAGCGCGTTCGACTTCTCAAAGGCCGGGGGAGCCGCACCCGCCCTGGCGGACGCCTCTGCGTACAAGCCGGCAGACCACAACCGCCACCCGAGCTACGTTCCGACGCCACCGGCAACGAACTCGATGCCGAGCCAGGAGAAGGGAACCCGCCCGTCGCGCCCGCTCGGGTACGCCCTCGACGTCGACACGGCAGTGAGCTCAGGCAAGCTGACCGCTCACTGGACGAACCACGGCACCCTGGGCGCGCATGTGCAGGTCCGCTCCAACCTGCTTCCGGAAGGCCCGTATTCGTACACCATCGAGCCTGGGGCCTCACTGGACGCGGCGTGGGCACTCGGTGCCGAATACGACGTGCAGATGCACGGCCCCGCCGGCTGGTACCGGCGACTGGCAGGTACGACGGCGGCCGGGGACATCCGCGTGACCGTCACCGCTGACGGCAAGGCGCCGCACGCGCAGTTCAGGGTCGAAAACACCGGCACCACCGGTGCCGCCCTGACCCTGAAGGACGCGTACGGCTCCGGCTCCCAGACGCTCTCCCTCAACCCGGGCCAGGGCAAGACCGTGGTCATCCCGACCCAGGGCGGCTGGTACGACTTGACGGTCACCTCCGCCGCTGATCCCAAGCTTGTCCGGGTCCTGGCCGGCCGCCTCGAGAACGGCAGCCCGCTGACCAGCGACCCCCAGGCTCGGCCGGTAACCACGCCGGAACTGGTGGCAGGGCCGGTCACTGTCCTCGGCCCTGCCACCCAACTCGCCCCCACCTTGCTGCACCGCCCGAGAAACCGGACGCTCCGTTGCGCCCGCACACCGAAAGGATTTGCCATGCCCAATGCACTTAAGAACCGGAGGACAAGCGCCCTGGCGCTTGCTGCCGCCGTCGCAATCACTGGCCTCGCCGCCGTCGGCTCCGCAGTGCCTGCGGACGCACAGACCACGCCGGGCGGAACCGCTCAGAGTGCCGCCCAGGCCAGCGGGCAGGGACAGAACGGCCCTGACCATGTCTTCGTCATTATGATGGAGAACCACGGCTACGACCAGGTCATCGGCAACACCGCCGACGCGCCCTACATCAATGCCCTGGCCCAGCGCTACAACACGGCCGCGAACTACCATGGCGTGACCCACCCGAGCCTGCCCAACTACCTGGCCGCCATTTCAGGGAGCTCGCAGGGCATTTGGGATGACTGCAAGGCCGGCGCCAATGTCACCTGCGCTCCTGAAGAATTCATCCCAAACTCCGGGGACCCCGGAGCCACCGGGCTGCTGACCCAGGCACAGGCCGCCAGCGCGGCCTCCACCCCGCACATGTTCTCGGGCAAGAACATCGTGGACCAGCTTGAGGGCAAGGGCCTGAGCTGGAAGGCATATATGGAAAGCCTTCCCAGCACCGGTTCCCAGGTGGAGTACGCACCCACCATCGGCTCCTCAACGGTCAAGCTGTACGCCCAGAAGCACAACCCGTTCATGTACTTCTCGGACATCAACTACCCGGGAAGCCCGCGGCTGCAGAACATCGTGCCCCAGGAAAACAACCTGAAGGCAGACCTCGCCAGCGGCAACGTACCGAACTTCACCTGGATCAGCCCGAACCAATGCCACGACATGCACGGGGTCTCCCCGTCGGGCGCGGCCCTCGTAGGAATCCCGGAGTGCGGGTACCCGGACTCCGGCCTTGACCACGGCGCGATCCAGGCTCGGCGACAACTACGTCAAGCAGACCGTCCAGCAGATCATGGATTCCCCCACCTGGAAGACCACCAAGTCCAGCATCGTCCTGGCCTGGGACGAGAACGACTACTCCGGATCCGACGGCGGCCCGGGCAGCCCCGTAGGCCAGAACGGTGCAGTCCTGGGCGGTGGCCACGCACCCGCCATCGTCATCAACTCCGCGGAAGGCCCGCACAAGACAACCGACCAGCTCTCGGACCACTACACCCTGCTCTCCACCATCGAGCACATGTGGCACCTGGGCTGCCTGGCGAACACCTGCTCACCGACCACCTCGGGCACCTTCGAAGAGCTCTTCCACCCCTAACCACCCACAGGGATTACGACGGCGGCACCCGGCTTGGGTGCCGCCGTCTCCTTGTCCGACGCCTGCAATCCTTTTTTCAAAGGGGCTTGTTCAGTGAGATGGTTTCCATGTGCTCGGGGACGCGGACCTTCCATCCGAGCTGGCGTTTGATCCTGGTTCGGAGGGCATCGGACGCGTCCGGCTCCCCGTGCGTGATGTAGGTCATGACCGGCGCCTGGGGGGCGGCCTTCAGCCAGTCAATCATTTCGTCGGAGTCGGCGTGCGCAGACAGCCCTTCCATTTGGATGACCTCCGCCTCGATCTGGACGTCCTGGCCGTAAATCCGCAGGTGGTTTTCGCCCGCAGCGAGGGAGGCCCCCGGGTTCCTCCTGCCTGGTATCCGCTGAGGATGATGGCATTGCGCCGGTCAGGTCCGTAGGCCGCGAGGTGGTGCAGGATCCTGCCGCCAGTGAGCATGCCACTGGCGGAGATGATGATCATGGGTCCCCCGCGGAGGTTGAGGAGTTTGGACTCGTCGGGGCTGCGGACGGGTGTTGCCACCTTGTACATGGCCTCGAATTCGTGGGGTTGGAGTCGGTGTTCTTCGCGGTGGCGCTGGTACATGTCTGACGCATCAATGGCCATTGGGCTGTTGAGGTAGACCGGGATGGATGGGATTGCGTGTTTTGCCAGCAGGCGTGAGATATGGAGCAGGACTGTTTCGGCCCGGCCCACGGCGAACGCTGCGATCAGGATGACGCCGTGCCGCTTCGCCACTCGGGTAATGATGTCGCCAAGTTCGGTTTCGGGATCGCCCTGCGGGTGTGCCCGGTTCCCGTAGGTGGATTCCGTGACCAGTACGTCAACGGGCTCCAGTCCGCGGGGCGCGTACATCAGGGGGTCCCGGGTGCGGCCAAGATCGCCGGTGAAGTGGACCCTGCGTCCATCCAGTTCAAGATGCACCTGTGCGGCGCCCAGGATGTGCCCGGCGGGAAGGAATGTTGCCTCGATGCCTCCGGGAAGGGGGAACGGGGAGTCGAAGTCGCGGGTTTTGAACCTGTTGAGTGAACGGACGGCATCCTCGGCCGTGTAGAGGGGCATGGGGGGATGATGCGCTGAGGACGCCCGGTGATCGGCGTAGCGGGCTTCCTCTTCCTGAAGGTAGCCGCTGTCAGGAAGCAGCAGCGTGCACAGTTCTTCAGTACCCGGTGTCGCATAGACGGGGCCGCTGAAACCGTCCCGCACCAGCGCAGGGATGTATCCGCTGTGGTCCAGGTGGGCATGGGTCAGGACAACGGCATCGATGTTGGCCGGTGCGACCGGGAGCGGTACGCGGTTACGGTCGCGGAGGCGCTTGTAGCCCTGGAAGAGCCCGCAGTCGATGAGGACCCGTTGCCCTTGTGAGTGGACCAGGTACCGGGAACCCGTCACGGTGTCCGTTGCGCCGAGAAACTGCAGCATCGGGGAATGGTGTTCTCCCATGGCTGCTCCTTTTCCTAGCGCCAGGCGTCGGAGGCGGCAGTGGTTCCGGCGTCAGTCCAGTTAATACCCCTGCATGCCGGCCTGATAGGGACAAAAGGCCTCCCTGCCGGAGCCCGTTACGCACGGGAGTATCCAGGTGTTTGCCCCGGAAAAAGGGGTCTTCGGCCCTGCCGGCACGCGGGCAACGCGCTGTACTCTGTGGTCGGGACAGGTGCCGGACCATTTGGATGGCGCCCGTCCCCACCGCCGCCCCAGGACCATGGATGGAACTTCAGCATTTGTGGGACAGTGAAAGGAAGGCACATGGCTGGCACCGGTTCGTTCTTGATAATTGTGGGTTTTGACGGTTCCGAACATTCGCAGGCAGCACTGACCTGGGCCGTGGACGAGGCACAGCGGCGCAACGGGCAGGCTCCGCCTGATTACCGCCTGGAACAAGCCGGCGATGGCGTGGTATCCGGCTGTCCTGGAAACAGCGGCGGGTGAAATTGTCGCCGAAGCGTCTCCGGAGCAAATCGCCCGGACACTCCAGAATGAGGCGCTGAAGTCCGCCGAAGATGCAGGCGTACCAGCTGCAGGTCAGCTGGTAGACACCCATTCACCTGCGTCGGCAATTCTCGATGCCGCCAATGACGCGGACCTTATCGTCATCGGTTCCCGGGGGCACGGAGGATTTCCCGGTTTGCACATGGGGTCCGTCTCGGCCCAAGTGGTCAACTACGCCCAATGTCCTGTCCTGGTGGTCCATCCCAGGCCATGATTCCCTGCACCGCATTGAACCGGTGCGGCCGGCCGGTCCAGGTTGTGCCGTTCGAAACCGAGGAAGTTTTTGGCGGACTACCCCCTGTTGAAGAAGCCGGTCCGGTCCTAGACTTAAAGCTCCTGCAGGTAACCATCAGATGACGCCGGGTTGTTCAGGACATGAGAATGTCCGAGCCTTCTCTTAGCGAGATCGCGAAGGTACCTGCAGGTTCTGTGTATCGAGAGGCCGCAGCCGCTGGGAAGTTTGGCTCTTGCGCCATGGGAAAACCAGGAGTAGCACTGTTAATACGTTCTTCGGAAGAAGGACGGGAACGAACAACAGGGGAACCTTGGAACACGCGGTGGAACTGGTCCACCGTGGCCTGCCGGTGACGAGGCAGGAAGCACCGGGATTCCCGCAAGTTCGGGAGATGATGTTCGTCATAGCGGAATCAAAACAGTCGAAGCCCCTTCAGCATTGCTGGTGGGGCTTCCCCTTTGACTGCCACCCCCTGCCGAATCTGGAGGCGCCGTATTGCCCCAGACGCAGGGTTGGCACAGGAGTCGGGAAGGATTGGCCCAGGTGCTCCGGAACCGGCAGTTTCGGGGACCCGCTGCCGCTAGGCTCGTCCGTGGCGTCAGCGGCTATGGGGGGCTGACGCACCCAACGTTTCATGCACACAACTTGGGGGAATCTGCATGTCCAGCCACACGTCCTTGCCCGTAACCACTCCCGCGTCCGGCACCCGATGGTCAGCCGCCGTCGTCCTTTCCGCGTTGCTGGCGCTTTTCGGCGCAAGCCTGCCGGCGGTGGCCGCCGACAGCACCACCACGGCCAGCGCATCGTCGAATACCGTCCAGGCGGTGGACCTGCTGGCGACCCTGCCGGTGAAGGGCCGGGCACCCAAGACCGGGTACGAGCGCTCGCTGTTCGGGCCAACCTGGGCGGACGTGGACCAGAACGGCTGCGACACCCGCAACGACATCCTCCAGCGGGACCTGACGGAGGTGACCTTCACCAGCAGCGTGCCCTGCACGGTCAAGACCGGAGTGCTCGCGGATCCCTACACCGGCACCGTCATCAACTTCGTCCGCGGCACCACCACCAGCACCGCCGTGCAGATCGACCACGTGGTGGCGCTCAGCGACGCATGGCAGAAGGGCGCCCAGCAGCTGTCCACCGAGCAGCGGACGGCCTTCGCCAACGATCCGCTCAACTTGCAGGCAACCCACGGCCCCACCAACCAGCAAAAGGGCGACGGCGATGCGGCCACCTGGTTGCCCCCAGTCAAGGGCTTCCGGTGCGAGTACGTGGCACGGCAGGTGTCCGTGAAGGCGCGGTACAGCCTGTGGGTGACGCAGGCTGAGCACGACGCGATCGCCGGCATTCTTGCGGGCTGCCCGGGGCAGCCGGCGCCCAGCACGGTCGCGGCCGCCTCCAGTTCCACCCTTGCCTACTATGCCAACTGTGCCGAGGCGGTTGCTGCCGGAGCAGCACCGCTGTATGCCGGCACGCCCGGGTACCGCACAGGCCTGGACGGCGACGGCGACGGGGTGGCCTGCGAGGGGTAGCTCCTGGAGGGTTTTCAACGAATCTGCGGCACACTTGAGTCTGCTCGCACGAACGAAAGCAGGACTCCTTGATCACCCTCCAGCAGGACGCCGACGGCTTTATCCGCATGAACCGGCACTATCCGGCCAGCGTCCGTATCCGGATCGCCTTCAATGACGGCAGTACCGGTGAGTTCTCCGGCGTGGCGCTCAACAATGCCTATGACGCCGCGCTCGCCGAGTTCCGCGCCAGGAACGGACTCGACGCCAAGGGGTTCAACCGGGCCCCGGGAGGCCGGACCAACTCCGGCAACAGGATCGACTTTGTTCCGGTGCATCCGGGCATGGGGGAGTAGCCCAATATTGCAGCCGTGAGGGCTCAGGCGCTGTCCTCATGGGCCCTCACGACGAACTGTTCCACCCGACGGTCCGGGACCAGCCAGATCAGCGCGACGACGGTGAAGGCGGCGACTCCCATCAGTGGCTGGACAAAGGTGAGGGCGATGCCGAGGAGGTAGATCAGCGGGGAGGCTTTGCCCTTCCAGTCCTTCCCGACTGCCCGGGCGAGGGCCCCATCCTTGCCCTGCACCGCGATCAGCCGCCGTTCCAGGATGAAGTAGGCGATCGCGGCGCACAGCAGATTGATCCCGTACAGCAGCACTGGGACCTGCAGGAAGCCGGACTCATCCATCCACCGCGTGGTGAACGGGAACAGGGACAGCCAGAACAGCAGGTGCAGGTTGGCCCAGAGGATGGTTCCGTTCACCCGGCTGGCGAGGTGGATCATGTGGTGGTGGTTGTTCCAGTAGATCCCCACGTACACGAAGCTCAGCAGGTAGGTGAAGAGCGTGGGCAGGATGGCGGCAACGCCGGCCCACGTGGGTTCCTCCGGCGTGTGCAGTTCGAGCACCATGATGGTGATGATGATGGCCAGGACACCGTCACTGAAGGCTTCGAGCCGGTTCTTGTTCACCCGAACATCATGCCCTCAAAGTCCTTCGGGCAGGGCATCAAAGAATACTGACCGTTCCGGCGTCGCCGTCCACGGTCACCTTTGGCCCGCCGGCCAGCCGCTGCGTGGCCACCCCGGTGCCCAGGACGGCAGGGATGCCGTACTCGCGGGCCACGATGGAACTGTGGCTCAGCGGCCCGCCCACGTCCGTCACCACGGCGGACGCCATAGCGAACAGCGGAGTCCAGGCCGGTGTGGTCATGCGGGCCACCAGCACCTCACCGGGCTGCATCCGGCCGAAGTCCTCGGGTCCCCGCAGGACCCGCGCCGGTGCGGTGACCCGGCCGGAGCTCGCACCGGTGCCCCTGATCATGTCGCCGGCCTGCTGCTGCGGGCCTCCCGGCATCATCGAACCGAACGCCTTCTCCATCCACGCCCTCTGCGGGAGCATCTGCGGGGCGGCGGCCTTTGCCTGGCCGCGCCACAGCATCCTGCGCTCCGCGACGGCGGCAGCCCGGACGGGCAGGGACACACCGGCAAGTGAAACCCCGGCGGCGGGCTCCGCCAGGCCAAACTCCACTGCACTCTGCAGGCTCGGAGAAGCGCAGCCAGAACACGTCGTCCGGCGCAGCAATAACGGAAGAGGCCACCAGCCGCCGCCCCAGTTCCAGCAGCATCCGCCGAAGCAGCGGCCAGGCCAGCCCGACGTCGGCCAGTGCGTCCTCGCGGAGCGGGGCCGTCTCCTGCGCCCATTTCAGCAGACGGAGGAACAGTGCCCGGCGCCGCGGCCCCAGCCGCCCCGCCACCTCACGCGTGAGCGATTCCCGCCGCTCGGTCAGCAGCCGCTGCCGCTCATGCGGGTCGGTGCCCTGCCCGCGCAGGTAGAACTTCACGGTCTCCAGCTGCGCGGCGGGGTTGTCGGCCGGCACGGGGGTGGCGAAGTCCAGGTTGTAGACGGCGTGGCCGTACAGGTCCAGATGCTCCTGGAAAGTGAAGCGCCATTCCTGCCACAGAACCCGGTCCACCCCAGCCGGGGCGGAACCTGTCCGCAGGCACTCGGCGAGTTCCGGCGTCGTGCTTTTCAACAGGGCGGATACCAGCGAAGGATCGCTGCGGGCCCAGCCGGCGAGGTCGTACAGCGACTTTTCCGCCCTGATGGGTTCGCTGTCGAAGCCCAGGAGGAACTCCTGGGCCGGGGGATCGCCGCGGCGCCTGACGGTTTTGTAGAATCCGCGGAACGAGAGCTCGCCCATGTCGGCCATCGGAATGATGGACTGCACCGCCGTGTAATAGACGGTGCCGGCGTCCAGGAGGGCCTGCACTCCGGTCAGGAGCCTGGCCGCCGGGCAGGCTCGGCCGGCGGCGACACCGACCAGTCCTTGATGATCCGCTCGTACCGCGGATGCGAATAGTCCCGCCAGCCCGCGACGCCCATGTGCGCCTTGCCGCCGAACAGGGCACGCATCGCCGGCAGCGTCCGGCCCGTCATCCGCAGCATGGGCCAGGTGCGGTAGTAGTAATAGGCGTAGCCGTTGACGGTGGGGAAGTGGACGTCGCCGTCGCGGAGGGAGCCCGGGCCCAGCGCCTGGTTCATCAGGGCGGACAGCGAGCGGGACACCGAGCCGTCGATGAGGTCGGCGAAGAGCGGGGAGAGCGGCTCCGGCATATGTTCGACGATGCTGGCCCGGAAGTAGAGGCCCTTGGGATAGGGGACGGGCCATTCCGTTGGGGTGTCGGCGGCGGGTTCGGGCAGGGCCGTGATGGGCCGGGACTGGAGCAGGAAGAACCTGCCGCCGGCCCGCGCCCATTCGATGTCCTGCGGTGCGCCGAAGTGGTCCGCGATTCGCCGGCCGTAGCCGGCCACTTCGGCTGCCGCGGCATCGTCAAGGACGGGCGCACGACGGCGGGCCTCCGCCACCTTTTCCTCGGCCGTCCCGTTCTCCGTGGGCACCGTCATGACGTCCTTGTCGGCTGTCTGCCTGGTAAGGACTTTGCCGGTTTCGGTGTCCACGGTGAGGTCATCGGTAGTGACCTGTCCGCTGACCACGGCTTCGCCCAGGCCCCAGGCGGCGCTGATCACCGCCTGGTCGCGGCGGCCGTTCGCGGGGTTGGCGGTGAACATCACCCCGGCGGCGTCGGCCTCGACCATTTGCTGGATCACGACGGCTAGGCGCACCTGATCGGGAAGCACGCCTGCGCGGGCACGGTAGGCCATGGCGCGCGCCGTCCAGAGGGAAGCCCAGCAGTTGATGACCGCTGTGGCCAGGGCGTCCAGGCCGCGGATGTTGAGGTAGCTTTCCTGCTGACCGGCGAAACTGGCCGAGGCGAGATCCTCGGCGGTGGCGGAGGAGCGGACCGAAACGGCTGTTTCCCCGCCGCCCAGCTGTTCGTAAGCGGCCTTCAATTCGGCTTCGATATCTGCCGGGATGCTGCCTTTGCTGAACAGGGTCCGGATCAGCGCCGAGGCGTGCTCATACTCCTGCGGTGACTCCTCGGGTGAGAGCCCGGCCAACTCCTGGACGGCTTGCCCGAGGTTGTTCTCGGCGACGAAGTCGGCATACGCGTTGGTAGTGAGGACGAATCCCGGCGGGACCGGAAGCCCGGCCCGGATGAGGCCGCCGAGACCCACGGCCTTGCCGCCAGCCCCGGCAATATCGCCGGGCTGCACGTCGCCCAAGTCCCTGACATATGTCATGACGCTGCCCCCTTGGTGTCTGCCGCCGTCGTCCGTCTCCACAGCACCACGGCAAGGACGGCAACCCACAGCAGGAATGCCCCGATGCTGATGCGCTCGCCAATGCCCAAGACGAGGTTCGGTCCCGGGGCTGCCATGAACGCGACCATACCCATGAGGGCAGACATCACGAGCGAGGCGATCGAGTAGATCCGCATCCGGCCGTGGAACCCGGCGGCAACGAAGCACATCGCGGCGACCATGAGCGCGAGCCTGGATGTTGGTGGCCACAATGTGCATGGGAATGGAGGCGTCGTCGCCCAGCCGCAGCGGGAAGAGGGCGCCCATGATGTTCCACAGCCCGTACGCCATGAGCAGCCCGGCACCGATGCGCAGCGCTCTGTTGCCGCGGACGGAGCTCCAGACGCCCAGCCCGAACGCCGTGAACAGGACCGTGTAGATCCATCCGAAGGTAACCAGGACGTCCCGGGCGGGGGAGCCGACGGCGAACAGTTCGCTCACCATCTGCTCGGTGCGGCGGTAGCCGGGCCATTGGGAGGCCGCGATGCCGTCAGTGAACACCACATAGAGCAGCGACGACAAGGGCCCGGCGGCCAGGAGGCAGATGCGCACGACGTCACTGTGCTGGCTTTCGGACAGCGCCGTCCGCCTGCGTCGCGGGAGCCGTCCACCGGCAACTGACATGGTGGGATGTCCTCAGAGCCCGCGCTCCAACTAGCGGCATGGCGCAGGGCACGCGGGCGTTGGCCCCGGCGCCTACCTGTTCCAGCCTGTCCCGGGCGGCCGGACCTTGCTAGGGCCGAACGGCCTTGGGGCCGCGGCCGTCCCTACCCCCTCTGATGCGCCCGCCCCTATCGTTTGGCATTAGGTATCCCTGCATCTTGACTGCCTGTGGGCGGCGGAATAATTTTCGCCTTAACGGCGTCAGATGCCCGTAATCCGCGGACGGAGTCGCCGCCGCAGTGACTACGCCGGGAGGAAAGACCATGCCGAAGTATCTGTTTGAAGCAACGTATGTGGGCCAGGGCATCAAAGGGGTCATGCAGGAAGGCGGTACCAAACGGCGCGATGCCGTGACGGAGGCCCTGAAATCCGTGGGCGGGACGCTGGAGAGTTTCTACTTCGCATTTGGCTACTACGACGTCCTTGGCGTTTTTGACCTGCCCGATGATGCCAGCGCAGCAGCACTGTCGATGCTGATCAACTCGTCGGGAAGCGTCAACGTCCGTCTAAAGCCGCTCCTCAGCGTGGAGGACATCGACGAGGCCGCCAAGAAGACACCGTCCTACCGCGCGCCGGGAAAGTAGGGATTTACGTACCTTGGCCAGTGGGCCGCCGTCGTGAAAGTACGACGGCGGTCCGACGGCTTTGGGCCCGGTGGACTCGGGTGCCGGTCAGCCCGTGCGCCCGGATCCTACGTGGTGGGTTGCGGGCGCTGCCCGGCGGCGAGGAGGGCGAGATCGTAGATCAGCTGCTGCACTTCGCGCTCCCTGCCGCTGACCCTGGGGATCGGTGCGTGGGCGGCTGGGATGCTTTTGTGTGGAGGGGCGGGAACGGGGCGGCAGGCAGCGGGTTTTTCGACCGCGGCTGAGTCACCGGGGCTGACACGCTCCACAGCGCCGTCGTTGTCCTTGGATGCGTCCCCGTGTAGCACGATGGTCCCCTCGGTCGAGCCTGTGAACACCTTAGGAAGCGGGCACGGCCATCGGAAGGGCTTTTGTCCATCGGGGAGATTTATTGCCTCAATCTTGAGCGAATCCTGCGATCAGGCGTCTCCCTGTCCGCTGTCCTCCCACAGGACGTCCAGGTTGTGGAAGATCACGGGTCCGTCGCACAGTGCGGCCATCTTGGCGGCGAACTCCGAGGTTTCCGGCCGGCCGGAATTCTCCATGGCCGAGTCGAAGGAGTCGAAGTCCACAATGGTGAAATAGTGCCCCGGATGGTCCCTGTCCGCCGTGGCGATAATGCGGCGGAACGTGGGCGGGGTGCTTCCCTCGGTCCGCGAGGGGCGGCCCAGGCTCCTCGATCTCCTTGATGCGGGAGGACGTGAATTCGATGATCTGCACAAACCCGGCCATGATGGCTCCTCGACGGCGGTGGATGCTGGTGCGCGTCAGGCTAGTCCGGGTGCGGGGCCGGTGCACAGGGGAGAAATGCCCTACTTCAGCCTTGGCCGCGGGGTCCGCCGCCGTGATGGACGACGGCGGCCCGCTGGCTTCCGCGCCAGGCCTACGGCAGGGACGGCTGGCTGAATGACGGACGCTGGCCGGACCGGTAGGCAGACTCGATGACGGGTTCCAGCTGGTCAAGCACCGTGTGGTTTCCGGGGAGGACCACATGGGCCAGGAACTCCGATTCAAGCGTGGAGATTCCCGCTGCTGCCGCGCCGAGCTTGGCGTCGATCGCCGACGCCAGGGTGTGCCAGGATTTGCGGTTGATGCGTTCCAGGCCTTTCGCGTTCGCTTCATGGAGCCGGCTGTCCGCGATGTCGCCGCGGACCGCGAGGGCCCCTTCGGACTGCTGTAGCTGCATGACGATCCGGAATTGCCTGCCGTCACCCTTGAAGGCGACGGCGCCCATGCCTCCCCGCTGACCGAATGTGATGTCCGTTGCACCGTAGTCCTCAAGCGCCTGCCTGATGTGTTTCCGGGAAGCCTCGCTGCTGTAGGAGTCACCTCGGGTGTAAGGACCTGTCATTATCCAACTATGCGCCCTTTGGGCCGCGGGTTGGTACGCCGGCCGCGGGTGTGCTAATCCGTGGCGGCGAAGACGTCCTTGGCGACGGCGATGGCGTTCGTCCCGCTCCCGGATGTCGCCGGACAGCCGGTGGGTTGCCGGTGCCGCTGTCCGGCAAATCCCGCCTCGCCGTTTAGGCGCGAGGTGAACGGCCTATCTTGAGTGTCTGCGGCGTTGGGGCAGGACCTTTATGACCTTCCGCCGTCGTTGGCGGTGTGCCAAACTCGGGCCGGCCCAGGCGCCGGAGCAGGGACATGGCATCGTCCACGGGCACAGGCTCGAAGAACCTGGCGTCGGCGAGCCTCGACGGCGGCGATGGCCCGGGGCGCCAGGCTCGGCGCCGGCGTTGGTGACGCGGAGCCGTTTGGCCCGGGTGTCCGCGGGATCGACTTCGCGTGCGATGAGTCCCTTGGCCTCGAGGGCGCGAAGGACCTGGGAGGCCATCTTGACGTCGGTGCCCGCCTGCCGCGCCAGGGCCAGGCTGGTTCGGGTGCTCACTCTGGCCGTTGAGCCACCACGTGCAGGCGAGCAGCACGAACTGCACATGGGTGAGATCGAGCGGGGCCAGAGCCGCGGCGATATCCCGCTGCCAGCGCAACGTGGCGTGCCAGAGCAGGAATCCGGGGCTCTCTCCGGGGTTGAGCGGCATCAGCCGCCCGCCATCTTGACCAGCGCGGCCATGGTGTGGGGCCAGTCGGCGGTGATGCAGGGGCCAATCTGCGGTCCGGTTTCGTCGGCACCGTCGCCGGTGATCTCCATCCGGTACACAACCCGGATCCGGTCCTGGCCGGCGGGGTCGATGCGGTGGGTGGTGCGCAGGAGCAGGCCGCCGAAGCAGGCCTCGTCCACGAAGCGTTCGTTTTCGACTGCCTCGGCGATGACCAGGGGGATCGGATCGTCGCCCGGGGGCGTCATCAGGATCTGGGTGCCCGCAGCGAAGGGGCCGTTGAGCTCGATCTTCTCGATCTCCCCGTTCCACGCGCCCCAGTTCTGGACGTCGGACCAAAGCCGCCAGATGGACTCCGGCGTGGCGCGGGTTTCGATGCTGTTCTCGTATTCCCACATGATGTGCTCCTCCGAAAATGATCTACGTAAAGATTATCTGTGCACAGACTATCTCTTGTCCAGAGGGTGTCCGCAGCTTTACCTGTATCCTGACCCTGTAGGTTCAAGGGCTTCAGCGCCCCGTCGACCAATCGCGGTTTGCCGCCGGATGTCCGTCTGGAACCCTGGCCCGTCCCCTTGGACGTCGTCGAAACCCCCGCTGCAATCGGCCCGAATCCGATCGCCCCCAACATCTTGGAATGGATCACCATCCCTACTGGCACCCCGGCTCCGGCGGAAGTCCCGCCCTCCGACCCCACACCTTCGCACACAGCCGCGGCGGCCGAGCACGTGACCTGGATGGAGGCCGGCGCCGGGATGGCCGCGCGGTGGCGCTCGGCCAACGGCAGGCCAGGGCCGGCGCGCGTCGACGTGGTGGACGACTCCCTCACGGCCGATGATGCGTACCGCATGGCATCACAGGGGATCGCGATGCTCTGGCACGGAGACTTCCACAACGCCCGGCAGATCCTCAACGCCATGGACCGCCGGATTGGCCCCGGAAAGAAGACCGCAGGAACTCCGGCCGAGACGTTCTACCGGCACCGGCAGGCCGCCTCCCACCGCACACGCATCCTGGGCCTGCTGCTGATTCCCCTTGATCCGGGCCCGGTGGTGCCGCTCCGCCGCGCACCGGACATCAGGAAAGCCGCCACGGAAGCGTACGGAGACATTGCAGAAGCGTCCGTGGTGTCCCTCCACGAGGCTCGTCGGGGCCATTGGCGCCCACGAGTGGCGCCGGACCGGGGTTTACGTCGATGCCCTGCAGGACCGCATCCACCCGCATTACGGCACGTTCTTCCCCACCCGCAGCGAGTATGTGGATCTCGTGGCGGCCGCCGCGCTGCCCGCTGACACGCTGGCGTTCGACGTCGGAACAGGCACCGGCGTGCTCGCCGCCGTCCTCGCCCGCCGGGGCGTCCGCAGGGTGGTGGCGACGGACAATGAACCGCGGGCTATCGCCTGCGCCGCGGAGAACTTCCGGAACCTCGGAGTCGAGGACCGCGCTGAGGCAGTGCTGACCGACATGTTCCCGTCCGGACGGGCACCGCTGATCGTGTGCAACCCGCCCTGGATTCCGGCCACGCCGCATTCCAGCCTGGACAGCGCCGTCTACGATCCCGGGAGCAGGATGCTGTTCCGCTTCCTGACCGAACTCCCTGGCCATCTGGAGCCGGGCGGTGAGGGCTGGCTGGTCCTGTCCGACCTGGCCGAGCACCTGGGCCTGCGGTCGCGTGCGGATCTGCTGACGGCCATCACGGCGGCCGGCCTGGAAGTGGCGGAACGGCTGGACACCAAGCCAACCCATCCCAAAGCATCGGACCGCGATGATCCACTGTTCGCGGCGCGCTCGGCCGAGGTCACGTCATTGTGGCGGCTTGTTCCCCGATAGCCCCAGGGAACGTCCCCAAGCAGGCGGGCACTGGGCGGCCCGGTCTGCGGCTGGTAGATGCCCATTCAGCGTCAGCCTTTACGCGGCGTCGAGCCACTCCAGGAACGTCTGGCGTCCGACGGCGGAGCCCGGCGCCGGAATTAGGGCGCCTGTGCGCATTGCCCTGCCCATAGGGCCGGGAACGTGCAGTGGAACGATGCGTTTCTTCTGCCGCGTCTTGGCCAGATAGGCAGCGACCAGGCCTTTCAGCTGTTCGGTGCGCGGACCGCCGATGTCCGGAATGCGTCCCCTCGGCCTGGCCTCGGCCGCGTCCACAAGGGCAGCAGCCACCTCCTTTGCCGCGACCGGCTGGGTGACCATCATGGGCACGAGGAGCAGCGGCCCCACTGAAGCGGCCTTGATGGACATCGGCACAAACTCGTGGAACTGGGTGGAACGGAGGATGGTCCAGGGAACGCCGCCGTGCCTGACTTCGTCCTCCTGCACCAGCTTCCCGGCGTACAGTCCTGAGTTGGCTTTATCGATGCCCACGATGGACAGCGCCACATGGTGCTTTACGCCGGCCTTTTTCCCGGCCGCCAACAGGTTCTGGGTGGCGTTGGTGAAGAAATCCACGGCCTTCTTGGTGGACAGGACCTGGATGCCGGAGACGTCGATGACGGTGTCGACGTCCTGGAGGGCCTGGTCGAGACCGCGCCCGCTGACCAGGTCCACCCCTTCGGCGCGGCTGAGGCTGACCACGTGGTGCCCACGTTCCCTGGCGGTTGCCACAACGTGGCGGCCCACTGTCCCGGTTCCCCCTGCAACGGCAATCGTCATGCTTGGAATCCTATGCCGGTTGACTGACAAAAACTGTACGTTCCGGGCAGCCCCTGCCGCGGCGGCTATGTACGGTTGCACCTCGTGGGGCAGCCGCGGCCGGCTCGCCGCGGTTCGGGCTGATGACCCGCCGAAGGTCGCTCCAGGTGGGGGAGCGCGTGGACTAACCCAGGCCTTGGGGCTGTGGTGCCTCGATGGCCGTCTCGCGGGTGCTCTCCGCGTAGTACGAACGGAGGCCGTGCTTCACGCCCAGCCGGTTGATCCAGTACAGAAGTGCCACGCCGATGGCGATTGGCACAATCAGAATTGCGGCGTTCAGCAGCATCCAACCAATATTCACAGTGTCCCCCAACGTGAGTTTTTCCCAGCCTCTCACAAATCCTGTCCACACAATGAAGGCTCCGTGTCCAGGGGACGGAGCCTTCATTGTTCAGTCAGTGATTAAGGAGTCTTGGTCTACGGCAATTACGATTTTGCCGCGGGTATGACCTTCCATATTTGAGCGGAAGGCGTGGGCGGCCTTTCCCGCGCGAAGACCTCGGCAGCTTCCGCGCGGAGATTCCCGCTGTCCGCCGTGCTCTTTTACGTCGCTGTCAGCGATGGAGGCGTGTCGTCCGTCTTTCGGCCAGGACCGACAGCGTGGCTTCGAGATTTCCACCGACGAAATCGGCGACAACGTCGAAACCGTCGAAGCGTGCCCGCGAACGCGGTCTGCCAGTCCGTTCCCGTAAGCGGCAGGCTCGACGCCGAGGGGCCGGAGGAATTCGTGGTTCTTTTCCGCGGCGGTGGCGATTACGCTGGCGCCCCGGGGCCACGGCGGTCTGGATTGCCAAGGGACCTCATGCCACCCGATCCACATTAGATCAGGACACTTTCTCCGGATTAAGGACCAGCCGGCTGAGTGCCTGGTAAGCGATGAGGCCAGCCAGCAGCAGGCCTGCCGATTCGTTCCAATCGAGTGCTGCGGGCTTCTTCGCCGGGATCCGCTCCGGCAACGCGATGTATTCGGCGAAGCTGCCGCCGTGGACGTAGTCCTTGCGGCGTAGGCGATGACCTCCTCACCGAGCTGGAACTTGCGGGTGAATGCTGACTCCACGATTCTTGCCACGCCCTAGCCGGGATGGCGGGGAGATGCAGGTCCATGAGGGCGTCCAGCCCGCCGGCCTTGATCTTCCGGTCCACCGGGTCCGACCTTCGGCATAGGCTGGTCGCCATATTCGTGGACGGCCGGGTTTCCGTATTCGCTGTAAGTGATTGCCTTCGTGCCTGCGACAACCAGTTTGCTCGGCCCGGCCATTCCGGATGTGGCCAGGAAGCGGAATATCGCACGCATGGATTGGCCGAGTGCAAAGGCTGGGTATTTGAGGACAGTGCTTTGGAGAGCGACGTGTCGAGTCAGGGGGTGGTGAAAGGAAACATAATAGGCTCGTCCTCAATAGCCCCACACTTGCTGGCACGCGGCATTTGGCTACGGAGGAGACGAGTAAATGGACACTGCTGTTCGAACGCCCTTAGAGGTCTTCACGATGCCGCAGCACCTCGTTGTGCCCTTGTTTCAGCGCCCATATGTGTGGGAGCAGGACAACCAGTGGGTACCGTTGTGGCAGGATGTTCGCCGATTGGTGGAATTGAGGCTTGCCAACCCTGCAGCCTCGCCGACACACTTTTTGGGCGCGGTCGTTTTGCAGTCAATTCCCAGTCAGATGGGTTCCCTGCAGTCTTGGTCGATAATCGATGGCCAGCAAAGGCTTACAACTTTGCAGCTGTTGTTCGACGCGGCGGCCTCGGTCTTTGAGACGGCAGGGGTAGACCAGGTTACCGGCCAGCTGGAAGCCCTGACACAGAATCCGATCGCTTTCGTACAGGGAGAAGACGTTCCGCTCAAGTTGCGTCATTCCAATCGCGACCGGGAGGCCTATGACGAAATCATGCTCGCCGATCCTCCGGTCGCCTACCCCACACTGAACCATGCTTCCTCACTGATCCCCCGGGCTCATCAGTACTTTGCTGAACAGATTGCATCGTGGACGTGTGAAGCGGGGGATGAAATGGTGGCCGTCAGGGCCAACGCGCTTGCCAACGTCCTTACACAGTCACTACAAATCGTTGTAATAGGTCTGCGCGCAGGCGAGAATTCCCAGGAGATATTCGAGACCTTGAATGCAAGGGGAACGCCCCTAACTGCCGCTGATCTGATCAAGAATTTTGTCTTTCAGCGTCTTACTGCTGAGGGCATAGATACGCATATGGCATACAGGGACCTGTGGCCGTTTGATACGAAGTTTTGGGAAAAGGAGATCAGCGTCGGGCGATACCCTATCTCACGCAGTTCACTGTTCCTGAATCAATGGCTCGTCTCCAGGGTAGGAGAGGAGATTGGCCCGAAATCAACCTTCACCCGCTTCAAGCATTATGTGGAGCACGAGGCCGGGTTCCCGATGGCGCCGCTACTGAGGAACATTAAGGATCAGGCGTACCAATACCAAGGATGGGCAGAACGCGCCGCCGATCCGCATGCGGAGCTCAGCGTCGTTGAGATGTGTGTTTATCGCAGTCAAGCTGCCGAGATTGAGGCACTAAAGCCGGTCTTGTTGTGGCTTCATGAGCCTGGGTCAGAGGTCTCGCCGGGCCCTCGGGACAAAGTTGTTGCCATGCTTGAGAGCTGGTTCATGCGGCGAGCGTTGCTTAGGCTTTCGTTGGGTGACATGGGGAGAGTGGTTGCCGAACTCATTGGTGTTCATCGTCGTATTGCCGACACCGACTTGGTGGAAAGTATCGAACGCTATCTCACTAATCTGAATGCAGCCAGTACCTATTGGCCCGGGGACGAGGAATTGCGCGCAGTACTGGCCGCCGATTCAGCGTATAGGCGCTTCAGACGTGGTCGCCTGCGTATGTTTCTCGAAGCAGTCGAGGATCATTACCGAGGATATACCGGCGCAACCCCGTCCGCGACCGGAACGCGTGTTGCACGAGTAGGCCTTCCCATTGAACACTTATTGCCCCAAAGCTGGACCCAGCATTGGCCGGTGAGCGACCTAGCGGAAGAAGTGGAGCGCGAATCGCACATACATAGGTTCGGGAATCTTACTCTTCTAACCGCGACTTTAAACTCTGCAGTGTCTAATGGGCCCTGGCTGGGAGAGAACGGGAAACGAGCAAAACTTGAACGCCACGACGTTCTTCTAATGAATCGTAGAATCCGCGAAATTTCCGTGGACGGTTGGAGCGAGAAAGAGATTGACCACAGGACCTCCGAGGTTGCGGATGCACTTATAGCAACTTGGCGCATCCCGGAGGGCCACGTCGGCGCCGTGAGTACGGGGCCGGCGGCAGCGTTACCGGAGACAAACACGCGTGAACTTGTGGCATCGGGGCTTCTTCCAGTGGGAACCGTGTTGCGGGCCCGGTACGGCCAATGGGCCGATCGCAAATGTGAAGTGCTTGCAACTGGAGAGTTCCTTACGGACGATGGGAAGAAGTTTTCAACCCCTTCAGGCGCTGGTCATCACATTCGTAAGGGGGCCACTAACGGCTGGTCCTTCTGGGAGTTACCCGATGGTCGTCGTCTCAGCGCTCTCCGAACTGAGTATCACGAAACAACACACCGCACAGCGGAGGACACTCAAAGGAACGAGCCGAAGTAGATTGTCCTGTCTTCAACCAGCCGCCGGAAACGGCCGCACTTGCGTCGTGGGAATTAGCTATCCCGCCACAGCCGCCTTGGCCGCCCGCGTGGCGTTCATCCACTCGGTCAGCCACGGCGCCCGAACAGTGGACGTGATCCGGCAGTCGGCCACAAAAGTCCCACGAGCGCCGGCGTCGACCCAGTCCTGCAGCGCGGAGAGGTCGTCGAGTGAGCGGATAACAGCAGACTCGGCCCCCAGAGCCCGAGCAACCCCAGCGAACTCCACCTCCGGAATCAGCATCGGCTTCTCAGTCAGGCCCTGAGAGCCGTACTGGTGGATCTCGGCGCCGTAGGCGGCGTCGTTGTAGATCACGACGATCGCGCTGCGGGCGGCACCGATCAGCGATTCGAGGTCGGACAACCCCATTAGGAAACCGCCGTCGCCGGAAGCCAGCACCAGCGTGCGGTCGTCCTCCACAGCGCGGGCAGCCCCTACAGCGCTGGCCAGCCCCAGCCCGATCGACTGGAACGCGGTCCCCACCATCACCAGGTCCTGCGGCCGCGGGATGTTCCAGTACATGGGCGCCCAGCCGATGAAGTGGCCGCCGTCCTGGACCACCGTGCGGCGCTCCGGAATCACGGCGTCCAGCGCGGCGGCGAGGGCGCGGGGATCAAGCCGACCATCCACAGTGTCCGAAGAACCAGCAGCGTGGCCCGGTCCCGCAGCCAGACGCCGGGCAGCTTCCTCCCGCCAGGCAGCAGCCGCAGTCTCGCCATCAACCAGTGACAACAGCCGCGAAGCGGCAGCCTTCACATCAGCCTGAACGAACAGGTCCACCCGCGGATTGGTCGGCTCCACCGCGGTGTCGATCTGGATGACCGTGCTGTCCGGGCCCAGCAGGTGCCCGAACCGCATGGTGAACGGGCTCAGGCTCGCCCCGGCCACCAGGACCACGTCGGCCTCGCCCATGAGCCCGGCCGCGGTGTCGGTGCCGAAACCGCCGGCCACGCCCAGGTACCCCTCGCCATTGAGGAGGTTGAGCGCGAGGGCGGTTCCGGCGGTCAGTGCGCCGAGCCGGTCGGCGAGTTCGCGGAGGCTCCGGCCCGGCGCCGGCGAGGTGCGCGCCCCGGCCGGCCAGGATCAGCGGCCGCCTGGCACCGTTCAGCAGGCGGGCAACCCGCGCAAGGTCCGTGCCGCCGTCGTTCGTCACCGCCAGAGCCGCTGGCTCCGGAAGGTCCTCGTCCGCAGCCTCGAGGGAGGCGAGGTCGTACGGGATGGCGAGTACGACAGCGGTGCGCCGGGTGAGTGCGTACTCCACCGCCTGCCGGGTGACGGCGCCCGCGGCGTCGCGGGTGACGGTGAAGGTGGCCGCGCCGAGGCCGGCGGCGATGGCCGTCTGGTCAACGTCCCAGGGCCGGGCGCCGCTGGTGGGCGCGTCCCCGGTAACCAGCACGACGGGGATCTGCGCCTGGACCGCTTCGGCCAGTGCGGTGAGGGCGTTGGTGTAGCCGGGCCCGTAGGTGGTGGTGCCTGCGGCGAGCCGTCCCGAGGTCCGGTAGTAGGCGTCGGCGGCGGCGATGGCGGCGCCCTCGTGCCGGACGGGGGAGAAGCGGAGGCCCTGCCGCTCGGCGGCGTCCAGGAAGTGGACGTTGCCGTTGCCCATGACGCCGAAGACGTCGCTGACATAGCTGCTAAGAACCTCTGCCACACGGCCGGAAACGGTAAATGAAGTCATGCAGGAATCCTGTGACCTGCGCCTCAGAACAGCAAGAGGCCGAACTTGGGTTGGGAGTTTTGGTAGAGAGCGGGGTTTGAAGTGACAAAATGCACATCAACGATTGAGGAGCTAGACGTTCGTACCTTCAAGTCCGTCTGGGCTAAGGCTCTGCAGCGACACCACTTCTCGTAGGGCGAACCGAATGCGGTCGCGAAGTGCTTCTGGACCATGTTCATGCTCCCAGTACACGACTCCTACTGCAGGAAGGTCACTTAGCCACGACCTGTCGTCTGGAACGTAATCGTTTGTCACGATAATGAGAGCGCTAACGTCGTTTATCTCCATCAGGGGTTTAACCCGCTGGAAAACATGAAATGCCGCTTCAGCGGAAAAGTACATGGTTGTGTAGCGCGTTAGTACCATGACGGGCTTACCCTGGTTGCCGAGGAGGGCTGTGATCGTGTCTCGGCGAGGAGGGCGGGGCTGGAGTGGAAGTTTAGGATCAAGTTCGACTTTCCCGGCATCCCAGGCCTCTAGCAAGGCGACCGAGTTAGCAAGGCGGTAAGCATAGGAGCGGATCTCGTGGGACACCTTTCCAGAATGCCAAGAGGAATCTGCGAAGGTCCGGACTTCTCTAAATTGCGCCCGAAGCTCTCCGAGTTTCGCCTTGGAAAGATCCGTCTGTTGCCCCTGAATATAGGTCTGCTTTATACCTTCAATGGCCTTTCGCTGAAAACCTTCATCTGAGGCGGCTTCAAGTGATTCAAGCAGCGAGAAGGCAAGGCCGCTGGCCAAACGTTCTTGCTTGGGGTCCTTCGGAACGATTCTGTCAGTCACCCACTCAAACTTCTCCCACCAAGCTTTGTCACGCGCCTCGGCCTTAGTGTGCTGAAGTCCTCTATTGAAGGTGATAGCTGCAATGACTGCCGCCAGCACGGCTGCGGTGCCGGCTGCGGCCGGGCTCGTTACAAAGGTCTGCAGGAATTTTTCCCATGCATGAGCGCTCTTCCACTGCAAAGCAAGCGAAACAACGCCAACAACCACCAGGATTGCACTGAGAATACTGACCGGGACCCGCAGGACAGCCCTCAACGATTGCTTAGGACGTTTCGACAAGAATGGAAATGGAATCAGCGGGACGGGGATCTTCCGCCGAACTAAATCTGGTTTCTTGGCCGCCTCTGGCGCCTCCGGTGTTCCGGCCTCTGGCCCAGTTACATTCACCTGAGAATTATAGAAGCTGTTACGACACCGACTGCTGCCTGACCCCATGGCGGCGTTTCTTGCCATGATCAGACGAAACGCAATTCGCCCCACCCCACGCAGCCGGTTGGGTCCGTCTTGGTCGACGTACTTAATCCGGAGAGGTCACGAGTTGCAGCGCCGATATGCCTCGGGTGATTACCCCACACAGAGCATGATTCATGTTGCCAGTTACGGCACTCCACGCCCCGAGGTGTTTTTGCGACCAATTGACTGGGAAGCGGCGGACTGCTGCTCCGACAGCCGGCTGATCAGGCCGTCGTACCGGGGCGGCATGAGTTCCAGGATGGAGATGGCCGTGCTGGTCCGCTCGATTCCCTCGATCTCCAGGATCTCGTTGGTGATGCGGTAGAGGTCGGCGGTGCCGCGGGCCACCACCTTGGCCATGAGGTCCGCGTCGCCGGTGGTGGCGTGCACTTCGATGACCTCCGGGATCGCGGCGAGGCCGTCCTCCACCGAGCCGGTCCGGGTCTGGCTGATGGACAGCGAGAGGAAGGCCATCAGTTCGTAGCCCAGTGCGGCGGGGTCCAGTCTGCGGCTGAAGGAGCGGAGCGCGCCGCTGCGCTCCAGCCGCGCCAGCCGGGCGTGGACGGTGTTGCGGGCGACGCCGAGTGTCCGGGAGAGTGCCAGGGCGCTGGCTTCGGGGTCCTTGTCGAGGGCGAGGATGATCCTGCCGTCGAGGGAATCGAGGGTGCGAGAGGTCGCGGTGGTCATATTTTCACCAGAGGTAGTAGAAGTTGAGCAGAAGTCCCAAGCACCAGAGCGTACCTTGCAATGTGTCCCGGGTCACTTCCATGATCGGTCTTCATGAGCCCTGAACAACTCCTGGCCGAACCAACAACCGCGTTACCCACCCTTCGCAGCGCCGTCACCGGCCTTCCCGCTTACGTTCCCGGCCGGCGCAGAGCCGGCGCCGATATCGCCGCCCTCGCCAGCAACGAAAGCCACTACGAGTCCCTGCCCGCAGCCACCGCCGCGGTGGCCGAAGCGGCCGGCAGGATGAACCGCTACCCGGACATGGCCGCCGTCGAACTCCGCGAACGGCTCGCCCGGCACCTGGGCGTCACCCCGGAGGAAGTGGCGGTGGGGCCCGGCAGCGTCGGCGTCCTGCAGCAGATCATCACCGGACTGTGCGACGCCGGGGACGAAGTGGTCTTCGCGTGGCGCTCCTTCGAGGCCTACCCAATCCTGGTGGAACTGGCCGGCGCCCGGCCGGTCCGCGTCCCGCTGGACACCGCCGAGGGCCACGACCTCGACGCCATGGCCGCCGCCGTCACCGACCGCACCAAGGTCATCCTGCTCTGCACGCCCAACAACCCCACCGGCGTGCCGGTAAGCCACGACCGCCTCGAGGCCTTCCTGCAGTCCGTCCGCCCCGACGTCCTGGTGGTGATCGACGAGGCCTACGTGGAATACGCCGACGCCGGCAGCGGCCCCGATTCCCTGGCGCTCTACCGCCGGTACCCGAACGTCTGCATCCTGCGCACCTTCTCCAAGGCGTACGGGCTCGCCGGCCTGCGCATCGGGTATGCCATTACGACGGCGGCAATCGCCGAAGGTCTGCGGCGCACCGCCCTGCCGTTTGCCGTGAGCGCGCTGGCGCAGAAGGCGGCGATCGCCTCGCTGGACGCAGGGGAGGAGATGGCAGCGCGGGTTTCCGCTGTGAAGCAGGAGCGTGCCCGGATGGCCACGGAGCTGAAGGCGCAGGGCTGGAAGCTGCAGCCGAGCCAGGGCAACTTCCTGTGGATCCGCGCCGATGACGATCTGCTGGCGACGCTGGTGGACGCTTTCAACTCGGCCGGCATCCTGGTCCGCGCTTACCCGGGCGACGGCGTGCGGATCACCGTTGCCGACCCCGACTCCAACAACCGCGTGCTCCGGCTCCTCGCAGCCCACGCAGCCTGACACCTTTCCGACCTTTCCCCAACTCCGTTCCACCCACAACCAAGAGGAATCCCCATGGAACAACAGACAACGACGTCTGCCCGCCCCCTCGGCGCAGCCCTGAAACCCCGCCAGCTCACCATGATGGGGCTGGGCAGTGCCATCGGTGCCGGCCTATTCATCGGCTCCGGTGCAGGCATCCAGGCTGCCGGCCCGGCGGTGCTGATCTCCTACCTCGTGGCCGGCACCCTCATCATCCTGGTGATGTGGGCCCTCGGCGAGATGGCCGCCGCCAACCCGGACAGCGGCGCCTTCTCCGTCTACACCGCCAAGGCCTACGGGCCCGTGGCCGGTGCCACGGTCGGCTGGCTCTGGTGGATCCAGGCGGTAGTGGTCATCGCGGCCGAAGCGCTCGGTGCGGCGGGCCTGCTGGCCACCATCTTCCCTGCTTTGCCCGTGTGGCTGATGGCCTTGGTGTTCATCGTGGTGCTCACCGCCGTGAACCTGACCAGCGTGAAGAACTTCGGCGAGTTCGAGTTCTGGTTCGCCCTGCTCAAGGTGGCAGCGATTGTGGGGTTCCTGCTGGTGGGCTTCGCCCTGCTCTTCGGGTTGGTGCCGGGCGTGCAGTCGCCGGGCCTGTCCAACTTCACCGGCGAAGGTTTCGCGCCCAGCGGCTTTGCCGGGATTGCGGCGGCGCTGTTCGTGGTGGCCTTCGCGTTCGGCGGCACCGAGATTGTGTCGGTGGCGGCAGCCGAGACCGCCGAACCGGCCCGTAGCGTGAAGAAGGCGGTCCGGACGGTGCTGTGGCGCATCCTGGTGTTCTACATCGGCGCCATCTTCGTGATCGCGGCCGTGGTTCCCGTGGGGTCGGCGGGGCTGAAGAGCCCGTTCGCTGCAGTGCTGGACGCAGCCGGCATGCCGGGTGCGGCGACTGCCATCACCCTGGTGGCTGTGGCGGCGCTGCTGTCGGCCCTTAATGCCAACCTCTATGGCGCGTCACGGATGGCATTCTCCCTTGCAGAGCGGGGGAAGCACCGCGCTGGCTTGCTTCTGTGTCTTCGGCGCGGGTGCCTGTTGTTGCGGTGCTGGCCAGCGTTGCCTTCGGCATTGTGACAGTGGTGCTGGAGTTGGCTTTCCCGGAGAAGGTTCTGCCCGTCCTGCTCAACATCGTGGGCTCGACCTGCCTCCTGGTGTGGACCTCAGCGCTCCTGGCCCAGGCTCGCGCTGCGCCTCCCCGCCGACCGAGAGGGCACGGATCTTCCCCTGCGGATGCCGGGCTTCCCCTGGCTCACTGGCCTTGGCCTGCTGATCCTGGCGGCGATCTTCACGGTCGGCTTCATCGGGGAGGATTCCCGCCCGCAGCTGCTGAGCACGTTTGGGCTTGTGGCCGTTCTTGCGGCGGGGTGCTGGGTGAACCACCGGTCCAGGAACGTTCCGACTGCTCCTGGATCCACGGACGAGGCCAAGCCCCGGGTGCTCGTCGACTAAATCAGGCCGCTGGCCCCCTTCAGGGGTTTACGCACACGAAGGGCGCGTCAGGCTTTGGGCCGGGCGCGCCCTTCGCAATAGAGGAACTACTTGGTTACGTGAACTACTACTGCCTTATCCACTGGTTGCTGCTGTCCTGCATTGTCAATCCCAGTAACTGTCCAGTTGCTAAGCAATAGAACCGTCTTGCCAGTGTTTGAGTTGTAGACGATCTTCTTGAAGCCCAAAGCCGACAGCTCATCGTTGAGTGCCTCTGCATTCATTCCGGCAATGTTGGCAGGAATTACCGCCGTAGCTGGAGCAGCGGGAGTTACTGCCTGGGCAACCGCGGCGGCCGGAGCCACAGAGGCAGGTGCGACCGTGGAGGTGGCCGTTACGGTCACTGTTGCCGTGGTCGTCTCTGTCACAGTGTGCGTGACTGTGGGAGCCTGCTTGGGGTGGCCCCGAGCAGCTTGAAAGTGCCAGACACAGGAGAGCGCCGCTGGCCAAAGTTGTGGTGAGTTTCAAAATGAGTTCCCCTTTGCTCGTTATTCACGACTGTGATGGCATGTCGCAGCGCCTTTCCCCTCCAGCACCCATCGATTAGAGTCTCTGAGCCGGTCCCTGGGTCAGATCGTTCGGTTGGGACTTTTGCGAGCCTTGGCCTTAGGGCGCGGGGCGCCATCGACTTGGATGGCTAAAGTCCGGTCGTGCTCGCTCCGAACTCAGCCTGCTCTGGGGTGAAACCCTCGAAGAGGAGTTGATCGACGAGCCCGGGGCGCGAGAAGGAAGTGAATTTCAGGTAGTCTTTGGCCTTCTTGGCGGCTTGACCGTTCCAGTCGATAGTCATGTGGTCGACGGCCCACGTTGCATCCTCAACGGAGTATTTCTCAAAGACAAGTTGATCGATCAGACCGGGGCGCGAAAATGCGGTGAACTGGAGGTAGTCACCGGCCTTTCTCGTCGCGCTCTGTTGGCTGATTGTTCCCCTCTTCGCTGCTGCTTCGGCTTCGGCTTGAGCTTTGGCGGCAGCGTCTGCGTCGGCTTTTGCCTTAGCCGCAGCGTCGGCCTGAGCTTTGGCGGCAGCATCTGCGTCAGCTTTTGCCTTCGCGGCGGCATCGGCCCCAGCCTTCGCTTTCGCCGAGGCCTGCGCTTCGGCCGCAGCGACAGCCGGATCCTTAGATGGCGTGGAGGCGGGTGCAGCAGATGCCGCCTGAGTTGCCGTGGCGACCTTGGGTGTGGAAGCAGCAGGCGCGGACGAGGGGGCAGAGCCGGCCTTGGCGGAGTTGACGACGATACTCAGGAGAATAACAACGCCGGTGATGATCAAGGCCACCTTCTTGTGCCTGTCATAACCTTCCAGCGGGAGCCCTTGCCTGTCGCGAGTTTTATTCGACAGCACCAAGATGAGGTCGATCAGTGCCCAAATGCCGATCCCGCCAAAGGTTACTAACTTCAGGGTTCCGGTCCCGACCTTGCCAAGGTAGAAGCGGTCAACACCGAACACGCCAAGGAGTAGTGAGAGGAGCCAAGTCGTCAAGAACGACTTGTTGCTGATGGGCGCTTGACCGTAGCCGAAGTTTGGGGGTAGGGAGCGGTGTAGGGTTGCTGGCTCATGAGAGTCCTTCCATAGGACACCTGACCGACGTGCGATGCAAAGCGTGCGGGATGGGTGCGGTGATGGGCGCACATGGAGGGAGATCGGTTTCGAGGGCGGGTCGCTTATGCGTATGCCTCGCCAGCCAATTGTTTCAGACAAAGTCGCTTCCCCCAATAAGCGTCACGGGCTTGGATACCCGTAAAACGACAGTAGTTTTTGTGGCTCAAGAACTAATCAAGGTTGTGCGAGGATTAGCGCAGCGTCGCTCGAATGTGACGCTGAATGCTGCCTTACTTGGTATTTAATAATCGTGTTCAAATAGTCCATCTTGATCTTCTGGCTCTCGTCCTGACTTATTCAAGGTGCTATTGGACGGCTGCCCATATTGCTGTACGCTGACCACGCAAAAGCATCCATAAACAGGATTGATTCAAATGGGGAACCAATGGGCAAAATGAAGGGCAATCGCCTTAACACGGCCGCCAATGTCGGCACCTTTGTAACAGGCCGCCAGCAGTTGAAGCAGCAGAGGAACATGGCTGCAAACACTAATGCGCTCTTGCAGCAGCAGAGCGCAATGCTCGAGATCCAGAAGCAGCAGGCCTACGAGGCCGACTATGACCGGCTTCTGAACCGCACGGACCGGGCTGTGGCCGAGGGGCGTATGTCTCAAGGCGAGGCGGACTATGCCCTGCTGTCCGCCCGCACCGACCGTGCGGTGGCTGAGGGGCGTAAGAAGCCCAACGAGGCATTCCACGAACTCCTTGTGGCCCGAGCGGACTTGGATGTGGCCGAGGGGCGGCAGAGCCGTGACGAGGCGAACGCGCACATAGACCTCGAGTGGTACAACCATCTGAATCCGGCTCCCAAACCAGGAACCCGCGTTACACATTCATTCGGTGCGATGCTTACAGCGAGCCTCAACTCTGTGACTGCCGGATGGTACAACAAGGAGCCTGGCGTTGCCCGCCGCTGGGACGGAGTGCGATGGACGATGGAGACCATGCCGGCGGCTGCAGCCAAGGAGATTGCCCGCCGTGAATGGCAATCGGTTACGCCTGAAGGACGGGAGCAAAAGTCGAGGACGACAGCCGGAATTTTAGGGATCCTGCTTGGTTTTGTTGGTGCACACAGATTCTACTTGGGCGACAAAGGCTGGGGAGTTGTCCAGGCTGCCGTGTTCGTCCTGACGTTCGCATTTACCTTCGGGCTTGTCGGTCTATGGGGTGTCATCGAAGGCATCATGATCCTGTGCAAGGCGAATACTTTCAGCCGTGACGCTTCCGGAGTACCGCTGAAATAAAACGTAGATCCGCACTCCGGCGCACATCAGGCGAACACGCAAGGGTATTTGGGTAGTCATTGTGGCAGCTTTAGGTATAAGGGATGGCCACAGTCGTACACCAAACGTGTTCCTAGGTTCGCCGCCACCTTCGTCGATGCCGCCCATTCCTTCCTGGGGTTCGACGCCGTCCTTGAGGGTGTTATTTTCTTGTGGAGCATGAAAGATACTTAGGCGACGCCACGCCTGATTTTTTATACTCTGGCGGCTGCTTTGAAACCACCTTGCTGTCGGTCAGGCAACTGCAAGCAAGATCATGGCACGCAAGCGGCCAGGGCTCGTTCCCATTGATGGCTCCGGAGAGTCGGAGCCATCGACGACGCGTCAGGAGAACAGGGCATTCCTGTCGGAACGGCGGCCACGAAATGCGATGAGGACCAACCGAGTGAAAACTACCGGCCAGGACCGAGCGCTTACCGCGCTTCGTTGACCGTCCGGTCCCTTTCCAGTGTTTCGACTAATGTGGCAAGGTTTTCGCCCAGTTCCTTCAAGCGACGGTTTTCGGCGATTGTTGGCAGTTGGAGGTCCTGAGCGAAGCGGCCCAACCAGAGGGCGAGGTCTTCGGGCGCCTCTCTTCGGAGGTCCTCGTGATACCTCCTTCTGAAGGTGGCAAATCCCGTGACCGTAGCCGATGGGTCTTCGCTGCCGAAATCGAGCATTAGCTCGGCGACGGCCCGCTGTTCCTCTCGCCAGAAGATGAGGTTGAGACCGGCGGAGCTGTCTGATGCGAAGGTGCGTGCCAGACGGCCGACGTGTTCAGCAACCTCGGCGGTGCGTTGGTCGGAATCGAAACGTAGCAAGTTGGTACGGCTGTGCAGGAGTTCCTGAACTGCCCAATATCTAGCAAACCGATGCAGAGTCCCAAGAAGTGCCACATCACGGCGGTAGGCATCTTCACTATTGAGGTAAAAAACGAAGTTTCTATTGCGAATGTTATCGATGCGGCCCTGCAAATCCTTGGCCGCACCCAGTAGCGGTTCTCGAAGATTTTCAACTTCGGCTCGTGCGCTTAGCTGCCGCTCGTGATCGTTTCTATCCGTATCAAGGCGGTCTTTCAGGCGGATCAGCTCTTCGTTGTTCTTTGCTTGGCCCAGTTGTGTGCGCCGACTTGATGTCGCTGCAATTAATGACGCAACTAAAGAAGCCACTAGGGCGCAAGATGCTGTAATCAGGGCGGCAACAAGGGCAGAATCCATGCCTCATCGTAGTCCGAGTGCGCAGCAGCACCGGCCTCGCACGAGGGGCTGCTGGCCGATTAGCTTTAAGTGGCCCCACCTTGCGCCAGCCCCATAAACCCTGCTCGTGATCGACGAATGGCTTCTCGACCACCCCGACGAGGGCATGCGCAGCATGCTGCTGGAACTGCTGGAACGCCGGTACGACACAGCATCAACCGTGTTCTGCACCCAGTACGCCAAGAAAGACTGGCACCAGCGGCTCGGCTCCGGGGTCCACGCCGATGCGATCATGGACCGCATCGTGCACAACACCATCTGGGTCGATACCGGCAACCACAACATGCGCCAGCACGCCACCATGAAGCACTAAGAAAACGTCGGTGGGGGCCAGTGGCCCCCACAACCCCGGCCACTGGCCCCCACCGGCAATATCACTGGCCCCGAACGGCAATATCGAGTGGCTTCCAAACCTTCAAATACTCAGCATCACTGGCGGGGCTTCCTGCACCCTTGGTTAAGGCCCAGGCGGCGTCCCTGACAGCGCTAATGAAGGAAGCACAAAAAGCCAAACACTCTATAGCAGTTGACTATGTCACCGCACAGGTCCTTCTACTGACTGCGGAATCACTGTTGATGTCACTCTTCTTGGGAGGCCGTTGACCAGGGCGGTAGTAGCCCAATCGGCTTGACGCACACCGGTTATGAAAACAGACCTCCGGGGGCGCACGGAAGAGTGCGATTACTTGGCGTCTTGCTGAAGGATCGTCACGTATTGTTTGTATGCCTTGTCGACCTCATTAGGAATTTGAACCAGTGTGCCTTCTTCCATTCGGAAGGTTCTGTCCGGATCGCCCTTGAAGGACAGCCAGTTGAAGCTGGTATTGATCCATATACCGTCGTAGATAAGGATTTTCGCGTGCGTGTTCTTGAGCCGTACGAAATGGAACTTACTTGGGTAGCGTTTCGACAGATTGTGCAGTTTTCTCAGTGCCCACTCGTCTGAATCACGATCGTCCGGACCGATTCCATGACCGATGTAGACTTCAACGTCGGCTCGAAGGCGCCGCTCAAGTTTAGCGGCAAAGTCAGTGTTTACAACGCCACCTTTTACCCACGGCGAGATGATCAGAAGACGTTTTTTGGCTGACTCTAGGGCCGCCGTCAAATGATCGGGGTGCTCGAAAACGCTGACACTGCGGACAGGCATTTCCGACACTTTCGGAGGCGCTTCGCTGCTAGACGGTTCGACGCTCTCGACATTAGGGAGCGAGGTCTTAATCCCCTGGGCCAAGACTTCGACCTGTTCGGCTGACACACGCAGTTTTTCCAACGCTGGTTCAAGTTTGGGGCGCGGCTCGGGCTGGCCGACTTGGATACCGAGCTTAGACACCGCATCCATTGCTGCCAACTCCAGCCCATGCATTGTCTGAAGCTCACCCTCGACACATAGGGCGAGTTCTACTTCCCCTGAGTCAGGGTTGCCGTAGACGAGCAGTTTCGCTGGAAGGTAGAGAAACTGGTTTTGGGAGGCAATTTTTCGGATTCTGATGATCTCAATGAGCCGATTTCGGTCATCGCGACTACGAAAGATCTGGTTGAACCGTTCGACCGTCAGATCCTCCAAGGTCACTCGAGAGTGTTTCTTGGCCGGCAGCAGGAGGTAACCGAGGTCCTCGGCTTCTTTCTTACGCACCAAGGTGATCTGCGGATAGTTCTCGATGCTCCAAGTCAAGCGATCAAATGGGACCGGCAGCTGCCTAAGCACTGGCTGGATGGCAGCTAAGCTTCGTGCAGTTTCCAATCCTTGGGCAGTCAGCGCCAGTCCGCCACCCAAGCGCCTAACGTTGCCTTCGCTAACCTGCTCAGCGGTGGCATTGAGAACCTGTTCCCGTTCAAGGCCGAGCAGTTCCGTCAGCTCGTCGATATGCTCGACGCCTTCATGGATGAAGCGAATGATGAATTCGTCTAACAATGGAAGTTGCTTGCGTTCCTGGGCGAGCACATCGAGCCGAAGTACCGTTACTGGCAGGGCAGCCTCGACAAGTCCAAGTAGCTCAAGACCAGGACGCTGATTACCAAAGCGACGCCGGATCTGTTCAGAAGCAGTGACGGTCATCGTTCAGCCATTCTGATTTCACAATCCTCGTTGTGCATCTCTATATATCTGAGGACCTGGCGCAGTGCCCCCGTCGTTCCCTTGATGAATCCAGCGTCGCCGACAATCGTCAAGCCGAATTTTGCGCGTGACAAGGCCACATTGATACGTCGCCAATACTCGGGACCCAGGAAACCAAGGTGTCCGCCCGCATTACTGCGGGTGACTGAAAGCAAGGCAACATCCGATTCCCGTCCTTGCACGGCATCGACGGACATGATGGTGACGTCCAAGTGAGGGAGGCGGCCCAATATGGGAGCGACTTGCACCTTCAATTCGGTGACCTGGCTTACGTAAGGCGCAATAACGAGCACCTCCAAGGCTTTGCCTTCCTTGGGAAGCTTGATGACCTTATGGTCGATCGCATTGTTGAGAATTCTCAAGCGATCCATCAGTACTCGGACCTCCGCGCGGTTAGCATAGCTGGTCGCCTGACCCTGGGGAGCGGACTCCCGTCGGATATCGCCGAGGGCAGAGGTGTCGACCCACATCACCGGCTTGCCATAGCCGACTTCGTAACCATCCAAACCATCCTCACGGCTTGAGCTGAGCTTTTCATCGTAGAAGCAGGATGAGATGAGGTCTCCAATAGGGCGAATCATGCGGTACTGCTGACTAAGCATCATCTGGGAATGAGGAGGCAGCTTGTCGGCCAGGCGCTGAAAGAGTGTCTCCTTAATGTCCTCCTCCGAGAGTTGTTGCTCAGTCAGGAGGCTCGCGGCTTCGGAGCAATTCTTCATCTGTAGGAGGCAACTGTTTCGTATCTCCAACGAAGACCCAACGGTTGGCGCGAGACACGGGCACAAGGGCCTCGGTCAAGGTTGCGCGCGAGGCTTCGTCGACAATACATAGGTCAATATCGAGATGGCGAACGGCAGGATGACGCAGAAAACCTGTGCAAGTACCCGCAATAACGCTGGTCTGGTCAAGAAAGGTCGTGGCTAGGCGTTCGTCAGAAGCGATGCGCTGCAGCCACTGGCCTTGAAGCCGTAGGCGGGCAAGTAGCGCGCGCTCGGCGTCGCCGTCACCGACAAGCAGTTCGACGGCGTTGAGGGCGTCCTGACTCGTCATGTTGTGGGAAAGAGTGAGGTCGCTCGCCAACAGAGACTGAGCCTCATCGACTAGCTCATCACGCAAGTCGATGAGCGCATCGACTCGCTCTTGGACGGACGACGTCGACTCACTTGATCCCAGGGCTGTGGTAAGCTCCGTCTCCTCGGTCTCCTTCTGGTCATCAATCAGTGCCCGCGACTGCAACATGGTGATTTCGTTAACGGTCCCTACAAACTGCTGCAGGGCGAGTGCGGCACGAAGGTGGGCGCTAGGAATGCCAGCAGCTTCCGCGCGAGCCCCCAGTTGCGCTTCAGCCCGCTTGCGAACCAGTTGCGCCCAGCGCTTCATCTGGGCTTCTAGTAATAGGTGGCGTACGGAATTGCTGACGCGAGTTACATCTGCACTAGTGAGTCGGACAAGATTGGAGAAGCCGCCTGCATCAAGCTTCTCCAGAGCGTTGTCCACCGCGACATTAGTTTGTGAGGCTATCAATATCCGGGCATCCGGTTTGGCGAGAAGCGTTTGCTCAACAAGTTCGGCAATAAAACTTGTCTTGCCAGTGCCTGGGGGACCTTGGACCAAGAATAGGTCCGAGGCTCCAATCGCCTTACTGACAGCTTCCTTCTTGCTACTATCAAGGTTGCGGCTCCAGTTGGTGATGGCTGCCGGGCGAGGCTCCTTCGCGCCCTCTGGGCGCAGCAACAGTTCTCGCAACTCTGGACGAGCAGCTGCGCCGTTCTTGACTGCAATAACTGCCTCGCGCTGCCTTCCAATAGCAATCTCGTCCGGGCCGATATGCGGGATGAGTTGCCCGCGATCCGGCAGGCTGCCCCAACGACTGCCTAGGATAACGACTTTGTCCCCGTCATGGTCAATGACCTCACCCCAACCGAAGCGTCGTTCGCTGTACTGGTCCTTGACGCGCCATTCCGTGTTGACGAGATCTTGTTCCACAGGATCAACGAGAGTGAAAGTCGCCTCGCGGCCCTTAGTTTTGCACTTGGTGTAAGTAATCGGCTTTTTTCGCCCCGGGCAAGCTCTTCGCGGGCAGTGAGCACCCGAAGCCAGGTATCGAACAGGTCGTCGCCCTCACGGTCCACTGCTCCGGCGGCGATGCTCTCGGCTTGCTCACTGTAGAAATCATCAAGTGCGTCGATCAGCTCCCCTACGGCCTCCCTTGCAGCAGTGAGGTTAGTGGGCCGGTAGAAAGCCCATTGATACCGGCGAGAGAGCAGGAGCGCTCGGCGTCGAAAACGCTCCAGCTCATCGAACTCAAGCTTTTTCGCGGAGACGAGCACCGCGCCCTCGCCATCCGGCTTGATATGGAAGCGCCAAGTCTCCCCCACTATAAAGAGGAGTCACGCTGTGGTTCACCTGAGTCTCGGTCGAAAAAGAAAGCCGAATAGACCTCCCCGCCTAGGTCAGCTTGAGCGATCGCTTGCGCCTCTTGTCGGTTGTCCCTATCCCCGGCGAGTGCAGCGGCCGCGCTGCCTTGCATCCTTAACCAGATGGCCTTGCTGGAAGCCGCTGTGGTGACGCGGCGCTTCTGGGCAGTTGCGAGAAGGCCTAGTAAATCACTGGCATTCTTTGGACGCTCGCTCGGATCAGTGGCGATGCAAGCATTTAGGATTTTACGAATCGCCGGTGGTACATCAACCCCCTGCACTGCATGCTCAACGTCCGCCAAGGAGGTTAGCTGGTTCTTGCTCAAGCACTGAAGTAACAAAACACCAATAGAGTAGACGTCGCGGACATACCGAGCGTCGGCGTTCAGCTCCGGCGGGGCGTAAGGACGGGAGTGCCAGTCCGCCACGGTGTTGGTGGTTTCCTCCTCGTCGCCACGGATTTTGGCGATGCCGAAATCGGCCAACATGGGTACACCACTGGAGGACATGAGTACGTTCTTGGGCTTGATATCCCGATGCTCGACCTGCTTAAGGTGCGTATAGGCCAGAGCCTCCACGAGGGGCAGAGCGAACTCCGTGTAGAGGCGGTCCCACGAGGTCCAAGGGCCCGTCTCCTTGAGAACGTCGTCGAGGTTGCGCTCGACCCAGTCCAAAACGATGTAGTAGGTGCCTGTCTCGTCAATTCCGGAACCGCGGTATGGGACGATGTTGGGGTGAGTGAGCTCTCCGAGTGTCCTCGTTTCACGTCGAAAAACTTTAAGACTCAGATCATCGGACTGGCTGTTAACAAACTTAACAGCCACGAATGATCCGTCGCGTCGATCAATCCCCTTGCGAACTACCCCAAAGTTTCCCCTTCGGGAACCAACTTCGAGCAGGGTGAAGTGCCCCCCAACTTCATCCGCCAAAATCTCTCCTCGATGTAACTGGTGCGCCTCCGGCGGCGGCGATAGCAGCCATCTTTCCATAATGGACAGACAGCAGCGGGAAACTGGGTGCCGCCACACCGATCGAGTCAAGCAAATCAAAACAGGCCTTCCGGGGAGGATCACACGGGAGAGCTTTGAGCTTGTTTGCACCGTGCCCGCCAGCAATGGGTTTGCATCCTTTGAGCGGCCCGTCGGCGGAGAGTAGGACGCCCGTGTGCTTATCTGCGTGGTCGTGCCACCAGATGCGGTCGGTTCCGCTGGGGCTCCGTCGGTAGGAGAAAGCTGTTCCTGCACGAAGCTCAGCAGATCTTTGCAGAAGAGCTCCGGTTCAGCGCCTTCTTCTGCTTCAGGCTACTGAGCTCCCACAGTCCCTGAAGATTGTCGGACACGTCGCGCTCGCCGTCCCATTCGCCTAGGTCACTCATTGGGTTCGTGCTGGATGCTTCGGCGGTCAGCCAGGGATTCGCAGTTTCGGTGGCAGGGGTGTTCCCCTTGGCTGGACGTTTGGAGGGGGCGTGGGCTGCGATGGAGGCCCGGTCTCCGCGTCGTGCTTGCTGCCCATCGACGGCACTGTTTCGACGGAGGCTGCAGGGGCATCGGAGGAAGACATGATGGCGCGGCCGGGGAGTTGGATGAGAGGTCGGAGACGTCCACGGTCCGCTCCGTACGGTCGTTGTCCTAGTTGTAGGAAACCCCTTGCTAGAGGCAGCTTTGGGTAACCATCAGGAAGAGAACTGCCTGTGGAACTGGTCGGCGGATTGCGCTGCGCGCAATGTCGCATAGTGCTATAGCCTGGCAGCATGATTATGGGGGAGACGGGAAAACCGTGGACTGACTATGAAGTTAGGGCCACTGTGACAAAGTACTTTGACCTGCTTTTGATGGACTTAGGTGGGCAAAAATTTGTCAAGGCCAATGTCTATCGCGAACTGTCGGAACAATTCCGTTCGCGAAGCTTGAAATCGATATCATTCAAAATGAGCAACATCAGCGCCGTCCTCGTAGGTCTCGGCTACCCACACCTGCCTGGACTGTCGCCGTTGGCGAATTATCAGGGCAGTCTAGTAGGGGCCGTTCTTAGCGAACTAGATCATAGAAAATCGCTTGATGGGATATTGGAATCTAGGCTCATGGATGATTTGCCGTTAGGGCCTACTGACATCACCCGGGAAGCTGATGCGCCGCTCGAGGTGATCACGGATATCCTGCATGGGCGGGGAATGGCGCGGCCATATAGGCGCGACTATCTCCAATTGGAAGCGGGTAACCGAGCGCTCGGCTTGGCGGGCGAGTTGGCCGTAGCAAGGAGGGAGCAGTCCTTTCTTCACAGCATCGGGCGAACGAAGCTTGCGGATCGCGTTGAGCATGTGGCCCAAACAAGGGGCGATGGCCTTGGCTATGACGTACTTTCCTTTGACCCAGCAGGCCGCGAAAAGTGGATCGAAGTCAAGACCACCAAGTACGCTATTGACGTGCCGTTCTTCGTAACGCGAGGGGAAGTTCGGGTCTCTGGTGCCGCTCCAGAGTTCTACCACCTTTACCGGCTTTACCAATTCGGTTCGCCCAAAGGACCGGGCCTGTATCGGCTCGCAGGAGACCTGGCGAAATCGTGTCACCTAGACGCCGTTTCCTTCGAAGCGGCGCCAAAGCAACACTTGGGTGTTGCAATAGTCTGAAACGTGTTGGCCAGTGGGACTTTGAATCTGCTTGGTATCGGGGCCGACCAGATTCTACTTCCTTCTGCCGACGCTTAGCCCTGGGTCGACTTCCACTCATCACAGGCACGTTGAAGCGCCTGGACCACGCGTGAAGGGTAGAAGCAGGAAGGCCGGGCATCCGGGGCTAACTCTGTCCGGCGCGGCATTCCCTCGATGTCGTGGGCCCCCGCTAGAGTACAACGGGAGAATGCAAGCGCCTGGTCACTTCGCGTGGCCCCATGCTGGCTGCTTCGGGATGAGACCGGCTAAATTTCGGAGATTCGCAGGAACTCAACGGAGTCCCCGGAGGGGAGCGGGACATGCGTTGTGCAGACTCACGCCTTGAAACTTCAAATATGAAAGGGGGATCGGTGGACCAGCCCCACGCCAGATTCCGTTTTGTCGACCTTTTTGCGGGGCTCGGTGGGTTCCACGTCGCACTCAACGACCTCGGCGGCAAAGGCGTATTCGCGGCCGAGTGGGAACCCACCCTGAATAAGCTCTACGACCACAACTTCGGCATCACGCCGTGGTCTGATGTGAATGAACTGGACTCCGACGAGATAATTTCTCAAAAGGTGCCGGACCACGAGGTCCTCACGGCAGGATTCCCCTGTCAGCCGTTTTCAAAGGCAGGGGTACAACTCGGTTTCGAGCACACGTTGCAGGGCCGGCTGTTCTTCAAGGTGTTCGACGTTCTCAGCGTGAAGCGTCCCCGGCGCCTCATCCTGGAGAATGTCCCGAATATACTCCGGCACGATGGCGGAAGGACTGCCGCAACTATTGTGGCCAAGCTCGAAGAACTCGGTTATGAGGTTCAGGTCCACCGCCTCTCTCCACACCAGTTCGGGATCCCGCAGGTTCGGGAGCGGGCCTACTTTGTCGGATCTCTAGACGGCCTCGACACTTTCAAATGGCCGACCGAGTTCGAAGGTACGACCAGCATTGCTTCGGTTCTACACTCCGATGCCGCGCCCTCCCGCGACATTCATAAGCAGACTTTGCGGGCAATCGATATGTGGGGCGACTTCCTGCGCCGCTCACCCTCTAATGTCAAGCTGCCGTGGTTCCCGATCTGGTCAATGGAGTTTAGGGCAACGTATCCGTACGAGACCACGACCCCACCGAACTCGTGGGCCAGGAGTCGTCCACGTGAACTTGACGGCTTCACTGGCTCTTTCGGTTTTCCGCTCGAGCGGCTCAGCAGCGAAGGGCAGCGCGAACTCATCCCGAGTCACTCACGCCGTGATGGCGATATGGAGTTTCCGGCTTGGAAGCAGTCATTTATACGCCAGAATCGCGAATTCTTTCTCACCAACCGGAAGTGGATCGAGCCATGGCTGTACGAATGGCAGCCGTGGGAATTCCCGTCCAGTTTCCAGAAGTTCGAGTGGAACGCTCAGGGCGGAGTGCGCGACATCGACGCGTATGTCTTACAAGTGCGGGCCTCCGGAATACGGGCGAAGCGGCCGACTACGGCACCGAGTTTGATCGCGATGACGAACACGCAGGTGCCGATCCTCGGGGCAAGAATCTCGCCGACGGGTAACCGTCGGTATATGACGCCGGGCGAGTGCGCTGAGTTGCAGAGTCTGGGCGGCATTGACC
The DNA here is from genome assembly GCA_024372495.1 of Pseudarthrobacter sp. Fe7. Lineage (GTDB taxonomy): Bacteria > Actinomycetota > Actinomycetes > Actinomycetales > Micrococcaceae > Arthrobacter. The sequence goes on along the minus strand of CP099977.1, from coordinate 4,022,255 downwards.
TGCCGGAGAGCGACATCCACGCGTATAAGGCTCTAGGCAACGCCGTGAATGCAAGCGTAGTCAAAGCCATTGCCGAACCTTTGCTCATAGGCCTTGACATGTCCACACAGATTGCGAAGAGCCCGCAAGCAGCGTAACCCGTCTCAATACGGAGATTAGGAGTTCCTGATGGAGCTTTACAGCATCGAAGAGACCGAAGACGATCTTCCTGACGAAGATTCACGCACGCAGGCTCCAGGGCAAGGTAGCGGAGTCGCTGGCAGAACTTTCAGAGGCGACGGATGCGCCTTCCGGCCTCCAGCTCTGCCCCCAGTTCACCGCGAGCGACGTCGACTTCCAATCGGACGCATGGATGTCCAGGCTTGCCGACGTCCAGGGCTGGCTTCACTTCAGCGATGACCTGCCAACGTCCGACGGTGAGGCATTCGTCGTAAGCCTTGCCGCTGCTTTGGGCTTCGAGGAGGAGGCGGAAGGCATCGACACGACCGGGAGCGCGCCTCGGCTGACGGACGTTGCGTTGGAACGGCTGAGTGAACGCTCTGAACTGGCCGCTCGGCAGCAGCAGGCGTTCCTCGCCGAACTCGACGTCGAAGGCGCCAGCCGAGCGTCTGCAACTACGGCCTGGGAACAGGCCTGGTCGACCGAGGAGGATAGCGCCGAAGCGGTTGCCCCGGAGCCCGTGACGGCTAGCGCCGATGTCTGGGCTATCTCCGTGCTGAGCGGTACGGACTTGAACCTGACTCCTTCCTACCAGCGAGGCGATGTGTGGCGCACGGGTGACCGTCAGGCCCTGATCGAGTCCGTCTTGCGCGGTATACCATTGCCCTCGATCATCTTGCTCAACACGGGGGCGGCGACACCGCATGAAGTCGTCGACGGAAAGCAGCGCCTGACGGCGATACTGCGCTTCATCGGAAAACACCCCATCGCCCTCGAGAAGATCGCCGAGGCGGACAAGAAGTACCCGACGGCTGGTTTGAGCACGCTTTTCGACTCCGATTACCCCAAATTCCGCAGGGCCTGGAAGCAGGCCGTGGGCGAGCCGCTGACAGCGAAACTCGAGGATGAGTATTACTTCCCGTTTAAGCTTCGGGCCGATGGACGGGGTGGGCTGGTGGGCCCCATCTTGGAACCCCTGCGTGGAAAGTACTTCACACAGATCCAGAACAACATCGTCAACGTCGCAGATCAGGAAGTGAAGGTCAAGAACCTCTTTGGAGCGGTGCCCCGGTACAAGGTACCGGTGATCGAATACACCAAGGCGAGCCAACGCCAAATCCACGAGGTTTTCAAGCTCTACAACAAGCAGGGCATGCACCTGAATGCCGAGGAAATCCGCAACGCGATCTACCACGATATCGAACTCACACGCGCAATCCTCGTCGCCGCGGGAGATGCCAGTTCGCGGAGCAACATCGCAGATGTCGCCCCTCTCTGGTAAAGGTCCCAGGCATCCAGGAACTCGGCACGACGCTGAAGGAGTACGGCTTCGGAGACTCGCGCTATCGCCGGACCAAGGTCCTTGGCTGGGTGGTGTCTGTGCTCCTCAACGACACCAAAAAGAAGGACTTGCCGTCAACAGCGCGGCACATCGACCTCCTCCTCGCTCGGGTGCAGGAGAGCAATTCGAACGCACTGCGCAATGAGGCAAAGCTCGCCGACCTGTTCGGCTGGATTTCCCGGGCGGCAGAACTCCATGCCGCATACGACGAACTCTGGTCGGACAAGTTCAAGGATGGCGGCAAAGGCGCCAAGTGGCAGGAGTTGCAACTCGTCGGTTCATTGGTCGGCATCGCGATCGCCGCAGCCGGTGCCCCCGACGACATTGAGGACCGCATCAAGGCTTCCGCGGACAAGATCCGCGAGGCGACAACCACGAAGGGGTGGCAACGGATTGAGAAAACCCAGACGCGTACCCAGTGGGACTATATCGCGAGGATCGCCCAAGGCGTCGTCGAAATGCTAGGCGTCGACATCTCCACGGCGTCGGAGTCGATCAGGGCGCGGTTCGGTTCATCTGGCGTCGAATCGCTTCTCAATTCGATCCTCCCGCCGAAAGCCGCGTAGGGGTGGCATGACGGGGGACACAACAGAGCGAGTGTACTTCAATCCGCCGCCTTCGCCAGCAGGCACAAGCCGCTCGTGGTGGGAACGGTACGCTGCGGAACTTAAGGGACTCACGGTCACATCCCGCGAGGCGCTGGAAGCCGACTGCAAATACATCTTGAATCGCGGCATCTTCGGCATTGGTGAGCCCAATTCCGCCACATGGCCTGCGGACAGAGTTCGGACCGGCTTGGTAATGGGCTCAGTCCAATCGGGCAAGACCGCGTCGATGCTCGGCGTGACAGCACTCGCCCTCGACCAGGGAACCGATATCGTTGTCATCCTCGCGGGCACACGGTTATCACTCTGGCGTCAGACTTACGAGCGTCTGATCGAGCAACTCGATGCAGGGTCGGACGACGCGGCGCGAGCCTGCACGGCGCACTCTGTGTCCCCGCCCCGGAATCGTGCTGTCCGGGGCCGCAGCATCATTGACGGAGACATACCGGGTCGCGTCCGCGCAGATTCGGCGGAATCTGACCGCTAAGCAGCCGCTGATCGTTGTCGCAATGAAACAGACCAACCACCTCTACGCGCTCGGAAGTTCCCTCCGAAGCAGCGTCTTCAATGCGGTGAGTGGGCTCCCGCGCCCGGCACACATGCTGGTGCTCGATGACGAGGCGGACGATGGCTCGGTCCTGGACGCCGTTGTGGAAGCAGGCCAGGACCCTATCTTTGGGAATCTCAAGCAAATCCCTCGCGCGATTGCCGATCTCTGGGATCCCCGCGCGGTGAGCCCGCCGTCCAACCTGTTCGCCACCTACGTCGGCTACACCGCGACGCCGCAGGCGAACCTGCTGCAGGAGGACCACAACCCGTTGGCACCGCGGGACTTCGTGATCTCGCTGCGGACGCCGCTTGACAGCGGGTACCCTGTCGACCTCAGCAATGACCGCGCGCCAAGGTCGTCGACATACCCCGAACCGGCTGGACTCGACAGCTTTTACACCGGCGGCGAGGTGTACTACCGGCGGGGCGCATCGGCCGAGCCTGTGTGTGGAACTCGCTGGCCAGCCTGATGACGACCTCGGAGAGTCCTTGCGCGCTTACCTGGTGGCTGGTGCCATCAGGCTCGACCGGGCGGCCTCCGGGAAGCTGGGACCGCACTCCGCGGCACGGGTCGATTTCGCCAGCCGCGAGGATGCGCTGGCAGCCGGGTCGGAGCCCCACTCAATGCTCTTTCATCCGTCAGCTGACATTGACGGGCACTTCAGAGGGGCCGAGGACGTGCTGCTCTGGGCAGGCATCAGTGACCGTACAGCCGCCCGAGAACTCCTGGAATCGGGAGATGCGCGCCTCCCGGCCAGCCTCGTCAACAAGATGCTCAAGGAGCAGTCACTGTGGGCTGTGTGGCTCGACAAATACAGGCGCTCACTGAGCGAAATCAGCACCGAATTCAATGTCCTGAACGTGCGCGAGGTGCCGGACTGGCCCACGGTCAGGGACCTATTGGCAACCGAGATCATTCCGGGTACCCGAGTCTCAGTGGTCAATAGTGACCCCACTGCAGACGACCGCCCCGAGTACAAGCCGTCCTTCGACGAAACCACCGGGAGGTGGCGCGCGGCTCGCGACCTGTCCACCATCTTCGTTTCCGGCAATGTGATGGCTCGTGGGCTGACTCTGGAGGGGATGACGACGGCGCTGTTCCAGCGAGGATCTGGGAATCCACTTGCGGATACTCAGATGCAGATGCAGCGCTGGTTCGGGTATCGAGGGCCGCACATCGAGTTGTGCCGTCTGTTCGCCACACGCTCTCAGATTGATTTGTTCAGGGCTTATCACGACATTGATGAATCGGTCCGTGTGGCCATATCTGAAGCTATGGAGGGCGACGCGCCCGACCCGGTCGTACTGCACGGCTTGCAGTTTCTCGCTACAGGGAAGATCGCGAACCTCGGTCGGAAGCCGCTGTGTCCGAGTTCCAAGCCCTTCGTGACGCTGATCAACGACGGCTCCACGCCCGACCCGAATGCGCGCTCGTCGCTGACCTGTTTTCAACCCGGGATTCTTCCGAACTTACTGTGGGACAGAGACCGAGAGGGCGCGCGCTCCGCGAGACTCTGTCGCTGGCGGAGGCTGCGAACCTCCTGGATGACCTCGCGTACGACTTCTATCGCCCCGGTGCTGATAACCAGTTGGGATACCTTTGGTCGCAGTTGCAGGCCCGCGTCTCGGCGATCCATCCTCTACCAAGTGGCGCGCAGTTATATAAACCACCTGCGCCGCCTTCTGGTGCGCCATCGCAGGTGCGGCAAGATTGCCCCTATACGATCCCGGCTTACCTGCGCTTGTGGGAGGCATGCTTAACTCGGCCCGTCCGGGGTCTCTTTGTGACGGGCTCGCCGGCCGACCTCTGGTCAATGGCGAACCTACACGAAAAGCGCCTGCAGCAGCCGAGATTCTCGGTGGGTATCCGTTTCGGCGATGGCGCACCAATCAGCAGCGGCCCTCTCGCAGAACTGGGTTTTCAAATTCGTGCGACGAGAAAGCGGGTCGGAGCCAACGGTGAACTCGAGACGACGTGGGGCGCGAACGACCCGAGTGCTGGTGCGCTCGGCTATCGCGGCGACGAGTTCTTCGATTATTACCACCGCGGCGAGCAACTCCCGGTGGTGACCAATGGTGCTCCGTGGCGGCCGCCGGGGTCACATGGTCAGATTCTCTTCTACGTGAACCAACTGCCAGGTCAGGCACACCCTGCTGTGGCGGTTGGTGTCTGCATTCCATCGGGCGGCCCCGAGCAGTTCGCGGCGACACGCACCGGAACGCTGAGCGTAGTCTGACGAGGAGCCAAGATGACAACTTATGAGTCAGTTCTCGATCTCATCGCCAGCGTACCGATCGCGTCATCAGTCGGTGTCCGCGATATCAAGTGGCTGACCGGGGCTCATGTGGTTGGTGTATCGAGAGACCACATGGGCCAGGTCGAGGTGTTTCTCAGTGGCGCCGAACTCAAACCTTTGTCGAAGGTGGTTGGCGAGGCGATCGAGTTCCGCCCATGGCACCGCGATCAGGCACCGCCGTTTGAAGCGAACCGGCTTCTGCTCCCTTCGCTCGGGTACTTCGATCAGGTGGCCGCGTTTATCTGCACCGAGTTGCTGCGAGGCGGTGCTGACATGTCCCTGAAGCAGGCGTTTGCTCAGACCGAGCCGATCATCGAACTGGCTATTGAGAGACTTCGCCTGTCGAACGAGGCTATCCTCGGTCTAGCTGGCGAACTTCTCTTGCTTGACGCCCTGTGCCGCCAGGCCGATGATCAGCAGGTGGCCTCGATCATCGGATCGTGGGACGGTTGGACGAGGTCGTCGAGGGACTTCTCTTGGGGCTCCACCGGCGTGGAGGTGAAGACTACAACCCGGAGCGTTTCCTCGCATCTCGTTGCGGGGATCCATCAAGTCGAGCGGAGTGATGGCTCCGATGGAGGCGCACGGGAGGACCGGCTGTTCTTGGTGAGCATCGGTTTGCGCTCTGCCGAGCCTGGGGGTAATGCCTTCACGATTCCGCAACTGGTGGATCGAATCATCGAGCGGACGGAGGGAGCAGGGGCTGGCCAATCAGTGGTTGACTTATTCCGCGCCCATGTCGCGGAATATGGCGCGAGCTCGGGTGACGGATACCAGCACGGCACGCAGGTGCCCGAGCCCTCATACACCACACCCTTCCTTACAAACTTCTTCCGCGCTTATGACATGTCGGACAGCGCTGTCAAGGTGTTGCGCAGGGACGACGTCGCGGTTCGCCATCACGTTGATGTCAGTTCTGTGAAATTCCGCGTGGACCTCCCGATAACTGCAAGTCCAGGCAACCCCATCGGGGGCGCGAACCAGGTGGCTCAGGTCATCCTCGACACCGCTCCATACGTCAACCAGACAGATCCGTGATGTGCTTCAAACGTGCTTAGAGTTCCGCACCCTGACGGAACTTGTGGGCAAAGAATAGCTACGACGTTAATGACCGCTGTCATCAATTAGGGCTTTCCCAATAATCGTGGCACTAACTGCATCCCAGGAGACGAAGAAGGGGACTGCCCTCGAACGCGCTCCAACCCTTCTATAGAGAGCATCAGCGGCCATGCCTACCGCGAAGCCCATAGCGCTCAATATTGATGTAACCGACCCGCGTAAAGAGAGGACCAGATGGCTGAGGAGTTGTACAACGGGGCAGCGGTTCATCAAGGCTTTCATGACCTTGCAGATCTGCGAGCTTTCGCCCGTAAGCTCATCGAGCATTGGGACAGATGGCAGATGAAACCCTTTCACATGAAGGGTGAGTACGAGGTAGGCGGCCCGATCCTTTGGAGCTTCACTAATCACGTCGTAAACCTGATGAGCACAGTTTTGGATTTATCCGAAAAAGACCGCGGCATCATCGCCGTCCCGCTCATCCGGCTCATGGTCGAGAACACTATGACCGGCATGTGGCTCTACTTGGAGCCCAGCAATACTTGGGCCATCCTCACGGAAGGTTTCCAGAAGAGAAGAGCTGCAATCAAGGGTGTGATTGAGATCGAGGGCGAAGGGTTCGATAATTCCGATCTCGATGAGATCGATCAAATACTGGATTCCCTGGACAGCACAACGCTCCCGCCCTTCGAACAGAGGTGTGCAGACATCGAAGGCGGAAAGGCCATATACGTTGCCTACCGCGTGATGAGCTCCTATTCCCATGCGGGGATGGCACTAGGAGATTTCTATCTCAGGGAAATCGAAGAAGACCCAGGGTTGGAGCGAATACCGGATGCCAGGCTCGAAAATCATGAAGCATGGCTCGGCACTGCCGTCTCGATGCTCATTATTTCTATGAAGCTGTGCGACAACATCGACTACAAGGGCGGCCTCAAGTCTCAACTCGACCGCGCAGCGAAGAGGATGGGTATGTCCTTGAACTTCGTAAAGGCTCCGAAGAAGGAAAGGCAGGCAAAGGCGAAGGCTCGGCCGGCTACGTCGGCAGTGCAGGGCCGTGACGGGGCGGAGTTCGAGCCCGGCGAACCGGCAAGCAAATAGACTCAAGCGGCGATACGCCTACGAGGAAGCCCGGAATGTTCAACCGTCCGCTCATCATACGGACCAGGCATGCTCTTTTGCTGTCGGCGGGATATATCAGGTCTGGTTTCTTATTGAATCCGGACATGCCAAACATGTAATCTCCGCCGTCCCACTGGAGGTACTGCGGGCATAGACTTACCGTTCTTCCCCTAGAGGAACTCGTGCGATTTGGATGGATGGGAGAACGTTGCCGGGGGACGTCATAGGCGCCATGTGTGGTGCCTCCGTCTGGTGCCATTTTGAATCCGGTCAGCCCCTAACGGACGACACTTTAGCTGGCCGAGCCGACAGGCTTCCACCCAGTTCGAGCCTGAACACCCACAGCAGCACGTCCTCGCCGGGCACATACCAGTCCCGCTCCGGTGCGCGGCGGAAACCCAGAGACCGGTATAGCCGATGAGCGCGTTCCATAAACGACGCGCTGGTGATGCTGATCGCTCCGATGTCCGGCAGCTGCCGGACATGCTCCACGATCTCGCGCACCACACCCCGGCCGAGACCGCAGCCCTGATATGCCGGGTCCACAGCCAGCATCCGGAACTCCAGCTCACCGTCCCGGGCGATCTCGCTGTACGGCTGGCCGGCGAACGTCAGCGTTACCGCCGCCACCACCTTCCCGGCAGTCTCCGCCACCCACACCTGCGCATGCTCGGCGCGCTGTTCCACGTTCTCCAGCACGCTCATGTACGGATGGTCCGCTGAAAAGTGTCCTGCCCGCAGGTAAGCGTCGCGGGTGATCCGGCGGACCTCTGCAAAGTCCGCCGGCACAGCATGTCGAAGCACGACGGTCACGAGGAAGCGCCGGAAGCGGCTGCGGCCCGCTCCACGTAGTGGCCCAGCTGTGCCAAATCCGGCTGCGATGAGGGGTCGCCCACTGCATCAGCGCCCACGGCATTCGCCACCGCCAGCGCCCGCGTGTAGTCCAGGCCGCTCCGCAGCGCCAGGACCAGGGCCGCACAGAACGCGTCGCCAGCGCCCACCGTGTTCGCCACGGCAACTGCAACCGACGGCGCCTCGGCCACCTTCTGGCCGTGCTCGAGCATCGCCGAGCCGTCCTTGCCGTAGGTCACCGCCACCAGCTTCGCCTCGGCAAGGGCGGGGATCAGGGCGTATTCGCTCTCGTTGACGATCACCAGGTCGCAGCGCTCCAGCAGGCTCCGCCGGCAGGTCCATGGCCGGCGCCGCGTTCAGCACAAAGAACCCCTGCGCCTTCCGGGCCGCCTCCAGCACGACATCCAAGCCCACCTCCAGCTGGCACAGCACCGTCTCGTCCGGGCCGAACTCCACCTCGTCCAGCGACAGGTGCGAGTTGGCGCCCGGGCACACCACAATCTGGTTCTCGCCCTCGCGGTCCACCACGATCAGCGCGGTCCCGGTCGGCTCGGGGAGGACGGCGACGTCGGACGTGTCCACGCCCGCGGCAGACAGGGCGTCCAGCATCCGCTGCCCCGACGCGTCCGAGCCGACGGCGCCGATCATCCGGGCACTGCCGCCCAGCCGCGCAGCGGCCGTGGCCTGGTTGGCGCCCTTGCCGCCGGGCTGTTCGGACAGCACGGCGCCGCCGATGGTTTCGCCCGCCGTCGGAAGCCGTTCGGCGGTGGCGATCAGGTCCAAATTGATGCTGCCGACCACGGTGACGGCAGGACGTGTTGTGTGCATGGGAAAACTCTCTGAAGGGGGAGGGCCGGAAGCGGCCGGGCTTTCGAAAAAGTGTAACGCATGGTTGTACTTGCGAGTCATACATGGTTGTATAACAACTCGAATCGCCGCGAAAGACGATCCCTTCTGCTCGAACAAAGGAGTTTGATGTGAACACCCCGACCCCCGCCGCAGCCGCGCCTCCCGCGGAAGGAGGCGCCGCCGTCGTACTTCCCGAGGTCGACGCGGCCAGGCTCTCCGGCCGCCGCGCCGCCCTGCTGATCTCCACCCTGCTGCTGGGCGTGCTGTCCTTCCAGTTGAACGCCAGCATGGTCACCCCCGCGCTGCCGCAGATCGCCGCGAGCTTCGGCGAAAGCGCGGACAGCGCCGCCCCCGTCCAGTCCATGTTCTTCCTGGCCGGCGCCATCGCCGGGCCCGTGATCGGCCGGTGGAGCGACTTCATCGGCCGCCGCGACGCGCTGCTACTGGTCCTGGGCATCATGGGCGCCGGCACCATCCTCTGCATCGCCGCGCCCACCCTGCCGCTGCTGGTCACCGGCCGGTTCCTGCAGGGCGTCTCCAGCGCCGTGTTCGCGCTCGCCTACATCGTGCTCAGCGAGAACCTGCAGGCCAAGGTCTTCGGCACCTCCGTGGGCATCATCGCCGCCATCAACGGCGGGATCGGCGGCGTGGACGGCTACGCGGGCGGGCTCATGGCCGAGACCCTCGGCTTCCGGTCCATCTTCGTCGTCGTGCTCGTCCTCACCGCCATCGCCGCTTTCTGCATCTTCCGCCTGGTGCCCGCCGGACGGCCTGTTGGGGTGCGCGGCGCCATGGACTGGTGGGGCGCCGGCTCCCTCTCGCTGTTCCTGGTGTTCCTGACGTACTTCGTGTCTGACGGTTCGGCCGCCGGCTGGACCTCGCCCACCGCCCTGGCCCTGCTGGCCGGCACCGTGCTGTCCTTTGCGGGATTCTGGTTCATCGAGAAGCGCCGCAGCCACCCGCTCATCGCCGTGCACCACCTGCGCTCCCGCCAGGTGTGGCCGGTCATCGCCACCACCGTCCTCACCCTGGCCGGGATCTTCGCGGTCATCAACTTCACCGTGGTGCTGCTCAGCCAGGACCACGACGGCGGTTTCGGGCTTTCCGCCTCCATCTCGGCGTTGCTGTTCCTCACCCCCGCCGCGCTGATTGGCGTGTTTGCCGCACCTTTGGCGGGGTGGCTGGCAGGTCGGCGGGGCTGGATTAAGACCCTGCGTGTGGGAACTGGCATGAGCCTGCTGTGCGCCATTGTTGCCGCGGCATTCTCCACCAGCCAGATTGCTGTGATTGTTGCCGTGGCGGCCCTGGGCATCTTCTACAACGGCCTGTTCTTGACTGCCATCAACGGTTTGTCGGTTCTGCTCTCGCCCAAGGAGGCCCCGGCTGCCTTGCCCGGCATCAATGGTGCGTCGTTCGGGATCGGGGCGAGCCTCGGCGTCGTCCTCGTGGCGCCGTTCGCCGCGCAGGCCACGTCCGCCGGGTACGCCACCGCCCTTTGGATCTCGGTGGGTATCACCGCCGCCGCGTTCATCGTCAGCCTGTTCGTCGCCGCCCCCAAGGGCGAGACGGTCTAACCCCTCCATCTGTTGCGAAGGAACCTATTGTGACTGCCCCCGTTTACCTGGACTGCGACACCGGCATCGACGACGCCCTCGCCCTGGCCTACCTGCTCGCGTCGCCTCTTGCTTCCGTGGTGGGGATTGGGACGGTGAGCGGGAACGTGAGTGCCGCGGTTGGTGCGCGGAATACCCTGGACCTGCTTTCGTTGGCCGGTGCCGCCGATATTCCGGTGGCGCTGGGCGCCCACGATCCGCTGGCCGCGTCCTTCCATGGCGGGGCGCCGTGGGTTCACGGGTCCAACGGAGTGGGCGAGGTTGAGCTGCCTCCGTCCGGTGCTTCGCTGGCTGCCGAGTCCGCGGCCGGAATGCTGGTGCGGCTGGCGGGGGAGTATCCGGGGGAGTTGCGGGTGGTGGCGATCGGGCCGCTGACCAACCTCGCCCAGGCTCTGGAACTGGATCCCTTGCTGCCCTCTTTGGTGGAGTCGGTGACCGTGATGGGCGGGGCCGCGCTGGCGCCGGGGAACATCACCCCGGTGGCCGAGGCCAACATCTGGCACGACCCCGAGGCCGCCGCCCTGGTGCTGGCCGCCGACTGGGACGTGACGCTGGTGCCGCTGGACGTGACCATGACTTCGGTGCTGGAGGAATCCCACCGGCAGGTTTTGTTGGCGTCTGCTGCGCCGGTGCCACGGGCGCTGGGGGAGATGCTGGGCTACTACTTCCGGTTCTACGAGGGCATCTACGGCCGGCCCTGCTCCGCAATGCACGATCCGCTGGCGGCGGCGCTCGCTGTTGGCGCGGTTAGGCCTGCTCTGGCACCCGTGGTGCGCGGCGCCGTCGACACTTCTGACGGGCCCGGCCGCGGGCAGACCGTGTGCGACATGCGCGGGCTGTACGCGGGGTACCCGGAGGTGAAGGGCGCGCGGTGCCGCGTGGTGCTCTCGCTGGGGGAGGACTTCGCCCCGCACCTGGTGGACACGCTGCTCAAGCTCTCCCCGGTGCCCGAGCTGATCTAGACGCCCGCTCACCTTCGGCGGTCATCTCTCAAACGCGCGCTCACCTTTGGTGGCCCGTACACAAATCCCCGCTCACCGCATGACCTGTCTTGCCCAGACCGCTGACAGGGCAGGGTGTTACATGTAACGTTGATGCCATGAGCGTTAGGGACCGTGTGGCGAGGCATCGGATGGCCATGCGTGAGCGCGGGTTTCGCCAGATTCAAATGTGGGTACCGGATGCGCGTACAGACGAGTTCAAGCGTGAGGCAGAACGCCAGGCCCGCGCTGTCGCCGCCTCCGACCGTGTAACGGACGATCAGGATTTTGTTGAACAGATCTCCGAAGATTGGCCGGAGTGAACCGCGGAGAGCTGTGGACCGTCTCTGGCGGAACCTATGCCCAAAAGCCGCGTCCCGCGCTCATTATCCAGGACGACCTCTTCGCGGAATCAGAGTCCGTCACTCTTCTTCCACTGACGTCGCACCTCACGGACGCTCCCTTGCTGAGGCTCACGGTAGAACCTGGCCAGTTGAACGGCCTGGAGCGGGCCAGCCAGATCATGGTCGACAAGCTCACCACCGTGCGCCGATCCAACGTGGGGCAGCGAATCGGTCGGATTGATTCCGAAACGATGGTTGTTGTCGAGCAGTCGCTCGCCGTCTTCCTCGGGCTGGCACGGTGATCGCGGCTGATCATCGGCTACTCATTGGACCTCAGCGGTACGGCTGAGGCGTTCCAACGCCCCCAGTTGAGCAGTTCCTGTTCAAGGCGGACGGCGGGCCCGAACGTATCGTTGCGGAGTGCTTCGTAAAGGGCCGCTTCGCTTGGGTTTAGCCTCGTCAGAGCGGCATATGACGGAGACGGCTCGCTGACCCACGCGTCCCGGTGCGCCAATAGTGTCTCTTCGTCCATCAGCACGCTCTCGACGTGAGGATGGATAGCCCGCAACTGGTCCAGGATCCGGAATCCGTGCGTGTCTATGTCGCCCCAATAGAAGACCCGGCAGTTCTGCAGCCAGGAGGCATCAAGGGTTCCTGCACCCTGCAACGCGGGCGGAGCGGGGTCAGGACTGGAACTGCTGCATTACGGACAGGTGGCCGGCGCGCGCGGACACCAGGCACTTGGCCACGTAGAAGGACCGGTTGGCGTGCCGCACGTACTGCGTCAACACCAGCACCGGGTCCGACGCGCCGAGGTCCAGCAGCCTCGCGCGGCTGGGGCCCACCTGGCTGAGGCTGATTTGGCACTCGCCCGGCCCGGCCAGCCGGCCCAGCAGGGTGTTGAGCGTGGTAAGCAAGGTGGCGCCGCCGTCATCCGCTATTTCCAAAGGCACCGGGGCGCTCCTGTCGAAGCTGACCGGCTGGGCGGTGACGTTTTCCTGCAGGTGGGCGATTGCCTCGCCGTCGCGGATCAGAACCGACTCCCAGAGCCAGCATTCGCTGCCGGGCTCCACGCCGATGCCGGGGGCGACGAACTCGGACGCGGCCTGGCGGATGGCCTGGGTGCGCTTGACCTCGAGCGTCTGCCCGGGGCCGGCGAGGACGTCCTCGAAAGGGCGGATGCGTTCGATGCCGACACGGGGGAGCGTATCCGAGACGAAGCGTCCGACGCCCCGCCGCGCCCTGATCAGGCCGTCCTCCTCCAGGAGCATGAGGGCTTCGCGGACCACCGTGCGGCTGACCTTCATGTCCGCGCCGAGTTCCGTTTCGGTGGGGATCATGGAACCGGGGGTGAGAAGGCCGTTGCGGATGGCCTCGGCGATGCGCGAGTACACCGCCACACGCAGCGGCGAGCCCGGCTGTGCGGCCACCGGCTGGGACAGGAACCGGGCGGCGTCCTGGTGCACGTTATGCCTCGCTCTTCGGTTGGTTTCTCAGGGGATTCCAGCCTAAGACAAGTTGTACTTGTTTCTTCCACCAGTAGCACTCGTTTGTTGGACAAGCGGTATTGGTCGCGGTGCGTAATGGCCACGAGGCAGCCACGACTTTGCTGTCTTTCCCGGCCAATCACGCTGCCGGCGAGAAGGACTCACGCCCCCAGTTCTCGGAGCGCCCACCGCCAGCTGATCAGTTCCTGCTCCAGGCGAATATTCGAGCCATAGGTGCTGTTCCCCAGCGATTCGTAGAGCGCCGCTTCTGCAGCCGTCAGCCTCGCAAGCGCCGCCCGCGAGGGCGATTCTTCCTTACCCCAGGCATCCCTGTGTGCAAGAAGGGTTCGCTCATCCATCAGGACGCTCTCCACGTGCGGGTGGGCGGCCCGTAGCTGGTCGAGGATCCGAAAGCCGTGGGTATCGAGGTCGCCCCAGTAGAGAACACGGCAGTCCCGCAGCCAGTCGGCCTCCCGCAACGAGGAGAATCCGTAGCCGCCGCCGTACAGTGCCAATGTTCCAGGCTGGTCTGGGAGCGCCAGGAAGTTCACCTGGTTTTCGGTGGCGATAACTGTATGCACCGCCAGGCAAAGAGAACCAAATGCCTCGGCCGTCACTGTGATGTCCCGTGCCCCACCGAACTGGTCAATCTCCGGGTCCAACAGCCGAAACCTCACGAGGCTCGGGAGGGTGTAGGAACCCGTGCCGGCGTGCGAATCTCGCCGCAGGTGTCCTTTCCGCGCTGTCTTCGAGCCCCGCATCACGGCCCGAGGACTCCAGGCTCGTCGTCACCCGCGGACATATCCTGGTCGCGGGAAGAAGACTCGAGGGTGGCCAGCATTTGGTCAATAACCTGCCGGTGCCGCTCGATAAACTTCGTGTGCACCCCGGGCAGGACCAACTGGCGGACGTAGATACTCGGCGCTGGGTTGTCCCGCAGCCACAACGCTACGCGCGCCGCAGTCACGGCCGCCGGGCCCAGTTCGAGGAGCTTCATCGGCCGCCTCGCTGCCCAGCCCACCAGCGGGGATCCAGTCCGGCCAGGCCCTCGGCCAGAGACCGGAAGACGCCGACCTCCCGCGCCTTCCCAACAAAGCCGATCTCGTCCTCAACAGTGGCAAATACAGCGGCGTTGGGAAGGGAATTGGCACCCACAGTCCGCCGCCCGGTCTCTACCGTTTCCAATGAGTAGGCACCTGCCCCGGAAAAAGCTCAGCTGCCCACGCGCGGACCGCCGCGTAATCGCTGAGCAGTTCTGCCGCCGTCGGACGCTTCAACGGACGACGGCGGGGGTACAGTCCGCTGGGCTCCAGCAGCTCCCGGAGGAGTGAACCGCTGCTCCACGCCTTCAGCGACAGGGCTCTCAGGTCCGGCAGCGTGGTCCACGCCTTAGTAGCCACGCCGGTCCTTCTCCTCGCGGTACTCCTGGATGGTCATGTTGCGCAGCTGGGAATCGTCGCCGTTGATGTTCGCGACGAAACCCACATGCGAGACGAAGGGCTCGATGACGTGGATCTTCTGCAGGGGAGTGACGATCAGCAGCGCAGCTTCATCCGCTGGAACAGCTCCAGCCCATACCGGGCGGACTCGTCCGAGCCACGGCCGAACGCCTCGTCAATCACCACGAACCGGAAGCTCCTGCCGTTGCCGGCATTCCTGCCCGCTCCCTTGCCGGACCCCAGCCCGAACTGGAACGCCAGGGCCGCCGCAAGGATGGTGTATGCCAGCTTCTCCTTCTGACCGCCGGACTTGCCGCCAGAATCCGTGAAGTGCTCGTATTCCTCGCCGGTCTCCGTCCACTTCTCCGACGCCGAGAATGTAAACCAGTTCCGCACGTCGGTCACCTTCGCCGTCCATTTCCGGTCGAGGTCCGTCAGTCCTTCCCGGCCCCGGAACCTGTCGATCAGCCGCTCCACCTGCAGATATTTCTGCTCGGAGTATTGGTCCGTCCCGCCGATGGTCCCCTCAGAGCACGCCCGCAGGTCGCTGCCGAACTCGCGCACGTCCTGGTCCGAGGTGGCCTGGTGCTCCAGCTGGATGTGCCGGCCCGTGTTGTACGGAATACCGGCCAGGGACTGGTTGATCTCGCCGATCCGGTCAATGATGTTCTGCCGCCGGCTGTCCAGGAACGCATTGAACGCCACCACCTCGCGGATGGTGTTCTGGTTCAGCAGGTCTTTGAACTGGTTCTCGAACCGGGGCAGGTCATTGCCTACCAGCTGCTCCAGCAGCCGGTTGTAGTCCGGCGCGGCTTCCAGCGAGGCGTCGACGTCGGTGGTTTCGTTCGGGTACTTGTTTCGGAAGTCCGCCATCTTGGTGACGGTGCTCTCCGCTGCACGGGCGATCCTCTTGGACAGCGCGTCGATGGTGTCCGTCAACCGGTTCCGCACAGTGCTTTCCACGGCGGCTGTGTTCTTGTACGTGAGCGGTTTGTCCCCGAGTGCTGCGTCGGTGAGGCGTTCGACGGCGGCCAGCACCCCCGCGTCGTCCGTCACCGGTGCTTCACTCAGGACAGCCCGGCATTCCTCGATTGCCTCGGCAATGTCCCGCGCGTCCTTCTCGTTGGAGCCAACCCGTTCCCGGAGCTTGCCCGCTTTATCCTCCAGCCGCTCCAGCGCCGCCGTGACCTGCTGTTGCTTGGCCATGAGCTGCTGCAGGACGTCGCTGGCGGTTTCCAAGGCCCGCTTCTCTGCCTTCAGGTCTTCGATGCTGCGGGCCGTGGCCTGCCAGCTGATCTCGCCGAATTCCGTGACGGAACGGACGGTGCCGAGCTGCTGGTTGTGCCGGCCCAGCGACCCCAGCTTGGTGTTGACGCGCTCCAGCTGCCCGGCCACGACCTTCAGCGTGGCCTGTACCTCGTCCAGGTCGGCTCGGAACCCGGCAATCTTGTCGTGGTTGTCCCAGCCCAGCACGTAGTTGCGCCGGTCGGTCAGGTCCTTGCGGTCGTCCTTCTCATGCCGGCCCCGCCCGCCTTTGAGCTGGCCATTTGGTGTCAGCGCCTTCGGGTAGCGGCGGAAATCGGCCAGGTTCTCGCAGCAGAAGTAATCGAACCGGCTGCTGAGCTCGTCCTGCAGGAAGTCCCTGAATGGGGTGCCCTGCTTGATGGCGATCTTGGCCGCCAGCGTGCCCGGCTCGGCGGCCCTGTGCACGTAGGACTCCCCGATTCTCAGGTACACCAGGCGGCCCCGCAGGTTGTTTGCGTCCACCCAGCTGCTGACCGCGGCGTAGTGCTCTGCGGGGACCAGGATCGAGAGTGCGAACCCGTGGAGCGTCCGCTCGGCAGCGCCCTCCCAGCCGGCCTCGCCGTCCCGGACCTTGAGCAGGCTCGCCCACATAGGGCAGATCGCTGTCTGTGATCCCGGTGCCTTCGCAGAGCCGGCGGCGGATATCCAGCTGCGGAAGCGGAATCAGGTTGCGCCGGGCCTGCAGGCTGGTGAGCTCGGCTTTGATCTCCCCGGACCTGGTGTTGAGCCCTGCCTGCTGCATGGACAGCGTGGTGCGCTCTTCGTGCAGCGCCTCGGACTGGACGGACAGGTCCTGTTCCACCCCGGCGAGCCCCGCCCGGTTCGCATCGAACAGCACACGGTCCTCCGGGGCCTGCAGGCCAAGGTCCGCGGCGGCTGCCGAATAGGCCTCGAACCGCTGCTTCTGCTCGGCGGACTTGGCGGCCAAAGCGTCAAGTTCGGCGTCGATCGCGGCGAGACGTCCGCCGCCGTTGGTGCGGATGTCCTCCTCCACCCCGGCCAGGTCCCGGCGAAGCTGCCTGACCTCGCCGTTCAGTCGAGTCCAGTCTTCCTGCAGTCGCACGCCCGTGCGGTCCAGGCTCGGCCTGGTGTTCCAGGCTCAGCTGCAGTTTTCGGTCGGTGAACCACGGATGGAGCCTGGTCGCGTTGTTTGCGCGCCTGCTCGTCGTCGGCGGTCAGCCCGGCATGGAGTGCGGCACCCTCCTTGATGGGTGTCAGCAGGGCGATCTGGTCCTTGGCCCGGAGGACGGCGTCGTGGGCTTTCTTCAGGTCGTCGAAGTGGTGGATCAGGTTGGTGATCCGGACGGCCACGTCGTCCTCCTCCAGCATGTTGCCACGGACGAATGAGGTGATGTTCTCCACCTGCTTCATGGACACCGTGCGGTGGAACAGCTCCATGGCCTGGTTGCCGCCGATCCCAAACTGGCGCTTGAACGCGGCCGAGTACGGCTCGAACGAATCATGAACCGATGCACCGGCTGAACGGAGCTTCTTCTTCAGCTTCAGCGGGTCCTGGCCGAAATTGCTGAAGTCGGCGGCGATGGACTGGTCCGCTTCCGCGAGCGAGTAAAACCGGTTGGGCTGCCCCGCCTCCTGGGTGGCCCACAACGTGATACCCAGCGTGACCCACTTGCCGAGCACGGCGTTATGGAAGACGCCCAGCACCACCGTCAGCTGGCCCGAACCACGCAGCGCCACCGGCTTGGAGTACTCCCCGGCCGCGCTCCGGGCGCTCTTATGGAAGCCTCGGACGTACGACATGAGGGAGCGTTCCTTCTTCTGCGCCCCCGCAGCCTTGTTGTACTCGATTTTGTGTGCCGAAAGCAGCAGCGTGGTGATCGCATCCACCACGGTGGACTTCCCCGAACCGATGTCGCCGGTGAGCAGGCTGTCGGCCCCGTCCAGCCGGAACGTGCGCACCCCCTGATGGAACGTGCCCCAGTTGAGCAGGCTCCAGGCGGTGCAGCCGGAAGCCCGGGGAGTGCCGCCGTCGGCAGCTGTTTCATCCAGACTGAACAGGCTCTCCTGCAGGTCCGTGCCCAAATCCGCGGTCACTGGTCCTCCCCAATTGTGCGTGCGGCGTCGGTTGCCCTGGCCGGCTCCGCAGAGCCGGGCGGCTCGCCGGCGAGCGTCCGGAGGTAGTCATCCAGCCGTGCGTCGAACTCTTCCAACCACTGCGCATCCACGTACGCCTTCAGGATCCGTGCCACCTCGTACGTGTCCGTCTGCCCCCGGAGCTTGCGCAGGAAACCGAGCTCCACCACTTTCTTGATGTCAGCCCCCAGCCGGTCCAGGACACGGGCCTCGTTGCTGGATTCGGGCAGGAACACCGAGACCATGTCCGCGATCTCCTGTTCGCTCATGATGAGCCGCACCTCGCTGCTGTTGATGTCGAACTCCATCATGCGCCGGCGGAGCAGGGCCAGCAGAAGGCTGACGTTGAAGGTCAGGGAGCGGCGGGCTATGAGCCGGGGGAGCGTGCCGTCCGGATCATCCTTGGACCGCAGGAACGCGTAGCCTTCGGACTCGTCCAGGACCAAGTCCAGGCCCAGCACGGCCACGTAGTCGCGCACGTGCGAGGTCAGCCCGAGCAGGGACTGCCACAGCTTCTCGTCGTTCTCCGCGTACAGCACGCCCTTGAAGAGCCG
Organism: Pseudarthrobacter sp. Fe7; assembly: GCA_024372495.1. Lineage (GTDB taxonomy): Bacteria > Actinomycetota > Actinomycetes > Actinomycetales > Micrococcaceae > Arthrobacter. The sequence goes on along the minus strand of CP099977.1, from coordinate 4,003,605 downwards.
GGTAACGACGGCGGGAAGCTCCTCGGGCGTGCGGGCTTCAGTGTCAGCTGTGGCGGGGACGTTCATGCCGGCCTTCCGAAGATGATCTGTTCGATGGTGGCTTCGCGGATGGAGCCGTCCGGCAGCTGCCAGGACAGGCGCTGGGAGTGTTCCGGGTTGATGGTGGCCCAGTCCGATTCGGTGGCCAGGCGGTAATACGCCACCACCTCCGCCAAGCCTTGGGAGAGGGGGTACTCTGCCGTGACTTCGGCGAGGGTGGCCTGCTCCGCCTCCGCCAGAATGGCGTTAATGTTGGCCTGCAGGCGTTCCTTGTCCACGAAGAACTGGCCGAACAGGGCCGAGGCGTCCACGTCGGCGTCGTCGGCCGTTTCGACGGCGTCGTTCACCAGCATTTTGCGGCTGGGCTCATAAAGGGGCCGTTCAAAGGGCAGCACCACGTCCACGGTTGGGGCGTCAATTTCCATGAAAGCGCCCGACGGCGGCGCCTCCCGAGTGCCCAGCGCACCGGATTCGATGCTGCGGATCAGCTGCATGATGCGTTTGTTCTCAAGGAACACCTTGTCGTCCAGGAGCCGGCGCATCTGTTGGGAAAGCTGGCGGACCGTGGCTTGGGTCTGTTCAACGGCGGGAAGCCAGTCCTGGTGGAGGTTGGCCAGCGCATTCAGGCCGTCCGCGTTGGCCAGGGCTTCGATCCGGGTGGCGCGCTGAAGCAGGTCCTGCAGGCTCGGTGCGGAGGCGGGGTGACATCAGGTAGTCCCAGAACCCCTGGAACGTGCGCCCCTGGAGGGAACTGCTGATGTCCTGCTGGTTGTCGAAAATGGACTCCAACAGTTCACCCTGCGTGCCGTCCCACATGGCGATCTGCTCGCGCACCTGTCGGTCCAGTTTGCGGAAGTTCTGCTCCACCTCGCGGAAGTCGGAAAGCAGGTCCTTGGCCAGGGCCGTGAGCTGCTGGAAGTGGTCCAATGCTTCCGGACCGGTCATAACGCGGATGTTGCCGTCGCGGATCCGTTGCATCTCGGCGTCGATCCCGTCCCGCTGGCGCTGCAGGCTCTGCGAGCCGCACCTCCGGGTCCGTCTCGGACTGCTGCACCAGCTGTTTCAGTACCGCGAAGATGCTTGTGAGCCTGGATTGGGTTGCGACGAAGTCCCGCCCGCGCAGGTTCTCAACCCAGCGGACCACGTCCTCCGCAGCCGCGGTGAGATCGTAATGGGGTTCGTCCTCGCCGGGGACGTAGTGCTTCCGTAGCCATTGGCGGTCGTCGGCCGCCCAGTCATCAAGGTATTCACCTGCGGGACGGGGGAATCTGTCCTCGCCTTCGCTGTCGCGGAGGCCGAACAGCACGTCATCCAGGACATCGATCAGCTCCTGCCGGCCCAGGTTGCGCTGATTTGGACCCGTGAACGCGGCCGTGAAAAACGCCAGTGCCAGGGGCGCATTTTGGGCGCGGAGCAGTGACCAGCCTGCATGGTTCTCCCGCAGGGAATTGATTGCGTAGAAGTCCATTGGGGGTCCCGTGTTTGGTGCGTCACGTCGTCGAAATTACTCTAGGCGATGCCTACGACATTGTTCTGCACCCGTAGGTGTTGGCGGACGGGCGGCCGGGCAGGGTAGGAAGAACGACGCCGGGAGGCAAGTGCCGCCGTCGTCCTCCCGTCCTACTTGCGGGAGGCGGCTTGGCGGGCGCTGTCGCGGACAACAAGGGTGGGTGCGATCGGGGTGCGGTCCACATCCCGCCCTTCCATGGCGCCCAGGAGCACTTCCATGCTCATGAGCGCCAAGGCCGTGAAGTCTTGGCGGACAGTGGTCAGGGGAGGCAGGAAGTAGTCCGAACCTTCGATGTCGTCGAAACCGACCACGCTCAAGTCCTCCGGTACCCGGATTCCATTTTCGGCGAAGGCGCGTATCAGCCCGAGGGCCGTGTGGTCGCTGGCGGCGAAGATGGCCTTGGGTACGTTGTGTTCCCGCACCAGGCTGGAGGGCGGTCTCATAGGCCCACCGGGGGCTCCAGTCGCCTTCGAGGCACAGCCCTGGTGCGAGTCCGGCGTCGCGAAGCGCCGCCTCCCACCCGCGCTTGCGGACCCGGCCGTCGAACCAGTCCATGGAGCCGGCGAAGTGGGCGATGTCGGTGTGGCCCAGGTCTATCAGGTGCTGGGTGGCCAGCCGTGCACCCAACTCCTGGTTCTCTGAGTATGAGAAGACGTTGGGAGTTGACGATGCTCCTGCGGCGATCATCTCCACCGGTACACGGCAGGTGGCATTCCATACGGCTGCTGCCATCTCCACCACCGGGGCGATGACGATGATTCCCCCCACGCCGGTATCGTCCAAGGTGTCCAGGGCGGCCTGGACCGACTCTCCGTAGGGCCGCTCGACGCTGATGACTGTTGTGGCGTAGCCCTTCCTGCGTGCAACATTTTCCAGGGCCATGAGCGTCCCCACCGGGCCGAACCGCGGGGAGCCGTCGGAAAGTATGCCTATGGAGGTTGACCGGCTGGTGACCAGCGCCGTGGCTGCCCGGTTCCTGCGGTACCCGATGTCCTTGATCACCTGCAGAACCCGTTGCCGCGTTGCCGCACTCACGTCCGGTGCGTCATTGAGTACCCGCGAGACTGTGCCGAAGGAGACGCCGGCGATGCTCGCCACATCGTTGATGGTGGGCTTCCGGCGTGGTGGGGCGTCCGGTAGCCTCTCGTTCGCCTCACGGGGAACAGCTGCGCCTGCCATGCTCACTCCTGTCTTGCATTTCACGGTTGGAACCTCCCGGTTCCGTGCCATTCGATCTTACGTCGGGCCGTACTTCCGCATCCGCTGAAAGAGCTGTGGATGTGACCCTTGACACTTATCTCCGTAAACGTTTACGATGATGTCCGTAAACGTTTACGGTCACCTCGTGAACGTTTACGAATCCAAACATTTCAATGAGGAAAGGGAGCGCGATGCCCGACCCGATCGTCCACGCACTCGCGCTTGATCCCAAGGCCGGACTCCGTGACGTCGACCAAACCCAGTGGGCAAATCTCGAAGTGCTCCTGAAGGATGCGGCGCCCGGTGATCTGGCAGCCGCTGTCCGCGCCTTTGTCACTGCCGGATCTTCGGCGGTCGCCGGAGTCTTCGACGACGACCGCCTATGGGCAAGCCTGGTGGTCTCCGTCGACAACTCGGGCAAACCCGCGTCAGTGTCCACCATTCCCGGCCCGGCCCGGGAAGTGGCCGGTGACATGGCGAAGGCGGCCAACGAGGCCGTGAACTGGGTTCAAGCCCACCACGGACCGTGTTCCTTGGGCTTCTTCGTCGACAAATTACATGCAGAGGCGCTCCTGGGAGCTTCAGACAAGGCCACTGCCATCCGCACAGCCGCGGCCTCCGGCGGGCTCGTCCTGTCCCCGGTTCCACCGGCCCTTGCTATCGCCCTCGCCTGAGCTATCCCAGGCATCCACCCCATCCATCCCAAGCACTGGAGAACAATGATGATCCGCAGGCTTCCCCTCGTGGCCGTTGCCGCAGTCCTGTCCCTTTCCGTCGCGTCCTGCAGCAGTTCGAGCACGGGCACGTCCAATGCTCCCGACGCCGGCGTGTCCAACAAGGCCCAGCAGGCCCTTGACCAGATCAAGGGTCAGGTCATGAGCAAGGGGCCCAACGGCGAGACGCCCTCTCCGGCGTCCGCAGCAGACCTCACTCCTGACGAGATTCAAAAGGTCAAGACGCTCAACGCCAAGGCAGCCATCGTGATGCACTACGGCGGCAACGACTGGGCCACCGCCCAGATCAACGGACTGAAGTCCGAGTTTGAAAAGCTCGGTATCAAGGTCATCGCCACCACTGACGCGAACTTCAAGCCGGACAAGCAGGTCTCGGACATCGAGACGGTCATGTCGCAGAACCCGAACATTATCGTCTCGATCCCCACAGATCCCGTGGCTACGGCCTCCGCCTACAAGAAAGCCGCGGCTGCCGGCGCCAAGCTCGTCTTCATGGACAACATCCCGCAAGGACTGACTGCCGGCCAGGACTATGTCTCTGTTGTTTCTGCCGACAACTACGGCAACGGCGTGGTCTCCGCCCACCAAATGGCTAAAGCGCTCGGTGGCAAGGGGAAGATCGGGGTTATTTTCCACCAGGCCGATTTCTTCGTGACCAAGCAGCGCTACCAGGGATTCAAGGACACGATTACCAAGGAATACCCGGATATCAAGATTGTCGAGGAAAAGGGAATTGCCGGTCCGGACTTCGCCGGAGATGCCCAGGCTGCTGCGAACGCAATGCTCAGCAAATACGCCGACCTGTCCGGAATCTGGGCGGTCTGGGATGTTCCCGCAGAAGGTGTCATGGCCGCAGCCCGCGCCGCCGGCCGGCCGGACCTGAAGATTGCCACGGAGGACCTCGGCAAGAACGTCGCGATCGCCCTGGCCAAGGACGAACTCGTCGTCGGCCTCGGAGCGCAGGTTCCGTTCGACCAGGGTGTCACGGAAGCGCGGCTGGCCGCAGGGGCGCTCATCGGCAAGAAAGCACCCGCCTACGTGGCGCTGAGCGCCCTTCCGGTTGACCACTCCAACGTGCTCGACGCCTGGAAGCAGGTCTACCACGAGGACGCCCCGAAGGACATCCAGGACTCCTACAAGAAGTAGCCAAGAACCGGCGGTGCGGGGGTCAGGCTCCCGCACCGCGCCGAAAGGGCAACGATGAATACCGCAGACAATGTCGTCGAAATGCGCTCGATCTCCAAGAGCTTCAACGGCGTTCCCGTATTGAAGGACGTCAGTTTCGACGTCCGCAAGGGTGAGGTCCACGCGCTCGCAGGGGGCAACGGCGCAGGGAAGTCCACGCTCATGAAGATCCTCCAGGGCGTCTACCAGGCGGAGGCCGGCGAGATCCTTATCGGCGGCAAGCCGACTGCCATCAATTCGATCCAGGATGCGAAGGCCGCCGGGATCGGAATGGTCTTCCAGGAGTTCAGCCTGGTACCGAGCCTGACCGTTGCGCAGAACATTTTCCTCGCCGCCGAACCGCTGGGCACGGGCGGGCTCATCGACGACCGTGCCGCGGTGCGCCGGGCCAGGGAAGTGTTCAGTGAGATGGAGGTCGACGTCGACCCGCGCGCCGTGGTCTCGCGGCTGGGCACTGCATACTGGCAGCTGACCGAAATCGCCAAGGCACTCGCCCAGAATGCACAGGTGCTCATCATGGATGAGCCCACTGCCAGCCTTGCCCGGCATGAGTCCGAAGCGCTCTTCGAACTGATTGACCGCCTCAAACAGCGCGGCATCTCGATCATCTATATCTCCCACCGCATGGACGAGGTGTACAGGCTGGCGGATCGGATCACCATCCTCCGCGACGGCCGCCACCTCCTCACCGCGGCGCTGACGGACGTCACTCCCGAACAGATCGTGGAAGGCATCGTCGGCAAGAAGATCGAGGGCCAGCTTTCCTATCGTGCGCGTGATCATGAAGCCCACGATGGGGCGCCGCTGCTGGAAGTCCGCGGATTGAATGCAGGCCACCGGGTGCGGGACGTCTCGTTCGCGCTCCGGCCCGGCGAAATCCTCGGCCTGGCGGGGCTGATGGGCAGCGGACGGACCGAGCTGGCCCGTGCTCTCTTTGGCATTGACAAGATTGACAGCGGCGAAATCCTCCTGCGGGGCAAGAAGGTCAACCTTGGCACGCCGCAGCAGGCCATCAACGCCGGAGTTGCCCTCATCCCGGAGGACCGCCGGGCCCAGGGCCTCGTCTTGGAACACTCCGTCCAGGACAACCTGCTGCTGCCGCTGCTTGGCCGGATTCAGCGGGGACCCTTCCTAGACGGCGCCAAGGCCAAGGAGTTGTCCTCGTCACTGATCAAAAGGTTCGCAGTGAAGGTCGCCCACCCCCACCGCCCGGTGCGGCTCCTTTCGGGCGGCAACCAGCAGAAGGTGGTCATTGCCAAGTGGTTGGGCACCGACCCGGACATCCTGATCCTGGACGAGCCAACGGCCGGCGTCGACATCGGCACCAAAAGCGAAATTCTGGACATGATCCGGGAGCTTGCCAGTGCAGGCAAGGCCGTCATCGTCATCTCCTCCGAGTACCCCGAACTACTCGCGGTCAGCGACCGCGTCCTCGTCGTCAAGGACGGCTCCATCATCCGTGACATCCCCCGCAGCGAGATCGCTGACGAGGAATATCTCCAACTCGCAGTACAGGGAGTCTGAAAGTGAGCAAGGCAAACACCATCGCGCCCCGGGACACCGCGGCACCCCGTAATTTCGGCGCTATCCTCAAGGAACTCGACTGGCGGCGCTACGTCATCTACATCGGCTTCGTCGTTGTCTTCCTCTTCTTCGCCGTTCTGCTCCGCGACCAGGGCTTCCTGTCGCCGAACAACCTGCTGAACATCTTCCGGCAGACAGCCACCATTACCGTCATCGCCGTCGGTATGACATACGTGATCGCCTGCGCAGAAATCGACCTGAGCGTCGGATCCGTGGCCGGCCTCTCCAGTGTCTGCACCGCAATGGCGCTCTCCCAGTGGGGCCTGGTCCCCGGCATCCTGGCCGGCCTCGCCGTCGGGCTCGTCGTCGGATCGATCAACGGTGCCCTGGTCAGCCTCCTTGGCATCCCATCGTTCCTGGTGACGCTTGGCATGCTGGGAATCGCCGTCGGCGTCGCCCAGTGGATCACGGCGTCAGCACCCCAGCCCATCCTGAACGACACGTTCAACACTGTGTTTGGATCCGGCAACTTCGGTCCTGTTCCGGGCCTGGTGGTCTGGAGTGCCATCTTCGTGGCCATCGGCGCCGTCGTGCTGAACCGCACGAGGTTCGGCCGCCAGGTCCTGGCCACAGGAGGCAACCGCAACGCCGCAGAGTTCACCGGCATCAATACCAAGCGCATCAAGTTCCAGGTGCTCCTCATCTCGGGCATGGTGGCCAGCGTCGCCGGCATGCTCTACGCCGGCCGGCTGCAGTCCGGACGGTTCCAGTGGGGATCGGGAGACGAACTCTCCGCCATCGCCGCCGTCATCCTGGGCGGAACCAGCCTCTTCGGCGGGTTCGGCTCCATCATCGGCACCCTCTTCGGCGCCCTCCTGATCGGCCTGATCAACAACGGGCTGATCCTCGCCGGACTCGACAGTAGCCAGCAGCAGGTGGTCCGCGGCGCGATCATAATCCTCGCCGTCGCCCTCGCCCGTAAGAAGTAGCACCCGTGACTTTCCAACTACGGGCCGGAATTATCGGAACAGGTTTCATGGGTTCTGTCCACGCCCATGCGGTCCGGGCAGCAGGCGGGGAAGTCACCGCAGTCGCCGGGAGCAGCCAGGCTTCCGCCGAAGCCGCAGCGTCCGCGCTCGGCGCCCGAACCGCAGCCGAATCGCCTGAAGCCCTGATCGCACGGGCAGATGTGGATGTGATCCACATCTGCACCCCGAATGCCACGCACGCCGACCTTGCCCGCAAGGCCATTGCGGCAGGAAAAGCAGTCATCTGCGAAAAGCCACTGGCCACAAGCGTTGCTGACGCTTTGGAGCTGACAGCCCTCGCGGACCAGGCCGGTGTCGTCACCGGCGTGCCCTTCGTCTACCGGTTCTATCCGGCCGTCCGCGAGGCCCGCGACCGGATCCTCCGCGGCGACGCCGGCCGGCTCTGGCTCCTGCACGGTTCCTACCTGCAGGACTGGCTGGTCGGCGCGGAGGCCACGAACTGGCGGGTCGATTCAACGATCGGCGGAGCCTCCAGGGCGTTCGGTGACATCGGCGTGCACTGGTGTGACCTGATGGAGTTCACCACCGGACACAGAATCACCAGGCTTGTTGCCAAGACCAGCAGGGCATACGAGCAACGCGAAACCGGCGGACAGCTGTCCTCCGTTGCCACCGAGGACGGCGCCACGCTCCTGTTCGAGACGGACAAGGGTGCCACCGGATCCCTGGTGGTCAGCCAAGTCAGTCCCGGCAGGAAGAACCGGCTCTGGTTCTCCTTCGATGGAACCGAAGCGACATTCAGCTTCAACCAGGAACGGCCGGACACCCTGCACGTCGGCCGCAGTGACTCACGTTCGGAGATTCCGGTCGGTCCACAAACACTCACGACGCCGGGCGGCCGGCGGTACGCCAGACTTCCCCCGGGCCACCCCCAGGGATACCAGGACAGCTTCAACGCGTTCGTCGCGGACGTATACGCGGCCGTCCACGGCCAAGAACCGGAGGGCCTGCCCACCTTCCGGGACGGACTACGGGCAGCCCTCATCACGGATGCAGTCGTCACCTCGGCTGCGCGGCAGGCGTGGGTCGAAGTTTCCCCAGCAGACAACCTCACCGGATCACTCACGTCTTCCTCAACAGCTGAAAGGCAGAAGCAATGAAACTCGGTTACTGTTCCATCACCTGGGGCGGCGTCGTCGGCCACCCGCAAGGTGTGACGAGCGTGAAGGACCTTTACTACATGACCCACGGGTCCATGCAGCAAGCAGTCCAGGACATCGCATCCGTTGGCTACCAGGGCGTGGAGATGTTCGACGGCAACTTGGCCGAATACGCAGAGAAGCCCGAAGAACTCAAGGAAACCCTGAGTGCCGCCGGAGTCGAACTCACAAGCGTCTATACCGGCGCGAACTTCATCTACGCCGACATACTTCCCGACGAGCCTGCACCGGATCCACCGTGCCGCCGAATTGGCTGCCACCTTTGGAGCAGAACGGCTCGTGGTAGGAGGCGGAGCACGCCGCGCCGCCGGAACCACCGACGAGGACTATCACCGCCTCGGTGAGGCTCTGGACAGCGTAACGGATATCGCGGAAAGCTTCGGCCTGTCGGCAAGCTACCACCCGCACCTAAGCACCATTGTCGAAAGCCCGGAAGAACTGGACAGGCTCATGCCGCTCACGCGGATCGGCTTCTGCCCGGACACTGCACACCTTGCAGCCGGCGGGGCGGACCCGGCCGCCGTCATCCGGAAGTACCCCGACAGGATCCGGCACGTCCACCTCAAGGACTTCCAGAAGGACCCCTTCAATTTCCTGCCCCTTGGACAGGGCGAGAACCGACTTCCCCGACATCATCGCCGCAATCCGGGAAAGCGGATACGACAGCTGGCTCATGGTCGAACTCGACAACTACGACGGCGACCCCCGGGAAGCCGCAGCCCTCAGCAAGAAGTACCTGGAAAAGCTCCTCTCTAACTAATTTTTCAACCGCAGGGACTGCCACCGACGGCAACTGCCCTGCCTTCCGGAAGGAACAGGATTCACATGCAAAACCTCAATGTCGGCCTCATCGGAGGCGGCTTCATGGGCAAGGCCCACTCGCTGGCTTACGCCGCCATGCCCATGTTTTTCTGGCCCGCACCGGCACTCCCGGTCCGCAAGGTCATCGCTGAAGCCAACCCGGATCTCGCCGCGGAGGCGGCCCGCCGCTTCGGCTTCGAAAATTCCACCGCAGACTGGCGCAGCATCATCGATGATCCGGACATCCACGTCGTAGACATCGCAACGCCCAACCACCTCCACGCCGAGATTGCCGTCGCCGCCGCCGAAGCAGGCAAGCACATCATCTGCGAAAAGCCGTTGGCGCGTACCGGCGAAGAATCCAAGGCCATGTACGACGCAGTCAAGGACAAGAACCTCGTCCATATGGTCGCCTTCAACTACCGGCGCACGCCCGCCGTCGCGCTGGCAAAGAAATACATCGAGGAAGGGGCGATCGGACAAATCCTCAACTTCCGTGGCACCTACCTGCAAGACTGGAGCGCCGACCCCAACTCCCCGCTGTCCTGGCGCTTCCAGAAATCCGTCGCAGGCTCAGGCGCCCTCGGCGACATCGCAACGCACGTCATTGACATGGCCCGCTACCTTGTCGGCGAGTTCAGCGCCGTCAACGCCCTCCTGTCCACCTGGATCCCCGAGCGGCCGCTCCAGAGCGGAGGTGCCGACGCGCTCGGCACGGTACGGGGCGGGGAAGGCCCCCGTGGGCAGGTTGACGTTGACGACGAAGTCATGACCATGATCCGCTTTGCCAACGGTGCGGTGGGTTCCGTGGAAGCAACACGCAACGCCCATGGAAGGAACAACTACATCACCTTCGAAATCCACGGAACCGAAGGAAGCATCGTGTTCAACTACGAGCGGCGCGACGAACTGCAGGTCAGCTTCGCTTCCGACCCCGGCGACCGGCGGGGATTCCGAACCGTCTACACCGGGCCCGCGCACCCCTACGGAGATGCACTCTGGCCCATCCCTGCCCTCGGCATCGGATACGGCGAAACGAAGATCATCGAGGCCCACGACTTCTTCAAGGCCATTGCCGAAGGCGGCAGCGTAAGCCCGAATTTCGCCGACGGATACCAGGTCGCTCTCATCGACGACGCAATCATCGAGTCCGCTGCAAAGGAATCCTGGGTGGACGTTCCGCAAATCAACGCATGACCCAACGGGAGGGGCGGCGACGAATCCGCCCCTCCCGCAGGCCAGGAGCACCCAAGGACGAAAAATGACAAACACAACAGTCAGCCAAGACGAAACGCAAGTCTGGCTAATGCCAGTGTTCACCGCAAAAGCAGGGCACGAAGCCACGCTTCATGAAGCACTCCTCGGACTGCAGTCACTGAGCCGAAAAGACAGCGGATGCCTGGAATATACCGTTTTCTCTGACGATCAAAGGCCAGGCACGTTCGTCCTCATCGAGGGATGGACCCGCAACGAGGACCTCACGGCCCACAACGAAGAAGCCCATGTAAAGGAATTCGTGGACGGGGTGCAGCCCCTGCTGGCCGAACCCTTCTCCGTAACTCCCATTACGCCTCTCGCCTAAGAACCACCGAGGTGGGAAGGACGACGGCGGGAGGCAAGTCCGGCCGTCGTCCTTCCCCCTTCGTTCGCTGTGGAGCGCCGTTGTTGGGGCAGGGAACGATCGTCCCTGAGCTCCAACTCTCCCGGTGAGGCTTGGTGATTAGGCGCATGTCACCAACCGGGTGTAAGGGTGGGACTTATGGATGCCGACATCAACTTCTATTTCGACCCGGTCTGCCCTTTCGCCTGGATGACAAGCAAATGGGTGCGGCAGGTACAGGTGCAGCGCGAGTACACCGTGGACTGGCGGTTCATTTCGTTGCGCCTGATCAACGCCAACGTTGACTACGACGCGCAGTTTCCGTCTGAATACGAGGCCGGGCACACCGCCGGACTGCGGCTTCTGCGGGTGGCGGCCCGGGCACGGGCGGAACATGGGCGCGAGTCGATGGCCCGGTTGTACGAAGCGTTCGGCTCCCACATCTTCGAAACCGCACCGGACACGGCCAGTCAGCGCACCGAGGCTGAAGTCCGTGAGCGGCGGGGGACACATGAGTTCGTGGAGCCAATCCTCGCCGACGCAGGCCTGCCCCTGGCACTGGCGGAAGCTCTCGACGACGAGTCATGGGACCGCGAGATCCGGCAGGAGACGGATGAGGCGCTGGCGCTCACGGGCAAGGATGTGGGCACACCCATCATCCACTTTGAGCCACCCGCCGGGGTGGCGTTCTTCGGGCCGGTGATCAGCCGGCTGCCGGACGAACAGGATGCCGCCGAGCTGTGGGACCATGTGGTGGGGCTGGCACGGTTCCCCGGTTTCGCGGAGCTCAAGCGGAGCCTGCGTGAGCGGCCGCAGCTTCCTGCCCTCGGGGTCACCGCCGGTGCAGTCGGCAAGCAGGAGGACTGGCACGGCGGCAGCCGGCGGCAAAAGAAATAGGCGTCCTCTGTAAGGATGGACCCATGAACCAGACAAGCACCCGCCAACACCAGGAATCCGTCACAGTCCAGGCTTCAGCCGAAACCCTCTACGACCTGGTCTCCGACATCACCCGCACCGGTGAGTGGAGCCCGGTCTGCACGTCGTGCTGGTGGGACGACGAGGACAGCGCCGGCCGGACCGGTGCGTGGTTCACCGGTCGGAACGAGCTCCCGCACCGGACCTGGGAGACCCGCTCGCAGGTGGTGGCTGCCGAGCGTGGCCGCGAGTTCGCCTGGGTGGTGGGAGGAAGGTTTGTCCGCTGGGGCTTCAGGCTTACCCCTGCAGACGACGGAACCGTCCTGACCGAGTCCTGGGAATTCCTGCCGGAGGGAATAGCCATGTTCGGGGAAAAGTACGGTGCTGACGCTGACGTCCAGATCGCCGACCGCACCCGGCAGGCGCTCGACGGCATCCCGAAAACGCTCGCAGCAATCAAGCGGATTGCCGAGTCCATGACTGCGCCAAAGTAGCCGGGCGGCTGCCGTTCCCCACTCGGTTGGACGGACGACGGCGGGACGCGCCGCCGCCGCCCGTCCTCCCTGGGTATTCGCCTGCGGGCACCATGAACGGGTCCAGAACGCCGTTCCAGGCCGACAAGCCCGGGCTGTGGATCAGGGGTGGACCGGTGAGGCAGCCTCGTTGCCCAATACCGTGGTCCAGGGGCTGGCGGTCCAGGACGTCACGACGCCGTTGATGACGTACGGGTCTGCGGCTGCAAAAGCTTTCGCGGCCTCCAGCGGGTTCCCGCCGGTGAAGATGAGCAACCCTTTGAAGGGGCCTTCGCCAATTGCTCCGCCGAGCAGAAGCTCGCCGCGTTCGACAGCTTCCCACCCTGACTTGAGGTGGTCTGCGCGGTACTGTTCGCGGCTTTCAAGGTAGTCGTCCGCGTAGGTGTATTCGAGTACGGCGTGCATGCGTGTCTCCTTGTTCTTCAGGGGTTTCGTTCGTTGTAGAAGTAGCCTACCCAGCGGGACCTATCCGGAAACCGCAGCCACCTCAACCTGTACCCCCGCGCCGAGAAACTTCTGCACCTGGGCGGGGCCGGCGCCGTCGTCCGTCACCAAAGTCCACGGCAGGGCAAGCCGCCCCCACGCCTGAAACGGCCGGTCAGCACTTGAGTGCTCACCGGCCGTTTCTTCCGAAGGCTTCCTACGCGATGACGTGTTGGGACTGCTCGTCTGCCTGGATCTGCCTCTTTGTCTGCTTACTCGGGCCGATCCAGACGGCCACGATGGTGATGATCGCCTGGCTGATCATGTAGAGGGCGACCGGCCAGTACGAGTTTGTGGCAGCCAGCAGGAGGGTGGCGATGACGGGGCCGAGGCCGCCGGAGATCGCGCTGCCCACTTCGCGGGATGAGGCAAGCCCGGTGAAGCGGATATGGGCCGGGAAGAGGTTGGCCAGGTAGGCGCCCTGTGTGGCGGACATGCCGCGCACGGCGATCGCGTAGATGATGACGATGGCGATGATCACCACCGGGACTGACTTGGTGTCGATCATCCAGAACATCGGGAAGATGAACGCTGCGACGGCAATCGCCGAGCCGATGTAGACCCGGCCGATGCCGAGGCGGTCACCGAGCCAGCCGAAGAGCGGGTAGGTGAAGAGGCTCACGAACGAGGCGACGAAGAGGCCGTTGAGCCCGACGCTCTTGTCCAGGTGGAGGAAGGTTGCCGCGTAGGCCAGGACGAAGGTCTTGACGAGGTTGGTGGTCGCGTTCTCGGCGAAGCAGGCGAACATGGCCACGAACCAGTTGCGCCTGTGGGAGGCGAAGACTTCCTTGACGGGGCTCTTGGGCTTCTCCTGGGTCCGCGTGACGGCCAGGAACTCGGGGGACTCGACGACGCGCATCCGGATGAAGAGGCCCACCGCGATGCCGATCACGCTGGCGAGGAAGGGAAGCCGCCACCCGTACGCCATGAATTCGTCCTTGGGCATGGAGTCCAGGAGGGAGTAGAAGGAGGTGCCGAGCATAATGCCCAGCGCCAGCCCCGCGCCGGGGAGGCTGGTGAGGAGCCCCTGGCGCTTCTTGCTGGCGTGCTCGGAGACCATCACCTGGGCGCCGCCGAACTCCGCACCCGCGCCGATCCCTTGCAGGATACGGAGGAGGAGCATCAGGATCGGGGCCCAGATGCCTACCTGGGCGTAGGTGGGCAGCAGGCCGATCAGCGCAGTGGAGGTGCCCATCAGGACGAGGGTCGCGGCGAGGACGTTCTTCCGCCCGAGCCGATCGCCGAGCGCGCCGAAGACGAAACCTCCAAGGGGGCGGAAGAAGTAGCCGATGGCTGTTGTGGTCAGGGCGGCAGCGGTGCCGATGAGCGGATCCATCTTCGGGAAAAAGAGGGTGTTGAAAACGAGCGCGGACGCCGTGCCGAACAGGACGAAGTCATACCACTCGATGGTGGTGCCGACGACGCCGGCGATGATGGCGCGGCGGACCCACTTGGCTCGCTGCTCTGGGGTGGGGGTCATGACGTTGGACATTGCTGTTCCTTCTACTGCGGTGTAGGGGAGGGGGTGACTGTTGCTGGAAGGAGGTCCGCTCTTCGGCGGGAGATCTGCGTCACAAGCAAGCATGCCATAGATGCGCGAAACGCGCTAGTGCTTCCGCTAACTTCGCGCATATTCTGGGCTATTCGCTCGTAAAACTGCCTGCTTGCGCGGATAACTTGGCTGTAGGGTGCGCAGTTCACGCATTTTTTCTCGTTACGCGCGGGAGTTGCCGGCGCGCCAAAGGCGTTCGCCAAAACGGAGGGGTGTCATAGGGAGTCCTAGAGGAACTTGGTCAGCCCGCTGCGGCAGCGACGGTCTGCACCGTTACGCCTCGGTCCTGGAACGCCAGCACCTGGGCGGGGTCGGCGCCGTCGTCCGTCACCAGGGTCCAGGGTAAGGGCAGCTGGGCCCAGGCGTGGAAGGGCCGGAGGCCGAGCTTGGACGAGTCCGCCAGAACATAGACGGAGCGCCCGCGCCGGGCCATGAGCTCCTTGAGCCGGGTCTGGGCGTGGTCGGCTTCGCAGATGCCGTCCTCGGCGGTGACGGCGTCGGCGCCCAGGAAGACCCGGTCGAAGCTCATCCGCTCCAGTGCTGCCTCGGCCAGTGGGCCCACGAAACTCTGCGAGATGCCCCGGAGCCGGCCGCCCAGGCAGTCCACCTCTATGCCCTCCGAATCGGCCAGGCTCCTGCAGGGTGTTGAGGCCCGGCGTCGTGACAGACAACGGACCAAACCCGCGCAGTTCGTGCGCCAGGGCACCTGCGGTGGAGCCGGCGTCGAGCAGGATGCTTTCCCCTGGCTGGATGACCGAAGCGGCCCACCGTGCGATGGCGTGCTTCTGCTCGAACGCCTCACCCGTGCGCTGCCGCAGCGACGCCTCCGGGTGCGAGCCCAGCGCCATCGCCCCGCCGTAGGTCCGGGCCAGCTTCCCCTGCGAATTCAGCAGCGCCAGGTCACGGCGGATGGTGGAGGCGGTCACCTCGAAACGGGCGGAGAGTTCCTCCACGGAGGCCAGACCGGTGGTCACGGCGAGGTGGTAGATCTCCTCGCGCCGCGCGTTTGCGCTGAGCATTCCCGGTCTCCTTCCCGTGGGCATGGCGGTGGCAGTGCTACCCATGGTAGTTCCGGCGCCCATCGAAACCCGGCAGCTACACGGCCATGGCAGGGCGGGTGGCCATTTCTGCCGCCTGGTGCAGCGCCTCCACCATGGACCGGGAATCGGCGATTGCCTTGCCGGCAATGTCGAACGCGGTGCCGTGGTCCACGGAGGTGCGGATCACCGGCAGGCCCACGGTGATGTTCACGCCGGCCTCGATGCCCAGCACCTTCACCGGGCCGTGCCCCTGGTCGTGGTACTGGGCCACCACCAGGTCGTAGTCGCCGCGGCCGGCCAGGAAGAACAGCGTGTCCGCCGGCAGCGGACCCACCACGTTGATCCCGTCCGCCTGCGCAGCCTTCACACCCGGCTCGATCTTCTCCGCTTCCTCGCCCTGCCCGAACAGGCCGTTCTCGCCCGCGTGCGGGTTGATGGCGCACACGCCGATCTTGGGGTTCGGGATGCCCGCGCGGACCAGGGCCTCGTGGCCGCGGCGGATGGTGCGCTCCACCAGGTCAGGGTTGATCTTGCGGATCGCATCCATCAGCCCGATGTGCGTGGTCACGTGGATCACCCGGATCTTGGGCGTGGAGAGCATCATGGACACTTCCTCCGTGCCCGTCAGGTGCGCCAGCAACTCGGTGTGTCCGGGGAAGATGTGCCCGGCGGCGTGCAGCGCCTCCTTGTTCAACGGCGCAGTGCAGATGGCCTGCACCTTCCCGGCCATCGCCAGGCTCGCTGGCCACCCGGATGTATTCGTACGCGGCGTGCCCGGCCACGGGGAGAGCTGCCCCCACGCCAGGTCCGCCGGCAGCAGCGCCAGGTCGATCACGTTCACCCGGCCCGGCGTGAACACTGCGTCCTCCACGTCCTCGATTGCCTGGATGTCCGCCTGGATGCCCAGGACATCCGCGGCCTGGCGCAGCCGCAGCGCGTCGCCGATCACCACGGGCCGGCACTCGGCCTGGATGCCCGCATCCAGCACCGCGGGCACAATCACCTCCGGGCCGATGCCGGCGCCGTCGCCCATGGTCACGGCGACGTAGGGGAGGGGCTGGTGGTTCATTGTTTCGTCAGTCATTGCTGCTCCAGATTCTTCGGAAGTCTTACGGGGAAAGGTGTTGGCGGGAGCGCCCGCGGGCTGGCCGCGGCGCTTCCGAATTTCTTCATACAGCTGCAGGAGGGCCAGGTGGTCGCCGAAGCTGCCGGGCTTGGTTCCCACCAGCGTCCCGTCGTCGGCGCGGCTCAGCACGGCACCGTGCTGCACCGCCGCGAGCGGCACCAGGCTGGAGCGGCCGACGGCGTCCAGGACTTCCCGGGCCGTCTCACCGCCGGTAAGGATCAGGTCTGCCGGGGTTGCCTTCGCTGCCTGGGCCGCGAAGGCGGACAGCGCCTGCACGATGCGGGCAGAGCCAGACGGGTCCACTTTTTGGGCCTCCAGCCCGATAACTACGCGGGTGCCCGCCCTCAAATCACCTATAACCTGGGCCAGTTTGGCAGCCCAGGCATCCTTGGATCCGGCGTGAAGCGGGTCGAGCAGGACCACCGTGAAGCCGTTTGCTTCGAGCCGGGCCAGCTGCGCCTGCGAGGTCTTGGACGCGGAGCCGACGACGGCGAGCACCGGCCGTGCAGCTTTCTGCGGTTCTGCGGGGGTGGCGTCAGCCCGTGCAGCACTTTGCGTATTTCGCGCGGTTTGTGCCGCAAGGCGCTGTGCGAGGACAGCGGCCGCCCCACCGGTTCCCACCAGGACGACGCGGCGGCCGCCGGCGTGGAAGTGAAGCTCCAGCAGGGCGTCCACTGCGTGCTCCAGGTCCTGCACGGTTTCACCATCGGCGGCGACCAATTGTGGCTGGTCCGAGTTCAGGAGCCCGGCGAGCTTCGTAGTCAGCGAACCGGACCGGACTCCGGCCAGATCCACCGTCTTCACAGATGCCGGATCTGTCGGGCACAACAGCGACGCTACGTCCGCCGGCGGGGCCACAAACTCCGCCTCCCACAGGTCCGTCTCGGCAAGGGGAGTGCCGGCCGCCAGCGGCTTGCCATCCACTACGGAACGCTGCAGCTGGGGGAGTGCGCCCGCAACCACGGCGTGGAAACCAAGGCTTACCAGCGCGGAAACCTCTGCGCCGATGTTGCCTCGCCACAGCGAGTCCATCTTCTTGAACATCACCTGCGCGGCCGAGGCTTCAGGACCGGAGAAAGCTTCCTTCACCAGCACCGCGGCCGCGGCTGCGGAAAGACCCCGGGAGTGTGTATCGGTGACCACTACGTCGCCGGGGAACCCGCTCAAGGAGGTGCCGTCGTCGTCCATTCCCGAAGCATTGTGCGTTCCCGACCCGGTACCTGCTCCCAGGAGGACCTGCGTGGACAGGCCGTGTTCCACAAAGCAGTAGCCAACCTCTGCGGCGCCGGAGAAATCATCGGCCTGCACAAATACGGAAGCCACGTTGCTCCTCTCGCCTGGTAGATGGCTGCACCCTGATAGGTGGTGCAAACTCCACTCATCATCACACAATTGCGCGAATCACGCTAGAGGGTTGCGCGCTTTGCGCAAAGATGGCAAAGTGATGGACACAACAAAGCGCGATGAGGGCCCGAGGGCCCCACGTCAGCCAAGGCCGATCTTTCTTAGGCCGGCTGGACACCTACTGTTTCTACGAGAAGCAATGACGCAACCACGAGGAATCAACGCATGAGCACGCAGCCCGAAGGCACCCAGGTGGACGGCCTGAAACTCCCCATCTCCCGGCTGGTCCTGGGAACCATGACCTTCGGCGACACCGCCGACGAAGCCACCGCAGCGCGCATGGTGGAGGAGGCGCTCGACGCCGGCATCACCACCATCGACACCGCCAACGCCTACGTCGGCGGAGTCACGGAGGAGATGCTCGCACGGCTTTTGAAGGGAAAGCGGGACGGCGTCATCCTGGCTTCCAAGGCCGGCATGCCGCACGCGGACCACGGGTCCCATTCTCCGTTGTCGCCTGCCGGGCTGCGGGCCAGCGTGGAAGGCAGCCTGCGCCGGCTGGGCGTGGACAGCATCGACCTGTTCTACCTGCACCAGCCGGACAGGGCCACGCCTTTGGCTGCAACTTTGTCCACGGTTGCCGAGTTGGTTGGCGAGGGGAAGGTCGGCGCGCTGGGCGTGTCCAACTTCGCCGCCTGGCAGATCGCCGACGTCATCCACACGGCGCGTGAAGTGGGGGCGCCGCAGCCCGTGGTCGCGCAGCAGCTCTACAACCTGGTGGCCCGCCGGCTCGAGGAGGAATACCTCGAATTCGCCGCCACCCACCACGTGCACACGATGGTCTACAACCCGCTGGGCGGCGGCCTGCTTACCGGCAAGCACAGCTTCGACGCCAAGCCCACCGAGGGCCGCTACGGCGACTCCAAGCTCGCCGCCATGTACACCCAGCGGTACTGGGACAAGCAGCTGTTCGATGCGATCGGCGAGCTGTCCCGGATCGCTTCCGATGCCGGCGTTTCCCTGGCCGAGCTGTCGCTGCGCTGGCTCGCCTACCGGTCCGGGGTCGGGTCGATGCTGCTGGGCGGGTCCAAGGTGGAACAGCTCCGCGCCAACATCGCCGCCGTGGCCAACGGACCGCTGCCGGCCGACGTCGTGGAGGCCTGCGATGCCGTGGGCACCTCGCTCCGCGGCCCGATGCCCGCCTACAACCGCTGATACTCACCACTTCCTGAACCGAACTGACTGATTGAAGGACCCTGATGACCTCCCAACTGGCCCTCGAATTCGCCCGCAAGATCCGCGCCCGTGAGCAGGCAGTGGGCTACTGGGCCGTGCTGGACGCGCCCGTGGCCACCGAACGCATCGGCCGGCTCGGCTACGACTACGTGGCCCTGGACGCGCAGCACGGCCTGCTCGGCTACTCAGGCGTGCTCAACGGGCTGATGGCCATCGATGCCGGGCACACCGCCGTCGGCATGGTCAGGGTGGAGGCCAACGACTTCACCGCGATCGGCAAGGCACTCGACGCCGGCGCCGTGGGGGTCATCGTCCCGCTCATCAACAACGCAGAGGACGCCGCCGCGGCCGTGGCAGCCGCCAAGTACCCGCCGCTGGGCGGCCGCTCCTATGGCCCCATGCGTTCGGCGCTGCGGATCGGTCCCGTTCCAGCCGAAGCCAACGCCGCCACCCTGGTGTTCGCCATGATCGAGACGCCTGAGGGCCTGGCCAACGTCAAGGAAATCTGCGCCACCCCCGGCCTGGACGGCATCTACGTCGGACCCTCCGACCTCTGCATCGCCGTGGGCGGGGCATTCCCCGGGGATCCCGCCGTCGACACCGAATTCAACGCCGCCTTGGAAACCATCGCCGAGGCCGCCGCTTCCGCCGGCATCGCCGCCGGCATCCACACGGCCGCCGGGACCATCGCGGCGCAGCGCCTGAAGCAGGGCTACACGTTTACCACGGTTGCCTCGGACCTGACGCACCTGGAACAGATCGCCAAGTCCCACCTGGATGCTGCTCGCTCCGCCGCCGGAACCAAGGAAGGCCTGTAACCATGACCATCACCACGGACAGCTACAGCACCATCACCCCGGACGGCGTTGTAAAAACGGCCGACGGCGCCGACTTCGCCTACCTGCCCGCGCCCACCGTGCAGAGCCACGCAGCCAACCTGCTCACCCTCGCGGACGGCCGGCTGGGCTGCGTCTGGTTCGGCGGCACCCAGGAAGGCGTCCCGGACATCTCCATCTGGTTCTCCACCCTGGAGCCCGGCAGCAGCCAGTGGGCCGCGCCCGGGCAGCTCTCGGATGATTCTGCACGGTCCGAGCAGAACCCCATCCTGTTCACCAACGCTGACGGCGCCCTCTGGCTGCTGTACACCGCGCAGAAGGCGGGCAACCAGGACACGGCCGAGGTCCGCCGTCGTATCTCCCTGGACAGCGGCCGCACCTGGGGCGACGTCGAGACGCTGTTTCCGGCCAACGAAACCGGCGGCGTGTTCGTCCGCCAACTGCCCGTAGTCCTGCCCTCCGGCCGCTTGATCATCCCGATCTTCCGCTGCATCACCACGCCGGGGGAGAAATGGGTGGGCAACAGCGACGACAGCGCCGTGATGATCTCCGACGACGCCGGCGCCACCTGGACCGAGCACGTCCTGCCCGGCAGCCTGGGCTGCGTCCACATGAACATCCAGCCCGTGGCCGACGGCACCCTCCTGGCCCTGTTCCGCAGCCGCTGGGCCGACGCCATCTACGAATCCCGCTCCACGGACGACGGCTCCACCTGGAGCGAGCCCGTCCCCACCGAGCCTGCCGAACAACAACTCCTCCATCCAGTTTGTGGCTCTTAGAGACGGGCGCCTGGCGCTGGTCTACAACCATGCCCGGGCGGGGGAGGGCACCGAGCGTCGCCTTTCGCTCTATGACGAGATTGACGACGACGGCCTGGCCGACGAACAGGGGCAGGTGGCTGAGCCGGACGCGTCCGCTTTCCCGGACGACGGCGTGAAGCGCGCCTTTTGGGGGACGCCGCGCTCGCCGATGACCCTGGCCATCTCCGAGGACTCCGGCCGGTCCTGGCCCATCCGCCGGAACCTGGACGTGGGGGACGGGTACTGCCTGTCCAACAATTCCCGCGACGGGCTCAACCGTGAATACTCCTACCCGTCCATCCACCAGGGCCCGGACGGTGCGCTGAACATCGCGTACACGTACTTCCGGCAGGCCATCAAGTTCGTCCGGGTGGACCCGCAGTGGGCCTACGAGGGCACCACCACGCCGGGCGGGGAATCGTGAGTTCGTCGAGGCACGCCGTCGTCACCGGGACCAGCTCGGGGATCGGCAAGGCCATCGCTTCGAGGCTGCTGGCCGACGGGTGGAAGGTTACCGGGCTGAGCCGGACCGAGTCTTCGCTGGGGGAGGGTTTCTCGTGGCTGCATGCGGACCTCGCCGAGCCTGAGTCGCTGGCGTCCGTGGTGTCTTCCCTGGAGCCGGCCGACGCACTGGTGCACGCCGCCGGGTTCCAGCGGACAGCGCACCTTGGTTTCCTTGACCCGGCAGCGCTGGCGGGGATGTTCACCGTCCACGTGGCGGCGGCATCGGTGCTGGCCAACGCCTTGGTGCCATCCATGCCCGACGGCGGGCGGATCGTCCTGCTGGGCAGCCGCACGTCCACGGGGATGCCGGGGAAGAGCCACTACGCCGCCACGAAGGCTGCGCTGATGGGGCTGGGCCGGACGTGGGCGCAGGAACTTGCACCGCGCGGGATCACCGTGAACGTGCTCTCCCCCGGGCCCACCGACACCCCCATGCTCAACGATCCGGGCCGCGCCGCCACCCCCGTGAAGGTGCCGGCATTGGGCGCCCTGGTGGACCCGGAGGACGTGGCCGCCCTGGCCGCGTTCCTGTTGGGCCCGCACGGCAAGTCGATCACCGGCCAGAACTACGTGATCTGCGGCGGCGCCTCCTCTAAAGCCGCTCTGCGGCCCGCGCCAGCCCTCGAAACCGCCGGAGGGGTGCCAGGACGCCGGAACGTTCCGGCGGTTTCGCACCGATCCGGCGTCTGCGTCGTTCCGAGGGGCCGCCACCACGCTCGTAGTCAGGCGTTTCACAATGGTGGAACGTCAGTACCGGGGGACGATTCTTGCCGCGCCAAACTTTCCCGGCACCTGTGACCGCGAGAACCGTGCAGTTCCCGCGGGCCGCGTCGGCTACGATCTGAACGCCGACAGCCTCCTGCTCCAGGGCATTCCGGGAGTGGCCCGACGATGTTCGCAGGGATCTCGAGCGGAGCCTGGGAGCAGTTCCTCGACCCGTCAACCTACGGCAGGTGGGACACCGTACAGGCAACCGCGCACGTCATCCGCGCCCAAGACGCCATTTACGCAGTGCGGCTCGGCTAAAGACCTCGGAAAGCACCCTCCATTGTTGCCTCGAGGAGAGGGGCCGATCGGGAGGGTTCTGCCAATTACGGCGGTTAGGCAGTGGCTGCCCCCGCCGGAGTCAGTCGCCGGGTCAGTCCCGCGCCAACGAGGGACTAACTGCCCCGTCTGACCCCTCTGCCGCCGCCCGCCGGTGTGCGGCGTGCCCTGTCACCGTGACTGCCGTGGCGATCACCGCAGCCAGGGTCAGTGCAAGCGCCAGGTGCAATTGCAGCGCTGCCGCTCCGGCCAGGGCCCCCAGCATGATCAGGGCGATGGCCAGGGCGCGCCGCTGCCAGAACGTTCCCTTGCCGCCTGCCAGCCGGGAGTCGGAGGCGAGTCCGGTGATGGTGGAGGTGACCACCACGGTGGTGATCTCGGCGACCTTTAGGCGTTTCGCCGTCGCGGCCTGGGTGCCCATGAGCAGGGCGAGCGCGCTGGTGACGGTGCTTCCGAGGGCGGGCTCGGCCTGCACTGGTGCCAGCAGTACGAAGACCGCCAGGATCCACAGGCCCACTGATACCGCGGACAGGGCGGCGGAGGTCTGCCGCGACCAGCCCTCACCGCTGCGCCGAAGGAGGCGCCCTGCCAAAGCTGCGCCCAGCATGAAGAAGGCCAGTGCCAGCGCCGGCCGAAGTACGGGGAGGCTCGTTCCGCCTGCCATCGCCATGCCCAGCAACACCACGTTGCCGGTCATGTTCCCGGTGAAAACGCGGTCCAGGCCCAGGTAGCCCATTGCGTCCACCACGCCGGTGGAAAACGTCAGGGCCAACATCAGCACCAGATGCAACCGCTCAGCCGTGCCAAAAAATGTTTCCGCACCGTAAATTCTCCAATACACCCTTGAAACGAACGTATACCAAGGATATGTTCGTTCAGCGATTGTATTCAATCTCACATTCCGTGTTCGATCATAGGACTTGTATGAGACTCCCGTTCCGCCCCCGGGCCCTTCCGGACGGCACTCCACTCAGGGCGAAAAGCGCTGTCCTCGGCGGCGGCGTGGCCGCCCTGGCACTGGCGATGACCGCCTGCGCGCCCATCCAGCCCCTGCCTGAGGCCGTAGCGCATAACGACGTGACGTCCGCCCCCATCGGCAACCAGAAAGTGGTGGAAGGCGGCGACCTGGTGATGGCCCTCTCGGCTGAACCCGACCGCCTGGACCCCACTACGTCGTCGTCCCTGTACACCCGGTACGTCATGCAGACGATGTGCCAGAAGCTTTACGACATCGACGCCCAGGGCAAGATCGTGCCGCAGCTCGCCACCAAGCTTCCCGAGGTGAGCAACAACGGGCAGAAGGTGACCATCCAGGTGCGGGACGACGCCGTGTTTGCCGACGGCACCAAGTTCGACGCCGGGGCCGTCCGCGACACCCTCAACAGGGACCTGACCATGAAAGGTTCCGCCCGCAAGAGTGAACTTGGTCCAATCAGCGGCATCACGGCCCTGAACCCCACCACCATCGAGATCAACTACAAGAAGCCTTTCGCCCCGCTCACCGCGGCGCTCGCGGACCGGGCCGGCATGATCCTCTCGCCCACGGCGGTTGCTGCGGCAGGGGATTCCTTCGGCGACCACCCCGTGTGCGTGGGGCCGTTCAAGTTCAAGCAGCGCATCCCGCAGACCTCCATCCAGGTGGAACGGGACCCGCTGTATTACGACGCCAAGAACGTCCACCTGGACACCGTCACGTACCGGATCATGACGGATTCCAACATCAGGACCGCCAACCTGCGCTCCGGCGACGTCCAGGTGGCGGACTCCATCGCACCCCAGGACGTCGATGCGCTGGCCAAGGAACGCGGCGTCGGAGTCCTCCAGGTGGGATCGCTGGGCTACCAGGGCCTGACGATCAACCTGGGCAACACCAACGGGGTGGGCAAGCCGGTGGGGGACCTCAACACGCCCCTGGCCAAGAACGCCGCCATCCGCCAGGCACTGTCGATGTCGATCGACCGCAAAGCCCTGGTGAGCACGCTCTTCAACAACTGGTACGAGCCCGCCTGTTCCCCCGTGGCACCCTCCAGCCCCTTCTCCTCGGACGCCGCCCAGGCCTGCCCGGCCTACGACCCGGCGAAGGCCAAGCAGATGCTGAAGGATTCTGGGGTTCCCGTGCCGTTCCCCATCAAGGTCCAGGTCACCAACTCGCCGGACTCGCTGCGGTACGCCCAGGCACTGCAGGCAGCAGTGGCCGACGGCGGATTCGCCCTGACCATCGCGCCCGTTGAATACTCAACGCTCCTGGACGTACAGAGCCACGGCAGCTTCGAAGCCCTGCTGCTGGGCTGGTCCGGGCGCGTGGACCCGCACGGCAACATGTACAACTTCCTGGCCACCGGCGGCGGCAACAACTACTCCGGCTACAGCAACCCGGCCGTGGACAAGCTCCTCACCGACGCCTCCACCTCCACCGACCAGGCAGCACGGGCGGCCCTCTACGGGAAGGCCGTCCAGCAGGTACAGGCCGACGACCCCGTGATCTACCTGTACCGGATCCACAGCCTCACGGCCTACTCCACCAAAGTGGCCGGAATCGAAACGTTCGCGGACGGTGTGGTCCACCTCAGCAACGCGGCCTTCGTGAAGAAATAAGGACACCCACCATGATCCGATACCTGTCCACCCGCCTGTGGCACTCAGCCATCACCCTGGTGCTCGCCTCAGTCGTCATCTTCATTGGCATCCGCCAACTCCCCGGGGACCCGGCCATTGCCATGGCGGGGGAGGAGGCCAGTCCTGAACAGCTGGACGCCATCCGGTCCAAGCTTGGCCTGGACCAGCCCCTTCCCGTCCAGTACTTCGCCTTTGTCGGCCGACTGCTCCAGGGAGACCTTGGAAAGTCCACCCGCACCGGAACGCCCGTCACGGACCTGCTCGCGGGCACCCTGCCCGTGACGCTGTGGCTCGCCGCCTACGCCATCGTGGTGGCCGTCGTCGCCGGCGTCCTGCTCGGTGTGGTGGCCGAGCGGTACCGCGGCCGCTGGCCCGAATGGCTCTCCAACGGTTTTGCCCTCATCGGGCTGTCCGTCCCCAGCTTCTGGCTCGGCCTGCTGGCCATCCTGTACCTGGCCGTCAACCTCGGCTGGTTCCCCGCGTCAGGCTATGTCGACGTCGGAACGAACCCCGTGCGCGGCCTCTACTACCTGACGCTCCCGGCGCTGATCCTGGGCACTGGCCTGGCCGCGGTCATCCTGCGGCAGACCCGGGCGTCCATGATCGAAACCATGAGCACGGACTACGTCCGCACCGCCCGCGCAAAGGGCCTGGGCGGCGGCCGAATCCTGTTCCGCTACGGGCTCCGGAATTCCCTGATCGTGGTGGTCACCATCGTGGGCCTGCAGCTGGGCGGACTGATCTCCGGCGCCGTGGTCACGGAGCGCATCTTCGCCCTGCCCGGCTTCGGCAAGCTCACCCTGGACTCCGTCTTCACCCGCGACTACCCCGTAATCCAGGCCGTGGTGCTGGTCATCACCGTTGGGTACATCCTCATTAACCTTGCGGTGGACATCCTGTACTCCGTGATCAACCCGCGAATCCGAGTAGGAAGCAACTGATGGCCGTCACCGACATCCGCCCTGCATCGCCGGGCGCAACCAGCCTGGGCTCCGACCGCGGACGCATCTGGAAGTCGCTCCGGCGCAACCCCTGGGCATGGCCGGCGGCATCCTGCTGGCCCTCGTGGTCCTGGTGGCCCTGCTGGCACCCCTCCTGGCCCCCTACGATCCGGCGCAGGTCCACTTCGCCACCCCGTTCCAGAAACCGGGCACGGTGGGTTTCCTGCTGGGCACCGACGACCTGGGCCGGGACATCTTCTCCCGGCTGGTCTTCGGCATCCGTTCCTCCCTGGAGGTGGGGGTGCTCGCGGTCCTGCTATCGGTGGTCATCGGCACCCCGCTGGGGCTGCTCGCCGGCTACTGGCGGTGGCTGGATGCCATCATTTCCCGGCTCAATGACGTGACCCTGGCCTTCCCCTTCCTGATCATCGCCGTGGGACTCGTGGCCATCAGCGGACCGAGCCTCGGCAACGCCGCCGTCGCCATCGGCATCGCGCACATCCCGGCCATGATCCGGATCATCCGCGGTGAAACGTTGCGGATCAAGGAAAGCGACTTCGTGATTGGTGCCAGGACCATGGATGCCTCCGGCGGACGGATCATCTTCCAGCACATCCTTCCCAACACGGCCTCCGCCCTCATTGTGCAGGCCACGGTGATCATGCCCGCGGCCGTCATCGGCGAAGCGGTGCTGTCCTTCCTGGGCCTGGGCATCCAGCCGCCGGCACCCAGCCTGGGCATCATGCTCTCCGACGCCCAGCAGTACCTCTTCCGCTCACCCACGGCGGCCATCGTCCCAGGCCTCGGCATCGCCGCGATCTGCCTGGCCTTCAACCTGTTCGGCGACGCCCTGCGCGACGCCATGGACCCCGCTGCCACCAGCCGAAAGAAATAACCAAATGACTTACACCCCCGCAGACAGCTTCACCACCCGCCCAACCCTCCAGGGCACGTTCGGAATGACCGCCTCCACCCACTGGCTCGCCACCGCATCTGCCCAGGCCGTGCTGGAACGCGGCGGCAACGCCTTCGACGCCGCCGTCGCCGGCGCCTTCGTCCTGCACGTGGTGGAACCCCACCTGAACGGCCCCGGCGGGGACATGACCGGCGTGTTCGTCACGGCGGAGAACCCGTCCGAACCGGTGGTGCTGATGGGCCAGGGCCCCGCCCCGGCCGCCGCGACCCGCGCGCACTACCTGGCCGAAGGACTGGAGCTCGTACCCGGCGCCGGCGCGCTCGCCGCCGCCGTGCCGGCCGCCGTCGACGCCTGGCTGCTGCTCCTCCGGGACCACGGCACCTGGGAGCTGGCGGACGTGCTGGCCTTCGCCATCGGCTATGCGCGCAACGGGCACCCGATCGTGGGCCGCGTGGGGACCACCATCGAAACCGTCGCCGACCTCTTCACCGAACACTGGCCGACGTCGGCCGCCCTTTGGATGCCGGACGGGAAGATCCCCGCAGCCGGTGACATCGTCAGGAACCCTGCGTACGCGAGCGTCCTGGACCGGCTCGTCGCCGCCGGAGAGGCGGACGCGTCAGCGTCGCGGGAAGCACGCATTGATGCCGCCCGCCGGGAGTGGGGCGAGGGATTTGTGGCCAAGACAGCGGTCAAGTTCCTCGCCATACCCCACCGCCACTCATCGGGCGCCGATCACGCGGGCGTCATGACCGAAGCTGACTTCGCTGGCTTCTCCGCCGGTTACGAACCCGCCACCACCATTGAGTTCCGCGGCCATACCATCGCCAAGACCGGGCCCTGGGGGCAGGGGCCGGCACTGCTGCAGACCCTCGCCATCCTTGAAGGGTTCGACGACGACCGGCTGGATCCGTCCACCGCTATCGGCGCGCACACTATCCTTGAGGCGCAGAAGCTGGCCATCGCGGACCGCGAGGCCTACTACGGCGACACCGCAGTGCCGATGGACTACCTGCTCAGCCCCGGGTACGCCGCGGAGCGCCGGAAGCTGATCGGCGAAAAGGCCTCGCACGAATTCCGGCCCGGTAACGTCCCCGGCCACGAACCCTTCGTTCCGCCGCTGCGCACGGAGTACCTCCCGCCGTCGCTCGCGGAGAACGGCGAACTTGCCTTCGCGGGCGTGGGGGAACCCACCGTCATGCCCACCGGGGAAACCCGCGGGGATACCTGCCACATCGACGTCGTGGACCAATGGGGAAACATGGTCTCGGCAACGCCTTCCGGCGGCTGGCTCCAGTCATCCCCGGCCATCCCCGAACTCGGCTTCTGCCTGGGCTCCAGGCTCCAGATGACCTGGCTGGAGGACGGCGCACCGTCCACCCTGACCCCCGGCAAGCGCCCCCGCACCACCTTGACGCCCACGCTGGTGCTGAAGGACGGCAAAGCCGTGACCGCGCTCGGTTCCCCGGGCGGGGACCAGCAGGACCAATGGCAGCTGCTGTACCTGCTGCGGACCATCGTGGGCGGCTACGAGCCCCAGCAGGCCGTTGACGCACCCTCCCTCCACACCACCTCCGTCCCCGGATCCTTCTGGCCCCGGACCTGGACGCCGGGCGGTGCGGTGGTTGAAGACCGCCTGGGCGACGACGTGATCAGTGAACTGGAAGAGCGCGGCCACGTGGTGACCCGGGCCGGGGACTGGGCACTCGGCCGCCTGTCATCGGTGGTGAGCGACCCCGAAACGGGTGTCCTCAAGGCCGCCGCCAACCCGAGGGGAGCTCAGGGCTATGCAGCAGGACGCTAGGAACGACGGAAACACCTTGCTCTCTGTCCGCGACCTTGAGGTCAGCTACGGCGGCACCCCGGTCCTGGACAAAGTCTCCTTCGACCTGAAGAAGGGCGAGCGGGTGGCGATTGTGGGCCAGTCGGGATCGGGCAAGTCTACCGTGGTGGGTGCCATCCTGGGCCTGCTGTCCGGGGCCGGCCGGATCACCCACGGGTCCATCGTGCTCGACGGGGCAGACCTTGCGGACGCGACACAAAAGGAGGCTGCGCGGCATCCGGGGCAAGAAGATCGGCCTGGTTCCGCAGGACCCCATGTCCAACCTCAACCCGTCCATGAAGGTCGGCGCGCAGATCGCCGACGCGCTGGCAAGCAACGGCATGCGCGGCCGGGATGCCATCAAGCAGCGCGCCGTGGAACTCATGACGGAAGCCGGGATCCGGGACGCCGAACGCCGGTACAACCAGTATCCCCACGAGTTCTCCGGCGGCATGCGGCAGCGCGTGCTGATCGCCATCTCCCTGGCGGGGGAGCCGGACCTGCTGATCGCGGATGAGCCGACGTCGGCCCTGGACGTCACTGTCCAGCGGCAGATCCTGAACCACCTCCAGACACTGGTTGACGCCCGCGGCACCTCGCTGCTGTTCGTCACGCACGACCTGGGACTCGCGGGGGACCGCACGGACCGGATCATCGTGATGGCCGAGGGACGGATCGTGGAGACGGGCACACCGTGGGAGGTGCTGCTGAATCCGCAGGAGGACTACACGCGCCGCCTGGTGGCCGCAGCGCCGTCCGCCAGTCTTTCCGCAGACCCGGCTTCCGGTCCGGAAATCGTTGAACGTGACCGGCCGGCTCCCGTACTGTCGGTCAAGAACCTGGCCAAGGAGTTCAAGCTGCGTGGCCAGCGCGGGCGCAGGATCCAGGCCGTGGACGACGTCTCGTTCGACGTGCACAGGGGGACCACCACTGCCATCGTGGGTGAATCCGGGTCCGGGAAGTCCACTGTCGCCCGGATCATCCTGGGCTTGGAGACCCCAACCTCGGGCTCGGCACTGATCAAGGGCGAGAGCATCGCCACCAGCAACCCGCAGACGCGCCGCGCCCTGCGCCGCATCGCACAGCCCGTCTTCCAGGACCCGTACGGATCACTGGACCCGACCTTCAGCATCGAGCGGCTGATCGATGAGCCGCTGCGGATCTTCAATGTAGGGACGCGGGAGAGCAGGCGCGAACGGGTGGCCGAGCTGCTGGACCAGGTGGCGCTGCCGCGGATCGTGGCACAGCGCAGGCCCCATGAACTGTCGGGCGGGCAACGCCAGCGGGTGGCCATCGCCCGGGCCCTGGCGCTGGAACCGGAACTGCTGATCCTGGACGAGGCAGTCTCAGCCCTGGATGTCCTGGTGCAGGAGCAGATCCTTACCCTGCTGGGGGACCTGCAGGATAGGCTGGGCCTGACCTACCTCTTTATCACGCACGACCTGGCCGTTGTCCGCCAGATCGCGCACAACGTGGTGGTCATGAAAACAGGAAAAGTGGTTGAAACGGGCAGCGTGGACCAGGTCTTCCTGGCGCCCTCGGCCGACTACACCAGAGAACTACTTGGAGCGATACCCGGTGCAGCCTTCGCTAGCTAGCGGCGATCCCACCCCACGGGCCCGCGTCCAGGACGAGATCCGCCGGGACATCATCTTCGGGAAGCTCCCCGCGGGGACCAGGATCACCGAGTCGTCCCTCGCCGCGAAGTACGGGATATCCCGGGTTCCGGTGCGGGAAGCGTTGCGGGCCCTTGAGGTGGAGGGCTTCGTTGAGTCGAAGCCCTTCGCCGGGTCCACGGTGTCAGAGATACCCGTGGACGACGCCGACGACCTCTTCGCAGTGCGCGAGGCCCTGGAAGCTGCCACCGCCCGCCGGGCTGCCCGGCGGGCGGCCGCCCAGTTTTCGGCAGGCGGTCCGGATAGCCAGTGGTGGGAGACGCGGCGGGAACTGGCCGCAATCCTGGACGAGGGCGATGAAGCGGTGGCAAGCGGGCAGGTGGAACTGTTGCCCGAGCTGAACATCCGTTTCCATCTGGGAGTTGCTGAACTGAGCCGCAGTGCATCCCTCACGGCGCTGCTCCGCCAGATCTCCGGGAAGATCGAGTGGCTCTACGCCTCCGACGTGGACTCCCGCGGCATCCGCTCCTGGGCCGAACACCGCGGCATCATGGCAGCGATCGATGCCGGCAACGCCGAGGCCGCCGAACAGGGGATGGCAGCACATGTCCACGGGTCCAGGTCGGGATACCTGAGCCGGTTCAAGGAAAAGGACGCGTCCCCTGCAACGCCCTTAGCGTCTTCGGGTGGACGCTCCGCGGAAACCAGGGCTTGATTCCAGGAGTGAGTGGAGCTTCTGGTGGCTTCGCCGGGACTCAAATCGCCGAAACGGTGCCCGGACGCCGGAACGTTCCGGCGGTTCCGCACCGATCCGGCGACTCCGCGGCGACTCCGGTGGATTGCACATTCGTGCAGGCGCTTGTGGGAGGCCGTCCAGCGCGAGACAAGCAAAAACTACCTACCCACCAGTAACAACGCTGTGTTTGGAGTCACAAGCGATTGGCGACAGTCGCTTCTCCAAGAAACCTTTTCCGCCGCACATCCGTGCACTTCCGCTGCGGAGGGCCAGCAGCGGTGCCAGCATGGAAAACCCCGGCCGGCACTGATGGACACCCCCAAAACCCATCAGCTCCGGCCGCTCCCCACAGACAGACGAACAACGAGGTTTCCATGTCATTCCTTACCCGGGCCCTGTCCGTTGCAGCTGCAGCAGTGCTGGCCTCATCCCTGGTTGCAGTTCCCGCCCAGGCCGTCGACATCTCCCCGCCCGGAGCCAACGACTGGTCCTGCAAACCTTCAGCCGAACATCCGTATCCAGTGGTCCTGGTCCCTGGAACGTTCGAGAGCATGGAGAAGAACTGGTCCACCTTGTCGCCGTACCTCAAGAGCGAGGGGTACTGCGTCTTCGCCCTCAACTACGGCGAAACGAACGGCGTATATGCCACCGCGCCCGTCACTGAATCTGCCAAGCAGCTTGCCCCGTTCGTTGACGCGGTCCGCTCCGCCACCGGCGCCAGGCAGGTGGACCTGGTGGGCCACAGCCAAGGCGGCATGATGCCCCGGTACTACATGGGCTTCCTGGGCGGGGCGAAGTACGTCCACCAGGCTCGTCGGCATCGCACCGTCCAACCACGGCACCAAAGGTGTGATCCTGCCCCCGCCAGACCTGGCGCCCACGCCCGACTACACAGCAGCCGGCTGTGCCGCCTGCGCAGACCAGCAGGCGGGATCGCCCTTCATGCAGCAGCTCAACTCGATAGGTGACACCGTGGCAGGCCCCGCCTACACGGTAATTTCCACTACCCACGACGAAGTGGTCATCCCGTACAACAGCCAGTTCCTCAACGGCTCCGCGCGGCAGGTCACCAACATCACCATCCAGGACAAGTGCCCGGCCGACGTCATTGAACACGACCAGGCGCCCAACGACCCCGTGGTGCACCACCGTGGGCAACGCGCTGGGCCAGGCGTCCGGCCCGGCAGACCCGGCGTATCAGCCCGCCTGCATCTAGCCGCCCAAAGAAGCACGACGACGGGAGGCTGCGTACCAAACCCAGCCACCCGTCGTCGAACTCGCCGGTCTTCGGGGCATCCCTTTATGGAGGTAATGAGCACCCTCACGAGACCCGGGACGGGAGGGGTTCGTGCCGCCCCTTGGAATGACCTTCCGCCATGGCCCAGTGCCGTCGAAGGGACTCCGCCAACCGTTCGGGCTCTATCCGGTGGGGCGGGTCGAAGTGATGCCGGCCGGGAAAGACCTCCAGATGGAAGTCCGGGAAGAAGACCCGGGCCAGGCGCGCTGCAATGTCCCCTTGGTCATCGGGGTGGCTGAGGCCGCCCAGGGCGTAGTACACGGGCTTGGTGAAGGCGGCGAGCTGCGACCGGTCCAGGTGGTAATCCTTGAAAGTGCGCAGGAACGCAAGGATTCCGGCCGGCCGCTTGGCCATCCACGGCGGCGGGGGACCGGGCTCCCGCGGCGGCAGGACGACGTCGGGCCTCACCTGAAGCCTCATGAAGGCGGCCATGAACTCCGGTAGCGGGAGGCCCTTAAGCTCGTCGAACTGTTGATGGTGTTCCGCATAGGAGTGGCTCCAGTCCCAGTTTCCCGCCCAGGCCGGCTCCAGGACGGCCAGGCTCTGCAGCCGCCCGGGATGTTTGGCGGCGAACGCCAGTGCAGCCGCCCCGCCGCCTGAATAGCCCACCAAGTGGAACATGGCCCAGCCGCGTTCGTCCGCCTCGCGGAGGACCCCGTCCACTTCGGTGTCCAGCGTCCATCCGGCGGGAGGCTGGTCCCCCCGGTACAGCTCCAGTTCCTTGGCTACGGCCTGCACATCAGGGCCCAACGCCTTGATCAGGCGGGCATAGGCGAGGTCCGCGGGAAGCACGGCACCGGGCAGCATGATGACCCGAAACGGTTCCATGCAAAAACTGTACGCCCGCATCGGACCCGCGCAATGGGCTGTGCCAGGCAGGACGTCAGTGGGTACGCCGCGGCTGATCGTAGCCCCGGGTTTGAGAGCGCACAACGGCTTGGGGGAAGTACGACGACGGCACTCACCAGGGGTGCGTGGCCGCCGGATTCAGGGCTTTTACCCCTATCCGGGCAGGGCACGCCGAGGTAAAAATAACGGCCATGAGAAAACTCTTCGCTGCCGGTCTCGCGGCAACAGTCCTGGTCCTCGGCCCCGTCCCGGTTGCCTTTCCCGCCAACTCGGCGGAAGGGACGTCACCCGCGTCCGCGCACATCCTGGTCAAGTTCCGCGACGACGGTGCTGCCGCAGGAACGCTGCACAGGCGCGGACTGGAGGACGGAACGGACGTCGGCAGCACGGGCACCCGGCTGGTCAGGGTGCCCGCCGGCAGTGAACGGCAGGTCATCGACGCACTCAGCCGGGATTCCCACGTCGAATACACGGAACCGGACCAGCCCGTGGAAGCCGCCACCTCCGACCAGTACTTCCCCCGCCAGTACGCTTTGCAGAACACCGGGCAATCATTCACCAACACCGCAGGCGACATCACCATCCCCGCCGGCACGCCCGACGCCGATGTGGACGCGGTCGAAGCGTGGAACACCACCACCGGCAGCGGCATCAAGGTCGCGGTGCTGGATTCGGGCGTCGCCAGCGACAACCCGGACATCGCCCCCAAAGTGGTGGCGCGCGCCAACTTCAGCGGCTCTGCCACAAAGGCCGGCGACTCCGTGGCCGAGGACTACTACGGCCACGGCACCCACGTGGCAGGCAACATCGCCGCCACCGTGAACAACACCATCGGCGTGGCAGGGGTCTGCCCGGGCTGCACCATCCTGGCCGGCAAGGTCCTGGACGACAACGGCGTCGGCTCCACTCGGGTCTAGCCAACGGGATCAACTGGGCGGTCAGCAACGGTGCCAAGGTGATCAACATGAGCCTGGGCGTTCGGGCTTCACGGACCCTGGAAACCGCCGTGAACAATGCCTGGAGCAAGGGCGTCGTGCTGGTGGCAGCAGCGGGCAACGGCGGCAACCAGACCAAGATCTACCCGGGCGCCTACACCCATGTCATCGCTGTGGGGGCCACCGACAACAACGACGCCAAGGCCTCGTTCTCCACCTACGGCGCCAGCTGGTGGACGTCGCCGCTCCCGGCGTCAACGTCTACTCCACCTTCCCCAACCATCCGTTCGTGCTGGCCACCCAGAACAACCGCTCGCAGGGCTACGACGTGGGCAATGGAAGCTCGATGTCCTCGGCCATCGTGGCAGGAGCGGCGGCGTTGGCCTGGAGCTCACATCCGGGCGCCACGAACACCGCCGTCCGGGCAGATGTGGAAACCACCGCGGACAAGGTTTCCGGCACCGGCACCTACTGGGCGTACGGCCGTGTCAACGCCAACAACGCCGTCAAGTAGCAAGGCTGCGGGATTGAACCTGCCGTCCCGAAGCAACGCCCTCAACAGGAGGGGGTCTTCCGACTCTGGCGGGACTGGCGGCTCCAGGGCAGAGTTGCTGCCGACCCATCCGGCCAGGGAAAGAAGCGAGCCATGCCCCGCACCTCCGTCATCACCGGTGCCGCCTCCGGCATCGGAAAGGCAACCAAGGAACTTCTCGAGCAGCGGGGTGAACGCGTCATCGGGGTGGACCTCCACGATGCCGAGGTGGTGGCCGACCTCTCCACCGCAGAGGGCCGTGCCGCCCTGGTGGATGCGGTGCGGAAGGCCAGCGGCGGCAGGATCGATGCCATTTACGCCGTGGCCGGCCTCGATTTCCCAACGCCAGCCACCGCAGCCGTGAACTTCTTTGGCGCTATTGCCACCCTTGAGGGACTCCGGCCCCTGCTGACGGGCTCGGACGCCCCGCGTGCCGTGGTGGTCTCCTCCATGGCTGCCCTCTTCGCCACCGACGACGAGCTTGTTGCGATGCTGACCGCCGGTGACGAGCCCGGGGCCATGGCCCGAGCCGAGGTCCTCGCCAAGGAGCTCTCCACCGGCGGGCTCATCTACTGTTCCAGCAAGCTCGCATTGTCCCGGTGGGTCCGCCGCCAGGCCGCCACGGACGCATGGGCCGGTGCCGGTATCCCGCTGAACGCCGCGGCGCCGGGCGTCATCGCAACCCCCATGACGGCCGAACTGATAGCCACGGAAGAGGCCCGCGCGGCACTGCTCAAACAGGTCCCCATGCCGCTGAACGGCATCGCCGACGCCATCGTCGTAGCCCGCCTGCTGGCCTGGCTCAACAGCGCTGAAAACACCCACCTGTGCGGGCAGATCGTCTACGTGGACGGCGGCAGCGACGCCGTGCTGCGGGGCGACTCCGTCTGGTGACCGGCAGGAACAGCTCCTAGCTGATGGCGGTCATGACGTTCCAGCCCGGGCCCACGTTGATCCGCCAGCCGAACAGGCCGTTGCCCAGGCCCGGGTAGGTCCAGAGGGTGCCGTCGGAGTCGCGGGCCACGAGGTCGGGTTTGCCGTCGCCGGTAAGGTCTCCTGCGGCGCTGATGGAGGTCATCACATTCCAGCCCGGGCCCACGTTGATGCGCCACCCGAAAAGGCCGTTGCCGAGGCCGGGGTAGGTCCACAGCGTGCCGTCCGTGTCCCGGGCGACCAGGTCGGGTTTGCCGTCGCCGGTGAGGTCTCCTGCCGCGCTGATGGAGGTCATGACGTTCCAGCCGTCCCCCACTTTGACGCGCCACCCGAAGAGGCCGTTGCCGAGGCCGGGGTAGGTCCAGAGGGTGCCGTTGGTGTCCCGGGCGATCAGGTCCGGGATTCCGTCGCCGGTGAGGTCTCCTGCCGCGCTGATGGAGGTCATGACGTTCCAGCCGTCCCCCACTTTGATACGCCAGCCGAACAGGCCGTTGCCGAGGCCGGGGTAGGTCCAGAGGGTGCCGTTGGTGTCCCGGGCGATCAGGTCCGGGATTCCGTCGCCGGTGAGGTCTCCTGCGGCGCTGATGGAGGTCATGACGTTCCAGCCGTCGCCCACTTTGATACGCCAGCCGAACAGGCCGTTGCCCTGGCCAGGGTAGGTCCACAGGCTCCCGCTGCCGTCCTGGGCCAGGAGATCGGCCTTGCCGTCGCTGGTGAAGTCCCGTGCCACCGGCGCCGGAGCCGGTCCCGTGAAGAGCAGTCGGTTGGGAGTGCCCGCTGAAACATTCGTGACCACACCCTGGGTGGCGGCGGAGGTCAGCTCCGCGTTCACTTCGGCCGGCGTTTCCTGCGGGTTCCGGGACAGGGCAAGCGCGGCCGCACCCGCGGCGTGCGGAGACGCCATGGAGGTGCCGCTCAAGGTGGCCACCGAAGTGGTGGAGGTGTCCCAGTCGGATTGGATGCCTACACCCGGGGCGTAGAGGTCAACGCAGCTTCCGTAGTTCGAGAACCCTGCCTGGCGGTCCGAGGAATCGCTGGCGGCCACGGTCAGTGCCTCGGGTACCCGTGCCGGGGAGGTGGTGCAGGCGTCCACCGCGGCATTTCCGGCAGCCACCACGGCCGTGACGCCGTCATTGATGATTCCCCGGATCGCGTCATCCAGCGTGGTGCTGGCGGGGCCGCCAATGCTGAGGTTGGCCACCGCCGGTGTGCCCGCGGCGTGCTGGGATGCGATCCAGTCAAGCCCCGCGATGACGTCCGAGTCATACCCGGAACCGTCACAGCCGAGCACCCGCACCGGAACCACGCTGGCGGCCTTGGCCACCCCGTAGGTCTTCCCGGCGATGATCCCGGCGACGTGCGTGCCGTGGCCGTTGCAGTCACTGCTGCCCTTGCCGTCGGCAATGGCTGTCCAGCCCGCCGCCACCCGGCCGCCAAAGTCCGTGTTCTCCGCGAGGACGCCGGTGTCGACGACGTAGGCGCTGACGCCGGCCCCGGTGGATGGTGGCGTGAAGGTGCCGGAGAGCGGGAGCGAGCGCTGGTCGATCCTGTCCAGGCCCCAGGGCGGTGACTGCTGGGTGTCGGAGAGGGAGACGGGAGAATCCGGCTCAACAAGGGAAACCTTTGGCGAATGTGCCAGGGCGGCCGCCTGTGCTTTGGTGGCCGTGATGGCAGCTCCCTGGACCGCGGCTGAGAACGTCCGTCCCACGTGCAGTCCCTGGGACCGAAGGGACCCGGCCTCCTTGGCCGCGTCCGCGCCTTTGGCGAACCTGACAAGGTACCGGCCCTCGTCGCCGTTAATGGGGCCGGCCGGCTGCCCGCTACCGGTTACCGCGGGCGAGGGCAGCGGATCGACCGCAACGGTGGAGGTAAAGGCCGTAGCCGGCGGCGCCGTCAGCAGGACAGCAGCCGCGGCCGCCAGCACCGCGCCGGCGGGGCCCCGGAATCGCTTGGAAAATGACATGGTGGCCTCCTAGTGACCGATACGTCCTGCGGTGAAAAAACCTCGAGCGGTTCCGCCGGGCCGTTCCGGGCGCGGTAAAGGAGGCACCAGATGTTGCGGGCCGGCAACGGATATAACGGCCGGCAGTAAATTCGGTAGCCCCAGACAATCCCTCATGCTCCCCAGCTTTCGGCGGAAACGGAAACCATTCCCTGGTGCACACGTCCGTCCTTGCCCAGGAGCCCCGGCTGAGCCCGGAGCTTGTTCCCAGATGCAGGCCTTGGCCTGGGCAGACGAACACTGTGCCCAAATCATTTTACAACCCGGCGGCCCAGGGAACAGGGGCCTTCTGCAGCGGACGCCCGCCCAGGGCGCGGCTCAACCAGCGGGAGGGCTCACCCAGCGGGGCAGGAAGCCCGGAGAAGGTGCTGGTGCATCCGCAGGGTTCCTGCCTCCGGGCTCGGACTTTAGTCCCTGTCATGGAGTAACCCTCTGGCGTAGCTTGAAGGTGGGTCCCACAGCCGCGCGACCCACATTCAAGGGGGCATCATGACCAGGCCCAGGCTTTCGGCACTCAGCGTTCTCGGGCTCAGCGGCCTGATGGTCCTCACCGGCTGCTTCGGGCCGCCCAGCCCGTCCCCGACCACCAGTTCCGCGGCGCCTTCTGCCAGTCCCGCGGCCAGCAGCGCCAGTCCAAATGCCACTCCAAGCACGACGGCGGGCGCCACCACCACGGCGACCCCGACTTCCCCGGGCGGCACCTCAGCCGCGCCCACCACCAGTGCCGCCGCACCGCCGTCGTCTGTCCCGGCAAGTCCACCGGCACAGGAACCGCAGCCCACCCAGGAACCTGCCCCCACCGGGCTCCCGGAGCAGGTGGCGCCCCTGACCATCTACTATGTGGCCGTTGGTGACAACGGCATTTCCGGGCCGAAGATCGGCTGCGGCGATAGCCTGGTGGCAACCACAACGGCACCGGTCCGCTTCACCGACCAGGTGGGCCCCAGCGTGGGAACCCTGCTGGCCAACAGGAGCCGCAACGTGGGCCTGTCCGGGCTGATCAACGTCCTGTACCAGTCGAACCTGACCTACCAGGGCGGTGAGCTGGACGGCAGCACGATCACCATCTGGCTCTCCGGGCAGTTCATGCTGGGCGGCGTGTGCGACGTCCCGCGCGCGAAGGCGCAGGCTCGAATACACGGCCATGGGCGCCTCCGGGGCCACGAATGCCCAGGTGTTCGTCAACGGCCGGCCGATTGACGAGGTGCTCAGTCTTAAGTAGTTGTAAGGGGTGGCTCGCAGACAGCAGCCCAGGGAAGGTAACCGCATGGACCGCCTGAAGCATCCTGGGCACCGCTGTCAGCCCCGGCCCGGCAGATTGAAGCGGGCCACCCGGCGTGAGCCCGGCCCCGCCGTCGTACCCTAGTCCCATAAGCACGATTCCAGTACCGACGCGTGGCGAATGGATGCGGCATGACAGAGCTCAACGTCCGGGAGCGCAGCTCCTCCAGATGCCGATCACCGACGCCGCGAGCCTGACACCCGAGCAAACACTGGAACACTTGGGCTCCGTACCTGGCGGCCTGACCGGGGAGGAAGCGGCGTCCCGCCTGGAGCAGGCTCGGACCTAACGCCGTGCGCACCCACCGCGCCAACGCGTGGGCCGTGCTGGGGCGGCAGTTTGCCAGCCCCATCCTCATCCTCCTGATTGTCACGGCCGGGCTGTCCCTGTTCCTGGGCGATGCCACCAACTCCATCGTCATCGGCGTGATCCTGCTGGTCAGCGTGGGCCTGGGCTTCGCCAACGAATACCGTGCCGAGCTCGCCTCCGAGGCCCTGCACTCCCGCGTCACCCATAAGGCCGCCGTCCAGCGCGACGGAACCACCGCGGAAGTGGACGTCACCGCCCTGGTACCGGGCGACGTCGTCCATCTTTCGCTGGGTGCGATCGTCCCGGCAGACATCCGGCTGCTCACCACCAACAACCTGCTCTGTGACGAAAGCATCCTGACGGGGAGTCCCAGCCCGCCGCCAAGGATCCCGCCCCCGTTCCCGGCGGCGCTTCCCTTGCCGACCTCGCCTCCTGCGTGTTCATGGGCACGGTGGTCCAGTCCGGCGGCTGCAGTGGCGTGGTGGTGGCCACCGGCGGCCGCGCGGAGTTCGGCCGGATCGCGCTGGGACTGGGCGAACGGCAGCCGCAAACCGAGTTCCACTGGGCCTCAAGCGGTTCTCGTTCCTGCTGCTGCAGGTGGCCGTCGTGCTCACCTCGCTGATCTTCGTCGCCAACCTGCTGCTGCAGCGGCCCCTGCTGGAATCGCTCCTCTTCTCCCTGGCCATCGCCGTGGGCATCACACCGCGCCTGCTGCCCGCCGTCGTGAGCACCAGCCTGGCCACCGGCACCCGCCAGCCTGGCCAAACGGAAGGTCCTGGTCAAGCGGCTGGTGTGCATCGAGGACCTGGGCGACATGGACATCCTGGTCACGGACAAGACCGGCACCCTCACCGAGGGAAAGATCAGCTTCACCCATGCGCTGCCGGCCGGCGAGGGGACGTCCGGCGACGCCCTGCTCACCCTGGGTTTGCTGGCCACCGAGGCGAACTATGCCGGCGCGAAGGTGTCCTCCGCCGGGCAGAACCCGCTGGACGCCGCCCTGTGGGAGAGCTCCGGCGCGGCCGTCTTCGACCCGGCCCGCTTCGAGCGGCTCGACCTGATCGGATTCGACCACCGGCGCCGCCGGACCACCGTCCTGGTCAGTGAAGCCGGTGGGCCCGCGCTCCTGGTCACCAAGGGCGCCCCCGAGGATGTCCTGGCCCTGTGCGGGCCCGTTCCGCCGGCCGTGCAGGCGCTGCTGGATGAGCAGTTCGACGCCGGATCCCGGGTGGTTGCCGTGGCCACCCGACCGGCCGCGGGGCTGGCCCGCCTGACGCCGGCCGATGAGCGCGGCCTCACCCTTGCAGGATTCCTGGTGTTCCTGGACCGTCCCAAGGCCAACGCCCGGCGGTCCCTGGACCGGCTGGAGGCGCTGGGCATCTCCGTGAAACTCGCCACCGGGGACAACGCAAAGGTGGCAGAGCGGGTGTGCGCGGACCTGGACGTGATCTCCGGCGGCACACTGACCGGCGTCGAGGTTGAGGGAATGTCCGACGCCGACCTCGCCGCCGCCGCGCGCACGGCCACCATCTTCGCCCGGGTCTCGCCGGAACAAAAGGCGCGCATCATCACCCTCCTGCGGCAAAGCGGCGGAGCGGTGGGCTTCATGGGCGACGGCGTCAACGACGCCCTGGCACTGCATAAGGCGGACATCGGCATCTCCGTCGATACCGCAACGGACGTTGCCAAGGACGCGGCCGACGTCGTCCTCCTGGACAAGGACCTCGGCGTCCTGGCGGACGGCGTGATGGAGGGGCGGCGGATCTTCGCCAACACCATCAAATACGTGCTGATGGGCACATCCAGCAACTTCGGCAACATGTTCAGCGCGGCCACGGCCTCCGTGGTGCTCAGCTTCCTGCCCATGCTGCCCGGCCAGATCCTGCTGAACAACCTGCTTTATGACAGCGGACAGCTCGCCATCCCGGGCGACCGCGTGGACAAGGAACAGCTGCGCGCGCCCTCACATTGGAACATCGCGTTCATCCGCCGGTTCATGCTCCTCTTCGGGCCCATCAGCTCGCTGTTCGACTTCGCCACGTTCGCCCTGATGCTGTTCGTGTTCACCGCGGCACCGGGCGAGTTCCGGGCGGGCTGGTTCATCGAATCCATCGCCACCCAGACGCTGATCATCTTCGCCATCCGTACCCGGCGCGTCCCGTTCCTGCGCAGCCGCCCGTCCACCGGCCTGCTCGCCGCGTCCCTGGGAGTGGTGGCCCTGGGCGTGTTCCTGCCGCTTTCGCCAGTGGCCGGGGTGCTGGGCTTCGACCCCCTTCCGGTGCCGTTCTTCCTTGCACTGCTGGGCATGGTGGTGGTGTACCTGGTGCTGGTGGAGCTCGCCAAACAGTGGTTCTTTGCCCGCGACGCCCAACAGTTGCCCGCCGCGCCGCCACCCGTGCAGCGCCGGCACGCCACCCACCACATTTCCCGGCGGGCGTTCCGGTTCAGCATTCCGGTCAAGGTGCCTCCGGCCGGTGGGCCTTCGGGCAGGGGGCGCAGGATGCCGCGGAGGAGGGCAGTCCGTAACCTTTAGGGCGTGCAGCGCCGTAGGTTGTTAGCATGGGGAATAGGGACGCTGGGGGCCTTCCAATATCGGATCCGGGTGATGCAGCCCGCCATGGATGCGTTCAACTTCGGAGCGTTTTTCATGTGGCGTGAACCAATTAGGCGAAGGACCCGGGAACTCCTGCGGGAGTTCGTTGAGCGGGCGGATGATCTTGTCCGGGCGCAGGAACATGTCGAGGGGCTGCTCGGCGCAGTGGTGTCCATGACAGAGGACCTGAGCCTGGAAGCAGTGCTGGACCGGCTGGTGCAGTCGGCCTGCGAACTAGTGGGGGCGCGGTACGGGGCCCTGGGCGTCATTGGCGACGACCAGCAACTCAGCCACTTCATCACGGTGGGCATCGATGACGAGGGCGCCCGGGTAATCGGCGACCTGCCCACGGGCCACGGCGTACTGGGCGAGCTGATCCGCGAACCCAAACCCTTGCGGCTCCACGACCTGGGCGAGCATCCCATAGCAGTGGGGTTTCCCACCAACCATCCGCCCATGAGCACCTTCCTGGGCGTTCCGGTCAGGGTCCGGAACGAGGTCTTCGGGAACCTGTACCTGACCGAAAAGATCGGCGACCAGGACTTCACGGCCGAGGACGAAGACCTGGCCGTTGCCCTGGCGGCTGCCGCCGGCGTGGCCATCCAGAACGCAAAATTGTTCGACGACACCAGGCGCCGCCAGCGATGGCTTGAAGCCGGAATGGAAGTCAGCGACCGCCTGAAGGACCAGCCGCGGTCCGATACCGAGAACCTGGACATGATCGCCGAGCGCGCCCTGAACGCCTCTTCCTCTGTCCTGTCCCTGATCGCGTCGGTCGGTGCGGACGGAACCATCAGGTGCCGGACCTCCGTCGGTGCCCAGTCCATGCCCGGCGGCCAGGAACTGCCGGCTGCCGCCGTCCTGTCTGAGGTGCTGGAGACAGGGGAATCAAAGGTTTTGGCCGACCCGCTCCTGGTCATCGATCCGACGTCGGCCGAAAAGCTCGGACCAGTCCTGGTAGCCGGCCTGGGCAGCAACAGCGACGGCCACCGCGACAGCGTCCTGATGTTGGCCAGGGCAGTCGGGGGAACACGGTATACCGACGTCGATATTGAGCAAAGCGCCGTGTTTGCGTCCCGGATCGGCCTGACACTGGACCTGCTCAAGGCGAACCAGCTGCGGGAAGAGCACGCACTGTTCATTGACCGGGAAAGGATTGCGGCGGACCTGCACGACCTGGTGATTCAACGGCTCTTCGCGGCAGGGCTGAGCATCCAGGGCCTGCGCCGCTACACCGCGGACCCGCAGGCGCACGAGCGCCGCATTGCCGGCATCACCGCAGAACTGGACGACTGTATCCATCAACTCCGCGACACCATTTACTCCCTGCAGGCCCGGGAACCCGATAAGGAGGCTCCTCAGCGGCCGCGTGCTGCGCGCCGTGCAGGAAGCCGCCACCGCATCCGGGTTCGTCCCCAGGATCCAGCTTTCCGGGCCTGTCGACGACATTGTGGATGATGAGGTTGCCGAACAGCTGCTGCGGGTGCTGTACGAAAGTGTCAGCAACGCCGTGAGGCACTCGGGATCGGAAGACATCTCCATCGTGCTCGCCGCGCAGGACGGCGAGGTGGTCCTGACGGTCCGCGACACCGGGCGCGGGTTCAAGGACCCTGAACGGATGAGCGGGTTGAACAACATG
This sequence comes from Pseudarthrobacter sp. Fe7, assembly GCA_024372495.1. Classification (GTDB taxonomy): domain Bacteria; phylum Actinomycetota; class Actinomycetes; order Actinomycetales; family Micrococcaceae; genus Arthrobacter. Next base: position 3,960,372 of record CP099977.1, on the reverse strand, counting down.
AAGAACCGGGCCACCCGACTGGGTGGCGACTGCACCATCGACAGCGTCCCCGGCGAGGGCACCAGCGTGACCTGGACGGCGCCCGCTGCCGGTTGAGCATCGGCGCAGGCTCCGCTCCAGCGGCTCCCAATCCAGGGACGGCCAGGGAACGGATGTCAGTGCAGGAGTTCCCAGGCACGTGGGATCGGCGTGGGGATCAGGTGGCTCCGCCGCCGGAAACCCAGTTTTTGCAGCACCGAGGACACACCCGCGGCAACGGCCTCATAAGGCAACGCCATCTCCTGCCCGATCTGCCGGTTGGTCAGTCCGCGCGCCATCAGGGCAAGGACATGTCGCTCCGTCCGTGACATACCCTTCAACCAGGGGGCGGAAGCAGTCGCATACAGGCTCTCGGCCACCCGGTCCCTGACTCCGGGGCCGATCGGCGGGACGCCCGCGGCCGTGCTGCGGATGCAACTGACCAACGCCTCGTTGTCTCCGAGCCGTTTGAGCACATACCCGGACGCGCCTGCCAAAACCGCTGCCCGCACGGCGTGCTGTTCGTCCCAGCGGTAAGGATCAGGCATCTCACCTCGGGGGCGCTGGAGCGCAGGCTCGCGGCACACTTCAATGCCCGTGCCGTCCGGCAGCCTGTCATCCAGCACTACGATGTCCGGTTGCAGGATGTGGATGAGGCGGCTGGCCTCGGCGGCGGATCCGCAGTCGCCCACCACGTCGAATCCATCATGTTCGAGCAGGTCGCTGAGCCCTTGCCGGACCATTTTGTGGTCATTGAGGATGAAGACCCGGATGGGCATGGCAACGGACCGAAACCCATCGGGCGGTGCTGCTGCTGTATCCATGTAGACGCTCTCATCGGTTCGATGCCCTCCCCGGCTGCCCTTTCCCTGCAGCCACCCCTCCGGAAGGAAACTCATTAAATCACCCGGCATTTAGGGCCATTCAATTCCCAATGCCGTACCGGAAGAGGCCGGAATCTCCCAGGGGACGCTGCAAACGGCGCATATGGTGTTGTGTTCCGGCGCTGCCACCCACTGGTAGGACTCCGCCAGCCGGTACTCATACTTGTCCTCGTCCGTGGTTGCCACGTTCCTCAGCTCCCCATCCCGGCTCAGGCAGCTTTCTGCTCCGGGCCTGCGAGGAAGACCTCCAGCGACTGAAGCGTGATGACCGCGTCCTGGAAAGCCGGGTTCCGGTGCGGGTGGAGGCGGTGCAGCAGGTCGCCGTTGTATTGGAGGCGTCGCCGTGCGGTGCTGACGGCGCGGACCGCGTGGTCAAGGTCGTCCGGCCGCCGCGGCAGGGCCCGGGTCATGCACTGGATCGAAGCAAGGGCCACGGCCAGGACGTTGGCGTCCATCTGCCGGCCCGCCGCCCGGTGCAGGCGCAGCTGGAAGGCGAACCCGTCCCATATGTCCCGGGCCGCCGCCCGCGCCACCTCCGTCCGGGCTTCATTGACGGAAGCTCCGCTCTCCAGGAACTCCTTGTAAAGGCCGTCGAACCGGACGGCCTGTTCTTCGGCCTTCTGCGCGGCGTCACCCGCGGAAGCCGATGCCGGGATGAAGTTGGAAGGGTGGAGGAGCATGGCCCGTCGGCGCGCGGCTTCCGCCTGCGGCAGGGGAACGGGACGGAACGTGAGGATATCAGCGGACATGCAGGTCCTTTCAAAATCCAGCCAGCAGGATGCACCTGCACGCCGGCGGGCATCCTTGACGGTGCCTCCGGCGGAAAGTCACTGGGGGTCATGGGGTAAACCGCTCCGGCCTCGCAATGTGAGGACCCGGATGGCGCCTTAACAAGGATGCCAAGCGTTCCGGGCATGGCTATAGGGCTGAAGGTCCCGTCATCAACCATGTCCCTTGCCGCCCCCGGGCGGGGCGGCGGGGGCTTTGTGCCCTGTTTCCGGCTACAGGGGCGCCCTAGCCTGAAATAAGGAGGGCGGTGTACGGCCGCCTGCCGGATCCGGGAGGCACACGGTGAAATCGGCAAACGCAAGCATCATCGCAGGCGTGATCCTCATTGTCCTGGGCGTGCTGTTACTGCTGGACCGGCTGGGCATAGTGGACACCGCCGGCTTCGTGGCGCCGCTGATCTTCGCGGCAGTGGGCGTGTTGTTCCTGTCCCTGTTCGTGCGGCGCCGCGAAAACTGGTGGGCGGCCATCCCCGGCTCCGTGTTCCTTGGGCTGGCAGCAGTCATCACCGCCACCCAGCTCACGGGCGGTGCCTGGGGTGCAGCCTTCCTGTTCCTCTTCATGGGCGCCGGGTTCGCAGCCGTGTTCTTGCGGGAACGCACCAACTGGTGGGCCCTGATACCGTCCGGCGTCATGGTTACGCTGGCGGTCATCGTGGGCCTTCCGCAGCAGCTGCAGGGGACGCCTACTGCGGCCATCCTCTTCCTTGGCCTGGCGGCAACCTTCGGTGCGCTTTCCCTGGCCCCGGTCCGCAGCGAAGGCCCTGGCGGCGTTCACGCCGACCGGATGAAGTGGCCGCTGATCCCGGCGGGGATCCTCGCGGTCATGGGCCTGATTTTCGTCCTCCAGGCCACGGCTGTGCTCATCCCGGTGGACTTCGCCTTCCCCGCCGTCATGATCCTGGCGGGGCTCGCCCTGATGGTCTACGCCTACGTCACCCACCGCGACGGACGGCAGAAGGCCCACCGTCCCGGCCCCCGGGCCGGCTGAGAGGGCCCAATCCCGCGACGACATGGCAGTTTCATGGCAGTCCCGGGCCCACCAGCCATTGCCCTCAAGTGCCATTTCGCGAGGAAAAAGGGACGAGCAGCGTGGCCCACAGGTGCCAGAGCATCGCCGCGAGGGTAGCCAGGAATGCCGCGACCGCCAGCCACAGCTCAGCGCGGCCGATCGCTGCCACCAGGGGAAGGCCGTCCGCGCGGCCGAGGTAGATCCCGGCAACGGCATACATGCCGAGGGGGAAGATGACGCTCCAGAGGCCCGGCTCGTAGGACAGCGGCACCCGATGGACCATGTGCCGCCACCATCCGGCAGCCAGGAGCACCGGGAAGAGCCACGAGGCGAAGGACCAGAACACCACGGAGGCGCCGGCCACCAGCCCGCGTGTTGCATCCACCATCGGCGCCCCTGCCATTTCCACGATCCGCGCCCCCGCCAAAACACTGATGGCCATGGCGCCCATGGCTACGAAGTACTGCGGCCGGAGGTCCTGCGGGCGGATGGGGTAGGTCATGAGCCGCAGCGAGACGAAGATCCCCACGGCGGCATAGAGGATGAGGCCCACGGACCAGGCGACGACGGCGACCAGCGCCAGGGCCGCGCGCCAGTCAGGCCCGGCGAGAGGCTCAAGCGAAGCAGCCGAAACAGCCACGGACTGGCTGGCGACGCACCAGATGAACCACGAACCGTTGGCATCCTTGACCACGGGCCGCTCCGACCGGCCCAGCACTGCGGTCCACGGCACCACGTAGCCAAGCACCACCCACGCGAGGACCGCGACTGCCAGGAGGACCGCCGTCGTGCCCTGCCACCCCGCCATCCCGAGGCGCGTCCCCAGCACGTTGGTTCCGGCGATGAAGGTGAAGAAGCCGAATGCCCGGGCGGGGTCCATGAAGTCACCCCGCATGTCTGGCCAGGCGGAGCAGGCTGAGGCCAAGGATCAGGATGTAGGAGAGTACGCACACCACCAGCAGCGCCACGGAAAGCGCGTGGAAGCCCTCAAGCTCAAGCCCCACGGATATGATGCCGCTGGCCATGGTGAGGGCAAAATAGCCGGGAGTGAGGGTCCGTACCGCCTGGTTGGCGCGGAAGCCGAGGGAGTGCCGGGCGTCAGTGGCGGTGTCCATGCACCTAGCTTAGGGCTGGGGGATCCGATACGCCCCGGCTCCGCGAGTTGGCACATCGTGGCCGTCCCGGGCAGGAACATTGCCGTCAAATACCACCTCGTGGGGTCTCGTCACTGGGTTCCGGCGCGGCTTTCCGCCTTCGCCTTGATTCCGGCCAGCTGCTCTGCCTGGCCGCGCTCGGACATCTTGATGACCAACGCATCAACGGCGGCCTCCGCCATGTTCCGGGGGACGGTGTCGGACCGGATGCCGAGCCGGGTGCCGCCGTCTTCGGGGGCCACCTCCACCTTGAAGACAGGACCCAGGGCTGCCTTGGACGTGAAGTGGCTGTTCGGGACGTACTCGGTGTATTCATGGGTGGTCTTGAGCGGAAAACCGAGGACTTTCCACGCCGCCTGGAAGGTAGTTCCCACGCCTCCGGGGGTGGTCCGCAGGTCCGAGATCTGCACGTCCGGCCCCAGCCAGACCTGCGGATCGTTCACCAGATCGAACACCTCCTGCACCGGGGCGGCGATGGTGATGCTGTCAGACCACGTCAGCGTCTGGATGATCTTCGATTCGGGTGCGTGCGGGGCCGTCTTCTTCCCGGTCTCCACCAGGCTTTTGACATTGGCCACCATGCCCTTGATGTCGTCTTCGGTCCACCTGGCCCACAGCGCCTGGACAGGGACCCGGACCAGCGGCGCATCGAATTCCAGGGTGGGCTCAACGGTCAACTCTGTGCTGCTGCCGTTCACCGGTTCCAGGGAGAACGTGATCACAGGTCCCACGGATGCCTTGGAGACGATCCGTTTGTTGGGAACCACGTCCCGGTACTCGTGGGTCACGTGCATGGGGATGCCCCACGTCTTGGCGGACCATCGGGCTGAGGTCCCCACGCCGTCGGGTTTGATGTCCAGATTGGTGACATCGCTGTCTCCCGGGAACGCCGTCATCCAGTTCGTCGGGTCGCTGAGGAACGTGAATACCGTATCCACGGGGGCTTTGATTACCGTGCTTTGAAGGATGTTCCTGGTCATTTTCTGGCTCCTTTCCGGCAACTGCCGGGTTCGACTGCAGTGGCCCTTCAAGTGCAGTCCCCGGGGCGGCACAGAAACAGAGGAAAAGGTCCCAGTCAACCGCTGGCAGGCTTACTCCGCCCGCTCACAGCGGGCACGCAGCGGCCGGTCAGCTCCGCGCTGCCAGGTGTTCCGTCACGTACTCGGCATCCGGACCTACCCCCACCAAGGTGGCTGAGATGTGCCTCGTCAGCCAGGGGAGTCCGACGGCGTACAGGCCCGGGTGCTCCGTGACGCCTTTCGTGTGGCGTGGGTAGTCCCACTCGTCCAGGAGGGCACGGTCCAGCATGGCGAAGTCCAGCCCATAACCGGTGCACCAGATGACGGAAGTGATTCCTTCCGCTGCGAGGTCCAGGCGGGAGCCGGACCCGGCAGGCAGCCAGTTGTCCGGCTCCGGCACCCCGGCCGCAGGGGCGTCGATCCCGGCGGCCCTGATGTATGCGTCTGCCAGCATCCCGAGCCGCTGCCCGAACCCGGCCTCCACCAGGGCCAGGCGCTGGGGAAGGTCGTCCGTGAAGACCAGGACACCGCCGTCCGTTCCCTCGAACCGGCCGTGCAGCCGGACGCCGCGGCGGCCCAGTCCACGCAGGTGCACGCTGTGGCCGCCGCCGTTGCCGGACAGCAGCGGGTTGCACACGAAGCGCCCGGCAGGAGGGGAGCCCGTGCACCTGCAGAGCGTTGATTCCGTACTCCGGTCCTTGGATGTTCACCGCCATGATCCAGTGGAAAATGTCCCGGCCGCGGTACCGCCGGGGCGCCTCGGGGCAGGAGGAAACTGACAGGTGCACGGTCCGCCCGGCGTCGAGCAGGTCCTCGGCGATCTGCCCGCCGGACTGCCCGGTCCCCACCACCAGCACCGCACCCTCCGGCAGTTGCGCGGGGTTGCGGTACCCGTGGCTGTGCAGCTGAAGGACGTCCGGGGAGATGGCGGCGGCGGCGTCCGGGAGGCGCGGGCGCTGGAAGGCCCCGCTGGCCAGGATCACGTTCCGGGCGGCCCAGGCGCCGCGGCCGGTCTCGACGGTGAAGCCGGTATCCGTGGGAGTGACCCGGGTGACGTGCGTTTCCAGTTCCACCGGGGCCTGGATGTCCCGGGCGTAGTGGCGGAAGAAGTCGATGGTCTCGTCCCGGGAAATGAACCCGTCAGGTTCGGCGCCGTCATAGTGTTTCCCCGGCAGCGAGACGGAGAAATTGGGGGTGTTCAGGTAGAAGGAGTCCCACCGGTCCTGCCAGGCACCGCCCAGGGCAGGCCGACGCTCCAGGACCCGGTGCTCCACGCCGCGCTGCGCCAGCCAGTAGCTGGCGGCCAGGCCGGCCTGTCCGGCCCCCACCACCACCGTGTTGGTTTCTTCGCGGCGAACCGCGGGGGCGGACATGGCTACCTCGCCGTCCGGGACGTCCTGGCCGCGCGTGCCTTAGGTTCCTTTGGCTCCTTGGCCGGCAGGGACGCGACGTACCCCAACGCTTTCTCGGCCCAGGCCCGCGCCCGGGTGTCGTCGCCGTCGCCCTCTTCATTCCACACTTCCGGCAGCCCGGTGTACCCGCCCATGGGCCGCTCCGCCGGACCGAACGGCACAGTCCGCTCGGATGACTCCAGCAGTTCCCTGTCCTCCCGGGAGAGCTTCACCCCAATGGTGGGCCCGAACAGCCCGGCGAACATGTTGCCGTTCACGAATGCGCCCAGGTTGCCGAACATGGGCTTGACCACCACCCCTGGATGATCCGGAACCACGCGGCGGAACCGCTGCTTTTCTTCCTCGGTTGCCTTGGGCATCTCCATGGCTTCATCTCCCGGTGACATGGTTTTTCCGCAGGATCTGGATGCAGGATATGCCTGTCCAGCGGCGGGGTCGAGAGCCGGCCGGCAGCAGCGGGAAGCGGGCAATAAATCACGTCCTGAGCAGGTGCTGAACTTGCCAGCGTGGGCCCGCGCTGCGTCCGGGCCGCCGCGTCCCACCCGTTACAGCACGGCGCTGCAGGACGGCGCGCAGTCGTAATCCGCGCTTGAACAGGGACGCAATTAGGCATCCGTCGAATCTCCTGTAGTGTAGAACCTGTTGTTGTGTTTATGCAGTTGGTAGTTCAGGCAGTACGCACGGTCGAAAGTCCGTGTTCTTCTGAAGTAGCGGTTTTTGAACACCCCACGCCGGAGGGCCCGAAAGTCGGGACGTTCCCTCCACCTTCACGAAGGACAAAAATAATGGCTACTGGTACCGTCAAATGGTTTAACGCTGAAAAGGGCTTCGGCTTCATCTCCCCGGACGACTCCTCGCAGGACGTGTTCGCGCACTACTCCGCGATCAACTCCAACGGCTTCCGTTCCCTCGAAGAGAACCAGAAGGTTTCCTTCGACACCGAGCAGGGCCCCAAGGGTCCCCAGGCCACCAACATCCAGGCTCTCTAATCTACTAGGGACCCGGGACCGTTAGGTTTCAAAGCAGGGCCTGCCGTTGATCGGCAGGCCCTGCTTTTTGTTTAACCCAGGCGTGCCAATTCCGCCTGAAGGATGTCCCCCGCGCCAAAATATTGCCGTATCGACAAAATTCAGTTGAAGGAGCAATCTTGTAGGTGCGTACGTCTGCAGCGTGCCAACCCCACGCCCGCAGCGGCGCCTTGAAGAAATTACAACCTGCGCGGCACCAGTTGGGGTGGTGCATGTCCGGCACGAAAGTTGGCCGGCACCGGCTGCCCGCGCTCCCTGGCATCGGCGGCCGCACCCTCACTCCGAAAAGACTATGGGCAGTTCGGCCCCATGCAGCAAAGAGTTGAACCGGCCACAGCCTTCCTCGGCCTTTTGCAGACTGCCGTTCAAGAAAGCATTGCCATGAAGCATAATCGGGGAACTAATCCGAGATTCAAAAAACTCGCATTTATCCTTGCATTCGCTGTTGCGCTGCTGGCCTCGATGGCCGCAGCCGTTCCCGCCTCGGCGGCCGATTGGGGCCACCGGACGTGGCTGGTGCAGGTGGGCTCAGAGTCCCACGACCAGGAAATCCAGGGTATGGCCTTCCTTCCCTCGGAGATCTTCATCAACGAGCATGACACCATCACGTGGGAGGCGAATGCCGCAGAAATCCACACGGTGACGTTCCTGGCGTCGGGCCAGTCGCTGGAATCCACGCAGCCTTTCAATCCGGGCAATGCCGATGAATTGCTGAAGCGCGGCGGGGACAACTACGACGGGCATTCGTACTATAACTCGGGCATCCTGGCCAACGTGGACGTGCCCGGCTTCCCGAACACCAGGAGCTACAGCCTGTCCTTCCCGCGGGAAGGCAATTTCACCTACTACTGCCTGGTCCACGGCGAAATGATGAAGGGAACGGTCCACGTTCGCGACCGTGGCACCGACTACCCGTACAGCCAGGGTGACTACAACAAGTCATCGAAGGCACAGGCGCGGTCCATCCTTCATGACGGATACAAACTCGACGAGTCGCTGGCGGAGCAGGCTACCAACCATAAGGTGATGGCGGGCGGTGACGACGGGGTTGCGATGGTGATGCGTTTCGTCCGGCCCAGCGTGACTGTGCATGTGGGTGACACCGTGGTGTTCGCCAACACAGGCATGGGCGCCCCGCATACCGTGACCTTTGGCACCGAACCGGCGAACGTTTTCGCCCCGTCCGGCACGCCGTCGAATTTCACGGGCGGCGACCTCAACTCGGGCATCATTCCTCCCGGCGGGGAGTTCTCGGTGACGTTCCAGGCAAAGGGAACGTTCGAATACATCTGCGCGCTCCATGACTACATGGGCATGATGGGGAAGGTGAAAGTCGTCGACTGACGAATCGGGTTCCGTGCCCGGCCGGAGCGTTCGCTCGGGCCGGGCACGCTGGCGCTGCCACCCAATGGCGCTGCCACCCGCTGATGCGGACGGGCCTAAGAGTCGGCGGGGTCCTCGGGCTGGCCTGCCGCGGACGACCGGCCCGGGTGGGGGTGGCCCAGCGCGGTTGAGCCGGAAGCCGGGGAGAGGCCCAGGCGCCTGACCACCTCTGCCGCTTCCTCGGCGGGAGTCCGCCCCACGTCCACCACGATGGTGTTCTCTTCCGGTCCCGGCGCCTCAAGGGTGGCGATCTGCGAGTCCAACAGGGACGGGGGCATGTAGTGATCCATCCGCGCCGTCAGCCTGCGGCCGATCTGTTCCTTGGAGCCGGACAAATGCACGAAGACGACGTTCTTTTCGCGAAGCCGGTCCCGGTAGACCTTCTTCAACGCCGAGCAGGTGATGATGCCCGGTATGCCTGCCATCGTGTGCTCGATGATCCACGAGGCAATGGTGTCCAGCCAGGGCCAGCGGTCCTCGTCGGTCAGGGGAATCCCGGACGCCATTTTGGCCACGTTCTCGGCCGGGTGAAGATCGTCGCCTTCCTCCAGATCCCAGCCGAGCCTGGCCGGCAAGGATGCCCGCCACCGTGGACTTGCCCGATCCGGAGACGCCCATGACGACGAGGACCGGCTGCTGGACTGACTCGGGTGTGGGTGCGGCCTCCGTCAAGGGATCACCACGGAGAGGATCATGACCAGGGCGAATCCGACCACTGAGATGAGGGTTTCCATGACGGACCAGGTCTTGAAGGTCTGGCCTACGGTCAGGCCAAAGAGTTCCTTGACCAGCCAGAAACCGGCATCGTTCACATGGGAGAGGAACAGGGAACCGGCGCCCACGGCGAGCACGAGCAGGCCTGCATGGCCGGGGAGAGGGTGGACGCCAGGGGCGCAACGATCCCTGCCGCCGTCACCGTTGCCACAGTGGCTGAACCGGTTGCGAGCCGGATCGCGACCGCGATGAGGAAGCCCAGGACCAGGACGGAGATGTTGGCTCCGGTGGCCCATTTGGCAACGGCATCGCCGACGCCGGCTCCGATGAGGGTCTGCTTGAAACCGCCGCCCGCGCCCACGATAAGGATCACGGCCGCGATGGGGCCGACGGAGGCGCCGATCTTGCTGCCGATTTTGGTGCCGGTGAAGCCGACGGCGTAGCCGAACGTCACGAGGGCCAGCAGGACTGCCAGGGTCATGGCCACCAACGGTTCACCGATGAAGTCGAAGAAGACGCGCGCTGCGCTCGGGTTCTTCGAGTTGGGGTCAACGATGTCCACCACGGCCTTGAGGAGCATCAGCACCACAGGGAAGATGATGGTCAGCAGGGTTACAAGGAAGGTGGGCTGGCGCTTGGCGTCGGGGTCGGCCTGGGTGTGTTCGGTGTCGATGCCGCCGGCTACCTTCGGTGCATCCACGGGGACCCAGCGCGCAGCGTAGATGGCGAACAGCGGACCGCAGATGATGACGGTGGGGATGGCGATCAGGAGTCCGAGGGCCAGGGTGATGCCCAGCGGGGCGTTGAGGCTGGAGATGGCGACGAGCGGACCGGGGTGCGGCGGGACAAGGCCGTGCAGGACGGAGAGGCCGGCGAGGGCGGGGATGGCGACGCGCATGAGCTTCCGGCCCGACCGCTGGGCCACCAGGACGATGACGGGCAGCAGCAGCACAAGGCCGATTTCGAAGAACATCGGCAAACCGATAATGACGGCGACCAGCGCCATGGCCCAGGGGAGGACCTTCGGGGAGACCTTGCCGAGCAGGGTATCCACAACACGGTTGGCGCCACCGGAGTCTGCCAGCAGCTTGCCAAGCATGGCGCCGAGCGCGATCAGCAGGCCGACTTCTTTGAGCGTGCCACCAACGCCGTCTTCGAAGTTGCTGATGACTTTCCCCAGTTCAACCCCGGAGGCGAGGCCTACGAACGCGGATCCGAGGACCAGCGACAGGAACGGGTGGAGTTTGAGTTTGACGATCAGGAAAACGATCAGCGCGATGCCGATGGCGGCGACGACGACCAGTTGCGTGTCGTGTCCGTTCCACGGCTCTGTGGCGGCGGGAAGGAGAAGGGATTGCATGTTGCTTCCTCGAGATGGGGTAGGGCAGCCAACGAAACTGGTGGTTGCCGCAATAAGTATGACGTATGACACCACAAAAAGTTAATAAGTAGGACATTTTGGTTCACCTGTAGGTGCGCCGGCCTGCTCTCCCGACGTGCCGGAGGGCCTGGGCACGGGCGCCGCGAGGTTATTGTTCGGGAACACCTGCCGTCCCGCCGTCGTTATCACCCTTGGTGTGCCATGCCGGCGCGCCGCCTGTCGACCAAAGGACACCCCGTGACTGCTCCTCGAACCATCGTGATCACCGGCGCCAGCGACGGCATTGGAGCGGCAGCTGCAAGGACGCTGGCTAAAGCGGGGGAGCAGGTGGTCGTCGTCGGCCGTTCCGCTGAAAAGACCCGCGCCCTGGCCGCTGACATCGGCGCCGACCACTACGTGGCCGATTTCGCCGACTTGGCCCAGGTCCGGGAGCTTGCGGAAAAACTGAAGGCCAGCTACCCGCGCATCGATGTCCTGGCAAACAATGCCGGCGGAATCATGGGCAAGCGCAAGCTCACCGTGGACGGCAACGAATCGACGTTCCAGGTCAACCACCTGGCGCCGTTCCTGCTCACCACCCTGCTGATGGACACGCTCACTGCCAGCAACGCCAAGGTGGTTAACACTTCCAGCGCCGCCAACAACTTCGGCAAGCTGGACCTGTTCGACCTCACCGCCGAGCACGGGTACAGCACCAACCGCGCCTACGGCACGGGCAAGCTCGCCAACATCCTTTTCACGTCCGAGCCTGCACCGGCGCTTCCACGACAAGGGGATCACGACGGCGGCCTTCCACCCGGGCGTGGTCCGCACCAACTTCGCCGCGGAGTCAGGGAGTCCGTGGCGGCACGCCTACACCACACTGCTGAACCGCTTCATGCTCAGCCCGGACCAGGGCGCCGACACCATGCTCTGGCTCATCAACGGCACCGCCGGTACGGACTGGATCTCCGGCGCCTACTACGCCAAGCGCGCGCTGGCCAAGGCCAGCGCCCAGGCGTACGACGCGGAGCCTGGCGCGGGGCCTGTGGGAAAAGAGCGAAGAACTGGTCAAGGCGTTCGCCTAAGTCGCTGCAGGTCCTACCGCTCGCAGCCCACGCCGTCGTGGTCCGCGTCCAGGCCGTAGATGTCGCGGCCGATGACCTGGACGGGTCCGCGGACGTACGCCGGCCCGTTGCCGCTACCGCCGGCGCAGTCCACATCGGAAGCGATGGGAACGCAGCCTGAGTAGTTCGGGTCGCAGCCCGGATTCGTTCCCGGCACGGGCTGGGCCGCCGGCGCGGGAGGCGCGGCGGCCTTTGCGGCTGCCGCATCCTGGGCCGCCTTCGCCTCGGCGGCTTGCCGGGCGGCTGCCTCTGCCGCGGCTTTGTCAGCGGCATCCTTGTCGGCTGCCGCCTTGTCGGCTGCCGCCTTCTCTGCCGTTGCTTTCGCCGCAGCCGCCTGTTCCGCTGCGGCCTTGCCGGCGGCCGCTTTCGCGGCAGCGTCCGCAGCCAGTTTGTCGGTTACACGCTTGGACACGGAGGTCTCAAGCCACACCAGCCTGCCTGACTCGTCCCTGGTGCACACATAGCTGCCTCCGCCAGACACCTGCCGGGCGTCGACGGTTGTGCACGGCGTGTCCGCGATGGGCTTTGCGGCAGGAGTGGCTGTGGCGGATTCACTGGCGGAACCGGCAGCAGCGGTTAGCGAGGCCTGCGTTGAGCAGCCGGCCAGCAGAAGTACGACGGCGGCTGCGGCCGCCGCGCGTCCAAGCGCCGGCCGGGGCGCGGGAAAGTTGCGGATTGTAGGCATGGGTCCCCCAATGGCGTGTGCTGGATGCGGATGGCACGGCCAGCGTAGCTTCGTCCATCGGGGGAGTGTCGATTAAGCGCAAATCTTGAGTCATTAACGGCAGGAGCGCTGCCCGGCCTGTGCCGGACAGCGCTCCCGCCGTTAGTTTTGTGCAGTGGGGTTAGGTCACTGCCCTGCAGGGTGCCCGTTGTGGCTGATGGAGGCCACCGCGCCGGTCTGTTCGTTCAGGAGGACCTTGTCGTTGCGTTCGTGGTGGAAGTTGAACATGGCGTTCATGGATCCGGCGGTCGCGTCGGCCGAGGCGTCACCGACCTGTCCTGTGTGCCAGTTGTCCTCGATGAAGCGCAGGATCGATGCCTGGTCGGTTTCGTTGTGGTCCACGAAGTTCTTCTTGGCATACGGGGAGATGACCACCAGCGGCTGCCGCGGGCCGGGGCCGCAGCGGTCGGCGTAGCCGCCGGCCACCGGAACACCGGCCGCGGCCGCGTTCTGGCACCAGGCCGCGTCGTCGGGGCTGTTGGAGGCGTTCTTCACCTTGGCGGCGGCGTGGTCGTACCAGCCATCGGAATCGTCGTAGGCGAGGACGACGGCTGTGTCCTCCCAGTTCTTCGACTGCTGGATCTCGTTCACGGTCTTGGCGACGAAGTTCTGTTCATCGACCGGGTCGGAGTAGGCGGCGTGGCCATCCTGGTAGTTGGAGGCCTTCAGGAAGGACACGGCGGGCATGTTGTCGCTGTTGACCACCTTGTTGAAGTCGGTCAGGTCGTACTGGTGGTTGGCCTGGCCGTTGTGCCCAATTTCCGCGTCGTTGGCCGGGGCCAGGTGGTGAGGGTTGGCGGTGGAGGCGTAGTACTGGAAGGGCTGGTGGTGCGGGTTGTAGTCAGTGCTGGAGACTCCGGCGACGTTGTTGTGGGTGCTCTTGCAGGCAGCCGGGGTCGTGGCGGTTGCCGCGGTGGTGGGCGTGAAGCCGCCCTGGAACCAGCCCCAGGAGGTTCCCTTGTCGTTGAGCAGGTCGCCGATGTTCTTGCCGGTCATGCCGGCGAGGTTGTTGGTCTTGGCGTGGCTGTTGTTGGAGCAGTCGTCATAGACCGGATCCGGGTCATTAATCATGGTGCCGACGCCGTTGGCGTCAGGGACGCGGACCGTATAGTCGCTGGCGGTGGGCTTCACCGGCTGCCCGGCGGCGGTGAATTCCTTGACACCGTGGGTCTGGCCGGAAACCAGGTTCAGCGCGCCCGGGGTTGAGGGCCCGAAGACGGTGCTGAAGTGGTTGTCGCTCATGGCGTAGTTCTGGGCGTAGTTCCAGATCCCGGTGACCGAGTTGCCGTCGTAATAGTCCATTGTCAGCCCCGGGCGCCCGTACTGGGTCGGTGCACAAGCATCCTTGCTGGTGAACTCCACAAACTTATCCATCAGGCCGCCGTTGTACGCCTTTTGCTCGGCGGTGTACTCATGGTCCTGGTCGCAGGTCACAGCCTGCATCGGGGACAGGCGTGCCGGCTGGACCGAGTTGGGGTTGTTCGGTGCCAGCAGGCCCGCGTTGGCGAGGGTGTTGATGTCCTTCGGGGTGTCCTCGGACGCTTTGAAGGACGCCGCCGGCGTTGCGGAGCCCTGCAGTGTCTCACCCGCTGTGTTTGCTGCCTTGGGGTAGGTGGCGAAGTAGTGGTCGAAGGAGACATTCTCCTGGAAAAGCACCACCACATGCTTGATCGGCGTGGCGGTGTTGCCCTGGGCGCTGACTGCGGTGGCGGGTGCGGCGCTGAAGCCGACGAGTCCGGCCGTCAGGGCTGAAGCGGCGAGGGCTGCCGCGCCGGTGGCGGCGGCTACTCTTTTTCGGGTGAGGGGTGCCATGGAAGGCATGGGGTATCCAATCGTTTCGGATGGGGCGGCCGCCGCAGGGAGCGGCGGGTCGTAAGGGGTGCTACTTGGCCGGGGTGACGTCGGCCTCGTAGGTGAGGATTTCCGTGCCGTTGCCTTCTTCACCGTTGTCCGGGGCGACCTTCATGGTGAGCTGGTTGCCGTCGGCGGTCATTTTGAAGGGGTTGCGGGTGGCCACATGGCCCGCGGTGGACCACTTCTGGAACGGCACCTCGCGGGTCACCTCGTGGGACTTCAGGTCGATCATCGCCATGCCGCCGAGCTCATAGGTGGCTGAGGTGCCGCCGGCGGACGGGGTCTGCGGGAGGTTGGTCACACCGCCGCAGAGCATCTTGGCGTTGGGAACGTACTGGCAGTCCTGGTAGTCAATGAAGTAGTTCGGGTTCTGCCAAGTGGCCAGGCTCCTTGCCCTGGAGGTCCCATTCGGCGAAACGCCGGGAACCCCAGGTGTTCCCGACAAGGTGCCCGGTCTGCTTGTCCAGGACGATGCCGCCGAAGTGGTCCTTGACCTCAAACTGCTTGTGGACGTCGAGGGTATCGGCGTCGACCTTGTAGATGATGGCGCTGCTGTTCGGGCGGTACTGGGCCACCGGAACCCAGACGTTGGTGCCGTCGAAGTCGATGCCGCCGGGGTGGTACATGTCGCCTTCGCCAAGGGTGATGTCCTTCTGCAGGTTGCCGGCCTTGTCCATGACGAACAGGTGGCCGACGCCCTTCCCTGGAGTGCGGTCGTACCCGTCCTGTGGGGTGGGGTACTTGACCGTAGGCTCAGTGATCTGCACGGCCGAGAGGAAGATATGGTCCTGGCTGTAGGCGATTCCCTCAGTGTGGTACGTGGGGAAATTCAGCTTCAGCTTGGACGTTTGCTGCCAGGCGGTGTTCCTGTCGACGCGGCTGAAGGCGTCGGCCAGGACGGTGTCCGTTTCGTGGTGGGTGCTTTCCGCGGGGCTGGTGCCCTGCCCGGGCACGTTGGCCTGCGCTGCGGCAGTACCGGCGGCGGCGCAACCGGCAACAATCAGGGACGCGGCCATGGCCAGGGCGCGCCGGGTTGGTGTGAAGCTCATGGTGGGGGCCTCTTAAGGTTGGGGTCTCAACAGGACTTCCCAAGTTACTAACCGGTAATTAACCGAATGTGGCGGGATGGTGAACGACTGCTGGCGCCAGGCTGACCGGTTGGCGCACAGAGCCGGTCCCCAAGCGCCTTGTCCCTACCGGCCGTTGGCCGCCAGCGCCTCGCCGATGATCCGGGCACCTTCGGGATAGGCGCCGGGATTCGGGCCGGAATAGTTGAGGCGGATGAACGCGCCGGCGGGCTCCGCCGGAAACCACTCCGTGCCGGCGGCGATGATCACTCCGGCGTCCGCGCAGTCACGCACCAGCCGCGGCAGGTCCGTGGTGTCCGGGAGCCGCAGCCACAGGTTCAGTCCGCCCCTGGGCAGGTTGTCCAGGTGTGCCTCCGGAACGTGTTGGCGGATGCTTGTGGCCAGCAGGTCCCGGCGGGACCGGAGCTGGTGGCGGAGGCTGCGCAGGTGGGTCTGCCATCCGGGCTGGGTCACCACATCCAGCGCTGCCGCCTGCAGCAGCCCGCTGACATACATCGACTCGGCGGCGCGGTGGCCCAGGATGCGTTCCCGTGCCGGTCCGCGCACAATCACGGCCGCAATACGGATGGCCGTGGAGACGCTCTTGGTCAGCGATCGAATGTAGACCACTTGGCCGGAATCATCCCGGGTGGCCAACGGTACCGGGTCCGAGGTGATGCCGAAATCGTGGGCCCAGTCGTCCTCCACCAGGAACGCCCCATGCCGGCGGGCAACGTCCAGGATCTCGTCGCCACGGCCCGGCGCCCACTGCGCGCCCGTGGGGTTGGAATAGTTGGGCTGCACGTAGAACGCCCGCGCACCGGTCTCCGCGAAGGCGCGGTCAACGTCGGCAGGGTCCGGGCCGTCCGGCCCCGCGGGCACCGGGACCAGCCGCACCCCGTCTGGGCCGCCGCAAGGATGGCACCCCAGTACGACGGCGATTCGATCAGCAGCGGCTGCCCGGCGCCCACCAGGGCCCGGAAGATGGAGCTGAGCCCGCTCTGGCTTCCCGGCAGCACGATCACGTCGTTCGGCGTTGGCGGGGTAATCCCCACCGGGGTTGCCGATCCCAGCTCCTGGGCGAACCACTGCTGCAGGCTCGGGCATCCCGGCGGCAGGCGGCCGGGAGAGGGCCGCATCGCCGCGGGCGGCACGGGCCAGGGCGGCCCTGACCAGCCGTTCCGGCAACAGGTCCCGGTCCGGGTAGCCGGAGTGGAACCAGATGGCGTCGCCGGGCACGTTGCGCATGGTGCTCGACGACGGCGGGAGCGGGGATGCCGGCGACCGCAGCGCTCCCGTCTGCCAGCCGTAGTCCGACGGGCGGGCAGTCCGCACGGCACGGACAAACGTCCCGACGCCGGGCCGGCTTTCGATCAGTCCCTGCGCGGCCAGCGCCTGCAGGGCTTTCTGGACCGTCACCGGGCTCGCCTGGTACTCGGCCACCAACTGCCGGGTGGAGGGCAGTCTGGCTCCCGGTGCCGCTCCCGCAACCCACTGCCGGAGTGCCGCAAAAATCCGGGAGCTGCTATCGTTATTCATGAAAGTACATAGTAGCGCTACTGATCAAGTGAGCCCAGTGATACTGCCCCGGCCGTCTTCCGGGATCTGGTGGGGCCTGGCGGGTGTTGCGGCCTTCTCCTTCACGGTTCCCTTCACCAGGGTGGCCGTCGCTGGCCTGCCGCCATTGTTCATCGGTTCCGGCCGCGCAGTGGTGGCCGCCGTCCTCGCCGCCGCAGCACTCGCGATCACCCGGCAGCGGCTGCCGCAGCCACGCACCTGGCTGCGCCTTGCGCTCGTGGCCGGCGGCGTCGTCGCAGGCTTTCCGCTGCTTACGTCCTATGCACTCACTGCCGTGCCGGCCGGGCACAGTGCCGTGGTGATTGCGCTCCTGCCCGCCGCCACGGCCACAGTCGCCGTGCTGCGCACAGGCGAGCGGCCACCGGTGCCCTTCTGGGCCGTGACCGTACTCGGCTCGTTGGCGGCGGTTGCCTTCGCCTTCCTGCAGTCGGACGGTGTCGGCCACCTGCACTGGGCGGACCTCCTGCTGCTCTGCGCCGTGGCGTGCGCCGCGGTCGGATACGCGGAGGGAGGCCTGCTGGCCCGCGAACTGGGCTCGTGGCAGACCATTGCCTGGGCGCTGCTCCTTGCCGCCCCGCCCATGCTGGTGCTGGCCGCGGCCTCCGTCCCGGGCCAGCCGCCGTCGGCCACTGCCGTCCAGTGGGCGGCGTTCGGCTACCTTGCCGTGGTGAGCATGTTCCTTGGTTTTTTCGCCTGGTATCGCGGGCTGGCCATCGGCCCCATGGCGCAGGTGAGCCAGGTCCAGCTGCTCCAGCCCGTCCTGAGTATCTGCTGGGCCGGGCTCCTGCTCGGCGAGGCACTCACCTGGACCACCGGCATCGGCGCCCTTGCCGTCATCCTGTGCGCCGGTGCTGCGGTCCGCGCCCGAATCAAGACCGCCTGACCACCCGAAAGGACTCCCATGTACATTCCCGCCCATTTCGCCGCCGAACCCGACGCCGTCCGGAACCTGTTGGCGCGTCCCGGCGCCGCCAACCTGGTGACCATGACCGACGGCGGCCTGCTGGCAACGCTGCTGCCCGTCGCCTTCAATCCGGCGGTAGGGGAGCACGGCGCCCTCCAGGCGCACATGGCCCGAAACAACCCACAGTGGTCCACCGCGCCAACCGGTGAAGCGCTGGCCATCATCCAGGGCCCGGACGACTACGTCTCGCCGTCGTGGAACCCCTCCAAAGCGGAACACGGACGCGCGGTTCCCACCTGGAACTACAGCACGGCGCACGTCTACGGCGAGCTGGTGGTACATGACGACGCCGGCTGGCTGGCCCGGCACGTCCGGCACCTGACGGCCCTGCACGAGGGCGGCCGGCAGGATCCGTGGGCCGTGGACGACGCCCCGGGGGATTTCATCGCCGGGCAGCTGCGCGCCATTGTTGGGGTGGAACTGGTGATCACCCGGATCGAGGCGAAGGAGAAGCTGAGCCAGAACCGCTCCGCCGCCGATGCCGCAGGAGTGGCGGCGGGGCTGCGCGCTGACGGACGGGAAGCAGGCGCGGCGGCCGTGGAACGCGTCCGCACCTGAACCCGGGACCTGGCGTCAGGCCGCGCGCTCCAGCAGGACCATGACCTCGTAGTGCGTGGTCTGCGGGAACATGTCCAGCACCCGTGCCCGGCGCGCGGTGAAGGAGGGGAGGGCAGCCAGGTCCCGCGCCAGGGACTGGGCATTGCAGCTTGAGTACACCACATGCTGCACGTCGGACGTTTCCAGCCAGCCGCACAGGTCCTTTCCGATGCCGCGCCGAGGCGGGTTCACGATGAGCAGATCCGGGGACTGCTCCGCCGCGAGGGCGAAAGCGGTGGCATCCCCGGACTGGAAGTCCATGCCCGCCAGGCCTGCCTCGTCACTGCTGAGCCGGGCGGAGGCAATCGCCTCGCTGCTGGTTTCGATGCCGGTGACGGTGCGGGAAGGCGCGGCGCTGTGCAGGGCGAAACCGCCTACGCCGCAGTACAGGTCCCACACGGACTTGGGCGCCAGTTCGTTGACCCACTCGCGCCCCTGCCGGTAGAGGGCCGCGGCCATGTCCGTGTTGGTCTGGAAGAAGCTCTGCGGCCGGAGGTGCAGGTTGATGTCATTGACCTGCATGTTCAGCGTGGACTGCTCTGTCAGGAGGATCTCCTGGTCTCCTTCCAGCACCGCTTTGTGTTCCGGGTGCAGGTTCACGGAGACCACCTTGACCTGCGGCAGGGCTGCCAACAGGTCCGGGAGGTGCTTGCGGACGCGCGGCACCACCTGATCCGATCGAAGGACCAGGCGGAGCATGACCTCGCCGTCAGGGGACTCGGTGATGATGACGTGCTTGAGCTCGCCGGTCCGGCGTGGAACGTCATATGGTGTCAGGCGGACCCGGCGGATGAAGGTGGCCAGGACCGGGAAGACGGCCCGCAGGCCGGGGAGCAGACGCCGCACTTGCGCAGGTCCACGCCGTGGCCGTCGGCGTCGAGGATTCCGATGGTGGGGTTCTGCGCCGTCCCGCCGATCACCATCTTGGCCTTGTTGCGGAATCCGGACTCCTGGCTGGCCACCGGGGGCAGCCATTCCAGTTCCGCGTGCCCTGCGAGGAGGGTCTGGCAATGCAGCTGTTTGCCGGCCAGCTGTTCGCCGTAGGGCCTGCCCATGTGGGTGCAGGAGCGGCAGGTGCCGGCATCAAAGTAGGAACAGTGCATGACTGGACAAGTTTACCCGCTCGCTTTCCCTGCCGCCCGCGGAGGGCACGACGCCGGCACTTGGCTTGGGCCGTCGTCGTGCCTTCCAGCCCAGGATCTTCAGCCGGGCACCTTCAGGCGTGCATTTTCAGCCCAGGACGGCAGGGAGCACCGCAGCAAGGGACGATGCGACGAAGGCGGCGCCTGCCTCCTCACCGGCGGTGCCGTAGCCCCACCCGGCGAAGGCAGCGGGTATGTCGTGGCTCGCGGCCCCCGCCACGTCGTAACTGCGGTCACCCACCATGAGCGGGCGGGACATGTCCACGCCGGCGGTGGCCAATCTGGGCAGCAGTTCACCTATGACGTCCGCCTTTGACCATCTCGCTTCCTGGTCCGATGCGCCGCAGATGCCCACGAAGTAGTGGTCCATGCCAAATCGGCGTGCCAACCGAAGGGCCTGGTCCTCAGCCTTGGATGTTGCAACGGCCATGGGAACGCCCGCGAAGTGCAGCCGTTCCAGAAGCTCGGCAATGCCTGCGTACGGCACCGAACGGGATGCGCCCTGTTCAGCGTATGCCTGATCATGGGAGGGCCCACCAGCCGCAGCAATTGGGGCCCGGAAGGAACGGGCGCCCCCACGGCGGCGAGCGCGCTGGCGGCGCTGGCCGTGACGCCCGCGGCCGAGTCCAGGAGTGTCCCGTCCATGTCGAACAGCACGCAGCTGAAGGCCGGGATGCGTCCGGGGAACGGCCGGCGTCGAAGTATCATCTGTTTGTGCTTTCGTTCTGGAGCCGGGCGGGCTCGTGTCTGCTGGTGGGAGTCAATGCGGTGAAGGGTGGACATGGAGCGGGCAAGTCTTGACCGGATCGACCAGAGCATCCTGGCGGAGCTGACGCGCAACGCCCGCGTTAGCCACGCGGAGCCTGGCTGCCAAGGTGCTTTTGTCCCGCAATGCCGTGCGCCAACGCATTGACCGGATGGAGCGGCAGGGATATATCCAGGGCTACACGGTTGTGGCCGGTGCGCCCGGGCAAGGGCTTGTGTCCGCGTTCCTGATGGTCTACCGGAAGGACAGGGTCCGCGGTGCCGATGTCGTCGCCTTGCTGCAGTCGATCCCCGAGGTGGTTCTTTGCGATGTGGTCAGCGGTGACTTCGACCTGCTGGTGCGGGTGGAGGCGCGGTCGCTTGAACGTATCCAGGAGATCTGGGAGCAGATAGCAGCCACTCCCGGCGTAGCAGACACCGTGACGGCGATGACCCTGTCCAACTACGTCCGGCGGGCAACCGCTGTGCTGCCAACCTGAAACCGGGTCTTCCCCTTCCTCAGCGCTTTATGCAGACGACTTTGGGCTGGGTCATTTCCTCGTAGGCAAACCGGACACCTTCGCGGCCCATACTGCCGTACTTGGATCCACCGAACGGCATGCCGTCGAAGCGGTAGTCCGAGGAGTCGTTGACCATGACCCCGCCGGCATCGATGCGGCTGGCCGCCTGCAACGCCGTGTCCAGGGAGCGCGTGAAGATGCCGGCATGCAGGCTGAAATCGACGGCGTTGGCCACCTCCACTGCCTCGTCGAAGGTGGCGAAGGGGTGCAGCATGACCACCGGCCCGAACACCTCCTCCTTCCAGAGCCGGCTCTCCGGGGGCACGTTTTCCAGGACCGTGGGATGGAGGAGATTGCCTTCCCCGGTGTTGCCGGCCAGGACGATTGCCCCCGCCGCGGCTGCCGCATCGATCTTGGCCCTGAGGCGCTCCACGGACGCCGCGCTGATCATGGGGCCAACGTCGGTGCTGTCCACTGCCGGGTTGCCTGCTGCCAGGCGCGAGGTCTCCTGAAGGAAGCTCCGGCGGAACTCCGTGTACAGGGGCTCGGCCACCAGGATGCGCTGCACACCCACGCAGTTCTGTCCGGCTGCCCAGAATGCTCCGGAGATGCAGGCTTCCACGGCGGCCGGAAGGTCGGCGTCGTCCATGACGATCACCGGCGCGTTGCCGCCCAGGTCCACGGCGAGCTTCTTCAGCCCGGCGGTTCGCGCGATGGCTTCACCGGTCGCGAATCCGCCGGTAAAGGACACCATCCGGACCTCACGGCATTTGACGATCGCCTCGGCCACCTCCCGGTCCCCATGGACGACGGTGAGCACGCCGCCGGGCAGGCCCACTTCGGTGAGGACGTCTGCCAGCATTTGGGCTGACAGCGGGGTCAAAGCGGAGGGCTTGAGGATGACGGCGTTCCCCCCGGCAAGGGCAGGGCCCACCTTGTGGGCCACCAGATTCAAGGGGTCGTTGTAGGGCGTGATGGCCGCGATGATGCCCAGCGGTTCGCGGGTGTACCAGCCAATCCGGTCCTCTGAGCCCTCGTAGGAGTCGAAAGGTACGGTTTCCCCGGCGTTGCGGCGCGCCTCGGCCGCGGACAACCGCAGGGTGTTGATGGCCCGGAGGACCTCCTTGCGTGCCTGCCGGATGGTCTTTCCGCTCTCGGCCGTGACGGTTTGGGCGAAGTCCTCGCGGCGAGCCTGGATCACCGAGGCCGCGTCATCGAGAAGCTTCCCGCGCCTGTGGCGGGACAGCGCCCGGGCCTGCACGGCGCCGGCCCGGGCCGTTGAGATGACCGCGTCCACGTCCTCGGGGGAGGTCAAGGGGACTGTGCCCACAACCGTGCCGTCGTAGGGGTTCAGCACATCGCGGAAGGCGGGCAGGATTCCGCTCAACGGTGCCAGCGTCGCTTCACGCATCGGCGCTCTCCCGCATCTGTGCGCCGTGCATGGCAATGATGTCCGACAGCAGGGCGTACGCCGTCTCGGTCCGTCCCGCCCCGGGACCTGAAACCGTCACCGGGCCAAGGAGGTCCGTGTTGAAGGATACGGCGTTGTTGGCGCCGGAGACTCCCGCCAGGCCGTGGTCGAGGGGAGAGCGGCGGGGGCGACTGCAGCGCTGACCCTGCCGTCCGGGGTGCGGCGTGCGGAGCCCACGAGCTTCCAACGCCGGCCCTCGTTCCTGGCCTTACTGAGGTCCTCCGGGGTTAACGCCGACATTCCTCGGCGGTGCACGTCGGCAAGGGTGATGTCCGCGCCCAGCAGTTCATTGGCCAGGATCAGGACCTTGAGCTGGACGTCGTAGCCCTCCACATCAGCGGTGGGATCGGCCTCGGCGTAACCCAGTTGCTGGGCCTCCCGGACGGACTCGTCAAAGCTGAGGCCTTCCTCCATCCGGCCCAGGACATAGTTGCTGGTGCCATTCAGGATGCCCTCGAAGCCGTTCAGGGCCAGCCCGGGGAACAGTGTTTTTGCCAGGCGGATGACCGGGATGCCGCTCATGACGGCGCCCTCGAATTCGAAGTGCAGCCCGTTCTGCTGTGCCAGGGCGGCCAGTTCGGCACCGTGCAGGGCAACAGGGCCCTTGTTGGTGGTGCAGACGCTCTTGCCTGCCTCGAGCGCCCAGCGGACGTGGGACGCTGCCGGCTCACCGTCGGCGGGGTTGGTGAACGTGGCCTCGCAGATGATGTCTGCCGGGCAGGTCTTGATGACGTGCTCGTTGTTGGGCACCTCGGAGCCCCCATATGCTGCAAACGTGTCGGCACCCGGGTCCAGCCGCAGGGCCATGTCCAGGTCGATTCCTTCGGCGCAGACCAGTGAACCGAGCCGGAGGTCCGTGACGGCGACCACCCGCAGGCCGAAGCCCAGGCTCGTGGCGGAGTCCATCTCCGCGCGTGGCGATGAGTTCGGCGAGTGTCCTGTTGACGCCGCCGAAACCGATCAGCGCGATGTTGTAGGTGGTCATGGTGCTCCTTGGCACTAGTGATTGGGTGTTCCAATCGTGGGCCCGGATGGTGTCCGTCCCCCTATGTCCAAACGCACTATCAGCCGGGCAAAACGACCATTGGCGTGCCGGATCGACATACGAGGGCCGCGTAGTAAACGTGCAACATTCGCATCCCAATATGATTTTGGTGACTAAAATGCCTCTTCTGTGTTACTTTCGTCACTGTCGACGCGCTCACCTCTCCTTTCGGACACCGGCCGAACTGTGGCCTTCCGTCCCACCCCTTCCCCCTTGGAGGCATCTTTTGGAAACTTCGACCCCCTCACCCTCAACACGGAACCGGGAGCACCTCCTGCGGCGGAGTCGGGGCTCCGCCGCTCCATGGGTCCCCGGCACCTGGTCATGATCGCCATGGGCGGCGTGATCGGATCCGGACTCTTCCTCAGTTCGGGCTACACCATCTCCCAGGCCGGCCCCCTTGGAGCCGTGCTTGCCTATCTGGTGGGGGCCTTCGTCGTGTATCTGGTCATGGCCTGCCTTGGGGAGCTCGCCATCGCCTACCCCGTCTCCGGCGCGTTCCACATTTATGCCGCCCGCTCCATCGGTCCTGCCACCGGTTTCGCGACAGCCTGGCTGAACTGGCTGTGCTGGGCGGTGGCCATCGGGTCCGAGTTCACTGCCTCCGGCCTGCTGATGCAGCGATGGTTCCCTGGCATCGACGTGTGGGTCTGGTGCCTTGCCTTCGCGGCCACGCTGTTCGGCCTGAATGCAGTGTCGTCCAAGTTCTTCGGCGAGTCCGAGTTCTGGTTCGCCATCATCAAGGTCGGCGCGATCATCGCGCTCATCGTCCTGGGCGGTGCGGCACTCCTGGGCTTCCACCCGCTCAGTGAAACCGGCAACCATCCCTTCCTCTTTGAAAACTTCAACACCGACGGCGGACTGTTCCCCAACGGATTCACCGGCGTTCTCGTTACGGCGCTCGCCGTCTTCTACGCGTTTTCCGGCTCTGAACTGATCGGAGTGGCCGCGGGGGAGACCAAAGACCCCGCCACCAGCATTCCCAAGGCGATGCGGAGCACCGTGATCCGGTTGCTGGTGTTTTTCGTCGGTGCAATCGCCGTCATTGCCGCAACCATTCCCTACCAGGAGGTGGGGCTGGATGAGAGCCCGTTCGTCACGGTCTTCACCGCCACCGGCGTTCCCTTCGCCGCGGACGTGATGAACTTCGTCATCATCACGGCGCTGCTCTCGGCGGGAAACAGTGGATTGTTCTCCTGTGCAAGGATGCTGTACTCCCTCGCCGACGAGGGCCATGCACCGCAGGCGCTGAAGAAGCTGACCCGGCGCGGCATCCCCATGACCGCATTGTCCGTGAGCATGCTCGGGGGCTGGCATCGCTCATCAGCAGCGTGGTCGCACCGGAGACCGTCTACCTGGCCCTGGTGTCGGTGGCCGGCTTCGCGGTGGTGGGCGTGTGGATGTCCATTACGGCCTCGCACTTCTTCCACCGGCGCGCATTCGTCAGGAACGGCGGTGACGTCGCCGCGCTCGCCTACCGTGCCCCGCTCTTCCCGGTGGTCCCCATCCTGGCGTTCGCCCTGTGCCTGATCTCCCTCGTTGGCATCGCCCTGGACCCCGCCCAGGTCGCAGCCTTGTACTTCGGTGTCCCCTTCGTCGCAGCCTGCTACGGCTACTTCTTCATCCGGTACGGACGAAGAAGTAGCGGTCCCGCCACGGCGTAGGCCGGATCCTCGTGCGTGGCCTGGTGCGGCGGCTCATGCCGTCCGCGCCAGGCCACAGTTGCGCCGGGCAGGCGGGTGCGTCCGTCCCGCCAAGCATCGCCCGTGTGAAGATAGGCTGGTTGCCGGTCGGAAGGAGCAGCAGGGATGGATAACTCCCCGGAGGTGTCATCGCTGGCGCAGGGATTGCGCATTGTGCGGGTGGTGGTGGACCGGGAAAAGACCGGTAAGCAACTCCTGGGTGTATCGCAGCTGGCAGCTGAGCTGGGCATGGACCAGAGCAGGGTGTCGCGGCTGACGCAGGGCTCTGCGACCTCGGCCTGTTGGAGCGCCGCGAACGCGGGCCGTTCCGGGTGGGGCGGGGCTTCTTCGGCCTTGCCGGCTCGCTCAACAACGGCTGGATACGCGACGCCGGAGCGGAACTGGAGGCACTGGTGGCTGACACCGGGCTCCGTTCGCGCGTCAGCGTCCGCGACAGCTTCCGGGTCATCCTCCTGCTGGCGTCCAGCAACGACTCTCGTACCGGCAGCTTCGTCCAGCCGGGCATGGTGACGCCCGTCTGGTGCACCGGATCGGGCAGGGCTTTGCTCTGGGACCATAAGCAGCGTGCTTTTGAGGCACTGCTGTCCGACGTGAATTTTATCGGCGTCGGTGGTCCCGGGGCCGCGCATTCCACGGAGGAAGCCTGGGAGCTGATGGCAAGGGACAAGAAGCAAGGGTTCGTTGCTGCCGTGGAGGAATTCGAACACGGCATTGTGGAACTGGCTGTTCCCGTCCGGGACGCGCAGGGCAGTATCGTGGCCTCGCTCAGTGTCCTGGGCAGCCGGGCCGAGGTGGGGCCCGACGCCGGGGAGGCTCGCGGACCGCATTCGCGAAGCTGCAGCCAGGCTGGGATCCGGCCACGCTGATTCCGAAACCTGACGATTGACCGCCGGCGGAGGCCTACGGCTGGATGCTGGCGGAGGGGCACCCGAGCATGGCCTCAAGCCATTGCCCCTGGGCAAGCAGGGCCTCCGCATGCTGGAGCCGCCTGGGCTCCAGGCGGCTCTTGGGGCCCACCACCTGGAGGGCAGCCACCACTTCGCCGCGGAAATCCCGGATGGGAACGGCCAGTGAGTAGAGCCCCGGTTCCGCTTCCTCGTCCACAATGGAGTATCCGCGCCCACGCGCGGCTTCGAGCCGTTCCAGGAAATCGTCGACGCCGGACGGCGTATTGGGGCCATGCCGGAGGAAATCCACCTTCGCAAAGACCTGTCGGATCTCGGAGTCTGAGGACTCCCACAGAAGAGCCTGGCCGGCGTCGCTGCAGTAGGCGGGGTAGGGCCGGCCCAGCCATGAACCCACGATCTTGCTGCTCGCGGGGATGCTTTCACCCACGGTCACGGTGCTCTCCCCGTTGAGGACGCCCAGGAAACATCCTTCGTCGGTGTGGCCCGAGAGGCGGTCCAAGGCGGCCATGCCGTCAGTATGCAGCCGGCGCCGGGTCAGCACGTGGGCATCAGTAAGGATGCTCCAGTCGACGGCGAAGGTGCGCTGGGGCGTCCTGCGCAGGAAGCCTTCCTGCTCCGCAGTCCGCAGGCTGCGTGAGACCTGGCTGCGGTCCCGGCCCAGGTCAGCCGCGATCTCGGCCACTGATCCGCCGGGGAGGCCGCGGGTGTGGCGTTCCCCGGCGGCCAGGACGGCCGCAATGCCCCGTCCCATGCTCGTAGTCTTCGACATGGTCCGAGTCTAAGTGACGGTCTCCCGGGTCAGGAGATGGCGAACACGCGGGCGGGAAATCCGCTTCCTCCGCGCGGTTTGGCCCAACTGGCGACGACCACGGCGCCCGACTCGGGCAGGCCCGTGAGGTCCGCCAGCAGTTCGATCTGCCAGCGGTCCTGGGCGAGGACATATGTTTCGAGTCCGAAGTCGCCGCCGGAGGTTGCCACGCCGGGGTCCGTGTCCGTCTGCTCGTGCCCGATGGCCGACACTGACCGCTCCTCTATGAGGAAGGCCAGGACTTCACGGGACCAGCCCGGGGTGTGGCTGACGCCCGCCGCGTCCCTGTTGGCCATTGCCTCACTGTCCGGCCAATGGCGGCTCCATCCGGTCCTCAGCGCCACGAAGGAAGCTGCAGGAATGCGGCCGTTCCGTTCTTCCCACTGCCGAACGTCGTCCATGGTGGGTGTGGCGTCCGGATTGCCGCTTACGCGGTGGGTGATGTCCAGGACCACCAGCGGCAGGAGCATCTCCTCCACGGGAATCCGGTCCAGGGTGCGGCCGCCGCGGATAAAGTGCGACGGCGGATCCACGTGCGTTCCCCACTGGCCCACGATCGAATACCGGTGCGCCGTGAATCCGTCACCCTTTTCGAGATCGAAGAGCGCTTCCCTGGCTTCGTCGGGGAACGCGGGGAAGTGCGGCTGGCCCGGGTGGAAGGCATGGGTGAGATCGGTAAAAGTCCTGCCGGCCAGGGCGGACTGAAGCGCGGGCCAGGGACTGGTGGTGGTCCGGGTCGTCATGCCGCCGCACCGGATCGGTCGCCGGCGTTGATGCTGCCGGACACGCTCACTGGTCCTGAGACCTCGATGACGGGCACCTCCCAGGGGTGGATATCCATCAACTTCTGCATGAACTGCTCAACAGCGCTGTCATCCAGGGCGGCATCGAAGTACGTGGTGAAAACGAAGGTAGGTGAAACAGTCCGTTCACCCACGCAGCCGAGCGTGGGTACGGCACCCTCGCCGCACGTGAACCCCTCCAGCCCAAGGGCCGACTCGAAGACGTGCTTGTAGTTTCCAAAGTCGCCCAGGTCATGGAACTCCTCGACCGACTGCAGGAGCGCTGCCAGGCCCTGGTCCTGCTGGAGCGCCGTGATCTGGCCTGCGGCTAGCCGGCTGAAAGTTTCCGTGCTGATGGGCCAGTGCACCCGAAGCTTGCGGACTGTGTTGAGCTGCACACGCACGTGTGGTCCTCCTATGGTGGCTCGCTGATGCCAGTCATCGTGGCATATCGTGACGTGCATTACAAGCATACAAAATTGAATATAATGATGATTATTGCCCGAGTCGCGCAGTTTGGAGCCGCCATGTCCTGCACCGCACCCCTGTCCAGCCTCCTCGCACAGGAAGCGCTGGTGGTTTCGGACGGCGCCCTTGCCACGGAACTGGAGGCCCGCGGTTGCGATCTGAATGATCCCCTGTGGTCAGCGAAGGTCCTGCTGGAACAGCCGGGCCTGATCAGGGACGTGCACCTCGACTATTTCGCTGCGGGGGCCAGCGTTGCCACCACCGCGAGCTACCAGGCAACGCCGCAGGGATTCGCCGGACGAGGAATCAGCGGCCCCGAAGCCCTGGCTCGTGGCGCTCTCAGTACGGCTTGCGGACGAGGCACGAAGTGAGCACCTGGCGGCCCATCCGTCGGCGGGCCCGCTGCTGGTTGCCGGTTCTGTGGGCCCGTATGGCGCTTATCTGGCCGACGGTTCGGAGTACAGGGGAGACTACATCCGCAGCGCCGGGGAGTTCGAGGAATTCCATGCGCCCCGGATCGCCGCACTGGTGGATGCGGGCGTGGACGTCCTGGCGATGGAAACGCTGCCGTCGTTCGCCGAGGCGGAGGCCCTCGCGGCGCTGAGCCGGGAACACGGCGTCGAAACGTGGTTCTCCTTCTCCCTGCGCGACGGCGGCCACATCAGCGACGGAACACCGCTCGCTGCCGTGGCGAACCTGCTGGACGGCCACACCCACGTCGCCGCGGTGGGCATAAACTGCGTCCCCCTGGACCTTGTCACCCCGGCACTCGAAGAGTTGCGGCTGCACACGCACAAGCCCCTGGTGGCATATCCCAATTCCGGGGAAACCTACGATCCCCGAACCAAAACATGGAGTCAGGACTGTTCATCCGCCGGTGGCCCGGCAAACCTTGCCGCCGGTGCCGGCGAATGGCGGACGCTCGGTGCGCGCATCGTTGGCGGCTGCTGCCGGACCACCCCCGGCATATCGCGGCGCTGGCCGGGGCAGACAGGGCCTAGAACCCCCGTAACTGCCACCCCCTGCCGGGAACACGGCCGTCTCCCCAAGTGTTAAAGCCTATGGAGAGACGAACGATGAACAGCAGAACTTACACCGCACTCGTAGTACCGGCCTGCACGTCCGAGCCCATCCGCATCGAGCAAGTGGACCCGCAAACCCTGGAAGCCCTGGTGGGCGGCCCGCTGGAGTCGGTGATCCGCGGCGACTGGCACGTCTACCTCAACGCGGAAAGCGTCACCATGCGCCTCCCGGCCAACTTCCGGGCCGGCCAGCTGATGCACGAATGCGGGCTGGACCTTGACGGAATCCGGGGCACCGCCGTCTTCCTGGGCCGCGGCGAGCACGGGGCCGAGGCGGATATTCCTGACCACCTGCCCAGGCTCGTGGAGGAGCTCTTCGGAGCGCCGCTGGCGGCCTAATCCGGCGCGCGCACCCCGTAGGTGCTCAACACGTTGCCCTTGCTGGTGGTGGACTGGTCCTGCAGTACCAGACGGGTCAGCGGATCGCCGTCCTGGAACAGCTTGCGGCCACTGCCGGCGATCACCGGATGGGTCATCAGCTGCAGCGAGTCCAGCAGCCCGGCGAACAGCAGCTGCCGCACCACGGAAATGCTGCCGCACACGGCGATCTCACCGTCGTCGCGCTCCTTCAGCCCGGCCACGAACTCCGTGAGCGGCGCGTCCATCAACTGCGAGTTCTGCCACTCCAGCGGCCCCGTCAGCGTGCGGGAGGCAACAAACTTCTCCACGGGGTTGATGAACGCGGCAAAGTCCTGGTCCGCCGGGGCAGTCGGCCAGTAACCGGCCCACTCCTGGTAGCTGACACGGCCCAGCACCACGGTGTCAACGGTGTTCATCATCCGGGTCAGCCCCTGGCCGAGTTCCTCATCGAAGCTGTCGAACTGGAACTTGAAAGGTTCGGACACCACCCCGTCCACGGAGTGGAACAGGCCGGCAGTGACTTTGCGCATGGGAGCCTCCAAGTAATGAGCGGACAGGCATTACGGTATGCGGCCCGCGCCCTCCGGGGAAGGGTTTCCCGCCAGCGGTTCCAGCGCCGGAATCCGAGCGACGACGGCCAGTCGCGTTAGCTTCATCACTCGCCGTGTCGTCTTGCGCAGTTTCCTGCCCACCGGGGCCCATACTTGTCATTGAACGGCTTTTGCCGTCCGGCCAGGCAGGAGGAAGTGCATGGAAACCCTGAAAAAAGTCGTGACCAACCAGTATTTTCCTGCCGGCGCCGTACTGACCGCTGTCCTGCTGTTCTGGGTCGTCGCCATGCTGGGCGGCCTGTCGCTGCTCAACAACAACCAGCCGCCGCTGACAACGCTCACCTGGCTGCTGTTCGTCTACGCCGCAGCTGTGCTGACCCCCTCGCAGGCCTGCTCGCCGCCGTCGACCTGGTCCGCCGCTGGCGCCGCAACCGCGCTGCCGCGCCTGCCACCACGGCCGCGGGCACCGTTGACCCATCTGCCGGTGCCGGGGAAGGCTCCGGGCCCGCGCAGCCCACAGCCTCCCAGCCTGCCCCGGCCAAGACGCAGCGCCCCGGCCGCCAGGAAGCGGCCTAGCCCCTGATCTGCCCGCCTACCTGCCCTTGAGGGCGGTGAGGGCCTCTTCCGCGTGGTGCAAAGCCTGGCCAAGCCTGTCACCGGGTTCCGGCAACGAGAACAGGTAGCCCTGCAGCGAATCGCACTCCAGCGCGGTGAGGTAGTCCGCCTGCACCGCCGTCTCGATCCCCTCCGCCGTTACGGTCAGCCCCAGGCTGTGGGCCATGTTGATCATGGAGCTCAGAATGGGCAGCCGCTCGTTGCCGGTCCGCACCATGGACACGAAGGTCCTGTCGATCTTGACTGTGTCCACGGGCAGGTCCTGCAGCCGGCCCAGCGACGAATAGCCCGTGCCGAAATCATCCAGGGCCACCCGGGCGCCGGCGTCCCGCAGCGTGCTGAGCTGCTGGATCAGGCCGCAGTCCGCGTCGAAGAAGACGCTCTCGGTAACTTCCAGGACCAGTTGGTAGGGGGCCACACCACTGGCTTCCGCCAGCTGCAGGACACTCGCGGCGAAGTCCGGTTCCTGCAGCTGTACGCCGGAGACGTTCACCGCCAGGGACCGTGATGGGTCCCTGCTGAGCCACGGCGCCAGCTGCACCATCCCCGTGGCCATCACTTCGGCCCCGATCTCGCCAATCAGCCCGGTTCGCTCGGCGAGTGGGATAAAGATCGACGGCGGCACCCGCTCGCCGCCCCGGTCCCACCTGGCCAGCGCCTCCAGCCTGGACTACCTGGCCCATGCGGTGCGAGACGATCGGCTGGAAATCCACCGTGATCTCGCCGCGGGGCACGGCAAGCTGCAGCCCGCTCTCCATGTGCGTCCGTTGGACCAGTGCCTGCATCATGTCCGGGTGGAAACGCAGGAACCTGTTCTTGCCCGCAGCCTTGGCCGCATACATCGCAATGTCCGCGTGCCGCAGCAATTCGGAAGGGCCTACGCTGTCCTGGCCCAGCGAGGCGACACCCAGGCTCAGGCTGGGACGGAGGACGGTGCCGCTGATGGTTACTGGGACATGCAGGCAGCGCACGATGCAGGCCGCGATCGCATCGGCGTCGGGGCAGGCTGTCAGGAGCACCACGAACTCATCGCCGCCCAGCCGGGCGACGACGTCGGCCGCGGGAACGCAGCCACGCAGCCTGCGGGCCACTTCAATGAGCATGTCGTCGCCCGCCTGGTGGCCAAGGATGTCGTTGACTTCCTTGAAGTCGTCCAGGTCAAGGAGCAGCACGTCCACCGTCTTCAACCGCGGTTCCTGCAGTGATTCGGCCAGGGCGTCATTGAACACGGCCCGGTTGGCGAGCCCGGTCAGCGGATCCTGGAATGCCATGGCCCGCAGCTTTTCAGCCTGGACCGCGAGGTCCATCATGGCCCGGTGCGCCTGTTCCTGTGCTTTCCGGCGCGGCGTCACGTCGCGGAAGCTCCATACCCGGCCCACAATCTTTTCGCCCACCCGCTGCGGGCGGGAATACCGCTCGAAGGTGCGGCCGTCGCGGAAATCGACAACATCGTGGCTTTCGGCGGCCGGGTCCTCCTGGAGTTCTCCAAGCCGGGCCGCGAAGGCCACGGGGTCCGCCACCTGCTCCACAACGACGCGCATGATCGGGTCCTCGCTGTCGCCTTCCATCAGCTCGGGCGGGATACGCCACATGGCGAGGAACTGGTCGTTAAACCCGGCCACGCTGCCGTCATTGGCGATGACCAGGATGCCATCAGCAGTTGATTCAAGGGTGGCCGTCAGCAGCGACATGGCCTCGCGGAGGTTGGCGTCGGCGCTCTTGCGGTGTGCGGTCCCACGGGCCGAGAGCAGCATCTGCGCACCGTCCGATGCTTGTCGGGGGAGGAGTGCTGCAGCCACTTCGACGGAAAACTCGGTTCCGTCGCCCTTAAGGGCGGTGATTTCCCGCGGCAGGGGATGCTCTTCCGGCTGGGTGAGAAGCTGGCGCAACAGGTGGGCCACCTCGTCGCGGAAGTGCTCCCCGATCAGCATGCGGTGGTCCAGGCCGGCGAACGCATCCTGCTGCACTCCGAACAGCCTTGCCGCTGCCGCATTGGCCGCCAGGACGGTGCCGTCCCCGCCGAGGACCAGGAGCGCATCCGGGCTGGCATCCATGACCACGCCAAAAGTTTGTAATGCCACATTGTTGCCACGGCCCGTAAAACCGGTCATCACACCACCCCTTCGCAATCATAAAGGCCGCAGGCTGTAATTGGGCGGGTGCAGGGTATGCAAATTGGTTCTGCCAGCCTGGCACCGGAGACGTAAAAAGCGCCGTCCTCCAATTGGAGTCCGGCGCTTTTTACTAATTGCTTGTGTGAAATCGGTTATACCCGGCGGCCACTGCGGTTGGTGACGGCGCCGTAGATCAGCAGGACGATGATCGAGCCGAGGATGGCCAGCAGCCAGGTCCGAAGGTCGAAGAACTCTGCCAGTCCGCCGCCGAAGATCAGCGATCCGATCCAGCCGCCCAGGATGGCCCCAACTACGCCGAGGACCATCGTGACCACCCAGCCGCCGCCCTGGCGACCCGGCAGGATGGCCTTTGCAATGGCTCCAGCAATCAGGCCCAAAATAAGAAATCCGATAATGCCCATGTTGCCACTCCTTCTCCGTAAGTTGTGCCGGGTCCCCATTTCCGGTTCCCTCATTCAATCAGCAGGCTTACTACTCTGCAAGGCTTTGAATATCACAGGATGACTGTCAGTTTCGCGCCAATATGGGCCGTCGGAAAAGGGGCTCCCGATATGATTGGGTGTCCAGGCATCCCACAAAGGAGCCTCCGGCATGTCCAGCCAGACCAAGCGGCCGCGGGCCATTTTCCTCGACATCGACGGCACCTACGCTGACCATGGGCTTGCACCGCAGGTTCATGTGGACGCCGTCCGGACCGCCCGCAGGCTGGGCCACCTGGTTTTCGTCTGCACGGGCCGTCCCTTGGCGATGGTCCCCGGGCACATCCTCGAGACGGGGTTTGACGGCACCATCACGGGGGCCGGCGCCAGGGTGGAGATCAACGGTGAAGTCCTCAGGGACGCGCGTTTTGAGCCGGAGCTGGCTGCACGCATTGTGGAAACTCTTGATGCCCACTGTGCCGCCTACATCCTGGAAGCACCCGAAGCCCTGTACGGCCGCACCGGCGTGGACCGGCGGCTGCGGGAAGTCCTTGGGCCCATCTTTGCCGGCCGCCCCCAGCATGACGGCGTCCTCAGCACGGACGTGGATCCGCTTGAGGACATCTTGGGCCCAATGCAGTACGGCGATGATCTCCGCGCCACGTCCTATGCCAAAATTTCCTGCTTCGATTCGCCGGTGCCGCTGACCCGCCTCATGGAAACGTTCGGGCCCGGCGCAGGGCTGATTCCCAGTTCCCTGTCCGCGCTGGGTGAGCGTGCCGGGGAGATCTACATGGCCGGCACCCATAAGGCCGTGGGCATCCAGGTGGTGGAGGCCCGCCTGGGCCTGGACCGGACAGACATCGTGGCCATCGGCGACAGCGCCAACGACATAGAAATGCTCGATTACGCGGGCGTGGGCATTGCGGTGGAAGGGGGACATCCGGCCGTCCTTGCGGTAGCGGACAGGACCACTGCCGCGCCAGCCGGCGGCGGCGTTGCGCTTGCCTTCGCGGAGCCTGGGGCTCCTGGACTGAAGCTCAGCGGGCCGCGGCTGCCGCCATCAAGGCACCGCCGGAGGTTCCGAGGCCGCGCACTACCCAGCCCTGTTCCTCCCACGCCGCTGCATCCAGCACGTTCCGCGCGTCCAGGACCACCCGGCGTCGTACCTGCTGGCCGGCCGCGGCGGGGCACAGCTGCCGGTACTCGTCCCACTCGGTGAGGAGCAGCACCAGCTCGGCGTCCTGGAGCGCCCGCCCCGCGGAGGACTCGAAGCGCAGGCGCGGGTAGCGGCGCCACGCAAGGTTCACGGCTTTGGGGTCCGTGACGGTGACGTGGGCGCCGGCAGCAGCAAGCCGGTCCGCCACATCCAGTGCCGGGGAGTCGCGGATATCGTCGGTGTCAGGTTTGAAGGAGGCACCCAGCACGGTGACGGAACGCCCGGCCAGCGTCCCGCCGCACAGCTCCGCGGCGAGGCCCACCGTGCGTTCACGCTGCCCCAGGTTCACCGAATCGACCAGGCGCATCCAGTCCTCCACCGCGGGCACGCCCAGGGTGGCCGCCTGGGCCCGGAAGCTGCGGATGTCCTTCGGCAGGCAGCCGCCGCCGAAACCGAGGCCCGCGTGCAGGTACCGGCTGCCGATCCGCGGGTCCAGCCCCATCGCCTCGCTGAGCTCGGTGACATCGGCGCCCGCGGCATCGCACAGTTCCGCAACGGCGTTGATGAAGCTGACTTTGGTGGCCAGGTAGGCGTTTGCGGCGGACTTGATGAGTTCGGCAGTGGCGAAGCTGCAGACCAGCCGGGGAATCCCGGCCGCCAGCAGCGGTTTATAGACGGCGTCCAGCTCTGCTGCCACGCCCACGGGTTCACCGGTGGCCGGGTTGAAGGCGGCGGCCCGGCCGCCGTCAACGCCGTAGACCAGCCGGTCCGGGACCAGCGAGTCCTTGACGGCGGTGCCCTGCCGCAGGAACTCGGGGTTCCAGCCGAGCAGCACGTCGGGCCGCGGCGCCAGGATGCCGCGGAGCATGTCCACGGTGCCAACAGGGACGGTGGATTTACCCACGACGACGGCACCCGGGGCAAGGTGCGGCAGCAAGCCGGCCGCTGCGGAAACCAGGTAGGTGAGGTCGGCGGCGTCGGACGTCTTGTCCTGCGGCGTCCCCACGCAGAGGAAGTGCACCTGTGCGCCCGCTGCTTCGGCGGGGTCGGTGGAGAAGTGCAGCCGTCCCGTGGCGCGGCCGTGCTGCAGGAGCTCATCCAGTCCGGGTTCATGGAACGGTGCCACGCCCTGCGCCAGCTGCGCTGCCCTGGCGGGGTCGATGTCGATGCCCACCACGGTGTGGCCCATGGACGCCAGGGTTGCCGCGTGGACAGCGCCCAGGTAACCGCAGCCGATCACGGAAATCTTCAAGATGATGCTCCTGCCTTCGTGGCCTTATGTGGTGGGACAGCTTGTTGCGGCGGGACAGGAAGCGCGGAAACGTCCCTGTAGTGCTGCACCAGTTCCGTGCAGAGCGCCGGCCAGGTCCGGTCCTGGACCGACGCGTGGGCTGCGGCCGCGAACGCCCGGCGTTTGGCGTCGTCACCCATCAGGTCCTGGACCCGCTCACGCATGGCGGACAGGTCGCCGGGTTCGTAAAGCCAGCCGGTGCGCGAATTTTCCACCAGGTCCAGGGGGCCGCCCCGTCCCGTCGCCACCACCGGAACACCCGATGCCATGGCCTCCTGGATGGTCTGGCAAAGGTTTCCAGGCTCGCCCGGATGGACGAACAGGTCGAATGATGCCACCGCCCGGGCAAGGTCGTCGCCGCCCAGGAAGCCGGTGAACACCGCCCGGGGGAGTGCGGCCTCAAGGGCTGCGCGCTGGGGCCCGTCGCCCACGACCACCAGCCTGGTGTGGGGGATTCCGGCAAGGGCGGCGAGGTCCTCCACCTGTTTTTCGACGGCCAGCCTGCCTACGTAGCCGATGATCCGTTCTCCGTCGGGGGCAACCGAAGCCCGCCAGCCGTCGTCGCGCTTTTCCGGCGAAAACCGGGCGGTGTCCACCCCGCGGCGCCACATCCGCACCCGCGGGATGCCCCGGCCGCGCAACTGGTTCAGCGCGAACGTGGAGGGCACCAGGGTGCGTGAGGCCAGCAGGTGGATGTTCTCCACCCTGTTCCAGGCCCAGTTCTCCAGGAAAGGAACGCCGTACCGGGCGGCGTAGCTCGGAACTTCGGTTTGGTAAATGGCCACGGTAGGGATACCGAGCCTGGTGCGCGGCCTGGACGGCACGCCAGCCCAGCACGAACGGCGAGGCAAGATGCACCACATCAGGGGCGTACTCGGCAAGGATTCGCTTGACCCGGTACACACCCCCAGCGCCACCCGCACGTTCGTGTAGCCGGCCAGCGGGACCGAGGGAAGCCGGTGGACTTCCGCCCCCTTGACCTGGCCGGGCGCCGCCCCGTCCTGGGCCGACGGGGCAATGACCAGGACGTCGTCACCCCGCTCCTGGAGATGGTCCAGGACCCGAAGGATTGAGTGGGTGACGCCGTTCATCAACGGCAGGAATGATTCGGCAACGATTGCGATCCTCACCCCTCAACCGTGGGCGCCTTCCTTGAAATGGCGGGGGAAAAAGCGTTACCCGGAGGAGAAGCGCGGGTGAACAGCTGATCCGGCTTCCAAAAAATTTACTAAGTAGGCTTTGCATTTGATGCTAAGCATGCTTACGGTAGTAGGGCAGTCAGCGCAGAGCCTCAAGCAGCCGGGGCGGAAGCCGGATGACGGGAGCAAGCCCCGGTCCGGAATATCCATTGCTGGCAGACCCAGTGCAAAGACCATCCAAAGGAGACGTCATGCTCAACAGGGAAAACCTTGAAAACCTGCTCACCAAGGGCGGCAACGTCGTCGGTTCCGACGGCTCGAAGATTGGTTCGATCGGTCAGCTGTACGCAGACGACGACACGGGCGAGCCCACATGGGTCACCGTCAAGACGGGCCTCTTCGGCACCTCCGAGTCCTTCGTGCCGGTTGAGGGCGCACACAACCAGGGCGAAGACCTGGTGGTTCCCTTCAGCAAGGAACATGTCAAGGACGCGCCCCGCGTGGACGCCGACGGCCACCTCACCCCTGAGGAAGAGGACCGGCTGTACACGTATTACGACCGCGGTGCCCGCACCTACAGCGAAGCCCGCAACGGTACTGCCGGGGACGTTGACCTGCAGGGTGACGCCGACCTGAACGCAGGCACCCCCACCGCCGGCCTCGGCCGCGACACCCACGACCGCGACACCACCCGCGGAACCGTAGGCCACGACACCTCCGGTCCCACCACGGACGACGCCATGACGCGGTCCGAGGAGCAGTTGCACGTGGGCAAGGAGCGAGAGGCCACCGGCCGGGCACGGCTGCGCAAGTACGTCACCACCGAAAACGTCACCAAGACCATCCCGGTGGAGCGCGAAGAAGTCCGCATCGAACGCGAACCCGTCACGGAATCGAACCGCGGTGCAGCCCTGGACGGGCCTGCCATCAGCGAGGAAGAGCACGAGGTGGTCCTCCACGAGGAGCGCCCGGTGGTCGAGAAGGAAGCCGTCCCGGTGGAGCGCGTCCGCCTGGACAAGGAAGTTGTCCGCGACGACGTCACGGTCAACGAGGAAGTCCGCAAGGAGAACATTGAAACAGAGGGTGGCGGCACCCGCCGCTGACAGGGACGGGGGCGACGGCCCCCGGGTCCAGCGGGCAGGCTGATTGAATCAGCGGCCCAGACACGGTGCACGGCGCCGGGAGCCTTTTGGAGGCTCCCGGCGCCGCACTCCTTTAACCTTTAAGATGCTGGTGTAGCCGTGCTGAGAGCGGCGGCTGCACCAGCCAGTAGGACGAATATCCTCAGAACTTACGGTTCATCTCTCATTCGCGGCTCCTGTTTTCCCGGCTGACGGAATCCGGGTACACGGCTGGCGCTGTTCACGCCTGCGGCCAGCAAAAACCGCACTGCGCCCTCGGCGGGGCGGCGGCTGTTGGTTTCTACCAATTTTACGGCGGGGCAGGGCAAAAAGCGCCGGCCGCCCGGGCATTTGATTGCTGATCGGTGCCCCCGGGGCGCCTGTCGTTCGCAGGCGCAGCGCAGCCGGCGTGACACCATGGAACACGATGAAACTGCGCGCTGATCAGACCGGAGACCGTGGCCTTCCCATGCCGTTGTGGCTGCAGGGTGCCCTTGAAGCGGCGCAGGCGGCCATCATTTCAGCGCTGGTGGTTGTGGCGCCCATCGTCGCCGTCTGGGCCACCGCGGGATTCCAGAACGGGCAGTTCGAGGTCCTGGCGCGCCTGGCAGGCCAATCGTGGCTCCTGGTCCACGGGGTGCCGCTGGAACTTGCCGGCGCCGGACCCGGGCCTGCCAGCCACGGCGGGTCCGGCATCCTGAGCCTGATTCCCCTGGGCCTGACCCTGATCCCCTTCCTCCTGGCATGGCGCGCCGGCCGCCGGCTGGCCCGCGCCTCCTACACGGACCAGCTGTGGCAGGCGCTGCTGGGCTCGTGGGCAGTCTATTCAGCATTCGGGGCGGCTACCGGGTTCGTCTGCCGCAGCGGCGACGTCGTCATCAACCTCTGGTACGCCATGCTGGTTCCCCTTATCCCGTTCGGGCTCGGCATGGTGGTGGGGGCCAGAAGGGAAGCAGAATCGTGGAGCCGGCTCATCGGCGTCGACGCGGTGGACTGGATCTCGCGCACCAGCCAGCATTCCCGCTGGGCCGGATCGTACCTCGCCTCCGCCGCGAAGGCGGGTTTCGTGGCTGTGGTGTCAGCCCTCACGCTGGCAGCGGCACTGCTGGCAGTTGACCTGTTCATCCACTGGAACCTGGTGGTGTCCGTTTATGAAGCGCTCGACGCCGGCCCGGTGGGAGGTGCCGCCCTCACCATCGCGCAGCTTGGCTTCCTGCCCAACCTTGTGGTCTTTGCCCTCGCATGGACGTCCGGCGCCGGCTTTGCCCTCGGGGCGGGCTCCCAGGCAGGGGCGCTGGGCACCGCCGTCGGGCCTCTTCCGTCCATACCTGTCCTGGCGGCCATCCCCTCGGGGTCCCTGGACTACGCCTTCGTGGCCCTGATCGTTCCGGTCCTGGCAGGGGTGATGGCGGGCTGGTGGTTCCTCCGGGAAGGGGAGAACCACTTCGACGAGTGGCTGGCCATCAAGGTCCACGTCCGTTGGTTCACGGCAACCCTCTCCACCCTGGTGCTCGGCGTGCTGGCCGGGACGGCAGCAGGAGTGCTGACCATGGGCCTGGCCTGGACCGCCAGGGGATCAGCCGGCCTTGGCCGCCTGACCGCCATCGGACCCGACCCGCTGTGGACCGGCGTGTGGGTGGCTGCGGAGGTAGGAATCGGCGTCGTCATCGGTTACGCGGCCGGCCCCTGGCTGGAACGGGAGAATTCCGAGGCAGAACGCGACGCGGAGCCTGGTCCACTAGGACCAGGCCGGCTAACGGACCTTGGCGGGCAGGACCGCTTGGAACTGTGCCATGCACGCATGGGTGGCCCGGTCCGTCAGTGCGCGGCCAAGGCAGGCCTGGTACTCGCGCACCTGGTCGAACAGCACCATGGTGGTGACCACCAGCAGCACCATGACAGCTGCAACCACCAGGCCGGAAATGGTGCCCAGGAGAACCAGCTTTGATTCCTTCAGCCGGATGGCCCGGACCAGCAGGACAATCCCCAGGACCAGGCTTATGGCGGTAAGCAGGGTTGTCAGCCATAGGTAGCCGACGTCCGCCTGGTATACGAAGAACGCCCCGAGCACCGAGACAACGAACATGCGGAACAGGGTGTGGGTTGTGGCGAGGGAGGCTTTTGCCGCCGCGCTGAGCGGGGGCTTGGCCTGCTGCTGCCCGCTCCGGCCCGGTTCGCTGTTCATGTTTTCCAGCGTACGCGAGCCTGCACCTAAGCTGGACCAATGCGTATTGTCGTCCTTGTTTCCGGAACCGGGTCCAACCTTCAGGCAGTTATCGACGCCGTCCAGGCGGGGAGCTTGGCGTGGAGATCGCAGCGGTGGGAGCCGACCGAGAAGGAACCTACGGCGTCGAACGCTCTGCTGCTGCCGGCATCCCTACCTTTGTGGTGGACTTCAAGGCCTACCCGGACCGCGCCGACTGGAACGCCGCGCTGACCAAGGCCGTGGCTGGTTACACGCCTGACGTGGTGGTCTCCTCCGGGTTCATGCGGATCGTCAGCCCGGGCTTCATCGACGCGTTCAACGGCAGGTACCTCAACACCCATCCCGCGCTGCTTCCGGCATTCCCCGGCGCCCACGGGGTGCGGGATGCAATGGCCTACGGCGTCAAGGTCACCGGCTGTACAGTGCACTGGGCCGACGCCGGGGTGGACACCGGTCCCATCATTGCGCAGGAAGCCGTGGTTATCGATGACTCCGACACCGAGGAAACCCTGCACGAGCGCATCAAGGTGGTGGAGCGCCGGCTCCTGGTTTCCACCCTGGCCGCCCTCGCCGCGGACCCCGCGGTCACCGCCTCCCATCCCAACTAGGTAGCGCCAAGTGTCCTTTTGACCCCTCAAAACGACAGTTGACGCTACCCACATCGCGCCAGTCGGCCAGGCCTGTGGATAACTTTCTGTAAGGACAGCCGCGGCTGCCACCATGGGCTTATGAAGGTTCCCTGCCCGCTGCCCGGCCAATTTGAGTCCCTGCCGTTCACGTTTCAGGAGGCAGTCGACGCCGGCATCAGCCGCCGCCGGCTACGTCACCGAGGCTTGCAGCGGCCCAGCAGGGGAGTCAGGGTGCCGGACTCCTGCAGCCGGGCGGACCTGGCCGCTCGCATCCGGCCCTACACCTTGGTGACGAAATTTGCCGCGGCATCCCACGCATCAGCTTTTCTGTTGTGGGAGTTTCCAGGGTTCCTGCCAGGCAGCAACGAACCGCTGTTGCACGTTTCCCGTCCCGACACTGCTGCCATCATGCGCCGACCCGGGGTGAGGGGCCACCGAGGACAGTTCTTCGACGACGAGATTGTCAGCCATCAGGGGCTGCTGGTCACCTCGCGGACCCGGACGTGGCTGGATTGCTCCCGCAAGATGCGCATTGAGGAATTGACCGTTGTGGCTGACCATTTGATACGGAGCCCTCGCCCGGATTTCGAAGGCAGATCCGAGCCCTATGCAACGCTCGAAGATCTGGCAGAGATTCTGGACAGGCACAAGGGAACACCTGGAATCCGGAAGGCCCGTCTCGCCCTTGACCTGGCCAGGGTGGGCTCCGACTCCGCACAGGAAACCAGGCTGCGGCTGGCCCTGGAATACGCAGGCTTGCCCGAACCTCTGCTGAATGTGCCCACGCAGCTGGTCCCCGGGGTCGTCCGTCAACCCGACCTGAGCTATCCCGAACAGAAGGTAGCAGTGGAATACGACGGCGAGGGGCATTCGGAAGCGGCACAGATTGTGCGGGACATTGCCCGCGAAGAGGACTTCGGACGCGCTGGATGGATTCTTGTGCGAATCTCAAAGCGGCACATGGAACAGGACGGGAAGCTTGCGGTGGCAAAAGTCCGACGGACAATGCTGGCCCGCGGCTGGGCTCCCAGCGGCTAGAACCAAGTAGCGCCAAATGTCGCATTGAGGCTCCAGAACGACATGTGGCGCTACCTAGTTGGGGGCTTACTGCAGGCGGCGCTGGCGGGTTTCGGGGAGAAGAACGCCATCCACAGCACCGCCAGCAGCACCAGCCCGCCGGCCAGGGCGAAGGACGTTGCCAGGCCCAGCTCCGGCCAGAAGTAGTTCGCGAAGATCAACGGTCCGAAGCCCGCCCCCAGCCGCGAGAACGTGGACGCCCAGCCGAACCCGGTGCCGCGCAGGCTCGGTGGGATAGAGCTCGGAGACGTACGCATAGAGCACTGGAATGGCCACCTGGACCACGAAACCGAACACCAGCAGCCAGAACACTGCCGCAGTGGGGATGTCCACCACGAACGCCACGATCACCAGGGTCAGCGCTGAGAGCGGACCGGTGATGGCGAGGATCCATTTGCGGCCCACCCGTTCCACCAATAGCGCTGCCACCACCACTCCGAGGAAGCCGACGGCGGCCATGGAGGCGGTGGTGACGAACGCCTTGTACTCGGCGAACCCGGCGC
Source organism: Pseudarthrobacter sp. Fe7 (assembly GCA_024372495.1). Lineage (GTDB taxonomy): Bacteria > Actinomycetota > Actinomycetes > Actinomycetales > Micrococcaceae > Arthrobacter. Next base: position 3,917,813 of record CP099977.1, on the reverse strand, counting down.
CGATGAGGATCCTCGGCATCCACGTCAGAGACAGGTAGTACACCAGCAGGATGCTGAAGAACAGGGACCAGGCGGCAGCGGTGATCTTCCAGCTGAACTGCCATACCGAGCGCAATTGGGTCCAGGCGCTGCCGGCGGAAAGCCGCGGGACATCCCTTGCATCAGGAAGGCTATAGGCCCGGGGTTCGGCCCCGGTAGCCTCGACCAGTCCGTCAATGATCTTGGCGGCTTCCTCCCGGCGGCCTTTCCGGATCAGGAAGAGGGGGACTCCGGCACGCTGCGCCGGATCCAGAAACCAGCAGGGCGGGAAGCACCATCACCAGCATGGTCAGGCGCCAGTCGCCGTAGAGGGCCACCAGCCCCGCTGATACGAACCCTGCCAGGGCTGCACCGATGGGCCACCAGCCGTCCATGGCAGTCAGCACCCTGCCGCGCTGCCTCCGCGGGGTGAACTCACCTACCAGTGCGTAATCCACCGGAATACAGCCGCCCAGGCCAAAACCTGCCATGAACCGGAAGACGCAGAACCAGATGAAGTCGGGGGCGAACGCGCCCAGGACGGTAAACACGGAGAACAACAGCAAGGTGGCGGTGAAGGCCTTCTTGCGCCCAACAGTGTCCGCGATGGTTCCCCAGATGAAGGCGCCCAGGGCCATGCCGATCAGGTTGGCTGTGCCTACCCAGGCCGCCTCCCCGGCGGAGAGCGACCAGTGCTTGGATAGCAGTGGAATAAGGATGCCGTTGAGGGTCACATCCCAGGCATCAAACATGAAGCCGAGGCCCCCGATCAGGAAGATCCTGCCCTGGACTTTCCATCGCCAGGGCAGTTCCTGGACCACCTGTTCGCCGCTGGGCACAGTGGTGTAAGTGTTCATCGCCGCCTCCTGTTGAAAACTCTAGCTGGGCCGTGCGGCGTTCACACTCCGGCGCACGCGGGGGTAACGCCGGCCTTCACGATAAACTGGCCCTATCCCCACCAACCGCGGCCCTGTTCCGCGAGATAAGACGGAGACATTTGTGAGCTTCACGCAGCATGAGCGCGTATCCATTGACCGTGTACCGATCCGACGGGCCCTGATCTCGGTTTACGACAAGACCGGCCTGGAGGAGGCTCGCCGCCGGCCTGCACGCAGCGGGCGTGAAGCTCGTCTCCACCGGCTCCACCGCGAAGAAGATCGCTGCTGCGGGCATTCCCGTGCAGGAGGTTGAGGAAGTCACCGGTTCGCCCGAGATGCTGGACGGCCGCGTGAAGACGCTGCACCCGCGCGTCCACGGCGGCATCCTGGCTGACCGCCGCGTCCCCGCCCACATGGAAACCCTTGCCAGCATGGACATCGAAGCCTTCGACCTGGTGGTGGTGAACCTCTACCCGTTCGTGGAGACGGTCAAGTCAGGTGCTGCGCAGGACGACGTAGTGGAACAGATCGACATCGGGGGCCCCGCCATGGTGCGGTCGGCCGCGAAGAACCATGCCGCCGTCGCCATCGTGGTGGATCCGTCCTTCTACGGCCAGGTGGTGGAGGCTGCCGCCGCCGGTGGCTTCGACCTGAAGACCCGCCGCCGCCTCGCCGCCAAGGCGTTCGCGCACACCGCCGCCTACGACAATGCGGTGGCCACCTGGACCGCCGGCCAGTTCCTGGACGAGGACGGCGACGGCGTCATCGACTGGCCCGCCTACGCCGGCCTGTCCCTGGAGCGTTCGGAAGTCCTGCGCTACGGCGAGAACCCGCACCAGCAGGCAGCCCTCTACGTGGACAAGGCTGCGCCGGTGGGCATCGCCCAGGCTGACCAGCTGCACGGCAAGGCCATGAGCTACAACAACTTCGTGGACGCCGACGCCGCCCTGCGCGCCGCCTACGACTTCAGCGAACCGGCCGTCGCCATCATCAAGCACGCCAACCCGTGCGGCGTTGCCGTCGGTTCGGCAGACGCCGCGGACCCGATTGCTGACGCCCACGCGAAGGCCCACGCCTGCGATCCCGTCTCCGCTTTCGGTGGCGTCATCGCCGCGAACCGCACCGTCACCGCCGGCATGGCCAACACCGTCAAGGACATCTTCACCGAGGTGGTCATCGCCCCCGGCTTCGAGCCCGAGGCCGTGGAGATCCTCGCCAAGAAGAAGAACATCCGCCTGCTCGCCCTCCCCGAAGGCTACGGACGCTACCCCACGGAATTCCGCCAGGTCTCCGGCGGCATGCTGGTCCAGGTCAGCGACAAGGTGGACGCCGACGGCGACAACCCCGCCAACTGGACCCTCGCCGCCGGTGAAGCCGCGGACGCGAAGACCCTCGCGGACCTCGCGTTCGCCTGGACCGCCTGCCGGGCAGCGAAGTCCAACGCCATCCTCCTCGCCGACAACGGCGCTGCCGTGGGTATCGGCATGGGCCAGGTCAACCGGCTCGACTCCTGCCGCCTGGCGGTGGAGCGGGCCAACACGCTTGGCGTCACCGTCGAGTCCGACGTCGAAGGCGCGGGCGGTGCCTCCAACGCCAGCGGTGCCGGCGCACCCCAGCGGGCCCGCGGCGCCGTGGCTGCCTCCGATGCGTTCTTCCCGTTCGCTGACGGCCTGCAGATCCTGATCGACGCCGGCGTCCGCGCCGTGGTGCAGCCCGGCGGTTCTGTCCGTGACGAGGAAGTCATCGCTGCCGCCAACGCGGCAGGCATCACGATGTACTTCACCGGAGCCCGCCACTTCTTCCACTGATCCGTCAGTGGAAGAAGGATTGAACCGACGACGGCGCCCGTCCCCTTTGAAGGGGACGGGCGCCGTCGTCGTTGTGGTGGCTTAGTCCTGGCCGTCTTCACGGGGGCCGGGCTCCGGAAGCTGAATCTCCCGGGGCTTCGCCTCCGCCATCCGCTCTTCCGTCCAGTATTCGAGGACTTCCTCGGGCGACTGGGTCAGGTCGACGTGGCTGACGGGATCCTCCTTCGGATCAGGTGCCTTAGGACTTTGCTGCACTGTTGAAGGTGGTCTGGATGACGTCGCCCCAGTACGGGCCGTACATCACAGCCGAGCCGCTGTAGCCGTAGCTGTTGATGGAGTTCTGCACGCCGTCGGAGCCGATGCCGATGAACCACGGACCGCCAGACGAACCGCCAGTCATGTCGCACGGGATGCCCTGGGTACCGAACTGGGGATTGTTCGGATCATTCTTGGCCGTACCGGTGCAACTCCACAGCGACGTGCCGTTGAACGGGGAGGCCTGCGGGTAGCCGTACGACGTGTAGGTCAGGCCCCGTGCCTGGTTGAAGGCAGTGCCCGAGCCGCCCACAACGTCCGTGAGGAGGTGGCCTTTGCTGTCCGGGTTGACCACGGCAAACCCGGTGTCATAGGTCATGTCGCCGCTGGAAACCCACTGGGTGGGGGCGTACAGAGCCTTGGCGGTCCACTTGCCGTAGGGTGCCGCGCCGTTGTCGTAGGCAGGCACGAAGACGAAGTTGGTGGCGTATGCTCCACTCTCATTCACGCAGTGTCCGGCAGTGGCTACAGTGCTGTGGTTGCCCGAGGTAACTGCGTTGCCGGAGCACACATAGTTGGTAGTGCCCAGGGTGAAGAAGACCTTGCCGATATGCGAAACGGGGTTCTCGCTCTGGGCGATGGTGGGCTTGCCTTTGGTTCCCTTGGTGGCGGCTGGCTTGCCCTTCTGCACCAGGAGGGGGCTGGAGCGGTTGCCGCGTTCCAGTGCCTTGCCGGCCAGGGTGTCGCCGGGGACGGCAGCCTGCATGCGCTCGGGGGTCCAGTAATCCGCTGCCCCGCCGGCGTCAACGGTGACGCTGGCGACCGACGGGGTCGCATGTCCGTCTGTCGGTGCCGGCGCGGCTGAGGCTCCGCCGGCCGAGGTGAGTGCAAGCACGGCGGCGGCCGAGAAAGTCAGGAGGCCGGAAGCCAGAGACCTGGTGCGTGTCATAGTTGTCCTGTCTGAACGGGTTGGGCCCTGGATCGGGAGTGACGTAGCGAATTTATCGCCACCGGACAAGTTTGTACACAGTAGTGAGATATCAAATACCGGCTAAGGACCCTATTCCGTTCCCGTCCGCCCCACAATTGCGACGGCGCCCCGGGCACCATGGCGCGTGCCGCCGTCGGCCGTTCTCTATCGCTGTAATCCTGCTCACCGCCGGGGTAACGCTGGGACGCCGGTACGGTTCAACGCCGCGTCCTCGGGTAAGTTGTACATGGTGAAATAGACCGAATTTTTCACAACCAAGCCGACCCACAGGGAGACGCCCGCGCATGTCCAAGATTATCTACACCCACACCGACGAAGCGCCGATGCTGGCTACCTATTCGTTCCTGCCCATCATCGAGGCGTTCGCTTCGACTGCAGGTGTGGAGGTGGAGACCCGCGACATTTCGCTCGCCGGCCGCATCATTGCCGTATTCGGTGACTACCTCACCCCGGAACAGCAAACCGGCGACGCCCTTGCTGAGCTCGGTGAGCTGGCGAAGACGCCGGAAGCCAACATCATCAAGCTGCCCAACATCAGCGCCTCCATCCCGCAGCTGAAGGCCGCCATCGCAGAGCTCCAGGGCCAGGGCTACGCGCTGCCGGACTACCCGGACAACCCCACCTCGGATGAAGAGACGGCCATCCGCTCGCGGTACGACAAGATCAAGGGCTCGGCTGTGAACCCGGTCCTGCGCGAAGGCAACTCGGACCGCCGCGCACCTCTGTCCGTCAAGAACTACGCCCGCCAGAACCCGCACTCCATGGGCGCCTGGGCCGCCGACTCCAAGACCAACGTGGCCACCATGGCCCAGGACGACTTCCGCTCCAACGAAAAGTCCGTGGTCATCGAGAAGGACGGCACCATCGCCATCCAGGTCCGCGAGGACGGCTCGGTGAAGGTCCTGAAGAAGGCCTTCCCCGTCCTGGCCGGTGAGGTCATCGACGGAACCGTGATGCGCGCTGCCGCCCTGGACGAATTCCTGAAGGCCCAGGTTACCCGCGCAAAGGAAGAGGGCGTGCTGTTCTCCGCACACCTGAAGGCCACCATGATGAAGGTCTCGGACCCCATCATCTTCGGCCACGTGGTGAAGGCCTACTTCTCCGAGCTGTTCGAGACCTACGGCAAGCAGCTCTCCGCCGCAGGCATCAGCCCCAACAACGGCCTCGCAGCTATCCTGAGCAGCCTTGAGGACCTGCCGGCGGACGTCCGCGATGGCGTCCAGAACCTGATCAAGAAGGGCCTGGAAGACGGCCCGGCGCTGGCAATGGTGGACTCCGACAAGGGCATCACCAGCCTCAACGTGCCCTCCGACATCATCGTCGATGCCTCCATGCCGGCCATGATCCGCACCTCCGGCCACATGTGGGGCCCGGACGGCAAGGAAGCCGACACCCTGGCGGTCCTGCCGGACAGCTCCTACGCGGGCATCTACCAGGTGGTCATCGATGACTGCCGCGCCAACGGTGCCTACGACCCCACCACCATGGGCACCGTTCCCAACGTCGGCCTCATGGCGCAGGCAGCCGAGGAATACGGCAGCCACGACAAGACGTTCGAAATCCAGGAAGCCGGCAAGGTGCAGATCGTTGACGGCAGCGGCAACGTCCTGATCGAACACGACGTCGTCCCCGGTGACATCTGGCGCGCCTGCCAGACCAAGGACGCTCCCATCCGCGACTGGGTCAAGCTGGCCGTTACCCGGGCCCGCGCCTCCCAGACTCCTGCCGTGTTCTGGCTGGACGAGGAGCGCGCGCACGACGCCAACCTCATCGCCAAGGTCAACGAGTACCTCAAGGACCAGGACACCGAGGGCCTGGACATCCAGGTCATGGCTCCGGTCAAGGCAACCGCCTTCACCCTGGAGCGCATCCGCAAGGGCGAGGACACCATCTCCGTCACGGGCAACGTGCTCCGCGACTACCTGACTGACCTGTTCCCCATCCTGGAGCTGGGCACCAGCGCCAAGATGCTCTCGGTGGTTCCACTGATGAACGGTGGCGGCCTCTTCGAAACCGGCGCCGGCGGCTCGGCCCCGAAGCACGTCCAGCAGGCTCCTCAAGGAAAACCACCTCCGCTGGGACAGCCTTGGTGAGTTCCTGGCCCTGGCCGTGAGCTTCGAGCACCTGGCAACCACCACGGGCAACGCCCGCGCACAGGTCCTGGCCGACACCCTGGACCGCGCCACCGGCACGTTCCTGCTGGAGAACAAGTCCCCGAGCCGCCGCGCCGGCGAGGCTGGACAACCGTGGCAGCCACTACTTCCTGGCGCGCTACTGGGCAGAGGAACTGGCCAAGCAGACGGACGACGCCGACCTGGCCGCCGCCTTCAGCTCGGTCGCCGGCGAGCTTTCCTCCAAGGAGGAAACGATCGTGGGCGAGTTGGCCGAGGTCCAGGGTTCACCCGTGGACATCGGAGGCTACTACCGGCCGGAGGACGCCAAGGCTTCGGCCGTCATGCGCCCTTCCGCCACCCTGAACAAGGTCATCGCCAGCCTGGCCTAGCACCTGCCGTTCGGGCTCAAAGAAGCGGTGCTCCGGTTTTCCACCGGAGCACCGCTTTTGTTCCCTGCTGGGTGCGGACCTAGTTCTTGCCTTTGCCCTTGTCGCCGCTGTTATTCTTGCCCGGGTCCCCTCCGTTGCCGGACGCGTTGCCCTGAGCCGGTGCCGGTGCCGGCGCGGGAGCTGGCTCCGAGGTAGGTGCGGGAGCCTGTGCTGCCTGACCGGCCGCGATCCGGGCGTCTTCGGCAGCCTTCGCAGCCGCCGCCTGTGCGGCCACGGCTTCGTTGAGGTCTGCCCGGACAGCAGTGGCCACGGTCATGATGCTGCGGCGGCGTTCCTCGGAGACCTGGCCCTTTGCCTGCGCCGCCGAAAGGTCCGCGTCGAGACCCTCCAGGGCCTTCAGCGCCGAGACGGGATCATTCTGGGATGAAGCCTGGGTCACTTCCAGGACCCGGGCCTGGAGCTGGGTTGCAGCCCCGCGCTGCAGTCCAGTTGCCGGGGCCGCGCAGGCATTGAGCAGGGCGACCGCCAGCAGTCCCGCCGCGCATGCCAGCAGCAGCCGGCCGGTGGCGGGGCGCCGCAGGGTCACGGCGCCACGCTCTTTTGAAGTTCCTGTAGATGGTCGCCAAGGACACCGGTCACCGTGGGATAGGGGACGACGTCGGCAGGCCGGGCGGAGATGCTCATCATCAGCGCTGCGGCGGCAGCGGCAAGCACCAGGAGACCGAGCACCACAGCCAGCCAGATCCGCCGGCTCCACAGCATGCGGGGCTTGCCGGGGGCCTTCACCGCGGCTGGGACGGCTGCCCTGCCGGACACAGCGTCGTCGGTCGGTGATGCAGGACTTTCAGCCCCCGTCGCTGCTGCTGCCTCCCGCACCTCATCCACCGACTCTTCCGCGGTGATGGAGGGGGATGGAAGGGCATGGCCGGCAGTACCCGAGTGGTTTCCGGGGCCAGTTCACCCGGCGTCGAGGCAGGGGAGACCAGGGCCTGGCGCAGGGCCGTTTCAATGTCCGCGGCGGCTGGACGTTCCAGCGGCTCGATGGCGGTCATGGAACGGATGAGGTCCGCCCACTCGGAGGGGACGTCGTCGGGAACTTCCGGGGCACGGTGGAGCCGGGCAACTGCCGACTCCACGGCACTGCCGGGGTATTCAATGGTGCCTTTGATGCACTCCAGCAGCACGAGCCCCAGGGAATAGATGTCAGTGGCAGACGACAGGGGTTTGCCAAGGGCCTGCTCGGGGCTGAGGTAGGCGGCAGTGCCCACCATCGTGCCCGTTGACGTGAGGCGGGTGGAATCCACGATCCGGGCGATACCGAAATCCGTGAGCTTGGGACGCAGCGGCTCACCCGGCCGGATCTGGATCAGGAGGATGTTGCCGGGTTTGATGTCGCGGTGGATGATGCCCAGGCCGTGTACGTACGCCAGGGCGTCGGCGATGCCTGCACCGATGACTGACAACTCTTCAAATGGAACCCTGCTGTGCCGGATCCGGCTGCGCAGGTCCTGGCCTTCCACCAACTCCATGGTCAGGAAGGGCCGGGGCTCGTCCGGAATGCGGTCGTCGATACCTGCGTCGAAGAGCGTCACCAGGCCCGGGTGGTTGAGTGTGGCGAGGAGCTTGATCTCGGCTTCCTGCCGCTTGAGCTCGTCCGCGTCCGGGGCCTGCGGGGCGAAGAGTTTCAACGCCACATCACGGCCCAGGTTTTCGTCCCGCGCACAGTACACCGACGACATTCCGCCGCGGCCAACGACCTCACCCAAACGGTACCGACCGCCGACCACTTCATTCTTGATGGAGCTAGGCGATTCCGCCACCATGACCGTTCCTCCCGGTGCGCTGCGGCACTGTCGTACCTCAAATTATACGGGCGGCGGGCCGGAACCTGCGATTGGCCTAGGCATTCCCGTCCTGGCACGCCGACGGCCCGGCGGCGATATCGAGCATCTTCGCCGCCGGACCATTGGCTACAAGGACATGTGTGCTGATGACATGTTTTGTACTGTCGCTAGGTTTCCGGGATGCAGTCCTCCTTCCGTCAGCCCGCTGCGTGCTGCCGTTTCAAGCGCACATGTGCAGGCCGTTACTGTTCTGCCATGAAGCTGCTAGGACACCTTGCGCCTGCGGAGCGCCAGGAGCCCGCCAGCCAGGAGCAGCAGGGCCAGGGGAACCAGCGATCCGTCCCAGCCGGTGTTGGCGAGGCTGGTGTGGCCAGTGCCCGTGTTGGCAATGGCAGCGTTGCCGCGGGCCGGGGTGGCACGTGGCGCCGTCACAGTGGCGATGGCTCCGCTGACCGCAGTGGAACCGGCATGTGCTGCTGCAACCTCGCCGGAGCCTGCGTTGCCGGTGCCGCCATTCCCCATGGTGTTATCCGAACCCGGGGTGCCGGTGCCGGGATCCCCAACGCCGGGATCAAGGGCGCCGGCATCGCCGGTGGTGCCGTCGCCCGGGGTGGTACCCGCCGGGTCGGAGGTGCCGGGCGTGCCCGTGGTGTTGTCACCGCCGAGCCCGACCCCGAGGTCAAGGCCAAGATCGGCAACAGCACCCAGGCCGCCGGTGCCCGCAGCCCCGGTACCCAGGTCAGCGCCGAGGTCTACGGCTGCATCCACAGTGGTGCCGCGCCCGGTGGTGGCGGGAGTCGTGATTGCGCCGAGGCCGAGGCCCAGGTTGGCGTCGACAGCAAGGTTGCCCGTGGTGCCGTTGGTGGTTCCGGTAGTGGCGGGATTGGTGATTCCGCTGAGGCCGAGGTTGAGGTCGGCTGCGGCTGCCACGCCCGTGGTGCCGGTGGTTGAAGGACTCGTAGTGGTGACGTTGCCCAGCCCGAGGTACACGGCTGCGTCCGTCGCGACGTTCGCTGTGGTGCCGTTGGTGGTTCCGGTGGTGGCGGGGTTCGTGGCGGGAACGGTGACGACGCCGAGGTTGACGTCCGCTGCGGCTGCCACGCCCGTGGTGCCGGTGGTTGAAGGATTCGTAGTGGTGACGTTGCCCAGCCCGAGGTTCACGGCTGCGTCCGTCGCGACGTTCGCTGTGGTGCCGTTGGTGGTTCCGGTGGTTGCGGGGTTGGTGATTCCGCTGAGGCCGAGGTTGAGGCCGGCTGCCACGCCCGTGGTGCCGGTGGTGGCGGGGTTCGTGGCGGGAGCGGTGCCGACGCCGAGGTTGACGTCCGCTGCGGCTGCCACACCCGTGGTGCCGGTGGTTGAAGGATTCGTAGTGGTGACGTTGCCCGGACCGAGGTTCACGGCTGCGTCGACAGCAAGGTTTGGCGCGGTGCTGGCCGTCGGTGCCGTGGTGGCAGGGGCCGTGGCGGGTGAGGTGCCGAGGCTGGCGTTTACGGTTGCTGCCGGGGCCGTGGCGGGTGAGGTGCCGAGGCCAAGATTGACGTTCACCGCGGCGGCGACGCCCGTGGATCCGGCAGGCGTTGGGTCACCCAGCAGGCCCAACGACGTCGAATTAGCGGGTGCCGCCGCCGAGATGAGGGCGGAAGCGGAAAGGTCCGTCCCGCTGGTGGTGTCCGCCGCGTTGGCGGCAGCGCAGCCGAAAGCCAAAAGGCCGCCGGCAAAGAGGGTGCTAAGCAGCCCCCTGCGAAGGGTGCAGTTCATGGTTATTACTCCTGAAATAGTTGAGGGTGTTCGGGCGCTGGTCGGCTGCCCGTAGAGCCACGTGCTGCCCGCGAAAAGGGCAGGGGGCCTCAACTAGTCAGGTGAAGAACCGGGGTCGAATGACACCGGCGCAGGGGCGTGCTCAGGAGCTTCACTGGCGTAAACAGCGCCGGCGGGTACAAATTCAAGGTCGAAGGGGTTGAGCCACGCTGCGGCACCGGACGGGCCCCCGGATGATCCGCCGCTGCCTGTGCCTGACGCGGGGGCTGCAGGAGCCTGGGCGGGAACGGGCGAGGGGGCAGCGGGAAGGGGCTGGTCCGAAATAACATCGGCTGTCCCGGACACCGCAGGCTTCTGGACAGCCGCGTTGGCAAGGATGCCGGGACCGGCCGTTTCCAGCACTGCATTGCCGCTGGCCTGTGCTGTCGGGGACAAGCTCTCGGAAACCTGGCCGGCTTCCAAGGCCACCGGCGTTTCCTGGAGCGCTGCAGGCTGATCCTCGGCCGGAGCTGGGGCGGGCACGGCAGGAACATCCGCTTGCGCGGCTTCCAAGGGTGGGACGGGTAGCGGAGCAGTGCCGGTCATGATGTCAGAAACCGGCTGGAGTACCGGAATGGCCTCTGCCGCGGGGGCTACAACAACCTGGGCCATACCGGCCGTTACGGTGTCGGCAAGCTCAACAACAGGGGCGGAGACTGCGGAAACAGTTCCTGGCGGAACCACCCGGTCCACTACGGGAACGGCGGCAATGAGGTTGTCCGTAAGCCCGGACACCGGCGCCACTACGGGCTGCAGCAGCCCGGGGCCTGAAAAGGTTCCGGCCGGTGAGCCGGCGGGAACCAGCGAAACCGTAGCCGCAAGATCGTGGCTCAAGGATGAAACCGAACTCGTGGCGTTGCCCAGCAGGGACGAGGAGTCCGGCAGAGTGTCCGCGGATGCAGCCGTTGACGAAAGGGTCAACCAGGTGACTGCCGCGGCCCCGGCAAGGATTACCGGGCGCAGGGCACGCCATGGAGTACTCAAACGAGCCATGCGTACCACCCCCCAGTGATCGGTGCAATCGATGCCGTCTAAATAGTAAGACTGCTTATTGGCCGAAGTCCAGCATTCTCTACAGGGAATTTACAAAAGGTGGCAACGCGGGCGGACGGTGCCAAAGGCACCGGTGAGCCCTTATGTGCTTGGCGCTGGAGCGAAAGGTGCACCTCCGCCGTCGTCCGTTTGGGCTGGAAGGCCGGCTAATGGCTGTCGTTGGGATAGGTCACCCCAAGCTGGGCACGCACACCGTCGAAAAGGCGCATGGTGTTCAAGGTGTCCTCAAGGGGCATGACCGGGCTCTCGGTGAGTCCCTGCTGGACGCACCGCATAACTTCGCGCAGGCTCGTAGGCGTAGCCCTTGCCCACGACGCCGAAGGTTTCGGTCCGGCGCTCTTCCCACCCTTTGGCGATGACGAGTTCGCGGGGGTTGTTGATAGACCCCACGCTTTGCAGGAACCCCAGGCTTCCGGCCACGGTGGCTGTCCGGGGTCCGTGGGCCAGGAGGGAGGAGGTGAGCTGGACTTGGGCGGCGTTGCCGTAGCCAAGGCTCATGGCGTTCTGCGCATCCACACCGTCATCGTTGACGAATCCCGTGGCGCTGACGGTTTGCGGGAAGCCAAGCGTACCGAGTGCCCACAGGAGCGGGTAGACGGACAAATCCAGCAGTGCGCCGCCGCCGTCCTCCCGCGCCCACAGCCTGGCGGTGGGGGAGTACGGTGCCGGGAAGCCCAGGTCCGCGGTGACCCAATGGATGTCGCCCAGTTCACCCGATGCCGCGATCTCGAAAGCGCGCTGCATCGAGGGCAGGAACCGGCTCCAGACCGCCTCCATCAGGAAAAGCTTACGGTTGCGGGCAACGTCGATGAGCTCCGCAGCTTCCCGGGCGTTGATGGTGAAGGCCTTCTCACAGAGCACATGCTTGCCGGCATTGAGGGCGCCCAGAACCATCTCGTGGTGCTGGGCGTGCGGCGTGGCGACATAGACAATGTCCACGGCGTCATCGGCGAGCAGCCGCTGGTAGCCGGGCACTCCGCCGTCGTCCCCGTAGGCCTTCGCAAAGTCATAGGCGACGGCGAACGCGTCAGCGGTGTCCTGTGTCCGGGAACTGACGGCGTAAAGCTCGGCGTCCTCAAGCAGCGCCAGGTCCTGGGAGACGGCGCGGGCGATGCTGCCGGTTGCAATGATTCCCCATCGCAGGGGATGCCCGGTGGCGGACCGGGGATCCTGGTCAGCTTGGGTGGAAAGCCATGGCGTGGCAATGGGAGCGCTCATAGCTGCCATCCTGTCACAGCGTCGCTGGATGGGCGGGGAACGTACAGCGGGGGAGAAAGCAACGGAAAGGGGCTGAGGGCGTGGGACGCGGCCCCGCCCTCAGCCCCTTCCGCACGTCAGGCGGAAGCCGCGACCGCCCGGTCCCGGACCGGTTCTTCCATCAGCTTCCCCTGCTGCAGGCGGAACCGGCGGTCGGCCTTGTTCGCAAGGACCCTGTCGTGGGTGACCACCAGGATGGTGGTGTTGTGGTCGCGGCTCAGCGAGCTGAGGAGTTCGATGATGTGGTCCCCGGTCTGCTCGTCCAGGTTGCCGGTGGGCTCGTCGGCCAGGATGAGTTTCGGCTCGTTGGCCAGGGCCCGGGCGATGGCCACGCGCTGCTGCTCGCCGCCGGACAGCCTGTTGATCCGGCGCTCGTGCTTGGACGGATCCAGCTGGACCTGCTCCAGGAGGTCCCTGGCACGCTGCAGCCTGGCGGCCTTGCGTATCCCGGCGAACTCCATGGGCAGCATGACGTTGGCAACAGCGGACAGGTTGGGGATCAGGTTGAACTGCTGGAACACGAAGCCGATGTCCCGGCGGCGGTATTCCGTGAGCCTGCTGTCCGGCAGGCGTGCCAGGCTGACGCCGTTGACGACGACGTCTCCGCTGGTGGGCTTGTCCAGCGCACCGAGGAGGGACAACAAGGTGCTCTTGCCGCTGCCGCTCTTGCCCACGATCGAGGCGAGGGTGCCCTGTTCCAGGACGAAGCTGACGTCGTTGACCGGCTTGATGGTGCGGTCACCGGAGTTGAAGGTCCGGACCAGGTTTTTGACTTCAATCATGGCTATTCTCCTCGCAGGACTTCGATGGGACGGATGCGCGCCGTGAGCAGCGCGGGAACCAGTGCGCCGATGATGGCGACGCCGAACACGGCAGCAATGCCGCCGGCGATGACGCCCGGCGACGCGCTCGCGGTTACGGAGCTCAGCAGTTGGGAAGCGCCGCCGAACGGTCCGCCCTGGCCGGGGAAGCCCCCTCCACCGCCCGCGCCGCCGGGGAAGCCGCGGCCCGTACTTGCAGTGGTGGTGGTGGTGCTGCTGATCAGAGCCGAGCCGATGCCGCCGCTGGCGAAGGAGGCGATGGCTGCGCCGACTGTGCTGCCCAGGGCTGCCAGGACCAGGGCTTCGAGGACGAACTGCAGGCCGATGGTGCGGTTGGGTGCCCCGATCGCCTTCAGGACACCTATTTCGCGGCGGCGCTCGCGGACCAGCATCACCATGATGAGCAGGATGATCAGGCCGGCGGTACCGAGCGCGGCGATAAAGGCTATGAAGGAGATGTTCTTGACACTGTCCAGCGAGCTGACCGCGGTCTGCAGGTTCTGGCCCTGGGTAACGTCAGCCTTGGCAGTTCCCAGCGCTGCCTGCAGCGCCGTCTTGGCCGAGGCGACGTTGTCCATGGAGTTGACGGTGACGATCATGCTGGACAGCTCACCCGGTGTCCGGGCCAGCGTCTGGGCCGTGGGGAGGGTGAGGTAAACGGCGTTGTTGCCGAAGGCCGTGCCGGCGTCGAACAGACCTGTCACCGTGTAGGCCTGGTCGTTGACGGTGAAGGTGGAACCGACGCTGAGGTTGTTCTTCTCCGCCAGGGTGGTGCCCAGCAGCGCGCCGGTGGACGATGCCGTGTAGTCGCCGAGCCCGGTGCCCTGGGTGATGTTCAATGCCTTGCCCGTAGTGTCCACTTCGGCGCCGATGCCGGTGGCGGTTATCGGCAGGGACCGGACCGGTTGCTGCGTGGTTCCGGTGGATCCCGCGGTTCCGTTGGCCTGCTGGTTGCGGTTGCCGAGTGTGCCCGCATCCACCGCGGCCGTGAGGCTGGTGGTGAGGGTGGCTCCGGCTTGACCCCCGGGGCCGCCCTGTCCGGCTTGCCCCCCGGGCCGGTCTGCCCGGTCTGTCCCGCTTGGGCCGCCTGTGCTGCAGCAGCAGCCGCGTTGCGCAGCCTCAGTGTTGAGGTTCCGACGACGGCACTGACGTTGGCAACGCCGGCGGCGGTGGTCGCCTGGTCGGCGGTGAGCGGCTCACCGCCGCCTTCGAAGCCCTGCCCGCCGGCGGGGTTGACTGTCAGGACGGTGCCGACAGAGACATTGAGCTCCTGCACTTTCGCTCCGACTGCCTGGTTGGCCACCAGCATGGCCAGCGCCAGGCCAATGGCGACGGCCAGCACCGCGACAACAGCTGCGGTGCGGACCTTGTTTCTGAAGGCATTGCCTACGCTTCGGGCAAGGACGCTCACGTTACTCCTATGGCTCAGGTGCCGGCGCCGAGGGCCGGCTTCGCATCAACCCTCGCCGGACACCCTGTGCAGGAATCCGGGCCGGCCTGTGTTTGGCCTGTGAAGGATGTTGCTGCTGAGCAAAGGACGCAGGAAAGCCCGGTCCATATTGAACCGGGCTTTCCGCTTGCCGGGTTACCCGGCTGTCGTGCAGGTGTTACTTGGTGATCGGGCCGAGTACCGGATCGTCAGTGTAGGCCGTCTTGACGTTGGCGGAGGTCACGATGACCGGCTCCAGCAGGTAGGCGGGAACCACCTTGTTGCCATTGTTGTAGGACTTGTCGTCGTTGACCTCAGGCTTCTTGCCGGCCTGCAGGTCCTTGACCATGGTGATCGCGTGCTCGACGAGCTTGCGGGTGTCCTTGTTGATGGTGGAGTACTGCTCGCCGGCCATGATCGACTTGACCGACTCAACCTCGGAGTCCTGGCCGGTGACAACCGGGATCGGCTTGCCGGCAGCCTTGACCGAGGTCAGGATCGCGCGGGCCAGGGTGTCGTTCGGGGAGAGGACGCCGTCCACGTTGGCGCTGGTGTAGCTGCCGCTGAGCAGGGTGTCCATGCGGCGCTGGGCGTTTTCGGCCTTCCAGCCCTGGGTTACGGCCTGCTCGAAGCTGTTCTGGCCCGAGACAACCTTCAGGGTGCCGTCGTCGATCTTGGGCTTCAGGACGCTCATGGCACCGTTGAAGAACACCTTGGCGTTGGCGTCGTCGGGGGAACCGGCGAACAGTTCGATGTTGTACGGACCGTTGGGCTTCTTAGCCTTCATGCCGTCCAGCAAGGCCTGGCCCTGGAGCACGCCGACCTTGAAGTTGTCATAGGCCACGTAGTAGTCCACATTGTCGGTGTTCAGCAGGAGGCGGTCGTAGGCGATGACCGTAGCGCCGGCGTCCTTGGCCTGCTTGAGCTGGGTGCCCAGGCGGGATCCGTCGATGGCGCCGACGATAATGACCTTCGCACCCTTGGTGACCATGGCGCTGATCTGGTTCTGCTGCTCCGACACGCCGCCGTTGGCGAACTGGACGTCAGCCTTGAACCCGGCGCCATTGAGGCCGTCGTTGAATAGCCTTTCGGCGAGAACCCAGTTTTCACTTGTCTTCTGGGGAAGCGCGACGCCGATGGAGGAGTTTTGGTCGAATCCTGCGGCACCGCTGCTTGAGCCGCCGGACGGCTCCGAGCGGCCGCAGCCCGTCAGCGCCAGTGCTGCGATGGCAGCAACCGCTGCGGCCTTCCCTGTTTTACCAAACATTCGCATTATTGGTTCTCTTTCTTTGTGTGATGGAACGGTATTCAGGCTGCAAACTCAGGCTTCCCTGGCGATCGCTTCCTTGGTGGAGGTGGTTTCGTCGGGCTGGATGGGGCTGCTGGGTCCGCCGGAGGAACGGTTCATGTTCCGGGTCAGCATGCCGATGATGGAGCGCTTGCCCTGGGACTTGTTGTAGACGTCGAAGGCGACGGCGATCAGGAGCACCAGGCCCTTGATGATCTGGGTGAGGTCGGCACCGACGCCGAGGAGCCTGCAGGCCGTTGTTGAGTACTGCCATGACCAGGCCACCGATGATGGAGCCGACCACGGTGCCCACACCGCCGGTCACTGCCGCGCCGCCGATGAAGACGGCGGCGATGGCATCCAGTTCCCAGCCGACGCCGTCGAAGGGTCCCGAAGCGGTGGACCGGCCCACGAAGATCATGCCGGCCAGGCCGGCCAGGACGGACATGTTCATCATGACCAGGAAGTTGACCTTCTTCGACTGGACGCCGGAGAGTTCGGCTGCGTGCCGGTTGCCACCGACGGCGTAGACGTGGCGGCCCAGGATGGTGCGGGAGGAGACGAAGCCGTAAATCAGTACCAGCACGGCCAGGATCAGGCCAGGGATGGGGAACGAGGTCCCTGGACGGCCGGTGGCGAAGAGGTACGTGGCGTAGAGGACGGCGGCGCAAATGAGAACCAGCTTCAGCACGGTCACCCACATTTCGGGGACCTCGGCGCCGAGCGCCTTGGCCCTGGCCCGGGAGCGCAGGCTCGCCCACCACCACGAAGACCGCGACGGCGACGCCCATCAGGAGCGTGAGGTTGTTGTAGCCGGTGTCCGGTCCCACCTCGGGAAGGTAGCCCGATCCGATGTACTGGAAGTCGTTGGGTACCGGGATGGTGTTGGACTTGCCCACGAACTGGTTGAAGCCGCGGAAGAGAAGCATGCCGGCCAGGGTCACGATGAAGGCGGGGATGCCAACATACGCTGTCCACCAGCCTTGCCAGGCGCCGATGACCGCGCCAAGGACAAGGCCGAGCAGGACACCGGCCCACCACGGGATGCCCCAGTCGCGGATGGCGAGGGCCACCGTGACGCCGACGAACGCGGCGACGGAGCCAACCGAAAGGTCGATGTGGCCGGCGATGATTACCAGCACCATGCCGATGGCCAGGATCAGGATGTAGGAGTTGCCGTTGAAGAGGTTGATGACGTTTCCGGGCGTCAACGTCCGGCCTTCGGTGGCGATCTGGAAGAAGATGATCAGGGCCACGAGGGCGAAGATCATGCCGAATTGGCGGGTGTTGCCGCCAAACAGCTTTTTGAGGGCATTCATGGTGTCAGTCCTTGTGTCCGGAAGGTTCTGGATGGGCCAGAGGGTCAGGCGGCTTTTCGGGTGGCGGAGGTCATCAGCTTCATCAGGCTTTCCTGGCTGGCCTCGTCTTTGTTCAGGACACCGGTGATGGCGCCTTCGAAGATGGTGTAGATACGGTCGGACAGGCCCAGGAGTTCGGGCAGTTCGGAGGAGATGACGATGACTCCCTTGCCCTGGTTGGCCAGCTGCTGGATGATCCCGTAGATCTCGTACTTGGCTCCAACATCAATGCCGCGGGTGGGCTCATCGAGGATCAGCAGGTCCGGGTCGGTGAACATCCACTTGGCCAGGACCACTTTCTGCTGGTTGCCGCCGGACAGTTTGGCCACGCCTTCCTCCACGGACGGCGTCTTGGTGCGCAGTGACTTGCGGTACTGCTCCGCCACCGTGAATTCCTGGTTGGGGTCAACCACCGAGTTGTGGCTGATCTTCTTCAGGGCGGCCGCCACGGTGGTGGTCTTGATGTCGTCGAGGAGGTTCAGGCCCAGGGTCTTGCGGTCCTCCGTGACGTATCCCAGCCCGGCGTCGATGGCATGGCGAACGTTCTTGAGAACCACTTCCTTGCCGTCCTTGTAGATGTGGCCGTCAATGAAGCGGCCGTAGGAGCGGCCGAATACGGAGCGGGCCAGGCTCGGTGCGTCCGGCGCCCATGAGCCCGGCGAACCCGACGATTTCTCCACGGCGGACATAGAAGCTGGAGTTCTTGCAGATCAGCCGGTCCTGGATGTTGGGGTGGCCCACGGTCCAGTTCTTGACCTCGAAGAACACCTCGCCGATCTTAGGGGTGTGGTCCGGGAACCGGGACTCGAGGGTGCGCCCCACCATGCCCTTGATGATGCGGTCCTCGTCCACGCCGTCCTTCTTGACGTCAAGCGTCTCGATGGATTTGCCATCGCGGATGATGGTGATGGAATCAGCGACCTGCTCGATCTCGTTGAGCTTGTGGGAGATGATGATCGACGTGATGCCCTTGGCCTTCAGGCCCAGCATCAGGTCCAGGAGGTGCTGTGAATCCGATTCGTTCAGGGCGGCGGTGGGCTCGTCCAGGATGAGGATCTTCACGGACTTGTTCAGCGCCTTGGCGATTTCCACCAGTTGCTGCTTGCCGACGCCGATTTCCTTGATGGGGGTGTCAGGATCGTCCCGCAGGCCAACCCGCGCCAGGAGGTCCAGGGACCGCAGGCGGGCTTCGCCCCAGTCGATGATGCCCCGCTTGGTGGGCTCATTTCCCAGGAAGATGTTCTCCATGATGGACAGTTCGGGGATCAGCGCCAGTTCCTGGTGGATGATCACAATGCCGGCGTGCTCGCTGGCCCTGATGTCCCGGAACTGCTGCACCTGCCCCTGGTAGACGATGTCGCCGTCGTAGCTTCCGTACGGGTACACGCCTGACAGGACCTTCATCAGGGTTGACTTGCCGGCGCCGTTTTCGCCGCAGATGGCGTGGATCTCGCCGGCCTTCACCCGGAGGCTCACGTTCGACAAGGCTTTAACGCCGGGGAATTCCTTGGTGATGGACCGCATCTCAAGGATGATCGGATCCGTTTGCGTGGTCTGGGACGTCATGAGCCCTAACCCTCCAATGCGATGACTTCTTTGTCCGGCCGGCAAAGCGCAGGGCCGTCTGAACCAAAAGTAAACTGGATCACAGTGGTTGTCGTCAAGTCTTTAACGCAACTGCTGGATAACGAATCGGTCTACGGCTTGCGGATCCCGGCGTGTTGGAAGACCAGGGCGGCCGCGCCAAGGGCCTCGGCGCGGTCGCCCAGCGAGGACATGGTCAAGGTGGTTGTCTCGCCGATTACCGGTACCGCATGCCGGATCAGGCCCCGCCGGATGGGGTCCAGCAGGATGTCTCCAAGGCCCGCCAGTGGACCGCCCACCACAATCACCTCCGGGTTGATCAAATTGGCCACGTTGCCCAGCGCGCGGCCGACAGCCAGGCCGGCGTCATCCACCACCCGGAGGGTCGCGGAGTCCCGGTTCAGGGCCTTGCGGACGATATCCGCCGGTGTCAGTGGACGGTCCTCGCCGCGGCTGAGGAGTTCGATCATGGTGGTGGTGGATGCAATGGTTTCAAGGCAGCCGCGGTTGCCGCAACGGCACACCAGGCCCTGCTCATGGATGGTGGCGTGACCTATTTCGCCGGTGATTCCCACGTTGCCGTAGTAGGGGGCGCCGTTGAGGATCAGGCCCGCGCCGATGCCCGAGCCGATCTTCAGAAACAGCAGGTTGCTGACTCCGGAGTGCTGCCCCCAGGTCACCTCCGACCATGCACCAAGGTTGGCGTCATTGTCGACAAATACGGGGATTCTCAAGGTTTCCTCAAGATGCTGAAGGATGTTGATGCCCACCCATTCGGGAAGGATTGCGCCCTGTGCCACCGTGCCCGTCCGGCGGTCGATGGGGCCCGGAATTCCGACGCCGGCCCCCACCACCGAGGGCCGTTCCACGCCGCTTTCCCGCAGCAGTTTCTCCAGCAGCGCCACGGCGGCCTGGATGCCGTCATCCGCCTGGTGGCCAAGGGGAGCATTACCGACTCCTCGGCAATGACGTGGTAGCTGAGCGAGGCCAGGACCACGCGCAGGTGGCGGCGGCCGAAATCGATCCCGACGGCGACGGCGCCGTTGCTGTTCAACCGCACGTTCAGTGCCCGGCGCCCCGAACTGGTGATCGGCTCTGTCGACGCCAGGCCGGAATCAAGCATGATCTTGACGATGTTGGAGACAGTGGCGGTGGACAGCCCCGTCTGCCTGGCCAGGCTCGGCCTGGGTGGATGGGCCGCCCATCAGGGTCTCGATAATCCGCTGCTGGTTCAGCTGCCGCAGGGCGGACTGCGAGCCGGGATTTTTAGGTTTGCTCCTCGTTGAGCGCGTGGTTGCGGACATGCTAAGAACATTGCCCTACCGCCGCTCTTGTAGTCAAGAAGTTAACGCAAGGACGCGCCGGACTGATGCGGGGCCGGCTTGGTCGAGCCCGCCAGGAGGTCCCGTGCATTCCGTCCTGCGGGGCGCGTCTGCGGGTCCAAACGACCCGATGCCTCCGGCTCCGGCTGGCTAGGCTGGAAAGCGGAAACGTCCAGGCCCATCCCCTTCGCGTGGGCCAGGCATGAAGAAGGTGGTAAAGATGCTGCTGTCCGTCCTCCAGGCGAATGCCGTGGTCCTGGACATCGAGGCCAATCTCCGGACAATTGACGATGCCGCCCGCCAGGCTGCGGAGGCCGGCGCCGACCTGCTGCTCACGCCGGAACTGTTTCCCGTGGGGTACGCACCGTTGCGGCTGCGCAGCGAACTGGACGCGGCAGTCCTCCCCGCCGTCCGCGAGCGGCTTGCCGGGATCGCCCGCCGGAACGGGATGGCCCTCGTCTACAGCCTGCCCGCCCCCGCAGGCGGCGAAAGCGGCAGGGACCCGCTGGGAGGCGCCGGGACCGCGGCTGCCGCTGGCCGCGGATGGCACATCTCGGCCACCCTGGTGGATGCCGGCGGCAGGGAACTCCTCAGTTATGCCAAGGTGCACCTCTTTGGTGGCGAGGAACGCAAGGCGTTTAGTGCAGCCGCGGAACCTCCCGCCGTCGTGGATTTCCGCGGCATCCGCACCTCCCTGCTGATTTGCTACGACATCGAGTTCCCCGAAACCGCCCGGGCGGCTGCTGCCCGGGGCTCTGAACTGCTCCTGGTGCCCACTGCACTGTCAGCCGGCTTCGCAGCAGTGCCGCAGGTGCTCGTTCGTGCCCGGGCGCTGGAAAGCCAGCTCAACGTGGCCTACGCCAACCATTGCGGGGTTGAAGGCGCCCATACGTTTGGGGGTGGAAGCGTGGTGGCGGGACCCGACGGCACGCTCCTCGCCGAGGGCGGGGACGCCCCGGCACTGCTGTTTGCCGAAGTTGGCGCGGAGGCTGTCCGCGCAGCCCGCGATGAGGTGCCCTACCTGCGGGAGCGCCGGCCCGGGCTGTACCAGGAATGGGACGCCGTCCTGCTGCGGGAACCCGGCACGCCCGGGGACAACCAGGCGTAAACGCTGCCCTTCATGGGCCCGGCTGTCAGTCCGCCGGGCCCGCCAGGGCATCCGCGTACTGCAGTGCGATCCACAGGCTCCGCCCGCACCTGGGCCTGGTTCAGGTCCAGCTGGAGCAGCTCACCCAGGACGCCGATCTGCCGCCGCACGCTGTTCCGGTGCAGCCCCAGCAGCTTGGCAGAGGCATCCCAGCTGCCATTCTCGCTGAGCCAGCCGCGGAGGACGGCCAGCAGCGGAAGGCGCCGGTCCGGCTCAAGCGCCAGAACCGGCTGCAGGAGGCGTTCAGCCAGCAACGTTCCCGCCTCGGGCCCCAGCAGCCCGGTGACCGACCAGGACACGTCGTCGGCCCGGATGCTGTGTCCGCTTCTCCGCACCTGGCTGCGCAGGGAGGTGGCCCGCAGGTACGCGGCAGGAAGGCCGGCGAGCCTCGGTCGGTTCGCCAATCACCAGGCGCCAGCCGAGCTTCTCCACATCCGCGAGCAGGGCATCGTCGACCCTTAGCCGGGTCACGGCGGCGAACCCGTAGTCGGTAATCTCCACGAGCTTAGTGTCGAGCATCCTGCGCCACTGCAGAAGCTCCCTGACCGGGCTGTCACCCGACGGCCACTGGGGTGCCTCCACGTTGATGCCCTGCACAACCCGCATCGGCGCGGACCGGGTGGAGGAAAGGCTCTGGGCCAGCAGGTCCTTGAGCCCGTTGAGATGCCTGGTGACGCCCGTGGTGAGGCTTTCGGGGTGCAGCAGGACGGCGGTAGCCAGGCGGCTGGGAGCCAGCGACCCACTGGTGCGCTGCCGCACCAGCAGTTCGAGCAGTCCCACGGCGGACTGGACCATGTTGTTCTGCGCGGGGGTCAGCGGCACGTCCGAGCCGAGAACCAGGGCGCCCAGGTTGGCGTCCTTCGTGCTGCGCAGCGGGTGGCCCACCACCAGCGCCGAGCCCGGCTGGTCAAAGCCGTCCATCTCCACCCGGGGGCCGCGGCCGGACAGCAGCCGTTCCAGCATGGGCTCCAGCAGCGAAAGCTCGACGGCGGTGCTGCCGCCGGCACTGGTGCCGCGCGCCCGGACCCGGCCGTCGGCCCCCACCATGACCGCCCACACCGGGACGCGCTGGACCAGGGCGGTCAGCAGTTCGTGCTCCGGTTTGGGGGAAAGGACGGCACGCATGAGCTGCCGGTTGGTCTCTGCCAGCTGCCGGAAAACCCTGGCATTGTCGGTCTCCAGGAGCTGTGAGAACTGGAGGCCGATCGCCGCGAAGGGCAGCGACTCGGGTACCTCGAACAAGGTGAGGTTGTGCCGCCGGCACGCCTCCACCACCACGCCGGGAACGGCGTCGAAGTAGGGCTGGATCCCGAACCCCAGCGCTGCCACCTGGGCCTGGACCAGCCGCCGTACATATGCGTCGACGTTGGCGGGCGATCCGCCGTCGCCAAGGAAGGGAAGGCCTGCCGTGAGCAGGAACTCGCCCTCCGGAAGGTAGGGTGTGGGGTCCTCCAGGCTCGCTGGGTTCAACCCACCGCAAAAGCCGGCCGCCGCTGCCGCCGTCGTGAAGGGTTTTCAGCAGAGGGGGCAGCTGGTCGAGGAACTGCTGGAGGGTGACGAAACTCAGCCGTCCGGACTCCGCGGGCTCAACGGTCATGGCTTCCCCCGGCGTGGACCGGCTCCCGGCCGCCGTGGCACCCGGCGGCCGCCGGCGCCGGATTGCAGGATCTGCTCAGTTTGTGCATAAAGTCTCACGGTGGATCACTATAAGTCATTTTGCACCGGGCTGAGAGTTGGCTCACATGCCAACCTTGGTGAGGGGAAACCGACAACTACTCTGAAGGGACGTCAACGGTGACTGTGCCTGTGACCACCGAAAAGCCCATTGCGCAAAGCATCGGACGGCCCGGCCTCCGGGCCCAGCTGCTGAGGCGTAAACCGATAGGACAAATGGTCAGCGAAGCCGAAGGGAGCGATACCGCCCCCGGGTTGGTGCGCAGCTTCGGGGTCCTCCACCTGACCATGATCAGCGTAGGTGCCACCCTGGGGACGGGCATCCTGGTGATCCTCGGCGAATCGGTTCCGCTGGCCGGGCCCGCCATCTGGATCTCGTTTGTCATCGCCGGCCTGGCCGCCCTGTTCTCCGCAGTGTCCTACGCCGAGATGGCAGGCCTGGTTCCCGTGGCGGGCTCGAGCTACTCCTACTCCTACGCCACCCTGGGCGAGGGCATGGCCTGGATCTGCGGCTGGTGCCTCGTCCTGGAGTATGCGGTCTCCGTGGCCGCTGTGGCCGTGGGCGCCGGTCAGTACGTCAACGAAACACTGGCCGCGTTCGGGCAGGTGCTGCCCGATGCGGTGGCCCAGCCTCCCGGCGACGGGGGACTGGTGAACATCCCGGCGGTGGCCATCGTGGTCCTGGCCATGGTGCTGCTGGTCCGAGGAGCGCGGGAGAGCGCCCGGATCAACACGGCAATCGTGATCGTCAAAGTGGGCATCCTGCTGTTCTTCTGCGCCGTCGCCTTTACGGCCTTCAACGCAGGAAACTTCCAGCCGCTCCTGCCCATGGGTGCGGCGGGCGTCTCCGCCGCAGCCTCCAGGGTGTTTTTCTCCTACATCGGCTTTGATGCGGCCTCCACGGCAGGCGAAGAAGCCAGGGATCCCAAACGCGACCTTCCCCGCGCCATCCTGCTCTCCATGGTGATCGTCACCGGCATCTACGTCCTGGTAGCAGTGGCCGCCATCGGAGCCCGCCCCTGGGGCTGGTTCGACGGCACCGAGGCCGCCCTGGTCCAGATCCTGGAAGAAACCACCAACCAGCCGTGGATCGCCCTGGTCTTCTCCGTCGGCGCCGTCCTTGCCATCGCCAGCATCGTGCTCACCGTCCTGTACGGCCAGACCCGCATCCTCCTGTCGATGTCCCGCGACGGCCTGGTTCCCAAGGTCTTCGGCCGCGTCTCCCGGCGCACCGGAACCCCGGCCGCCGGAACCCTCATTGTGGGCACCGCCGTCGCCCTCACCGCAGGCCTGGTCCCGCTCGGAGCCCTCGCAGATGCCACCAGCATCGGGACCCTGTTCGCCTTCGCGCTGGTCAACGTGGCCGTCATCTACCTGCGCCGCAACCGCCCGGACCTGAAACGAAGCTTCCGCGTCCCGCTGTACCCCATCACCCCCGTGCTGGGCACGCTCATGTGCGCCTACCTGATGGCCAACCTTGGCACCGATACCTGGTTGGTGTTCGGCGCCTGGATGCTCGTGGGTATCGCCATCTACTTCGGCTACGGACGCCGGAACTCCAAGGTAGCGGCCCTCAGCGAGCCCGACTACCGTGAAATGACCGCCAAGGCCCCGCGCCAGGAACCTGTGAAAGCAGAACAATCATGACCATCGCCACCGAACTGCCCGCCTTCGACCCCTCCAGTACGTCCACCCCGCCGGCCGATGCGGCCGGGCGGGGAGCCGGCGGCCAGGCAGCGCCCATCACCATGCTCAACCCCGATTTCCCGTTCAGCTACGACCACTACCTTGCCCACCCCGACGGCCTGGGCTCGGTCCCGCCGGAACTGTACGGCACGGAGGTTGCCGTCATCGGCGCCGGGCTTTCCGGGCTCGTAACCGCCTATGAGCTGATGAAGGTTGGGCTGCGGCCGGTGGTTTATGAGGCGGACCAGATCGGCGGGCGGCTCCGCACGGCCGCCTTCCCGGCGGCCCCTGGAGTGGTGGCGGACCTGGGCGGCATGAGGTTCCCGGTTTCGGGCAAGGCCTTCTACCACTACGTGGACCTGCTGGGCCTGGAAACCCAGGACTTCCCCAACCCCCTGGCCGAGCCCACCTCCAGCACGGTGATCGAGCTGGCCGGCAAGAAGTACTATGCGGAAAAGTCAGGCGACCTGCCGCCATTTTTCCGCGAGGTGGCCGACGCCTGGAAGGCCGCGGTCAACGACGGTGCCAAATTTGTTGAAATGCAGGACGCCATCAAGGCGCGGGACATGGCCCGGATCAAGGACCTTTGGAACGAACTCCTCCCGCTCATGGACGAGCAGACCTTCTACGGCTTCATCGCCGCCAGCGACTCCTTCAAGAAGGCAGGGTTCGCGCACCGGGAGGCGTTTGGCCAGGTGGGCTTCGGCACCGGCGGCTGGGACACCGACTTCCCCAACTCCATCCTGGAAATCCTCCGCGTGGTCTACACCGACGCGGACGACCAGCACCGGCTCATCCGAGGGGGAGCGCAACGGCTGCCCGAGGCACTGTGGCAGCACACGCCGTCGGACCTGGTGCACTGGCCCGCCGGCACCTCCCTGGCCTCGCTCCACTCCGGCTCGCCCCGCGGCGCCGTGGGAAAGATCAGCAGGGACCCGGACGGCAACCTGCGCGTCCGCGAACGCTGGGGCCGGGAGGCCAGCTACCCGGCGGTGGTCACCACCTGCCAGTCGTGGCTGCTGTCCACCCGCATCCACACGGAAGAGGCGCTGTTCCCTGCCGGGCTGTGGACCGCGATGGAGAAATCGCACTACATGCAGTCCTCCAAGACCTTCGTCATGGTGGACCGGCCATTCTGGAAGGACATCGACCCCAACACCGGCAACGAGGTCCTGTCCATGACCCTGACCGACCGCCTGAACCGGGCCACCTACCTGCTGGACAACGGCCCGGACCAGCCCGCCGTCATCCTGCTGTCCTACACCTGGAACGACGACGCCCTGAAGTGGCTGGCCCTGGACGCGGACGAACGCGTAGAACTGATGCTGCACTCGCTCGAGCAGATCTATCCCGGGGTGGACATCGCCGGGCACATCGTGGGCCAGCCCATCACCGTGTCCTGGGAGGCGGACCCAAACTTCATGGGCGCCTTCAAGGCCAACCTGCCCGGCCACTACCGCTACCAGCAGCGGCTCTTCACCCACTTCAAGCAGGACAAACTGCCCGAATCCCAGCGCGGAATCTTCCTGGCCGGCGACGACGTCTCCTTCACCGCCGGCTGGGCCGAAGGTGCCGTCACCACCGGCTTGAACGCGGTGTGGGGTGTGGTGAACCACCTGGGCGGGTCATCCGCGCCGGGCAACCCCGGGCCGGGCGACCTGCTGGACGAGTTCGGCCCTATCAGCCTGGACTAGCTGTGCATCTCGCGGTGTTTCGCCGCGAGCTCCACATAGCGCGTCGCATTGGCGCGCACGCCGTCGAACTCTTCATCCGTGAGTCCGCGACGCACCTTGGCGGGCACGCCTGCCACCAGTGAGCGGGGCGGAACCACTGTTCCTTCGAGCACCACGGCGCCGGCCGCCACCAGCGAGCCGGCGCCGATCACCGCGCCGTTGAGGACAGTGGCGCCCATCCCGATCAGGCAGTCGTCCTCCACCGTGCAGCCATGGACGACGGCGGCGTGCCCCACACTGACGCGTTCGCCCACCGTGCAGGGGAAGCCGGGGTCGGCGTGCAGCACCACGTTGTCCTGCAGGTTGCTTCCGGCGCCGACGGTAATGGCCGCGGTGTCGGCGCGGACGGAGACGCCGTAGAAGGCGCTGGCGTCCGGGCCCAGGGTGGCATTGCCAATGATCGAGGCTGACGGGGCCACGAACGCTGATTCATGGACGGCCGGGGAATTGCCGGCGAAAGGGTAAAGAGGAGCCATGGCTTCACCCTAAGCCACCCCTGCACCCAACTGGGTAGCAGCAGGTGTCGTTTTGAAGCCTCAAAGCGACACCTGCTGCTACTTAGTTGAAGACCACCGTGCGGTTGCCGTCCAGCAGTACCCGGTGCTCGGCGTGCCACTGCACGGCCTGGACCAGGGTGCGGCCCTCAACGTCGCGGCCCATTTGGACGAACTGCTCGGCCGTACGGGCGTGGTCCACCCGGATGACTTCCTGCTCGATGATGGGCCCCTCGTCCAGGGCGGCGGTGACGTAGTGCGCCGTGGCACCGATCAGCTTCACGCCGCGCGCGTGCGCCTGGTGGTAGGGCTTGGCGCCCTTGAAGGAGGGCAGGAACGAGTGGTGGATGTTGATGGCCTTGCCCGTGAGGTCGGTGCAGAGTTCATCGGACAGGATCTGCATGTAGCGGGCCAGGACGGTCAGTTTAATGTCGTGTTCTGCGATGAGGGCGCGCAGCTTGTCCTCCGCCTGCACCTTGGTGTCCTTGGTCACCGGAATGTAGTGGAACGGGATGCCGTAGAACTCGGCCAGGCCGGCCAGGTCCTGGTGGTTGGAGACGATGGCCGGGATTTCAATGGGAAGCGTGCCGGAGCGCTGCTGGAAAAGCAGGTCATTAAGGCAGTGGGCCGAGGTGCTGCACATCACCAGGGTGCGCACTTTGTCGCCCACGGTATCCAGGCTCCACTGCATCGAAAAGGCCTCCACCACCGGCTCCAGCGCAGCACGCAGCTCGGACTTAGCGGCAGCCGTGGTCACCTCCACGCGCATGAAGAAGTTCCCGGTTGAAGGGCTGCCGTACTGCTGCGAATCCGTAATGTTGCAGCCCGCCACGAGCAGCGCTCCGGCCACGGCGTGGACGATTCCGGGGCGGTCCGGGCAGGACAGGGTTACTACGTACGCTCGGTTCAGCAGCTGTTCATTCACGCGTAATAGCCTACCCGCGCCGCAGGCTCCGGTTTTGGTAGGCTGGAACGGTCGCAACTGGCGTTGGGTGGCTAACCACCAGGGAGCGGCAATCACGAAGACCACGGATCGTACGCCTGGGCCGAGGGTCATGTTTTGCCGGAAATTGGGGCTGCACCCGCGTCAGCACAGCAGCACCATGCCGAGCTTTCACGCCCTGTCATCAACACGGTGCGGAAGCGCGCCAGCCGGTAGCCTGACCTAAGCAGTGCCCGTATCCCTAGCCAGGAGTTCTTCGTGACTACTACAGCCACCTCAACCACAGCCGTCAGCAACCAGCCGCTGGCTGAGCTCGACCCAGAAATCGCCAAAGTCCTCGAGCAGGAGCTTGGCCGCCAGCGCGGCACCCTGGAAATGATCGCTTCCGAGAACTTCGCGCCGCGCGCCGTGATGGAGGCCCAGGGCTCCGTCCTCACCAACAAGTACGCAGAGGGCTACCCGGGCCGCCGCTACTACGGCGGCTGCGAATACGTGGACGTGGCAGAACAGCTGGCCATCGACCGGGTCAAGGCATTGTTCGGCGCTGAGTTCGCCAACGTCCAGCCGCACTCCGGCGCACAGGCCAACGCCGCCGCCCTCTCTGCCATGATCACCCCCGGCGACAAGATCCTGGGCCTGTCCCTGGCCCACGGCGGCCACCTGACCCACGGCATGAAGCTGAACTTCTCCGGGAAGCTGTACAAGGTGGCTGCCTACCAGGTGGAGGAAGACAACTTCCGGATCGACATGGACAAGCTCCGCGAGCAGGCAATCGCCGAAAAGCCCCAGGTGATCATCGCCGGCTGGTCCGCCTACCCGCGCCACCTGGACTTCGCCGCCTTCCGCTCCATCGCCGATGAAGTGGGCGCGCTGCTCTGGACCGACATGGCACACTTCGCCGGCCTGGTGGCAGCGGGACTGCACCCCAGCCCGGTGCCGCACTCCGACGTCGTCACCTCCACCGTGCACAAGACCCTTGCCGGCCCCCGCTCAGGTGTGATCCTCGCCAAGGAACAGTGGGCCAAGAAGCTCAACTCCAGCGTCTTCCCGGGCCAGCAGGGCGGCCCCCTCATGCACGTCATCGCCGCGAAGGCCGTCGCCTTCAAGATCGCCGGCACCCAGGAATTCAAGGAGCGCCAGGAGCGCGTCCTGGAAGGCGCCAGGATCATCGCCGACCGCCTGAACCAGTCCGACGTCGCCGAAGCCGGCGTCTCCGTCCTCACGGGCGGCACAGACGTGCACCTGGTGCTCGTGGACCTGCGCAACTCGCAGCTGGACGGCCAGCAGGCCGAGGACCTCCTGCACTCCGTGGGCATCACCGTAAACCGCAACGCCGTGCCGTTCGACCCCCGCCCGCCTATGGTCACCTCCGGCCTGCGCATCGGCACCCCGGCGCTGGCCACCCGTGGCTTCGGCGCTGCCGAGTTCACCGAGGTCGCCGAGATCATCGCCACCGCCCTCAAGGCAGGCACCAGCGCCGACGTCGAGTCCCTGCAGGCCCGCGTTGATAAGCTGGCAGCTGACTTCCCGCTCTACCCACAGCACGAGCAGTGGTAACCGATGACTGAAACCACAACCGCACAGATCCTTGACGGCAAGGCCACCGCCGCCGCCATCAAGGCCGAGCTGACCGAACGCGTGGCCGCACTCAAGGCCAAGGGCGTCACACCCGGCATCGCCACTGTGCTGGTGGGCGCCGACCCCGCCTCGCAGCTGTATGTCTCCATGAAGCACAAGCAGTCCGTGCAGATCGGGATGAACTCCATCCAGCGCGAGCTTCCGGCTGACGCCACCCAGGAGCAGGTGGAGGCCCTCATTGACGAACTCAATACGGACCCCGCCTGCCACGGCTACATTGTGCAGTTGCCGCTGCCAAAGCACCTGGACACGGACGCCATCCTGGAGCGAATCGACCCCGCCAAGGACGCCGATGGCCTGCACCCCACCAACCTCGGCCGGTTGGTGCTGAACGTCAACAACAAGATCACCACTCCGCTGCCGTGCACGCCCCGCGGCGTGATTGAGCTGCTGGAGCGCAATGGGTACAGCCTGGCCGGCAAGCACGTGGTGGTGGTGGGCCGCGGCGTCACCATCGGCCGCTCGATCGGCCTGCTGCTCACGCGGCGCGATGTCAACGCCACCGTGACCCTGACCCACACCGGCACCAAGAACCTGTCGGAACTGCTGCGGCAGGCGGATGTGATCGTGGGCGCGGCGGGTGTGAAGCACATCGTCAAGGCTGCGGACGTGAAGCCGGGTGCTGCATTGCTTGACGTCGGCGTCACCCGCGAAACCGATCCGGAGACAGGCAAGAGCCGCGTCTACGGCGACATCGACCCCGCCGCTGCCGAGGTAGCCGGCTGGATTTCGCCGAACCCCGGCGGCGTGGGCCCCATGACCGTGGCGCTGCTGATGACCAACGTAGTCGAAGCCGCGGAACGGGCTGCGGGCATCGCACAGTAATTCGGCAACAAAGCGCACGACGGCGGCGCGGCACCTTTCGAACGGAAGGCGCCGCGCCGCCGTCGGCCGTTTAAGCGAGGCTCCGCGGGGCCGTGCGCCTACTCCGGGGAGTACCTGCGCTACGCCGCCCACCTGACGACTTTCCCCGCCGGCGGGCATAGGCTCGGTCCATGCAGCGCCGTTTCCGGGGACCGCCCACCGCCGTGATCGTGGTGGTGGTTGCCGTGATCCAGGTGGCGGGGTCGTGGTTCGCTTCCTTCCGGCAGCCCGGCCATGCGCCCCTGGACCCCCTGGCACTGGCGTTGCTGCTGCTGGGGCCCGCCGCGCTGGCTTTTCGCCGGCGCGCGCCGCTGCTGATGCTGCCCGTTTCCGCCGGGGCCACCGCAGCCTTCCTTGCCCTGGGCTACGCGTGGGGTCCGGTGTTCCTGTCCTTCGCCCTGGCACTGATCCTGACGGCGGCTGCCGGGAAGCGTACGGCGGCGTGGTCGGGGGCGGCGGCGGGAATCCTGGCGTTGTTCCTCGCCGCCGCGCGCGGCGGGGACGAAGCGGCGTTCGTCCGGGCATTCGCCGGGTCCTCGTGGCTGGCCATCCTGGTCCTGATCGGGGAAGGGGTGCGGTTCCGTGGCGAACGGGTGGCCGAACGGCGCCGCCAGCGAGCCGCCGCGGAGCAGGCTGCCCGCGACGCGTACAGGCTCGCCTTGGCGCGGGACATCCATGACGTGGTGGCGCATTCGCTGTCCCTCATTAATGTGCGGGCCTCAGTGGCGCTGCACCTGGGCGAGAAGGATCCGGCGCAGTTCCGCCCAGCTTTGGAGACCATCAAGGCAGCGAGCAGGGAATCGTTGGCTGAAGTCCGCCAGCTGCTGGGCGTGCTCCGGGAGGACGCTCCGTTGCGCCCCACCAGCCGGCCCAGCCTTGGCCGGGTCCCGGAAATCGTTGCCAACGCCCAGCGCGCCGGGCTCGATGTCCGGCTGCAATCCGACGCGGGTGTGGAATCTGTTCCCGCGGCGGTGCAGGAAGCGGCGTACCGCATTGTGCAGGAGGCATTGACCAACGTGGCCCGGCATTCCGGCGCCCGGACGGCCCGGGTCGCTATCCACGCGGCGGAAGGGGAGTTGCTGGTGACCATTGAAGACGACGGCGCCGGAGCCGGCACGGAGCCCGAAGGTAACGGCATCACCGGCATGCGCGAGCGGGTGGCGGCTTTGGGCGGCAGCCTTGAGCTGGGGCCGGCGCGGCCCGGTGCGGGCTGGCGGGTGCGTGCGGTCCTCCCGCTGACCGCCGGCGCAGGGCACGAGCAAGGATGATCAGCATCCTGCTGGCTGATGACCAGAACCTGATCCGCGCGGGCTTCCGGGCGCTGCTGGACGCCGAGGCCGACATGAAGGTCGTGGCCGAATGCGGGACCGGGCGCGAAGCGGTGCGGCTGGCCCGCCAATGGCATCCCGATGTGGTCCTGATGGATATCCGCATGCCGGACGGCGACGGCCTGGAGGCAACGCGGCAGATCCTCGCCGACCCTGCGCTGCCAGATACCCGGGTGGTCATGCTCACCACCTTCGAGCCTGGACGAATACATCTCCGAGGCCGTGCGGGCCGGTGCCGCCGGTTTCCTGGTCAAGGACACCGAGCCGGCCGAGCTCCTGCGCGCAGTCCGGATTGTGCACGACGGCGACGCGCTGCTGTCGCCGTCGGTGACCCGGCGGATCATGGCCCAGTTGGCACAGCATTCCCGCGCCGCCGAACGGCCGGTGGCACTGGACCGCATTAGGGAGCGGGAGCGGGAAGTCCTCCAGCTTGTGGGGGAGGGGTTGAACAACGCGGAAATCGCCGGGCGGCTGTTCATCACTCCACTCACGGCCAAGACGCACGTCTCGCGGATCATGGCGAAGCTGATGGTCAGGGACAGGGCGCAGCTGGTGGTGCTGGCCTACGAATCCGGCCTGGTCCGGCCCGGCTGGGCCGGCTGAGGCCGTCACCGGGTGCAGCCGCCGGACTCCCGGAGGAGTACGCGGCCCGCCACAGGTGACTCCCGCCGCCGGACGCACCGGCCCGGGGCCGGACCGAGACTCGATACAAGGCCGAATCCATGGCCGGTTGAAAGAGTCTGGAGAATGAAGATGTTGACGTCACTAAGCACCGAACTGTCCACCGCAGCCCTGTCCGCAGCCTCGCAGGTGCCGGCCGATACCGTGGTTTACGGGCCGTGGCACGGCGCCTTTTCGCCCTGGTTCCTGTTGTTCCCGCTCTTCTGGATAGTGCTCATCGGGCTGTTCATTTTCGTGGCCCGCAGGACCTGGCGCAGGGACCAGCACTGGGCGGCCGGCCAGGGAGCCGAAGGAGTACTGCGCGAGCGCTATGCCCGCGGCGAGGTTGACGAGACCGAGTACCGGCAACGGCTGGAGGTCCTGCGCAGCGGAGACCGGCGCCAGAAGTGACCGGGCCGGACCTGTTCGCCGGGGGTGGAAGGCGGCGGAAGCACAGCCTGCCGTTTGAGACAATGGCTGCATGCGAACTTTGGGCAGGCTCCTCGTCATCCTCCAAACCCGCCAGGGCCGGGTTTTCGATGTTCCGGATCAGCGGGCCGGGCCTGATGGTCCTGGTGACGGCGTTCCTCGTGGCCGTCATCTTCGCCGCCAACCAGAACGACGTCGTCGGCTGGGTTGTCGCCGTCATCGCCGCCTTCTGGCTCGCGCTGGCCGCGTTCGTCGTCTTCAGCATCCAGCGGGCCGCCAAGAAAGCCGGCGCCAAGCTGTCCGAGGCCCAGAGCGCCTTCAACACGGCAACGGGCCGCGCGCCGTCGCACGCCTCCGCCGACCAGGGCGGAACGCGTGTGCTTTACGAACGCAGTGAAGCGGACGAGGTACGGGACCTGAAACTGGACCACTCCTTCAAGATCGTCCAGGTGCAGGTCCGTGTCGTGGAGCAAGAGCGGGCCAAGGGCGCCGCTGCCAGCCAGGACACCATCAACCGCGCCCTCGAGACCATCGAGATCACAGCCACCAACGCCCGCGACATGATCAAGTCCTCCGGCGGCAGCGGAGAGCCGGTGGCCGGAACCATCATCGACTAGAGTGGAGCGGGTGAGCTCGGCATTGAACAAGGACCACCTTCGCATCGCATCCGTCAACGTAAACGGCCTCCGTGCTGCCTACAAAAACGGCATGGCGGCGTGGCTGGAGCCGCGTGAGGTGGACATTCTCTGCCTGCAGGAAGTCCGCGCCCCGGACGCCATTGTCCGGCAGTTGCTGGGCGACGGCTGGCACATCCTGCACGCCGAGGCGGAAGCCAAGGGCCGCGCCGGTGTTGCCATTGCCTCGCGGCAGGAACCGCTGGAAACCAGGAACGGCATCGGAGACGACTACTTTGCCACTGCCGGCCGGTGGGTGGAAGCCGATTTCCGTGTGCCTGATGCCGCCGGAAACCCCGTCCAGCTCACTGTGGCAAGCGCCTATGTGCACTCCGGTGAGGTAGGGACTCCCAAGCAGGACGACAAGTTCCGGTTCCTGGATGTCATGAGCACCCGGCTGCCGGAGCTGACCAAACACAGCGACCACGCACTGGTGGTGGGGGACCTCAACGTGGCCCACACCCCACGGGACATCAGAAACTCAAAGGGCAATGTCAAGAAAGCCGGCCACCTGCCGGAGGAACGGGCCTACTTCGACCGGTTCTTTGGTGAGGAGATCGGCTGGCACGACGTCCACCGCAACCTCTCCGGTGACGTCGACGGGCCGTACACCTGGTGGTCCTGGCGCGGCAAGGCGTTCGACAACGACACCGGTTGGCGCATCGACTACCACCTCGCCACCCCCGGACTCGCCGCGTCCGCCATCTCGGCAGTCGTGGACCGGGCAGCCACGTGGGACACCCGCTTCTCCGACCACGCCCCGCTCGTAGTGGACTACCAGCTCTAAGCCCCGAAGGTTTCCTCCCAATGACAAGCCAGACTTCCCCGGCCACCAAGAAGCGCATCCTCTCCGGTGCCAAGCCCACCGCCGACTCCCTGCACCTGGGCAACTACATCGGCGCTGTCCGCAACTGGGTGGACATGCAGGCTGAGTACGACGCCGTGTTCTTCATCCCGGACCTGCACGCCATCACCGTGGACTTCGATCCCGCCGAACTGGCCAAGCGCACCCGCATTGTGGCGGCCCAGTACATCGCCGCCGGCATCGACCCGGACAAGAGCATCTTCTTCGTCCAGTCCCACGTCCCGGAGCATGCGCAGCTTGCCTGGGCGTTGAACTGCATCACCGGGTTTGGTGAGGCGTCCCGGATGACGCAGTTCAAGGACAAGACCCAGAAGTCCGGCGCCGATGCAGCCACACTGGGCCTTTTCGCCTACCCCACGCTGATGGCCGCGGATATCCTCCTTTACCAAAGCGACCTGGTGCCCGTGGGCGAGGACCAGCGGCAGCACCTGGAACTGACCCGGAACCTCGCTCAGCGTTTCAATACCCGGTTTGGCCACACCTTCACCGTTCCCGAGGCAACGATCGTCAAGGAAAGCGCCAAGATCTACGACCTCCAGAATCCCAGCGCCAAGATGTCCAAGACCGGGGAGTCCCCCAACGGTGCCATCCAGCTGCTGGAGGATCCCAAGATCGCCGCCAAGCGCATCAAGTCGGCAGTGACCGACGCCGGCACGGACATCCGCTTCGACGCCGAGGAGAAGCCCGGGGTCTCCAACCTGCTCACCATCTACTCTTCCCTCACCGGCAAGACGGTGGCGGAGCTCGAAGCCGAGTACCAGGGGAAGATGTACGGCCACCTCAAGGCGGATCTCGCCGAGGTGGTGGTGGACTTCATCACCCCGCTCCGGAACCGGACCAACGAGCTGATGGCCGATCCTGCCGAGCTTGACCGGCTGCTGGCCCTCGGCGCGGAACGGGCGCGGGAAATCGCATCGGTCACGCTTGGCCAGGTATACCAGCGCATGGGCTTCCTGCCGTCCCTCAGCCTCGCAGGGGTCCGCTAGCGCCATGTCTTCGAGAAACGTCACCGCCAGGGGAGGTGCCTGCTCCGCCGGCCAGGTGGAGCGGCCTCTGGCCGACCGCTTCGAAGACCAGCCGGGCAACAGTGCGGCAACGGACCAAGACGAGGCCCGCAGCGAGGAAATCAGCGTTGGCGTCATCCTGGGCTTTCCAGCCGAGGTTGCCGGCGAACTGCAGCGTTGGCGCGCGTCCTTTGGCGACCCGCTGGCCGCCGTGGTTCCGGCGCACATCACCCTGGTCACCACCACACCCACCCGGGACTGGGAAGCCACCCGCCGCCATGTCCGTAACGTGGCCAGGTGCCAGAGCCCCTTCAAGGTCACCATCGCCGGAACCGGAACCTTCCGGCCCGTTTCACCCGTGGTCTTCATCAACGTGGAGGACGGGTTCGAAGACTGCGTGGACCTGCACCGCAAGCTCCAGCAGGGGCCCCTCCACCGCGAACTGCCCTTTGCCTATCATCCCCACGTCACCATCGCCCACGATGTCGCCCCGGAAAGCCTCGATGAGGCCGAAACGGTGCTGAAGAACTACAGGGCCACCTTCCCCGTGGTTAGCATGGGACTTTATGAGCATGATGCCGACGGCATCTGGCAGCTACGGGAAGAGCTGGACTTTGGGACCGAAACTGACAACCACGCCGGCACCAGCTTCACGGACGCTGCCGCCGACACCACAACCGACGCAGGGTAGCCAGCAGCCGCTGCCCACCGAGCACGCCCGGCTGAAGCTGGAGATCATCCAGAAGCGGATGGAGTTGAACCGGGCGCGCAAATCCGGCGGGAAGGTCGGGGCCCTGATGGCCCTGGTGCAGTGGTTCACCGCACGGCTGAACGTCCTGCGGCCCATGCGCGCGTTCCGGCACTACACACTCCACTACGGACCGCTGATGAGCGCCGGCATCGGCTTCAACATGTTCTTTTCCATCACCGGCCTGCTGGCCACCGGTTTCTCGATTGCCGGTTTGGTGCTGCGGGGCCAGCCGGCGCTGCTGGACACCATCATCAGCAGCGTGGCCACGAGCGCCCCCGGGCTGCTGAAAATCAACGGCGGCCAGGGGCTGGTGGACCCCAAGGACCTGCTCGATCCGAGCGGGCTCGGCTGGACCGCCCTCATCAGTGCCGTGGTCACCGTGATCACATCCCTCGGCTGGATCAACGGACTCCGGGACGGCCTCCGCGGCGTCCTTCAGCTCCCGCCGCTGATGGTCAATCCCATCCTGATGAAGCTTCGCGATGCCGGTACCCTCCTGCTCCTGGGAACGGCCCTGGTCATCAGCGCGGGCGCCTCGCTGGTCTTCGGTACAGCGGCCGGTTGGGTATCCAGCTTCCTGCACCTCAGCGATGCCTTGGCCGGCCCCCTCACCACGTCCGTCAAAATCGTGGTGCCCCTGGTCCTCAACTGGGTCACGGCGCTGATCATGTTCCGGCTGGCCGCCTCGCTGAAGCTGTCCCGGCAGGCTCTCCTGGAAGGCACCGTCCTGGCCGCCGTGGGTACCACCATCCTGCAGATATTCAGCACGGAGCCTGCTGGGCGGTGCCAGCCGCAACCCCATCCTGGCGCCGTTCGCCATCATCATCGGCCTGCTCATCTGGTTCAACCTGGTCAGCCAGGTCTACCTTGTCTCGGCGGGATGGTCGGCCGTCCGCGAGGCTGACCTGGAGTCCGGCGGCGCTCCGCGGAAGACCATCCTCGGAGCCCGGCGCGCCACACCCCAGACCTGACCCGCAATCCGGGACGGTACCGGCAGGGCAGCCGGCCCTGCCGGGCCGCTACGGGGCCGGCTGCGGAGCAACTCGCTGACTGCCTTCAGGGAACAACCAGGACGCGGCCAAGATCATCCAGAGCGACAGGGGCATCCCCGCCAACGCCGACATGCGTACGGCCATCCAAGGCCTGCTGACGCCGCCGGGCAAGGTGGAAGCGGCGTACATCGACCAGATCACCGCCCGCATCAACACCGACGTCCTGTTCAAGCGGCTTACGCCGGAGAAGGCGGCCGAACAGTGGATCAGCGAGAGCAAGGCAGCGATCGGCAAATAGGCCTCCTGCCACAGGCCTGGCAGGGGCGCGAGCCGCCGGGTCAGGCGGGCGATGCGTCCAGGTACTGGTCCGCCCAGGCGGCGATAATCCGCGCTGCACGGGCGGCCTGGCCCTTGCCGGTCAGGAGGTGGTCGCTTCCCTCGAGCGAGACGAAGTTCCGAGGGTGCCGGGCCGTCTGGAAGATGGTGCTCGCATTCTCGATCCCCACAGTGTTGTCGGTGGGCGAGTGCAGCACCATCAGCGGCTTGTGCAACTGCCTGATGCAGTCGGTCAGGTCTGCGTTCTCCAGGTCCTCCACGAAGTGCCGGCGGATCTCCACCCTTTTGCCGCCCAAGTCCACCTCGGCGCTGCCCTCGCTCAGGATCCGGTCCAGTGCGGCATCGAACACGTGGGCCACGTGCTTGGGGGAGAAGGGCGCTCCGACGGTGGCAACGGCGTCGAGTTCCGGAATCTCCCTGGCAGCCGCGAGGACCGCTGCTCCGCCGAACGAATGGCCAACCAGCAGCGAGATCTCCTTGCCTTCGCTGCGCATGAACTCCGCGGCCTTAACCGTGTCGGCCACCTTGTGGCTGAATGAGCCCGCGGACCATTCCCCTGCGGAGCCGCCCAGGCCCAGGTTGTCGAAGCGCAGCATGCCGATGCCGCAGTCCGCCAGTGCCTTGCACATTCGGGCTGCGGAGGGGCTGTCCTTGCCCAGCGTGAAGCCGTGCGAAAAGACTCCCCAGCCCTTGACGGGGCCCTCCGGAACATCGATGACGCCTGAGAGCTTTTCACCGGTGGAACCGGTAAAGGACACTTTTTCGGTGCGGGACAAAGGGGAACCCTTTCTAGGGCGGGTGCTGAGGTCGGTAAAACACCGACGGCGCCCCCACCACGGATGGTGGGCGGCGCCGTCGGCTGTTACAACAGGTGCGGGACGTACCCTAGACCTTGCGGGCCAGGATGGCCTGTTTGACCTCGGCGATGGCCTGCGTGACCTGGATGCCGCGGGGGCACGCCTCGGTGCAGTTAAAGGTGGTGCGGCAGCGCCACACGCCTTCTTTGTCGTTAAGGATCTCCAGGCGCATGTCGCCGGCATCATCACGGGAGTCGAAGATGAAGCGGTGTGCGTTCACGATTGCGGCGGGGCCGAAGTACTGCCCGTCCGTCCAGAACACCGGGCAGGAGGACGTGCACGCGGCGCACAGGATGCACTTGGTGGTGTCGTCAAAACGCTCACGGTCCTCGGCGGACTGCAGGCGTTCCCGGGTGGGCTCGTGGCCCTTGTTGATCAGGAACGGCATAACCTCGCGGTACGACTGGAAGAAGGGCTCCATGTCCACGATCAGGTCCTTTTCCACCGGCAGGCCCTTGATGGGCTCCACCGTGATGGGCTTGGACGTGTCCAGGTCCTTAAGCAGGGTCTTGCAGGCGAGGCGGTTGCGGCCGTTGATGCGCATGGCATCGGAGCCGCACACGCCGTGGGCGCAGGAGCGGCGGAACGACAGGGTGCCGTCCATCTCCCACTTCACCTTGTGCAGGGCGTCCAGGACACGGTCCGTGCCGTACATGGTCAGGTGGAAGTCGTCCCAGGTGGATTCCCCGGAAACTTCCGGGTTGTACCGGCGGACCCGCAGGTGGACGTCGAACGTGGGGATTTCCCCACTCCCGCCAACGCCGGCAGGAAGTTCAACCTTTGAGGCTGGCTCAGCGATTTCAGCGGTCATCTTAGTACTTCCTCACCATCGGCTCGTAGCGGGTAAAGACAACCGGCTTGGTGGCGAGGCGGATACCGGCGATTGATTCCGCCGATCCGTCAGCCGGCGCATGGTCATCCTTGTACGCCATGGAGTGCTTCATGAATTTCTCGTCGTCACGCTCGGGGAAGTCCTCGCGGAAGTGTCCGCCGCGGGATTCCTCACGGTGCAGGGCGGCCACGGTCATCACCTTGGCCAGTTCCAGCAGGAAGCCGAGTTCAACGGCCTCCAGCAGGTCCAGGTTGAAGCGCTTGCCCTTGTCCTGGACGTTGATGCGCTTGTAGCGTTCCTCGAAGGAGGCGATGTCGCGCAGCACCTGGTTCAGGGTGTCCGCGGTACGGAACACCTGCATGTTGGCGTCCATGGTGTCCTGCAGTTCCTTGCGGATCTGGGCCACCTTCTCGTCGCCGGTCCCGTTGCGGGCAATGTCCAGCAGTTCGGTGGTGTAGGCCAGCGGGTTCTCCGGCAACTCCACATACTGCGCGGTCTTTGCGTACTCCGCGGCGGCGATGCCGGCGCGCTTGCCGAACACGTTGATGTCCAGCAGCGAGTTGGTGCCCAGGCGGTTGGAGCCGTGGACGGACACGCAGGCCACTTCACCCGCGGCGTAGAGGCCGGGAATCACGGTGTCGTTGTCCT
Organism: Pseudarthrobacter sp. Fe7; assembly: GCA_024372495.1. Classification (GTDB taxonomy): domain Bacteria; phylum Actinomycetota; class Actinomycetes; order Actinomycetales; family Micrococcaceae; genus Arthrobacter. The sequence goes on along the minus strand of CP099977.1, from coordinate 3,878,052 downwards.
GCAGGACCTCGGTGGTGATGTTGGTGGGGATGCCGCCCATGGCGTAGTGGGCGGTGGGGAACACCGGCACCGGCTCCGTGTACGGTTCCACGCCCAGGTAGGTGCGGGCGAACTCGGTGATATCCGGAAGCTTGGCGTCAATGTGTGCCGGTTCCAGGTGGGTCAGGTCCAGGAGGACGTAGTCCTTGTTCGGGCCGCAGCCGCGGCCCTCGCGCACCTCGTTGGCCATGGAGCGGGCAACGATGTCACGCGGCGCAAGGTCCTTGATGGTGGGGGCGTAGCGCTCCATGAAGCGCTCACCTTCGGAGTTTCGGAGGATTGCGCCTTCACCGCGGGCGGCCTCGGACAGCAGGATGCCCAGGCCGGCAAGGCCGGTCGGGTGGAACTGGAAGAACTCCATGTCCTCCAGGGGGATCCCGCGGCGGAAGGCAATGCCCATGCCGTCACCGGTCAGGGTGTGGGCGTTGGACGTGGTCTTGAAGACCTTGCCGGCACCGCCCGAGGCGAACACCACGGACTTGGCCTGGAACACGTGCAGTTCGCCGGAGGCGAGGTCGTAGGAGACGACGCCGGCCACGCGCTTCTGCTTGTAGGCAGTGCCGTCCTCGCGGACCGCGTCCTCTTCGACCGTCAGCAGGTCAAGGACGTAGTACTCGTTGTAGAACTCAACGTTGTGCTTGACGCAGTTTTGATACAGGGTCTGCAGGATCATGTGGCCGGTACGGTCCGCGGCGTAGCATGCACGGCGGACCGGAGCCTTGCCGTGGTCACGGGTGTGGCCGCCGAAGCGGCGCTGGTCGATGCGGCCCTCGGGCGTGCGGTTGAAGGGCAGGCCCATCTTTTCCAGGTCCAGCACGGCGTCGATGGCTTCCTTGGCCATGACCTCTGCCGCGTCCTGGTCAACCAGGTAGTCGCCGCCCTTGACGGTGTCAAACGTGTGCCATTCCCAGTTGTCTTCCTCGACGTTGGCAAGGGCTGCACACATGCCACCCTGTGCCGCACCCGTGTGCGAGCGGGTGGGGTAGAGCTTGGTCAGTACTGCTGTGCGCGCGCGCTGACCGGACTCGATCGCGGCGCGCATGCCAGCGCCACCGGCACCGACGATGACGACGTCGTACTTATGGACCTGCATACCAGACGCTCTTTCTCTCAAAATTCGCTATAAAACAACGGGGCGGCTTTGCCTGCTCCGCAAAACAGGGCCCGCGGATAAGCCCGCGGGCCCGGGGACGTGCCAGTGCTAGGCAGGGCAGAAACCGCCCGGAAGGGCGACGCCGTTCACTACGGGGCACGGGTTGAAGGTGAAGATGACCAGGGTGCCCAGGAGGATGATGACCACGGCGGCCGCATAGAGAACGGTCTTCAGCCAACGGCGGGTGGACGTCTTCTCCGCGTAGTCGTTGATGATGGTCCGCACGCCGTTGCTGCCGTGCAGCATTGCCAGCCAGAGCATGGCCAGGTCCCAGAACTGCCAGAACGGATCTGCCCACTTGCCGGCCACGAAGCCAAAGTCAATGGCGTGGATGCCTTCACCGACCATGAGGTTCACGAACAGGTGGCCGAAGATGAGGACCACCAGCACCACGCCGGAAAGGCGCATGAACAGCCAGGCGATCATCTCGAAGTTGCCCTTGGAACCGCTGCTGCGGCGGTACTGGGGAGCGATCCGCCCGCTGCGGGGGCTCTCGATCGTTGCAGTCATGGCTTAGTGACCTCCGAGGGCGAGGGACAGGTGGCGGATGGAGAAGGCAACCATGGTCACGACCCAGAGGGCCAGGACTGCCCACAGCATCTGCCGCTGGTACTTGGCGCCCTTCTTCCAGAAATCGACCGCAATGATGCGCAGGCCATTGAAGGCATGGAAAACGATGGCGGCAACAAGGCCGGTCTCACCCAGCGCCATCAGGGGATTCTTGTAGGCGCCGATAACAGCGGTGTAGGCCTCCGGTGACACACGCACCAAGGAGGTGTCCAGGACGTGGACCAACAAGAAGAAAAAGATCACTACACCGGTAATGCGGTGTCCTACCCAGGACCACATGCCTTCACGGCCGCGGTACAAGGTGCCAGCTGGTTTTGTCGGCACTGATAAACCTCCCTGCAACACAGCGGCGCTGGCATGAGATCCATGCGGGGGGAACGCCTGCTGCGAGAGCACTCGTAGCTCAGGCCTAAATCTAGGCTTCGCTAACAGCTTATTCAATTTAGGAGTTTGTTGGTGACCAGTGCTGGGGCGGATTTTCCGGCGAAATGAGACAAACGCCACATCCCGGGGTGCCCCTGGACCCAAATGCGGCGCAACACGGAGGGCCGTGCTCCGCCACAGGAGCCGTTTGCGGCCCTTCGGCTAAAGTAGCCGTGATGAGTACAGACAAAGTGACAAGCCCGGCATCACCCCTCGACCGCTTCATTGCGGTGATTCCGGCAGGCGGAGTGGGGACCCGCCTCTGGCCCCTGTCACGAGCAGCAGCTCCCAAGTTCCTTCACGATCTCACCGGATCGGGCAGCACTTTGCTGCGCGCCACCTACGACCGGCTGCACCCTCTCGCGGGCAACCGGATGCTGGTGGTGACCGGACAGGCCCACCGTGAAGCCGTGTGCCGCCAGCTTCCCGAGGTCCGCGATTCTGACCTTGTCCTTGAATCGGAACCCAAGGACTCCGGTGCGGCAATTGGCCTCGCGGCGGCAATCCTGCATGAACGCGATCCGGACACCATCATGGGTTCCTTCGCCGCAGACCAGGTGATCAGCCCTGACGACCTGTTCCAGCAGGCGGTCCGGGAGGCCATCCACACCGCTGCCACGGGCAAGATCGTGACCATCGGCATAAAGCCCACCCACCCGTCCACCGGCTTCGGATACATCCGCTCCGGCAAGGCCCTGCACATCGACGGGGCACCCAGCGCCCACGACGTGGTGGAGTTCGTCGAAAAGCCGGACGAGGTTGTGGCGCAGCAGTACGTGGACAGCGGCGACTATGTGTGGAACGCCGGCATGTTCGTGGCCCCCGTGTCACTGATGCTCAAGCACCTTGAGGCCAACCAGCCTGAACTGTTCGAAGGCCTGCAGGAAATCGCCCGCGCATGGGACACCCCGCACCGTGATGAGGTCACGGCCCGAATCTGGCCCACCCTCCCGAAGATCGCCATCGACTATGCAGTGGCCGAGCCCGCCGCCGAGGCCGGGGACGTCGCCGTCGTGCCCGGTTCCTTCCGCTGGGACGACGTTGGCGATTTCGCGTCGGTTGGCCGCCTCAACAGCGCCAAGGAAGTGGACGATGTCACGGTCCTCGGTGAAGGCGCGCGTGTATTCACCGAAAACTCAAGCGGCGTCGTGGTCACGGACACCAAGCGAGTCATCGCACTGATCGGCATCCAGGACGTTGTGATCGTGGATACGCCGGACGCCCTTCTGGTCACCACCATGGCCAATTCCCAGCGCGTAAAGGCTGCCGTGGACGCCCTTAAAGCCAGCGGGGACACGGACGTCCTCTGACCGGGAACCTGCCGGCACCACGAGTGCCGGCAGGGCCGGGATGTAATGCGGAGTCAGTGATGGGCACTAAAGCCGCCACCCTCGCTAGAGTGAAGCAGTGCGCAATTACACTACTGAAGCCGAGCCCACCGCCCTCGTGGCTCCGTGGCTCGCTCCGCTCCTGCCGGAACTGATCGAATTCCGCCGGGACCTCCATGCGCACCCGGAACTGTCCTTCAAGGAGTTCCGCACCACCGACAAGCTCGCCGAGCGGCTGGAGGCTGCCGGCTTGAGCCCCCGCCGCCTCGAAGGCACCGGGCTGACGGTTGACGTGGGCGAAGGCCCCATTGCCACCGCCCTGCGCGGGGACATCGATGCCCTGCCCATCATCGAGGAGACGGGCCTGCCGTTCGCTTCGAAGAACCATGGCGTCACCCATGCCTGCGGCCATGACGTGCACACCACCACCATGCTGGGCATTGCGCTGGTCCTGCACCGGATGCACCAGGAATCGCCCCTTGGCGCCACCGTCCGAATCATTTTCCAGCCTGCCGAGGAGACCATGCCCGGCGGCGCGCATTCCTGCATCGAGCAGGGTGTACTGGACGGCGTCCCCCGGATCCTCGCCCTGCACTGCGACCCCAGAATCGAGGTGGGTAAGGTGGGCACCCGGATCGGCGCCATCACCTCGGCGTCGGACACCATCCGGATCGAACTGTCCGGCCGCGGCGGCCACACGTCCCGCCCGCACCTGACCGAAGACCTCGTGTTTGCGCTGGCGCAGATTGCCATCAATGTCCCGGCCGTGCTGTCCCGCCGGGTGGACGTCCGGAGCGGCGTTTCCGTGGTGTGGGGCCAGATCACTGCAGGCTCGGCACCCAACGCCATTCCCGGCACCGGCTACATGGCGGGCACCATGCGCTGTCTGGACCGGGATGCGTGGCATGCCGCCGGTGAACTCCTTGACGAGGTGGTGCACCAGGTTGCCGCGCCCTACGGAGTGGACGTCCACCTTGAGCACACCAGGGGAGTGCCGCCGGTGGTGAACTCCGAACATGAGACAGCCATCATCGAGGCAGCCGCCCGCGCCGAGATCGGGGAAAGCGCGGTGGTGCTGACCCCGCAGTCCATGGGCGGGGAGGACTTCGCATGGTTCCTCGCCGAACTTCCCGGCGCGATGATGCGCCTGGGCACCAAAACACCCGGCGGCGAGGACTTCGACCTGCACCGCGGAGACTACGTCCTGGATGAGCGCTCCCTGGGCCTGGGCATACGGGTACTCACGGCCGCAGCCCTGCGCACCATTCGGGACCTGGAGCAACCGCTTTCCTGACCCCCTTCTGCAGGCCCCGCGGGGGATGCGGACCCGGCGTTGGGAAGGTGCGACGGCGGTTCAAGCGTGGGTGCCTTGCGAATAGTAAGTTGTGCACAACTTAGTTGTGCGTTACTGTAATTATATGACCGAAGCACCCCGCCTGGACCGCCAAGTATGTTTTGCGCTCTATTCAGCGTCCCGGGCCGCCACTGCCGTCTACCGGCCGGTCCTTGACGAACTCGGCCTCACCTATCCGCAGTACCTGGTAATGCTGGTCCTCTGGGAAAACGAACCCCGGGGCGTCAAGGAGCTCGGCGGGGAACTTGGCCTTGACTCGGGCACCTTGTCGCCGCTTCTCAAACGCCTGGAAGTGCTCGGGCTCGTTGAGCGCCGGCGGTCCGGCGAGGATGAACGCCGCGTCGCGATCCACCTGACGGCCGCCGGACGAAACCTCAGCGTGCCGGCCCGTGCCATTCCGCAACGGCTGGCCGACGCCGCCGGGCTCTCCCTGGACGAACTTGAGCAGCCTGCGGACCACCCTGGGCAAGCTCACGGCCGCGCTGCATGAATCACTGTGACCACTGACATCCGCACCATCCCACCTAAAGGACGGACATCTTTCGTGAAGACTCTTTACACCGCCGAGGCGCTGGCCTCGGGCGAGGGGCGCGACGGCGCCGCACGCAGCAACGACGGCAGGCTCTCTGTGGACCTCGCCAGCCCCGTGGAACTTGGCGGCAGTGGCCAGGGCACCAACCCCGAGCAGCTCTTCGCCGCCGGCTATGCCGCCTGCTTCCACTCGGCACTGCGCCTGGTAGGCCGCAAGGCAGGCGCCGACCTGACGGATTCGGCAGTCGCAGCCAAAATCCACCTGGGGCAGCTGGACGGCGGTGCCGGCTTCGGCCTGGCCGCCGAGCTCGAAATCGCCCTGCCCGCCCTGGACCTGGCCACCGCGGAAGACTTGGTGGCCAAGGCGCACCAGGTCTGCCCCTACTCGAACGCCACCCGCGGCAACATCAACGTCGACCTCAAGATCCTGGAGTACGCAGCATGAGCACAGTCCCCGTAACCACCCGTGAAATCCGGCTGGCCTCGCGCCCCGTGGGGCGCCCGTCCAGCGACAACTTCGAACTCGCCGAGTCACCGCTGCCCGCCCTCGAAGACGGCCAGATCCTGGTGCGGAACCTCTTCATGTCCGTGGACCCCTACATGCGGGGCAGGATGAATGACGTCAAGTCCTACTCCGCGCCCTTCGCCGTAGGCAAGGCGCTCGACGGCGGCGCCGTGGGTGAGGTGATCGCGTCCCGTTCGTCGGCACACAAGGAGGGCGACGTCGTCGTACATTCCCTTGGCTGGCGTGAATACGCCGTGGTGGACGCCGGTACCGCCACTCCGGCCCGCACGGACCTGGCACCGGCTTCCGCTTTCCTTGGCGCACTCGGCATGACAGGGCTGACGGCTTACACCGGTTTGCTGAAGGTTGCCGAATTCAAGCCCGGGGACGCCGTGTTCGTCTCGGGTGCGGCAGGTGCGGTGGGCTCCCTGGTGGGCCAGATCGCCAAGGCCATGGGCGCATCGCGGGTCATCGGCTCGGCCGGCTCGCCCGCCAAGGTGGCCCGGCTCCTCGAACTGGGCTTCGACGCAGCGTTCGATTACCACGATGGTCCGGTTGTGGAGCAGTTGCAGAAGGCCGCAGGCCCCGCCGGCATCGACGTCTACTTCGACAACGTGGGTGGTGAGCACCTGGAGGCAGCCCTGGCAGTCCTCAACGTCGGCGGCCGGGTGGCGATGTGCGGTGCCATCGCGCAGTACAACTCCACCGAACCCACTCCGGCGCCCCACAACCTGATGCAGGCCATCGGCAAGCAGCTGACACTGCGCGGATTCCTGGTGGGCGGCCAGCGGCAGCACGCGGCGGAGTTCGCAGAGAAGATGGCGGCCTGGCTGTCAGACGGTACCGTGCGCTACGACGAGACGATCGTGGACGGCCTGGAGAACGCCCCGCAGGCCTTCATGGACCTCCTTGACGGGGCCAACACCGGCAAGATGCTGGTCCGGCTGTAGCCCAAGCACTGATCGCAACTCAAGAGCCGTAAGCAGCAGGGGCGCCTCCTTTGGAGGCGCCCTTACTGCTTGGTAACAACTTGTAAACAATATCCGGGGTCAGCTCCCGCCGTGCTATGGGGACGTGGCGCAGGCCACTAAAGTGATTGCCATCAGTGCGCTCCGGCGCAGTGCTGCGTGCCTTCAGTGAAAACAGAATTTCAGCGCCGAAACGGACACTCATTGAATTCCGCCCGTAGTGCCACTCGCATCATCCCTGGAGGAAAATTGAAGAAATCACTGCGTGCCGGCGTCAGGCGCGGTTCAATGGCCGGTGTGGCCACCCTCGGTGCGTCCGCCTTGCTGCTCACCGGTTGCGGAGCCGCCCCGTCCGCGTCCGGCCCCTCCGGTTCAGCCACCGCCTCGGACTACACCGCATGCATGGTGTCCGACTCCGGAGGATTCGACGACAAGTCGTTCAACCAGTCCGGCTACGAGGGCCTGCAGAGCGCCGTGAAGGACCTCGGGATTAAAGAAAAGCACGTCCAGTCCAAGGCTGACACGGACTATGATCCCAACCTCCGCTCCATGGTCCAGCAGGGCTGCAAGCTGACCGTGACCGTCGGTTTCCTGCTCGGCGACGCCACCAAGTCCATCGCGACGGCCAACCCGAACAGCCACTTCGCCATCATTGACTACAATGACCCGACGTTCCCCAAGAACGTCAAGCCGATCGTCTACGACACGGCCCAGGCCGCGTTCCTGGCCGGCTACCTGGCAGCAGGCACTTCCAAGACCGGGAAGGTCGCAACCTTCGGCGGCATCAACATCCCCACCGTCACCATCTTCATGGACGGCTTTGCCGATGGCGTGAAGCACTACAACGAGAAGAAGGGCAAGAGCGTCCAGCTCATCGGCTGGGACAAGGACAAGCAGGACGGCACCTTCGTCGGTGACTTCAAGCAGGTGGACAAGGGCAAGGTCCTGACCCAGGGCTTCCTTGACCAGGGCGCAGACGTTGTCCTTCCCGTGGCCGGACCCGTTGGCGGCGGCGCGGGCTCCGCGATCCTCGATGCCAAGTCCAAGGGCAAGGACGCCAAGCTCATCTGGGTTGACTCTGATGGCTACCTGACTGCCCCGGATTACAAGTCCGTGATCCTCTCTTCCGTCCAGAAAACCATGTCCACCGCTGTGGAGACGGTCATCAAGGACGACAAGGACGGCAAGTTCGACGCATCGCCGTACATCGGAACTCTTGCAAACGGCGGCGTGGCCCTGGCGCCGTTCCACGATCTCGATTCCGCCGTGCCGGCAGACCTGAAGAGCGACCTGGACCAGCTCAAGAAGGACATCATCTCCGGCACCGTCAAGGTCGAATCGAAGTCCAGCCCCACCAAGTAAGCACCGAACCGCGGGGCGCGCTGCCCTTCCGCCGTTACCCCGGCCGGAGGGCAGCGCGTTCTGTTTTGCTGGCAACCTAACTGTCGCCGGCACCGTGCCGGCGGTGCTCATTACCGCCTCCCTGCCCTGCCCAGGAACCACCCGTGACACTAGGCTGGGACTACCCGCTGCCCTGCCGCCGACAGCGCGCCGGAGCAGATCCATACACACACAGATTGGTTGGGGTTTTGAAACTCGAACTGAAAGGGATCACGAAGAGATTCGGGTCCCTGGTAGCCAATGACCACATCGATTTGGTCGTCGAACCGGGGCAGGTGCACTGCCTCCTGGGCGAGAACGGCGCAGGGAAATCCACCCTGATGAACGTGCTCTACGGCCTGTACGATCCGACCGAAGGTGAAATCCTGGTCGATGGCAAGCCGGTCGTCTTCAAAGACCCCGGCGAGGCCATGGCGGCCGGCATCGGGATGGTCCACCAGCACTTTATGCTCATCCCGGTCTTCACCGTGGCCGAAAATGTGGCGCTGGGCAATGAGGCCACCAAAGCCGCCGGCCTCCTCAACCTGGAAGCCACGCGCGAGAAGATCCGCCGCATCTCGGACCAGTACGGGTTCGACGTCGACCCCGACGTCTTGGTGGAGGACCTGCCCGTCGGCGTCCAGCAGCGGGTCGAGATCATCAAGGCGCTGGTTCGTGATGCCGAGGTGCTCATCCTCGACGAACCCACCGCCGTGCTGACGCCGCAGGAGACCGATGAACTCCTGGACATTATCCGTCAGCTGAAGCGCGACGGTAAGTCGATCGTCTTCATTTCCCACAAACTGCGTGAAGTCAAAGCCATCTCGGACACCATCACGGTCATCCGCCGCGGCAAGGTGGTGGGACAGGCGGATCCCACGGCTTCCCCCACCGAGCCTGGCATCCGCCATGGTTGGCCGCACGGTGAGCCTGACCCTCGACAAGGCGCCCGCCAAGGCCGGTGACGTGACCTTCAAGGTCCGCAACCTGACCGTGACGGACCACAACGGCCAGCATGTGGTCGATGACCTGTCCTTCGACATCGCCAAGGGCGAAGTGCTGGCCATCGCCGGAGTGCAAGGCAACGGGCAAACGGAACTGACCGAGGCGATCCTCGGCGTGCAGCCGCACGTGGCCGGGTCCGTCGCGCTCGACGGCGAGGAACTGCTGGGCAGGAGCGTCAAGCACGTCCTCGGTGCCGGTGTGGGCTTCGTCCCCGAGGACCGTACCCTTGACGGCCTGGTGGGCACGTTCACCATCTCCGAAAACATGATCCTGGACCTCTACGACAAAGCGCCCTTCGCCCGCGGCGTGGGGATGAAGCCGGGCGTGATCGCGGAGAACGCCGCCAGGAAGGTCGAGGAATTCGACGTCCGCACGCCCTCCGTGTCCGCCGCGGTGGGCACCCTTTCCGGCGGCAACCAGCAGAAGGTGGTCCTGGCCCGTGAGCTCTCCCGTCCGCTGCGCCTGTTCATCGCCTCGCAGCCCACACGTGGGCTCGACGTCGGTTCGATTGAGTTTGTGCACAAGCGGGTCATCGCCGAGCGTGACCACGGGACGCCGGTCATGATCGTGTCCACGGAACTGGACGAAGTACTTCAGTTGGCCGACCGGATCGCCGTGCTCTACCGCGGCCGGCTGGTGGGAATCGTACCGGCCACCACGTCGCGCGACGTGCTGGGCCTGATGATGGCCGGTGTCCCGGCCGCAGAAGCCGAAGCCAGCGCCGCCGCCCATGTTTCCGGCGCCACCACCGCGGCGGTATCGGAGCCTGCCGGCCACGAAGGAGAATCCCATGTCTGAAAAGACAACCCCGGAACCGCAGGCCACCGGCCGCAACAGCGCCCCGGAGCCCATCGACACCCGGGTGCCCGGCGTTACCACCTCCGAGGCTGTGGCCTCCGACGTCGTCCTTGACACCGCCGGCGGCCAGATGCCGCCGTCTGCCGTTCCGGCAGCCACCCAGCGGCGAGGCCGGGACCATGACCGGGACGGCAGCGGATCCGTCCTGCACCAGATCTTCACCGGCAACGCCATGGTCTCTTTTCTCTCCGTGCTGCTGGCGATCGTGCTCGGCGGCATCCTGATGGCGGTGACCAACCCCAAAGTCGCCGTCACAGCCGGTTACTTCTTCGCCCAGCCCGGGGACCTCCTGACCGAGGTCATTCGTCCCTACACTGCCCTGGTACAGGGGTCCATCTTCAACTGGGCAGGTGCCGACCTGGCAGCCCAGCTGTACCCGATCACCGAGACCCTCACCGTCGCAACCCCGCTGATCTGCGCCGGGCTCGGCGTCGCGCTGGCGTTCCGCGCCGGCCTGTTCAACATCGGTGCCCAAGGGCAGATCATCTTCGGCGCGCTCTTCGGCGCATACGTAGGGTTCGCCTGGCACCTGCCCATCGGCCTGCACCTGCTGGTCGTCATCCTGGCCGGCCTCGTCGGCGGCGCGGTCTGGGGCGGCGTCGTGGGCCTGCTGAAAGCACGGACCGGCGCGCACGAGGTGATCGTGACCATCATGCTCAACTACATCGCCAACTTCCTGCTGCTGTTCCTGCTCACCACCCCGGCTTTCCAGCGCAAGGGTTCCACGAACCCGATCTCGCCTTTCCTTGACCCCACCGCGTTGTTCCCCGAACTGCTCGGACCGCAATTCCGCCTGCATGCCGGCTTCCTGGCCGCGATAGCGGCCACCGCCTTCGTCTGGTGGCTGCTGAACCGCTCGACGATCGGTTTTGAGTTCCGCGCCGTTGGTGCGAACCCCAGCGCGGCCCGCACCGCCGGCATCAACGTCGCCCGCAGCACCATCCTGGTGATGGCGATCGCCGGTGCGCTGGCCGGCCTGGCCGGCGTGGCCCAAGTGTCCGGCACGGAAAAGTACCTCTCCGGCGGTGTCGCCGCCTCCATCGGTTTTGATGCCATCACGGTGGCACTCCTGGGACGCTCGACGCCGTGGGGGACTTTCTTTGCGGGCCTGTTGTTCGGCGCCTTCCGCGCCGGCGGCGTGGCAATGCAGGCCCAGACACAGACGCCGATCGACATTGTGCTCGTCATCCAGTCCCTGATCGTGCTGTTCATCGCAGCACCGCCGCTGGTCCGTGCGATATTCGGACTCAACCCCCGTAAGAAGAAGACCACCACAAGTGGGACCGCCGGTTCGCGTACCGGCGACGTCAAGAGCGGAGCGGCAGTATGAGCGCCACGACACAATCTCCCACAGGCAAACAGCCGGGCACCGGAAAAGGAACAGGCAGGACAACCGGAGCCAACCGCGCCGGAGGCCGGACAGGCACAACTGAACTGGTGAGCTGGAAAGCCGGCGTCGGCCTGGGCCTGCTCGCCATCCTGGGGACCGTGCTGTTCGGTTTCCTGGCCAACCCAAAATCTGCCGGTTTCCGCATCGCCGAAGCCCGCGATCCGAACGCCTCCTCCACGGCGGCGTGGGTCACCCTGGCCGTGGCGCTGGCCGCCGCCGCCTACGTCGGGTACCGCTGGATCAGCCAGCGGCGGGAGGGCGGGGAGTAGACCGCTGGATTCCCGCCACCACCATCGCTGCCGTCGCCGTCCTGGGCCTGGCCGCCCTCGGCGTCGCAGGTGTGGAAAAGATTACCGTGCCTTCGATGGCGCTGGGCTGGATCTGCTCGGTCCTGCTGCTCGCACTGGCAGGGTATGCCTGTTTCCTGACCGTGAAGAGGCGGCGCACCCCCGGATGGCTGGGCGGCATCTTCGCAGTGGTCTTCCTAATCGGCTTCATGATCTGGATCGTCGCCGGCGGGCGTGACCCCGAACCTTCCATCTCCCTCGGCGGACTCATGGCCGGTGCCGTGACCCTGGCCGTACCCCTGGTGTTCGGCTCGCTGTCCGGTGTGCTGTGCGAACGGGCCGGCGTGGTTAACATCGCCATCGAAGGCCAGCTCCTGCTCGGTGCGTTCTCCGCCGCCGTCGTTGCCACCGTGACCGCCAACGTCTATGTGGGGCTCATCTCGGCGGCAGTCGCCGGTGCGCTCGTGTCCCTTGTCCTGGCCGTGGTGAGCATTAAGTACCTCGTCAACCAGATCATCGTCGGGGTGGTCCTCAACGTCCTGATCAGCGGCCTCACCAGCTTCCTGTTCTCCACCCTGCTCACGGCGGACCCCGAACACCTAAACAAGCCCGGGCGGCTGCAGGCCGTGGATATTCCGTTCCTCGCCGACATCCCGATCATCGGCCCCATCCTGTTCCGCCAATCGCTGGTGGGCTACCTCATGTACGTGGCCGTGATCGTTGTGTATGTCGGACTGTTCCACACCAAGTGGGGCCTGCGCGTTCGGGCCGTCGGCGAACACCCCCAGGCGGCCGACACAGTGGGCATCAACGTCAACCGGACGCGCTTCATCAACGTCCTCATGGGCGGGGCCATCGCAGGAATCGGCGGCTCCTTCTTCACCCTGGTGTCGGTGGATGCGTTCAGCAAGGACATGTCCGGCGGCCGCGGCTACATCGCCCTTGCAGCCATGATCTTCGGACGGTGGAATCCCATCGGCGCGTTCCTGGCGGCATTGCTGTTTGGCTTCGCCGACAACCTGCAAAGCATCATCACCATCATCGGTTCACCGGTCCCCAGCCAGTTCATGGCGATGCTGCCCTACGCCCTGACCGTCGTCGCGGTGGCGGGCCTGGTGGGACGGTCCAGGCCGCCCGCGGCCGATGGCATCCCCTACGTCAAAGGATGACCGGCGTGGACAACGCACAGCAGGTGGATTGGGCCGCCCTGGAGGCCGCCGCCGTCGCCGCCATGAAGAACTCGTACGCCCCGTACTCGACGTATCCGGTGGGGGCCGCGGCCCTGACGGGGGACGGCCGGATTGTCAGCGGCTGCAATGTTGAGAACGCCAGCTATGGACTGACCCTCTGCGCGGAGTGCGTCCTGGTGGGGGAACTCCAAATGACCGGCGGCGGACTGCTGCGGGCCTTCTACTGCGTGGATGGGCAGGGCAACGTGCTCATGCCCTGCGGGCGCTGCCGGCAGCTGCTTTACGAATTCGCGGCACCAGGCATGCAGCTTATGACCAGCAAAGGCATCAAGACCATGGACCAGGTGCTGCCCGACGCCTTTGGTCCCGAACACCTGGAGGAGACCCGGTGACCGACAGTAAAGCCGAAGCGTTCGACGCCGTTGACATCATCCGCATCAAACGCGACAAGGGGACGTTGAGTCCCGAACAGATTGACTGGACCATCGATGCCTATACGCGGGGCGCCATAGCCGATGAGCAGATGGCGGCCCTGAACATGGCCATCCTGCTCAACGGCATGGACCGCGCCGAAATTGCACGCTGGACCGCTGCAATGATCGCCTCCGGTGAACGGATGGATTTCTCCAGCCTCCGGCGCCCCGACGGCGGCCTGAAATACACCACGGACAAGCATTCCACCGGTGGGGTAGGGGACAAGATCACCCTCCCGCTGGCCCCGCTGGTGGCAGTGTTCGGCGTCGCCGTCCCGCAGCTTTCCGGCCGCGGCCTGGGGCACACCGGCGGCACGCTTGACAAACTGGAGTCCATCCCGGGCTGGCGCGCGGACCTCAGCAATGACGACATCCTGGCCCAGGCTCCAGGACGTGGGCGCGGTCATCTGCGCCGCCGGTGCAGGCCTGGCCCCCGCGGACAAGAAGCTCTACGCGCTGCGCGACGTCACCGGCACGGTAGAGGCCATACCGCTGATTGCGTCCTCCATCATGAGCAAGAAGATCGCGGAGGGCACCGGATCGCTGGTCCTGGACGTCAAGGTGGGCAGCGGCGCTTTCATGAAGGACGAGTCCCGCGCCCGCGAACTCGCCGAAACCATGGTGGCGCTCGGCAAGGACGCAGGAGTCAACACCGTTGCACTGCTGACCAACATGAACACGCCGCTGGGCCTGACCGCGGGCAACGCGATCGAGGTCGAGGAGTCCGTGGAGGTCCTGGCCGGCGGCGGCCCGGAAGACGTGGTGGAGTTGACCGTCCGGCTCGCCGAAGAGATGCTCGCCTGCGCAGGGGTGCACGACGCCGACCCCGCCGCCGCCCTCAAGGACGGCCGCGCCATGGACGTCTGGAACCGAATGATCGCCGCCCAGGGCGGTGACCCCCGCGCCGCCCTGCCGGTGGCGAGGGAATCCGACGTCGTCTACGCCCCTGCCGACGGGGTGCTGGTGGAACTGGATGCGCTCGCCGTTGGCGTGGCTGCCTGGCGGCTGGGTGCCGGCCGCGCCCGCAAAGAGGACGCAGTCCAGGCAGGGGCGGGAGTGCGCATGCATGCCAAGCCCGGCGCCACCGTCCGTGCGGGTGAACCCCTGATGACACTGCTCACCGACACCCCTGAACGGTTCGGCCGGGCCCGGGAAGCCTTGGAACACGCCGTGGTCATCGCCCCGGAAGGTTCGCGGCCCGCCCAGCAGCTCATCATCGACCGGATAGCATAGGGACAAATGCAGGCCGTCAATGACTTCATCCTCGCCGCCGCCGGTCAGCCGTGGGTGCTGGTCCTGGTGCTGGCGTGCTGCGTCATTGACGGCTTCTTCCCACCCATTCCCAGCGAATCCGTGGTGGTGGGCCTCGCAGCGGTTGCCGCCACCGCGGACCTGCCCAATCCGCTGCTCCTGCTGCTGGTGGCGGCAGCCGGTGCTTTCCTCGGCGACAACATCGCGTACCTGCTGGGGCGGCGGGTAGGCACCAGGCGCTGGGCGTGGATGCGCGGCCCACGAATGCAAAGTGCGTTCCGCTGGGCGGGACGGGAACTGCGGAAACGGCCGGCGTCGCTGGTCCTGGTGGCCCGCTTCGTCCCGATCGGCCGGGTGGCGGTCAACCTGACGGCGGGGGTCACCCACTACGCCCACCTGCGGTTCGTGGGCCTAACCATGCTGTCGGCCAGCCTGTGGGCTGGCTACTCGGTGGCGATCGGGCTATTTTTTGGCCAGTGGTTCGAGGACAACCATGTCCTGGGCGCGGCAATCGCCATTGTCTGCGCGGTGGCGCTGGGCATCGGGGTGGACCTGGTGATCAACAAACTCCGGGGTAAAACAAACGTGGTGGAACGGATCCGGGAACCCGGGGCCTGACCGGGGCGTTGAAGGGGTAATTCCGGGCATTGGGGCGTAGCGGACAGCGGCCCCGGCATGGGAGACTTAGGAACGATTTCCGCTTTGGCTGCGGCACTTTGGCTGTGTCATTTTTATACAGGAGCAACACCGCGTGGAGTTTATTAATGAGGCCGTGCTCCATGCAGCGGGCCAGTGGTGGATATACCCGGCGCTGTTGGTGTTCTTCTTCGTGGACGGCTTCGCCATGGTGGTCCCCAGCGAGACCCTCATCGTGGCCCTCGCAGCCTTCTCGCGGCACAGCGGCGAACCAAATCTCTGGATCCTGGGCCTCACGGCGCTGGTCGGCGCCATCTGCGGCGATAACATGGCCTACCTTCTGGGCCGCAGGATCGGCCTGGAGCGGTGGGGGTGGATGCGCCGGCCCAAGGTCCGGAAAGTCTTCGCCTGGGCCCGCTACGAGCTTGAGAAACGCGGCGCGGTACTGATCTTCACCGCCCGCTACATCCCCTGGGGCCGGGTGGCGGTTAACTACGTGGCCGGCAGCACAGGCTTCTCGCACCGCCGGTTCTTCGCCTTCGACGCCGTTGCCTGCCTGACCTGGGTGGGATACTCCCTTGGCATCGGCCTGCTCGCCGCTCGTTCCCTTGGCTGCACCACAACCCGCTGCTGAGCGCCGGCATCGCCGTCGTGTTCGCCATCGTCCTGGGCGTGCTCATCGACCACCTGCTCCGCTGGTGGCACAAACGGCTGGGCCGGCACGACGCTCCGGAAACAGATGAATGGAGCGAGGACTCCTCCGGTTCGGGCCAGGAAGGGCGCCCCGGCACGCAGGCCTTCGTGGTGCCGTCGGCAGAGGCCGGTCCGGCGGCCAAGTAGCGGCTGGCATTGAAGTCCGGCCCACCCTAAGGTGGGAACGTGACTGAGCCCATTGTTGACGCTGCCCCTGCCATCGATTTTGACCTGAAGAGCCTGCCCAAGGTTTCCCTTCACGACCACCTGGACGGAGGACTCCGTCCGGCCACCATCATCGAACTGGCGGAGGCCGCAGGCCACACGCTCCCCTCGACGGACCCCGTGGCCCTGGGGCAGTGGTTCCGCGAATCAGCTGACTCCGGATCCCTGGTCCGCTACCTGGAGACCTTCGACCACACCGTGGCCGTCATGCAGACGTGGGACGGCCTGTTCCGCGTGGCCAAGGAGTTCGTCGAGGACCTCGCCGACGACGGCGTGGTGTACGGCGAAGTCCGCTGGGCGCCCGAGCAGCACCTCCAGAAGGGGCTCAGCCTGGACGAGGCCGTGGAGGCAGTACAGGAAGGCCTGGAAGCCGGCGTCGAAGCCGTTTCCGAGACCGGGCGCGAGATCCAGGTGGGCCAGCTGATCACCGCCATGCGCCACGCCGACCGTGGCCAGGAGATCGCTGAACTGGCCGTGCGGCACCGCAACAAGGGTGCTGTGGGCTTTGACATCGCCGGGGCCGAGGACGGATTCCTGCCCAGCCGCTTCAAGGACGCCTTCACCTACCTTGCCCAGCAGAATTTCCCCGCCACAGTGCACGCCGGCGAGGCTGCCGGGCTGGAGAGCATCCAGTCCGCACTGGTGGACGGCCGGGCCCTGCGGCTGGGACACGGCGTCCGCATTGCCGAGGACATCATGGTGGAATTCGACGACGACGAGGAAGCAGGGGATACCGTGGGCCTGGTCACCCTCGGCGACCTCTCCAGCTGGGTCCGGGACCGCGGTATCGCCCTGGAGATCTGCCCGTCCTCCAACCTCCAGACCGGCGCGATCGCGGAGTTCGGCGAAGGCATCGAAAGCCACCCTCTGGACATGCTCTAGCCTGGGCTTTAACGTCACCATCAACACCGACAACCGCCTGATGAGCGGCGTCACCCTGACCGATGAGTTCAACCTGCTGGTGGAAACCTTCGACTACGACCTCGATGACCTGCTGGAACTGACCCTGAACGCCGCCGAGGCATCCTTCCTGCCGTTGGAGGAAAAGGAAGCGCTGGTGGAGTACATCAACGACGCCTACGCCAACCTTGGCTGAACAGGCACCAGTCACCCAGGCTGGTTGGGGAAATAGCTGCCCTGCGGGTGCACTGCCCGTGGATGGGTGACCTGACGCACGCATCGCTGGTTGAGTACCTCCTGGAGGAGGCGTACGAGGTGGCCGAGGCCATCGAAGACGGCCATCCCGACGCCGAACTCCAGGGGAGCTTGGCGACGTCCTGCTCCAGGTGGTGCTGCACGCCCGACTTGCGGAGGAGCGCGGCGCGTTCACGTTCGACGACGTGGCGCGCGGCCTGGGTGCCAAGATGATCCGCCGGAACCCCCACGTCTTCAGGCCTGACGGGTCACTGCAGGACAGCTTTCCTGCCACGGTCGAGGAAATTGAGCAGACCTGGGACACGGTCAAGCGTGCCGAACGGCCCGGGCGGCCGGGTGCCTTTGACGGAATTCCGCAGGCACTTCCGGCCCTGGCCAAGGCGCAGAAATCACTGGACCGTGCGGCCCGTGCCGGGCTGGGTCTGCCCGCCGGGGTGCCAATACCCGAAAGCGAGGACGAGCTCGGAAGCCTGCTGCTCGCCGTCGTGCGTTCCGCCCGGGACAACGGCATGGACGCCGAGCGTGCCCTGCGGGCCGCGGTCCGCCGGTACCAACGCGCCCAAGGTGATCAAAACGACGCGGCGCCATCATGACGTCAGGGCCTTGACTCGTTTGAGTAACCCGGAGCACTCTCGACTAGGCTGGACCGTGACGAATACGTCGAGTTTTTTGCCTGAATCCCCCCGTTAATCGCCCATAAAGGAGCAAATTCATGGCGCTTATCGATGCCATCCACGCCCGCGAGATCCTCGATTCCCGCGGCAACCCCACCGTCGAAGTTGAAGTCCTGCTGTCCGACGGCCAGATCGGCCGCGCGGCGGTTCCCTCCGGCGCTTCCACCGGCGAGCACGAGGCCGTCGAACTGCGCGACGGTGACAAGGGCCGCTACCTCGGCAAGGGCGTGCAGAAGGCCGTCGACGCCGTGATCGACCAGATCGCCCCCGCCCTGACCGGCTTCGACGCCACCGACCAGCGGAGCATCGACCAGGCCATGCTGGACCTGGACGGCACCCCCAACAAGGGCAAGCTCGGCGCCAACGCCATCCTGGGCGTCTCCCTTGCAGTTGCCAACGCAGCCGCAGCCTCCGCTGACCTGCCGCTCTACAAGTACCTGGGCGGACCCAACGCGCACGTCCTGCCTGTGCCGCTGATGAACATCCTCAACGGCGGCTCCCACGCCGACTCCGACGTCGACATCCAGGAATTCATGATCGTCCCCATAGGCGCCGAGACCTTCTCCGAGGGCCTGCGCTGGGGCGTCGAGGTCTACCACAACCTCAAGTCCGTCCTGCAGGCCAAGGGCCTGTCCACCGGCCTCGGCGACGAAGGCGGCTTCGCTCCCAACCTGCCGTCCAACCGCGCAGCGCTGGACCTCATCCAGGAAGCCATCAAGAACGCCGGCTACACCCCGGGCAAGGACATCGCCCTGGCCCTGGACGTCGCATCCTCCGAGTTCTTCAAGGACGGCGCCTACCAGTTCGAGGGCAAGGCCCTGTCCGCCACCGACATGAGCGCCTACTACGCCGAGCCTGGTCAACGACTACCCGCTGGTTTCCATCGAGGACCCGCTGGACGAGAACGACTGGGATGGCTGGAAGACCCTCACCGACAGCATCGGCGACAAGGTCCAGCTGGTGGGCGATGACCTCTTCGTCACCAACCCCGCCATCCTGCAGCGCGGCATCGACACCCGGACCGCCAACTCCCTGCTGGTCAAGGTCAACCAGATCGGTTCCCTGACGGAGACCCTGGACGCCGTCAGCCTGGCCCAGCGCGCCGGCTACACCACCATCACCTCGCACCGCTCCGGCGAGACCGAGGACACCACCATCGCCGACATCGCGGTGGCCACCAACGCCGGCCAGATCAAGACCGGCGCGCCCGCCCGCTCCGAGCGCGTTGCCAAGTACAACCAGCTGCTCCGCATCGAAGAGGAACTGGACGACGCCGCACGCTACGCCGGACGCAGCGCGTTCCCGCGTTTCAAGGGCTAGTAACCGCCTAAACCCATCAGCGGTGGCTATGGTTGAAAGACCATAGCCACCGCTGTTGTTTCCGCAGCATTTGGACCAGCAGTGGTTGTCCGCAGTGATTTTCCAGCACAGACAGTGGCGGCCCAGGGAGGCTGCGTTTCAGGAGTGTCATGGCTACCCGCCGCCCCAAAGTTCCCAAGGTCGCCCCCGCCCGTCCAGCCAAGGAAACGGCCGACGACGGATCCTCCGGCGGCGCCGAGGTGATCCGGGCGGATTTCCGCCCGGCCAAGGGCGCGGCCAGCGCGGCCGCAGCACCTTCGAAGGACAACCACGGGCGTGGAACTGCAGGCCACGCCTCCGCGAAGGCGGGCGAAGCCACGACGCCCAGGCCGTCCGCCTCCCGCAAAGGCAGCAGCCCGGTTGACGGCAAGGATGCGCGGAACGCCGAAGAGGACCAGCATCCCGTCCCCGCGAAGGCGTTTTCCGGGCGGATGCTCGCACTGGCAGTGGTGATGGTCGCCATCACCGTCATGCTGGCGCCCACGGTCAAGATCTTCTTCGACAAGAAGGCCGAAATCGATGCCCTGAACGCCGATATCGCCGCACGCCAGGCCGAAGGCGATTCCCTCCGCCAGCAGGTTTCGCGGTGGCAGGACCCCAACTACGTGAAGCAGCAGGCCCGCGACCGCATTAACATGGTTATGCCGGGCGAAACCGGCTACTGGGTTTTTGGCAGCGATGAGCCGGCCGGAGAAAGCAGTAGCCCCGCCGGCGCAGCAGCACAAGACCCCGCCGATCTGCCGTGGGTGGATTCCCTGTGGGAGTCCATCAGGCGCGCGGCCACAGACTGAACCGCACAGGAAGGACGGCCCGCGACAGTGGAACACAACACGGCAGCCGCCCGGGACGAATCCCGCCAACCAACAGCACACGACCTTGAAGTACTGAGCAGGCAGCTGGGACGCCCCGTCCGCGACGTCGTGGAGATTCCCGCCCGCTGCGTCTGTGGCAACCCCCTGGTGGCCGCCACCGCACCACGGCTGAGCAACGGTACGCCGTTTCCCACCACCTTCTACCTGACGCACCCCGTGATCACTTCCGCGGTTTCCAGGCTCGAAGCTGCCGGCGTCATGAATGACATGAACCTCCAGGCTGGCCGGCGATTCCAGCCTCGCCGCTGCCTACCGTTCCGCGCATGAGGAGTACCTCGCCGCCCGCGATGCCATCGGACAGCGCTCCGGAATTGGAGCCGTCCCGGAAATCGACGGTGTCTCAGCGGGCGGGATGCCCACCCGCGTGAAGTGCCTGCATGTCCTGGTGGGGCACTCGCTGGCGGCAGGCAGCGGCGTCAACCCCCTGGGCGACCAGGCGCTGGAAATGATCAGCGAATGGTGGACGGCGGACAAGTGCTGGTGCGACGGCGCCTGGGACACCGCCGGCGAGGCACCTTCGAAGGACCTCAGCCGCCACGGGCCCCAGGGCCTGCCGGATATCGTCGGCCGGCCGGCTCCCGTCCGGAAGTCCGCCGGAACGCCAGGGGCGGCCGAATGACCCGCGTGGCCGCCATCGACTGCGGCACCAACTCCATCCGGCTCCTCATCGCCGACATCGACCGTAGCAACGGCAGCACGGTCCTCACCGACGTCGTGCGGGAGATGCGCGTGGTCCGGCTGGGCCAGGGCGTGGATGCCACCGGCGAGCCTCGCTCCGGAGGCGCTGGAACGCACACTTGCCGCAACCGCCGACTACGCCCGGCTGATCAGGGAACATGGCGCCCGGAAAATCCGCTTCGTGGCCACCTCCGCAAGCCGCGACGCACGCAACCGGCACGTCTTCGTGGACGGTGTCCGGGACCTGCTGGGAGTGGAGCCTGAGGTCATCTCGGGGGACGAGGAAGCGGCACTGTCGTTTGCCGGGGCCAGCAGCGTCCTGCCCGTCCTCGATGGGCAGGAGGTGCTGGTGGTGGACCTGGGCGGGGGAAGCACCGAGTTCGTGCTGGGCACCGCCGCCGGCGTCACCGCGGCGAAGTCCGTGGACATCGGCTGCGTCCGGCTGACGGAACGGCACCTGCGCAGTGATCCACCCACAGCCGAACAGATTGCAGCCGCAGAAGCCGACGTGGACGCAGCCATGGACCGCGCCGGCCGGAACGTACCGCTGGAACGCGCCACCGCCGTCGTCGGTGTTGCCGGGTCCGTCACCACCATCACCGCGCATGCGCTCCGGCTGCCCGAATATTCGCCGGACGCCATCCACGGCGTGGCGCTGCCCATCGGGGAAGTCCGCTCCGCAGCCACCGACCTGCTCGGCATGACCCGCGCCGCCCGCGCCGCGCTGCCGTACATGCACCCCGGACGGGTGGACGTCATCGGAGCCGGGGGACTGGTGTGGCGCCGGGTCCTGGAACGGATGGGGGAGCTGAGCGGCGGGAGGATCACCGCGGCCACCGCAAGCGAACACGACATCCTTGACGGCATCGCGCTGAGCATCGGTTAGGCCCATGCACTCCACACCAGCTTCAACCCCGGTTCTGTCCCGGGCGGCGGCCGCTGCAGTTGCCGTCCTGCTTGCCGCGTGCTGCCTGTGCGCCGGCCTGTTCACGGCGCCGGCCGCACATGCCGACGAATGGCGCGATAAGGAGTACTGGCTTGCAGACTCGGGTATTACCAAGGCCTGGGAAGTGTCCAAGGGCGCCGGTGTCAAGGTTGCCGTCATCGACAGCGGCATCGACGCCCAACACCCGGACCTCAAAGGCGCAATTGTCGGCGGGTATGACGCATCCGGCTCAGGCCAGCCGGACGGCCTGAAGAGCGTCGGCTCCAAGCCCGAACACGGCACCCTGGTTGCCACCATGCTGGCAGGACGCGGACACCAGGCCGCCAGTGCGAGCCCGAGCCCCAGCCCCGGGCCGGCGGTTCCGCCCGACGGGATCATGGGCGTGGCGCCCGAAGCGCAAATCCTGTCGGTCTCCACCTGGCTGGGCTCGGCCAATCCATCGGGCAAAAGCGACCAGGACCAGATTCCCGAGGCAGTCCGCTGGGCCGTCGACAACGGCGCCAAAGTCATCAACATTTCGCTCGGCAGCACAACGCCGCAGTGGCCGCAAAGCTGGGACGCCGCCTTCCTGTATGCCGAGCAAAAGGACGTCGTTATCGTCGCCGCCGCCGGCAACCGGGTGGGAGGCAACACCCAGGTGGGGGCCCCGGCCACCATCCCCGGTGTCCTCACCGTCGCCGGGCTGGACCGCAAGAACGTGGCCAGCGTGGACGCTTCTTCCCAGGGCATCAGCATCGGCGTGGCCGCCCCCGCCGAGAACCTCCTCGGCGGGCTCCCCGGCGGGGGCTACGCGGAGTGGGCCGGAACCTCCGGGTCCACGCCGATCGTGGCCGGCGTGGCCGCCTTGATCCGATCCAAGTGGCCGGACATGAGCGCAGAACAGGTGATCAACCGGATTGTTTCCACCGCAAGGGACGCCGGCGCACCCGGGAAGGATCCGCTGTACGGCTATGGCATCCTCAACGCCGAGGCGGCCCTCAAGGCCGACGTTCCGGAAGTCTCGGTCAATCCGCTGGGCACCATCGCCGAGTGGATCCGCGTGCACCGCCGCGGCAACGCTGCCCCGGCAACCCCGCTGCCCACTGCGACTACTGCGCCCAGCGCGGTGCCCACGCTGCCGGAGGCCACTGTTCCCGCCGCCAAGGCGCCGTCACAGCGCGACAGTGCCATCAGCGCCTCCGTCGTGATTGGTTTTGCCGTACTGTTCCTGGCCATCATCGCGGCCGCCGCTGTCCAGCTGCGGAGGGCTGCCCGCAACCCTGCCCTTGCCGGCGAAGAACCCGACACTGGGGTCATGGAAAGGGTCCATACCCGCCCGGATTCCTAGGTTACGCAGGCGCCCCCGGCTAGTGAAGATTTTCACAAACTCCTGTATCCTTGAACAATGGCAACCACCCCACAGCTCCAGGACCGTCCCAGGGTACTCGTCGTCGGCGGCGGGTACGTCGGCCTGTACGTAGCACTGAAACTGCAGAAGAAGATCGCGAATGCCGGTGGCATCGTCACCGTTGTCGATCCGCTGCCCTACATGACATACCAGCCCTTCCTGCCCGAGGTGGCCGGCGGCAACATTGAAGCCCGCCATGCGGTGGTTTCCCACCGCCAGCACCTCAAGCAGACCGAGCTCATCCAGGGCCGTGTCACCTCGATCGACCACGTCAACCGGACGGCCGTGGTGGCTCCTGCCGACGGCGGCGAAAACTTCGAGGTTCCCTACTTCGACGTCGTACTCGCAGCCGGCGCCATCACCCGCACCTTCCCCATCAAGGGCCTGGCGGACAAGGGCATCGGCCTGAAGACCATCGAGGAAGCCGTTGCCCTGCGCAACAAGCTGCTGGAGCGCATCGAGGTTGCCTCGACCATGACGGACCCCGCTGCCCGCGCCCGGGCCCTCACCTTCGTGGTTGTCGGCGGTGGCTTTGCGGGCATCGAGTGCATCACGGAAATGGAAGACCTCGCCCGCGCCGCCGTGCGCAACAACCCCCGCATCAAGCAGGAGGAAGTCCGCTTCGTCCTGGTCGAGGCCATGGGCCGCATCATGCCCGAGGTCACCGCCAAGCAGGCTGACTGGGTTGTTGAGCACCTGCGCAGCCGCGGCATCGAGGTCCTCCTGAACACCTCGCTGGACAGCGCCGAAGGCATCCTGAAGCTGATCAACCTCCCGGACAAGACCCCCGCCCAGGAATTCGAGGCCGATACCCTGGTGTGGACCGCCGGCGTGCAGGCAAACCCGATGGTCCGCTCCACCGACTTCCCGCTCGAGCCCCGAGGCCGCGTTCGTGTCCTGCCGGACCTTCGCATCTCCGGCGACGAAGGCATCGTGGAGAATGCCTGGGCAGCCGGCGATATCGCCGCCGTCCCCGACCTCACCGGGAAGGGCCTGCCGGACGGCACCTGCGTCCCCAACGCCCAGCATGCCCTGCGCCAGGCCAAGCGCCTCGCCAAGAACCTGTGGGCCTCGCGCTGGGACAAGCCGCTGACTGACTACAAGCACAAGAACCTTGGTGCAGTGGCCGGCTTCGGCGAGTGGAAGGGTGTTGCCAACATCAACCTCCTGGGCCGGATCGGCCTCAAGGGCGGACTTGCCTGGCTGGCCCACCGCGGCTACCACGGCATGGCCATGCCCACGTTTGAGCGCAAATTCCGCGTCATCCTGAACTGGATTATCGGCTTCTTCGCCGGACGCGACACCACGCAGCTGATGGACCTGGACAACCCCCGCGGCGCCTTCGTCTCGGCAGCCACCCCCGCCCCCAAGCCCGCCGCTGCACCCGCAGCGGTTCCGGCCGGCGGCTCCGGCTCGACCGCTGCCGCCGCACCCAAGGAGGCCGTGGCAGCCAACGCCAAGTAGCGCGCCCGTTCCAACACGCTTCACAGCGTCCGACGGCGGCCGTCCCCTCTGTGGGCCGGCCGCCGTCGGCGTTTCCAGCCAACACGCCCCGGGCAGGTAGCATTGACCCGGCGCCCCAGTAGCCCAATTGGCAGAGGCAGCGGACTTAAAATCCGCGTGTTGTGGGTTCGAGTCCCACCTGGGGTACAGACTGTCCCTTCCGGCACCCGTGACGGCCCGGACACCAGGAAGCCGCCTGCAGTGCAGGCGGCTTCCTGCATTTAATTCCGCGGAGGAAACGACTGTTATAAGGCTGTGACCTCCATCACTTAGGTTAGCCGCTGTCTATGCATTAGCTTGAAGCTAAATCAGGAATTCCTGGTCCAAATCCGGGTGCTGAAGCGCCCCATTGATCCGCACGCGCATCGCATGGCCCTGTTTCGGAAGGCAGACAAATGTACCGAAAGAAAGTCCTCACCTCGTTGGCAGCGGCAGCCACATTCAGCATGCTGCTGTCGGCCTGCGCCAACCAGGCGGGCCCTGGCACCACCGAAAGCTCCGGCTCGTCCAGCAAGGTGAACGTCCCCGCCATTTCGAAAGTTGATGTTCCTGCCGGCGCGGTAAAGCCCGCCGGCGACGGCAAGGCAACCTGCCCCGCGACCACCACGCTCGCCTACGCAGGCGCACAGACCGGCCCCAACGCCCAGCTCGGCGTCAACATCTTCAACGGCATCCAGCTGGCCATCGACCAGCACAACAAGGCCAACCCGGGCTGCCAGGTCCAGTTCAAGAAGTTCGATACTGAAGGCGACCCCAACAAGGCCACCGGCCCCGTCACCCAGTTGGTGAGCGAGCCGGACATCCTGGGCGTGGTCGGCCTTCCGTTCTCTGGTGAATCCAAGGCCACGGGCAACATCTTCGAGCAGAAGGGCCTGGTCCACATCACGCCGTCGGCCACCAACCCCGGCCTGACCGGCAACGGCTGGACCACCTTCTTCCGGGGCCTCGGCAATGACGCCGTCCAGGGCCCGGCTGCCGCCAAGTTCCTCACCGGGAAGCTCGGCGCCAAGAAGGTGTACCTGGTCCAGGATGACTCCGACTACGGCATCGGCCTGGCAACCTCCACCTCCGCCGGCCTGGGCAGTGCCCTGGCCGGGACGGAAAAGGTGACCACGGGGCAGAAGGACTTCTCGGCGGTCATTTCCAAGATCATGAATGCCAAGGCGGACGCGGTGTTCTACTCCGGGTACTACGCCGAGGGCGCCCCGTTCGATCAGCAGCTGGTTGGAAAGGGCTTCACCGGAACGTTCGTGGCACCTGACGGTGTCAAGGACGACCAGTTCATCAAGCAGGCGGGTGACGCGTCCAACAACGCGTACTTCACCTGCCCCTGCCTCCCCGGTGAGCTGATCCCGGAATTCGCATCGGCCTACAAGGATGTTTCCAAGGGAGCCGAGCCCGGAACGTACTCCATCGAAGGCTACGATGCGGCAACCGTCCTTCTGTCCGGCATCGACGCAGGCAAGCAGAACCGGGCTGACCTGCTGGCCTGGGTCAAGGCTTATGACAAGGACGGCCTGAGCAAGCACTACAAGTGGGATGCCAAGGGCGAGCTCCAGGCCCCCACGGTTTACGGCTACAAGGTGGAAAACGGAAAGATCGTTCCCGTCGGTCCCATTGGGGAATAGCAACCAAGCATGAACCGGCTGTGGGGGCCAGCATCAGCGGGCCCCCACAGCCTTTTCTTCGCTTGGCAGCAGCCCAGCACCAAGCTAAGCCAATAGACACAAGTCCCACGGCCGGGCCCACAAGGCCGCGTGCAACTGGATCAGGATGTTCCCATGCTTCCCTCTCTTGTCCCACTACTCCCGACGGAAAACGACTGGATCACCTTCGACATACCGTCCCTGGCTGAGAATTTTTGGAGTGCCACTTTTGACGGCCTCACATTCGGAGCCATCTATGCGCTTGTAGCGCTGGGGTACACCCTGGTTTACGGCGTCCTGAACCTGATCAACTTCGCCCACTCGGAAGTCTTCATTGTCGGCTGCTACGCAGTCTTCTTCACCCTCAGCAGCCTTGGCTTTGGTCCCTCGGTTCCCCGGCTCGATATCTGGGCCATCATCCTGAACCTGCTGCTGGCGCTGGTCCTGGCCATGGTTGCGTCGGCCGTGACGGCATTCCTGCTGGAACGGATCGCGTACAAACCCCTGCGGCAACGGAACGCGCCCCGCCTGGTCTTCCTGATCACCGCCATCGGTGCTTCCTTCACCATCCAGTACCTCATCTACCTGTGGCGCGGTCCCAGCCCCGAACTGGCCCTCACCATGTTCCGGCCCACCCCCATTTTCGATGTCTTCGGCACCATCATCGATTCGCAGCAGCTGGTGATCATCATCGCCGCGGTCATCATGATGGTGGGCACCGACAGGTTCATCAGTAAATCGCGTACGGGCCGCGGCATCCGGGCGGTTGCCCAGGATCCTGATACCGCCACGTTGATGGGCGTCAACAAAGAGCGCATCATTATTACCACCTTCGTTATCGGAGGCCTGCTCGCAGGAGCCGCCGCCTTGTTCTACGTCATGAAAATCCCGTCCGGTGTCCAGTACAGCGGTGGTTTCGTCCTGGGCATCAAGGCGTTCGCCGCGGCTGTGCTCGGCGGGATCGGCAACGTCCGCGGGGCATTGCTGGGCGGGTTGCTGCTCGGCCTGATCGGCAACTACGGCCAGATCCTGCTGGGCAACTCGCAGTGGACCGACGTCGTGGCGTTCGTGGTGTTGGTCCTGGTGCTGCTGCTGCGGCCCGAAGGCATCCTGGGCACCTCCCTTGGAAGGAGCAAAGCATGAGTATGACGGACGGCCCTACACCGCTGCGGACAGCCGCGGCCGAGCAGGCGGCAGAAGACCGCGAAGCGTCATCGAAAGCACCAGGCAAGAGCGACCTCCGGCAGCGCGGGAAGCGTAAGCCGGGGTCCTTCTCCGACCGTTGGCACGCCTTGTCGCGCCAGCAGCAGTGGGCGTTCCTGGTGATCGTCGTGGTCCTGGCCTACCTGCTTCCACTGCTCAACCCTCCCATCATCACCACGGAGCCGGGCAACAACTTCGCCCTGGCCTGCTTCGACATGGCCCGGTTCGCGCTATCGCCGTAGGCCTCAACGTGGTGGTGGGCTACGCGGGCCTGCTGGACCTGGGATATGTGGCTTTCTTTGCGGTGGGTTCCTACTGTGCGGCCATGCTGACCAGTCCCGACTCGCCATTCCTGCACATCCCATACCTGTGGACCATCCCGATCGCCATGGCGGTCACGATGTTCTTCGGCGTGGTCCTGGGCGTGCCCACCCTGCGCCTCAGGGGTGATTACCTTGCGATCGTGACGCTCGGATTCGGTGAAATTGTCCGCATCCTGGCAACCATCATTCCTGCCATGAAAGGCCAGGTGGGTTTCCAGAATGTAGGACACCCCCGGGCACCGAGGCTGACGGAACGCCGATCTTTTCCAACTCGAACGGCGTGCCCTGGTACTGGCTGACCCTGACCGTCATCATCATCGTCACGCTCCTGGTGGGCAACCTGGAACGCAGCAGGGTGGGCCGCGCCTGGATCGCCATCCGTGAAGACGAGGACGCCGCCGAAATCATGGGCGTTCCCACATTCAAGTACAAGGTGTGGGCCTTCGCTATCGGTGCAGCGATTGGTGGCCTTTCCGGCGCTCTGTTCGCCGGGCAGGTGGGGTTCGTCAACAACCAGAAGTTTGACGTCACCACGTCCATCCTGTTCCTCGCCGCAGTTGTCCTGGGCGGCGCCGGCAACAAGGTAGGCGCCATCCTGGGCGGGGCCCTGGTCAGCTACATCCCGCTGAGGTTCACGGCCATCGCCGAATACAAGTACCTGATCTTCGGCATTGCCCTGGTGCTGATCATGATCTTCCGTTCGCAGGGACTGCTGCCCGCCAGGCAGCGGCTGTTGGCCTATGGCAGGACCGCACTGAACAAGATCACCAGCCGGGACACGGAACCCAAAGACACGGACAATCCACCGACCGGCCCGGAAGGCCGCGTGGCCGGACAGAGAGGAGCGGAGGCATGAGCAACGAGGAAACGCACTCCGGCTCCAGCAGCGTGGAGGCACAGCCGGGCCGGGACAGCACGATTGAGGATGGCGGGGCTGGAGGCAGCACCGCGGCTCCAGTGGCGCCGGAGCCTGGACATGGACGCCCTCGCCGAGGCCGGCGTTGACCAGGAACTGGCCGAGAAGGTGGCGCCGGACCGCGATATCGCGGTCAAAGTTGGCGACAACATCGTTGAGGTGCAGAACCTGACCATCAAGTTCGGCGGCCTCGTGGCACTGGACAACATCAGCTTCAACATCAAACGCGGCGAGATCCTGGGGCTCATCGGCCCCAACGGCGCCGGCAAGACCACCTGTTTCAACGCGATGACCGGCGTCTACAAGCCCACCAGCGGGCAGGTGGTGCTCGAGGGCCAGGTCCTGAACGGCATTAAGCAGCATAGGATCACCCGCCTGGGCCTGTCCCGCACCTTCCAGAACATCCGGCTGTTCGGCGAGATGACCGCCCTTGAGAACGTAGTGGTGGGCCTGGATGCCCGCCACCGGACCAGCGTGGGCGGGGCCTTGCTGCGCCTGCCCACCCATATCAGGGAAGAGAAGTCTGCCATCGAGCGCGGCATGGCGCTGCTGGACTTTGTGGGCATCGGCAGCCACGCACACGTCCTGTCCAGGCAACTGCCGTACGGCTACCAGCGGCGGCTCGAAATTGCGCGGGCACTTGCGACTGATCCAAAGGTGCTGTGCCTCGATGAGCCCGCGGCCGGCTTCAACCCGGCCGAAAAGAGGAACTGATGGCGCTCATCCGCACCATCAGGGATGAGGGCTACACCGTCCTGCTGATCGAGCACGACATGAAACTGGTCATGGGCGTGACAGACCGGATCGTCGTGCTCGAATTCGGGAAGAAGATCGCAGACGGACTACCGCGCGAGATCCGCGAAGACCCGCGGGTTATTGCCGCCTACCTAGGAGAGCCTGAAGATGACGTTGCTTGAACTCGAAGGAGTCTCCGTCCACTACGGACGGATCCAGGCCCTGCGGGACATCTCCTTCACTGTCAACGAAGGCGAAGTGGTGGCACTGATCGGTGCCAACGGAGCCGGCAAGACCACTACCATGCGGACCATTTCCGGCCTGCTGAACTGCTCCGAAGGCAAGATCACCTTTGCCGGCCAGGACATTACCAAGATGAAGGCCCACATCCGGGTGGTCCACGGAATCTCCCAGGCCCCCGAAGGGCGCGGCATCTTCCCTGGGATGACCGTCATGGAGAACCTCGATATGGGCACCTTCGGGCGCAAGGACCGAAGCGGTGTGGGCAAGGACCTGGACCGCGTCTTCGACCTGTTTCCGCGGTTGAAGGAGCGGGAAAAACAGTATGGGGGGACCATGTCCGGCGGCGAGCAGCAGATGCTTGCCATCGGACGCGCCCTCATGTCCAACCCCAAACTTCTGCTGCTCGATGAGCCGTCCATGGGCCTCGCGCCCCAGTTCATCCGCCAGATCTTCAAGATCATCAAGGAAATCAACGCCCAGGGCACCACGGTCCTGGTGGTGGAACAGAACGCCAACCAGGCCCTGGCCGGAGCGCACCGCGCCTTTGTCCTGGAGACGGGGGAGATCACGCACAGCGGCACCGGCAAGCAGCTGCTGGAGGATCCCTCCATCAAGGAGGCCTACCTGGGCGTGGGCTAGTTCCTGATGGGGTCCGGTGCCCAACCGCAGCAACGGTCACGGTTCGGTTGCAACCGGGCCCCATGGGAACTTTCGCGGTGGCCCCCACGTGGGAATTGGTAGCGTAACAACAAGCTCATCACCCACACCCACATGGAGGAATCCCGCAATGGCACTTGGCGGCAACCCGATCTTCAACGGAAAGAGTTTCCGTGGAGCCACCCAGGCACCGCCTGTCCCGCAGGCTCCCTACGGTGCTCCCTATGGCCAGTCGCCTTACGGCCAGGCACCTTACGGCCAGGCACCCTACGGCCAGCAGCCGTACGGCCAGCAGGGTTGGGGCGCCCAGCCGCAGAGCATGACGGACGAACAGCTGCGGCAGATGTACAGCCAGCCCTCCGCCGGCCCGGCGGACACCGGCCGGATGACGTTCGACGACGTCATCATGAAAACCGCGGCCTGCCTCGCCGCGGTGATTGCCGGCGCAGCGGTCACCCTCGTGGTAGCACAGGGCCTGGCCTCCATGCTGATGATCGTCGGTGCGCTGGGCGGCTTCGTCCTGGCCCTGGTCAACACGTTCAAAAAGCAGCCGTCACCGGCCCTGATCCTCGCGTACGCGGCCCTGGAAGGACTCTTCCTGGGTGGCCTGACCCGGATCCTGGACGCCATGTTCCCCGGCGTCGGGCTGCAGGCCGTGATCGGAACGCTCTCCGTCTTCGCCGTGACCCTGCTCCTGTTCAAGAGCGGCAAGGTCCGCGCTACCCCGAAGGCCATGCGGTTCTTCATGATCGCCATCATCGGCTATGCCGTGTTCTCCCTGGTCAACATGGTGATGATGTGGACCGGCGTCCTGCAGCAACCTTTCGGCATGCGCAGCATCGAGATCTTCGGCATCCCGCTGGGTGTCTTCATCGGCCTGCTGGCCATCGGCCTCGCTGCCTTCTCGCTGATCATGGACTTCACCAGTATTGAGCAGGGCGTCCGCAGCGGTGCCCCGCAGCGTTTTTCCTGGACGGCGGCCTTCGGCCTGACCGTCACCCTCGTGTGGCTGTACGTGGAGATCATCCGCCTGCTGGCCATCCTCCGCGGCGACGACTAAATCACGTCGTCTGCCTCCGCCGTCGAGACGAAACAACCGTGGGCCCCACCGGACTGGTGGGGCCCACGGCCGTTAAAGGTGAGGCCGCGTGCTTAAGCGATCCGCATGGCGCCCGCAGCGGGGGAGACGGTGAAGATCTCGGGCGCCGCAAAGCCGGCGTCGGCAAAGGCCTTGGCGACGGCGTCACGCACCGTGGGCGCTGAATCCACGGGAGTCAGCGCAATCGCCGCGCCGCCAAACCCGCCGCCGGTCATGCGGGCACCAATTGCCCCGTTGGCCCGGGCAGTGTCCACGGCAAGATCCAGCTCCGGGCAGGAGATTTCGAAATCATCGCGCATGGAGGCGTGGCTGGCATCCAGCAGGGGACCGATGGCACCGGGTCCGCGGCCAGCCAGCAGTTCCACGGTTTGGAGCACCCGGTCATTCTCGGTGACCACGTGCCGCACCCGGCGGAAAGTGATCTCGTCCAGCAGCCCGCTGGCCTCCTCGAGGTCCGTCACGTCCAGGTCCCGCAGGGCCTTCACGCCCATGATTTCCGCGCCCAGTTCGCAGGATGCCCGCCGCGAGGCATAGCCGCCGTCGGCGTGGGAGTGCGAGACCTTGGTGTCGATCACTAGGAGCACCAGCCCGGCGGGTTCGGTCTCAAACGGGACCAGTCGCGCCGTCTGGTCCCGGCAGTCCAGGAATACGGCGCGGCCCTTTGAGCCGCGCAGGGACGCGGACTGGTCCATGATGCCCGTGGGCGCCCCCACGAAGTCGTTTTCCGCCCGCTGGGTTGCCAGCACCATGTCCTCGGCCCCCAGCCCGGCGCCCGTGAGCTCGTTCAGTGCGCTGATGACGGCGCATTCGATCGCGTGCGACGACGACAGGCCGGCACCGAGCGGAACGTCGGAGTCAAGGAGCAGGTCCAGTCCGGGGACGTCGATGCCCCGTTCCCGCAAGGCCCACACGACGCCCAGGGGGTATTTGGTCCAGCCCTTGGCTGCTCCGGGGCGCAGCGATTCCAGCGAGGCGGTGACCATGCCCTGGTCGCCAAAGGTGGACAACAGCCGGACGGTGGCATCCTGCCGTACGGCGACGGCCACCCGGGCGGTGCGGTCAATGGCGAAGGGCAGGACGAAGCCTTCGTTGTAGTCCGTGTGTTCGCCGATAAGGTTGACCCGCCCTGGCGCCTGCCAGACGCCGTCGGGTGCGCTGCCGAACTCCTGCTCGAAGCGGCGGACCAGATCCTGCGGTGCGGCAGGTGCGGCCTGGTTGTGGTCCTGGTTCCGGGTGCTCATGCGGAGGCTCCTTCCGGGGTTGGCACCATGGCGGCAGCCGGCGTGGACGACGGCGGGACAACAACATTGCGCAGCCGTTCGGCGACGCTTTCGGGGGTGGTGTCGTTGATGAAGGCGCCCATG
The DNA here is from genome assembly GCA_024372495.1 of Pseudarthrobacter sp. Fe7. Lineage (GTDB taxonomy): Bacteria > Actinomycetota > Actinomycetes > Actinomycetales > Micrococcaceae > Arthrobacter. Next base: position 3,845,033 of record CP099977.1, on the reverse strand, counting down.
GCTGCCTCCGACCCGGCAAGGTACTTCAACTTGTCCGCTGCCCTCCGCGGGGAGGTCAGCTGGAGGTGGAGGTAGCCTGCCGGCCGGAGAACGTCATCCAGTGGAGCCTGATGCCAGGCGGAAATGTAGGGAGTGGGCGTGGGATACAGGGCGTCAACCCGCTTGAGCAGGTCCAGGTACACGTGTGCCAGTTCGTCCTTTTCCTCCCCGTCCAGCGCGGCGAGGTCGGGGACCTGGCGGTGCGGGACCAGGTGGATTTCCAAGGGCCACCGGGCGGCGAAGGGCACGTAGGCGCTGAAGTGCCTGCCCTCCATGACCATCCTGCTGCCATCGTCACGCTCAGCGCGCAGCAGCGAACCGGTGAGGGTTTCACTGCCGTCCCTTGCGTCGTAGTACTTCCGGGCCGCTGCGCCCAGGACCGCGGCGCGCGGCGTGACGTAGGGGTAGGCGTAGATCTGCCCGTGCGGGTGGTGCAGCGTCACGCCGATGTCAGCTCCGCGGTTCTCGAACGGGAACACCTGCTTGATGCCCGCCATCGCGTTGAGGGCGGCAGTGCGCTGCGACCACGCTTCGATGACGGTCCGGGACCGCTCCCGGCTGAGCCCGCTGAAGGACCCGGTGTGCTCGGGGGTGAAGGACACCACTTCGCAGCGGCCGTAGGCAGGGCCTTTGGTTCCCCAAACAGCATCCTCCGGGACCGGTCCCAGTGCCGGCCCCAGGGAGGGGAACCGGTTCTCGAAGACCACCACGTCATAGTCGGATGCGGGAATTTCGGAGGCGTTCCCGGGGGTGGTGGGGCAGATGGGGCACTGGTCGGCCGGTGGCAGGTGGGTCCGGGCCTGGCGGTGTGCGGCAACGGCCACCCACTCCTCCGTCAGCGCATCGAAGCGGACCTCGCCCGGTTCGCCCCGCGGGGGAGGCCGCGGTGGTCGGCAGTGAGGTGTTCGGCGCGCGAGGTACTGGTGCCGGCATCGTCGAAGTAGATCAGCTCCCGGCCGTCGGAGAGTCTGGTGCTGGTAATCCCTGTCATGGAAAAAGTGTGGCATAAACGATCAAGAAAGAATAGTTAGCAACAAAAAGGAACAAACCTGGGGGTGGAGGCGGGCAGCCACCCGCTGTACGGTAAACCCCATGACTGCCTCTTCCGACCACGGAACTCCCGCCCTTGCGTCCACCCGGCCCTGCGCCACCGGCCGGCAATTCGAGCTTCGCCGTGGCGACGCCGTTGCCGTGGCAACAGAGCCTCGCCGCCGGACTCCGCTCATTCAGCCGCGGCGGGGTCCTGCTGACCGAGACCTACGGCGATGGCGAGATTTCGCCCGGTGGTGCGGGCATCACTCTGGCGCCCTGGGCCAACCGGGTGGCGGACGGCCAATGGTTCCTCGACGGGAAGAAGCAGCAACTGGACATCACTGAAGTGTCCCGCAACAACGCCAGCCACGGCCTGCTTCGAAACACCGGCTACGCTGCCGTGGCGGAATCCCCGCACGCCGTGTCGCTGGAAGCCACCGTCTTCCCGCAGCACGGCTACCCATTCCTGGTGCGGCACCGGGTGGAATACCAGCTAGGGGAAGACCTTGGGCTGCACGTCCGGCAGACCCTCACCAATGACGGTGCGGCCGCCGCGCCTTTCGTCCTAGGCGCGCACCCCTACCTGCGGGTTGGAGACACCCCCGTCGAGGACCTGCAGCTCACCGTCGCCGCCGACACCCGGCTGGTGACCGATGAACGCTTGATTCCGCGCAGTTCGGTCCCCGTTGAAGGGGACGTTGACTTCCGTCCCGGCCGGCATATTGCGGACCTGGCGGTGGACGTTGCCCTGACGGACCTCCACTATGAGGGCGGCAGGGCGCGGCACACCCTTGCCGCGGCCGACGGCAGCCAAGTATCGCTCTGGCAGGATGAATCCTGCCAGTATGTCCACATCTACGTGAGCACGGTGTACCCGGGCCGGACCCGGGCCGTGGCAGTAGAACCCATGACGGGACCGGCCAATGCGTTCAACTCCGGTGACGGCCTCCGGTGGCTGGCGCCCGGGGAGTCTTTCAGCATGGAATGGGGCATCGACTACACGCCGGGCATGGCAGGGTGCTAATTTGCATTGGGCCCCTGCTGAGGAAGTATGGGGACATGACGCCAAAAGAGGACGACGTTACCCTTGCCCAACCCGTACCGGTACAACCAACTCCCGTGCCGGCACCCGCCGCGGCCGCGCCCCTGCGGGTCCTGACTGACCGCGAGCCTGGACAAGGACATACCCTATGGCATCCGCATAGCGGCCTCCTGGTCCTGGCGGCTGGGCCTGATCCTACTGATGGCAGGGACCCTGGTGTGGCTGCTAAGCCACATCACCCTCCTGATCATCCCTGTCATGGTGGCAGCACTCCTTGCCGGACTCCTCAGCCCGGTCACGGTATGGCTTAAACGGCGCGGACTCCCGGCAGGCCTGGCCGTCGCCGTGACAATCCTCGGCTTCATCGGCGTCATCGCCGGCGCCCTGGCCCTGGTCGGCAGGCAACTGGCGGTCGGCTTCGGCGAGCTCTATTCACAGGCGCTCGAAGGCGTACGCCAAGTCCAGGACTGGTTATCGGCGGGACCGCTGCACCTCACTGCCGATCAAATCGACCAGTACGTGAAGGAAGCCACCGACGCGCTGCAGAACAACAGCAGCAGCATCCTCAGCGGAGCCCTGTCCTTTGGCAGCACGGCGGGGCACTTCGCTGCCGGACTGCTGCTCTCGCTGTTCATCCTGATCTTCTTCCTCCTGGAAGGTGACCGGATCTGGGCGTTCCTTGTCCGGTTGCTTCCCCGAAAGGCACGCGCAGCGACCTTCGGTGCAGGCCACAAGGGCTGGGCGTCCATGGTCAGCTACGCGCGCATCCAGATGTTCGTCGCAGCAGTCGATGCACTGGGCATCGGCGTTGGCGCCGCCATCATCGGTGTTCCGCTGGCCCTGCCCCTGGGCGTGCTGGTCTTCCTTGGCTCATTCATCCCGGTTGTGGGTGCCCTGTTGACCGGCGTCGTGGCCGTCCTGCTCGCCTTGGTGGCCAACGGCCCGGTCAACGCCTTGATCATGCTGGCAATCGTCCTGCTGGTCCAGCAGCTTGAAGGCCACATCCTGCAGCCCCTGGTCATGGGCAAGGCAGTTTCGCTCCACCCGGTGGCGGTAATCCTCAGCGTTGCAGCGGGCTCCTACCTGGCCGGCATCCCCGGCGCCCTGTTCTCCGTACCCATCCTGGCCGTAGCAAACTCGGCCGTTCGCTACATCGCCGCCAGAACGTGGGAACATGAACAGGTGCCGGTAATTGCCGGGAGGCCCATCACAGCCGGAGCAGGCGGGGACAACACCATCGAGGACGTTGAACCGCCTTCTGCATCCGACGCCGTGACCGTCCCGGCGGCCGGCACGTCATCCGAACACCGTGATGCCCGCACCGCCTCCCCGGAAGGCAACCGGGCAGAACCCAGAGGAGAGTAGTCCGTGAAGATCCTTGAAACCCTTCCCGTCACACTGGACGATGTCCTTGAGGCGCAGAAGCTGCTTGACGGGATCATTGCGCGCACGCCCGTGGAATCGTCGCGGGCCCTGGGGGGTATGGTGGGCGGCGACGTCTATTTCAAGTGCGAAAACCTGCAGCGCGCCGGCTCGTTCAAGGTCCGCGGCGCCTACGTCCGGATGGCGCGGCTCTCCCCGGAAGAGAAAAACGGGGAGTCGTGGCAGCCTCGGCCGGCAACCACGCACAGGGCGTTGCCGTGGCTGCCAAAAGCCTTGGCATCAAGGCCCGCATCTACATGCCGCTGGGCGTAGCGCTGCCTAAGCTTGCTGCCACCCGAAGCCACGGTGCCGAAGTCATCCTGCACGGACACAACGTGGACGAGGCGCTCGCCGAGGCCCAGCGCTACAGCGACGAAACCGGCATGGTCTTCGTCCACCCGTTCGACAACGTGGACGTAGTGGCGGGGCAGGGGACCGTAGGCCTGGAAATCCTTGAACAGGTCCCCAACGTTGACACCGTCCTCATGGGCGTAGGCGGCGGTGGGCTCCTGGCGGGGGTCGCCGTCGCCATCAAGGCCCGCGCCAGGGAACTGGGCCGGGAGATCCGCATCATCGGCGTCCAGGCAGAGAACGCTGCCGCCTACCCGCCCTCGCTGGCCGCCGACGCGCTGGTACCGCTGAAGCGCGTCTCCACCATGGCGGACGGCATCGCCGTCGGACGGCCGGGACAGCTGCCCTTCAGCATCATCCGCGAACTGGTGGATGACGTCGTGACCGTCAGTGAAGATTCCCTGGCCCGCGCCCTGATCTTCCTGCTGGAACGCGCCAAGATGGTAGTGGAGCCCGCAGGGGCAGTGGGGGTGGCTGCCCTCATGGACGGCAAGATCGAGAACCCGGGCACAACGGTGGCCGTGCTCTCCGGCGGCAACATCGACCCCATGCTGATGCTCAAGGTAATTCAGCGCGGCCTCTCCGCGGCCGGGCGGTACATGACCGTTCGGATGATGCTTGACGACCGCCCCGGTTCACTGGCCACCATCGCCCGGATCATTGCCGAAAATGATGCCAACGTCACGGGCCTGGACCACACCAGGGTGGGCGGCTCCATCAGCATGGGCGACGTCTCCATCACTGTGAACCTGGAAACCAAGGGCCACCAGCACGGTGAGCAGGTCCTCAGCGCACTCCGTGCCGAGGGTTTCCAGCCGATCGTTGTGCATTAGGAACGGCCATGGCCGGACTGGATAACGGGTCGCCGGGTACCGCAGGCAACCCCGGGCGGACCATTATCGCGTCGCGTGCCAAGGGCGCCCTGGTGGTGCTGGGTGGCTTCGTTGCCCTGCTGTTCGCCATCGAAGTCGTTAACACCATGATGATGGGCGCCCTCACCCGGACATTCGGGCTCCGGCCCAGGAGTGCTGACGGGCTGCTGGACATCTTCACCTTCCCGCTCCTGCACGCCAACTTCAACCACCTGCTCTCCAACAGCCTGCCCCTGGTCATCTTCGGCTTCCTGGTTTTCCTCTCCGGGCTGCGTGTGTTCCTCACCGCGCTGGCCTTCAGCTGGCTCGGCAGCGGGCTGACTGTCTGGCTCATCGGCAACGGCGTCACCGTTGGCGCCTCAGGCCTGGTCTTCGGACTCTTCGCGTTCCTCTTGGTGCGCGGGTTCTTCAACCGCAGCTGGCGGCAGATCCTGCTCGCCGTGGTCCTTTTCATGGGCTACGGAAGCATCCTGCTGGGTGCCCTGCCGTTCGTGGCGGGCTACGTAAGCTGGCAGGCACACCTTGGCGGTGCGGCGGGCGGCGTCGTGGCGGCCCTGCTGCTCCGTCCCCGCACCCCTGCGCTCCTGCAGGAGCCCTGACCCCGGGCCCCTGCCTCACGGGGCAAGCAAAAATGCAGAAGCGGCGGCCGTCCCTGGTGGGGCGGCCGCCGCTTTCTGCCCGAAAGGCTGCGTGCTTGTCCTGGTGCTAGCCGACGTAGGGCTTGGCGGAGAGGATCTCCACCTTGATCTCCTTGCCGTTCGGCGCAACGTAGCTGAGGCTCTCGCCCTCCTTGTGGCCCAGGATGGCCGCACCAAGGGGAGACTTCTCGCTGAAGACATCCAGGTCTGAGTCGCCCGCGATTTCGCGCGAGCCCAGCAGGAAGGTCTCCTCGTCGCCGGCAATTTTGGCAACCACGATCATGCCGGGCTCCACGATGCCGTCATCGGCAGGCGCTTCACCCACATGGGCGTCCCGGAGCAGTGCCGTCAGCTGGCGGATGCGGGCTTCAATCTTGCCCTGCTCCTCCTTGGCTGCGTGGTAGCCCCCGTTTTCCTTGAGGTCCCCCTCCTGCCGCGCTGCTTCAATCTTCTGGACGATCTCCGCCCGGCCTGCGCCGGAAAGGTGGTCCAGCTCTGCCTTCAGGCGGTCAAAAGCTTCCTGGGTAAGCCAGGCTGCAGATGCGCTGTTGGTGGTAGACACGGACTTCTCCTCTAGTGGTCCTACATGCAAAAGACCCCGCCACGGTGGCCACTTGTGGAACAGTAACCAGCTCAGCGGGGTAAAGGTATCTCTCCATTGTAGTCAATCCGGTGGAGATAACCCAACAAGCAAGCGTTGCGCATCACATCGCCTACGACGTCCCGCCGGGTATCCAGCAGCTGTCCACCACCCCGGACACGGACGCCGATTCCGTGCGCAACGTGACGCGCTGGGCGACTGTCCGGCCGCCGTCGGCCGTCTTATCCGCCGCTGACGGCGGGATGTCCACTACTCTCCAGCCCACCACAGCGAACTTGGAATCCAGCGCCTTCACGGCGCACTTGACGGGGTTGGCCGGTTCCCTGGTGACCTGGAAGTCCACTTCCGCAAGCGTCGCGTCGCTGGTGCTGTAGCCCACGTCCTTGTAGGTCACCCCTGAGAGCGAGTTGGAGGTGGTCACCCACGCCAGGAACCCGATTCCCGCAACCAGTGCAGCGGCGATGGCGGCCCGGGTGGCCTTCGGGGAGATCCGGTGCTTTTTAGCACCATACCGATTGGCTAGGCTAGTGTCTGCGGGCGCGGATTGGGCCGGCTGGTCCGGGGAAGTCACCAGACCAGTTTAGTGCCCTTTCCGCCGGGCTCTTTGCGGTGGCTGCAGCTGCCGGCAGGGCAACTTTCCCGCAACAGACATCCGTAAGCTGCCCCAAGCCGCGCAAGACAATAAGGAGCCGTCCCTTCCATGACAGCGTCCAGCAACTCCCAGGTGCCGCTCCGGCTGCTCGCGGTCCACGCCCACCCGGATGACGAATCCAGCAAGGGCGCTGCGACCATGGCCATGTACGCAGCTGCCGGCGTTGACGTCCTGGTGGCAACGTGCACGGACGGGTCCCGCGGCGACATCCAGAACCCCGCCATGGAAGACGTGCCGCACCCCAAGAGGGACATGGCCGGTGCCCGCAGGCTGGAGATGCAACGGGCCGCCGGCATCCTTGGCATCCGACAGCAGTGGCTCGGGTTCGTCGACTCCGGCCTTCCCGAAGGTGATCCGCTCCCGCCGCTGCCGGGCGGCTCATTTGCCACCCTGCCGCTGCAGCAGGCCGCTGCGCCCCTGGTCCGCCTGGTTCGGTCCTTCAAGCCGCATGTGATCCTCAGCTATGACGAGAATGGCGGGTACCCCCACCCGGACCACATCATGGCGCACCGGGTGGCCGTGGAGGCCTTCGAAGCGGCGGGGGACCCGGAACGCTACCGGGAGGCGGGGGAGGCCTGGGCGCCCAGCAAGCTGTATTACGACCGGGCCTTCAGTCCCGAGAGGTTCCGGGCGCTGCACTTTGCCCTGGAAGAGGCGGGCCTGCAGTCGCCCTACGCAGAGCGCCTGGCGGCCTGGCTGGAGTCCGACGCCGAGGGGCACACTCCGCCCCCGGCCGCGCACCCCACCACCACGCAGGTGGACTGCGGCGACTTCTTCGAAATGCGTGACGACGCCCTGCGTGCCCACCGTACGCAGGTGGACCCGCTGGGGTTCTTCTTCGCTGTTTCGCCGGACATGCAGCGCAGGGTCTGGCCGTGGGAAGACTATTCGCTCATCCATTCCCGGGTGCCGTCCGAACTTCCCGAGAAGGATTTGTTCGCAGGGCTAAGATAGACAGGGCAGGCCATTTCTATCTTGCGTAGAAAACGGGCGCGGCGACGGGCCGCTCCCTCCGCTTCCTGCTGAATCCGTTCCACCAAGAAGGTTTTAACCGTGCATTCTCTGCTCCTCCGCCTCGCTACCACGCCGAGCCCGCTGCCTACCCCGACGCTCCGTGACGGAATTTCCGAGGACCAGGTCACACCGGGCCTTCTCGGGTTCATCATGACGGCCTTCTTCGTGGTGGCAACTGCCCTGCTCATTGTGGACATGGTGCGGCGCATCCGCAGGGTCCGTTACCGGGCCCAGGTGGAGGAAGAGCGCATGGCGGCGGCCGCAGCGGCAGACGTTGAGGCTGCGGATGCCCAGGACGGGCTCGACGGCGGCGCGCACCCGGCAGCGCCGGACGCCAATGGAAACGGTCCGGCGGAGGGGCTTTCGCGGCCGCGCGATTAGGGGACTGCCTGAGCTGGTCAGCTTCAGGCGAGGACGGCGAGGGCGATCGCCACGAAGTGCGCCGCGAAGGCGAACACGGTTAACGCGTGGAACAGTTCGTGGAAGCCGAAGTGGTAGTAGCTGAAGTTGGGTTTCTTCAACGCGTAGAAAACAGCGCCGGTGATGTACAGGGCGCCGCCCACACAGACCAGCACGGCCGCAGGAATGCTGGCCTGGAAGAACTGGGGCAGGTAAAGAGCGCACCGCAGCCCAGTGCGATGTAGATGGGAACGTAGAGCCAGCGCGGCGCATCCGTCCACAGCAGCCGGAAGAGCACGCCCAGGATGGCTCCAGCCCAGATGACCCACAGGAGCACCGCGGCCTGTTGGCGCTCCAGGAGAGTCCAGGCCAACGGTGTGTAGGTACCCGCGATCACCAGCATGATGTTGGTATGGTCCAGTCGCTTCAGGATGAGCTTGACCCGCGGGGACCAGTTGCCCCGGTGGTAGACGGCGCTGACGCCGAACAGCAACACTCCAGTGGCAGCGAAGATCGCAGACGTGATCCGCCGGTCTGCCGTAGGAGCCAGGACAACCAGTACGATCCCCGCCGCAAGGGCCAACGGGGCCGTGACGGTGTGGATCCAGCCGCGCCATTTCGGCTTGATCATCAGGAGCTCAGCCAGGCGGACCGCAGCATCATCCACCACAGTGGGCTCCGGGTCCGCGGCGGAGTTTTGGTCCTCCGGCCGGGGCGCCGGGGAGGCCTGCGGAGTGTCGCTGTTCATGCCACCAGAATAACTTACGGACGGGTAAGTTACTGATCGGTAACATTGCTCGCCGGTTTGTCCTGCGATGCTGCAGGCCCCTGCGTACTGCTGGCGGTAGCCTAGGATATGGATGTACGTACGGCAGGAAAGTCAGGTGAGTGGACGCGTGGAGTTGCCCGGGTTCCTCTATGGCTACTACGAGCGCCGGCTGCTCAAGGACCTGCCCCGCGACCGCATTCCCCGCCACATCGGCGTTATGGTGGACGGCAACCGGCGCTGGGCCAAACAGTTCAACGCCCCCACTGCCCAGGGCCACCAGGCGGGCGCGGACAAAATCCATGAATTCCTCGGCTGGTGCCAGGAGCTCGGCGTCAAAGTGGTGACGCTGTACATGCTGTCCACGGACAACATGAACCGCTCCAGCGAGGAACTCGACCTCCTGATGGGGATCATCGCCAACACCCTTGACCGGTTGGACGAGGACGCAAACATTTCCGTGCATGCCATGGGTGCCCCCGAGCTGCTGCCGGACTACCTGGCGGAGCGCCTCAACAAGCTCACCGCCAGGACCCCCGTCCGGGAAAAAATCCACGTCAACGTGGCGGTGGGATACGGCGGACGCCGGGAGATCGTCGACGCCGTCCGCGAGCTTTTGCATGACGCCGTCGACAAAGGCATGGACATCGCCAAGCTCGCCGACGACCTTTGCGTCGACGACATCTCGCGCTTCCTCTACACCCGCGGCCAGCCGGATCCGGACCTGGTGATCAGGACATCCGGGGAGCAGCGCCTCTCGGGCTTCCTGATGTGGCAGAGCGCCTACAGTGAGTTCTACTTTTGCGAGGCCCTATGGCCCGCATTCCGCAAAGTGGACTTCCTCCGCGCCTTGCGCGACTATGCCGGCCGGCAGCGGCGCTTCGGCGCCTGAACCCCCAGGTTCATAACGAGTTCACATATCTGCAAGGGAAATCGCCGCGTAATGGTTGCGGAAACTACCCGGCGTGGATTTACGTTATATCCATCAGCTGGCAAAACCGCCGGCTGATCGGGGAGGCCAGTACATGGAGCGAAACATCGCACCGGTTGTATGGGAGGCCGGACCCGGCCTCGTGGCCGAGCCGCCTCACCAATAACAATTCCGGGCTGGCGCCCGGGGCTGGAGTCGATGTGGCTACTTCTGAACAACTGCCTGAGGTCCTGTTTGGACAGGGCGGAAAAGCTACCTCTCGCGCCAAGCGAGCCACCACTGGAACCGGCGCAGCACATGATGCTGCGGCCGGTTTTGTTGTCTCCGGAAGGAACGCCGACATCCACACCTTCGTCATCGACACGTCCGTCCTGCTCTCCGACCCGCGGGCACTACTGCGGTTCGCCGAACATGAGGTGGTGGTACCCGTGGTGGTCATCACCGAACTCGAAGCCAAGCGGCACGATCCAGAACTCGGCTACTTCGCCCGGAACGCGCTGCGGCTCCTGGACGACCTCCGGGTCAAGCACGGCGGCCTGAACAAGCCCATTCCCATCGGGGATGAGGGCGGCACCCTCATGGTGGAACTCAACCACATCTCCGCGGAGGTGCTGCCGTTGGGCTTCCGCAGCGGGGACAATGACAGCCGCATCCTCGCCGTCGCCAAGAACCTGGCCAACGAGGGACGCAACGTCACGGTAGTTTCCAAGGACCTGCCCATGCGCGTGAAGGCCTCCGCCATGGGCCTAACCGCCGACGAATACCGCAACGAACTGGTCAAGGACTCCGGCTGGACGGGCGTAGCCGAAATTGAGGCGGACGAACAGGAAATCGCCACCCTCTACGGCCACGAGCCCGTCTTCATCCCCGCCGCCGCCGAACTGCCCGTCAACACCGGGCTGGTGCTGCTCTCCAACCGCGGCTCCGCCCTGGGCCGGGTGGGCGCCGACAAGCAGGTGCGACTGGTCAAGGGCGATCGTGACGTGTTCGGCCTCCACGGCCGGTCCGCCGAGCAGCGGCTTGCCATCGACATGCTGATGGATCCCGCCGTCGGCATCGTTTCCATCGGAGGCCGCGCCGGCACCGGCAAGTCGGCGCTGGCCCTGTGCGCAGGCCTTGAAGCCGTGCTGGAACGCCGCGAGCACCGGAAAGTCATCGTCTTCCGGCCCCTCTACGCAGTGGGCGGCCAGGAACTCGGCTACCTGCCCGGCTCGGAGTCCGAGAAGATGAACCCCTGGGCACAGGCCGTCTTCGACACACTCGGCGCCCTGGTCAGCCAGGAAGTGGTGGAGGAGGTCATGGACCGCGGCATGCTCGAGGTCATGCCCCTCACCCACATCCGCGGACGTTCCCTCCATGACGCCTTCGTGATCGTCGACGAGGCACAATCGCTCGAAAAGAACGTCCTCCTCACCGTCATGAGCCGCATGGGGCAGAACTCCAAGATCGTGCTCACCCACGACGTCGCCCAACGCGACAATCTCCGCGTCGGACGCCACGACGGGATCGCCGCCGTCGTCGAAACCCTGAAGGGCCACCCCCTCTTCGGCCACGTGACACTCACCCGATCCGAACGCTCGCCCATCGCAGCACTCGTGACGGAACTGCTGGAGGGTTAACGGGGGTACGTGGGGCACCCTTCCTCTGCGTGCTGGCTCGTTCCTCGCCTTTGACGCACGCTGCCGAAAGGCTGCCCCACGGCGTACCCAGCCACGGACAGGCACTCAACGCACGTTGAGGAACTTCGCTACCGCTTCCTGGCCTTCCACCTGCAGCTCCCAGTCCGGGCGGTTGAAGGTTTGCGGGGTGAGGCGGACGTGCTGGAGCGTTTCGACTTTGGTGCCCCAGGCTTTGCGGGTGGTGCCGTTGAGTTCGTAGCCGAGGGAACGGGATACGCCCAGGGAGGGGCTGTTCCAGGCGGCGGCCTCGGACTCGGCGACTTCGGCACCCAGCCAGTCAAAGGCCCAGAGGACGACGGCGGCACGCATCTCCCGCCCAAATCCCCGGCCCTGGACGGGCTGCTTGAGCCACGAGCCGGTGGTGACTGTCTTCAGCACCGCGAAGTCCTTGGCACCGACATCCTGGCAGCCGATGAACTGCCCCTCGTGCCAGATGCCCAGGAGCAGGGTCCAGTTCTCCGGCGTGAACTCCCCGCGACAGCGCCAGTACCAGCGGGCCATGTTGGAGCCCAGTTCGTCGTCGGGCAGTTCCGTCCAGGGCGTGCTGAACGGATTCCTTGCGGCGTCGTGGATTCCGCTGCGGGCGGCGTCGACGGCAGCCGGGATGTCCTGGTCACTGATGGGACGGAGTTCCAGGCGCGGCGTGGTCAGCCTGAGGTCGAACAAGGGCCAAATGGAGCTTATCGTCGTCATCCGCGAAGCCTAGCCGAAGCACGTCGGGGTGAGGTGTCATGCTCAGGCAGGTATGTCCCAGCTGATGTGCCGCCGGACATCGGTGAGGTTCATGGACTGGGCCAGGAACAGGTCATCAAGCATGTACTCGTCGACGGCAATGATCCGGATCCAGTGGCCGTATTCCCCTGTTTCCGGCTCCAGCGACCGGCTGGACACGCAGACGCCGGTAGCCACGTCCACACGGAGCAGGGAACTGCCGGGAAGGCACAGGGGAGCGGCAGGATCGGCCGGACGGTACGCGGGGTTGGGGACCACCACTGCTTCAATCGCGGGCCGGCCTTCGTGGTCGGCGTACCGCAAATCGCGGATGTCCAGCGCGTTGCTCCCGGGAAACTCGATGGGCACCGGGGCGTTGCCCGCCGGCTCCACGGGGTCCAGCGCAGCCGAAAAGCGGCCGTTGCCGAATCCGGGCTCACCGTATGCGGCTTCGGGCCGGCGGCGCACCAGCCCCGCGTCGTCGTACACGGGGGTGACCAGGTGCGGGGGAGGAGCCAGGACTTCCGGGTGGCACTCACGTAGAAAACGTCACGGGAATCGTTGATTCCCGTGGTGCTGTGCAGGACCAGGCGCTCCGGGCTTTCCAGGCGGAGCGCGCCGGGACGGCGCAGCCATGCGCGGACGAATGGTGCCCCGGGAGAAGGCGCTGACGCAAAGGCGTGGTCCCAATACTCAAACCTCAGCGACTGCCACTTCCAGGGGGAGGACCGGCACAGGTTCCGGAACACGGCAGCCAGGTCCGCCGGCGCGGCAGGAGTGTCCGGAACCGGGCGGCGTCGGGAGTCCCAGGTCGACATATCCACATTTTACGCGGGGGTGCTACGGCCGGAATGGGTGGATCCAGTAGCATCCGAGGGGTGATCGGACGACTTGGTGAACTCTGGCAGCACACCCCGCTTGCCTTTTGGCTGGTACTGGCGGCCTGCCTGTATTTTGCGGTGATGGCGGTGCGGCTGACCGTCATCGACGTCCGGCACCACCTCCTGCCCAACCGGATCGTCTTTCCGTCCTATGCGGTGGCCGGGGCGCTCCTCCTTGCGGCAGCCGCCGTCGCCTGGTCCAATCCACTGCCGGCCGCCGGGGGCACAGGCGGGATCCTGGCCGCCCCCGCACTCCGCGTGGTGGCCGGGGCCGGCATCCTGTGGCTGTTCTACTTCGTCCTCCGGTTCGTCTACCCACCGGGCATGGGGTTCGGCGACGTCAAGCTCGCAGGAGTGCTGGGCATGTATCTCGGCTACCTCAGCTGGGGGCACCTGTTCGCGGGGACCTTCCTGGCCTTTTTGCTCGGCGGCCTGTGGTCACTTGTCCTCCTTGCAGCCCGGCGCGGGACCTTGAAATCGTCCATCCCGTTCGGGCCGTTCATGCTCGCAGGCGCAGCGGCCGCCATGCTGCTTCCCGCTTGACCTGCACAGCGTTCGGCATGGGTGTTGGATAGGCTGGCGCCATGCCTGCACCCGAATACGTCCTGAAGCTGCGCGAGAAAATCGGCAACGATCCCCTCTGGGTTCCCGGCGTCCGCGGCGTGGTGGTGGACGACGCGGGCCGGATCCTGCTGGCCCAGCGGGCGGACAACCGGCAGTGGGCGCTCATCAGCGGCATGCTGGATCCGGGGGAGCAGCCGGCCCGAGGCCTGGTCCGTGAGATCTTCGAGGAAACGGCCGTGGTGGCCGAGGCTGAACGCGTGGTGTCCGTGGGCGCCGTGGGCCCTGTCACCTACCCCAACGGTGATGTCTGCGAATTCCTGGACGTGGTGTTCCTGTGCCGCTACGTTGCCGGCGAAGCCAGGGTCAATGATGACGAATCCCTGGCCGTTGGCTGGTTCAGCCTCGACGAACTTCCCGCACTCATGCCCGGGCACCTCACCAGCATCCGCCAGGCGCTGGTACCCTCGGCCGCGGTCCATTTCGAGCCATAGCTGCCACAGCTACGGTTGTCAGCGGCCTGGGGAAACCAGCTCGCCGTCGTCGTCCTTCACATCTGACGCGTCCCTGGCGTTCGGCGCTTCCCGCACCTCCGCAGTACCGCCGGCGGCGAGCCGCTCGGCTTCTTCTCCGCCGATTGCCTCGCCGCGCGCCACCATACCGGCGGTGTCCGACAACGGAATCTGCTTCAGGGTGATGGCCAGGAGCAGCGCCACGGCGATGAAAGGGAGCAGGTACCAGAAGACCGGTGCCAGCGAGTCGGCGTAGGCGTTCACGATGGCATTACGCAGCTGTTCCGGGAGCTGGTTCAGGGCCTGCGGGTCCAGTGTCCGGGTGGATTGCCCGGCCTGCTCGGCGGAGGCTCCTGCGCCCGTGAAGGCGTTGGTGAGGGCCTCGGAGAGGCGGGTGGTGAAGATGGACCCGAAGACGGCCACGCCCATGGCGGCTCCCACCTCGCGGAAATAGTTGTTGGTGCTGGTAGCGGTGCCGATCTGGTCCGCAGGGACGGAGTTCTGGACCACCAGGACCACCACCTGCATGATCAGGCCCAGGCCGGCTCCGAAAACGAACAGCTGGAGGCAAATGACCCAGATGGGGGTGCTGGCGGCCAGGGTGGTCATCCAGAGCATGGCCGCCAGGGTGAAGACGGCCCCAAGGATGGGGAACATCTTGTATTTGCCGGTCCTGGAGATCCGGATGCCGGAGTAGATGGAGGTGCCCATGAGCCCGGCCATCATCGGCAGCATGAGGAGCCCGGACTCGGCGGCGGACGTGCCGGAGGACATCTGCAGGAACGTGGGGACGAACGCGATGGCGGAGAACATGCCCAGCCCCAGGGTGAAGCCGATGGCGGTGGCATTGATGAAGATCCGGTTCCGGAACAGGCTCAGCGGGATGATGGGGTCTTCCGCGCGGCGCTCCACCATCACAAACGCGGCGGCGGACACCAGCAGGCCGGCACCAAACGCCCAGGTGAGGGGCGAATCCCAGCCCTCCTCCTTCTTGCCGCCGAAGTCGGTGAAGAAGATCAGGCAGGTGGTGGCGGCGGAGAGCAGGATAACTCCGAGGACGTCGATCCGCTTCTCGGCCTTCTTGTTGGGCAGGGTCAGTGCGAACCATGCGATGGCGAAGGCGGCAAGGCCAACAGGGATGTTGATGTAGAACGCCCATTCCCAGGTGAGGTGGTCCACGAAGAAGCCGCCCAGTAGCGGACCGGCCACGGCGGACAAGCCGAAGATGGCGCCCAGCGGGCCCATGTACTTGCCGCGCTCCTTGGCAGGAACGATGTCGGCGATGATGGCCTGGGAAAGGATCATGAGTCCGCCGCCGCCCAGCCCCTGGATGGCGCGGAAGGTGACGAAGCCCCAGAAGTCCGTGGCCAGGGCGCAGCCCGGCGAGGCGAGGGTGAACAGGGCGATCGCCACCAGGAACAGGTTGCGCCGGCCCAGGATGTCGCCGAACTTGCCGTAGATGGGCATCACGATGGTGGTGGCCAGCAGGTATGCCGTCGTGATCCAGGCCTGGTGCTCCACGCCGCCGAGCTTGCCCACGATGGTGGGCATGGCGGTGGAGACGATGGTCTGGTCCAGGCTGGACAGCAGCATTCCGGCGATCAGGGCCGAGAAGATGATCCAGATGCGTTTTTGGGTCAGCAGCAGGGCCCTGCCGGCGCCTTGGTGGTGGCGGTGCTCATGGTTGTCCTTCAGGGGCGGTGGAATCAGGGATGTCGAATGGTTGTGAAAACAGGACGCTGGCCGCGGAGATGTTCTCCAGCAGCAGGTCCGGGTAGCTGCGGGTGTTGCCGTCGGAGAAGTACGCCATGCTGCTCCTGCGGGCGATGGTGCTGAGTAGGACCACGGCCATCTGCACCACCGGGTGGCCCGCGGCTACACCCTCACGCCGTGCAACATCCCGGGCGAACTGGGCTTCCCGCTGTTCCGTGACTCCGATGATTCGAAGGATCAGCTGGGGCTCCTTGCGGACCACCCCGATGAGCTGGCGCGTGTCCTCTTCCGAGGCGGACATGCCCTCGGCGAGGCGGAGTGAGAGCTTCACCAGGTCCCGGAACAGGGTGGGGGAGATCGTGCCTGCGGGTGAGTCGGCTCCGCCGGCAACGAATTCCTCGATGACGTCAGCGGGAATGTCGTCGTCAGCGTGGCCGATAATGGCGTCTTCCTTGGTGGGGAAGTAGTTGAAGAATGTCCGGCGGGAGATGCCTGCGGCCTCGCAGACCTCCTCCACGGTGTATCCCGTGAGGCCGCGCTCGGCCGTCAGGGTGCGGGCGGTTGAGGTGATGGCGCTGCGGGTGGCAGCGCGCTTGCGCTCACGCAGGCCCGGATCGGAAGTTGCACTGTTCGTCACAGAGTAAAGTTTTGCACTAAATCCAGTTCAGTGCAACTTTAGCCGCCTGGGCTTAAGTACGACGGCGGCCGGTCACCTTTCGCGCGAAAGGTGACCGGCCGCCGTCGGGCGTTCCGGAAGAGCGGGGGTTAGGCCTTGTGTGCCGGTGCCGTCATGGTGGTGACGTCCAGTGCCTTCTCGAGGTCCGCCTCGGAGACCTTGCCTTCGCCTTCGCCGACGAAACCGAGCTTCTCGGTGGCCTGGCGGATGGTCAGGCCCTCCTTGACGGCGGTCTTGGCGATCTTGGCTGCGTTCTCGTAGCCGATGTACTTGTTCAGCGGGGTGACGATGGACGGGGAGGCCTCCGCCAGGAAGCGGGCACGCTCGACGTTGGCCGTGATGCCGTCAATCATCTTGTCCGCCATGACGCGGCTGGTGTTGGCCAGCAGGCGGATGGATTCAAGCAGGTTGGCGGCCATGACGGGGATGCCGACGTTGAGCTCGAACGCACCGTTGGTGCCGGACCAGGCGATGGCGGTGTCGTTGCCGATGACCTGGGCAGCCACCATGATGGAGGCCTCGCAGATCACGGGGTTGACCTTGCCGGGCATGATGGAGGATCCGGGCTGCAGGTCCGGGAGGGCGATCTCGCCAAGGCCCGTGTTGGGGCCGGAGCCCATCCAGCGGAGGTCATTGTTGATCTTCATGAACGAGATCGCGATGTTGCGCAGCTGGCTGGACGCCTCAATCAGGCCGTCGCGGTTGGCCTGGGCTTCGAAGTGGTCGCGGGCCTCGGTCAGCGGCAGGCCGGTGTCCGTGGCGAGCAGCTCAATCACGCGCTCAGGGAAGCCGGCCGGGGTGTTGATGCCTGTGCCCACTGCGGTGCCGCCCAGCGGAACTTCAGCGACGCGGGGGAGGGACGCGTTGATGCGCTCGATGCCGTAGCGGACCTGTGCGGCGTAGCCGCCGAACTCCTGGCCCAGGGTCACCGGGGTGGCGTCCATGAGGTGGGTGCGGCCGGACTTGACGACGTCCTTGAACTCAGTGGCCTTGCGCTCCAGTGACTCGGCCAGGTAGCCCAGGGCGGGGATGAGGTCGTTGATCAGTGCCGAGGTGGCGGCCACGTGCACGGACGTGGGGAATACGTCGTTGGAGGACTGTGAGGCGTTGACGTGGTCGTTGGGGTGGACCACCTTGTCGCTGCCCGCGGCCTTCAGCGCACGCGTCGCCAGTTCGGCCAGGACCTCGTTGGTGTTCATGTTCGAGGAGGTGCCGGAACCGGTCTGGAAAACATCGATGGGGAAGTCGCCGTCGAACTTGCCGGCGGCCACCTCATCGGCTGCGTCTGCAATAGCCGTGGCCAGGCTCGCCGTCGAGCACGCCCAGTTCTGCGTTGGCCTGGGCAGCGGCCTTCTTGACCCGGGCCAGCGCCTCGATGTGGGTGCGCTCCAGCGTCTTGCCGGAGATGGGGAAATTCTCTACTGCCCGCTGCGTCTGCGCGCGGTACAGTGCGTTCACGGGGACGCGGACTTCGCCCATCGTGTCATGTTCAATGCGGAACTCTTCAGTGGAAGTCATGGGGCTAGCTTATGGCTCCCGGCCGCCCCATCGAAAACCGTTAAGGGTGCCTTGCCGGCGGCCCGCTGGGCCGCCGGCAAGCTGCTCCTAGAGCTCGCCGATTCCGGAAACAAGGTCGGCGCGGCCCTCTGCCAGCCGGTAGGAAAGACCGATGACCGCGGTCCGGCCTTCCTCGATTGCGGCCGAAATCACACGCGAACTGTCCGCGAGGCGCTGCGACATCTGCTTGACGTTCTCCACCACCATGTCGTTGACCTCCGTCTGGTTGTTACGCAGGGAGGTCAGGACGGAAGGCGTAATGCGTTCCACGAGGTCGCGGATGAATCCCGCCGGCATCTCGCCGGTTTCAACGGCGTCCCTGGTGGCGGTAACCGCGCCGCAGCTGTCGTGCCCCAGCACCACGATCAGCGGCACCCCCAGGACGGCGACGCTGTATTCGAGGGAGCCGAGGACGGCGTCGTCAATCACCTGCCCGGCGGTGCGGACCACGAAGACGTCGCCCAGGCCGACGTCGAAGATGATCTCAGCGGCAAGCCGGGAGTCCGAGCAGCCGAAGATCACCGCGAAAGGGTTCTGGGTTTCCACCAGCGAGGATCGCCGGGAAGCATTCTGGTTGGGATGGGAGGACTCGCCGTTGACGAATCGTTCGTTGCCTTCGCGCAGGCGGCGCCAGGCCAGTGCAGGGGTCAGGTTAGTAGCCATGCTTACTACATTAAGGCGCGGGAGGCGCTGACGGAGAAACCGTGACGGCCGCATTGCTTTCGAGGGAACCTACGACGGCGGCTGCCAGGGTTGCGAACTCGTCAAGTTGGGCTGCGCCGGAGAGGACAACGATGCTTCCGCGGTAGTTCAGGACCATTGATTTTTCGCCCTTGCCGGTGTCCCGCAGCTCCCAATCCTTGCCGCCGGCGTTCCGCGTGCCGGTGACGGGGGCGTTCTTGGTCTGCTGGAGCAGCCACGTGGGGTTGGCCTTCGTGGTCTGCACCAAGGCGATGAAGGAAGTTTTGGGGGTCACATAGCCAACCTCCCAGGTGGGCACGCCGCTGCCGGACCCTGACTCCCAGCGGGCGTAGTTCGCCCGGAAGGCGTTGCCGGTGTCCGGCGCAATGGGTGTGAATCCTGCCACATCTTCAGCATTCCGGGCAACGGACGCGACGTTGATGTCCGGCCGGTAGCCGTCGCTCTTGGGCTGCGGGTTCATGAGGACAACGGGCAGGAACGCCGCGATGCTGAGCACCAGGGCAATGATCATGCCGATCACCGAAGCATTGGCGCGCTTGGCAGCGGCCGCCGGAATGACGGGCTTCACCGGGGTGTCCGCACTGCTGCCCCGGGCGCCTGGGCGCTCGTCGGGCTGGGCCTGGCCGGAGCTGGGACTGGTGGATTCCTGCATGTCATTCACCCCTCTATAGTCGCCCATCCCGGAGCCTGACTCCATTCGGGCCTGGCCCTGCAACCCCGGGGGTACATTTCGTGGTTGCGTCACGGGCCGCCCGCGGCGCGGTGCCACGACTATGATCGGTAACAGAGGAATCACCGTTCTGCTGCACCGGCGGGCGGGTTCAATGATCGCCACTCGAAGAAGAGGTTAACGTGTCACCAGCGTCCATGACCCAGAAGTACTCCACGATTTCACCGTCGCTTGCGGTGGGCCACGACGAGCCGGACCGCAACCTCGCCCTTGAACTTGTCCGCGTCACCGAGGCAGCAGCCATCGCCGGCGGTCACTGGGTGGGCTTTGGCGACAAGAACACCGCCGACGGTGCAGCCGTCGACGCCATGCGCTCCTTCCTCCAGACCGTCCACTTCAACGGCGTCGTGGTCATCGGCGAAGGCGAAAAAGACGAAGCCCCCATGCTGTTCAACGGTGAACGCGTCGGCGACGGTACCGGCCCCGAGTGCGACGTTGCCGTTGACCCGATTGACGGGACCCGGCTGACCGCCCTGGGCATCAACAACGCCCTGGCAGTCCTCGCCGTGGCAGAACGTGGCTCCATGTTCGACCCCTCCGCCGTCTTCTACATGGAAAAGCTCGTCACCGGGCCGGAAGCTGCGGACATGGTGGACCTGCGCCTGCCGGTCAAGCAGAACCTGCACCTGATCGCCAAAGCCAAGGGCGTGAAGGTCAACCAGCTCAACGTGATGATCCTGGACCGCGACCGCCACCGCCCGCTGGTCGAGGAGATCCGCGAAGCCGGCGCCCGCACCAAGTTCATCATGGACGGCGACGTCGCCGGCGCCATCGCTGCGGCACGGTCCGGCACTGGAGTGGACGCCCTGATGGGCATCGGCGGCACCCCTGAAGGCATCGTCGCTGCCTGCGCCATCAAGTCCCTCGGCGGCGTGATCCAGGGCCGCCTGTGGCCCACCAGCGACGAAGAGAAGCAGAAGGCGATCGATGCCGGCCACGACCTTGAGCGGGTCCTCTCCACCAACGACCTCGTCTCCAGCGACAACTGCTATTTCGCGGCCACCGGCATCACCGACGGCGACCTGCTCAAGGGCGTGCGCTACTCCAAGGACAAGGTCCTGACCCAGTCCATCGTGATGCGCTCAAAGTCCGGCACCATCCGTTTTGTGGAGGGCGAGCACCAGGCAAGCAAGTGGGAAGGCTACGCCCGCAAGAGCTGACCTGCAGCCAGGCCAGGATCACAGAGCCCCGGGGCGCCACATGGCGCACCGGGGCTTTGCCGTTAACGCCTTGGTATAGGGTTTAAGCCATGATTCCTGCTGTTGTGCCCTGTACTGACCGCGCCCTCTGGGATGAGAATGTTGACCGGTTCCAGGGGCACCCGCAACAGCTGTGGGGCTGGGGCGAGACCAAGGCGATGCACGGCTGGTCCGTGGACCGGGTCCTGGTCAAAGCCGGGGATGAAACCATCGGCTGCGCCCAGCTGCTGATCCGCCGGCTTCCCGTTCCCTTCCGCGCGCTGGTCTACATTCCCCGCGGACCCATGTGCTCGATCGAAAACGCCCAGGTGGTCATGAACCGGCTGGCAGAGCACGCCGCCCTCCGGCACCGCGGCGTGGCCCTCAGCATCGAACCGGACTGGGACCGGGACTCCGCATTCGCCGGGGCCGTGGCCGCCGCCGGCTTCCGGGAGTCCAGCAACACCGTCCTCATCCCGCGCACACTCATCCTGGACCTCGCCCGCACCGACGACGAGCTGATGGCCGAAATGTCCAAGTCCACGCGGGCGAACATCCGCAAAGCCATGCGCAGCGACGTCGAATTCCGCAAGGTCAAGAATGATTCCGAACTGGAGCAGGTGCTGGCCATTTACCACCAGACCGCGGAGCGGGCGGGCTTCGGCATCCACGAGGACCAGTACTACCGCGACATCTTCCGCAACCTCGGTGACTCCTCGCCAATCATCGCCGCCTTCGAGGGCGAACAGATGCTTGCTTTCACCTGGCTGTCGCGCAGCGGCGCCACTGCCTTCGAACTGTACGGCGGCGTTTCCGCCGAGGGCCAAAAGCAGCGCGTGAACTACGGCGTGAAATGGGCGGCGCTGCAGGCCATGCGGGAGGACGGCTGCAGCCGGTACGACTTCAACGGACTGCTCAACGACGGTATTTCCGACTTCAAGAAGCAGTTCGCCAAACACGAAAACATGCTCATGGGCACCTGGGAAAAGCCGCTCTCGCCGTTCTACCCCGCCTACTCGAAAGCGATGCCGCTGGCCCGCAAGGGCCTGCAGCAGGCGCGTCAGCTGCTGAAAGGCGCCGCAGAGCGCGTCAGCCCACTTGCCCGGAAGCTGCGTCCGGGCAACTGACCGGGCTAAAACAAGGAGGGCGGCGGCACCACTGTGGGTGCCGCCGCCCTCGTTGGTGCGGTGGCGGAACCGGCCTAGAGCCCGGTGGTCACCGCGAAAGCCAGCGCCGGCTCGGTGCTGCCGGCCACCCGGTGGACATTGACGGGTGCCTCGGCCGCGGCGATGAACGCGCTGCCGCCCCGGGACAGCTTCAGGTCGCCCTTGGGGGAGTCGAGGTAGACGGCCCCGGCCACCACGATGACCACCGCAGCGCCCGCCTGGGCCAGGGGTACGGGACCGTCGTCCGGCCCCAGTTCGATGCGCTGCAGCTGGAACTCCCCGAACGGGGGACGGAACAGTTCCTGGTCCATCACCGTCTTCTCCGCGCCCAGCATGGGAACGGCCACCGGCTGGAAGTCGATGGTGCGCAGGAGCTCCGGGACGTCCACGAACTTGGGCGTCAGTCCGCCGCGCAGGACGTTGTCCGATGAGGCCATGACCTCCACACCCAGCCCGTGCAGGTATGCGTGCACGTTGCCGGCCGGAAGGTAGACAGCCTCGCCGGGCTGCAGGGAGATCCTGTTCAGCAGCAGCGAGATCAGGACACCAGGGTCGCCGGGATACTTCTCGTTGAGGCTGATGACTGTGCCCAGGCTCGGCCTGGTAAGGCTCAAGCGCAGCCCCGGACAGCAGGGCTGCCACCACCACGGATGTTTCCTCCGCCACGCCCTGACCGCCGGTGATCAGACGTTCGAAGGCCCCGCGGAGCCCAGCGCTTTCGTCTGCACCGGCAAGGTCGTCAAGGAGATTCCGGACCAGCACCGGGGACTGGCTGCCTTCGGGGAAGGAGTCCACAATGTGCTGCAGGATCCTGCGGGTATCAGCGGGCGGACGGAACCCGCAGAGCGCCTCGAACGGCGTAAGGGCGAAAATCATCTCCGGCTTGTGATTGTCATCCTTGTAATTCCGGTTCGCCGCGTGCGGATCCAGTCCGGCGTCGTTTTCCCGCGCGAAGCCCTCCCGCGCCTGGTCCAGGCTCGGGTGGACCTGGAGGGAGAGCGGCTGCGCGGCCGCGAGGATCTTTGCCAGGAAAGGCAGCCGGGGGCCGAATGCGGCCACGGATTCGGCGCCCAGGAAGTGCTCCGGGTCCGAGGCGATCAGGGCATCGAGCGGGCTCCTGGTCCCGTCCTTCGGCAAGTGCGCCACCGACGGCGAGTCAGGGTGCGCGCCAATCCACAGTTCGGCCTCCGGGCGCCCAGACTCGGGACGGCCCAGCAGCGAGGCGATCGCCGTCGTCGAACCCCAGGCATAGTCCCGGAGGACGTTCTCAATCTCGTACAAAACCGTTCCGTTCCTTGATGGGTGGGCGCTGGTGGGTTGTCGCTAAAGCGGGGCGCACTGTCCGTTGGTGGCCACGAGCTGGCGGATGGCCTCTTCGTTGCCCTCCAGCTTGAGCTTGGTCAGCATCTCTTCGGTGATCTGCTCGCCGTCGGGCGTGGTGGTCACAGGTGTGAAGTCCGACGGCGAGGGCTGCTGCACAGCGTTGCCATGGGTGGGCAGGGCGGCGGGGATGGCCCCGGCGGCCTGGACGTTCCCGGCGCCTGCCGGCGGGAATGCCATGACGTCGTCGGATGTTCCTGCCGACTGTTCACCCTTGGCCGATGCCGACGCCAGCAACTGGTCCACCCGCTCGTGGATCTGGTCGAAGTCCGGGTTCGTGGAGAACGACGGGTCAAAGTCAGGCGGTCCGATGGTGAGGCGTTTGACGTCTTTGCCCCGCGCCTTGATGGCGAGGTCCAGGAAGCTGCCCAGCTGGGCAGAAGAGACGTTGGACTCCACCACCTTGGTTCCCGCGTTGGCAATGTCCTCGAACTTGGACAGCAGGGTAGTGGGATCCAGCTGTTTCAACATGGCCTGCTGCACGCATTGCTGGCGCTGGATGCGGGAGTAGTCATCCACGTACTCCCGCGAGCGGCCGTACCAGAGTGCCTGGTCTCCGTTGAGTGTCTGGTCTCCGGCGGGAATCCATCCCAGGGGCATGCCGTGGGTCTTGGTGGTTTCGTCGAAGTAGCCGCTCATGGGAACCCAGCCGCCGGCCTTTATGCGGATACCGCCCATGGCATTGATCAGCGTGGAGAAGCCCTGCATGTCAACCAGGACGTAGGACTGGATCTGCATGCCGAGCGTTCCGGAGACGGCTTCCATCGTTGCCTGCGCCCCGGGGTCCGCCACGTCGGGGTAGAGGCCCGCGTGCTCGTTGGTGACCTCTGTGTTGATGGCGTTGATGAGGCATTCGTCTCCGCAGTTGTAGCCGTCAGGGTAGATGGCACGCATGGGGGAGCCCTCGCTGAACTGGGCGTTCTGGAAGTTCCTTGGCACGGAAATGATGGCGGTCTGGCCAGTTTCGGCGTCCACGCTCAGCACGGAGAGGCTGTCCGGACGGCGGCCGGTGCGGTCATCGCCCGCGTCGCCGCCCATCATGAGGAAGTTGTAGCGCCCGTCCACCGGTTTGATGGCCGGGCCGGACGAGAAGATATTGCCGATGGCGTTGCGTCCCACGTTCAACAGGTAGGCGGCGTAGCCCATGGAGCCGCTGCCAAGGACCAGGGCAACCACTAACGCGATGCCGACGGCGGGACGCGCCTTCGGGGCCAGCAGAACAGGGCGGATGAGCCGGAGGGTGTTCAGGAACAGGAGAGCCCAGCCGAGGGCAAGCACCGACAGTACGACCACCAGCAGCAGCGAGGTGACGGGGTTGGTGACGATGTTGATGACCAGGCTCCGGTTGAGCATCAGCAGCACCACCGTGAGCAGCAGGACCGCCCACACGCAGAGCGTTACGCGCAGGGCGGTCCGTCCCAGCTTCCGGTCGCCGGCCACGAGCTGGGCGCTCCCCGGTACCAGGAGCGTCAGCAGGACCAATGCAAAAGCGCGCTTGGTCCGGACCGCGGGAGAAGCGCTGACCGGATAGCGGACCGGGTCCGTCAGGGACGGACCCGGTCCGCTGTTGAGGACGCTGCTGCTGCTGGCCATGTCGGGCGCCCTAACGGCTGCCCCGAAGGGCGCTGGAGTCGCCGGGGAAGACTTCGCTTACTTTCTGCCGCAGGTTTGCGCCCTTGCGGGAGGCTACAGCGTTGAGGTCCGCGGCGAAGTCCAGGAGATCCGCGCGCAGGGAAGCGGCAAGTTCGTCGGTGCCGGAGGCCAGCATCCGAACGGCCAGCAGCCCTGCGTTCCGGGCGCCTGCGATGGAGACTGTGGCCACCGGCACCCCGGCCGGCATTTGGACGATGGAGAGCAGCGAATCCATCCCGTCGAGCGTCTTCAGCGGAACGGGCACTCCGATCACCGGCAGCGGCGTGACGCTTGCGAGCATGCCCGGCAGGTGGGCCGCGCCGCCGGCACCCGCGATGATGACCCGCAGGCCGCGCTCGTGTGCGGTCTGGCCGTAGCGGATCATTTCGGTGGGCATCCGGTGGGCTGAGACGACGTCCGCTTCAAAGGGGATGCCGAATTCGGCCAAGGCCTCCGCCGCAGCCTCCATGACCGGCCAATCCGAGTCGGAGCCCATGACAAGGCCCACCAGGGGCCCGGCGGTTGGGGTGGCATCGGCGCTCATGCGTTCTCCTCGAAAATTGCGGAAGGTTCCTCGCAGGTAACCCGGCCGTCACGGATGATGCCCGCCACGGCCGTGGCCCGGCGGCGGACCGAATCCACCTCCGCCGTGGAACTGCCCATCAGGTTGACATGGCCGATCTTGCGTCCGGGCCGCACGGACTTTCCATAGCAGTGGACCTTCGCGGCCGGTTCGGCGGCCAGCGCCATGGGGTAGGCGGAGTACAGGTCCTGGTTCTCACCGCCCAGGAAGTTCTTCATCACGGTCACCGGCGCCAGCGCATCGGTGGCGCCGAGGGGCAGGTTAAGGACCGCGCGGAGGTGCTGTTCGAACTGGCTGGTAACAGAACCGTCCTGGGTCCAGTGCCCGGTGTTGTGCGGTCGCATGGCCAGTTCGTTGATCAGGAATCCAGCCCCAATGCCCGGGGTCTCGAAGAGTTCCACGGCGAGGACGCCGGTGACGTCCAGTTCGGCGGCGATGCGCAATGCGGCGTCCTCGGCTGCGGCAGCAACCTCCAGCGGGATGTCCAGTGCGGGCGCGATAACCTCGTCGCAGACGCCGTCAACCTGGATGGTGTGGACCACCGGCCACGCCCGGGACTCGCCGTCGGGGGTGCGTGCCACGAGCGCGGAGAGCTCGCGGGTGAATTCGACTTTTGCCTCGGCCAGCAGGGGGCTCATGGCAACGAACCAGTCAGCGGCCTCCGCAGCCTCGTCCGCCGAGGCAACGATCCGGACTCCCTTGCCGTCGTAGCCGCCGCGGGGGTCTTCAGTACCACCGGCCAGCCGGTTTCGTCGCCGAAGCGGACCAGTGCGTCAACGTCCGCTACGGATGCCCAGGCCGGGTTGGGCAGTTCCAACCGGTCGATCGCGGAACGCATGACCAGTTTGTCCTGGGCATGGACCAAGGCATCGGGCCCGGGCTGGACGTTGACACCGGCCTCCTGCAGGGCGCGAAGGTGGTCCGTCGGCACGTGCTCGTGGTCGAACGTCATCACGTCCAGGCCCTTGGAGAAGTCCAGGAGTGTCGGCAGGTCCTTGTAATCGCCCACGGGAGTGGTGGGCACAGCCGATACTGCAGAAACGTCCTCGTCCTCGGCAAGGACGCGGAGTTCAAAGCCGAGTGCTGTAGCGGCAGGGGCCATCATTCGCGCGAGCGGCCGCCGCCAACTACGCCTATTACTGGAAAAGTCACATGTGCCAGCCTACCGAAGACGGGCCGGATCGTGCTTTACGGCCCGGCGGGTGAAGGAGATTTCCCGGGCCCGGGACAACGGCCGCCGGTTGCCGCGGGGCGGCTCAAAGCTTTGGGGGCTAAAATAGACCCTTGGCCGAGTGGCCCACAGTTCGTCACGGCCATGGAGGGTCATGTTTAGCGCACTTGCAGATCGTATCCGGGGGCTTGCCTCACTCTTTTGGCGCGAGGTGGCCAAATTCGGTGCGGTGGGCGGTGTGGCTTTCGTCATCGACAACGGCCTGACCTACTACCTGATGCACGGCCCCATGTCGGACAGCGAAGCGAAAGCCCGCTTTGTGGGTGCCACGGTGGCCACGGTCTTCTCGTGGGTGGCAAACCGTTTCTGGACCTTCCGCCACCGCCGCCAGGCCAACGTGGTCCGCGAGTTCGTCATGTTCGTCATCATCAACGGCATTGGTATCGGTATCTCCACCGGGTTCACCGCACTTGCCAAGTATTGGATGGGAATCGACGATAAGAACCTGTTGTTCCTGGCGGGCGTGGCCGGCATCCTGGTTGCCACGGTTGTCAGGTTCTTCGCGTACCGCTTCCTGGTGTTCAACCAGGAACTGGACCAGGAGCCGGAGTTCTCCCACGACCACGAAATCATCGAAGCCCACCCGCACCGGGAGCCGGCGCGGGCCGCGGAGCGTCCGGCGCCCACTTCCGCCGACCGTGGCACGCAGGCCTAGAGGTGGCTGCCTAGCTTCCGTGGATGCGTTCGTCGGCCATCAGTTTGGCGGTGAGCGCGACGTCAGGATGGGTCATCACTACGGAACCGCCCTGTTGCCAGGCGCCCAGCGCGTTGGCCAATGCTGATTCCAGCCCGCTGCCGGCGGGAACATGCAGCCTGGCGCCCTCCGAGTGCGGCAGGGCAAAACCGGTGAGCAGGTTCCGGTGCAGGACCGCGCCCCGCTGGTGTGTCACGACTGCCCGGGCTGACGGATCGGGGTCGGTGTGCGGCATGAACACGTCCCCGTGGGAACGCACCTCGGCGGCGTAGTCAAGGCAGCCGGTGGGAAGCTCGCCGGTCCAGCGCATGGCGAGGGCCGGCAGCGCTACTGCAATGACGGCGCTGTATTGGTTAACGTCCCCCTCCGGATTGTCAGTTGCCAGGAAGTCCGCCGGACCGCCGTCGAGCACGGTCTCCAGTCCAAGCTGCCAGCCGGCAAGGGCCCAAACCATGGTTTTCCAGTGCGCTGGAAGGGCAAGCCGCAGGCGCATGCCCGGCTCTGCGTCCAGTTCATCCTGGAGCAGGTTACTGGTCTTGGCCACCCAGTTGTCCAGGACCCGGCCCGACAGTTCCACCCGCTCCGAATCGGGGCCGTACCAGGTCAGGCGTGGTGCCGTGGAATTGCCCGAGCGGAGGCTGGCCATGAGGTCGGTCGCGGGGATTGTTGTCATGGCTTCATCCTGCCACCCTGCAGTGCCCCGGTCATCCGGCAGCGGCAGCAACGACGCCCGGGATCGGGCGGGAGTGATGTTAATCACACAAGTTCCTAAGTGTGCTTGCTATTTGGATGAAGAGCGGGTATTTTCCCCGCCAGGTCAGCGTTTTGAGGGCTTTTTTGCCCTTGGAAGCCTCCCGGCCACCGCCGCCACGCCCGGGCCGCGGAAAATCCCGGGCGTGGCGTACGCAAACTTCCCAGCGGCAACTGTCTATTATCCCGGCAACGGCTTGACTAGCCCTAGTTACACACGTGTAATTAGGTAACTAAAGCAATTGCGTAAATACCGGCACACAACCGAGTGTCCACGTATCCAGGCAGTGGCTGAACATCAGGAGGGTCGCCGTGGGGCAAGCAGAGCGTATCCAGGAAGATGCCGTCGTGGCCGGTCAGGCAACGGCAAAGTACCGTGCACGGGGGTGCCAAGCGATTGGTATGTCGATCCGGCCGATCCTGATGCTGCGGAGCGGTACAACAGGAATTCCACCAGCCTCCTCGAGGACCAGGCTACGGCGTTCCTCGCGGCGCACGAAGCCCTCCTGGACGGCGGCGCAGAGCCGGAAGACGACCTTGATCCGCCAATGGAGCCTGGCTGCGGCCGGCACCGCCCAGCCGGTCTGGATTGGATTGCCGCTTCAGCAAGACTTCGACGACGAGGGCGAGCCTGGGCTGGCAGACGGACGCTTTGTGCGCCCAGACTGATCCGGAAGCCTTTTTCCCGAAAAAGGCGGCTCGACCCGCGATGCCAAGAAGGTCTGCGGTGCCTGCAATGTAAGGTCGCAGTGCCTCGAGTACGCGCTGGCCAACGACGAACGGTTCGGCATCTGGGGAGGCCTTTCCGAGCGTGAGCGCCGGCGGCTAAGGAAGCGAGCAATCTAATTCTTCAGGATGTCCACGTCACTGCCGTTGTGGTTGCCCACAACGGCAGTGCCTATCTGCCCAGAACCCTTTCAGCCCTGGCGGCCCAAACACGCCCGGTTGACCGTGCCGTTGGCGTGGACGTGGGATCCGGAGACGAGTCATACAACCTCCTTAAGGAGGCACTGGGCGCCACTGGCGTTGTCAGCCACCCCCGGGGCAAGGGCGGTATGGGCGCCGCCGTTTCCACCGCTCTTGCAGAGCTGGTGCCCTTCCGGGGAGACACCGGCGGTGGCAGCACGGAATGGATCTGGCTGCTGCACGACGACGCCGCGCCGGCACCGGAAGCCCTCGCCGAGCTCTTGGGTGCCGTGGAGCGCGCCCCCTCGGTAACAGTCGCCGGCTGCAAGCAATTGGACTGGGAGTCACCGCGGAAATTGATGGATGTGGGACTTTCCACCAGCCGGTGGGCCGAGCGCCTTACCCTCATCGACGCCGATGAGATGGACCAGGGCCAGTACGACGGCCGCACCGATACCTTCGCCGTCAACTCCGCCGGCATGCTGGTGCGCCGCGACGTGTGGGAACACCTGGGCGGTTTCGATCCCGCACTCCCTGGCAGCGGCGACGACGTCGACTTTTGCTGGCGGAACCGCCTTGCGGGCCATCGGGTGGTGGTGGTCCCCGCAGCCCGCGTGTTCCACGTGGCGCACCGGCCGCACGCCCTGGGAAACCCGTCGGCAGCCCGAAAGGCGCAAGTCCACCTTCGCCTGAAGCACAGCCCGCTCTGGATGGTGCCCGTCCACGGCGTCGGCGCACTGATTGGCAGCCTCTTCAAACTGGTGCTGAGCATCGTGGTCAAGGACCCCGGTCACGGCATTTCCCAGCTTCTTGCAACCTGCGCTGCCCTGGGCCGGCCCCGGGCCGTGGCCAAGGCCCGACGGGCAGCCCGACGCACACGGCGCATCCGGCGCTCCGTTATCCGCAAGCTGCAGACGCCCCGCCGGGAGGTGTGGAGCCACCGCCGCTCGTTGATGGAGGCCCTCGGGTCCGACGGATCAACTTCTGACCACCTCGTGCAGGATCCGCTCGCGCACCAACCCACGGGGGACGCCGCCGACGACTTCGCCGCCCTCGCCACCAGCAAGCGCGGCTGGGTGGGCAACGGAGCCCTGGCCGCCGTTATCATCGCTTCGGTGGCCTCGCTCCTGGCGCTGGCAGGACTCTTCCGGGCAGCGGCCGTCGCCGGCGGCGCCTTGATCCCCGCCTCCGCGGGCCTGGGGGACATCTGGCACAACGCCTCCAGCCTGGTGGGTGAGCCTGGGAGCCGGCATGCCGGGCCACGGCGATCCCTTTGACTACGTCCTCTGGACCCTTGGCCTGATCGGCGGTGGCGACGCCAACGCCGCCATGGCGTGGCTGCTGCTGCTCGGTGCCCCGCTTTCCGGACTCACCGCGTGGTTCGCAGCGGGCGGGGTGACTGAACGCCGGCGGCTCCGCTTCGCGGCGGCAATCTTCTGGGCTGCCGCGCCGGCACTGCAGGCCGCGCTGAACCAGGGCCGGGCCGGCGCCTTGATCGCGCACATCATGCTGCCCCTGGTGATCCTGGGCCTCCTGCGGGCTACGGGCTCCGCGGCAGGCCACGGCCGTTTCAACCCCACTCCGACTCCTGGATACGCGCCCGGTGAGCAGCCCCCTGCCAAGGCGGGCATCAACGGGCTGCCGTCGTGGACGGCTGCCGCAGCTGCCGGCCTGGCGCTGGCGGTCACCACGGCGTCGGCACCCTCCCTGATTCTCCCTGCAGCTGTGGTGATCGTGCTGTGCGGGGTCTTGCTGCGACGGCGCGGGCGGACCGTGTGGTGGGCATTGCTGCCCAGCGCAGCCCTGTTCATCCCGTTCGCCCTCTCCACCCTCGACCGGCCCCGCGCGCTCCTGGCCGACCCCGGACTGCCACTGGGATTCGACGCCGCCCCGCTGTGGCAGCAGATCCTGGGCCAGCCCCTGTCGTTTGATCCCGCCGGTGGCCTCCAGGGGCTGGCGGCGTTCCAGGGCGGCGCTGTACCGTGGGCACTCCTGCTGGCCCTGCTCATCGCCGGGCCGGTGCTGGCCCTTGCGGTTGTAGGTCTCTTCAGTGCGGGACGCCGGGCCCGGACCGCCAGATGGTTCTGGACCGGATCGCTCATCACCCTGGCCGGCGGCTGGCTGGCCGGACATGTTGCCACCGGCATGAACGCGGATGTCATGGTGTCCCCTTTCCCCGGGCCTGCGGTGTCCGCCGCATCCTTCGCCCTCCTTGCGGCAGCGCTTCTCGGGTCGGAGCAACTGCTGTCCGCAGCGGACCGGGCCTCGGCCGCCGGTGCGAAGACCAGGACGGCGGCGCGCTCCGGCCTGGCGCTGGGCCTGGTGGTACTCCTGGTGGGCCCGATGGCGGGCATGGCCGCCTGGTCGGCGCAGAGCCTGCTGCGTCCGGCCGGGACTGCCGCCGCGCCGGCCACCCAGGCGGCCGCCCCGTTGCGGCCCCGGCCGATACCGGGACCGGAGGAGCGCTGGGCGCACCGCGGCTTGTGGAGGCCTCCACCGGACGGTCCCTCCCCGCCACCGCCATCGACCGCGGGACCGGCCCCGAACAGACGCGGACCCTGCTGCTAAGCACCGGAGACGACGGCACCTTCAGCGCATCACTGATGCGCGGGTCCGGCACTACGCTGGACAGCCTTTCCGCCATCGCCGCCGCCCGAAACATCATCGGCGCTCCCGGCGCTGAACAGGTGCGGGACGACGACGACGTCACCGCAGCCGTCCGCCGGGTCGTGGCCACCATGGTAGGCGGGCAGGGCGTGGATCCGCGTTCGGACCTCGAACAGCTCGGCGTCGGCTTTGTAGTGCTCCGCTCCGCGGACACGGCGGCCCAGCTGACCGCTAGCCGAATGGACGCGGTCCCGGGCCTGGTGGCCGTGGGGCAGACCGACGTCGGCTGGCTGTGGCGAATCAGCCCGCAGAACCAGCAGGGCCTCCAGGCCGCCGACGTCGCCCACCGTGTCCGCATCGTCGATGCCCGTGGTGCGGCAACAGTACTGGTCGCCTCCCGCACTGACGACGTCGACACCGCTGTCCCGGCCGGAGCGGAAGGACGCCTTGTGGTACTCGCCGAACGGGCCGATCCCGGATGGAGCGCCTGGCTCGACGGGCGGAAGCTGACCTCCACCACCTCCGGCTGGTCCCAGGCCTTCACCCTTCCGGCGTCCGCCGGCCAACTGTCGGTCCGCTACCAGAACCCGTGGTCCTTCTGGGCCGCGGCCGGTCAAATTGCGGTAATAGGGCTCACCGTCATCCTGGCTATCCCCATGCCGGCCCGGCGGCCGCGGACCGGTCTCTCGCGTGACGAGGGCTCCCTTCGTAAGGAACACCAACATGCATGAGTACACCCCACCGGCCAAGGCCCGGGCTGAGGCCGGAACGCCGGATGAATCCGGCGCGTCGGCTCCCGGCGGGCAGCCCGCCCCGGCCAGTCAGCCCGCTGCGGCCCACACCGCCGCCGGCGACCACAGGAAGGCGGCGGGCCGCGGCTCTACCCGGCTGCCGGGCGGCAAGGGCCGCGCCGCGTCCGTCGCCGGAATCGCGGCAGGTTTCCTTATTCTTGCTGGCGGCGGAGCCGTGGTGGCTGGCGGATCGCTGATGGCGCGGCCCGCATCCAGCCGGTCGGTGCCCGCCGCCGAAGCCGCTGTTCCCGCAGGCGCCAGCCTCGGCGTCTGCCCCGGGCCTGCGCGGCTGCTGGAGGGCACAGACGCAGGCACCGACGCCCAGTTCCGGCCGGAATCGGCTACTGCGGCAACCAGGGTGAGCGCCGCGGTGCTGAGCGTTGCAGGCGTGCTTCCAGGGAGCCGGCTGACGCACCTGGACGGAACAGCCGCCGTCGCGATCGCCAAGGACCCGGGGCCCGCGCCCACTGCCGGATCCCCACAGGACGTCCTTGCCGGAGTTGTCCCGGACCGGACAGTGGACCAGGTGAGCGTCCTGAGCGCCGACGCCGTGGCAAACCAGAATGCGTCGGCCGCGGGTGCCATGAAATACACGGCCGCGGACGGCGACCTGCAGGGCAGCGCCGCCGCCACCTGCGGGCAGCCCTCGAATGACCAGTGGCTGGCGGGAGCCAGCACCACTGTGGGCCGGACCTCCGTGCTCTCGCTGACCAACGCCTCCAGCACACCCGCCACGGTGAGCCTTGAACTGTTCGGTGCCGGCGGACAAATCCAGTCACCAGGCAGCCGCGGACTTCTGGTGGCCCCGGGCACCACGCGCAGCGTGGTCCTCGCCGGGCTCGCCCCCAACGAGTCCCAGGCTCGGCGTGCATGTCCGCAGCGCCGGGGGACCGGTTGCGGCTTTCATCCAGCAAAGCGTCCTGCGCGGCCTCACACCCGGTGGCGTTGATTACATCAGCCCGGGGACAGCCCCTGCTGTCCGCCAGGTGATGACCGGAGTGGACATCCAGGACCCCGCCAGGCTTGCGGCCCTCATGGCACAGCCCGCGTACCGGGATGCCGGGCCCGCCCTTGAACTGACAGTCCCCGGTGCCGCCGACGCCGTGGTGGAAATCAAGCTGTATGGGCGGGACGGCCAGCACGCACTTCCCACCGGGGGCGTCATCACCGCGAAAGCCGGTTCCACCACCGAGGTGTCATTGGCAGGCGTTCCCGCGGGCCAGTACACGGTGGCCGCGTCATCCGACGTCTCGTTCCTTGCCGCGGCACGAATGAGCCGCGGGCTCCAGGCGGGTCAGGCCTCGGACCTGGCATGGGCGTCATCAGCAGTGCGGCTCGGCAGCCAGCACGTAGTTCCCCTCCCCAAGGGCGGCCAACGGCAGCTGGTGTTTGGGGCCCTGGATGCCAGGGCCACCATCACATACGCGCCCATTACGGCCGATGGGAAGGTGCGCGCGGCGGCGTCGGCGGACATAGCCGGGGGAACCACGGCCTCGATCACTGTTCCGGCGCAGGCTGAAGGGGCCGACGTGGCTGGTTACGTTGTGTCCGCCTCCGGTGGCGCCGCCTACGGGGCAGTGCTCCTGGGCCAGGACGGCCGCAACGATATTTCTTCCCTGCCTTTCCGGGCTGCTGCCGCCGGCCAGGAAACCATCCCGGTCACGCTCGGCTATTAGGGCAGGGCGGAGCGGGCGGACACTTGTACCCGCAGCCAGTGTCCGGACAGTGCCTCAGTAGCGGCGGCGGTACACCGGATCCAACGTCTCCGGTGCCACGCCAAGCATTTCCGCCGTGTGCTCCACCACAACGTCGTGGACCAGGTCCTGGAGTTCTTCGACACTGGAGCACGCCTGCTCCACCACCCGCCGGTACACGGTGATCATGGGTCCGTCCCCACCCGCAGCGGGGGTGTATGAGCCCATGGGCGGGGTGATGGCATTCGCTGCGAGTTGCTCGAGGTCCGGCGGAATTTCATCCACGCCAAACCGAACGCCATCGAGGGTTTTGCCCCAGATATCGTGCAGCCGCTGGGCCGAGTCCAGCACCATGTCGTCAAAGCGGTCGGCACGCGTCCGGTAACCCGGGTGGGTGGGCAACATCACCTCACCGCGGAGGCCGCGCCCGTGGCGGTTCCGGCGCCGCCTGGCGAAGCTCCTGCCGGCGGTCTCCATGCCCGATGCCGCGCGGGCATCCGGGTCAGCCAACCGGACCGAAAAACCTGATTCATGGTTCGATGACTGCATACATCGACTGTAAACCCGGGCGGGGATTTACGCGATACATCCCGCGGGCCGCGGGCGCGCGTCGGCCCATGGCCCAATGCGCGGCTTTTCGGCCCCGAAGGGGTAGTCTGTGATGTCGTGGGAGCTATCCGTCAATGTTCAAGGTCTGCCTGCCGCCAGTCGGCGGTAGCCACCCTGACGTACGTGTATGCAGACTCCACCGCCGTCCTGGGCCCGCTGGCAACCTACGCCGAACCGCACTGCTACGACCTCTGCGAACAGCACGCCGATTCCCTGACTGTGCCCCGCGGCTGGGAGGTCCTTCGCCTGGCCATGCCGTCCACCCCGCAGCAGCCAGGGCCCGATGACCTGCTGGCGCTCGCCAATGCCGTCCGTGACGCCGCCGCGCTCCCTCCGGAGCCGCAACCGCCCGCCCAGCGCGCCCACCACACCGCCCTCGAAGCTCCGGCCGGCACTGAAGGTGCACGTCGGGGGCACCTTCGCATCCTCCGGGAACCTTCCTGAGCCCCATCTGGCGGTAGGCTGGAAGCTGCACATCTTTTCCGCTACCGGCGCGAGCGCGCCCGCCAGGGAGCATGAACAAATGCCAAAGATCAGTCCTGAGCTGTTGTCCGTCCTGCGTTGCCCCGTGACCGGCTCGCCCCTGGTCCAGGAGGGTGAGGAGCTGGTGGCCACGGCCGCCGGGGAGTCGGGCGCCAGGAACCGGTACGCCATCGAGGACGGGATCCCTTTGCTGCTGCCTCCGGAACTGCTGGCTGCGGCAGCCTTGGCAGGTTCTGACCAGCATGATCCCGCTGCGGCAGGGCACTAGTTCACCTGCATTCGCCCGCACTAACAGCAGAACGGGGACTGGACCAGGACCCGGACCAAGCAAAGGACCACCCATGACTTTCGACTACAAAGTTGCCGACATTTCCCTGGCGGAAGCCGGCCGGCACCAGATCCGCCTTGCGGAGCACGAGATGCCCGGCCTGATGTCCCTCCGCGAGGAGTTCGGGGACGCCCAGCCGCTCAAGGGCGCCCGGATCGCCGGTTCCCTGCACATGACGGTGCAGACCGCAGTGCTGATCGAGACCCTCACCGCTCTGGGCGCCGAGGTCCGCTGGGCCTCCTGCAACATCTTCTCCACCCAGGACGAAGCGGCCGCAGCCGTGGTTGTGGGCAAGGGCACCGTTGAGGACCCGCAGGGTGTGCCGGTGTTCGCCTGGAAGGGCGAAACCCTTGAGGAATACTGGTGGACGGCCGAACAGATCCTCACCTGGCCCGGTGCCGAGTCCAACCCTGAGCTTGGTCCGAACATGATCCTGGACGACGGCGGCGACGCCACCATGCTGGTGCACAAGGGCGTCGAATTCGAGGCCGTGGGCAACGTTCCCACCGCCGACCCCGAGGATTCCGAGGAATACGGCATCTTCCTGGACGTGCTGCGTCGCTCGCTCGCCGCAGACGCGAAGAAGTGGACCCGGACGGCAGCCACGATCCAGGGCGTCAGCGAGGAAACCACCACCGGCGTCCACCGTCTGTACCAGCTGGCGGACCAGGGCAAGCTGCTCTTCCCCGCGATCAATGTCAATGACTCCGTGACCAAGAGCAAGTTCGACAACAAGTACGGCATCCGCCACTCCCTGCCCGACGGCATCAACCGTGCCACCGACGTCCTCATGGGCGGAAAGGTGGCCGTGGTCTGCGGCTATGGCGACGTGGGCAAGGGCGCCGCGGAAGCGCTGCGGGGCCAGGGCTCGCGCGTCATCGTCACCGAGATTGACCCCATTTGTGCCCTGCAGGCGGCCATGGACGGCTACCAGGTGGCCAAGCTGGAGTCAGTCCTGGCCCAGGGTGACATCTTCATCACCACCACAGGCAACAAGGACGTCATCATGGCTGCGCACATGGCGGGCATGAAGAACAAGGCCATCGTGGGCAACATCGGCCACTTCGACAACGAAATCGACATTGCCGGCCTGGCCCGCGTCCCCGGCGTCAAGAAGGTCGAAATCAAGCCGCAGGTCCACGAGTGGGTCTTCGATGAAGGCACCGCCGCGGAACGGTCCATCATCGTCCTGTCCGAAGGCCGGCTGCTCAACCTGGGCAACGCCACCGGCCACCCGTCCTTCGTCATGAGCAACTCGTTTGCCAACCAGACGATTGCGCAGATAGAGCTGTGGACCAAGCGGGACGAGGACGAGTACGGGAACAAGGTCTACGTCCTCCCCAAGGTCCTGGATGAGAAGGTGGCACGCCTGCACCTGGACGCGCTCGGCGTTGAGCTCACAGAGCTGAGCAAGGACCAGGCGGAATACCTGGACATCGACGTCGCCGGTCCCTACAAGCCGGAGCACTATCGTTACTGAGACGTAAGGGCCCGGGCGCTGCCAAGCGCCCGGGCCGTTATTTTCTGCACGTAGGATCAAAAACATGGAGCCTGATGTAAAGCCCCGCCGGCGGCGGACAGCGAAGAAAATCCTTGCCGTGGCTGCCGTGTGTGTCCTGGCTGCCGTAGGCGGGGTTTTCGCGGCCGTCGCTCCGGGCCTTGCGGGCGGACCCCTGGAATCCGAAGCAGGCTCTGCACTGCGGACATCACCGGGGCTCGCGTCGCCCGTTGTGCCGCCGGTAAAGCTGGACGCCGCCCCGGCCAATGGTGCCAAGCAGGTAAACCCGGCCGCCCCGGTTTCCCTGAAAGCAGTCAACGGGACCATTCAGCGCGTCACCCTCGCAAGCACCGCCGGGAAGACCATCGACGGCAGCATCGACGCCGCCGGAACATCGTGGTCCGCAAGCGCGCCCCTCGAGTTCAACACCGAGTACAGCTACACCTACGTGGTCAAGGACTCTGCGGGACGCGAAACCAGCACCACCCAGTCGTTCAACACCGTATCCAGTTCGCACGAAGCCGATGCTGCCATCTACCCGCTGAACGGCATGAAGGTCGGTGTGGGCCAGCCCCTGCAAATCATTTTCAGCGAGCCCGTGACCAACCGCGCAGCCGTGGAAAAGGCCATCAAGATCACCACCACGGCCGGACAGGCCGGGGCATTCCACTGGTACAGCGACACCATGGTCCGGTACCGCCCCGAGAACTTCTGGGCAGCGAACTCCACCATCACCATGGACATGCAGGCTCTTCGGTGTCGACCTTGGAAACGGCCAGATTGCGAACTTCAACAAGAAGGTGAACGTCTCCATTGGGGACAAGAAGGTGGCCATCGCGGACGCCACAGCGGATACGTTCACGCTGAGCATCAATGACCAGCCGGTGAAGACCCTTCCCGTCAGCATGGGGGACAAGCGTTTCCCCTCCGCCAAGGGCTACGCGGTGCTGATGGAAAAGAACCGGTTCGACCACTTCAGGGCGGCAAGCATTGGCCTGAAGCCGGGCGATCCCGCCTACTACGGTGAGGCCGACGTCGAATACACCATCCGGCTCACCCTGAGCGGCGCCTACATCCACCAGGCCCTCGAGTCCGCCTATCCGTACATCGGGAACACCAACGTTTCCCACGGCTGCATCGGCTTCCTGCCGGATGGAGCAGCCTGGGTGTTCGAGCACATGGGGACCGGCGACGTGGTCCAAATCATCAACACCGAGGGCGACTATGCGGCGCACACTGACGGGTACGGCGACTGGAACATCCCGTGGAGCGAGTACGGCAACTGAGTCAGCCGCCGAACGGCAGGCGCTGGAGCCGCTGCCCCGTTTCCGCGCTCCGTCGGCGTGACCCGGACAACCTGGTGAACTCCCTGTTCCGGCGTTCAGCTATGACGGCGGCCAGGTAGTCGTCGGGGCTGGTCCCCGGTGGCGGCGCCGGGGCCACATGGCCCGAGAGTTCCGCAGCGATCGTCTGCGCCATGCCTGCCCTGGACAGCGGAGCCATCCTCCCGGCCTGGCGGATGAACTGGGCGCCCCTGCGTGCGGTGGCGTCCGGGATACGGCCGATGTCCGCCGCGGCAGCCCACGACTGCAGGTGGGGCGGCACGAAAACCCTGACGGCCGCTTCCGCCGGGACACGGCTGCGCACAGCGTACGTCCCGGCGAGCAGGTCGCCGAGCCGCCTCGATTTGTCATTGAACAGCGCCACGGCCAGGGCAAGGCCGCCGAACGTCAGGTAGATCTCCAGGAATCCGGTCAGGCCGCGAATCACTGCATGCCGGAACCTTATGGCGCCGCCGTCCTCACGCACCACCCGCAGGCCCGTGGCCAGTTTTCCGAGCGACCGCCCCCGGCTCAGGGTCTCCACCCCCACGGGCACTACCACCAGGCAGAAGACGATGGCGGCCAGCCCAAGGGCCCGCGCAGCCGCCCCATCCAGGTCAGCGCCGGCGGCCAACAGGCCGAGCATGACCAGCACGAGCAGGACCAGGTGGAGGACGACGTCGATGACCAGGCCCATGGCACGGGCGGCAAAGCTTGCGGGTCGAAGCTCAAGTACAACTGCCTCGCCGGTGATTATCTGGCTCACACTGCGTCCCTGCCCTTCGCAGCCGATGGTGCTGGCGATCCTATGATGCGGACGGTCAAAGTCTAATGCTGGCGTTAGGCTGTTGCCGTGGACATGGATGCTTTCGCCGCCGTAAATGCGGACAAGTGGGCGCGGCTGAAGGAGCCTGGCCGGCAAGCGCAGGCTAACCGGCGCCGAGTCTGACGAATTGCTGACGCTCTACCAGTCGACGTCCGGCCACCTGTCGCTGGTCCGTTCCGTGGCTCCGGAAAGTGGGCTGTCCGCATCCCTCTCAGCCACGCTGGCCCACGCCAGGACCCGTTTTACCGGTGCGCGGTCCAACGCCATGGCCGACCTGGCCAGATTCTTCGTGGTGGCCCTCCCGGCAGCGTTGTACCGGCTGACGTGGCTTACCTGGGCGTGCGGAACAGCCTTCGTCCTCATCGCCGCCGCCTACGCGGTTTGGATCGGCACGTCGCCGGAGGCGCTCAGGGCCGTGGCCTCCGAGACGGCGGCCGCCCAGTACGTGAACCAGGACTTCATCAACTACTACTCGGAGAACCCTGCAGCGTCCTTCGCAGGCGCCGTATGGACCAACAACGCCTGGATCAGTGCGCAGGCCGTGGCCTTCGGGATAACCGGGGTCTGGGTGCCGATGATCCTGTTCGGCAACGCGCAGGGCGTGGGCATTGCTGCCGGAACCTTCGCGTCCGCCGGCAAGTCCGACGTCTTCTACAGCTATATCCTGCCGCATGGACTGATGGAGCTGACTGCCGTCTTCGTTGCCTCCGCCGCAGGACTGCGGATTTTCTGGGCCATGGTCTCACCGGGGCCGCGGACCCGTGGCCGGGCTGTGGCAGAGGAAGGGCGGTCACTGATCACGGTGGCTTTGGGGCTTGTTGTGGTGCTGTTCGTTTCAGGCCTGCTGGAAGGCTTCGTCACGCCCAGTCCGCTGCCCACCTGGGCCAGGATCGGCATCGGCGCGGCCGTTCTCGCCGCCTACTGGACGTACGTCCTGGTTTTGGGCAGGCGGGCTTTCCTCGCGGGGGAACGCGGGGACCTCCGGCGGGAAGATGCCGGCTATACGGAAATCGCTGCCTGAATCGTTGTAATCCTGCCGGGTGGTTCCTCGCCCAGCGGAAGTCCCGGACGGTAGGCTCGTCAGCAGAATCAATGGCACCGGCGGACTGGTACCGGTGCGGAACCCAACGGAAGTGACGCTGCTGTGAATGACGAAACACCGGCCCGCGCCAAAAGCGCTGCGCCGCAGCCGGAACCTTTCCTGGATACGTCAGGGGACTCCGACGAGCCCGCGTTCTCCTGGCTGACGCCCACTGACGGGGACGAACGCGGCGGGGGAGAGCCGGCCGGTGACAAGGCCGGCGGGGAAGAGCCCGCCGGGGAGAAGTCTGTCCGGCCTGGACCCGCGGCAGGCGGCCATGCCGGCCAGCCGGAAACCCGCGCCCACCGCAAGGCGGCGGAGGCCGCCGTCGAAGCCTCCGCTCCGGGGAACCACGCCGCCGGCTCATCGGCTGCCGAACGTCCCGCCGCCGGCTCTTCGACTGCCGCCCCTCCCGCGGAGGAACCAGGTGCCGGCAGCGGTTCGCCGGTCTTCAAGGAACCCCTCCCCACTTCGGCGCTGCACGTCCGTCCCCCCGAGGAGGAGGTGGAGCGCCGCAATGCCCAGCGTGAAAGCGCCGCGAACGCCAAGCCCGTGGCGCCGCGCGTCATGCAGGTCCTGCTGGCCATCATCTACCCGTTCATCCTCCTGATCCTTGCCGTCCGTGCCGTGACCACACCGCTTTTCCTTTGGGTGGAGTACAACCGTCCCGGCTTCCCCGGCGACGGGTATGGCTTCAACACGGACGACAGGATGACCTACGGCTCCTACTCCGTGGACTACCTCCTCAACTGGGCCGGCCCCAGGTACCTTGGCGATTTGGTGCAGCGCAGCGGCGAAAAGCTCTTCAAGGACGGCGAAGTCAGCCACATGGCGGACGTCAAGGCCGTCATCCTCTCCACCTTCGGCGCCGGCACCCTGCTGCTCCTCCTGGCACTGGTCGCCATCCTGTATCTGCGCAAGCGCAGCACCGGCGGGATCCGGCGCGGCCTCTTCGCCGGCTCCATCATCACGCTGGTCCTGATCCTGGGGCTCGGCACCCTGGCGGCCCTGGGCTGGCAGCAGTTCTTCACCGAATTCCACCGCGTTTTCTTCGCCGACGGGTCCTGGACATTCAGCCTGGACGACACCCTGATCAGGCTGTTCCCCAGCCAGTTCTGGATCGACGCGGGCATCGCCATCGGCGCCATGGTATTCCTGGCGTCCATCGTGACGCTGGTGCTCACCTGGCCCACCCGCCGCCGCCGCGGCGTTGCACCGGAGGCCAAGAAGGTGGACGCGGAGCAGGAAAAGGTGGATCAGCCGTAGATCTTTGCGATCTCCGCCTGGAATTCCTTGACGACGGCGGACCGCTTCAGTTTCAGGGAAGGCGTCAGGTGCCCTGAATCCACGCTGAAATCGGCCTCCAGAACCCTGAACGTACGTATCGATTCGGCCTTCGACACCGTCTGGTTGGCCAGGTCCACGGCCTCTTGAAGGGCGGCCAGGACCTGGGGGTCGACGGCGGCTTCACTGAGGGGAGCGGAGGCAGGCCACGCTCAGCCCGCCAGTTGGCAACGCCCTCCGGGTCCAGGGTCACCAGGGCTGAGACGAAGGGTTTGCCGTCGCCCACCACTACGGCATGGCCCACCAGGCCTGGTGGGTGCGGATTTTTCTTCCAGGGGCCCCGGGGCGACGTTCTTGCCGCCGGCGGTGACCAGCAGGTCCTTCTTCCGGCCCGTGACGGTAAGGAAGCCGTCCTTGTCCAGCTCACCAAGATCTCCGGTGCGGAAGAAACCGTCCACGAATGCTTCGGCGTCCGCGGCCGGGTTGGCGTGGTAGCCCTTGAAGACCCCGATTCCCTTGACCAGGATTTCGCCG
Organism: Pseudarthrobacter sp. Fe7; assembly: GCA_024372495.1. Taxonomy (GTDB): domain Bacteria; phylum Actinomycetota; class Actinomycetes; order Actinomycetales; family Micrococcaceae; genus Arthrobacter. The sequence goes on along the minus strand of CP099977.1, from coordinate 3,802,975 downwards.
TCTTCGGCCACGCGGATGGTGGTGCCCGGAATTGGTATCCCTACCGTTCCCACCTTGGTGCGGGACGGGGTGTTGGCGGTGCAGGGGGCGGTGGTCTCGGTCAGCCCGTACCCCTCGAGGACGGGAATGCCCACGCCGCGGAAGAAATGCGCGTCCTCGGAAGCCAGCGGACTTGCACCGGAAACGGTGTAACCCACCTCGCCACCCAGCGCCTGGCGCAGCCGCGGATAAACCAGCCGGTCATACACGGCATGTTGGACCCGGCTGAGCAGCCCCGGGCCGGGCCCGTCGCCCCGTTTCTGCCGGTCCTGTTCCCGGGAATACTCGATGGCGGCGGCTGCGGCGGCGTTGAACAGCCTGCCCTTGCCTGCCACGGCAGCCTTGTGCGCCGCCGCCGCGCGGACCTTTTCGAAGATCCGCGGCACCACCAGCAGGAAGGTAGGTCGGAACGTCCCGAGGTCATCGAGCAGCTGGGCCGCGCCGGGGGTGTGGCCCAGGGTTGCCCCGGCGGCCAGGCAGACCACCTGGACGGCCCGGGCCAGTACGTGGGCCAATGGCAGGAACATCAGGGTGCGGGCCTGGTCCTGCTGCAGGACTTCCGGCAGGAACGCAACGATGTTCCGTGCTACCAGGGCGAAGTTCCCGTGCGTGATCTCGCACCCCTTGGGCTTGCCCGTGGTGCCCGAGGTGTACACCAGCGAGGCGAGGTCGGCCAGGCCGGCACGGCTGCGCTGCCGCTCCAGTTCGGCATCGCTGACCCCCATGCCCGCAGCGGCGAGGCTGGCAAGATCCGGGGCCTCGCCGTCGTAATCCATCCGCACCACGTTGACCAGGCGGTCGCTGAGTTCGGCAGAACCCCCACCACGCCATTGACCAGCCTGGACGGTGGCGCGGTCGCCTGCGAAGACCCGGCGGACGCCGGCGTCCTGGATGATCCACTCCACCTGGCTGGCGGAGGACGTTTCGTAGATGGGTACCGTGACGCCGCCGGCGAACCAGATGGCGAAGTCCACCAGCGTCCACTCATACGAGGTGCGGGACATTACGGCCACGGTGTCGCCGGGTTCCAGGCCGCCCGCGATCAGGCCCTTGGCCAGGGCGCTGACGTCCTGCAGGAACTTCTGCACCGGAACGTCAACCCAGCCGTTAGGGCCCTTCCGCCGGTACAGGGCATGGGCCGGGTTGGCGGCATGCTGCTCCAGCAGCAGGTCAGTCACGTTGCTGTTGGCGTCAAGCTCAACCAGCAGTTCGGTGCTCGCTTCTCTCACAGCCGGTCTCCGTTTCCGCTGCCACGCCGCGGCAGCGGCTCCTTCAGGTCCTTGTTGCCATCCTGCCCTAGATCCAGGATGGCATCCACATCCGGACCTTCCAGTCGACGTACGGAATTACCTCGGCGGTCCAGATCGGGTAGAAAAACGCCGACAGCAGCGCTGCCGCGGCCAGGAACAGGACCACCAGATACAGCCCCGAGCGCCGGCGCCACGGCGGGTCCGATGACCTGCCCAGGACCAGCCCCAGGCAGTACACCAGGGCAAGGACCAGGAACGGTTCAAAGGACACCGCGTAGAAGTAGAACATGGTGCGCTCGGGGTACATGAACCACGGCAGGTAGCCTGCGCCCACGCCGGCGAGCACGGCCCCGGCGCGCCAGTCCCGGCGCCCCACCCACCAGAACAGCATGACCACCAGCGAAATGGCGGCCGCCCACCAGATCAGCGGGTTTCCGACGGACAGGATGGCGGAGGTGCATTTCTCGACGTCGCAGCCCGGGGTTCCCTGGGGCGGTGATTCATAGAAGAACGATGTGGGCCGGCCCATCACCAGCCAGGCTCCAGGCACTGGCCTGGTAGGGGTGCTCGGAACTCAGGCCCTGGTGGAACTTGTACGCCTCCAGGTGGTAGTGGACCAGGGACCGGACGGAGTCGGGGAGCCATCCCCATTCTGCGGACGGGTTGCTCTCAGCCCAATGGCGGAAGTAGGCGTTGTCCGACAGGAACCAGCCTGTCCAGGTGGCCGAGTAGACGGTCCCCGCCACGGGAACCATGCCAAGGAACGCGGGTATCCCGTCCCGGATCACTCCGCCGCTGATCCAGCCGCGGACGCCTGCCACCCGCCTGGCGTTGAGGTCCCACAGGACTGTCAGGAGGCCAAATCCGGCCAGGAAGAACAAGCCGGACCATTTTGTTCCCACTGCCAGGCCCATGCAGACGCCCGCGGCAACCCGCCACCAGCGCACGCCCAGCCATGGACCGGACAGCAGCGTGCCGGCCGTTGGTTGTCCGCCGTTTGCCCCGGCGGCCCGTGCCAGCCGGGTGGCCAGGCGGCGGCGCCCGTCTTCGCGGTCCATCAGCAGGGCGCCGAAGGCGGCCAGGACCCAGAAGGTGAGGAAAACGTCCAGCAGCGACGCCCGCGACATCACCAGGTGGTGGCCGTCGACGGCGAGGAGCAGCCCCGCGGCGCCCGCCAGCGGAAGCGAGCGGAACAGTTTCAGGGCGATCAGGGAGACCAGCAGCACGGTGAGGGTGCCCGTCAGTGCTGCGGCGAACCGCCAGCCAAAGGGATTCTCCGGCCCGAACAGCCACATGCCGGCGGCGATCATCCATTTGCCCACCGGGGGTGGACCACATATTCGGGGGTGTTCAGCAGGAGGTCCGGATTCCCGGTATTGAACGAATCGTTGGCTTTGTCCGGCCAGCTGCGTTCGTAGCCGCTGATCAGGTATGAATACGCGTCCTTGACGTAGTAGGTCTCGTCAAACACCAGCTTGTGCGGCACGTCGAGCCGGATGAACCGGAGGAGGCCACCGACCACCGCTGCCAGGACAGGGACCAGGATGAACCAGAGCCGCAGGGACGGCGGATAGTCCCGCCAGGATGGGCCCGCTCCGATAAGTCTCGCCCTGAGTCCCTCGACGGTGAACGCCTCGTCCGGCCGGCTGATCCAGGGACGGGCGGCCTTTGCACCGGCCTCCGCCGCAGTGGCGCCTGCACCAGTGGGGGAGTCCGCGGGCTTGGGTTTCCCGGCCCCGGCGGGCCGCGTCGAGGTCTGCGTCACGAGCCCCATGCTACCTTTTGCGGCTGGAAGACCCGGCCGCAGTAGGCTTGGTGGGTGGACCCGAACCCCAGCCCTCTTCCCGAGCCCGGCCCTTCGACGGCGGGGCGGATTATCCTGGCCGCAACTCCTATCGGGAACACCGGTGATGCCTCCGCGCGGCTGGTGGAGTTGCTGGGCACCGCGGACATCGTGGCGGCCGAGGATACCCGGCGACTCCACCGCCTGGTCCACAGCCTGGGGGTTGCCGTTGCGGGACGCATCATCAGCTACCACGAGCACAATGAGGCCACCAGGACTGCTGAGCTCCTTGACCAGGTCCGCGCCGGCAGCACGCTCCTGATGGTGACCGACGCCGGGATGCCTGCGGTATCGGACCCGGGCTTCCGGCTGGTGGAGGGGGCCATCGCGGCGGGACTTCCCGTTACCGCAGTCCCGGGCCCGTCCGCGGTGCTGACCGCACTGGCGCTGTCCGGGCTGCCCACTGACCGGTTCTGCTTCGAAGGATTCCTCCCGCGCAAAGCCGGGGAGCGGGCCTCCCGCCTGGCGGACCTTTCCGGGGAGCGGCGCACCATGGTGTTCTTCGAGGCGCCGCACCGGCTCGAGGCCATGCTGCGGGCGCTGCGGGAAAGGTTCGGGCCGGACCGGCCCATCGCCGTGTGCCGGGAACTGACCAAGACGTACGAGGAAGTTATCCGCGGCACCGTTGGCGAGCTCCTCCAGTGGGCCGAGGACAACGAGGTCCGCGGCGAGATCGCCGTGGTACTGGGCGGCGCTCCGGAACAGGCAGCCGGAACGCCTGAGGACCACGTGGCGGCGGTCAATGAGCTGGTGGCCCAGGGCATCCGGCTGAAGGAGGCCGTAGCCGCCGTCGCCGAGGACGTCCGGGTCAGCAAGCGCGAGCTCTACTCGGCGGTCCTTGCTGCGCGGTAGCAAGTACGGCAGGCCGGGTTCGGCGCCAAAGCGCCCGCACTGTGCAGCTGCACAGTGCCGTGGTGATTCCGCAGTGCGCAGCGGCGTAGACCATGGGGGTGCCCCGCAGTAGTCTGGCTGTTAATCAGCCCCATGATCCTGGTCACTCCGGCCGCGGCGACGGGCTGCCACAACCCTACCGACGAGGGAGTCATCGTGACTGTCACTGCACAGCCGGCCGTTACCGCCGAGCGCGAAACCCGGCTTTTGGCCTCCGTTCCCACCGGGCTGCTCATTAACGGTGAGTGGCGCGAGGCCGCTTCCGGCAAGACGTTCGACGTCGAGGATCCCGCCACCGGGAAGGTGCTGTTGAGCATCGCCGACGCCGGCCCCGAAGATGGTGCGGCGGCCCTGGACGCTGCCGCGGCAGCACAGGAGTCCTGGGCGAAGGTACCGCCCCGCGAACGCGGGGAGATTCTCCGCCGGGCCTTCGACCTGGTGACGGAACGGGCAGAAGACTTCGCCCTCCTGATGACCCTGGAAATGGGCAAGCCGCTGGCCGAAGCCCGCGGCGAGGTGACCTACGGCGCCGAGTTCCTGCGCTGGTTCTCCGAGGAAGCAGTCCGCGCCTTTGGACGCTACTCCGTTTCCCCGGACGGCAAATCACGCCTCCTGGTAACCAAGAAGCCGGTGGGCCCCTGCCTGCTGATCACCCCGTGGAACTTCCCGCTGGCCATGGCCACCCGCAAGATCGCCCCGGCCGTCGCGGCCGGCTGCACCATGGTGCTGAAGTCGGCGAACCTCACGCCCCTGACGTCCCAGTTGTTTGCCGGCGTGATGCAGGAGGCGGGCCTGCCGGCCGGTGTCCTCAACGTCATCCCCACCTCCACTGCCGGTGCCACCACCGGACCACTGATCAAGGATGCCCGCCTCCGGAAGCTGTCCTTCACCGGCTCCACCGAGGTGGGACGCCGCCTGCTGGCCGATGCCTCCGAAAACGTACTGCGGACCTCGATGGAGCCTGGGCGGCAATGCCCCGTTCCTGGTCTTTGAGGACGCCGACCTGGACGCCGCTGTCACCGGCGCCATGGCGGCGAAGCTCCGGAACATGGGTGAGGCCTGCACCGCTGCCAACCGGTTCATCGTCCACGAATCTGTTGCCGGCGAATTTGCGGAGAAGTTCGCCGCGAAGATGAAGGAGATGACCACTGCACGGGGCACCGAGCCCGAGTCCAAGGTGGGCCCCCTGATCGACGCCAAGAGCCGGGACAAGGTCCACGAGCCTGGTGTCCGACGCCGTCGCCGGCGGTGCCAAGGCGGTACTGGGCGGCGCCCCGGTGGAGGGTCCGGGCTACTTCTACCAGCCCACCATCCTGTCCGGCGTCACTGAAGGGACCCGCATCCTGTCCGAGGAGATCTTCGGCCCCGTTGCCCCGATCATCGCCTTCAGCAGTGAGGATGAGGCTGTCCGCCTTGCCAACAACACCGAGTACGGCCTGGTGGCCTACGTCTTCACCAAGGACATCAACCGCGGCATCCGGATGGGCGAGCGCCTGGAAACCGGCATGCTCGGCCTGAACGCCGGAGTCATCTCCAACGCCGCCGCACCCTTCGGCGGCGTGAAGCAGTCGGGACTGGGACGCGAGGGTGGCCTGGAAGGCATCGAGGAGTACCTCTACACCCAGTACATCGGCATCGCCGACCCCTACGCAGGCTAGCCCCGGCGGTCAGCGAACCGCATGTGCCGGCCCGGAACTTTCCCGGCCGGCACTTGTGTGTTCAGCCCCGGTGGCGCCGGCCGACGGCGTCATCCGGCTCCGGCCCGGTGTGCCCGCGCCGGAGCCGTGCGCCGGCGTGCACCGTTTGGCGGATGGCCCTGCCGGCCGCGCTGAAGGGCGCTCCCAGCAACAGGCCCAGCCGCCGGGTGACCGATGGCGGCAGCCACGCAGCAGTCCACCGCCGCGGCAGGGTGGCGTTGGCCCGGAGGGACGTTTCCACCGCGGCAATCCCTTCAGCAATGTCATCGGCAGCTGTCCTGTCCTGGACGGCGGCGTTGCCCTGGCCCGCGCCGGGACGGAGGCGTGCGCCAGTGGGACCTCCACCGCCCGGGCGGCCGTACCTGTGGTGCTCGAAGGCCGCGGTAAGGGACGCCACTGCCTCATGCGCCTCCTGGTCCATGCCGCCGGCCTCGCCCAGCAACGCATTCCGGAACCGGGCCGCGTAAGCCCGGGCGGTCTCGCTGTCTCCGGGTGGCAGCCCGTAATCGGCGCCTAGGTCCCGGAGTTCGCTCCAGGCCAGAGGGACTGCCTGGTCCGGGCGCTTCGGGCGCAGCCGCCGTGACCGGGTGCCTGCGCGGACCAGGTGCGGCGCGGCCGCCAGGAGGACCACGCCCACCGCTCCCGCCGTCCCAAGCAGCCAGGGCATGAGCTGCATGCCATCGCCGGTGCTGCTCCCGCCGGCGCCGGGGACGGCCTGGGCGGATGCGCTGGGCGAAGGTGTGGCCACCGGAGCGATATCTGGAATGAGGCCGTCGTTGTTGCCCGGGGACTCCGCCACGGACGGTGCCGACGTCTCGGTGGCGTAATCGGGCACCACCCCCGTGAGGGCGTCGGCTCAAAGGGAACCCAGCCCAGGCCCTGGAAGTACAGTTCAGGCCAGGCGTGGGCGTCGCGGGCATCCGCCTCGTATTCCGGGAGGGCTCCCTGGCCGGCAACCGTTACCGTGGCCCCCGTCAGCCTTCCGGGGGCATATCCCACGGCGATCCTGCTCGGAATGCCTTCCAGCCTGGCCATCACAGCCATCGCCGAGGCGTAGTGGATGCAGTAGCCGCTCTTTTGCTGCAGGAAGTCGGCCAGGACGGAGAGGCCATTGCCGTCATAGCCGCCCTGCACCGGTGACTGCAGCGAGTAGGTGAACTCGGATGAGCGCAGGTACTTCTGGATGGCCATGGCCTTCTGGTAGGGCGTCCCGGCGGTTCCGGCCACTGTCTTGGCAGTGGTTTTGACGATGTCCGGCACGTTGCCGGGGATCCTGGTGAAAACATCGGAGATGCTCCGGGCCGGACCCGTGGACTGGGCCAGCAGCGCAGCGGAGAGCTTCGGCACCGCGGACGTCACCAGGTATTCCTGCCGCCGCGTGGTGGTATCGGTGCCCTTGATGCTCAGCGTGGCCGGGTCCCAGGTCCACTGGCCGCCAAGGCCGCCGACGGTTTCGGGCGCATACGGAACCGGCAGGTAGGGGCTGGTGAAGGAACCGGCGTCGATCGCCGTGACCAGGCGCACCTGCTCGTCGGTCAGAACGGGATAGCCGGGGTCGATCCGCCCATCCAATGGCACGCGCGTCCCGGTCCGGTCGTCCGGGCCCCAGGAGTCGCCGTCGAAATTGTCCACGGTCACCGAGCGCAGGTAAAGGGGTGCGGGTGAATTCGTGGCGTAGGTGATCCTGCCGCTCCCGTCCGGGGTGCGCAGGCTGCTGCCCAGGGTGATCATTGGGTTGAGGCCGGTGGAGGCGCCCCACGGGTTGAGCCGCGAACCCTGGGGAAAAGTGCCGCGGTCAAAGCCGGGAATGGCGAGGGGCAGCGCCAGGGTGGCTGCCAGGGCCACGGCGGCAGTCAGGGCCGCACGCCGCAGCACGCCCGGGCTGCGCGCCGGGCCGCCCTCCAACCTGCGGTCCGGGGCAAACCACTGGCTGCAGGCGAGGATCAGCAGGTATCCCGCGGCGGTGGCAACGAAACTCCACACTCCCACGCTCTGCGGCTTGATCATGGCCGGGACCACCAACAGGGCCAGCAGGCCGGTACCGGAGGCGGCGGGCATGCCCAGGGGCACCGCGAGGGCGTCGACCAGTATCACCGCCAGGCCGAGCACGGCGCAGACCACCATGACAATTCCCGCGTTGGGAGCGACAGGAGCCGTCTCTGCCAGGACGGTCTCGCTGGCACGTTGGATCAACCGGTCCAGGTCGGGCAGGGAAGCCCCGGTAGGGATTACCCAAAGGAAACTGGAACCACGGAAGAACGTCATGGTCAGGACACCACCCAACGCCACGAGTCCTCCGGCGGTGACCAGCAGGGGCTGGGCACGGACGGAACGGAGTGCGGCCAAGGCGAAGCCCACCACCAGCACGGTGGTCATGGCCGGCCAGTACCAGTTCCAGCCGCGCAGGACACCGTTCAGGGACAGGGCCGCACCGCACACAGCCACACTGATGGCCGCAGCCATGGCCCAGGGGTAGGCACCCCACCCAGTGCGGCCCGCTGGCCTTGCCGGGCTGTTCTGCGCCTGGTTGCCGGCACCTGTTGGCCGGGCAGGTGCGATGGTCATTTGGCCACACCCGCTCCCCGGCGGACCTCCACTGCCGCCACCGCCGGCAAGGAGGACTCCTGGTCGAACTGGCCCCAGGCGGCAGAATGCCCGGTCCCCGGTCCCACGGCCATCGCCCGCCAGCCGCCCTGCCGCAGCACTTCGAGGACGTCCTGGAAATCCCCCGGCCGTTCCACGGCCAAGAGGGCGAACGCATTGGTGCCGTATGCGGCAGCCGTGGCAAGGGCCACCGCCTCCTCGGCGGTAATCCTCCCCAGCACTGCGATCAGTGGCCCCCGCATCCGGTGGGCGGACAGCTTGTCCATCAAATGGTCATCGAACGCCGGCCGCGCCTGGTCGCTGCCTTCCGGCGGCCGCGCTGCCCCGGCACCCCGGCGCTCCGCGTTCCTGACGGCCATGTCCAGGAGTGTGCCGTCCCGCCGAGAGTGGAGCGTGCCTGAGAGATGGATTGCGGCCAGGCTCTCGGCAATCGACTGCAGGCCGGACGCCCCGCTGTACTCTTCAACCGCCGGTTCCGGGGAGGAAGGGGAGTGAAGGAACGCAGGGTCGCCGCCCGTATCCAGCAGCCGAAGGGCGTAATTGCGTTCAGCCAGGTGTGCGCTCACGGACATGGCGGCAACAACGGACCACTCGAAGGTGTCACTGGTGGCTGGCGTGTGCCCATCGTGGGCCGGCAGGCCCGGCATGGATGTGCCGGGGCTGCCCGCGAAAGCCACCGAACGGTGGTCCAGGATTACGGTCGCTTCGGGCGTGGTGACCGATTCCTCCTGCCGGACCATCAGGGCCCCGTGCCGGGCCGTCGCGGCCCAATGGACCCGCCGCATCGGGTCTCCGTGGCGGTATTCGCGGGTCATCACATCGTCGTCGCTGGGGTTTGCCCGGACGCGGGTGGCGGTGACACCGTCGTTGCCCCGCGCTCCGGCCAGGCCGGTGGCAGGCAGGACGACGGCGGCCGGCGTCACGGTGAGGAAGTCGCCGTCGTCAATTGCCTGGCGGTGCAGGGAGAGCCCGAAGGGGTCGGTGAACTCGGCCGTAACAGGCCCGATCCGAAACTGGCCGCGGTACCTGGAGGTGAGGTGGTATTCGTAGCGGCTGGTGCCGCCGGTGGCTGAACGGGAAGGGAACCTGAAGGCCGGTGCGTGGCCGAACTGCGCCGGCAGCCGCTCCTCCATGACCACCCGCCCGGTGCCCGGTCCGGTCCTGGCCACGGCAAGGTGCACCACCGCCGTTGCCGAAGTTTCGACCGGGGAGGGATTGAATTCGCGGTATACCCGAAACCTGGGTTTGACCAGCCGCACGCCGGCGAGGGAGACGAGTGGAAGCACCAGCAGCAGCAGGGCCAACGTCAGGAGGTCACGGCGCCCCATTACCTGGGCCGCGGCCAGCGCAAACGCGCCGGCCGCCAGCATGCCCCACCCGCGCCTGGTGAACAGGTGCCGCGGAAGCTTGTCCAGGAGGGCCATGGCCCGGGCCTAGCGGTTCCTGGTGCCGGCGGCGGCCGCGGCCCGGCTGGACTGCCCGGGCGCCGCCTGGGGCACAGGCAGCCGGGACAGGATGCCGCGCAGGACGCTGTGCGGGGTCTCGCCCGCGCCCGCAGCTTTCCGGTCAAGGATGATCCGGTGGGCCAGGACGGCTTCGGCCACGTCACCCACGTCGTCCGGAAGGACGAAATCCCGCCCGTCAAGGGCCGCCGTCGCCTTGGCGGCCCGCAGCAGCTGCAGCATGGACCGGGGACTCGCGCCCAGTCGCAGCAGCGCGCTTTCCCTGGTGGCCCTGCCTACTGACACTGTGTATTCCTTCACGGCATCGGAGACGAAGACCTGCTGGACGGTGGCGATCATGGCGGCGACGTCGGAGGCGGTGACCACGGGGGAGACGCTGGCAAGGGGAGAAACCGCCTGGTGGGTCTCCAGCATCTCGATCTCAGCATCCTTGTCCGGGTAGCCCATGGAAATCCGGGCCATGAACCGGTCCCGCTGCGCCTCCGGCAACGGATACGTTCCCTCCATTTCGATGGGGTTCTGGGTGGCAACCACCATGAACGGCTCATCAAGCCTGTAGGAGGTGCCGTCCACCGTTACCTGGTGCTCCTCCATGCATTCCAGGAGGGCAGACTGGGTCTTGGCCGACGCGCGGTTGATTTCGTCGCCGATGACGATGTTCGCGAAGACTGCGCCGGGCCGGAATTCGAAGAGCCTCGATGCCTGGTTGTAGATGGACACACCCGTCACATCGGAGGGCAGCAGGTCCGGGGTGAACTGGATGCGGTTGACGGTGCAGTCAATGGTCCGGGCGAGGGTTTTTGCCAGCAGGGTCTTTCCGACGCCGGGCACGTCCTCCACCAGTAGGTGGCCCTGCGCGAGAAGGACAGTCAGCGCCAGCTTGGCGGCATCGGACTTGCCGTCAATGACGGTATTGACCGTGGTGAGGATGCGCTGCGCCGCTGCGTGGAAGTCGCCGGACTCCATGGCAGCCGGCCGGTGCCCGTTCAAGTGGCTGACGGAATCTGCGACGCCGGCCAGGTTGAGGTTCGGTGCGCTTCCATTGTTGGCAGTGCGTCGGTGGGGTTCCATCGGCAACCTTTCAGCCCGGGTTTCACCTGGACGTGACAGCAAGCCTGCCTTCGCCCCTCGGTGGGCGTGCGCATGTGTTCGTTCCAGACTACTAACACAACTGCCGTGCCTGACAGAGAGTTCCGGCAAATATGGGGGAGCCTTTGGCCGATAGGCTGATGAAATGTGCAATTCGACGATTCCCGCCGCCTACCGGGTGCCCGACGCCCAAGGGACACAGGATCCGGCGGACGCCCGACGGAAGGATTTCCCGCCCGCGCCGGAGCCCCTTCCGGTCCCGGTCATGGACAACCACACCCACCTGGACTTCCCGGAAGGAAAAGGGCCCGTGGGGATCAAGGCGGCGCTCGATGCTGCTGCGGCCGTGGGCGTGCAGGGAGCGGTCCAGGTGGGCTGCGACCTGGCGTCCTCCCGGTTCACCGTGGAAGCCGTGGACCAGGATCCACGGCTCCTTGGAGCCGTGGCGCTGCACCCCAACGACGCTCCGCACTATGCCGCCGCGGGTGACCTGGAATCGGCCCTCGCCGAAATTGAACGGCTGGCTGCGCATCCGCGCATCCGGGCCATCGGCGAAACCGGTCTGGACTTCTACCGCACGGAAGGGGAGGGGCTGCGCCACCAGGAGTACTCGTTCCGGCGCCACATCGACATTGCCAAGCGCCTGGACCTCACCCTCCAGATCCATGACCGGGACGCGCACAGCGACGTAGTGCGGGTCCTCCGGGAAGAAGGTGCGCCCGAAAGGGTGGTGTTCCACTGCTTCTCCGGCGACGGGGAACTGGCCCGGACGTGTAACGACCAGGGCTGGTGGATGTCATTTGCCGGCACGCTGACGTTCAAGAACGCCGCCAACCTCCGCGCCGCGCTTGCCGTGGCCGACCGCCAGCTCATCATGGTGGAAACGGACGCGCCGTTCCTCACGCCGCACCCGCACAGGGGACGCCCCAACGCAAGCTACATGGTCCCGTACACCGTGCGGGCCATGGCAGAATTGACAGGCTCCGACCTCGCCGCCCTCTGCACCGCCATCAGCGCAAATACCGTGCGGGCATACGGATCCTGGGCCTGATCCGGACACGGCAATGGATCCGTAAATGCATACCTGGTATGCAAAAATGTTGGCTGGTTTATAACGCTACGGTTACAGTGGAAAACTATTAGCCGGGGTCGGGGAAGGCCAACGGATAATTTCACTCCATCTGCAGCCGGCCCGGCCCGTCCAATATCAGGCCATGCCGCTGCGCTGAGTGTGGCGGCGCATCGGTGCCCGGACTCTCTTTTTCGAGGTTGCTCCGGGCACTTTACTGCGCATTCCCCGTGCCCGGATGGACCGAGAGTTACGGGCAATCGTGATCAAGTTCTTCACATCGGACGGCAAGTTCAGCTTTATTAAGGTTGGCGCCCAGGTGCTGGTGCTTTGCGGCCTGGTCGCAGGCCTCGTAGCCTTCGTGGGCAATAACAAAACAATCACGCTCAACGTGGACGGCAAAGCGTCGTCCGTGCAGTCCTTTGGTGGAACAGTGGCTCAGGTGGTCAAGAGTGCCAACCTGGAACTGAAGCCCAGCGACCGCGTTTCCCCTGCCCTGGATGCCACCGTCCAGAACGGCACCGTCATCAACATCAACCAGGCCAAAGAAGTCAAGGTCAGCCTTGACGGGGCCGAAAAAACGGTGAACACCACCGCGCAGGACGTCGAAGACCTGGTGACTGAACTTGGCGTGGCCAGTGCCTCGTCCGTATCGGCCCCGAAGGATGCCGCCCTTTCTCTGGCGGGCTCCTACGTCTCCATCTCCACTCCCAAGACCGTCAGCATCGTGGCCGACGGCAAGGTGAACACCGCCACCACCACCGCCCCAACCGTCGGAAAGGTCCTCGAGGACTCAGGCGTGACCCTCGGCGCCAACGACCGCACCTCGCAGCCGGCCAACGCCAACGTGGTGAACAACATGGTCATCAAGGTTTCCAGGGTGGATACCGGCCAGACCGCCGTCACCAGCGAGGACGTGCCCTTCGATTCGGTCACTGCCGAAAGCGGTGACATGCTCAAGGGTGAAAAGCAGGTGACCCAGGCCGGAGCCGCCGGAAAGATCGAGCGCACCTTCAAGCTGGTGCTCGTGGACGGCCGGGAAGCCTCACGGACCCTGGTTTCGGAGAACGTGGCAGTCCAGCCTGTCACCGAGAAGATCACTGTGGGCACCAAGGCCAAGCCTGTAGCCCAGGCCGCGCCGGCGCCGGCAGCGGCAGGCGCCAACAGCGGCGCGGCGGCACCCGCCATGATGAACGAAGCCATGTGGGACAAGATCGCCCAGTGCGAATCCACTGGCAACTGGAGCATCAACAGCGGCAACGGTTACTACGGCGGCCTGCAGTTCGACGTCCGCACCTGGATCGGAGCCGGCGGCGGCGCCTACGCCCCGAACGCCAGCCTGGCCACCAAGGCGCAGCAGATCGACATCGCCAACCGCGTCTACGCACAGCGCGGCCTCTCCCCGTGGGGCTGTGGCTGGGCAGCAAACAGCTGATCCGCAGGACTAAACACGCAGGAAACGGCTGTGGCCGGCCCCGGTACTTTGGGGCCGGCCACAGCCGTTAATCCGGCAGGGCCAACGTGCCACGCGGGATAGGATACCTAGGTGACTGAACCGATCCCCGCAGCTCCCGCACCGCTGTTCGGTGCCTCCGACATACGCCGGATGGCAGAGGAAATCGGAGTCAGGCCCACCAAAACCCTGGGCCAGAACTTTGTCATTGACGGCAACACCATCCGCCGCATTGTCGCCGCGGCAGGCGTAGGGCCGCACGAAACAGTCCTTGAGGTCGGTCCGGGGCTGGGGTCACTGACGCTCGGCCTGCTCGACGCGGCCGCGGCCGTGGTCGCCGTCGAAATTGATCCTGTCCTCGCCGCAAAGCTTCCCGAAACCGTCCAGGAATGGCGGCCCGCCGCCGCCAACGCGTTCCACCTGGTGCACGCCGACGCCATGAAGGTCACCGAGCCTGCCGGTGGAACCCACGGCCGTTGTGGCCAACCTGCCGTACAACGTGGCAGTTCCCGTGGTGCTGCACCTGCTGCAGCATTTCCCCAGCCTCCGGCACGGCCTGGTGATGGTGCAGGACGAGGTGGCAGACCGGTTGGCAGCCGGACCCGGGTCCAAGACCTACGGGGTGCCGTCCGTAAAGGCCGCCTGGTACAGCCAGATGCGCAAAGCCGGCGTGATCGGCATGAACGTCTTCTGGCCGGCCCCGAAAATCCATTCCGGGCTTGTGGCCTTCACCCGCCGCGAGCCGCCGGCCACGACTGCCACCCGCGAACAGGTGTTTGCCGTGGTGGATGCCGCGTTCGCGCAGCGGCGCAAGACGCTCCGGGCCGCCCTGGCCGGCTGGGCCGGGGAGCCCCGGAAGCGGAGCGTTGCCTGCTCGCGGCCGGCGTCGACCCCACTGCACGCGGCGAGGTCATTGACATCGCCGCGTTCGCCAGGATCGCTGAAGCCAAGGAAAACCGCCGGTGAGCGCCGCAAGCCGGTTCCCGGCCAGGACAGTTCGCGTCAAGGCGCCCGGCAAAGTCAACGTGTCCCTGGCCGTAGGGCCGCTGCGGCCGGACGGGTACCACTCGGTTGCCAGCGTCTACCTGGCCGTGTCCCTCTACGAAGAGGTGGCAGCCACCAGTACGGCGGCCCCCGGCATCACCATAAGCCTCAGCCCCGAAAGCACCCTGGACCTGGACGCCGTCGACATTCCCCTTGACGGCAACAACCTGGCCTACAAGGCGGCCGCCATCATGGCGGATGTCTCCGAACACGCCACCGGTGTTCACCTGGAGATCACCAAGCGGGTTCCGGTGGCCGGCGGGATGGGTGGCGGATCTGCGGACGCCGCTGCCACGCTCCTGGCCTGCGATGCGCTCTGGAACAGCGGGCTGTCCCGCGAGGAACTGGCGCACCTGGCATCCGAACTGGGCGCCGACGTGCCGTTCTCGCTCCTGGGCGGGACCGCCGTCGGCCTGGGCCTGGGCGACGAACTGTCCCCGGCCCTCGCCAAGGCCCAGACCCACTGGGTGCTGGTAGTGGCTGACTACGGCCTGTCCACGCCCGAGGTGTACGGGACCCTGGACCGGCTTCGCGAGGCCCAGGGCACTGACGTTGACGAGCCGACCAGCGTGGACCCGCAGATCCTGGCGGCGCTGCGGGGCGGCGACGCCGAATCGCTGAGCCGGGTGCTGGTCAACGACCTGCAAAGGGCGTCCATAGAACTGTCCCCCGCGCTGCGCGATACGCTGGGAATGGGCGAATCACATGGTGCCATTGCCGGAATCGTTTCCGGTTCCGGTCCCACGGTGGCTTTGCTGGCCGAAGATTCCGTTGCGGCCGCTGCCCTCGCCGAGGACCTGCAGCGCTACGGCCTGACAGCCCTCGCCGTCCACGGTCCCGTCCCGGGCGCGCGCATCATCTCCGACACCCTCCTTTAGTACATGCAGTCCTAACACTTACAGTCCGGCAGCAGAAAGCAGTTCCCTTTGGCACACCTTCTTGGCGGCGAGAACCTTACGGTTTCCTACGCAACCCGCACCGTCCTGGACGGCATCACCCTGGGCCTGGAGGAGGGTGACCGGATCGGCATGGTGGGCCGCAACGGCGACGGCAAGTCGACGCTGATGCGCTTGCTGGCGATGCGCGCCACCCCGGACTCCGGCCGCGTCACCAAGCGCAGCGACGTCAACATCGGCTACCTGGACCAGAGCGACGTGCTCGACGGCGACCTCACCGTCGGCGCCGCGATCGTCGGTGACCAGGCAGACCACGAATGGGCCCGGAACCCCCGGATCCGCGAAATCATGGGCGGCCTGGTGTCCGACGTCGACTGGCACGCCAACGTCCACGCCCTCTCCGGCGGCCAGAAGCGGCGGGTGGCCCTGGCCAAGCTGCTCATCGAGGACCACGACGTCATCATGCTGGACGAGCCCACCAACCACCTTGACGTCGAGGGGGTTGCCTGGCTTGCCCGGCACCTGAAGACCCGCTGGCGGGCCAACCAGGGCGCGTTCCTCGTCGTGACCCACGACCGCTGGTTCCTCGATGAAGTCTGTACCAAGACCTGGGAAATCCACGACGGCATCATGGACCCGTTTGACGGCGGTTACGCCGCTTATGTCCTGGCCCGGGCCGAACGTGACCGCGCTGCCTCCGTGACCGAAAGCAAGCGCCAACAGCTGGTCAAGAAGGAGCTTGCATGGCTGCGCCGCGGAGCGCCTGCCCGGACCGCCAAGCCGAAGTTCCGGATCGAGGCGGCCAACGCCCTCATCGCCGACGTCCCCGCGCCGCGTGACTCGATGGCGCTGAGCAAGATGGCCACGGCGCGCCAGGGCAAGGACGTCCTGGACCTGGAAAACGTCTCCCTGAACTTCCAGGGCGACGACGGCAGGAAGCTCTTCGACAACATCACTCTCCGCCTTGCCCCGGGGGAGCGCCTGGGCCTGGTGGGTGTCAACGGGGCCGGCAAGACCACCCTCCTGAAACTCCTGAACGGCGAGATCGCTCCCGACGCCGGAAAACTCAAGCGCGGCAAGACAGTGGTCACCGCTGTCCTCACCCAGGAAGTCAAGGAGCTCGACGACGTCGCGGACCTGCGCGTGATCGAGGTCATCGAGCGTGAAAAGCGTTCCTTCAACGTGGGCGGCAAGGAATTCACCGCCGGGCAGCTGGTGGAGCAGGCTCGGGTTCACCAACCAGAAGCAGTGGACACCGGTCCGGGACCTCTCCGGTGGTGAGCGGCGCCGCCTGCGCCTCCTCCGGCTGCTGGTGGGCGAACCCAACGTGCTGATGCTCGACGAGCCCACCAACGACCTCGACACCGACACCCTCGCCGCCGTCGAGGATGTCCTGGACGGCTGGCCCGGCACCCTGGTGGTGGTCAGCCACGACCGCTACCTGCTGGAGCGCGTCACCGACCACCAGATGGCGCTCCTTGGCGACGGCAAACTCCGCGGCCTGCCCGGCGGCGTGGACCAGTACCTTGAACTGCGCGAGGGCGCCCTGGCCGGGTCAACCGTGACCGGCGGCGGCAACCCCGTCACGAGCGCCGGCGCAGCGTCTGCGGCAACCGGCGCTGGACCCTCCGAAGCCGAAAAGCGTGAGGCCCGCAAGGCCCTCAACCGGATCGAGCGGCAGATCAAGAAGCTCGACCAGCAGGAAAAGAAACTCCACGAGGACATGGTCAAGAGCACGGAGAAGTCAGACTTCGACGCCCTCGCCAGGCAGAACAGCGAGCTGAAGGACCTGGCCGAAGAAAAGGACACCCTGGAACTCGAGTGGCTCGAGGCCTCAGAGCTCCTCGGCGACTAAGGCTCCGACTGCAGTTCCGGGTCCTTCCTAAGACCGGTGAGGCCGTTCCAGGCGAGGTTGACCAGGTGCGCGGCCACGGTGTGCTTGTCCGGCTGGCGGCTGTCCTGCCACCACTGTCCGGTCATGGCCACCATGCCCACCAGCATCTGGGCGTACATGGCCCCGTCCTCGCCGCTGAAACCGCGGCGGGAGAATTCGTCGGAGAGGATGTGTTCCACGCGTGCGGTGATGTGGGACAGCAGCGTGGAGAAGGCGCCTTCCGGCTGGGACGGGGGAGCATCGCGCATGAGGATCCGGAAGCCCTCGGTGCGTTCCTCGATATAGGTGAGCAGGGCGAGGGCGGCGCGTTCCACGAGGACGCGGGGCTTGGCTTCCTCGGTGAGGGCGGCGTTGACCGCGTCCAGCAGGATGTGGAATTCGCAGTCCACCACCTCGGTGTACAGGCCTTCCTTGGAACCGAAGTGTTCATAGATGACCGGCTTGGACACTCCGGCGGAGGCGGCGATTTCCTCGATGGTGGTCCCGTCCAGCCCGCGGACGGCAAAAAGGCCACGGCCGACGTCGATCAGCTGGCTCCGGCGCTGCAGGCCAGTCATCCGCGTCCGCGGAAGGTTGTTGCTCACCTTCCCATCATGCCGCACCGCGGGCGGGGGATTCCGCGGGACCGGGCAGGAGCGGAATGCCCGTGTCGCGCGGGGCCCTGAACCCGTGGCAAAATAGGGACTTGTGCCCCGGGCCTTGAGTCCTCCGGCACGGTCCGCTCTGGTGTAATGGCAGCACCCCGGCCTTTGGAGCCGTGGAGTATAGGTTCGAATCCTATGGGCGGAACTGCTGCGCGGGGCGCGATCATGAGGATGGTGCCCGGTGCCCGGCGGCCTGGTCCGCCGGATGCCGCCATGCGCCAGCACAACCAAGCAAGGAGAGCCCGTACGTGATCCCCGAGAATGCCGGTCCGGCCGCTGTAATCGTTCTGGCAGCAGGCGCCGGTACCCGGATGAAATCGCGTACCCCCAAGATCCTGCATGAAATCGGCGGCCTGTCCATGGTGGGCCACGCCCTCCGCGCCGCCCGCCGCATTGCCCCCAGAGGCTCGCGATCGTGGTGCGCCACGAACGTGACCTTGTGGAAAGCCACGTCGCCGCGCTGGATCCGCAGGCCGTCATTGTGGACCAGGACGATATTCCCGGCACGGGCCGCGCCGTCGAGGCCGCGCTCCAGGCGCTGGATGCGGAACAGGACCTGGCGGGCACCGTGGTGGTCACGTACGGCGACGTTCCGCTGCTTTCCGGGGAACTGTTGAACGAACTCGTCGCCACCCATGAGGGCGAGGGCAATGCCGTCACCGTGCTCACGGCAGTCCTGGACGACGCCACCGGTTACGGCCGCATCCTCCGCGGCGATGACGGCTCCGTTACCGGCATCCGCGAACACAAGGACTCCTCAGAGGCCGAACGGCTGATCCGCGAGGTCAACTCCGGAATCTACGCCTTCGACGCCGCAGTACTCCGCGACGCACTGGGCAAGGTCACCACGGACAACGCGCAGGGCGAAAAATACCTCACCGATGTGCTGGGACTGGCCCGCGAGGCAGGAGGCCGCGTTGCCGCCGTCGTCACCGCCGACCGCTGGCAGGTGGAAGGCGCCAACGACCGCGTCCAGGCTCGCCGCGCTTGGTGCCGAACTGAACCGCCGCACCGTGGAAGCCTGGATGCGGGCGGGCGTCACCGTTGTGGACCCGTCCACCACCTGGATCGATTCCTCCGTCACCCTCGACGAGGACGTTCGCCTGCTGCCCAACACACAACTGCACGGTGCCACCGCAGTGGCGCGGGACGCCGTCGTTGGCCCCGACACCACCCTGACCGATGTCACCGTTGGGGAGGGCGCCACGGTGATCCGCACCCATGGTTCCGGCTCCGTTATTGGCCCGCGCGCCGCCGTCGGCCCCTTCACCTACCTGCGCCCCGGCACCGTGCTGGGTGAAAAGGGCAAGATCGGCGCCTTTTACGAGACCAAGAACGTCACCATCGGCCGTGGCTCCAAGCTCTCGCACCTGGGGTACGCCGG
Organism: Pseudarthrobacter sp. Fe7; assembly: GCA_024372495.1. Taxonomy (GTDB): domain Bacteria; phylum Actinomycetota; class Actinomycetes; order Actinomycetales; family Micrococcaceae; genus Arthrobacter. The sequence continues at coordinate 3,783,715 of CP099977.1, read as the reverse complement.
GGACGCCGAAATCGGCGAGGACACCAACATCGGCTGTGGCAACATCACGGCCAATTACGACGGTGAGAAGAAGCACCGCACGGTGATCGGCTCGGGCGTCCGGACAGGCTCCAACACCGTCTTTGTTGCCCCGGTCACCGTGGGGGACGGCGCCTACAGCGGCGCCGGCGCGGTGATCCGCAAGGACGTGCCGGCCGGTGCGCTTGCGCTGAGCATCGCTGCGCAGCGCAACACCGAAGGCTGGGTTCCGGCGCACCGCCCCGGAACCCGTTCCGCGGAACTGGCCCAGGCGGCCACCAATGACTCCTCAAGTACCCCGGCATCTATAGAAGAGGGCAAGTAACAATGAGCGAAATTACGGCGCACGGCGAGAAGAAGCTGGTGCTGGCCTCCGGGCGGGCCCATCCGGAGCTGGCCCGGGAAATCGCCAAGGAGCTCGGCACCGAGCTCCTGCCGCTGGATGCCTACGACTTCGCGAACGGCGAGATCTACGTCCGGGCCGGCGAAAGTGTCCGCGGTACGGACGCTTTCGTGATCCAGGCCCACCCCGCCCCGCTGAACAACCACCTCATGGAACAGCTGATCATGATTGATTCGCTGAAGCGGGCCTCGGCCAAGCGGATCACGGTGGTTTCGCCGTTCTACCCCTACGCCCGGCAGGACAAGAAGGGCCGCGGCCGCGAGCCCATTTCCGCCCGCCTGGTGGCGGACCTCTACAAGACCGCGGGCGCGGACCGCATCATGAGCGTGGACCTGCATACTTCGCAGATCCAGGGCTTCTTTGACGGCCCCGTGGACCATCTGATGGCCATCCCGCTGCTCGCCGACTACATCCGGACCCGGGTGGGGTCGGACAACATCACTGTCGTGTCGCCGGACACCGGCCGCGTCCGGGTCGCCGAACAGTGGGCCGAACGCCTGGGCGGCGCGCCCCTTGCCTTCGTCCACAAGAGCCGTGACCTCACGGTCCCCAACCAGGCCGTTTCCAAGACCGTGGTGGGCCAGATCGAGGGGCGCACCTGCGTCCTGATCGACGACATGATTGATACCGGCGGAACCATTTCCGGCGCCGTCACCGTCCTGAAGAACGCCGGCGCCAAGGATGTCATCATTGCGGCCACCCACGCCGTCTTCTCCGACCCGGCGGCCCGGCGCCTCTCCGAGTCCGGCGCCCGCGAAGTGGTGGTCACCAACACCCTCCCGCTGCATTCGTCACAGCGCTTCCCGCAGCTGACGGTGCTTTCGATCGCACCACTGATTGCCAGGGCCATCCGTGAAGTGTTCGACGACGGTTCGGTCACCAGCCTCTTCGACGGCAAGGCCTAGTCCGTCCGCTGCCCGCGCCGGGTCCGGTTTAAACAATTGGTCCCGGCGCTGGTAGGCTTTTCCCGATACCTTGGCGAGGGAGGGCATAGCCTCCGTTATCGACTGGGTCTGATCAGTCCTTCAAGTGGGGACTGCCTTCTTGAAGGGCCGCCGTCCGGCCGCCCGGCGTTGAAGGTCACACCAGACCTCCGCCCTTGCTGAACACCGTTTAGTCTTCAAGGAGATTTCCATGTCTGAGCAGAAGCTCGCAGCAGAACTGCGCACCGAATTCGGCAAGGGCTATGCCCGCCGCGCCCGGATGGCCAACCTGATCCCTGCGGTCATCTACGGCCACGGCGCAGAGCCCATCCACGTCACCCTGCCGGCAAAGGCCACCACCCTGGCCGTCCGCACCCCCAACGCCCTGCTGTCCCTGGACATCAACGGCGAGGGCCACCTGGCCCTGGTCAAGGATGTCCAGCGCGATCCCGTAAAGCAGATCATCGAGCACATCGACCTCCTGACTGTCCGCCAGGGCGAGAAGGTCACCGTTGACGTTCCGGTCCACACTACGGGCGAAACCGCTCCCGGCACCGTCCATAACCTGGAACTGACGGTTGTGTCCCTCGAGGCTGAAGCAACCCACCTGCCCACCGCCATCGAGGTCAGCATCGAAGGCCGCGCCGCCGGCGAGCACGTCCACGCCTCCGACCTGGTCCTGCCCAAGGGCACCGTCCTCCTGACCGACGCCGAAGCACTCGTGGTGAACATCTCCGAGGCTGTCGAAATCGCCGAGGAAACAGAAACCGAAGCTCCCGCAGAAGGCGCAGCAGAGGAAGCTCCCGCAGCAGAAGAAGCCGCAGCCGAGTAACCACCCAGCAGTTCCTGACAGTGGCCGGACCCCCAGGGGCCCGGCCACTGCCGTGTCCGCAGGCCGGCGTTCTTCCCTGCGTTGCCATCCCGTCCACGCCGCCCCCTAGGATTGAATCCATGACTGACACCTGGCTGATCGTTGGCCTCGGCAACCCCGGCACGCAGTACCAAGGCAACAGGCATAACGTGGGCCAGATGGTGCTCGACGAACTCGCCGGCCGCATTGGTGCCGGCTTCAAAACCCACAAAACCCGTGCCCAGGTCCTCGAAGGCCGGCTGGGCATCGGCGGGCCCAGGGTGGTACTGGCAAAACCGATGAGCTACATGAACGTCTCCGGCGGCCCGGTCTCCGCCCTCGCCAATTTCTACGGCATCTCCGCAGACCATGTCGTTGCCGTCCATGACGAGATCGATATTCCGTTCAACACGGTCAAACTCAAGCTTGGCGGCGGGGAAGGCGGCCACAACGGGCTGCGGGACATCTCCAAGGCGCTCGGTACCAAGGACTACCTGAGGGTCCGTGTCGGGGTGGGAAGACCGCCCGGCAGGATGGACACTGCCGACTTTGTCTTGCGCGATTTCGGCACCGCGGAGCACAAGGAATTACCCTTCCTGCTGGACGACGCCGCCGATGCCGTCGAGTCCTTGCTCCGTGAAGGGCTCACCGCCGCCCAGCAGCGGTTCCACCCCGCCAAAGCCGGGTCCCGCCAGCCGGAATCGTAAAAGTTCCTTCCGGCCCTATTTCCTTGTCTGTGGCACAGGGTACTCTTCTTCCTATGCGGGGGAGCAAAGGGGCTACATCCCGCTATTGCAGGATGTAGGGGAAAAGTTCATGTCAATCGAGCCACTCAGCTGGGGACGTGGGTCAACGCCGCAAGGTGACGGGCTGCCCACGCAAACCTCCGGGGCGCCGGAGGGCCAGCAATGGTCCATGCCTGCACGAAGCGCGAACCTCGACGCCGTCCGCACCGCACTGACCAGCGAAAACTCCCTGGGTGTCGTGATTACCGGTGCCAGGGGAGTGGGCAAGTCCTCCCTGGCCCGCGCAGCAGTGGCAGACCTGGGACCCGATGTCTGGTCTCTCCAGCTGCGGAGCGTGCCTTCCGGCTCCACCACCCCGTATGGCTGCCTGTCGTTCCTGCTGGCCCGGCTGCCGCAGGCCTACATGGGGTCGCCCACCGCCATCCTGCGCGGCATCACCTCGCTTATCCGCAGCGACGCCGCCGGAAGGCCATGCGTCATAACGCTGGACACCTCCGCCAGCATCGATGACTTGAGCGCCGGGGTGCTGCTGAACGTCTTGCTGACCTTTACAGCAAAAATTGTTGCCGTTGCCCCCAACTCCAGTGACCTGCCCGCGGACTTCCACTGGCTGCTGACGGACCGGAAGCTGACCGAAGTGCGGCTCAGCAACCTTAACGAGCCTGCAGACCCGGCAGGTCCTGCTGTCCCTGCTGGGTCATCGCGTCGCCTCCTCACTGGTCAGCACCTACCACCAAATGGTGGGTGGAAACCCCCTGCTGCTCAAGGCCCTGGTCACCGAACAGCAGCTTTCCGGGAACCTGGTCCTGTCAGACTCCGTCTGGACGCTGCGGGACAAGGTGGTGCTCGACGGCGCTGCCAGCCTTGACGATATTGTCCGCTCCCGCTGGTCGCGGGAAACGTCCGAAACCCGGGAGGTCATCGAGATGCTCTCCTGCGCCCGGCGGGTGGAACTCTCCGGCCTTACCGCCATCTACGGCGCGGAAGTGGTTGCGGACATGGAAGACGGCGGACTGCTGGAGATCGATGACTCCGAGCACCGCTGGGTGTCGCTGCGGGAGAAATACATCGGGGACGTCGTCAGGACCTGGTTGAGCATTTCCCGGCGCCGGGAGCTCCGCAGCGTGTTGCTGGGCGGCGGGGAGCCGGACCCGGAAACCATGACGGTTGAGGAATTGATGTCCTTCGCCGCCTGGACCCATGAGTGCGAGGCCGAACTGAGCCCTGCGCTGGCGTTGGCCGCGGCGCAGGCCGCTGTCCAGCTCTTCGACCCCCGGTTTGCCCTGACCTATGCAGAAATGCTCCGGCGGACCGACGCCCAGTGGGCGCCGGCGCAGCGGCAAAAGGCTGCGGCCTACCTTCAGTTGGACATGCCGGTCCAGGCCCTTTGCGCCCTGGAAGATATTTCACGGCCCGAACTTGAGGCCCTCGATCCTGAGGAGTACGCCCAGGTAATCGCCGCCAGGGCGCGGGTCATGCGGTCCATTCCGGAGCAGGCGGGCAGGATCCCGGAACTGCTCGCCTCCGCGCGGGAATGGCTGGATAAAACAGTGCCGCACTCTTCCTGGCCTGCACCCGCGGCGGTGGCAGCGAACCGCATCTCCTTAAGCGAATTCGAATACCGGGCCCACGCCGGCGATTACGCAGCCCTCATCCCTGCGCTCGAGCGGGCGGCGGACCCCGCCACCAACCCGGACACCGGGTTCCGGCTCCAGTCCGCGATCACCCTGATGAGCGCCCTGGCCCTGACCGGGCGCGAGATGGATGCGCTGGGCCTCATGCGGCAACTGGGCGGCCAGCTCACCGACGCATCACACATTGTGGGCCTGCGCGAGCGCTATGTCAGGGAGGCCTACTTCGTCCTGCTGGTGGCCGGCCAGTGGCGGCGCTGCATCGATCTCCTCAGCCCTTTCGGTACGGGTCAGCCCCACCGGCTGCCGTACCGCAGCGCCGCCACCGAGCTTGCTGCCGGGGTGGCCTTTGCCTTTTCCGGCCGCGGCGAGGCGGCCCTGGAGCCGCTGATCTCCGCCGCTGCCCAGCTGGGCGCAACCGGTCCAGGCGGCGCTGCGAACCGCGTACGCCGCTACGGCCCTGGCATACGCCCAGACCGGCAATGCCGCCTTTGCCCGCAAGTACCTCAACAAACTGCAAAGGATGTCCGGCAGTGCAGACTTCGCCACGGAAAGCATCATCGAATTCTGCGCCCTGGTGGCCGGCCGCTGGCTGGGCGACTCGGAGGCCGTGGCAGCCCTGAAGCAGGGGGCCCGCCGGAACGTGGAAGCGGGCAGGCACACGGTTGCCGGTATCTACCTGTTGGCAGCAACCGTGAACGGCAGCGACACCGACTTCCGTCTCTTGGAGGAGATCGCCGGCCGCCGGCAGGGCCCCTTGGCCGAAGTTTCCCGCCTGATCGCGGTCGGAAGCAGGACAAAGGACGCCAAAGCGCTCCTTGCCGGCGGCGAACTCGCGGCCACACTCGAACTCGATGCCGTTGAAGCCCGGTGCATGGCACTGGCAGTGGATTTCGCCCGCCAGGACGGGGACGCCCTTTCGGCGCGGACGGCGCAGGCCCGGCTGGACATCCTTGCCGCCACCGTGTTGAACCTGCCTATCGTGCCCAGCAGCGGGAGCCCGCTGCTGACCAGCCGGGAACGGCAGATCGCCCGGATGGCCGGGCGCGGCGCCTCAAACCGTGACATCGCCATGGAAATGGGCGTGTCAGTCCGCACCGTGGAGGGCCACCTGTACCAGGTCTTCACCAAACTGGGCGTGACTTCAAGGGGTGATCTGACTGGACTCGTCTAATGGCCACAAGCCGGCGGCTGCGCACCGGCTCCTTACCGGCCGCCGGGAGCCGGTGGAGCGGATCTGCAACCTGGTCCGGAACGGAACCCACCAGGCCGTTTTCATCATGGCCGGCCCGGGCATTGGAAAGTCGGCCGTAACTGATGCCGTGATGGAGCGCCTCTCCACTGGCATGATCACCCTGCGCATCCATGCCAGGCTCGGCCTTGGCCGGGGTGCCGTTCGGGGTCCTGACTCCTTATACGGGGGAGCTGACGGCCGAGGAATCCGTCTCGCCCGTGGCCGTCCTCCGTTCGATGTGGTCCTACTTCGAGAAGCTGAAGGCCGGCAACGGCGCAGCCGTGCTGCTGGCGGTGGACGATGCGCACCACCTGGATGACGCCTCGGCAGGCGTACTGGCCGAGGTGATATCGGCTGGCTGGGCAACTGTGGTGGCCGCCGCCCGTCCCCGGCCCGGCCTGCCGCAGCCGCTGGACCAGCTCTGGTACGACGGTCTTGCCGAGCGCGTGGACCTCCGGCCCCTCAACCATGAGCAGATCGAAGAGGTCCTGGCCCACGTCCTTGACGGCACGGTCCCCGGTGCAACAGTTGAGGCCATTTGGAATGCATCAGGGGGCAATCCCCGGATCCTTGGTGCCCTGCTCCACGATGCCGCTGAAACCGGCGTCCTTGCCAAGCGCAATGGAATCTGGATGCTGCTGGGCTCCCTGCCCGCCGATGGAGCGCGGCTCGCGGAAGTGGTTGCCAAGGACCACCTCAGGCGGGGGCCCGGGGAACAGGAAGCCCTGAAGCTCATCGCCCTGGCAGGTCCCGTGGGCCGCAAAGTCATCGAGGACATCAGCGGAACGGCCGTGGTCCGTTCCCTGCTGGACCAACAGATGATCGTGGAAGCTCCCGGCATTCCAGCCGAGCTTTCCATCTGGAACGGACTCTTTGCCGGCGCCATCAGGAACACCGTCTCTGTCTCCCGCAGCCTCCAGCTGCTGGAGAAGGTCAAGGCCCACCAAAACCCTGCCCTGCTGCAGGGAGAAGGCCGGCTGCGCTCCGTGGAGTGGGCCCTGGAGTGCGGTGTCCGGGTCAGTGACGAGGACATGCTGGCGGCGGCCAAAGAGGCCCTGGTACGGTTCCGCAACCACAGCGCGCGTTCCATTGCGGCCCGCGTCCACCATCCACTGCTGGTTCCGCAGGCCCAGGCCATCCAGGCGCGGGCTCTGTACAACGAGGGCGCCTATTCGGAGGCGGCCGCCCTCCTGGACGCCTGCTGGCTCCCGCTGGCGGAGGACACCGAGGGGCCGGCGGTCCTGCTGCTCCGGGTTTCGGCACACCAGGCCCTTGGCCACCCCCTTGGCGCGGTGGCGGAGGACGTCGAAAAGCACGCCGCACCCTCCGGCGGCGAAAAGAGCTGGCAGGAAGAACTGCTGCACCTGCTGCAACTGGCTGCCGAGGTCAACGTCCAGGCGCTGAACGACCATGTCGATGTCATGCGGAAACGCCACGCGGGCTCTGGCGGCGAACCGCTCCGCGCCATGGCTCAGGGGCTCCTGGCGCATGCCCTGGCATCCGCCGGACGTCCCGTCCAGGGCCTGGAGGCGGCTCTCCTGGCAGCCTCGGAACTTCCCCCGCTGGAAGGCAGCCTGTTTTTCTTCCCTGAGTTCGTGCTCGGGCGGCTGGTGTCCGACTACCTGGCCATGGGGGAATGGGAATCGGCGGAGCGGGAAATCAACCACTACGCCACCGGAAATGCTCCCGGCGCGGCCACCTTCAACGGGAGCTTTCAGCTGCTCCAAGGCTATTCGCTGCTGCGGCAGGGGAGAATGGAGCGCGCCTACCAGGTCCTGCTGCCCGCCGTCGAGGCACTGAGACTCAACGATCCGCTGCAGCTGTACCGCTTTGGCACCGCACTTGGCTTTTACGCCGCCTCAAGGCTTGGGGACGTGGAACAGGCCAAGAGGCTGGAGCAGGATCACAAGGATGCCGACGCCGGCTGGCCCGCGCATGATCTCCTGGCCGAGGCCTACGTGGCCGCAGCCGCCGAGTACCTGACCCGCGACGGGAAGGGCCTGGCCGCGTTGCAGACCCTGCTGACCACCACGGAGGCTTCCGCCAGGACCGGGAATCTCCTCGAGGTTTTTGCCATGTGCTGGGACCTTGGGGACCCCTCTGTGGTCCCTATGGTGCAGGCAGCGGCCCGCGGGGTGGAAGGCCGCTGGGCGGAATCTCTGCTGACGCTGGCCACTGCCTGGGAAGATGCCGACGGCGATGCCCTCATGGCAACGGCTGCCTCGCTGGAGGAGGCAGGCTTTGTCAACCTGGCCCGCGAAGCCTATGCCCGTGCCAGCACTGTACTGGAACAGGCCGGCGAACGCCGCCGGTCCCGGCAGGCCGTTGCCCAGCGCGAGAAGTGCGACCACGAACTCGGGGAACGGTTCCGGGAAGGCCGCTTCATCGCAGCCGCGCCGGCCGTCCGCCTCACCCGGCGGGAACAGGACATCGTGGAGTTGGCAGTGCAGGGGCTGACCGACCGGGAGATTGCGCAGCGGCTGATGGTCTCCGTACGGACGGTGGAGGGCCACCTGTACCGCACCTACGTCAAGCTCGGGGTGCGCAGCCGCGATGAGCTGGAGTCAGCCCTGCCCAAGTAGGTCCCGGCCGCAACCAGGCCCTTTTCCGCTTCCCCTGGCTGTCCGAGGTTTTGCCCCCGCTTGGCCACTGCTGCGTGCCCGTCCGCCCGCCGTCGCCTGCCCATGCCCAAGCGGCGCCTGCGGGGCCCTGGTAGCCCGGCCGCCGTCGGGCGCCCCTGCTGCCGGTCCGCGTCAGGCCGCCTCGCGCGGCGCCCCACCGTGGCGCTGCCGCCGTGCGCCCCGAACGAAAATGGCAGGTAGGGCCACGCGCCCCGGTAGTACTCCCCGGTGGATTCGAGTACCGCCTACTCGTGTACGGGAGGCCGCCGCGGGCTTTACTTAAGGAGGCAAAGCAAAGCGGCCGGCTGGAAGCCGCGGAGCAGGCCGAACAGGACATTGAGGCCCTCTCAACTTCCGGTCCGCATGGGACCGGGCATGGACGGGGCCGGCGACGTCAGAGTCTTCTGAGACCGAGACTCTCCCCCAGCCGTCGCCGGCCCTCTGCTCCCTCGGCTGAAGCCCGGGGCAGCGGTGGCGGCCGCCCCTCCAGGCGGCCGCCACAGCCGTGTGTGGGACAATTGGGTGTCAGACATTGGCAGCCCAAGGAGTTCGTTTTGGCCGTAGTATCAACGCCAGCCACATTGGAACGCGCCGTACCTGTAATGGATAACGCGGAGGTGCTGCGCATCCGCAACGACTTCCCGGTCCTCAACCAGTTGGTCAACGGGCAGCCGCTGGTCTACCTCGACTCCGGCGCCACGTCTCAAAACCCCGTCAGCGTCATCGAAGCCGAGCAGGAGTTCTACGAGCAGCGCAACGCTGCAGTGCACCGCGGGGCCCACCATCTGGCGGTGGAGGCTACCGAAGTCTTCGAAGATGCCCGGCAGACCATTGCCGACTTCATCGGTGCGGATTACGCCGAAACCATCTGGACGTCCAACGCCACAGAAGGACTGAACCTCCTGTCCTATGCGCTGTCCAATGCCGGGCTGTGGGCTGCCCAGGGGCGCGGCGACCAGGCCCTCGGGGGCTGGCCCTGAAGCCCGGCGACGAAATCGTGGTGACGGAAATGGAGCACCACGCCAACCTGATTCCGTGGCAGGAGCTGGCATTCCGCACGGGGCCACGCTCCGCTACATCCCCATTGCGGATGACGGCAGCCTCCGCATGGACCAGGCGGACAGCATCATCGGCCCGCGCACCAAAGTCCTGGCCTTCACCCACGCTTCCAACGTCCTGGGAATCATCAACCCCGTGCGGGAACTTACGGCCCTTGGACATGCCGCGGACGCCCTGGTTGTCCTGGATGCCTGCCAGTCCGCGCCGCACCTGCCCCTGGATGTCAAGGAGCCTGGACGTGGATTTTGCGGTCTTCTCGGGCCACAAGATGCTTGCCCCCACCGGGATCGGGGTGCTGTACGGGCGCCAGGAGCCTGCTGGACATCCTGCCGCCGTTCCTGACGGGTGGATCGATGATCACCACTGTCACCATGGAACGGGCCGAGTACCTTCCGGCGCCGCAGCGTTTCGAGGCCGGGACGCAGCGCATCTCCCAGGCGGTAGCCCTGGCCGCCGCCGCGAACTACCTCACCGAAACGGGGCTGGACCGCATCCACCGGTGGGAGGCAGACCTGGGCCAGCGCATGGTGGCGGGGCTGGAATCGATTCCGGGCGTGCGGGTCCTGGGGCCGGCCGCCGGCAAGGAACGGATCGGCCTTGCCGCGTTCGACGTCGAAGGTGTCCATGCCCACGACGTCGGCCAGTTCCTGGACTCCCGCGGGATCGCCGTCCGCGTGGGGCACCACTGCGCCCAGCCGCTGCACCGCAGGCTTGGCCTGACCGCCACCACCCGGGCCAGCGCATACCTCTACAACACCACTGACGACGTGGACCGCTTCCTCGAAGCCGTCGCGGGCGTCCGGGCCTACTTCCGCGCCTAGCGGAGAAGACGAAAGGTGACACCATGAGCCTTGACCAGCTGTACCAGCAGATCATCCTGGATCATTCCAAGGCCCGCCACGGCAGCGGGCTTGCCGCCACGGAAGCCCCCGAAGGCACGTCCACGGGACAGTCCCACCAGCTCAACCCGGTGTGCGGAGACGAAGTGACCCTCCGGCTTGCCGTGCAGGAGGGAAAGGTGGCCCAGATTGCTTGGGACGGCGCCGGGTGCTCCATTTCCATGGCCTCCGCATCGGTCCTCACCGACCTCGCGGAGGGCATGACGGTGGCAGAACTGCATGAGGTTATTGACAGCTTCCGGGAGGTGCTGCGCTCTCGCGGCAAGGTCCATGCCGATCCTGGGCTGTTGGGGGACGCCGCAGCGTTCGAGGGAGTTGCCCGTTACGCGGCCAGGGTCAAGTGCGCCATGATTTCGTGGGTGGCGGCCGAGGACGCGCTCAACCAGGCAGCTTGACCCGGGCAGCAAACCGCCCGGGCCTTCCTCCAGCAGGAGGAAGGCCCGGGCGGTTTCGTGTGAAAGCGCGTGGCTGTGACCGGCGGCCAGCTCAGCCGAGCAGGCCGAGGACGCCGATCACTGCGGTGGCCAGGCCCAGCACCATGGAGATGCCCACCAGCACCACATGGACGGTCAGGAACCTGGTCGCCTTGCCGGCCGCATCACGGGCGCGCGGATCCTTCATGACCCGGCGCAGGAACTGCGGCCAGACCACCAGCGACCATACGCCGGCGATGACCAGGACCAGCGCGGCGAAGACAGGAAGCTGCATGGGGCTAGTGGCTTTCCAGCCAGGCCTGCGCCTGTGCGGCCTGCAGGTTCAGTGCCTTGGCCACCATGGGCTCGGCGGCGTCGGCGATCTTGCCACCAAGGAACGGCACGGAGGACTTCACGGCGCCTTCAAGCTCAACGCGGGTTCCGCCGGCGTCGGCTACCAGCCGCTGGACGGCGGTGACGTCCACGGGGGCGCCGGCGATCTTCAGCGAGATGTTGCTCTGGCGTGAGCCGTCCGCGGCGGGTGCTTCCCAGTTCTCCACCTGGGTGACCTTGAGGTTTTCACCGACGAACTTCCGGGCAATCTCGGGCAACCGGGTGGTGGGCAGGGTGCGCACGGACGTGGTGTTGAAAGCCCCGGCGATGTCGCCGTCCACCGTGAAGGACTCGAGGTTGCCGCCCACCAGTTGGCTGACGTGGCGCTGGAAATCCTCGTTCACCAGCACAGCGGCAACGCTGTCAACGGAGTGCGGAAGGGTGGTGGTTGCGCTCAGCGCCATGGGTCCTCCTGGGACGTGGGGAAAGGATTTACGCCTCCAACATCCTACGGGGTGGCGGCCGCGGGCTCCGCATCGGCCAGTTTCCGGGCCGTAGCGGTGATGTTGCGGGCCATGGCCGGGAAGATGAGGCTGTGGAACGGCAGGACGGCAAGCCAGTACAGCCTGCCGCTCAGTCCTTTGGGGAAGAAGATGGCGCGCTGCCGGTAGCGGCTGCCCGCGCCGTCCGGCTCCACGGAGAGCTCCAGCCAGGCACGGCCGGGTGCGCGCATTTCGGCGCGCAGCCGGAGCAGCCTGCCGCGGTCGATCCGCTCCACCCGCCACCAGTCCACCACCTCGCCGGTAGCCAGGGTATGCGGGTGCCGGCGCCCCCGCAGGAGGCCCGCGCCGCCGGTCAGCTTGTCCAGCCAGCCCCTGACCTGCCAGGCCAGCGGCAGCGAGTACCAGCCGTTGCGTCCGCCAATGCCTTCGATGACGGTCCACACGTGGGCAGGGTCCACGTCACCGTGGAAGGTCCTCTCGTCGATGTAGACCTTGTGTCCTGCCCACTCCGGGTCGCTGGGCAACGGGTCGGAATCCGCGCCGGCGTTCGCCCAGGTGGTCTCCACCTGTCCGTCCCGCTCCTTGCCCAGGGCCAGGGCCACCGCACTGCGGTAGGGGGTCAGGCCGCCGTCGGGCTGCGGGATGTACTGGTCGATGTCATGCTCGTTGGACACCGCGTCGTGCTGGAGCGACTGGACCAGCGGAACCGCCATGGACCACGGGATGGGCGTGGTCAGCGCCACCCACATGCCTGCCAGCTTGGGCGCGGGAATGGGCAGCGCCAACACCACCCGGTAGGGCAGGCCTGCTTCCGCAGAGTACTCCTGCATCATCCTGGCGTAGGTCAGCACCTGCCGGCAGCCGATATCGAAAGTCCTGTTGATGGTGCCCTCCAGGGACGCGGCAGCAACCAGGTAGTACAGGACGTCGCGGACGGCGATCGCCTCGATCCGGTTGCGAACCCAGCTTGGTGCCGGCATTAGCGGCAGCGTTTCGGAGAGGTGTCGGATCATTTCGAAGGAGGCGGAGCCGGAACCGATCACCACACCTGCCTGGAACACCACGGCGTCCACCGGGCTGTCCAGGAAGACCTTGCCCACCGCTTCCCGGGAACGCATGTGGGTGGAGAGCTCCACGCCTTGCGGGTGCAGTCCGCCCAGGTAGACGATCCGGTCGACCCCGGCGGCAACTGCAGCATCCGCGGCAGTCCTGGCCATGGCCTTTTCTTTCGCTTCGAACCCCGCCCCCGCAGCCATGGAATGGACCAGGTAGTAGAAGACGTCGACGCCGGACAGGGCTGCGCCCAGGGCGTCGCCGTCGTCAAGGCTGCTTTGCACCACCTCCACTTTGTCCCGCCACGGTACACCGGCGATCTTCTCGGGGAGCGGACCAGCACTTTCACCGTGTGGCCGGCTTCGAGCAGCCTGGGGACCAGCCGCCCGCCAATGTAGCCGGTGGCGCCGGTAACAAGGACGGTCTTCGGTGTTGGCTGGGCACTCATTGCGGTCATGCTGGCTCCTGTTCGTCCCATGCAATTCGCAGCAGCGGGCCATGAGGACGGTTGACCCCGGCGAAAGGCTGCGGAAATGGATCGGCTTTGCCAGCCTAGATCCATTCCCGCGGAGATAGGTGCCGTGCTGGCATGTCGTTCCTGCGCGGTAGGCTGGGAGTACCCGGGATTCGCAGCGAATTTCGGGTTTTCGCGTTGCCTGCTTGTTTTCGCTGAACACCACAGGAGCTTCTGCCATGAGTCTTCCCGGCCAGTCCGCCGCCGGCACATCCAGCACCACCCCGTCGCTGGACGGACTGCGCCGTGCCCTGGAGCCGGACCGGACGTTCGCCCGCGTCCGCGCCGAATCCGCCCGCGGATTCGCAGTCCGCGGCCAGGATTACCAGATCAGCGCTCCCGCCGGCCTGCGCCCCGTGCTGCTGGCGGAGATGGCGGACGGACTGGCCGCCGCCGCGGCCGAACAGGACGGCGCTGCGGGGCCGGGCGTCGTCCTGGCCGTCACCGCCACCGGCCGTGAAGCGGAGGACCTGTCCGCAGCACTGCGCGCCTACCTGCCGGCGGATGCCGTGGCAGAGTTTCCCACTGGGAGACCCTTCCGCACGAACGGCTGTCGCCGCGTTCGGACACCGTGGGCCGCCGGCTGTCCGTGCTGCGCCGCCTGGCGCATCCGGAAAGCTCGACGGCGGCCCGGCTGCGCGTCGTTGTCGCGCCCGTCCGCGCCGTGGTCCAGCCCGTGGTGGCTGGCCTTGGCGACCTGGTCCCGGTCACCCTGAAGGTGGGCCAGGACGTGCCGTTCACCAGCGTGGTGAAAAGCCTCGCCGACGCAGCGTACGCCCGGGTGGACATGGTGACCCACCGCGGCGAGTTTGCAGTCCGCGGCGGCATCATCGACGTCTTCCCGCCTACCGAAGACCATCCCATCCGCGTGGAGTTCTTCGGGGACGAGGTGGACCAGATGCGCTGGTTCGCCGTCGCGGACCAGCGCTCGCTGTCCGCGCCCGGCATCCACCACCCCACGGAGCCTGCACGCTCCGCCGTGCCGGGAAATCCTGATCACTCCTTCCGTGATGTCCCGTGCGGCCACCCTCAAGTCCCAGCTGCCGGCGGCGGCGGACATGCTGGAAAAGATCGCCGGCGGCATCGCGGTGGAAGGCATGGAATCGCTGGCGCCGGTGCTGGTGGACGCCATGGTTCCGTTCGTGGACCAGCTGCCCGCGGACTCGATCGCCGTGGTCATTGAGCCGGAGAAGGTGCGCACCCGCGCCCACGATCTCGCGGCCACCAACGAGGAGTTCCTGGAAGCAGCGTGGTCCACAGCATCCGACGGCGGTGCGGCGCCTCTGGACCTCACCGCCCAGGCGTCCGAAGCGCTTCATTCGGCCAGCTTCCGCTCGCTTGCCGAAACCCGCGGCTCGGCCCTGGCGCACGGCGCCTCCTGGTGGTCCATCACCTCGCTGGCGCAGGACGCTGAACTGCTGCCCGAAATTGACGTCCTGAACCTGCACGCCCGTGAACCCCGCGGCTACCAGGGTGACGTTGCCGAGATGATGGATTTCATCGGGTCCCACGTCCGGGACCAGTGGCGGATTGTGGTGGCCACCGAAGGCCCGGGACCCGCGCAGCGCCTGGCCGAACTCTTCCACGAGAATGACATTCCCTGTGCACGCGTCGACAGCCTGGACCACGAGCCCCAGGCGGGCATCATCGAGGTGACCACTGCCGCCGTCGGCCGTGGCTTTGTCCTGGACGGGCTCAAACTTGGCCTGCTCACCGAGGCCGACCTGCTGGGCCGCACCTCGGCCGGGTCCACCAAGGACATGCGGCGGATGCCCTCCAAGCGGCGCAATGCCGTGGACCCCCTGCAACTGGTGGCGGGAGACAACGTAGTCCACGAACAGCACGGCATCGGCCGGTTCGTGGAACTCATCCAGCGCAAGGTGGCCGGCGGCGGCGACGGCGTCCGGGAATACCTGGTCCTCGAATATGCGGCCGCCAAGCGCGGCGCCCCCGGCGACCGGCTGTTCGTCCCCACGGACCGCCTGGACCAGGTGACACGCTACGTCGGCGGCGACACTCCGGTCCTGAGCAAGATGGGCGGCGCGGACTGGGCCAGCACCAAGTCCAAGGCGCGCAAGGCCGTCAAGGAGATTGCCGGCGAACTGATACGGCTGTACTCGGCCCGCATGGCCTCCCGCGGTCACGCCTTTGGCCCCGACACCCCCTGGCAGCGCGAGCTCGAGGAAGCCTTCCCGTACGTCGAGACGCCGGACCAGCTGACCACCATCAACGAGGTCAAGGCGGACATGGAGCGGGAAATCCCCATGGACCGGCTGGTCTCCGGCGACGTCGGCTACGGCAAGACCGAGATCGCGGTCCGTGCTGCGTTCAAGGCGGTACAGGACGGTAAGCAGGTGGCGGTGCTGGTGCCCACAACGCTGCTGGCCCAGCAGCACTACGAAACCTTCACCGAGCGGTTCTCCGGCTTCCCCCTGAGGGTCAAGCCGCTGTCCCGATTCCAGTCCGCCAAAGAGTCCAAGGAAACGGCCGAAGGCGTCAAGAGCGGCGCAGTGGACGTGGTGATCGGTACCCACCGGCTGCTGTCCAAGGACTTCGAATTCAAGGACCTCGGCCTGGTGATTGTGGACGAGGAACAGCGGTTCGGCGTGGAGCACAAGGAAGCGCTGAAGAAAATGCGCACCAACGTGGACGTCCTGGCCATGAGTGCCACCCCGATTCCCCGTACCTTGGAGATGTCCCTTACCGGCATCCGGGAAACCTCGACGCTGGCCACCCCGCCTGAGGAGCGGCACCCCGTGTTGACCTACGTCGGCCCGTACACGGACAAGCAGACCTCCGCCGCCATCCGCCGCGAGCTGATGCGCGAGGGGCAGGTCTTCTTCGTCCACAACCGGGTCTCCACCATCGAACGCACCGCCGCGAAGATCCGTGAGCTGGTGCCGGAGGCCCGGGTTGAGGTGGCGCACGGCAAGATGTCCGAAAGCCGCCTGGAACAGATCATCGTGGACTTCTGGGAGAAGCGCTTCGACGTGCTGGTCTGTACGACCATCATCGAGACGGGCCTTGACATCTCCAACGCCAACACGCTGATCGTGGACGGGGCCGACAAGTACGGACTGTCCCAGCTGCACCAGGCTCCGCGGCCGCGTCGGCCGTGGCCGCGAACGAGCCTACGCGTATTTCCTGTACCCCTCCGAAAAACCCCTCGGCGAGGTGGCACTGGAGCGGCTCAAGGCCGTGGCCGCACACAATGAGCTGGGCGCCGGCATGCAGCTGGCCATGAAGGACCTGGAGATTCGCGGCGCCGGCAACCTGCTGGGCGGTGAGCAGTCCGGCCACATCCAGGGGGTGGGCTTCGACCTTTACATCCGCCTGGTGGGCGAGGCCGTGGCGGACTTCCGCGGCGAGGCAGAAGAAAAGGCCGCGGAGATGAAGATCGAGCTGCCGGTCAACGCCCACCTGCCGCACGACTATGTTCCCGGGGAGCGGCTGCGCCTGGAGGCCTACCGCAAGCTGGCCGCAGCCCTCACCAACGAGTCCATCGAAGAAGTCCAGGCCGAGCTGGTGGACCGCTACGGCGAGCTGCCGCTTCCTGCCCGGAACCTGGTGGAAGTGGCGCGGTTCCGTGTTGCCGCGCGAGAGGCCGGCCTGTCCGATGTGGCGCTGCAGGGCAACTTCATCAAGTTCTCCCCGGCATCGCTTCCGGAGTCCAAGACCATGCGGCTGAACCGGATGTACCCCGGTTCGCAGACCAAACCCGCCCTGGACGCCATCCTCATTCCCAAGCCCAAGACAGCAAGGATCGGCGGCAGGGACCTCCAGGACGCCGAGATCCTGGAATGGGCCAACGGCGTCATCCGGAACATCTTCTCCGATGCCCCGCTGGCGGTGAGTTAGCACTTGATGGGAGGACACCACGCCGCGTCGGGAGCCGCGGCGTGGGTAGCTGTTGCGTCCACCGGCCCGTATACCCTGGGCTGGTACCCGCTGGATCCCACGGGCATCCTCATCGGCGGGATGGCCACGGCGGGAACCGCGCTGGTCTGCGACTGGGACCACCGGGCCAGCACAGTGGCCCATTCGCTGCCGCCGCTGTCCAACGTGATCGCCCGCGGCATTGAGAATGCCAGCGGCGGCCACCGGCAGGGCACGCATTCCATCCTGGGTGCGGCGTTCTTCGTGTTCCTGGCCGGCCTGGCATCGCAGGTCCACATGGACACCGGCTGGGGACGGCTGTCCATCGGCGCCGGGCTGCTGTGCATGTTCCTGATCAACATAGCGGCCAAGGCACTGAAACTCTTTCCCAAGAGCGGCTTCATCTCCAACTGGATCTTCGCCCTGGTCATGGCAGGCGTGGTGACCGCCTACGCACCGGAACAGTGGACCTGGCTGCCCACGTCGATGCTGATCGGGGTGGTGGTGCACATCGCCGGGGACCTCATCACCACCGGCGGAGTGCCGCTGCTGTGGCCGCTGGTGGTCCGGCCGCCGAAAATGCTGCGCAGGCTTCCCCTGCTGCGGAACTTCTGGCGCGCCAATGGCGCCTTGTCCGTGCCCCTGCTGGGCCGGGCCGGCTCCAAGCGGGAATGGCTGGTGCTGATCCCGGTGGGCGCGTACGCCATGGTGGGCATGTCCATGGCCGGCTGGGCCATCGCCCAGCACCACTGGGGCCGCGTGGCGGCAGCGGCAGGGGCATGGATCAGGCTCTGGTTCTAGCAGGCAGGGACTTCGAACAGCAGACAGCAACGGACCCCGGACAAATGTCCGGGGTCCGTTGCTGTCTGCTGATACGTAAGGGTTCTCTAGTGCTCGCCGGCGGAGTCGGAGCGGCCCAGGATGGTCTGCGGGATCCAGAACGCCAGTGCGAAGAGGATCAGGCAGGCGGCCATAGGCCAGGGGTTGCCCAGGGTGAGGAAGGACAGCGAATAGATGGCACCCAGGAACAGCGCGAAGCAGATCACGAACAGGACAACGCTGGTGGCCAGGTTGTTTTCGTTCTGCGGCGTCCGGACGGTTTCCTTGCTGGATACCGTGTCGCGGCTGGACGCGTTGATCTGGCTGGACATGTGTTCCTCCTTGGCCCCGGGGGGCTTGATCTGTGGCGGCTTCCGGCCAAGGTCAGTAAGCGGCTGAACCCTGTTCACCCTTGACGATGGCAATTCCGGAGCCTGGCACCAATTCGTGTTGCACCTGCTGCAATCATAGCCTGCGCATCGGCCAGGGACCGTACGCCGCCGGAGGCCTTGACGCCCATGTCCGGGCCCACGGTCCTGCGCATGAGCGCCACGTCCTCGACGGTGGCACCACCTCCGTTGAATCCCGTGGAGGTCTTCACGAAGTCGGCTCCGGCCTCAACTGCGGCCCGGCAGGCCAGCACCTTCTGCTCATCTGTCAGGAGAGCCGTTTCGATGATCACTTTGAGGATGGCGCCGCCCGCGTGCACGGTCTCGGCCACGGCAGCGATGTCCTCTGCGAGGGCGCCTTTGTCGCCGGCCCGTGCGGCGGCAATGTTGATCACCATGTCCACCTCTGCCGCCCCGTCCAGGACTGCGCCGCGGGCCTCGAACGATTTCACGTCGGAAGGGGTGGCTCCCAGGGGAAGCCCACCACGGAACAGGTGAGGACGCCTGAGCCCTTGAGCGCTGTGGTGACGGTCTTGACCCAGATGGGGTTGACGCAGACCGACCTGAACCCGTATTCGGCTGCCTCGGCACAGACCTTGAGAACGTCAGCCTCCGAGGCCTCGGGCTTGAGCAGCGTGTGGTCAATGTAGGAGGCGATGTTCGCGGGTCCGGCAGGATGGGTGGTGCCCGTGTGAACGGTGGCTTCGTTGCTCATGGTGGTCCTCTCGAAGGGCCTTGTGGACCCGGCGTTGACTCGGTTTCGGGAACCATCTTGTCACAGCGGACCGCACCGCAGCAGGCCCAGGCGCGCAGACGCCCAGCGAGGCAAGCCGCAGCGCGGGAGCCGTCAGGCCGCAGCCTGAAGGGCCGGTGCAGCGGATGCCGCGGTCAGCAGCTGGGTGGCGCAGGCGCCTGCCGCCGACGCGGCCGCCACCAGCAGCCCCAGCCGTACGCCGTCGAACGCTGCTGCGTCCCCAATCGCCCAGATCCCCGGGACGGACGTGCGGTAATCCCGGCTGATCACGATGCCGCCCCCGGCTGCCGTCTGCAGGCCGGCGCCGGCGGCCAGGCCGTCCCGGGAGACCCGCTCCTCGGCCAGGACCACCAGGTCGCCGGTCATGCTGCTGCCGTCCTCGAAGACCACGGCGGACGCGGCCTGCCGGGAAGTGGATCCGCCCGCCACGACGGCCGGGATGACCGCGGCCGGCCGGGCGGTGGTGCGGATAGGCCGGACGCCCTTTGCCCGCAGTACTGCCTCCGCCTGTCCGGCCGCCGCACCGGTGCCCACCAGGATCCCTACCGGGCGCCTCCCCAGTTCCCTGGCCACCCTCTGCACGCTCTTCGCGATCCGGGGTGCGTCGTCGATGGTGGCGTAGCTCAGGCACTGCGCGGCACCGTCAACGGGATTGGCCACGGGGGCCGATCCGGTGGCGATGACCAGGCTGGTCGTAGGCGAATTCCATGCCGTCCGCCGTGGCCACGGAGCGGTTGGCGGCATCGATGTGGCTTGCCGGCTGGCCGAAGCGTACAGAGACCTGCGGCAGCATTGCCAGCTCCAGCAGTTCCGCCGGGTTGTCATCCCGGTTGCTCAGGACGGTGATGGTGCCGGTGAACCGGGCGCGGTCCAGCTGTGCCACCAGGGCCTGCGCGGCAGGGCCGGCGCCGGCAATGACAATGCGGGTTGCGGCGGAAGTGGACGGTGAGGGTGCCGGAGCGGACATGTGCTGGCCCTTTCGCTGGCGGCCGATAAGCGGCCGGAACTTCGTGATGGAACCCAGCGTAGGCTCGCGTCTTTTCGGGCGTGTTTCCCCGCAGTTGCTGTTCAGCGGGCCCTTGTTCGCCAGTATTTACCGGCCGGTAACAGAACCGGTGACGCACCTCTCATCCAGCCGCCGCCCGACACAAACGCCCGGGTCTTGGCCGGTGTCCGGGCCCGGGACGCGGGGTTTAGACGCGGATCCGGTACCCGCGCTTGACCACCGTCTCAATAAGCCTGCCGTCCGGCAACGAGGACCGCAGGCGGCTCACGGTCATGTCCAGGGCATGCACGGAGCCGCGCAGTTCCAGCAGGTCGGACAGCGATTCGCGGGACAGGACGGCGCCGCCGGCGCCGAGCAGGGCGCGCAGGAGCAGCAG
Source organism: Pseudarthrobacter sp. Fe7 (assembly GCA_024372495.1). GTDB lineage: Bacteria > Actinomycetota > Actinomycetes > Actinomycetales > Micrococcaceae > Arthrobacter. The sequence continues at coordinate 3,763,295 of CP099977.1, read as the reverse complement.
GGGAGCGGGCGCCGCCTCCACCTGCTGGCCGTCAATGCGCAGGCTGCGGCCCCGCAGTTCGATGCTGCCGGAGCGCGTTTCCAGCCGCCGGACATGGTTCAGCGCCAGATGCTCGCACACCAGCCGGATGAGGGCACCCATCCGGAACCTTTCCGGGATCAGCGGCGTTATCCCCGCATCCAGGAGGGGCTGTGCGGTTACGGGGCCTACGACGGCGGTAGTGACGTTCAGCTTCAGGCTCTCCACCAGTTGCTTGTACAGTCCCATTTCATGGGCGGTGCTCCACATTGCATCAACCGCGGGTGCGCTGGTGAAGGTCAGGACGTCCAGGTTCCCGGTGCAGGCGGCCTCGATCAACCGCGGAAGCCTGTCCTCGCCGTCGGGCTTGACCCAGCGGTAGGGCGTCACCGTCAGCACCGTGGCGCCGGACATCCGCAGCCGCTCGATCTGCCGGACATCGGTGTAGCCGTGCGCCTGCATGGCCACGGTTTTGCCCCGGACGCCCTCAGTCAGCAGCATGTCCACCAGCGTGGAGGTGGTTTCGTCGCTGCTGATGCCGACGTCGGCAAGGCCGGCCGCGCGGACGGCACCGCGGGCTTTGGGTCCCCGGACGAACATGCGGCAGTTCCCGAGCGTCTCAAGGAGTTCATCCCCGATGCCGAACGAATCGGCTGCCTCGCACCACCGGCGCATGCCGTACGCGGTGGTGGCGATGCACAGGTCCGGCCTGGCTGCGATGATGGCGCGGGTGTCCTCGATGAGCCGCATGTCCTCCTGGACGGGAGCGATTTTCAAAGCGGGCGCGTGCAGAACTTCGGCGCCGCGGCGTTCCAGGGCCTCGATCAGGTCGCGCGAGCGCCGGTCCGAGGTGACGCCGATGCGGAATCCCTCCAGCGGCGACTCCGCGGCGTCGGGAGCAACTTCTGCCTGGGTGGATTCAGCCTGCGTTGGTTCGGCCGGTGCAAGTGCAGTCATGGGGGTCAATCCTTTCATGATCCCAGCAGCGAGGCCGCCAGCCTGTCCAGGTCCGCGGCAGCCCCGGCGTGCTGCTGGTTCGCCTCAGCCACCCGGACCACCTCGCCGATAACCAGGACGGCCGGGTTGCTGCAGCCGGCGGCGGCGGACGTAATGGTGCCGAGGTCCGCGATGGTGGTGCGCTGGCCGGGCCGGTAGCCCCGTTCCACCACCGCCATGGGCATGTCCGGCCGCATCCCGGCACGGCGGAGGCCCGCCGCGAGCCTGGTGGAGGGTGCCGATGCCCATGAGCACCACGATGGTGCCGCCCAGGCCGGCCAGGTGATGGTGCTCCTTTTCGGTGAGCGGTGCATGCCCGGACACCACGGTGAACATGTGGCTGACTTCCCGGTGGGTCACCGGGATTCCCGCTGCAGCCGGCACCGAGATGGCACTGGTCACCCCGGACACCACCTGCACCTTGAGCCCGGCCGCCACGCAGGCGGCAACCTCCTCGCCGCCGCGGCCAAAGACGTACGGATCCCCACCTTTGAGCCGGACCACGTTGTTGCCGGCCAGCGCGCTTTCCACCATCAGCTTCTCGATGTCTGCCTGGCTGACCTTGTGGTGCCCCGGCCTCTTGCCCACGTCAACGAGTTCCGCGGAGGTCAGCAGCGGCAGTTCCTGGTATGGCGCCAGGCGGTCGTAAAACACCACGTCGGCGTCGCGGAGCGCCTTGACGGCGGCCACTGTGAGCAGGTCGCTTGTGCCGGGTCCGCCGCCCACCAGGGTGACGTGTCCGGCGGGGCCTGCCGCTGGTTCGGCCGCGACGGGGATGCCGGCGGCCCGGCAGCGGTCCAGGAGCGCGGCCCAGCCGGGCTGGCCATCGTCGACGGCGGCAACCAGGAACAGTTGCTCCGGCAAGGCGGTGCCGTGCCCGCCCTGGTCACCTCCGGCGTCGTGCGGGCTGGTGAGGCGATGGACGACGGCGCCCGCGGCCTGGTACCGCCGTACCGCCTGCCGCGCGGCAGTTGAGCTGCCGGTGACCAGGACGTTCCGGCCGGTGAGGTCGATGCTGAGCTGCATGGTTATGCCTCGTTTCCGGTGTTGTCCGTCGTGGCCGCGCGGACCGGGATGGTGGCGCCGATCAGGACTTTGCCTTTTTCCTCGGCGGTGGCCGGGCGCATCTGGCCGCGCTCGTCGGGGACGAAGGTGATGGAATCGTCCTTCTGGTCGGGTGCGTTGACGAACGAGCGGAACCGGCGGAGCCGCTCGGGGTCCTTGAGGGTGTCGGCCCATTCGTCGACGTAGGTGTCCACGTGCCTGGACATGGCGGCTTCGAGGTCTTCAGCGATGCCCAGGGTGTCCTTGACCACCACGTCCTCCACGTGCTTGATGCCGCCGTCGGCTCTTCCTGCCAGCGGGCGGTGCGCTGCAGGCGGTCGGCGGTGCGGATGTAGTACATGAAGTAGCGGTCGATGTACTTGATCAGGGTTTCGTCGTCCAGGTCCTTGGCCAGGAGCCTGGGCGTGGGCCGGGGTGGCCCCGCCGTTGCCGCCCACGTACAGGTTCCAGCCGTCCGCCGTGGCGATCACACCCACGTCCTTGCCGCGCGCCTCTGCGCATTCGCGGGCGCAGCCGGAAACGCCCATCTTGAGCTTGTGCGGGCTCCGCAGGCCGCGGTAGCGCAACTCCAGCTGGATGGCCATGGCCACGGAGTCCTGGACGCCGAACCGGCACCAGGTGGAACCGACGCAGGACTTCACCGTGCGAAGGCTCTTGCCGTAGGCCTGGCCGGATTCGAAGCCGGCGTCCACCAGTTCCTTCCAGATTTCCGGGAGTTGCTCCAGCCGGGCGCCGAACATGTCGATCCGCTGGCCGCCGGTGATCTTGGTGTACAAGTTGTACTTCTCCGCCACGGCCGCGATGACGCCCAGCTTCTTGGGGGTGATTTCGCCGCCGGCGATCCGGGGGACCACCGAGTAGGTGCCGTCTTTCTGCATGTTGGCCAGGGCGCGGTCGTTGGTGTCCTGCAGGGTGCCGCGGCCCGCATCCAGGACGTAGGCGCTGTTCTGGCTGGCCAGGATGTTGGCGATGGTGGGCTTGCAGATGTCGCAGCCGGCGCCGGTGCCGTACTTGGCCATGATCTCCTCGAAGGAGGTCAGTTCCAGGACCCGGATGGCGTCGAACAGCTCCTGGCGGGACAGTTCGATGTGCTCGCACAGGGCCTTGGAGACCTCGACGCCGGATTTGGGCTCGGTTTCCAGCAGCTTCTTCAGCATGGGCACGCAGGAGCCGCACTGGGTGCCGGCGCGGGTGCAGCCCTTCAGTTCGCCCAGTTCCTGGACAGGGGTGTTGCCCTCGCAGGCGCCGCAGCCGTTGATGGCGTCGCGGATGGTTCCCGCGGTGACGTTGTTGCAGGAGCAGAGGGTGGCGTCGTCGGGGAGTTCCGTTTCAGGAGCTTCGCCGCCGCCTGCCGCGCTGAGGAACGCGCCAGGCTCGGCGGGAAGTTCGCGGCCCAGGAGCGGGCGCAGGCTCATGTACGGGGAGGCGTCGCCCACGAAGATGCCGCCGAGCAGCGTTTTGGCGTCATCCGTGGTGACGATCTTCTGGTACACGCCGCGGGCGGGGTCGGCGTAGACGATTTCCAGGGCGTGTTCGGTGCGGGCAAAAGCGTCCCCGAAGCTGGCGACGTCCACCCCGGACAGCTTCAGCTTGGTGGCGGTGTCAAAGCCGGGGAAGGTGGCGTCGCCGCCGTGCAGCCGGTCAGCCACGATCTCGGCCATGGTGTTGGCAGGGGCTACCAGGCCCAGGCACATGCCGCCGAAGTTGGCTACCTCGCCGATGGCCCAGATGCCCGGAATCTCGGTAGCACAGTAGTCGTTGATGACCACGCCGCCGCGGGGCCCAAGGCTGAAGACCTGTTCTTCTCCCTCGGCGGCGCGGAAGAGTTCGTCGCGCGGCTTGACGCCGACGGCGACAATCACCAGGTCTGCCGGGATGATCCGGCCGTCAGCCATGAGCACCCCGGTGACCTGGCCGTCGTCGTCCGCCAGGATTTCGGACGGGAACACGCCCCCGTGGACTTCGAAGCCCTTCGCCTCGATGAGGCGGCCCAGGGCCTGCCCTGCGCCCTCGTCCAGCTGCGTGTTCATCAGCCAGGGAGCCCCGTTGATGACGACCGGGGTGGCGCCAAGCTGCTCGGTGCCCGCGGCCGATTCAAGGCCCAGGAGGCCGCCGCCGATGGTCACGGCGTTGATCTTGCGGCCGAGTTTTTCGGTGAGTCCGGCAACTGCCTTATTGATGGCCCACACGTCTCCCAGGGTGCGGTAGACGTGGGCGTGCTGTGCACCCGGGATGGGCAGGCGCACGGCGTCGGAGCCCGTTGCCACCACCAGGTGGTCGTATCCATAGCTGTGGCCGGCGGCGGTTTCCACGCTCTTTGCTTCCGCATTGATCTTCACCACGCGCTCGCCGGTCTTCAGGACCAGTGAGCCGTGGTCCCACATCGAGGCTGTGCCCAGGGTGAGGTCCACGCCGGTATCGGTGAGGGCCTTGGAGAGCGCCACCCTGTCGTAGGGGAGGTGGGCTTCTTCGGTGAGGACCGTGACATGCCAGCCGTCGAGGCCGCGGGCATGCATCGCGTCCGCAAAGCGGTGGGCCGCGGGGCCGCCGCCGGCGACGACGATGCGGCGCGGAGTCTCTGTGCGTGAAGTCTGTTCGGTCACGGTGGGCCTTTCGCATGGGCCGCAGACGGTGCTCTGCAGCTTGTGCCTCCAGCCTAGGAAAGGGCAGTTTCGCCTCAGTTTCCCCTTTGTTTCGTCAACTTAACTTCTGCATCACGAACGCATTTCCGCCCCCGTTAGGTCTCTTTTACGCGCCGGACACATTCACCGCACCCCGCTGAAACACCCGGACCCTAGCGTGGGACACGGCCGCAAAAGCTGCCATTGGAACGGATAACAGGCACAGGGAAAGGAGCCGGACATGACGGCAACACTTGAACTTGGGGCGCTCGCCGCCGGATCGGACTTCGCCGCATTCGAGACCGGCTGGCACCGTGTCTGCGCGGTGGAGGACCTTGAGCCGGCCTGGGGCGAGGCCGCCCTGGTGGGAGGCCGCCAGGTGGCGCTCTTCCGCACCGGCCCCAGCGAAGTCTTCGCCGTGGCGCACGAAGATCCGGCCACCGGAGCCCACGTCATGGCGCGCGGCATCCTTGGTTCCAGGGGAGCGCGGCCCACCATCGCCTCGCCACTGCATAAGGAGGTCTACGACCTCGAAACCGGCGAATGCTTCAGCACCCCTGGCCTGCGGCTGGCGGCGTTTGGTACCCGCGTCACGGACGGCTTCGTCGAGGTTCAGCTCTAGAGCCTTTACAGCCCCAGCGCTTCGCTGACGTCGTGTAGCACTTCGTCCAGCGAGGCCCGCGCAGCCTGGCGTGCCGCCGGCAGTTCCGCGGCCGAGCCCACGTGGTGGATGACCTCCAGGTAGCACTTGAGTTTGGGCTCGGTGCCGCTGGGCCGGATGATCACGCGGGTCAGGTTCCGCGTGATGTAGAGCAGGCCCTCGGTGGGCGGCAGATGCGCGCTGCCTTCCGCCAGGTCCGTGAAGACCTCCACCGCTGACTGCCCGAACGACTCCGGCGGCGACACCCGGAGGCGGTTCATCATGGCGTCCAGCAGTCCCAGGTCTGCAACCCGAATGCTCAGCTGGTCGCTGGCGTGCAGGCCGTGCTGCAGGTACAGCTCATCCAGGGTGTCGAAGACCGTCTTGCCTGCGGCTTTGGCAGTCGCCGCGAGTTCGGCGATCAGGACCGCCGCGGAAATGCCGTCCTTGTCCTTGACCAGATCAGGCGCGACGCAGTATCCCAAGGCCTCCTCGTAGCCGTAGACCAGCCCTGGGACCCGGGATATCCATTTGAACCCGGTCAGTGTTTCCTCATGGGCAAGTCCGGCTGCGGCGGCGATGCGGGCCAGCAGCCGGGAGGAAACAATCGAGTTGGCGAATACGCCGCGGCCGTCAGCCTCCGTGACAGTGTCGGCGGCCGCGAGCCGCGCCACCATGTGCGCGCCGAGCAGGGAGCCCACTTCGTCGCCGCGAAGCATGCGCCATACCCCGGTGTCGGGGTCTTTCGCCGCCACGGCAGCCCTGTCGGCGTCGGGGTCGTTGGCGATGACGAGGTCGGCGTCAAGCCGCGCCGCAGCTTCCAGGGCAAGGTCCAGCGCGCCGGGTTCCTCGGGATTGGGGAAACTGACGGTGGGGAATTCGGGGTCGGGGTCGGCCTGCTCGGCCACCAAGGTGACATCCGTGAAACCTGCCGCCTTCAGCACAGCCAGCGCCGTCCCGCCGCCAACGCCGTGCAGCGGGGTCAGGACGATCCGAAGGCCGCGTCCCGGAAAGCGCTCCGGCATGGCGAGCGCCGCCGTCGACCGCTGGTAATCGGCGGTGATGGAGCCGTCCAGGATGGTCCAGCCGTTCTCTGCCAGTGCTATTGATTCCAGCGTTCCCACGGCGCTGATCCTGGCAGCGATTTCTGCGTCGTAGGGCGCCACGATCTGGGCACCGTCGCCGTTTGCCGCCACCGCGTGCCGGCCCAGGTACACCTTGTATCCGTTGTCCTGCGGGGGTTGTGGCTGGCGGTGACCATGACGCCGCCGTCGCAATCTAGTGCCCGGACGGCGTAAGCCAGCAGGGGAGTGGGGAGCGCTGCGGGCAGCAGGAAGGTCTGGATACCGGCCGCTGTGAAAATGGCGGCGGTCTCGGCCGCGAAGACATCCGAGTTGTGCCGGGCGTCATAGCCGACGACGGCGCGCGGCCGGGTGCCGTTGGCCCCCTTGGCAACGGCCTCCACCAGGAACGCCGCCAGTCCCGCTGCAGCGCGGCGGACCACCACCCGGTTCATCCGGTTGGGCCCGGGACCCAGCGCGGCGCGCAGCCCCGCGGTGCCGAACTGCAGCGTGCCGCGGAAGCTGTCTTCCAGTTCCTGCCGGGCTGCGGGATCGCCGTCCAAAACCAGGCGGACAAGCTCAAGGAGCGAGGACTTCGTTGCGGGATCCGGGTCTTGGGCAGCCCATTCGCGGGCCTCGGTGAGCAGGCGAAGTTCGGCATCGGAAGACGTCATGGGCATAACGCTATCGTCATTGCCCGCACACGTGACGCACCCCGGGCGCCTGACCAGCTAAAGCCGGGCGATGATGTCAGCAAGCAGCCTGGAGATCCGCGGTCCCGCGGCCTGGCCGGATTCGATGACCTCCTGGTGGCTCAGCGGTTGGGGGCTGATGCCCGCCGCAAGGTTGGTGACCAGCGAAATGCCGAACACCTCCATGCCTGCATGCCGCCCGGCGATGGCCTCCAGCGCCGTCGACATGCCAATGAGGTCCGCGCCGATCCGCTTGGCGTACTGCACCTCCGCCGGGGTCTCATAGTGGGGGCCGGGGAACTGTGCGTACACGCCCTCATCCAGGCTGGGGTCCACTTCGCGGGCCAGTCCGCGGATCCGCGGCGAGTACAGGTCCGTCAGGTCCACGAAGGTGGCGCCTTCCAACGGCGAGGCCGCGGTGAGGTTGATGTGGTCCCGGATCAGTACCGGCGTGCCGGGGGTCCAGTCCTCGTTGAGGCCGCCGCACCCATTGGTGAGGACCAGCGTGCTGCACCCGGCGGCCGCAGCGGTCCGGATGCCGTGCACCACGGCGCGGACGCCCTTGCCCTCGTAGTAGTGAGTGCGGGCGCCCAGGACCAGCGCCCGCTTTCCGGTCTTTGTCAGGACGGACCGGATGGTGCCGACGTGGCCCTCCACCGCGGGGGCGTGGAAGCCGGGAACTTCCTCCGCGGACAGGGTGGCGGTGGTCTCGCCGATCAGGTCGGCGGCCTCGCCCCACCCGGAGCCGAGGACCAGGGCGGTGTCATGGCGGTCCACACCCGTTTCTTCGGCAATGTAGTCCGCGGCGGCGCGTGCGGCGGCGAACGGGTCCGTGTTCAGGAAGTCTGTTGTGCTCACCAGTACAAGTTATCCTGCCGCCCGTGTTGCCCCGGTCACGCCGGCCCCGGGAGCGCCCTGTTTTCTTGGTGGTCAGGCGGTAAATGCGCGAGAATGGATGACTGTGACTACGCATCCAGATTTCAGTTCCCCCGGATCGCAATCCTGGGAGGTGGTCCCGGCGGATACGAAGCTGCCATGGTGGCCGCCTCGCTGGGGGCGACGGTCACCATCGTCGAACGTGCCGGGCTGGGCGGATCCGCGGTGCTGACCGACGTGGTCCCCTCCAAGACCCTCATCGCCACGGCTGACCTGATGACCCGCGTGGCGGAGGCCGGCGAGCCTCGGAGTGAAGTTCGACGTCGACGGCGGCGACTTCGTACCCGTGATGCACGCCGACCTCAAGCACATCAACCACCGCCTGCTGAACCTGGCCCGCAACCAGTCCCGGGATATCCGCGACGGCCTGGAAAAACAGGGCGTACGCATCATCGAAGGTTCCGGACGGCTCCTGGACAGCCACACTATTGAGGTCCTGACCGCGGACGGTTCCGAGACTGTCGAGGCCGACACCATCCTGCTGGCGGTCGGCGCACACCCCCGCGAGCCTGGAAACGGCCCGGCCGGACGGTGAGCGGATCCTGAGCTGGACCCAGATCTACAACCTGGACGAGCCTGCCCAAAGAACTCATCGTGGTGGGCTCCGGTGTGACCGGTGCTGAATTCGCGTCCGCCTACAACGGCCTGGGGTCCAAAGTCACCCTGGTCTCCAGCCGCGACCGCGTGCTGCCGGGCTCCGACGTTGACGCCGCAGTGGTCCTGGAGGAAGTCTTCGAACGCCGCGGTGTCCGGGTCCTGTCCCGCTCCCGCGCGCAGACCGTGGAACGAACGGACGACGGCGTGGTGGTCACCCTGGCCGACGGCTCCAAGGTGACCGGCAGCCACTGCCTCCTGTGCCTTGGCTCCATCCCCAACACCGCCGGCATCGGCCTTGAGGAGGCCGGTGTGGCCGTGAGCGAAAGCGGCCACATCAAGGTCGACGGCGTCTCCCGCACCACCGCCCCGAACATCTACGCCGCCGGCGACTGCACTGGCGTCCTGCCGCTGGCCTCCGTTGCCGCGATGCAGGGCCGCATCGCGGTGGCGCACTTCATGGGCGACGGGGTGACCCCGCTCAAGCTCCACCAAGTGGCGTCCAACATCTTCACGTCGCCGGAAATCGCGAACGTGGGTGTCTCCGAGGCCGAGATTGAGTCCGGCAAATACCAGGCCGACGTCATCAAGCTTTCCCTGCGCAGCAACGCCCGGGCAAAAATGCGCAACGCCAAGGACGGGTTCGTGAAGATCTTCGCCCGGAAGGGCTCCGGTACCGTGATCGGCGGCGTTGTGGTTGGGCCCAACGCGTCGGAGCTGATCTTCCCGATCTCCATCGCGGTCAAGCAGAAGCTGCACGTGGACGACGTCGCCAGCACCTTCACGGTGTACCCGTCGCTGACCGGTTCGATCTCCGAGGCTGCCCGCCGCCTGCACGTCCACATGTAAGGGCCGAAGGGCCCGCATTCCATGGGCAACCCGTTGTTACACTCTGCCCATGATCGGGCTCCCCTTCGCGGGAAACGGGCTGGTGCATGCCGGCCTGGTCGGGCTGGGCATAGGCGCAGCCCTCCTGTTCTATGCCTATGAGAAGCGCCGCCGCGGCCTCACGGATCCGCGATTATGGCCCATTGCCGGCTTCGCAGTAGCCTTCGGGGCCATCGGTTCCAGGGTGCTCACCTGGGACGTGTTCCGGCAGGTTTCCCTGGCGGACTGGTGGGGCAACGGTGATCGAAGCATACTTGCAGGCCTGGTGGGCGCATGGTTTGGCGTCCACCTCGGCAAGCGGCTGACAGGCTACCGGGAATCCACCGGCGACCTGCTGGCGCCCGCGGTGGCCCTGGCCTTGGTTATCGGCCGCGTGGGCTGCCTCCTCACCGAACTCCCCGGCACCCCGACCGGGGGCAGTTGGGGAATAGTCCTCACCCCCGCCCAGGCCGCGCTCACCGGGGCACCGGCCGGGGTGGCCCTGCATCCGTCCTTTGCCTACGAGATCTTCTTCCACTTGGCGGCCTTCGCCCTCATGTGGCGTTTCCGTGACCGCCTGCCCCACCCCGGGGACCTCTTCATCTGTTTCGTCAGCGCCTATGCAGTGTTCAGGTTCTTCGTGGAATTTGTCCGGGGCAACGAGGTGCTCTGGCTGGGGATGAGCCGCCCCCAGTGGTTCCTGCTGGCAGTCCTGCCCCTGCTGGTGTGGCGCACTTGGCGGATGTTCGGGACGCCGCTGCGCCGTGAGGTGGAAGGGACCTCGGCATGAATGGGGACGACCCCGAGTTTCCCAGTTTCCCGCCGCCGCCCCAAGGGCCCAAATCCGGCTCCATTGGAGTGGGATTCGTGCTGGGGATACTTACCCTGCTGGCCGTCTACACAAGGGGAGGGGTGGGTCAGGGACCATATGCCCCGTCCGGAAGGTTCCTCTACCTGCCTAACCCGTTCCTCCCGGTCCTCGTTTACATGGCAGCGGCGATCGTGCTTGCTGTCGTGCCCCGGACGGCGCGGTACGGCGCGGGTCTGCTGATTGGCATGGGGTTCTTTATCCTGATCGACGGTTTTTGTCTGGGAGTACTCTCCCGGGGTGGGAGCCCGGCATGAGCGAGGACCAGGGGACCCCGCCGCCGACGGAGCGGGGGCGTGGCCGGCAGCGGGAACCGCGGGGCGGCTATCTGGGCATTGGAACCGCCTCCGGCGCTCTGGTCCTGTACATCCTCTACCTCTGGGCGACGATTCGCGACGGCCCACCGCCGTGGCCAAACAGCATCTTCGCAGGACCGGCTGCCTTCGTCCCGGTGGCGGTGTACCTGGGAGTGGCCGTTGTCCTTGCCATCGAGCCCCGCACCTCGCGCACGGGTGCCGGAATGCTGATCGGACTTGGCATTTTTACATTGCTCGGAGGCGGACTCTGCGTGGGTGCCCTCGTCCAGGCCGGAAGATGAGAAGGGGTGCTGATTCATGAAGTCCCAACAGCTGCCAGGAGCAGGCCAGCCGCTGCGCGGTGACCGGATCCATCGCTATGTCACCGCTTTTTGTCCCCACTGCCACGAGACGAATCCGCCGCTGGCCCAGGTTCGCCGCCTGTCCGGAGCGCTGCTGGTCCGCGACGGGCGGGTGTGGCTGGAGCGCGGGTGTCCCGACCACGGCCTGGTGCGCACGCTCTACGACGAATCACCGGAGATCCTGAGCTACCTGGAGAAATGGCAGGCACCTACCAAGCAGCACGTACCGGACCAGGCGGGCAACTTCCGTCCCATACCCGAGGCATACGCCTACGGCCTTCCTGCCATGCAGACACAGCACACGTGCATCCTCCTGCAGGACGTCATTGAGCACTGCAACCTGCGCTGCCCAACCTGTTTCACGGCGTCAGGACCGCAATTGCAGGGGGTGGCACCGCTTGAAGAGGTGCTCAGGAATGTTGACACCCGTCTGGGCCGCGAGAACAACCGCCTGGATGTCCTGATGCTCTCCGGTGGTGAACCGACGCTATATCCGTACCTTGCAGAGCTGCTGGATGAACTCGTTGCCAGGCCGATCGTGCGGATCATGGTGAACAGCAACGGCATGCTGCTTGCCACTGATGACCACCTGCTCGCCCTATTGGCAGAGCACCGGGACCGGGTGGAGGTCTACCTCCAATACGATGGACCCTCCAGGGAAGCATCGCTGTACCACCGCGGCGGTGACCTGACCCGCCACAAGGACGCGGCGATCTCGCGTCTGTCCGAGGCCGGCATTTTCACCACCCTGACCATGACAGCCAGCCTCGGCGTCAATGACGGGGAGATCGGTGACGTGGTGATGCGGGCATTGGAGACCCCGTTTGTGGGCGGCGTAGCGCTGCAGCCGGTGTTCGGATCGGGCCGGGGGCACGGAATCAACCCCCTGGACCGGCTCACCCACACGGGGGTCCTGGAGCGGTTGGCCGGGCAGACCGGCGGGGTGGTCTCCTGGCATGACCTCACTGCCCTGCCATGCTCACATCCGCACTGCGCTTCGGTGGGCTACATGCTGAAGGATGACGCAGGCGTGTGGCGGTCTTTGGCAGCGCTTATTGGCCACGATCAGTTGCTCGCGTGGCTGGAAGTCAACCCTGACAGCATCGCGAACCGGATCGCCGACAGTGCCATTCCGCTCGAATTGCGGAACCTGATGAAGACCTCGCTGCTGGATCTGCTGAGCGAACAGGCATGCCTGTCCCATCCGAGGACTGCGGACCTGTGGAAGAACATCTGCACCCAGTGCGACCTGGGCATCGGCACGCTCACGACGCTGGCGGCCGGCAGGCTGCCCGGGCAGCAGCAACGCCTCCGCAGGCTCCTGGCGGAGCGGGTCACGCGGATCATGGTCAAACCTTTCATGGACATGTCCACGATGATCGAGGAGCGGCTTACCCAATGCTGCGTCCACGTAGGGACCAAGAGCGACGCCGGTGCGCACCAGTGCGCGCCCTTCTGCGCCGTCCAGGCCTGGCCCGCCCTTGCCAGGCAACGGATGAGCACAGTGACGGGAGTCCGGCTGCTCCCGGTACGACAGGTTTAGGAAGGAACGATGGACGCCACAGATGATGCCCGTCGCATTGCCGCTGGGCCCTCGCCCGGGCAGCTGGTGGGAGGCAGGCTCGACGACGGGTCCGCAGCGCCGTCCGCCCCGCAGGGTCCAGGTCCTGGAGCGCCCCGCGGGGAACCACCGTTTGATCCGCTGCGGTTGTGCATTATTGCCACTGTTGCCCTGCTGGGGTGGCTGGCGGGTCCCGTCGCGCTCGTCGTCTTTGCCGGCCTCGGATTCGCCGGCTACTGGAAGGCGCGCCGGAGGGGCTTGAAGAGATCGCAGTGTTTCCTCCGGGATACCCGGCTTGTCCTGGCCTATCTGGCCGTCCTCCTGGCGGCGGGCCTCTACGGAACCTATCTCGTGGCGGGACGGCTCCTCGGCGTCTGAATGTGTGTGCCGGACCCCGCCGCCGGCACCGGTCCGTGTCCGGTACTTTTGACCCTTGGGGCCGGCGGCGTGCAGCGCCACACTGATGCCATGGTTGCTGTGCAGATGCTGGGTTTCCGGCTCAGATGGCCCAGAAGCGTCTTTGCGGTCACGGTTGCCGTGCTAGTGCTGGTCCTCGCCTCCTGTGCGCCGCCGGCCGCCCCGAACGGCCCGTCCCCGGCGCCATCCCGGGAACCAGGCACCGGCAGCCCGGCCTGCAACCTGATCACCCCCGAGATCGCCGCGAAGGTGGAGCCCGGGCTGGTGCCGGTGGGCCAGAACAGCGCGCAGCGGCCCCCGGGAAGCAAGGCCTACCTGTGCACCTATTCGAACAAGTCGGCCGAGCGGGGCATGACCGGCCTTTCGGTTGCACTGACGTCCCCGGCCGTGGCCGCGGACATCGACAAAGCGAAGGCAACCTCCGACTGTTCGCCTGTCATGGGCATCGGCGACTTCGCCTGCCTGCAGTGGACGGGGTACTTCCGCGGCGAGGCCGGCGGTGCCTCCGCGAACGTGGTCCTGACCGCCGTCCGGGGCAGCGAGGTCCTGGAGATGCCCTACGTTACCGGGCCGCCCATGGGCGGAGGCACGGCGCCCGACGGCGACGCAATGGCCCGTGCGCTGTCGCAGGCTGTCGTGGACGCCGGCTGGGGCAACGGGACAGAACTCAAGGTTCCCGCCGCTCCGCCGGTGGGCCCACCGGCCACAACCAACAATGCAGTCTGTGCCCTGCTCACTCCCGGCCAGGTCAAGCAGGCGTTCGGGGCAACCACGGAGCCGCAGCTCCTGCCGGGTGAGGTCAGCTGCCGCTATACCTTTGCCACCCCTGGCACGCCGGGCCCGGACTCGATGGTCTTCTCGATCGAAGTCCTCAAGGCCGCGGGCACGGCGCTGGGACTCCCGGGCAGGGGAGGGGAGGCGATTGATGGCATCGGTGACAGGGCAACGTTCTTCATGGACACCGAACCGGCCGGTCCCAAGTCGCTGCGTCCGGTAGGTGACGTGCCCATCACCATCCTGTCCCTCCAGGTGGTCAGGGGACAGAACCTGGCCACTTTCACCGCGCAGGTCCTCATCTCCCCAACCGGGCCATCGGCGGCGCAAACGAAGGAACAACTCATCGGCCTGGTCCGCGGCGTTGCGTTCTGACACCGGACGGTTCTGACACCGGCCAAGGCGAGGGGCGCCCGCACAGGCGTGCCGGAGCGCAGGAGGCCTGGTCCTAGAACGGGTACGGGGCGATGTCCGGGCGCACGGTGAGCCACTGGATCTCGGTGAACGACTCCATGTTGGCGTGGTGGCCGCCGATCCGCGAGCCGTTGCCTGAGCTCTTCATGCCGCCGAAGGGGAGTTCGCCTCATCGGAGACGGTCTGTTCGTTGATGTGGACTTTCCCGGAGTCGAGCCGGTCGGCAATGGTCATGGCCAGGCCCACATCGCCCAGGATGCCGATGGACAGCCCGTACTCGTTGTCGTTGGCCAGCGCCACGGCCTGGTCCACGGTGGAGAACTTCATGACCGGCGCCACGGGGCCGAAGATTTCGTCCTTCCAGGCAGGGCTGCCGGTGTCCAGGTCCACCAGCACGGCAGGCTGGTAGAACCGGCCATCATGGGTGCCGCCGGCGGCCAGCCGGGCACCGGTGCGTACCGCGTCCTGGACGATCCCGTCCACCCGCTGCAGCTGGCGCTCATCGATCACCGGGCCCAGCGCCACGGTTCCGCTCTTCGGATCACCCACGGGCAGGTGGTTGGCCTTCTCGGACAGGGCGGCGACGTAGTCGTCGTAGATGTCCTCGTGCACAATGTGCCGGCCGGCGGCCATGCAGATCTGGCCCTGGTGCATGAACGAGCCGAACGCGGCCGCGGACGCCGCCTTGGCCAGGTCGGCGCCGGGCAGCACGATCAGGGCGTTGTTGCCGCCCAGTTCGAGGTGGGCGCGCTTGAGCAGCCGCCCGGCCGTCTCGCCGATCTTCCGGCCGGCCGCCGTCGAGCCCGTGAAGGCGATGACCCTTACCTCGGGAGCTTCGACGACGGCGGCGCCGATCTCCGCGCCGCCGGGCAGCAGCGACAACAGTCCTTGCGGCAGTCCGGCTTCCTCGAAAATGCGCATTACCGTCACGCCGCCGCAGACCGCTGTCCGGGGGTCCGGCTTGAGCAGCACGGCATTGCCGAGCGCCAGGGCCGGGGCTACGGCGCGGATGGAGAGGATCAGCGGGAAGTTGAATGGCGCAATGACTGACACGACGCCCACCGGGCGGCGCCTTGCGAAGGACCAGCGGTTTTCATTGGACGTCAGGACATCGCCGGCCGGCAGCGAAGGCAGCGCCGAGGCGTCGTAGCATTCACTGGCGGCGATGTGCGTTTCCAGCCCGGCCTTGGGCGGAATCCCGCCGGATTCCCGGACGATCCAGTCCTGGATCTCGGCGGCGTGCTCCTCCCACAGTTGGCCGGCCCGGCGCAGCACGGCGGCCCTGTCCTCGGGGTTCCGCGCTGCCCATTCCTTTTGCGCCTTCGCAGCGGCCGTTGCGGCTTCACGAACGTCGGTCACGGAGGCAACGCCGTAGCTGCCCAGTTGGCCGCCGGTAGCCGGTTCAACGCTGGTCCCGGTCCCGCCGCCGCCCGCGCGCCAGCCGTTGAGGTAGATCTTGCCCTCCCAGAGGGCGGAGTCGAGCAGGGACATGGGTGGGGTCCTTTCATCGTTCCGTACGGCAGGCGTCCGGCGCGGAACGGGGGCGCCGGTCGGTCCCGTCCATCACATGCCGTGTGGGCGCCGTCGTCAAGGCCCGGGCGGCATTCATTCCCGCAGGATGCCTAGGCTGGGACGGGACGGGCGTTGCCGTGCGTCGGACCCCGCCGGGCCAGCCGGGCGGCCACCAGGTAGGCAACGCCGGTGACCAGCGGGACCGTGCTTGCCGCGGCGAGGGAGGCGGCGGCCCCCGACCGGCCAACGAGCGTGATCAGGAGCGGCAGCGTGCCCAGGACCAGCAGCAGCCATCCCGCCGGGCGGATCCGTTTCAGCCCCAGGACAGCGGCCGGGAAGGCCAGGGCGACCACACCAACCGCCAGGACCGGCCCGTTCGACTGCTGGACGCTGCGCGCCAGCGCCGGATCGAAAGCGAACCAGACGCAGACAGCGACGAAGCCAACGGCCAGCGCCACGAGGAGGGGAGTGGTCCCGGCAGGCCAGAACCAGGCGAGGGCCGCGAGAACCACCATGGGACCACCCCAGGAGAGGATCATCACCAGCGCGGCCATGCCGCCGGGCTGGTCCATCGCCTCGCCACCGATGAAAGCCGCGGCGATCACGGTAAACGCCGTCATCAGTGACGCTCCCGTTGTGACCAAGGCGGCGGCCCGCCGCTGGGGATCCTTCTGCCGGACCACCATGGCCGCGGCCACGGCGGCGAGCACCGCGACGGCGGCGGCCAGAATGATGGGGAAGGACATTGGTGCCTCCTGCGGACGGTGGGAGCCTGTGACAATTCAATGCCTGCGGGACGCCAGTGCCAAGGGAACTAAGCCCCTGCCTGCCCAGCCCGCGGGGGCAAGCATTGTGCTGCGTCGCCTCCAAGCCCCGGGGTGCTTGCGAGGTTAGGGGAAGGCTGGGGAGAAGTGCTGTTCGATGAGCCCCTTGATGTCCTCGTGGCAGCCGCCGCATCCGGTGCCCGCGCGGGTGGCTTTGGAGACGTCCGCCACGGTGGAGCAGCCCCCGGCCACGGCGTCGGAGACGGCCGCCCCGCTGATCCCGGCGCACCGGCAGAGCGTGCCGGCGGGATCCGGGGAGCCGGCCCCCGGAAGCTGGTCCGGCCCGTCCAGGCGCAGGAGCAGCGACCGGTCCGCTGGCAGTTCGGCGCCCCGTTCGAAGAGCCCCACCAGTTCGGCGGCGGTGCGTGGCATGCCCACGGCCACCAGGCCTTCAAGCACTCCGCCGCGCGTGGTCATCTTGACGTAGCGGCCATGCTCCGGATCAGCCCACTGGGCGATCTGCAGCCGCGGCCTGCCCGTGGCAGCGCCGGCCGTGAGTGCATCCTCGTCCCAGGGATCGGCGGAGTTGTCCCCGGCCACCGCCATGTTCAGGCCGCGGGCCTTCAGCACCACTACACCAGGCTGTTCCGGCGGCAGGGCGGGCAGCAGCCCGGCATCCGCGGCCGCGCCTGAGGCCAGCAGCGTCAGGTAGCCGCCCAGCCATTCGGCCTGCCGCCAGCCCGGGCCCACCAGGCCGGAGGGTCCCTGGGCGTTCCTGCATACGGCGCAGCCGGGATCCGGGCAGCGGACTTCGGCGCAGTCTCCGATGGCAAAGATGTGGGGTTCGTGGTGCGCCCTCAGCCGGTGGTCCACCAGGATTCCCGTGCCGGTCGAGAGCCCGCAGCCTTCGGCCAGGCTCGGTCCGGGGCCGAACCCCGCAGGAGATGACCAGGAGGTCGCCGTCGATCGCGGAACCATCGTCGAGCAGCAAAGCCGAGAAGCCGCCGTCGGGCCCGTTGTGCTCAACGCCGGTGGAGCGGGCGTTGCCCGCCACCCGGACCCCGCACCGGCGCAGCCCGGCGGCCAGGACCGCCCCGCCGCCGCGGTCGATGCTGCGGCCCAGGGGGTGCGGTCCGTTGTGGACCGCGGTGACGGTGGCGCCTTCCTCCGCGGCGGCCAGTGCTGTTTCCAGGCCCAGGACGCCGCCGCCCAGCACCACCACCCGCTTGCCGCCGGCTACAGCCTGGCGCAGCACGTCCGCGTCCCGCAGGTCCCGCAGTGCCGTGACGCCGGCGGGAAGCACGGGGGAGGACGGGTCCGGATTGATGCCGGTGAGGTTGGGAATGACGGGCCGTGAGCCGGTGGCAAACACCAGCCGGTCATAGTGCACGGGCGCTCCGCTGGTGGGTATGACCTGCTGCCGGGCCCGGTCAACCCGCCTGACCCGCACACCCAGCCGGACGTCCACGCCTGCGGCAGCGAGCTCGGCGGCATCGGCAAGGGCCAGGGCATCAGCCGTGGTGCGGCCGACGCCGAGGTCGGCGACCAGGACGCGGTTGTACGCGGCCTCCGCCTCCTCGCCGAGCACAGTAAGCCGGACCTGGCCGCTGCCCATGGCGGGCAGCAGTTCGTCCACCAGCCTGGCGGCCACCGGACCGAACCCCACGATGACAATCTGCTCGCTCATGAAGCCTCCGTCGTCTGCAGCATGCGGGCGGGCTCCGGTGCTGCCACCGGCCGGACCCATACCGTGTTGAGTTTGAATTCGGGCATCCCGGAGATGGGGTCAGTGGCGGCTTCGGTCAGCCGGTTGGCGCTGCCGGAACCCGGGAAGTGGAAGGGCAGGAACACCGTCTCCGGCCGGATGGCGGTGCTCAGCTCGGCACGGCACACCACCTCCCCGCGCCTGTTGGCCACGGACACCAGCGAGCCGGCGCCGATGCCCATGGCGTCCGCTGCCGCCGGATGGAGCCTGCACCCTGGCCTCGGGCTGCGCGGCAAGGAGCTCAGGAACGCGGCGGGTCTGGGAGCCGGACTGGTAATGCTCCAGGAGACGCCCAGTGATGAGGGTCATGGCTTTGCCGCCGGGCCCGGCGGCTGGGCCGGCCGGGTTGTCGGGAGTACGACGGCGGCCCGGCGCCACCGGGACCAGCACCGCCTTGCCGTCGGGGTGCGCGAAGCCGTCCCGGAACAGCCGCGGCGTGCTGGTGCTGCCGGCGGGGTAGGGCCAGTAGGCGGCCTCGCCGCGGTCCAGCATGGCATAGTCGATGCCTGAGTAGTCGGCCAGGCCGCCCGCGGAGGCGAGCCGGAGTTCCTCGAAGACCGTTTCCGGGTCCTCGCTGTAGGTAGACGGCGCATCCAGCCGTTCGGCGAGGCGGGCCATGATCCACAGTTCGCTGCGGGCTCCGGCCGGTGGGGTGATGGCGCGGCGGCGGCGCAGGACCCGGCCCTCGAGGTTGGTCAGCGTGCCGTCCTCCTCCGCCCACTGCAGCACTGGCAGGACAAGGTCCGCCATGGCTGCCGTTTCGGACAGGAAGAAATCGCAGACCACCAGGAAGTCCAGGCTCCGCAGCCCGTCGATCACGGCGTTGGCATCAGGTGCTGCCACCGCGATGTTGGAGGCGTGCACGAAAAGGCACCGGACGCCGTCGGGCTTTCCCAGTGACTTCAGCAGTTGCACGGCGGGAAGGCCCGGGCCGGGGATCCTTTCTGCGGGGACGCCCCAGACGGCTGCGACGTGGGCGCGGGCCGCGGGGTCGGTGATCTTGCGGTAGCCCGGGAGCTGGTCCGCCTTCTGGCCGTGTTCGCGGCCGCCCTGGCCGTTGCCCTGGCCGGTGAGGGTGCCGTAGCCGCTGCGGGCCGAGCCGGGCAGTCCCAGCAGGAGGCTGAGGTTGATGGCCGCGGTGGCGGTGTCGGTGCCGTCCACGTGCTGTTCCACGCCACGTCCGGTGAGGATGTAGCTGCCGCCCGCCCGGGCGCCGTCGGCCAGCACGCGTGCCGTTTCCCGGATCAATTCCGCCGGGACACCGGTCAGCGACTGGACGCGCTCGGGCCAGTAGGCGTTGACGCTGCGGACCACCGCGCTGTATCCCGACGTGCGCTCGCGGAGGTAGCCGGTGTCCGCCAGGTTTTCGTGGATGACCACGTGGGAGATGCCCAGCAGCAGGATGAGGTCGGTGCCCGGGAGGGGCTGGAGGTGGAGGCCGCCGCCGTCTGCCGTGAAGGCCGCCGTGGCGGACCGGCGAGGATCCACCACGATCAGCCCGCCGGCGTCGCGGGCTCCCTTCAGGTGCTGGATGAAGGGCGGCATGGTCTCGGCAACGTTGGAGCCGAGCATCAGGATAGTGCTGGCGCTGTCCAGGGCCTCAAGCGGGAAGGGCAGGCCGCGGTCCACGCCGAAGGCGCGCATCCCGGCGGCCGCCGCGGAGGACATGCAGAACCGGCCGTTGTAATCGATCCGGGAGGTGCCCAGGGCCAGCCTGGCAAACTTGCCCAGCCTGGTAGGCCTTTTCATTGGTGAGGCCACCGCCCCCGAAAACGCCGACGGCGTCCGCACCGTAGCGTGCGCGGGCGTCCCGCACGGCCTGGGCGGCGCGGTCCAGGGCCTGCTCCCAGCCGATGGGACGGTGGACGCCGTCCGGACCCTTCAGCAGGGGCTCGGTGATCCTGCCGGCGTGGTTCAGGAGGGCGGCGGAGGTCCAGCCCTTGCGGCACAGGCCCCCGCGGTTGGTGGGAAACTCCCGGCCCGCGACCTCCAGGGCCGGAGATGGTGCAGCTTCAGGATTTGCGGGTCCCGGCCCCGGCTGTGCAGCCGGGGCCGGGGCCGCCGTGGACGTGAGCGTCATGGCGCACTGCAGGGCGCAGTAGGGGCAGTGCGTATCGGCGCTTGTGGTCATGGTTAGACGTGTCCCATCGCGTTCCGGCCTGCGTTGCGGATGTAGCAGGTCCAGCAGACCAGGAGCATCAGGACATACGCGCCTACGAATCCGTAGAACGCCGGGGTGTAGGAGCCGCTGGCGGTGCTGGAAGCGTTCAGGACCTGGGGGATCACGAATCCGCCATACGCGCCGATCGCGGAGATCAGGCCCAGGGCCGAGGACGCCAGGCGCTGGGTGGCCACGGAACTGGCACCGTTGCGGGCAGCCCGGCTGGAGGTGGCGAAGATGACCGGGATCATCCGGTACGTGGCGCCGTTGCCGAACCCGCTGGCGGTGAAGAGCATCAGGAAGAGGACCAGGAAAAGCAGGAAGTTCTTCAGCGGCAGGGTCCAGATCATGGTCAGCGTGATCACGGCCATGGAGGCGAAGGCGGTAACGGTCATCCGGGCACCGCCCATCCGGTCCGCCATGCGGCCGCCGTAGGGGCGGGCCAGCGAGCCCACCAGGGGGCCGAGGAACGCCAGGGACAGGGCCACGGTTCCCACTCCAATGGAGGAGAACGCGGGGAAGTAGTCCTTGATCAGCTTGGGGAACACGCCGGCGAAGCCGATGAAGGAGCCGAAGGTTCCGATGTACAGCAGCGCCATGACCCAGAGGTGGGGTTCCTTGAGCGCTGCGACCGAGCCGGCCACATCACCCTTGGCGCTGGTGAGGTTGTTCATGTACTTGAAGGCGCCAAACGCTGCCAGCAGGATGAACGGGACCCACATCCATCCGGCCATGGGGAGGTTGATGGTTCCGGCAGCCAGCAGGGTGATGACGATGGGAACGGCAAGCTGTGCGACGGCGGCGCCCAGGTTGCCGCCCGCGGCGTTCAGCCCCAGCGCCCAACCCTTTTCCCTCGCCGGGTAGAAGAAGGTGATGTTCGCCATGGAGCCTGGCGAAGTTGCCGCCGCCGAAGCCTGCGAGGGCAGCCACCAGGAGCATGACCCCGAACGGTGTGTCCGGATTGGAGACGCAGAGGGCCAGGCCGGTGGAGGGAATCAGGAGCAGCAAGGCGGACACAACTGTCCAGTTCCGGCCGCCGAAGCGGGGGACCATGAAGGTGTAGGGGATGCGGAGGGTGGCACCCACCAGGCTGGGCATGGAGATGAGCCAGAAGATTTCCGAAGTGGAGAAGGTGAAGCCGGCCGCGGGCAGCTGGACCACCACAATGGACCACAACTGCCACACGACGAAGCCGAGGAACTCGGCGAAGATGGACCAGTTCAGGTTGCGGCGGGCGATGGCGCGCCCGGCGCTTTCCCACTGCTCCTTGTTCTCTGCATCCCAGTTGCCGATCCAACGGCCAGGGCGGAATTCAAGGGCAGGGGCGTCTGTAGTGCGGGTAGTGCCGGGCTGTGCGCCGGCCTCGACGGTGCGGTCAACAGTCACGGGTTACCTCCTTCAGGGGATGTTGTTCCTCCAAGGTAGGGACGGCGCGTTTCGCGGACAGACGATGTTTGTTAACGCGCTGTGACTTTTGCCTATCCGGGCCGCCGGCAACACGTGAGGCGGAACCCGGAGCCCACAACGTGAGACGCACAACACAGGTCCGCATCGTGGACGTTTCGTCCATTGACTGGACGGCGGGAAGTAAGATCGAACTCTACCTATTCGAGCCGGGAGGCAGCACCTGCCTGCGCCCGGCCGGTCTCACGAAAGCGTTTACCCATGTCATCCACCGATACCACCAAGGTGCCTGGTTCGCACCAGCCGGTGAACTCCCGCGGCCGCGTCATCGTGGCCAGCCTGATCGGCACCACCGTGGAGTTCTACGACTTCTACGTCTACGCCACGGCCGCCGTGCTCGTGTTCCCGAAGCTCTTCTTCCCGAACGCGAATGAAACCACCCAGTTGCTGAGCTCCTTCGCCGTCTTCGGCGTGGCCTTCATTGCCCGCCCCCTCGGCTCGATTATCTTCGGGCACTTCGGCGATAAGTTCGGCCGCAAGGGAACCCTTGTTGCGTCGCTGCTGACCATGGGCATTGCCACCTTCCTCATCGGCTGCCTCCCCACTGCGTTGGTTCCGGGCTGGGAGTTCCTGGCGCCCGCCATGCTGGTGGTCCTTCGGTTTGCCCAGGGCCTGGCCCTCGGCGGCGAGTGGAGCGGTGCCGCCCTGCTGGCCACCGAGAATGCCCCGGCCAACAAGCGCGCCATCTATGGCACCTTTCCGCAACTCGGTGCCCCGATCGGCTTCATCATCGCCAACGTCATCTTCCTGGTGGCCAGCTACACCCTGACACCCGAGGCCTTCGCAGCCTGGGGCTGGCGCGTACCGTTCCTGCTCAGCGCCGTCATGGTGATCCTGGGCCTCTACGTCCGGCTCAAGCTGATCGAGACCCCCGCCTTCACCAAGGTGGTGGAATCCAACGAGGTCGCCAAGCTCCCGCTGGGCCGTGTCTTCAAGTCCGGCTGGCGTCAGCTGATCCTGGGCACCTTCATCATGCTGGCCACCTATGTGCTGTTCTACCTGATGACCACGTTCACGCTGACCTATGGCACCAAGCCCACTCTGGAGGGTGCCAAGGCTGCCGCCGAGAAGGCCGGCAAGCCCATGACCGAAGCGGCAGCTGCCGCCTTTGTTCCCGGCCTCGGCTACACCCGCAACGATTTCCTCTGGATGCTGATTGCCGGCGTCGTCTTCTTTGGCATCTTCACCCTGGTCTCCGGACCGCTCGCTGAAAAGTACGGCCGCCGCAAGATGCTCATCGCCGTCACCGCCGGCATCTTCGTCTTCGGCCTGCTGTTCATCCCGCTGTTCAGCGGCGGCTTCGTGGGCACCATGGGCCTGCTGATCATCGGGTTCTCCCTCATGGGCCTCACCTTCGGCCCCATGGGAGCGCTGCTGCCGGAACTGTTCCCCACGAACGTCCGCTACACCGGCTCCGCCATCAGCTACAACTTCTCCAGCATCCTGGGTGCCGCGGTGGCCCCGTTCATCGCCGTCGCCCTGTGGGAGGCCGCAAAGGGCAGCCCGGGGCTGGTGGGCATCTACCTGACCGCCATGGCGGTCCTGACCCTGATCGCGCTGTTCCTGACCCGCGAAACCCGCGACCTGGACTACGAGAACAACGTGGCCTGACGGCCCGCCTGCATTCCAGCCCGGTTGGTTGCTGAGATGCCCGGCGCGATTCCCGCAACGGCGGGGACCGCCCCGGGCATCTTGCATTGCGCGCCGGGGCAGCCGGGCAGGAATGCACGACGGCGGGCTGCCGGGCTCAGCGGGCGTAGCGGGCCACGAAGTTCTTCAGCACGGCCATGGGCTCGGTGACAGTGAACCGGCGTGCCGCGGCCATGAGCTCCTCCGCGGATTCCGGCGGGAAGTAGCCCGCGTCCCGGTAGATGTCGATCCGCGTCACCAGCCCGTCGGCGTCCAGTTCGGGATGGAACTGGGTGGCGTAGAGGTTGGTCCTGATGCGGAACATGTGGACCGGGCAGGTGGCGGCGCTCGCCAGCAGTACGGCATGCGGGGGAAGTGAGCTGACGGCTTCCTTGTGCCCGGTCAGCGCCGTGAACCGTTGAGGCATGCCCTGCAGGACGGGGTCCTGCAGGCCTTCGCGGGTTAGTTCCACTTCCACCGCACCGAGGGGCTCGCCATAGGTCCGGTCAATCACGGCGCCCTGGTGGTTCCCGAGGGTGCCGACTCCGTAACAGGCGCCAAGGAATGGGAAGTCGCGGGCCACGAGCTGGTCCAGCAGCGCTGCCGCTCCTGCTCCACCCGGTGCTGGACCTGGCTCTTATGCTCCGGCGGGTCGCTGGAGGTAAACGGGCTGCCGCCCACGATCACGCCGGAGTAGTCCGAAAGGTCCAGCGGAGGCAGGGGAGAAGCCTCGAGCCGGATCCGGTGCAGCTCCCGCTCCTCAAGCCCGCCATACCGAAGGTAGGCGGCGTATTCGTCCTCGGCCGCGGCGTCTTCCGCGCGGGAGGCCAGGAGCAGGAAAGGCAGCATGTGCTAAGTCTGCATCCTGGCGGCCCCGCCTGCCAGCAACCGGGCCAGCCGTTACGCCGGTGCCGGATGGCGGTGCCATGCATTCGGCTGACCAGGCTATTGGCTGGCCCAGGCGGTTGGCTGGCTCAGCCGGTTGGCTGGGTCAGGGACCGGCGGGACTGCGGCCGGGCAGCCGGGTCCGCGTGGCGGTGCACCAGCTTCCAGTAGCCATCCTCGCGGCGGAAGATACTGGTCACGCGGAGCGCAAACTCCTCGGTGGCGGCGGCGCCATCCAGCCGTGCGCGGAAATGCTCGGTTTCCAGCAGGTAGGCGGTATCGCGGGCGGTGTAGGACGTGACGGTATCGAAGCCCAGCATCTCGCCGTCGCGGAACTGCCGCGCCGCCTGGTCCAGCCGGGCCTCCACCTGTGCCCAGCCGCGGGCAATTCCGCCGAACGGGTTGGCCAGGGTGACGTCGTCCAGCCGGGAGTACAGCTCCTTGATGGGGCCGGTGTTGCCCCGGGTGATCTCGGGAACCGCCTGGTGGTAGCGGTCCACTTCTTCCTGGAAACTTGGTGCGAGCATGGCTGCCGGGCCGCTTTCTAGTCTTCGATGGTGGCGATGATGGCGCCCGCGGATACCGTCTCGCCCGGCGTTGCCGTCAGTCCCGTGATGGTGCCGGACCGGTGGGCGGTGAGGGGCTGCTCCATCTTCATGGCCTCGAGGACCACCACCAGATCGCCTTCGGACACCATGTCCCCGTGCGCCACGGCCACCTTCACGATGGTGCCCTGCATGGGGGAGGTGAGGGCGTTGCCGGTGGCGGCCGCGGGGCCGGCCGAACGGGAGCGCTTCTTGGACTTGCCCGGTTTCCCGGTAGCGGCCGATGCCGTCCCCGGGGTGCCCAGGGAGGCGGGGAGGACCACCTCGAGGCGTTTGCCGCCCACCTCCACCACCACTCGCTGGCGGTCCTCGGGGGTACCGTCGTCGTCCGCGGTGCCGTTCGGGGTCCAGGCAGGGATGTCGTTCACGAAAGCCGTCTCGATCCAGCGGGTGTGGACCTTGAACGGGCCTTCGGCGGGGGCGAAGTCGGGGTTGGTGACGACGGCAAGGTCGAACGGGATGACGGTGGGGATACCCTCCACCACCATCTCCTCCAGGGCGCGGCGGGACCGCTGCAGGGCCTGGGTGCGGTTGGCGCCGGTGACCACCAGCTTGGACAGCATGGAGTCGAAGTTCCCGCTGATGACGTCGCCCTGCTCCACGCCGGAGTCGATCCGGACGCCAGGGCCGGTGGGGTTCTTCAGGGCCGTGATGGTGCCCGGGGCGGGCATGAAGTTCCGGCCCGGGTCCTCACCGGTGATGCGGAATTCGATCGAGTGGCCGCGGACATCGGGGTCGCCGTAGCCCAGTTCCTCGCCGCGGGCCAGCCGGAACTGTTCGCGGACCAGGTCGATTCCGGTGACTTCCTCGGAGACGCAGTGCTCCACCTGGAGGCGGGTGTTGACCTCAAGGAAGGAAATGGTCCCGTCCTGGCCGACCAGGAATTCGCAGGTGCCGGCACCGAGGTAGCCTGCCTCCTTGAGGATGGCCTTGGAGGATTCGTACAGCCGCTGGTTCTGCTCGTCGGTGAGGAACGGTGCCGGGGCCTCCTCCACAAGTTTTTGGTTGCGCCGCTGCAGTGAGCAGTCGCGGGTGGAAACAACTACCACGTTGCCGTGCGCGTCGGCGAGGCACTGGGTCTCGACGTGCCGCGGGGCGTCCAGGAAGCGTTCAATGAAGCACTCCCCGCGGCCGAATGCGGCCGTGGCCTCGCGGACGGCGGATTCGAACAGTTCGGGGATCTCTTCGCGGCTGCGTGCCACCTTGATGCCGCGTCCACCGCCGCCGAAGGCCGCTTTGATGGCCACGGGCAGGCCGAACTTGTCGACGAACTCCAGGATTTCCTCAGCGGAGCTGACCGGGTCAGCGGTGCCGGGGACCTGGGGTGCGCCCACCTTCTCGGCGATGTGCCGGGCCTGGACCTTGTCGCCAAGCGCGGAGATCGCCTCGGGGAGGGGCCGATCCAGGTGATGCCGGCGGCGATGACCTTGGCAGCGAATTCGGCGTTTTCCGCCAGGAAGCCGTAGCCGGGGTGGACGGCGTCGGCGCCGGAGCGCAGGGCCACCTCGATCAGCTTGTCCATCACCAGGTAGGACTCGGCGGCGGTGGTGCCGCCCAGGGCGTAGGCCTCGTCGGCGAGCTTCACATGCAGCGCATCGCGGTCCGGGTCAGCGTAAACCGCAACGGAGGCGAGGCCTTCGTCCCGGGCCGCCCGGATGATCCGCACGGCGATCTCGCCGCGGTTGGCGATCAGCACCTTTGTGAGGCTGGGCTGCGTGGTACCTGCGGACTGCTCCAAATTTGCTGACAAGGCGTCTCCTTCTTTCCTTCAGGGAGCCTAGCGCGGTTTTGAGGGTTCCGCCGATATTACTTGCGGAATCCGCGTGTAAACCGAACCTCCTTTGTAGGGAACCTACAAGGAGTGCAGAAAACGGAGTGCTCTACCGCCGCGGCCAGAGGTCCGTGATGCGAACATTGGCGGCAGCGAGCAGGCCGCGCAGCGTGGAGACGGAAAGGCCGACGACGGCGTGCGGGTCGCCGTCGACCTTCCGGATGAACGCCCCGCCCAGGCCGTCAATGGTGAAGGAACCCGCGCAGTGCAGGGGTTCACCGGTGGCGATGTAGGCGTCGATCTCGGCCGGCTCCATCTCCAGGAAAGAGACCTCGGCGGAGGCGACCGAGCCGAGCGTGGCGCCCGAGCCGCGGCCGGCGGCGCCGTCGTCGTCCGTGTCCCGGCAGTCCACCAGCCAGTGCCCCGTATGCAGCACGCCCGCGCTGCCGCTCATCCGGAGCATCCGTTCGCGCGCGACGTCGGCGGTGTAGGGCTTGCCGTGCGCCTCGCCGTCGAACTCGAAGACCGAGTCGCAGCCCAGCACGAGCGCGCCTTCCGCTTCCGGCAGCGCAGCCACGGCCTCGGCCTTGGCCCGGGCCAGCAGCAGTGCGGTGTCGTGCGGGTCCGTGACGCCGTACCGTTCCTGGACGGCCGCTTCGTCGACGTCGGAGACCAGCACGGTGTGCCGGATGCCGGCCTCGGCCAGGAGCTTGGTGCGGGCGGGGGACTGGGAGGCGAGAATCAGATGGAGCACGGCTTCAGCCTAGTGGACCAGTTCGCCGGACACCGGCGCGGCCTGGCCGCGGTTGAGCTTGGCGCCCTCCACATCCACGTCCGGCAGGAGCCGGTCCAGCCACCGCGGCAGCCACCAGGACTTCGCGCCCAGCAGGTACATCACTGCCGGGACGATGGTCATGCGGACCACGAAGGCGTCGAACAGGACGCCGAAGGCCATCGCGAAGCCCAGCGGCCGCACCATGGTGAGGTGGCTGAAGATGAAGCCGGAGAACACGCTGACCATGATGATCGCGGCTGCGGTGACCACGGCCGCTGCGTGCCGGAAGCCCACCCTGACCGCTTCCTTGGCCGTGGATCCGTGCATGTAGGCTTCGCGCATTCCGGAGGCGATGAAAACCTGGTAGTCCATGGCCAGGCCGAACAGCACGCCGATCAGGATGATGGGCAGGAAGCTGAGGACGGCGCCGGGGTTGGCGACGTCGAAGACGTTTCCCAGCCAGCCCCACTGGTATACGGCCACCACCGCGCCGAAGGCGGCCGACAGGGACAGCAGGAAGCCGCCCGTTGCCAGCAGCGGCACCACGATGGAGCGGAACACCAGGAGAAGGAGGACAAGGGAGAGCCCGACGACGATCGCCAGGTAGGGCGGCAGGGCGTCACCGAGCTTGGTGGAGACATCCACGTTGCCGGCAGTCTGGCCGGTCAGGCCCATGGTGACGTCGTTGTCGGCCTTGATTTCGCCGTTCAGGCCCCGGAGTTCGGAGACTACCTTAACCGTGCTGGCGCTGGCCGGCCCTTCCTTGGGGATGACCTGGAACACGGCGGTCCGGCGGTTTTCGCTGAGCGCCACCGGCACGGCGGCCACTACATTGCCCACGGCGCGGAGTTTGTCCGCTATATCGAACTGCAGCTTCTGCGCCTGGGCGGCATCCAGGTTCGCGGGGAACTCGCCCACGGCAACGATCGGTCCGGTGACGCCTTCGCCGAAGCTGCGCGCCGTCAGGTCGTAGGCCTGGTACGCCTCGGATTCCACCGGTTCGGAGCCGCCGTCGGGCAGGGCCAGCTGCAGCTGCGTGGCGGGCAGCGCCAGGGTGCCCAGCAGGAGGACGCCGGCGACCAGCGCAACCCACGGGTGCTTGGTGACCAGGCCGCCCCACCCGCGGGTGCTGCGTTCGCGGTCGGTGGCAACATCCGCTGCCTCGTGGTCCGGTTCGGCGTTGTGTGCCTCGGACTTGGCCCAGGCCCGCTTGGAGATGATGCGGCGGCCGATCAGGGACAGCGTGGCGGGGGTAAGCGTGATGGCGACGAGGACGGCCACCGCCACGGTTCCCGCAGCCGCAAGGCCCATGACGGTGAGGAACGGCAGTCCGGGGACCACCAGGGCGGCAAGGGCAATGATGACGGTAAGGCCGGCGAAGACGACGGCGTTCCCGGAGGTGCCGTTGGCGCGGGCCACGGATTCTTCAGGGTCCATGCCGGCCAGGAGTTGGGTCCGGTGCCGGTTGACGATGAACAGGGAATAGTCGATGCCCACGGCGAGGCCCAGCATGAGGGCCAGCATGGGGGAGATGGAGCTCATGTCGAACAGCCCGGAGAGTGCAAAGGTGATGCCGACCCCCACGCCGACTCCGATAACGGCCATCAGCAGCGGCAGCCCCGCCGCGATCAGGGTGCCCAGCATGAGGATCAGGACCAGCGCGGCCACGGCGATGCCGACAATCTCGGCCGTGCCGAACAGGGCCGAGATGTCCTCGGTGATTTCCTTGCTGGCAAGGGCGGTGACGCCTGCGGAGGACGTTTCGTGGGCAATCTCCTGGACCTGCTTGCGGACGGCCGGGGCGAGCCCGTTGATGGAGGTGTTGAACTGCACCTGTGCCACGGCAGCCTTGTTGTCTTCGGAAACGAAGCGGATGGCCGATGCCGCCTGGGCCTGGCGCTTGCCGAGTTCCAGCTTGGCCTTGTTGGCCGCCAGTTCCTGGGCGCCGGCGTCGAGCTTTGCCTGGCCTTGGGCAAGTGCTGCCTTTTGCTGGCCCGGCCTGGGCGTCAATCAGTGCTGCGGGCGCTCCGGCAGCGGTGAGCTGCTGCTCGGCCGCCGCCAGCTGTGCCTTGCCGGCTTCCAGCTGTGCCCGGGAAGCGTCCCCTGCGCCTGGCCGGCCGCCAGCTGCTGCTCGCCGTCGGTGATGGCCTTGCCTGCCTGGTCCACCTGGTCCTGGGTGGCGAACGGATCAACCGTCCCGCGGACCTCGGGAAGGGTCTTGAGTTTCTTCAGCGCATCCGTGACGGCCGCGCGGCTCTCAGCCGTGAACCCGCCGTCGGGCGCTTCGAAGACGATCGTGGCGCTTCCGCCCGAGGCCGCGGGCAAATCCTGTTTGAGCTTGTCCGCGATCCGCTGCGTCTCTGTGCCCGGAATCTGGAAGTTGTTGGAAAGGGTGCCATGGAATGCCGCGGCGGAACCGCCGACGGCCACCAGCACGGCAAGCCAGAGCGAGATGACAAGCCAGCGCCGGCGGTAGGAGAACTTGCCGAGGCGGTAGAGGAGGAGTGCCATGCGGTAGGACCGATCTGATCAGGAGGAACGGGTGGCGGAAGGTGAAGCGGTGGTGTTGAAGCCGGCGCCCAGCAGGGCCATGGCGTCGATGAGCAGCTGGCGCAGTTCTGCCAGGGAGGCCGGTGTCAGGTCCGGGCCGCGCCGGCTGAACCAGACCTCCATGGCTGCCTTGCCGCAGGAGATGATGGAGCCGGCCAGGGCGTGGATATAGAGCTCGTCCCGCTCCCCGGGGGCACCCGCAAGGCGTTCGCGGGCAACGGTGAAGACCTGTGCCCGGCAGTGGTCCCACGCCTCAAGTTCCGTGTGGGACATCAGCGGACTCTGCTGGGTCAGCGTGAACAGCTCCGCCAGTGGTGCTATCGCCTTGGGATCAGCGAGGGCCACCAGTGCGGCCTGGGCAGACTCCAGCATGGGTTCGTGCGACGGCCGGAGGCGCAGGCTGCTGGATGGCGTTCTCCAGAAAGCCGTGGACGATGGACGCCAGCGCGGCGTCGGTGCTGCTGAAGTAGTTGAAAAAGGTGCGGCGCGAAATCCCCGCAGCGTCTGCGATGTCCTCAACGGTGAAGTTCCCCGGGCCCCTGGAACGCAGGAGTCCCAGTGCTGCGTCCGTGATGGCCTGGCGGGTGGCGGCCTTGTTCAGCTCACGGCGGGACATGGCAGCGGGTTCTGCATCGGGTTCTGCAGCCGGCGGAGTGGAAGGGAAGGTCACACGGTTACACTACGTGCAACTTTGCACTCTGGGCAACTTATATTCACAGCCGGAGCATAGCTTCCCAACAGCCTTTCCTGAAGCTGGTGGCCGATGCTGGTTATGTCCCGCCACGAGGCGTATCACCAGCAGCCGTCAGGCGACGGCGAATCAGGAGACAAGAAATGACACGCACGAAGAAGATGACCCTGGGCCTGTCAGCCGCAGCGCTGGCGCTCGGCGCCGGAATCGGCGTGGCCGGCATGGCCTCTGCCACCACCACGCCCACTCCCACCCCGAGTTCAAGTTCCAGCGCCTCCGCCGACAGCAACGCCGACGCCGGCCATGACGGCATGGGCAGGCACGGGGGCCGCGGCGGCCACGGCGTGGAGCAGGCGTCCGAGCTCGCAGCGAAGCTCGGAGTGGACCAAGCCAAGGTGGCTGACGCATTGAAGGCCTTCCGCGATGCCAACAAGCCCACCACTCCGCCCGCCGACGGCCAAAAGCCGGACCCCGCTGCCCGCGAGGCAGCACTCGCCAAGTCCCTGGCTGATTCGCTGGGCATCGATGAAGCGAAGGTGACGGCAGCCCTCCAGGAGATCCGCAGCGGGGAGCAGTCCGAGCACGCTGCCGCGCTAAAGACCCGCCTGGACAAGGCTGTGACGGATGGAAAGCTGACGCAGGCGGAAGCCGACGCCGTGACCAAGGCCGTCCAGAACGGTGTGATTGGCGGCGGCGGACGCTGACGGCTGGGCCGACCGGCAGTCCTTAAGGCAAAAAGACGTCCCCGGGGGATCCTCCCGGGGACGTCTTTCACTACTGCTGCGCGTTATGCCCTTGCGTCCTGCAGTTCGCGGGGTGCGGTGTGCGCGCTGGTGCCGTCGGTAGCGCTTTCGCCGGCAACTGCGTCGCTGTCATCAACAAAAGGCGTGCCGTTGCGCGGTGCGTTGTACAGCGACTCGTCCAGGATTCCCTGGCGCTTGGCCACAATGGTGGGCACCAGTGCCTGGCCCGCGACGTTCACTGCGGTGCGGCCCATGTCCAGGATGGGGTCGATGGCCAGCAGGAGTCCGACGCCGGACAGCGGCAGTCCCAGCGTGGAGAGCGTCAGGGTGAGCATTACCACGGCGCCCGTGGTTCCGGCGGTTGCAGCGGAACCCAGTACGGAGACCAAGGCGATCAGCACGTACTGGCTGAAGTCCAGGTGGATGCCGAAGAACTGGGCGACGAAGATGGCGGACACGGCCGGGTAGATGGCCGCGCAGCCGTCCATCTTGGTGGTGGCGCCCAGCGGCACTGCGAAGGAAGCGTAGGCCCGCGGGACGCCCAGGCTGCGTTCGGTGACGCGCTGGGTCAGGGGCAGCGTGCCCACCGAGGAGCGGGACACGAAGGCCAGCTGCACAGCCGGCCATACGCCGGAGAAGTACTGCTTGATGGACAGGCCGTGGCTGCGGACCAGGATGGGGTAGACCACGAACAGGACCAGGGCCAGGCCGGCGTAGATGGCCACGGTGAACTTGCCCAGCGAGCCGATGGTGTCCCAGCCGTAGACGGCGACCGCGTTGCCGATCAGGCCAATGGTGCCCAGCGGCGCGATGCGGATGATCCACCACAGCACCTTCTGGATGACGGCGAGGGCGGATGCGTTGAGGGTGAGGAACGGCTCTGCTGCCTTGCCCACCTTGAGGGCGGCAACGCCGACGGCGATGGCGATAACGAGGATCTGCAGGACGTTGAAGCTGATGGACGTGGTGACGGCGCCGGCGTCGCCAACGGTGGAGCCGGCACCCAGGCCGAGGAAGTTCTTGGGGAAGAGGCCCACCAGGAAGGCCCACCAGTCGCCGGACTTGCCGGTGTACTTTGCGTCCCCGCTGATGCCGGTATTGGCGCCGGGCTGCAGCAGCACGCCCAGGCCGATGCCGATCAGCACGGCGATCAGGGACGTGATGGCGAACCACAGGAGGGTGTTCCATGCGAGCCTTGCGGCGTTGGACACCTGGCGCAGGTTGGAGATGGAACTGACGACGGCGGTGAAGATCAGCGGAACAACGGCGGTCTGCAGCAGTGACACGTAGCTTGAGCCGATGGTCTGCAGCGTGGCGCCGAGGGCGTTGGGGTTGGTTTTGGTGCTGCCGGTGTACTTTGCCAGCAGGCCGAGGCCCAGGCCCACAATGAGGGCGGCGATGATCTGGAAGCCGAACGAACCCGCCCACTTGGGGAGCTGGCGTCCGGTCTTCCCTGCGGGGGAGGGGGTGCTTGTCTGAGTGCTCACCTGAACAAGCTAGACCCCTGCTAAATAACACGACGAACGAACATTGAGAAATATTACGTTACGCCGCAGGCGGCCGGTGCCCGGAAACTCCGGAAGTCCGGCGGTAAAGGCCTGCTTTGTTACTTATTCCCGGCCGGGGTGTGGTTAACGTCTCGTGGTTCGTGGTGCTTTCGGACGGTCAGGTAGAGCCGGTGCGCGGTGATCACGACGGCCAGCCAGGCGGCGCCGAGTGTCCATGCCGCGAGGACATCGGTGAACCAGTGGTGGCCCAGGAAGACCCTGCTCAGGCCAATCGCGACGGCGAAGAGGGCTGCGGCCGCGCCTGTGAGCATGCGGGCCCGGTTCGAATTGAGCCGCAGGATGATGAGGTAGGCCACGATGCCGGCAATCACCACCGCGTTCAGCGAGTGTCCGCTGGGAAACGATGCCGAGTGTTCGTAGGGTGGCACGGCGTCACTGAGGTCCGGACGGGCGCGTCCCACAAGGCGCTTGCCGGCGACGGTCATCAGCAGCGAACCCAGGCCTGCGGTGACGATCAGGATGACGGGAGTCCACGAGCGGCGGCGGATGGCGAGGACCGCCATGATGGCGATGGCCAGGATCGGCATGCCGATAGTCCCGCCGATATCCGTGAAGCCGGTGACAACTACATCCAGGGTTGGGGTGCGGAGGTCCTTGCTGGCCGCCAGGATTGGGTGGTCGAGTCCGGCCACCCCGTCCGCGGCCACTACTGCCTCGTAGACCTCGCTGAAGGCGGCGGTCAAGGCAGCCGAAATGACTGCGCCCACCAGCAGGGTCAGGATCAGCGCGCCGTGCGGGCCCAACACCTGGCTAAGGCGGTGGACCACTCCCACCAGGCTGCGGCCTGCCCGGCTGTCCCACCGGGTGAGGTCCTTGCCCCCTACGGATGTGTCCTGGCGCAATTCACCCCGGACTCCCGTCCCGGCCGGCGTCCCTTGGAGGTCAGTCAAAGCGTTCTCCCTGTTCGTTCGGCAATACGCAGCGCCAAGCCATGCAATGCAGCACGGCACATTTAGTAAGCAAGCTTATTGATTGGTGGGCGTACTGTCCACCAATCCGGGGCAGGAGTCCGGCCGGAACGTGGACGCGCTAGCTGAGCAGCGCGCGGCGCAGTGTGTCGAGTCCTACGGAGCCGATGTTGAGGGCCCTGGTGTGGAACCCCTTGAGGTCGAACCCGGGCCGTGCTTCGAGTTCCGCACGGATCTGTTCCCACAGCCGCTGGCCAACCTTGTAGGAGGGTGCCTGGCCCGGCCAGCCGAGGTAGCGGGCAAACTCGAAGTTGAGCTGGCCCTCGCTGATGGGGAGGTTGTCCTTGAGGAACACGTAGCCCTTCGCTGCCGTCCAGGTGCCGGTTCCCCAGCGCCGGGGCACGTCGAGCTCAAGGTGCACGCCTATATCGAAGACCACCCGTGCTGCCCGCATGCGCTGCATGTCCAGCATTCCCATGTGGTCGCCGGGATCGTTCAGGTAGCCCAGTTCCTGCATGAGTTTCTCGGCGTAGAGGGCCCAGCCCTCGCCATGGCCGGAAGTCCAGCAGACGTTCCGGCGCCATTTGTTGAGGAGTTCGCGCCGGTAGGTGGCGGTGGCCACCTGGAGGTGGTGGCCCGGAACGCCTTCGTGGTACACCGTGGTGGTCTCGGCCCAGGTGGTGAAGGTGTCCTCGCCGGCCGGGACCGACCACCACATGCGGCCGGGACGGCTGAAGTCGTCCGACGGGCCGGTGTAGTAGATGCCACCCTCGTCGGTGGGGGCGATCCGGCACTCAAGTTTCTTCATCACGTCCGGGATGTCGAAGTGTACGCCGGCGAGTTGCGCCACGGCCTTGTCGGAGAGGTCCTGCATCCATTCCTGCAGGGCCTGCGTGCCTTTCAGCTGGCGTGCGGGGTCTTTGTCCAGGATGTCCTTGGCCTCGGCAATGGTGGCGCCTGCCTTGATGGTGCCTGCCACCTGTTCCTGCTCTGCGATGAGGCGGTCCAGTTCCTGCACGCCCCACGCGTATGTTTCCTCCAGGTCCACCTCTGCACCGAGGAACGAGCGCGAAGCCAGTGCGTACCGGGCCTTGCCCACGGCGTCCTTTTCGGGCGCGGCCGGCAGCAGTTCGGTGCCCAGGAACTCCGCGAGCCCGGTGTAGGCGCGGCGCGCGGCGTCAGCGCCGGCGTCGAGCTTTTCCTGCAGCGCTGCGGGCAGCGGGCCTGCAGCCGTGGCGGCACCGGCGGCCAGCTTTGCGAAGAAGCCGTCGCCGGCGGCGTACTTGGTCACCTGGTCGATGACGATGCGCACCTGGCGGGCGGCTGCTACCTTGCCGGCATCCTTGGCCAGGCGCAGGGATTCGGTGTAGCCGCTGATAGCGGCGGGCACGTTGTGTGCGCGCCCGGCGAGGTGTTCCCAGTCCTGTTCGGTCTCGGTGGGCATGAGGTCGAAGATGGCGCGGATGTCCTGGGCCGGGGAGGCGATGTTGTTCAGGTCAGCGTACTCCCAACCGGACGCGTGGATCAGCAGTTGCAGGCCCAGTCGCTCCTGCATGGCGTCCAGCGTGACGGCATCCACGTCGTCCTCCGGCGCCAGGCCCTCCAGCGCAACGAGGGCACCCCGTGCTGCCTCTGCGAATCCGGCGATGCCGGCGGGGAGAAATCCTGGTATTCCGTTTTATGTCCCGGCAGGCCAAGAGTGGTGGCAAAGGTCGGGTTAAGCCTGATCAGGGTGTCGGTGTAGGCGTCCGCGACGGCGTCGATCCGGGTGTGCGGGCGCGCGGCGGTTGCGGTGTCGGTAGTCATATCCCGAGCCTACCCGGCCACATGGGTGGGGGAGCGTCAGCCCGGGCTGCGCCGCCAGGCTCCGGGCCCGGGCGTGGGGGCGAGCCGCAGCTGCTGCCTGCGGACCCAGTGCCGCACGCTGGAGGTCCTGGCCGGGGCCGGGCCTTCCCCGCTGAGGGAAAGGACGACGGCGGTCAGTGCGGCCAGGCTCCTCGGCGCTCGGCTGCCCTTTGACAACGGAGAGCAGGGGAGCGGCTGGCAGGTTCTCTTCGGCTGGGCCGCCCATCACAGCGGGATGTTCCCATGCTTCTTGGCCGGAAGGCTGGCGCGCTTGTCCCGCAGGGCCCGCAGTCCCTTGATGATCTGGATGCGGGTGTCCGACGGGGTAATGACGGCGTCCACGTACCCCAGTTGGGCGGCCTGGTAGGGGTTGAGGAGTTCCTCCTCGTACTGCTGGATAACCTGGGCGCGGCGGGCTTCGACATCGCCGCCGTCCTCGGCCACGGCTGCGAGGTCGCGCCGGTAGAGGATGTTCACCGCACCCTGCGCACCCATCACGCCGATCTGGGCCGTGGGCCAGGCCAGGTTCAGGTCGGCGCCGAGCTTCTTGGAGCCCATCACGATGTAGGCGCCCCCGTAGGCCTTGCGGGTGATCACGGTGAGCTTGGGGACGGTGGCCTCGGCGTAGGCGTACAGGAGCTTGGCGCCGCGGCGGATGATGCCCTGGAACTCCTGGTCCTTCCCGGGAAGGAATCCGGGGACGTCCACCAGGGTGATGATGGGGATGTTGAAGGCGTCGCAGTGGCGCACAAAGCGGGCAGCCTTTTCCGATGCCGCGATGTCCAGGGTGCCGGCGAACTGAAGGGGCTGGTTGGCGACGATGCCCACCGTGTGGCCCTCCACCCGGCCGTAGCCGATCATCACGTTGGGAGCGTACAGCGCCTGCATCTCCAGGAAGTGCCCGTCGTCAACGACCTGCTCGACGACGGTGCGCATGTCGTAGGGCTGGTTGGCGGAGTCCGGAACCAGCGTGTCCAGGGCGAGGTCGTCGTCGTCCATCTCCAACTCCTGCTGGTGGCCCAGGACGGGGGCCTCGGACAGGTTGTTGGACGGCAGGAAGTCCAGCAGTTCGCGCACGAACTCAATGGCGTCGGTTTCATCCGAGGCGAGGTAGGTGGATGTTCCGGTGGTGGCGTTGTGCTGCCGTGCGCCGCCGAGGGTTTCCATGTCCACGTCCTCGCCGGTGACGGTCTTGATGACGTCGGGGCCGGTGATGAACATGTGCGAGGTCTTGTCCACCATCACCACGTAGTCGGTGAGGGCTGGAGAGTACGCCGCGCCGCCGGCGGACGGGCCCATGATGAGCGAGATCTGCGGCACCACGCCGCTGGCGTGCACGTTGTTCCGGAAGATGTCCGCGAACATGGCCAGGGAGGCCACGCCCTCCTGGATGCGGGCGCCGCCGCCGTCAAGGATCCCGACGACGGGGCAGCCGTTGCGGAGGGCGAACTCCTGGACCTTGACGATTTTTTCGCCGTTGACCTGGCTCAGCGATCCGCCGTAGACGCTGAAGTCCTGGCTGTAGACCGCCACCAGGCGGCCGTCCACCGTTCCGTAGCCGGAGACCAGGCCGTCGCCCAGCGGCTTCTTCTTTTCCATGCCAAAGGCGGTGGACCGGTGCACTGCCAGGGCATCGAACTCAACGAAGGAGTCCTCGTCCAGCAGCAGGCCGATGCGTTCGCGGGCCGTGTTCTTGCCGCGGGCATGCTGCTTCTCGATGGCTTCGGGGCCGGAGGGCTGTTCGGCGCGCGCCTGGCGGTCGCGGAAATCGGCAATCTTTCCCGCTGTCGTTGTCAGATCGTGGCTCATCAAGTGTCTCCGGCTCTGTAGCAGGTCAGTTCTGGTGGCTGGCGGCCCGTGCTGTCCGGAACTTTAAGTAGCATCCACACAAAGGACCAACCCTGCTGGCAAGTCTAATGACGCCTTGGACGCCAACAGCTGTAGGGAACCTACAATTTTCTGCAGTTCCAGCAGCGCCCCTTCAATGTTACTTGCCGGTAACTTGGTTGGGCTACAGTGTTCCCATGACTTCAAGCGACGATGCTTTGCATGCCCCCGAAAGCCCCTACCGGGCGGCGGGTTCTTTGGAAGGCCGGACCATCCTGCTGTCGGGCGGCAGCCGCGGAATCGGCCTGGCCATCGCCAGGAGGGCGGCCAGGGATGGCGCCAACATTGTGCTCCTTGCCAAGACGGGGGAACCGCACCCCAAGCTGGCCGGCACCGTCTACACCGCCGCCGAGGAACTGGTGGAGGCAGGCGGCCAGGCGTTGCCACTGGTGGGCGACGTGCGCAAGGACGAGGACGTAGCCGGCGCAGTTGCCGCAGCCGTGGAGCGGTTCGGCGGCATCGACGTCGTCATCAACAACGCCTCCGCCATTGACCTCTCCACCACGGACGCCGTGGACATGAAGCGGTACGACCTCATGCAGGACATCAACGTCCGGGGCACCTTCCTCTTATCCAAGCTGGCGCTCCCGGCGCTCCGGAAGTCGGAACAGGGGCAGATCCTCACTCTCTCGCCGCCGCTGAACCTCCACCCCTCCTGGGCGGGAAAGCACCTGGCCTACACCATGGCCAAATACGGGATGAGCCTGACCACGCTGGGCCTGGCCGAGGAACTGAAGGCTGATGGGATCCGGGTCAACTCACTGTGGCCATGCACCCTGATCGACACCGCCGCCATCCGTAACATGCCCCACGGGGAAACCATGGTGCTGGCCGCACGCGGCCCGCAGATCATGGCCGACGCCGCCCATGCCGTCCTGACCGGCGGCAACCTCGGTGCCGGCGCGCCGCAGTCGGGCAACTTCTACACAGATGAGCAGGTCCTCGCCGCCGCGGGCGTCACCGACTTCCGCCCGTACAGCCTGGGTGCGCCGGAAGACCAGCCTGGTCCCGGACATCTTCCTGTAGCTGGCGCGGCCGCCCTGCCCCGATGGTCCGTTCCAGGACTGCCGTTGGCTGGGTGGGACGCGGCCCGGCTCGGTAGGATCTAGCTATGGATGACGCACACACACCGGGCACCCCCTGAACCGAGGGGACCTCGCAGACCAGCGTTTCCTCTCCGCCACGGGGATACCGCGGATCGACGTCGTGGACTCCACCGGCTCCACCAATGCCGACCTCCTGCGCAGTGTCATGGTGGAGCCTGCCGCGTGGCCGGATCTCGCCGTCCTGACTGCGGAGTACCAGACGGCTGCACGGGGTCGGCTGGACAGGCGCTGGGAAGCGCCCCCGCTGAGCTCGGTGTCCGTCTCCGTGGTGCTGCGCCCGGTCAATGCCGACGGCAGGCCCCTCCCCACCCAGAGCTACTCCTGGCTGTCCCTGATCGCAGCCCTGGCGATGCGCGAAACACTGCTGGAAACCGCCGGCATTGCGGCTGAGCTCAAATGGCCCAACGACGTCCTGGTGCGCGGCAGGAAGATCGCCGGAATCCTGGCCCAGCTCGGTCCCATGGTGGACGGCAACGTGCCCCCCATCATCCTGGGGACCGGATTGAACGTCACCCTGCGCGAAAGCGAGCTTGGGGTCCCCACCGCCACCTCCGTGGCCATTGAAGGTGCCACCACCACAGACCGCACCGCGCTGCTGAAGAGCTACCTGTCCCACTTCGCGGTCCTGTACCGGAGTTTCTGCAATGCCGACGGCGACCCCACGGCAGGCATGGCGGGGGGCCTTCGCTGCACAAAAGGGTGGAGGCCGTCATGGTCACCCTGGGAAAGCAGGTGCGCGCGCCTGCCCGGCGACCACGAAATCATTGGCCATGCATCCCGGCTGGATGACTATGGCTCCCTGCTGGTGGTGGACCGGGACTCGCACGAGCATGTGGTGACCGCCGGTGACGTGGTCCACCTGCGGCCCTGGACATCGCCGGACGCGCCAAACCAGGGTGGGTATGCGTAAAACCCTCGTGCCAGGGGAGCAAGTCATTGTCACTACCCGTCCGCAGCCGCGGAAGCTCGCCGGGGCCGCCGTGGCTTTTGTGCTGGCGCCGGCGTTTGCCGCCTTTGCCAGCGCCTGGGCGATCCGGGGCGGCGCGGCCCGCCTGGCCCCTGCCCTCGGCGGCCAGTGGACGCCCTGGCTGGTGACAGCCTGCGTCCTCGCGGCAGCAGCTGTGTGGCTGGGCTTCTGCCTGCCCCGCCTGCTGCGCTGGCAGGGCACCCGTTACACCTTGACCAGCCGGCGGATGGTGGCCCGGTACGGTCTGTTGAACCGGCGGGACCAGCAGGTGAACCTGGCGTCAGTGCGTAACCTGACGGTCCACGAATCGCTGCTGCAGCGACTGGTGCGCTCGGGGAATATATCCTTGGAAACCGGGCACCAGGGCATGGTGACCTTTAGCGACGTGCCCGAGGTTGCCCGGTTCCGCGACTTTATCCTCGACGCCATCGGGGAACTGCCGGACGACAGCGAGGCCCAGCCGGGTGGCGCCAGGCATTACCCCGCCGGTGCTTTTCCGGAGGATATGAGAGAAGGTGGACGGGATGACCGATGAGGACCAGCAGGAACGCGTCGAGAGCATCGCAACCGGCACCGCCGCCTTCGATCACGCAGGGTCCCCAGGCTCCGGGGTGGAGGCCGCCCCTGCGCTGCCCGCCGCGGACCGGCACCCGCCCACCGGCGCCATGTCCGCCGAGCGCCTGGCCATGAAGGCCCTCGAAGCCCGCCTCCTGGGTGGTGAACGCAAGCTCCGCCGTCGTGAAGTTGCCGCCGGTGCCGGCCTCTCGCTGCTCTCCGCCCGCAAACTTTGGCGTGCCTTGGGATTCCCGAACTTCGGCGACGAGGACGTTGCCTTCACCGAACGCGACCAGGCGGCCCTGTCCACCGTGGTGGACCTTGTCCGCACCGGGAAGCTCACCGAGGAAGCAGCCATCTCGGTGACCCGTTCCATCGGGCAGATGACGGACCGCATGGTGGTGTGGCAGATCGAAGCCCTGGTGGAGGACATGGTCCACGAGCAGGGCGTCACGGACGCTGTCGCCCGCAAGCGCCTGGTCAATGAACTTCCCGCCCTGGTGGACGCGCTAGAGGAAGTCCTGGTGTACTCCTGGCGCCGCCAGCTCAACGCCGGTGTCCAACGGCTGGCGGTCCGCGCCGAGGCCGGGCTGCAGGCCAGCGAAGAAGGACGCGAAGGCGACGAGGACGACGCACCGCTGCCCCTTGCCCGCGCCGTCGGGTTCGCCGACCTGGTCTCCTACACCAGCCTGTCCCGCCGGATGAACGAAAAGACACTTGCCCGGCTGGTCCAGCGATTCGAAAACAAGTGCGCCGAAATAATCTCCGTAGGCGGCGGCAGGCTGGTCAAGACGGTTGGTGATGAAGTCCTCTACATCGCGGAAACCCCGGCAGCCGGGGCCGAGATTTCGCTGGCTCTTGCCGAGGCCTTCACCGAAGACGAAATCCTTCCCGAGGCCCGTGTGGCAATGGTCTGGGGCAGGATCCTGTCCCGCCTGGGCGACATCTACGGTCCCACGGTCAACCTCGCAGCACGGCTGACCACCCTTGCCGATCCGGGCACGGTGCTGGTGGACTCCATGACCGCCTCCGCACTGGAACATGACGAGCGGTTCGTCATGATTCCCCAGGACCCGGAAAACGTGCGCGGCTTCGGTGAAATCAACCCCGTCCGCCTGACCCGCGGCAGGGGCAAGGGACTGATCCTCGACTAGGACCCGGGCGGGCGGTCAGCCGCTGCTGCTGTGATTGCCGCCGTCACCTCCAATGATTTATCCACTTGGTGGCGAATTGGCGGTACTGTTGTGGTGCCCGGCTTCCGCGGAAACCGGCCGCCGGCCATGAGCCAGAAAATCTGGGGAGATTCAAAGAATGAAACGTCGCGGACAAACGCGCGCCCAAAGCCCTGCTTCCGGCACGCCCCGGTGGCGCCGCCTGCCGCGCTCGTGGTGGTCTTCCGGTACTGCGTTTGGTGCTGTGGTGGCGGTTGTGGTGACGGGTGCTGTGTTGTATCCGGGGTTTAAGACCACTGAGGTGGAGTTGAATGACGGCGGCGTGTGGGTGGTGTCGAAGTCGAAGAATGCTGTGGGGCGGTTGAATTATCCGTCGCGGGTGTTGGATGGGGCGGTGA
The DNA here is from genome assembly GCA_024372495.1 of Pseudarthrobacter sp. Fe7. GTDB lineage: Bacteria > Actinomycetota > Actinomycetes > Actinomycetales > Micrococcaceae > Arthrobacter. Next base: position 3,721,392 of record CP099977.1, on the reverse strand, counting down.
CGCCGGCGTCGGCGACGTTTGATGTGTTGCAGCATGCCGGTGAGGTGTTTGTTGATGATAAGACTGGTTCGACGTTGAACCAGGTGTCTCCGGCGAACATGCGCCTTGGCGGGGATAAGCAGTTGCCGGGTGCGGCTGCGGTGAGTTTTGGGGCGCAGACGATTTCGCTGACCGATGCTGCGTCGGGGAAGGTCTGGGCGGCGTCGCCGTCCACGTTGAGTGGTTTTGATAAGGAAGCCTCGGAGCCGGTCATGGTCGGTTCGGAGGGCCTTGTCTCGGCGGTGGGTTCTGATGACCGGATTTATTCCGCGGACCCCAAGACCGGGACGGTGACGGTGACGGGGGTGGATGCCAATGGTGCGGTCACGTCGTCGGAGTCGAGTACCTGGGAGGGGCTTAAGGGTGCGGGGGATCTGCAGGTGACGGTGGTGGGGGACCGGCCGGTGGTGTTGGATGCTGCGGCCGGGAACCTGTTTTTGCCCGGTGGCAGGAAGCTGGCCTTGGAGAATGCGCGGGATGCCAAGCTTCAGCAGGCCGGTCCGGGCAGTGATGTTGTTGCCGTGGCGACGCGGAAGGCGTTGTTGGAGCAGCCGCTGGATGGCGGGACTGCGAAGACGGTGGCGTTCGACGGCGAGGGCGTCCCGGCTGCCCCGGTGCAGTTGGGCGGGTGTGTGCATGCGGCGTGGTCGGGTGCGAATAAGTATGTGCGGGATTGCACTAATGATGGGGACGATAAGAAGGTTGACGTACCCAGGGCGAGTGCGTCGCCGTCGTATGTTTTCCGGGTGAACCGGGATCTGGTGGTCCTCAATGATGTGAACTCGGGGAATGTGTGGCTGGTGAACCAGAACATGCAGCTGGTCAACAACTGGGACGACGTCATCCCACCGAAGAAAACCTCCGACGACGCCGACAAGGACTCTGCGGACGAAGTCCAGCAGACCGTATTGCCGGACCGCACCAAGCCCAACAGCCCCCCGTGGCCAAGCCGGACCAGTTCGGCATCCGCGCCGGAAAGACCACCATCCTGCCCGTCCTGGACAACGACTCGGACCCCGACGGCGACGTCCTCACCGTCCGGACCCCGGAAGGTGTTAAGACCGGCGCTGTTTCGCCCATCTACGGCTCCACCGGCCTCCAGGTCGCTGTGCCCGCAGACAAAACCGGCAGTGAAACCTTCAAGTACACCGTTGATGATGGCCGCGGCCTCTCAGCATCGGCCGACGTCACCCTCAACGTCATCCCGGCCGGCACCAACACTCCGCCCCGGCAAAAGCCCAACCGTAACACCACGCTGGTGGTCCAGTCAGGCAAGTCAGTCACCCAGAACATCCTCCCGGACTGGATCGACCCCGACGGCGACGACCTCTTCGCTGTCTCCGTCTCCAGCAGCGACCCCCGGGACCAGGCCCGCATCCGACCCGACGGCCAGCTGACCTTCCAGGATTCCGGCGCCGTCCCGGGCCGCAAGGTCCTCACCGTGTCGGTGTCGGATGGACAGTCCACCGCCGAAGGCAGGGTCACCGTCGACGTCAGGAGCCCCGGGGCCCTGCCGCCGATCGCCAACGCCGACCATGTCGTGGCCGTCGCCGGCACCGATACCGTCATCACCCCGCTCAAGAACGATTCGGACCCCCAGGGCGGGACGTTGAGGTTGGCGCAGGCCACGCCCGACACCGGGTCCACCGCCACCCTCAACCCGGACCAGCAAACGTTCACCTTCAACTCCCGTACCCTCGGCGCGCACTACATCAGCTACCTGGTGACCAACGGGCCGGCCAGCGCCCAACAGCTGGTGCGCGTGGATGTGGTGCCGGGAACAGACGAAGGTGCGCCCGTTGCTGTCCGGGACACCGCGCTGCTTCCCACGGGCGGAGACGTCCTGGTGGACGTCCTCGGCAACGACTCGGATCCCTCCGGCGGCGTGCTGGTGGTGCAGTCCGTGACGGCCGATGCCGGCCTGCCGGTGAGCGTGGCGGTGCTGGACCACTCGGTGGTAAGGATCACCGACATCCGTGCCGAAGGCCAGCTGACAGTCCGGTACACGGTGTCCAACGGACGCTCATCCGCCACCGGCGAGATCGCTGTGCTGATGGTCCCCGCCCCGGCCAAGCTCCAGGCACCCCAGGCGAAGCCGGATGAAGCCACGGTCCGCACGAACGACGTCGTCACCATCCCGGTGCTGGCCAACGACACGGACCCCAACGGCTCCAAGCTCACCCTGCTGCCCGAACTCGCCCAGCAGCCCGACGCAGCCGACGGCCGCATGTTCGTTGCGGGGGATCAGCTCCGGTTCCTCGCCGGGCCCGAAGCCAAAACCGTGTACGCCATCTACAAGGTACAGAACGAATCCGGGCAGGTGGATTCCCAGCAGGTGACCATCCGCATCCGCGCCCGGGACGATGACCGGAACACCCGGCCCGAGCCCCGCAACCTGACCGCCCGCGTGGTGGCGGGAATGACGGTGAAGGTGCCCGTGCCCCTGGACGGCATCGACGCCGACGGCGACTCCGTCCAGCTCATCGGCATCGACAAAGCACCCGCCATGGGTACGGCCGTGGCGCGCGACGGCTACCTTGAGTTCACGGCCGCCGGTGACGCAGCAGGCACCGACAGCTTCACCTACCGCGTCCGGGACCGGATCGGCGCCGAGAACACGGGAACCGTCATTGTGGGCATCGCCCCGCCGGAGGCCAGCAACCAGAAACCCATCGCGGTGGACGACGCCGTGGATGTCCGGCCCGGCCGCAAGGTGGCCGTGGAGGCCCTGGCGAACGATTCGGACCCCGACGGCGATCCGCTCAGCCTGGTGTCCGACGGTTTCGAAGCCAAGCCCGAACTGCGGGTGGAGGCAACGGACGGCGCCAAGGTGTTGTTCACGGCGCCCGGCACCGCAGGCAATGAAAGCATCAGCTACCGCATCCAGGACGACAAGAAGGCTTCAGCCAGCGCGGTTATCAGGGTCCACGTCAGCCCGGACGCCGAACTCAAGCGGCCCGTTGCCAAGGATGACCGGGTGACCGTGGCTGAAACCCTTGGCAAGACAGCGGTTGACGTGCCGGTCCTGAAGAACGATTCCGACGCCGACGGCGTGGCGTCGGACCTTAAGATCAGCCTTCCCGATGGCAACCCCAACGCACGCGTGGGCGACTCGGGCAACGTGGTGGTGACGCTCGCCCCGCAGGACCAGCTGATTCCATACACGGTGACCGACGTTGACGGCCTGACATCCACTGCCGTGATGTGGATCCCCGGCCAGGGCGCACAGTATCCCACCCTGGCCAAGACCGATCCGGTTGAGGTCATGTCCGGCAAGGACGTCACCCTGGACCTGTCCGAATACGTCCGCGTCCGCAATGGCCGCACCGCCCGCATTACTGTGGCCGACTCCGTGCGCGTCCAGGGTGGATCGCCGGAGGGCATCATCCAGTCCGACGGCAAGGCCCTGCGGTATGCCGCCAAACCGGACTACGTCGGCCCGGGTTCCATCACCTTCGAGGTGACGGACGGCTCAGGACCGGACGATGGCGACGGCCTGAAGTCCACACTGGTGATCATGACCAAGGTGATCCCGGATCCCAACGCCAACCACCCGCCCACGTTCAGCGGCACCTCCGTTGACGTTCCCAAGGCCGAACAGGCAACGGTTGACCTGGCCGGACTGGCCAAGGACGTTGACGAGCGGGACAAGGACAACCTGCGCTTCGAACTGGACGGGACACTTCCGGCCGGCTTCAACGCAAAGGTCGACGGTGCCACCCTCGCCATCACTGCTGACAGTTCCCTTGGCATCGGCGTCACCGGGAACATCCAGGTGAAGGTCACCGACGGCAGGTCTCCCGCGGTGGCTGCCACCATCACGGCCCGCCACGTCGCCTCCAACCGCCCCCTCCCGGTGGCTAACGATGATGCGGTGGACAAGGCGAACGCGGGCAAAGCAGAACGCGTCAACGTCCTGGCCAACGACTTCAACCCCTTCCCGGACACGCCCCTGCGGATCGTGGGCGCCACCGTGGAGACAGGCTCCGCGGCGGGCCAGCCGGTGGTATCGGGTGACACCATTGCCGTAACCCCGGCCGACGGGTACAAGGGCGTCATGGTGGTCCGCTACACCGTGGCAGACAAGACCGGGGACCTGTCCCGCCAGGTGGACGGCCGCCTGCGGCTCACCGTGCGCGACAAGCCCGACGCGCCCTCGGCCCCGAGCGCCACCGACGTCCGCAGCCGGACCGCCGTCCTGAAGTGGGCGCCGCCCTCGGACAACGGTGCGCCCATCACGGGATACACCGTCCGCTCGAACAACGGCTTCGAGCAGAAATGCCCCACCACCACATGCACCTTGAGCGGGCTCACCAACAACGTGAAGTACGTCTTCACGGTGCTGGCCACCAACGAGGTGGGGGACTCACAGGCGTCTCCACAGTCCAACGAGATCCGGCCGGACGAAAAGCCCTCGCCGCCGGAAGCACCCACCGTCAAGGCCGGCGATAAGACCATGGCCGTCAGCTGGCCGGCAGCTAAGACCGAGGGATCGCCGGTGAAGCACTATAACCTGGAGATTTCCCCGCCGCCTGCCAGCGGCGTCGCGGTCAAGAACGAAGTGGCCGGGCTGAACTACACCTGGACCGGCCTCACCAACGGGGTCAAATACAAGGTGCGCGCCCAGGCCGTCAACGAGCTTGGCCCGTCCGACTGGGGTACCTACTCGGCGGAGGACAACCCGGCCGGCGTACCGGCGGCACCTGCCGCACCCTCGTCCGCCGTCGCATCGTCCGTGGGCACCCAGAACCAGGCTCCGGGTCACCTGGGCCGAACCCAACACCAACGGCGACCCCATCAGCACTTACTACGTCACCATAAGCGGCGGCAACGCCCCCGACCAGACGCAGGCCGTGCCCGGCAACGTCCGCACCGCCAACTTCACCGCCAACAACTCCGAGGCCGCCTACACCTTCACGGTGCAGGCCGAAAACAAGGCCGGAAAGGGTGCGGTCAGCCCGCCTTCGGCGCCACGGCGTGCCACCGGAAAGCTCGGCACCGTTTCGGGCGTCACGGCGACGCCGGCCAACACCGGCGGTGCAGGACGTGCGGTGACGGTGGACTTCCGCAAACTGACGGCGGCAGAACGCAACGGCTCCGCCGAGAATGAAGTCAGCTACACCTACAACGCCAGCAACGGTGCCCGCGGGCCCATCAGCCCAGGCCAGACCGTCGGCGGCTTCAGCAACGGCGCTGCCGTCAGCATCACCGTCGTTGCCAACTCCACGGTGGCCCCGAGCTCTGACGGCAGCGCCCCTGCCACTGCCACGCCGTACGGCTCCCCGGGCACCCCCTCGGCGTCCGGCCAGGACGGCGGCATGAACCAGAAGTCCGCCACCCTGAACTGGTCATCGCCATCCACCAGCACCAACGACGTGGCGCAGACCAAAATCAAAATCAACAACGGAGGATGGGAAAGCGTTGCACCGTCCGGCAGCAGGACGGTCAACACGGCAAACTTTGGAGACACCGTCACCATTGCAGTCCAGACGTTCAACTCCCTTGGTACCGGCAGTGCAGTTGTCACGGCCAGCGCCAACGCGGGCAAGCAGGGGCTCTGGGAGACACGGATCAAGACCTCCGACCCGAACTTCGTCAGGAGTTGCACCTTCACCCTGGGCGGATCGAACTACCGGCCGAACCCCTACTTCGACTGTGACGGCGTCAACGCGGACAGCCCACCCTGGTTCTACAAGACGGACCAGGACCGCATCATGGTGGCGTGCTACATCGACCAAAGTGACAACTGGTCGGGCAATGGCATCGTCCGCTGGTGGCGGGTTGAATCCGGTTCGGCCCGCAACGTTGGCCGCTACGTCATCGCCGGCCACACCACGCTCGCCGATCCCGCCGGCCTGGGAGCCCCGCATTGCTGACACTGGCAATGCCGGGGAGCCCCGGGCAGTTGTCCCCATCGCCTGCCCTGCGGGGGTTCGGTAGGCTGGGCCCCGGGGAAAGCAAGCCTGCTGCCTGTTCTGCCACCGGGCCGCCATCTGGCTGCACAATCTGAGGGAAATGTAACGCTGTGACAACTCTGCTGGGGAAGCTTGGTCTGAAGAAGCGACACAAAAAACTCGTGACCGGTACTGCGTTTGGTGCTGTGGTGGCGGTGGTGGTGACGGGTGCTGTGTTGTATCCGGGGTTTAAGACCACTGAGGTGGAGTTGAATGACGGCGGCGTGTGGGTGGTGTCGAAGTCGAAGAATGCTGTGGGGCGGTTGAATTATCCGTCGCGGGTGTTGGATGGGGCGGTGACGCCGGCGTCGGCGACGTTTGATGTGTTGCAGCATGCCGGTGAGGTGTTTGTTGATGATAAGACTGGTTCGACGTTGAACCAGGTGTCTCCGGCGAACATGCGCCTTGGCGGGGATAAGCAGTTGCCGGGTGCGGCTGCGGTGAGTTTTGGGGCGCAGACGATTTCGCTGACCGATGCTGCGTCGGGGAAGGTCTGGGCGGCGTCGCCGTCCACGTTGAGTGGTTTTGATAAGGAAGCCTCTGAGCCGGTCATGGTCGGCTCGGAGGGCCTTGTCTCGGCGGTGGGTTCTGATGACCGGATTTATTCCGCGGACCCCAAGACCGGGGCGGTGACGGTGACGGGGGTGGATGCCAATGGTGCGGTCACGTCGTCGGAATCCAGCACCTGGGATGGGCTTAAGGGTGCCGGGGATCTGCAGGTGACGGTGGTGGGGGACCGGCCGGTGGTGTTGGATGCTGCGGCCGGGAACCTGTTTTTGCCGGGTGGCAGGAAGCTGGCGTTGGAGAATGCGCGGGATGCGAAGCTTCAGCAGGCCGGTCCGGGCAGTGATGTTGTTGCCGTGGCCACGCGGAAGGCGTTGTTGGAGCAGCCGCTGGATGGCGGGACTGCGAAAACGGTGACGTTCGACGGCGAGGGCGTCCCGGCTGCCCCGGTGCAGTTGGGCGGGTGTGTGCATGCGGCGTGGTCGGGTGCGAATAAGTATGTGCGGGATTGCACTAATGATGGGGACGATAAGAAGGTTGACGTACCCAGGGCGAGTGCGTCGCCGTCGTATGTTTTCCGGGTGAACCGGGATCTGGTGGTCCTCAATGATGTGAACTCGGGGAATGTGTGGCTGGTGAACCAGAACATGCAGCTGGTCAACAACTGGGACGACGTTGTCCCGCCCAAGAACCAGTCCGATGACCAGGACAAGGAATCGGCGGATAACAACACCATCAACGTCCTGCCGGACCGGACCAAGCCCAACCGGCCGCCGGAAACCAAGCCGGACATCATCGGCGTGCGCCCCGGCCGCACCACCGTCCTCAGCGTCCTGGACAACGACTCCGACCCCGACGGCGACGTCCTGACGGCCTCGGTGGCGGCGGGCGCCGGGCCCAAGTCAGGCACCCTCGAGAGCATCTATGGCGGGACGGCGTTCCAGATCACCGTGCCCGCGGACGCCAAGCCAGGCACGGAAACCTTCAACTACAGTGCCTCCGACGGCCGCGGCCTGTCTGCCACCGGCCAGGTCACCCTGACCGTGGTGGGACCCAACGAGAACAAGCCGCCCAAGTTCAAGCGCGGCGAGGACACCACCATGCTGGTGGAACAGGGCAAGACCGTCAGCCAGAACATCCTCACGGACTGGATCGACCCCGACGGCGATGACCTGGTGCTGCTGGATGCCAAGGCCGACAACGACAAGGACCAGGTCAAGGTCCGGCGCGACGGCCTGCTCACCTTCCAGGACTCGGGTGCAACCGCCGGCAAGAAGAACGTCCAGGTCACCATCTGGGACGGCCGGACGACCGTCACCGGCAAGGTGGTGGTCAACGTCCGGCCGCCTGGCGCCCTGGCGCCCGTGGTCAACGCCGACCACGTCACTGCGGTGGTGGGCCAGGATCTGGTGGTCTCCCCGCTGAAGAACGACGTCGACCCTAATGGCGGTGCCCTCCGGCTGGCCCAGGTGGAAGCCAACGGTCCGGCCGAACTAGGCCCCGTGACCGACGGCGGCACCTTCACCTTCCGCAGCAGCACCCCCGGGCCCGTCTACCTGACTTATATCGCGAGCAACGGGCCACAGAGCAGCCAGGGTTTGATCCGCGTCGACGTCGAATCCGGCAATGACGGTGGCGATCCGGTCGCGGTCCACGACGTTGCCCTGATGCCGACCGGTGGCAGCGTGCTGTTGGACCCGCTGGCCAACGACTCCGATCCCTCCGGCGGGGTCCTGGTGCTGCAGTCCGTGAAGCTCCCGGATAATGCGACGGTCTCCGTCAGCGTGATCAACCACAGCGTCCTGCGGATCACCGACATCCGGGGGACGAAGGACCCCTTCCTGTTCGAATACACCATGTCCAACGGCAGGAAGTCTGCCACCGGCAGCGTCTCCGTGGTGCCAGTCCCGGCTCCTGCCGTGCTGGAAGCACCCCAGCCCAAGCCGGACGAGGTGAACGTCCGCGTCAACGACGTTGTCACCATCCCCGTACTGGACAACGACACCCACCCGCAGGGGCAGGAACTGACGGTCGATCCTGTTCTGCCCCAGGCCGTGGATCCGGCGGATGGCAAGAGCTTCGTCTCCGAGAACACGCTTCGCTTTATCGCGGGCAGCCAGCCCAAGACGGTCCGTGCCATCTACAACGCCGTCGATCCACAGGGCCAGAAAAGTGCCGCTGCCGTCACAATCCACATCCTTCCGCTGGAAGGCGCCCAGAACTCCCGGCCCCAGCCACGGAACCTTACCGCCCGGGTGGTGGCTGCCGGGACGGTCCGGATCCCGGTTCCCTTGGACGGCATCGATCCCGACGGCGACTCCGTCCAACTGACGGGAATCGACAGCACCCCGGCCATGGGAACCGCCACGGTGGGCAGCAACTTCATCGACTTCACCGCTGCCGGTGACGGTGCGGGCACGGACACGTTCCGCTACAAGGTGGTTGACCGCCAGGGCGCCGTGAACACAGGCACCGTGACGGTGGGCATCGCCCCGCGCGGCGAGGTGAACCAGAAACCCACCCCCGTGGACGATGAGGTTCACGTACGCCCGGGCCGGCAGATCGCTGTCGATGCCCTTGCCAACGACACGGATCCTGACGGTGACCGCATCCGTATCCTCACGGACGGCATCGACGCAGACCCCGCGCTCCAGGCCACCGTCAGCAAGAACAGCGGCCGGATTATCCTGCTGGCTCCCAACGACGCCGGGACCTATAACGTGCGGTACACGATTGCCGATGACCGCGACGCCACCGCCCAGGCAACCATCCGCCTTGTGGTGGACAACAATGTGCCCCTCAAGGCCCCCATTGCGCGGGATGACAGGGTGACCTCGGCCCAGGCCATGGGCAAGACCGCCGTGGATGTCCCCGTCCTCAAGAACGATGAGGACCCGGACGGTGTTGGCGAGAACCTGAAGATCAGCACCGATACCCCCACGGCCCGGCCGGGCGGCAACGGCAACGTGCTGGTGGACCTCACCGCACAGCCCCAGCTCATCCCGTACACCGTGGAGGATGTGGACGGGCTGAAATCCACCGCCATCATCTGGGTACCGGGCCTGGGACAGCAGGTTCCCACCCTGGCCAAGGACGAGGTCCTCGAAGTGATGGCAGGCCAGTCTGTTGACGTGAACCTCAACGAATGGGTGAAGGTCCGGGAAGGCAGGACGCCGCGGCTCACCCAGGTGGACCGGATCAAGCTGATCGGCGCCAACGGCGGCAATCCCGTGATCGGCGACGGCACAGGCCTGAAATACCCTGCCGGGACGGATTACGTGGGTCCCGGATCCCTCACGTTCGAAGTGACCGACGGAACCGGTCCGGACGATTCCGCCGGTTTGAAGTCGACGCTCAGCATCCGCACCAAGGTCCTCCCGGACCCCAACAAGAACCACCCGCCGGAGCCTGCTGGGCGCCAACGTGGACGTTCCCAAGGGAGACTCGGCCAGCACCGACCTGGGCAAGTTGACCTCCGACCCTGACGACGGCGACGTCGAGAAGATGAAATACGACCTGGTGGGCGGATCGCCCGGCGGCTTCAACGCCCGGATCGAAGGACAAACACTGACGGTTTCCGCGGCCGACTCCACCGCCACGGGTACCAAGGCCGCTGTCCAGGTCAAGGCGACCGATCCGCGCGGCCTTGAGGCAACGGCCACCTACCAGCTCTCGGTGACGGCCTCCAACCGACCCAAACCGGTAGCCAACGACGACGTCGAAACCAACGCCGCCGCGGGCAAACCGGTCACCATCAACGTACTGGCCAACGACGCCAACCCGTTCCCCGAGACACCGCTGAAGATCATTGCGACCAACACCGAAACGGGCAGCGGCACTGTAAGTGTCAACGGCGACTCGGTGACCGTCACGCCGGCCCCGGGCTTCACCGGAACCATGGTGGTTGCCTACACGGTGGCGGACAAGACCGGTGACGACTCCCGCAACGCTACGGCGAGGATCCGGCTGACGGTCAAGGACAGGCCGGCCACACCCACCACGCCGCAGGCCCAAAGCGTGGGGGACCAGACCGCGTTGCTGACCTGGTCTGCCCCTGCGGACCGGGGCTCTGCCATCACCAAGTACACGGTGTATGGCGAGGGCGGGTTCCGGCAGGACTGCCCGGCCAACACCTGCACCCTCACCGGCCTGACCAACAACACCACCTACCACTTCCAGGTGACGGCCACCAACGAGTTTAACGAGTCGGACCGGTCCCCGGCTTCCGCAGATGTCCGGCCGGACGTGAAGCCGGATACTCCTCTGGCCCCGTCGCTGACATTCGGGGACAAGCAACTGACCGTCAACTGGGCAGCGCCCGCCAGCAAGGGCTCCCCGGTGAAGTCTTACGACCTGGAAATCTCGCCGGCCCCCGCCGGTCAGAACGCCCAGATCCAGAACCTGACGTCAGTCAGCTATGTATGGAAGGGCCTGCAGAACGGAGTGTCGTACAAGGTTCGGGTCCTGGCGCGGAACGACGCCAAGGAACCGTCCGAGTGGAGCCCCTACTCGGCAGCCGAGGTCCCGGCCGGTGTTCCCGCTACCCCCGCGGCGCCTAGCGTGTCGCAGGCAACGCCGGTGGGTTCGCAAAGCCAGCTGCGCGTGCTCTGGTCGGCGCCCAACAACAACGGTGATGCCGTCTCCGCCTACACCCTGACCACGCTTCGCGGCGGTGCGGCAGTGGCAAGCCAGCAGGTGTCCGGAACCTCGCAGAACGTCACCGTGGACAACTCGGAAACCAACTACACCTTCACGGTGTCGGCAACCAACAAAGCTGGAACCAGCGGTACCAGTGCGCCCTCCGCTGCTATCCGGGCCGCCGGAAAACCGGGCCAGGTCACCAGCGGGACCGTTGCGGAGACCGGAACAAGCGGCCAGCTCAAGGTGACCTTCACCCCGTTGACGGAGGCCCAACGCAACGGCTCCACCGCCAATGAAATCGCCTATTCGTACAACGCGGACGGCAAGAGCGGAGCCATCGCCGCCGGTGGCGGAACCATCGGCGGCATGACCAACGGCCAGGACATCACCGTGACCATCATCGCGACCTCCACCAAGAACAGCATGTCCGGCGATGCCAAAGCGATCGGCACAGGGAACCCCTACGGACCGCCAAACGCGCCGAGTGTAAGCGGTACGACGTCCACCAAGGGTGACGGACAGGTGCACTGGACGTGGAACGACCCCGCCACCAATGGCCGGCCGCTCAACCACTACGAGGTCAGCATGGACGGAGGCGGCTGGCAAAATGTCGGAACTGCCAACAGGTTCGACGCCGGTGCCGGCGGCTGGAGCAAGAGCCATAACCTACAAGTCCGTGCCTACACCGTCACCTATGGGGCGGTGGGTGGTCCTGTCACCTCCACCTCCGGTGCCGATCCGACGCCTCCTCCCGCACCGACCCAAGTCAGGGTCAAAGCTTCCGACGTCAATAGTTGCCCGGGCAAACCCACGGTGCCTGACCGCTTCAGTTCCCCGCCGCCGTCGTGCGGCGGCAACGCCGCAAACTGGGTGTCCTATTCCGACGGCTGGATCCCCAGCGCGTGCTGGATGAACATCTACGGTTCCAGCGAGACATCCAACCCGCCCACCTACTACAAGTGGTACCGCATGGACGGCGGTCCGCACCCGGGATGGTACGTCAAGCTGGCAACCATCGATATCAGTGGTCCGGACGTCGGCAGATGTTGATCCGCCAGGCCAAATAACTCCTACCGAAATGTTAAGAAGATGAGGAACTTTTCATGACCATGACCATGGAGCAAGCCGAGTGGTTTGCCGGCACATTCGAAAAACTGGTTGCCAACGTGGGGCAGGCGGTGCTGGGCAAGGAACATGTCATCCGGCTGACCTTCACGGCCATGCTGGCCGAGGGCCACGTCCTGTTCGAGGACGCACCCGGCACCGGCAAGACCTCGCTGGCACGCGCCCTTGCCGCCACCGTGCAGGGCTCCAACAACCGCATCCAGTTCACCCCGGACCTGCTTCCCTCCGACGTGACCGGCGTGACCATCTACGACCAGAAGACGCAGAAATTCGAGTTCCACAAGGGCCCGATCTTCAACAACATTGTCCTGGCTGATGAAATCAACCGTGCCTCGCCCAAGACCCAGTCGGCGCTGCTGGAGGTCATGGAGGAATCGCGCGTGACAGTGGACGGTGTCACCTACTCCGCGGGCCGGCCGTTCATGGTCATGGCCACCCAGAACCCGATCGAGCAGGCCGGCACCTACCGCCTTCCCGAGGCCCAGCTTGACCGCTTCCTGATCAAGACCTCCATCGGCTACCCGGACCACGCGTCCACTGTCCGGCTCCTCGGCGGCAGCAACCTGAAGGACCGTTCCACTGAACTGTCCGCGGTCATCACCACCCAGGCGGTAGCGGACATGGCCGACCTCGCCGCCACCGCACACGTGGACACCGCCGTGCTGGAGTACATCTCCCGGCTGTGCGAGGAGACCCGCAGCGCGCCGGAAACCCGGCTCGGTGTTTCCGTCCGCGGCGCCCTGGCCATGGTCCGGGCCGCCAAGGTCTGGGCCGCCGCCCAGGGCCGGAACTTCGTCCTGCCGGACGACATCAAGGAACTCGCCTCCGTGGTGTGGACCCACCGGTTCGTGATGGACCCCGAAGCCGAGTTCTCCGGCGCCACCGCCGAGGCCGTGCTGACCAGGATCCTGGCCGACGTCGCCGCCCCGCAGCAGCGCACCAACGCCTGAGCCGTCCAGCGGCAGCCGAAAGCTGCTGCACCGCCATTCCATTCCAGCGCAAAAACAACGAAGGCACACCCCTATGTCCGACGGCACGTCCAGCGGCACCCCGTTGACCCGGCTCGCGGAGCGATTCCAGCAGCTCTTCCATCGGAACGGCCGCCCCACCCGGCTGCACCCCGCAGCAGTGTGGTCCGAGGCCAGCAGCACCGCACTCCAGGCCCTGACGCCCGCTTGGCGGTCTGTTCGGGATAACTGGCTGAAGTATGCGTGGCCGGTTCTTTCCGTTGTCAGCATCCTGGGCTGGTCAGTCCTTGCAGCCGCCATCCTGCTCTGGACCACCGGCCAGGCCTTCGGCTGGCAGGAAGCCACGGCAGCCTCCATTGCCGCGTTCGCCATGTTCGTCATCGCGGTGGCCTTCATCCTGGGACGGTCCTCATACGGGGTGGTCCTGGACCTCGCCCGCACCCGGGTGGCCGTGGGGGACAGCGCCGTCGGCAGCATCGCCGTCTCCAACACCTCCGCACGTCCCCTCCTGCCGGCCGCCCTGGAACTGCCGGTTGGCAGCACCACGGCCGTGTTCCACCTGCCCCGGATGAAGCCCGGCCAGGTCCACGAGGACCTGTTCACCATCCCCACCGCCCGGCGCGCCGTCATCGTGGTGGGACCGGTCCGCTCCGTGCGGGCGGACCCGCTGCACCTGCTGCGCCGCCAGGTCCTCTGGACCGAGCCGGAGGACCTCTTCGTCCATCCGCGCACCGTTGCCCTGGCTGGCTCCGCCGCAGGCTTCATCCGCGACCTCGAAGGCATGCCCACCACGGACCTCTCCAGCGCGGACGTCTCCTTCCACGCCCTGCGCGACTACGTACCCGGCGATGACCGCAGGCACATCCACTGGAAAACCACGGCCCGCACCAACAAACTCATGGTCCGCCAGTTCGAGGAAACGCGACGCGCCCACCTGGCCATCTCGCTGTCCATCAACACCGACGAATACGCCTCCGAAACCGAATTTGAGATGGCCATCTCGGTGGCCGCCTCCATCGGCCGGCAGGCCATCCGCGAACAGCGTGAGCTGGACGTCCTGACCCAAAAGGGACCCCTGCGCTGCGAAACCGGACGCAACATGCTCGATGACATGACCCGGATCGTCGGCACCCCGATGCGCCGGACCGCCGTCGACCTCGCCCGGACCCTGGCCGATACCGTACCCAACGCCTCCGTGGTCTTCTTCGTGGTGGGCAGCAATGTAACGGCAACCCAGGCTCCGTACCGCCGCCGCCTCCGTCCCGCCCGGCGTGCGCAGCCTGGCGGTCCGGGTGGAAGCCGGGGCGGCCCCCACCAGGGCCAACATCGCAGACCTGACTGTCCTCACGCTCGGCGACCTGGCCGACCTTGCCATCGTGCTGAGAAAGGCGGCAGCATGAGCACCGCACCGGGCCGTTCGCCACAAACCCAGTTCCCGCAAACCCGGACCCGCCGCAAGGCAGCCACTACCGACTCCGCCTTCGCGGACGGCCAGCCGCGCTGGCACTTCCTGCTCGACGCCGGCGCCCTGGTGGTGCTCCTGGGGCTGGGCCTGCTCGGCTTTGGCCTGAGCTTCGGCGGGGACCCCTACTACCTCCTGTCCGGATTCGGCGGTATCATCCTGGGCCTGGCCATCGGCGCGGCCAACGCGCACCTGCGCCTGGGCCTTCTGATCACCACCGCACTGGCCCTTGCCGCCTACCTGGTCTTCGGGACCTGGCTGGCGGTGCCGGACTCCGCCATTGCAGGCTTCGTCCCCAGCCTGGATTCGCTGCGGACCCTGCTCCTGGGCGTTGTGTTCGCCTGGAAGGACATGCTCACCGTGGGTGTTCCGGTGGGAACCGCCGGCGGCGTTCTCATTGTCCCCTTCCTGAGCTCATTGATCACGGCGCTCGTGGCCGCGCTGCTGACCTGGCGGGCAAAAAGCCCCTACCTGCCCCTCCTGCCGGTGCTGGTCCTGTTCGTCACCGGCATCGCATTCAGCACCAACGCCGCGTTCCTGACGCTGGAACGCGGCATTGGCCTGACCGTCCTCGGCATCGCCTGGGCGACCTTCCGCCGTGATGCCCTCCGGCGCAACAGCACCCGCCGGGTGTCGGTCAATAACCCGCAGACGGACACGGCCGCCACGCGGCGCGCCAGGATCCGCCGCCTGGGCATGGCCGCCGGAGTCATTGCCCTCAGCGTGGGGATCACCGCCGTGGCCGCCCCGCTGGTCAGCGCCGGAGAGGACCGGAAGGTCCTCCGCAACGCGGTGGTGCCGCCGTTCGATCCCAAGGACTACATCACGCCCCTGGCAAGCTTCCGGACGTACGTGAAGGACAAAAAGGACGACACCCTGTTCGTGGTCAAGGGCCTCCCGAAGGACGGCCGGGTCCGGCTCGGCGCCCTCGACGCCTTCAACGGCACCAACTACAACATGGACCCCAATGGCTCCGGAAACTTCAGCAAGGTGGGGGATGCGAAATCCATCAACACCCTCGCCGACTCATCCGGTGTGGTGCCCACCAATGACTACTCGATCAGCATCAACATCGAGGACTACCAGGGCTATTTCGTCCCGGGTGGCCGGAAGACCACCGGCATCAGCTTTGACCAGGCCGGCTCGCCCGCGGCCGCAGGCCTCTATTTCAACCCGGGGTCCGACACCGCCGTAACCACCAGCGGGCTGTCCCGCGGCGACTCCTACAGCGTCCAGGTCTCCGATCCCGTCAAGCTCGAGCATGGGCAGCTAACGCAGTACGACTTCGCCAAGGTTGCCCTTCCGGACGCCCTGGAGGTGCCGCCGGTTGTGGGGTCCCAGGCCAATGACCTGTCCGCCGATGCGCCCACCGCCATCGACCGGGTGCGCCAGATCGAAGCCCATTTCCAGAAGACCGGTGCCTTCAGTAACGGGTTGGTCAGCGAGGGCCAGCTGCCCAGCGTCTCCGGCCACGGCTCAGCCCGCATCCGCAGCCTGCTGACGGCCAAGCAGATGCTGGGCGACGATGAACAGTACGCCGTGGCCATGTCCCTGATGCTCCGCCATCTGGGCATCCCGTCGCGCGTGGTGATGGGGTTCTACCCTGAGCCCACCAGCCCGGAGAACGGCGCAGGCGAGGTCAAGATCACCGGCAAGGACGTCCACGCCTGGGTGGAAGTGGCGTTCGAGCGGGTGGGCTGGGTCAGCTTCGATCCCACCCCGCCCAAGGACAACATCCCCATCCCGCCGGACCCCGAAAACAAGTCCAAGCCCAAGCCGCAGGTGCTGCAGCCGCCGCCCCCGCCGCAGGAGCCGGCGGACCTGCCGCCGGACTCCTCTCCGGACGCGCTGGACGCCGACCAGAAGAAGAACAACCCGTGGCTGTTCTGGGGTGCCCTCCTGGGTGCGCTGGGCGTCGTCGCGATCCCTTTGGTGGTCCTGGCCCTGCCTCTGTTGCTGATCGCCCTGTTGAAGACACGACGGCGGAAGTCGCGTTTCCGTGACGGCCACCCCGCCCAGCGGGTCGGCGGAGGCTGGAGCGAGGTGGTGAGCCTGGCGACAGACCTGGGCGCCGCCGTCGACACCCGCTCGACGCGGCGCGAAAGTGCTGCCGTCCTGGCCGAATCGTTTCCCGCCACCCAGGGAACCACCACCATGCTGGCGCGCCGGGCGGACGCCTCCATCTTCGGAGCGGGGGAGCCCAGCGAGGAGGATGTCCGTGAGTACTGGACCATCGTTGATGGGTCCCTCAAGGAGATGACCTCCTCCATGGGATTCTGGCGGCGGCAGCAGGCACGGTTCTCGCCGCGGTCGCTGCTTGCCGACGCCCGGACGGCGATGAACTCCGGCAAGGGCCTTAGCCTGCGCGGCGCCCGCCGGGTACTCCCGGCGGTGTCCGGGTTCGTCGCTGCCCGCCGCAGCCGTGCCACCGGCGGTGCTGATGCGCCGCCCCACCAGCAAGGACCAAAGCAGCAAGGACTGCCAGACCAGCAAGGACCAGAGCAGCAGTGATGCCCGACCCTGAACGCTGCCCGCGCTGCCAACAGCAGACCCGCGCGGGAGCCTCCTTCTGCACCGCCTGCGGCGCGCCGCTGCCCAACCGGGCGGCGCGCCGCACCCGCACCCCGGACCCGCTGGTGGACCAGGGCAGGAGTGATGCCCGGGAGGCGCGCCCCGCGCATACGCCCGGGATTCCCGGTACTATCCCGGTAGTAGAAAGGCCCCCGGCAAGTCAGTTGGCGGGCCCCGAATTTACTGGCACCGCACGCAGGAGCACCCTGCACTCGGACGCCGGTCCGGGCAGGACCGGCGGTTCCACCAGGGTGGAAGCCGCTCCAGGGGGAGGAACGGGTATGGCAGTGAACCTTCAGCTTGTTCCGGCTGCGACGGGCAAGCGCCTTGGCGCTGCCGTCATCGACTGGCTGCCCGGGGTGGCGGTGCTGGTGGTGACGTTTGCCATCGGATTCGCCGGGATCACGCGGACCAGGAGCGGCGGCTTCATCGTCTACGACACCTCGTCTCTGGTGCTGTTTGGCGGAATCGGCCTTGGCCTCACGCTGGCCTACCTGTTCGTGGTACTGGGGCTGGAATCCCGCACCGGCAAGACCCCCGGCAACCTGGCCATGGGCATCCGCAGCGCGGACCAGGACGGTTACGCGCCCGGCGCCGGACCGGTATTCCTGCGCGGCCTCATCACCGGGGCCGGCATCCTCCTGGCCTTGCCCGCGGCAGTGCTGATAGTGGTTTTAAATGGTTTGACGCCGCACTGTTCGTCCTTGGCCCGCTGCTCCTGGTGGGTGGCGCCTGGGCTGTGCTGGTTGTGGTGTCCAACCGCTGGGACAAGAACGGCGGGCTGCGGAGCCTGGAATGACACCGCTGCCAAAACCCTGGTCTTCGACGTCAAGGAGGGCAGGGACCCCATCACCACCGGTGGCATCCAGGGCCCCTACAGTTTCGCGCCCCTGGACCTGCCGCCCGTGCAGCAGGTGCTCTCCCCGGTGGCCGGCGCCAACGCGCCGCACGCTGCGGGTGCTGGATCCGCACAGCCCCCGGCTCCTGGGCCACAGGCGCCAGCCCCGTTCAACCCGTTGCAGGGGGCAGCGGTGCCGCAGGCCAACGGACCCCAGGCTCCGGCACCCCAATTTTCGGCACCCCAGATGCCCGCATCGCAGGCCCCAGCCCCGCAGGGCCCAGCCCCCTACAACCCCGCGCCCCAAGCACCTGCGCCGTCGGCCCCCATGCCCTCGCAGACCATGCCCTACACCTCACCGGCCTCCTTCGCGCCGCCAGCCACCAATTCCCCGGGCGCCCCGTCCGGCCATCGGATGCCTCCGCCGCACGCGGACGACGACGTCGAACGCACCCAGGTGCGCCCCGGGACCGCCGGGCCGGCCCCCGTTGCCGTCCTCCGTATCCGCCTGGACGACGGCCGCGACTTCCAACTGGACCGCAATGTCCTGGTCGGCCGCAACCCCGTGGGACAGGCCGGCGAACAGCACGCCCAGCTGCTGGCCGTGGACGATCCCGGCCGCTCCATCTCCAAGACCCACCTGCACCTGCTCACCGACGGCGCAGGCATCTGGGTGACGGACCGGCAGTCGACCAACGGAAGCGCCGTCACCACCCCGGACGGCCTGCGCACACCCCTGGTGCCGGGCGTCCCCACGTTTGTTACCCCGGGATCCAGCGTGCACTTTGGAGACCGTACCTTTTACCTAGGACAGGCATGAACCAGCACCCCGCCAGTGTTTCCCCACCCATCCAGCCGGGGCCGGGCCTCAGCCTCACTTACGGCTACGGGACGGACCGGGGACTCCGCAGGGAGCTGAACGAGGATTCCTACATTGCCGCCGACCCCGTCTTCGCCGTAGCTGACGGCATGGGAGGGCACGAGGCCGGCGAGATCGCCAGCGGCCTGTGCGTGCGGGCCCTGGCCGAAATGCCCCAGGTCAGTACGGGGGAGCGGAGCATCACGGCCGCTGTGGTCCAGCAGTACCTGGTCCGCGCGGACAACTCCATCCGCGAGGCCACCGGCGCCCGCGCCGGCACCACCCTGACCGGCGCTGTCCTGGTGGAGCAGATGGGCATGCCGTACTGGCTGGTCCTGAACATCGGTGATTCGCGTACCTACCGGCTCAGCCAGGGCCGGTTCGAGCAGATCAGCGTGGACCACTCCGAGGTCCAGGAACTTGTCGACGCGGGCGAGATCACCGCCCAGGAAGCCACCGTCCACCCCCGCCGCCACGTGGTCACCCGCGCCCTGGGGACCGGGGACGAAACGGAAGCTGACTACTGGCTCCTCCCCGTCGAGGAAGGCGACCGCGTGCTGGTCTGCTCGGACGGCCTTACCGGGGAACTGTCGGACGACGACATCCTCCGGATCCTCAGCTCCGTGGTTGAGCCGCAGGACGCAGTGGACGCCCTGATCCAGGCTGCCCTGCGCAGCGGTGGCCGGGACAACGTGACGGCCATCGTGGTGGACGCCCGGAACGTGGCGAACGACGACGGCGTTGGCACCACCGCGCCCCGCCTGACATCAGCGGACGGTGACGAAGTGACGCTGCCGCGGCCGCCGGCATCCGAAGCTGTCACACAGCCCCTGCCGGCACCGGTGGAGGACATCACGGACCAGGACGGGGAGCCCGGACGATGACCGGCGCCAGCTACGTCCCGGGCACTTGGCTGGGCATTGTCCGGTCCGGAACGGCGGTCCTCCTGGGACCGGAGACGCCGGCGGAACTCGCGGGCGCCATCTGGGAGCTTCTGGGCGGGCAGCCTGAACCGCACGAGGTCCTGGCAGCCGTGACCAGCAGGCTCGGGTGGATCCCTGGCCCGCATACCCTCCTTTGGCATCCTGGACTTCAACGGTTCCCTGCGTGTCTTCCTGCGCGGCGACCTCGACCTGACGGTGGAGCAGCCCGGAGGGCCGGTTGACCTCGATGGCCGCGACGTGACCACCTGGAACGAGCGCAGGTTCGTCGTCCCCGGAAAGTGCCTGCTGGGCAT
Source organism: Pseudarthrobacter sp. Fe7 (assembly GCA_024372495.1). GTDB lineage: Bacteria > Actinomycetota > Actinomycetes > Actinomycetales > Micrococcaceae > Arthrobacter. Next base: position 3,701,194 of record CP099977.1, on the reverse strand, counting down.
CCCTGCCGGTGGCGCCGGAACCGCAGGGAACGCTGCCGGACAACCCGGGCAGCCATTGGCAGGATATCCCCCCGTTGAACTGCCGCTGGGGGAGGGCGTGGTGCTGCTGCGGTCCCTGACCCTTGGAGCGCCGGCCGGCCCAGCCGCCGTCGGTGCTCCCGCCGCAGCGGACCGCCCGGGATCCGTGGGTGCTCCGGCGGCCACGGATGGCCCGTTCGCAGTGCATTCTTCCGGCGTGGTGGACGGTCCCGCCGGTAGTTCCGCTGGCATAGGCCAGGCCCCTAACGCCGAAGCCGTCCCGGCGGATCCCGTTGAACCAGGCGAAGATTCCCACGGTCCGGCTGAAGCCGCCGATCCGGCCGCTGATGCGGTGGACGTGCAGCCACCCGTTGTCATGCTGGATCCCGTACCGGCCCTGCATCACCTTGATCCGGAAGCCACCATCGCCCCGGGCGCGATCATCGACGTTGACGGAGAGCTCGTTGAGGAGGACGGTGCCGTGGAATCGATCGGCACCGAGGTACCAGGCGCAGAATTACCGGACCCGGTGGCAGCCGGCGCAGGCTCGCCAGCCGCAGGGCCAACCGCCGCTGCCGCGAACCACGCTGAGGAAGCTCCCGCCGTGGAGATGACCACGTCCTACGACCACTTGTGGGACCGGACCGTGATGCGGAACATCGAAGACGCCGCCGTGCGCGAAGACCCCGACGCCGACTCCGGCCACGTCATGCCGCAGCAACAGCCGGCACTCCCCGCGGCCGAACCGCTTGCGGCCCTTGGTACAGCGGAGGACCTGGCCGCGGATGGCCCGGCAGCTGGTTCCAAAGCAGCAGAAGCCGGCGCAGCAGAAGACGGGCCCATGGGTCACTCCGGGCCTGGCGCCGGTGCGGACCATGACGCTGCCGTCCCGCCGCGGGCAGCCTCCACCGGGGTCCTCATCGATTCGGTTCCCTGGCGGACCGGCGGGGCGGCGCCCGGCCCGGCGCCGGCCCCTGGCATTGGCAGCAATGCCCCCGGCCGGGAGCCTGCCGCCGTGCACGGTCCCGCTCCGGCCTATGAGCCTGCCCCAGTGCACAACCAGGCGCCGTCCAACCCGCAGGACCACAATCCTGTTCCGGGCCAGGAGGCCGCGGGCTTCGACCCCGACCATGATGGCCAGACGGTCATGAAAAGCAGCCTTGCGGGCTCGGCTGCGGGTCCGGCCGCGAACGCGACTGCCGCGCGGCAGGATTCCGCCGGCGGCCCGCTGGTGCTGGCCCGGGTCTGCGCCCAGGGCCACGCCAACCCGCCCACCCGTGCCCAGTGCAGCGCCTGCGGGGCCGCCTTGTTGCCGGACGCGGTGCAGGTGGCAAGGCCCCGGCTGGGCCGGATGCGGCTGTCCACCGGAGACCTGCTGGACCTGGACCAGTCGATGGTCATCGGCCGGCAGCCATCGGTGTCCCGGGTCCAGGGCGGTGTGATGCCGCGGCTGGTGCAGGTGGCAAGCCCCGGCGGCGACATTTCCCGGTCCCACGTGGAGGTCCGGCTTGAGGGCTGGCACGTGATGCTCTGCGACCTCAAGGCCACCAACGGCACTGTCCTGGTCCGCGAAGGCCAACCGCCCCGCCGCCTCGCCCAAAACGAGATGGCCATCCTGCTCGACGGCGATATCGCGGAGCCTGGGCGACAACATCTCACTGCGTTTTGAGGAGATTCCTTGAGTTCCAAACGGCCCGTTGCGCCGCCGCCCCGCATCCCGGGCTTTAGCTATGTCAGCCTGCTCGGCTCGGGCGGGTTTTCCGACGTCTACCTTTACGAACAGGACAGGCCGCGCCGGAAGGTCGCCGTCAAGGTACTGCTCTCGGATTTGAAGACCGAGGGCGCCCGGCGGCGCTTCGAGTCAGAGGCCAACCTCATGGCCCAGCTGTCTTCGCACCCCTACATCGTCACCATTTTCGAAGCGGAAGTGACGGACGACGGGCACTCCTACCTGGCTATGGAGTACTGCTCCCGGCCCAGCCTTGACGTGCGGTACCGCCGGCAGCGCTTCAGCGTCGATGAGGTCCTGGCCGTCGGCATCCAGGTGGCGTCCGCCGTCGAAACCGCCCACCGCGCCGGCATCGCCCACCGGGACATCAAGCCCGCCAACATCCTGGTGACGGACTACAACCGTCCCGCCCTGACCGACTTCGGTATTTCCGGCACCCTTGCCGGGGACTCGGACGACGACTCGGGCATGTCCATTCCCTGGTCCCCGCCCGAGCAGTTCCGGGACGGCAGTGTTGACGGCGTCATGGTGGACGTCTGGGCCCTCGGCGCCACGCTTTACACGCTCCTGGCCGGCCGGTCGCCCTTCGTCATGCCGGGCGCGGACAACTCCCAGCGCGAACTGATCAACCGGATCAGCAACACGCCGCTGCCCCGGCTGGGCCGTCCGGACGTGCCGGAGTCACTGGAACTGGCCCTGGCAACGGCCATGGCCAAATCGCCGCAGTCCCGATATTCCTCCGCGCACGCCTTCGCCCTGGCCCTGCAGCGCATCCAGGCCGAGCTCAACCTCTCCGTCACGCCGTTCGAGGTCCTGGAGGAACCCCAGCAGGAGGAGAGCCACCCGGACGACGGCACCGAGGAAACCCGCGTCCGCAGCATCGCCGCCATAGATCCCGAGCGGACCGGCAGCGCGCCAACCTTTCCGGCCCGCACCCGCCCCAGCGCGCCGGGCACCGGGAGCGATGCCACGGGACGCCGGAGTGGCGCCGTCCCGCCGTCGAACTTCACCCCTGCCGCCCCCAGCCAATGGCGGCCGGCCCCCGCTGTGCCCTCCATTCCCGCAAGTGCCGCGGGGGCGGCTGCCCCTGCGGCAGGCGCGGCCGACGGCGGCGGCCAGGGGGAGTGGGCACAGTCCACCGTTCTGCGCGGCAGCCCGGGCACGGCAAACTATGGTGCCCCGGTAACAGACGCCGGGCCGGACACCTACACCGCCGACGCCACCGTGCAGCGGCCCGTCAACGTGGACCAGCCCCAGGCGGCGCCTGCGGCAGACCATGGCAAGCGCAACCTCTGGCTCGCGCTGGCCGGCGGGACCCTCCTGGCCCTGGCGGCGGTGGTGGGAATCGTGGTCGCCAACACCGCAACCGGCACGCCCAAAGCGGTGGAAACCCAGCAGGTCAGCAAGCCGCCTGCCGACGCCGTGGACAGCGGCACGGTCCCCAGCGTTGAAGGCCTCTCGGCGTCACGAAAGCCCGAAGACCGGAACACCATCATCTTCACCTGGACCAACCCGCAGCCCAGGTTAGGCGATTCATACAAGTACCGCACCAAATCGGCCAAGGAGGATGGGCCCTACGACACCACAAAGCAAACCAAGGCCTTTATCTCCGGGTTCGGCCCGACTCCCATTTGCCTGGAAGTGATCCTGGTGCGGGCCGACGGCAGCGCCTCGCCGGAAGGCCCGGACTCCGTCGCTTGCCTGCAGGACTAACCAGCTGATGACGCAAACATATTGCCCACTGAGGAGGCATGGATCATGGGGGATCTAGCAATAGATTTTTGTGGCGAATGGTATGAGCCATCGGACGAGGACGTGTTCAACATTGGCCGCGAGGGCGACCTTGAGGTGGATGACAACCCGTACCTTCACCGGCAGTTCCTGCAGGTGGCCCGCTATGACGGCATCTGGTGGCTCAGCAACGTGGGCAGCATGCTCTCCGCCACCGTAGCTGACGCTTCCGGCGGCATGCAGGCCTGGCTGTCGCCCGGTGCCCGGATTCCGCTGGTATTCAGCCACACCAACATCATCTTTACGGCCGGCCCCACCACCTACGAGTTCGCCGTGCACCTGAAGACGCCGTCCTTCCGCCAGGAAGCCCGGGAAGGCGCCACCAGCGGCGACACCACCATCGGACCCGTGGTCTTCACCGACGCGCAGAAGGCGCTGATCGTGGCGCTCGCCGAGCCCGTGCTCCGGCGCGAAGGCACCGGCTTCAGCGCCATCCCGTCCTCCGCGGCCGCAGCCAAGACCCTTGGCTGGGCGCTGACCCGCTTCAACCGCAAACTGGACAACGTCTGCGACAAGCTGGACCGGGTGGGCGTGGCGGGGCTGCGCGGAGGCGGCGGGAAGCTCGCCACCAACCGGCGCGCACGCCTGGTGGAGCATGCAGTCACCACCCACCTCGTGACATCCGAGGACCTGTACCTGCTTGAGAAGATGAGGGGCGTGGACGAAGGATGAGGATCCGACTGACACTCCGCCGCGAACCCGCGGACGCCAAGGATCTGGCCGTTACGGTGGACGGCATGGCCACGGTGGCCGATATCGCCACCGTGCTGTGGGCTGCCGACCCGGACCGCAAGGGCACCCCGGCGCCGGACAACCTTTCGCTGCGGATCGACGAAGCGTTCGTGGGCGCCGGGATCAGCGGAAACATCCTGGCCCGGGAGGACAACCTCCTCGAATCAGGGCTCCGTCCCGGCTCCGTGGTGTCACTGGCCCAGGTCAGCGAGCGGTTCCACGAGCCCGGCGCCAGCCGCGGACCGGCCGCCGCAACCCTTCGCGTGCTGTCCGGGCCCGACGTCGGACGCGAATTTTCACTGCCCACCGGCACCAGCTACATTGGCCGGGACCGGGACGTGGACATCCGCCTGGCCGACCCGCTCACCTCCAAGCGGCACGCCCGGATCACGGTGGGCGAAAGCATCGAAATCGTGGACACCAACTCGGCGAACGGCCTCCTGATGGACGGGCTGCCCGTCACGCGTGCCACGCTGAACTCGTCCGACACGGTGACCCTGGGTGACACCACCGTCACCGTGGTGCCGCTGGGGCACAACCATGCGGCAGCGCCGACGTCGCCCCTTGTGGACTTCAACCGCTCCCCGCGGGTGGTGCCCCGCTTCGACGTACCCAAGCGGGTCCTGCCCGCCGGACCCAAGCGCCCCGAGGACCAGCCTTTTCCCTACATCATGCTGGTGGCGCCGCTGATGATGGGTGCGGTGATCTTCGCGGTCACGCAGAACATGCTCTCCGTGGTGTTCATGCTGATGATGCCCCTGTTCATCGTTGGCCACTACGTGGACCAGAAGATGCGTACCCGGAAGCAGCAGAAGGAACAGCTCAAGCAGTTCCGTGCCTCCATGGCCGCCTTCCGGCAGGACCTAACCGAGCCTGCAACACGTGGAGCGGGCGGTCAGGCTCCAGGAAGCGCCGTCCGTGAGCGACACCGTGGATGCCATCTACAAGCTCGGCCCGCTGCTGTGGACGCACCGCCCTGAGCATTCGTCCTTCTTGGGCCTCCGGTTCGGCCTGGGGACCGCGCCGTCCCGCGTCCCGCTGGAGGAACCCTCCAACAACGACACCGAAGTCCAGTACGCCCGCGAAATCCAGGACTGCATCAAGCAGTTCAGCGAGATCGAAGGCGTTCCCGTGGTGTCCCAGCTGCGCACCTCCGGCGCCCTCGGCATTGCCGGTGCCCGTGGCCTGGTGGACGACGTCGCCCGCGGCATGGTGCTGCAGCTGGTGGGGCTGCACTCTCCAGCCGAGGTGGTCCTTACCGCCATTACGTCCGCCCAGTCCCGCGAACGCTGGAACTGGCTGCAGTGGCTGCCGCACGTCGGCTCGGGCCACAGCCCACTGGGCGGAGACCACCTTGCCGCCGGTTCCGCCGGCGGGTCCTCCCTGCTGGCCAGGCTCGAGGACCTGGTCGATGCCCGGGAGGCGGCGGCCAAGCGGTCCGGTCCTGACCTGCGCCCCGGCATCGACCCGGCCAAACATGAGCTGGAAGAGCCGGTCCTCCCGTCCGTGCTGGTCATCGTGGAGGATGACGCCCCCGTGGACCGCGGTCGCCTCACGCGGCTGGCCGAACGGGGACCCGACTGCGGCATCCATGTCCTGTGGGTAGCCACGGACATCCAGGCGCTGCCGGCCGCATGCCGCGACTTCATGGTGGTTGACGGGGACCACGGCACCACCACCGGCCAGGTGCGCCTGGGCCGCCACACCTACCCGGTCAGCTGCGAGAGCGTGGACGCGGAGCTCGCGGCCCAGGCTCGCCCGGATGCTGGCACCCGTCGTTGATGTGGGCAAGCCCGTCAACGACGATTCCGACCTGCCGCGCGCGGTGTCCTATGCAACCCTGATCGGCAAGGACTTCCTGGACAACCCCCAGGCTGTGGCCGAGCGCTGGACGGAAAACAACTCCGTGCACGCCTCCGCCGTGGCCAACCGCAAGGACAACGGCACCCTCAGGGCCCTGGTGGGATCCAAGGGCATCGAGCCGCTGTACCTGGACCTGAAGAACGAGGGGCCGCACGCCCTGGTGGGTGGGACCACCGGCGCCGGCAAATCCGAGTTCCTGCAGTCCTGGGTGATGGGCATGGCCGCCGCCTACAGCCCTGACCGCGTCAGCTTCCTGTTCGTGGACTACAAGGGCGGCGCCGCGTTCGCGGACTGCATCAACCTTCCGCACACCGTGGGCCTGGTGACGGACCTGTCCCCGCACCTGGTGCGCCGGGCCTTGACCTCGCTGCGGGCGGAACTCCACTACCGGGAGCAGTTGCTGAACCGGAAGAAGGCCAAGGACCTGCTGGCCCTGCAGCGGGAGGCAGACCCCGAAGCCCCGCCGTACCTGATCATCATCGTGGACGAGTTCGCCGCACTGGCCGGCGATGTTCCCGAGTTCGTGGACGGCGTGGTGGACGTGGCCGCCCGTGGCCGCTCCCTGGGCCTGCACCTCATCCTGGCCACCCAGCGCCCGGCCGGCGTCATCAAGGACAACCTCCGTGCCAACACCAACCTCCGCGTTGCCTTGCGCATGGCCGATGAGGATGACGCCACGGACATCCTGGGCGTCCCGGACGCCGCCTACTTCGACCCCGCCATTCCGGGCCGCGGCGCCGCCAAGACCGGACCGGGCCGCATCCAGGGGTTCCAGACCGGCTACGCGGGCGGCTGGACCACGGACAAACCCCAGCGGCCCCAGATCGACATCGTGGAAATGGCCTTCGGCTCCGGTCCCAGCCTGGGAGGCGCCGGCCCCTGACAAGCCTGTTGCCCAGGAACCGGCCGGACCCAACGACATCGCACGGATGACCTCCACCATCATGCACGCCGCGGACACGCTGGCCATCCAGCCGCCGCGCAAGCCGTGGTTGGACGAGCCTCGCCAAGACCTACGACTTCTCCAAGCTGCCCAACCCCCGTACCGACGAACAACTGCTGCTGGGCGTTGCCGACGATCCCGCCCACCAGGACCAGCCGACCGTTTTCTACGAACCGGACCGGGACGGCAATATGGCCATTTACGGCACGGGCGGTTCCGGCAAGTCCGCCGCCCTCCGCGGCATCGCGATCGCGGCGGCTGTCACCCCCGCGGCGGCCCCGTCCATGTGTACGGCATTGACTGCGGCTCGGCCGGGCTGCGGATGCTGGAAGAGCTTCCGCACGTGGGGGAGATCATCAATGGCGACGACGTGGAACGCGTGGGGCGGCTGCTCCGCCTCCTGCGGGACATCGCCGAGCCTGCGGTCCGCCCAGTTCGCCGAGGTGCGGGCGTCCACCATCGTGGAGTACCGGAAGCTGGCCAACCGGCCGGACGAGAAGCGCATCTTCGTGCTGGTGGACGGCATGTCCGCGTTCCGCGAAGCGTACGAGCACAGCAAGCTGTCCGGGCTCTGGGACATCTTCCTGCAGGCTCGCAACCGACGGCCGCACCCTGGGCATCCATCTGGTGGTCACGGGCGACCGGCCCAACGCCGTCCCGGCATCGCTGCTCGCCTCCATCCAGCGGCGGCTGGTGCTGCGGCTCTCCAACGAGGACGACTACATCTCCATGGACGTGCCCAGGGATGTCCTCACCGCCACCTCGCCCCCGGGCCGCGGACTCCTGGACGGGCTCGAAGTGCAGGCTCGCCGTCCTGGGCGGCAACTCGAACCTGGCCCTGCAGGCGCGCGAAGTCCACAAGCTCAGGGAAGCCATGCTGCGCCAGGGCCTGGATACCGCCCCCGGAATCGAACGGCTTCCGGAGCAGGTGGACCTGGACCTCCTGCCCGCCGGCAGCCAGGACCTCCCTGTCATCGGCGTGGACGACGAGTCACTGCAGCCCGCGGAGATCATGGCCCGCGGCCCGCTGCTGCTGGCGGGCCCCCGGGTGCCGGCCGGACCGTGGCCCTGGTGACCCTGGCCTACGCACTTCGCCGGTCCAACCCCGCAACCGAGCTGATCTACCTTGGATCCCGGCGGTCCGCCGTCGCCTCCCTTCCCATCTGGAACCGCTCCGTGGTGGGGCCGGACGACCTTGCCGAGCTGGTGGAGGACCTGGTGGAGCATTCCACCGGAAACCCGGGCATGGTGGCCATCTTCATCGAAGGCCTCACGGAGTTCACCGACACGATCGCCGAATCCGGAGTGGCACAGTTGGTTACCGCATCACTGAAGGCGGACCAGTGGGTGGTGGGCGAGTCCGAGTCCTCCACCTGGTCCAGCGCCTGGCAGCTTGCCCAGCCCTTCAAATCCGGGCGGCGGGGCCTGCTCCTCAACCCGGGGGACATCGAGGGCGACAGCCTGCTCAACACCTCCCTGGGCCGCGTGAGCCCCGACTTCATCCCAGGCCGCGGATACGTGGTGGGACGCGGCAAGGCACGGAAAATCCAGGTGGCGCTGCCGCCTGAAAACCGGGACTGATCAGGCCGGATGCCAGCGGGGCCGCCACTGCGGCGGATTTGCGGCCCCGCTGGGCGCTGTAGAAGACTACCGGGGACACCAGAAAGCCGCGGTGGGGGCTGCGCGCATCGAAAGGTAGCAATGACCCCGTCCGCTCCGGTCCTCCATGCTGTTTCGACGACGGCTTCAGCAGCCGTCCTGGCCCTTGCCCTGGGCTTCTTCCCGGCCGGCCCGGTTCTCGCGGCTACCACTGCGCCCTCGCCGGCCCCATTGGACTGCGGGCTGATCTGCATGCCGGTCCTTGCCGGCAGCCCTGACGCCGGCCAAACCGGGCGCCCCCGGAAATCCAAGGACCCGGTGCCGCCGCCTGCCCAGCCGGCACCGCCGTCAGAGGCGCCTGCACCGCCTGTCCAGCAGGTCCAGCCGCAGCCGGCGCAGGCCAGCGTCCCGCCACCGGACCCGGCCCAGCTGCCCGCCACAGTGGAGCCTGTCCCCGACGGGTCCGTCCCGGGAAGCGCTTCAGCCACAGCCGGTTACCAGCCGCCCACAGGCCCCTCCAGCGGGCAGGACTGGAACAGCCCCGTGACCCGGTCCACCGCGCCCACCCCGTTGGCTGCCGTTGCCCCCACCGGCGGCGAAGGCCAGGGTGGGCCTGCGCTTGGGTCCATCGCCCTCGGGGCACTGCTGGTAGGCACTTCCGCGGGCGCCTTCGCATGGTGGAACCGGAACCGGAACCGGCTGCGGTCACACTGACCCTGCTGCGCGCTGCCCGTTAGCTGTCCGGGGTGTAGGGCAAGATAGGTCTGTGAGCACAGGACCAGGACCCGCAGACCAGACCGCCACCCGGACGACGGCACCGCACGAGCCCGAGACGGTCCCCACCGAAGCCAGCCGCGAGGAATACGAAAACCTTGCGGACCTGGTCCGCAAGTACCGGTTCGCGTACTACCAGGAGGACGCGCCCCTGGTCTCGGACGCCGAGTTCGATTCTCTCTTCCGCCGCCTTGAGGAGATCGAGGCACTGCACCCCGAACTGGTGGCCAATGATTCACCAACCCAGGAAGTGGGTGGCGAGGTCTCCGCGGCGTTCGCGCCTGTGCAACACCTGCAGCGCATGTACAGCCTTGAGGACGTCTTCTCGCTCGATGAGCTTGAGGCGTGGCTCAACCGGGCCGAAGCCAGCATCGAAAAGGTCGGCGACGGCGGAGCGAAGGCGGCGTGGCTGACCGAGCTCAAGATCGACGGCCTGGCAGTCAACCTCCTGTACCGCGACGGCAAGCTGGTGCGCGCTGCCACCCGTGGCGACGGCACCACCGGCGAGGACATCACCCACAACCTGCTCACCATCAAGGACATCCCGCAGGAACTTCGCGGCAGCGGCTTTCCGGCCGAGGTGGAAGTACGTGGCGAAGTCTTCATCCCGTCCAAGGCCTTCGCCGAGTTCAATGAAGCCCTGATCGAAGCGGGCAAGGCTCCGCTCGCCAACCCCCGCAACGCGGCGGCCGGTTCGCTGCGGCAAAAGGACCCTGCCGAGACGGCTAAGCGGCCTCTGAAGATGTTCGTCCACGGCATCGGCGCCCGGGAGGGCTTGACGCCGGCAGCCAGTCGGAAACGTACGGACTGCTGAAGGAGTGGGGCCTGCCGGTGAGCCCGTACTTCGAGGTGCTGGAAGCCCGCGACGACGTCCTCGGGTTCATCAAGCGGTACGGGGACCAGCGCCACAAGCTGCTCCACGAAATCGACGGCATCGTGATCAAGGTGGACGATCTCGCCACGCAGCGGGCGCTCGGCAACACCACCCGCGTTCCCCGCTGGGCCGTGGCGTACAAATACCCGCCGGAGGAAGTCCACACCAAGCTGCTGGATATCCAGGTCAACGTGGGCCGCACCGGCCGCGTCACGCCCTACGGTGTCATGGAGCCGGTCAAGGTTGCGGGGTCCACCGTGGAAATGGCCACCCTGCACAACCAGGATGTGGTCAAGGCCAAGGGCGTAAAGATCGGCGACATCGTCGTGCTGCGCAAGGCGGGGGATGTCATCCCCGAGATCGTGGGCCCGGTCCTGAACCTCCGGGACCAGCAGGACCCGCCGGTGCGCGACTTCGTGATGCCCACCGAATGCCCGTCCTGCGGTACCCCGCTGGCACCTGCGAAGGAGGGGGACGTGGATGTCCGCTGCCCCAACGCCAGGTCCTGCCCCTCCCAGCTGCGGGAGCGGGTGTTCCACGTAGCCGGCCGTGGTGCCTTCGACATCGAGGCCCTGGGTTGGGAAGCGGCCATCGCACTGACCCAGCCCGCGGAACCGGACACCCCACCGCTGACTTCCGAAGCCCGGTTGTTCGAGCTCACCCCCGAGGACCTGGCCGATGTCAGGATCCGGCGCGAGAAGAAGGCCAAGGGCGTCCCCACCGGCGAGGATGAGCTGGTGCCGTACTTCTTCAGCAAGGGCACGGCCAAGTCCCCGTCCAAGCCCACCGCCACCACGCAGAAACTGTTCAAGGAACTCGAGAAGGCCAAGACCCAGCCCCTGTGGCGGGTGCTGGTTGCCCTGTCCATCCGGCACGTTGGTCCCCGGGCATCCCGGGCCCTGGCCCAGGCGTTCGGCAGCATGGACCGCATCCGGGCAGCGTCCGAGGAGGAACTTGCCCATGTGGACGGGGTGGGCCCCACCATCGCTGCGGCGCTGAAGGAGTGGTTCGCCGAGGATTGGCACGTGGAGATCATCGACCGGTGGGCTGCTGCCGGAGTCCGGATGGAGGACGAACGCGACGAGTCCATGCCGCGCACCCTGGAGGGGCTGACCGTGGTGGTCACGGGTTCCCTGCCCAATTTCAGCCGCGACGAGGCCAAAGAGGCGATCCTGCTCCGTGGCGGCAAGGCGGCGGGCTCCGTTTCCAAGAACACCAGCTATGTGGTGGCGGGCGAAAGCGCCGGCAGCAAGCTGGACAGAGCGGAACAGCTGGGCATCCGCGTCCTGGATGAGGACGGGTTCCGGCAACTGCTCGACGGCGGTCCGGCAGCCGTGGGAGACGTGGCGGCCGGGGACGCGGCGGCAGATCATGCCGTTGGACCGGACGGGGACGACGGCGGCAACGAAGAGGCGACCGTACCTTCCTCCGCAGAGGAGAGCACAGTAAGGGACAGCACAGTGGAGGAGACCGCATGACGTCGGCTACGGTACTATTGGAGGTGGCCAAGAAGGCTGCCGCCGCGGGAGCCAAGGTCCTGTCCGGCCGGGACGGCAACGCCCTGGATGCCAGCAGCAAGGGGGCAGCCGGGGACTGGGTCACGGCCTTTGACCTTGCTGCGGAAAACGCCGTGCGGGAAGTGATCGCCACTGCCCGCCCCGGCGACACCATCACCGGCGAGGAACAGGGGACCACCCGGCCCGCCAACCCCACCGGCTACCGCTGGTCCATCGACCCCCTGGACGGCACCACCAACTTCATCCGCAACATCGTCTACTACGCCACCTCCGTGGCTGTCGCCGATGCCGACGGCGTCTGGCAGGCCGGCGTCGTCAACGCCCCTGCCCTGGGACGGGTGTACTACGCTGCCCGCGGCCAGGGTGCGTGGCTGGAGGAACGGGGCACGGTCACCAGGCTGGACGGACCTGTCTCCGGCCGCACCGGGCAGATCCTCGCCACCGGGTTCAGCTACGAGCCCGGCATCCGGTCCCAGCAGGCTGCAGCGTTCGGCGCGCTGATGGATGGTTTCGCTGATGTCCGCCGGCTGGGTTCCGCCGCCCTGGACCTGTGCATGGTGGCCGACGGGACCCATGACGCGTACGGCGAGCGTGGCCTGAACGAGCACGACTTTTCGGCCGGCGCGCTGGTCGCGGAGGAAGCCGGCTGCTGGGTGCGCAGGCCCCGCCTGACCAGCCCGCTGGACGGCGGTCCCACCGATGATGAGCGACTGGACGCCTGGACCTGCGCCGCCAGCCTGGAGTTGTCCGGAAAATTTCCGCTCTGAGCGGGCCCTGACGCGTAAGGCGATCCGTTCTGATAGTTCGGTCACGGAAAGCGCCTTCTCGCAGTGATGCGCGGCGCGCCGGCACTACCATTGATGGGTGCAGCCGCAGTTAACCATCCGTCCCGCCGTCGAGGCCGACTTCCCCGCCGTTGCCCGCATCACCGGTGCCTCCTACCTCTCCGCGGGCTACTTCAATGACGCCGCGCACCCGTACATGGTCAAGATCATGGACGTGGCAGAGCGCGCGGGCAAGGCCACCATCTGGGTGGCCGAGCGTGACGGGTTGGTGATCGGGTCCGTGACCCTGGCACGAGCAGGCGAACCGTACGCGGACATTGCACTGCAGGACGAACTGGAGTTCCGCATGCTGGTGGTGGATCCTGCCGTCCAGCGCAGCGGCGCCGGCAAAGCCATGGTGGATGCCATCGTCAGCCACGCCAGGACGCTTCCCGGGGTCCGCGGGGTGTCCCTCACCACCGGGCAAACCTGGGAAAGCGCGCACGGGCTGTACCGCAAGACCGGCTTCCAGCGCGTGCCTGAACGGGACTGGTTCGTTCCGGAAACTGACATAAAACTGCTGGTTTACCGGCGCGACCTGTAGCAGCCCTACAGTGGTGGCGACCCATTCCAGCTTTGAAAGGCCCACCCATGCGCAAAACCTTCGGCAGCGGATCCGTCTGGGAACAGACCCTCGGCTACTCCCGTGCAGTCCAGGTGGACAACACCCTCTACATCTCGGCCACCGCGGCCAGCGGCGATGATGGGGTAGTGGGGGATGACTTCTACACCCAGACCCAGTACATCCTGCTGAAACTCGGGAAGGTCCTGGCCGACGCCGGTTTCGGCTACGGGGACGTGGTGCAGTCCAAGCTGTACCTGACGGACATCAGCAAGTGGGAAGAGGCCGGCCGGGCCCACGGCGAGGTGTTCGGCGAGATCCGCCCCACCCTCTCCCTGGTCCACGTACTCCCGTTCCTGGATCCGAAGATGCTCGTCGAGATCGAACTCGTCGCCCAGAAGAGCGAGTAACGCGATACAGACATCCTCCGCGTGCTCGCTCGTTCCTCGCTTCGACGCACGCTTCCGGATGCCTGCATCGCGTAGGCTCTCCTGCCTACCTTGCCGGCAGGCCGTACCGGTGTTCCGGCCTGCCCGTGGTGCCGTAGCGCAACTGGATGTCCACCGCGCCGTCGTCGGCCAGCGACGACAGGTAGCGCTGTGCCGTGGCGCGGGAGACGCCCACCCGGGCGGCCACTTCGGCGGCGGAATACTGTTCGCCCGGAGCCAGTGATTCCAGCACCGCCGCTTCGGTTGCCGAGCGGGGTTTCGACGACGACGTGACATCCCCCGGGATCAGCGACCGTTTTGCGCGTTCCACGGCCTCCTGGTCCAATGCCCCCGGCTGGCCCAGGAGGCGCCGGTACCGGGCATAGGAGCGAAGCTGCTGGGACAGGGACTCCGCCGTGAAGGGCTTGAGCAGGTATCCCAGCGCGCCGCGGCGGAACGCCACCCGGACCGACGCGGGATCGGACGCGGCGCTGAGGATGATGGTGTCCACATCCAGTTGCTGCAGCAGGTCCACACCGGAGGCGTCCGGAAGATACACGTCCAGCAGTACCAGATCCGGCCGCAGGCTGTGGATGGCCTGCAGCGCCAGCGAAGCCGTACCAACAGGCGCCAACGCCAGGAACCCGGCCACCGAGTCTACGTAGGCCGCATGGAGCTTGGCCACATGGAAGTCGTCGTCCACAATCAGGACCCGAAAATCATCAGCCATTCTCATCCTTTCCGGCTGCCCCCAGACTGTTGGCGGAAGGGTTTCCCGCCGTCGTGCGCGGAAGCGTGGCCATGAACACAGCCCCCTGGCCGCCTCTGGCACCGCGCTCCAGCACCTTCACATCCCCGCCCCGGCGCCGCGCCAGCTGTCTCGCCAGCGCCAGCCCGAAGCCCTGCCCGCCACCGGCCCGGCGGTTTCTGGAAAGGGCACCGGCGGCAGTGGTGAAACCTTCGGCAAACACGCCCTCAGCGTCCGTGCCTTCCGCCAGGCCGTCGCCGGAGTCCGCTACCACGACGTGCAGCGTGCCGCCGTCGTCGCCCGGCTCATCCAGCACCTCTAGCTCAACCCAGCGGTCCCCGGACGAGCCCGCCACGGCCGCATTGACGGCGTTGTCGATCAGGTTGCCCAGTACGGTGGTCACGTCCTGGGCCTCCGTGACCTGCCCCCGGACCAGCGTCTCCGGGCCGATGCGCAGCGTGACGCCGCGCTCGTTGGCCTCCACGCCCTTGGCGCCGACGAAGGCCTGCAGGTACGGGTCCTGGAGCAGGCTCGGCCTGGTCCACCGGGAACTTCAGCGGACCGGTGGCGGCCAGTCCGGCAAGGTAGTCGCGGGCCTCCTGGTGCTGCCCGATGCCCAGGAAACCCGCAAGGGTGTGCAGCTGGTTGGCGAACTCGTGCCGCTGGGCCCGCAGGGCAGTGGACAGGGTCCCCACCGCGTCGAGCCTGCCGCGTGAGCTCCTGCAGTTCCGTGCGGTCACGCAGCATGACCACCCAGCCCAGGTCCTCCCGCCGGTGCAGGGCCTTGCGGGCATTCACCACCAGCACGCGGCCGCCAGCTACCAGCTCCAGGGCATCGGTCCCTGCTCCGGCGGCACCGGAACCCGGACCCGCTGCCCCGGATCCCGGGCGGGTCAGAGACTTCAATTGGCCAGGGACCGGGGCGTCCTCCCAACGGGACCCGGACAGGTCCGGCAAACCAAGCAGCCGCTGGGCTGCGGCGTTGAAGACGCTCACCCGGCCGTCGGCACTGACGCCGATGACGCCGTCGTCCACGCCCTGCAGCACTGCCACCTGATCGTGCACCAGCGTGCTGATTTCCTCAGGTTCCAGGCCGAGGGTGAGGCGCTGCAGGCGGCGGCGAAGCAGGAAGGACCCCAGGACGCCGGCCAGGAGAGCCCCAGCGGCCGTCAGGGCCACCGGCCCAATGTCGCGTGCCACGCTCTGGGCCACGGTTTCCATGGAGTAGCCCACGCTCACCTCACCCACCACCGTGCTGGTGCCGGGCGCGTACACAGGAACCTTGGCTCCGGCGGAAGGACCCAGCGTTCCGGTGTTCCGGGTGGTGATCTCCTGGCCGGACAACGCCTCGGACGGATCGGTGCTCACCTTCTCACCGAGCCGCTGCGGATCCGGATGGGCCAGCCTGATCCCCATTTCGTCCGTGATGACCACGAACAACGCGCCGGTCCGCGTCCGTGCCGCTTCGGCAGAGGCCTGGAGCGGGCCTGCCAAAAGCTGCGCAGCCGGGGGAGTCCCGGGCTGGTCGCTGATGGCCAGCACATCGGCCCGGACTTCGGGGTCGGACGCAACGGTCCGGGCCAGCGTCAGTGCCTGGTTCTCCGCATCGCTGCCAACCCTGTCGTACGTCAGCCAGGCGTGCACGGCCGCGCTCAGCAGGACCACCAGCAGCACCACGGAGAGCTGGAGCAGCAACGTCTGGGTGGAAAACCGCAGCAGCTGCCGCGGGGCGGGACGCTGCATTGATCCTCCTTGACGGGTGGCGGCGGGGCGGTTTTGGGGTGCCGTTCCAGCACCGACGCGCTGTGAGCACAATGAGCAAAATGCTCCCAATAAGCAGTATGCCAATCAATTGAGCCAAAGGCACTGCCGTGACGGCCGCCACCCTAATGTCTGTAGCACGCGTCACACCGCTGTGCCGCTGTTCACAAAAAGGAGCCGGCTGTGCTGGTAATACTTGGATTCGCCATGATCGCGGTATTCATGGTGCTGATCATGACGAAGAAGTTGACGCCAGTGCTGGCGTTGATCATTGTCCCCACTGTTTTCGGCCTGTTCGCGGGCGCCGGCCTGGGCATCGGCGACATGGTGATGGACTCCATGAAGTCCATGACCTCCACCGCGGCCCTGCTGATGTTCGCCATCATCTACTTCGGCCTGATGATTGACGTGGGGCTGTTCGACCCGCTGGTGAAGTTCATCCTCCGCAAGCTGGGCAACGACCCCGCCAAGGTGGTCCTGGGCACCGCTATCCTCGCCGCCGCAGTGTCCCTGGACGGTGACGGATCCACCACGTTCATCCTCACCACCGCGGCCATGCTGCCTGTCTACCTCCGCCTCAAGATGAGCCCCGTGATCCTCACCTGCGTGGCCGGCCTGGCCAACGGCACCATGAACATCCTGCCGTGGGGCGGCCCCACGGCACGCGCCGCCACCGCCCTGAAGATCGACGTCAATGACGTCTTCGTCCCCATGATCCCGTCCCTGGTGGCCGGGCTGGTCGTCGTCTTCGCCTTCTCCTGGCTGCTGGGCCTGCAGGAACGCAACCGCCTCCGTGCCGCCGCCCCCGAGATCTGGGGAGTTCCGGACAGTGCCGAACAGTTTGACGGAACGTCCGACGGCGGCACCTCCCCGGCTGCCTCCGGAACCGGCGCTTCGGGAACCAGCGCTTCCGGAACCGGCCATGGACGCAAGGGTGGCAACCCCGGCGGAGCAGCCCCCGCCGTCGACGGTTCACCGGCAGGATCCTCTGTGGCCGTGCTGGACCGTACCGAAACCCTCATTGAGGACAGCGGCACCGGACTCGCCGACACCGCCCTGGATCCCAACCGCAGCACCCTGCGCCCAAAGCTGTTCTGGTTCAACCTGGCCCTGACCGTCGCCGTCATGGTGGTGCTCGTCGCCAACGTCATCCCCCTGCCGTTCGTGTTCATGGTGGGCGCCGCGATCGCCCTGCTGGTCAACTTCCCCAAGGTCAAGGACCAGGGCGCCCAGCTGATTGCGCACGCGCCGTCCATTGTGGCCGTGGTCAGCATGGTCATGGCCGCCGCCGTCCTCACCGGCGTCCTCAAGGGCACCGGCATGGTGGAAGCCATGTCCGCCTGGCTGGTCCAGATCATCCCCACCTCCATGGGCCCGTTCATGGCCGTCATCACCGGTGTACTCAGCATCCCCATGACGTTTTTCATGAGCAACGATGCCTTCTACTTCGGCGTCCTGCCGGTCCTCAGCGAGACCGCCGCGCACTACGGTGTCAGCGCTGCCGACATGGCCCGCGCCTCCATCACCGGCCAGCCGTTCCACCTGCAGAGCCCACTGGTTCCGGCCATCCTGCTGCTGGTCTCGCTGGCCAAGGTGGACCTGGGCGACCACCACAAGAAGGTCCTCTGGCGCACCGCCGTCATCTCCCTGGTCATGCTTGGTGTTGGCATGCTGACGGGAGCTATTGGGATCGGTTAGTCTGTAGCTGCCCGTGCTCCTGTCCCTGTGACATGACCGGGCATCGAAGGTGCCCGTCTGACGCCCGCTGGGGGTCGTCAGACGGGCATCTGCGTTTGCACACTAGACTGGATCGGAAAACAATTCGAACTTTGCAGGGGAGATCCATGGCTGCGATCAACCGTGACGACGTCGCGCATCTCGCGCGGCTCGCTCACATCGAGATGAGTGCCGAAGAGCTGGACAGGATGGCCGGCGAGCTCGCCGTCATCGTGGATTCGGTCAAATCCGTCAGCGAGGCTGCTGGGGACGACGTCCCGGCCACCTCGCACCCCATTCCGCTTACCAATGTGTTCCGCGAGGACGTTGTGGGACACACCTTCACGGCGGAACAGGCACTCTCCGGCGCCCCGGACTCCGATGAAAACCGTTTCAAGGTCCCGGCCATCCTGGATGAGGCATAACCATGACTGAACAGAACACCAGCGCCGACACCCTGATCCGGCTCTCCGCCGCCCAGTTGGCCGAAAAGCTTCAGGCCGGCGAGGTCACCGCCGTCGAAGCCACCCAGGCCTACCTGGACCGCATCGCCGCCGTCGACGGCCAGGTCAACGCCTTCCTGCACGTCAACGGGGAGGAAGCGCTCGCCGTCGCCGCCGAGGTGGACGCCATCCGTGCCGGCGGCGGGGCGGAAGCCGAAGCCCTGCACTACCTGGCCGGCGTTCCCATCGCCGTCAAGGACCTGATCGTCACCATCGGCCAGCCCACCACCGCCGGATCGAAGATCCTCGAAGGGTGGCACAGCCCCTACGACGCCACCGTTGTTGAGCGCCTGCGTGCTGCGAAGATGCCCATCCTGGGCAAGACCAACTTGGACGAGTTCGCCATGGGCTCCTCCACCGAGCACTCTGCCTACGGCCCCACCCGCAACCCCTGGGACCTGGACCGGATCCCCGGCGGCTCCGGCGGCGGTTCGGCCGCGGCTGTCGCCGCCTTCGAGGCGCCCCTGGCCCTGGGCACTGACACCGGCGGCTCCATCCGCCAGCCCGGCGCCGTCACCGGCACCGTGGGCGTCAAGCCCACGTACGGCAGTGTCTCCCGCTACGGTGCCATCGCCATGGCCTCCTCGCTGGACCAGATCGGGCCGGTCACCCGGACCGTGCTGGACTCCGCCCTCCTGCACCAGGTCATCGGCGGCCACGATCCCCGCGACTCCACCTCGCTGCCCGAGCCCCTGGCCGACCTCGTCGCCGCCGCGAAGACCGGCAACGTCGAGGGCCTGCGGATCGGCATCATCAAGGAACTGCACGGCGAGGGCTACCAGGCCGGCGTCGAAAACCGCTTCAACGACGCCCTGGAGCCTGCTCAAGGACGCCGGCGCAGAGATCGTGGAGGTCTCCTGCCCCAACTTCCAGTACGCCCTGGGCGCCTACTACCTGATCATGCCGTCCGAGGCCTCCTCCAACCTGGCCAAGTTCGACGGCGTCCGGTACGGCCTGCGCGTCCTCCCCGAAGAGGGCCCCATGACCATTGAACGCGTCATGGGTGCCACCCGCGCCGCCGGCTTCGGCGACGAAGTCAAGCGCCGCATCATCCTGGGCACCTACGCCCTGTCCGCCGGCTACTACGACGCCTACTACGGCTCCGCGCAGAAGGTCCGTACCCTGGTTCAGCGCGACTTCGACGCCGCGTTCGCCAAGGCCGATGTCCTGATCTCGCCCACCGCCCCCACCACGGCATTCCCGCTCGGTGAAAAGCTGGACGATCCGCTGGCCATGTACCTCAACGACGTCGCCACCATCCCCGCGAACCTTGCCGGCGTCCCCGGCCTGTCGCTGCCCGGCGGCCTGGCTGACGAGGACGGGCTGCCCGTTGGCATCCAGCTGCTGGCCCCCGCCCGCGAAGACGCCCGTTTGTACCGGGTGGGCGCGGTCCTTGAATCGCTGCTCGAAGCGAATTGGGGCGGGCCGCTGCTGGCCCAGGCTCCCGACCTTGCCGCCGCCGCTGCCGGAACCCTCGAAACCCAGGAGGCAAAAAATGAGCACTGACGACATCCTGAGCTTCGACGAGGCCATGGAGAAGTACGATCCCGTCCTGGGGTTCGAGGTCCACGTGGAGCTGAACACCAAGACCAAGATGTTCTCCTCCGCCCCCAACGTCTTCGGCGACGAGCCCAACACCAACGTCAACGAGGTGGACCTGGGCATGCCCGGCGTCCTGCCCGTGGTAAACAAGACGGCCATCGAGTCCTCCATCAAGATTGGCCTGGCGCTCAACTGCAAGATCGCCGAGTCCTGCCGCTTCGCCCGGAAGCAGTACTTCTACCCGGACACCCCAAAGAACTTCCAGACCTCGCAGTACGACGAGCCCATCGCATACGACGGCTACCTGGACGTTGAACTCGAGGACGGCACCGTGTTCCGCGTGGAGATCGAGCGCGCGCACATGGAGGAAGACGCCGGCAAGCTGACCCACATGGGCGGCGCCACCGGCCGGATCCAGGGCGCCGACTTCTCGCTGGTGGACTACAACCGTGCCGGTGTTCCACTGGTGGAAATCGTCACCAAGCCCATCGAGGGCGCCGGCTCCCGCGCACCGGAACTGGCCAAGGCCTACGTCGCGGCCGTCCGCGAGATCGTCAAGAACCTCGGCGTGTCCGACGCGAAGATGGAACGCGGCAACGTCCGCTGCGACGCCAACGTTTCGCTCCGGCCGCACGGCCGCGAACGCTTCGGCATCCGTTCCGAGACCAAGAACGTGAACTCGCTGCGCGCCGTCGAACACGCCGTACGCTACGAGATCCAGCGCCACGCCGCCGTCCTGGACGCGGGGGAACCGGTCATCCAGGAGACCCGCCACTGGCACGAGGACACCCGCACCACCACCTCCGGCCGTGCCAAGTCCGACGCCGACGACTACCGCTACTTCCCCGAGCCGGACCTGGTTCCCATGGTTGCCTCCCGTGAATGGGTGGAGGAGCTCCGTGCCACCCTGCCCGAGCCGCCGGCCGAGCGCCGCAAGCGCCTCAAGGCCGACTGGGGCTACTCGGACCTCGAATTCCGCGACGTGGTGAACGCCGGCGTCCTGGACGAGATTGAGGAAACCATCGCCGCCGGTGCCAGCGCCTCCGTTGCCCGCAAGTGGTGGATGGGCGAGATCGTGGGCCGCGCCAAGGCAGCCGACGTCGACCCCGGGCCTGGGCGTCCAGCCCGCCACCATCGTTAATCTCGCCCAGATGGTGGAGGCCGGCAAGATCAACAACAAGATGGCGTCGCAGGTGCTGGACGGCGTCCTCGCCGGGGAAGGCACCCCGGCGGAGATCGTCGAGAAGCGCGGCCTCGCCGTCGTGTCTGATGACGGGCCCCTGCTGGAAGCCATCGATGCCGCCCTCGCCGCGCAGCCCGACGTCGCGGACAAGATCCGCGGTGGCAAGGTACAGGCCATTGGCGCGATCGTGGGCGGGGTCATGAAAGCGACCCGCGGCCAGGCGGACGCCGGGCGCGTCCGCGAACTGATCCTGGAAAAGCTCGGGGTCACCGCCTAGCACTTGCACACCCAACTGGGTCGCAGTTAATGCCGTTTTGAGCCCCCATAACGACACTAATTGCGACCCAGTTGGGCTTTGTTCTCAGGTGCCGCTGGCAGCAAAGTACCCGTGGCTGCGGGCGCCCGGCAGACTTACACTGGGAGCCCATGGGGGCGCTGTTGCCCCGGCGGTGTGCGGAAGGAACAACCATGGTGGCCCGGGAACCAATGAGGACGCGCAAGGCAGTGCTGGCGGTGGCGGTGGCCGTGGCGTTGACGGGGACGGGGGCCGCCTTGGCGTGGTCCGCCACGGCGACGCCAACACCGTCACCGTCCGCGCCCGCCCAGGCAACCCCCGGCAAGGGCAGTGCGCCCGGCCGGCAGCACAAGCAGGACCCTAAAGTCCGGCAGGGACAGCCCCTCCACAGCGAGGGAGTGGTCAAGAAGCCTGACGGCACCTTCCAGACCGTCCTGGAACAGCGCGGGACCGTGGAGTCCGTCAGCGATTCAGCCGTCACCGTCAAGAGCGAGGACGGCTACTCCCGGGCCTACACCGTCAACGGCGACACCAAGGTCACCAAGTTGCCTGCCGCGGACGGTGGTCCCACGGCCAGCCCGGGTGCCACGGCCAGCCCGGGCGTAACGGGCGGCGACGGCAAGCGCCCTAAGCCGGCCGACGGAACCATCGCGGACATCGCCGCCGGGGACACCGTGCGCATCGCCGGCGTCAAGGACGGGGACAAGGCCACCGCCACGCGCATCGTTGAAGGCGCCCCTGACGCGCGCGGCCCGGGGCTGGGACACGGACCGGGACACGCGCCGGGACTGGGACACAAGATGGGCAAGCTCCAGGACGGCCAGGAATCGTAGCGTGCGGAGTGTCAGCCCGGTTTACCCCTGGTGCACCAGCGCGGCCATGATGTCCTCCAGGGCTTCGCAGACCATCACCACGGCCCGCCGCTTCAGGTTTTCCGGCCTGGCCAGCAGGTCGATCCTGCGGCGCGTGCTGATGCCCTCCAGCGGCCGCAGCACGATGTCCTGGTTCAGGACCGGCCCTGCCGTGTATCTGGGCAGCAGTCCCACCACGCCGCCCGCCGCCACCAGCGCTGCCACAGTGGAGTAGTCGTTGATGCGGTGGATGATGTTGGGCACCCTGCTGGACACGGCGGCGACGGCGGACAGGACATCGGCGGGGGAGTAGCCGGGGTGGCTGGTCACCCAGGCCTCGGCGCCGACGTCGTCCGCCGTGACCGTGTCCTTTTGGGCCAGCGGGTGGCCGGCGGGCAGTGCCACGTCCAGGGGTTCGTGCGCCAGGGGGATCACGGCCACCCGTTCGGCCGGCCAGCGGGGACTGTGGTCCATGCGGTGCGCCAGCACCAGGTCGTACCGTGCGGTGAGGGCGGGGAAGTCCTGCTGGGCCACGTCCTCGTCCGACAGTTCGATCCGCGGATGATCGGGCCTGTCCAGCATCCTGGCCAGCGGCGCGAACAGGGCCTGCCCTGCGCTGTGGAACCCGCTGACCGTCACCCTGTCGGCGGGTGATTCGTGGTAGCTGCCCAGGGCACTGCGGGCTTCGGCCATGGCGCTGACGACGGCGGCGCCCGCGTCTGCGAGCACCTGGCCCGCCTCCGTGAGCACCAGGTTCCGGCCCTCCTTGCGCGTCAGGGGGACCTCCACCGTGCGCTGCAGGTGCGCCAGTTGCTGCGACACGGCGGACGGGGTGACCATGAGCGTATCGGCCACGGCCTTCACGCTGCCCAAAGCGCCCAGTTCCCGCAGGATTTCCAGTTGGTGTATCTCCACGGCTTCAGTCTACTCATTAGCTTCTGCTACATCGTCGATTGAGAAGATCCCTGTTGTGCTAAAGCTTTTGCAGGGCTTCAATGGGGACGTACCCCGCAGAGTGAACGCCAAGCAGTAAGGATGCCAATGAAGGCCCTGTACAAGGCCGGCCCGCAGGCCGGTTTCGAGCTCGTGGACCGGCCCGAACCCGAAGCCGGCCCGGCCGACGTCAAGATCCGGGTCATGACCACCGGGATCTGCGGCACGGATTTGCACATCCAGTCCTGGGACTCCTGGGCGCAGGGGATCATCGAAGCACCCCTTATCGCCGGCCACGAGTTCTATGGCGAAGTGGTGGAAGTGGGCGAGGACGTCCGTGAGGTCAAGGTGGGGGACAGGGTCTCCGGCGAAGGCCACGTGGTGTGCGGCATCTGCCGGAACTGCCGTGCCGGGCGCCGGCAGATGTGCATCCACACCGTCAGCGTGGGAGTCCAGCGGGACGGCGCCTTCGCAGAGTACGTGGTGATCCCCGAAACCAACGTCTGGGTCCACCACGACCCCTCGGTCACGCCCGAACTTGGCGCCATCTTCGACCCCTTTGGCAACGCCGTGCACACGGCGCTGAGCTTCCCCTGGTGGGTGAAGATGTCCTCATCACCGGCGCGGGCCCCATCGGCCTGATGGCCATCGCGGTGGCCCGCCACGCCGGTGCCCGCAAGATCGCCATTACGGACATCTCCCGGCCGCGGCTGGACCTGGCCCGGCAGCTTGGAGCCGACCTCGCCATCGATGTCTCCACCACCCGGGTGCGAGACGCCCAACGTGAGCTGGGCATGCGCGAAGGGTTCGACGTCGGCATGGAAATGTCCGGTCACCCCTCCGCGCTGCCTGAGATGATCGACAACATGAACCACGGCGGCCGGATCGCCATGCTGGGGCTGCCCAGCCAGGAGATCACCATCGACTGGGGCAAGGTGGTCACCCACATGCTCACCCTCAAGGGCATCTACGGCCGCGAGATGTATGAAACCTGGTATGCCATGAGCGCCATGCTCTCCTCCAACACGGTGCTGCACGCCGGAATCTCCGCCGTGGTCACGGACACGCTTCCGGCCACGGAGTGGGAAAAGGGCTTCGATATTGCCCGCAGCGGCCTGGGCGGCAAAGTTGTCCTCGACTGGACCCGACTCTAAGACCCGACTGTAAGGAAACCCATGTACACCTCCATCAAGGACCAGCTGCGCGACGAACTGGAAGACATCCGCACGGCCGGGCTCTACAAGACCGAGCGCAGCATCAGCTCGCCGCAGTCCAGCCACATCACCGCCGGACAGATCGGCGGCCCGGGCGCTGACGTGCTGAATTTCTGCGCCAACAACTACCTGGGGCTGGCCGACCACCCGGACATCATCAGCGCCGCCAAGGCTGCCATGGACGAGCGCGGTTTCGGCATGGCCAGCGTCCGCTTCATCTGCGGCACCCAGGACCTGCACCTGGAACTGGAAGCCAGGGTTTCGAAGTTCCTGGGCACCGAGGACACCATCCTCTTCTCCAGCTGCTTCGACGCCAACGGCGGCGTCTTCGAGTCCCTGTTCGGGCCCGATGACGCCGTCATCTCCGACGCCCTCAACCACGCGTCCATCATTGACGGCATCCGCCTCTGCAAGGCCCGCCGCTACCGCTATGCCAACCAGGACATGGCAGAACTCGAGGCCCGCCTGCAGGAGGCGCAGGATGCCCGCCGGAAGATCGTCGTCACCGACGGCGTGTTCTCCATGGACGGTTTCCTGGCTCCGCTTGAGGCGATCTGCGACCTCGCCGACAAGTACGGCGCCCTGGTCATGGTGGACGACTCCCACGCCGTCGGGTTCATGGGCGCCACCGGGGCGGGAACTCCCGAGCATGCCGGCGTCAGCGACCGGGTGGACATCTACACCGGCACCTTCGGCAAGGCCCTCGGCGGGGCCTCGGGCGGTTACGTGTCCGGCCGCAGGGAGATTGTTGCCATGGTGCGCCAGAAAGCCCGGCCCTACCTCTTCTCCAACTCCCTGGCGCCCGCCATTGTTGCAGCCACCCTCAAGGCGCTGGACCTGGTGGAGAACTCTGCCGACCTGCGGCGCCGTTTGTTTGAAAACGCTGAACTGTTCCGCCGCCGCATGACGGAGGAGGGCTTCGACCTGCTCCCCGGCGAACACGCCATCGTCCCGGTCATGTTCGGCGATGCCGTCATGGCGGCCAAGGTGGCCGACCGGATGCTGCAGCACGGCGTCTTCGTCACCGCCTTCAGCTTCCCCGTGGTCCCGCGCGGTGCAGCAAGGATCCGGGTGCAGCTTTCCGCCGCGCATTCAGCCGACGACGTCGAAGCATGCGTGCGTGCCTTCCTCGCCAGCCGCGCCGAGGCAGCAGCCTGACGGGACTTCCGGAAAGGCAGGGGCCAGTCCGTAGTAACTCTGTCAGGATGGACGAATGGCAGCACACTACGATGTCCTGATTGTGGGCGGCGGCATCGCCGGCCTGTCCCTGGCGGCCGCGCTCGCCGGCCGCTGCAGCGTTGCGCTGCTGGAGGCGGAGCAGGAGCTGGCGTACCACACGTCCTCCCGTTCCGCCCGCCAGCTGATCCCCAGCTACGGGCCTCCCGTGGTGCAGGAGCTCACCATCCGGACCCTTGAACTGCTCGCAGCACACGACGCGGAATCACCCGAGCCGGTCCTGACGCCGCGCAGTTTTATGCTGGTGGGCTCTGCGGAAGATGTCGCTGCCGAAGCCAGCGGGCATATGCAACCCATCACCGTGGACCGCGCCCTTGAGCTTTGTCCGGCTTTGGTCCCCGGAACCTTTGCCGCCGCCGGGCTGGATACCGGCTCCTTCGGCTGCAACGCGCCCCTGCTCCTTGACAGGCACCGTAAGCGGGCGCTCGCCGCCGGCGCCGACATCATTACCGGTGCACGGGTGCACTCCGCGCAAAGGCTGGGTTCCGGGTGGCAGGTGGGCGCCGGTGCCGAGGGCTTCGAAGCAGGCGTCCTGGTCAACGCGGCCGGTGCCTGGGCGGACGAGCTCGCGGTGATCAGCGGTGTCGAAAAGCTGGGCCTGCAGCCGTACCGGCGAACGGCGGCGATTGCCGCCGTCGACCATTCCCTGCCCGCCGCCACCCCCATGGTGGCTGCCGCGGACAATTCGTTCTATTTCCGGCCGGAGGGCCGGGACGTCCTCATCTCACCGTCGGAGACTGTGCCCAGTGGGCCGGAGGACGCCCAACCGCGGCCGGGCGACGTGGAACGGCTGGTGGAGACGTTGAACGCCGTCACCAGCCTGGGAATCACGGCAATCCGCCGGGCCTGGACGGGGCTGCGCACCGAAGCCGCGGACGGGATTCCGGTCGCGGGGTTCGACGCCGAAGCAGCAGGTTTCTACTGGCTCGCCGGGCAGGGCGGCTACGGATTCCAAACCTCCGCCGCCATGGCGGAGCTGGCGGCGAACCAGATTCTCGCTGGCCAGGAGGCCGCGCCCGCTGACAGTCAGGCCGCCGATAGTCCTGCTGCCGACGGTCCGGCATCCCGGACAGCGCAGGCCCTGGCGGCCACCCGCTGGTCCATCCGGCGTTGAAGAATAGTCCCATGAGTACCCTGATCACCAACATTGCCGAGCTGATGACGCAGGACCTTGGGCACCGCGTCCTGAAGGATGCGGCGATGGTGATCGAGGGGGAGCGGATCGCCTGGATCGGCGCCGCTGCAGAAGCCCCCGCGGCGGACGGTGTTGTGGACGCCGGTGGCCGGGCCATGCTCCCCGGCTGGGTGGACTCCCACACCCACCTGCTGTTCGCCGGCGATCGGACGGCGGAATTCGAAGCCCGGATGGCAGGGGAGGCCTATGCCGCCGGAGGCATCGCCGTCACCATGAACGCCACTCGCGCTACCTCCGACTTCGACTTGACCCGGCTGGCGATGGGGCGGGTGGCCGAAGCCGTCTCGCAGGGCACCACGTATCTGGAGACCAAGACCGGCTATGGCCTGGACGTCGAACATGAGGCCCGCAGTGCGCGCATCGCGTCCACCGTGGCGGACCAGGTGACCTACCTCGGCGCCCATCTGGTTCCGGCCGGCCAGGACCCGGAGGCATACACGGACCTGGTCTGCGGACCCATACTTGACGCCGTCCGCCCCTACGTCCAGTGGGCCGACGTGTTCTGCGAGGAAGGTGCTTTCACCGCGGAGCAGTCCCGCCGCGTCCTGATGGCGTGCCGCGACGCAGGACTGGGACTGCGCGTGCACGGGAACCAACTGGGCGAGGGGGCCCGGGCGTACAGCTCGCCGTGGAGTTGGGCGCTGCCAGCGTGGACCACGTGAACTATCTGGCCGGGCAGGACGTGAAGGCCCTGGCCGCGTCCTGGTCCGGCTGGGATCCCGCTACCGGAGCCGGTAAGCGGGGCACTGTTGCCACATGCCTTCCTGCCTGCGACCTCTCCACCCGCCAGCCGCTGGCACCCGCCCGCCAACTGCTCGACGCGGGGGTGCAGGTGGCGCTGGCGTCCAACTGCAACCCTGGAACGTCGTACACAAGTTCCATGGCATTCTGCGTGGCGACCGCCGTCCTGCAAATGCACCTCAGTGTGCATGAAGCGGTCCGCGCCGCCACTTACGGGGGCGCCCTGGCGCTGCACAGGGAAACCGGGCAGGACGCCGACGGTGAACGCGCTGTGGGGTCCATCGCCGTCGGGCACCGTGCCGACCTGCACGTGCTGAACGCCCCGTCGGCCACCCATCTCGCTTACCGCCCGGGCATGCCGTTGACGTACGCTGTGTGGCGGGCCGGGGTCAGGGAACGGTAGGGCCCATCGCCCTTTTGATTGTTCCTGATTGTTTCCCTCTGGGTATAATCAGAAAACGTCATCAGAGAGTGGTGACCGGTGTATCGAAAGGCCCCACTGAATGACGCGCACTGACCGCTTGACGGCGATTCTTGACCTGCTGGCCAAGACCGGCCAAGTAGAGGTCGACGAGATTGTCAGTACCCTCAATGTTTCCCCGGCCACTGCCCGCCGCGACCTGGACAGCCTTGCCAAGCGCCGGCTCCTCACGCGCACCCGCGGCGGCGCCACCACGGGTGCCCTGGCGTACGACCTGCCCGGCCGCTACAACCGTGACGACCATGCCGATGCCAAGGAACAGATCGCCCAGTGCGCCTCGGCCCTTATACGGCCCGGTTCGGTCATTGGCCTGTGCGGGGGCACCACCAGCACAGCACTCGCGCAGATCCTGGCCACCCGGGAAGACCTGAACGCCCCCTCCAACCAGCCCACCCTCACGGTGGTCACTAATGCCATCAACATTGCCGGCCAGTTGGCGGTCCGGCCCAACATCAAGGTGATGGTGACCGGCGGAATCCTCAATCCGCGGTCCTATGAACTGGTGGGGCCCTACACGGACATCATCATGCAGAAGGTGGTGCTGGACATCGCGTTCATCGGCGTCAACGGCATCGACCCCGAAGTCGGCCCCACCAACACGGGAGAGGGGGAAGCCTCGGTCAACGCGCTGCTGGCCTCCCGCGCCAGGGTGTCCTATGTCCTGGCCGATTCCTCAAAGGTGGGCGTGCGGGCCTTTGCCACCATGGACGGGTACCACTTCACCCGGCTCATCACCGACTCCGGTATCTCCGCCCGGGACAAGGCCGCGTTTGAAGCCAACGGCACGGAAGTGATCGTCGCCCCTGCCTGATCCAGGCGCTCCGGCTGGATCAGGCAGGGGCTCTTCCCCGTTCCCGCCGCGGACACCGGCAACTCCATCAGGGCGGATCCAGAAACTGCAGGCAAGATGGGAACATGCTGGTTCCCTCCCGCCGACGCCTGCGGCTCGAAGTTTGGATCGTCCTGGGCCTGTCCCTTGGCCAGTCGGCCGTCTACTCCGTGGTGCAGTTGCTGGACAAGATGACGCGTGCCCCGCTGGCCCAAGGCACATCCACCCTGAACCGTTCCCAGAGCACCAGGGAGTACTTCGACCTCACCTATCAGCTGCTGGACATCATCTTTGCGCTGGTGCCGGTGCTGCTGGTCCTGTACTTCCTCACGGACCGGCAGCAGGCCGCGCCGGGCGACGCCGGCAACTCCGGCTCTGCGTTCCGCAAACTAGGGTTCAACTTCGCCCGGCCCGGCAGGGACCTGCTGCAGGGGCTGGGCCTTGCTGCACTGATCGGCATCCCCTCCCTGGGGCTATACGCTGCCGGGCGTGCGTTGGGTATCACCACCGCCATCATCCCCAGCGCGCTGGATGCCTACTGGTGGACCGTGCCCGTCCTCATCCTGTCCGCCGTCCGCCACGCGGTGCTCGAGGAAGTCATTGTGGTGGGCTACCTCCTGGACCGGTTCGGCAAGTTCGGCTGGAGCATGCCGCTGGCAATCGCCGTGAGCTCCCTGCTGCGGGGCAGCTACCACCTGTACCAGGGTTTCGGTCCCTTCATTGGCAACGCCGTGATGGGAGTAGTTTTCGCGTGGCTGTATACCCGTACCAAGCGCGTGATGCCGTTGGTCATCGCCCACGCGCTGCTGGATATCGTGGCTTTCGTAGGTTTTAGCCTCTTCGGCAAGGCCGTGGGGCTGGGGTAGCAGCGGGGTGCATGGCCATGGCGATTGCCTGAGGTGCGTCACTGCGCTCACATCAGTGACAGCAGCAACTCCCAGTCAGCCTGTGGGTCGGGCGGCAATATGAAGGGCTTCGCATAAAAGTCGTCCCACAGGGGATCAGCAGCGCAAAGCCCGTCCTGGTCCAGCACATTGTCGCCGTATGGTTCCTCAAGTGGCGGCTCGGGAGGATCGGGCCACGCCGGCATCCCGGCAAGGAGCTGGTGCCACGGCGGACCATCCTCCAGCCCCGCGCTGTCCACCGAAGTCCGGGCATTTAGCTGGGCCCGCACCTCAGCAACCGCCGCAACAGCGTCCACGGGCAGGATCCCTGGTGGCCAGTGGGTTGGTTGGGGGTCGGGGTGTTCGGGTTTGTAGTGCCGCCCCGTGGGTGAGGTCCAGCCGGGTGGTTCATTCCGGGCGGCCGGGTCGGGGGTCCATTGGCTGTTGTGTTTGAGTCTGTGGTGTCGGGGGCAGAGTTGTGCCAGGTTGCTGACGTTGGTGGTGCCGCCGTGTTTCCAGGCGGTGAGGTGGTCGGTGTCGTTGTCGGGGGTGCGGTTGCTGCAGCCGGGGAAGGTGCATTTTCCGTCCCGCATCCTGATCCAGCGTTTGATGGTTTCGGTGAGCCGGTAGTTCGTCCGGCCGATTTCCAGGGGCGCCCCGTCCCTGGGGTCGACGATGACCCGGTAGAAGGAGTCCGCTCCGTCGGCGACGAGTTTCCGGGCCAGGGACGCCGGAACCGGCCCGAACCCATCCAACACTGCTGGTTCGTCGGTCAGCCCGAGCAGGGAGAACACCGGAACGGTGACCAGGACATCGGCCTGCGGGGTGGGGACATCAGCACGTTCAGTGGCAGTCCCAGCCCCCAGCAGCAGGGATGCGGCGATGTCGGGGCGGAGTTGGGTGAGGGTGCGGGTTTCGTCGGGTCCTTGGAGGCCGCGGGCGGTGGCGGTGGTGCGGTTCCAGATGGCGCAGGCGGTGTCCCCTGGCAGGTAGAGGGAGAGCCAGGCCATGCCGTCGCGGTCGGGGGCGTATTCCATCCGCCGGCCGGCACCACCTTTGGCGTGGCGTTTCCCGATGGATTCGGGGTGGTGGCGTTCCCGCCAGGCACGGACCCTGGCGCGGAACCGGGCCGGGACGAGATCGCCCGGGGCTGCGCCGCGGGCGGGGTTGGCCGCGTCAGGGTCGAAGAAGTGCGCCACCAAAGCGGCGGCACCCGCCGCGTCGAGGCCTTCGGTTTCGTCAGCAACGATGCGGGCATGCTGCCAGGACATCGCCCCGGCAGATAACGCCTCAAAAGCAGGCGCCAGCGAACAGATTCGCCGTGACTGCTCGACAAACGCCCCTGCGGCGGCCGAGCTGATGGTCAGGACCCCTGCGATCTCCTCCACCACCGACATCTCGGCGTACGTGCGCTCCTGGACTGATGCGTCCGGCGGGGTCATGGCCTGCTGGAATTCGACGGCCTCGGCAGCGTCCCGCGCCTGCCCGGCGGCGAGTTGAGCCGCGATGCGGGACCCAAGCTCCAGCCGTTCCAGCCGGATCTCATACCGCCGCTGCAGCACGTCAACACCGGCGCCAACGCCGACCCCCGCAGCCAGGAAAGCGTCCTCACGGCCCAGCCCATCAAGGGCAGCAACAGAGGCGTGGACACCCTCCGATGCCCTCGTTGCCTCAACGCCGATTCCCATAGAAGAATCATCCAACGGGGGTCTGACATTCATGGATTGCACCGGTGCCGCTACCAGCGCCAGGTGTGCCGGAGCTCTGAAGTTGCCTGCCGTCGTCGGACGTTTTAGATGCGAAGGTTGCTTTTCGCAGCCCGCGTTCCCGGCGCGAAAAGGAGCAAGGGCGGCGTTGAAAAGTACTCGGCCCTCATTTTGCACACCAGCCGCCACTTAAACGAATTCGGCCGCCATGAGGAGGTGACGCCGTTGTCACCACCTCATGGCGGCCGAAGCTGACCCGGGCGCATGCCCGGGTCGCCCACCTTGCGAAAGACGCAAGAGGGAGGACTGGAGGGTCAGATAGTGACGGCTCCGTTGGCGGTCTCGAAGGTAACCGACAGGATGCCCGGTGTTCCGTGCGGGGCTACCCACTCGACCGCGACGTCCTCAAGCGGCTTCTCCACCGGCTCACCCAGCCACTCGGTCACCCGCGAGGCGGAACCGGCGATGGTCAGGCAGCTCATCTTGAGGTTGCTCTGGTACGCGTTGGACGGGTGGAGGGACGGATCGCCCTCCCACTTGAGCATGTACGGCACCTGGGGATCGGCGATGAGGCCCAGGATGCCAATCTGCTTCCAGACCAGTTCGCGGCCGTCCGGGAACTTGCGGTTGCCGTTCACGGCGGCGCGGCCCAGGCGTTCCTCGAAGGGGGCGAGGTCGTCCACTTCGACGCACCAGCCCATCCAGCCGCCACCGGCAGCGGAGCGGGCGCGCACCGCCTGTCCGAACGGCGCCTTGTCGGATGCCGGGTGGTCCAGGACCTCAACGACTTCCAGGTACTTATGCCCGGCGAGCGGGATGATCATATTCCGGGTACCGAACCGGGGGTGTACGCCACCCTTCACTGCCTCAACGCCGAGGGCAGTTGCAATACGTTCGGTAGTGGCCGCGAGGCCATCGTGTTCACAGGCGTAAGAGACGTGATCCATGCGCATGCGAACATCTTGGCACTTTGTGATCCGGCTCTCAGCTAAGGGTACCCTTACTGGCATTTTGTGTGCCGCCTGCCCATGTGCCAGCACGCGCGGAGCCCGCGACAGGACCTTGTTCGTCACAATCCTGTCCAGGGCCACCACCCGGTTCCTAGACTGGGCGCAGGTTATGAGTGCCAGCGCCAAGCCCCGGCTCGCTGGCCGGCAACCCTCCATCCGCGGTGGGGTGCCCCGGGTGAAGACCTGGCTCTCCGGCAACAGCCGGGAGCAAGCGCGGCCCGTACTGCCGGTGAGCATGCCGGGCCCATGTCAAAGGAGATTTGGATGTCCAACGGATGGTCCTTCGAAACCCGCCAGATCCATGCAGGCCAGGCGGCGGACAGCGCCACGGGTGCCCGCGCCCTGCCCATCTACCAGACCACGTCATTCGTGTTTCCCAGCGCTGAAAGCGCCGCCAACCGTTTTGCCCTGACTGAACTTGCCCCCATCTATACCCGCATCGGCAATCCCACCCAGGACGCCGTCGAGCAACGGGTTGCGAGCCTCGAAGGAGGCGTGGCCGCCCTGCTGCTGAGCTCCGGGCAGGCCGCTGAAACCTTCGCTGTCCTGAACATCGCCGAGGCAGGCGACCACATCGTGGCCAGCCCCAGCCTTTACGGCGGCACCTACAACCTGTTCGCCCATACGCTGAAGAAGTTCGGCATCTCGGTCACCTTTGTGGCGGACCCTGACAACCTGGACCAGTGGCGCGATGCCGTCCAGCCCAACACCAAGCTCTTCTTCGGTGAAGTCGTTTCCAACCCGCGCCAGGACGTCCTGGACATCGAAGGCATCTCGGAGGTGGCCCACCAGGCCGGCGTGCCCCTGATCGTGGACAACACCTTGTCCACCCCCTACCTGATCCGCCCGCTGGAGTGGGGAGCGGACATCGTGATCCACTCGGCCACCAAGTACCTGGGTGGCCACGGCACGGCCATCGCGGGCGTCATTGTCGATTCCGGCAAGTTCGACTTCAGCAAGGACCCCGAGCGGTTCCCGGGCTTCAACACCCCGGACCCCACTTACAACGGCCTGGTCTATGCACGCGACCTGGGGGAGGGCGGCGCACTCGGGGCCAACCTCTCCTACATCCTCAAGGCCCGCGTGCAGTTGCTCCGCGACCTGGGCTCAGCGGTGTCTCCCTTCAATGCGTTCCTGATTTCGCAAGGCCTGGAAACCTTGAGCCTGCGGGTGGAGCGGCACGTCGCGAACGCAACGGAAGTGGCGCGCTGGCTGGAGGCAAGGGACGACGTCGAATCCGTCGCCTACGCGGGGCTGCCGTCCAGCCCCTGGTATGAGCGCGGCCGCAAGTACGGGCCCAGGGGGACGGGCGCCGTCGTCGCCTTCAACCTTGCAGGGGGCGGAGGCGGGCAAGCGTTTCGTCGACGCCCTCGAGCCGCACTCCCATGTGGCCAACATCGGTGACGTCCGCTCGTTGGTCATCCACCCGGCGTCGACCACGCACAGCCAGCTCCCGCCGGAGCAGCAGGTCGTGGCCGGGGTGCACCCCGGCCTGGTCCGGCTTTCCGTGGGCCTGGAGCATATCGACGACATCCTGGCCGACCTGGAAGCGGGCTTCCGCGCAGCCAAGGGCGCCCAAGCCTGACAGCAGAGCCGGGGCCTGCACCGCGTGCCGGCCGGCAAGCCGGGAAAGTCACAACCAGTCATACTCTTGGCCTGGGGCGGGGGGT
Organism: Pseudarthrobacter sp. Fe7; assembly: GCA_024372495.1. GTDB lineage: Bacteria > Actinomycetota > Actinomycetes > Actinomycetales > Micrococcaceae > Arthrobacter. The sequence continues at coordinate 3,667,042 of CP099977.1, read as the reverse complement.
GTTTCGTACACTCGAACCAGGTCATGAGTGCCAGTGACAGCCCCGGCTTGCTGGCCGGCAACCCTCCATCCGCGGTGGGGTGCCCCGGGTGAAGACCTGGCCTGCCGGTCACATGACGGCAGGCAAGCGCGTAGAAGAGGTCTTGCCATGACGGTTACCGTCGCCCGTACCACCGTCCCTGAACACGGAATCGTCCGCTACGCCTCCATCGGGGGACTGGAACTTGAGGCCGGGGGATACCTGCCGGACGTCACCCTGGCGTACGAAACCTGGGGGACGCTCAACGCGGACGCCAGCAACGCCATCCTGATCGAGCACGCGCTGACCGGCAGCACCCACGTGACCCGCGGCGACACCGATGAGGAAGGCTGGTGGGAACAACTCGCCGGCCCGGGTGCCCCCGTGGATACCGGCCGTTTCTTCGTTGTGTCCATCAACATCGTGGGCGGCTGCTACGGGTCCACCGGCCCCTCCTCGGCCGCTCCGGATGGAGCGCCCTGGGGATCGAGGTTCCCCCTGGTCACGTTGCGCGACAGCACCACGGCGGAGGCCCGGCTGGCAGACCAGGCTGGGCATCAAAAGCTGGTTCGCCGTCCTCGGAGGATCCATGGGCGGCGCCCGGGCCTTGGAATGGGCCGTGATGTACCCCGAACGGGTGCAGCGCTGCGCCGTGATCTCCATTGGGGCGGCCAGCACCGCCGAACAAATTGCCTTCGCCCAAGCCCAGACGCTGGCCATCCGGCAGGACCCGAACTTCAACGGCGGCGACTACTACGGCGGCCCAAGCCCGGAAGAGGGGCTGGCCCTCGCCCGACGCATCGCCCACATCACCTACCGCTCCGCTGCAGAGCTGGAAGGGCGCTTCGGCCGGGAACCCCAGGCCTCCGAGTCGCCCCTGCGCGGTGAAGCACTGGCTTCCCGCGGCCGCTACCAAGTGGAAAGTTACCTGGACCACCAGGGCAACAAGCTCGTGAAGCGCTTCGACGCGAACAGCTACATCGCCTTGACCGAGGCGCTGATGAGCCATGATGTCTGCCGGGGACGGGGCACCCTGGCCGAAACCCTGGCCAGGTCCACGGCGCGGTTCTTTGTGGCCGCCGTCGACTCCGACAGGCTCTATTTCCCATCGCAGTCCCATGAACTGGCCCGGGCGCTGCCCGGCGACGTGGATGTCCAGGTCATCCAGGCGCCGATCGGCCACGACGGGTTCCTGACCGAGATTGGGCAGCTGGGCGGCCAGCTGCGCAGCAGCTTCCTGGCCTAGCAGGCCTCGTCCGGGAGCGCTGCGCGGCGCGTCCAGGGCAGAAGGAACTGCTTCCTCTGCAGTCCTGCGGACCCGTTCCGCACTCGCTGGCGTTGCTGTGGGATCCGTCGGTGTTCCGGAACGATGGCCTAACCGGCCAGCAGCCCGGAACGCTCCTTCACCTCTTCCTTCAGCGCCGCAATCACGGCCTGTACGCGCGCTGAACGGAGTGACTCCGGGCGTGCAACCGCCCAGATGGGCAGCTGGCGTTCAAAGTCGGCCGCCAGGACGGGAACGAATTCGGAGCCGTCGCCCACCATAAAGTTGGGCAGCAGCCCGATGCCGGCTCCCCTTCGCACCGCCTCCACCTGTGCGAACACGCTGGTGGCCTGGAAACTCGTCCTGGGCGCCGGAAGCTGCGCTGACCAGCGCGGCCCGAGCTCTTCGACCTGGAGCGCAGACTCCACGTACGAGACAAACGCGTGCTGCCCCACGTCGTCGAGCGTCTCCGGCAGGCCGTGCCGGGCCGCGTAGGCCGGGCTCGCATAAAGGCGCAGGTAGTAGTTGCTCAGGAAGATGGTCTGGGCTGTGCTGACGTCGGCCCGGCCCACCACGATCTCAAGATCCACGCCGGACCGGTTCTGGCTGACTTTGCGGGTGGCGCTCAGCATTTCAATGTTCAGCTGCGGGTTCTGCTGCTGGAGCCGCACCAGCGATGGGGTGACGAACACGGCGCCCACACCGTCTGTCGTGGCGACCCGGACCAGGCCGGAAAGGGCGCTCTGGTCCTTGCTGATCAGCCCGGAAAGTGAGCCAAGTGTGGCCTCGATGGTCTCTGCCGCGTCCACTGCGGCGGCACCTAACTGCGTCAACTCCCAGCCGTGCGGGCTGCGTTCCAGGGTGCGGCCGCCCAGTTGCTTGTCCAGGGCCAGGATCCGGCGGGAAATGGTGGTGTGCGTGGTTCCCAGTGTCTCCGCCACGGCATTGAACCGGCCCAGCCGCGCCACCGTCAACAGGATGAGCAGGTCATCGGGGCTTGGCAACCGTCTGGAGTCCACGCATGGCCTTCCTTTGCATGTGCAGCAATGCACAGGGCGTCTGTGAATTTTTCCCTTGATTGCACTCTAGCAGGGTGTGATCCTAGACACGGAAGTGTCGGCAGCTACGCCGGAATGGAAGCAAAGGAGCTTACGCATGGCAGTTATCGGTTGGATCGGCCTGGGCAATATGGGCGGCCACATGTCCGTGAACCTGGTGAAGGCGGGGCACGACGTGCGCGGCTTCGACCTCAACCCCGAGGCACTGGCAGCCGCCGAAGCAGGGGGCGTCAAACGCGCAGCCAGCATCGCCGAAGCAGTGGACGGCGCGGACGCCGTATTCACCATGCTGCCCAAGGGCGAGCACGCCCGGGCAGTCTATCTCGGAGAGGACGGGGTGCTGGCGCATGCGGACACCCGCACCCTGCTGGTGGACTCCTCCACGATCGACATTGCGTCGGCGCAGGGCGCACGACGCCGCTGCTGCCGCCGGCTTCCGCTTCGTTGACGCCCCGGTCTCGGGTGGCATGAGCGGCGCCGAGGCCGGAACACTGACCTTCATGGTGGGCGGCGAGGAGGGCGCAGTGGCCGATGCGTCGGTTTACATCGGCCCCATGGCCGCGAACATCATCCCCACCGGCGGCCCCACCACCGGGCAGGCGGCCAAGATCTGCAACAACCTGATGCTCTTTATCAACCTGGCCTCCACCGCGGAGGGCGCGGTCCTCGCGGACCGGCTGGGCCTGGATAAGCAGGTCTTCTGGAACATCGCCTCGGTGTCCTCGGGGGACTCGTGGGCGCTCCGCACCTGGTATCCGGTACCCGGGGTGGTTCCCACTGCGGCCTCCAACAACGACTTCGCACCTACCTTCACCACCGAGCTTGCCAACAAGGACATCGGCCTGGCCATCAGCGCTGCCGAGGACACCGGCACGCCGCTAGAGATCGGCAAGCATGTCCAGCAGCTGTTCCAGCAGCTCATCGACGCCGGTGCGGCCGGCAAGGACTGCTCCATGATCATCAAGCTCGCGGACGGCTCACTTGAGTCCGCCAACCGGACGACGTCCAACTAACCACGACGCACGCAACGCAGGAAAGAGACCCATCTTGGAAACCATTCCGCACTACATCAACGGCGCGCGCGTCAGCGATGCCGACCGCTTCGGTCCCGTCTACAACCCGGCCACCGGTGAACAGGAGAAGCAGGTGGCGCTCGCCTCCGCGGCACGGACGGAGGAAGCCATCGCGGCCGCCCGCGCCGCACTGCCGGCTTGGCGCGCCACCAGCATGGCCAAGCGGACCACCATCTTCTTCCGGGTCCGCGAAATCCTCACCCAGCGCAAGCCCGAGCTCGCCGCCGTCCTCACCAGCGAGCACGGCAAGGTCCTCTCCGACGCTGAGGGCGAGATCGCCCGCGGCCTGGAAAACATCGACTTCGCCACCGGCCTGTCCCACATGCTCAAAGGCGAACGCTCGGAGCAGGTCTCCGGCGGCATCGACGTCCACTCCGTCCGCCAGCCGGTGGGGGTAGTGGCCTGCATCACCCCGTTCAACTTCCCGGCCATGGTTCCGCTGTGGATGATCGGCAGTGCACTGGCCTGCGGCAACACCGTGCTGCTGAAGCCCAGCGAGAAGGATCCGTCCGCCGCCGTCTTCATCGCCGAGGCCTTCGCCGAGGCGGGCCTGCCGGCAGGTGTCCTGAACGTGGTCCATGGCGACAAGGAAGCCGTAGACGTCCTGCTGGAACACCCTGACGTCAAGGCCGTGAGCTTCGTCGGGTCCACGCCCATCGCCAAGACGATCTACCGCCGGGCGGCGGAGCACGGCAAGCGGGTGCAGGCCCTGGGCGGGGCGAAGAACCACATGGTGGTGCTTCCCGACGCCGACCTGGACATGGCTGCCGACGCAGCGGTCTCCGCCGCCTACGGTTCCGCCGGCGAACGCTGCATGGCCGTCAGCGTCCTGGTGGCCGTGGGCAACATCGCCGACGACCTGGTCAAGGCGATTTCCAGCCGCATGGCAGACCTCAAGATCGGTGCGGGAACCGACCCCACCTCCCAGATGGGCCCGTTGATCACTGCGGAGCACCGGGACCGGGTGGCCTCCTACGTGGCGGGAGCGGAAGGCGAAGGGGCCACCGTGGTGGTGGACGGCCGCTCGCAACAGTTCGATTCCAAGGGCTTCTTCATTGGCGTCAGCCTGGTGGACCACGTCAAGCCGGGCATGAAGGTGTACGACGACGAGATATTCGGGCCCGTCCTGTCAGTGGTCCGCGTCGACACCTACAGCGATGCCGTGAAACTGGTCAACGACAACGAATTCGGCAACGGCACGGCCATCTTCACCCGCGACGGCGGAGCGGCCCGGCAATTCGAATTCGACGTAGAGGCAGGCATGGTGGGCGTCAACGTCCCCATCCCGGTCCCGGTGGGCACCTTCTCGTTCGGCGGATGGAAGAACTCGCTGTTTGGCGACACGCACATGTATGGCCCCGACAGCATCCGGTTCTACACGCGGGGCAAGGTAGTGACCACCCGCTGGCCGGACCCGTCCACTTCCGTGATCGACCTGGGTTTCCCGCAGGTGGACTGAGTAAAAGTGGACTGAAAAGTGGGCTCCGCAAAGGTGAACTAACCACGGTGGATTAAGCACAACAGGGCGGGGACCGGAAATCCGGTCCCCGCCCTGTTGTGATCCCCAAGCTGGCTCAGCCGTTCATGATGTCGGCGCGGCGCTTCATGTATTCCTCCATGGACAGCTGACCGTTGCTGTACTGCTGGTCCAGGCTCGGCGAGTTTCCGGGCCCGGAACCCTTGCGGTGCTGCCGGCGGCGGGGGCGTGGCAGGCCCGGAAGGCTGTTCCTGGTAAGGCTGCTGCTGGTGCGGCGGTTCGTGCCCGAATTCCTGTGGCGCAGCACCGTAGCGGGGGTCAGCCATGGGCGGCTGCCCGTACTGGTAAGGCAGCGGCGGCTGGTCCTGCTGGCCGGGCTGGCGGAAGCCGCCGGAGAAGTAGTCCTGCTGGGTGTAGCCGTTGCGGGGCTGGTTGCTCTGCGGCCCGGCGGAGCCTGGAAATTGGCCGTATCCGGGGTACTGGTTGGACCCCGGGTACTGGTTGGAACCGGGGAACTGGCCTGGCCCGGTAAACGGCCCGGGCAAGCCCTGGTCCCGTTCCCGCCGCGCCATGGAGCGCCGGTATGCCCGCATGGCCATGGGGACAACGAAGGACAGGATGATGATCCAGAAAAACAAGCTGCTCACGGTGCCGCGCCTCTCGAGTGTGTCCTTCCAGCGTAACCCCGGGGGCCCTACCGGCGGCTGGGTTCGGAAGTTCCCAGCGGACCCTCGCCCGATCCCAACGGAACACCCGGGCCAAAGACGGGACCCGGCGTCGGCCGTTTTGCCGTGACGCCGTCGCCGGAGGACTGGTGCCGCAGCCGGCGCAGTACCCACGGCACGAAGTATTCCCGTGCCCACACGAAGTCCCCGCTCCTGGCCTCGCGCCAGGTGCGCGGCGGGAGCGGCTTGGGCTGCAGCGGTTCCAGGGAATGCTGTACGTTCAGCGAATCCAGCACCATGGCGGCGATGGTGTGGTGGCCCAGGGGGAGAAGTGCAGCCGGTCCTGGTCCCACATCTGCGGGTCGCTCAACTGCCGCAGCGACCACATGTCCGCGATCACGGCGTCATGCCGGGCCGCCACCGTGCGCAGGTTCTCGTTATAGATGGCCACCTTGCTGCGGATCCGGCCCAGCACCGACGAACCCGTATCCGGGCCGTTGAACAACACCACGGTGGCGCCGCCCGCGGACAGGATCTGGACCACGGAATCGAGTTTCCCGGCCAGGACGTCAGGATCGCCGCCGGGGCGGATCAGGTCGTTGCCGCCGGCGGACAGGGTAACCAGGTCCGGCTTGAGTTCCAGGGCAGGGGCCAACTGCTGGTCCACGATCTGCTGCAGCAGCCGGCCGCGGACGGCAAGGTTGGCGTAGGCGAAATCCGGCTGGGTGCGGCCCAGTTCCTCGGCTACGCGGTCCGCCCAGCCGCGATGGCCGCCGGGGCTTGAGGGCTCGGGGTCGCCGATGCCTTCGGTGAAGGAGTCACCCATCGCCACATACCGGGTCCAGGGGTGGGGGCCGGGGAGCGCAGACGGGGTCTGGATGGCACTTGCGTCAGTCACGGTCCTATCCTGCCTTCCGTTTTGCTGCCTACGCGAACGTAGGTTGCTACTTTCCGGTAACTGTAAGAATGGAAACCATGACTGACGCCGAAGTATTTCCTGCCCCCGTTGTCCTGTGGTCCCATCCGGAAGGCCAGCGTGCCGGCAAACCGCTGCTGGTGCTTCTCCACGGCTACGGTGCCAATGAGCAGGACCTGCTCAGCGTCGCCGACATGCTGCCCGGGGACTTCGCTGTCGCCTCGGTGCGGGCGCCCATCGCCATGGGCCCCGGCTTCACCTGGTTCCCGCTGACGGCCTCCATCGACTACTCGCTGGACCGGGTCAAGGAGGCTTCGGCCTACGTACTGGAATGGATCGACACCATCAGGGCGGGCCACCCGTCCGTCTCGCTGCTGGGCTTTTCCATGGGCATGGCCATGGCCACCACGCTCCTGCGCCAGCGGCCCGCCGACTTCGCCGCCGTCGTCGGCCTTTCGGGCTTCGTGGTGGACGCCGGCAACGACCCCACCTTCAAGGATTCCGAGCTGGACGGGACCGTCCCCATGTTCTGGGGCCGCGACCAGCAGGATCCGGTGATCACCCAGGACAAGATCGAGTTCACCATGGGGTGGGTGCGCAAGCACGTCAAGCTCACCAAAGTGCTGTACACCGGAATGTGGCACGGCATCAACCAGCAGGAGATCGAGCACGTGGGGGAGTTCCTCACGCATGAGGTGCTGAACAAGTAGGAGGGACGACGGCGGCAGGCCAGCCGCCGCGGCTAGTCCGCCGTGGGTGCCACCACCCGGATGGTCTGGCCGTTGACGGTGACGGTGTCGCCGTTGTGCAGCTGGCGGCCGCGGCGGTCATCGATCTCACCGTTGACCTTAACCAGCCCGTTCTTGATGAGCTCGGCGGCCTCCACTCCGTCCTCCACAAGGTTGGCGAGCTTCAGCAGCTGGCCCAGCCGGATCATGCTGTCGCGGATGGGGACGTCGTCAATGGGGTTGCTCATAGAGCAATAATGCCTGAACTACAGTGGATTCAATGACCTCCCCTTCCCGCCTGCCGGTTCTTGCAGGCCTGCCCCTGGCTGTGGGTTCCGGCCTGGCCATCCCCGTCCAGGGCCGCATCAACGGGGCCCTGGGTGCCCGCCTCAACGACGGAATCGCCGCAGCGGCCGTGAGCTTCAGCACAGGCCTGCTGGTCATGATCGTCATTTCACTGGTGCTTCCGCGGGGACGGGCAGGCCTGGCCAGCATCCTTCCCGCGGTTCGCAACCGCGCCTTTCCCCGCATCTACGTAGTGGCAGGCGCCATCGGTGCGCTGTTCGTGTTTGCCCAATCCTTCACGGTGGGCATCCTCGGTGTGGCCCTTTTCACAGTGGCCACCGTCACCGGGCAGACCGCAAGCGGCCTGCTGGTGGACCGGCTGGGAATTGGCCCGGCAGGCAAAAAGTCCGTCACCGGCATCCGCATCCTCGGCTGTATCCTGACCATCGCCGCCGTCGCCTGGGCGGTGTCGCCACGGTTCAGCGGCGGAGGCGCAGCGGACGGGGCTGGCGGGCTCCTGCTTCCACTCCTCCTGCCGGTGGCGGCAGGATTCCTCATGAGCTTCCAGCAGGCCATGAACGGCACCGCCACCCTCCACTACGGCACGCCCATTGCCGCCACCCTGGTCAACTTCGTGGCCGGCTGCATCGTGCTCTGGGCAGCGTTCGCCGTGAAGCTGGCCGTGGCGGGCCCGGCCCAACCGTTGCCGGGGGAGTGGTGGTACTACCTCGGCGGACCCATGGGCTGCGTCTTCATCGGGCTGGGTGCCCTCCTGGTCCGCAGCCTTGGCGTCCTGGTCACCGGGTTGGGCATGATCGCGGGCCAACTGCTCGGCTCGCTGGCCCTGGACCTTGCGCTGCCCGCCCCGGGTACCGTCGTCGCGCCCGCCACCGTCCTGGGAACCCTGCTTACCCTCGGCGCCATCATCCTTGCCACCCTGCCCTGGCCCCGGGGCGCGCTGCGCAGGCAGCGGCCGGTACGCTAGGACACAAGCTTTCCACCATCTTCCTTCACCGCCCCGGCCCGTTGCCCCTGTACCGCAGGCACGCACAAGCCGGGGCCTGACAACCCGCGGACCGCACCCAGCGGCCCTGTAGAAATTGGAGTTACCCCATGGCAGCAAAATCCGTCCTCGACCAGGTCATTTCCCTCTCCAAGCGGAGGGGCTTCGTGTTCCAGGCCGGTGAGATCTACGGCGGTTCCCGCTCTGCCTGGGACTACGGGCCCCTCGGTGCCGAGCTGAAGGAAAACATCAAGCGGCAGTGGTGGCAGTCCGTGGTGCGTGGCCGCGAGGACGTGGTGGGCCTGGACTCCTCCGTCATCCTGCCCCGCCAGGTCTGGGAAGCGTCCGGCCACGTGGAGGTCTTCTCCGACCCACTGGTTGAATGCCTCTCCTGCCACAAGCGCTACCGTGCCGACCACCTCGAAGAGGAATACGAGGAAAAGAAGGGCCGTCCGGCGGAGAACGGCCTGAAGGACATCGCCTGCGCCAACTGCGGTACCCGAGGCCAGTGGACCGAGCCCCAGGAGTTCTCCGGCCTGCTCAAGACCTACCTGGGACCGGTAGCCAGCGAGGAAGGCCTGCACTACCTGCGCCCCGAAACCGCGCAGGGCATCTTCGTGAACTTCAACAACGTGCTCACCACCTCGCGGAAGAAGCCGCCGTTTGGCATCGGCCAGATCGGCAAGTCATTCCGCAACGAGATCACGCCCGGCAACTTCATCTTCCGCACCCGCGAGTTCGAGCAGATGGAAATGGAGTTCTTTGTCGAGCCCGGCACCGACGAGGAATGGCACCAGTACTGGATGAAGGAGCGCATGTCCTGGTACACGGGCCTGGGCATCCGCGAGGAGAACCTGCGCTTCTTCGAACACCCGAAGGAAAAGCTCAGCCACTACTCCAAGGGCACCACGGACATCGAGTACCGCTTCGGCTTCCAGGGCTCGGAATGGGGCGAGCCTGGAAGGCATCGCCAACCGCACCGACTTTGACCTGTCCACCCACGCCAAGGCCTCCGGCACGGACCTGAGCTACTTCAACCAGGCCACCAACGAGCGCTACACGCCGTATGTCATTGAGCCCGCGGCCGGCTTGACCCGTTCCTTCATGGCCTTCCTCGTGGACGCCTACACCGAGGACGAGGCCCCCAACGCTAAGGGCGGCGTAGACGTGCGTACGGTGCTGAAACTGGACCCGCGTTTGGCCCCGGTTAAGGCCGCCGTGCTGCCGCTGAGCCGCAACGAGGCCCTGTCCCCGAAGGCAAAGGACCTCGGCGCCCAGCTGCGCAAGAACTGGAACATCGACTTTGACGACGCCGGTGCGATCGGCCGCCGCTACCGCCGCCAGGACGAGATCGGCACCCCGTTCTGCATCACCGTGGACTTCGACACCCTTGAGGACCAGGCCGTGACCATCCGCGAGCGGGACACCATGAGCCAGGAACGCGTCTCCCTGGACAAGGTGGAAGGCTACCTGGCGGCACGGCTGATCGGCGCCTGAGCATGGCCATCGAATACCGCGAATGGCGGGACGGCGACGACCTGGCGCTGCTGGAGATCTGGGGGGACCCGGACACCGCCCAGGCCCGCCAGTTCCGCGGTGCCCTGGCCCCATCCTCCAACGGGACGAACGGTACGCCGTGGCGCCGCTGCATTGTGGCCGAGGACGTCATTGACGGCGTCGGAATTCCGGTCGCAGCCGGCGTTGCCTACGAGGCGTCCCTGCACCCGGAACGCCTGTGGACATACATTGAAGTGGCGCGGGACCACCGCCGCAACGGCATCGGGGCCAGCCTCCTGACCATGCTGCGCCGCGAAGTGGAGCACGCGCCGTCGGGAGTCACCAAGCTCCGGGCCAAGGTGGAGCCCGGCAGCGCCGGGGCCGCATTCGCCGAAGCCTCGGAGCTGGAACCCATCCAGCGTTCCCGGCTGGTCATCGTGGAACCCGGAGCCCTGAAGCTGCCCGTCTTCCCGGACAAGGACCACGGCGGCCGCCCCATCGACGGTGAAAACGCCGGTTCCGACATCGTGATGGACCTTGCCACCGGGTCTGTGGAGCTGACGGACGTGGTGGGCCGGTACTACACCTCCATCCACGGCTGGGACTCCCCGGGGGTCCTGTCGGTGGGGCAGGTGCAGAAGCTGTTCCTGGACGAGCTCACCGGAGCCCACGGCGCCATCGTGCTGCGGGCACAGCCTGAATCCGCGTTCGGGGCCGGTGTGGCGCCGGGCAGGAAGGGCCGCATCCGGGCGTTCGCGGTCAGCTACGCTGCCCCTGCCGGGTCTGATGACGCACCCCATCTGGACGCTGGCGGGAGTGCGGGGCAGGACGCGCCGACGGATGTTTTCGTGGGCCACGAGCCGTCCCTGGCCGCGGACGATGCGGCTGAGGCTGTCCGGGACATGCTGGCCCTGATCGCCTACCAGCACCCCGTCATGCTGGAACTGGACGATTCCATGACCGCCCTGCGCGCCGCCGTCGAGCCTCTCCTGGCGACCGGCAAAGCACGGCTGGCCGGCGCCGAAACCCTGGTGGTCTCTGACTAAGGGCGCTGGCCGTTCCCAACTAAGTAGCGCCAAGTGTCGTTTTGACCCCTCAAAACGACACTTGGTGCTACTTACTTGGGCTGCGAAGCTACTTTTGGCGGGGAGCACGACGGCGGCCCGCGGCTGCGTCGGCAGCGTCCAGCAGCTGCCGCTCGGCCTCGGTGGGCGCGCCGCCGCCCAGTCGCGCGGGCATCCACCACGCCCCGTGTTCCGGCCGGAGCGGAAAGTCGCCGATGCAGCGGTCGATCCCTGACTGAAGCGTGCCGCGCAGTGCTTCCGTGGCCGCCTCAACGTCGACGTCCGCAGGAAAGACCATGGACCCGGCCACGTGGACCCGGATGGGCGCCCGCCAGCTGCGCCGCAGGGAAAAGCCGTGCCCACGCGTCAACACCCGGTGCGCGCCCCAGATGGATACCGGAATGACCGGGACGCCTGCCTCCGCCGCCATCCGGACAGCCCCGGTCCGGCATTCGCGGACCGTGAAGCTTCTGCTGACCCCCGCCTCCGGAAACACCGCCAGGTATTCGCCGTCCCGCAGCTTGGCCACCGCGGCCGCGTAGGCGTCCGAACGGTCCGCGTATCCAACCACCACATGGCCGCTGGCGCTGATGGCGGGCCCGGCAAGCCAATGGTCCGCCGCACCCTGATGGACCAGGAACCGCAGCTGGGCGCGGGCGCGGCGCCACAGGAGCAGGCTCCACCACGGCAAAATCCACGTAGCCGAAGTGCGTGACGGCAAAAACTGCCCCCTCACCGCGGGCAGCGTGCCGTGATGGTCCGTTTCGGTGCCCGGGGCCGGGCAGGTGCTCCAGCCCCGTGGCCTGGATGTCCAGCTGCAGGGCCCAGCGCAGGAACTTCCCGGTGCGGACGATCAGCCGGTAGAAGCGGTCATTGGGCGGCGGACGCCATGGCATGGGACCGGCCTACAGGGTGACGTGGACGGAGGACTCGGGAAGCAGTTCCCCGAAGGCACGGGATGGCTGGACGCCGGCCCCCGTGCTGTCGGCAAAGGACTTGATGACGAACCCGGTGGCAAGGATCTGCCACACGCGGACCTTCCGGAGCATGAAGTGCCCCACGCCCTTGAGTGACACGTACTGCATGCTCGCCGCGTCCGCGGAAGCGCGCCGGGCGAAGGCCAGCGACTGCGAGGGACTGGTCATATGGTCGGTGGTGCCATGGATGATCAGGACCTTCCTGCCGGTGACCCTGCCGGCAGGGGTTTCAGGGCTCAGCCAGGGGGCAAGTGCCACCACGGCCTCTACCTGTGGATGGTCAGCCGCGCATACGGCGGTCAACCCGCCCATGGAGTGGCCCAGCAGGAAGACGGGAACGTCGGGGTGGCGTTCGGCGATCTGCTGCAGGGCCCACCGCGCGTCCTGCAGCGGAGACATGTCCGGGCCGTTCCAGCCGCGGACGCTGTTACGCAGGGACCAGACGGCCAGCCCGTGCTCCCGGCCGGCGCGGTGCAGTTGCCTGGCGAAGGGGATCATCCTGGCCGGGCTCAAGTGCCGGGCCTCCACCGGGTCCCGGCTGTGGGCCCTGCCCCCGTGCAGGACCAGGACCACGCCCTTGGTGCTGCCGGATGCTTCAAGGACGCTCAGGACGGGCTTGTGGGCAGGAACAAGGGGCATCTGTCCGGCCCGCACCGTGCCCTTGTCCGCTGTCCCGCTGCTGCCGGTCCCACCCGCACCACGGTTGTCCATGGCTGGTTCCTCCCCATCCCGATGGTCCATTTATAAACCCTATGGCGCCCCACGTAGAGTTCAACCATGAGGTTGTACTGCTGATGGGCGCCGGTCACTCCCACGCTTCCTTGGATCATTCGGAGCCGACGCCCCAGGCGATGGCTGCCCGCAGCAAGGCCAACCGCATCCTGGCCGCGGTGCTCATTCCGCTGGCGCTGCTGACCCTTGCCGGGATGGCCGCGCTGTGGCCCTCCGGCAGCAAGGAAGGGGTCTCCCTTGCCAACCCCTACTCCACCGCCCCCGGGGTGACCTTCGATACCGGCACCATCCAGAACGTGGTGACCGAGAACTGCCAGCAGGGCACCAGCCAGCAGGGCACCAGCCCGCAGGGTTCGCAGCAGCCACCGGGCCAGGGCTCGGGCTGCACGTTCGCGTTCACCGAGCCGGATAAGGGCGGAAGCCCGGTGAAGGTGGTTATCAACCCCGACGTTGCCTCATCCCACGGGGTCAAGCCCGGGGACCAGATCCGGTACCTGAACCTCTCGAAGGTCCAGGGCGCCGCGGGATCGCAGGGGTCGCCAGCCTACATCTTCGTGGACTTCGTCCGGACCGTGCCGATTGTCCTGCTGGCCGTGCTCTACGCGGTGGTGGTCATCGCCGTGGCCAGGTGGCGGGGGCTCCGGGCGCTGATCGGGCTGGTGGGCGCGTACTTCGTGCTCGCAAACTTCCTGCTCCCTGGCCTGGTGGAAGGCAAGCCGCCCCTGCTGCTGGCCCTGGTGGGCTCCACCGTGATCATGATCGGGGTGCTGTACTTCGCCCACGGGTTCTCCGCCCGCACGTCCACGGCGCTCCTGGGTACCATCTTCGGGCTGGCCATCACCGCCCTGTTGGCGGCGTGGGCCACCGATGCCGCCAACCTGGCCGGCGTGGGCAGCCATGACGCCGCCACCCTGGTGAACACTTCGCACAACATCTCCATCTCGGGGGTGATCCTGTGCGGGCTCATCATCTCCGGCCTGGGCGTCCTCAACGACGTCACCATCACGCAGTCCGCGGCGGTGTGGGAGCTCTACGAACTGGCGCCGGCCAGCAGCGCCCGGAAGCTGTTCACGTCGGCCATGCGGATCGGCCGCGACCACATCGCCTCAACGGTGTACACCATCGCCTTCGCCTACGCCGGGGCCGCGCTGCCCATCCTGATCATCGTCATGCTCTACGACCGGCCCCTGATGGACACCCTCACCAGCGCCGAACTCTCCGAGGAAGTCATCCGGACGCTGGTGGGTTCCATCGGACTGGTCCTGGCCATCCCGGTCACCACCCTGATCGCCGTGCTCGTGGTCAAGGCAACGGGCATCAAGGCACCCGGGGCGGCGGACGACGGCGGGCACAGCCACGCGGAGGACGTGGCGGATACCGGGGCGCTCGCCGCAGCCGCACTCGAACAACGCAGACGGCGCACCACCGTCGAAACCGGCGGCCTGCCCGCGGAAGAGCCAGCCTCCCGCCGGGGCCGGCGGGCGGACCGCGGCTGAACCTGCGGGGACTGCCGCTCCCTGCCTACTGGTAGTCGGCCAGCCACAGATCCGGGCCGAAAACTTCGTACTGGATGTCCTTCGCGCGCACACCCGCGCCCACCAGGGCGGACCGGACGGCCTGCATGAAGGGCACGGGGCCGCAGAGGTAATACTCGGCGTCGGAGGGCAACTGGATGTCCTTGACGTTCATGAAACCCGAGTGCACCGTACCGCTGTCGCCTCCTCCGGAGGAGCCTTCGCCGTCGGGATTCAGGAACCACGACGTGAGGGATGCGTCAGGGAGCGCCGCGAGGTCGGCCGCCACCTGGTTTCGCAAGGCAAAGGAGGCAGGGGAGTCGGACGCGTGCAGGAACATGACCTTCCGTTGGGAGCCGGACTTGACCAGGTGCGACAGCATGCCGGCCATGGGCGTGATCCCGATGCCCGCGCTCGCCAGCACCACAGGCCGGTCCGTGTATTCCAGGACGACGTCGCCGAAGGGCGCGGAGAGGGTAACCTCGTCTCCCACGCTGACATGGTCGTGCAGGAGGCTGGACATCTCGCCGTCAGGTGCTCCGTCAGTGCGCACACGCTTAACGGCGAAGCGGCGGTGCCGGCCGTCGTCGGCCTGCGTCAGGCTGTACTGGCGGGGCTGCAGGACGCCGTCGGGCATCTGCATCCGCAGGGTGACGTACCGTCCAGGCAGTGACGGCTTGACCTCCCGCTCGTCTGTCCGCTCCACCACGAAGCTGACCACGTCGTCGGTCTCCTGGATCTTCTCGGCCACCCGCCACGTGCGCCACACGGTCTCCGGGCTCAGCCGGACGGCGTCGTACAGGCCGCGTTCCTTGTTGATGAGCATGTTGGCCATGAGCCAGTAGACCTCGTCCCAGGCCGCCGCCACTTCCGGTGTCACCGCATCACCGAGGACATCGACGATGGCCCACATCAGGTTGTCGTGCACCACCTGGTACTGCTCAGGGTTCAAGCCCAGGGACACGTGCTTATGCGAAATGCGGGACAGCAGATGGTCCGGCAGGTGGGTCGGGTCGTTGACCAGGAAACCGGCAAAAGCGGCCACCGAACCGGAAAGGGCCTGCTGCTGGCGGCCGTCAGCCTGGTTGCCGCGGTTGAACAGGCCGTTGAGCAGTTCGGGGTGTTCCCCGAACATATGCCGGTAGAAACGGGAAGCGATCTCCTGGATGTTCTCGCCCACCACGGGGAGGGTGGCCTGGATGACGGGATATGAGGTATCGGAAAGCATGGGCAAGTCTCCTTCAAACGTCCTGGCTGTGTGTCCGCCCCGCGCCACGCTAACAGCCTGCCAAAGCCGGCGACAGGTACTTTGGCACTGGCCGGAACCGCCGATTTGCCCGGCTTTGCAACAATGGACAGGTGACTGTTGCTGCAACTCCTCCCGCCCCCAAGCTGGAACTCCCGCCCCTGAAGCTGGGACCCATCACGGTTGACACCCCGGTGATCCTGGCCCCCATGGCCGGCATCACCAACTCCGCCTTCCGCAGGCTCTGCCGTGAATACGGCGGCGGCATGTACGTGGCGGAGATGGTCACCTCCCGCGCGCTGGTGGAGCGGACACCCGAATCCCTCCGCATCATTTCTCACGACGACGACGAGAAAGTCCGCTCCGTCCAGCTGTACGGCGTGGACCCCGGGACCGTCGGTGCCGCCGTGCGGATGCTCGTGGAGGAAGACCGGGCCGACCACATCGACCTCAACTTCGGCTGCCCGGTGCCCAAGGTCACCCGGCGCGGCGGCGGTTCGGCACTGCCCTGGAAGATCGACCTGTTCACCGCGATCGTGCAGACCGCCGTCAAGGAAGCTTCCAAGGGCAACATTCCGCTGACCATCAAGATGCGCAAAGGCATCGACGAGGACCACCTCACGTACCTCGACGCGGGCCGCATCGCCCGCGATGCCGGTGTTGCCGCCGTCGCCCTCCACGGCCGTACAGCCGCCCAGTTCTATTCAGGCAAAGCCGACTGGTCCGCCATCGCCCGCCTCCGCGAAGCACTGCCGGACATTCCCGTGCTGGGCAATGGCGACATCTGGTCCGCCGAGGACGCCGTCCGCATGGTGCGCGAAACCGGCGTGGACGGCGTGGTGGTGGGCCGTGGCTGCCAGGGTCGCCCCTGGCTCTTCGGGGACCTGCAGGCCGCGTTCGAAGGCAGCGACGTCCGCCACCGTCCCAACCTGCGCCAGGTCGCCGAGGGCGTGTACCGCCATGCTGAACTGATGGTGGAAACCTTTGGCGATGAGGGCAAGGCGCTTCGGGAGATCCGCAAGCACATCGCCTGGTACTTCAAGGGCTACGTGGTGGGCGGGGAACTGCGCACCCGGCTGGCCCTGGTCACCAGCCTGGAGATCCTCCGGGACACGCTGGCCGAGCCTGGACCTGGACTCGCCCTACCCGGGCGTGGACGCAGAAGGCCCCCGTGGCCGCGCCGGCTCGCCCAAGAGGCCTGCCCTGCCCAAGGACTGGCTGGACTCACGGGCCCTGAACGAGGACCAGTCCAGGGACATCGCAGCGGCCGAACTGGACGTTTCCGGTGGCTGAAGCATCCGTGGCCGGACGCGCCGGGACCCCCACCGCCGCCCTGGCGCTGCCCGGCTACGACACGCACGATTCCGCCCGCTGGGTGGAGGAACCGCCCAAGAGCACCTACCGCTCCGACTTCGAACGGGACAGGGCCCGGGTGCTGCACTCCTCGGCACTGCGCCGCCTGGGCGCCAAAACCCAGGTGGTGGCACCGGACACGGACGACTTTGTCCGCACCCGCCTCACCCACAGCCTGGAGGTGGCCCAGGTGGGCCGCGAACTGGGCAGGGCCCTGGGCTGCGACCCGGACGTGGTGGACACGGCCTGCCTCAGCCACGACCTGGGGCACCCGCCGTTCGGGCACAACGGTGAGTCAGCCCTGAACGAGGTGGCGCATGCGATCGGCGGCTTCGAAGGAAACGCCCAGACGCTGCGCCTGCTCACCAGGCTCGAACCCAAGGTACTCACCGCTGACGGCCAGCCCGCCGGACTGAACCTCACCCGCGCAAGCCTCGACGCGGCGTCGAAATACCCGTGGTCCGCCCTGGAAGCGCCGGTGATCCATGGCCGGCGGACCAGCAAGTTCGGCGCCTACGAGGACGATCTCCCCATCTTCAACTGGCTCCGCGAAGGCGCCCCGGAACGCCGGTCCTGCCTTGAAGCCCAGGTGATGGACCTGGCGGACGATATCTCCTACTCGGTGCATGACGTGGAGGACGCGATCGTTGCCGGGCACTTCCAGTTGCGCTGGCTGGACAACCCGGACCACCGTGCCCGCGTGGTGGGCTACGCCAAGCAGTGGTACCTGCCGCACAACGATCCCGCCGCCATTGACGCCGCCCTGGCCCGGCTTGAGGCCACGGACGTTTGGGTGCGCGAGGCCGACGGCAGCCGCAAATCCATGGCGGCGCTGAAGAACATGACCAGCCAGCTGATCGGCCGGTTCTGCCAGAGCGCGCTGGAAACCACCCGAGCCGTCTACGGGCCGGAGAACCTGACCCGGTACAACGCTGAACTGATGGTTCCCGATGAAACCGTCATGGAAATCGCGGTGATGAAGGGCCTTGCCACGACGTTCGTGATGACCACGGAGCACCGGCAGCCCATCTACGAGCGCCAGCGCGAAGTGCTCCACGCCCTGGTCACCGCCCTCAGTGCCACCGGCGACCGGCACCTGGAGCCGATGTTCGCGGCGGACTGGCGGGCATCGGACGACGACGGCGCGCGCCTTCGCGTGGTCATCGACCAGGTGGCGTCCCTCACCGACGTGTCCGCCCTTGCCATGTATGAGCGCCTGGTGGGGAGCCTGCCCTCGCTCTGGTGACCCGCACCTGGCGCGCCCGCATGTCCCCCTGATCAACAGCTTCCTTAAAGCATCTACACAGGAAGGGAGCGCACTATGGGAGGAACGACGGGCCGCTAGGACGGGAGCAGGTCATGAGTACTCGCAGCAGGGGCAAGCGCCTTGCCACCGGGATCACCGCTGCCGTAGGCGTTGGCAGCTTCGCCGCGGCCGGGGTTGCGGCAGCCGCCGTATACGCAGCGACCCCGTCCGTGATTGCCAGGACAACTGCCGCCACGGACAGCAGCACGCAGGGAAGCACGCCCAACTCAGGGTCTGCCCGCTCCGACGACGATGGCTACGGCGCACCCCAGGACAACAGCTCGCGCCGCTCCAAGAGCTACGGCAGCACCACGCCGGTCCAACCGGGCAAGGGCGGTACCGTCCACGGCCGGTCGTCGGGGTCCTGACGTGGCACGTTCGGCGATGGCCGGCACGGACGCCGCTGGTGCCACAGCCCAAACCAGCTGGAGCGTCTGGGAGCTTGAGGCATCGGTCACGGTCACTGACCCGGGGCAGCTGGCGGCCGCCGAAGACATTGTCCGCGATGTAGTGGCGGCCGTTGACCTTGCGTGCAGCCGCTTCCGTGCAGATTCCGAACTGATGAAGCTCCAGCCCCGGATGGCGCGGGGCGTAGGCATCAGCCCGATGTTCCGGCTTCTCCTTGAGCGCGCCCTGGACGCTGCCCGGATGACCGGGGGAGACGTCGACCCCACCCTCGGAGCAGACCTGGCCGCCCTGGGACACGGTCCGGGGACCAGCAGTCCGGGCATCACCAGCGTGCCGGTACTCTCCCAGCCCGTGCCGCCAAAGCCTTCATCGACCCAGCCTTCAATGCCACGCCCTGCATCACCGCAACCAACGGAACCACGGGTGCCTGGCTGGTCCCGCGTGCGCTCGACGCCGGGACCCTGACGGTGCCGCCCGGCCTCCGCCTGGACCTGGGGGCATCGGCAAAGGCCGTCGCTGCCGATCTCTCCGCTGCCGGCGTCTACCGGACCCTGGGCTGCGGGGTGCTCGTAAGCTTGGGAGGTGACCTGGCGAGCGCAGGGCCCGGTCCGCAGGAGGAAGGGACTCCCGGCACCTGGCAGATCCTGGTGCAGGACCTTCCTGCCGATCCTGCCCAGCGCATCTCGCTGGCCCCCGGCTTTGCCCTGGCCACGTCCAGTACGCAAAAGCGCCGCTGGAAGCACCAGGGGACCCAGGTGCACCACATCCTGGACCCCCGCTTTGGCCTTCCGGCCGAGCCAGTCTGGCGGTCCGTGAGCGTTGCGGCGCCTACCTGCCTGGAAGCGAATGCGTTCAGTACCGCCGCGATCGTCCGCGGTTTTGCGGCCCTGGAATGGTTCCGGACCCAAGGCGTTGCCGCGCGACTGGTGGACAGCAGGGGCAGGGTGGCAACCACTGGCGGGTGGCCCGCCGGGAGCGATGCCCCCGCCGAAAGCCGCAACCCAGCCGCAGATACCAGCGCAACATCCAACGCCGGGGGTGCCGGCCGTGGATGAGGCGATGTGGGCGTTTGGCCGGGTAAGCGGATTCGTGGCCCTGGCCCTGTTTACCGGGTCCGTGCTGCTGGGCATCCTGAACCGGTCAGGCCGGCCGCTGATGGTGCTGCCGCGGTTCTCCATCAGCCTCCTGCACCGGAATGTTGCCCTGCTCGCCGCGGTCTTCCTGGGGCTGCACGTGGGGTCGCTGCTCCTTGACTCCTTTGCCAAGTTGAATCCGGTGGACGTCGTGGTGCCGTTCCTGGGTTCCTTCCAGCCGTTCTGGCAGGGGCTGGGAACGGTGGGCCTGGACCTTGTGCTGGCCGTGGTGGTGACGGGCCTGCTCCGGCACCGGATCGGACAACGCACCTTCAAGTCCGTGCACTGGCTCAGCTACGGTGTCTGGCCAGTGGCAATGGCGCACGCCCTGGGAAACGGCACCGACGTTTCAAGCGGCTGGTTCCTCATGCTGGCCGCAGCATCGGCGGTGGCCATTGCGGCGGCCCTGCTGTGGCGGCTGAGCCCCTCCTTCCTCGAAACCTCCCACGCCAGGCAAGGAAACCTCCCGTGAGCCAAGCCAATGACACCTACCCACCGGTGCCCATGCAGGAGGGCACCCGCCAGGAACCGCGGCTCCTGGCAGCGGGCCCTGACGCAGGGTGGGCACAGCACCTGGACACTTTCGGGACCTGGGAGCCGCACACCGCGGGACCGGGCCTGCTGGAGGAACTGGCGGCGGCCGGACTGACCGGGCGGGGCGGGGCTGCGTTCGAAACCTGGCGCAAGGCTACCGCCGCTGCCGGGTCCGGCAGGAAAGGCATGTTTCCGGGCCGCCCCGTGGTGGTCGCCAACGGCGCCGAAGGCGAACAGCTCAGCTTTAAGGACCGGACGCTGCTTGCCCATGCGCCCCACCTGGTGCTCGACGGGCTGATGGCTCTGGCCGAAGCCCTGGGCGGTGCGAGCACCTACGTGTATGCACCGGCAGCCGGCCTGCCCCGGGTGCAGCAAGCCATCAGCGAACGTCCCCGGGGAAAACGGATCCGGTTGGTGCAGTCGCCCGAAACGTTCATCTCCGGCGAGTCAAGCGCCGTGGTCAACATGATCGCCCACGGCAGCGCCGTCCCCACGGACCAGCGCCGGCGCCTCAGCGAGTCCGGCCTCAACGGCCGTCCCACCCTGGTGGTCAATGTTGAGACCCTCGCCCAGGTTGCCCTGATAGCCCGCTACGGGGCGCCCTGGTTCCGCCACGCGGGGACGCCGACGGACCCCGGCACCCGGCTGGTATCCGTCTCCGGCCCGGCCCCGGCCAGGGATGTGGTGCTGGAGGTTCCCGGCGGCGCGCAACTTTCGGCGGTCCTGGAGGAAGCGGGAATGGACCCTGCCGCCTTGTCCGCTGTCCTGGTGGGTGGCTACCACGGGCGGTGGGTGCGGCCTGCTGGGCACGCGCTCTCACCGGTGGGGCCACCGGCCCGGACGGCCCGGCCGGGTGCAGGCGTGATCCATGCCCTGGACCTGCAGGCCTGCGGCATCCAGGCCACGGCCCGGATGGTCAGCTACCTCGCCGACCAGTCCGCCAGGCAATGCGGACCCTGCATGTTCGGGCTCCCGGCCATGGCGTCCGTCCTCAACCGGATCGCCGGAGGCGAGACAAATCACCGGCTTGCTTCCGAACTGGACCGGCTGGGGAAGCTGGTTACGGGACGTGGCGCGTGCCGGCACCCGGAAGGAACCACAGGCCTGGTCAGCAGCGCCCTTGAGGTATTCGCCCCGGACTTCCGCGCCCACCTTTCCGGATACTGCACTGGCCCCGGAGGCGCAGCAGCATGAAAACGCAACTGCACATCGACTGGACCAGCTGCGACGGACGCGGCCTGTGCGCCGAACTGCTGCCGGGGGTGCTGGACCGGGACGACTGGGGGTACCCCGTGGCGCGCGGGAAGGCCGGCCGCGAACGGACGGATGTCCCCCTGCGCGATGCCGACCTGGAAGCCGCGCAGGAAGCCGTCGTCCTTTGCCCCAAGCTGGCCCTGAGCCTGCACGAGCGGAAGGTGCAGTAACCCGGCAAAGCCGGTGCCTGGCCGTTGAAGCCGGCCGGTGACACTAAGATTGCTGTGTGGCTGGGCTGATTAAACGTGAAGATATTGACGAAGTACGCCAGCGCACGGACATCAAGGAAGTGGTTGACGGCTACGTCACGCTCAAGGGCGCGGGGTTGGGAACCTTCAAGGGCCTGTGCCCCTTCCACGATGAGCGCTCGCCGTCCTTCACCGTCCGTCCCCAGGTGGGCCGCTACCACTGCTTCGGCTGCGGCGAGGACGGCGATGTCATCGCCTTCGTCCAGAAGCAGGACCACAGCTCCTTCCAGGAAGCGGTGGAAAAGCTCGCCTCCAGGATCGGTTACGAACTCCGCTACGAGGATGGCGGAACCGGCCCCAACCGCGAGGAAGTGGGCCGCCGCCAGCGGCTGCTGGATGCCCACAAGATCGCGGACGAATTCTTCCGTGCCCAGATGCTCACGCCCGGCGCCGCCACGGCCCGCAACTTCCTGTTCGGCCGCGGCTTTGACCGGGCGGCTGCAGAACACTTTGGCTGCGGCTACGCGCCCCAGGGCTGGGATGCCCTCCTGAAGCATCTTCGCGGCCGCGGCTTCACTGACGCCGAGCTCAAACTCACCGGGATGTTCAGCGAGGGCAACCGCGGCATTTACGACCGTTTCCGTGGCCGCCTCATCTGGCCCATCAAGGACATGGCCGGCGACACCATTGGCTTCGGCGCCCGCAAGCTGTACGAGGACGACCAAGGACCCAAGTACCTCAACACTCCGGAGACCACCCTCTACAAAAAGTCCCAGGTCCTGTACGGCATCGACCTCGCCAAGAAGAGTATCGCCAAGGACAGGCAACTGGTGGTGGTGGAGGGCTACACCGACGTGATGGCCTGCCACCTTGCAGGGATCACGACGGCGGTGGCTACCTGCGGCACGGCGTTCGGCACCGAGCACATCAAGATCGCCCGCCGGCTTTTGTCCGATGACGGCACCGGGGGAGAAGTGGTGTTCACCTTCGACGGCGACGCCGCCGGCCAGAAAGCCGCCCTGCGGGCCTTCGAAGAGGACCAGCGCTTCACCGCCCAGACCTACGTGGCCGTGGAACCCACGGGCGCGGATCCCTGCGACCTGCGCCTCAGCCGCGGGGACGAAGCGGTGCATGCCCTTATCCAGTCGCGGCGGCCGCTGTTCGAGTTTGCCATCCGCAGCACGCTGAAGCAGTTCAACCTGGACACTGTTGAGGGCCGCGTCCAGGGCCTCAAGGCGTCGGTTCCGGTGGTGGCGGCCATCCGCGATGCCTCCACCCGGACGGGCTACTGCCAGGCCCTGACCGGCTGGTTGGGCATGCCGGACCCCAATGAGGTCCTGCGCATGGTCACCGCAGAAGTGAAGAACGCCGGAAAACGCGGCGAACCGGGACGGTCCCCGGCTCCGGGCCAGCCGCAGCCAGGCGGCCAAGCCGGCGGACCCGGCGTGGCTGCCGGGCCGTCGTCGGGCGTTGTCCCCTCCTTCCACCGGCCCGACCCCCGCGATCCCGTGGCCTCCATGGAGCGGCAGGCGCTGGAAGTGGCACTGCAGCAGCCTTCCCTGCTCGCCGGTGGTGTCTGGGACCGCTTTGCCACTGCGGGGTTTGCCATCCCGGCCTTCCAGGCCGTCCACGACGCCATGCGCGCCGCGGGCCCCGGATTGACAGTCGATCCGGTGCGCTGGGTGGAGCAGGTCATGCACGAGGTTCCGGAGCCCCTCCGGCCCCTGGTCTCGGAGGCTCGCGGTGGTGCCGCTGCCGGCCCATACGGAGGAAGCCGTGGTGAAGTACTGCCGGGATATCCTGTCGCGGCTTTTCGAGCTCCAGATCACCCGGGTCAAGGCGGACAAGATGGGCCAGCTGCAGCGCCTCGACGCCGCGGCGGACCCGGCGGCGTACCAGCGGCTCAACCGCGAACTGATGATGCTGGAGATGGAACGCCGGGCGCTGCGGGCGGAGTCGTAGGCGGGGCCAAGTCCACCGGTCCCGGGTGGGCCAGCCCACAGCTGCGCGATTTCGTTCCAGCGGCAAGTGTTTGCTAGGCTAAGACCCGCTTCATTCCTCCTTAGCTCAATTGGCAGAGCATTCGACTGTTAATCGAAGGGTTGCTGGTTCAAGTCCAGCAGGAGGAGCTTCCAATCCCCGTTCCGGCCTCCGGAACGGGGATTGTTGTTTCCCTGGGAGGGCCGGTTAGCCCCGGAAAACCGCCGATTTCCCATGGGCCGGAATCCTTTGCTAATGTCATACCTGCTTCATTCCTCCTTAGCTCAATTGGCAGAGCATTCGACTGTTAATCGAAGGGTTGCTGGTTCAAGTCCAGCAGGAGGAGCGCAACGAAAAATCCCCGTTCCTCCGCATGGAGGAACGGGGATTTTTCCTTCCGCGGGGGTCAGGCAACAGGCTAGACGAAATCCATTTCCACTTGGAGGAACCTTTCGGCCTCCGCGATGGCCGCCTGGAAGGCCTCATTCTCCGTGGGGGACCTGCGGGGCTCGCGCGGATTCCATTCGTGCGGCGCCGAGTGGATCCTCACAAAGCCTGTGTCCGGTGGAGCGTAAAAGATTCCGAAGCGCTGCACAGGCCACTCCGGCGACGTTTCCGGCGCCACCAGCAGGGCAGCATTGAAAGCGGGATTGAACCATTGGGCGATGGGTCGCCGCCGGTCTTCGGTGAAGAGCCCCGCAGCGTAGAGAGCCGCCGACTGCTGCCCGGCCTGCGCGCACAGCCGCTCCCACCACAGTGGCAGGATCCGGGCGTCGCACCGTTGCCATGTGGCCGGAAGTGGCGGATGGTTCTGCCAGTTGGGCACGGCATCATTTTATCGCGCGAGGGAGCCCGGCGGCAGGGAAAGCCGCACCGGCCCCGCCGTTGAATGCACGGCGGCTAGCGGCGGCCGCGGGACCCCGGATTCACCCGGTACAGGAGAGCGGCGCCTGCCAACACCCCAAGGATGATGCCCATGGTGGGGTTGCCGAGGGCACGGCCGGCAAAATGGCCGACGACGGCGCCAAGCACCGCCCCCAGGAACAGTCCCCTTCCGTTGCGGTGCGGTTTGCGGCTCACGGGCTGCCTTTCGGAGAGGGGTGGACGGTGGCCGCTGGCTGGAGCGGTGGGATTGGCAGGGCGGCGGGGATTGGCGGCCTTCAGTGGATCGAGGGTACCGTGCGCGGCCGGACCACCAGCCAAAGCGCTCCGATCTACAGCAGGATGCACGCCGCCTGCACGGCTCCCATGGGCGCTGCGCTGCTGATGCCGAGCCAGCCCACCACGGGGGAGATGAGGCCGGCCATAAGGAATGTCGCCGCGCCCAGCAGCGACGCCGCCGTGCCCGCCTGCGCCGCGTGCCCGGCCAGGGCGAGCACCTGGACGCAGGGGAACATGAAGCCGGTGCCCATGATGTAGAACCAAAGCGGGACCATCACACCCCACAGGCCCAGGCCCGCCCGGTCGAAAACCACGATCAGCAGGGCCATCAGGAACATCCAGGCCGTGGCCCCGGCAAGGATCCATTGCGGCGGCACAATCCTGATCAGCCGCGAACTGGTCTGCACGCCGGCCACGATGCCCAGGGAG
Organism: Pseudarthrobacter sp. Fe7; assembly: GCA_024372495.1. Classification (GTDB taxonomy): domain Bacteria; phylum Actinomycetota; class Actinomycetes; order Actinomycetales; family Micrococcaceae; genus Arthrobacter. The sequence continues at coordinate 3,641,779 of CP099977.1, read as the reverse complement.
TTGATGCCGAAGAGCAGCCCGTACTGCTGGGCGGAAAATCCGAACACGTCCTGGAAGAGGAAGGGCGAGGCCGAGAGGTAGGTGAAGAGGCCGCCGAAATTGAAGCCCGCCACCATGAGCAGGCCAACGAAGACCCGGTCGGTGAACAGCGCCTTGTAGCGTTGCCTGGCTGTCATCCCGCTCCGGCCCCGCTTCTCCGGCGGGAGTGTTTCGCGGACCAGGAGCAGGGCGGCCACGATCACCAATGTCCCGTACGTGGCCAGGAACACGAAGATGCCCGGCCACGGCATTACCAGGAGCAGCTGTGAGCCGATGACCGGGGCAAGGATGGGAGCCAGCCCGTTAACCAGGGACATCCGGGAGAACATCCGCACCATGGCATACCCGGAAAACAGGTCACGCACCATGGCCATGGCCACCACGCCGCCGCCCGCCGCGCCCACGCCCATCAGCACGCGGAAGATTCCCAGTGTGGTGATGTCCGTGGAGATTGCAGCCCCCAGCGATGCTGCGATGTGCAGGGCTGTTGCCAGGATCAGGGGCGTCCGGCGGCCGAACTTGTCGCTGAAGGGGCCTACCATGAGCTGCCCGAACGCGAAACCAACCGTGGTCCCTGCCAGCGTGAGCTGTACCCGGGCCTCGGTCACCCCCAAGCTTGCTTCAAGCGCCGGAAAGGCGGGCAGGTAAAGGTCGATGGTAAACGGGCCGAGGGCCGTCAGGGCGCCCAGGAGGAGGATGTACAGCAGCTTCCGGCGGCGGGTCAACAGGTCGCCCGGATTGGGGGGATTGGTCACGGACAACAATCCTAGGCCCGCGCATGGCGGTTTTTGCAGCGTTGTAGGCCGCGCCGTCCGGCCAGCCCCCAAGTTCGCCCTGAACTGAATGGTAGTTTTGGTGGCGTGGACTGTGCGGCTGCACATTTCCGCGGTAAACGGAAGCAGTATCGACCCATAAACCAGTAAGGCGGAACCGATGAGTGGACGTCACAGCGGGCGTACCAGCCCGGGATTGCGTATCACTGCGCTGCCCGGGACGGCAAGGCTCCTTTTCCGGTTGGCGCCCCGCCAGCTCAACGACGAGATCGCCTTCGCCAAGATTGAACTCAAGCGCAAGGGAATCCAGGTGGGGGTGGCCGCGGCCTTCTTCGCCGTGGCCCTGCTCTTCCTTGCGTTCCTGGTGGTTGGCCTGATCGTCGCGGCCATCATGGGGCTGGCCACCATCATGCCCGCCTGGCTGGCGGCCCTGCTGGTCTCCGCGGCTTTCCTGCTGATAGCCCTCATCGGTGGCCTGGTTGGCCTGGCGAGGTTCAAGAAGGCCATGCCGCTGATGCCGGAGGAAACCATCCGTGGCATCAGGCACGATATCGGGGTTGCCCGGGAAGGGTCCACCTTCAACCCGGCCATCCTGGATCCGCAGAGTCCGGAGGCGAAGGCAGCGAAGGCTGCCAAGGCCGAGGCAGCTGCCAAGGCAAAGGCCGAGAAGGAAGCCAAGGCCGCCCAGCACGACCAGGAATTCCCGCACGCGTCCGAACCGGAGGCTGGTGCGCCGCCTGAGCCAGCGCCGCCACCACCTCACCGAGGTCCGGGATGAACTCGGCACCGAGCCTGGACGTCAAGACCCAGGCCCGGTACGTGCTGGCAGCCGCCCAGGTCAAGGCCCGCGAAAGCCAGGTACTGGCCCAGCGCGGCCTGGACGCGGCGGGGCAGAGGCTTGCAGCCTTGTCCGGTTCCGCTGACCTGCCCAGGCGCTGGAAGCCGTTGGCCGCCTTTGCTGCCGCCGGAACCGTCCTGGTGGTCCTCCTGCGCAGGCTGTTCCGTTCCAACTAGCTGCTGCTCCACAAGCAGTGCCCGGCACCACAATGAATCACTGAACACTGCGCTCCGGCGCAGCAGGAAGGAAGGGGGACGGGTGAAGTTCATTGGTGCAGGTGCCCGCCCCGGCCGTCCCCAGGTGGACCATGACCGCGTGGCCACCCTCCCCAACCTGCTTACCGTGGTGCGGTTCATGGGTGTCCCGCTGTTCGTTTGGCTTGTCCTGGCCCAAAAGGAGTACGGTGCCGGCGTAGTCGTCCTGGCTGTCATGGCGGGCACGGACTGGATTGACGGCTATATCGCCCGCCGGTTCGACCAAGCCTCCAAGCTCGGCAGGGTCCTGGACCCCATCGCCGACCGCCTTGCCCTGCTGGCTGTGGCGTTCACCCTGGTGATTGCCGGCGTCGTGCACTGGCTCTACCTGGCCGCGCTGGTGGTGCCCGACGCCGTCCTGCTGGTCCTGACGCTCACCTTCTTCCACGGCCACCCGGACCTGCCCGTCAGCCGAGTGGGCAAGGTGCGGACGGGGCTGTTGCTTTTGGGTACCCCGCTGCTGGTCCTCTCCCGCCTGGACACCGGCCTCTCCGACCAACTGTTCACCACCGCCTGGGTAGTGCTGGGACTGGGCCTGGTTGGCCACTGGATCGCCGCCTACAACTACTTCTGGGCCATCCTGCGAAAGGGCAGGGAACGGAAACAGCACGACGGCGGGAACGGCTGATGGTGTGGTTTGCCGTCGGCCTGGCGGTGCTTGGCGCCTTCTGCCTGGCCTTGGGTGCCCAGCGCCAGGGCAGCGCCGTCAAAGCTGACACCGGCGGCCTGGCCCTGAGCTCCAACGGCTTCCTGCGGCTCCTGCGCAATCCCCGGTGGATGTTCGGGCTCCTGTTGCTGTGCACCGGCATGGCCATGAACGCCGTTGCCCTGGTCTCCGCACCGCTCACGGTGATCCAGCCCATCGGCGCCATTGCCCTGGTGATCACCACGGTGGTTAATGCAAGGGACCAGGACCTGACCATCAACCGTGCCACTGCCGTCTCCATCGGCGCCTGCGTCACCGGATCCGCGCTCTTCGTCCTCCTCGCGGTCAACGTTACCCAGGAGAACCACCACGTCAGCCCGGAGGACGAGCTCACCATCGTGCTGCTGCTGGCCCTGGCGGTGGGACTGTTCGGCACGCTGGCAATGACGTTCAAGCACCGGATGAACGCGTTCATCTATATCCTCGGCGCCGGCATCCTGTTCGGCTTCGTGGCGGTCCTCACACGGATCATCGGTAAGCATCTCCTTGACCCCAACGGGCTCTTCCTGCTGAACGTCCAGTGGTACTCCGTGGTGGCCATCCTCGCGGCCGGCGGACTGGGCTCCTGGTTCGTGCAGAGCGCGTACTCCACGGGGCCGCCGGACCTGGTTATCGCCGGACTGACGGTGGTGGACCCCATGGTGGGCATTGCCATCGGCGTCCTCATCCTGGGCGAACTGCGCCCCGACGTCCATGCCGTCATGGCCATTGCAATGGGAACGGCCGCCTGCCTTGCTATCGTTGGGGTTATCGCCCTTTCCCGGCACCACCCGGAGGTCACCAAGCGCAAGAAGGACGCGCGGAAGGTCTCCGGAAGGCCGTCCCACTAGTCCATTCCCGTCCGAAACCAGCAATCCCACGAAGCCCTGCGCCCGTGCGCCAGCGGCCGACCGTGCTGTCAGTTCCACGCTGTCCGCACCGTGACCATCAGGAGTACTCCCCATGACCACGCCAGCCGACCAGCGTCCACTTACCATCCTGATCGCCGCGGACACATATCCGCCCGATGTCAACGGCGCCGCCCAGTTTGGCTACCGGCTGGCCAAGGGAATGACTGCCCGGGGCCACAACGTCCACGTCCTGGCGTCCCGTGACAGCAAGGGCAAGAGCTTCACGGAGGTCCGGGATGAAGCAGTGGTGCACCGGCTCCGCTCGCACAAGGCGTTCACCCACGAGAGCTTCCGCCTCTGCTTCCCTTGGGAAATCAAGAAGGAAATCAGCCTCCTCTTCGACCGGTTGAAGCCCGACGTAGTGCACATCCAGAGCCATTACATGATCGGCGAACACGTGCTCTACGAGGCCGTGAAGCGCGGAGTCCGCATTATTGCCACCAACCACTTCATGCCCGAAAACCTCAACCCCTTCCTGCCGTTCCCGCAGTGGTTCAAGGACATCGTTGGCCGGATCTCCTGGAAGGACATGGGCAAGGTCATGGGACAGGCGGACGTGGTGACCACGCCCACGCCGCTGGCCGCCAGGGCCATGCACGAACACGCCTTCCTTCGGAAGGTGCTCCCGCTCTCCAACGGCATCGACTCCGCTGCCTATGAGCTGCAGCCCGGCGAGCACATCGAGCCGCATGCCCACCCCACCGTCCTGTTCGCGGGACGCCTCGCGGAGGAAAAGCATGTGGACGTGCTCATCGAGGCCGTCGGCAAGACGCCGCCGGAACTGAACGTGCACCTGGAGATCGTGGGCGGCGGCGAAGTGCGCTCGGCCCTCGAGGACCTGGTGCACAGGCTTGGACTCACCAGCCGGGTGAAGTTCCTGGGCCTTGCCAGCGACGACGAGCTGAGGACGGCCTACATCCGGGCCGACCTGTTCTGCATGCCCGGAACCGCGGAGCTGCAGTCCCTGGTGACCTTGGAGGCGATGTCCGCTTCCACGCCCGTGGTCCTGGCCGACGCCATGGCCCTGCCGCACCTGGTCCAGGACGGCGAGAACGGCTACCTGTTCACGCCCAACGACAGCGACGACCTGGCCAAGAAGATCACCCAGGTCCTGGAGCCGCCCAAGGAGGGGCAGGCTCGCCATGGGCCGGGCAAGCCGGCAGATGGTGGAACCCCACAGCATCCAGCGAACGCTGCAGACATTCGAGGACCTCTACCGCGGCGCCACCTACGAGGACAAAGTGGTCTGAACCCTTTCCCGGGTTTGCTAGAGTGTTTTTGCCCTGCCGGAGCGTGGCGTTCGAACACCTGGTCCCGGGGCTTGGGGGCTATAGCTCAGCTGGTTAGAGCGCGGGACTCATAATCCTAAGGTCCTCGGTTCAAGTCCGAGTAGCCCTACCGTCAACCGCGGCCGACGTTCTTCGTTGGCCGCGGTTTTCTTGGTTAACCCGCACCCTAAGGTATGTTACTGACCAGTAACATACCGTGCTCCGTTCCGCGGCATGGTCAGCGCTGATCATCGAAGAAGGTAACCATGGCCACCACTGCAGCCGATTTCCCAGAGCTCCCGTATGCCGATGGCGACTTCTTCGCCTTCGAACAGCTTCTCTCCGGCAAAGAGCAGGACCGGCTCGCCGAGGTCCGAGACTTCCTGGCACGCGAGGTCAAGCCCATCGCCGTGGATTGCTGGAACCGCGGGGAGTTTCCCATGGACCTGGTGCCGAAGCTGGCCGGCCTGGACCTGGTCAGCCCGGTCCGGCGGCAGGGGTACTCCAACCTCTTCGCCGGCATGCTGCACGCCGAGGCCACCCGTGCCGACGCCTCCATCGCCACCTTCCTGGGGGTGCACGATGGCCTGTTCACGGGTTCCATTGAGCTCCTTGCCTCCCAGGAGCAGAAGGACGAGTGGCTTCCCGACATCTACGCCCTGAAGAAGATCGGCGCCTTTGGCCTGACCGAGCCGCTGGGTGGCAGTGACGTGGCCGGCGGTACGCGAACCACGGCGCGCCGGGACGGCAGCAACTGGATCCTCAACGGTGCAAAGCGGTGGATCGGCAACGCCACCTTCTCCGACTGGGTGGTGGTGTACGCCCGCGACGTGGCGGACAACCAGGTCAAGGGCTTCATGGTGGACACCACGCTGGCCGGCTACAGCGCGGCAAAGATCGAGAACAAGATCTCCCTCCGAACCGTCCAGAACGCTGACATCGTCCTGCAGGACGTGGTGGTCCCGGACCACTTCAAGCTGGCCAACGCCAACAGCTTCCGCGACGTCAACAAGGTACTCAAGGTCACCCGCCTGTCAGTTGCCTGGCAGGCCGTGGGGCTCCAGTTGGCCGCCTTCGATGTTGCCCGCCGCTATGCCGTGGACCGTCAGCAGTTCGGCCGGCCGCTGGCCTCCTTCCAGCTCATCCAGGACCAGGCTGGTCCGGATCCTGGGTAACACGGTCAGCTCCATGGGCATGATGGTCAGGCTTTCGCAGCTGGAGGACGCCGGGGAGGCCAAGGACGAACAATCCGCACTGGCCAAGGCCTTCGCCACCGACCGCATGAGGGAGAGTGTGGCGCTGGGCCGCAGCATCCTGGGCGGCAATGGGATCGTCACGGACTACGGGATGGCCAAGATCTTCGCCGACGCCGAGGCCATCTACTCCTACGAGGGCACGGCCGAGATCAACACCCTGGTGACGGGCCGGGCGATCACCGGGATTTCGGCGATCGTTTAGGCAGCGCCCCCGCCGGCTGTGCACCTTGTGGCCTTGGATTCCCGCGGGCCGTGTGCATTCCTGTGGCTATGGGCCACCGGCCAGCGGAAGCAGGATGGACGGTCGAAGATCCAGGACGAACTGCAGCGGATTGACGTACTCCGTCCCTTCCCGGACGCCCCAATGCAGGCACTGTGATGCTGGGCAGTGGCCCGGCAGCACGGTCCCGACCACCTGGCCTTCAGCGACGGCGGCACCGACAGCCAGGGCGCTCTCCACGGGTTCGAAACTGCTGCGCAGCCCCCGCCATGGTCGATGGTGATCACGGGACGATCCACCACCAGGCCCACGAAGCTGACAGTTCCCGCCGCGGGGGAAGCCACCTGGGCGCCGGCCGAGGCGAAACCGAGGTCTACGCCGCGGTGCCCGCTGAGCCATGGCTTGGGCGGCGGATCAAAACCCCGCAGTACCGGCGGGCGTGGCGCCAGTGGCCACTGCCAGGAGTGCCTGGCACCCGCGGGGCCGGCCGTCGTCGTACTTCCCTGGTGGCCGGCCGCCTCCCGGCCGAAGCCAGCCGTGCCGTATGGAGCGGTGTTGGTGGCGGGGACCCCACTGTGGGGGAGGGTGGCGCCGGGGGAGGCGACCGACGCCGGCAGCAGCAGCAACGCGGCCAGCAGGGCTGGTGGTTTCATGCCCCCAGCATGCCCGCCTGCGCGCGGCCCCGGCAGGGCTTGTTGCAGCTATGTGGACAAGGTTCCGCACGGGTCCAGTCTGTCCCGCGGTCAGGGGCTCCTGTAGTACACTTGGTGGAGCAGTTTGCTGCGCCCTCAACGCTTTCCGTCCCAGTGGTCCACCCCCGCGGTGCTTCCGCCTGTCCGGATTGCGTCGGCACATCTCATTCAGGAGTGTGGGGGAGCGGCGGCTGACTACGCGCATCCAGCCCTCCGGCAGCCAACGCCCCGGCGTCGTCCATGGAGGATCGCGCTTCCTGCGGTCAGGCATCAGTCCTGATGGGAAGGGCGGTGGATGCCAGGAGCACGGCCCGTCCGGGCCACGCTGAACAACCGTCAACTATTGGCAGGGTAAGAAGCCTCCGGGCTTTCTCATGAATGACCTGCCGGAAAATAAGGAGCGCCGGAATGCCCGTCGTAACCATGCGCCAGCTGCTTGACAGCGGCGTCCACTTTGGACACCAGACCCGCCGTTGGAACCCGAAGATGAAGCGCTTCATCTTCACCGAGCGCAACGGCATCTACATCATCGACCTCCAGCAGTCGCTGTCCTACATCGACCGCGCCTACGAGTTCGTCAAGGCCACTGTTGCCCACGGCGGCACCGTGCTCTTCGTGGGCACCAAGAAGCAGGCCCAGGAAGCAATTGCCGAGCAGGCAACCCGCGTGGGCCAGCCCTACGTCAACCAGCGTTGGCTCGGCGGTATGCTGACCAACTTCCAGACGGTCTCCAAGCGCATCCAGCGCATGAAGGAACTCGAAGAGATCGACTTCGACGACGTCGCCGGTTCGGCCTACACCAAGAAGGAACTGCTGCTCCTTCGCCGTGAACTGACCAAGCTGGAAACCAACCTCGGCGGTATCCGCAACCTGACCAAGGCACCCTCCGTGCTCTGGATCGTGGACACCAAGAAGGAACACCTCGCCGTTGACGAGGCCAAGAAGCTGAACATCCCGGTTGTGGCCATCCTGGACACCAACTGCGATCCGGACGAAGTCGACTTCCCGATCCCGGGCAACGACGACGCCATCCGCTCCGTGAACCTGCTGACCCGCGTTGTCGCCGACGCCGTCGCCGAGGGCCTGATCGCCCGCAACCAGCGTGCAACCGGCACCACGGAAGCTCCGGAAGAGCCGCTGGCCGAGTGGGAGCGCGAGGCTCCTCGAGGGCAACAAGGCAGAGGAAGCCGCAGCTGCAGCTCCCGCCGCCGAAGAAGCTCCGGCCGCCGCCGCAGAGGAAGCCCCGGCTGCTGCCGAAGCTCCCGCCGCCGAGGCTCCCGCCGAAGACGCCAAGTAACACCAGCAACTCCGGATTCTCCGCGCTGCCTGCAGCCGGAGCCACTGACAGGATGGCCGCCCACCGCGTGGGCCGCCATCCTGTCAGTCCGTACACCACATCAAATTTCTAGACAGAGGGGTTCACATGGCGAACTACACTGCCGCGGACATCAAGGCCCTGCGCGAGCGCACCGGCGCCGGCATGATGGACGTCAAGAAGGCTCTTGACGAAGCCAACGGTGATGCCGAGAAGGCCATCGAGATCATCCGCATCAAGGGCCTCAAGGGCGCTACCAAGCGTGAAGGCCGCTCCACCGCTGAAGGCCTCGTGGCCGCCAAGGTCAGCAACGGCGTCGGCGTCATGATCGAGGTCAACTGCGAGACCGACTTCGTTGCCAAGGCTGACAAGTTCATCCAGTTGGCCGACAAGGTCCTGGCCATCGCCGTCGAGTCCGGCGCTGCCGACCTCGAGACCCTGCTGGCGACCGACGTTGACGGCAAACCGCTCTCCGAGGTGGTCGTCGAAGAGGGCGCCATCCTGGGCGAGAAGGTTGTTGTCCGCCGCATCTCCCGCGTTGAGGGTGCAACGGTTGACGCTTACCTGCACAAGACCTCCAAGGACCTCCCCGCCCAGGTCGGCGTGCTGTTCGCTGTCGATGGTGAAGGCGAAGCCGCCACCACCGCGGCCCACGACGTCGCCGTGCACATCGCCGCTATGGCTCCGAACTACCTCACCCGCGAGGATGTTCCGGCCGAGCTCGTTGAGTCTGAGCGCCGCATCGCCGAAGAGACCGCCAAGGCCGAGGGCAAGCCCGAAGCTGCCCTCACCAAGATTGTGGAAGGCCGCGTAACGGGCTTCTACAAGGGCGAGGTCCTGGTTGACCAGGCATTCGCAAAGGACGCGAAGAAGTCCGTGGCACAGGTCCTCGAAGAGGCCGGTGTCAAGGAACTGCCTTCACGCGTTTCCGCGTCGGCTCCTAGTCAAAACTGGAAGGGGTGGCCACTTCGGTGGCCGCCCCTTTTGCATGCGCGCAGTCCACCCGGACCGCGGCCGGTTCCGACCACCGGATCCGGCAGGATACCCTTTTTCAGAGTCACCAACGGGAAGGCATCATGGAAGCCGTCAACACTGTCACGCATTCGGAGAAGAACCGGCGGCGGGTCCTCCTGAAGCTTTCCGGCGAGGTCTTCGGCGGCGGGAAGCTCGGTGTCGACCCCGAGACCGTCCGGAACGTCGCCAAGCAGATCGCCGCAGCCGTACCTGAAGTGGAAGTGGCCATTGTGGTGGGCGGCGGCAACTTCTTCCGTGGCGCCGAACTGTCCCAGAGCGGCATGGACCGTTCCCGCGCCGACTATATGGGCATGCTGGGAACAGTCATGAACTGCCTGGCGCTGCAGGACTTCCTGGAACAGGCAGGCGTGGAAACCCGCGTCCAGAGTGCCATCACCATGGGCCAGGTTGCCGAGGCCTACATTCCGCGCCGCGCCATCCGCCACATGGAAAAGGGCCGCGTCGTCATCTTCGGCGCCGGTGCAGGCCTGCCGTACTTCTCCACCGACACCGTGGCCGCCCAGCGGGCCCTGGAAGTGCACGCCGACGTGGTCCTCATGGCCAAGAGCGGAGTGGACGCCGTCTACACCGCAGACCCCAAGAAAGACCCCACCGCCGAACGCCTGGAGACACTCAGCTACGACGACGCCCTTCGCCGCGACATCCGCGTCATGGACCAGACGGCCATGACCATGTGCAAGGACAACGATCTCTCCATGGTGGTCTTCGGCATGGAGGGTGAAGGCAATGTCACCCGCGCCATCCTTGGCGAGAAGCTGGGCACGCTGGTCACCGCCTAGCTCCGGCTAGGATGATTTCAGGACACTTCCGTCCCTGCCCCTCCGGGCGGGGACGGAAACAGCAACAAAGAACCACGCGAGTGCATGGATCCGGCGCACCGGACTGCACCAGAACCGTCAGGAGAGACCGTGATCGAAGAAACCTTGCTCGAAGCCGAAGAAAAGATGGACAAGGCGGTAGAGGTAGCCAAGGAAGACTTCGCCTCCGTCCGCACGGGCCGCGCCAACCCGGGCCTCTACAACAAGGTCCTGGTGGAATACTACGGTTCGCCCACGCCGCTGCAGCAGCTGGCCTCCTTCGCCATCCCGGACGCACGCACCATCCTGATCACCCCATTCGACAAAACCGCCCTGCGGGACATCGAACGTGCCCTGAGCGATTCCGAGGTCGGCGCCAACCCTTCCAACGACGGCAACGTCATCAGGATCACCATTCCTGAACTGACCAAGGAACGCCGCAAGGAATACGTGAAGATCGTCAAGACCAAGGGCGAAGACGCCAAGATTTCCATCCGCAACATCCGCCGCAAGGCCAAGGAAACCCTGGACCGCCTGGTCAAGGACGGCGAAGCGGGCGAAGACGAAGGCAGCCGCGCCGAAAAGGAGCCTGGACAGCCTCACCAAGGCCCACGTGGACGGCATCGACGAACTGCTCAAGCGCAAGGAAGCAGAGCTGCTCGAAGTCTAATGGGCCAGGCAGATCAGGCCCCCGCACCAAGGGCGCGCACACGGGGGAAGCAGCCCAGGAGCAACCCCACGCCAAAGGCCGGGCGGAACCTGCCCGCCGCTGTCGTGGTGGGCCTGGCCATGCTTCTCGCCGTGTTGGGCGGGCTGCTGTTCCTCCCGCTGGTGTTCGTAGCCATTGTCACGGCCTTCGCTGTGTTTGGCGTATGGGAGATCTACCGGGCGCTGGAAGCCAACGGCACCAGGATGCCCATTGTCCCGGTCATGACCGGCACGCTCGCCATGCCGTTTGCCGCATATTTTGGCGGCATCGAGAGCCAGCTGTTTGCCCTGCTGCTCAGCGCCGTGGCCGTGCTGCTGTGGCGGTCGATCGAAAGTGCTGCCGGCTCGGCAAACAGCATCTTCGCCGGTGTCTTCACGCTGGGCTGGGTGCCTTTCTTCATCAGCTTCGCCGCGTTGCCGCTGCACGCGGCAGGCACTACGCCGCTGGGGCTTTGGCCCGGCGGCATGGCCCCCATTGGAGCGTGGGAGATTGCCGTCATGCTGCTTCTTGTGGTCTCCAACGACACCTTCGGCTACCTTGTGGGCGCGTCACTTGGAAAACACCCCATGGCACCCAAGATCAGCCCCAAGAAGTCCTGGGAGGGCTTTGCGGGGTCGGTGGCAGGTGCCATGCTGATTGGCATCCTGGCCGCACTGTTCGTGCTGGACAAGCCCTGGTGGGTAGGTGCGGTGCTGGCCGTGGGAACCGTGGCCGCTTCCACCGCGGGCGATCTTGCCGAGTCCATGGTCAAGCGCGAGCCTGGGCGTCAAAGACATGAGCAGCATCCTGCCCGGGCACGGGGGCGTGATGGACAGGCTGGACTCCATTGTGTTCGCTTCGCCGGTGGCCTTCATCCTGTACGGCCTGGTGGCCGGCGCATAACCCATCCCGGCCGGGCAGCCCGGGCTCCTGACATAAACAAGGCCCGGGCGGCCGCACCAATCCCGGCACCCTAAACTGGTGCGGAAGCACTACGGCTGAAGAGCATTGAAGGAATCGAATTGGCATTGGACATTCATCGGCAGATCCCTGCGTCCTTTGAGCGCGTGCAGCGCAGCGAATACGGGTACAACGCCAGGCAGGTCGACCAGTTCCTGCAGCGGGCACGGGTCTCCCTGGAAACACCCCAGGCCGCCACCGACCCCGTCAACAGCGCCGACGTGAGGGCCGTGTCCTTCGACCCCGTCAAAGGCGGATACTCCGCTGCCGTCGTGGACGCTGCCCTGGACCGGCTCGAGGACGCGTTCGCCCGCAGGGAGCGGGATGAGCTGATCGCAGCACGGGGCGAGGAAGCCTGGCTGCGGGAAATCGGGAGCCTCTCCGGCATCCTCCGGGGACGGCTCCACCGGCCCGACGGAGACCGCTTCCGCCGGCCGACCAAAAAGAAGGCCCGCAGCTACAACACGGACGACGTCGACCGGCTGTGCCGCGAACTCGTCGCCTACCTTGAGCAGGACAAGCCGTTGAGCGTGGACAGCGTGCGCCGCGCGGTCTTCCGTCCGGAGGTTGGCCGTGACGGCTACGAGGAATCCCAGGTGGACGCGTTCCTGGACCGGGTGGTCGAGTTGATGGCGGCCATAGACTGACGGTCTGCTGCCGGACGGGCGCTCAGTCCCCGGCCAAGGTGACCAACAACCCGGCGACGATGGCAATCAGGGCAGCGTTCGCCGTCGTCATGAAGATCATGCTGCTGCCCGCGACGTGGCTGAAGGAGCCGCGGTTGCCGAAGAAGTAATAGGTCTGCCTGGAACCGGCCCCGTCATCGTGGTGCCCGGGCCCCACCAGGGCCGCGCCCCGCTTGGCTGGTGGGATGCACCGCCGTCCTCGATGGACATGGCGCTATTGTCATCCCGTTCACCGCTCGGTTGCCAGCGGCCGTTCCGGGGTATGCAGGCGGGTCATGATGCGCGGCATGGTGCCGGGAATCCGATGCGAAGTGGCCCGCGACACGATGACCATCACCGCGAACGCGGCCGGCACGCTCCAGGCCGCAGGCTGCGCGAGCCACGCCGGGGTCTGGCCCGAACCCGCTACTGCGCCCGCGATCATCGCCCCGCCGCACAGCAGACCGCCGGTCACCATGCCGGCGATCGCCCCTGCGTCGGTCAGTCCGCGCCACCAGATGCCAAGCAGCAGGACCGGGCAGACCGTGGAGGCAGTGAAGGCAAACACCAGGCCTACGCTGCCCGCCAGCGCCATTGAGCCGGTCATGAACGCAAAGCCGAGGGGGACGACGGCGGACACGACGGCGGCGAGGCGGAACCCGCGCACGCTTCCGCCCAGGACGTCCTGGCTGATGACGCCGGCCAGGGAGACCACCAGGCCGGAGGTGGTGGACAGGAACGCGGCGAACGCCCCGGCCACCACCAAAGCGGAGAGGAGGTCGCCCGGCATCCCGCCAACCAGTTCGCCGGGCAGCCGAAGCACCATGGCGTCGGGCTGCCCTGAGCGGGCCAGGTCGGGGGCATACATCCGGGCCACCAGGCCGTACGCCGTGGGGAAGAGGTAGAACACGGAGAGCAGCCCCAGGACGATCAGCGTGGTGCGCCGTGCCGAGTGCCCGTCCGGATTGGTATAGAACCGCACCAGCACGTGCGGCAGCCCCAGGGTGCCGAACAGCAGTGCCACCAGGAGCGACACATTCTGGTACGGCCCTGCCGGTGCCACGCCGGTGGGGTTGACCGCGGGCAGGGACTGGGGCTCGGCGCCGTGGCCGGCCAGCACGAAGACGATGAACAGGATGGGTACGGCCAGGGCCGTGAGCTTGAGCCAGTACTGGAACGCCTGGACAAAGGTGATGGAGCGCATCCCGCCCGCCACGACCGTCAGGCAAACCACCACCACAACGGCAACGGACCCCACCCAGGACGGCAGGCCCGTGGCGATGTGGATGGTGAGCGCGGCGCCGTGCAGCTGTGGCACGATATACAGCCACCCCACCATCACCACCACCAGGCTGGTGACCCGCCGGACCGTCCGGGAACCGAGCCGGGACTCGGTGAAATCCGGGATGGTGTAGGCGCCCGACCGGCGCAGCGGAGCGGCCACGAAGAGCAGCAGCATCAGGTAGCCCGCGGTATATCCCACCGGGAACCAGAGTGCGTCGGTTCCGGACAGCAGGATCAGTCCGGCCACGCCCAGGAAGCTGGCTGCGGACAGGTACTCACCGCCGATCGCGGAGGCATTCCACCATGGCCGCACGGTCCGCGATGCAACGTAGAAGTCGCCGGTGGTGCGTGAAATCCGCAGCCCGTAAAACCCGATAACGGCCGTGGCGAGGGACACCACCGTGACGGCCGCAATGGCGATTCCGGCGTTCACCCGCGCCCCACCGTGCCGCTCCGGGCCGCAGTGTTCACGGTTCACCTGCCAGGTCCCGGTACCGCGCCTCATTGCGCGCTGCGGTTCTGACGTACAACCAGGCGCTCAACCCGATCACCGGGTAGATCCCGGCGCCGAGCAGGAGCCATCCGAACGGGATGCCGGCCACCCGGGTATCCGCCAGGCCGGGAACCACCATCAGCGTCAGCGGGAACGCGGCCAGGATCAGCAGGAAGCCGCCCGCCACCACCAGGGCCAGCCGGAGCTGGGACCTGATCAGCGAGCGGACAAACACCTGGCCCACCTCGGAGTCCTGCGCGGCTTCCCGCGACTCGAGCGGACGCGGCACGCCGCGGACTGCGGTGCGGGCAGATGCGCTCGGGGCCGTAACCCTGACGCGGGTCATGCGTGCGGCCTGATCCTGGTTGCCTCCAGCTTCTCCCGCACGATGGGCAGGTGCCGCCGGCTGATGGGCAGGCCGGCGCCGGCCACCGTTACGCGTGGCCCGTCGGCCGCCAGCTTCATCGAGGACACGTGCTTCAGCGCCACGAGGTAGGAACGGTGCGTGCGGATGAAACCGGCGTCCGCCCATTGCTGTTCAAGGTCGGCCAGCGGCACCCGGATGAGGTAGCTGGCGTCGGCGGTATGAAGCCGGGCATAGTCCCCCTGGGCCTGGACGTAGGTGACGTCGTCGCGCCTGATCATCCTGGTGGTCCCGCCCTGGTCCACCGTGATCATCTCCGGTGCCGCACCGCCGTCCCGCAGTTCACTGATCCGCCCCACGGACCGGGCCAGGCGCTCCGCGCGCACGGGTTTGAGCAGGTAGTCCACGGCAGCGAGTTCGAACGCGGCCAGGGCGTGGTCCTCATCGGCAGTGACAAAAACAACGGCCGGCGGATTGCTGCTGCGGGCAATGGCACCGGCGATCTCCAGGCCGGACACCGCAGGCATGTGGATGTCCAGGAAAACGGCGTCGATGCTGCCGGCGGCCAGGGCCGTGAGCGCTTCGGCGCCGGACGTGGCCCGCAGTACCTTCCCGATGCGTTCGTCCCTGCCCAGCAGGAAGGCCAGCTCCTCAACGGCGGGCAACTCATCATCAACGACGAGGACGTTAATCATTCTCCTAGGGTACTTCCAGCGGGAGGCGGGCCTTACGCATCATGCCCCGGCTGGGACTTTGGCACCCGCATGGTGATCAGCGTCCCCTCGCCCGGCGCTGTTTCCACCACCAGCCCGTGGTCGTTGCCATATACCTGGCGCAGCCGCGCATCGACGTTCCGCAGCCCCACATGGTCCCCGTCTGTGTGGCCCGCCAGGACGGACCGGAGCTGTTCCGGATCCATCCCCACGCCGTCGTCCTCGATGGTGACCTCGGCAAAAGCTCCGGCGTCCTCTGCCGTGATGCTGATGTGTCCGGGTCCTTCCTTGGCCTCAAGCCCGTGCCGGACGGCGTTCTCCACCAGCGGCTGGAGGCTGAGGAACGGGATCACGGTGCCGAGCACTTCCGGGGCCACCCGGAGGCTGACCTGGACGCGCTCGCCGAACCGGGCCCGCTCCAGCAGCAGGTAGCGGTCAATGCAGCGGAGCCTCCTCGGCAAGGGTGGTGAAGTCGCCGTGCCTCCGGAACGAGTAGCGGGTGAAATCCGCAAACTCCACCACCAGCTCCCTTGCCCGCTCCGGATCGGTGTTGATGAAGGAGGCGATGGCGTTGAGCGAGTTGTAGATGAAGTGCGGGCTGATCTGGGCCCGCAGCGCCCGGACTTCCGCTTCCATCAGGAGCGTCCGGGATGCGTCCAGCCTCGGCGAGTTCCACCTGCACGGCAACCCAGTCGGCCACTTCCCCCGTTGCCCTGACCAAACCTGCCCCGGCGGAAGGGGCGAAGGCTGCCACCGCACCCACCACGCGGGTGCCGGCCCGCACCGGGGCGATGACGCCGGCAAGGTGGCTGCCGGTTCCGTCCCCGCCCGCCGAAAGGACGGCGGTCCTGCCCGAGGCAAGCACCCCTGCCGCGAGGTCCATAAGGCGCGGCCGGATGTCCTCGGCGCCGCCGTCCCAGGCCAGCACGCCGGAGGTGTCCGTGATCGCCAGGGCGTCGCAGGCCAGCAGGGCGCGCAGCTGGCGGCTGGCTTTCGCGGCGCCGGCAGGGTTCAGGCCGCGCCGGAGGTGCTGCCCGGCCTGGGAGGCGGCGTGGAGCGTGTGGTAAGTGGCGCGCTCCGCATCAGTGCCCAGCTCCCGGAAGGAGCGGAGTACCTTCAGGCCCACACCGACGACGACGGCAATGGCCATGGCGATCACCGCAACGGCTGCGGCGGTGAGGAGGGGGAGTCCGGCATGGTGCCCAGCGTAGCGGCGGGTGCCGTTTGCCGCAGCATCGCAGCCGTTGAGCGACGGTGGGCTGCGAAGTGCTGGAACACGGCACCGGATGCACGGCAAAGTGATTGGTGTCACATCTGCGGTGCCCCTGCGTGGTGCTGCTGGCCAGCATCCCCTGTCCAGCGCCTCCGGCTTAGGGCCTGCCGCCCGGTGTGTTCCGGCAACTCAATGAGGAGGAACGATGGGTAATGATGCCCATACTCCGGACGCAGCGGCGTCCGTGGACTTTGAACAAGTCCAGTCGACCGGGCAGTTCCAGGAATTGCGCAAGCGTCACCGCAGCTTTGTCTTCCCCATGGCAGTGGCCTTCCTGCTGTGGTACTTCGCCTACGTCCTGCTCGCCGACTACGCGGTCGGATTCATGTCCACCAAGGTCTGGGGCAACATCAACATCGGCCTGATCCTGGGCCTGCTCCAGTTCGTCTCGACGTTTGCCATCACCGGCTGGTACGTGCACTACTCCAACAAGCGGCTGGACCCCATCGCCTCAGAGATCAGGCACGAGATCGAGGGGCACGAATTCGATAAGAACGGAAACCGAGTGGGCGGAGCCAACAAATGATCACCATTCCCGCCGCGGTGGATGTCGCCGCCCTCAAGGACACCACCCTCCTGAACATGGGCATCTTCGGCCTGTTCGTGGCCGTGACCATGGTGATCGTGCTCCGGGCCAGCCGGAACAACAAGACCGCCGCAGACTACTACGCCGCAGGACGCTCATTTACCGGCTCCCAGAACGGCACCGCCATCGCCGGCGACTACCTGTCGGCAGCATCCTTCCTGGGCATCACCGGGGCCATCGCCATCAACGGCTACGACGGGTTCATGTACTCCATCGGCTTCCTGGTGGCCTGGCTGGTGGCGCTGCTTCTGGTGGCTGAACTGCTGCGCAACACCGGCAAGTTCACCATGGCGGACGTGCTGTCCTTCCGGCTGAAGCAGCGCCCGGTCCGGATCGCAGCCGCCGTCTCCACCCTGGCGGTCTGCTTCTTCTACCTGCTGGCCCAGATGGCCGGTGCGGGAAGCCTGATCTCCCTCCTGCTGGGCATCAGCGACTGGGGCGGACAGGCGCTGGTGATCATCGTCGTCGGCGCCCTCATGATCATGTACGTCCTGATCGGCGGCATGAAGGGTACCACCTGGGTCCAAATCATCAAGGCCATGCTGCTGATTGCCGGCGCCGCCGTCATGACCCTGTGGGTCCTGGCCATCTACGGCTTCAACCTCTCCGCCCTGCTGGGCGGTGCCGTGGAGACTGCCAACAACCCGGCCGTCCTCAACCCGGGCCTGCAGTACGGCAAAAGCGACACGTCCAAACTGGACTTCATGTCCCTGGGCCTTGCCCTTGTCCTGGGCACGGCTGCACTGCCGCACGTCCTCATGCGCTTCTACACGGTTCCCACGGCCAAGGAAGCCCGCAAGTCAGTGGTGTGGTCCATCTGGCTCATCGGCATCTTCTACCTCTTCACCCTGGTCCTGGGCTACGGTGCAGCGGCGCTGGTTGGCGCGGACACCATCAAGTCCGCTCCCGGCGGCGTCAATTCCGCCGCACCCCTGCTCGCGTTCCACCTGGGCGGACCGCTGCTGCTCGGCTTCATCTCCGCGGTGGCGTTCGCCACCATCCTGGCGGTGGTGGCAGGCCTGACCATCACGGCGGCAGCGTCCTTTGCGCATGACATCTACGCCAACGTCATTGCCAAGGGCAAGGCCGACGCCGCCACGGAAGTCCGGGTGGCCCGGCGCACCGTGGTGGTGATCGGCATCCTGGCCATCCTGGGCGGCATCTTCGCCAACGGCCAGAACGTGGCCTTCCTGGTGGCGCTCGCCTTCGCCGTCGCAGCGTCGGCGAACCTTCCCACCATTATCTACTCGCTGTTCTGGCGGAAGTTCACCACCCAGGGCGCTATCTGGAGCATGTACGGCGGCCTCGCCTCGGCGATCCTGCTCATCGTGTTCTCCCCGGTGGTCTCCGGGGCCAAGACCTCGATGATCCCGGGCGCCAACTTCGCCCTCTTCCCGCTGAGCAACCCGGGAATCGTGTCCATTCCGCTGGCGTTCTTCCTGGGCTGGTTGGGCACCACCCTGGACAAGCGGCGCGAAGACCCGGCCAAGCAGGCCGAAATGGAAGTCCGCTCGCTGACCGGCATCGGGGCCGAAAAGGCGGTGGACCACTAGCCGGCGGTCCACTGGCGAGGAACCTGACGGCTGGAGCCCCCGTCCCGCACAGCGCGGGGCGGGGGCTCCTGCGTGGAAACGGCTTAGGCCGCGGGCCGCAGCTTGATGTTGGTCATCCGCATCTGATCGGTGCCCTCGAAGCGGTAGGCGAGGTCCACCTTCTTGCCTGTGCAGCTGATCTGGCCCACCACCTCGGCCGACTTCACGCCGTTGTCGGTGGCAACCTTGAGGTTGTTGTAGGCGGGCTGGCAGGAGCTGTCCATTTCCAGGCTCTTTACGCCGGAGATGAATGACTCCTTGGAGAGCTGCTTCTGCAGGGCCGGGTCGAGGTATTGGTCGTAGGCGCCGGAGGAATCGCCGGCGATCACCCTCTTGGTGAAATCATCGGCAAGGCCCTTGGCCTGGTTGGTGGCACTGCCCACCACGTTCACCAGGATCACGACGCCGAGGATCACCAGGAGCAGCACCCCACCAATGCTGCCGAGGATGATCCACAGCTTCCGCCGGCTCTGCTGCCGCGGCGGTTCACCTGGGAGGCCAAAGGGAGCGGGCTGCTCCGGCAGCTGGGGAAACGGCTGTGGCGCGAAGCGCGCCTGGCCTTGCCGGTACGGATCCTGGGGAGTGCTCAAGGGTGAGCCTTTCGTCGAACCCGCGCCACGGCGCCGGCGAACTGACCCGGGCGTTCCCGGCCGGGCACATGACTGGGAACCAGCCTATAACCCTGCCTGCCGCCGTCGTGCCTGAAGCTCGGCAGAAGTAGTTCCGGTATTGCTGCTAGGCGCCCTCGGACCCCCGGTCCAGCAGCGGCTGCACGCGAAAGGGGATCAACTCGCCCATGGCAAGGGCCGTGTCTGCCCGCTCCACGCCATCGCACGCCAGGATCTTGCCGTTGATGCGGAACAGGTCCTCGGCGTCCCTGGCCACCACGCGCAGCAGCAGGTCCGCCGACCCGGTCAGCCCGTACCCCTCCAGGACCTCGGGGATGGCGGCGATATCTTCCGCCAGCCGTCCGAGTTTCTGCTGCTGCACGTGGACCGAGATGAACGCCATGAGCGGATACCCCAAAGCCGCCGGGTTGATGCGCCGTTCGAAGGACAGGAAGACGTGCTTCTTTTCCAGCTGGGCCATGCGCGCCTGGACGGTATTGCGTGACAGGCCCAGCCGCTGCGCAAGGGCAACGACGGTGCGGCGCGGGTCCTGCGCCATGGCCGCCAGCAGGCGGGTGTCAGTGCCATCCAGAGCTCGCATAATGCGCAACGCTAGCACGGTGCCGGGGCGCCGGACAGTGCACTTTGCTCAGGAACGGCTGCAGTGGTTGTACCCCCTGGTTATTGTGAGTAGGGTCACAGTATCTGGGGCAATGACGCCCGGAAGGCCTGTGGCGGCAAGGGCCAAAAGCCCGTACACCGCAGGTCAACGACGTACGAAGGTTGCGGCAATCGTGTCTACAGACCAAGCGGGCCATGGCGGCGCAAGTACCCCCGAAAACGCAGGAACCGTTACCGGTACCCCTACTGGAACCGGGCCGGAATTCCTCCAGCTGATCACCCCGTCCGGTGAACGGATCAGCCACCCGGAGTTCGATTTCTGGGTCCGGGACATCACCGATGACCAGTTGTGCTCCCTCTTTGAGGACATGACCGTCATCCGGCGGATCGACGTTGAGGCCACCGCCCTCCAGCGGCAGGGCGAGCCTGGCCCTGTGGCCCCCGCTCCTCGGCCAGGAGGCGGCCCAGATCGGTTCCGGAAGGTCCCTTCGGGCGGACGACTTCGTCTTCTCCAGCTACCGCGAGAATGGCGTGGCCTACTGCCGGGGCGTGGACCTGACGGACCTCCTCCGGGTATGGCGCGGCAACGCCTCCGGCGGCTGGGATCCGTACAGCATCAACATGGCCACCCCGCAGATCATCATCGGCGCCCAGGCCCTGCACGCCACCGGCTACGCCATGGGCATCCAAAACGACGGTGCCGACGCCGTGGCCGTTACCTACTTCGGGGATGGAGCCACCAGCGAGGGCGACGTGAATGAGGCCATGGTGTTCGCCGCCAGTTTCCAGGCCCCGGTGGTGTTCTTCTGCACCAACAACCACTGGGCCATCTCGGAGCCCGTGCGCCTGCAGTCGCACATCCAGGCTCGCGGACAGGGCAACCGGTTTCGGCATCCCCAGCCTGCGGGTGGACGGCAATGACGTCCTGGCGGTCATGGCCGCCACCAGGCTGGCCCTGGACCGGGCGCGACACGGTGGCGGACCTACCTTTATCGAGGCGGTCAGCTACCGCATGGGGCCGCACACCACCGCCGATGATCCCACACGCTACCGCGACGCCAACGAGCCTGGAGGACTGGGCCGCCAAGGATCCCATCTCCCGGCTGGTGGGCCTCCTGGAGCGGAAGGGGCTGCTCACCGATGAGTTGCAGCAGCAGGTCAAGGACAAGGCAGACACCGTGGCATCGCAGATGCGGCGCGGATGCACCACGATGCCCGAGCCCCAGCCCATGGACATCTTCAAGCATGTTTACAGCACCCCCAACTCCTGGCTGGAACGCCAGCAGGACCATTACGCCCGCTATTTGGCCTCCTTTGGCGATCCCGCAGGAGCCGTATCAGAGGAAGGTGCACGCTGATGACCCAGTTGACCTTTGCCCGTGCCATCAATGCCGGGCTGCGGAAGTCGCTCGAAAACGACTCCAAGGTGATTCTCCTCGGCGAAGACATCGGCGCCCTGGGAGGCGTCTTCCGGGTGACGGATGGCCTGCAGAAGGATTTCGGCACGCACCGGGTGGTGGACACCCCCTGGCGGAATCCGCCATCGTCGGGACCGCCGTCGGACTGGCTTACCGTGGCTACCGGCCCGTGGTGGAGATCCAGTTCGACGGCTTCATCTATCCGGCGTTCGACCAGATCGTCAGCCAGGTGGCCAAGCTGCATTACCGCACCCGTGGGTCGGTCAAAATGCCCATCACCATCAGGGTTCCGTTCGGCGGCGGCATCGGTTCACCGGAGCACCACTCTGAATCCCCGG
Organism: Pseudarthrobacter sp. Fe7; assembly: GCA_024372495.1. Taxonomy (GTDB): domain Bacteria; phylum Actinomycetota; class Actinomycetes; order Actinomycetales; family Micrococcaceae; genus Arthrobacter. Next base: position 3,620,093 of record CP099977.1, on the reverse strand, counting down.
AAGCGTACTTCACGCACACGTCCGGTCTCCGCGTGGTCACTGTCGCAAACCCGCAGGATGCGTACACGGTCATCCAGCAGGCTATTGCCTCTGACGATCCCGTCCTGTACTTCGAACCCAAGCGGCGCTACCACGACAAAGGCGAGGTGGACGAGTCCGTGGATCCGGGTTCGGCGCTGCCCATGGACAAGGCACGCGCGCTGACCGACGGCAGCGACGTCACGCTGGTGGCCTACGGACCGCTGGTCAAGACCGCCTTGGACGCCGCCTCCGCCGCAGCGGACGAAGGCATTTCCATCGAAGTCATCGACCTTCGCTCGCTGGCTCCCGTGGATTACGAACCCGTGGTGGCGTCCGTGCGGAAGACCGGACGACTGGTGGTCACGCACGAGGCCGGGCAGTCCGGCGGGCTGGGCGCGGAGGTGGCGGCCAGCATCACGGAGCGGTGCTTCTACCACCTTGAGGCCGCCCCGGTCCGGGTGACCGGCTTCGACATTCCCTACCCGTACTCCAAGCTGGAAATGCACCACCTGCCGGGCCTGGACCGCATCCTGGACGGCGTGGACCGTGCCCTGGGCCGCCCCAATTCCCTGAGCGGACTGGAAGGATGAGCGCCACCATGATCAAGGAATTCCGGCTCCCGGACCTGGGCGAGGGCCTCACCGAATCTGAAATCCTCAGCTGGAAAGTCGACGTTGGCGATACCGTCAGCCTGAACCAGGTCATCGCCGAAGTGGAGACCGCCAAGGCTGTGGTGGAGCTCCCGTCACCGTTCGCCGGGGTGATAAAGGAACTTCACGAACAGCCCGGTTCCGTGGTGGAGGTGGGCAAGCCCATCGTCTCCTTCGAGGTAGCGGACGACGACGGCGCGTCACCTTCTTCGCCGCCCGGCGCCGCGGGTGCGGGGTTCGGGGAGGCTGTGGTGGACATGCCGAAAAGGGAGCCGAACCTGGTGGGGTACGGCGCCATCGTCGAGGGATCCGGGCGGCCGGCGCGGCGGCCGCGGAACTTCGCCCCGGCTGGCCAGCCCGCTCCGGTGGTGGAAGCTGCCGGTGCCGCACCTGCCGAAGCCATGCCGGTGGAACGCCCCCGGTCCACCCCTCCCGTCCGCAAACTCGCCAAGGACCTGGGAGTGGAACTCGCGCAGGTCCGGGGTACCGGGCCTGGTGGGCTGATCACACGGGAAGACGTCCAGGGGCTTGCCGGGCCTGCGGAAGAGTTTGGGACGCAGACGCCTGGGTCAGTGCCTGCCCCAGGAGCCCGGCCGGGGGAACGGGAGACACGCACCCCCATCAAGGGCGTGCGCAAGCACACCGCCGCAGCCATGGTACGGAGTGCCTTCACTGCGCCGCATGCAACGGAATTCCTCACGGTGGATGTCACGCCCAGCCTCGAACTGCTGGCCAGGCTCAAGACCAGCAGGGAGTTCGCCGGCGTCAAGCTCACCCCGCTGACGCTCGCTGCCAAAGCCGTGCTCGTTTCCCTCCGGCGCAACCCGTCGCTGAATTCCCGCTGGGACGAAGAAAACCAGGAAATCGTCACCTTCAATTACGTGAACCTCGGCATCGCCGCAGCCACGCCCCGAGGCCTCACCGTGCCCAACATCAAGGACGCAGACGCCCTGCCGCTCCCGCAGCTTGCCCAGGCACTCACGGCGCTCGCCGAGACCGCACGGGCGGGGAAGACCACGCCGGCGGACCTCGCCGGCGGGACCATCTCTATTACCAACATCGGGGTCTTCGGTATCGACGCCGGTACCCCCATCCTGAATCCGGGGAGGCTGCCATCCTCGGCCTCGGAGCGGTCCGGACCCTGCCCTGGGAATACAGGGGAGAGGTGGCGCTGCGCCAGGTCCTGACGCTGAGCCTGTCCTTCGACCACCGCCTGGTCGACGGGGAACAGGGGTCACGTTTCCTGGCCGTCGTCGGAGCCATCATGGCTGACCCCGGCATGGTGCTCACGATGGTTTAGTGGCATCAGCACAACCGGCCCCGGCCCGCACAAGCGGTGCTGCCCGGGGCCGGTTGTGCGGCCGGCGGCCGTTGGTGTCCGGTACGGGGTTGGGTCAGGCCGGGGGCACCGTCAGGGCCGCCATGGCCATGCGCTCGAGCAGGGGGCGGGCAACGCCGGCGGCCAACCGCCGGCCATGGCTGCGGACTGAGTGCGGCGTGGAATTGATGAGGCCGAACGTGGCGTGCGCGCGCATCCGCAGTTCAGCAGGATCGATCGCGGGGTGGACCTTGGCCAGGATGCCAACCCACACCTCCACGTAGCTGCGCTGGAGCGTCCGGACGGCCAGCCTGGTCCTGCTCCGAGAGGTTGGGGAAGTCCCGGTCCTGCACCCGGATCACGTCCGGCTTGCCCAGCGCGAAATCCACCTGGAACTCCACCAGGCTCCGCAGTGCAGCCAGGGGATCGGCGGTGCTGTCCGCCACCTGCCGGCCGCCGTCCAGCAGGTCCTGGCTCACGGTGAGCAGGAGGTCTGCCAGCACTGCCTGCTTGCCGGAAAAGTGGCGGTACACCGCGGGTCCGCTGACGCCGGCTGCCGCGCCGAGGTCCTCCAATGAAACCCGGTTGAAGCCGTTGGCCGCGAACAGGGAGGCCGCGGCTGACAACAAGGCCTGCCGCCGGTTCTCCTTGGCCTTGCCCCGCTGGGTTGTCGGGGCCTGGGGGGCAGGCACCGGCTGCACTGTACTGCTGGACACTTTTCCTCCTCGAGCCGACGCAGATTCTAGCAAGGCGGTGATGTGTTGGACATCACAGTTAATGGAGACTAACCTGAATTTCAGTTATTAGTCACTAACCGAGTTGGCCTGTGGCCGGCCCGGACCATACAAGGACGGAACCGTCGATGGAGACCCTGGCCACCCGGCTCGATCCCGCAAGCGAATCCTTCCATGCCAACCGGGACGAGCAGGTCTCGCTCGCCGGGGAGCTGCGGAAGAAGCTGGCGGATGCCGCATTGGGCGGTCCCCAAAAGTCGCGGGACCGCCACATCGCCCGGGGCAAGCTGCTGCCGCGGGACCGGATCGACCAGCTGCTGGACGATGGCAGCCCGTTCCTGGAGATCGCGCCCCTCGCGGCCAACGGGATGTACGGGGATGACGCACCGGGCGCCGGCGTCATCGCCGGGATTGGCCTGGTGCACGGCCGGCAGGTCCTGGTCATCTCCAACGACGCCACCGTCAAGGGCGGCACCTACTACCCGATGACGGTGAAGAAGCACCTCCGAGCCCAGGAGATCGCCCTGGAGAACCGGCTGCCCTGCATCTACCTGGTCGATTCGGGCGGCGCCTTCCTGCCCAAACAGGACGAGGTGTTCCCGGACAAGGACCACTTTGGCCGGATCTTCTACAACCAGGCACGCCTCTCCGCAGCCAAGATTCCGCAGATCGCCGCCGTCATGGGGTCCTGCACGGCCGGCGGCGCCTACGTCCCCGCCATGAGTGACGAAACCGTCATCGTCCGGAACCAGGGCACCATCTTCCTGGGCGGCCCGCCACTGGTAAAGGCGGCCATCGGGGAAATTGTCACCGCCGAGGAACTGGGCGGCGGAGAGGTGCACTCAAGGATTTCCGGGGTCACCGACCACCTGGCGGAAAACGACGAACATGCCCTGCAGATCATCAGGGACATCGTTGCCACCCTGCCGCCTGCCGCCGCGCCCGCCTGGCAGGTGGAACCCGCCGTCGAACCCGCCGTGGACCCGGAGGAGCTTTACGGTGCCGTGCCCACGGACGTCAACGCACCCTACGACGTCCGCGAAGTCATTGCCCGGCTGGTGGACGGCAGCAGGTTCCATGAATTCAAGAAGGACTACGGCATCACTTTGGTTACGGGATTTGCCCGGATCGACGGACACCCCGTAGGGATCGTGGCGAACAACGGCGTGCTGTTCAGCGAGTCCTCGCTCAAGGGTGCGCACTTCATTGAATTGTGCGACCAGCGCGGTATCCCGCTGCTGTTCCTGCAGAACATCTCCGGATTCATGGTGGGCAGGGACGCCGAACAGGGCGGCATTGCCAAGAACGGGGCCAAGATGGTCACCGCTGTCGCCACTGCCCGCGTTCCGAAGCTGACGGTGGTCATCGGCGGCTCCTTCGGCGCCGGGAACTACTCCATGTGCGGCCGCGCCTATTCGCCCCGGTTCCTGTGGATGTGGCCCGCTGCCCGGATCTCGGTGATGGGCGGGAACCAGGCCGCGAGCGTGCTGGCCACCGTGAAGCGGGACCAGTACGAAGCGGCGGGGGAGGATTGGGCGGCAGGCGACGAGGAAGCCTTCAAGGCACCCATCCGCCGGCAGTACGAGGACCAGGGCAGTCCCTACTACTCAACTGCGCGGCTGTGGGACGACGGCGTCATCGACCCTGCTGATACCCGCACCGTCCTGGGCCTGGCCCTCGACGTCGTCTCCCGCACCCCCTTGCCGGAGACCTCCTTCGGCCTCTTCCGGATGTGAGCCAGCAATGACCATGCAGACCAACACCGCCATGCAGCAACGCACCCCGGGGAGGCCACCCGTGAGGGCGATACCGGGAAGACCGGCGGCAGCAACCTTTTCGGCACCGTCCTGGTGGCCAACCGCGGTGAAATCGCGTGCCGGGTCATCCGCACCCTGTGCCACCTGGGGATCCGTTCGGTGGCCGTCTACAGCGATGCCGACGCCGGCGCCCGCCATGTGCGCGAAGCTGACGCTTCCGTTCGCATCGGTCCCGCCGCGGCAACCGAAAGTTACCTCAGCATTGACGCCATCCTCGAAGCATGCCGGCAGTCCGGCGCCGAAGCGGTCCACCCCGGCTACGGCTTCCTGAGCGAAAACGCGGACTTTGCCCGGGCGCTGGAGAGGGCCGGCATCGCCTTCATCGGCCCCGGCGTGGAAGCGCTGAACGTCATGGGAGACAAAATCCGCGCGAAGAACCATGTGGCCGGGTACGGCGTGCCCGTGGTCCCCGGCGTCGCCAAACCCGGCATGACGGACAGCGAGTTGGGGGAGGCGGCGGCCGCCGTCGGCTTTCCACTGCTGATCAAGCCGTCCGCGGGTGGTGGCGGCAAAGGCATGCACATCGTTGAAAATGCGGCGGACCTGCCCGCTGCCCTGGCCACGGCCCGGCGTGTGGCGGCAGCCGCGTTTGGTGATGACACCCTGTTCCTGGAACGCCTGGTCACCACCCCGCGGCACATCGAGGTCCAGGTGCTCGCTGACGCCCACGGCAACGTCATCCATCTGGGCGAGCGCGAATGCTCCCTGCAGCGGCGGCACCAGAAAGTCATCGAGGAAGCCCCGTCGCCCCTGCTGGAGGGCCTTCCCAACGGTTCCGAAGTCCGGGCCAGGATCGGGGAAGCTGCCTGCAACGCGGCCCGCAGCGTCAACTACACCGGAGCTGGAACCGTGGAGTTCCTGGTGTCGGACAATGCACCGGATGAGTTCTTCTTCATGGAGATGAACACCCGGCTGCAGGTGGAACACCCGGTCACCGAAATGGTCACGGGCATTGACCTGGTGGAATGGCAGGTGCGGATCGCCGCCGGTGCAGAACTGACGCTCCGGCAGGCCGACGTCGAACTCTCCGGGCATGCGGTGGAGGCGCGGGTCTACGCCGAGGTGCCCGAGAAGAACTTCCTCCCGTCCACCGGCACTGTCCTCCAGCCTGGACGAACTGTCTTCCGGCACGGACAGCCGGGTCAGGGTGGACTCTTCCCTGGTGGAAGGCCTGGAACTCTCCGCGCACTACGACCCCATGATCTCCAAGGTGATCGCCTGGGGAGAGGACCGTGGCGTGGCGTTGGCTTCCCTGGACGCGGCCCTGTCCGGCTACACGGCCCTGGGCATCGACACCAACGTCGAATACCTGCGGCTCCTGCTGGGCGATCCCGATGTCTGCGCCGGGCGCCTGGATACGGGGCTGATCGAACGGAAGCTGCCCGCGCTGGAATTCCGGCGCATCGATGAACCGGAGCTGGTGGCCGCCGCGCTGTACGCCCTCAGTATGGAGGCGCAGAGCAGCCCGCCCCACGCGTCCGGTCCATGGCAAAGCAGGAACGGCTGGCGCCTTGGGGCACCGGCGCCGCGCCTATCAGGCTGGGAACGCCCGACGGCGGCGTGGCAACCGTGCAGGTCACCGGCAGTCCCACTCGTGGAGCCGCTGCAGTGGTTGCTGTCGACGGCGGCCCGCAGCGCAGCGCCTCACTGCGCCTGGCGGATGGCGGCGCCGTCCTGACCCTCGGCGGGGCGGCGCGGGAGTACCAGGCGGCAGTAACGCCCGGCCGGCCCACCCAGCTCTTCCTCGGCAACGACGGCTGGTCCTGCCGGCTTGAACTCTTGACCCGGGAAGCACGGCTGGAACGGGTACTGTCGGCAGTCCAGCGCCAGGAAGGTGCGGCCGATCCCGAAGTGCGCTCGCCGATGCCCGGAACCGTGGTGGCCGTGCCCGTCAGCGACGGGGACACGGTGCAGGCAGGGGAGGTCCTGCTGTCAGTGGAGGCCATGAAGATGGAGCACCACCTGGTGGCGCCCCTGGCCGGAACGGTCCACCTGACGGCCCGCACCGGTGACCTTGTGAAGGCCGACCAGGTCCTGGCCACCATCCACCCCCATCCGGCGGAATCCAATTCCGCACATACAGACACAGACGCAGCTTTAGGCGAAGACCAAGGCGAAGGAGCCTGACCATGACCGGTTTTGAACTTACCGATGAATACCAGGACCTCAGCGATACCGTGCGCGATTTCGCGGACAACGTGGTGGCTCCGGTGTCCGCCAAGCACGATGAAGAGCACAGCTTCCCCTACGGGGTGGTGAAGCAGATGGCGGAGATGGGCCTGTTCGGGCTGCCGTTCCCGGAGGAATATGGCGGAATGGGCGGAGACTACTTCGCCCTGGCGCTCGCGCTGGAGCAGCTTGGCCGCGTGGACCAGTCCGTCGCGATCACGCTTGAGGCCGGCGTCTCCCTGGGTGCCATGCCGGTGTACCGGTTCGGCACCCAGGCCCAAAAGGAGGAATGGCTGCCGATGCTGGCCTCCGGCCAGGCGCTCGCGGGGTTCGGGCTCACTGAACCGGAGGCGGGCTCGGACGCCGGCGGCACCAAGACCCACGCCAGGCGCGAGGGCGGCCACTGGGTGATCAACGGCAACAAGGAGTTCATCACCAACTCCGGAACCGACATCACCCGGCTGGTCACCGTCACCGCCGTCACGGGGCAGGCGGAACGCGAAGACGGCACCGTCAGGAAGGACATCTCCACCATCCTGGTGCCTACCGACACCCCTGGCTTCAAAGCGGAAAAGCCGTATAACAAGGTGGGGTGGAACGCATCGGACACCCACCCCCTGACCCTGAAAGACGTCCGGGTGCCCGAGGAAAACCTGCTGGGCACGGAAGGGCGAGGCTACGCCAACTTCCTCTCCATCCTGGACGAGGGCCGGATCGCCATCGCAGCCCTGGCCACCGGCGCCGCGCAGGGCTGCGTTGACCAGTCTGTCAGGTACGCCCGCGAGCGCCGGGCCTTTGGCCATGAAATCGGCAAGTACCAGGCCATCTCCTTCAAGATCGCACGCATGGAAGCGCGGGCCCATACGGCGCGCCTTGCCTACTACGACGCCGCCGCACGGATGCTCGCCGGCAAGCCGTTCAAGACCCAGGCGGCCATCGCTAAGATGGTCGCAGGCGAGGCGGCCATGGACAACGCGCGGGATGCCACCCAGGTATTCGGCGGCTATGGCTTCATCAACGAGTTCACCGTGGCACGCCACTACCGCGACTCCAAGATCCTTGAAGTGGGGGAGGGCACCACGGAGGTCCAGCTGATGCTGATCGCCCGCGAACTGGGGTTGTAGCGGTTCGCAGCACGCAGGACTCCAGCCGGCCTGAAAGGATCAATGATGATTGACAAGGTTGTTGCCAGCGCTGATGAAGCCGTGGCGGACATTCCCGACGGTGCCTCCCTCGCCGTGGGCGGATTCGGCCTTTGCGGAATTCCGGTGGCCCTGATCGACGCCCTGCACCGGGCCGGGACCGCGGACCTTGAGACCGTCAGCAACAACTGCGGCGTGGACGACTGGGGACTCGGCATCCTGCTCCGCGATGGCCGCATCCGCCGCACCATCAGCTCCTACGTGGGCGAGAACAAGGAGTTCGCCCGCCAGTACCTCGCCGGCGAGCCTCGAAGTGGTGCTTACTCCACAGGGCACGCTGGCAGAGAAGCTGCGGGCCGGCGGCGCCGGCATTCCGGCCTTCTACACCAAGGCGGGGGTGGGTACGCAGGTGTCCGACGGCGGCCTGCCGCAGAAGTACGACGCCAACGGCGGGATCGCAGTCGCCTCGGCACCGAAGGAAGTGCGCTCGTTCGGGGGAGTGGACTACGTCCTGGAAGAGTCGCTCACGCCGGACTTCGGGCTGGTGCACGCCTGGAAAGGCGACCGGCACGGCAACCTGGTGTTCCACGCCACGGCCATGAACTTCAACCCGCTGTGTGCCATGGCCGGAAAGATCACCATCGCCGAGGTGGAGGAACTCGTGGAGCCCGGCGAACTGGACCCGGAACACATCCATACCCCCGGCATTTTCGTCCAGCGGGTGGTCCTGGCGCAGAACGGGGAGAAACGGATCGAAAAGCGGACCGTCGCACTCAAGCAGGCAGGAGCATGACCATGGACCCCAACAGCCCTGAAGCGCCCCGGCCCGAAGCCGTACGGCCTGAGTACCGGCGGGCCGGTTCCCAGCAGCATGCCGGGCCCGGTGACTCCACCTCGGTGACCGAAACGAAGGGCTGGAACCGCAACGGGCTCGCCGCCCGCGTGGCCAGGGAACTGAGCAACGGCCAGTACGTGAACCTTGGCATTGGGATGCCCACCCTGATTCCCAACTACATACCGGACGGGGTGGAGGTGGTGCTGCACTCGGAGAACGGGATCCTGGGCGTGGGCCCCTACCCGGCAGAGGACGCCATCGATCCGGACCTGATCAACGCCGGAAAAGAAACTGTCACGGTCAACAAGGGGGCAGCGTTCTTCGATTCGGCCGCGTCTTTCGGCATGATCCGCGGCGGCCATGTGGATGTCGCCGTCCTGGGGGCCATGGAGGTGGCCGCCAACGGGGACCTGGCCAACTGGATGATCCCCGGGAAGATGGTCAAGGGCATGGGCGGGGCCATGGACCTGGTGTTCGGCGCCAAGCGCGTGATCGTGATGATGGAGCACGTTGACCGCAACGGCAATCCCAAGATCGTCCGGGAATGTTCGCTGCCGCTGACCGGCAAGGGCTGCGTGGACCGGATCATCACGGACCTGGCCGTCATCGACGTCGTGCGGGACGGGGGCGGGTCACGGCTGGTCCTGAGCGAACTGGCCCCCAACGTCTCCGTGGAGGACGTGGTGGCCGCCACCGGTGCGGACCTGTTCGAGGAAGACCGGGAACTCACCGTATGACCGTCAATGAACCCACCGGCAGCAATTCAACTGGCAGCAACCCAGCGGACAACGCCGGCCGCCGGGTCATCGAGCAGCGGGGCCTCTACTTCGACGAACTGGAGGACGGCCTGGTCTACGCGCACCGTCCCGGCCGGACCGTGACGGAAACGGACAACGTCCTGTTCAGCACGCTGACCATGAACACCCAGGCGCTGCACCTGGACGCAGCCTGGAGCGCCGGGCAGCCTTTCGGGCAGCGGCTGATGAACTCCATGTTCACCCTGGCTACCATGGTGGGCCAGTCCGTCACCCAACTGACGCAGGGGACCATCATTGCCCGGCCTGGGCCTGACGGATGTCTCCTTTCCCCATCCGCTGTACCACGGGGACACGTTGTACACGGAGACCGTCATCACCGGCAGGAGGCTCTCGGCCTCACGCCCCGGGCAGGGCATCGTGACCATGGAGCATACCGGCCGCAACCAGGACGGGACGGTGGTGGCCAGGGCCACCCGCAGTTGCCTGATGTGGACCCGGCAGGCGCACCTGGAAGCGCAACGCGGCCAAAACATCGGAGAATAGCCTTATGACCTTTGTGATGGGCCCCGCCCTGCTTTTCTGCCCCGCCGACCGCCCGGAGCGCTACCAGAAGGCCGCCGCCCGGGCGGACGCCGTCATTCTGGACCTTGAAGACGCGGTGGCTCCGGCGGACAAGCAGCGTGCCCGTGGAGCGATCCTGGCCCAGCCTGGGCACCACGGGCGTGGAACCGGAGCTTGAACCAAGCTGCACTATTGTCAGGGTGAATCCGGTCGGCACCGAGGACTTCGAAAAAGACATGCACTGCCTGGCCCACACGCCGTACCGCACCGTGATGCTGGCCAAGGCGGAGAGTGCCGGCCAGCTCAAGGCACTGGAGGGCTACCAGGTGATCGCGCTCTGCGAAACAGCGCTGGGTGTCATCAACGCCCCTGCCATCGCCGCCGCCCCCAACGTGGTGGGCCTGATGTGGGGGGCCGAGGACCTGCTGGCCAGCCTGGGTGGTACGTCCAGCCGGGAGGACGACGGCGGCTACCGGACGGTGGCGCTGCACGCACGCTCGTCAGTGCTCCTGGCAGCGCGGGCCAACGGCAAGGAAGCGGTGGATGCCGTGTACACCAACATCCCGGACCTCGACGGGCTGGCGGTCGAAGCGGCTGATGCCGTGGCCTCCGGTTTCAGCTCCAAGGCCTGCATCCATCCCAGCCAGGCGGCCGTGGTCCGCAAAGCCTATGCACCCTCGCAGGACGAGGTCGCCGCAGCCCGTGCCCTGCTGGACGCTGCAGCGTCGGCCGGGTCGGGAGTCTTCCAGTACCAGGGAAAGATGATCGACGGCCCCATCCTCAAGCACGCCCAGGAGATCGTCCGCCGCGCCGCCGTGGACGCCTAGCTACCGCTGCCGTCCCTCCGGCCGCCGCAGGGATGCGGCCGGGATGGGCTCATACAGCAGTGTCCGCACCCAGCGGTTCCCCGTCTCCCGGAACTCCTTCCGGCTGGCGAAGCGGTAATGGAAGCTGCGCACGCGCACATAGCGCGGCGCGGCGCCGTCGAACGGGTCATGCCGGAGCAGCCGCAGCATCTGCCGGTCGGCCGCCAGCAGCTTGCCCAGGAAGGCGTAGAACCATTCCTCATGGACGCTGCGCAGCGGCAGGAACCACATCAGCCAGTCCAGCCGAAGGTGGTACGGGGCCCACTGGCGCGGAACCCGCCGCACGTCACCGGGCTTGCCCTTGAATCCGTACTCGCGCCAATCCGAACTGTCGCCGGGGTCCTCATCCAGCGTGCCTTCCACCACTATTTCGATGCGCTGCCTGGTCACCGTGCCGAACGCCCCGTACGCGTTGGCCAGCTGCCACCGGTTGAAGCTGGCATTCATCAGCTGCCGGCGGGAGAAGAGGTTCTTCAGGGGCCAGTAGCCCAGCACCAGCAACAGGAGGGACGCCGCCAGGGTGACTGCCAGCCACCACACCGGGGTCTCCGCCTGGGCGCCCATGGCGGCGTTCCAGTCCGCCGGAATGGCAGGGATGACGGCATGCGCCACGGGATCACTGACCGCGGCGAACGCCAGGACGATCGCCATCCAGTTCAGCCAGGCGAAGTTGCCGCTCGCCACCAGCCACAGCTGGGTGACCACCACCACCCCCGCTGCCACGCCGGCCACCGGTTGGGGCGCGAACAGCAGGAACGGCACCACCAGCCTGGGCGATGTGGTTGCCCACCACTTCGACGCGGTGCAGCGGCTTGGGCAGCAGGTGCGCCTGCCGGCTCAGCGGCCCGGGCATGGGCTGGGTCTCGTGGTGGTAGTAGAGGGCCGTGAGGTCCCGCCACTCCCGGCCCCCGCGGATCTTGATCATGCCGGCCCCGAACTCCAGCCGGAACACCAGCCACACGATCAGGATCAGGATGGTGCGCGGGGGTTCTGTCTGGTTCGAGCCCAGGAAGCCAACAGTAAAGCCCGCCTCCAGGAGCAGCATTTCCCAGCCGAACCCGTAAAACGTCTGGCCCACATTCACGATGGACATGTACAGCAGCCACAGCGCCAGGAACGCAATCAGCGGAACCCAGGGCGGCCCCGCCTGCGGCAGCCCGGCCACGAGCAGCGCCGACACCACCAGGCCCGCGGCGCAGACTCCGCGCAGCAGTCCGTCGGAGTAGCGCCAGCGGAACAGCGTGGGACGTCGAAAGCGGGTGAACGCAGCAAGGTACCCGGGCACCGGAAGCAGTCCGCGCTCGCCGAGCAGGGCGGGGAACTGGTTCAGCGTGGACAGGAACGCAACAAAGTACAGTGCCGCGACACCCCGTTGCAGCACCTGCCGGGCGAACCCGTACTCCGGCGCGTCAAACCACCACAGCCAGTCCACGCATTCCACGTTACGCCCGGCCACCCGGGGGTCAAGGCGCAGCAGGCCACGCCGCAGCGGGACAGGGCGCAGCAAGCCAAGGACGCAAGCGGGCCACGGCGGGTGCGGGATACTTAACCCATGCAGCCACGCAGAATCGTCCTCCTCGGATCCACAGGTTCCATCGGCACCCAGGCGATTGACGTCGTCGACGGCGCCCCGCACCTGTTCGAGGTGGTGGCACTCAGTGCCGGGGGCGGCAACCTGGAACTCCTGGCCCGGCAGGCGGTCCACACCGGCGCGGCAGCCGTGGGAATCGCCGGCGGAGACCCCGGACGACTGGAAGAGCTTATTCGCGACGCCGCCGCCGCAGCAGGCCGGCCCGGGTACCGTCCGGACATCGTGGCAGGCCCGGATGCTTCTGCCCGGATCGCCGCCATGGAGGCGGATGTGGTGCTCAACGGCATCACCGGTTCCATCGGGCTTGCGCCCACGCTCGCCGCCCTCGAATCCGGAGCCACCCTGGCCCTCGCCAATAAGGAATCGCTGATCGTGGGCGGCAGCCTGGTCAAGGCCGCGGCCAGGGACGGCCAGATCGTGCCGGTGGACTCGGAACACTCCGCCATTGCCCAGTGCCTGCGTTCGGGCACTCCCAACGAGGTGGACAAGCTCATCCTCACCGCCTCCGGAGGACCGTTCCGCGGCAGGAGCCGGGAGGAACTCCACGGCGTCACCCCGCAGGAAGCCCTGGCCCACCCCACCTGGGACATGGGCGTGATGGTCACCACCAACTCGGCCACTTTGGTGAACAAAGGCCTGGAACTTATCGAGGCGCACCTGCTGTTCGATATTCCACTGGACCGGATCGACGTGGTGGTGCACCCCCAGTCCGTGGTCCATTCCATGGTCCAGTTCGTTGACGGCTCCACCATCGCCCAGGCCTCCCCGCCGGACATGCGCCTGCCCATCGCCCTGGGGCTTGGCTGGCCGGGCCGCGTGCCCAACGCCGCCAGCCCGTGTGACTGGACCCAGGCCACCACATGGACCTTCGAACCTCTGGACACGGAAGCATTCCCCGCCGTCGGGCTGGCAAAGGACGCCGCAAAGCAGGGAAGCACCTTCCCCGCCGTCTTCAACGCGGCCAACGAGGAAGCGGTCACGGCCTTCCATTCCGGCCGGATCCGGTTCACCGACATTGTCGATACCGTGGACAGCGTGCTCAGCGAACACTCAGGTTCCTCCGGGCTGACGGTGGAATCGGTGCTGGATGCTGAAAGCTGGGCACGCGCCCGCGCCCACGAACGTTTAGCAGTCAGCAGTCTCTAGGAAGCAGCAACACCTCCATGACCCCTGTCGTACTTTTCATCCTCGGCGTCGTCTTCGTCGCTCTTGGCATCGCCGTGTCCATTGCGCTCCATGAAGTGGGGCACCTGGTGCCGGCCAAGCTCTTCAAGGTCCGCGTCACCAAGTACATGATCGGGTTCGGGCCGACACTGTGGTCCCGCCGGAGGGGTGAAACCGAATACGGGGTGAAGGCCGTTCCGCTGGGCGGCTACGTCTCCATGATCGGCATGTACCCGCCCAACAAGGAGGACGGCTCGGTCCGGCCCTCCAGCACCGGCATGTTCCAGACACTGGCCACAGAGGCCCGTTCCATGGCCCACGAGGACGTGGGGCCGGGCGATGAAAACCGGGTCTTTTACCGGTTGCCGGTCTGGAAGAAGGTGATCGTGATGCTGGGCGGGCCGGCCATGAACATGATCCTTGGCGTGCTTCTCACCGCCGTACTGCTGATGGGCTTTGGCGTTGCCACGGCCACCACCACCATTTCGGACGTGTCCAAATGCCAGGTAGCCGCGGGGCAGACCGTCGATCCCAACTCCGCCGACTGCCAGCTGACCCCTGCCGCCGCGGCCGGGCTGAAACCCAATGACACGATCACCTCCTTCGACGGCAAGCCCGTCACCAGGCTGGGAACAGTTGACGGAATGGATCCGCGCCTCCGCAGGCAAGGAAGTTGCCATCACGGTGCAGCGGGACGGCAACCCGGTATCCGCCACCGTGACCCCCGTCCTGTCGGCCCGGCCAGTGATGGGGACCGACGGACGGCAGGCTACCGACGCCGCTGGGAACCTCCAGTACCAGGACGTCGGCTTCCTTGGCATCGGCGCGCAGACGGCGCTGGTGCCCCAGCCGGCGTCGACTGTCCTGCCCATGGCAGGGGAGAACATCCGTCAGGTGGCGGGTGTTGTCTTCAACCTGCCCGCGCGCGTGGTGGGGGTGGCGAAGGCTGCGTTCAGCGAAGAGCCGCGCGATCCCAACGGTCCCATCAGCGTGGTGGGCGTCGGCAGGGTAGCCGGCGAAGTGGCCGCCATGGAGGCCGTACCGCTGCAGTCCCGGGTGGCCACCCTGGTGGGCCTGCTGGCCGGACTGAACTTCGCACTTGCGGTGTTCAACCTGATCCCTCTCCTGCCGCTGGACGGCGGCCACGTGGCCGGTGCCCTGTATGAGGGCGCGCGCCGCCAGGTGGCAAGGCTGCGCGGGCGTCCGGATCCCGGGGCCTTCGACATCGCCAAACTGCTCCCCGTTACCTACGTGGTAGCAGCGCTGCTGATGGGCATGAGCGCGTTGCTGATCTACGCGGACATCGTGAAGCCCGTCAACCTCTTCGGGTAGTCGCCCCTTATGGGGTGATTCCTAAAAATCATCCAAATCTGATTGATTGTTTAGAATCAACCGGCTATGGTTGAGCTATGTTCGTCATGACCATTGACCAACGCGGAAGCACCGGGGACCAGGACCTCGTTCCGGCCCTGCTTGCCCAGGTTGCAGGCCTTGGCTTTCCGGGAACCGAACAGCCCGTCTTTGACCGTTCCGTCGGTGATGAAGTCCAGGGGGTGGTGCGGGACGCCTCCGCCGTGGTGGAGATCGCCCTGCACGCACTCCGCGCGGGACGCTGGTATGTGGGGATCGGCGTCGGAACCGTAACCCTGCCGCCGCATGCAAGCCCCCGGGAAGGCACCGGAACCGCCTTCGTTGCCGCCCGGAAGGCCGTTGAGCTTGCCAAGGGTGCAGGTTCCCAGGTGCCGTTGTCAGTGGTGCCGGGCACGATGGCAGGGGAAGCGGCAAGGGGCATCCCTGCCGGGAAAGGGATGCAGGCGTGCGCCAACGCGGAGGCGGTGCTCAGGCTGCTGGGCCGCCTTGTCCAGGAACGTACGCAGGCCCAGTGGCGGGTAGTGGATGCCCTGGAGCGCTTCGGTGCGTACGGCCAGGGCCGGCACGGAAGCCAGAAGCGGGTGGCCCTTGAACTCGGAATCTCCGAGCAATCGGTGAGCCGTACCGTGCTTCGCTCCGGCTGGCAGGAAGAATCGGCAGCCAGGCCGGCCGCTTCGATGCTTCTTGGCTTTGCGGATTCCCAGGTTGGCCAGGCCTCAAAGGATGCCCAGGCCCCCAAGGAGCCCGCGGACCGGATTGAAGGAGACAGGTGACCGCACTTTGGGTGGCAGCGGCCTTGGTGGTGGCGGGCTTTGCCGGCTGGCCGGTCACGGCGCTGGTGTTCAAGCTCGCCCGGACCATTGACGACAAAGCAGACGCGGCCAAGGCTGCGGAGGAATCCCGCAGGGCGGAGCAGGACCCTTCGGCTGACGTCACCGTGGATGATGCCGTCCCCCACCTGGATCCCGGGGAACGGGCGGGGTTCCAGCCCCACGCCCAGCCGGGGTCCCGGACCGAGACACTGCCGGTGGCGCAGGCAACCAGGCGGTGGACAGTGAATTAACCGTCCCTCCCGGGCCGCCGGCGCCGGAAGAGTCCGCAGCGGGGCCGGTGCTGCCCAGCCAACGCATCCTGCGTGGCGGGGCCATCATCGGTGTCCTGGAGCGGCTGGGGGTGTGCCTTGCCATCCTGGCCGGCCAACCCGTGGCCATCGCCTACATCGTGGCCATCAAGGGCCTGGGCAGGTTTGCCGAGCTGAAGGAGACGCCGGTTGCCGCTGAACGCTTCATCATCGGGACCCTCACTTCAATGCTCTGGGCGGCCGGGACCGCTGCCGCGGTCAAGGTCCTCTTCCTGCACTGAGTCCATCCCCGGCGCGTCCCTCGGCTGGCCCGGGGTCTCCTTCCCGCCACGGGTCGAAATCCTGGAGGGATCTTCTTCCTGTGCGGGGATGGAGACGGTACCAAGGCGGCCATGGCGATAGGGTAGCGGTATGACAGTTTTTGCCGTTGAGTACGTTTATGCCGCCAACTCCACCGAAACCCGCAATGAGGTCCGGCCCGCGCACCGGGAATGGACGGGCGGCCTGGCACAGGACAGCGTCATCGTGGCCAGTGGCCCCTACGGCGACGGCGCGGGAGCCCTGCTGATCTTCAAGGCAGCGGATGAAGCCGCCCTCAACTCGATCCTCAAGCAGGACCCTTTCGCCGAGGCCGGCGTGATCGCCGGAACCCGCATCACGGAATGGTCTCCGGTAACCGGCATCCTGGCCGGGATTGCCGCGTAGCCGCCTTTTTACCCTTTCAACTCAAGGAGTCCACGTGACCTCGGTCAGCCTGGGAATGCCGTCAGCACCACCGCCCGTCCTTGCCCCCCGCCGCAAGACGCGGCAGATCAAAGTCGGCTCGGTAGGCGTGGGATCTGATTTCCCCATCAGCGTGCAGTCCATGACCACCACGCCCACCACGGACATCAACGCCACCCTGCAGCAGATCGCCGAGCTCACGGCGTCCGGCTGCGACATTGTCCGGGTGGCGTGCCCGTCCGCAGACGATGCCGAGGCGCTGCCCATCATCGCCCGGAAATCCCAGATCCCGGTCATCGCGGACATCCACTTCCAGCCCAAGTACGTCTTTGCGGCCATCGAGGCCGGTTGCGCTGCGGTGCGGGTCAACCCCGGAAACATCCGCAAGTTCGATGACCAGGTCAAGGAAATCGCCGCCGCCGCCAAGGACCACGGCACCTCCATCCGAATCGGCGTCAACGCAGGCTCCCTGGAACCGGGCATCCTGAAGAAGTACGGCAAGGCCACCCCCGAAGCTCTGGTGGAATCGGCAGTCTGGGAAGCATCCCTCTTCGAGGAGCACGGCTTCCACGACTTCAAGATTTCCGTGAAGCACAACGACCCCGTGGTCATGGTGGCCGCCTACGAGATGCTCGCTGAAAAGGGCGACTGGCCCCTGCACCTTGGGGTCACCGAAGCCGGGCCCGCATTCCAGGGCACCATCAAGTCCGCCACCGCCTTCGGGGCGCTCCTGTCACGGGGCATCGGGGACACCATCCGGGTGTCCCTCTCCGCGCCGCCGGTGGAGGAGATCAAGGTGGGCAACCAGATCCTCCAGTCGCTCAACCTGCGGCCCCGCAAGCTGGAAATCGTGTCCTGCCCCTCCTGCGGCCGTGCCCAGGTGGACGTGTACACCCTGGCAGAACAGGTGACTGCCGGGCTTGAAGGGATGGAAATTCCGTTGCGTGTGGCGGTCATGGGCTGCGTCGTCAACGGCCCCGGCGAGGCACGTGAAGCCGATCTTGGTGTTGCCTCCGGCAATGGCAAGGGCCAGATTTTTGTGAGGGGCGAGGTCATCAAGACTGTTCCCGAGAGCGCAATTGTTGAGACACTGATCGAAGAAGCTATGCGTATCGCGGAAGAGATGGGGGAGGCCGATGGCGAAGATGCTGTCAAGGGTAGCCCCGTGGTTAGCGTCTCGTAGGGACGCG
Organism: Pseudarthrobacter sp. Fe7; assembly: GCA_024372495.1. Taxonomy (GTDB): domain Bacteria; phylum Actinomycetota; class Actinomycetes; order Actinomycetales; family Micrococcaceae; genus Arthrobacter. The sequence goes on along the minus strand of CP099977.1, from coordinate 3,602,102 downwards.
GCAGACCCTGCGGGGCTTTCTGTCCGTACCCTTGACGGCCAGGACACTCCCGCGCTGAAATTGCTGGCCCAACAGGATCCTGTAACCAACGTATTCATCCTGGCCCACCTCCGGGCCACGGGAACGGCGGCCCCCACCAGCGGCGGGGCCGGCGTTATCGGGGTTTTCGATGACGGCATCCTTGCCGGTGCGTGCTGGGCCGGAGCCAACCTGGTTCCGGTCCAGCTCGACCCCGCACTGGCCCCCCTGGTGGCGGAGACGGCCAACAGCTCCGGGCGCAGGTACGCATCCGCCTTCGGCCCTGCGGACGCGGTGCTGGCCCTCCATGCCGAGCTTGCCGAACTGGGCCACCGTGCCCACGAGATCCGCTCCGATCAGCCGCTGATGGTCATCGAGGGAGCACCCCTGGTGGAGCCCAATCCCGGCCTGGCCCTGGGGAACCTGGCCGACTTCGACCGCATCCTTCCTGCCTGTGCCGCCATGTTCGAGGAAGAAGTGGGGTATTCGCCGTATCTGGGCGGCAGGGAATTCTACAGCCGCCGCGTGGAGGGCCTCATCAGGCAGGGGCACTCCATGGTCCACCTCAACGGCACGGGGGAGGTGGTGTTCAAGGCAGAGCTTGGGGCAGTCACCGACGATGTCACCCAGGTCCAGGGTGTCTGGATGAACCCGATCTTCCGCGGCCAGGGACTGAGCGCGGGCTACATGTCGGCTGTAGTGGAAAAGGCCCAGCAGATCGCGCCGGTGACCAGCCTTTACGTGAACGGCTTCAACACCAGGGCCAGGTCCACCTACGAACGCGTTGGCTTCCGCCAGGTGGGGGCGTTCGCTACAGTTCTCTTCTAGCCGGCATCAGCCGGCGGGCAGCTGAATATTGGGGGACGAAATTGAAGACTTCCGTGCTGGGAACTTTCGGGGCCTCGGCCCTATTGGCCATGAGCGTAGCCGCCTGCGGGGGTCCGTCCTCGCCGCAAGCCGCAGATTCCACCGCTGCAACACCGGGGGCGTCCGAAACGACAGTGGCGACCCCCACTCCAACGGCTACGCCCAAGCCAACCGCCAAGGCCTACACGGCTGACGAACTCGCTGCCATCGTGGGCCAGGTGCGGGACGCGGCCGACCGGCGGCTTTCCGTCCTGCCAAGCGGTGACATCACCACCACTCTTCAGAAAACCAAGGCAATGATCGCCTCCATCGACGTCAAGCCGGCAGAATGCAAGGAACTCGCTGCCGCCAGCACCGTCCCCTCGGTGGATAGCGCCACCATGGCGGTGGGCATGAGCACGGATGCCGGTACCGGGGCCGTCACGGCCCTGTCGCTGGTGGCGGGCCTGGACCAGGGTTTCCTCGCCAAAGTTGCTGACCCGTCGGGGCAACTGGCCAAGTGTTCCGCCATGACCATGACCGCCTCCGGTATGGAAATTGCGGTCACCGTTAAGCCCGTCCAGGGGGTGAGCGGACTCCCCGGCGCCGTTGCCTACCGCACAGACAGCAAACTGCCGGACGGCCGCACCCAGTCCACGGTCACTGCCCAGGCGGTCCAGCAGGGCGTAGTGCTTAGCTCCGTCGCGTCCGGCGGCGAAAGCGAAGCCGACGCAGTCCGGCGGGCCGGTGCGCTTTTGGACTCGGCCGCCGCCCTGATCAAGTAGGCCAACGCCGATCCTGTGCGTCATCTGGAACCATCAGGGCAGGGGACCGGTGAGGTAGCGCTGCACGGTGGGCGCGACCAACCGCACAACATCGTCGGGGGCCGCAGACGCGAGCGGCTCCAGCCGGACAACGTAGCGGACCATCATCAGTCCCACCACCTGGGTTGCCATGAGGTTTCCACGCAGCGCCACTTCCTCCGGTGGCCCGGGAACTGAAGCCATGATCCCGCTGATCACCCTGCGCTCCACCATCTCCCGCAGGAGTGCCGTCTTGGCCCTGGACCCGATCGATCCGCGGAGGAAGGCCAGCAGACCGGCCTGGGCGGGGCTCTCCCACAGCCGGAGCACGGTGCGGACGATCAGTTCCGCCCGCCGGGCCGGGTCGGCGCCGGCGACGCCGGCCAGCACGTGCTCCGGGTCGGCGGGCAGTTCCACGCTGTGGGCGAAGAGTTCATCCTTTCCCCTGAAGAAGTGGTGCACCATGGCTGGGTCCACTCCGGCCGCGCGGGCCACCTGACGCATGCTGGTCCCTTCAAAGCCATGCTCGGCGAAAAGCTTCCGGGCCGCGTCGAGGATATGTTCGCGTGACCCGGCATGGCCGCTGCGGCGCCCCCTGCCGGCCGTGGATCGGTCGGTGTGACGGGCCGTCGGGGCACCGGGACCGGGCACGCTCACGATGTGCGCCGGCGCAGCGTGAGTGCGGCGAGGACCAGCACCCCAAGCGCGATGGCCGCCATGATAGAAGCGTCCTGCCACAACCGGTCGGTTGCCTCGGTGTGGGCCGCTACTTCCTGGAGGGCGTCCACGGAATAGGTCAGGGGCAGCACGTTGGAGATTGCTTCCAGTACGTCGTTCATCCGTTCCCGGGCCACGAACAGCCCGCACAGGAGGATTTGGGGGACCACCACCACAGGCATGAATTGGACTGCCTGGAATTCGGTCCTGGCGAAGGCCGAGCAAAACAGGCCCAGCGCGACGCCAAGGACCGCATTAATCACTGCGATCAGCACCACGTAACCCGGCGCCCCGGCGATGTCGAGGCCAAAAATCCAATATGCGACGGCGGTTGCCACTAATGACTGCAGGGCGGCCATGAGGGAAAATGCCAGCCCGTATCCAAAGAGCAGGTCTGCCTTATGCACGGGGGTGGTCAGCAGCCGTTCCAGCGTCCCGGACGTGCGCTCCCGAAGCATGGTGATTGAGGTGACCAGGAACATCACCACAAACGGAAAGATCGCCAGCATCATCAACCCGACGCGGTCGAAAGTGCGCGGAACGCCGGGCCGAAGCGTTTCGTTTTCATAGAGGAAGTAAACGGCCGTAAGCAGCAGCGCCGGCACCACCAGGATCAGGGCGATGCTGCGGTGGTCGTGCCGCAGTTGGCTAAGCACCCGCCGTGCAGTAGCGAGCATCATCCGGATATCCATCACCGCACCCTCCTGCGTTGTTCCAGCCCCGCCGGGCGGATCCCGCCGGCGGTCCCATCCGGCGGGATCCCGCCGTCGCCGTCTTCCTGTTCCCTGATGACGGCCAGGAAGGCCTGCTCAAGGTTGCTGCTGCGCCCCGCCTGCCGAGCTCGGCGGGCGTGAGTTGGGCCAGAAGCCGGCCTTCCCTCAGCAGCAGGAGCGTTTCGCAACGGCTGGCCTCCTCCATGACGTGGCTGGACACCAACAGCGTTGTTCCGGCCTCTGCCATGGCGCGGAACCGGTCCCAGAGGTCCGCCCGCAGGACTGGGTCCAGACCCACGGTTGGTTCGTCCAGCACCAGTAGCCGGGGATGCGCCACCAGGGCGCATGCCAGCGACACCCGGTTGACCTGGCCGCCGGACAGGTCGGCAGCCTTGCGGCGGGCCAGCGGTTCAAGCCCGACGGCGGCGATGGCCTCCGCCACGTCGGCCTTGCCCTTCCGGTGCATTGCTCCGAAGTACCGGACGTTCGCTTCGACCGTCAGGTCCGGGTAGACGCTGGGGGACTGGGCCACATATCCCACCTGCCGCCGCAGGGCGGCGCTGCCGGCAGCAAGCCCCAGGACTTCAACCGTCCCGCCCGCAATGCGTTGTGTTCCGACGATGGTCCGCATCAGGGTGGTTTTGCCGCTTCCGGAAGGTCCGAGCAGCCCGGTGATGCGTCCGGCAGGAATGGCGAAGTCGAGCCCGTGGAGAACGGGAAGCCGCCCGAGCCGGACGGTGAGCGCGGTGGCGACAACCGCCGCTGCCTGGTGGTGCGCCGGCCGGGCAGGTGCTGTTGACGAGTGGGACAAGGCTGCCTCCGTTGCTGCGCCTGGCCCGGCCCGGCCGGACATCCGCTGAATTCATCAGCTGATGAATTAAAGCTAGGCCTGGTCATATTCGAGGTCAACACGGCCGGCTAAGTAAAAACTCTTGTCAAACGTGTGCGCGATCACATAAATTCGATCTAGCTGCGCTGGAAGTGGGGTGGGCGGTCTCACCAGTCCTCACCAGTACTCAGGCGATAACGGCGTCGGGCCACGCCCGGATACGATGACCAGCCCTATTGGGGGGCCAGGGGCTTTGTATTCCCGGGCGTGGCCCTACTGTGTCCGGGACTGCCCCGTTCCGGCTGCCGGCACCGGCCCAGTCCGTGGCGCCGGGCGTGTGCCGGTAGATTAGTACCCAGACGAATTGTCCGGCCCTGCTGACCCAGCACTTCCCCAGAAACGGATACCACCCGTGGTCCTACGACTGTCCCAGCTTTTCCTGCGCACGCTGCGCGAAGACCCCGTCGATGCCGAGGTTGCCAGCCACAAACTCCTGGTCCGCGCCGGCTACATCCGCCGCGCCGCACCCGGCATCTACACCTGGCTGCCGCTGGGGCTGAGCGTCCTGCGCAAGGTCGAGGAGATCATCCGCCAGGAAATGGCTGCCATTGGAGCCCAGGAAGTCCACTTCCCGGCCTTGCTGCCGCGCGAGCCGTACGAAGCCACCAACCGTTGGACCGAATACGGCGAAGGCCTGTTCCGCCTCCAGGACCGCAAGGGTGCCGACTACCTGCTGGCCCCGACGCATGAGGAGATGTTTACCCTCCTGGTCAAGGACCTGTACTCGTCCTACAAGGACCTGCCGCTGAGCCTCTACCAGATCCAGAACAAGTACCGCGACGAAGCCCGTCCCCGGGCGGGGCTCCTCCGCGGCCGCGAGTTCATCATGAAGGACTCCTACTCCTTCGACGTGGACGACGCGGGCCTGGATGCCAGCTACGCAGCGCACCGCGCCGCCTACCTGAAGATCTTCGAACGCCTGGGGCTCGAAGTGGTGCCGGTGGCAGCCACTGCCGGTGCCATGGGCGGGTCCAGGAGCGAGGAATTCCTGTTCCCCACCGAGATCGGCGAGGACACGTTCGTCCGCTCGGCCGGGGGCTACGCTGCCAACGTGGAGGCCGTCACCACGGTGGTCCCCGAGCCGATCGACTTCACCAATGCCCCGGCTGCGGAAGTCCTGGACACCCCGGACACGCCCACCATCGAGACCCTGGTTGCCGCCTCCAACAAGATTGCCCCGCGGGCAGAGGCCGACGGCGGCGCCTGGACTGCCGCTGACACGCTCAAGAATGTGGTCCTCGCCGTCACTCTGCCCACCGGAGAGCGTCAGTTGGTGGTCATCGGCGTTCCCGGGGACCGCGCTGTGGACCTCAAGCGCGTGGAGGCGAACATCGGCGCTTTCCTGCCGATCGCAGGCGAGATTGGACTTGAGCAGGCAGGCGAGGAAGACCTCAAGAAGCAGCCGCTTATCGTCAAGGGTTACCTGGGCCCGGGCCTTTCCCTGGACCAGGCGCTCCTCGGCGCCGAGAGCGCCACAAAGCTCCTGTACCTGGTGGACCCGCGCGTTGTCAGCGGCACCGCATGGATCACCGGCGCCAACCAGGCCGGCAAGCACGTCTTCGGCCTCGTGGCAGGCCGCGACTTCACCTGGGACGGCGTCATCGAATGCACCGAAGTCCGCGCCGGTGATCCTTCGCCGGACGGCTCGGGCCCCCTGGAAACCGCCCGCGGCATCGAAATGGGCCACATCTTCCAGGCTGGGCCGCAAGTACGCCGAGGCCCTGGACCTGAAGGTGCTGGACCAGAACGGCAAGCAGGTAGTGGTCACCATGGGCTCCTACGGTGTCGGTGTCACCCGTGCCGTGGCCGCGCTGGCCGAGGCCAACCATGACGGCCGCGGCCTGGTCTGGCCCCGCACCGTGGCGCCTGCCGATGTGCACGTCGTGGCCGTAGGCCGCGGGGAGGATATCTTCCAGGCAGCGGAGAAGCTCTCCGCGGAACTCGAAGAAGCCGGCCTCTCCGTTATCTACGACGACCGCCCCAAGGTCTCGCCCGGCGTGAAGTTCGGCGACGCCGAACTGCTGGGCGTCCCCACCATCCTGGCCGTGGGCCGAGGCCTGGTGGACGGCGTGGTGGAGATCAAGGACCGCCGCAGCGGTGAAGCCGAGAACGTGGCAGTGGACAAAGCCGTCGACTACGTGGTCAACGCCGTCCGCAACCAGTGATCTCCGGCTTGGAGTCGATCCAGCTCACCACCATCATCCTCATCGTGGTGGCTGGATTCGCAGCCGGCTGGGTTGATGCGGTGGTGGGTGGCGGAGGCCTCATCCAGCTTCCCGCCCTGCTGTTGGTTCCCGGCATTGCACCCGTCCAGGCGCTGGCCACCAACAAGATGGGCTCCATCTTCGGGACCGCCACCAGCGCCGCCACCTACTACCGGAGGGTGGGGCCGGACCTTCGGACTGCCGTCCCCATGGCCGTCATAGCCCTTGCCGGCAGCTTCGGCGGGGCGAGCCTCGCCGCCACCCTGCCGGCCGGGGTCTTCAAGCCCATCATCGTGGTGGCGCTGGTCGCCGTCGCACTTTTCACGGCCTTGAGGCCAAACGTCGGTGAGTTGACGGCGCTGCGGCATGAAGGCCACAGGCACTACGTCGTCGCCTGCCTGATCGGTGCGGTGATCGGCTTCTACGACGGGCTCATCGGTCCTGGGACGGGATCCTTCCTGGTCATCGCCCTGGTCTCCGCCATGGGGTATGCCTTCCTTGAAGCGAGCGCCAAGGCCAAGATCGTCAACATGGCCACCAACGCGGGGGCCCTGCTGTTCTTCCTGCCGCACGGGTCCATCCTGTGGGGTATTGGCCTGCTGCTCGGAGCATCGAACATGGCCGGCGGCTACCTTGGCGCCCGCACGGCCGTGCAGCAGGGCAGCAGATTTGTCCGGGTGGTCTTCCTGGTGGTCGTCGCAGCCCTGATCATCAAACTCGGCTACGACGTGTGGCAGGAAAACTTCGCTTGATCCCATCGCGGGAAGCGGGTCCTCGTGGGCCGGCCCCGCCCGGCGTAGCATGCAGGTATGGCTTACCGCGACGACGAGTATGCCGCGGCACTGGCGGCCGCCGCAGGGCATTCGGAGGCGTGGCTGGGCAGCCTCCCGAACCGGCACGTTGGCCCCCGGGTGCCTGCCTCCGAACTCGCCGAAGTATTTGGCGGCCCGCTGCCGGAATCAGGCATGCCGGCCGCTGACGTAATCGATTTCCTGGCCGCCGCGGCCGAGCCAGGGTTGATGGCAATGCCCTCCGGCCGGTTCTTCGGCTGGGTGATCGGCGGCACCCTGCCCGCTGCCCTGGCCTCCGACTGGCTGGTCAGCGCCTGGGACCAGAACGCCGGGCTCCGCTACGCAACCCCTGCCACTGCTGCCATCGAGGAAGCCGCCGGACACTGGCTTCTGGAACTGCTGGGACTGCCCAGTGCGGCCGACGTCGGGTTCGTCACCGGAGCCACCATGGCGAACTTCACAGGCATGGCCGCAGCCCGCTGGCGTTTGCTTGCGGACGCCGGCTGGGACCTGGACCGTGACGGTCTCTCCGGCGCACCCCGGATCCGCTGCTTTGTGGGCCGGGAACGGCACGACACCGTGGACCTTGGCCTGCGCTACCTGGGCCTCGGCAAGCCGGTGCAGGTTGATGCCGACGGCCAGGGCCGCCTGGTCCCCGCAGCCCTTGATGCGGCCCTTGCCGCCGGCACCGGGCCTGCGCTGGTGTGCCTCCAGGCGGGCAACCTTCACTCCGGCGCCTTCGATCCCTTCCCCGAGGCCATCGCCGTTGCCCGGAAACACGGCGCGTGGGTGCACATCGATGGTGCCTTCGGGTTGTGGGCCGCAGCCGCGCCCGAACTGAGGCACCTTACCCAGGGGTTTGAGGAGGCAGACTCGTGGGGGACCGATGCCCACAAAACCCTGAACGTGCCCTACGACTGCGGCATGGCCATTGTCAGGGACCAGACTGCACTGCGGGCCGCGATGGGCCTGCACGCGAGCTACCTGGTCCATGACGCTGAAGGCCCGGGCGATCCTTTCGAAAAGGTCCCTGAACTGTCCCGCCGGGCACGGGGGTGCCGGTGTGGGCAGCCCTGAAAAGCCTGGGCCGCGACGGCGTCGCAGCCCAGGTGGGCGGGCTGGCGGCTGCTGCTGCAGCCATCGCGGCCGGGCTGGGAGCCCTGGACGGAGTGGAGGTGCTCAACGACGTCGGCTACACGCAGGTGTGCCTGGCTTTCGGCGATGACGACACTACCCGTGCCGTCACGGCCCGCATCATCGAGGAGGGGAAGGTGTGGATGTCCGGCTCGCACTGGCGGGACCGCCACATCCTCCGGGTTTCGGTGAGCAACTGGCACACGGCGGGGGAGGACGTGGCCACGGCGGTGGACGCTGTCCGGTCAGCCCTGGCCGCCGTACGGAACTCCTGACCGTTCGGCAGAACTCGACCCGTAGCTGCCGCGGGCCCTATCCGTCCTGTCCCGGTTCCGGCAGCGCGTGGGGATGCGGGAGGCCGTCCAAGGTGTTCCCGGCAAGGGTGCTGGAAACCCAGAGCGACCGTGCCAGGTCACGCAGATGGCCCTGCGCAGCATACTCCAGGGCATTTTCCACCTCCCTGGCAATGCCCCATTGCCTGGCCACCTCCGGGTCAAGTCCGGCGGCAGCGCTGAAGTCGTGGCAGCGCCGCAGGAGTGCCGGACCGGGGTTGGCCGCGGGCAGGTCGCCGATCCGGTTCCACAGCAGCGGAGCGACGCCGAATTCCGGCTCGCCGATCATTGGCTGCGGATCGATCGCCGCATAGCCGGCCGGTGCCGGCGTCCCGGCCGGCCCCGCCGTGCCCGGCCGCGCCAGGACGTTCAGGAAATGCAGGTCCGTGTGGACCAGGAGATCGCGGGAAGACCTGCGTCCCACCAACGCCGCGGGTTTGGCACACCTCCAAGGCCGCCTCCAGCAGCCACCTGGGAAAGGGCCGGCCCAGCTGTTCCCAGTCCGCGGGCAGGTCGTCGCTCCATTGCTCGGCGCGGGCCGCAATATGGCTGAATTCCTGCCATTCGGCGCGGCGGTCCGGGGCAAGCCCCAGTTGCCGCACCAATCCGCCCCACACCTGCGCTGCGTCGTCCATGGGCAAATCAGCCAGCGACCGGCCGGCGTCGAGGCGTTCCAGGAGCATGGCGCAGGATCCGTTGTCCGAGGCCAGCAGGGTGACCGCGCCGCGGCCGGCCCAAAGTGCAAGTGCGTGCCGCTCCACCTTGGCCTCATCGTGGGGAAAGGCGATTTTGAGGGCTGCGGGGGACCCGTCCTCCTGCCGCACCGGGACCACCAGGCCGCCGTGGCCGCTCCACGGGAAGCTGCCCCGTGCCAGGTCAACCGTCAACTGCCACTGCTCCAGGCAGTCCGCCAGCAGGTCCGGCAGACTATCCAGCCACGCGCGGCCCGGACTGCTGCGTGCGTAACGGGCGGAAAGGGCTGAAGGAATGGGAACTGTGGGCAGGACGGGGCCAGGCACCATGTGATCAGACAACCCCGGAGGCGCCGAGCAGGTTGCCGATCACGAACGTGGCCGCGAGTGCCAGGGCCCCGCCCACCACCACACGGACAGCTGCCCGGGTTCTCGAGCCTCCGCCGATCCAGGCACCAAGGGCACCCGTCAGGGCCAGGGCCACCAGGACCGAAATGAAGGTCAGCGGGACGCGGATCCCCGGTGGCGGGAGCAGGATGGCCAGCATGGGCAGGATGGCCCCGATGGTGAAGGCAATGGCCGACGCGAATGCCGCGTGCCAGGGACTGACGATATCTGCCTCATCGATATTGAGCTCGGCCGACAGGTGCGCTGCCAGGACGTCGTGCGCCGTCAGCTCCTTGGCAACCTTGGCAGCTGTTTCAGGGGTGAGGCCCTTGGCCTGGTAGATGGCGGTGAGCTCGGCCAGTTCCGCTTCCGGTTCCTCCGCCAGCTCCCGGCGTTCCTTCTCGATCAGCGCCCGCTGGCTGTCGCTTTGGCTGCTGACGGAAACATATTCGCCCAGCGCCATGGACACCGCACCGCCCACCACCCCGGCCACGCCGGCGGTGAGGATGGGGCCCAGCTCGGCGGTGGCCCCGGCCACGCCCACCACGATCGCCGCCACCGAGACGATGCCGTCGTTGGCGCCCAGGACACCGGCCCGCAGCCAGTTCAGCCGGTGCGCGATGTCGTCGCCGTGCGGTTCTGTCCCAAGGTGTCCGTTCAGGCCCGGGCCGGCTGCACTGGCTCCCGGCGCGTCGGCCGATTCGTCCGCGTTCATTTCTTCAGCAAACCACTCAGGCCCGGCCAATGCCACCCTCCATGTGGCTTTCCTTTCCAGTTCGGGTCAAGTGTGGGGTACCCGGCGTCCACGGAAGGGCTCAGGACGTGGCGGGCGACGGCGTCTGGCCAGTCCCGGAGGGAAGGGCATCGTCCGGGGGAAGTGCAGGGAGTTGGCCGGCGTCCAGGGTGAGGCCAGGGACAGGACCGGGGTCTGCACCCCACCGCTGGGCCCGGCGTGCCGCGGCCTGGAGGGCTGCCAGGGCCCACCTGCGGTCCTGGCCCTGCGATACCGCCACAACGTCGCCATAGGACGCCAGTGTGGCTGCCTCGAGCTTGCCCAACGCGGCCCCCGGGGCAACCAGGAAGCCCGGATCGAGGACGTACCCGGGCTGTTGCGGCACGTACCCGCCGCAGGCCAGCCGGAGGCGTTCCTCCGCGGCGCCGGCCAGTTCCTTGTGCCGCGCCAGGAATTCCGCTGCGGTGCCGGTTTCAGCGGGAGCGAGCCGGGGGAGCGCTGCCTGGTAGCCGTAGACCGCCTGCTGCTCCGCCGAAATAGCGGCGGCCAGTGCCTGGCGGGTGCCCGGGGGAGTGCCGGGCCTCGTGCTTTCCCGGGCGGCCGGGGCTGATGGCGATGGACAGGAAGAAGCGGTTGCTGATGTCCCGGGGACCTCCGCGTCCGTTCCTGCAGCCTCCTGCGGCAGGGGTACTGCCGTGGCGGCTGCAAGGCGGCCGGCAGCGATGAGTTGGGCGGTGCCCGCGCCGGCGAGAAGCCGGGCCATGCCGCCGTCGGCCGTTTCGGCGTCCTTGACGCGGGTCCTCCCGCTGTCTGCCAGGGCCAGGACAAGCTCCGCAAGGTTACGGGGACCGTCGGTGGAAGCATGCGGCGCAGTTGGGGGCGGGGACGTGTGGGCAGCTGCAGTGGCCGACCCGGCTGCCGGGACCATCAACGCCCTGGCCTGGATGGTCAGCAAGGTCACAACGGGGTCCAAGGCGGCGGGATTCGCGTCCCCGGTGGACGTGAGCTTCAACCCGGCGGCCCGCAGGTCCAGTGCCGCCGTGAGGGCTGCAGCCCTGGCCTGTTCCGAGAACGGAGGCTCCGCAGGGGCGGGCTTTTCCGCGGGAACCAGGACGAAACCGAGGCTCAGGACAACCAGGGCAGCAAGGGCAAAAACGGCAAACCGCAGCAGGCGCGTGCGGGGAACGGTGTCCTGGCGGGGGCCTTTCACAACAGACCATGGTGTCACGCTGAGGGGGCACCCGGGTGCACCACTGGGCCGGTAAAATGGCTACGCTAGTAAACACCACATCATCTATAGGGAGGGCGGCCGGCATCGTGAGCAATGCAGAAGCCACGGCTTCACCAGACCACACCGGAACGGGAAGCGGAACCGCGCAGGCCCACAACCCCGAAGCTGCCCGGCTCCAGGCCCTCCTGGAACCCGCGGTCCAGGCCAACCGCCTGTACCTTGAGGATGTGGCCATCATTCCCGGCTCCCACCGCGTGGTCCACGTTGTAGTGGACCTGCCGCAGGAGGAAGCCGGCGGGGTCAGCCTGGACGTCATCGCGGACATCTCCAGGGTGCTCTCGGATGTGCTGGACAACGATCCCAACGACGACGGCCGTCCCTACGACCTCGAAGTGTCCTCGCCCGGCGTCGGACGTCCCCTCACGGAGCCCCGGCACTGGCACCGGGCCCGCGGCCGCATGGTCAAGGTCAACGTCATCCAGGGCGAAAACGTCACCGGCCGCATCCAGGCAGTGGACGGCGGGGGAGTAACGCTTATCCCCGAGGTGGCCGTCAAGAAGGGCATGAAGCCCCGGCAGGGTGAACCCATAAAGCTTCCTTTCGACAGGATCCGCAACGGAAAAGTCGAGATCGAATTCAGCCACCTCCCGGAGGACGGTCTGGAACCTGAACACAATGGACCTTCCGAGGAGGCCTGATGGATATTGACATGAGCGCACTGAGACTTTTGGAGCGTGAGCGTGAAATCCCGCTGGACCTCCTGATCCCCACCATCGAGCAGGCGCTCCTGGTGGCCTACCACAAGTCACCCGGCGCCTTCGAAAAAGCGCGCGCCGAACTGGACCGCAAAAGCGGCCACGTGACCATTTGGGCCGTCGAAATTGACGACGACGGCGCTCCCATCGGGGAGTTCGAGGACACCCCGGAGGGGTTTGGCCGCATCGCCGCCAGCACCGCGCGGCAGATCATCCTGCAGCGCCTGCGCGACGTTGAGGACGACAACGTCCTGGGCGAATTCAAGGGCCGCGAAGGCGAACTGGTGTCCGGCACCGTCCAGCAGGGCAACAACCCCCACATGATCCAGGTCAACCTCGGGTCGCTGGAGGCACTCCTTCCCCCGCCCGAGCAGGTTCCCGGGGAGAAGTACATCCACGGAAACCGCTTGCGCGCACTGGTTATCGATGTGCACCGCGGCACCAAGGGCCCGTCCGTCACGCTGTCCCGGTCACACCCGGGCCTGGTCCGGAAACTCTTCGAACTCGAAGTACCCGAAATCGCCGACCACTCGGTGGAAATCGTGGCGCTGGCCCGCGAAGCCGGACACCGCACCAAGATCGCCGTCAAGGCCAACACCCCGGGGATCAACGCCAAGGGCGCCTGCATCGGGGAAATGGGCTCCCGCGTCCGCGCGGTCATGACCGAGTTGAACGACGAAAAGATCGACATCGTCGACTTCAGCGAGAACCCGGCCACTTTCATTGCCAGCGCACTCTCGCCGTCCCGCGTGAATTCGGTCACCATCACTGACGAAGCCACGCGCTCCGCCCGCGTTGTGGTCCCGGACTACCAGCTGTCCCTGGCCATCGGCAAGGAGGGCCAGAACGCCCGCCTGGCGGCCAAGCTGACCGGGTGGCGCATCGACATCGTCTCCGACGCCGCGGACAACCGCGACAAGTGAACCCTGCAGGGTGGCTGGTGCCCCGCGGCAGCCACCCTGTTTCGGGCAGAACGGCCCGGAGGGGCTAGAATAGATAAGACCGCGCCTAACGGCCGGTAGCCGTGTGCCTTGGGCGTGCTCGTTTCCGTATCTGCGGAGGCGGTCAAACCTGGGCCAGCAGAAAGAACGTCAGGACGATGACCGTGGCAGAAGTGCTTTCCACCGGGAATCAGCCCCAACGTACCTGCATCGGTTGCCGGAAGAAGGGCACGCGGTCGCAGTTGCTCCGGCTCGTCGCCGCAGGCAGCGGGTCAACCGCTGTCCTGGTGGATGAACGACGCCGGATGGCTGGCCGGGGTGCTTGGCTGCACCCCAGCGCATCGTGCCTGGCTCTGGCGATCAAGCGGCGAGCATTCGGGCGTGCCCTTCCGGGCGCAACCGGGACCGCCGCCGTCGAACACTGGATCACGCCAGACCCGAACGTTGACGCCGCCCCGGTGGCTGCAACACCAACCGTCCAACCTGAAAGCGGGTCAGAAATCTGATGGAAACCCGATGAGTTCCCAGCGATGAGTGCGTAACGATGACAACTTTGTTGCGCTCTGCAATGGGCCCCTTCGCATCAACAGTGGCTGGGGTCCGCAGTAAGAAGTAGACGGTTCGTGCCTGGCTCGGTGCGGACCGAGACAGGAGAAATGTGGCCAAGGTCCGCGTACATGAGCTCGCCAAAGAGCCTCGGTATAACTTCCAAAGATGCAGTGACAAAACTGCAGGAACTGGGCGAATTCGTTCGCTCCGCCTCGTCAACCATCGAGGCCCCCGTTGTGCGGAAACTGCGCAACGCCTTCCCCGACGCTGCCGCAAAGTCAGCAGCACCCGCCGCTGCCCCCAAGGCACCCGCTCCCGTAGCAGGCAACCGCCCGTCAGCCCCGGCTCCCGGCCCGGCTGCGCCCAAGGCTCCGGCCCCCAAGGCCGAGGCACCGGCTCCGGCGGCTCCCGCCGCGCCGGCAGCAAAGGCTGCCGCACCGGCAGCCCCCGCTCCCGCAGCGCCTGCCGCGCCCGAGGCTCCGACTTCAGGTGCGCCGTCTGCGGCTGCGCCGTCCACCGGCGCAAAGCCCGGTGCACGCCCGGCCCCAAAGGCTGAGACCCCCGCTCCGTCCTCCCGTCCGGGTGGATCTGCGGGCGGGTCGGGTCCCCGGCCAGGCGGCCCGCGTCCGGGCAACAACCCCTTCGCCACCTCCCAGGGTATGCCCCGGGGCCGCGGCGGAGACGGTGAGCGCGCTCCGCGTCCGGGCAACAACCCGTTCGCCACCTCGCAGGGCATGCCCCGCCCCGGCGGCAGCCGCACCGACGGCGACCGCCCCGGTGGCCCGCGTCCCGCAGCAGGCGCAGGCGGACCCCGTCCCGGTGGGCCGCGTCCCGCAGCCGGTGCGGGTGGCCCGCGTCCGGCAGCAGGCGCAGGTGGACCCCGTCCGGGTGCGCCGCGCCCCGGCGGGCCCCGACCCACTCCCGGCATGATGCCCAACCGCACCGAACGTCCCGCACCCGCAGGTGCAGGACGTCCCGGCGGCGGCCGCGGACCCGGACGCCCCGGTGGCGCTCCCGGCACCGGCGGTCCCGGTGGCGGCGGCGGTGCTCCCGCCGGCGGTGGCTTCGGCAAGGGCGGCCGCGGACGCGGCGGTACCCAGGGTGCCTTCGGCAAGGGCGGCGCAGGCCGTGGCAAGCAGCGCAAGTCCAAGCGTGCAAAGCGCCAGGAACTTGAGCAGATGAGCGCCCCGTCGCTGGGCGGCGTGAGCGTACCCCGCGGCGACGGCAACACCGTCATCCGGCTTCGCCGTGGTTCGTCCATCACGGACTTCGCCGACAAGATTGAGGCAAACCCCGCCGCGCTGGTCACCGTGCTGTTCCACCTCGGTGAAATGGCCACGGCCACGCAGTCGCTGGACGAGGAAACCTTCGCCCTGCTCGGCGAGGAGCTTGGCTACAAGCTTCAGGTGGTTTCCCCCGAGGACGAAGAGCGCGAACTGCTCTCCGGCTTCGATATCGACTTCGAGGCTGAGCTGGAAGCCGAAGGCGACGAAGACCTCGAGGCACGTCCTCCGGTAGTCACCGTCATGGGCCACGTCGACCACGGTAAGACCCGCCTGCTCGATGCCATCCGTAAGTCTGACGTTATGGCAGGCGAGCACGGCGGCATCACGCAGCACATCGGTGCTTACCAGGTCACGCACAACCACGAGGGCAATGACCGGAAGATCACCTTCATCGATACCCCGGGCCACGAGGCGTTCACCGCCATGCGTGCCCGTGGTGCGAAGGTCACCGACATCGCCATCCTGGTTGTCGCAGCGGACGACGGCGTTATGCCGCAGACCATCGAAGCGCTCAACCACGCCCAGGCGGCCAACGTGCCGATCGTCGTGGCCGTGAACAAGATCGATAAGGAAGGCGCCAACCCGGACAAGGTCCGCGGCCAGCTGACCGAGTACGGCCTGGTTCCGGAAGAGTACGGTGGCGACACCATGTTCGTGGAGGTCTCTGCCCGCCAGAACCTCAACATCGACGAGCTGCTCGAGGCCGTCCTGCTCACCGCGGATGCTGCCCTGGACATGCGCGCCAACCCGAACAAGGACGCCCGCGGTATCGCGATCGAAGCCAACCTGGACAAGGGCCGCGGTGCAGTTGCCACCGTCCTGGTCCAGTCCGGTACCCTCCGCGTCGGCGACACCATCGTGGCAGGCACGGCCCACGGCCGCGTCCGTGCGATGTTCGACGACGACGGGAGCGCCCTGACCGAGGCAGGCCCGTCCCGCCCTGTGCAGGTGCTGGGTCTGTCCAACGTGCCGCGCGCCGGCGACACCTTCTTCGTGACCGCTGACGAGCGCACCGCCCGCCAGATTGCCGAGAAGCGTGAAGCAGCCGACCGCAACGCCGCCCTGGCCAAGCGCCGTAAGCGCATCAGCCTGGAAGACTTCGACCAGGCCGTCGCCGAAGGCAAGATCGACACCCTCAACCTCATCCTCAAGGGTGACGTGTCCGGTGCCGTGGAAGCCCTCGAAGACGCACTGCTCAAGATCGACGTCGGCGAAGGCGTGCTGCGCGTCATCCACCGCGGTGTGGGTGCCATCACCCAGAACGACGTCAACCTGGCAACGGTCGACTCCGCCGTCATCATCGGCTTCAACGTCAAGCCCGCCGAGCGGGTTGCCGAACTGGCAGACCGCGAAGGTGTGGACATGCGCTTCTACTCCGTCATCTACGCAGCAATCGATGACATCGAAGCAGCCCTCAAGGGCATGCTCAAGCCGGAGTACGAAGAGGTCCACTGGGCACGGCCGAGGTCCGCGAAGTCTTCCGCTCGTCCAAGTTCGGCAACATTGCAGGCTCGATCGTCCGCTCCGGAATCATCCGGCGCAACGCCAAGGCCCGCATCAGCCGCGACGGCAAGATCATCGGCGACAACCTCACCGTTGAGACGCTCAAGCGCTTCAAGGACGACGCCACCGAGGTCCGCACGGACTTCGAGTGCGGTATCGGTCTTGGCTCGTACAACGACATCACCGAAGGCGACATCATCGAGACCTTCGAGATGCGCGAGAAGCCGCGCGTCTAAGGTTGTACTCCTTGGTGGGGCCGCTGGGATTCTTCCGGCGGCCCCGCCCCTTCGCTGGGCGGCCAACGTCTTACGACGTCGGCCGCCCAGGCTCCGGCAGGCCCGATGCCACTCCCGGGCCGCCGGAAAAATCCCAACGGCGTCCGTCGTAGACTCGCCTTTGGTGTGTGGCATCCGAACCTTGGGTGCGTTGGCTGGCCCTGCGCCGCCGTCGTACGTCCCTAATTTTTTCTTCTCATAGGAGTTGTTCATGGCTGATCCGGCACGTGCTGCCAAGTTGGCGCAGCGGATTAAGGTTGTTGTTGCTGAGGCTCTGGGCCGGAAGGTCAAGGATCCCCGGCTGGAGGGCATTACTGTTACCGATGCCCGCGTGACCAATGATCTGCAGCACGCCACCGTCTACTACACCGTCTTTGGCGACCAGGCCGTCCAGGCTGATGCTGCCAAGGGCCTTGAGAAAGCCAAGGGGGTGCTCCGGCAGGAAGTTGGCCGGAACATCACCGTTCGCCTTACTCCCACCCTTGAGTTCGTGGCCGACCAGATTCCCGTCAACGCTTCCAACCTGGAAGAGCTGCTGCGGGAGGCCAAAAGGCGCGACGCCGAGGTGGCTGCCCTCGCGGCCAGCGCCATGCACGCAGGCGAAGCTGACCCGTACAAGACAGATGCGTCCGGTGCCGTGGACATCGACGAGGACGACTTCGACGAAGAGGACCTGGACCTCACCGACGACGGGGACCTTGACGAGGACGGCAACAAGTAAGACGCAGGCCAGGGCCCGGGAAAGATTCCCGGGCCCTGGCGGTTTAACCCGGCTGTGCCTCAACGGGCGGACCGCCTGCCACTACCGGAGGTCGGCCTTCACCACCTTGCCGGCAGGCGGCTGGGACGGATCGCCCAGGGCGTCGATGGTGGCGTACAGGGTGTGGCCGCTGATGTCGACATCTGCCGGCATGTTCACTGCCAGGAACCGGGAACGCTGCCCCTCGCAGGTGAACTTCAGGATCTCGCCGCCGAACAGCGAAGCAACGTAGACATCACCGTTGCCGGCGACCGCCAAGCCCGTGGGGCTCATGATGTCCTCCCCACAGGTCGGTGTCGCCGTTCCACGGATTGATCTTGAAGATCGCACCGCGGGCGCCCAGTTCAGCACCTTCCGGGCCGCCGGGCAGCGATGTCACATACAGCATGCCATCCGGCCCAATCCCGATATCCGTGGGAACGGGTTCAAAGGCATACTCATGCCCCACCACGCAGGCCGGCACCTCCGCGGTTCCGCCCATCATGTCAGTGGGAATCCGCAGGCCCGCCGGAATCACGGCCGGCCGCGCGGGCAGGACGGCGACGGTATCGATGTCACCGTTCTTCAGGTCCACCTTAAGGACGGCATTCATGCCCGCATCCGCAACAAAGGCAGTGTCGCCGCGGACGGCCAACGCGTAAGGGTGGGAGTCAACCATTCCCCGGTACGCGGCGGGCGGAAAATTCGGCCACGTGGCGAGGCACTGGGCGCTGACGTCGTCGCCGAATCCGTAATGCTGGTCGCCGTCGGGGTTATGGCGCCGCTCGAAATCGGCAAAGTTGGCGATCGATTCCACATCGCCGCTGGAGTCGATCGACTTCAGGTATCCGTGCAACCCGGCCTGGTCGCCCTGGCCGGCACCCACGCTTTCAAGGAAGTACGTTGTGCTGCCGCGGGTATCGGCTCCGGCTACCTCCCATCCCTGGGGAGTGTCGGTGGAAAGGCTTTCGGTGGAGCCGTCCCGATTGATCCGGTTGAGTTTCCCCGCGAAATCCTGGGACACCAGGAGCGACTTCCCGGGTGTTGCAGTAACGTGCAGCGGCGAGAGAAGGCCGTCTGCAAGCACGTCGTAATCGCGCGAATTGGCGGCGGCGGGGCCTGCGGACGCTATGGCAGCGGCCGAGGCCGCTATACAGGCTAAGAGTGCGAGTCTTTTGTTCATTTGGGTACTCCGGGGTGCGAGGCCCTTGCGGGCCGGTATGTAGCCTCGACAGAGGCAAAATGGATCCCCCGGGCGCCAGCGTAGGCCCGTACCGGCTGGTAGTGGTTGCGGGCGTCCCCCTTTTTGGCACCCTTTCCATCCCCCTAGGGTTCGCGCGTGGCTAGGATCGTGCTATGAACTCCGCGGAGCACGGGAAGAGCCCATCTGAACGCCCCGAACAGGCCCAGTTCCTTGACCAAGCCAAGTACCTCGAACAGGCCGTGGACCTGGCCACGCAGAACGTGGGTGACGGCGGCGGCCCGTTCGCAGCGGTGGTGGTAACCCCTGACGGGCGTGTGCACGCAGGCGTCAACCGGGTGACCCGGGACAACGACCCCACTGCCCATGCGGAGGTAGTGGCCATCCGGGCCGCGGCCGCGGCAACCGCGGACTTCGACCTCACCGGCTCCGTCCTCTACGCAAGCTGCGAGCCGTGCCCCATGTGCCTGGCCTCCGCCCTGTGGGCCAGGATCAGCCACGTCTACTTCGCGGCAGACCGCCACGGCGCCGCGGCGGCGGGCTTTGATGACGCGCTTTTCTACGACTACTTCAGCGGCGCCACGCCGGAGCTGATGCCGGTCACCCGGGGTGACATCCCGACGTCGGATGTCCCCTTCCAGGCATGGCGCGCCTTTGACAGCAGGAAGGAATACTAGCCATGGAACCCACACTCCTCAGCTGCCCCGCGTGCGGGAAGACCAACCGGGTGCCGGCACAGGCCGCAGGCCATCCCCGCTGCGGCAACTGCAAGGCCGACCTGCCATGGATCGTGTCCGCAGGCGACGGCGACTTCGCAGTCGTAGCGGAGCAATCGTCAGTTCCGGTGCTGGTGAATTTCTGGGCCGCATGGTGCGGACCCTGCCGGATGGTCAGCCCCGTCCTGGACAAGCTCGCCAGGGAACGACCAGGGAAAATCAAGCTGGTCAAGGTTGACGTGGACAAGTCACCCGGGCTGTCGCGGCGGTTCGACGTGCAGGCCATCCCCACACTGATGGTGATCGTCGACGGAAAGGTCGCCGCCCGCCAGGCCGGCGCCGCACCCGCGGAGGCCCTCCGCACATGGCTGGACCGGGCTCTGGCCGGGGCACGCAGCTAACACGGCACGCAGCCGGCGCCGGTGGGTTTAAATCCGGGATTGCAGTCGGCTCACTGGGGAGCGGCAGGAAGCCGGGACAGCCCTTCCAAAAGGTCCTCTTTCCGGCCGCACAGGGCGATCCGGACCCAGCCTTCACCGATGGATCCAAAAGCGGTCCCGGGAGCCAGCGCCACGCCGGAGTCCGCAAGGAACTGCCGGACCCAGTTCCGCACATCGCCGCCGGTCACGTGGGACATTTCCGCCCACAGGTAGAACGCCCCCTGCGCCGGCAGGTAGCGGACCCCCTTCGAAGCCAGGACCGCGGAAGCGGCGTCCCGGTTCTGGCGGTAGTGCCGGTGCGCGTGCCGGACGTAGTCCTGGGGCCCGGTGAGGGCGGCCAGCGCCGCGTACTGCGGGGCAGACGCCACACACGAGACGATCGATTCCATGACGTTGTCCATCTTCTGTTCAAGCCCCGGCGGGCAGATGAGCGCGCCGATCCGGAGCCCCGTCAGGCCGTAGGTTTTGGACAACGTCAGTGAAGTGAACACGCGCGCACCGTCCGCGGTGCCGCCGTCGAACTTTGCCGGGCTGACGTGCGGCACATCGTAGGTGAATGCTTCATAGCACTCGTCGGAGATGACCCAGATATCGTGCCGGCGCGCCAGGTCCACCAGGTCCCGGACCAGGTCTTCACTGAGCACGGCGCCCAGCGGGTTCGAGGGGGAGTTGAGCACCAGGACGCGGGTGCGGTTGGTGATGAGGGCTTCGACATCGGCAACCCGGGGCTGGAAGCCGTGGTCCGGGTGCAGGGGATATGCGACGGGAACGGCGTTCAGCAGCCGGCTGGTCATGGCAAAGGTGGGATAGCCCGGGTTCGGGATCAGGATCTCGTCCCCGGGTCCCAGCAGGAGGCTCATGGCGAAGTGCAGGCCCTGCTGCGCGCCGGACACCACATAGACGCGGTCAGCGCCGACATCGATGCCCTGCTCTTCCCGGAACCTGGCGGCAAAGGCCTCACGGAGGGCGGGGATACCGGCGTTGGGCGTGTAGTTCGTTTCATCGCGGTCCAGGCAGGCGATGCCCGCGTCCAGGACGTGCCGGGGAAGGGGAAAGCCAGGCTCGCCGATGCTGAGCACCACGGCGCCGGGGGTGCGCCAGGCGGCCTCGGTAATCTCGCGGATCTGGTTGACGGGCACGTCGCGGACATGGGCGGCAAGCTCAGGCATGCCAGCCATCCTAGCTGCCGCTGCTCCTTCCCCATGACGCGCGGGCGGCAGGCTCGTGCGGCGTGGCTGCCGCGGCCGTACGCGCTCCCCGCTGCCTGCCTGCGCAGGCGGCCCAAGCTGCGCCGATATACTGGGAAGCGTGCTTTCTGGACTGGTGATAGTGGACAAGCCGCAGGGATGGACCAGCCATGATGTGGTTGGCCGGATGCGGCGCCTCGCAGGTACCCGGAAAGTAGGGCACGCCGGAACCCTCGATCCCATGGCCACCGGAGTACTGGTGCTTGGAATCAACAAAGCCACTCGGCTCCTGACCTACATCGTGGGCACCTCCAAGACCTATACAGCCACCATCCGGTTGGGCCAGTCCACCGTGACCGATGACGCTGAGGGCGAGATCACGGCCACCGCCAGCGCCGCCGGAGTCACCGACGAAGGAATCCACGACGCCGTCGCCGCGCTCACGGGCGCGATCCAGCAGGTGCCCAGCAGCGTCAGCGCGATCAAGGTCAACGGCGAACGCGCCTACGCCCGCGTGCGGTCCGGCGAGGACGTCAAGCTCTCAGCGCGGCCCGTCACCATCCACCGCTTCGACGTCCACGACGTTCGCCGGGACCTGGCGGCGGAGGTGGTGGACCTGGACGTGACGGTGGAATGCTCCTCGGGCACGTACATCCGCGCCCTGGCCCGGGATCTCGGCGACGCCCTTGGCGTCGGCGGCCACCTCACGGCGCTCCGGCGGACCCAGGTGGGCCCGTACTCCATTGACCAGGCGCGCACCCTTGAACAGCTCGCCGAAGAACTCAACGTCCTGGACATGTCCCTCGCGGCCCGGGCCCTGATGCCTAACCGCGAGCTCACTGCCGGCGAAACTGCCGAGATCTCGTTCGGCCGGCGGATCGCCGCCGGAACGGAGCCTGGCACGCCCGGCGCCCCCACCGCGGAGCACCCTGCCGCGGCCTTCGCTCCCGACGGCAGCCTGGTGGCCCTTCTCGCCGACGCGGGCCCCTACGCCAAGCCGGTCCTCGTCTTCGCACCGGGCAACGGTACGGCCGCAGCCGCCGCGGAGGCGTAGCGTGGACGCATATTTCTGGATCATCCTCGTGGTGGGCCTGGCGTCCACCGTGGTGTGCCTGGGGGCCGGAATCCTGAAGAAGGCGCCGAACGACGTCACCATCCTGTCCGTCGTCGCAGTGGAAGTTGTCCTGGTGGTCTACCTGGTGGGCTCCATTGTCCGGGTCGTCGCCGGCGAACCGATTGCCGGGGAGGCGTGGGAGTTCTGGGGCTACATGGCCACAGCGATGCTCCTGCCGCCCGCGGCAATCTACTGGTCCATCCTGGAACGCACCCGGTGGAGCAACTTTGTCCTGGCCGCGGTCGGCGTTACGGCGCTGGTCATGGCTGCCCGAATGAACCAGATTTGGTACTGAAGTGGAAGAAGCAGCAAAGATGAAAGACCAGCAGGCTCCTCCAGCCACCGGCGGCTCACCCGTCCGCAATACGCGCAATACCGGGCCCGGCCGCCTGCTGATCGCGGTGTACGGGGTTTTCGCCATCTCGGCCACTGCCCGGGCCGGCTACCAGATCCTCACCAAGTTCTCCGAGGCGCCCCTGGCGTACCTGCTTTCCGCTTTCGCGGCCCTGGTTTACATCCTGGCAACGGTGTCGCTGGCCAAGGCCGGGACCACCTGGTTCAAGGTCTCCGTCGCCGCGGTGCTGGTTGAACTGGCCGGCGTCCTGGTGGTGGGGACCCTGAGCATCCTGGATTCCGTGCAGTTCCCGCACGAGACCGTGTGGTCGCTGTTTGGCCGCGGCTACGGCTTCATCCCCTGCTGCTGCCTATCCTGGGCTTGGTGTGGCTGTACCGGCGCAGGCCCTCGCAGGCCAAAGCTGCGCAGTGACGGGCAAAGCCGCGCAGTGAATCCGGGTAACCTTGAAGAGTTCCGCGGCCGGCAAGGCTCCGGAACGTTGATGCTTTCAGGCAGCTTAAGGCGAGGGTGATGGTTTACATCTGGAACGATCCGTCCGACGTCCCGGCGGACTTCGGCCCATCTGTTGTCACTTTCGGCAACTTCGACGGCGTTCACCGCGGCCACCAGCAGGTGCTGTCCCAGCTGATCCGGTCGGCCCGGCTCTCCCACGCCAAGGCTGTCGCTGTTACTTTCGACCCCCATCCGGCCCTCATCCACCGGCCCGAGGCCGCGCCGGAGCTGATCATGGGCCTTGACGACAAGCTTGAAGCACTGGGCGGGTTGGGCCTGGACGCAGTACTGGTGGTCAAATACTCGCTGGACCTTGCCAGCCTCACTGCCGAAGAGTTCGTGGAGCAATACCTCGTGGACTGCCTGCACGCCAGCCACGTTGTCATCGGCCACGACGCCCGTTTTGGGCGAGGCAACTCGGGGGACCTGGACACCATGAAGGCGCTGGGCGGAAAATTCGGCTTCGATGTGCAGGTCATCAGCGAGTTCGGGGCCGAGGGCTACCCCCTGCATGACGACGACGGCGCGGACCGCCGCTGCTCCTCCACCTGGGTGCGTGAAGCCCTGCAGGCCGGAGACGTCACCACCGCCGCCTCGGTCCTGGGCCGGCCGCACCGGATGCGCGGCGAAGTGGTCCACGGCGCCGCCCGCGGCAGGGCACTGGGGTTTCCTACGGCGAACCTCGCCTCCAATGCCACCGGGCTGATTCCCGCAGATGGCATTTACGCCGGCTGGCTGGTGGACCAGGCCGGTAAACGCTGGCCGGCAGCCATCTCCGTGGGCTCCAACCCCACCTTCGACGGCGTCAGCCGCCAGGTCGAGGCGCACGTGATCGACAGGCCAAAGGAAGCCGTGGAGGACTTCGATCTGTACGGCCAGACAGTAGTGGTTGAATTCGTGGAGCGGCTGCGCGGCATGGTGGCCTACCGTGGTCCTGAGGCCCTGGTGGAACAAATGCGGCTGGATGTAGCCCAGGCCCACCAGCTCCTGGGCGGCCACTGACCGCAGCATCGGCCGCTGTTGCAGCGCCCGGGTGAGAATAACGAAAGGCAGCACGTGTCCGTCGAGAAGAACACCCGCAAGCTGGATAAGGGGATTGTCCGCGACTTCAGCTCACGGATGAGCTACGCCTCCTACCTGCAGCTTCCCACCCTGCTCAGCGCGCAGCAGCCGGTCAGCCAGCCCGAGCACCACGATGAGCTGCTTTTCATCATCCAGCACCAGACCACGGAGCTGTGGCTGAAACTGGTCCTGCATGAACTGCGCAGCGCGGCCGGCTGGCTCCGTGCGGACGACCTCGGATCGGCGCTCAAGGGCATCGCGCGGGTCAAGCACATCCAGAAGACCCTCACTGAACAGTGGTCTGTCCTGGCCACCCTGACTCCCACCGAGTACTCGCAGTTCCGCGGCTTCCTGGGCAACTCGTCCGGGTTCCAGTCCGCCCAGTACCGGGCCGTGGAGTTCGTCCTGGGAAACAAGAACCGCAAGATGCTGCCGGTCTTCGAATCGGACCCGGAGGCCCACGCCATGCTGGAGGAGCTGCTTGCAGCCCCCAGCATCTACGACGAGTTCCTGTCCTACCTGGCCCGGCAGGGTTTCGACGTGCCCCGTTCCGTGCTGGACCGGGACGTGACCCGCGCCCACGAGTTCGCCCCGGAACTGGTCCCGCTCTTCAAGCACATCTATGAAAACGCCGCCGCGAACTGGGCGGCCTATGAGGCCTGCGAGGAACTCGTGGACCTGGAGGACAACTTCCAGCTCTGGCGGTTCCGGCACCTGCGCACCGTCCAGCGGACCATCGGCATGAAGACCGGCACCGGGGGGTCCAGCGGGGTGACCTTCCTGCAGAAGGCCCTTGAGCTGACGTTCTTCCCGGAACTATTCGCTGTCAGGACGGAGATCGGACAATGAGCATTCACCAGGAAAACCCCGCCCAGCGCGCCACCGCGGACCAACTCCGCCGCCGGGCCGGGGAGCTGGACGGACGGGATGCCCTGGCGCACTGCCGGGACCACTTCATCGGCACGGAGACGCCCCTGTCCTACCTGGACGGGAACTCCCTGGGCCGGCCCCTGAAGCGGACCGCGGACGACGTCGCCGCCTTCATCCGGGAAGAGTGGGGAGGCCGGCTCATCCGCGGCTGGGACGAACGGTGGCTGCACATGCCGCAGGACATCGGGGACCAGGCGGGCCGCGCCGTCCTTGGCGCGGCGCCGGGGCAAACCATCATTGCCGATTCCACCACCGTGGTGCTCTACAAGCTGATCCGCGCCGCCCTCGCCGCCGTGCAGGACCCGGACCGCAATGAGCTCGTGCTGGACACCGAAAACTTCCCCACCGACCGCTACCTGGTGGAGGGCATCGCCCTCGAGGAAGGCCTGACCCTCCGCTGGATCGAACCCGACCCGGCTGCCGGGGCGACCCTCGAACAGGTCCGCCAGGCCACGGGGCCGCGCACCGCCGTCGTCCTCCTCAGCCAGATTGCCTACCGGTCAGGCCACCTGGCCGACATGCCGGGAATCACTGCGGCAGTGCACGACGCCGGCGCCCTGGTGGTGTGGGACCTTTGCCATTCGGCGGGGTCGGTGGAGATCGGCCTGGACGGCGCGGACGTGGACTTCGCTGCGGGCTGCACCTACAAGTACCTCAACGGGGGTCCCGGTTCGCCTGCCTTCGCCTACGTCAATGCCCGGCACCTGCCCTCGCTCAACCAGCCCATCTGGGGCTGGATGGGGCGCAAGGATGCCTTCGAAATGGCCGCCGGCTATGAGCCGGCTGCCGGCATCCGCGGCTTCCTCAGCGGCACCCCCGCCATCTTCGGAATGCTCGCCATGCAGGGGACCCTGGACCTGATCGAGGAGGCGTCCATGGCGGCCATCCGGGAGAAATCCGTGGCGCTGACCTCCTTCGCCGTGGAGGTCTTCGATGCCTGGCTGGCACCGCTGGGCGCGCAGCTGGCGTCACCCCGGGATCCGGCGGAGCGGGGCGGCCACATCACGGTGGACCACCCGGACTTTACCAAGGCCACGGTCGAGGCACTCTGGGACGGGGACGTCATCCCCGACTTCCGGGCGCCGCACGGCATCCGGGTTGGGTTGTCACCGCTGAGCACCAGCTTCGACGAAGTTCTCCAGGGCATGGCGGCCATCAGGGACCGGCTGCGGGGCTGACCGGAGCACTGTTTCGACAAGGTTAGGCCGGGGCCGGTAAACTGGACGATGGATCCGGCTGCAGTCCGTGGCGGCTGGGTCCGGTCGTTGGCGGCCTGCCCCGGTTTTCCGGATCGGGACGTACGCGGCAGACCCGGCAGTGAGTTACTGACCTGGGCCCTCACGGCACATCCCAAGGAGTTATTGTGGCACTTGACGCCGCTGTAAAGCAGTCCATCATCAAGGAATACGCAACCGCCGAAGGCGACACCGGTTCACCCGAGGTCCAGGTTGCTGTCCTGACCCAGCGGATCAAGGATCTGACTGAGCACATGAAGGAGCACAAGCACGATTACCACACCCAGCGCGGTCTGCTGGGCATGGTTGGTCGCCGCAAGCGCATGCTTGGCTACCTCAAGAAGACTGACATCGCCCGCTACCGTTCGCTCATCGAGCGCCTCGGCCTGCGCCGCTAGTCTGGCTTTGGGGCGGCCCAATCCAGATGGAACGGGCCGCCTCCTTCAAATGAATAACTAAACAGGAGGATCAACCGCATCACGCATTCGCGGTCCTCGGTAGTGATTCCCGGGAACGGCTTCGTTGACTGAAGCCGGCGGCCCGTGGGTCTCGATCGATGACCGGGTGCAGGGCCAGTAGACAGATGCTGGCTGGGTTGATGCGGCTGGATCTCCGTAAAACAGAAACGGAGGTGACTCTCTTGGAGGGTCCCGAAATCCAGTTCTCGGAAGCAGTCATTGACAATGGCCGTTTCGGCAAGCGCGTAATCCGGTTCGAAACCGGCCGCCTTGCCAAGCAGGCAGCCGGCGCAGCCATGGTGTACATCGACGATGACACCGCTCTGCTGTCCGCAACCACCGCCGGCAAGCACCCGCGTGAAGGCTTCGACTTCTTCCCGCTGACCGTCGACGTTGAAGAGCGCATGTACGCTGCGGGCCGTATCCCGGGCTCGTTCTTCCGCCGCGAAGGCCGGCCGTCCACCGAAGCCATCCTGGCCTGCCGCCTCATGGACCGCCCGCTGCGCCCCGCCTTCATCAAGGGCCTGCGCAACGAGGTCCAGATCGTGGTGACCGTCCTGGCCATCAACCCTGACGAGGCTCTACGACGTCGTGGCCATCAACGCCTCCTCGATGTCCACCCAGCTCTCCGGCCTGCCCTTCTCCGGCCCCATCGGCGGCGTCCGCGTTGCCCTGGTCGCTGACGAAAACGGCACCCAGTGGGTTGCTTTCCCCAAGCACTCCCAGCTTGAGAACTCCGTGTTCAACATGGTTGTGGCCGGCCGCGTGGCCGGTGACGACGTCGCCATCATGATGGTCGAGGCAGAAGCCACGGACAACGCCTGGAACCTGATCAAGGAACAGGGCGCCACCGCTCCCACCGAAGAGGTTGTCTCCGAGGGCCTTGAGGCTGCCAAGCCGTTCATCAAGGCACTCTGCGACGCCCAGGCCGACCTTGCAGCCCGCGCTGCCAAGCCCACGGTCGAGTTCCCCGTCTTCCTGGACTACCAGGACGACGTCTACGCCGCCGTGGAATCCGCTGCCGCCGAGAAGCTGACCGCGGTTTTCCAGATCGCCGACAAGCAGGAACGCGATACCGCGTCCGACGCGCTCAAGGACGAGGTCACCTCCTCCCTGGCCGGCCAGTTCGAAGGCCGCGAGAAGGAACTCTCCGCAGCCTTCCGCTCCGTCACCAAGCAGGTTGTGCGCCAGCGCATCCTGAAGGACCAGATCCGCATCGACGGCCGCGGCCTGACGGACATCCGCCAGCTCACCGCCGAGGTTGAGGTTCTGCCCCGCGTGCACGGCTCCGCCATCTTCGAGCGTGGCGAAACCCAGATCATGGGTGTCACCACGCTGAACATGCTCAAGATGGAACAGCAGATCGACTCGCTGTCGCCGGTCACGCGCAAGCGCTACATGCACAACTACAACTTCCCGCCGTACTCCACCGGTGAAACCGGCCGCGTGGGATCGCCCAAGCGCCGCGAAATCGGCCACGGCGCCCTGGCAGAGCGCGCCATCATGCCGGTGCTGCCGTCCCGCGAGGAATTCCCCTACGCCATCCGCCAGGTGTCTGAGGCCCTCAGCTCCAACGGTTCGACGTCGATGGGTTCCGTCTGCGCCTCCACCCTGTCCCTGCTGAACGCCGGTGTGCCCCTGAAGGCCGCCGTCGCCGGTATCGCCATGGGCCTGGTCTCCGACCAGGTTGACGGCCAGACCCGCTACGCAGCCCTGACCGACATCCTCGGCGCCGAAGACGCTTTCGGTGACATGGACTTCAAGGTGGCCGGTACCGCCGAGTTCGTCACGGCCATCCACCTGGACACCAAGCTCGACGGCATCCCCGCCTCGGTTCTGGCAGCAGCACTGAAGCAGGCCCGCGAAGCACGCCTGCACATCCTCGAGGTCATCAACTCGGCCATCGACACCCCGGACGAGCTCTCCGAGTTCGCACCGCGCGTCATCGCGGTCAAGATCCCGGTTGACAAGATCGGCGAGGTTATTGGGCCCAAGGGCAAGATGATCAACCAGATCCAGGAAGACACCGGCGCTGACATCTCAATCGAGGATGACGGCACGGTCTACATTGGCGCCACCAACGGTCCGTCTGCAGATGCAGCACGGTCCGCCATCAACGCCATCGCCAACCCGCAGGTTCCGGAAATCGGCGAGCGTTACCTGGGAACTGTGGTCAAGACCACCGCCTTCGGTGCCTTCATTTCCCTGACCCCGGGCAAGGACGGCCTCCTGCACATCTCCGAGCCTGCGCAAGCTGGCCAACGGCAAGCGCGTGGACAACGTTGATGATGTGGTGTCCGTCGGCCAGAAGATCCAGGTGGAAATCACCAAGATCGATGACCGTGGCAAGCTGTCGCTTTCCCCCGTGGTAGCTGAGGAAGAGGCTTCGGCCGACACCGAGCGCGCCCACGCCACGGAGCCTGCTGAAGGCGCCGACGTCTAAAAGCCCGGGCTTCCCGGCACAAGCATGAAGCGGCGGGACCGGTGGATGATCCACCGGTCCCGCCGCTGTTACGATGGCAGCCAGATCCGGCTGCCCGTCCTGAAAGGCATCAATGACTGTTGTACCCCTGCCGCTTGAGCAGAACCACGCCGGCGACACCCTGGTCCACGGCTCCGACGGCGGGTCCGAGGTCCGGCGTTCCGTGCTGCCAGGGGGAGTGCGGGTACTGACGGAAGCGATGCCGGGCCAGCGGTCAGCCACCATAGGATTCTGGGTGGGCGTCGGGTCCCGCGACGAAGCTCCCGGCCAGCATGGGTCAACACACTTCCTTGAGCACCTGCTGTTCAAGGGCACCAGGCGCCGCACGGCCCTGGAGATTGCTTCCGCCTTTGACGAGGTGGGAGGCGAATCGAACGCTGCCACCGCCAAGGAAAGCACCTGCTACTTTGCCAGGGTCCTGGACTCGGACCTGCCCATGGCCATCGATGTCATCGCGGACATGATCACCGGTGCCGTGCTGGATCCTGACGAGATGGAGCAGGAGCGGGACGTCATCCTGGAGGAAATCGCCATGGACAGCGATGACCCCACCGACGTTGCCCATGAGCACTTCGTCGCCGCGGTCCTTGGGAGCCACCCGCTTGGCCGCCCCATCGGCGGCACCCCCGCCGCGATCAAGGCCGTCGCCCGGGACTCTGTGTGGGAGCACTACCGCAGGTACTACAAGCCGGAGGAGCTGGTCATCACCGCCGCGGGCGGGCTGGACCACGACGTCGTCTGCGGGCTCGTGGTGGACGCCCTAGAGACCGCGGGCTGGTCCCTGACGCCGGACGCGGCGCCGGTGCAGCGCCGTTCCACCGAGCGTGCCATGATCACCGGGACAGCAGGACTGCACGTGGTCAAGCGCGCGGTGGAGCAGGCAAACATCATCATGGGATGCCCCACCATCGTTGCCACCGACGAACGCCGCTACGTCATGAGTGTCCTGAATGCTGTGTTGGGCGGCGGCATGTCCTCCAGGCTCTTCCAGGAAGTCCGCGAGAAGCGCGGACTGGTGTACTCCACCTACTCGTTTGCATCGTCCTACGCCGACGCCGGCTACTTCGGCATGTACGCGGGCTGCACGCCGTCGAAGGTCCGGCAGGTGCTGGACCTGCTGGCCGTGGAACTGGACAAGCTCGCTGAACACGGAATTTCCGAGGATGAACTGCGCAAAGCCGTTGGACAGCTTGGCGGCGGAATTGTCCTGGCCCTGGAGGACACCGGCTCCCGGATGTCCCGACTGGGCAGGGCCGAGCCTGGTTTCCGGCGAATACCAGGACATCGATGAAACCCTGCGCCTCATCAAGGCGGTCACCGCAGAACAAGTCCAGGAATTGGCAGCCGAACTCGCTGCCGCGCCGCGGACCGTCACCGTGGTAGGCCCGTTCGACGAGACGGAAACGTTCGGGCTGTAGAAAGCTGGCGCCGCTGCCCTGCGCGGTCCATCCTGAGTATGGGGCGATCTTCGGCAGGGGGTGGCGTGGCGATGGATGGGCCGGTACCGGAGCGCGGGCACCCCGCTTTGACGGGCCTGCTGGGTCACTGGCGGGGCCGCACACAGGTGGCTCCCGGCCCGTGGGGCCCGGAACGCACCATGGATGCCGAGGTGTCCTACAGCCAGGTCGCCGGAGGCCTCGGTGTGGTGCAGAGCTACCGGCACGTTGAACCGGACGGCAGCCATTTTGAAGGCCACGGCATCTTCACGGTCGATCCCGTCCACAACGATGTGCTGTGGTACTACGTGGACAGCACCGGCGTGCCACCCGGCACCGCCGCCCGCTGCACCTGGCGCAACGGCATCCTCCGCGTAGAACGCTTGGGTCCCACCGGTTGGACACATCACACCATCTCGGTTGAGGACGGCGTCCTCACTCACGTCACCGCGTTGCGTTCGGCTGCCCCGGACGACGGCGGGGAGGCGCCGGACGCTGGCACCCATGGCAAAGGCACGGCGTACAGGCCGTTCATGCGCTCGGTCTTCCGCCGGGCCTGACGGTTCTCCGAAGACGGGTACCCCGTAGCAGCGCCTAACGGTTCTCCGAAGAGGGTGCCTGATGATCCTTCAAGGGGGTGTCAGCACGATGTTGGCGGCCACGCCACCGGATTTACAGCGGCATCAGGGGGTGACCCGCCAGAGGGTCCGGCGGCAGGAATGCGAGCCGGGCATAGAGGTCGTCCAACAGCGGATCTGTCAGTGAAAACGCATCCGGATCCAGCAGGTTCTGGCCGGGCGGTTCTTCGGGAGGCGGATCGGGCCACGCTGGCATGGAGGCAACCAACTGCTGCCACATGAGGTCTTCCGCGGACTCTGCGGAGGCAGGCGGGGTGATGGCCAGGGGTCCTGGAGTATCTGGCGGCGCCTCCGGTTCAAAGGACACCACAGCAGCGTCCACGGGCAGGATCCGTGGTGGCCAGTGGGTTGGTTGGGGGTCGGGGTGTTCGGGTTTGTAGTGGCGCCCTGTGGGCGAGGTCCAGCCGGGTGGTTCATTGCGGGTGGCCGGATCGGGGATCCACTGGCTGTTGTGTTTGAGTCTGTGGTGCTTCGGGCAGAGTTGTGCCAGGTTGCTGACGTTGGTGGTGCCGCCGTGTTCCCAGGCGGTGAGGTGGTCGGTGTCGTTGTCGGGGGTGCGGTTGCTGCAGCCGGGGAAGGTGCATTTTCCGTCGCGCATCCTGATCCAGCGTTTGATGGTCTCGGTGAGCCGGTAGTTCGTCCGGCCGATTTCCAGGGGCGCCCCGTCCCTGGGGTCGACGATGACCCGGTAGAAGGAGTCGGCTCCGTCGGCGATGAGTTTGCGGGCCATGGACGCCGGGATGGGCCCGAACCCATCCAACACTGCTGGTTCGTCGGTCAGCCCGAGCAGGGAGAACACGGGCACGGTGACCAGGACATCGGCCCGCGGGGCGGGGACTTTCCCGATCGCGGCGGTGTTGCCGGTGCCGAGGAGCAGTGATGCGGCGATGTCGGGGCGGAGTTGGGTGAGGGTGCGGGTTTCGTCGGGTCCTTGGAGGCCGCGGGCGGTGGCGGTGGTGCGGTTCCAGATGGCGCAGGCGGTGTCCCCTGGCAGGTAAAGGGAGAGCCAGGCCATGCCGTCGCGGTCGGGGGTGTATTCCATCCGGCGGTCGGCAGCACCTTTGGCGTGGCGTTTCCCGATGGATTCGGGGTGGTGGCGTTCCCGCCAGGCACGGGCCCTGGCGCGGAACCGGGCCGGGGCCAGGTCACCCGGGGCTGCGCCGCGGGCGGGGTTGGGTGCGTCAGGGTCGAAGAAGTGCGCGACCAGTGCCTGAGCGGCGTCAGGAGTGAGGCCCTCGGTTTCGTCAGCAACGATGCGGGCGTGCTGCCAGGACATCGCACCCGTGGACAGTGCCTCGAAGGCAGGCGGCAGGGCGCATACCCGGCGTGACTGTTCCACGAACGCCCCGGCAGCGGCGGAGCTGAGGGTCAGGACCCCCGCGATTTCCTCGATGGCGGACATCTCGGCGTACGTGCGGTCATGGACTGATGCGTCCGGCGGGGTCATGGCCTGTTGGAACCAGACGGCCCCGGCAGCGTCGCTTGCCTTCACCGCGGCGAGTTGGGCCTCCAGGCGGGCTGTAAGCTCCAGCCGTTCCAGCCGGATCTCATACCGCCGCTGCAACACATCAACATCAGCGCCAACGCCGACCCCCGCAGCCAGCAAATTATCCTCACGGTCCAGCGAATCAAAGGCAGCAACGCAGGCCTGAATGCCCTGCCCTACCCCCGATGCAATGCCGCTGATTCCCATGATGACATCATCCCTCGAGGGTCTGACATTCCGACCCCGAGGCGCCTTCACATGGTCGCGCCGCTCGAGTACCCGGCTATCTAGCCCCCGGCGAACGGAGGCAGTACGTCCACGACATCGTCGGGGCCAAGAACCGTTGCTTGGTTCCGCACGGCCACCTCATTAAGCAGGAAGCTGCTGCGCGAAAGAATGCGGGGGAGCGGCGGGGTCCCGGCCGGTGGCTCCGGCCGCTCCACGGCGGCCATGGCGGCGAGCAGGTCCGCCACCGTGGCGCCCTCAGGCAGGTGGATTTTCTCTTCCTCGAAGCCCGCGGCTGCGCGTGCGGCAGCGAAATAACGTACAAGCATCCGTATCAGCCCCCGATGGCGCTCATGCTGCGGTCCGGCTGGACGAAGTCCGGGGCGTCCAGTCCCACATGGTCCATGCCGTGGGCCTTTGGTTTGATCCACATGGCGTCCTGCCACCGCTGCGCCAGTTCCCCATCATCGGCGCCCGCGCGCAGCAGGCCCAGGAGGTCGAACTCCTCGCGTGAAAACAGGCAGCTCATGATCTTGCCTTCGGCAGTGATCCTGGTGCGGCGGCAGTCGGAGCAGAACGGCTCGGTCACGGAGGCGATGATCCCCACGGTCCCCAGGACGGGACCTGGCGTACCCACAGGCCCAGCTACCCGTCGTCGTACCTCAAACCGCTCTGCGGGGGCGCCGTCACGCGCCCGGGGATCGGCACTGAGGACGAAGTCCCGGGACAACAACCCGCGGATCTCGGCGGCGGTAATCATGTTGCGGCGGGTCCAGCCGTGGTCGGCGTCGAGCGGCATCTGTTCAATGAACCGCAGCTCATATCCGCGTTCCAATGCCCACGCCAGCAACTCCGGCGAGTCAGTGTCGTTGATGCCGCGCATCAGGACAGCGTTCAGTTTGACCGGGCCCAGGCCGGCGGCCCAGGCGGCGTCCACACCGGCCAGGACCTGGTTCAGGAACGGGCGGCGGGTGAGCTTGGTGAACGTCTCCTCGTGCAGTGAATCCAGCGACACGTTGATGCGGGTCAGTCCCGCGTCCTTGAGCGCCGCTGCCTTCTTCGCCAGGCCCACGCCGTTGGTGGTCATGGAGATCGGCAGGTCCGGGTGGTTGGCACGCAGGGCACCAATAATGTCCACGAGGTCGTGCCGGACCAGGGGCTCGCCGCCTGTCAGCCGGAGTTCCCGGACGCCCAGGTGTTCGACGCCTACCCGCACGATCCGGACAATCTCATCAGCGGACATCACCGCCTGCTTGGCCAGCCATTCCAGGCCTTCCGCGGGCATGCAGTAGGTGCACCGGAGGTTGCATTTGTCCGTCAGGGACAGCCTCATGTCCGTGGCGCGGCGGCCATACCGGTCCGCCAGCCCGGCCGGTGCACCCGCGGGCCGGCGTGCGGGAACGGCCGGCAGCGCCGATGCTGCTTCCTCCCGCGGCTGCGGCATGCCTAGCTGGACACTCATGAATTCAGGCTACGCCACGTTGAGCCGCGCATCACACCCGTGACGCCGAACGGTCACCGCGCAAGACGTCCGGGCGGCAACCAAGCGGGTGACGGGCCGCGAACCTATGCTTGAAGTTGTGAAGAATTTCCGGCAAAGGCGCAGGGCGGACGACGTCGGCGCCGGCCCCGGGGTGGATGCGGAACGTCCTGTCCGGCAACAGGCAGCCCCGCGCACCGGGACCCTGTGGGCTGCGGCTGCCGGGATAGTTGCTGCAGCCGGCGGCGTGGCGGGAGGGGAGCTGCTGGCGGGATTTGCCAGCCCCTCACTGTCGCCACTGACCGCGGTGGGCGGGGCTGTGATCGACGCCGTCCCGCCCGGCGTCAAGGACTGGGCCATCTCCGTCTTCGGCACGGCTGACAAGGCCGCGCTCCTGGGCGGCATGGCGCTTGCCATTGCCGCGCTGGCCGCACTTGCCGGGTTCCTTGAACGCCGCCGCCGCTTCGCAGGAGCTGCCGTGACGGGGGTCTTCGGGCTGGTGGGCCTGGCAGCGGTCCTGACGCGTTCGCAGGTGGCGCCGGCAGCCCCCGTGCTTCCGCTCCTGGCCGCGGGAGCCGCCGTCGTGCTGTTGCGCGTCCTGGCCGGCAGGCTGCAG
Source organism: Pseudarthrobacter sp. Fe7 (assembly GCA_024372495.1). Lineage (GTDB taxonomy): Bacteria > Actinomycetota > Actinomycetes > Actinomycetales > Micrococcaceae > Arthrobacter. Next base: position 3,567,011 of record CP099977.1, on the reverse strand, counting down.
GCATGGGAAGCCGCGGGCCCCGCCAACGCGGCGCTGGCGGAAACCGCCCGGGCCGAGGCTTCCCGCCGCAGCTTCCTCCAGGCCCTCGGCATCACTGCCGCGGCTTCCACCGTGGGCGGAGTACTCGCGGGAATCTGGCGTGGGGCCGCAGCCGCGGTCAACGAAGCGAGGGCCCGCATCGCCCTTCCCTCGCCGGCGTCCCCGGCACCCCCATCCCGGCCGCTGCAGAGTACGGCGTGGCCGGCGTGACGCCGCTGGTTACCCCGAACCCGGACTTCTACCGGATCGACACGGCTTTGTCCGTCCCCGCAATCAACCCGGATACCTGGGTCCTCAAAGTCACCGGAATGGTGGCCCGGGAAGTGCAGCTCTCGTACGCCGAAATTCTGGCGAAACCCTTGGTGGAACGACACGTCACTATTGCGTGCGTCTCCAACGAGGTGGGCGGGGACCTGATCGGCAACGCTCGCTGGCTGGGTTGGCCGGTCCGGGAACTGCTGGCCATGGCCGGGCTCCAGCCGGGGGCGGACATGGTCCTCTCCCGGAGCACCGACGGCTGGGCCGCCGGAACGCCCCTGGACGTCCTCACCAATGACAGGGACGCGCTGCTTGCCGTGGGCATGAACGGTGTACCGCTGCCGCTCGAGCACGGGTTCCCGGTGCGCCTGGTGGTCCCGGGCCTCTACGGCTACGTCTCGGCCACCAAGTGGGTCACGGAACTCAAAGTCACCCGGTTCGCTGACGACGCCGGGTACTGGACTCCGCGGGGCTGGTCCGCGCGCGGCCCCATCAAGACGTCGTCGCGCATTGACGTCCCCCGCAACGGGCGCCCGGTCAGTGCAGGATCAGTGGTCTTCGCCGGCGTGGCCTGGGCCCAACACACCGGCATCCGGAAAGTGGAAGTGCGCATCAACCGGGGATCTTGGCGGGAAGCCGAACTGGCCCCCGGTATCTCGTTGGACACCTGGTACCAGTGGAAGCTGGCCCTGGACCTCACCCCGGGGCAGTATGAGGTCCAGGTCCGCGCCACCGACCTGCAGGGGGAGCCGCAGGATGAAACCGCGCGGCCGCCGGCACCCGACGGAGCCACGGGATTGCACACGGTTAGAGTGGACGTGAAATCCTGAAGGCCGCGACAAAAGGCGTACCCATGACCAGTCACCCCCTGCACGGCCACGTCCAGCACACGGCACACGGTGCGCGGTCCGTTGCGGAGCATGCCGCCGCCGTCGCGGACCTCCTGCAGCACTTCAGTGCGGCGGACCGCACGGAGACCCTGCCGCTCAGCCTTGCGCTGGGCCGCGGCCTCGCCCACCATGTCGCCGCGCCGCTCAGCCTTCCACCGTTCGCCAACTCCCAAATGGACGGTTACGCCGTCCGTTCCGGTGACATTCCCGACGGCGGCGCGCACCTGCGCATTGTGCCTCCGGTTCCCGCCGGGTCAAGCCCGCAACCGCTGGCGCCGGGAACGGCCGCGCCCATCATGACCGGCGCCATGATCCCGGCGGGGGCCGACGCCGTCGTCCCCATTGAGAGGGCGGTACCGGACCGCTTCCTGGCCCCTGGTGACAGCAACGCAACAGTGCAACTGCCTGCCACCGCACCGGGAACGTTCGTGCGTACGGCCGGCAGTGACATCGCGGCAGGGGAGCGGGCCCTGTCCGGCGGAACCTGCCTGGGGCCGGCGCAGCTGGGGCTCCTCGCCGCCCTGGGCATCCCGGAGGTGACGGTGCACAAGGCGGCCACCGTCCTGCTCGTGACCACCGGGGACGAGGTGGTGGATCCCGGACAGGAGCTCGCACCGGGCAAGATCTACGATTCGAACGGCACCCTCCTGGAAGCAGCCATGAAGCAGGCCGGACTGACCGTCCACCGCACCGGCATTTCCACCGATGATCCGGCTGGGCTGCTGGAGCCTGCTGCGCGCCGAAAGCCAACGCGCTGACCTGATCGTGACCACAGGCGGGGTCAGTAAGGGCGCGTACGAGGTGGTGCGCCAGACGATGGCGGACCAGCCCGTCGAGTTCCTGCACGTGGCCATGCAGCCCGGTGGTCCCCAGGGAATCGGCACGTTCGACGATGTCCCCTTCCTTGGGTTCCCCGGCAACCCGGTCAGCTGCCTGGTGTCCTTCGAGATGTTCCTCCGTCCCGCCCTGTCGGCCATACTGGGGGCGCCGGCACCCAGGCTGCCGCTGCGGGCACGCCTGGACCAGCCGCTTAGCTCACCCGGGCAGAAGCACCAGGTCCGGCGTGGAAGCCTGCAGCCGGACGGGACCGTGCAGCTGGCGGGCGGCGAGGCCTCGCACCTGATGCACGCCCTAGCGGGGTCCAACGTCCTGGTCCACGTCCCTGCCGGCGTAACGGAGCTCGCCGCCGGTGATGAGGTGGAAGTATGGATGCTGTGAACGCAGAACAAATCCCCGCGCTGACGCACCTGCGCCAGGACGGCAGCGCCCAGATGGTGGATGTTTCCGCCAAGGCAGAGACAACCCGCGAGGCCACGGCCACCGCCACGGTCCGGACCACACCGGAGGTGATGCAGGCTCCTGGGCACCGGCGGACTCCCCAAGGGAGACGCCGTGGCCGTTGCGCGCGTAGCCGGAATCATGGCCGCCAAGAAGACTCCGGAGCTGATTCCGCTGTGCCACCCGTTGCCCCTTTCCAAAGTGACGGTCGATTTCGACCTCGGCGTGGACGCCGTCACCATCAACTCCACCGTCAAGACCCGGGGCGTCACCGGAGTGGAAATGGAGGCGCTGACTGCTGCATCCGTGGCTGCCCTCAGCGTGTACGACATGATCAAAGCCGTGGACAAACATGCCGTCCTGACGGACATCAAAGTGCTGGCCAAGAGCGGCGGCAAGAGCGGAGACTGGGCCCTGTGACCACCCCCAACACGGTTCGGGTACCCGAACCCCACCGGCACGGCGACGTGCAGGGGCGGAAGGCCGGCGTCGTCATTGCCTCCACCCGCGCCGCCGCCGGGATCTATGACGACGAAACCGGTCCCGTGATCACCGACTGGCTCACGGAACACGGCTTCGATGTGTTCCCGGCCATGGTGGTCCCCGACGGCGATCCTGTAGGGGGCCATCCGGGCTCTCCTCACCCAGCACCCCGCCGTCATCATCACCAGCGGCGGCACCGGCCTCAGCCCGGACGACCGGACGCCCGACGTCACCCGGCCGCTGCTGGACCGGGAGATCCCGGGAATTATGGAAGCGATCCGGCGCGCCGGCGCTGCCAAAACCCCGCTCGCTGCTTTGAGCAGGGGGTATGCCGGCGCCGCAGGGCGGACCTTCATCGTGAACCTGCCGGGGTCGCCGAAGGGCGTCATGGACGGGTTGACTGTCCTGGCCCCGGTGATCGGGCACCTCTGCGACCAGCTGGAAGGCGGACATGGGCACTGAAGCATTCGAGGTAGTTCGGGCCGTCCTGAGTGCGGACCCCATCTCCGTGGACCAGGCCATCGCCGCGGTGGAGAGCGACACTGCCGGTGCGGTGGTCAGCTTCAGCGGCGTGGTCCGCAACCACGACGGCGGCAAGGCCGTTGAGCGCCTCAGCTACAGCGCGCACCCTTCGGCGCACCAGGTGATGGCAGACGTCGTTGCCCGCCTGGTCGCCGAGCAGAATGATGCGCAGACCGCTGCCGAGGGGGCCGGCCAGCCCGTCCGCATCTGGGCGGCGCACCGGATCGGGATGCTGGAAATCGGGGACCCCGCACTGGTGTGCTCGGTGTCCGCCGCGCACCGCGGCCAGGCCTTCGCCGTCTGCTCCGAACTGGTGGACCGCATCAAGGAACAGGTGCCCATCTGGAAGGAACAGTTCTTCTCGGACGGCACGGTGGAGTGGGTGGGCGCAGGAAGCTGATGCTGTTGCAGGCCGGGCAGGGGTGCACCCTGTCCGGCGCCCTATACGGCGCCGGCCGGGACGGCCCCGGGTGTGAGGTAACGCAGGCCGCCCGGTTCCTGCACCACCCCGCCCCGCCGGTAGGCTTTACGGCATGACCGAACAACACTCCGTTCCCAAGCTGGTGGCCGTCCTGGGCGCCAATGGCCGCATGGGCGCCGAGGCCGTCAAAGCTATCGACGCCGCGCCCGACATGACGCTCGTAGCCGCCCTGGGACGGGGTGACTCGCTGGAGCAGCTGACATCCTCAGGCGCCCGGTACGTGGTGGACCTGACGGTTCCCGAAAGCACCGAAGCGAACGTCCGCTTCGCCGTCGAGCACGGCATTCACGCTGTGGTGGGCACCACAGGCTGGGACGCCGGACGGCTGTCCGCGCTGGAGTCCCTGCTGGCCGGGCACCAGGACACGGGCGTCCTGATTGCACCCAACTTCGCACTGGGCTCGGTGCTCGCGTCTGCTTTCGCCGCGAAGGCATCCAAGTACTTCGAATCCGTTGAGGTCATCGAGCTCCACCACCCGGACAAGGTGGATGCCCCTTCCGGCACCGCCGTCCGCACCGCCCAGCTCATCGCCGCGGAACGCAGCGCAGCACAGGTCCCGCCCAGCCCGGATGCCACCACCAGCGGACTTGCGGGTGCACGCGGCTGCGAGGTGGACGGCGTACGGGTCCACAGCGTCAGGCTCCGCGGCCTCGTGGCACACCAGGAAGTGCTCCTGGGCGGTCCGGGTGAGCAGCTGACCCTCCGCCATGACTCCTTCGACCGGGCATCGTTCATGCCCGGCGTGCTCCTGGGCCTGCGCAACGTCGCAGCACATCCCGGCCTCACGGTGGGCCTGGACGGCTACCTGGACCTGGGGCTCTAGGCGGTGAACGGGTTCGTTGCCGGCTTCCGGAAGAACCGCACCAAGATCTGGGTGGGAGCCGTCACGCTCCTGCTGGTCTTCTACCTGGTGGTATCCCTGCAGCGCTCCCTCCTGCTCCTCACAGACAGCAACCTCACAGCGAAGGCCATCGGTGCTGCCTACCTGGTGCTGCCCATCGTTGGCGCCTGGGCACTGATCCGCGAGCTGATGTTCGGTGCCCGCACGGAGCAGATGGCCAAGGTCCTGGAAGCCGAAGGCGGTCTCCCCGTGGATGAGCTCCCGCGCACACCCGGCGGCCGGATCGTCCGGGCCGCGGCAGACGCCGAGTTCGAAAAGTACCGGGCCGAAGCCGAGGCCGCTCCCGACGACTGGCGCTCGTGGTTCCGGCTCAGCTGTGCCTATGACGCCGCCGGTGACCGCAAGCGCGCGCGGGCATCCATGCGTGACGCCGCGAGGCTGTTCACCGCTGCCTCCTAGCCCTGGCCGGGACCGGGCCGGCCCCAGCAGGCTCCTTCTGCCGCTGATTTTCCTGCGATGGGCATTTCTGCCCATCGCAGTTCCGTGCCGCCCACGGTAGGTTTATTTAGTAAAGACTCTTTAGCTTTGGGGGAAAGCATGAGGTTGGCGATGTCCATGCCACCGGCGGGGTTCAGCAGCACCTCAGGCCCGGATCCCCGGCAGCCGCACCCATCCCAGCGCCGCATCGGCCAACTCCTGCGCGCCGGGAAGCCGGAGGCTGCCTGACCCCGCGCATCCCACCACCTGAAACCACCCGCATACCTGCACCCACGCACCCGCACCCTGGACAAAGGACCATCCATGAGCCACCCGAATTTCCCGCACCCGCCCCAGGGTGGACAGTCAGCTCCGCCGATTCCGCCCGCACCGTCAACCTTCGGGGGTCAGCCTACTTTTGAGGGGCAGTACCCCGCAGGTCCGCAGGGGGATACCAGCCGGGGCCCCACGGCAGCGCTCCCTACTCCGACGGGCCGGGAAAGTCCTTCGTGACCACCTGGATCCTGTCCCTCCTGCTGGGCACTTTCGGCGCGGACCGTTTCTACCTTGGCAAGATCGGCTCCGGCGTCGCCAAGCTCCTGACGGCCGGTGGCCTGGGTATCTGGGCCATCGTGGACCTGATCATGACACTGACCGGAAATACCCGGGACAAGAATGGCCGTCCCCTGGAGGGCTACCCGGAGAACAAGAAGAAGGCCTGGATCATCACCGGCGTGGTCTGGCTCGTGAGCATCATCACCGGAATCCTGCTGACCATGATGTCCATGGCTATGCTCGGTGCTGCCCTTGACGCCCGCAAGGTCCCCGCGACTCCCGGCCTTCCGTCGGCTTCCCAGGCCGCGCCCGCCCCTTCAAATGGGTCCACCCCGTCCGGCGGCGCGGCCCCGTCGGCCGGGGCTGCCGGGGCAAACTCCCTGGTGGCCACCGTGTCCGAAGGCAACACCGCCAAGATCAGCGTCCTCGACTCCATTTACACTGCCGAAATACCCGGCATGACTTATTTGCAGCCGAAGAACGGCGGCTTCCTGGCGGTCAAGGTTTCCTGGGAAACGCTGACCGGAAGCAGCTTCTCCAGTCCCTCGAACTTCAAGGTCTATGGCGCGGACGGCAAGGAGGGCGAACTGGTCTACCTGGACGATGGGCTGGGTGCCCTTCCCAGCGATGAGGTGGCTGCCGGCGATGTCCGCCAGGGCGTTATTGCGTTCGACGTAAAGAAGGGCCCGGTCCAGGTTGTCGTGAATGACGACTTCGGCGACAAGGCAGCCACCTTCACCCTGACTCCGCAATAGCCGACCCAACCCTTTATCGGGTCTCACAACGGAACCCGCGTCTCCACCCTCTGGTGGGGACGCGGGTTCTTGTTTATCCCGGGCGGAGTCCGCGGGTCAGGCGTGCAGTCCGGAGTTCAGGGCCTTGAAGCCGCCCCGGCCCACCAGGCTTGCCGCATGGCCGGTCCATTCCAACGGGCCGCGCCACGACAACCGCGCAAAGACGATACCCACAGTGATGGCGGTGGCGGCCTGGGCAAAGTACATCCCGTCCTCGGTCCAACCCGCCGGCAGGGGCTTCAGGTAGAAGTTGGCGACCACCCAGACGTGGACGGTGTACAGGGTCAGCGTCATGGCCCCGGCCCCCGCAGTGGCAGCAGCAGGTCCAGGTCCACCCATTCGGCGAGGCGCCCCAGGAGCAGGCATGCCCCGATGGCGGCGGCCGCTACTGCCGAGGTGTGCAGCAGGTCAAGCGGAGTTGCCGAATGCGGTGCTGCCGATGCCAGCCACCACCAGGAGCCCTCCTGGGGGAGTCCGGTCAGGTTCACCTGAAGTACGCTGCCCAGCGGGTAGCCCGGTGAATTGAGGACCTGGTCCAGCGCTGCCCGGCCGCCCCAGTCCTCCATGGCCGCGGTCCCCAGGGCCTTGGCTGCGACGGCAACCACGGTCCCGCCCACCAGCAGCAGTACCGGGACCAGTGCCTTGGAGAGCACCAGGCGGCCGATCACCAGCCCCACCAGCAGGTAGGAGAGCCACTGGAACACAGGGTAGTAGCCGGTAAAGAACACATCCGCAAGCAGCCGGGACGGTGTTCCCAGGTCTTCCCAGCTTGGGTTGTGGCCCAGCTTCAGTGGCGGCTCCGGGGCCAGCAGCCAGGGCCGCAACAGGTAGGCGAGGACCGGCGAGGCAACGATCCAGCCGGCAGCCCACGCACAAAGCGCCTTCACTCCCAGTCCGAGGAAGGGGAGGATGCACAGGAACAGCACGGCGTAGTGGGCCAGGATGATGGCCACGTTCACGTCCAGGGCGCCCAGGGTAAGCCCGACGGCGGCAATCACCAGGGCGCGCAGTGCAACGCCGCGCCTGGCCACGGAGAGTTCAGTGCCCGCCAGCGGATTGTTCTTTCCGGTGGACAACGCAAGCCCCACGCCGGCCAGCACCGCGAAGAGGGCGGCGGCCCGGCCGGAGAACGCGAGGCCAATCCAGGTTGGGGTGAGGTTGGCATTCGATTCGAACGTCGGCAGCAGATGGGTGGCCATCATGCCCAGCAGTGCTACGCCCCGGGCTGCATCGATGCCCCTGAGGCGCCCCGGTTGTTGCCGGCCTGGGGCCCTGCGTGACCGGGTGGTGGGGGTGCGGGACGTCATGACCAGATCGTCTCACATGCGCCTCGGGGCGGCTTGTCACAGCAGGATGCACCACCGGGTACGGGTCCGCCGGGGCGGGCACTCCTCCCCATCAAGTGCGGGCCTGTCCTTGTATTCGAATATATGTTCGAATACGATGGCTGCCATGGAAATGACATCATCCGGAGAGGCTGCACCGCAGGGGTCGGGGCGCCAGTACCCGGGGCAGGGCCACGCAAGCGCAGAACCGGCAGGACCTGCCCGGCCAGGAAACCTGCCGGCGGGAAGCCCAGGAAGTCCGGGGAGCCTGTCGTCCGGGAACCTGCCGCGGGGTCTGCGCGCCGGCGTGCCTCAGGGCGATCCTGATGCCGGGCGCGGGCCCTTGAAGGCCTTGAGCCCCGGAGTGGTGGACTATCTGTTCCGCCAGCTTGTCTCGGGCCGGCCGGCCGAGGACGTCGCGTGGGAACGGGAAGGCATCAGCCTGGCTGCCCAGCCGGAGGGGGCGGAGCTGGCCCGCCGGCTGGCGGAAACGGATATTGACGCTCTGACGCCCACCGAGCTGTTCCACTATGTGCGGGCGGCGCAGCGGCTCGCGTCCTGGGCGGAGGGCCTCCGCCAGTCCGCCGTCGGCCGTTATTGCCATGCCGGAGCCGAGGCGCCGCGGCAAGGGCGGCAGCGAATTTGACGCTTGTCACGCCCGTGGCATTGTCCTAACCAGCGGGAGACAGGGTAACGTTTTTTCCATGGCTGACTCTTCCGCGCACATCCCTGCCCTCGGTACCCTCCTGACCGCCATGGTCACGCCGTTCACCAAGGACGGCGCAGTGGATTACGACCAGGCGGCAGCGCTGGCCAGCAAGCTGGTCGATGACGGCTGTGACGGCCTGGTGGTCACCGGCACCACCGGAGAGACCTCCACGCTGACGGACGAAGAGAACCTCGGCATGTTCCGGGCAGTTAAAGATGCCGTGGGCGGACGGGCAGCCATCATCGCCGGTACCGGCACCAACGACACCGCGCACTCGGTGCACCTCTCCCGGCAGGCCGCTGCCCTCGGCGTCGACGGCCTCCTCCTGGTGACCCCTTACTACAACAAGCCCAGCCAGGCCGGTGTCCGCGCCCACTTCGAAACCATCGCTTCTGCCGTGGACGTACCCGTCATGCTGTACGACATCCCCGGCCGGTCCTCCATCCCGATCGAACCGGACACCATGATCCGGCTGGCGCAGCACCCCAACATCGTCGCCGTCAAGGACGCCAAGGCGGACCTCGCCGCCGCCACCCGCGTCATGGCCGAAACCGACCTCCTCTTCTACTCGGGCGATGACGGGCTGACCCTTCCCTGGATGGCACTGGGGGCCGTCGGCCTTGTGGGTGTCACCACCCACGTGGCCACCCGCCGTTTCCGTGAACTTATCGACGCCGTCAACGCCAATGACCTTGGGACTGCCCGCAAGATCAACTTCGAACTGCAGCCCGTGGTCCGAGCCACCATGACCCGTGTCCAGGGGGCCGTGGCAGCCAAACAGATTCTTAAATGGCAGGGAGTCCTGCCCAACTCGATTGTCCGTTTGCCCCTCGTGGAGCCGGACGAAACCGAGATCGAAACCATCCGCGGGGATTTGGCGGAAGCGGGGCTGGTCTTCTCCTGAGGCTAAGACCGGCACCCTTCCGCCTGGAAAGAAGTGCACTATGACCCAAACTGCCCTTACCGGCCTCGTCACCCCTCCGCGCCTGCCCCAGGGCACACTGCGGATCGTTCCGCTCGGCGGCTTGGGGGAGATCGGCCGGAACATGGCCGTGTTCGAGATCGACGGCAAGCTCCTGATCGTTGACTGCGGCGTCCTCTTTCCCGAGGAAACCCAGCCCGGCGTCGACCTGATCCTGCCGGACTTCTCCTACATCGAGGACCGGCTGGACGACGTCGTGGCCGTGGTCCTCACCCATGGCCACGAGGACCACATCGGCGCCGTGCCGTACCTGCTGCGCCTGCGCAACGACATCCCGCTGGTGGGATCGCAGCTGACCCTCGCCCTGATCGAGGCGAAGCTGCAGGAGCACCGCATCCGGCCCTACACGCTGACGGTCGAAGAAGGCCAGGTGGAGAAATTCGGGCCGTTCGAATGCGAATTCGTGGCCGTCAACCACTCCATCCCGGATGCCCTTGCCGTGTTCATCCGCACTGCCGGCGGCACCGTCCTGCACACCGGCGACTTCAAGATGGACCAGTTGCCGCTGGATGGGCGCATCACCGACCTGCGGCACTTCGCCAAGCTGGGCGAGGAGGGCGTGGACCTGTTCATGTCCGACTCCACCAACGCCGACGTCCCCGGCTTCACCACGGCCGAGAAGGAAATCGGGCCTACTCTTGAGCGGCTTTTCGGCCAGGCCACCAAACGCATCATCGTGGCGTCCTTCTCCTCCCATGTCCACCGCGTGCAGCAGGTCCTCGACGCGGCAGCCAAGCACAACCGCAAGGTGGCCTTCGTGGGCCGCTCCATGGTGCGCAACATGGCCATCGCCGAAAAACTGGGCTACCTGGACGTCCCGGCCGGGCTCGTCGTGGACATCAAGAACATTGACAACCTTCCGGACAACCGTGTGGTGCTCATGTCAACCGGCTCCCAGGGCGAGCCCATGGCGGCGCTGTCCCGGATGGCTAACGGCGACCACCGGGTGGTGGTGGGCGACGGCGACACCGTCATCCTGGCCTCCAGCCTCATCCCGGGCAATGAGAATGCGGTGTTCCGGATCATCAACGGCCTCCTCAAGCTCGGTGCGGACGTGATCCACAAGGGCAACGCCAAGGTCCACGTATCCGGCCACGCTGCCGCCGGCGAACTGCTCTACTGCTACAACATCCTTGAGCCCCTGAACGCCATGCCCGTGCACGGTGAAACCCGCCACCTGATCGCCAACGGCAAGATCGCCATCGAATCCGGCGTCCCGGAGGCCAGCGTCATCCTCGCGGACAACGGCACCGTCATCGACCTCCGCGACCACCAGGCAGACATCGTGGGCCAGGTGGAGGTCGGCTTCGTCTACGTGGACGGCTCCAGCGTGGGCGAGATCACTGATGCAGACCTCAAGGACCGCCGCATCCTGGGGGACGAAGGCTTCATCTCCATCATCACTGTGGTCCACCGCGCCACCGGCAAGGTGGTGTCCGGCCCGGAGATCCACGCCCGCGGCGTGGCCGAGGACGATTCGGTATTCGACGAGATCATCCCCAAGATCAACGCTGCACTGGAGGAAGCAGTCCAGAACCACGCCGACCACACCAGCCACCAGCTCCAGCAGGTGGTGCGCCGTGTCGTCGGCACCTGGGTCAACCGGAAGCTCCGCCGCAAGCCCATGATCATCCCGGTGGTGCTCGAGGCCTAACCCTCCCGGACACCGCGTCCGGCCCGCACTTCCGCATCACGCAGGAGTACGGGCCGGAGGCATTTAACGGCAGGTTCCGGGGCGGCCCCGGCCCCGATATCCCCGGAATCACAGCATGCTTCCGGTACCGTGGCTACTATGGCCACACGTACTACTTCCGCGCCCAAAGGTACCGGCAGGGGCGGCTCCGGCAGCAAATCCGCGAGGCTCCACAGGCCGCGGAACCGGCTCCACAGCCAGCAAGGCAGGGCGCGCCGGCTCATCCAGCACCGCGCGCACCCGCCAGCTTCCCGCCGTCGAACACCACCAGCCGTGGCTGCTGCGCGTGGTAGGCGGAGCGTGGCTGGGGGTGGGCCACCTGGTGGGCGGGGAGTGCGCCGCATCGGCCACGACGTCAGCGACCTTCCCTCCGAGGACCGCCGCGACGGCGCCGCCCTGTTCAACCTGGCGCTGGGCGTCTTCATTGCCACGTTCGCCTGGTGGGGCCTGACGGGATGGTTCCCGGATGCCGTCTACGCCGTGGTCAACGGCACCTTCGGCTGGATCTCCCTGTTGCTGCCGCTCATGTTGTTCGTCTGCGCCTTCCGGCTGTTCCGGCAGCCCTCCGACGGCCGGGGCAATAACAGGGTAGGTATCGGCTTCCTGATCATGACGTTCGCCGGCTGCGGCATGGCGCACATCCTTGGCGGCCAGCCCACGGTTGCCGACGGCTTCGAGGGCCTCCGCAAAGCCGGCGGCATGCTCGGTTTCCTGGCCGCCACGCCGCTGGCGGCCATCCACCCCGCCGTGCCCGTGGCGCTCTACGGCCTGCTCGCGTTCGTCTCCCTGCTGATCATCACCGCCACCCCGTTCACGGCCATCCCCCGCCGCCTTCGCGGAGCCTACGAGCACCTCATGGGCATCGACCTGATGGACCAGGAACGCCCCGGCGACGTCCACGACCGCAGCTACCTCGAACGGGCCGCCCCGGCCGCACCACGGAAGAAGAAGCGCAAACTCTTCGGGAAGGACCAGGAGTCCGAGGCAGGCCTGGAGGGCTACGTAGGCGACGAAGCGTTCGAACACGCCGTCATCGACGACGACGAGCAGGAGGCTGCGCGGCCGGCGCCCGGCGTGCGGCGGCCCACGCAGGCCGAAATCGCCGTCGAAAAAATCAAGGCAGCGCAGGGCTTGGGCGCCGGTTCGCAGGCGTCCCCGCCGGAGAACGCCACCGAGGCCATCCCGCTGGTCATCCCCGGCGCTGCTGCCCCCGGAAAGCCGGCTGCCGCGCCCACCGTCCCCTCAAACCCTGTGGCGCCCGCTCCGCCACCCGTGCCCATCCCGCAGCGGACCGAGCAGCTCTCACTCGCGGGCGACGTCACGTACACCCTGCCGGCGTCGGACTTCCTGACCCCCGGATCCATCCCGAAGGAGCGCACCGAGGCCAACGACGCCGTCGTCGCTGCCCTGACCGACACCCTCACGCAGTTCAACGTCGACGCCACCGTGACCGGCTTCAGCCGCGGCCCCACTGTTACCCGGTACGAGATCGAGCTTTCGCCCGGCACCAAGGTGGAACGCGTCACGGCGCTGTCCAAGAACATCTCCTACGCCGTGGCATCCAGCGACGTCCGGATCCTCAGCCCCATCCCCGGCAAGTCGGCCATCGGCATCGAGATCCCCAACACCGACCGCGAAACCGTCTCCCTCGGGGACGTCCTCCGCAGCCAGAATGCCCGCCGGACGGACCACCCCATGGTGATGGGTGTTGGCAAGGACGTGGAAGGCGGCTACGTGGTGGCCAACCTCGCCAAGATGCCGCACCTCCTGGTGGCCGGTGCCACCGGTGCCGGTAAGTCGTCCTTCGTGAACTCGATGATCACGTCCATCCTGATGCGCGCCACACCCGATGAAGTGCGCATGGTCATGGTGGACCCCAAGCGTGTGGAACTGACCGCCTATGAGGGCGTCCCGCACCTCATCACACCCATCATCACCAACCCCAAGAAGGCCGCCGAAGCCCTGCAGTGGGTGGTGCGTGAAATGGACGCCCGCTACGACGACCTCGCCAACTACGGGTTCAAGCACATCGACGACTTCAACAAGGCCGTCCGTGCCGGGAAGGTCCACCCGCCGGTAGACTCCAAGCGCGTCATCCGTCCCTACCCGTACCTGCTGGTGATCGTGGACGAGCTCGCGGACCTCATGATGGTGGCCCCGCGCGACGTCGAGGACTCAATCGTCCGCATCACCCAGCCTGGCCCGTGCCGCCGGCATCCACCTGGTCCTGGCTACGCAGCGGCCTTCAGTGGACGTGGTCACCGGCCTCATCAAGGCCAACGTGCCTTCCCGCATGGCCTTCGCCACGTCCTCCGTCACCGACTCCCGCGTGGTGTTGGACCAGCCGGGCGCCGAAAAACTGATCGGCCAGGGCGACGCCCTGTTCCTGCCCATGGGCGCTTCCAAAGCGATGCGCGTCCAGGGCGCCTGGGTCACCGAGTCGGAGATCCACAAGGTGGTGGAGCACGTCAAGGGACAGCTCCAGGCCGTCTACCGGGACGACGTCGCCCCGGAGGCGGAAAAGAAGCAGATCGACGACGACATCGGGGACGACCTCGAGGTGCTGCTTCAGGCCACGGAACTGGTGGTGACAACCCAGTTCGGGTCAACTTCCATGCTGCAGCGCAAGCTCCGCGTCGGATTCGCAAAGGCGGGCCGCCTCATGGACCTGCTCGAGTCCAGGGGAGTGGTGGGACCCTCCGAAGGCTCCAAGGCCCGCGACGTGCTTGTCAAACCCGATGACCTCGCCGCCGTCCTGGCCGCCATGAAGGGGCAGGAGGCGCCGGCAACCCCCGATTCACAGACGGCCGCGCTCAGCGACAACGCGAACGCCAACATCCCCCAGGGCGGCTACGCCGAAGACCTGGTGGCCGCAGACCTGGATAAGAGGAAGCAGAACGCCGAGTACTACGACGGCTCCGATACTTCTCCGGGCGGCTACGGCGAGGACGACGACGGATCCGAAGACGCCTGGTCACTCACCGGACGCTAGCCCGGTAGCCTAGAAACGTGACTAGCACTGATGCAACCGCCGCCGGCCAGGGCCGTGCCGGGGTCTGGAACCTTCCCAATGTCCTGACCATGATCCGCATCGCGCTGGTCCCGTTCTTCGTCTGGTTCCTTGTTGCGGACGCGCCCGGGCTGCACAGCCTCTCCGGGCCGTGGCGCTGGGCGGCGGTGGCAGCGTTCGCCGTCGCCATCTACACGGACAAGCTCGACGGCGACATCGCCAGGAGCCGGAACCTCGTCACCGACTTCGGCAAGATCGCCGACCCCATCGCCGACAAGCTCCTCATTGGCTCCGCGCTGGTGATGCTGTCCCTGCTGGGTGAACTGCCCTGGTGGGCAACCGTGGTCATCCTGGTGCGGGAATGGGGCATCACCGCCCTGCGTTTCTTCGTGATCCGCTACGGCGTCATCCCCGCCTCCCGCGGCGGCAAGCTCAAGACAGTTGTGCAGACCGGGGCGATCTTCCTGTACCTGCTGCCGTTCGGGGCGTTCGCGCCGTGGATGTCCTGGGTGGCGTTCGCCGTCATGATGGCCGCCGTGGTGATCACGCTGTGGACCGGCGGCGAATATGTGGTTGAAGCCCTGCGCCTGCGTGCCAGGGGAAAGCGCCAGGCGGGAACCGCGGAAGGACAGGAAAAGGGATGAGCAACCTCCACCATCTGGCCGCACAGGCCGTCAGGCAAGCCCTTGACTCGGGACAGACCGTGGCCACCGCTGAGTCATTGACGGCAGGCATGGTCTCCGCCGTCCTGGCCGACACGCCCGGCGCCTCCGGCATGCTGCAGGGCGGGGTGGTGGCCTACCAGAACTCCGTGAAGGACGCGGTACTTCACGTCCCCACTGAGCTGCTGGCCCGTGCCGGCTCCGTCGATCCCGACGTCGCCCGCGCCATGGCGGCCGGGGCGCGCACTGTCCTGGGTGCCGACGTCGGACTTTCCACCACCGGCGTTGCCGGTCCTGAAGCCCATGACGGCAAGCCCGTGGGGCGGGTCTACATCGGGATTGCCACTGCTGCCGGGACCGCCGGGTTCGAGTATTCCTTCACCGGCAACAGGCCGGACATCCGC
Source organism: Pseudarthrobacter sp. Fe7 (assembly GCA_024372495.1). GTDB lineage: Bacteria > Actinomycetota > Actinomycetes > Actinomycetales > Micrococcaceae > Arthrobacter. Next base: position 3,551,608 of record CP099977.1, on the reverse strand, counting down.
GCCGCTGCCTGCGGCGCCGCCCTGGAAAGGCTCCTTGAAGCCTTGTCCGCCTGACATTCCCAGCCTGCGAAGTTACCGCGGGTAAAGTTACCGGGAACAAAAGCCGGTACCGATTAGTTATTACATTGTGTCGCTTCCGGATAGTGGAGGCGCCTAGGATGAAATGACCAAGACGGGTTCGCCGGCGGCGGACCTGACCAATGAGGGAGCAAGGCGATACAGATGGTAAAGCAGCCCGTATCCGTGAACGGCGTTGTCCGCTGGAAGGATGTGGGCCTCGCCGAACAGGCTAAGAGCGAACAGAAGGAGCGCAAGATGGTAGTACTTCGTCACGAAATTGGTGATGTCCTGCGCGATGTCCGCCAGCGTCAGGGGCGCACGCTCCGTGAAGTTTCGCACAGCGCCCGTGTCTCCCTGGGATACCTCAGCGAAGTTGAGCGCGGCCAGAAGGAAGCATCGTCGGAGCTTCTGTCCTCGATCTGCTCGGCACTGGATGTTCCGCTGTCAAGCATGCTCCGTGAGGTCAGTGACCGCGTGGCAGTAGCCGAAGGCGTCGCAGTTCCGGACACCGTTCCGCAGGAATTCTCCCAGCGTTACGGCCGTGACCTGGAACGCGACCTCAATACTGAACTGAACGACGAACTCTCCACCGGCCTTCTCTCCGGCGCCCGGTAAAGGCGCTCCACCCGAGGGTGGGCGTTGGAAAGCAGGAAGCCCCGGCCTTGCCGGGGCTTCCTCTCGTTTCCTAGTCCTCCTGCGCGCCGGATGCGTCCGCGGCTTCCCTCGGGAACCCGTCGCGCTCATAGGTGGAATTCAGCTTGGCCATGTAGCGGGCCAGCTCCTGCAGGTCCGCCACCGGCCACTCGCGCAGCCGCTCCTGGAAGACCTGGCGGCGGGCGTCCTGAACCTGGTGCATCTTCTCCTCGCCCTTTGGCGTCAGCCGGATGGACTGCGCCCGACGGTCCAGCGGGTCCGCTTCCTTGGACACCAGCCCCACGCTTTCCAGGAAGGCAATCTGCCGGCTGACGGACGGCTTGCCCACCCCGATGTTCATGGCAAGCTCCGTGAGCCGGATGGGCCCTTCCCTCCGGATGACCGTCAGCAGCCCGTAGGCGGCAGGCTCCATGTCCGGATGGACCTCGCGTGAGAGTTGGTTGGAGATGGCCCTGGCCCGCCGCCAGAAAAGGCTGATCTGGTGTTCGACATTCTGCAGCGCGGTGTCTGCGGCATCGCTGCCTGTGTCCTGCAGCGGCGGGAGATCCGGGGAGTTGCTCATGGCAACAATTCTAGGGTCCCCAATCATGAGAGGATTTACCGATGCGAATCAGCGAGTACTGGCGTCTTATGGATGACGAGTTCGGCGCGGGGTACTCCCGTGTGCTGAGCAGTACCCTGGTCCTTTCCGGCGTCGGTGGGCGCACCGCGGACCAGGCCCTGTCCGCGGGTGTGGAACCGCGCAGGGTCTGGCTTGCCGTCTGCGACGTCCAGGACGTTCCGGCGGAACGCCGGCTGGGACGCGATATCGCCCCCCGCCGCGATTAGCGGCGGAGCCAGGCGTCGGCGCACTCCCGGAGGCCGGGATCCTGCGGCCTGACACGCCGTACGCACCCCACTCTTCGAATACCTGTTCGGATAACGCTATGCTTTTTCTATCGGGTTTATCCACATAGCCGTTGTCCTCCAACCGGAATGTCAGTGGGTCCCCCTAGCGTCAGAGATGACCAATACAACGGCCGCGAAGGCCACCATCGAGAAAGCATTAGAGGTGTCAACCATGGCGGCAGCCCCGGATCGTGCAAAAGCGCTGGAAGCAGCGCTTGCCCAGATTGACAAGCAGTTCGGCAAGGGCTCAGTCATGCGCCTGGGCGATGAAGTCCGCGCCCCGATCGAAGTCATCCCCACCGGCTCCATCGCCCTGGACGTCGCCCTCGGCATTGGCGGGCTCCCGCGCGGCCGAGTCATCGAGATCTACGGTCCTGAATCCTCGGGTAAGACCACCGTGGCCCTGCACGCCGTGGCCAGTGCCCAGCGCGCCGGCGGGATCGCTGCCTTCATCGACGCCGAGCACGCCCTGGACCCGGACTACGCCGCAAAGCTCGGCGTGGACACCGATGCCCTCCTCGTCTCGCAGCCGGATACCGGCGAGCAGGCCCTGGAAATCATGGACATGCTGGTCGGCTCCGGCTCGCTGGACATCGTCGTCATCGACTCCGTGGCCGCGCTGGTGCCGCGCGCCGAAATTGAAGGCGATATGGGCGACAGCCACGTAGGCCTCCAGGCACGGCTCATGAGCCAGGCCCTGCGTAAGATCACCGGCCGCCTGAGCCAGACCAAGACCACCGCCATCTTCATCAACCAGCTGCGTGAAAAGATCGGCGTCTTCTTCGGTTCCCCCGAGACCACCACCGGTGGTAAGGCCCTGAAGTTCTACGCGTCGATCCGCATCGACGTGCGGCGGATTCAGACCCTCAAGGAAGGCGCCGATTCCGTCGGCAACCGGACCAAGGCCAAGATCGTCAAGAACAAGATGGCTCCGCCCTTCAAGGTGGCAGAATTCGACATCATCTACGGCCAGGGCATCTCCCGCGAAGGCGGCATTATCGACATGGGCGTGGAGCACGGCATCATCAAGAAGTCGGGCTCCTGGTTTACCTACGATGGCGACCACTGGGCCAGGGCATGGAGAACTCGCGCCGGTTCCTCCGCGACAACCCCGAGTTGGCCGCCGAGCCTGGAGCGCCTCATCAAGGAGAAGCTCGGTGTCGGAGTCAAGCCTGCCGAGGACGAGTCCAAGGACACGCCGAAGCTGAAAGCTGTCGACGGGTTCTAACCCTTGACCGGACCACGTACGCGGCGGCCCCGTTCCGGCAGCCCCTCACCGGGGCTGCCGGACGGCATCGCCGAACCTGAGGACCCGCACGTGCCTGAGGACCCGCGGGCTGCGGACGCCGAACCGGACCCTTTCGCGGTTGCCCAGGCCATTGTGTACAGGCAACTGACGGCATCGCCCAAGAGCCGGCTGCAGCTCGCCCGGAAGCTGGCGGAACGGAACATCCCCGAACACGTCGCCGAGGCGGTACTGGACAAGTTCCAGGAAGTCCGCCTGATCGACGACGCCGAATTCGCGGACATGTGGGTCAGGAGCCGCTCGCAGTCCCGCAAGCTTGCCAAGGGCGCCCTCCGGCGTGAACTTGCAGACAAGGGCATCGACCAGGAAACGGCCGCTGCGGCCCTGCGACAGCTGACCGACGCCGACGAGGAAGCGGCGGCGCGCACCCTGGTGGAGCGCAAGCTTCGGCCCGGGACGGACCTGTCCATCCCGGCAGAACGTGAAAAGGCCGTCCGGCGGCTGGCGTCCATGCTGGCGCGGAAGGGCTACCAGCCGTCCCAGGCGTTCCGGATCGTCAACGACGTCATCGATTCCCAGCAGGATCCTGACTGTGGCGGGTTCCAAAGCCGGTACCCTTAACGGGTGAGTTTGACCATTCCTTCCCCCAGTCCGGCGCCACCCCTTCCGTCGAACCCGGGTCCATGCCGCAGCCCGGAAGCCAGCCCCGGACCTATCAGGTCCGGACCTTCGGTTGCCAGATGAACGTCCACGACTCCGAGCGGATGTCAGGCCTGCTTGAGGCCGCCGGCTACGTCCCGGCGGAGGGCGAGCACGCCGACGTCGTGGTGTTCAACACCTGCGCCGTCCGGGAAAACGCGGACAACAAGCTCTACGGCAACTTGGGCATCCTGGCGCCCGTGAAGGCAGCCAACCCCGGCATGCAGATCGCAGTAGGCGGCTGCCTGGCCCAAAAGGACCGCGAAACCATCCTCAAGAAGGCCCCCTGGGTGGACGCAGTCTTCGGAACCCATAACGTCGGTGCCCTGCCCGCCCTCCTGGACCGGGCGCGGCATAACAACGACGCGCAGCTGGAGATCCTGGAATCCCTGGACGTGTTTCCTTCCACGCTGCCCACCAAGCGCGACTCCGTCTACTCCGGCTGGGTGTCCATCTCCGTAGGCTGCAACAACACCTGTACCTTCTGCATCGTTCCGGCGCTGCGCGGCAAGGAAAAGGACCGCAGGCCGGGGGACATCCTCGCAGAGATCCAGGCACTGGTTGACGATGGCGCCATTGAAGTCACCCTGCTCGGCCAGAACGTCAACTCCTACGGTGTGGAGTTCGGGGACCGGCAGGCGTTCTCAAAGCTCCTGCGCGCTTGCGGCGACATTGAGGGGCTGGAACGCGTCCGCTTCACCAGTCCGCACCCGGCAGCCTTTACGGACGACGTCATCGACGCCATGGCGGAAACTCCCAACGTGATGCCGCAGGCGCACATGCCGCTGCAGTCCGGCTCGGACCGCATTCTGAAGGCCATGAAGCGGTCCTACCGGTCCACCAAGTTCCTGGGCATCCTGGACAAAGTCCGGGAGAAGATCCCGCATGCGGCCATCTCCACCGATATTATCGTCGGCTTCCCGGGGAGACCGAGGAGGACTTCCAGGCCACGCTGGACGTCGTGGAAAAGTCCCGCTTTGCCACCGCCTTCACCTTCCAGTATTCGAAGCGGCCCGGCACCCCTGCCGCCGATCTGCCCGACCAGCTGCCCAAGGCAGTCGTCCAGGAACGTTTCGAACGCCTTACTGCCTTGCAGGACCGGGTCGCTGCGGAGGAAAACCGGAAGCAGGCTCGGCCGCCGGCTGGAAGTCATGGTTACCGCCCAGCCGGGGCGGAAATCGGGCGAAACACACCGCCTGTCCGGCCGGTCCCAGGACCAGCGGCTGGTTCATTTCTCGGTTCCGGAGGGGGCGCCCGCCCCCAGGCCCGGGGACCTTGTCACGGTCACCATCACCGAAGCAGCGGCGTTCCATCTTGTGGCTGATCCCACGCCCGGGGACTACAGCTTGCGCCGGTCACGGGCAGGGGACGCCTGGGACAGGTCCCAGGCTGACTCCTGCGGAGCACCAGCACCTGGCTCCGGCGGGGGACAAACGGGCGTCCCGCTGGGCATGCCCTCGCTGCCGCTGCGCACCCGCTGACAGGTGGCTGCCCCGCCCGTCATCGCCGTCGTCGGTCCCACCGGTTCCGGAAAATCCGATCTCGCAGTCAGCCTTGCCCTGGCACTGGACGGAGAGGTCATTAACGCTGATGCCATGCAGTTCTACCGCGGCATGGACATCGGCACAGCGAAAATCACGCTGGGCGAGCGCAGGGGAGTCCCGCACCACCTCCTGGACATCCTGGACGTCACCCAGGAAGCCAGTGTTTCCGACTTCCAGCACCAGGCCCGCGAAACCATCAATGCCATCCATGCCCGCGGGAAGCGCGCCATCCTGGCCGGCGGCTCAGGGCTGTACGTTCGGGCCGCCCTGGACGTCCTCGAGTTCCCGGGGACTGACCCAGCGCTGCGTGAACGGCTTGAGGCCGAGCACGCCGAGGTTGGCACCGGCCAACTGCTGGCCAGGCTCCGGGCAGTTGATCCGGTATCCGCGGACAGGGTCTCCGATGCCCGGCGGATCATCCGTGCCCTGGAGGTCCAGGAACTCACCGGCCGGCCCTTCAGTTCCTATATGCCCCGCCGCGAGTACCACCAGCCGGCCATTCAGGTAGGCCTGGGCGTGGACCGCGAGGTGCTGCGGGAGCGCCTCGCTGCGCGGGTGCACCGGATGGTGGACGCTGGACTGCTGGGCGAGGTCCGCAGGCTCGACGCCCGGGGACTCCGCCGGGGTAAAACCGCATCCAGGGCACTTGGCTATTCGCAGTTCCTCCGCGTCATCGACGGAAGCGCAACGGTCCAGGACGCTGCGGAGCAAACCATTGTGGCCACCCGGCAGTTTGCCCGCCGCCAGCTGACCTGGTTCCGCGCCGACCCACGCATCGCCTGGCTGGACTGGCAGGACCCGGAGCTCACAGGCAAAGCAGTGGAGTTATGCCGGTAGCGGCCGTTTCAGCACCGGCAGCATCCGCCGCTACGCTTGGACCATGAACGCTACCCCCGCAGAAACCACCGGGCCCGCCCTGCACACACTGAGCGGGCTCCGCTTTTCCAAGGGGCACGGCACCGGCAACGACTTCGTCCTGGTGGCCGATCCCCAGGGCGCCAGGGATATCGGCACGGACCAGGCCGCTGCTCTCTGCGACCGGCACCGCGGTATCGGGGCCGACGGCCTGATCAGGGCGGTACCGTCCCGCTTCCTGCCGGAGGGCCGGGAACTGCTTGCTGATGCCCCCGATGCGGAATGGTTCATGGACTACCGGAACGCCGATGGCTCGCTCTCCGAAATGTGCGGCAACGGGGTCAGGGTATTCGTCCACTTCCTGCGCACCGAGGGCCTCATCGACCTGCCCGACGGCGGATCGCTCGCCATCGGCACGCGCGGCGGAGTCAAAACAGTGGTCCGCACCGGCGACGGTTATGCGGTGGACATGGGGCCCTGGGAGTTTATTTTCCCCGGTGAAGCCAGCGCCAAGGCCATGGATTCCCTCGTGACCGCCGATGGGCTGGAGGTTGCCCGGCCTGCTCTCTCCGTAAGCATGGGCAATCCGCACACGGTGGTGGCCCTCGCTGAACTTGCCGAACTCGAGGGCACGCGGCTCTTCACCGCGCCGAAGGTGGATCCTTTACCCGTGAACGGGACCAACGTGGAATTCGTGGTTCCCTCGGAACCGCTGGTCCACGACGGCGTCGGCTCCGTGACCATGCGGGTGCACGAGCGTGGCGTGGGCGAGACCCAGTCCTGCGGCACGGGTGCCTGTGCTGCCGCCGTCGCCATCCGGCACTGGGCCGGGGCGGAAGCCCCGGACGCCTGGCGGGTCAACGTGCCCGGCGGAGTGGTGGGCGTGAAGTTCTTTGCCGGTCCCGGCGGCCACGAGCATGTGGAGCTCAGCGGACCGGCCATCATCGTGGCGAGTGGGACCCTTTCCTGACCGTCAGGATCCGGAAAGACTTCGAGGTGGACTCGCGGGCCACCGTGAAGGAGCTGTCCAGTTCGGCAGCCAGCCAGCGCTGAAGCGAATCAGAGCCCAGGTTCTTCTGTACCACCAGCCAGGCAGTCCCGTCCTCAGCCAGGCGCGGCAGCCACAATTTGAGCAGGGCGTGCAGTTCTTCCTTGCCAATCCTGATGGGGGTTGGACCAGATGGTGTCAAACCGAATGTCGGGGTCCACAGCCTGGGGCGTGCTGGCGGCGACGTTGGACAATCCCAGCGCCGCGGCGTTCTCGTTGGTCAGAGTGATGCAGCGTTCGTTGACGTCTACGGCATAGACCTTTGACTGGGGAGCCAGCAGTGCCATGGTGAGGGCCACCGGGCCCCAGCCGCACCCGATATCCAGGAGGTTGCCGTGGGGGTGCGGGGCCGGAACTTCGGCCAGGAGCACCGCGGTGCCCTTGTCGATGCCGTCCGGACTGAAGATGCCCGAAGAGGTCTGGAGCCGTCGCGTCTCACCGGCCAGTTCCACCGTCAGGGGCTTCCGGGTGAAGGGGCCGGCGGGGGACGTGCTGAAATAGTGTGCGGACTCCATAACTGGCCAGAGTAGTTCCCCTTGCAGCGTAAAGGGAAACCGTGCAGGAGGCCCTCTGCTACGCTGGAACGCATGTTCCTGATCTTTGAGTAGCCGGCACGGGCCACGCCCGTCCGCAGCCTGTCCATCATGGACAGCCCGTCCCGCAGCGACGCAGGTCTCCACACCTTCCGCTTGTGCACCGGCCGGACCATTCGGTCTTCCCGGCGGCCGGTCAATACTCGAAAGTCAGCTCCCTGCTGCACTTCCCGCCATGTCTCCGGCCCTTTTCCGCCCTGCCGCCGTCCTGACGCGGCATCCCGGCCCCGGCATCCCAGCCGGCGGCGAAACAACCAGGAGAACTGCATGACCGCAGGCCGTCAGCCCAGCGCGAATACTTTCCACCTTCCAGCCAATCAGCACTATTCTGGAATCGACGAATCTTCAAAGGAGACCATGACCAGCCAGCCCAACACCGGTTCCGATCCAGCCGCCCAGGACATGAGTCCGCAGGAGATCCAGGCTGTCATCGACCGGATCCTCGCCAAGGACGTACCGGCCAAAGATGTCAGCACGTCCGGCGGTGATGGCGGCGCCGGTGGTAAAGCCGTCCTCGGCAAGGCGCAGGCAATTTCCCGCCTTGACGAAGAACACTCAACGTACGACGGCGACCAGCAGGACCTCGAGGAGCGCCGCGCCCTGCGACGCAGGGCAGGCCTGTCCACCGAGCTCGAAGACGTCACCGAAGTCGAATACCGCCAGCTGCGCTTGGAGCGCGTTGTCCTGGCGGGGCTTTGGTCCGAGGGAACCCTTGCCGACGCCGAAAACTCCCTGCGTGAGCTCGCCGCCCTGGCCGAGACTGCAGGTTCAGAAGTCCTCGACGGGTTGGTGCAACGGCGTGACAAGCCGGACCCCGGCACCTTCCTGGGCTCCGGCAAGGCCATTGAGCTCAAGGACATTGTCGCGTCCACGGGCGCGGACACTGTGGTGGTGGACGCCGAACTGGCACCTTCCCAGCGCCGTGGCCTTGAAGACATCGTCAAGGTCAAGGTCATTGACCGGACGGCCCTGATCCTGGACATCTTCGCCCAGCATGCCAAGAGCCGCGAAGGCAAAGCCCAGGTGGAGCCTGGCGCAGCTCGAATACCTGCTTCCCCGCCTCCGCGGCTGGGGTGAGTCGATGTCCCGCCAGGCCGGTGGCCAGGTGGGCGGCGCTGCCGCAGGCATGGGCTCCCGTGGTCCCGGTGAGACCAAGATCGAACTGGACCGGCGCCGGATCCGCACCCGCATGGCCAAGCTGCGGCGCGAAATCGCCGCCATGAAGCCGGCACGTGAGACCAAACGGGCCAACCGCCGTCGTAATGAAGTGCCCTCCGTTGCAATTGCCGGGTACACCAACGCCGGCAAGTCCTCGCTGCTGAACCGGCTCACCGACGCAGGGGTCCTCGTGGAGAACGCGCTGTTCGCCACCCTGGATCCCACCGTCCGCAAGGCGGAAACCGCTGACGGCCTGGGGTACACCCTGGCCGACACCGTCGGGTTCGTCCGGTCGCTGCCCACCCAGCCTGGTGGAAGCCTTCCGGTCCACCCTCGAAGAGGTGGCGGACTCGGACCTGATCCTGCACGTGGTGGACGTTTCGCACCCCGATCCCGAAGGACAGATCGCTGCGGTCCGGAAGGTTTTCAGCGAAGTTGATGCCCGCAGGGTGCCCGAGATCATCGTGCTGAACAAGGCCGATGCGGCCGACCCCTTCGTGGTGGAGCGGCTGAAGCAGCGCGAGCCGCGGCACGTGGTTGTCTCGGCCCGGACGGGGCAGGGCATCCCGGAACTGCTGAAGGTCATCAGCGAGTCCATCCCGCGGCCTTCCGTCAAGATGGAGCCTGCTCATTCCCTACGATCGCGGAGACCTGATCAGCAAGCTCCATGAGTCCGATGCCGAAATCCTCAGTCTGGACCATGTTGAGGCCGGTACCAGGGCTGCAGTGATGGTTCGGGAGGGCCTGGCGTCCGAGTTGGAACCATTCGTCGTCAATGACTGACCCCGCGGCCGGCGAAGCTGCGCACACGGCGGGCGAGCAGTACGTTATTGAACTGCTCGACCGCGCCGTTGCCGGCATGGGCGGACAAAGCCGCCCAGGACAACACGAAATGGCCAAGCAGGTGGCCCGCGCCATTGAAACGGGCAACCACCTCCTGGTCCAGGCAGGTACCGGCACCGGTAAGTCGCTGGCCTACCTGGTGCCGCTGATCGCCCATGCCCTGGAGAGCAACAAGCCTGCTCTCGTATCCACGGCCACGCTGGCACTGCAGACCCAGATTGTGGGAAGGGACCTGCCCCGGCTCCTGAAGAACATCACGCCTGCCCTTGACCGGCCGGTCAAGGTCGCACTGGTCAAGGGCCGGTCCAACTACGTCTGCCGCCACAAGCTCGAGGGCGGCTTTCCGTCAGAGGAACCGTCCGAGGGGCAGCTCTTCTCCCTGGGCGAGGACACCAGTGTTCCGCATTTCGCCGCTTCCGTAGGCGGACCTTCATCGCAGCTTGGCAAGGAAGTGGTGCGGCTCCGCGAGTGGGCAGAGAAAACAGCCACGGGCGACAGGGATGAGCTCCTGCCCGGTGTCACCGACCGTGCCTGGCGCCAGGTCTCCGTGACTTCCATGGAGTGCCTGGGGGCGCAAAAATGCCCGATGGCCGCTGAGTGTTTCAGCGAGGCTCGCGCGGCAGGACGCCGCCGAGGCCGATGTGGTGGTGACCAACCACGCCATGCTGGCTGTCAGCGCGTTCGAGGGGCTTGCCGTCCTGCCCGAATACGACGTCGTGGTGGTTGACGAAGCGCACGAACTGCAGGACCGGGTCACTGGAGCCGTGGCCGGGCAACTGTCCGTGGCCATGGTTCACGCCGCCGCTTCGGGTGCCCGGAAACATACCGCCATCACGGTTGACGCCCTGAACGCCGCAGCTGCCAACCTTGAGCTGGCCGTCGCCGGCGCGCCGAACGGGCTGCTGCCCAATGGCCTGAACGACGAACAGCTGGTCTGTGTGGACCAGCTGCGTGAGGCATGCCGGGCTGCGCTGTCCGATTCCAAGGGGGACAGCAACACCACGGCCGACGGCGGGCGGCAGCTGGCCCGGTCCCGACTCATGCTCATCCTGGAACTGTGCGAGCGGCTGATCGCTGCCCGTGAAAACCGGGAAGTGGTGTGGTTTTCCCGCGCCAGCACGTTCGATCCCGGCCAGGGTTACTCCCAGCCCGATGACAGTGCACCGGTGCTGATCAACATCGCACCGCTGTCAGTGGCCGGCAGGCTGCGGGAAGGGCTCTTTGCCGGGCACACGGTGGTGCTCACATCCGCCACCTTGGCCATTGGCTCAGCCTTTGAACCTGCGGCGGGGGGACTGGGCCTCATCGGTGACGGTGCACCCAGCCTGGACGGGGGTGGACGTCGGTTCTCCTTTCGACTACCCCAAGCAGGGCATCCTTTACGTTGCCGGGCACCTGCCCAAGCCCGGGCGCGGCGTTTCTCCGGAGGCGCTGGCGGAACTCGAAGCGCTGATCAAAGCGTCCGGTGGGGGAGCCCTGTGCCTGTTTTCGTCGCGCCGCGCCGCCGAAGAGGCTGCGGACGCGCTCCGGCCCAAGCTCGATATGACTGTTCTTTGCCAGGGTGAATCCACCATGACGGCCCTCGTCAAGCAATTCGCCGATGAACCGGACACGTGCCTCTTTGGAACCATGTCCCTGTGGCAGGGGGTCGACGTTCCCGGCGGATCGTGCCGGCTGGTGGTGATCGACCGTATTCCGTTCCCGCGGCCCGATGATCCGCTGATGACTGCGCGTTCGCGCGCTGTGGCGCAGGCAGGGGGAAACGGCTTCATGTCCGTTTCCGCCACTCACGCTGCCATCCGGCTGGCCCAGGGTGCGGGCCGGTTGATCAGGTCAACCGGCGACAAGGGCGTGGTGGCCGTCCTGGATTCGAGGCTGGCCACCGAACGCTATGCAGGGTTCCTGCGGGGCGCCCTGCCGCCGTTCTGGGCCACAACCGACCGTGGAAAGGCGCTTGCGGCGCTCACCAGGCTGGGTGCCGACGCGTCATGACGACGGCGAAGCGCCGCCAGGTACCGGAGACACGCCGGCCAATTTCGCCCAGCAACCCCGCCGCCCCGGGTGACGGGGTTGGAGGGGAACGCGGCCTAGAGGGAACGCAGGACTGAAACCACTTTGCCCATGATGGTGGCGTGGTCGCCCAGGATTGGTTCGTACTGCGTGTTTTGGGGGAGCAGCCAGGTGTGGCCGTCGCGCTGGCGGAAGGTCTTGACGGTTGCTTCATCGTCCAGCAGCGCGGCAACGATGTCTCCGTTGGCAGCGTCTGCCTGGCGCCGTACCACTACCCAGTCACCGTCACAGATGGCGGCGTCCACCATCGAGTCGCCAGCCACCTTGAGCATGAAGAGGCTCGCCCTGGCCTACCAGTTGGCGGGGCAGGGGCATAACATCCTCCACCAATTGTTCGGCGAGAATGGGTCCGCCGGCAGCGATACGGCCTACCAGGGGAACCATGGCGGTATCCATCGCGGTGGGCAACTCAGACACTGTTGCCCCGCCGCCCCCGGCCGGTGGCGCAGGAGTTGTGCCGGCAGCCTTGGCGCCCCCATCCAGCGTGAGCGGCATGAGGACTTCCATTGCGCGCGGCCGCTTGGGATCGCGCCGAAGGTAACCCAGTTTTTCCAGTTGTGAGAGCTGGTGGGTCACGCTGGACAGGCTGGCGAGGCCGACTGTATCGCCGATCTCGCGCATGGAGGGCGGGTACCCGTTCTCATTGACTGAGCGCTGGATGGTTTCGAGGATCTTCTTCTGCCTGGGGGTCAGGCCTTTGGCCGTCCTCTTTGTTTGCGGGGCGGTCCTGCCCCCGGCGGCTGCTGCTGCCATATTCGCCAATGCCTTTCGCTTGCCGCCGGATCTCCCGCCCGGTGCTGGTCCACTGCGCCGCCGGAAGGACTCCCACTGTCATTGTCAGACCCTGCTGTTCAACTTCAGTGGTGGTTGTTCTCTGGTTTCAAAACTAGGCCAGCCGCATTGCTTTTTCAAACATTTGTTCTAGCGAGTCTCGACATTGTTCGTTGATAAGTGCTAAAACTTAACAAGCAAAGTTCGAACATGTGTTCTAACCAGCTGATGCTCAATTCGAATACGGGGCCGGTGGAAGTTGCCGGCGGCGGTTCCTAATGGCAAGCAGGGGCGGACACCCGGGCAGCACGGCAAGTCCAGGAGGGCTTAGTTCATGTCAGCTTTATCTCTTCACCAGGTTTCACCTTCGTCCACGCCCCTGCGGCTGACCCGCCGGGGGAGGATCGTCCTGCTCGGAGTTCCACTCCTACTCATGGCCGTACTCCTGCTCTCGCTGTCCGGGCTTTTCAATTCCCCGGCAAAGGCCTCGGACTCGGCGTCGGATCTGGCAGTCACGCCCACAGTTACGGTGACCGTGCAGCCCGGCCAGTCGCTGTGGGCCATCGCGGGTGCCGTTGCGCCCCACCGCGATGCCCGGGATGTGGTGGCTGACATCGTCCAGCTGAACAACCTGGCCGCCGGCACCGTCCTTCCGGGCCAGCAACTTTTCGTCCCCACGCGCTGAAAAGGTGCGGCTTTGGCCCCCGGTCCGGAAGCCACGCCAAGCGCTGACTCGCGCCATCCAAGGCGCATGACGGGAAGGGTGGCGGGGCACGCCGAGGGCGGACGTCGGCTGTCACATTTTCCGGCAGTTGCCGCGGCAACTAAACTGTTCAGGTGAACCACCAGCTAGAACGTCTGAACCGGCTTCCCCTCCGCAGCAATCTTCGCGGGCTGACCCCATACGGGGCGCCCCACCTGGACGTCCCCATCCTGCTGAACGTCAATGAAAATACCCATGGTGTTCCGGCCGACGTCCGTGCCGCCATCAGCGCCGCCGTCACGGAGGCCGCTGCCGGCCTCAACCGCTATCCGGACCGTGAGTTCAGCGCCCTCCGGAAAGCGTTGGCTGAATATCTTGGGCATGGGCTCGACGAAACCAACCTGTGGGCAGCCAATGGCTCCAACGAAGTCCTGCAGCAGATCCTGCAGGCCTTCGGTGGCCCCGGCCGCACCGCCCTGGGCTTCCCGCCGACGTACTCCATGTACCCCCTGCTGGCCAGCGGTACGGACACCGCCTACATCACCGGGGAGCGTTCGGAAGGCTACGACCTGAGCGCAGAGTCCGCTGCCCGCCAGGTCAAGGAACTGCAGCCGAACATCGTGTTCCTCTGCTCGCCCAACAACCCCACTGGGACAGGACTTGGGTTGGACGTCGTGGAAGCCGTTTATGACGCCGGGGCGGACAGCCAGGCCATCGTGATCGTCGATGAGGCTTACCACGAGTTCGCGCACGACGGAACGCCCAGCGCACTGACGCTGTTGCCAGGCCGTGAACGGCTGATCGTTTCCCGCACTATGAGCAAGGCTTTCGCCCTGGCTGGCGCCCGGCTCGGATACATGGCTGCAGCCCCGGAGGTCACCGATGCCCTGCGGCTGGTCCGGCTGCCGTACCACCTGTCCGCCATCACCCAGGCCACCGCACTGGCTGCCCTCGAACACCGCGAAGCGCTGATGGCCGATGTCCAGGACATCAAGACGCAGCGGGACCGGATCGTGGCGGAACTGACCAGGATGGGCCTCAAGCCGGCCGCATCGGACTCCAACTACGTGTTCTTCGGCGGCCTGGAAAATCCGCACCAGGTGTGGCAGGAGCCTGCTGGACGCAGGGGTGCTCATCCGCGACGTCGGCATCCCCGGGCACCTTCGGGTCACGGCAGGCACGGAGGCGGAGACCACAGCCTTCCTCACGTCCCTGGAACGCATCCTTGCAGGCCACGCCGCGCTTCCCGCCTAGACTTGATACTGCGGCGCTGGACGCCTTGAACCACTTCTCCTCCCACTAAGGATCCTTCACCATGAGTCCAACCGGATCGAATACGGCTGCAGCCCGGACCGCCCGCATGGAGCGTGCCACCAGCGAGTCCTCCGTGCTCGTGGAGATCAACCTCGATGGAACCGGCGTCTCGGACATCGACACCTCCGTACCGTTCTACGACCACATGCTCACCGCACTGTGCAAGCACTCCCTGATTGACATGACCGTCAAGGCCACCGGAGACACCCACATCGACGTCCACCACACGGTGGAAGACGTGGCCATCACGTTCGGCGAGGTCCTGCGGACTGCACTGGGCAACAAGGCCGGAATCCGCCGGTTCGGCGAAGCCACCGTCCCGCTGGACGAGGCCCTTGCCAACGCAGTGGTGGACGTCTCCGGCCGCCCCTATCTGGTGCACGGCGGCGAGCCCGCCGGCCAGGAGTACCACCTGATCGGCGGCCACTTCACCGGGTCGTTGACCCGCCACGTCTTCGAGGCCATCACCTTGCACGCCGGCATCTGCCTGCACATGAACGTGCTGGCCGGCCGGGACCCGCACCACATCGTCGAGGCGCAGTTCAAAGCCTTCGCACGCGCCCTCCGCGCCGCCGTCGAACCCGATCCCCGGGTCGAGGGCATCCCCTCCACCAAGGGTGCCCTGTGAGCGGGCAGGTCCTGAAAGACGGCGCGATCATCGATCCCGCGGCTTCGCGGAGGCTGCCGTCACCGGAAGGCAAACCGACCGTCACGGTGCTGGACTACGGGTCCGGGAACGTCAGGTCCGCCGTGCGCGCCCTGGAACGTGCCGGCGCGGAAGTCATCCTGAGCGCCAAGCCTGAGGACGTGCTGAACGCAGACGGCCTGGTGGTGCCCGGCGTCGGCGCGTTCGAGACCGTCATGCGTGAACTCAAAGCCGTGGACGGAATCCGGCTCATCGGCCGCCGCGTGGCCGGCGGCCGCCCGGTGCTCGGCATCTGCGTGGGACTGCAGGTCCTGTTCGAAGCCGGCGTGGAACACGGCACCGAGGCTGAGGGCATCGGCGAGTGGCCCGGGAAGGTGGAGGCCCTCCGCGCGGAGGTGGTCCCGCACATGGGCTGGAACACCGTCAAGGTGCCGGAAGGGTCGAAACTCTTCGCCGGCGTCGAAAACGAACGGTTCTACTTCGTGCACTCGTACGGCGTCCAGGAATGGAACTTCGACGTCATCCAGCCGCGGATGGCCCCGCCGCTGGTCACCTGGTCCGAGCACGGCGGCCCGTTCATCGCCGCCGTCGAAAACGGACCGCTCTGCGCAACGCAGTTCCACCCGGAGAAGTCCGGCGACGCCGGTGCACGGCTCCTGCGCAACTGGGTGGAAGGCCTCCGCAGGCCGGCTGGGACCAACTCAGTCGCGTCGGCACCCGACGCCGGCGGTGGCGCCTAGATGTGGCCAGTGCTCCTGATGGGCCTCGCCGGCCTGTTGATCGGCGGCGGCATCTCGTTCCGGCAGCAGCACAAGCCGAGCTGGGTCCAGGTGTCCTTCTATGTCCTGGCCGCCATGTCGCTCGTTGCCGCCTACCTGCTCACGCTGCCGGCCAGCTGATCGCCAAGGGGGCGGCGTGGAAGACCCTGAACCGCACCGCTCCAAGCCCGCCTTTGCCCCAACCGACGAACCAACACCGAGGATGAGTATGACCACCGCACATGACCTGCCGGTACTTGAACTGCTGCCAGCCGTCGACGTCGTCAATGGGCAGGCCGTCCGGCTGGTCCAGGGCGAGGCCGGCAGCGAAACCAGCTACGGTACCCCCTCGAAGCGGCGCTGAACTGGCAGCAGCAGGGCGCTGAATGGGTGCACCTGGTAGACCTCGACGCAGCGTTCGGCCGCGGCTCCAACGCCGACCTGCTCCGCGAAGTGGTGGGCCGGCTGGACATCAAGGTGGAGCTCTCCGGCGGCCTCCGTGACGACGAAACCCTTGAGGCGGCGCTTGACCTCGGCGTTGCGCGGGTCAACCTGGGAACGGCAGCACTGGAAAACCCCGAGTGGACCCAGCGGGCCATCGAGCGCTTCGGCGACAAAATCGCCGTCGGCCTTGACGTCCGCGGAACCACCCTTGCAGGCCGCGGCTGGACCAAGGAAGGCGGCGACCTCTGGGACGTGCTGGGCCGTCTTGAAGAGGCCGGCTGCGCCCGCTACGTGGTGACCGACGTGACCAAGGACGGCACACTCCAGGGACCCAACGTTGAACTCCTCCGCCAGATGGTGGAAAAGACCGGCAAGCCCGTGGTCGCATCCGGTGGCATCTCCAGCCTGGACGACCTCAAGGTCCTTCGCTCACTGGTTCCGCTGGGCGTGGAAGGCGCCATCGTGGGCAAAGCGCTGTACGCCGGAGCCTTCACGCTGCCCGAAGCCCTCGACGTCGCCGGCCGCCGCTAGCGCCGGGAAGCAGCCAGCATGCCCAGGCTCCGAAGAACCGGTACGTCCTCCAGCCCGCCACCTGCCCGGACACATCGCGGCAGCGCTGGCCGGTGCCGGAGGTGCCACGGATTCCGCGGGCCAGCCGTGGGCCGGGCGCAGCCTCGCCGGTGAGGACGGGAAAATCCACAACTTCGAGGACGACGACGGAACAGCCGACGCCGGCTACCTCGCCGCGGTTGCCGCCCTCCGCGAGGGGCGGGGCGATGAAGCGGGCGTGGTTGCGTCGCTGGCGACAGCCCGCGTCTTCATTCCGATCGTGGCGCAACTGGCTGAAGAGGCGGAAGCTGCCCACGGACTGCATGCGGACAAGCAGGCAGACATGGCGCTGGTGACCCTGAAGGCGGCCGACGGCAGGACCGCGCTGCCCGCATTCACTTCGGCCGCCGCGCTGGCGGCCTGGCACCCGGGTGCCCGGCCCGTGGCCGTGTATGCCGCCCGGGCCGCGCTCTCAGCCGTCGCCGAAGGTGCCGAGCCTGCTGGTGCTGGATCCGGGCGCCGACGTGACTTTCGTGGTCCGCCGCCCGGGCGTCTGGGCACTGGCCAAGCAGCATGGCTGGACCCCCTCCTACAACGACCGTGAGCTCGCAGCTGAATTGGGGCGCGCCGCCGCCGGTTTCGCCGCCATCCGGAGCATCGAGCCTGCTCCCGGGCAGGGGAGTGGCGGCCAGCGCTGCCGACGGTTCGGTGGTACCGGGCGGTGGTGCCGGGCCGGAGTTGCAGGTGGTGCTGTACCTCGAGGACGGCCTGGACGCTGCCGGTGTCCAGGAGCTGGTGTCCGGCCTGCAGTCGGAGTGGTCGCGGAATGTATTGTTTGGGGAGCGCGTCGACTCCCTTGAGATCAAACTGAGGCGCGCTCCCGACTAGCCGCAGCAGGATGGGTGATCCCCGCCGGGGCAGCGGCATACGCTGAAGGACCGTTTCGTGAATTTCGCTCTCTACCGGGAGTTGCTCGCTGTCCGGCCGATCCGCCGGCTGCTGCTGGTGGGCATGGTTGCCCGCATCCCGCACTCAGCCGCAGGGGTGCTGCTGACCCTGCACATTGTCCTCACCCTGGGCCAGGGCTACGCGGCTGCCGGTGCTGCGGCGGCGGTGATGACCATCGGCATTGCCCTCGGCGCTCCGTGGCGGGGCAGGCGCGTTGACACTGTCGGCCTGCGGACCGCGCTCATCCCGTCCGTCATCTCCGAGACGGTGATCTGGTCGGTCGTGCCGCACGTGTCCTACCAGTGGCTTCTGCCGTTGGTCTTCGTCGGCGGGCTGCTCACGCTGCCCATCTTCAGCGTGGTCCGGCAGTCCCTGGGGGTCCTGGCGGACGGGGACCAGCGCCGGACCGCGTTCGCCCTGGACGCCATCACCACCGAAGTGGTTTTCATGATTGGACCGGCCGCCGGAGCCGTCGTGGCCACCAGCGGCTTCACGGTCGCCGGGCTGACGGTGGTGGGCGTGGCCACGTCCCTCTCCGGGCTGTTCCTCATGTGGTTCAACCCGCCCACCCGCAGCGAGGGCCTGACGGTCGAATGCGCGGAGGATGAGCAGCACGCCGCGGAGGCCGCCGTCGTCTCCACTGCCCCTGCCCATCTCCAGGAAGCAGCCGCGGAGCCTGGCCCCCGCGGGTGCGGCCACCAGCGCGGCGCAGGGCGGGCTGCGCGGACGGTTGGCGGGCGGCTTCGCGTGGTTCACCGCAACGGTTGCGGCGCTCTTCGCCGTTGCCGCGGGCGCCGGAATGGTCCTCAGCGGCACCGACGTCGGCATCGTCGCAGCCCTGCAAACCGGCGGGCACCAGAGTGAAATCGGGATCGTCTTTGTTTTCTGGTGCGCTGCCTCCGTGGTGGGCGGGCTGATTTACGGCGCCATGCACCGGCCAATTCCACCTGTCATCCTGTTGCTGGGCATGGCCGCCCTGACACTGCCGATGGCTTTCGCCCACGACACCTGGACCCTGGCCTTCGTCTCTGTCCTGCCGGGCCTGCTCTGCGCCCCGGTGCTATCCGCGGCTTCCGAAAAGGTCGCGGAGCCTGGTGTCGGAGGAGCGCCGCGGGGAAGCCATGGGCTGGTATGGCTCGGCACTGACCGGCGGAGTTGCGCTCGGTTCGCCGCTGGCCGGGGTGTTCATCGACATCATGGGGCCCTCTGGCGGCTTCGTTTCGGTCGGTGCCGCGGGTGTGGTGCTGTGCCTCGTTGGCCTGGCCCTCCAGCGCCGGCGCCGCGCCGCCGCCTGATACCGTCCCCTCTATCGAGTGCTCCATAACTGCCGTTTTGGCCCCGCAAAACGGCAGTTATGGAGCAATGGATGTTGTTAAGCGCGACGGCGGGACGACCTGGAAAGGCCGTCCCGCCGTCGGGCGCCGCGTGGGGGAGCGTTCCCTAGTTCACTGCTCCGGTGTACTTTTCACCCGGGCCCTTGCCCGGTGCGTCCGGAATCAGCGACTCTTCGCGGAAAGCCAGCTGCAGGGAGCGCAGGCCGTCGCGTAAGGGACCGGCGTGCTGGGACCCGATTTCAGGGGCAGCCGCGGTGACGAGGCCGGCCAGCGCGGTGATCAGCTTACGGGCCTCGTCAAGGTCCTTGAGTTCGGCTGCGTTGTCCTCCGCAGCCAGGCCAAGCAACCGCGGCCGCGCTCATCAAGTGCACGGCGGCCGTGGTGATGACCTCGATGGCGGGAACTTCGGAGATATCGCGGATCTGTTGTGAAACGTCTGCGCCCGCGCCCCCGGGCTCGAAGACGTACGAATTACTGTCTGAGGTGCTCATACTGGTAAGCTTGACACAGACCGACTGGATGTCGTTATTTCAGAGATCGCCCCAAACGATCCGGTTCCCACCAACGCTTCGCGGCGTTGACGGGAATTTTTTCTGTAGAATGGCAACCAGTTTGCAAGCGGAGTTCTCTCCCACCCGCGTCAGCCGTTGTCCCAAGTGTTCCTTTGGAACCTGCTGGGACGCAAGGTTGCCGGGTACCTGGTTGGGCACGGACCGGCATCAGCCGGCTCAGTGCACGTGCAGCCCTTATCGGGCTGCCGGGCCAACCTCTTTGAGGCCTTCGATTGCTCCGGCAATTGGGGGCCTTCTCTATTTGCCGGACTTAACAACAATCACAGGAGCTTTAACATTAGCGAGCCAAGAATCAATGAGCGTATCCGCGTCCCCGAGGTGCGGCTGGTCGGCCCTGCAGGTGAACAGGTAGGAATCGTCCGTATTGAGGATGCCCTGCGCCTGGCTGCCGAGTCCGACCTTGATCTCGTTGAAGTTGCACCTCAGGCGAAGCCTCCGGTGTGCAAGCTGATGGACTTCGGCAAGTACAAGTACGAGGCCGCGGTTAAGGCACGTGAGGCCCGGAAGAACCAGACCAACACGGTTCTGAAGGAAATCCGCTTCCGCCTGAAGATCGACACCCACGACTACGAGACCAAGCGCGGCCACGCCCTTCGCTTCCTCGGCGCCGGGGACAAGGTCAAGGCCATGATCCAGTTCCGTGGCCGTGAGCAGCAGCGTCCGGAGATGGGCATTCGCCTGCTCCAGCGTTTCGCGGAGGACGTCGCCGAAGTTGGCGTGGTGGAGTCCAGCCCCCGTATCGACGGCCGCAACATGGTCATGGTGGTTGGTCCGCTGAAGAACAAGGCTGAGGCCAAGGCCGAAGCACGCCGGGCCACCCAGCGCGCCGAGGCCAAGGCACAGAATGAAGCCAAGGCTTCGGGACGTGTTGACACGTCCGGCGAGGACCAGGCCCCCATGACGCAGTCACTGGCGGATCTCCTCCCGGAAGGCTTCACCGTCTCCACCGAGCCGGAGGCAACTGCCGCAGACAGTGCACCGGTTGAGGCGCCTGCGGACACCGTTCCCGAGCAGGAAGCTCCGAAGGCTCCGGCACCGAAGCAGGAAGCTCCGAAGGCTGCGGCACCGAAGCAGGAAGCTCCGAAGGCTGCGGCACCGAAGCAGGAAGCTCCGAAGGCTGCCGCTCCGGCGGCCAAACCTGCCGCTGCTGCCAAGCCGGAAGCGGCAGCGCCGGCTGCGCCGAAGCCGGCTGGTGTGCCTGCACCGCCCAAGCCGGTGGCCAGGCCTGCTGCGCCGAAGCCTGCTGCCCGCCCTGCCCCCAAGGCAGTGCCGAAGCCGGCCGCTAAGAAGACCAACTAGTTCACAGCTGCCTGGGGTAAGCCCCCCGGCAGTCAGCAACCAGCATGCTGCCCGCAGGGGTGGCTGCGCGATAGAACTGCCGGCCCCCGGGCCCGCAGAAACGTAAGGAGATCGGTTCCCATGCCGAAGATGAAGACCCACAGCGGTGCTAAGAAGCGCTTCAAGCTGACCGGCAGCGGCAAGCTGCGCCGCCAGCAGGCCAATCGCCGCCACTACCTGGAGCACAAGTCCAGCCGCCTGACCCGCCGCCTTGCCGGCGACAAGATCGTCTTCAAGGGCGATGCCAAGGTCATCCGGAAGATGCTCGGCATCTAGTTTCCAAGTTAATTGATGGACCGCTTCCTGGCGGTCCGTCACCTGCCAAACAGCCTTCTCAGGCCGCCGGAACACCGGCAACAGATGCTTGGGATCAGATTTTCGAAGGAGTACGCACGTGGCACGTGTGAAGAGGGCGGTCAACGCCCACAAGAAGCGCCGGGTTGTTCTTGAACGGGCGAAGGGCTACCGCGGACAGCGTTCGCGCCTGTACCGCAAGGCAAAGAGCAGCTGCTGCACTCGTTTGTGTACAGCTACGGTGACCGCAAGAAGAAGAAGGGCGACTTCCGCCGCCTGTGGATCCAGCGCATCAACGCTGCGTCCCGCGCCAATGGCCTCACCTACAACCGCCTCATCCAGGGCCTGAAGGCCGCCGAGGTCGAGGTTGACCGCCGCATGTTGGCCGAGCTTGCCGTCTCTGACGCCAACGCCTTCGCCGCACTGGTCCAGGTCGCCAAGGACTCCCTCCCGGCGGACACCTCCGCCAAGAAGGTTGCCGCAGCCTAGCAGCCGCTGCGACCCCTCACCTGAGGGCCAGTTCAGGAACGGGTAGCAGCAGCTACTACAGTTCTTGTATGAACGAAACCGGGCGCCCGCAAGATCTTCCACTGTCCAACCCCCGAGCCGATCGGGTCAGGGACGTGGCAAAGCTTGCAGGGCGCCCGGCCCGTTTAAAGCGTGGCCAGTTCCTTGCCGAAGGACCGCAGGCAGTCCGGGAAGCACTCAAACTCCACCAGCAGCGTCTCGCGGCGGGAGCTCCGGGATTGGTCACCGAGGTGTTCGCCAGCGAAAGCTGCCTGGACCGCTTCCCGGAATTCGAAGAGCTCGCCGAAGGCACCAACGCGCGGTTGGCCACTGACGAGGTCCTGGCAGCCATGGCGGACACCGTCAACCCGCAGGGCATTGTGGCCGTCTGCCGGTTCGTGGACGTCGCGCTGGACGAAGTGCTCGACGCCCGCCCCCGCCTTATCGCAGTGCTGTGCCAGGTCCGGGACCCGGGGAACGCGGGCACCGTGCTGCGGGCGGCCGATTCAGCCGGTGCGGATGCCGTAGTCTTCACGGCATCCAGCGTTGATATCTACAACCCCAAGGCAGTCCGCTCCACCGCGGGATCGCTGTTCCACCTCCCGGTGGTCCTGGCCGCGGACCCTGCCGAACTGGCCGCCGCCTGCAAGGCCGCCGGTGTCGGCATCCTCGCAGCGGACGGATACGGTCAGCTGGACCTGGATGTCCTGCAGGACGAGAACGCGCGCCGCAGGCTGACCGGAGCCGGCCCCGAATCCGTGTACGACCTTGCCGCACCCACCGCCTGGTTCTTCGGGAACGAAGCGCAGGGACTCTCCGATGAGGAGCTTGAACTGGCGGACCACCGGGTGGCAGTTCCGGTCTACGGCGCTGCCGAAAGCCTCAACCTGGGAACGGCAGCCACCGTGTGCCTCTACGCCAGCGCCCGTTCCCAGCGCCGTTCCCGTCCGGACGGGGAGCCGAACCGCGCAGAATAGGGAGGCCCGACGGCGGAGGCGCTGTCGTGCGCACTCTCCGCACACGGCTACGGAAGCCCGGAGTTGGGCACATCAGGGTCATAAAGAAAGGCCCCGGAATTCCGGGGCCCATTGGTTGTTGCTGGACGAAGTGTTCAGGGTGCGCGGCTGGCTTTTCCGCGTCCGGTGACTGCTCCGTAGATGCCGGCGACAACCAGGCCGCCGACGATAGCGAGAATCCAGGTGCCGAGGTCGAAGAAGGAAAGATCGCCCTTGTTGAACAGGAGGCTGCCAATCCAGCCGCCAACGATGGCTCCAACGACACCCAGGATGAGGCTGGTCACCCAGCCGCCGCCGACCCGTCCGGGCATAACGGCTTTAACGATGGCCCCGACAATCAGGCCCAAAATAATCCAAGCAAGAAAACCCATGTCTCCTCCTCATTGTGACCGGGATTAATAGTCCCGATGAGCCTCAAGCTAACATAAGCACCCCATAAAGTCAGTAGCTTTGCGGGCCGTTGCCGCTGTGCGGCCGCGTGCCCTCCGGGTACGGTATTCAAAGAGCGGGGCCGCGGCCGGAACCCGCGGTATCCGACAGTTGAGCAACCCGCAAAGAGGTGGAGCCCGTGGCTGCAAGTGGCGGTACCAAGGCGATCATTGCGGCCCTGGCCGCGAACCTCGCCATCGCGTTCATGAAATTCCTGGCGTACTTCCTGACGCTGTCCTCCTCCATGCTTGCCGAGGCCATCCACAGTGTGGCGGACTCCGGCAACCAGTTGCTGCTCCTGGTGGGCGGCAAGAAGTCCCAACGCGCCGCCAGCCCTGAGCACCCCTTCGGTTACGGGCGTGAGCGCTATATTTATGCGTTCATCGTGTCGATTGTGCTGTTCACGGTGGGTGGCCTGTTTGCCCTGTACGAAGCGTGGGAGAAGTTCCTGCACCCGCACGGCATCGAAGGCGGGTTCTGGTGGGTTCCGCTGGCCGTGCTGGCGGGCGCCATTCTGGCCGAGTCCTATTCCTTCCGGACCGCCATCAAGGAATCGAACCATACCCGCGGCAAGCAGTCCTGGGTAAAGTTTGTGCGCAGTGCCAAACAGCCCGAATTGCCGGTCATCCTGCTGGAGGACTTCGGCGCCCTTCTGGGCCTGTTGTTCGCGCTGATCGGCGTCGGTTTGACCCTGATTACGGGCAACGGGGTGTGGGATGCCGCCGGCACGGGGATGATCGGCCTGCTGCTGGTGGCCATTGCCGTGGTGCTGGCGCTGGAAACCAAGTCGCTCCTGGTGGGGGAATCCGCCACGAAGGGCGACCTTGAACGCATCCGGGGCGCCATCGAGTCGGACGGGGGCCGCATCATCCATCTCAAGACGCTGCACCTGGGGCCGGAGGAACTGCTGGTCGCGGCGAAGATCGCCGTCAGCAGGTCCGCGACAGGCGAGGAGATAGCACGGGCCATCGATGAGTGCGAGGAAAGGATCCGGGCTGCCGTGCCGATTGCGCGGGTCATCTACCTCGAACCCGACCTGCACCGCACGGCGACGGCGGCCGGCCAGGATCCTGCCCCGGCCGCACCGCGCCCCTAAGCGTCCTGCGGGCCGGAAGAAGGATTGCCTGCCGTGCCCTCCTCATCCGATGGTGCCGTGGCCCCGCTGGTGATGTGACGTGGATGGTCCGGGGGTCAGGCAGCCAACGGCCTCTTGCGTTCCAGCAGGCCGCTGAGGAGGGCGACGCCGAATCCCAGGACCGCGAGGACGGCGCCCACCATTGCGGGGGCAACAAAGCCCCACCCGAGGGCGATGACCAGGCCGCCAAGGAATGCGCCCAGTGCGTTGGCGACGTTCAGGGCGGCATGGTTGAGGGAAGATGCCAGAGACGGGGCGTCCGGTGAGGCGTCCAGCAGCCGGGTCTGCAGGGCCGGGATCAGCATGGACCCGGCCGCTCCCACCACGAACACCATAACCATGGCGCTCCATTGCCAGTGGGCGGCCACCGCGTAGGCCACCAGGGCCACGGCAATGGCCGGGAGGACGCGGTAAAGGGTGCCCATGACCGATTTGTCGGCCAGCCTGCCTCCCACAATGTTCCCGGCCACCATGCCCAGCCCGTAGAGCGCCACCACCAGGGGGATCAGTGCCGACGGGATGCCTGCCACCGCAGTCATGGTGTGGGCGATATAGGTGTAGGTGGCAAAAAAGCCGCCGAAGCCCACGACGCCCACCAGGAGGGCCAACCACACCTGGAGCCGCTTGAGGGCCCCGAGTTCGCGCCGGATGCTGGCGTCCGGGTGCGCGTGCTGGAACGGCACAAATTTCCACACCATGGCCAGGGCCAGCAGGCCGATGCCACCCACCAGGACAAACAGCAGGCGCCAGCCGAAGGTTTGTCCCAGCCAGGTGGCGAAAGGTACGCCCACCACATTGGAAACGCTGAGTCCAGCCATGACCATGGAGATGGCCCAGCCCCGCCGGCTCGGCGGAACCAGGGACGCGGCGATGACCGCCGCAACCCCGAAGAACGCGCCGTGGGGCAGCCCGGCGGCAAAACGGGACAGGAGCATCGAACCGTAGTCTGGTGCGATGAACGAGGTCAGGTTGGCCACGGTGAAGAACAGCAGGAGGCCGAGCGCCAGTTTCTTGCGGGGCAGCTTGGCGCCGACGGCGGCCAGGAGGGGAGCGCCAACTACCACGCCAAGCGCATATGCAGAAATCAGGTGCCCGGCCTCGGGAGTGCTGATCTCCAGGCCCTGTTCCACTTCCTTCAGCAGGCCCATCATGGTGAACTCAGTGACGCCAATGCCCACCCCTCCCATGGCAAGGGCGAAGATGGCCATGCCTATGTTGGGGGCCTTGGTGCCGGCTGCCGTGGACGGGGAAAGAACGCTGCTCATATGCCTGCTTCTCAAAAGGAACTGGAAATGGATCGGACGCCACGGCAATGGGGCAGGACGGTCCGGACAGTGAGGCAAACCCTGGGCGGGCAGGCGCTATTCCCCTGGATGGGGCATGCTGTTCCGGGCCACTCCCATTGTGGCCCATAGAATGGGCCGGTGACTGGACTGATTCAGGTAGTGGGCGGAGCAGTGGTGGACAGCCTGGCCG
Source organism: Pseudarthrobacter sp. Fe7 (assembly GCA_024372495.1). Taxonomy (GTDB): domain Bacteria; phylum Actinomycetota; class Actinomycetes; order Actinomycetales; family Micrococcaceae; genus Arthrobacter. Next base: position 3,525,716 of record CP099977.1, on the reverse strand, counting down.
ATCCAACGGCGCTGCTGGTGGCACGGCGGAGTGCTCCCGAGCACCTGGCAGGCCTGTGGGAATTCCCGGGGGCAAAGTTGAACCCGGCGAGGCACCTGAACCGGCCCTGGTCCGGGAATTGGCCGAGGAGCTCGGAATCGGTGTTCGCCTGGGATCAGAGCTGCCCGCGGAAACACCTGGTGGCTGGTCCCTGAACGACAGGGCCAGCATGCGGGTCTGGTTCGCCGAGGTGACCCGCGGGGAGCCATTGCCCCTCGAAGACCATGACGAACTGCGCTGGGTCCGGCTGCAGGACCGGGATGCGGTCCTTGGGCTGCCGTGGATCCCGGCCGATTACCCGATTGTCCGCGCCCTCCTGGATTCCGTGGCCGCCGTGCCGGTGCCGGGGTCCCCGGAGCACGACTAAGCCTGCACAGCACCGGGCACCCCCAAAGCGAGGCCCCGGCAAGCCGGTTAGAACAGGGAGTCCTGCACTGCCGGCCGGGCCCCGGAAGACTCAGCCGCCGGGGCGCCGGCAGCGGAACCGCCGGTGGGTATGATTCCGGCCGGGTACTCGGCTTCCTCGGCCCGTGGATCGTCCAGGTCCCGGTGGCTGAAGCCCGACGAGTTCGAAAAGCCGTGGCGTGCCTTGAAATAGCGGACCTTGCCGGCAAGCCAGATCCGGTATTCCTTTGATGCGTAGGACCCGGTTCCGTAAAGCCGCCGGTAGCGCCCCGCCAATTCGGGGTGGTTGGCGGCGATCCATTTCATGAACCATTCCCTGGTGCCCGGCTTCAGGTACAGGGCGCCCGCACTGACCCCGGTAGCGCCGGCAGCCGCCAGCGAACCGAACAGCGAATCCAGGGCTTCGTCGCTGTCGGAGAGCCACGGCAGGATGGGCATGGCCATGACGCCGCAGGGCAGTCCGGCCTCGCGCAGCCGGGACACCAGTTTGAGCCGCGCCCTGGGTCCGGGCGTGCCCGGCTCGATCGCCTCGGACAGGGCTTCATCGGTCATGGCCAGTGATATGCCCAGGCCGACGGGCACCTGGGTGGCAGCGCTCTTGAGCAGCGGGATGTCGCGGGCAAGCAGCGTTCCCTTAGTGAGGATCGACAGGGGAGTCCCGGACTCCGCCAGGGCGTTGATGATTCCGGGCATGAGCCGGTACCTGCCCTCTGCCCGCTGGTACGGATCGGTGTTGGTGCCCAGGGCCACCTGCTGTCGCGTCCAGGAGGCCTTGTTCAGTTCCTTCCGCAGGATCTCCGCGGCGTTGACCTTAACCACCACCTGACTGTCGAAATCCATGCCGGCGTCAAAGTCCAGGTAAGTGTGGCTCTTGCGGGCAAAGCAGTAAACGCAGGCGTGGCTGCAGCCGCGGTACGGATTCACCGTCCATTCAAACGGCATCTTCGATCCCGCCGGGACCCTGTTGAGCACCGATTTGGAAGTGACCTCGTGGAACGTGATCCCGGCGAACTCAGGCGTGGTGACTGAGCGGACCAGGCCTGCCAGCGGAAGAAGCGCCGGGCCCGGTCCTCCCATGGCGTCCGGCGCGGCCGCCAGTGCTTGCGCTTCCCATCTCATGCCATCCATTCGAAAACATGTTCGAATTTAAGTCAAGGCGCCGCGCGGCCAACACCCGCCAGCAAACTTCGCTGGCACAGCCTGGAGATCCAGCAACTTCCCGTTACTGCCGGTGCGTCAACTCCCATGTGGCGGTGACGGCTGCCTCCACCCAGTTCGCGCCCGGTTCAACCGACGGGGCGTCAGCAGCGGATGCCCGCTGCAGCCCGGCAAGCGGCACCGGTCCCGGTGCCGCTTGCCGGTCCGTCACGGACAGGACCCTTCCCAAACTGGCCGACGCCAACGCGGCATACTGTCCGGCCGAGCGGAGGGCGTCCTGCCAGGCGGCGTCACGGGCCTGTGCCCGGACCTCGGAATCGTCGGAAATTACCAGCGTCAGGTTGTTCAAGCGGACATTGTCCCCGGCGGCACGGACGGCTTCGGAGACGGCCGCGGACGCGCTGCCGAGGTCCCGCAGCCTGACCGCAAGGCTGCTGGACGCCACATAGCCCACCAGCCGTTGGCCTTCGCCGTCCCGCCAGGCGAGGTCGGCCCGGACGGACAGGCCGGCCGAACGGATATCGTCCGGGGCAACGCCACGGCTGCGGAGGACCGAGCCAACGACCGCCAGGCCCTTTCCTGCGGCGGCATATGCTTCCGCTGCGGATTCGGCACGGCACTCCACTGCTATGGAGACCAGCATCAGGTCTGGGGCGGCTTCAGCCCATCCGGTCCCCGTCACGGTGACTGTCCCCGGATCCACGCGGGCGTTCGATTCCTTGTCTATTACACGTGCCTCCCCGCGGTGAGCGGATAGCCGCCGGCAGCCAGTCCCGCCCGACGTTCAAAGACGTTGGCCGTCCCAGGATTCCCGGTCCGAAGCACCGACCACCCGGCGGCCGCCAGGTACAACGGGATGAAGGGCAACCCCAGGCACCACGCGTACTGGCTGCAGTGCCGTTCCTCGTGTCCCAGGAGTGCGGGCCGGGACAAAAGCTCCGCGGCCGTGCTGCGGCACAGCACCACATTGCCCAGAGTGTAGGCGCCGGCGAACGGCAGCCGCCAGCGGTAGCCGGCCGCGATGACCAACCCGCCGGGACCCCGGCTGATCCGCGTCCGGGCGGCCAGGGCGACGGCGAGCCCGGCAAAGGTGCTCCCGTTGAGGAGGTTCGCTGCCTGCCTGAGCCGCTGGGCCGTCGTCGGGCCGTGAAGGGAACCCGCGCTCTGCCGCAAAGTCATGAGGCCATGGTAGCCGGAGGGTTCTACTAGACTGGAGGGCAGTGGCCGCCGGTCCTGCCGGCGAGCCCTGACCTGGTCATTGAATGACACTGACGTTCAGCGCATTCATCCATGACCTGCCAGCGACGGACGCGCCGGGCGGGAAACCGCGCGTGGCTGCCCCGCCTGCCGGCAGCCACGACTCGTAGCTAAGAACAGTAGATGACTGAAACTTTGCCGGGCGCCCCCATCCCGAACCCCACGGATGAGGCCGCCATCAACGCCGCTGTAGACCAGGCCATCACCGCCATCGCCGGTGCGGCCACCCTTGACGAGCTGAAGGCGGTGCGCCTTGCCCACACCGGCGAGAAATCCCCGCTCAGCCTCGCCAACCGCGAAATCGGCCGCCTGCCCAAGGACCAGAAGGCGCTCGCCGGAAAGCTGATGGGTGCTTCCCGCGGCCGGGTCAACAAGGCGCTCGCCGAGCGGACAGCGGTGCTGGAAGCCGAAAATGACGCCCGGATCCTGGTGGTGGAAACCGTGGACGTCACCGCCGCGCCGCGCCGCCGCCGCGCCGGTGCCCGGCACCCGCTCTCCACGCTGCAGGACCGCGTGGCGGACATTTTCGTCGGCATGGGGTGGGAGATCGCGGAAGGCCCCGAGGTCGAGTCCGAGTGGTTCAACTTCGACGCCCTGAACTTCAAGCCGGACCACCCTGCCCGTGAAATGCAGGACACCTTCTTCGTGGAGCCGCCCGAAGCCCACCTGCTGATGCGTACCCACACCTCTCCGGTGCAGGTCCGTTCCATGCTGGAGCGCGAGCTGCCCATCTACGTGCTGTGCCCGGGCAAGGTGTTCCGCACCGATGAGCTGGACGCCACCCACACCCCGGTGTTCCACCAGTTCGAAGGCCTGGCCATCGACAAGGACCTGTCCATGGCGGACCTGCTGGGCACCCTGGAACACTTCACCCGGCAGATGTTCGGCGAGGAGGCAAAGGTCCGCCTGCGCCCCAACTACTTCCCGTTCACCGAGCCTTCCGCCGAGCCTGGACATCTTCCACCCCGGCGCCAAGGGCGGCCCGCGCTGGATCGAGTGGGGCGGCTGCGGCATGGTCAATCCCAACGTCCTGCGCGCCGCCGGCATCGACCCGGACGTCTATTCAGGTTTTGCCTTTGGCATGGGCATCGAGCGTGCCCTCATGTTCCGCAACGAGGTTGCCGACATGCACGACATGATCGAAGGCGATGTACGGTTCAGCGAGCACTTCGGGATGGAGATCTAACAGTGCGTATCCCACTTTCCTGGCTGCGTGAATTCGCGGCAGTACCGGCCGAAGCAACGGCCGAAGACGTCATGGCCGAGCTGGTCAAGGTCGGCTTCGAAGAGGAAGCGGTCCACCGCCCCACGGACACCCTGCGGGGGCCCGTGGTGGTGGGCCAGGTCCTGAGCCTGGTCAAGGAACCGCAGACCAACGGCAAGACCATCAACTGGTGCCAGGTCCGCGTCGTCCCCGAAGGACAGGAACAGACCCTCACCGGAGAAGGAATCGACCCCTCCGGTGTGCAGGGCATCATCTGCGGCGCGCACAACTTTGTTGAGGGCGACAAGGTAGTAGTCACGCTTCCGGGCGCCGTGCTGCCCGGCGACTTCCACATCTCGGCCCGCAAGACCTACGGCCACCTCTCCGCAGGCATGATCGCCTCCGTCCGCGAACTGGGCATCGGCGAGGACCATGACGGCATCCTGGTGCTGTCCCGCATCGGGCTTGACCCGGAAATCGGCACCGACGCCATGGAGCTCCTGGGCCTGTATGACCAGGCGGCCGAAATCAACGTCACCCCGGACCGCGGCTACGCCTTCTCCATCCGTGGCGTGGCCCGTGAATACGCGCACGCCACCGGCACCGCCTTCACCGACCCGGCCGGCAAGGTCCAGGCTCCGGCAGAACTCTCCGGCGGCTACGGCGTCAAGCTCAACGACGACGCCCCCATCTACGGCAAGCCTGGCTGCGACCGCTTTGTGGCCCGCACCGTCCGCGGCGTGGACGCCACCCGCCCCACCCCGCCATGGATGGTCTCGCGGCTCCGGCTGGCAGGGGTCCGCTCCATCTCGCTGCCGGTGGACATCTCCAACTACGTCATGTTCGAGCTGGGCCAGCCCACGCACTGCTACGACCTGGACAAGCTTTCCGGCGACATCGTGGTGCGCCGCGCATCCGCAGGAGAAAAGATCACCACCCTGGACGACAGGGAACGCAGCCTTGACGCCGAGGACCTGCTCATCACCGACAACTCCGGCGCCATCGGCATCGCGGGCGTCATGGGCGGTGCGGCCACTGAGGTGAGCGATTCGACGTCGAACATCCTGGTTGAGGCGGCGCACTTCGACGACGTGTCCATCGGGCGGTCGCGGCGCCGGCACAAGCTGCCGTCCGAGGCGTCCAAGCGCTTCGAGCGCGGCGTCGACTGGCAGGTGGCAGGCATCGCCGCCCAGCGCGTGGTGGACCTCCTGGTGGAACTGGCCGGCGGCACCGCGGACGACGCGGGAACCGATGTTGGCACCGCCCCGGAAACCATCACCATTGACCTGCCCGCCGGCTTTGCCGCCGCGCGCATCGGCATCGACTTCACTGACAGCCAGATCGTCACGTCCCTTGAGGACCTGGGCGCCGCGGTGGTGAAGAACGACGCCGGGTGGACCGTTACACCGCCGAGTTGGCGCAGCGACCTGGAAACCAAGGAAGACCTGACGGAGGAGATTGCCCGGCTGGTGGGCTACGACAATATCCCCGCCACGCTGCCGGTGGCCCCGCCGGGCCGCGGCCTCACCCGGGTCCAGCAGCAGCGCCGGCGCCTCATCCAGGCCCTGGCGGACGCCGGGCTCACCGAGGTCCTGTCCTACCCGTTCGTGTCCAAGGCCGCCAACGACACCTTTGGTACTGCCGAGCAGGGTGCCGCGCGCACTGCCATCAAGCTCGCCAACCCCATCAGCGAGGAGCAGGGCTATCTGCGAACCTCCATCCTGCCCGGGCTGATCGAGGTGGCCAAGCGGAACCACTCCCGTGGCTTCCGCGACCTCGCCCTGTTCGAATCGGGCCTGGTGTTCCTGCCCGACGCGACCATGGGCACCGCAGCCATCCCGCCGCTGGGCGCCAAGCCCTCCGATGAGGTGCTGGATGCGCTGTACGACGGCGTCCCGGACCAGCCGTTCCACGTCGCCGCGGTGTTCACCGGCCACGATTCCCCGGCAGCCGCCGCCCACACGCCCCGAGCGTGGGACTGGGCCGATGCGCTGGACGTCGCCCGCATTGCAGGGGACGTCCTCGGCGTGGACCTGGTGGTGAGCCAGGGCAGCCACCAGGCATTCCACCCGGGCCGCACCGCCAGGCTGGCGTTGCGCACGGGGAGACCGTTGGCTACGCCGGCGAACTGCACCCCAAGCTGCTCGCGGCGTCGGACATGCCCGCCCGCTCGGTGGCACTGGAACTCAACGCCGACGCCCTGTTTGAAGCCGCACCGGACGTGATCGTGGCCCGCCACCTCTCCACCTTCCCCGTGGCAACCCAGGACGTGGCGCTCGTGGTTCCCGCGGAGGTGCCTGCAGCCGACGTCCTTGCCGCGCTGCGCGAAGGGGCCGGCGAGCCTGCTGGAAGACGTGGCGCTGTTCGATGTCTACGCGGGCAAGGGCATCGAGGACGGCAGGAAGTCGCTGGCCTTCGGGCTCCGGTTCCGGGCCGCCGACCGGACCCTCACCGCAGATGAGGCCTCGGCAGCGCGTGAAAATGCTGTGGCACTAGCCGCTGAGCGCTTCGGAGCCGTGCAGCGCTAGGTTCCCTGCGCGCTTTCAGGAAGGGCGGGTCATGGCGGTATGCGAAGTGCGCGCCATCCCGCCCTTCTCGCTGTCCGGGGAAGCCGGGACAGTGCAGAGGGATGCCGAACGGTTCCTGGACGGCGTCGAACTGGCGCGGGCCAGGGCCATGGCACCTGCTGCCGGCGCCAGGTTCCTTGCCGGCCGCGTTGCCCAGCGGGTCTTTGCGGCCGAGCTGATGTCGGTTCCCGTCACTGACCTTTGCACGGCATACAGTTGCCCGCGCTGCGGAGCCGGACCGGAACTGGGCCACGGCAGGCCGGGTTACACCTATCGGGGCGTCCGCCTGCCGCTGGCGTTGAGCCTCTCCAAGGCTGCCGGCTGGACACTGCTGGCGGCTGTGGTGGATGCTTCCCCGGAAACCCGGCTGGGCGCCGACGTCGAGGATCCGTCCGGCACCCGGTTTGACGGGTTTGACGCGCTGGCGTTGACGCCTGCGGAGAGTATAGAGCTCCGGCTCGCCGGCCCGGATCAGCTGCCGGCGGCGAGGGCCAGGCTCTGGGCGCGCAAGGAAGCCTGGCTGAAGATGACGAGCGACGGACTCCGGACTGCACCATCGACGCTGGACGTCCGGGAACGTGACGGCCTGCGGGACCTGGGCCCTGCAGAGACCGGGCTGCCCGCATTCCTGGCCGCCGCCGTCGCCCTTTCCACGCCCGTTCAGGGCAACGGAAGCGGCGGCAGCAGCTCCTCGTAGAGCCAGGGGTGCAGCAGCGGCTCGGCGTCGACAGCCGTGGCGCTGCTTACCGCCATGATGAAGTCCTGCGTGGTGGCCGAGCCGTGCCTGTGGCTCGTGGTCCAGTCCTGCAGGACGGCGAAGAAGGCGAGGTCGCCCACCGCCATCCGGACGGCGTGCACGGCCAGCGCGCCCCGCTTGTAGACGCGGTCGTCGAACATGCGCTCAGGACCTGGGTCACCCACCAGGATGTCCTCGTCCTCCGCCTTCAACCGGCGCCAGGCCTCCGCGGCCCGTTCCGCTACGGTCATAACGCCGGCTTCCTCGGACCAGATCCACTCGGCGTAGCAGGCGAAGCCCTCGTGCAGCCAGATGTCCTGCCAACTGGCCGCCGTCAGCGAATTGCCAAACCACTGATGCGAGAGCTCATGGGCAATCAGGCGCTGGGACTCCCACCCCAGGTCCAGGTGGTTGGGTCCCAGGATTGCCAGCGACTGCGCCTCGAGCGGGATCTCCAGGCTCGTCCTCGGTCACGACCACCGTGTAGGCGGGGAAGGGATAGGGCCCGAAGCAGTTGATGAACGTGCGCATCATTGCGGGTTGCCGGGCCAATCCCGCCCGGGCCCGGTCCGCCAAGGCGGGGGAGACCGCCACGGACTGGGGTACCGGCGTCCCGTGCCGTCCGCTGTCCAAATCCAGCAGCACGTACCTGCCAATCTGCACGGTGGCCAGGTAGGCGGGCATGGGCTCGGTTTGTTCATAGACCCACGTTTCCCGGCTGGCACGGGCAGTATGCGATTGCAGCACGCCGTTGCACACCACCCGGTAATTCGCTTCAGTGGTGACGATGAACCGATAGCTGGCTTTGTCCCCGGGGTGGTCGTTGCAGGGGAACCAGGATGGCGCCCCGTTGGGTTGCCCGGCCACCAGGACACCGTCCGTCAATTCCTCCCAGCCAACCTCTCCCCACGGGCCGCGGCGCGGCCGGGGACTGCCCTCGTAGCGCACCTCCAGCGTGAAGGCCTGCTCCGGCTGGAGCGGGCTTTGCGGCGTGACCACCAGTTGCCTGGCCCGCTGGCTGAACCGGGCCGGCTTGCGGCCATCCACCAGCACTTTGGTGGCGCGCAAACCAACAAGGTCCAGCACAACGGCCGACGTCGGCGCGCAGGTTACGCCGTGCAGCACTGCTTTGCCGCTGAGCCGGTTGCTGGCCACCCGGTAGTCCAGGTCCAGTTCGTACCTCTCCACCCGGAACGCGGTTGTCCCGGCGCCGGGCAGGTACGGGTCGGGGGACGTTCCGGTGGCCGCGCGGACGGTGCCGCGGGCGGCTGATGCTGAAGAACTCATGGGACCTTCGGTTGTGTGGCAGACGGCGATCCGGGGCCGCTCCATGGACTGACGGGATTACCCATCCAGTACGTCGCGGCGGGCACTGATTCGCCGCGCATCACCAGGGACGCCGGTCCCACCGTTCCACCGGCGCCGATGCTGGCCTGGGGAAGGATGACCCCGTGCGGGCCCATGGTTGCCCCGTCCTTGAGCGTAACAGCGTCAATGCTCATCACCCGGTCGTGGAACAGGTGCGTCTGCACTACGCAGCCCCGGTTCACCGTGGAATTCCTGCCAAGGGTCACCAGGTCGGCCTCTGGCAGCCAATAGCTTTCGCACCAGGTGCCGCCGCCGATCTTCGCCCCAAGTGCCCGCAGCCACCAGACCAATGCCGGGGTGCCTGATGCCGCCCGGGCGAACCACGGAGCAGTGACCAGGCTCGATGAAGCTGTCCACCACTTCGTTGCGCCAGATGAAAGAGCTCCACAGCGGATGTTCCCCGGGACGGATCCTGCCCACCAGGACCCATTTGGCGATCACGGATGCTGCGGCCGCCGTGAAACCAGCCACCAGCATCACCAGGCCGCTGAGCAGGGCGGCCACTGCGTAGCCGGACGCCGCTGCGATCCAATCGAAAGCCAGCATGGTGGCACCCGCAATGCCGGCCGTGAGCATGACGGGCAGGAACCGGCCAAGCTCCCACAGTGTGCGGGCCACTTTCAGCCGCAGCGGCGGCTGGAAGGTGCGGGAATCATCGGACGCGATGGCGGTCCGCCGCAGCCGGACGGGCGGGCTTCCCAGCCAGGAGGTGCCTGACTTGGCCTTTGCCGGAGTAGCGGACAGGACCGCCACGAGCGAATTCTTGGGCACGCTGCGGCCGGCAGCGGTCATGCCGGAATTGCCCAGGAAGGACCGTTTGCCGATTTTGGCCGGGGCCACACGCAACCAGCCGCCGTCGAGCTCGTAGGACGCCACCATGGTGTCATCGGCGAGGAAGGCGCCCTGACCAATGGTTGTCATTTTTGGAATCAGCAGCACCGTGGATGCCTCGACGTTCTTGCCCACCTTCGCGCCCAGCAGGCGCAGCCACACCGGTGTGAAGAGGCTCGCGTAGATGGGGAAGAGCAGGTCCCGGGCCAGGTCCAGCACCCGCTCTGTGGCCCAGATCTGCCACCCGACGCGGCTGCGGACCCGGTGATAGCCCTCCGTGATGCCGATAGACAGGAGGCGCGTGGCCGCCAGGATGAGAAGCGCGTTCGCGGCGAACCACACCAGCGAGGCAGGAGCCAGGGCCATTGCCAGCCGGGGCAGCGCACCGGTCAGTGAGGTGCTGCCCTCGATGAAGGTGAACGCGACCCAGAGGGCGGCCGCAGCGGACAGGTAGGGAATGGTGGACAGCCCCGCCGAGGCCAGGGCGAAGCCGCCAAACCACGCCCTCGCGGCCAACCGTCCCTGCGGCGGGGCATCGGGCACCGTGTGCTTGGCCTTGCCCTGCCTGCGGGCGGGTGAGCCTGCCGCCAACTGGCCTGCCTTCACTCTTCCCGGCACAGCGGAACCGGCTTCCACCTGTGCTCCCGCCCCGATCGAGGCGCCCGGCATCAACGTGCTCCGGGCGCCAATACTGGCCGCACGGCCGACGTGGATGGCGCCGATGTGGACGTTGTCGCCATCGATCCACCAACCTGACAGGTCCACCTCCGGTTCCACATTGGCTCCGCTGCCCAGCGTGAGCAGTCCGGTGACCGGCGGCAGTGAGTGAAGCTGGACGTCCCGGCCGATCTTCGCCCCGAGCGCCCTGGCGTAATGGGGCACCCAGGGCGCACTGGCGAGGCTGATGGCACCGGCGAGGTCCTGGATCTGTTCCGCGAGCCACAAGCGCAGGTGGACCCGGCCGGACCGGGGATAGATGCCGGGCCTGACACCGCGGAGGAGGAGCCTGGCCGCGGCGATGGACAGGAGGAGCCGACCGGCCGGGCTGACGAAGACCAGCCAGGATGCAGCCACCCACCACCAGGAGACGGTCGGCGCGGCAGTGAACCCGGCAAAAGCGGCCAGCAGGTTGTTGACCACCATGAGATAGGTCAGCCACCGCATGCCCACGAGGATGTGCAGGGGCGCCCCCATCAGTGTCTGGAAGACCTGGGACTTCCTGGCAGTTGGCCGCACCGTCCGCTCGCGGGCAGGAGCGGAGGCCCCGCCGTGGTGCACCTGCCGCGCCAGGCTCCACCAGGGCCCCCACGCGTGGAGTGGCGTAGAGATCCGCCACGGTGATGGTGGGGTACCGGGCCCGCAGTGCGGACACCAGTTGGGCGGCGGACAGCGAACCGCCGCCGTAGGCGAAGAAATCGGCGTCCAGCGAGGTGACGGGACTGCCCAGCACCCTGGTCCACTGTTCCACGATCCACGCGGCATCGTCCGGAAGATTGAGGGGAGCAGTGTCTGCTTCTGCGGCGCCTGCACCGGCCAGGGGCCAGGGCAGGGCGTGCCGGTCCACTTTTCCGCTGGTCTTGGTGGGGAGCGCGTCCACCTCCGTCAGCAACGGCACCAGCGCCGCGGGAAGGCTTGCCGCGAGCTGTTCCCGTGCGGCTGCCAGGTCCAGGTCCCCTCCGGACGCCGACGCAAGGTAGCCCACCAGGATCTGGTTGCCTGCCGCCGTGGTCTGCACGGCAGCAGCCGCGCCGGCAACCCCGGGAAGCGCCTGCATGGCTGCGTCGATCTCGCCGAGCTCGATCCGGCGGCCGCCCAGCTTGACCTGGTCGTCGGCGCGGCCCTGGAAGATCAAGCCAGCCTGTTCGAACCGCACCAGGTCGCCCGAGCGGTACGCCCGGTCCCATCCCAGGCTGGGCATGGGGGCATACTTTTCCGCATCCTTGGCGGGATCAAGGTACCGGGCCAGGCCGACCCCGCCAATGACCAGCTCTCCCGTTCCGCCCTCGGGCACCGGGACACCCAGCGCATCGACAACGGCAATGTCCCAACCGTCCAGGGGTAACCCGATCCGCACCGGTCCGCGGCCGCCCAGCGGTGCCGCGCAGGCCACCACCGTTGCTTCCGTTGGGCCATACGTGTTCCAGACTTCCCGGCCCTCCACGGCAAGGCGCTCGGCGAGTTCCGGCGGGCAGGCCTCGCCGCCAAAGATCAAGAGGCGCACGTTTTCGAGGGATTCGGCGGGCCACAGTGCTGCGAGGGTGGGCACGGTAGAGACGGCAGTGATCCCGTGGTTGATCAGCCAGGGGCCCAGGTCCATGCCGGTGCGGACCAAGGCGCGCGGGGCCGGTACCAGGCAGGCGCCGTGGCGCCAGGCGAGCCACATTTCCTCGCAGGAGGCGTCGAACGCGACGGAAAGGCCCGCCAGGACGCGGTCCTGCGGGCCGAGCGGATCTTCCCGGAGGAAGATCCGTGCCTCCGCGTCGACGAACGCTGCCGCCGACCGGTGCTGGACCGCCACCCCCTTCGGTGTTCCGGTGGAACCTGAGGTGAAGATGACCCAGGCGTCATCGCCAGGTCCTGGCGGCCGGGCGCCCTTGAACGCTCCGCTGCGTCCCGCCCCCGCAGGGCCCCGTTCCACTGAACCATCTGCCCCCAGGACGGCGGCCACCCCGGCTTCGCCAAACACCAGGCGGGCCCGTTCCGGGGGATCGTCCGCATCCACGGGAACATAGGCCGCGCCCACAAGGAGGATGGCCAGGATGGAGACGTACAGTTCGCTGGTGCCGGAGGGGATCCGCACGCCAACCCGGTCGCCGGCGCCCAGGCCGGCGAGGTGCAGCCGGCGGCCGGTGGCCCGGACGGCCTGCAGCAACTGGGCGTAGCTGAGCGACGTGCGGCCGTCATCCAATGCGGACGCCTCGGGAAAACGTGCGGCCGTCTCGTGCAGGATGTCAACCAGCGTCCTGGCCGGCGGTGCCGCGAGGGCGCCGGGCAGCTGGGGCTGGTGGACCGCTGGGTGCCGGCCGCCGTCGTCGGACGCCCGGGACCTGTCCGGGGCTGCTGCTCCATCTGACATGGTGCTGGCTGTCTCCTCGCCGGAACGTGCATCCCCGGAGGGGACCTGCTGCTGGGTCACCCCCATATTTTCCGGGGAGAAGATGAACAACAGGTGTCCGGCGCGCCCGGACGCGCCGTTTGCAGCCGCTCGCTCGTTTGCCGGTCGTTCACGTGGCCGGTGCCTAAGGCACCAGGATAACTTTGCCGGTGGTCCTGCGGCCTTCAAGGTCGCGGTGCGCCTGCGCGGCCTGGCTGAGCGGGTAGCGCGCGCCGATCCGGACCTTGAGGCTGCCGTCGGCAGCGGCGGCAAAGACCTCGTCCGAGCGCCAGCGCCGCTCCGCCGCGTCGCGCAGGTAATGGCCCATCGTGGGGCGCGTCAGGAACAGGGAACCCGCGGCGTTGAGGCGCTGAGGGTCAAACGGCGGCACCGGGCCCGAGGCGGCCCCGAACAGCACCAGCATTCCCCTGACCCGCAAGGATGCCAGTGATCCGTCGAAGGTGTCCTTCCCCACGCCGTCGTACACCACGTCCACGCCGGTTCCGCTGGTGATGTCCCTGACCCGCTCCGCGAAGCCGTCGTAGCGCAGTACGTGGTCCGCGCCGGCGTCGAGCGCAAGCTGTTCCTTGTCATCGGTGGAGACCGTGGTGAGGACTTCCGCCCCGCGTGCCTTGAGCAGCTGGATCAGCAGCAGCCCCACGCCGCCGGCGCCCGCGTGAAGCAGGACCTTGTGGCCGGGCTCCACCTTGAAAGTGGAATTCATCAGGTAGTGGGCGGTGACGCCCTGCAGGGGAGGGCTGCTGCGGTAAAGATGTCCAGGCCCTTCGGCACCGGCAGTGCTGCGTCCTCATCCACCAGTGCATAGTCCGCGTAGCAGTTGATGCCCTCCGCTGTGGCCATCCGGTCGCCGACGGCGAAACCGGTCACCCCCTCGCCCACGGCCACCACCGTGCCCGCGGCTTCAGACCCGGGGGTGAAGGGATAGGACGCTTTGTATGTGCCGCTGCGCTTGTAGGTATCGATGAAGTTGACGCCGGCCGCCCCGACTTTGAACAGCAGTTGCCCCGGCCCTGGAACGGGAGCTTCCACTTCCGAGTAGTCAAGGACTTCCGGTCCGCCTGCCTGCCGTGCGACGATTGCGTGCGTCATGGCTCTCCTTCCGCGGGTTCCGGCGTCTCCGGCCCCGCCTGCCGAAACCATCCTAGGGACACCCCTGGCCGGGACGACAAGTGTTGGGTCATCCCAGGCCTCGTCAATGCATAAATATCAGCGCTAATGCATAACTATTGCTGTATAGTCGGAGCATGACTATTTCTGTTGCGGTGTCGGGAGCCAGCGGCTACGCCGGGGGAGAGGTCCTCCGCCTCCTTGCCGGGCACCCCGATGTGACCATTGGCGCCATCACAGCCCACAGCAACGCCGGTTCCCGCCTGGGTGAAGTCCAGCCCCACCTGCACGGGCTGGCAAGCCGCATCCTCGAGGACACCACGGTGGAGAACCTCTCCGGCCACGACGTCGTCTTCCTCGCGCTGCCACACGGTGCCTCCGCCGAAATCGCCGCGCAGCTGCCGGAAGGCACAGTGGTCATCGACGCCGGCGCAGACCACCGCCTGGAAGACTCCGCCGCCTGGGAGAAGTTCTACGGCTCGGCCCATGCCGGCACCTGGCCCTACGGACTTCCCGAGCCTGCCCGGCCAGCGCGAGGCCCTCAAAGGCGCCACGCGCATCGCCGTTCCGGGCTGCTACCCCACGTCCGCCCTCCTTGCACTGGCTCCCGGGTTCGCCGCGCACCTGCTGGAGCCCGACGACGTCGTGATCGTTTCCGCCTCCGGCACCTCGGGCGCCGGGAAGGCCGCCAAGGTCAACCTGATCGGCGCCGAAGTCATGGGTTCCATGAGCCCGTACGGCGTGGGCGGCGGCCACCGGCACACGCCGGAGATCGAACAGGGACTGTCCAACGCGGCGGGGGAGCAGGTCACTGTTTCCTTCACGCCCACCCTGGCTCCGATGAGCCGCGGCATCCTGACCACCGCCACCGCGAAGGTGAAGCCGCAGGCACTAAACAGCACCACCGCAGAGCAGCCTGCGCCAGGCGTGGGCCGAAGCGTACGACGACGAGCCATTCGTCCACCTGCTGCCCGAGGGCCAGTGGCCCGGGACTAAGTCCGTCCAGGGCTCCAACCACGCCGCCATGCAGCTGGCGTTTGACGGCCACACCGGCCGGGTGGTGGTCACCTGCGTGATCGACAACCTCACCAAGGGCACTGCCGGTGGCGCCGTGCAGTCCATGAACATCGCACTCGGCCTGCCGGAAACCGCCGGCCTCAACCTGCAGGGAGTAGCCCCGTGACCATTACCGCACCCCAGGGATTCCGGGCCGCAGGCGTCACCGCCGGACTCAAGGCCTCCGGCAACCCCGACCTTGCCCTGGTCGTCAACGACGGCCCCTCCAAGGCAGCCGCCGCCGTCTTCACCAGCAACCGCGTGGCGGCCGCCCCCGTGCACTGGTCCCGCCAGGTGGTCTCCGACGGCCGGGTGGACGCCGTCATCCTCAACTCCGGCGGCGCCAACGCCTGCACCGGCCCCACCGGGTTCCAGAACACCCACAGCACGGCCGAGAAGGTGGCTGAGGTCCTGGGCATCTCTGCCACCGACGTGTTCGTCTGCTCCACCGGCCTGATCGGCGAGCAGTTGCCCATGGACAAGATCCTGAGGGGGTGGAAGCTGCCGCGGCGGCGCTGAGCACCGACGGTGGTCCGGCCGCCGGAACCGCCATCATGACCACGGACAGCGTGCCCAAGTCCGCACTCTTCATCGGCACCGACGCCGACGGCCAGGAGTTCAGCATCGGCGGCATCGCCAAGGGGGCCGGCATGCTTGCCCCGGGCCTGGCCACCATGTTGGTGGTGCTCACCACGGACGCCGACGTCCAGCCGGAAATGCTCGACGTCGTCCTCCGCGATGCCACCCGCGTCACCTTTGACCGCGCCGACTCGGATGGTTGCATGTCCACCAACGACACCGTGGTGCTGCTGGCCTCCGGTGCGTCCGGGGCAGTACCTTCCGCCGAGGCTTTTGGCACGGGACTGACGCAGGTCTGCGCCGAATTGGCACGGAAACTGATCGCGGACGCCGAGGGCGCCAGCCACGACATTGCCATCCGCACCTGCAACGCGGCCAGCGAAGCCGACGCCGAGACGGTCAGCCGCTCCGTGGCCCGCTCCAACCTGTTCAAGGCCGCCATCTTCGGCAAGGACCCCAACTGGGGCCGCGTCCTCTCCGCCGTGGGCACCACCGACGCCGCCTTCGAGCCGGACAAGCTCAACGTAGCCATGAACGGCATCCAGATCTGCCGCAACGGCAGCATTGGCGACGACCGGTCCCTGGTGGACCTGGAGCCGCGCGAAGTGCTGGTGGAGATCGACCTGCAGGCAGGCGACACCGAAGCCACCATCTGGACCAACGACCTCACCCACGACTACGTGCACGAAAACAGCGCATACTCCAGCTAGGAATCCCTGCCAACGCGGGACCCGCCAGGCACAAACCGCTGTGGAAAGTGACAACATGAACACCCAGACGCGAGAAACCACCAGCATGTCCGCTGCCCAGGACAAGGCAGAGACGCTGATCGAGGCGCTGCCCTGGATCCAGCGGTTCGCCGGCACCACCATGGTGATCAAATACGGCGGCAACGCCATGGTCAACGACGAACTCCGGCGTGCCTTCGCCGAGGACATCGTCTTCCTCCACCACGTGGGCATCCATCCCGTGGTGGTGCACGGGGGCGGCCCGCAGATCAACTCCATGCTGGGCCGGCTCGGCATCGAGTCCGAGTTCAAGGGCGGCCTGCGCGTCACCACACCTGAGGCGATGGACGTGGTCCGCATGGTCCTCACCGGCCAGGTGGGACGCGAACTGGTGGGACTCATCAACTCCCACGGCCCTTACGCCGTCGGCATGTCCGGCGAAGACGGCGGCCTGCTCCGCGCCGTCCGCACCGGGACCGTGGTGGACGGCGTGGAAGTGGACCTCGGGCTGGTGGGCGAGGTGGTCGGCGTCGACCCCGCGGGCATCATGGACATCCTCGCCGCGGGCCGCATTCCCGTGATTTCCACGGTGGCTCCGGAAATTGTCGACGGCGGTGAGGGCGTAGCGGGGACCGCGCGGTTCCAGCCCACCGGGCAGGTCCTGAACGTTAATGCGGACACCGCAGCGGCGGCGGTCGCCTCTGCGCTCGGCGCGTCCAAACTGGTGATCCTGACCGACGTCGAAGGACTCTACGCCAACTGGCCGGACAAGTCTTCCCTGATCTCCTCGCTCACGGCATCGGAGTTGCGGGAGATGCTGCCGCGGCTCCAGTCCGGCATGATCCCCAAGATGGCCGCCTGCCTGAAGGCCGTTGACGAGGGCGTGGAACGGGCACACATCGTGGACGGGCGCTTGGCCCACTCCATGCTTCTGGAAACATTTACGACGGCCGGCATCGGCACCCAGGTAGTCCCGGACGAGGAGATCAACTCATGACTACGGTTGAGAAGGCATCGGTGACCGAACTGGTGGAAACCAAAGGCCACGCGGGCTCCGAGTGGCTGTCCCGCTACTCCAGGCTCGCTGATGAACGTGTTTGGCACGCCCCAGCGCGTCCTTGTCCGCGGGGCGGGCTGCCTGGTGTGGGACGCCGACGGCAAGGAGTACCTGGACCTCCTGGGCGGCATTGCCGTCAACGCCCTGGGCCACGCCCATCCCTTCGTGACATCGGTCATCGCCAGCCAGCGGCAACCCTGGGCCACGTCTCCAACTTCTTCACCAGCCCCACCCAGGTGGCGCTGGCCGAGAAGCTCCTGGAACTGGCCCACGCGCCGGCCGGATCGAAGGTGTTCTTCAGTAACTCCGGCACCGAAGCGAACGAGGCCGCCTTCAAGCTGGCCCGCCGCAACACCGGTAACGAACCCGTCAAGCGGACCAAGATCATCGCCCTCGAAGGGGCCTTCCACGGCCGGACCATGGGCGCGCTGGCGCTCACAGCCAAGGAAGCCTACCGGGCACCGTTCGAACCGCTGCCCGGCGGCGTGGTACACATCCCGTTCGGCGACATCGCCGCGCTGGAGGCGGCGGTAGATGACACCGTAGCTGCTGTCTTCCTGGAGCCCATCCAGGGCGAGGCCGGTGTCCGGCCGCTGCCCCCGGCTACCTCAAGGCCGCGCGTGATGCCACCAGCAAAGCCGGTGCCCTGCTGATCCTGGATGAGGTCCAAACCGGCATCGGCCGGACCGGCAAGTGGCTGGCCAGCGAGGACGCTGGCATTGTTCCCGACGCCGTCACCCTGGCCAAGGGGCTGGGCGGTGGATTCCCCATCGGCGCCCTGATCACATTCGGTGAGGCGACGTCGTCGTTGTTGTCCGCCGGACAGCACGGCACCACCTTTGGCGGGAACCCGGTGGCGACTGCCGCGGCTCTTGCCACCCTGCATGCCCTCGAAAGCCAAAACGTGCTCGCCAACGCCACGGCGGTGGGGAGCACCTGCGCTCGGCGCTGGCAGCGATCCCCGGCGTCACCGAGGTCCGCGGCGAAGGACTCCTGATCGGCTTCGACCTGGACGCCGACGTGGCACTGGCGGTGGTGCAGGCCGGCCTCGACGCAGGCTTCATCGTCAACAGCCCGGGCCCGCGCACCATCCGCCTGGCGCCGCCGCTGATCCTCACCACCACACAGGCCGACATGTTCATCGCCGCCTTCCCGGCAATCCTCCAAGCAGCTAAGGACGCCCAGTGACCACCGCAACCCGGCACTTCCTCAAGGACACCGACCTCAGCCCCGCCGAGCAGGCAGAGGTGCTGGCACTCGCCGCCCGGATGAAGGCAGCCCCCTACAGCGTCCAGCCGTACGCAGCGGAAGGCAGCGGCCGCAAGACCGTTGCCGTGATCTTCGACAAGACGTCCACCCGCACCCGCGTCTCCTTCGCCACCGGTGTTGCTGACATGGGCGGCAACGCCTTGATCATCAACCCGGGCGAAGCCCAGATCGGGCACAAGGAATCCGTGGAGGACACCGCCAAGGTGCTCGAACGCATGGTCTCCACTATCGTGTGGCGTACGGGAGCGCACGCCGGCCTGGTGGCCATGGCGGAGAACTCGAAGGTGCCGGTCATCAACGCCCTGTGCGATGACTACCACCCCTGCCAGCTCCTGGCCGACCTACTCGCCGTCAAGGAACACAAAGGCGAACTCAAGGGACTCACCATGAGCTATCTCGGAGACGCCGCGAACAACATGGCCAACTCCTACCTGCTGGCCGGCGTAACGGCCGGGATGCATGTGCGCATCGCCGGGCCGGAAGGCTACCTGCCGGCCCCGGAGATCGTGGCGGCAGCGAAGGAACGGGCCGCGGAAACCGGCGGCTCGGTACTCATCACCACCGACGCCACAGCAGCGCTGCAGGGGGCCGACGTCGTCGCTACAGACACGTGGGTCTCCATGGGCCAGGAGGCCGAGAAGGCGGCCCGCATGCAGCTGTTCCGGGACTACTCCGTCGGTTCGGACGCCATGGCGCTCGCCGCGGATGACGCCGTCGTGCTCCACTGCCTGCCCGCCTACCGCGGCTACGAAATTTCCGCCGATGTCATTGACGGCCCGCAGTCCATCGTCTGGGACGAAGCCGAAAACCGGCTCCACGCCCAGAAGGCGCTGATGGCCTGGCTGATGCACCGCTCGGGCCTGGCCTTCGTTGACGGACTTTCGCCCGTCGAGGGGACCGGGGAGAGCACGTTCTAGTGTCCGCCCAGCTGTCCACCCCGGGCACCAGCCCCGCCACTAAGACCGCCCGGCAGGCGCGAATCACCGCCATCCTCACCGGGCAGTCCGTGCGTTCCCAGGCGGAGCCTGGCGGCATTGCTGGCGGACGACGGCGTGCAGGTCACCCAGGCCACGCTGTCCCGCGACCTCGTGGAGCCTGGGCGCCGTCCGCGTCCGCGGGAAGGACGGCGTCCTGGTCTACGCGGTGCCCGGCGAAGGCGGCGAACGCGGTGCCAAGAGCGGCGTCACGCAGGAGATCCTGGACGCCCGGCTCGCCCGTCTGTGCAGCGAACTGCTGGTCACCGCCGAAGCCTCCGCCAACATCGCGGTCCTGCGGACGCCGCCCGGCGCCGCGAACTTCCTGGCCCTGGCCATCGACCACTCGGTGATGCCCTCCATCCTGGGCACCATCGCCGGTGACGATACGGTCCTGCTGGTCTCCCGTGACCCGCTGGGCGGCCCGGACCTCGCAGCCCGCTTCCTGCAACTCGCCGAGGAAGCCGGGCAATAAGCTTGAAGACAATCAACCCAACCAACCCCAACAAGGAGCATCTGAAGTGACTGAACGCATTGTGCTTGCCTACTCCGGCGGCCTGGACACGTCCGTCGCCATCGGCTGGATCGGTGAAGCCACCGGTGCCGAGGTCATCGCCGTGGCGGTCGACGTCGGACAGGGCGGCGAATCGCTGGAAACCATCCGCCAGCGCGCACTGGGTTGCGGCGCCGTCGAGGCCTACGTCGCCGACGCATCCGACGAATTCGCCAACGAATACTGCGTGCCCACGCTGAAGGCCAACGCCGTCTACCAGGGCCACTACCCGCTGGTGTCCGCCATCTCCCGTCCGGTTATCGTCAAGCACCTGGTGAAGGCTGCCCGCGAGTTCGGCGCCACCACCGTGGCCCACGGCTGCACCGGCAAGGGCAACGACCAGGTCCGTTTCGAGGTGGGCATCCAGACCCTGGGCCCGGACCTGAAGTGCATCGCCCCGGTCCGCGACCTCGCCCTGACCCGCGACAAGGCCATCGCCTTCGCCGAGGAAAAGGGACTGCCCATCGAGACCACCAAGAAGAACCCGTACTCGATCGACCAGAACGTCTGGGGCCGCGCCGTGGAGACCGGCTACCTCGAGGACATCTGGAACGCCCCCACCAAGGACATCTACGACTACACCGCCACCCCGGAGTTCCCGCCGGCACCGGATGAGGTTGTCATCTCCTTCGAAGCAGGCGTGCCCGTCGCGATCGACGGCGTCAAGGTCACCCCGCTGCAGGCCATCAAGGAACTCAACCGCCGCGCCGGCGCCCAGGGCGTGGGCCGCATCGACGTCGTCGAGGACCGCCTGGTGGGTATCAAGTCCCGCGAAATCTACGAAGCCCCCGGTGCCATGGCGCTGATCACCGCCCACAAGCACCTTGAAGACATCACCATCGAGCGCGAGCAGGCCCGCTTCAAGGCGACCGTTGGCCAGCGTTGGGCCGAGCTGGTCTACGACGGCCAGTGGTTCTCCCCGCTGAAGCGTTCCCTTGACGCCTTCATCGAGGACACCCAGAAGTACGTCTCCGGCGACATCCGCATGACGCTGCACGGTGGCCAGGCCATCGTCAACGGCCGCCGCTCCGACACCTCGCTGTACGACTTCTCGCTGGCCACCTACGATACCGGCGACACCTTCGACCAGTCCCAGGCCAAGGGCTTCATCGAGCTGTGGGGCATGTCCGCCAAGGTCGCCTCCGGCCGCGACATCCGCGTCGCAGGGAAGTAGCCCGCGTGGCTGATCCGAAGCAGGGCCCACGGGCGCAGGGGTCCCCGGCCGAGCGAAGCGAGGCTGGGGGCGCTCGGGGACAAACGCAGGTGCCCTGTGGGGCGGCCGGTTCGCCGGCGGCCCCGCGGACGCCCTCGCCGCGCTGAGCAAGTCCACGCACTTCGACTGGCGCCTGGCACGGTACGACATTGCCGGTTCCATGGCGCACGCGCGCGTGCTGCACAAGGCCGGGCTGCTGGACGACGCCGAGCTTGAAGGGATGCTCGCCGCGCTCACGCAGCTGGACGAGGATGTGGCGTCCGGCGCCTACCTGCCTGCGGAGTCCGACGAGGATGTGCACGGTTCGCTGGAACGCGGCCTGATCGAGCGCGCCGGCGCCCAGCCTGGGCGGCAAGCTCCGCGCAGGCCGGTCCCGCAACGACCAGGTGGCCACCCTGGGCCGGATGTTCCTGCGCGACCATGCGCGGATCATCGCCCGGGGCGTCCTGGCCACGGTGGACGCGCTGGTGGAGCAGGCTAGGGCGCACCACGGCGTTGCCATGCCGGGCCGCACCCACCTGCAGCACGCCCAGCCCGTCCTGCTCAGCCACCACCTCCTGGCCCACGCCTGGGCCCTGCTGCGCGACGTGCAGCGGCTCCAGGACTGGGACAAGCGGGCCGGTATTTCGCCCTACGGTTCAGGCGCGCTGGCCGGCTCCTCGCTCGGCCTTGACCCGGAAGCGGTAGCTGCTGACCTGGGGTTCTTCTCCGCCGTGCACAACTCGATCGACGGCACCGCCTCCCGCGACGTCTTCGCCGAGTTTGCGTGGGTCTGCTCGATGATCGGGGTGGACCTGTCCCGCATTTCCGAGGAGATCATCTTCTGGGCCACCAAGGAGTTCTCCTTCGTCACGCTGGATGACTCGTACTCCACGGGGTCCTCGATCATGCCGCAGAAGAAGAACCCGGACGTGGCCGAGCCGGCCCGCGGCAAGGCAGGGCGCCTTATCGGCAACCTGACCGGGCTGCTGGCCACGCTCAAGGGCCTGCCGCTCGCATACAACCGCGACCTGCAGGAGGACAAGGAACCGGTGTTCGATGCCGCAGACACCCTGGAGCTGCTGCTCCCGGCCGTGTCCGGCATGATCGCCACCCTGAAGTTCAACACGGAGCGGATGGAATCGCTGGCTCCACAGGGCTTCGCGCTGGCCACGGACATCGCCGAATGGCTGGTCCGCCAGGGTGTGCCGTTCCGCGAGGCCCATGAACTGTCCGGCGCGGCCGTCAAACAGGCCGAGTCCCGCGGCGTGGAACTCTGGGACCTGACCGACGATGAGTACGCGGCCATCTCGCCGCACCTGACTCCCGAGGTCCGCGCCGTCCTCTCCACCGAGGGCTCGCTCAACAGCCGCAACTCCCAGGGGGCACCGCACCGGCCGCAGTCGAACGCCAGCTTGTTGCCCTGGAAGGCGAACTGGCCGGCGTGCGCGCGTACGCCGGCTGAAACGCCCGCTCACTTGTTGCATCTTCCGGGCCAACGCCCGCTCACTTTCTTCAAGGAAGTGAGCGGGCGTTGGCGCTTAAGGTGCAGGAGGTGAGGGGGCGTCGCTGATTAAACTGCGGAACGTGAGCGGGCGTGGGGCGTTAAGGTCGCTGGCGCGCCGCTAGGCTGGGCCCATGAGCGAAACCTTCCGCAAGTTCCTTCGCACGCTCCCGGATTTCCCGTCCGACCTGCCGTCCTTCGACCCGGATAATGCGCCACAGGATCCGGCGCTGCTCTTCAAACAGTGGCTGGATGAGGCGCTGGACGCGGGGAGCAGCAGCCACACGCGTTCAGCCTGGCCACGATCGGCGCCGGGTCCGGTGACGGTCCGCAGCCGTCCTCCCGCATGCTTATCCTGAAGAACATTGACGACGACGGCTGGCACTTCGCCACGTCCCGCACCTCCAGGAAGGGCAGGGAGCTGGCGGAGGCGCCCAGGGCCGCGATGAATTTCTACTGGCCCGGCCTGGGGCGGCAGGTCCGCGTGGCGGGGACGGTGACCGAGCTGTCCGCCGAGGCGTCCGCCGCTGACTGGCATGAGCGGCCCCGGGCCGACGGCAGCGACAACCCGCACTGGCAGCTCTACGCCCTGAAGCCCGCCGAAATCGAGTTCTGGCAGGCGAGTAACGACGGCCAGCACGTGCGCCACCGTGTCGGGCCTGACGGTGGGCCGCTGGGTTAACCGCTCGGCTAGGCTGGCCGCATGACCTCTCCAACACCCGCGGCCCTGCTGGCTGAACTGCACAAGGCTGTTACTGCGTTGACTGCCGGATTGGACCGGATTCCGGCCGGCGGCGAAAAGGCTCCCTCCACCCTTCCCGGCTGGAGCCGCGGACACCTCCTGGCCCACATCGCCGGAATCTGCAGCGCCCTGGCCCGCCAGGTGGAATACGGGCGCCGCGGCGAGACCGTGGAGCTGTACGACGGCGGCGTGGAAGGCCGCAATCGGGCCATCGACCTTGCCGCCGGGCACAGCCTCGCGCAGCACCGGCGGGACGTGGACGCCGCGTTGCAGCGGGTGCTGGCCGCTTTCGATGCGCTGGCCGAGGATGAGTGGCAGACGCGCATTGCGTTCCGCAACGGAGTGATCTTCGACGCCGGGCTGGCGCTGTGGCGTGAGCTGGTCATCCACACGGCGGACCTGGACACCGGTGCGGGACCCGAAACCTGGAGCCGGGAGTTCTGTTTCCACCTGTTCGACTTCCTGGCTGCCCGCGTGCCTGCCGAAAGCAGGCTGGTCCTTCAGCCCGTGGCACTTCCGCCGCTGACTCTCGGAACCGGCGGCAGCACCGTCGTCGTCAGCGGCATGGTCACCGACATCGCCGCCTGGCTGGCCGGGCGGAAGCCGTCCCTGGACAGCCTGCGCGCCACTGCCGCCGGGGACAGTGCGGACCTTCCCCACCTGCTGCCGTGGCCGTCGGCAATGCCGGAACCGAAGTAACACGTCTCTCCGAAGCCCCCGCGAGTTTGGCATTTGACGGCAATGCTGCTGCGAAGGACTGCTGCGACGTGCCATCTCGCGCTCGGGGGATCGGCGCGCCTAGCCGGCCTCGCGTGCCAGCAGGCTCTCCTTGATGCGCAGGCCCCAGCGGAAACCGCCCAGCGACCCGTCCGTCCGAATCACCCGGTGGCATGGAACGAACAGTGCGGCGGCATTGAACGCACACGCGCTGGCGGCGGCCCTGACAGCGCGCGGATTGCCGGCCAGGGCCGCGTACTCGGTGTAGGTGACGGGCGAACCCGGCTTGACCTGCCGCAGGACCTCCCAGGCGTGGGCGCGGAACGGGCCCGATTGTTGAAGGACGGGGACAGCCATGGCCGGGGCGGGGTTGTCGGCATAGAAGGCCTCGACGGCGGACGAGATCGCGCCGAGGTCCGCCACCTCCTCCACGGTGTCGGGGCGGAGGGCGGGATGGACCTGCCCGGTCAGTTCCGCAAGGCCCGCCGTCCACCCGGAGGCAAGGACAACGCCGTCCCGGGCAAGGACGGTGAACGGGCCGTCCGGCGTGGACAGCTGCAGCAGTTGGGCTTTCATGGCATCCCTTTCCCAGGAGCGGTGGTTGTCAGGGCGGGCCGGGCAGCAGCGCGCCAAAGGTGCATGGTGGCGTAGGAACGCCACGGGCTGGTCTCACGGAAATCAGGGCTGGGTGCGGTGTCCCGAGTGGCGCTGTCCCCATTGGCGTAGTCACCATTATCGAGGGCACGGATCCCGTTCCGGACCGCCGCGTCATTGGCCAGGAAGATGTCCGGTGCGCCCAGGACGCGCATTGCCACGTATCCCACGGTCCATGGGCCCACACCTGGCAAGGGCAGGAGTTTGGCGCGCAGGCCGGCCAGGTCGTCCCCGTATCCGAACTCGAGGTGTCCCTCGGCCATCGCGGCCGCGGCGTGCACCAGCGATTCGATCCTGCGCCGTGGACCGCGCAGCAGATGAGCCGCCGTTGCGATCTCCTCAGGGGTGGGAAACAACAGTTCCAGGCCCTCGCCGGGAGCACCGGAGGGACTGCCGGCGGCGGCCGCCTGGGTCAACGCGGTCCGGGCTGCCGCCACTGTGATCTGCTGGCCCACCATGGCCCGCACCAGCAGCTCCTGGGGATCCAGCGCGCCAGGCATCCGCACCCCCGGTGCGCCGGCAACGGAGGGGGCCAGCCTGGGATCGGTTGCGAGGGCGGTGTCGATCGCTTCCGGGTCGGCGTCAAGGTCGAACAGCCTGCGCACGCGGCTGAGCAGCGCCGGAAGGTCGTGCAGGTCCACCGCGCCGACGGTGAGCGTCAGCGGCCATTCCCGGGTGCCGCCGTCGTACTCCACGCGGAACCTGGCGTCACCGTGGGGGAGTCGCAGCGTCCGGGCGTACGAGGTGGGCGTCCCCTCCTCGATTCCGGGGATGGCGCGGACTGCGAGGAAGGAGAAGATGCCCGGGTCGAAGGGCGGGCGGTAGGGCAGCCCAAGCGTCAGGGCCGTCGTGCCGCCGGCGGGTGAATGGTGGCGGGACGTTTGACGCAACGCCGTGGGGGTCATGTCGAATACTTCGGCGATGGTCTCGTTGAACTGCCTGATGCTGCTGAAGCCCGCCGCGAAGGCGACGTCGGCGAGTTTCATGGAGGTGGAAACCAACAGGGTGCGGGCGGTCTGGGCCCTTGCGGCGCGGGCCAGGGACAGCGGGCCGGCCCCGAGCTCCTGGCCCAGGATCCGGTTGAGCTGCCGCGGTGAATAGCCCAGGCGGGCGGCAAGGCCGGCCACGCCATCGCGGTTGATCACGCCGTCGTTGATCAGGCGCATGGCCCGGCCCGCCACGTCCTGGCGCACGTTCCAGGCCGGGGTTCCCGGTACCGCCTCCGGCAGACAGCGCTTGCAGGCACGGTAGCCTGCCTCGTGTGCGGCGGCGGATGTCTCGTAGAAGGTCACGTTGGAAGCCTTGGGGGTCCGGGCAGGGCACGAGGGGCGGCAATAGATCCCCGTGGTGCGGACAGCCGTGAAGAACTGGCCGTCGAACCGGGGGTCGCGGGCATCGATTGCCCGGTAGCGCTGCCAGAAGTCCATTCCTCCATCCTGCCAGCCTCCGCCCACTGCTACTAGCGGAAATCGGACATGGCCGTGGGCGGGAAATGTTCCCGTTGCTGCGTATTCCACGGCGGATGAAACGGGCAGCGCTTGGGTAAGGTCAAGCAATGAACGAAAGCACCTTGGGCGCGAGCGGGCTCCGGAACTTCCTGTCCGCGGACGCCCGCGAGCTCGCCCCGCAGCTGCTGGGCGCCGTGCTGACCCATGAGTCCCGCGACGGCGCCGTGTCCATCCGGCTCACCGAGGTGGAGGCCTACATGGGACCCGAGGACTCCCTGCACCCGGATCCCGGCTCGCACACCTACCGTGGTCCCACGCCCCGCAACGCACCCATGTTCGGTCCTGCCGGGCATCTGTATGTCTACTTCACCTACGGAATGCACCACTGCACCAACATCGTTTGTGGGCCCGAGGGCGTCGCATCCGCGTTGCTGCTGCGTGCAGGGGAGATCGTGGACGGCCTGGAGCTGGCCCAGCGGCGCCGGCCCACATCCAGAAATCCCGCTGACCTGGCCAGCGGGCCGGCCCGCCTGGCCAAAGCGCTGGGATTGACGACGGCGGACAGCGGCCGGGACGCGCTGGCTCCACCGTTCCGGCTGAAGCTTCCCTCCGTTCCCGGCGGCCGGGTCAGTTCCGGTCCGCGGGTGGGCGTGGCCGGGGCCGGAGGCTCGGAAGAATACGCCTGGCGGTTCTGGCTCACCGGGGATCCCACCGTGTCCAAATACAAGCCAGCGAAGCCGCGGGCCCGAAACGCTGCCGGTGCGCCGCCCGGGTTTCATCAGCGTTAACGGAAATGGTTGTAGAATGGACGGTCTGTCTTTTGCGATAGGGGAACGTTGATGCTCGACGCCGAATTGGCCCACGAACGGGATTATGTAGCCGGCCTGTATGCCCGGCTGGAGGAACTCCGGGAGGAAAAGCGCAGCCAGGCTGGCGCAGGTCCGTCGTGCCGGTGCCGTGGGCACCATGCAGAACGTTTCGGAACGTGACGCCTTCGCCGCACTGTATGAGGACCGCCTGGCGCAGCTGGATGCGGTGGATGACCGGCTGGTCTTCGGCCGCCTGGACCTGGACACCGGGGAAGCGCAGTACATCGGCCGCATCGGCCTCACCACTGAGGACCTGCAGCGGCTCATGGTGGACTGGCGCGCGCCGGAGGCTGGGAACTTCTACCAGGCCACGGCCTTTGACCGGCAGGGCGTACGCCGCCGCCGGCACCTGATCCTGCAGGGCCGCGAAGTCAAAGCCATTGAGGACGATGTCCTGGACGCCGGGATGCTTACGGACGACGAATCGCTCCAGGGCGAAGGCGCCCTGCTCGCGGCCCTGAACTCCAAGCGCACCGGCCGCATGTCGGACATCGTCAGCACCATCCAGTCCGAGCAGGACCGGATCATCCGGTCCTCCATCTCCGGCGCCGTCGTGGTCCAGGGTGGTCCCGGCACGGGCAAGACCGCCGTTGCCCTGCACCGCGCCGCCTATCTGCTCTACACCCACCGTGACCGCCTCAAGAGTGCAGGCGTGCTGCTGGTGGGGCCATCGTCGTCGTTCATGAAATACATCGAGCGGGTGCTGCCTTCGCTGGGTGAGACCGGCGTAGTGATGGCAAGCCTTGGCCGCTTGATGCCGGGCATCCACACCGTGCCTGAAACCGACGCGGACGTGGCCGCCATCAAGGGGCGCCTGGATATGGCTGCCATCGTGGCCAACGCCGTCTCCAACCGCATGCGCGTCCCTGCGCAGAACCGCATCCTCGAGGTGGACGGCCGCAAGCTCACCCTCACGCCGCGGCAGGTGCGCCGCGCCCGGGAACGTGCCCGCGCCACCGGGAAGCCGTACAACGAGGCACGCGTGACGTTCGTGAAAATCCTGCTGCGCGAACTGACGGAACAGATGACCGAACTCGTCGAGGCCGGCAACATCGGCAACAATGCGGACCGTTCCTACCTTGCCGAGGACGTCCGGACCGCCCGCGACGTGCGGATCGCGCTGAACCTGTGCTGGATGCCCATGACGCCGGAGAAGCTGATCTCCGACCTCTTCAGCAAGCCGGAGGTGCTGGAGTTCTGCACCCCCAACCTGACTCCCGCTGAGCGGGCGCTGCTGCAGCGCCCGGCCGATGCGCCGTGGACCGAGTCGGACGTCCCGCTGCTGGATGAGGCCGCCGAACTGCTCGGCGAGCCTGGACCCGGCGGCGGGCCGCGGGCTGGCGCAGCAGGAGCACGACCGTGCGCGGGATCTGGCGAACGCAAAGCAGACCCTGGTCAACATGGAGGCCGCCGGGGTGGATCCGCTCATGTCAGCAGAGGAGCCTGGCTGAGCAGAACCGGGAGCAGGACACCCGGCAGACCGCGGCCGAACGCGCAACGAGCGACCGCACCTGGGCCTTCGGGCACATCGTGGTGGACGAGGCCCAGGAACTTTCACCCATGCAGTGGCGGTTGTTGGTGCGGCGTTGCCCGCTGAAGTCGTTCACCATTGTGGGTGACATCGCGCAGACCAGGCTCCGTTGCCGGTGCCAACTCCTGGCAGGGGGCGCTCGCCCCGATGTTCGGTGACCGGTGGCAGCTGGAGGAATTGACCGTCAACTACCGCACGCCATCGCAGATCGCCGAGGCCGCCGTCAGGATGGCCAACGCAGCGGGCCTCGTGGTCTCGGCGCCCAAGGCCGTCCGCGAGGGGCGGTGGGCCCCCATCATCGACGAGGTTTCCGCCGGCAGCGTGGTGGACCGGCTTGTTGAGGTCCTCCCCGAGGAACTTGCAGCGCTCGACGGCGGCCTGCTCGCCGTGATCGCTGACGGTGACCTCCTGCCGCAGGCAACGGCAGCCCTGCGCGCCGTGTATGGGCGCCGGATCGGCACGGGGGCCGGCAGCTACGAGCAGGACATCGTGGTCATCAGCCCGCGCGAGGCAAAGGGCCTGGAGTTTGATGGCGTCGTGGTCCTGGAACCGTCAGTGATGCTGAACCACGAGCATGGCAAAGTGGGGGACCTTTACGTGGCCATGACCCGTGCCACGCAGCGGTTGCGGCTGATTGCGGCGCAGCCCGTGCCCGCAGGTATCGCCGGCTGACAGGGCCATCGGCGTTACTGCTAACTTAGGAAGCGTGCCAGAACTGAACAACCTCGAACCGCAGCGCAATGACCCCACTTTCGCCAACATTTGGCAGGAACTGAAGTGGCGTGGGCTGGTCCATGTTTCCACCGACGAAGCAGAGCTTGAAAAACTCCTCGCCAACGGGCCGGTCACGTACTATTGCGGCTTCGACCCCACCGCGCCGAGCCTGCACCTGGGCAACCTGGTCCAGCTGCTGGTCATGCGGCGGCTTCAGCTGGCAGGGCACAAGCCCCTCGGCCTGGTGGGCGGGTCCACCGGCATGATTGGGGACCCGCGTCCGACGGCGGAACGCACGTTGAACACCAAGGACACGGTTGCGGAGTGGGTTGGCTACCTCCAGGCCCAGGTGCAGCGCTTCCTCAGCTTCGAGGGGGACAACGCCGCCAAAATGGTGAACAACCTGGACTGGACGGCGCCGCTGAGCGCCATCGATTTCCTGCGTGAGGTAGGAAAGCATTTCCGGGTGGGCACCATGTTGCGCAAGGACGCCGTGGCATCCCGGCTGAACTCGGATGAAGGCATCAGCTACACCGAGTTCAGCTACCAGATCCTGCAGGGCATGGACTACCTCCAGCTCTACCGCGACTACGGCTGCGTACTGCAGACGGGCGGCTCGGACCAGTGGGGCAACCTCACCAGCGGTACGGAACTGATCCGCAAGGTGGAGGGCAAGAGCGTCCATGCCCTCGGCACGCCGCTCATCACCAACTCCGACGGAACCAAGTTCGGCAAGAGCGAGGGCAATGCCATTTGGCTCGATGCCGGCATGTGCAGCCCGTACGCGTTCTACCAGTTCTGGCTCAATACGGCCGACGCCGATGTGGTGGACCGGCTCAAGGTATTCACGTTCCTGTCGCGAGCCCAGATCGAAGAGATTGCCGTGTCGGTGGCTGAGCGTCCATTCGCCAGGGAAGGGCAGCGGAAGCTCGCCTTCGAAGTGACCTCACTGGTGCACGGCGTGGAAGCCACCGAAAAGGTGATTGCCGCCTCGGCAGCCTTGTTCGGCAATGGGGACCTGACCGTACTGGATAAGGCAACCCTGCAGGCAGCCACCTCCGAACTTCCTTCCACCACTGTGCAGGTGGATGGAATGGGAATCGTGGACCTGCTGGTGGCCTCCGGTCTTTCCGAAAGCAAATCGGCCGCGCGGCGGACCGTCGGTGAAGGCGGAGCGTACGTCAACAACGAGAAGGTGTCAGACCCCGAGGCAGTGATCTCCGAGTCGGAGCTCCTGCACGGCCAGTACCTCCTCCTGCGCAGGGGTAAGAAGAACCTGGCCACGGTTGAGGTGCTGGTTCCCTAGCACCCCAGGGTCCTGCATTCACGCCCTTCGGCAGCCGATTTGCACGGCTGCTGGGGGGCGTGTATTGTTTTCTGAGTCGCCGCCGCTGAGTGGTGACAAACCCCCAAAAGATGAGAAGCAATTCTTACCGCGCCCCGCGTGGATTTGATGGAATTGCTTTCTATTTTGCTGGGCGGATTCGTTTCACAGGGTGGATTCCGGGAGAATAACCGGATTTGCAAAAGTGAACATGAATGAAATAAGATAAAAACATCGCAGCGAAGAAATACGGAAAAAAATTCTTCTGAATTAATTCCGGGAATATTCGAATGTGTCTGTTGTTTGAGAACTCAATAGTGTGCCAAGTTTGTTGATACCGATTATGTTATGTGATTGGTTGATTGTGCTGTGCCGCCACCCCGTGGTTGGCATGGTGTTTTTAGCTGGTTTCAGATTTTGTGCAGCCTGGTTCCGCGTTGTTTCCGTGGTTCTTGGTTGTGTCTGTTTTTGTTTTTACTTCAACGGAGAGTTTGATCCTGGCTCAGGATGAACGCTGGCGGCGTGCTTAACACATGCAAGTCGAACGATGATGCCCACTTGTGGGTGGATTAGTGGCGAACGGGTGAGTAACACGTGAGTAACCTGCCCTTGACTCTGGGATAAGCCTGGGAAACTGGGTCTAATACCGGATATGACTGATCATCGCATGGTGGTTGGTGGAAAGCTTTTGTGGTTTTGGATGGACTCGCGGCCTATCAGCTTGTTGGTGGGGTAATGGCCTACCAAGGCGACGACGGGTAGCCGGCCTGAGAGGGTGACCGGCCACACTGGGACTGAGACACGGCCCAGACTCCTACGGGAGGCAGCAGTGGGGAATATTGCACAATGGGCGCAAGCCTGATGCAGCGACGCCGCGTGAGGGATGACGGCCTTCGGGTTGTAAACCTCTTTCAGTAGGGAAGAAGCGTAAGTGACGGTACCTGCAGAAGAAGCGCCGGCTAACTACGTGCCAGCAGCCGCGGTAATACGTAGGGCGCAAGCGTTATCCGGAATTATTGGGCGTAAAGAGCTCGTAGGCGGTTTGTCGCGTCTGCCGTGAAAGTCCGGGGCTCAACTCCGGATCTGCGGTGGGTACGGGCAGACTAGAGTGATGTAGGGGAGACTGGAATTCCTGGTGTAGCGGTGAAATGCGCAGATATCAGGAGGAACACCGATGGCGAAGGCAGGTCTCTGGGCATTAACTGACGCTGAGGAGCGAAAGCATGGGGAGCGAACAGGATTAGATACCCTGGTAGTCCATGCCGTAAACGTTGGGCACTAGGTGTGGGGGACATTCCACGTTTTCCGCGCCGTAGCTAACGCATTAAGTGCCCCGCCTGGGGAGTACGGCCGCAAGGCTAAAACTCAAAGGAATTGACGGGGGCCCGCACAAGCGGCGGAGCATGCGGATTAATTCGATGCAACGCGAAGAACCTTACCAAGGCTTGACATGAACCGGAAAGATCTGGAAACAGGTCCCCCACTTGTGGTCGGTTTACAGGTGGTGCATGGTTGTCGTCAGCTCGTGTCGTGAGATGTTGGGTTAAGTCCCGCAACGAGCGCAACCCTCGTTCCATGTTGCCAGCGGGTAGTGCCGGGGACTCATGGGAGACTGCCGGGGTCAACTCGGAGGAAGGTGGGGACGACGTCAAATCATCATGCCCCTTATGTCTTGGGCTTCACGCATGCTACAATGGCCGGTACAAAGGGTTGCGATACTGTGAGGTGGAGCTAATCCCAAAAAGCCGGTCTCAGTTCGGATTGGGGTCTGCAACTCGACCCCATGAAGTCGGAGTCGCTAGTAATCGCAGATCAGCAACGCTGCGGTGAATACGTTCCCGGGCCTTGTACACACCGCCCGTCAAGTCACGAAAGTTGGTAACACCCGAAGCCGGTGGCCTAACCCCTTGTGGGAGGGAGCTGTCGAAGGTGGGACTGGCGATTGGGACTAAGTCGTAACAAGGTAGCCGTACCGGAAGGTGCGGCTGGATCACCTCCTTTCTAAGGAGCACCTACAACAACCACCACTGACGCATGTTGGTGGTGTGGTGTTGTCAGGAAGCAAGCCCGTTGCGCAGACGCAAGTTCTGCGGCGGGTGCTCATGGGTGGAATATCAACAAATAGGTGCCTGGTGGCACAGACCGTTTTTGCTAGTACGGGCTTAGCTCTTTGATGGGTTGGTTCAGGAACGTTGGGTGGTTTGGTCTGCTGGGTAGTGTTTGGCACACTGTTGGGTCCTGAGGCAACAGGGCCACGGCGCCGGGTGGTGTCTCCCTTTGGGGGGTGCTGTTCTGGTGGTGTGGGACTTGTTTGTTTCTGGTTTCCCTGCTGCACCGATCATGCGCGTTGGTCCCTTTGTGGGGTTGTGTGTGGGGTGTGTGGTGTGGGGTTGTTGTTTGAGAACTACATAGTGGACGCGAGCATCTTGTATAAGAAGCAATTTCCAAGAATATGAACCTGGATCTGATGGTTGGCTGGCTGCGCTTTTTTGGGTGTGGTTGGTTTGCTGTTTGGTTCCGTGGTTCTCTCGTGAAGTAGTTTTTGATCTTTGTGGTCAAGTTTTTAAGAGCACACGGTGGATGCCTTGGCATTAGGAGCCGAAGAAGGACGTAGGAATCTGCGATAAGCCTGGGGGAGTCGATAACCGGACTGTGATCCCAGGGTGTCCGAATGGGGAAACCCCGCTGAGCGCGTGAGTGACTCAGTGACCCGTACCTGAACACATAGGGTGCGTGGGGGGAACGCGGGGAAGTGAAACATCTCAGTACCCGCAGGAAGAGAAAACAATAGTGATTCCGTTAGTAGTGGCGAGCGAACGCGGATCAGGCTAAACCGTTCCATGTGTGATAGCCGGCGGGCGTTGCATGGTCGGGGTTGTGGGACTTTCCGTACCAGTTCTGCCGGGCTGGTGGGGTGTGATGTGCGCGCATAGGTGAACGGTTTTGAAAGGCCGGCCAGAGAGGGTGTTAGTCCCGTAACCGTAATGTGTTTGTACCGCCTGTGAGAGTATCCCAAGTAGTACGGGGCCCGAGAAATCCCGTGCGAATCTGTCAGGACCACCTGATAAGCCTAAATACTCCCTAATGACCGATAGCGGACCAGTACCGTGAGGGAAAGGTGAAAAGTACCCCGGGAGGGGAGTGAAACAGTACCTGAAACCGTGTGCTTACAATCCGTCGGAGCCAGTCTGATTCTGGTGACGGCGTGCCTTTTGAAGAATGAGCCTGCGAGTTAGTGTTACGTCGCGAGGTTAACCCGTGTGGGGCAGCCGTAGCGAAAGCGAGTCTGAATAGGGCGTGTGAGTGGCGTGATCTAGACCCGAAGCGAAGTGATCTACCCATGGCCAGGTTGAAGCGACGGTAAGACGTCGTGGAGGACCGAACCCACTTCAGTTGAAAATGGAGGGGATGAGCTGTGGGTAGGGGTGAAAGGCCAATCAAACTTCGTGATAGCTGGTTCTCCCCGAAATGCATTTAGGTGCAGCGTTGCGTGTTTCTTGCTGGAGGTAGAGCTACTGGATGGCTAATGGGCCCTACAAGGTTACTGACGTCAGCCAAACTCCGAATGCCGGTAAGTGAGAGCGCAGCAGTGAGACTGTGGGGGATAAGCTTCATAGTCGAGAGGGAAACAGCCCAGACCACCAACTAAGGCCCCTAAGCGTGTGCTAAGTGGGAAAGGATGTGGAGTTGCGAAGACAACCAGGAGGTTGGCTTAGAAGCAGCCATCCTTAAAAGAGTGCGTAATAGCTCACTGGTCAAGTGATTCCGCGCCGACAATGTAGCGGGGCTCAAGTACACCGCCGAAGTTGTGGCATTCAAGCATTGACTAAGCCTTCGTGGTTCAGGTGTTTGGATGGGTAGGGGAGCGTCGTGTGGGCGGTGAAGTCGCGGTGTAAACCAGTGGTGGAGCCTACACGAGTGAGAATGCAGGCATGAGTAGCGAAAGACGGGTGAGAAACCCGTCCGCCGAATGATCAAGGGTTCCAGGGTCAAGCTAATCTGCCCTGGGTAAGTCGGGACCTAAGGCGAGGCCGACAGGCGTAGTCGATGGACAACGGGTTGATATTCCCGTACCGGCGAAAAACCGTCCATGTTGAACAGGGGATACTAACTGCCCGAGACCTGCCCGATCACCCTTGTGGTGTGAGGGTTTTGGTGGAGCGCGGGACCTGATCCTGGGAGGCAAGCGTATTAACAGGTGTGACGCAGGAAGGTAGCCGAGCCGGGCGATGGTTGTCCCGGTCTAAGGATGTAGGGCGAGTGGTAGGCAAATCCGCCACTCATGGTGCCTGAGATCTGATGGGACCCCCGTTTGGGGGGATTTGGTGATCCTATGCTGCCGAGAAAAGCATCGACGCGAGGTTTTAGCCGCCCGTACCCCAAACCGACACAGGTGATCAGGTAGAGAATACTAAGGCGATCGAGAGAATTATGGTTAAGGAACTCGGCAAAATGCCCCCGTAACTTCGGGAGAAGGGGGCCCCTACCTTGATACACCCTTGCGGTGTGGAGGGGATCGGGGCCGCAGAGACCAGGGGGAAGCGACTGTTTACTAAAAACACAGGTCCGTGCGAAGTCGCAAGACGATGTATACGGACTGACTCCTGCCCGGTGCTGGAAGGTTAAGAGGACCGGTTAGCCGCAAGGCGAAGCTGAGAATTTAAGCCCCAGTAAACGGCGGTGGTAACTATAACCATCCTAAGGTAGCGAAATTCCTTGTCGGGTAAGTTCCGACCTGCACGAATGGAGTAACGACTTCCCCGCTGTCTCAACCATAAACTCGGCGAAATTGCAGTACGAGTAAAGATGCTCGTTACGCGCAGCAGGACGGAAAGACCCCGAGACCTTTACTATAGTTTGGTATTGGTGTTCGGAGTGGCTTGTGTAGGATAGGTGGGAGACGTTGAAGCCCGGACGCCAGTTCGGGTGGAGTCATCGTTGAAATACCACTCTGGTCACTTTGGACATCTAACTTCGGCCCGTAATCCGGGTCAGGGACAGTGCCTGATGGGTAGTTTAACTGGGGCGGTTGCCTCCTAAAAAGTAACGGAGGCGCCCAAAGGTTCCCTCAGCCTGGTTGGCAATCAGGTGTCGAGTGTAAGTGCACAAGGGAGCTTGACTGTGAGAGAGACATCTCGAGCAGGGACGAAAGTCGGGACTAGTGATCCGGCGGTACATTGTGGAATGGCCGTCGCTCAACGGATAAAAGGTACCTCGGGGATAACAGGCTGATCTTGCCCAAGAGTCCATATCGACGGCATGGTTTGGCACCTCGATGTCGGCTCGTCGCATCCTGGGGCTGGAGTAGGTCCCAAGGGTTGGGCTGTTCGCCCATTAAAGCGGTACGCGAGCTGGGTTTAGAACGTCGTGAGACAGTTCGGTCCCTATCCGCTGCGCGCGCAGGAAATTTGAGAAGGGCTGTCCTTAGTACGAGAGGACCGGGACGGACGAACCTCTGGTGTGTCAGTTGTACTGCCAAGTGCACCGCTGATTAGCTACGTTCGGATGGGATAACCGCTGAAAGCATCTAAGCGGGAAGCTCGCTTCGAGATGAGATTTCCATACACTTTATGTGTGAGAGGCCCCCAGCCAGACCACTGGGTTGATAGGCCGGATGTGGAAGCGAGGACTAACGACTCGTGAAGCTGACCGGTACTAATAGGCCAATAACTTACACCACACAGAAACATACAAAATTCTGCTTGCGTCCACTATGTGGTTCCCAACCAACAACCCAGCCGGGTTGTCCCCTGGTCACGGAAACCAACAACTGAATAACAACACCACAATGTTGTAACCACACAAGATTTCCCGCCACCCCCGCGGCACCAGCCCCGGGGACGGCCGGGTACAAGGGTTACGGCGGTCATAGCGTGGGGGAAACGCCCGGTCCCATTCCGAACCCGGAAGCTAAGACCCACAGCGCCGATGGTACTGCACCCGGGAGGGTGTGGGAGAGTAGGTCACCGCCGGACACACATTAACGTAGGGCCCTGACAAGGACTGTCAGGGCCCTACCACTTAACCACCCAAACCGGGGTCACACCCCCAGGCAAACCCCCGGTGAAACCCGCAGGACCTGATGACGCCGTGTTGGGAAACCGGCCCGGGAGAGGCGACGGAGGCCTGTTCATTGTGAAGATGGCCACGATACCGCCCCCTGGGCTCCCACTGTGCCGGGGGATTTGGTGGCTCCACTAGAATTGATGAAGATGTACGGACTTCGAAGCGCTTGATTTCGGGTTGCGTAGGAAACGAAACGAGCGGCTGCAGTTGCGCCAGTGGTCGGCTCACAACAGGAGGAATCCATATGGCCGAGCACAACGGTGGCAACCGCGGCAACGACCGTGGCGCGTTCCGCGGCAACAACAATTCCGGCGGAGACCCCCGCGGATTCCGGTCCCGGTCCGATCGCGAGGGCAACAACTTCTCGCGTGAAGGCTCTGCCGGCGGTGGTGAGCGTAAGCCGTTCGGTGATCGTGACCGCAAGCCTTACGGTGATCGTCCGCGTCGTGATGGCGAAGGGGACCGTCGCCAGTTTGGTGATCGTGATCGTAAGCCGTTCGGTGATCGTCCGCGCCGTGAGGGTGAGGGTGACCGCCGTGGTTTTGGTGGCGGGGCCGGCGGTGGTGAGCGTAAGCCGTTCGGTGATCGTGACCGCAAGCCTTTCGGTGATCGTCCGCGCCGTGATGGCGAAGGGGACCGTCGCCAGTTTGGTGATCGTGATCGTAAGCCGTTCGGTGATCGTCCGCGCCGCGACGGTGAAGGGGACCGTCGCCAGTTTGGTGATCGTAAGCCTTTCGGCGACCGTCCGCGCCGTGATGGTGAGGGTGACCGCCGTGGTTTTGGTGGCGGTGCCGGCGGTGGCGAGCGTAAGCCGTTCGGTGATCGTGACCGCAAGCCTTTCGGCGACCGTCCGCGCCGCGACGGTGAAGGCGACCGTCGCCAGTTTGGTGATCGTGATCGTAAGCCTTTCGGCGACCGTCCGCGCCGCGACGGTGAAGGCGACCGTCGCCAGTTTGGTGATCGTGATCGTAAGCCTTTCGGCGACCGTCCGCGCCGTGATGGTGAGGGTGACCGCCGTGGTTTTGGTGGCGGTGCCGGCGGTGGCGAGAACCGCAGGCCGTTCGGTGACCGGCAGGACCGGGCACCGCGCAGTTTCGACCGCGATGACTCCCGCGCCGAGTCCGGTCGCGGCGGCTCCGGCCCGCGCGGCTTTGGCCGCGATCGCCAGGAGGACCGTCCTGTCCGCGTGCCTAACGCCGCAGACCTCCGCAGCGCCAACCGGCCTGACCGGGAACGCTCGCCCGAGATCGACGAGGACGTTACGGGCAAGGAACTGGACCGCGCCACGCAGCACCAGATCAAGACCCTCGAAGCCAAGAGCGCAGAGTGGGTTGCCCGCCACCTGGTGATGGCCGGCCGGCTCATCGATGATGAGCCGGAACTTGCCTTCCAGCACGCACTCGCTGCCAGCCGCCGTGGCGGACGGCTCGCTGCTGTCCGTGAAGCGGTGGGCCTTACCGCCTACGCTGCCGGCCACTACGGTGAGGCGCTCCGCGAGTTCCGCACTTACCGCCGGATCAGCGGTTCCAACGTCCACCTCCCCGTGATGGCCGACTGCGAGCGTGGCCTGGGACGCCCTGACCGGGCCCTTGATGTGGCGCGCTCGGAGGAAGCCAAGGACCTGGACGCTCCCGGAAAAGTGGAACTGGCAATCGTTGCGGCTGGTGCACGCACTGACCTCGACCAGCTGGATGCGGCAGTAGCCGAACTCGAAATCCCGCAGCTGGACATCAACCGTGCGTTCTCCTACAGCCCGCGCCTCTTCCGTGCCTACGCCGACGCCCTGGCTGCGGTGGGACGCGAAGATGAGTCGCAAAAGTGGGGCCGGCAGGCCGTGGTGGCAGAGAACGCCCTGGGCCTGGGGACGGACGAGGAACCCGACATCATCGACCTCGGCTGGGACGAGGAAGAGGAAGCCCGGGAAGAGGCCGAACGCCGCAGGATGCTGGACCGGGCCGCCAAGGGCCCGGAAGCTGAAATCCCCGCTGAAGGCTCCACGCAGGTAGCGGCAGAAAGCTCCCGCGCCACCGAAGCAAAGTCCTCGCAGGACAGCAGCATCGACGACCAGGACGCCGACTACTTCGTCTCCGACGACGAAGAATCGGACCAGGACTCGGTGGAACACGACGAGGCTCGATTCCACGCCTGCGGATGACGCCGCTGCTGAGGACAACGAAGGCACCGACCACGATGAAAACCGCCGGGAAGACTGAACATCCATGAGCGACGAGTCCCTGGTTTCCCGTTTCGACGCGCTCCTCGCCGATCTGGACGGCGTGGTCTACGCCGGGCCGAACGCCATCCCTGGCGCTGTTGAGTCACTGCAGCAGCTTTCGGGGCTGGGCATCGGCCTGGGCTATGTCACCAACAACGCCTCCCGCTCACCGGCGGACGTGGCAGCACACCTCCGTGAGCTTGGTGCACCCGCAGCTGATAACCAGGTGGTCAGTTCTTCCCAGGCGGCGGCCGAGCCTGCTCGCCTCGATGCTGGCACCCGGGTCACGGGTCCTCATCACCGGAAGTCCGGCACTCGCCCAGGAAATTGAGCTCGCAGGCCTGGTCCCCGTGGCCGGCCAGGATGAGGACCCGGTGGCCGTGGTCCAGGGGTTCAGCCCAGCCATTGGCTGGAAGGACCTGGCGGAAGCCACGTACGTGGTGAACGCCGGCGCCCTCTGGGTGGCCACCAACACGGACATGTCCATTCCCCAGGCGCGCGGCATCGCCCCGGGAAACGGCACCCTGGTTGCCGCGGTTGCCGCTGCCACCGGCCAGCAGCCCAAAGTCGCGGGAAAACCGGAGGCGCCGCTGTTCCATTCGGCTGCCAAGCGCCTGGGGGCCGAGCGTCCCCTGGTGGTGGGCGACCGGCTGGACACGGACATCCTGGGCGGCAACAACGCCGGGTTCGCCACCGTGGCTGTGCTGACCGGCGTCGACACGCGCGAGACAATCCTGGCGGCCCGGGCTGCGGAGCGCCCCGACTACATCATCGAAAACCTCACGGACCTGCACCGCCCGTACCCGGAGGTAACGCACGACGACGGCACCTACACCTGCGGCCAGTCAACGGCGCGCGTGGCCAACGGAGCCGTGGGCATCATTGGCAGCCGGGACCACCTCGACTCCTGGCGCGCGGCGTGCGCGGCATGGTGGGCCGGTACACCGGACGCGGCAAGCCCACAGGCGCCCAAACTGGTGTGGCTGGATCACTAGACTGGTCCTATGACCGAGCTGATCGAACCGGACCACGCGTCAGCCCAGCCAGCCCCTGAATGGCCGCAGGCCGCCGGGCAGGACATCACCGATCCGCAGGTGGCGCAGGCTATCGCCAGGCTGCGCGACCTGCCCGGGCTTCCGGCAGCGGACCACGAAACCGTCTACAACGAGGCTCCACGACGATCTGCTGGCCGCCCTCAACAGCGACACCGCGGACAGCCATCCCACGAACAGTGACCCGGCTGGCGGGGAGCCTGATGCCGGTGCGCCTCGACCAGGCACTGGTCGCCCGCGGACTCGCCAGGTCACGGACCCACGCCGCCTCGCTCATCGCCGAGGGCAAGGTCAGCTCCGGCGGCCATGTCCTCGCCAAGGCCTCCCTGCAGGTTGACGACAACCGGGACCTGGCCGTCGAACACGATGACCAGGACACTTATGCCAGCCGGGCAGGGCACAAGCTGGCCGGCGCCCTGGATGCCTTCCCGGACGTATCGGCCCTGGGCAAAAGGTGCCTGGACGCCGGTGCCTCCACCGGCGGCTTCACCGACGTCCTCCTTCGGCGGGGCGCCGCGCACGTGGTGGCGGTCGACGTCGGGCACGGCCAGGCTGGTGCCGCACCTCCGCAGCGATCCGCGTGTGAACGTCCACGAAGGGATGAACGTCAGGTACATGGCGCCGGCCGACATCGGCGGCCCCGCTGCGTTGACTGTCGCGGACCTGTCCTTCATCTCCCTTACCCTCGTGGTGCAGCCGCTGGCGGACTGCACCGAACCGGGCGGCGACCTGGTGTTGATGGTCAAGCCGCAGTTCGAGATCGGCAAGGACCGCCTGGGCCGCACTGGCGTGGTCACGTCGGAGCGCGAACGCCGGATGGCCGTGGAGAAGGTGGCCAGGGCAGCGCTCTACGCCGGCCTGGACCTGTGCGGGTTGGCGGTCAGTCCGTTGCCCGGCCAGGACGGAAACGTT
Organism: Pseudarthrobacter sp. Fe7; assembly: GCA_024372495.1. Classification (GTDB taxonomy): domain Bacteria; phylum Actinomycetota; class Actinomycetes; order Actinomycetales; family Micrococcaceae; genus Arthrobacter. The sequence continues at coordinate 3,484,773 of CP099977.1, read as the reverse complement.
GAATACTTCCTGTGGATAAAACGCAGGATCACCCAAGACTTGCCTAAGATCGAAGAGCGGGAGGCAGCAGCCGCTGCCTTGCTCGGACAAATCTGGCAGAACCACTAGAGAGCGGAACCTGATGAGCAGGCGTGTACTGGTCCTTGCCCACACCGGCCGCGAGGAGTCACTGAAAGCCGCCTGGGAAGCTTGCGCCCTGCTGCATGCTTCGGGAATGGTCTCCGTGATGCAGGACTCCGAGCTGGGGGACATGGAACGGTTCTTCGGACATCTGGCGCACCCGGTGGAGGTGCTCCACGACCATGTCCAGCTGCCCGACGTGGAACTGGTCATGGTCCTTGGCGGCGACGGAACTATCCTCCGGGCCGCCGAACTGGTCCGCGAAGTGGACGTGCCGCTCCTGGGCGTCAACCTGGGACATGTGGGTTTCCTGGCCGAAAGTGAGCGGGCGGACCTGGCCCAGACTGTCGAATGGATCGCCAGCCGTGAATACACGGTTGAGGAGCGGATGACCATCGATGTCCAGGTGTGGGTCAAGGGACAAAAGATCTGGCACACCTGGGCGCTGAACGAGGCCGCCATCGAGAAGGCCAACCGCGAACGGATGCTGGAAGTAGTGACCGAGGTGGACGAGCGGCCGTTGACGTCCTTCGGCTCTGACGGCATCGTGCTGGCCACCCCCACCGGGTCCACGGCCTATGCTTTCTCTGCAGGCGGCCCGGTGGTCTGGCCGGAGGTGGAGGCCCTGGTCATCGTGCCCATCAGCGCCCACGCGCTCTTCGCCAAGCCCCTCGTCGTCTCGCCCCGGTCAAAACTTGCCGTCGAGGTGCTGGGCCGGACCGATGCCCAGGGCGTGCTCTGGTGCGACGGCCGCCGCTCGGTGGACCTGCCTCCCGGCGCCCGTGTGGAGGTCACCAAGTCCGCTACCCCCGTCCGGCTGGCCCGAACCCACCAGACACCGTTCTCCGCCCGCCTGGTCCGCAAATTCCAGCTGCCCATCCATGGCTGGCGAGGTCCGGTGCCCAAGTCCGATGCCGTGCATACCGGCCCCATCCCCATTGTGCGGACGCCCCGGCCCATGCCGCCGCTGCCGGTACCGCATGCGGAGAACCCCGGCAGCGAACCCGATCCGTCGACTGCGAAGTGAAACCATGCTTGAAGAACTGAGAATCCGCGATCTGGGTGTCATCACCGACGCGACGCTCCCGCTCGGCCCGGGACTGAGCGTGGTCACCGGCGAAACCGGTGCCGGCAAGACCATGGTGGTCACCGCCGTCGGACTGCTGCTGGGAGCCCGTTCCGACGCCGGAGCAGTACGCAGCGGCGCGAAAAGCGCCACGGCAGAAGCAGTACTCAAGCTCGACGCCGGACACCCGGCCATTGCCCGTGCCCTCGATGCCGGCGCGGAAGCCGAGGAGTTCGACGGCGGCGCTGAGCTCATCCTGGCCCGTCGCCTGGGTGCGGATGGCCGCAGCCGCGCGTTCCTTGGCGGCCGGGCTGCGCCGGTGGGCGTGCTGGCCGAGATCGGCGAGTCCCTGGTGGTGGTGCACGGCCAGTCGGACCAGATCCGGCTCAAGAGCGCCACCGCGCAGCGGGAAGCCCTGGACAAGTTCGCGGGGGATAACCTGGCCGCCCCGTTGGCTGCGTACCAGGAGTTGTACGGCCACTGGAAGTCCAGCCAGGCCGAACTGGACAGCTTGCGGAGCGCCGCGCGGGACAGGCTCCGCGAAGCCGAATCCCTGGAGGCGGCCCTCGCCGAGATCGATGAGGTCGATCCGCAGCCGGGGGAGGACGAGTTATTGAAGGCCGAGGCCGTCAAGCTTGCCAACGTGGAGGAACTGCGGATCGCGGCAAGCGCGGCGCACCAGGCCCTCATTGCCGAGGACTTCGGCGAAACCGGCGACGCCACCACCCTGGTCGATTCCGCCAAGCGCACGTTGGAGCATGTCGCCGAGCACGATGCCGAGCTGGGCTCCGCCGCCGCCCGGCTGGCAGAGGTGGGCTTCCTGCTCAATGACATTGCCACCGAACTTGCCAGCTACCAGGCCGGCCTGGACACCGAGGGCCCGGAACGGCTCGCCGAGATCGAGGACCGGCGGGCAGCCCTCGCCAAGCTGGTCCGCAAATACGCCCCCACCATCGACGAAGTGCTGGAGTGGGCCGGAAAGGCCCGTGTCCGGTACGACGAGCCGCAGGACGACTCCGCCCGGATCGAAGCGCTGGACGCCGAGGTGGTCCGGGCCGAGGCAGAACTGACCAAGCAGTCAGCGGCCATCAGCAAGATCCGTTCCAAAGCCGCGAAGGACCTGTCAGCGCGGGTGAGCGCCGAACTCAAGGCCCTGGCCATGGCGGACGCCACCCTGGTGATCAACCTCGAGCTGGCCGGGCAGCTGGGCCCGCACGGGGCGGATGAGATCAGCTTCCTGCTGCAGCCGCACTCCGGAGCCCCCGCCAGGCCGCTTGGCAAGGGCGCGTCAGGTGGTGAATTGTCCCGTGTGATGCTCGCCATCGAAGTGGTGCTCGCCGCCGTCGACCCCGTCCCCACATTTGTGTTCGACGAGGTGGACGCCGGCGTTGGCGGCCGCGCCGCCGTCGAAATCGGACGCCGGCTGGCCATGCTGGCCCGCCACGTCCAGGTGCTGGTGGTCACGCACCTTCCGCAGGTGGCCGCCTTCGCGGACCAGCACATCACCGTGACCAAAACTTCCGTCCGGGGAGCCGACGGCGGCACCGCCACCGGGTTCACCTCCAGTGACGTCCGCCTCCTTGACGGACCCGAGCGGGTGCGCGAGCTCGCCCGGATGCTGGCCGGCCAGGAGGACTCCGAGTCCGCACAGGCGCACGCCCGGGAACTGCTGGATGACGCAAAACTCCTGCCGCAGCGGGCCTGACAGGGAAGACACCGCAGAACAAGGCGACACGGCCCTCCCGGCTGGGGGTGGACAGCCCTTGATTCGGGGGCCGCGGCCCAGCAGACTGGAACGCTTGGGCGCAGGTTCCGTACGACCCGTGGAAGGCTCAATTGATGATAGGCTCGAACTCCGTGGTGCAGCGATCAAATTCCCGTGTAAATTCCCGGTTCCCGGGGTCCTCCAAGATGACCAAGCACATCTTCGTCACCGGCGGTGTGGCGTCCTCGCTCGGCAAGGGACTGACGGCCTCCAGCCTCGGTCACCTGCTCCGGGCGCGCGGCTTGTCCGTAACGATGCAGAAGCTCGATCCCTACCTGAACGTGGATCCGGGCACAATGAACCCCTTCCAGCACGGTGAAGTCTTCGTCACTGACGACGGCGCCGAGACGGACCTGGACATCGGGCACTACGAGCGCTTCCTCGACGAGAACCTCGAAGGTTCCGCGAACGTGACCACCGGCCAGGTGTACTCCACGGTGATCGCCAAGGAACGGCGTGGTGAATACCTCGGCGACACCGTCCAGGTCATCCCGCACATCACGGATGAAATCAAGCGCCGCATGCGCCTGCCCGCCGAGGGCAAGAACGCCCCGGACGTCATCATCACCGAAATCGGCGGCACCGTTGGCGATATTGAATCGCAGCCATTCCTCGAATCGGCCCGCCAGGTCCGCCAGGACGTGGGCCGCGGCAACGTCTTCTTCGTCCACGTCTCCCTGGTCCCGTACATCGGACCGTCGCAGGAACTGAAGACCAAGCCCACCCAGCACTCGGTGGCCGCCCTGCGCTCCATCGGCATCCAGCCGGAAGCGATCGTCATCCGGTCCGACCGCGAGATCCCCGAGGCCATGCGCGCCAAGATCGGCCGCATGTGCGACGTCGACCTCGAGGCCGTCATCGGCTGCCCGGACGCCCCGAGCATCTACGACATCCCCAAAACCCTGCATAGCCAGGGCCTGGACTCCTACATCGTCCGTGCCCTGGACCTCCCGTTCAAGGACGTGGACTGGACCAGGCTGGGACCGTCTCCTGGAGGCCGTGCACAACCCGAAGCACCAGATCGAAATTGCCCTGGTGGGCAAGTACATCGACCTTCCGGACGCGTACCTCTCGGTGACCGAGGCGCTGCGTGCCGGCGGTTTTGCCAACGAAGCCAAGGTCAAGATCCGGTGGGTCCCGTCCGATGAATGCGAAACCCGCGAAGGTGCCGTTAAGGCGCTCGACGGCGTGGACGCCATCTGCGTGCCGGGCGGCTTCGGTATCCGCGGCCTCGAAGGGAAGCTGGGCGCCCTCAAGTTCGCCCGCGAAACCAAGCTGCCCGTGCTGGGCCTGTGCCTTGGGCTGCAGTGCATGGTCATCGAGTATGCCCGCAACGTGGTGGGACTGGAGGGCGCTTCCTCCAGCGAGTTCGAGCCGGACTCCAAGTACCCGGTTATCGCCACCATGGAAGAGCAGCTGGAGTTCGTGGAAGGCCGTGGCGACCTGGGCGGCACCATGCGCCTCGGCCTCTACGAAGCCAAGCTCGACGAGAGCTCTGTCATCGCCGGTACCTACGGCAAGACCACGGTCAGCGAACGCCACCGGCACCGCTACGAGGTCAACAACAAGTACCGCCAGCAGATTGCCGACAAGGGCCTGGTCTTCTCCGGCACCTCCCCGGACGGCAAGCTCGTCGAATTCGTTGAGCTGCCTGCCGACATCCACCCGTACTATGTCGCCACCCAGGCGCACCCCGAGCTGAGCTCGCGTCCCACCCGCCCGCACCCGCTGTTCGCCGGCCTGGTCAAGGCCGCCCTGGACCACCAGGGTGCAAGCGCGAAGGGCGCCGCCGACACGGCTGCACCCGCGGTGGAGGTGCCTGCAGCATCGGGTACCGTTACCGCTAAGTAGTCAAGAGAACAAAAAGGACGGCGCGATGCCTGGTACACCTGAAGCCACCCCTGCCAAACAGGTTTCGGATGCACCAAGCCCGCGCCGTCTTTTGTCTACCCAGAAGGTCTACCAGGGCCGGATCTGGGACGTCGTCAGTGACACTTTCCAGCTCTCCGAATCCGGGGACGCCCTCACCCGTGACTACATCGACCACCCCGGGGCCGTTGCTGTCCTGCCCATGAATGACGAAGGCCAGATCCTGCTTCTGAAGCAGTACCGGCACCCCGTGGGTATGGATTTATGGGAGGTCCCCGCGGGCCTGTTGGACGTCGAAGGCGAGGACTTCGTGGTGGGTGCGGCCCGGGAGCTCGCTGAGGAAGCGGACCTGGCTGCCGGGACCTGGAACGTGCTGGCCGATGTCTTCAATTCACCGGGATCCTCCAGCGAGGCCATCCGGATCTACCTGGCCCGGGATCTCACGGAGGTACCTCATCACGACCGCCACGAGCGGACGGATGAGGAAGCGGAGATTGAGTTCCACTGGCTCAGCCTGGACGATGCCGTGACCTCCGTGCTGGCCGGCCGCCTGCATAACCCGTCCGCCGTCGTCGGGATTCTTGCCGCCGCGGCCGCCCGGGCAGGCGGCTACGAGGGACTTCGCCCCGCCGACGCCTCCTGGCCCGCACACCCAAGCCAGCGCTAATGGTTCCGGGTCCTTCGGCTCACGCGGCACCTGTGGCTGAAGCGGCAGCTGTGGCCGAACCCGCGCCTGTGGTCGAAGCAGCTCGTAACGCCGCCGCTGCCCCGGCGGGAATCCCGTCCGCGATCGACCGGGGAATCACCGATTACCTCCAACACGTGGGAGTGGAACGGGGACTGGCGGCAAACACCCTGGCGGCCTACCGGCGGGACCTGGCCCGGTACGCCCGCTACCTCACCAAAGCGGGCTGCAGCCGCCCCGGCGACATCACCCGGCACCACGTCACGGGCTACGTCCGTGCCCTCTCCGACGGGTCCGACGGCGGTTCCATCCTGGGCGTTCGCTCCGCGGCCCGGACCGTGGTGGCCGTCAGGGGCCTGCATAAGTTCTGGGCCCTCGAGGGCCATACGCCTGCGGATCCAGCCAGCGAAGTGCATCCGCCCATGGCCGGCAAACGGCTGCCCAAAGCCATCAGCGTTGACGAAGTGACCCGCATCCTCGAAGCGGCCGGAACTGACACCGCCACGGGGCTGCGTGACCGCGCCCTGCTCGAATTCCTCTACTCCACCGGTGCCAGGATCAGTGAAGCCGTGGGACTTGACGTTGACGATATCTCCCTTGCCGGGCCGGAATCCGGGCCGGCCATTGTCCGACTGTTCGGCAAGGGGTCGAAGGAACGCCTGGTGCCCCTGGGATCCTACGGCGCACGGGCGCTCGATGCGTACCTTGTCCGCGGACGCCCACTGCTCGCCGCCAAGGGGAAGGGCACGCCGGCGCTGTTCCTCAACGCCCGCGGCGGCAGAATCAGCCGGCAGAGTGCCTGGACCATCCTGAAAGCGGCGGCCGAGAAGGCCAACATCACCCGCGATGTTTCGCCCCACACGCTGAGGCACTCCTTCGCCACCCACCTCCTTGAAGGCGGCGCGGACGTCCGGGTGGTACAGGAACTGCTGGGCCACGCCTCCGTGACCACCACACAGGTGTACACGCTGGTCACCGCCGATACACTGCGGGAGATCTACGCCGCGGCGCATCCCCGGGCGCTGGGTTAGGGGGCATGGCATGAGCGCCGCAGTGACCCTCTGTTTCCTCCTGCGGGAGGGCCCAACTGGTTCCGAGGTACTGCTGGGACTGAAGCAGACGGGTTTCGGCAAGGGCAAGATTGTGGGCATCGGCGGCCACGTGGAACCTGGGGAGACTGACGCGCAGGCGGTGATCCGTGAGGTGCTCGAGGAAACCGCCGTAGTGCTCCGCCACGAGGATCTGGCCGACGCCGGAACCGTCCGCTTTGTCTTCCCGGCGCGGCCGGAGTGGAACATGGCCACCCGGCTCTTTACCGCACGCACCTGGCGCGGGGATCCGGTGCCCAGTGACGAAATCCTGCCTGAGTGGTTCAGCGTGGACGCTCTTCCGGTGGAGCGCATGTGGCAGGACGCCGACCACTGGCTGCCCGTGGTGCTGGAAGGTGGCACGGTGAATGTAGTGGTCACCATGCACACCGATAACGAGTCCGTCGCGTCGTCTGAAAGCCTCCTGGAGTAAGTCCGGCAGGTGCCGTGCTGTTAAACGTCCGACGGCGGCCGGTCACCAAAGTGCCCACCCGCCGTCGTAATCTTCCTGCCAAATGCTACGGAAGGTGCCGTTCCTCCACACCGTTGTATTCGCTCAGCGGCCTGATCAAGGAGTTCGAGTCCAGCTGCTCCATGATGTGCGCGGTCCAGCCGGTGATCCGGCTGGCAACGAACAGGGGAGTGAACGTTGGCGTATCAAAGCCCATCAGGTGGTAGGTGGGTCCGGCCGGGTAGTCGAGGTTCGGTTTAATGGCTTTTGCCTCGTCCATTGCCGTCTCCAGGCCGTTGTACAGCCCCAGCAACTCCGGGCGGCCGTAGTGCGCAATCATCTTGTCGAGGGCCGCCTTCATGGTGGGCACCCGGGAATCGCCGTGCTTGTAGACGCGGTGGCCGAAGCCCATGACCTTCTTCTTCTTCGCCAGGGCGTCCTCCATCCAGGCCTTCGCCCGGGCCGCCGCCTCCTCGAGCGACTCCTCCTGCCGGATGCCGATCTCGTCGAAGGTGTGCATTACTGCCTCGTTCGCCCCGCCGTGGAGTGGACCCTTCAAGGCCCCGATCGCGCCCGTCACCGCGGAGTGCAGGTCGGAGAGCGTTGAGGTGATGACCCGGGCCGTGAAAGTGGACGCGTTAAAGGAGTGCTCGGCGTACAGGATCATCGAGACGTTGAAGGCCTCCACCACCTCAGGAACCTGTTCCTCGCCGAAGGCCATCCACAGGAAGTTCGCCGAATAGCCCAGGTCGTCGCGCGGCTCGACGAGTTCCTGGCCGTGGCGGCGGCGCTGGTCGTAGGCGACTACCGCCGGCATGGCCGCGAAAAGGTCCACAGCCTTGGCCATGTTGGCCTCCCGGGACGAGTCCTCGGCCAGCGGATGGCGGGCGCCCATCACGGAGGCCGCGGTCCGGCAGACATCCATCGGGTGCGAGGTCACCGGCAAGGCATCGATGACCTGCTTGACCACCGGATCGAGGGCGCGCCCGGCGCGCTCCCTGGCGGCGAACTCCGCGAGCTGTTCCTTGGTGGGCAGTTCCCCATTCCACAGCAGGTAGGCCACCTCCTCGAAGCTGCACCTCGCCGCCAGGCTCCTGGACGGGATAGCCCCGGTACAGCAGGGAGTTCGTGTCAGGGTTGACCTTGGAGACCGCGGTGTAGTCCACCACGACGCCGGCAAGGCCCTTTTTGATCTCATTTTCAGCCATTGCTGAAACTCCTTTGTTCCTAAAGCCTGGTGTCCGGCAGCTGCCGGCATTCCGGAGTGGTGTCAGGGGGATGTCAGGTTCCGGGGATCCGGAAATTGAACACCCCGGTGTCAAAGTGGTTGTAGGCCTCATAGTCAACGAGGTCGTAGAGCCGGGCACGGGTCAGCATGCTTGGGACCTGTGCCTCCTGGGTGCCGTCGGATTTGATCGATTCCAGAGTACGCTCAGCAGCACCCATGGCACTACGGAGCAGCGTTACCGGGTAAATGACCATGTTGACGCCGACGCCGGCCAGGCTCGTCCACGGTGAACAACGCGCTCTTGCCGAACTCGGTCATGTTCGCCAGAATCGGCACGTCCACGGCATCCCGGATGGCCTTGAACTCGCTGAGGTCCTTCATGGCTTCCGGGAAGATCGCGTCTGCGCCGGCTTCAACGAGGGCCTTGGCCCGCTGCTGCGCCGCTTCCAGCCCGTCGGTCGCCCGGATGTCGGTGCGGGCCATGATCAGGAAGTTGGGGTCGCGTCGGGCGTCGGCGGCGGCACGGATGCGCTTGGTGGCGGTGTCCAGGTCCACCACGTTCTTGCCGTCCAGGTGGCCGCAGCGCTTCGGGTTGAACTGGTCCTCGATGTGGCATCCTGCAAGTCCGGCGTTCTCGAGGCTCCTGGATGGTGCGGGCCACGTTCATGGGCTCGCCGAACCCGGTGTCGGCGTCCACGATCGAGGGCAGGTCCGTCATGCGGGCGATCTGCCCGGCGCGGGTGGCCACCTCGGTGAGGGTGGTCAGGCCGATGTCCGGCAGGCCCAGGTCGTTGGCCAGGACGGCGCCGGAGATGTAGACCCCGGCGAAGCCCTTCTCCTCGATGAGCCGGGCCGAGAGGGGGCTGAACGCGCCCGGGAACTGCTGGATGGTGCCGGAAGAGAGCAGTTCCCGGAAGCGGATCCGCTTCTGCTCGGGCGTGGTTTTTGAGTACAGCATCAGAAGAGTCCCTTCGGTGCCGCCGCCAGGTCGATAACCCCGGGGGCGGCAGTGATGTTGAGCTGGTCCAGTTCGCCCGCGGCGAGTTCGGGGAGGCGTTCGACGGCGGCGAGGAACCTTTCGATTTCGGCCTCCTCCACCAGCCCTGCGGCGAGGGTGCGGAATTTGTTGACGTACTGCTCCCGGGCGAACGGCCGGGCACCCAGCGGGTGGGCGTCGGCGACGGCGATCTGGTCGGTGATGACAGTGCCGTCCTTGAGCGTGATCTCCACGGAGCCGCCGAAAGCCTTTTCGGCGATGTCCAGCGAGTGGTAGCGGCGGGTCCATTCCGGATCTTCCACCGTGGTCACCTTCTGCCACAGGTCCACGGTGTCCGGGCGGGCAGCGCGTTCGGGGGAGTAGGAGTCCACGTGGTGCCAGGCGCCGTCCTGCAGGGCCACCGTGAAGATGTACGGGATGGAGTGGTCCAGCGTTTCCCGGCTCGCGGTGGGGCTGTACTTCTGGGGGTCGTTTGCGCCCGAGCCGATCACATAGTGCGTGTGGTGGCTGGTCTTGATCAGCACGGATTCGACGTTGGCCGGGTCGGTGACCTCGGGGTGTTCCCGGTGCAGCTTGCGGGCCAGGTCGATCCAGGCCTGCGCCTGGTATTCGGCGGAATGTTCCTTGGTGTAGGTGTCCAGGATGGCGCGCTTGGCTTCGCCGGGGGTGGGAAGCGGAACCATGTAGGACGCGTCCGGGCCGTCCAGCATCCAGGCGATGACGCCGTCTTCGCCCTCGTAGATCGGCACCGGTGAGGTCTGGCCGCGCATGGCACGGTCGGCGGACTCGACGGCCATCTTGCCGGCGAACGCGGGGGCGTGCGCCTTCCAGGTGGAGATCTCGCCTTTGCGGGACTGACGGGTGGCGGTGGTGGTGTGCAGGCCCTGGCCGACCGACTGGAAAATTGTTTCGACGTCGAGGCCCAGCAGGGTGCCGATGCCGGCCGCTGCGGAGGGGCCGAGGTGCGCCACATGGTCGATCTTGTGCTTGTGCAGGCAAATGGCCTTGACCAGGTTGACCTGGATCTCATAGCCGGTGGCGATGCCGCGGATCAGGTCCTGGCCGCTGGAGCCGACGTGCTGGGCGACGGCGAGGATCGGCGGGATGTTGTCGCCGGGGTGGGAGTAGTCCGCGGCGAGGAAGGTGTCGTGGTAGTCGAGCTCCCGCACGGCCACTCCGTTGGCCCAGGCAGCCCATTCCGGAGCCACCCGCTCCTCGATGCCGAAGACCTTGGAACCCTTCCCGCCGGTGCTGGGACCATGGGTCAACGCCTGGGCGCGGGCTGCGACAATCGGGGCGCGGTTCAGGGAAGCAATGGCCACCGATGCGTTGTCGATGATGCGGTTGATCACCATGTCGGTCACTTCGCCGGTGACGGCGACGGGATCGGCCGCGACCTGGGCGATCTTGTACGCGAGCTGGTCCTCGCGGGGCAGGTTCTCTTCGCTCTTGTAGACGCGGACGTGGTGTTCCTTAACCATGATGCTCCTTCGGGTGGGATGCGTGGATTGCTTTGACGTGGGAGAGGCTTCGGTGCAGGTGGACGACGGTAGCGGCCTCGGCGAGCCCCGGGTTGCCGGCAGCGATGGCTTCCGCGATGGCGGCGTGCTCGGCGGCTGCGGCGGTGAGGCGGCCGGCGTCGTCGGCGGCGAGCCGGCGGATCCGGACCAGGTGCACACGCAGGCTTCGCATTGCCTGGGCCAGATAGGAGTTGGAGATGGCGGCGTCGATGGCTGTATCAAGCCGGCCCACCAGTTCGTAGTAGTCGTGAAGGGCCGGGTTGTCGCCGCTGACCAGCCGCGGCGCGTCAAGCAGTTCACGCTGCAGGCGCTCGAACGTGGCGGCGTCGCCACGCCTGGCGGCCAATGCCGCTGCTCTGCCTTCAAGGGTTTCGCGCAGTTCGAACAGTTCGTCGATGTCCTCAAGGGAGATGTCGGTAACGACGACGCCGCGGCCGCCCGCCGTCGTCAGCCCTTCCGCCGTGAGGCGGCCCAGTGCCTCCCGCAGCGGAGTGCGCGAGACGCCGAGTCGTTCGGACTGTTCCACCTCGGCCAGGACCGTGCCGGGCGCCAGGCGCCATTCGATGATGTCATCGCGCAGGGCCGCGTAGGCCTTGTCACTGGCGCGCATGGTGGCCTCCTTCCTCGGTGGCAGCATCAGTGTATACACAGCTGCCGTTGGATTGCAGCAAAATCTCGAAAATAGTGGGTTGACACTTATTACTGTATACAAAACCCTTGTGGGCGGTCCCGCCCGCCGCTACGATGAGCTGCATCACATCGTCGTGGACGGGATACCCTCATGGTCACCAACAGCTACCGGGACAGCTATCAGCGCAGCGTCGAACAGCCCGAGGATTTCTGGCTGGAAGCAGCCCGAAAAATCTCCTGGACCTCACCGCCAGGCCAGGCCCTGGACTCCAGCCGGGCGCCCCTTTACGGCTGGTTCCCGGACGGGCAGCTGAACACCTGCTACAACGCGCTGGACCGGCACGTTGCAGAGGGCCGCGGAGGGCAGGATGCCCTGATCCACGATTCAGCCATGCTGGGAACACAGCAGCGCTACACCTACGCTGAACTCACGGACGCCGTTGCCCGCTTTGCCGGCGTGCTGCAGAGTCACGGCGTAGGCAAGGGCGACCGGGTGGTGATCTACATGCCGATGATCCCGGAGGCAGCCATCGCCATGCTGGCCACCGCACGCCTGGGCGCGGTCCACTCGGTGGTTTTTGGCGGCTTCGCGCCCAAGGAACTCGCCGCGCGGATCCGCGACGCCGCCCCCGCCGCGGTAGTCACGGCATCGGGCGGCATCGAACCAGCCCGGCGCATCGAGTACTTGCCAGCGGTCGCGGAGGCCCTCGGCCTGGCCGGCACGCCTGATATCCCCGTCCTGGTCAAAGCCCGCGATGGCTTCGCGTCGGCGGCCGCGGACTACGCCGGCTGGTTGGACTGGGACACCGCCATGGCATCGGCCACGCCCGCGGCCCCCGTCGCGGTGCAGGCCACCGACCCGCTGTACATCCTTTACACTTCCGGGACCACCGGAGCGCCCAAGGGCGTGGTGCGGGACAACGGCGGCCACGCCGTCGCCCTGCGCTGGACCCTGGAGAACATCTATGACATCGGTCCCGGTGACGTGATGTGGACCGCCTCCGACGTTGGCTGGGTGGTGGGACACTCCTACATCGTCTATGGGCCGCTGCTGGCCGGTGCCACCACCGTGATGTACGAGGGCAAGCCGGTGGGCACCCCTGACGCCGGGGCGTTCTGGCGCGTTGTCCAGGACCACCGGGTCAACGTGCTGTTCACCGCTCCCACGGCGCTGCGGGCCATCCGCAAGGCCGATCCGGAGGCAGCCCTGCTGGAAAACTACGATGTCTCCAGCCTGCGGACACTCTTCGCCGCCGGCGAGCGTCTGGACACCGACACTTTCCACTGGGCATCGCGGGTCCTCGGCGTGCCGGTAGTGGACCACTGGTGGCAGACCGAAACCGGCTGGGCCATCTGCGCCAATCCAAGGGGACTGGAGCCGTTGCCCATCAAGGCCGGGTCGCCGAGCGTTCCCATGCCCGGTTTCCGCCTGCGGATCCTCGACGGCGGGGAGGGGAAGTGGAGCCCGGCACCGAAGGCAACATTGTGCTGGGGCTGCCGTTGCCACCGGGCACCCTCACCACGCTGTGGGGCAACGACGAACGCTTCATTTCGTCCTACCTCCAGGCATTCGACGGCTGCTATGCCACGGGCGATTCAGGCTACCGCGACGAGGACGGGTACCTGTTCGTCATGGGCCGCACTGACGACATCATCAATGTTGCCGGCCACCGGCTGTCCACCGGCGCCATGGAACAGGTGATAGGCCAGCACCCGGCTGTTGCCGAGTGCGCCGTGATCGGGCTCGCCGACCCCCTCAAGGGGCAGCGTCCCAGCGGCTATGTGGTGCTCAAATCAGGGGTGGACATCCCCGAAGAAGTCCTGGCCAAGGACCTGGTGGCACTGGTGCGGCGGGACATTGGCGCCGTTGCGGACTTCAAGCACGTGACGGTGGTGGATGCCCTGCCCAAGACCCGGTCCGGGAAGATCCTCCGCAAGACCATGCGCCAGATCGCGGACGGCGAGGAGTACACCGTACCCTCAACAATCGAAGATCCGGCGGTTATCGACAACCTGATCGGCGCACTCCGGGTGGGCGGGGCGGAAACCCGCTGACGCCATAGCGGCCGGCGTCCACCGTGAAACGCTTCAGCGGGAGTTCCAGCGGTACTCGTTTTCCGGCCTGCCCGGCGTGCCATAACGGGCGGTGCGGGAAACCGTGCCCGCGTCGGCAAGGTACTCCAGGTAGCGCCGGGCCGTTACCCGGGACATGCCCAGGGCATCCATGACCTCGGTGGCGGACACTGCCTCGGGCCGCGCCCGGAGGAACTCCTGGACCGAGCCGAGGGTCGACGTGGAAAGGCCCTTGGGGAGCGGGAGTTCCGACGGGGCCCGGAGGCTCGCGAAGGCCCGGTCCACCTCGCTTTGCGAGGCACTGCCCTTGCCCGGACCGCCGCCGGAACCGGCCAGCTGCTGCCGGAACAGGCGGTAGTTCTCCAGCTTGTCGGAGAACGTGGCGAACGTGAAGGGCTTAATCAGGTACTGGACCACACCGATGGCAACGGCGCTGCGGACAATCGCGAGCTCCCGCACCGCGGTGATGGCGATGATGTCGGCGAGGATCCCCGCCGAACGCATCCGCCGGGCAATGTCCAGCCCGTGCAGGTCGGGCAGGTTCATGTCCAGCAGGACCAGCTCCACCGGCTCTCCCGCGGCCACGAATTCGTTGAGGAGCCGCAGGGCGGACTGGCCGTCGGGCGCGGTCCCGGCGAGCCTCGAATCCTGCCAGCCGCCCCACGTATGCGGCATGTGCCGCCGAAGCGATGGCCTCGTCTTCGACGACGAGGACCCGGATGTTGCTCACTGTCTTTGCTCCTTCTCCGGGGACACCCCCGCGGGCAGGAATACTGCGAACTTGGCGCCGCGCCGGCCGTTGATGGCCAGCGTACCGCCCAAACGCCGCACCGCCTGCCGGACCAGTGCCAGGCCAATGCCCCGGCCTCCCGCCCCCGCAGGCTTCGTGCTGAATCCGTGCCGGAGGATCTTTTCGGAATCCGCCGGGTCGATGGGCGCCCCTGAATCGTTGACGGCGATGTCCAGTCCTTCCTCGTCCGCCTCAAGCGTCAGGACAACCCGCCGGGGTGGCGGCGCATCGGCGGCAGCATCGATGGCGTTGTCCAGAAGGTTGCCCAGGATCGTCACCAGGTCCTGGACAGCCACCCCGGGTGCCGCGCCGGAGCCGAGGGTGGAGACATCCAGCTGAACGCCCCGCTCATGCGCCTCCGCCACTTTGCCCATGACCAGCGCTCCGACTACGGGTTCATCGATTGAGCTCACCATGTCGTCCGTCAGCTGCTGGCTCAGGGCCAGGTCCTGGGTGGCGAAATCGAGGGCTTCCCCGGTCCGGCCAAGTTCAAGGAGCGACACCATTGTGTGGAGCCTGTTGGCGTGTTCGTGGGTCTGGGCCCGCAGCGCGTCGGAAAGGGTCCGCATGGTCTGGAGTTCGTTGCCAAGGGCTTCAATCTCGGTCCGGTCCCGGAGGGTTGCCACCGTTCCGTATACGGGGACCTTCCCGCGTGTCCCGGGGGACTCGGGGCCCCTGGCCGGCCCCTGGTTGACCACCAGGACGCGCGAGCCCGCCAGGACCATCTCGTCCTTGGTGGTGCGGCCGGAATCGAACAGGCTCCGCAGTTCGCTGTCCAGGGGGAGGTCTGCCAGCGATGGAGGCCGGGTGGGATCGTTGCTACCGGTCTCGGCCAGGCCCAGCAGTTCGGCGGCCTGGTCGTTGTACATCACCACGCGCTTCCTGGCATCGATGAGGATCAGCCCCTCACGCACCGAGTGCAGGACCGATTCGTAATACGCGAACAGCTGCGCCAGCTGTTCCGGCCCCCAGCCGCGCGTCACCCTGCGGAGGTACCTCCCCAGCAGCCAGGACGCCAGGGATCCCCCCAGCAGCAAGGTAATGCCGACGGCGAGCAGGACCGGCAGGCGCCCGGCGAACGCCACGTCGACGCTGCGGACGGTAACCCCCGCCGCCACCAGGGCCTTGACGTTTCCCCCGGCGTCCTTGACTGGAACGATGGTCCGGACGGAAGGGCCAAGGGTGCCTGCGGTGACCTCGGTGAACGGCTGGCCCTGCAGCGCTTCTTCGATGGATCCGATGTACGGGCGCCCCAGCTCTTCATCCCGCGGGTGCGTCCAGCGGGTCCGGTCGGGAGCCATGATGGTGATGAAATCGACATGGGCCGCGCTGGTGACCTCTTTGGCGTACGGCTGCAGGAGGGCGGACGGGTCCGGCGTGGCAGCGGCCTGGAGCACCAGGGGGTTTGCTGCGATGGAGGCTGCCACCCCTTCCATGCGGCGGCCTGCCTCGTCATAGGTCCGGTCCCGCGCGTCCACGTACGCAGCCGTTCCCACAATGGCGATGAAGGATATGACGATCAGGAGGTTCGCCAGGAAGAGACGGCGGGCGATACTCCACCGGTGGATCATGCCTGCCTCCATCTGAACAAGGGTGCCGCGACCAATATGAACGCAACGGTGAGCTGGATCACGGGGTGCCCAATGATGGATATCACATTGCAAGGACGTGTTGAGCCCAGAGAATGCGCCGCAGCGTCTATCAGAATATCCACAAGGAGACACAACATGGCCTCTCAACGAGGAGAGTCGCTCGAGACCGCGACACCGCGGCGCAAGGGACTGGACAAGTCCCACTACCTCTACATTGCCGTTATCGCCGCCGTCATCCTTGGCGCGGTGGTGGGCCTGCTGTTCCCGGAGGTGGGCAAGTCCCTCAAGCCCCTGGGTGACGGGTTCGTCAAGCTCATCAAGATGATGATCGCGCCGGTCATCTTCTGCACCATCGTCCTGGGCATCGGCTCCATTGCCAAGGCAGCCACCGTCGGCAAGGTCGGCGGCCTCGCACTGGGCTACTTCATCATCATGTCCACCTTCGCCCTGGCCATCGGCCTGGTGGTGGGCAACATCATCCACCCCGGCGAAGGCCTGAAGCTGACGCCCTACGACCCCAACAAGAAGGCCGCCACGGACAGCACCGTGGACTTCCTGCTGGGCATCATCCCGAGTGACATTCCTGTCCTGCCCACCCTGCTCGCTGCCATCCTGGTTGGCTTCGCGCTGCAGAAGATGGGTGCCCAGGGCACTCCGATCCTCAAGGCCATCGGCCACGCACAGGCGCTCGTCTTCCGCATCCTCATCATGATCATGTGGATCGCTCCGGTCGGTGCCTTCGGCGCCATCGCCGCCGTTGTCGGTGCAACGGGCGTCCAGGCCATCGTGAGCATGTTCACCCTGATGGTGGCCTTCTACATCACCTGCGCACTGTTCATCGTGGTCATCCTGGGCGGACTCCTGCAGGTGGTGGCCGGCGTGAACATCTTCAAGCTGATGAAGTACCTGGCCCGCGAGTACCTCATCATCTTCTCCACTTCCTCCTCCGAGGCTGCGCTGCCCCGCTTGATCGCCAAGATGGAACACCTGGGGGTCTCCAAGCCGGTTGTGGGCGTCACCGTTCCCACGGGTTACTCCTTCAACCTTGACGGAACCGCCATCTACCTGACCATGGCGTCCCTCTTCGTGGCCAACGCCATGGGAACTCCGCTGGACCTCGGCGCCCAGATCTCCCTGCTGGTCTTCATGATCATTGCCTCCAAGGGGGCCGCCGGCGTGACCGGCGCCGGACTGGCCACCCTTGCGGCAGGCCTGCAGGCCCACCGTCCGGAACTGCTGGGCGGCGTGGGCATCATCGTTGGCATCGACCGCTTCATGTCAGAGGCCCGAGCGCTGACCAACTTCACCGGCAACGCCGTGGCAACGGTCCTGGTGGGCACCTGGGTCAAGGAGATCGACGGCGGCCAGGTGGCCCGCGTCCTCTCCGGCGAGCCTGCCCTTTGACGAGCAGACAATGATCGCCGGCCACGGCGAGATGGCACCGAAGGAAGCGGGTGCCCGCGAGGTCGCCAAGGCCTAGCCGCCAGCCCCGCAACACACGCAAAACCGCCCCCGCAGCAACGCTGCGGGGGCGGTTTTACGTTGCCCGGCACCTCAACCTTCGACCTCAGCTAGAGGGTCAAGGCTCAACATTCGCGGAAGGTCAAGTTCCCTCGAATACCGTGTCGGGCGCTGTAACCTAGGGAGCAGAACGAAGGGCGCTGGTCAGCCAGCGGCAGGAAATCACCGTCATCGAAAGTGTGGACAGATACGTGAGCAGCGAACAGGGTTCGGCAACTCTGGAGGGCACGGAATTCGACCTGGATAACGCGGTGATGGGCCCTACAGGACGCCCATACCGCGAGTTCCCGGAACCCGCGCCGCTGTCCTCCCACGGTCCGGCCCGCGTCATCGCCATGGTCAACCAGAAGGGCGGCGTCGGAAAGACCACCTCCACCATCAACCTGGCCGCGGCGCTCGCCGAGTACGGCCGCCGGGTCCTCCTGGTGGACTTCGACCCCCAGGGTGCGCTCTCGGCCGGCCTGGGCGTGAACCCGCACGAGCTTGACCTCACCGTGTACAACGTCCTGATGGACCGCAAGGTGGACATCCGCGACGCCATCCACCAGACCGGCGTCGAGAACGTCGACCTGCTGCCGGCAAACATCGACCTCTCCGCCGCCGAGGTGCAGCTGGTCAACGAGGTAGCCCGTGAACAGGTCCTGGACCGTGCGCTCAAGAAAGTCGAGGACGACTACGACGTCGTCCTCATCGACTGCCAGCCGTCCCTGGGCCTCCTGACCGTCAACGCCCTGACGGCGGCCCACGGCGTCATCATCCCGCTCATCTGCGAGTTCTTCGCCCTCCGCGCCGTGGCCCTGCTCGTCGAAACCATCGACAAGGTCCAGGACCGGCTGAACCCCCGCCTGCAGGTGGACGGCGTGCTGGCCACCATGTACGACGCCCGGACGCTGCACAGCCGCGAAGTGATCACGCGCCTGGTGGAGGCGTTCGGCGACAAAGTCTTTGAAACCGTGATCAAGCGCTCCATCAAGTTCGCTGATGCCACCGTGGCCGCGGAGCCCATCACCAGCTACGCCGGAAACCACGTGGGGGCCGACGCCTACCGCCGGCTTGCCAAGGAGCTGATCTCCCGCGGCGGCGCACCCTAGCCACGCCGTGGCCGAATCAAAACCCGGCTTCGAGGTGCGGCTGGCCAACTTCACGGGCCCGTTCGACCTCCTCCTGGGACTGATCGCCAAGCACCAGCCTGGACATCACCGAAGTGGCCATCGCCACGGTCACCGATGAGTTCATCAAGTACATCCGCAAGCTGCAGCAGGCTCGGCGAAGAGTGGGCGCTGGACGAGGCGAGCGAGTTCCTGGTGATTGCCGCAACCCTGCTTGACCTCAAGGCGGCACGACTCCTCCCGGCTGGTGAAGTCGAAAACGACGAGGACATCGCCCTGCTGGAGGCGAGGGACCTGCTCTTCGCGCGGTTGCTGCAGTACAAGGCCTTCAAGCAAGTGGCAGGCATCCTGGGGGAGACCCTCCACCAGGAAGGCCGGCGTTTTCCCCGGCAGGTGGCGCTCGAGGAACATTTCGCGGAGATGCTTCCTGAACTGGTCTGGAAACATACGCCCCAACAGTTCGCTGCGTTGGCGGAGGCCGCGCTCCGGCCCAAAACCCCGGCGCAGCCGCCGCAGGTGGCTCTGGGCCACCTGCACGGCAGCAACGTCAGCGTCAAGGAACAGGCAGAAGTACTGGGGCGCCGCCTTCAGTCCGAGTCGCCACTGACCTTCCGGTCCCTGATCGCCGACGCGGGGTCCACCCTGGTGGTGGTGGCACGGTTCCTGGCCCTCCTGGAGCTGTTCCGGGACAGGGCCGTGTCGTTTGACCAGCTGTCCCCGCTGGCTGAGCTGGCAATCCACTGGACGGCCGATGTCCGGGACTGGTCGGCGGAAAACCTGAGCGAAGAATATGAGGAGCAGGTGTGAACCCCAAGGCGCAGGAGAGGGAGCCTGGACGGCAGCGGTCAGCAGGAAGGGGCCGGCCATGCGGACTTCGCCGACCTTCCCGGCGGCGCCAAGGCTGCCGTGGAAGCGGTCCTCATGGTCCTGGACGAACCGGCCACGGAGGAGGAACTGGCTGCCGGGGTGGGGCTGACCGTCGACGCGGTCCGCTCCCTGCTGGCAGAACTGCAGCGCGATTACAACGGCTATACTGTTAACGCCCCGGAGATGGAGAGTGCCAGCAGCGCTGGTATCGGTTCCAGCCCCCGGGGTTTTGAATTGCGGAACATCGCCGGTGGCTGGCGGATCTATTCCCGTGCGGAGTTTGCCGACATTGTGGGCAAGTACGTGCTTGAGGGACAGACTGCCAGGCTTACCCAGGCGGCGTTGGAAACACTGGCAGTGATCGCGTACCGCCAGCCCGTTTCGCGGGCGCGCGTGTCTGCAATTCGCGGGGTCAATGTTGACTCCGTCGTACGGACGCTGGCCCAGCGCGGGCTGATCGAGGACGCGGGAACAGATCCCGAGTCCGGTGCAATCCTCTACCGGACTACCTCCTATTTCCTCGAACGGATGGGAATCAGTTCAGTGGGGGAACTGCCCCAGCTGTCGCCGCACCTTCCGGGGCTCGACGGGATCGCAGAGTTCTACGATGCCGAGACGATGTAGGCAGGACAGCCCTGCGGGCATCGATCTATTCAGCAGGTTTATCTATCAGGGCAGACGAAGTCTGCGTGGCTGGCTAAGGTTGTCCTTGGACATCTCTGCCGGCCAAAACACATTGAAGGACGGGTCATGACACAGGCGGGACGCCAGGGTTCACCACGTAACAGCTCGGGACGCGGCGGAAACGAACGCAGCGGTTCACAGCGCAATTCAACACAGGGCAGCAGTTTCGGCGGAGGCTCCCGTGGCGGAGCAGGCCAGCGCGCTTCAGGGTTCGGCGGGGACCGCCCGCACCGCGCGCCCAAGCCGCGCGAGGAGCGCTTCGTCGACCCCGACCTCGCGGGGGAGCAGCAGGGACGTGGAGCTGAGGGCGCCAGGGGTGCCAAGCCGTCGTCGCGCAATCCCGCTGCCCGCAAACCCGGCGCAAAAAAGTCCCCCGGGACTCCCGGCGCACCCAAGCCCAAGCCGCGTACCGGCGCTCCCGGTGCAGCCGCTTCCCGCGCCTTCGGCAGCGAACGCTTTGGCCAGAACCTGGGTCCGGTCCGCAAACCGGCCCGGAAGAAGGGCCCCCGGGGGAACGTTCCCCAGTCCGAACTCCACGATGCCGACGGCGTGCGCCTCCAGAAGGTGATGGCCTCCGCAGGAGTCGCCTCCCGGCGCGTCTGCGAGGAAATGATCGCTGAAGGCCGCGTCGAGGTGGACGGCCAGGTGGTCACCGAACTCGGCGTCCGCGTGGACCCCAAGACTGCTGTCATCCACGTTGACGGCCTGCGGATCCAGCTGGACGAGAACCTGGTCTACATGGTTTTCAACAAGCCCAAGGGCGTTGTCTCCACCATGGAGGACCCCGAAGGCCGGCCTTGCATCAGCGACTTCCTGAAAAGCAACAAGAACACCGGTGAACGCCTCTTCCACGTGGGCCGGCTCGACGTTGCCACCGAGGGCCTGCTGCTGTTGACCAACGACGGCGAACTCGCCAACCGGCTGACCCACCCGTCCTACGAGGTTCCCAAGACCTACCTGGTACAGGTGCGCGGCCCCTTCCCCCAGGGCGTCGGCGCCCAGCTGAAGGCCGGCGTCGAGCTGGAGGACGGGTTCGCTTCGGTTGACTCCTTCCGCCTGGTGGACTCCACCCCTGGCCACGTGTTGATTGAGGTGGTGCTCCACTCCGGCAAGAACCGGATCGTCCGCCGCCTCTTCGACGCTGTCGGCTTCCCGGTCCAGCGGCTTGTCCGCGTCAAGGTTGGCCCCATTGGGCTCGGGGACCAGCGCCAGGGCAGCATCCGCAACCTGGGCAAGCAGGAAGTCGGCCACTTGCTGGCATCCGTAGGGCTCTGACGCATGTCTGCGTTCAAGAGCCAGGGGCGCGGCCACCTGGACGGCCCGGTGGTGGTCATCGGTACCGGGCTGCTGGGCACCAGCATTGGGCTGGGCCTGCGGGGGCGGGGCGTGCCTGTGTTCCTCTCGGACCCGTCACCCACCAACCAGGCGGTTGCGGTGGACATCGGTGCCGGACGCCCGTTGCAGGACCTGGCCGGCTCCAAGCCCCAGCTCGTAGTGGTTGCCGCTCCGCCGGACGTTACTGCCGGCGTCGTGAGCCACGCGCTGGCTGACTACCCCGAGGCCGTGGTGGTGGATATTGCCAGCGTCAAGGCGGACATCCTGTCCCGGCTGCGCGGCCTCGGCGCCGACCTCTCCCGCTACGTTGGTACCCACCCCATGGCCGGAAGGGAGAAATCCGGTCCGGTGGCGGCCCGCGGCGAGCTCTTCACCTCCATGCCGTGGGTACTTTGCCCGTCGGAGGAGACTTCTGCCGCAGCCCTTCAGGCAGCCCGTTCGCTTGCCTCGGACCTTGGTGCGGTGGTTTCGCAGTTCAGCGCCGAGGAACACGACGAAGCCGTGGCCCTGGTTTCCCACCTGCCCCAGGTGATGTCGTCCCTGCTGGCCAGCCGCCTGCAGGGGACGCCGCTGCATGCCTTGTCACTGGCCGGCAACGGCCTGCGCGACGTCACGCGGATCGCTGCCAGCGACCCCACGCTGTGGGTGCAGATCCTGGGCGGCAACGCGGCCAAGGTTGTCCAGATCCTGTACGGGGTCCGCGAGGACCTGAACCGCCTGATCGGCACCCTGGAGCAGCCCACCGCGCCGGGGGCCCGGCTGGACCTGGCCCAGCTCATCAGTGAAGGCAACGCAGGGCAGGCCCGGATTCCGGGCAAGCACGGCGGGCCGCCCCAGGCATACTCCTGGCTCACGGTCCTGGTGGATGACAGGCCCGGCCAGATTGCGCAGCTGCTCACGGAAATCGGCGAAATCGGCGTGAACGTCGAGGACCTGCGGCTGGACCATTCCTCCGGACAGAATGTGGGCATGGTGGAATTGTCAGTGTTGCCGAACAAGCACGACCACCTGATCGAAGCTCTCAACGACCGCGGATGGCGGGTACTTCAGTAATGACACAGGAACTTCTCGAAACCATGCGCGCGCTGCGCATCGGGCGGCCGCTGGTGGTTGCCATCGACGGGCCGTCCGGTTCCGGAAAATCCAGCGTGAGCAAGGAAGTGGCCCGCAGGCTTCGGCTGGCCTACTTGGACACAGGCGCGATGTACCGTGCCCTGACCTGGTTCTGCGTCACCGAAGGCATCGACCTCGAGGACGGCGCGGCAGTGGAGCAGGCATCCCGGGATTTTGTCCTGGAACTGAGCACCAGCCCGCTTGAGGAATACGTCCGGGTGGGGGGCGTGGACGTCACTGATGCCATCCGTGAGCCTGCCATCTCCTCCGCCGTGAGTGCCGTCGCCACCACCCTCGGCGCCCGGACCGAACTGATCCGGCGGCAGCGCGACCTCATCGAAAAGCACCACCGCCGCATGGTGGTGGAGGGCAGGGACATCACCACCGTCGTCGCACCCGGGGCCGAAGTGCGCATGCTCCTCACCGCCAGCGAGGAAGCCCGCCTCCGCCGGCGGGGTATCCGCCTGGGCGGCACGCAGAACGCCGAGCAGCTGGCAGCCCAGGTGACGCACCGGGACGCCAAGGACTCCACGGTGGTGAACTTTACCCAGGCCGCGTCCGGCGTGGTGACGCTGGACTCCTCGGACCTGGACTTCGAGCAGACCGTTGATGCAGCCCTCGTGATCGTCACCAAGGTCCTCAACCGTGACTGACGCCGGTGCCGGCCTGCCGTCTGGACTGACCATGGCGTGGAGCAGGCCTGTGGGCTGGATCCTGGACCACCTGGTCTACCGGACCACCGTCACCGGCAGGACCAACGTCCCCACGGGCGGACCGGTGATCTTCGCAGGGAACCACATCAGCTTTCTTGACGGGCCGGTGATGTTTGGTGCCGCGCCGCGGCCCATGCACATCCTCGTGAAGCAGGAGATGTTCAAAGGATTCCTGGGCCGCGTGCTTACCGCCTCCGGGCAGCTGCCCGTGGACCGCCGCGGGGACCGTGCAGCGCTGCAGCGCTGCAGGGACGTGCTCGACGCCGGGCGCTGCGTTGGGATTCTTCCCGAAGGGACGCGGGGAGCGGCGCAGCCGCGGACATCAACGGGGGCGTGGCCTGGCTGGCGCTGAACTCCGGTGCACCCGTGGTGCCGGTGGCCATCCTGGGCACGCGGCAGGGCGATGAGCACCTGGATTTCGTGCCACGGCCGGGGCGGCGCTTCCATGTCAGCTTCGGTTCAGCCCTGACCCTGGCCCGCCGGGCCGGTGAAAGCGGCCGTGCTTCAATGGACAGGGCGGCGCAGGAAATCCGTGCAGCGCTGGCAGGGCATGTCCAGGACACCATCCAATTCAGCGGGCAGCCCCTGCCCTTCGCTGACCACAACGACTTGACAGCAGTAGCCGGGGACGCCGGCAGATGACCACTAAGGACAGTGCAATGAGCGACACCACCCAGGCTTCCGGGCATTCCGGCGCCGACGACGACTACACGCCCACAGGCACCGACCAGGTCGCCGAACGCCTGGCCGCGATTGGCGATGACGAAGCCGAGCTCCGTGCTGCTTCCCTCCGGGCTGGCCTGGAGGATTACGAGCTCGACGAGGACGACGCCGCCCTGCTGAGCGGCGAGTACGGCGACGAGGACCTTGAAGGTCCCCTCAAGCTGGACCCTGTCCTGGCCATCATCGGCCGGCCAAACGTTGGCAAGTCCACCCTGGTGAACCGTATCCTGGGCCGCCGCGAAGCAGTGGTGGAAGACACCCCCGGCGTGACCCGCGACCGCGTCATGTACTCGGCGAACTGGAACGGCCGCAACTTCACCCTGGTGGATACAGGGGGATGGGAACACGACGCGCGCGGCATCCACGCCCGGGTTGCCGAGCAAGCCGAGATGGCAGTGGAACTCGCGGACGCCGTGCTCTTCGTGGTGGACTCCGCCGTTGGCGCCACCGCCACGGATGAAGGCGTCATGAAGATGCTGCGCCGCAGCAAGAAGCCGGTCATCATGGTGGCCAACAAAGTGGACGACTTCGCCCAGGAAGCCGACAGCGCAGCACTGTGGGGCCTCGGGTTCGGCGAGCCCTACCCGGTGTCCGCCCTGCACGGCCGCGGCGTGGCCGACCTCCTGGACCACGTCATGGATGTCCTGCCCGAGTTCTCCACCGTTGAAGGCGTGGAACGTTCCGGCGGTCCCCGCCGCATCGCCCTGATCGGGCGCCCCAATGTTGGCAAATCCTCGCTGCTGAACAAGCTCGCCGGAACCGAACGCGTGGTGGTTGACAACACCGCCGGCACCACCCGGGATCCCGTGGACGAATTCATCGAACTCGGCGGCCGTACCTGGCGTTTCGTGGACACCGCAGGCATCCGCCGCCGCCAGCACATGGCGCAGGGCGCGGACTACTACGCCTCACTCCGGACGCAGGCCGCGCTCGAGAAGGCCGAGGTCGCCGTCGTACTCCTAGCCGTCGACGAGGTCCTCAGCGAACAGGACGTCCGCATCCTCCAGTTGGCCATCGAGTCCGGCCGCGCCCTGGTCCTGGCCTTCAACAAGTGGGACCTGCTCGACGACGAGCGCCGCACCTACCTGGAACGGGAAATCGAGCAGGACCTGGCCCACGTGGCCTGGGCGCCCCGAGTCAATATTTCGGCACTGACGGGCTGGCACAAGGACCGCCTGGTCCCGGCCCTGGACCTGGCCCTGGAGAACTGGGACCGGCGGATCCCCACCGGGCGCCTCAACGCCTTCCTGGGCGAGCTCGTGGCCGCCCATCCGCACCCGGTCCGCGGCGGCAAGCAGCCCCGCATCCTCTTCGGTACCCAGGCTTCCAGCCGCCCGCCCAAGTTCGTGCTGTTCACCACCGGGTTCCTGGATCCCGGATACCGCCGCTTCATTACGCGCCGCCTGCGCGAGACCTTCGGTTTCGAGGGCACGCCCATCGAGGTGAGCATGCGCGTCCGTGAGAAGCGCGGCCGTAAGCGTTAATTGCGACACACCCAGGGGCTGATCCGCGGAAAGTGTCACTGGCACCCCTCCGGATCGTGTAAGCTCTTCTAGGTGGTTCGGCCGGACTGCTGACGAAAATCCCCGGATTTGAGTTCAGCGGAGAACGGCGGAACCAGCGGGCTGTAGCGCAGCTTGGTAGCGCACTTGACTGGGGGTCAAGGGGTCGCAGGTTCAAATCCTGTCAGCCCGACCAAAAGCAGAAAGCGCCGGAGAAACTCTCCGGCGCTTTCCGCTTTTGGCTTCGTGGCCATTCCTGGCTGCGCACCCTGCTTCGGACAAATCACCCCGGGAGGCGGGGGTGATTTGTCCGGACGGGGGTGTCTGGCCGGTACCCGCACAGGGGAGAGCTAGCCGAGGGCTGCGTTGAGGGTGACGAAGCTGTAGCCTGCCGCCCGGAGCTGTGAGATCACTTGTGGGAGGGCATCGGCGTCCAGCGTTGAGCCGTCGTCGGGGTTCGAGCCGAGATGCATCAGGACGATCTCCCCGGGTTGGGCAGAAGCCATGACGCGCTGGACGATGAAGCCCGGACCGCGCGTTCCGTTCAGGGTGCCTTGCCAGCCCAGGGTGTCAACGGTCCACCGGATCGCCGCATAGCCGGCGGCGTTTACGTCTGTGATCGTGCGGGAATCGCGGGCGCCGAACGGGAAGCGGAAGAACGGGAGCGGGTCGCCTCCAGCCGCCTCGATGGTCCTCTGCGCGCTGCTGATCTCGGCCGCGACCTGGGCGTCTGTCAGGGTTGTGAAGTCCGGGTGGGTCATGGAGTGATTGCCGATCCGGTTCCCCGCGTTGTAGATCAGCGCCGGGTCGGAGGGAAACTGGTTGACCCAGTTTCCGGTCAGGAAGAATGTGCCTGGGACGCCGTTGGCCGTGAGGGTGGTGAGGATCGATCGGAGGGCAGCGTCATTGGCGCCGGCGTCGAATGTGAGTGCGACAACCTTCTGTCCGGTCGGAATGCGCTCGAGGTCCACGCCCAGGAGCACCGACGGGACACTGGTGTAGATGACCTCGATCCTGCCGCTGGCCTCATGCCACAAAATCGAACCCTGCTGGAAGTCGCTGCGGCGGCCGCCGGTGATGCCGTACTCGTCGCTCGTCGGGTAGCCGAGCCGACTGTGCTCCCAACCGAGGGCCGTCCATTGGGCCCGGATGGCTCCATGCACCTCGTGGGCTCCGGTGGCGGGGCTCCAGTAGATCGAACCCCCGGCGAAGTGGTTGAACCTGCCAACGCCGTCCGGGGTTCCGGTCTCGTCGGTGCGGGGGAAGCCCGGGAAGCCGGCCGGGCCGCCGCTCCAGGTAGTGTCCGCCGATGGACCCGTGAACCTCGTAGGCCCCGGTGGCCGGGCTCCAGTAGATTGTGGCGCCGGCGAAGTTGTTGTACCGGCCGGGGGCGCCTGGGGTGGGGTTCTCGTCGGTGCGGGGGAAGCCGAGGAAGCCGGCTGGGCCGCCGAGCCCAGGTAGTGTCCGCCGATGGACCCGTGTACCTCGTGTGCTCCGGTGGCCGGGCTCCAGTAGATTGTGGCGCCGGCGAAGTTGTTGTACCGGCCGGGGGCGCCTGGGGTGGCGTTCTCGTCGGTGCGGGGGAAGCCGAGGAAGCCGGCTGGGCCGCCGAGCTCCAGGTAGTGTCCGCCGATGGACCCGTGCACTTCGTGTGCTCCGGTTGTGGGGCTCCAGTAGATTGTGGCGCCGGCGAAGTTGTTGTACCGGCCGGGGGCGCCTGGGGTGGGGTTCTCGTCGGTGCGGGGGAAGCCGAGGAAGCCGGCTGGGCCGCCGAGCTCCAGGTAGTGTCCGCCGATGGACCCGTGTACCTCGTGTGCTCCGGTTGTGGGGCTCCAGTAGATCCTTCCGCCGGTATAGTCCTGGGCCCGGCCCCCAGCGATGTCATACGGGCTGCGGACTGGCGTTCCGAGGAACGATGCGCTGCCGCCGAGTTGCTGGTAGTGCTGGACGATCGCGTCGTCGCCGGCCTGTTCGACCGCGCTCGACGCCGGAACGCCCCGCTGCGCAGCCACCGCTGATGCGGCGGCCTCCATGCGTGGCCCCGGGGCGGTGCCCCCGAGACCAACGCCGAGGGCGAGGACCAAGGCCATTCCGAGGACGGTGGGTCGAGACCGGTGCATCATGACACCTTCGTGCTGATCGAGACTTGCGAGCCTTGGTTAAGACGCTACGCCTCGGGGACGTGCCCGGGCAGGACCATTAGTCCCGAATTGCAGTCCGATCACGGGGATGCCGTCCGTACCGCCGCCGGAGTTGCCGCCAGCCCTCGCTATCAGGCGGCACGTTCACTCCGCGCCCGGGTGCCAGGTCCTTCCTACTTCAGGAACTTCGACGTCCTCCGGTCGGCCAGGATCTTGCCCTTGGTCTGGCACGTGGGGCAATATTGCAGCGCTGTGTCCGCGAACGACACTTCCCGTACGGTGTCACCGCAGACGGGGCATGGCTGGCCGGCACGGGCGTGGACGCGCATGTGGCTGCGTTTGACGTCCTTGAGGTCCTTCGGCGGCTTCCCTGCCGCCTCCGCCAAGGCTTCGCCCAGAACGCTGTGAATGGCATCGTAAAGCACCTGGACCGTCCCGGGGTCCAGGGACTTGGCAACGGCGAACGGGGAGATCTTTGCGGCGTGCAGGATTTCGTCGCTGTATGCATTGCCGATCCCCGCGATGACGCTCTGGCTGCGCAGGAGGCCCTTGATCTGTTGCGGACTGCCGGCCAGGATCTCAGCCAGCATGCCGGCGTCGAACGCCTCCGTGAACGGATCCGGGCCCAATGCGGCGATGCCCGGCACCTCCTGGGGATCGCGCACGACGTAGACGGCCAGGCTCTTCTTGGTGCCCGCCTCCGTCAGGTCCAGGCCGCGTGGCCCGTCGGGGCCGGAGAACGCACACCGGACCGCGATGAGGCCCTTGCCCATCCGGAGCCTGGTTGTCGGCGGGGAGTCCGTGAAGCGCACCCAGCCCGCACGTGCCAGGTGGAACACCAGCGAAATGCTGTCCGTATCAATGCTGATGAACTTCCCGAATCGGCGGACACCGGACACGGTGCGGCCCTCCAGCGCGCTGTAGGGAGGATCGGCCGTCTTGAGCACAGCAAAGGAGACAACCTGCAATTTGGTGACGGTGCAGCCCCGCAGCTGTTCGTCAAGGAACGCCGCCAGGCCGGCGACTTCAGGAAGTTCCGGCATGCCTACCCACACTCTCTCGAAGATGCCGCACCGGTGCTTGCACTCATGGGCTCCATCTTGTCAGAAAGCCCCGTGCCGGCCCCGGGAGTTGTGCCTATACTTTCAGCGGCGGTCCGATTTCCGGGCCCCTTTGTGACACTGGCGCGTACCCCGATGAAAGGCCTCCCATGAGCAACATTCCCGAAGACCTGTCCTACACCGCCGAACATGAATGGGTTACCGCACCGAACACCGACGGCGTGGTCCGCGTGGGAATCACGGATTTTGCGCAGGACGCCCTTGGAGATGTGGTTTACGCCCAGATGCCGGAGGTCGGTACGAAGATTACGGCAAACGAAGTTGTGGGTGAGGTTGAGTCCACCAAGAGCGTGAGCGACATCTACGCGCCCGTTTCCGGTGAAGTCGTGGCCCGCAACGACTCCCTGGACAGCGATTCGGCCCTGATCAACACCGATCCGTACGGTGATGGCTGGCTCATCGAGATCAAACTGGCCGAACCTGATGCCGTTGAGTCTTTGCTCAGTGCATCCGAGTACGAACAACAGGTAGGCTAAAGCTAACCGGTATTTCCGGTCCGGCCCCGCGTCGCGGGCATGGCGTCTCCGCACGTCAGAGCCCGGATCGGGAGCCGGTGCCGGACCTGCCGGGCAGGGCCGGGACTAAACGTTGGTTGCGGGTTCATGCCTGCAACGTCTATGAGGAGGAATCCATGGCTGGCCACAGACACAACCCTGCCGATGGGGATTACGGCACGGGTGCGGCTAGGGCGTCGGAGACCACCTCGATCCATCTCACCCCCGTCACTGACGAACCGACCATCGCCCCCAAGTTGTCCTCGGAAGAGCGCAACTCAGTGGAGGCCCTGCCTGCCGGGTCGGCGTTGCTGGTCGCCCACAGCGGCCCGAATGCCGGTGCCCGGTTCCTGTTGGATTCCGACGTAACCACGGCGGGCCGCCACCCGGACGCGGACATCTTCCTGGACGACGTCACGGTGTCGCGTCGCCACGTGGAGTTCCGGCGGACCGCACGCAGCTTCGAAGTGGTGGACAAGAACAGCCTCAACGGCACGTACGTTAATCATGACCGCGTGGACAGCGTGGAGCTGAAGTCCGGCAGCGAGGTCCAGATCGGCAAGTTCCGCCTCACCTTCTACCTGAGCCCTGCCACGGCTGCAGGCCGCAGCTGAACCGGGGACCGCTGCCTGTGGCAATGGCACAACCGGAACGCCGGGGCCCCCAGGTCCTGAACATTGGTGAAGTCCTCGCCCAACTGAGCGCCGACTTCCCGGGCATGACCGCGTCAAAGATCCGGTTCCTCGAGGAAAAGGGACTGATCAACCCGCGGCGCACCCCTGCCGGCTACCGCCAGTATTCTGACGGGGACGTCGAGCGGCTGCGCTTCGTGCTGGCCCTGCAGCGGGACCAGTACCTGCCCCTGAAGGTCATCAAGGACTACCTTGACGCCATCGACAGGGGAGAGCGGCCGGAGAACCTGCCGCCCGGCGTCGTGGTGTCCCCCGCATTGTGTCCGATGAGCTGGCCGCCGAGCCTGCAAAACCGCGGCCGGAAACTGAGCGAGGAGCAGCTGCGCACCGAGTCCGGCGCCAGTGTTCCCCTGCTGCAGTCGCTCCTGAGTTTCGGCCTCATTAGCCACAGCAACGGCCAGTTTGACGAGCACGCGCTCCAGGTTGCCCGCGCCTGCGTCCAGCTGGAAAGCCACGGACTGGAGCCACGGCACCTGAGGCCATTCCAGGCAGCGGCCGAACGGGAATTCGGCCTGGTGGAACGCGCTGTCGCACCCCTTGCCTCGCGCAAGGACTCGGCATCACAGGCACGCGCGGCAGAGGCCGCCCGCGAGATCAGCGATCTTTGCCTGACCCTGCACCGGGCCCTGGTGCAGGACCACATCTCACGCATGGACATCTGATGATCGAAGTCGAGATTGTAGGCGTTCGCATCGAACTGCCTTCCAACCAGCCCCTGGTCCTGCTCAAGGAGATGCACGGCGAACGCCATGTACCCATCTGGATCGGCACCCCGGAGGCCAGTGCCATCGCCCTCGCCCAGCAGGGTGTGGTCCCGCCCCGCCCCATGACCCACGACCTCCTGGTCGACGTCGTGGAGTCGCTGGGACACTCCGTGGTGAGCGTCAACATCGTCGCCGTGGAGGACAACATCTTCTACGGGCAGGCTCCAGTTCGAAAACGGCACCACCGTCAGCTCGCGGGCCTCGGATGCCCTGGCCGTTGCCCTGCGTGCCAAGTGCCGGATATGGTGCGCCGACTCCGTAATGGATGAGGCCGGAGTCCGCATCACCGAGCACGATGAAGGCGAAGACGCCGAGCCCGGCCCCACCGTTGATGAAGAGCGCGAACTGCGGCGTTTCCGGGAGTTCCTGGATGATGTGGAACCAGAGGATTTCGACGGCTAAGGTCACGTTAAGGTTAAGTTAAGGCTGAAAGTTTCGACACGCCTCTTCCAAGCCCTCAACGTCTTTGACCTCGGGACCCGCCGGGCCTAACGTCGAAGTATCAAGTTCCCTTGCTTACAGCAGCCGCGCAAGTCACACTGGAAAGTGCGCCCCGCGGAAGAATTACACCCATGGTCTTCGTACCACGGCTGCTGTATCAGTTCCGGGGGAGCGTACGACAAGGAGGATCCAGGTGAGTCCCAAAGGCGAAGCAGGCGGGCTGAAACAGCCCACGGCTGGTGTTGCTGTGCCCGTGAGCGGTGCCCAGGGCCTCCTGTTCACCGAAGACCTGCCGGTACTGGACGAGGACGCCGGCTACCGGGGTCCCACAGCCTGCAAGGCTGCCGGCATCACCTACCGCCAACTCGATTACTGGGCCCGCACCGGCCTCGTTGAGCCTGCCGTCCGCGGCGCCGCCGGATCGGGTTCGCAGCGGCTCTACGGGTTCCGCGACATCCTGGTCCTCAAGGTCGTCAAGCGGCTCCTGGACACCGGAGTTTCCCTCCAGCAAATCCGGACTGCCGTGGAGCACCTGCGGGAGCGCGGCGTTGAAGACCTGGCCCAGATCACGCTTATGAGCGACGGCGCCAGCGTGTACGAGTGCACGTCCGCGGATGAGGTCATTGACCTGGTGCAGGGCGGCCAGGGCGTCTTCGGCATCGCCGTGGGGCGGGTATGGCGCGAAGTCGAAGGCAGCTTGGCGTCGCTGCCCAGCGAGCACGCCGCCGAGCAGTCCTTTCCCGACGACGAACTGAGCAAGCGGCGCGCAGCGCGGAAAATCAGCTAAGGCCAAAGAACCAAAGGTGCCGCCCTCCGGATGGAGTGCGGCACCTTCTTTGTGCAGCTGAAGTCCTGCCCTGTGCTACCGGGTGCGGCTGCGCAGGCCGCTGCCGGTGGCCATCAGGTTGGACAGCAGGTCATCGAACAAGCCGGCGGCGGACTTCGCCGAATCCCCGGGCCAGTGGTGGACGGGGTGGGCTGCGCCCTGGATCTGCTGCCAGTTTGCCTGTTCCGGAATGCGCGGGCTGAGCAGGAGCTCGCCGAACATGGACTCCATCTCCGCCAGCCGGTAGGTGTGCTCAGAGGAGCCGCTGCGGACCCGGTTGGCCACGATTCCTGCCGGCGACAGATTGGGCGCAAATTCCTGCCTGAACAGTTGGATGGCCCGCATGGTGCGTTCGGTCCCGGCGACCGAGAACAGGCCAGGCTCGGCAACCAAAGCAACTTTGTCACTGGCCGCCCAGGCCATGCGCGTGAGGCCATTGAGGGACGGGGGGCAGTCGATCAGGACGAGCCTGGTAATCGTCGGCGCCGGCGAGAACGGCGGCGAGCCGCCGGAGATCGCGGCGGCCAAGGTCCGGACGGTCATAGATCCCGGTGTAGGCGGAGCCGACGGCGACGTCCAGGACGGCGGGCCCGGAACCGTTCGTGGGGGTTCGGTCAGCCCAACTGCTGCGAACCACGTTCTCCGCCAGCTTTGCCCTGCGGGGGCTCTTGAGCATTCTGCCGATATCCAACTGGTCGCCCGGCTGGACACCCAGGGCGGTAGTGGCATCGGCATGCGGATCAAGGTCCACCACCAGCGTGCGTACTCCGGCGGCCAGCGCCGCAGACGCCAATCCTGTGGTGACGGAAGTCTTGCCGACTCCACCCTTGAGGCTGCTGATGCTGACTACTTGCACTTGAGAGACCAAAACCTAACGCCGGATGCCGTGTTGGGAGTAATGTTTGCCACGGCAGAGCCGAGGCCGGACGGTCCTGCCGCCCTACTCATCATATGTTGATGCGTCGGCGAATCCCGCTTTATCGGGAGTCGGCATGGCACCGACTGTGCTGCCAGGGCGGTTTCCGCCAGCCAGGCTGAAAGCGTTCGGGACATGACGGGAAAATCTGTGACCGTGACCACAAAGATTTGTGTTTGTCCTTGTAGGTCCTAGACACTGTGACCACTCATCGATCCACCTCAGCAATGATGCAGGAGAAGTATGTTTTCCAAAGTTCTGGTGGCCAACCGCGGTGAAATCGCGATCAGGGCCTTCCGCGCCGGCTACGAGCTGGGCGCCAAGACCGTTGCCGTTTTCCCCCAAGAGGACCGAAACTCCATCCACCGCCAGAAAGCGGACGAGGCCTACCTGATTGGCGAGGAGGGACACCCCGTCCGGGCATACCTGGACGTGGCGGAGGTGGTACGGGTAGCCAGGGAGTCCGGAGCGGACGCCATTTACCCGGGCTACGGCTTCCTCTCGGAAAATCCGGAGGCGGCACGTGCGGCAAAGGAAGCCGGCATCACCTTCGTGGGGCCGCCCGCGGAAGTGCTGGAGCTTGCCGGCAACAAGGTGGCGGCACTGAAGGCTGCCCGCCAGGCCGGCGTACCGGTCCTGAAGTCCAGCGAGCCGTCCAAGGACCTGGACGAGCTCCTGGCCGCGGCCGATGAGATCGGCTTCCCCATCTTCGCCAAGGCTGTGGCCGGCGGTGGTGGCCGCGGCATGCGCCGGGTGGATACCCGCGAGGCCCTGCCCGAAGCCCTGAAATCCGCCATGCGCGAAGCAGATGCTGCGTTCGGTGACCCCACCATGTTCCTGGAGCAGGCAGTCCTCCGCCCCCGGCACATCGAGGTGCAGATCCTCGCGGACGCCGAGGGTAACGTCATGCACCTTTTCGAGCGGGACTGCTCCATCCAGCGGCGGCACCAGAAGGTCATCGAGATCGCTCCCGCCCCCAACCTGGACGAGGGCATCCGCCAGTCCCTGTACCGCGACGCCGTGAAGTTCGCCAAGGCACTGAACTACGTCAACGCCGGTACGGTCGAGTTCCTGGTGGACACCGAGGGTGAGCGGGCGGGCCAGCACGTCTTCATCGAAATGAACCCGCGCATCCAGGTGGAGCACACGGTCACCGAGGAAGTCACCGACGTGGACCTGGTCCAGGCCCAGATGCGGATTGCCTCCGGGGAGACGCTCGCCGACCTGGGCCTCTCGCAGGATACTGTCAAGCTTCGCGGCGCCGCACTCCAGAGCCGCATCACCACCGAGGACCCCGCCAACGGCTTCCGCCCGGACGTCGGAAAGATCACCGGGTACCGCTCGGCCGGCGGCGCCGGTGTCCGCCTGGACGGCGGCACGGTGTACTCCGGCGCCGAGATCAGCCCCCACTTCGACTCCATGCTGGTCAAGCTCACCTGCCGCGGCAGGGACTACCCGACTGCGGTTGCCCGTGCCCGCCGCGCACTGGCGGAGTTCCGCATCCGTGGCGTCTCCACGAACATCCCCTTCCTCCAGGCCGTGCTGGACGATCCCGACTTCATCGCCGGCGATGTGGCCACCAACTTCATTGACCAGCGCCCGGAGCCTGCTCAAGGCCCGGGTCTCGGCCGACCGCGGCACCAAGCTCCTCACCTGGCTGGCAGACGTCACCGTCAACAAGCCCAACGGCGAGCTCACCGTGCATCTGGACCCCGCCCACAAGCTGCCCGACGTCAAGGACACGCAGGCAGTACCCGGTTCACGGCAGAAGCTCCTTGAGCTGGGCCCGGAAGGCTTCGCGAAGGCCCTGCGCGGGCAGACCGCCGTCGCGGTCACGGACACCACGTTCCGCGACGCGCACCAGTCCCTGCTGGCCACCCGCGTTCGCACCCGCGACCTGGTTGCCGCCGGCCCGGCCGTCACCGCCCTCATGCCGCAGCTGCTGTCTGTTGAAGCCTGGGGCGGGGCCACCTACGACGTTGCCCTCCGCTTCCTGGGCGAAGACCCCTGGGACCGGTTGGCCGCCCTGCGCAAGGCCATGCCGAACGTCTGCATCCAGATGCTGCTGCGCGGCCGCAACACGGTTGGCTACACGCCCTATCCGGAAGAGGTCACCGAGGCCTTCGTCAACGAGGCTGCCGCCACCGGCATCGACATTTTCCGCATCTTCGACGCCCTCAACGACGTCAGCCAGATGGCACCGGCCATCCGCGCAGTCCGGGCCACCGGAACCGCAGTGGCTGAAGTGGCCCTCTGCTACACCGGGGACATGCTGGACCCGGAAGAGAAGCTCTACACCCTGGACTACTACCTCGGGCTGGCGCAGAAGATCGTCGACGCCGGAGCCCACATCCTTGCCATCAAGGACATGGCCGGGCTGCTGAGGCCCGCAGCTGCGGCCAAGCTCGTCGGGGCCCTGCGGGACCGCTTCGACCTGCCGGTCCACCTGCACACCCACGACACCGCGGGAGGCCAGCTGGCCACCCTGCTGGCGGCTGTCGACGCCGGCGTGGACGCCGTGGACGTTGCCTCCGCGTCGCTGGCCGGCACCACCAGCCAACCCTCGGCGTCGGCCCTTGTCGCAGCCCTGGCCCACACGCCCCGGGACACCGGCCTCAGCCTGGAGGCGGTCAGTTCGCTTGAACCGTACTGGGAAGCGGTACGCCGTGTGTACGCGCCGTTTGAGTCCGGCCTGCCCGGGCCCACCGGCCGGGTGTACAAGCACGAGATTCCCGGCGGCCAGCTCTCCAACCTGCGCCAGCAGGCCATGGCGCTGGGCCTGGGGGAGCGGTTCGAGGCAATTGAGGACATGTACACCGCAGCGGACCGCATCCTCGGCCACCTGGTGAAGGTGACGCCGTCCTCCAAGGTGGTGGGCGACCTCGCACTGCACCTGGTGGGCCTCAACGCGGATCCCGCCGACTTCGAAGCCAACCCGCAGAACTACGACATCCCCGACTCCGTCATCGGCTTCCTCTCCGGCGAGGCTCGGTGATCCTCCCGGAGGCTGGCCCGAGCCGTTCCGCACTAAGGCCCTGCAGGGCAGGACCGTGAAGGTCCGCGACGTCCAGCTGAGCGCCGAGGACAGTGCAGCGCTCAAGGCCGACTCCAAGTCCCGCCAGCACACGCTGAACCGGCTGCTCTTCGACGGTCCCACCAAGGATTACCTGAAGAGCGTGGAGACGTACGGCAACATTTCGGTCCTGGACACCCGCGACTATCTCTACGGGCTGCAGCGCGGCAAGGAGCACGAAATCCAGTTGGAGCGCGGCGTGCGGTTGATTGCCTCCCTGGAGGCCGTCTCGGAGCCGGACGAGAAGGGCATGCGTACCGTCATGTGCACCCTCAACGGCCAGTCCCGGCCGGTGGTTGTGCGTGACCGCTCGGTGGTGAGCAACGTCAAGGCCGCCGAGAAGGCCGATCCCGCCCAGCCCGGCCAGGTGGCCGCTCCGTTCGCCGGGGCCGTCACCGTCACGGTCAAGCCGGGCGAGACGGTCAATGCCGGAGACACGGTGGCAACCATCGAGGCCATGAAGATGGAGGCATCAATCACGACGCCGGTAGCAGGCAAGGTGTCCCGCCTCGCCATCTCGGCGGTCGAGCAGGTCCAGGGGGAGACCTGCTCCTGGTCATCGAGCAGTAAGCAGGCTTCGGCGGGACAAAGGGCCGCTCCCCAGATGGGGAGCGGCCCTTTCGTCGTGTCGGCTTCAGGAGCGGGGCGCCGTGTACATCTCTTCGATGACGGTCTCGAAGTCCTTCATGACCTG
The DNA here is from genome assembly GCA_024372495.1 of Pseudarthrobacter sp. Fe7. GTDB lineage: Bacteria > Actinomycetota > Actinomycetes > Actinomycetales > Micrococcaceae > Arthrobacter. The sequence continues at coordinate 3,448,170 of CP099977.1, read as the reverse complement.
TGCCCTTTTTACCTTCATGGACGGGGTCAGGTGCCCGGAGGCTTCCGTGAAGTCGGCGGGGACGATGCGGAAGGACTTGATGGCTTCTGCCTGGGAGACGGAGGTATTGGCGGCCGTGACCAGGTCCTGCACTGCGGCCTTGACCACCGGATTGGACGCTGCCTGCTCCAGGGTGGTGTCGGCTGGAAGGCCGTGGCGCTGGAGCCAGCCCGGCAGGGCTTCCTGGTCGAGCGTCACGAGTGCACCGATGAACGGCCTGTTGTCGCCCACCACCAGTACCTGCGACACCAGGGCGTCCGCGCGGATCTGGTCTTCAAGCAGGGCCGGGATCACGTTCTTTCCTCCCGCGGTGACGATGATTTCCTTCTTGCGGCCGGTGATCCAGACGAATCCTTCCTCATCCAGCCGTCCGATGTCCCCGGTGTGGAACCAGCCATCGGTGAAAGCGTCAGCCGTGAGGTCTTCCCGCCTGAAGTAGCCCCGCATGACGCAGACTCCCTTGGCAAGGATCTCGCCGTCGTCGGCAATTTTCACCGCGTTGCCCGGCAGGGGCTTGCCCACCGAGCCAATCTTGATCCGGGAGGGGGTGTTCACCGTGATGGGGGCGGTGGTTTCGGTCAGGCCGTAGCCTTCCAGTACTTGAAGTCCGATGCCCTGGAAGAAGTGGCCCAGCCGCTCGCCAAGGGGGCCGCCGCCGGACACGGCATGGGCAACATGTCCACCCATCGCCGCCCGCAGCTTGCCATAAACCAGTTTGTCGAACAAAGCATGCTTGAGCTTCAGGCCAAGCCCCACCCGGCCGTCCTGGCGGGCTTTGGAAAACGCGATGGCGGTTTCGGCGGCCCGGTGGAAGATGGCGCCCCTGCCGCCGTCTTCGGCCTTTGTCAGGGCCGAGTTGTAGACCTTTTCGAACACCCTGGGCACGGCGAGGATGAACGTCGGCTCGTAGCTCTGCAGATCTGCCAGCAGGTTCTTGATGTCGGGAGTGTGCGCCACAGTGGTTCCGGCCGCCATGGCCAGCACCGAGATGAAGCGGGCGAACACGTGGGCCAGCGGGAGGAACATGATGGTCTTGGCATTTTCATGGACAATCTCGCCGATGATGGCCAGGGCGTTGTCGGAGAGTTCCACGAAGTTGCCGTGTGTGAGTTCGCAGCCCTTGGGGCGTCCGGTGGTCCCGGAGGTGTAGATGATGGTGGCCACGTCCTGCAGTCCCGCTGCGCTGCGGCGGGACTCGAGTTCCTGGTCGCTGATGCCGTGGCCCGCCTCGCGTAGGCTGTCCAGGCCCTGGCCCTCAAGCTGCCACACGTGCTGGACATCCGTGAGGCCTTCGGCGGTGACGGCCTGTCGGATGACGTTCTCGTGGTGGGCGGACTCGGCGAAGGCAGCCACCGCACCGGAGTCGCCAAGGTTCCAAGCCACCTGGGAAGGGGACGAGGTTTCGTAGATGGGGACTGAAACTGCTCCTGCGAACCAGATGGAGAAGTCCACGAGTGCCCATTCGTAACGGGTGCGGGACATGATGCCGACGCGGTCACCTGCGCCCACCCCGCTGGCTATGAGGCCTTTGGCGAGGGCCTTGACGTCGGCCAGGAACTCGGTGGCGGGCACATCACGCCAGGAGCCTGCGGAATCCAGTCGCGAAAACAGTGCCGGGTTGCTGGCCTTGCCCGCCTGCCGCAGCACCAGGTCGGTGATGTTGGTTTCGGGTGGGACAACAACCAGGGGCGGAACACTGAAGTCGCGCACTATAGCTCCTTTGATATCTCAAGTCCCGCGCAGGGGTTTGCCTAAAGACTAGTACCCCGGACAGAACAGTGCAGTACACAAAGCTACTGGCGAGTAACTTAGCCGTCAATGGGCATTGCATGGCCCGCTATATGTCAAGACAATCCTGCTGCCCGCCTAGAATGGTGGACTATGTACGGACCGTTGCCCGGCGATCAGGCCGGCCCCCTTGGAAGACCCGCTCCCTGGCGCCGCCGCCCCGCCAACCACCGCGCCGGGCAGTTGCACGGGGGTGTCGGCGGACATCTCCGCCTGGGGCGCAAGGGGCTGGCCATTGGAATCGACATTGGGGGCACCAAGGTAGCCGCTGGTGTGGTGGACGCTGAAGGCCGGATCCTCAGCGAGGCACGCCGCTCCACCCCCGGCACGGACCCGCGGGCCGTGGAGCAGGTCATCGTGGAGCTGGTGGAGGAGCCTGGGCCGGGGGCACCGCATCTGGTCCGTTGGCATCGGCGCCGCAGGATGGATGGACCTTGCCGGGGGAACCGTCCTTTTCAGCCCCCACCTGGCCTGGCGCAACGAACCGCTGCGGGAAAACCTCCAGCGGCTCCTCCGCCGTCCGGTGCTCCTGACCAACGACGCCGATGCTGCGGCGTGGGCGGAATGGCGCTTCGGCGCCGGACAGGGGGAGGACCGGCTGGTTTGCATCACGCTGGGCACCGGCATTGGCGGGGCCATGGTGATGGACGGCAGAGTGGAACGCGGCCGGTTCGGCGTGGCAGGGGAGTTCGGCCACCAGATCATCATGCCGGGAGGCCACCGCTGCGAGTGCGGCAACCGCGGATGCTGGGAACAGTACGCCTCCGGCAACGCCCTGGGTCGGGAGGCCAGGCTCCTGGCACGGTCCAACTCACCGATGGCCCAGGACCTGCTCGCTGCCGTGGACGGACACCCCGAAGCCATCACCGGAGCCATCGTGACCGAACTGGCCCTGGCAGGAGACCCCGCATCGCGGGAGCTGATCGAGGAGGTCGGCGAATGGCTGGGGCTCGGCCTGGCAAACCTGGCAGCGGCTTTGGACCCGGGCCTGTTCGTCATCGGCGGTGGATTGTGCTCCGCAGGTGACCTGCTCGTGGAGCCGGCGCGCAAAGCATTTGCACGGAACTTGACCGGCCGCGGATTCCGCCCGGCCGCAGGGATCGAGTTGGCCGCACTGGGCCCCAATGCGGGCCTCATCGGCGCCGCCGACCTTTCGCGCGTCAGCAGCCGCGTCCGCAACTGACGACGACGGCGGGTCGGCCGCCGGACAGTCAGACCCGTGCGCCGTCGTCGTCGCCGTCCTTTTCCTGCGGCAGCTTCATGATCAGGTACACCGTCGCCATCACAAACACCGCAACGATGCCGACGATTGCCAGCAGGGGCGCTGACCGCCAGAACATGGCGGAGAGCAGCAGCGCCACGGGCCCACCCACGGCGCCGAGCCAGGCGAGCATGGTCAGGGGGTCGGTGCCGGCCAGGCTGGGCGGTTCCTCCGGCACGAACTCCTCGTCGCCGTCGTCCACGCCGTAGTCCCGGGGCCCTTCAGCAGTCCCGCCAGATCCCGGGCCGCCGTCAGCTTCCGACTGGCGTTCCGCCGCGGACGGTTCGGCCGGCGGCGTCCCCGCCAGTCCCAGCGGATCGAAGTCGCGGAAGGAGGCCGGCCCCTGTGGTTCCGCTGCCGGTGCAGCGGTGCCGGCGGGTAGCTGTCCCCCGGATGCGGGGGAATCGGGGCGGATCGCCACCGTGTCCGATTCGAGCCGTGCCACGAGATCCAGCCATACGGCGTCGTCCTGGTTGGCTCCCTTGTCCGGCTGGCCGGAATCAGGCCTGTTCACTGCGGACCTCCTGTCCAGGCAGGGCCTGGCCGGCGGGTGCGGCCTGCAGGACACGCCGGATGAAGTCCACCGACCCCTCGAAGATGCGTTCGGCGTCGTTATCCAGGGTGGCCACGTGGTAGCTGTTTTCAAGCCGTACCACTTCGAGCGAAGCATGTGTCAGCCCCCGCCGGAGGACGCCCATGCTGGCATCAGACACCACGTGGTCCACGGCGGAGCGATAGACCTGCACAGGCGCCGTGACGCGGGGAAGGAGGCGGACGGTGTCCCTGAACATCTTGTTCAGTTCGTGGGCCGCAGCCACAGGCGTGCGCGCATAGGCGCCCTCATTCACCCCCGCCTTGAGGATGTCATTGCCGATGGACGGGGTGCTCTTAAGCACCAGCTTCAGGATGCCGGCAAGCGGGGCCCGGGGATCGTCAATCACCAGTCCGGGGTTCACCAGGAGGACTCCAGCCACCGGGCGGCTTGCGGCTACCCGCAGCGCCAGCGCACCGCCCATGCTCAGGCCGGCAGCGAAGACCTGGTCGCATTCGGCATCCAGTTCCAGGAAAGCCTCATCCAGCGCGCCGTGCCACTGCTGCCAGCGGGTGCGGGCCAGGTCCTGCCAGGTGGTCCCGTGGCCCGGCAGCAGGGGCATCCGCACGGCGAATCCGGCCGCGGCCAATGCCCCGGCCCAGGCGCGCAAACCATGGGGGCTTCCCGTGAAGCCGTGGGACAGGACCACACCGGTGCGGGGGCCTTCGCCGCTGAAGGCGCTGGTGAAAGGGCTGTGGTCCGGACCGGAGGTCATGGCGTCTCCAAGGTGCTGGTGCGGCGGGCGTGGTCGGCGACGAATTCTCCCGACCTGGCGAAGATCACGGGCGCGTCAACGTCCAGAGTAGCCACATGTCCGCTGCTGGCAAGGTCCACCACCTCTGCGAGGTTTGCGCCCACCCCTTCCGGAGCAGTGCCAGTGATGTTGGCGGGACCACCGCATCCGTGTGCGACTTGAAAATCTGGACGGGGGCGTCCACGGCGGGCAGCGCGCGCACGGTTACCCCGAACAGCTTCTTCAGCTCATGCACTGCGGCCAGCGGAGTCTGTGAGTAGTCGCCATCAGCGGTTGCCGGGGCCGTGGGCTGGTCCTCCTGGATGGGCACCGTGGTCCGCTGGACATACTTGAGGAGGCCGATGATCCGCACCCGGCGGTCATAGAAGCTCAGGCCGGGGTTGACCACGCTGACTCCGGCCACCTGGTGCCGGGATGCCGCGAGCAGGGCGATGGCGCCGCCCATCGACAGGCCCGCGGCAAAACAGGAGTCAGTCCGCCCGGCCAGGCTCGAGAAGGGCTTTTTCGTAGCTGCGGTACCAGTCTTTCCAGCCGGTCAGCGCAAGCTGGCGCCAGTCTGTTCCGTGCCCGGGCAGCAGGGGAACGGAGACGGCGTACCCGAGGTCCGCCAGATGCTGCGCCCACGGCATGACACTCAGGGGACTTCCCGTGAAACCGTGGCAGATGACGATCCCAACGCGGGCGTTGGGGCCGTGTCCTGGATAGCTGAAAGCGGCCGGACGGGACGGGGTGCTGCTTTCAGTCATGACTCCATCGTGTCACTGTTCCAGCCAAATCTCACTAGAGTAGGGTTGCATTGAATCGCTGGCCAGGCCCGATGCAGGGGCTGGAGGCTGCCTTCCGGAGAGGTTCACCACGTGTTCTATTGGGTCATGAAAAGGATCTTCCTCGGTCCGGTGATCAAGCTGCTTTTCCGCCCCTGGGTCAAGGGCCTGGACAACATTCCAGCGCAGGGGGCCGCCATCATCGCCTCCAACCACCTGTCATTTTCCGACTCCATCTTCATGCCGCTCATGGTCCGGCGCCCCGTGGTCTTCCTCGCTAAATCGGAATACTTCACCGGCACCGGCATCAAAGGCAGGCTGACGGCCGCGTTCTTCCGCCTCACCAACCAGTTGCCCATGGACCGCTCCGGCGGCGCCGCTTCCGCTGCGTCCCTGAACGCCGGGATGGAAGTGCTGAACGCTGGCGGCCTGCTGGGTATCTACCCGGAGGGCACGCGAAGCCCGGACGGGCGGTTGTTCCGCGGCAAGGTGGGCGTGGCCAGGCTGGCGCTGCAGGCTGGCGTCCCGGTGATCCCGGTTGCCATGATCGGCACGGACAAGGTCCAGCCCATCGGCAAGCGGTTGCCCAATATCCGCAGGATCGGCATGATCTTCGGTGAACCGCTGGACTTCAGCCAGTACCGCGAGCAGGCCGAGGACCGGACGGTCCAGCGCACGGTCACCGACCAGATCATGTCCCAGCTGATGCGGCTGTCGGGCCAGGAGTACGTGGACGAATACGCCGCCGTGGTCAAGCTCCGGATTGCCGGCAAGCCGGAGGAACCGCGGGCCGCAGCCGAGCCCCTTGCCGGCCCCGCGGCCGCCGACGGCGGATTTGTGCAGGACCACGGTTCCGGCAGCCGGGCCGAAGGACACCCCGGCGTGGCAGACGACGCCGGGACAACAACCGCGGGATAACGGAACCTTCCCTGGATGCACCTCAGTTGTGACGGGGAGAGCGGGCAGCGTGACGGTCCGGTGCCCGCCGCTGCCGCCCTGCCGCTAGTCTTAGAGGGTGACTGAGCTATCTGCAAAACCAGCCTTTTCTCTGTCCAGCACCGCCCAGAGCGGAGCGGCCAACTATCCCGGACTGGACCACTGGCGGGACCTTCCCATCTCCCAGCAGCCCAGGCGGCAGGACCGGGATGTATTTGAGGCTTCCGTAAAGGAACTGTCGGTCCTTCCGCCGCTGGTGTTTGCGGGCGAAGTGGACGTGCTGCGCGAGCGGCTCGCTGCCGCCGCCCAGGGCAAGGCGTTCCTCCTCCAGGGCGGCGACTGCGCCGAGACCTTCGAGGCTGCCACTGCGGACAAGATCAGCGCCCGGGTCAAGACCATCCTCCAGATGGCTGTGGTGCTCACCTATGGTGCGGCAATGCCGGTCATCAAGATGGGACGGATGGCTGGCCAGTTCGCCAAGCCCCGGTCCTCGAACGACGAAACCCGTGACGGCGTGACCCTGCCCGCCTACCGCGGCGACATCGTGAACGGGTACGAGTTCACACCGGAATCCCGGGGCCATGACGCCGCCCGCATGCTCCGCGCCTACCACACGTCGGCCTCCACCCTGAACCTCATCCGCGCCTTCACACAGGGCGGTTTCGCGGACCTGCGCGCCGTGCACCAGTGGAACAAGGGGTTCACCGAAAACCCCGCCCATGCCCGCTACGAATCGCTGGCCCGTGACATTGACCGTGCCATCAAGTTCATGGACTCCTGCGGCGCCGACTTCGAAGCCCTCAAGCGGGTGGAGTTCTTTGCGAGCCACGAGGCCCTGCTGCTTGACTACGAACGGGCTCTGACCCGCATCGATTCCCGCACCGGGTTCCCCTACGACACCTCTGCCCACTTCCTGTGGATCGGGGAGCGCACAAGGGAACTGGACCACGCCCACGTCGATTTCCTCTCGCGGGTACGCAACCCCATTGGCGTGAAGCTGGGGCCGTCCACCACGGGCGATGACGCACTGCGCCTGATCGACAAGCTGGACCCGGACCGCGAGCCCGGCCGCCTCACCTTCATTACCCGGATGGGCGCCGGCAACATCCGCGAAAAGCTTCCCGCCGTCGTCGAGAAGGTGACCGCCTCCGGGGCGCAGGTCCTGTGGGTCACCGACCCAATGCACGGCAACACGGTCACCTCGCCCAACGGGTACAAGACGCGGAATTTCGACGACGTCATCGACGAAGTGCGCGGCTTCTTCGAGGTGCACCACGGTTTGGGTACGGTGCCGGGCGGCCTGCACGTCGAGATGACCGGCGACGACGTGGCCGAGTGCCTGGGTGGTGCTGACCCGATCGACCAGGATGCGTTCCTTGACCGCTATGAGTCCGTCTGCGATCCCCGCCTGAACCACATGCAGTCGCTCGAAATGGCATTCCTGGTGGCCGGCGCCCTCGCCAAGCACTAGGACCGAAGCACTACTGCACCACGGGAAGGGTGGGGCCGGCAGCGCCGGCCCCACCCTTTCCCGTTCATTGTCTGTTTACACCACGGTGATGGTGATGACGGAGCCCTCCGGGACGTCCCGGTTCACCGGCGACTGGTCCCGCACCGTGCCGAAGAAGCCGCCCAGGATGTTGTTGCGGCGGACCTCGAATCCCAGCTTCTTCAGGGCCTGTTCGGCTTCGGTGGCCTGCTTGCCGATGTAGCTGGGGACAGCCACCATCCTGGGGCCCTTGGAAATGGTCAGGGTGACCGTGCCGCCCCTGGTGAGCGTCCCGTTGGCAGGGGACTGGCTGGCGACGGCGCCCTCCGGAACGTTCCGGTCGAACACCCGCTCCGGGGCTACTTCGGCAGTGAGGCCTGCTGCCTCAACCGCTGCCAGGGCGTCGTCCTTGGCCTTTCCCACGACAGACGGAACGGGAAGGGGCTGCGGCCCCTTGGACACGACGATTCCCACGGGAGTTCCGTGCCGGGCGGGGGTTCCGGCAGCGGGGTCCTGTGACAGGACGGATCCTGCTGCGGCTTGGTCGTCGAACTTTTCAGTCACCGTGCCCAGCGCCATCTCTGCTGCGTTGAGGGCAGTCTTGGCCGCATCGAGGCTCCCACCGGTAAGTTTCGGCAGGGGGAAGAGCTGGGGGCCCTTCGACACCAGGAGCGAGACGGGCTGGAACTTCCGTATTTCCGCCCCTGCGGCCGGCTCGCTGCCCACCACGAGTCCGGTGGGCACATCGTCGTCGAACACGTCGCTGGTGGTGGAGCGGAAGCCCACCCGGTCAAGCAGGCTGCTGGGCCTGGGCCACTGTCTTGTTGGCCACTGCAGGGACCGCAGCGGCGGCACCGGGTCCCATGCCGAAAAACCAGCCCGCACCCGTGGCCAGCAGGGCCGCAAGGATGAGGATCAGGACCCACACCAAGCCGCGGCGGCGCGGATTGCCGCCCCGGAGCGTACGCACCGGGGTGGCAGCTGCCACAGCACGCTGCCTTTCGCTTTCCCTGTCCGCCTTCCGTTGGGCCCGCTTGCCCAGCCGCGGCGGCGGGGAGACCAGCCGGTGCCGGCATCGTCGTCGTCGGGCACTGAAAGTCCTGGCCCCTGGTGGTGGTCCACGTACGCAGTTGGTTCCCCCTGTGCACCGCGGTCCTGCGCTCCCGGGTACTCCCCGGGCGGGTAGGCCGGCCTGGAGGGTGGCATCAGCGTCGTTGGATTGCTGGCGCGGCCCAGGACTTCGGTCTGGTGCTGGGACGCGGCCGCCGCTGCTGCCGGCGGCTGCAGGTCCAGGCTCCGCGTCTGTGAGGTTGGTCCGGATGTGGCGCAATTCCTGGAGCAGTGCGTTGCCGTCCACTGGCCTGTTCTCGGGATCGTTGGCCGTGCACCACTGCACCAGTTCATCCACTTCTCCGGCCAGCCGGGGGACCAGCTCCGACGGTGGACCCACTGTGCCGTTGACATGTTGGTAGGCCACCTGGATGGGCACTTCACCCTCAAACGGCTGCCGGCCCGTCAACAGTTCGTACAGCATGATGCCCACGGAATAGACATCGCTGCGCGCGTCTGCGGGTTTGCCCAGAACCAGTTCCGGCGAAATGTAGGCCACCGTTCCAATCAGCGCCCCCGTGCTGGTTGAGCTGGTGACGGCGCGGGCCAGCCCAAAGTCGCCGATCTTGATCCGCCCGTCGTCGGCGATCAGGACGTTTTCGGGCTTCACGTCCCGGTGGATGAAACCGGCCGCATGGGCCGCGCCCAGCCCCTCCACCACGGGATCGATCAGTGCCAGCGCCAACCGGGGCGGCAGGGCGCCCCTGTCCCTGAGGACGTCCCTGAGGGTGTGGCCCTTGATGTATTCCATGACGAGGTAAGCGGTGTTGCCGTCGTTGCCCTGGTCCAGGACACCCACCACGTGCGGATGTGACAGACGGGCTGCGGCTTTGGCCTCGCGGCCCAGCCGCCCCAGGAAGTTTTCGTCGGCTGCGAGGTGGGGGTGCAGCACCTTCAGCGCCACTTCTCGGTCCAGCCTTTGGTCCACGGCCAGGTAGACGGTGGACATCCCGCCACGGGCAAGCCTGGAGATGACTGCATAGCGGTTGTCCACCAGCGTCCCTGCAACTGGGTCTGACACGTGTTCCTGCACCTTACGATCCTAGTCCCGCAGCAAAACGCGGCCGACATGGAAACGGGTCCGAACCGGTAACGGTTCGGACCCGCAAACATGTATTGGTCAGTGGCCGGGGCTCACCTGAAGTTCTTCTGGTGTGCCTTGATGGCCGCCAGGTACGCCTTGGTGTCGTCGTACATTCCATGCTTGCTGACCGAGTACTGACCCTGGTAGTAACCGGCAATAGCGGTGTCCTGGTCCTTGCTGGTGGCCAGCAGCTGCCGGATGATGGCCACCCCGGCCGTGGCATTGTCGTACGGGTCCAGCAGGTTCAGCTTACGGCCGACGAGGTCCGACGCCCATTGGCCCGAGCTGGGAATGACCTGCATGGTGCCGATTGCGTTGGCCGGGGACACGGACCGCTGGTTGAATCCGGATTCCTGGAAGGCGAAAGCCATGGCCAGGGAGGGATCCACTCCCATGCGGCGTGCAGTGTCGGCAACAATGCTCTTCATTTCGTCCCGTGAGGGAACGGGCGAAGCGTTCAGCAGGGCCTTGTTCTCATTGGCGGAGCTGACAACGGCGGCGGGGTAGCTGAACCCCAGGAAGGAACTGGGCACCAGCGGAGCGGCAGCCGGCTGGGGTGCTGTAGCCGCGGGCTGCGCGCCCGCCTGGCCGGAGCCGCCGGGAATGACCAGTTTGCTGCCCGGGTAGATGACGGTGGTCATGCCTAGCTTGTTCGCGGCCAGCAGGTCCGACAGCTTGACTCCGTGGCGGGACGCGATGGCCGACAACGTATCGCCGGCCTTGATGGTGTAGGAGCCTGTTGCCGGCGCCGACGTGTTTGCCAGTGCCGGTGCCGGTGCTGGGGCGGCCGGGGCTGCGGGGGCGGGTGCGGGTGCGGGCTCGCCGCCGCCCACCTTGACCTTCTGTCCCGGATAGATGATGGAGCGCATGGAGAGGTTGTTCCAGGCGAAGACGTCCGAAAGGGAAACGTTGTGCTTGGCTGCGATGCCACCAAGGGTGTCCCCGGGCTTCACGGTGTAGGTTGCCCCGCCTGCGGGGGCCGGGGCGGCCGGCGCCGCGGGGGCGGCCGCCGCGGGAGCCGCCGGACCGGAGAGCTTGATCTTCTGGCCGGGGTAAATGATGGTGTTGGCCTGCAGGTTGTTCAGCTTCAGGATGTCTCCGGTGTCCAGGCCGAAGCGGCCGGCGATCGCGCTGACGGTATCTCCGCGGACAATTGTGTATTCCGCGGGTGCCGCCGGCTGCGCGGGCTGGAAAGCTGCGGGGATGGTGGTGGAAACAACAGCAGCTGGGATAACCGTGCCGGCCGCCTTCGCATCGGCCTGGGCCTTCATGGCTGCTGCCAGGCTGCTGGGGATGCTCCGAACGGGCTGCTGGGCGGTGGCGGGCTGCGCGAGGGCCAGGGATGACAATACGACCGCTGGCAGCGCCGCAGTGGTGGCGGCAATCATCGGCAGACTCGGCTTGGGGGCTGCTTGGGCGAGCGGGACATCGTCATCGGAAAGAATCCTCTTCTCAACTGCGGGTGCGGACGCGGACGGGGATGCCGCTGTCAATCTTGATACTACTGTGACTCAAGTTATTCGTGTTACAACTGTGATAAATGTGAATCTCTCATGAATTTGCGATTAGCACAAGAAATTTGGGATTCCCGGCAATGGCATCTTTTCGGGAGTGTCCGCAGGCCGGGGGCGGTATCGGCTGATTCGACTAGGCGCCGGGGCGGACCGCGTGGCAACCTTGATCCGTGAGTAATGTAGAAAACCTCGTGGGCGAGTGGTTGCCCCTGCCCGACGTCGCCCGTTTATTGAATGTTTCAATCACCAAGGTGCATAGCCTGATTGACGAGCGTTCCCTGGCGGCCCTGCGCATCGGGGACCGTAAAATCCGCTCAATTCCCGCGGAATTCATCCAGGACGGCCAGGTAGTGGACAGCCTCAAGGGGACCATTGTGGTGCTGGCGGATGCCGGCTACTCAGATGAAGACCTTATTGTGTGGCTGTTTACCGAAGACGACTCTTTGCGCGGCCGCCCCATTGATGCCTTGCGGGAAGGCCGCAAGACCGAAATCAGGCGCAGGGCCCAGACCCTGGCCTGGTAACAGCCCGTTTCAGGAGGCTCGGCTGACAGTAGCCTCGGCCAGCCTCCGCAGGGCGGTCTTGGGCAGTTCCTCCAATTCAAGCCCGTCAAGTGCATCGAATGCGGCTGAGCCGAATTCGCCAATAAGGACTTCCGTTGCCTGCAGCGCTCCCGAGTCCTCGATAATCCGCCGGATCTCCAGGATGTCAGCGTCTGAAAGATCCGGGCTGCCAAGGCTGGCATCGATGAACGCCGATTCTTCGGGCGAAGCCTGGTCCAGGGCGAGGGCCACCAAAACCGTGCGCTTTCCTTCCCGCAAATCATCGCCTGCGGGTTTGCCGGTAGTTAGCGGATCGCCGAATACTCCCAGGACGTCGTCCCGGAGCTGGAAGGCTTCGCCGAGCGGAAGGGCGAATGCTGAATATCCCCTCAGCAAATCATTGGAAGCTCCGGCCAGGGCTCCGCCCAGGGCCAACGGGTGTTCCGTGGAATACTTGGCGCTCTTGAAACGGATGATGGATTGGGCCCTGCCGACCGCCCCGGCCCGGTCCCGGACCGGACCTGCCACTTCTTCCAGGATGTCCAGGTACTGGCCGGCCATGACCTCTGCCCGCATGAGGTTGAAGATCAGCCTTGCCCTGCTTCCGGATGCCGCCCGTTCGCCGATGTCTGTGAACGCTTCCTCACTGAAGGACAGGCAAAGGTCGCCTGCGAGGATGGCGGCGGCCTGACCGAACCGTTCGCTGTCCAGCGCCCAGCCCTGGGAGGTGTGCAGCTGGCTGAAGCGGCGGTGCACGCTGGGGCCGCCACGCCGGGTATCGGAACGGTCAATGATGTCATCGTGGATAAGGGCGGCTGCCTGGAACAGCTCAAGGGCAGCACCGGCGGTCACCACCTGGCTGGCCCCGGCCGCGCCGCCTGCCCCCCGCCAGCCCCAGTAGCACATCAGGGCGCGGAGGCGCTTTCCGCCGGTGACCAGGTTGGATATCGAACCCATGATGGGCTCGATGTCCGGGGAGATGCCGGACATTACGGACTGGCGTGCGGTCAGGAACCCAGTGAGCTCGCCGGCAACGCCTGCCACAAAGTCGGCCTGTTCATTCCTCAGCTGCTCGGCGGCCGTCACTTTGCTGACTCGACTGCCACGTTGGCACCGATGGTGAAGGTTGAAACGCCGGCAGCTTCAACCACGGAGAGGTTGACGGTCTCGTTGTCACCGCGGACGAAGTCCTTGGAGGCGACGCCGCCAACTTTGTCTCCGGGTACGGCCTTGAAGCCCTGCCCTTCCAGCGCCTTGGTGTAGAAGTCGACGACGGAGGCGGTGGGAGCCGAAACCGTCCCCACCAGTGCTGCCGTGGCAAGGGTGGAGGCCTTGTCAAAGCTGCTGGACACCACCGTTGCCCCCGTCATCAGCGGGAGGAGCTGCTGCGGGAACCCCGCCACGACGGCGCCCACCGTTGCGGAGGTATTGGGCGACGCCGAGGGGCTGGGTGAAGCTGTCAGGGTGGACTGGGTGGCGGCAATGGAAGTGGGTTGGGACGGCTCGGCCTGTCCTGACGGGGTCTGGCTGCAAGCAGCCAGGACCAGCGCCCCGACGGCGGCCAGGGCGGCCAGGCCAGGCTGGCTTGAAGTATCCAATAGCCGTCACGAAGACTTTCCTCCTGGTGTTGTTGGCGAAACCAGCCTCCAGTTTAGCCAGCCCGCAATGCTCTCCCGACAAACGGTGCGTTCCCCATAAACCGATAGGATTGCAGCCGTGGGGCCCGCAGGTATGAACCAGCCATCCGCCGTGCGCCTTCAGGGCCAGCGGCGCACGTGCATCATGCACGTGGACATGGACGCCTTCTTTGTCTCGGTGGAGCTTCGGACGCGCCCCGAACTTCGCGGCAAGCCCGTGATTGTCGGTTTCCCGGGGGAGCGTTCGGTAGTCCTCTCCGGGTCCTACGAGGCACGTGCCTTCGGCGTCAAATCTGCGATGCCCATGGCCGTCGCAATGCGGATGTGCCCGCAGGCGGTGGTGATAGAACCGCGGCATAAGCTCTACTACGAAGTGTCCGGGCAGCTCATGGCCATCTTCGAATCCATCACGGGACTTGTTGAGCCGCTCAGCGTCGACGAAGCCTTCCTGGACGTCACGGGAGCTCTCCGCCGGCTCGGGCCGCCCAGGGGAATCGGTGAGCTCATCAGGCGCCGGGTCGCGGCCGAACTTGGCATCACCGCTTCCGTGGGTATTGCGGAAACCAAGTTCGTGGCCAAGATCGCGTCAACCCGGTGCAAGCCGGACGGGCTGCTTCTGATCGGGCCGGACCAGACCGTGCCTTATCTCCACAGCCTGCCTGTGGGCGCCCTGTGGGGTGTGGGCGCCAAGACCAAGGAGGTCCTGGCAAAAATGGGAATCAACACCGTGGCGGATGTGGCGGCGACCCCCGTGTCGTCGCTGAAGAAGGTCCTGGGCGCAACGGGGGAGCACGTCCACCAGCTTGCATGGGGTATTGATCCCCGTCCCGTTACACCGGTGAGGCTGGAGAAGAGCATCGGAGCAGAGGAAACCTTTGCCACGGACACCCATGATGACGCGCTCCTCCGCCGGGAACTGCTGCGGCTTTCCCACCGCACCGCCGGCCGCCTGCGGAGCTCCGGAATGGTGGCCCGGACGGTGGCGCTTAAGCTGCGTTTCGCCGATTTTTCCACCATCACCCGCAGCAGGACCGTCCAGACCCCGGTGGACAGCGCGCAGCTGATTTATGCGGTGGCCCTCCAGCTCCTGGAGTCGCTTGGAACCCGGGCCATGGCCGTCCGGCTGGTAGGCGTCAGGGCCGAGCAGCTCGAGGAAACAGCCCGCACCTCGCTCCAGCTGAGCATTGACCGCCGCGACGATAACTGGCGCGCTGCCGAGCAGGCACTGGACGAGGTGGCCCGCAAATTCGGCAATAAGACGGTCCTGCCTGCCCGCCTGATGGAGCCGGAAAACCGGTCCGGGGACAGCACGCAACGGCCCGCCTGACGGGGCCCGGGAAAGTCATTGCCGTCTTTCAGATCGGCCTTCAACAATCTATCCTTAGAGATACATAGTTTCGAGTGAATGGACTTACTGCCGGACCCTCTTGGACATGCTCCCGCTTCCGCGACCGCATGCTGGGTTCCCGTTTTGGCCGAGGCCGGCCAAGGGGGAACTTTCCAGCAACAGCAGGCGTTCTACGGAGTAGGAATAGTGGCTGGGATCAGCCCGGACGTTGGCCTACAAAAGGAGGTCGTGATGCCGCTGTCGGAGCACGAACAGAAGCTGCTTGAGCAGCTTGAGAAGCAGCTTCACGAGGACGACCCGAAATTCGCGAACTCGATGGGTTCGGACCCGGGACGTTCATGGTCCACCAGGCATGTGGTTATTGGGGTCCTCTGCGCGTTGGCCGGTGTCTTCCTGCTGCTGGTCGGGGTCACGCTCCAGAACATCTTTGTTGGCGTGCTCGGCTTTGTGGTCATGGGCGGGGGAGTCTACTTTGCCACGATGCGCAGGCTCGCGCGGCAAGGCCGGATCCAAGGCCGGAGGGAAGCCCGGCAAGCAACGGAGTTCGTTCATGAGCAGCCTGGAAGAGCGCTGGGACGAGCGCCGCAGGGGTGAGCCCTAAACATCCCATCCGGGCTGGCCGCCCGCCAACTCCAGGCTCCTCCACTCCACTCCCCGAAGGCCGGAGACCACACGACAAGACCCGCTCCGGCGGGTTTTTTCGTGTTTAAAGGGCAATTCCCCCGCGAACGCTGCCTTTCCACGGCTGACCGAATTCCCGTAGCACCCTCGAAGGGGAAAATTGCTCCACTTTCCACCACCGCTGCCAATCCGCGGTATTTCAAGGGACTTTTCCCATAATCGCGCCCCGGCACGACACGTTTTGCGTTGACTGTGGTGGAAAGTGGAGTAATGTGGAGGACATAAGAGGGTGGTTGCAACATAGGGGATGTGCAGTTCCTGACAGCGGACAGGCGGTGGGCCAGTGTTTCTGGGCACTCACTCGCCGCGTCTGGATGAAAAGGGGCGGATCATTCTTCCCGCTAAGTTCCGAGAGGAGCTTGCCAGCGGCCTGGTGCTCACGAGGGGCCAGGAGCGTTGCATCTACGTCTTCAGCGAGAAGGAATTTGCGCGGGTCCACGAGCAAATGCGGGAGGCTCCAATCTCCTCCAAGCAGGCACGTGACTATATCCGCGTTTTTCTCTCTGGAGCCTCGGATGAGGTACCTGACAAGCAGGGGCGCGTGACCATTCCACCAGCGCTCCGGGAGTATGCAGGACTCGGAAGGGAACTGGCCGTCATCGGCGCCGGTACCCGCGCCGAGATTTGGGACGCCCAGGCTTGGAACGAATACCTTGCGGAAAAGGAAACGGCCTTTTCCGAAACTGACGATCCCATTCCCGGCATTCTCTGAATTCCGGGGCGGGGCGGCACGGAGTTTCTTGGATGAGATCTCCAGCCGGCCAATCGGCTGCCAACCTGGCTCACCTTCCCCGGAGCCAGGCGGGCGGAACGGTAGGCGCGGATGGGGATCTGGTTCCAGAAGCAGCAGGGGACAACGACGGCGCGAAAGGACCAGGCATGACAGATCAACCCAAGCCCACGTCCGAACGCCATGTACCGGTCCTTCGCGACCGGTGCATCAATTTGTTGGCCCCAGGATTTGAAGCTGCCAGACTGCGCGGCGAAGCCCCGGTTGCCGTGGACACAACCCTGGGCATGGGCGGCCACTCCGAGGCCATGCTCCAGAGGTTTCCCGACCTTCACCTCATCGGCATCGACCGCGACGAGGAAGCCCTTGCCCTCGCAGGTGAACGGCTTGCGCCGTTCGCTGCCCGGACCGACCTGGTACACGCGGTGTACGACGAGATCCAGGACGTCCTGGCAGACCTCGGCGTGGCCGAAGCCCACGGAATCCTGATGGACCTGGGCGTCTCCTCCCTCCAGGCTCGACGAGCGCGGGCGCGGCTTTGCCTACTCTTTCGATGCACCGCTGGACATGCGGATGGATACCAGCCGGGGTCAGACCGCCGCAGACGTTGTCAATACCTACAGCGAAGAAGACCTTGTCCGGATCATCCGCAAGTGGGGCGAGGAAAAGTTCGCCGGACGGATCGCCAACAGGATTGTCGCAGCGCGCGCGGTCAAGGAATTCACCACAACCGGCGAACTCGTGGAGCAGATCCGTTCCGTGGTTCCTGCCTCCGCTGCGAAGTCCGGCGGACATCCCGCCAAGCGCACATTCCAGGCTTTGAGGATCGAGGTTAACGAGGAACTCGACGTCCTGGAACGTGCCGTTCCCGCCGCCGTCGATGCCCTGGCCCTCGGCGGCCGCATTGTGGTCATGTCCTACCACTCACTGGAGGACAAGATCGTCAAAGGCGTCTTCCAGTCCCGTTCCAGGTCTTCCGCCCCCCTTGGTTTCCCGGTGGAGCCTGGAAGAACACAAGCCCGAACTCAAGACCCTGACCAAAGGCACTGAAGTGCCCACCGCCGTCGAAATCGCCGAAAATCCGCGCGCTGCCTCCGCCAGGCTCCGCGCGGCAGAACGTATCAGAGCCAGGAGAGCTGCATGAGCACCGCCGCCGTCAAGAACTTTCCCGTTATTTCCGGCAGTTCGGCGCCCAACACCCGGCCTGCAGGGAAACCGGGCGGGGGAGAAGGCCCGCACACCACTGTCCGTGGTCCGCTCCGCGCCGCGAAAACGGCGTGCCCCCTTCGTGGTGCTCTGCTTTGCCATGCTTGCGGTGGCGCTGGTCGCGGTGCTGGTCCTGAACATTTCAGTGTCCACCGCGCAGTACCAGCTGGTGGAGTTGCGTGCCAAGCAGAACTCGCTGACCAAGACCAACCAGGACCTCACCCAGCAGGTGCAGAACTTCGAGGCCCCCAGAACCTCGCGGCCAAGGCAACCGAGCCTGGGAATGGTGGCATCCACCGTGAAGGGCCAGATTGACCTGTCTACGTTGTCGGTGTCGGGAAAGGCAACTCCAGCAGTCAAGGGGGCGCCTGCGGGGGCCGTGATTCCGGCGCCGGCAGTGGCAGGCCAGCTCATTGTGCCGCCTGCGTCAAAGGGCGCAGCCGCAGACAAGGCCGCGTCACCGGATGCCGCCAAGGCTGCTGCCGCGGCTCCCTCCGCCGATGCCGCCAAGGCTGCTGCACAGGCCGCAGCCGCGGTGGCGGCAACTCCGGTCCCCGAACTTCATGGCGGGTCCATTCCGGCGCCGCAGCAGAAGACCCCTGGGCAGTAAACACCAGGCAAGACAGCCAGCAGCGTCGAGCAGCAAGGAATTTCACGGTGGCGAAGACGACCGGCAAGGCAGGAAAAGGCAGGGTACCCAACGCCACGAAGCGTTTGCGCCTGGGACTGGGCGTCATGCTCACACTCCTGCTCGTGGTGGGCGGGAAGCTCTTCCTGGTCCAGGGGCTGGACGTCGGCGGCATGGCGGAAGCTGCACTTAACAGCCGGATGACGTCAGCCATCCTGCCGGCCGAACGTGGCAGCATCCTCGACTCCCGAGGCACCGTCCTGGCCAACAGTGTGATCCGCTACAACATCGTGGTTGACCAGCGGGTTAACACCAAAACCGACTCGTACAAACGGCTGGACCAGACTGACGGCCACGAAAAGCTGGTGGACGTCAGCCGCGACCAGGCAATTTCCGAACTTGCCTCAGCCCTGGGGATGGACACCAACGCAGTCAGGGACGCCGTCACCGGCCAGCAGCCGTACTACATCGTGGCCAAAGACGTGAAACCCGACGTCGAGGACCGCATCTCCAAGCTCCAGGTTCCCGGCATCGTTGCCGAGGGCGTCAGTAAGCGCGTCTACCCGAATGGCGCCGTGGCAGGGGGCGTGGTGGGTTTCCTCCAGGACGGAACCACGGGACTGGCCGGCATCGAGCAGACGCAGGATGACAAGCTGAAAGGCACCGACGGCAAGCGCCTGTTTGAGATCGGCGCCGACGGGCTCCGCATCCCTGTGGGCCTTGACGAGCTGACCCCGCCCCAAAACGGGAAGGACGTCAAGCTCACCCTCAACTCGGATCTGCAGTACTTCGCCCAGCAGGCCATCCAGAGCCAGGCGGACAAACTCAGCGCCGAGTGGGGCGTCATCATCGTGATGGACGCCAAGACCGGGAACCTCGTTGCCCTGGCCGACACCAACGCCCCCGATCCCAACAACCCGGGGATGGTGGCTGCGAAGGACCGCGGCACGCGCTCCGTGACCGCGGCCTATGAGCCCGGATCGGTGGAAAAGATGATGACGGCGGCGGCGGTCATCGATGAAGGGCTGGCCAGCCCGCTGGACAGGTTCACCATTCCGCCTACCTACACAGTGGACGGCCAGACCTTCAGTGACGCCTTTACCCACGGGACCGAGGAACGGACACTGGCGGGGATCATCGGGTATTCCATGAACACCGGAACCGTCATGGCCGGCCAGCGGCTCAGCAAGGAACAGCGCTACGACTGGCTGAAGAAGTTCGGCATCGGTGAAGCGCCTGACATCGGGCTGCCCGCAACGGCAGCGGGCATCCTTTCCCCGGCCGACCAGTGGGACGGACGCCAGCAGTACACCGTCCTGTTTGGACAAGGCGTTTCCCAGTCAACCCTCCAGACCGTCCGTGCCTACCAGAGCATCGCCAACAACGGGGTCATGCTGCAGCCGCGGCTGATCGACTCGTACATTTCCCCCGGCGGTACGGAAGAGAAAGTCCCGGCCCAACCCTCGCGACAGGTGGTCTCCGGCGGCACCGCGCAGCAGGTCAAGGACATCCTGGAAAGCGCCGTCACGGAAGGCGAAATCAAGGACGCCGGCATCGATGGCTACCGGGTAGGGGCCAAGACCGGAACGTCCGAATCGCCATGCGACGACGGCAAGCCCGGCTACTGCGGCTACACCGCCTCCATCGTGGGAATGGCGCCGATGGATGATCCGCGGTTTATTGTGGAGGTGGTGCTCCAGCGGCCGAAGGGCAGCATTTACGGCATCACCAACGGGCCGGTGTTCCGGTCCGTCATGAGCCAGACGCTGCGGACGTATAATGTCCAGCCTTCAACCGGCGAGCCGGCCAGGTTGCCCCAGTACGCCAAATAGCGGCTGCTTCACGCCGGAAGCACCAGCAGCATCCAGCGCATCACTGTGCCCGGGGCGAACCATGCCGGGCACGCACTAGCACCATCGGAGATCCCCTTGTCAGAGTTCACCACGCCCGGCAGCGACGCTGCCCGGGATGAAAGCCCAGGCCGCTTCCGGCCTGCAGCCGTAGCCGCCGTCCCGTTGGCCGCCGTCGGGCAGGCCCTCGGCGTAGCGGTGCCCGCTCCTGCCGCTGACGTGGAGATTACCGGCATATCCCTCAACTCGCGCACCGTGGAACCCGGAGACCTGTACGTTGCGCTGCCCGGCGCCACGAGGCATGGCGCGGACTTTGTCACGGATGCCATAGGCACCGGGGCGGCCGCCGTACTAACTGACGACGCCGGCGCACGCCTGCTTGCCCTGTCCGCGGACACGCCCGTGCCCGTGCTCGTCGTCGATAAGCCACGCAACGTGGTTGGACCGCTCTCCGCCATGATCTACCGCAGCCAAGGTGCCGACAGCCGTCTGCTGCAGCTTTTCGGCGTCACCGGTACCAACGGCAAAACCACCACCACCTACTTCATCACCTCGTTGCTCCGCGCCCTGGGACGGCAAACCGGGCTGATCGGAACCATCGAGATCCTGGCCGGCGGGGAGTCCATCCCGAGCCTCCTCACTACGCCGGAATCGACCGAGGTCCATGGCCTCATTGCCCTCATGCGCGAGCGGGGGCTTGATGCCGCCGCCATGGAAGTGTCCTCGCACGCGATTTCGTACCAGCGGGTGGACGGGCTGCTCTTCGATGTCGCCGGCTTCAGCAACCTCACCCAGGACCACCTGGACCTGCACAACACCATGGAGGAGTACTTCGCCACCAAGGCAGAGCTTTTTACTCCGGACCGTGCCCGGCGGGCCGTTGTAACGGTCGACGACGAGTGGGGCCGGCGGCTGGCCGGCAGCGCCCAGGTGCCGGTCACAACCCTCAGCACCAGTGGCACGGGCCCGGCGGACTGGACCGTGGCCACGGCTTCGCCGCGGGGGCTCGGTACTGCCTTCACGCTCATGGGCCCCGACGGTACCGCCCTGGACATCCACACCGGGCTGCCGGGCAGCTTCAACGTGGCCAACGCCGCGCTGGCGACGCTCATGGTGCTGGCCTCCGGAGTCGGGGCGGCTGACCTGCAGGCGGCCCTGGACAGTGCGGACCCGTTTACCATCGCTGTCCCCGGGCGCATGCAGCTGATCTCGGAACGGCCTGCGGCCGTGGTCGACTTTGCCCACAACACCGACGCCCTTGCCCGGGCCCTGGAAGCAGTCAGGTCGCCGGAACCCGATTCCCGCCTGATCGTAGTTTTCGGCGCCACAGGACAGCGGGACCAGGGTAAACGCCCCGCCATGGGTGCCATCGCCTCCCGGCTTGCCGACACCGTCATCATCACCGACGACGACCCGCATGACGAGGACGCTTCAGCGATACGCGCCGACGTACTCTCCGGGGCACGTGAAGCCGTTCAAAAGGAGGACCTGCGCGCCGAAGTGCTCGAGGTCTTCCCACGTGATGAGGCCATTCGATATGCCGTAGGCCTGGCGCGCCCGCAGGACACCATTCTCGTTGCCGGCCGCGGCCACGAGGTCTGGCAGGAAGTGAAGGGCGTGAACCTCGCCCTGGACGACAGGGTGGAACTGCGCAGCGCCTTGACAGCCAGGGGATTCAACGTTCTCCATGACGACCGGATAGAGTCCTAGACCGAGATGATTGCATTTACTGCGGCGGAAATCGCCGAAATCACCAGCGGGCGCCTGGACGCCGATCCCGGACTTACGCCCCTCTCGGTGGTGACGGATTCACGCGAAGCCATTGAGGGTTCGCTGTACGTCGCGAAGCCCGGTGAGCATGCCGACGGCCATGATTTCATCGACGCGGCGTTCGCCGCCGGTGCTGTCCTGGCACTTGTTGAGCGCCCCGTGCCCGGCCCTGGCGGCACCGCCTACCCTTCCATCGTGGTTGCCGACGCCGTCCTGGCCATGGGGGCCCTCGCTGCTGAAGCCGTCCGCCGGATCCGCGCGGCCCGTACGGAAGCGGGCAGCCAGTTGACAGTGGTGGGTATCACCGGTTCTGCCGGCAAGACCACCACCAAGGACCTGCTGGCCGGAATCCTGGCAACACAAGGCAGCACCGTGGCGCCCCAGGGCTCGTACAACGGCGAGGTAGGCGTCCCGCTTACGGTCTTCCGGGCCGGGACCGACACCCGCTACCTGGTCATCGAGATGGGGGCCACCGGCATTGGCCACATCCGCTACCTCGCAGAGATGGTCAAGCCGGACATCGGCGTGGTCCTTGCGGTGGGCACAGCACACGCCGGCGAGTTCGGGGGAGTGGAAAACATCGCACTGGCCAAGGGCGAGATGGTTGAAGGCCTGGGCGCCCCGGGAACCGCCATCATCAACCTCGACGACGAACGCGTCGCCGCCATGCGCAGCCGCACCCAGGCCATGGTCCTCGGTTTTTCCGCGGAAGGCCGCCGAGACGCCCAGGTGCAGGCATTGAATGCCGACACCAATGCCGGCGGCAGCCCCGAATTCGACCTCCTGCTGCCCGACGGTGCCGCGCCCCGGCACGTAAGCAGCCGGCTCATCGGAGCCCATCACATGGGGAACCTGCTGGCGGCCGCCGCAGCCGCTTGGGCTGCCGGCGTCCCCGGGGACCATATCGCCGACTCACTGAGCAACCAGGCCGCCGCCAGCCGCTGGCGCATGGAACGCACCGAGCGGCCCGATGGCGTCACCGTCATCAACGATGCCTACAACGCCAACCCGGAATCAATGCGGGCTGCCCTCCGCACCCTGGCCGACCTTGGCCGGGGCCGCCGCACTTGGGCGGTGCTGGGGGCCATGCTGGAACTCGGCGAGGACTCCATCCGCGAGCACACTGCCGTAGGTACCCAGGTTGTCCGCCTCAACATCTCCCGGCTGCTGGTGGTGGGCCGGGAAGCGCGGTCGCTCTACGTCTCAGCCGTGCAGGAGGGATCCTGGGGCGACGAATGCGTCTTCGCGGAGACGGTGGATGAGGCCTATGACGTCCTGGACGCAGAACTCCAGCCGGGCGACCTGGTGCTGTTCAAGTCTTCCAACAGCGTGGGGCTGCGCCATTTGGGCGATCGGATAGCATTACCCCCAGCCCCGACCCCTGCCGACGAAAGGAGCACTCTGCTGTGATTGCTCTATTGATCGGCGCAGGCCTGGCCCTGCTGCTCGCCCTGGTGGGCACCCCGCTTTTCATCCGCCTGCTGGTGCACCGCGGCTACGGCCAGTTCATCCGCGATGACGGACCCACATCGCACCACACCAAGCGGGGAACGCCCACCATGGGCGGCACCGTGGTGGTGGCTGCCGTATTGCTCAGCTACGGACTCACCCACCTCATCATGTTGATGATGAACCCGGACTCGCCGGGGCCCTCGGCTTCAGCCCTCATCCTCCTGTTCCTCATGGTGGGCATGGGCCTGGTGGGCTTCCTGGACGATTTCATCAAGATCTCCCGGCAGCGGAGCCTTGGCCTGAACGCCAAGGCCAAGCTCATCCTCCAGGCTGCCGTAGGCATCGTCTTCGCCATCCTGGCGTTGAACTTCCCCAACAACGCCGGCTTGACGCCCGCATCGACAAAGATCTCCCTGGTCCGCGACCTGCCCTGGCTTGACCTCGCCTTCGGCGGTACCGTCCTTGGCGCGGTCCTGTTCGTCATCTGGTCCAACCTGATCGTCACCGCCGCCACTAACGGCGTGAACCTGACCGATGGCCTGGACGGGCTTGCCGCCGGCGCCTCGATCATGGTCTTCGGCGCCTATACCCTCATGGGAATATGGCAGAGCAACCAGGCCTGCGGTTCCCCACGGGAAGCCGGCAGCGGCTGCTACCTGGTCCGGGACCCCCTGGACCTGGCACTCCTGGCGGCAATCCTGAGTGCCGCACTGGTGGGCTTCCTCTGGTGGAACACCTCGCCGGCGAAGATCTTCATGGGCGACACAGGATCGCTGGCCATCGGCGGAGCCGTGGCTGGATTCGCCATCCTTTCCCGTACCGAACTCCTGCTGGGCATCGTGGGCGGCCTCTTTGTGCTGATCACGCTGTCCGTCATCATCCAGGTGGGCTACTTCAAGGCCACCGGCGGAAAACGTGTGTTCAAGATGGCGCCACTGCAGCACCACTTCGAATTGAAGGGGTGGGCCGAGGTAACCGTCGTGGTCCGGTTCTGGATCCTGGGCGGACTCTTCGTCGCCGTGGGGCTGGGCATCTTCTACGCTGAATGGGTCGTACTGCTGTGACCGTTTCCCCCGCCTGGCAAACCTTGTCTCCTGGGACGCCGACTGGGCCGGCCTGCGCGTTGCCGTGACCGGCATCGGTGTCTCCGGCTTCGCGGCCGCGGACACCCTGATCGAACTCGGTGCGCGCGTCGTGGTGGTGGACGCTGCCACCAGCGACACCGCGCGCGCACATGCCGACACCCTGAAAATCGTTGGTGCGGCCGACGTGCTGTTGGGCGCGGAAGCTGTCACCCACCTGCCGCGGATCGATGGCGAACTTCCCGAACTGATCGTGACCTCCCCGGGGTGGCGGCCGGACCAGGCCCTGCTGGCCGCAGCGGCAAGGGCGCACATCCCGGTCTGGGGCGATGTTGAACTCGCGTGGCGCGTGCGCGTACGGGAAGGCCGGAAGACGGCCGACTGGCTCGCCATCACCGGCACCAACGGCAAGACCACCACGGTGGGCCTCACGGAATCCATGCTGCGGGCCGCCGGACTCAAAGCGATCGCAGTAGGCAACGTGGGTACCCCTATCCTGGATGCGCTGCGGGACCCGGTGGAATACGACGTTTTCGCCGTCGAGCTTTCCAGCTTCCAGCTGCACTGGGCGGAATCCGTCTCGCCCGTAGCAAGTGTTTGCCTCAACGTGGCCGAAGACCATGTCGACTGGCACGGCTCCTACGATTCCTACCTGGCGGACAAGGCGAAGGTCTACGAACGGACCCAGAAAGCCTGCATCTACAACGCCGAGCAGGTGGAAACGGAACGCATGGTGGAAAACGCCGACGTGGTCGAAGGTTGCCGCGCCGTTGGCTTCACCACCGTGACTCCGGCCATCAGCATGCTCGGGGTAGTGGAAGGGCTGCTGGTGGACCGCGCCTTCATTGAGGAACGCAGGGACAGCGCCGCCGAGCTGGCCTCGATGGCTGACCTCGGCCCCTGGCACCCCGCCACATGGTGGCGAACGCCCTTGCAGCTGCCGGCCTGGTGCGCGCGTACGGCGTGGACGCCAAGGCAGTCCGCCAGGGTATCCTCGACTACGAGCCCGGAGACCATCGCATCCAGCCCGTCGCCCGCATGAACGGTGTGCTGTGGGTCAACGATTCCAAAGCCACCAACCCCCATGCGGCATCGGCATCCTTGTCGGCCTTCACCAACGTGGTCTGGATTGCCGGCGGCCTGTCCAAGGGCGTGAGCTACGACGACCTGGTGAGGGATCACGCGGCCCGGCTCAAGGCCGTTGTCCTGATCGGAACGGACACGGCCCACCTTCGCGAAGCCCTCCAGCGACACGCGCCGGATGTCCCCGTGATCGAACCGGGGGCAGGTGACACTGAAGGAGTGCAGACTGCATCGGCGCCCGGTGGCACCACCTCCGGTTCCCCCGGCACTGGAGAACAGGTGATGTCCTGGGCGGTTGCGTCAGCAGCACGGCTCGCTGAATCGGGCGATACCGTGCTCATGGCTCCGGCAGCTGCTTCCATGGATCAGTTCTCTTCCTACGCTCACCGTGGTGGTACTTTCATCGACGCTGTCCGCGAGCTGGTGGAAGGGCAGGCACAGACCGGCGAGGAGTAACGATGGTCAGCACGCCTACCCGGCAGCAGGATGGCAAGCCGAAGGGCGCCAAACCACGCCCCGGCTCCACCGCCGTCAAACAGCCTGCTGCTGCCGGCGCGAAACTGAGCACCATTTACCGCCGGTTCTGGTCG
The DNA here is from genome assembly GCA_024372495.1 of Pseudarthrobacter sp. Fe7. GTDB lineage: Bacteria > Actinomycetota > Actinomycetes > Actinomycetales > Micrococcaceae > Arthrobacter. The sequence continues at coordinate 3,422,240 of CP099977.1, read as the reverse complement.
GCGCTGGAGGGCACCGGCAAGTCGCGGAGCGGGTCAACCTACTACCTCATCCTTGGAGCCACCCTGGCCCTGACGGCCATTGGCATCATGATGGTCCTCTCCGCCTCAAGCGTTGAATCAATCGCTGCCGGAAAGTCCCCCTATGGGGATGCCCTCAAGCAGGGTGTCTTCGCCGCAATCGGCATCTTCACGATGTTCGTGCTCTCACGCATCAACGTGGTCTGGCTGAAGCGCCTGGCATGGCCCGCCGTGGGGGCAGCGGTGCTGCTCCTGGCCCTGGTCCAGGTGGTGGGCACTGAGATCAACGGCAACCGGAACTGGATCGACCTCGGCGGCATCACCTTCCAGCCTTCCGAGGCGGCCAAACTTGCCCTTGCCTTGTGGCTCGCCACGGTGCTTGCCAGGAAAGGCAAGCTGCTCACCCAATGGCAGCACGTTCTGGTGCCTGCCCTGCCCATGGCGGCGATCGTCATCGTGCTGATCCTGGTGGGCAACGACCTCGGCACGGCGATGATCATCATGATGATCATCGCCGCGGCCCTGTTCTTCGCAGGTGTTCCCCTCTACCTCTTCGGTATCGCGGGCCTCGTCGCCGCCGCCGGTACAGCCGTTATGGCCGTCACCAGTTCCAACCGCATGTGCCGTATCACCTCCTGGTGGACTGGCCAGTCCTGCGCCGACGGCATCGACGCCAACTACCAGGCCACCAACGGCATGTACGGCCTTGCCTCCGGTGGCTGGCTCGGGGTGGGCCTGGGGCAGAGCCGGCAAAAGTACAGCTGGATCCCCGAAGCCCATAACGACTTCATCTTCGCCATCATCGGTGAGGAGCTCGGCCTTGTGGGGACCGTCGTCGTCCTGGTCCTTTTCGCCATCCTTGGCGCTGCCATTTACCGGGTGGTGGTGGCTCAGGAGGACATGTTCCACCGTGTCCTGGCAGGCAGCATCATGGTATGGCTGCTGGGCCAGGCCACCGTCAACATGTCCGTTGTCACCGGCCTGATGCCTGTCGTTGGCGTGCCGCTGCCCTTCATTTCCTACGGCGGATCCGCCCTGCTGATGTCACTGTGCGCCATTGGGGTGGTCCTCTCGCTGGCCCGGGAGCAGATGGCCCCTGCCATGCGCCCCAAGCGGATGCTGAAGTTCAAAGCCCGGCCCGGGCGGGACAAGAACACATCAAAGAATTCCAGAAAGCGTGCCTAACCCCAGATGACTGCGACACAACCTTCCATCGTCCTGGCCGGTGGCGGAACGGCGGGCCATATCAGCCCGTTGCTCGCCATCGCCGCCGCACTCCGCAGCGAAGCTCCGAATGCCTCAATTTTGGCGGTCGGGACGCCCTCGGGAATGGAAACCCGGCTGGTTCCCGCCGCCGGGGTCGAGCTGGCCACGATCGACCGGGTCCCTTTTCCGCGCAGGCCCTCCGCTGATTTGCTCCGCCTGCCGGGCCGGCTGGCCGGTGCGGTCCGGCAGGCGGGCGCCATCCTGGACCGGGCACAGGCCGACGTCCTGGTGGGCGTTGGCGGCTACGTCTGCACCCCCATGTATCTGGCGGCGCGGAGGCGCGGCATTCCCCTGGTGATCCATGAAGCCAATGCCCGCCCAGGGCTGGCCAACCGGGTGGGGGCCTTCCTGAAAGGCCGGGTAGCCGTGGCCTTCGAGGCCACCCCGCTCCGCAACGCCGTGCACGTAGGCATGCCCATGCGCAAGGAGATTTCCGGCCTGGACCGGAAGACGGCGCGGACAGCGGCCCGCGAGGCCCTTGGACTGAATCCCAGCCAGCCCACCCTGATCGTCACCGGCGGATCTTCCGGCGCGCGGAGCATCAACCAGACCATTTCCGCCTCCGTGGACCTGCTCGCGGAGGCAGGTATCCAGACCCTGCATGTAACTGGCCGTGGGAAAGCCGTCCTGGACCAGGCCGGCCAACCCCTCGCCGCGAAGGGCTACCGGCAGGTGGAGTACATCGACGGAATGGAGCTTGCCTACGCCGCGGCGGACCTCCTCCTGGCCCGGTCGGGAGCTGCCACGGTATCCGAGGTTGCCGCCGTGGGCGTACCGGCGGTCCTGGTGCCCCTACCCATCGGCAACGGTGAGCAGGCGCTGAACGCTGCGGGCCTGGTTGCCGCGGGTGGCGCAGTGCTGGTGGCCGACCGCGACTTCACCCCGGATTGGGTCGCCAGGGAACTGGTCCCGCTGGTCACCGATAAAGCACGGCTCGCCGCCATGGAAGCCAAGTCCTACCGGCTCGGTATCCGAAACGCCGATCAGCGCATGGCTGGTCTTGTCCTGGAAGCGGTATCTGCATGAACGTCCACACCACCCCCGGCCTGGAATCCCTCGGCAAGGTGCACTTCATCGGTATCGGGGGAGTAGGTATGTCCGCCGTGGCCCGCATCATGGTGGCGCGCGGCGTTCCCGTCAGCGGCTCCGACGCCAAGGACCTCCCTGTCATGGCAGACCTCGCCGCGGCCGGTGCCCGCATCGCCGTCGGTTACGCTGCCGGCAACCTTGCGGACGCGCAGACCGTGGTTGCGGGTTCGGCGATCCGGGACGACAACCCCGAGCTGGCTTCCGCGCGCCAGGCAGGACTCCCGGTGCTGCACCGGTCCCAGGCGCTGGCAGCGACCATGGGGGATGACACCGTGGTCACGGTGGCGGGAACGCACGGCAAGTCAACCACCACGTCCATGGTCACCGTGATGCTGCAGGCAGCGGGCCTGGACCCGTCCTTCGCCGTGGGCGCCAACATCCCCGCGCTTGGGGTCAACGCTGCCAACGGCAAATCCGGCATCTTTGTCGCCGAGGCAGACGAATCGGACGGGTCATTCCTGAACTACCGGCCCCGTATCGCCGTCGTCACCAACGTGGAGCCCGACCACCTCGACTACTACGGCACCGCTGAAGCCGTGTATGAGTCCTTCGACCGCTTCACCGCGCTGCTGCCCGCGGACGGCCTCCTGGTGGCCTGCGCGGACGACGCCGGGGCGCTGGCCCTGGCGGAGCGGACGCGGACGAGGGGCAACACCCGGGTGGTCCTGTACGGCACCAACGAGGCGGCGGACGTCCGGCTGTACGACGATGGACCCGGCCATGTTGCCGTGTCTGCAGGCGGTGCCCGCTACGGGTTGTCGCTGCAGGTACCCGGACGCCACAACGCCCTGAACGCCGCAGCCGCCTTTGCGGTGGCGCTCGAACTCGGCGTGGACCCGGCGGCGGCGGCCGACGGCCTGGCCCACTTCGCCGGCGCGTCCCGCCGCTTCGAACTGAAGGGCTCGGCGCGCGGTGTCAGGGTCTTCGACGACTACGCCCACCACCCCACGGAGGTCCGTGCCGCCCTCACCGCAGCCCGTTCGTTGGCAGGCGGCCACCGGGTCCACGTCCTGTTCCAGCCGCACTTGTTTTCCCGCACCCGCGAGTTCGCTGCCCAGTTTGCGGACGCGCTCAATCTTGCCGATACCGCCCTGGTGCTGGAAATTTACCCCGCCCGGGAGGATCCCATTCCCGGCGTCACCAGCCAGCTCATCGCCGATCACCTCACAGAGGGCGGGCGGCTGGCAGGTGCGGACGACGCCGTCGGCGCCTTAGTGGAAGCCGCCGCCGACGGGGACGTAATCCTCACGGTAGGCGCAGGGGACGTCACGGCCTACGGTCCGCGGATTGTGGAGGCGCTGCATGCCTAGCTCCCGCCGTCCCACCTACGCCCCGCCCAAACGGAAAGGCAGCCCGGACGCATCGGCCGCCAAGGGCGCGGAGACACCGTCCGGAACGCCGGGACCGTCCGGAACGCCGGGCGCCCCCGCCGGCGGTGACGTGATCACCGCATCGCGCAGTGTCCCTGAGCAGGCGGCGCACAAGCCGGCAGCGGCGCAGAAACCTTCCGGGGCAACAGTCCTGGCGTTCCCCGAGCCCAAGGGCCGGCGCCGCCGGAAGAAAGTCCTGCTCACCGTGGGAACGGTGCTTGCGCTGGTAGCGGGGCTGCTGGCGGGGGCCGTCTATTCACCGGTCCTCGCCCTGCAGACCATCTCCGTCACGGGCACCCGGTTTGTCACCCCTGCCCAAGTGCAGGCCGCGCTGGAACCCCTGCGCGGCAAGCCGCTGCCCCAGATCAGCGCCGACGACGTGCGGGGACTTCTCGGCTCCCTGGTCCAGGTCAAATCTGTCTCCGTCGAGGCGCGTCCGCCGTCCACCCTCGCCGTTGCCGTGCATGAGCGGGTGCCGGTGGCCCTGGTCAAGCAGGGGGAGCAGTACCAGGCGGTAGACGTCGACGGCGTCCAGGCGGCAACCACCGGTGACCCGGCGTCGGCCTCGCTGCCGGTCATCGACGGCGGTGCCGGCGCAATCGGCCAGGACCTGTTCCGCGCCACCGCGGCAGTGCTTGGTGCCCTCCCTGCCGACGTCCTGGCAAAGCTGTCCAACGCGTCGGCGCAGTCCGTGGACGCCGTTGAACTCAAGCTCGTTGACGGCCAGACGATCGTGTGGGGCAACGCCTCGGAGAAGGAGCTCAAGGCCAAAGTCCTGGCAGCCCTGCTCAAGGCTCCGGCGGATCCCAAGAACCCGGTCAGGGTCTACGATGTCAGTGTGCCCCGGCACCCCGTGACGCGCTGAGCGCTTTCTTTCCCGGTATTAATCCGACACGCGGACCCGGTTATTGAATGTGCGCACCAGAGGAAATACCGTCACAGACAAGAGTTACTTGACATAACTATAACCTTCAACTCGAAGGTTAAGGTTTCTGGCTTCAAGCTCTCCATCAGTTTTCGCAATAAGACACGAACAAGGGACACGTAACGTGGCAGCTCCGCAGAATTACTTGGCCGTCATCAAAGTCGTCGGCATCGGCGGCGGTGGCGTGAACGCAGTCAACCGCATGATCGAGGTCGGCCTCAGGGGTGTTGAATTCATCGCCATCAACACCGACGCCCAGGCCCTGCTGATGAGTGACGCCGACGTCAAGCTCGACGTCGGCCGCGAGCTGACCCGCGGCCTCGGTGCCGGCGCCAACCCCGAGGTGGGCAAGCAGGCTGCCGAGGACCACGCGGACGAGATCGAGGAAGTCCTCCGAGGCGCTGACATGGTCTTCGTGACCGCCGGCGAAGGTGGCGGCACAGGTACCGGCGGCGCACCCGTCGTCGCCCGGATCGCACGCTCGCTCGGTGCCCTGACCATCGGCGTGGTCACCCGTCCCTTCACCTTCGAAGGCCGCCGGCGCGCCGGGTCCGCCGAGGCTGGCATCGACGCCCTGCGCGACGAGGTGGACACCCTGATCGTGATCCCCAACGACCGCCTGCTGTCCATCAGCGACCGCAACGTGTCCGTCCTTGACGCGTTCCGCTCCGCTGACCAGGTCCTGCTGTCCGGTGTCCAGGGCATCACCGACCTCATCACCACGCCGGGCCTGATCAACCTCGACTTCGCGGACGTCAAGTCCGTCATGCAGGGAGCCGGCTCCGCCCTCATGGGCATCGGTTCCGCCCGCGGCGAAGACCGAGCCGTCAAGGCCGCCGAACTTGCCATTGCCTCGCCGCTGCTGGAAGCTTCCATCGACGGCGCCCACGGCGTGCTGCTGTCCATCCAGGGCGGCTCGGACCTGGGCCTGTTCGAGATCAACGAGGCAGCCCGCCTGGTCCAGGAAGTGGCCCACCCTGAAGCCAACATCATCTTCGGCGCCGTGATCGACGACGCCCTGGGTGACGAAGCGCGCGTGACCGTGATCGCCGCCGGTTTTGACGACGTCAAGGCCACATCGCCGTCCATGGACCAGTCCCAGCCGCAGGCCGCCCCCAGCGGCCCGCGGCCCCTGCTGCCGCTCCCGCCTCCGCGCACGCCCAAGGTGGAAACCACCAGGGCAACGGAAACCACCAGCAGAACGTCCAGCCGATCCACGCAGGTGTCGGTGCCGCAGGACTCAGTAACTGGGGCCAGCAGCGTCCCACGCCTGTCCCCGCCGACTCGGGCTTCGACGTCGACCTGCCCTCCGTGGTGGAGCCGGACATGACCGGAACCCACCCGGATGACCTGGATGTTCCCGACTTCCTGAAGTAGGCACCGGTTTGTTCCATTGGCGCGCCGACATCCTGCCCGGGGTGTCGGCCGCATTCACCGATGCGGGTGCGGGAAACCTAGCGCTGCATGTGGGGGACAATCCCGCCGCGGTCCTGGAGCGCAGGTCACGCCTGGAGCAATCCGTTGGCGCCGAGTCCGGCTCGCTGCGCTTCATGAACCAGGTTCACGGCAACACCGTGGCGATGATGGACGCGGAGTCTCCCGCTCCTGAGGCCGATGCCATGGTGTCACTCGGGCTGCCGCTGGCTGTCATGGTGGCGGACTGCATCCCGGTGCTGCTGGCGGGGGAGTCCGGGAGCGGTCCGGTCCTTGCCGCCGTGCACGCCGGCCGCCCCGGCATCGCAAACGGAGTCATTCCCGCTGCCGTGGACAGCATGGAGTCCCTTGGCGCATCCCGGATCCGTGCCTGGCTGGGGCCGTCGATCTGCGGGTCATGCTACGAAGTTCCCGCCGCCCTGCGCGAGGAGGTGTCGGCCCTGGTTCCGGCAACGCGGAGCACCACCAGCTGGGGAACGCCTGCGCTGGACCTTCCCGCCGGCGCACGGGCCCAGGCTCGAGGCTGCCGGGGTGGCGGTTGAGTACGCCGGTGCCTGCACGCTCGAGACGGAAACGCTCTTTTCGTACCGCAGGGACCGTAATACGGGCCGTTTCGCCGGGTTGGTCTGGTGCCATGGCTGATCTGCCAGGAAGCGGTCAGGGGCAAAGCAATGATCCCCGCAGCGCGGAACTCGCCGGCCGGCTCGCCGCGGTGCGGAAGCGCATTGCCGGGGCCGCCAAAAGCGCCGGCCGCGGGGAACGCCTGCCCGCGCTGATCGTGGTTACTAAATTCCACCCGGCAGAGGACATCCGGCGCCTGGCTGCCCTGGGGGTTACCGACGTGGGCGAGAACCGTGACCAGGAGGCCGCCGCGAAGGCGCTCGAGCTGGCCGATCTTGCCCTGACCTGGCACTTTGTGGGCCAGCTGCAGACAAAGAAGGCCAAGTCCGTGGCCCGCTACGCCGCCGCGGTCCACTCGGTGGACCGGCCGCAACTTGTGGATGCCCTGGGCAAGGCTGTACAGAGCCGGATGGACGCTACCGGCCGTGCGCCACTGGACTGCTTCATCCAGGTCAGCCTTGAGGACGACGGCGGCACCCACCGCGGCGGGGCGGCCCCCACCGACGTGCCCCTATTGGCCGAGCGGATCGCGGCGTCGGACGCCCTGAACCTGGCCGGCGTCATGGCCGTCGCGCCGCTGGGCGCGCCGCCGGAGCCGGCATTCGAAAAGCTGGCCGGGATTTCCGCCCGCCTGGTGGCAGGGTACCCGGGCGCCGGGGGCATTTCGGCAGGCATGAGCCAGGACCTGGAGGCAGCCATCAAGTTCGGAGCGACACACCTGCGAATCGGTTCCGATATTCTCGGTTCCCGTCCCGCCGTGGGGTAGCGTCGGACCTATTGGAAGTGATGGGCGGGGGACTCCAGTGCTGTCAAATCATTGGGCGGCCCGCTTACGGGACACGATTAGGAGTCGACCATGGCCGGCGCTCTGCGCAAGACAATGATCTATCTTGGGCTCGCCGACGGCGATGAGCATTACGAGTCCGAGCAACAGACCACACGTAAGGATGAGGACGAACCGATGGAAGTTGACCGCGAGGAACGCCGTGCACCGGCGCCGGTCCGCGAAGTCAGCCGCGAGGCGTCCTACGCCCCTGAAGAGGAATACCGCGCCCCTGTGACACCCATAAAGCGTGCGGCCTCGAGCCGTGAAGAGAACACCGGTCTGCGCCAGATCACCACCATCCACCCCCGCTCGTACAACGATGCCAAGCTCATCGGTGAGAGCTTCCGGGACGGCATTCCTGTGATCATGAACGTCACAGACATGGGCGAGGCTGATGCCAAACGCCTGGTTGATTTCTCGGCAGGGCTCGTCTTTGGCCTGCGCGGAAGCATCGAGCGGGTCACCAACAAAGTGTTCCTGCTCTCACCGTCATACGTCGAAGTGATCGGCGACGACAAGAAGGCCAGCGACACGCAGGCCAGCTTCTTCAACCAAAGCTAGGCGAAAAGGCTGTACGGAGATGCCAGGCAGGGACACCTGTCTGGCATCTGTGCTGAAATAGATAAGAGACCAGCAGTACAACAGCGGTCAACCCAACGGACGGGCCGCGCGAATATGGAGATATGAAATAAGTCATGGGAATTGTTTTCGGACTTCTCTATCTCGCCCTGCTGCTGTTCTTCGTAGCGCTCATCATCCGCCTGGTGTTCGACTGGGTGCAGATGTTCGCCAGGGAATGGCGTCCCCGCGGCGCGGCCCTGGTGGTGGCACACGCCGTCTACTCCATTACGGATCCGCCCCTCAAGGGGCTGCGGCGGCTGATTCCGCCGCTTCGGCTCGGGGGTGTCTCCCTGGACCTGGGCTTCCTGATCCTGTTCATCGGCGTCAGTATCGCGATGAACGTCACCAGGGACTGGCCTGATTTACCAACCGACCCCCGCAATGCGGTGTGTTCCGTCCCGGAACAGCTACTGTAAAGCGAAGAAACCTCCCGTTTGACACCGCAGTGTTGAATTAGAGTAAGCAGACCAAATTTAGGTACCTTAGTTTTGACGGCCGGAAGGCCTACTGACTAACCAGACCAGTGAGGTGACCAGATGGCTTTGACGCCAGAAGACGTTGTCAACAAGCGCTTTCAGCCCACCAAGTTCCGTGAGGGCTATGACCAGGACGAAGTTGACGACTTCCTGGACGAAATCGTCGTCGAACTCCGCCGCCTGAACCAGGAAAACGACGAGGCTCCGCAAGAAGCTCGCCGATGCAGGTTCCAGCGTTCCGGCAAGCTCCGCCGCTGCCCCCGTGGTGGAGAAGGTTCCCGCGCCGGTTAAGGCCGACAAGGACGAGGCCCGCGAGAAGGCAGAGGCCGAGGCCAAGGCTGCCGAAGCCAACAAGAAGAAGGACGTCCAGCCAGCCGCTCCGGCCGCCGCCGCACCGGCTGCGCCCGCCGCCGCCACGGCTTCCGCTGAATCCGCTGCAGGCCTGCTCGCCATGGCACAGCAGATGCACGACCGCCACGTCGCCGACGGCCAGGCCCAGAAGGACAAGATCATCGCCGAGGCGCAGATCGAAGCCAGCAGCCTCGTCAACGACGCCCAGGAGAAGTCCCGCAAGATCCTCGGCGCCCTGGAGCAGCAGCGCTCCGTCCTGGAACGCAAGGTGGAGCAGGCTCCGTGGCTTCGAGCGCGACTACCGCTCACGCCTCAAGGCCTACATCGAGGGCCAGGCTCCGCGACCTGGACGCCCGCGGCTCGGTGGCGACCCCGGAAGTCAGCGAAGCCAACTAAGTCTGGCAGCACGTATTCTGAAAGCCGGTGGCTGAGGATTCCTCGGCCACCGGCTTTTGGCATTGATACCGAAGTTCCACGAATTGAAAGCACCATGACTGACGAACTTGCCGCCGACGCGGCACGCCCTGTTCCGCCCTCACCGCGCCCCCGCAGGGCAGTCCTGCTGTCCCTGTTCGCAGGGTTTGCGGCCTTCGCCTACGTGCTGGACCAGCTGACGAAATTCTGGGTCACCTCCACCATGGTGGAAGGGGAGCGCATTCCGGTGCTGCCGCCCCTGCTGCACTGGTACTTCATCCGGAACTCGGGCGCAGCATTTTCCATCGGCGAGAACGTCACGTGGGTGTTTTCCATCATCATGGCCGGTGTGGCCGTGGCCATCCTTCTCCAGGTCCGGCGGCTGGGCTCGGCCTGGTGGTCGCTTGCGCTGGGCCTTCTGCTCGGCGGGGCCCTGGGGAACCTCACCGACAGGCTCTTCCGCGAGCCGTCCTTCGGCATGGGACATGTGGTGGACTTTATCCAGTTCCCCAACTTCGCCATCTTCAACATTGCCGACTCCGCGGTGGTGTCCGCCGTCGCCATCATCTGCATCCTGACCATCCGGGGAATCGCCCTGGACGGAACCCGGCTCGGAAGCGCACACAAGGACAAGCCGGGCCATGACTGAGCGCATCGTCGTCGCCGAAGAGTACGGCGGGGCCCGGGCGGACGCCGGACTGGCCGGCATCCTCGGCGTGTCCCGCTCCGTCGCCGCATCACTCCTGGCCGAGGGCCATGTGCTGAACCGGGGCAGGGCCGTGGGCAAGTCGGCAAAACTCGTGGCTGGGGACACCCTCGAGGTCACCGTCCCTGAACGGCGGGACCCGCTTGAAGTCGTGGAGGAAGTTGTGGAAGGCCTGAATATCCTGCTCGACGACGACGATTTCGTCGTCGTAGACAAACCCGTCGGTGTGGCAGCCCATCCCTCGCCCGGCTGGGTGGGACCCACTGTGGTGGGTGGTCTTGTCGCCGCCGGTTACCGCATTTCCACCTCGGGCGCCCCCGAGCGGGCCGGCATCGTCCACCGGCTCGACGTCGGCACCTCCGGCGTGATGGTGGTAGCCAAGTCCGAGCGGGCCTACACAGCCCTCAAGCGCGCCTTCAAGGAGCGCACGGTGGACAAGGTCTACCACGCTGTGGTCCAGGGCCTTCCGGATCCCCTGACGGGAACCATCGATGCGCCCATCGGCCGCCACCCCGGGCACGACTGGCGTTTCGCCGTCATTGAGGACGGGCGCCCCTCCGTAACCCACTACGAAGTCCTGGAGGCGTTCGGCAAGGCCAGCCTGGTGGAAGTCCACCTTGAAACCGGCCGCACGCACCAGATCCGGGTCCACTTCTCCGCGCTCCGCCACCCCTGCGCGGGTGACCTGACCTATGGCGCCGATCCCCGGCTGGCAGCCAACCTGGGGCTTACGCGGCAGTGGCTGCACGCCCGCCAACTGGCGTTTGACCACCCCGTGACGGGGGAGCGGGTCACGGTCACCAGCGACTACCCGCAGGACCTTAGCTATGCCCTGGAAGTGTTGGAATCGGGCCAGGCCTGACACGGACCGGCTGGCAGAACGGCAGACGGGCAGCGCTTAGAATAGTGCGGTGAGTTCCAGCAATGATTCGTTTGTCCACCTGCACACCCACACCGAATATTCCATGCTGGATGGAGCCTGCCCGCCTGGGGGAGCTGTTTGACGAAACTGAGCGCCTGGGCATGCCGGCCCTCGCCACCACGGACCACGGCTACCTGTTCGGCGCGTTCGACTTCTGGCGCAAAGCCACGGACAAGGGCATCAAACCGATCATTGGCGTCGAAGCCTATGTGACGCCCGGTACCGCACGGACGGACAAGGAGCGTGTGCGCTGGGGCGATGAATCCCAGCGTAAGGACGACGTCTCCGGCGGTGGTTCCTACACCCACATGACGCTGCTGAGCTACAACAACGTGGGCATGCGGAACCTCTTCCGGGCCTCGTCCATCGCCTCCCTCGATTCGGTCTTCGGCAAGTGGCCCCGGCTGGACCGCGAACTGCTGAACACCTACTCCGAAGGGCTCATCGCCACCACGGGCTGCCCCTCCGGCGAGGTCCAGACCCGGCTCCGGCTGGGCCAGTACCGCGAGGCCGTCGAGGCCGCGGCCGAGTTCCGTGACATCTTTGGCGCGGAAAACTACTTCTGCGAACTCATGGACCATGGCCTGGACATTGAACGCAGGGTCACCGGCGACCTGCTGCGCCTGGCCAAGGAACTGAACCTGCCGCTGGTGGCCACGAACGACCTCCACTACACGCACGAACACGACGCCAAGGCGCACGAGGCCCTGCTGGCCATCCAGTCGGGATCGACGCTGCTGGAACCCACCTACGACAACGGCGGTTCGCGGTTCGCGTTCTCCGGCAGCGGCTACTACCTTAAGTCCCCGCAGGAAATGCGGGAGCTTTTCCGCGACCACCCGGACGCGTGCGACAACACCCTGCTGATTGCCGAACGCTGCGGAGTGTCCTTCAACACGGACGCCAACTTCATGCCACGGTTCCCCTGCCCGCCCGGCGAGGACGAGACCTCCTGGCTGGTCAAGGAAGTGGACAAGGGCCTGCAGTACCGGTACCCGGGCGGCATCCCGGACGAGGTCCGCAAGCAGGCTGACTACGAGCTCGGCGTCATCACCTCCATGGGCTTCCCCGGCTACTTCCTGGTGGTTGCGGACTTCATCAACTGGGCCAAGAACAACGGGATCCGCGTAGGTCCCGGGCGTGGTTCCGGTGCAGGCTCCATGGTGGCCTACGCGATGCGCATCACCGACCTCGACCCCCTGCGCCACGGGCTGATCTTCGAGCGGTTCCTCAACCCGGACCGCGTTTCCATGCCCGACTTCGACGTCGACTTCGATGACCGTCGCCGGTCCGAGGTCATCGACTACGTGACCCGCAAGTACGGCGACGAGCGCGTGGCCATGATCGTCACCTACGGCACCATCAAGACCAAGCAGGCGCTCAAGGACTCGTCACGTGTCCTCGGCTACCCCTTCAGCATGGGCGAGCAGCTGACCAAGGCCCTGCCGCCCGCCGTGATGGCCAAGGACATTCCGCTGGCGGACATCCAGAATCCCGAGGCCAAGCGCTACAGCGAGGCAGGGGACTTCCGGCAGCTGATCGCCACTGACCCGGAAGCTGCCAAAGTCTTTGAAACGGCCCTGGGCATCGAGGGCCTGAAGCGCCAGTGGGGCGTGCACGCTGCCGGCGTGATCATGTCCTCGGACCCCATCATTGATGTCATCCCCATCATGCGCCGTTTCCAGGACGGCCAGGTGATCACCCAGTTCGACTACCCGACGTCCGAGGGCCTTGGCCTGATCAAGATGGACTTCCTGGGCCTGCGGAACCTGACAATCATTTCCGACGCCCTTGAGAACATCAAGATGAACCGCGGCATAGACCTGGACCTGGAAAACCTTGAGCTGGACGACGCACCGTCCTACGAACTCCTGGCCCGCGGCGACACCCTGGGCGTGTTCCAGCTCGACGGCGGCCCCATGCGGTCGCTGCTCAAGCTCATGAAGCCTGACAACTTCGAGGACATTTCCGCCGTCCTGGCGCTCTACCGGCCCGGCCCCATGGGCGCCAACGCGCACACCGACTACGCCCTCCGCAAGAACGGCATCCAGGAAGTCATCCCCATCCACCCCGAGCCTGGAGGAGCCGCTCAAGGAGATCCTCGGGGGCACCTACGGCCTGATCGTGTACCAGGAGCAGGTCATGGCCGTGGCGCAGAAGCTGGCCGGCTACTCGCTGGGCCAGGCAGACATCCTCCGCCGCGCCATGGGCAAGAAGAAGAAGTCGGAACTGGACAAGCAGTTTGCAGGCTTCTCCCAGGGCATGCAGGACAACGGCTACTCGATGGAAGCGGTGAAGACCCTCTGGGACATCCTGCTGCCGTTCTCCGACTACGCCTTCAACAAGGCCCACTCGGCCGCATACGGGGTCATTTCCTACTGGACCGCGTACCTCAAGGCGCACTACGCGCCCGAATACATGGCCGCCCTGCTGACCTCGGTGGGCGACGACAAGGACAAGTCCGCCATCTACCTCAACGAGTGCCGGCGGATGGGCATCACGGTGCTTCCGCCGGATGTCAACGAGTCCGCCCTGAACTTCACCCCGGTGGGCAACGACATCCGCTTCGGCATGGGCGCCATCCGCAACGTGGGCGTCAACGCAGTCGAGGCCATGGTGACCACCCGGGAAACCGAAGGTGCCTTCACCTCGTTCAAGGACTACCTGATGAAGGTCCCGGCAGTGGTCTGCAACAAGCGGACCATTGAGTCCCTGATCAAGTCCGGCGCCTTCGACTCCCTGGGCCACCACCGGCGTGCGCTGGCCATGATCCACGAAGAGGCGATCGATTCCGTCATCACCTTGAAGCGGAACGAGGCGATCGGCCAGTTCGACCTCTTCGCCGGCTTCGAAGAGGCCGAATCGGAGGCGTCCCTCAGCATCGAGATTCCGGACCTGCCCGAGTGGGAAAAGAAGGACAAGCTCTCCTTCGAACGCGACATGCTGGGCCTGTACGTCTCCGACCACCCGCTGCAGGGCCTGGAAGGGCTCCTTGCCCAGCACGCCGAAATGAGCATCACCACCATCCTGGGCGAGGACGGCCCGCAGGACGGTGCCATCATCACCATTGCCGGCATGATCACCTCCCTGAGCCGCCGCATCGCGAAAGCCAGCGGCAACGCCTACGCCCGGGCGGAGATCGAGGACCTGGGCGGTTCCATCGAAGTCATGTTCTTCGGCCAGGTCTACGGGCCCATCGCCTCCGTGCTCGCCGAGGACCTGATCGTGGTGGTCAAGGGGCGGCTCCAGAAACGCGACGACGGCGCCATCACACTCAACTGCATGGAGCTTTCCGTTCCGGACCTCAGCGAAGGGCTGCACGGGCCCCTGGTGATCACCATGCCCACCCACAAGGCCACCGAAGCCGTAGTCACTGAACTCGGGGACGTGCTTCGCACCCACCGGGGCAACTCGGAGGTGCGGCTGCACCTGCAGGGCGACACCCGGACGGAAATCATGGGCCTGCCGGTCCACCTGAGGGTGAACCCCAGCCCGTCGCTGTTCGGTGACCTGAAGGTCCTCCTGGGCCCGGCCTGCCTGGACGCCTAGCACCCTGGACCACGGGCACGCTGGGCGCCTCACAAAAACGCGGACGACGACGGGAAGCACCTCCCGTCGTCGTCCGCGTCTTTGTGCCGCGCTGGTTTGCGCCCGGGCCTAGATCTCATAGTCCAACGGCACCGGCTGCCCGTAGGCGCCGCCGTGGTAGAGCAGGGGCGATCCTTCGCCACCCACCTGGCCGTCCACCACCTGGACCACCACCACGGCATTGTTCTCAAAGGAGAGGCGCATCTGGATCTCGCCGATCAGCCATCCGGCCACGTCCTTCAGGATGGGCACGCCGTGCGGGCCGATCTCCCAATGGTTGCCTTCAAAGCGGTTGCCGGGGCGCGCAAAGCGGGCTGCCAGTTCCTGGTTTTCCAGGCCCAGCATGTGCACCCCCAGATACTGGGTGTTGGCCACGGCAGGCCAGGACCTGGAGCTGCGGGCCATGTTGAACGTGAAGCGTGGGGGCTTGGCGGAGAGGGAAGCCACCGAGGTGGCGGTAAAGCCGTACGGTTCGTCCTGGTAATTCACGGTGATGATGGCCACGCCCGCGGCATGCCGGCGGAACATCTCCCTGAACGTCTGCTCGAACGGCTCGCTGTTGTCGGTCACCGGAACTCCTGAACTAAGTGGCGTATCTCTTTCCCCAAGCGTATTGGCCAGCGGTCACGGCCGGAAAACAGGCGGGCGGCCGCACCACGCACGATGACCTTGCAGGAACCTTTGTTAAGGTGTGTTGCATGACGAACTTCGCCCGCCCCGCCAGGCGGCAGCTGCCATGGTCCCTGCTCCTGGTCCCGGCGGCAGCGGGCATTCCGGCGGGACTCCTCTGGTGGGTCCTGGCGCCGGGCGGGTTGAACCTGATAACCCGCGACCCCGCCCTGGCGGCCGGCACGGCGCCCCTGGTGTGGCTCCCGCGCGACCTCACCCTCGCCGGCATCCTGGTGCTCGCCGGCTGCCTCCTCGCCGTGTTCCTGGCGGACGGCAAGCGTGCGGACCCACAGGTGGCACTGCTGGCAGGGCTCGCAGGAGCCCTGGCCGGCAGCGCAGTGGCCTGGGGGACAGGGATCCTCGCGGGACGGCTCTGGGGCCCGGCGGTGGATACCTCGGCGAATGCCAGCATCGCCTTCTCGCTGCGGGCGTGGCCGGTGCTGCTGCTCTGGCCCGCCGCCACCGCCGTGTCCGTCTTCGTCCTGGAGCTGGTGGGGGCCCCGGGTAGGAAACCGCAGGCCGCCGGCGCGGGAACGGCAGGCGTTCACAGCCCCGTAAAATAGAGCGGTGACCACATCCCCGGAGTTTCCCGCCCCCGTGACAGCCGCCGTCGACTTCCGCACCATTGACCTTCGGGGCCGCAACCTGACCCTCGCGGCCCTCCGCGCCGCGGTACCCCGCGCCAAGGGGCAGACCATGGCAGACGCCGAGGAGAAGGTCCTGCAGATCATTTCCGCCGTCCGCCAGAGGGGCTTCGAAGCCCTTGCGGAACTGGCGGAACGGTTCGACGGCGTAGCGCAGGGGCACCCGCTGGTCCCCATCGAGGCAATCGACGCGGCGCTGGAACAGTTGGATCCGGCGGTGCGGGCTGCGCTGGAGGAGTCCATCGGCCGCGCACGGAAGTTCGCTGACCGGCAGCGCCCCCGCAATGTGGACGTCGAGCTCGGCGACGGTGCCGTGGTCAGCCAGAAGTGGGTGCCTGTGGCCCGCGTGGGGCTGTACGTTCCCGGCGGCCTGGCCGTGTACCCGTCGTCGGTGATCATGAATGTGGTCCCCGCGTCGGCGGCAGGCGTGGACTCCATAGCCCTGGCCTCGCCACCCCAGAAGGAATTCGGCGGCCTGCCGCACCCCACCATCCTTGCAGCGGCGGCGTTGCTGGGCATTACGGAGGTCTACGCCATCGGCGGGGCCCAGGCCATCGCCGCCTTCGCCTACGGCATCGAAGCCACGGAGGCAGGTCCGGCCCTGGATCCCGTGGACGTGGTGACCGGCCCCGGCAACATTTTTGTCGCCACGGCCAAGCGCCTGGTCAAGGGCGTCGTGGGTATCGACTCAGAGGCAGGGACCACCGAGATCGCCATCCTGGCGGACAGCTCCGCCCAGCCAGCCCTGGTTGCTGCCGACCTGCTCAGCCAGGCCGAGCACGATCCCAAGGCGGCGTCGGTCCTCATTACCGACTCCGAGGACCTTGCCGCTGCCGTGCGGGCCGAACTCGCCCTGCAGGCCGCCGCAACCAAGCACGCGGCCAGGGTGCAGGAGGCGCTGTCCGGTCCGCAGTCCGGCGTCGTCATGGTGGACGGCCTGGAGCAGGGCATCGCTGCCTGTGACGCCTACGCCGCAGAGCACCTGGAAATCATGACCCGGGACGCTGCCGCGGTGGCCGCACGCATCCGGAACGCGGGCGCCATTTTCGTGGGCGACTACAGCCCGGTCAGCCTCGGCGACTACTGCGCCGGCTCCAACCACGTGCTGCCCACCAGCGGCACCGCAGCTTTTTCGTCGGGCCTGAACGTGACCACTTTCCTGCGTGCCATCCAGGTGGTCAACTACAGCCGCGACGCACTCGCTGAGGTCAGCGGGCACATCGTGAGCCTGTCCCGGGCCGAGGATCTTCCGGCCCACGGGGACGCCGTCACCGCCAGGTTCCCCGGCGGCCGCTGACACACTACATGTAGTAATTACAGGATTGTTGTTACCCCAGATATGCCCGTAAACTGGGATACGCCACGGCATCGCCCCCGGCGGTGCTGATGGCTTCAATTCCGTTGCACACCACAAGCGAAAAGGGGGAACGCCATGTACTGCCCGTTCTGCCGCAACCCCGATTCCCGCGTGGTGGACAGCCGGATGACGGACGACGGCTCGGCCATCCGCAGGCGCCGGCAGTGCCCTGAGTGCGGCCGCCGGTTCACTACGGTGGAAACCACCAGCCTGTCCGTGATCAAGCGTTCCGGGGTGGGGGAGCCCTTCAGCCGCAGCAAGGTCATCAACGGCGTGCGCAAGGCGTGCCAGGGCCGTCCCGTGAGCGAAGACGACCTCGCCATGCTGGCCCAGGAAGTCGAAGAGCAGATCCGTGCCTCGGGGGCCGCCGAAATCGAGGCGCACGAGGTTGGCCTGGTGATCCTGGGGCCACTGCAGAAACTCGACGAGGTGGCCTACCTTCGCTTCGCCAGCGTTTACCAGGCCTTTGAGTCCCTCGAGGACTTTGAGACTGCCATTGCCCTTCTCCGCCACGAGGCCGGGGAAGACGCCAAGGGGCCGGCCAGCGCCAAAAGCTCCGAGAAGAGCCCCTCTAAAACTCCGGTGGCGGCAGCGGAGGGGAAGCCGCAGCCGCCACCGGCACCACCCCTACTTGGCCAGTTTGTGCTGGAGTGCGATTTCCAGCGCCGCTCCCACAATGCCTGCCTCGTTACGGAGGACAGCAGGCACGATAGGCGTGCGGAGCTTGAGGTTGGGAAGGTACTCGTCGGCGCGCTTTGAGATTCCGCCGCCCACAATGAACAGTTCCGGCGAGAACAGGAATTCCACATGCGAGAAGTAGCGCTGCAGGAGCACGCTGTACTCGTCCCAGGACAGCCCGTCCCGTTCGCGGGCAACGGCGGATGCCTTCGATTCGGCGTCAAAACCGTCAATCTCCAGGTGGCCCAATTCCGCGTTGGGGACCAGCTTTCCGTCGAAGATGAAGGCTGAGCCGATGCCGGTGCCAAGGGTGATCACCAGGACGGTGCCGGAGACGCCGGCGCCGGCGCCGTACCGTGCCTCGGCCAGGCCGGCGGCGTCGGCATCGTTGATGACTTCCACGGGCCGGCCAAGCTTGGCCGTGAGGAGGGCGTCGATGTCCGTGTCAAGCCAGCTCTTGTCCACGTTGGCAGCGGAGTGGACCACGCCGTGCTGGATGATTCCCGGGAAGGTCACGCCCACGGGGGAGCCGGCTTCCGGAGCCTCGGGGCGCGCCGACAGTTCGGCCACCACCTGGGCTACGGCCTCGGCGACGGCCTCAGGGGTGGCGGGCTGCGGGGTGGGCACCCGGAAGCGTTCGCCCAGGAGCTTGCCCTTTTTCAGGTCGACAATGCCGCCCTTGATGCCCGTACCGCCGATGTCGATGCCGATCAGCGGTGCGTTCTTGTGCGACTTCTCATCCTTCTTGGCCAATGGGATTCCGTTCTTGAGAGGGGCGGGCAGGAAAAGGGGCGGCTCGAGGCGGCCCAAAAGGTGTCCGGCGTGGACCGGGAGCCATGCCCGGGAGCATGGCCGACACACTACGGCAGGGTGAGGATTTCGGCGCCGGTCTCGGTGACCAGCAGGGTGTGCTCGAACTGTGCGGTGCGCTTGTGGTCCCGGGTGACCACGGTCCAGTCGTCGCTCCACATGTCCCACTCCACGGTGCCGAGTGTGAGCATCGGTTCGATGGTGAACACCATTCCGGCCTCGATCACCGTGTTGTAGGCAGGGGCAGCGTCGTAGTGCGGGATGATGAGCCCGGTGTGGAATGCTTCGCCAACCCCGTGGCCGGTGAAGTCGCGGACCACACCGTAGCCAAAGCGCTTGGCGTAGGACTGGATAGTCCGGCCGATGACGTTGATTTCACGTCCCGGCGCCACGGCCTTGATGGCCCGGTTCAGTGACTCCCGGGTCCGCTCCACCAGCAGCCGGGACTCCTCATCCACGTCCCCCACCAGGAACGTGTAATTGGTGTCTCCGTGGACGCCGTTGAGGTAGGCGGTGATGTCGATGTTCAGGATGTCGCCGTCCTGGACCACGGTGCTGTCCGGGATGCCGTGGCAGATGACCTCGTTCAGCGACGAGCACAGGGACTTGGGGAATCCGCGGTAGCCGAGCGTGGACGGGTAAGCGTTGTGGTCCAGCAGGAATTCATGCCCCACCTTGTCCAGTTCATCGGTGGTGACACCGGGCTGGATATGCTTGCCAACTTCCACGATGGCCTGCGCAGCGATCTTTCCGGCAATCCGGATCTTCTCGATTGTCTCTGCGGACTTGACCTCGGAGCCGGCGAATTTGGCCGGGGCCGGCTTGCCGACGTACTCCGGACGGGGGATGGACGCCGGGACGGGACGCTGCGGACTCAGGGTACCCGGGGTGAGGGTGCCAATGGGTGCAGTGGAGGCAAGGGAAGGCATAGATTGATCATATAAGGCACCGCAGAACGCCTAACAACCGACAAGCGGCGGAGGGCACACGTAAGTGTTTGTGTTACGTGGATCACGCCCGGTTTTCCTGCCGCCTCAACGAGGAGCATCGATGACTGAGTACTGGTTCAACATCAAGACGCACGAGGTGGAAGAGGACCGTCTGTCGGACTGGAGCCAGCTCATCGGCCCCTACAAGACCCGGGCCGAAGCGGAACACGCCATGGAGAAGGTCCAGGCGCGCAACGAGGCCTGGGAAAAGGGCGACGACGACTGAACCGCCTGTCCCGGCCTAGAACGAGTGTTCCGGGCCGGGGAACTGGCCGGAGCGGACGTCGTTGCCGTAGGCGGTGGCGGCGTCCAGCAGTGTGCTGCGCAGGTCTGCGTACTGTTTGACGAACTTGGCCATCCGGCCTCCCCGCAACCCAGCCATGTCCTGCCACACAAGGACCTGGCCCGTGGTCGCGTTCCCCGCGCCGATGCCGATCGTGGGGACGCCCACCGCGGCGTCAACCGCGGCAGCCGTCTCCGCCGGCACCATCTCCATCAGCAC
The DNA here is from genome assembly GCA_024372495.1 of Pseudarthrobacter sp. Fe7. Classification (GTDB taxonomy): domain Bacteria; phylum Actinomycetota; class Actinomycetes; order Actinomycetales; family Micrococcaceae; genus Arthrobacter. The sequence goes on along the minus strand of CP099977.1, from coordinate 3,401,964 downwards.
GCAGAACGCCCCGGCCTCTTCAAGGGCGCGGGCGTCATCGATCAGCCGCTTGGCGTCGTCTCCCCGGCCCTGGACGCGGTACCCGCCCAGCGCGTGTTCGCTTTGGGGGTGAAGCCGATATGCGCCATGACCGGAATGCCTGCCTGCACCATGGCCCGGACGGTGGGTGCGTAATACTGGCCGCCCTCGATCTTTACCGCGTGGGCAAGGCCCTCCTTCAGGAACCGGACACCGGCTTCCACAGCCTGGCCGGCGCTGACCTCGTAGCTGCCGAACGGCAGGTCCGCCACCACCAGCGCCCGCTTGGCGGACCTTGCCACAGCCCGGCACAAGGGGAGGAGCTCATCGATGGTCACCGGGAGGCTGGTCTCATTGCCAAAGACATTGTTGGACGCCGAATCCCCAACCAGGAGCACCTCGATGCCGGCGGCGTCGAATATTTCGGCAGTGTACTGCTCGTAGGCCGTGAGCATGGCGAACCTGGCGCCGTCGCGCTTGGCCTGCTGAAGGTGGTGGATGCGGACCTTCGCAGGCTTCCGTTCCGCAGCGGCCGCAGCCGCTGCGGAAGGGCCGCTGCCGTAAGGGGCGGGTACTTCTGCGGACGCGCTGGAGTCGGAACTGTTGCTGGAGGCCATGGGAAGAGCGTAGTGCGGTACCCGCTGTCCTAGCTACCGTGGCCATCCCGGTGAAAGGTGATTAGCATCATGGCCGCAGCGCCGGGAAGGGTGCGTTGGCCGCCGAAAACCGTGCCGGGGGGTGGCTTGGGCGGCATGCCAGGTTAATGCTGTGTTACGCACGGCGCAGGCTCAAGCATCGGCGCCGAATGATTAGTACAGTGTTGATGAACTGCTGCCGGCTTTCCCCTTTGCGCGGACCCCGGAGCATGGACGTTGACCGGAGAAGAGGCCATCATGGACCGCCAGCAAGAGTTTGTCCTGCGCACGATCGAAGAGCGCGACGTGCGTTTCGTGCGCCTGTGGTTTACCGACGTCGTGGGTTCGCTGAAGTCCGTGGCGCTGGCGCCTGCGGAAGTCGAGGGAGCGTTCGAGGAAGGCCTCGGGTTCGATGGTTCCTCCATCGAGGGCCTGGCCCGTGTCTTCGAATCCGACATGCTGGCCCAGCCGGACCCCGCCACCTTCCAGATCCTGCCATGGCGCGGTGAGACGGAACAGACCTCCAGGATGTTCTGCGACATCCTGACCCCCGACGGCGAGCCGTCCGCCGCCGATCCGCGAAACGTGCTTAAGCGGACCCTTGCCAAGGCCGCAGACATGGGCTTCACCTGCTACACCCACCCCGAGATCGAGTTCTACCTGCTCAAGTCGCACGAGCCCGGCCCGAACGGCGCACCGGTGCCGGTTGATGAGGGCGGCTACTTTGACCATGTGCCGGGCGGCGTGGCCCAGGACTTCCGCCGCACCGCGGTGACCATGCTGGAATCCGTGGGCATTTCCGTGGAATTCAGCCACCATGAGGCAGGCCCCGGCCAGAACGAAATCGACCTGCGCTACGCCGATGCGCTGCAGACGGCCGACAACATCATGACGTTCCGCACCGTCATCAAGGAAGTTGCACTGCAGCAGGGTACGTACGCCACGTTCATGCCCAAGCCGTTCACCGACCACCCGGGGTCCGGCATGCACACCCACTTCTCGCTCTTCGAGGGTGACAGCAACGCGTTCTTCGAGGCCGGAGCAGAGTTCCAGCTGTCCAAGACGGCCCGGCAGTTCATCGCCGGCATCCTCAAGCACGCACCGGAATTCACCGCCGTCACCAACCAGTTCGTCAACTCCTACAAGCGACTGTGGGGCGGCGGCGAGGCACCCAGCTACCTCAGCTGGGGCCACAACAACCGCTCCGCGCTGGTCCGAGTGCCGCTCTACAAGCCCGGCAAAGGCCAGTCCGCCCGGATCGAGTACCGCGGCATCGACTCCGCGGCGAACCCTTACCTCGCCTACGCCGTCCTGCTCGGCGCAGGGCTGAAGGGCATCGAGGAAGGCTACGACCTTCCGGCGGCAGCCGAGGACGACGTCTGGTCGCTGAGCTCCGCGGAACGCCGCGCCATGGGCCACGACCCGCTGCCGGCCAGCCTGCACGATGCCATCCGTTCCATGGAGGACTCGGAGCTGATGCCGCAGATCCTGGGCGAACAGGTCTACGAACACTTCCTGCGCAACAAGCGCGCCGAATGGCAGGACTACCGCCTGCAGGTGACGCCCTACGAGCCTGCAGCGCAACCTCGGCATCCTCTAGGTGCAGGGTGTGAGCCTGGCACGCCGCCTGATCGCGGCCGGATTCAGCGACCTGGAGAAGGGCGAGCGGTTCCTGGCCGCGCGCGAACTCGAGGGGCTGGACCAGGACAGGCTCTTTGCCGGGCTGCAGCTTGCGGCCAGCCCCGACACCGCGCTGCAGTCGCTGGTCCGGCTGATCGAAAAGCACCCGCAGCCTGCGGGAACTGGCAGCCGCGGACGCGGAGGACAGCGAGCCCATGTTCAGGGTCCTGGGCGCCTCCGAGGCCCTGGGGGAGTTCCTCATCCGGCACCCGGAGCACCTGGAGGCCTTCCGGGTCAGGGCCAGTCCCGAGCCGCTGCCGGCTGATCCCGCCAGGCTGCGCGCCACGCTCCTGCAGGCAGTGGGCGCCGACCCCCGCGCTGCCCGTCCCGTTGCCGCCGCCACCGGCGTGGACGCCTATGCTGCCCTGCGTACCGCCTACCGGCGGGGGCTGGTGGACCTCGCCGTCAAGGACCTCTGCGCCGCGGATCCGCTGGACTTCCTGCCGGCAGTGGGGGTGAACTCGCAGACCTTGCCGCTGCCGCCATCGAGGCCGCCCTCGCCGTTTCCCGGGCGGAGGCGGCGGAGCAGCACAGCGCCGCGGACGTTGCCGACGTCGGGCTGGCAGTCATTGGCATGGGCAAGTGCGGTGCTCGGGAACTGAACTACATCTCCGATGTCGACGTTATCTACGTGGTGGACCCCGGCAGCCTGGAGGACGCGAAGGCCAACACCATCGGCACGGCCCTGGCAAGCGGCATCTCCAGGGCCATCTCCTCGGTGGCCAGGGAACCAGGCCTGTGGGAGGTGGACGCGAACCTCAGGCCGGAGGGCAAATCGGGCCCGCTGGTCCGCACGCTCGCCTCCCACGAGACGTACTACGCCCGGTGGGCGGAGAGCTGGGAATTCCAGGCGCTGCTCAAGGCCCGCGCCATCGCCGGCGACGCCGCGCTGGGCAGGGCCTACGAGGAAGCCGTGGCCCCGCTGATCTGGAGCTCGGCCGGGCGCGAAGGTTTCGTGGAGTCCGTCCAGGCCATGCGCCGCCGGGTCACCGAGAACATTCCGGCCGCTGAGGAGCAACGCCAGATCAAGCTGGGCCGCGGTGGATTACGGGATGTCGAATTCACTGTCCAGCTGCTTCAGTTGGTCCACGGCAAGGCAGATGAGTCATTACGACGGCGGGACACCACCTCTGCGATTGCCGCCCTGTCGGCAGGAGGCTACATTGGCCGTTCCGACGCCGCCGCCTTCGACAACGCCTACCGTTACCTCCGGCTCCTGGAACACCGGATCCAGCTGTTCCAGCTGCGCCGCACCCACCTCATGCCCGTAGCGGAGCCGGCGCAGCGCTCCCTGGCCAAAGCCGTGCTGGGGCCGTTTTCCAGCGAGCGGCCCAGCCCGGATTCCCTGCTGACCGCGTGGCAGCGGACCAAGCGCTCGGTCCGTGCACTGCACGAACGCATCTTCTACCGGCCGCTGCTGAACACGGCGGCCAAGCTCAGCAGCGAGGACGCCAAGCTGACCCCCGAGGCAGCCCAGGGAAGACTCGCTGCCCTGGGATACCGGGACCCGCAGGGCGCCATGCGCCACATCGAGGCACTCACAGCCGGGGTGAGCCGCCGCGCCGCCCTGCAGCGCCAGCTCCTGCCCATCCTGCTTGACTGGCTCGCCGAAGGCGTGGACCCGGACGCCGGCCTGCTCGCATTCCGTCGCGTCAGCGAGGCATTGGGCACCACGCACTGGTACCTGGGCCTCCTTCGGGACTCCAACGCCGCTGCCGAACGCCTGTGCCACATGCTGTCCAACTCCCGGCTGATTGCAGACCTCCTGGAGGTCTCGCCGGAGTCCGTGGCGTGGCTCGGGCAGGACAAGGACCTGGTGCCTGTGGGCTTTGAGGCCCAGTGGCAGGAGATCATCGCCAAGATGTCCCGGCACTCGGACCCGGAGAGCGCCATGCGCCTGATCCGGCTGATCCGCCGGCGGGAGATCCTGCGCATCGCCATCGCCGATTCCGCCGGCCTCCTGGACCAGGACCAGGTAGGCAAGGCGTTAGCAGACACGGACCGCGCCGCCGTCCTCGGGGCCCTGCGGGTAGCTGAAGGAATCGTATCCGCCACCGGACCGCTCAAGACCACCGTGCTGGTGGTTGCCATGGGCCGCCAGGGCGGCCGGGAAATCGGCTATGGCTCGGACGCGGACGTCATGTACGTGCACCGCGCGCTCCCGGGCTTCTCCGAAACGGAGGCGCAGGAACAGGCCGCCCGCATTGTGGCAAAGGTATCGAGCCTGCTCACCCAGCCGCTGAAGCCGGCCATCATGGCAGAACGCGTCCTCCAGATGGACGCAGACCTCCGACCCGAGGGCAAGAACGGCGCCATGGTGCGCTCCCTGGACTCCTTCGCCGAGTATTACCGCCGCTGGTCCCTGATCTGGGAAGCGCAGGCGCTGCTGCGGGCACGCCCCATGGCCGGGGACGATGCCCTGGCCGCCGACTTCCTCAAGCTGATCGATCCCATCCGCTATCCGGACACTGTGGAAGAGCAGGACGTGCGCGAGATCAGGCGCGTCAAGGCCAGGGTGGAATCCGAGCGGCTGCCGCGCGGCGCAGACCCCGCGCGGCACCTCAAACTGGGCCGCGGCGGCCTCAGCGATGTTGAGTGGCTGGTCCAGCTGCTCCAGCTCCAGCACGCGGGCAAGCATCCGGCGCTCCGGACCACGTCCACGCTGGAGGCCCTTTCGGCCGCTGTGGACCTGGGACTGCTGGACGCCGCCGATGCCGGGCTCCTGGCCGACGCCTGGCGCCTTGCCAGCCGCATCCGGTCCGCAAACGTCATCTGGAGCGGCAAGGCGTCCGACCTGCTGCCCTCCTCCCGCCGTGACCTTGAGGCCGTGGCGCGCTGGTGCGGCTACGAGCCGGGACATGCCGCCGCTCTGGAGGAGGACTACCTGCGGGTAAGCCGACGGGCCAGGGCCGTCTTTGAACGTGTCTTCTATGGGCACTGAGGCCGGGCACTGGGTGTGGCTCATCCCGCTGCGGGACTTGGACGCGGACGCCCGCGCCATCCATCTCGGCGCCGTCGCGGACATGTCGCTGCTTCCCGGCCAGGAGCGTTTCGTGGGCGACCCGCTGCGCATGGCGCTGGCCGGGCTGGCGGAGGAATCACGGCACCCCTATGTCGTGGAATCCGCCGGTGACGCGGTCGGCCTCCTGACGCTCCAGGCCGGGGCAGCCGGCCTCGCCGGCTGGCCTGATGACCAGGGAGCGTGGCTGCTGCGGGGGTTCCTCATCGACCGCCGGCACCAGGGCAAAGGGCTGGCCGCCCCCGCTGCCGCCGCCGCTGTGGAGGCCGCACGCAGGCTCACCGCCCGTCGCCAGAGCTGCGAGTCCGGCGTCGTCCTCTCCGTCAATGAGGAAAACCCCGCGGGCCTGTCCGCCTACCGCCGTGCCGGTTTCGTCGACGCCGGGCCGTACCTGGGCGGCGCCGCCGGGCCGCAGCGGAGCATGTTCCACAGCTTCGCACCCGCTGCGCGGGCGTAACGCGCCGGGCCGGCATTGCGCTCAGCAAGCGTTTGCCCGATTATGTGGATGGCGGTGTTCTCCAACCTTGTTGGGGGAAGGCTGGACAGTCTTCGTCTCGGGGGCATTCGTCAGGGGGTCCGGCTCCCGGTCTCAGCACGTCTGGAGGCGGGCCCCCACCTTACGGTCTATCGTCAGCGGCCCCCAACGCAAAGGCGGCCACCGGGTGAACCGGTGGCCGCCTTCGCCGCTTCAGGAAGCGTTACTACTAGACGCCGTAGTAGAGCCTCGAATTCGTAGGGGTTCGGACGCAGGGACAGCGGGCGGATCTCGTTCTCGTACTTGTACTCGATCCAGGTGTCGATCAGGTCCTGGGTGAAGACACCGCCGGCCTGAAGGAACTCGTTGTCCTCGCGCAGGGCCTCCAGGGCTTCCTCAAGGGTGCCCGGAGCCTTGGGGATGTCCTTGGCTTCCTCGGCGGGGAGCTCGTAGAGGTCCTTGTCGATCGGAGCCGGCGGCTCGATGCGGTTGCGGATGCCGTCAATGCCGGCCATCAGCTGGGCAGCGAAGGCCAGGTACGGGTTGGACGAGGGGTCCGGCGCGCGGAATTCGATGCGCTTGGCCTTCGGGTTGGAACCCGTGATGGGGATACGGATACCTGCGGAGCGGTTGCCCTGCGAGTAGACCATGTTGACCGGGGCTTCGAAGCCCTTGACCAGGCGGCGGTAGGAGTTCACCGTCGGGTTGGTGAAGGCCAGGACGGCGGAGGAGTGCTTCAGCAGGCCGCCGATGTACCAGCGGGCGGTATCGGACAAGCCGGCGTAGCCCTTTTCGTCGTAGAACAGCGGTTCGCCACCGTTCCACAGCGACTGGTGGCAGTGCATGCCCGAACCGTTGTCACCGAAGACCGGCTTCGGCATAAAGGTGACGGACTTTCCCCAGGCGTCAGCGGTGTTCTTGATGACGTACTTGAACTTCTGCAGGTCATCGGCAGCGTGGGTCAGCGTGGTGAACTTGTAGTTGATCTCGGCCTGGCCGGCGGAGCCAACTTCGTGGTGGCTGCGCTCGACCTCGAGGCCGGCTTCGTCGAGGGCAACGCACATGGCGTCGCGCAGGTCAGCCTGCTTGTCCGTGGGGGAAACCGGGAAGTAGCCGCCCTTGACCGGGGTCTTGTAGCCGAGGTTTCCGCCCTCTTCCTCACGGCCGGTGTTCCAGTGCGCTTCTTCGGAGTCGATCTTGTAGAAGCTGCCCTGGGGTGAGGACTGGTACTGGACGTTGTCGAACACGAAGAACTCGGCCTCGGGAGCGAAGAACGCAGTGTCGGCGATGCCGGTGGAGGCCAGGTATGCCTCAGCCTTCTCTGCCACGCCACGGGGGTCGCGGTGGTACGGGTCACCGGTGCGCGGATTGACGATCGAGAAGTTCAGCGCGAGGGTCTTCTCCATGCGGAACGTGTCCAGGAACGCGGTGGTGACGTCCGGGATCAGCTGCATGTCGGATTCGGCGATGCCCTGGAAACCGCGGATGGAAGAACCGTCGAAGAGCTGGCCGTTGACGAAGAAGTCGGCGTCAACACTCTTCGCGGGGACGTTGAAGTGCTGCTGGACGCCCGGGAGGTCGGTGAAGCGGATATCGACGAACTTTACATCTTCGTCCTTGATGAACTTGAGGACTTCGTCCGCAGTCTTGAACATCTATGCTCCTAACGCATATGTAAATATCTGGCATGCAAGCCACATGATCCAGCGCAATCCAAAATCAGGGAGAACGCACGGTTTTCCCTGTTGCGTGTACCTGCCGGGGGATTGCTTGAAACTGCTAACAGACTATGGATCCGGCATTTCCCGTCCATGTCCGCATTGTTTCGGGCAGGTTACAGAATGCCCTGCTATGACCACGCTATCGTCCGTCCATAGTGTGGTCGAGTTCCATCCACAGTGTGGGCGCATTGACGCTGCCCCGGATCGGTAAACTTGGACGGTGGTAGATCGCAAAGACATTGGCTCCTGGCTAACCGGACCGGACACCTCCGGCATTTCGAAGTACCCGGGGGAGCGCCTGGGCCTGCCGGAGTCCGGCCCGGGCTCGATTGCCCGGGCGGGGCGGCGCATCGTGGCCCTTTGCATCGATTGGGGCATCGCCCTGCTGATCAGCAACTTCGCTTTCGGCGGAGACTCCTGGGCCACGCTGGCGGTCTTCGCCATCGAACAGATCCTGCTGGTGGGAACCCTTGGATACAGCATTGGCCACCGGCTCATGGGCATAGCCGTGATCAAACCCGGCGGCGGCACGCCGGGACCGCTGGCGGGCCTTGTAAGGGCGGTGCTCCTCTGCCTGGTCATTCCCGCCGTCATTTTCGACCCGGACCAGCGCGGCCTTCATGACAAGGCCATGAACACGCTGCTGATCCGCCGCTAAGGCCCACGCCCACGGGCCAGGCAGGCGCCTCTCGCGGGGCAGGCGTGCCACAGTCAGGCGCCCCTCTTACGCTCCCGGCAACTCCCTGGACCGGCGCTGGCGCTCCCGGCCGAAGGCCCGCGCATTGGCGACAATCACGCCGCCGATCACGATGGCGCCCCCACCAGTTGTGCGGCGGTGTGGACATGCCCGGCGAGAATCGTCAGGACCGCGGTGAAGACGGTAATCAGGTTGAGGAACACGCCTGCACCGCCGGCGGGCAGGACCGTCAGTGCGCGGTTCCACAGCACGTAGGACAGGACCGACGGAAAAATGGCGATAAAGAGCAATGACGCCAGCGCGTCCCCGGTTGCGGGAAGGGCCGGACCGCCCGTCGCGAAACGCACCGGCGCCAGCACAGCCACCGCAACGGCTGCCTGGACAGCGGTGGCGGTAATCGGCGGAATCTTCGGTGCCAGCCGCCCGATGACTGTGTACGCCGTCCAGACGACCACGGCCCCCACCATCAGCACCTCACCGGTGCCGAACCCGGTAGCGGCCAGCTTGCCAACATCCCCTCCACTGATAACGATGAGGACACCCGCGAGGGCCGTTACGACGCCGGCCACTGCCGTTGGCGTCAGCCGTTCGCGGAGGAAGAGCGCGGCCGCCAGCGTGATCAATGCGGGATTGAAGGCGTTGATCAGCGACGCATTGAACGCATCGGTGTGGGCCAGGGCGAAGTACAGCAGGAGGTTGTAGCCGAGCAGCCCGCAGATACTGAGCGCGAGCAGCCACGGCCACGCAGCCAACACTGACCGCCAGCACGGCCGCTCCACAAGTTGGGCTATCACCAGCAGCGGTACCAGTGCGATGGCCCACCGCAGAAAAACCAGGCTCAGGGGGTCGATGCTTTGGACGGCGCCGGCCCCCACAACGTAGTTGCCGGCCCAGAACAGTGTCGCGCCAAGCAGGGAAAGGAGAGCCACCAGCCTTTTACGCCCTTGGACGCGGACGGCCGGAGGCTCTGGCGTACGGGACGGCTGGACCTTCAGGTCCTGCTCAACGGAATCCACGGCGGCAAACCTGATCTACCTAGGCGCGGCTGGACTCAAGGACAGTGGTGGCTTCGGCCGCACCCGCGATGCTGAGATATCCACGGCGCCCGGCCCAGCGCTCGAACATCAGGGTGGCGAAAGGAAAGACCGCTGAGACACCGGCCAGCACGGCCACCAGGAACGGCCAGCGCTGGACACGCCACAGCAACAGCGCTGCAACCCCATAGCCGATAAACACGGCACCGTGGACAGGTCCCGCCACCTGGACGCCGAGCTCTGTGGTGCCGGCGATCCACTTGAGATACATACCAGCCAGGAGCGCGGCCCAACTGCACGCCTCGGCCACGGCGAGGATACCGAAGGCGCGGATCACGGTTGTCCTAAGGGGCATGGTCATGTCCTGTCGTCGGTTGAAGCACGGGACCGCAGGAGGCGGAAGGCGGCCGCTGGCGGTCCGGGCGCAAGAAAAACGCCCCGGCTGCCGGCAGCGCCGGTACCGGGGCGTTCTTTGCGCTAGCGTCCGCGGTTGGGACGGGCCTTGTAGGGGTCGATGCCCTTGGGAATGGGGAGCCTGGTGCCCATGGATGCGATGCGCTTGGATACCGTGCTGACTTCCAGCTTGGTCAGTTCGTTCTTCATCTTGCCCATCTGCTTGGCCACCTGGCTCAGCGGAACCTGGCCTTCGCCGCGCCCCGTCTGGATGGTGTGGACGGGAACGTTGGGCAGGATGCGCGCCAGGCGCTTCCGCTCGGCGTCGAGCAGCGGCTTCACCCGGTGGGTGGGGCCTTCGCTGACTAGGACGACGCCGGGACGGCCAACGGCGCGGAACACGGCATCCTGCGTGCGCGGATTGACAGCCACAGGCTGATCTTCGGTGATCCAGCCGCGGCGGAGTGTGCCCAGGGCAGCGCCGGAGGCGCCGGGCTGGTTTTCGATCTGCGCGAAGGCGGCACGTTCGGCGCGGCGGGACAGAATGAAGGTGGCCGCCAGGAGGCCGAGCGGAATACCGATGATCAGGCCGGTGATCCAGTTATCCAGCCAGAAACCCACCAGGAAGCTCACGGCCACAACACCAAGGAACACCAGGAGCATCAGCCACGGAACCATGGGGTCGTGGCGGCGGGTCATTGTGAAGACCTCGCCGATCTGCTTGAGCCTGCTGGGCTTCTTGGCCTTTGCTTCCTTGGGCTTGCGCGTGAACAGGCCGCGCTTCACCGCGCTGGAGCCCGCCGGGGTGGAGTTGCTGGAGTCAGGGGATTTCGCCATAGTGCCTCAATTCTACGTGACTTAAACCTAAGGGCCGGACGCCGGAATCCTCCAGCGTCCGGCCCTCTGGCCACGTTACGGGGTGAGGTCAGGAGTGGGTTGCCAGGAGGGTGCTGGCTTCCTGGCGGGTGGTGCCGGAGTCTTGGATGCCGTCGGCGATGTGGGCGAGTTCGGTGGGGATGTCGCGGCCTTTTTGCGCATGGCGGTGGCCCAGAGGCGGCCGGCGCGGTAGGAGGAGCGGACCAGGGGTCCGGACATGACGCCGAGGAAGCCGATTTCTTCGGCTTCGTGCTGGAGGTCGACGAATTCCTGGGGTTTGACCCAGCGGTCCACGGGCAGGTGCCGTTCACTCGGGCGGAGGTATTGGGTGATGGTGATCAGGTCGCAGCCGGCCTGGTGCAGGTCGGTGAGGGCTTCTGAGATTTCCTTGCGGGTTTCGCCCATGCCCAGGATGAGGTTGGATTTGGTGACCATCCCGTGGTTCCGGCCTTGGGTGATGACGTCCAGGGAGCGTTCGTAGCGGAACGCGGGGCGGATCCTTTTGAAGATCCTCGGGACGGTTTCGACGTTGTGGGCGAAGACTTCGGGGGCGGAGTCGCAGATCGCTTTGATGTGGTCGGGGTTGCCGGAGAAGTCGGGGATGAGCAGTTCCACGCCGGTGCCGGGGTTCAGTTCGTGGATTTTGCGGACGGTTTCGGCGTAGAGCCAGACGCCTTCGTCTTCGAGGTCGTCGCGGGCCACGCCGGTGACGGTGGCGTAGCGCAGGGCCATGGACTGGACGGAGCGGGCCACCTTGGTGGGTTCGAACATGTCCACGGGGGAGGGTTTGCCGGTGTCGATCTGGCAGAAGTCGCAGCGGCGGGTGCATTCGGACCCGCCGATCAGGAAGGTGGCTTCCTTGTCTTCCCAGCATTCGAAGATATTGGGGCAGCCGGCTTCTTCGCAGACGGTGTGCAGGCCTTCTTTTTTGACCAGGTTCTTGAGGCTGACGAACTCGGGACCCATCTGGACCTTGGCCTTGATCCATTCCGGTTTCCGCTCCACCGGGACCGCAGCGTTGCGCTGCTCGATCCGCAGCATCTTCCGGCCTTCAGGTGCCAATGTCACAGTAGAGCTCCTTCAGGGCTCGAAACCAATGCTTCTTCGTGCTTGCGGAATTCCTCCACGAACCGCTCCGCGATATCCGCGGGGTGGATGTCCTTGCCCGTTTCCAGGGACATGGTGGTCACTCCGGCGTCGGTGATACCGCAGGCAATGATCTGGCCGTACGGGGCCAGGTCGTTGCTGCAGTTGATGGCGACGCCGTGCATGGTGACACCGTTCAGGACGCGGATGCCGATGGCGGCGATCTTGCGGTCCGGGCCTTTGGAATCGGCCTTGATCCACACACCGGCGCGGCCTTTGATGCGTTCCGCCTTGATGCCGTAGTCCGCCATGACGGTGATCATGATCTCTTCAAGGCGCTCCACGTAATCTCGGATTCCGGAGCGGTTCTTCAGCTTCAGGATGGGGTAGGCAACCAGCTGGCCGGGGCCGTGCCAGGTGAGCTTGCCGCCCCGGTCCACCGCAACCACCGGCGTCCCGTCAAAGGGCCGCTCGTGGTCCTCGGTGAGCTTGCCCGCCGTATAGACAGCGGCGTGCTCCAAAAGAAGGACTGTGCTGGGCGCACTTCCGGCGACAACTTTGTCATGGAGCTCGCGCTGGGCGTCCCAGCCCTCCATGTAATCAACGAAGTCGGGGGCAAGACCCAGCTGTGAAAACTCAAGAGTCATGGCATCCAGCTTAGACCCCGCAGCCGCACCGTCCCGGTTTAGTGTCCAAGCTCACCGGCTGCGCGCTTTGTGACCGGTGCCCGCCAGAGGCTGTGGATAACTTCTGCAGGGCGGGCGGAACTGGGCTAGACATGGACCATGGACGAAGCACAGGCACCCAAGGTTCCCGGTTACGACGTCGGACGGCTGCTGGGGCGGGGCGGCAGTGCAGACGTGTGGCTGGCCACGGAACAACGGACGGGCAGGGAATACGCCCTGAAATGCTTTTGTACCCCAGGTGGCAGGATGCGGCGCGGCCCATCCATCACGGCGGAGGACGTCCAGCGGGAGGTCCGCCTCCTGTCCGCCCTGGACCACCCGCACCTCATCAGGGCCCACGACGCCGTCCGGGGGACGGAAGACGGCGGCGTCACGGCCTTAGCCATGGATTATGCCGCCGGGGGTTCGCTGGCCCAACTGGTGTCCGCCCGCGGCAGGCTCAGCGTGGGAGAAACCGTCACGGTCCTGACGCCCATCGCCCAGGCCCTGGCCTACCTGCACGCCAAAGGTTTCACGCACTCCGACGTCTCGCCGGGGAACGTGCTGTTCACCGGGCAGGGAAAGCCAATGTTGTCCGATCTGGGCGTGGCCCGGATGCTCGGGGATCCCGGCGGCGCAACGGCGGCCGGAACGGGCGGTTTCCTGGACCCGGCCCCGGTGGATACCGTCCGTGCCGGTCTCCAACCGGAACGCGATGTGTACTCGGTGGCAGCCTTGGGGTGGTTCTGCCTGACCGGTGAAGCTCCGGGACGCACCGCTGACCGCCCGCCCCTGTCCCTCCTGGTTCCCGGCGTCCCCAAGGACCTCGCGGCCGCCCTGGAAGCAGGCCTGAACGATGAGCGGCGGCTGCGGCCCGATGCGCTGGCACTGGCCACGGCGGTTTACCGCAGCGCGGAGCCCCAGCCCGTCGACCTCTCCGAAGCCGTCCACCCTACCGTCCTGCCCGAGCTGTTGACGCGGCGCCACGTTCCCGCATCGTCTAAGAGCAGCAGACTCCGGACGAAACTGCAGGGTCTGCGCCGGCGGGCGGCGACATCCCGCTGGCCCTCACGGCCAGCGCGGCCCCAACCGCCCCAGCCATCAAGGCCACGGAACGGAACGCCGCCAGCGGACCGGACCGTGACCCGGCCCGGGGCGATACCTGCTGCGTCGTCCGGCGGAAAGCATGCGGACGGCCCTGTTGGTGGCCGAATACGGTGGAGGCTGGCGCGGTCTGTCCTTCCGCTGATAGCCGCCGCCGCGGCAGTGGTGTGGTGGCTGTCGGCGTCTGCCGGGGATGTCAGGGGGCCCAGGGATACAGCAGCCGGGGCCCCACCGGTGTCGGCGCAGGCCTCCGACGCCACTACAGGCGGAGGGAAAAGGGCTGCTGTGCCGGTTGATCAGGCACGGCAGCAGGCCGGGGCAGTGGACCCTGTGGCAGCGGTGAGGGGGCTGGCGGCGCTGCGCGACTACGCCTTCAGCAGCGGGGGCCTGGAACTGCTGGCGGACGTAAACGCGCCGGGCTCAGCCGCAGCTGCCGCTGACCAGCGCCTTGCCAGCCAATTTGCCGCCTCCGGCCAGCGCCTCGCCGGGTTCAGCACCACTCTTTCCGAGGTCGCCACGGAGGACGGTGCCACCGGGGAACAGACCATTGTGCGGGCATTGTCCGCTACATCCGGTTACCAGGTGGTGAACGCGGAGGACCGTGTGCTGGGCGCCGGCGCAGCCAGCCAGCCGCGCCTGCTTCGGCTGGTCTTGGTGTCCGTGGACGGCAGGTGGCGGGTCAGCGACATCCTTCCGGGTCCATGAATCATGGTGCACCAGTTGTCGAATTCCCACCCACGGCTAGGCGGTACTGTCCTTTCCAGCCCCCCAGCGGACAGCATCTGCCAGTCGGTGGTGCTGCCACTGGAACCCGGCGGCCGTTAGGGCTGCGGGTTCCATCCGCTGGCTGTGCAGCAAAAGCTCTTCACCGAGGCCGGGCATCACCGTGCGGAGCACAGGGGCAGGAACCCGCAGCACCGCCGGGCGGTGCACGGCGTGGGCCAGCGCTGCCACGATGGTGTTGACGTCCGCCTGCTCAGGCGCGGCCACGTTGACCGGCCCGGAGACCGGGGATCCCAAAAGAAAGAGGAAAGCGGCGGAAACATCGGGAAGCGTCACCCAGGGCCAGAACTGCCTACCGTTGCCGAACGGGCCGCCAACACCCAGACGCAGCAGCGGAAGCAGCTTGCCCAGGGCCCCGCCGGAACGGCTGAACACCACTCCGGTCCGGGGCGTCACCACCCGCACCCCTGCCGGCGCCATCAGCGCGGCCTGCTCCCACTCAACACAGATCTGCGCCAGGGTTCCGGAACCCGCCGGGGCATCCTCCCGGAGGACGGTATTGCCCGCATCGCCGTAGTAGCCCGAAGCTGACTGGCTGATGAAGGTTGCCGGTGGCGTATCCATTTGCGCCATGGCCTGCACCAGGGTCTTGGTTGGCCCCAGCCGGGAACTGAACAGCTCCTCCACGCGCTTCCGCGTCCATGGCCGGTCGCCGATGCCCGCACCGGCGAGGTTGACAACCGCATCCGCTCCGGCAAGCACACCCGGATCCAGGACCCCGGCCGCGGGGTCCCAACGGGCCTCGGAGGCACTGGCAGGGGGCCGGCGCACCAGGCTCACCACCGAGTGGCCGGCAGTACGGAATGCTGCGGACATGGAAGTGCCGATGAGCCCGGAGGCGCCGGCCATGACGATGTGCATGGTCCATCTCACCACGGCAGCACGGGTTGTGTACCTCCCGCTGGGCAGGGGAGGGGTTGACTATGATCGAACGATGACCTCTTCGAGCTACTTCCGTTTCCCGCATTTACACGGCGATCTGGTCACCTTCGTGGCCGAAGATGACGTGTGGATCGCGCCCCTGGACGGCGGCCGGGCCTGGCGTGTCTCGTCGCTCCAGCTGCCCGCCCGCAACCCGCGCTTCACCCCCGACGGCAAGCGCCTGGTGTGGACCGTCGTCCAGGGAACGGCTCCGGAAGTGGTGTCCGCACAAGTGGACGGCGGCGGGTACCGGCAGCTGACCTACTTCGGCCACAGCACCACAAAGGTCAAGGGATTCACCACCAGCGGTTCCGTGGTGGTCACCAGCGCCTTCCGCCAGGCCGAAAGCCGGCACACCCACGCCTACAGCGTTCCCCTCGACGGCGGCTGGGCCCAGGAGCTTCCTTACGGGCCGGTGGAGTCGGTCGCATTCGGTCCCGAAGTAGGTGATGAACGCCCCGTAGTGCTGGCGAGCGTCCTGTCCCGCGAACCGGCGTGGTGGAAGCGGTACCGCGGGGGAACGGCCGGAAAGCTGTGGATTGACCGCGACGGCAACGGTGAATTCGAGCGCCTGCTGCCGGACCTCGACGGCAACCTCACCGACCCCCTCTGGGTGGACGGCCGGATCGCTTTCCTGTCCGATCATGAGGGCTACGGCAACCTGTACTCGGTCCTTCCCAGCGGAAAGGACCTGCGCAGGCACACCGACCACCAGGACTTTTACGTCCGGCACGCCGCCACCGACGGCAAGCGGGTCATCTTCGAATCCGCCGGCGAACTCTGGATCCTCCATGACCTTGGCTCGGATGCGCTGAAGCTGGACATCACCCTCGGCTCCGCCGCGCAGACCAGGCGGCCGGCGCTCCTCGACGCCGTCAAGCACCTCGGTGCGGTGGCTCCGGATCAGGCAGGCTCCGCCAGCGCCGTGGAGTCGCACGGAACCATCCACTGGCTGCGGCACAAGGACGGGCCGTCCCGCATCGTCGAAGCCACTCCCGGCGTCAGGGGCCGGCTGCCCCGGCCCCTGGGGGCGGCCGCATTGCCTTCATCGCAGACCACGGCGGTGTCGAAGCGCTGCATATCAAGGACATAGCTGCTCCCGTTCCGCACACCGCGGGGCCGGCGGACGCGCAAGCCGGCAACTCCGGAACCCCGTCCGCCGCAGCCGCACCCGCGTCCACAGAGCCGGCAGCCGCCGGCGGGAACAGCCCGGAGACGGTCAGCCTGCCCCAGCCTGTTCCCGCGGCAGGTGCCAGGGTGCCGGCCGGAGCCACTGCACACATTGCTTCGGACGACGACCAGCAGGCAGACGTGGCACCGCAGGCCGTGGCACCCGTGGCCGACGCCAAGGCAGCGGCAGAGACTGGCATTATTGTCCCGACGCCGTCGCGTGCCAGCTCCCTGGAAGCAAGCCCCGACGGCCGCTGGCTTGCCCTGGGAACGTCCTTTGGCGATGTGTACGTCATGGACACCCGCGATGGAGGCCTCACCCAAGTAGCCAGCATCGGTGAAGGCAGCATTTCCGAACTGGCCTGGTCCGCCGACTCGCGCTGGCTGGCCTGGTCCGAGCCGGTCACCTCCTTTGGTTCGCGCAGCCGGCTCCGCCTGGCCACCGTGGACCGGCTCGACGCAGACCCAGTGGAGGTTACCGACGGCCGTTTCCGTGACGCCTCCCCGGCCTTCACGCCGGACGGGAAATTTCTTGCCTTCCTGTCCAACCGCAGCTTCGACCCCGTGTACGACGGGCACTCGTTCGACCTCTCCTTCCCCAGCCCCATCAAGCCATACCTGGTGGCACTCGCTGCAGAGACGCCGTCGCCCTTTGGCCCTTCGGTTGATCCCGCCGGCGGGGAGCTGGACGCCGGCACGGATGTGGTGTCCACAGGCGCAGGCGACGCAGAGGAAAGCGCCGTGCCCGGCGTCACGGTGGACGCGGAGGGGCTGGCGCACCGCGTGATCGGCGTTCCCGTGCCGCAGGGCAACTACAGCTCGCTGAAGGCCGTTGACGGCGCGCTCCTCTGGCTCGACTCCGTCCTTGCAGGCGTGACCGGCGACGGCAAAGCAAGCCAGGAAGACAAGGATGCCCGTCCCAGCCTGGTGCGGTACGACATTGCAGGGCGCAAGCAGGCCACCCTGGTGGATGCCGTGGACAGCTACCGACTCTCCGGCGACCGCAGCAAGGTGGTATTCGTTGCGGACAAGAAGGTGACAGTGGTTCCCTCCGACGCCAAGGCGGATGAGGATTCCGGCAAGGCAGTCAAAGTCGACCTGGGCAGGATCCGCGTCCTGATGGACCCGCTCAGCGTCTGGGGACAGGCGTTCGACGAAGCATGGCGCCTGCAGCGCGACTTCTTCTGGACCGAGGACATGGCCGGACAGGACTGGGAATCCATCCACGCCCGTTACCGACCCCTGGTGGAACGGCTGGGCTCCCACGATGACCTGGTGGACCTGCTGTGGGAACTGCACGGGGAACTGGGGACCTCCCACGCGTACGTGCGCCCCGCCGCGGTCACCGAACGGGGCAGCCGCGGCCAGGGCAGGCTCGGCGCAGACCTCGCGCATTCCGCGCGCGGCTGGGAAATCACCCGCATCCTGGCCGGGGAGTCCTCCGACCCGCTGGCCACATCTCCGCTCACCAGGCCCGGCGTCGGCGCCAAGGCAGGGGACATCCTGCTGGCCATCGACGGCGTTCCGCTGTCCGGCGCAGTCACCCCTGCCATGCAGCTGGTGGGAGCCGCAGGCCGCGCAGTGGAACTCACCCTCCTCAACGGCCCCGGCCATGCCGGCGCTGAAGGCACCCAGCGCCGGGTCGCCGTAGTGCCTGTAAAGGATGAGGAGCGCCTGCGGTACCAGGAATGGGTGGCAGGCAACCGGCGGACGGTCCGCGAGGCCTCCAACGGAACGTTCGGCTACCTGCACATCCCGGACATGATGGCCAACGGCTGGGCCCAGGCTCCACCGGGACCTGGACACGGAAACAGCGTTCGACGGCCTGATCGTGGACGTGCGGCGCAACCGTGGAGGCCACACATCGCAGCTTGTCGCCGAACTCATTGGCCGCAAGGTCACCGGATGGAGCATGCCGCGCGGGGAAAAGCCGCGCACGTACCCGCACCATGCCCCGCGGGGGCCTGTGATCATCCTGGCCGACGAGTTCGCCGGATCCGACGGCGACATCATCACCCAGGTGTCGAAGCTGCGCGGCATCGGCCCGGTCATCGGCACGCGCACCTGGGGCGGCGTGGTGGGCATTGACAACCGGTTCGCGCTGGCGGACGGCACCGGCGTCACCCAGCCGCGCTACGCCAACTGGTTTGGCGGTGGCGTCGGCTGGAGCGTGGAGAACTACGGCGTCGATCCGGACATCGAGGTGACCTACCCGCCGCACGCTTACGCCGCCGGACGCGACCCCCAGCTGGAGTACGGCATCGGGGCGCTGAAGGAAATGATCCAGGAACTGCCCACCGACCGGCCCCCGGCGCGCTCCGGCTACCGACGGTTGAAGCCCGCGCCACTGCCGGCGCGCCGGCACGAAGGCTGATTCACCGGTAACAACAAAGGCCCTGCGCTCCCGGATTTCCGGGAGGGCAGGGCCGTTGCTGTTGTGCTGGGTGGTGCAGCCTAGGACTCCAGGGTGGCTTCGAGGGTGATCTCGATGCCGGCCAGGGCCTGGGATACAGGGCAACCCTTCTTCGCGGCCTCGGCAATCCGCTCGAAGTCTTCCTGCGAGATACCGGGGATGCGGGCGTTCAGGGTCAGGTGGCTGCCGGTGATGCCGGTGCCGGGCTGGAAGCCAACCTCCGACTTGGTGTTGATCTCCTCAGGGGTGAAACCCGCCTGGCTGAGTTCGTGGCTGAAGGCCATGGAGAAGCATGCCGAGTGGGCAGCGGCGATCAGCTCTTCGGGGCTGGTCTTCCCGCCGGCAGCTTCGGTGCGCGCCTTCCAGGTGACATCGAAGGTGCCCAGGCCGGAGCTGTCCAGGGTGGTGTTGCCCGAACCGTCAGTCAGGCTTCCGGTCCATACGGTGTGGGCGTTGCGTGTTGTAGCCATGTTTCTCCTCAACGTCGGTTCGATCCGGGTCCGGCACGCGGCCGGACCCACCGTTTCCCATCCTAGGGATCAGGTTCCTCCGATGCACGGATTGTCCGCTCTCAGAGGATTATGACCGGATACCCCAGATGCCGCGGCTACTGCCAGATGGTGGCGATGGCGATGTTGAGCAATGCCAGGCCGCCGACGCCATGGGCGAGTCCGGTGGAGACGGGCTCGCCCTTCTTGACCTTGCGCGATCCGATCACGGCGAGGACTGCAACCACGATGGCGATGACGAATTTGATCCCAAGCTTGACGTAGTTGAGGTCGCCGAAGTGCGCGGGATCCTGGTTATGCAGGACAGGCAGGATGCCCATCATGGCGATGCCCGTCAGGAGCTGCAGGAAGGCGCCGTCCCGTTGGCGGGGATGTACGGTGGGGGTCCGCATCGTGGCGATCCAGTAGCCCACGATCATGGCTGCGCCGACGACGTGCAGGAACACCAAAATGTTCAGGAGAATAGTCATGGGTCCAGCTTAGCCAGTGATTTCTACGGCGCGTAGCAAACCACGCGGTGGACGGTGCCGGAGGCATTTGGTTAAACGACGACGGCGGGCGCCGGCATGGAGGGGTTTCCCACCCATGCCGGGCCCGCCGTCGTCTTACTTCAGCTGAAGTTACAGTCCCAGGTCCGCTTCGAAGGCGCCCTCTTCGAGGCGTGCCTTCAGGGTCTGGAGGAAGCGGCCCGCGTCGGCGCCGTCCACCAAACGGTGGTCGTACGTCAGGGACAGGTACATCATGGAGCGGATGGCGATCGAGTCGTCACCGTTTTCGTCAGCAACCACAACGGGGCGCTTGACGATGGCACCGGTGCCCAGGATGCCCACCTGCGGCTGGTTGATGATCGGGGTGTCGAACAGGGCGCCCACCGAACCGATGTTGGTGATGCTGAACGTGCCGCCGGAGAGTTCGTCCGGACCGATCTTGCCGTCGCGGGTACGGGAAGCAACATCGGCGATCTTGCCGGCCAGGCCGGCCAGGTTCAGGTTGCCGGCATCGGAGATGACCGGAACCAGCAGGCCCTTGTCAGTGTCGACGGCGATCGCCAGGTGCTCGGCGTTGTGGTACGTGATTTCCTGCTTGTCCTCGTCATACGCAGCGTTGAGCTTCGGGTGCTGCTTGAGGGCCTCGGCCACGGCCTTGGCAATGAACGGCAGGAAGGTCAGCTTGGTGCCGTTCTGGGCCTGGAACGAGTTCTTGGCCTTGAGGCGCAGCTTGGCGATCTTGGTCATATCCACTTCGTGGACCTGCGTCAGCTGCGTGGAGACCTCAAGGGATTCGCGCATGCGGCGGGCGATGACCTGGCGGATGCGGGGTGCCTTCTGGGTGGTTCCGCGCAACGACGAGACCTGGCCGTTTCCGGCTGCCGGGGCCGAAGCGGCAGGCGCTGATGCCGGAGCTGCTGCGGGAGCGGCCTTGGCTTCCGCGGCTGCAATGACATCCTGCTTGCGGATACGGCCGCCGACACCTGTGCCGGAGAGCGAGGAAATGTCCACACCGTGCTGGTTGGCCAGCTTGCGGACCAGGGGAGTGACGTAGCCGGACTCGCTGCCCGCCGCCGGCGCCTCGGCCGCTGCCGGGGCGGCCTGCGGTGCAGGTGCGGATGTTGGAGCGGGGGCGGCTGCGGGTGCAGGCGCCGCTGCCGGTGCTTCCTGTACCGGAGCGGCCTTCGGGGCCTCCTGCTTGGGTGCTTCCTGCTGGGGAGCTGCCGGGGCGGCCTGCGGAGCCGCAGCAGCCGGAGCGCCGGAGCCGATGACGGCGAGCACGGAACCAACCTCGGCGGTCTCGTCCTCGTTGACCCGGATTTCCTGCAGCGTGCCGGCGACCGGGGACGGGATTTCGGTGTCAACCTTGTCGGTGGAAACTTCCAGCAGCGGCTCGTCGACCTCAACTGCGTCGCCCACGGCCTTGAGCCAACGGGTGACGGTGCCTTCGGTCACACTCTCGCCCAGTGCGGGGAGGGTGACCTCATGGCTTTCACCGCCGGCAGCCGGGGCTTCCTGTGCAGGTGCTTCCTGTGCAGGTGCCGCTTCAGCGGGTGCTTCCTGGGCGGGAGCAGCCGCAGGTGCCTCTTCGGCGGGAGCAGCCGCGGGGGCTTCTTCGGCCGGAGCGGAACCGCCGCCGGAGCCGTCGCCGATGCGCACCAGCGGCGCGCCTACCTCGGCGGTCTCATCTTCAGCGACCAGGATTTCTTCAATCACGCCAGCCACGGGAGAGGGGATTTCAGTGTCTACCTTGTCGGTGGAGACTTCGAGCAGCGGCTCGTCCACCTCTACCCGGTCACCTACCTGCTTGAGCCAGCGGGTGACGGTTCCTTCGGTGACACTCTCACCGAGGGCGGGCAAGTTAACGGATTCAGACATGTCGTCCCCGTTCTCCTTATTGATCTTTAGTGCGAATGATTGCTGCCTTGTTGGAAGCCTAGTGCACCCGGTCTGCGCGACCGGGTGCACCGGGCCTGGTAATGCTGGGGGAACTAGCCGTGCAGCGGCTTGCCGGCCAGCGCCAGGTGCGCTTCGCCGAGGGCTTCGTTCTGGGTGGGGTGGGCGTGCAGCAGCTGGGCCACGTCCTCGGGGTAGGCTTCCCAGTTCACGATCAGCTGGGCCTCGCCCACCTGCTCGCCCATGCGGGCACCGATCATGTGGACGCCCACCACGGGGCCGTCCTTCTGGCGGACCAGCTTGACCAGGCCGGAGGTGCCCAGGATGGAGCTCTTGCCGTTGCCGGCAAGGTTGTATTCCTGGGTCTGCACCTGGTCCTCGCCGAACTTTTCCTTGGCAGCCTTCTCGGTGTAGCCAACGGTGGCGATTTCGGGCTCGGAGTAGGTGACCTTGGGGATGTTGATGTCCTCGACCACTACCGGCTTCAGGCCGGCGATTTCCTCGGCCACAAAGATGCCCTGCTGGTAGCCGCGGTGGGCCAGCTGCACGCCGGGGACGATGTCGCCAACGGCGTAGATGTTGCCGACGCCGGTGTGGAGGCGCTCATTGGTGATGACGAAGCCGCGGTCGATGGTGACGCCGGCTTCCTCGTAGCCCAGGTTGGCCGTGACGGGGCCGCGGCCGACGGCCACCAGCAGCAGGTCGGCCTCGAACGTCTTGCCGTCCACCAGGGTGACCTTGACGCCGTCGTCATTCTGCTCGACGCCCTGGAAGAAGATGCCGGTGGAGAACTTGATGCCGCGCTTCTTGAAGGCGCGCTCGAAGTTCTTGACGATTGTGGCGTCTTCGTTGGGAACGAGGGAGGGCAGGCCTTCGACGATGGTGACGTCCACGCCGAACGACTTCCAGACCGAGGCGAATTCGACGCCGATGACGCCGCCGCCCAGGATGATGGCGCTCTTGGGGATGAAATCCATGGTCAGGGCCTGGTCGGAGGTGATGACATTGCCTCCGATTTCCAGGCCCGGAAGGGTGCGCGAGTAGGAGCCGGTGGCCAGGACGATGTTCTTGCCCTTGTAGGCGGTACCGTTCACCACGACGGTGTCGGTGCCCTGCAGCTTGCCTTCACCTTCGATGACGGTGATGCCCTTGGACTTGATGAGACCCTGCAGGCCCTTGTACTTGCCGGCGATGATGCCGTCCTTGTACGCGTTGACGGCGTTGATATCGATGCCGTCGAGGGTGACGTTCACGCCGTACTTGGCGGAGTCACGGGCGTGGTCGGCCAGTTCTGCGGAGTGCAGCAGGGCCTTGGTGGGGATGCAGCCGTTGTGGAGGCAGGTGCCGCCCAGCTTGCCCTTCTCCACGAGGCCGACGGTGAGGCCGAGCTGTACCGCACGCAGCGCTGCAGCGTATCCGCCGCTGCCGCCGCCGAGTACCAGGATGTCGAATTCTTGCGCAGTTGCCTGATCGGCCACTAAAACGCTCCCTCGCGTGAACGATGACGCGATCAGCGCGCATCATCTGGTCTTGGAACTTGCACTGCCGTGATTATGTCAGCAGGGCAACTCTCTTGCATTTGTGACTACCGTGGTTCACCTTAGCGAACCACCTATCCATGCTCCACCTTGGCACTGCGTTTGTGGAGCGCTTGTGTCCAGTGTCACGCGGCCCTGTGGCACAGGGATCACCTGCGCTACAAGGCCGCGTGGCATCGGGGCTGCAGCCATTGCTTAGGCCGCGGCCAGGATGTCCTCTACATACGCCACCAGGGTCCGGACGGTGCATCCGGTGCCCTGCTTGTGCGTGTAGCCGTAAGGGCTGCCGTTGTTAAAGGACGGCCCCGCGATATCGATGTGTGCCCATGGGATCTGTTCACCCGCCTTGTCCTTACCCACGAACTCGCGCAGGAACACGGCAGCGGTCATCATGCCGCCGTGCCGTTCACCGATGTTGGCCAGATCTGCCACCTGGGAGTCCAGGGTTGGGCGCAGTTCCTCCGGCAGGGGCATGGGCCACACCAGTTCGCCGGCACGGTCAGCCGCTGTCTTGAGCGCACCCGTAACACTGTCTGATCCCATGATTCCTGCGGTGCGGTTGCCGAGCGCGATCAGCTGCGCGCCCGTGAGGGTGGCGACGTCGATGATGGCGTCGGGGTATTCACGGCTTGCAGCGACGATGCCGTCGGCCATGACCAGCCGGCCTTCGGCGTCGGTGTTCAGGACTTCCACCGTCTTGCCGCCGAACATGGTCAGGACGTCCGCAGGGCGGGAGGCGCCGCCGCCTGGCATGTTCTCCGCGATGCAGAGCCATGCGGTCGCCTTCACCGGCAGGCCCAGGCCCGCGAGGGCCAGGACAGTGTTAAGGACGACGGCGGCACCGGCCATGTCGCTCTTCATGTCACCCATGTTCAGGGCCGGCTTAAAGGAGATCCCGCCGGTGTCGAACGTGATGCCTTTTCCGACGAGTGCGATTTTGGCGGTGGCCTTGGCGGGGGCATACTCCACCTTGACCAGGCGGGGCTGCCGCGTGGACCCCTTGCCCACGCCCATGATGCCGCCGAAGCCTTCCTTTTCAAGGCGCTTCTCATCCCAGACGGTGACCTTGACGGGAAGGCCCTTGGCGAGTTCCTTGGCGGCCTCCGCGAATGATTCCGGGTAGAGGTGGCTTGGCGGGGTGTTGACCAGGGACCGGGTGGCGTTGACCGCCTTGGCTACGAGACCGGAACGCCTGAGGGCGGCTTCGAGTTCTGCGCTGCCGGCAAGTTCGGTGAAGATCATCGCGTTGCGGACCGGATCCTTGAGCCCGTCAGTTGAGGACCGGAACTCGGTGAAGGTGTAGGCGCCCAGCGCGGCCCCCTCGGCGACCGCCGTCACGTCCTCCACGGTGGCGGTGGGGAATGCCAGGGTTACCGTCGGCAGGCCGGCCAGCTGCCGGACGGCCGACCCCGCGGCCCGGCGGAGCGCTTCGCCGGTGGGTGCTGCCCCGGCGTCGATCTTGCCGACCCCGGCCAGGACCAGGGTGCCGGCTCCGGTTTCGGGCAGGCCCGGCAGGCGGACCTGGTCGGCGGTGCCGGTTACGCCGAGTGCCTTGAGGGAGTCCGCCAGCGCCTCGGCCGCCTTTGCCGTCAGCGGGTTGTCCAGCAGGACCGGTCCGTCGGTTCCCTGCCCCACACCGATGACCACCGCATCGCTGGGGTTCTTCTTAAGGTCCCGCGAGACGGTACTAAGGTTGATTTCAGTATTCTTGACCACAGGGATGAGTCCTCGATTCTCGAAGCGTTCGGGCAGGGGTGCATGTTGGGCGCTCTGCCATGGTGGCCCGGATCCGGCCGTTCTTGGACCGGTACCCGGGTGCGTGCAAGCCCGCCTGGCAGGCCAGTTCCGATCGTAGCCCTTCCCCGGCGCCGCCGGAGAATTTCCTGAGAGGTGCGCCACACCGCGCCGCGGAATGCCTCGTGTCCCTGCCGCGTTATCAATGATGTCCACCCGCACCCCTGAAAGGAACATGCCGTGCTTGAACGGATTTCCGGCTCCCTGCTGGACCCCGACGCGCTCTACGCCAGCAACATCGAGCTGTTCCACAGCCCCGAACTCCAAGGGTTGAACCTGGTCATGGGATTCACCGGTTTCGCCGACGCCGGACACGTGGTGAAGCAGATCAACACCGAACTGCTGGACACCCTTGACGCCCAGCCCGTTGCGGTATTCGATGCGGACCAGTTGATTGACTACAGGTCCCGCCGTCCGCACCTGAGCTTCGTCGAAGACCACATCCAGGACTACCAGGAGCCCCGGCTGACCCTTTACCGCCTGATGGACGGCCTGGGGAAGCCCTTCCTCCTGCTGGCCGGCTTCGAACCTGACCTGCAGTGGGAGCGCTTTGCCCGCGCCGTGGTGAATATCGTGGAGAAGCTGGACGTCAACCTGGTCACCTGGATCCACTCCATTCCCATGCCCGTGCCGCATACCCGGCCCGTCGGGGTGACAGTGCACGGAAACCGGCCCGAACTGATCGAGGGCATCTCCGTGTGGAAGCCCACAGTCGAAGTTCCCGCCGCTGTTGGGCACATCCTGAGCCTGCGCCTCGTGGAGGCCGGACGCAACGTTGCCGGATACGTCATCCACGTCCCGCACTACCTGGCTGAAGCGGAGTACCCCACAGCCGCCGTCGCCGGCCTGGAATACCTGGGTGCCGCGACGTCCCTCATGCTGCCCACCGACCGGCTCCGCGAATCGGGCCGCGAGGTCAGCCGCCAGATCGCCGAGCAGATAGAGGCGTCCGAGGAAGTCCAACAGGTGGTGTCCCGCCTGGAAACCCGGTACGACGAAGAGGCGGACGGGATGGTGCGCCGGTCGCTCCTGGCCAACGAGAATGACGAACTGCCCGACGCCGATGACCTCGGTGCCGCCGTGGAGGCCTACCTGGCCAGGGAAAACCCGGGGCAGTAGCGCGGCGTCACAGCTTCCGGGGTGCACGCGCGGGCCGGGCATAATGAAATAGTGACTGCACCCCGCGCCTGGCTTATCTGGACCATTGGAATTTTCGGGTACCTCGTGGCCGTGGCGCAGCGGACCTCGTTCGGCGTGGTGGGACTTGAGGCGACCGAACGGTTCCACGCCACCGCTTCGGCCATCTCCTTCTTTACCGTCCTGCAGGCTCCTGGTGTACGCCGGCCTCCAGATTCCCGTGGGCCTCCTGGTGGACAGGTTCGGTTCGCGGGCCATGATCGCCGGCGGTGCCGTCCTGATGGGCCTCGGGCAGCTGCAACTGGCTTTTGCCGAAACCATTCCAGGGGAGTCCTGGGCAGGGTCCTGGTGGGCGCCGGCGATGCAATGACCTTTATCTCCGTGATCCGGCTCATTCCACTGTGGTTCGCGCCCGCCCGGGTACCCCTGGTCACCCAGTTGACCGGGATGTCCGGGCAGCTGGGGCAGCTGTTCAGTGTCCTGCCCTTTGCGCTGGTCCTGCACATGTCCGGCTGGACCCCCGCCTTCCTGATGCTGGCCGGGATGTCAGCGCTCGCCGTCGTCCTTGTCGTCATGCTGTTGCAGGATGCTCCGCCGGGCGCCGAGCGGCCGCACGCTCGGCAGGGGCTCAGGGCCACGGGGGGACGCTGGCCAGGGCCTGGCGCCAGCCCGGCACCCGGCTGGGCATGTGGAGCCACTTCACCATCCAGTTCAGTGGCACTGTGTTCGCCATGACCTGGGGCTACCCGTTCCTGATCTCCGGCCAGGGCCTGGATGCAGGCACCGTTGCCGCCCTGATGGCGCTGTACGTTGCTGCCGCCATGGCGGTTGGTCCCTTTATTGGGCGTTTCGTTTCGCGCCACCCGCTGCGCCGTTCCACCATGGTGCTGCTGATCGCCGGCGGCACCGCCGCAGCTTGGGCAGCCGTGCTGCTGCTTCCCGGCCGCGCTCCGCTGTGGCTGCTGGCCGGCCTGGTGGTGGTGCTCGCAATCGGCGGCCCGGGGTCGATGATCGGTTTCGATTTCGCCAGGACCTTCAACCCGGCGCACCGGATCGGCACTGCCACCGGGATCGTCAACGTCGGCGGCTTTATCGCCGCCCTCGTGTCCATCTTCCTCATCGGCCTGGTGCTCGACGTGCTCTACGCCTCCGGGTTCTCGCAGGGCGTGCTGTACGGGCTGGAGCCTTTCAGGCTGGCACTGAGCGTACAGTTCCTGCTTTTGGCCTTCGGGGCCGCCGCCATCCTGATATCCCGGCGGAAGGTGCGGCGGCAGATGGCTGAGCAGGGAATTGTGGTGCCCCCGCTGCGCAGCGCCCTGGCCCGGCAGCGCCGGGAAAGCCTGGCGCGCCGCCGCCAGACGACGCCCACCGACGACTGAGCCTGCCGGCGCCCCTGATCTTCCAGGCGCTGTTCCTTCCTGTGCTGGAAATTCCCGCATGGCTCCGCCGTGCACTGTTCCTCCACCGCGCCGTTTACCCACATAGCCGGACCGGGTACTGCCCGCCGCCCGGCCGGCGGCGAATGCTGGAGCCATGACAGCTTCAGAACGATTAACAGTCCGCGGGCCGGAAGACATCCTCGGTTTCATCCCGCATTCCCTGGGGTACTGGCCAACCTCCAGCCTGGTGGCCATGACCCTGCACGGCACCCGGCTCGGTGCCACGCTGCGGCTGGACCTCCCTGGGCGGGAAACACAGGCTGACCCGGCGGAGTTTGCCCGTGCCGTCCGGCGGTACCTGGAGTCGGACCAGGAGGCTGACGGCGCTTTGCTGGCCGTCTTCACCGGCGACGCCGGCATGGTCCCGCCGACCGCTTATGACCTTCTGGTCTCCGTGGTGCAGTCGGCCCTGGCCCAGGCCGGGATGCCCGTCCGCGATGCCTGGTTCGTGGGCGACGAGTACTGGCGTGACGCTTTGTGCGTGGACACTTCGTGCTGCCCTCTTCCGGGGCGCCCCGTGCAGCAAATACGGGACAGCATGCTGAACGCTGAAATGGTCTATCGGGGCAGCAGCGTTGGTCCAGCTCCGAAGGCAGGAAACAGGCCGGTGTCGGCGGTCCCGGCCATGCACCTGTCAGCCGTCCTCGAGGCCCAGGCCGGCTGGGAGGAGGAGCTCGGCGCGCGCTCCGGATCCAGGGCGCAGTTCAATGCCGTTCTCGACTTCTGGGAGACGCTGCTGGACCGGGCCCAGGCCGGCCCGTGGATGCCGGAAGTTGACCGTGACGCGTTCCTCCGGGCCACACTGCTCTGTCCCACCTGGCGGGACGCCGTGCTGGTGATGGCAGCCGCGGGCAGGAGTGTTGCCGAGGACGGCGCCGAACAGTTCGGCGTCTTTCAGGACGGGATCGACGACGACGGCGACGTCACAGTGGTGGTGCCGCCGGTGCTGCCTCCGTCGGGTTCCCCGGATCCGCAGCTGCAGCGGGGAGGCTCGGGGACCGATGCGGCGGGCCTGGCGGTGAACCCTACCCGGAAGCTGCACATAGTGCGGGCTACCGGGGGCGCTTCCGGTTCCATTCCTGCCGGCTACGGCGAGGTCCTCATGGGCATCGCGCCGGACATTCCGGACTGGGAGGGCCTGGCCGCCCTGGACCGGATTCTCGGGCAACTGGCGCTCCTGGGCGGCCACGCGGCAGCCGCCGCGCTGACACTCCAGGGCTGGGTTTCGTGGTGCCGCGGACGGGGCTCCTACTCTGCTGACTATCTGGGCCGGGCCCTCGAGCTGGAACCGGGCTACCGCCTCGCGGAACTTTTGCTGGATCTTGTGGGCAGGGGAACACTGTGTGGCTGGGCTGCCAGGAAGGATGCAGCCTGGCAGAAGTTCCGGGAGTAACCGGAAGGGGAGGCCGGATCGGGGCAAATCATGAGACAATGGATGCCGAGACCCGGTTGGGTCCGTGTACCGAGTGCTTGTAGGCATCCCGCGAGGGAACATTACAGCCGCTCCGGGAGTTGTCTTAAGTGACTCTGCCGGCCGTGGTGGCGCTTGGTTTTCATCACGGACTTGACAGGGTCATAGTGGTGTTGCCCGTATGGTGATTCCACAGACCACCGCTAGAAAGGTTTTCTGTGACCCCGTCTTCCACGAAGAAGGAATCCGCCGCCCAGGACGTCTTGTCCCCTGAGGAGAAGCAGGCCGCGACCAATGCCAAGCGGGCAGCCACGCGGGCAGCCAACAAGGCTTCGGCCGGAGCGGACGGCAAGCCCGAGCCCAAGAAGCGTGGGCCCAAGCCCGGCGCCAAGGCTGCAGCAGCCGCTGCTGGAAAGTCCGCTGACGACGCGGACGAGGTCGAAGACGCCGAGGAAGACCTCGACGTCCTTGAAGGGCCGGACGCAGTAGAGGATACCGACACCGACGCCGATCCCGTCAAGGGTGCAGTTGGCAGCGGCAAGGGCTTCGTCTACTCCGATGCGGACGACGACGACGCCCCCGTGCAGCAGGTCATGTCAGCCGGGGCCACGGCTGACCCCGTCAAGGATTACCTGAAGCAGATCGGCAAGGTGGCACTGCTCAACGCCGAGCAGGAAGTGGACCTTGCGCTGCGGATCGAAGCCGGCCTGTTTGCCGAGGAAAAGATCGCCGCTGACGACGGGTCCATGGATCCGAAGTACAAGCGTGAACTCGAATTCATTATCCACGACGGCAAGCGCGCCAAAAACCACCTGTTGGAAGCAAACCTCCGCCTGGTGGTCTCGCTGGCCAAGCGCTACACCGGCCGCGGCATGCTGTTCCTGGACCTGATCCAGGAAGGCAACCTGGGCCTGATCCGCGCCGTGGAGAAGTTCGACTACACCAAAGGCTTTAAGTTCTCCACCTACGCCACCTGGTGGATCCGCCAGGCCATCACCCGCGCCATGGCCGACCAGGCCCGCACCATCCGTATTCCGGTGCACATGGTTGAGGTCATCAACAAGCTGGCACGTGTCCAGCGCCAGATGCTGCAGGACCTGGGCCGCGAACCCACGCCCGAGGAATTGGCGCTGGAACTGGACATGACCCCGGAGAAGGTTGTCGAGGTCCAGAAGTACGGCCGCGAACCGATATCGCTCCACACCCCCTCGGCGAGGATGGCGATTCCGAGTTCGGCGACCTGATCGAGGACTCAGAGGCCGTTGTCCCGGCTGACGCTGTGAGCTTCACCCTCCTGCAGGAGCAGCTGCACTCGGTGCTGGACACCCTCTCCGAGCGTGAGGCCGGGGTGGTTGCCATGCGGTTCGGCCTGACGGATGGACAGCCAAAGACTTTAGACGAAATCGGAAAGGTCTACGGCGTCACCCGCGAGCGGATCCGGCAGATCGAATCGAAGACTATGTCCAAGCTCCGCCACCCCTCCAGGTCCCAGGTGCTGCGGGACTACCTGGACTAAGTCCTCCGCACCGACGTAACAGGGGCCGCCCCGAAACCACTGCAAGATGGTTTCGGGGCGGCCCGTGTGCGTGTTCTGCCAAGGCGGAGGCACGTGCAGGGGCGCCGTTAACGCCTGCGGGACCCTTCCGTCTGGAAGGGTCCCGCAGGGTTCGTTGTTACCGATGCCTCGTCTAGTCGATTTCCACGGCAGCTTTCACGTGAAGCTTTCCCGTTTCATCGTGCCAGTCGGAGCTCAAGGGCTTGAGCGTTGACTCGACTGCACGGGCGTGGTGGCCGCAGAACAACAGCTCACCGCCGGAGGACTCGAGTACAACCCGGACATATGCCTGGGCTCCGCAACGGTCGCACCGGTCAAGTGCGTTTAGTGTGCGGTCTGCCACTGCTGTTGTCATGTCGGCCTCCTTAGTAGATCAGTACATCTATATAACCAGCATTCGTATCCAAACCATCGCAAGGATGGGGCAAGTTCGCTGTGCGCGTATCCGCAAGGTTCGGTCAAGAACTGCCAAGTTCCGCCCGTCACCATGGCTCGTGGCGCGCCGCACACCGGCCAGCGGGTGTGGCACACGGCTGTGGCGGCTGCCGCCGACTACCCTAGGAGGTGCGGTCCCCGCGCCGCGTCGACGTCCCTGAAGGAGTTCATCACCAGTGGCACCAAGCTCTGAGTACACCGCCCGGCACCTCTCCGTCCTGGAAGGCCTCGAAGCCGTCCGCAAGCGCCCGGGCATGTACATCGGTTCGACCGACTCGCGCGGCCTCATGCACTGCCTTTGGGAAATCATCGACAACTCCGTGGACGAGGCGCTGGCCGGGTTCGGCCACGACATCCGAATCATCCTGCACGCAGACAATTCTGTGGAAATCCACGACGACGGCCGTGGCATCCCCATCGATAAGGAACCCAAAACGGGGCTCACCGGCGTCGAAGTGGTGTTCACCAAGCTGCACGCCGGCGGCAAGTTCGGCGGCGGCTCCTACACCGCCTCCGGCGGCCTCCATGGCGTTGGCGCATCGGTGGTCAATGCACTCTCCTCACGGCTGGACGTCGAGGTGGACCGAGGCGGCAAAACCTACAGGATGTCGTTCCGCCGCGGTGAACCAGGCCGCTTCAAGGACACCGGCTCCCGGCTGGACCCGGCAGCGCCATTCACGCCGTTCGTCAACGACTCCGTCCTGGACGTGGCGGGCAAGGCCAAGCGCGGCGTCACCGGCACCCGGATACGCTACTGGGCGGACCGTCAGATCTTCACTCCCGACGCAAAGTTCTCCTACGAGGACCTTGTTGCCCGTGCCCGCCAGACTTCCTTCCTGGTGCCAGGCCTCAAGCTCACCGTGCGGGACGAGCGAAAGGTCCCCGGCACCCCGGGCGAAGCGGGCCCCCACGAGGAGGTCTTCCACCACGACGGCGGCATCTCCGAGTTTGCCGAGTTCCTGGCCGCTGATCCTGCCGTCACCGACGTCTGGCGGCTGCACGGCGCAGGCAAGTTTAAAGAGACGGTGCCGGTCCTGGATGAACGGGGCCACAGTCAGCTGGCCGAGGTTGAGCGCGACTGCGAGGTGGACGTAGCGCTTCGCTGGGGGATCGGCTACGACAGCACGGTGCGGAGCTTCGTGAACATCATCGCCACCCCCAAGGGCGGCACGCACCAGGCGGGGTTCGAACAAGCGCTGATAAAGACTTTCCGCAAGGCGGTGGAGGCCAACGCGCGCAAGCTCAAGGCCGGCAACGACAAGATCGAAAAGGACGACATCTTCGCCGGCCTGACGGCAGTACTGACCGTCCGGCTCGCGGAACCGCAGTTTGAAGGCCAGACCAAGGAAATCCTGGGCACCAGCGCCGTGCGCGCAATCGTGGCCAAGGTGGTGGAGCGCGAGGTCGCCGCCAAGCTGTCTTCCAACAACCGCAACGACAAGGCCCAGTCGGCGCTGTTGCTGGAAAAGATCGTCAACGAGATGAAGTCCCGCATCTCGGCTCGCGTGCACAAGGAAACCCAACGGCGCAAGAACGCGCTGGAAACCTCCTCGATGCCCACCAAGCTTGCTGACTGCCGGACGGACGACGTCGGACGTTCCGAGTTGTTCATCGTGGAAGGCGACTCCGCGCTTGGCACCGCCAAGCTTGCCCGCTCCTCGGACTTCCAGGCACTGCTGCCCATCCGCGGCAAGATCCTCAACGTCCAGAAGGCGTCGGTGGGGGACATGCTCTCCAATGCCGAATGTGCAGCCCTCATCCAGGTGGTGGGCGCCGGCTCCGGCCGCAGCTTCGACATCAGCGCCGCACGCTACGGCAAGGTGATCCTCATGACCGACGCCGACGTGGACGGCGCCCACATCCGGACCCTGCTGCTGACCCTTTTCTTCCGCTACATGCGGCCCATGATCCTCGAAGGCAGGGTGTTTGCCGCGGTGCCGCCGCTGCATCGGGTGGAGGTCATCAACGCCGGCCAGAAGGCCAACGAGATGATCTACACCTACTCCGAGGCCGAACTCCACGTGCTCCTCGCCCGCCTGGCCAAGGAGGGCAAGCGCTACAAGGAACCGATCCAGCGCTACAAGGGCCTGGGGGAGATGGACGCCGAGCAGCTGGCCGAAACCACCATGGACCCGCGGCACCGCACCCTGCGCAAGGTGGGGATTGAGAACGCCCAGCAGGCGGAAGAGATCTTTGACCTGCTGATGGGCTCGGACGTGTCCCCGCGCAAGGACTTCATCATCGCCGGCGCGTCCAGCCTGGACCGGGAGCGCATCGACGCCTGACGGCGGCGGCGCGGGGGCCCGTAGCAGGCACCGCGTGCAGCCAGTGTTAGTTGCGGGCGGCCTCAGCCGAGCAGCCCGGGAACCACAAGGAGCGCGGTGGGCAGCGCCAGCAGCAGGACGCACCCGGCCGTGACGGCACTGCGGACGGCGGCCGGAAGCGGGGGCTGCGGTGTCAGGAGGCGGCTGACCCTGGAGGCAGCGGTCCTGACCGCATCCGAGCCCTGGCCGCCCGATGCTGCCTCAAGTCCGGACAGGGCCAGCGTGGGCGAGGATGGGCGGATGTCGCCGGCGCCCGCGTTGCCCGCCGAGCCGCTGGCCACAATCGCGATGGCCTTGATCAGGGTTGCCTTGCTCTCGGTCCGGAGGGCGACGTCATCGGCCAGCATCTCGATCAGCGAGTTCACCGACTCCTGGGCGAGCCGGGTGGTGGGCAGCCAGGGGAGGGCCTGCCGCCAGGCAGCGAAGGCCCAGAGCAGCAAGTGGTGCCGCTGGCTCAGGTGAGCGTTTTCGTGGATCAGGACAGCGCGCAGGCTCGGCCGGTTCAAGGGCTGCCATCAGGCCGTCGGACAGAACGGTCACCGAGCGGGCACCGCCGGGCAGGCAGTAGGCAACAGGGGAGTCGTGGCTGATGACCAGCGTTCCGGCGTCCTGGCCGGACGGCGAAGCCAGGAGGGCGAGCAGGCTCGCGGTGCCGGCGCCGCTGGCGCTGGATTTTGTAGTAGGTCAACAGCAGCGTGAAGACCAGGTGGGCGGTGAGCAGGGCTGCGGCGGACAGCGCAAAGATGTGCCAGAACCCGAGTGCTGTGGTGGGCGCGTTGAATATGACCATGCCCGCGAGGGCGCGCAGACCCGCGACGAGGTTGTCACCAACCGGTTCCAGGCCGTAGACCAGCATGGCGCCGATCATGGACAGTCCGCCTGCGAGCGCGATCGCCTGCCAAAGCAGCATTGCCGTGAACGGCGACCTGGCCGGCCATTGTGCCCGTGACAGGAGGATTGGCACCGGCCAGGCCAGGATTATCGCAAGGACCGCCAGCAGGTATGAGGCCCAGAACATGGTGTGCTAAAGATGGCCCAGAAGTTTGCGCAGCGTCTCTGCTTCTCCTTCGGAGACGGACCCGATGAAGCGGGCCAGGACGGCCTCGCGGTCTGGGGCCGAGCCGAGGACCTCATGCATGAGTTCGGCGGTGTGGTCTGCGCGGCTGGACACTGCCTGGTACCGGTGGGGCCTGGTTCCGCGTTCGCGTTCGACCAAGCCTTTCTTCTCCAGGCGGGAAAGCACGGTGAGTACGGTCGTCACAGCCAGTTCCTTGCCTTCGTGGCCCGGTCCGTCCTGCGTCGCCGACGTCCGCGCCAACTGGTCCCGCAGGGTATTGGCCGTAGCCGCTTCCTGGCCCGCCCAGAGCAGGTCCATCACTGCCCGTTCCAGTTCACCAAGACTAGCCATGTCACTTTTCCTTTATTTCCCCGCACCCGGCGCCCTGGGGCACTTGGTGACGTCGCGCTGTTGTTCAACTACAGAACTAAATTTACCCCGAAACCGCCAAACCTTCTACATCGGGTAGAACATCTGGCGCGCTGCGCGCCGTTGGGCGATCCTAGGGGAAGGGCGATTGGTTTTCGTCCGCCGTCGAGAATGTTCTACACTCTGTAGAAGTTACAGTTCTACGAAGCGTAGAAAACTGAATTGGCTAACAGTAGGGACTGCCATGGACGCCTTGGAAATCGCACGCTGGCAATTCGGCATCACCACGGTCTACCACTTCATGATGGTGCCGCTGACCATCGGCCTGGGCCTGGTGGTGGCCGTCATCCAGACCGCCTGGTACCGCACTGGCAAACCCGAGTATCTGCGCATGACCAAGTTCTGGGGAAAGCTGTTCCTCATCAACTTCATCATGGGCGTTGCCACGGGCATCGTGCAGGAGTTCCAGTTCGGTATGGCCTGGAGCGAGTACAGCCGCTTCGTGGGAGACGTTTTCGGTGCGCCGCTGGCCCTTGAGGCCCTCCTCGCCTTCTTCGTGGAGTCAACCTTCCTGGGCCTGTGGATCTTCGGCTGGAAGCAGCTCAAGCCGGCCATCCACCTTGCCTGCCTCTGGGTGGCCGTCATCGGATCGGCGCTTTCCGCCTACTTCATCATCGTGGCCAACAGCTGGATGCAGCACCCGGTGGGGGTGGAAATGATCAACGGGCGGCCCGTCATGACCGACGCCTGGGCCGTCTTCACCAACAACACCGCACTGGTGGCCGTCCCGCACACCCTGTTCGGCGCCCTCGCCGTGGCAGGCGGGTTCCTCCTGGGCATCGCCTGGTACCACCTGTGGCGGAGGCGGCACGACGGCGTGGACACCGTTGGTCCCGACGGCCGGGTCATCCCCGGTGAAGACGTCCGGATCCCGGGCCGCGACCGTACCGACCACAGCGTGTGGATCCGGTCATTGCGCATCGGCGCCGTGGTGGCGATGATCTCGTTCGCCGGCACCGCCGTCACCGGTGACCTGCAGGGCAAGCTGATGTTCCAGCAGCAGCCCATGAAGATGGCCGCAGCGGAGGCGGCATGCCACGACGGCACGGGCTTCTCAGTCCTGAGCATCGGCAACGTGGGATCCAAGAACTGCGACGACGTGGTGGCCGTGATCGAAGTTCCCGGCATCCTCTCCTTCCTTGCCAGGGGCGACTTCACCACCGAAGTCAAGGGCGTCAACAGCCTGCTGCCCGAGTACAAGGCCAACTACGGGACCAGCCTGCCGGACAACCCCATCTACGGCGACCGCGCCGGCCAGGAAATCCAGTACGTACCCGTCATGGAAGTCACCTACTGGGGATTCCGGATGATGATCGGATTTGGCGGAATCGCAGCCCTGGCCGCGCTGGTGGCGCTCTGGCTCACCCGCAAGGGGACGGTACCGGAGGCGCGGTGGCTCATGCGCCTGGCGGTCTTCGGCATCCTGGCCCCCTTCGGCGCCAACGCCGCCGGCTGGATCTTCACCGAGATGGGCCGCCAGCCGTTCGTGGTGGCGCCCAACCCGGATCCCAGCGGGATCGACCAGGTGTTCATGTTCACCGCCGCAGCCGTGTCACCCGGTGTCTCGGCGGGGGAGCTGATCACGTCGCTGGTGGCACTGACCGCGGTCTACGCCGTCCTGCTGGTGGTGGAAGTGAAGCTTCTGGTCACCTACATCCGCGGCGGCGTGGTCTCCGCGATGCCGGAACTGGGCCACTCACCGGTGGACGAGAACGAGGATGAAACGCCCGGCCCCGGCGGCAACGGCGACACCAAACCGGCCGAAGACGTCCTGGCCTTCGCCTACTAACCGCACCCGGCTCCAAAGACCGAGCAGAGGAAACAAACTATGGAACTGCTTCCCACCATTTGGTTCATCGCCATCGCGGTGCTGTGGACGGGCTACCTCTTCCTGGAGGGCTTCGACCTGGGCGTCGGCATGCTGATGAAGCTCTTCGCGCGCAACAACACCGAGCGCCGCGTGCTGCTGAACACCATCGGACCGGTCTGGGACGGCAACGAGGTGTGGCTGCTGACCGCCGGCGGCGCCACCTTCGCCGCCTTCCCGCTCTGGTATGCGTCGCTGTTCTCCGCGCTCTACCTGCCCCTGCTGGTGGTCCTGCTGGCCCTGATCTTCCGCGCCGTGGCGTTCGAATACCGCGGCAAGGTGGACACAGACAGCTGGCGCAACCGGTGGGACTGGGCCATCGCACTTGGTTCCTTCTTCGCAGCCTTCGGCGTGGGCGCCGCCCTGGCCCTCACCACCACCGGCCTTCCCCTGAACGCCAACGGCGACCGTGTAGGCGGCCCGATAGCCTGGTTCAGCGGGTACGCCCTGCTGGGCGGCCTGGCCGTGGTGGGATTCTCGCTGCTCCACGCCCTGGCCTTCCTGGCCCTCAAAACCGACGGCGAAGTCCGGCACCGGGCCCGCCAGTGGTTGGTGCGGCTCCTGCCGGTCCTGCTGCTCCCCATCGCCGCGTGGGCCCTCGTCATCCAGTTCATGGACGGAAAGCCCTGGACCTGGGCTGCCGTCGTCCTGGCCGTCGGCGCCGCTGCCACTGCCTGGCTGCTGGCCCGGAAGGGTGCCGAAGGCAGGGCCTTCCTGGCCCTGGGCGCCTTCCTGGTGCTCGGCACAACCTCCATTTTCGGGGCAGTGTTCCCCGTGGTGCTGCCATCCACGCTGGACAGCGCCTTTGACCTCACCATCTCCAACGCCTCGTCCTCCGACTACACCCTGGGGCTGATGAGCATCGTGGCTGCATTCGGACTCCCACTGGTGATTGCGTACCAGGCCTGGACCTACTGGGTCTTCCGCCGCCGCGTCAGCGCCGCCTCCATCCCGGAAGCGCACAGCTTCCTCCCGGCGGTGGCCGCCAGGGCCTTCACCACCAAGGGCTGACGTGCGGCCAACCTTTCCCTCCGGTCCGGCAACCCGGTCGGCCATCTACTGGCTGGGGGTCCTGGCCGCGCTCAAGGCGCTGTCGCTGGTCCTGATCGGCCAGGCGGTGGCCTCCGTCCTCGCCGGACTCGTAGCCGGGAACCCCGCCTGGGGGAGCCAGCTGACCGCCGGACTCGCCGGCGTCGTCCTCCGGTCCCTGACCGTGTGGGGCCAGGCCGTCGCTGCCCGCCGCGCCGCACTTGGCGTCAAGGAAGAACTTCGGGCCGAGCTCCTGCAGCGAGCCCTGCGCACCGGCGTGCGCGGCGCAGGCCCGGGCGATGGCGGCCTGGCGGTCCTTGCGACCCGCGGCCTGGACGCCCTGGACAGCTACTACACCCAGTTCCTTCCCGCTTTGGTCAACTGCGCCGCCGTTCCGCTGCTGCTGGGGGCCCGGATCCTCTTCGCGGACTGGGTCAGCGCATTGGTCATAGTGCTGACCGTGCCGCTGATCCCGGTGTTCATGGTGCTGATTGGCCGGTACACCGAGGACAGCGTGCGCCAGGCCCAGGCCTCGCTGGCACGGCTGTCAGCGCACATGCTCGAGCTCGCCAAGGGCCTGCCGGTCCTGGTGGGGCTGGGACGTGCCACCGCCCAGCGCAAAGCCCTGGAGGAGATCTCGGAGGAATACCGCTCCCGCACCATGGGCACCCTCCGGACTGCCTTCCTGTCCGCGCTCGCACTGGAACTGATCGCCACCATCTCGGTGGCCGTCGTCGCCGTCTTCATCGGCGTCCGTCTGGTCCACGGCGACATGCCGCTGGAAGCCGGCCTGCTGGCACTCCTCCTGGCACCGGACTGCTACCTTCCACTGCGGGAACTCGGCACCGCCCACCACGCCAGCGACGACGGACGGGTGGCGCTCGCGGAAGCAGCTGCCGTGACCGGGGCCCCCGAGGCAACGCCCCTGCCCGCGGCCAAACCCGGCAGGCCGGGCGCTCCGCTTGAGGTTGCCGGACTCACCGTGACCTACGCAGGGCGGTCCGAACCCGCCGTCGGGCCCCTCACCTTCACCGCCCCGCAGGACCGGATCACCGCCCTGGACGGGCCCAGCGGCGCCGGCAAGAGCACCATCCTGGGCGTCCTCGCCGGAACCATCGGCCACGGCGACGGGACCAGAATCAGCGGGAGAATCAATGGGCTGGACCGCCGCGCGGTGGCGTGGGTGCCGCAGCACCCCGCAATGGTGGCCGGCACGGTCCTCGACGAGGTGCTGCTGTACCTCTCGCCGGACCCGGCCCACGGCCCGGACAGGTTCACCGCCGAAGAGGCCGCGCGCCGCTGCCTGGAGCGCGCCGGCGCCGGGCACCTGGCAGCGAGACACCAGGCCGAGCTGAGCCCGGGTGAGCTGCGCCGCGTGGCATTGGCCCGCGGGTTGGCCAGAATCGACGCCGGCGCCAGCCTCCTGCTGCTCGACGAGCCCACCGCACACCTTGACGACGCCTCCGCAGCCATCGTCGAGGAAGCCATCCGCCGGCTCCGGGGCCAGGCCACCGTGATCCTTGTCGCCCACAACCAGCGCACCCGCCAGGCTCGCAGATGTCCTGGTGCGGGTGGTCCCGGCCACGGCGGCAGCGCCGACGGCCCGTCGGGCTGCCGGCGGCGCTGCCGTGCTCCTGCCCACCGACGCGCCCGCCGGTGCAGGAAACAGTGCGGCAGACGCGGACGCGCCGAACGGTGCGCCGACGGACAGTCCCGCCGCAGGGAACCGGCCTGCCGCCGGGCCTGGGCATACAACACGCGGCGCCGCCCGCCTCCTGGCCGCCCTGCTGGCACCGGTCCGGGGCAAGTTCGCGGCCGCAGCGTTCGTCGGGACCCTGGCGGCCGTCTTCGCCGTCGCACTTTCCGGCCTTTCCGGCTGGCTCATCATCCGCGCCAGCGAACAGCCTCCCATCCTGTACCTCCTGACGGCCATCGTCGGCGTCCGGTTCTTCGGCATCGGCCGGGCCGTGTTCCGCTACTGGGAGCGGCTGCTGCTGCACGACGCCGTGTTCGCCGCACTCACCCGCCTCCGCGGCCGGCTCTGGGAGTCACTGAGCCGCAGGGCGCTGTCACTCCGCCGGCTCCTGCAGGGCGGCAACGTCCTGGGTACCGTGATCGACGACGTCGACACCGTCCGCGACCTCATGCCGCGCGTGGTCCTGCCGCCCGTCACGGCGCTTGCTGTGTCCGTCCTGGCCGTGGGGGCCACCGGCGTGCTGGTGCCGGCTGCCCTGCCTGCCGTGATTGGCGCGGCCCTCAGCGGCCTGCTGCTGGCTCCCGCCGCCGCCTTGTGGGGTGACCGCAAGTCCGCCGCCGGGGAGCAGTCGCTGCGCTCCGGCGTGCTGCGCCGGGTCACCGCTGCCCTCGATGCCCGTGCCGAACTGCACGCGAATGGAGTGGCGCCCCGGGTGCTGGACGGGCTGCTGGCGGAAGACCGGGAGGCGACCCGTGCATCGCAGCGCTCAGCCTGGGCGGACGGACTGGGGCATGCGGTGGCCACGGCTGCCTGCGGCACGGCGGCGTTGGTGGCTGCATGGCTGGCGGGGCCAGGGGTCCTCGCGGCCCAGGTCGCGCCGGCAACGGCGGCCGTAGTGGTTCTCCTGCTGCTCGCCCTGGTGGAACCCTACGCTGCGATGACGACGGCGGTGCGCCAGTTCCCGGCGCTGCGTGCGGTCATGCGCCGGGTGGGGGAGTCGGGCGCCCTTGACGGGGGCCGGGACGCCGGTGAAGGGCTGCAGGCTGTTCCCGGCAGGGCCGGCGGCTCGCCGGGGGTTGAGTTGGTGGACCTGGCCGCGGCCTGGCCGGGCGGCTCCGCGGTCTTCTCGGGCGTGGACGCGGTGGCAGGTCCGGGATGTTGGCTGGCAGTCACCGGACCCTCCGGTTCGGGCAAATCCACGCTGCTCTCGGTGCTCCTGGGCTTCCTTCCACCGGCCTCCGGTCACGCGAACGTTACTGGCCGGGCAGCCTGGTGCCCGCAGGAGGCCCACCTGTTCGACTCCACCATCCGGGGAAACCTGCTGCTGGGACGGCCGTCAGCAAACGGCGCACCGGCCCCGGGGGACGATGAGCTGGAGGCGGTGCTCGCCGCCGTCGGACTGTCCGCGCTGGTGGGACGGCTGCCGGGGGGCTGGACACCCGGATCGGTCCCGGCGGTGCCTTCCTCAGCGGCGGCGAGCGCCAGCGCCTGGCCGTGGCGCGGACCCTGCTGACCGGGGCAGACGTGATCCTCCTCGATGAGCCCACCGCGCACCTCGACGCCGGCTCCGCCGCCGCCATGCTGGCGGACCTGCGCGCCGGCCTGCGGGACCGCACCGTGGTGCTGGTGACGCACAACCCCGCTGATATCCACGCCGGTGATGCCCGGCTGGATCTCTCGGCGTCCTCCGGACAGCCCCTGGGATCCCTGGCGCCTTCCCGGTAGGCGTCCCCTCCTGCGGATCACCGCCACACGGCCACCACGCGCGGGAAGGGGTCGCGCACAGTTAGCCGTCGACGTCGTGGAGGTGGTGTACTACGTCGTGCAGGAAATACTGTGAAAGCGTCAGGACAGTGAACTCTGAACCGTTGCTGCGCAGTCCCTTGCGTCCCCAGTCTTCTTCGGGGACCCCGGCGAATGCCTCGGCGGCCTCGTGTCCTTCCGCTGCCAGTTCCGGGCCCACCTCTGAGGGGTCGGCTTTGGCGTAGTCCTTCTCTATGGCTGTCCGGTCCTGGTCCCAGTCCGCGAAACGGGCGCCATCCTCAACGAGCATCAGGTTCAGCCGCTGGTTGAAAAGGGTGAAGACGTCCCGCACATGGCACGCGTACTCCAGCGCGGACCACGTCTGTCCGTCGGGGCGTTCGGCCGCATCCGGCCGGCGGAGGACGGCCAGCCACCGGGGAATCATGCTCTCGATGCTTCCGGGAACCGTTGCCGGGGTGGCGGTGGAGGCCTGGAAATTGCATTCCGGGCAGGGGCGGGACAGGACCCAGGTCCAGTCCTTTTCATCAGGAACGATAGGCATGGGAGCAGTCTAAACGGTCCGGGCCAAAAGACTCTGGGCCGCGGCAGGCCTCCCCGCTAGCGTTGCGGCATGAGTCCGGAAGCGCCCAGGGGCGCGGAAAGCGTGGTGCGGCTGGCCGGCCTGACGAAGCGGTTCGGCCGGAACACCGCGCTCGACGACGTGACCCTCACCATTGGACCGGGCGAGGTGTTCGGATACCTGGGCCCAAACGGCGCAGGC
Source organism: Pseudarthrobacter sp. Fe7 (assembly GCA_024372495.1). GTDB lineage: Bacteria > Actinomycetota > Actinomycetes > Actinomycetales > Micrococcaceae > Arthrobacter. The sequence continues at coordinate 3,360,146 of CP099977.1, read as the reverse complement.
AAGACCACCACCATCCGGCTACTGATGGGGATGCTGCGGCCTACCTCCGGCACGGCATCCGTGCTGGGACTCGATGCCTGGGGGCAGTCCCGGGAAGTCCACCGGCGGGTGGGCTATGTCCCCGGCGAACCCGCGCTGTACGACCGCCTCACCGGCCACCAGCATGCGGCCTACTGCGCCCACCTGCGGCACCGCGACGACGGCCAGCGGGCGGCAGAGGTCGCGGCCCGGCTGGACCTGGACCTGGGCAAGCCGGCCCGCACCCTGTCGCGCGGCAACCGCCAAAAGCTCGCCGTCGTCCTGGCAGTCATGTCCCGGCCGCGGCTCCTGGTGCTGGACGAACCAACCAGCGGGATCGACCCCCTGGTGCAGCAGGTTTTCCATTCCATCCTGCGCGAACACACAGCCGACGGCGGCTCGGCACTTTTTCCTCCCATGTCCTGGGCGAGGTGGAGCGCGTCGCCGACAGGATCGGCGTGGTGCGCGCGGGCAAGCTGGTGGCGGTGGAACGGCTGCAGGACCTGGCCGCGCGCTCGCTGCACCGGGTTCGTGCCCGCTTTACCGGTGACGTGTCCGTGGCGGAGTTCGCAGCCGTCCCTGGGGTGCGGGACCTGTTGGTGGATGGCCGCACGCTGAGCTGCAACGCCCCGCAGTCGGCCCTGGACGGACTGCTGAAGCTGGTCAGCGCCCGGGAGGTGGAGGACTTTGAATGCTCAGAGGCACCCCTGGAGGACACGTTCCTGACCTACTACGGGATGGACCAGGCCGGCAGCGCCGCCCATACTGCGGCCGAAAGTGCAGCCGGAACGGCGGCGCATCATGCTGGCTAACGTCCTGCTGAAGACGATCCGGGACCAGGGCAGGCTGCTGGTTGCGTGGGCTGTCTCCCTGGTCTTCATCGTCGCCATGTACGCGGCCGTGTGGCCCTCGGTGAAGTCCCAGCCCTCCATCAGCGGCTTCATCGAGCAGATGCCGGAGGCTTTCCGTTCCCTGTTCGCCACCTCCAGCGCCGACATGTCCACTCCCACCGGGTACATCCAGGTGGAGCCTGCTGTCCTTCATGGGCCCGATTGCGGTGCTGATCTATGCCGTCAGCGCAGGCGCGGGAGCCATTGGCGGGGAAGAGGACCGGCACACCATGGACCTGCTGCTGTCTAACCCCGTGGGCCGGGGAGGGTGGTGGTGGACAAGTTCCTTGCCATGGCGGCGGGCACCTTTTGTGCTGGCTGCGGTCATGGGGGCGTCCCTGGTGCTGGAAGGCAGCCTGGTGGACATGGTCCTGTCGGCGGACAAGGTAGCGGCGGCCATGCTGCACCTGGCACTCCTGGGCGTTGTTTTCGGCTCCCTGGCCCTGGCGCTGTCAGCGGCGACCGGCCGGACCGGGCTCAGCCGCGGTATTCCCGCGGTGCTGGCGGTCCTGGCCTACATCGTCAACGCCCTGGCGCCCCTGGTGGACGTCTTTGACCGGATCCAGAAGGTGTCCCCCTTCTTCCAGTACATCGCCCACGATCCGCTGCGGAACGGCACCGCATGGGACAGCGTGCTGGTGTCCGTAACCACCATTGTTGTGCTCGTGGCGCTCGCCGTGGCAGGCTTCCGGCGCCGGGACGTGGCCGGCTGAGCTGTCCCTGGACTCAGGGTTACTCCGCGGTTTCTCCGGGTACGTCCGCGTCCGTCCACGCCATAGCCGGTCCCACGACTTCCACGGCCTGTGAGAGCGGGACGCCCGAGCCGTCGCGGCGGCCGTGCTCCTGCGGCAGCGACCTTGCCACGCCGGCGGCGGATGACGCCTTGGCCGGGCCGTGTCCTGCCCAGCCCAGCAGCAGCGTGTCCTCGCCCTTCAGGAACCGGTGTGCCCGGACGCCCGCGGTGGCGCGTCCCTTGGCAGGGTATTCATCGAAGGCGGTGACCTTGGCGGTCCCTGGGGCAGTGCCGGGGAGGGCGCCGTTGGTCCCCGCGATGGTGACCACGACGGCGGCGGCGTCGTTGGGCTGGATGGCGCCGAAGAAGATCACTTGGTCACCCGCGGCGAGTTTGATCCCGGCCATGCCGCCAGCGGTGCGCCCTTGGGGGCGGACGAGGGCGGCGGGGAACTTCAGCAGCTGGGCTTCGCGGGTGAGGAACACCAGTTCGGTGTCGTCAGCACCGGCAGGAGCCACTCCCACCACCGTGTCCTTGTCCTTGAGGGTGATGACTTCCCAGTCTTCCCGGTTCAGCGGGTAGTCTGGCTGAACCCGCTTCACCACACCCTGGGCCGTGCCGATGGCCAGGACCTCGTCCAGCCGGACGAACGCCACCAGGGTTTCACCCTTCACCAGGGTGAGGAACTCCCTGGCAGGGACGCCGCCGGCGAGGTTGGGCAGCCCGGCCATGGGTGCCAGCACCGGCATGTCCATGACCTGCAGCCGGAGCATGCGTCCCAGCGAGGTGACGGCCGCGATTTCGCCGCGGGCCGACGTCTTGACCACCGAGGTATAGACGTCGTGCTTGCCGCGCGGCCCTGCCTCGGCCAGCGGCTCCTGGTTGCTGGTGCGGGCCACCTGCCCGGATGCGGTGAGGATGGCCCAGCAGGGGTCGTCGGCGATCTCCAGGGACAGGGGCGCGGCCTTGCCCTTCTTGCCGTTGCCGCCGGCGGGTTCGGCGGCCACGGTGGGGGACACTGCCTCGGATTCCAGCAGCACGGTACGGCGCGGGGTGCCGTGTTCTTCGGCAATCGCGCCGAGGCTCGTCGGACACCAGGGTGCGGAGCAGGCTCCTCAGAGTTCAGGATTGCCTCGAGTTCAGCGATCTCGCGGCGGAGCTCGTCCTGCTCCTTCTCCAGTTCGATCCTGGAGTACTTGGTGAGCTGGCGCAGCCGCAGTTCCAGGATGTAGTTGGCCTGGATCTCGGTGAGGTCGTAGATGGACATCAGGCGCTCGCGGGCGGCCGCGGCTTCGTCGGAGGACCGGATGATCTGGATGACCTCGTCGATGTCCACGATGGCGATGAGGAGGCCCTCCACCAGGTGCAGGCGGTCCTTCTTCTTCCCCAGCCGGAAGGCGGTCCGGCGGCGGACCACGTTGATGCGGTGGTTGACGTAGACGGACAGCAGGTCCACCAGGCCCAGGGTCTGCGGCTGGCCGTCCACCAGGGTGACGTTATTGATGCCGAAGGAGTCCTCCATCGGCGTGTACCGGTAGAGCTGCTGCAGCACGGCGTTGGGGTTGAAGCCATTCTTGAGTTCGATCACCAGCCGGAGCCCGTGCTTGCGGTCCGTCAGGTCCACGATGTCGCTGATGCCGGTCAGCTTCTTGGCGTTGACGGCATCCTTGATCTTCTCGATCACCTTCTCCGGGCCCACCATGTACGGCAGTTCCGTGACCACCAGGCCGGTGCGGCGCGCGGAGAGCTGTTCGATCTCCACCTTGGCGCGGGTCTTGAAGGATCCACGCCCGGTGGCGTACGCGTCGCGGATGCCGTCCAGGCCCACGATCCGGCCGCCGCTGGGCAGGTCCGGGCCGGGGACGAACCGCATGAGGTCATCCAGCGTGGCGTCGGGATGCGCGATCAGGTGCCGGGCCGCGGAGATGACTTCCACCAGGTTGTGCGGGGCCATATTGGTGGCCATGCCGACGGCGATGCCGGTAGCGCCGTTGACCAGCAGGTTGGGGAACGCGGCGGGCAGGACGTCCGGCTGGGTCAGCTGGTTGTCGTAGTTGGGGACGAAATCCACCACGTCTTCGTCGAGGTGGTTGGTGAGCGTGAGGGCGGCCGCCGCCAGCCTGGCCTCGGTGTAACGCGGCGCTGCCGGGCCGTCGTCGAGCGAGCCGAAGTTGCCGTGCCCGTCAATGAGCGGCAGCCTCAGCGAGAAGTCCTGCGCCATGCGCACCATGGCGTCGTAGATGGCCGCGTCGCCGTGCGGATGCAGCTTTCCCATGACCTCGCCCACCACGCGGGCGCTCTTGACGTGCCCGCGGTCCGGGCGCAGGCCCATGTCGCTCATCATGTAGAGGATGCGGCGCTGTACCGGCTTGAGCCCGTCACGTGCGTCGGGAAGGGCCCGGGAGTAGATCACCGAGTACGCGTACTCCAGGAAGGAGCCCTGCATTTCGGACGTCACGTCGATATCGACGATGTTTTCCGTGTAGCTGTCGTCCACGATGGGTTTTGAACTTTGCCGGCGGGCCATGGGGTTAGGTGAATCCTTCTGCGGTTACTGCGCAGCCTTGGGGTGTGCTGCGATAGTTTTTGGCTAGGCTAAGCCTATGGTGGATCAGCCCGGGGACGGCGAATATCCGGAACATTGGGAAGCCGATGTCGTCCTGCGGGACGGCGGGACAGCGCATCTGCGGCCTATCCACCCGTCGGACGCTGATGCCGTCCAGGCCTTCCATACCGGGCAGTCGCAGAATTCAATCTACATGCGCTTCTTCGCGTTCAAGGCCAGGCTGTCCGCCAAGGAGCTCAAGCGCTTCACCGAGGTGGACTACAGGGACCGGGTGGCGTTCGTCATCACTATCCATGGCGAAATCATCGGCATCGGCCGCTACGACCGGCTGACCGATCCCACCGAGGCCGAGGTCGCCTTCAATATCGCCGACGCCCACCAGGGCAGGGGGATCGGCTCCATCCTGCTGGAACACCTTGCCGCGGCGGCGCACGAAAACGGCATCCGGAAGTTCACCGCCGAGGTCCTGCCGGAAAACCGCAAGATGCTGATGGTCTTCTCCGACGCCGGCTACGACGTCAAACGCCATTTCGACGACGGCGTTGTCAGCCTCGAATTCAACGTGGATCCCACCGAAAAATCCCGCGCCGTGATGGAATCCCGCGAGCACCGCGCGGAGGCGAGGAGCGTGCGGGAGCTGCTGGCGCCGTCGTCCGTTGCCGTGATCGGTGCCAGCCGCAGGTGGGGGACCGTGGGCTACCAGCTGCTGGAGCACATCATCGAGGGCGGCTTCCACGGCCCGGTGTATGCGATCAACCCGGAGGCGCTGGAATTGGCGGGCATGATGTCCTATGCCAGGCTCTCCGAGGTCCCCGAGCCCGTCCAGCTTGCCGTCATCGCAGTGCCCTACGAGGAGGTTGCCGGCGTGGTGGAGGAGTGCGCGGCGGTGGGCGTCAAGGGCGTGGTGATCGCCTCCGCGGGCTTCACGGACGACGGCGAGCGCGGCCTGCTGCGGCAGCGCGCCCTGGTGCGCCAGGCCCGGGCCAACGGGATGCGGGTGATCGGGCCCGCATCGCTGGGCATCGCCAACACCCACCCGGACGTGTCACTGAACGCCTCCATGGCGCCCACCATGCCGCTGCGCGGCAGCCTGGGCCTGTTCAGCCAGTCGGCCGCGATCGGCGTCTCGCTGTACGCCGCCTCAAGCCGGCGGAGGCTGGGACTGTCCAGCCTGCTTTCAGCGGGCAACCGGGCGGATGTTTCCGGCAACGACATGATGCAGTACTGGGAGGACGACGCCGATACCTCCGCCGTGGGCCTGTACCTGGAGTCGATCGGCAACCCGCGCAAGTTCTCCCGCATCGCACGCCGGCTGGCCCGGACCAAACCTGTGATCGTTGCCAAATCGGACACCATGGGACTCCGGCTGCCACCGGGGCATGCCGTGCGGACCACGCAGGCGCCGGCCGGCGCGCTGGACGCCATGCTGCGCCAGTCCGGCGTGATCCGCGTCGAAACCGTTGAACAGCTGGTGGACGTAGCCCAGGTGGTCGCCGGCCAGCCGCTCCCGGCCGGACCCGACGTCGCCATCTTCAGCAATTCCCAGGCGCTGGGCAACGTGGTGGCGGACAGCGCGGCCGCCCACGGGCTGGGAGTGGCGCAGGTGGTTTCCGGGCTCGACCTCGATACCGGCCAGTCGGTGGCCCTGCCCGCGCTGCGGAAGGCCCTCATGGACGCCCTTGACTCGGATGCCGTGCATGCCGCCGTCGCCGCACTGCTGCCGGCGCGCGGCATGACCGCCGATGCCGTGGCGCAGGTCCTGGCCGAATGTTCGGCTGAGGCAGGGAAACCGGTGGTGGCCGCATTCTCGGGCATCCTGGACCCTGCCATCAACGTGGAGGGCCTGGTGGGAACGAAGGGCTGGACCGTCCCCTGCTTCTCAAACCCCGGCGCTGCCGTGGCCGCGCTCGCCGCAGTGGTGCGGTACGCGGAGTGGGTTGCCCGTGACCAGGGGCACTTCGTGGAGCCTGACGGCTGCGACCCCCGGCAGGCGGCGGCCGAGCTGGACGCACTGCTGCAGGATGTCACGGGCGAACAGCTCGTGCAGCTGGACCCGGCGGCTACGGCTTCCCTGCTGGGACAGTACGGCATCTCCGTCCTGCCCTCGGCGGCGTTCACCACCCCGGATGAGGCGGTTGCGGCGGCCGACGCTCTGGGCTGGCCCGTGGTGCTGAAGACCACCGATCCTGCCCTTAGGCACCGGCTGGACCTGGGCGGGGTGCGGCTTGGCATTGAGGACGCCGAATCGCTGCGCCTGAACGTGCTGCAGATGCGGCGGGCGCTCGCCGCCTATGGAGACCCGGCGCTTGAAGTCCAGGCCATGGCGCCCGTGGGGCAGGCCTGCACGTTCCGGGCCATCGAGGATCCCTTGCTGGGACCGGTGATCTCGTTCGGCCTGGCCGGGGACGCCGTCAACCTCCTGGACGACTGGTCACACCGCGTTCCGCCGCTGTCCGCGGCGGATGTGCATGATTTTATCCGGGCGCCCCGGGCGTCCCGGAAGCTCTTCGGCTACCAGGGCCTTCCTGCGGTTGATGTGCAGGCGCTCGAGGAACTCGCCGGCAGGCTGGCCTGGATGAAGGACAACCATCCGGAGATCGCGCTGGTGGAATTCAACCCGGTCCTGTGCGGCACCACGGGGGCCACCATCCTCGCCGCGGACGTGCGCATCGGCAACGCCGCACAGCGCACGGACAGTGCCCGCCGGGCGATGCTGGGCTGAGGCGGTTAGCAAGTGACCGGACGATCTGTGAAAATGGGGGCATGAGCTTCCAGCCTCCCGCGTCGGCGCCCGAAACGCCCGGCAATGAAAACCAGGCAGTCCGCCAGCACAGCTCACACAGCCACGGAGCCCAGGGCCAGAGCCTGGAGGATGCGCTGCAGAAGGCGGGGTTCTACCCGCGGCTGGTCTCGGACGTCGTTGACGATGCCCTGGACGGCAGGGACTGCGTGGCCCACCTGGTGCACCTGGAAACCCACTTTGACCGGGCAGAGGTGCGCCGCCACATCACCGTCCTGGTCCTGACCGCGGACATGCTGGTCATCACCCACGTGGACGACCAGCAGGCTCGACGAGGCCGGGGAGCAGATCGTCGCGCAGATCTCCACCGAATCCGTTCCCGTGGCACAGATCCGCTCCGTGGTCCTCAGCTACATGTACGCTCAGCCGCAGAACTACAAGCCGTCGGACCCGGTCCGGGAACTCACCTTGTCCATCGCCTGGTCCGGTGGCCAGCGGCTGGACATGGGTCCCGCCAGTTGCGGCGATCCACAGTGCGAAGCCGACCACGGCTATACCGGAACCATCGCGCAGGAGGACATCGTGCTCCGGATCAGCGCCGAGGCGGACGGGCTCCAGGCCGTGCAGGACGCCAAACTCTTTGCCCGGGCCCTGCGCGCGGTCAATACCGGGTCCGCCGCTCCGGTGACCCACGCCCAGTCCATGGCGCCGCGGCCGCGCTCAGGAGTGTTCGGCAACCGGCTCAGCCGCGGGCACCAGCAGCGCTGAGATGCCGGAAGACCCCTACCACTCCGTACACATACCCGACCTCCCTGCCGCCCCCGCCTACGGCAACCGCTCCATTGCTGACGTCCTTACCAGCGCAGCGGCCAGCCTTGGCATGGAAGGTTTCACCAATACCCTGTCACTCCCGGCCGCCTCGAGGGTCTGCGTGGTACTCGCGGACGGCCTGGGCCGGAACCTCCTCAAGCAAAAATCCGCGCACACTCCCTTCCTGCGCTCCGTGCAGCAGGCGGGCCAGGGAGAAGTCCCGGTGTGGCTGGATTCAGCGTTCCCCTCCACCACGGCAGCGGCACTGTCCAGTTTTGGGACCGGGCTGCCGGCAGGCCAGCACGGCATGGTGGGCTACGACGTCCTGGACCCTGACCAGGACAAGGTGGTCAACCTGCTGGGGAACTGGGATCCGGGCGTGGACCCGGCCGCCTGGCAGCCCTTCCCCACGGTGTTTGAGCGGATCGCCGACCAGGTGGATGTCAGCACCGTCAGCTTGTCCCAGTTCGACGGTTCCCCCATGACCCGGGCGGCACTGCGGGGCGGCAGGTTCATTGCGGGGACAACCTCCCACGCCCGGACCGCCGCTGCCGCCGACGCCATGGCGGCGCCCGGTCCAGCCCTTATGTATTTCTACGTCAACGATCTGGACAAGGCAGGCCACCGTTACGGCTGCCGTTCCGAGCAATGGGAATACCAGCTCGAAGAGCTCGATGCCACGGTCAAGCGCCTCAATTCCACCCTTCCCGCCGGCACCACCATCCTTCTCACGGCGGACCACGGGATGCTGGACGTGGCGGAACAGCAGCGGATCGATTTCTCCACGCACCCGGATCTGGTGGACGGCGTCCGCCACACCGCCGGTGAACCGCGGATGGTGCACCTCTACCTGGAAGCTGCCCAGGCTGGCGGCGGGCGCAGGTAGCCACGAACGGCTGGTTGCCGCCTGGAAGGCACGGTTCGGTGACCGCATCTGGGCCTTCACGCGCGGGGAAGCCGTTGCCGGCGGCCTTTTTGGTGAGGTCCGGCCCGCTGTTGAAGGCAGGATCGGTGACGTGATGATCGCGGCGCGTGACGCCGTCGCGCTTTACGATGGCCGGCGCATGCGGCCAACTGCCATGGAAGTGGTGGGCCAGCACGGCTCGCTGACCAAGGCCGAGCGGGAGGTCCCGTTGCTCTGCTTCACCGCAGAGGGAAGGAACCGGCGGCGTGGCTGAGCTCATCTTTTCTCCGGCACCATGGACTGCGGAAAATCCACCCTCGCCCTGCAGATGGACTACAACCACCGGGTCCGCGGCCGGGGAGGGGTCCGGTTCAGCCGCAACGACCGCGCCGGCGAGTCCCGCATCTCAAGCCGCCTGGGCCTGGAGACGGACGCCGTGGAAGTGCTGGACAGCACCGACTTCTGGGAGGAAGTCATGCTCCGGCGCACCCAGGGCCAGCGCGTGGACTACCTGATCTGTGACGAGGCCCAGTTCTACACACCGGAGCAGGTGGAGCAGCTGGCCAAGGTGGTGGACGAGATCGACGTCGACGTCTTCGCGTTCGGAATCACCGCTGATTTCCGGACGCGGCTGTTCCCGGGCTCACAACGCCTCATCGAGCCTGGCGGACAGGGTGCAGGTGCTCCAGGTGGAGGCGCTGTGCTGGTGCGGGCGCCGGGCAACGCACAATGCCAGGACGGTCGACGGCGTCATGGTCACCGAGGGTGCGCAGGTGGTGGTGGGCGACGTCGACATGGCGGTGGAGGCTGCCGTTCCGGAGGCCGGGCATGTACCAGTGGTCGGTTACGAGACATTGTGCCGGCGCCACTTCATGCGGCGGGTGACGGCGCACGGCGCCGCTTTGATGGCGCAGCAGGACCAGCTGCTGCCGTTCGAGGTGGACGCGTGCCTGTGGCGCGGTTCGGGCGGGCCCGGCGAGGAGCGCCGGGGCGGCCGCGGAGCGTGACGCTGCCCACCCTGCTTGGGCGTCTCCCGGCTTGCCCGTCACGGCGAAGGAACCCCCTATCCCCGGGCGGAATCGCCCGTGCAAATCCCTGTACTTACCCATGGAGCGGCGGTTCAGGGAATAAATGCGAGTACCCGCTACTGGTGCCTCACCGTCCGGCGCAACCGTAACCTCCTTTCAAGGGCAGGGCGGCTGACTGGTCTGGATCGGGTCAGGGAGGGACATGGACAATCTACTCAATCTGAATATCCTTCAGGAGCCATTGCGGTACGCCTTCGACGCGGCCAGTGTTGTGGCAATCTTCTATCTGGTGTGGCGCCCTACTTCCATCCGCCGGCGGGTCCGAAGCGGAACAGCGGCTCCCGGGAATGCGGGCCCGGTCCCGCGCAGCAACCAAACCCCACGTCGTGTGTGGCTTCGTCCCCTGCTTGCCTTGGCTGCCGGCGCATTTGCGGGGATACTTGTCCTGGTCGTCTGCGAGGGCTGGCTGAACATCTTTGGCCTTCCGTTGGATGGGGATACCCGAACGTGGGTCATTCTCGCCTTTTCCGCCGTCGCGTTGGCCCTGATGAATTTGTGGCGCTCACGATGGTGGCGGAAGATCCTGGCCGTTATGTCCGTGGCAGTGTTTCTTTCCACGGCTGTCTTGGGAGTGAACGCCGATTACAGGCTGAATCCCACCCTCGGTTCCCTCCTCGGAGTGAACACGGGTCGCTTCCTGAAGCTCCCCAAGCAGAACCCAGCCCCGGCAGAGGCGGCCACGGCGCCGTTATGGCAGACCTGGAAGCCGCCGGCAGGGATGCCGGCTACCGGACGGACCGGTCCCGTTGCAATTCCTGCAACGGTCTCCGGCTTCCAGGCCCGGCACGCCTACCTGTATCTTCCCCGGCAGCATTGGTCGCTGACCCGCCGCCATTACCCATCATCGTCATGATGATGGGCCAGCCCGGAGGTCCGGACCAGAACCAGTACGCCGTCGCCCGTCTGAACGCCATGGCTGCGAAGAACCATGGTCTCGCCCCGCTCCTACTCACCGTCGACCAGTTGGGAAGTCCCTACCAGAACCCCGTCTGTGTCGATTCCCCAAGCGGCAACGTTTATTCCTACGTCACCACCGACGTCGTCAATTTCATCCGCACCAATCTAAATGTCATACCCAACCGGGACAGTTGGGCCGTAGCGGGGTACTCAAATGGCGGCGAGTGCGCCCTGTCATTCGCTGCGAAAAGACCGGAACTCTTCGGCTCGCTCCTGGACATATCCGGTGAACTCGAACCAGTCAGCGGCAGCGTCCAGGACACCGTCAAAACCATCTTCCGCGGCAACCAGGCCAGCTTCACCGCAGAAGAACCGGCCACAATCCTCAAAGCCCACAGATATACCGACCTGGAGGCAATCTTCACGAGCGGCACCTTGGACAGCACCTACACACCTCAGGTAACCGCTGCGGCAGCAGATGCCAAGGCCGCCGGCATGACCACTTACCGGTTCACCGGGGACGCGGTCGGCCACCGCGGAGATGCCGTTGACTACGGGTTGAAGATGGGGCTTCCACTGCTGTTTCAACGCTTCGGCCTCTCCGCGCGATGACTGCAACGCCCAAGTCCACGGGCGGGGACCGCATGGAGTCCGCGGTGCCCGGCGGTTCCGCCACTTACCTGGCCCGGTTCCCGGCTCTCGTCGGGCAACTGGTCCCAAGGCTCCGGTCAGCCCCTGTGACGCTCGGCTACGTGGCCCTGCTGTGGGCTGCTACAGGGGTGCCGCGGATACTGCACGTCTTTCACGTGCCCTTCCGGGCCGGTCTCGGATCGGTGGCCGCAGCCCCCTCATCACTCTTCATCCGGCCCTGGTCCGTGGCGTCCTCAGCTTTCTGGCTGCCACAGCCCCTCTACTACCTCGCTGCCACAGTCGCGGTGCTGCTGGCAGGCCTTCCTTTGGAGCGGCGGCTGGGATCTGCCCGTTATGCGGCAGCGGTGGCGACCAGCCAGATCATTGGCGTCACGGCAGCAGCGGGACTGGTTTGGGCAATACACTCCACGATGGGCTCCTGGCCAGTCGTCCTGATGTCGGACCGCTACGTTGGCCCCACTGCCGCCCTCTGCGGAGTACTAATGGCTGCGTCCACGACGATGCCGGTATTGTGGCGGCGCCGCCTGCGCACGGCCCTGCTCACACTGCTGTTGCTTCTCGTCCTCTACGAGGGATCCTACGCAGACCTCGTGCGGATCTTTTCCGCAACCGCCGGAATGCTACTGGGCCCGTTTTTCTTCGGCCGCCGGCCAGCGTTCACCTGGCCCCGCATGTCGCGGCGGGAAGTACGGGTTCTGGTGGCGCTTGGGGTTGCCGCCTTCGCGATCGGACCGGTGATCGCGGGCCTCTCGCGGCACGCTCCCGCCCCTCTTTCGGTACTCCGGCTTCTGTCCACTGATATTCAGCCCGTTGATCCCCAGGCGCTCAAAAGCGCCTGTACCCCGGGGCCAACGTCCGCTGGGTGCCAAATGATGCTCCTTCAGCTCCGGGCCGGGGCCGGGGGAATATTCATGGCCATTCTTCCTTGTTTCCTGCTGCTGCTCAGCGCCGAAGGGCTCCGGCGCGGTCGGCGCTTTGCATGGTGGTCTGCCGTTGCCGTTCTCGGGAGTACGGCCGCCCTGGCCGCCATGCACATAGCCGGAGTGCTGTGGCCGCGGGTATTCGGGACGCTGCAGGACCAAAACATGGATTTCCAGGACCTGAGTCACCTGCACAACAAGTGGGGCCTTGTTATCCCGCTGCTTCTGCCGGGTGTTATGTTCCTGCTGGTCCTCGGATTCCGCGATCTCTTCCCTGCCAGCGCGCCAGCGGGCACCTATGCCAGGCTTGGCCGCAGGGTCGTGATGGTGGGAACCGGGCTCGCAGTAGCCTACGTTGGGGCCGGGACGGCCTTGTCGGGCGGCTTCACGCCGGTTCCCACTCTCAATCAGTTCCTCGCAGACGTGCCCGACCGATTCCTGCCGCTTGGATACACTCTGGACATCCCTCCTGCAATTTTCCCCGAAAGCACCCTTGCCGTCATGGTCTATGAGGGTACCGGGATTGTTTTTTGGGCGCTGACCGGGCTACTCGTGCTCCGCTCGTTCCTGCAGACGCCCCCCAGCCCGCATGCCCTGGACCCTTCGAGGGTGCGGAACATCCTTCGCTCCGGGACTGGAAACCCCCTCTCGTGGATGACCACCTGGCCAGGCAACCGCTACTGGTTTACACCCGAAGGCAACGGGTATGTCGCCTACCGGGTTAATTCCGGCGTGGCACTGGCGCTGGGCTCACCGGTCGGCTCGGCAGCCGACTACCGGACGTGTGTGGCAGGGTTCGCCCGTTTCTGTGAAGACAACGGCTGGACGCCCTGTTTCTACTCCGCCGACCAGACCCTCCGGGATGAAGCCGCGGCAAAAGGCTGGAGCTCAATTGAAGTCGCCCTCCAGACAATCCTCCCCCTGGCCGCACTCAGCTTCGCCGGACGACAGTTCCAACACATCCGCACAAAGATCAACCGGGCGCGGAAAGAAGGAATCCAGGTCGAATGGATCAACTACGTGCAAGCACCTCCGGCGATCCGGCAACAAATCGACGACATATCCAAGGAATGGGTAGGCGACAAGAAACTTCCGGAACTGGGATTCACCCTCGGCGGCATCGCCGAGCTCCAGGATCCCGAGGTCCGATGCCTGGTGGCACTGGACGCAGACCGGACGGTGCACGGAGTCACGTCCTGGCTCCCGTCGTACAGTAATGGCAGGATCGTTGGCTGGACCCTTGATCTCATGCGACGACGGACAAACGGATTTCCGAACAGTATGGAACTGCTCATCGCCACCGCCGCCCTGAGACTCAGGGACGAGGGCTACAGCTACGTCAGTTTGTCCGGAGCGCCCCTCGCAAAGTCCCTGCCGACCGGCGACGGCGCCTCCCGCAGTGAGCCACTGGCGCGCATCCTGGACTGGTGTGGAAACCGACTGGAACCCGTCTACGGATTCCGCTCGTTGCTGGCCTTCAAAAACAAGTTCGCTCCTCACTACGAGCCGCTGTACCTGGTCTATAACGACGCTGCGGCTCTTCCCGGTATTGCCAACGCGATCGCGGCAGCCTACCTGGGTGACATTTCCACACTCCGGCGGCTGGGCCTCGCGGGACAGCTTCTGCTGCCACGAACCCCGGGAACCGGGCGGGCTGCCGAGTAAATTCGCCCATCTCCAGGGCCGATTCGGTTGCACCGCATACCCGTACCGGTGCGGAATTGCGTCGAGTGATCTGCCGGAACAGTTCGGTCCATGGCGCGCGGTGTGGAAACGTCACCACCGTTTCGCAGCGTACGGTATTTGGGACCGGATCCACGGGACGAACCTAACCCGCACCACAGAGGGACGTCCCGAATAGCAAGACACGCCCCGATGCCGTGATGGGCGATAAGGCGTACTCCTCCTGGGCCAACAGTTCGCTCCTGAGGCTCCGGAAAATCCAGGCAGTCATTCCTGAGCCCAGGGACCAGACCGCCAACCGCAAACGCAAAGGTGCCCGCGGTGGCGCAGCATTGCCGCCCGGTACGACAAGCCCTAGAGGATCACCAGGAGAGAATGTGCCTCAGAAGTTTCCGGCCGTGGTACGTCCGAGGTAGCCCACGGCGGGAGGTATTCCGGTGCCGGGGTAGGACCACAGGGTGCCGTCGGGTTTACGGGCGATGAGGTCGTTCTTGCCGTCTCCGTTGAGATCGCCGGACCCGATGAGGGCGTCGTAGGCGTTCCAGCCGAAGTCACCGATCTTCACTGCGGCTGCGTAGCCGTTGCTTGTCGCGTCCACGTGTCCGGTGCCCGGGTAGAGCCACAGGGTTCCGTCGGGCTTACGGGCGATGAGGTCGTTCTTGCCGTCACCGTTGAGATCGCCGGCGCCAACGAGGGCGTCGAAGGCGTCCCAGCCGAAGTCACCGATCTTCACTGCGGCTGCGTAGCCGTTGCTTGTCGCGTCCACGTGTCCGGTGCCCGGGTAGAGCCACAGGGTTCCGTCGGGCTTACGGGCGATGAGGTCGTTCTTGCCGTCACCGTTGAAGTCACCGGCGCCAACGAGGGCGTCGAAGGCGTCCCATCCGAAGTCACCGATCCTCACTGCGGCTGCGTAGCCGTTGCTTGTCGCGTCCACGTGTCCGGTGCCCGGGTAGAGCCACAGGGTTCCGTCGGGCTTACGGGCGATGAGGTCGTTCTTGCCGTCACCGTTGAAGTCACCGGCGCCAACGAGGGCGTCGAAGGCGTCCCACCCGAAGTTACCGATCTTGGTCGGGGGACCGTAGCCCCCTGTCCCTGTCCCGGGGTAGAACCAGAGGGTTCCGTCGGGCTTGCGTGCCAGAAGGTCACTCTTGCCGTCCCCGTTGAAATCACGGACATTTACGAGCTTGTCGAACGCTTCCCAGCCAAAGTCACCGATCTTCGTGGCCGGTGCAAGGTAGCCACCACCGACCGCCCCTGTTCCTGCGTAGAGATAGACAGAACCGTCTGGTTGCCGGGCAACCAAGTCGGCGTGTCCGTCTTTGTTGGCATCGCCAACACCGACAATATCGCCGTAGATATCCCAGCCGGTGCCGATCTGGCGGCCATTCACCAGTGTGGCAGCGCCTGTGTTGGAGTAGAACCAGAGGGTGCCGTCGGGTTTGCGGCCCATCAGGTCGTTGGTACCGTCCCCGTTGAAGTCGTGGGAGGCGACAAGTTTGTCGAAGATGTTCCAACCGAAGTCAATCTGCCGGGACGGGCCCGGCTGGCCGCTCCCGGTCCCCGCATACAGCCACAGGGTGCCATCGGTCTTCCGTGCTACAAGGTCGGGGTGGCCATCGCCGTCGAAATCACCAACGCCAAGGATGGTATCGAACGCATTCCACCCGAAGAGGCCGATCTTCACGCCAGGGGCAAAACCCTTACTTGAGGCGTCTACATGCCCGGTGCCGGGATACAGCCACAGCGAACCATCCGAATTCCGCGCCACCAGGTCAGGATGGCCGTCACCGTTGTAATCACCCACGCCAACGATCTGGTCGTAGACCTGCCAACCGAAGTCACCAATCCGTTGCCCTGCCCCAAATTTTCCCGTCCCGTCTCCGGGGTGGAACCACAGCGTGCCATCGGCCTGGCGCTGGACCAGGTCCGGGATCCCGTCACCGTTGACGTCCCCGGCCGCGATCAGCTTCTCGGTCCAGTCACCGGTACCGGGGGCCGGCGGAGGCGCCGGCGCTGTGGCAGTGATGGTTGTGGTGGCCTGGGATGAGCCGGTGCTGTTGGTGGCGGTGAGTTTGGCGGTATAGGTGCCCGCCATGGCGTAGCTGTGCGCCGGATTTTGGGCCGTGGAGGTTCCGCCGTCGCCGAAGTCCCATGCCCAGGAAGTGGGTGTGCCGGTGGAGGTATCGGTGAAGGAGACGTCCAATGGCGCAGTGCCGTAGGGCGGGGCGGCGGTAAACGAGGCCACCGGCGCCGTCGCCGCCGCCAGGCTTTCGTCCGCGAACCAATAGTTTTTGGCGACATCGTCAGTGGCCATCACCACCAGGCCTGTGGTGCCGTTGACGCCTTGTTTGGTGGTGGTCAGATCATTCATATTGGACGAGGACGCACTCTGGATGATCGGGGTTCCACGGCCCGGCCCGAACGTGGGGTTGTCCATCGGCGCTGTCTTCTCGTAGATGCTGCCGGCGACCCCGGAGTAAGCACATCCGCTGACCGAGGTGGGTGGCGCTGTCTGGAAGGCGTGCACCAGGTTGTTTTGGGTATCCAGCAGGATTTGGGGCCGAGTGACGCAGTCGCCCGTGGTGGAGATTGTCGATTGGGTGAAGGCCCCTGTGCCTGGTTTGAAGACAAGCAGCAGCAGTTGGGGCAGCGTGGGATCAGAGGAAACGTCGTTGAGGCTTGTCTTCACGGCGGCGAAGACCCGGCCGCTGGGATCAGACTGCAGGGATTTGATGTTGAGGTGGTCGTCCGCCTGGCCGTTGCCCCTGATGGCGGGTTGCAGCTTCCACGAGGACGACGCGCTGGGATCGCTACCATCCGTGCGGGTGGCCCACCAGACGGTGCCGGTGAGCTGGTCGCTCCACATGACGCCAATCTTGTTCTTGCCGAAGGCGATGACCGCGGAAATATCGTCGGGTGAGGCGTTCGGGTTGGAAACCGGGATAACGAACGGCGCGCCCCAGCCGGTGCCGCTGGGGGCTGAGTTGTTGACATAAACGGTGTTGGTGTAGCCGCTGGTGGCGTTCCCGGCTACCTGGGTCCATGTGGCCCAGATGGCCCCGGTGCTGTCCTCATCGATGGTCATCGACTCACTGCTGTGGTCCGTAATGACAGTGGGGAATCCGGAGTCCAGGGTGTACTTGCCTGCGGCATAGCTGTATCGGTAAAGGTAAGCGGGTTGGCCACCCACGGAATCCACCGGGTTGGAGTTGGTGGAAACTCCAACGACATGGGAGGCAATGTACAGATGCGTGCCGTCCCACAGCGTGTCAGCCAAGGTGCTGCCACGGCTATCATTCAGCAGCCCTGAATCGACCCATGTGTGGGTACCCCGGTCGAGCCTGTAGATGTGCCAGCCACTTCCGGTGGTCCACATGTCCGCCCACCACGAGCCGTCATTCCACCACAGCTTGCTCTGGGGCTTATCCGAGGTAGGTGGATTGGCCACGCCGGAATAGGAGATGCTCTGGGTACCGTAGACGGGATCAGCAGACGCTGACGGGGACCAGACCAGAAGGGACGCGGCAACGATAAGCGCCAGGGCCATAGCCTGGCCCAACCACCGGGCAGAACGATTCATCGACAGCACAGCCTCCCCAACCTGACCGAATATGCAGAGAAAATCGCGTGGGCTAAAAGAAAGCCGGCACCGGGTCTGCCCAGTCAGCCCTTGGCCCAAGCCGCCGAACCTCAGTGAAGTCCGGTCGGTTGAGTTTATGGCGAACCATATAGTGGCACCATGGGTACCCGTACTCGTTTCCGGGCACCGGGTACACCCGTTTTGCCCACTCGGTACCTGTCTGGGCCCAGTTTAATGAGCATGGTTTCGGCTGCCCGCCACGGGGGTCACCTCAGCCGGCAATGGCGTCTCTGCGGCGTCCGGTTTCGTGCAGCCGGAGGCTGCTCTTCTGCTGCTAGCTGGTCCTGCGGTAGCGGATGTGGGTGGCCAGCGGGGAATGGAGCACCTCGACGGGCTCGAAGTCGAAGGACTCAATCCCATCAAAAATCCGCTCACCGGAGCCGAGCAGGACCGGTGCGATGTCCAGGGTGAGCTCGTCAATAACGCCGGCCATCAGTGCCTGCCGGACCGTCGAAGCACCGCCGGCGATGTCCACACCCTTGTCTCCGGCGGTCCCGCAGGCCGCGGCGTAGGCGGCATCGAAGCCGTCGGTGACAAAGTGGAAGGTTGTACCGCCGTCCATCTGGATCGGATCGTGCGGGTAGTGGGTCAGGACGAACACAGGCGCGTGGTACGGCGGTTCGGGGCCCCACCAACCGCTCCAGTCATCGTCCCAGTCGCCGCGAACGGGGCCAAACATGTTCCGGCCCATCACGTACGCGCCCCGCGGACGCATGAGCCAGTCTGCCGCAATCCCGTTGGCCTCGTTGGCACGGGGATCGCCGATATGCCAGCCGTGCAGTTCAAGTCCCCGCTTGCCCAACGGATTCTCCCGGCTCTGTTCAGGGCCGGCGACGAAGCCGTCCAATGACATGGACATGTGGCAGGTGGTGTCCGGCACAGCGAACCTCCCGGGATGATTGCGGCCTCTGACCAATCGAGTGCGGGGATAATAACATGCGGCGGCGCCAGGAACGACCCCCGGCAAGACCCGTGAAGACTAGTCGCTCCGGGTGCCGAAGACGATCTCGTCCCAGGACGGAACGCTGGAACGCTTGGGCCGTGCCGGCCGCTCCGGCGCCTCGGTCTCGGGCAACTGCCCGGTGGCGGGGGACCCGTCGCCCTGTTTGGGTGCCGGGCGGCGGGGATTGCTGCCCAGCAGCTCATCCAGCCCTGCTCCGCCGGAGTTTCCCGGCGCCGCGGCGGGCGTGGAACCGGACGCATTCTGCGGGGACGCCGCAATGGTGATTTCCCTGGTATCGGTGCTGACGCCGTCGTGAAGCCGCAGGGCGTCGTCGTGGCCGTCCCGGTGCGGCGGAATAAGGCTCAGCCTCGAAAGCATGGACGGCCTTGCGTCCCTGCGCCGGATGAAGGAATCCCCCTGATGCGCCGCTGGCGTTTCCGTTTGCTCGTCCTGCGCTTCGGGTTCCTCTGCCTCAGGTTCGGCAACTACCTCGGAGGGCCGCGGGTGGGCAGCAGGGACCCCGTGCGCCAGGAGCAGCGCCAGGGCGTCGTCCGAATCCTCATCCACGCCAAGCCTCTGGCCACGCCGTGAGCGGAGCATGTCCAGGAGGCCGTCGGCTTCTTTCCCGGTGTCCTGGGCCGGAGCCCCGTGGCCGCCGGGGGATGCCTTGGACGAATCCGCGTCAGTCTCAAAATCGAAGGGGCGGTCTGAAACCGCCGTCAGCCGGCGCGCGGGAACAGGTCCGTCAAGCGGCTCAAGTTCGCTCAGCTGCTGCGCCCAGCGGTTGGTGTTCTGCAGGGACTTGCGTCCGGGGTTGAATGTCCACAGGGCAGGCGGTTCTTCGCCGATCCCGGAGGTCCCGCCGGTCTTGGCCTCAAAGCTGGCCGAGACAGTCCAGGTGCCGTCCTGGCGCCGCCACGAGTCCCATTCCACCGTTGTGGGATCGATGCCGTGGGCGGAAAGACGGTGGGCCACCATGTCGTTCAGCGTCGCCGGGTTGTCGCCGAACGCAGACCGGTAGACATCATGGCCGGGGAGGGTGCCGCCACTTCAACTTTCCGCGCCTGCTGCGCAACGTACTCGCGCTCGGCCAGGACAGGGCCTTCGTAGCGCTCCACCTTGGCCAGCGGCATCCCGGACAACTCGGCGACGTCGGCAGCCGTGGCACCCGCACGGATCCGGGCCTGGATGTCCCTCGGAGACATGGGAACGGCAGGCCGGTCGGCCCGCGGTTTGGCCGTGGACCGGCTGGCCGTCCTGAGGGCCTCATCGATTGGCAGCTGGAACATCTCGCCGCCGGCCCCGCTCAACAGGAGATGCGTCCCGTCGTCGTGCACGCCTACAAGCCGTAGATGCTGCATACAAATCCTCCACCCTGGCATTACTATCAATCGAAACTCTGCCACCCGGCGGCGCCGATTTGGCTCAAGAAGCAGGGCGCGCCGTGATTTTCCGCAGGTCCTGGCCGGAAAGTGGAGTGTGGGGCCCGTCAGTGCCGGGCCAGGGCAGCCATGAGCCGCTCAGGATGGCGGGTGGAGGCCAGCCAGTACGGGGTCCGGTCGGCAGGGTCCGTAATCTCGATTTTCACCACGGGATCGATCCAACCGCGGATGCACAGGTAGGCCAGGCCGTTAAGCCGGGTACCCCGTTCCGCCGTCGCCTCGCCGGACCTAAACTGCTCAATGCCGCCCACGAACCGGCGTTCAATGGTGGCCCGTCCAACCGTGAGGGCGTCCGCCGTCACCGTGATGGCAGGCGTGGACAGGACCAGGAGGGCCGTGATGATGGCCAGGAGCACCAGTGCCGCGGTGTAACCCGCCGTCATGCTGATGGGGGCGAACACCAGGATCCCTGCTGCGGACACACCGGCTGCGATTACCCAGATCCAGGCGTTGGGCCACAGCTTCTCCCTGTAGATAACAGGCGCCCCGGCGGAGGGTGTGCTGGGAACGGACGCGGGCGAACTTGATTCGGGCATAGCCCCAGCTTTCCACCTTTGCCCCGCTATTTCACCTCGGGGCAAGCACCGGACGGCCACCATGGCCGCAGGCATCTTAGGACTGATTCACGGGCGCGGGTTAGAGTGAGTGACTGTGACTGATCATCCCGCCGCGGTAGACCTTGTCCAGGACGCAGCATCACCCGCCCCTGCTGCCTCCACCCTGCAGGTCCAGTTGAAAATGCTGGATCCTGATCTGGAAGCGCCGTCCTACGCGCACCCGGGTGACGCCGGAGCGGACCTCCGTGCCCGCGAGGACGTGGTCCTGTTGCCGGGGGAGCGCAGGCTGGTTCCCACCGGCGTCGCCATTGCCCTTCCCGATGGATTCGTGGCGCTGATCCACCCCCGGTCCGGACTGGCCACCAAGCACGGGCTCACGATCGTCAACGCGCCCGGCACCGTGGATGCGGGCTACCGGGGCGAAATCTCGGTAACCCTGCTGAACACCGACTCATCCCAGCCAATAGAGCCTGCGGCGCGGCGATAGAATTGCCCAAATGGTCATCCAGCGGGTGGAATACGCCCAGTTCATTCCTGTCAACGAATTGAGCGGGTCCGTGCGCGGCACGGGCGGCTTCGGTTCCACCGGCGGTTTCACGGTCCCCGGAGCCTGACCCCAGGGACGCGCCGCTGCCACGCCAGCACGCACGACGACGGGACCTCCGCCGTTCCAACCGGCACCATTCAGAACTGGCACATTTTCAGAATTAAGGAGTCACCCATGGTCTTTGGGCTCGGCAGGAAAGCAAAGAACGAAAAGCCGGCGCAGCCGGCCGAAGAACTGACGGTGGCGGAGGCCGGAGAAGGCGAGCCGGGCACCGCCGCCCGCCGCCAGGACGGCCCCTTCGACGAGGCCGAGGTCAGCAGCCGTGACGGTTTCGTTGACTTGGGTGCCCTGCTGATCACACCGAGCGAGGGCCTGCGGCTCCGCCTCGAAGTGGAAGAGGCGACGCAGCGGGTGGTGGCAGTGACCTTGGACCTGAACGGCTCCAGCCTTCAGCTGCAGGCATTTGCCGCCCCCAAGACCGAGATCCTGTGGGACGAAATCCGGGAACAGATCGGCCAGTCGGTCGGCGCGCAGGGCGGCCAGGTTGAAGAAGTGGAAGGCGCTTTCGGCACCGAGCCTGGTGGCCAAGCTGCCTGCCGGGCTTCCGGACGGCAGCCAGGGCTACCGGGTGGCCCGCTTTATCGGCGTCGACGGTCCGCGCTGGTTCCTTCGTGGCGTCCTGGGCGGACCCGCGGCGCTGGAACGCCCCGCCGCCGAACCGCTCGAGGCCCTGTTCCGCCAGGTGGTGGTGGTCCGCGGTGACAGCCCCATGCCGCCGCGTGACCTTTTGCAGCTGAGGCTGCCCAAGGACGCTTCAACCACTCCTCCGCCCGCCTCGCCCACCCTGGAGGAGCCCGAACGTGGCCCTGAAATCACCCAGATCGGCTGAGTCCCCGGATAGCGGGACTGCGCCGGCCTCCGGTGGAATCACGCCCCTGGGCCAATTGCCGGACCGTGGCCGCGTCATGTGCCAGGGCCACATCGAGTCCGTGACGTTTGTTCCTGCAGAGCGGACTGCTGAATTCAGCGCCATCCTTTCGGAGGACGACGCAGCCCGTCCCGCCGGTCCGGGTCGGGCGAGGCCACCGCGGCTCCGCGTCGTCTGGTTGGGCCGCCGCCGCGTGCCGGGCATTGAAGCAGGTGCGGAAATCCGGGTCGAGGGCATGCTGGCCCGCGGCAAGGACATGCCCACCATCTTCAATCCCCGCTACGAGATACTGTCCCGCCAGGAGAACGAATGACCGCGCACCAGCCCGAACACCCCGCCGGCCCCGAGGACACCGGGCGGAACGGACAGCCGCAGGGCAACGAGCAGGCTGCAGGTGCATCCCCGGTTGCCGGGCTCGCCGCTGGGTACGCTGCCAAAGCCGGACTTCACCGCACCCATGACGGGCGGGTGGACGTCCTGCGCAGCGCCGGGGGAGTGCAGGGCATTGCCGAGAGCATCGTTCCCGGCCTGGTATTCCTGGTAGCCTTCACCATCACCCGCGAGCTCACGCCGTCCCTGGTGGCTGCCCTGGTATCGGCAGCGGTGTTCACCGTTGTCCGTCTGGTGCAGCGGCGCCCCCTGACGCAGGCGCTGGCGGGCGTGGCAGGCGTCGGCATTTCCGCCTGGCTCGCCAACACCACCGGCAAGGCGGAAGACTTCTATCTTCCCGGCTTCTTCACCAACGCTGCCTACATCCTTGCCATGGTGCTCTCCATTGCGCTCAAGTGGCCCGTGGCGGGCTTACTCTTCGGGTTCATCCGCAACGAGGGCGTGGAGTGGCGCAAGGAACCGGCCCGGGTTAGGGCGTACCGCCTGGGTACCTGGATCATCGTTGCCGTCCTGGCGCTCCGGTTGATCGTGCAGGTACCCCTCTACCTGATGGGCACGGACGGCCTCGCCGCACTGGCCACAACGCGCCTTATCATGGGCGCGCCGCTCTACATCCTCGGGATCTGGGTGGCGTGGCTGGTAACGCGGCCGGCTCCGGCCGAAGCAGAAGCCGGCGCAGACCCGGCGGCCTGATGCCTTAAGGCACCAGGCGCCAGGCGCCCCTAACCGTCGAAGCCGTCGTCGTCGGGAACCGGTCCGTAGCCGTTTGCGGGAGGCTCGGCGCCGACGGCAGGCTGCGGCGGGGTGCCGGTGTCCATGCTGCCCGGGGCGGAGGAGAGCAGCTCCCGCAGGCGGTCCTCGGCGGCAATGGTGGTCACGAAGAACAATTCGTCGCCGCCGTCAATCACATCGTCCCTGCTCGGGGTGATCGGTGCCTGGTCGCGCAGGATTGCCACCAGGGTGGCGTCCTCCGGCCAGTGGATGTCGCCCACGGTCATGCCGATCACGTGGGAATCGTGGGGCACCGTGAATTCCACCAGCGACGCCACACCTGTCTGCAGGGTCAGCAGCCGGACCAGGTCGCCGATCTCCACGGCCTCCTCCACCAGGGCGGTCATCAGCTGGGGTGTGTTGACGGCAACGTCCACTCCCCAGGAGTCGTTGAACATCCAGTCGTTCTTGGGGTTGTTCACCCGGCCGACCGTGCGGCCGACGCCGAACTCGGTCTTCGCGAGCAGGGACACCACCAGGTTGACCTTGTCATCGCCCGTTGCGGAGACCACGACGTCGGCGTCCTCCACCTTGGCGCCCTGCAGCGTGGAGAGCTCGCAGGCGTCGCCGACAAGCCAGTGGGCGCCCCGCAGGCCGCTCCGTCCGATGACCTCGGGCTTGAGGTCGATCAGGAGGATCTCGTGCTTGTGCGCCAGTAATTCCCTGGCGATGGACGATCCGACACTGCCGGCGCCGACGATAACGACTTTCACTGGTACTCCTTGGCGGGGGCTTTGGCGAGGATCTGGGCGATCTGGGCGCTGCGGTCCACCTGCAGCATGGCGTGCACGGTGTCGCCGTCCTGGTAAGCGGTTCCTGCGTCAGGCAGCAGGCCTTCGCCAAAACGGGTGACATAGGCCACGCGGACACCGGCTGCCTTTTCAATGCCGCTGATCCGGTGCCCGATCCAGGCGGCATTGAGGTCCAGTTCAGCAAGGACCAGCCGGCCCGAGGGTTCGCGGAAATCGCCGGCGAGGTGTTGTTCGGGGAGGATGCGCCGCAGTACCTGGTCGGCGCTCCAGCGGACCGCCGCCACCGTGGGGATGCCCAGGCGCTGGTAGATCTCGGCGCGTCCCGGGTCATAGATCCTGGCCACCACATGCGGAACGTGGAAGGTTTCGCGGGCAACGCGCGTGGCCAGGATGTTCGAGTTGTCACCGCTGGAGACGGCGGCGAAGGCGTAAGCCTCGCCAACTCCGGCCTGCTTGAGGGTTTCCCGGTCAAAGCCCACGCCCGTGACCTTCCGGCCGGTAAAGCCCTGGCGGAGCCGGCGGAACGCGCGGTCATCCTGGTCGATGATGGCCACGGAATGTCCGGCATCCTCCAGCGTGTGCGCCAGCGTTGCCCCCACCCGGCCACATCCCATGATCACGAAATGCGCCACCGTTTCTCCTCTTTATCTATGTCAGGATCGTGCAGCTAGAACTCTACCGGCATAGCCGTTGCCGGGACTGGCCAGCGCCCGTCATGACATCGCCCGCGAATCAGACTAGCTTTGTGGGGTGTTGACAATACTGAACGCCGTCAAACGCGTGCTGGTGGGCAGGCCCTTCCGGAATGACCGCCTTGCCCATACCCTCCTCCCCAAGAAGATCGCACTTCCGATTTTCGCCTCCGACGCCCTTTCCTCGGTGGCCTACGCACCGGACGAGATCCTCCTGACCCTTGCCCTGGCGGGTGTCAGTGCTGTTGCGATTTCGCCCTTGGTGGGCCTGGCCGTGATGGTGGTCCTGCTGACAGTCGTCGCTTCCTACCGGCAGAACGTCCACGCCTACCCGTCAGGCGGCGGCGATTACGAGATCGCCAACGAAAACCTCGGCAAGTACGCCGGCCTGACGGTGGCGGCAGCCCTGCTGGTGGACTACGTCCTCACGGTGTCCGTGTCCATGTCCTCGGCGGCCGCCTACCTCACCACTGCCATACCGTCCCTGCACGGTGAGCAGGCCGTCATCGCTACGATCGGCGTCGTCATTCTTGCCCTCGTCAACCTTCGCGGCATCAAGGAGGCCGGCAGCGTGTTCGCTGTCCCCACCTACATCTTCATGGCCTCCATCCTGGGGATGACGGCCGTGGGCATGTTCCAGGCCGCCACGGGGCAGCTGGGGCAGGCGCCGTCGGCTGCCTTCACCATCGTCCCGACCGAGGGCTTCGACCAGGGCCTGGTGGGCCTGGCCGGCGCCTTCCTGCTGCTGCGGGCCTTCTCCTCGGGCGCCGCGGCACTGACCGGCGTCGAGGCCATCAGCAACGGCGTCCCGAACTTCCGGCACCCCAAGAGCAAGAACGCTGCCACCACACTGCTGCTCCTGGGCGTGATCGGCGCCGCCATGCTGGCCGGCATTATTTACCTGGCGAACGCCACGAAGGTCCACATCGTGCTGGATCCGGCCAAGGAATTCCTGCTTAACGGCAACGCACTGCCCGAGGGTTACATCCAGAATCCGGCCATCAGCCAGATCGCCCAGACCATTTTCGGCGCGGGCAGCATTCCCTTCTATGTCGTGGTGGCCGCCACCGGCGTCATCCTGGTGTTCGCGTCCAACACTGCCTTCAACGGCTTCCCGGTCCTGGGCTCCATCCTGGCCCAGGACGGCTACCTGCCCCGCCAGCTGCGCACCCGCGGCGACAGGCTCGCGTTCAGTAACGGCGTCCTGGCCCTGGCGGCGGGGGCCCTGGTCCTCATCATTTCGTTCGACGCGGATGTCACCAAGCTCATCCAGCTCTACATTGTGGGCGTGTTCATCTCGTTCACCCTCAGCCAGCTCGGCATGATCCGGCACTGGGGCCGGGAGCTGAAACTCGCCAAGGACAAGGCCGTCAGGCGCAAGATGATCAAGTCCCGGACCATCAACAGCATCGGCTTCGGCATGACCGGGCTGGTGCTGGTCATTGTGCTGATCACCAAGTTCCAGCAGGGCGCCTGGATCGCGCTGCTGGCCATGTTCATCCTTTTCCTGATCATGTGGAGCATCCGGGCCCACTACGACAATGTGGCCAAGGAACTGGCGGTGGACGAGGACTCCTCACCGCGCGCGCTGCCCACCAGGGTCCACGCCGTCCTGCTGGTATCGCATGTCCGCAAGCCCGTCCTGCGTGCGCTGGCCTACGCCCGCGCGTCCCGGCCATCCCGGCTGGACGCCATCACGGTGGACATTGACCCGGATGAGACAGCACACACCATCGCTGACTGGGAGAAGCTGGAAATCCCCGTGCCGCTGACCGTGCTCGCCAGCCCGTACCGGGAAACGGTCACGCCCATCATGGACTACGTCAAGCAGATGCGGGCGGATTCCCCGCGGGACCTCGTGGTGGTCTACATCCCGGAGTATGTGGTGGGCAAATGGTGGGAGCAGCTGGTGCACAACCAGACCGCCCTGCGCATCAAGACCCGGCTGCACTTCGAACCGGGAGTCATGGTGGCCAGCGTTCCCTGGCAGCTCAAATCATCCGAAGAAGCAAAGAACCTCCAGGACGTCCAGTGACCGCAAGACCTTCCGCCGCAACGCAGTCATCCGACGCTTCCCTCCCGGCAGGGGACCAGGCCGGCTCCACCGGCGAAGAGGCAGTACTCGACGTCGGCCCGGTAGCCCACGGCGGGCACTGCGTGGCCCGCCACGAGGGCCGGGTGGTGTTTGTCCGGCACGCCATCCCGGGGGAGAAGGTCCGCGTCCGGCTGACCGATGCCGCGGATGGCGCCAAGTTCTGGCGGGCAGACGTCATCGAGGTGCTGGAAGCGTCCCCCGACCGGGTGGAGCACTTCTGGCACGCTGCCGACTCCCTGCGGGCCTGGGGCCACGGCCACCCGCCCGTGGGTGGTGCCGAGTTCGGCCACATGACCCTGGACAGGCAGCGCGGCCTGAAAGCGGACGTCGTTGCCGAACAGCTCACCCGCCTTGCCGGCCTTGAGCAGGTGCCGTCCGTGTGGACCGGCGCGGTGGAACCCGTAGGGGAAGCGGACGACGGCGGCACCGGCTTGGGGTGGCGAACGCGGGCCAGTTTTTCGGTCACCTCCGGCGGCAGGCTGGGGATGCACGCGCATCGTTCCGACTACATCGTTCCAGTGCGGGAGATGCCGCTGGCCAGCGAAGCCATCAACGCCCTGCGCCTCTGGGACCTGGACCTGCAGGGCATCGAACGGGTTGAGGTGGCCGCTCCGGCCAACGGTTCCCGCCCCCTGGTGCTCCTGGCCCCTGCGCCCGGTACCAAGGACAAGCGGCTGCGGGCCATCGCCGCCACACTGCCGGGGGAGGTGTCGGTGGCCGCCTTCGATCCGCTGGCCGGCACGGTCATGCAGGCTCCGGGGGCGAACCTGGGTGCAGGAATCCGCCGCCGGACATGACTACCGTGTGACCGGCGAGGGTTTCTGGCAGATCCACCGCGACGCGCCCGGGACCCTTGTGGGGGCTGTCACAGAATTCCTGCAGCAAGGCGACTTCCTCCACCCCGGCGCAGTAGTGGCCGATCTCTACGCCGGCGCCGGGCTCTTTACCGCCGTACTTGCCGACGCCGTGGGGGAGACTGGGTCCGTGCTTTCGGTCGAAGGGGCGCCGGGAGCCAGCCGCGATGCCCGGAAGAACCTGCACTCGGCCCCACAGGTGGAGGTGGCTCAGGGGCGGGTGGAGCGTGTACTGCGCCAGAAACCGCGGAATTTCGACGCCCTGGTCCTTGACCCGCCACGGGCCGGTGCCGGAAAGGCCGTTGTGGGCCAACTCGTCGCATCGCAGCCCCGGGCCATTGCCTATGTGTCCTGCGATCCGGCGTCGTTCGCCCGTGACCTCGGTTACTTCTGCCGCTCCGGCTGGGGCTCGCCGGGCTCCGGGCCTTCGACCTGTACCCCCACACCCACCACCTCGAGACAGTGGCATTGCTGACTCCGGCTCGGTGATGCCACTGCGGTTTTCGACTACGATGGCCCTAGTAGTCCCACGTCGCGCCCGAATTCTCGGCCGGCCGTGTGCAAATTTTCGGGCCCTGGAGCTACTTAGGGCTTCCTAACTAGCAGGCGGTCAACCGCGCGACAAAGATGAAACTGTTGCGAGAGGAGTCCTGCGATGAGCACTGTGGACAGCTTCGGTTCAAAAGGCAAACTTAATGTAGCCGGAACCGAGTACGAAATTTTCCGGTTGAACTCCGTTGAAGGTGCAGAAAACCTTCCGTTCAGCCTCAAGGTATTGCTTGAAAACCTGCTGAGGACCGAGGACGGCGCGAACATCACTGCCGATCACGTCCGCGCCCTGGCAGGCTGGGATCCGAATGCGGAGCCCGATACAGAGATCCAGTTCACGCCGGCGCGCGTGATCATGCAGGACTTCACCGGCGTTCCCTGCGTTGTTGACCTTGCCACCATGCGTGAAGCGGTGAAGGACCTGGGCGGCGACCCCAAGCGGGTCAACCCGCTGGCGCCGGCCGAAATGGTTATCGACCACTCGGTCCAGATCGATGCCTTCGGCAACTCCGGCGCACTGGAGCGCAACATGGAGATCGAGTACCAGCGCAACGGTGAGCGTTACCAGTTCCTGCGCTGGGGCCAGACCGCGTTCGATGACTTCAAGGTGGTTCCCCCGGGAACCGGCATTGTGCACCAGGTCAACATTGAATACCTGGCCCGCACCGTGATGACCCGCGAAGTTGACGGGGCGCTCCGCGCCTACCCCGACACCTGTGTTGGCACCGACTCGCACACCACCATGGTCAACGGCCTGGGCGTGCTGGGCTGGGGCGTGGGCGGCATCGAAGCCGAGGCAGCGATGCTCGGCCAGCCCGTCTCCATGCTCATCCCGCGCGTCGTGGGCTTCAAGCTCAGCGGCAGCATCCCCGCCGGCGCCACCGCAACCGACGTGGTGCTGACCATCACCGAAATGTTGCGCCAGCACGGCGTGGTGGGCAAGTTCGTCGAGTTCTACGGCGAGGGTGTTGCGGCTGTGCCGCTGGCCAACCGCGCCACCATCGGCAACATGAGCCCGGAATTCGGCTCCACCGCCGCCATGTTCCCCATCGACGACGTCACCCTGGACTACCTGCGCCTCACCGGCCGGTCGGACCAGAACGTTGCCCTGGTGGAGGCTTACGCCAAGGAACAGGGCCTGTGGCACGACGCCTCCCGCGACATCAAGTTCTCCGAGTACCTGGAACTGGACCTGTCCACGGTTGTACCGTCGATCTCCGGCCCCAAGCGCCCGCAGGACCGCATCATCCTGTCCGAGTCCAAGGCCCAGTTCCGCGATGACCTGCGCAACTACGTCAAGGTGGACCTCGCCGACGGCAGCCTCGACGAAGCGATCGATGAGAGCTTCCCGGCGTCCGACTCGCCGTCGTTCACCGCCACGGCCACCCACCTGTCCGAGGAAGCCCCGCACGCCCACGGTCCGAAGTCCAACGGGCGCCCTTCCAACAAGGTTGCCGTCAAGACCGCTGACGGCCGTGAATTCGAGCTGGACCACGGTGCCGTGTCGATCGCCTCGATCACCTCCTGCACCAACACGTCCAACCCGTCCGTGATGCTGGCTGCCGCGCTGCTGGCCCGCAACGCCGTGGAAAAGGGCCTCGCCGCGAAGCCGTGGGTCAAGACTTCCGTGGCTCCCGGTTCCAAGGTTGTCACCGACTACTACAACAAGTCGGGCCTGACCCCCTACCTGGAGAAGCTCGGCTTCTACATCGTGGGCTACGGCTGCGCCACCTGCATCGGCAACTCCGGCCCGCTGGACGCCGAAATCTCCGAGGCCATCCAGGCCAACGACCTCTCCGTCACGGCCGTCCTCTCCGGCAACCGCAACTTCGAAGGCCGGATCAACCCGGACGTCAAGATGAACTACCTGGCCTCCCCGCCGCTGGTCATCGCGTACGCCCTGGCCGGAACCATGGACTTCGACTTCGAGAATGACGCACTGGGCCAGGACGAAGCCGGCAACGACGTGTTCCTGAAGGACATCTGGCCCAACCCGGTCGAGGTGCAGCAGGTCATTGACTCCTCGATCGACAAGGGCATGTTCGCCCGCGGCTACGAGGGCGTCTTCGACGGCGACGACCGCTGGAAGGCGCTCGATACCCCGGCCGGTGACACCTTCGCCTGGGACGAGAAGTCCACCTACGTCCGGAAGCCCCCGTACTTCGAGGGCATGCAGGCCCAGCCTGAGCCGGTCAAGGACATCTCGGGCGCCCGCGTGCTGCTCAAGCTCGGCGACTCGGTCACCACCGACCACATCTCCCCGGCCGGTTCCTTCAAGTCCGACACCCCCGCCGGCCAGTACCTGCTGGCCAACGGCGTGGAGCGGAAGGACTTCAACTCCTACGGCTCGCGACGCGGCAACCACGAAGTGATGATCCGCGGCACGTTCGCCAACATCCGCATCAAGAACCAGCTGCTGGACGGCGTCGAGGGTGGCTTCACCCGCGACTTCAGCCAGGCTGACGGTCCGCAGGCTTACGTCTACGACGCCGCGCAGAACTACCAGGCAGCCGGCACCCCGCTGGTTGTCCTGGCAGGCAAGGAGTACGGTTCCGGATCCTCGCGTGACTGGGCTGCCAAGGGCACCGCGCTGCTGGGCGTCAAGGCCGTCATCGCCGAGAGCTACGAGCGTATCCACCGCTCCAACCTCATCGGCATGGGCGTCCTGCCGCTGCAGTACCCGGCCGGCGAGAACGCTGCCAGCCTGGGCCTGACCGGCACGGAAACCTTCTCGGTGGAGGGCGTCACCGCCCTGAACGAGGGCACCACGCCCAAGACCCTGAAGGTCACTGCCACGGCAGAGGACGGCTCCTCGAAGTCGTTCGACGCCGTGCTGCGCATCGATACCCCGGGTGAAGCGGACTACTACCGCAACGGCGGCATCCTGCAGTACGTGCTGCGCCAGATCTCCGCAAACTAGCGGGCTCTGCCAGCAGGCACCATCCTCCCCGAAGCCCCGGCCGGTCACCGACCAGCCGGGGCTTCGGCTTTTCAGCCACGTCCGGCCCTGCGAACCGAGGCGTTAGAGTTAAACGGCACGTCTACCACCCGAAGGAGGGGTCATTGGGAATCTTGGACACCATCCGGAATCCGCAGGACCTGAACGAGTTGACCGAGGAACAGCTGGAACAGCTGGCTTCGGAGATTAGGGATTTCCTGATCACTAACGTCTCCCAGACGGGCGGCCACCTCGGGCCCAACCTCGGCGTCGTGGAACTGACGCTGGCTGTGCACCGCATCTTCGAATCGCCCCGCGACAGCATCGTCTTTGACACGGGCCACCAGTCCTACGTCCACAAGCTGCTCACCGGACGCCAGGACTTCAGCACGCTCCGCCAGGAAGGCGGCCTCTCCGGTTACCCTGACAGGGCCGAATCGGAACACGACATTGTGGAAAGCTCCCACGCCTCATCGTCGCTGTCCTGGGCTGACGGCATTTCCCGTGCCCGCCAGCTCACCGGCGAAGCCGACCGGCACGTGGTCGCCATCATCGGCGACGGTGCCCTCACCGGGGGCATGGCCTGGGAAGCCATCAACAACATCGCGGCCGACAAGAAGCGCCGCGTTGTCATTGTGGTCAATGACAACGGCCGGTCCTACGCCCCCACAGTGGGCGGATTCGCCGATTACCTTGCTTCGCTGCGGCCAACCATCGACTCCTTCCGGGCCGCCCCCGCCTACGAGGGCGCACTGGACTGGTGGAAGAAGAAGCTGCAGGACGGAGGCCCGGTGGGCCAGTTCACCTACAAGAGCCTGCATGCGATGAAGAAGGGCATTAAGGACTGGTGGGCGCCGCAGGGCATGTTCGAGGACCTCGGCATGAAATACATCGGGCCCGTGGACGGTCATAACCTCAAGGCCATGGAGCACGCACTCTCAACCGCCAGGAACTACGGCGGCCCCGTGATTGTCCACGCCATGACGGAAAAGGGCCACGGCTACGCACCGGCCCGCGCCCATGAAGCGGACCAATTCCATGCCGTGGGCATTATCGACCCCGAAACCGGCGAACCCACCGGCAGCGCCGGCGCCCAGTCCTGGACCTCCGTGTTCGCGGACGAGATCGCCGCCATCGCCGACGAACGCGATGACATCGTGGGCATCACCGGCGCCATGCTGATCCCCGTGGGCCTGCACAAGTTCGCGGCCAAGCATCCCAAGCGTGTCATCGACGTCGGCATCGCCGAACAGCACGCGCTCACCGCCGCCGCCGGCATGGCCTTCGGTGGACTGCACCCCGTCGTCGCGGTCTACGCCACGTTCCTGAACCGGGCATTCGACCAGCTGCTCATGGACGTCGCCCTCCACAAGGCCGGCGTCACCATCGTCCTGGACCGCGCCGGCGTCACCGGCCCGGACGGCGCCAGCCACCACGGAATGTGGGACATGGCCATGGTCCAGATCGTTCCCGGGCTGCACCTTGCCGCGCCCCGCGATGCCACCCGGCTCCGTGAGGAACTGCGCGAAGCCGTGGCCATCAGCGACGCGCCCAGCGTCGTCCGCTTCTCCAAGGGATCCGTGGGCCCGGCAGTGGAGGCGCTGGAGCGGCTGAGCGACGGAGTGGACATCCTGGCCCGCAGGCCGTCCGGCTCCACCGAGAACGACGTCCTGATCATCAGCGTCGGTGCCATGGCCGAACTCGCCCTCGACGTATCCAACCGGCTCGGTGCGCAGGGCATCAGCACCACGGTGGTGGATCCCCGCTGGGTCCTCCCCGTCCGCCGTTCCATCATTGCCCTGGCCTCGCACCACCGCCTGGTGATCTGCATCGAAGACGGCGTCCGCGCCGGCGGTGTGGGCTCCCGCATACGGCAGGAGATGCGTGCGGCCGGTGTGGACACCGCCCTCAACGAGGTGGGCCTGCCCGTGGAGTTTCTGGAGCACGGCACCCGCAACCAGGTGCTGGAGCGGGTTGGGCTGACGGCCCAGCAGATCACGCACGACGTCGTCGCGCAGGTCCTGGGGACAAAGGTTCCCTTTGCGCGGCCCCTCCCCGGGCAGCAGCACCCCACCACCGGCAGCCTTCCGATCCTGTGAAGGACGAGGATGAACTGAAGTACCCCGGTCCTGCGGGGAGTCCGGACCAGTCCTGCACACCACCACCACGCGCGTCCCCAACGGACTGCAGCCGGGCCAGTTGGTGGTCTCCCGGAACCGGAAATGGAACGGTAAGGCCCACTGGGTGGTGCCGGGGCGGTACCTTGGCGAAGACCAGCACGGCTGGTGGATCTTCCAAGGCACCAACGAATTCTGTTCCCGTCCCGGCGCGGCGTTCTACACGCGTTCGGACGCCGTCCTGCTGGTGCCGCGCCAGGGTGACTGGGTGGCCACGTTCTACGATTCAGCGCACCCGGGCGGGGTGCGGGTGTACATTGACCTCGCGGTAGGCCACGAGTGGACGCACATCCGGCCCGCGGTGACCGAGTTCCACGTTATTGATATGGACCTGGACGTCATCCGGACCGCCGGCCGCGGGGTCTTCATCGACGACCAGGACGAATTCGCGGAGCACAGCGTCTCCATGCACTACCCCCAGCGGCTGATCGAAGACATCCAGGCTGCCGCCGACGGGCTTTACCACGCCGTGAAGGCGCAGCACGCGCCTTTCGACGGCACCGACGTTGAATGGTTTACCAAAGGACGCATATGAGCGGCATTGTCAGGGTCTACAAGCGCGACGACGAGGGCCCCCTCCACTTCAGGGAAGCCTGGTTCGACGAGGACTACTCCCAGTTCGTCATGAATTTCGGTGCGGTGGGGCACCAGAGCAAGACCGAGGAAACCGATGTCCCCGACGCCGGCGCGGCGGACGGGCTCCTGGACGCTTTCGCTGCACAGTGCGCTGAGGACGGCTACGCCGAGGTCCCCAACGAAGAACAGTCCTGGGTGGTGGCCCAGTTCGCCCTCAAGACCCGGGAAGGCACTGAACGGGACAGGCGGCTGCAGCAGAAGGCAACTGACGCCCTCATCAGCCACCTTGCATGGCGCGGGCTGGGAACCGTGGAACGCTCAGAGTTCACCGACTACAAGCTGAACATCTTCTGCCTGTGCCCGGACGTGAACAAGGCAGTCAACGCCATCAAGGTGTGTTCCCGCGGCGAGGACCTGGACTTCACCAAGCTCAGCATCGGGGCCGCCCCCTACAGCGACCCGGACCACTACAAACTCAAGCATTCCGCCAAGCCCGCCAGCAGCTTCAGCCTTTAGGAGGCCTCCTTGACCAGTTACCGCCGCGTTGGAAAATCAGGCCTGACCGTCTCCACCGTGGGGCTGGGCTGCAACAACCTGGGCCGGGCCAACACGGCGACGGAATCGCAGGACGCAACAGACGCCGTCGTCAATGCTGCGATCGACGCCGGCATCACGCTGTTCGACGTGGCAGACAACTACGGGAGGGAGCCGGGCCTCAGCGAGACCATGCTCGGCAAGGCCCTCGGCGGCCGGCGCGCGGACGTGGTCCTTGCCACCAAGTTCGGGATGGACACCAGGGGTGCCAACGGCCCCGACTTCGGCGCCCGCGGTTCGCGGCGGTACATCATCCAGTCGGTCGAGGCATCACTGAGGAGGCTCGGCACTGACTGGATCGACCTCTACCAGTTCCACACGCCTGACCCGCTGACGCCCATTGACGAGACCCTGGCGGCGCTGGACACCCTGGTGGGCAGTGGCAAGGTCCGCTACATCGGGCACTCCAACCGCTCCGGCTGGCAGATCGCCCAGGCGGAGTACGTGGCCCGCGAACTGGGCACGGCCAGGTTCATTTCCTCGCAGAACCATTACAACCTGCTGGACCGCCGCGCCGAGCTTGAAGTGACGCCGGCGGCCGAGGAGTTCGGGCTGGGCGTTCTCCCGTACTTCCCGCTGGCCAACGGCCTGCTGACCGGCAAGTACTCGCCGGGCCACGCCCCCGAGGGGTCCCGGCTCAGCCACACCCGTACAAACATGGTGGACGACGCCGACTGGGACCAGTTGGGCAGGTTCGGCGCCTTCGCGAAAGAGCGCGGCCTGACGGAGATCGAAGTGGCGTTCTCCTGGCTCGCCGCCCAGCCCTCAGTGGCCAGCGTCATTGCCGGCGCCACGCGGCCTGAACAGGTCCGGCAGAACGCGGAAGCAGGCTGGCTGGATCCCCACGACCGACGACCTCGCGGCCCTGGACGAAATATTCCCGGCCGTGCCCAAGGTCGCGCTCTTCTAGGCAGCCGTGCCCGCCTACCTCCTGGATGTCGATACCGGCATCGACGATGCCCTGGCCATTGCCTATCTTGCTGCCCTCCCGGACACGGAGTTCGTGGCGGTCACGGCCACCCCGGGCAACGTCGATGCCGACCAGGTGGCACGCAACACCCTCGCACTGCTGGAACTCTGCGGGCGGCCGGGCGTCCAGGTGGCCGTCGGTGCCCGGAAGCCGCTGTCCGTCCCGCTGCTCACCACCCCCGAGACGCACGGGCCGCAGGGCATCGGGTACGCGGTCCTGCCGCAGCCCGCCGGGCAGCTCAACCCACGGAACGCAGTGGACCTCTGGATCGAACATGCCAGGGCCAGGCCGGGGGAACTGACCGCGCTCATCACCGCACCGCTCACCAACTTCGCCCTGGCGCTGCGGCAGGAACCGGAGCTTCCCGACCTCCTTGCCAAGGTGGTGATCATGGGCGGCGCCTTCTACCACCAGGGCAACACCACCCCTACCGCCGAATGGAACACCCACGTGGATCCGCACGCCGCCAAGGAGGTTTACGCCGCATACCGCGGCCGGCCGGCGGAGAAGCTGCCCATTGTCTGCTCGCTGGACACCACCGAACGCATGGAGCCTGCACCCGGCCCACGTCCAGGCGCTGGCGGAGGCCGCCGGCGCCGCGGTTCCGGAAATGGTGCTCCCCGGGGACCCCCAGGGCCGGCGCAGCACCTCCGACAACACCCTCATCAGGCACCTTTCGGACGCCCTGCGCTTCTACTTCGAGTTCCACAGGCTCTACGACCAGGGCTACCTGGCCCACGTCCACGACTTCTTCGCGGCCGGAGTGGCCGCCGGCACGCTTGAGTACACGGCCCGCCCCGCCACCGTGGACGTGGAAACGGACTCGCCGCTCCTGGCGGGAACCACCGTGGCAGACTTCCGCGGACTCTGGGGCGCACCCCCGAACGCCCGGATCGTGTCCGGCAACAACCCGGAGCAGGCGTTCCGCGAGCTGGTGTCCGCGGTCGGCAGCCTGGCCCGGAAGTCGGGATAAGGCGCGGCACCCGGACCTGGTGCCGGAGCGGCAGCCTGCACGGGCGGTGGCCGGGGATGGCCGGTAGAATGGCTCCGGACCGGCCCGGCGCAGTTGCCGCCGGCTGCTGCCGAGGTGACATAGGCAGCAACATTCCGGCCCGGTACAACCGGGCCACTGCCTGCACCCCAAAGGAACATTCCCCATGTCATCGCCCTCTTTGACGCTTCCCTCCCAGGAACGCCCCCGGCCCGCCGCCGGCTCCTGGAGATCCTCGGCGCCCTGGCCATCGCCGCCACCTATGTTTACCTGGTCCTCAACCAGCCGGCCGACATCACCGGAGGACCGGGCAGCGCATCGGCCCTGATCGCACTCACCGGCTTCCTGGCAGGGGCCGTCCTGCTGATCGTCGCCGTGCTGCCCACCCTCCCGGCGTCCACCCTGGTGCTGATCCCGGTGGCATTGGTACTGAACATCGTGCTCGGCCAGTTCGTGGGCAGCACCCTGGTCCCCTTCTACCTCGACGCCATCGGCACCGTTCTGATCGCCGTCCTGGCAGGCCCGGCCGCCGGCGCCGCCACGGGCGCCCTCAGCAGCATCGTCTGGTCCTTCTTCAACCCCACGGTGCTGCCGTTCGCCGCAGGCGCCGCGCTCATCGGCTGCCTGGCAGGCCTGGCAGCCCGCTACGGCCTCTTCCGCCGCTTCTACCTGGCTCCCGTGGCCGGCTTCATCACCGGCATCATCGCCGGCGTGGTGTCCGCCCCCGTGGCCGCCTTTGTCTTTGGCGGAACGTCGGGCGTAGCCACGGGTGCAATCGTCAGCGCCTTCCGCGCCATGGGGGACACCCTCCTGGCCGCCATCACCAAGCAGGCCCTGCTCTCCGATCCCATGGACAAAGCCATCGTGTTCACCATCGTGGCCATCCTGGTCTACGCGCTGCCCCGCCGGGCGCGCCTGCAGTTCCCCTTCATCCGGCGCCACAGGGTCCTGGCCGGCACCAGCCAGCCCGCCGACGCGCGCGCACACGGCGAGCCACACGCTCCGGCCCAGGGTACTGCGCACGATTCAACACCGAACGGCTGACCGGAACCCTGTGACAGCATCCTCTGCAGGCAGGACCGCGGCGCCGGCCCGGCGGGAGCGGCTTAATCCGCTGACCCCGCTGGCGGCCGCCGTCGCCACGGCCGCAATCACGACGGCGGCCGGCAGCTGGCAGTTGTCCATCGCGGTGGTTGCCGGCTGCCTTGGTTTGTCAGCGGTGGGCGGCACGGCCCGCCGGGTGCTGCCCGCGGCAGCCGCCGTCCTGGTCCCGTTTGGCCTGTCACTGCTGGTTCTGCACGGATTGTTCTTCCCGGAAGGCCGGACCGTGCTGGCAGAGTGGGGACCTGCCCGGGTCACGGCGGAGGGCCTGGACTTCGCGGGGCAGCGCATCCTGCAGCTGGCCGCCGTGGTCCTGGCCCTGCTGCTGTTCTCCTTCAGCGTCAGCCTCCCGGATCTCGTGGCGGCATTGTCCGCCCGGGGCGTGCAGGGCAGGTTCGCCTTCGTGCTGGCGTCCACCCTGACCCTGCTTCCGGCCATCGCCGAGAGGGCGCGCCGGATCCGCCAGGCCCAGGAATCCCGCGGCCTGGTGGTCTCCCGGAATCCGGTATCCAGGATCGCGGCATTCCGGCTGCAGGCCGTTCCCCTTGTCCTGTCCTTGATCGAGGACGCCGGCACCCGGGCCGCTGCCCTCGAGGCCCGCGGCCTGGGCAATCGTGGTCCACGGACCAGCTACCGGGAAGTGGCTGATTCCCGCCTGCAGCGGACAGTACGGGCAGCACTGCTGCTGGCGGCGATGGCGGCTGTTGTTCTCCGGGTAGTGCAGCCCGGTGCCTGAACGTACGGCGTCTGCAGGGCGCGCGCTCCCTGTCAACAGCCCGGTGCTGGCAGCGGGCATCCGGGACTTCACCTTCCACGACGGGCAGGCCCCCGCCCTGCAGAACGTGGCCGTCTCCTTTCCGCCTGGCTCCTCCACGGCAATCCTGGGCGCATCCGGGAGCGGCAAGTCCACCCTGGGGCGGCTGCTGGCCGGCTGGCTGCCGCCGGGCGGCCACGGAACACTGACAGGGTTCCTTGAGCTGTCCGGAACGCGGCTGGAGTTCGACGGCGGCACGGGGGACCCCCGGATAGATCCCGCCGAGTGGGGCCGGCACGTTGGCTTCGTACCGCAGGACCCGGCTGCCGTCCTGTCCACCGTCCGGGCCACGGTGGCAGAGGAGCCTGGCGTTTGGCCTGGAGAACGCCGGCATGGAACGCGGCCGCATGCAAGCCGCCGTGGAGCACACCGCGGCGCTGCTGGGACTCGGCAGCCAGCTGCACCAGGACCCTGCCCGGCTCTCCGGAGGCCAGCTGCGGCGGCTGGCCATCGGCTGCGCGATCATCCCCGCACCACCGGTGCTGGTCATGGACGAGCCCTTCGCCTCCCTGGACGCTGCCGGGGCCAACGAACTCGCCGCCCTGGTCAGGGACCTCCTCAAGCGTGGGACCGCCGTCGTCATCCTTAGCCAGGTGGTTGACCCGCTCCTGCTGGAAGCCTCTACGTGGGTGGTGCTGGCCGGTGGCACGGTGACCGCCGCCGGGCCGCCCGCGGCCATGGGGTCCGCGGCAGGGCTGCCGCCCGCCATCCGGCGCCTCGACGGGGGTGAAGCCGCTGTGCCGCCCCAAGCACTGCCGTCCAGACACGGGGCCGCCGGGTCGCTACCGGGACAGCCTGCCCTGCAACTGAGGGAGGTGTCCTTCGCATACCCGGACGTCTCCGCCCTCAGCAGACGTGGAAAATCCGGGCCCGCAGAGGACCTGAAGAGCCCTGGAATGGTCCTGCAGGACGTCAGCCTGTCAGTCCAGCCGGGCGAAATTGTGGCGATCACAGGCCCCAACGGGGCGGGCAAATCGACCATGCTGCGGCACTTCAATGGGCTGCTGCGCCCAACCGCCGGGACCGTTGTGGTCCGCGGCAGTGACATCGCAGGGGCCCCGGTGGGTAAGACGGCGGCGTCCGTGGGCCTGCTCTTCCAGCAGCCCCGCGACCAACTGTTCGAACGGACAGTGCTGCGGGAAGTCCGGTTCGGGCTGGACCGCCTGTTCGGCCCGGCCACGGCAGCGGTGCGCGCCGCGGCAGCACTGGCGGCCGTCGGCTTGGCCGACGCCGCCCAGGAGCATCCTGCCGAACTGCCGGCGTCCGCCCAGCGCCTGTTGGCCCTGGCCACTGTCCTGGCCCGGAGGCCCGCTGTCCTGGCGCTGGATGAACCCACCGTGGCGCTGGACGGCAATGGGCTGCGCCTGCTTGATGCCGCGGTACGCTCGGCAGCGGAGGCGGGCGCCGCCGTCGTGCTGGTCACCCATGAGCTGGGCTATGCACGCTCGGCGGCGGACCGCATCCTGGCGCTGGACGGCGGACGGCTGGTTCCGGCCTGACCGGGGGTGTGCCTACTCCTGGGACTTGCTTGACGCGACGCCCGGCGCCAGGAAACGCTTGCCGTTGACCCGCTCCGAGGCGCCCACGCGGTCCAGGTACGGCGTGATGCCGCCCAGGAACATCGGCCAGCCCGCGCCGAGGATCATGCAGAGGTCGATGTCCTCGGGCCCTGCCACGACGCCCTCGTCCAGCATCAGTCCGATCTCCTCAGCCAGGGCATCCTGGACGCGGTGCAGCACCTGCTCGCCCGTGGAAGGGCTGGTACCGAAGGACATCAGCTCCAAGGTGGAGGCCGGGATGGAGCGGGAACCGTCAGGGGTGGTCTCCCACAAGGCCTTGACGTTGTTGTCGATGAGCTTCTTCAGGTTGTCGGACACCGGGAAGCGGTCCCCGAACGCTGTGTGCAGCGATTCCTGGACGTGCTGCGCGACCGGCAGGCCCACCATGGCCAGCAGCGTGAAGGGCGTCATGGGCAGGCCCATGGGACGCAGTGCGGTGTCTGCCACTTCCGCCGGGGTGCCTTCGTCGAACGCTGCCGTCACTTCGCCCATGAGCCGGAGCAGGATGCGGTTGACCACGAACGCCGCGGCGTCCTTGACCAGCACGCCGGTCTTCTTCAGGGCCTTGGCCAGTTCGAAGGCGGTGGCCAGTACGGCGTCATCGGTCCGCGGGGCGCGCACGATCTCCAGCAGCGGCATGACGGCCACAGGGTTGAAGAAGTGGAAACCGACCAGCCGCTCGGGGTGCTGCAGGTCGGCGGCCATCTCCGTCACGGACAGGGAGGACGTGTTGGTGGCCAGGATGCACTCCGGGGACACGATGCCCTCGAGTTCGGCGAAAACCTGCTTCTTGATGTGCAGTTCCTCGAAGACGGCCTCGATCACGAAGTCGGCGTCCGCGAACGCTTCTTTCGACACCGACCCCGACACCAGCGCCTTGGTGCGGTTGGCAGCGTCCTGGCTGACGCGCTTCTTGGCCAGGAGCTTGTCCACCTCGGCGTGGACGTAGGCCACGCCCTTGTCCACCCGGGCCTGGTCGATATCGGTCAGGACCACCGGCACCTTCAGCTGGCGGGCAAAGACCAGGGCCAGCTGGCCGGCCATTAGCCCGGCGCCCACCACGCCCACCTTGGTGACGGGGCGGGCCAGCTTGCGGTCGGGCGCCCCGGCCGGGCGCTTGCCGCGCTTTTGCACCAGGTCGAGGAAGGCGTAGACGGTGGAGCGGAACTCGTCCGTCTGCATCAGCCCAGCAAGGGTTTCGCATTCCAACGTGGCGGACTCGGCTGCCGTCATGGTGCGGTTGGCTTCGAGGATGTCCAGGACTTTGGCCGGGGCCGGGGAGGCATTGGAGGTCTTGCCCTCCACGAACTTCCGGCCGGCGTCCACGGCAGCGGCCCAGCGGGCTGCGGTGTCAGGGGATGAGGGGTCGACGGCGTTGGCACGGTCCGGGACCACCTCGCCGGAGATGACTCCCGCGGCCCAGGCCAGCGACTGCTCCAGGAAATCGGCAGGTTCGAAGAGGGCATCGGCGATACCCAGGTTGAAAGCCTGCGTGCCTGAAAGGGTCCGGTTGTTGCTGAGCGGGTTCTCGATCATGACCTTGACCGCGTTTTCCGGGCCCAACAGGCGGGGGAGGATGTAGACGCCGCCCCAGCCGGGCACCAGTCCCAGAAATCCTTCGGGCAGGGCCAGGGCGCCCGCGCCGGTGGACACCGTCCGGTAGGTGGACTGAAGGGCGATCTCCAGGCCGCCGCCCAGG
Source organism: Pseudarthrobacter sp. Fe7 (assembly GCA_024372495.1). Lineage (GTDB taxonomy): Bacteria > Actinomycetota > Actinomycetes > Actinomycetales > Micrococcaceae > Arthrobacter. Next base: position 3,318,667 of record CP099977.1, on the reverse strand, counting down.
GCGGCGCCGTTGATGAAGGCGAAGCTGGGGACGCCCAGGTTTGCCAGGGTGGCGTAGACGTCGTGGCCCAGCTGTGCCATCCACAGCCCGTGCTCGCGCTGCTCCAGGGACTTCACGGCGGAGAGGTCCGCGCCGGCCACCAGGTAGTGCGGCTTGCCAGTGACGCCGACGCCGACGATTTCGCCGCGGGCTGCGCGGTCCCGCAGGCCTTCCAGCACGGTGCCCAGGCTCCACCAGGGTGTTGGGGCCGAGTGTGGTCGGTTTGGTGTGGTCAAAGTCGTTGTCAAGGGTTACAAGGGCAAACGTGCCAGGGCTTGGTTTCCCGGCCGTGCCCGGCAGGGCGATGTCCTGCACGTAGGAGTGGGTCACGGTTTCGTTGGGGAAGAGGTCGGCCAACTTGCGGTAATCTGCGGCGCTCATGCCAGGGCTCCTTCGGAAACGGTAGCGGCGGTCTCGCCGGAGGGGGTGCCACTGTAGTCGGGGTGGTGCGGGTTCTCCCAAATCACGGTGCCGCCCATGCCCAGGCCCACGCACATGGTGGTGATCCCGTAGCGGACGGACGGGTCTTCCTCGAACTGGCGGGCCAGCTGGATCATCAGCCGGACGCCGGAGGAGGCGAGCGGGTGGCCCACGGTGATGGCGCCGCCGTAGCGGTTGATCCGGGGGTCGTCGTCGGAAATGCCGTAATGGTCAAGGAAACTCAGGACCTGGACGGCGAAGGCCTCGTTGATTTCGAGCAGGCCGATGTCATCGATGGTCAGCCCGGCGTTCTTCAGTGCCTTCTCGGTGGCTGGTACTGGGCCGATGCCCATGACTTCCGGTTCCACTCCCGCGTAGGCGTAGCTGACCAGCCGCATTTTTACCGGCAGGCCAAGTTCGGCAGCGGCCTCGGAGGACGCCAGGACCGCCGCGGTGGCGCCGTCGTTCAGGCCGGCGGCGTTTCCGGCGGTGACCCGGCCGTGGGCGCGGAACGGCGTGCGCAGGGCGGCTAGCTCGGCCAGGGTGGTGCCGGGGCGGGGCGGTTCATCCTTGCTGTGGACAGTCCAGCCCTCGCCGGGCTTCCGGGCTGCAACGGGAACCAGGTCCTGCTGGATCATGCCGTCCTGGTAGGCGGCAGCCAGCTTGTCCTGCGACGCCACCGCGTACGCGTCCGTGCGGTGCTTGGTGATGGCGGGGAAGCGGTCGTGCAGGTTTTCTGCGGTGTTGCCCATGTTCAGCGCGGCCGGGTCCACCAGCCGCTCGGACATGAACCGGGGGTTGGGGTCGGCGCCCGAGCCCATGGGGTGGTGGCCCATGTGCTCCACCCCGCCGGCGATCACCACGTCGTAGGCGCCAAAGCCGATGCCGCCCGCCGTCGTGGTGACGGCCGTCATGGCGCCGGCGCACATGCGGTCGATGGCGAAACCGGGGACCGTGCGTGGGAGGCCTGCCAGCAGGGCGGCGGTCCGGCCCAGGGTGAGGCCCTGGTCGCCGGTCTGGGTGGTGGCGGCAATGGCCACCTCGTCGATCCGCTCAGGCGGCAGGGATGGGTTGCGGCGCAGCAGGCCGCGGATGCATTTCACGATCAGGTCGTCGGCCCTGGTTCCGGCATAGATCCCCTTCTCGCCGGCCCTGCCGAAGGGTGTGCGGATGCCGTCCACAAAGACGACGTCGCGGACAGTGCGCGGTGATGCGCCGCTTCCGTGCTGGCTCACGTGTAACTCCTCATCGAGACGTAGCGCGCCGGGTGCATGCCGGAGGGCGGCAGCAGCCTGACGTCGGTCACACCGATGTTACTCGTGAGTAACTTAGCCCGCAAGGGCTGGAGCGTGGCAGTTACTGGCCGCTGGCCGCGGCGACCGGTTTGGCTTCCTTCGGCGGCAGCGGCTGCGGGTTCAGGAACGCGCCTGCGATCAGCGGGGCAGCGAGGTCAACCTGCCACTCCCGGGCACCCAGGGCCAGCAGCTCAGCGGAGATTGCGTCCTCGGTGACCTCGGCGGGAGGCCGCCACGCCACACGCCGCAGGTAGTCGGGGGTCAACAGGTTCTCCAGCGGCAGGTTCAGCTGCTCGGCCTTTGCCTGGAGGAGGGGCCGGGCGGTGGCAAGCCTGGCGGCGGCCTCCGGATCGCGGTCGGCCCAGACCCGCGGCGGCGGCGGAGCATTGGTGGCCAGGTGCAGGGGCGGCAGTTCCTCCATGTCCCGGGCAGCGGCGATACAGCGCAGCCAGCGTGGAGCTTCGCGCTGTGCGGCCCGGCCGTGGAATCCCTTCGTGCTGAGCAGTTGGGGGACGGTGGCGGGCATGGCTTTCGCCGCCGCGACCAGGGCCGAATCCGGAATGAGCCGCCCCGGCGCCACATCGCGTTTTTGCGCCAGCGAGTCCCGTTCCAGCCACAGCTCGCGGACGGCCGCGAGCTGGCGGCGGTCCCGGATCTGGTGCAGGCCCGAGGTCTTCCGCCAGGGATCCACGCGCGGGGGAGCGACGCCGGCCGCGAGGATGGCTGCAAATTCCTGCTCGGCGTACTCCAGCTTGCCGTCGGCCTGGAGCAACTCGATGAGTTCCTCGCGCAGTTCGGTGAGGACCTCGACGTCCAGGGCGGCGTAACGCAGCCACGGCTCCGGCAGGGGACGGGTGGACCAGTCGGCGGCGGAGTGCTCCTTGGCAAGCCCGAATCCCAGCAGCTGTTCGATGACGGCGGCCAAGCCCACGCGGGGCAGCCCGGCCAGGCGTGCGGCGAGTTCGGTGTCGAAGAGCTTGTCCGGCCACATCCCGAGCTCGGACAGGCAGGGCAGGTCCTGGCTGGCTGCGTGCAGGATCCATTCGACACCGCGCAGGGCGTCATTGATGATGCCCAGGTTTCCGAAGGGTTCGGGATCGATAAGCCAGGTCCCGGCGCCTTCGCGGCGGATCTGGACCAGGAAGGCGCGCTGGCCGTAACGGAATCCGGAGGCACGTTCCGCGTCAACCCCGGCTGGACCGGTGCCGGCGGCAATGGCGGCGGCGCAGCGCTCCAGCCCGGATTGGGTTTCGATGACCAGGGGAACGCCGTCACGAGGGGCGTCAAGGTCGATGATTTCGGGGATGGGGCTGTCAAAGCCCTCCACCGTGATGTGGGGTGCGGCAGCAGCAGCCGGGACGCCGGCTGTGGTGTTTTCCGGAATGTTTGGGGTCATGATGCCCCCAGTTTACCGGGCTGCCCCATAACCGTTCTGCTGGCCCCGGCGGCGGGGCGGAAGTGCCGTGACGCCGTCGGGCAGGGGCGGGAGTCCGGCGAACGTGCACACCATGTCTGACCACGCCTCCAAATGCGCCTGGACATCGGCCGAATCCGGTGTCCAGGAGGCCCGGAGTTCTATGTCGATGGATCCCGGACGGCCCGCCAGGGTGCCAAAGCTCTCGGAGAGGACACGGGTGGCGGTCCCGCCGGCCGCGCGGTAGGCCGCCTTGTGGTTTTCCAATGCCTCCACGAGCCAGGTCCACGCAACGGTTCCCAGCATTTGGTCGTTGCCCATCTCCGGTTCCAGCTCGGCCCGGATGTAGGTGACAATCCGGAACTCGCCGTCCCAGACCGCTGATCCATCCGGATCGTGCAGCAGGATGAAACGTCCGGTCGCGAGTTCCGTCTCATCCTCGTCGGCAGTCCCCGCTGCTGTGCCTGACGCGGCGGCGAAAGCCATGGCCGCGGGTCCGTGCAGGGGCGTGGCGGGGGTACTGAATCCCGGCGCCATCACCTCTGCACCCAGGGCAACGGCGAAGGGTGCCAGGCGGGCGGGGGCAGGGATCTCCGCGAGGCGCAGTTCCTTGCGGCACCGGGCTTTCCTGAGGGTTCCCAAGGCGTGGAGAAAATCCGGGGGAACCTGGTCAAGTGCGTTCACCTTGGCAGATTACGGTGCAGCACGGGGCGGAGCAGGAAGGCTCGCCGTCAGGGGGCAGTTACCCTGCCTGGCCGTCCCGGTGATCCCGCAGCTCACGGCGGATCGCGGCAGCGAAGGCATCAACATCCTCCTCGGTGGTGTCAAAGGAGCACATCCAACGGACTTCGTTGGCTGCCTCGTCCCAGTCGTAGAACCGGAAGCTGCTGCGCAGCCTGTCCGCCACGCCAGCCGGCAGGATAGCGAACACGCCGTTGGATTCCGTCTTTTGGGTGGGCTGGACTCCCTCGATGGTGTCGACTGCGGCCCGCAGCCTGGCGGCCATGGCATTGGCGTGCGAGGCGGAGCGCAGCCAGAGGTTGCCTTCCAGCAGTGCGATGAACTGGGCGGACATGAACCGCATCTTGGATGCCAGCTGCATGTTCATCTTGCGCAGGTATACCAAGCCGTGCGCGGCCTCCGGGTTCAGGGCCACCACCACCTCGCCGAAGAGCAGCCCGTTCTTGGTGCCCCCAAAGGACAGGATGTCCACGCCGGCGTCCGTGGTGAAGGCCCGCAGGGGGACGTCCAGGTGTGCGGCCGCGTTGGCCAGCCGGGCCCCGTCCATGTGCAGCTTCATGCCCTTGGCGTGGACGTGGTCGGCGATGGCACGCACTTCCTCCGGCGTGTAGCACGTGCCCAGTTCGGTGGTCTGGGTTATGGAGACGGCCAGCGGCTGCGCGCGGTGCTCGTCGCCCCAGCCCCACGCCTCACGGTCGATCAGTTCCGGGGTCAGCTTGCCGTCCGGCGTGGGGACTTGAAGCAACTTCACGCCGCCGATGCGCTCCGGCGCCCCGTTTTCGTCCATGTTGATGTGGGCGGTGGAAGCGCAGACCACAGCACCCCAGCGGGGAAGCAGGGACTGCAGGGACAGCACGTTGGCACCGGTGCCGTTGAAGACCGGGAAGCATTCGATGCCCGGGCCGAAGTGCTCAACCATCAGGTCCTGCAGCCTCGCCGTGTAGTCGTCCTCGCCGTAGGAGACCTGGTGCCCGTCATTGGCTGCTGCCAGCGCGGCCAGGACTTCGGGGTGGACGCCGGAGTAGTTGTCGGAGGCAAAGCCTCGGACGTTGGGATCGTGCAGCCGCAGCGCTGCGCCTGTTTCTGCTGTGGTGGTCATGGGGTTGTTCACGCTTTCAAGTCTAGGTGGGTGTCCGGCGTTAGCGGTGGGAGCCTCAGCCGGGCGCCGTTCAGCTCGGCCGCCGGGGGGATGAAGAGGTTCACGACGGCGGCGGAAAGCTCTGCCACGTCCGTCGCCCCCGGAAACTTCCGTTCCGGGTGGCTGCGCCGCTGTTCAGCGTCCACCAAGGCTTTCACTACCAGGACGACGGCGGCTGCCCGGGCGCCCCCGTCGGGTGCGGCTGCGCGGCGGAACCCGTCCGCCATGGCCATGGTCCATGCCTCGGCGGCGGCCTTGGCGGCAACGTAGCTGGCGACACCGGCCGCCGGTTTTTCCACCGCGGTGGAGGACACCATGGCGAACCTGCCGTTGCGGGAGGCGGCAATATCGCCGTAGAAGACCCGGCTGACGTTCCGCAGCGTGGTCACGGCCCCGCGCTCCAGGAAATCCCAGTCGTCGTCTGACTGGTCGGCGATGCCCTTGGCCCCGCGCCAGCCGCCCACCAGGTGGATCACGGCGTCAACCGGCCCGAAGGTCGAGGCGAGCTGCCCCCGCAGCTGCCGGACGCCGTCGAAATCCGCGAGGTCGCAGGTGAAGGGGGCCACGCCGTCGCCCGCCTTCTCCGCCGCCGCCGTGATCCGGGCCTGGTCCGATCCCACGGTGGCCACGCGGTGCCCTGCCGCAGCCAGGGCACCGGCAACGGCGACGCCGGACGCGCCGCTGCCGCCAGTGACAAGGACGCGGGCAGCGCCGGGGCCGGTCACAGGGCGGAGCGGCCGGTGATGCCGGCGGTTGATTCAATGACGGGGCGCATCTTCTTCTCCAATGCCTCGTAGAACATGGACAGCGGGAATTCGTCGTCCAGCACCTGGTCCGTGAGGCCGCGGGGGTTCCGGCCAGCGGCAGCGCGTCCGGCCCCTTGGCCCACACGGAGGCCGGGTTGGGGGTGACGGTGGCCGATACCAGCTGGTAGGCCGCCAGCCAGTGGGCGGTCTTGGGCCGGTCGATGGAGCGCCAATACAGTTCGTCGATGGCGGCACCCAGGGCGATCACGGCGTCAGCCACTTCATCCCAGTCGATGGCAAGCCGGGTGTCCGTCCAGTGCAGCACGTGCTGCTGGTGCAGCCAGGCGAAGAGAAGCTGGCCGCCCAGGCCGTCGTAGTTGCGGACCCGTCTGCCGGTGATGGCGAACCGGAAGATGCGGTCGAAGATAATGGCGTACTGCACCAGCTTCGCGTGCCGCCGGGCCTGGGGGCGGCGTCGTCGTCTTTTTCGATCCGTACCGACTCGCGGAACGCGGTGAGGTCGCAGCGCAGTTCCTCGAGCGAGTAGAGAAAGTAGGGCATCCGCTGCTTGATCATGAAGGGATCGAACGGCAGGTCCCCGCGCATGTGCGTCCGGTCGTGGATCAGGTCCCACATCACGAAAGTGGCCTCGGTGAGGTCCTGGTCGGCGAGCAGTTCCGCAGCGCCCTCGGGGAGTTCCAGGGACGTGATCTCAGCGGCGGCTTTCAGTACGCGGCGGAACCGCGCCGCTTCGCGGTCGGCGAAGATGGCGCCCCAGGTGAAGGTGGGGGTCTGGCTGACCGCTACCGTTTCGGGGAAGAGGACGGCGGAGTTGGTGTCATAGCCCGGGGTGAAATCGACGAAGCGGATGGGGACGAACAGCTTGTTGGAGTATTCGCCGGCTTCCAGTCCAGCGATGAACTCCGGCCAGATGACCTCCACCAGCACGGCCTCCACCAGGCGGTTGCTGCTGCCGTTCTGGGTGTACATGGGGAAGACCACGAGGTGCTGCAGGCCGTCGTGGCGCTGGGCCTGCGGCTGGAACGCCAGCAGGGACGACAGGAAGTCCGGAACGCTGAAGCCGCCGGCGGACCACGCCTGGAAGTCCGTGGCGGCGGCCTCAAGGTAGGCGGCGTCATGGGGAAAGGCAGGGGTCAGGGCCTGGATCGCGGCCACAATGGTATCCACGTGCTGCGCTGCCGCCGCGTGGTCCGCGGGTCCGGGGATGGAGCCGTCCTGGACCTGGAGGGCCTGCAGGGCGGTGGCTGCCCCCTTGAGCCGTAGCCACTCCTGGTTTTGCGCGGAAATCCCGGTAACGGCGGTGGTCAGGGTCTCTGTCATCGTCGGCTGCCTTTCTGGTTGCTTGCTTCTCTGGTGAGCGTAACAAGCAACCAGTAGGGCTTATGCCAAAAGGGGCTTTGAATAAGAAAAACTTGGGCTAGGATCCTTCCTGGCTGGATCGAGACCAGCCTCAGGCTGTGGGACCCCGGCAGGACCTGGGGCGGGCTTTCAGTTTTGGGGTGCCCCGTCTCCTGCCCCGCCCTTGGCGACGAGCCGGAGGGAGACCGAATTGATGCAGTAGCGCTGGTCGGTGGGAGTGCCGTAACCCTCGCCCTCGAACACATGGCCCAGGTGTGAGTCGCAGGAGCCACACCGCACTTCGATCCGGTCCATGCCCAGGGTCCGGTCGTGGATGTAGCGCACGTTGCCCTCGGCCAGCGGAGCCCAGAATGAAGGCCAGCCGCAGTGGGAATCGAACTTCTCGTTGCTGGTGAACAGTTCAGCGCCACAGGCCCGGCACTGGTACACGCCCTCCGTGTGGGTGTCCCAGTATTCGCCGGTGTAGGGCCGTTCCGTCCCCGCCTGCCGCAGGACGTGGTATTCCTCCGGGGTCAGTTCCTTCCGCCACTGGGCATCACTCTTCCGGCCAGTATTCTCCTCGTCGGTTGCCCCGTGTGCGCTGCCGTCCTGTGGCCCGCCTACAACGCCCGGTGCTTTGTTGCCAAAGATGCTGTTTCCAAAGATGCTCATAGTTTTCCCAACGCTCAGGAGTCGCCGATAAATCCCGAGCCCGCATACAAGTGGAGTACGGGGATACCGAGCTGGTCCTGGGCCTTGTTGGCCCAGTCGGTGTGGAAGGTATCGGCCACGGCATGGGGCCTGGTGATCACGACGGCCTGGGAGGCGCCGGTGTCGCGGACCTTTGCCACCAGGCCCTCCACGGCCTTGCCGTCCACCACCTGGCCGGTCACACCGGAGCCCAGTCCTTCAAGCGCTGCGAGCGAGGCCGCCAGCGTTTCGTCCGCGTGCGCCCGTTCGGCTGCAGCGTCCGGGTTGCGGGCCGCCAATTCGCGGAACGCCTTGGCAACGTCCAGCATGGACAGGTTCTCGAGGAAGTCCACCAGCAGGTGCCGCTCCGTGTTGGCCGGCACCAGGACCAGCAGGCGGCTGTCCGCGCCATCCACGAGCCGTTCGATGTTAAGGCGGTCGTCCGCGCCCAGGGGTTCTTCAGTCAGGATGACGATGGGATCACTCATGGCCTTAGCCTAGTCCCGCCCGTGGACCCCCGCACTGCACGTCCGGATCCTTCCGGTTAAGCGGCTGCCGCCGTGCCGGTCCGGTCCTGGAATGCGGGCATCTGCAGCATGGCCGGTAAGAATAGTCCCATGGCACCTTTACGGCGAGCGCGCCCTGCAATGACTGCACCCACCAGGGACTCCGGTGGCGTTTCGCCGGGGGCCAAGTGGGCCATTGGCGGTGCCATCGCCGGCGGCTCGGTGGCGAGCCTGCTGGGAGCGGGTTCTTCGGCGCTCGCGGTCTATTTTGCCCGCCGGGTGATCACTCCGGCACGGCAGCGGACGGCCGACAAGGAAGTGCTGGCCGTCATCCGGGACGGGCAGAAGCAACAGGTGATCCTGGCCGCCAATGACGACACGACGGTGGACGGGGTCTACGGATTCTTTTTCGACGGCGGCAAGGGGCACGCACGGATCGGCCGCATCGTTTCGTACTCGCCTGCCGAGCGGACGGTGCTCCGCGAGGTCGAAGCCGTCTACAGCGGGGATCTCTCCGCGGCCCGCTGGGGCTGGTGGAGCGGCGCAACGTACCCGGACCCGGCCGCCGTCGGAATTCCGGCCGAAGACGTCCTGATCCCCGTTGAGCGGGGCGAAGCGCCTGCCTGGCTGGTCCGGGCAAAGGGGACTGCACGGACCTGGGCCATCATGGTGCACGGGCGCGGGGCCACCCGGCAGGAAGCCCTGCGGGCGGTGGGGCCGGCACTGGAACTGGGCCTGACCAGTCTCCTGGTGTCCTACCGGAATGACGGACTGGCGCCGTCGGCCGATGACGGACGCTACGGCCTGGGATCCACCGAGTGGCAGGACATTGAGGCTGCCATTGCGTATGCGCTGGCCAACGGGGCGGAGGAAGTCGTCCTGTTCGGCTGGTCCATGGGAGGAGCCATTTGCCTGCAGACTGCCGATAAGTCCCGTTACCGGCACCTGATCAGGGCCATGGTGCTGGACGCGCCGGTCATCGACTGGGTAACCGTGCTGGCGCACCATGCGCAGCTCAACCGGATCCCTTCGCTGGTGGGCCGGTACGGGCAGCTCATGCTGGGCCACCCGCTGGGCCGCAGGCTGACTGGCCTGTCGGCGCCGGTGGACCTGAAAGTCATGGACTGGGTATCCCGGGCCGTCGAGCCGCGGACGCCCACGCTGATCATCCACAGCATCGACGACGAGTACGTACCCTATGGCCCTTCCGCCCTGCTGGCCGAACGGAACCCGGAAATGGTGACGTTCGAAACGTTCAACCACGCACGGCACACCAAGGAATGGAATGTGGACCCCGAGCGCTGGGAACGCCTGGTGAAGGCCTGGCTGCGGCAGCAGCTCGCTCCGCGCCTTAATCCGGGATCGGGGATTAGGGCGGGATCGCCTGCCCGGCCAACGCAAGCGGGGGCATGACATGGCGGATCCACGCAGGGCCGGAACCGTGATCGACCGCGGCCGGGACCTGGCCGCCGGACTTGAGGGACTGGTGGCGGCAGCACCGGGCCGCCCTGCCCAGGCCTCGCAGGCGCCCTTCGACGGCACGGTGGTGGGTGAAGTACCCGTGTGCACCACGGATGACGTCCACACCGCCGTCGACGCTGTTCGCCTGGCGCAGGTGCATTGGGCCGGTCTGACCATCGGGGAACGCCGCACGGTGATCCGGCGTTTCCGGGCACTGCTGCTTGACCGGGAGCAGGACATCCTTGACCTGGTCCAGGCAGAGAGCGGCAAATCCAGGTTGAGCGCCTTCGAGGAGTTCGCGGACGTTGCCCTCACAGCCGACTATTACGTGCGGACCGCCGAGCGATACTTGGGGCCACACCGCAGGAAGGGTGCCGCCCCGGTCCTGACACGCACCACCGAATACCGCATACCCAAGGGAGTGGTGGGGGTCATCAGCCCCTGGAACTATCCACTGACCCTTGCGGTCTCGGACGCCATCCCTGCGCTGTTGGCGGGAAACGGCATTGTCCTCAAGCCGGATTCACAGACACCCTTCACAGCCCTGCTGATGCTCAAACTCCTCCGCGAAGCCGGCCTTCCCCCTGACCTTTTCCACATCGTCACCGGGCCGGGCACAGCGATAGGGCCTGCCTTGATTGGGAACGTGGACTTCCTGATGTTCACCGGATCCTCCAGGACCGGCAAGACCGTTGCCAGGCAGTGCGGCGAACGGCTGATCGGGTTCTCCGCAGAACTCGGCGGCAAGAACCCGATGCTGGTGCTGGCCGACGCGGACGCAGCCAAGGCCGCGGCAGGCGCGGTGCACGCCTGCTTCTCCAACTCCGGGCAGCTCTGCGTCAGCATTGAACGGATCTACGTGCACGCCGACGTCCACGACCGCTTCCTCGCCGCGTTCACGGCCAAGGTGAAGGGCATCCGCATGGGGCCGGGCCCGGACTGGGACATCGGCATGGGATCCCTCATCAGCGCCGCCCAGGTGGAGCGGGTGGACCGCCACGTCCAGGACGCCCTGGCCAAAGGCGCCCAACTCCTCACCGGCGGCCGGCGGCGCCCCGACCTGGGTCCGCTGTTCTATGAACCCACCGTCCTGGCAGGAGTCACGGAGGACATGCTCCTGGCCCGGGAAGAGACGTTCGGGCCCGTGGTTGCCATTTACCGGACAGTGGACGACGACGAAGCCGTGGCACTGGCCAACGATTCCGACTTCGGGCTCAACGCCAGTGTCTGGTCGGCCCGCCGCGGCGAAGCGGTGGCCCGCAGGCTCCAGGCAGGCACCGTCAACGTCAACGAAGGGTACGCCGCCACCTGGGCATCCCACGACGCACCAATCGGGGGCATGAAGGATTCCGGTGCGGGCCGCCGCCACGGCCGGGAGGGGATCCTCAAGTACACCGAACCACAGACCATCGCCGTGCAGCGGCTCCTCCGGGTGGCACCCGCCCCGGGGATGTCCAACCAGGCCTACGCCCGGATCATGAAGAGCGCCATCACGCTGATGGGCCGCTTCCCCCGAACCCGCAATTAACACTGCCCGTCCAAAACCCCAGGAGAACTGAGATGGCCAAAGGAACCCGACTTTCCGGCGCGACAGTGTTGATCACGGGAGGTGGAAGCGGGCTGGGCCGCCGCATGGCGCTCGGCGCGGCCCGGCGTGGAGGCCGGGTGGTGATCTGGGACATGGACGCCGCGCGAGGTGCAGCAGTCCGCGACGAGATCCGGGCCGCTGGCGGACAGGCAGAAGCCCAGGCGGTTGATGTCACGGACCGGCAGGCGGTCAAGGCTGCCGCGGCTGAAGCCGGACCGGTGGATGTCCTGGTCAACAACGCGGGGATAGTCAGCGGGCGGCGGCTCCTTGAGTCCACGGACGAAGCCATCGAACGGACCATGAACGTCAACGTCATGGCCCTGTACTGGGTCACCCGTGCCTTCCTGGAGGGAATGGCGCACCGCGGGCGGGGCACCGTAGTCACCGTTGCCAGTGCTGCGGGCCTGGTGGGAGTTGCCCGGCAGACCGACTACTCGGCCAGCAAGTTCGGCGCTTTCGGCTTCAACGAGTCACTCCGGGCCGAACTCCGCGCCGATCAGCAGGGTGTCAACACGCTGGTGGTGTGCCCCTTTTACATCGATACCGGGATGTTCGACGGCGTCCAGACCCGCTGGCCGCGGCTCCTCCCGATCCTCAAGGAGGAAGACGTGGCCGGCAAGGTCCTCGACGCCGTCGAAGCCGGACGCCGAAAGCTGTTCCTGCCGCCCATCGTGAACCTGCTTCCGGTCCTGCGGATCCTTCCGGTCACCATTTTCGACCGGCTCATGGATGTGCTGGGCGTCAACCGCACCATGGACCATTTCACCGGCCGTCCAGTCCCGCGGGCCGGAGAGCACATCGGCTAACGGCGGTGGTTACCCTCTGCCGGCGAGCCGATGGGCGCCGTGACGGCCTCTGTCAGGCGCACCAGGTCAGCCGGGGCCAGTTCGATGTCCAAACCACGCCGGCCGCCTGACACGAGCAGGGTGTCCAGTGCCAAGGCGCTGGCATCCAGGACGGTGGGGGAGTGCTGGCGCTGGCCGAGCGGGGAGATGCCGCCCAGGACGTAGCCGGTGCGCCGCTGGGCCGCAGCGGGATCTGCCATGGCGGCTTTCCTGGCTCCGAGCGCGCCGGCCATGGCCTTCAGGTCCAGGGTGCCGCTGACCGGTACGATGCCCACCGCGAGCCTGCCCTCCACCTCCACCATCAGCGTTTTGAAGACGCGGGACGGATCGACGCCGAGGACTTGGGCAGCCTCCGCCCCGTAGCTCGTTGCCGAGGGGTCGTGGGTGTACGGGTGCAACACAAAGGGAACCCCGGCAGCGATCAGTGCCGCTATGGCCGGGGTTCCCTGGGCGTTGTTCCGCCGTGCCACGTGCCGCTCAGGCCTGGGCGTGGGAGGCGGCCACCTTGCGCTTGATCCTCCCCAGCATCGCGGTCATGCCCCGCATGCGCAGTGGCGTGATGGCCCGGGTGAGTCCCAGCAGTTCCGGCATGTCGTCCGGCACGGCGAGGATCTCGGCCGGCGTCAGGCCGTCCAGGCCCTCGTGCAGGACGCCGGCGAAACCGCGCGTGGTGGGGGCCTCCAGGGGGCCTTGAAGTAGAGCCGGACGGCGTCGTCGCTTTCTGTCTCTATGGTGAGGAACAGCGGCGACTGGCACTCCACTACCTGCTCAAGGAGTTCGGGGTGGTCCTTGAGCCTGTCGGGGAGCTCCGGCAGTCCTTCCGAGAACTCCAGCAGCAGCTGCAGCCTTTCGGGTTCGGACAGGGCCTGGAAGTCGTCCACGATCGCCGCGAGGGCGGAAGGCAAAGCTTGAGTAGTCATCGTTTCCAAGTCTACGCGGGGGAGCGTGGTCAGGCCCCGACAGCAACGGGGACTGAACCGCGCCCGGCGCCCTTGACGATCGGTACGCGTACGGCGTTGCCCCACTCGGTCCACGATCCGTCGTAGTTGCGGACGGACTCAAAGCCCAGGAGGTACTTCAGCGCGAACCACGTGTGGCTGGACCGCTCACCGATACGGCAGTAGGCCACCACGTCATCTCCTTCGGACAGGCCTGCCTCGCCCAGGTAGATGGCCTCCAGTTCCTCCCTGCTGCGGAAGGTGCCGTCGGGGGCAGCGGCGCGGGCCCAGGGGATGGACGCGGCGGTGGGGATGTGGCCGCCGCGCAGGGCGCCCTCTTCCGGGTACGCAGGCATGTGGGTGCGCTGGCCGGTGTATTCCTCGGGCGAGCGGACATCGATGAGCGGCTTGCCCAGGTGTGCCAGGACGTCGTCCTTGAAGGCCCGGATGGGGGCGTCGTCGCGCTCGACTACCGGGTAGTCGCCGGGAGCGGGGGCGGGACGGTCCCTGGTCAGTTCGCGGCCTTCGGCCACCCACTTGTCCCGGCCGCCGTCCAGCAACCGGACGTCCTGGTGGCCGAAGAGGGTGAAGACCCACAGGGCGTAGGCGGCCCACCAGTTGGACTTGTCGCCGTAGATGACCACGGTGCTGTCACGGGAGATGCCCTTGGACGCCGCAAGCGCAGCGAAAGCGGGTCCGTCGACGTAGTCGCGGGCCACGTCGTCATTCAGGTCGGTGTGCCAGTCAATCTTGACGGCACCCGCGATGTGGCCGGTTTCGTACAGCAGGACGTCCTCGTCGGATTCGACCACGATGAGCTCGCCGTTCGCCACCGCGCCGCTTTCGATGGCCGCCGCGAGCCACTCCGTGGACACGAGCCGCTCCGGGTGGGCGTAGGCTGCGAACTTGTCATTCTGTTCAACCGGGTAGGGCATGGCTTGGCCTTTCATTAAGAGCGCTGGGAAACCGCGGAACATGCATTGGAACCTGTTCCCACCCTAGCCAGCGCCCGGAAGGTTGTCCGTATTCCGTTAATAGGGCGAAATGTTGCCTTCGTCACGCTGCGGGGCGGCAGTGCGGCGTCCCGGCCGGGTAAAGGTGCGCATTGCCGGTATCCTTTCTGGGGACCAACCACCAGCAGAACGGACCACCTTGGTACAGATCGAACAGCTTGCCGCCCGGACTCCGGCAGTTTCGGTGGACGAACTCCTCAAGGGCTTCTACCCATCGCCGCGGTTTGGGGAGGTTTCCTTTTCGAGCTACCGTCCGGATCCCAAGCAACCCAGCCAGGCCGGCGCGGTGCGTGCACTGCAGGGATTTGCCGACGGCGTAGGGTCCGGTAACGGGGGCGGGCTCTTCAAGAAGCTGTTCGGCAAGAAGGACGATTCGAGGGCGGGCATCTACCTGGACGGTGGCTTCGGGGTGGGCAAGACCCACCTGCTGGCGTCCCTGTGGCACGCCGCGCCCGGCCCCAAGGCATTTGGAACGTTCGTGGAGTACACCAACCTGGTGGGCGCCCTCTCCTTCCGCAAGACGGTGGAGGCCTTGAGCAGCTACCAGCCTGGTCTGCATCGATGAATTCGAACTGGACGATCCGGGCGACACCGTCCTGATGTCCCGGCTCATGCGGGAACTGGCCGACGCCGGCGTCAAGCTGGCTGCCACCTCCAACACCCTGCCCGGCTCGCTGGGCGACGGGCGCTTCGCCGCCGTGGACTTCCAGCGCGAGATCCAGGTCCTGGCGGACCAGTTCGACGTTATCCGGATCGACGGTGAGGACTTCCGGCACCGCGGCCTGCCTGCCGCACCGTCACCGCTGAAGAACAGCGAACTGTCCTCCCACATGAAGGCCGAGTTCGATGGCAAGACTGTGGCGCAGGATGAGTTCAGCACCCTGATCCACCACCTCGCCGGCGTCCACCCCAGCCGGTACCGCCAGCTCATCGACGGGATCGACGGCGTCGTGTGGCGCAACGTGGAGACCATCACCGAGCAGGCCGTCGCACTCCGGTTCGTGGTCCTGGCTGACCGGCTCTACGACAAGGACGTGCCCATCCTGGCCAGCGGCGTCCCCTTCGACCAGCTGTTTACCGACGAGATGATGGCAGGGGGCTACATGAAGAAGTACTTCCGCGCCGTGTCCCGCCTCACCGCGCTGGCCCGTGAAGGCCAGAACCACGAGCCCTCCTAGCCGGATGTCTTTCCGGGCCTGATGCCGGGCCGGGGCCGCAGTGCGAACCGCACCACCAGCCCGGCCAGGAGCGCCCAAAAGGCGGATCCGATGCCCGCGAACGCCAGGCCGGACGCGGCCATCAGGAACGTCACGGCCGGAGCGGTTCGGTCATCCGCGTCTGAGAGGGCCGCAGAGACGGCCGAGGCGAGGGTACCCGGCAGGGCCAGCCCGGCAACGGCTTCAAGCATCCCGGCCGGTGCCTTGCCGACCACGGACACCAGGGCGGCCGAGAAGGCAGCCAGCACCAGGTAGGCCGGGCCGGACGTAAAGCCTGCAATCCACCTCCTGCTTCGGTCCCCGCCGGCGTCTTCGCCCGCGGCCAGGGCAGCGCTGAGCGCTGCGAGGTTGATGACATGGCCGCCGAAGGGCGCGCCGGCAACAGTACCTGCCCCCGTGACCAGCATCGCCGGGCGCCACGGTGTTTCATAGCCGAAGGACCGCAGGACGGCCACCCCCGGAATGTTCTGGGAAGCCATGGTCACCACGAACAACGGGACCGCAATACCCGCCATGGCCTGGAAGCTGAATACCGGAGTGGTCCATTCCAGTACCGGTATGAAGGATCCCACCGCCACTGGCGTACCTGCCGATGCCAGGGAAATTCCGATAACACCCAGGGCCACCAGCAGGGCCGCCGGTACGGCCCAGCGGGGAGCGAACTTCATCAACAGCAGCCAGCAGAGGATCACCGGCGCCACGAATACCGGGACCGAGCCCAGGGCTTTGAAGGGCGCCAGGCAGAGCTGAAGCAGGACCCCCGCCAGCATCGCCTGCGCCAGGGAACCGGGGATTCGGGCCATCAGCCCGCCGAGCGCCGGCACCAGGCCGGTCAGGGCCAGCAGCAGGCCCGCCACCAGGAAGGCTCCGACGGCGGCGGCCACCCGCCGTCGGGCATTCCGGATGCAGCAAGCAGCGCGGCCCCAAGCGTGGACCAGGCAAGGGTCACCGGCACCCTGGACCGCCACGCGAGCAGCAGGACGCCAAGCCCGACGGCGAGCGTCACGGCCAGCAGGCCGGACGCGGCCTGCGCGGAGTCAGCGCCCACTGCCTTGGGGCCTGCCAGGACGACGGCAAATGACGAGGTGAAGCCCACCAGCGCGGTAACAATCTCGGCGACCACCGGCCTGGAATGGGTCCGGGCCAGTCCGGACCTGGCTGTCGTTGATGCTGGGGGACTTGTGCATACCGGCGGGTTACCGGCGGAGGTTTGGCAACCGGCAATAGGGCGGCAGCAGACGGGCCCTTAAACGCCAAAGGTGCGGGTGCCGCCTCCCGGCGGGACCCGCACCTCCTTGACGTGCCGGGCAAAGCCCTGGCCTGAATCCTTTACGGAGCCCTGTCCACCGGTGGAACCGGATTTCCAGGGGCTGCCGGGGGAACCTGCTCGGCGGCAGGTGCCTGCCCCGGGGTGCCGTTCTTGTCAACGAGCTTGGAAGCGCCACCCTGGATCTTGTCGACGTGGCCTGCATACTTGCCGCCGGTCCTGGTGTCGACGAAATCGCCGGCCTTGGTGATGCCGTCCTTGATGGCCTGCTCGTTGCCGCGGATGAGACCCTGAGCCTTGCCCTTTAGATCGTCAATCAAACCCACGGGCACCTCCCTTCTGTCGCGGAGCCAGGTCGCTCCTCGCGCATCCGATCCTATCCGGGCGCGCAGGGTGTGCCAAGGGAATTGCGTTCGCCCGCAGCGGATGCGGCTAAAACGAAAAAGCAGCTCCGGAGAGCTGCTGTTCGCGTGTGGGCGATACTGGGATCGAACCAGTGACCTCTTCCGTGTCAGGGAAGCGCGCTACCGCTGCGCCAATCGCCCGGAACCGGAAGACCGGCGTATGGGATATGAGAGAGCGGACGACGAGATTCGAACTCGCGACATCCACCTTGGCAAGGTGGTGCTCTACCAGCTGAGCTACGTCCGCATTGTGCAGTTTCTGCCGGTAATACCGGTGGTGCTGCCGGCAAGTTGCCTTGCCGAGTGGGCGATACTGGGATCGAACCAGTGACCTCTTCCGTGTCAGGGAAGCGCGCTACCGCTGCGCCAATCGCCCATCGCATCCGGTAACCCGGAAACCATGGTTTTCACCGAGGTGGGTACGGGATTCGAACCCGTGTATACGGCTTTGCAGGCCGCTGCCTCGCCTCTCGGCCAACCCACCGTGTTAGCGTCGATTCCGAAGAATGCTTGCTGTGACAGTGTCCTGCGAGCGGACGACGAGATTCGAACTCGCGACATCCACCTTGGCAAGGTGGTGCTCTACCAGCTGAGCTACGTCCGCATTTTGGAGGCTTGAATCCTTGCCGTTTCCGGCATTTCCTCGCGTTCCAACGAGTAAAAACAATATAGGAGGTTGGGGGAAACTCCAAATCGGACAGAAGCAACGAAGCGCCGACCCTCGCGCTTCCCAGCATTCATGCGGATTTCCATGAGTTACAGGTGTGTAATTCCCGACGGCGGCAGCCGGCTTTCCGGCCCAGGGAGCGGATGGTGCCGCTTACGGCGGGCCCCATCGAACGAATGCTGCCGGCCGCGGATCCAGGATTTTTGAATTGGAGCTGACGTGGGCTAGCATTCAAATGCATCGGGGCGATTGGCGCAGTGGTAGCGCGCTTCGTTCACACCGAAGAGGTCACTGGTTCGAACCCAGTATCGCCCACCGCAGAGGTCCGTTTCCGCTCATCAGCAGCGGAAACGGACCTTTTTTGTGTGCGGCTCCTGCCGCCGGAGATAATGTCGGCCCCCTGTGAAAGAGTCTTTTGTATGACTGATCCGCTTCTCGCCCACGCCACCGAATACGGCCGGATGTATGCACGGTCAACGTCTGAGCAGTTTTCGGTCCCTTCCATCACCACGGTGATCAGCCAGCAGCCGCACGGCCTCGACGGCTGGTTCGGCTATATGGGTGCCAGCAGCCTGGCCAAGGATCCTCTGCTCTCCGACTGCCTGGGGAGCCCGGCTAAAATCAAGCAGGCCATTAACCGCGCGGCCAAGGCTGCCGAAACCTACCGGGATGATGCGGCCAGGCGGGGGGACCGCGTCCACAACTACTGCGAACAGGTCGCACTGCGTGCCCTGGGCCGTCCGCACGCCATGAAGGAAGCCCGTGAAGCGCTGGCCGCCAATGGCGAGGAAGCCTTCGCGGTCCGCTTCGACGAGTGGTGGGAACTCTTCCGGGTAGAGCCCATCGCTCCCGAGATCACCGTGTGGAATGATTCCGTCGGTTATGCCGGCACCCTGGACCTGGTAGCGCGTATCAACGGACGCATTTGCCTGATTGACTACAAGACCAAGGGCACCACCCGGGACGGGCTGGTCAAGCCTCTGGACGACAAAGTGGTCATGCAACTGGTGGCCGGGATGAAGGCGGAAGAGAGCCTCGTGGATGCGGAGGCGGGTACCTGGGAGCCCTGGAAGTACGGTGAGAACCCGGTCCTGCTGGCCGTGGCCATCGGCGAGACGGAGGTGCGCCCCGTCCGCGCCAACCCTGAGGTCCTCAAGCACCACTGGTGGAAGTTCTGCGCCCTGCGCCGCGTCTGGGAGCTGTCCGCGGATACCAGCAGCGCAGGCACAGCGCTACTGCCCATCGCACCTCCGCCCATGGCCCAGGCCCGCACCGCCTAGGTGGGCGGTGCACCTGAAGTGACTGCACCTAAACTGGACGGGTTCCCTTTTTCCACCAACCGTGAGGACAAACAGCGCATGGCTATCCTGAATATCCGCATCATCGGCGATCCTGTGCTGCGCACAGTTGCCGATCCCGTGACGGAATTCGGACCCGAGCTCGCCAAACTGGTCGCCGACATGACCGAAACCATGGAGGACGTGGACGGCGCCGGGCTCGCCGCGCCCCAAATTGGCGTCAGCAAGCGCATCTTCACTTACCGCATTGACGGCGTTGAAGGGCACATCATCAACCCTGTCCTCGAGAACAGCGAGGATTACCAGGCGGACCACGTCGAAGGCTGCCTCTCCATCCCGGGCCTCGGCTTCCCGGTCCGCCGTTTCCGCGCCACCCGGGTCACCGGCGTCGACATGCATGGCAATCCCGTCTCCATTGAAGGGGAGGGCATGCTGGCGCGCTGCTTCCAGCATGAGAACGACCACCTGAACGGCATCCTCTACACCGACCGGCTTGAGGGTGAGGACCGGAAGGCTGCGTTGCGGTCCATCCGCAATGCCAATTACGACGCCGTGACCGAGCGCACCACGGCCAAGCGCGCCAAGAGCGTGGGGTCGAGTTTCGGTGGGTCAAGCCTTGGCGGAAACAGCGCCCCAGGCTCCAGCTTCGGCGCAGCAGGGTGAGGGTCCTCTTCGCGGGAACCCCCGCCGTCGCAGTCCCATCCCTTGACGCATTGGTCAATGCCGGGTTTGAGGTCGTGGCTGTCCTCACCCGGCCCGATGCACCCGTGGGCCGGAAACGCGTGCTGACGCCGTCCGCCGTTGCGCAACGGGCTGCTGAACTGGGCATCGATGTCATCCACGCTGCCCGCCTGGACGCGGAGGCCATCGCCAGAATCTCCGCCGTGCAGCCGGACGTTGCCGCCATCGTCGCCTACGGCGGGCTGGTTCCGCCCACAGCCTTGGACATCCCGCGGCACGGCTGGGTGAACCTTCATTTCTCCCTGCTGCCGGCGTGGCGTGGGGCAGCTCCCGTCCAGCGGTCCGTCATAGCCGGCGACGACGTCACCGGAGCTGTCACCTTCCAGCTTGAGGAAGGCCTGGACACGGGCCCTGTCTTCGGCACCCTGACGGAATCGGTCCAACCCCAGGACACTGCAGGGGACCTGCTGGAGCGGCTGTCCCACAGCGGTGCGGTGCTGCTGGCACAGACACTGTCGGCCATCGACGCCGGAAAAGCCTCCCCCAGCCGCAGGCCGGCGAGGTATCGCTTGCGCCGAAGCTGACCCTGGAGGACGGCCACCTCAACTGGGCCCACCCGGCCTTGGCCATCAGCAGGCAGGCACGCGGGGTCACTCCCGAACCCGGCGCCTGGACGCTGCTGGATGGACAGCGGGTCAAACTCGAGCCGGTCCGGCTGCGGCCGGACGTTTCCGAGCTTGCCCCGGGAGCCGTGGCGCTGGAGGGGAAATCCGTACTGGTGGGAACAGGTTCGCACGCGGTGGAACTCACCCAGATCCAGCCCGCCGGGAAAAAGATGATGGCCGCCGCCGACTGGGCGCGCGGCATGGCAACACTGGAGAGCGTGGTGTTCGAATGACCGGGTCCGGAGGCACAGGCGGACGGAGCAGCGCAGGGGGACGCGGCGGCGCCGGCGGCGGACCGGCCGGCGGCCGTGGCACCGCCGGCGCAGGGGATGCCAGCAGGCGGAACGCCAAGGGACGGGAACGTAACCGCGGGCCGCAGCGGAACTACACTGACCAGGCGCCGTCCCAGCGCACCAGGCGCGCGGACCCTGCACGCCTGGTGGCCTTCGAGGTGCTGCGCGCCGTGGCAGCGGAGGACGCCTACGCCAACCTGGTGTTGCCCGCGCGGATCCGTCACCACCATCTCGACAAACGCGATGCCGGCTTCGCTACCGAACTTAGCTATGGTGCATTGCGCGGCCAGGGCACCTATGACGCCATCCTGGCGCGATGCGTGGACCGCCCTCTGCCCCAGCTTGATCCGGCCATCCTCGACGCCCTCCGCATCGGTGCCCACCAGTTGCTTGCCATGCGGGTCCCGGCCCACGCGGCCCTGGACCAGACCGTGGGACTTGCCCGTGCCGTCATCGGCGCAGGCCCGTCGGCACTGATCAACGCCGTCCTCCGCAAGGTAGCCGCCCGGAGCCTCGATGAGTGGCTGGACGTGCTGGTGGAGGGCGAAACGGACGCCACGAAGGTAGCCGCGCTCAGGTACGCCCACCCCGAATGGATCGTTCGGGCCATGCGCCAGTCGCTCGTGGCGCACGGACGCCCCGCAGCCGAGATCGACGAACTCCTGGAAGCGGACAACGACGCCCCGGTGGTCAACCTCGTGGCCCTGCCCGGCCTGGGCAGCCTGGACGAGGCGCTGGAGAACGGCGCGGCCCCCGGGGAACTGGTGGAAGGTTCCGCGCTCTCCAGTGGCGGGGACCTGGGCCGGCTGGCCTCTGTCCGCGCCGGTACCACGCGGGTGCAGGATGTCGGTTCCCGCCTGGTGGCCCGGGCGCTGGCTGCTGTGGACCTCGGTACGGCCGGGCAAGTGGGTGGCACCGTAAGCGCACCATCGGCCGGTGATACTGAAGCATGGCTCGACCTCTGCGCCGGCCCCGGCGGAAAGGCTGCGCTCCTTGGCGCCCTGGCGCATCAAAGGGGCGCCACGCTTCTTGCAAACGAACCTGCCCCGCACCGGGCCAGGCTCGTCAGCCAGGCACTGTCCGCCGTCCCGCATGACAGCTGGCAGGTCCGCACGGGTGATGGCCGGGACGTGGGAGCCGAGCAGCCGGAACGGTACACCCGTGTGCTGGTGGACGTTCCCTGCACCGGCCTGGGAGCACTGAGGCGCAGGCCGGAGTCGCGGTGGCGCCGCTCGCCCAAGGACATCGCAGACCTCGGGCCGTTGCAGCGCGAGCTGTTGGCCTCGGCCCTGGCCGCTGTCCGGCCGGGGGAGTGGTGGCCTATGTGACCTGTTCACCGCATCCTGCCGAAACCACAGCTGTTGTTGCCGACGTCCTGCGGAAGCGCACCGACCTCGAACTCCTTGACGCCGGCGCCGCCCTGGACGCAGTCAGCCTGACCGGCAGCCTCGGCGCCGGCCATGAGCTGACGGCGCAGCTTTGGCCCCATATCCACCACACCGACGCGATGTTCCTGGCCCTCATTAGGAAGAAAGCCTGACTGGGGCGAAAGCCTGACCGGAAACGAAAGCTTGACCCGGAAGAACGCCGCGTGGCCAGTAGTCGCTGTGACCACGACATCATGAGACCAAAGCACCTTCAGTGAAAGGCATCCCCTTGACGCAATGCTGCATCAATCCGAGCATCCTCTCCGCCGATTTCGTCAACCTTGAGGCCGAACTGCAGCGGATCAGCAATGCCGACGCCGTGCACGTGGACGTCATGGACAACCACTTCGTACCCAACCTGACCATCGGGTTGCCGGTCGTGCAGCGGATCCAGGCGGTCAGTCCGGTTCCACTCGACGCCCACCTGATGATCGCCGATGCAGACCGCTGGGCGCCCGGATTCGCAGACGCCGGCCTTGCCTCCGTCACGTTCCACGCGGAGGCCTCCATTGCGCCCATCAAGCTGGCACGCGAACTGCGCAGCAGGGGATCCAAGGCTGGGATGGCACTGCGCCCGGCAACCCCCGTGGAACCGTACCTGGACATGCTGACGGAGCCTGGACATGCTGCTCATCATGACTGTGGAACCGGGCTTCGGCGGCCAGCCATTCCTTGACCTTACGCTGCCCAAGATCCGGCGCGCCCGCGAGGCCGTGGAAGGCTCCGGACTGGGGGTGGCCATCCAGGTGGACGGCGGCATTACGGAAGAGACCATCGCCCGCGCCGCCGAGGCCGGCGCCAACGTCTTCGTGGCAGGTTCCGCCGTGTACGGCGCCGACGATCCGTCGGCGGCCATCGACCTGCTGCGCGCAAAGGGCAGCCGGACATTACGCGCGGCGACGGAATAACCGGGAGCCCCTGCCGGTTATGGCACAATAACAAACACACATACGTGCTCCGGGGTCGGTGTAAGTCCGAACCGGCGGTGACAGTCCGCGACCCGCGAGCCGGTGTTCTCCCAGGAGGACTCCGGCGGACGGTTGAACCGGTGGAATTCCGGTACCGACAGTTAAAGTCTGGATGAGAGAAGCACGTACAGCTGTATCTGTGCAGCCTTTGGGCTTCGCAGCGTTCTGCTGTCGTATCCCCGGAGCCATCGCGGTTCGACAGGGAAGGAACGACGCAGAATGAACCACCAGCGATGGCTCTTTGATGCCGCAAGTCCTGCTTCCAAAGCAGGCAACCACTCCGCAATGGCAGCCGCATGACGGGCGCCGCGAAGCTGCAGCCGGACGCCGGCGTGGTCACAGCCTTCAGCTCCGCCGAAATAAGCGCCATGGAGGATGCCCTCAAGGCAGCGCTGGAAGGCCCCGCGGCGCGAATCCCCTGGTGGGCGCCGTCGTCGTTGGGCCTGACGGCCGGCAGCTGGTTTCCGGTCACCACCGCGGTGCCGGCACCGCACACGCCGAAGCTGACGCCATTGCCCAGGCCGCCGCCGTCGGACTGGACCTGTCCGGCTGCACCATGGTGGTTACGCTGGAACCCTGCAACCACGTCGGCCGCACGGGGCCATGCACGGAGGCAATCATCGCCGCCGGGATCACGGACGTGGTCTACGCCGTTGACGATCCCCACGATCCCGCTGCCGGGGGCGCGGCAACACTGCGCGCAGCAGGCGTCAGGGTCCGCAGCGGACTGGGCGCCGACGAAGCGCTGGACCTGAACCGCCAGTGGTTCGAGGCAGTGGCTGCGAAGCGGCCCTTCGTCACCCTCCACATCGCGCAGACCCTTGACGCCCGGATCGCCGCCGAAGACGGCACGAGCCAGTGGATTTCCAGCCCGGAGTCCCTGGCGGACAACCACGGAATCCGCAGCCGCATCGACGCCATCCTGGTGGGCACCCAGACCGTGATGGTGGACAACCCCCGGCTGACCGCCCGGGACCCTGCCGGCAACCGGGCGCCCAAGCAGCCTGTTCGTGCCGTCATGGGGCTGCGCGACATTCCAAAGGACGCTGCAATCCACGGCGACGACGGGTTGGCTGTCCACCTTCCCACCCGCGATCCCCATGAAGCGCTGTCCAAGCTGTACACGTCAGGCATCCGGCACGTCATGGTGGAGGGCGGATCCAGCATCCTGAGCTCCTTCCTGGCGGCCGGCCTGGTTGACGAGCTGATCGTGTACCTGGCGCCCACCCTGCTGGGATCCGGCACCGCCGCATTGAACGGGCTGGGCATCACCAGCCTTCCCGACGCCCAGCAATGGGAGTGGGACGCGTCCGACGGCGGCGCGGTGCGGACGCTGGGCCGGGACCTTCGGCTCCACCTTAGACCGCAACGCAAAGTTGCACTCGATTACCCACCATCCCGCGGCAGCGCGGACCAGGCCCAGGGAGGCTACTGATGTTCACCGGAATTATTGCCGAGCAGGGGCGGGTGCTGTCTGTGGAGCGTCACGGCAACACCAGCGCCACCGTACGGCTGCACGCACCGTCCTCCACCGAAGGCCTGGCACTTGGCGGCTCCATCGCCGTTAACGGGGTGTGCTTGACGGCAACGGCATTTGACGGCAAAGACTTCAGCGTGGACGTCATGGGGGAGACCTTGGTGCGGAGCACCATCGGCGAGCTCCGTGCAGGCGACTCCGTCAACCTGGAACGCTGCGTTCCAGTGGGCGGCCGCCTGGACGGCCACGTTGTCCAGGGCCATGTGGACGGTGTGGGCGTCCTGCTGGAACGCGAACCCCAGGGCAATTGGGAGCGGCTGCGCTTCGGCGTCCCGGCCAACCTGGCCCGCTACATTGCCGAGAAAGGCTCCATCGCCATCGACGGCGTCTCCCTCACGGTGACGGCGGTGAGCCCGGCCGCCGAGCAGGAACCCTGGTTCGAAGTAGGCCTGATCCCCACCACTCTCGCCGAAACCGGCCTGGGCACCAGGATTGCCGGCAGCCGGGTGAACTTGGAGGTCGACGTCCTGGCCAAGTACACGGAACGGCTGCTTGCGTTCCGCGACGCCGCGGCACCGGCAGGCAGTGGCGAAGCGTCCCGTGCAGGAGGTGCGCGGTGAACGCCGTACGCCTGGAACCCGCCGTCGCAAATGGTCCCGGGGCCAGCCGCCCGGTGACCGGCGGAACGTCTTCCGCACCCCCAGGGGACTGGACTCCATCCGGGACGCAGTGCGCGCCATGGCGGCCGGCCGCCCGGTGCTGGTGGTGGACAACGAAGACCGCGAAAACGAAGGCGACATCATCTTCGCCGCCCAGCACGCCACCCCCGCCCTCATGGGCTGGACCATCCGGTACAGCTCCGGCGTGATCTGCGTGCCGCTGACCGGGGACCGCGCCGACGCCCTGGCCCTGCCTCCCATGACTGCCGTCAACGAGGACGCGAAGGGCACCGCCTACACCGTCTCCTGCGACGCCGCCGTCGGTGTCAGCACTGGAATCTCCGCCTCGGACCGGGCCCTCACGGCCCGGATCCTGGCGGACCCGCAGGCAGGACCGGCTTCTGTGACCAGGCCGGGGCATATTTTCCCGCTCCGTGCAGTTGACGGAGGTGTGCGGGAACGCCAGGGCCACACCGAGGCCGCGGTGGACCTGTGCCGCCTGGCGGGCCTTGAGCCCGTCGGGGTGATCGCGGAAGTGGTGTATGACGACGGCGAAATGATGCGCCTGGACGGACTTCGTTCGTTCGCAGCAGAACATGGGTGCCCCCTCATCTCCATCGAGGACCTGGTGGCGTATCTTGAAGCCGGGGCCGGGGAGGCCCCGATGAAGATGCCCGGGCAATACCGGGTGAAGAGAAGGAGAAACGATGACGGCAGCGGCAGCCAGCGACGACGGCCAGCACAACGGTCACCGGAAGTCCCACACGGTGCCCGGCGGGGCGCCCCATCCCGTCAGCGGAGGGCCCGTGGTGCAGCTTCCCACCGCGTTCGGCGACTTTGTGGCGCAGGCCTGGACGGACCTGGTGACCGGTGTGGAACACCTGGCAGTCAGTTCCCCCAATGCCCCGACCGACGGAAAAGCTCCTTTGGTCCGGCTGCACTCCGAGTGCCTCACCGGAGACGTCTTTGGTTCCTACCGGTGCGACTGCGGCGAGCAGGCTCGCTTTCGCACTGGAGCTCATCCGGGACAACGGCGGAACCCTGCTCTACCTTCGTGGGCAGGAAGGCCGCGGCATCGGCCTGGCCAACAAGATCAAGGCCTACGCGCTCCAGGAAGCGGGCTTCGACACCGTTGAGGCAAACGAGCAGCTGGGCCTGCCCGTTGATGCGCGCTGCTACAAGGCTGCGGCCCAGATCCTCGCAGAGATGGGCCTGCACGAGGTACGGCTCCTGAGCAACAACCCGGACAAGCAGAACAGGCTGGCCAAGGCCGGGGTGCGGGTGGTGGAAATGGTTCCCACCGAGGTGCCGTCCCGCGAACAGAACATCCGCTACCTGCGAACCAAGAAGGACCGCATGGAACACAGGCTCCTGCTGGACACGCAGGAGGCTCCCGTTCCCGTGACCGCCCCCGAAACCCCTTACGACCACGAACAAGACTGACGTCTTCCAGAACGAACGGAACACAAAAAATCCATGAGCGGACACGGCGCCCCCGACATTGACCTCAGCACCCTCAACCCCGCCGAGACGTCGCAGCTGAAGCTGGCGATCGTCGCAGCCGCCTGGCACACCCAGATTATGGACGGCCTCCTGGACGGCGCCCTCCGCGCTGCCAAGGACGCTGGGATCGCCGAGCCCACCGTGCTTCGGGTTCCCGGCAGCTTCGAACTCCCGGTGGCTGCCGCACGGCTGGCACCGCACTTTGACGCCGTGGTGGCCCTCGGCGTTGTGATCCGCGGCGGAACCCCGCACTTTGACTACGTCTGCCAGGCCGCGACGTCGGGCCTCACGGACGTCAGCGTCTCCACGGGCGTGCCGGTGGGCTTCGGCGTGCTCACCTGCGACAACGAACAGCAGGGCCTGGACCGCGCCGGCCTGCCCGGCT
Source organism: Pseudarthrobacter sp. Fe7 (assembly GCA_024372495.1). Taxonomy (GTDB): domain Bacteria; phylum Actinomycetota; class Actinomycetes; order Actinomycetales; family Micrococcaceae; genus Arthrobacter. Next base: position 3,291,563 of record CP099977.1, on the reverse strand, counting down.
CCAAGGAAGACAAGGGCCACGAGGCAGTGACCGCGGCGCTGGCCACCGCCGTCGTCCTCAAGCAGTACCGGCGCTAACCGGGAGCCACCTGCACGGGCGCGGTGTGTATTCCCTCACATCGCGCCCGTCATGCAACGGCCCGGGAAGCGCCGGCGCGGCCGCACCAAGTAGGCTGGAGGGCGTGAAGAATTTCGAGACGCTGTTCGCTGAGCTCAGCGAGAAGGCAGCCACCCGCCCGGAAGGCTCCCGCACCGTCGCTGAGTTGGACTCCGGTGTTCACGGCATCGGCAAGAAAGTCGTTGAGGAAGCAGCCGAAGTATGGATGGCTGCCGAATATGAATCCGATGAAGCTGCGGCCGAGGAAATCTCCCAGCTGTTGTACCACCTGCAGGTCCTGATGCTCGCCAAAGGCCTGACCCTGGAAGACGTTTACAAGCATCTGTAGCCACCGGTCCGGCGCGTTGCCGCCGGGCCCGCTGTGGCCTGCATTGCCTGATAACCAAGACCTTCCACCCCAGAAAGAAATCCCTATGCTGCGAGTAGCCGTCCCCAACAAGGGCTCCCTGTCCGAAGCCGCGTCCGCCATGCTCTCCGAAGCCGGATACCGCCAGCGGCGTGACAGCCGCGAGCCTGGTCATGGTGGACCCCGACAACGACATTGAGTTCTTCTTCCTCCGCCCCCGCGACATTGCGGTCTACGTCGGCCGGGGAACGCTCGACGTCGGCATCACCGGCCGCGACCTGCTGCTGGACGCCGAGGTGGAAGCCGAAGAGCTCCTGCCGCTGGGATTCGCCGCCTCCACCTTCCGTTTCGCCGGGCCGGTGGGCGATTTCAGCTCCGCCGCCGAACTCGAGGGGAAGCGCCTGGCGACCAGTTATGACGGCCTGCTGCGCAACTACCTGGCCGAACGCGGCATCAACGCGAAGGTGGTTCGCCTGGACGGCGCCGTCGAATCCTCAGTCCGCCTCGGCGTCGCGGACGCCATCGCCGACGTCGTGGAAACCGGCAACACCCTCAAGGCCGCCGGCATGGAAATCTTCGGCGATCCCATCCTCAAATCCGAAGCCGTCCTGATCCGGCGCACCGGTGCCGATGGCGCTGCCAACGGCACCGCCAAGGAGATCGAGGTCCTCATCCGCCGCCTTCAGGGCGTCCTGGTGGCGCGCCAGTACGTGCTGATGGATTACGACATCCGCAAAGAGCTCGTGGAAAAGGCCGCCAGCCTGACCCCCGGCCTCGAATCGCCCACCGTATCCCCGCTGCGCGATTCCGACTGGGTGGCCGTCCGGTCCATGGTGCCCAAGAAGGAAACCAACCGGATCATGGATGAACTGTACGACCTTGGCGCCCGCGCCATCCTGGTCAGCAGCATCCACGCCTGCCGCATCTGACAACCGGCACCTCCAGCACCATCGAGTATCCAGGAGTTCCCATGGCAGTAGCAGTACGGGTCATTCCCTGCCTTGACGTCGATGCCGGACGGGTCGTCAAAGGCGTCAATTTCGAGGGCCTCCGCGATGCCGGGGACCCCGTGGAACTCGCCCACCGCTATGACAACGCCGGCGCCGACGAACTGACGTTCCTTGACGTCACCGCGTCGTCCGGCAACCGGGAGACCACGTTCGACGTCGTCCGCCGCACGGCGGAGGAAGTGTTCATCCCGCTCACTGTCGGCGGCGGCGTCCGCGGCGTGGCCGAGGTGGACAAGCTCCTGCGCTACGGCGCCGACAAGGCCTCCATCAACACCGCGGCGGTGGCCCGGCCCGACGTCATCGACGAGATCACCCGGCACTTCGGTTCCCAGGTGCTGGTCCTGTCCGTTGACGCGCGCCGCACCCGGCCGGGATCCGAGCCCACGCCGTCGGGATTCGAAGTGACCACCCACGGCGGCCGCACCGGGACCGGCATCGATGCGATCGAGTGGGCCAGGGAAGCAGCGGACCGTGGGGTGGGCGAGATCCTGCTGAACTCCATCGACGCCGACGGCACCAAGGACGGCTTCGACCTCGAGCTCATCAAGCTGGTCCGGGCCGCGGTCAGGGTCCCCATCATCGCCTCCGGCGGCGCGGGGGAGCCGGCCCACTTCCCGCCCGCCGTCGCAGCGGGAGCGGACGCCGTCCTGGCCGCCTCGATCTTCCACTGGGGACCGGACAACATGATGTCCCAGGTCAAGGACGCCATCCGAGCGGCAGGCTTCGAAGTACGCTGACAGTTCCCGGAAAGCACGACGCCAGGTCACTGAGTGTGACCTGGCGTCGCTTTTTAGAGCCCTACTTCGGCTGACTGGAGGAGGGCGACGGCGTCGGGCTGGCCCTCGAAGGTGACCAGGGCGTGGCGCGTGCGGCCATGGGCGTGCATCAGCAGTTCACCCGGCTCGCCGACGATTGCCACCGAAACAGGCGCGCGCTTGGCGACGTGGCGGGGACCGGACGGGCGGACCAGGACAATGCCCAGGTCAACGCCCCGATAAAGGATGGCGGCACGCTTCACGAGTTCATCCCACAAAGCGTCCGAGTAGGCCTCGTCGAGGGCGCGGGGTGCCCAGCGGTCCACGGCGCGCCGGACGTCCTCCGTGTGCACAAAGTACTCGATCAGGTTGGCGCTCTCATCCAGCGCCCGGATGCTCATCGGGGAGAGGGCCGGCGGCCCGGCGCGGAAGGTGTTCACCAGCCGGGCGTAATCCTCGTTACGGGTGAGCTTGGCCGCCAGCTTGGCGGTGGCCTGGTCCGACGCCTTGGCCAGGCGCTTGATGATCAAACCAAGCCCGACGGCGGCCTTCCGCTCGCGCAGGTAAAGGTGCGCGGCAAGGTCCCTGGTACGCCAGCCCTTGCACAGCGTGGGCGCATCAGGGCCGGCCGCAAGCAGGGTTTCGGCCAGGACTTCTCGGGACGGTTCGACGAAATGCATCACTTGTGAAACTAGCACGAGTGGTGTGGAGATGGGCAGCACTGCAGCGGGTGGTGGCGTGCCGTTGTTCACAACAGGAGGGCGGGCCTCCGGAGGCACTAGACTTGAGCCGATGTCTGAGCAGCCAACCCCCGTCCAAACCGCAGGATCCGCCGTGTCGCAGTCTGTGGAAGCAGTGCCGTCGTCGTCGGTGGAAACCGCCCCGCCGGCAAGCCTGCTTCCCAGGGAGGTGGCTGCTGCGCTCAAGCGCGACGGCGCCGGCCTGGTGGCTGCTGTGGTGCAGCAGTACGACACGAACGAAGTCCTGATGCTTGGCTGGATGGATGACGAGGCCCTGCACCGCACCATGACGACAGGCCGCGTGACGTTCTACTCCCGGTCCCGCCAGGAATACTGGCGCAAGGGCGACACGTCCGGCCACGTCCAGTGGGTCAAGTCCGTGGCCATGGACTGCGACGGCGACGCCCTGCTGGTCCGCGTCGACCAGGTGGGTGCCGCCTGCCACACGGGCACCCGCACCTGCTTTGACGGCAGGGCACTCGACGTGGTGGCAGGCCAGGCAAGCTAAGCGGCACACGCGGCCGGCCGGCGCCTCCACACGGCAGCGGCCACCCCAGCACAGCACACCCAAGGTATCCGGCAACGCCGGCCCTTTCGAAGAACAGGCGGACAAGCACAGCCATGCAGGACCTCGGAACCATCAGTCCAAGCCTTGAGGAATTCCGGGAACTCGCCGGCCACAGCCGCGTCATTCCCGTCAGGCTCAAGGTCCTCGCCGACGCCGAAACCCCCATCGGCCTGTACCGGAAGCTGGCCCAGGGGCAGCCCGGCACCTTCCTCATGGAATCGGCCGCGGTGGGCGGCGCCTGGTCCCGCTACTCGTTCATCGGCGCCAGGTCCCGCGCCACCCTGACCACCAAGGACGGCCAGGCGCACTGGCTGGGCGAACCGCCCGCGGGCGTGCCGGTCAGCGGCAGTCCCGTGGACGCCATCCGGGACACCATCGACGCGCTGCGCACCGACCGGTTCGACGGACTGCCGCCCTTCACCTCCGGCCTGGTGGGTTTCCTCGGCTGGGAAACCGTCCGGCACTGGGAACGGCTGGTCAGCCCGCCGGAGGACGATCTCCAACTGCCGGAAATGGCGTTGAACCTGGTCACGGACATGGCTGTGCATGACAACGTGGACGGCACCGTCCTGCTCATCGCCAACGCCATCAATTTCGACAACAGCTCCGAGCGCGTGGACGAGGCCTGGCACGACGCCGTGGCCCGGGTCAAGGAACTCCTTGCAAAGATCAGCGCCCCCGTCCCGCAGCCCGTGTCGGTGCTGGCGCCGGCAGCCCTGGACTTCGCCTCAAGCGTCCAGGAACGCTGGGACGAAGCCGAGTACCTGGCCGCCCTGGACCGCGGCAAGGAAGCCATCGTTGATGGCGAGGTCTTCCAGGTGGTGATCTCGCGCCGCTTCGAGATGGAGTGCAAGGCGTCCGCCCTGGACGTGTACCGTGTCCTGCGCAACACCAACCCCAGCCCCTACATGTACATCTTCAGCCTGGCCGACGCCGAAGGCCGGGAGTACTCCATCGTCGGGTCCTCGCCGGAAGCCCTGGTGACGGTTACGGGCGAGGAAGTCATCACCCACCCCATCGCCGGATCCCGTCCCCGCGGCAAGACGGTCGAGGCGGACAAAGCCCTCGCCGAAGAGCTCCTGGCGGACCAGAAGGAACGCGCCGAGCACCTGATGCTGGTGGACCTGTCCCGCAACGACCTCTCCAAGGTGTGCGTGGCCGGCACCGTTGACGTCACCCAGTTCATGGAGGTGGAGCGGTTCAGCCACATCATGCACCTTGTGTCCACCGTGGTAGGCAAGCTGGCCACGCAGGCCAAGGCCTACGACGTCCTGAAGGCCACATTCCCGGCCGGCACGCTTTCCGGTGCGCCCAAGCCCAGGGCGCTGCGCCTCCTCGATGAGCTGGAACCGCACCGCCGCGGCATCTACGGCGGCGTGGTGGGCTACCTCGACTTCGCCGGGGACATGGACATGGCCATCGCCATCAGGTCCGCGCTGATCCGTGACGGGCGGGCCTACGTCCAGGCCGGCGGCGGCATCGTGGCGGACTCGGTGAACCCCACCGAAGCCATGGAAACCGTCAACAAGGCCGCCGCCCCGCTGCGCGCCGTCCACACCGCCGGATCCCTGCACAACATTTCGGCGGAGTCCCTCCCCGGCGGGACGGATTCCTGATGCCGGATTCCGGAGCAACGGTGGACCCGGCAGGCACGGCAGGAACAACAGGCAACGCGGGCAAGTCGAAAACACGCCGCGCCACGCCCGTCTGGGCACGCAAGTCAACGCTGGTGCTGCTCATTACGCTCCTGGCGCTGGCCGCTTTCGGCACCACCACCCAGACGTGGATCACTGCCACCGTGGACCCCAACCAGGTGGGCCAGGCCGCGGCCACCCAGGGTGCCATCCAGGTGCAGGGCAGCAAGGCCGCCACCACCGTGACCGCACTGGCCCTGGTGGCCCTCGCCGGTGGCCTCGCAGCGGCCATCGCGGGCAGGATCGCGCGGTGGGTCATCACTGCCATCATCGTCCTCGCTTCAGCCGGCGTGGCCACCGCCGCGGCAACCGTCATCGCTGACCCGCTCGCGGCCGCGCAGGGAACCATCGCAGGTGCCACGGGGATCTCCGGCAGCCAGGCGCACGTTGAGCTGACCCCCTTCCCGGTACTCGCCGTCGTCGCCGGCTGCCTGCTGGCCCTGGCCGGCCTGCTGATCCTGCCCGCCGCCCGTTACTGGAAGGCGCGCACCAAATATGACGCGGCGGGCGCCGCAGGGACCGCTGCGACGGCTGGGCCCGTGGACGAGATCGACAGCTGGGACCGGCTGTCCCGCGGCGAGGACCCAACCTAGGGCCAGTGGCCACCAGCACCGGTTCCAGCACCGGCAAGGGGCGGCGAAGCCCCGCGGTACGCGGGTGGCAGCCAAAAAATGGCAGAATGTAAGCAGTATCCATCCTGAGGAGATTTCCATGAGCAAAGCACCTGCGTCCGTTTCCAAGTCAGGCACCCGCACGGTGGCCCCCGGCGCCATTGACCACAGCCAGGAACTGGGCCACGGCAACAGCCCGGCCGCCTGGACCTGCGTCATCGTCATGCTCGTAGGCGCACTCATCGCAGCCATCGCCTTCGTCATCGCCAGCACCCCCATTTTCATTGGCGGCGCGGTTGTCATGGTTATCGGCCTGATCCTCGGTTACGTCATGCGCAAGGCAGGCTACGGAGTCGAAGGCAGCAAGCTGAAGAACTCCGGCCACTGATGGCGACTGTTCTCGATGACATCAATGCCGGTGTCAGGGAGGATATGGAGGCCAGGAAGCGCCTCGTTTCCCTGGCTGAGCTGAAAGACCTGGCGCGGGCCGCGCCACCTGCCCGCGACGCCTGGGCGGCGCTCGGCGGAACCTCCCCAACCCGGGAACAGCTGAAAGTCATCGCTGAAATCAAGCGCCGCAGCCCCTCCAAGGGTGATCTCGCCAGCATCGGGGATCCCGCGTCGCTCGCCAGGCAGTACGCCGACGGCGGTGCCTCCGTCATCAGTGTCCTCACCGAACAGCGCCGCTTCAATGGGTCCCTGGCAGACCTCGATGCCGTGCGCGCCGCCGTCGACACCCCGCTGCTTCGCAAGGACTTCACGCTCGACGAGTACCAGATCTGGGAAGCCCGTGCCCACGGCGCCGACCTCATCCTGCTCATCGTGGCGGCCCTCTCCAACGCCCAGCTCACAGAGTTCAGCGCCCTCAGCCGGGAACTCGGCATGAACGTGCTGGTGGAGACCCACACGGAGGAGGAAATCGATCGGGCCGTCGCGGCCAACGCGCGGATCATCGGCGTCAACGTGCGCAACCTGAAGACGCTCGACGTCGACCGTTCCGTTTTTGCCTCATTGGCAGGAATGATTCCGGCTGAGGCCGTCGTGGTTGCCGAATCGGGCGTCAGGGATGCCGACGACGTCACGCATTACGCCGCCAGCGGCGCCAACGCGATACTGGTGGGCGAGGCCCTGGTAAGTCACGCCACGCCCCGGGAACGCATCGCAGAGTTCACCGCTGCGGGTGCCGCCGCCATCGCCGCGCGCGCCTAAGGCACACAGCATTCATCCTGCGGGGCCGACAGTTGGGCCCCGCAGGACAGGCACATATTTCCGGCGTTTCGCCGGAGCCGCACACTTTTGACCACACCGATCGAAGAGGACAGGACTGATGGCTGACGCACCCTCAGGAAACGCTGACAACAACACCGCGGAAGCATTCCTGCAGGGCGGATCCCTCCGCCACGCCCCCGGGCCGTATTTCGGCAACTACGGCGGCCGGTGGATGCCTGAGTCGCTCATCGCCGCCCTGGACGAACTTGAGGAGACCTTCAACAAGGCCAAGGACGATCCCGAATTCCGGGCGCAGATTGCCGATCTGAACAAGAACTACTCCGGCCGGCCCTCCCTGCTGACCGAAGCCAAGCGGTTCTCCCAGCACGCGGGCGGAGTACGGGTGTTCCTCAAGCGCGAGGACCTCAACCACACCGGGTCGCACAAGATCAACAACGTCCTGGGCCAGGCCCTGCTCGCCAAGCGGATGGGCAAAACCCGCATCATTGCCGAAACCGGGGCCGGCCAGCACGGCGTGGCAAGCGCCACCGCCGCCGCCCTCATGGGCCTGGAATGCGTGGTGTACATGGGGGCGGAGGACTGCCGCCGCCAGGCACTGAACGTTGCCCGCATGGAGCTCCTGGGCGCCAAGGTCATTCCAGTGACCAGCGGATCGCAGACCCTCAAGGACGCCATCAACGACGCCCTCCGCGACTGGGTGGCCAACGTTTCCACCACCCACTACCTGCTGGGCACCGCTGCCGGGGCACACCCGTTCCCCGCCATGGTCCGGTACTTCCATGAGGTCATCGGCGAGGAGGCCCGCGCCCAGATCTTGGAGCAGGAAGGCCGTCTCCCGGACGCTGTCTGCGCCTGCATTGGCGGTGGCTCCAACGCCATCGGCATCTTCCACGGATTCCTGGATGACCCCAGCGTGAAGATCTACGGCTTCGAGGCCGGCGGCGAAGGCGTGGAGACCGGCAGGCATGCCGCCACCATCACCCTGGGCAAGCCCGGCGTCCTCCACGGCGCACGCTCCTACCTGATGCAGGACGACGACGGGCAGACCATCGAGTCGCACTCCATCTCCGCCGGCCTGGACTACCCGGGCGTCGGCCCGGAGCACTCCTACCTGGCCGATATCGGACGGGTCAGCTACGAGCCCATCACCGATGGCGAGGCGATGGAGGCCTTCAGGCTGCTGTGCCGCACCGAGGGCATCATTCCCGCCATTGAGTCTTCGCACGCCCTGGCCGGCGCCATCAAGGTGGGCCAGCGGCTCGCCGCCGAGGACCCGGCGTCCGCCGCCGACAAGATCGTCATCGTCAACCTTTCAGGACGCGGCGACAAGGACGTGGCCACCGCTGCCGAATGGTTTGACCTGTTGGACAAGAATTCCGCCGAATCCGAAATCGGCAAAGAGGGGGAACAGCTGTGAACAGCGCAGAGACCACCAGCAAGTCCGCAGCCGCCATTGACCGTGCGCGTTCCCAGGGACGCTCGGCACTCATCGGCTACCTCCCCGCCGGCTACCCCAGCGTGGAGGAGACCATCGCCGCGGGCATTGCCCTGGCGGAGAACGGTGCCGACCTGATCGAGATCGGCATCCCCTATTCCGATCCCGTCATGGACGGCCAGGTCATCCAGGCCGCCACCACGGAAGCGCTGGCCAAGGGCTTCCATGTCCGCCAGGTATTCGACGTCGTCGCAGGCATCACCAGCAAGACCGACGCCGCTGTCCTGGTCATGACCTACTGGAACCCCGTGGTCCGCATGGGCGTTGATGAGTTCTCGCGCAGGCTGGCCGAGGCCGGGGGAGCCGGGCTCATCACCCCGGACCTGATTCCGGACGAGGCCGCCCAGTGGATGGAGGCCTCGGACAAATACGGCCTGGACCGGGTGTTCCTGGTGGCACCGTCCTCTACGGCCGAGCGGATGCAGCGGACCGTGGACGCGAGCCGCGGTTTCGTGTACGCCGTGTCCATCATGGGCGTCACCGGTGCCCGGACGTCGGTCAGCACGGCAGCGAAGGATGTTGTGGCAGCCGCGCACAACGCAGGCGCGGAACGCGTCTGCGTTGGGCTTGGGGTCTCCACCGCGGACCAGGTCCGGGAGATCGCCGCCTACGCCGAAGGCGTCATCGTGGGCACGGCGCTGGTCGCAGCCCTCCGCGACGGGGGAGTGGACGCCGTCGGCGCCCTGACCAAGGACCTCAGCACAGGGCTGACCCGGGAATCCGGCCTGGCCCAGGAAGCCGGGGCCTAGGCCATGCAGACGCTTCTTCAGGCAGCCGCCCAGGCGCCCATGCTGGTGTCCGCCAGCATCCCCAGCCCGAACTGGTCCGGCTTCGACATCCCCCTCCCGTGGGGCAGCCTGCGTATCCACGCCTATGCGCTGTGCATCCTGGCAGGCATCGTGGTGGGCCTGTGGCTGACCTCTGTGCGCTGGGCCAAGCGCGGTGCCCCTGAAGGCAGCGTTTGGGACATCGTTATCTGGGCCATTCCCTTCGGCATCATCGGAGGGCGGCTCTACCACGTGGTGTCATCCCCGGACGCCTACTTCGGTCCCGGGTTCGACGGTACCGGCGACCTCTCACTCATCCCGCAGATCCAGCGCGGCGGTCTGGGAATCTGGGGCGCCGTGGTCCTCGGTGCCATCGGTGCGTGGATCGGCTGCCGGCGCAGCGGCGTCAAGCTGAGCGCATTCGTCGACGCCGCAGCACCCGGACTGCTCCTGGCCCAGGCCATCGGCCGGTGGGGCAACTACTTCAACCAGGAACTCTTCGGCGGCCCCACCACCCTTCCGTGGGGCCTGCAGATCGACGCCAACAACCCCAACTTTCCCGCCGGCATGCCCGCGGACACCCTCTTCCACCCCACCTTCCTCTATGAGTCCCTCTGGAACCTGGCGGGTGTCCTGATCCTGCTGGCCCTGGACCGCCGGTTCAACTTCCGCCGGAGCAGGCTCTTCTGGCTCTACGCCCTGTACTACACGCTGGGCCGCGTCTGGATCGAGGCAATGCGCATCGACGATGCAGAACAGATCAACATCCTGGGCATCACCACCAGGCTCAACGTCTGGACCAGCATCTTCGTGTTCCTGACAGCCCTGGTTGCCTTCCTCCTCCTGGGCCGCAAGGGCCGCCCGGAACCGGACACCGTCTACCTCGCCGGCCGCGAACCGGACGTGGCCGTCACGGGCCCGCATGCCGGGGCAGTCACAGAGGTCCGTGATCCGGACACTGTTGTCTCAGATAGTGATTCGCGTGGTAATCTCCCTGATAACCACAGCGGTTCCAGGCATGCTTCCGACCCCACGGAAGAGGCCGCGGCGGCACCGGCCGGCCCAAAGCCCGGAACGGATGCGACGGCTGCCGGGCACTCCGGCAGCACAGCCACAGGACCCGCATCGGAGGCCGGCGCCGGCAAGTAGGACGCCGGCCAGGCAGGGCAGTAGAGCCACCGCTCGAAGAGCCCGAAAACCACAATGTCGTGGCATGGGGCAAGTCCGTACGGCACAGAGATGCCGGCCGGTGTTGCTTCGGGCAGGGGCCTGCGTAACCGTTAGTTCAGCAGGCCGCGCTGACCTACAATTTCCAGTAATCAACACTTTGTTGTGCCCTTGCAACGGCGCCGACGAGTGGGGCCAACGGTGTCCCTTCCATACGCACGATCAGGAGGAAGGACGTCTCCCATGACCCAAACTCTTAACACTCCCGCCTGGTCCGAACCGGATCAGCCAGGGACTGCCATGTCGCCGTTCAAGCGCTTCGCGGCCATGCCGGAAGCCGCCGGGCTGTACAACCCGGAACAGGAGAAGGACGCCTGCGGGCTCGCCATTATTGCCACCCTGCGCGGCGAACCCGGGTATGACATTGTCGATGCCGCACTGACCGCGCTGCGCAACCTTGAGCACCGCGGCGCCGTGGGCGCCGATGAGGGAACCGGTGACGGAGCAGGACTGCTCATGCAGATCCCTGACGAATTCTTCCGGGCCGTAACCGAGTTCGAACTTCCCGCTCCCGGCCAGTACGTTGCCGGTACCGCATTCCTGCCCGCCGAACAGCGGGAGGCCGACGCTGCGAAGGCCGGCATCGAGGGCCTGGCTGCCGACGAAGGCCTGAAGGTCCTCGGCTGGCGTGAAGTGCCCGTGGTCGCCGACCTCGTGGGCGCCATGGCCCGGGCCTGCATGCCGTACTTCTCCCAGCCCTTCCTGGCTCCCGCCGATGGCGCGGAACTGGACCGCAACGAGCTCGATTCCCGCGCCTGGCGCATCCGCAAGCGCGCCCAGAACAAGTTCGGCGTGTACTTCCCGTCGCTGTCCTCACGCACCATCGTCTACAAGGGCATGCTCACCACCGCCCGGCCTGGAGCCGTTCTACCCGGATCTCTCCGACAAGCGGTTCAAGACCAAGCTGGCGATCGTGCACTCGCGCTTCTCCACTAACACCTTCCCCTCCTGGCCGCTCGCACAGCCGTTCCGGACCATCGCCCACAACGGTGAAATCAACACCGTCAAGGGCAACCGGAACTGGATGCGGGCCCGCCAGTCCCAGCTTGCCAACCCGCTGCTGGGTGACTCGCCGGAAGAGCTGTACCCCATCTGCACCCCCGGCGCCTCCGACTCCGCATCCTTCGATGAGGTAGCCGAGCTCCTGTGGCTTTCCGGCCGCCCGATCACCCACTCGATCATGATGATGATCCCCGAGGCCTGGGAAAACCACGCCACGATGGATCCGGCCCGGCGCGCCTTCTACGAGTACCACTCCCTGCTGATGGAACCGTGGGACGGCCCCGCCGCTGTCTCCTTTACCGATGGCAACCTGGTCGGCGCGACCCTTGACCGCAACGGACTGCGTCCCGGCCGCTTCTGGATCACCGAGGACGGGCTGATCGTCTTTGCCTCCGAGGTGGGCGTGATCGACGTTGAGCCCTCCAAGGTGGTCAAGAAGGGCCGCGTGTCCCCGGGCAAGATGTTCCTGGTGGACACCGAGGCCGGCCGCATCATCGACGACGAAGAGGTCAAGGCCGAGGTCGCGGCCGCCAACCCGTGGGCCGAGTGGGTCAAGGACAACCTGATCGACCTTAACGAGCCTGCCCGAGCGCGAGCACGTGGTGCACACGGCCGCGTCCGTGAACATCCGCCAGCGGACCTTCGGCTATACCACCGAGGAACTGAAGATCCTGCTGGGTCCGATGGCCCGCACCGGTGCCGAGCCGCTCGGCGCCATGGGTTCCGATACTCCGGTTGCCGTGTTGTCCAAACGCCCACGCCTGCTGTTCGACTACTTCGTGCAGTCGTTCGCGCAGGTCACCAACCCGCCGCTGGACGCCATCCGCGAAGAACTGGTCACCTCCCTGACCTGCGCCATTGGACCCAACGGCAACCTGCTTGACACAAAGCGGGTCCGCCAGCCCCAGGTCCAGCTGCCCTTCCCGGTGATCAACAACGACCAGGCTCGCCAAGATCGCCAACATCGAAAGCCCAGACGGCGACCGCTTGTCCATGAAGGTCCGCGGCCTGTACCGCCCCGAGGGCGGTGAGAACGCCCTCCGCGCCCGGCTCACCGAAATCTGCGAACAGGTTTCCGGTGCGATCAACCGCGGCGTTCAGTACATCGTGCTGTCCGACCGTGACTCCAACGCCCAGTGGGCGCCCATCCCGTCGTTGCTGCTGGTCAGCGCCGTGCATCACCACCTGCTGCGCAGCGCCAACCGCACCAAGACCGCCCTGGTGGTCGAGGCCGGCGACGTCCGCGAAACGCACCACGTGGCAGTCCTGATCGGCTACGGCGCCTCCGCCGTGAACCCGTACCTGGCCATGGAATCCGTGGAGCAGCTCATCGCCGCGGGCGACGTCACCGGGGTGACCCCGCAGGACGGTGTCTACAACCTGATCAAGGGCCTCGGCAAGGGTGTCCTGAAGATCATGTCCAAGATGGGCATCTCCACCGTGGCCTCCTACACGGGTGCGCAGACGTTCGAGGCGCTCGGCCTGGGCCAGGACCTGGTGGACGAATTCTTCGCCGGGACCCACTCGCAGGCTCGGTGGCGTCGGCCTCGACGTCATCGCAGCCGAGGTTTCCGCGCGGCACCAGATGGCCTACCCGGACGGCGGCATCGAACAGCCGCACCGCCCCCTGCTGGGCGGCGGTGAGTACCAGTGGCGCCGCGACGGCGAGCCGCACCTGTTCAACCCGGAGACGGTCTTTAGGCTGCAGCACGCCACGCGTGAGCGCCGCTATGACATCTTCAAGGCGTACACCAGGGGAGTGGACGACCAGTCCACCAACCTGATGACCCTCCGCGGGCTGCTCAAGTTCAAGAACGAGCGCCCGGCCGTTCCGCTTGAGGAAGTGGAGCCCGTCTCCAGCATCGTCAAGCGGTTCGCCACGGGTGCTATGAGCTACGGCTCCATCTCGCAGGAAGCGCACGAGACGCTGGCCATCGCCATGAACCAGCCTGGGCGGCAAATCAAACACCGGTGAAGGCGGCGAGGACGTGGACCGCCTGCTCGACCCGAAGCGCCGCTCCGCGGTCAAGCAGATCGCGTCCGGCCGCTTCGGCGTGACCAGCCTCTACCTGACCAACGCGGACGACATCCAAATCAAGATGGCCCAGGGTGCCAAGCCCGGCGAAGGCGGCCAGTTGATGGCGCAGAAGGTCTACCCGTGGGTGGCCCGGACCCGGCACTCGACCCCCGGCGTGGGACTGATTTCCCCGCCCCCGCACCACGATATCTACTCCATCGAGGACCTCGCGCAGCTCATCTATGATGCCAAGCGCGCCAACCCCTCGGCCCGTGTCCACGTAAAGCTTGTCTCTGAAGTGGGGATCGGCACCGTGGCGTCCGGCGTGACCAAGGCGAAGGCCGACGTCGTACTCGTCTCCGGACACGACGGCGGAACCGGAGCCTCGCCGCTGAACTCGCTCAAGCACGCCGGTGTTCCGTGGGGCTCGGCCTGGCCGAGACGCAGCAGACGCTCATGCTCAACGGCCTCCGCGACCGCGTGGTGGTGCAGGTGGACGGCCAGCTCAAGACCGGCCGCGACGTGGTCATCGCTGCGCTGCTGGGCGGTGAGGAGTTTGGCTTCGCCACCGCTCCGCTGGTGGTGGAAGGCTGCATCATGATGCGCGTCTGCCACCTGGACACCTGCCCGGTGGGCGTCGCCACGCAGAACCCCGAGCCTGCGCGCCCGCTTCAGCGGCAAGCCGGAGTTCGTGGTCAACTTCTTCGAATTCCTCGCTGAGGAAGTCCGCGAGATCCTCGCTGAGCTTGGCTTCCGCAGCCTTGAGGAAGCCATCGGCCACGCCGAAGTCCTGGATGCCCGCGACGCCGTCAACCACTGGAAGGCCGACGGCCTGGACCTGGACCCGATCCTGCACGGCCTGGAGTTCGACGACGACGCGCCGCTGCGGAACATGACCGGCCAGAACCACGAGCCTGGACAAGCACTTCGACCAGCGGCTGATCACCATGGCCACCGAAGCGCTGACGGACCGCAGCCCGGTGAAGATCACCGTGGATGTCATCAACACCGACCGCTCGGTGGGCACCATGCTGGGCCACGTTGTCACCAAGACCTTCGGCACCGACGTCCTGGCCACAGACACCATCGACGTCACGCTGAACGGTACCGCCGGCCAGTCCCTGGGCGCCTTCCTGCCCGCGGGCATCACCCTGCGGCTTTACGGTGACTCGAACGACTACGTGGGCAAGGGTCTTTCCGGCGGCCGGATCATCGTCCGCCCGGACCGCACCAATGTCTTCAAGGCGGAGACCAACGTCATCGCCGGCAACGTGATCGGCTACGGCGCCACCAGCGGCGAGATGTTCCTGCGCGGCCAGGTGGGCGAACGCTTCCTGGTGCGCAACTCCGGTGCCACCGCCGTCGTCGAAGGCATTGGCGATCACGGCTGCGAGTACATGACCGGCGGCCAGACGCTGATCATCGGCCGCACTGGCCGCAACTTCGGTGCCGGCATGTCCGGTGGCACCGCCTACGTCCTGGACCTGCGGACCACCCGCGTCAACAAACAGGCGCTGGAGTCCGGCGAGCCTGCAGCTGCGCGAGCCTGGACTCAGAGGACCGCGAAATTGTCCACGGCCTGCTGGTCAAGCACGTGGAAGAAACTGACTCCCGCCTGGCTGCGCGCCTCCTCGAGAACTTCGATGACACCGCCGCCCGCATCACCAAGGTGCTGCCGCGCGATTACGCGGCCGTGCTGCAAACCCGCCTCGACGCCATCGAAGAGGGCCTTGACCCCGACGGCGAAGAAGTATGGTCTCGAATCCTGGAGGTTACCGGTGGCTGATCCACGCGGATTTCTGAAAGTACGCCAGCGTGAAACCCAGCCGCGCCGTCCCGTTCCCGTCCGCATCATGGACTGGAAAGAGGTCTACGAGGCGCAGGAAAAGGGCACGCTGAAGGCACAGGCCGGACGCTGCATGGACTGCGGTATCCCATTTTGCCACCAGGGCTGCCCGCTGGGCAACCTCATTCCCGAGTGGAACGACCTCATGTGGCGGGACAAGGGCGATGAGGCAATAGAGCGCCTGCATGCCACGAACAACTTCCCCGAGTTCACGGGCCGGCTGTGCCCGGCGCCGTGCGAGGCGTCCTGCGTGCTGGGTATCAACCAGCCCGCCGTCACCATCAAGCAGGTGGAAGTTTCGATCATCGACGAGGCCTGGGACAACGGTTGGGTGAGCCCGCTGCCGCCGGCGCGCCTTACCGGCAAGACCGTTGCGGTGGTCGGCTCCGGCCCCGCGGGCTTGGCCGTCGCCCAGCAGCTGACGCGGGTTGGACACACCGTCGCCGTCTACGAGCGGGACGACAAGATCGGTGGCCTGCTGCGGTACGGCATCCCCGACTTCAAGATGGAAAAGGAGCAGGTGGACCGCCGCGTCGAGCAGATGAAGGCCGAAGGCACGCGCTTCCGCACCGGCGTTTCTGTGGGCACCGACGTCACCTGGGAGCAGCTGCGGCGCCGCTACGACGCCGTCGTGGTCTGCACAGGTGCCACCGTTCCGCGGGACCTGCCCATCCCGGGCCGGGACCTGGACGGTGTCCACTTCGCCATGGATTACCTGGTGCCCGCCAACCGTGCGGTGGCCGGGGAAGCGATCGAGAACCAGATCAACGCCCACGGCAAGCACGTGGTGATCCTGGGCGGTGGCGATACCGGTGCCGACTGCCTTGGCACTGCGCACCGGCACGGCGCCGCGTCCGTCACTACCCTGGCCATCGGCAAGCAGCCGCCGGCGGAGCGAGCCAGCCACCAGCCGTGGCCGACATTCCCGACGCTGTTCGAAATGGCCAGCGCACACGAGGAGGGCGGTGAACGCACCTACCTCGCCTCCACTGTCGAGTTCGTTGGCGAGAACGGCAAGCTCACCGGCGTGAAGGTGGCCGAGACCGAGTTCGTCGACGGCAAGCGACTCCCCAAGGCCGGCACCGAGCGGATCATTCCCGCGGACCTGGTATTCCTGTCCCTCGGCTTCACCGGCGCTGAACCTGCCGGCATCACCGACCAGGTGCACGCCAAATTCGACGGGCGCGGCAACGTGGCCCGCGACGGCTACTACATGACCAACACTGAAGGTGTGTTTGTTGCCGGTGACGCCGGCCGCGGGCAGTCCCTGATCGTGTGGGCCATCGCTGAAGGCCGCGCCGCCGCGGCCGCGGTGGACAAGTACCTGATGGGAAGCACCATTCTTCCTGCGCCCGTCGCACCGACGGACCGCGCCATCGCCGTCCTCTGACCGCTGTCCCGGGGATGCATCGAGGGTTCACCTCGCAGACAACTTAACCAATGCAAGAGACCAATAGGGTAGGTATATGAGACGCGCAAAAATTGTGGCTACGTTCGGCCCGGCAATTGCCAGCTACGAAAACACCCTCGCGGTGCTGGAGGCCGGCGTTGACGTCGCCCGCATGAACATGAGCCACGGTGACTACACCGTGCATGACAACACATATGAGAACGTCCGCAAGGCCGCGTCCGACCTGAGCAAGGCAGTGGCCATCATGGCCGACCTGCAGGGTCCCAAGATCCGCCTGGGCCGTTTCGTTGACGGCCCGCACGCCCTCGCTGTCGGCGACATCTTCACCATCACCACCGAGGATGTTCCCGGCACCAAGGACATCTGCTCCACCACGCTGAAGAGCCTCACCGAGGACGTCAAGGTGGGCGACGCCCTGCTGATCGACGACGGCAAGGTGGCCCTGCGTGCCATCGAGGTCGACGACGTCAAAGTGGTCGCCGAGGTGACCGTCGGCGGCATGGTGTCCAACAACAAGGGCATCAACCTTCCCGGCGTGGCCGTCAACGTCCCCGCCTTGAGCGAAAAAGACGAGGATGACCTCCGCTGGGCCATGCGCCGCGGAGTGGACCTGGTGGCCCTGTCGTTCGTCCGGGATGCTTCGGACATCACCCGCGTGCACGAGATCATGGACGAGGAAGGCCGCCGCGTGCCGGTCATCGCCAAGATCGAAAAGCCCCAGGCCGTGGAGCAGCTGCCCGAGATCATCGACGCGTTCGATGCCATCATGGTGGCCCGTGGCGACCTCGGCGTGGAACTGCCGCTGGAGGAAGTGCCGATCGTCCAGAAGCGCGCCGTGGAACTGGCGCGCCGCTGGGCCAAGCCGGTCATCGTGGCCACCCAGGTGCTCGAGTCCATGATCGACAACCCGCGCCCGACCCGTGCAGAGGCTTCCGACTGCGCCAACGCCGTGCTGGACGGGGCGGACGCCGTCATGCTGTCGGGCGAAACGAGCGTGGGCAAGTACCCGATCGAAACCGTGAAGGTCATGGCCCGGATCATCGAGTCCACCGAAGTGCACGGCCTGGAACGCGTTCCCCCGCTGGGAACGAAGCCCCGGACCCGCGGCGGTGCTATCACCCGTGCCGCCGTCGAAATCGCTGACCAGCTGGATGCGAAGTACATCTGTACCTTCACCCAGTCCGGCGATTCCGCCCGGCGCCTCTCCCGCCTGCGGCCCATCAAGGCCGTGTTTGCCTTCACCCCGGTGGAGCACGTGTGGAACCAGCTTGCACTGACATGGGGCATCCAGCCGGTGCTGGTCCCCATGGTGGGGCACACCGACGAGATGACGTCCCAGGTTGACCGCAGCCTGCTGGAAATGGACCTGGTGGACGACGGCGACCTGGTGGTCATTGCCGCCGGTTCCCCTCCCGGAAAGGCCGGATCCACGAACATGCTGAAGGTCCACAAGGTGGGCGACCTCGCCGACGCCGGCAGCCAGGGCGGCGAGCCCGGCAGCAACCGCGAAAAGCTCGGCCCGTGGCCGGAAAAGAAGAAGAAGAACCAGGCTAACCAGGCCTAGGCTTCAGACACAGCAAAGGACCCCTGCCGGCTGGCAGGGGTCCTTTTCGCTGTGCTGGCCTCTTTGGTGACCGTTCGCTTTTGCTGGCCGGGCCGTCGTCGTGATTTATCCTGGCCGGCCGAAGCGCTAGTTGACCTGGTTGATGATGGTTTCGGCGACCTCGCGCATGCTGAGGCGGCGGTCCATGGAGGTCTTCTGGATCCAGCGGAAGGCTTCCGGCTCCGTCAGGCCCATCTTGGTGGTGAGCAGGCTCTTGGCGCGTTCGACGAGCTTGCGGGTGGCGAACTGCTCTTGAAGGTCTGAAACTTCGCTTTCGAGGGCCTTGATTTCCTCGTGGCGGGAGAGTGCGATCTCCAGGGCCGGGATGAGGTCAGCGGGCGTGAACGGCTTGACCACGTAAGCCATGGCGCCGGCGTCGCGGGCACGCTCCACCAGTTCCTTCTGGCTGAAGGCGGTCAGCAGGACCACGGGAGCGATGCGGGCCTTGACGATCTTCTCGGCTGCGGAAATGCCGTCCATGACGGGCATCTTCACGTCCATCAGGACCAGGTCCGGCTTCAGTTCCTCGGCAAGCTGGACAGCCTTCTCGCCGTTGTCCGCCTCGCCCACTACGTCATAGCCTTCGCCGCGCAGGATCTCGATGATGTCGAGGCGGATGAGGGTTTCATCCTCTGCCACAATGACGCGGCGTGCCGGCTGGGACGTGGGCTTGGACTCCGTCTGTTCAGTCACGGGATCTCCTTGAAAAGGTACGGCGGGACATCACTATCTTAGGTGCCACCGCGGCTGTACTTGGCTTGCAGGGTTCGTTTGCGGCGACGGCGGCGCGATTCTGGAATTCAGCCTATCTGCATGTAGAGTAATTCCGCGTACGTGAAGCGATCGCGTTGCTCACAGTCAGCTGTGGGCGTACTGTTTTGCTCCATGTAAATCCGCGCCCGAGTGGCGGAATTGGCAGACGCGCCGCACTCAAAATGCGGTATCGAAAGATGTGTGGGTTCGAGTCCCACCTCGGGCACAGTGTTTTGCCTCGTCAGAGGCGAATTTCCCTTGACGTGTTGACAAATCCGCCTAATGTGTTGACAGCGGCGTACCGTTTTTTGTGTGGCCAGCATTCGAAAACGCACCAAAAAGAACGGTTCATCGTCCTACATGGTGCTGTGGCGGGACCCTAAGAGCCGCGAGCAGCAAGGCCTCACAGTCGCTAGTCTCACCGAGGCTGAGACCCTAAAGAGGTTGCTGGACGCCAACGGTCAGTCTTTCGAGATTGCTCAGCACGCCATCCTGACGAATGAGAAACGCCCTCCGTCTGTGGCGGAAGTTATCCAGGAACACATCGACCTGCTGGTCCGGCCATCGAGCGGAACCGTTAAGACATACCAGACCATGCTGGAACTCCATATACGGCCGGTCATCGGCCACGTTCCCGTGGACAAGCTCGACTATCGCGTCATTGCCCACTGGGTGAAGGCGATGATGGGCAAGGGCAAGGCGCCCAAAACGATCCACAATATCCACGGCCTGATTTCCGCCGCCATGAACACTGCGGAAATGCTCGGCTACATTACCCGCAATCCCTGCCGCGGCGTGCAGCTGCCGAACATTGAGAAAGCCGAGGATGAGGCAATGTTCCTGACCCATGCGGAGTACAGGCTCATCATGGAGGGAATGGGGGAGCGGTACAAGGCTTTCACGGACTTCCTGGTCATGACAGGCACCCGCTTTGGAGAAGCCACTGCGTTGACCGTTGCGGACGTGGACCTGCTGTCCAGACCGCCTACTGCTCGGATCAACAAGGCGTGGAAGCGGGATGGGCAGAACCAGTTCTACGTTGGTCCGACCAAGACTGGAGCTGGCAAGAGGACCATCGGGCTGAATCCGGCGCTGGTGGAGCCTGCTGATCCCGCTGGTGGCAAGCAGGCCAGGGAAGGACTTGGTGTTTACGACGCCCACGGGCGGCCGGATCGTCCACAAGCTCTACTGGGCCGACTACTGGGTGCCTGCCGTTCGGACAGCCCAGGCAATCGGCTTGACCAAGAACCCGCGGATTCACGACCTTCGGCACACGCACGCGTCGTGGCTGATCCAGGACGGTGTTCCCCTGTTCACGATCTCGCGCCGGCTGGGGCACGCCTCCACGAAGACTACTGAGCAGGTTTACGGGCATCTGATGCCCGAGGCATTACAGGTGGGAGCCGATGCCACTGAACGGTCTGTGACGGCTTTCCAGCGGCTTTAGGGAGCAATTGGTTGTTTTTCTGCAGAGCGCTCCTTCCTGACGGCAGAGAGCTTTGGTCATGTTGGCGGCTGTTGCGGCCCGCATGAACCAGAGAAACCTGCACCTTTCCTTTTGGAGACGCCGTGGACATCGAATTTTTGAGCCCGCCGAAGCAGCAGCACTCATGCGCTGCACCGAGTCCTGGTTGCGCGATGGCGCGACCAGTGGACGATTCCCTCACGCCTGCTGGGGCAAAGGAAAGATTATCTTTACGTCAGAGCACATCCGGGAGATTGCGAGATTGAGCGAAATCCTTCCTGGCGGCACCGGGCCCGAACACGCACAGGAGCAACCACTAACCAAGCAGCGGCTCATTGGGACGCGTTCCAAGGTCCGCCTTTCAACGGTGAATTGATTCGAACTACCGGCTGTCTTTCGGTTTGGTTTTTCGCACGATCCGGTGTGGCGGGTACGACAGGTCCCCTTACCGCTTCCATGAGGCAGCCGACGCTACCGTGGAACAACTTCCCGCAACCTAGAAGGGCCGTTCAAATTAATCGCTCCATCGCACCAGCCTTGACCGCTGTCGCCGCCATCCTCCTGGTTGGGCCGCTTGTTGGTTGTGACGCTGCCGCCCATGCCATCGAGGGCATCGGATCTGCTCCAAGTAACTCTGCGGGCCTGGCGACGGGCGGTGGCTCTGCCAGCGAAGCAGCCCAGGCTCTCGTCCAGCTTGAGGACATCCCGGTCAAGGGCCGAGCCCCGAAGACTGGTTACACCCGCGATGAGTTCGGTCCCGCCTGGGCCGACATAGACCACAACGGCTGTGACACGCGCAATGACATCCTCGCTCGCGACCTGACCGGGGAGACGTTCAAGCCTGGCACCAACAACTGCGTCGTCTCGACAGGCACACTGGCCGACAAGTCCACGGGCACCACGATCAGATTCGTTCGCGGGCAGGACACCAGCTCCGACATCCAAATTGACCACATCGTCCCGCTCAGCGACGCATGGCAGAAGGGTGCCCAGCAGCTGAGCGCAGATCGGCGCAAAGAGCCTCGCGAACGACCCGCTGAACCTCATTGCAGCCGACGGCCGCACAAACAGCGCGAAAGGCGACAAGGATGCCGCCACATGGCTTCCGCCGAACAAGGCTTTCCGGTGTGAATATGTCGAGCGGCAAACAGCAGTCAAAGCCAAGTACAGTCTTTGGGTCACTCAAGCCGAACACGACGCCATTGAGAGTGTGCTTGACGCCTGCGTATAGACACGGTGAAGTTAGCGGAAGGGCAGCTGATCCGAAGTCCTCTCCGGCTCAGAACCGGGAAGGGTGGTTACGGCCGCACGTCCGGGCTGCAAGAACAACTGGTTTACAGTGATTTGCCTACTGTGACCGTGAAAACCCGTTGATCCCCGGATGGTCTAGATTCCGGGGATCTCGCGGCTCCGGAGCGGTGGACGGTAACCGCCTGACTCCGCTCGTATCGTGAAGTGTGTGCTCACCCGGTGATCACGCTCCCGCAGGACGTGCATGTCCTGCGTGGGCATAGATTGCACCGCGAAACATCGGCGGTCGGGAGACACTGCATCGCCGCCCCGTCAATGTCGGCTCGGTGTGCCAAAATTGACGGAGGATATCGGCCAGGTTGGCTGTGGGATACGGGGGGTTCACTTGAGTGACGAGTGGTCACACGACAATCCGGCATGGCAGGAAACCTTGGACTTGGCCAGAAAGTACGGCTGGAGTAGCAAGAAGAACTCCGACCACGGTGGAATGCACCTCATGTGCCCAGGCAAGGTTCATGAGTTTCCGGTATACATGACGGGTCGGTCTACTGAGAACGTCGCTCGCAGCAAGCGGCGCACTATTCGGAACTGCGAGCACCAGAACATTGCCGAACCCCTCGACCAGGTGGAAATCCACCTCGGCAAGGCCCAAAAGCTTATTCGCTCCGCGGAGCTGCTCACTGACCGGGTAGAGGCCGAAAACTCAATGGAGCATGCCGTTCAGATGCTGGGGTTGGCTGAGGAAAACCTCGCTCAGGCTGACGAGGTATTCGACGCCGCCGTCGAAAAGTTGGAGCAAGCCGAAGATGCATTGAGTGCCATTCCTCCCGACGAGGTTACAGAGGGGGCGTCAAAGCTCGCAGGAGAGGCTTCAAGCCACGTCCGGACAGCTAGGCTTGCGCTCCGGGATCTTCCGCCGGGGAATGAACGTGTAAAGGCCCTGCGTGAACGGACTGAAAGCTTGCGTGAGCGCGTCCTCGCGCTGCAAGCACGCCTGCCTAGGTAGTTACGGCACTGCAAAAACAGGTACTTCGCATACCTAAATAGAGTTGGCACTTGCCAACCTGATGTGTAAAGTCATACATGACCTAGGAGGGGGATCTTGCATGATCGAGGTGACACTTCGCGTCCAAGGTGTGGACATATTCGACCAATCCGTTGACGCTATTATCGCCAAAGAATTCCCAGATTTATCGTGGGATCAGGCAGACGGCCTGACCACGCTTACCGTTTTTGTTGACCGCGAGGATGCTGTCACTGACACGGACACCATCGTTCGCCGCGTGGAATCGGCTATCGACGGCTTGAAGGTTGTCGGCGTGTACCGCGACCTCGTCGGCACTACGGATATTGCTTTGCGTACCGGTGTAAGCCGTGAGGGTGCCCGTAAGTGGAGCCAATCAGCCGATTTCCCTGCGCCTTTTGACTACATCGGCGCAGGATCCATGAAGGTATGGGCCTGGACTGAGGTTGTTCAGTGGCTAGAAGCCGCACGTGCCCTGGACATGGAGCAGGAGCTTCCGAGCCTGGCACTCATGACGCAGATCGAAAACTGCATTATGAGGAACCCGGACCACACGACCGTGTTGTGGCACCAGACGGCTAGCAAGATGACCAATGCGCAAAAACCGATATTTCAATCAGTTCAGCCGGCTGCCCGCGTTTCCGCGGGCGGCCGCGCCCAAGGGCTCACGGGGAACTTCCGTGAACTCGTGGGGGCGGCCGCCCGTAGAACATAGATTGAATCGGAGAAACTGTGACCCTGCTTCGAATCCGCGCAGACGAGACGGATGTTCCTGTCGTTCCTTCCGACGTTGCCATGATCATCGGAGCAACGGAACCTATTGAGGTTCGACTGGACGAGGTACACGCTGGCCCAGTTGCCGCCGCGGCAGCCGAGATGCAGGTCAAGTTCGAGCGTGGACAACCCGGATTTGCGTACGTGGAAGAACGCGACGTTCTGATGGTTCGCCTAGAACATAAGGTGAGTTGCTTTACCGCTGATGAGCCGGAGTCTGCAACCAATGTACACATGCAGCACATCGTGGCTTTTCAGGTATTGCATGAGCTTGAGGTCAGCGCAGCAGCCATCGGGGCGTTTATCGAGACGAACGCCTACTTCATCGCTTACCCCTACGTCCGGCAGTCAATCACACAGTTCACGGCAGCATTAGGGTTGCCTCCAGTGGTACTGGGATTCATGAAGCGCGATGAATGGCCTTTCCAGGAAGAGGACGGCCAAGATGACTCACCCAAGCGCAATGCAGATGCCGGCAGCGCAGCAGACAAGGCAGCCTTAGAACTAAGCAAGTAGCTTTTCTTCTCGGGATCAGCCGCAGGAGCTTGTGACCGGCCTCAGCGGTTCGCCCGCGGCTGTTTGGCCCGCCACGCCTCCACGTCGGACCAGGGGATCCTGATGTGGCTGGAGTGCCGGCCGGCCCCGGTTTTGTACGCGCCAGGGAAATCCCCGGAGCGTGCCATGGAGCGGACCGTCTCGGGGTGCAGGCCCAAATACTCGGCCACCTCCTTGACCTTGGCGTCACCACGATTCTTCACGTCTTCGTTAGTCATGACACGGAAGCTACAGTGGGCCGCAATCCGAGCCGCGGAGCACCCAACTTCCCCGGCGAGCCTTCCCAAGAAGTACTCAGAGTTCTTCCTCAAAGTTGACCCCCAATTGGGGCCCCAAAGGAAAGTGTTCGACATACTTCCGCCGCAACGGGCCTGCCAGTTCAAGCGACTGTATTCTTGGGCCACTACTCGTCATTTTCCATGGGGGAAACAATTGAAAAAGCACTACCCATTCGCCGCGGGCCTCATCGTCGCTGCCCTTTCCCTGTCGGCCTGCGGGGGAACGACTCCGGCCGCTGATGCCAGTCCGACCGCGACCGTCAGCCCGACACCCAGCCCTACGCCCACTGCCACCGTTGCTCAGTTCGCCTCCATCCTGACTGAGCAGGAAAAGAATTGGCGGGACTACAACGACAACATCACAACTTGCGCCTTCGCGAGCATCAGCACGAAGCCGCTGGACCAGATGCAGGCTCTGACATGCAAGTTCAGCGCCATGACTGTGACACTTACCGCAAAGACCGCGGCCAAAAACATCCGTGCACTGCCCACGCCGCCCGCCGAAATCTCTAGCCTCAGGACGCGGACACTCTCTGCCTTGGATGATCTTGCAGCTATCGACGCCACGACTGCATGCAAGGACACAGAGAGCCAAGCCTGTGACGATGCTGAGACGCTGGCCAACGGGGCAATCCGCCCCCTGATTGCCGTATTGGATGCCTGGCGGCCGTACACGAAGTAACCAGGCCAACATCAGGACCCTGTAAACCACTTTCGGCCCATTCATAGGAGTCACTCATGCGAGACGAAACCTACGTCCCCTTCAAGATCATCGGCGTCAATAAGGCCTTGGTGGGAACACCACTAAATGACGGCTCCCCGGGCTCAGCCCTTTATGCGGTCCCGCTTACACTGTCCCGCCCCTTGTCAGCGGACGAGCAGGAGGCAATGGTGGCGGTATGGGACAACCCGCCTTCCTACAGCTCTATGCATAGGCCCGGAATAGCGCGCTGCTACAGCACCGAATTCGTCCTCAGTAGAACCACAATCGAGGAAGTCCGCGACCACCATGCCAGAACGCTGCAGGGGGTCGTTGAGAAGGTCAATGCCCTCTCTGAGGAATGGCATCGGGGCGAGGTTGCGCGGGAAACGGAGCGAAACGCACAGGCTGAACTTCACGCCAAGAATGTGAAGTCCGTAGCTGACGAGATCGAATTCTAGCCACAGGAGGGAATGTGTCCCGCTAGAGGGGCTGATTCCGTATCAGCTCACGACACTAGAACCGCTGCCATCTGAGCCGGTTGACACGCGAGGGCAAGTTGGTCGGCCTCACGCAATTAGGAAGTATGCGAAGCCGCCTGTTTGCTTCTGGCGCTCCCACCTGCCCGGCTCGGGCGGGGTCGGCTTGGTCAAACTAGGACCGCGCTGAGTTCTGGTGACGGTATTTTGCTTCCCGCCGCCCAGGCTTAATGCCAGGGAAGGCGAACGTTCGACCGCAAGACTGTCAGGCTAGCCGAAGCACCAGAAAGCATGGCTGCGGTCTGCACGCACTGCTCGCGGCGCCGCGTCCCGATCAGGTTCAACTCGTTTCTTTCGAGGTATTAGGGCATTTGCTCGAGTGGAACGCCGCCACCGCTAGGTGGGGGCCTCAGTTACTCCGTTTCTGTCGGTAACAGGAGATTCGAACTCGGCGGACAGCTCTTGAAGCTGCTTCTCGATCTGGTCCACCTGGGCGCTGTATGTGCCCGAAGCCACCCTGACAATGTCTGCGCCGCAAAGCAACGTGATTTGTCGACGCACCGTGGATATCGACAGTTCCAAGGCGGCAGCTGCATCCGCGCAAGACGCTGGGCCATGCGCGATTAGGAAGCGAAGGAGTCGGCTTCGCGTCCGGTTCATCAAGATATCTTCTGCCATGGAGACCACCGCTGAATGACTTTGAGGTAGGGGTGAACTAGCTGTAGACGGGTCTACAGGAGAACGATACGCTCATCCGTAAGGGGATGGAAGCAAACCTCCAAGCCTTATTGCAGGCGGCGTGGGCCAAAGGAATACTGGCACAAGAGTCGGCGTAAACCATCGCACCAGGAGGGAGGCGGTCTTGTCTTCTGACCAAGAGGCATTCAGTGCTGGTTTGTCTCCACAGGCAGAGTTGGCGCGACGCCTGAACCTTCTGCTCGATGTTGTGGTTGCCGAGCGGGGCCAGCCCGTCACGTTCCGTGAGGTTCAGCAGAAGCTGCAGAGCAGGGGAATCAAGCTTTCCAGAGCCCGGTGGTTCTACATGAAGGACGGCACGGGGAGGCTCGTCAGTGACCCGGCATTGCTTGGGCTCTGTGTGAAGTCTTCAATGTCGACCCTGGTTACCTGCAGGGTGGCGAGGCCGCTGACCTGCCCGAGCGCATTGATTCACAGCTTGAATTTGTGAAGTCCCTGCGCGCAGCGCGTGTAAAGACCTTTGCGGCCAGGACTCTTGGTGATGTGTCCCCGGAGACGCTTCGTGCCATCACGGAGTACTTGAACAGGGACATCAGTCGGCGGCCGGAAGGTGAGCAAGCAGCGGCGGGTTCGTCGTCGGACGCGGGTGAAGCAGTGGAGTAGGTCGAATATCCGCTACCGCCGCCGCAACGTTGTCACTACTTCTCGAGTAGGTAGCTTAGGTGCGCGTCGAGCAGTTCCTTGATACGGATGGCGTTGGCCGAGTACCGGGGCGACCGTCCGTGCCGGCGCCCAGGTTCGACGTCGACAATCACCACGCCCGCGTCCTCCAAGGCCGCGAGGTGCTTGGCTACGCTTGGTTCGCCGGCGCTGACGGCGGCGACAATGTCGCCGCGCGTCGCTGGTCCGTTGGCCGTTAGGAATCGGAGAATTTCATTTCGCGACCGGTTGCCAAAGGTAGCGACGGCAGCCTCAACGTCGGCCGACCAGGCGGCGTCGTGTGGCTGGGTAATCCGTGGCATAGCCACATTCTTCCCGAAGGCTGCTGAAAAAGTAAGAACGGCACCCTTGACGATACTATAAGTATCTTCGACAATAATTTCTGTAGCTTCTGTTGATCGTTGCTGGATCTGCGTATCCACGTCCGCGAGTGGCCTCTTCTGCGACTCTGCTAACTACTCGATCTGAACAAAGTGGTGAAGTCGTGGAAATCGACGCTAAGCCAAATCAAAACAGCTCGGAACCATCCAAGACCGTCACTGTCGACGTCTCGTTGCTCGCGCCCCCTGCGGCAGGGGAGTGCAACATACCGTTAGACCAAATCATGAGCGCGGTGAGCAGCGTGCAGGGTTACGTCGTATCGCGCCTGGCGCGGATTGGGCGTACCTGCGATGTGGACGACATTATGCAGGACATTCGGGTCGCGGTCTGGGACGGCGTGACGAGAGGGCGCTACCGGGAGTTGCCGGGCATTCCGTTCGAAGCTTGGGTCCAAGGCGTCTGCAACAAAATCTGCGCGGCACACGTCCGGCGCGAACTAAGTCATCAGACTTTGCCGCTGGTCATGGATTTCACGACGGCGGAAGCGTCGCCTGAAGTTCTTGCTGTCGTCGGCGCAGGGTTGGGTTTGGACAGCACTGAGAGGTATGTCGACCACGCGTGGGCGCAGGCCATGCTCGGCCTGGTGCAGAGAAACGTCAAGGAGGACACGTGGCAACTCGCTGTCTCTAGTCTGGTTGGGCCACGGCACTACGGACCCCCATCGCCAAGGGACAGACGACGCTGGCATGCCGTTACTGTCGTGCGGCAGACCGCTATGACAATCAGTGCTGCACTGAACTGCCACCCCGAGCCGGGGCTAAGCATGGAAGGTATTTGTCGGTGCGCTGCCGATTGCCTTCCCACGGCTGTTCTGAGAAGAGTCGCGGAGACCATAGTCCGTCCAGGGCTGCGCGGCCTGCCTAGGTCCGTGCAGATGGCCGCGCTGGCGACCGAGCTTGGTGTCAGTGAGCGGTACGTCGCCGTGAACATCGGTTTCGCGCGGCAGTTATACCGAACGGCTTGGCGGGTGCTCCAGCACGAGGCCAACAGGCAGACTGCATAAGTCATGGTTAGCTGGGGGACGGGGAGCCGGGGACTGCGTGCACTCCTCGCGGTGGGCCGTCAGCGCTCGTTCGTTGCCGGACTCTTCGTTGTGTTGCTGATAGGCGGCCTTGTCATCCTGTTGTGGCCGGTCGATAGGCCCGCTGCGGCGCCGGTCCCAGGCCCGATACCAAGCACGCCTCCACCGTCAGTACCTTCCGGGACACCGTCAGCAACGGGCGCGCCCTCTGCTCTCCCTGGTGAAACCAATGTGGCTGTACTGGCCTCGCCTGTTGATCTTTCGCCAACGCGCGACTTCCGTGCGCTCGCTGTAGAGGCAGCAAGGGGAATCTACACCTGGGACAGCCGCTCGTCGTCGTATTCGGACGTGTATGCACGGGTGCGCTCGTGGTGGGAGTTGCTTCCCGATGGATCCAACCCCTTATCGGTGTTGGTCAAAGAGTTCGAGGCCACCGGTGTGACGGCCACGTCCTTCGCGAGCCCTGGACGGGAGTCGGCGCGCCGGAGCGCCAAAGCCCAATCTGTTCGCTGCGATCTCGAGCTAGCCAAAGTTCAAGAATTCCCTCCGCCGTGGGCTGGCCTTCACGTGTGCACTGTGACCGTGCAAGTGCTCGATGAGACGAGCAGGGACCGAAACACTTATTCCGCACCTATAACGGTGATGCTGAACTGCCCGCCTGCGGCTACAGCTCCGGCTGACCGCTGCGCCATGGTTGCCTTCTATGCGACCGCGGACCGGATCGTCTACTGATGGTCGGTCCTATGGCCGTGGCCGGTCTGGCTAGAAGGCGGGCACTGCTGAAAGGTGTCGCTGCCGCTGTGACTGTCCTTGTGCTTCTCGGCCTGATGGCGTTCGTCGCGGGTGTGGCTCTACTTGCCGGTCTGAGAGGAGAGCCAGCTGTCGCTTGTGCTCCGGCTGATGCTGCATCTATCAGCACGGGTACGGGGACTGGCGATGGCCTGGAGGTCCGCGATGGTAGCCAGGTGCTATACGAGCTGAACTCGCGACAGGAAAGAGTGGCTCGCGCGTACATTGGGGTCGGAAAACAGCTTGGTGTACCCCGTTCGGGACAGATCATTGCCATCATGATGGCAATGCAGGAGTCGAGTTTGCGCGTACTCGCAAATCCCAGGGTTCCGGCTTCCATGGGTTTTCCAAATGATGGCGTTGGGAGCGACCATGACTCGATAGGCTCGGCTCAACAACGTCCCACGGCAGGGTGGGGGAGCGTTGAGCAGCTTATGGACGTTTTCTACAACGCCCGCGCCTTCTACGGCGGCCCTTTGGGTCCCAACCGAGGAAGTCCTCGAGGGCTGCTCGACGTACCGGGGTGGCAGGCGATGGACAAAGACTTGGCTGCTCAGGCAGTCCAGGTATCTGCTTTTCCCGAGCTTTACGCGCGTTGGGAGCGTGCAGCGACAGCAGTCGTTGCTGCGTTGGAACCGGACACGTCGCCAGCCTCCTTGCTCATCTTCGCCGCCCAAAGTGGGGCCTGCGGCCTCTTGGAAAAACCTGAGTCAGCTCCGCCAGGACATTCTGCGGTTCACGCAGGAAGGTCTAGGTGGACGGTATGTGTGGGGCGGCACTGCATTCAAAGCCTGGGACTGTTCCGGCTACGTGCAATGGATCTATCGGCAGGCTGGAATCGAACTGCCGCGGGTGGAGCAGTGGCGTGTTGGGGTTCGGACCGACGACCCGCAGCCGGGGGACCTGGTGGTTCAGAATCCCCAAGGACCGGATAACTGGGGGCACGTTGGCATCTACGCGGGCAACGGCATGATGTGGAGCGCCTTGAACCCCGCCGTGGGTACATTACTGCATCCAATTAGCTGGAATTCCGGCACCGTCTACTTTGATCTGCTTCCGCGCTGAGGGCTCGTGTCGCGCGCTGTGGGCATCTCGGCCATGGCGCGTCAGCGCATAAGCGACGTCCTGTTGGGAGACCCCCTCCACGCGGTGAGTGGGGTCAATGCAAGTCTGGTCGTCGTCGTGTCCGATAGGCGTGTTCGATGTTCAGGTCATGTCGTTCCATGCTTCACCTCCCATGAACGTGTGAGCTCATCTGCTCACTCCATGGAATACGACGGACGGAGCACCCATGTTACTGGCAGCGGTGGACCCGGGAATCACGCCGAACGCGAGTTTCCCCTTCCTTGAATCGCTCAAACAAATTGGCGGCGGCATCCTGGTCGGCGCTTTCATCATCATCGCCATCGTGGCGATCATCGGCGCAGCCCTGCTGCTGGCCGGCAAGCTGAGCCAATCGTCGCGCCTGGCTTCCAGCGGAGGCGTGATCCTCCTCTGGACAGGCCCCGTGGCTGCCATCCTTGGCGGCATCAACGGCTACATCCTCTGGTCGCAAACCGCATTCCCTCTCGGGTTCTAGGTCATGCCCGTTGAGTGCGATCTCAATGGATGGTGGCCGCCCGGATGCGGCTTGGTGTCACAGGCAAACGACAACGCCCTCGGCGCGGTCACGTCACTGTTCGCAAACATTCTGCAGAACATGGCGTCGTGGCTGTGGGCCTTCATCACGGGTGCCTTCACTGTGTCGAACGTCGACGACTCCCAGTGGTTGTCCATCCAGGGACTCACGAGCCTGGTGGGTGGTTGTAATGCTGACTCCGCTCGCCGTCGTGATGATTCTGCAGCTGCTCTCCGGGCTCATTAGTCAGCAACCCAGACGTATTGGAAGGGCGATGATAGGCGGAGCCGTCGCGATCCCGTTGGTGGGCGCCGCTGTGTACCTCGTCCGGCAGTTGACGAGGGCAACAGATCTAGCGTCTGCCGCTCTGCTGCAGTCAATTGGCTCTGATCCCTACCTCGTCTTCATGCGGCTCTTCGGCTTTGAACGAGGGCCCCAGGGAAGCGGCCGGGAATGGAACCTGGTCTCGCTGGCTCCCGGTACCACCGGCGGGCCGGCGGGTGCGGCCGTGGTGACCATGATGGCCGTCGTGGTCGTTTGGATACTCGCCTTCATCCTGATGTGCTCGATGATCTTCCGCTCCTTCGCCCTTGTCGTCCTCGCCGCCGTCGCACCCGTGGCCCTTATGCTGCTGCCCTGGGACAAGACAAAATCCTGGGCTCGTCGTTGGTGTGAGGTTGTCATCGCGTTGGTTGTGGCCAAGCCCTTGGCTGCAACCGTCTTGGCCGTCGCCGTGAAGCTCTTTGCCGATTCCAAGTCCTTCGCGGGCTTGGCAGCGGGAACCGTCGGCATGGCCCTCGCGTGTGGGGCACCCATGATGGCCCTGCGTTTGGTGAGCTTCGCTGGAGGGGAACTGGCTGCAGCTGCGCAAACGGCGGGCGGTGGCCACGTTCTGTCGCGAAGCACCAGTGTTGCGGCCCGCCAAATCAGTCGGCAGGCAGGCGGCCGACTGACTCTCGCGAACATGGTGAGTCGTTCCGCGATGACACGGCCCATCAATTCGAGCCGTAACGTCTTCCCGACACAGGTGTCAGCTCCTCCTGTGCCCGCCGGCTTGACCTCACCGGGCCCCGATGCAGGACAGAGAGCTTTGAAGACAGGATCATCAACCGGATCACCGGAAGCACCGCAGTCCGCGGAACCCAGAGGGTTCGTGCGTTCAAGTGCGCCAAGCCAAGGCGGCGCCGCTCCAGCGCCAGCCCGGCAGAGTACACCTACCGAACCGGGACCGCGAGCGCGGCCTGCCGCTCACACGCCAGGCCCGTCGAGCACTCAACCTCCGAAACCCCAGTCACCAAGAATTGATCCTCCGAAGGGAGGCACCCCTCATGTCTGAAGACGGGCGCGCGTTGGAAGCCGTCAAATTCCCAAGGTACGAGCGCCGCGGCTTCTTCCTCGGGCTCAAGTGGTACCAGTTGCTCATTGTGGCCGCGGGAGTTACCGTCGCCATCGTTGCATCAGCGAGCCATGGTCCAATCGGATTATTCACCACTGGGCCTATGTGGCTCGCGCTGATACTGCTCGGAATACTGCAGTACTCCCGTGTCCCATATCCAGTCTGGGCACAACACATCGCGACGTTCTTCTACCGCGCAGCGGCGGGCCAGACGAGGTTCCTCGCAAAGCCTGAAGCTCCACGCATCGCCGGCCGACTTGCCCTCCCGGGAGGGTTGGGCAATCTGGAGATTCGAGCAACCGCCCGTGGGGAATGCTTCCTGGTCGATGGCCACGGCAAGGAAGCAATCGCGGTGCTAAAGTGCAGTACGCGTTCATTCGCTCTCCTGGATGCTGACGATAAAGCGTGGGCAGTCCAGGCCTGGTCACGCGTTCAGGCCGGCATGGCCCAACGGCAAAGCGTTGCCCGCATCGCCATCCAGGACTACACCGTGCCTTACCCGTCATCGTCCCTCTGGGACTTCTACAGGGAGAATGCCCTGCCGGCGCGAGACTGCAAGGAAGATGCTGCTTGGGGACGCCGCGCGTACGAGGACTTACTGGGCGCCGCGGGCTCAGCTATGAGCCATGAGCTGCTTGTCTCGGTTGTCCTGGACACGAGCAAGGCGCGACGGCGGATCAGGGAGTCAGGCGGGGGCGTCACCGGCCTTGAACACGTCCTGCGGCTCGAAGTCGAGGCGATACGAACGTCGCTGGGTACCCACAACGTCAAAGTCGATGAATGGCTCGGCGAGCCGGGGCTGCTTGCCATCATCCGCAGTGCCTTCGATCCTGCCCTTCTGCCCGCCGGCAAAGCCACGGCCGCGACAGCTCCGGCGTCGAACGCACCAGCAGCAGAGTCTACGGATGAGCTCATGAGGCAGGGCCCGATGGGCGTAGAGGAGCACTGGACCTACCTGCGGACAGATTCCGGCTTCCATCAGACCTTCTGGATTGCTGAATGGCCGCGGCAGAAAGTCTTCCCGGGCTTCCTCCACCCCCTGATCTATGTGGGCGAATTCCGCCACACCTTCACCGAGGTTATTCGGGCGGTACCGACCGCAGAAGCACTTCGTGACATCCGCTCAGCCCAGGAAGCCCACGAGACCCGTCGCCGCATCAATGCACGCTTCGACAGACCGCTCACCCGTGAGCAAAGGGCCGAGGAGGAAGAAGTGACACAACGGGAGGAAGAGATAGTCGCCGGCCACGGTGACGTCCGCCCGGCCGCGTATATGACCGTCACAGCCACTTCATTGGAGGACTTGGCACGGCACCGCCAGGAGCTTGAGTCCGCAGCGGCGGGCGCTTTCGTTGAGCTGCGGCTTCTCTACGGACAGCAATGGGCGGCCTTTGTTGCCAGCGGCCTGCCACTGGGGAGGGGACTGCGATGAAGACAACCAAGGCCACTTTCGAATACCTTCCGTCGGACAAGAACCGGGACGAACGGAAAGCACGACGCCGACCGGCACCACAGGAGCCCGGGCGGGCGAGTGCTCCGTCGGAGCATGAACAGCCGGGACTTCAGAAATTTCGCGTGACGGGCGATTGGGGGAGTAAAGAACCGAACTCGCTCCGGGGCCCGCACCGGTTACGTCCAGCGCCGCACCGCGCCTCAACCATGACCTTCGCGGCCGCTTACCCTTTTCTTACCGAATCGGGGCTGGGGCACGAAGGCACCTACATCGGAACCGATGTCTTTGGGTCGGGAGCCTTCTCCTACGATCCCTGGATCCTTTACGACAAAGGGATCATCAGCGGCCCATCCATCGTCGTTATCGGAACCGTCGGCACAGGCAAATCGATGTGCGGCAAGTCGCTCGTGGCGCGGTCCATTACGTTGGGCAGGAAAGCAGCGGTCGCCTCTGATCCCAAGGGTGAGTGGGTCGCCGTCGCCAAAGCTGTCGGTGGAAAAGTCATCTCCGTCGGACCTGGCCGTCCGGCACGAGTAAATCCGCTGGACGCCGGGCCACGGTCAAGCGCCCTCACCGAGGCGCAGTGGCAGGCTGTCGTTCGGCAACGACGCCGGTATCTCCTGGTGGCACTGGTCTCCCTCATGCGTCAAGGGATGCCGCTCCGACCCGTCGAGCACACAGCGTTGGATATCGCCCTTATGGAAACCATGGCGGAAAACTCCAATCCCACATTGCCGATGGTGCTTGACCATCTACTGCGACCGTCGAAGGAGATGGTGGCTCTCGTCGGCGCGGAGGGAGGAACGGCCGTCAGCCATTCCCTTCGGCGCACGGTGTCCGGTGATCTGGAGGGCATGTTCGATGCTCCGTCTACCGTAGCCTTCGACGCGGATGCCCCAATGATGGTGATGGATACCTCCGCCCTCATCGGAGCGTCAGAGCAGGCCCTTTCGCTAGCCGCCGCTTGCGGCGCCACCTGGCTCGAGGCGGCAATCACCAATCCCGACGGCGGCAAGCGCCTTGTCGTGTACGACGAAGGTTGGCGGATGCTCGCCGATCCCTACATGTTGGCGAAAATGAGCGAGCAATGGCGCCTTGCCAGAACATACGGCATTGCCAACCTGCTGATAATGCACAAGGTCGCTGACCTCAACGAGATCGGCGACAGTACCAGCGGACATCGGCAGAAAGCCCTGGGCCTCCTCACCGAAGCAGATACCAGGATCATTTACCGCCAGAAGCATGATGCCATGCGACTTACAAAGGAAGCCTTGGGCCTCACGGAAGCTGAGTGCGAGCACGTTGAGAACCTGCCGAAGGGCGTCGGTCTCTGGAAAGTCGGCAACCGCTCCTTCATCGTTGCCAACCGCGTGACGACGGACGAGCCTGGCCGTTTTCGGGACAGACGACAGGATGCTGTGAGACAGCCAGTGAGTTCCCGGGCTGCCAGCGACAATCCGCTCGTCACCGCTGCTCTCGCTGGAGCGGCAGCTTACGTATGTCTCTGCGCGCTGGTGCAGGCCGCGGCGCAACTCGCGACGTCTTGGCACTGCGGCGCCTTGCCGCCGTCGCCTTTCAACCCGGGTGCCGTCGTCGGACTTTTGGCAAACAGGATGGACTGGATTGTCATGCGCCATGGGGACTGCGCAATCGGCACGGACAGCGTTTGGTGGATCCTGGCTCCGGCCCTGCTGCTGGTCGGAGCGCTCGCCGTGGCTGCGCTGATTGCGTGGAGACGGTGGAAGCAATCGGGGGCGTGGCTCCGGCAGGACATCCTGAACCGCGACGGAGTTGCCCGTCGCGCCGAAATCGTCCACGACTTTGGGGCGAGGGCGGTCCGGAAGCGGGGAAAGTTCACCCGCCCGGGACTGGTGAAGCCTTCGGTGCAGGATCTGTCCTGGACCCTTGGCCGATCCCGCGGCGTCACGGTCCACGTTTCCACTGAAGAATCGATGGTGATCCAAGGTGCTCCCCGATCCGGCAAGGGCCTCTACGTGGTCATCAATGCGATCCTCGACGCGCCCGGTGCCGTCGTAACGACGTCTACTCGGGCTGACAACCTTGTAGTGACCATGAAGGCAAGGGCTTCTGGCGGGCGCCCGGTGACGGTGTTCGATCCCCAGGGCATGTCAGGCTTGCCGTCGTCCCTCCGCTGGTCACCGGTGCGGGGATGTGAGGACCCGGACGTTGCCACCCGGCGAGCGCTGGTCATTACCGCGGACACGGAGATGAAGGGCGAAAACGCTGCGTGGCAGAAGCGCTCGCTGATCGTCCTCCAATGCCTGCTCCATGCTGCTGCCATGTCCGGCGAGGGAGTGGCTGCATTCCGACGCTGGTCCTCTAGCCCTGTGCTTGCCCGGGAAGCGCTGGAAGTGCTGGGCAGGCCTGGCGCGGCGCTTGGTTGGCAGTCAGACCTGATGGGAATCCTGGAAGACGACCCGCGGAATACCTCGAACTCCTGGATCGGCGTCTCAGCAGCGGTTGCCCCGCTGTCTTCACCGAAGGTTTTGGCTGCACTGAACCCGCAGGATGAGTCCGAGGAGTTTGATCCGAAGGCGTTCATTCGGGAACGGGGCACGCTCTATTTGATCGGCACGCGGGCAGGCGCGGCTGCTGCCGGTCCATATCTTTCCGCCCTGATCGACGACATTGACAGCGCGGCACGCGAAATGGCGTTCGTTTCGCCAGGCGGCAGGCTTGAGCCGCCGCTGTCCCTCATACTCGATGAGATCGCCAACTTGGCTCCCTGGCCGGGCCTACCCGTGGCGCTGGCTGATGGCGGCGGCATCGGCATTTCCACCTTGGTCGTCCTCCAATCCCTCTCTCAGGCCCGTTCGGGCTGGTCCATCGATGAAGCGTCAACAATATGGGACTCCGCCATCATCAAGGTGATTTTCGGAGGCGGATCTGACGAACACGACCTCCGATCGCTCGCCGGTCTGCTCGGCGAGCGTAGCTTGACGCTCACCACGCGTTCCTGGTCGTCACAGGGCCGGCAGGACGGCGAACAGCTTCGCGACCGTCCGGTGATCGCCTTGGACGAGATTCGACGCCTCCCTGCTGGCACCGCACTCATGCTGGGTCGGCGCACGCGGCCCATTTTGTTGGATCTCCTGGAATGGCACAAGCGCAAGGACGCCGGGGAACTGCGCCGCCTGAAGGCTGAGATGGAGCGCCTGTTGGCCGACGGGCACAAGCAGCGTCAACAGAAGACCGAAGGGGCTCCTGATGCATAGCCGTGACAACGTCGATGAGTTTGATGTTCCCTCCTCAGGCTCCTTTGGGGACGACGAGATTACTGCACAACTCTTCAGGTCGGCATTTGCCGGACAGGCTGGGCCCAAGTCCGTGACCCGCCGCTGGCGGGAGATGACGACCGAGCAATCGCAGGAGGCATGGCGATCGCTATTTGCGTGGGTGCGATGGCTCGTGGCCACCTACCAACTGACGACGTCGGTCGTCCCGGACTGCTGGTGGCGTCACCCTGAGATCGTGGCCGAGTTGTACGCGCTGCACCGCGCGGAGCCTGGCCTCCTACATGACGGACGATCCGGGCTTTGGGCCGCTCGCCTTTCACGAAAGGCTCCCACACGCCGTCGAACGCCTGAGGACGCACACCAGGGCGGCCGGATGCGTCGGACTGCAGGCACACAAGGAGCCCGCACCGCGCATGCTTGCGAACGACGATCCGGCCTTCCTTGACTGGTGCAAGGCGGCCCACCAACTGGTTCCCGAATTCTGAGTCATGTCGCTCGGATGATCCGGTAACCATGAACCGGTGTCTGCGCAGCTTGGCTGCGATCCAAGAAGCAGAAGGGTGGCTGTCGTGGCCGCTGCACCCGAAGTTCCGTCAAGCCCCTCCGCTGGCCTGAACTCCACGTTGGAGACTCGGCGAATGGCGCCCGAGGACCGCGTCGCTGCATTGATGGACGGACTCCACTCGATTCTTGAAAAGGCTGTTGAGTCGCCCTCACATTGGCAGGTTCTCCTTGACGCTTCCGCCAGCCTGTGGCGCTATTCCGGCGGGAATGTTGCCCTGCTGATGATGCAGATGGCACAGCGCGGTACCGACGAGCCCACGCTCGTGGCCGGCTACAAGGAATGGGAGCGGCACGGGCGGACTGTTCTTCGTGGTGAGCACGCTTTGTGGGTGATTGCGCCAAGGACGGCCCGCGTTCAACAGGTGCTCTTGCCTGACGGCACGCGTCACCGCATCCCTGTTGGCGACAAGGCTCCCACGGGCGCCGTTGACGAGGGGAAGAAGACGCTCATCACAGGCTGGCGGGGCCAGGCGGTCTTCGACGTCTCGCAGACCGAGGGTACCCCGCTGCTGGTTCCTCGATCAGCTGCACTCACGTCGGTCGAGGTGCCGCGGCTGTGGGAGTCACTGACTGCCGTTGCCCGCGCACATGGCTTCTCAGTGCACGTCGCGGATTCACAGTTCGGGCTTACAAGCGGCTTCACGGACTTTGCCCAGCACCGGGTGCAGGTGGGCGGCTGGCTGAACTCGGAGGAACGGGCAGCGGTGCTGGCGCACGAGCTCGGGCACGTTCTGCTGCACGGACCAGACGACAAGGTGGGCAAGCTGTATGGGAGCAGCGTGGACCACCGCGGGCTGGCCGAAGTCGAGGCGGAGTCAGTGGCCTACACGGTGCTTAAGGCGCACCGAATTGATAGAGGGCCTCAATCAGCAAGCTATCTGTCCGGCTGGGCTGATGCAGTTATCGAAGCGGAGCAGTCAGCCGCCGGAGCCTGCGTCCCGAAAGCAGCCGGCCTCACGCGTGGATATTGCCAAATCAGTGCTTGGCCGGGTGACGGCCGCAAGCAAGGAAATTCTTGAAATGACCGATCCGCCAGGACTGGGCGGGAAGATTCCGGCTGCAGAAGCCTCCCTGCGAGTTGAAGGCCAGGAAACATATGCGGGCGTGAAACCGGCAGAGGGACCGTCGCATGGTCTGGAGATTTCTGGCCCTTAAGGCCAGCCGTTGAAGCGTGGGATGGGAAAGTCCCGTCCGCGAAGGAAGGACGCACGATATGAGCACCAAAATACCGATCAACATCGCCGGTAACCTCGTGGCAGATCCGGATCTGACCTACGGTGAGTCGGGGGTAGCCCACGCCAAGCTCCGCGTTGCGGTGAACCAGCGGGTCCAGGGTCCAGACGGATCCTGGCATGACGGGGAACCTGTTTTTCACAACGTCTCCGCGTTCCGGGCGCTCGCTGAAAATGCCTCCAATTCTCTGAAGAAGGGCGACCCCGTCACCGTTTCGGGCGAGC
This sequence comes from Pseudarthrobacter sp. Fe7, assembly GCA_024372495.1. Lineage (GTDB taxonomy): Bacteria > Actinomycetota > Actinomycetes > Actinomycetales > Micrococcaceae > Arthrobacter. The sequence goes on along the minus strand of CP099977.1, from coordinate 3,252,493 downwards.
CTGGAATTCCGTTCCTTCGAAAAGGATGGGGAGCGGCGTGAGGCTCGTCGGATCGTAGCCGAGACCATTGGCCCGGACCTTCGCTTTGGTACCGCTGCATACCAACGTTCTGCGCCTGCCGCTAGGCCGGGCGCTTCAACAGAGGCAGGCCTGCAATCGGTGCCGGAGCCGACGTACAACATCGCAACCAAGGGGCCGGTGTCGGTATCCCCTTTCGGCGAGCCGGCGCGGAATGAGGTTAGTCTCTGACTTCTCTGCGCCGTTGGGTGAGCCTCCTGGGCATGCCCGCTAGTGAGACATGGCAATGGCCTGGTCATTCCGCGGAGGACCGGGCCATTGTCTTGCTTTCTCCTTGACGGACCGCGGTGCCTGCTACAGCCGGGAACTGCCCTTCCACTCGTCCGGTGCCACCCGCTTGATGCTGGAAGAGTGAGCCCATCCCATGTGGTACTTGTCGGCAGAGTCTAGCCACTCGATGAGGCCGTACTTGTGGGTCCAGCCAACGGCCTTGCCGTAGATTCCGCCGACATACACTAACGGCCGGCCGTACTTCGGGAAGTCCCGAATGGGCGCCGGATCATCGATCGGACGGCTCGATTCAGCGTCCATCCGGGCCATCATGCGCTCGAGGTCTTCAGGAGAGCCGGACTTGATCACGCAAATAACTATAGAACATATGTTCGAATAAGGGTTCCGGACCATGTCAGCGGCAGGAGCTTCAGGTGTTCCGCGCCCTCACAACGGATGGCGTTACGGGCGCCACCCGGCGGCCTTCGGCAGGTGCCCAGGCTAAACAGTCGACCGCCCGAATGAAGTACGTGTCCGGCCATGGCGCGCCAGGCATAACCTGGGCTGGGTCCGGGGAGATGAGCAGGACTGATCCGGACCAGATCGGTTCCGGCAACGACTCCAGCCAGGCCCGCTGAGTGTGGTTGAAGCGATTCCACCGGATTGTGACCCAGGAGCCTGTGGGTTGTACTGCGTCCACGCTGACCAGCGTTACCTCCGCTGTGGTGCCGCCTAGCGCTTTGGCATTGCTGAAGGATCTCCACTGTTCCGTCGCCTGTTCCAGCCAGGCGCGCCGTTGTGTAATACGTCGCCACCATTGCCATCCGGTAAGTAGGGCAGCCGCGAACAGCGTGGCCCCGCCAATTAGCTCTGAATAGAGGGGGACGCCGGCGGAGAGCAGGAGAACCAGAGAGAGGGCAACCGCGGATAGAACAGCCACGCTGGTCAGTACCAACCCGGCTGTCGCAACTCTCGGTTTCACCGCTGGGTTCACGACCAATGTTTTGCCTCTTCAACCAGCTTAGATCTGCCAGCCGAAACTCGTAAGGACGACTTGCTGCAATCCGTGCACGTCAGATGGGCTCATCTCCGTGTGAGGGTCGGCCTGACAGCTTCCGGCGCTTTCAATTGCTTCCTGGATTTCTTCCCGCTGCTGCAACTGTTCCCACTCGTAGTCCGCCGGGGGAGCTCCCAATGGCAGGTGGGAATCGTAGATTCCCCATCTGTCCCTGAACATGGCAACGTCGCGAATCAGTCCGCCCAAGGATTCTGTCGCACCCACGGCGGCAGTCAGTTCGTCCTTCCACGGAGCATCCTGCGTCAGGGCAGCCCAGGTGACGGATTCCATCCTTTGCCGAATGCGTTTGCGGACCTGGACGATCATGTCTGCCAACTCGGGTCCCAGCACAGGGAACGATTCGCGCAAAGGGTCTACCGCCGTCGTCGGCGTTCCTTTTGTGCAGCGACGAAGCCGCGCGCTGAGGAGGGCCACCGGGTCGTGCACTGAATGGCTGTCCTGCACGGTTCGCTCCATGACGCGCTCTGCCCCGTGACGGTTGACCGCTATGGCCTTTCGCCAGGCCGCAACTGCGGCACCCCACGACGGTGACGCGCTTAGTCCCACTGCGACCGGTGCAACCTGCCCCAGGAAGCGCCCGAGGTCCTCACCGGCAGCAATCTGCGCCAGATAGTCGTATTCGGCGGACAGCCGCTCAAGGCTGTCCGCCTTCCTCCGCTCTGTCTCGCGGACCTCGTGGGCAGTCCGCTCGGCACCCTCTGCGGCCAGTACCTCACCAAGGATGCTGCGCCACGACAGCTGCTGCGAGGGGTCGACGGCCTGGTGTTCTGAGTCGTCGCCCTCGCTGACATATGCGACGTTCCCGCACCGGCCGCGGGTCATGCTCACGTAGAGCAGGCTCGCGGGTCAACCGTCCTTGGGTGACCACTGTGTGCCCGGTATCGACCGTAAGGCCTTGAGATCGGTGAGCGGTAGTCGCGTAGCCGAGCTCAACGGCAGTCTCAAGATAGGCTCGGGGGAGTACGACGCTCGCCCCAGTCTCCCGCCGCACTGCGAGAACTGAGCCGTCGTGCCTGTTGACCGCTCTGACGTCGAACAGCGTCCCGTTTCGGACAAATTCTCCTTCGCTGTCAATGATTCGGCGATTGTTGCCGCGGGTGATGATGGTGTCACCGGAACCGGCCTGCAAGCCGTCGGCGAGTTGAGCTGTCCGCTCTGCATCCACAACTCCCTGGGCCACCAGGTCTGCTCGGGCCCGCTCGTTGAGCATGCTGACCGTCTCGTTGTCTGCGGCAATCAGGATGGACGACTTACCGGCGCGCCTGTCGGCCCGCCACGCAAGATACGCCTCGTCCAGCATGCTTAGGTAGGAGCCGTGGCGGATCCGCCGATGCTGCTCGTAGTCCTCGATCGCCGAGTAGTTTCCTGCCCGCAGCTTGAGGGACGAGGTGCGCTCCCACTCGTCGTGGAATCGCCAGATAGTGCTGAGGCGGGTGGTGAGTCCCTGGCGGTCCAGCCAGCCGAGGACGCCGCCGGCCTCGATTGCGTCCAACTGGCCTGGGTCTCCTACCAGGAGAATTTTCGCGCCGGCTTCCATTGCTTGTTGCACAAGTGCAGAAAGCTGAAAGGTGGACACCATGGACGCTTCGTCAATGATGACGAGCTGATTCGGGTGGAAGCACCAGCGCTGTTGGGTTGCGGCTAGTCGGGCAGCTTCCTGGGCGAATACGGTGCTCCGGCGGTCGCTGTACTTGGACGAACTCAGGAGTTCCCCAATGAGGAAGAAGCGGTCAGCCCGTGTGGCCGCCCCGTGTCCCAGCGACTCGTGCAGCCACTTGGTAACGTTCTCGGTGACCATGCGAAGTTCCGTGCCCAGCACCTCCGCGCTCGCGGCAGCCGGGGCCAGCCCGATGACACTGCCCGCCCCGTGCTCTGCCTCCCAAACTGCCTTCACCGCGCTCAACGTGGTGGTTTTTCCCGTTCCCGCCGGGCCGACGATGGCGTCCAGCCGGTTTCCGCTAAGGACGACGTCCGCAACTGCCGCGCGCTGATCGGCATGTAGCCTGGGCACTTGCACACGGCGGCCGCTGTCCAGCGAGTCCATGACGACTGATGGGCGGACAGCCGGTCCGCCGTCGTCCTTCCTTACTGTCATGATGGCATCCTCGCAAGCGAGTGTTGAAGCGTCGGTGTAGAGGCGTGACCCATGAAAGTCGAAAACGCTCCGCTGGTTGAGCTGCATGTCCGGGCCAGCGTTCGGTGGAAGGGAGTAGCGGTACTCGTTCAGGGGCACTGATTGTTCTTCGGCAGCGGTGGCGACTGCATCTATCAGAGCGGCCCGGTCTGATGAGGTGCTGCAGCGGATTTGGGCGCAGACTCTCTCCGCTTCTGCAAGTAGGTTCCAGCGGTTCCAGGTTGAGCGTTTTCCGGCAACCCGTTCCCTGGCGATGGTCGCGACAGCGGAGGTCCAGTCGGGAGTGAAGTCCAGGAAGGTAAAAGGGGCGACGCGGGAGCGGTTGATGGTGTGGGCGAGGACGTCAGATGGCTGAAAACCTTTGGCAATTGCTCGAGCCTGCCACTGTTCAGAGAGCTGGTGCAGTGGTGTGGGACTCTCGGGCTTTGGGGCACGAGTAGAAAGGGTTGCCTGCTGGCGGAGTTTGATGGTGGTCGTAGCCGAGGGAGTCTGGCCGTGATCCTTGGTCCACGCTGCCACAAGACGATCAGTTTCCAAGTCGATGAGGCGGGACCGATTGGAGAATTCGCGGACGAGTTCTTCATCGATCCCGATGAGCTGTTGGCTGGGGTTGTGCGTTGTGGTGAGGGGAGTGCGGATCTCAGGGTCGCACCCAAGGTCCCGTTGGAAGGCGTCGAACAGCAGGCCGTTGTAGTGTTCGCTCGCCGCGACCGCTGCTTTGTACAGAGCCCGGGAATCGAGGGTGACCCAAGCTCCGTCGGTGACACGTTGTGTGCGGTTGGCGATAACCAGGTGGGTGTGGAGCCTGCGGATCGCCGGTTCGTGACTCCCAATGGTCGAACGCGGCGGCAACAGCTCCTTGCGTGCCGATATGGGCGACTCCGTTACGGCCGGCCCTGGTGTGGATGACGTTCGCTTCCAGCCATGCAAGGGTTGCCTCGACCGCTTCGTGGTGGGTTTGCAGGATCTGCTGCTGCTTGCTGTGCGGGCTCAGCGCCCAGAGTACGGACACCGACTTTGGCACGCTGAACGTCAGGTCGAAGCCAACGACCGCATGCCGTTGAGCTGATTGGCCGGCCTTGTTCTCGACAGCGGCAGATTGGGCGTGCGGCGTGCCCAGGGGAGCGCCGGTCTGCGGATGCACCGCCATGTCATATACCGCTCTTGCGTCGGTTTCCGTGACGGCGTCACCCAGCGTCTTACTGATGCCGTTTAGTCCGCCGCCAATCCAACGCCCCTGGGGTGTGCCCGCCTTCATGTAGTACGTGGTGGGGTCCGGGGAGAACCGGAAAAGTCATCCATCATCGTCGTCTTGAACAGGTAGCGCAGACCCGACCGGGCTGACAGACGTGCGATAGACATGGTCAAAGTCGAGGTGCCCCTGCCTGCTGTTTGCTTGGATCCCAACCCCGCCGGCGGAGGATGTCCAAGGTTCGGACGTCAAGAGCCACTCCCTTGGCACGGGAGATTGAGACAAGCAAGGCCGCGGTGTGGGCCAGATCCTGCACATTAGTCCGTTGAGCTCGTTTAAGGCGTGCGACCTCCGACTGGAGGAGGTTGATGCTCAGCCGCTGGTCCGAACTCTCGGCTTCGAGCCGGTCGATCTCAGCGGCTTGAGAGCGGAGCTTGGACTGAACCACTTGGCGTTGGCGCTCGCAGGAGATCCTCTCGGACTCCAGACGACGCTTCGTAGCCTGTAACTGCGCTTTGAGGTGCGGCGAGCTCAAAGTTGTTGCCGGCACTGTAGAAGGTCGAATTGTGGCTCGGTGGCGACGACTCCGGTGCCTGTTCGCGCAACGTTGGGAGCAGAACCGGTGGCTCCTCCGCGTCGCTTCGAAAGTGGTAAGGCACTCTTCGCAATTCTTCTGGTTCACGTTGATTCATCAGTGGATCTCAGCGGGGCGACATGACTGGCCGTGACTGCACTTAACGCTGACGCCTTGGATGCCAGAGGTGTGAGGGCTGGATTCTAACGAGGAAGGTGGGGAGTGGAGCGGCTCTCGAGTAAGAGTTCGGCGCGTTCGACTACCGACAAGTGGTGTTCGTTGAGGCGCTCGCGGGCTAGGGGACTCGCCAATTCACAGTCTAGGATTTCGACTAAATGCCGATGAAGCTGGGTTTCCGCGTGGCGGGAGAAGAACACGAGCAAAGCGGGGCGGTGGTCCTGCAGGACGAGCTCACGCTGGCAACTTGTCACGTCATTCCAAATTGGCTTGATCTGCATGAGAAGTAGCCTTGCCCGCAGCGCGAAGATGCCCTGCCGGAGGCGTCCCGCCATGCGGGGGAGAAGTAGTCCAAGACTTACCAGGAGCACAGCAGCCGTCTCTCCGATCCAGTAGAAGCCTGTCAGTGCGGCGGCTGTTTGACTGTCAGCGCCTTCAGCTGCAATCACAGCGCCGTAGAGCAGCCGGTCCAGCAGGACAAATGCGAAGAGGACGCATCCCGCTGCGATGAGGGAAAAAGCCGACCGGAAGGCCGGTGCGTGCATGTGCGGGACGTTGCTGCGGCAGACCCGGGCTATGTCGAGGCAGACCCCCATGATGAAAGCGGAGCCTGTCCAGAGGAAGACTGCCATCCCGGGCTGGTCAGCGTAGGTCAGCGGCAAGTTGGGATCGGTGCCATCGACGCGGCTGGCGAGAAACCCGCCCGTCACTGTGGAGCACACGGCGGCAGCAGCGAACCTTCCCAAGACGAGCTGTCGCCGTCGTACTTCTGTATCTGTAACCGCCGCCAGCAGAATCGCCGTGCGAAACTGCCAGAACCCGAGGAGCAAGGACAAGAGGGTAACCAGCCCGACGCGGTTGTGTCCGCCAAGTAATGGATCGACGGTGTAGTAGACCGCTGGGACATAAAGGGTGCAGGCGATCGCAGCGAGGATAGTGGCGCGGAAGACGCTTCCACGGTGAGCATCGAGCGCTGTTGGAAGCCTTAGAACAGTCAGGACCCAGAGTGCGGCGGCAGGGACCGCTTCCATCAGCCGAATACTTGTCGAAATGCCAGGGGCTCAGGCATGGCATCGACGTCGCTGTTGATGATCCGAGTAGCGAGCCTGGTCGGCCAAGGCTTCAGCCATGAGTTCTGCGCCGTCTGTGTAGCTGCTGCGTCCGAGCACGCGCAGTACGTCCTGGCTCAGGTCAGGCAGGAAGGTCGCGGCAAGATCTGCACTGCTTTCCTGGAGGTCATGACAGAGAATCATGTGGCTGAACTCGTGAAGGACGATCTGCTGCCGGTGCCAGGCCGACTTCACGGGGGCATGCAACACGATGTCCCGGTCCGCGCAGATAAGCCACACGCCGCAGAGTTCCGATCCGGTTAGGCCACGCAGTTCATCGACAATGATGGGCCGGTTTCTTTGCCGTTCCAGTTTGTCCTTGATGAGCTGGAGCGTTGGCGCGTTGGGCAAGCCGAAGCCCTGCTCCGCCTTGCGGGCTAGTTTTCGAGCTTCACGATAGTTCATTGCTTCGGAAGGTTGATGGGGCGGGAGTATTGACGGGGCCAATTTGGTCGAGCGAGTAACCGCCCGGGTACAAGGAGGAGCCGGCCTTTCCTGGCGTGAAATGCGGCTTGCGGTTCAGTGGCCGCCTTCGGTGGAGGCTGTTGCGGACTGCCAACACGCTCCTCAGGGCGGCTCGGGAGATTTGGCCAGTGGGGGAAGCCCGAGCGCGGCCACAAGGCGGCGATCAGCAAGCATCACGCTGATCAAGCGTGCTGCGAAAGGTCGTAGAGGAAGCGGCAGACGGCTCTGGAAGACCTGAACGGTCGCGTCCATCAACTTTTGGCCTTCAACCGATGGAGAGACATGCGTTGCCTCATATTGATCGAAGAATCGTTCCGCCTCGGCATAGGTCTCGGGCATTCCGTGTATGTTCATCCGGGACCCCAGCTCAGCGAAGAAGCGGGATGCGGCGGCCAGCTCTGCTCCTGTGGGCTGGCGCCAGGCATGGTGCTGGGCCCAGCGGATCGGGACGACCAGCAGGGTCAGGAGGACATAGAGGTAGTCCTTTGGGCTGCCGGGGACGTTGCGGTGAGCGCGATTGAGGAGGGCTACCATGTGCTGTCCCCGTTCGCTGTCCAGGCCGCTTGCGATGAGCTCGTAGATAACGATTGCAGTGTCGTAGGAGCGCTTCATGGGACGCTCCTGGATTTCGCCGTTCCCGTAGAGAGAGGCCGCGATGCCTGGGATAGCAAAATTCCGGTAGTACGAGAGGAAGAAGCCAAGCTCCATATCTGCTGCCAGGTCAAAAAGGACCATGGTGCGGAAGGTGGCTTCCCAGTCATCCGACGAAGGGCTCTCCTGGTGGCGGAGGCTCTCAGCAAGGGTGGGATGAAGGTTCATCGTGGCCCCCGTCCTTAGTGCCTGCTATTGCATGCTCGAACTGTGGGCTGCGACGGCTCCCCAGCTCGGCTAACTTGCTTACATCGTAGAACTGTTGTCCTCACCTGGCTAGGCGGATGTAGACGGGTCTACGCAGGTTTCTTGGCCCGATTGTTTGCCACCGCTTGCTCCAGGCCCTTTTCTCCCTGCCGCATCATAAGGGCATGTGCTGCTACGAAGACCGGAGCGGCAATCGGCGTCAATACATTCATCCAGCGCTGAGTGGGCCGCACGCGCCACTCTATGTCCATACGCGTTGCCTGGCCCTGCTCCTGGGGGACCAGCGTTACCCGCCCGGTGCCCTGCAAGTGCCCACCGGCGTCGAACTCTATGTCACGCGGTGCGGCCACCTTCGTGGGGTGGATGGTAATGGTGAGCGTGTAACCCAGGAAGGCTTTGAAGTTAAGGTGCGCCGTGGTGGCCTTTAGGATCTCCTCTGGGGCCTGACTGAGGGCTTCAGTTCGCTCAAGCGGCGCAGCGAAGGTGCAGTTTGGCCACCACTGGGGCCAACTCATGTCGGTGTCTGCGATCACGGCCCACACCTTTTCGGGCGAGGCGGGGAGCTGCCATGTAGAGCTGAGGTCGAAGAGGCGCGGCTGCATATGAATATCTTGGCATCAACTCCAGCACGCCCTGCTCCACCGGCTTCACGAGGCAAGCAAGGAAGGCGTTTTCGACGTCTCCGGCCTCGTCGAGCATAACTCTGTGCTTCGGCCTGGTTGTCAGGTAGGACTCTAAGACTCAACAGTTGGCATGTGCAGGAACAGCCTTTCGAACCCTATTCTGACGCGCTTTTCGCCGCTGCCTGACGTCAGGTTGGGGTGTGCTTCATCCTGATTGTGTGAGGCACACCTCGCTCAGCGTTTTAGCTGGGCGTCCACACCGGAAGACTGAGAGCTGACTTCGGTCTGCACCCATGAGACCAGCGACGGCAGCACCGGTAGCCGTTCGCGGGTGCGTTGGCCCGTGCGAGATTTACGGGCTAACCGGTCTTTTTGTGGGAGACATCGGGGGCGCTGACCGGGCAACGCACGGCGCGCGGGCCCCACGGTGCAGGGCCGTCATCGGCCCATTCGACCAGGTCCAGGTCGAAGATACGAACGGCAGAAATGACGGAGCGCTCACCCAGCCGCCAACGTTCAGAGCTCTGAACACCAAGGAACGCAAGGCGGAAGGGTCCATTGCGCTCCTGACTTGCCCTTCCCTGCCAGTTCCTCACTGTGGTGGTATGGAACCGGCGGCGAAGGTCGTCCAGCGACCTCCGGTTCCGCACCGACGGTTCTCGGGCGGGCCCTGTGGAGGCGAATCGGCTGAGGGATGCGTGGCGATCGGGCTGATGCCGTGGCGCGTACCTACTGCTCCGCCAATGAGACTGCTGACAGGAGAGCCGCGACCAGCGCGGCCTCGGTTCGCTCGTAACGGCTGGATGGAACCGTTAGCGCCAAGGCAGCGACGACGCGTCCGTTGCTACGGATTGGGGCGCTCAAGGACCGAACGTCCTCCCGGTATTCGCCGAGGTCGTAGAGGATGCCGGTGCGTCGTATCTCGGCCATTTGGGCTTCGAGGCCGTCTCGGTCGCTCACCGTTATCGGGGTGAATCGGGTGTACTCGTGATTGTCCAGGATCGATGAGCGCTGTTCCTCGTCGGCGAAGGCGAGGAGGACCTTGCGCTTGCTCGTGCGTGCACATCACCGGTGAATCCCACTTCGAGGCCGGTGACTCGCACGGCTTGGGATCCTTCGACCGTGGCGAGTATGCGGATCTCCCCGCGGAACCAGCCGGTGAGATATGCCGTTTCCCGGGTGGTCTCGGCGAGTTGCCCGAGGGCCTGCCTGTGTTTGGCGTCCACGCGTACGCGCAGGCCGGGTGAGTTGGCGATATCGATGGCGCTCAGGCCGAGGGTGTAGCGCTTGCCCGACTCCTTGCTCAGTAGTTTTTCTTCCTCAAGTGTCGCGAGCAGATGATAGGCCGTAGGCATGGCGAGGCCGAGGCCCGTTGCCACCTCGGTTGCGGTGAGTCCGTGCGCCGATCGAGCGACCGCGAGCAGGATGCGCGAAGCCCGCGCGACGGATTGGATCACCTGGCGTTGTTTGAGGGGCTCAACTTCGCTCATTGACGCTGCATTCATTGCTTCATCCGTTCCGTTTGTCTCGAAAAATACTTGACTTTGTTAGCCGGGTCACCCCATAGTATGGCAGATCTTGAAACTTACTTTCACTATATTGATACAAGGAGAGCCATGTCGCCCAGTACACCACCGTCGATTGCGCCGGTAATGAGTCTTGGGGGGCGTCCGGCGGGCAGTCGCCGCGAGATCAAGATTATTGATACGACTTTGCGTGATGCGCATCAGAGCCTGTGGGCGACGCGGATGCGCACTGATCACATCGTTTCGGTGGCGAATGATTTTGACAAGGCTGGTTTCGAGCAAATCGATCTTATGGCGCCGATCCAGTTTGATGTCGCGGTCCGTTACCTCAAGGAGGACCCGTGGGAGCGTGTACGCCTGGCGCATGAGCATGCGCCGAATACGAAGTTCAGGGCGTTGATCCGCTCGAAAAACATCGCTTCGTTTGATTTCCTGGCTGATGATGTGATCGAGGCGTGGGTGGAGAACCTGTACGCCAACGGCTTCCGGGTGATCGGGTCCTTCGATGGCCTCAATGACATCGACAATATCGCTCCGGGCCTGCTCAGGGCCAAGGAGCCTGGGCGCGTCCACTTTCGGGGCGGTCTCTTTCTCCGAGAGCCCGGTGCACACCGACGAGCTCTTCGTTGCCAAGGCCCTGGAGCTGATCGAGAAGGCTGATGTCGACGCGATCATGCTCAAGGATGCTGCTGGCCTCCTGACGCCCGACCGCATCCGCACCCTGGTACCCGTCCTCAAGGAAGCTATTGGCGAGCGGACTCTGGAACTGCACAGCCACTGCCTGACGGGGCTGGCGCCGCTGGTCTATCTCGAGGCCGTGGAACTGGGCTGTGACGCGCTGCATACCTCGATCGCGCCGATGGCCAATGGCGCCGCTCAACCGGCCACGCAGGATATTGTTCGTGATCTGCGGGCGCTCGGATATACGGTCAATGTCGACGACGACATCATCGATACCATCAGCGGGAAGCTGACCGCCATCGCTGACGAAGAGGACAAGCCGGTCGGGGAACCAGTCGCGTACAGCGGCCTGCACTTCATGCACCAGCTTCCCGGGGGCATGCTGTCGAACTTTCACTCGCAGCTGGCAACGGCGGGCCTGTCCCATCGCTTCGATGAGCTGCTCCACGAGGTCGCCCGGGTGCGGTCCGAGCTGGCCTTCCCGATCATGATCACCCCCTTCGCCCAGTTCGTGGGGACCCAGGCGGTGATGAACGTAATCTCCGGTGAGCGTTACTCCATCGTGCCGAACGAAATCAAGAAGTATGTCCTCGGTTACTACGGCGCACTGCTGGCGCCCATTGACCCGGAACTGCACGCGAAAATCGTGGCCAACGGAGCCTCAAACATCCCGCTCGAAGCCGCCCCGATTGCCCCGATGCTCCCCGATCTCCGGGAGCGTCACCCCAACGAGAGCATGGACCTGCTGCTCTTGCGCGCGATGTTCGCCGGTACGCAGGTCGATGAGATGAAGAAGGCCGTGGCCGCCGGGGGGAACGCCGATGAGATCCCCCTGCCACTTCTGGATTTGATCAAGGCAATCCACCAAAAGAGCCAGACCGGCAGACAAGCACTAAATGCAGGAAATTTGCAAATCAGCATCAAAAAAGGAGAAATTGAAAATGTCGCTTAACCCACCAGATATCAGGGAACTCAAGGCCATCGTTGACTGGGCGAACCTCACCCAGGACGTCCGCGAACTGTCCCTCAAGTTCGGCGACGTGGAGTTGTTCATTTCCCGCGATCAGCAATCCTCCGGCGACACTTCGGCCCCCGCTCCAGCACCCGCTCTGGTTGCTCAGGCTGCACCATCTGCCCCGGCGGCCCCACTAGCGCCCGCTGTTCCGGCGCCCGCTGCGGTCGAGCCGGCCCCGGGTGCACCTTCGAAGGGCACAACTGAACTGGCTGCCGATGAGGTAGTGATCAAGGCGCCGATGGTCGGAATCTTCTATGCGGCCCCGAAACCCGGTGCCCCTGACTTCGTTTCGGTCGGTGACAGCGTCACTCCCGAGTCGGTGCTGTGCATTGTGGAGGTCATGAAACTGATGAGCAACATCGAGGCGCAGGTTGAGGGCACCGTCGTGAGGATCCTGGTCGAGAACGAGCAGGCGGTCGAATTCGGTCAGCCCCTGATGGTGATCAAGCGCCATGGCTGAGCCGTTTAAAAGCGTGCTGATCGCCAACCGCGGCGAGATAGCCCTGCGCATTATCAGGGCGTGCAAGGAACTTGGCATCCACAGCGTGCTCGCCTATTCCGAGGGCGACGCTGATTCTCTGCCCGTGAAATTGGCGGACCGGGCTGTCTGTATTGGACCGGCTCAAGCGAAGTCCAGCTACCGTGATCCGCTCGCGGTCATCAGCGCAGCAATGGCCTACAAGGTCGATGCCATCCATCCAGGCTACGGGTTCCTCTCCGAGAACGCGGACTTCGCAGCACTGTGCGAAGGAGAGCAGATCGGTTTTATCGGCCCGGCAGCTGATGTCATCCGCCGGATGGGAGACAAGATTGAGGCCAAGAAGATCGCCCGCCGGGCCGGAGTCCCTACCGTCCCCGGTTCGGTCGGTGCGATTGCTGAATACAGCGAAGCCCTCGCCGTTGCCAGTGACGTCGGCTACCCCCTCCTGATCAAGGCAGCGGCCGGCGGTGGGGGCGCGGCATGCGGGTCGTCGAGACCGCCCAGACGCTTGAGAAAGACTTGGCAGAGATTATGGCCGAGGCAGAAGTCGCGTTCGGTGACCCCTCGGTCTACATCGAGCGTTACCTCACCGACATCCGACACATCGAAATCCAAGTGATCTCCGACGGCCGCACCGTGCTTCACCTCGGCGAACGCGACTGCACAGCGCAGCGGCGCAACCAAAAGCTCATCGAGGAATCACCCTCGCCGGTCCTGGACGCCGAACTCAGGCAGGGCCTGGCCGACGCCGCTGTGGCGCTCTGCAAAGAAGTTGGGTACAAAAACGCCGGGACCGTAGAGTTCGTGTTCGACAACATCGAACGCACCTACTACTTCATCGAGATGAACACCCGCATCCAGGTTGAGCATCCCGTTTCTGAAATGGTCTCCGGCATCGACCTCATCAAACTTCAATTGCAGATTGCCGGCGGAATGCTGCTGAACCTGACCCAGGACGACATCGTCATCACCGGCCACGCCATCGAGTGCCGCATCAACGCCGAAGACCCGGAGAACAATTTCGCCCCGGGCCCTGGGAAGATCACCAACTTCCGTGCCCCAGGTGGTTTCGGCATCAGGATGGACACCCACATCGAGACCGGGTACACTATCCCGCCCTACTACGACTCCATGATCGGCAAACTCATCTGCTGGGGCAAGGACCGTGACGAGGCCATCGCCCGAACCCGCCGTGCCCTGGACGAACTCGTCATCGACGGCATCATCACCACAGCACCCTTCCACAAGAAAATCCTCGAAACGGAGAAGTTCGTCAGTGGAGATTTCAACACCGCATTCGTTGCCCAGTTCCTGGAGACAGAATTATCAGGAGAGCCTCGCACTGCTCCAAACCTAAACTGGCGGATACCGCGGACAGTGACAGGGGCCGCAGACTGTTCACCGGGCAGCACGAGGCAACCACGTCGTGCTGCCCAGTTGTCGCGTCTTGGGTGCCTTTGGGAGCCAGAACTCCGTTGCACGCACTATGAGAGCAGCCCATCAAAAGTTAGCCTGACGCTCAGTATGACCTGGATTACGACTAGCTATCGACCGATCGATCGGTACCACGATTTCTAACCGCACGACAAGGGACCGCGACGCTAACCCGGCTACTAAGACCGTCTTTGGACGGCGTGTATCCGAGTTGCCCATGCGATGCACACCGAAACATGCGATCCCTTAGCTATCGTCCTGACTAACGTTTGCCGTCTGGTTAGGAGGGGTCCGGGCCGGGGGACCGGGACCGGAATCAACGACAACAATTGACATCGCACGACTACAAAGGAATTTCTTCCATGGCACTTAACCTCAATGTCGAGCAGTCACCAAGTGCGGCCAGCTCAGCATCTATCAGACGATCCATGATGGCCAGCACGGTCGGCAACGTCTTGGAATGGTACGAGTGGAGCGCCTACGCTGTGTTCGCGCCCTTCATTGCGAAGGCAATGTTTAACTCAAGCGATCCCGTCTCTGCATTGCTGTCAACCTTGGCGGTATTCGCTGTTGGTTTCCTCATGCGACCACTCGGCGGCATCGTCTTCGGACGCATTTCCGATGTGAAGGGCCGCAAGTTCGTTCTGATAACAACGATGCTCATGATGGCGGGCGGGTCGTTACTGATTGGTCTAATGCCCACCTACGGTCAGATTGGCGTTGCAGCTTCCGTTCTGTTGCTTCTCGCCCGCGTCGCCCAAGGATTTGCGCATGGCGGTGAATCCGCAACTGCCAACACATACATTGCAGAGATTGCACCCCACAATAAGCGCGGTCAATGGGGCTCAATTGTATTCGTGGCAATCTTCGGCGGATCTGTCCTTGCCTTCTCAATCGGCGGCGGGGTCACAAATGTGCTCTCCAACACGGAAGTTGCCGAGTGGGGATGGCGTATTCCGTTCCTCTTCGGCGCCGTACTCGCTCTTGCCGCACTCTACATGCGCCGGGGCATGAGCGAAAGCGAAGTCTTCGACGGACAGCAGGAAACGCAGGCCGTCCACACGGTGCCGCCCGTGGACCGCAAAAAGGTCGTGCTGTCCATTCTGATGATGATCGGCATGACATCCGGAATCACAGCAGCTCACTATACGTGGACGTCGTACGCGTCCACCTATGCGATCACCAGGCAGGGCATGGATCCTCAGGGAGCCTACTGGGTTACTGTTCTCGCGCAATTGATTGCACTGGTCTCGCTGCCTCTTTGGGGCAGGTTGTCGGACAAGATCGGACGCCGCCCTGTCCTCATCGGCTTCGCACTCGCCATGATCATCGCCCAAATCCCACTGATGAGCGTGATCAACTCCCAGCCCTGGACCCTGTTCGTAGCTTCCACGACGGCTCTCCTCATCGTGGGCGCTTCCGGCGCCCTGCTAGCGTCCGTTCTTTCTGAAGCATTCCCAACCAGGATCCGGACGCAGGGCATTGGTTTCGCTTACTCATTCTCGGTTGCAATTTTCGGCGGCACTGCACCATATCTCAACGCACTTTTCAACAGCTGGTCTCTGGGCTGGATGTCGAATGTCTACATAATGATCCTTTGTGCAATGACGGGCCTTGTGGTCTTCAAAATGCGCGAGACCAAGGGTATCGACTTGAAAGACGCCTAGCAGCTTTAGTTCGATGGCGTCTGCCCCTTGGCTTCCTGCTAAAGGGCAGAAGCTTTTGCAACGGTCCGCGGGGCGGTGTCGATTCGGACATAGTGAGCGCGTACAACAGGGAAGCTTTCACGCCTTGAAACGGCCGTCGCCCCCACCCCCGTTACCGTAAGGGACCCTCGAAGTTGATGAGGTCACTGGGGGCCCGGTGCCGCCTTCCCTTCGAACATCTGGGCAAAGCACGGGCAGTTAGCCCCGCGTTGAAGTCTCCTCGAAGTAACCCCGTACTAGCCGTGACGCCGGAGTCGTGGCTGAAAGGATACCCATGTCACACAATCCCATTACCAGCCAGCGGGCCGAGTTGCGTGGCTCCGGTCGACGCCCCGTGCTGTTGCCGCGGGACCTTGGGCTTATTGCCCTGTTTGCGGCACTCACGGCAGCCCTGGGATTTGTAGCCGTTCCAGTCGCAGGCCTTCCGGTGCCGATTATCCTGCAGAACCTGGGCGTATTCCTTGCTGCCGCCATTCTTGGTGCGCGGCGGGGAACGCTGACCGTCGTGGCCTTTTTGGCTTTGGTTGCAGCAGGTCTCCCGCTGTTGTCCGGAGGCCGAGGAGGTATCGGCGTGTTCATGACACCATCGTTGGGTTATCTGCTCGGGTGGGTCGCCGGAGCCTTCGTTATCGGCTTTCTGACGGAGAAGATCCGTGCCGGGAAACGGTATTTTCCGAGGGTTTTGACCGCCGTGCTGCTCGGTGGAGTACTGGTTATTGACCTGCTCGGAGCGCTGGTGTCGCCCCTGTTCACCGGCCTGGATCTGAGCGTCACTCTAATCGGTTCGGCGGTATTCCTTCCGGGAGATATTTTCAAGGCAGTACTGGCCGCGTTGGTAGCAGCCGCAGTACACCGCGCCTATCCGGTTCCGCCTGCAGGTATCCGGCGAGGCGAAAGCGCGGCCTAGGGTCCGCTTTTGCCAGCCGAAAGGATCTGCACGCATGATTTCACTGCAAAACGTCAGCCATGACGTCGACGGATTCCAGGTACTCCGGGAGGTAAGCCTCGAACTTCACGAGCATCGGATCGCTTTCATTGGGGCCAACGGCAGCGGCAAGTCCACCCTGGCGCGGACGCTCAATGGCTTATTGGTCCCGCGGAGCGGATATGTTTCAGTCGATGGCGTGGATACGCGCAAGGACGCTGCCCGGGTTCGCCGCAGGGTCGGTTTCATGTTTTCAGATGCGAATCACCAGATCATCATGCCCTCTGTTGCCGAGGACGTTGCTCTGGGGCTACGGGGACGCAAACTGTCCAAGCTGGAGAAGGCCGAGATCGCGGCCGAGGCCCTGGACCGTTTCGGGCTATCGGGACTTGCCGCCCACTCACCGCACCTTCTTTCGGGCGGCCAAAAGCAAATGCTCGCCCTGGCCTCCGTCCTGGTTACCGATCCGGAGATCCTGATCTGCGACGAACCAACTACCCTCCTTAATTTGCACAACGTCCAAATCTTCCTCGATACCATCGGCGCTTTGAGCCAGCAGATCATCCTGATGACCCACCACTTGGAAATCATTGAGGATTTCGACCGGGTCATTGTCATGGAGCGGGGGCAGGTTCATTTCGACGGATCGCCACGGGAGGCTGTGGACGCTTACCGGCACCTGATCGGCTCCCGTCAAAAGAAGAACATTCACCCATGACAGGGCTCTACATCGACGGGGCTTCCGTCCTGCACCGGACGCCAACGCCCGCTAAATTCCTGCTGCTGTTCCTGATTCTTGCAGGTGTTTTTCTCGTGGAGAATCTGTATGCCCTGGGCGGGATCCTCCTGTCCACCCTGCTGCTCTACCCGGTCGCCGGCATCCGGTTGCCGTTCGCTTGGGCGGCGGTTCGCCCAGTGCTTCCTTTCATAGTGCTGACGGTCGCAGCCCAGACGGTATTCGGCAGTCTGCAGCGCGGGGCAGTGTTCGGGGTCCGGATATTCGTCGCCGTTCTGCTGGCCAGCCTGTTGACATACACCACCCGCAGCAGCGACATGCTGGAATTTTTCGGTAAAGCTCTTGGACCGTTGCGTCATATCGGCGTCAGCCCCTGGCGGGCCAGCCTGGTGTTGTCGCTGACGGTGCGTGCGGTTCCGCTTCTGTCATCCTCCATCACCACGGCGCGGGAAGCATTTCTGGCCCGCGGCCAAAAGGCCGCAGGCTATGAAATTGTGGTGCCCGTTATCGTCGGGCTGATCCAGTCTGCCGAAGCCATCGGTGACGCCCTCTCAGCCCGAGGCCTCGAATTCGATGTTTCGGAGACCTGATCCTCAGACGGGACGTCAAAATAGAGATGGGGCATGATGACTGCACGCTTCGTTGAACTCAGCCTCACACGACCGGCAGTGAGTGCTTGCACGATAATCGGCAATGGTCATGGTTGGGCACCCGTGATACGCCCGAATGAATGCAAATTTTCTTCTTGATCAGAATAGAAGTCACCGTGATCTGCCCCCCGGATTCGATTGCCTGAATATTGGCCTTGCTGGCAGTTTCCCACCCCAGGCCAGAGCGCCTTTCAACATTTGCTGTGAGGACATTGAGCGGTCTTGAGTCCGTCCGCGGCCAGTCGTGGTCGGTAAATCCCGGGGGTAATGGCGGCTTTAATGGTGCGCTACATCGGCCCAACGGCGGCATACGGGGCAGCCGCGTGGTCTGGGTCATCAGTGGAGGGTGTCGGCCATGTCCCTTGGCAGGGTCAGGGTGACCGTGGTTCCCTTTCGGGGGATGCTGGAGAGATTGATCGTGCCGTGGTGGTCTTCGATGATGGATTTGGTGATTGGCAGGCCGAGGCCTGCGCCCGGGATCGTGGAGGAATGCAGATTGGCGGCGCGGAAGAACCGGGTGAATGCCTGGCAAACCTCGTCTTCGCTCATGCCGATACCGGTGTCTGTGACCTTGCAGCATAGCGTCCGACCGTCGGCGCCGGCCCTGATGCGGACCGAGCCTCCTTCAGGGGTGTACTTGATGGCGTTCGAAATTACGTTGTCAACGGCTTGGCCAATGCTTTCAGGGTCGAAGAACCCTGTGAGGGGGCGGCCCGGGTCCAGCTCAAGGCTGAGGGTAATGCCGGCGACCCTGGCAGCGGGGCTGGCTGCTTGGACACTGTGAGTAAGGACTTCGGCGAAATCCGAGGCCCGGGGATTGCCGCACAGGGACTTAACGGCGGTCGCCAGAAGGTCATCCACCAAGCCCAGCAGGCGCTGCGCGTTGCGGGTGATCACCGTCAGGTATTCTTCCAGGTCCGGGTTGGGCTCTTCATCCATCGCGAGGGCGAGGTATCCAAGGATCGAAGTCAGCGGGGTCCGTAGTTCGTGGGAAACGCTGGCGACAAACTGGTCCTTGACCTCGAGTGCTTCGACCAGGGCCGTGACGTCGGTGAAGGCCATGACCGCGCCGGAATTGTGCCCATCGGGGTCTTTGATCAATCGGCAGGTGGCAGAGTAGGCGCGCTGGGCAGTTCCGGTGCCGATCCAGATCAACTCCTCGGTGAAGGGCTCACCCCGGGCTGCGCGGCTGCGGGGGAGTTGTTCGGGCGGCAGGGGTGTCTGCCGGTCCCGGCCATACACGGTGATTTCCGACGGCGCCGTGGCCAGGGGGTCCTGGTGAACGGCCCGGGTGATGTGGCTGCTGTACTGGTGGTTCGTCATCGTGGTTTCGCCGTGCCGGTCGACAGCAGATACGGCCACGCTGACTGTATCCAGGACCGTGCCCAGTAACTGTTCACGGTCCTGGCTCCGGGTGAGTAATTCGTGCACCTCGGATTCCCGTTGTTCCAGGGCATGACGCTGCAGGGAGATGACGTTGAAGGCACCGTAGGTGGTGAGAGCGATGGCACCCAGGGAGACGGGCAGCAGCATGACGCGAACAAAATCCGCGCTGTCGAAGCCGGTGCCCACCACGATGGGCGGCAGAACCGCGCTGAGAACGGTTGCCAGCACGGCAACGATGACGCTGGAGCGGTGCTGGCTGGCGGACATCCAGATCACAGGGAAAACGAGAAGAAAGCCCAGCACGGCCAGGTACGGGTCTGCAGCTTCCCGGGTGAAACCTATCGCGAGGCAATCCAGGACCGGGATGACCAGCGCGGCCCTCCCAGGTAGTCGTTCCCAGGGAACGATGGCGCAGGCAGCGAGAAGGAGGAGGTGCGCTCCCATGCTGAGGATAAACGGCGGCCGGGACCATTCCACTTCCGGGTTCAAAAGGATCACCAGAATCGTGACCAGCAACATCGTTATGGAAAGCGGCAACTGAAAGAGCATCGTTCGGCCTCGAGGCCCCAACCTCCGAAAGTACCGTTCGGCTGCAACCAGAAGCATAGTGTCCCCCATAAACGGCATTTAATCACACCTGCACGGATGCGGGTCCCAGCGGGGCGTGCGGTCGATCGGCAGGGGTCAGGTCTGGTCCGTTCCTCCCCGAGCCTGCTTGCGGGTCTGGGTTATGCGGCTGCATGTTGATGAGTTCCTCGATTGCGGTCGCTCCGGCGGCTGCGCCGCCTGCGGCGCGGTAGCCTGCGGTTATGCGCCGGGCACCGTCGGACATGCCTGCTGCACGGTGGACGGCGCTGCGAAGCTGTTCGGGGGTCAGCTTGCCCTTGGGCAGGCGAACGCCCGCGTTCGCGTGCTTGACCCGGGCGGCGACCTCGAGCCTGGTCCCGTCCGAATGGTACGACGACGCAGGGGACCCCGGCGCTGAGCGCCTTCTGGGTGGCGCCCATCCCGCCGTGGGTCACGGCCACGGCTGAGCGCGCCAGGACCGGCCCGTGCGGAACGAACCGCTCGACCCGCACGTTGGCTGGGAGTGGCCCGAGGTCTGCGACACCGGCGGGCATCGTTATGACAACCCGGTAGGGCTCGCTGCCCAGCCCTTTGACGGCGGCGCGGGCCAGGGCTTCATCGGCCTGGTACTCGGAGGACGTGGTGACGAGGATGAACGGGTCACCCGGTTCCTCGAGCCATGCGGGTACCTCGGCGGGGGTTCCCAGGGGAGGGCGCCGATAAGGCGTACGTCGGGCGCCCAGTCAGGGTGCGGGTACTCGAAGGGCTCTGAGGTCGCTACCAGGGTCAGGGGTGCGGACCGGAAGAACCCGTCGGCGCTCGTGACCGCTGGCACTCCGTTGGCGGTGAGGATCCCGTTGATGCCCGGGAGGAACCGCTTTTCGAGCTGACCCATGACCAGGGGCCGCAGCAGGCCGTCGCGGAGCCGTCCCAGGGGGCCGGCGAGGGGTGGGAGTCCGGGGCCGAATGGAGGCGCGCCCCGTGAGGTGACCGGCGGGGTGTAGGGGCAGAACGCGGCCCAGGGGCCGCCCCATGCCTGGGCGGCCGCGCGGGCTCCCCAGGAGTTGAAGTCGACGATCACAGCGTCAGGGGACGTTGTGGCGATCGCGGCGGCGATGTCCCCGGCGTCGATCGCCGCTCGTCGGACGAACACGTCCACGGAGGCTGAGAGGGCCTCGAGTGTGTTCTTGGCACCGAAGTCGCGGTGCTCGATCGTGGCGATCCGTTCATCGATTGCCTCCGCTTCGAGTCCGAGACCATGCAGGGGCTCGATCTGGTCGGGCAGGGTGCGCACCTCCACTTGGTGTCCGCGTCGGGCGAGCTCGAGGAGTAGAGGGGTCATGGGGAAGAGGTGGCCGATGGCGGGGGATGTGTAGGCGAGGATGCGGGACATCATGTCCTCCAGGTGAGGGGTTCGAGGAGCTCGAGGATTGCTTGGATGTACGCCTCGCTGCCCAGCCCGGCGTCGACCCGGAGGAGCTTCCAGACGTAGACGTCGCACACTGCGACGAACTGGGCCATGCGGCGGTCACGCTCGTCGTCGTGGAGCCCGTCAAGGAATGGCCCGAACACCTGTCCGCACCAGGACCGGTGGTACGCACGGCCAGCGGCCGTGACAGCCGCAATGAACGGCGATGATGCCTCTTCCGCGAGCAGGCGCAGGGCGAGGTGTCCGTCGCATTCGTAGTGGTCGGCGAGGTTGGCGACGGCGCCGGCGAGGTCACCCGGTGTGGCTGCATCCCGTTCGGCAGCGACTCTGGCCGCTTGGCGCTCGGCTGTCGCGGAGAAGAGCTTGTCCTTATCACCGAAGCGCCGCAGCACTGTCTGGACACTGACACCGGCGCGGGCCGCGACGGCCTCAAGGGTGATGCCCGCAATGGAGGCGCCCGCTTCGAACTCACCCGCAGCCGCGTCCAGGATGCGCTCCGCGGTGGCCGCTGCGGACTGGGCCCGCTTCGTCATCACATAACTCCGGCCGGAAGCCCCGACTTTCATGTCAATCATACTAATCTCAATATGATGGGAGTACCAGACCTCTAGCACGCCTGGGCGCCGGCATGCATCAGCTGGGCGAAGATCCGTGCACCGCGCGCCTGAACCGCGTGAACAACCTTGACCCACGAGTCCGCCTGCCCGACAGCGGCCAGGCCCGGCTGGAACCGGTAGCCCTGGCTGTGAGCGGTATCGGTGTAGATACCTTCGATGATCAACAGGCCGAAGCCGCCGCGGGGCGAACCGGGAGTAATGGGAGGCTATTCGCTAGGTGGCGTGGCCGTCCTCAGTGCACTGACCCGGGTCATCGGCGCCAGCCCCACACGGTTGAGCAACTAAATGACTGCCCTCAACCGCTCGGACCAAGATTCCCGCTCACACGGGCAGGCGAGAGGATTCACCTGCGTGGATCACCAACTGGGTCAGTTGGTCAGTGCGGCAGGTGCAGTACCAGGCCGATGAATCCGGCGGTGATGACGACGGGGCCGCGGTTGATCAGACCCATGGCGACGGCGTCGAAGGATTGGGTCTTGTCGATCCCAGTGGTGGCAGTTGCCCACGCCGTCGCGCAGCAGCGGCACGATGGGCCGGGCCGGAGCCGAAGACAAGTGCCCCGGTTTGCAGGAAGAATGAACCGGCTAGAGGAGTGCGGATTCTGTGACGAGCTGAGCGCGGCCCTCTCCGAGCCGGTAGGCGACGCCGATCACGGCGGTGGAAGAAGCCCCCACGGCCGCGGAAATTACCTGGGAGCTTTCCAGCAGCCGGTCCACGGTTTGCCTGGCGTGCTCAACGACCATGTCGTTGACCTCGGTCTTGTCCTGATGGAGGGAGGTCAGGACCGAGGGGGTGATGCGTTCGACCAGGTCCCGGATGAAGCCGGGCGGCATAATTCCGGTTTGAACTGCGTCCTTGGTGGCGGTGACGGCACCGCAGTTGTCGTGACCGAGGACGACGATGAGCGGAACGTTCAAGACCGAGACGCTGTACTCCAGCGAGCCGAGGACAGCGGCATCGAGGACGTGCCCGGCCGACCGCACCACGAAGGCATCGCCGAGACCAAGGTCGAAGATGATCTCCGCGGCCAGCCGGGAGTCGGAGCAGCCGAAGATGACCGCGAACGGATTCTGGGTGCCCACCAGGCTCGCTTCGCCTCGCGGCGCCCTGGTTCGGGTGCCAGGCGTCGCCTGATACGAAACGTTCGTTGCCTTCCAGCAGGCGCTGCCATGCCTGGGCCGTGCTGATGTTAGTTGTCACCTTACTTACCTTATAGGAGGCGGCGGAGAAGAAGGTGAGCTGCGGAACCAACCGCGCCATGGGTGTGCAGGGGCCCTTCGAGGTCTCCGGGAGTGCGTGCTGGGGCGGGAATTTTATGTCTCCGGCGGGTCTTGTCGCTAATACGGGCTTCGATCCAAGGAGCCCATGCCCGGAACATCCCCCAAGACTTTTCAAGGATATTTTCATGCCTCAGCTTGATCCCCTTTGGACCTCGTTCCGTATCGGTTCCACCGAGTTGTCCAACCGTGTTGCGTTGGCGCCTATGACCCGCGTGAGTGCAACGGCTGATGGTCACGCCACGGAACGGATGGCCTCCTACTACTCCCGGTTTGCCCGGGGCGGCTTCGGACTGTTGATCACCGAAGGCATTTACACCGACACAGCCCACAGTCAGGGCTACTTCTTCCAACCAGGCCTGGCCACCACCGAACAGAGGGACTCCTGGGTCAAGGTCGTCGACGCCGTTCATGCCCGCGGTTCACGCATCTTCGCCCAGTTGATGCATGCCGGCGCCCAGTCCCAGGGCAATCGGTTCGTTGAGTCCACCATTGCGCCGTCCGCGGTCGCTCCCAAGGGGAGCCAGCTAGGCTTTTACCGCGGCGAGGGACCCTACCGTAAACCAGACGAGATGACCCCCGCACAGCTGGACCAGGTGCGTGAGGGGTTTGCGACTGCCGCGTTGAACGCGAAGGCCGCGGGCTTCGACGGCGTAGAGATTCACGGCGCGAACGGTTACCTGCTGGACCAGTTCTTGACCGATTACCTGAACCAGCGCACTGATCAGTATGGGGGCACATGCGAAAACCGGGTGCGGTTCGCCGTCGAGGTGAGCCGCGCCGTCCGCGAGGCGGTAGGCCCCGAGATGAGCGTCGGTATCCGCATCTCCCAGGGCAAGGTCAGCGACTACTCCCACAAATGGGCCGGCGGGGCGGAAGAGGCCAAAACAATCTTCGCCGCTCTCGCGACGACGGGGATCGATTACATCCACACCACCGAGCACCGTGCTGATGCGCCCGCGTTCGGTCAGGAGGGGGACTCACTTGCTTCCCTGGCCAAGCAGCACACGGGGCTTCCCGTCATCGCTAATGGCAGCCTTGATGAACCGGAAGCGGCTGCCGGCTTGATCGCTGACGGGCACGCTGACGGCATCGCTTTGGGCAAAGCCGCTCTCGCGACCCGCGACTGGCCCCGGCGGGCCCGCAACAACGAGGACCTGGATGAACTCGACGGCAGCGTGTTCGCGCCCGTCGCCGACGTCAAAGACTGGGAACTCGAACCCACCGCCTGATTCGGCGCCCGTCACATACCTACAACTGGAGGGTAACCATGACACTTCTGCCTACACAGTCAGCACCTGACCTGGGGCTGGACCTGGTCGGCGGCGGCAGCACCCATGATTTGAAGCTCGGCACCGGGGCGGACGGGCGCTTCAGCCTCGTCGTTTTCTACCGGGGCCTGCACTGCCCGATCTGCCGTGAACAGTTGGCCGAGATCGACAAGCGGTTGCAGGACCTGGAAGCTGCCGGGATCGGCCGGGCCGTCGCGGTCAGCATGGAAACGGCAGAGCGGAGCACCCGGATCGTGGATCAGTGGCACTTGGCCAATCTTCCCGTGGCCTATGGCCTGGGCGAGGAAGCCGCCCGCTCCTGGGGCCTGAACCTCACACGTGCAATCAGGGACGGCGAGCCGGACCTCTTCAATGAACCGGGCATCTTCATTCTCGACGAAGACCGAACCCTGTTCTGGTCCAGCACCGCGACGATGCCCTTTGGCCGGCCCTCCCTGGACGATGTGATCGCTGGGGTCCGCTACGCCCAGGACCGCAACTACCCGGCCCGCGGCGCGGCATAAGGCGACGAGGCCACACCTGACGTTGAACCGGGCCAGGCCTCACGCCTGCCCCGCTCGAACCAACCGTCGTGAACGCGGTGAGGGTAGGCAGGTCCTGACGGAAGAGGACCATTTCGAAGTTCTGTCCCGCCACGTGCCAATTAAGGGGCTCGGTCTCTTGTCAGCGAGTCTTCACAAAGAGATCTGGCCGCTGGAAATCGGCACCGGGCCCCCTTTGTCGAAGTTCCTCCCAAGGCGGAACGCCCTCGGTCGACGCGGTAGGGGAGAGCCCGCGCACGGGAGCGCCAAGCGCTACACGTGGCTACCCTCCTACGCCAGCTTGAGCTTCTCAAGCAGCAGGGACTAAGCAGCGACGACGGCGGCACCCGCCTTGGGTGCTGCCGTCGTTGGCTGCTCGGTGGGCGGGACTCCAAAGCCCGCCGTGGTTGGTGAAAGGGACCCGCGTCCGAATCGACGCTAAAAGCAATGCCATGGCTTTGTAGCAATCACTCCATGGATCTCGGGGCATGCTGGTGGGTTTTCTACAAAACGGTTGGGGGCGGGGATGCGTAGCCTTCTTCGGGAGAACGCCGCCCCAGTACACCAGGAGGAACCGTGACCCACCCGAGTACCCCCACGCCGGCAGCCCACCGCCCGGCCGAGACCAGCCCCCGGACCTCCCGCCGGTTGTGGGACGCGCAGTCGCTGGCCTTGATTTCTGTCTTCGCTGCCATCATCGCGGTCTCGGCGATCGTCCCCGGCATCCCCGTGGGCAGCTTCGGGGTGCCCATCACGCTGCAGACCCTCGCCGTCATGCTGACCGGCCTCGTGCTCGGCGGTTCCCGCGCCGCCGCCGCGGTGGCACTTTATCTTCTTCTTGCATTCGCGGGGCTGCCGATCTTCTCGGGCGGCCGGGCAGGGCTGTCTGTCCTCGCGGGCGGGTCGGCGGGTTACATCGTGGGTTTCGTCCTGGCCGCTTTGCTCGTCGGTGTTGCCGCTGAGAAGATCATCCGGCGTCTCCCGGCGAAGCGGCGCGGCCTCTGGTTCTTCCTCGCTGCGGTCGTGGTGACCGTGGTGGCCTCGCACATGCCCGGCGTGCTCGGGATGATGCTGAACCTCAAGCTCTCGTGGCAGGCTGCCATCGCGGCTGACCTTGTCTTCTATCCGGGCGATATCGTGAAGGACACCGTGGCAGCGGTTGCGGCGGCCGCCGCGCACCGGGCCTTCCCGGATGTCCTTGTGCGCCGCGTGAAGTGAGCAGGCAAAGCATGGCCATGAGGATCTTCGGCAGAACCGTGGATGACCAAACCCGCTGCGTTCATTACCACACCGAAGAAGACGTGATAGCCATAAAGTTCAGGTGTTGCCTTCGGTACTATCCCTGCCATCTCTGTCACGAGGAGGAGTCAGATCACAAACTCCAAACATGGCCCGGAAGCCGGTGGGCGGAGCCAGCAGTCCTGTGCGGTGTATGCGAATGCGAAATGTCCATCCTCGCTTACCTGGCAACCACATTGTGCCCTAGCTGCGGTGTTCGCTTCAACGAACGGTGTGCCGCCCACACCCACTTCTACTTCCAGACGACGTGACCATACAACGTCAATCCTGTCGACGCGGTTAGCGAACAGCACCCCGATGAAGGCGTCCCTCTCCCCGTTCGGGGTTTGCCCACGGCAGAGGCAGCGTCCTGGGCCCACTGGTGCGCGTGAGGGACCAGGAAACCTTGTCGGCAGTCCCCGCGATAAGCAACCGATATTGCGTGCGTGTTGGCATCTGGAGGCGCGGAGGTATCTGGGGTTCACATTATCGAGGCGGCCGCCTGACCTTCCTGCCTTCAGGCCCGGTGGAAGGTTGACCGCGTGAAGGGCCCGTAAGCCTGGCGGCGCCCATCGCGGCCTGCTTCTGCTGCACTCGCCGCCCGCGCCGCGGTCGGCTTTGCTGTCCGAATCCCGGTGGTAGTTCGCTGGCTGTTTCTGCAGGCCGTTTATTTTGGATTGCATGGCACAGCGACCTGGTTTAAGACGTTCCTCGGGAACGTTGATGACCTCCGGCTTGCGCCGCCCGCTAATTCCGGCGGCTGCCCTTTGTGCATTGGCGGTCGCCGCTGCCGGTTGCGCCCCTGTAGTTGACCAGACCATGGCCCGGAGAGTCAGCAGGACAATGCATCCGTTCAGCCGACGAGACCGGTCCCCAAGCCGGTCGCACCCGAACGCGTCGTGATCATCGGCGATTCTCTCAGCACGGGATATGGGACGAGCCCGGAGGAAGCATGGCCGCGGCTTCTGGGTGAGGATCTGCATTCCATGCAGGTGCCGGTGGAGGTTATTAATGCCGCCATGAACGGGGCGGGCTACATTGGCGTCGGTTACGAAGAAGCCACCTTCCAGACGCAGTTAAAGTGCTCCATTAACGCCTCGACGGACGTGGTTGTGTTCTTTGGCTCAGACAATGACGCAGGCCGGGATCCGGCGGAGTTGCACGGGGCCGTTGTGGACGCGCTCAGGACGGCCAGGGTGCTGGCTCCCCACGCCAGGCGCGTCGTTATCGGCCCGCTGCCGGCCTTTGACTCGGCTGCATCGGACGTTGATCCGGTGGCGGAACATTGGATACCCGGGCCGGATTCTGAGCTCTTGGGTCCGGACGGCGAACACCTGAGCAGCGAGGGTCAGCAATTCCTGGAAGGAAAAATCAAGGCCCTACTCACAGAGCCGGGGGACCGACCCGTTTGAGTGCTGAATAAATGACGCCGCCTTGAGTGGAGGAGGTCTGTCCGATCTTCTGTGGCTGTCCGGGCTTCGCGGCTCTCAGCTTTTTCGAACGGCTTCCGGTTCTGCGCCGTAGCCAGGGGATCATTATGTGGTTGGTGGCGGCGTGGACGGCTGTTGCGGGCGGGGCTGTCCCGGTGCCGGATTTCGGTGGTGGCTCCGGGAAGGGGGTCTGTCAGTGATTCGCAGCAGGTCCGTTTTGCCGGTCGTCCTTTCGGGGTCAGGAGACGGCTGATTCGTTCACGATCGGGAGTTGCTTGTAGGCGGCCGGCTGGGGCTTCAGTGTTGACGTTCTTTTGCGGGCCAGGCAATTGATGATCGGCGGGGTTAGGAGCATCACGATGAGCAGGCGGGTGCTTTGAACGGTCGAAATGGCGGGGAGGTTTGCATCCATGGACGCAGCCGTGGCCAGTACGGCGTTGATGCCGCCCGGTGTCGTCGCGAGGTAGGCGTCGATCAGGGGAAGGCCGAGGGTTGCCGCGAACGCCCAGGCCAAGGCCCCGCAGCCGAGGCAGACTGCCATGATCCAGAGTAAGACGTGGGGGAAGAGCCTGCCGATTTTCCGCACGGAGGCCCAGGTGAACCGCAGGCCTACTTCAAGGCCGACCAGTGTGAAGAGAAGGCTGCGCAGCACGCCGTCCGGCGCGAAGCCTTGGGCGGTGCCAGTGAAGACAAACAGTGCAGTTATGACCATCGGCCCGAGTAGAGCGGGGGCTGGTATCGAGAGGCGTTGGCCGGCTGTGACCCCGAGGAGGCAGACGGCGGCCAGCATCAGCAGGCCCGGGAGTTGATGCGTCCCTTGTGATAGGTGAAGGATCCGGTGGGGATCGGCCCAGAGCGGCGCGCCCCCAGCTGCGGCGTTCCCATCGGTGGCGGGTGCATGGCGGTGGCTACCACGGGCGCCGTGAAAGCCACCAGGGCCACGCGGAGGTACTGCGCGAAGGCAACGAGCCGGGAGTCGGCACCCAAATCCTCTGCGGCAGCGACGATGGCCGCGGAACCGCCAGGCACCAGGCTCAGCGCACCTTCAGCAAGACTTACACGACCCCATCTGGACAGGAGAGCTCCGGCCATGAGACACAGCCCGATGGTCAGGACGGTCACCGCCGTCATCGGCAAGGCCGCGGCACCAGCTGACTGCAGGGCCGCCGGGGTGACGTAGCTGCCCATCAGGACGCCGATACCGGCCTGCGAGGCCACCGCTGCCGGCTTGGGCAGTTGCCGCTTCACTACCCCTGAGAGGGCTGCAGCAGCACCGGCCACGAGCGCCACCAGCAGATGAGGCGCCGGGAGGTCAAGGACCGAAGCGGCCTCGCCCAGGACGAAGACAGTCCCTCCGAGCGCCAGCCACAAGGCCGTAGACGCCACACCATGCCGCCCGTGCGCCCCGATCGGACGGCGTCGCATTTGCCATTGCATTGTCCCCTTTGCCCGCGACATTGTCTCGGAAATTCCCGTCCCTCGACCGCACATGGATTCCCCCGGGGTTAGCTGCACCGGCAGCACTAGCGTTTGGACATGATTGACTTTCCGGGCCGGAGCTGACGGACAAGGAAATTGAGGGCCAATTCCGGTCCCGGTTTGGGTGAAGGTTCATGGGAAGGCGGTGACGTGGACCGCTCCTGCGTGGCCGGACAGCGTCATTTGCAAGGCCTCCCACGGGCATTCTGGTGCCTGCTTATACTTTGAATGCAGTTCCTGGGCCCGAAATGCTGCCCGTGCGCCGACCACGGCTTCGGCGCCTCCGAGCCGACTGTCTCCCTGGTGGCCGTTTTTCCGCTGCTGTTGGTGGGCAGTCCCGGTGTGGTGTGAGTATTTGCGCAGGAATGACTGGGATTTAAGACATGCAAATGGTTGTTGAATTAGGCTTCGTTGGAAGCCGGTGGCTGGGCGGGCTGACTTCCCTGGTTCCCCGGTCCGGTGCGTCCACATATTTTCTGAGCTTTTGAAAGGCACTGCTGTGAGCATTTCTACGAATTTCCCTGCGGGCACTCGTCAGGAAAGGCCCGAGCAGAGCAGCATTGGGCAGCGGTTGTTGTCTGCCAAGAAGGCCTACACCACCCGGTTCCTGGCCGATGCGCTGGAGGCTGATGCGTCCGGTTACCGGTTGCTTAGCGGCCCGGATGTGATCCCCGTGCCGGGGGACATCGTCCTGGCCCGGGTGGAGCGTATCGGTCAGCTCCCGCGGTTGGAAAGCCCCGTTTCGCGGCGGCAGGCGCTGTTTGTCGGGGACGAGGTCCTGGTGGCCTACGCCAACCGTTACGCCCCGGACCAGGTCCTGGCCGAGGTCCCGGACAGCCTTGGACCGTGCCACTTGATAGCGGCCGGTGGGCTGGCGGGGATGGTCACGGTAAGCCACGGGGCCGTGGGCAGGCCGACGCAGCTGGCCCCGGTGGGATTGCTCGCTAGCAGTCAGGGCCGGCTGAATCTGAAAGAGTTCGCTCCCTGCGCGCTGGATCCGGATGCCGAGCCGAGGGTCCGTCCCCACGTGGTCGCCGTTCTTGGCACCTCGATGAACTCGGGCAAGTCCACGGCGGCTGCGTGCCTGATCAGGGGCCTGACCAGTGCCGGGCTGCGTGTCGCTGCCGGGAAGATCACCGGTACTGGGGCCGGCGGGGACCCCCGCCTGTTCCATGACGCGGGGGCGGTGAAGGTCCTGGACTTCACCGACTACGGCTACCCGACCACCTTCCGGGTGGCGACGACGGAACTGGGCAGCCTCGCAGCGAGCATGGTGAACGCCCTCGCGGCACAGGGCCCGGAGGTGATCGTGGTCGAGATCGCCGACGGTGTCTATCAGGGCGAGACCCGGCACCTGCTCAATACCGGCGTCCTGCACACCTTGGTGGACAGCGTCCTGTTCGCCGCCGCTGACGCGCTTGGTGCCTGTGCCGGGGTGGAGCTGCTGCGTGCCGCCGGCCATGCACCGGCCGCGGTGTCCGGGATGCTTACTGTTTCTCCGCTGGCCGCCGCTGAGGCCGCCGCTGAGCTGGACGTGCCCGTGCTGGGGACCTACGAGCTCACCCGTGCCGAGACCGCGATGCGGTTCCTGGCCCCCGCACCCCAGTGACCGGCGGGCAGGCCCTGCCCGCTGGGCAGGCCCTCCCGAAGTTCTTCGCTCCCGGGCGCCGCGGGCGCCTCACCGCCCTGGCGGGCATCAGTGTGACGGCAGGGCTCCTGGCAGCCGGGACCGCGCGGCTTGTCTCGCTGCTCTCCCACGGACATGACCCGGCAGGGGGCATCCTGTTGGTGGGAGGACTGGTGGGACTGGTTGCCGCTACATTTGGGCTGCGGGTGTTCGAACGCCGCCTGGCCGAGGAGATCGGGCAGGACTATGTGCACGAGATACGCAAGGAGCTCATCCGCGGCGCCCTGGGACCGGACCGTAGTCCTTCCCTCGGCATCACCATTGCCAGGACGAGCAACGACCTCAACAGTGTCCGGAACTGGATCACCCACGGTATCGCCGGAGCGGTCTCCGGGATTCCCCTGATCCTCATACTCACAGCCTCCCTCTGGCTCATGGCCCCTCCTCTGGCCCTGGCGGTCATGGTGCCTCTGATTGGCGCCGTGACACTCCTGGCTTTCCTATCCCGACCCACCTACGACAAAGCAAGGGCACTCCGGAAGGCACGCGGACGCCTGGCAGGGCAGATCACCGACACGGTCAACGCCGCGACAGCCGTCCGGGCCGCCGGCGGGCAAGAACGTGAGCTGGGCCGGGTCGACAGGCTCGGCCGGGAGGTCGCAGCCGCGGCCATCGACCGGGCCACCCTGGCCGGCTCCCTGCGGGCCAGCGCGATCGGCGCAGCGTCAACCACGGCCGTGGCCGTGGCCGCTACCGGCGCTTTCACCGGAATGGACTCGGGACTCATCGCCGCCGCCTTGACCGTGGTGGGCATGATCGCCGCCCCGATCCACGACCTCGGACGCATCGTCGAGTACCGCCAGAGCTACCGCGCCGCGTGCAGGAGCATCGCCCCCGCGCTCAGCCGTCCGGCCGCCGACACCACCCTCGGCAATACTGTCGGTGGCCACTTCGTCGGCCTGTCCGTTGCCGGCCTGGACGTCGACGGGACCACGATGCCCGGGTTCAGCGCGGCTCCAGGAGAAACCATCCTCCTCGAGACACCAGACCACGCGCATACGGAAATGGTTTTTGCCGCTCTCCTGGGACTGCACCCGGCCGGACTCCACCCCGGCACCTGCATCGTCCTCAATGGCAAGAACATACCCGCGATGACCTCATCAGAGCGCCGCCAAAGCATTGGGTACGCCGCCCGGGGCCTGGCCCTCGAAAGAGGCCAGGCTCCGCCGCGCCATCCGCTACCGCAGCCCGGACGCCGACGACGCCCAGTACGCGACCGCCATCAACCGGACCGGGCTGGGTGCGACAATCGCCCGGCTGCCCAAGGGCGAACTGACCGTGCTCCGGCGCGGCGGGGAACCACTCAGCACACCCGAACGGGCCAAGATCCAGCTCGCACGCGCAACCCTCGGGAACCCGCCCCTGCTGCTGCTCAACCACATCGACGCCGACCTGGACCCGCACGGCATGACCGCCCTCCGGGACATCCTCACCAACTATCCCGGCATCATCATCGCAGCCACCGACGATCACTCCCTGCTGCCTCACCCGCACCGAATCTGGCCAGGGCACCACCACAAACCGCTGCCCATCAGATAAGCGGCATCCCCGGCAACTGCAGAGCTCTTACAGAGGCCACACCCGAAAGTAGCGCCGCCGCCCGGCAGTCACGGCTTCCGCTTCCATCACGTGTCAGACCGGAGTTACGGTAAACGGTAGCCCTCGAAAGCGACAGCCTATACCCACTGGGCAGGCGGAGCCCCACCGTCGGAGCCTCGCCGTCGACACAGGGGAGACCGTCCGTGATGTGCCCGTGCTCGTCGAAGACTACTTGAACGACGGTGACGACTGGTGGAGGCCATCAGCGGTAACGGTTGGGCCGTGATCCCTTGCTTGGGGCTGTAATGGCTGGAACCTTGGCCAGTGGCCTGATGTCATGGTCCGCTGCCGGGGGATCGGGCGGCTCTAGCGTAACCGGGCGAGTTCGTCCCGCGCCTTGACTGGGACGCCGGGATCCGCCGGGTGATTTGTTCGACCAACGCGATCAAATCCTTCAACGCCCGCTACCGGCGCGGCGCGGGCACGCGGCGATTTTCCGAACGATGCCGCGGCACTGAAATGTCTCTGCCTCGGGACCCTTCCCTTGACCCCACCGGGCCGGGATTCCCTGGTGGGCTCACACCGCGGGGCGAGTCTTGAACGCGTTCGCGATCGCATTCGAGAACAGAATCAACTAACCACAATCCAGGCCAGACCCACCCGTTAATCTGACAGACGCACCCTGACCGGCATCCCCGCGTAAGGAGCAGGATAAGGAAGCCTGCGAGGACCGAAATCCTTCACCAGACGTGGTGGGGCTCTTGGCGGGGATGGTCGGCCCTGGCCGCTGCAGGGGGCCAGGAAGCCTGGCGTCGGTCCCGACTGTGGGCTCGGGAGATGAGCGTCGGGCCGTTTGTTCGGGAAATGTGTGTAGCCCGGCACGGGGGTAGCCGGGCTACGGCTGAAACGCTACCGCACCCGGGTGGCTGGGCCTGCTAATCCAAGGGATTTGAATATTTTCCCGCCAGAGTCCATGTTTGCTTGTAGCTTGAAGAGTGTGGCTCTGAACAGGGTGTCGGCGCTGGGCCGGCACTCATTCTTCAGGTGCACCCACGGAGGGGCCATGAGCGAGACAGGCGTGGCTGTCGTCATAGAAGACGACTTGGATATGCGCAACCTGATTCAGGCTGTGCTGCTCCAGTCAGGGTTCGATGTTCACACCGCTTCGGGCGGCCGAGAAGGAGTTGCTCTCGTCAGCAAAATAGCACCGGATATCGTGACCCTGGATGTGGGGCTGCCAGACATTGACGGTATCGAGATTCTTCGGCGCATCCGCAAGTTCAGCGCCGCTTATATCGTGATGCTCACCGGCAGGGAAGATGAAGCTGTCGTCTTGGCCGCGCGTCAGGCCGGGGCCGATGACTACATCACCAAGCCATTCCGGCCGCGGGAGCTGCGCTCAAGGATCGGGATGCTGATTCGCCAGCCACAATCACAACCCACGGAAGAGATCCATGGCGGGCCCACCAACTGAAAACCCCAGGCCCGGCCCGGGTCAGGGCCGGGTTCAAACAATCCCAGGGCCGGGCCACGCGGGAGGGCCAAGCACGCTGACCATCCTGGAAAGACAGACAGACAGCCGGACAGACGGCGCCCGCCACGGCGGATAGTTACGTGTGCACCCCGCGGTAGCCCAGGAGCAGTTCTCTTACCGTTTCACGGCCCTGGACAACGATCATCGCCACTCTCGTGAAGATCACCATGACGGACGGCGCCCTCAAGTCTGCCCGCCAGGTACGCCAGTTGCGCTGCTCCGACCATGGCAGATGTGACTTTGATGCTGATCGCAATATCGAGGGCGCCATACAGGTCCGCACGCTCGATGGAGTGCACGAGCCGGCGCCGGCGTTCTTCCCACAGGCCCGCGTAGTCCTGGGCGAACTTAGGGGCAATGCCCGGGCCGCCGAGGTCCTCTGCCAGGTCTTCAAGCACAGCATCATCCAGCAACGGCAACTCCCGGGCCACCGCGGTCAGCCCCGGCAGCTGGCCGGTCTTCCCCTCGTTGGCCGGCACCGTCCCGGGGTCCGGCGAATGCGCTGATTCTGACGAGGCCATCACTCAAGGCTATGTCTTCATGTCATCCGGACGGGGGAGCATCAGCAGATCCTGCGGAAACCCCAGGTCACTCCTGAGGATCTGTTCGATGCGGATCAGCCAGGATATCCGCGACCAGTTCGGCGGGGCATCCGAGCAGGAAGTCATAGCGGGCATGAACGCCAAGAGCGCGGAGTTCCGCGAATCCGGCGGCAAGGTCTACCTGCCCGAACTCGTCCGTCTCACCCCATAGAAACGGTCCGGGCCCGCGGCTGCCGCCGCAAGGAAACGGGGAGTCCCGGGTGGTCCGCGCTTGGGGTGGAATTTACATCGGAGATCCCTGTCGAGCGTCAACGTCGTCAGGCTCCTTGACTCCAAAGACAGTGACGCTTCCAAAAGCTAAACTCCGACGCGCCCCCGGTGCAAGTAC
This sequence comes from Pseudarthrobacter sp. Fe7, assembly GCA_024372495.1. Lineage (GTDB taxonomy): Bacteria > Actinomycetota > Actinomycetes > Actinomycetales > Micrococcaceae > Arthrobacter. Next base: position 3,217,875 of record CP099977.1, on the reverse strand, counting down.
CACCGTAGGCCGTATCGCAAAGCCCACCAATGTCCCAGCCCGTCGCAGGGACGCATCCGACCGCCCGGGAGGCAACATGAAACCAGCCCCTTATGACGCGCCCGGTAGCCCGGAGGTCGCATCGGGATTTTCCGGCGAGGACGTAGCGTCCAAGGCTTCCACGCAGGACCCGTCAGTCCGGGGGCGCCGTCAGGTGAATGCCCGGATACTCAGGCAACGCGAGGTGACCCGCGTTCGTCCCATCACTGAACTGAAGCTGCCATCGAGGGCCGAAAATGCCCTTCTGCGCGGCGGCATCAATTCCGTTGGGCAACTGATCAGCCGGTCACGGGAAGACCTCATGACCGAAATCATCGGGCTCGGCGAAGGAACCCTGAAAACGATCGAGACGGCCCTCACCCAGGAGAACCTCACGCTCGCGACGGCGGGGATCCCCTCTTCAGCGTTTACCCAGACCCATATCCGCGGCGCCCTGGCCCGCGCCAAAACCCGTCGTCACATCAAGAACCACAACACCTGGATAAGCTCCACCGTCGAGAGCCCGCACTCTTAACAATCACTGCACCCGCTCCCGAGCCTGCAGGTGGGCCAGAAACCTGAGCGTGGGTTATGCGGCCAGGATGTCCACCAGCACCTGCGAAAAGGCACGTTATTCACCACAGCTGGGTGCCTGAGACGTCCCCGTTGCCCCTTGTGGTCGGTAGTCCTTCGTAAATCTGAGTGTCGAAACAGTCCCGAAACACTCATGCGGGAACATAGGAGGCGGAAGATGGACCGACGGGAAGCAAGGCGGGAGGGAATAGGATGGGGATCAGCATCAGGCCACCCTCGCTGCGTCGGTTTGCCGTGGCGGGCGTTTCAGTTCTTGCGCTGACCGCCGGCGCATCTGCGCCCCCACCCCCGGCCATGGTGAGTGCTTGGCCCACGCGTATCGTGGTCGTCGGCGATTCCTTGAGCACCGGTTACGGCACATCACCGCAGCGCGCTTGGCCGGCGCTGCTCAGCGCCGACGCCCACTTCAGGGGCAGCGTGAACATCGTTAACGCCGCGGAAAACGGCAGCGGCTACCTCAGCCAAGGAGACTTCGACGGGACATTCGGCACACAGGTCAGCACCTTCGTGACGCCCGACACGGATATCGTCGTCTTATTCGGCTCCGAAAATGACATCGGCTACACCCCGCACGCGTTGCACGATGCCGCTACAGCCACAATCAACGCCGCCCGGGAAGCCGCCCCCAAGGCACGTGTGATCGTCATCGGGCCGCCATCCTATACTCCTGAACCTGAGCCTGAACGGCTGGACGTGCGCCAGGAGATACAGGCGGCCGCGCGCGACACGGACGCCCAGTTCGTGGACCCCATCTCCGAGTTCTGGATATCTGGTCAAGTTGACGAGCTCATCGGTCCCGACGGCGACCACCCCACCGAAGCCGGACAGCGCTACCTATGTGAACACGTGCGACGGCTGATCGACACCCAAACTGCCGCCGAAAACCGCCCCTGAACAGCCTCTGTCTGGGATGATAGGCAAAGCGGTTGGCGTCAGGCGACTGAAACTGAAGTCGCGCCCGCGAACGATTCCGGCGTGGACGTATTTGGCAGGTGGTGCTGCCGTCAGTGCTGGCCATGGGCCTGGGTTTCCTTGTCGTGGATCTGTCCCTGATCAAGAGTGCCGCTCCGGGCCAAAAGCGACAATGCAGTGCAGTTGGCGGCGTTAACCTCTGTTGGTGGACACCTGAAGTAGCGGGATCTTGGGATTCTGCGGGAAGGTGTTCTAGTGAGCTCTTCTCCCCAGAATTGTATGCTTTGGATACGGCAATACCGCCCGTTGCAACCGGGCAGTCTACTTCATGGCGATTGGCGGAAATCCGTGGTTGGCCGGTGGTCTACCGGCAATTAAATGCGCCGCATGGTTATTGTCTGCTTTGTTGCTAGCTGGAATAGCTGGGTTACTCCGGAAAGACTAGTTGTTGGAGTGTATCGAGTCTCGGTCTGCCTGTAAGCGGGTTTACCAAGACAGACGTGCAGTCCGTCTGGGCTCTGTAGGACTGCATTCCGTGAGATAAATTATCGGCGCTTTAAAAGGGCGCCGAGAGGCGTTCCCAGAAGGAGCTTCCAAAGCATGCTTCTGTGGTGTCCGGTTCGGCCCATTCGAACCTATCGGTCGACGCCCGACAGGGTATGAGGGAACGAAAAAGGGCGCGCCCAACTGAGCGCACCCTTCCGTAGTGTAGGTCAATGCTTCTTGAAGGCGTCCTTGACTTTCTCGCCGGCCTGCTTGAGATCGGCCTTAACCTGATGCCCTTTACCCTCGGCCTTCAGCCGGTCGTTGCCGCTGGCGTTGCCCGCGGCTTCCTTGCCCTTGCCCTGAAGTTTTTCAGCGGCGTTGTGGACTTTATCTCCCAGTCCCATGGCCTTGCCTCCTGCGTTGTCACAACCGTTCCCTACGGCTGTACCTCCAGTAAGCACCCCCAGTTGCGGTTTTCAAGGCCCTCGCCGGCCAGGACACCCGCTGGTGCCGTAGACCGCAGCTGCAAAAGCCGGTATACCTTAGTTGGATTTCCTGAGGGCTGGTGACGCCGGCCCTCAGCGTTAGCTGGCCGTCCTGTCGTTCTGAGAACGACGGCAGGAAACAGCCCCTTCTGCAGGCACTCCCGCCGGCTTTAAAGAGCCGATAGGGGATATTCTGTCAATCACTCGCGGAGGTACCGGCGGAGTCCGGGGATTGCGAAGTCGACTTTGCCGTAGCCGGCGGACTCGATCAGGCCCGCATCGATGAGCCGGTTCCGGTATTTGGAAACGACGTTGGGCTTGGCTTTGAGGATGGCGCCGATCTGACCGGCGGCAGAGGGTCCGTCCTGAGCGGCCATCGCGTCGAGGAACTCGCGGTCTCTGTCCGAGATGTCCGACAGCGCCGACTCGACGACCACCAGGGTGTTCCGTCGTTGGGCGGCAGCGATTCCACGCTGGACGTTGGTCTGATCCAGTTTCCATCCTGCCTTATCGGCTTCGAGCCAGAGGTAGTAGCCCACCAGTTGGATCAGGAAGGGATATCCCTCGGTGGCTTCGGCTGCCTGGTTGATGAGGTCGGGGGAGATGCCGATGCCTCCCTGGTTGAAGAGCCTCGCTGTATGAGGCGGTGACTTCGGCGATGGCTGCTTCGTGGAGGTTTATCCTGTCGGCGCGCCGCAGGAAGGTGGCAACGCCCTCATTGAGGAGGTCAGACACCGCTGATGGCAGGCCGGCGAAAATCAGTCCGATGGGTAGCCCGTCGCGGATGAAGTGCTGGACGTCCGCGGCCAGTTGGGCGATTTCCGTCCTGTCAACGGCATGGATCTCATCGATAGTGATGACGAGTCCTGTGCCTTTCGCGTCCAGCAAGCGCAGCAGTTCGTTCCCGGTGCGGCGCCAGTCAGCCGCCCGTTCCGGAGGGAGTTGGGTTGTTACTCCAAACCCGGCCGCGGAGAAGGCGGTGATCTTCCGGGACGGAGGACCGTCGCCGAATTCGTCAAGGAGGCGGAGCATGTCGTCGCCAACTCCGGCAAGGAATCCTGGGGTGGCTGTCCGGGAAATCACAGCCCAGCCATGATCCCGGGCGATACCCTCGGCTTCGCTCAGCATGACCGTCTTGCCGATGCCCCTGGAGCCGGTGATGATACTCAAGAGCCCTGGCGCGCCCGAACCCTGCTGGAGGCCGTACTCGAACTCGTCGAGCAGGCCGGCCCGCCCGACCAGCTCGGGAGGCGTAGCTCCGGCCGTCGGCTTGAAGGGATTCTGCACTGCACACTCCTCGGGTGAAACTGGGTGAAAGTGGTGAAAGTGGTGAAACTCCTGCAACGATAAGCCAGCCTTTCGACCAGAAGCAAGACGTCGCCAAGGGAGGCGGTGGCCTCGGGGCCATCAGGTCGTTTCACTGGCCGGGAACCTGCCATCGGTGCCCACTTCCAGCCGCTCCACGCCCAAGGAACCGGGCGGAAACCTGTGCGCCACCCGGAGGTCGCCTCGCAGGAGACTCGCGACCGAAAGCCATGGGCATGCAAAGTCACGGGCGCAAAGGTGTGCCGCTGCTGGCCGCCAGGTCATGCATCATCGCTCTGGCGCGACGCCTCAGGATTTCATTGCTCGGGCGGCACCGGCCGCTCCGTGTGCTGGCGGCAGAATAGTGCGAAATTCCGATTTATTGACGCTGGCTCACGATGTTCTCAGATCCCACCCTGACAGTCGGAGGGGAAGGAACGGTGTGAGCTAGCTCGAGCGAAGTCGAGGTAGTCCCAAGAAATTTGGACTTGATGAAGTCCGTTTGGAGCAGGGGGTGGTCATGTCACATGTCGTGACTGGACGGGCCCCTGATAAGAAGCAGGAACTCCGCCCCCAGGCCTAACCCTCCCTGGCCAGGCGGTTGTGACGTCAGGTTGGGGTGTAGCTCAATCCATGGAGACTCGTCGGGCGCTTGGCGGGTGCGCCGGCGGCTTAGGGCAGGAAAGTCAACCCTCTTCCCGGGATGCAGCGACGATCCCAGACAATAGGGGAGGCGTTCGAGAAACACCGTGGCGCTGCTGCCCCAGCGCCTCATCGACCAGCGAAAGAAACTGACCTTCCATGCCCGAAACTGACGCCGGTTCGCCGGCCATCTGGTCCGACGGCCTCGGCCGCGCCAGCATCCGCTCCATCCAAATCCTTGCTGTGGCTGCCCTGGCCTGGACGGTTATCTGGGCCCTGACCCGCGTGCCTCTGGTCCTCATCCCGGTAACGATCGCCCTGATCCTCGCCTCGGCCATCTCGCCGGTGGTGCGGTGGCTCGTCGGACACAGCTGGCCACGCGGACTCGCCGTCCTCACGTCCTTCGTCGGAATCCTCGCCGTGTTCGGCGGAGTTATCACGGGCGTTGTCTTCCTGGTCCGGGCCCAGTCGAAGGACTTGGCCGCTAAAGCCAGCAGCGGCATCGACAGGCTGCATGAATTCCTGAAGACCGGACCTGTACCGGTCAGCGACAACCAAATCAATGCGACCAGGGACGCCGTCCAGCACTTCTTCACCTCCAGTTCGTTCGGCACACAGGTGCTCACCGGGGCCCGCACTGCCGGGGAAATACTCGCCGGGCTGGTCCTGATGGCTGTGATCCTGTTCTTCTTCCTCAAAGACGGCGAGAAGATCCGCAACTTCCTCATCGGGTTCCTGCCTCCCGGCAAGCGGGCCACGGCCCATCTGGCCGCTGACCGGTCAAGCGCCGTCCTGGGCGGTTATGTCCGCGGCACGGCCCTCGTTGCGGCCTCCAACGGTCTGATCGTCGGCGTCGCCTTGACCGTCATGGGCGTCCCGTTCGCCCTTCCGTTGGCTGTCTTTGTCTTTATCGGCGGGTTCATCCCGGTTGTCGGATCAACGGCCGCCGGCGCCCTCGCCGTCGCCGTCGCACTGCTTTCCAACGGGCCCGTGTCCGCGCTCATCGTCCTCGCCGTGATCGTCGGTGTGAACCAACTAGAACACCACCTCCTGCAGCCTGTGCTCATGGGCAGAGTCCTCTCCATCCACGGGCTGGCCATCCTGCTGGCCCTGGCCGCCGGCACGTTCCTCGCCGGCGTCGTCGGGGCCCTTCTGGCAGTCCCCATCACCGCCGTCGGCTGGACCGTCATGAAAACAGTGACCGGACGAGGACCCGAACCCATGGCCACGGCGCCGGGCACAACGGAGGGCTAAGACTCGGGAGGAACAGAGCGGCCGGACGCCAAGAGCCCAGCGCACCGCTGGAACAGGTCCGGCATAGAAGTCCCGTCCTTCAAGCAACCGATAATAAAGGTTTCGTCAAACAACAGGGGCGTGAGGTTGGGGTGTATTTCAATCAATCAGAGAGATTCAGGCAGTGCATACCGACCGCTATTCCGGCGTGGACGTCAAGCGAGCCAAGGCAGCGAAGGCCCGATAATCAACAGTTCGACTGCGGTCTGCAAGTAGGTGCATGCGCCGCGTCCCGGGCCGTGAAAGGGATACTGCCAACCAAACCGCGCGTGGGACACCTAGACATCAATGGAACAGTACGTGCTGTCGCAACAAAGAGGAAGAGTGTTTGGTTGGGCACCTTTAGTAGCGGGAAGCGCAGGTCACGATTCTGCCCTTCTTACCCCCTGTCAGCAGGCAGAAATAGCGCCATTACTACAGGTTTCGCGAACGACAATCAGGCAAGCGGCTTGGCAGCGGGCATGGACAACGAGGATGTATTGACCGTGGCCTCGGTGGGGAGGAGCCTGATTTCAGGCTCCTCGAAGCGACCGCACCGTCGGCGAGCCTCCAGTCCAATCGAGGAGAAGACCATGGCCACTTTCGATGAACTCTTGGCCAGACAAGTCGGCAACGAGTTCGCTGCTTCACAGCAATACATCGCCGTTGCCGTGTGGTTTCACGGGCAGGACTTGCCCCAGCTAGCGAAGCATTTCTACCGTCAGTCCCTGGAAGAGCGGAACCACGCGATGATGATGGTGCAGTACATTTTGGACCGCGGCCTAAAGATTCCCATTCCCGGCATTGAGCCTGTCCGCAACGACTTCAATAATGCGGAAGAACCTCTGGCGCTTGCTCTTGCCCAGGAAAAGGAAGTAACTGAGAACATTGAGGCACTCTTCGCGGCTGCCCGGGCGGAAAACGATGCTCTGGGTGAACAGTTCATGCTGTGGTTCCTGAAGGAGCAAGTCGAAGAGGTGGCCTCGATGTCCACGTTGCTCAATATCGCCCGCCGGGCGGAGAACTTTTTCGATATTAAAATTTCCTGGCCCGCGAAGGGGTTGGGGACCACGGCGCGCATGGCCATGGCGGCGGGGGTTCCGGCGCTCCGGAAGCCGCGGGTGGAGCTCTCTGACCCACCAAGGAATCAGCCGACAACAGTTTCGATCGCGCCGCGGCTACCTGTTCCATCGGAAGGAACGCAATTAGGTCAAAGAATTGGGTCTTTTTGATCCTCGGGAGCGGGCTTACCTTTGGAACTACGAAGCGGCCCAGCCGGGGCGCAGAAGTACGGAGGATCTGACGATGACAACGCACGTAGCCGACTGCAGCGTAACCAGCTGTTCCTTCAACGACCACACCAACTGCAATGCCGCTGCTATCACTGTCAGCGGAGGGGAAGACCACGCACACTGCGCCACCTTCATTGAGACCGGAAGCCACGGGGGACTTCCCAAGGTACTGGCCGACGTCGGGGCCTGCCAGCGCGTCGAGTGCGTCCACAACGACCACCTCATGTGCCAGGCCTCCGAAGTCCACGTGGGCCCCGGGAAAGACAACGCGGACTGCCTCACCTACGCCCACCGATAGCAACGGACTGCTGGCCATGCCAGGAAACCAGCCGCACGAACCTAACGGATGCTATTCTCGCCGCGGGCCGGGTGTGGCGGGGATCACGAGTGACACGTTCTGCCAGGACCTTGACTCGTTGGTCTACACGCCCTCCGATGGGAAATTGCCTTAGGTGAAGAGGGCCTCGGCGAGGTATTTACCTGGCTGCAGGCCGCCGGGGACGGCGAAAAGGCCGGAGCCGGTGTGCTTGAGGTACTCCACGGCCAGTTTGTCGCCTTTGGCCATGGCCAGCTGCATGGGGACGTAGTGGGTCCGGGGGTCGGTGACGAAGGCAATGAAGAACAGGCCGGCATCGAGGTGACCTACGCCGTCGGACCCGTCGGTGTAGTTGTAGCCGCGGCGCAGCATCCGCACCCCGCTGTTCTGGCTTGGGTGCGCCATCCGCACGTGCGAACCGACGGGAACCAGGGGCTTGGCGCCCTTGCCGTGCCGGGCGAAATCCGGCTCGGTGAACTCTTCGCCGCCGGACAGGGGCGCACCCGTGCCCTTGGTCCTGCCGATCAAGCCTTCCTGTTCACCCAGTGACGTCCGGTCCCAGGTTTCGATGTGCATCCGGATCCGGCGCGCCACCAGATAGCTGCCGCCCGCCATCCAGTCGTCCTCCGGCCGGGAGGCCTGGGCCCACACGTGTTGGTCGAGCAGCTGTTCATCCTCGACCTTGAGGTTGTTGGTGCCGTCCTTGAACCCGAACAGGTTCCGTGGAGTGTGCTGGGCGCGGGAGGTGGAGGACGTTCGGCCGAATCCCGCCTGGGACCAGCGGACCCGCACCTTTCCGAATCCGATCCTTGCTAGGTTGCGGATGGCGTGGACTGCCACCTGGGGGTCGTCGGCGCAGGCCTGGACCACCACGTCGCCGCCGCTGCGGGCAGGGTCAAGGTCGTCACCGGGAAAGTGCGGGAGGTCGATCAGGGCCTCGGGTTTCCTGCCTTCCAGGCCGAAGCGGGCAGGCTCCGTCCTTTTCGAAGAGGCTGGCGCCGAATCCGAAGGTGAGGGTGAGCTTTCCGGCGCTGAGGTCCAGGGCCTCGCCGGTGTCTTCCGGCGGTGCGCCGTAGGGCCCGTTCACGGCCCCGGTTGCCCCGGCCGGCTGGCCCTCAGTCAGCGCCGCCGCAGCCTCGGTCCAGTCCTTGAGCAGCTGGATGAGTTCCTCACGCTTGTCGGTGGTGACATCGAACGCTGCCATGTGTAGACGGTCCTGCGCCGGGGTGGTGATGCCCGCTTGATGGTTTCCGTGAAAGGGGACAATGGAGTTGTCGGTGACAGGCGGCGCGGGTGCCGCAGACGCCTTGACGGTGTCGTGTCCCAGGAAGCCTGCGGCGAGCCCGGCGGCCGCGCCGCCGACTCCGGCGAGGCTGAGGAGGCCGCGCCTGCTCAGCCGGGATCCCGTTGGCTGTTCACTGCCCTTGGAATCCGATGGTGGTGGGGCGGATTCATTCGGTCCTGAAGGCACCTGCTGGTGACTCCCGAACGGGCAGCCGGTCACAGGACCACCGCCGCGGTCAGCCTCGACAGCGGCTCCCCGAGGGCGTCCACCAGGGAGGCGAGCCGCTGGACCTGCTCGGGGGGAGTTTGTCGTAATAGGTGAAGCCGCCGCCCTGGCTATGGGTGGAGAGTTCGGCCTGCAGCGCCGCGAACTTGTCGTCGAGCGAGGCGGCCAGGGCCGGGTCCTTTTGCAGCAAGGCTGGCTTGAGGCTTTCGAAAGCGATGCGTGCGCCGTCGATGTTCGCCTGGAAGTCCCAAAGATCGGTGTGGGACCGGATTTCCTCTTCGCCGGTCACCTTGCGGGTGGCCACTTCGTCCAGGAGCCCCTTGGCGCCGTTGCCCAGGGTGTCGGCGGAAAATTCCAGGGTGCGGCTGCGCTCGACCAGGTCCTTGGTGTCGGAAACCATGCGGTCGGCGATGGCCGAGCGTTCGGCCGGCGTCATGGCGGTGTAGTCGGCTGGCGGGAAGAGATCCTTCTCTGCCCGGTGCCAGCCGGTCCATTCCTGGCCTGGCTCGAGGTCGGCCTCGCGGGCATCGAGCCTGCGGGTCCAGGTCTCCGAAGGACTCGGCGACGGGCTCGATCCGTTCCCAGTGCTGCCGGGTGGCAGCGTACAACTGCCGTGCCTGCTCAGCGTTGCCGGCTGCGAAGGCTGCGGCGAACTGCTGGGTACCGGTGAGCAGCTGTTCGCCCTGGTCCTTGACGTAGGAGGCGTACTGTCCGGTGGCGGTGTCGAGGAGGTGCTGGAAGTTCGCGTCCGCCGTTGGCTCTTTCCCTGACTGGGTCACTTCCAGGGCTCCTCTGATCCCGTCGCCTTCCATGCCCGGCTTGCAGGCGGTGGTGTAGGTGCCGGCGGGTGCGGTGACCACAAGGTTGCGGGTCAGACCGGGGCCGATGTTCTCCACCTCGCCCAGGATCCGCAGGCCGTCCGCTGCCAGCAGGTAGAACTCCGTGACTTCGGTGCCTTCATTCTTGACCGTGAAGGTGAGGTTCCCGCTGGGCACGCTGGCGGCGGAGACTTTGCAGCCGGTGTTCGAGCTGACGACCTCGATTGGGCCGGAGGAGTTCGCGGCGGCTTTGGTGTTGTCGGTGCAGCCGGTGAGCAGCAGGGGGACGGACACGACGGCGGCAGCCAATGAAGCGAGCTTGGTACTGCGGGTCATCGGAGGGTTTTTATGCAGGGTGAAGCCAGGCATGGGGATTCCTTTGGGTGCGGGTGATGGGGGAGTTAGGCGGCTGCGACGGCCTTGGCGGCTTTCCTCTCGGATGGGTCGGGGCTGCGTGGTGCGTTGTGGTTGGTATGCAGGTACAGGAACAGCACCGGCAGGACGTACAGCAGCCAGGCAGAAGCTTCCAGCCAGGTGGTGGCGGGGGAGAAGTTCAGGGTTCCCTTCAGCAGGGTGCCGTACCAGGACGACGGCGGGACCGCGCCGCTGATGTCGAAGGCCAGGGAGTGCAGCCCCGGAAGTAGTCCGGCCTCCTGGAGGTCGTGGATTCCGTAGGACAGGACGCCGCCGGCGATGATGACCAGGGCGGCCCCGGTCCAGGTGAAGAAGCGGGAGAGGTTGACCTTGAGGACGCCGCGGTGGAGCAGGTAGCCGAAGCCGGCCGCGGCAATCAGGCCGAGGAGTGCGCCGACAAGCGGCTGGGTGGATTCGGCCGTGGCTTTGGCCGCGGCCCAGAGGAAGAGCGCGGTTTCCAGACCTTCGCGGCCCACCGCGATGGCAGCAACGACGGCAAGGCCCCATCCGGTACCGCCGGCAGACTTGTCGACGCGGGACTTCAAGTCACTGCCCAGCGTCCGTGCGGTGCGGGCCATCCAGAAGACCATCCATGTGACCAGGCCGACGGGGAGGATGGAGAGGGTGCCGCCGATTGCTTCCTGTGCCTCGAAGGTAAGTCCCTTGGGGCCAAAGGTGAGGAGCGCGCCGAAGCCGGTTGACACGGCTACCGCAGCGGCGACACCTGCCCAGATCCGGGCGATGAGGTGGCGCCGGCCCGTCTTGGCCAGGTAGGCCAAGAGCAGGACTACCACCAGGGTGGCTTCGAGTCCTTCGCGCAGGCCGATGAGGAAGTTGGCGGTCATGGAAAGTTCTTTCACTCAGGTAAGCCTTACTTAGGCAGGCCTAAGGAAGAGGGTACCCGGCGTCATTACGCAAACCAAACGTGACGTATTACGAAAGCACTCCTTACGCGGTTTCTCCTCGGCCGTCCCCTTTCGTGCGACGCTGGCTTAGGAGCGCTGGTAGACGTCGGCGCTAAAGGTGTCACGCCGGGCTCGCTGGCGGTCCCCAGGCGTGGGAGGCCCAGGAAGTCTTCGATGCTGGCCAGAAGGCTGTAGTGGTTGTAGGGCTGCAATGAGGTACCCCCTGCGGCGCTGAAAGGTGAGATGACGAGCGCGCCGGTTCTGCCACCTGCTGTTCCTCCTGGCGGGCTTCCGGTGGTGCCCTCCGGTGGCCCGACCGTGCCGCCGTCGGTCTCGTCGAAGGTGATTACCAGCATGCCGTCCTGTTTGAAGGCCTGCGAGTCCAGGATCGGAGGGACCTGCTGGGCCAGCCACTGGTCGGAGCTGGCGAGACCACCTGCGCTGCCGTCGACGCAGGGGTGGTCATGTCCGTCGTGGCACAGGTTCGGGGTGATGTAGGAGAGGTTGGGCGTGGTGCTTACCGATGCCAGGTCCTGCGGGAGCGCGGCGAGGCTGACCACGTTTTTCGCGCAGTCCGGTGATGAGGTGATGGACTGGAAGTAGACGAACGGGTTGTGCCTTGTGGCGTATTGGTCACTGGAAGATGACGCTTTCATATGGCTGTCCGTGGCGCCCAAAGTGGGATGTTGGCAGGGGCTTGTCATGTCCTCCATGTAGCCTTTCCAGGTCTTCCCGGCAGCGCTGAGCTGGCCCGCTATCGTGGGGACCTCCGCGGGGTAGACGCAGCCCTCGCCCTGCATCCTGCCCTGCGCATCGGTGCCTGATCCGGTGAAGGGGGTGTAGGTGTGGCAATCGCGTTTGGTCGCTGCGTTCGGCGGTTGGCCGGAGATTTGCGCCAGGTAGTTCGGCAGGGAGTTATGGGCGATGCCGTAGTAGTTTTCCAAAAGCACGCCCTGTCCGCGGAGTGCTCCGGAGAGATAGGGTGCCGGTGACGTCGCCCCCCAGGTAGTGTCAAAGCCTTTATTCTCGAGGTTGACGACAAAAATGTGATCGGGCATCCCCGTGCGTTTTGGTGCTGCCGCGGGCTGAGGGGCTTCCGCGGTGGCAGGTTGGTCCGTGGCGGACGGAGACGGCACCGCTTCGCCCTCTTCCTGTCCGGGGTCCAAAGACTGCAGTGCCGTGGCCGTCGTGGCTGAATCGGTGGAGGCTGCCGGGGTGGGGGACATTGGTTCGCAGCCGGCAAGTAGCGGCATCAGGGCTGCGACCAGCAATAAGCCGGACCGCCGCCAAGCCCGGTTCACGGAATGGTACTCCCGCCAACGTTTCACGTGCAGTCCTTGATCTGGTTCCTCCATCGCCGCCCCGACCCTAAACGGTTTGGCCGGCGAATCGTCCACGTCCCAGCGTTGGACTCACTGTCGCACACCGGGGCTGGCATTTGGTGGGGCAGAGGCTGGGAGTTCGCCCGAAAGGAAAAGCCTCCCCAGTAATGCTGCAGGCCGGCGCGCCGTGAACTTTCCGGCTTGTGGGTCCGCCGGATCGAGCGCCTGTGCAGGATTCCGTTCGAGGTTGACCGCAGGGCCGAAACATAGTGCGAAGTCTTTGGTAAGGGTCACCTAACTCGATAAGCTGTCCCGGAATTAGGCAACAAGTTGGTGACCTAATTCAGAAACCACTTGCACCCACTGAAGGAAACTTATGCCCGTCAACGTCATTGACCAGAGCGTTCCCACCCGTCCTGCCACACCTTCCGCCGCCACAATCCATGACCTGCCAGGGGTGCGGCCGCTGGCCGTGCACTGGCAGTGCTGCGCATCCTGCTCGGCGCAATCCTCCTGTGGGCCTTTGCCGATAAAGTGTTCGGTCTCGGCTTTGCCACCCCAGCAGCCAAAAGCTGGCTCGCTGGTGGTTCCCCTACCGCGGGCTATCTAGGTAGCCTGAAGGGATCGCTCGCCGGGGTGTTCCAGCCTCTTGCCGGGAACCCGGCCGTGGACGCGGCTTTCATGCTCGGGCTCCTGCTCGTCGGAGCAGCACTCGTCCTGGGAGTCGCTCTTCGAGCAGCAGCCGTGGGCGGCACGGCGCTGATGCTCCTTATGTGGCTCACTGCCCTGCCCATCAAAACCAACCCAGTCCTGGATGAGCACATCATCTACGCTGCCGCGATGATTGCGCTGGCAGCAACGGGCGCGGGAAGGGTCTGGGGCTTAGAGCGCCGCTGGACCGCAACACTGGCTGCCGCCCCGGGAGCGGTCCGGGCTGCTCTCGCATAATCCCACAAGGCAACGCAGCGGTGCTGCCCTGTGGGCAGCACCGCTGCCAGGCAGCAGCAGCGCGGTTTACTGGATGTCTGGCTGCCCGCTTCACTGCGGACCAGGGCTGGCCGCGCCCTGGATTCGATAAGACGATGTAACTGCCACGTATCTGAGTGCTCGTGAATCTCGGTTAGGCATAAGAACGAGCGCGACAGCCGTCCTTGTTACAGCTGCTGCCTGCTGCGGTTGCGGAACCAGTGGAAGGTGCTGGTGCACCGGTTGCAGAGCGCCCAGTAGGCGATCCCGGTGGCCAGTGACCCGGCCACTGCGAGGGGCCGGTTGATGTCTGCCAGCGGCGGGTAGACGAGCCAGTGCACGAGGTAGATGTGCATGGAGGCGCTGGCCAGGATGGCGGCGGGCCGCGTCAGGACACGCGGTACCGGGAGGGCGGGCAGCCAGGTGAGCAGCAGGACGCCGGCCATCATTGTGGCTTCCCGGTGCACGTTGTCGAAGAAGCCCGGGATGGTCAGGACTGTCAGCGCGGAGACCAGCAGGCGCTGCAGGAGGGTGCGCGAGCGTGCCACGGCCCAGCCCAGGGCGAAGAGCCAAAGCGCCGGAATGGTGTGCGGCACGCCTGGTTCCACGATCTCGTAGCGGGTAAGGAGCCCTGCGCCGAACAGTATCAGCGGGTAGAGGAACGGGAACCGGTGCTCGGTGCGGTGGATCCAGGGGATGGCGAGCAGCGCGGCCATGGCCAGGAGGATGTAAACAATGTCTTCAATGAACCAGAAATGCCATTGGGTGGTGACTTCCACGGGCCCGAGGATGGCGTTGAGGAGCACGATGTTGGCGAGGCTGTAGCGGTCGGTGACCAGGTAGGCGAAAGCAATGAACGCCATCGCGGGCAGCACGATCCGGGCCACGCTGGCGAGTTGTCGTCGAAGGCGGGGCACTCCTTGGCCCGGGAGCTGGAAGCGGGCGAAGTTGTATCCAGCCGCGGCGATCAGGACATGGGCCATGCCCTGCCACTCGAAAAGCCCGATATGCGTGCTGACGATGAAGACGATGCCGACAGCGCGCAGGACGATGCTCGTATCAATTGGCGCGACCATCCGCTTCATTCCGGATAGGCGGGACCGGCCCTTCTGTTTCGGTGCCGGTTGGAGCCTGCCGACCGGCGTTAGATGCCAGTCAGGCGGCAAGTGGCCGAGCACTTGTTCCAGCCGGACGGAGGCGGCTACGAAGGAGAGCGAGTCGCCGCCGAGCGAGACGAACGTGTCGGTGTCCTCTACCTCGGCAACCTCAAGGGCGTCCTCAAATATCTGCTTCACCGTAACGGTGTTTGGAGTGCGGCTGGAGGCGCCGTCAGACGGCCCAGTTGATGCCAGGTCGTTTGCCTCCGACAGGGTTCGCCCTGGGGCGGCCGCCTCCCCACGGGCTCCGGCCGCTGGCGTCCTGTCAGCGGCGAGGGCGGCGACGGCAGGGTAGTCGAGCTTGCCGCCGCCCAGGCGGGGCAGTTCCTCGACCGCGTAGAGACTCAGGGCGGTGCGCGGCAGCCCCACGCCCTGGGCGAGCACCTTGGAGAGAAGTTGGGTGTCATGCTCACCTTCGACGGCCACGACCAGGCGGTCGTCGGTGCCGGTGCTGGCCGCGGCCACGCCGAGGTCCGCAAGGAGGCGTTCGACCTGTCCGAGGTCAACGCGCAGGCCCACGATCTTGACGAACCGGCTGCGCCGCCCCACCACTTCGTACAGGCCCGCAGCATTCTTCCGCGCCAAGTCGCCGGTGCGCAGTTCCGTGACGGTCCGGCCCCGGGACAGGTCCTCCGGGGTTTCTGCGTAGCCGAGCATCACGTTCGGCCCGGTATACACCAGGCTCGCCGCCGTCGTGCAGGCCATCGACGGGGTCGATGCGGAACGCACCTCCAGGCACGGGCAGTCCGATGGCTTCCGGATGCTCGGCGGCAAGGTGCGGAGGCAGGTAGGCCATCCGGGCCGTCGCCTCGGTTTGCCCGTACATGACAAACAGGTCCCACCCCCGGAGGCTGCCCAGTTGTGCGTAGCGGCGCACCTGGTCGGGGGCGAGGCGCCCGCCGGCCTGGGTGATGTAGCGCAGGTCCGGCAGATCCATGTCGCCGAAACCGACCCGGTCAAGGAGTTCGAACGTGTAGGGAACGGCGGCGAACGATGTGCAGCGCTGCTGCCGGATCAGCTCCCAGAAACACGGGTCGACCACTGACAGTCCGGTCAGCACCAGCGTGGCGCCGCGCAACAGGTGGCTGTTGATCACCGAGAGCCCGTAGCAGTAGGACATCGGCAAGGTGGTGGCGGCCCGGTCCCCGGCTGTGATGCCCAGGTACGAGGCAATCGATTCGGCATTCGCTTGGAGGTTGCGATGGGAAAGACGCACCAGCTTCGGCGAACCCGTCGATCCCGAAGTACTCAGGAGCAGGGCAAGGTCCGGGTGCAGCGCGTGCCGGCTACCCTGATGCCGCTCCACCAGTGCGATTTCCCCATTGGCAGGACGGATGACGACGTCAGGATCGTACGCGGCTACCAGCGAGTCCAGGGCTGTGGGCTTGTCTTCCGGGAGAAGGATGAGCGGGTGCCCGCCCACCAGGGCGGCCAGATACGCCACCAGCGAGTCGACGTCGTTGGACGCCGCAAGGGCCACCAGCCGCCGCCCTGTGCCCAACTGCCGGGCGAAGGCCTCAACCCGTTCTGCCAGTTCGCGGTAGGTCAGGGTCACCCGGTCGGTGATGATGGCAGGGGCATCTCCGTAGTCCGCCAGCCCCCAAGCGAAAGGTACCCCCGCAAGTTCAAGCTGCGCGGTCATTCCGCCAATGCTATTAGGTAAGCCTTACCTAAACAAATCGCCAGTGAAGCGGAACGGAAAGGTCTGCCGGGAATGGGCTGGCGGACTGTTGTCAGGGGTTGACCTGGAGGTAGCCCATCATGCCGTGGTCTTCGTGTGCTGCGATGTGGCAGTGGAACATCCACAGGCCGGGGTAGTCGGAGAACTGTTGGCGGATGACCACCCGGCCGGGGGTGCCGTTTACCGCGTGGGGAATGATGACGGTGTCCTGCCGGTGTGGGGACAGCGCCGGGGTTCCGTTGACCGAGGCGACTTGGAATGCGTTGCTGTGCATGTGGAATGGGTGGTCTTCACCGCTGGTGTTGGTGATGGTCCATTCCTCGACTGTTCCGAGTTTTGCCGGGGTGTCGAAGGTAGGGGAGCCCATGCTGAATTGCCGGCCGTTGATGAAGAAGTTGGGCGCGGTGGGGTCTTCGGAAAGTTCGATGCTCCTGTGCTGGGCGAGCGGTGCACTGCTGAGGTCAGGAAGGGCCCCTGGGATACCGAAGTCCGCGGGGGTCGGCCCATTGGGCTGGCTGTCTCCGGTGACTTTGAGGTCCATGAGTGCGGTGTCGGGGTAGGAGTCGCCTTGGGGTCCGTTGCTGTAGGCGAGCGTGCGCAGCGATGTGGTTCCTGCATGGCCGGCGGTGATGAGCACGTCGAAGCGTTTGCCGGGCGGAAGCAGGAGCTCGCCGGAGACTGCGCTTTGGGGGTAGGCGGTCCCGTCCTCGGCGATGACGGTGAATTGGTATCCGTCGAGCTGGAGTTTGTAGAAGATGTCGGCGCCGGCGTTGACCAGCCGCCAGAGCTGGGTTTCACCCGGGTGCATTGCCAGGACTGGCTTGAGCTGGCCGTTGACGAGGCGGGTGGTGGCGGCGTTCGAATCGATGGATGTGTTCTTGGTGTTCTGGACAATAGCGCCGGAAGTGTCGGTTTGGATGTCTTTGAGGACCAGGGTGTGGGTGTCGACGTTTTGCAGGGGCTCGGGTAAACCGGCGCGGTTGTCTCCAATGACAAGGGCTCCGGACAGGCCCGCGGAGATCTGGTTCTCCACATCGCCTGGAGTGAATGGCGCCGGGTTCGTGTTGCCCGACGGGTCCATCCCTGTCGTGGCATGCCCGTTGTGCATGCCGGCCATGTCATTTTTCGGGCACTCGGTGGACATGGCGTGGCTGTGGTACCAGTAGGTGCCCTGCGGATGGTCAGCCGGGATAGCCAGCCTGTAGGTGAAGGTCGCCCCGGGAGGGATGCACAAGGAGGGGTTGTCAGAGTCCCCTGAAGGCGAAACGTGCAGACCGTGGAAATGAAGGTTTGTTGCCACGTTCAGACGATTATGCAGGGTAATGGACACCGTCTGTCCCGGCTCGGCATTAATCGTCGGCGCCGTGAAGGAGCCGTTGTAGGACTGCCCCCAAATCTGCTGGCCCGACAGTTCGAAACGCGTCTTGGACGCCTCCAGCGTCACTGCCAGGTTGCCATCGGACCCGGCCGAGACCGACGGCGGGTCGGCCAGCACCGCTCCGGGCGTCATCGCCCGGGTTTGCGCTGCCGCCAGGCTCCATGTGTTCAGCAGCCGATGCGGTTTTGCCGAGAACTCCGACCAGGCCCAAGGCGGTCAGCATGCTGACGGCCAGCACCACGGCAGGAACCAGCATTCTTAGACTGGGCACGCCTTCCCGGGACTCCCCGGAACGGGCGTTTTTACGGAAGGGATGCATCGATACTCCTGGACGGGGCTGCCGCGGCCCGGACCGGAACCGCCACGAGATGCTAACAAAGGTAAGGCTGCCCTTACCAATGCTTCCCTGCCGTTCATCCTCCCGTTACCTTTGCGGCCCTTGGGGCGGCCTTCGGTGGGGAGGTAGAAGCACAGGGCTGCGCTGTTTGCCAGGCGTGCACGATGCCCGTCCGCTGAGTCTTACCCTCGGTGTCTGACCAGTCATTGAGCCCGGCCGCCGCAGTGGGAACGGCTGTTGCGATGCCCGCAATGACCAGCAGGTCGGCCGCCGGCTCGGAGGACCGGCCGCCTGCGAGATCCAGGAGAGCAGCCATGGTCCAGGCGCCGATCGGCAGATCAGTCAGGACTGGGTGCAGCGGGTGCCCGATGACCGTACCGCTTAAGAGGTTGCGGACCGGCCGTGGATCGACGGCTTTCCCTACCGCCTTTGCCAGGGACGAGGATATCCCGTCGAGGAAATCGAATTGTTCAACGGCCTTCACTACGGAATCTAGCTGCTTCATTGCAAACTCCATCCTTTCGGCAAACCCTGCAAGGCTGTTCAGGAACAGGTCGTGGGTGCCGATCATCTCCTGTGAGCCAGTGAACGAAACTGTTGCACCGCCCATCCGCTCAGACAAGGAGCCGCCCTGGATGCTGCATGAGCGGGATAGGGGCTAAGCACTAATCGGCCCGGTCCAGAAAGAATGCCGGGAGTCTCCCACAGCAGCTCGACTGGAGCCCAGCTGCCCACAACGAAGGTCCCTGGAGGTTAGCGCAGCGCTTGTTCGAGGACGAGTACGGCGAGGAATCCGATGTAGAAGGCGCTGGAGCCGATGGCGGTTTCACCCCGGGCGTGTGCCTCGACGAGGAGTTCTTCGGTGGCCAGGTACATGAAGGCCACGGCGCCGAAGGCGAGCACCGCGGCCAGCGTCACCGGCGCGGCGCCGGCGAGCAGCCACAGCCCGAGGAACGTTCCGCCCACCGTGAGCAGCGACAACAGCACGGGAATGGCGATGAGGGCTGCTTTGCGGGGTTCCGGACCGATCGCTCCTGCCAACGACAGGCTCACGAAGAGGTATTCGATGGCCAAGGCAATCGACAGGAGCACGCCGGTGTGACCCCCAGCAGTGAATCCTGCGCCGAGTATGACGCCGTCAATGAGGAAATCGGTGGCTGTCGCACCGATCATCCCCCAGGGCAGACTGGACGCCCGGCCGGTGCCGGCGCGGTCTTCAAGGCGGCCGGTGATGGCCCGCATGCCGAACATCACCGCAATACCGGCCGCGAACCCGACAACAGACACCACTCCGCTCTCACGCACGACTTCCGGGAGCAGGCTCCAACGCTGCGGCAGCAATCACCACACCCGCCGCGAAATGCTGCAGGCCGCTGGTCACCCTTGGCCCTGGAGGCCGGAACGTGGCCAACACGCCAGCCCCGCCGGCCGCGATGACCGGAACCCCGATCAATGCCAGTTCCACCAGCTGCACAAGCCCTCCCCGTCAAACTCGCCTGCCTCGTTCAGGCTCATCGTAGGACCGCACACCGGTAGGGCGCCCGGGACGGCCACGCTCGAGCACGTCAAATTCCTTTGGCGTGTCATAATATTCGCATGAATGCAGATAAGTCCTGTGGGTTGAATGTCGACAGCGGGTATGTCGAGGCTCGCCGTTGAGGTCTTCGCCATGCTGGCCGACGCGACCCGGGTACGGCTGATCCTTGCCCTCCGCGACGGCGAAATGTCAGTGAACGAGCCTGGCCGAGACGGTGGGCAAGCCCCAGTCCGCAGTGTCCCAGCACCTGGCCAAGATGCGACTGGCCCGGATAGTGACCACCCGGCAGGAAGGCACCCGCGTGTACTACCGGCTGGCGAATGAGCACGCCCGTCAGCTCGTGGTCGATGCCATCTTCCAGGCCCAGCATTCCCTCGGCGGCACCCCTGCACACCATCTTCCCCAGACCACCACCGGTGCCGCATGAAAAGCCGGGACGAGGACCTGCACGGTCACCACGCACACTCGCTGACCGAAGACCACGACCATGAGCACCACGACCACAACCACGGCGGTTCGGGCCACGGGCACGCGCACGAGACAGGCCACAGCCATGGTCACGGGCATGACCACCATGATCATGACCATCCCGGGGGTCTGAAGGGGTTCCTGTACGGCCTGTTTGTGCCGCACAGCCATGACGCGGCGGATTCGGTGGACGAGGCCATGGAGAGCTCGACCAAGGGCATTAGGGCCCTGAAGATTTCCCTGGCCGTACTGGCGGTGACCTCGCTGCTGCAGTTTGTGGTGTTCCTGTTCAGCGGTTCCGTGGCCCTGCTGGCGGATACGATCCACAACTTCTCCGATGCCCTGACCGCAGTGCCGCTGTGGATAGCGTTCATCCTCAGCCGCCGGGCGGCCACGCGGACCTACAACTACGGGTTCGGCCGCGCCGAAGACCTCGCCGGTTTGTTCATTGTCGCCGTGGTGGCCCTCTCCGCCATCGTCGCCGGGGTGGAATCGGTGATCCGTATCTTCCAGCCGCAGCCCCTGAACAACCTCGCCTGGGTCCTGGCGGCGGGCCTGATCGGTTTTGCCGGCAACGAGATCGTCGCCGTCTACCGGATCAGGGTCGGCAGGGAAATCGGCTCCGCAGCGCTGGTCGCAGACGGGGTGCATGCCCGCACCGACGGGTTCACCTCCCTGGCCGTTGTCGTGGGCGTGATCGGTGTCTGGCTCGGTTTCCCGCTGGCAGATCCGATCATCGGCATTCTGATCTCCATCGCCATCTTTGCCCTGCTCTGGGGAACGGTCCGGGACATCGGCCGCCGGCTCTTGGACGGCGTGGATCCGGCCCTGCTGGCCCGCACTGAGGCCGCTATTGCACCTGTGGCACCGCCGAAATCAACGGTCCGCCTCCGCTGGAGCGGACACAGTCTTCACGTCGAGGTCACAGCCCCCGCGGATCCGGACTGGACCATGGCAGAACTGGCAAAGATGAACCACAGGATTGAGGATGCGGTGCGGAGCAAGATCCGCAACGTGGGAACGGTACTCGTCGTTGCCCGCTAACCGCCGCCCCATGCCTGGAGTCGACAGGACTGCTGAACAGGTTCCTGGATCGGTGGCTGACATCCCGGGACACGGTCGGTTTTTCCTTACCGACGCGGCCGTGGAAATGGTGACCGTTTTCGGCGGGATCCTTCACTGCTACATCGGTCCCGGAGGCTGCCGGAAGCAGGGACTCTATTTCTCTCGTACCCGGCCGCGGAAGGCGCTGCGATGCAATCTGCAGGGTCACTGGACCTCCGAGGAAAGTTCGTCGGCCGGTACGGCGGCGGTCGAGATCAGTGTCAGTCACGATCTCGCCCCGAAGCTGGACGGCGCGGTTCTGGATTTTGGGCTTTATAACAAGATGCAGCGGTTCGTTTGGATGTCCCTGCCCAGCGTGAAGGGACCGCAATGTACCTGTCTCCGCTCCACTGGGGTTCCGGCCGGTAAGCATTCGCCGTGCCTGGATGACAAAGGCCTCGGCCTGACCGATCTCTAAACCCTTGCCCAGTCCCACCAATGAAAGGAACACCATGTCTGTCGTAAAGATCAATGCGATCCACGTCCCTGAAGGTAAGGGCTCCTGAGCTCGAAAAGCGCTTCGCTGCCCGGGCGCACGCTGTCGATGGGCAGCCGGGATTCGAAGGCTTCCAACTACTCCGCCCGGTCAAGGGAGAGGACCGCTACTTCGTCGTCACCACCTGGTCCAGCGAAGAGGACTACCAAAACTGGCGCAGCGGCCAGGCTGGCGAACACCACGGCAGCGGCCAGAAACCGGTGGCAACGGGCGCCGATCTCCTCGAATTCGAAACTGTCGAACTCTGACCACGCTCAATACCCAATGATGGTGGCCGCTCCACCAGGAGTGGCGGCCATCGTTGTACCAGCGAAAAGGGTTTTTTTGCACAGGCCGAAGATTCGCAGGTCTTCACGCTGTGCTGCACCGTCCGCGTGTTGGAGTGCGTTCGTCCCCCGGCACGGGTAAGGCTGTCGGGGGTGAACCCCGCTGGCGGCTCTGCCGGTAGTGGGCTCTCAGGCGTTGGCGCCCTTGGTTGGGCGGGGGCGGCTTTGCTGTCCGGGGAGGACTTTTTGGCCGTGGCGGGTCAGGCCGCGGGGTTTGTAGACGGATAGGACGCTGGTGACAAGCAGCGCCAGTACAGCAGCCGCCGCGTCGAAGACGAGCCTGCACCCTCATGCCGTTCATGTCAGTAGGGCCGAGGTCTGATGTCAGCGCCATTTGCGACATCGCGCTGACCGGCCGCAGGTGAACGAGCAACAACAGGGTGGCTATGGCCGTGATGACAAGTTTGATGAGAACCCAGTAATGGCGGAACAATCCCCAGATCGTGCCGAGCCCCTGGATGATCCCGGAGAGGAAGGACGCGAGGCTGAGGGGGAAGATCATCATCCAGCCGATCAGGTCCATGCCCACATACGCGGCCCTGACCAGCTCGGGATTGGTGGATGTAAGTCCGGCGATGGCCAGGACCAGGAACCCGGCGACCGCGCCGAGCCATCCTACGGAGGACACGATGTGCACGAGCAGGGCCGCCTTGCGCGCGGGGGAGGCATCAGTTTCATGGTGTGTGGTTCATGACCATGCCGCCGCTGAGGTGGATGACGAGGAAGACAACCACGATCACTGCCGCGGCTACGATGAAGCCCTTCACCCACAGCGGCGTCTTCTGAGGGGTTTTCCTGCTGTCGGTGGAGTGGGGGTCGGTGCTGCTGCCGGGGTCCGTCACGCTAATCCTCCAAGAATCGGTTTTTTCGATACAAGGTGTATCGATGGTGCCAGTATGCTTATAGTACGACCACTTGTACTATTCGGGTATGCCCAAGCTCTGGAACGAGACGATCGAGACCCACCGGGATGCTGTCCGACGGGCAGTTCTGGACGCCGCGGCGCGCTTGGTTGCCGGACATGGCCTGGCCGGGGTCACTATGTCGGCGGTGGCGCAGAATGCCGGTATTGGCCGGGCGACCTTGTACAAGTACTTCCCGGACGTTGAGTCGATTCTGGCGGCGTGGCACGAGCGCCAGATCGAATCCCATCTGACTGAGTTGACCCGGGTGAGGGACCGTACCGAAGGGGCGTGGGAGCAGGCTCGAGGCGGTGCTGCAGGCTTACGCGTTCCTTTCCCGCCACGGTAACGGCGACGCGGGGTTGGTGAGGCTGCATCAGCGCGGACATATGGGCGATGCCCGTAAGAGACTGCTGGCCTTTATCGCGGAGCCTGGTCCGCCAGGGGGCGGCTGACGGCGCCTTCCGCCAGGACGTTGGTCCGGACGAGTTGGCGGCGTTCTGCCTTCACGCCCTTGGGGCTGCGGCTGGCCTTTCATCACATGAGGCCGTGCTCAGGCTGGTCAACGTCGCCATGGACGGATTGCGACCGCCCCAGCGCTCCAGCGGCTGAGTTTTGCGGCTCCGCTTTGCCTGACTGCACTGAAGGGGACCCGCCCGGTGGGGCGGGCCCCCTTTCAAGCATTAGCCGAGTGAAGCGAGGAGCCCGTTGCATGCCGTTTCGCAGCGCCGGCATGCTTCGGCGCAGATCCGGCAGTGTTCGTGCATGCTTGCGTGCTGTTCGCATTCTTCGGCGCAGGCCTTGCATGCCGTCGCACCGGCCTGGAGGATGGCGCGGGTGATGTTGGCGTCGTAGCCGGTATGGCGGGAGAGGATGTTGCCGGTGGTGGTGCAGATGTCGGCGCAGTCCAGGTCGGTGCGGATGCATTTGGTCAGCTCCGCGACCATGTCCTCGCTCAGGCAGGCATCCGCACAGGCCGTACAGGCCTGGGCGCAGTCAAAACAGGCCGAGATGCATTCGGCCAGTTTGTGCTCATCGATGCCCCCAAGGTCCTTGGGGTAGGCATCGAGCAGTGTGTGAGTGGTTTCGTGAGTCATCGTACGTTTCTCCTTCACAGGAATTACTGGCTACAAATCCTTACT
Organism: Pseudarthrobacter sp. Fe7; assembly: GCA_024372495.1. Taxonomy (GTDB): domain Bacteria; phylum Actinomycetota; class Actinomycetes; order Actinomycetales; family Micrococcaceae; genus Arthrobacter. Next base: position 3,194,090 of record CP099977.1, on the reverse strand, counting down.
CCGAACCAGCGCGGGTCTTCCTCAGGCCCGGGCCTTAGCGCTCTGCGCGCCTCCCTTCCCTTCGTCGTTACGGCCCCGAGCACTTGGTGGCTTGGATCCGGTGCCGGCGAACCGGCTTTGCAGGTGGGCCTGGCGCGCCCGGTCCCGCGCGCGTGGTGCGAAGTCCGGGCTGCGCGGGAACGTCCGGCGGCCCGGAACAGGCCACCAGCCAATCGAACTCCGCCGCCGCCCCGAGGTAAAGACCCTCACAAAACAGGCGCCGCTCGATCTGGTGGCGGGCCTGCGCTTCCTTGGCCTTGGTGTGTGCGGCGCGGAGGGCCTTTTTCTGCGCCAAGGCAGCGTTCTGCCCTCCAACCGGGCTTCGAGCGTGGCCGAGTCCACGACCACGTCCTCCAGCGTGGTCGGGTCCACGAACCAGGTCCGTTCCTGCCGCTCCGTGACCCGACTCGTCTATGCTGCCGTAGTGGTTGGGACGAGAGTGTCAGGCGGGCAGACGATCGGCCCGGCGGTAATGGTCATTGGCCGTCGGAGGCCCGGAACGATGACCCGCCGTCGGTGGAGACGACAAGTCCTTCCGTGGTCGCGGCCCAGATCGATGGCTTGCCCTCGCCCCTTTTGACCGCAGCGATCGCCTGAACCTTGCCTCCTATCGACCCTGTCCGGGCCCAGGTGCTTCCTGCGTCTGCTGAACAGTGGACGGCCCCGCTGGGTTCGACGCCGATGACTTCGGTGCCGCTGGCGAACGCCGCGAACTGGATCACTGGCGCCTTTGGCACCAGGGCCCACGTTTTGCCGCCATCGGAGGAGCGCTGGACCCCGTCCCGGGTGGTGGCCAGAACGGTGCTGGATTCCGGGCTTCCGGCCAGCACGGCGGGGACGAAATCGACCGGGACGTCGCTCCAGGTTTTGCCGTCGGGGCTGGTCCGGAGGGTCCCGTCGTAGCCGACGATCCCGGACCTGGTGGTGGTGAGGGCGTGAAAGTCCGATCCGCCCTGGCGGGAAAGCGGTTCCCAGCTTTTGCCACCGTCCACGGACCGGATCAGGCCGATGGGGTTAGGCAGGTCCGAGCCGGGCCCCGGATGCCCGGAGGCGTAGAAGACGCCGTTGTCGGCTGCGGCGGTGAAGCCCATCAGGTCAATGGTGTCCAAGATCCGGGCGGCCGGGGATCGGGTCATGTCGAACAGGCCTTCATGGGTGGCGAGCAGCACCGGTCCCGTCTCGCGGTGCACGCTCAGGCCATGGACGTGGGAGCTGGGCAGACTCAGGGGCGCGGTGGACGATGCAGCCGTGGTCGTTGACCCGGAAGTGCAGGCGGACAAGGTGAGCACCAGGGCTGCTGTCGCAGCGAGGGCGGCCGCGCGGGCCGGGGGCGCGTCAAAGGGTGCAGGGGCACGGGGAACTCCAAAGCCAAAGCCGGGAAAAGGGGCGGGAGCACCGGCCCAGAGGGCCGGTGCCCATGAGTGTGCTGGCTACAGGGTGGCCAGCAGGTTCTTCATTTCCTGGATTTCGGCTTGCTGGGTGCTGACGATGTCCTTGCTGAGCTGGACCGCGTCGGTGTTCTTGCCGGCAGTGGTCTCTGTCTTGGCCATGTCGACGGCGCCTTCGTGGTGGGCGATCATCTGAGTTAGGAAGAGTTTGGCTGCTTCGGTGCCCTGTGCGGCGTCGAGCTTGGCCATGTCGTCCACGCTCATCATCCCGGACATGCTGTGCCCGGCCATGCTATGTGTGGGTGCCTCGGTGGGCTGTCCCCAGCTCTGAAGCCAGGCGGTCATTTTCTGGATCTCCGGGGCTTGGGCGGTCTTGATCTTGGTGGCAAGGTCGGTTACCTGGGCGGGGATGCCTTCCTTTTTCAGGATGGTCTCACTCATCGCGACGGCTTGGGCGTGATGCGGGATCATCATCTGAGCGAACATCGTGTCAGCGTCGTTGAAATCGGAGGCAGCCGGGGCTGCGCTGGCCGATGTTGCCATGCCGCCGTGGTTCATGCCCGGCATGCCGGACGAATCCGAGCTGCCGGATCCGGAGCCGGAGCAGCCGGAGAGGGCGATCGCTGCGGCGATGGCGGCAGCGGAAATGGTCAGGGTTTTCTTCACGGTAATCAGGTCCTCGAAAGTATCAGCGGCGCCCTGGTGGCGCTTATGGTTCGTGCAGTGGCGGCCCGCACCCGCGATGCGGGTGGGCCTTTGGGCGTGCACAAATGGCTGGATTGTCCGCCCGGGAGGAGGGCGCACGGAATGCCGGTTTACGTCCGGCTGATACTGAGGTCACCGGGCGTTGGGCTGTCCGGTGAGAAGGAATAGTGCGCCCCCGCTGCCAAGGCAGTCATGTTGGAGTACGGCACAGCGCAGGCTGCTGTTCCCGGCAGCGGCGCCGCCAGGGTTGCGGTTCCGGGCGCGGGCACACACACCGTTCCCCCGCCGGACATTTCCGGGCACGCCGGGCCGGGGGAGCACGTGGACGATCCGGCCGCCGCGGCTGCCGGGACCATCGCAGGTTCTGCCGGTGTTTCAGTGCCGCGTTCTGTCGTGCCAGGTTCTGCTGTGCCATGGCCGGTGTGGCCGGCGCCAGCGTGCATGTGAGGCGCGGTGTGCTCGACGCCGACCGCGGGCATGGCGTGAGCGGCCATGCCGTGGGCTCCGGTCATGATGTGCATGCCGAAGATCCCCGTGATGATGGCCAGCGCAGCGGCCAGGAAGCCCGCACGGAGAAGGAACATGATGAGGCGTCCGCGGGATGCCGTGGTCACGATCGCTGCTCCTTTCTCTGCGGGCTGATGTTTTTCAAGCGTACCGGCAGGGGTTGGTGCTGCCGGTCAGCACGTTGGGTTCAACCCACCTGGGAGGGATTGAGTTTCACCCGGGGCAGCACTGCGCGTTCATGGCCACCACGATGGCGGGTCGTTGCCAGCCAGGCCCGTCAAAGTTTCTCGAAGTTCGTTGCGTTGTAGAGCGGCGGGGGACGGAGGTTGGCAGCGCGGGTTCCCTTGCGGCGATCGCCGGCCGGCGTCTCCTTATACGCCAGAGGCAATTCGGTCCAACGCTCGGCGTTGGCGTCAGCAGAGGAAAAACCCTGGGACACAGGGGGCTCCCGGGCAGAACACCCCGGGAGCCCCCTTTCGGTTCCAGGCTCTCTACTCGGCGAGTTTGGCCACCGCGTGGGCCCAGAGGAAGAACTTGTTGGTCCCGAGATCCTTGACGGTCTTGATGTTGAGGGCTTCCTTGAGCTTCTGGGCATCGCCCTCGGATAGGCCTTTCAGGGCTTCAACTGGGGCTTTCGCTAAGTCGTCAATGCCTTTGTCAAGGTATTCCTTGTCGAACTTCGCGTTGATTCCAGCCATGCTGTTCTCCCGTCGTCAGAGTTGGATCTTGAATGTGCAGGGCACGGCGTCATTCAACCACCCTTGCCCCTCAAGGGTCAGCATTTCCCGACTCGGTGAGCGGACGAGACTTCCGCCAGTACAAGCGCCGCCGTCGAGGTTATAACGGCACTTCTGTTGTCATGGTGCCACTACCCGTCGGCGCGGCCGCAAGTCGCCTTGCCGCGGCCGTTACGGATCCAGGCTGTCGCGGGGCCGCCTGTTGAGCAGGACCGCGCCTCCTGCTGCACCTCGAATGGGGAACCGTGATGCTGGAAGGGGCGCGGTCTGCGTGCCCACGGCCAGCGTGGCGCACGGACGCGTATTCGTAGCCGCCGACGGCTTGGATGGGCACAAGCAAATATTTAGTAAGCATGCTTGCCTTCCGTGGGGTGATGTGGCTAGGTAGAAGGGTGTCGGCGCGATGAATGTCGCAGTCGGAATACGTTTTAGTCCCTGCAAGGTGGAGGTTTTCTATGGAAGATACGCTTAGATCCGGGCTCGCTACGGTCGCGGAGTTCGTTCCCAAACTCGCTTTGTTCCTCGTCATCCTCATCGTTGGTCTCTTGATCGCCAAGGCCATTTCCAAGGCCTTGGACAAGCTCCTGCAGAAAGTCGGTTTCGACCGGCTTGTGGAGCGGGGCGGGGTGAAAAAGGCGCTGTCCAGGTCATCGATGGATGCCAGTGACATCATCAGCAAGATCGTCTATTACGCGTTGGTCCTCTTTGTCCTGCAGTTCGCGTTTGGCGTCTTCGGCCCGAACCCGGTCAGTGACCTGCTCGCTGGCATCATCGCGTTTTTGCCCCGGATCGTTGTCGCGATCATCATCGTCATCATCAGCGCCGCGATCGCAGCAGGGGTCAAGACCCTTATCCAGGGTTCCCTCGGCGGCCTTTCCTACGGCAAGACCCTGGGAAACATTGCCAGCATCTTCATCCTCGGGATCGGCATTATCGCGGCCCTGAACCAGGTGGACATCGCCACCACTGTGACCACCCCGATCCTGATCGCCGTGCTAGCGGCGATCGTTGGCGTCATCATCGTCGGTGTCGGTGGCGGACTCATCGGGCCGATGTCCCGCCGCTGGGAAACGTACCTGAACAAGGCCGAGGCCGAAGCACCGCGGATCAAGGCTGAAGCCGAGTCGGCGCCCCCTGCCAAGGACCAGCTGGCAGCCAAAGCGAAGGAAGCCACCTCTACCGCCGGCAATGGTGGGGGAGCCCATGTGACCGGCAAGAACCCCCTCGCCTGATTCGAAGGCACCTAGGTCCCAGACAGAAGTACGAGAAGGAGCACATCATGATCAGCACTGAGAACCTTTCTGCACTGGCAACAGCAGGCGGTAAAGTCATTGGCTCTGACGGGACCAAGATCGGGTCCATTGGTCAGGTCTACGCCGAGGACGGCACTGGGGAACCGAGCTGGGTTACCGTCAAAACCGGTTTGTTCGGCACTCATGAGTCCTTCGTCCCGCTGGACACTGCAACCCAGGACGGCAACGACGTCGTTGTCACGTACACCAAGGACAAGGTCAAAGACGCCCCCGGGTCGCCCCGGACGGACACCTGGAACCCGAAGAAGAAGACCGCCTCTACACCTACTACGAACGCGCCGGCGCCGCCGCCCCCACCGGCACCACCGGCACCACCACCGATCGGGACACCAGCACCCACCAGGACGCCCGCGACCGGGAAACCACCGCAGGCGGCACGGTAGGACACGACGTCTCGGGTCCGACCACCGATGATGCGATGACCCGCTCAGAGGAACAGCTGCACGTCGGCACCGAAAAGCAGGCCACAGGCAGGGCACGGCTGCGCAAGTACGTCACCACCGAAAACGTCACCACCACAGTCCCCGTGGAGCGTGAAGAGGTCCGTATTGAGCGCGAACCGATCACCGACGCCAACCGCGGCGCCGCTGTCGATGGCCCTGCCATCAGCGAGGAAGAACACGAGGTGGTTCTCCACGCGGAGCGTCCCGTGGTCGAGAAGGAAGCCGTCCCGGTCGAACGCGTCCGCCTCGACAAGGAAACCCTAACCGAGCAGCACACCGTCAATGAAGAAGTCCGCAAGGAAAACATCGACGTTGACGACGACGGCCGCCACGCCCGCTAGCACCATCGAACGCAAGGGCGATAGCACAAGAGGTCCGCTTCCTCTCAAGGAGGCGGACCTCTTGCACCTTAAGTTCCTCTTGGCCGCACCTCACCAGAGGAAATATGCATCTCCTAGCGGAACCTGCCGAGCCACCTCCGTCAAGGATGCTTGTGCCCGTTCCCTACCTGGAAGGAAATTATGACCCCGGATCAAGCACCCCCACCAGTGGTGGCAGTTCGTCCGCTGATGCCCGGAAGGGTGGACACCGCCTTGAACAAGCAGCGCAGCCAGCGCCGGCTCCACTCCCGATGGTTTCCGGCCTGCCTGCGATCTGGGCAACAACTCTGGGCAGGTCGGCGATCCGGTCCAGCCAGGTCCTGCTGGTCGCCGCCCTGGTCTGGCTTGTGGTGTGGGCGGGCACCCGCGTCCCGCTCGTCCTCACCCCCGTGCTGATCGCCTTGATCCTGGCGTCGGCCATCTCCCCGGCGGTACGCTGGCTCACCAACAGGGGGTGGCCCAGGGTGCTGGCAGTCGGGGCATCCTTCATCGTCATTCTCGCCGTCTTCGCCGGCGTCGTCACCGGCATCATTTCCCTCATCCGCCACCAAGCCAAAGACCTCGAAGCGCGGGCCGTGGCCGGCATCAACCAACTCCACGAATTCCTCATCAATGGGCCCCTGGCCCTCAACGACGAGCAACTGAACGCAGCAAGGTCCGAGGTCCAGAAATTCTTCGCAGGCGGCTCCTTCGGGACCGATGCCCTGACCGGGCTGCGCACCGCAGGTGAAACGATCGCCGGGATGGTCCTGATGGCCGTCATCCTCTTCTTCTTCCTCAAAGACGGCGACAAAATCCGGGCATTCCTCATCGGATTCCTCCCGGACCGGCATCAGCCCACGGCCCGGCTGGCGGCTGAACGCGCCACCATCGTGCTCGGTGGATACGTGCGCGGAACAGCAATCGTCGCCGCCACCGATGCACTGATCATTCTGACCGCCCTGCTCATCCTCCACGTTCCCCTGGCACTTCCCCTTGCCGCCTTCGTGTTCATCGGCGGCTTCATCCCCATCATCGGCGCGACAACGGCCGGGACCCTGGCCGTCCTCGTGGCACTCGTAGCGAACGGCCCGGCCCAGGCACTGACGATGTTGATCGTGCTGATCGCCGCGAACCAACTCGAACACCATGTCCTGCAGCCCCTGCTCATGGGAAAGGTCCTGAACATCAACGGACTGGTCATCATCCTCGCCCTTGCCTGCGGAACCATGCTCTCCGGTGTCGTCGGAGCCCTCCTGGCAGTCCCACTAACCGCCGTCGGCTGGACCATCTTCAAAACCTGGAACGGCCACCGCGCCCCCGGCCCGGAACCAATCAACCCTGACAAACCCGGCTCAGTCGTCTAACAGTCAGCACGGACGGAAATTGAACGCAATCCGGCCCATCACCAGCGGGCCATAACAGGATTCAAGGTTCAACCCAACGGCGTGCATCAGCTTCTGGGACGGCAATGTTTGGCTCTTCCGCCTGGCCGCATTTGTCGTTCAACATCTCCATTCCGGCTTAAAGCTGTTCCTGCAATATTCCTCCAGGTCTATATAAATAGGATTTTTACGGTACCCGTCTTGCATTGGAGGAGGGGCGGGTACCTACTCGGTCTTACAGAGGGATGCCTTACGCCACGGGGACACAAGCTGGGGAAGTACAAGCCTCCCAACAACTGGATAGTTGCCGGATTTTCGCATCTTTCGAGCGTTCCAAACTAACGCCGATAATGGATATTCCGTCAACCTAAAGGCACGGATTGACTGTGCTTGCTGACGAGGTCCACACGTAGAACAGCTTTAGCCGGTCGGCTTCCACAGGTCTAAATCAGACCATTCCACGGGAAAGCCCATGCTCAAGTCGGGCGACAGGAGTTCGAAGCCGTCCGGCGCTTGAAGTTTGAGATCGAGCTTTTTTACTTGTGTCTTGAAGGTCAGGTGCCAGTTGGTGCCACTCGTGTGAGATCCGAGCATGTACGCCAAAACGGCCGCGTAAATGTAGAGCCTGCGGTTTGCTTTGGGGGTTCTCGTGAAGCCTGGCTCGAGCAAGTGCTCTAGCTGCGTTCCCTCGGTGTCGTGTTTACCCAGGGAAAGTGATCGTTTGAAAGCTCGGTTGAAGAGCCGCGATCCGTGTGCACATGCGTTGCGAAAGTCCACCATCATGCGCACCACAGCGCCGAAACGGCTGGGGTGGTTAAACCCGAACATCCGGGCCACCTCACGCGCGTCCGGGGTCTGCATGAGTTCATAGAGGAACGGAAGACTCCGAAGCTCAAAACTTCGGTGACGGCCCAGATGGGCACATCCTGCTCTGGATACTTCAACAGGTGGTGCTTAAGGAAGTCTTCATCCTCCGCAGCGGACGCAATAGCTTCCCTCCACGTCTTAGACCATGCTTCAAACTTCGTTTTCTCACCCGCGGGCCTATCGCAGCTTTGCGGATCAAGAAATTGCGTAGAGGCATGAGCTGCAACGTCCTTCGAAGCAAGCGTGTGGGCGATAGCTGCCCTCAACCGGACTTCGAATTCCAGCAGGCCTTCCTGGCAGATCCGAGCCAGCTTGAAGTCGAATGCTTCTAACTTCATGACGTGCTCAATGCTCGCGCCAGGGATGTAATCGTCCGAGCGGTACTGGTGCAGCCGTTCGTTAATCTGGTCCGCCGGGAGCAGGCGACGGAAGACGTATCTGTACGCGCCGGAGCGGAAGTAACCAACGCGGGTGAGGAAGTTCAGGGCTGCATCGCGGTCAGGAACGGCGAGGCCACGGTCTTCAAGTTGTTGAAGCAGGCTCGTCGCGCTCTTTGAATTCCTTCGTATACTCCACGCTGCACCGATTGTCGCACAATGAAAATCGCCCCCTTGAGCCGGGGCTCAGAGGGGGGCGATGTCTGATGGATAGAATCTAGCACAATCAACGCGCGTTGCGAGTAAGGTGCGCTCTCCTGGAAGCGAACACTGACCCGCGCAATGGCTAACACCCAGTCCCATCCGTTGCCGCGCTCAGCGCTCATGCCTTCCGCGAGAGCGGAGCCGTAAGAGGGCGCGGCTTGTCGGAGGTCGCCTTACCGCAGAGCCGGCCGAACGGGGGAGCGGGGGAGCGGGAAGCGCGGGCTACTTGCGGCGCCGGTCTGCCGGCCTCCTACGGTAAGCGAATCTCGACTTGACGGTCTGCCGGCGTCAGAATGACTCGAAGTTTAGTTTTCTTGACACTGGCTCATGACGGTCTCAGATCCAACCCTGACAGTCACAGGCGCAGGAAACCGAGGTTCGGTAGCCCGAGAATCATCGAAATAGCCCTAGGAAACGGGGGCAAAGTGGAACGCGTAGGACGAATGGGGCGACGGTGGGACTCGGCGGCTCGGCAGGTGTCTGAGAACCAGCCCGGAGCCTGCACCGACAGGACAGTCCTCCCTTGTCAGCACACCCCTGCGTCAGGTTGGGGTGTGGTCAAATCGGGCGGAATGTCTACCTATGCCCACCCGGGAAGCTCAGCGCTTGGCGAGAGGGTTGGTCGATTTGGAGATGTTAGTTGCAGCGTCAGGCCAGCATCCACCTCAGATGTTTCGGTGGACGTGGTAGCACGAAGGGCAGTTAAGAGTACGGGCCGTTTGGATGGCCAAGTCGTTGACCTCCTGTAACACCTCATCCTGCCTGTCTTCCCAACGGTTCTCACGATCAATAAAAACCGACCATGCCTGGGGGACCAGGCTCCTTGCCGAGGACGATGACTGAAGCCCTGATGGATAGACCCCAATGCTTAATCGAGTTGAAGTCACCTCGTGGGTAGTTTTCAGCTGTCTGGACAATCTTCAACGCGTGATCGAGCTGCATCCGTAGCTGGGCCTGCTCACGAAGAAATATCCGTTCATCCTCGACGGCAGTATTGGCTTCGCGACGGTCACTTTCCGCACGTTCATCAGCAGCGCGGCGGTCAGCTGCTGCCAGCGACATCGCAGTTGCCCGGTCCTTTTTACCATTGAGCAGAGCAACCCACAGACCTGAGACGGTTACGATCGCCAAGAAAATCTGAACTATGTTGCCGACAGCCGGGTTAGCCAGGGCACTTAACATTCGGCCTTCCCACCCTTCGTCCGAGAGCCCGCCTGCAGCATATGAGCGTGGTCGAACTGGTCAAGGATCCTAACGAAGCGTTTCACGCTGTCCTCGCTCTTCTGCCGACGAACATAAGCAAGGACCACGTCCCGTTCGTACTCACCGAGCGCCGAGAGCTTCCGTAGATGGCTGATGGTCATCCGCTCGGCGATGCTGTCGTGCCAGCCCTTATAGCCCTCAAAGAGAATGCCCTTGAGTTCCTCGCGGCCGGCTTCGGTAAGGCTCGTTGACATCACCTCTCCTGTCACCACGTTGAACGCACCGACAAGCCGGGCCCATCCTTCATATGACTCCGTTGGCCACTCGACGACTACGACGATGCTTTTTCCAAGCGAGTGACCTTGCTCATCACTTTGTATGTAGGGCAATATGCGAAGACCACTCCACCATCCACTACGCTGCCGCTGCGCTCCGTAACGGACGGCAGCCTCTTGAGGACGTCCGGAATATTCGACTTTTGGGGGCAGACGATCGTCAGCCGGGCCTGATGCTTCGTTTGAAGGTACAGCGCCAATTGGGGACTGTGCTGGTAAACGGGCTTGTCCTCCACCCACGGAACGTAGATGTACTGATGTTTGAGGACCTCATCCTCTAGTGATGCCATTGGTGCCCCTTTCGAGAGTTTTCCAAAGGGTAGGGCAAGGCACTGACATTTGAGATAGCAGTGTTTCGGAGGGCGCCTTGCCGTACCTAAGACGGAGTGACGTCCGTTAAGGCAGGGGCCGGGGATGACATCTTTTTGCGACCTGTCGGGCCGGCTTGCACCGCGTTAGTTGATGCAGGGCACCAAGCAAACCGGTTCGCCTTGCCTGAGGGATTACATCTCCGTTATCGTAATAACTGCCCACCATTGCGATGGATCGGGAAGAAGGCCCTTGAACCCCAGCCGGACGACTGGATCTCGGGCCTTTCGCGTTTAATCCGATTCCGGGGTTCTGCGCTCAAGTATCAAAAGCTCCCTGAGCGTCTCATAGTAAGAATCTTCGCCCTGGTGCTTTGCGTTGATTGCCCCGAGGAAGACGTCAGGGATCCAAAGCAGTGGATCGTCGCCACCGCGGCAGTGGCTGATGGTGAAGTCGCGATCGACAACCTTCTGACCTCTAAGCGCCACTACGTGGGCGACATCCTTTTGATTCTGAGCCGAAGTCCGCGCCTCGCACACAACTTGCTGTATCCCCATCGCCATCAGCTCGTAGTAGAGCGTTTCCAGGCACTTCCGCCGGAAGCGTTCGGTCTTGTTCTGCCTTTGGCTTATGTGCGTGACAACCGCCGTCATTGGCGTCAATTCACTTACAGCCGCCACGATCTTTCCGCGGCGAGCCTCACTCTCGTCAGTCCAGTGAAGCTTGATCTGCCCCTTGAGGCGCAGGGACAGCAACTGACGACGGAGTTCCTCAGCGGAGTCATCAGGAATGACCGCAGCGCACACGAGGTACTCCTGCGAATCTGCCGAGCGCAAGACGGAGGACTCATCGAGGTAAGCGCGAAGTTCTGAAGGCATAAGTGGGTGCATATCTGAAGAGGGCAACGAATCGGACACGTAGAACTCTATGGGCCTTCACGTCCCGGATCCATTACACTGATTAGACGGCTAAAGCCGCCAGTCAGATAGACGCTATAAAGAGATGTCAGAAGTGCTCACCGGTGGCTTAAGACGTTCAGCCTTAAGCGTAGAAAGGCGCAAAAAATCGGAACCGTCAGTCTGGACTTCTCCCGCATCCCCACACCCAAGGACCGACAGGGGTACAAGGCGAGACTCAGCCGACTCACCGGTAACTACGGGCACTCAGTCGAACGTGCGGCGAAGACAACCCGAGGATTACAAGGAAAAGGATCGTTACAGCGGCTAGGGTTTCGTGTTCGTGACGGATTCACGTTCCGGGACGAAGCTCCTGCTGGAGAGTTTTCGGACCGGCGGGTCCCGCCCCGCGAGCTCCGCCCACCATGCACCCGCATTTCATCAAGCCGCGGTTCCACTCTGCGGCTCTATCTGACGGCTCTGGCCATTGCCCAACTGACGAAATCCGTCGGTGGGCATCCGGAGTGGCTACCGGTTACAGGAAACACAGGACGGCCGGGATGGACTGATCTGGTCGCAACCAACGCCATCAGAGCCGGCAACGGGGAATCGGTACTGGAAGCCAAAGACAAAAGAGCGAAGTCCGTCAGAGAGAGCTTTAAAGCGCTGGAAGCGGCAGGCCTCATGCGGTTTCCACAGTCGACAGGCAAGCGAGGCTCTTACGAGAACTACGAACTCCTGGATGAGAACGGAGCAGATGGTGAGCAGGCTGCTCTACAAAGTCCCCGGGCGTAAGGAACCTGTTAGCGTCTTGCCCTCGGGGTTCATTCTGAATTCCTGGGTTCACTTACTGGAAGACTCAGAAATTGCCCTGCTCCTTATGGTTGCTTGCCGCAAAGGTAGCCTCCCTGGGCCTTCCGTCAGCGTCCCCGGCGAAACTAGGCTCCTTCACTACGGCATCGGCCGGGACCCTTACTCCCGTGCCCGCAAAACCCTGGAGCTTTTCGGCTTGCTCAACGTCGAAGAAGTAAACCGTCATCGCGACGGAAAAACAGCGGGAGGAGAGAACCACTTCTTGCACCGTTTCGAACTCAGAACAGAAGGCTTCGACGAAGACGCACTACCCGCCGTCATTGCTGTACTGGAGCAGCAGCTGGCAAGAACATAGGGTGCTGGTAGAGGGTGTCCGGTGCGGAAAAATTCCGGCTGTATCACTCCAGGTACATAAGGAGGGGTGCCTGGTGGCGCAACGAAAGAAAAAACACTCCAAGACGCCAAGCGGAGTCAATAATGTTGCTAAGCGATCGGTGAGAGCTTCTGACAAGCTCCTTCAGCTGCAGAACGAAATTATCGACTGCGCAAGAACGGCAAGCTTGAAACACAATCCTCCATCGGAATTGGGAAGATTCGATCGTGCCGTATTTGAGCGGGCTATCTCGATCCCCCACGCATCTCACGTGCTGGTGACAGCTGGCCACTGGGAGACCGCCAACGCTCCAGTACGGCAGCTCTTTGAACTGCTAGTCAACATGGAGTATCTGAATACGTTTCAGGATCGGGAACTGGCAGCCATTAGATTCGTCCAGTTCGGTTCTCTCCAGGAGGCGCGGGCCCGTCTTGCTGAGATGGAGATAGCGCAGAGCCTGCGGACAGCACATACCTTTGGCCCAACTCGTGCAAGCGAAGTCCGCTTTGGACAATGCCGACTACGCCCAATTCAAGGGGCTCGATAAAACCGGAAAGGAGAAATGGGCTCAGTCATGGAGCGGGAAAACCATCCGCGAACTATGCGCTATGTCTTCAAACGAACTCCGGTTGATCAACTACAGGACCTTGTTCTCCACCTGGTCGGAGCAGGCCCACGGGGCTCCTGGCGCCTTGGTCCGCGGCATCATTTCGAGTGTCTTTCCTGACCGACCCTATCTGCATGACGAAGAGGCTGAAACGGAAGCTGTCATTGCCATGAGTATCGTTCAGTTCCTGGAGCTCTGGAAGCTTCTCCCTCAGGCGCCAATCCTGGATGAACCGGTCCGTGGTGAATGGCTCATCCGACTCCAAATGTTGACGGTCATTCGCCGGGCCGGTCAAGGTCCGGTGTTGATCGAGATGAGGCTCTGAAGTCGAACAGTTCTCCGGTCCACCCTAGATCCGTCGACTCACGGCGGCCCGAGGGACGGCAGTTGGCGTCAGACTAGAGGGAAGTTTCGATTTGTTGACGATGACTCATGATGCTCTCAGATCTCATTCGGACACTCACAAAGATGTGAGGCAGCCCAAGACGGCGAAATCCTGACGAGAAAAATCAAGCGGCGAGGTCTGACGCGCCCGATGGTGGCGCTGTGACGCATGTGCCCAAGCCGATGTCCGAGGCCGCTCGCAGCACCTCTGACAGCTAATATCTCCCCTGGTCAGACCGTTGTGACGTCATGTTGGGGTGTACTTTGTCAGGCGGTGGCCACGGGCTGCCGGGTAACACAGCGGGCTTCCATGACCGTCACTGACGAAGATTGAATGAAGCCGCGGCTCTTGCTATTCAGCCACAACCTGGGCTCGAATGGATGAGGCGCGGCAGTCCCCGCCTGTGCACTCTGCAGGATATGAGGCAAGGTGATGGCCTCATTTATGTCAACCGCACCACCGATTGTCGCCACCTTGAACGGCTACTATCATGGGGTCACCGTTTCCTCTCTGCAACGAACAGAGACGCTATTTAAGGTCGCGAGTGCCATGGCGAAGAATCCTTTCGGGCATCGGACGCATGAATCGAAAAAGCCTGAGAAGACCGGTGGGCATCACGGGCTGCATCTGACGGAGTGGCTAAGGCGTGAGGACGAGGGCGTCGAGCGTGGTTACAGCAGCATTTTCGTCAGTGGGCATGACCGGCCGCTTGCCCCCGAGCGCACATGCATTCAGGGGCACGAGATTCAGCCGAGGCAGGACCACTGCTCACACGGGCATCCAGTCGGGTGACGGCTTAGGTACTCTCTCATTTGGCCAGCGCGCACACCCGGACAGGGTCTCGTTAAGGTGGATTGGACCTGGCCGCTCAGGAGTTCACGCTTGTTCCCTGTGGACTCGTCCTTCAGCGGGTTGGGCAGCTGTGGTGTCGTGACGGTTATCGCGATGCGCCCGTCCGCGCTACTAGCCGCCACCGTCACGTAGCCCCAGACGAGCCAATGACCCAAGTACCGGGACTGGATCCCGAACGCTGGCTGCTCAGCTACACGGTCTTAACGCAGACCGCGGGGACGCCCTCGGCCATGTGCATGACATGAGCTCAGTCATTATCCCGAGGGATCGGTTCGCCGAGCGGCTGTCTCCAGATCTGTCGGATAAAGCCGAGATCCAGCATCTGCTGGATACCCTGCCGGAGCCGGCCTTGGTCCCACGGGTGGTCAGTATCAGGCCAACAGCGACGGGAACAACGGACCCAATCTGATGGAGCCTGGACTCCAATTGACCGCAGTGCAGCAGGCCCCTCGGTCGCCCGCTATCCAGTCTCCCTGCTCCGGCGGGTGCACCTGATACTTGCTTCGAGGTGGCACCGGATCCGCTCCAGTACCTGGTCGACAAGATCAGCAACGTCGGATCGTCCGGATTCGCCGGCCCGCGCAAGGTCGGCTTCCTTGAGCTGCACCAGGCACCCAAGGCTGGTGAGTGCCTGGGTGCTCAAAGCCATGACCTCGGCAGCTGCGCTTGGTGTGTCTGGATTTATCCCCGGCAGCGAATTCTTAGCCTCCATTAGGCCCCCCAGATAGCCCTTTCAGTGTCTCGTATACCTTCCACGCTGCCTGGGACGGTAAAGATGGCTCCCACCCTACGCTCCCGACGTGTGGTGCAAAAGAGCGGTGATGAATTTTGCCGGGAATTCGGTGGTTCAATTGACGAAGGATCAAATGAAAAGGAACCAGCAGTGAATTCGCTCGAGGATGCAATTGATCAGGCCGGGAAAATGGGGCGGATTGCAGCAGACCAGTCCAAGGCTCTGCACTGCGGCGCAGCCGTTATTGGTGATGCCAACCCCCGGCAACATCCTCGGGAGGCCGCCGGCGTTCTGGTGCTCCTGGCACACCAGGAGCAAGGATCGGACGCGGTAAGGGCTGTGGTCGAGGGATACCTGGACGGTTACAACGCTCGTGCCGAAGAGCTGGGGACAGAGCGTCTCGATCTTGACCACATCCGGACGGGCATCCACTGGGCGCTTCCAAAGCGGACAACGGACGACGAGCCTGGACGAGATCCGTTCCGCCCTTATGTAGTCAGCGGCCGGCCAGGATGACAGCCGCAGCAATGAAAGTCTCCAGAATATCCCCCTTATTGCCCTGATAGCAGCAACTTTAGACGAGGCCCAGCGGCCATCCAGTAGCATTGCCGGCAAGTGGCCAGTTAGAGGAGGAACCTGTTTCATGCATTACGTCGTCCTGCAGGTAATTCTCAAAGAGAAGCTATGGGGAACGGGCTCGGGTAATTTGACCGAACTGGAGAAGACAATCAACGCTCAGGCAGCCAAGGGCTACCGGCTCCATACGATTACCACTGCCAGCAGTGGGAGCAAGGGACTTGGTGGCGGCGACCGTATCCAGGCCACCATGGTGTTCGAAAGCCTGGAGTAGCACCGGTCAGGAGCAACGCCGCTCCGGAGCAGTGGAACAACAGTAGGCATGCAGAAGAACTACATCAGGCGTCCATCCGGAGGGCGACAGTGGTGATGGCAGCATCAGAAGCGGCTCGCCGATGGATCGGGACTTTTGCCTGGATCCTGCTTGTCCTCGCCTCCATGGCCCTGATCGCCTACGGCATCGTGGTGGCCGGGTGGCAGATCTGGCTGCCGTCCCCGGCCGGGCAGGAAGAGTCATGGATCGGCAGCCGCTACATCTTCGCCGGGTGCGGGATGTCCCTCGCGGCCGCCGTCTGGTCACACCTCAGGGGCAGCCCTGCGTGGGTATCCATCTGCGTTGGGCTGCCAGGGACCCTCGTCGGCTGGGCAACCCTGGATGACCCTTGCAATCTGCTGCGCCACCTGGCGGCCGTCGTATCGTTCCCGCTGGCCCTGGCCGGAGTCGCCGAGGTCATCTGGGCCCGCCGCCGCCAGAGCGAGTGAGATCCCGCGGGCAGCGCTGCACATAGGATGACCGGGAGAGCGATGAACCGAAGCCGCGCTTCCTGACGATCGGGCAGGCCGCCGACGAGCCTCGCCGTGAAGGAGAGCCTCATCAGCGGTCTATTCAGGACCGGGGAGATTCGCGCCCTTTAGGTCGAGGGCCGTGGTGATCTTGCCTAACAAAAGGGCCGATAACAGCGATTCCGTCAGACAGCCATCGCGTTGGACGGGGAGACGGGCGGAGCGTGGAACCTTGTCGCGGCCGGCCGCGCGTTCTAATTTGGTGGGCGAAAACCGAGGCGAAGATCTGCGTTGGCGTCAGGATGAAAGCAAATTCCCGTTTATGTACAGTGCACTCAGTGGTTCTCAGTTCTCATACTGACAGTGGGATGGACTGGATACCGGGGTGCGACGGCTCCTAAATCGACGAAATAACCCACATCTGGACCTGATGAGGTTCCCCTGGGACAACTGCTGGCGATGACTCCTCCTGCGACCATGCAGGCGTTCAAAAACAAGCCCGCCGCCGTGCCGGCCGGCACGCCGAATCCGCCCAAGTCAGGCCGCCTCGACATCAGGTTTGGGTGTACGTCAACTGGGGAACCAAACAGCGGCGTCCGCAGAATTGGTCTTACCCTGAGTGCCCGGCCCGAGGGCTTTTACTCTAAGGCAAGAGAGGGCTGCCTTTACTGACGGCTGCATCGCATCGCCCGGTAGGTGGCCTTGCACCCAAGACACTACTAGCTCCGTACTACCGTGCGTGGGTGCTGCTCAGAAGGCTTGCCGCAGCTTCGTCTAAGACCATTGTCACATTGGGGTGCGTTTGGAGGATGGATGCGGGGACCTCTTCAATGACGGGTCCGTCCACCGCGCTGCGTACGGCAGTTGCTTTGGCAATGCCACTCACGACTACTAGGAGATGGCGCGCTTCCATAATGGTTCCGAGGCCCTGCGTTATGGCATGGGTCGGGACGTTGTCGAGCGAGGAGAAGAACCGGGCGTTCGCCTTTCGGCTGTCCAGGGTGAGCGGGATGACGCGGGTGCGGGAGTCGAACGTTGAACCCGGTTCGTTGAAGGCGAGATGGCCGTTGCGTCCGATGCCCAGGACCTGGAGGTCGATTCCTCCCGCGAGCCTGATGAGATCCTCGTAGTCGCCGCCGTCGAGACTGTTGTCCTCGCTTGCACGCGGGACGTGTGTGTTTTCGGGCGTGATGCCCAAGGGCTCGGCAACCCTGTGGCGGACGATATTGGCGTAGCTTTGTTCGTGCTCTGCCGGAAGGCCCACGTACTCGTCTAGGGCAAAGCATGTCACGGCACTGAAGTCAGCTCCGGCGAGAGCTAGGTGTTCGTACACCGGCAACGGGGAGGACCCGGTTGCGACACCCAGGACGGTGGACGGCTTGGTCCGCACTTGCGCGAGCACGAGGTCAGCAGCTGCAGCCCCCAGGCTGTCCAGTGTCTCGGTGACAATGATTTCCATCAGTGTTTATGCTCCCGCGTGGGATGGTTCGGACATGCGGAGTGCCTCGTCCGGCCGGTGTATGACGGCGGGCAGCGGCAGAAGCAGGGGTGGAACCGGGTCCTGACGGCTCTGGTAGGCGATCAGCAGCGCGCCGAGCATGGACAAGTCCCCTGCCATCGGGGAAACCATGACGGCCGGAGGGTACGGCACGAATTCGTCGAGAGCTTCCCGCAGCCGCGGCATGAAGACGTCCGCGGCTGCGGTAACGCCGCCGCCGATCGAGACGATGTCCGGTTAAGGGTGATGGCCAGGTTGGAGGCAGCGTGGATGAGCTCGTTGACGAATTCGGCCCCCAATTCCGACAACGCCGTTCCGGACGCCGGGTCCTCGGCCCAGGCATGAAGTACCTCCGAAGCCGACACCGGCATGCCCGTCGAAGCAAGCGCGCGGTCTCCCAGTGCCCGTCCGGATACAGCGTCCTCCAGTGGCGCGCTGCCGCTCCCGTGTCCGCGGTTCTGGGTAGTGGACACCGGGAGCATATAGCCAATTTCAAGGGCTGCCCCGTTGGCTCCCATCAATGGCTTTCCGTCGATAACAGCACCGGCAGAGAGCCCTGTGCCGAGGTTGATGTAGAGGCCGCAGCGGGCGCCTTGGGCTCGCCCCACTGGTAATCGGCCAGGGCGGCCGCTTTGACGTCGTTGGCCCAGGCGACACTTTGGACGTCGAGCAGGGCGGCGATGGTATCGGCTGGCAGGGATGTTTCCATGCCGGGGTTGTTCGGGGTGAGGGCGATACCGTTCTCACCGATCACGCCGGGGGTGACCAGTCCGACTGCGCCTGTGGTCACTTCGCGGCCGAGTACGGCGGCCGAAGTCTGGAGCGCCGAGGTGACACATGCCTGGACGTCCTCGAGTACCTGTTGAGTGTGGCGGCCGGCGGGCCCGCGGGCTTCGGAGATGGCCAAGATGCGGCCGTCCAGGGTTGCTGCGCAGACCTTGAGCTTTGTTCCACCGACGTCGATCCCGACAGCCAACAGGTCGGGTGCTGAATGACTCACGCGTTGACCTCGGTGACGCTGATTTCCTCGTCGACTTCGTTCTTGTCCACCGGCAGCGGGCCGAACGGCCACGTCTTTTCGCGCTTGGCCCAGATGAAGAAACTGATGGCGCCGGCTGCGACCCAGGCCAGTGAGAGTTCGACAGGGTGCAGGTCCGGGGCGTTGATGTCGGAGTAGAAGTAGATGACCACCCAGCCCAGACCCGCGATGATCAGCGGCGCGGGGTATAGCCACATTTTGTACGGGCGGACCATGTCTTTGCGGCGTCGAAGCACGACCACTGCGGCCACCTGCCCGAGTGCCTGGACGAGGACCATGACGGCGGTCAGGAGCTGGATGAGCGCGGCGATATTGGTTGCCCGGCCGATGAGGAAGCCTGCAGCGGTCATGACGCCCATGGCGAGCAGCCCGGCGACGGGGAACTCTTTCGTCGGGTGAAGCTTCGCGAAGGACTTGAAGAACACGCCGTCGCGGGCGGCGTCATAGGGGACCCGCGACCCGGCCAGAAGACCCACCATCAGGGAGGCGAAAGCGGTGATCAGGATGAGTACTGTGACGATGTTGGCAATGTCGGGGCCCCAGGTGCGCTGGAGGACGAGGGAGACGAGCGACTGGTACGCCAGGGAGTCGGTGTCGAGCATTTCCTGCCACTTGACCACGCCCAGGACGCCGATCTGCATGAACAGGTAGATCACCATGATGCCGAGTACGGAGAACACGACTGAGCGGGGGATGGTCTTGCCGGCATTCTTCACTTCGGCACCCATGTAGGCGGAGGTGTTGTAGCCGAGGTAGTCATAGATGCCGATGGTCAGCCCGGCGACGAAGGCGACCCAGAAGCCGCCGGAGGTGATGTCGAAGGCGCCAGCGGGGTAGTCCATCACCTGGGCGGCGTTGAAGTGGGTCATGCAGGCGACGATCACTGTCAGGACGGTGAAGACCATGATGGCCCACAGGACGACGGTCAGCTTGCCGAGCGATTCAATGCGGCGCCACAGCACGACGGTGATGACCACAATCAGGCCAAGGCCGATGAAGGTGCCGGCCATGCCATCCATCCCCGGGACCAGGTATCCCAGGTACTGTACGAAGCCGATGACACCTGTCGACATGACCAAAGGGATGAAGAGCACGGCGGACCAGACGAACAGGAAGGGCATGAGGCGTCCGGTCCGGTACTTGAAAGCTTCCCGCAGGTAAACGTAAGTACCTCCAGATCCCGGCATCGCGGCACCCAGTTCAGCCCAGATGAGACCATCGGCCAGTGCAAGAACTGCGCCGGCGATCCAGCCGACGACGGCCTGGGGTCCGCCGAAGGCAACGATCATTGCGGGGATGGTTATGAAGGGGCCGATGCCGACCATTTGGGACATGTTGAGCGCGGTGGCCTGAAACGAGCCAATGCGGCGGCGCAACTGGGGTGCGCGGGCAGGAATGGACGCCATTGTGAATCCTTTGGAAGAGGGCTGATCCCGAAATCAGATGTGAAACATGCGCGGGAGCCGTGCAAGATCGCTCAATCGTAAAACAGTTTTCCGATCAGGGTCAAGGCCACTGCCAGGATGTCTGGGGGAGTCCGATCAGAGGCCCGTCATCATCATGTCCCAAGCCAGTTCGATGCCCTTGGTCTCTGCTCCACGAAGCGTCGCGAGTTCCCCTGCTGCACTGATTTCCACCGGAGGAATCCGGACCGGGAGCAGGCTCCGCTAGGTCGTGCTGCACTGACTGGGCAAATTCCGGACCGCCGTGCAGACCCACGCTGCCGGTGAGGACAACCAGCGGCGGATCAGCGACAAGGATGAGCGGACTGAGCGCGTAAGCCACGAGCCGCGACTCTCTTGCCAGCGCCTCAGTTGCCCTCGGGTGCCCTTCCCGTGCAGCGCGGACCAGTTCGGCCACCCCATCAAATTCCCCATAGGAGAGCATGGCGTCGGCCGATGCTGCTTCTTCGAGAGAACCGCGAAGGGAAGGGGCATTGGGGCTAAACGGGTCTACACCCAAAGGCAGAAAGGCAATTTCCCCTGCCAGACCATTCGCACCGGACAGCGGCTGGCCATCGCGGACAACTGCGGCACCTACGCCTCTGCCCACCGACAACAAAACGAAGTCCTTGGCCCCATCCGCGTTCCTGGCTTCAGCTTCCCCGAGCGCAGCCAGATACACGTCCTTCATGATGAGGAAGTTCGGCCCAAACAAGTCCTGCAGGGCGGTCAAGGTCGCCTTGTCGTCCCAGCCGGGAAGGTTGGAGGCATGCTGAAGACGGCCCGAAACAGGGTCAACGACGCCGGGGCTGCCCATGACGGCGTACGCGACGGCTTCCCTCGCCACGGACGCCTGGGCCAGCAGTCCACTCAAAGCATCCCGCAACGCATGGAGCATGTCATCGGCGGACCCGGATTCCGACCGCGCACGGAAGGTACCGCGGGGTTCCCCGTTCAGATTGCGAAGCCCAAGCCGCACCCACTGCGTCCCTACGTCGATGGACAGGACCAAGCCCGCACGCTCGTCAATCGACCAAAGCAATGGAGCCTGACCGGACCGGCCCGCCTTGAAGCCCTGTTCGCACACAAAACCGGCTCCCTGGAGAGTCCGCAGTGCAGATCCAACGGTTGGTTTAGAAAGGCCCGTCCTCTTCGCGATCTCCGGCGCGGTCGTGGGTCCGTAAACGCGAACATCGTCTAGAACGACCCGTTCATTCGTGCGCTTCAAGTCCGTCGCCCGCACGCCCTGCGCCAAAGAATTCACTGGAACATCCTAGTTTCAACCATGGGCAGCGCACCGCCTCGGGCTCGGCGGCGCGGGTCATCGATCTGAAAGTTGAAGTGCGACGGCCGGCCGCCATCGACCTCAACAATGAACGTCGCGTACGGCGCGCTGCTCCTTACGCCTGTTCGATGAGGCTTCTGGGATGCTGACGCTTGACTGCGCCAGAGTCGATGCGCAGAGGTGTTTCTGTCGCACACGTACCGCCGGCCCATCGGCCTATCTCGCTGGTTGAGCAGGTTGTTTTCCTTCTTGATTGAGGCGTTGGCCAACTAGCTGGACGGCGGACGTCAGGGCGGTGACGGCATCCTGGCCCAGCCGGTCCGCCGTTGTTGTCTCCCAGGCTTTTACGATGCTTGTCATCCGGTCGAGGCGTTCGGCGCCATGGTCGGAGACCCGGACTGTTATGCGTCGGCGGTCTTCAGGGCTCGGAAGCCGGAACACCGCGGCCGAATCTTCAAGGGCGTTCACGGCTCTGCTGAGGGACGCGTTGGGCAAGCCGGAGGCGGCGGCGAGCTCTCCCATGGTCGGCGCCCCCAGCTGCGCAACCAGGTCCAGGATGCGCCATTGCTCCACGCTAATATCGGCTTCGCTGAGAGCAAGTGACAAACCGTCCAGGAGGCCTTTGTCCAGAACAGCCAGTGCCGTAATGACCCGGGATAGCGACGCGTCGTTTCCGTCATCGCCTCGGATGGCGGCCATGATTCCTCCCTGATCGCCTCTTTGGGCGCGGATGCGGCAAGATCATCTGGTGACCTCCGCAGTTAGCCTAATACTTCCAGGCGACCTTTTGCTGCAGGGCCCAACATCCGACCATTTCAGCATCGGCCTGCTGGCCCCCTTATCGGGGGTGATGGGGATCTCGGGCCCTTCCATTTTGAACTGCGCCCTGCTCGCCGCCGAGCATACAGCCGAGCGGACTGGTGTCCCCATCGCCCTGGTCGTTATCGATGCAGGCCGTGGGGCGGCCGAGGCCGCCCTGGTAACGCGGCAACTGGTCAACGCCGGGCTGGTGCGGGGCTTGGTCGGGGCCCACACCTCCGATGTTCGGGCAGCGGTCTCTGATGTCGTCGCTGACCGCCTGCCCTACATTTTCACCCCGCCCCATGAACGCGACGCCGGAGTCCCAGGCACCATTTTCACCGGTTCAGGACCGCGGCTGCAGCTGCAGCGCCCCTTGGAATGGATCGTTGCTCACCACCGGGTGCAACGATGGGCTTTGATAGGAAACGATTACATCTGGCCTCGGCAGGTCCACCGCACAGCAGGACAACTTCTTCGCGGGCTTGGACAAAACGTCGTCATGGACCGGCTGGTTTCGTTGGGATCCGTTGACGCAGAGCGATTGCTTGATGAAGCACGGGCAAGCCGCGCCGAAGCGATCCTGCTGTCACTGGTAGGCCGGGACGGTATCACGTTTCAGAGCGTGGCCGCAGAGACGGGCGCCGACCAACGCTTCATACGCCTTTCCACAGCGCTGGATGAAAATTCTCTTCTTTCCGCCGGCGGAGACTCCTCCGGACTGCTCTATGCGGCCATGCCATCGTTCATCCAGCAGGAAGATGAGAGGCACCAAAACTTGCTGGCCGTCTACCTCAAGCGGTTTGGCGCCTCGGCTCCCCTCCCGGCTTCCTACGCCGAGGGATGCTACGAAGGCGTAATGCTGCTCAGTGAGTTATGGCTGAGCGGTCTTCTCGGACCCACTCCCGGCTCCACCGTGAAGCACCCTCCTGCCTCGGCCGCGCAGCAGGGGGCCGGGGTTGCTGGTCCTCCAGCAGCCTCCCGCCTCGCCATCGCGAACGAGAACGACTTGCTTGTCATCTAGGTCACACGTGCGTATGATCCAATCGTTTCCACTTGGAAATAATTCCTTTTCCGCGGACAATGCTGTCCGCGGCCAAGCATTGGACTTCTATCAACGATGAGTACCGAACCGCGCGGAGCGCACGAGATCACCGCAAACCCCACAGCGGGGGAGAGCCGGGCCGACGGAATTGAAGACTTTGGCTACCGCCAAGAGCTCAAACGCACACTAAAGTTTTCAGATCTTCTCGTTTACGGGCTGATTTTCATGGTGCCGATCGCCCCCTTCGCGATTTTCGGCAGCGTCTTCCAAGCCTCCGGCGGGATGGTGGCCATGGCCTACATCGTCGGGATGCTCGCCATGATGTGCACGGCCAACTCGTACGCGCAAATGGTTCAGGCCTTCCCGATGTCGGGGTCCGTTTATACCTATGTCGGCCGAGGCATCACGAAGATCCTCGGGTTCGTGGCTGGGTGGATGATTCTCCTCGACTACGTGCTGATCCCGGCACTTCTGTACTTAGCTGCCTCAATCGCCATGAACGGGATGATCCCGGCAGTACCGCTGTGGATGTGGCTGGTCGCCTTCGTGGTCCTGAACACCATCATCAACTACCTCGGCATCGAATTCACGGCCAAAGTCAACAAGATCATGCTGGTCCTGGAACTCCTGGTTTTGGCAGTCTTTTTGGTCATCGGATTCACCGCGGTCGCCAACGGCAAGGGAACATTCAGCTTTGATGCGTTCTTCAATCCGGACACATTCGACTGGTCCCTGATCTTCGGCGCCGTTTCCATCGCGGTGCTGTCATTCCTCGGCTTCGACGGAATCTCCACCCTCGCCGAAGAAAACGCCGGAACCACCAAATCGCTGGGCCGGTCCATGATCGCCGCGCTGCTGCTGGTCGGCGTGCTGTTCGTCGTTCAAACCTGGGTCGGCTCCATGCTCGTCCAGGATCCGGCCAGCCTCATCACGGACGGCGACCCGAACGGAACCGCATTTTACGATGCCGCGCAAAACGCCGGCGGACCTTTCCTGTTCGTGCTCACCGCTGCCGCCACCGCCGTGGCATGGGGCTTCGCCAACGCCCTGGTCGCGCAGGCAGCAACCTCACGCCTGCTCTTCGCCATGGCCCGCGACCGCCAACTGCCGGCCTTCCTCAGCCGCGTGCACCCCACCCGCGGCGTCCCGGTCAACGCCACCTTCGTCGTAGCGGCCATTTCACTGGTACTTGGCCTCTACCTCGTCGCGCAGCCCAACGGGCTGACCGAAATCTCCACCCTGGTCAACTTCGGTGCGCTAACAGCCTTCTCCCTGCTGAACCTGGCCGTCATCTGGTGGTTCATCGTCCGGCAGAAATCAAAGCGCTGGTTCCTCCACCTGATCCTGCCGCTGCTTGGCTTCGCGATCCTTGTCGCGGTCATCATCAACGCCAACATCAGCGCCCAAATCCTCGGCGTAGTCTGGCTCGTGGTCGGTGTCGCCGTCGCACTCTTCCTGCGAAAAACAGGACGCATGACAGACCCAACAACAGCTTCCTCAGCCCCCGAGTTGAAAGAAGTCAACTGACATGCCCGTCCATACCCTGAAACCACGCCCTGACCAATATTCCTACTACTTCGGTGGCGTCGAACCCCTGCTCAGCGTCAAACCCGGCGACATAGTCCAGGTCAGCACGGAAGACTGTTACGGCGGCAGGGTCACCAGCGACACCGACTTGCCCAGCCAGGTCGTACCCTTCTCCGAACTGAACCCGGTGACCGGACCAATTCACGTGGAAGGAGCAGAAGTAGGCGACGTCCTCGCCGTCCACTTCATCTCCATCGTCCCCGCCCGCCCCCATGCCATCTCCAGCACCTTCCCCCACTTCGGCGCACTGACCCCGACCCGCGAAACAGCTATGCTCTCACCCCGGCTCGAAGAACGCGTCTGGTTTTACAACATCGACCTCGAAGCATGGACTGCCACATTCCGGGCCACACAGTCCGACTACCAACTGTCGCTGCCGCTGGACCCCATGCACGGAACCGTCGGCGTCGCCCCTGCCAGCGGTGAAGTGCGTCTAGCAGTAACACCATCAACCCACGGAGGGAACATGGACACACCCGAAGTGCGGGCCGGGACAACCCTCTACCTTCCCGTCAACGTCCCCGGCGCCCTGCTCTCACTCGGCGATGGCCACGCCCGGCAAGGCGAAGGCGAGATCTGCGGGACCGGCCTGGAATCGGCGATGGAGAGCGCCATCGTGGTCGACCTGGTCAAAGGCGCAGCACCAGCCTGGCCACGACTGGAAAATGACGAATACATCATGAGCACCGGATCCGTACGCCCACTCGAAGACGCGTTCCGCATCAGCCAGGCAGACCTCGTCTCCTGGGCATCCGACCTGACCGGGATGGATACCCTCGATGCCTACCAACTCGTCAGTCAACTCGGACTCGCCCCGGCCGCGAACGTCTGCGACCCCAACTACACCATGGTGGCCAAACTTCCGAAGTGGTCCCTCAAATCCGCCCAGGCCTACGGGGGCGCGCACCGCCGGCTCCGCGCCGCCGCAGAGGAATACAACAACCGCTGACGAACACCTCCGCGGAGCCCATCAAAACCCGCGGCTAAACCGGGCGTAGAAGCAAGGCCGCCGTGGATTCCCGCAGAATCCACGGCGGCCCTTCCGATGTGAAAGCCGACCGAAACCCGCTGAGGATTTGATTCCGCCATGGTTGGTGGCGTCAGAAAAACACCCAGTCCACGATTTACTGACGTCACATACGCGGATCTAGACCCCACCCTGACAGCCGAAGGAGCCTGGGAGAAGCCCCGGCCGCTCACGACATTTGTCGTAAAAAGCCAAAAATCCGTATCCAATGACATCCACTCGGCCAGAGCTGCCCAAGTCAGCGCCTACGACTTGTTGTTTCCCGGCCGGGGAATCTGCCTTTCTGGAGGTGGCTTGCTTAGGATGTGGTTGGTGCGGGTTACGATCAGGTGCCGGTACCAATTCGCTCGCGGCTATCACGACCGCTCGGATCGGCCAACCAGTTCCTACCCCGAGGAGACGTCATTGCTCACTGTGGAACAGCTCCGCTCCTTCATCCGCGTCTCTGCCCGGGTCTTCAGTGAAGCCCGGGAAGAGATCGGAACGGTGCACGGCCTGTACATTCATGAACCTACCGGAACGGCGGTTTGGGCACTGGTCAAAACAGGTCATTTCGATCATCCAGGGTCCCTGGTGCCTCTTGATCAAGCACACCTCACCGATGACCTGCTACTGGTTCCGTTCGGAAAGCGGCTGGTCAAGGACGCCCCGCACATCACGCCGGGTCCCCATCTGCACTCCGCCGACGAGGACCTGTTGTATGACTTCTATGCCGTGGACACGGATGCCTACGACGGCAGCGAAAGTACGGCCCAGCCCAACCCCACCGCTGATAACCCGCTGCCTGTAGCCCGGACACGGACACCAAGCAGCGGCCCTAAGAGACTCCTCACCGTCCGCCCGCCCAAACCCCAACACCCCGGCGAAATCATCCTCAACTCCGACACGGCCGACGACCCGCGCTGAACAGAAATCCGTCCCTGATCCAGCGATGCAGTATGGGTTGTCAAGTTTGCGGCCCAAACGGTTGTGGAGACTCTTTTGCCGAGCCATGCGAACGAGGCCGCCGCCAGGAAAAGAGAAAAGGGGCCGGCGGCCAAGATTCCAAGCGCAGCGATGCGCAAGCCGCAACACCGGCTCATCCAGGCAAGCGTCCATCGACCCGCGCGAGAATCCGAGCCGAGCGGGTCGCATTCGCTGGCGGAAACTTCAAAGCCTCACATTCAAGCTAGACTGGCAACTGAGAATCGGCATTAATCCATCCGTTCACACACACGTTGGATGCGACAACTGACATCTGGAATGAGAACAGACACGGCCCCTTTTGCTGCCCTTTTGCAGGCGCTCCCCGACTCTTTTGAAAGAGCCAATAGTGGAGATTCAGTTAAGCTGACTGTCGGCACGTGGTCTTACTTGCCGGGCTAGAGCGAGCTAACTCGTTGGCCTAGTCCAAAAGTTCTTGGCGTGCGATGAAGCCTGCCATTCCCGGGACTGTGAATGCGACGTGGCCATACTCTGGGGAGTAGATGAGTCCTTTGTCGATGAGCGTGGCCCGCGCTGGCCCCAACGCTGTGGGCTTTTTACCCATTTTGGATGCGACATCGCCTGTGCTCGATGGTCCTTCACCATCTTGGGCCATGGCGTGGAGAAATCTGCGTTCAGCTTTCGTGGCACGTTGCCATCTGGCAATGAAAAAGCCGGCATCAAGTTTTTCGCGGCCGAGGGTGACTGCGGCTTCCGCGTCATCGCGTGTGAAAGGGCTTTTGAGGGCTGATTCCCACATTGCGCTGCCAAATTCCTGAATGAAGTAGGGGTACATGCCCGAAGCTTCGACCATTAGGTCCAGGGCCTCGGGGGAGTAGTGCTGGCCCACGGATTTTGCAGGCTGCGTAAAGGCGTCTCTGGCTGCTTCCGGGGTGAGCTTGCCGATGATTCTGTAGTCGAAAGCCCTTTCGGCATAGCTGCGGATATCTGCCAGGCGGCCGGGCAGGTTTGGGAGCCCCGCGCCCACGACAAAGAACGGCAGTTGCTCTTGGTTGGCGTGATGCTGCGCCGCAATGAGCGACCCCAACAGCTCATCGTCCAGGTCCTGCATCTCGTCGATAAAGATCGCGAACCCGCTTCGTTGTTTCTTCAGCGCTGTCGAAAGGTCCTCCACCAGATCCTTGAGGTCTATCTCCAGGTGGCCCGTGGATGCCCTCGTCGGGTCTACCCCCACGCCAAGAGAGATCCCCTTGACCCCCGCGGTTGCGGTAAACGACGTCACGGTCGAGAGTGCCTTGCGGACGTAGTCACCAGTCTGTAGCAGGGGAATCAACCGCCGGGCTGCGCTTTGCGCTCCGCTGCGATGACCTTCCGGGCCTCTTGTTGCGCGCTTTCGCCCCTGCGGGCTTCGAGCTTGATTGTGATCCATCCGTGGTGATCGGCAAGGGCCTTGAGACGCCTTAGCAGCACGGTTTTGCCCACTCCACGGAGCCCCGAAAGGACCATCGGGCGAGCCTGGCAGATATCTTTTCGTCCTAACGATCAAGAGATCGAATGCTGCGATCTCAGCATCCCTGCCCGCGAGGTGCATAGGTTGTGCCCCGGATCCAGGGTTGTAAGGGTTCAACTCGAGCCTGCATGAGCCAAATATAGCAACTTCTATGTAGAAATAGACTTTTTCTTAGAACCGGGTAGATCTTGCTATAGCGTGACCCAAACGTCTTCCATCACGAAGCCCAGGCGAAGGCCTGCCCTAATGAAGCCGACGGCCTCAGCATCGCATGCCGGGCGGGGCGTCAGTATAGTTCGAACTTCCGTTTCAATGACAGTTACTCACAGTGGTCTCAGATCCCAGCCTGACCTTCAGAAGGAAGGAAACCGGCGTGCGGTAGCCCCGAGAATCATCAAAATTCTGCCAAAACATGGACTGATGAAACCTGCGGTGAGCGAATGGTGGCGATATCACGTTCTGCGGCTCGGCCGGGCTTCTGAGAACAAGACCGGAACTTCGCTGACAGGCCGAATCCTCCCTTGTCAGGCAGTCCTGACGTCAGGTTGGGGTGTGGTTAGGCCGGAACACTGAAGAGTAGGGTCCGTCAATATATTGCGGGTACTGGGCGTGGTAGCCAAAGCCGCGTCGCCGGCTCCAGCCGCACCCAGGATCATTTGGGAGGAGCCTGCGCACGCACGTTCCGAGGACGTCAGGTTGAACCTGGCGGACCGGTGGGATGATTGGTGACGCTATTTTTCGTGTCAGTCGGTTGCCCTGACCACGGTGTCGCGGCCGTTCGCTTTGGCCTGGTACATGGCGGTGTCAGCCAGAGCGATCATTTTGGCCAGATCCAGCGGCCCGGCACGGACTGCGGCGATGCCAAAGCTGACGGTCGGATAGGTGATGCCGTCTGGTGACTGAGTGGTCTTGAGTCTGCGGCTGATGTCGGTGGTGAGTTCCTGTGCGCGGTCGGCTCCGGTGCCAGATAACAGGATGACAAATTCCTCGCCCCCATACCGGCCGATCAGATCGCCCGAGCGTACGCTGGTCCTGCACGCTGCGGCGAAAGCCTGGAGAACCCTGTCACCGGTTGCATGCCCGTAGGTGTCATTGACTGCCTTGAAATGGTCAAGATCGGCCAGGATCAGCACCGAGGTACCGGTGACGCTGCGGCGGCGCAGTTCATTGGCTGCCAGGTCAAGGAATCCCTGGCGGTTCAGCAGCCCGGTCAGCCCGTCCTGGTTCGCCCGCACGCTGAGGTCTTTCGTTGCCTGTTCACTGCTAAGCGCTGCCATGCTGAACGATACTGCTATCAGCAGCACCATGTTCAGCAGCGTCGTGACCGATGAACCAAAGAACACGACGAACACCGGGTCCCTGGGTCCAAGGGCAACAAACGCCACACACCTGCCGAGATAGAAGACAGAAAGGAGCCCGGATGCCGCACCCAGCGGCAGCCGGATATCCGAGAATCCCGGCTCCAGCCGTATCAGCTCCAACGAGGCAAGCGTGAACATCAGGCACATCATGCCAAGGAATATCGCGCCGCCGGACCAGTCATTGACAGCAGGATTGTCCAGGGCAGAAGCAACACCAGTGACGACGGGACCCAAAAGAAGCTCCCAATAACGGGGGAGGCCGTTCTTAGCGAACGGGCCGCAGCCCACACACCGCCCGCACCGGCGACCAACAGGGCGTTCGCCGAAGGATTGGCCCACACCTGGTAAGCGGAACCATCCAGAAGATACAAGCTGGCGCCGATGAGAAATAGAACCAGCGCCACGCACCACCACCCACTGTAGGGGGAGCGGGTGCGGCGGAAGGTCACAGAGTAAAACAGGAGGAACAGCGTAAATGCAATGACCCCGAAGGCCACGCGCAAAGTGGATGTATCAAGCATCTCTCACCGGCCCCTGTCGGCTACCCAAGGACACCAGTATCCCACCGCGGACGCTGGCAGGGAACGATCTGAGTGATGATCTCCAGTGGATCACGCTGATCTTGGAGCGCGAGCTTCTTTAGCCCAGAGCGTTCATGTGCTTCCCAGATATGGTCCAACAACCCGCGGAAACAACGCGCCCCAGCCCCAACCGCGCCGAAGTGGACGACTAGAACAATCCGAAAGGCGCCCCCGGGAAGCCTTACCCACACCTAAGAATAGTGAATAAACTTATTATCGGGCGTGATGTCCAGCAGTATGGAACTGCATTATCCTTCTGCCAGTTCCGGCAGACACCCGATCTCCGTAGGAAGCGCTCTGGATGCTCCCCGAGACCGAAACTCATGTGATGCTGAGGCCCCGATCGGCCGCTGATAGGGTTACTTATATAGGAGGTTTAGGAGTGACGACCATGACCAACCCCGAGGCTGCACTTATCAATGCCCGGCGCGCCCGGGCGCGCCGGGCATTGGGGGGCCTGGATTACATCAGGGCTGTTCGTTCTGCCGTGGTGGCCGGTGCCGGGCAGCGGGAGATTGCCCGTGCCCTGGGTGTCGCCCAGGCGTCCGTGAGCCAGTTGCTGGCGCAGGCGGACGCCAGGGGCGTGAAGCCGGTCCCGGAGGGGTTCAGCGGAGCCAGCCCGTATGAAATCGCTGAGCGCTATGCGGCTGGCGACATTGACCGGGTAACGATGATCCGCGAATTGTCCGCGTGGACTTACGTGAAGAATGAAGGATTGGCCGCAGCGCAGGCTGAGTGGGAATCCACACCTTACCCGGACACGCCGGGTTCCTTCGAGGAGGTGGGTCAGGCGCGGGATGAAGGTCTCATCGACGGCGAGGCCTACGACCTTATCCTGGATGCTTCTGACGAGG
The DNA here is from genome assembly GCA_024372495.1 of Pseudarthrobacter sp. Fe7. Lineage (GTDB taxonomy): Bacteria > Actinomycetota > Actinomycetes > Actinomycetales > Micrococcaceae > Arthrobacter. Next base: position 3,162,890 of record CP099977.1, on the reverse strand, counting down.
TTCCCGCAACCGAAGGACTACGCTCTACGGCGTAACTACCGAAGACCAAGCCGCGGTACACCATGCCCATCTGGAGCGGCTGGCCGCAGACAGGGGCCTCTCCCGGCCCATAGTCCACATGCCACGAGCCAGAACGCCGAATGGGCGCAGTGACAGAAAGGCAATCGTCCTGGTGGGCCCTCCCGGTGCAGGCAAGTCCAGCGCGGCAGGATGCGCTGATCATTGAGACGCGGACACAGGCCCCGAACGCTGGCTAGGACGAGCTGTTGCGGCTGGCTCCGTCAGAGGGCATCCATTCGAACGTTCCATGCTTCATGATGGCGCGGTAGCGGAATCCCCCAAATAACCCGCGCACAAGGCAGGGCGGGCGCGAGTTCGGCCTCAGCCGTGAAACGCTGTACCAGTACTTGAGGCAAGGGCGGGACGTGGAGGTGCCAAGCGGCGCCAGGAATGATTGGAGGTAGGCCGGAGTGAGCGTGACAGTGAAGGACATTGCTCGTGTTGCGGGGGTGTCGACCGCCACGGTCTCCAGGTCGCTTAGGGGCCTGGAGACTGTGAGTGCCGAGACGCGCGAGCATGTGCTGGAGGTGGCCCACCGCCTTGAGTATGTGGGATCGCCAGCGGCCGCTGCGCTGTCGACAGGAAAGGCCGGCAGCGTCGGAATCATCACCCCTTATGTGGACAGGTGGTCTTTCGGCAGGATGCTTGGAGGTATCGAGCGGGAGCTGAGGGCGGCAAATGTTGACCTTCTGTTGTATTGCACCGGGGATCCCAGCGACCCGCATCCGCTGCTTCCCCATAAGCGCCTTGCCCGCCGCGCTGACGGTTTCCTTATTCTTTCGGTTGCGGCGGAAAGTCCTGATCTGGAGGAAATTTTCAAGTTGCGCATGCCGTTGACCATGATCGGGGCGAGTGCGCCATGGACGTCGAGTGTGAGGATCGATGACCGGGACGCCGCTGCGACGGCTATCGGGCACCTGGTTGAGCGCGGTCATCAGCGGATCGGCCTGATATACGGGCGCGAAAAGGCCAACCCCATCGTCCTCGAACATCAACGGTATTTGGGGTTTTCTGATGCGATGGAGCGTGCAGGGCTTGAGCTTGACGATAGCATTCAGGCGCCGGGCGGCTTTACCGTGGCTGGCGGTGAGGAAGCCATGGTGCGCCTCTTAGATGCCGAGCAGGCTCCTACTGCAGTTTTCGCATTCTCCGACGAGATGGCTTTCGGAGCCCTGCAGGCCATGAGGCGCCGGGGCCTTCGTCCGGGTTACGACATTGCGATCGTCGGGTTTGACGGGCACGATATGTCGGGTCTGCTCGATTTGAGCACGGTGAGCCAGCCGTTGGAGTTGATTGGTGCAACAGCGGCGCGCAATCTTTTGGCGGATATGAATGATCCTTCGCGGGAGCGTAAGGCCGTGGTTCTTCCCACGGAACTGGTCCCGCGCGGTTCGACCGTGCGGGATCAGTAGCAGTGGGTTGCTGCGTCTTAGGTCGAAGGCAGAAGCCTTGAGCGTTGTTCAATGCCTGCGCTACCGTAGGGCCAGTCACCGCAGGCGGGTGAGCTGACGGAATCGAGCGTGAGCATTTCCTGGTCGGTGAGGTAGATGTCGGAGGCCCCGAGGTTGTCTTTTAGTTGGACCTGGGTGCGGGCGCCGACGAGGACGGTGGAGACCCCGGGTTTCTGTGCGACCCAGGCGAGAGCAATCTGAGCCATCGAAGCGCCTCTGGCTTCGGCAATGTGATGAACGGTGTCGAGGATCTCCCATGTCTGGTTGTTTCGGGCCCGCCTCTCGTAGGCCTCGATGCCCCGGGTGGGGTCTTCGCCTAGCCGGGTTGATCCTTGAGGATCCATATCGCGCCGGTACTTGCCGGTAAGCCATCCGCCGCCAAGCGGGGACCAGGCCATGAGTCCAAGACCGTTGTCCTGGCACGCGGGAAGGATCTCCCATTCGATTTCTCGGACAAGGAGGCTGTAGCTGGGCTGCATCGTGACCGGGGCTACGAAACCTTCGCGACGGCATATTTCAGCTGCCTTCTGCACCTGCCATCCGAGGAAGTTTGAAAGCCCGAAGTAGGAGATCTTGCCTTGGCGGATGGAGTCGTCCATGAACCCCAAGGTTTCTTCAAGGGGAGTCAGGGGATCGAAGGAGTGAGCCATGTACAGGTCGATGTGATCGGTGTCGAGCCGACGCAGCGAGTTTTCAAGGGCCCGGCGCAGGTGTCGTCGGGAGGTCCCCTCGGCCCCGGGGGTCGTTGCGACCGGGAATCGGCCTTTGGTCAGCAGGACAATCTGGTCGGTGAGGCTGGCGGGCCTGTCTTGGAGCCATTTACCGACGATGGTTTCGGCGGCGCCGCCTCCGTACACGTCGGCGCAGTCGACCATGGTTCCACCTTGCTCGGCGAAGTGGTCCAGTTGAGTAAAGGCTTCCTCTTGGTCGGTCTCGCTGCCGAAAGTCATTGTGCCTAGGGCGTACTGGGAGACGGCGAGGCCGCTGCGGCCGAGGGTGCTGTAAAGCATGGCTGGTCCTTATTGGTGAGTTGAGTGGTCAGAGGGGCCGAGGGGAGAAAGCACGGGCAAGCCGGTCCATAAGATCGTCCACCTGGGGGTCGGTCTTTCGACGGGATGGGTCCTCGTCGTGCCAGGCGATCATTTGGCGGGCACCCTGGCTAAACGGGATGGCGGGAGCGAAGCCCGGGACGAGGGAGCGGATCTTGGTGTTGTCGAAAATCATCGTGTTGGACTTATCGCCCAGCAGGGCGGCTCCCCATACCGGGTCAGCGGCCGCTATGGATTCAGAGGCGACGTGGACCAGGTCGGGGTTCGGGACTCCGGCCGCCGCCGCGACCTGTGCGTAGATTTGGTTCCAGGAAGGAGTCTCTGTACCGGTGATGTGGAATGCCTCGCCGGCGGCCGCGCACTTTCCAAGGAGGCCAACGAGTCCTTCAGCGAAGTCCTTGCTGTGGGTGATGGTCCATAGCGAGGTGCCATCTCCCGGGACGATTACCGGTTTGCCGGCGCGCATCCGTTCCACCACGGTCCAGCCGCCGTCGAACGGGATCATGGTCTCGTCATAGGTGTGGGACGGGCGAATGATGGTGATCGGAAAACCGTCTTCGCGGTACGCTGCGGCGAGGACATCCTCGCAAGCGATCTTGTTTCGGGAATACTCCCAGTAGGGATTCCTCAGCGGTGTGGATTCCACTACCGGCAGGCGTATCGGCGGCGTCTGGTATGCCGAGGCGGAGCTAATGAAGACGTACTGGTCTGTCCGGTTCCTAAAGATCTCAATGTCCTGCTGCACGTGGTCCGGTGTGAAGTTCACCCAGTTGACCACGGCGTCGAAGACGTGTCCCTCAATTGCTTTCGTAACAGCCGACGGGTTGCGGGCGTCTGCGGTGAGTACGGCGACGGATCCAGGCGGCGGGCGTAGCTCGTTCCGGCCGCGGTTCAGGACGTACACGTCCATGCCAGCTTCGACTGCGCGGCGCGTGCAGTGGGCGCTGATGATGCCGGAGCCTCCGATGAAGAGAACTTTCAGTGCTCTCACGCTCTGTTCCTTTTCGTGGCTCATTTGACGCCCCCGGCGGTCAGTCCGCTGACGATGCGGCGCTGGAAGATGAGCACCACGATGATCAGGGGGACCGTAACGATGACGCCGGCCGCCATCTGCGTGCCGAACGGCTGGTCGTATTGGGAGACGCCGGTGAATTGGGCAATTGCCACTGTTACGGGCTGTGATGCCGGCGTCTGGGATATGGAGTTGGCAATCATGAATTCGTTCCACGCGGAGATGAAAATCAGAATTGCGGTGGTGAAGACTCCGGGAACGGCCAACGGAAGAATCACTTGCCGGAAGGCCTGGAGAGGGGTGCACCCGTCCACCCTGGCCGCTGCTTCCAGTTCCCACGGCATCGCTCGGAAGAAGCTAGTGAGGATCCACACCCCCAGCGGCAAGGAGAAGCTGATGTCCGGGATGATCATCGCCTGGTAGGTGTCTATCCAGCCCATATCTGCGAACAGTTGGAACAGGGGAGTGAGGATGGCGACGCCGGGGAACATGGAGGTGGCAAGGAAGGTCGCGAGGACGATGTTCTTGGCTTTAAAGTTCAGGCGGGCCAGAGCGTAGGAGGCGAAGATGCCGAACAGCAGGGCTATCAGGGTGACGCTGCCGGCTATGAACAAGCTGTTTTTGAGTGCCAGTGCAAAAGTGTTCTGGTCGCTGAAAACGGCACCGTAGTTCATCATTGTCGGCCGTGTGGGGATCAGCTGGTTATCAAGGATGTCTCCGGGGCTCTTCAGACTTGAAACAAGCATCCAGTAGAAGGGGAGCAGACAGAACAGTACGACCAGCACGACCGCTGCGTAGAGCCACGCGTTCGAGGCACACCGACGGCGGGGGAGGACGCCCGCCGGGATTGGGAGGTCTGGCCCGGGGCCGGCCGCGCTGCGATTATGGCGCTCAAGTTGTGACTTCCTTGGTTTTGGTTTTCTCGTCCGCTCCGACGGCATCGACACCGAGCACTTTCACGAAGGCGAAGGCGGTGATGAAAATGAACAAGAAGGTCAGGGTCGACAAAGCTCCGCCGACCCCGGGTTTCAACTGGCTCAGCGTGGATTGGACGACGAGGATGGACAGGGTCGTCGTGTCGTTGGCGCCGTGGGTGAAGATCGCCGGCAGGTCGTACATGCGCAGGGCATCAAGCACCCGGAACAAAATAGCGACAAGCAGTGCCGGGCGGACCAGTGGCAGGGTGATCAGGCGGAACCGCTGCATGGCGTTCGCTCCGTCGATCTTCGCTGCCTCATAGACATCGTCGGGGATGACCTGCAGACCGGCGAGGATGAGCAGGGCGACAAACGGGGCTGTCTTCCACGTATCAGCGATGACAATGGCTATTTTGGAAGGCCATTCGGAACCTGTCCAGACAATGTGGGCTCCGGTGAGAGAATTGATGATTCCGACGGGATCGAAGCTCCATTTCCACAGGACAGCGGTGACGGCTGTCGGGATGGCCCAAGGCACGAGCACACTAGCGCGAAGCAGGCCCCGTCCGCGGAATGCTTTGTTCATGATCAGGGCCATAGCCAGCCCGATCAGGGTCTCGAGGCTCACTGTCACAACCGCGAAGAAGTAGGTTGTCCCGGCTGAGCCCCAGAATGTGCCGCTGTCGTTTCCGAACAGTACGTCGATGTAGTTGGCGAGTCCCACGAACGGCACGGCTTCGCCCAGTGTGTCGCCGAACAGGGACCGTACGATCGAGCTGACCACAGGGTATCCCATGATGATCGTGAGGATCACAATCGCGGGGAGTATGAGCCAGAAGGCGAGCCGGCCGTCAGAGTGCCTGCTGGTGCTTGCTTTTATTCGTCGTGTACGCGACGGCGGGGCTTGGATTTCCTCATGTCTGATGGACACGGCTCGCCTTCCGGTGGGTGGTTCACCCCTGGTGGGGCGTAGTGGGTGTTACTGGATTGCTTGCTTCAGATCGGCGGCCATCTGGGTGATTGCCTGGTCGACCGATATCTTTCCCTGCAAGGCCTCGTAGGAGTTCTTCTGGATCGCCAGGCTCACCGCGTTGTAGTTCGGTGTCTTCGGACGCGGGGTGGCGGAGAGCAGCGACTTCTGCAGTTCCGGAAGATACGGGGATGCCTTCACCAACTCGGGGTCGGTGTACAGGCTTTTCAGGACAGAGGCCTGGTTCATCACGGACACGACGGTCTTCTGGCTCGACTGGGATTGCATCCACGCCACCCAGTCCTTCGCGGTCTCCTTGTGCTTCGAGAACGCGGAGACGCCGAGGTCGATGCCTCCGAGTGATGAGGTTCCCGAACCGCTTTGGCCAAGAAGGGTGGTCATCCCGAACTTGCCTTTAATCTGCGAATCATCCGCATTGGCATTCGTGTAGACATAGGGCCAGTTGCGAAGGAAGAGGGCCTTGCCCCCAAGAAACGCATCGGCACTCTGCTGTTCCTGGTAGGTGACTCCTGCTGGGTTGATGTCACCGTTCTTGAACATCTCAACCAGGTGCTGCAGACCCGCACGCGACTGCGGGGAGTCCACCGTCACTGTCTTACCGTCAGGGCTGAGGAAAGATCCTCCTGCAGAGTTGATGGCTTCTGCTGCATTCACGGTCAGGCCTTCGTACTGTGCGAACTGGCCCGCATAGCAGTCCATGTTGTGGGCTTTGGCGACCGCGCAGTCTGCCTCGAGCTCGGCCCAGGTCGTTGGCGGTTTAGGTACGAGATCGGCCCGGTAATAGAGTAGACCCGCATTGGTCATGAAGGGAGCGCCATAGACCTTTCCATTATAGGTGGCCGAATCCACGGCCGCAGGAAGGACATCGCTGCCGGCGACCTTGGCAGGGTCCAGGGGCTCCAGCCATCCGTGAGCGGCGAACTCAGAGGTCCAGACCACGTCATCCCACATCACGTCGTACTTATCGCTTTTAGCCTGGAGATCCTGAACGAAGGAGTTCCGCTGTTCATCCGGTGAAGCAGATAACTCGATGAACGTCACCTTCTGATCCGGGTGCAGTTGGTTCCATTCGTCAATGAGCTTCGGCATCGACCCGGTCAGATCCTTGCCCGAGGCAAACGTGATTGGTCCGCGACCGCCGTCGGCCTGCGCACCGGAGCCCGCGCTTCCGCCGCAGGCCGTAAGGGAGGCCATAGCCACCCCCAGTGCCGCGACAGAAGTCAGCCACCTTCTTTTTTGTGTCATCAAAACTCCTTCAACCGGTGGAACCCCATCGCTCCACACCAAGGGATACGCCCTCTTCCAGTGCGAGAGAGCGGCTGCGGTAAAAGCTATAAGTGATCTAGAACACTGTCAAGTAATCGGTTACATTATCTACTTCAGTAATCGTCTACTTAGGTGCATAGTCGCCTCATAAATGCCTTTATGTATGGTTTTTTACCGTAGAACCGCGTTGACCTCTCGTAAGTAATCGGTTACATTTTTTCCGTGGACTCAATAGAGTGGACTCAATAGATTTGTGGGGCTTCTGAGTGATGGACGAAAAACGTATTGTGCACGGGCACGCGCGTATGAAAGAAGTGGCGGCCCGCGTAGGGGTTTCAGAAGCGACCGTCTCTCGGGTGCTGAACCAGAATGCAAACATCTCGTCCCGCACCCGGGATCGGGTGCTGGTCGCCGCGAACGAGCTCGGGTATGTGCGGTCTTTTTCGGCATCCGCCCTTGCGTCTGGCCGGACAAGGAACATCGGTGTTCTGGTCCCGGCGGTGAACCGCTGGTACTTTGCTTCCCTTCTGGAGGGAATCACACACGCTCTCCGAGCCGAAGGCTATGACCTGACCCTGTACAACTCCGCGGGGGAAACACCATGAAAGCCTTCTGAAAGACTTCCTGCTTCGACAGCGAAGCGACGCAATCATCGTCGTGGCGTGCCGCCTCAATCACGACGAGATCGATGGGCTTCTCGCGATCGGGAAACCGGCAATAGGGGTCGGCGGCCCGTTTCCCGGGCTCTCGACAATTAGCATCGACGACCGAGAGGTGGCCCGCCAGGCCACCGAGCACCTCATCAATCTCGGTCACCAGCACGTAGCCCATATCGGAGGCCGAGATGACCATGGACCCACCTTCAACATGGCCCAACTCCGGCTTGACGGCTACCGCCAAGCACTGCGCACGAACGGGCTCCCGCTACATCCTCCGTGGATGACAGAGTCCGATTTCACGGTTGCCGGCGGCTACCGAACTGCCAAACGCCTGCTAAGAGATCCGACAGACCGCCCGACCGCAATATTCAGCTCCTCGGACGAAATGGCAGCAGGGGCCATGCTCGCCGCCCGTGAGCTCGGACTCGCCATCCCGGATGATCTGTCCATCATCAGCATCGACGGCCACGAATTGGCCCAGACCTTCGGAATAACGACGTACAGTCAAGCCCCCCAGGAGCAAGGTCGACGAGCGTGTCTCCGGTTACTATCCATACTCAAGGACCCGCAGCTGAATCCGCCGTTCGATGAACAATTCGAGGCCAAGCTCGTCACCCGCTCAAGCACTGCAACCCCCAATGCACGAGCCAATCACATGGAAGCCGCCGGGACTGTCCGATAAACAGTGTGTGGGGTCTGGCCGGTTTTCATTATTGAGTGGTTCTTTCGAACCTGCCCGCGAAGGTAATCGCGAACGCGTCTAGCGCCGGCTTCCACCTCATCACCCAGCGTGCCCGACCGGCGCCGGTGGGATCAAGAGAACTGGTAAGCAGATACAGGCAATTCAGGGCAGCGGTTTCATTTCGAAAGTGGCCGCGGTGCCTGATTCCGGGCTGGGTCTTTGGGCATCACCCGGTGATCCCGGGCGGAAAGGTTAGAGGTCGTATCTGTTCTGGTCGGTGCGGGTGTTCTGGTGGAGTACCAGCGCGGATGCCGCGAGGAAGGTCGCGATGGCCTGGGCGGTGGCGGTGAGGGTTTTGTCGGAAAACCAGACAGGTTCGTACATGGCGGGGAAGGGCCCGAACGCGGGGATGTCGATGTAGCGGTAGAGGACCAGGACCAGGACCGCGAACCCGCCCCCGGCGGTGAGCAGGGTCGGGAGCCAGGCCGGGCGGCTGCCGCGAATCAGGACGTAGAGCCCGGCCACCGCAGCGGTGACGGCTTCGGCTAGGAAGAGATTGCCTTCGCCGAAGCCTTCCGGGGCGGCTGACTGGTAGCCGGGGGCAAGGCGGAAGTGTATGGCGGCGTCCACGGCGAGGGCGGCCGCGGCAAGGACCCGCAGGACCAGGCATGCGGCACTGCTCCGCAGCGGCCTGTTCAGCGGTTCGGTGTTCCCTGTGTCACCGGCGTCGCGGGCGTGGCCTTGGTCGGGGCTCATTTGACGGTCAGGGTTCCGTGCATGTTGGAGTGGTAGGTGCAGTGGTAGGTGTACGTTCCGGGTTTTGCCGGGGCGGTGAACGTGATGCTCGTCCCGGCCTTGACCACCGCGTCGAAGGAGCCGTCGTCAGCGGTGACGGTGTGGGCCTGGTTGTCCATGTTCATCACCGTCACCGTGGACCCCGCGGGGACAGTGCCCGCGCCGCTGTAGGCGAAGGATTTGATGTGGATCGTCGACTCGGCCGCGGTCCCGGTGGACCCGCTTGAGGAACCAGTCGTCGCTCCCATCGCCGATGGCATGGACGACGGCGTTGAAGAGGCCATCGGGGAAGCGCTCAAGTCCATGCCCGGATCCATGGACGCCCCGGCTGATCCAGCGACCGTTGACGGCGCTGCTGACGTGCCGGTCCCGGTACCACCGCTGCCGCAGGCGGTGGCGCCGATGATCGTGGCGGCACCGATTACAGCGAGGGTGAGGCGCTGTCGGATCGTGGTGGTCTTCATGGCGTATTCCTCTTTCAATCGCGGCGCGAACGGCCTGCCGGCTGACTGACCCGGCCCGTGGCCTGCAGGCCAAGGGTGCTCAGGCGGGGTGGCTGGAGGTCAGGTGGGCATAGACAACGGCGTTGTCAAGGTACTCGCGGGTGGCGGGGTTGTAGCCGCCGCAGGTGATCAGGCGGACCTCTGGCCGGTCCGCATTCTGATAGACCTCCACCGTCGGAAACGTTGATTTGTGGTAGACGTCGACGTTGTCGACGGTGAAGACCGCGGCGGTGTGGTCGGCCCGGGTGACCGTGATGGTCTGGCCGGGCGTGAGTTCGTGGAGCCGGTAGAACAGGCCGATATCACTGTTGGTGGCGTTGACGTGGCCGAGGATAACCGCTGACCCGGTCTGGCCGGGGGTGGGCGAGTCCTGGTACCAGCCACCGGGTGAACCGGGTTCCCCGGAAGGAGTTTGGACTTCGCCGTTGGCTTGTTTGCCCAGCGGGGTCAGGGCCGCGTCCACGCCGATGGATGGGACTTGGACCCGGACCGGAACGGACGCCGGCAACGCCCCGTCCGGCGCCGGGGGAACCGGCGCAGACGGTGTGGAACCGGTCGCTGCCGGACCGGCGGCCGCATCAGTGGCCGTCTCAGGGGATGGTGCTGGGACCGGGGCTGCGGACACGCTGCTGGTCGGCCCTGGTGTGGGTGGTTCGGCGTGCAGGCCCAGGCCGATGGTGGTGATGCCGCCGGCCAAAAGCAGCGCGGCCGCCGCGGACGCGGTAAGGCGTCCGCGGCGGCTGCTGTTCTCAGGTCCCATCAGATCCCTACTTGTTTCCTGGCGTCTTTCTCAGGCCTTAAGCTGCCATCTTGCGGCGGATGGCGTAGGCTCCGCCTGCTGCCAGGACGAGCCCGCCACCGGCTGCGAGGAGCCCCATGTCAGGTCCGGCCGGGGCGGGGGTGGTGATGCCGGTGCCGGGGGCTCCGGCGGGCATTGCCTTCAGGGTCCCGCACAGGGCCGGTGAGGTAGCGGCCAGCGGCAGGGACGGGACGAGGTCGCTCGGTTCCTTCTGCGCGGTCGCTGACAGGGTGGCCGGGTCCAGGCCGTGAACGACGACGACGGCCGTGCCGGCCTTGAGTGAATCAGCGGTCTTGGCATCCAGGGCGAAGGTCCGCTGATAGGTGTAGGAGGCGCCCGAGGGTGCGACTTTCAGGTCGGTGCCGGCCGCGGGGCTGGTGTCCCCGCTGGTGGACAGGGTCGCGCCGATGCCGCCGTAGAAGGGGGCGCCTTCGGTGGTGCTGATCACACCGTCCTTGTTGGTATCGGCGGACATGTCCGGGCAGGTGCCCTGGGCGCCGATGTGGATGTGCTGGACGTGCGGGTAGGGAGCACCGTTGAACATCGCGGCGAGACCGGATACTTTCTCGGTGACGGTGGCCTGGTCACCGTTGACGGTGATCATGACGGATCCGGAGGCGTTGCTGCCGTTGATCGCGGCGAGGTTCGCCTGGTAGTTCGTGGTGTCGGCGGCGAGGGCGGGGCTGGTGGAAAGTGCAAGGGCGCCCAGGGCCAGGGCCGGGGCAATCAGGAAAGCGGATTTCTTCATGATGTATTTCCTCCATTGGCGATGAACGCTCCCCTGATGGGCGCGCCCATAACTGTGACACTAACGGTTCGTTGTGCCCTGCGTCACGGATTGGTCAAATCCCGGGAAAACTTTGTCACCGGTTCTGAGGCCGCTGACCTGCTTAAAGACGCCGGCGAGGACGGTGTCGTTCCGGGGCTGGGGCCTGGAGGGGTTATTCGGACCAACAGGCCAGGACCGTGGTGGCGACCTGGTAGGCGAACGCGGCGCGGGTGACCTGGTGTGGTCCCAGCGTTTCCGGCAGCCCCGCTGCGTCCACCGTCAACACGAAGTTGTCTTTGACGAAGACAGCGGAGGCGGGGGCTTGGAAGGCCGGGAATCCCAGGTTCGCCAGCCCCTCGATCGGTGCGGCCCCAGCGGTGCTCCGCTGCAGCTCCTGAAGGTAGGCGCGTGCAGCGTCAGGGTCCGCGGCTTCTTTGACCGAGAGCACGAGCGAACCGGCCGGCAGCGCATAGCTGCAGGTAAAGAGCTTGTCCGCCCAAGTTGCCCCACTGCCCGGGGCAGACGCGAGGGCAAGGATCTGCACGATTTTCTCCTGGATTTCCTTGCTGCACACCATCAACGCCGCCGCCGACGGCCCACCGGCCGCGGCGGCGGGAATATCAGTCGGCGACGCTGTCGGGGAAGCGGCACCCGCATCACCACTGGGTGAGGCCGATACCGAGACGCTGGGCCCGGACACGGCCGTGCCGGGACCGGCGCCGCACCCGGCCAGGACCAGTATCGACAGCCCGGCAAGAGCCGGCACCAGCACCCGGTGCGTGGCAGATCCTGGCGGCAAGGATACCCGTCCCATGAAGCACACACCTTCCAAAAAGTAGTCGTGGCCGACACCATATCGCCCGCCACCGGTTATTCGTGACCGGTGCCACCCCGGACGGGTCATCAACACGTCCTGCGTCGCGGGTCCCTTTGCATGGTGGGCCCTCACGCAGGCACCAGCCCGCAGAGGCCCTGGAGCGGCGCGCCTTTTTCTAAACTGCCCTTGCGGGCGCTGGCGCCTCCGGGCGTCTGATGGGCCGGGCCCATCCGTTGATCATGTCACGACGAATCAATGGCGAGGGTTTTCCGTCCCGGAGACCCCCTTTTTCGATGGGCCCGCTGGCTTCGCATTCTTTGCTGAGCCGAAGAGCCCTGTTTTTGAAAGGCTGCCCCATCATGCGCACTTCCCCCAACAAGCTCCTCGCCACCGTATTCGGCGCCGTGTACCTCCTCGTCGGCCTCGCCGGTTTCGCCGTCACCTCCGGCACCGGATTCTTCGCCACCGAAGGGGCGAACCTGATCCTTTTCGCCGTGAACCCCCTGCATAACGTCATCCACCTGGCCATCGGCGCCGCCCTGCTGGCCGCCGGCCTGAAATCGGTCCCCGCGGCCCGGTCGGTGAACACCACCGTGGGCGCCGTGTACCTCCTCGTAGGAATCCTGGGCCTGTTCCTGCTGGACAGCGCGGCGAACATCATCGCCCTCAACGGCGCCGATAACGTCCTGCACCTGGCCAGCGCCATCCTCCTGCTCGGTGTAGGCCTCTCCCAGGACAAGAAGACCACCCGGCGCACCACCGTTAGGGCCGGCCAGGCATGAACCCCACCCCCGTGGCGGCAACAACGGCCCAGGTCCCCGATGAGCCCCTGGCCCCGGCCAGGGGCGGCCTCCTGGCCGGGGCCATCGGGATCCTTGCCGCGTTCGCCGGCCTGGGCGCCGCGACCCTCAGTTTCGGGACCAGTGCAACGCTGCTCACCACGGCCACCACAAACCCCGGGGCGATGGCGGGAGCGGTCTCTGCCGGCCTCTGGGGTGCGGCACTCACGGTATGGGCGGTGCAGAGCCTCCGCTCCTGAGCCCCGGTATGGGCCCGGGCGGTCCTCCGCGTGGCCCCTGCCGGGGTGTTCGTGCACCTGGCCGCCGTCGCCGTCGGGATCTGGTGGCCCGGCGGCTCCCCCGCTCACTGAACGGAACCGCCCTGAGCGCCGCGGCGCTGGAACTGATCCTCCTCGGCTGCGTGGGCTGGCTGGCCCGACAAACCAGCCACCCGGGGCGCCCGGCCAACCCCCACCCCACCGCGGGACGGCTCCTGATGGCTAGTTTTATGGCCGCCCTCACCGTCGCGGCAATCACGGCACCCGGGCTCGCGGCGACCGCCGCCGGACAGCATGCCGTCCCACACGGGCAGCACCTCGTCACTAACAACACTCCTCCGGCCGGGCACCATCACTAAACCCCCTCTCAGGAGGCTGCCGAACCACCGGTCCATGGACTACTTACTGGCCGATAAACCTGATGGTGGTGGTGTCATGTGGCCGCGGGTGCACCCCTTTTTCGATGACGCCGTCGGGGACGGGTCCGACCTGGGGCGGCGGGTGAGGTCCGTCAGGTAGCGGTTCCAGACCCAGCCGATGGACAGGGGTGGCAGTGTTCGTAGCCTCACGATGAAGGGATCCGCCGTCGAGGTCATCCATGCAGCCCAGTGAGCCCGATCGTCCCAAGCGGGCGTGTCCCCAGTCATGTCAGCCAACCAGGGCAGGGCAATCTTTTGTTGCCGCCGCCTCGAATTACGGGCATGAACTATTACAGTCCCGCGGCGCAGGAACGGGTCAAAGACGCCGCCTATGATGCCATTGAAAGAGTTCTGAGCGGCATGTTCGAACCGTTGAGCAGGCAAGCGCTGACCGCGCGCTGGAACCAGGCCGTGGAAGCCATGGCAAAACACCTCGAAGCGCAGGACAACGGTTCCGAATAAAGCGGTACTGGGCCCGCACCCTCCCATCCCCAAGGTGACCCATGGGGATGGGGAGACAGCGGCAGAAACCGCAGCGACCCTCCCTTTGTTGTGGAAAAGCGCTGAGTGAAAACCGCAGTACCCTGGCCGTTCCGCCAGGGACAGGACTGATGGGTTTTTGGTGGCCCATCATCCTTGGTTCGGCTGTCCCCGGGGGTTGGTGCCCGGGGACGGCCGGAGGTAACCCGCAACGCGGACGCCATTGTTTGGATGGTCTTAGTCCGTGTCGTTATCGCCGCTGGTGTTGATGGTTCCGTTGACCCCGGCGGGGAAGAACCCGCCCGAGGTGACTTGTTCCGAGTCCAGGTAGGCGATGTTCAACACCTGGGCAGCGGTGCGGCTGAAGGCGAGCCCGTTCGCGTCCGTGGGTACCAGGTTGGCCACGGCTGCGGTGCCGATGCCCTGATCCAGGTCGGTAGGGCCATCGAGGCTGTCCCGGGCGTCGGAGATTTTCTGCACGGTGGTGTAGATCGCAGGCATCTCAATCCCGAGGGCGTAGAGGGTCGTGCGGATGATCCCCGCATGGTAGGCCTCCACGGCCAACAACCCGGCGGCGGCTTCGAGGTAGGTTTTGTTGCTGATCAGCGGGGCCGCTCCCTTGTAGGCTGTGACGCCGACGTCTTCGAAGATGAACGCCCCGAAGAGGAAGTTCACTTCATTGGCGTAGACATCGAACTTATCGTGGGCCCCGATCAGCCCTGCCGCGCGGGCGGCGGCGGTGAAGCTGTCATCAAGACTGATTTTCGGCCGTGACACCGCAGCGGACCCCAACGCATTGCGCAGGAACGCGACATGGGCTTTTTCGTCCCCGGCGATTTCCTGCGCATACTTTTTGATCAGGGGACTCTTGAACGGCACAGCACGCCCACCAATGACGGGGCCGCGCCGTCCGGTGCCGGTCGTCATGTTGTCGGGCAGACCCGTGCCGGTGACAGCGCGGAGGTAAAACTCGGCCTCCAGGTATTCCAAATTCAGGGCGAAGTTCAGGATCGCCCCGTCACTGGGTGCACCGGCTTCCTCAGCGACAGCAGGTGCGGCGGCCGCGGACGCGGCCACGAAAGCCGCCCCGGCGGTGAGCCCGCTCAAGCCCGCGGCACGGAAAAACCGTCGACGGTCCACCGCGTTTTCGGCACTGCGGGAAATAGCATCAACAATGAAACGCTGTTCAAACATGGAACATTCTCCTGCCATTCAAACGAAAATGGCGGGGGCAGGACTCACTCCTATAGCGCACCCCAGCGCTGCGACGCCCTCGTCGCCACAGCCAAACCGGCCATGATCACTGATACCGTACCGCGACCGGGCGAGGTTGAGGAAGAGCACGCATGAACCCCGGGCCACGGGAAAAGCGTGGTGATCTTTTTCTTGGGAAACCGACCCATCCGGCACCGGCCCCGCCTCGAAACACTTTCAACCCATCACGCGGCGGCGAGCTCTCACCGCGGCTTCGTGCCCGTCCGTGACAGTGGCGGGGACGAAGAGGATGTGACCGTGGACTCTGGCAGTTGATGGGAGGTGGGATGGACCGCACGAACCTGAACATCGCCCCTGCCCTCCGCCTGCTCCTGGTCGGTGGCCTGTTCGCCATGTTCTGGATCATCTTCGGCGCGGGCAGCGCCCACGCCGCCCCGGCACCACCACCCGGTGAGAGCCCGCACACGGCCACTGGACTCATCCCTTCCCTGACCGCACCCGTGAAACCACTCATCACGGTTCAGCCCCCGACAGAACCGGCACCCCCGAGCTCAACAGCGACCGCGCCCGTCCCGGTTCCCCCGGCAACGGCACCACCATCGCGGGGCACCGTCCCGGCGAGCACTCCCGCACCGCAGGCCACCGCGCCCCCGACCTTCCCACCCACCCCCTCCCAGGGCCCACTCACAGCGCTCCACGAAGTCACGGCCCCGATCACTGACCTCACCGGTAACCCCACGGACCCGCTCACCGCGCCGGTCACCGAACTCGTCACCGGGACCGTGCAGCCGCTCGTGGCCCCGCTTACCGCGCCCGCCACCCAACTCGTTACTGGCACTGTCCAGCCGCTCCTTGCCCCCGTCACGAACCTGGCAGGGGCCGCCGTGGCACCGCTCACCGCGCCCGCCACCCAACTCGTTACTGGCACTGTCCAGCCGCTCCTTGCCCCCGTCACGAACCTGGCCGGGGCCGCCGTGGCACCGGTGACGGGGCTGATCACCGGCACGACGCTGGCTCCGGTCAGCATCGGACCTGTCAGCGGCATCCCCGGCGCGGCACCGGCCGCCACGGCAACCACCAACGTTGCAGCCGTGACGGCAAGCACTTCTCCGGCCGGCGCCGACCAGTCCACCGCCGGGGAGTCCCGGCCAGCCGCGGTACGCGGCGCGAAAGCCGCCCTCTCCGCCGTGCGCTCCCTTCTGCCCACAGGCATTACGGCCGGCAGCGCCCCGCGTGCTGCGGCGTCCATGAACGACGACGGCACGTCCCCTCAGAGCCCTGCCCGGCTACCCAGCGAAGAGCTGCCCGCAACGGCGCCGGTGCCCTCACCGGTGTCCGGCAGTGCCGGCGCTTCGGGACCGGTCGGTGCCGGAGCGCAGGCTGCAGCGGATCTTTCCTACCGTTTCGTCCTGCCCATGACCGGGGGCGGGGAAGGATCCCTTTTCAGCTTCGTCCTTCCCGGGTCCACAACCCAGGACCCGGGATTCTCACCGGATTGATGATGCCCGCGCCGCGCACCTACATGCCGTGGCATATGCAGGTATACCGGCCCGTTTGGCCGGAACAAACATTCATTCCATGTGAGGAAAACAGTCATGCATTCATTTGTCCGCAACACCCTTTGCTCCGCAGTTTTCGCCGGCGGCGTCCTCGTCCTCGGCGCCGGAGCGGCCTCCGCCGACACCGGCACCACCACCGGGGCCGGTCTTGGTATCGGCACGCAGAACCAGACCAGCATCACCTCCACGTCCTCGACGGCCAACCGCGAGAGCATCGCCTCGAACCTTGGCCTGAACCTGGGCGCTAACGCCGGTGTGGCGAGCACCATCCAGAACAACACCGGCAACACCGGGACCGGGGCTACCGGGACCGAGCGTGGGTCCGTGGCCTCCAACGTGAACCTGGGCGCTAACGCCGGTGTGGCGAGCACCATCCAGAACAACGCCACCACCCGCAACACGGGGGCTACCGGGACCGAGCGTGGGTCCGTGGCCTCCAACGTGAACCTGGGCGCTAACGCCGGTGTGGCGAGCACCATCCAGAACACCACGGATGGGAACGGCACCACCGGGACTGACCGTGGATCGTTCGCTACGGCGTCGAACCTGGGCCTGAACCTGGGCGCTAACGCCAACGCAGCCAGCACGACCCAGAACACCACGGATGGGAACGGCACCACCGGGACTGACCGTGGATCCTTCGCTACGGCGACGGACCTGGGCCTGAACCTGGGCGCTAACGCCAACGCAGCCAGCACGACCCAGAACACCACGGATGGGAACAGCACCACCGGGACTGACCGCGGTTCCTTCGCTACGGCGACGGACCTGGGCCTGAACCTGGGCGCTAACGCCAACGCAGCCAGCACGACCCAGAACACCACGGATGGGAACAGCACCACCGGGACTGACCGCGGATCGTTCGCTACGGCGTCGAACCTGGGCCTGAACCTGGGCGCTAACGCCAACGCAGCCAGCACCATCCAGAACACCACGGATGGGAACGGCACCACCGGAACCGACCGCGGTTCCTTCGCCACGGCATCGAACCTGGGCCTGAACCTGGGCGCTAACGCCGGTGCAGCCAGCACCGTCCAGAACACCACGGATGAGAACAGCACCACCGGAACCCACCGCGGTTCCTTCGCCACGGCATCGAACCTCGGTGTGAACCTGGGCGCTAACGCCAACGCAGCCAGCACGACCCAGAACACCATCACCGGTCAGAACACCGGAATCATCGGCAGCTGATCCTACCGGCCCACGGGGGCCGGATGCCCTGTGCGGCGTCCGGCCCTTGACGGGGCATCTCCTTCTGAACAGAGGCGATCTGAACACGACCCTGCACTCTGAAAAGAATGCAGGATCAGGCTGGGAGGGAATGACGGGGCGCCTGGCCTTGTTACCGAGACCATGGCACTTCTTCCGACACAGACAACACCCGACCTCGCCCTCGCCCTGGTTGGCGGGGGAAGCACCGATGATCTGAAGCTGGGTACAGGCACCGGCGGCCGTTTCAGCCTGGTTGTCTTCTACCGGGGCCTGCATTGCCCGATCTGCCGCAAACAACTGGCCGAGATCGACCGGCGGATCGAGGATCTCAAGGCAGCAGGGATCGGTCAGGCCGTCGCGGTCAGCATGGAAACAGAAGAGCGAAGCACCCGGATCATGGATCAGTGGCACCTGGGCAACCTTCCCGTGGCCTATGGCCTGAGTGAGGAGGCCGCCCGGGCCTGGGGCCTGAACCTCTCGCACGCTATTAGCGACGGCGAGCCGGACCTCTTCAACGAACCAGGCATCTTCATCCTGGATGAAGACGGGACCCTGTTCTGGTCCAGCACCGCGACCATGCCCTTTGGCCGGCCGTCCCTGGACGATGTCATTGCCGGGGTCCGCTACGCCCAGGATCACGACTACCCGGCCCGCGGCGCCGCCTAAGGCCTCGGGCTGAGACAAGGCCCGGCGCAGCAGGGGCCGGCCGGCGCGGCGGGCTTTGTCTCAACCGGCTGCAGTGAGCGGAGAGGCAATACATTGATGACCACAATGCAAGCCCCGGTTCGGCGCGAACGCGTCCAGGTCGCAGGGACGTCCCTTTCCTATCTGTACAGCGGCGATGACCAGGCGCCACCGCTGCTCTTGCTGCACGGCTTCTGGAGCCGCGTGTGGCTGCCGGTCCTGCCAGCATTGGGAACCACAAGCCGGTGCATTGCCTTGGACTTGCCCGGCTTCGGGCGCAGCGAAGGCGAACTCGACATCAGCGACGCCACCGTTCCAGCCCTAGCCGAAAAAGTCCGCGCCGCCGCCGATGCCCTCGGACTGGACAGTTTCGACCTGGCCGGTCACGACATTGGTGGGGGAATAGCACAGCACCTTGCGGCCACCAGCGGGCGGGTGAACAGGCTGGTGCTGATGAACTCTGTCTTGTTTGATTCGTGGCCGGTGCCCGCGGTGGAAAGGTTCCGCGACCCGCGGGTACGGGCCGCAACGACAGCCCAGGAGCTCCTGGAAGCCCGGGCGGAGTCCACGCAGCGGGCTGTCAAACGCACCCTCAGCGAGGAGGAACTGGGGGACTACCTCTCGCCGTGGACCGAACCGGGCCGCCACAGGTCGTGGATGGCCATGGCCGCTGCCGCGGATCCCCGGTACACCCTGGACCTGGTCCCGCTGCTGCAGGAAGCCCGCATACCGACCCGCCTGGTGTGGGGCAGCGAGGATGACTTCCAAAAGTCAGCTTCGCGCACCGCTACATTAACGAGATCCCGGGATCGGATTTCGTCGAAGTCAACGGCAAACACATCCCGACCGAAGATTCACCGGAGGCCGTCGCCCAGGCCATCCTGGATCACCTCGTCACATGACAGCGGCCGAAACCTTCCCCTGTACAGACCTCATGGCATGGGAACATCCGAATCCGCCTGAATCCGGACCCCGGGCAGGGCTGAACCCGCTCCCACTGCCCTTGCCCAAGGGGCAGACCAGCGCGCACCATGGCAGATAACAACAAGGGCCGTTCCGCGCGGATCGGCCTGGCAACGATAACCGGAGGATCCATGACCAGGGACGCCAATATCCAGGCCCAGGAGCGCTTCGGCGCCGCCGTGAACAGCGGCAAACTCGATGAATTCAACGATGTCGTCGCGGCCGGCTGCGTCGACCACGACCCGGCGCCAGGACAGGGGCCGGGCCCGCAGGGATTCAAAGACCTGTTCACAGATTTGCGCTCTTCCTTTCCGGATCTGCACCTCGAGGTCGAACACCTCACCGCCACCGACAATGATGTCGCGTTCGCCTACACAGTCACCGGGACACATCAGGGACCGCTGATGGGCCACCCGCCCACCGGACGGGCCATCAACATCCGGGGCATGCAGATCGGACGGTTCGAAAACGGCAAACTCGTCGAACGCTGGGGAAGCAGCGACCAGCCTGGGCATGCTCACCCAACTCGGACTGACCCCGCAGCCATGAAAATCATTCGCGCACTGGCCACCGGGGCCGCAGCTGGCGCCGCCGGAACCACAGCCCTGAACACCCTGACCTACCTGGACATGGTCTGGCGTGCCCGCCCCGCCAGCAGCACACCCGAGGCCACAGTCAAAAAGCTGGCCGACGTCACGGGCGTCAAGATCCCGGGCAACGACGAAGAACGCACGAACCGGCTGGCCGGGCTCGGCCCGCTGACAGGGCTTGTCGTCGGCATCGGCGTCGGCGCCGCCCTCGGGTTTACCCGGGAAGCAGGATACCGGCCCGGACTCCTCGGTTCGTCCCTGGCCGCGGCGGCCGGGGCACTGATCGGCGGAAACGGCCCCATGACCGTGCTCGGAATTACCGATCCCCGCACATGGTCTCCCGTGGACTGGGCAAGCGACATCATCCCGCACCTGGCCTACGGCATCGTGACCGGTGCCGCGCTGCACGCACTGGACCCAGCGGCTTCCCGCCCGCGATAACCCGCCGGGGCAGCATCTGCCGGCGGATTGACGTAACTAAACGGTCCCAGCCCGGGGTTACGTAGCCTTCGCGACCTGATTCGAGGTGACCCCGATCAAGCCACGATTTCCCATCAAAGCGGGGCTCGAGTCAGATTGACGAAATCAGCCACGAGCCGACCAGGTCCCCCCACCAACTACAGCCAATGAGCGGCGCACCAAGATCTTAGCGTCGGATATTCCACTTTTTCACAAGCTTCCCACGGTCATGGACTGACCCTCCTTGGGGACCACAGTGGGAAAAAAGAAGAAGGTCAATTGGCCCGCACTACTATGCACGACGCAGTAGCAGTGGGCCGCGGCGCATTTCAAAGGTCGGCAGCGGCGAGTCCGAGCCGCCGAGGCGTATTATCTACCCTTCAATTCCATTTCTGCAGGTAACAGCAGCGACTAAGGGTTAGTTACGGTTGGCACGTGCAGAGTGGGAAGGTACTGACCTGTGTATATCAACTCCGGGCGGGAAGGCCGCGGATTTTGTGCGACAGATTACAGATCAGCACGTTAGCGGGGGTTAGCTTGATCGGAAGGGCGGTGCCTGGAGCATTTCCATCTCAGGAGGAGCGACGATGCGGGAACCTGAATAGTGGGGGCATGACGGGCTACCGCCGTGCTTGGGCACGTCTTATGGTGTTGGTTTTCTTTGTTGCAGCCGCTGCCGTGGCCGCGCTGCTGTTCCCGGTCCCAACTATGGAGGATATGCAGTCGTACTTCACTGGCACCCGCTGGGGTCCGGCGTTTTTCATCCTTGGATATGCCGCCCTGACTCTTACACCGGTGCCCAAGAACGTCCTGACGATCGGCGCGGGCGTGGTCTTTGGCTTTGTCGGGGGAGTAGGGGTGGTGGTGGTTGCGGCGCTTCTGGGTGCATCGGCTGCGTTCTGGTTGGGGCGTTGGTTGGGTCGGGAGGCTGTTGAGAATTACACGGGCGCCAGGGTGGGGAGACTGGATGAGGTGTTGAGGCGGCGGGGCGTTGTTGCGGTGGTTGGTGTGCGGCTGGTGCCGGTGCTGCCGTTCACTGCGATCAATTACCTGGCCGGGCTGACGTCTGTCGCATGGTGGCCTTATTTGCTGGGTACGGCGTTGGGCATCCTGCCCGGCACGGTCAGCTATGTGACACTGGGGGCTTTCGGGCTGCAGTTCGGCTGGCAAGTCCAGGCCGCCGCGGCCGTTCTTGGGTTGTTGACCGTTGCCGGGCTGGTCGTGGCCGCGCGGAAGCGCCGTAAAGGGGCCGCACGTGTTTGATGCTGCACTGAGGACACGGACAGGACCCATGCTGGATCGGATGGCCGCAGCACTGGACCGGCCCTGGATTACACCGGACCGGCTGACCGGGCTCAACTTGTTGTTGGGCCTGGCCAGCGCCGGGCTTGCCGCGGCCCAGTGGTGGATTCCCGCGCTGGCTGGGTGGCTGCTGTGCCGGGCCGCTGACGGCCTGGACGGGCCCCTGTCCCGCCTCCGGCGGCGCAGATCAGGGGAGGAAGACCCCGGACGGGGCGGCTTTTGGGACATCAGCGCGGACGTCGTGGTATATGGTGCCACGGTGGTCGGTGTCGGGATGGGTGCTACTGCCGCTTTCGGCGCCCCGTGGCTGCCCTTCCTGCTGGTCCTTTTCGCCTACTACATCAATGGCGCCGCGTTCCTGGCCTTCTCATCCATTGCCGAGAAAACCGGGCATCGGATCGATGACGGACGGTCCCTGTCGTTTCTTGGTGGCCTGGCAGAGGGAACGGAGACCGTGGTGGTACACAGCCTCTGGCTGGTCTTCCCGGACCTTGCGTGGGTGATCGCCGCCCTCTGGGCCCTGGTGGTGGGAGTTAGTGCCGGGCATCGGATTGTGGCCGGCTACCGGGCTTTGAGCTGATCCGGCGGGCGTCAAGGGCCAGGCGCCGGAGCGTGGCCAGCCCTTTGATGGCGGTGCGGGCGAGCGGGGACTTCAGGCGTTCGCGAACATTGAGGACCGCGGCGTTCCAGACCCCGTCAGAGTATGTGGGGTAGGCGTGGGTGGTGCCGACAATATCGGACGTGGTGAGTTTCTTGTGCACGGCCAGGGACAGTTCAGCGAGGGATTCGCCCGCCCGGGGCCCCACGATGGTGCCGCCCAAAAGGCGCCCACCGCGTCCCACCAGAAGCTCCGTGAAGCCCTCGGTCCTGTCCTCGGTGACGGCCCGGTCAAGGTGGGCATGCCACACGATCCGGGACGTTACCGATTGTCCGGACTCGCCGCTTGTCACGGCGGCGACCTCGGGTGAGGTGTAGGTGACGCGTGGGATGACAGGGCTGATCCGGCGTCGCACCCCCAAGACGGCGTTGGATGCTGCCACACTGGCGTGGACGCCGGCAAGGTGAGTGAACTGCGGGTGTGCGGTGACATCTCCGGCCGCCCAGATCAGCGGATTGGTGGTCTGCATGTGTTGGTTGGTGAGCACGCGGCCGCGGTCGTCGAGGTGGACGCCTACGCGTTCGAGGCCGATGCCGGTGGTGCGGGGGTGCGTCCGGCCGCCAGGAGCACGGTGTCAGCGTCAACAGCAGTCCCGTCCTTCAGATGCAGCCTGTGCCCCTCAGCGGGGCTGGTGGCGTGGCTGATGCTGGATTTCTCGAGGATTGTCACGCCGTCTGCCTGCAGGCTCGCGCGGATGATGTCGACCGCTTCCGGCGTCTCCTTGGGCAGGATACGGGAGCGGACAATCATGGTGACGTCGGCGCCGAGCCGGGCGAAGGCCTGGCCCAGTTCGCAGGCAATCGGCCCGCCGCCCACGATGGCAAGCCTGGCGGGCAAGCTGGCGAGGTCCCAGACCGTTTCGGACGTGACGGTCCGGGCAGGGTCCAGCCCGGGGATCCCGGGCCGGGAGGGCTCACCTCCGGTCGCGATCAGGGCCTGGCGGAACCGGAGGACCTGCCCGTCCAGGACCGCCGTTCCCGGGCCGGTGAAGGAAACGTGTCCGGAAAGGACTTCAACCCCGGCGTCTTCAAGAGCTTCCGGCGTGTCCACTGGTTCGATGCACTGGATGGCCGTGGCGATGCGTTCCCGGACGGCAAAAAAGTCGGTTTCACCACCGCCAGCCAGCCGCCGGCTCCTTGCCTGCGCGGCGGCGGAGAGGAGCGTCTTGGAAGGGACGCAACCGGTCCAGAGACAATCACCGCCGGTGCGCTCCTGCTCCACCAGGACCGTGCGGGCGCCGAAACCTGCTGCCGTCTTCGCGCCAACTATTCCCGCCGTCCCTCCGCCAAGGACCAGGAGGTCAACGATTCCGTCAGAGGGTGCCATCATGAAGTTCCTTACAGGTTGTGCATGCCCGGGCCCGTGGGGGATTCCGGCAGCCGCGGCTGTTTGCTGGTCCGGGGTCGGGACCCGTTTCAAAGGAGAGAGTTATTCCTGACAAGTACACAGCATTCGCACCGTTTTACGACGCGTTCTCGGGTGAATACCCGGTGTATCGGGCCGGACGGGACCGGGGCATTGAAGCGCTGGGGCCACGGCCAGGTGAGCAGGTCCTGGATGTGGGCTGCGGAACCGGTCTCAACTTTGCCCTGCTTCGGGGGCGGATAGGTCCCGCGGGCACGATTGTCGGCATCGACCGCAGCGCGCAGATGCTTGAACAGGCCCGTCGGCGCGCCGCCAGAGCGGGCTGGAAGAACGTCATCCTTATCCAGGCCGACGCTGTCTTCCTGGACCCCGCAGCGATCCGGTCCACCATCCAGGGACAGGGTGGATCTCCGGAATCCGACGCCGCACTGGCTACCTATTCGCTCTCGCTGATGCCCGAGTGGCGGCGGGCCTGGACCAACCTCAAGGCATTGCTGAAAGCTGAGGCGCGCGTGGCGGTGGTCGACATGAAGGTCCCGGAGGGGTGGGCCCGGCTGCTCACCCCCTTGGCGCGGGCGGCGTGCGCCCTGGGCGGGGCAGACATAACGGCACACCCCTGGCAGGGTGTTGAAGAGGACTGCACCAACGTCATCCGGTATTCCGCCCGGGCCGGACATTTGCAGATCCGTGCAGGAGCTTTCCACAAAGACCCATCCTGACCGATTCCAACGCCAGGCACTGTGCCCCAGATTACTTAACGGTGCGGTGGCTCACCGTAGGGTGGCCGGTATGCGCACAATCGCGGCACTTTTAGGCCACCTTGAACTGGTGACCAGGCCGGTTCATCCGGAGAGCCGGGAAGCCTTGGACCGGCGCTGGTCCGGGCTTCCGGAGCGGGTCAAAACCCCGGCCCAACTGCTGGGCAGGGCAGCGGTGGGCTGCGAGGGAACCCACGGGATTTTTCCCAAGTGCAATCTGACCTGCACCCCGTGCTATCACTCGGCGGATGCGAACAAGGTACGGATCGACGGCGGCCACACGGTGACGGCCGTGAAGGAACAGTTAGCGTTCCTTCGTCGTCTCCGCGGGCCCCGTGGCCACGCCCAGCTCATCGGCGGGGAAGTCAGTCTCCTGCCCGCCGAAGACCACGCGGCCGCGCTGCGGGCCATGCGTGCCGCCGGACGCGAACCGATGTCCATGACGCACGGTGACTTCGACTACGACTATCTTCTGGACGTGGCGCTCGATCGCACCGGCAAGGCCCGGTTCGGGCGGGTTTCATTCGCCGGGCATTTTGATTCGCTCATGCGTGGGCGCAGGGGCGTGCCCCGTCCCCGGACGGAGGCGGAACTGAATCCGTTCCGTGAACGGTTCGCCGCGATGTTCACGGCTCTCCGGAAGGACCACGGCGTCACGTCCTACCTCGCTCACAACATGACGGTCACCCCCGCGAATATCGATCAGGTGGCCGGGGTGACGGCAGCGGTACTGAATATGCCGTTCGACATGCTGTCCTTCCAGCCCGCCGCATACATTGGCGATGACAGGCGATGGGGGAAGGCCTACAGCGATGTCAGCATCGACGCTGTCTGGGACCGGATCGAAGCCGGTGCCGGGCAGCACATCCCCTGGCAGGGCGCCCAATTCGGTGACCCGCGCTGCAACCGTAGCGCCGTGGTCCTGCGGGCCGGGGAAACGATGGCGCCGCTGCTGGACCCGGCCGACCCGGAGGACGTGGCGGCCCGGGAGCGGCTGCTGGCCCACTTCGGCGGAATGTATTTCGGCGGGACGCCCCGCTGGGTTGTTGCAGCGAAGGTGACGAGGGCCCTGCTGGCCCACCCGCGCGAGATCCCCGTGGTTCTTGGTTTCGGGTTCCGTTTGGCCAAACGCGCCGGTGGCCTGCGCCGCGTCGTTTCCGCTGCCCGGGCAGGCCGGCTGTCCTTCCGGACTTTCGTGGTCCATAACTTCATGAATGCAGCGGACGTCGCACCGGCCTGGGAGCTGATGGGGAAGGGCATCACCAGTGAGGACCCGAAAACCCGGGAGGTCCAGGAACGGCTCGGCGCCTGCATGTACACCATGAGCCACCCCGACACCGGCCACCTGGTCCCCGCCTGCGTCCAGCATTCGGTGCTGGACCCGGCCGAGAACGCCGGCCTGCGCAAACTGCTCCCCCTCACCCCCAAAGTCAGGACCGAACAATGAAAACACCGCGGCCCGCCGGCGGCCGGACTCTCCTGATGGCAGCTGTAACCGGGGTGTTGTTCCTGAGCAGCCTGCGCGGCTTCGCCGGCGGCACAGCCCGCAGCGGGGAGCTGGGAGCAGATCAGCTCCGACGCGAGGGGACAAACCGTCAAACTGTGGATGTATGGCGGCGACACGCAGGGCAACGCCTACGTGGACGACTATCTCGTCCCTGCCGCGGCCAAAGAGGGCGTCACGCTCAAACGCGTGCCGGTGGCCGACACCAAAGACGCGCTCAACCGGGTCCTGACCGAGAAGCAGTCCGGCACCACGGCTGGCCAGGTGGACCTCGTCTGGGTCAACGGCGACAACTTCGGCACCGGTAAAGCGGCCGGGGCGTGGGCCTGCGGCTGGACTTCCCTGCTGCCTAACATGGGTGTCACCAACCCGTCAGACCCGCTGCTCTCAGAGGACTTCGGCACCCCCGTGGACGGCTGCGAAGCCCCGTGGAGCAAAGCGCAGTTCACCATTGCCTACAACTCCGCCGCCGTCCCGGGGCCTCCGAAAACCCTCGCCGGCCTGCTGGACTGGGTCAAAGAACACCCGGGACGATTCACGTACCCGGCGCCGCCGGACTTCACAGGTTCCGTCTTGACCCGTGAAGTGCTCTACAGCGTCTCCGGCGGCTACACGAACGTGCCGCTGGCCTTCGACCAGGGCGCATTTGACAGGCTCACCCCCGCCCTCGTGACCGAACTTCAGGACCTGAAGCCCTCGCTATGGCGGGAAGGATCAACGTATCCGAAATCCTCTCGCGAGCTGAACGCGCTCTACGCAGGAGGGCAGGTGGATTTCACCATGACCTACGGCCCGGCGGAACTAACGAAACTGGTGACGGACGGAACATTTCCGGCCGCGACAAAAGTCCTCGCCCTGGATGAGGGCACCGTGGGAAACGCCAGCTTCCTCGCCATACCCTCAACATCAGGTCACCGATCCGCCGCGATGGTCGTGGCCAACCTGGCCCTGTCCGAAGAGCAGCAGGCCCGAAAAGCCGATCCCGGGATCTGGGGACAATTCCCGGTCCTGAACCCGGGTGCGCTCAGCCCTGAAGGGCGTGCCCTGTTCGGCCGCCTTCCGTCCTCTCCCGTGGTGCCCGGCTATGAGGTGTTGTCGAAGAACGCGAATCCTGAGCTTGCCGCGGCGTGGGTACCCGCGCTGGATGAGCTCTGGCGGAGACAGATTCTTGCCGGAAAGTGAGGTCCTGGCAACCCGGTCCGGGCAGCGGACAGCGGCGGGCCCGTCGCTGAAGCCCTGTATGCCGGGAGTGTTACTGGCGGTCCCCGCTGTCGTGCTGGTCACCGTCGTCGTGGGTGGCGGATCAGCCATGGTCGCGGCCCAGAGTCTGGGGCTGATGCCGCTGGTTGGCCGCCCGGAATTGTCGGCGGCGGCCTACACGGCCCACGGTGGTGACCTGCTGGTTGGAGCGGGGCTTTCCCTGGCGATCGCGGGCACGTCCACGCTCCTGGCCTGCCTGGTCGGGTTCACCGCAGCGCTGATTATTATGCAGGGCCGGTGGTGCGGGAAGCTCGTGGCGGCCATGAGCACGCTGTCCGTCCCGCTTCCCCATATTGTGGGTGCAGCGGCGACGGGTTTACTGCTGGCCGATTCCGGGCTGCTGGCCAGGGTTTTTGGTGCAGCAGAGGGGTGGCCGGCCATCGTGGGAGGTCCGTGGTGGGTGGCCGTCATTTTTGAGTACGCATGGAAGGAGTCAGCGTTCGTGGGACTCGTCGTCGCCGGAACGCTGGCCACCCGGCCGGTTGATTATGAGGAAACCGCCGCCCTCCTGGGCGCCGGACGGCTCCGCCGGCTGCGCCACGTGCTGCTGCCGTTGAGCCTGCCCGCCCTGATGATTTCCGGGACCATCGCGTTCATCTACAGCTTCGGGTCTTATGAAGTGGCATGGCTTCTGGGCCGGCCGTATCCTGAGCCGCTGCCCGTGATGGCCCTGCGCCTGTACAACTCCGTGTCGCTCACCTCCCGGCCGGAGGCGGCCGCGATCGGCGTGATCACGGCAGCGGTGTCCCTCGGCGCAGCTCTGGTGGCACTGGCCTTCCTTCGAAAGATTCCGCTATGGCGGTAACCCTGCCGCCGGGGCTTAGCCAGCAGGCCTCACGGAAAGGCGCGGCGCAGAACGGCCTGGCGCGTTCCCGTGCCGGCGGCCGGATCCTGCGGACAGCAACTGCCGCAGCGCTGGCGGTATGGTTTGTGCTGCCGCTGCTCCCCTTGGGTCTTTGGGTTTTCGCGGATCGCTGGTCCTATCCGGCTCCGCTGCCGCAGCACTGGGGACTGGACAACGTTGAGTCCGCCCTGGCGCGGGGCGCGGCCACGGGGTTTGCCGGTTCACTGGGACTGGGCCTGATGGTCAGCGCCGTCGCCACCCCGCTGGGTGTCCTGGCCGCCCGCAGCCTGGCGTTCCACCCGTCCCGGTGGTCGGCGGCGGTCAGTGCCCTGTTATTCGCTCCGCTGGCGCTGCCGGCCTTCGTCGCGGTTTTCGGGCTGAATGTGCTGCTGGTCCGGCTCCAGGTCCCCTCCACCGCCGGCGTCGTCCTGGTCCTGACCGCGTACGCCTTGCCCTACACCACGTACGTCATGCGGCTGGCGTATGCAGCCCATCACATCGGCTTCGAGGAGGAAGCCTGCACCCTGGGCGCCACCCGGGGCCAGGTGCTCTTTCGGGTCCAGCTGCCCCTGATCGCACCGGCCCTGGCCAGGGCCGCTTTCCTGGCGTTCCTGGTCGGATGGACCGACTACCTGGTTACCCTCCTCGTCGGCGGCGGCTCCCTGGTGACAGTACCGCTGCTGGTGGCGTCCGCCGCGTCAGGGACCGGTAATGACGGGATCGTGGCGGTGCTGTCACTCATCGCGCTGGTACCGCCGCTGGCACTGTTGCTGCTCATGGGCATGACAGGACGACGACACCGGGGAGGCCGGACATGAGGCAGGGACTGGAACTGCAGGGGCTTTCCAAGTCGTTCAGGGGAGCGCCCGCGCCTGCCCTTGACGAGGTCAGCCTGTCGCTGGCGCCCGGTTCATGTACCGCGGTGCTGGGGCCCTCCGGCTCCGGCAAGAGCACCCTCCTGCGGACGGTCGCGGGTCTGGAGATTCCGGACCGCGGCAGTGTCCTGCTGAACGGACAGGACCTCGCAGCGGTCCGGCCCGAACGCCGGGGGATGGTGATGGTTTTCCAGCGGCCGCTGCTTTTCCCGCACCTGAACGTCCGCGACAACGTCGCTTTCCCCGCGACGATCCGCGGTGTTCCGCGCCGGCGTGCCCGGACGGATGCTGAGTCATACCTCGAACTGGTCCACATGAAGGGAACAGGCAAACGGGCAGTCACTGACTTGTCCGGCGGTCAGCAACAGCGGGTGGCCATCGCCCGCGGCCTGGCAGCACGGCCGGCCGTGCTGCTGCTGGATGAACCTTTCAACGCGCTGGACCCCGAACTGCGTTCAGCCATGCACGACCTGCTGGCGCACGTGCGGAAGAAACTACATCCCACCATCCTCATGGTCACCCACGATCACGATGAAGCCGCGGCCGTGGCCGACCGCATCGCCCTGCTCCACGCCGGCAGATTGCTGCAGCACGACCCGATCGACGCCCTCTACACCAGGCCCGCCACACTCCAAGTCAGCCGCCTGATGGGCGGAACCAACGAAATCCCTGGAACCGTCAAGGACGGCATGCACTACTCGGTTCTGGGCGCCCACGCCCTACCCGCTGACCAGCAGTGGCCGGACGGCCCCGCCACGCTTATCATCCGCCAGGAACACCTCCTCCTCGTCCCAAACCACAGCTCAGGCAGTTTAGCGGTGGTAACCGGCCTCCGGTCCCGCGGACCCCGGCGCCTGATCACTGTCACGGCGGCCGGGGTGGATCTGCACGCCGAAGTGACTCCTTCCCATGCCCTGTCAATCGGGGACAGCGTCCGCGTCCAGCTTCCGACCGCAGCCCTGGCGGCAGTGGGCGCCGACACCGCGCCGGACACCCCACCCTTGACTTCCCCTGACTGGAAGGTTTTAGCGTGAACTTACCGGCAATCAATAACTGAGGAAAGGAACTGGTCATGGCATTGCAGGAAGGCGAGGTCTACCGCTGCCCTGATGAGGACTGTGGATGCGAAATTACGGTCACCAAAGGCGCGGCCCCGGGACACGGCGGAGACAGCAATCCGACGTGCTGCTGCGGGCACGTCATGGAAAAGGCGGGCTGACGCCTGATGCCCGGCCTTCCCACCAAGGCCGGGCTGCCCCAAACCAAACCCCGTCCCACCCCAGCCCGCTATGTGTCCACGTTTACAGAGCAGCCGCTGCTCCAGGCCTATCTTTCGAAGGTAAGCAGTTCCGCTTCAACGAAAGGCAACACCACGATGTCCGCTACATCTCCCGTGGCACACCAGCCCCACGCAGTCACGCACCACCTTGCCCGGCGCATCAGCGCAGGCGTCACCGGCGGTATCGCCGGTGGTCTCGTCTTCGGCGTGCTGATGGCCATGATGGGCATACTTCCGATGATCGCCTCCATGATCGGTTCGAACTCGCCCCTGGTGGGCCTCGGAATCCACATGGTGATCTCAATCCTGATCGGGCTGGGCCTGACAGTGCCGTTCGCCGGGCTCCTGAAGACCTACCGCCGGGGTGCGCTGATCGGCATGGCCTACGGGGCGCTCTGGTGGGTTCTTGGCCCCCTGCTGATCATGCCCATGATGCTCGGCATGCCGCCCTTCAGGGTGAACGCGACGGCAGGATGGTCCCTCATGGGCCACCTGATCTACGGCATCATCCTCGCCGTGGTCGCAGTCCGGGTCCTGAAGCACGCCGATGAGCGATAAATGGGAAGAGGGGCTGGAGGCCGCCGTCGGTGGCCCCCGGCCCTGGTCTCCGGGCCAACGGGAACCATACCCCCTCACCTCAGGGCCCGATGATCCGTTCACGTGCCTCAACGAGGTGGATCTCTTCGCGGACCTCAGCGCTGAGGAGATGCGCGCGATGGACATGATGGCGCCGGCCCGGATGTTCCGGCGCGGGGAACTGGTCTTCAGCCAGTCCCAGCCCGTCACCGCCCTGTTTATCCTCAAATCGGGCAGGATCCGGATTTTCCGTGTCACCGAGGACGGGAAGGCCCTCACCATGGCGATCCTCGAGCCGGGGGCCGTCTTCGGGGAAATGCTGCTCGTGGGCCAGCGCATGTATGACAACTACGCCGAGGCCATCGAGGACTCAGCCATTTGCCGGCTCGGCGTCGAGGACGTGGAGCGGTACCTGATCTCTGACCCCCGCATAGCCATCCGCATTTCCCGGCTGCTCGGGGAACAGGTGGCCCGGCTGGAGGAACGCCTCACAGACCTCGCCTTGCGCCCGCTCCTGGCCCGCACCGCTTCTCTGTTGATCAGCCTCGACGCTGCCGCGCCGAGCGGCCGCTTCGGCCAGGGTAAAGCCATCCGCCTCACGCACGAACAGATCGCCGGTCTTCTCGGCGCAACCCGGGAAGCGACCAGCAAGGCGTTGGCAGACTTTGCCGGCAAAGGAATCATCCGCCAGGGCCGCGGCCGCATCACCATCCAGAACCCGGGAGCCCTGCGCTCGGCGGCAGTGAGCAGCGGCCTGTGACCTGCGGCCGCTCCATCACTCACGCGCCTTCCGGTATCCGGGGACCTCCCACCCCGGAAGTGGACAGCCCTTATCGACCCGACACCACAGAAGACATTAAAGGAGCCACACATGCCCCGCATTCCCGCACACACCCTCGATACCGCTCCCCACGGGTCCAAAGACCTGGCCGCCACCATGGAAAAGCGGATGGGAAAGCTGCTGAACATACACGCCGGAATGGCTCATTCACCGGTTGTGATCGCAGCCTACAACGGCATCTCCCAGGCCATTGCCACCCACGGAACCTTCGATGCACGGACCAAGGAAGCCATCGCCCTGGCCGTCGGCAACCAGAACGACTGCGACTACTGCCAGGGCGCGCACACGGTCTCGGCCCATAAAGCCGGGTTCAGCGAAGAACAAATCATCGCGATCCGTGCCGGTGAAGTGGACTTCGACCCCAAACTCGCCGCCATCACCGAGGTAGCACGCGAAGCGGCGGCACGGACCGGGAACGTCTCCGAGCCCGTGTGGCAGGCAGCACTGGATGCCGGATGGACTGACGAAGAGCTCGCCGAGGCGTTCGCACACATCGCCGCAAACCTCTTCACGAACTACTTCAACCATTACGCCGGGACAGAGCTGGACGTTCCCGCTGCACCGCCGCTGAACTCCTAGCGCCACGCCGTTCCCACGGGTGTCCCCGCACGCTGCCGGGGTCCCCGGGGAACCGGCGGCGGTTGCTTCGTCCGGCCTCTTGCCGGCACCCTTTGCAGCTACAGCCCGGTCATCCAGGACCTACCCTCGAGGAAGACTTATGTGGAACTCTTTTATCCGGCCGGCCAGTATCGTGACCGGTTTCCTGCTCGTTCTGGGCGTGGCCGGCTGCAGCTCACCATCAACCCCTCTGCAAGACAAACCCGGGACAGGCGCGGCGACCGCCGGGGCCCGCTGCTGGTGGGGTCAGCGAATTTTCCTGAGAGTGAGACACTCGCTGAGATCTACGCCGGTGCCCTCAACGCAGGAGGCGTCCCCGCCCAGACCAAACCGCAAATCGGATCCCGGGAGGTCTACGTCAGGGCGGTGCAGGACGGTTCGATCGACCTGGTCCCCGATTACAGCGGCAACCTGCTGCGGTACGTGGACAAGAGTGCCACGGCAACCAGTGCGGTGGACGTGATGAAAGAACTGCCGGGCAAGCTTCCGGCCGGGCTGGCTGTGCTCGAACCGGCCGCTGCTGAGGACAAAGACTCCATCGTCGTCACAGAACAAACCGCCACCAAGTACGGGCTGAAAACCCTCGAGGACCTGGGGAAGGTTTGTGACCGGATTGCGGTGGGGATGCCGCCCGAGGCGCAGGAAAGGCCCCAGGGCCTGCCCGGACTCAAGGCGAACTACGGATGTGTCCCGAAGGAGTTTGTCCCCTTCAACGACGGCGGCGGCCCCGTGACCCTCCGTGCACTGCTGGATGACAAAATCCAGGCGGCGGACATCTTCAGCACGTCACCGCTGATTGCCGGCAACAATTTGATCGCCCTGGAAGATCCCAAGAACAACTTCGCCGCACAGCAGGTTTTGCCCCTGTTCCGCAGCGACCGGGTAGGCAGCAAAGCCAAGGACATCCTCAACAACGTCTCGCGGGTCCTCACCACCCAAGACCTGGTGCAACTTAACGACAAAGTCTCCGGAGATGCCAAACAAAGCCCCAGAGACGCCGCAGCGTCCTGGCTCAAGGAAAAGAACCTGGCCAGCAGCTGAACTGGTCCGCGGCGAAACTGCAGCAGCAGGCGCCCAGGGGGCCAGACCAGGCGCCCTGATCAGGTGCGTGAGGAACCGGCCGGGTCAGCGGCGAAGGCATCACGGCAACCTTCTGAGCAGAAGTAGCAGGTCCTGCCGTGAACGAGGGTTGCGCCCGGGTTGGCGGTATCGACGCTCATCCCGCACACCGGATCCGTCACCGTGCCGGCGGCCAGGCTGCTGCCCTTTTCCGGTGTCCCGGAGGACTCTTCATCACGGCCTGCCGTGGGCTCCGGGGCACTTGGTGGCATGGGTTCGGTACCGGGCTGGTTGATGTATTTTTCGGGGTCAGTCACGAATTTTTCGTGGCACCGGTCGGAGCAGAAGTAATACGTGGTTCCCGCGTGGGTGTGGGCGGCGGGGGCATGGGCGCGCTCCACCTGCATCCCGCACACCGGGTCTTTGGCGTATTTCTCCATCCCGCCGAAGCGCTCCCTGTTCCGGTACAGCCAGTACACGACGGCGGCGACGGCGATGGCGATGATGTTCAGCCAGGTGGTGTAGTTCCACTCGAAGGAGGTGTGGGCGATCTCTGCGGGACGGGCGGGAGCGGGGATCCCTGCGGCCCGGAAGAGCAGGTCGACGACCAGGCCGGAGACGCTCATGACCGCCCAGAACGAGAAAAAGATCCGGGTGGCGATGCGGCGTCCATAGAACTTGGCATAGATGATGACCAGGGGCAGGGCGATGAGGTCCGCGAAGACGAACGCGACGGTCCCGCCGAAGCTCAGGCCGCCTTTGAACAGGGCCGCGGCCAGGGGAACGTTCCCGATCGAGCAGACGAAGCTGATGAACGCAAGAACGGGCCGACGATGACGTTCTCCAGATCCGTCCAGAACCCGTGACCTGAGAAGAACACGACGGTATAGGCCGAAGCGGGGACGGCGACCGCCAGAATCCCGGCGACCAGGTAGCCGATGAACAGCTCCCGGCGCAGCATGCTCACGTCCGAGACCGCGTACCCGGCGGCATCGGCCCAGCCTGCCTTTGAAAGCAACCGCTGCCACAGGCCCACCCCGTGCCGTTCGGCCTCGTCAGACTCCGCGGCACGGCCGTTGACGGAAGCGCGGGCGTTGAGCCGCTCCCTGGCCTGTTCGAGTTCCGCGGCGGGGAAACGCGCGGGGCGATCAGCACGAACAGGGCGATCATGATCGCTCCGCCCACAAATTCGGCCAGGGCGAACTGCCACCCGATCAGCAGCCACAGCACGATACCCAGTTCGACCACGAGGTTGGTGGAGGCGACCATGAACACCATCGCCGCGTTGAAATCCGCGCCACGCTGGAACAGCGATTTCGCCAGCGCCGTCGCCGCGTAGGAACAGCTTGAAGACGCGGCACCGAGCAACCCGGTGCGCACCACCGTCCCGGGCCTGTGATCACCCATGGCTTTCTGCATCTCGTGCCGGGACACGAACGCCTGCACCGCCCCGGACAGGGTAAATCCGAAAATCAGGGCCCACAAGGTGGCCCAGAACATGAAAAACGCCTCCAGCAGGCTCTGCCCCGCCGTCTGCAACAGCATCATCAGCGCGTTCCCCCTCTGTCCCTCACGCCCGAGGGGCCTGCCGGTGGCCCGCCAGCCCCCGAACAGCCGGGCCGGGCCCCTGGTTCGCTGCGGCCCGCCGGCGGTCCCGCCAGCGGGCCAGCAGGTGCCCAAGTTCGCGAAGCACGAACCCGATTCTGCCCGCAGGCCCGGCATCACAGCCGGGGACCGGCGGCACGTCATTCCCTTCACTGGGCTGCAGTGCTGTCCCATGCCTGGTGCTCATCACATCTTCCTCCCCGGTGGCGTCATCCCGTCTGTCCACCGCTGGGCGCGGCTGGCGTGTACTGTCATGCCAGGTGTTCGAGGATGGCCGCCGCGACCTGTCCCGGGCTGTCCTCTGTTGGTATGTGCTTGCCCGGCACTTCGACCAGGTCTGTTGCCGGGATTTCCGTCGCATAACGGCGGGCAAAGCTGATTTTCTGGAAGTCGTCGTCGCGGCCCCAGACCAGACGCGTCGGGACGGCTGCGGCTTTCAAAGCCGGAACGAGCTCCAGGGTGTAGCGGGCATCCGCGGCGGCGGCCATTGCCATCCAGGACCGGACCCTGGCCGGGTCTTTCCAAGGTGAGACGTAGTCGGCCACCTCATCGTCGCTCAGTTCCCGGCTTACGGCTTTGCGGGTCGTTTCGGCCCGGGCGGCGACCATGTCGTTCACTCCCATCCCGGCTCGCACTTCCGGGTCGCGGAACCGCTCAACCGCCGGTACCGGCCAGGAGTCGAACATCACCGAGTTCATCAGGACCAATCGCCGCACCCGTCCCGAGGCAGCCGTCAGGTGCTGGGCGATTCCACCGCCGATGTCGTGCCCGGCAAGATCAAAACGATCCAGGCCCAACGCGTCCGCTGCCGCCAGCACGATCTCTGCCAGCTTCGGCACGGTAGCGGCGTGGATGTCCAACTCGCCGCTGCTGGCACCGAAGCCCGGGAGGTCGAGTGCCACACACCGGCCCTGTGCGGCCAGGGCCGGGAGCACCGGGAGCCAGACTCGGCTCCAAAAGGTGCCATGCAGCAAAAGCAACGGCGTGCCGCTGCCCGTGCCCGCCTCCAGGTAGGACAACCCGGTCCCGTTGACGGTGACTGTCTTCCGCAGCACCTGCTCTTCAGTCATGCGTTCTTTCCTTCCACATCAATGATGGTCCGTTCGTCGTAGAAGGCGATCAGGCCTTCGAGCGCAGGGCGTCCTGAAGGGGCGACTCATAGCTCCAGGCGATGTTTTCGCCCCTGGATCCTCCGCCGGTCACTGACCAGTACGATGCTGTGCCCTTGTACGGGCAGATCGTGCTGTGCGGGGTGCGTTCCAGGACCCCGAAGTCGATGTCCTCCCGGGGCAGGTAGGTCCGCACCGGCAGCATCGTCTCGTAAACAAAAACCGGCCGGACGCTTTGGGCCAGGACAGTTGTCCCGTAGCCCACCCTGACCCGGCGCGAGGAGGCGCGCGCGTCCATCCGGTGGAAGGGGTCCCGGGGGTGGCCTTCGACCACCTCGTCTTCCTCGCGCCACTGGTCAAACGCACCAAAATCCAGCAGGATATGGCCGGCCAGGTCTGCCTCAGCAACCCTGAACCCCGCCTCCGGCAGTTCCAGGTCCCCGTTTCTCAGCGTCAGCACCTGGCCCTCGGCCGTGTGCGCAGCGAAGGATGAACGCGGGCCTCCCCCGGGCGGCCGGCGGGGGCGTCCAGTAGATCTGCGGCGATGTCCGCTTCCGGGACCGCGAAGACAGGTGTCGGTTTCCGCGGTTCGAAGACGACAAAGGCGTTCTGGGAATCCACAAGGGTTACGCCACCGGCATCGGCCCTGATCCTGCGCGGAGTCGGCTCGTAGCGCAACTCGTGTGCCAGGGACCGCATTTCCGAACTCAACCGAACAGCCATACGGTGCCTCAGTTTCCCGCGGAGAGGGCCGGGACCAGATCAGCGAGGGCGGAGACGGTGTAGTCAGGGGCCTGGAAATAGTTCGGGTATGGCCCGCTTGTCCGGTTGATCCAGGCGGTGGCCAGGCCCGCGCGGGCCGCGCCGTGAAGGTCCCAGGGGTGAACGGCGACCAGGAGCATCTCCCCGGGCCGGGTGCCGCAGGCGGACGCGGCGTACTGGTAGGACTGCCTGCCCGGTTTCCAGGCGGGGGCATCCGCCACGGATAGCAGCAGGCTCGAAGTTGTTCCGGATGCCAGCATCGGTAAAGAGTTGCTCTGCGACTTGGGTTGAGCCGTTGGTCAAGGTGGCCAGGCGGTATCCGGCTGCGTGGAGGGCCTTGACTCCGGTGACGACATCCGGGTGCAACCCGAGACCGGAGAACCCGGTCATGATGTGCTCCACGGCAGCCTCGGTGTCACGGTTCAGGTCCGTGCCGGTCAGCAGCCCGCGCAGGGCTTCCGCGCCGATGACTGCGAAACTGCCGTTATCTCCGGCGGCGGTGAGGGCAAAACCGTCCCGCAGCAGGGTGGCGAACCATAGCTTCGCCTCAGGTGCCGGGGCGCCGACGTCAACGAACCGCTGACCCATGGGGGACATATCCGACAGGGTTTCATTGACATCGAAAACAATGAGTGAGGGCTTCATGCTGGTTCTCCTTCAGTAGCACTTGCTTGCCGGTGGCCGCAGAGCCGGGGCGTGAGGTTCCAGCCGCCTCCGGGGGTATCACGCGCGGAGCACGGTTTGCCCAGAGGTATCTTTGACGCCTTTTCAACCATCTGTTCAACCTTGCTGGGCTTGTGATACGGCCGGATCGGCGGCACTCCCGGGTGCGGTTATCCGTGGTTTTCCGCTGACGGTTGGTGCAGGTACTGCGCGAATTCCTTCTCAAGGTATCGCTTGGGCCGGGCGCCGACCACCGAGGATTTCAGGGCACCGTCCTTGAACAGGTAGATGGCCGGGATGGAGGTGATGCCGTATTCCGCGGCGACCTGGGGGTTTTCGTCGATATTGACCTTCACGACGTCGACTGCGCCGGCGTGCTCGGCGGCGATCTGGTCCAGGACGGGGAGACCATCCTGCAGGGCCCGCACCAGTCCGCCCAAAAATCCACGATGACCGGTTTGTCCGATCGCAGCACCTCGTGGTCGAACGTGGCATCGGTGACATCTTTTGCGGTGCTCATAGCGTTTCCTTTCTGTATTTGAGGTTTTCAAGGGCCATTTGGAAGGCCTCGCTGTAGCTGGGGAACTGCGCAACCTGGTCGTGCAGGGCTGCGATCGGGATCCGGGCCCGGATGGCGAGGGAGGCCTGGTGGATCCATTCCCCGGCCAGGGGAGATACAGCCCAGGCCCCGATGAGGATCCCTTCGTCGGTGTCGGTGAGGAGTCCGAGGTGTCCGCGGGGTTCCTGTTCATAGGTCCATGGGCGGGCGAGTGATTCGGCCAGGTCCAGTTCGGCGAACGCGGTGGATCGTCCCTGCTCATCGGCCTGGGCCTGGGTGATCCCTGCGGCCGCGATTTCCGGATCGCCGAAGACCACCCGCGGGATGCCCTCGTAGGTGGCCGGCCGAGGGCGGCCGAGGATGGCGTCTGCGACGATGCGGCCCTGGTACTTGGCAACGTGGGTGAAGGGCATGACGCCTGTGACATCGCCGATCGCCCACACTGTGTCCCCGGCCCGGCAATGTTCGTCGATCTGCACGGCGCCCCGGTCATTGAGGGTGACCCCTGCCGTTTCGAAGCCCAGGTCCTGGCTCCGGGGCCTGCGGCCGGTCGCGAAAATGACGACGTCGGTACTCACCGATGTGCCGTCGTCGAGCTCCAGAACGCTGCCGTTTCCTTCCCGCCGTGCCCGGGCGGCACGGGCGTCCAGCCGCACCTTGACGCCGGCCTCCTCGAGATGGAGCCGGGCCAACTCCCCGACACGGGGCTCTTCGCGTTCCAGCAGGGCCTGGCCGCGGTGCACCAGGGTGACATCCACGCCGAAGCGGGCCAGGAACGTGGCCGTTTCTACGCCCACGGCGCTGCCGCCAATCACCACCGCGCGCTTGGGTAATTCGGTGGCGGTGAAGGTTTCCCGGTTGGTCCAGATAGTCACGTTTTCGGCGCCCTCGAGCTCGGGGACGACCGCCTCGGAGCCGGTGGCGACGATGATGTGGTCGGCGGTGATCGTCATATCGCCGGCCTGCAGGGTGCCGGGCCCGGTGATCCTGGCTTCGGCTTTGATGACCGTCGCGCCCTGCCCCGTGTAGCCGTCGACCTGGGCCTTGTCCTCGAGGTGCCGGATCATGTAGTCCCGGTAGTCGCTGGCAGCAGCCCAGTCCAGTGACGCTCCGGTGACGCCGGCCGCGCGGTTTGCTGCGGTCCTCGCTTCGGGTGGCCGGAGGAGGGTTTTAGAGGGAACGCAGGCCCAGTAGGCGCATTCCCCGCCGATCAACTCGCGTTCGATCACGGCGACTTTCCTGGCCGCCTTCAAAAGCCGGCTGGCTGCCACTTCACCTCCGGGGCCCATGCCCAGGACGGCCACATCGAAATGCTCTTCCATCAGTTCTGCCTTTCGTGTTGGTTCGGGCCGGCCCCTGGCGTGGTCAGGTTGCGCAGCACGAGAGCCGGGAGATGTCGGTGGTGTAGGACTGGGCCGCTATCTTGATCCCTTCGGCCATGGTCAGGTAGGGGCTCCACAGGTTGGCGACCTGGTCAACAGTCATGCCTGCTTCCAGGACGTAGACCCCGGCCGCGGCCAGGTCTCCGGCTTCCTTGCCGACTGCTGTGAGTCCCAGGATTTTCCCGGTGCCGTTCTCGGCCACGAGCTTGATGAAGCCCCGGGTGTCCCGGTTCACCAAGGCGCGCGGAACATAGTCCAACGGCAGGACACGGCACTCACAGGTGATCCCGGCGCCGTTTGCCTCTCTATCGGTCAGCCCGACCGCGGCCACGGCCGGGCTGGTAAAGGCCACCCGGGGCAGGTGCCGGTAATCAACCTCCCGGCCAGCATTGCCGAACGCGTTGTCCACAGCCAAGGCTCCGTGGGCAGACGCGACGTAGACGAACTCCCGGTGCCCGGTCACGTCGCCGGCGGCCCAGACCCGCGGGTTGGTGCTGGCCAAGGACTTTCGCACGAGGACTTCGCCCCGTTCCCCCGTCTTCACCCCGACGGTATCCAGGTTCAGTCCGTCGATGACGGGGCGCCGCCCAGTGGCCATCAGCACCCGGGCGGCCCGGAACTCCTGCCGGCTGCCGGCGACGTCTGCCACTGCCGTCACACCGCCGGTCACCGCATCATGGTTAACCGAAACCAGCGTGGCCCGGCGGATGACCCGGATGCCCTCATCGGTGAAGACACTCATCAGGGCCAGTGAAACTCCAGGTTCCTCCGCTGACGCGAGGCGCGATCGGACCAGCATCGTCACCTTCGATCCAAGCCGCGCGAAGAGCTGGGCCTGCTCCAGGGCCACAAAGCCGCCGCCGACGACCAGCAGCGACTCCGGAACCTCGTCCAACTCCATCGCCGTGGCCGATGTCAGGTAGTTCGTGTCCTGAAGTCCGGGGACCGCCGGAACCCACGGAGTGGAACCTGTCGCCACCAGATAGTGGGACGCCGTGACGGTCTCCCGGGTGCCGTCATCGGAAACGATATCCAGCACCGGTTCCTCCGGCGTGCCAGCAAAGGCGGCCGTGCCGTGGCGGAGCTCCCAGCCGTAGTCCTCAATCAGATCGGCATACTTCTCCGAACGCATACCCTCCACCAGGTCGCGCTTCCCGCTCATCAGCCCCGGCATGTCCACCGGGCCAACGCCTGCAGTGATCCCTGGGAACCTGCTTCCGGCGTCCATGGCCACGTGCCGGGCCTCGGCGGCGGCAAGAAGCGCCTTGGAAGGAACGCACCCGGTATTCACGCAGGTCCCGCCAATGGTTGACCGCTCCACCATCAGGACGCTCTTGCCCAGGTTCGTGGCACGGATGGCCGCAGCGAAGGCACCCCCACCGGAACCGACAACTGCCAGATCAAAATCAAAACGTTGCAAAGCAGACATGAAACCTCCGGATGCGTCAAAGTCGACAAGTCCGCCGCCGGCCGTGAAAGCTTGCCGGGCGGACGCTCGTCCTTCCTGGTCCCACCCTGCACCTTCCCCTGTAGGGGAAGGTCAAGAAAAACCGGGATCCCTGACGTCAGACGGTTCGGCTGACCAGGAAACCTTCACCTAAACTGGAAAGTACGGGGGTCGTCCAGGAGCCCCCAAACGGGCTCGCCGGCATCGTGGAAAAGAGGACCAAACATGCGTATCGGTGAAGTTGCCGAAGTTGTGGCGATGACGCCAAAGACCCTTCGGTTCTACGAAGAGCAGGGGCTACTCCCGCCAGCCCGACGCGGCACCAACGGGTACCGCCAATACGACCAAAACAGTGTTGACCGGCTTGATTTCATCGCCCGGGGCAGAGCTGCCGGGCTGTCCGTAAACCAGATCCGCAACATC
This sequence comes from Pseudarthrobacter sp. Fe7, assembly GCA_024372495.1. Taxonomy (GTDB): domain Bacteria; phylum Actinomycetota; class Actinomycetes; order Actinomycetales; family Micrococcaceae; genus Arthrobacter. Next base: position 3,121,593 of record CP099977.1, on the reverse strand, counting down.
CTTGCCGTCCAGGAGCCCGGCCGGGCCCCGTGCGCCCACGTCAGGGACATTCTGGCCGGCCAACTGGCTGAACTGGATACGAAGATTGCCGAACTGACCGCGCTCCGGGCAGGGGTAGCCGCCTCATACCATGCCGTTGCGGCTGGAGACCCGGCTGCCTGCGACCAGTCCAGGATCTGCAGCTACCTCTGACCAGCCCGGCACGTCATTCCTCGATCCGCACACCCCGCCAGAAGGCAATACGATCCTTGATCGGCGCGGCCCGCCTTTTGGGGTCGCTGTAGAACCAGGCCGCATCGACGTTGACCTGGCCATCAACCTCCAGCGTGTGATAGCTGGCCTGCCCCTTCCACGGGCAGATGGAATACATGTCGCTGCCCCCCAGATACAGCGGATTCACTGCCTCACGCGGAAAATAGTGATTGCCCTCAACCACCACCCTGTCCTCCGACTCGGCAATGACTTTCCCGTTCCAGATGGCCCCGACCAGATTCTTACCTCTCACCGTTTTCTGCGTGATCCGGATCCGGGACGCAGATGCTCTTCCCATAGCCGCAACAATAGAGCACCCCATGGCCAGGGTTCTGCGATCTCGAACACACGCCACTACCGGGCCGGTTTGTTGAAACTGTTGCCGCGGCGGTCCGGGGCGTCACTGTCAGCGGCGAACGCGACATCCCCGGAATCCGGGCCGGAGGCGGCGGGGGAGGGCGCACACTAGTGGCTCGGGGTTTTGCCCGGATCAAGAACCGCGGCGTGGAAGACGGGTGCATCGCCGTCTGCGACGGGCTGAAGGGTTTTCCCGAGGCGATCACCACGTCTGGGAGCAATCCATGGTCCGGCCGTGCGTGATCCATCTGCTCGGCAACATTTTCCGCTACGCGCCCCGGCAGCACTGGGACGAGCTCTCCCGGGACCTCAAGCCCGTTTACACAGCCCCCAAGATGTAGCCGTGAATGCGGTACAGCCCGCCGGACCACTCGCACCGGCCTGTTGTGAGCGACAGCCTGGACGTTCCCGTCGGGCACACCTCACCGTCAGGAAACGGAAAGCCGTACGAGACACGATCCTCTGACATTCGTACTCGTCTCGGCAATCAGCGGCGCCCGCGGTCTCCCAACGAAGCAATGCCCGTTCCACCCGCGAGTACTCCCGTAATGCTCCGGCATGTGCCGCCTGCGCACCAGGCGAGTGCCCTGGACGACGCCGGTCCGGTTTGACCAGCTGCAGCAGGAGAAGAGACAGTGTGGGCAGCTGCTAGGCAGAAGCGGTGTTTTGGCGGGAGAGCTTCGGCAGCAGCCCGGGAGCACGCCCCCAACCCCAAGGTCCGGCTCCCGCGCATCGTGCCGGGCGGCGGCTGGTCCGCCACGCACAGCCCCAAGGCCGCTGATGCCTGGAAGGGGTTTCCCAACCCTTCCAGGCTCCTTTGGCAGATGATCCAGACCGGTCTCCTGTCATGGGACTGATGTGCAGGGCTCATGCCCCTTGTCGCCATCTGGGAGGGAAACGTATCAGACCTTGACCAAGCGGGACCATTGGCCCTGTCTGAACCCGGTTGGGTGCAGAAAGCATTGTTTATGGCGTTCGTTCTTGAATACGCGACCGACCACAGCGCGGGCTGGTTCACGGTTGATGGCGCGAGTTCCAGTGATGCCGCTGCCAAGGCTATGGATGCTCTCCGCGGTCTGGAGTGCACCCACGCGGTGTTGCGGCAGACCATCTGTCCGCGTCCGCGTTTCGGTGTGGGACCGGTGCTGGCCGCTTTTACCCGGAGCGCGGGGTGGACCGTGCACGGAGCATGGCCGGGCCTGTAGCGAATTTCACCTCTGGAATCTGGCGGTCAGGGGAGATTGGGCTCGCTGGAAACGCTGTAGTCAGCAGCGGCCGGCCCCGTCATGGCCAGGGTGTTGTTTCCCGGCATGTTTCCCCTGCTGGTCAAGGCTGCCCACAACGCCTCGGCAGACTCGGCCGGGCATACATTGATGATGCACCAGGCGGTGTACAGCCCATGGAGTTCCTCGGCGGACAGGCCCTTCTCGCTGCCGGGATCGCTGCTGGTCGCATCCCCGGGGAAGTCATCAAAATGGCTCATGCCCGGTCTGCTTTCTGTCCACCCGCACCGCGTCAGGACTGGCGGCCATGGCTGGAGCACCGGAGGCGGCCCCTGCACAGATGCTTCCTGGGCAGGTCAACGCTGTCCAGCCACTTTGAGAGGAAACGTGCCGAGACCGCCTCGGCGGCCATATCGGGGCCAAGGCCTCTGGTGCTCCTGCGCCCTCGACTCCAGCATCTAAATATGGACCCGAGGCTTTTGGCAAGGGCACTGCTGCAACAAGGCGAACTATCGCTCGCGGAGCTATGGCTCTAACGGACGGTCGTCATGCCATATCTGAACATCGCCGTAGCTCAACGGAATCTTCACTATTGGCAGTTCAACAAGGGCAGGGAGAGGAACTCCGGAAGGGGCAATGGCGATGCCTCGCCGTTGCCCGTTGGGCCCATTCGAGGGCAGCCTATATGGGGCGGGGCTTTGAAAGCATTCATGGTTTGAGTTCTGCTGGACGGCCGGCCTCTCGTCGCCGAGTATTTGTCCGACAATATTTTGGACTCAAAGTTGTCGGAAACCACCCGAGCGCGCCTACCAGTGTCCGCCCCTGTCTTGGCGGGCGTCGTCCAGCGCACACGCAAGCACGTCCAGATCCAGTGGCGCGAGGACTTCGATGCCGTTGATGAACGCGTCAAATTCCATTTCTTCGGCATCTCCGCCGTTGCGCCAGTAATAGCAGGTAACGCCGTTGTGGTACTGGGCATACGGCGGTGATGCCGAACCTTTTGAGTTCGATGCGTATTTGCATGGATCGGGTAGCTCCAGCAGTGGCGTGCACCGGGTATGTTACAAGCACCGGCGGGAGCCGATGGTGGCGGGGTACTGGAAGATCCACGATTGACGGCGCGCGTCATGTTGGAATTCAACGACACAACGCTGGATGAACTGTCTATTCCACTCTTGCCTTCCGTAGGTACGGTCACCGTCCGTTCCGCGCTTTGGCTCCGGGCATCAGCCGACCCGTAACCTTCCCAACCTTCCCAACGCGGGTGTGTTCCCTTAGGCTGGGATTGTTGCCCCGGACCCTGGCAGCGCCACCTTTTCGGCGCAGTTTCAGGGAGGAGCTCCTCATCGAAGATTCCCAGACCCTTTACCCCGCGCCGTGCGGGCGTTTACTGGAGGACGCGCAGACGGGGCGTTCTGTGCGCGCGCTGCCGGGACGACGGCCTATCCTCACGCCTGTTTCAGTGCCGACGACGACCCCGCTGGGTCGCGCGGCCTCATACCTGATCCAGATCCGTCCAAGGGGATCCACGCGCGATGCCCGGAACCGGGAACGTCACGGACCGCGCCAACTCAGAGTCATTCCAAATCCGTTGTTCCTCGCTCCAGATGCGGAAGGGGGCCGTTGATGACCCGCGAGGACATCCAGGCGGTGGAGGAAGCCGCTGCACGAAGCACGCCGTCGGACTTTGAGCACGTGCATGCTGCCCCCGAACTGCAGACCGCCGTCGGGCGGGCCGTCAGGCACGGCACACCCATTAAGGAGGTCGCCAGCGCAGCGCACATGACAGCACTGGAGGTATTGGACGCGGCAGACTCCTTAAATTACCCAAGCATCGACCCGGGGCCGCCAGCCCCCGTTTGGCCAGAGACACGGTGAGCACGGATGTGTGCCGGACAACGGGGCGGACAGTTCGCCGCATGCATTCTTCGCCCGCGATGGAACTACCCGGGCGGGTTCGGCCAGTCGAGGTGCTGCCAGGACGGACTCGTCTGAATCCTCCTACCTCAGCATGCTCGATCGGCTTTCGCTATTTGCCCTATATTTGACGCTTGACCACCCACCACCACAACCAGCGAGGACCCTTAAACCGTCCGGACCATGCCAAATACGTCACGAAGGTGTCGCATGAACAATCATCATCGAACGCCACAGCCCCGGACCGGGTCCGCGGCGATGAGAACGACGAGTCCTATGAGACTCATCAACGATCCGCGTGGCCCTGAACGACTACTTCGCATCCTGACGGCCGGTGACCTCGCTTCCCTCACCGATGCTTTGTACCAGAACCTTGACACAACCTCCCCTCAGCCCGGGGCGGAAGAATTGTACGAACTCACCGTCGAAGAAGCCGAGCGTCGGGCTGCCCCGCCCAGCATCACAGGCGTCGCGTCGGCTAAGGCCCAACCGGGATAACCATCGAACCACCAGCCCGGACAGACGGCCAAGGGCAGCCCGCGTTGCCCACTCAGGTCAGTTCAATGCGCCCCTACAAGCCCTTATATTTATGTAGGGAAAGACGACCGCCGCTGGACCAACCGACCGCCACGTCGTGTGCCGTAGCCTGACCATTCGCCCGCGAAAGGCGCACCGCCGGATCCAGAATGCACGTGAAACGATAATCGAGTGAGAGAACCTTGGGGTACAACACCGAGCCAGACCGCACCGCAGAAATCTGGCCGCAACGGAAACAGCTCGTGAGGTGCGGGGCCGGGCCCTTAAAGGCTGAGCTGCCGGTTGATGACGTGCGTGGCGACGTCGGGCAGGCTCTGGTTGTTCCCGCGCGCGAAGGCCCGTAACCGTTGGAACGCCTCTTCCATGTCCACTCCAGCCGTGTGGGCGATGACACCCTTGGCCTGTTCGATGAGGACCCTGCTGTTTAACGCCCGCTGCAGTTGTTCGTTGACCAGCGCTGATTCCCTGAGCGTGCGTTCCTGCAGGAGGCCGATCGTCGCGACGTCAGCCAGAGCCTGGCCGATGGCAGCATCCTCCCGCGATAGGGCGCCCGGGTTTTCGCCGAAAAGTCCCATGGCTCCGATGGTTGTGCCGCGGACTCGCATCGGGACGGCGTGGACTGAATGGAAGCCCTGCGACAGCGCGGCTGTCTGGAATTCGGGCCATCGCACGTCCAGCGCGTCGATGTCTTCGACGGTGACGGGCTTCCCGGTCACGTAGCACTCCACGCAGGGACCGTCTCCGGCCTGGAGTTGAAGGATTTCGACAAGCTGGCTTCGTTCGCTGGTGGAGGCCAGGAGCTGCAGTTCACCGTGAGGGTTGGCGAGGAGCAGACCGGCAGCAGCGGCATCGAGCAGATCAACGGATGCTTCAACAAGGGCATGGAGCAAGTCCAGCACGTCGTAATCAGCCACCAGAGTGTCTGTGATTTTTACAAAGGCGGCACTGAGTCGTTCGGCGCGGCTTGTCATCACCATACTTCTCATATTACTGCCGGCCGCTGACGTGGGGATCATCCCGGGAGGCGAAGCTCAGTCGTCCCAGAAGTACTTCATTGGCTGTTTCACACAGGGTTGAGGAGTTGGCAAACGCGTGCGCGCGCAACAGGAGCAGGGCATCGGCGGCACTGGTTCCGGACTGCGCCAGCACCATCCCCGTTGCCTGATGGATTTCCCGCCTCGACATCAGCGCCGCTTCATCGGCGGGGCCGGTTTCCGGGTTCACCGCGAGGACCCGTCGAAGCAGCTGCCACGCAGCTTGACCGGCAAGCACCCCCGCTGTCGTAAAGTCGGTATGGCTGAGGGTCCCTGGCTTCGTGCGATGAAGATCCACCACACCCAGATCCAAGGCGCCGATGATCAGCGGAAAAACAAACAACGCTGCGGCGTCCGTGGCCACGACAGCTTCAGTGAAAGCGGGCCAGGAATAAGGGGCAATATCGTGCACGTTCGGGACAAGAACCGGCAGCCGGGTCCGCAAGGCCTCCCATCGCGGTCCTTCGCCCAGATCGAACTGCAGCTCATCGATGCGTGCGGCCAGTGGATTGCTGGCGCAAACCAGAGTTTCCGACGCGGCCCCACCAAACATGGAAACGGCAGCACCACTCACATCCAGCTCAGTCAGGAAGGGCGTGCACAGATCCGCATCAATTGGCACGTCCGCCGAAGCTCCTACATCACCCATGGGACCTGGCCGCCCTCACAAGCCCGAACCGTCGCCCGGGCGTTAGGTGAGACGTCCAACTCGAACCTCAGATCCCGTAATTCTCCCGGTCCGGCAACAACCCCGACAATCTTCACCGGAACTGCTCTCACCACTAACCATAGTCCCATTCCCAAGGCCTCCAGGTTTTCTGACAGCCTGAAGCCGTGCAAACCATGAAAAGACCCACGGATGCACGGTTCCGCACCTGGTCAGTCAGGCTGCGTCCCAATCCTTCGCCCAAGGGTCGATAGTGGGTCTTCCGTCGGCCAGGCCTCCGAGAAGAGGTCAAAGATGTCCCGGGGGTTTGGACATCACAGGCGCCGGGGGATAGCTTCAGAACAACACCTCCCGGTGCTGCCGCCGCATCCCCTTAACGGAAATGGTGGAATCCCTACCCGTTAAGGTGCCGCCGGGTGAGTGCAACCCATTTTGATGACTTCCTCAGGGACTCGACCAACAGTGACCCGGGCAGTGAAAAAGGGTTGAATTCTGAAGAACTCTTCAGCCTGTACACCAGCTGGTGCCTGCTCAACGCATGCCCGCAGGAATCCGCAGACAACCTGTGGCAGGCACTTGACGCCAGGTGTATCGTGCCCGGACGCAACGCACTGGCCATGACAGGGCCCGCAGCAGCGGACTACATCCTTGCAAGCGCACCCGGCCTTGCCTAAGCCCTTCCCGGGGCCAATTTTCGCTTTCGGAAACCCTGATGTGCGGCGCTCTCAAGCGCTCCTCCCCGCTCGTTTTGAAACGCCGATAACCTATGTTCCGTAAAGCTGTGCTCAGCAGGTGGAGTTGCTGGCGACACCAGGAGAGCCGAAGAAGCGTGGCCGAGAGGCGCCAGCTACGGCGTATCGTCCTGCAGTCTCTCCACACGGAGCTGGTGCTTCCACCGCAATTGTCCAACAGCCTGTTGGACAATCGGGTGGCTCTTTCGAGTTGACGCGTCGCGGTAGACTCTCGCGGAACCTAGCTCGGGGCACACGCGGTCAGAGCTATTGCGTCTAATGTTCCCTGGCTAGTCGAAGGGCAGTGCTTTGTAGGCGGTGTTTTTGTTCATGTTCCATCCTGCGACGATGCCGGAGCCGATCATTTGGTCGCTGAGGCGTGCGAGGCGGTAGCCGGGGTCTGTGTCGAGGGCCAGTTGGAGGAATTGGTGGGCTTTGCTGCCTTTGCCTTCCCACCAGTTAATGTAGCCGATGGCTGTGAGGACGGGTGCTGCGTGTTCTGCGCTGGTGCGGGTGTAGGCGTGGAGGAGCAGTCGTTGTGCCCATTCGATGCGCGACCACTTCGGGGCCTCTGTGGTCTGGGCGAATAGGATGTGCTGCATGGGTTCGTCAATCCCAGGGATGTCTGCGATGAGCCGGTCGCGGATTGCGGGGAACTGCAGGTTCGCGACGAGGGCCTGACAGTCGTCGTCGCTCGGGAAGTCCGTGGAGCGGAGCATGTTGCCCCAGAGTTCCCGCCCGTGCAGGAGGGACGTCTCGGTGGTTTGAGACCTGATGGAGTCCATGTGGCTTTCAACCGCGGCGGCTTTCGATGCCGTCGGGCCGGCAGCCGGGAGGGTGATGCGATCGGTGGGATCGACGAAGCTGCCGCGGTAGATGAATTCGGCGTTGATCTCGCTGGTTTCCGTGGAACTGACCGGCAGGGCGAGGCTGGTACCTGGTTCCCCGTCGTAGGGGAGAAGGTTTCGTCCCCGACGAAGAGGCCGTCGCGGATAGTGATGCCCTGCTCGGCAAGGACTCCGGTGAGCGCGGCGATGGTGCCCGCCTGCGGCTTGGCCTGCCCGGGCTGAGTGGTTTCGCTGGTGTAGACGGCGAAGAGGATGGACGTGGCGGTGGTGTCACTGGTGAGGTAGTGGGCGACGGTCCGGGCGTAGGCGAGTTCCTGCCCTGTCCGACGGGGGAGGTCGATGCGGAGAGTGGCACCGATGCTGCTGTCGTTCATGGTGATGCAGACAAGGCTTTCCTGGGGCCAGAAGCCGAGGGTGTGCCCGATGAAGCTGAGGACATCCGATGGTGTTTTGATTGTGAGCTTTTCCATGATCCCGTATTTCCTTCACCCTGGTTATTGCTGTTTCATCTGCGGTTGTTGGTTGTGGGCGTCGTTCTGGTAGGGGACCACCCGCTGGGTTGAGGGGCCGGAGCGCAACTTGGGGGACCGGCGCCGGGACTGAAAACTTCGTCTCGGAGCCATCGGGCTCTGGCCTGGGAAGTTTTTGGTTCCGGGGTCGGCGCGTAGCGCCCTGGTTGCGTGGAGGGCCCGCCCAGCGATCATGGGACATATCAGAATGACAAGCAGCGATGAGTTTTTGCTTTTCCATGGGTTTTGAAGAATGGGACCGCATGACTTCGGCGGTTATTGAGGGCGCTCTGGCTGCTTGCAGCGGCGTGGAAATTTCGCTTGGTGGCCGTTTGTTCCTGCACCGATTACTGATGCATACAATCTCTCTTACGAGGAGAACTGGCTTCTCGTATGCCAAATTTATTGGGGGTACGGGTTTGGGGTTTCGTTACCGCAAGTCAAAGAGTTTTGGGCCGGTGCGGATCACCGCATCGAAGCGCGGATTGAGCGCAAGCGTTGGAGCAGGCCCCTTGCGGGTCACGAAGTCGACAACGGGTCGCACAACAACTACGGTGAGGGTCCCCAAGACTGGGATCTCCTATTCGACCAGCAGGCTCCACCCGCCGTTCCACCCGGAAGGCTGCCGTTCAGCGATCCGATCCTTCACGTGGCCGCATCGATCGTCGAATCGTCAGCGATGAAACGTGGCGGCAGCTCCTGGCGCCGGATGGAACGCCGGCAGCATCGAAGTTCCAACGGAACTTCGTGCGTGCAGTCGTCGCCCGCGCAACCGGAACGCGCCCCAGCCTCATGCACCTGACCCAGGGACAGGCAGCAAACGTCCTTACCTTCGTCGGTGAAAGCCCGTCGAGGCTGAACGCGGGCGGCCGCGGCGTGCCACAGCTTGAGAAGGCCGGGACAATTGCCCAGTGGACGATGCTCGGCTTGCTGCTGCTTAGTGTCACAGTCTCTTCGCCTGCAGGGTTTGTGCTGGCAGCGGGCATTGTCGGGCTAACTTTAGTGCTGCGAAAGCGCCGTCGTGACCGCCAGGCCCGGGAGGACGCCACCTGGTCAGCCAGCCTCAGAGAACCTGTCAGGTCCTCTACCGACGGTATCGAAAATTCGGCTGCTGACGCTCCGCCTCATCAGGATCCGTCATATCCGGTGCCAGTGGAACCAATTGCAGCGGTAAATCTGGCTGCCTCCTCCCCTAAGCGCTCGTATCCTGTTTCCCTTGGTCGCACGGAATGGCCGAACGTGGAAGTCGTTGGTGAGCACGCCTACGGCAAGGCAATCAAGGCGGCGTTCCGCGCCAATGGGGCCTTCTCCGCTCGAAGGACTGAAGGCGAAGCTGAAGGCGTTCAGGTGGAGTTGGTTGCCGAGCCGGACAACCCGTACGACTCCAATGCCATCAGTGTTCGGTGGAGAGGCCAGGTGCTTGGTTATCTCAGTCGTGAGGACGCTCTTGGCTATAAACAGCCAATCAGGAGAATCATCGCCAGCGGACTCGTCGCTGCAACCACCGCTCGTATGTGGGCTTCCGACGACGGCGCCCAGTTTCGTGCACGCGTCACCGTTGCGCTGCCAGAACCGGAACTGATCACTCCGCTCAACGAGGCCCCCACGGGCGTGACCACTCTCTTACCGTGGGGATCAGGAATTCAGGTCCGGAAGGAAGAGAACCACTTCGACATACTGTCCAGCCACGTCCCAGCTGACGGTCGAGGCCTCCTGCTGGTCAGCCTGCACAAAGAGATCAACACGTTGAAGAACGGCACGCAGCGCCCGTTTGTCGAGGTACGTCTTGACGGCAAACGGGTCGGGGAACTCAGCAACGTCACCTCAGCACACCTGCTCCCGCTCCTCGAACACACCGAGGCAGTCGGTGAGACCGCCGTAGCCTACGCCAAGATCACGGGTTCTGCCCTCGCTGCACAGCTCGTCCTCCACGCCGCTAAAGCCACCGAGATCAGCAACGATTGGCTTTCCAAGGGACCGCACCCTGCCCCGAAGCTCCTCCCGCTGGCCGCGAACTACAAAGTCCCGGCCGCCTACCCGAAGTAGGGAAACCAAGCAAAGAAATCCCGAAAGAGGAGTGTGGACACATGTCCACACTCCTGGCCTCGGACTAGCCCGTACTCTCTCCGAATGGGCATAGATTCCGCATGTTTTCGCGGGTTCCCCGTGCTTGCAAGAGCCTGGAATGTAGTTCGAGTCCCACCTCGGGCACGACGTTTTCCCTCGTCAGAGGCGATTTTGCTTTGACGTGTTGACAAAGCTTGTGGTCGCGTCGCTCTGACGGCTGGGTCGCGGGCTGTGGGCCTGGCTGCCGCGGAGCCTTTTCAGGTGTGTGGGGTGACTGGTTCAAGGCCCTGGCTGGTGGGCCTTCCGCCTGCTGTCGTGCGGGTCTGCGGTTCCTCGTTCCGGTTATGTTGGTGGGTTGGCCGGTGGTGGCGTACATCTATTCATGCCGCGGGGGAGTGGGGACAACATGACCTGTACGTACCTGCTCTCCTGTGCTGCCGCAGGCCGGTCTGAAGGACCGGTAGAAAGCGTGGCCCGCGTGCTTTTGTCCTGTCAAACTGAATGTGTACAGTGTCCACACCTATATCTGCTTTTTCGGGGACGAAGTTATTGAGCTTGCGCAATCCCTGACAGTTCTGATCACCGCACATGCCGTCCAGCTCATGAACAGCTATGGCCTTTAGTTCGCAGAGCCTTTGATTATTGCGAACCGAGCCAGAGGACCTGCCGGCACTCAGTGTGGTTGTCGTTGTCAGGCCGAGCCTGTCGCCGCGACAGACCATAACGGTGTCACCGGGCTCGGCGTAATCCAGAAGCTTTTTCATGCCTGGCCGCTGGATCGCGGCGCGACTGCCGGAGGTGACATCGGCGAACGCATTGCGCTTATCGCCGAAGGTCACAATGTCAGTTTCCGAAGTCGTCTGCACAGAATGTCCAAAGTCGTCTGCACAGGCCTCCGCTGGGGGATCGGTCAGCGGACCGATCCAGCGGATCTTCTGCCGCGGAGCGAGCCGACCAGTCGGCCCCTCGGGACCAAGGCAACCAAAGTTTGCTCAGTGGGGCCAGGAATAACCGTCATGTTGGGGCCAGAAAAGGTTGGCATAGTCAATCCAACGCACACTATGAAACAGCGTCTTTCGAACCCCCATTCAGGAATAATCATAAGATCAGAAGCTGCAGACCAAAGAGGTTGCTACATCGATGCTCGCGGAAACATGGGGACCCCTTGATTAATTGGTCCCACCTAGCCCAGCCCCAGTTCGACGAGATCGCCGAAGCTCTGATCAAACGGAAGTTCCCGGCCGCAGAGGTGTGGGTCGTTAACGGCCGAGGCGGCGACGGTGGCCAGGATATCGTCGTGACTCACGACGACCAAAAGCGGATCTTCCAGCTGAAGTTTTTTCCGGACGGCTTTCCTGCGGCCAATGCTTCCCGTCGTAGGCAGATACGGAAGTCTTTTGATCAAGCGTTGAAGCAAAAACCTTCAGAATGGGTGCTCGTCGTACCGGCGAATCTCACCCCGGGGGAACGGGACTTCCTATCAACACTGCGCAAGGGGAACCGGGTAAAGGTTTCGTGGATCGATCGGGCCGAGCTTAATGACCTGATGGCCAGGCACCCTGATCTCGAAGGCTACTTCGTTCGGGACCAGCTTCGTGAGGCCGCAAAGGACTACAACGTGGAACCGGCAATATTGGCCAACGGACTACGCGACCTCGGGCATCGCATGCTTCGACTTAAAACCGCCGCGGATACCCTCGATCCTGACTGGACAATCGAGCCTTCTATGGTCAGAGGGCAGGTGAACTACGCGGTTGTAGCGAAACACCCCCGCGCCGCCGAGGACTCACCGATAGCAGTGAGCTTTGAGGGCACCTTCGGGCCGGCTCATCAAGAATTGGGCGAAAGTGTCATGCGTTCTTTGGGATTCGGTACCAGCGAAGTCATCAAAATTCCCGCTGACGTCGTTAAACGGGTCAAATTCCGTGGCCCGGAATGGCTCAAAACGGTTGACGAAAAGGGAGAAATAGCGTGGCGACCAGCTGAGGAATCACCGCACAAGGGCGAGCCCGTCGAACTGCAATTTATGTCGCCTGATGCCTCGGTCCTGAGTTCGTGGGAGGGAACCGTTGAGCACATAGGCTCTGCATCACGGGGATGGTCGGTCGAGGCCAGCTTCGGCGGAGCCATGAAAATCCGCTTCCTTTTCCCGAAGGACAATGGGACCGAATGCACCATCGACTACAACTTCAACATTAAGGGCTTACATCCCCGGGCCGCTCTCGAACTTCTCAACCTGCACACCGAGCTGAACAGCCTTCCTGCTGCGGCGATAGCTATCCAGGGCAAAGAAATTGTCCGATGGCGGAATCCAGAGCAACGCCCAGGCTCCGGAACCAGAGATTTTAGCCGCGGCCCGAGCCTTAGCCGAAGATCTCGATCGCGTACAGACTCACACACGGCAGAGATTCGCGATCCCAGAAAATATGACTGGCGAGGAGCGGATAATCCTCCGCTTGGCCCGACTGCTCTTGGACGGCAAATGCTCGTTCTTCCCTGACGCCAGCACGATTACCGCAAATCATACGGGCGCTGATCATCCTGGATTCAGGGAGACGGTAACCGCTGGCGCACTCAGCCTACAAACGCAATGGGACGACTTCGCCATCCAGATAGGTAACCGCAAGCTCATGCTGGGACAGATCATCCTGTTCCACCCAAGCGTGAGGCTGGAGGACGCGGAAACAGTTCTGGGCAAGATCTCCGCCGGCCAAGCCGCCGGGACGACCATGAAATTTGTCCCGACTGATGGCAGCCTCTTCCGCGCCTTCATGCCGGAGAAATGGCAAGGCCCAGAGCCGCCTTCAGAAACGACTCGCTGGGACCTCCCGGGGTTTTTCGAACCATAAACGCCTGGCCGAGCGGCGTAAAGCCGACCCTCGCTGCCGAACATCGGCAGCAGGTCATAGGCGCGAGACCGCCAGGGTCGCGCAGCGCCGACTTGCTGTCCGAGAACAAGGAGGCGTTCACGTCTGAGGAAATCGCCGCCGTGAATCTTCCGCTTGGGTCCACTTCTAGCCCGTGCCCGCTAGCCGGTCTCCCACCGGGCGCTAACGTTTCGGACCGGATACCGCTGCCTCAGCCAGTTTGGCGAACCCGAGGTAGAGGTGAGTCAGGCCGATCTGAGCGTTCTGGAACTTGAACTCCAGGAGGGCGCCTAGGGCAGGAGTCCTGAAGATAGCTTCGTGATCCTGCCGGCGCCCGTCCCAGTGAATATATTCGCCGTACTGGAACAGGTCGATGAGCATTGCAGGCGTGTATGTGCTTTCAGATTTCGGGATGGACAGGCCCTTAGGCCACGTAGCTTCAAGGGCTTTCATTTGAGCTAGATCATCCAGCGAAGTCTCCAACAATTTCGCCCTCGCAGCCTGCCATAGCTTGATGGTCCTCCGCCCGCTCGCCGCAAGTACGCCACCTTCGGCTAGAACCGCATCGCGGTTGTGGTTCTTGACTACACCAAAACTGGCGGTATCGTCCGTGCTGAGCTGCCGGAATAAAGTCACGAAACCGCGGATGACCTCATCAGACGGCATATCCACGGACACGGCGACGGGTTCAAAGAGGGATGCTCTGCTGAGCTGCAGGCTGCGATCCGCCACAAGCAAGGAGTACCCTGCCATTGTTCTGCACGCATGAATGTATCGGTCAACGGCATTGAGCACCTCGGCCGACAACGGACGGGTCAAGACCGGAAATTCGGACGGATCCGGTAATGCAAAGACGTAGTTCAGGAGCTTCCATTTGAACTCAAACGATTCCGGTCTCTTTGAAAGTTCCGAATAGGGGGCCGGGAAATCCAACCGGAGTTCTGACGAATCGGGGGCGACGGATTCCAATCGGAGTTCACTCATAGGAGGATCGTAGGCGACATAGCGACGCGAACATCACGCAGCCAGCGCGGTCTCATAACCCCTTGCCGCGCGGGAGGCGGCTTGTGATCTGTTGCCCTTCCCGCGAACTGGCATCCACGGCGCTTCGGTACACGTCCGCGAGGTGGACCTATGCTTGAAGGCTCTTTCCCACCGCCCGTAAGCCGGTCGCTAGGCGTGGAGCCAGGCATGCTTTCCGCATCGTTGCCAACGCTGGCCTCGATACGCACGGTTTCCCCGCACGATGAAATGCACGGTGAACGTGCCCTGAACGCAACACTCCGGGCGGAATGGTTCAAAGGGCTTTGGACCCTCTGGTGGGCCTGGCCGCGAGCCGCCCGAAGGTTTGTCGCTCGATGCCGTGGACGCACGAGGCCTTGGCTGCCTTCCACCGCACACTTTCGCGCTCCTAAGGCCGCCAACAGAAAAGGTTGCTGGGAAGTGGGCCCAAACTGCGAGTCATCCTCCAGCGAAGCGGGAGCAGCACGTCCCTAAGGAACGGCTACTCCCACTTTGTTCTAGTAGTTGGTTCACGCGTGGAGAGCGGCTGCTTGTTCGAGGTTTTGACCTTTTGTTTCGGGGGCCATGGCGAAGCTGACGGCTGCGCCGAGCAGGGCGATTGTGGCGGCGATCCACATGGTGCCGGAAAGGCCGAGGTGGGTCAGCGCCAGGGGAGTGGCGAAGGTGCCGATGGCGGCGCCGATGCGGCTGGTTCCGGTGCAGAGTCCGACGGCGGTGGCGCGGACTTTGGTGGGGAAGAGCTCATTGGGGTAGATCCATTCCAGGATGGAGGGGCCTCCGTTGAAGATGGCGTAGAAGGCGAAGGCCAGGGCGATCAGGGCTAGGGGCGCGTTGGGGAAGATGGCGAGGAAGATGAGTCCGACGCCGGAGAGGATGAAGCCCCAGATCAGGACTGGGCGGCGGCCGAGTTTGTCTACGACGAGGAGGGCGACGATGTTGCCGACGAGGAAGAACAGGTTAATCAGGCCGTAGCCGATGTTGGCTTCGTCGCCGGACTGGAGGTTGAACAGGGCCAGGATTTGGGGTCCGAAGGCGTAGATGGAGAACAGGGTGACGATGGTGCAGGTCCAGAAGATGGAGATGAACACGACCCGGTGCAGGTATCCGCCGGTCAGGACGAGTTTGAATGCCTTCGCGGTGCTGAGTTTTGCGGCGTTCGGGTCGTGGGCGGTGATGCCGTCCAGTGTGGCGCCTTCGCCGATAGTTTTGTTCAGGATTTCGAGTGCTTCTTGGTGGCGGCCTTTGCCGACGAGCCAGTGTGGGGATTCGGGGATGGTGGCCCGGGCGATGAGGATCAGAACGGCCGGTACGGCGGAGGAGAGTAGCATCCAGCGCCATCCGTCTTCGAGGGAGAGGAGCCAGTAGCCGACGAACGCTGCGACGGTAGCGCCGACGAACCACATGGCGTTGAGGCCGCCAAGAAGCCGGGCACGCCAGTTTTTGGGCACGAATTCCGCGACGAGGGAGGTGGCGATGGGATAGTCAGCGCCGACGGCTACGCCGATGAGGAGCCGCAGGACGAAGAGCTGCCAGGGTTCCTGGACGAAGAACTGGGCGATGGAGAACACGATGATGGCCATGAGGTCGATCGTGTACATGAGTTTGCGGCCGATTTTGTCGGTGATGTTGCCGAAGATTAGGCCGCCCAGGAATACGCCGACAAGGGCAGAGGCGCCGATGAGCCCGTTCCACCAGTCATTCATTT
Organism: Pseudarthrobacter sp. Fe7; assembly: GCA_024372495.1. Lineage (GTDB taxonomy): Bacteria > Actinomycetota > Actinomycetes > Actinomycetales > Micrococcaceae > Arthrobacter. Next base: position 3,105,856 of record CP099977.1, on the reverse strand, counting down.
GCCAGGCGGGGATGATTTGGACGAGGGCGATGCCGATGATGGCCAGGATGTATCCGTCCAGGAACGGTCCTCCTGAGCTGAAGAGGGTGAGGCGTTTGTGGAAGGAGTTCAGCGGTGCTGAGTCGATGGTCATTTGGGATGCTGGTGCGGGGGCTTGGGAAAGCATGGTGGTTCCGATCTGGGAGGAGGGAAAGCGACGTTGGTAACCCAACAGATCTGTGGGTGTGGCGCGGCTATGCTGCGTGGGCTGCTACGGCATCGATCTCGATGCGTTTTTCGCCTCTGAACCGGGCTACCTGAACGGTGGTGCGGGGAGGCAGTGGGTGGCCGCTGAGCCTGGTGAGGTAGGCGGCGTTGTAGTTATCGAATTCGTCAAGGTCGGCCAGGAAGACGGTGAGTTTGAGCAGGTGGGAGAGGCTGGACCCTGCATCCTTAAGGGCGGCTTCGAGGTTGTCGAAGGCCTGTGTTACCTGTCCGGCGATGTCTGGCGGGACGGTGCCGTCTGCTCGAGCCGGTATCTGCCCGCACAGGTAGATGATGCCGCCGGTTGTGGCGGATGCGGAGTAGGGCCGGGGCTTGCCGTCGGTGAACTGTGTCCGGGTGATAATGCTCATGTGTCCGGCACCAGGTATTTCCGGGACATCTGGTACATGCTCTGCCATTCTTTCTCCTGCATTTGCAGTGGCTTGGGGGCGACAGCGGCTGTATGTGGGCTGGTGTGGATGGGGTCGGGCAACGCCATCACGACGACGCTGTTACCGGCGGTCTTCGGCAGGAGGGCTGCGACCGCTTCCGATTCCACTGTTTGCGTGTTAGAGACCGCGTTATTTCGGACCGTGAGGTACTCAACGGCATCGTTGTCTCCGGTTGACATGGCATGGGCCGTGGTGATGACGATCTGGCGGCCCAGGGCAGCGGTGTGCCTAATCAGCAGGTCATTCCAAAGGGGTGCCGGGATATTGGTCTGCGAGGTGCGGATCACGGATACTTCTCCGGCCGGGGCGGCGTAGGTGAGGTCAAGGAGTTGGAGCGCGGTCCGCAGCGGTGGTTGCCCGGCTGAGTCTAGCTCCCGCAACTGGCCGCCCATCCAGGATGTTTCAGTGGCGACTGCTGTGGGGGCCGGTGTTGTCCAGTTAGCATCGAGTAGTTCTGTCAGGAGCCGCAGCCCGCCGTGTGTTTTGGTTTCGGCGCGAAGGACTGCGAGGGCTCCTTCCTGGGCTTCGATGGGGTCCGCGCCGGCGGCGCAGAGGGACCGAAATGCCGCTTCTTTGATCTCACGGGGCTGGACGTGGATCCTTCGGTCTGTCTGCTGGCCGTGGGGCGCGGTGATGGTGTCAGGCATGCGCGGGTTCCTTTGTTGTGTCCATAACTTCTGTGAAGAGCCGGGCCCAGTTGCCGCCCATGACAGCTGCAACGGTGTGATCTGTCAGCCCTGCAGCTGCCAGGCCGTCAGTGAGTTGGGGGAAGTCCGAGGGGCCGGTGAACCAGTTCGGCCAGAGAGGCCAGGTAGGCGTGTTCTGCGGGTCGGTGGGTTGCCAGCGGCCGTTGCGGAGCCAGCCGACGAACTCCTGGTCCCAGCCGCGGGTGCAGTCGCTGCCGATTCCCACGCTTGCGGGACCGTATTGGTCTACTGTCCGGGCGACCATGGTGCAGAAGCTTTCGAGGGTGATGTGTTCCCCTCCGCTGACGGTGGGGTAGAGGCAGCAGCCGATAACGCCACCCCGGTCCACCAGGGGCTGGATGACGTCGTGGGGTTTGTTCCTGGGGGTGTCAAAGAACCACAGTGGGTTGGAGTGGGTGACGGAGACGGGGACCGAGGAGGCATCGATGGCATCGCGGCTGGTCTGGTAACCGACGTGGGAGAGGTCGATGAGCATGCCGACCCGGTTCATTTCTTCCACGATTACCCTGCCGTAGCGGGTTAAGCCGGCGTCGTCGGATTCAAAGCAGCCGCTGCCGATGAGGTTTTGGTTGTTGTAGGTCAGCTGGGCAATCCGGACACCGAGTCGGTGAAAGAGTTCGACGTAGCGGTAGTCGTCTTCGAACGGGCTCGCGTTTTGGAATCCCAGGAACACGGCGATCCTGTTTTGTTCCTTTGCGGTTTCGATGTCTGCCCCGGACGTGGCCAGGAACACGAGGTCCGGGTTGCGGTTGACCAGCTCCAGCCACTGACCGAGTGACCGGAGGGCGTCCGCCGCATTTTCCCAGACTGCGCAGGTGGCGTTGACTGCGGTGACACCACCGGTACGCAATTCTTCCAGAACGGGGCGGCTCCAGTTGCTGATTTGGAGACCGTCGACGACGGTCAGCTGTTCGTGGAGGCTCACTGTCCCTGCTCCTTCGGCGCTGTGGGAAACAGCCAGTCGTCCTCGTCTGTTCCGGCGTTGATGTCCATGGCGCGGGGAGCCCCACTGAACAGGGTCACGCGGAGCCAATCGGTGGACTGGGGGCTGAAGTTGTTCATTCCGTAGGTGGCCAGCTGAAAGCGCTGGGTGCTGAGGGGCAGGAATTCCCCGTCGATGAGGTTGTCGTGGAGTTCCCCATAGACGTAGGGGCGTGTCTGTTGGACCCGGGCCGCGGCGAATCGGTGGCCGGGGTGTGCGAGGAGGAACTCCGCGAGGCTGCGGCTCGCCGGGAACCGTTCAAGGTCGGTGGCGAGAGCGTTGACACGGCGGACGATATCAGTGCAGTGCTCGGCTGTCCCCACGGGCCGGGTAATGCGCCGTGCACGTCGCGGTTCTTCATTCGCTGCTGAGGAGAACCAGTAATACCGGGTCCTTTCCGGATCGGAAAAGTCGTAGCTTCGGGCCCAGGCATAGTTCGCATCCAGCACCTGCTTTAGTTCCCAGCACTGCATGGCAGTGTCAAACGGGGCAGGACCGTCCACCCTGAGCAGGGCCTCGGCGTTTTCGTCGAAGTCGGAACGCAGTTCGATGACGATCGAGGCAAAGATCCCCCGGGCCTCGGGACTCATCCTGGCGGCCGTCTCGTGCAGGCGTGCAAGGACGGAGGCTGGCTCCGACGCTGTGTTTATGTAGTCCTTCAGCGCTTTCAGGAGTTGCTGCAGCTGGGGCCTGATGGCCCCGCTGGGGAGGAACGGTGCGGTATTGAGCGCGTGCTTCTCCCCAAGGTGCCGATCGGCGCGGGTGAGAAGTTCGGCAACGCGGGAAAGGTCCGGATGATCCGGGGTGTAGTCCCGGCCGAGTCCGGCGGCGAGTGGAATTTCCCGCATCCGGCACCAGGCGTCAAGGTAGTCCGGATGGTTGATCACGAATGGGACCATGCCCAGTCCGGTGGCGTTGCCCAGGCCAAGGTAGCGGCTCCACGCCTCATCAAGCGGGACCGCTTTCGTCCCGGTTGCCCTAGCTTTGGTGCGGGCAACGTGTTCAACCATGTCCATGCTCAGTTCACGCAGCAGCCAAGCGGCCAGCATCTGCGAGCGGTAGGGTACGGCGAGCGGGTGGTCGTCGGGGATGTCCGTGAATTCCTTGAGCCCGAATTTTCCGTTGCCGTAGAACGCGGTGCTGCGGATCAGGTACGGGCTGGGGCCGATGGTGTCGACGTCGGGCTGCGACCCGGAGGCCAGGCAGTCGCTGACATAGTCGAAGAAGCGTGCGCTGCGGTTGGCCCGGGTCAGAATGATCGTTTCCGGATCTACTCGGCCTCGTTCCTGGATTGGGACGTTACGCCGCAGGCTCCGCTTCTCGCTCGGGTGTGAGGTTTCCTTCGATGAGGGCGGCTGTCACGTCCCAGGCGTCGGCGATGACCCGGTCGGTGCGTTCGCTTTCTTCCAAGGTGCGGCAGAAAGCGATGAAGCTCAGCTGCCGGCCTTCTGCGTTCACCGTGTAGACGGCAGTGCCCCGTGCTTCTGCGTCCAGGTCCAGCCGGGTCCTGGTGATAGCCCATTTGCGGGCGGCGGCGCGGCGGAGCATGGTGCGGGCAAAGCTGTGGCGGGTCGCCCACGCCCCGTTCATGTCAGCGCTTGAGAGCACCTCTTCCGGGGCGCGGAGTCCTTGATTGGTTCGTTCGTCCTGAAGGGTCATGATCATGCTTTCTCGGGTGCCAGGCGCAGGTAGGCGGTCTTTTCGTGGGTGAAGAATGCTGCGGCCGCGGCGCTGTTCTGTTCCCGGGGGCCGGCGAAGGTTGAATCCTTCATTCCGCCGAAGGGCGCGTGGAGCTCTGAACCGGTTGAGGGCGCGTTGACCTTCACGAGCCCGGCATCCAAGTAGGTCACACACTTCCGGGCGGTGCGCTCATCGCTGGTGAATACCGAGGCGGTAAGGCCAAATTCGGTATTGTTCGCCAGCGCAATGGCTTCATCAAGGGTGGCGGCGCGCAGAACTGTGACCACAGGTCCGAAGACCTCTTCACGGCAGATTGCCAGGGAGGGCGGGCCGGTCAGCACGGTGGGCTGGACGTAATGCCCTTCTGAAGTCGGCGCAGGGGCTTGCGCCAGGATGTGCCCGCCCTCGGCAACTGCTGTGTTGATCGCTGCGTTGATTTCATCCCGGGCGGCGGCCGAAATGACGGGCCCGATCTGCACTGAGGGGTCTGTGCCCGGGCCGAGGACAAGGGCTGCGACTTTTTCTTTGAGCCGGTCCAGGAATTCTTCGTGCCCGTCGCCGACCAAGATGATCCGGCGGGTGGCCGTGCACTTCTGGCCCGTGGATCCCATCGCGGCTTTAATGGCGCTGGATGCGGCCAGTTCGACGTCGGCGTCGGGCAGGACAAGAGTGGCGTTGTGTCCACCCAGTTCCATCTGCAGTTTGGCCCCCGGCCGCAGACAATCCCGCGGATGTGGTGCCCCACAGGAACGGATCCGGTAAAGGTCACGCCCGCGACGGACGGATGGGAAACAAGTTCAGAACCCAGCGGGCCCGGCCCGAGGAGAAGGTTCGCGACACCTGCCGGAACGCCGGCGTCGGCAAGGATTTCCATGAGCAGGACCGATACTCCGGGCGTGGGGCTTGCGGACTTCCAGACCACGGTGTTGCCATGCAGCAGGGAAGGGGCAATCTTCCAGGCGGGAATCTGCAGTGGGAAATTCCAAGGAGTGATGACTGCGATGATGCCCAGGGGACGCCGCACTGTCAGGATCCGTTCATCCGGATGACTGGAAGGGTACGCAGTGCCCACCGGGTTCCGTGCCGACCCCGCGTGGTACTCGAACGTATCGGCCGAAGCGTCAACTTCCAGTCTGGACTCCGCCAAGGGCTTGCCATGTTCGGCCGTCATGACCCGGGCTATGTCGTCGCGGCGTTCCCGGATGAGCGCGGCCGCAGCCGCCAGAATCCTTCCCCGGGCCAGAATCCCCAACCGGTCCCATGCGGGCGCCGCTGCAGAGGCAGCGTCGATGGCCTGGGCCAGCTCTTCGGAACTTGCCTGGTGATATATGGTGACCGCTTCCCCCGGGGCGGACGGGTTGTACCGGGACGTCGTTGGCCCGGTCCCTGCAACCCAGCTTCCGTTGATAAAGCTGCTCGCAGGTTTGGTCATTACGGGCATTCTGGAACCTCTTAGTTCTGTAGTGGGATGACTGTTCTCACCCTCAACGGTAGACCGCTAAAGCTACTCATTGAAGTATCCATTTGACGCGTATCGATATCTGGTTAGTCTTGGTTTTGTGAACATTCGTCGTCTGGAACTGTTCGTTGCTGTGGCCGAGGAGCTTCATTTCAACCGTGCCGCGGAGCGGCTGCACATGGCTCAGCCACCTCTGAGTCAGCAGATCCGTAAACTGGAAGAGGAATGCAGGACTCAGTTGTTCGTCCGCAACTCCCGAAACGTACAGCTCACGGCTGAGGGAGAAGTGCTCCTCAAACATGCCAGGAAACTTTTGGCCCAGCACGCAGCTATGACCGCGGCGCTTCAGCAGGCTCGAAGCGGCGAGATCGGGAGGCTGCGTCTTGGATTCGTCTCATCAGCAGCGATCTCGGCCCTTCCACCCGTTGTCCGGGAACTACGGTCCCGATGGCCCGGAATCGACCTTGAGCTTCGCGAGGAAACTACCGACGCCCAGATCGAGCTCATATCCGCAGGGGCCCTTGATGCTGGGATCGCTCGGGAAGTCCGGGCAGTGCCAGGCCTCAGCCCTGTGCTCCTGCGAAATGAACGCCTTATGCTGGCTGTCCCCACCAACCACCCCCTGGCACCCCGCGGATCAGTAGCTCTGGCAGAACTGAAAGGTGAAAGATTCATCGCTTTCCCGCGGGACAGGATCTCGCGACTTTTCGACCACATCGCCGCACTGCTTCACGCCGCCGACGTCGACTTCGACCTCGCCCAGCAAGCCATCCAGTTCCCAACCATCCTCGGTCTGGTAGCCGCGCACCTGGGTATCGCAGTTGTTCCGGAATCTCTCCGCGCCTACGCCATCCCCGGCCTTGCCTATCTGGACATCCAAGACGGCAGTGCAACCTCCCGAATCAGCCTCATTTACAGCAGCGACATGACCGACTCACCCATGATCGCCAAAGTCAGAGAAGCCTGTCGGCACACACTAGGAGTCCCCCTACCGGCGTAGCGACCCCATCGGCCGAAATCTGGGTGAAGTCCCCGTCAATCAGCCACTTTGCCTTGGGCGTCGTTCTGATAAGGGAGCAGTTGCTGGGTGGAGGGGCTGGAGTGCAACTTGGGGAACCGGCCCCAGAGTTCGGAAACTTCGTCAGCCCGTAGGAGCACTCGATCCAGGACGTTCTTCTGCAGCAGAGAGAAAAACGACTCCGTTGCGGTCCTCGATCGCAGCGCACCACTGCCCTTGGGGCGGTGTATCCGTACAGCGTTCTTCTGGCGACTACCGCCAGTGAGCACTTCATCCGCGAATTCGCTGAGTAGCCCACCATCCCGCAGGAAATAGAAGTCCTTCACTGCACAGAGGTAGAGCTTCCCCTCGGCACTCGGGTGCTCAGTGATGTCCGTCGACCAGAGGTCGTTCGCGCGCCATGACGGTGACCCCCGACGCGGTCGTCAACGCGGGCGCCCCGGGGTCTGCGGTTCAGCCCACGCTTCTTCGAGGACACGTGCGCACCGTCCCGGCCTGCTCAGGAAACGTGGATGAGCTGGACGCCTACGTAGGAAAGGGCTGCGATCAACGCCCAGGACAGCATCGCCGTAATGATCGCCCGGCCGCCCGTCTTGAGCATTGTGGGGATCTGCACGGATGCGCCGAGCCCATAGAGCGCGGCAGCAAGCAGAAGGTCCTGGACCAGGGCCGCGGCCTGAAGTGCTTCGGTGGGAAGGATGCCCAGCGTCCGGACCACTATGGCGGCCATGAATCCGCCCACAAAGAGCGGAATCAGCGGGGGAAGCTCACTGAGCCGGCAGCGGCGCCGGACCGGCGGTGGCGGCGCCGCGCCAGGAAGGCGGCCCCAGTCACCATGGGAGCAAGCAGCAGAACCCGCGTGAGCTTGATGATGAGGGCTCCAGCCAGTGCTGTGGTGCCCGCTGTCTGGGCTGCGGCCACAACCTGGCCAACGTCATGGACGCTGGCACCCACCCAATGCCCGAACTCCACGTCGTCCAGGCCCAGCGGGCCCTTGAGGACCGGCAAAACGCCGATGGCCAGGGTGCCGCAGAGCGTGACCAGGGCGATGGGGATCACGGTGTCCCGGTGATCGGTCTTCGTCACACCGCTCATGGCCCCGATGGCAGAGGCGCCGCAGATGGAAAAGCCGGTCGCCAGCAGCAGGGGTTGGTCGCCCGGCAGTTTGAGCATCCTGCCCAGGAGAAGTGTGCCCGCAAAAGTCAGGAGGACAATTGCGACGACGATTCCCACGGTTGACCAGCCCAGCGCCACAACGTCGACCATGCTTAGCTTCAGTCCCAGGAGGACAATGCCGAGCCGCATGAGCCGCTTGGCGGAGAGCACGAGGCCTGGCCTGAGTACTCCCTCAACCGCAGCGCCCATTCCTGGAAGATTTGCCGAAAGAATGCCCAGGATGACGGCCACGGTGAGGAACGGGAGCACTGGGACGGTCGAATGGATCAGCCAGGACACGGCCACGGCTGCCCCTGCCACGGCGAGCCCGGGGAGCGCCTTGAGCCGCAGGCCGCGGGTCAGCAGCCTTCCCTCTTTTTCGCTTCTTGCCGATGTGGCCAGGTCTTGGGTCATGGTTTTCTGCTATTCGTCCCCTTCGTGCCTGCGCAGGCGGTGACGAATCTCCTTTCTTGTAAGGGGCATGGTGGTGGGCCGCCGGGGTCTTCCGGCGGCCGAACCCGGCAGGGTCAGGACATGGAGGCCGCTGCCACCGTCTGCAGGGAGCCGGACAGTGACTGGACGGCGCTTAGGAGCCCAAGGAAGGCGATATCCTCGGCGCTGCAACCACGGGACAGGTCGTTGATGGGGGCGGCCAGCCCCTGCAGGACAGGTCCTATGGCCACGGCACCACCCAGCCGCTCCGCTATCTTGTAGCCGATGTTGCCGGCATCCAGGGTGGGGAAGACAAGGACATTCGCTTGTCCGGCCACGTCGGATCCGGGCGCCTTTGATGCCCCGATGTGGGGGACCAGGGCCGCGTCGAACTGCAGTTCGCCGTCAACCTGGAGCTGGGGGTTCCGGGCACGCAGCAGGCATATCGCGGCCTTGACCTTATCCACATCCGGGTGGGTGGCGCTTCCCTGGGTGCTGAAGGACAGCATGGCAATTTTGGGTTCCTTCCCAGTCAGGGCCTGGTGTGTCAGGGCTGCCGACTCTGCAATATCCGCCAATTGCCCGGCCGACGGGTTCGGCACGACGGCACAATCACCAAACGTCAGCTCCGTCTCGTCCGGAAGCAGCATCAGGAACGAGCCGCTGACGGTCTTGCAGGAGGGAGCCAGCCCCACGACCCGCAGCGCGGTCCGCAGGACGTGGGCTGTGGGCGTGGTGGCTCCGGCCACGGAGGCGTCCACAAGGCCGGCGCGGAGGGCAGCCGCAGTGAGGTTCACCGCCTCATGCTTGGCCATGGCAAACAGTTCAGGACGGTTTGCATAAGCCGCTTCGAGAACCGTGCTGACCCTGGCATCGTGGGCAAGGCCGCAGCAGTCCAGGATCAGGTCCGGGGCCAGGACGATGCCTGCCTCTGCTGCCGCCTGCTTGATCCTGCTGCTTCTGCCGACCAGCCGTGGCTTAATGATCCCTGCGGCTGCAAGTGTGTTTGCGGCGAGGATCGCCCGGGGTCCTCGCCGTCGGCGAAGGCGACGGTTTTGTCGTGGCCGCACAGCTCCCTGGTCCACCGGTCCCTGATCGCGTTGTTTTGAAATTCCGGGGTCTGAAGCCGGCTGCTGGCGCCAGTTTCCATGGCTTGCCCTTTCCTTTAATTGGGCCTTGGGGGTCCGTGCGGGACCCCCAAGGCTGAATGGCGCAGACGCAAGGCTAGGGCTGGACGGCCTTCTCGATGTCATTGAGCATTCCGTCCACGCCATGGAGAAGCTCGGAGAGCACCTCGGCGTCGGCAACCAGGGGTGGGGAGATCATGAGCATCGTGGCACCCCGGTCATCGCCGCGCAGGATCACCTTCGTCCGCTTGAAGGACTCCGGGAGCACCTCCCGAAGCACCTTCAGCGATTCAGCCTCGGTGAATTCCCGCCCGCTGAAGCTGTCCGCCATGAGTTCGATCGCGTAGAAGTAGCCCGTTCCGCGGACCGCCTTGACGCAACGGTGCGAGTTCTTCAGCCCGTTCAGGGCTTTCATGAGCTTCGGACCGTTTTCCTGGACGTTGCCCAGGACGTTCTCATCGCGCATGGCACTGATATTGGCTACGGCAACAGCAGTGGAAACAGGGTGGCCGCCCCACGTGGCGCCGTGGGTGAAGACGCCGCCCTTGGATGAGTTGAACAGCTCCCGGACCAGCTTTTCCCGCACGATCAGCCCACCCAGGGGTGCGTAGCCCGACGTCGAACCCTTGGCGAAGGTGACCATGTCCGGAACGACGCCCGTGACACCATGCCCGAAGAAGTGTCCCAGCCGGCCGAAGGAGCAGATCACTTCATCGGAGACCAGCAGGATTCCGTATTTGTCGCACAGGGCCCGGAGTGCCGGCCAGTAGCCGTCGGGGGCCACAAGTGCGCCGCGGCCGTTCTGGACGGGTTCGGCGAAGACGGCCGCGACGGTTTCCGGTCCTTCTTCAAGGATGGTCCGTTCGATGGCCTGGAAGCACTCCAGGTCCGTGACCGGGCCACAGTCTCCCGTGAAGCCGAGGGTGTTGGGCACGCTCCGGATCCCGGGAAGGAGTTCCCCGAAGGGGTCCTTGATCTTGGGCAGCTGGGTTATGGAGAGCGCACCCATAGTGGTGCCGTGGTAGGCCATGCTCCGGCTGATGACTTTGGTCCGCTCCGGCTGGCCCTGGCTGCGGAAGTACTGGCGGGCGAACTTCAATGCGGTCTCGACGGCTTCTGAGCCGGAGTTCACGAAGAACGTGGTACCAAGGTCACCCGGTGCGAGTTCGGCGATCAGGGCAGCAGCTTCAATGGCCGGGGGATGGGCGGCGCCCCAGTTGGAGGCGTAGGCCAAGGTGCCGATCTGCTCACTGGCTGCCTTGGCAATGTCAGCGCGGCCGTGGCCCATGTTGACGCAAAAAGGCCGGCCAGTCCATCGAGGTAGCGATCACCCTCGGTGTCGATCAGGTAGCTTCCTTCGCCGCGGACGAAAATGGGGAATTCGCTGTCCCAGGTGTCTTTGCGGGTGAAGTGCGGCCCGAGGTGTCGTCGGGCCTGGGCCCTGAGGGTGGTGGCGTCCACGATCATCTCCTTCGTTCGGAATGAATAGCAATGAACGAAAGCCTAGGTGGGGTTTCGGCCGGCCAGCAGTGCCAAATGCGTCCCATCCGAAGGGTCCAGTTTGGACCCATCGGTTGGACTGTTTCTGGACCTTCTGGCCCTGCCCGGTTGCGGCAATACTTCGATGAGCGCTGCGCACACAGCGCGGTCGACACCCACAAACATGCAACTACCGCCGGAGGTACCACGTGAAAATTGGCGTTCCCAAAGAAGTAAAGTCCCACGAATACCGGGTGGCCGTCACTCCTGCCGGAGTCCACGGCTCTTGGCCCACGGACATGAGGTCTTCATCGAAAGCGGAGCGGGCGTAGGCTCCTCCATCTCCGACGACGCGTTCACCCTCGCGGGTGCTGTCATCGTGGACACGGCAGATGAAGTGTGGGCCATCGCCGACCTGCTGCTGAAGGTCAAGGAGCCAGTCGCCGAGGAATACCACCGGATGCGTCCGGACCTGGCCATCTTCACCTACCTGCACCTCGCCGCAGACGAGGCCTGCACCAGGGCGCTGCTGGATGCCGGCAGCACTTCCATCGCCTACGAAACCGTGCAGGCTCGAGGACGGCTCGCTGCCGCTGCTGTTCCCAATGAGTGAGGTGGCCGGCCGGCTGGCACCGCTTCTGGGTGCCCAGTGCCTCACGCGCCACCAGGGCGGCCGCGGCATCCTGATCGGCGGTGTCTCCGGTGTGGCACCGGCGCGGGTCGTGGTGATCGGCGCCGGTGTGTCCGGTATGAACGCTGTTGCCGTTGCTGCCGGGATGTGGGCGGACGTGGTTCTGTTCGACAAGAACGTTGACAAGCTGCGCGCGGCAGACCGCATGTACCAGGGCAGGGTCCGGACGCTTGCAGCCAACCAGTTGGCCATCGAGCAGGAAGTCCTGCAGGCGGACATGGTGATCGGCGCGGTCCTGGTTCCCGGAGCCAAGGCCCCCAAAATCATCTCCAACGAACTGGTGTCGCGCATGAAGCCCGGCAGCGTGCTGGTCGACATTGCGATCGACCAGGGCGGCTGCTTCGAGGATTCACGGCCGACCACCCACCAGGAGCCGACCTTCCGGGTTCACGACTCGGTGTTCTACTGCGTGGCGAACATGCCCGGCGCCGTCCCCCACACCTCTACCTACGCGCTGACGAATGTGACCCTGCCGTATGTCCTGCAGCTTGCCGACAAGGGCGTGGACCGCGCCCTCGCGGAGAACGCGGCACTTCGGGCCGGTTTGAGCACCACCGGAGGACACCTCACCAACGCGGCGGTGGGCGCTGCCCTCGGGATCCCCGTCATTGATTCATCGAAGGCACTGGCAGGTAGCTAAAGTTATAGCAGGATCAGGGCGGGGAGTTCAGCGACGAGCACCCCCGCCCCTTCTTGGTGCGCTACCTCAGCTACCAGTCCCGGAGGCAATCGTGGCACGGACACTTATCGAGATAAACCGCAGTTCCAACCAGCCGCTTTACCGGCAAGTCCGCCGCGTAATCGAGCACGGCATTGCAGTGGGTGTTTTCGATGCCCGCCGCAGGCTTCCCAGTTCCCGGGAGCTGGCGGCCGAGCTGAAGGTTTCCCGCAACACCATCAACCTTGCATACCAGGAGCTCCTCACAGAGGGATTGGTCCTCAGCCACGAACGCCGCGGCATCTTCGTGAACCCCGATATGGCGGCTGCGGCGGAAGCTGACGTCCAGACAACACGATCCATGATCGACTGGTCGTCACGGATGCGGCGGTACGCCGATGAGGGCGTGCCTGAAGTCCAAAAGACCGCAGACTGGCACAAGTATCCTTATCCCTTCGTCGCGGGGCAGATCGACGTCCAGAGCTTCCCGGCGACGGCCTGGATACGCAGCCTTCGGGAGGCCCTTTACCAACCGCACCGTTTTGCCAGCCTCCAGGACTGCGTGGGAGCCGATGACCCCATGCTGATCGACATGATCCGGCGGCAGATCCTTCCGGCCCGTGGGATAGAGGCCGGCCCGGACGAGATCCTCATCACCATCGGGTCCCAGCAAGGGCTGGACCTGCTCGCCAGGACCCTGCTGGGACCGCACCAGCGGGTGGCGATCGAAAACCCGGGTTACCTCGACGCCCGCCATATCTTCCGCCGCACGGGGGCCCAGGTGTACGGCATCGACGTCGACAAGGATGGGTTGTGCCTGCCGCCGGCACTCAGCGGAACGGCACTGCTTTACGTGACGCCCAGCCATCACCATCCCACCAATGTGACGCTGAGCATGGAACGGCGGCACCGGCTGCTTAATCTGGCGACCGCTTCCGGGACGGTGGTCATTGAAGATGACTACGACAGCGAATTCCGTTATGAAGGCAGCCCCAGCCCGGCGCTTAAGGCGCTGGATTCGACCGGTGACGTCCTGTACCTGGGCACCTTTTCGAAATTCCTCTCACCGGGCCTTCGCCTGGGGTTCCTTGTCGGACCCCCTGAGCTGATCAGGGAACTGAAGAAGGTCCGCCGCTACCAGGTCCGGCACCCGCCGGGCCACCTGCAGCGTGCCCTGGCCCTGATGATTGACAGCGGGGACTACCACCGTGCGCTGCGCCGGCACCGCCGGCAGATGAAGGCCAGGTGGGAGATGGTCAGCGGCTTTTCGACCGAGTATCTGCCGTGGGACCAGGAGGGCTACCCGCCAGGGGGAGTCAGTCTTTGGATCACCGGTCCGCCGGAACTGGATGCCTTGGAACTGGTCCGGCGGGTGGAACAAAGGGGTGTCCTCATTGAACGGGGGGACATTTACTTTATCCAACCCCAGGCGCCCCGCAACTGTTTTCGGGTCGGCTTCGGCGCCATCCCCTCCCGCTCAATCGGTGAGGGAATGGCGCTCGTGGGGGAAACCGCACGAATGCTGCTTGCAGGTTCCGATTGAGCCGGTCCTCCTAGCGGCGGGGCATCGCAAAGTACTTGGTCTCAAGGTATTCCTCGATGCCCTGCCGACCGCCCTCACGGCCCAGTCCGGAGGACTTGATGCCGCCGAAGGGAGCTGACGGGCTGGAGACAATGCCGGTATTGAAGCCCACCATGCCTACCTCGAGCTCCCCGCCCACCCGGAAGGCCCGGTCCAGATCGCGGGTGAAGACGTAGCCTGCCAGCCCCCAGGCTGTGTCATTGGCCAGGGCCAGGACTTCCTCTTCGGTGTCGAAGGTGATGACCGGCGCCACCGGGCCGAAGATCTCCTCCCTCATCAAGTCCGCGTCTGCGCTCACGTCCGAGAGCAGGGTCGGGGCGTAAAAATAGCCCGGACGTTCGGGCCGCGTCCCGCCGCAAACCACGGTGGCGCCCTTCGCGACGGCGTCAGCCACCAGTTCCTGTACTTTGCGGAGGGCTTTTTCCTCAACGAGCGGGCCCACATCGGTGCCTTGCTCTGCTCCATCCCCGACCCTCAAGGCGTCGAGGCGCTTGGAAAGCCGCGCCACGAATTCGGCGGCTACGCTGCGCTGCACGAAAATGCGGTTTGCGGCCGTGCAGGCCTCACCCATGTTCCTCATCTTTGCGGTGAAGGCACCTTCCACGGCTATATCAAGGTCGGCGTCGCCGAAGACGATCAGGGGAGCATTCCCGCCCAGTTCCATGGAGGCGCGCATGACATTGCGCGCCGCCTGCTCCAGCAGCCAGGAACCCACTCCCGTCGAGCCGGTAAAGCTGATCTTGCGGGCGATCCCGCTCCCCACCCACAGGCTGACCACTTCTGCTGCGTTGCTGGTGGTGACGACGTTCAGGACGCCCTTGGGCAATCCAGCCTCGGCCAGGATGTCCACCAGCGCGAGCGAGGTAAGCGGGGCCAGGTTGGCAGGCTTGAAGACCATGGTGCAGCCGGCGGCGATCGCCGGACCGATTTTGCGGGTTCCCATTGCCAACGGAAAATTCCACGGGGTGACCAGCACGCACGGTCCCACGGGCTCCTTGGAGACCATGATGCGGTTCCTGCCGTCCCCGGTGGTGGCCACGTCGCCGCCAATCCGGACCGCTTCCTCCGAGAACCAGCGGAAGAATTCAGCCGCGTACACCACCTCGGCCCTTGCTTCGGCCAGGGGTTTGCCCATTTCCGTTGTCATGACCAGGGCCAGGTGCTCCTGCCGCTCCATGATCAGGTCGAACGCGCGCCGCAGGATTTCGCCGCGCTCCCGCGGCGCAGTGCGGCCCCATTCCTTTTGCGCCCGGCCGGCAGCCTCGATGGCCCGGCACGCGTCCCCGCTGCCGCCGTCGGCAACCCTGGCAATGACCCGCTCGGTGGCGGGGTTTACGACATCGAAGTATTCGCCGCTCGCCGCAGGCGCCCACTCGCCGTCGATATATAGGCCTGTGCCGACAGCGGCGACGGCCGCGCAGGCCTCCGGCGTGGCGGCTCGGTTCGGGATGGTCTCGGTGCTCATGTAACGTCCTGCTTCCTGTCATGGGAGGGGGCGAAAACCCCCGTGTGCGCCTGTGGAGGCCTCCTTTCGGGAGACCTCCACAGGCGTGTTCAGCTGTTTGCGTGCGGTTTAGACGTAGTCCTTGTACTTCTCGAGCAGGCGGGTCGGCTTCGCGAGCGCGTCGCGGCGGAAGGGGTCACCGAGCTCACGGGTGCACATGATCTCGATAACGGTGGTCTTGCCCTCTTCCATCTGGTCTGCCAGGGCCCGCTTCAGGGCCGGACCCACTTCCTCAAGCTGGTCGACGACGACGCCCTCAGCGCCCATGGTCTGCGCCATCGCGGCGAAGCTCTCGCCGTTGTCGAGCCTCGCCGGCGACGAAGCGCCGGTTGTAGAACTCCACCTGGTTCTTCTTTTCCGCACCCCATTGACGGTTGCGGAACACTACCGCGGTCACGGGAATGTCGTGCCGCACGGCCGTGAGGACTTCGCCCATGCTCATGGCCCAGGCCCCGTCGCCGGCGTAGGCGACTGCCGGGCGGTGCATGGCTGCGGCCTTTGCGCCGATCATTGTGGGCAGGGCGTAGCCGCAGTTTCCGAAGCTCATCGGGGCGAAGAAGCTGCGGGGCTTTTCGAAGCGGAGGTAGCTGTGCGCCACCGAATTGATGTTTCCGATGTCGGTGGAGACCATTACGTCTTCCGGCATTGCCTTTTCAAGTTCACGGAGGACCTGGCGCGGGGAAAGCCAGTTGCCTTCCTCGTTCTTGTGCTCCTCCAGCATGTCCAGGCTGTATTCGTCCTTTTCGTGGGTCCAGGCCGTGAGCTCCTCTTCCCAGCTTTCCTTCTCAGCCTTGATGACGGCTGCCCGCTCCGCCTTGGTCGCGTCGCAGGCAAGGGTGAGCTGGTCCAGGCGCTTGTTCAGCTCGACGGCCACCGCCTTGGCGTCACCGCAGATTCCCACGCTGATCTTCTTGACCAGCCCCAGCATGGTGTGGTCGGCGTCGATCTGGATGATTTTTGCCTCGGTGGGCCAGTAGGCCTGGCCGTACTGCGGCAATGTTCCGAACGGACCGAGGCGGGTACCAAGGGCAATGACGACGTCGGCCTGCGAGATGAGCTTCATGCCCGCCTTGGAACCCTGGTAACCGAGCGGACCGGCCCAGAGCGGGTGGCTTGCGGGGAAGGAATCGTTGTGCTGGTAGCTGTTCACCACCGGGGCACCGAGCCGTTCGGCGAGGTCCTTGCATTCCTCAACGCCGTCTGCCATGACGACGCCGCCGCCGGAGACGATCACCGGGAACTTGGCAGTGGCGAGCAGGGCAGCCGCCTCGTCCAGGCTCTTCGTTCCGCCGGCTCCACGGTCCACGCGGCGCGGTTGCGGGATCTCGGCTTTGATCTCCCCGTAGAAGTAGTCCCGCGGAATGTTCAGCTGTGTGGGGCCGTTCTCGGACATGGCGCGGTCGAAGCAACGGCCGGTGAATTCCGCCATCCGCGCCGGGTGCGTGACATGGCCCTGGTACTTGGTGAACTCCTGGAACATGGGCAGCTGCTTGGCTTCCTGGAAGCCGCCCAGGCCGATTCCGGTGGTTCCGGCCTCAGGTGTCACGATGACCACCGGGCTGTGCGCCCAGAACGCCGCGGCGATGCCCGTGACGCAGTTGCTGATTCCGGGGCCGTTCTGCCCGATCACCACTCCATGGCGTCCACTGGCGCGGGCATACCCGTCGGCCATGTGGGCGGCGCCCTGTTCGTGCACCACAGGGACCAGGCGGATACCGGCGGGCGCGAAGATATCCATCGCGTCCATGAAGGCGGATCCCATGATTCCGAAAATGTCCGTGACGTCGTTGGCGACCAGGGTCTCCACAAACGCCTCGGAGGGTGTCATCTTCTGGACCCCTTGGACGACGGAGCGGGATGCGGTGGCAGGCGATTCGTCGGTCAGCAGTTCAGCGGTGAAAGGATCCGTTGCGTCCCCGGAGACATCGGTGAAATCGACGGTGTCTTGGCTCATGTTGTTGTTCCTCCTACAGGACAGGCCGAGTCCTCCACGACTGGCCGTTGTCACAAGATTGTCTAAAAAACGGAACGTCTTATTTCTTTTTTGACGCTAAACCTGAGAGTAGGCCATAAAAATCGACTGGTCAACGAAAAATCTTGAAAGATGGAACGTGAAGTACAATAAAATGTATAAAACGTAGTTCGAAGATCACGGAGAGGGTCCGGCCATGGCTGAAATTCGCAGGCTCGATAACCAACCTGAGGGCGAGGCGCTTACGGAGTTGGTAGGAGAAACGCCCACCATGCGGCTGTTCTCCCTGCTCGAGCTGATCACCACCAAGGACCAGCTCTTCACCCTCCAGGGCCTGGCGGAGGAAACCGGGACTCCCAAGCCCACGCTGCACCGCATGCTGCACCAGCTGGAAAGCTCCGGGTTGCTGGTCCGCGAGAACAATGGCCGGCACTACGGCACGGGCAACCGCCTGCGACGCATGGCCGAAAACCTCCTGATCAACGACATCCACCACGGCGCCCGCCATGCCGTGCTGCGCAACCTGGTCAAGGAACTTGGCGAAAGCTGCAACGTCACCGCGGTGTCCGGCAGTGAGGTGGTGTACCTGGACCGCATCGAAACGCCTGAACCGCTGCGGATCACCCTGCAACCCGGATCCCGGGTTCCGGTGCACTGCTCGGCGAGCGGAAAGATGATCCTCTCCCAGCTCAGTCCCGCGCAGCGGAAACGGCTCATCGCGGCCGCCCCGCTCGAGCGGTACACCAACCGGACAGTAACCGACCCCGCCCTGATTGAGACTGAACTACAGCGCGTGCGCCGGGACGGCTATGCAATTGACGATGAGGAGTTCCTCCCGGGGCTGGTGTGCGTTGCGGTGCTGGTGCCCACCGTGAACACGGTCTCGAACCTGTGCGTGGCTGTGCAGGCGCCGGTCATGAGGCTTACGCCCGAGAAGGGCCTCAAGCTGCTTCCCGCGCTGCAGCGCGCCGCCGCCGAAATCGGGCGCATCGAGGCGGAGTCGTATGAAAGCCGGAGCGACAGCAGTGACGCGGCGGCCGACGCAGAGGGGCAGCTGTGGAACAGCTGACCCGCCTGCTGCCGGACCGCCTGGTCTCCGTCCGCGAGGCATTCAACCTCGATTCCGATCTGACGGTGGCCGCTTTCGCCGAGGCCGATGAACACGTCCCGGAGTTGGACCCCGCCTACCGGTTCAACCATGACGTCACGCTGGCAATCCTTGCCGCGTTCAGCCGGAACCGCCGGATGCTGCTCCAGGGCCTGCACGGAACGGGCAAGTCCACCCACATCGAACAGGTGGCGGCACGGCTGAACTGGCCCTGCATCCGGGTCAACCTTGACGGCCATATCAGCCGCCTTGACCTGGTGGGGCGGGACACGGTAGTGCTTCGCGACGGCAAGCAGGTGACGGAGTTCCAGGAGGGCATTGTTCCTTGGGCCGTCCAGCGTCCGGTGGCGCTGATCCTGGACGAATACGACGCCGGCCGGCCCGACGTCATGTTCGTGATCCAGCGGCTCCTGGAGCGGGACGGCAAGCTCACCCTCCTGGACCAGAACCGGGTCCTGGACCTCCACCCCGGCTTCAGGCTCTTCGCAACGGCCAACACCGTGGGGCTGGGGAACCTCAACGGCATGTACCACGGTGTGCAGCGGCTCAACCACGCCCAGATTGACCGCTGGAACATCGTGGCCGCCCTGAACCACCCGCCGGCGGAGGACGAAATCAGGATCGTGCTGGCCCGTGTCCCGGAAGTGGACCATCCCCAGGGCAGGGAGCTCGTAGCCTCCATGGTCGCCGTTGCCAAGCTGACCCGTGAGGGCTTCAAGGTGGGGGATGTGTCCACCCTGATGTCCCCCCGCACCGTGATCACCTGGGCTGAGAACATCAGCATCTTCGGCGACCCCGGCACGGCTTTCCGGCTCTCCTTCGCCAACAAGTGCGACGACGCCGAACAGGGGATCATCGCCGAGTACTTCCAGCGCTGCTTTGACCGCGAGGCTCGACGTGCCGAAGGTCCAGCAGGGGGCTCCGGACACCGCACTGGCTGCCGCCGGATAGCACCCCGATGGCTTCGCTGGCAGAGCAAACAGAGCAGGCTGAACGGGAGCGCGCGGCGGAAGCGGCCAAGCGCCAGGACGCGATCCTGCTGCGCAGGAGGAAGCAGGCCATGGAGTTGGCTGCCACGGTGCTGCGCGCCCTCAGCGGCGAGGCCGGACTGCACTTCCGCGGCGATGCCCTGTACCGGGCCGGCCAACGCGTCGTCATGCCCGCTCCGCACCTCCATCCCCATGCGCGGGACGCGGCCGTGGAGTCCTTCCGGGGCGCCGCGGACGGGATGGCCCTCCGGCTGCTCAACAGCGACAGTGGCCTGCACGGCAGGCTGCGGCCTGACGCGCCCGCTGCTGGCCTGGTTTTCGACATGCTGGAGCAGTTCCGCGTCGAGGCCCTCGCCGACCCGGCCATGCCGGGCGTCCGGAGCAACCTCAGTGCCCGGTTCCGGCAATGGGCCGGTGAGTTCGAGGGCTCGGCCCTGATTGAAACCGAGTTGGGGCTGCTCGTTTTTACCGTGGCCCAGGTATGCCGGGCCAGGATCCTGGCGGAGCCGATCCCGCCCGACCTGGAGGACAGGATCGAAGCCACCAGGGTCCGGCTGGGAGCCGGCATTGGCCGGCATCTTGCCGGCCTGCGGCGCGCCCGCTTCTCCCAGGAACGGTTCGCACCGCACGCGCTTGCCATCGCCGGGACGGTGGAGGACATGTGCGGCCAGGCTCGCCTCCGGGAAAGGCAAACGTGAGCGCCAGCCCGCCCGCCTGCCGCATTTCCAGCTGATCTTCGACCAGGACAACGACGACGAGCAGGTTCCCACCGCGGGGTTCGGGCGCAGCAAGGCCCTCCTGTCCGCCAGGGGCGGATACCAGGCCTTCACGACGGCCTACGACCGGCAACTGAAGGCCACGGACCTGGTCCGTGCCGGACTTCTGCGCGGATACCGGCAGCAGCTGGATGACGACATTGCCGGGAAGGGCATCAATGTACCCAGGCTGGGGCGTGCCCTCGGCGCCCTGCTGGCGGTGGACCAGCAGGATGGCTGGGAAGACGATGCACTTGAAGGCCGCCTGGACGGCAGCAGGCTTGTCCGCCTGGTTACCTCCTCCGGCGACCGGCGGGTATTCCGAACCGACCGCCTCCGGCGCCGGACGCAGTCCAAAGTAACGTTCCTGGTGGACTGTTCGGGATCCATGAAGGAGCACAGTCCTGCCGTAGCCTGCCTGGTGGACGTCTATGCCCGTGCCCTGGAACTGGCCGGCGCACGGTGTGAAGTACTGGGTTTCACAACGGCTGCATGGAACGGCGGGCGGGCGGCCAGGGACTGGATCCGCGCTGGAAGGCCACGGTATCCAGGCCGGCTGAATGAAGTCCGGCACCTGGTGTTCAAGGACAGTGCAACGCCGTGGAGCCGTGCCCGGCCGGGAATCGCTGCCCTTCTCAAGCGGGACCTATTCCGCGAGGGCGTCGACGGCGAAGCCGTAGCTTGGGCGTCATCACGCCTTGCCGAGGATGAAGGAGGACCGGGTGAGGGGGACCGCCGGCTCCTGCTGGTGATTTCGGACGGCAGCCCCATGGACGGGGCCACAGGCCTGGCCAACGACAGCCGCTACCTGGAACACCACCTCCGTGATGTGGTGGCCACTCATGAAGCAACCGGCACTGTGGAGATCCTTGGGGTCGGAGTGGGCTTGGACCTGTCCCCTTACTACCGGCGTAACGTGTCGTTGGATTTGTCTGACGGGCTGACCCCCGCCGTCGTCAACCAGGTGCTTGGACTACTGGTCGGCAAACGTTGAGCCCTGACGGGAACAAGGAGTACATCTAGGGGAGGCGGCCTCCCTGGACGCCGGGTCTCCAGCCAACAACATAGCCCGCTGAGGGTAGCGGCTTCCTTGCCGGGTACCCGCAGCGGGCTTCATGCAGCGGAGGGGTCCTCCGTCAGTGACGGATCATGACCGTGTCCTGGGGGACAGTGCCGGGATCGTCCCCGGCAGTGCCGGCGGGGGGCGCCGGCTCCCCATCCTGCGCCGGTCCGGCCGCTTCCGCGGACTGGAGGGGTTCCACGGCCGCGGGACCTGTGGCAGCATCTGCAGCTAGCGGCTCCGTTGCCTCGCTGTCCGGGCGCCGGCCATACCTTTTGCGGATCTCGTAGCCCACCAGGATGACCACCAGGGTCAGGCCGCTCATGAGGAACTGGGACTGCGTTGAGGGAAGCAGGGCCATCGCGGCGATGACAGCAAGCATGAGGGCGATGGTGGCGTAGCTGAGCCAGGGGAAAAGCCACATTTTGAGCTTCAGCGAGGCCGGGTCTTCCCGTTCAAGCCGCTTACGCAGAACCACCTGCGAAAGCGCGATGACGAGGTAGACGAACAAGGCAACGGCGCCGTAGGAGTTGACCAGGAAGGTGAAGACCACGTCCCCCCACAGGTACACGGCGATGACCGAAACGTATCCGACTGTTGTGCCAAGAAGGATGGCGCGGCGGGGCACCCCGTTGTTGGAGAGCTTGGTGAAGAACTTGGGGGCGTCACCGTTGCGGGTCAGCGCGAAGAGCATCCGTGAGGTCGTGTACAGGGCTGAGTTCAGGCACGAGAGCACAGCGGTCAGGACGATGCCGTTCATGATGACCGAAACGGCCGGAATGCCCATCACGTCCAGGACCGCTGCATAAGGGCTGATCCCAACGCTCTCCGCGTCCCACCGCTGGATGCTGACGACGACGAAGATCGAGCCGACGTAGAAGGTCACCACCCTGGCCACGATTGAACGCATGGCCCGCCTGACCGAACGCTCGGGGTCGGCCGACTCGGCAGCGGCGATCGTCACGATCTCCGCACCGGTATAAAAGGCCACGCAGGGCACGACGGCTGCCAGCACGGCGCCCCAACCCAGCGGGGTGAAGCCGCCGTGGTCGACAAGGTTGCCCAGGCCGGGCGTGGAGCCAGGCCATAACCCGGTGATCCACAGGACTCCGATAAACAGGAACACCACGATCGCCACCACCTTGATGGACGAGAACCAGTATTCGAATTCGCCGAACGACCGGGCGGAGACGAGGTTGGTGGCGCTCAGCAGGACCATCAGTCCAAGGCTGAGAATCCACAGCGGAATACCCGGGACCCACAGCTGGATGATGCGGCCACCGGCGATTGCTTCCACGGCGACCACGATGACGAAAAAGTACCAGTACATCCAGCCGGTGGCGAACCCGGCGCGTTGCCCCAGTGCTTGCCGGGCATACACGTAAAACGATCCGACCACAGGGCGGGCCACGGCCATTTCTGCCAGCATGCGCATGAGCAGCAGGGTAATGAGGCCGCCGATAGAGAAGGAGATGATGGCGGCCGGGCCTGTGTTGCCGATGACCACACCGCTGCCGACGAAGAGGCCGGCCCCGATCACACCCCCAATGGCGATGAGATTCATATGTCTGTTCTTGAGGCCTTTGCTAAGGCCTGCGGTCTCGGCTTGCCGAGGTTGGGCGCTGTCCACGTTTCCTCCAATGGTTGACGGAACCAGCTAAAGAGCGCTTTTCATTGCGCTGAAGGCGGAACACCAGAGAGCACCGCAAGATTTGCCTTGACAATCTAACTATGAGTGATCCAGCCCACTTCTTTGTGGCGTAGCCCAAATGTATTAAGCGGAAGTTGAGCTTCACAGGACCAGTTGCGGGAAAAAGAGGGTGCCAGTCAACTCGTATCTGTCTTTCCCCGGCGTTTTTCGCCGGATTCCCAAGGCTTTTGGGCCTGCAGACTAGCAGGGGTGGCAACCGGAAGGGCCGTAGAAAACGAAAACAGCGCGTAATAATGTTCCAATATCCGGAACTAGAGAGCATATATTATGAAATTAGCAGCCCAGCTTTCTTGACGGTTGCAATGTGTTGAGCTTGGTCTCGGAGCCTCGGCAAAGGTGAAAGGTTGTCGCAGTGGAGCAGGTCTTCCCCTCCCGAAGGGTCGAGTGGTTATTAGCGGCAGGCTCTCGCGCCAGGCAACAGCACCGCGGCAGATGGCACGGTGCGTGAGATGACAGCGCTGGGAGGGCTTACGGTGGACGTCGGATATGCCTTGGCTTTGGCGGCCCTGGCTGGCGCAACTTTCCTAGGCGCCTGCACGCAACGGATTACCGGCTTGGGATTTGCGCTCGTGGCTGCGCCGTTCCTGAGCATGGTCCTGGGGCCTTTCGGCGGCGTGCTCCTGGTTAACACGCTGGGCGCGCTGACTTCGCTACTGATCCTTCCCCAGGTTTTCAAAGAGGTGGATCTCCGCCGCGTGCTGGTCATGCTAATTCCTGCCCTTGTGGCCATCCTGCTCGGCTCGTGGGTAGCCGTGCAGGTTTCGGCCGCCCTGCTATCCATTCTCGTGGGGGCAATGATCCTCGTTGCCCTGACGGCAAGTGTGGCTGTTCGTACGCCCCCGGTTATTCTTCGGGGCAGGTTCGGCGCGGCCGCGGCCGGGTTTGTCTCGGGGTTCATGAACGTAACCGCTGGCGCGGGTGGTCCTGCCGTGGCTGCGTACGCGCAGGCTAGCGGATGGCCGCAGCGGGCGTTTGCAGCCAGCGCGCAACTATATTTCCTCGGGATAGGCGCCGCGTCCCTTGCAGCTAAGGGCCAACTGCCCGGAATTGACTGCCTTCAATGGGTGTCCTGCGGTGTCGCATTGACAGCGGGAATCCTGCTGGGCAATGTTCTCGGGCCAAAGATACCGCACCGGTTCAGCATGGCACTGGTCCTGGTCCTGGCGCTGACCGGCGCTGTCCTGATCCTTGCCAAGGGCATTGCAATGCTTGCCTAACTCAAGGAGCACAGAGGAATGCCTGAGGTGCCACCTTGTGCATCAAGCATGTCATCGCCGTTGGCATCCGGCACGACGCTCGGGGCATCATCGTGGATGCCATCGTACTAGGCGTCCGACGTCACAGCGATTGTGAGGGTGCCGTCCACGTCCTGACCAGCATTCGCGGCGCTGACCATCCAGGAACCGCAAATTTCACCGCTTCTTGTTCGAGCGGACGGTTACGCCGTTGGATTGAACAGGTTGGCTAGAATCGTGCCGGGACCGGAGAAGCCGGCTAGGTGAATGTGATGACTCGCTGGAGTCGTTGAGCCAAAGGTGAGGACCTCCGGTTGCACAGTGTGGTGAAGGCGGTTCAGTCGGCACCGGACCAGGACCGCGTGCACGGTCGACGGCGGCATGGCCAGCTTCGCTCTGATCGCGACTGGACCCACCCGTTGCTTCTAGCGCAGGTCCACACTTTGCGCACCAGCTGCTGCGGACCGGTCCTCGATGATCACGGTGCGAATGGTGAAGTACTCCGTCCCGGCACGGTTCATCGGAAGGAAAGTTCGGGTGTCCCTGCGGGCGTCCGAGGTCGTGGTGTTCGACGGCCGCGCCGCAGTTGCCAGGCATCAGCGGATCGTTGCCAAACACGGGCAGTCAGTCCAGTGGACCACTACCTTGAGGTCCTCAAGACCAAACCCGGCGCGCTTCCCGGTTCCACGGCTCTGGCCCGTGCCCGGGAGTCCGGCGCGTTCACGAGCGCCCGTGAGGCGTTCTGGGCTGCCTCCCGCCGGGTCAACGGTGACGCCGACGGGACTCGTGAACTCATCGATGTCCTGCTGCTCCACCGGTCGATGGACGTCGGCGACATTCAGGCGGGGATTACCGCGGCCCTCGGAGTAGGAGCGATCAGTGCCGACGTCGTCGCGGTCGAAGCCCGCAGACACGCAGCGATTTCTCTCAGTGGCGGGTCCGGTTCGGACCGTCATCCCGGTGCTCACGACGAAGCGAAAATGCAGCGGGTTATAAGTCTCACCCAGCGCCGACTCATGGACCCCGCCGCGATTATCGCCGGACTCCCGTCGGACACCCGGCCCCTGCCATCTGTCAGCTCCTATGACGAGCCTGCTGGTCAAACGCACTCAACCCGCACACGCGCCAGCGTCGAAGGAGAACATCTCATGAGTCCTGCAGCACCTTCTACAACCATCACTCCGACTTTGCGCCGGCGTCGCGGCCTGACCGAACAGGCCGCGGTCACGGCCGTGGACCAGGCCTGCCGCCGCCTGCGCCTGCCCACGATCCGGGCGGTGCTGGACGAAGCCCTCACTGTCGCAGGGAAGGAGCAACTCTCCTATCAGGGCTTCCTGGCCGAATTGCTGCTGGCGGAGTGTGATGACCGCGACCGGCGTTCCTCGATCCGCCGCGTGAAAGCCGCGAACTTTCCCCGGGACAAGTGGCTCGGGGATTTCGATTTCGATGCGAACCCGAACATCAATCCCGCCACCATCCACACCCTGGCAACCGGGGACTGGATCCGCAAAGGATCACCCCTATGCCTGATCGGAGATTCCGGGACCGGGAAATCCCACCTGCTCATCGGGCTCGGCACCGCGGCCGCGGAGAAGGGCTATCGGATGAAATACACCCTGGCCACCAGGCTCGTGAACGAACTCGTCGAAGCCGCCGATGAGAAAGTCCTGGCTAAGACCATCGCCCGCTACGGCCGCGTCGACCTGCTCTGCATTGACGAACTCGGCTATATGGAACTGGACCGCCGCGGTGCCGAACTCCTCTTCCAAGTCCTCACCGAGCGCGAGGAGAAGAACTCCATCGCCATTGCAAGCAACGAATCCTTCTCCGGATGGACCAAGACCTTCACGGACCCGCGCCTCTGCGCCGCAATCGTTGACAGACTTACGTTCAACGGCGCCATCATCGAAACCGGCACCGACTCCTACCGGCTGGCCCACACCATGGCCGGAAGAATTGGGTGAATGGCCCGGCGGATCTTCAACGGCGTATGGAACACCGATCACTCGGCCCCTGTGCCTGGCCCGCGACTGGCCACCACTGGTCGCGGCGCTGCCCCGAAAGGTGGCCTCTTCAGTGCAGGATAATCCCCAGGATCCCGGCGGCGATGACGATGTAGGGTTCGTTGATTTTGAAGCGCCACAGCAGTCCGAGGGACACAATCGCGATCGCTGCTGTGATCCAGTCGGTGACGGCTTCGCGGGTCAGGACGACCACGGCGCCGGAGAGAGCGCCGGCAGCCGCTGCGGTGGCGCCGGCAACGAAGGCCTTGACCTGTTTGTTGTCCCGGTGGCGGATGAACCACCGTCCCGGGACGACCACCGCGAGGTAGATCGGGGTGAAGATCGCCACGGTGGCGATGACGGCCCCGGGGAGCCCCGCGACGAGGTAGCCGATGAAGCCGGCCGTGATGACGACCGGGCCGGGGGTGATCAGGCCCATGGCGACGGCGTCGAGGAACTGTCCCTGGGTGAGCCAGTGGTGCTGGTCCACGACGCCATCACGCAGCAACGGAACGATGGCCAGGCCCGACCCGAACACCAGGGCCCCGGTCTGCAGGAAAAACAGGCCCAGGGCCAGCAGGGTTCCACCGGCCGCCGCGGGCCCGAGGAGGGCCGGCAGGAGAAACGCCGGGGACCAAGACTGCAGGGTGGTGGTGCCGTCCCCTTCTGTCGGTGGCCGTTTCGGCCTGCGGCGCCAGGGCCAACGCAGGGACGAGGGCCGGGCGTCGAGCAGGATCATCATGATCCCGGCGGCGAGGATCAGAGGCACGGGTTCGGATCCGGTCAGCGCGGTGACGGCGAAGACTGCGGCGCTGATGCCCCAGAGCCGCAGATCGGCCCGGTCGGTAAGTTTGAGGAGTTTGTAGCCGGCGATGGTGATGATGGCCATGACTGCCGGGGCGATTCCGTAGAACAGGGACTGGACCAGGGGCAGGCCGGAGAACTGGACGTAGAGGGTTCCGACGATGATGACGATGATGAAGGCCGGGCCGATGAACGCTGCCGCGACGGCCAGGGCACCCCAGGGCCCGCGGTTCAGGTAGCCGACCCACATGGCAACCTGGGCCGCGAGGGGCCCGGGCATGGTCTGGCCCAAGGCCACACCGTCGAGGAAATCCTTCCTCCCGATCCAGCGCTGCTTTTCGACCAGGTCCCGCTGCATATACCCCACGGTGGCGATCGGACCACCGAACCCCGTCGTGCCAAGGTGCAGGAAGTAGAGCACGAAACGGCGGAACGGCACGGGCGTCGTGACCGGCTCGGGGGTCTCATCCGGGGACCCGTCCCGGGTGGGCCCGTTTCCGGCGGTCATTGCTTAGCGTCCATGATGCGCAGCACTGGATGCCCGTCGATGTTTTCCAGAGGGAAGTAGACCCGGTGGGTTTCCTGGTCGACGGCAACGGTGTGGGCGTTGTCGGCGAGTTTGCCGGAGGCCATGGACGTCAGGGTGCGGTTCTGTTCGTCGAAGACGCTGACGACGCCGGACTCCGAGGCGACGTAGAGGCGGTGCAGTCCCTGATCAAAGGCGAGCACGTCCGGGTTACCGCCGGTGTCGAACCGTGCGGTGACCTGTCGGGTGTCCAGGTCCAGCACCAGGAGCTTCGCGCTGCCCTCGCAGGCAATGAACGCGAGCTTGTTGGCCCCGTCGAGGTAGAGGCCGTGGTTGCTTTCGCAGTCCGGGACCGGGATCCTGCCGACGACGGTATCGGTGGCCGGATCGATGGTGACCAATTCGTTGCGGTCCTGGACATTGACCATCACCATGCCAGTGGCCGGGTCATAGACGCTGTTGCCGGCCTCGCCGCCGATTTCGATCGGAGTCTTGGCCGTGTTCGTGGCGAGGTCGATGACCGTTTCGGCATGGTCGTGTTCGTTGGACACGTATGCCTTGCCGTGGACCGGGTCATAAGCGATCCCGTCCGGGATGTCCCCGGCATGGATCCTGGCTGTTACGGCCAAGGTGTTGGTATCGATGACGGCGACCTCATTGCTTCCCGACACGGCGGCCAGGAGAAGATGCCGGTCGGGCGCGAGGGTGATCCCATGCACCGAGGGTGTACCCGGCACGGTCCCCGCCCACCGCGCCATTGGCCAGATCAACCACGTGGACGGTGCCGTCTCCGAGGTGGGCGATGTACAGCCGCTTCGCTGCCGCGTCGAGGGCCTGGTAGTCGAGCCTGCTCGCCGCCCCAGGCAGGGCAATGTCCTGGACCTGGGTCAACGGCAGCGACGACGCCGGGGCCGCACTCGAGCAGCCGGTCAGTAACGGCGGCAGCAGGGCCAGCAGGCTCTGCGGCGATCAACGCGGTCTTCAACGGCCTGCGCGGTGGTGTGGGTTCCATGGCTGACTCCGTTCCGGTCAGAGAATGATGACGTTGGCGATGAAGGCGACCAGACCCCCTGCCAGCGCCGGGAGAGCCCGGCGGCCCAGTTCCCGGTCGACGGAGGCGACCACGGCCGGCGGCAGCGCCCCTGCAATCAGGCACACCGCGTCCCCCACGCTGACGGTGGGCATGAAGTCCTCGTTCAGGGACATCGCGTTGGCCAGGACCCGCCAGGCGATGACAGCCACCAGCGTGCCCCCTGCGGCGGCGGCGAGATCCGGAGTCGGCCAGCGGGCATACCGGCAGGCTGCGGCCACCGCCGCGGCGGCGATGATCGCGGAGATCACAATGAGCACCAGCGAAATCATGTCTTCTCCTGAAGCATCGACAGCGGCGTGCACCGCACGCCCGGACCGAACCATACCAGTTCAAGGTAACCACGGTTACAATCACATTGTGAAGAGTGAAGCGTTGATCCCCGGGGGTTGGGTCCTGTTGACCTACCGGATGCCCCGGGACCCGTCCGCTCCGAGAGTTGCGGTCTGGCGGAGGCTGCAGGCCCTGGGCGTCGCACAGCTCGGTGACGGGCTCGTCGCCCTGCCGGCCGATGCCCGCACCAGGGAGCACTTCGACTGGATCGCCGAACAGGTCCGACAGGCCGGCGGTACCGCCGGCCTGTGGTTGAGCCAGCCCGCGTCCTTCGCCCAGGAGCGGGAGCTCGCCACCGGAATGGCCGCGGACCGGGCCCGGGAATACCAGGACGTCACCGCCGCCGCACATGCCGCCGCGGCACTGGATGCGCCCGAACGCGCCAAGATCGTGAAGCGGCTGCGGGCTGAGCTTCGCCGGATCGGACGGCGCGACTATTTCCCGCCACGGGAACGCGACGACGCCCATACAGCCGTCACCGGTCTCGCCACCGCGGAACTTCACGCCCACACCACGAACACCGGGAGGCAACCATGAAATGGGCGACCCGCACCGGCGTCCACGTTGACCGGGCCGCCTGCGCCTGGCTGATCCGCAGGAACATCGACAACGACTGCGAATTCGTCTTCGTGGCGGACCCCGCCGAACTGCCCGCCGACGCGGTGCCCTTCGACATGCCCGGCGTCGACCTGACCCACCACGGCCACGACTGCACCTTCGAAACCATGCTGCGCCGCTACGAGATCCAGGACCCCGTCCTGTGGAAACTGGCCGAACTCATCCACGAAGCCGACATCGACGACGAACGCTTCGACGCCCCGGCCGCGCCCGGCCTGGACATCATCATCCGCGGCCTATCCATGACCCTGAACGACGAACAGACGCTGGCGGTATGCGGACCCATCATGGACGGACTCTACGACTACCTCAAACGCTCCCTCATCCTCGGCCGCGAACCCGCCTGACTCCGATCGACAATCCGCCGTATCGAAGTCCCTCAAGTGGGGCCGGATATACACGTCCCGCCGGGGCCAGAAATAGTTGACATAGCCATGCGTTCAACTACGATGCTGTCCTTCGTGGTCCCAGCCTGTGTGGCCAGCTCCTGCACCACACAATCAAACGTGCTGAAAACAGCTGACCGGTCTGAGACGCAGGGGTCTTTTCAAAGTCTTCGAAAGGACTCCCACAACCCCCGCGCACCGTCCGTGATTGAACGGTGCGCGGAGTTAGGAGGATGCTTTCTCGCCAATTGGAGGCAAAGTAGTCAACACCAACTTAAGTCAGCCGAGCTTCCGGCTTCGGTTTGTCCCGGTGCGATTGGGCTGCTGGGACTGATAAGCATGCCTTTTCTCCTAGGCGGCGGCGAGTTCTTCGTCGGTGGCCTTTTCGCGGGCCTCGGTGAGGTAGCGGGCGTAGGCGGGGAGGGTGAGGAAGGACGGGAATTCGGTGGCCAGGGTGACTTCTTCGAAGATGTCGCGGGCGTCCTCGAAGCGGTCTCCGTCGAAGCGTTCCAGCCGGGCGAATTCCTCGTCCAGGAGTTCCTCGACCCATTCATGGCTGATGATCTCGCCGTGGTCGGTGATGGCCCGTGCGTAGATCCACTGCCAGAGCTGGGAGCGGGAGATCTCGGCGGTGGCGGCGTCCTCCATGAGGTTGTGGATGGCCACCGCGCCGTTGCCGCGGAGCCAGGATTCGATGTAGCGGATGCCCACTTCGATGTTGTTCCGGATGCCCTGTTCGGTGATGGTGCCGGTGGTGGCAGCAACGTCTATCAGGGCCCGGTCGTCGGGGGTGACGTCCTCGCGGAGCCGGTCCAGCTGGTTCGGTTTGGTGCCCAGGACGCCGTCGAAAACCTGGCGGCAGATGGGCACCAGGTCGGGGTGGGCCACCCAGGAGCCGTCGAAGCCGTCGTTGGCCTCGCGGGTTTTGTCAGCGCGGACCTTCTCGAGGGCGTTGGCGTTGGCGTCCGGGTCCTTGCGGTTGGGCACGGCTGCGGCCATGCCGCCGATGGCCATGGCGCCGCGCTTGTGGCAGGCCCGGACCAGCTGTTCAGTGTAGGCGCGCATGAACGGCTGGGTCATGGTCACCTGGCCGCGGTCCGGCAGGACGAAGCGGGGGCCGCGGGTGCGGAAGTTCTTGATCAGGGAGAAGATGTAGTCCCAGCGGCCGGCGTTCAGGCCCGCGGCGTGGTCGCGCAGTTCGTAGAGGATCTCCTCCATTTCGAACGCGGCAGTGATGGTCTCGATGAGGACCGTGGCGCGGATGGTGCCCTGCGGGATGCCGAGCAGGCTCCTGGGCCAGGATGAAGATGTCATTCCACAGCCGGGCCTCGAGGTGGTTCTCGATCTTGGGCAGGTAGAAGTACGGGCCCTTGCCCTGGGCCAGAAGGCGGCGGGCGTTGTGGAAGAAGAACAGGCCGAAGTCCACGATGCCGCCGGCGACCGGCTGGCCGTCGATGTGCATGTGCTTTTCCGGCAGGTGCCAGCCGCGGGGGCGGACCACGATGGTGGGCAGGTCCCCGGTGGGGCGGAGCTTGTA
This sequence comes from Pseudarthrobacter sp. Fe7, assembly GCA_024372495.1. Lineage (GTDB taxonomy): Bacteria > Actinomycetota > Actinomycetes > Actinomycetales > Micrococcaceae > Arthrobacter. Next base: position 3,074,560 of record CP099977.1, on the reverse strand, counting down.
TTCCTTGCCTTCTTCGGTGGTGAAGTCGATCCGGCGTTCCAGGGCGTCGGTGAGGTTCAGCTGGCCCTTGATGACGTTCCGCCAGGTGGGGGTGGAGGAGTCTTCCATGTCCGCGAGCCACACCTTGGCTCCGGAGTTCAGGGCGTTAATGGTCATCTTCTTGTCCACCGGTCCGGTGATTTCGACGCGGCGGTCCTCCAGACCGGGGGCCGGGGGAGCGACCCGCCAGGACGGATCGTTGCGGATGTGCTCGGTTTCCCGGAGGAACCGCGGATCGGCGCCCGCTGCAATATCGGCCCGCCGTGTACGCCGTGCCTGCAGCAGTTCCTGCCTGCGGTCAGCAGTGGCGCGGTGCAGCTTGGCGATAAAGGACAGGGCATCGGGCGTGAGCACTTCATCCTGCCGGCAGATGGGCTGCGCAGTCAGGGTAATGCCGTTGATCGTGAAGCTATCGGTGAAGCTGTTCATTTCAGTCTCCTTAAAGACGAAAGGGAAGTTCGACGGCGGGAATTGCCTGGGTGGGGCCGGGAAAGGAAATCCTCCGCGTGCTATCCCCATCCCCGACGTATGACCTCGCAAAGCTCGGTCGACGCCGGGGACAGGGCCCCTTTACGCACGCTTCCGGATTCCCCTTCCCGACCCGTCAGCGGTCACGCTTAGGTGAGTGCCGCCGTCGTGCCTTTTCGGTGAGCGAAGCGAACGGCCCACCTTGGGCGGCTGGGGATTAGTGGAACTGGCCCTCTTCGGTCGATCCGACCAGGGCGAGGGTCGACGCGTTCGGGTTGAGCGCCGTGGAGATGGTGTCGAAGTAGCCGGTGCCGACTTCGCGCTGGTGCTTGGTTGCGGTGTAGCCGCGGGACTCGGAGGCGAATTCCTTTTCCTGGAGTTCGACGTAGGCGCTCATGCCTTCACGGGCGTAGCCGTGGGCGAGGTCGAACATCGAGTAGTTCAGGGCGTGGAAGCCGGCCAGGGTGATGAACTGGAAGGTGAAGCCCATGGCGCCGAGTTCACGCTGGAACTTGGCGATGGTGTCGTCGTCCAGGTGCTTGCGCCAGTTGAACGACGGCGAGCAGTTGTAGGAGAGCATCTGGTCCGGGAACTCGGCCTTGACGGATTCGGCGAACTTGCGGGCGAGCCTCCAGGTCCGGGGTGCCGGTCTCCATCCAGATGAGGTCGGAGTACGGGGCGTAGGCCTTGGCACGGGCGATGCAGGGTTCGATGCCGTTGCGGACCTTGTAGAAGCCCTCAGCGGTACGCTCGCCGGTGATGAATTCCTGGTCGCGCTCGTCGACGTCTGAGGTGATGAGGGTGGCTGCCTCGGCGTCGGTGCGGGCGATGACGACGGTGGGGGTGCCGGCGACGTCGGCCGCCAGGCGTGCGGCGTTCAGGGTGCGGACGTGCTGCTGGGTGGGGATGAGGACCTTGCCGCCGAGGTGGCCGCACTTCTTCTCGGAGGCGAGCCTGGTCTTCCCAGTGAACACCTGATGCGCCGGCCTGGATCATGGATTTCATGAGTTCGTAGGCGTTCAGCGGGCCGCCGAAGCCGGCTTCGGCGTCGGCAACGATGGGGACCAGCCAGTCCTCAACGGTCTGGATGCCCTCGGAGAATTCGATCTGGTCGGCCCGGAGCAGGGCGTTGTTGATGCGGCGGACCACGGTGGGGACGGAGTTTGCCGGGTACAGCGACTGGTCCGGGTAGGTGTGGCCCGAGTTGTTGGCGTCGGCTGCAACCTGCCAGCCGGAAAGGTAGATGGCGCGCAGGCCCGCCTTGACCTGCTGGACGGCCTGGTTGCCGGTGAGGGCGCCCAGTGCGTTGGTGTAGCCACCAGTCTGGTGCTCCTCGGTCAGCTGCTTCCACAGCTTTTCGGATCCGCGGCGCGCCAGGGTGTGCTCTTCGGAGACGCGGCCGCGGAGGCGGACGACGTCGGAGGCTGAGTAGTCCCGGGTCACACCTTCCCAGCGGGGGTTGGCGGCCCACTCGAGCCCAGGGCGGCTGCCTGCTCTTCGGGCGTCTGCGAGGTGGGCTCAAATGCTGCAGTCATCGTTGATCTCCTTGGTGTTCGTCGTGCATCCGTGGCCTATGTAGCTGCTTCCTCGCAGTTTCCATCGGGTGGGGCCAGTGTGGTGCAAATCTGTATTCGTTAATTCACAGCCCCGACCGGGGGGCGCCGTTTTGGATATGAGCCGCTAAGTACTTTCGAACTTTCCACATGCAAAAAAAGCAACGAAAGTATCTCGAGCGAGGTCGCGTTGGAAGTCAATTTAAGGATGTGGGTGTATTCAGCTGAATGGGTTAGACGCCAACGTAGGCTTCGGCGGCTATCAGTGCCCACGACAACATTGGGCCGAAGAATGCATGTCTGCCGGCCTTAAGTTAGGGAACGCACTTACACCGGTGCTCCGCAGCCCGTAGAGCGCGGCGCCAAAAGTAGGTTCTGAACAAACCCCGCGACCTGGTGCCGCAGGCGGCAGGATCCCTGATGCGCGAAAAGTATTGCAGCCATAAGCCCAGTGACGAAGTTCGGGATCGGCGGCGGGTGAACTCACTGTCCCAAATGTCCTTGCGCATAAACCGGGGTCCGGGGCGTCGCCGCGCCCGAGCCTGGAGCATGGTACGTCCACGTCTATCTCCTTATTCCGAGATGAATAACAATGAGCGAAAGCCTAGGTCGGGATTCGTCGGCGCGTTAGGGCCAAATCCCACTCGGCTGATGGGTCCAGTCTGGACCCAAAGGCCAGCCCCGTTCTGGACCTTCTGGACCTGATGATGTGCTGTCATACTTCGATAATGCTGTGCAGTTCGCATGGCGAATATTGGTTACATGCAAGTACCGCAGGGAGGTCCGACATGAAAATGTGCGTCCCACCATATCTGCCTTGCCGGATGTGCTTGCTCGTTTTCCGGACGCTCAACGTACACGAAATCTCGGCCGCACCGCTTTGCCGAATGCAGCGGGCAACAGGAACCTTGTTATTCACAGAAACTTCCCGCACAGCCCCCGGCTAGGGTCAGTACCTGCGCGAGGGTTTGGCGTCAACCAGCTACAACCGGCTTCGCTGTATTTCAAATAACTGAGGTCTCGTTCGCGTCCAAAATGATCGCAAGGGGGCGGCTTTTGGCATCATTTAGGAGGACCAATGGTAAGTAGCGCTGCTTCATTCGGCCTGCCCCCTGAAGTACGGGCGAGGCCCCGCTGGCGATCAGTCTCATGGGACACGTTGACGGAAGGCCAGGACGTGCGGATTACGCAAGGGGGACGATACATAAGGTACGGAACGATAGACTGCGCCACGCCCGACGGGTCACTTGTCTGGATAGTGCTCAAGGACCTTGGTGAACGGCGGATATTCCACAGGAGCGATGGAACCAACGTGGAAATCAGCGAGTAGCGTCCCCGCCATGGATTATTAACTCAACTTAGACAAGACCAATTGCACGGCGGCGGCACGAGCAGTCCCCGTTTTGCCCCGCCCCGCCCTGCCGTCCTGGACGGCTGGTTCAGCCGTAACACCTATGGCAGCCCGGACTCCGGGTAGATTGTCCGCGAATGGAAGGCTAGTGAGAGCTACTTTGATCTGGCTGAGAAGGGTGGAACCGGATGTACGCTACGCGCGCTCCCTACTTATCGAAGGATGGAAGCAAGCATGATGGCCGATGCTACCCCGAACGCGCCGGTCCGAGTTGCCAGGTTCGCCGTTATCGGTGTTCTGCTCATCGCTGTTAACCTTCGGGTGTCCTTCGTCAGTGTGGGATCGGTTCTTGCGAACATCAGCAGTGATCTTGGGCTATCCAGTGCCGCAGCAGGGTTCCTCACAGGTCTTCCGCTCTTTGCTTTCGCAGTCTTCTCACCTGTGGCACCCTGGGCCGCTTCGCGTCTGGGTCTCGACCGGGCGCTTTGGATGTCCCTTTTGATCCTTACCTCGGGCATCGTGCTTCGCTCCTTACCGGTGGCTGGCTTCATCTGGGCGGGCACTGCACTGATCGGCTTGGCTATCGCGTTTCTCAACGTTCTGGTGCCCTCCCTCGTCAAGCGGGACTTTCCTACGAGGGTCAGCCAAGTCACCGGGAGCTATACTGCCACGCAGGCCGCCCTAGCCGCGGTCGGGGCGGCCGTAGTGATTCCCGTGGCAGAAACATCCCCGACGGGTTGGCGGCTTGCACTTGGAATTTGGGCGGGACTGGCTCTGATCGCTACGGCCGTGCTCCTGCCGTGGCTCCGCGGACACAGGTTAGGCACCGTACACGCGACCGCTACAGAGGTCTGCTATCGGTCGCCTTGGGCCTCAGCCGTGGGCTGGCAAGTGACGATGTTCATGGGGTTGCAATCAATCGCCTTCTACGTCCTGGTGGCATGGCTGCCCACCATTGAACACGCCCGTGGGGTCCCCGCCACCACTGCCGGCATCCATCTCTCCGTTTTCCTGCTCATCAGCGTCTTCGCCAGCCTTGCCGCAGGTGGAATCCTTCACCGCGGTTCGGACCAGCGTCTGGTGTCCTTTATGAGCGGCGTGTTCATGTTGGTGACGTTTCTCGGGCTGGCACTGGCGCCGGAGCTCATACTGCTGTGGGTCCTTCTGGGGGCTATCGGGTGCGGGAGCCTGATTGTCATCGCTCTATCCCTCTTCAGCCTACGGACTGTGAACTACCCGCAGGCAGCAGCATTGTCAGGGATGGCGCAATCTATCGGTTACGGCTTAGGTGCAATGAGGCCCGTGATGTTTGGCGGTCTTCGCGACCTTAGCGGAGACTGGACCGTTCCGCTCCTCGTCACCGCGGGCATCATGGCACTTCTAACGGTGACCGGCGTGCTTGCTGGCCGTGACCGAGTGGTCAGCGCTCCAAGCTGACATGAGGTCCGATTTCGGCTTGAGAGACCATGAGGATGGGGAACGCTCAATGCCTCTGAAGTCCTTAGCTCCTCGTCTGGGATTGGGACAGCCAAAACGCTCTATCAAGATTCGATGCGCGGCTTCGAAGGCGATGTTGAACTGAACATGTAGCTCCGTCTTCCGTGCGGCAGGCTTCCCGGTCTTCGTTGCCCCTTGAACTGCCGATAATGGAGATTCCTTCATTTGTTGTGGCTTCACTTCAGAATGGGTGTTCATCATCCTAGAGATTTCACGAAGCGATTAGGCGTCGAAAAGGGCCAAAAAGAGAGTGTGGACATTGTCCACACTCTGCGCCACGGATCGGCTCTTACTGTCCTCGGACCGCTCCGGATTCCGCATGTTTTCGCGGGTTCACCGTGTTTGCAAGGGCGTGAATGTAGTTCGAGTCCCACCTCGGGCACAGTGTTTTCCCTCGTCAGAGGCGATTTTGCTTTGACGTGTGTACAAAGCTTGCGCTGAGGCGCCTCTGACGCTGTAGGTGCGGGCTTTGGCCTGGCTACCGCGGAGCCTATTCAGGTGTGTGAGGTGGCGGGTTCAAGTCCCTGGCTGGTGAGACTTCCGTGTGCTGAGCTGGGGTTATGTGGTTCCTTGTTCCGGTTCTATCGGGTGGGCCGGGGGTGGCCTACACCTATTCATGCGCCGGGGGAGTGGGAACAGCATGACTTCAGCGATCTCCCTATGGAATTTGCCCGGCAGGCGGTCTTAGGCGTACACACCCGTGTCTCGCGCCGAGCTTTGTCCTGCCACAGAGGGTGTGGACAGTGTCCACACTCACGCCTGCGTATTGGCGGGCCGGCGGACTTGAGTCCGATGTCAGGTCGGGCCACAAACCTTTCGATCACGGTGCCTGGAATGTAGTTCTTGAACCGCAACGCGGCTGTGATTTGGGGCGGCGATGAATGGCCTTGCTCCAGCCGCCTATGTGTCGCCTTGGGATGCCCCCGCGTGTAAGAGGCGGCCACGCCAGCTCTCGCCTGCTGCCCGGTTTTCTCGAAACGCTAGGGATTTGAGGCGCGGAGGTTACGAGACACATCAGCTGTCACCGACATTAGCTGGGTCCTGCAGGACTGGATTCAGCGGGGATAGGGGTCCCGGCATCGCAGTCAGGAAGCAACATCGCGTGGAAAAGCTATTGAAAATCCAGTAGATAGTTCACCGATGGGGCTTCCTGTCCCGCACCGCCCGCAGGCACCAGGGGGTGTAGAAGATGCAGAATAGCCCGAAGACCAGGACGCAGGCCCCGAGCAGGACGCTGTGAGTGTTCACGTAGCTTTGCCTGCCGAAGTATTCAGGGTGACCGTATCCGACCTCACCCGACAGCAGGGGGCCAGCCGCATCCACCAGGATGAGAGCGAAGTAGGTTCCCAGGAATACCACCGGACCGATGAATAGGACCGACCAAAGGGTCGATGTAAGGTGGTAGCGCCTACGGCGGGCTTTCCAGGCGCCCATGCGCTCCCCGGGGAGGGCAGGGCAATTCCCGGATTCGGAATGGGCGACCAATTCACGCCGAACGTCAGCACGAACCCAGGGCATCCGAAGCGGTGCGCCTCTCCCGTCGTCATGACTCGCACTTTCCTCCAACTTCAAGGCCCCCGCGCAGTCACCCCCACGCGGTGAGTTTCCCGCTGGCTATCGCCATCGCAGCGTTCCTAATGCTTCCAGCCATCGCAGCACAAGCCCATAACTCTATCGAAAGCACCGACCCGGCCAACGGCTCCGTGGTCGGAACTGTTCCCGCAGAAATAGGGCTCACGTTCGATCACACACCCCTTGCCATCGGATCCCTGGTCCGGGTTGTAGACGCCACGGGAGTAGACCGGGCCGATGGGCCAGTCGCCATCGTCGCCAACCGCGTTAGACAGGCAGTCAAGGCCGGTGCGCCGGGAGGGCAACTACACGGTGACCTGACGGATTGCCTCCGCCGATGGCCACGCCATCGAAGGCACCTTTACCTTCACCGCCGGCACCGACAGTCCCACAGCACCCCTGCCAGTTGCCCAGGCCGGTAGCAGCCCCAGTACCGGCACAGCCCTGGGATGATTGCGGCCGGCGCCGTCGCGCTCTTGCTCATCATGGCGTTCTTGGGCCTGGCCGTCGTCGTGAAGCGCCGATTGAGCCGCCCCGATTCCTGACAACAGGTCAACATCCGGCCCCCGCTCTGTCGGCCAGCGCAGGTGCCCCGGTATGGGTCAGGAGGCGGCGTTCCCGGTCCCGCGCTGCACGAGCAGCGCGGTGGCCGCGAGGAGGGTCGCGATGGCCTGGGCGGTGGCGGTGAGGGTTTTGTCGATGAACCAGACGGGTTCGTACATGGCGGGGAAGGGCCCGAACGCGGGGATGTCGATGTAGCGGTAGAGGACCAGGACCGCAAGCCCGCCCCCGGCGGTGAGCAGTGCCAGGACCCAGGCCGGGCGGCTGCCACGAATCAGGACGTAGAGCCCGGCCACCGCAGCGGTGAGGGCTTCGGCGAGGAAGAGATTGCCTTCGCCGAAGCCTTCCGGGGCGGCTGACTGGTAGCCGGGGGCAAAGCGGAAGTGTATGGCGGCGTCCACGGCGAGGGCGGCCGCGGCCAGGACCCGCAGGACCAGGCATGCGGCACTGCTCCGCAGCGGCCTGTTCAGCGGTTTGGTGTTCCCTGTGTCACCGGCGTCGCGGGCGTGGCCTTGGTCTGGGCTCATTTGACGGTCAGGGTTCCGTGCATGTTGGAGTGGTAGGTGCAGTGGTAGGTGTACGTTCCGGGTTTTGCCGGGGCGGTGAACGTGATGCTCGTCCCGGCCTTGACCACCGCGTCGAAGGAGCCGTCGTCAGCGGTGACGGTGTGGGCCTGGTTGTCCATGTTCATCACCGTCACCGTGGACCCCGCGGGGACAGTGCCCGCGCCGCTGTAGGCGAAGGATTTGATATGGATCGTCGACTCGGTTGACCCGCCCGTGGCTGCCATCGACGATGCGGTGGATGGCGGAGTTGACGATGCCATCGGTGAAGCGCTCATGTTCATGCCTGGATCCATGGACGCCCCGGCTGATCCTGCGACCGTCGAAGGCGCTGCTGACGTGCCGGTCCCGGTACCACCGCTGCCGCAGGCGGTGGCGCCGATGATCGTGGCGGCACCGATTACAGCGAGGGTGAGGCGCTGTCGGATCGTGGTGGTCTTCATGGCGTTTCCTCTTTCAATCGCGGCGCGAACGGCCTGCCGGCTGACTGACCCGGCCCGTGGCCTGCCGGCCAAGGGTGCTCAGGCGGGGTGGCTGGAGGTCAGGTGGGCATAGACAACGGTGTTGTCAAGGTACTCGCGGGTGGCGGGGTTGTAGCCGCCGCAGGTGATGAGGCGGACTTCGGGGCGGTCCGCGTTCTGATAGACCTTTACCGTCGGGAACGTTGATTTGTGGTAGATGTCGACGTTGTCGACGGTGAAGACCGCGGCGGTATGGTCGGCCCGGGTGACCGTGATGGTCTGGCCGGGGGTGAGTTCGTGGAGCCGGTAGAACAGGCCCATATCACTGTTGGTGGCGTTGACGTGGCCGAGGATAACCGCTGACCCGGTCTGGCCGGGGGTGGGCGAGTCCTGGTACCAGCCACCGGGTGAACCGGGTTCCCCGGGAGGAGTTTGGACTTCGCCGTTGGCTTGTTTGCCCAGCGGGGTCAGGGCCGCGTCCACGCCGATGGATGGGACTTGGACCCGGACCGGAACGGACGCCGGCAACGCCCCGTCCGGCGCCGGGGGAACGGGCGCAGACGGTGTGGAACCGGTCGCTGCCGGACCGGCGGCCGCATCAGTGGCCGTCTCTGGGGATGGCGCCGGGACCGGGGCTGCGGACACGCTGCTGGTCGGCCCTGGTGTGGGTGGTTCGGCGTGCAGGCCCAAACCGATGGTAGTGATGCCGCCGGCCAAAAGCAGCGCGGCCGCCGCGGACGCGGTAAGGCGTCCGCGGCGGCTGCTGTTCTCGGGTCCCATCAGATCCCCGCTTGTTTCCTGGCGTCTTTCTCAGGCCTTAGGCTGCCATCTTGCGGCGGGTGGCGTAGGCTGCGCCTGCTGCCAGGACGAGCCCGCCACCGGCTGCGAGGAGCCCCATGTCAGGGCCAGCCGGGGCGGGGGTAGTGATGCCGGTGCCGGGGGCTCCGGCGGGCATTGCCTTCAGGGTCCCGCACAGCGCCGGCGACGTGGCAGCCAGCGGCAGGGACGGGACGAGGTCGCTCGGTTCCTTCTGCGCGGTCGCCGACAGGGTGGCCGGGTCCAGGCCGTGAACGACGACGACGGCCGTGCCGGCCTTGAGTGAATCAGCGGTCTTGGCATCCAGGGCGAAGGTCCGCTGATAGGTGTAGGAGGCGCCCGAGGGTGCGACTTTCAGGTCGGTGCCGGCCGCGGGGCTGGTGTCCCCGCTGGTGGACAGGGTCGCGCCGATGCCGCCGTAGAAGGGGGCGCCTTCGGTGGTGCTGATCACACCGTCCTTGTTGGTGTCGGCGGACATGTCCGGGCAGGTACCCTGGGCGCCGATGTGGATGTGCTGGACGTGCGGGTAGGGAGCACCGTTGAACATTGCGGCGAGACCGGAGACTTTCTCGGTGACCGTTGCCTGGTCACCGTCAACGGTGATCATGACGGATCCGGAGGCGTTGCTGCCGTTGATCGCGGCGAGATTCGCCTGGTAGTTGGTGTTGGTTCCGTCGTGGGCGAGGGCGGGGCTGGTGGAGAGTGCGAGGGCGCCCAAGGCCAAGACCGGGGCGATCAGGAAAGCGGATTTCTTCATGATTCTTTTCCTCCATTGACGATGAACGCTCCCCCAGATGGGCACGCCCATGAATGTGACACCAGCAATTCGTTGTGCGCTACCTCACGGATTGGTCAAGTCCCGGGAAAAATGCTTACCGCCCATATTCGGGCGTGACCTGTTCTGAACACGAGGGGTTGGCCTGGCCCCACTGTGTATGAGGAGGGGGTTATTCGGACCAGCAGGCCAGGACCGTGGTGGCGACCTGGTAGGCGAACGCGGCGCGGGTGACCTGGTGGGGTCCCAGCGTTTCCGGCAGCCCCGCTGCGTCCACGGTCAACACGAAGTTGTCTTTGACGAAGACGGCGGATGATGGGGTCTGGAACGCCGGGAAGCCCAGATTCGCCAACCCCTCGATCGGTGCAGCCCCAGCCGTGGACCGCTGCACCTCCTGGAAATTGTCGTGTGCGGCGTCCGGGGCCGTGGCTTCCTTGACCGAGAGAACGAGCGAACCGGCCGGCAGATCGTAGGCGCAGGTGTAGAGCTTGTCCGACCAGGCTGCCTGGTTGTCCGGGGCAGCGTCGAGGGCAAGGATCTGCACGATTTTCTCCTGGATTTCCTTGCTGCACACCATCAACGCCGCCGCCGATGGGCCACCAGCGGCGGCAACGGGAATATCAGTCGGCGACGCTGTCGGGGAATCGGCACCCGGGTCACCACTGTGTGAGGCGGATACCGAAGCGCTGGGCCCGGACACAGCCGTTCCGGGACCGGCGCCGCATCCGGCCAGAACCAGCATCGACAGCCCGGCAAGAGCCGGCACCAGCATCCGGTGCGTGGCAGATCGCTGCGGCAAGGTTACTGGTCCCATGAAGCACACACCTTCCCAAAGGTAGTCGTGGCCGACACCATATCGCCCTCCAGCGGTTATTCGTGACCGGTGCCACCCCGGACGGGTCCGCAACACGTCCTGCGTCCGGGGTCCTTTGCATGGTGGCTCTGACGCAGGCACCGGCTGGCAGAGGCCCTGGAGCGGCGCCTTCTTCTACACTGCCCTTGCGGGCACTCGCGCGCCTCCGGGCGTCGGATGGGCCGGGCCCATCCGTTGATCATGTCACGACGAATCAGTGGCGAGGGTTTTCCGTCCCGGAGACCCCTTTTTCGATGGGCCCGCTGGCTTCGCAGTCTTTGCTGAGCCGAAGGGCCCGGTTTTTGAAAGGCTGCCCCATCATGCGCACTTCCCCCAACAAGCTCCTCGCCACCGTGTTCGGTGCCGTGTACCTCCTCGTCGGCCTCGCCGGTTTCGCCGTCACCTCCGGCACCGGATTCTTCGCCACCGAAGGGGCGAACCTGATCCTTTTCGCCGTGAACCCCCTGCATAACGTCATCCACCTGGCCATCGGCGCCGCCCTGCTGGCCGCCGGCCTGAAATCGGTCCCCGCAGCGCGGTCGGTGAACACCACCGTGGGGGCTGTGTACCTTCTGGTCGGAATCGTGGGTCTGTTCCTGCTGGACAGCGCGGCGAACATCATCGCCCTCAACGGCGCCGATAACGTCCTGCACTTGGCCAGCGCCGTCCTCCTGCTCGGCGTAGGCCTCTCCCAGGACAAGAAGACCACCCGGCGCACCACCGTTAGGGCCGGCCAGGCATGAACCCCACCCCCGTGGCGGCAACAACGGCCCAGGTCCCCGATGAGCCCCTGGCCCCGGCCAGGGGTCCTGGCCGAGGCCGTCAGGATCCTTGCGGCGTTCTCCGGTCTGGGGGCCGCGATCCTCGGTTTCGGGACCAGCGCAACGTTGCTCACCACGGCCACCACAAACCCCTGGGCGATGGCAGGATCGGTCGCTGCCGGCCTCTGGGGTGCGGCACTCACGGTATGGGCGGTGCAGAGCCTGCGCACCGGAGCCCCGGTGTGGGCCCGGCCGGTCCTCCGGGTGGCCCCCGCCGGGGTGTTCGTGCACCTGGCCGCCGTCGCCGCCGGGATCTGGTGGCACGGCGGATCCACCCGCTCACTGAATGGAACCGCGCTGAGCGCCGCGGCGCTGGAACTGATCCTCCTCGGCTGCGTGGGCTGGCTGGCCCGACAGACCAGCCACCCGGGGCGCCCGGGCAACTACCACCCCACCGCGGGACGGCTCCTGATGGCGAGTTTTGCTGCCGCCCTCACCGTCGCGGCAATCACGGCCCCCGGACTCGCAGCGACCGCCGCCGGACAGCATGCCGTCCCACACGAAGAACACCACAGGACTAACAACGGGCCTCCGGCCGGGCACAACCACTAACCCGCCGCCCGCGGGGACGCCGCCGAACCACGGGTCCGTGGACTTACTGGCCGATAAACCTGATGGTGGTGTCGTATGGCTCGCACAGGTGCTCCGGTACCTATGACGCCGTCATGGACTCTTCCGCCTTGGGGCGGCCGGCGAGGTCCGTCAGGTATCGGTTCCAGACCAGCCGATGGGACAGATGTGGCTGTGTCCGTAGCCTCACGATGAAGGGCTCCGTCGTCGAGGTCATCCGGGCAGCCCATGAGTGCGATCCGTCCCAAGCGCGCGTGTTCACCGCCATGTCAGCCGATCAGAACAGACCATCTTTTATGGCCGCCGTCTCGAATAACGGGCATGAACTATTACAGTCCCGCGGCGCAGGAACGGGTCAAAGACGCCGCCTATGATGCCATTGAAAGAGTTCTCACCGGCATGTTCGAACCACTGAGCAGACAAGCCCTGACCATGCGCTGGAACAAAGCCGTGGAAGCCATGGCAAAACACCTCGAAGCGCAGGACAACGGGTCCGAATAAAGCGGCACCACTCACCGCACCATCCCATCCCCCGGGGTGAGCCCTGAGGGATGCCGGGCGACGATCAGGAAGAGCATGAATCCCAGGCCACGTGATAGCGGTGTTGATCTTTTCTTAGAAACCGACCCATCCGGATGCCGCCCGGCATCGAAACACTCACAACGCATCACGCCGCGGGCGCTCTCACCGCGGCTACGTACCGGCCCGTGACAGTGGCGGGGACGAAAAGGATGTGACCGTGGACTCCGGCAGTTGATGGGAGGTGGGATGGGCCGCACGAACCTCAACATCGCCGCTGCCCTCCGCCTGCTCCTGGTCGTCGGCCTGTTCGCCCTGTTTTGGATCATCTTCGGCGCGGGCAGCGCCCACGCCGCCCCAGCACCGCCGCCGGGTGCGAGCCCGAACACGGCCACTGGACTGGTCCCTACCCTGGCTGCACCCGTAAAACCGCTCATCGCCACGGTTCAGCCCCGGGCAGAACCGGCACCGCCGAGCTCAACGACGCCCGCACCCGTCCCGATTCCCGCGCCAACGGCCCCACCATTGGGTGGCACCGCCCCGGCCAGCATCCCCGGACGGCTGGCCACCGCGCCCCCGACTCACGCACCCGGCCACGCCCAGGGCCCAATCACAGCGCTCCAAGCCATCACGGACCCCATCACAGGGTTCACCGACACCGCCGTGGCCCCGCTCACCGCGCCCGTGACCGAAGTTGTCACCGGGTACTGTGCAGCCGCTCGTGGCTCCGCTCACGGCGCTTGCCGGCAACGCTCTGAGCCCGATAGTGAACCCGGTGGACGGCATTCCCCGGCCTTTGACAACGATAATCAACGGGTCCGCAGCCCCAATGGCTGCATCCCCCGTTGCGCCCGTGACGGTAGACTTCCCGGGCGGCGGCGATCATGCCACCCCGATTGTGGAGACGCCCCGGGCGGCCGTGTTCACCGCGAAATCGTCCGCCTCCACCGCTGCGCTTTCCCGCCAGTTCGTGGGAGTTACGGCCTTCAGTGCCCCGCGTGCTGCGGCATCCATGAACGACGACCGCGGCGCTTCACCTCAGAGCCCGACTCGGCTTCCCAGCGTAAACCTGCCGTCACCGGTGTCCGGCAGTGCCGGCGCCTCGGGACCGACTGGCGCCGGAGCGCAGGCTGCAGCGGATCTGTCCCACCGTTTCGTCCTGCCCATGACCCAGGGCGGGGAAGGATCCCTGTTCAGCTTCGTCCTGCCCGGGCCACCGGCCCAGGATCCAGGATTCTCACCCGATTAATGATGCCCGCGCCGCGCACCTAAATGCCGCGGCAGATGCAGGCCTACCGGCACCTTTGGCCGTTAAACATTAATTCATGTGAGGAAAATCAGTCATGCAATCATTTGTCCGCAACACCCTTTGCGCCGCAGTTTTCGCCGGCGGCGTCCTCGTCCTCGGAGCTGGAGCGGCCTCCGCCGACACAGGCACCAACACCGGCGCCGGTCTTGGTATCGGTACGCGGAACCAGACCAGCATCACCTCCGCGTCCCCGACGGCCAACCGCGACAACATCGCCTCCAACCTGGGCCTGACCCTGGGCTCGAACGCCCGTGTAGCCAGCACCATCCAGAACAACACCGGCAACACCGGGACCGGGGCTACCGGGACTGACCGTGGGTCCGTGGCCTCCAACGTGAACCTGGGAGCGAATGCCGGTGTAGCCAGCACCATCCAGAACAACACCAACGGCCGGAACATCGGCAGTATCGGGACTGACCGTGGGGCCGTGGCCTCCAACCTTGGCCTGAATCTTGGTGCGAATGCCGGTGTGGCCGGCACGATCCAGAACACCGCCACCACGGGAACCGACCGTGGAATTGCTTCTGCCTCGAACGTCAGTCTGAACCTGGGCGCGAACGCGAGTGTGGCCGGCACGATCGAGAACACCACGGATGGGAACAGCACCGCCGGGGCCGACCGTGGTTCCTTCGCTACGGCGTCGGACCTGGGCCTGAACCTGGGGGCTAACGCCGGTGTAGACGGCACGATCCAGAACACCACGGATGGGAACAGCACCACCGGGGCCGACCGTGGTTCCTTCGCTACGGCGTCGGACCTGGGCCTGAACCTGGGGGCTAACGCCGGTGTAGACGGCACGATCCAGAACACCACGGATGGGAACAGCACCACCGGGGCCGACCGTGGTTCCTTCGCTACGGCGTCGGACCTGGGCCTGAACCTGGGGGCTAACGCCGGTGTAGACGGCACGATCCAGAACACCACGGATGGGAACAGCACCACCGGGGCCGACCGTGGTTCCTTCGCTACGGCGTCGGACCTGGGCCTGAACCTGGGCGCTGACGCCGGTGCAGCCGGCGCGATCGAGAACACCACGGATGGGAACAGCACCACCGGGGCCGACCGTGGTTCCTTCGCCACGGCGTCGGACCTGGGCCTGAACCTGGGCGCTGACGCCGGTGCAGCCGGCGCGATCGAGAACACCACGGATGGGAACAGCACCACCGGGGCCGACCGTGGTTCCTTCGCTACGGCGTCGAACCTGGGCCTGAACCTGGGCGCTGACGCCGGTGCAGCCGGCACGATCTAGAACACCACGGATAGGAACAGCACCACCGGGGCCGACCGTGGTTCCTTCGCTACGGCGTCGAACCTGGGCCTGAACCTGGGCGCTGACGCCGGTGCAGCCGGCACGATCTAGAACACCACGGATAGGAACAGCACCACCGGGGCCGACCGTGGTTCCTTCGCTACGGCGTCGAACCTGGGCCTGAACCTGGGCGCTAACGCCGGTGCAGCCGGCACCATCCAGAACACCATCACCGGGCAGAGCACCGGAATCTTCGGCAGCTGAGCCTACCGGCCCACGGGGGCCGGATGCCCTGTGTGGCGTCCGGCCCTTGACGGGGCATCTGCTTCTGAACAGAGGCGACCTGATCACGTCCCCTGCACTCTGAAAAGGATGAATGGACCTGGCTGGGTGGGACTGACCTGGCGCCCGGCCTTGTTACCGAGACCATGGCACTTCTTCCGACACAGACAACACCCGACCTGGTTGGCGGGGGCGGCACCGATGATCTGAAGCTGGGTACCGGCACCGACGGCCGTTTCAGCCTGGTTGTCTTCTACCGGGGGCTGCATTGCCCGATCTGCCGCAAACAACTGGCCGAGATCGACCGGCGGATCGCGGACCTTAAGACAGCAGGGATCGGCCAGTCCGTCGCGGTCAGTATGGAAACAGAAGAGCGAAGCACCCGGATCGTGAATGAGTGGCACCTGGGCAACCTTCCCGTGGCCTACGGCCTCAGTGAGGAAGCCGCCCGGACATGGGGCCTGAACCTCTCGCACGCGATCAAGGACGGCGAACCTGACCTCTTCAACGAACTAGGCATCTTCATTCTCGACGAAGACGGGACCCTGTTCTGGTCCAGCACCGCGACCATGCCCTTCGGCCGGCCATCCCTGGACGATGTAATCGCCGGGGTCCGCTACGCCCAGGATCACGACTACCCGGCCCGCGGCGCCGCCTGAACCTCAGGTTAAGACAAGGCCCGGCGCAGCAGGGACACGCCAGCGTGTCGGGCCCTGTCTCACCCGGCTGCAGTGAGCGGAGAGGCAACACATTCATGACCTCAATCCAGGCCCCGGTGCGTGCTGCTTGCTCCACGGCACTTTCTGGAGCCGCGTGTGGCTGCCGGTCCTGCCCCAACACAGACCCGGTGGCGTGGGAACAGCCGAATCCGCCTGGAATCTGGACCCGGGCAGGGCTGGACCTGCTCACACTGCCCTTGCTCCAGGGCGGACCAGCGTGCACCATGACAGATAACAACAGGACCGTTCGGCACTGATCGGCCTGGCAACGATAACCGGAGGATCCATGACCAGGGACGCCAATATCCAGGCCCAGGAGCGCTTCGGTGCCGCCATGAACAGCGGCAAACTCGAGGAATTCGACGACATCGTCGCGGTCGACTGTGTCGACCACGACCCGGGACCAGGACAGGGGCCGGGCCCGCAAGGATTCAAAGACCTGTTCACAGATTTGCGCTCTTCCTTTCCCGATCTCCACCTCGAGGTCGAACACCTCACCGCCACCGACAATGATGTCGCGTTCGCCTACACAGTCACCGGGACACATCAGGGACCTCTGATGGGCCACCCGCCCACCGGACGGGCCATCAAAATCCGGGGCATGCAGATCGGACGGTTCGAAGACGGCAAACTCGTCGAACGCTGGGGAAGCAGCGACGAGCCTGGGCATGCTCACCCAACTCGGACTGACCCCGCAGCCATGAAAATCATTCGCGCACTGGCCACCGGAGCCGCAGCTGGCGCCGCCGGAACCACAGCCCTGAACACCCTGACCTACCTGGACATGGTCTGGCGTGCCCGCCCCGCCAGCAGCACACCCGAGGCCACAGTCAAAAAGCTGGCCGACGTCACGGGCGTCAAGATCCCGGGCAACGACGAAGAACGCACGAACCGGCTAGCCGGGCTCGGCCCGCTGACAGGGCTTGTCGTCGGCATCGGCGTCGGCGCCGCCCTCGGGTTTACCCGGGAAGCAGGATACCGGCCCGGACTCCTCGCTTCTTCCCTGGCCGCGGCGGCCGGCGCACTGATCGGCGGAAACGGCCCCATGACCGTGCTCGGAATTACCGATCCCCGCACATGGTCTCCCGCGGACTGGGCAAGCGACATCATCCCGCACCTGGCCTACGGCATCGTGACCAGTGCCGCGCTGCACGCACTGGACCCGCCGGCGGCGTCCCGCCCGCATTAATCCGCCGGGGCAGCATCACGCGGATTGGCGGACCTCAAGCCTCCACACGAATCGCCTCACGGCCTTCCTGCAGATACCGGCGTCCGAAGCAGATTCCGGGGGCTTTCATTCAGCGCCCGCGGAAGTCGGACCGCCCGTAATCCGGTGGCCTAAGGGGCGCTCCTCAGTTAGATCTGGCATTCCCAACGGCCGGCTGTGCAGAAGACATTTGGACATTCGTGCAGAGGGCTTCGGAAACTGACAAATAGACCGCACTGTGGAGTCCGGTAGACCATCCCGTAAGGGCACGCGGCTGCCGTGCAGACGACTTTGGACATTCCGTGCAGACGACTTCGGAAAATGACATCACAAAACGCGACCACCCACGCGCCTGTTCTCACAAATAGTTCTCAAAACGGTACAGTCGAACTAAGACCCCGAACCGAGTTTTGAGAAGAGAAAACCCCATGGCCGCACACCGCATCGGCTACGCCCGGGTCTCCACTCGGGATCAGAACCTGGACCTGCAAGTCGAAGCCTTGAACAAGGCCGGATGCGACAAGATCTACAAAGACACCGTCAGCGGCACCAAGTCCCAACGCCCCGGTCTCGACCAGGCTCTGGACAACCTGCGCCACGGTGACACTCTCGTGGTGTGGAAGCTGGACCGCCTGGGCCGGAGCGTGAAAGACCTGCTCGACTTCGCCGGTGGACTGAGCGACCGCGGCGTAGGATTCGTCAGCCTCACTGACGCCATCGACACCACAACGGCCTCGGGACGCTTCTTCTTCAACGTCATGGCATCCCTGGCCCAGATGGAACGGGAACTCATGGTCGAACGCACCCAGGCCGGCCTACAGGCCGCCCGCCAACAAGGCCGGGTCGGTGGCCGCAAACGCATCATGACAGATGCCAAGATCCGCTCAGCCCGCAAACTCCTCAAACAAGGAACACCGCCGCGGGAGGTCGCCGACACCCTAGGAGTCTCCGTACCCACCCTCTACCGATGGGTCCCGGCAACAGGAGAGGCCCAGGCGCCAACGAACTAGTTCCGGCAGCTTGGCGCAGAGGACTATTGAGCAAAATGCAGTCTCGTGCAGGGCACTTCTGACATTCCAATATCCATACTCGTCTGCACAACCCCGGAATTCCGCGGGAGCTTGTGCAGCCGACTTATGAAAACGACATGTGACTTTCGGCGGTAAATGGCGGCTTTCTGACGGCGCTATTTGTCGCATGGCGCAGCCCGCAAGGGGATCCTCAACCGGTCGCTCGGCATCTCCGGGGGTTACCGTTCGGCGCAGGCGGCAAGTCCAAGGAGGACGCGCTTCCGCCGCCGCTGGTGCGGCGCTGAACGTCTATCTGGGTACGACGGGTGCGGTGCTCGTGCACGGCCAGGGTTCGGGGGTGAGCCGGCCGCTCTCCACTGCATCCACCGGGCGGACTTGGCTCCGTTCGGATCCTTTCGCAACCGTGCAGCGCCGGGCACAGCCGGCCCGGAACCACCTACAGAAGTCGGCCGGTTACGACGTCGCTAGGGCTCTGGCGTGAATGTGGATCAGTCGATTGTCTTTCCTGCGATAGCGCTCCAGAACTTAGCTTTTCCTTCCAACGGATGCACCTCAGCTCCGGTCCCGGTGTCGTTGTGGACTGTGTCGATCAGGTAGTGAATTGGTGAGGCTTTGTCTGGGTTGGGGACGAAAGAGACATTGATACCGACCGTCATTTCTCCGTAGGCTTCGGCGCCGGTGGCTTTCTCCTGCAGAGGAATGTAAGCGTGCCACTGGAACTTCACCCGGTCGGGCTGCGATTGGTCAACAGTGGCCTGATCCATGTAGTCCACGTCCAAGCTAGCGTTTGAATTATTGCTGTTGGTGAGGGAGCAGTAGGGGGATTTCTCGGCCACGCAGCGTTTGTCGAAAGTGGTTGCTGCGTCCTCCTTGACGGAGATGAACGGGAAAGTGATCTGGGAGGGGTCAGCTGCGGCGGCCGCCGGATTATCGAAGCCTTCGTGGGAGATGCTGATTCTGTCTTTCAGGGCCTGACTGAAGACATTGTCGAAAAGAATGGAGACCGCCTGGGTTGGCGATCCGGCCTGGGCATATCGGCCTGAGAGCCCGTACTGAGTCTCGGACATGGCTCGCGCATACATCTGAGCAAGATAGAGCTGGTGCTGCTGCGGATCAGCTGGGGCATTCGTCATGAAGGGCTCCAGCTTCAGCGTGGCCGGAAGGTCGACCGATTTGGATGTCGGAGCGGCACTGGCAGGGGCATTGGATGCGGCAGGGGATGGGGCAGCAGCCGCCGTTGGGCTTCCGGCTGAGCACCCGGAAAGGGCGAAGATGAGCGGGACGACGGTGAGGATCCCTGCCAGTGCGGCAGCGGACCTAAAACGATTATTCATGATTCCCCCAAATATGAGTTGTGAGTGTCAATGTACCAAGGGTCCGGTCTACTGACGCTCATGTTTGTGCTGGTCAGGTGCAGGTCGCCGCGGAATGAGGAGATCTCACTCCGCGTTTTCCGTGGCCTGTTAGGTAATGACCGGGGGTAAGTCTGACACCGCACTCGTATTCCTGGGACGACACACATGTAGTGCCCGTAAGCCGGTCCCTTTCCGTGCGTTGGATCTGCCCTGGATGATTCGTCGTGGAGAGAGTTCCATCCCCTTCTTCGATCATGAAGCACCGCGAGCAGCGGCTACGCTGGGCGGGTGAAAATTCGAGCCGTTCTATTCGATCTGGATAACACTCTTTTCGATCATCAGGCATCTGCCCGTGCCGGAGTGGACGCGTTTCTTCACCATCTTGGAACGGAGCGTTC
Organism: Pseudarthrobacter sp. Fe7; assembly: GCA_024372495.1. GTDB lineage: Bacteria > Actinomycetota > Actinomycetes > Actinomycetales > Micrococcaceae > Arthrobacter. The sequence goes on along the minus strand of CP099977.1, from coordinate 3,054,591 downwards.
CGACCGATTGACACGGTGGTGGTTTGACCTCGAGGAAGTCAACTACAACCGATTCCTCGCCGAGGAACTCTCTTTCCAGGAACAGCGCAGGGAGCGGCTCCGCCAGTTTCTCCCGCTTACCGGGCTTTCCGTCCCCCACGAGAACACCCGACTGGACGAGTTATTCAGCACCTACCTGCAGAACTACGAGGACGCCTGGATGGCATTTCCAGACGCAGCACCTGCTCTGCAGAGCCTCCGGGCCATCGGCATGCCGGTGGGCGTCGTCACCAACGGGAACCACGACCAGCAAACGTCGAAAATCGACAAAATAGGACTCGAACCACTCCTGGGCCGGATTTTCAGCTCCGAATTGACAAACCACGCCAAGCCGGCACGGGAGGCTTTCACGCAGCCCTGCCGCAGCATGAACGTATCGCCGGCCGAGACCCTGTACGTCGGAGACAACTACCGGGTCGATGTCGAGGGAGCCCGGAACGCTGGACTGCAAGCCGTCCATCTCAACCGCAAAGGCACCACACGCGAGGGGACAATCCAAAGCCTCGCGGAATTACCGTTCCTTCTCATTGAAGCCAAGTAGGGCCGGAATATCGCGTCGGATCCTCGGCACCGCTGCACCGCGTCTTGCTCTCGCTGTACAGGCGCCCGATGACCGTGCGGCGGATGCCGCTGCTGGGTCTGGCGCCGGCCCCGGAACGAAAGCGCGGCACCTCCCGAGGAAGGTGCCGCGCGGGTTCGTCTGCGGAGGCGTCCTTACTGGGCGCTCGTGAAGAGCAGGCCCTTGGGGTGGATCGAGGACAGGCCCGGGACCGGTGTGAGCGATCCGGTCGAGAGGTCCAGGCTCGCGAGGTAGTCAGGGGCGGTATCGGGTGTCACGGTTGAGAGGGCTTGGCCTGCCGCGAACGGTCCGGTCACGGAGTGCACCGTGTTGTGGTCCGGGTCGGTGATCCAGAGTGTCTGCTGGGACGTAGTGGCGAAGGCGGTGTCGTCGACCTGGCCGTTGAGGTTGAGGACCTGCAGCGACTGCTGCGGGGTTCCGGCCCGGTCCGCGAAGATCAGCTGCTGGTCGCCCTGGGAAGCGAGCATGAACTGGTTCTTGAAGCGGGGGCTTTCGGCCGGGACCACCGTGGCGGAGTCAGGGTCGGTCAGTGCGAGGGGCGTGGTTCCGGTCGAGCCGGTGTTGGCGACGGCCGCGGTGGCGTTGTCCGTGAAAACCGGGGCAAGGGCGGCGGTCGAGCCGCTCAGCGTTGCCTGGTAGACAGCCGGTCCGGTGGTGTCGGCCGGGTTCGAGGCGGTAATGAAGATCTTGCCCTGGTAGATGGTGGCAGTGTCCGTGCCTCCGCCGTGCGTGAGTCCGGTGTAGGTGTAGTCCTTGACGGCGGTGTCGCCGGCGGCCGGTGTCACGGTGTGGAAGGCGGAGTTGCCGTCCTCGTTCGTTGTCACCAGCAGCCTTTGGCCGGCCTCGTCAGCGTGCAGCCCGTCGATCTTGCCCGTGATCGTCCAGGACGCGCCTGGCGTGCCGTCCAGGGAGTACTGCTGGATCGTGCTCGCGGTTGCGCCGCTGGCGGAGGGCTCGCCCATCGGCCCGACGCCGTTCTGGAATGCCACGTAGATGTTGTTGCCAAGCCGGGTGATGTCATCGGGCTTGCTCTCGCTGCCGACGGCAGCGAAGGACTTGACCGTGTAGGGTTCCGCCGGGGCGGCGATGGCGGGGATGGCGTTGCAGCTCAGGAGGGCTGCCGCGGAGAGCGCAGCGCCGAGCATGAAGGGCTTACGGGAAGGTCTGATGTCCATGGTCAAATTCCTCAATGTCATAGAGTGGTTCCCCATCTCGGCCATTTTCCGCCCACTGGATGGCCGCAGGGTTGCGGCCGCATGAACAGAGGACGGGGCCGCCCGGCCGGAGGCACCCGGAAACGCTCTGTCCTTGACGCATGGCCCGCAACCTTCCGGCTTGGTTGCGCCCGGACCTGGATCTGTAGGCGGGCGACCAGGCGTGCTTTCTGCCTCGGCACCGGTACGCACGTTTGGCCCCGAACGATTGAAATGAACGGTGAAGGTACCAAAAGCGCTACACCCCCTTTCTGTCTCGAAACCTAGGAACTGGAACGGGTTTTCAGGGTCCTTGCAGATGAAAGGGAGCGTTCATTGCGCCGCCCCAGGGCCTGTCTCTTTAGTCCTCAGTTTCGGGGGCGGCGCAATCCTCGCGCCAAAGGGCAGGGTTTAGACGAACCGCAGGAAGAATCTCGTGGGAACAGGGCCGCGAGGGCGAAGCACAATACGCCCCCCAGGAACGCACTTCGTTCATCGGGGCACCTTGTGAAGGAGTGACGCGACCCTATTTGACGCAGGGGATGGCGCCGCCTTGGAGGGCGCCTGTGGAATCGGCGTAGACGTTGCTGGGAGGAGTGGCTTGTGGTTGGGCTCCGGCTTCCGGGGCGGAGGAGTCTGCAGCGGGGGTGCTGTTGCCGCGGGCCCGGGCGCCGGGGGCGCGGGGGACGTCGTCTCCACCGCGGTCGTTGCGGGAGCCGGCGGGGCGGGGGTGAGGAGTTCTTTGACGGTGGCCTGAACCTGGTTGATATCCACGGTGTTGATGGACGCGCCCACCGGGGACCAGCCGAACCCGGTAATTGGCAGGGTCGAGAAAGAAATGTTTCCCCCGGTCAGGGAGGTGGCCTGCTGGGCAAGCTGGATGAGGTTCAGCCCGGCGTCCACGACGATGTTTTTGCTCACGGCGTCCAGGACGCCCTGCATTTTGCCGATATCAGTAAAAGTGCCGGCGTCCTTGAGCTGGTGGGAGACCGAGGCGATGAAAGCCTGCTGGCGTCGTTCACGGTCGAGGTCCGAGAACTGGTAGGTCGGGTCGGATGTGTCCCGGCGCTGCCGCACGAACGCCATGGCCTGTTTCGCGTCGATCTGCTGCATGCCGGCCGTGAAATTGGCTCCGGAGAAGGTGTCCTTCGTGGCCTTGTTGATGCACACGGTGATGGGGGCGATGGCCTGGGCTGTTTGGTAGAACGCGGCCATCGTGACTTCGATGAAGTGGTCTAGATGCACGCCACCCAGGAATTTGGTCACGGTCGCTATCTCGGCTTTGCGTCCGGCGTCGCGGGCCGCCTGGTACGTCGTGTCGTCATCGGCTTTGCCCGCGTTGATCAGCGAGGTCTTCTCAGTGTCGAATCCGTAGCCGTAGGCTTCCTTGATTTTGGCTTTGAACGGGCCGCTTCCCGGGATGCCGCTGACTTGAACGTAGTCATCGCGGGGAATCGAGATGCCGGTGGCCTTGGAACCATCAGCGGGGATGTGGATGAGCATGAGGACGTTGGAGTTGTAACCGCCGATGTTCTCATCCCCGGCGTGCAGGGCGTCATACATTTCCGGTGGAAGCGACTTGCCCTCCTCATCAACCCGCGTATCGAGCCCCATGACCAGGATGTTCGTGTCCTGAGTCAGCTTCGGCACCGCCTCGGGCAAAGAGGTCAGGTCCTCCAGGACATCGGAGCGGTGGACGTTGTTGTTCACCACGACCGCCGCCCCACCCACAAAGGCGACGACTCCCGCCAGAACCAGCACCACACACGCGCCGGCCGAGATCAGGATGATGGAAGTACGCCGGGACTTGGGGCGCATATGCCGCGGACCAGACGCCGCTGTCCGCCCGTCCGATGACCCGCCGAAGGGGCGGTGCTGCCCATCAACCATCAACAATCCTCCTGACCCGGGACTCGGCTGACGCCAGAATCCTGACGACCCTGAAAAGTCAATGATGGCAGGTTTAATTGTGCTGAAGGGCAACTCGGTAGTGTCGTGGGCGATGGAAGATCTGACCGGTATCGTGCTCACTGCGGCAGGCGGCCTTTGCTGCGACCAACCTGGATGACCTGCTGGTGCTTTGCGTCCTGTTCCTGTCGGCGAAGGCGTGTGCAGTGCCTGGACTCTGGAAGATCTGGGTAGGCCAATACCTGGGTATCGGAATACTGGCAGTGGCGGCGGCCGCGGCTGCCTGGGCGCTCACACCAGTCCCAGTTGAGTGGGTGGGGCTCCTGGGCCTGGTGCCACTGGCCTGGGTTGCTACGCACTGGCCAGGTCCGCCCGCTCGTCCGCGGATATACCTGTCACCCGGTCGTTGACGCTGCCTGCGATCATCACAGTGACGGTCGCCAACGGCGGGGACAATTCGGGTGGGATCATGGGCGGCCCAGCCCTGCTCCCGGACCACAGCCCCCGCACGCTGAAGGATCCTTCACCACATGTCAGGTGCCCGGACTGGACGGAGTGCGTAAGCGTCGCCGGTCTGCGGCCTGGCGTCGACCGAGCGCCCATCCGGCACCGAATGCGAGCAACGCCAACCCAATAATGAGCAACACGGCCCCGGCCTGATCCTGTGGCGTCAGCCATACGCCTGCCGGAAGGAAGGTCGTATTGCTTAGCGGCGCATAAGCGAACCAGCCGTAACGGGCTGATCCGTTGGGCAGAAGGAAAAGCACAAACCCAATGACGGAAGCGACTGCACCGAGAACGACCGTGGATACAACCACCCAACGCGAGAGGCCTGATCTGGATCCCCGGCCCCGCCCGGCTTGCATCTCGCCCATGTGGCCATGCTAGATGACCCGCTGATTCCCCGCTATAACGATGTCCGCAGAGGGATGGATAGGTGACCTCGCCGAAGCCTCTCCGTGGCGGATGTTCACGCCCTACGTGCCGTATTGGAGGGTTATCCAGGACGCCATGGAAGCCGGCCGGTATGGGCTCCTGAACAGGCCACGAACAGGGCTGATAAGCTTACTAATATAGGAGGTTCGGATATGACGATTACCAGCCCCGATCATGCAATTGATCAGGCGCGGCGCGCGCTGGCCCGTGAGGACCTGGGCCGCCTGGACTACATACGGGCCTTGCGGGAAGCAGTACAGCAGGGATTGGGTCAGCGCGAGATAGCACGCGCTCTGCACATCACACAGTCCGCGATCAGCCAGGCGCTGACGAAGGCTGAATCCAAGGGGGTTAAGGCAATCCCCGAAGGATTCAGCGGAGCCAGCCCCTACGAAATAGCGGAGCGCTACGCCGCGGGCGACATCGACCGTGACGAGATGATCCGCCAACTGTCCGCGTGGCCCTATGTGAAAAGCCCGGATCACACGGAACAGCTGGCCACGGAATGGAAGGCGATCCTTCCTCCGGACCCTCCCGGAACGTTCGAAGAGGTGGGGGAGGCCTTCGACAAGGGGCTGATCGACGGCGAGGCGTACGACATCATCCTGGACGCATCGGAGGACGCCCCGGATGCCCCGTGACTACTCTGTAGAGCGTGACTACTGACGCCCATGCCGCCGGGCACCGCGCCCATCTGGAACACCTGTGCGCTGACGGCGGACCACTGACCGCCCACTCCCGGTACGCGACAACCCAGAATCCGGAATGGTTCAACGTCAAGCGCCAGCAACCTCGCCAGGAGCGACGGGCCCTGCACAATGAGATTCTTGCGGCCTTCGTCGCAGCGCATCCGGACGTGCTGAGGAACCGCAAAGCCATTGTCCTCGCCGGCCCTCCAGGGGCAGGGAAATCCACCGCGCAGGATACGCTGATCGCCCAGACCCGGACGCGCCCGGAGCAATGGCTCTCCATCAACCCGGATGACTTCAAAGACGAGCCTGCTGCTGACGGCCCAGGCGGATGGCAGTTATGACAGTTATCTGGTGCCTGATGAGGTGCGGGAGCTGGCGGCTCTGGTCCACAACGAATCCTCCATCCTGGCCAAAAAAGCGATCCGGGACGCCATTGAGCGCGGAGACAACATCATCATTGACGGCACACTGTCGGGGGAGAAGGACGCCCGTGTGCAGATGGATGCTTTGCAGGCCGCCGGCTACGACGTGAAGATCGCCGACGTCGAGACCATCCGGGCAGTCAGTGAGGCCCGCACCCTGGGGCGTTGGGAGCGGGGCTACCTTGAGGCTGAGAACGGCCCGGCCACCGGCCGTGACGCCGAGCTGGGAGGCCGCTGGGTGCCGTAGTCCTTCCCGGCATCACTCTTCACCACGCCCGATGCCAAGGAGTCCATCTGCGCGGCCAACGCCGCCGCCGTCGCCACCGACTACGGATGCGTCAGCGAATACGTCGTGTACCGCGTGGCCGACAAGGATGCCGGCCCGATGCTGGAAACCATGAAGGGCCGTGCCAAGCCTGGCGGCCCGCTCGTGGATAGCCAGACCCTGGACGCCGTTCGCGCTGCCTCAACGGGACGCGAACCGCAGCATCGAGGCCGTCCCCAGATCGGCAGGGACTTCGGGATGTAGCGATTGAACGCCCGTTCGCACAGGCGTCAGGCGTCGTAGCCCAGCTGAAACCCAGACATGTCGATGACCCTGGCCAGTGGCAGTCGGCGAGCCGTAAAATCTCCACCGAAGTTGAGATGTTCTTCAACCTCGGCAGCAGCTTGAAACCCAGAAGCTCGGTAAACGCGAACCCACGATCGAAGCCCCGAGAGTGTCAGCATAGTTCGCTTCGATCACAAGGGTTCGCAGGTAATCCAAACCCGTATCGATGGTTTCGACGCGGGCCGGTTCGGCCAGGTCTGCGGGGATGATCAAGGCAGTACAAGTGCTCATGCTCTATTGCCTCTCTCACGTATGGTTTACTGCGGGCCGGCGCCAGCTGACACCGTCAACTCGCTGCAGCGCAGCGTAAACCAGGCCTCGCGGCGGTAAACTTGAACTGCCCCCGTCACCGGCCACTCCCCCCAGTAGGCCGGTGACGGCGAGGCCAAAACCCCCTTGACGCCCCCCTTTCTGTGGGATGGTCGAAGGCGTAACCAGCAGGATGTTTACACCTCAGGCCAGAGGGCCGCATTCCCACCGCTTGCAGGCCCCTTCTGCCTTGCCTCGGTCACTGCTTGGTGTGTTGGTACGGTGGAAGTGTCCCGCCAATCGCAGCGAAACTTGGGGAAGTTATTGCTCCTGGCGGGACTGTATTTGGGGAGGAATCTTATGGGCCCGTGGAGCCGGTTCAGTCGGCGCAGGACGACAACTGGTACTGGCGAGTCCGCCCGGGTGGTGGCGGCCGCGTCCGAGGAACAGGAGCTCTTGAGCCCTGAGCAGGTGGCGGACTGAAAGCGGCGTGGGCCGAGCTAGCAGAGGCGGCCAAAGAATCAGCTGTCACCGGCTTCCATGCCTGCTCACGGGGCGGCAAACCCTGGCAGGAAGACCCTGCATCCGTGCGGAGCATGGCAGCCATGCTCCGCCGCTTCGGCAAGGACAACGCTTCAACGGAAGACGCCCCGACCAAGTAAGAGCCGGGCGATGTTCACCGCGACGCAGTAGAGTTGGCCATCGAGATTGCCATTACGCCACCCCTAGGACCTGTCCCTGTTAGACCGTCCTTTACGGACAACGGCTCACGCTAAAATGCTGCCCCTGCCAGCCACCCTCAAGACACGACGCTCGCCCCAAGACGACCCACGAATTCCACTGCAACCCAAAGAACTTCTGTTGTGCTGACGAGGCCCCGGCGGCGAGAAATGACCGCACCGAGCAACCGCAGGCTCGGGGTTTCCATGCGTGGACGCTGCCCTATGTCGTCCCCATGAGGATTTGCTTCTTGTTAGGATCGGATGAACTTCCGGTGGTTCAGCGGCGTGTCGAAGGCGGTTGATGGTCCCGGTTTGTAGCAGGAGTTTGAGGTTCATAGATGGTCCTTCAGGATCGGGCGAAAGCCACCCGCGGCGCCGCGCTCCTCGGTGCCGCTGCCGTCTTCGAGGAGCACGGATACGGTGGTGCGACTCTGTCTCGGGTGTCTGAGGTGGCCGGGCTGACCAAGGGCGCACTCTATTTCCATTTTCAGTCCAAGGAGGATCTCGCCCGGGCAGTCATCGAGGACCAGCACCGGATCGCAGCGGCCGAGGGTGAGAGGATTCTTGCCGAGAATTTACCGGCCCTGACGAAGATAATTCTCATGTGCCGCGGTTTCGGGCTCCGCTCGTGCACGAGCCGGTTGTCAGAGCCGGGATTCGTTTGACGTTCGAGGCGACGGCCTTCGGTCCACCCGTGCGTGGCCCTTATGAGGACTGGATCGCCATAATGGAGCAGCTGACCGAGCGGTCCAAGTCAGAACTGCAGATTCGGGCTTCCATCGATGCCGGAGCGTTCGCCCGATACCTTGTTGCCTCGTTCACCGGGGTTCAAATGGTCTCCGGCGTGCTCACCAGCCGCGCGGACGTTATGCAACGGATCGAAGAGATGTGGGAGATCGTGCTTCCCGGGATCCTGCACGAGGATTTTCACGAAAACCCCCGGGCCCTTTCGCGACTTATTTCCACCGGCCTGCCCGAGAGGCCTGCTCCTACAGCGCCGTGAAGGACCCGCGCGCCTATGAAGCCGTTTCCGCGATCGCCTTGATCGCCAAAAACCGGACGACCGTCTTGTTTATGTGATGGAAGTCATTTATTGTTATCCGGGATCCATTGGGAGCTCCGCTCAACGAGCGGCTGTGTCGGCGGACATAAATTTGGGGGGCGCCGGCACAGACCCAGGGACCGGCTCAATCGTGGGCCTCGGACCTATTTCGCGGGGACACCCCACGACAATCCCTGGATTTCAGGGCAGGACCACCACGCGCAGTCCGCCCAGACCTCTACGTCGCTGCAGTCCGGAAAACGCCCGAAGCCGGTCCGCCTCCGCTCGAATCAAGAATTCAGGTGTCCCCAAGGGATCCCTTACCGGACCGCGGTCATCCAGTGCCGTCGGTGAAGGAGCCAACAAGACTGAGGGCAGTACCTTGTCACGGTTATGGCTACCAGACGGGCGTGCTTGTGGTTGCTGTGGTGGAGGGGCGGCGCGCCCCTCCAGGAGCCGTGGGGTCCAAACGGGGAAGGGGTGGGCGGCTTAGAGGTCTTCGGGCGGGTCCCGCAGTTGCGGTGCCCGCCCGAAGGAGTGCGAGGGGATCAGTGGCCGTGGGCGCCCTGTCCGCCGGCTTCGGTGGCGGTGATGGTGAAGTTGGCGTCGAGCTTGACGGTGGCGTGGGTGCCGTCGGTCTTGGTGATGTGGGCTTCGTACGCGGCGCTGCCGTCATCCTCGGTCGTCAGGTTCTCGACGGTCGCGCCGGCGTTCGCGGCCAGGACCGCGTCCTTGACCTTGGCCGCGATGTCGCCGGTGAGAGCGGTTTCGTTTCCATGGTTGGCATCGGCCGATGACGTCGATGCGGCAGACGGGGACGGGGTGGTTGCGGCGTTGGCAGGCAATGCCATGGCGGTGAGGGCGCCGCCGCCGATGAGCGCGCCGATCAGGCTGGTGCCTGCCACGATTTTCCGGATCTGGTTCACGGTATTTCTCCTTGTTGATTCCACTCCGTCTTTCGAAGCTGTTCTCATGCTCACGTGGAACCCTGTCGGACTACCTTCATCGTGCTGTGCCCAGCTTGTGACTGTTGGGGCATTTAAGAAGCTTCCTACGTGTCACCCATAAGGCGGCGCGTTCCGCGGGGCCGCCCTGGTAGCGTGCTCACTTGCCGGGGATCCAGCGGGCGGCCAGGGCTCGCTCCTTCGGTGTCAGATCTGAATTCGTTAGCGGTCTCCCCGGCAGTCCCGACTTTTATTCGTCGAGTTCAACCTCCCAGACTCGTTCGGGTGGAATGCCAATCCGCTCCGCCAATGATGTGACTTGGTTTGCCTCTGTCTGCGACCCGTACACCAGGTTTGCGACCGGCAGCCCGGGCTGTGTCCTGTCGTTGATCAGTTTAGGAATCACGGCGAGTGGCAAGTAAGACTTACCTCCGTGGGTGAGTGTCACGGGGGTCTCCGGTGGGGTTCCTGCAATGAAGCGAACTTCTGATTCTTGGCTGAACGACTCCTCTTTCATAAGCAGGAGTAGCGACTGCACGATGAACCTGGCCGAGTCGATGAAGTCTGCCCACGGGAGGTAGATCCCAGACACTTCCCCGACTCGCCACCAGTTATTGGCAACCCATTTGAGAGCTCGTTCAACGCATGCGATTTGCTCATCTCGGTTGTAGAGAATCTGTCGCCAGCCCTCAGCAGCCGGCAGCCTACGGTCGAACTTGTCTAGCGCGAGGATCTGTTGCAAGCGATACTTCGGCGCCCAGAAATAATCGGTGTCAAGGCCGATGGCGAAGCCGTCCCAGCCAGCGTAGTTCTTCCATAAGTAGGGCACCGACGGCGAGTTGCTGGCAGAGAGCGTGTAAGCGGACTTTCGAACGCAGTCCCCAAGGTCTTCTTGAAGGACCTTATCGACGAGCCGGCAGCCCTTCTCATTCAGGTTCAGGCGATCCATCCTTTGCCAGACATCCAGAATGAGGCGCCAAGCGTAAAGCCCCTCTGCCTTGTCAATTTGCGACATCGGTGAGGTGGCCCAGATCTCGTACGAGTTCACAATGCTGGCGAGGTTGCCCTTCGGGGTGTAGTGCCATACGACGTTCGCCGTGATTACCGGAGGGAGGGGGCTGCTGGAGAGAGGAGGGACGCCATGGGGTCAGTCTTGCGCACCGTTATTGCCCCGGCGAATCCTATTGCTTGCAGACAGTGCCGTAAGCCGGTCCCCGTGCGTGCGCAACGGAACTCGGAGACGACCGCCGCGACTATCGTTGCCGCCCATTGTCGGGGTACGTCCCGAGCCAGGTTGTTGCAGTTTGCGGGGTTCTGTACGAAGTGATTGCGAGCTACATACACTGTCCGGTGAAGGCGCGCGCATCGCCAACGCCGGTGGTTCATGAATGAAGGGAGTCCAGCATGTTCTGTGCATCCGTCGTCTACCCACTCGACGCTGAAAACTTCGACGTCGACTACTTTGCCACGAAGCACGCTCCACTGTTCGCCGAGATGATGGGCGATAACTGCGTGCGATGGGAAGTGCATCAAGCGCTGACTGCACGGGGCGCGCCCGCCCCGCAGTTCATTGCGGCTGCGTACTTCTGGGTGGAATCCGCAGAGCGATTCGGAGCGATGCTCGCCGAGCGGGGAGAGCAAATCTACGCAGACATCCGCAACTTCAGCGGGACGCAGCCTGCTCGAGGTTGGGCGGAGGTTCTTTGACAGCAGCGTTTGAGCGCGCACAGGCCTCAGGGACTCACAGTCGGCGAGGAATAACCGCGAAGAATGGGTGTCGCATCACGGAGCAGGGGTTCGGCTATTTGGCCGAGGTCCGGTTCGTTTACCAGAGGCCCGAAATAGTCGATGGGTCCTGGTTCCTTGCGCAGGACGGCTGCGCCGAACAATCCGATCCACTATGAGCTCCACTGAGCCGAAATCTCATCGCGGTTGACCCTCGTCGAGAAGCACTGCGTCGGCGCTAACGGCGGGGACGAGCCGCGAACCCGGAGAGCCTCCCAGAGCAACATCAGGCCCGAGCCGGTCCCGGACATACAGGGCAATGCTCAGAGCCTGCGGCTCAAAGAATGTCGCCTCCACCTTCGGAGGACCGAAGAATGCCATATCCAGACCCTACGCTGATGCCCGTCCGCTCAGGGCCCCGGGGGCGCACGTTTGCGATGAATTCCGCCCCTTGGCTCGGCGGGTTATGCAATCGAGATGCGCAGGTACTTGACCGCACACCTAATCGTCAGAGAACCTTGGCGCATGTCATGTCGCTATGGTCGCGCCATCGCCGCTGCGGCGGCCGCCATGGCGGCGATGAGTGGATGCGCGGCACCGGCAGCGCCGACAGGCGATCCCTCGACAAGTCCGGCAACCATCCCCGCTTCAGGTGTTCCTTTCGCCCTCTTCACTCATTGCGGTATCTATGAGGCACGGGTGCAGGACACCTTCTTCCTCGCTGAGCAACCGTTGAACGACGGCCATGGAAATCCCCCAGCGGGCTGGGGCAACCCCTACCAATCGGGCACCATCACAGTGGCAGGCTCGCAGGCCGTCTTCCACGACGACAAGGGCCACACCGTGACTTTCCACGAACGCCCTGGTGCCACGAGCTTCCTTCAAACTTGCTCCTAAGCGCGTTGCTCGAGCGAAATTACTGATTACAGGCCCGCCCGGCTTCCGGGACGCGCGGGGACCGGCGGGCCACGCCAAACAGTGCTGCGAATAACGAGCCACATGAGTCTGGCGATTTACACAGCAACGGCGCGGGACATCGCGAGGGGATTTCGGAGCACGGTGATCGACCGGCTGCCGGCAGTCACCGATCGCTCGTCCGCGGCCGTGGTCTCCGAGTATCTTCAGCAATAGCGACATCATTTGCGGGGTCCAATTCGAACCAAAGGAGGCCCCCATCTGACGTATCCGAAGAACGCTAGAGGTGAGACCTACGGCTCGGCAATCCACTCTGCGAAGCCTGGGGAGGAACCCGATCTCATTGCGGCTATCGGGGAAGACCACAAGACTCGGGGCTTCGTGCGGAAGACGGACTTGGAAGCCCGAGCCCTACCGACGTCTCCAAAGGAGGTCGAGGCGCGCGCCTCGACCGGTCAGACGGGCCGAGTCGGCGACAAGGAGGTTCGCTTCTACGCCCAAGACGGGGTGACCGTCGTTGGGTCCTTGATCGTCAGGGGCTGGAGTGCTGGCCCAGAAGCTAACGACCCTTAGACGGAATTAAGCGGTCCGAGATTTCGCAGGGTCCTGTCGTGATCATATTCGCGGATTACTTAGGCGTCGCTCAGGGATGCTTCACCGGACATGCTGGGATTTGCTCCGGCGCGGCTACGGGCCGCCCATGAGATCGCAGGTGTAGGTGGCTTGGCCCGTCTTGATCACGATCCAGGTCGCTGTGCCACTTTGTGTTCCTGGCGCGGCTGAGTAGATGTCAGCTCCGCCCGCGGTTTTTCCTTGCTTGGTCAATCCGTCGAGAAAGTGCGTGTTTGGCACTGGGTTCGCTCCGCATTGGTAGTCACGATTGGCGAACTGGACCTTCGACGGTAGTTCCTTTGGCCAGAGTGCCCAGTCAGAGGTCATCTGGTGGACGTCCCAGATCCGAACCCCCGCCACGACGAGCGCGACAAGAATGGCCGCGCTGAGGACCGCGCCTGCTACCCATTTCCCCCGTGTCACTCCGCAACTATCGCACGGGTCGCTCTTCCCCCACCATGGGCGCACCCTTTCGCCGCAATTGCCCTGTGTTTGGCTGCCCGTTAATTCTTCCGTCGGCCGAAGCCCCACCCGGGCGCCAGCGGCCCTCCGTCTGCAAATAAGTTCCTCAGCGCCCGCAGGACTCGTCGCCACAAACCGCCTTCAGAGGCCACCTTGTTCATAGCGATAGCGTACACAGCGGGTCCGGCTCGGCTCCGGGCTTGCAAGAAGTCCCGATAACGGATCCCTCACCGGGATGGCTGCGGCCGAAAGGGACCGTTCCGGCCGGCAAGCCCACTGCTTCTGTCGGAGACTTCTTGCCCCGGCCTGTGAGTCTTGACAGCCGCGGGCCATCAGGCATCATCGGTGGTGTGTCGCTGAACGGAATAGGGCCGCGCTGATAACAGAAATAGGAGCTAAACAATGGGAACGATGATCGGCGCAGTGCACTCCATGGGGGGCGAGCCGCCTCGGCTCGAACGGGTGCTACTGCCCGTGCGGCATGAGTTCGAGGTGACGGTCCCGGACGGCTCGGTGGTCCGAGGCTATGTGACCAGCTACGAGGTCTGGGATTCGTTTGTGCGTGTGAACGTGACTTTCATTGATCGGCCGCTGCGGAGCGGGCAGGACGACGCGCTAGTTCTACGGCTCTCCGACGGCACGTTCGCGAAGATGGTTCATGGGAATGGCGGCGGGAGCGACCGCTTCAGCTTCATGGCAAGCGCGTTCGCCCGCCCGCTCGTCGCCCAGACTGCGACGCTCGGGCTTAGACGAGACTGGCGTAGACCCTCCACTCCTCGCATTGTCCAGAACCCGGGCGGCGCGATGTTGCCTGCCCGCGACCCGAACGAGGAGATGGTTTTCACACAGATCATGGACCTCCCGCTCCCGTAGCGGATCCTTTACCGGGCGCTGCGGTCACCCAGCGCATTAGGTGATGGAGCCAACAAAACGGGGGCAGTGCCGAAGGAATGAACCTAGGTTGGTGCTCCGCTCCCATGGCCTGGCAGTTTCTGGTGTGCCAGCGAGCAAACGCCGACGCCAGAAAACACGTTGCGGAACGAGTGTGTCTTGTCTTTCGGCGGACGAACCGTAGACTCTGCCCATGTCAAGTCGTGGGGGAATGAGACCGGTCCGTAGTGCTGCTGCGGTGGCGGTGCTGGGCATCCTGCTCTCAGGTGGTCTGGCAGCGTGCGCCTATGAGGGTGCCGGCGATCCGGGACGGACAGCCGGCACCGAGCAAATCAGTCGCCCCGCGCCTTCTGCCCCGACCCAGGGCCCTGAGATATTGAGGGCCGAAACGCGCAACTACGCCGAATTGCAGAAGCGCCTTGCAACGGCCCGAGGGCCCGCACTCCTTGACGACTCCGGCCCTGCCGACGGGCCCGGTGTTGGTTTCAGCAAAACCGGAAAAGTGACGACCGCAGGCCCGTATACCGTCACGGCGGCTTGTGTGGGCATCCCGAACGCGCAGATGGTCATCTCCGGCCCAGCGTCGGAGCAGCTGTTGTCACTCGATCTTGATTGCTCCGGCGTCTCGTCGAAGGTTGTCGAGCCTGCAGGAGGGATACGTCGGAGCAGCGCTGATGCGACACGACCCGAATGGTCCTTGGACAGGGGCCGTCGCCGGAGTGAGAATTACCGCCGAATAAATGGCGCTGGCTTTCAGGTGCTCGGGTCAGCGGGACCTATACCTAGCGAGACGCATCCCTGATCGGCCATGTCGGACAAATGGTAAAAATCCGCATGATTTCGTACGCAAATCATCCAATGAACGCGGGGCGTTCGCCGTGGGATCCCTCTGCGGGCACCGTTATTGCGGTCTAGCATGGCCACATGGGTGAGATTCAAGCCGGGCGGGGCCGGGAATCCAGATCAGGCCTCTCGCGTTGGGTGGATGTGTCCTCAGTCTTTCTCGGTGCGGTGGCCTCCGTCATTGGGTTGGTGCTTTTCCTTCTGCCCAGCGGATCAGCGCGTTACGGCTGGTTCGCCTATGCGCCGCTCAGCAATACGACCTTCCTCCCGTCAGGAGTATGGCTGACGCCACAGAGTCAGGCCGGGGTCGTGTTGCTCATTATCGGGTTGTCATTGCTCTCATTCGGTGCCGGGTGGGCGCTCGGTCGACGCCACGCTCCAGACCGGCAACCATTACCCACTCCGTCCAGTCCGGGCACCTGAAATCTGTCCGCGCTCCGCCGCAAGCCGAACGTTTCTCGGGCGTGAAGAGTTCCGATGGGAGGGCCTGCGGCCCAGAGAATCTGGTCTAGTTCCTGGGAGAACTTGGACCGTTTGCGCCTCGGATTTCCGCAATTCGAAGCCTTAAGAAGGTAATGGCAAGTATCAGCACCCAGATAACAAGCACGGCGACCGCGACTACCACCACAAAGTAGAAGCCGATCAACAAGCTTCCAATTCCTCCAAACATTACAGACACCTTTACCCCCGGGATTTTCCGACCACGACTGCCGCGGAAGGACTCAAGACCGCTCAATGTTCTCACGGCACATGTGGAAAGACGGTCTGGGCTGGCGCGGGAAAACCGGGGGTGGCGCCAATATTTCGCCATCGAATCCCGCACGGGGCAGCTCATGGTGACTTCGATTCTGATCAGGACCGAATATTTCCACTTATTCGGGTGGGATCATGGGCGGCCCAGCCCTGTTCCCGGACCACGGCCCTGCACGCTGAGGGATCCCCAAAAGACTTCCCGCCACGCGGCGCGGACTCACCGCGTGTACTGAAAGGATAGCGTTACTGCCCGAGTGCTTGCCCAGGTCTCAATTACGGGGAGGCAACGTCGTGTACCCGCGGGCTAACTCATCCTTCTGCGCGCGCGCCTGACGCACGCTCAATACGACACCAAGAATGCCGAGCAGGACAAACGGGCCAAGCGGATCCCAAACCCGAGCACCGCCAACGGCACCAGCGACCACCGCCCCGTCTACCACTACCATCCACGGTGCAGGCGATCATGCTGATCCCGACCCGTCGCCGACGGGCTCGGAGCGCACCGGCGGGCGGCTGAACAGGGAGAGCGGCCCACCGTTCCTTGGGCACGAACTCAGTCTCGTTCACCCGGCCCCCCGACAGGCTCGAACTTCGCGGCCTACGCGGTCGCCGACGCAAGCCTAACGTGCCGGCCAGATGAAGCAGGCGCCTCGATATGCACGTTTACCCTGCACGAATGAATGCACGGTGCGTTCCCTAATCACTACCATCCAGATTGTCTCGAAACCCTTGGGAAACGAGACGTCGCAATGGGGGAACAGCCTGATGGCCTGCACCGACACAAGATTGGGCGCGGATCTCGGACATGCGCTGGCAAGCGCGATTCTCATAGCTATGTTTCATAACCTTCTGGCGAAAATCGAGTACTCATCGTTAGTTATAAGACAGGTGCCCAGTGTGTTGAAGGACAACGGCATTTCGAGACACCACCGCTTTGAAGACCCCCTTTTGGGGGCGTCGGTCACTGGGGCAGGGCGAACATGTAGATGTTGCCTCTGCCTACCTTCCCTGTTGAAAATGTGAGCGATCGCCTCGTTTATGCGTTGCTGCTCCAGGGGATCGACGCGCGTCTCGTAGCCGCCGGAGGGGGCATGTTTTTCGGGGAGGACGACGCGGGGCTGCAGCGGAGGAGCTGCCGACGGGCTAGGCTCCCTCGCGACTGTCTTCCGGTGCACCGCGAGTTGGTCACGTCGGGCATGCTCGGGCTTGTCACCGAGGTACTCGGCCATCCCTGGCGGCGGTACCAAGGCGCCGGTGACCGTGATGCTCCCCTCCCTCAAGGGCGCAGCCGCATAGTGGGTGGGCGGGCGCAGGTGCTTCTCGGCCGTGGGGTGGCGGTAGCCGCCGCCGTAGTTGACGATGAATTTCCCAGCGACTCGTGCCCCATATCGAGGACAGCGCTTGTCAGGGGCAGGTCCAGAACCGGATCAGGAACGTCCGGGGACCACAGTCACAGATCGCGCACGCCGCCGTTCTGGTACCCGCCGTGGCGGCGGTCCCAGTCTTTAAAGTCCAGGGGCTTGCGCTGGATTTCAAAGGCGAGTTGCCGGCCGCCGGCCAGCTCAGCCTTTACGTCGCTGCGCAGCCGGGTACCGGTCACCCAAACTCTTCATCGACGGACCACGGGAGGATGTGGTGCTGGTCTCGTGCCCAGTCCATGATGAGCTGCTTGCCGCGCAAATGTTCAGCAGTCTCCCCATGTCGGCGCAGCCTGTCGGGTGCTTCGCCCTGTTTGTGGCGGAAGTGTAGGCGCTTTCCTTGGGCGTCGACGAGGATGACCGGAACGTCGCGGCCGTCCTGCTTGCAATCGGCGCACACGATGTCTTGGGAGCCCTGGTACCCGTAACGGTCGTAGTACGAGTTGTTTCCGCGGCTCATCTCGGCGGCTGCGACAACCCGTGTATGAAGACAACTTCTGCGCGGAAGGATCGGTATCTGGCATCGGCTTCCTCTTTCCTTGCGGGCGGCGACTTCTACATGGGCGGTCCTGATGCCCGTCCCTGGGTCTGCCGCATGCCTGGGACGCCGGTTATGCCATGATGCTGGCTGTGGGGCTGTTCACCTACGGCCGTATCTATTACTGGACCTATGGCAACTACCTTTGAGGAGGCCGAGGCGGGTTCTTCGTGGACTCGCCTCCGGCTCCCTGTGGTCTGATTCGCCCACCCACAGGGCCTGCAAAAAGATGAAGGGTTCGCCGCGGGGCATCTGTAACCGTCTCCGGACTCCTGCCCTACATTCCGGGAATCAGTCCGAGCCTGCGCCATCATCGAGGCGATGTCCGGATGCGCCCGGAAGGACACGATCTTTCCGTCCCTGATGGAGGCGAAATAGGTCCCCGTCCCGACGACGGACTTGCCGGTCGCAGGAATTTCCCGGTCTCCCATGCGCAGCGGTCCCGTGTTGGTGCCGGTGAATTCCACTTCCGCCGCCACCTCGTCATCACTCACCACACGCCGGCTTGTCCTGACGTGCATATCGGGGAAGGCCGAGAACCATGCATCCATGTAGGCCTGGACCTGCTCCCGCTTGCGGAAGGGCTCCGGAGCCATTACATCCGAAAAGGTGAAATCATCGGCCAGCAGGGTTGCGAATCCGGCGGTGTCGTGCTGGTCCCAGGCCGCCATTCCGCGGTCGTCAAGCTGCTCTACTTCAACGCGTGACATCACACATCTCCTTCTTGAAAATGTACTGACGCGCATGATGCTAGCCCTGCCGGCGCCGGAATCTATAGGCCCTTGGACCCGTATATACACCTCTCTAAGATCCACCTGGACTTCGCCGTCTCGGCCGCCATGCGCCCAGGGCAGTCATTGAAGCAAACCCCTTCCCTCAGGACGAGGTCCCGGTTGCAGGATCACGTCGCTGTCAGAGGTTCTCAATTGGAAGCAGCAGTAAGCCCGGGGCGAATAAAGGCCCGGCGGGAGAACTCACGGTGAACTGACAGCCGCGGGCGCCATGGCCCGCGTGCACTGCGGTGCTATTCCAAATCATTTACGGAGTTTGAATCACTTGATTGCCGTGAAATAGCTTCGACAGTTCTCACTTGAGAGGCGCCCTCAATCATTCCCCGCCGTTCCGGTCCTGTTCAACGCTGCAAAACTGGCCGGCGCCCACGGCGACAGATGCCCGTGACACACCTGTGGCTCGTTCTTGATGCTGCACGGGTGAGCAGCTGTCGTGCCCTGATTTCGGAGCAACTGTGCTGCATGGATCCCTTTGACATCAGCAGTAGCGCCGGGGGCTATGGACGTCAGCGGCATTAGCGCGGCCCTTCCGCTGGAACCGATGCCCCTTGAACGCCGGGGCGGTGCAGACGCACGGGGAGCTGAAAGTTGGGCGTGGCTTGGATCAATGAGCGGGTGTAGTTGTGCTGGGGGTTGGCGAAGACGTCCTCGACTTGTCCGAATTCGACGATCCGGCCGCGTTCGAGCACCGCGACCTGCTGTGCGATGTTGCGTACGAGGGCGATGTTGTGGGTGATGAACAGCAGAGTGAGTCCCATCTCGGCCTGCAGGGTCCGAAGCAAGTCCACAAGGGACGACTGCACTGAGACGTCCAGGGCCGAGGTGATTTCGTCACAGATCAGTACACCGGGCTCTGTGGCAAGAGCCCGGGCGATGGCAACACGCTGCCGCTCACCGCCGCTAAGTTGGTCGGGGTACCGCCCGGCGTGGTCCGGTCGGAGTGATGCCCGCTCCAGGGCGGTGGCCACGATTTCCCTGCTGTTGCGTACGTTCCCGCGGACGGCGGTGACTGGTTGGAGGATGAGTTCCTCCACGGTGCGCCGGGGGTTCAGGGATTCGTAAGGGTTTTGAAAGATGTATTGGACGCGCCTGCGTTGTTCCTTGCTTCGTTTGAAGCTGCTGGCGGCCAGGGGTTCGCCGTCGAGGCTAAGTGAACCGCTGAAGTCGTGGTGCAGCCCGGCGATGCAGCGGCTCAGTGTGGTTTTGCCGGAGCCTGATTCGCCGAGCAGGGCTACGCAGTCGCCGGGGTACACGTCCAGGCTGATGCCTTCAAGGACGGTATTGGTGCCATATCCGGCTTTGAGTCCGCCGATATGGATTACGGGCTTCTCTTCCACGGGCCGGGTGGTGTGCGCCGTCACCGCCCGCGACGGGACGGCCGGGAACGGCAGGTCCGCTTTGAAGCAGCGAACCGTGTGGCGGGGGCCGACGTCGGTACTGCCCGGGGAGCAGGCTCTGCAGAAATCATCGGCAAGGAGGCATCGCGGGGCGAAGGCGCATCCTTGTGGTCGTGCCAGGGGTGAGGGCGCGTGGCCGGGGATGCCGATCATGGGCCGCTTGGCGTCCAGATCCGGCACGGCGAGCAGTAACCGGCCTGTGTAGGGATGGCTCGGGTTGGCCAGCACCTGTGCTGTGCTCCCGATTTCGACGATGCGCCCGGAGTACATGACTGCGATGCGGTCGGCGAGTTCAGCCACGACTGCCATGTCGTGGCTGATGTATACGGCAGCGCAGTCGTAGGTTTTGCACATCGATCGGACGGTGGCTAGGACGTGTTCCTGCGTGCTGACATCCAGGCCGGTGGTGGGTTCGTCCATGACGATGAGGGCGGGGCGGGTCGTGAACGCCATGGCAATGGCGACTCGTTGTTGCTGTCCGCCGGAGAGTTGGTGCGGGAAGCGCGCCAGGAAGGCGTCGTCATCGGGCAAAGCCACCTCGCGCAGGACTTCGCGGACGCGCAGGAGTGCCTCGCCGCTCGTGCCGGGCAGGCATTCCTTGAGTTGGGTTCCGATCCGCAGTGCCGGGTTCAGTGCCGATGCCGGCGATTGCGGGATATACGCCACGGTCTGCCCGCGCAGTTCCCGGACCGCGCGCCAGTGCAACCCGGCGAGCTCTTGGCCTGCTACGCTGACGCTTCCGCCGCTGACGCGGGTACCGGCTTTGCAGTAATTAAGCAGGGCCAGGCCCAGCGTGGTTTTTCCGGAGCCGGATTCGCCGACGACCCCCAGTATTTCGCCGGGAAGGACCTCGAGGAAGAGTTCTTCAATGATGGCTGCCATGGAGGGGATGCCGGTAATTTTTAGATTGTCCACTACCAGGGCGGGGGTGGTGGTGCTGGTACCTGTGCTCATGCTGTGATTCCTTGGTCGCTGCCGATGGATGCCTTGGCCAGTCCGTCCGTGACGAGGTTGGTGCCGACCGTCAGTACCGCGATGGCGATGACGGGTAGGGCGACAGACCATGGGGATACGGTCATGGCTATCCGGTTTTCATTGATCATCAGGCCCCAGTCCGCGGCCGGGGGTTGCATGCCCAGGCCCAGGAAGCTGAGCCCGGCGACGAGGCCGATCGAGTAGGTCAGGCGCAGGCCGAATTCCACGGCCAGGGTGGAGCTGATATTCGGGACGATTTCGCCGATCATGATCCGCCAGCGGGGGATGCCGACGGATTCGGCCGCTTTGATGAAGTCACGTTCGACGACTGAGAGTGCGGCTCCGCGGACAACGCGGGCCACGCGTGGAAGGTGCCCGAGCCCGACCATGAGCACCAGGAGCCATAGTTGGGGGCCCATGATGGACAGGAACAGGAGTGCGAGTACGATCTGCGGGAAGGCCAGGGCCACGTCGCCTGTGCGCATCAAGGCCTCATCCAGCCAGCCGCGCCGGTAGGCGGCCAGCACCCCGACGAGCGCGCCCAGCCCTACGCCCAGCGCGGTGGCGACGAGCGAGAGGATCATTAGGGTTTGGCCGCCGGCGAGGAAGCGAGAGAGCACATCCCGGCCCAGGTTGTCGGTGCCGAAGGGTCCGCCGATGCCTGCAGGGGAGAAGGGGGCGGCCACGAAGTCATCGGTTGGCGAATGAGGCGCTATGTAGGGTCCAACGAACGCCAGGGCCAGCACGAAGCCGCTTAGTACCGCTCCCAGGACGGTCCGCTTGGATTTGAGGGCCCGCCGGAACAAGCTCTGCTTGACGGTGGGGCGCCCGGCGCCGGCGAGGCGATGGTGGGTTGTGAGGGTGGTGCTCATCGTGCCGTCCTAACTTTCGGGTTCGTCGCCAGGGTGATGACGTCGGCGAAGAGGTTCACCACGACGTAGAACAAGGCGATGATGATGGTCAAGGCCTGCACTACGGGCAGGTCCCGGTTGGTGACGGCGTCGATGAGCTGGAAGCCGATGCCGGGGAAGCGGAAGAGGAACTCCACGATCACCACGCCGCCTATCAGCCACGCCAGTTGTAGTGCGATAACTTGCGCTACCGGGCCGATGGCGTTGGGGAGGGCGTGGCGTATGATCACCGTGCGCTCCGGCAGGCCTTTCAGCCTGGCCTGCTGGACGTATTGGGTGTCCAGGACTTCCAGCATCGTGGCCCGCATGATTCGGATGATGTAGGGGGAGACTGCGAGCACCAGGGTCAGCACGGGCAGCACCAGGCTGGGCCGGGTTGGCCCAGACCTGCTGTCCCGGGACGAGCACGAAGACGGCCGGGAAAAGGTGGAGGAGGCCGGTCGCCAGGAGCAGGACCAGCAGCACACCGACGACGAATTCCGGCAGTGAAGCCAGCACGAGGGTGATGATGCCGGCCACGTGATCTACAGCAGTGTCCTTCTTCAAGGCGCTCCAGGTGCCGATGCCGATGGAGAGCGGGATGGCGATGAGGGCGGCACAGATCATCAGGACGCTGGAGTTGATCAGGTTCGGGGCCACTGCGGCGCCGACCGGCACGCCCCCGGCGAGCGAGGTGCCGAGGTTGAAGGTCAGGAGATTCCCCAGCCAGCTGAAATACTGCTCCGGCAGGGATCCTCCCAGATGGAGTTGTTCTCGCAGCGTTGCAAGCCTGTCCGGGGTGGCCTCGCGGCCCAGGATGGCCTGGGCCGCGTCGCCTGGCAGCGCCTGCGTGGCCAGGAAGACCACTAGGGATACCACCCAGAGGGTGAACAGACCGAACAGGGAGCGCCGGAGCAGTAACCGGCCTATGCCGCCGTTCCTGGCTTTCGTCATTGGTTCAGCCAGACGTTGCGGAAGCCGAATGAGGTCAGGGGGATCCCGCTCTTGTCCGGGGTCAGGCCCTGGACGGTGGAGCTGTATGCATCAACGCTGTTCGGGAAGCCCCAGATAATGTAGCCGCCGCGCTCGAACTCGATCTTTTGAGCCTGTTTGATCAGTCCGCAGCGTGCGGTTTCATCGGTGGTGCCTTGTGCCTTCGTGACCAGGGCGGACCATTCCGGGTCGTTCCAGTGCGTCTCGTTGTACGGCGATGCGGTGAACCCGGATGCTGCCGTTTGGGGCAGGTAGTCGCGGGAGAACCAGAAGTCCTGGGAGAAGTTCCACTTCAGGTACTGGTCCCCGTAGAACTCGCCGGGCTCGACCTTTTTGATATTGACTGTCACTCCGGCGGCCTTGGCCTGCTGGGCGAAGACCTGCGCGGCTTCCACGAGGCCGGCCGCCGCTGGGGACGTGACCAGATCGACAGTGAGGTTGCTCTTGCCGGCCTCGGCCAGCAGGGCTTTGGCTTTTTCTATGTCCTGGCTGCGCTGGGAAATGTCCGAGGGGTAGCAGGAATCCAGGGGGAGTACATGTCGTTGCCGATGGTGCCGTGGCCGCCGAGCACCTGATCCACCATCTGCTGGCGGTCCACGATCAGGCGGAAGGCCTCACGGACTTTGGGGTCGTTGAATGGTTCCTGGTCCACGCGCATTGTGAACGGCAGCCAGGAGCCCGTGGCCGATTCGAGCACCTTCACGGCCGGGTTCGCCTTGACCACGTTGACTTGGCCCAGGGGAGCTGGTCAATGGCGTCTACCTGACCGCCGAGGAGCGCGTTGACCCGTGCGGTGTCGTCGGGGAAGTCGATGATGGTGACCTTGTCGACGTGCGGTTCACCCGTGCGCCAGTAGTTCGGGTTTTTCACGAACACGCTCTGTTGACCGGCAGTGAAACTGTCCAGCATGAACGGCCCGGAGCCTACCGGCTTTTTGGGGTCGTAGCCTACCGGAACAATCCCGGAATTGTACTGGGCCACAGTGTCCGTGAAGGTGGCGTACGGGCTGGTGAAGCTAAAGACGACGGTCTGGGGATCGGTGGCCTTGAGGGCATCACGGTCCAGCGTCGACAGGGCTGCAGCGCCGGCCATAGGTGCCTTGGGGTCGGTGATCCGTTTGAAGGTGAAGATGACGTCATCTGCCGTGATGGGCTTTCCA
Organism: Pseudarthrobacter sp. Fe7; assembly: GCA_024372495.1. GTDB lineage: Bacteria > Actinomycetota > Actinomycetes > Actinomycetales > Micrococcaceae > Arthrobacter. Next base: position 3,030,892 of record CP099977.1, on the reverse strand, counting down.
TCGCTGAATTTCAGACCGTCCCTCAGGTGCACGGTCCAGGTCTTGCCGTCGGTCGACGGGGTGATCTTGTCCGCCAGTGACATTTGGATCTTGTGGTCGTTGTCGTAGCCGGCCAGCGTGTCATAGAGCTGGATGGCGCGGGCTTCGTCCGGATGAGTCACCGGGGAGTGGGCATCGAGGCTGTCCTTGGCAGAACCACCAACAATTCCAACGCGCAGGTTGCCGCCGGATTTGGGTGTGGACAATGCGGTAGCCGGGTCCGCCGCGCCGGTGGAGCAGGCTGAAAGCCCCATGAGCGTGGCGCTCAGGGCCAAGGCGGTGATGAGGTGGACTCGGTGGCGATTTTGGGCGGGCATAAGCGGTGCCTCCTACGGCGGTGTAAGGAAGGGGATGCGATACAAACGGGGGGATAGTGCGTCGCGGATCGACGCGCCAATCATGTGGGTCAACTTCGAGTTTGGTCGCAGAAGCTAAGCCTGCGACGAGATTCAGGTTCGGGGCTCGGGAAACCGGGTGCAGTCCTCTTCACGCCGGTTCGGTCCTCGATGAGGTGATAGTAGTTGGCTAGCTAACAAGCTTTGTGAACTGACACGCACCCACCTGTCTCTATGGGCGATGCAGCTGGTTTCACTACTGTTTGTTTCTGAAGATGTGCGGCGCCTAGGCAGTTACTTTCCGTCCGATCCACTCGGGCGTTTGATCCTCGCCGGGGTGGGTGATTCTGGTGATGTTCTCGCTGACGGAACTGGGAAAAGCTTCCGTGCGCCCCGTGACCTGATTGACGTGGAGGGCCAGGATTTCTTCGGTTGCGATCAGTTGGCTGCCGGAGCGCATTTCGTGGGCCAGATGGAGTTTTTTGGGGCCTGAGTTGACGATGGTCGTCGTCACGGTCAGCTCGGCGCCGGGTCCGGTTTCCAGGAGATACCGGACGTGGGCTTCGACCGTGTAGAGCGAACTTCCGGTGTCGTGGCGGTAGAGCTGGTCCATTCCCAGTTCGTCCATGACCTGGTCCGTTGCGAAACCGAAGACCAGTACGTAGTAGGCCTCTGACATGTGTCCGTTGTAATCGATCCATTCGGGCAGAACCTCGCACTGGTACGCGGGGAGGGCCCGCGTGGTGGTGTCCATTACTTTTGTGCCGATTTCACGGCGGCAACGGCGTTCCGGATGGCGATGATCGCTTCGTCGCGTTCGGCAACGAGTTCCAGGAATGACCTGTCGGCGACTTCTTCGTCGCACCCGGCAATGACAGCGTTCCGCAGCGCCGGTGTCAGCTCGGGGGCGTCCAGCCGGGTCCAGGGTGACTTCAGTGACGGACCGAAGTGATCGAGCATGTGCGCCATTCCGCCTTCGCCCCCCGCCAAATGGAAGGTGAGCATAGGTCCCTGGATAGGCCAGCGGAGGCCGGGTCCGTCGGTGATCGCCAGGTCAATTTGCTCCACAGTCGCCTCACCGTTGTCCACCATGTGCAGCGCTTCCCGCCAAAGGGCTTCCTGGAGTCGGTTTGCAATAAAACCTGGTACCTCCCTGTCCATCGTGATGACAGATTTACCGATGTGTTCGTACCAGGCAGCCGCCCACTTCACCGCCTCTGCCGACGTATCTTCGCCTCCAACGACCTCGACCAGGGGAATAAGGTACGGGGGTTGAAAGGGTGGCCGACAACAAGCCTGGACGGATTCGCGGCCGCGGTGGCCATCTCTGTCATGCCGTACCCGGAGGTGGAGGACGCGATCACGACGTCCTGGGCCGTGACGGAATCGATCTGGGTAAGCAGCGACCGTTTGAGGTCAAGGACCTCGGGTGCGCTCTCCTGGACAAAGCCCACTCCGGCGACTGCCTCCGCGAGATCGCTGTGAACCGTGAAGTTGTCCTTTGAGGCATTCGGGGCCAGACCGAGCTTTGTCAACGCCGGCCAGGCCGCATCGATAAGCCGGCGCAGCTTGGATTCGGCGTCCGGGGCGGGGTCCCACGCCTTCACACGGTAGCCCTGGGCAAGGAAGTAGGCTGCCCACCCGCCACCGATGGTACCGATGCCTACACAGGCGACGGTGTCGATGTCGTTCATGTTCAAGGGGGCGAAATCAACGTTTGACATGGGTTAGGCCTTCTTCTCGAGCTGGAGTATTTCACGGGCTTCGTCCGGGTTGGCTACCGACGATCCGAGGTCATTGACGATCTGGATGGCGCGCTCCGTGAGTTGCGCGTTGGTGGCTTTGACGCCCTTGCTGAGGTAGAGGTTGTCCTCCAGACCGACCCGCACGTGGCCCCCAAGGAGTACGGATTGGGCGACCCAGGGCAGTTGGTCCCGGCCGATGGCGAAGGAGGTCCACTGCGCCCCCTGGGGGAGCATATGAACCATCGCCTGGAGCAGGCCGACGTTCACGGGGGCCCCGTACGGTATCCCCATGCACAGCTGGTATAGCGGGGGAGGAGCGATGAGGCCTTCTTCAACCATGATGTTCGCGAACCACAGGTTGCCGGTATCAAAGATTTCCATCTCAGGCTTCACGCCGAGTTCCCGGATGCGGGCCGCGCCTTCGCGCAACATGTCAGGGGTGCTGACATAGAGTTGGCTGCCCTCACCGAAGTTCAAGGAACCGCAGTCGATGGTGCAGATCTCCGGCCGCAGGCTCCTCGACATGGGCCAGGCGCTCCAAGGCGCTGACGAGGTCTGTTCCTGGCATCTGCTTGGTCGGTTCGCCCGGATCAAGGAACAGGTCACCACCCATTCCGGCGGTGAGGTTGATGACGGGATCAACATCGCTTTCCCTGACCAGCCGGACCACTTCGCGGTACAGGGCCACATCCCGCGAACCCTGCCCGGTCACGACGTCGCGGACGTGAATATGGACAACCGAGGCACCGGCGCGGGCGGCTTCAACGGCGTCCTGCGCAATTTCCTCGGGCGTGACTGGAACGTGTTCGCTCCTACCGGTGGTGTCTCCGGCGCCGGTAAGCGCGCAGGTGACAATGACCTTGCGATTCATTGGATATTTCCTTTGGATTTGACGATATTGCGATCTATAAAACTGTCGATATGTTGGTGCATCTGATCAGAAGTCAGCATTCCGGTCAGCACTTTGATGCCCAGGCCGTCCACGAGGCTCGTGAGTTCAATTGCGAGGCCGGCGGATGGCACCTCGACGAACACTCCGGCCTGCTGGCCAAAAATGATTGCGTCCTCCACCGTCTGGATCCAGCGGCGGTAACCTTGGGCGTGGTTTTCCCTTCCTGACTCATCCACGGCAACGTAAGACCAGGTCTGCAGCCAAATAGACCATTCCGCCCGGCCCCGGTCCCCGGCAGGCAGCTGAAGCTCGATCAGCCGCTTGAGCCGACTCACGGGCTCCCTGATGGCATGCAGGCTCCGCGATTTGTCGGTCAAAAGCCAGCTTCACCGAGTAGCGAAGAACCTCCGCGAAGATCTCCCGTTTCGTCGCGAAGTAGTAGTGCACGGTTGCAGTGCTTACGCCGCAGGCAGAAGCAATGTCAACGATGCGCACCGCCGAATAACCGCGCCGCGCCAACAGCCACCATGCGGATTCAACAATCGTCCGCCGCTTTCGAGCATGATCACTATTCTCCGCGTGCTTGGTCGGCAGGATCATGGCCGACGGAGGCACGGAAACACCCAATGTTTGGTCCGAACCGGACATCAGCCAGTTCACCGTTACACCGGTAACGTCAGCAAGACTTGTCAGTTCCGAAGGGCGGAAGCGGCGCGTCCCGGCAAGGGACTTGGAAAGCTTCGTTTCATCCAGGCCAACGTGCCGCGCCACTTCCCGCTGGACCAAACCTGAATTTTGAATGGAGAGGCGGGCGCGCTCGGCGAGCCTGCGCATTCTCCGGAGTGGGTGTTGCCATGGCTAGACGTTATAAACGACTTGCGACTTTGGCAAGAGGTTTGACTGACATTTAAATAATCTTGCGATATGGTTCTTGGCAAGAAGACATTTCGTCGCCGAGATAGCAAGAAATTGTGTCCTTGACTGCGCTTGCTCCCCGCAGCCAGTAAGTGCCTGGATGGAGAAGACACCTTCGATGTCACTTTCCGGTCCTCAGGCGTCGCACCGATGAAGGGCTTTTCATAACCTGCCAGCTACTACTTCGAGTGCTCGAAAGCGGAAGTCGTGAACGAAGGGAATTTGGATGGAAATTCGAATGGAGTCCCTGACTCATCTTGAGCTCGAACAGGTGGGATTCGATCCGCTGGGGCCGGTGGTGCGAAGTGCCGAGGTGTCCTCGGGGCGGACCGTCCACTTCATCGACGAAGGCCAGCCCTCCGGAGTGCCGCTGATCTTCCTCGGCGGCGCAGGAACCAGCGTCCGCGCCTTTCGGCTCATGGAATTCGCACGTTCATTGCGGGAACAGCTGAACATTCGGATCATCTCGGTCGAGCGCAACGGCTTGGGTCAGACGCCGTTCAACCCGGCCGTTGGACTTGAGGAGTACGCCGAAGACGTTTGGTCACTTCTCAACGGTCTGGACATTGGCTACGCGTCAATCGTCGCAGTTTCCGGCGGGGGACCCTACGCCGCACAACTCGCAGCCGCTTATCCCGAACGCATACGCTCACTGCACCTGGCGTGCGCATACTCAGAATCCATCGGGGCCGCGGGCATCACCTTTGACGCCAGCGAAGTAGCGGCCGATCCGGTGTCATGGTGGACCTTCCCCGCGGGCAGCAGCGTCCACAAAATACCCGGCTTCGTCGATTCCGCCATAGAAGAGGCCACTCGCGGGGTCTTCACCCAGGGCAGACAGACCGCACCCCGGGGTTTGAAGCAAGCTTTCAACTTCTACGCCCGATCGCCCCTGCCCGACCTTGGAAGCGTGAACGCTCCGGTCTTCATCTATTGGGGCAGCGAAGACACCCTTGTTCCAACGGAACACATCAACCGGTGGCAAAGGTCGCTGGACGCCAGGAAGCCCGGACGGGAGATCGTGCAGCGCATCTACAGCGGCGAAGGACACGACGTTCAATATCGCCATTGGGACCAGATCCTCACCGACGTCGTCCACCTCGGCTCCATGGTCATGGTCAGCTTTTCCGGCAGGACGTACATGGTCGACCCGCTAGAAGAAAGGTCCCTCCTCGACTCGGGTTACCAGCTCGGCCTCGCCGCATGGCACGCCGATGTTTAGCAGGCCGTACTCGACTAAACCCCCTTTGTTCACGTCAGCAGGCAGATCGTCGCCCGGAGCTACGGTACGCCGAGGTTGCAGGGCAACGGCCCACGCGCGTCGCACCTCTTCCCACACCTCGTCACGGCAAGCCCCCGTGCCCAACAATGTCCCTTTGCATTCAGGGTCAACTTGATCATCTGCCGGGAAGCCCCAGCGAATGAGGTGAAGCCTAAAGCAGTTGTGAGTGCTGGCCTGCACCGACTTCAACCACTTCTGCAGACTTCATGGACAAGCATTTGTGAAGCAAGGCTAATTATTTGAAAGGACGCCATGGAATTGCTGTGGGAACTAACAGGCTGGGCAGGCGCTATCGCGGTCCTGACTGCATATCTTGCTGTCTCCATGGGCTGGGTGAAGGCAGGCAGTGGCTTCCAGACGGCAAATCTCTTGGGCGCAAGTGCCTTCATTGTCAATAGCGCATTCCACGAAGCATGGCCATCCGTGACCACGAACATCGTCTGGTTACTTATATCTGCGGTTGCCCTTCTTCGTATGCGTTCAGGGAGGCAGCGGGCCGCCGCAGCTGAGAGCGCACAAGTTCAATTCCCTGGCGTCCCTGACACAACCGGCCCATTGGCCGTCGTTGAGGGCCTCCCTGGTTCAATTCAGGAGGCTCCGGAGAGGAAACATCCACTGCCGTAGCCTGTTGGTTCATTGAAAGTACCCCGGCTGTAAGTAGGAGCAGTTGGGTGGCAAACCAAGGCAGGCGACATTTGTCAGGCTGGGTGTAGTTGACACTTACACAAGTCAGAGTCGGGCAGCGGCGAGCCAGTGCTTCAGTCCTCGGGCCGCGACGTGATGTTGTAGGAGCGGTCAAGAACTGGTGAGGCGGGTGATGGAGTTCGCTTGCTGTTTCTGCGGAGTGCGGAGGTTCGTTGCTGGGTCGTTACTCGGTGCCGGTTGGCTCGTGTTGATACTTCCCCTAAGATCCGGAGCTTGCCGTGCCGATTGATTCCCCTATGTTATGGACCACGCCTGCGCACAGTCGCCGCGCTTTTCTGGGCCTCGGGGCTGGGATAGCGGCCGCCGCCGCTGCAGCGCCAGGAGCGGCGTCCGCGGCCTCCAAGGGTTCTGAGCCGCCGCTGCGGTTTGGTGTGATCGCGGACTGCCAGTACGCCGACAAGCCCGACGGCCCAGTCCGCCTTTACCGGCTCTCGCTCGAGAAGCTGAAGGAGGCCGTAGGAACACTTAACGAGGCTGACCTCCGATTCGCTTTCCACCTGGGCGATTTTGTGGACGAATTCCCGGCGAGCTTCGACGCGGTGATGCCGATCTGGGAGCAGTTGCGCATGGCCAAGTATCAGGTGCTTGGTAACCATGACTTCCAGATGCCACGGGAACAGTTGCTTACCACGATGAACATGTCGGCCTCCTACTACGACTTCCGCCGGAACGGATGGCGGTTCATTGTCGTGGACACCAATGACATCAGCACCTACGGCAACCCCCAGGGCTCAGCCAACTACGCTCTTGCCGAGAAAATGCGCGCCGATCTCGTGGCTGCGGGCAAGCCGAACGGCCAAAGTTGGAATGGTGGGGTGGGTGCGGAGCAGCTGGCCTGGATCGAGCAGACCCTTGAGCACGCCCGGAGTCACGGGGAGAAGGTCGTGCTCAGCGCGCATCATCCGGTTTTTCCGCTCAATGAGCACAACGCCTATAACGACAGTGAATTGGTGGATCTCGTCACGTCCTATGACAACGTCGTCGCCTGGTTCAATGGGCACAACCACGCCGGAAATTACGGTTTCACCGGTGGTACTCACTTCGTCAACTTCAAGGGCATGGTCGACACCAAAATCACCTCGTACGCCACGGTGCAGGCCCATGATGACCACCTCGTGATTGAAGGCTTTGGTCGCGAGCCCAACCGGATCGTCCCCGTCGGCGCACCAGCCTACGAGGTCTGATTCCGCATAATTGTCCCCCTTTCGGGGAAACGGTGACCCTGAGGGCTGATTCCTCCTCGTACGGCGCGGGGTGCTGGCTTCTTCGGGTGACGGGCGCCGGGACCATGCACGGAAGGCGTTGCGGCTGGCGCTGGTGCTGAAGCCAACCCTGGCCCGGCGCCTCTTCTCCGCTCGACGGAGAACCAGTGATCGAGGTGCCGCGGTTTTGCTGGGCGATGCAGGTGACCCGCGGGCACGTGTTAGCGACCGGTCCTGGGTCCTCACGCCAATGGCCCGGTAGCGATGGCGCATCGCCACCGGGTCGTGGGCTGCCCAGGCCTTTGCTGATGGCAGATGGGCCGTCAATGATCTGGTGTTGGTAGGCCTCCTGGCGTCAGGGTGCCGTCCGCGTCGGTAAGCAGTTATTTGGTCCTTATCGGAAGGACTGATCCCGGTGCTGCCGCCGCCATCAGATCATTCGCCGGCGCGGGAGAATCAGGACCCCGGCGACGAGAAGCAGCAGGCCCAAGGGGAGCGCGGACACATCGATACCGGTCGTGGCGAGCTTGGCAGCGCTATTCGCCGGAGAGGTGCTTGCCGTGCTCTGTGCGACAGCGTTAACTGCCGCGGTGCCTGCTGCCGGAATGGCCAGCGAAGCCGCAGGGACGATCGAGAAGCCCTCGGCTTCACCGCCCACATCTGCCGCGCCACCGGCACCGGAACCGGCAGTCCCGTTTCCCGAAGCAACCGGTCCTTGACCAACAGTCCGTCGTCGGCGATAAGATCACACGAACGCCGCCGAGCACCTGAACGGTGCAGGACTGCGGCGACGGCGGCAACGTCGGCCGGTGGAGGTATCTACTCCGACAGGCGCTGCAGGCGTAGCCGACCTCCACCATCACGGCCGACGTCCGCCTCAGCGCCGCAATTGAATGCAGTTTCAGGTCCTCGTCGTGTCCGCATGCGCTGCACACGTTAGCGGCGCCGCCACATCTGACCGGTGTCCCTGTGTTTGAGCGTTCCGGGCGGGGAAACGAGCGGACATGATCAGGCTGCGGCCGGGCAGCTGGAGAGGATGCAGTCCGCGGCCGCAGGGCCGGACATCCGAACCCTGCCGTCGTGAACGTCCACGCCGCGGCAATGCATCGCTGCGTGGACTTTGAAGTCAGGTTATGCGTCTCTGCCCTGGAGTGCGGTCGCCAGGAACGCGCCAAGGAAACCGATCGCAGCGCGTCGGCTGTTTCGGAAGAGTGATCGTCACACACAAGTTTCCCGGAGTTAGAGAGGCTGGTTCGCTCTATTTGGTGAGTGCGAGCCAAACGACAACGCCTGCGGTAGCCGCCAGCAGGAGTAGGGCTGAGTACTGGACGCCTTTCCACCGCCGGCGCGTGGAAAGCGATCTTTCGTATCTGTAGTAATTAGGCACGTCCCAGAAATACAGACTAACTCGCTCTCAAGATTCTCTCAAGATTTTGTAGAACACGGCGATAACTTATCAGGGTCTGACCCATAGACCGTAAAGCTGCACCTTCACAGGAGACCTGCATCTCTCGATAATTCTGTTGGTGTCCGTGTCATCCTTTCCAGCGCGCCCGACCTTACATAGGTGAGCCCTTGTGGCTTAGATGACAGCCGGATGAAGCCGAATGTAGTCTCTAAGGCGCCTCTCCCCGGGCCATCTTCCAACGCCAATAATGGAGATTTCGTCAAACAGCCCACGAATAAGTACCAAGCCAAAGGTTCATGAACCGTCCCGGGAATCATGCCGCCTGTTTATTGGCGGCGTCGTCGGGTAAGGCGCCGGTTTGTAGATCATAATATGTCTGCTCATATTCCTCTGGCGTCTGGTGGCCCAGTGCGGAATGCAGGCGTTCGTTGTTGTACCAGTGGACCCACTCGAAGACGATCTCCATCACGTCGGCTTCGGTCTTCAACGCCCCGCTGCGGAACGGTGAATTCTTCGCGGCGGCCTCGTTCTTGAACAGCCCCATCACGGTCTCGGCGGCTGCATTGTCATAAGCATCACCCACGCTGCCAATCGAGGGCTGCAGGCCCTCGAAGGCCAGGGTGTCCGTGTAACGGATCGAGGTGTACTGGCTTCCCGCATCCGAGTGGTGAATCAGTCCCGCCGGCGCCGGCCGGCCTGTGTGTTCGCGGCGCCACAGGGCCATCCGCAGGCAGTGTTCAACGAACGCGGTGTCCTTGACGGTTGAGGTTTCCCAACCGACGATCACCCTGGAGTACAGGTCGATGACCAGGGCGACGTAGACGAATCCGGAGTAGGCCGGGACGTAGGTGAAATCAGTGACCCAGATCCGGTTCGGGACCTCGGCCGTGAAGTCCCTGTTCAGCAGGTCGCCGGCGCGGCGGCCGTCCTTGCCGGGGATGGTGGTGCGGGTCTTGCGGCCTCTGATGAGGCCGTTCATGCGTTCTTCGCGCATGATCCGGTCCACGGTGTGTTTAGAGGCTTCTGGGAAGCCGTTCCGGCGCAGCCACTGCGTCATTTTCCGCCGCCCGTACATGATTTCGGGCCGGGGTCGTCCCTTCGCATCGGGGACTTTCAAAGTCCGGAGCGCATCGGTGATGCGCGCCTCTTCGATGGTGCGCAGGGCTGGCAGGCGTTTCTTCCACGCCCGGTAGGTTCGTGCGGCGACCTGCACGCCCTGCTCCCGCAGGACGGCACAGATCGACTCGACCGCATAACCCTCAACCCGCATTTCGTCGATGAATCGGCAGATTAGCGGCGGCGAGGGGCGAGCCCTCGCGAAGAAAATCGAGGCCTGTTTCAGGAGCTCGTTGGACTCTTTCAAGTCCCGTACCTCAGCCCGGAGCCGCTTGATTTCCTCCAGCTCGTCACTGCTCGGACCGGTCTTCTCACCGGCATCGACCTGGGCCTGGACAACCCAGCGGCGCAGCGATTCAGGCTCGACTCCCAGCTTCGGCGCCAGTGCCTTGCAAGCAGCATAGACAGATGGGTATTCGGACAACCGATCCAAGGTCATGCGCACTGCACGGTCACGGACTTCGGGCGGGAACTGCTTGGGCATAATCACTATCTTTCTCACAGAAGATAGCGGCATCAAACTCGGGACGGTTCACTACCCCTGCAACTCACTAGACGGTATGTTTTGGCTCGGGGGTGATCGACGGCCGGTTGGTGCGGTAGGCGCGGGAGGCCCGTGCAGTTATCGACACTTACCAAAGGCCCTATATGTCCTACCCTCAAGGCCCCAGCCAGCAGCAGCCTTATCAGTACCCGAACTACCCAAACGTGCAGCAGAACAATTCGTTGAAACGTTTCCAAGGCTCCATGTTCAAGGAAAAAGCAACAATCTTTGGGGTTCTTGGCTTTTTCATTCTGGGCATCGTATTCGGGCCTCTCGCCATTTCGAATGCTAGAAAAGCAGAAGCACTGCACCACTCGGCCACTCTCGGGAAGGTTCTTGGCTGGATCGACACCATCGCGGGCGTCATCTGGCTGCTGATCTTCGTGCTCATAATGGTGAACGCCGGGAGCCGCTAGAAGCACGCGAAAAAGGGCAGACGCCGGTACAAGCACAGCGGAAATTGCCGACCAGGTTGCGCGGGAACCAAAGCTAGGGTCGAGAGCCCCACCACCTTTGAACGGAACCTCCGCTCCAGTCAGAGCGGAGGTTCCACCGTTTTACGCAACCGCAAGTGTCATGGAACGTTAGATCCTGTGCTGCATGATCGACAGCCGTCGCTACGCGGGTTTTGCAGCCTTCAGCTACGCGGTATGCACTCCGTAGCGAGGCAGTTCGTCGTGTGCGAGGCAGCGAGACCTCCCGAATCTGTCAGCGACTGGCACCGAGTGCGCCCCACGCCTTGTTTCGGCGCTCGGCAAGATCCCGCCGCGCTTCGAGGGCATCATCCAGGCTGACAGCGGCAAACCGGGTTGCCGTTCCGGGGGCTGCCCTGGCAACCAGGTCCATGTCGGCGCTGATCACGGTGCCCACCATCGCGTAGCCGCCGCCGGAGACGGCGTCGCGGTGCAGGATGATCGGCTGGGTGCCGCCGGGGATCTGGATGGATCCCACGGCGTACCCTGCGTCCACGATGTTGGAAGGGTCCGAGCCGGCGCCGAAAGGCTGTTCGCGCTCTTTCCATTTCACACCGGGGCCGGAGTAGCGCAGACCCATCCGGTCAGCGACCGGGGTTACTTTCCACTCCTCGTTGAGGAGATTCCCCAGGCCTTCTTCGGTGAGGCGGTGGTCGTACAACCCCAGCACGATGCGGACTTCCTGCTCTTTGGCGTAAACGGGAAGGAACTCCTCCGGGACAGTGTCGGGCCTAGGCAGTTTCCCGCCGTTGAGGGGAGCGCCCACGGGGACGACGTCGCCCGCTTCGAGCTTTCGGCCGTTGTACCCGCCGATCGCGCCCAGGCTGTATGTGGACCGGCTGCCCAGCACCTCCGGGACGTCGATGCCGCCCTGGACGGCGATGTAGTAGCGGGTGCCGCCCTGGATGACGCCGAAGGAAAGCTGGTCCCCGGCCTTCAGCAGCAGGCGGCTCCACTGCTGCCGAGGCTCCCCGTTGACCTTCACCTCAACTGGGGCGCCGGTAACGGCGATGACGGCGTCGCTGTTGGTGCTCAGCACGGGGCCGAGGTAGGTGCATTCAAGGACTGCTTCCCGTGCGGTGTTTCCCACCAAGGCATTTCCCAGGCTCGGCGGAGTACTGGTCCATGGAACCGCTTTGCGGGATGCCCACGTTGTAGTGGCCCATACGCCCTTGGTCCTGGACCGTGGTGGCCAGGCCTGGGTTTCCAATTTCAAATGCCATTGAGGGCCTCCATGAGTTCACGGTTGTAGCCTTCGGGATCGGCCAGGGCCTGGGACAGCTCGAAGGTCACCGGCGCCTGCCGGTAGCGGAAGGTGCCGGCGGAGATCTCCGCCTGGATCTCGTTGTATTCGGCCTCGGTCACGGGCTTGAATTTGACGATGTCTCCGGGGCGGAAGAACACCATGAAATCCTTGAAGTCCGCCAGCGCCTGGTCGGGATCAAAGATGGGCGCGGCCGCTACTCCAAACATCTGGTACCCGCCCGCGCCCCGTACGGAGTAGATGCAGCCGAAGCATCCTCCGTGTCCCACGGTCAACTTGGGGGTGTCGGTCCGCGGGCTCAGGTACTTGGGCACCTCCAGCTGCTTGTCGTGGTCCACCAGCTGGAACAGGAACGGCAGCCCGGCCACGAAGCCCACCATGGACACCAGCCACGGCTGTTCGTGGTGCCGCTGGATGAACTCCGCGGCGTCCTTGAGGTGGTTGACCTTGGCCGCGTAGTCAATGTCGCTGCCTTCAGGCTCCTGGTGGAACCCTTCGCGGAACCGCTGGGCCACTTCCGCGGTAAAGGGATCCTCGTACCAGACCGGGACTTCAACGATGCGGGTCTCCAGTGCCCGTTCCTGGTGGGACGCCAGGTCCCGCTCGATGTCGCGCACAGCTGTTCCCAGTTGTTCCGGAGGCAGGACGTCCGGATCGAAGCGCACCAGCAGGGATGCATTGGCCGGGCAGATGTCCACGATTCCCGGGAGCCCGGCGTCGGATAGCCTGCCGGCGATGGACATGACCTTGAAGTTCGCGGGCAGGCTCATCGCTTCGGAGACTTCCACGAACAGGAATTCGTCCCCGCCCCAGGTGTAGCGCGCACCCGGGAGGACGGCGGCTTCGGTGGTCATTTTGCCCCCATGAGGTCGGCTGCGGTTTCAATGAACTTGGAGTGGTGGCTGACTTCGGCGAATTCAGGCCGAGCCAGCAGCGCCAGGTGGACGGGGACGGTGGTCTTGACCCCTTCAATGTGTGTTGCCTCCAGCGCCGCCAAGGTGGCCGCGATGGCGGCGTCCCGGTCTGCGGCGTGGACGGCCAGCTTGGCCAGGAGGGAGTCGTAGTAAGGGCTCACCACCGAACCTGCTTCCACCCCCGTGTCCACGCGGATGCCCTCACCCGATGGCCAGTCCAGGGAGCGGATGGTTCCCGGGCTGGGGAAGAAATTGTGGCTGGGGTCCTCTGCGTTGATGCGGCATTCGATGGCGTGGCCGGTGAAGTGCACGTCGTCCTGGGAAATGGACATGGATCCGGTGGAGGCAATCAGGAGCTGTTCGCGGACCAGGTCCACGCCGGTGATTTGCTCGGTGATGGGGTGCTCCACCTGGATGCGGGTGTTCATTTCAATGAAGGCGGCCTCGTGGTTGACGGGGTCGTACAGGAACTCCACGGTGCCCGCTCCGTGGTAGCCGCACTGGCGGGCAAGGGCCACGGAGGACTCCCTGATGGTGGCACGGACGGCGTCCGGAAGGTTGGGTGCAGGGGCTTCCTCCAGTACCTTCTGGGAACGGCGCTGCATGGAACAGTCGCGGTCGCCGAGGTGGATGAAGTTGGTCCCGTCGCCCAGGACCTGCACCTCCACGTGGCGGGCATGCTCCACGAACCGTTCCAGGTAGACGGTGGGGTCGCCGAAGATGGCGGCTGCCTCGCCCCTGGCCATCTCGATGGTTTCCAGCAGCCCGCTTTCGTCGTGCACGAACCGGATGCCCCGGCCGCCCCTCCGGCGGAGGCCTTCACCACCAGCGGGTACCCAATCGCACGCGCAATGTCGACGGCGTCAGGCTCCGGATCCAAGGGGCCGTCAGACCCCTTGAGCACGGGGACGCCGGCGTTGGCCGCCGCTTCCCGGGCCAGGGATTTGTTGCCCATCATGGAGATGGTGTCCGCGGTGGGGCCCACCCAGGTGAGGCCGGCGTCTGCCACCTTCCGGGCGAAGTCGGCGTTCTCCGAGAGGAAACCGTAGCCCGGGTGGACGGCGTCGCACCCCTGCTCGAGGGCCGCAGCGACCAGGGCGTCCTGGTTCAGGTAGCTGGCGGTTGCCTGGGCCGGGCCCACCACCACATAGTGGTCGGCTGTCCGGGCTGCCAGGGATTCCGCGTCGGGCTCGCTGACCCCCAGGACGGTTTCGATGCCCATGCCGCGGGCAGTCCGGGCGATCCGCACGGCGATCTCGCCGCGGTTTGCGATGAACAGTTTCATGGACTGCCTTTATCCTTCCCGGATGACGACGATGGAGTCACCCGGGTTGACCATGTCGCCTTCGTTGACTTCAAAGGATTCCAGGGTCCCGGCGACGTCGGACTGGATCTCGGTGAACTGCTTCATGATTTCCACGATGCCGATGGTCTGGCCGACTTCGATGGTGTCGCCTTCGTTGGCGAAGGGGGTTTGCCCGGCCCGGGCTTGCGGTAGAAGACTCCGGGAAGGGGTGAAACGATGGTGGCCATGTGCTGCTCGCTTTCAGGAGTGGGCGGATCGGGATGAGTCGAGTGCCTTGCGCACCGCGGAGGCCACGGCGACGGCGTTGGGTGCATCCGAGTGGACGCAGATGCTCTGGAAGGCGATGTTCAGGGGAGTGCCGTCGACGGCGGTCACGGGCTCGCCTGCCACCGCCCGGCTGACGCGTTCCGCGGCGGCGTCCGGGTCGGTGGGCGCGGGACGTCGCTGGATGAGGAGTTCGCCGCCCGGCCCGTAATTGAGGTCCACATAGAGTTCCGAAACGAAGTCCACGCCCATGGCGCGGCACACGGATTCATGGGCGGTCCCGGCCAGGCCGTAGAACGGAACGCCGAACTGTTTGGCTGTTCCGGCCGCCGCCTGCATAAGGTCTTCGTCTCCGGCGAGCATGCCGTAGAGCGCGCCGTGGGGTTTGATGTGGTTCAGGGACAGCCCGTTCTTGGCCAGGAAGGCGGTCAGCGCCCCGGTCTGGTACAGGATGATCGACTCGACCTCCTCCGGCGTGAGCACCATGCGCCGGCGGCCGAACCCCATGGGATCGGGGAGCCCGGGATGGGCGCCCACGGCCACACCGTGTTCGGCGGCAAGGGCCACCGTCCGGTTCATGACGTCCGGGTCCCCGGCGTGGTAGCCGCAGGCGACGTTGGCGACGTCGATGATTTCCATGAGTGCGGCGTCGTTGCCGAACTCGTGCAGGCCGAAGCCTTCACCCATGTCCGAATTCAGCAGCACCTGGGCAGGCGTGGTTTCCGTCACGTTTTTTTGCATGCAGGCAACGGTACAGAGACGGCGAGCCCGCCGGAATTGGGCGGATCGCCGAATGTGGGCGGGCGGATTATGCTGTTTGCACTAACCAGGAGGGCTTGCCATGCGTGTTGCCGATCTTGTGGCGGATGCTGCACTGAACATCCGCCTTGCTGTGCCGGGCAGCCCCGGACGCCTGGCCCGGCCCATT
This sequence comes from Pseudarthrobacter sp. Fe7, assembly GCA_024372495.1. Taxonomy (GTDB): domain Bacteria; phylum Actinomycetota; class Actinomycetes; order Actinomycetales; family Micrococcaceae; genus Arthrobacter. Next base: position 3,015,560 of record CP099977.1, on the reverse strand, counting down.
GCATGGTGTGCCCCCACGGAGCACATGGACCCCACGCCGTTCCTCAGCGTCAACGCGCTGCTGCTCACTAACGGGATGGGCCTGAACGTCAGGGACTACCGCATCTGGGATGCGTACGTGGAGCGCCTGATGTCCGTTCCCGTTTCGGGCTTGGTTTTCGGCCTCGGCGCAGCGCACCGTGAACTGCCGCCGGGACTGGTGAAAGCCTGCGAAGCCCATGGCCTTCCACTGCTTGAGCTTCCTCCCGAGGTGCCGTTCGTCCAGGTGATGCGGCATGTGGACCAGCTCATCGCCGCCGAACGCTATGCCGAACTGCGCGCAGGGTGGGACCTGGCGGACGAGTGCACCAGGCTGGCGGCGGGTGGCCATTCGCTGGCGCAGGTGTTGGAACGGGTGGCCACAACCATCCGGGCGCGGGTGGCGGTCCTTGACCACAATGGGTTTGAACTCATGTCGGCGGGAACGGCTGCGGGCGGAACGGCCCGGACCACCCTGAGCCTGCCCAGCGGCGGGATCCTCCGGTTCAGGCTGGCCATCGAGGGAATCAAGAGCAGCCTGGTGCTGCAGCCGCTGTTGGGGCCGGTGGCTGCGGTGATTGCCATGCAGCTGAGCTACACCCTCGGGTCCCGGTCGCCCCTGCATTCGCGGGAAGCCGCACGGTTCATCGAGGGACTCTACGAGGCCAGGGGGACTCCGGCGCCGGCCCTGCGGCGCTACGCCGTAGAGGCCGGGTTCGAGCCGGACGGAGAGTGGGGCTCCGTGCTGATCGGCGGCGCGGGGGAGGTTGCACCGGCGAAGCTGCGAACCATCGCCTGGCGCGTCCGGGTGAGCCTGCAGGCTGACTTCGGCACGGTGCGGTTCATGGAGGAAGCTGGCCTCACCACGGTCCTGGTGCAGCGTGGGGAAGCGGGGATGGAGCTCATGGAAGCCGTCCAAAAGTCCTTCCAGGACGCGCCGGAATTGTCCGCCGTCGTTTCCGGGTGCGGGAACCTGGACGAACTGCCGCTGGTGCTGCAGCTGGCCCGCCGCCGGGTGGGTGAACCGGGGCTCCATCGGGCGCCGGTCGCTGACCTGGCCGGGGTGGTGGAGGGCCTGCCCGGGGCAGGGCTGGTGGCCATGTCCCGGCGCCTCCTGGCTCCGTTGATGTCCGACGGCGGCACGGCTTTGCGTGAAACGCTTGAGGCGTACCTGCGGTACAGCGGGAATACCCGTGAAACCTGCAGCGAGCTCTTCATCCACCGCAACACCCTGACGTACAGATTGCGCAAGATTGAGGAGCTTCTCCGGGTTGACCTGGGTGACGGCGAAGTGCGGGCCACGTGCCTGCTGGCACTGCGGATCGTCGCCGCCGGAACCTAGTTGGCGGCCATCTCGGCGGCGGCCCTGGCGGCGCTGCTTTCGCGGACGAACAGGGTGGGTTCCAGCTGTACGGGTTCGGGCTTTTCTCCCCTGAGCACGGCCTGGATCAGCTGCACCGCCGTGCGTCCAATGTCCGCCATGGGGGAGTGGACCGAGGTCAGCGGAATGGGAAGTTCAGCGGCCAGGGAGGTGTCGTTGTAGCCCACCACCGCCACGTCCAGTCCTACGGTGAGGCCGCGGGCACGAAGGGCCCCCATCGCACCGATGGCGGCGAAATCGTTGACCGCGAAGATTGCGGTGGGGCGCGGCCTGCCGCTGGAGAGGATCTTTTCCCCGGCCTCCCGGCCCCCGGCGGTATCGAATCTGGACCACACCACGTCGTCGTCGGAAATGGTGCCGCCCAGTGACCGCCAGCGGTCCAGGAAGCCTGCGGTGCGGTCGACGGCGGTGCTTGCGTATGGCTCGCCGGCAATGACGGCCACCTGCCGATGGCCCATTTTCCACAGGTGGCCGGCCACGAGCTCGCCGCCCACGACGTCGTCGCAGGTGGCGGACGGGTACCCTGTCACCCGGCGGTTCATCAGGACGAACGGGACCTTCCGGTCAGTCAGTTCCTGCAGGAGGCCGCCGTCAAGGTGGGCGTCACCAATGATGAGGCCGTCCACCCGGCGCGCCAGCATGAGGTCGATCTTCCGCCGTTGTTCGTTGGGGTCGTCGCGGGAGTTCATCACGAACGCGGAGTACCCCACCTCGGCTGAGGCCTCGTCGATGCCCTCGTACATGATGGCCAGGACCAGGTCCGAGAGCCGGGGGACGATGACGCCCAGCAGTTTGGTCCGCCGCGTGCGGAGGCTGGCGGCCTGCGGATCGGGGGAGTAGCCGCGCTTGCGGGCCAGTTCACGGACGCGCTCGGCGGTGGCGGCCGAGGCCGCTCCTTTCGCCACGTCGGAACCGGAATGCAGGACCCTGGAGACGGTGGACGGATGGACGCCCAGCTCCCGAGCCAAATCCTTCAGCGTGACCGTTCCGCCGCCGTCGGCCTTTTCTTTCATGTCCCTCTCCTGCCCCCGTGGCCACTGTAGCCCAGGTGTGCCCGGGCTGCCCGGAAGGCTGGGCAGGCAACCCTTGACGTGACCCGCTTCACATCCTATAGTCGTTCATCAGTGCTACCCAAACGTTTGGGTAGACCACCCCAACAACTTCCCCGGTGCCCCCACCCCTTGGGTGCCGCCCCGTTTCCAGCGCGTCTCCTTCTTTCCGCGGAACGTCACCCAATCGATTGGGTTGTGGATCGCACAGCAAACTACTGGAGCTGAAATGACTGTTACCGACTCCCACGTCGTACTGCTGGCCACTGGAGGCACCATCTCGTCGCGTTCCTCCCAGGCCGGAGGCGCTGTCGCCTCCGATACCGGCGAGCAGGTGTTCAAAGCCCTCGGCTCGCGTGTCTCCCACCCCGTCCGGGTGCTGGACGTGTTCCAAAAGGGGTCCTACCTCTTGACCTTCGACGACATGCTGAGGATCTGCGCCACCATCCAGGAAGTCCTCAAGGACCCCAGCGTCCTGGGCGTGGTGGTCACCCACGGCACGGACACCATGGAGGAGACCGCCTACCTCGCGGACCTGACGCACACGGACGAGCGGGCGGTGGTCTTCACAGGCTCGCAGCGGGCCGCCGACTCGGACGCTCCCGACGGGCCGGACAACCTTGCCCGGGCCATCGCCGTCGCCGGTTCGATGGATGGGCGGGGAAAGGGCGTCATGGTCCACTTTGCGGGCACCATCTTCCCGGCCGCCGGCGTGCGGAAAAGCCAAACTCTTCGGCTGGATGCCTTTGCGAACCCCGATTTTGGGGTACTTGGCCAAGTATCAGCCCAAGGAGAAGTTGCCATGGACGGCAGTGACGGCAGGCTCGAGGCCCTGCCCCTGCCCCAGCCGGGTGGCGGTTCCCCGCGGGTGGACCTGGTGGCCGCCTACCCCGGCGCCGACTCCACCCTGATGCACGCCGCCCTTGAAGCAGGAGCGGAAGGCATCGTCCTCCAAGGAACCGGAAGCGGCAACGCAAATGCCAGCCTCTGCGCAGAGGTGGCCGCCGCCGTCGCGTCCGGCGCCGTGGTGGTCACCAGCACCCGCGTGGAGGCGGGACCGGTGGTGCCCATCTACGGGGCCGGCGGCGGTGGCGAGGACCTGCGGGTTGCCGGTGCCATCAGCTCCGGCCACCTCCGGCCGTCACAGTCGCTGATCCTGCTCAGCCTCCTGCTCAGGATCAATCCTGACCGGGAGCGGATCACCGAAATTTTTGCCCAACGAGGGAGGCCCCCTGAACCTTCCGCCTGACACCCAGAACACCCCGGTTTTGAACGAATTGAAAGGAAAATCTCATGGCTAAGGACATTCAAGTCGCCTTCGGCGTGGACGTAGACGCAGTGGCAGGCATGCTCGGCTCCTACGGAGGAGAGGACTCCCCATGCGACATCAGTCGCGGCCTGTTCAGCGGTGAAGTCGGCGGCCCCCGGCTGATCCGGTTGTTCCAGAAATACAACCTCCCGGCAACCTGGTTCGTGCCGGGCCACTCGATTGAAACCTTCCCGGAACTGACGCAGATGATCGTGGATGCCGGGCACGAGATCGGCGTGCATGGGTATTCGCACGAGAATCCGATCGCCATGACCCGGGAGCAGGAGACCGCCATCCTGGACCGCGCGATCGAACTGATTGAAAAGGTGTCCGGCCGCCGGCCCACCGGCTACGTTGCACCGTGGTGGGAGTTCTCGCCGGTCACCAACGAGATCCTCCTGGAGCGCGGCATCAAGTACGACCACTCCCTGATGCACCGGGACTTCGAGCCGTACTACGTCCGGGTAGGGGACTCGTGGAAGAAGATCGATTACACCAAGGACGCCCAGACCTGGATGGGGCCCCTGGTCCGCGGGGAGGAGACGAACCTGGTGGAAATCCCGGCCAACTGGTACCTCGATGACCTGCCTCCGATGATGTTCATCAAGGCATCCCCGAACTCGCACGGGTTCGTCAACCCGCGCGACATCGAAGAGATGTGGCGTGACCAGTTCGACTGGGTTTACCGCGAAATGGACCAGGCCGTCTTCACCATGACCATCCACCCGGACGTCTCCGGCCGCCCGCAGGTGCTGCTCATGCTCGAGCGGCTGATCGAACACATCAACTCCCATGAGGGCGTCACCTGGTGCACCTTCGACCAGATCGCCGATTCCTTCCTCGCACGCAGCCCCCGTAAGGACAACAAGTCATGAGCATCCAAGAACCGGTTGTCGACCTGTCGCAGCCCCGCCCGGACGAGAAGCGCCGCTTCCCGGTCTTTTCCAAGCGCCACACCACCACCGCTACCGTGCTTGCCCTGCTGGCCTGGACCGTGGCCGTCTTCGACTACGGCCTGTTCGGCACCCTGCTGCCGGCAATGCAGCAGGAATTCGGCTGGTCCGCCCCTGAGGCGTACGCCATCAACACGTGGATTGCCGTGGGCACCGCCATTGTCTGCTTCGGCATCGGACCTGTCATCGACAGGCTGGGCCGCCGCAAAGGCATGATGACCACCATCGGCGGCACCGCCGTCGTCTCCGGCCTGACCGCCCTGATCCCCACGGGAATCCCGTTCTTCAGCAACGCCCTGCTGGTGGTGGTCCGTTCGTTCGGCGGCCTCGGTTTCTCCGAGCAGGCCGTGAACGCCACGTACATGAACGAGGTCTACCAGGTCACCGAAGTCGCGGACAAGCGCAAGCGCCCCGGCTTCCACTACTCCTTCATCCAGGGCGGCTGGCCGCTCGGCTTCCTGCTGGCCAGCGCACTGGCCCTGGCCTTCCTGCCGTCCCTTGGTTGGCGTGCCCTGTACCTGATGGCCACCGTCCCGGCCGCCGTGATCGTCTGGGTCATCGCGCGGAAGCTCAAGGAAACGCCCCAGTTCGAACTGCACCACAAGCTGACCGAGCTGGAAAAGCACGGAAAGACTGAAGACGCGCACTCCCTGGCCCACGCGTACGGCGTCGAGCACTCCTCGGCAGCCCCGCTCAAGCGCATCTGGGAGCCGCACCTGCGCCGGAACACCTTTGTCTTCTCGCTCGCCTGGATTGTGAACTTCTTTGGCATCACCATCTTCAGTGTCCTGGGCAGGCTCCGTGCTCAAGAACGCGAAGGGCGTGGAACTCTCGGACGCCTTCTGGATGCTGATCGTCATCAACCTGCTGGCCTACTTCGGCTACGTGTTCCACGGCTGGCTCGGGGACAAGATCGGCCGCAAGCGGACCATCATTGGCGGCTGGATCCTCTCCGGCATCTCCTTCTCCATCATGCTCAGCCCCTGGCCAACGACCCGTTCACGATCATCCTGACCTACGGCGCCGGCTTGTTCTTCCTGGTGGGCCCGTACGCGGCCATCCAGTACTTCATGGCCGAGTGCTACCCGGTGAGCTGCCGGGCCACCGGAACCGCCTTCATCGGCGCGATGAGCCAGCCCGGAACCATCATCGGCGGTGCCATCTTCACCGCCATCGCTGCCGGTGCCGGCACCGGCAGCGCAGCCCTCTGGGTCGGCGCCCTGGGCACCCTGGTCTCCGGGCTCCTGATGATCGCCGCCAAGCCCCCTGCTGAAGCCCTGATGGAGGACCACCCCCATGACGTCGCCTAACAAAGCCGCCATCATCACCGGTGCCGCCAGCGGCATCGGCCGTGCCCTCGCCGTCCACTACGCTCGCCAGGGGGTGGCGTCCGTCATCGGCACCTTCCCCGGCGACCCCCACGATCCGGAGGAAACCCTCCGTCTGGTCAAGGAGGCCAACGGTGAGGCGGTGATCCACGAGGTGGACGTCCGCACCACCGCATCCGTGGACGCCCTGGCACAGCGGGCCGTGGACGAGTACGGCCGGCTGGACTACGCCATCGCCAACGCGGGCATCCTGCGGAATTCCCCGTTGGGGGAGATGACGGACGAACGCTGGCACGACATGCTCAACGTGGACCTCACCGGCGTGCTGCGCACGCTGCGTGCAGGGGCGCAGAGAATGTCCGACGGCGGCGCGCTGGTTGCGGTGTCTTCCATCGCCGGCGGCGTGTACGGGTGGGAGGAACACGCCCACTATGCGGCCGCCAAGGCAGGCGTCCTGGGCCTGGTCCGCAGCGTGGCCGTGGAATTGGGCCCGCGCCAGATCCGGGCCAACGCCGTGATTCCCGGCCTCATCGAGACCCCCAGTCCCTGGACCCGGTCAATTCGCTGGGTCCCGAGGGACTGAAGCGGGCAGGGAACGACATCCCCTGGGGCCGGGCGGGAAAGCCGGAGGAGGTGGCCAGCGTGATCGGCTTCCTTACCTCCGACGATTCCCGCTACATCACCGGCCAGGCCCTGGTGGTTGACGGCGGCCTCACCGTGAAGATGCGCGCCTGACTTAGGCGCCGGAAGGAAAGGACACTATGAACACACCGACCCAAGCTGCTGACCCCGTCCCGGGAAACGCCCAGGCCTCGAACGGCCGCGGCGTGGTGGTCACCGGCGGCTCCAGCGGAATCGGCAAAGCCATCGCCGAGGCCTTCCTGGCCAACGGTGACCGGGTGGCCGTACTCGACCGGGCCGCACGGGACGGCACCATCCGCGTGGACGTGGCCGATGAAGCCAGCGTGCGCGCGGCCTTCGCCGAGGCCCGGGAGGCGCTGGGCGGCGTCGACGTCCTGGTCAACAGCGCGGGCCTGCTGACGGAGTCTCCGCTGGAGGACATGTCCCTGGCCATGTGGAACGAGACCCTCACGGTGGACCTGACCGGTGTGTTCCTGTGCTGCCGGGAGGTGGTGGGGGAGATGCGGCAACGCAAGTGGGGCCGCATCATCAACATCGCCTCCCAGGCGGCCATCAAGGGCGGGGTGGGGCTGACGCATTACAGTGCAGCCAAAGCCGGCGTGGTTGGCCTTTCCAAGGCACTTGCCCTGGAAACGGCACCGGACAACGTGCTGGTCAACTGCATCGCCCCGGGGCCCATCGAGACGCCGCTCGTGGAGGGCATCTCGGAAAGCTGGAAGGCCGCGAAGCGTGCCGAGCTTCCGCTGGGGCGTTTCGGGACGCCAGCGGAAGTGGCTCCCGCGGCTCTCCTGCTGGCCAGCGATCCGGGTGGAAACCTGTTTGTGGGACAGACGCTGGGGCCCAACTCCGGCGATGTGATGCCCTAAGGAAAGGGGAGCGACATGTGCGGTGCCTGCGGAAGGACCACCGTGGCGGACCCCGCCCTGGGCCCGGTGCGGACCATGCGGCAACACCTGATCGTGGCAGCCACGGTCAATGCCGTCTGCTCCGGCCTCCCCGGTGCCCCGAAAGTGGCCGCCCTCAAAGACGGGTGGCTGATGACCGGGCCCGCCGGAGCCTCCGCGCATCGCCAGACCGTCGACGAACTGTGGTCCGCGGTGCTCGGCTGCTTCCCGGACGCGTCCGTCGTGGACAGGCTGAACGGCCGCCGGCTGGCGTACGCAGCAGATCCCGCCAACGCGGGCCTGCCCGCCCGGGCGGCCGCGTTGCTGCCGGACCCGGACACTACCAAGGAGATTTTGCATGACTGATTACTCCCCGCTCTGGTCACCCATCCGGATCGGTGCCACCGAGCTGGACAACCGGGTGGCGCTGGCTCCCATGACGATCATCAGCGCCACCGAGGACGGGCATGCCACGGAGAGGATGGCGTCCTATTACCGGACCTTTGCCCGTGGCGGCTTCGGGCTGCTGATCACGGAAGGCATCTATCCGGACACCGCCCACAGCCAGGGCTACCATCACCAGCCCGGCATCGCGACGGAGGAGCAGGCCCGGTCCTGGGCCACGGTGGTCGACGGTGTCCATGCGGAGGGTGCGAAGATCTTAGCCCAGCTGATGCACGCGGGGGCGCAGAGCCAGGGGAACCGGTATGTGGCTTCCTCGGTGGGGCCATCGGGGGTGGCACCCAAGGGGGAGCAGCTGGGGTTTTACCGCGGTGACGGCCCGTACCCGGTTCCCTCGGCGATCACCCTGTCCCAGATGAAGGAGGTGCGGGACGGATTCGTGACGGCCGCGCTGCATGCGCAGCAGGCGGGGTTCGACGGCGTGGAGATCCATGGTGCCAACGGGTACCTGCTGGACCAGTTCCTCACGGACTACCTGAACCAGCGCGATGACCACTACGGCGGGTCACCGGAGAACAGGGTGCGGTTCGCAGCGGAGATCTCCCGCGACGTCCGCGAGGCCGTAGGCCCCCGCATGACCGTGGGAATCCGCATCTCCCAATCCAAAGTCAGCGACACTGAGCACAAGTGGGCTGGGGGAGTGGCGGAAGCGGAAATCATCTTCGGCACCCTGGGCGCCACAGGGATCGACTTCGTGCACACCACCGAGTACCGCGCCACCGAACCCGCGTTCGCCGATGCCGAGGAAACCCTCGCTGCGCTGGCCAAGAAGTACTCAGGTGTGCCGGTGATCGCCAACGGCAAACTCGATGACCCAGAGACCGCAGTGTCCATGCTGGCAGACGGCTCAGCGGACGTCGTCGCCTTGGGCACGGGAGCATTGGCCAACCGGAACTGGCCGCACCTGGTCCGAAACAACCTGGAATTCGGGGTACTGGACCCTGGTGCGTTCGCTCCATACGCGGATGTCAAGGACTGGGAATTAGAAGATCCCAGCTAAGGGCCGGAGGGCCGAGTTGGACCGCATGGCAGATAGCGCCGGGGCAACCTGCTGGCGCCGGTCTGCGATAGTCATTGGGGCGCGCGACAGTCGACGCGACGATCTCGCGGGTGTCAGAATGGCGCCGGAATTCCGTTTTATTGACGGTGGATCCTGATGTTCTCAGATTCCACCCTGACAGTTGAAGGGCCAGGAAACCCCTGGTGCGGTAACCCAAGAATCATCGAAATAGGCAAAAGAATCGGGACTCGATGGACATCGCATCAGGCAAGCGATGGCGATGAGCTTCTCGCAATTCCCCGGTGTCTAGGAACAGGTGCCAAGTTCGGTCGACAAGTTGGATCCTCCCTGGCCTGTTAGCGGCCATTGACACTGGCCACGCCGCCCCGACGTCAGGTTTGGGTGTAGTTCAACCAGCGTCTGTCGTAGAGGCTAGTGCTGGACGGCTGACTTTCGATCTGGATGGGAAGGCTCTCTGTAACTGGGCTTCGGCCTAGAGCTTCATTACATTTGCCCTTTGTTGACTTGGCGGGAGTCCGCACCGGGGTACGTGCAGTTCCGACAGGGCCGATGGCGGGTGGAGTCTGTATGGCGGGAGATGTGTACGGTGGCGCGGCGGTTGATCAGATCCGGTCATAGGTATTCGGTGTAGAAGAAAAGTACCGGTCGTCCCGCGCTAGGATTGCTGTGTGCAGATTCGGCTGGCCGAGCCGCTGATCGCGCTGTCCGGCGTGGGTGATTTGGGTCGCGAACGCCGGGCAGGTGCCGCGGCCCGGAGTTGTTTCATCGCGAGCCGGCTCGCCCGGGCCATGGGTCTGGCGGACGCCGGGATCCAGGACGTGTTCTACGCGGCTCTCCTCCAGCACGTCGGATGTGTGGGGTATGCACAGGAGACGGCCGCCATCTTCGCCGGCCGGGACATTGAGATGAATCACGCCGGCTCTTTTACCGATTTCGCCGATCCCGCCGACTTCTTCAGGACGTTTATCCCGGAGCTCACCGCGGATACCGATCTCCCGACTAAGGTCCGTCTCCTTGCCGCTGCACTCATCAAGGCTCCGAAACTCGGGCCCGTCATCCATAGGGCCTCCTGCGAGATCGCCTCCAGCACAGCGCAACGGATCGGATTGGGGCCCGGCGTGGTCGAGGCACTGCGCACGGTAGAGGAATGGTACGACGGTCACGGCGGCTTTCAGGGCCTGTCCGGCGAAGACATCCCTCTCACGGCCCGGGTGGTCCTTACAGGCATGACCGCCATGACCTTCCACGAACTGAGCGGGTCCGCCGCAGCGCTGCAAGTGGTCGCTCAGCGCGCCGGCAAGCAGTTGGACCCCGCCGTGGCAGCGGCGTTTGCGGCTCACGGCCGCGACATCCTCGACGCTCTCGACGCCGCTGATATCGAAGTGGAGCTTCCCGCGGAAGAGCCTCCGCCGTTCGTCCTGGTGGACGAGGACCAGATGGATGAGGTGGCCCTGGCCGTCGGTCAGATCGTGGACCTCAAGACCCCGACGTCGTACGGCAACTCGCGGGCAGGGTTCGAGATTGCGGGCCGGGCCGCCAAGGTCATGGGCCTCGACAGCGGTCCCGTCCGCAGGGCGGCAGCGCTCCGGGACATAGGCAAGGCTGCGGTCTCCAACGGAATCCTCGGGAAGCCGTCAGCCTGGACCCGTGCGGAGCAGGAGGAGTATGACCTTCATCCCCTGCACACCCACCGAATCCTTGCTCGCTCACAGACTCTTGCGGCCGAGGCCGAGCTCGCAGCCGTCCATCACGAGCGCGAGGACGGATCGGGCACGTTCAAAGGCCTGCGCGGAGAGAACATCCCCGCTGGGGGTAAGCTGCTGGCCGCTGTCGACGCTTATCTGGAGATGACTCACCCTCGTCTCGGCGAGCCGATGACACCCCAGCAGGGGTGCGAACAGCTCAGCCGTCTCGCACGGCAGGGAGCCCTGAATGCCGCGGCGGTGCGCGCCATCGTCGTCGCCGTGACTGGTGCGAAGGCTCACTTGTGCCGCGATCTGCCCGCAGGCCTCACTGAGCGGCAAGTGGAGGTCCTCCGGCGCCTCGCGAATGGGGACAGCAACAAGCAGATTGCCAGAACATTGGTGGTTTCGCCCCGCACCGCCGAGCACCACGTCCAGGACATTTACCGGAAAATCGGGGTCTCCAGCCGGGCCGCCGCCGCCCTTTTCGCGATGCAGCACGGTCTGCTCTGACGCCACCAAAGACTGGTAGTTCTGCCGATGCGTTCCATGGGGCAAGGCACGAAGCTAACTTCATCGGCACGAATACCAAGGAGGCAGCCATGAAAACACAAGCACCTGCTGTTACTCGAACCCCGTCACGGACCTGTACTGCGAAGTCCGCGGCGACGGGGCCGCCGTCCTCATGGTCCCGGGTGCCACCGGCGACGCGGGGCACTTCACGAAGGCCGCGGAAATCCTCAGCGATGAGTTCACCATCATCACCTACGACCGCCGCGGCAACTCCCGCAGCACCGCAGGGGCCGACCGCGATGGCAGTGCGACTATGAGCGCCCAGGCCGACGACGCGGCTGCACTGATCGCGGCCTGCGGGCTGGAGAAGGCCATCGTCTTCGGCACGAGCGGCGGGGCCATCATCACGCTGGAGGCTCGTCACCCGGCATCCGGAACGGGTGAGCGCGGCGGTCATCCATGAACCGCCGCTCATTGGCCTCCTGCCGTCGAGCGGTGAACCTAATCCCCTGGACGCGGTGTTCCGGCACGCGGAGACCGACCCTCGCGGCGCGTTGCAGGAGTTCATCGTGCTCAACGCGAGCCCCACCGCCTTGAACAGTGTGGATCCGGCCACCCGTGGACGGATCTTCGGCAACGCGGAGCAGCTGTTCGGCAAGGAGGTGATGGGCTTCCTCGGCTACCAGCCGGACGCCGAGGCCATCCTTCGGTCCGCGGTTCAGCTGACCCTGCTCCGGAGCGTCGAGGGGCTTCCATTCGCTCCGATGACCAACGGGTGGCTCGCCGCGCATCTCGGGCTTGAGGAACACCTCATCAGCGGGCACCACGCCCCGTACTTTGACACGGCCGAAACCTTCGCGGCGGAACTCCGGCCGTTCCTCCGGGCTCTGGTCGAGTCCTGACGATGTGGAGGAGCGCGGAAGCATCCTACGAGGGTCTCCATCACCTGAACCCTGCCACCTCTCGGAGCCCGCCCGGATGGCAAGCCCACTCCTCCACACTCGGTCAAAAACCACCAGAACCGGCTCGCAGGTTGAAAGCGCCGGGCATGTCGGGCGGAAAGTCTTCGGAGCCCGCGCTGGTGCCAGGCTCGGGTAACCTGCGGGAGGAGCCCGGTCTGTTCAGGAACCCGTTTTGGGCGCCATGGTCTACTTCGGCCGGCTCAGGGATGGGCGGCTGATGGCCGGCTGGGAGCCCCGATATTCGGGTCCAAGTGCCCATTGATCCCCGCCCCGGCAGGGCTAGCATCATTCGCATCAGATCATTTTCAAGAAGGAGATGTGGGATGTCACGCGCTGAAGTTGAGCAGCTTGACGTCCGGGGAATGGCGGCCTGGGACCAGCACGATCCGGTCGGATCCGCCGGCTTGCTCGCGGATGAGTTCACCTTTTCGGATGTAATGGCCCCGAGCCCTTCCGGACACGAGACCAGGTCCAGTCCCACATGGACGCATGGTTCTCGGCCTTTCCCGACATGCACGTCAAGACCACCAGCCGCGTGGTCAGTGACAAGGAGGTGGCCGCTGAAGTGGAATTCACCGGCACCAAGACCGGTCCCTTGCACATGGGAGATCAGGAGATCCCGGCGACGGGTAGGTCAGTGGTCGGCACGGAAACTTACTTCGCCTCCGTCAGAGACGGAAAGATTGTCTCCTTTCGGGCCCACTCGGATGTCGCATCAATGAAGGCGCAGTTCGGACTGATGCCTCGAGCGTGAAGCAGAATGCATACTGCCACTTGCAACGGAAAAGCCGTAACGGAGCTCCGGCCTACTGCTGGCCCGTTGTCCTACCGGCCAGCAGTGGCCTGGCCTCAACTGTTTTTATTACAAAAAACTAATGGAAAGGGTGGGTACTTGAAATGGGTGCTCAGGAAAACGCCGAACTCATCCGGCGCGGATATGAAGCCTTTAACGCAGGGGACATAAATACCCTCGCCGAACTCTTTACTGAAGATGCCGTCTGGTATGCGGCGGGCAGCGGCGTCTTGTCCGGAAAGAAGGAAGGCCGGGACGCCGTTCTGGCCTACTTTGGGGAACTCGGAAGCCGGTCACAAGGGACCTTCCAAGCGACGGTCCAAGACATCGTGGGAGGCGAAGAGCACACGGTCGGAATCCAGCAAAGTCACGCCCAAAACAACGGAAAGACGCTGGACGCCGCAACAGCTATCGCTTTCGTGCTGCGGGACGGCAAGGTAATAGAGGGCCGGGAATACTTCACCGATACAGCCAGCGCCGACGAATTTTGGGCTTGAGGCTGCCTCCAACCCGGTTTACGGACCCATCAGGGCCCGACGTCGATCAGCGTGGCCGCACCCCATCCAAAGACGGCCCAAATAGCGCCGGAACGACTAGAGGCGTCAGGCCACGCTCCGCCCCACAGTGGCGCGAGGAAGGCTGGAGCCTCCAAGAGCAACCGCCTGCCTCCGGCTCTGGACCTGTTCCGTCGGGCATTGGCTGCTGAAGACACTGCTGGAGACGTGCGCGTGGTCCATGTACACACTGAAACAAGCCAAGTCGCTACACTTCCACGGTTCGCCCTCGTTCATGGCTGGGGGCAGGATCTGTTCCCTGCCCTGACGTCACCGGCCCTAACATGCAGGCTCTGCCGAACAAGCGCCGGATTGGCCGGTCTACCCTCTCTGGAGGATCTCAAGGACCGCTTCGCGAAAAGCCCTCCGCTCACTAAAGAGCTCACCACACCGAGACAGCGGTAGACCCATCCCAACGGGCACGGGCAACGATGCTGGCCACGAGGACGGGCTACGCCCAAGCGAACCCTTCGTCAGCAGAGGACGATTTCCCTGGCGGCTGCGCGGGTTAGCCTTCGGTGGCCAGGGCGTCGAGGAGGTCGGGTAGTTTGGCCACCGTCTGGTCAGGTGCCTGGAAGTACTGGGGATACTGGGCCCCTTCACGGTTGATCCAGGCCGTTGAGAGGCCGGCGCGGGCGGCGCCGTGGATGTCCCACGGATGGACAGCGGTCAGGATCATCTCCGCCGTGTTGACGCCGCAGATGGTAGCGGCGTATTCGTAGGACGTTCTGCCGGGCTTCCAAGTCGGGGCGTCTTCGACGGAGAGCAGCTTCTCGAACTTGTCCCTGATGCCGGCGGTGGTGAAGAGTTTTTCGGCGAGCTGGGTGGAGCCGTTGGAGAGCGTGATCAGGCGGTAGCCGGCGCCGTGCAGGGCCTGGATACCCTGCACTACGTCGGGGTGCAGGCTCAGGCTGGAGAAGCCGGTCATGATGTGATCGACGGCGCTCTCAGTGTCGCGGTTCAGCTTCATTCCGGTGAGCATGCCGCGGAGGACTTCGGCTCCGATGTCAGCGAACGACCCGTTGTCGCCGGCGGCGGTGAGGGCGAACCCGTCCCGAAGCAGGATCGCGAACCAGAGCTTGGCCATGTGCTCCGGTGCCCCGACGTTGGCAAAGCGTTGGGCCATGGGGGACATGTCCGAAAGGGTCTCGTTCACATCGAAAACAATGACAGCAGGCTTCTTCATACAGGCTGACCCTTTCGTTCCTGGTGGGTTCGGCCCGTACGCCTTCGCAGCGGACAGCCGAAGGCGTACGCGACGGGTGAGAGTGCAAGCGTGGCTGCGGAGCCTTATGCTGCTCCGCGGGCGGGGTAGTCGTGGTCCTGGGCGTAACGGACTCCGGCCATGATGTCGTCCAGGGACGGCCGGCCAAAGGGCATGGTGGCGGTGCTGGACCAGAACAGCGTTCCGTCGTCGTCGAGGATGAAGATGCCTGGTTCGTTGAAGAGGTCCGGTTCGCCGTCCTTGATCGCCCGGGACAGCTTCAAGCCCCATGACCGTGCGGCGGTCTCGCTGAGTCCGTAGGCGACGGGGAGATTGGCCAGGTGCCAGTCGTTCATGACGCGGGTGCTCCGCTCGGCTGTTTCCATGCTGACGGCGACGGTTCGGCCGATGCCCGCCGCCTGCAGATCTTCGATCCGCTTTTCGATCTCGGCCAGTTGCTTGCGGCAGATGGGGCAGTGCAGGCCCCGGTAGAAAACCACCAGGGTGAAGCGGCCGTCCGCCCCGGTGCCCAGGTTCAAGTCGTCGGTGGTTCCTCCGCTGACCAGTTCCAGGCGAAGGTCGGGGGCTGTCTGTGCGGGAAGAAGTGTCATGGTTTCGCTCCTTGTGAGAAGTTGATGCGCCTGCGGCTTAGGCGGTGGGTTCCAGTTCCCAGTCCTTGACATCCGCGAGGGGTGCGAACACGCTGCCGTCGAGTTCTTCGAGGCTTTCGTTGCTGCGCGCCCGGCGGGGCCAGTCGCGGGTAGCGAGGGCTGCCTTGCCCAGGGCGATGACGTCGGCCTGACCGTCAGCGATCAGTGCCGCGGCTGCTTCCGGTTCATCCAGGTTGCCGTTGGCGATGACCGGTAGCCCGGTGTGCTGCTTGGCGAGGGCCGCAAGTGAGGGCCCTTCGTCGCCGAAGGCGGGGGCGTCAGCGCGGTACTCGGTGGTGTGGATGTAGTCGAGACCGATAGCAGCCAATGCGGTGAAGATCGTTTTCGCTTCGTCCGCGCCGCCTGCCCACTTGTGGGTGTAGTCGCTGACCTTGCCCTGGGAGATGCGGATGCCGACGCTCATGTCAGGGCCGACGGCATCGCGGACAGCCTGGGCTACCTCAGCCACAAACCGCACCCTGTTCTCGGCCGTGCCGCCATACTGGTCGGTGCGCTGGTTCAGGTAGTCCGTGAGGAACTGATCCAGCAGGTAACCGTTCGCGCCATGGATCTCCACGCCATCAAAGCCGGCAGCCTTTGCGTTCAACGCAGCGTTCACGAAGCCTTCACGCACGTGCTGCATCTGCGCGCGGGTGGCCTCTTCAGGCTCCGGGTAGGGTCCTTCGCCACGGTAAAAGCCCAGCTGCTCGCCCTTGGGAGCAACGGCGGACGGGCCGATGGTGGAGCCAACGTGGCGGTTGCCCTGCGCCTGCGCGCCGGCGTGCATCAGCTGGGCAAAGATCCGCGACCCTCGGGCATGCACAGCGTCGACCACCTTTACCCAGGATTCAGTCTGTTCGGCCGTGGCCAGGCCTGGCTGGAAGAGATAGCCCTGACTGTGGGCGGTGTCGGTGTAGATGCCCTCGGTGATCAGCAGCCCGAAGCCTCCGCGGGCGAAGCGGGAGTAGTACGATGCCATCCGCTCGGTGGCATGACCATCCTCGGAGGCGCTAACCCGGGTCATCGGCGCCAGAGCGACACGATTGGGCAACTCTGTGGAGCCGATGCGGAGAGTGTTCCACAGGGGATCAAGATTGGGCATGCAAATGTCCTTTGACGTGTTGGGGATCGTTCCTGGCATGGGCGTTCGTATCCAAGCCCTATCAGCGGCAAGACAAGTCCGTGACATTAAATTCCCACTCACATGAGGTTCTCCCCAGGAGCAGGAGCAGTTATTGCCGCTTCACCTGACGCGTAGTCCGTGCTCGGGATGTACAACTGTTTGGGTCGTTGCACGGGTTCGCGGGCCCACAGGTGACGCTTCGGGCAGCGGCCGAAATCCTAGGGGGCAATTGGGCGCGCATCCGACTTTTTACATGCTTTTGATTTTGACACGGCCGCAGGCAAAGTGCGGCCGCATTTCCCGTTGCACGGGGCGTGGTTGTCCATCTGAGCGTTGCGTCCGGGGGAAAGAATTAGCCGCCACCCACCTGGTTACTACTCGCGCGGTGTGGTTGTCCCGATGAACTCAATTATGGCGTTTCCAGGATGTTCTTGAGGTTGTCTAGTTGGTCGACCTCGGCCCGCATGGTCCGCTTGATCACTGGTTCAACGAATTTCATTAGGCCTTTGGGCTGCAGGTCCAGTGTGAAACGGACAACGGTCCCGGTGGCGGCTTCGGTCAGCTGGTACTCACCGGTGGGGCGCGCCGGGCCGGCGATGACTTGGAAGCCCAGGCGTTTCCCGGGTTCGGCGGCGGTGATCGTGTAGTCGCCAGCGATCGGCCGCCCGCCCGGTCCTGTAAGAGTCTGACTGTAGACGGCGCCCAAGGCCCCGGGAGTTCCACCTGTCAAGGCAATCGACCGAACTCCCCGGCGCCACTGCGGGTTGTGCAATCCGTCCGCGAGGAAGGCGTAGACATCCTGTGGTGAGCGGCGGATAGTGATCTCATTTTCGGCGTGGGCCATTTTTACCTTTCAACTATTAGCAGTGTGAACGTTTTTGGCTGTGCCCGAAAAGCAGTCGCCAACTGTAAGCAAGGCAGGGCCTTCCCGCCAGCAGTCCGTTCGCTGGCGTGCAGGGACCCTTTCCGGTTCGCTGGCCGGGTCCGCCAGCCCCTCACCTGTAAAGCCGTTGTTTGTTCGCCTCAGGGACCTCGGAGGGTAGCCGGCAGGATGGGTACCGGCTACCCGCCAGCGTCACAGGCCTGGTCACTATCCGTGGGCTTGGGTGGCGGGTAGTTGGATTATGCCGAAGACTTCGCCCTGTGGCCCCCGGAGGACGGCCATTCGGCCGAATGGGCTGTCGGTGGCGGGGAACAGGACGCCGGCTCCGAGTCCGGTGGCTTGCTCGATGGTGGCGTCCGGGTCGGCGACGGCGAACCAAGTCAGCCAGTAGTTGGGCATTCCCTCGGCCAGGGAGGTGTCGTGGCTGATGCCGCCGACGGTCTGAGAGTCTGCGGCGCGTTCGACGGTGGCGTAGGTGAATTCATCCCCGCCCTCGAGGTCGGTGTAGGTGTAGCCGAAGACCTGCGCGTAGAAGTCCCGGGACCGCTGGTAGTCGCGAGTGTGCAACTCGTTCCAGGTCACGGATCCGGGTTCGCCGTGGACGGCGATGCCGTGGTGTGCCTTGGCCTGCCAGAGCCCGAACGCGGCGCCGGCGGCGTCGAAGGCCACGGTCATCCGGCCTTGTTCCATGACGTCGAATGGCGGCATCATCAGCGATCCGCCGGCTTCGGTGATTTTCGCTGCGGTGGCATCGGCGTCGTCAACAGCGATGTAAGTGCTCCACACCGAAGGCATGGGACCGGCGTTCTCTGGTTTTGGGCCGATCCCGGCCACGACGGATCCGTCGAGAAAGGCCATGTGGTAGCCGCCAGCGCCGGGTCCGGCGTCCTGAATGTCCCAGCCGAACAAGGTGGAGTAAAAGCTCGCGGCGGCCTCAACATCGTCCACCTGGGCGTCGACCCAGTTCGGTGTTCCTTCAGGCCACGCTTCGTTTCGTACGGGCATAGTGATCCTTTCAAAAGGGTGGTAACGGCGCGGTGGCGCACTAGTAGGAGGCGCCACCAACACAGCCTTCCACAGGTCACGGGCGGGTGGAGGCGGTGAAGGGAAAATCTCAGTGAACTCCCAGCCGTACGCGACATCCGACAAGTGGTCCCGTTGTTGGACAACATCTCAGTGGTGCTGACGGGCCGTGCCGTCGAACTGAGTCCTTGGGCCAAAAGGGCCCGGGATACGTCCCCGGGATCGCTTCGGATCGACGCGGAATAAAGATGTCGGCGCTCACCCTGTGGCTCCTCGTGCCAACAGACAAGGGGCAGCGTTGAGCCTACGTGGAGAGTCTGCTGCGCTAGGCGGGGTTGGAGTTCACTTCCCAAGGCGTGACCTGCACCGGGATGGTCTTGTTGTACGCGTCCTCACCCGGGTCCGGAGGGTTACACGGGTGAGCGAAGTGCCAAGCCACCACTTGGCGCTTCCCGGTGCTGCTTCGGATGCCGGACGGCGCTGTTTCTGTGTGGCTAGGTTCTCCATTTCGTCTGCTCCTGCGGCTGCGGCAGGGAGGGAAGTAAGCGTTGTTACCGTGACAGTAGAGGAGGCATTCGAGATACAGGTCGGCGGGCGCAGGGTCAGTATTTCGGCGAGTTCGGTCGGGATCGACGCCAGGTCGCCTGCCGCCATCAGGATCTTTTCAGCCGGGACCCCGGCGGCCAGCGCGGCCGCTATCTCCACGTCGCACGAGGTTTTTGCTTGGTCAAGGGCCCATTCAGCGGCCTCGACCTCGCCGACCCGGATGGTCACCGCGGCAATCAGTGTCTCGTGCAGGGCCAACAGGTCAGTGTCCGCCTTTTGGGCCACGAGCAGCGCCAAGTCGCGTTCGTCGTGGAGAGCCCAATCGGCCTGAGCGATGGACAGCGGTGGGGTGTTTGTATCGGTGAACGGTTCCACGGTGCCCTAATCGGCCTTCTACGACTTGCGAAGCAATGCTCCCGGTCGCTGGGCGGAATAAGGCCTCTGAGGACCACCAGACTGGAAAAGTCTATCTACTAAGTCCGAGACTACATAGCAGCCGACAAATAAAGAAGCGTCGCGGGCGACACACCTCGTCTATCGCCCCCTCGATCCGCAGATGATGGCAGGAAACAACCACTTTTGCAGTCACTCCCCCGGCTGTTTTAAAGAGCCGATAGTTGATATTCCGTCAAGCTAGGAAGTACCCCGCCATTCAGCACGCTTTCGGGGACTGTTTCACCGCGTGTTGGGGTAGATATGCCCAGATGTTCCCCATAGGCGTGACCCGCCTGTCAGAGTACAGCGCGGCCCAGGGGAGCCGCCTGCACCACTGATCGTTCCAGAGACACGAAAAAGGTGCGCCCCGTTGGCTGAGCGCACGTATCTCGATTCCCGTCCGCAGCCGTTTCTGATCGACTGCAACCATACTAAGCATGCTGATAATTGCCTTGGCAAAGATTCCGTGCGCGTTGCGGCGAAAGAGCTTACCGTCTCGCGACGCGGTCAGGACCAGAAGCCGTCCGCCACGGCGGTATCTTCGGCCATCTCCAGGGCCTCGATTACTTTGTCATCGGAGATGGTGAACACTATGACAGTCCGCTGGTCCAAGGTTTTCCCGTCGCGCTCCGCATGGCCCGACTGGACGCCAATCGTGTATTTGTCCCCCCGAGGCCACGTCGTCCAAGGTGACTTTGAGCGTGCCATTCGAGCGTGAATACAGCTCACCGAAATAGGCAAGGATTGCGTCCCGGCCCTTCTTGTCTCCGGACAGGGGCCCGGTGCCGCCAATATGCCAGACGGCGTCCTCGGCGAACAGTTCCCTGAGCGTGTCCATGTCGCTGGCGGTGAACGCCTCATAGCCGCGCCGCACCAGTGCTGTGTCTTCCTGTGCTCCCATGTCGACACCTCCGTCATCATTGTCGGGATCTTGCGAGGCAAGGATAGGCCCGGGCAGGTGACCAGTCGAGGGGGAGCGGCCCCCCTATTTCTCCCCAGCCGCCCGGTGCTCTGTAGGGGGGGCACGTGCTAGGCGGTCACCATGGATGCGGCATCCGCATCGGCGGCCGGGAGGGTCAGGGTTGCGGTTGTGCCCTCTCCGGGCCTGCTGGAGAGCGTGATGTAGCCGCGGTGGTTTTCGACGATGGATTTAGTGATTGCCAGGCCCAGCCCGGCGCCGGGAATGGTCGAGGAGTGTGCGTTTGCGGCCCGGAAGAAGCGGGTAAAGGCCTGATCCATCTCTTCCTCGTTCATGCCAACGCCGGTGTCGGTGATTTCGCAGCGGAGTTCGTGCCCGGTCGTGTCTATCGTGACGGTGACTTTACCGCCGCGGGGCGTGTATTTGATGGCGTTGGAGATGAGGTTGTCGATGGCCTGGCGGAGCCGTTCGGGGTCAAAGTAACCCGTGGCGGTTCCATGGGCGAGCAGGTCCAGGGTGATGCCGTCGGCCTTCGCTTTAGGCTCTGCGGCCTCGATGCTGTGACGGACAACTTCGGCCAGGTCCGCGTGGCGGGGCTCTATGGTCAGGGCGCCGGCAGCGACGGTGAGAAGGTCTCCGACCAAGTGCAGGAGCCGTGCGGCGTTGCGTTTGGCCACGGTCAGGTAGAGCTCCACCTCGGGATCAACGTTCTCCTCGTCCAGGGCCAGGTCCAGGTAGCCCAGGATCGAGGTCAGCGGGGTCCGCAATTCGTGGGAGACGCTGGAGACGAACTGGTCTTTGGCCGAGAGTGCTTCGACCAGGGCTGTGACGTCGGTGAACGCCATGACCGCTCCCCGGTGTTCGCCACGGGAGCCAAGGATCAGCCGGCATGTTGCGGAGTAGGCCCTTTGGCTGGTTCCGTTGTCTGCCCAGATCAGTTCGTCAGTGAACGACTCTCCTCGTGCCGCCCGGAACCCGGGGCGTCGATCCGGAGGAAGCGGTTGCTTCCGGTCAGGGCCATAGACGAGGAAGCCCGGCGGCTCATCAGTTAGCTGCCTGCCGGTGACGGTCCCGCCGAAACGGCTGCTGAATTGGTGGTTGGCAAGCACCGCCTGACCGTTAGCGTCAACGGCGCACACTCCTACACTGACAGTGTCCATGACGCTGCTAAGCAGGCGTTCACGGTCCTCGCTGGCGATCAGGAGGTCCCGGACCTTGCAGCTCTGGGCTTCCAGCTGTTGCCGTTGGAGCGACAGGGCGTTGGCGATTCCGTGGGTGGTGAGCGCGGTTGCTCCGAGGATGACGGGCAGGAGGACGATCCGGATGAAGTCCGGCCCGTCGAAGCCCGTACCGAGAATGACCGGGGGCAGCACGGCGCTGAGGATGGTGGCGACGACAGCGAGCAGGACACCGGTGCGGCGCCGGTCCGCCGCCAGCCACACGACAGGAAAGACCAGGAGGAAGCCCAGGACGGTGAGGTACTGGTCGGCGGCCTCGCGGGAGATCCCAACGGCTATACAGTCAAGGACCGGGATGATGAGCACAGCCCGTTCCGGGAGGCGGCCCCACGGCACCAGGGAGCACGCGGCAAGCAGGAGAACATGGATTCCCAGGCTGTACAAAAATGGGCCGCCCACATCAAGTTGCGGGTGCAGGACCATCGTCAGGACCGTCACCAGCAGCATCGTCACCGACAGCGGAAGCTGGAATAACACCGCCCGGCCCCTGTGCCCCAGGGTCCGGTAGTACGCATACAACGGCTCAAAAAGCATGGCCTCCCCTTGTCCTTGCCCTGCTCGCCTCTCACGTCGAACCTACCCCGCACAGCACGCAATTAACAGCAAGGCCGGTTCAGACCCAAGGGGGGATCAGATCACGAGAGTCCCCGGTTGCGTGAGGTCTGGCCGTTCAGCCGCCGGCCAGCCAGCTAAGTGCCGTGGCTTCAGAGGTGAAGTATCGGGTGGGGCGCTGAGGCCGGTGGACGCCGGTGAAGAAGCTGGCGATCACCTGGTCCACGGGGGATTCACCCAACAGCGCCACCCGTGAGACCGCGTGGGGATTCGCGAAAACCTCCCTCGCCCGCGATGAGGTGTTCCCGGCGTTCCGCATATCGACCAGCAGCGGCCTGTCATGGTCCGGGCTGATCTTGTTCAACATCGTGACGGCTGAGACGGCGTCCTCTTCCTGCACGTAAGTGCCAGGAGCCCAGACAAGGTGGAGGATCCCGTCCGGCCGGAGACTGAGCGCTGCCTTGCCGCCGGCCACCGAAAATACTTCATCCATGCCGATTCCCGGCAGTTCCGGGGGACAGGTAGCCCATGGCGTCCAACGTACCGCAGGCAAACCCGTTCGGCTGGGACGCGCCGGGACCATGGATTGCCCGAGGCTCAGCATCGCTTTTTTGGTTTAGCGGCTCCTGAGCCGGATTGTGCGGGCGTGGTGGATGGCGGTCAGGGCCACGGCGCTGGCCGTGAGCCTGAATACGTGGACCCGGTACCACCGGGTCAGCAGGGGTCTGCGCTCGTCCTCGCTGAGCGGGTGGGGGCTGAAGAACAGCTTCGGGTTCAGGAACCGGAGCACGTAGGCGGTAGCAGCGGCACCCGCGGCTGAACTGGCGGCGGCCACGATCAGGGAGGCCCTGGTGGCGGGTCGGTTCCAGCCGGTGATGAGCGCCCCGATGGCCGCGGGTGCGTTGAGCGGGGCAAGAGGCACGTAATACCGGCCAGGGCTCCCCGCCCCGAAAGGGGACCGTGGGGCTCGCTGCTCGGCTCTGCTCCCGCCACGCGGTCGGGAACCTTGACGAGGACCTCATAGAGGTTGCCGAAGAACCAGTGCGCATGGGTGAATTCAGCGACACCGAGGAGTCGATCGGCCAAAACGTCGCGGGGAACGTGGGGGGTGTGTCTCATGCCAACAATCTACGCCTTCGGCCGACCGGGCGGCCGGGTATCCGACCACCAAAAGACGGTTTCAGCCGCCGGCCAATATCTGCTGGTCAGCTCGACCCGGCAGGGGCTTCGGTGCCCGCACGAGGGGCTCTTAATACCCGCTAGCCCCCGCAGCACCGGATCCCTACAGTCATGGAGTGACACGTTGTGGGGCCGCGCTCTGGCTGCCCGTACAAGGAAGTGATTCTGGGCCTTGCGACGGTATCTGAACTGTCGAACGAAGAAGACGATGAAAGCATTCGAAAAAATCAGGACCAGCGGCAAGGCTGCCTTCGTGGTGGCCGCATCCGCCGCAATGGTTGGTGGGGGACTGGGCGTCGCAGGCTCCGGCATCCGCATAAGGGAAGACTGCCGTGTACCAGATCGAGCTGTCCGCCAATATCAGCGGCCATGACGGTGGCGGCGTGTGGCTCTGGATCGAACTGGACCAAAGCGGCACGGGCGACTACAAGGGATCAGACTGCGGCCACGCAGGACAAGGGGGCTACCCTGGCTCCGGTGACGTGACCTGGACAGACACCGGAGGGACCCTGACCCTCACAGGAGTTGCCCTTAACGGGTTGGGAGGCTCCCGACCACCATCACCGTTCCCGACCCCAACGGCCACTACACCGGCACCATCGGCCGCTACCTGACGCTGCCGGGCTTCATCCCACCGTTCGTCGGAAATACGCAGGCTCCAAGTCGCCCCCATGAGGTAACTGACGGGCCCCGCACCAGCGCTAACACCCACTCGAGGGCCCTAAGCCGGGCAGTGGGCCTGCAAGCAATCGCAGAGCCGACTGCGTTGCGGAGCCGGTGCCTGATCCCGACGTGAAGCCCGCAGTTGGCGACGTTGCCCGTGTGGTTGGGGACGCTCCGACGTGTAGGTTGTCGCCTTGACGCACCCGTGGATGAACGCACCTTGGCACCCTCAATGCGGATGGTCGAACGCACCCAAGGCGGCGGTGGAGGTTCCTCTTACCGACCAGTTTTGGACATCCCGGTCGGGTATTTCGGCCTTATCCGGCTCCGTGTCGTCCCTGCGAAGCTTTCGTTATGCCTTACTTCCTGGAATACGTGACCGCCGCCAGTGTCGGACGCGTCACGATGGAAGGACTGGATGTCAGTACCCTCCTGTCCAGAGCGACAGAAGCGGTGCGGGGCTTGGAATGCCTCACTGCGGCGTTGCTGTATTCCCCTGACCCGACTCCCAGTTATGGCAACGGATCGGTCTTGGCAACCTACACCCGCGCCCATGGGTGGACCGCCCCGGGAGAGTGGCCTGAGTAGTATCTCCGGTTCCCTTCAGTTGGGGCTGGTTCAATCCACCAGCGCCATCAACGCGATCAGCCGCGTCCTTATGATCCTCCTGCTCCTCCTCGGCCTCCTGGGCGGCGCCGGGATCCTCGGGGACACGATGAAATCAATCGCAGCCTGGTCACCCGTCGGTGCGCTCATGACACTTTTCGCCGATATTGAACACTGCCTCGTGGAGCGGTCAGGACACCAACGCACTCCTGGCCTTGGTCCTTGCGAACTTTCGTTCTTCCGCGGATCTCTTCCGCGGACCCGTTCACTTGCTCGGGACCTCTGCGCCTTGAAACCGTTGAGTGATGAGAGTGCGTCGGCTTCGGGCTGGGTCACGTTTTCAGCAAGCATTTGCGGCAGTCACAGGCTTGGCCGGGTGATCTCTTTCGACCTGGGCACGCCAGCTGTCCGCAGTGGACCGGTGCACAAGGCACAAGTCCCCAGGGCCGGAGTTCGTGTGGGATTACCGCGAGTTCCAGCGGAACCAGCGGACGCCGATGAAGGAGAACACTGCGGCACAGCGGATGCACGGCTGGTCATGATCATCCAGGTCGGCGCAGGCCAGGGGATTGTTCCCAAGATGTGGCTGCGCGGCCTTTACGGTTACGGGTGGCGGGGTTCAGAAGACCATGTCTAAGAAATTCAGTGCAGTTTGTACGGGAGTCACCAGTTAAGGCTGCTCATGGCCTCGGCGGGTGCCTTCCGGTTCTGGGTTGTGTGGTTTTTGTGTGATGAGTTCCTCGATTGCGGTTGCGCCGGCGGCTGCGCCGCCTGCGGCGCGGTAGCCGGCGGCTATGCGGCGGGCACTGTCGGACATGGTTGCCGCGTGGTGGACGGCGTCGCGCAGCCGTTCGGGGGTCAGCTTTGCCTGGGGTACGCGAACGCCCGCGTGCGCGTGTTTCACCCGGGCGGCGACCTCGAGCTGGTCCCGTCCGAATGGTACGACGACGCAGGGGATCCCGGCGCTGAGCGCCTTCTGGGTGGCGCCCATCCCGCCGTGGGTCACGGCTACGGTCGCGCGTTCGAGGACCGGTGCATGCGGGACGAACCGTTCGACCCGCACGTTGGCCGGCAGGGGCCCGAGGTCTGCGACACCGGCGGGCATCGTTATGACAACCCGGTAGGGCTCGCTGCCCAGCCCTTTGACGGCGGCGCGGGCCAGGGCTTCATCGGCCTGGTACTCGGAGGATGTGGTGACGAGGATGAACGGGTCACCCGGTTCCCGGACCCATGGAGGTACTTCGGCCGGGGGTTCCCATGGGAGGGCGCCGATGAGGCGGATGTCGGGCGTCCAGTCGGGGTGCGGGTACTCGAAGGGTTCTGAGGTCGCTACCAGGGTCAAGGGTGCCGAGCGGAAGAACCCGTCGGCGCTCGTGACCGCTGGGACGCCGTTGGCGGTGAGGATCCCGTTGATGCCCGGGAGGAACCTCTTTTCGAGCTGGCCCATGACCAGGGGCCGCAGCAGGCCGTCGCGGAGCCGTCCCAGGGGGCCGGCGAGGGGTGGGAGTCCGGGGCCGAATGGAGGCGCGCCCCGTGAGGTGACCGGCGGGGTGTAGGGGCAGAACGCGGCCCAGGGGCCGCCCCATGCCTGGGCGGCCGCGCGGGCTCCCCAGGAGTTGAAGTCGACGATCACAGCGTCAGGGGACGTTGTGGCGATCGCGGCGGCGATGTCCCCGGCGTCGATCGCCGCTCGTCGGACGAACACGTCCACGGAGGCTGAGAGGGCCTCGAGTGTGTTCTTGGCACCGAAGTCGCGGTGCTCGATCGTGGCGATCCGTTCATCGATTGCCTCCGCTTCGAGTCCGAGACCATGCAGGGGCTCGATCTGGTCGGGCAGGGTGCGCACCTCCACTTGGTGTCCGCGTCGGGCGAGCTCGAGGAGTAGAGGGGTCATGGGGAAGAGGTGGCCGATGGCGGGGGATGTGTAGGCGAGGATGCGGGACATCATGTCCTCCAGGTGAGGGGTTCGAGGAGCTCGAGGATTGCTTGGATGTACGCCTCGCTGCCCAGCCCGGCGTCGACCCGGAGGAGCTTCCAGACGTAGACGTCGCACACTGCGACGAACTGGGCCATGCGGCGGTCACGCTCGTCGTCGTGGAGCCCGTCAAGGAATGGCCCGAACACCTGTCCGCACCAGGACCGGTGGTACGCACGGCCAGCGGCCGTGACAGCAGCCATGAACGGCGATGATGCCTCTTCCGCGAGCAGGCGCAGGGCGAGGTGTCCGTCGCGTTCGTAGTGGTCGGCGAGGTTGGCGACAGCGCCCGCGAGGTCACCCGGTGTGGCCGCATCCCGTTCGGTCGCGACTCTGGCCGCTTGGCGCTCGGCTGTCGCGGAGAAGAGCTTGTCCTTATCCCCGAAGCGCCGCAGCACTGTCTGGACACTGACACCGGCGCGGGCAGCGACGGCCTCAAGGGTGATGCCCGCAATGGAGGCGCCCGCTTCGAACTCACCCGCCGCCGCGTCAAGGATGCGCTCCGCGGTGGCCGCTGCAGACTGGGCCCGTTTCGTCATCACATAGCTCCGGCCGGAAGCCCCGACTTTCATGTAAGTAATACTAAACCCAATATGATGGCAGCACCAGACCGCTGCGACCCACATCCGTCTCCCGGTGCGCAGCACCGGGGCCGACGGGTCGTCTCATCGACGTCCTCGGAAAGTCGTGCTTCGACCGCTCCCGCCTCCGGTTCCCGCCGCTGGGATAGCCGGGGACTGTTTCTGCTCGACCGACATCCGAACCCGGGGTCTCGGTGAAGCCGGGCGGCCGTTTCGAGAGGATTGGCGTGGGACAACCTGACTCTCACCTGCGGGTTGCGGGGATTAACTGCGTGGTAGCGGCGTCTTCGGAGCTGCCGCGGGCCCCGGGGACCGGGTGAAAACCAATCAGGCGGAACGCCAGATGCTCGCCGAAATGCCCGCCGCCGGCTCGGCCACCCAGGTCCGTATACGGGACCCTGACGAAGAGTCCCTGCGGGACTTATTCCGGCTGCGCTCCGTTCCGGCCAAGGATCTCGCACACGCCCGCCAGCACGTGAACGCCGCCCTCCTGCGCCACCGCATCCACTATCCGAAAGCATGTGGGCCGGCCGCTGCCTGCAAACCATCGTCGGACTCAAACAACGTCATGTCAAAGCGGCAGCCATCAAGCGGGAGAGATCGATTGCCGCAGTTTAGCGTTCTGAGTGGACCGAAGAACGCCACGAATTAAGGCAGGAAAGACGCCCCCAGCGCCCGCTCCCTTAAGTGCCGATAATGGCGATTCCGTCAACCTCATCTGCTCGGTAGCTGGAAGTCAGAGCCGTCGCTGGCTGTCGAACCCACCGGTAGGGAAGATCCACTGTCACTAGTTGACAGGGAGCACGTTGCCTTCGTTTTGCGGGGACAAGAATTACGGCATGTCGAACGGTAGAGCTTTGTAAGCCGTGCTCTTGTTCATGTTCCATCCTGCGACGATGCCGGAGCCGACCATCTGGTCACTCAGTCGGGCGAGGCGGTATGCGGGGTCTGTGTCGAGGGCGAGTTGGAGGAATTGGTGTGCTTTGCTGCCTCTGCCTTCCCACCAGTTGATATAGCCGATGGCGGTGAGGACTGGTGCTGCGTGTTCGGGTGAGGTGCGGGTGTAGGCGTGCAGGAGGAGTTGTTGTGCCCACTCTATGCGTGACCATTTTGGAGGTTCTTTAGTTTGGGCGAACAGGATCTGCTGCATGGGTTCGTCCATCCCTGGGATGTCGGCGATGAGTCTGTCGCGGATGGCGGGGAATTGCAGGTTCGCGACGAGGGCGTGGCAGTCGTCGTCGCTGGGGAAGTCCGTGGAGCCGAGCATATTGCCCCAGAGTTTCCGCCCCTGCAGGATGGCAGTCTCGGTGGTTTGAGACCCGATGGAATGCATGTGGTCTTCGAAGGCGGCCGCTTTCGCTGCCTCCTGGCCGGCAGGGGGAAGGGTGATTTGGTCGGTGGGTTCGACGAAGCTGCCGCGGTAGATGAATTCGGCGTTGATCGCGCTGGTTTCTGTGGAGCTGACGGGAAGGGCGAGGCTGGTGCCTGGTTCGCCGTCGTAGGGGAAAAGGTTTCGTTGCCGACGAAGAGGCCGTCGCGGATGGTGATTCCCTGTTCGGCGAGGACCCCGGTGAGGGCCGCGATGGTGCCGGCGTGAGGGCTGGCCTGTCCGGGCCGGGCGGTTTCGCTGGTGTAGATGGCGAAGAGGATGGATGTGGCGGTGGTGTCGCTGGTGAGGTAGTGGGCGACGGTTCGGGCGTAGGCGAGTTCCTGCCCTGTCTGACGGGGCAGGTCAATGCGGAGAGTGGCTCCGATGCTGTTGTCTTTCATCGTGATGCACACCAGGCTTTCCTGGGGCCAGAAGCCCAGGGTGTGGCCGATGAAGCTAAGGACGTCTGACGGTGTTTTGATGGTCAGTTTTTCCATGATCCCTGCTTCTTTCACCCTGGTACTGACTGTTTCTGCGGTTATTGATCGTGTGCGTCGTTCTGGTAGGGGACCATCCGCTGGGTTGAGGGGCCGGAGTGCAACTTGGGGGACCGGCGCCGGGGACGAAAACTTCGTCTCGGAGCCATCGGGCTCCGGCCTGGGAAGTTTTCGGCTTCGGTGCCGGCGCGGTAGCGCCCTGGTTGCGCGGAGGGCCCGCCCAGCGATCATGGGACATATCAGAATGACAAGCAGCGATGAGTTTTTGCTTTTCCATGGGTTTTGAAGAATGGGACCGCATGACTTCGGCGGTTATTGAGGGCGCCTAGGCTGCTTTGCAGCGGCGTTGAAATTTCACTTGGTGGCCGTTTGTTCCTGCAGGGATTACTGGTGCATACAATCTCTCTTACGAGGAGAACTGGCTTCTCGTATGCCATATTTATTGGGGGTACGGGTTTGGGGTTTCGTTACCGCAAGTCAAAGAGTTTTGGGCCGGTGCGGATCACCGCATCGAAGCGCGGATTGAGCGCAAGCGTTGGAGCGGGCCCCTTGCGGGTGACGAAGTCGGCAACGGGTCGCACTACAACTACGGTGAGGGTCCCCAAGACTGGGATCTCCTATTCGACCAGCAGGCTCCACCCGCCGTTCCACACGGAACGCTGGCGTTGGGCGATCTAATCCTTCGCGTGGCCGCATCGATCGTCGAATCGTCAGCGACGAAACGTGGCGGCAGCTCCTGGCGCCGGATGGAACGCCGGCAGCATCGAAGTTCCAACGGAACTTCGTGCGTGCAGTCGTAGCCCACGCAACCGGAACGCGCCCCAGCCTCATGCACCTGACCCAGGGGCAGGCAGCGAACGTCCTTACCTTTATCGGTGAAAGCCCGGCGAGGCTGAACGCGGGCGGCCGCGGCGTGCCACAGCTTGAGAAGGCCGGGACAGTTGCCCAGTGGACGATGCTCGGCTTGCTTCTGCTTATTGTCACAGTCTCTTCGCCTGCAGGGTTTGCGCTGGCAGCGGGCATTGTCGGGCTAACTTTCGTGCTGCGAAAGCGCCGTCGTGACCGCCAGGCTTGGGAGGACGCTACCTGGTCAGGCAATCTGAAGGAGACCGTCAAGGTCTCTGGTGACGGTATCGAAAGATTGGCTGCTGACGCTTCGCCCCAGCAGGATTCGTCATACGCGGTGCCAGTGGAACCAATTGCAGCGGTCAATCAGCCTTCCTCCTCTACCAAGGGGAGTTATCTTGTCTCGCTTGGTCGCACGGAATGGCCGAACGTGGAAGTCGTTGGTGAGCACGCCTACGGCAAGGCAATCAAGGCGGCGCTTCTCGCCAATGGAGCGATATCCATTCGAGGGTCCGACGGTGAAGTTGAAGGTGTTGGGGTGGAGTTGGTTGCCGAGCCGGACAACCCGCACGACGCTAATGCCATCAGTGTTCGGTGCAGCGGCCGTGTGCTTGGTTATCTCAGTCGTGAGGACGCGCTTCGCTATAAACAACCAATCAGGAGAATCATCGCCAGCGGACTCCTCCCTGCAACCACCGCTCGTATTTGGGGCTACGACGACGGCGCCCAGCTTCGTGCACGCGTCACCGTTGCGCTGCCAGAACCGGAACTGATCACTCCACTCAACGCGGCCCCCACGGGCCCGAGCACGCTCTTGCCGTGGGGATCAGGAATTCAGGTCCTGAAGGAAGAGAACCACTTCGACATACTGTCCAGCCACGTCCCAGCTGACGGTCGAGGCCTGCTGCTGGTCAGCCTGCACAAAGAGATCAACACGTTGAAGAACGGCACGCAGCGCCCGTTCGTCGAGGTACGACTCGACGGCAAACGGGTCGGGGAACTCAGCAACGTCACTTCAGCACACCTGCTCCCGCTCCTCGAACACACCGAGGCAGCCGGTGAGACCGCCTTAGCCTACGCCAAAATCACGGGTTCAGCCCTCGCCGCACAGCTCGTCCTCCACGCCGCTAAAGCCACCGAGATCAGCAACGATTGGCTTTCCAAGGGCCCCCACCCTGCCCCGAAGCTCCTTCCGCTGGCCGCGAACTACGAGGTCCCGGCCGCCTACGTGAAGTAGGGAAACCAAGCAAAGAAACCCCGAAAGAGGAGTGTGGACAATGTCCACACTCCTGGCCTCGGATTAGGTCGTACTTTCTCTGGATGGGCACGGATTCCGCATATTTTCGCGGGTTCCCCGTGTTTGCAGCGCCTGGAATGTAGTTCGAGTCCCACCTCGGGCACAGTGTTTTCCCTCGTCAGAGGCGATTTTGCTTTGACGTGTGTACAAAGCTTGCGCTGAGGCGCCTCTGACGCTGTAGGTGCGGGCTTTGGCCTGGCTACCGCGGAGCCTGTTCAGGTGTGTGAGGTGGCGGGTTCAAGTCCCTGGCTGGGGGGCCTTCCGTGTGCTGAGCTGGGGTTATGTGGTTCCTTGTTCCGGTTCTATCGGGTGGGCCGGGGGTGGCCTACACCTATTCATGCGCCGGGGGAGTGGGAACAGCATGACTTCAGCGATCTCCCTATGGGATTTGCCCGGCAGGCGGTCTTAGGCGTACACACCCGTGTCTCGCGCCGAGCTTTGTCCTGCCACAGAGGGTGTGGACAGTGTCCACACTCACGCCTGCGTATTGGCGGGCCGGCGGACTTGAGTACGATGTCAGGTCGGGCCACAAACCTTTCGATCACGGTGCCTGGAATGTAGTTCTTGAACCACAACGCGGCTGTGATTTGGGGCGGCGATGAATGGCAGAGCTTCAGCGCGCCCTACATATCGCCTTCGGATGTCCCGTCGCGGCTGTAAGATTCCCGTACACGACAATGTCGCTCCCGAAACGGAAATTTTGGAGTACGTCATCGGGCCTGACCATCAGCTGCTGCCGGCGTTGGGAACAGCTAGGGCCAACTATGGCTACAGTCCGGGCAACGCCGCCGTGGATCTGAAGAACGGCTTCCCTGCCACGAAATGGAGTCTGTTCTTCCCGCCACATGTGACCGCCGCTTCGTGCCCCGATGCAGTGTTCACTACAGAGTGGGTGCCTGAACCTCTAAGTTGAGAGCGTTGCTCATGAATACTGCCGGTTCCGATTAGTTCCGGCACGTTGCTCGCGTTGTCGAATCTGACAGTGAACGCGAGCATGCCATTTGGAGCAGTCCAGATCGACTCAAGCCGAGCAGTCACTGCGCCTTTGGGCGGGCATACCAGAGGTGGCTCGGCAGGCGGTACGGGAGACGAAGCCAGGGGAGGCGGCGGTGCCTGAGGTGGCGCTGTGGCGGGAGGTTCGGGAACCGCCGGTGGCTGGGGGAGGCTGTATGGGCCGCTGACTTGCGAGGTCTTCTGGGGCTCCGAACTCATGTTTGGGGCAGCCTTGGGGCTTTCACTCGGACGTGAGTCACTTACCGCCATCGGCGGGAGCGGCTGGGCTGGGGCAGACTCGCTGGGCGTTGATGTGACCGTTACCGTCGGGGCCGGGGCGACGCTGGGGGCCGCACATGCGGCAAGTAGCGACACCATGACGGCCAGGGGCACCAGAGTATGTTTTGAATTCATTAGCCCCCATTTCGTGCCGACAGCACCGAGCTGATCGTACGGCTAGAGACTCCTCTCGTCCACTGCGAACGCCCGGGCGAGAAGACCGCCATCGCTGCGAGTTACGCTGCAGGCTCTATCTCCTGCTGCCTCGATATCCCTCTCAAAAGACGGTCGTTTATGACAGCCGTGCGTCGGAGGAGCGGAACTGTGACTCGCTGGGATGAATGGCGGTCTTTTTGCAGCGCAATTTGTCGCCCGGCACGCAGCCCGCACGGGATGCTTCACCGGACATCCGGATGCATCGAGCGAAAAGCGCTTTCGCCGGTGGGGGACTGATGCTTACGGGCGGGCTTGGATATCTTAGTTCGCTTGGAGGTCGCGTGAGAATCGCCGCGGTCACGGCCGGGACGTAGAGGTGTGTCAGCCGCGGATTAGGCTGGGTCTGTGCATCTTGTATTCCTTCATGGAAAAGCCGCCTCCGGGAAATTAACGACGGCCCGTGAACTTTCCTCGCTGCTGGGCTATCCCGTCTTTCACAATCATCTCGTGGTGGACATGCTCTCCGGTATTTTCCCGTTCGGTTCGGAGCCATTCGTCCGCCTTCGCGAGCAAATGTGGATGTCGGTTTTCTCCGACGCGGCCGAGATTGGCAGGTCGATCGTTTTTACGTTTGCGCCGGACCCCACGGTCGCCCCCGGCTTTCCGTCCCGTGTGCGCGGGGAGATTGAATCCCGGGGCGGCCGGGTCATCTTCGTCCGCCTCGTCGTTTGATACTGATTCAAGCAGTTCCACGATGTCCGCGCGGACCATCATCGATTATTTCGACCTTCAACCCCAGGCCACCAAGGAACGCTTCCCGACTGTTCGGCCTCATCACTGAATCCGAGACCGTGCATCCAATCGGATCAGCGGAACCGACGGCGGGACACGCATCACCGCCAACACTCATGGCTATTTATCCGCCTACAAATATTGTTTCCGCCCAAAACGCGGACAACACCTCGCCGACAAGCGCAGTCACCGCACCCGCGTCGATGGACGGGCCCTATCAAGATGCCCTCGTAGTGGCTGCCATCAGTCCCGCAAACCGAGGGTGCAGTGCGACCTTCACAACGGGCGGGTTCCATAAAGGTATCCGCTGTGTACGCTTTCCCCATGAGCAAGGTGAGCCCAGGGAGTACTTTTTGGCGACGAATCCTGCAGTCGCTGAAGAACTTATGGGCAGATGGAGGACCGTTGGCGCCCGGCTGGGGCTTCGGCCGGCGGAAAAGCTAACAGGCCGGCCGTTCCAATGTGGCCCCAAAACATCCGATGAAACCGGCTGGAAGCCGCCGGCCACCCGCGCTGCTGGGTGCTGGTGCGTGTCTTCTGGCTTGCTGCCTCCTGGCCGGGTGCGGCCCCACCCTGACAGCGACAGTCACGGGCCGCAACAGCACCGGGACCGCTGCCAGCACACCGCACAGCGACAGCGACCCCGGCGACAGGAAGCTCCGTTTGCTGGCCACCGACCCTGCCCTGGTCAACCTGCCGGCGGGTCTGATCAGAACCTACGGACAGCAAACTCCCGCCCATGACGAAACCCCTGGCTTCGGTTCCGGCGGCTCCTTCGGCGCCGGGGTGACCGTCACCTTCACCAGCACCGCCAGCCCATCGGACGTTTACAAAGCCATCGGGAAGAACGCTGCGCGAAACGGCTGGGTAGTCAAAGGGTCCGGCCCCACCGGGCTGGCCAACAGGTGGCTGAAAACCTATCCAGACGGCACCCCCGGGACCCTCACCCTCAGCACAGAGGATCCGAACGCGGCAACACCAACGCACTCGTATTCGCTGAACGGTGGAATCTAAGGCGTGGCGGCCTGAACGCGGGCCAAGGCTGCAACTGCGCGACTGACAGTCAGGGGACAGTAGACCGCTATAGAACAGGTGACCCAGCTGCCACGGCGGCAATCTACGGGGATGCGGGTCCTTCGAATCGCCGTCCTAAGCGCTGATACCCTGTCTTTGCTCTGTGTTCTCATCATCCGTTTTGCACCGCCGATGGCTTCGGGCGGAGACGGAGAGGCATCGTACTGGGCCGGTCTACTACTCGTGTATGCGCTGTTCCTGGTCCTCGGACTGGCGTTGGTCCTCAACGTCGTCTATCTGGTTGCCCTGGCGTTCATGCGCAGGCGATACGACAACGGCTACAACCAAGTCGCACGTGCCCTCCTTTTCCTGCTGCCGGGGGCTACGGCCCTGGTGATCACCGTCCGGAAGGCGGCGCTTTCAGGGGCTCATTACGCCTCCTCGGCGTAAGTAGCCGTGAGCGCAGCCAACAGTCGACGCTTCTTTTTTAGTGGAGGAAATGCCATTTCGATGCATCAACACCCACTCAGCGTGCGGTGCCTTGCGTACCCTCCGTGTCGCCGACGCGGGATGAGCTTGCCTGTTCCTGACTCATAACCTCTTTCTGCTACGTTTTCGACCTGCCGCTGGTTCGATCAGCTCCCGCGATGCGAATGCCTCGGCAATCGGCCCGGCAATGGAGGTGCAGGTCCAATTGTCCATTCGTTGTTCTTGTGATTGCTCAGTATCGTTTCCAGCGAAGGCCCGCGGTTCCCCCCATCCTGCGGGCCTTCACCATAGGGCAGGGGCGTCCTTCCTTGGTCGAAAAGTGAGCCGTTGTGACGGCCCGTCTATTTGCGCCACCTTATGATCGCGAACGCGCTCTGACGCCGTCATCCCCGGCTCGAGTTTCCGTTGATGCCTGCTCCCGGAGGGAGGAACTGAACGGCTGTTAGTGAGAGTCGTTGTGGTCTCGACCCACCCGTAGTCGAACTGGTCGTGGCGGACCGTCAGGGTCCCCCGACCGGTGGCGCCTCGGCGCACCGCATGGAAACAGTCGCATGACTACCCACCTGCTTGCCGCCCACGAGAAAGCGGCGAATTAACCAACCCAGTGTTTACCCATCTTCAAGTCTGCGTCCGTCCGGCAGCTTCTCTCCCCATTCCGGATACATCTCGCCCTGGTTGTGCTCGGCTTCGCGGCGGCGAGTTTCTGCTTCAATGGCCTTAGCGACGAAATGTGCCCAAGTGTTGTCTCCCTCGGCGCAACTGGTCGCCTTGTAGGCGGCTTTGGCGCGATTGCGTAGGGCAGTCGACAAGAGTCGCCGGCCCAGACCTTTATCCCGGCGCGATTACTAAGTACACTTAGCATATTGTTTCCGGTAGGGCTGGACCGCACACGCGGCTCCTTTGGGGGAGTAGCTGCCGCTATGGTGAGCGAAGGTGAGAACCGATGTACGGAAACCAGAAAATCCCCTCCGACGTCTGTGAGGATCCCTCCACGTCGCCTATACAACTCCAGGCGATGAAGATTATTGACGAGATCCTTAGCAGCCCGGCTCCAGATGAGGCTGGCATCCGCGCGTCCCTAAGACGTCACGTCGCGAATCACCCCGGCCAGCCGGAAAAGCGTTACTTATACGCATGCTCACCGTTCGCTGACCCCTCAAGATTTGATGTCATCGAGCGGATGACTACCACGAATGTCAGATGCTCCCTCATAGACGAGACAGGTGACCGTCCTAGAGGGAGCCCGAAATCAGCAGGCGACGACAAAGACGACGACCCCCGATGCCCGCGGGGAACTACTTTAGAAGGGGCAACACAACACCAGGACTTGGTCCAACAGGGACACCTCTGGTTGGAGGTGAAGGTGATGGATGAGAACGCAAAGCGGCACATCAAGCTCGCTTCCCGGCTCGGTTTGGATCCCGGAAAACTTCGGGCCGCCTCTTCCGGCCGTGGCGAGTCATCGGAGTTCGAGTTGGGGATCTATCTGAGGGATCCCTCGGTCTGGGCGAAACCGAAACGCCGTCATGGAGGGGACAGGAAGGGTGAAAAGCCTGCCCTGGGGCGGCGGCAGAATACGGCACCTCCCGTAAGGGCGGGAAAGACCAGCGGGCGGCACGCGGCGGACAGGAAAACAAGCGGCGAACATGCGCTGGCCGCGCTGGGAGCTGCCGGAAAGTATCTCCTGACGCCGGAACAGGCCGAGACGGAACGACTAAATTCACTGCGGGAAACGAGTCTTCTGCGTACCGGAGCGGAGGAACCATTCGACCGGGTCGTGGCTGCCGCCCGAGAGTTCTTTAACGTCGGCGCTGCATCGCTGTCACTCATCGGCAGGAACACTCAACACTTCAAGTCAGCCATCGGGCCGCTCCGGAATGAGACCCCCAGGCAAATCGCCCTCTGCGCTGCAACCGTTGAACAGAACTCAATGCTAATCATCAACGACGCACTTACCGATGACCGCTTCTCATCCAACCCGCTCGTCGTGGGAGAGCCCCATATCCGTTTCTACGCCGGCTACCCATTGCACGGGCCACGCGGCTGGAACATCGGCACCTTGTGCATCATCGACCAAAGACCCCGAATGTTCCCTCCTTCTGAACACCAGGTACTGCGGATACTCGCGGCTCTCGCCCAGAAGTACATAGACGCAAGAACCTAGCCGCAACGCGCTTTCTCAATCACGAAGGATTTCAACAACAGGTTGATTTGAGTCGCGGCGCTGGGGGAGGCGGTTCCGGCAGGGCCGGGGGTCCCAAAAGCCAGGGGGTGGGCGGCTTAAAGGTCATCGGGCGGGTCCCACAATGCGGTGCCCGCCCGAAGGAGTGCGGCAGGGTCAGTGGCCGTGGCCGCCCTGTCCGCCGGCTTCGGTGGCGGTGATGGTGAAGTTGGCGTCGAGCTTCACGGTCGCGTGGGTGCCGTCGGTCTTGGTGATGTGGGCTTCGTACGCGGCGCTGCCGTCATCCTCGGTCGTCAGGTTCTCGACGGTCGCGCCGGCGTTCGCTGCCAGGACGGCGTCCTTGACCTTGCTGGCGATATCACCGGTGAGATCGGTTTCATTCCCGTGGTGGCCACCGCGGCCACCCTGTCCGCCGGCTTCGGTGGCGGTGATGGTGTAGTTTGTGTCGAGCTTGACAGTGGCGTGGGTGCCGTCCGTTTTGGCGATGTGGGCTTCGTACGCGGCGCTGCCGTCATCCTCGGTCGTCAGGTTCTCGACGGTTGCCCCGGCGTTCGCGGCCAGGACCGCGTCCTTGACCTTGGAAGCAATGTCGCCGGTGAGAGCGGTTTCGTTTCCATGGTTGGCATCGGCCGATGTCGTTGAGCTGGCAGACGGGGACGGGGTGGTTGCGGCGTTGGCAGGCAACGCCATG
Source organism: Pseudarthrobacter sp. Fe7 (assembly GCA_024372495.1). GTDB lineage: Bacteria > Actinomycetota > Actinomycetes > Actinomycetales > Micrococcaceae > Arthrobacter. Next base: position 2,977,828 of record CP099977.1, on the reverse strand, counting down.
GCGGTGAGGGCTCCGCCGCCGATGAGCGCGCCGATCAGGCTGGTGCCTGCCACGATTTTCCGGATCTGGTTCACGGTATGTCTCCTTGTTGGTTCCACTCCGTCTTTCGAAGTTGTTCTTATGCTCACGTGGAACCCTGTCGGACTACCTTCATCGTGCTGTGTGCAGCCTGTGACTCTTGAGGCACGTAAAAAGCTTCCTACGAATCACCCGTACGGCGGCGCGTTCCGCGCGCTTCCTTGGTTGCGTGTTCACGTGCCGGACCGCTTCAGTGCTCAGGCATCCAGGCCGGGCGCTTCGTCCAAGGCGCGGGGCCGGACGGGCGGATCCCCGGGGGTTAGTGGGCGAGCGGCATCGGAAGGGGCTGGCCCCATCCTGAGGCCGGGATCACGTGCCGAACTTGCCGGTCAGGCAAGCGGAGCGATTACTCCGGCCGCTCCTCCTCGGTGATCCACCCGTCGGTTATCGTAAACGCCGCGAGAGGCCTCCCTTTACCGAAGGCCGGAACCGGGTCCGGGGAATACAACAACTCCGCGCGGCGGCAGTCCAAGCCCCGCAGTGCTTCTTTCGCTCTGGACAGGATGTTACTGATATCCAGTCCTTCCATCGCGACGCGTCCGACACTGACGCCGGTCACGTGCTCCAGGAAGTACGGCATAGCGAAAGCATGGCAGGCCGACACGGAGCCGGGTAAGGCCGAAATGCCCGACCGAGAGGTTCAAGACTGGTTTCGATAGCAGGAACCTCCACCGCCCAATGCTGTCTGCTTTCACGCTTTCGTTCGTTGGCGCGAGCCGTTACTGACCCTGATGGACTGAAAGGGTCCAACTCAAGGGGTATGAACCTGGGTGAGCTGCGCGGTAGATTCGCGAGCAGGGGAGCAGTGGGAGCGCGACCCTGGCCATTGCGTGTGTTGAGTTGATGAGAGGCAGTTGTGATGAGCCATCCGCACTTTGAGGTGTTCTTTGCCCAGGCACTTGATGAAGAACACGCCAAGGACAGGGGTCTGGGCCCGGATGAGTTGTATGGCCTTTACACGAGTGGTGCCTGCTGAACAACGAGGAACCACAGCCCCCTGCGGCGCTGTTGGAGGCGCTGAAGGCCCATAAGATCGCACCCCGGCATAACCATGTCGGGATGAAAGGGCCGGCCGCTGCCGACTACATCATTGCCAGCGCACCAGACCTGACCTGATCGCCTCCCGCGTGTAGGTTGGGGCTTTCCTCCTGGGCAGGCCCAGTAACAGCATGGTGCTCGTTCTCCTCGTCAGGCGTGGATCATACTGGTGGCATGAGCGATCGCGCCGACTTCCTGGACTGGGTGAGGACGAAGCTGCACGATGCGGAACTTGCTCTGCATAACGGTGATGCGGGCCCGCGCAGGGAACTGTGGTCCCGCAGCGAACCCGTCAGTGTCCTGGGCGCTTGGCGCAACGCCTTCGGTCAACAGGAACTCGAGGCTTTGTTCAGCGACCTTGCCCGGCAGTTCTCCAACTGCACCTCGTACAGATTCGAGCTGCAGTCCTACAACATCGTCGGTGACATGGCCTACACGGCCGGACTGGAACACACCTCAGCCTCCGTCGATGGCGAACCCCGCAGCTACGTGCTTCGGGCGACGCAAATTTATCGACGCGAGGACGGTGCCTGGAAGGTCGCCCACCGGCACGCCGACACAGTGACCGGCTAACGGCAGCCGGAGCCACGCTGGCCGAGACCTCCTCCAGCCAGCACCGAGTGCGCTGCTTCGGCGAAGGCGGAGACGTCTCGTATCCCTTGGGAGGCGGGCGGGCGCGAGTTCAGGGTGAGGTCATGACACCCAGGGATTCAGCTGTGCCGTAAGAGGATGCTTGAAAAGCACGCTTCAGGTGCCCGGCATATACTCCATCTTGAAAGACCCTAGTCTTAACGGGCTTTCAAAAGACCTCCCTCGAAAGGTTGTCAATTAATGGGGAAGATGAAGGGCAACCGCCTCAATACCGCAGCTAACGTTGGAACCTTTGTCACGTCTCGACAACAGCTGCACCTGCAACAGCTGCTAACGGCGCAGGGGGCAATCCAAGCTGAGTTAGCGGCCGCGCAACTTGATCAGATGCGCCGGCAGAAGATGGCGGATCATTATGCAGCTATCTGTCAATGGGCGGACGGGGAGTTCCATGCTGGCCGCAAAAGCAAAGAGGAAGCTGAGGCCTTCGTGGCCCAGTATTGGTTCAACTTCTTGACGCCACCTCCAAAACCATCAGCGCTCATTACCGTTGGCCTTGGTCAGGCCTTTGATGCGGCCCTGAGCGGCGGCACGCCACGCCCGGGCTGGTACGACGAGCGTAATGGTTCCTTGCATCAGTGGGGGACTGCTCGCTACTGGGATGGGCAGCAGTGGACGCTGAATGCTGTGTCGGTACAAGAGGCCAGGAATATTGTTTCGAGCCGGATCAAGGAGAGACAGGCGGGGCGCTTGGCTTCAGGGTCCCGATCCCGGCCTGCTCGGGGACAACTTCCGGCGGCAGGGTGGTACCCCACGGAAGCGGAAGGCGTCCTTGGTTACTGGGACGGGCAGGCTTGGTCCGGAGAGACTCGGCCTGTGTAAACTCGCAGTCGATCCTCCGCGTCCGGTGAAGGATCCCTGAACGGGGCACTTGTCGATCCCTTGTAGGGGGTACTGGACGGACCTTGGGTCACAATGTGGGCCGCACTCGGTAACGCGGCGCCGAGGGGCACCCTCCTCCTGGCCTTGGCCGTAATCAGTGAACGCCCCCCTGTTGTGGAGGGTTTCCCGGAGGTCAGGTTTGTTCGAGGAGTTGCTGGTAGAGCGCTCGGGTCCTGGGGCTGGGCGAGATGCCAAGTTGGTCGCGGAGAAGGTCGGACAGCAGGCGGTATACGGTCAGCGCCTCGGCCAGGTTGTCCTGGGCGGCGAGAGCCTGCATCAGGTAGCGGTGGCCGCTTTCGTGCAGAGGGTCCAGGGAGATGAGTCTGCGGGCGGCACGGATGGCGCCGGCGAGTTCAGCGCCGCCGATGCCGAGCTCGGCGGCGGCGTAACATTCCAGGGATCGGAGCCGGATTTCAGCGAGATGGTTGCGGGTTTGGTCGATCCAATCGGCATCCTCTCCAGGCAGGAATCCGCGTTCGGCGACGAACAAGGCGACCAGGGCCGGCGCCCAGGAACGAGTCCAGTCCTTCTGAGCCACGGCGGACTCGGCGCGGTGAATTGCCTCCATGGCAGCTTCGAGGTCGATCCACGCGTTGGGGAGGTGAAGCTGGACAGTGACGCGAGCATCCACGGCCTCCGGACCTAAGACGTGGCGAAGCTTGGAGATCAACGGGTTGAGGCGCGCGTCGTTCCCGGCGGAATCGGGGGAGCGCCATAAGGCGTCGATGAGCTCGTCGCGGGCTACCTGACGGTGCCGGTTGATGACGAGGTAGGTGAACAGCAGGCGTCCCTGACGGCCGGGCAGGCCGTGATCGAGCCTGAGCCCGTCCCGCTCCACAACCAGCGGCCCGCAGATCTGCAGGCGCAGCGCTGACTGCACGGTCATGACACCATAATCGCATGGGCCGCTGGAAAGGCCCTATTAGTTTTGGGAGGTCGTTGTGGCTAAGCTCATCCGATGTGAATGCGGGTTCGTCGTCCGCGGCGATACTGACGAGGAAGTGATCGGAGCAATCCGCGGCCACATCGCCAGCGACCATCCGGCGCTCCTTCGTTCCGTCAGCCGCGAGGATCTGCTGGGGTGGATCCAAGTGGAATAGGCAGAGAGGCTACGCCGCCAAGGTGGGCCCAACGTTGGGCCAACCTTGGGCCAAGGACAGGCGGGCAGACTGTGGACATGCTCATCGCACCCATCTGGCTGGCAAATCATCTGTACGATCCTTCGGTCCGCGTCGTCGAAGTGGACGTGTCCGCGGCCGCCTACAATCAATGGCACGTCGACGGCGCCGTCCTGTGGAACGTCTACGCAGACCTCAAAGACGACCGGTATCGCCCGGTCGGCCGCAATCCATCGAACACCTCTTGGCTCGATCCGGCATCGGCCCGGCCTCGACGGTTGTGTGCTACGGCTACGCCCGGCACTCGGCTATTGGCTGCTCAAGCTCTACGGGCACGCCGATGTCCGCATCCTGAACTGCTCCCGCCATGCTTGGCGCGCCCAGGGACACCCCTACGGCACGTCATCGATCCCTGTGGAGGCGGCGCCGTACCAGCTCCCCGAACGGAACCATAGGCTGTTCGCCGACGTGCCGGCCGCGCGGGAAGCCATCGGCCGTGCTGGAACAACTATTCTGGATGTCCGCTCCGAGTCCGAGTACGCCGGTGAACGGTTCTGGCCCTCGGGCGGAATGGAACCAGGAGGCCGCGCCGGGCACATCCCTACCGTCGTCCACCGGCCGTTCGGCGATCTCTACGACCAAAAAGGCGTTTTCCGCCCGGTCGAGGAGCCTGCGCCGGGCAATGCCCGTGCCGGAGGCTCGAAGGAGAGGACGAACTGATCACGTACTGTACCGTTGGGGGCCGTGCGGCCACCGCGTGGTACGTGCTCACCGAAATTCTCGGACGCGAGCGTGTACGGGTCTACGACGGGTCCTGGGCCGAATGGGGCCTTCGCCCCGACACCCCAGTCGAGACACCCCACCGTACCGGACACACAGGACAACGCAGTACCTGAACTCATCCGCGGGAACAGAAGGGCAAACCGCCATTTAGCCGCAGCCGCGGGACCTGTGCCGGGCGGTCGGGTGTTTACTGAGAGGGTGATTTCCCAATCGGCGGCGCGTATGCAGAGGCTCGTGCTTTGGATCGCTATTCTGGCTTCGTTTGTGTCGTTCTTGGACTCCAGTGTCATTAATGTGGCGCTGCCGGCGATTTCCCGTGAGTTGGGCGGCGGCCTGAGGACCCAGCAATGGGTTGTCGATGCGTATCTGATTACCCTCGGGTCGTTGATCCTGGTCGCGGGTTCGCTTTCGGATTTGTTGGGCCGCGTGTTCGTTCTCCGTGCGGGCTTGCTGGGTTTTGGTGCGACATCTGTGATGTGTGCGCTGGCACCGACGGCGGAGGTGCTGGTCCTGGCCAGGGCCCTCCAGGGAGTGGCGGGGGCCCTGCTGGTGCCCAGTTCCCTCGCTCTGATCACCTCAACCTTCGAGGGGGTGTCCCGGGCGAAGGCGATCGGCCAGTGGACTGCCGGGACAACCGTGGCGTTCATTGCTGGCCCACTGCTGGGGGGCTTGTTTGTCGATTCGGTGGGCTGGCGGTGGGTGTTTGGCATCAATGTCCTGCCGATTGCCCTGACTTTGCACCTCCTGATTGTTTTGCGTGTCAGGGATGTGCGCGTTGAAGGGGTGCGAATCGATGTCCCTGGCGCTGTGCTCTGTGTGCTGGGGTTGGCGGGGGCGGTCTACGGCCTGATTGAACAGGGTAACTATGGCTGGGGGAGCCCACTCGTTCTGGTGCCTGCGATTTTCGGTGTCTTGTGCCTCTGCGGTTTCCTGTGGTGGGAGCGGTCAGTGCAACAGCCTCTCCTGCCGCTCACTCTTTTCGATGTTCGCAACTTTGCCGTCGGTAACGTGGCTACCGCCTTTATCTATGCGGCGTTGTCGATCGGGGGGTTTATCATCGTGCTCTTCCTGCAGCAGGTGGCTGGTTTTCCTGCGACGTTTGCCGCCTTGGCGTTGCTTCCGGTCAGCATCGTGAATATCCTGCTGGCGTCGTGGTTCGGAACGCTGGCCGGACGGTTCGGCCCGCGGTGGTTCATGGCGGTGGGGCCGGCCTTGGCCGGAGGTGGCTACCTGCTGATGCTCGCTGCGGAAATACCAGTCAACTATCTGACGCAACTGTTGCCGGGGGTGCTGCTGTTCGCTGCGGGGCTGGCGGCGACCGTCGCACCGCTGACCGCAGCCATACTCGGGTCGGTTTCCGAACAGCAGGCCGGAATCGGATCGGCTGTGAATAATGCCGTCAGCCGGGTGGCGGGTCTGATCGGCATCGCCCTGGTCGGCCTTATCGTGGGCGGCAAGCTTGATCTGGGGGATTTCGCCGGGTATTGACGGTGACAGCGGCGCTGCTCATTCTCGGGGGCGCGGTCTCCGCAGTCGGCATTCAGAACCCCCGCACGTGGCGGACCAGCCGGACGGATCAGCACGGCAGACTGCAAATCAGTGCCCTCGGGCATCGCCGGTTCAAATCTGGTCGGCGCATAAAAAATTGACTTGAAGACTGGCCGTATAGCAAGGCAGCTGTCTTGACCACAGACGTTGGATGTCACAACACGCGGGGCTTCGATCCACTCGACTTTCCTCCGGCTTGGCGGGCACCCGCGGCGTGTCGGGGACTGGCTGTTCGCCCGCCCGCTTTAATGGCGCCTGGGCGTGCAGGTCGTTGCCACCGACCCGTCAGCCACATCCGCAAGGCCCTGCGGATGTGGCTGCCACGCACCGCTGTTTCAGTCGACGCGTTCCACCTGGTCAAGCTCGGAAACGACATGCTCACCGAAGTCCGGCAGGGCCTCACCCAACAGGTCCACGGCCGGCGGGGGCGCTCCATCGACCCGGTCTGGGCCAGCCGGAGGCTGCTCCTGCGAGCCGGGGACACACTCTCGGACCGGGCACGGGACAGGCTCAGCACCGTGTTCACAAGCGACGATGCCACCGGGAAACTGCAGGCGGCCTGGCTGGTCAAAGAACAGCTACGGGCCATGCTGGCCACCGGTTCCCTCGCCGATGCGGCCGCCGCGAAAGATCGGCTTCAGACACTGGTGGCGCGAGCCGCGCAGCCCGAAACCAACCGGCTCGGGCGGACGGTCTGCCGGTGGTGGAAAGAGTTCGAAGTCCTCATCGTCATTGGTGCGACAACCGCGAAAGTGGAAGCCAACAACACCGCGATCGAACACCCCGTTCCTGGCGGTGGCCCTCGTTCCCGCGGCTCGGCAAAAGAGTCTGCGCAACAGTTGCACCGCAAACGTGACAACCCTTTTGCATCGATGAATCGGGGGTGGATTTCTGTTCAGCTCTGGTCGTCAGCCGTGTCAGAGTTGAGGATGATTTCGCCGGGGTGTTGGGCCTTGGGCGGACGGACGGTGAGGAGTCTCTTAGGGTCGCTACCGGGCGCCCGTGTCCGGGCCACAGGCAGCGGGTTATCAGCGGTGGGGTCGGGCTGTGCCGTACTTTCGCTGCCGTCGTAGGCGTCCGAGTCCACCGCATAAAAGTCATACAACAAGTCCTCGTCGGCGGGGTGCAGATGGGGACCCTTATGATCGACAACTTCGGGCTGCTCGGCACATTGCTGAACGAAGCGGGCATCCTGCAGAACCCAAATCAGATCGGCTGGCTCTCGAACCCTGACATCGTGCTGTTCTCCGTCGCTGTCCCGGACATCTGGCTGACCACGTCGTTCATGTGTCTGGTGCTCTTCGCCGGGCTGCAGAACATCCCGGGGGATCTCATCGAAGCGGCCAGGCTCGATGGCGCCCGGGCGCCATCACTTCTGTTCCGCATCATCCTCCCGCTGCTTCGCCCGGTCATCGCCGTCGCGCTCGTCGTCCGCGGTATCGACGCAGCGAGGGCTTTTGACACCATCCTTATCCAGACAAACGGGGGCCCCAATCCGCATCCGAAACCATGAGCCTGCTCGTTTACCGGACCATGATCCGCTTCGGTGACCCCGGGCTTGCAAGCGCCATGGGCACCATCTATCTGTTGGCCATGCTCGCCATAGCCTTCGTCGCAGTCACCACGATCTGGCGGCCAGGAAAGGACACCTGATGAGCATCGCAGAAGCCAACGATCATGGCAGTATGGCAATCGTTCCTGCCGAACCACGGGTCGCAGGCGCGGCACACCGGAACGCGCAGGCGCCGGAGAGAACGCTGCCCGGCCGGCCCCGGACGGGGCAGACCATGAAGACGCCGGCTCCTGCAGGCGCTGGACGCAAGCGCCGGGGCGTCAACCGGGAAGGACTTGAGGCCGGAAAGCGCAGCACCAGAACCATCCTGTGGATCCTGCTTGCTGCATCGCTTGTCCTTTACGGCTTCCCGTTCCTCTACCTGCTGTTCACGTCGTTCAAGACACCCATCGACACCATCGCCGTTCCGCCCACGATCCTGCCCCGGGAATGGACGCTGGAGAACTATGCCAATGCACTGGGCCGCAGCGGTGTACCGGCCTCATTCATTAACAGCATTCAGACGGCAGTCATCAGCACGGTCCTTTCCCTTGTCCTGTCCGTGCCCGCGGCCTACGGTATTACCCGGTACAAGACCCGCAGCGGCAGGATCTTTATCATGGCCGCCCTGGTGACCCGCATGGTTCCGCCCGTTGCCATCGGCATTCCGTTGGCATCGATGATGGCCTCCGTTGGTCTGGCCGATACTCCCATTGCCCTGTCCATCGCTCACACCACCATCTCACTGCCCCTTTCGATCTGGCTGATGTCCAGCTTCTTCGAGGCCGTGCCGAAAGACCTGGAAGAGGCCGCAACGGTGGACGGTTGCAGCAGGCTGGGGGCCCTGTGGCGGGTGGTGATCCCGGTGGTGTCCGGCGGCATTGCCGTCACCGCGATCTTCGCCTTCCTGGCCTCCTGGAACGAATTCCTCTTCGCGTTGCTGATGACCGCTGTCCGGTCCCAGACCACACCCGTGGTCATTGCGAACTTCCAGACCCAGTTCGGCCTGGACTGGGGATCCATGACAGCACTGGCGGCCGTCTACTCCATCCCGGTCATCCTCCTCACCCTTTTCTTGCAGCGCAAGATCGTCGCGGGCATGACACTCGGCGCCGTCAAGGGATAGACCACCAGTACCGAGTAGCCTTCTGGTAACCCCAGGGGCATCACCAACCATAAGGACGTGGGACGCAGATGAGTAACAGGAATATTGGAATCAAGGATGTGGCCGTCGCCGCCGGCGTGTCCGTGACGACCGTTTCCCACGTCCTCAATGAGGTTTCTTATGCCCGGATCAGCCCCGAAACCCGGAACAAGGTCAGGTCGGTGGCGGAGCAGTTGGGGTATGGCCCCAACCGCCTTGCCCAGGCCCTTCGCACCCAGCGTACCGGCATGCTGGGTTTGGTCAGCGAGGACATCGCCACCACCCCTCATGCGGGTCGGATTATCCTGGGTGCCGATGAGGCCGCCAAGGCCAGGGGCTACAACCTCGTAATCATCAACACTTCAGGTTCGGCCAGCCTTGAGTCCCGGCAGGCGGATATCGAGGCTCTCCTGGAGCGCCGGGTTGACGGGATCCTCTACGCCACTATGTACCACCGCACCGTGAAGCTGCCCGCCAACCTGGGCAGCGTGCCCTCCATCCTGGTGGACTCGGTGGCCACGGACGGAAACATCACCGCCGTCATTCCGGACGAGGAAGGCGGGGCGCGGGCGGCTGTGGAGGCGCTCCTCCAAGCAGGCCACACCCGGGTGGGCTTCATTAACAACACCGATGAGGTCCCCGCCACCCGGCAGCGGCTCCAGGCATTCCGGGCAGCCCTGACAGAGGCGGGGCTCGACGGCGGTGCGGCACCTGTGGAGTCGGAAGTCTCCGAGGTGCAGGGCGGCTATGAGGCTGCCCTGCGGATCCTGTCACGCGGGGACCGGCCCACCGGGCTCTTCTGCTACAACGACCGGATGGCGATGGGCGCATATCGGGCCGCGACGGAACTGGGACTCTCCATCCCCGCCGATCTTTCCGTTGTGGGCTTTGACGACCAGGAACTGATCGCCGCCAACCTCCACCCGGGCCTCACCACCGTTGCCCTGCCCCATTACGAGATGGGTGCCTGGGCCACCGAACACCTGATTGACGCCGTCGAGGGCAAGACCGACCTTTCCCTCATGGCACTGCACCCGACCATCCTGGGCTGCCCGCTGGTGCGCCGCGAGTCCATCGCGGCCCCACGCCACTGAGCAGCCTAACCCTCCACTTTCCAGAGGACCGCACCAACATGTCTACCTTCCTTGATGCTCCGCGCCCGGGAACACCTCCGGCGGGAACTAGCAGGTTCCGTCCAGCAATCCACTTCACGGCACGGAACACCTGGCTGAACGATCCGAACGGACTGGTGTTCCACGACGGCCTGTACCACCTCTTCTTCCAGAACAACCCGTTTGGCAGCGCCTGGGGCAATATGTCGTGGGGCCATGCCACGTCAAGGGACCTGATGCACTGGACGGAGCATCGTGTCGCCATCGCCTGCGATGAGGCGGAGGACATCTTCTCGGGCAGCGTGGTGGTGGACCGTGGCAACACTTCCGGTTTCGGCACGACGGCGGCCCCGGCCCTGGTGGCCATCTATACCAGCGCCTACAAGGCAGCATCGGAATACAACGGAACGCAGGCCCAGTCGCTGGCTTACAGTACGGACGCGGGCATGACGTGGCGGAGGTACGACGAAAACCCTGTCCTCACACGCGACTCCGCGCATTTCCGTGACCCCAAAGTCTTCCGCTACCAAGGGGAGCAGGGTGCCTGCTGGGTCATGGTTGCCGTCGAAGCGCAGCACCAGAAGGTGGTTCTTTACCGTTCCGAAGACCTCAAATCCTGGGACTTCCTGAGCGAGTTCGGGCCGGCCAACGCGGACGCCGGCGAATGGGAGTGCCCCGACCTATTTCCACTTTCGGTGGACGGGGACCCGGACAACACCAAGTGGGTCCTGATCGTGAACGTCAATCCCGGCGCGGTGGCGGGAGGTTCTGGCGGCCAGTACTTCGTGGGGCATTTCGACGGCGTCCGTTTCGTTCCGGACGCAGGTTCCCTCGCAGCACCGACAGGGGTCAGTTCCCTCGACGCTTCCGCCTCGGACGCGGCACTGCGGCAGTGCCAGTGGCTTGACTGGGGCCGCGACTGCTACGCCTCCGTATCCTTCAGCGAAGCCCCGGACGGCCGGCGCATCATAATCGGCTGGATGAACAACTGGGACTACGCCAACGAACTGCCCACCGCCCCCTGGCGCTCCTCGATGACCCTGGCCCGCGAAGTCCGCCTCACCGCGGTCAACGGCGCAGCCCGCCTGGCCCAGCAGCCGGTCCTGGCACGCCCCGGGGAAGGAGCAGGCCTTGACGCCGACGCCGAGCTGATGAGCATGGGTTTGAGCGAGTTGAACGGAGAGGCTTTGCGGCTGCCGGATTCGGTCCCCGGCGCCGCCCAGGTCATCGAGATCCTCATCAGCCCCGGCGGCGCTGACCGTATCGACCTGCGGATCTTCGGCAGCAGCGACGCGGCCCATGGCGCCGTCCTCAGCTACTACACGGCCCGCGCAGAGCTCAGCCTTGACCGCCGGCACTCAGGGGACACCGGCTTCCACACAAAGTTCGCTTCAGTCGAATCAGCCCCGCTGGTCCTTGAACACGGCGTCCTCAAGCTGCTGATCGTCGTCGACGCTTGCTCCGTTGAGGTCTTTGCACAGGACGGCACGGTGGTCCTGACCGACCTTGTCTTCCCTGAAGCGGGACACCTTCAGACTTGGCTGTCCGCCGAAGGAGGCCCGGCAACGGTGCTGAAGCTCGCGGTCTCAACACTTACCTAGGGAAAGGTCCAGAATGTTAACAGCCCAGCACCTCCGCGGCGACCTTCGAACGGGCGCCGATGTGATTGTCGTCGGCGAAGCGCTGGTCGACATTGTCGTGTCTCCCCGGGGCACGGCTGAGCACCCGGGCGGATCGCCGACAAATGTCGCCTACGGACTCGGCCGGCTGGGAGTGAGTACCGCACTTCTGACTTCGATCGGCGGCGACCATTACGCAGCCGTCATCCAGGATCACCTTCGAAGCGCCGGCGTTGGACTCCTGCCTGGTTCCAGGCGGCCGGGTGCCACCGCGACCGCCACCGCGGTCCTGGCGCCGGACGGTTCAGCCCATTACGACTTCGACATCCGGTGGGACCTCCCGGGGACGGCGCCGGCTACCCTGCCCAAGGTCCTGCACACCGGCTCGATCGCCACCTTCCTGGCACCGGGAGCGGCAGCAGTACGCGAGGCTCCTCGAGCGGTCACACGAACGCTGCCTGGTCACCTATGATCCCAACATCCGCCCTGCCCTGCTCGGCAGCCAGTTCGAGGCCAAGACCATATTTGAGGAACTCATCCCGTTCACCGAGGTGGTCAAGCTCAGCGACGAGGACGCCCACTGGCTCTATCCGCAGCAGCCGCTTGAGAAGATTACACGCCACATCCTTCGCTTGGGCGCCGGGCTTGTAGCCATCACGAGGGGAGCAGACGGGTCCATGCTGTCGACCCAGGACACCCAGGTGGTTGTTCCCCCCGTCCGGGCGGCCGTTGCCGATACCATCGGGGCGGGAGACTCCTATATGTCCGCCCTGATCTACGGACTCCTCATGCGCGGGGCGGACGGTCTGGCGCCGTCGGTGCTGGAAGCACTCGGCCGGATGGCATCCAAAGCAGCGGCGATCACGGTCAGTCGCCCCGGCGCCCCGCCGCCAACTTTAGAGGAACTGCAATCAGTCGTCCCGGAACAGCGGCCGGCGCACCAGTGAGAACACAAGAAGCAGCGAGAACACCAAGGGAAGAAGCCATGCCCAGCAACAACTACTACGACGTGACGGCCTGGCCCGTCGGCAACCCGGCCAAGGACGTCGGGGAAGTCATCAACAGCATCATCAGCTGACATCAAGGAACGCCAGTCGGCTAATGATGTGGACAACGGCGGAAAGCCGGGAGCGGTGATTTACCTGCCTCCCGGGGACTACAACCTGCGGACGCAGGTGGTGATCGATATCAGCTTCCTGCGGATCCAGGGTGCGGGGCACGGCTTCACGTCGTCGAGCATCCGGTTCAACGTTCCCCGCGAAGAATGGCCTGACCTGCATGAGCTGTGGCCCGGAGGCAGCCGGATCATCAACGTCATTCCCGTCGACCCCAACGGGGAGGAAGCCCGAGGAGCCGCTTTCTACATCGAGCGGAGCGGCAGCCCCCGAATAAGCTCCGTGGAATTCGCCAACTTCTGCATCGACGGACTGCACTTCGTCCCGGACGGTTCGGAGCTGGATCCGGAAAACACCTATGTTAACGGCAAGACCGGCATCTTCGTGGCCACCCCCAACGACTCCTTCCGCATCAACGGCATGGGGTTCGTGTACCTGGAAAACGCACTGACCATCAATAACGCGGACGCGCTGTCCATCCATGACAACTTCATCGCCGAGTGCGGCAGTTGCATCGAGCCTGCGCGGGTGGGGACAGGCCTCAAAGATCACCGACAACCTGATCGGGGCAGGCTTCAAGGGCCACTCGATCTACGCACAGAACCATGGCGGACTCTTGATTACTGCCAACAACGTCTTTCCCCGGGGAGCGAGCAGTGTGCACCTCGAGGGTGTATCGCGGTCAAGCGTCAGCAACAACCGCCTTCATTCGTTCTATCCCGGGATGGTGGTCTTGGCGGCCAACAGTTCCGAAAATTTGGTGGCCACTAATCACTTCCTGCGGGACACTGAGCCTTGGACACCGTTCTTGGGGATCGGCAACGGGCTGGATGACCTGCACGGACTGCTCAGCGTCAGCGGAAACAACAACTCGGTCATCGGCAACCACTTCTCCGAGGTCATCAACTCGCAGACGATCCGGCCAGAAGGTGCCACGCCGGTCATCATCCGGCTTTCCGAGGGGTCCGGCAACTTCGTCTCCAACAACCACGTAGTGGCCCTGGACGTAAATGCCACGTCGAGTGACTCCTGCTTCGAGGCTCAGGTGGACGCCCTGCTCACCACTGGCGCTGCAGACGGCCTCACCGTTACTGCTGTCCACGTCGATGCCGCATCAGCCCGCAACACGGTCCTTGACTCCGGAACCGAAGCCCAGGTGATCGCGGACCGGGCAGCCAACGCCGTCAGGGCAACGCCCGGAGTCGGCGTCCAGCCCGGGCTGGACGCTTAGCGGTAATGGCGTTGCCACCAAGCAGCGTCCTCGACAGCCGGTCTTTCAACACCGGCCAGGGGTACGGACGAAGATCACGAAGAGTGGCGCTCCGGTGGTAGATTGTCCGGCCCCGGGGTGCCGAGGGTGCCGCGACTCATCTATGTCCGGCGAAAGCAGGGCTCTTCCTGGCTTCTCCGTCAAGGAGCCGATAATGGTGATTCCGTCATCTGTAGTGGCTTCTCTTTGGAATGGGCGTTCATTACCCTCTAGATTTCCCGAGGCGATCAGGCGTCGAAAGGGCAAAAAAGAGTGTGGACATTACTGTCCACACTGTGGGTTGCGGACCAGGTGTTACTGCCTTCGAACTACTTCGCATTCCTTACATTTTCAGGGGTTGTCAGCTTTGCGGGAGTTCCCACTCCATCAGCAAACTCTCCCGGGCGAGAGCGTATCGGCCGGTCTTGAAGTAGTTTCCGTGGGTGGCGACCAGCGCCTGATAAGAGTCGGGCTCTATCTCAAGGGCAGCGCCGTCCAGCGCATTCTCGTTTGAAGTGTCGCCCGGATAGGAGTAGACAGGGAAGCCGAGGTAATCCGTCCGCCGCCAAATATTCAGCCAGACTCCTGGTCCCGCTGCCCCTGCACTCAAGAGACCCGCAAGCTGGCTCTCGGACGGTAGCGGCGGCGGGGGCAGAAAGCGGCCTTTCCACGGGTCGCTCCCCAAATACCGTGGTCCCTGTATGCCCGGGGTTCCGAGGACAGCCGGTCCCCACAGGTCGGGGAAGAACCTGCCGAAGTATGGGCGGAGTTGAACACCGAAAGTAAGCAATCTGATCCTGGACAAGAGTTCTCTGACTTTTTCTTGGCGGCTTCGGCATCTGTGTCTTTCGCTGCGGTTTCGAGCTCCCTGTGTTGGACCATGGCGGCCAGGTGATACAGCGCGGCGATGCCTAGGACGGCCCCCAGGCTGTGTGTGGCCAGGAGGATGCGGCGCGCGGGCTCCACCCGATCGAGTACTGCCGGATCATCTACCTTCTCCTGGTCGGTGAGCCATTGGAGCATCCGGTTGGCAAGTTCGGGAACTACGCGTTCGGAGTAGCATGCGGGGCCAAAAGGGTGTCCGGCCCGCGGCAGCCAGGCCACCAGGTCCCAGAGCAGCCCAAGCGGCCTGCCTGTTCCGACGGCGGCGCTGGAAATTGCCACGCCAACAATCAACACCCCGGCGGCCGTCAACGCGCTTGTGGCCACCCCGGTGCCTGCAGGGGAGAGTGCGTTCCAGAGCCACAGGTGCTGGAGCCACTGGTGGCCGGCGCCATCCTCATGGAGGATAGTCAAAGTCAGGACCAGGAGGACTCCCACCATCGTCGCTCCTGCTGCAAGCTCCACCACGCGTTCACCGCGTTGTAGTAAGGCGCTTCTGCGGCGGACGGTCATAATCTCTGACTTGTAGGCCAGTTCGCTGTCATCGATCGAGGGATTTGTGACTCCTTGACCGATCCAAAGGCTGCAGAGCATGAGCGCGCCCAGGATGACAACGGCTGCGAGGACCAGGACCACCATGACTCCGCCCGCTGCCCAGTAGAGGAAGGGGATTGTGATGGCGGACGCATCGTCCTTAAGTAGGGTGCGGAAGAGTGGATGGGTGGGGTCCTGTTGCCACAGGAGGCCGCCAGCCTGTAGCCAGTTGCCCACACCGACGACGATGGCGCTTGAGTAGAAGGCACCGAGCAGGAGGCTCAGGTACATCATCACGGCGGGGGCCAGGCCATGCCATGCTTCAGCCTGTCGGCCCAGAGGCCGTACGGGCGCCCTGTCACGCTGATTCATGAGGGAAACCGCCACAGCCAGCAGGCAGACCGCGCATATCCCGAAGGCGGCGCTCACGGACACTGGTGCTGAACTCCAGCGGCTAATAATGATGAGGATGCCGATGAGGGCGCAACACCACAGGAGGGTTCCCCAGAAGACGGCGGCGTTCGGGGCCAGGCGCATAAGGGATCCCGACGTCGCGAGTATCGCCAGGAGGGCAACCAGCACGGTCGGCACCAGCTGGGCCACCGTGAAGGGAGCCGATTGGTCCGCACTGGTAGCGCGGCAGACCACTACGACCGTGCCAAGGTAGACGGCGAAGCTGGAAAGAAGAAGGATTACGGCCCACGCCATGCGGGAAAACCCGGCTCCGAAGGGTGCACGGACGCTCTCTGATCCCCAGTACATGACAGAGCCTGCCACGGCTGCCAGGAGCAGACACGAAATTGCCACTAAGGTGGTGGCGGTGCCGGCGTCGTCCTTCGAACCTTCCCTGAGGTCTGCAGCGAGCAGGAAAGTCACCAGCAGGACACTGGCGGCAATGTGCGCCACTCCTGTCGGCGAGTTGACCCGCCGGATCCACAACCGCGGTGCGGCGAGGACTGCGCTGCTCCTCAACCTGTTTTCAATGTTGCGGCGGTCTCGCTTTTTTGGAACAGGGGAACGGCCCTGGACTCGTTTCTGATCCGTGAACCGGGTGCGAAAACGAACATCGCTGGACAAACTGAGGGCGGCAAGGAGCGCCACGGCGACGATCGGGAAGGGCGAGACTGCGGCAAGTCGTTGCCCCCGAACCAGGCCTCGAAGACCATCGAACCAGTGCGGCAAGGCATCGCACACCTGCGGTTGCCCGCTTGCGTTGACGTGAAAGCACTGAACGGCGATAAAGTCCATGGCGGTCGTGGCGATGGCAGTGGCCAGCAAAAGCGTCAACAGCAGACTGAATAGACGTACGAGTGCGGCGCCTGTCCCCGGGTCGACTCCGTCGCCGCGTCGGTCATCAGCTTTGAGGACACGAGCCCAGTAGGCGGCGTTCGCGAAACCGAATGGGGCAATCAAGAACCATCCAACGTTATAGAGGGCCCGGACACTCTTGCCCAGAAACCCGTTCGGTGCGAAGCGGTCCAGCTTGCCCCAGCTGTATGCCTCCAGCCGGGTTTTTGAATCCGGCGTCGATGACGTCTCTGAGAGGGGCTGCCTGACCTTGTAGAAACCGGCCAGGTTGTCAACGAGTTTGATGCCGACATGGTCCGCCGGCACCACATCGGCCGGCTCGACTCCCAACATCTCGTAGGGAGGAGTATTGCGGACGCCGTGAACGCGAAGCTCGAGAACTTCCAATGCTGAGGACATGCCCCCTCCTTGGCGGCTTCCCCAGCTTGTGCGCGCCACAGTACGACTCTTTATTGTAAAAGTCCATAACTCGCGTTGACTCATTGAAAACCTCCGCGTAGCCGGATTCGTTGCCTCATTTGAAGACCTCCGCCTGGGCGGCGTGGTGAAGGGTGTTGGCAGCGGGTTCAGGTTATGCCCGTTTTCATGGAGCCCAGCGGCAAGCTGTGACGAAGAAGAAAGCCCTCTCCTACCGGGGTGCCGATCGTGCAGGGAAGTCCCGGATTCTAGACGAATTGGTTGATTTGACCGGCTGGCACCGGGACTATGCCCGGGCGGCGTTGCGGGACGCGCTGGTCCTGAAAGCCGTCAAACCCCGACCGGGCAGGACGCCGGTGTACGGCCCTGATCTGCTGGATCCGCTGATCAAGTGCTGGGCAGTCCTGCGCGCCCCCGCCGGCAAGCTTCTGGCGCCGATGCTGCCGGTTCTGGTGCCGCTGCTGCGCCGGGACAAGGAGTTGGACATCAGCGATGAACAGGCAGCGATGCTGATGCGGATGAGCGCGGCGACCGTCGACCGGAAACTCGCCAGGGAACGGGCCGGGCTGACGCTGCGGGGACGGTCCCACACAAAGCCGGGCACCCTGCTCAAGTCCCAGATCCCGGTCCACACCTGGGCAGAATGGGACGACGCCGTGCCGGGATTTGTCGAGATTGACCTGGTCGGCCACGAGGGCGGCAACAGCTTCGGAGAGTTCTGTTTCACGCTCACCGTGACCGACATCTGCACAGGATGGACCGTGAACCGATCCGTTCGGAACAAGGCCGCCAAATGGGTCTTCGAAGCCCTCGAATACGTGACCGCAGTGTTCCCGTTCCCGATCCTGGGCATCGACTCGGACAACGGCTCTGAGTTCATCAACGAGCACCTGCTGGCATACTGCCACGCACAGCAGATCACCTTCACCCGCTCTCGGCCGGGAAACAAGAACGACGGCGCCCACGTGGAGCAAAAGAACTGGGCCCGGGTCCGTGAACTGGTCGGCTATCTGCGCTACGACACCGCTGGAGAGCTGGGAAAGCTCAACGAGATATGGGATCTGGACCGGGTCTTCACCAACTACCTGCTGCCCCAGCAGAAGCTAGTTTCCAAGCAACGCTATGGCGCGAAGGTCAGCAAGAAACACGACACACCGGCCACACCGCACCAGCGCGCGATACGGCACCCCCGAATGCGTAAGAGCCTGGTCATCCGGATGAACGCAGCCTTCAAACGCATCAAACCCGGAGCCTTGTCACGCCAGATCCTGGCTCTCACAGCCGAACTGGAAACCCTTGCACTGGCCAAAAAACCAGCACCGATCAGACCAGTAACCGGGCCTGGAACCCTTAGGCGTCCGAAGCTTTTCCACCGGGGCAACGACCAGCGTAAGCGGAGGTTTTCATTTGAGGCAACGTATTAGTCCTCCCGGAGGTATTGCAATGAGGCAACAGGTAACTGCCAGCGCTTCAATTTCCACGCCCACTGGAGACACATCACCACCAGCGCCGCCAAGGTCGCCGGGTCTTTTCCAGGGACTCTCCACCCCAACGTCACGCTGCCATAGGTTGAGAGGCGTAGACGTATCGCGGTGACGGGGTGACGCGGACTCCGGAAATAACTCAGACAATTCTGGTCGACGAAGGGGTGACAGTGTCGTCAACAAAAGCGACTTTGGCTACATACTGCTGATAGAGCCGGACCGCGTCTTCGAGATGAAGGTGGCCAAAAGTCAACGCTCCCTCGAGACCCTCCAATTCGGCATTGCAGGCTTCCGCGGCACTGACTCGGGAGGCGAGGTCATGGGAGTTGGACAGACCCGTCGCCACGGCCGCCGTCAGAGAACAAAGTACGGCTACCAGGCACAGAACGCGCCACACGGTTGAGTCGTCGTTCAAAGACAGAAGTGCTTGGACACCCTCTGTGAACTTGGTACCCCCTGCCGCTGGCCCGACCGTAAGTGCTGCCGCCAGGGCGCTTCCTATGACACTCATGTTGGTCAGCCTGTTCCGGCGGGGCCGGGCGTGTTGGAGGAAGGTTCTGATATTGGATCGGCGCTTCTCAATGAGCTCAGAAAGCTGCTGACGGGTTGCTGGGTCTTCCTGCATGGCATCCTCCGCACCAAACCGATTTGGGAATGAGGCAACTTATTTTGGCAGTACCGAGAAATCCTGTATAGGTACGGAACGCCTATGGTTGGGCCCACCCCCGCTAGCGGTGGACTGGGTGCGGAAATGAACGATTGACTCTGGTCAGATCGGTACGAAAATCACGCTAAACAGTAGGTGCCAGCTGGGCAAGAGAGGCGACAAGCGGTCATAGGTACTCCGGTGCCGGGTTGTGGCCTACCTGGCTGCGGGGGCAGTGGTGGCCACGGTGGTGCCCGGGTCGGCCTGACCACCAGGCCCGCGTGCGGCGCTGCTTGGGCCGGGTGTTGGTACGGCCTGCGTGGGTTGGGCCGTGGCTTTACCGGCAGGCGTGGTCTGCTTTGGGCTTGCCTTGCTCGTGGCGGTCGCTATTGCAGTGCTTTCCGGTGCTGGACTGGTTGCCCCGTCGGTCGGCGTAATGCTGGGGGCCACCGCTTTGGTGCTGGGCTGCGGCTCAGTTGCCGGGATGTTCGGCGTGTTCGCCCCATTTGACGCCACCTGTGAGATGCCCGTTTGAAGGGTGGCGGTGCCTTTTGACAGGGTAGTTCCGGTAGCAGCCTGGACGCCGACAACGGAGCCCAGGCCAATCACGAAGATGATGGCTGCCCCGATCGCCATCCGAGCCCGGCTGGGCAGGGGCTTGCGCGGCTTTGTGGCCACAGGTGTATCGGCTCGATCCGCCGGCATGGGGACCGCGGAGACCTTTCCGGAAGTGGCCCGGCTGATACTGGCCGTGGCCGTGGCCGTGGCTGTGGCCAGCTGCTGCTGGGTGTTCCTGGCCGTTTCTGGGCTGCGGCGGGGTACCACCCGCATGAGATGCTCGTGACTTTTCTCCAGGGACGTGCGGAACAGCGGCACGGCGACGGCGGTAATGACGCTAAGGATGAACGCGCCAATGACGGTCCCGCCAAGTCCAAGGTGTCCACCAATGACGGAGGCTACGGCCGCTGCGCCGCCGCCGGCGATGACCTGGGTCGGGCTCAGGTCAAGCCCCCGTTTGGGTTGGGGTTCGTTCTCTGTTTTGCTTTCGGAGCTGTCGTCAGTGGTGATCATGGTTCCCGGGCTTGTGTCTGTGTCAAATGTCCGCGCCATGGAACAGGTCCGTTACCTTGTGATGAGACCGGCCCTCTGGCGCTTCATCGTCAAGGTTTCCACGTTCACCTGAGAGTTTCAGCGACCACGCCGGGAACGTAATTAATCACACAAACGGCCAGCAAGAGGTCCTTAACCGGGGCGTCCGTTTGAGCAGGAGTAATGCCGCGCGGGCCCTGCCGAGGCACGCAAGAGGCACGCCCTGCACGAGCGTGCCTTTGCGAGATGCCGTCAGTGTTTGAAGGCGTCCTTGACCTTTTCGCCGGCCTGCTTCAGATCACCCTTGGCTTGCTCTGCCTCGCCCTCAGCCCGCAGGCTTTCGTTGCCCGTTGCTGCGCCGGTAGCTTCCTTGGCCTTGCCTGTTGCCTTCTCGGCCGCGTTGCGAATTTTGTCTCCCGCTCCCATGGTGCTCCCTCCCTTTGGTGCTGCAGCCGTTCTATACGACTACCCCTCCAGTAGGCAGGCTCAGGAAGAGGTTTTCAAGACCCTCTGCGGTTGCTGCCGAACCGATGCTACTGACGGCAGAGCCGGACCTCAGGACCAGAAGCCGTGAGCCTTGGCCGTGTCCGCATTGAACTCAGAGGCAAAGGGACATTGGCGGCTTGCCGCACGAACACGTCCTCGAATCCGTCACGCTGCTGGCCGCCGGAGTCAAGCCCCGCGTTGGAGGCTTTCTCACAGCTCAGTGAACCCAGACCCACTGCGACAAAACAGCACGGCCAAGAACGGTCGAAGACGGTCCCATGGAACTTGGCATCTACACCTTCGGGGAGGACACCTGCACGCGGACAGTACCGCCGCCACGGACGACACCCAGCGCGTGGCCCTGGCCGCGGTGACCAAACAGATCCGCCTGACCAGCGGGCGTCACCGTCCTGTGTGGCGGCCGGAGCGACACAAGTCGCTGAAGATTCATGTGGACAACCCGGCCGAGGCTCTACGGGTTCCCCGAACCTGGTCAAGCCAGCTATGCAGACCCTTCCAGGTGAAAGCCGATAATGGGGCTTCCGTCAACCTGGAGTGCTCGGAGGCTGGATATCCGGGCCTCTCGCTGTCGTCGCTGGCGGTAGGGAAGATCTCTTGGCCTGTCACTGGTGCATATTGCCTCGCTTTGGGGGACAAGAATCACCACTTCTGGAATGGCAGGGCTTCGAAGCCGTGTGCATGTTCCAGCCGATTGATACCGGTCTTGGGCGGAGGAACGGACAGATGTGAACGCCACACAGCTCCACTGGAGTGAACGTCATCCTCCCAGCGCTGAATGTTGTGGCGACGGGCGGCTGGCGGGACCGAAACCCTACCCTGGCGGCCCGGTCAGCCTGCCGCTATCGCCGAATCGAAGAACGCGCGCTCGAGCCGGACAGCTTCTGTGAAGGTGGCCGCGACGCGTGTACGGATCACCGCGTCGGCGGGCTCGACGGCGTTGAACTCCTCCCGCAGCCAGGCCACCCAGCCGTTGTACTCCGGGTTGTTGTGCAGCCGGATCCATTCGGCGTGCTTGGGCGCCGCCGGCCAGGAGTCCGGGCCGCCGGCACGCGCCGCCCAGTCGCGATACAACCACTCGGCCGCCAGCAGCACCGCAACAATGTCGGGGTAGGTGCGGGTGTTCAGAGCGCGGCGCATCAAGCCGTCGAAGTCGCGGGTGGCGACCGTCAGCTCGGGGTTGTCGCGCTCCGCTTCGGGGACGGCCAGTTCCTCGAAACAATCCTGGAAATAGCTGTTTTCGTCCGATGCGAAGGACCCCGAGACTTTGGCGAACACGAGCCTGGACGACAGCGACGGGGCGGAGGCCACAGCCTGCCCCAGCAGGGCAACAAAGGCATCGCAGAACTGGTAATCCTATATCAGGTAGTGCCGCAGCACGGAATCCCGGAGGCTGCCGACCAGCAGCCGGTTAACGAATCCGTGCCCGACGGCGGCGTCCCAGTCCTCGGCGCAGCTGTTTCTTAGCTCTTCGGCAAAGCCCATGGTGTTTCCTCCTAGATAACCAGGGCTCGGCATTCGTTGGAATGCCGAGCCGAGGCGGGTTGGTTTACCGGGGGATCAGTATCCCGCGATTTCGTGCGGGACGTACGGATTTTCCAGTTCTGTCTTTTCCTCCGGGGTGAGCGTTAGCTCGAGAGAGCTCAGGGCGTCGTGGAGATGTTGTGGCTTGCTCGCACCGACAATGGGCGCGCTGACCACGCTGTTGGAGCGGACCCAGGCCAGGGCCACTTGGGCGCGCGGCACGCCTCGGCGTTCGGCGATAACGCGCACGGCGTCGGCGACCGCCCGGTCGCCGCTCTCGGCACTGTAGAGCGTCTTGCCGAACTCGTCCTTCTCCGAACGGTTCGTCCTCTCGTCCCAATCCCGGGTCAGTTTGCCCCGGGCCAGGGGACTCCAGGGCAGGACCCCGATCTTTTGGTCGGCGCAGAGGGGGAACATTTCGCGTTCCTCCTCCCGGTATACGAGGTTGTAGTGGTCCTGCATCGTCACAAACCGGACCCAACCATTGATCTGCTGCAGGTACAGGGCCTTACTGAACTGCCATGCGGCCATCGAGGAGGCCCCGATGTACCGCACTTTGCCGGCCTTGACGACGTCGTGCAGGGCTTCAAGCGTTTCCTCGATGGGTGTGGCGGGATCCCAACGGTGAATCTGGTACAGATCCACATAGTCCGTCCCCAACCGGGTGAGGCTGGCGTTGAGCTCCGCGAAAATGGCCTTCCGCGAAAGTCCCCTTCCGTTCGGGCCGGGTCGCATCACGCCGTGGACCTTTGTGGCGATCACGATTTCCTCGCGGCGGGTGAACTCGGCCAGCGCGCTGCCTACGATCTCCTCGCTGGAGCCGTTGGAGTAGACGTTCGCGGTGTCGAAGAAATTGATGCCGGCATCCACGGCTTGGCGGATCAGCGGCCGGCTCTCACTTTCAGGAAGCGTCCACGGATGGGGACCCCGCGCGGGATCCCCATACGTCATACATCCCAGTGCCAGCGGCGAGATGTCCATGCCCGTGTTGCCGAGCTTGATGTAATCCATGTTCGTCCTCCGCCTTGAAGTCCCGGGCGCAGCTGCAACCCCTGCCCTCACGCTATGTGAAGATCAGCCTCTTGTGGGCGTCCGCATGGCGACACGGGCGATCCCACTGTCACTGCGCCGCAGGCAGACGAGATTCCGTTGATGTTGGATAAGCTACCACGGACGTAGTCCCGGCGGACCTCACCGATGCCGGTCGCTGCCTACACCTGGTCAAGAGGGCATGTACGTGCCTCCTGGCGGGGTTACAAATGTTCTTTGTGTCAGAATCTTGTGGTCTTTTCGTAGACGGTCCACGGCAGTGTCATCCGACCGTATCGGCAATTCCTCGGGGAAGGTTCAGTGGCCATCCAGTACCATCGCCGGCAAGTTGCCAGTTATTGGGAAGGAGCTGTTCATGCTTCCAGCAGCGGGAACAAGGGGCTTGGTGGCGGCGACCGTATCCAGGCGACGCTGGTGTTCGAAAGCCTGGAGTAGCACTGGTCAGGAGCTACGCCGCTCCCGAGCAGTGGAACAGCAGTAGGCATGAAGTAGAACTACCGTAGGCGTCCACCCGCGCCGGGTGGCACATCTGGCTGCAGTCTCCGGCCGGGCAGGAAGAGTCCTGGAATGGCAGCCTCTGCATCTTCGCCGGATGCGCACTCTCCTTGGCAGTGGCCGTCTGGTCCTGGCCGCCGTTATCTCCTTCCCGCTGGCCCAGGCAGGTATCGCCGGAGTCGTATGGGCCCGCGGCCGCCGGCAGCGGGGCCAGCGGGGCTAGGAGTTAGGTCGCTGCCGGGGCGTCGGCTGACCGGCAGCTACTTTGAGTCAACCCTGAGCGTGATCGGGGGAGTTGTGACCGGTCCGCCGCACTGCTCCGACCTGCCGACCCTTGTCCAGGTGAGGTGGTTCTGTTGGTCGGCCAGTAGGCTCCTGTCCGGCGCCAGCGCCCGAACTGTCACATACTCCGGCAAACCTGGCTGGGAGATGCTGAATGACCAAGTGTCAATGCCGGTCCTTGTGGCAAGGAAGGCTACCGGGGGAGTAGCAGGGATGAAGGGGGCTGGTGTGTCTGACACCTTTGCGCCGGGCTGCACGGACTTTGTGGGAACCGCTGGCCCGTAATCAGGCAGCCGGTGGGAGCATCCGTGGTCGCTGCACAGCTGCACCTCATCCACGGCGGCCGCCGCGCCTTCGACGTTGACGGTGATAATGCTGGCCCACCCCGTCGCGGGACAGATGACACGGCACCCTGTTGCAGGCAGCATGACCCCAAGCATCAAGACAGTGACCGGGACGCCCCAACTGGTTCTCATGCCAGAAGTCTAGGTTCGGGCTCTACTGTGCGAGAACATGGATATGGCGACGATGTCTTGCAGATGGATACCTTTTGAGGGTCAAGACGCCTTAAGGATCAAGACGCCACAGTTGGCTCATGAGGCTCCCTGTGGCAAGGATGCCAGGCCGTGGGCGGCTGTATGGAATCGCAGGTGCGCTTGCGTTGCTGGCCTCTTCCGGCTGCGCAGCGGAACCCTCCACACGGGATGAGCCGCCCTGCTTCCCGCCGGTCTGTTCCGTGAACCCGGCAGCGGCGAAGCCCGGGGGGACAGTGACTGTCCATGCGGCCGACGCGGACTGCAATCCCCGCTACGGACAACACGCCCTGGTCCAGATCACAGAGAGCGCGCTCTGGGCCGGAAAGTCATCATGGCGACTGCGCCGATGAACGACGCTGGCGGTTTCATTTACCAGTTTGGGAGGCCGCCGCCGAGGCTTACCCCTACGGGGTTGACTGCTGTGACGACACAGGCAGGAACAACCGCGTCGCCCATCCGTCAGGCTTGGCCAGAACCTGCGCAGCGAGGACCGTACCCCTGACTATCAGCCCATAAGCGAGGCTGCACGACGTGCCGCGTGTCCTGGAAGTCAGAACACGTTTGACCGCTGGTGTGTCTGCCAGTCCTAGGACTGGAAGGGCCACGCGCCAGGGACGGCTTCCGGTCTAGGTTGGTTGGAGATGGCAGGCCCGATCGGCCTGGCCAGTGTCGCTCGCGGCGTGCTTTGCGCCTGCGCGTGGGTGGGAACAGTCGAACGATGTTGAGGGAGCGTTAATGAGAATTGCGGTGACTGGTGGAAGCGGCAAGCTGGGCCGGCATGTGGTGCG
Organism: Pseudarthrobacter sp. Fe7; assembly: GCA_024372495.1. Lineage (GTDB taxonomy): Bacteria > Actinomycetota > Actinomycetes > Actinomycetales > Micrococcaceae > Arthrobacter. The sequence goes on along the minus strand of CP099977.1, from coordinate 2,952,403 downwards.
GCGCCTCACGGAGGAGGGGCACTGGGTGCTGAACCTGGACCGGGCAGGTGAGCGAAGCCCCGGTCTTGTGGTGGTGGACCTGCGGAACTACGGGCAAGTCCTGGACGTGTTTCTGGGCTTGGACGACCGGCACACGGGCTTTGACGCTGTCGTCCACCTGGGCGCGATCCCCGCCCCGGGTATCCTGCCTGACTCCGCGACGTTCGAGAACAACATGCTCTCGACGTACAACGTGTTTCAGGCGGCCCGCCGGGCCGGGATCAAGAAGGTGGTGTACGCCTCCAGTGAGACGGTGCTGGGCTTGCCGTTCGACGTTGACCCGCCCTATATCCCGGTGGACGAGGAGTACCCGGCCCGGCCGGAAAGCACGTATTCGCTCGTGAAGCATCTGGAGGAGCAGATGGCCATCGAGTTGACGCGCTGGGACCCGGAGCTGAGCATTGTTGGGCTGCGGTTCTCCAACGTCATGGATCCGGAAGACTACGAAGCCTTTCCCTCCTTCGACTCCGACGCCATGCTGCGCAAGTGGAACCTCTGGGGTTACATCGATGGCCGGGACGGCGCGCAGGCTGTGCTCCGGGCGCTGGAGAACGGCCAACCGGGGTTCGAGGCATTCATCATCGCCAACGCGGACACGGTGATGAGCCGACCCAGTGCCGCCCTGGCGGCCGAGGTATTCCCGAACGTGGAAGTGGTCAAGGACCTGGACGAACACGAGACCATGCTCTCCATCGACAAGGCCCGGCGGCTGCTGGGCTTCGAACCGAAACACACCTGGCGCACCAGCCGCACCAACCCGACCAAGAACTGAGGAACATGATGCAGTACCGCACACTGGGCAACAGCGGCGCCGTGGTTTCCAACTACGCGCTGGGAACCATGACGTTCGGGGCCGAAGCCACCGAGGAAACATCCCACGCCATCCTTGACGGCTATGTTGAGGCAGGCGGTAACTTCATCGACACCGCAGATGTTTACAGCGCCGGGGTATCGGAGGAGATCATCGGTCGCTGGCTCGCCCAGCGGCCAGAAGCCAGGGACCGGGTGGTGCTCGCCACCAAGGGCCGCTTCCCCATGGGTGGGGCCCCGAACGACGTCGGCACCTCCCGCCGCCACCTCACCCGGGCTTTGGATGATTCCCTCCGCCGCCTCGGAGTGGAACAGATCGACCTCTACCAGATGCACGCATGGGACCCCATCACACCGCTGGAAGAAACGCTCAGGTTCCTGCACGACTCCGTCAGCAACGGCAAGATCGCCTACTACGGCTTTTCCAACTTCCTCGGATGGCAACTGACTAAAGCGGTCCACATTGCCAAGGCCCACGGCTGGAGCGCCCCCGTTACTCTGCAGCCGCAGTACAGCCTGCTGGTCCGGGAAATCGAATCCGAGATTGTCCCGGCCTCCCAGGACGCGAACATCGGCCTGCTGCCGTGGTCGCCACTGGGCGGCGGATGGCTCTCCGGTAAATACAAGCGTGACGAGCCGCCAACAGGTGCCACCCGTTTGGGTGAAAACCCCGAACGCGGCATGGAGGCATGGCAGGCCCGCAACGATGACCCCCACACCTGGGAGATCATTGAAACACTGGAAAAGATCGCCGCGGATCATGGGGCGAGCGCCTCCCAAGTGGCGCTGGCATGGCTCGTGGACCGGCCGGGCGTGACATCCGTGATCCTCGGCGCCCGCACCACCGAACAGCTGGCGGACAACCTTGCCGCAGCAGACCTGGAACTCACCCCCGAGGAAACGCTCCGGCTCACCCAGACCAGCCAACCCCGCGTGGGCGTCTACCCATACGGTCCGATGGCCCAAACCCAGCGCAGCCGCAAAATCGAAGGCGGCAGGTAAAACCTCAACCGACGCCAGAAATGAGAGGGCCCACGTAAAGGAGGGCTAAAGCCGCCAGGTGCCTGAGCGCAGTACTGTACAGGGCTCAGGCACCTGGGCAACTGCTTCTCAAGCCGCTAAGGGAGATTCGGTCAGCTTCAGCGGGTTTTGATTCCGCCCAATTGAAAGAGTGCGGACATTAACGCGGGTTAGCGTTTGCAAGGGCGAGAATGTAGTTCGGAGCAGGGTGCCCGATCCTGAACTTGAGGGCGTGGGACTGCGGTACACGGAGGCCTTTGGTGCCTGTGGCAATGCGAACGTCCTCCGAGGAGCAACTTGCTGCGGCATGATGGTTCTATGACTGAATTTGGCGCGGTCCGGGTGCACGACGCTGTACTGCGCCACGTGGAGGAGAGCCTTCGCTCAGGGGAGATCAAGATCGGTGACAGGCTGCCTGGGGAACGGGCCCTTGCGGAGCAGTTCGGCATTTCCCGGGCGTCCGTGCGGAACGCTATCCGGTCCCTTGAGGTGATGGGTGTTGTCCGTTCCTCGACGGGGTCGGGACCAAACTCAGGCACTGTTGTGGTCTCGAACCCATCGCATGCCCTGGGCGGAGCCCTGCGCATGCATGTTGCGAGCCAGCAGCTGCCCCTCAAGGACATCGTGGAAGCGCGGATCATGACTGAGACGTGGGCGTTGGAGCATGCCGCGGCCGTTTCGTGGACGCCTGAGCAGGCTCGATGATGCGCGCCTGCTGCTCAAGGCGATGGACGATGAGGGGCTGCCTTCTGAAATTTTCACCCTCCTGGACGCCCAGTTCCATGTCGCCCTGAGCGCATTGGCAGGCAACGTCGTCGTGAGCACGATGATGGAGTCAATGCGCGAGGCGATCCGCGATTACATCAGCGAGGCTGCGGCCCGGCAGGGGTCGTGGGAGGAAGTGGTCCATGTCCTTCGGGCGCACCACCACGGTATTTTCGATGCTGTTGAGGCACGGGACGGGGCTCTGTCAGCCCATCTCGTCCGTGAACATATCGACTGGTTCTACGGTCAGGCCCTGTGAGCCCGGAGACGCTCCAGCCGCCGGAGGTTTTTCTCCGGCGGCTGGAAGCGCTGGGTAGACGGTTCGCCCTAGGACACTTGTGCTGTGAGCCCTGCAGCCTGGATCGCCTTGGATGCTGCGGTCTCATCGTTGTCGGAGGTGTCGCCGCTGATGCCCACGGCGCCCTGGATCGTGCCGTCGCTGCCGCGGACGAGCACTCCGCCGGGGACCGGGATGAGACGTCCGCCGATGGCAGCAGCTGCGGCCGCAATGAAGTAGGCCTGCTGCTCGGCCCGTTCCATGAGGGCCCGCGAGCCCATGCCGAGGGCCAGGGCCCCGTACGCCTTGCCGTTGGCGATATCGAAGCGGTTGTTCGAAGCGCCGTCCTGCCGGGCGGCGGCAATAACGTGCCCTCCCGCGTCGAGCACGACGACGGTCAGCGGCTTGAAGCCGTGCTGGTGTGCTGCAGCGAGTGCCTCGGCGATGATGGACTGGGCGGTGTCGAGATTCAGGCTCATGATGCGCTCCTGGCAAGGTCGGTGGTGTGTTTTTGCGCTTCCCGGCGCCGGTGGAGGATTGGCTCGGTGTAGCCGGAGGGCTGGTCAACCCCCTGGAGTGCGAGCTCGCGTGCAGCCTGGAAAGCTTCGGTGTCGAATGACGGCGATAATGGCAGATAATCCGGGTCACCGGCATTTTGTGCGTCCACCACCTCGGCCATGCGGCGCAGGGAATCCTCCACTTGTTCATGTGTGATGACGCCGTGGAGGAGCCAGTTGGAGGTGTGCTGGGAGCTGATCCGGCAGGTGGCGCGGTCCTCCATCAACGCCGTGCCGTGAATGTCGGGGACCTTGGAGCAGCCGACGCCGGCGTTGACCCAGCGCACGACGTAGCCGAGTGTGCTCTGGATGTTGTTGTCCAGTTCGTTGCGCCGGGATTCTGCGTCCCAGTCCGCAGGCTGTCCCACGGGAATGGTGAGCAGCTGCTGAAGGGTTGAGCGGCGTGCCTGTCCCAGCTGCGCCTGCTGGGCATCCACGTCGACCTGGTGGTAGTGGATGGCGTGCAGGGTCGCGGCGGTCGGGGATGGGACCCAGGCGCAGTCGGCGCCGGCAAGGGGGTGGGCGACTTTTTGCTCAAGCATGTCAGCCAGGTTGTCCGGCGCAGCCCACATGCCCTTGCCGATCTGGGCCCGCCCTGCGAAACCGCACTCGAGTCCGATGTCTACGTTGGCGTCTTCGTAGGCTTTGATCCAGCTGGTGGAGCGCATGTCGGCCTTGCGGACCATCGGTCCGGCGAACATTGAGGTGTGGATCTCGTCTCCGGTGCGGTCGAGGAATCCGGTGTTTATGAACGCCACCCGGTCGCGTGCCTCCCAAATGCACGCCTTGAGGTTCGCGGAGGTGCGGCGCTCTTCATCCATGATCCCGATCTTGAGGGTCAGCGGGTCAAGGCCCAGGACGGATTCCACGCCCGCGAGCAGGGCACAGGCCACGGCTACCTCTTGGGGCCCGTGCATCTTGGGTTTGACGATATAGACCGACCCGGTCCGGGAGTTGTTCCCCGCATGGGGTCCGCGCAGGTCGTGCACCGAGCCAAGGCCGGTGAAGAGAGCGTCAAGGATCTCCTCGGGCACGGGGTTACCGGCCGCGTCGAGGACGGCGCCGCTGGTCATCAGATGGCCCACCTGGCGGATAAGCAGCAGGGAGCGGCCCGGCAGCGTCAGCTCTGATCCACCGGGGGCTGTGTAGACGCGGTCGGAATTAAGCTTGCGTGCGAAGCTCTTGCCGCCCTTCTCGACCTCAGCCGTCAACGTTCCCTGCATGAGCTGGAGCCAGTTCCGGTAGCCTGCCACCTTGTCCTCGGCATCCACTGCCGCCACCGAGTCCTCGAGGTCCATGATCGTGGTGACCGCCGACTCCAGGACAATGTCCTTCACGCCTGCCTGGTCACCGGCTCCAATGGGATGGTTCCGGTCGATCTGGATTTCAGCGTGCAGGCCGTGGTGCACCAGCAGCACGGCGTCCGGTTCCACCGCGGTGCCCCGGTAGCCTGCGAACTGGGAAGGTTCGGTGAGGCCGGTGGTGCCCATGGCATTATCGGCAACCAAGGCGCCGTCGACCACGCGGTAGGCCGTTACGTCCGCGTGGGAGCCGGACGCTAAAGGCATATGTTCGTCGAGGAACTGCCGGCCGATGGCCACGACGGCAGCACCCCGGATGGGGTTGTAGGTGCCGCTGCGCTCACGCCCTTCCGCCTCATCGATCACATCTGTCCCGTAGAGCGCGTCATAGAGTGAACCCCAACGGGCGTTGGCCGCATTGGTGGCGAAGCGGGCGTTCAACAGCGGCACGACCAGGCGGGGACCGGATACTGTGGCGATTTCCGGATCGACGCGCTCCGTGGTGATTCTGAAGTCTCCCGGCTCGTCGGCCAGGTAGCCAATGGAACGAAGGAAGGCCTCGTACGCCTCGGGATCGCCGGGGCCTGCGTGGGAGCGGTGAAACTCGTCGATCTGCTCCTGCAACCGGTCACGGGTTGCCAGCAATTCCCGCACCTGTGGGGAAAATTCGTTGATGAGCGCTGCTGCCCCAGCCCAGAAGGCTTCCTGCTCGATCCCGGTGCCGGGGAGTGCCTCATCCCGGACGAAGGCATAAAGGCCTTCCGCGACACTGAGTCCGTTTGTCTTCACGTGCGACGACATACTTCTTGCTCCTAATAAAGGTGTTCGGTGTTAAAGAAATTTCCGTGTTGAACCTAGGTGTTCACGACTACCCCGTTTCAGATGGCTTTGCCGGGGTTGAGTATCCCTGTCGGGTCGATGACGTTTTTGATTGCCTGCTGGATCGACCGGGAGGTCTCGCCGACTTCCTCGCCAACCCATTCCCGTTTCAGCAGTCCTACGCCGTGTTCACCGGTAAGGGTGCCGTCGAGGCGCTGGGCCAGATGGAACATGTCCCCGAGCGCGGCCTTCGCCGGGCCATCGGTGATGGACTCTTGAGGATCGACGACGAGCATGGGGTGCAGATTCCCGTCAGCTGCGTGGGCAACGCTGAAGATCCGGACACCCCTTCGGGACGCTATGTCCTCGAGTCCGGCGAAGGCCTCGGCGAGCCGGTTGCGCGGGACGGCGATGTCACCTATCGAGACCCGGCCCAGTCTTTCCAGGGCCGGGATGGCGTCGCGCCGGGCCTTGACCAGCGCGTCTGCCTCACTGGCATCGGCGGCACGGTGGACCGACGTGGCGTATGGGCTGATGGCCTGGGCGATCTCGTCGAGTTCGAGGTGGGCGCCGTAGCCGTCTGTCTGGGCAAGGAGGAAAGCCCCGCCGAGCTCGCGGTGCCTGGTGCCCTCAGCCTGGTCGACGGCTTCAAGGGTGGGCCCGTCCATCAGTTCCAGGATCGAGGGCTGGATGCGTGCAGCAGTGATTGCGGAGGCGGCCCGGCCAGCTGCCTCGATATCGGTGAAGTAGGCTGCAAGGGTCTCCGTCCGCACGGGTTTCGGCCGCAGGCGAAGCGTGGCCTCAACCACCACACCCAGGGTTCCCTCGGAACCGATGAAGAGAGCGTTGAGGTCGTAGCCGGTGACGCCCTTGATCGTCCTCCTGCCCGTGCGCAGGATGCGCCCGTCGGCCAGGACAATGGTCAACCCGAGTACCGATTCGCGGGTGACCCCGTACTTTGCGCACCACATGCCCCCGGCGTTCGTGGCAACGTTCCCGCCAATCGAGCATATTGCGGTGCTCGCGGGATCGGGGGCGTAGAAGAGCCCGTGCCGGGCCGCAGCGGCATTGACCTCGGCGTTGAGCACGCCGGGTTCGACGACGGCGATCATCTCCACAGGATCGATGGACAGAATACGGTTCATGCGGGAGACGTCGAGCACGATCTGACCCTCATGGGCGCTGGCCCCGGCAGCCAGGCCGGTGCCTGCTCCGCGTGGGACGACGGGAACGTGGCCGGCTTGTGCCAGGCGCAGCAATTCGACGACGTCGTCAACGCTTTGGGCGATGACCACCCCGTCCGGCATTGTGGCGGGGACGTAGCCGGAGCGGTCGGTGGCCGCGGCTTGGCGGGTGTCGGCGTCCGTGGTGGCCCGTGGATGCGCTGCCAGGACGGCAGCAGCGGGCGAGGGGGTGGCTGCTGCGTGCGGAGCGGGGGTCGAGGCTGTCTTGACGGTCATGATGGGCCTTCCGGTCGTTATGCAGGGGTGGAATTGGTGCCGTGCGCCTGCTTACGGCACCATCCACGCGAGGACGTTGGTCTGGAGCAGGACAAGGATGGTAAGGAGTGCCAGCAGGCCGATGCTCCAGCCCAAAAGCCGGCGGAACAGGGTGCTTTCGAGCCCTTCGATCCCGACGGCGGCCGCGGCCACGGCCAGGTTCTGCAGGGAGAGCATCTTGCCCAGGACGCCGGCGGAGGAGTTGGTGGCGGCCATCAGCACCGGCGAAAGGCCGGCATGCGAGGCAGCAGTCACTTGGAGCTGGCCGAACAGCGAGTTCGACGAAGTGTCCGAGCCGGTGAGCGCAACGCCAACCCAGCCCAGGACTGGAGAGAGCACGGCGAAGAGCCCGCCAGTCGAGGCGAGGGCGACGCCGAGGGTTGCGGTTTCACCCGAGAGGTTCATGACGAACGAAAGGGCCAGCACGGAGCATACGGTCAGGATGGTCCAACGGAGCATCGCCAGCGTCTTGATGTAGATCCTCACGCCATCACCGAATCGAATCCGGTATAGGGCGAGCGTGAAAAGACCGGAGATGAGCAGGAGCGTTCCGGTGGCCTTGAGGTGGTCGAAGCGCATGGTTTGCGATGAGACCGGCTTGCCATTCTCTCCGAGGACGTCGAGCCCGGGCCAGCTGAACGAAAAGCCGCCGGCGGCAGTGAGCCAGGACTTGACTGCCGGTATCTGGGAGACGGAGAAGACGGCGATGATGATGAGGTAGGGTGCTATCGCCATCCAGATCTCCCGGGGTAGGGGGCGGGTTGAAACACCCTGTTCCCTGGCTGACCCTTGAGGCTGCTGGACTTGCCGTCCCGTTCCGCCGGCCATTCCGCCGTCGGCCGCTGACGATCCTGCCCGTCCGGCCACGGCGGCCCTCTCGGCGCCCAGCGTGATGGATTCGGGTCCCTCCTCCACGGCCGCAGAATCGGCCGTCATCGTCTGGGCGGGCTTCCACACCCGAAGCAGCAGCAGGACAGCTGCGATGGCAAAGATTCCGGCCAGGACGTCCGTGAGTTCGACGGTGAAGAAGTTCGAGGTGAGGAACTGAACAATGGCGAATACTGTTCCCCCGACAATCGCGGCGGGCCACGTCTGGCGGACGCCGCGTTTGCCGTCCACGATGAACACCAGCAGGAGCGGGACAATGAGCGCCAGGAACGGAGTCTGCCGGCCGGCCATGGACGAAACGGTTGCCAGCGGAATGCCGGTGACGCCGCTGAGGGCAATAACGGGAGAACCCATGGCGCCGAAAGCAACGGGGGCGGTGTTGGCCAGGAGCGAGACCGCTGCGGATTTGAGGGGCTTCATGCCCGCTGCGATCAGCATGCCCGAAGTGATCGCCACCGGTGCGCCGAACCCTGCCAGTGCCTCCAGAAGCGCCCCGAAGCAGAAAGCGATCAGGATTGTCAGGATGCGAAGGTCACTTGAAACGGACCGGATTGTCGCGCCGAGCACGCCAAACCACCGGGTTTCAGTTGTCAGCCTGTAGACCCAAAGGGCATTGATCAGGATCCACAGAATTGGGAAGAAGCCATAGAAAGCACCTTCGGCGGTCGCGCTTATGGCCTGGCCGGCAGGCATTCGCCATACGGTGACAGCCAGCACGATGGAGAGGACGAGGCTGGCAACGGCCGCCTTCCAGGCTTTGGCCTTGAAGACGCCGAGCAGGATAAACAGAAGGATGAGCGGAAGGGCTGCTAAAACCGCCCCCAGGGCGAGGGACCCCAGAGGGTCGACGATCTGTTGGAACGCAGTCACAAGAGACTCCTTTGTCTACAACAAGAGTGGAAGAGAGTTTCCGCTACATGGAAAGTGAGTGGCGTGACTTGAATACTATGCCCCACATCACACTGCGGTCAATGGTTTTTGGTGTGGTTCATCCACAGTGGTAGGTCCACGCCGGTTCGTCCACGCTCCTGGCCGTCTGCCGCCAGTGGTAAATAGAAATCCTGCAATCCCGGGGAGGGGGTCCAGACTTGGTGGCCGCCTTGACGGGTGAAGCAAATGCGGTCGGCCGCCATTCACGCGGGCCGCCTGATCGGGCATTTCCCGGTCTTGAAAGTTACGTAATTCGGTAGCTGAAGATTCGAGTTCCCCCGTGTCTTGGCCATCGTCTGGCGCCGTATGGAACAGCAGCCCGGAGTCATCGGCCGAAATCGTCATCGGGTTGCGGGTGATGACGTGGCCGGCGGGGCTGAAGACGTTGATGGGAACGTCCTTTCTGATGTTGTGCTCGTGTGGCTCCACGAGGGCCAGTCCGCCGAGTTCAAAAGCCGTTCCGTCGTTTTGCGGCAGCAGGGAGATCCCGCTGCACAGCAGAAGCCCTGGTTGCAGGAACTGGGCATCCTGGTAGTCAACGAAGTGGCCAGGGTTCTCCCACTTGTCCACGAGGCGGCCGCCCGTATCCCACGTGTAGAGATGCCGGGAACCCCAGCTTCCACCGAAGACGAGGTCCGCGCTTGGGTCGCGGAGTACCCACCCGATATGGTCATCGACGCGGAAGCGCTCTTGCACCTCAAAAGTGTCCGGATCAACCGTGTAAATGATGCTCGAGCCTCCGGCCCGGTATTCCGCTGCCGAGACCCATACGTGGTCGCCGTCGAAGTCGATGCCGCCGGGGTGGTAGAGGGAGTCCTCGCCGAGGTCCAGGTCATGGATCATGTCGCCCCCCGTTCCAATGACGAAAACGTGCCCCTTTCCCTGGCCGCGGCTACGCAGTGCTGGATCGGGCGAGGGACGCGGTGCGCGAAGAATCTCCACGGACGATAGGAACGTAAGTCCGTTGGCGAAGGCCATGCCCTGGGGGTGGTGGGTCGGAAAGCCAAGATGGATCTCGCTGACGAGTTCGAATTTGCTTCGCCGGTCAAGATTGAAGATTGCTTCGACGTGCGGGCTCGTGTCCTCAGCTGCGGGCGTCTGCATACGCTTGTTTCCATAGCCGAAAAAGTTCGGGAGAGTGCTCCGGGCGGGCGGCAAGCACTCCGCCTTGTTCCGGGAAGGTGTCAGTTTCGCCGTCGGAATTCAAAACGACGCCTCCGGCTTCTTGGACTATGAGCGTGGCCGCCAGGTGGTCGATCGGGCTGAAGCTGCCGATGATCGCACCCGCGCCACGTCCGGCGGCGATTCCGACGACAGTCATGGTTGCTGATCCCATGATCCGCATGATGCTGTGCTGCCTGCCGAGGGCAGCGAGCAGTTCCAGCATTCCCGGCCATGGCAGGTGTCCAGCCAGGCTCCGTGGCCACCACCGTTCCAGCAAGGCTCGCAGGTCCCGGGTTCTTTGCCTGCGATAGCGATAGGGAACGCCCGTTCAATCGGGCACCGGCACCAGCTACGGCTTCGAAGATCTCACCGCGCCAGGGGTCTGCGACGACGGCTACCGCGGGCTTGTGGTCCACCGCTAAGGCAAGCGAGAACGCCGTCCAGGGAATGTGGTTCACGTAGTTGGTGGTTCCGTCCACGGGATCAAGGTACCAACATGGTGCGCCGGGCACGGCGAGTCCGCCCATTTCCTCGCCAACCACGGTGTGGCCGGGAAGTCGGGCGGCAATAACTTCGCGGACATAGCGCTCGACGGCGACATCCACTTCCGTGACCAGATCAGCAGGGTGCGCCTTGGTGGAGACCTGGCCCCGATCGGCGTCGTGCATGTACTCGACGGCCCACTCGGCAAGTTCGAGGGCGACCTTTCGCGCCTCGAGGATCTCCTCCCCGGCCAGCGCCGTGGGCGCCTGCGCCGAAGCCCATGCTTCGGGATCTTCGGCTATCACCCTCTGCAGCAGATCCAGCTTGTTGCTCGTGATCGAATCCGCGCCAAGTCCCAACGCCCAGCGCATGGACTCCGCGTCATCCACCGTCCAGCAGGAAACCTTCGCCCCCGCTGAGTGAATGTTGTCCACCATCTCCTTGTTGAGAAGCACGTATTCGGAGTTGACGAATTCGGGATTCAGTTCGGCCAGCAGGTCTTCGGGCGGGGCGACCCTTTTGTTCCACGGCAGCCAGATCCGGGCATCCTGGTCCAGCGCGCGGATGGTCCGCATTCCGTCCAGGTTCCCGCACCAGGACACTGCCACGCCGCTTTGGCGTACGACGGCGGCAGCGGCCTCAGCAGGGCCGGGCTCGTCCATGTCGATGAGCAGTTTGGCCGGGCTGCCGCGGAAAAGGTCGAGGGCTTCGGAGAGCAGCGGGATCCGCTCCTCCCCAGTGCCCAGTCGGCCGATCCGGTCGTAGTCGGCGTCTGCGGCGTTACAGTCCAGGCCCCAGATCCTCAACAGGGAAGCATCATGGAGAAGGATCACTTGCCCGTCCTTCGTGACCCGGACGTCCACTTCCACGAGGTCCGCGCCGGCGTGGATCGCTGAGGCGATGGCGGGCAGGGTGTTTTCCAGGTATTTGCTGGAGTCACCACGGTGGGCGGTTGCATGCGTCTTTTCGGTGGATGCGAAGCGCCTCAACGTGCAGCACCTGCCTCTGCTACGAGTCGTCCGTCCCGGAAGGTCATCGCCTTTCGTATCTCCGCGAAGGTCTGCTGGCCTGGCTCCATGAACTCGCCGGTGACGAAGCTGCGGAGCCGGGCGTCGGGTCTGTGCAAGTACACTTCCTGGAAGTGACCTCGTGGGACAACCCTTTCAACGGTGGCGGGGATTGCCCCATCGAAGGGCACGTCATGCAGGATGACGTCCTCGGGCCGGATGCCGAGAATATCCGGGCCCGCCGTGATAAGTCCGTTGTTGAGCGAGCCTTCAACCCGGTTCATACTGCCGATAAACGTGGCCACAAATTCTGTTTCCGGTCGGGCGTAGAGGGCCGCCGGGGTGCTGTATTGCTCGATTCTCCCCGCATTCATGACGGCAATGCGGTCCGACATGGACATCGCCTCTTCCTGGTCGTGCGTGACGATAACCGTGGTGATGCCCAGTTCCTGCTGGATCTTGCGGATGTCTTCGCGCACTTTGACACGCAGTTTTGCGTCCAGGTTGCTCAGCGGCTCGTCGAGGAGAAGGAGCTTCGGCTCCTGGACCAGCGCGCGGGCCAGTGCCACACGCTGCTGCTCCCCGCCGGAAATGCGCGCCGGCTTGGAATCCTTGTGGTGCAGGAGGCTGACCAGTTCGAGGACGGCTTCTACGCGATCCTTGATCTCGACCTTGGACATCTTGCGCAACTTCAGCGGGAAGCCGATGTTCCTGGCCACTGTCATGTGGGGCCACAGGGCGTAGTTCTGGAACACCATCGCGCTGGGACGGTTCTCCGCGCCCAGGTGGGACACTTCCTGGCCTTCCACCTCGATGGACCCGGAGTCGGGTTCCAGGAAGCCGGCGATCATCCGCAGGGTAGTGGTCTTGCCGCAGCCGGAGGGCCCCAGCAAGGACACGAGTTCGCCCTCGTTGACTGCCAGGTCCAGGTTGTCGATGATCGTGCGGCCGCCGAGGATCTTGTGGAGGCCGCGGATGTTCAGTCCACCGCCAGCCTCGGCGCCCGGCCCGGTGGTGCTGGCCGGCTGTTCAGTCAATGGTTCATGAATTGTCATGGGGTCTCTGTCTGACGTTGAGCGCAGGGCGCTATTTGATCTGGAAGCCCTCGGCAAGCTGGCCGCCGAGGATATGTTTGTGCGCCGCGAGCATGAGGGCTACGGAAGGGATGGCCAGCAGAATGGAGAAAACGGCCGCCACTTGCGTGGGGTAGTTCAGCACCAGGCTGTACATCTGGGTGGGCATGGTCATGAAGTCCGGTGCACCCACCAAGTACGTTCCTTGCGCTTCGTCGAAGGACGCCAGGAAGGACATCACTGCGGCGACGATGATCCCGGGCAACGCCATGGGGAGCGTCACTGAAGCGAACACGCGCAGCTTGGACGCACCGGCGTCGCGGGCTGCTTCCTCCAGGTTGCGCGGGACGGCAGAGAACGCTGCCGCGGGGATCCAGGTCATGAAGACCACGGTTCCCAACACATGCACCACCAGGATTCCCAGCACGCTGTTCATCAGGTTCAACGCGTAGAACAGCGCTGCGAGGGTCACGAACAATCCCATCTTGGGGAAGGCATTCGTCGCGAACAGGCTGATTAGGAAGAACCGCCGTCCGGGAAAATCAAAGCGGGCAAACGCGTAGGCCGCGGGCAGGCAAATGATCGCAGAAACCAGCACCGTCAGGGGAGCAAAGAACAGGGAGTTCTGCACCGCGACGCCGAGTGCGTGGTCGCTTATGACAACCTGCCACCAGCGCAGCGTCCAATCATCGGGAAGGAGGTTGGGGAACGTCCAGGTTCCGGCGAACGCCCGAACGCCCAGCCAGAGTAGTGGGCCCAGGATGAAGACCACCATGAAGACCACGAACAGGGCCACCAGGGCACTCTGGACAATCGATCCAGGCGAGAGCGGCCGGCCGGCGCCGGCCGCGGGCCGGGTGCGGGAAGTAGTGGTGACCATCAGGCTTTCCCCTGTTCCTTGGCGGAACGGAAGTTTGCCCACACATAAAGCGCGGCGATTCCGGAGGCAATCAGGAACACCGTGAAGGCCATGACGGCAGACTGCTGCGGCTGGTTGAAGGACGAGAAGTAGTTGGACATGTCCACTCCCAGCATGTTCGGCGAATTGGGCCCTGTGAAGTAAGGGACCGTAAACGAACCAACTATTCCGATTGCAGTAAACGTCGTCGCGATGATGATCGGAACAGCGGCCATGGGGACGATCACCGAAACGATCGTGCGCAAGGAGCCGGCACCGGCGTCCCGGGCTGCTTCGATCATGGCCTTCGGCACGGACTGCAGCCCTGAGGAGATCATGAGCACTGCGAACGGCAGCGAAGTCCACACCGAGCCGATGATGACCGTGACCATGGTGAAGGCCCAAACCGGGAAATCGAGCCCGAAGAGCGCGAAGGCGCTTCGCAGGAAACCCGTACCGGAATAGAAGGTCAGGATTGCCCAGGAGGCAATAACCACCGGGATGAAGAGCGGCACTATCGCAAGGCCGGAGAGCAGGCGGGCCATTCGGCCACCCTTGAGCTTGAGGTAGAGCCCAATCCCCAAGGCCAGGAAGAGGACGGTTAACGTGCTCACCAGCGTCACAATGACGGTGACGACAAGGTCTCCGAGGAAACGCTTGTTGGTGAACATTTCCTGGTATGCCGCCAGGGTTCCCCACCAGGCGTCGGCCTCGTGCACGTTTTGGGCGATCGTTGCAATTGTGTGGTTCAACCCTCCCGTCAGGCCGATACTGAAGCCGAAGGCGAGCACGATGGGGAAGCCGACGAAGAGCGCGATCAGCAGGATAGGGGGAGGGCCATGAACAACCCGACGGCACGCTGGCCGGGACGCCTGCGACCCCCGCCGCGAATCGGCGGAACTGGCGCTTCCAGTTCCGCCGACTTGTGCAGCGTGGTTGTCACTGGCCGGGAACCTTCTGGTCCCACAAGTTGTTAAGATCCTTGCCCATCTGGTCGAAGTAGCCCTTACGCAGGTTGTTTGTGTCTGCGTCCTTGAACTTCTCCTTCACATCTGCCGGCAGCTTGTCCAGGCTGATGGCCGGGAAGCCGGACATGTCCGTGATGATCATGGACTGCGCGTCCGGCGTCAGGACGAAGTTGGCAAGCTTCAGTGCCGCCTCCTGGCGTGGTGAAGACTTGGGAATGCCGAGATATGCAGCACCGCCGGTGAAGGACGGGTTGCTGATCTGCGTGGCCTTAACGGAGGGAGGAATCTGGCCGTTGGTCAAGCCGGTAGTGAACTGGTCAGACCATACCGGAGCCATGGAGATCTGCCCAGTTGCGAGCAGGTCAAGGGTCTGCTTGTTGCCGTTGGGGTAGACGCCGCCCTGGAAGACGGACGAGTTGAGGTCCTTGAGCGCCGCGAAGCCTTGGTCCCAGTAAGACTCCAGGTCCTTCTCGTAGCCGACAGCCATCTTGGCTCGGGCGTCGGCCGGGACGAACTTGTCCAAAACCGTGGCAACGAAAGCCCCTCCGGATCCTCCGGACTTGGGCGAGTTGTAGGTGAACTTGCCCGGGTTTGCCTTGATCCAGGCGAGCAACTCATCAAGGGTCTTCGGCGCGGTAGCGACTGTCTTGGTGTCGTATGCCAGAAGCACCGCGGAGCCGCGGTAGGGGATGCCACCCGTGCCACCGGCTTTGATGACGTCCTGCGGGACATCGTTTAGGGCCGAAATCGTCTGGGGGCTCACAGGGGTCAGCAGGTTGGCTGCGGAGGCCTTGGAGACGAAACCGCCATCCACCAGGTCAAAATCAGGTTCCTTGTTCTGTTCCGTGGCACTGGTCAGTTTTGCCAGGGTCTGGGCATCGTGCTCGCCGTGCAGATCCAGCGTGACCTTCACGTCGTAGCCAGGGTTGGCCTTTTCGAACGCGGGGACGAGGCTTTTTCCCACAGGTTCTGGACGTTGGTGTCGCCGCTGATAAGCACGGTGACCGTCTTGTCGGGTGAGTCGCCGGCGCCATTGTTTTGGGCTGGTGCGGTACTGCTTTGCGCGCAGCCGGTCACAGCGGTAGCTGCAAACACGGCGACGGCGGCCGCGGCTAGGAAGCGGTTGGTCATGGGTGTTCCTTCATGTTGTCTCGAAAAGTCCCCAAATGCACGGACAAGGCTCCCGCCGCAACGTGACTGGACAGGGCATTGGACATGAACCGGTAGTGAACCGAAAAGGTAATTTGTGCAATAGTCAGGACATGCGGACAAGTACGCCGAAAGCGGCCCGCGCTGAAGTCCATGTCGGGCTCCGGCATTTAGCAGATGACTGCTTCGCGCCGCTGACCCTGGACCCGGCCAGGCCCCTAACGATCGGAAGAATCGGGTTCTTTTTGTAGGGTGCGGGAGCGATGGACGGCTCACTTGGACCGATGGAAACGGCCAGGGCCGGGCAACCACTGCAGGTTGCCCGGCCCAAGCCGGTTGATCTTAAAATCTGCAGGGGCTGCAGGTCTTAGCCTTGATCCTTGTTCTTGTCCTCGGTTCCGTTCTTCTGTCTTGCATCCGAGCGGGGCCGCTGGAGGGTGAAGGTTTCGAAGGACGCGAGCGCCCTTGGGGTCCGGTGACGTTGTAATAGGTCACCTCGATTTTCGTTGTTCCCCCCGGTTCGGTGCCGGGGTCAACGCTGAAGGATGCGAAACCGTAGGAGTTCGCGGCGTCGCGCTGCGCTGACCACGGGGCGTCCTCCTGGACGTAGACCGGTGGCCGCTTATGGGTCGTGGGATCCGGTGCTCCCACGGCAGTGATGACCCGGCACGCGGGAGGGGTGTAAAACAGTTGGTTCGAGGTTACGGACGTTCCGCCCCCTCCCAGGACCATGTGGACTGTGCCTTTAGTGGTGTCGATGACGTCCTTGCGTGTATCGGCCGGAATGGGGGTCAGTGTTGCGTTGGCCTGTTGGCCGCGGATGGGGTGGGAGCGTTCGTAGTGGTGCTCGTGACCGCACACGACGAGGTCGACCCCGTACTTGTCGAAGAGGGGCACCCACTCCTGCCGGATGCCAAGGTCGGCGCCGTTGAAGGACCCGGCGGTGCTGATTACCACCTGGTGCATGCAGACAATGACCCAGTCGATGTTCTTGTCTGACCGGGCTGCGTTAAGCTCCTTCTCCAGCCAGGCCTTTTGGGCGCCCTGGGAGTAACCCCGAACGTAGCTGTTGCCGCCGTCCTGGTAGCAGACGTCGTCGTTGGCCAGGCTGATGATCCGGACCGAACCCGCTGTAAATGAGTACCAGAGGCCTCGGGTGACATCTGTTTGCCCGGGTTGAGGGGGAACGGAGAAGTAGGTCTGATAAGCCGCGTATCCGATGGCTCCGTTACCGAGCTCATTCTCGTGGTTCCCGGCTGCGGGCATCCAGGGCCGGTGGCGGGCGCTGCGCGAGTTGTTGTCCCAGAAGTCCGTCCAGGTCCGGACCCTGTTCTCGGAGAGGTTGGCGTAGCAGAGGTCCCCGTTGAAGAGGTGGAAGAGTGGTTGGACGCGTTCGACTCCGGCCGGCATGTCGCCGGCCGCGGGGGAGCCCAGGTTGTCGTTGACCCATTGCTGTCCACCATTGGCACTGGTGGCTTTTTTCCAAGGGTGGGGGTGCCCTGGTCGCCGAAGCTGGTGAAGGTGATCTTTCCGCGTCCTCGCGGGCCGGTCCGGAAGGAACCGAACTCCGCCTGCGCGCCTTCGTGAATCGCCGCGTAGATGTAGTCGTGGGCCGGGGCGAGCCCGGTCAGTTTGGCGTGGTAGGCGTAGACCTTTTGCCCGGATTTGGCGTCCACGTAGCTGGTTTCCACGGCCTCCTCGCTCCGGCCGTAGCTTCCGTCGGTTTCACCCAGCATTGCCCGCGCGTTCTTGACCGGCTGCAAGGTATGCCATGAGACGACGACTTCGCTGGAGGCATCGGCCCCGAACTGCAGGTGCAGCCCGTTCACTACCGGGGTGGTCAGTGGATCGCCCGCTGAGGAAGGCAGCTTTGCCCCGTCATCGGCCGAGGCCGGAGTGGCTGATGCCCAGGCGGCTGTTATGCCCGCTACTGCGGCGGTGCCGAAAAACCCGCGGCGTGAGAACCCGGACCTGAATATTTCTTTGTCGTCAGTCATGCGACCAGTTTCACGTCGGGCCGGGACGGGCCGGTGAAGGCAAGGCAAGCAAGAGGCCGATGGGAGCTTAACGAAGGAAGAATGCGCTGGACGTCCGTCTCGGCACGAACCGTACGCCCTGCGGCACCGTCAGGTGCGGTGCGGTACTGCGCGCCGGCCAGAACGATGGTCGTGGCGTTCTCAAGACCGGAAAGTTCGGCGGCGAGTTCAGTCTGGAAGCAATCGGCTGCGAGCCATGCCGGGCAACCAACAACTCCGGGCCGCCGTCATCGGGGCAGTACGATTGCAGCGGGGCCGCTGCTTCCGCTACCTCGGCACACATGGTCAGTCAAACACCCTTCGGGTTCACAAGCGCCGGATCCCCGCAGCCAGGCCAGGGCCTCTATTTCGTCGCTGAAGTACCGGCTCGGGCACTGCGGTTCCGGTAGTCCCCGCCGGCCGTGGGCGATAACACGGTCCACTTCGGTGCAGCCCAGGATCGCGAAGGCGGTGACGGTGACCGCCTCGCTGAGGAAGCGGAATGCCTCGCGGCTAACGGACTGAACACCCGTGATTTCCAGCAGGACAGGGCAGCCGGCGCCGCCGGTCAGGGCCAGGAATCGCTCACGCACTGAGATTCCGTCCGCCGCCGTAATCAGGGATCCGGGGAGGAGTGTGATCCTGACAATTCCTTCGCGATCGGATTGGATTGTCACGTTCATCGGGGCATCACCCACGTGGCCGCCGCCCAGGCGAAGAGTGCCCGGGTGGGCCTTTGTTGCGTTCCTTGGACGAAAGCGTGGCTTTCCTCAGACTGGACCGGTGCGGTCATCGTGTCCCCCGGATGTTTTGCGGTCCCGGTGGCGCAGACCGGCCGGGGTGTGCCCTGACGCTGGAGCTGATTCGAGGTCAATCTACCTCGGGGGCGGTCCCCGCGTCTACAAACGGACAAGAAGGGTTTCTTCTGCTGCCGAACGGACAACACCATACGTGGGTAACGACCGTTAGACGGCCAGGGCGCGGTCAGTGGGTGAAGCTCAACAGCAGCGCCGGCTCCAGAACGGCATCAATAGCCATGGCACAAAAGGACTGCCAAAGGCTGCCGTCCGGATAGGAGGTACAGTCCGGCCAGCATCCAGCCGAGCACCGTGGTGGCCATTTGGGCCATCAGGGCGGCTTCAGGTTCGGCAAAGGCATGAAGGTGGAGGGCTCCGAAGATCAGGCCGCTGAGCAGGACCTGGACGAAGGCCCCACGGCCTGCTTGCTGCAAACGGCGTTCCCCTTTGCGCTCACTTCGGTGGTGGCAGTGCCGCCGCGCGGTATGTATTTGATGGCGTTGGCAACGAGGTTGTCGACCGCCTGCCCGAGGCGCTCAGGATGGAAGTAACCCGTAGCGGTCGGGTGGGGGAGCAGTCCAGAGTGATGCCGCCGGTGGCCCCTGGACGCTGTGACGGACTGCTTCGGTCAGGTCCGCATGCGGGGGTTCAATGGTCAAAGCGCCCAAAGCACTGGTGAGCAGGTCGCCCACGAAGTTCAGGAGCCGTTCGGCGTTGCGTTTGGCGACGGTGAGCTCGAGCTTGAACCCGGTGACCGCTTCGCGGTGTTCGCCTCGGGAGTCCGGATCAGCCGGGAGGTCGCGGAGTAGGCCCTCTGCCCTGTTCCGCTGCCGGACCAGATCAGCTGGTCGCGCCGGACGCTGGATGCCGATCCATCGGAAGGGCATGATGCCCGTATCGGAAGGTCCTTGTAAAACACTCGCCGCACATAGAGGAAGCCCAGGACAGATGGGTACTCGTCCGCGGCGCCGCGGGCGAATCCAACCTCCAGGCAGTCCAGGGTAGGAATAATGAGCACGGGCCGTGCAGGCACGCGCTCCCACGGCACGAGCGCTCAGGTCGCAAGTAGCAGGGCATGCACTGCGAGGCTGTGCAGCAACTCACGCCCTGATGTTAGCCGCTGGCGGCAGGCCATGGGGTTCGGACGCCATGAGGTTTGGCCTCGAGCCCGATGCCGCGGTCAGGTGATCCGGTCTGGATTGGCCGACCGTGTTCCGGTGCCGTGCCCGGTGAATTTGCCCATCCGTTGCTTGGCCGTGTTTGTCCCGGCTCCAATTGGAACCTGCGACGTGGCTTTTCCAGACCGAAGAGGTGCTGCTTCCCAACGCACGCTTCATTTTTTGACAGGGCAGTGGCTCGATATTCCGGTGTCTTTGCTAGTGGAAGGGGACGGCTTCCGGCTCATTTAACGTTCAGGGTCCCGTGCATGTTGGAGTGGTAGGTGCAGTGGTAGGTGTATGTGCCTGCCTTGGCAGGGGCGGTGAATGTAGTGCTCGTGCCTGCCCTGATAACGACATCGAATGATCCGTCGTCGGCCGTTACGGTGTGCGCTTCGGAGTCCATGTTCATTACGGTCACGCTCGCCCCTGCCGGGACGCTCTCGGATCCGGTGAAGGCGAAGGACTTGATGTGGATGGTCAGGTCAGCAGCCTTCCCGGAAGACCCGGCGGAGCCTGCCGTGGTTGATGCCATCGGCGAAGCTCCCATGGCGTCATTCATGGGGCCGGATGATGAGCCCGTTGCCATCGGAGAGAACGGGGATGGGTTGGCGCCTCCGGCGGCACTGCAGGCGCTGGCTGCAATAAGGGTGGCCGTACCGATCAGGGCCATAGCGAGGCGTGGGGGGTTGGTTTTGGTTTTCATGGTGTTCTCTTCCGGGGAGCCGGCGGGAGCATCGGGGATGAGTGTCTGGCTGCCGGGTTTAGGCGGGGTGGCTGGAGATCAGGTGGGCCTAGACGACGGTGTTGTCCAGGTATTCCCTGGTGGCGGGGTTGTAGCCGCCGCAGGTGATCAGCCGGACTTCGGGGCGGTCCGCGTTCTGATAGACCTCGATCGTGGGGAAGGTGGCCTTGTGGTACACATTGACTTTGTACACGGTGAAGACCGCAGCGGTGTGGTCGGCGCGGGTAACGGTGATTGCCTGGCCTGGGGCGAGTTCGTGAAGCCGGTAGAACAGCCCGATATCGCTGTTGGTGGCGTTGACGTGGCCGAGGATGACTGCGGATCCTGTTTGGCCGGGAGTCGGCGAGTCCTGGTACCAGCCACCGGGTGAGCCGGGTTCACCGGAAGGGGTTTCGATTTCGCCGTTCGCCTGCTTACCCAGCGGGATCAAGCCTGCATCAACCCCGATCGAAGGGACCTGGACGCGTACCGGGACGGAGGCGGGTAGCGCGGCTTCCGGCGACGCAGGGAGCACCGTCGGCTGGGTGGAAGCGGTCGCTGCCGGGTCCCTGGTCGCCTGCACCGCTGTTGGGGTCGGAACAGCTGAGTCAGGGGTTGGCGCCGCGGCTGCCAGACTGCTGGCTGGCGCTGGTGCTGGGGACTGGGCGTGCAGTCCAAAGCCGATAGTGGTGATGCCGCCGGCCAGGAGCACGGCGGCCGCCGCGCACGCGATGAGGCGTCCGCGGCGGCTGCTGTTCTCAGTTCCCATCAGGTCCCTGAATCTCTCTCTCGCTTCCTGAGACCTTAGGCTGCGATCTTCTTGCGGAGTGCGTAGGCTCCTCCGGCTGCCAGGACGAGGCCGCCGCCGGCCGCGAGCAGGCCCAGGTCAGGGCCGGCCGGGGTGGGGGTGGCCAGGCCGGTGCCGGGCGCGCCGGCGGGCATTGCCGTCAGGGTCCCGCACAGGGCCGGTGAGGTCGCCGCCAGGGGCAGGGACGGGACGAGGTCGCTGGGTTCCTTCTGCGCCGCGGCAGGCAGCGTTGCCGGGTCCAGGCCATGGACGACGACGACGGCGGTACCGGCCTTGAGTGAATCGGCGGTCTTGGCATCAAGGGCGAAGGTCCGCTGATAAGTGTAGGAGGCGCCCATGCCTGCGACTTTCAGATCAGTCCCGGCGGCGGGACTGGTGTCACCGGTGGTGGACAAGGTGGCGCCGATCCCACCGTAGAAGGGGGCGCCTTCGGTGGTGCTGATCACGCCGTCCTTGCTGGTATCGGCGGACATGTCAGGGCAGGTGCCCTTCGCGCCGATATGGATGTGTTGGACGTGCGGGTAGGGGCTGCCATTGAACATGGCGGCAAGCCCGGAGACCTTCTCCGTGACCGTTGCCTGGTCACCGTTGACGGTGACCATGACGGTTCCGGAGGCGTTGCTGCCGTTGATAGCAGCGAGGTTTGCCTGGTAGTTCGTGCTGTCCGCGGCGAGGGCGGGGCTGGTGGCGAGCGCGAGGGCGCCCAGGGCAAGGGCCGGGGCAATCAGGAAAGCGGATTTCTTCATGACGTATTTCCTCCATTGACAATGAACACTCCCCTGATGGGCGCGCCCATGACTGTGACGTCAGTACTTCGTTGTGCTCCAGATCACGGACGGGTCACAACCAGGAAAATCTTTTCGGATTCTCATCGGCACCCGAATTTGCCCTGTCCCCAAGCGTTGGACATGGGTTTCCTGCCGGGGAACGAGGTGTTATTCGGACCAGCACGCAAGTACCGTAGTGGCGACCTGGTACGCGAAGGCGGCGCGGGTGACCTGATTGGGTCCCAGGATTTCCGGCAGGGCAGCCGCGTCCACGGTCAACACAAAGTTGTCTTTTGTGAAAACGGCGGAGGCGGGGGTTTGGAACGCCGGAAACCCGAGGTTCGCCAATCCTTCGATCGGGGCGGACCCAGGCGTGGTCCGCTGGAGGTCATGGAAATCGGCACGGGCAGCATCAGGCTCGGCGGCTTCTTTGACCGAGAGCACGAGGGACCCTGCGGGGAGCGCGTAGGTGCAGGTGTAAATTTTGTCGGCCCAGGACGCCGTGGTCCCGGGAACGGTGGAGAGCGCCAGGATCCGGCCGATGTTGCCCTGGGTTTCTGCCCCGCATACCATCAACGCCGCCGCCGAAGGCCCACCAGCGTCCGCAGCCGGAATATCGGCCGGCGGCGAAGCTGTAGGGGAAGCTGCCACGGCTGAGGCCGCTGCCGACGTACCCGGACCGGGCACGGGGTTACCCGGACCGGCACTGCATCCTGCAAGGACCAGCATCGAAACTGCCGCTACCACTGTCATAAGAGGGCGGCGTGTGGGCGATGGTGGCACCTGGGTTCCTGGTCCCGTCACGAGAGCACCTTTCCAAATGGTTCTGGCCGATACGTTATCGCCCCTGCAAGTGGTGATTCGTCCCCGATGCCTCCCCGGACGGGTCATCCCCCGGCCGGAAGCGGCAAGGGCCTGACACCTGAACCCGGCGATGGGTTCTCGGCCGGGCGCCCGGGCCCATCCGGGGAGCCTGGGACGACGAATCATGGTCAGGGTTCCCGTCCGGGAGTCCGATCCAGCGGGCCCTTGGTTTCGTATCCTCGCCAGGGTCCACGTTTTGGAAGGGTTTGGTTACTCATGCGTACATCTCCCAACAGGCTCTTGGGTACCGTTTTCGGTGCCGTGTATCTCCTGGTTGGCATTGCCGGTTTCGCCGTTACCTCCGGGATCGGGTTCTTCGCCACCGAAGGGGCGGACCTGATCATCTTCGCGGTGAACCCTCTACATAACGTCATTCACCTTGCCATCGGCGCCGCGTTGCTGGTCTCCGGCTTGAAGTCCGTCCCGCTGGCGCGGTCGGTGAACACTGCGGTCGGGGCCGTGTATCTCCTGGTCGGAATCGTAGGCTTGTTCCTGCTGGACAGCGCGGTGAACATCATCGCCCTCAATGGCGCGGACAATGTGCTGCACCTGGCCAGCGCTGTCCTCCTGCTCGGTGTCGGACTCTCCCAGGACAAGACCGTCATCCGCCGCCCAACCGTCCGGGTGAACGAGGTATGAACCCCGCCGCCGCGGCGGGGGCATCGGTCGGGGTCAGAGCTCACCGGGATGCAGCCCCGGGCCGCGGTGGCCTTCTGCCCGAGGCCGTCGTGGTCTATTCCGCGTTCGCCGGCCTGGGCGCCGCAACCGTCAGCTTCGGGATCTGTTCCACCCTGCTCACCACGGCCACCGCAAGTCCCTGGGCATTGACTGGAACAATCATTGCCGGGCTCTGGGGTACGGCACTGATCGGATGGGCGGTGCGTTGTCTGCGCCACGGCGCCCCGGCTTGGCCGTGGGTGATCCTCCGGGTCGCCCCGGTCGCTGTGTTCCTGCACCTGGCATCGGTCGCCCACGGTATCTGGTGGGCCGGAGAATCCGCGCGTTCCTTGGACGGGGCTGCGCTGAGCGCCGCAGCGCTGGAATTGATCCTCCTCGCTTGCGTGGGGTGGCTGGCACGTCAAAGCCGCCCGGACAAGAGACGTCCGGCTGCTGGCCCCCTGCTGATGGCCACCTTTGCCGGCGCCGTCGCTGTCGCCGCCATCGCCAGCCCCGGACTCGCTGCGACCGCCGCCGGCCAGCATGCCGTCCCACACGGAGAACACGTCAACACCACGCCGAAGTTGAACCCTCCGGCCAGCCACCACCACTAACCCACACCACGCCGAACTCTGCCGGGCGGCATAGCCGCAGGTCACCGAATCCTTTGGCCAACATTCTTTGGTGCGGTGGGCTCCAAATGGGTGCGCCCCTTAACGTCGCCGACCGGGATACTCGTTCAGCAGGCTGGCCCGGATTCGTGATCAGTCCGCGTTCCCCCCGCAGAAGACAGAACATGGCTGCACTGCAGCGGCAAAGGACCGGGGGACCTTTGACCGGGGCGGCGCTTGTGGCGAGCCGGCCGGAAATGCTGATGTGGCGTAGGACTGATCGCGCCGCGAAGGAATGAGGCTCCATCCAATAGGTTCAGGAACTTCTCGCGGCTGGTTCGTCACAGTCCGCAAGCCGTCATCGGGGTGAGTTGCCTTCTTCGGCGGCTTCCTCGATCCGGCGGCGCTGTCGCTCTATTTCTTTCTCGCCTTCCTCTTCGGCCTCATACAGTTTCGCGTTGCTGATCTTGAGCTCGAGCATCAGGGCATCGAGTTTCACGTGCAGGGCTGCGGTGTCCCTGTTTTGGGTGTTCTGGATGATGAACACCATCAGGAATGTCACGATTGTCGTGCTGGTATTGATGACCAGCTGCCACGTGTCCGAAAATCCGAGCAGTGGCCCGGTCAAGGCCCAGATAATCAATACGGCAACAGCCACGACAAATACCCAGGCGTGGCCGAGGACTTTCGCCGTTCTAGTGGTGAAACGCGTAAAGATGTCCGGCCGGTTCTTATCGGTGTCAGTCATCATGTCTCCTTCTGAGCGCTCAGCGGTTCTCATAAGCGTCCTCTTAGTGAACTTTAGACCCGAACATCATCGGAGCCGCCACACAGTCCCGTCACCAGTCCGGATAACCCTTGGGACGCTGAACTCATGACAGGCCCGGTCCTTGCGCGGAGCAGAGCCGCACACCCCAAACAACGCTTGCATCATGACGATCCCTCTTCGACCCCTGAGTTCTTCGTCCGACACCCAGATTCCGCCCGCGGCCAGACGTATCAGACATAAGGGTCCGCCAAGCCGGTTTCTCTCCACCTTGAACGACGGCGTTTCCTGGATAGAGGGCCTAACTGACATTCTGTGGACTGGCGGCCCCGAGGCCCTCGCTCCACCCCGCGGTGCTTCGAACGCCCACAGTTCGGAAAGGTCATATAACGACGTCGCGAGTGGAACCGGGAGCGCACCTTATGCCGCGTGCAAGCACCCACGCAGATCACTGTCGCACCAGCGCCTCAAGCTGCGGAAGTCGGCCGAACAGGTCGGGAAGGCCGCGCAGCCCGTTGCGCACAGATTCGTGCGACAGCGCGAGGTCAGGTCCGGTGCTCGTCTCGACACCGGCAAGGAACAGGAGGATGTTCCACCTTGTGTGCCCCAGCCAGCCGCCGATCATGAACACAAACCAGCTTGACCTGACGGCGGCAGCACTCCGCCACCTTTGACATAGCCCTCGAGGACCGAACGGAAAATGGCGGGCTTGATGTCATCGAAGCCGGGCTTCTTCGCGAGGCTCAGCGCGGTCGAGCCGAGCTCACTGGACAGGTCGAGCATCCCCGAGAGTTCCCAGTCGAGCACCACCGGCCGGCCCTCCTGGGCGAGGAGGTTCCACGGGTGGATGTCCCTGTGGGTCAGCACGGCGGGGCCTGGCCGTTCGCAGGTGTCGACGAAGTGGGCAATCTTGAGGAACGTCTCGACGTGAGTAGTGAGCTCCTCAGCCCATGGCTGTCCGGTTTCCGCCGCCCGTGCGGCGAGCTCGGACCAGTCCTTCGACGTCGGGTCCTCGACCGGCGCATGGGGCCACGCGACGTCGAGTGCGTGGATGCGCGCCAGGATCTCGCCGATCTCAAACGCGTACGCCGCCGATACGGGCGCTTCGGGCACCTTCTCGCCTTCGACCCAACGGTGAACGAGCGTGGACTGGCTGGCCGAGATCGGCTCTGGCATGGGAATGCCTGCAGCGAAGGCCGCCTGTTCAAACCTGAATACGTCCTCGATGCGGTACGTCCAGCTTCGGTCGTCGAGGTTTATTTCCTTTACCGCGAACGACCCCTGATCCGTGTCGAGCCGGTACATCCGGTTGGCATACCCGCCGTGTACGCGAATCATCGGCCCGTTCGGCGCACCCAGATGGGAAAGGTCCACCCGTTCATCCTAGGAGCCGGCACTGCCTCGATGCATCGAACTGACTTGAAGTCACTCGGGGATAAGATCTGCCGCCGTTCTGCAAATAAATGGGGGATTCTTGCGGTTGCCGACAGTCGCCCGCATCGGAGCTGAGCAGTTAGTTCTGCGCGAACCGGATCCTCCGACGGGACTGTTCGGCCGGAAGAAGAAGCCGACGGGGTCGAGGAGTACGTGGGGATCCGGACCGGATCCGGGGTGCTACCTGCCCGGATAGTCCATTGACAGGTGATAGGGGCCAGGAGTATCACGGCCATGAGCGGGACAAACCTGCCCCGTTCCTTTGGATGGCAGAAGCAGTAGATGAGAAGGAGCAACATCATGGCTTTGTCACTAATCCTGCACCGGGTGGCGGACTACGACGCGTGGCGGAAGGTTTACGACTCAGTCGCCGACATGCAAAAGGAGGGCGGCGTCACCGAAGAATCGGTGCACAGGATGGCAGATGACCCGGACAATGTCCTGGTCATCCATCATTTCAACAGTGTGGATGCTGCGCGGGCTTTCTTCGCCAGGGAAGACCTTCGGGAGGCGCTGCAGCGCGGCGGCGTCCAAGGCGAACCGCGGATTGAATTCTTCGAGTAGGTGAGATGGTCTGGCGGGTGTCCCCCCAGACGGGACACCCGCCCCGTTTGTCAGGCTGGAAGGCGATTGCTTCCGTTCGCCGGCAACCCGGCAGCCTCCAAAAATACCGGCCTTCGGGCGCTTTTACTGTTGACAGGTTCTTAAGGGTAGGTGCCACTGGCAACGCGCAGCGGCGGCCTGCCGAGCTAGTTGTGCTGGCCCTTGGCGTTCGCGGTGACCGCCGCCGGTTCGTCTGAGAGGCCGGCGGCGGGGTTTGCGCCGGTCAGTGCGAGGCGTGCGTGCCGGGTGCGGGGCCGAAGATGGCCAGGGCCACGGAGCCGAACAGCCATGCGCTGGCGATGAAGATGAAGTCGCTTTGGTAGCCGCTGCTGTTGTGGAGGGCTGCGTTAATAAGCATCTCCTTGCATGCTGGTGGGTTTTCTACAAAACGGCCGGGGATGGGGATGCGTAGCCTTCTTCAGGAGAACGCCGCCCCAGTCCACCAGGAGGAACCATGGCCCACCCGACGACCCCGACGCCAGCAGCCCACTGCCCGGCCGAGACCAGCCCCCGGGCGTCCGGCCGGTTGTGGGACGCGCAGTCGCTGGCTTTGGTATCTGTCTTCGCTGCCATCATCGCGGTCTCGGCGATCGTCCCTGGCATCCCCGTCGGCAGCTTCGGGGTGCCCATCACGCTGCAGACCCTCGCTGTCATGCTGACCGGCCTCGTGCTCGGCGGTTCCCGCGCCCCCGCCGCGGTTGCACTGTATCTTCTTCTTGCGTTCGCGGGGCTGCCGATTTTCTCGGGCGGCCGGGCAGGGCTGTCGGTCCTCGTGGGAGGATCTGCGGGTTACATCGTGGGTTTCTTCCTAGCCGCCCTGCTCGTCGGTATTGCCGCGGAGCAGATCATCCGGCGTCTCCCGGCGAAGCGGCGCGGCCTCTGGTTCTTCCTCGCTGCGATCGTGGTTACCGTGATCGCCTCGCACATGCCAGGCGTGCTCGGGATGATGGTGAACCTCAAGCTCTCGTGGCAGGCTGCCATCGCGACTGACGTTGTCTTCTATCCGGGCGATATCGCGAAGGACGCCGTGGCAGCTGTTGCGGCGGTGGCCGCGCACCGGGCCTTTCCGGATGTCCTTGTGCGCCGCGTGAAGCGAGCAGGCAGATCACAGCCATGAGGATCTTCGGCAGAACCGTGGACGACCAAACCCGCTGCATTCACTACCACACCGAAAAAGACGTGATAGCCATAAAGTTCAGGTGTTGTCTTCGGTACTATCCCTGTCATCTCTGTCACGAGGAGGAGTCAGATCACGAACTCCAAACATGGCCCAGAAGCCAGTGGGCGGAGCCAACAGTCCTGTGCGGTGTATGCGACTGCGAAATGTCTGTCCACTCTTACCTGGCAACCACACTGTGCCCTAGCTGCGGTGTTCGCCTTAACGAACGGTGTGCCGCCCACACCCACCTCTACTTCCAGACGACGTGACCATACACGCAAGCGGCAAGCTCCTCTTTGTCGGCGGCCAAGCCATGCATCACCAGAGCTGCACGCGGCGTCTGGGCTGCTGACCTGGGGGCGGTCCTTCTGACGAATCCCCATCGCAACCCCGACAGCCGCTCCGCGCCAACCCAGAGGGTGGACTGGTTTGGTGCAGACGGCCACAAACCTCGCTTGGCGGCGCCAGCCTTGGCAGCGAGACCGGTGCTGTCCGCACTCGTGGCTGTGGATCGGCCGTCTTTCCGCAGATGAGGGGCATTTGTCTTTTGAGTGTTTTGCAGGGTCACAGTGACTCCTTGCGCGTCGTGGCTTCACCGAGGGTGGGCCGTCCCCGCCGGATCTTCCCTGCAGGTATTCCGGGCCAAGTCCGCCCCTCGTTGTACTTGCGTTGCAGTCGCTTGACTTCCTCCATCGTCGCGGCAACCACTAGATCAGAGAGCGAGGCATAGCCTTCCCCCGGCCCGGCGGCCTGAAGTGCCGCACGGACCTGGGCAGCCTGATCGGCAGTGAAATATGGGTTGATGTGAGCGGCCGGTTTCGTTTTTGAAAAGTTGTGCCTTCCCCACTCGTTCGCCGGGGCGGAGTTCGGTTTGGGCTGGCACGTCCGCTGGTTTTTTTCCGGAGGACGGGCCACCTGCGCGACCGGCGTGTATTGCAGGGCGCGTATTGCCTCTCTTACTTTCTCGCGTGTACGGGGAGCGACAATGTCCGGCTGGTTGAGGACATTAGAAACGGTCGCCACTGAGACGCCTGCTGCCACTGCGACATCTGCCATGCGTGCGGTAATTTGCAATTGATCTCCGTGTGAGTTCTTGATGGAGAGCGGGCGTAAAACGGTCGTACGCGGATGGGAGCCACGCGACGGTTCATAACACTTCCAGGGTGGAGCTGCCGGCGCACATCCTTGCCGTTGCGAGTCTTTGATTCGCCCCGTCCAACGAGAGCCCGGCCCTCCTCCCCGTGCTC
Source organism: Pseudarthrobacter sp. Fe7 (assembly GCA_024372495.1). Lineage (GTDB taxonomy): Bacteria > Actinomycetota > Actinomycetes > Actinomycetales > Micrococcaceae > Arthrobacter. The sequence goes on along the minus strand of CP099977.1, from coordinate 2,923,147 downwards.
CAGCCAGTCAGCTGGTGGCTTCCTGCCTGGAAGTTTCGATGAGGACTCGCACGTCCCAGGCTACGAGCTCAATTTTGGAAAGATTGTTCTGCTCGGGGTCCAGGAGGTCGTCCACGGAAGCCGGTGCGGCTATCGTGACGGGTTCCCACCCCCAGTTGTGCACGAAGTGTAGACGGCGACCGTCGGCACTTGTCGCTGAGTGGATCGTGACGGTCCCGGGCAGGTCTTCCCAGCCAGCGTTGTTGACCGGAGCCAGCCAGCGAATCAGGTCTGCTGCCAGGTCGGTATTTGGAAGCGTGCCGATCGTGGTGATCCTGCCGGCACCCGCCGCGGTCGTGGTGATGGCGGGGTAGCGGCCGAACTGGGGGTGGACGTAGCCGGCAAGGGCGGTGCCGTCGTGCTGCTCGAGGTAGTCGACCCATCGGGTGGCGAGGCTTCCAGGGGAAAGCTGGAATCCACCTGCTGCCTTCAGTTCAAGCGGGTCCGCGAGCCTGCGAGAATTCCTGGTAGCTGACCCCTGCTTGTTCGGCGAGACGGGAAGGTTTGATGTCGGGTCGGGCCCGCGCCTCATAGTCCGCGTATGCAGTGCGCATGCCCAGCACGAGGTGTCCGCCGGCTTCCGCGTAGGCCCGCAGCCAGTCGAGTAGCTTGTCGTCGGCTATGTACAGGCCTGCGGCAATCAGGACCGGCAGTTCCTTGGCCACCTGGGCAGGGTCGAGGTTCTGGTCCTCGCTGCCGGTGAGTTGCCGGTCATGGAGAATCCGGACAGGTGCAGCTGCCCGGAAGGCTCCCTGGTAAAAGGCCTCGAAAATCTTCTGGTAGGACCGTTCGTCTCCTGTCATCGGAGCTTCGGCCAGAAAGCATGGCTGGCCGGCCAAGCCCCACTTGGAATCATTGGAGTAGATCATCCCTATGCTCGCGTCCGGGGTCAGGCCAACCAGTGCCTCGTCGGCCGTCTTGAGTTCCGCTCCCAGCTGCGCCAATTCCTGGTAGACGCGTCCGGGCTTCTGGTCGTGCGGGAGGACACCGACCCAGTAGGTTTCTGTGCCGTAATGGTTGGTGGCCCAATGCCAGTATTCGATCATCTCAGCGCCGCGGGAGATGAAAGCGTACGCGGCCTGCCGCCACTGCCCATCGAAGGCCGGGTACTGCATGGCTGACCCGCCGATGGCGCCAGCGTTGGTTTCGGTGACCAGGAAAGGGCCCTGTTTGGATGAGTACATGCGGTCACCGCTTTGGAAGAGCGTCCAGGCGCCGCTGGTCGCCCACCCCTGGGGTGTACTGTTCGACGGCGGGATGGCGAAAGCGTCCTGCATGGCGTAGTAGGGGTTGCCTGCGGTGACGTCGAAATCCCGGGTCATGTCCTGGTCGTGCTGTGAGGGCCGGTCGTAGGCGATGCAGGTGGTGACGAATTGCTCGGGGGTGGAGTATTCCCTGACGATGGCGGCCTGCCATTGAAGGAATTCGGTGGTGAGCCGGGCTTGGAACCGCCGCCAGGCGAGGTCGTACTGCGGCTGGGCATTGTTGTCCGGTGTCCATAGGTCCGCCCAGGTGGAGAGCTGATGGGACCAGTAGACCAGTCCCCATTCCCTATTGAGGTTCTCCACCGTTCCGTACTGGTGCCGGAGTTCGTCCGTGAAGCGTTGGAAGACGCCACGGTTATGGAAAGCGAGCAGGCCCGGTTCGTTATCGACTTGGTAGCCGATCACAGCCGGATGCGTCGCGAAGCGTTGGACGATTTTGCGGATGATGCGCTCGGCGTGGAATTTGAAGGCTGCGTGGGTGTAGTCCACTTCCTGCCGGGCTCCCCATCCCAGTGGCTGGCCGGTCTTCGGCTCACCTGCGATTTCCGGGTAGCGGCGGGCCAGCCACATCGGAATGGCATAGGTCGGGGTGCCCAGGATCACGGAGATGCCACGTTCGTGGGCCCCGTCCAGGACCGGGGTCATCCATTCCAGATCATATTTGCCGTCTTCGGGCTCCCATTGGGACCACGTGGACTCGCCAACGCGGATGACGGTCATGTTGGCCGCGGCCATGAGATCCAGGTCCAGCTCAAGGCGGGGAGAGGGCTGGTATTCGTGGTAGTAGGCGGCGCCGAAGAGCACTTTACGGGGTCGTTCAGACATGGATTCTTACTTTCGTCGGGGTAAGGATTGGATCAGGCTTTGACCGCACCGGTGCCGAGACCGGACTGCCAGTAGCGCTGAAGGAACAGGAACGCGGCCATGAGGGGGAGTACGGAGACCAGTGACCCCGTGATGACGGTGGAGAACAGTGCCTGGGATCCGGAACCTGCGGCCGATGCTGCCTGCCATTGGGCAAGGCCGACCGGAAGAGGGAACAGTTCAGGGCTGTTGAGCATGATCAGGGGCAAAAAGTAGTTGTTCCAGGACGCGACGAGTGCGAAGAGCAGCACCGTGATCGAGCCGGGTACGAGGAGCCGGAGAACGATCTGGAAGAAGATCCGCATTTCGCTGGCTCCGTCCACGCGGGCCGCTTCGATAAGCGAGTCCGGGACTGCGTCGGCGGCGTAGACCCTCATGAGGTACACGCCGAACGGGCTCACCAACGAGGGCAGGATCACTGCCCAGGGAGTGTTGGTCAGGTTCGCGCCAGCGAAGAGCAGATAGGTGGGGATGGCCAGGGCCGTCATAGGGATCATCACAGCGCCGAGTACTACGGTGAACATTGCGTTCCCACCAGGGAATCTGTATTTGGCGAAGGCATAGCCGGCGGCGGTGGCCAGTGCTGATGCGCCCAGGCCGCTGACGACGGCGTAGATGAGGCTGTTGACCATCCAATGGATGAAGACGCCGTTCTGGAACGTGAAGACGTTGTTCAGGTTCTGGGCCAGGTTCATGTTCGAGAACCAGAGGCCGAAGCTGTTGAACAAATCCTCGTTCGCCTTGGTTGAGGCAACGATGAGCCAGAAGATAGGCAGGAGGAAGTAGACCAGGCACAGCAGCATGACTACGGTGAGGAGCGTGCTGCGGCCCGATCGTTTGCGTCGGGGTGGCGCCGTGGTCTGGCTTCCTGCTGCGAGGCGGTCAGCTACTGTGGCGGTCATGATGCCTTCTCCTTTCTGTTCGTGGTCAGCTGGACGCCATAGCTGACGGCCATGATGACTATCCCGAGGAGGAAGGCAATGGCCGCGGCGTAGTTGGCGTCCTGGTTGACGAAGGAAAGTTGGAAGGCATACATGTTCGGCGTGTAGTCCTGGCCAATGGCTGCCGGGGCGATGACGCGCAGGAGGTTTGGTTCGTTGAAGAGCTGGAACGATCCGATGACGGAGAAGATCGTGGTCAGCAGCAAGGCGCCTTTGATAGCGGGTATCTTGATGGACCAGGCAACTCTCCATTCGCCGGCCCCGTCGACCCGTGCCGCCTCGTACAGTTCGGCGGGTATGGACCTGAGGGCCGCGTACATGACGATCATGTTGTAGCCGACGAATCCCCAGGTCACAATGTTCATGATCGAGAAGAGGACGTTGCCCCCGGCGAGGAAGTCGGGTGCCGGAAGCCCCAGCGACTTGGCCAGTTGTGCGAACGGTCCGAAGTCTTTCCCGTACAGGTATCCCCACATTAGGGTGGCGATCACGCTGGGGATCGCGTACGGCAAAAACACCCCGAGACGGATGAACTTTTGCAGCCTCAGCATCCCGCTGTCCAGGATGAGGGCGAAAAGCAGGGACAGGCCAAGCATGACCGGAACCTGTATGACAAGGAACAGGGCCATGCGTCCGACACCGCCGAGGAAGGACGGGTCGGTCAGGGCGCGCGCGTAGTTGTCCATGCCGACAAACGAGACGCCGCCGATCAGCTGCTTCTTGAAGAGGGAGAGATAGCCTGCGTAGACGAGAGGTACGGCGATCATCAACGCGAAGGCGACCATGAACGGCATGGACAATGCATAGGCCGCCACGTATTGTCGCCGCCGCGCGATGTTCGCTGCCCTCTTGGGCGGCGTCCGGTGGGCTTGCCGGGAGGAAGTGTCAGCTTGCAACGGTGAAGCCCTGTCCCTTGGCGTACTGCACCAGGTCATCCTGCCAGGCGGACAATGCGGCGTTGAGGTCACTGCGGTCGCCGATGGCTTTGCCCATGGTCTTGTCGTAGCTGCTTGCGGCGTAGTCGTTGAAGGGCAGGAACTGGAAGCCCTCCTGGACAGTCGAGGCGATGTCGGTGAACTGCTGGTTTACCTTCTGGCCTCCGTAGAAGCTGGCTGCGGCGTCGGCGAAGGCGGGGTTCTTCAGGGTTTTCGTCGACGGTGGGAAGAGGAACTGTTCGTTGGCCAGGGTCAGCGCTGCCTTGTCATCGGTGTTTACGAACCGAGCCAGCATTGCCGCGGCAATGGGGTTCTCACTTGACTTCAGTACGGCGTCGGTGGAACCGCCGTAGTTGCCGCTTGCCGGCTTGGAGGAATCCCACTGGGGCAGTGGTGCCGCACGCCATTTGCCCGCCGTACTCTTGGCCGTTCCCTGTAGAAAGACCGGGCCCCAAGCGCCGGTCAGCCATGCCGCGTACTTTCCGTTGTTCAATCCTTGGTACCAGGCGTCGGCGAAGTCGGGCTCGTTACCGATGTTCCGGGACCGAAAGAGATCGTTCCAAAACGAGGTGACCTTTTTGCAGGCCGCGTCTCCGGTGAGGTTGATCTTGACGTTCCTAGTTCCGTCGTAGGAGAAGGGCCGGCCGCCGGCCTGCCAGAAGAGACCCAGCATGTTCGCCTCGGAGCTGGGGGCCCAGTTAACGAGCATGCTGGACGAATTCTTTCCGCGGTACGTCGACACTGCGGCTGCGAACTCATCCCACGTCTTGGGAGCGGTGATGCCCGCGGCCGTGAACAGGTCCTCGCGGTACAGCATCCCCATGGGGCCTGTGTCCTGGGGAACGCCGAAAATTCCCTTGCCACCTGGCGTCACGCCGTCCCACACCCAGCCCGGGTAATCGGGCTTCAGGTCGCCGATGCCGTACGGGGTGAGGTCAAGGAGGTTGTCGGTCAGCGTAAAGGAAGGCAGTTTGTCGAACTCCATCTGCACGACGTCGGGCGCTCCCTTGCCGGCCTGGATAGCCGCCCGCAGCTTCTGGTAGTGGGCACCGCCCTGGCCGACGTTCACGACCTCGACTTTCATGGCAGGGTACTTCGCCTGGAACAGGTCGACTTCTTTCTGGATGTCGGGTACCCATGTCCAGAAGGTCAGCTTGGTGTCCTTTTTCATCGCGGAATCGATGTCAGCTTGGGAGACGGGGGAGGAGGGACCGCCAGATGCGGAAGACGTCCCGCCTCCGCAAGCGGTGAGAGCGCTAACACTGAGGGCAGCCAAAGGGAAGGCGGCCAGGATGGAGCGACGTGAAATATCTCGTGACATGGCTTCTGCTTTCGGATGGGAGTTAATGTGGGTGCGGCAATTTGCCCGTAAGACCGGTGCGCCGCTGCGCCGGGGAACGTGGGTGATGTTCGTTCTTACGGGAGTTGTAGAAGCTGATCTGTCAGTTCGGGTTGCCGAAGCAACGTGCGGTGGATGCCCGCACGATCAGCTCAGTAGGAAGATGAATGCATGTCTCTTCCGCCGGGCGTCCCTCAATCAGCTGAATAAGTTCGTGGACGGAACGTTCTGCGACGGAGGAAAAGTCTTGGCGGACCGTTGTAAGGGGAACTATCTGATAGGCAGCCTCGGGAACGTCGTCGAAGCCCACTACTGACATATCGTCAGGGATATGGAGGCCCTTCTCCGTAAAGGCCCGGATGGCGCCCATCGCCATGTGGTCATTGGCGACAACGATGGCTGTCGCTGCTGTTCGATCGAGGGTCAGGGCCGCTTCATACCCCGATCTGGGCGACCAGTCACCTTCAAGAAGGGGTCCGGGGTGCAGGCCCAGGTCCTCCAGCTCCAGTCGCCAGCCATCTCGACGACGGGCAGCCGAGTCCCACCCCAGCGGACCGGCGAGGTGCGCGATCAGACGATGCCCGGAATTGTACAGATGACGCACGGCAGCTCTCGTGCCTGCCACCTGATCCGAGTCGACTAACACGTGCTTTGCCGACTCGGTCGTGATGGGGCTGGTGCTGACCAGGGGCATGTCAGCCAGGGTGGACGTTCCGAGATGGAGAACTCCCGCCACGCCAGAAACGATCACTCCCTCAACGCCGCGGACCATCAGGTAGTGGATGGCTTCTCCAAGTTGCGCCTCAGATGCCTCTTGGACGGTGGTGAGTGTCAGACCGTAGCCAGCCTTCCAGGCGGCCTGCTCCAGGCTGAACAACCCCGCCGTCGGACCGTAAAGCGAGCTCGCGGTTGCGATGAGTCCGATCTGATGGGTCCGTTGTGTAACCAGGGCACGAGCGGCTGCGTTTGGGCGATAACCCAAAGCCGCCACCGATCGAAGGACCTGTGCCCGGACTTGGGGCCGCACATTCGCTTCGTTGTTTACGACGCGGGACACCGTCTTGGACGAAACCCCGGCATGAGCTGCGACGTCGGCAAGCCTGGGCAACCCCTGTTTCGACGTCTCTTTGGACGATGCCTCGACAGCGCTGTCATTCATGAATGTGATCTAACTCGCTTACTGACAGCGCTGTCAACCTTTGCGAGAGCGTTCGTGACCAATCCGTTATGGTGGCCTTGTCGCGGAGGCGTCAGTTACTCCATGAGTCCCCTTCTGCTCCACGAGGGACTGCCATGTCGGCGAGGGGCGCTGGTGCAGATTCTTCAGGTGGGTGGACGATGCCACCGGGTCCCGTACGAGGAGCAGCCAGCTGACTAAACCACCCCGGAGATCGAGAGATGGTCCCCACGCTCCAGCAGGCGGGACACCCCGTAGCCAATCACCAAGCCCCAGAAAGCTGCATGGATGTTAAAGAGGTTCATGCCCGAGATGGTAACCACGAACGTCACCAGCGAACCCAGCGTGAAGTCGGTTGCGAAGGCGGTGACGAAGGCTTGCTGGAGGGCCCGCAGCATCGCTATGCCGCCCAGGGCAAGCACAAACTCTTTGGGTGTGGCCAGCATCAGCCGGGTCAATGTGGGAGCAAGGGCTGCGAACGCCAGGGCCAGGAGCCCGTAGGCTACCGCGGCGGTATAGTGGCGCTGGCGGGTCCCCGACGACGTCAAAAGGGCGTTGGTGGGGCCCGTAACGCAGGCCGAGACGGCGCCAAAGCCGGCGTTCAGCACAGAGAAGGCGCCGGAAACGACGGCGAAGACATTGACCGGCGGATTATGGCCTGCGGCCCGGAGGACGGCGATGCCTTGGCCGTTTTGAACGAACAAAACAGTCAGGGCCAGGGGAACCACCAGTTCGAGCCTGGGCGGCCCAGGTGAATTCCGGGGCGGTGAAAACCGGCGTGGCCAGGAGCGGCCCGCGTTGCGGGAGAAGGAACTGGCCGCTGGCCGCCACGGCAATGCAGCCTGCCACGAGGGTGCCCAGGACCGGCGGCAGGAACCTGCCAAGCATGGGCACCGCAGTAAGGATCAGGAACGCGGCCACCATCGGAACAGCCACCGCCGGGTTGTCCTGGGTGGAGGCGACGATGTCTGTGCCGAACTTCAGGAACACCGCGGCCACCATGGCCATCACGATGGGCATGGGTACCAGCCCCATGGCTTTGCGCACCACCCCGGTGGCGCCCAAAGCGAGAATCAGGACGCCGGACGTGAAGAAGGCCCCCACGACTTCAGGGAAGGTCAGGTGCTGGAGGGAAGGTCCCAGGAGCACCGTGCCGGGAATGGACCAGGCGAAGCCAAGGGGCTGCCGGTAAATGAGCGACATCAGCAGGGTCGCTGCCCCGCCGGAAAAGAGAATGCCAAAAATCCAGGATGACAGCTGGCCCTGGGTCAGGCCGCCCGCAGTCCCTACGGCAAGGGTGACGGCTATGGGGCCTGATGCCGCGAAAATGAGCCCGATTGCTCCGTTGGAGACGTAGGACAGGCCCAGGTCGCGAAGAACCCGGCGGGGGCCTGCGGGCCGGACCCCCGGACGTTCCAGCAAGGGTTCCGGCGCCGGCGGGGCTGGCTCGACGGAACTGGCGGTCGGGCGGTGGCGGGGACGGCTCATCGGGGCTCCTGGCTGGGGCGGAAAAACCGGAGGCGCTCCGAAGCATCAGCTCCGGAGCGCCTCCCGTGCGGGGGTATCTCCCAGTTTGCGTGCTACTTCTTCTGGCCCTGCTTCGCCAGGACGTAGTCATAAACTACTTCCTCGCCCTTTCCATCGGTACGGGGTCGGGGGTCCAGCATCAGTTCAGGCTTCACGGCCGAGGCGATGTCGTCTGCGTTGTGGGGGTCGCCGGGGAAGTACAGCTGCTGCGTGACAGGCTCATAGCCGGGTGCGGACACCTTGATATGGATGTGCGCCGGACGCCACGCGTGCCAGCCCGCGGCGCTGATCAGCTGCCCGCAGGCCCCGTCCGTGGGAATCTGGTAGGGCGCCGGACGCATTGTATTGATTTCGAACCGGCCGTCGTCCGAGGCCTTGACGGTGGCCCGGAAGAGCCACTCGGGCATGCCAGGCGCGTACTGGGAGTAGAAACCGGCGGCGTCTGCGTGCCAGATCTCCACCTCGGCACCCTGGATGGGGTTGCCGTCGGTGTCGGTGAACTGGCCGCTGAAGCGCAGCGGGGTGCCCTCTTCGCCGTCGCGCATTTCCACGGTGGCGGGCGTCTGAAGTTCCGGGGAATTGGGGACGTAGTAAGGGCCCTCGATGGTGCCCACGGTGCCGGGACGGTCTTGGGAGTTGACGTCCTCCACAGTGTGCTCAAGCCAGACGTCGAGGAACAGTGGCCATTCACCGTCCGTGCCCACCTTGATGAGCCATGCTTTGAGCGCGTTGTACTCCTCATAGGTGACCTGGTGTTCCACGACGATGTCGTTGGCGGCCTTGATCAGCGCGCCGGCCAGCAGGCTCACCCGTTCCTTGGACACTTCCACCTTGGAGAGCTTGCCCGACGTGGCGAACCGCTCGGTTGCCTTGGTGCCTGCTTCGACGGCGGTGCCTTCGTTTTGCGTGCGGCTGTCGGTTGGGGTTTGGGTCATGACGATGTCCACCTTCTTCATTGAATGGTGACAGGAAGGGCTCCTGCACCCGACGCGGGCTGCGGGGCGCACTGTTCCACCTGCGCCGCACCGCGTGATTTCGGTCTCATCGTAAGCAGGAAGATAAGGACGCTACAAATATCAACTGGGCGTCTTTTGAGTCATTATCAGTACATAAACACACCCTTGGTAGAACCTAGGTATTTGCCTGATGTGAGGCCAATCACGAGCGGCAAGAATTGCTGGACAACGTCCGCCGCCGAAGCCTCTTCCCGAGTGGACCTCCGACCATCCGTCCAGCAATCTCCAATGAAGGAGCACGCCATGACCGAGAACCTGATCCATGCCCGCGAGGTCCTTGCCGACGCCGTGATCGACGACCGTGCGAACGGCGTCATCCGGGCCAAGCGCGAGATCTTCACCGACCAGGAGATCTTCGAACTCGAGATGAAGCACATCTTCGAAGGCAACTGGGTGTACCTCGCCCACGAGTCGCAGATCCCCAACGTGGGCGACTACTTCACCACGTATATCGGCCGCACCCCGGTGATGATCACCCGGGACAAGGATGAAAACCTGAACTGCCTGGTCAACGCCTGTTCGCACCGCGGCGCCATGCTGTGCCGCCGCAAGACGGACAACCGCACTACCTTCACCTGCCCGTTCCACGGCTGGACCTTCAAGAACTCCGGTGAGCTGCTGAAGGTCAAGGACTCCCGGAACGCAGGCTACCCCGAGACCTTCAACAAGGAAGGCTCACACGACCTCACCAAGGTGGCCCGCTTCGAGTCCTACCGCGGCTTCCTGTTCGGCTCGCTGAAAGCCGACGTGCTCCCCCTCGAGGAGCACCTGGGCGATGCCACCAAGGTCATCGACTCGATCGTGGACCAGTCACCCGAGGGCCTGGAAGTGCTGCGCGGATCCTCCACCTACACCTACGACGGCAACTGGAAGGTCCAGGCCGAGAACGGCGCCGACGGCTACCACGTCACCGCCGTGCACTGGAACTACGCGGCCACCACGGCCCGCCGCAGCGCCGGGGATTCGGCCAACAAGACCAAGGCCATGGACGCCGGCAAGTGGGGCAAGGTCAAGGGCGGCTTCTACTCCTACGACCATGGGCACCTGCTGTTGTGGCAGGAGTGGACCAACCCCCAGGACCGCCCGTTGTGGGACCGCCGCGACGAGCTTGTGGCCAAGTACGGCGAGGAGATGGCGAACTTCATGATCAACATCTCGCGCAACCTGTGCCTTTACCCGAACGTCTACATCATGGACCAGTTCTCCTCGCAGATCCGCCACTTCCGGCCGATCTCCGCGGACCAGACCGAGGTGACGATCTACTGCATCGCCCCCAAGGGGGAGTCCCAGGAAAACCGTTCCAAGCGCATCCGCCAGTACGAGGACTTCTTCAACGCCACGGGCATGGCCACGCCGGACGACCTGGAGGAATTCCGCTCCTGCAACAAGACCTACTGGGCCACCAGCGCCCCGTGGAACGACATGACCCGCGGCTCCACCCACGAGATCACCGGCCCGGACGAGCAGGCACAGGCCCTGGGCATGACCCGGGTGATCGCCTCCGGCGTGCGCACCGAAGATGAGGGCCTCTACCCCATCCAGCACGGGTACTGGAAGGAAGTCATGGACCGGGCCCTGGCGGAGGAAGAGGAGCGTTCCGCCCTGGAATCCGTTCCCGTCACCGCCTGAGAGAGCCCGCCGGAACCACAGAGAGCGCAGAACCCATGACCAACCTGACCCACACCACCCCGGCCCTGAAGACCGCGGAGGAGATCGCAACCCTCGAAACCGTCCGGGCGTTCCTCTACCGGGAAGCCCGCCTGCTTGATGACCGCCAGTTCGATGAATGGCTGGAGTGCTACCACCCGGACTCCGAATTCTGGATGCCGGCCTGGGACGTGGACGACCAACTGACCCAGGACCCCCAGAACGAGATCTCCCTGATTTACTACGACAACCGGGGCGGCATCGAGGACCGGGTGTTCCGGATCAAGACCGACAGGTCCTCGGCCACTTCCCTCCCGGAGCCCCGCACGGGCCACAACATCACGGACGTCGAGGTGCTGGCGAACGACGGCGGCACGGTGGACGTGCGCTTCAACTGGTTCACCCTCTACTTCCGCTACAACACGACGGACACCTATTTCGGCACCAGCTACTACACCCTGGACCTTTCCGGCCCGCAGCCGGTGATCCTGAAGAAGAAGGTGGTCCTGAAGAACGACTACATCCACCACGTGGTGGACGTCTACATGATCTGACCTGCCAGCAGCCGGCGCCCGGGACCTGCGGGCGCCGCACGACATTTTCCACCCTGTGCCCACCGGGCACGCCATAACTTTTCCGGACCGCGATGGCGCGCCCGGACAGTCAGGAGGACCCCATGGGCCACAAAGTAGCCCTCAGCTTCGAGGACGGCGTCACCAAGGTCATCAAGGTCGGCGACTATGAGACCGTCATGGATGCCGCCTATAAGGCACGCATCAACATTCCATCGGACTGCCGGGACGGCGCCTGCGGCACCTGCAAGGCCTTCTGCGATTCCGGCTCCTTCGACCCGGGCGACTTCATCGACGACGCCATGACGGAGGAGGAACTCGAAAAGGGCTACCTGCTCACCTGCCAGGCCGTGCCGGAGTCGGACCTCGCCATCCAGATCCCGGCCACGTCCGAATCGGCGAAGACGGCAGCCGCGTCCTTCACCTCCACCATCAAGGAGCTCAACCGGCACACGGACACCACGGTCTCCTTCACTCTTGAGGTGGACAACCGCGACGCGCTGGCCTTCCTCCCCGGACAGTACGTCAACCTCAAAGTCCCCGGCACCGACGCCGAGCGCTCCTACTCCTTCAGCAGCGGCCCCGAGGTCCAGGACGCATCCTTCATGGTCCGGGTGACCCCCAGGGCGCCATGTCCGAGTACCTCCGCGACCGCGCCGCCGTGGGTGACACCATCAACTTCACCGGCCCCTACGGATCGTTCTTCCTGCGCGAGCCCAAGCGGCCCCTGCTGCTCCTGGCCGGCGGCACCGGCCTGGCCCCGCTCCTGTCCATCCTGGAAAAGCTCGCCGAAAACCCGCCCTCCACCCCGGTCCACCTGATCTACGGGCTCACCCGCGAGGCGGACATCGTGGGCCTGGACTGGCTGCGCGCCTACGAAGCGAAACTGCCCGGCTTCACCTGGGACTACATCGCCTCCGAGCCCGGTACCTCCGCCCCGCACACCGGCTACGTCACCCAGATCATCGAACCGAAGCACCTCAACGACGGCGACGTGGACATCTACCTCTGCGGTCCGCCGCCCATGGTCAACGCCGTCTCCAAATGGCTGGACACCGAGGGCATCAAGCCCGCCAACTTCTACTTCGAACGGTTCGCGCCGAAGGAAACCACCGGAGGCGACGCCGAAACGGGTGCCCCGGCTCCGGTTGAGAAAATCCAGGCCGATGGCGACACCATGACCCGCGGCGAGGCCGTATCCTCGCTGGAGACCGGCAGGCTGGATTTCCGCAAGGAGGACAGCTTCGCCCAGCCTGGACGCCCGCATGGGCCTGGAGCTTGCAGTCAGCGAACTGCTGCTGGGACGGCTCAGCCAGGAGCAGCCTGCGCCAGTTCCGCCGCCTGGCCGAAGCCACCACCGGGTCGGTGCAGGACGGAAACATCACCGATCCCGACGCGTTTGCACGCACCAACGAGGAATTCCACGAGTACCTCTTCGCGATCTGCGACAACCCGATGCTCCTGGAGTCCTACCGCCGCCTGGACGTCCACGCCCAGATGGCCGCAGCCTTCGAAGCCGGCACACCGATCTTCGAGCGCGTCACGCAGGACCACCTCGACGTCGTCGACGCCTTTGAACGCGGGGACAAAGCCCGGCTGCGCGAAGTCATCATGGCCCACGCCCAGGATGCCAAGGGCACCATGGTCGGTGCCATCGACGCCAAGGCCGCCCACTGATGGCCGCGCCGTACGCCGGGCAATACGTGACCCCGGGCAGGTTCGGCGGCAAGGTCGCCGTCGTCACCGGTGCCGCCCAGGGGATCGGCCAGAAGGTGGCCGAACGCATCGGCGCCGAAGGGGGCGCCGTGGTCCTGGTGGACCGCGCGGACCTGGTCCACGATGTTGCCCGCGGCATCGGGGAGGCCGCCAAAGCGTCGGGTTCGGGCGGCTCGGCCACGTCCGTCACCGCGGACCTGGAAACCTTCGCCGGCGCCACCCAGGCCATCAAGGCCGCCCTCGCCGCCCATGGGCGGGTGGACGTCCTGGTCAACAATGTGGGCGGGACCATCTGGGCCCGGCCCTACCAGGAGTACGACGAGGACAAGATCGAGAAGGAAATCCGCCGCTCCCTCTTTCCCACGCTCTGGACCTGCCGGGCGGTCCTGCCGGCCATGATGGAGCAGGGCTCCGGCACGATCGTGAACGTCTCCTCGGTAGCCACCCGGGGAATGCACCGGGTGCCCTACGCCGCGGCAAAAGGCGGCGTGAACGCCCTGACCCAGTCGCTGGCCATGGAGGTGGCCGGGCGCGGCATCCGCGTGGTGGCCACCGCCCCGGGCGGCACGGAAGCCCCGCCGCGCAAGGTCAAGCGCGGGCCGGACGCCGAATCCGCCACCGAGAAGGACTGGTACCAAACCATCGTTGACCAGACGGTGGAGTCCTCGTTCATGAAGCGCTACGGCACCCTGGACGAGCAGGCCGCGCCCATCGTGTTCCTTGCCTCGGACGAGGCGTCCTACCTGACCGGCAGCATCCTCCCGGTGGCCGGCGGCGACCTGGGCTAGTGCATCCGATGGATGCACTCCATGGGGGCGCCCAGGCCGCTCCGGTAGGATTGCGGCCATGACAGCGGGCTCCACCCAGGGCGAGATGGCGGAGGACTTCCCGCTGGCGGGCCGGGCCGGGGCGTTCGAGCAGCTGCTGGAAATCCTCCGCAGCGTCCGCAAGGGCAACGTGGGAACCGTGGTCCTCTCCGGCCCCTCCGGCTCCGGCAAAACCGCGCTCCTGGAACTCTTCCTTGACCACTGCCGGACGGCCGCCCGCGGCGTCCGCGTGCTGTCCGCCATGGGGGACGACTGGGAGGCGCAGTTCGCCCTGGCCGGCTACTCCCAGCTCATGCGGACGCTGCCGCTCCGGACGGCAAAGGATTACGACGGCGGGCCGGCCCTGGCGCCGGGGCCGGTCGCCTCCCTGACCCCCGACCAGGTGGTCAACTACGCCTCCACCCTCAGCACCCATCTCGAAGGTTTGCAGACGCACGGCAGCGTGGTGGTCGCCGTCGACGACGTCCACAAGCTCGACGAGGCGAGCCTGCGCATCCTCACCTTCGTCATGCGCAGGCTGCACGAGAAGCGGGTCCTGTTCCTGCTGACCCTCAACCCTGTAGACGCGCCCCGTGTCCCTGCTGGCGTGCTCGACTTCCTCACCGGCCACCAGGTGGTCCGCATTCCGCTGGAACCCCTCTCGCCGCAGCAGGTCCAGGACGTGGCCCGGAGCCTGTTCGGCCTGGACCTCAGCGCGACGGCGGCCCACGGCCTGGTGACGCACACCGGCGGAATAGCCCGGTCCGTCGTGGAGCCTGCTCCGTGAGCTGCCCCCGGAGACCTGGCAGTCGTGGTTCCCTTCCCTGCCGCCTACTTCCCGGGTGCGCGCGAGGGTCCGCAGCGTCCTGGCCGCCGCGTCCCCCGCCCTGGTGGCCGCCGCGGAAGCCACCTCGGTGCTCGGCCCCGGCGCGGGCCTGGCTGAGGTGGCCAGGGTGGGCGGCCTGGAATCCGTCATGCCGGTACTCGATGAGGGGCACCGCGCCGGGCTGCTGGGACTGTCCGTGGACCAGTCCCGCTCCGCCGTCGCCTTCCTCGAATCCGGCACCGCGGAAGCCGTCTACGAACAGATCGTCCCCAGCCGGCGCATTGCCCTGCATCGGAAGGCCGCCGAGGCCGTCCAGTCCGAGGGCGAACAGCTGGGCCACCGGGCTGCCGCCACCCCGGCCGCAGACGAAACCCTGGCCGCCGAACTGGAAGAGTTCGCCCGTCGGCAGGCCACCGTGGGCGCATGGCAGGATGCCTCCACCGCGCTGTTCTCCGCCTCGCGGCTGTCCCCCGATATCCGGGCTCGGAACCTCCGGCTCCTGAAAGCCGTCGACGCGCTGGTGGGCTCCGGCAACGTTGCCCAGGCGCAGGCCTGGGCCGGGGCGGTGGATGCCCTGCCGCCGTCGCCCCTGCGCTCCTCGGTGCTGGGGTACCTGTCCACGGTGTCCGGCCAGAATGACAGCGCCGAAAGCCGCCTGGAGATGGCCTGGCGGACCAGCAATCCGCAGCACGAACCCGCCGCGGCAGCGCAGGTTGCCCAGCGATTCGTTCTCCACGGGGTGGCGTCCTGGGATGGTCCGATGATCACCGGCTGGGCCGAACGCGCCATGGCCCTGACGGAGCCCGGAACGCCGGCGCACATCGAGTCGGAAGCCATCTACGGCCTGGGCCTGTACGCCCAGGGCCGGATAGCCGACGCCGAGGCCTCCTACCAGCGGGCCTCTGCCCAGGCGGCCGAGAATGCCCAGAAGCAGCGGGTGCAGATGGGCGCAGGCTGGCTTGCCCTGCGCCTGGACAACGCCGAATCCGCGCTGGTGAATTTTGAGTCGGCCGCCCCCACCGAGTACCGCGGGGGATCACTGCGGATCTCCCTGTGGGCCGAGGCCTGGCTGGCCCGCACCCACCTTGTGCTGGGCAACTGGGATGCGGCCGCCGCCACCATCTCCCGGGCAAGCGTCCGGCTGGAAACCTCGCGGATGCCGCTGATCCGGCCGCTGCTGTACTGGACGGCCGCCGAGCTGTGGTCCATGCGGGGCGACTGGGAGCGGGCACGCTACTACGTTTCGCAGGCCGCGGTGCAGCCGGGAACCTACCGGGCCATGCAGGTCCCGGCCAGCCTGGCGCGAGCCCGCTTCCACGAGGCACGGGCGGACTACGAAAGTGCCCTGGCTGCCATGCAGCCGCTGGCTGAGCTGGACCCCTGGACCGATCAACGGGTGTCCTTTTGGCCCTGGCAGGACACGTACGTCAACGCGCTGGTCATGACAGACAAGCTCGACGCTGCCGATACGTTCCTCACCGCGTTCGAAGGAGTGCACCGCGAGCGGGAAGTCCCCTCCGACCTGGCCCGGATGGCGTGGGCGCGGGGGCGGCTGCTTGCCGCACAGGGGGATCCGGACACGGCAAGGGGATACTTCGAGGCGGCATTGGGACACCTCAGGGGGCTCAACCGCCCCTATCTGCGGGCGCGGATCAGTTTCGCGTTCGGGCAAAGCATGCGCCGGGCCGGAAAGCGGCGCCTGGCTTCATCGGTGCTGCGGGCGGCGCGGGACCTGTATGACACCCTCGGCGCAGCAACCTACGTGGAACGGTGCGACCGCGAGCTGAAGGCCACCGGCCTGGACGTGGGAAACCTGCCGGACCCGGCCGATCCCGTGCTCTCCTCGGTGGGCAGCCACCATCAACAGCTCACCGCCCAGGAACAGGCCGTGGCCGAGCTTGTGGCTGCCGGGGCAACCAACAAGGAAGCGGCCCGGGCCCTGTTCCTGGCCGAAAAGACGGTGCAGTACCACCTCACGCGGCTGTACCGGAAGCTGAATATCCGGTCACGCAGCGAGCCTCGCAGCGGCGTTCCGGGCCAAGGAGTGACCCGGAACGCAGTGGCTACTTCACGTCCGAGGGGTGCTTGGCCAGCGGGACCACGGTGATGTCCATGTACGGGAACAGGGGAAGGCCCTGCAGCATCCCGTGCAGGCTCGTCGTTCGATTCGACGTCGAAGATGGAGTAGTTGGCGTATTCACCCACCACCCGCCAGATCTCGGGCCATTTGCCGGAGCGCTGCAGTTCCTGTGAGTAGGCCTTCTCCTTTGCCTTGATTCCGGCGGCTTCTTCGGCAGGCATGCCGGCGGGCAGGTTGACGTCCATGTGGACCAGGTACTTCATGGTGACCTCTCGGTGGAAGGGATGGGTGTCAGTCGGTGCGGTAATGGGCGAGCTTGTCCTCGTCCACGTCGGTGCCTGCGCCGGGACCCTCGGGAACATGGATCCGGCCGTCCGTGATGGCCAACGGCTGGGCCAGCAGGTCATCGGTCATGTCGAGGTAGTTGGACAGCTCCGCCGCACGCTTGGCGGTGTGGGCGAAGGCTGCCCCGAACACCACGGAGGCGACGGTGCCCACCTGGGTGTCGATCTGGTTGCCGATGTAGACATCGATACCCATTCCCTCGGCCATGCCAACGATCTTGGCGGCCTCGGTGAAGCCGGACCGTGCGGTCTTGACGGACAGCAGGTTGGCCCCGCCGGTCAGGATTTCGCGGGCCGCCTCGCCCAGGTTGGCGGCGGATTCATCCGCGGCAATTGGGATGGGGGAGTTCGTGACCAGGCGGCGGCGGCCCAGGACCTCGCGGGCGTCGTCCGGCTCCTCAAGGAACTGCAGGCCGAGGTCGGCGGTGCGGCGCAGCACCTCGGCGGCCTCGTTGGCTGTCCAGCCTCGGTTGGCGTCCATGTACAGCTCGGCGTCTTCGCCCAGGCCCTCCCGCAGCACCCTGGCGGCCTCGATGTCCAGGTTCAGCGGACGGCGGCCGGTCTTCAGCTTGAAGGTGTTGATGCCGTAGGTTTCCCGGAACTCCAGGGCCAAGGCCAGGAGTTCCTTGGCGGGTTTGAAGCCGAGCATGTGGGAGACCCGCAGGGAGTCGGTGTAGCCGCCCAGCAGTTTCGTCACGGGCTGCCCCAGGGTCTTGCCGATCACGTCCCACACGGCGATGTCAACGGCGCCTTTGGCAGTCTGGTTGTGGATGGTCCGGGCCATCACGGCCTGGATCTTTTCCCGGTCAAAGACGTCAATGCCCACCAGTTGCGGGGCGAAGACATCCTGCACCACCACGACGATGGACTTCTGCGTCTCACCGTAGGTGTAGGGGCGTGGCGGGGTGTCTGCGGTTCCCGTCACGCCGTCATCGGTGTGGACGCGGACCAGCACGTGGTCGGCCTCGTGCACGGATCCTGAGGCGAAGTGGAGCGGGTGGCGGTATGGGATCGAGTAGGGGATCGCCTCGATGGCTGCGATCTTCATGAGGGGAGGAGCCTTTCATCAGCAGGGGCGGGAGTGCCGGGAGGAGCGGAGGCGTCAGCGGTGGCCGTGGCCACGACGTCCAGGAAGTTCTGAAGCAGCGCGGACCGGTGGCCCCGCAGCCAGGCGACGGCGAGTTCCACCGGAGGAACATTGTCGATTTCCCGGTATGCGACGCCGTCGAGCTGGAAGGCGCGCACGCTGGACGGCATGACGGCGATGCCGCTGCCCGCGGCCACGAACGCCAGCATTGTTGAGGTCTCACCAACCACTTGCGTGATCCTCGGCTGGAAACCTGCCTGGCGGCAGAGGTCCGACGTGATGCGGTTCAGCACGGACTCCGGTGAGTACGCAATGAAATCCTGGTCCTGCAGTTCGTGCATGGCCACGGGCCTGTCCACGGCCAAGGCACTGAAGGAGGGAAGTGCGACGACGAGTGGCTCCTGGGTGACGACGCGGTAGTCGATCTCTTCGGACGCAACGGGGGACGCAGCAGAGCCGCGTCCAGGGTCCCGTTCCGCAGCCCGGCTTCCATGGACGGCGTCAGCATCTCCCCATTGAGCGCCAGCGACAGGCCGGGCAGGACTTGTTTGGTGAGTCTCGCGATCCGGGGCATGACGCCGTAGGTTGCCGATCCGGAGAACCCCACCCGGAGGACGCCGGTGGCGCCCTTGCCTACCTGGTAAACATCCGCCCGGAGCGTCTCGACGTCGCTGACGATCTGGCGGCCGCGGTCCAGCAGGAGCTGGCCCGCCGCCGTCAGGTCCACCCGGCGCGTGGTGCGGTTGAGGAGCTGGACGCCGAGCTGGTCCTCCAGCTGGCGGATCTGCTGGGAGAGGGGCGGCTGCGCCATGTGCAGGCGCCTGGCTGCCCTGCCGAAGTGGCGCTCCTCCGCTACCGCAATGAAGTAGTTCAGCTGCCGGATCTCCATTGCGGTGCCACCTCTTAAGCCATTCGGGGTGAAGCGCGGTGCGGCCTCATTGATTCATAGAATAACCATAAAAGACTCTACTTAGATACTTTTTCTACGTAATCTTGCGGTTTTTCAACCACGGGCAGGGCTTCTTCCAGCTTGTGCTGCCGCGGGACGAGGACGGTGACGGCGCCCCCGAGCAGGGCCACCGCTCCGTAAATGTAAAAGGCTGTTGCCCCGCCGATTCCCGCGGCGGCCAGCCAGCCGCCGATGATCGGGCCCAGGACTCCGCCCAGCCGGCCGACGCTGGCGCACCAGGCGACGCCGGCGGCACGGGCATTGGTGGTGAAGTAGTTGGACTGGAAACCGTAAACCAGCACCTGGGTGCCCAGGGTTCCCACCCCTGCGGTGGCGATGAAGGTGAAGAGCAGCGGCAACGGAAAGCTGAACGTCATCAGTCCCAGGGAGATGGTGGCGAGGGCAAACGTGGCGGCGATGACCCGCTGCGGTCCGTTCCGGTCGGCCATCCGGGAGGCCACCAGTCCGCCCACCACGGCACCGAGGTTCAGGGCCAGCGGGAAGAACAGGGCATACGTCCGGCCGTAGCCGTAGCCCTCCATAATCTTGGGGAGCCAGGTGTTGAGCCCGTACGTCAGCAGGAGCCCGCAGAAGGACATCAGGCCCAGCAGGATGGATGCCACGGCGAACTGGGTGGAGAAGACGGCGGCGAACCCGGATTTCCGCGGGGCGGTGCCTGCCTCCCGGATCACCTGCTCTTCTGCGAGCGGCACCCCGGTGCGCCATGCAGCGGCCAGGGCTTCCTCTTCGTGGCCCCGGGCCAGCAGCCACCTCGGGGATTCCGGAAGCTTCCGCCATGCAATGGGGAGGATGACCAGGAGGGGCAGGGAGCCCACGATGAAGAGGCCGCGCCAGCCGATGCTGTCCAGGAAGGCGATGCCCAGCACGGACGCCAGCACGCCGCCCGCCGGGACCCCGGAGTACACGATCGCGTTGTAGAACTGCCGCCGTCCCGCGGGTGCGAACTCGGCCATCGTGGCGCCGGCGCTGGCGATGACGACGCCCAGGCCCAGTCCTGTGGCGAACCGGAGGGCGCCGAAGGCGGTCACGTCAGTGGCCAGGGCGGTGGCGAACATGCCCAGGGAGAACCAGGCGATGCCCGCGAGCATCAGCCGGCGGCGGCCGAAGAAGTCACCCACGGCGCCGCAGGCCAGCGACCCCACCAGCACGCCAATCAGGGCCCAGGACCCCAGGAGCCCGGCGGTGGCCGCATCGAAATGCCCGATTTGGCCAGCGTCCGCCAGCAGCCCCGGAAGGACGGTGCCGTAGACCACCAGGTCGTAGCCATCAAACAGGAGGGCGGCGCAGATGACGAAAGCCACCCAGTTGGCTGTCCGGACCTCCTTTCCCGGGTTTCCGGAGATCGTGGATTGGGGTTGCGGCAGCGTCATGGCGCATGTCCTTTCATTGGGCGGGTGTGGAGGCGATGTGGCATTCGGATGGATCCGTCCGCGGCCTCGGCAACCCAGCCTGACAGGCAATGTGACGTAGGGCATATGAGGCAAATCCCCGGTTTCGCGCCGGGGGTGCATTATGCCCATGTTGCATATCAAAGGGGGTGTTTTTGCGATGGATCCCCTGGGAACAGGCCAAAAGCGCCCGGCGGCAGGGGCACCCCGGCGGCAGAGGAAAGCTGTGTCTTAGTCCATACCAGGCCGGTATGAACCAGGGCCGCCGTAACCATGGCCCGGGGCATGGCGCCGCGGTTAGGCTGGCGGAATGATCAATCCAGCACGGCTGCACTCAGACTTGTCCCGCCTGGGCCGGGAGACGGACATGTTCCTGGCTACGGTCTCCTCCTTGTCCGATGAAGAGCTGGCTGCTCCTTCGCTGTGTGAAGGGTGGACCCGTGCCCATGTCATCGCCCACGTCGCCTCCAGCGGGCGTGCCTTGGTGGGGCTGATCGATTGGGCCACCTCAGGGGAGGAACGCCAGCTGTACGCGTCCCCTGAAGCGCGGTTGTTGGCTATTGCCGCCCTTGCTGCACTGCCGCGGGAGGAACTCCTGGTTGAAGTGCGGGACTCGGCCGCCGCTTTCGCCGATGAAGCCCAGCGGTTGACCCGGGAACTTGCGGCGCCGGAAGTAAAGGTGGGTGGCCGGGAGCTGCCGGCCACGTCCATTGTGGCGTTGCGGATTGCCGAGGTGGTGGTGCACCACCATGACCTGGACACCGCCTGGACCATCGAGGAGGCCGACCCCGATTCGCTGTTGAACGCCATCGAGGCCGTGGTGCGTGCCATGCGTGCCAAGGGGGCGCCCGGGATGACGCTCGTTAGCGAGGAACGCGATGAGTGGGTGATCGGTGACGGTGCCCTGCGGGTTGAGTCGGACCGGGAAGGCCTCCTGAAATGGCTGGCACGCGGCGACGCAGGGGATATCGAGGCGGCTGGCCCGGTGCCCGCGCTGCCGTCCTGGTAAAACTGACGAAGGATCCCCACCGGACGGACGTCCGGCGGGGATCCATTCATCGGCAGGTGCCCATTTCTTCAGCAGCCCCGCCGGGTTCAGACTGGACTTCCAGCCGTGGACTGCTGGACTAGTTGGAAGCGTTATACACGTCGAGCCCGAAGCGGTTCAGTCCGGGCGTCCCGGCGTAGCCCAGGTACGGCAGGCCGAAGGTATCCTCAATGCTGGCCAGGAGGCTGTAGTGGTTGTAAGGGGTGGTGGACCAGGTGCCGCCCTTGGTGAACGGGGAGAGGACCAGGGCGCCCACCCTGCCACCGCCCATGCCGGTGATGCCGGGCAGTGCGGCGTTTGGTCCGGGGCCTTCGCCGCAGCAGGCGCTGGCGTCGGATTGTGGCCCGTCGGACTCGTCGAAGGTGACCACCAGGACGCCGTCCTGCTTGAAGGCGGGGGAGGAGGTGATGGCCGGGACCCACTGCCTGAGCCAGGCGTCAGCACTCGCCAGGCCACCCGGCTGCCCGTCCACGCAGGGCGAATCGTGCCCGTCGTGGCACAGGTTCGGGGTGATCATTGACAGGTTGGGTGTGGTGGCAGCCGAGGCGAGGTCCGTCTTCAGGGCGCCCAGGTCGACGTCGTTCGCCGCGCAGTCCGGTGAGCCGGTGATGCCGGCGAAGTATACGAAGGGGTTGTGCCGCGCAGCGTACTCGTCTCCCATTTTTGCCTTTTGGGTGTCGTCCACGGCGCCCAGCGCAGGGTATGCATCTGGGGGTTGGGTCCCTGCCCGGAAATCTGCGCCACGTAGTTGGGCTGGGAGTTGTGGGCGGTGCCGTAGTACTGGTTCAGCAGCACGCCCTGGCTGCGCAGGGTCTGGGAAAGGTAGGGAGCGGCCGATGCCGGGCCCCAGGTTTCGTCGTAGCCCTTGTTTTCGAGGTTGATCACGAAGACGTGTTTGGCGCCGGGCAGGTAGCCCTGGGTTGTCGTCGAGGCAGTGGCGGTGATGGTGGCGGCGGCGGGGTTGGAGGTGGCCGCGGCTCCGCCGATTGTGGCGGCGGCGATCACGGCGATGGCCGCTGCGGTGGCGCGGAGCTTCATTTTCACGGGAGTTTCCATCCGTCGGCGAGTGCTTTTTCTTTCAGTCCGGACCATTCCTCGGCCGGGGGCGGTCCCACGGGGGTGCAGGCGGGGCCCGCCACGAAGGGCGGGACCAGGTATTTGGGCGCCGCCAGGTTTGCGGGGGTTCCAAAGTCCAGGACCTCGGCGATATTGCGGGCATCCTGGTCCCGCGCAGTCAGCGGAGCCAGGTTCCAGCGCCACTCGATGGCGAGCAGCCACCGAACCAGGGCATTGCGGCCCCGGCTTGGCGTCTGCTTCAAGTGAACCTGGGCCGGAACGGCGTGGTCAGAAGGGGTTGTCATGGGGGTCTTTCCTCGTGATGACCGTGGCTGCAAGCGCTGCTGTGGAAGCTTGAACGGCCCAGTCTAGCCCCGGGACACGTGGGAGAGCCCGTACCGGCAGGACCGTCAGTAGGTGATCCCGGTGCCGTCAGGGCCCCAACGGATGACGCCGTGCTGGTAGTTCTGCGCAACGTTGCCGCCGGGCCCGGTCGGGTATTCGCCGCTGGTCGGGAAACCGAGGCGTCCGGTCGGACCTCCGGCGCTGCGGTACAGGCTGCCGATTCCGCCGAAGACGAAGTGGCCGCCGGAGTCGGGCAGCCAGGTGATGAAACCGCCCTGGTAGGTCTGGTAGACGCCGCCGTTGGCGGGAATCTCCCCTGAGGATGGGTAGCCGAGGACGCCGTTTTCGAAGCCGGTGGCCGCCCAGATGCTGCGGACCCCGCCGATGGACAGCTGCGTGCCGGTGGCGGGCGAGTACAGCAGCGCGCCGCGTTGGAAGTTCTGGTAGAAGCCGCCGTCGCGGATGGCTGTTTTGGCGCTGACGGCGACGCCCAGGTAGCCGCTGTTCTCCTGGTAGCGGGCCAGCATCTCGCCGGAAACGATCTGGTTGCCGGCAGAGGCGCTGTGGGTGATCACGCCGCCTTGGTAGGTCTGGGCTGTTCCACCTTCAACGGGGTAAATCTCCGACGTGGGGTAGCCAAGCATGCCGTTCTCGAAGCCGGTTGCGGCCCAGGTGTCACGGATGCTTCCGGTGGAGATGTGTGCGCCGCTGGCAGGAGACCAGAGGATCGCGCCGCCCTGGTAGTTCTGGTAGGCGCCGCCACCCTTCAGCCCTGCGACCTCATCGGTGGCGGGGTAGCCCAGGATGCCGTTTTCGAAGCCGTAGCCTGCCCACAGGTTGCGGATGGATCCGACGGAGATGTGGGCTCCTGTCGCCGGGGAGTAGATCAGGGCGCCGTACTGGTAGTTGCGGTAGGAGCCGCCGTCCTTGAGCCCGTAGACCTCAGGGGACACCGAGAGGCCCAGGGCACCGTTGACGGCGGCAGCCTTGAGGGCCAGCGGACTCTGCGGGGCGGCGGTGGACGGGGAGGGTGCCGGTGCGGTGGGCCCGGATGTGGTGGGGTAGGCCGCCATGTTGGAGACCATCAGGTGCCAGCCGGCGTACGGTCCGCTGGTGGGGACGACGTAGCCAATGCCGGCGTCGGTGCCGCGCGGGTCGAGCATCGCCGCCTTGTGTCCCGGAGAGTTCATCCACCAATCGACCAACTGTGCGGGGCTGAAATTGAACCCGATGTTCTCGCGGTACCAGGTGGACCCGGCGGGGATCTCGTTGCCGCCGGCGTCCGTGCGGTGGATGGTGCCGAAGTCAAAGGTCGGGTCCATTGTGGCGGCCCCCAGATGGTTTGCCCAGTCCTGCGAAACGTCCGCGATCTTTTGGTTCCATATAAACGGCTTCGATCCGACCTTGGTCCGTTCGGCATTGATGAGGTCGAAGGTCTGTTTAGTAAAGGAGTCGGCGATGGTGACTGCCGGGACGATGGCCGGGACCTGCGCCGCATTGGAACTCGTGGCGGCAACCACGCCGCAGGGCAGGGCGAGAAGCACGCCAAGGGTCAACGCGGACATGCGAGAAGAATGTAATTTCATGGATCCCTAGATTCGAGTGCCGGTGGGAAGCCGGGAGACGGTATAAGTCTGCCCTCGCGATATCTTGTGGACCCGTGATTTGTGCTGTTGGTGGGAAAAGCCTTGGCAGATTCTGAGGAACCGGACTTTTCGCAGGAATTCAGCCCGGCTCGAAAGGATTCAGAACGCGGGGGCCGATGATGAGGTCAAAGACCGCAAGGGGATGCCAATGCCTCGCCCGGCCTCATTTTCGCCGCAGCTGGCTGCCCGTAAAGCGGTCAGGCCGTGCTGCCCGAGGTTTGGAGGTGCCATATTTTCAGCGCCAGGTGGTTGTCCAGTTCGCGCGTTTCGTCCAGCCAGTTTTTCCCGATGAGGGCGGCGATCCTCTCAAGGCGCTGCTTGACGGTGTTGCGGTGGATGAACAGCCTTTCCGCGCTGCGGGCCAGGTTGTGGTGCGTCTCCAGGAAGATCCAGGCCGTTGCGGTGAGGTTTGTTCCCTGCCGGCTGTCGTGGTCGATGAGCGGCTGGATCTGGGCGTAGAGCTCCTCACGGTTCCCCGCGGAGCGCACAGCCTCAAGCAGCAGCCCGAGGGAGCCAAGCCTGTCGCCGTCGAGGAGTTCCCCCGAGCGTCCGAGCACGGTCAGGCTGGAGAGGGCAAGCTCAGCTTGTCGATGCGCTCTTTTCACTCCTGCGATTCCGGCCTCCGATCGCGCATGACCAGCGGTGGCCGGGATTTTGGCCCTGTGAAGGGAAGCCACGATGGCGGCAGCGGTGCCGCTGCTTCCCGATGCAACAATGCAGGTGGAGGATCCGCGCACGGCAACAAGGGCTTTCATTGCGCCCAGGCCTTCACGGATGCTTCCCTCCACCCGGAGGTGATCAGCGCCGGCGGTGTCGACGACGATCACGGTCATGTCTTCGGTGGGGCGCAGCCCGAACCGGGCTGCCCGGTGATGGATCAGGTCGAAGGGAACGTCGCGTTCGGAGAGCAGGTCGTCGAGGACTTCGAACTGGAGGCGTTGGGCGGAGTCGTGCGTTGCCTGGTCAAAGAGCCGGACTATGGCCAGGAACACGGCCAGCCGTTCCGCTAGCGTCTTTTGCTGCGTATTGAGTGCCGCGCCGGCCAGCAGCGTGGCGAGGTGTTTAGGTCCGGTCCGGGCTGCAACAACGGTGAAGTCAGCGTCTCCTGCGCGGAAGGTGTTGGGCCGGCCTGTAGTCACGGCTTGTGCCACGCCCGCCTTGAGGATCTGTCGGCTTTCGTGGCCATCCAGAAGCAAACGGACCCGGGATGCATACCGGGGGTCGCCCTCGGGGGGTTGATCGCTGATCAGGCCATTCGCTGCATCCAGGACTGCCAAATCGATTCCAAGGATCTGCCGTGCCAGGCCGAGGAAGCCTTGCAGGCCGGTGCCGCGAACGATCATTTCGATGAACCGCTCGTCCAGGTCAATCAGAGTCTGGAGTCCACCCATTTCCTCAAGCCTTGTGCGGTTTTCATGCCCCAGCCGCTGCAGCGCCTGTGCGGTGTCGGTAAACCGTTGAGCGTTGTCGATGGCGACGGCGGCGTGCTTGCCGATGGTATCAACGAGGTCCACGAGGTCAGGGGAGTACGTCCGCTCTGCCCTGTCGGCGATGAGCAGGGCTCCGATTACCTTTCCGTACAGGTGCAGGGGCACTCCGAGGATTGCCTTAACTCCTTCCCTGGCGACGATGGCGTCGATATGGGCCAGGTGCGGGAGGGTGCCATCGGAGAGGTAGTTGTCGGTCTGGAAAGGGGAGAGCCCGGCTGCCGCCTTGCCCAGGATGCCTGTTCCGATGGGCATCCTGATGGTCCGGTAATCCTCGGTGGCGACGCCGTCGGATTTCCGGATGAAGGTCTCGTTGCGTTCGTAGTCGTTGAGGCTGATGTAGGCCATGTCGCTTCCAGCGAGGATGCGCGTGCGTTTGACGATCGCGAGGAGGACCGCCTCCACATCGCGGATGCCGGTAACGTCGGTAGCCGTGTCGTGCAGCGCCCGGAGCAGATCTTCGCGTTGCCTTCGCTGGCCCAATCGCATATTAATGCTGCGTGCTGCGCGGGCGCCGTTCTCGGTGATTTCGTGACGCTCCAACGCCTCGTCGAGTGCGCGGGCAAGATCAGCGTCCGAGATGCCCGCCTCAATCCGCTCCAGCCATAGTCCGCCAGATTCCATCGGTTCCCTCCCTTACGGCTGCTCCAACCCTATATGCACTACGACCTGCCATTTGGCTGCATTGTGTTGAGGATGGACATAGGGGTGGTGTGAGTCAGCACATAGTGTCGAAGGGAAGGAATTCCCGGATGGAGAGGGTCGTCATGGCCGACGATATGAAACTGCACATACTTTCAAGTGGCGTGATGGAGTGTGACCAAACGTGGCTCTTACTTAAAGGCGGTACCACGATCATGGACCGCAGCCATAAGAACTCGCCGCCATCATGGGCGGACTGCCCAACCCACGCGGTGCTCATCGAACATCCGGAGGGACGCGTTCTTTGGGACACCGGGGTGCCGCGGGACTGGGCGACCCGGTGGGAACCGACGGGGTTTCAGGAATTCTTCCCCGTCAAGGAAGATCCGTCCGGCTCCGGGTATCTGGATTCCGCTCTGGCGGAGCTTGAACTGAAGCCGGATGACATCGACATCCTGATCCTCTCCCACCTGCATTTCGACCACGCCGCCAACGCCAAAATGTTCGATAACGGCAAGACTCGCATCATTGCAAGCAGCGACGAGATCGAGGGCGTCAAAGGAATCGCGGGTGCCTTCCAGGGTGCGCACCTGGTCTCTGACTTCGACGGCCTGAACCTGGAATCGGTAAGTGGGGACGCCGAGATACTTCCAGGCGTCAGCGTGATCGCAACCCCCGGTCACACGTGGGGCACCATGTCCCTGCAAGTCGACCTCCCCAACGACGGTACCAAGATTTTCACCTCCGACGCCGTCTACCTGGGAGCGAGGGGGGCCGCCGGCGGTCGGTGCCGCCATTGTGTGGGACAACCTGAAGTGGCTCGAGTCCGTCGAGAAGCTGCGCGGCATTGCTGAGCGAACCAACGCGGACGTTATTTTTGGGCATGATCCGGAACAGCGCAAGGCGTTGACCCTGGCCCCCAACGGCTACTATTCCTGAGGCGGCGGACACTCGATGATCATTTACGACCTCAAGTGCACGGACGGGCACCGGTTTGAAGCCGTTGTGGCCTCAATGTTCGATGACCTGCCACCTTGCAGCGACTGCGGAGCCTCCACCCGCAAAATTCCTGCAGCTGTAGGCCTCTCCGGTTCGGCCAGCGCCGGACCTTCCCGCGAGCAGATGCCGAACACGTGGAGCGGGATCAACCGCGGGGACCGGGAGACCGTCCGCGGCTGGCACCAGGCGATGACCAAGCGCGAGAAGCTTGAAGAAAAGTATCCCGAACTCGCCGGGGACCGGCGACCCGTCCTGGCCCACGAAGGCGCGTTTGCCGATGCACCCCTGCGGGCGGGCGATCCGCTTGCGGCCACGGTCGCCGAAGCAACCTTTCGCCCCGCCGGCACCGCGACGACCGCCTCCAAGACAACACAGCAACACCGGAAAGAGGACAAGAAATGAAGATCACCGGCGCAGTGCTGGAAGAAATAGGGCGCTCCCGTCCTTTCGCCAACTCCAGGCCGATCAGCATTTCAGAACTTGAGTTAAGCGGACCAGGACCGACTGAAATCCTCGTCCGTCTCGAAGCCGCCGGAATCTGCCACTCCGATCTAAGCGTCGTTGACGGCAACCGCGTCCGTCCGGTGCCTATTCTCCTTGGCCACGAAGCCGCCGGCCGTGTGGTCGAGGTCGGGTCGGAAGTAAAGGATCTCGCCGCAGGCCAGCGTGTGGTCATGTCATTCCTGCCCCGGTGCGAACAGTGTGCCAACTGCGCTGAGGATGGCCGTCTGCCCTGCACCGCCGGATCGAAGACCAACGGCGAAGGGACTCTGCTGCATGGGTCCATGCACCTGGAACGCAGGGGTGAGAAGGTCTATCACCACCTTGGGGTGTCCGGGTTCGCCACCCACGCCGTGGTGGACAGGGCCTCGGCCGTTCCCGTCGGTGATGACGTCCCGCCTGACATCGCCGCCGTGCTCGGCTGCGCTGTGCTCACTGGGGGCGGCGCCGTCCTGAACGCAGCGCGTCCTGCCCCGCAGGACAGTGTGATGGTCGTGGGACTTGGCGGGGTGGGAATGGCCGCGCTGATCACGGCGGTTTCCCAAAATGTTTCGCGTGTTGTGGCCGTGGACACGCTTGAAGAAAAGCTCGATCACGCCCGCAGGCTCGGTGCCCACGAAACCTATACACCCCAGCAGGTCCTCGACCAAGGCATCAAAGCCCGGTATGTCATCGAATGCGCCGGGAACCCACGGGCCTTCGAGACGGCATTCGCCGCGACCGCCGTCGGTGGAACAACAATCACCGCCGGACTGCCCGCACCGGATGCCCTCGCCAGCATCGCGCCGATGACCATCACGGGTGAGGCCCGCACCATCATCGGCAGCTACCTGGGATCTGCCGTCCCGTCCCGCGACATCCCCAAGTACGCCCAGCTGTGGCGCGAGGGCAAACTGCCTGTCGAGGAACTGATCACCACCCACATCGCCCTCGAAGACATCAACCAGGCAATGGACCAACTGGCAGACGGTAAGGCCGTCCGCCAGGTCATCATGTTCAACACGGACCTGCAGGACGCATGAGCCGGACCACGTGGAGGAATCCTGCGTCTGAGAGGTCCTCGTCACAGGCCCACAGTTGGAGCCCTACGCCAAAGATGGACATCTCAAGGTGCCTGTACTCAGTTTTAGCCGATGTCATTGCTGTTCCCCACGAGGTCGGTGGTTGCTTCCACTGCCGGGTTCAAGCGTGTTGAAATGTTTAGCTTCATTTCTATGGTGCTAGGTCCGAGCTGGATCGTGGAAAAGGAGTCCGAAGGCTTCCGGCAGCAGGACGGCGATCGAGCGGCCCGGAATGAAGAGGCTCCTTGAGTAAGCCGTCGAGGGTGACACGGTCGTCGTCTGTCGGGTGGACCGGTTGGGCCGATCATTGATCGACGTGCCCAACACCGTGGCCTTGCTGCGCGATCGCGGCGTTCATGTCCGATCCATCTCGGACGGCATCGACCCTGCAACCTCGACCGGCCGGCTGATGCTGAACATGCTCGCAACACTCGGCGAGTATGAGCGCGAGCTCATCGTCGAGCGGGTCAATGCCGGTATCGCCGCGGCCAAGCAGAACGGAACACGCTCCGGCCGGCCAGTATCGGACCCGGCCGTCATCGCGGACAAGCTTGCGATTGTAGAGGAAGCTCGAAAGAAGGGGCGCACCGCCGATGAGGCTGCCCGGCCCGTCGGATGGAGCCGCGCGACGCTCTACCGCCACCAGCAGGCCCGTGCTTCCCGCGAGACCACCCGGAACTAGGGAGTATGTCGCCAAACGCGCCCAAGAAGGCCGCCGTTACCGCGAAATCCGCAGATCCCTCAAGCGCCGCATCGCTCGAATCCTCAGCCGCCAACCCAACTCCCTTTACGCCACGGCCGGACCGGCCTCATCCCCACGTTGGCGGGGCAATCCCTTCCCCGAACAGGAGCGCACGAAGGTGCGGTTGAGCATGCCGGGCTTCGGTCGAGTCCGCGATCCGCGGAATTCCAAGTGGTTACCGGACAGCTGTCCTCGAACTCGAGGGGCGGGCAGTGAGCAGGGAGTGCTCACACGGGACGGCGCGCTCAGACTACCGGGTCCGTGTAGTCGGCGATGCGGGGTCGAACTTCTTGCAAGAAGCGGGCAACAGCGACCTCCGGCTGGTCCGGGAACATTTCTACGAACACCGCGAGTTGTTCCCGGTCGCGCACGGGTCCGGACTGAATCACGGTATCGATGATGGTTTCGGCCTGTCGCCGGATTCCCTGTGGACGGCCCGGTCCGTGGCCGGCCGCCGGGCCTCGGCCCTGCTCCTTCGGTTCTTGTCCGGGCGTGGGATTGAATTCAACTGTTGACATACGGCACCTGTTGCCACTGCTGCTTCAGCGGAGGCCTGAAACGGAACCACGGCCATGCGTGTTCCCAGCGAGCGGGGTGCTCGTCACGAAGGACTGTTAAGGTCACCCTACGCCCCCATAGCTGTCCTGGATATGCCTGAATCGTTCATGCTTCCCTCTGAGCGTGCGCTTTCGGAGCATGCCCGGACAATTTCTGGACGTTCTATACCGTGCCCATAAAGGGTAAAGGTCAGGGGCCTACGATCAACGCAGCACTGTTTTTTCTTTTGCTGAGGGAAAACTGTGGCCGGCCGCAAGGGGCCGGCCACAGTTCTTTTACGCTGAAACGGGCCTCGCTTCGCTCGGGCTGTAGAACCGTTCTTCTGTTTTGGCTGCTGTCCTGACGGATTGTACGTGTCCGCTCCGGCCCGTCAAATCCCCTCCTTCGTCGGGGCCTGCGGTTCAGGAAATGTCCCTGCGGCGCCCCTCCGTCGCTGATTTCCTCCGGGAATTTCCCGCCCCTTGCCCTCACGGGTAGACAGGCCTCCGTCCGCCACAGCTCCGCAAGCTTCGCCAGCAGCCAAAACAACGAAAGGGAGAGGGGACGCTGGCCGGTCACCAAAGCCGCCCCAGGCGACAGCTCGGTCCGCGCCCCGCACCCCTTTTCACCCGCTTGACAGACATAGAAGCGTCCAAGCGTCCCGGCCAGGGGCAAGTGGGCGAAGGCGGTTGCGTCCTGACGGCCTCGTTTTCCCGGTTCCAAAGACCCTGTTTTGCCGCTTCATCCGGTCCTAGTCTGGCGGCATCAATCACGAGTCCGGGAGGCAGCCATGCGCACAGCAACAACGACTGAGAGGGAGCGGGTCCACCATCTCCCCGAAAACCTCATGGGCCAGGCGGCCAAGGGCACTGAATGGGCCACGCCTGGCGTGCAGGCTGCGCTTCAGCGAGCGGTAGACGGGCTGGATGCAGGCATCGAGACTGCCTCCCCGCGCCTTCAGGCCCTACTGCGCCGGTTGGCTGGGGAGCTTTCCGGCGGTGTGGCGACGCTTACTCCCAGGGTCCAGAAACGGCTGAAGGGGGTCGGCCCCAAGGCTCCTGCCCGGAGCAGGCGGCCTGTCCCGGCCCGCGCTGCCCGGCCGGGAGCGACGAAGTGGTTGTGGGTCCTCGGGTTTGTGGCCTTGGTAGCCGGGGCCGCAGTGTGGCGCTCGATGCAGGCGGCTAAACACAGCCCTGCCCCGGCGCGCAGTGATCAGGATGCCGGACCAACGGATCGGAACGTTGATGCAGACCTGACGGCGGGCCGGATGTAGCTCTGCAGGCCGGGCAGGCGGCAGGACTGGTGCCTCAGGGGATGGTGCGGATGCACCGGGCGTCCCGGCTTATCCCTGGAGCCCGGCGGCTCCGGAATGGGACGCATGCCGGAAGATGCCGCTCGGGTTTCCTGTTTCGCGCCCAGGTTCCGCACCCTCGAATTGCGGAGCAACTCATGCCGAATCGTTGGTTGGAAGGATCGTCACCGTCAGCCATGAAAACGTAACGCCGGCGGCCACTACTGCGGCCCGAACCCTGTTCCGCGCAGCACTCGGCGGTGTGCTTGTTGCCCACGGGTCCCAGAAACTTCTTGGTTGGTTTGGCGGCGGCGGGATCGAGGAGACCAGCAAGGGCATGCACGCTATGAGCTTCCGCCCGGCCAAGACCAGCGCAACGCTGGCTTGCCTGGGTGAAGCAGGCGCGGGCGTGGCCCTTGCCCTTGGCTTCCCCACGCCTGCAGCAGGAGCGGCTGCAGCGACCACCATGGGAGTCGCAGCCAGCGTGCACGCACCCAACGGCTTTTTCGCCAGGGACGGGGGCTTGGAATAACCGGCGGTCCTCGGGCTCGCGGCCACGTCCTTTGCGATGGGCGGCCCTGGGCGGGTTTCCCTCGATGCTTTGACCGGTCACGTTTTGGACAGGCCGTGGATGCGGGCTGTCGCTGTTGCAACCATACCGGTGGCTATTGGGATACAGCTTTACCGCCGTCGGGCTGCGCTTGCTGCGGACGAGCCTCCGGCATCGAGCGCCACACAGTCTGATGACGGATCCCCCGGATTCGGGCTAAGCCAGTTTACGCTGCAGTGCAGGGGCGTCATGTAGTCGATGGGATAGAAATCCGGGACGGTCCACTCGTTGGAGAGCGGTTCGAACGGCACCACCTGCCCGGCGGGTACGCACGTGAATTCGGTGTACACGCCGTCGAGCACGCGGCCCATGCCCCCATCAGGGGCCGACCTTCTGGCCCGGCTGGAACTCTCCACCAGATGATTGGACGACCTCTCCAACGGCCTCGATGCATCATTGCCTCATACCGGCCAAAAGTTATGCCGCACTTTTTGTGCAGCGGGGCGTCGAGGGCGTCACCCACTTCCGTCTCCAGACGGGTGAGCGTACTGAAGAGGGGTGGAGGGTGGCGACTACCACCCGGGATCCGCACGCAGCCAGGTTGTGGCTTCGGCGTCGGAGTTAAAGAAACGTTTGGGGCACGGCAGCTTCTGTCCGCTAAGTACCCAGTTGGCGAGTATGCGGTCAACCGGGCTGCTCCCAACCAGTGCGATACGTGAGGCCGCACAGCGGCTACTGAAGACAGAGCGGGCCTGCCGGCTGAGCGACGCTGTGCTTGTCATGTCGACCAGCATCGGGTACTCACGGCCGTCCGCCAGTTCATCCACGGCGGCCATGGCTGCATGGGCATCGATTGCCTCGATGCGTACATGCCAATTCCAGACGAGACGGATAATGCCGTCGTTCCCCAGGGTGACAGCGACCTTGGCGCCTTCAACTCGATTGCGTTTCACACAGCCCCCAACTGCTAGGTCCAGCTGGTCCTAATCACAGCCTCGACAGGAAGATATTACGGCAGCCGTTGCTTGCCAATAACGCGTTTCCGCAGGTCAGGGCCAGTTGCGGAAGCTTCCCAGCCGACCCGTCCGTGTCATTCTTGGGTACGTCGATTTCCTGCCGGTTCAGGTCAGGCAGGCAGGCCTTCGTGATGTCCGCCGCTTTCAGGAAAATGAGGGAATACCCAAGCCCAGGTTTGCCTTGTTCCTATCGAGGCGCTGCCGGTTGGCTGCCTCGCTCGAAAGGATCCCATTGCCCATAGCTTTCATCCCATTCACCATGCGCGCTTCCGTCCGTGACGACCACCGCCGCAGCTTTGGCACGGACATCGAACGGCTCAGCGACGGACATCTCCGGTCTACCCCTCTGGACGTGCTGAGGTCCACGAACACCCAGGCCATCTTGCGTGGTGCTGTTCCGAAGGGGCCGCACACAGCCACCGATGCGAGTCTTGCCAGGTACCTCCAGGACCGTCTTGCCACCGAGAACATCCACCTGGATCTCAGCGTCAGCATCGAGCGGTAGGCCATTTTCGAAACCCCTTAGGCTGCATCGCCGGGAGAGACACGCCCAACCTTGTCCTGTTGCTCCCGCTGGGGTCTGGGATATGCTCCAGAAATGGCACCGCGAAGTTTTCTTCAATGGCCGGTCGTCCGTCAGCTGAGCACGGGCGACCTGCTGGGCCGTGGCCCAGCGGTTACATCGGCCAAGACCAAGGCAATAACCCCCGGACAGCAACTGCCGACCGCGTTGTGCAGAGCGTGTGCCCGTACTGCGCCGTTGGTTGTGGACAGCGTGTCTACGTCAAGGACGAGAAGGTAGTCCAGATCGAGGGCGATCCGGACTCGCCCATCTCGCGTGGCCGGCTCTGCCCCAAGGGCTCTGCCAGCGAGCAGCTGGTCAATTCTCCGGGCCGGCAGACGAAAGTCCTCTACCGTGCGCCCCGCTCCACCGAGTGGCAGCACCTGGATCTGGCGACGGCGGTGGACATGGTGGCGGATCGTTTCATCGAGACACGCCGCAGGACATGGCAGCAGGAGGACGAGCAGGGCCGGCTGCTGCGCCGCACCATGGGGATCGCCTCGCTGGGCGGCGCAACCCTGGACAACGAAGAAAATTACCTGATCAAAAAGCTCTTCACGGCTGCCGGGGCGGTGCAGACCGAGAACCAGGCCCGCATATGACACTCCGCCACGGTTCCCAGTTTGGGAGCCTCGTTTGGACGCGGTGGTGCGACGCAATCACTGCAGGACATGGCCAACGCCGACTGCATCATCATTCAGGGTTCCAACATGGCCGAGTGCCACCCTGTGGGATACCAGTGGGTAGCTGAGGCTAAGGCCCGCGGAGCGAAGGTCATCCACATTGACCCCCGGTTCACGCGGACTTCGGCTGTCTCGGATAAGCACATCCCCATCCGGGCTGGTTCTGACGTGGTGCTTCTGGGCGCCCTCATCAACTACGTCATCAGCAATGATCTCTGGTTCAAGGAGTACGTCAGCGCGTACACGAACGCTGCCACCCTGGTCCATGACGACTATCGCGATGCCGAGGACCTGGGTGGACTGTTCTCCGGCTTCGACCCGGAGAAAGGCGCGTACGACACCTCCTCCTGGGCCTATGCGGAAAAGGGGAGGGGGCCATCGCCGATCCGGGTTCCGGTTCGGAACATGGCGCCGATGCCGGGGCCCGCGCCCACGGCGACACATTCGGCAGCGGCGGACCGCCCCTGGAGCACGCGGAAGTCCAGCGTGACGATTCCCTGCAGGACCCCCGGACTGTCTTCCAGATCCTGAAACGGCACTACACCCGTTACACGGCGGAAATGGTGCAGGACATGTGTGGCATCGAGGTCAAGGACTTTGAGTATCTGGCCCGTACCATCACTGAGAACTCTGGGCGCGACCGGACCACATGCTTTGCCTATGCCGTGGGATGGACCCAGCATTCCTTGGGAACACAGTTCATCCGGGCCGCGGCCATCCTGCAGCTCCTGCTGGGGAACGTGGGAAGGCCGGGCAGTGGAATCATGGCCCTGCGCGGCCACGCCAGCATCCAGGGCTCCACCGACATTCCAACCCTGTTCAACCTGCTGCCCGGGTATCTGCCGATGCCCAGCGCTGGCCGCCATGACAGCCTTGAAGAATATCTTGCTGTTGTCGGGTCGAAGCAACAAAAAGGCTTCTGGGCCAACGCCGATGCCTACACCATCAGCCTGCTCAAGGCCTGGTGGGGCGACGCGGCAACTGAAGCCAATGACTGGGCCTACGACTACCTTCCGAGGCTTACCGGAGCCCACGGTACCTATGAGACAGTGATGGGCATGCTGGATGACCAGGTGGAAGGCTACTTCCTGCTGGGACAAAACCCCGCCGTGGGTTCTGCCCACGGCCGGATGCAGCGACTGGGCATGTCGCACCTGAAGTGGCTCGTGGTGCGGGACCTGAACCTCATCGAATCCGCCACCTGGTGGAAGGACGGCCCTGAGATCGAATCGGGGGAGTTGCGCACCGAAGACATCGAAACCGAAATTTTCTTCCTGCCGGCAGCAACGCACGTGGAGAAGGCTGGTTCGTTCACGCAGACCCAGCGGCTGCTGCAGTGGCGACACCAGGCGGTCTCGCCGCCGGGGGAGTGCCAGAGTGAACTGCAGTTCTTCTTCGAGCCTGGGCCAACGGATAAGGGAGAAGCTGGCTGGCTCGCTGGATGAGCGCGACCGGCCGCTGCTGGACCTGACGTGGGATTACCCCACGGACGAGCACGGTGATCCGGACGCCGAGGCTGTACTTGCGGAGATTAACGGCCGCCACATGGCCGGGCCGGATGCCGGCAAACCCCTCTCTGCGTACACCGAACTCCGCGCCGACGGGTCCACCGCGGCCGGTTGCTGGATCTACACCGGCGTTTACGCTGACGGGGTCAACCATGCTGCCAACCGCAAACCGGGCCAGGAACAGGGGCCCGCCGCTTCCGAGTGGGGCTGGGCATGGCCTGCGAACCGACGCATCCTCTACAACCGGGCGTCGGCTGATCCCGCAGGTAAACCCTGGAGCGAGCGGAAGAAATACATCTGGTGGGACCAGGAGCACGGTAAGTGGGTGGGCGACGACGTGCCCGACTTCCCGGTTGACCTGGCGCCGGACAGCAAGCCCGATCCGTCCGTCGGTGGACCGGCCGCACTCAGTGGTGACGATCCGTTCATTATGCAGGCCGACGGCAAGGGCTGGCTGTTTGCGCCGAAGGGCGTGATGGACGGGCCCCTCCCCACGCACTACGAGGCCCAGGAATCGCCGGTGGCCAACGGACTCTACCCGCAGCAGCAGAACCCGGCGAGGCTGGTGTTCCCCCGTGCGGACAACCTCAGTGCGCCGAGCGCCGGTACCAGTGGAGCGGACATTTATCCGTATGTCTTCACGACGTACCGGCTCACGGAGCACCACACGGCGGGTGGGATGAGCCGCTGGCTCCCCTACCTGTCGGAACTGCAGCCGGAGATGTTCTGCGAGGTTTCGCCGGAACTGGCCGCTGAACGCGGACTGGAACCGTATGGGTGGGCAACCATCATCTCGGCCCGCTCCGCCATCGAGGCGAAGGTGCTTGTTACTGACCGGATGGCACCACTCAAGGTCGGCGGCCACACAGTGCACCAGATTGGACTGCCTTACCACTGGGGCGTTGGCAACAATGCCGTGGTCAGCGGTGACGCAGCCAACGATCTGCTGGGTGTGACGCTGGATCCCAACGTCCAGATCCAGGAATCGAAGGTGGCCTCCTGCGACATCCGTCCGGGCCGCCGGCCGCGAGGGAAGGAACTGCTTGCCTTGGTAGCTGAGTACCAGGCGAGGGCCGGAGTGACCATCGAGACCGGTAACAGCGCCGTCACCAACCCTGCGGCGGAAGGCATAAAACTTGCCGGCGACAATGGCCACGCAGATGGCGGGCCGGGATGATGAACGTCATCGCCCGCACGGCCGAAGCACACATTGCCCGTCCCGGAATGCTGCCTGACGGCAGCGTTCCGGGGATCGACCCGACGTTGGAGAACTAGATGGGCCAGCTGTCCGGACCGACCGACCCCACCGCCGATGCCCACTGGGAGCACAACCATCCGCGCAAGGGGTTCTTCACTGACACGTCCATTTGCATCGGCTGCAAGGCCTGCGAAGTCGCGTGCAAGGAGTGGAACCACAACCCGCAGGACGGAAACCTGGAACTACTCGGGTCCTCCTACGACAACACCGGATCACTGGGCGCAAGCACCTGGCGGCATGTCGCCTTCATCGAACAGGGCCAGGAACGTATTGCCGAGGCGCGGGAATCCGGGCGAGCCCTGGTCAGCCTGGGCATGCCCCGCATCGGTCCTCCCACGCCGGCTGCGACCGACCTCGCGGATGCCGATACCACCCCGCCTGACACGGCAGACTTCCGCTGGCTGATGTCCTCCGACGTCTGCAAGCACTGCACGCACGCCGGATGCCTGGACGTCTGCCCCACTGGCGCGCTCTTCCGTACCGAATTCGGCACCGTGGTGGTACAGGACGATGTCTGCAACGGCTGCGGAACGTGCGTGGCGGGGTGCCCCTTCGGCGTGATCGAGCGCCGCAGCAACGGCACGGTCAAGGTCGCCACCAGCAGGGAAGACCAGCACGCCGGGCATCCCGCCGTCCCCAACGTCGGCATCGCCCAGAAGTGCACGCTGTGCTACGACCGGCTTGTGGCCGATGAGACGCCGGCGTGCGCCAAGGCGTGCCCCACGACGTCCATCAAGTTTGGTGACCACGACGACATGGTGGAGACGGCCAGGGAACGGATCGCCGATCTGCACGCCAAGGGCATGACGGAGGCGAGGCTGTACGGCGCGAACGAGAACGACGGCGTCGGCGGAACCGGATCCGTCTTCCTGCTGCTTGATGAACCGGAGGTTTACGGGCTCCCGCCGGACCCGCGGGTGCCGACAGCCGACCTGCCGCAGATGTACCGGCGGGCCGGCATGGCCGTAGCGGGCATGGCCGCTGCAGCGGCGCTGGCTTTCCTGGGAGGGCGGGAATGACCCTCTCAGAGTTCGACAGCTTCCGGCCAACCGAGCCTGCCCGCCGCCGCCGGCCTGAGGGCGGCAAGCGTGGCATGGGACGCCGCCGGGATAACGGTGACGGCTCCCGGGAAATGCCTATGGTGCCGGAGCCGGAGTTCACCTCGTACTACGGCCGTCCGGTAGTGAAGCCGGCGCCTTGGGGCGATGACGTCGCCATCTACCTGTTCCTGGGCGGCGTGGCAGCCGGGTCAGCCCTCCTCGGCCTGGGCGGCCAGCTGACCGGGCGGCCCACGCTCCGCCGGAACGCGCGGCTGGGCGCCCTGGCAGCAGTGAGCGCCGGTGCTGTTGCGCTGGTGAAAGACCTGGGCAGGCCGGAACGTTTCCTGCATATGCTGCGGACCTTCAAGGTCACCTCGCCGATGAGTGTGGGCTCATGGATCCTCAGTGCGTTCAGCGCCGGCACGGGCATCGCGGCCGTCGCTGAAATCGACCGGATGACTGGAAGCAGACTTCCAATTGGTCCGTTGCGGAAGGTGTTGCAGGCTGTGGAGGGGCCAGCCGGATTCGAGGCTGCACTTTTCGCCGGTCCGCTGGCGGCTTACACCGCCGTCCTGCTGGGTGACACCGCCACCCCGACGTGGAACGCTGCGCACGAGGAACTGCCGTTCGTCTTCGTGAGTTCGGCCTGCCTCGCGTCGGCCGGGCTCGCCATGGTCACCACGCCGGTCCGCGAGACCGGTCCCGCCCGGAAGCTCGCCGTGCTCGGCGTTCTGGGTGACGTGGCCGCGATGAAGGTAATGGAGCACCGGATGGATCCGGTAGCCGCGGAACCGCTGCACCAGGGCAAGGCGGGCGCCATGCTTAAGTGGAGCGAGCGGTTGGCTGTGGCCGGCGGCGTCGGCGCGCTGGTGGGCGGCCGCAACCGTGTGGTGGCTACCGTGTCCGGAGTGGCGCTGCTGGCTGCTTCGGCGCTGACGCGCTTTGGTGTGTTTGAGGCCGGCCTCGCCTCTGCCAGGGATCCGCGCTACACCATCGAGCCGCAAAAGAACCGGCTCGCGGCACGCCGCGCGGCCGGTGTCACCGACGACGCGATCACTACGGGCAGCTAGCTGACAGCGCGGCCGCGGTTAGCGGATGTCGATGCCGTGGCCGGCGGTGGTGTGGCCAATTACCGGGTACCCAGGCAATTCGCCGACTACCAGCAGGCCGCCGGAGGTCTGGGCGTCGGCCAGCAGCAGCAGGTCGTCCTCGGTGACGCCGGGACCGCTGCTGAGGTGCGGACGCACCCAGTCCAGGTTGCGTCGGGTCCCGCCGGAGACGAAACCATCCCGCAGTGCCTCCAATGCCCCGTCGATCAGCGGTACGGCCTTCAGGTCGATTACTGCGCCTACCTGGGAGGCGCGGACCATTTTGAAAAGATGCCCCAGCAGGCCGAAGCCCGTCACATCCGTCGCGGCCCTGACGCCGGCGGCCACGGCGGCCTCCGATGCGTCGCGGTTGAGTGCCGCCATCGTCTCTACTGCTTCAGCGAACACCTCACCGGTCTGTTTGTGCCGGTTGTTGAGGAGTCCGACGCCGAGCGGCTTGGTGAGTGTGATGGGCAGCCCGGGCCGGGCGGCGTCGTTGCGCAGCAAACGGTCGGGATGGGCGACGCCGGTGACGGCCATGCCGTACTTCGGCTCCGGATCATCAATGGAGTGCCCGCCAAGCACTGGGCAGCCCGCCTCCGACGCGACGCTCAGGCCGCCGCGGAGGACTTCCGTCATCAGCTCCATCGGCAGGACACCACGGGGCCAGCCAACAAGGTTGATGGCCGTGACCGGCCGCCCGCCCATGGCGTAAATGTCGGAAAGAGCGTTGGCGGCGGCAATGCGGCCCCAGTCAAAGGCGTCGTTGACGACCGGCGTGAAGAAATCGGCGGTGGTGAGCACCGCAAGGTCGTCGCGCACCAGGACAGCGGCGGCGTCATCGCCGTTGTCAAGGCCAACTAATACCTCCGCGCCCGCTTGGCCCATGAGACCACGGACCGCCTCTTCCAGCTCGCCCGGCGGGATCTTGCAGGCGCAGCCCCCGCCATGGGCGTAGTCCGTGAGCCGGAACGCACCGGCGCCCTTATCGAGTTGTTGGACTGACGTCTGAGCCTCATTCACCCGCCTAGCGTACCCCTCAAGCCAACCCTGCTATATTGAGGCGCGGTGGCGTCCGGGTCCTGGTGGGCCCCCCGGTCTTCAAAACCGGTGAGGCTGAGCATCTCGGCCTGGCGGGTTCGATTCCCGTCCGCCACCGCCAACTTTCGGCAGTCAATGCCGCGATATGAGGAGGGCTGTGGACCACGTCGATCCCCGGCGCCTGATTCCCCGCACGAATGACCTGCTGGCTCTGCCGGCCGTCCTCGGGGCCCGGACCCGGCTGAACGAGCGGGTCATCCGCAATCTGGTCCGGCAAGTCCAGGAGCAGGCACGGCGCGGTGAACTCCCTCCCGGCGAGGTGGAACCCGCCCTCGAAGCCGCCGTAGCTGCACGCACTGCAACCACGCTGCGCCCGGTGCTGAACGCAACCGGCGTCATCGTCCATACCAACCTTGGGCGCGCCCCACTTTCTGACGGCGCGGTGGAAGCCCTTGCAGCGGCCAGCGGATACGTTGACGTGGAGCCTGGATCTGGCAGACGGCAGCCGCTCCCGCCGCGGTGCGGGCGCACGCGCTGCTTTGCTCGCTGCCTGTCCCGCCGCCGAGGACGCGCTGGTGGTCAACAACGGAGCCGCAGCACTGGTGCTGGCAACGACGGCCCTGGCTGCCGGCCGTGAGGTGGTGGTGAGCCGCGGGGAACTGGTCGAGATCGGCGCGGGCTTCAGGCTGACTGATTTGATGGAGTCCACGGGCGCCACGCTTCGCGAGGTGGGCACCACCAACCGGACGCACCTGCACGACTACGCCGGCGCCCTGGGGCCGGACACAGGTTGCGTGCTCAAAGTCCACCCGAGCAACTTCCGTGTTGACGGATTCACGTCCGCTGTTCCGCTGGACGAGCTGAGCCGGCTGACTGTGGCCAACGGGGTGCCGCTCGTGGCTGACCTGGGCAGTGGGTTGTTGGTCCCGGACCCGTTCCTGCCGGATGAACCGGACGTCTCCTCCGCCCTGGTGAGCGGGGCCGACGTCGTCATCGCCAGCGGTGACAAGCTGCTGGGCGGCCCCCAGGCGGGCATACTGCTGGGCCGCAGGGAGATCATCACCCGGTTGGCCCGCCACCCGCTCGCCCGCGCGGTCCGGGCCGACAAACTTGCCCTCGCTGCATTGGAGGCGACTGTTGCCGGTGGACCGCCACCGGTCGTCCAGGCCCTGCACGCCGACGTCGGGCAATTGCGGCGCCGCACGGACAAGCTCGCCCAAGCCCTTGATGTGCCCGTCGTGCCCCACGACGGCCGGGTGGGCGGCGGCGGCGCCCCCGGCGTGCCCCTGCCCGGATG
This sequence comes from Pseudarthrobacter sp. Fe7, assembly GCA_024372495.1. Taxonomy (GTDB): domain Bacteria; phylum Actinomycetota; class Actinomycetes; order Actinomycetales; family Micrococcaceae; genus Arthrobacter. Next base: position 2,881,210 of record CP099977.1, on the reverse strand, counting down.
GGCGCTCCGGCTTCCTGAAGGACTCGCGCGTCACCTGCGGGCCGGCGACCCGGCCGTGCTGCCGCGCGTCCACGACGGCTCCTGCCTGATCGATCTGCGCTGCGTGCCCGAAAAGGACGACGTCCGGATTCTCGGCGCGATACGGCAGGCTGTGGCGGCACTGGACGCTGCGGGCAGCGCGGGCTGACCAGTGCATGTTATTGCCACGGCCGGCCATGTCGATTCCGGTAAAAGCACCCTGGTCCGCGCCCTCACCGGGATGGAGCCGGACCGTTGGGAGGAGGAACGGCGACGCGGGCTGACCATTGACCTAGGCTATGCGTGGACTACCCTGCCGTCCGGACGGGATGTGGCGTTCGTTGACGTTCCAGGCCATGAGAGGTTCCTCGGGAACATGCTTGCAGGAATCGGACCGGCGCCGGTGGTCTGCTTCGTCGTAGCCGCGGACGAAGGCTGGCAGGCGCAGTCAAACGACCACCGGGACGCCGTCGCTGCGCTTGGGATTGAACATGGCGTAGTGGTGTTGAGCCGCGCGGATCGGGCCTCCAGCCGGCGCATCGCAGACGTCCTCTCGCGGGCCCGCACGGAGCTTGCCGGGACCGGTCTGCAGGATGCGCCTGCAGTAGCTGTGTCGGCTCTCGACGGGAGCGGGCTGACTCAGTTACGTGCAGCGCTCGACGACGTCCTGGCCCAGGTGCCCGCCCCCGCCACCACCGGGCGGGTCCGGTTGTGGGTGGACCGATCGTTCACGATCACGGGTTCCGGAACAGTGGTGACCGGAACACTGGCCGCAGGGACGCTCGCGCAGGGTGACCGGCTGGAGCCTGCTCGGTCACGGCGGTTCCCGGTCCGTCGGTATCCGGGGACTGCAAAGCCGTGACACCTCCTATGCGTCGGTGGAGCCGGTCAGCCGGGTGGCATTGAATCTGCGTGACGTCGCCCCCACGGACATCCGGCGTGGAGACGCGCTGGTCACACCCGGCGCATGGCCCACCACCGGAATTGTCGGCATTCAGCGCACCACCGGAGTCGCGTACACGGAGCTGCCGGAGCAGCTCACGGTGCACGTGGGCACGGCGTCGGTGCCGGCGCGGCTGCGTCCCTTTGGCGCTGACCACGCCCGACTGGTCCTCGACAGGCAGCTGCCTCTCGTCCTGGGGGACCGGCTGGTGCTGCGGGACCCCGGAAGCCGTTCGGTAATGGGTGGCGCGCGCATCCTCGATGCGGACCCCCGGCCTTGCGGCGTCGCGGTGACGGAGCCCACTGGGCACAGCGCCTGGCAGGGATGGATCCCGCCGGTGACGTGCTGGGGGAGGTAGCAGCCCGTGCAGCAGTCCAGGTGCAGCATCTGCGCAGGCTTGGACTGCTGCCCGGGCACGATGCGGACGTCCCGGCTGGCGTGCGGGTTTTCGGCGATTGGTGGGTCCATGCCCCTGTCCTTGAGGCCTGGCAGCATCGGCTGCGCGCTGCAGTCCAGGCGTTGCAGGAACGCGATCCGTTGGCTCCAGGCCTTTCGATGGGCGCGGCGCGGGACCTGCTTAAGCTGCCCGACGAGAAGCTCCTTTCCCGTGTGATCCAGGGGGCTGCCTTGGAACAGGACAGCGGACACATCCGGATGCCTGGCAGCCAGAACCACCTTGGCACCATCGAACCGGCCATCGCCACGTTGGAGGGCCGGCTCAAAGCGAATGCGTTCCATGCTCCGGAAGCCGACGAGCCTGGCTGCCCTGGGGCTGGGCACACGGGAGCTCGCAGCCGCAGAACGAACGGGTCGTGTCCTGCGGCTGCGTGACGGTGTGGTGCTCCTGCCAACGGCGCCGGCCCTGGCGATGCGCACCCTTGCCCGCCTGGACCAGCCCTTCACCACGAGCCAGGCCCGCCAGGCACTCAACACCACCCGCAGGATCGCGGTTCCGCTACTGGAATATCTCGATTCGCGGGGCTGGACCCAGCGCCTGGACGCGGGGCACCGGAAAGTGGTGCGCTGACCGCGCATGGCGTTGTAAAACCTCGTGCCCCAAGAGCCGGCTACGCAGGCCCGTTGGCCTGGACGTGCCTAAGGATCTCGTTCACCACGCGCGGTAGCGGTGCAGTCGCGTCGATCGCGATGCCACCGGGTGGGATTTCTTCCCGTGTCTGATGCAGGTGTTTGATCAGTCCCCGTTCCTCTGGCTGCCCTCCCCATTCGTCCGGTGGGCGCCGGGCAAGCCGGCTTTCGAGTGTTTCGAGGTCGACCTCGAGAACGAAGACGCCGTCGAACAGGCCGATGAATCCGGCAACGTTCCTCGAGCCGCCGCAGAAGAACGTCACCGCTTCCCCTGGGCTGCGACCAGGGCCCTGACCTGGTCCGTTCTCCACACGTGGTGCCCGTGTACAGCGATTCCGGTGATCCCCTCCACTGGGTCACCGGTTTCGGGATCACCTTGGTAGGCGAGTTCACGGTCGCCGTTGATGGCGTGGTAGCCGCGCCGCCTCAACTCGTTGCAGACAGAGGTCTTGCCCGTGCCGGAGCCGCCCTCGATGAGGTAGTTCTTCCTGCCCATGTTTGATGGTACCGATGAGGGATATGCGTGTGCGGCTCCGTTGAGCGGACGGCATATCTGTGGCCAGGGGGAGATCTGCCCATCTCCCCTGCAGGCAATGTGGCGGTGCTACGCCTAAGCTGTGGATCATGACGACGCCATCACATGACCCCACCGCGCCTATGAAGTCCCTGCTGTACTGGCGCAAAAGCATGATCAATGGAGCCAAAACGGTCCCGGTGGTGGTCAGTATGGATTCGTCGGGGATTTTCCGCATGGTGGATGCTGCCGGCGTGAGCGTACTCTCGTTGCCCGTGCAGCAGGCGTCATTCCGTTTCACCACCATGGGAACAATGGTCGTCGAAGCCCAGGGGCGCAAGTACGACATCCTGGGGGTCGGGGCGTCACTGTCTCCGAGTCCATCGGCGGCCCAGGTGGCGGAGATGCAGGGTGCACCGAGCGGTCACAAGGACCCCACGGACCTCAGCCGTGCCGGATCTGCGGGCGCGGCCATGAGCGGCGCCGGTGGACTGGGCGGCGTGGCAGGCGTCGCCGGCAGTGCGGCGATGATGTTCGCCTACTACCAAGGGCTGGAAGCGATAAAGGCCTGGCAGGAAGTGCTTCCGGGAACGGGCGCTCCCGTCCGGAAGAGCTCAATGAGGGCTGGCCGCTATATGGCGCTGGGGCTCGTAGCGGCGGTCATTATCGGCATCATTGTTGCATTCGCCGTTCTCTAGAGTTTCCTGATCGGCAAGGGAGCGAAGGGGAACACGCGCGCTACGGGTACGCCCCGTACAGAGCGGACCGTTTCGGTGGTTTGATTAGTCGGTGCTCCGTGTAAAACGCTTTGTGGTCTTTAGCCTGTTCGTGGTCTGTGCCAGCGCTGCTTTCTCGTTCTGGGTAATGGGACAGCACGGCGGCGAAGCCCGTGGGGCCATTTCTCCGCCTCCCAGCGCAGGGGCCAAACTGGAGACGGGGCGCGACGGAATCACCACCGCAGTTGACGTGACGCCAAATCCGGACGCCGACTGGCTTGGCAGGGCTGCCGCCGAAACCGGAATCCCTGCCCGGGCGCTGCGGGCCTATGTCACATCGGCCGTCAGGGCCAACGAGTCCACTCCGAAATGCGGAATCGGCTGGAATACGCTGGCCGCCGTCGGCTTCATCGAATCAGCCCACGGAACGTACGGCGGCGGCAGCTTGGGCCCACAATCGGGCCCGGCCAACGGCCCGATTGTGGGCCCGAGCCTTGATGGCGCCGGCTTCGCCGCCATCGCTGACACCGACGGCGGTGCCCTTGACGGCGACCCCAACTGGGACCACGCCGTTGGACCCATGCAGTTCATTCCCTCCACTTGGCGGATCGCAGGCATGGACGGGAATGGGGACGGAACCGCAGACCCGTTCAACATCGACGACGCCACCCTCAGTGCGGCGACATATCTATGCGGCCACGGCCGCGACCTCACCACTGCGCAAGGGTGGACGGACGCCATCTACGCATACAACCAGTCCGACGCCTATCTCCGCCAAGTGCGCTCCCAGGCCACCGCATACGCCGCGAAGGCCGGCACCGCCCAGTGAAGTGCAGCCTGTGGCCGCCCTCAAGTCCCGGCGTCCATGCGCGTCAGGCCGGCTGCCACCTGACGGGAAGTTCCTTCAGCCCGTAGACAATGCTGCTTTCCATCCGCTCCAGTTCATTTTCGGGAGCCACCGACAGCCCCGGTAACCTGGTCAACAGCGCCTCCAGCGCAATTTTGGCCTCGAGCCGGGCCAGCGGCGCACCGAGGCAGAAGTGTATGCCGTGGCCGAACGCCAGGTGCCGGTTGGGGCTTCGGTCGATGTCGAAATCGGCTGCCCGCTGGAACTGCTCCCCGTCGCGGTTTGCGGAGCCGATCCAGGCCACGACAGGGGCACCGGCAGGGATCTGCTGGCCGCCAACCGTGGCCTCCGCCGCCGTCACCCGGTACATGGACTGCACCGGCGACCGGAAGCGCAGCACTTCTTCGAGGGCTTGGGGTATCAACGTGGGCTCGACCCGGAGACGCTCGAACGCCGCTGGCGACTCAGCCAGGCACAGAACGGCATTGCCGATCAGGTTGGTGGTGGTCTCATTGCCGGCCACCAGCAGCAGGCTGCAGAAACCGAGCAGTTCCGGCACCGTCAGCTTTTGGCCATCAATCTCGGCGGCCAGCAGGCTGCTGATCAGGTCCGTTCCGGGCCGGCTCCTGCGCTGGTCTATCAGGGCCATGAAGTACTCCACCATTTCAGACGTGGTGGTGTCCTGGATTTCGCTGCCCGGACCGGTCCGGGTTTGGCTGACAATCACATCCGACCAGTGCTTGAAGCGCTCACGGTCCTCCGCAGGGATGCCCATCAGCTCGGAAATCACGATGACCGGCAGCGGGTAGGCCAGGTCCCTGATCAGGTCCGCGCTTCCGCTCATTGCGATCGCGTCCAGAAGCTCGTCGGTAAGTCCGGCGATGCGCGGTCCCAGCGCGTCAACGGCTTTGGGGGTGAACGCCTGCGTGACGAGGGAGCGCAGTTGACGGTGCCTCGGCGGATCTGCGGTGATCAGGCTGGCGGCAAACAACTGGCCGGTACCGGAGGGATTGTCGCCGCCCATCCGTGAGGAGAACGTTGCGTGTTCGGACAGCACGCGTTGGACATCGTCATAGCGGAAAACGTGCCAGCTGCCTGATCGATCGTCCTGGAAGACCGGGGCCGTGGTTCGCATGACTTCATAGTGCGGAAAGGGGTCGAGCGGGTATCCAGCAGGCTGGGTGACATCCATGGTGGCCTCTCTGCTCACCTGGCGCTCCCCGGGGACGACGGGCGCCAACGCCTCAAATTACTGACCGTTGAACCTTGATCGTAACCAACCCCTGGCCCAGGGTCACTACTCCCGCCGTCGGATCCGCAAGTGGCGATACACGAAGAATCCAAGGGGAACCAGCAGGGACCAGTGAACCATGAGGTGCGGGCATGGAAAGGTATGGCAACCTGCGCGTCCCACAGGCCCAAGGCCAAGGCTAGGGTAAGTTCGGGGCCATGGAATGTGTCGTGATTTACAGCCTGCGCGAGGGTGCGGACCGTTCGGCAGTCATGGACGTCTATCCCCGCCACAAGGCCTACTACGAGGAATTCCGGGCCGCGGGCGGAGGGCTGCTCGCCCTGGGCCCCTTCCAGGCGCCCGAACCAGGCCTCAGCTCAATGGGTATTTTCACCTCGCGCGGCGAAGCCGAGCGTTTCGTTGCCGGTGATCCTTTCGTCCTGGATGGGCTGGCCCAACCGAGGCTCCTCGAATGGAACGCCGTCCACCTTGCCTAGCCGCCGCGCTGGCAAACCCACCGAACCCAAGGGGAGATTGCATGGATAACCAGCTGACCTGGGGCCCGCTGGAATGCCTTTTCACGGGCTCGGTGTGGGCCGAGGGTCCGGTGTGGGTGCCGTCGTCCAGGACCGTGCGGTGGAGCGACATCCCGAACAACCGCATCCTTGAGTTCAACCCCGACACCGGGGCGACCAGGAATACGCCGCCGGCGTCGAATTCACCAACGGCCGGACCCTCGACGCGGACGGCAGTGTGGTGCAGTGCAGCCATGGCCGGCGCCGGGTGGAACGCGACCGGGACGGCACGGTCACCGGCCTGGTTGACTCCTTCCAGGGCCGGCGGCTTAATTCGCCCAATGACGTGGTGATCGCCCGAGACTCGAGCATCTGGTTCACAGATCCGCCCTACGGAATCCTCCCGGGAACAACGGAAGGGCATGAGGGGGAGCAGGAATACGGAGGCTGCAACGTGTTCCGCTTCGAACCGGCTTCAGGAGCGCTCACGCCCGTCATCACCGACCTCGTGCACCCCAACGGGCTGGCCTTCTCGCCTGACGAGTCTGTCCTCTACGTAGCGGACACGGCAGGTCCCGGCTACGGTGTCCCGCTGCGGATCGCCACTTACAGCGTGCGCGCCGGCCAGTGCAGCCCCAGGACAAGCACGCTCGAATTGGAAGACGGCCACGCGGCGGACGGACTGCGGGTGGACGTCGAAGGCAGGATCTGGACCTCGGCGGGCCCCTCAGTCCGCGTCTACTCACCGTCCTTCGAACTGCTGGACACCATCGCCGTGCCCGAGACCGTGTCCAACCTGTGTTTTGGCGGCCCCGATGGCCAGGACCTCTACCTCACCGCAACTACCAGCCTGTACCGCATCCGGACCACCACCACGGACGCTGCTGATCGCAACATTCCGCCCAACCGCAACTGATCAAGAGGAAGACAATGCAGTACAGAACCCTCGGCCACAGCGGCACCGTCGTCTCCAACTATGCGCTTGGCACTATGACCTTCGGTGCAGAGGCCTCCGAGGAAACGTCCCATGCCATCCTTGACAGTTACTTCGAAGCCGGCGGCAACTTCATCGACACCGCCGACGTCTACAGTTCCGGGGTCTCGGAAGAGGTCATCGGCCGCTGGTTGGCGGCGCGGCCCGGCCTGAAGGACGACGCGGTGATCGCCACCAAGGGGCGCTTCCCCATGGGAACGGCACCGAACGACGTCGGAACGTCCCGCCGGCACCTGACCCGCGCCCTGGATGATTCCCTCCGGCGCTTGGGGGTCGACCAGATTGACCTCTACCAAATGCATGCTTGGGACCCCATCACCCCCTTGGAGGAAACCCTCCGCTTCCTGGAGGACGCCGTATGCCGCGGCAAGATCGCCTACTTCGGCTTCTCGAACTTCCTCGGCTGGCAGCTCACCAAGGCAGTCCATGTTGCACGCAGCCAGGGATGGAACGCCCCGGTAAGCCTGCAGCCCCAATACAGCCTCCTGGTCAGGGATATTGAATTCGAGATAGTGCCTGCCGCGATGGACGCCGGAATCGGCCTGCTGCCGTGGTCGCCCCTGGGCGGCGGCTGGTTGTCCGGCAAGTACAAGCGCGACCAGCGCCCTTCCGGCGCCACCCGCCTGGGGGAGAACCCCGAACGCGGCATGGAGGCATGGAAGGCGCGCAATGACAACCCGCGCACCTGGAATGTCATCCACTCCGTGGAAGACATTGCCGCCACCCATGGCGTAAGCCCGTCCCAGGTGGCCCTCGCCTGGCTGGCGGACAGGCCTGCAGTGACGTCGGTGATCCTGGGTGCCAGGACCACCGGGCAGGCTCGCTGACAACCTTGCGGCCGCAGACCTGCGGCTCAGCGCGGATGAGGTCAACCGGCTCACCGAGGCCAGCCGGCCGGAGGCAGGGGTCTACCCCTACGGACCCATGGCCCAGGAGCAGCGCAGCCGCAAAATGGAGGGCGGGCGGTAGCTCCACCCGGAGGGAGAACGGCGCCGGGCCCTATTCGGCGTGCTTCAACACGTCCGGCAGCTCTTCCACATACACTGTTTGCGGCGGCTCAAAGTAGATCACCAGCACTTCAGCGCCCACGGGAAAGTCACTGGCTTTGTCGAATGGATGGGCGTGGAAGGCCATGGTTCCGCCACGGTAGGGCAGCATGACTTCGCCGATGGTGCCCGGGCCAATGCGCCCGGTCACCCGGCCGATCTTGCCGGTCAGGCTCCGGTCCACGTCCCTGCGCATCCGGTGACCCCTACGTGCCCGGAGCCGTCGGCGTGCGCTTGGCGTCCTCACCCTTACGCAACGCCGTCGCGAGGGCGGGCAGGTAGTCGCCCGCCTGGGCAAGGATCCCGCCCAGCATCTGGTTGACGCCCTCGCCGCCGTTCAGGACCGTCATGTGCTCAACGTGGGAGAACGGTTCGGCCGCCGCGGCGATGATGGCCGGCATGTTCTCGGCGAGTTGCTGGGATATGACTGCGTCCTGGTTGGTGCCCAACGCTTCGGCCCGGGCCTTGATGCCGTCCGCCTCGGCCAGTGCCTTGGCCTTGATCGCCGACGCCGCAGCATCACCTTTCGCCCTGGTCGCAGCAGCTTCGGCTTCGCCGGTGACCTTGGTGGCCCCGGCCGCGGCAGCCGCCGCGGTGGCATTCGCCTGCGCCTGGAGTTCCGTCCGGCGGGCGTTCGCCTGGGCCTCAAGCTCGGTCCGGCGTGCCAGTGCCTCCGCTGCGCTGATGTCCGCCGCCTTTTGGCCTTCAGCGTCCGTTCGTTTGGCATATGCCTTGGCATCGGCGGGTTTGCGGATGCTCGTCTGCAGCTTCTGCTCTTCCCGGTCGGCCTCAAGCTTGGCGACCTCGGTTTCCTGCACCACCACCTGCTGCCGCGCCGTCGCCTCAGCCAGTGGGCCGGCCTGGGCGGCATTGGCCCTGGCGCGTTCGGCGTTGGCTTGTGCCACCGATTGCCGGATGGCCGAGACGCTCTGTGCATCCGCGATCAGGGCTGCGGCTTCCGCTTCCTTTTCCGCCGCCTCCCGGTTGCGGGTGGCCTCGGCGATCCGGGCCTCCATCTTCACCTGGGCGATGTGCGGTTTTGCGATGTTCTGGATGTAGCCGGTGGGATCCTGCAGGTCCTTGATCTGCAGCGAATCCACCACCAGGCCCAGCTTTTCCATTTCCACGCCACTGGCGCTGCGGACCTGGGACGCGAGTTTGTCCCGTTCCCGGATGATTTCCTCCATGGTCATGCTGCCGATAATGGATCGCAGGTGGCCCTCGAAGACGTTATATACCTGGCTTTCCATCTTTGGCTGCTGGCCCAGGAAGCGGCGGGCGGCATTGGCAATAAAAGGCGGCGCGTCCCCAATCTTGTAAATGACGACGCCCTCCACTATTACCTGGATGCCCTGTGAGGTAACGCATGAGACTTTGAGCTCGGTTTCATTCAATGTCAGCGACAGAGGACGCACGGTCTGGAGGCCGGGAAGGACCAGGGCGCCCTTTCCGGTGACAATTTTGAAATCCATTCCCTCCCGGGTTTCAAGGGTTCCGCGCGTTAAGCCGGAAATGATCAGGGCTTCGTTGGGTTCAGCCACTTTCCACATCAGCTTCGTGGCAACCCAGATAAAGCCGACGGCAAAAAGCACCCCCAAAATAATGGCGATAAGCGGGAAGAACGGTGCGAAGTCCGGCATAACCAGGTCCTTTCAATGCCGCGAACGGCACTACGGTAAAGCCCCAACAAATGCAGCCGTCCATTTACCCGACCAATGAAAGTGCCGTCAATTCCGGTTCACCTGGCCAGCTGTTGTAGACAGTCTGGTTGGGCCCCGCCCAAGAGTCCATAGCCTTGCCGATATTTGCCTGCGGCAACGGTAAAGGCGTACGACGGCGGCGCCTGGCCGCCGTCGCCAGGTCCGGTCCGGAACAGCCGGACGTTGTCAGGAAGGGAGATTTTTCCCCGTGTACCCGAGCGCGACGCTGGCCGCCCGCGCAGCATCCGCCACCGCGGGACCCAGCCGCCCGACGTCGTCCGGGCCAACGCGCTGGGTGGGAAAACCGACGCCCAGGACCGCGGCGAGGCGCCCGGCGTGATTGAAGACCGGAGCGCTGATCGAGCCGACGTCTGAATTCCGCTCGCCGAACGCCGCATAAAAGCCGTCGGCCCTCGCGTTGCTGACTTGGGTGTCGAGCTTCTCCCAGGTGTCGGGCGTCGCGGAGGTGTAGGGGGTCAGTTCCGTGTCCTCGATTGCCTGTCGGGCTTCGGGGTCGAAGGCAAGGAAGATTTTTCCCGGGGCGCCGGCGTGGATTGGCATAACCTGCCCCACGAGGAAAGGCCGCATCACCACGTGGCGGGTTTCGGCCACCGCGACCACAGTGCGGTAGGCCCCGTCCCGCATGTACAGGCATGCTGTTTCTCCGGTGCGGTCGCGCAGTTCCTGAAGGAAGGGATGGACCAGGCGGACCACATCAAGCCCGAAGGTGCCCGGGGTGGCCCACTGGACGAGTCGCAGCCCGATGCGGTAGCGGTCTCCGTCGCGGTCAAGGAACCCTTCCCGGACCATGTTCTGCACCAGTCGCTGGCACGTACTCGACGGCAGGCCGGTTTCCCGGACGATCTGCTGGAGTGTCGGTTCGGGAAACTCAACCGAGAAGCAGTTCAGGATCTCGCTGACTTTGCGCAGCACCAGAAGGGGCTGCGCGGATCCGCTGCTTCGCTCTGCCGCCAACGTCCATGTCCCTTGTCTGCAGTGGTTCTTGGGGTGTGAGTCGTCATTCTATGGCGCCCACGCGGGAGAAGATAACCGTTGACATAGGCAACAAGGACCCGCAACATGGGTTGGAGAACCGCATTGCGGGATCAGTCGCCTGACTTCACAACACCAAACGTCCGCTTTTTGAAGTAAAGCGGGCATTCTGCTGCATCTGACCAATGGAGTGATGATGAGTATTCAAGGAGTGACCCGGGAGCAGGCCGTAAGGCGGGCCACCGTGGCAAGCGTCGTTGGCACCACCATCGAGTGGTACGACTTCTTCCTCTACGGGACTGCCGCTGCCCTGGTGTTTCCCCAGTTGTTCTTCCCCGGCCAGGTTGCCTTCGCCGGCGTGCTGGCGGCCTTCGGCACCCAGTTCGTGGGCTTTGTGGCAAGGCCAATCGGCGCAGCCATCTTCGGTCACTTCGGTGACCGGATCGGCCGCAAGACGACGCTCATGGCGACGCTGTTCCTGATGGCCTTCGGGACTGTGTTGATCGGCTGCCTGCCCACCTACCAGAGCATCGGCGTAGCCGCGCCGGTCCTGCTGGTGGTCCTCCGCATCATCCAAGGCATCGGCGTGGGCGGTGAGTGGGGCGGTTCGGTACTGCTGAGCATGGAATGGGGCGACCAGAACCGCCGCGGCCTGTCGGCTTCCTGGCCGCAGATCGGTGTCCCGCTGGGGCTGGTCCTGTCCACCGGTGTCGTCAGGATCACGACAGCCGCCACCGGTACCGATGGATTCGCGGCCTACGGCTGGCGGATTCCCTTTATTTTGAGCATCATCCTGATCGGCGTGGGCCTGTTCGTCCGGCTGCGCGTCATCGAGAGCCCCGAATTCGACGCCGTACGGAAGTCCAACAAGGTGGTGAGCGCCCCCATCATCGAGGTGATCCGGCGGCAGCCCAAGGAAATCCTCCTTTCCGCGCTGGTCCGCACCTCGGAACAGGCTCCGTTCTACCTGTTCATCACCTTCGTCATTACCTACGCCACCAAGCAGCTGAAGCTGGACAGCAACTCCATCCTCGATGACACGCTGATCGCGGCGGCCCTGGGGCTGATCAGCGTTCCCTTGTTCGGGCGCCTTTCAGACCGCTTTGGCCGGCGCCGCGTCTACGGAACCGGCATAGTGCTCACCGCGCTCTTCGCGTTCCCCTACTTTGGGCTGTTGAACACTCGCGATGCCCTTTGGGTGGGGGTTGCCGTAGTGGTCAGCCTGATCCTGCACGACATCCAGTACGGCCCACAGGCCGCCCTGATCGCCGAAAGCTTTGACACCGACATTCGGTACACGGGCGCCGGCCTGGGCTACCAACTGGCCAGCGTCATTGCCGGTGGTCCTGCACCCCTCATCGCGGCAGCCTTGCTGGCCAACTATGGCAACTCGACATCGATCTCGCTCTACATCATCCTCTGCTGCGTCATAGCCATGGCTGCCCTGATCCTCCTTCCCAGGGCCAGGGGCGCGCTGGCCCGGGACGCCGCTGCCGCCGCGACGCCACGGAACCTGTAGGACGGATGCGAACGGACTTCGACCCTGGACACGTAGGTCCGCGGGAATTCTACAAATTCCTCACATCCGTGGTGGTCCCGCGGCCTATCGCCTGGGTGTCCAGCACATCCCCGGCAGGGGTGGACAATCTTGCGCCACACTCGTTTTTCACGGTCGCCTCTGTAGACCCGCCGATCATCCAGTTCACCTCCGTTGGCGAAAAGGATTCGCTGCGGAACATCGAGGCGACAGGGGAGTTCGTGGTGAACCTCGCCCCGGCAGCACTGATCCAGGAGGTCAACGCCACCGGGACCAATTTCAGCGCCGAGATCAGCGAATTCGACGCCGCCGGCCTGACCCGCGAGCCCAGCACCGTGGTCCGGCCGCCCAGGGTCAAGGAGTCTCCGGCAGTCCTGGAGTGCTCACTCCACCGCACCCTGCGGATGGGTGACTGCGTCCTGGTGTTCGGCCTGGTGGTGCACGGATCCGTCTCCTCCAAGGTGCTCAGCGGCAACCACCCGGAGGTGGCCAGTCTCGATCCGCTGTCACGGCTTGGCGGGGACGAGTGGGGCACCCTTGGCCCCGTCCACCACCTGCCGCGGATCCGCGCATCGCAATGGCCGGGCCCCTTCAAGCCGCGGGCGGCACCGGAAGGGGCGCGCGATGCCCCGGAAGGGCACTGAGATCCGATGCATGCAGCGGGCGGGAAGGCCGGGAGCGCATGGCGGCGGTAGGTGTTGAAGAGTCGGGGTCTGTGGCCACGCTGTCCTTCGGCAGCGGGCAACGGCTCAATGCGCTGGGCTTTACCGACTGGCGGGAATTACGGGACGCCGTCCACGGACTCTCAGCTGTCCCGTCCCTGCGCGCGGTGGTTGTGCGGGGCAGGGGCGGGGTGTTCTGTTCCGGCTCGGACGTCAGCGAATGGGAGGGTCGGACTGACGCGGAGATCAGCCGCTCATTCGACGTGATCGAAGCTGCGCTGCAGGCACTTGAGGACCTGCCTGTTCCCACCCTGGCCGTCGTCGAGGGAGTGGCTGCCGGCGGGGGATGCCAACTCGCACTGGCCTGTGACCTGCAGCTGCTCACCCCATCCGCCCGCATCGGGATGCCGGTGGCACGCCTTGGACTGCTGGTTCCGGCCACTTTCGCCACCCGGATGGCATTGCGGGTAGGCCCCTCCCGGAGCAAGGACCTCCTTTACGGCGGCCGGATGCTGGATGCCCGCCAGGCCTGGGAGATGGGTTTGGTCACCACGGTCGCCCCCGACGACAACGCGGATGCCGCCCTCGGATCGATCCTCGACGTCTGGACCGGAGTCTCGGCGGCATCCCTCAGGGCATCGAAGGCGGCTGTCGACGACGGCCTGCGGCTGCTCACGGAAGCCGGCCGCCGGGTGCCCCGGGGACCGGCGGCGGACCCAAGTGAATTCCGGGCCCGGGTCAAAGGTTTCCTCCACCGTCACCGCGAGACGCCATAACCAGCGTCCGCGAGCGTACTCCGCGAGGCGTGGTGCGTGCCGGGCTATGGCCGGTCCGCCGCTGGCAAAACCGTGATGTCCAGTGGCATCCGGTTGGCCCGGCGCAGGCGCCCCGCCAGCACACTGCGGAGCCCACGCGTCACCAACATCCGCTTGGTGAGAAACCGGAATTCCGGGGCATCCGAGGTCACCAGGTCCACTATGGGGCCGGCCGCCTCCCCCGGAGTTTGCCCCCATAGCCCGACGACCACCTGCAGGCCCCCGAGGCGCTGCTCATACCCGGGCTGGGAGGTCACCCGCCCCAGCAGTTCGGTCTCTACCAGGCCGGGGTTCATGCCGTGCACGCGGACTCCAGTGCCTTTGGTTTCGAGCTGCAGGGTCTCGGTGAACTGGCGGACCCACCGCTTGCTCGATGCGTAGGCGTTCTGCAGCGCCGCCGGGCCGCGGTCGCCCTGGCCGTAGAGATTGACCAGGTCGCCGTGGCCTTGTCCAAGGAACACCGGCAGCGCCACCCTGGAACCGTGGAACGTGCCAAGGATGTTGGTGCGCACCACACGCGTAAAGTCATCGACGGGCGTCGAGGCCGTGGGGCCGAACACCCCCGACGTGCCGGCGTTGTTAACCCAGATGTCCAGGGTGCCCCGGTCCAGGGCCTCGTCCCGGAGCGCCTCCACATCGGCGAGCTCGGCGGTGTCACAGCGCCTTCCCGACGCCGCGATCCCTTCAGCGCGCAGGCGCTGGATGGCGGCAGCAACGGCGTCGTCCGACCGGGCTGCCAGCACCACTGCCGCGCCGTGCAGGCCCAATGCCCGTGCCATGGCAAGCCCCAGCCCGCGCGATGAGCCGGTCACTACCGCCACCCGGCCTCGAAGGACATCGTGGGGGAGCACCACCCGTTGCGTACGCATGCCCCTGTCCTACGCCCCTGCACGAATCAGGGCAAGAGGCCTCCTACTGGTCCTTGCCGGCGGATGCTGACCGGAGCGCTGCGGCGAGGTAGGGGCCGTGCGGCTGCTGCGGGAACGGGCGACGGCGGCCGGGCCGCCGGCGGCGACAATGGTGCCGCCGGCGTCCCCGCCAGCGGGTCCCAGGTCCATCACCCAGTCGGCGGCGGCCACCACATCCATGGCATGTTCCACCACGATCACGGTGTTCCCGGCGTCCACCAGGCGGTTCAACTGCGCCATCAGGAGCCTGGACGTCGGCTGGGTGCAGCCCCGTGGTGGGCTCGTCCAGCAGGTAGAGCGTGTGCCCGCGGCGGGCCCGCTGCAGTTCGGTGGCCAGTTTGATCCGCTGGGCTTCACCGCCGGACAGCTCGGTGGCGGGCTGTCCAAGCCGGAGGTAGCCCAGGCCCACGTCCTGGAGGGTTTGCAGGGAGCGGGCCGCAGCGGGAACCCCGGCCAGGAAGCCGGCGGCGGTATTGACCGTCATGCCCAGCACCTCCGCGATGTTCCGGCCCTGGTACCTGACCTCGAGAGTCGCTGGGTTGTAGCGCGCGCCGTCGCATTCCGGGCAGCGACCGTAACTGCCGGGCAGGAACAGCAGTTCCACGGCCACGAAGCCTTCGCCCTGGCAGGTTTCACACCGGCCGCCGGCGACATTGAAGGAGAAGCGGCCGGGGCCGAATCCCCGGCTCCTGGCGGCATCGGTGGCGGCGAACTCCTTGCGGACGGCATCGAACAATCCTGTGTACGTGGCCAGATTGGACCGCGGGGTGCGGCCGATCGGTTTTTGATCCACTTTCACCAGGCGGTCGATCCGCTCCAACCCGGATACGTGCCCCACAGACACCGGTTGGTCCTGTTCCTCGAAGTCCTCGTCCGGCTCGTCCGGCGTGGCCCCGGCGCCGGGACGGGCGTGGCGTGCGGCGCCGGCAACATCGGCGAGGACGCGGCTGACCAGCGTGGATTTTCCGGAACCCGAGACGCCCGTGACCGCCGTCAGGACGCCGAGCGGAAACGATGCATCCAGGTTCCGCAGGTTGTGGCGGCTGACGCCCCGCAATTCCAGCCACCCGTCGGCTTCCCGCCGCGCACCGGCGGTGGCGCCGGCGCCGCCGTTGCCCCCTGCCGCTCCTGTTCCGCCGGGAAACAGGAACGGCCGCGTCACGGACCCGGGCACCTCGTTGAGGCCCTGGACGGGGCCGCTGTACAGCACCTCCCCGCCGTCCTCGCCGGCGCGCGGCCCCACGTCCACGAGCCAGTCAGCCCGGCGGACCATGTGCATGTTGTGTTCCACCACGAAGACGGAATTTCCGGACGACTTGAGCTGGTCCAGGACGGCGAGCAGCGGCTCGGCATCCGCGGGGTGCAGGCCCGCCGACGGTTCATCCAGCACGTAGATCACGCCAAACAGTCCCGACCGGAGGCTGCGTGGCGATCCGGAGCCGCTGCATCTCCCCGGGCGAGAGCGTGGGCGTGGCCCGCCCCAGTGCCAGGTATCCCAGGCCAAGTTCCAGCAGCACGTTGATGCGCTGGAGCAGGTCGCGGGTGATAGCCACCGCAACTTCGTTGGACTCGGACGACTGCCTGCGCGATGCGGTTCCCGCAGCCGCCAAGGTGGTGGTGGGGCGGATGATTTCCGCGAGTTCGGCCATGGGGACTGCATTGAGTCCGGAAATGGTGTGCCCGGCGAAGGTCACCGCGAGGGCCTCGGGCCGGAGCCCGGTACCCCCGCACCGCGGGCAGGGCCCGGTTTCCATGAAGCGCAGCACCTTTTCCCGCATGGCAGGGCTTTTGGAGTCAAGGAGCGTGTGCATCACGTAGCTCTTGGCGCTCCAGAACCGGCCTTTATACGGTTTGGCCACGCGGTCCCGCTGCGGCGTTACTTCCACCACCGGCTGTTCTTCGGTGAAAAGGATCCAGTCCCGCTGCTTCCGGGGCAGCTGCCGCCAGGGGACGTCGACGTCGTAGCCCAGGTGGGTCAGGATGTCGCGCAGGTTCTTACCCTGCCAGGCTCCCGGCCACGCCGCGATGGCCCCGTCGCGGATACTCAGCGACGGGTCCGGAACCAGGGACGCCTCGCTGACGGTGTGGGCCGTGCCCAGGCCATGGCATTCCGGGCAGGCGCCTGCCGCGGTATTGGGTGAGAAAACGTCCGAGTCCAGCGGTGCTGCGCCGTCCGGGTAGCTGCCGGCACGGGAAAACAGCATGCGCAGCGAGTTGGACAGAGTGGTGACAGTACCCACGGTGGACCTTGAGGTTGCAGTGCCGCGGCGTTGTTGGAGTGCGACGGCGGGCGGCAGCCCGGTGATCTGCTCCACCTTGGGATTGTGGCCCTGCTGGATGAGGCGCCGGGCGTACGGCGCCACTGATTCGAAGAACCGCCGCTGCGCCTCGGCATAGATGGTGCCGAAGGCCAGCGACGACTTGCCCGAGCCGGAAACCCCGGTGAATGCCACGATCGCATCCCGCGGCACATCGACACTGACGTTCCGTAGGTTGTTCTCGCGGGCGCCGCGCACCCTGACGAAGCCGTCTTCGGCGTTGTTGGGCGTAAGGGCGGAGATGTTTGGCCCGGTCAATTCATCAGCGTTCTGTTTGGCATGCACCGGTTCGACTGTAGTAGCCATCCCTGCCAGGCCGGAACTCTTGCGGACCTGTCGGGACGGCGTGGACGGATTTACACTGAAGCATTCCGCCACATTGGCAGGCAGGGCAGCCGACCGCGGAACAGAAGACCAAACTACATATTTGGAAAGGCCGGCCATGGGCAACGCGTCGCAGGGAGCTAACAGGGCAGTATCCGAGGCGGCGTCGGCCAGCCGCAGCCCGGCGGTACGCATGCTGGCCCGGGCCGGATTTGTCTTCATCGGACTGGTGCATATCCTGATCGGCACCATCGCCTTGCAGCTGAACCGTGGCCAGGGCGGTGAAGCTGACCAATCCGGAGCGATCGGAACCCTCGCGTCCCAGCCGGGCGGCGGGATCCTGCTCTGGGCCGGGGCTGTGGCATGTGCAGCGCTTGCCCTGTGGATGCTCAGCGAAGCCGTCTTCGGGGCGCGCACGGAGCCCGACGCCAAGAAGAAGCTGAAAGAAGCCGGAAGCGCTGGGGGAAAGCCGTGGTGTTCGGTTTCCTGGCCTTCACCTTCGCCGTCTTTGCCTCCGGCGGCAGCAAGAACTCCAGCCAGTCGGCCAGCGATTTCACCGCAAAGCTGATGGGAGCTCCGGCCGGGGTGGTGCTCTTGGTGGTTGTAGGGCTGGCGATCATCGGCGCCGGGGTCTTCTACGCCTACCGCGGCGTCACCCGGAAGTTCATGAAGGACCTGCAGGACCCGGGCAGCGCCCGGACGGCCGTGGAGTGGATCGGCACCATCGGTTACGCCGCCAAGGGTGTGGTGCTCGCCGTTGTAGGTGTTCTGATCATCGTGGCCGCGGCAACTGCGGACCCGTCCAAATCCTCGGGCCTGGACGGCGGGCTGAAGACGCTCGGTTCGCAGCCGTACGGAATCTTCCTCCTCGCCGCCATCGCCGCGGGGCTTATCTGCTTCGGCGTCTACTCCATGGCACGGGCGCGGTACGGGAAGTTCTAGGCGATCTCCGCGTGCGCGTCGGCAAGCGGCATGCGCAGGGCATGGCCGTGGCCGGGAAGGACAACGGAGGCCTCGGCGCCGGCCAGGTTCTGCAGGCCTGCCAGCGCCGCGGCCGGATCCGTGGGGTACGTCGGGTGCAGCATCTGCGGTCCGGGAATCCCGCTGATCGGGTGGCCGGTCACAAACGAGTCGCCCACGGCGATGGCACCGGCCCTGGGCAATGGATGGCTGCATTGCCGGACGTATGGCCTGGCAGGGAGATGGGAACAGGGTGGCCGGGCAGGCCCTGGAGCCTGGCTTCGTCCCAGGCTTCCGCCCGTGGGACTGACTGCTTTCGCGGCCAGGGCACCGGCCTGGATGACGTGAACCATCCAGCGGAACACGCGCGGCCGCCTGCTGCACGGGTACCAGCCTAGCCCCGGGGAACCGGTTACGGTGACCCCCGGAGCTCGGCCAGCCGGGTACCTAATGCCCTAAAGATTCCTGTGCAGTCGCTGTGCATCCTGTTGAACTGGTCACCTTAGCCCTACAGTAATCCCACAATTGCCTACGATGGGACTCAGACAACGGACATAAAGCCGGCGGGCAGCTGCCCGGTGGCCGCAGGCAATTGAAGGCAGGAGGAGGGCCCCATGCAGGACAACGTACCGTTGCACGGGCACCCCGCCCGCCTGGTGGCGGCCGGTGCAGCTGCCCTCCTCCTGGCCGTAACGTCAGGAAGCGCGGCCCACACCCAGCCCCAGACCGCGGGGGCACCCCGGTCCGCGTCGTGGTTGTGGGGGACTCGCTGAGCACCGGTCACGGCACCTCGCCGCAGGAGGCATGGCCGGCGTTGATGCGGACGGACCCGCAGGTCGCGGGCCTGGAAGTGGTCAACGCCGCCGAGGACGGCAGTGGCTACCTCAGCATTGGTGACTACAACGGCACCTTCGGAAGCCAGGTCGACGACTATGTCACCCCGGACACCGGGATCGTGGTCTTCTTTGGCTCGGAAAATGACCTTGGCTATGCCTCCGCCGACGTTGGCGACGCCGCGCTCGCCGCCATGGACCGGGCAGAAACCCTCGCCCCCGAAGCAAGGATCATTGTTGTGGGGCCGCCGTCGTACACTGCGGACCCTGACCCGGGGCTCGTGGATATCAGCGATCAACTCAAGGCAGCAACCGCGCGGGCGGGCGGTGAGTTTGTGGACCCGATAGCCGAGGGCTGGATCAGCGGCGACTTTGATGACCTGATCGGTCCGGACGGCGACCACCCAACTGTGTTGGGGCAGCACTACCTGCTTGAGCACATCGGCGCGTACCTTGAGCAGGCGGCCCCGGCGGCGGCAGCAGCCCTGGAGGGACGCCAGGACCCGCGCAGGGCCGCGGCCTAGACGCGACCAGACCTAGACCAGCGGCCACGGGTAGCGCATCCCGGTCCGGTCAACGGGAAGCGCCTTTTCCTGCAGGATGCGCTGGACCCGCCGCTGGAGTGCGGTCTCTTCGGCGGGGTGGAGCAGCCCGCCCACATCCGGCGGGACGGCGGCGGCCAAGGGGCTGATGTCCGCCAGCAGGTGCTCCGGGATGGGGTCGCCGGCGAAATCCCAGATCACCGTGCGCAGCTTGAAGGCGGCGGAAAAGCACAGGCCGTGGTCGATACCCCAAATCCGGCCGTCGATTCCGCGCAGGACATGCCCGCTCTTACGGTCCGTATTGTTCGCAACGTAGTCGAACAGGGCCACCCGGGCCAGCTCAGCGTGGGTCTCAGGTGCGTCGGCGTACAGGGTGAAGTAGTGCTCCTGCTGGTCGCCCTCGATGAACCACTGCAGCGATCCCACCCCGAGCGGGGCGTCCGCGCGGACCACTGTTGGCGGCACGATTCCCCACCCCAACGCTTCGCTGAGCAGGTAGGCGGCACGTTCGCGGCGGTACAGGCCGGCGTCGAAGTCTGCCAGTGGCCGTTCTCCTGCCTCAGGCTTGTAGACAGCCCAGGCTGAATCGCCGGCGCAGGAAAGCTCCGCGAGGAACGTGGCGTTACTGCCGCTCAGGATGCGGCCCAGCAGGCTCCACGCGGCCCTCGGTAAGGAGCGTCAGCTCGCGCGCCGGCACCGGATACTCCACGGCTCTGCGTCCGGCCTTCCGTGCCACGCCAACCACGAAAGTATCACGACGACCTCAGCCCGCTGAGGGGTTCGGACATCGAGTTCACCGTGAGCACGGCCGGTGCCTGGCCGTCCGTGTAGGAGATCGCCGAGACCGACGCCGGGCTGATCATGATCCGCTGGAAAAGGTCCAGGTGGGTACCCAATGCGTGGGCAACGGCCGCCTTGATGGGGTCGGCGTGGGAGAAACAGATCACGACGCCACCCGGATGGGCGGCTCGAAGA
Organism: Pseudarthrobacter sp. Fe7; assembly: GCA_024372495.1. Taxonomy (GTDB): domain Bacteria; phylum Actinomycetota; class Actinomycetes; order Actinomycetales; family Micrococcaceae; genus Arthrobacter. The sequence continues at coordinate 2,860,733 of CP099977.1, read as the reverse complement.
TCGTCGAGTGTCCCAACCATGCGGGCCTGCATGCCGGAAAAGCCCTCGCCGTTGGGGAAACGGAAGGCCGATGGATTGTGCTGGACGGTTTGCCACTCCGGCAGGCCTGTGAGGCCTGCGAGGGCGGCGCCGGTCCAGTCACCGAAATCGCATTCCAGGAGCCCGGCCTCTTCCTTTACCGCCCGGCCTGTCCGGGTGGCAGTGGGCTCGGCGGTCTCCCGTGCCCGCTCCAGGGGTGAGGAGTAGATGGCGTCGACGGGCAGGCCCCCAAGGCGTTCGGCGACGGCGTCGGCCTGGGCCCTTCCCCGCTCGGAAAGGTGCAGCCCGGGCGCACGGCCCGGGAGGACGGTACCGGTGGTGGCCGTCTGGCCGTGCCGGACCAGGAGGATCAATGTGCTCTGTGTCATCGGGTCTAAGCGTAGCCGCGAGGGGGCCCCGTGCCGAGCTTGCGGGGCGCGGGGAGCGGCAAGCGGTAGCCGCGAGGGGGCCCCGTGCCGAGCTTGCGGGGCGCGGGGAGCGGCAAGCGGTAGCCGCGAGGGGGCCCCGTGCCGAGCTTGCGGGGCGCGGGGAGCGGCAAGCGGTAGCCGCGAGGGGGTCAGCTGCGCAAGAATCCGGACGAATCCCTCGATTAGCTGCAGGGTGGGGATTACCTTAGAGGAGTGACTGATCGCCCCGAGATCTATACCGTTGGTGAGCTGCGTGCGGCCGGGTACGTCCACAAGGACCTGAGGCACGAAATCCGCGACAACCTCATCGCCGCCCTTACGTCCGGGCGTGACCCCTGGCCGGGCCTGTACGGCTTCAGCAGGACTGTGATTCCGCAGCTTGAGCGGGCCCTTATCGCCGGCCATGACATTGTCCTCTTGGGTGAGCGCGGGCAGGGCAAGACCCGGCTGCTCCGCACCTTGGCCGGTTTGCTTGACGAGTGGTCGCCCGTGATCGAGGATTCAGAGCTTAACGAACACCCGTTGGAGCCAATCACCGAACAGTCCCGTGCCCGGGCACTGACCGAAGGGGACCGGCTGCGGGTTTCGTGGCGGCACCGTTCGGAGCGCTACGTGGAGAAGCTCGCAACACCGGACACTTCGGTGGCTGACCTCATCGGTGACGTGGACCCGATGCGGGTGGCCGAGGGGCGGCGCCTGGGAGACCCCGAAACCATCCACTACGGGCTCATTCCACGCTCCAACCGCGGCATCATCGCCATCAACGAGGCTCCCCGACCTGGCTGAACGCATCCAGGTGGCCATGCTCAACGTCATGGAGGAGCGGGATATCCAGATCCGCGGCTACGTGCTGCGGCTCCCGCTCGACGTGCTGGTGGTGGCGTCAGCCAACCCGGAGGACTACACCAACCGTGGCCGCATCATCACGCCCCTGAAGGACCGTTTCGGCGCGGAGATCCGGACCCACTACCCGATCGAACTGGACGATGAAGTGGCGGTCATCCGGCAGGAGGGCCGGCTGGTGGCCGATGTCCCGCCGTTCATCCTGGAAATCCTGGCCCGCTACACCCGGGCGCTGCGGCAATCCCCTGCCATCAACCAGACCTCCGGAGTATCCGCGAGGTTTGCCATTGCCGGGGCCGAAACGGTGGCTGCCGCGGCACTGCGCCGTGCCAGCCTGCGCGGCGAAAAGGAGGCAGTGGCGCGGATCATCGACCTGGAACCGGCGGTGGAGGTCCTGACCGGCAAGATCGAATTCGAATCCGGTGAGGAAGGACGGGAGCAGGGCGTCCTTGACCACCTCCTGCGCACCGCCACGGCCGATGCTGTCAGGGCGCACTTCCAGGGACTGGACATGGGCCCGCTCGTGGCTGCCCTGGACGGGCACCGGACTGTCACCACGGGTGAACAGGTCACGGCGCAGGAGTTCCTCGGCAACCTGCCGTCCCTGAACGGCTCGGGCCTCTACGACGAAATTGGCCGGCGCCTGGGTGCGGTCAATGACGGACATCGGGCCGCCGCCGTCGAACTGGCCCTGGAAGGGCTGTACCTCGGCCGGCGGATCTCCAAGGAGTCCGACGACGAGGAAACCATTTACGGCTAGGCACAGGAGGCACCATGGCCATCCACAAGCGGTCCGCCAAATACGGCCGGTACACCGGCGGCCCGGACCCGCTTGCCCCGCCCGTCGACCTGGCCGAGGCGCTTGACGCCGTCGCGGAAGACGTGATGGCAGGCTACTCGCCGCGCCACGCGCTGCAGGAGTTCCTCCGGCGCGGGGGCCGGAACCGGGACGGCCTGGACGACCTCGCCGGGCGTGTCCAGGAGCGGCGGCGCGATCTGTTGGGCCGCCACCGGCTGGACGGCACCCTTGATGAGGTAAAGAAGCTCCTGGACACGGCGGTGCTGGAGGAACGCAAGCAACTGGCCCGGGACGCCATGATGGACAACACGGACCGCGCCTTCCGGGAGATGCAGTTGCAGAATCTGCCGTCCTCCACGGCGGCGGCGGTCAACGAACTGGCGTCCTATGACTGGCAATCGGGGACCGCCAGGGAAGCATATGACAGGATCAAGGACCTCCTTGGCCGGGAAGTCCTCGAGCAGCGGTTCGCCGGCATGAAGCAGGCACTCGAAAGCGCCACCGACGAGGACCGGGAGGCAGTGAATGCGATGCTCCGGGACCTCAATGAGCTGCTGGGCAAGCACCGGCGTGGCGAGGACACGGAAGCCGATTTCCAGGAATTCATGGCCGCACACGGCCAGTACTTTCCCGAGAACCCGCAATCGGTCGAAGAGCTGGTGGATGCCCTGGCCCAGCGCGCTGCGGCGGCCCAGCGGCTCCTGCAGTCGATGTCCCCGGAGCAACGGGATGAGCTGATGCGACTGTCCGCACAGGCCTTTGGCTCACCGGAACTGATGGCCCAGCTCAGCGAACTGGATGCCTCCCTTCAGGCCCTCCGCCCGGGGGAGGACTGGACCGGATCCGAACGCTTCGAAGGGCAGGAAGGCCTGGGCCTGGGGGACGGAACCGGCGTGCTGCAGGACATCGCCGAGCCTCGACGAACTGTCTGAGCAGCTTTCCCAGTCCTACAGCGGCTCCCGGCTTGATGACCTGGACGTGGACGCCCTGGCCAGACAGCTTGGTGAAGACGCTGCTGTCAGCGCCCGTACCTTGGCGGAGATTGAACGTGCCATGCAGGACGGCGGCTACCTGCGGCGGGGTGCGGACGGGGACCTCAGGTTGTCGCCACAGGCCATGCGGCGGCTTGGGAAGTCGCTGCTCCGCGACGCCGCCAAGCAGCTGTCCGGCCGGCAGGGAAGCCGGGACACCAGGATGGCCGGGGCCGCCGGGGAACAGACAGGTTCCAGCCGCCAGTGGGAGTTCGGGGACGCCGAACCCTGGGATGTCACCCGCACCATGACCAACGCAATCCGGCGCACCATGGCCGCCGGCGGTGATCCGGCACACGGACTGCGCCTCGCCGTCGGCGACATCGAAGTCTCGGAGACGGAAGCCCGCACCCAGTCGGCCGTTGCCCTGCTGGTGGACGTGTCCTTTTCGATGGCTGCAGAAGGGCGGTGGGTGCCCATGAAGCGGACCGCGCTGGCACTGCACCACCTGGTGTCCACCCGCTTCCGCGGCGACAGGCTGCAGCTGATAACGTTCGGCCGCTACGCGCAGTCCATGGATATTGCCGAACTCACGGCCCTGCCGGCCCTCCGTGAACAGGGAACGAACCTGCATCACGGCCTGTTGCTGGCCGGCAGGTTCTTCCGCCGGCACCCGTCAATGCAGCCTGTCCTGCTGGTGGTTACGGACGGGGAGCCCACAGCGCACCTGCTGCCGGACGGTGACTCCTGGTTCAACTGGCCGCCGGACCCGGAGACCATCCGCGCCACTGTTGCCGAGCTGGACCGCCTGGGCCGCTCCGGCGTCCAGACCACTTTCTTCCGCCTGGGCAACGATCCCGGCCTGGAACGGTTCATCCAGCGGATGGCACGGCGCGTCGACGGCCGTGTTGTGGCACCTGACGTGGGCGACCTTGGTGCAGCGGTGGTGGGGGAGTACCTGCGCGCCCACGTCCGGAGCGCCTACGCCGACGGCGACTGGTTCTGACCTGCCATGAGCCAGCCGGTGGTGGACGGCGCGACCTTCGACTTCACCGGTCAGTGCAGCACCACCACTTCTGCCTCATAGGCCTGGGACGAGCGCATGGTGCCGCGGAACCAGCAAACGGCACGGACTGAGGCATCTCCGGGCGGGACCATGGGCCGGAGGTTGTCCACGTCGGAATTGGCAGTTATTGCTTCCCACTCCCACGTGGCGCCTTCGTCCCGGGTCCTGCCACGGTAGATCTCGTAGTGCTCGGTGGCTTCGCCTGTTCGCGGGCTGACCGGGGTGGACACGTACACGTGGTCCAGGTCGTTGGGGTCCACTGCCCCCAAACCCGTGTAGTCCTGCTCGTGGGGGAGCAGGGCAGGGCCGGCGACCGCCAGCGGGCGGAGACTCCAATGGGTCCCGTCGTAGCGGGCGTACAGGAGGCGGTGATCGTCGACGTCGAGCGTCTGTTCGCGCCCAAGGGCGCCGTTGATGTCGTTTGCCCGGCAGCTGATGATCGCGGCCAGGTGCTTCTCCTGGCCCCGGAGGTCAACGGTCCAGCCGTGAGTGAGGACGTCGCCGTCGAGTTCGGTGCCGGCCTGGAAAATGGTAGTGAGGGCTTTCTGGTCAATGCCCGGCGACCCGATGAGCGGCTTGCTGACCACCCGGCCTTCGGCATCGTGCAGCGCGTCATCGCGGATGAAGCCGTGGTAGATGCTGTTGTTGAAGTCGCGGGGATGGTGGTCCGTGGTGATGAGGTCTATGCGGTCGATGCCGTTGCCGAAGTAGCGGGTGTAGCCGTTGACGTACCCCACCTTGGGGCGGGTGAAGAGCTTGCCGCCATAGCGCCAGGTCCCGCCTTCATCCCCGGACACCATCAAGCTTGGGTCATCATTGATTGCGCGGACAAAGTTGTACACCCGGGACTCGTCGTCCAGCCGATGCAGGTTGGAGTAGGTTGCGCCGCGGCCGCCGGCCAGTTCCGTCCAATCGAAGCACTCTTCCGGGCCCCATTCGGAGGCGTCATGCGGCCTGGCCGAAATCCGCCAGCGCGAATAGTTGTCGGTCTTGTGCCTGGCGTACATGGCCAGGTAACGGCCGTCGGGCCTGATCATGAGGGCCGGGGCGTCATGGTCGTCCGGCTCCAGCCTCTGGTGGAGGACATGCACCGTGCTGTGCCCGGCGTCCAAATCGAGGACGGCAACTTCGATGTTGCCGCCGCGGCTGACACCGCCTTGGCCTTCCGGGGCAGCCACTGAACCTACCAGCAGTGTGTTGTTGACGGGGTCCACCAACGCCCGTTCGTCCTGGAACCAGCACCAAGCGCCGTTGCTGTTGATGGTGATCGGCCTGGCGGGCGCAGCCGTACTGTCTTGGATGGGGGATGGCATCCCGCCATCGTGCTACACGTCCGTTGCCGGGTCAACGAAATAGCTGATACCTGATCATGGTTGTCCGGCAGCAGGCCGGGACTTGGGCCGCATGACGTCATAATAAGTGAAATTGCTTGAAGGTATAACCAAAGCGGAGTAGGTTTGCTTTAACCTTCAACTATTTACCGTCGAATGCCGAGGCCCGCAATGACCGCAGTTGTCCATTCCGTACCCCGGGCGGCTGACCTGCCCGCGGCCACCATCCGCACCAAGGTAACCGTTCCCCTGCGCTTCCCCGATGGCTACAGCACCTCCGCCGACGTTATGACATTCCACGGGCTGGCAGACGGCAGGGAACACCTCCTGCTGGCGCTGGGCGCGTGGGAGCAGGGCCTGCTTGACGGGCAGAGCGCGCCGCTGGTCCGCCTGCACAGCGAGTGCATGACAGGAGACGTCTTCGGCAGCGAGCGCTGCGACTGCGGACCCCAGCTCCGGGAAGCCGTTGAAGGCATTGCCTCTGCCGGCGGCTTCCTCCTCTACCTCCGGCAGGAAGGCCGGGGCATCGGCCTCTACTCAAAGCTCGATGCCTACGCGCTGCAGGACCGGGGCCTGGACACCTATGACGCGAACCTCGCCCTGGGGCACGGTGAGGATGAACGCGACTACTCTGCGGCGGCCCAGATGCTCGGCGCACTGGGCACCACCACCGTGCGGCTGCTCAGCAATAACCCCGACAAGGCTGCCCAGGCGGCCGCACGCGGCATCGGCATCGAACAGCAGATCCCCACCGGCGTTCATCTCTCGGAGGCCAACTCGCGCTACCTGGCCGCCAAGCGGGACCGCACTGGACATACGCTGGAACTCGACCAGGCCGGCGTCGCTCATCCAGCACAGGCAGCCCGGGGGCTGCAGCGCACACCCGACGTTCTGGCGAGCGTCGAAGCGCTGGTTCCGGGACTGCGCGCCCGGGCGGAAGAGACCGAGCAGCGGCGCCGGCTGCCTGCCGTGACGGTCCAGGAACTGCAGGACGCCGGCGTATTCCGCATCCTGCCGCCCGCCGCCGTGGGCGGGTACGCGCTTGGCGCCCGGATCTACGGAGAAGCCGTCAGGGTCCTGGCCCGCGGTGATGCCTCGACGGCGTGGACCGCCGGGCACCTCGCCGAACATGCGTGGATGCTGGCACGCTGGCCCCGCGACGTGCAGGCCGAGGTCTTTGCCAACGGGCAGGTGCCGCTTGCCGCCGCAACCAGTGCCCCTGTTGGATTGGCACGGAAGGTGCCGGGCGGCTATTCCATCTCGGGCCACTGGAGTTTCGCGTCGGGCGTCATGCACTCGCGCTGGGCCCTGCTGGCCGTGCATCTCGACAGCGTCCGCCTGCAGGCCCTTGTTCCGGTCGCCGACCTGGAACTCGTGGACGCCTGGCACACCGATGGACTGCGGGGAACGGGCAGCAACGACCTCCGCGCCGACCGGCTCTTTGTTCCGGACTACCGCGTGATGGAGTGGGCGCTGCTCGCCGGCCCGGACAACCCTGGAAGCCTGATCCACCCGGATCCGCTGATCCACACGCCCATGGCCACACTCCTGAATCTTGTGGCCCCTGCCGTGGCGGTGGGCTCCGCGGAGTACGCCCTGGAACTGTTCCGGGACCAATTGCTGGTGCCCAGGAAAAAGAACGGCTCTGAAGTGCGGCAGGCCGACTCGGTCATGGCGCAGGCCCGCTACGCCAGGGCATCCGGAGCGTTGGCTGCTGCGCAAATGCACTGGCAGGCGGCACTGTCCCTCCTGCCCCCGGAGGGTCACGGTTCCGGGATCCCCGAGGCGCAGCGCGCGTCGTTCCGGCTCTCGCTCGCCCTAAGCGCAGAGGCCTCGCAGGAGGCGGTCCGCCTGGCGGCGGGCGGCTCGGGCGGCAGTATGCACCGCCTGTCACACCCCCTGCAGCGCATCCAGCGGGACGTCGGAGTCCTCTTGAACCACCCCACCCTGGGCATCGACCCCATCCTGGAGCAGGCGGGACGGGGACTGCTGGGCCTGGGATTCACGGCGCAGTCCTTCTAGTCGCCACGGCCGACATCCCGGCTGCTGCGCTGCCGGCCCATTCCGTGTGAGGATCGAGGTATGCCCCAGCGCCTTATGCTGCTCGACACTGCCTCCCTGTACTTCCGCGCCTTCTATGGCATGCCTGACACCGTCCGCCGCCCGGACGGGACGCCGGTCAATGCCGTCCGCGGGCTGCTGGACATGATCGCCCGGCTCAGCACCGACTACCAGGCCACCCACCTGGTGGCCTGTTGGGATGACGACTGGCGGCCGCAGTGGCGGGTGGAGCTCGTCCCCACCTACAAGGCCCACCGGGTGGCGCGGGCGGTGCCGGGCGGCACCGACGTCGAAGTGGTGCCTGAAGGCCTGGAGGCGCAGCGCCCATGATCCGCCGCGTGCTGGAGCTGGCCGGCATTGCCATTGTGGGCGCGGCCGAACACGAGGCCGACGACGTTGTGGGTACGTATGCCAGCCAGGCAGGGTTTCCGGTGGACGTCGTCACGGGCGACCGCGACCTGTTCCAGGTGTGCGACGACGCCCGCGGAGTCAGGGTTATTTACACCGCCCGCGGCATGAAGAACCTCGAAATCATGACGGAGGAGACCGTGGTGGCCAAGTACAAGGTTCTCCCGCAGCAGTACGCAGACTACGCCACGCTGCGCGGGGACGCCTCGGACGGCCTCCCCGGTGTGGCCGGGATCGGCGAGAAGACGGCGGCGTCCCTACTGCTGAAGTACGGGACCCTTGAGGCGCTCCTGGAAGCCGTCGGCCAGCCTGGCGCGGGTGTCTCCGGGCCTGTCCGGGCCAAACTCGCCGCCGCCGCCTCCTACCTGGAAGCAGCCCCCGCCGTCGTCCGCCTGGTACGTGACCTGGAACTGCCAAGCCTTGACCAGGCGGGCGCGCTGCTTAAACCCGTGACGGGAAGCCGGCGTGCGGAACTGGAGCAGCTGGGCACCGAGTGGAACCTGGGCGGTTCGGTCCGCCGGTTGCTGGCCGCGCTGGACCAGCGGGCGTAGCCGGGTTGCGGCCCGGATCCCGATGACGCCGGATGTCCGGGCATGACATTTCGTTGCGGTGCGGGTCCGCGTGTTTCGGGCCGCTTGAGCGGGCCTGTTGGCTGATGGTTTGGTGAAGGAACGATCCAGATGAGAGGCCATTCCATGACAGTCACTTCAGATCTTGCTCCGCGCCGGCTTCGGGACATCTTTGGTACATTCGCCAGCGGCCTCACCGTGGTCACCGGTTCCACCCCGGACGGCCCGGCCGGTTTCACCTGCCAGTCCTTTGCTTCGCTGTCGCTGGATCCGGCGCTCGTGACCTTCAGCCCGGCACGAACCTCAACCACCTGGCCCGTGCTGCGGGAAGCTGGTTCATTCACCGTCAACATCCTCCCGGCCGAACACCAGCACCTCGCGGGCCAGTTCGCCCGCTCAGGGGCGGACAAGTTTGCGGGAGTCGGCCACAGGTCCTCTCCGCTGGGCAACCCCGTGCTGGACAAGGCGCTCGCCTGGATCGACTGCGACCTCCACGCAGAATACGACGGCGGCGACCATACCATCGTGGTGGGCGCCGTACGGCACCTCCATGCCCGGCTTGACGCCGAACCCCTGCTGTTCTTCAGGGGCCGGTACGCCGGACTCGCGCCTGCCGGACACCTGCTCGAAGCAGCAGGCTGACTCCGGGGCCCGGATTCCTGCAAGAACACCCTGCCACTCCGGCCTGCGCACCGGCGGTCACGTACTCTTGCTTCCATCCCATGTGGTAGTAAGCTTACTGAGCAATACTAGTAAGCTTGCTGATAAATGGGATGGGAGCAGGACCTATGGGCGCAATTATCGGTACGGCCCTGTCACTGATGCTGACGGTGGGCGGCGCGGCCGTGGCTGCGGACGGGGGCCCCGGAGCGGCACAGCATTATTTGGCAGGCCACGTGCTCCTGGGATTGGGTATTGGGCTGCTGATCGCCACTGCCCTGCGGATGGTTGCCCGCGTTCTCGTGTCCCGCCCGGCCCCGCCGGCCCGGGAAACCGCCGTGCCGGCATCCGCTGTTGACATCGCCCCTGTCACGGTCCTGCCCGTACGCACCGTTTCGGCCGTCCCGCTGCGGGGCCGGCATGCCGCCTGAAGCGGATAGGCCGGCCGGACCTAACTCTGCTGAACCCACGCAGCCTCGCATACTTGGCCGCCGCCGGTTTCGTGCCATGATCTTCCTGTGCTGCGCCGTAGTGGCCGCAGCCCTCGTTGCCGGTGCGGCAGGCGTCCGCCCAAGCGACGCTGACGATGACGTGCTGCGGGGTTTCCAGATCCGTGTACTGAGCATCGGCCAGGCCGCGTCGGAGAACCGGATGGACGGCGCGCTGGCTGCCCTGCAGGCCCTTGAGCGGGACCTGGGCGATGCCGCCGCAGCGGGCCGTGTTTCGGCCGCACGGTACCGCGGCATCGAGAACGCGCTCTCTGCCGTCAGGGCAGACATCGCCACGCAGGTGGCAGGAGCGTCAGCGGCGTCCCCTGTCACGGAGCCGGACGCCGGAACGGTGGCCCCCGACCTGGCAGGCACCGCCGAGGACGCGCCTGCTGCCGCTGTACCGGTTGTTCCGGCCGTCGCCCCCGCTCCTGCCGCGGCCCCGGAAGCGCCCGGTTCGCAGCGCTCGGACACCGCGAAGGAAGCCAAAGGCAAGGGCAAGGGCCAGGGCAAACCCTGACCTCGGCGCACCAGCGCTGCCCCGTCAAGGGAGAATGGAAGCATGATTCCTCCTGACGGCCGGCCCGCCGCGGGCGATTTCCACCTTGCTGCCATTGGGGCAGGGCTCGCCTTCGAAGACTCCCTCCCCGCCCTGCGGCAGGCACTGGAAACAGGGGCCATGCCCGGCGCCGCCGTGGTCCAGGCACCGCCGGGAACCGGTAAGACCACGCTCGTTCCGCCGCTGCTCGCAAACCTCTATGGCCGGTCCGGCCGTGTCGTCGTCACCCAGCCCCGGCGTGTTGCCGCCCGGGCCGCCGCCCGCCGTCTGGCCACCCTTGACGGCAGCGGGTTCAACGCCAACGGGCCTGCCGGCCGCGTTGGCTACACCGTCCGCGGGGAACGCCGGTCGGGACCGGAGACCAGGGTTGAGTTTGTCACCCCAGGCATCCTGTTGCGCCGCCTGCTGGCTGATCCCGGGCTGGACGGGACGGCCGCCGTCGTCCTGGACGAGGTGCACGAGCGCGGCCTCGAAACGGACCTCCTGGTGGGCATGCTCGCGGAGGTCCGCGCGCTGCGCGGCGACCTCGCCGTCGTCGCCATGTCCGCAACGCTGGACGCACCCCGGTTCGCGGCCCTGCTGGGGGATCCCGACGGCGGTGCCCTGGCGCCAGTGGTCGACTGCCCGTCAGTGAACCATCCGTTGGAAGTGCAGTGGTTCCCGGCTCCGGCCGCACGGCTGGACGCCAGGGGAGTGGCGCGCGCCTTCCTGGACCATGTCGCCGCCGCCGCTGGGGACGCCCACGCCCGCGCCCTCGCTGCAGACAACTCAGTGGATGCACTCGTGTTCCTGCCGGGCGCCCGGGAAGTCTCCGATGTGGCGGCGGCGCTCCGCGGCCGGCTGGGCCGTTACGTGGATGTGCTGGAACTTCACGGCCAGGTGGCGGCATCGGAGCAGGACCGGGCCGTGTCCGGGCGGGCCCCGGGAGATTCCCCGCGGATCGTCGTCTCCACGGATCTTGCCGAATCCTCCCTGACACTGCCGGGCGTCCGCCTGGTGGTCGACTCCGGGCTGACCAGGGAGCCGCGGCGGGACTCAGGCCGCGGCATGAGCGGGCTTGTCACGGTTTCGTGCTCCCGGGCGTCCGCAGACCAGCGTGCCGGCCGCGCCGCACGGCAAGGCCCGGGGACAGTGGTCCGCTGCTACTCCCAACAGGCTTATGGCGCGGCTCCTGCGCACGTCACGCCGGAAATTAACGTGGCGGACCTGACCGGCGCCGCCCTCACCCTGGCCTGCTGGGGCGCACCGGGGGAAAGGGGCTCGCACTGCCGGACGCGCCGCCCCGCCTGGCCATGGACGACGCCATTGAGGTGCTCCGGGAGCTGGGGGCGGTATCCGACGGCGGGCAGGTGACTGCCGCCGGCCGCACGCTCGCCGCCATCCCTGCAGATCCCCGGCTTGCCCGCGCACTGCTCGACGGCGGCGCCTCCAGCGGCGGGCACCTTGCGGCAGAGGTGGTGGCCGCCCTCTCCGGAGACCACCGAGCGCCCGGCGGCGACCTGCCCCGGCTGCTGGCCCAGGCTCCGGGCGGACAAGGGCCCGGTGGGACGGCGCTGGGCAGAGGAGTCCCGGCGGCTGGCGGCGTTGGCGAGGCCACGGAAGGCCAGGTCCGCAGCTGTTACCGGCACCCCCGGCGCCGGCCCGGAGGCTGTTGGCGGCGTCGTCGCCCTCGCCTTTCCCGACCGCGTGGCCCGCCGGGTGCCGGGCAGTCAGGGGGCGGGGCAGTACCTGCTGACCTCCGGTACCAGGGCAGGCCTGTCCGCCGGCAGCTCGTTGTCGGGCCACGAGTGGCTGGCGGTGGCCGAAGTGTCACGGGCGGCGGGCCGGGACGCGGCGGGCACCGGCGCCGTGATCCGTGCCGCGGCACCCCTGGCTGCCGCCATGGCCGAGACGGCGGCGTCGCACCTGCTGGCCGACACCGTGGACGCTGAATTCAGTGGGGGCCGGGTAAGCGCGCGCCGGACCAGGCGGCTGGGTTCGATCGTGCTCTCGGCAACACCGGTGCGTCCCACCGCCGGGCAGGGGAGCAAGGTTGTGGCGGCAGCGTTGCAGTCCGGCGGGCTGGCGGCCCTGTCCTGGTCGACGGCGGCGGACTCCTTCCGGCGCAGGCTCGCTATCCTGCATCGGGAGTTGGGAGAACCGTGGCCTGATGTGTCGGACAAGGCGTTGTTGGACCGGTTGGAAGAGTGGCTTGGGCCTGAACTGGCGGACCTGGCCTCCGGGAAACCGTTGGCCTCGATTGATTTGGCTGCCCCCTTGCGCCGCCTGCTGCCCTGGCCGGAAGCTGCCCGGCTGGACGAGCTTGCCCCCGAAGGGCTTGAGGTCCCCAGTGGTTCCCGGATCCGGATCGATTACCCGGAGCCCGGTGACCAGGGTGCTGCGCCCGTCGTCGCGGTGAAACTGCAGGAGTGTTTCGGGTTGGCGGAGTCCCCGCGTCTGGTGAACGGCCGTGTCCCGGTCCTGTTCCACCTGCTCTCCCCGGCCCGGCGTCCCCTCGCCGTGACGGATGACCTGACCTCGTTCTGGTCCGGCCCGTACACCCAGGTGCGCGGGGAAATGCGGGGCCGCTATCCCAAGCACCCTTGGCCGGAGGACCCCTGGGCAGGCTCCGGCCACCGCACGCACCAAGCAGCGCATGTAGCCGCGGGCCGCCTCTTCAGCCGTGTGCTGCGATAAACACGGCCACGGGCGCTGCAAGCGACGCACCCACGTCATCGGCTGCCCGCTTCTTACCCGCCACCGCGAACGAGTGGTCACCGCCCTCAACCCACTGCAGCACGGCGTTGGGCCCGATCCGGGACACGACGTCCGTCAGGATGTCCGGTGTGGCAAAGGTGTCCCGGGTCCCCTGCAGGAACAGCATCGGCGTCACCAGCCCGTACAGGTGTTCGTCCCGGAGCTTTTCAGGCTTCCCGGGAGCGTGCAGGGGGTAGCCCAGGTACACCAGCCCCGCTGCGTCCATGCCCTCTGCAACGGCCATGGAAGCCATCCTTCCCCCGAACGATTTGCCGGCCGCCCAGGGCGGGCCGTTGTCGCCGTTGGCGTCCGCTTTCGCTTGGGCGGCTGCCATGGCGGCCCGCCAGGCGGCGATGGCCACCGGAGGACGGTCGGGGAACTTACGCCCTGCCTCCCGGTAGGGAAAATTGAAGCGCAGCGTGGCCACGCCCAGGTCGTTGAGGGCATCGGTGAATCCTCGGAGGAACGGGTGCTCCATGCCGGCGCCTGCACCATGCGCCACCACCACAGTCGCGGCGGGATCTGCGGGGCGGGCGTAGACGGCGGAAAAAGAGGTATCGCCCATGGCGACGGTGAGCTGCTCATCGGATCCTGGCATGCGACCATCATGCCGGAGGGCTGCCGCATGTGCCGATCCCTGCCGGTGGCGGGGTGTACGTTGTCCCCATGGCGAGTGAACAGACCACCATCACGGTGCAAGGACCCAACGGGCCTCGCGAGATGCGCATTTCCAGTCCGGGCCGCGTCCTGTGGCCAGACCTTGGCCTCACCAAACTGGACCTTGTGAACTACATCTGCGATGTGGGGGAGGCGTTCATCGCCGCCAACGGCGACCGGCCAGTGGCGCTGCAGCGGTTCTCCGGCAACATCGACGGTGAACAGTTCTTCTCCAAGAATCCGCCCAAGGGCACCCCGGAGTTCATCCGCTCCGTCAAGGTGGTCTACCCCAGCGCCCGGTCCCACCCGCAGCTGGTCTTCGACGAGCCTGCGGCCGCCGTGTGGGCGGTCCAGATGAACACCGTGGTGTTCCACCCCTGGCCGTCGCGGGCGGAGAATACCGACAACCCGGACCAGTTGCGCATCGACCTCGACCCGCAGCCCGGAACGGACTTTGATGACGCCGTCCCTGCAGCCCTGGTGCTGCAGGAGGTGCTGGCAGAGGCCGGGCTTACCTGCTTCATCAAGACCTCCGGCAACCGCGGCCTGCACGTCTACGCCCCCATCGAACCGACCCGCGAGTTCCTGGACGTCCGCCACGCCGTCATAGCCGCCGCGCGCGAAGTGGAGCGGCGCATCCCGGACAAAGTGACCACGGCCTGGTGGAAGGAAGAACGGGGCCGGCGCGTGTTCCTGGACTTCAACCAGGCCAACCGCGACCGCACCATCGCCGGCGCCTATAGTCCGCGGGCGCTCCCGCACGCCCCCGTGTCCTGCCCCATCACCTGGGACGAGCCTGGAACACGCCGATCCAAAGAACTTCACCATCCTCACCGTCCCCGGCCGGCTGAAGACAGTGGGGGATCCGTGGGCGGAGTTCCATGCCGCCCCGGGCACCATCGACACACTGCTGGCGTGGTGGGACCGGGACTGCAAAGCCGGACTGGGAGAGCTGCCCTTCCCGCCCGACTACCCCAAGATGCCGGGCGAACCCCCGCGGGTGCAGCCCAGCAGGGCCCGCAAGCAGGACTGACCCGGGCAGTCCCAAAAGGGGCACTTTGCCGGGGACACGCCCGCCGCCGTCGTAATTTACGACGGCGGCCGGCGCAAAGTACCCCGCATTGGCTGCCTGCCGCGGGGACAGGCGTTGGGTCGGTTACTCGAAGCGGGACGGATCGCCCATGCCGCGCCGCACAATCTCTGCCACCCCGCTGGAGAAATCAACAACGGTGGTGGGCTCGGCGCCGCAGTCCCCGGCGTCAATCACGGCGTCCACCTGGTGGTCCAGGCGTTCCTTGATTTCCCAGCCCACGGTCAGCGGTTCTTCCTCATCCGGCAGAAGCAGCGTGCTGGACAGCAGCGGCTCGCCCAGGCTCGGCGAGCAGCGCCTGGACTACCCGGTTGTCCGGAATGCGCACCCCCACGGTCTTCTTCTTGGGATGGAGCAGCCGTTTGGGAACCTCTTTGGTGGCCGGCAGGATGAAAGTGTAGCTGCCGGGGGTCACGGCCTTGATGCTCCGGAAGACGTCGTTGCCGATGTTCACGAATTGGCCCAGCTGCGCGAAGTCCCGGCAGACCAGCGTGAAGTGGTGCTTGTCGTCCAGGTGCCGGATGCCCCTGATCCGGTCCAGGGCCTCACGGTTTCCCATCTGTGCCCCCAAGGCGTAGCAGGAGTCGGTGGGGTATGCGATCAGGCCGCCGTCGCGGATGATCTTCACTGCCTGGGCAATGGCGCGGGGCTGCGGGTCGTGCGGATGAACATCAAAGAATCTGGCCATGCCCCGAGCCTACGTTCCCGCGGCACCACCGCACCATATTCTGCGGGGACGGGTAGGGGAGTGCTCCCCTACCCGGCCGCCGCCGGATGGGGCAGGATGTTGAGTGCACCAGCCCCGGCCGACCGCAGTTCCCGGCCATGAGAAGGAGATCCTGCCATGCCAACAATCCTCAACCCATACATCAGCTTCCGCGACAATGCCCGCGACGCAATGAACTTCTACCAGTCCGTGTTCGGCGGCGAGCTGACGCTCAGCACTTTCGCCGACTTCCAGGCCAGTGAGGACCCGGCGGAAGCGGAAAAATCATGCACGGCATGCTGACCACCACCCAGGGCCTGGTGCTCATGGGCGCCGACACCCCGAACAGCATGGAGTACCACCCGGGCGCCTCCATCTCCATCTCGCTCAGCGGCGACAACGAGGCGGAGGCTCCGCGGCTACTACGAGAAGCTGAGCGGCGACGGGGGAGCGGTTACAGTACCCATGGAGAAGGCGCCATGGGGTGACGTGTTCGGCATGTGCACGGACCGGTTCGGGATCGCGTGGCTGGTCAACGTCAACGGAGCCCAGGCGACGCCGGCTCCCTGACCAACGGGCCGGCGGCGAAGGGACATAATCCCCGCCGCACCGGCTGCCGGATTTGCCCTTGCTCCTTGAGGCCGGGCCCCCTGACTGCGAGGATTAACGGGTGAAGTCCCTTATGGAGTTCCTGTCCGACAAATGGTGGATGGTGTTTCCACTGATGGCGTTCGCCGGCCGCTGGGCAAGCGGCTGGCGGCGCGCCGGAGACCGCCGGCACCGGCGCCGGGTTGAACTGTACGAACTCCAGAACCGCGCAGCGGAAGCAGAGAAGGCGTCAGTGGCCGGAGTGCAGGCGCTGATGGCGACCCATGACGCCACCAATCGACGGTGGCTCGACTATGAGCTTGACGTGGGCAAGCTCATCGATTTTCCCCTCATGACCGACGTCCGCGAACCGCTCACCGTGGCGTTCCTTCGCGCCAAGCGGGAAGCCGACGCCCGGCGCCCGGTGTCCGCTGAAGACCTCCGGTCCGTGTCCGGCCTGGATGCCTACCGGCAAGCTGTCAACAACTTTGCGGTGGCGCTCGAGGTGGCCGAGCGGGAAGCCCGGCGCATCAAGGACAGCAAATTCAGCGGACCCGAGCGTGAACGGCTGGCCACGGCCCGCAAACTGCTGATGATCGCGGAGAACCAGGCTGCCACTCCAGCGGAACGGCAGGCAGCCTACAAGCGGGCACGGCGCGAACTGGACGGCTTGATCGTCCTGCCGGACGTCACCTTGGCGGCTCTCGAGGAGAAGATCGCCCCGGAACTGGATGCGGGCCCCAGGCCGGCACAATTCCACCAGGGTTGAGCCTGCCAAGGGGCGCAGCGTGGGTTGCACGCTCTATTTGGACGTCGACGGCGTGGTGTGCCCGTTCGGCCCGGAAGGAACCACCGGCTGGGGTTCCCCTTGGCAGCGGGCCGACGCCGGGCTGTTGCCCGTAGCCTTCGCCGCCGAACTCGTTGCCGGGCTGAACACCCTGTCGCGGACACCGGGGCTGCGTTGTGTCTGGCTCACCAGGCGGGAGGACGGCGCCCCAATACTTGTGCCCCGCCGTCGGGCTTAAGGGAACTGGCTGGCCGTACCTGGCCGCGGACGGGGCGTCCGGCGGGACCGGCTGGTGGAAACTCCGGGCCATCCAGGAAGACGTGGAAAACACCGGCCCGGACGCCGTCGCCTGGGTGGACGACCAGGCTCGCCTTCGAGGCGGAAGCGCAGCGATGGGCACGTTTCCTGGGCAGGCGCATCCTCACGGTCTCACCCCATCCCCGGCGCGGAATCACGCCCCCTGAACTGGACCGGATCCACTCTTTCCTGGCCCATCCCGTGTTTTGACCTCATGCCCGGTACGCGTACGATCGATAAGGTTTCCCGCCGGTTGTGCCGTCGCCGCAAGTCATTCCACGCAAACAGCTGGTGAACTATGCTGTGCAAGGCAGCCGGGTGAGAGAAACTGCTGAACGTCGACTCTGCAGATTGGGCAACAGGTGGATATCACCTTCATGGTGGCGCTGGTCATCGGACTGGCACTATTTTTCGACTTCACGAACGGCTTCCACGACACCGCGAACGCCATGGCAACCCCCATCGCAACGGGTGCCATCAAGCCCAGGACAGCGGTGGCCCTGGCGGCCGTCCTGAACCTGGTGGGCGCCTTCCTGTCCACCGAGGTGGCCAAAACAGTGTCCGGCGGCATCATCCGCGAGGGATCCGGCGGAGTGCAGATCACCCCGGAGATCATCTTTGCAGGTCTGATGGGCGCCGTCCTGTGGAACATGGTCACGTGGTTGAAGGGTTTGCCGTCCAGGCTCCTCGCACGCGCTCTTCGGCGGCCTGATCGGCGCCGCGGTTGTGGGGGCAGGGTTCAGCTCCGTCAATTTTGAGAGCCTGCTCCAGAAGGTCATCCTTCCCGCCGTGTTCGCCCCGGTGATCGCTGGGCTCGCTGCCTACGTCTGCACCCGCCTGGCATATGCCCTCACGGCGCGCCACGACCCCGAGACAGGTTCCAAGCTCACCCAGAAGCGTGGTGGCTTCCGCACGGGCCAGGTCTTCACCTCCAGCCTGGTGGCCCTGGCCCACGGAACCAATGACGCCCAGAAGACCATGGGCATCATCACCCTGGTCCTGATCGCTGCCGGCAGCCAGGCTCCCGGCTCCGGTCCCCAGGTCTGGGTGATCACCGCATGCGCCCTGGCCATCGCCGTGGGAACCTACGCCGGTGGCTGGCGCATCATCCGCACCATGGGCTCGGGCCTGACCGAGGTCAAGCCCGCACAGGGCTTCGCGGCCGAAACCAGCACGGCGTCCGCCATCCTCGCCTCCTCACACCTTGGGTTCGCCCTCTCCACCACGCAGGTGGCCTCCGGTTCCGTGATCGGCTCCGGAATGGGACGCCGAGGGACCACTGTCCGCTGGAACATGGTGGGCAAGATCGCGCTGGGATGGCTCTTCACTTTGCCCGCAGCCGGAATCGTCGGCGCCCTGACCGCCCTGCTGGTCAAGACCGGGGCCGTGGGCGTGCTCATCGCAGCCATTGCCGGCAGCGCGGCGGTCCTCTTCATGTTCTTCTACTCACGAAAGTCCTCCGTGAGCCACCAGAACGCCGTGGAGGTCGAGGAGGCCGGCCAAGCCGTCAGGTTCGCCAAGAAGAAAGCCATGGCCCGCGCCCGTGCGGAAGCCAAAGCAAAAGCCAAGGCGCAGGCTGATGCCGATGCCCAGAATTCCAAGGAGACCCAGCGATGAAGTGGTTGGAACTCCTGACCGTTGCCGGCACCACCCTCGTATCCGCGGCCATCGTGGTGACCCTCTACTCGCTGGGGGTCCGGTTTACGGCCATTGCCGCCGATGCCCAGCAGACGTCCCCCGGGGTCAAGAGGTCTTTCGCCTACATCTGCTTTGCACTGTGCGGCCTCGCAGTCCTTTTCGGGCTGTACCTGATCATTCCGTACTTCACGAAGTAGCAGCGCAGGCCCCAACCCAGGCCCCCTTTGCGCCGGCCTCCGGGAGGCCTGTGCCCGGTCCCCGAAGGGGTTGGCTGAGGTAAGTCTGCTGGCTAGGCTGGGGCCATGCCGCGCATCCAGTACTTTGTGGCCGCGTCCCTGGACGGCTTCATCGCCACTTCTGCAGACGACCTCGGCTGGCTGCTGCAGTTCGACGGCTTCGAGGGCGGGACGGACAGTTACAACCACTTCATGGCCGGTGTGGGCTGCATCGTCATGGGCGGGGAAACCTACGCGTGGCTGATGGAGCACCAACCGGGCAACTGGCCGTACCCGGGCACGCCAAGCTACGTCTTCACCCACCACGAGTACCGCGCCCCTGACGGTGCCGACATCACGTTCATCCGAGGGGACGTGCAGGAGTTCGTCGCGGACTTCCGGCAGGCCGCCGGGGACCTGAACATTTGGGTTGTTGGCGGCGGCGAGTTGGCTGCCCAGTTCGCTGACGCCGGCCTGCTGGACGAGATCATTCTCTCCGTCATACCCGTGGTGCTGGGCGACGGGAAGCGTCTGCTGCCGATGAAGGGCCCGACGCCGCCGCTCGAGTTGGCTGCTTCCCGCACCCTGGGGCGCGGGATCGTCGAGCTGCGCTATGTTCTGCGCCCCGGGACGGGTTCCCCGCCCTGATGCGCTTGCCCCAGCCCGGCGTTGCCCCAGCCGTAGTCGTCCCTAGCCTTGGTTGTCCCGGAGCATGTTGGTGATCCGTGCGGTTGACAGGCGGCGTCCCTGCGCGTCGGTCATGACGATCTCGTGCGTGGCCAGGGTCCTGCCCAGGTGGATCGCGGTGCAGGTACCCGTTACCAGGCCCTTGGCAATGGACCTGTGATGCGTGGCGTTGACCTCGATGCCTACTGCGTGGCGTCCCGGGCCTGCATGCATTCCTGCGGCGAAGGAACCCAGGGTTTCCGCCAGCACCACGTGTGCACCGCCATGCAGGATTCCGGCCACCTGCGTATTGCCCTCCACCGGCATGGTGGCGACGGTGCGTTCCGGGCTCATCTCGAGGAAATGGATCCCCATCTTCACCACCAGGGCGCCAACGCCGAAGGCGCCCAGCCAGTCATGCATGTGGTCGGGAATCCCGGCGGCCGCCAGCTCTTCGGCGAAAGCGCCCGGCGTGAAATTGTCTGTCATGGCAACTAGGCTGGCACCTGTGAGTGAAACAACCAAACCGGCACCTTTCCCGTCCCAGGCCATTGACCAGGAGGCTGCCATGCAGCCGTCGTCGCCCGCCCGGAGGCCCGCTGCAAAGGCCGCTGCCCCCGCTGCCGGAGGTTCTGTTTCAGCCACGGAAGCTCCCGTCATTCCCATCACCGACCAGCCCCGGCTTCTGGTCCTTGACGGCCACTCGATGGCATTCCGCGCCTTCTTCGCGCTGCCCGCGGATAAGTTCTCCACCTCCAACGGCCAGCACACCAACGCCATCCATGGCTTCACCTCCATGCTGATTAACCTCATCAAGGAGCAGCAGCCCACGCACATCGCGGTCGCCTTCGACGTCTCCGACGAATCCACGCACCGCAAAACCGAGTACAGCGAATACAAAGGCGGCCGTAACGAAACCCCCGCGAGATGAGCGGCCAGATTGATCTCATCGGGCAGGTCATGGAGGCATGGGGCATCAAGACCATCAAGATGCCTGGCTACGAGGCCGACGACATCCTGGCCACCCTTGCCGCAATGGGCGAGAAAGCAGGATTCGAGGTGCTGCTCGTCTCCGGTGACCGCGACGCCTTCCAGCTCATCACCGACAACGTCTTCGTGCTGTACCCGAAGAAGGGCGTCAGCGACATTCCACGGATGGATGCCGCGGCCATCGAGGCCAAGTACTTCGTCAGCCCGTCACGCTATTCCGATCTCGCCGCGCTGGTGGGGGAAACCGCGGACAACCTTCCCGGCGTGCCCGGCGTCGGGCCTAAGACCGCGGCTAAATGGATCAACCTCTACGGCGGCCTTGAGGGTGTCATGGAACACCTCGATTCCATCGGCGGCAAAGTGGGCGACGCCCTGCGGGAGAACGTCGACGCCGTCAAGCGCAACCGCCGGCTGAACCAGGCTCCACACCGACCTCGACCTGCCGGTCACCCTGGACGACCTCTACCAGCCGCGTCCGGACCAGGCCGCCATCGAAGACCTCTTCGACCAGCTTGAGTTCAAGGCCATCCGCGGCAGGTTGTTCGCGTTGTACGGCGACGCCGACACCCCGGCCGCCGAGCGCGAAAGCATCGAAACCCCGGACTACCAAACGCCAGCCGGCGCCGCTGGACTGGCCGCCTTCCTGGCCGCCGGGGCCGGGCAGCGGTCCGCCGTCGCCGTCGACCTCGTCCCGGGCCGGATCGGTGAGGATGCAGCCGCGCTGGCCATCGTCCGCGCCGGCGCCGCAGTCTACCTCGACCTTGCCGCCCTGGACGCTGAGACCGAGAACCAGGCTGGCCGCATGGCTGCGCGATCCCGAAGCGCCCAAGGTCATCCACGGCTTCAAGGCGGCGCTCAAGGCCCTGACGGCCCGGGGCCTGGAACTGGAGGGCGTGGTGGATGACACCTCCATCTCCGGCTACCTCATCCAGCCTGACCGCCGCACCTACGAACTGGCCGAACTCGCCCAGCACCACCTCAACGTGGGAATACCAGCTGCGACGGCGAAGGCCGGGCAGCTTGAGCTGTCCTTCGACGGCGATGACAACGCAGCCGCCGACGCGCTGGTGCAGGCCGCCGCGGTGGTGCTGGCCCTGAGCCGCTTCTTCGAGGACGAGCTCAGGGAGCGCCGGGCCGAGGAACTCCTGTCCACCCTTGAACTGCCGGTCAGCCGCGTCCTGGCCGATATGGAACTCGCCGGCATTGCGATCGACATGGACAAGATGGACGATCAGCTGGCCGACCTTGCGCGTGTTATTGACCAGGCGCAGGAACAGGCGTTCGCGGCGATCGGCCATGAGGTCAACCTGGGCTCGCCCAAGCAGCTGCAGACCGTCCTGTTCGACGAACTGCAGCTGCCCAAGACCAAGAAGATCAAATCCGGCTACACAACGGACGCCGCCTCGCTGAAAAGCCTCCTGGAGAAGACCGGGCACGAGTTCCTGGTCCAGCTCATGGCGCACCGGGAGGCTGCCAAGCTGCGGCAGATGATCGAGTCGCTGAAGAAGTCCGTAGCGGAGGACGGCCGCATCCACACCACGTACGCGCAGAACGTTGCCGCCACGGGACGGATCTCGTCCAACAACCCCAACCTGCAGAACATCCCTATCCGCAGCGAGGAAGGCCGGCGCGTCCGCGGCATCTTCGTGGTCAGCGACGGCTACGAGTGCCTGCTGTCCGCTGACTACTCGCAGATCGAGATGCGCATCATGGCGCACCTCTCCGGCGACGCAGGCCTGATCCAGGCCTACAAGGACGGCGAGGACCTGCACCGGTTCGTCGGCTCCAACATCTTCCACGTCCCCACGGACCAGGTCACCAGCGCCATGCGCTCCAAGGTGAAGGCCATGTCCTACGGCCTGGCCTACGGACTGACGTCCTTCGGCCTGTCCAAGCAGCTGGAGATCTCCGTCGATGAAGCCCGCACCCTCATGAAGGACTATTTCGACCGCTTCGGCGCCGTCCGCGACTACCTCCGCGGTGTGGTGGACCAGGCAAGGGTGGACGGCTACACCGCCACCATCGAAGGCCGCCGCCGCTACCTGCCGGACCTCACCAGCACGGACCGGCAGCTGCGCGAGAACGCCGAACGCATCGCGCTGAACAGCCCCATCCAGGGCTCCGCTGCGGACATCATCAAGCGCGCCATGCTGGGCGTCCACGCCGAACTGCAGGCGCAGGGCCTCAAGTCCCGGATGCTGCTGCAGGTCCACGACGAACTGGTCCTCGAGGTCGCTGCGGGTGAGCGGGACTCCGTGGAGAAACTGGTGACCGGGCAGATGGCTGCCGCCGCCGACCTCAGCGTTCCGCTGGAAGTCCAGATCGGCGTCGGACCCAGCTGGTACGACGCGGGCCACTAAAGCGGTACGGACGCCCCCGGCCAGCCAGGCTGTTTGTGCTGGCCAGGGGTCGGGCTCATTGACTAGGCTCGGGTGAATGGGCGATCTGAGCGGAAACTATGAAATCCGGCGCTTTCCCGCGGTGTCCAAAGGGAAAGCCGGGTACGCCGCAGCCGAAACGTGGGCGCAGGCCGTAGGGTTCGGATTCCATGAGTCCACCCGGACCCCCGAGCACCGCGAACGCTCGCTCGCCACCTATGAAGTGGACGGCCGGATCTTCACCGGTGCCTACCAAACCGGTCCGGTGGCACCGTCGTCGCTGCCGGCAGAGGTTCCCGTGGCCACGTTCGGAACGTTCCGGAAGACGCTTAACATCGGCTTCGGCCGGATGCTCGAAGCCCAGCTGGTCACGGCCGTAACCGTCCGCACGTCGCACCGCAGGCGCGGCCTGCTGCGCCGCATGATGACCGGAGACTTGGACGGCGCCAAGGCCGACGGCATCGCGGTCGCCGCACTGACCGCCTCCGAAGGGTCCATCTACGGGCGGTTCGGCTACGGCGTGGCCAGCCTCGAGCGTTCCGTCAACGTGGACACCACGGCACGGTTCAAGCTGGCACACCAGGCCACCGGAACCGTTGACGTCGCCGACCCCAAGGTGCTGCTGGACGTGGCGCCGGCCGTCTTCGGCCGCGTCCACCGCAACACCCCCGGGTCCGTCGGCCGGCAGGACTGGTACCGGCAGCTGGCCTCCGGATCCCTGGGCCGGGACGGCAAGGAGGACCCCGCCATCAAGGTGGCGCTGCATTACGGACCGGACAGTGACATTGACGGTTACGTTTCGTACAAGTTCCTCGGCTGGGATACGGAGCCCTACACCGTGGAAGTGGTGGACCTTGTGGCCGCCACTGACCACGCGTACCTGGAACTCTGGCAGTACCTGGCCGCGATCGACCTCGTGGAACGCGTGTCCTGGAACGAGGCGCCGGTGGACGATCCCCTGGCCTGGGCGTTGGCAGACCCCCGATGCGTCGATGCCTCGGACAGCCGGGACATGCTCTGGCTGCGGATCCTCGACGTACCGCGGGCCCTGGCGGCGCGGCACTACCCGTCGGACGGCAGGCTGATCCTCGAAGTGGGGGACCCGCTCGGCCTTACGGCAGGAACGTTCGCGCTGGAGGTTACAGGCGGCCAGGCCGCCGTCGAACCCGTTGGCACGGGGGAGGAACCGGACCTGGCCATGGATGTCTCGGCGCTGTCATCGATCTACCTCGGCGGCGTCTGCCCGGTGACGCTGCGGGCCGCCGGAAGCATTTCCGAGCACGCCAAGGGGGCCGCGCTGAAAGCCCGGCAGATGTTTGCCGTGGAGCGGGCAACGCACTGCCTCACCCACTTCTAAAGCGGCGCCTAGGTCCCACGTCACCGCACGTCCAGGGGGCCGCCCGCTTTGACCCGCGTTGACGGCAACGACTAGAATAAACGGGCGTGTACCACGTGCACGCGCTTGCGGTCCCCTAAAAGGCTGCATTGAAAGCAATCCACAAATCAGGATGACCCGGGGAATCCAACGGATTCACCGAGAGTCGCGCCTGCGTTCCATAACGCGGGCGCGCCGGTTTGCCTGACCGACTAACTATCCACAACGGAGCCCCTACTACATGACCA
This sequence comes from Pseudarthrobacter sp. Fe7, assembly GCA_024372495.1. Taxonomy (GTDB): domain Bacteria; phylum Actinomycetota; class Actinomycetes; order Actinomycetales; family Micrococcaceae; genus Arthrobacter. The sequence continues at coordinate 2,836,161 of CP099977.1, read as the reverse complement.
TCACCTCCACCGAGAAGCCCGGTACCCCCGTAGTCGCGATTAACGACATCGGTACCGCTGAGGACTTCCTCGCAGCTGTCGACGCCACCATCAAGTACTTCAATGACGGAGATCTCGTCGAAGGTACCGTCGTCAAGGTCGACCGCGATGAAGTCCTGCTCGACATCGGTTACAAGACCGAAGGTGTCATCCCCTCCCGCGAGCTGTCCATCAAGCACGACGTTGATCCCGGGGACGTTGTCTCCGTTGGCGATCAGGTCGAAGCCCTGGTGCTCACCAAGGAAGACAAAGAAGGCCGTCTGATCCTCTCCAAGAAGCGTGCTCAGTACGAGCGTGCCTGGGGCGACATCGAGAAGGTCAAGGAAGAAGACGGTGTCGTCACCGGTACCGTCATCGAGGTTGTCAAGGGTGGTCTTATCCTCGACATCGGCCTGCGCGGCTTCCTGCCCGCATCCCTCGTCGAGATGCGCCGTGTGCGCGACCTTGCTCCGTACATCGGTCAGCAGATCGAGGCCAAGATCATCGAGCTGGACAAGAACCGCAACAACGTTGTGCTGTCCCGCCGTGCATGGCTCGAGCAGACCCAGTCCGAGGTCCGCTCCACGTTCCTCAACAAGCTGGAAAAGGGCCAGGTCCGTCCCGGCGTCGTTTCCTCCATCGTCAACTTCGGTGCCTTCGTGGACCTGGGCGGCGTAGACGGCCTGGTTCACGTTTCCGAGCTGTCCTGGAAGCACATCGACCACCCGTCCGAGGTTGTCGAAGTTGGCCAGGAAGTCACCGTCGAGGTTCTCGAGGTCGACCTGGACCGCGAGCGCGTCTCCCTGTCGCTCAAGGCTACGCAGGAAGATCCGTGGCAGACCTTCGCCCGCACCCACGCCCTCGGCCAGGTTGTTCCGGGTAAGGTCACCAAGCTGGTTCCGTTCGGTGCGTTCGTTCGCGTCGAAGACGGCATCGAAGGCCTGGTCCACATCTCCGAGCTCGCCGTGCGCCACGTTGAGCTGGCCGAACAGGTTGTCTCCGTTGGCGACGAGCTGTTCGTCAAGGTCATCGACATCGACCTCGAGCGCCGCCGCATCTCGCTGTCCCTCAAGCAGGCCAACGAGGGCGTCGACGCCGACAGCACCGAATTCGATCCCGCTCTGTACGGCATGGCCGCAGAGTACGACGAAGAGGGCAACTACAAGTACCCCGAGGGCTTCGACCCCGAGTCGAACGAATGGCTCGAGGGCTACGAGAACCAGCGCGCCGCCTGGGAGCAGCAGTACGCTGACGCCCAGACCCGTTGGGAAGCACACAAGAAGCAGGTTGCCCAGCACGCTGCCGACGACGCTGCAGCTGCAACGTCCGGTGACAGCGATTCCGGCACCACCAGCTACTCCTCTGAGCCCGCTGCCACCGATTCCGGTGCCGGCACCCTGGCTTCGGACGAGGCACTTGCTGCCCTGCGTGAGAAGCTGACCGGCAACTAACTGCCGCCGGCCCGGAGTTCCGGGCTGGAAACAACAGACCCCCCGCCCGCAAGGCAGGGGGTCTGTTGCGTTAAGGCTTTCAGGCGTTAAAGCTCGACGACGGCGAGGACCGTCCCGTCGTCGTCGTACGTCAGTGCCGCGCCGGCTGCGGCGAGAAGGCGCTGGGCACCGCCGTTTCCGGCCAGCGTCCTTGCGGTGACGCGCTTCAGTCCCGCCTTGCGGGCCTTCGCCAGGACCAGGTCCAGGGCGGCACGCCCGATCCCGCGGGAACGGAAGCTCCTGCCGAGCCAGATGCCCGTTTCCGCCGTCAGGATCCCAGCGCCGGGTTCCCGCTTGAGCCGCACCGATCCGGCGATGTCCGCGCCTACGAACACGGCCCAGGACTTTTCCGCCGCGGGTCCGTCCAGTCCACCGGCCGCGGCACGGTGGTAGCCATAGAACCAGGCCGTGCGATCGAGGTTCCAGCCGGGGCCGCCCAGCGGCGGCGCCACCTCGTCGGGGGAGGCGTCGCCCTTGGCCAGTTGGAGCAGCCGGTGTGCCACGGCGCCATCAACGTCAGCCAGGGTCACATCAGTCGACGGGTTCATCGACCCATTCCGTTCCGCCGGGAGTGAGCGCAGTGGTCCCTGCCGTCAGCTGCAGCAGGCGGTCGGACGCGGCAGCTATGGCGGATTCATCGTCAGCCACCGCAATCCTCAGCACGGTGTGCCGGTCCTGGTAGGTGGTGTCAGCCATGACCATCCCGGCGGCGCGCAGATCGTTCTCCAGCCGCCCCGCCGCCGCGTGCGGCACCGCGGCGGAACAGATCCGCAACCGGCCGCGCCTCACCAGCGGCGCCAGGTCAAGGGCTGACGACACCGACCCGGAATAGGCCCGGACCAGCCCACCAGCACCCAGCAGGACGCCGCCGAAATAACGCACGACGACGGCACTGATGTCGCTGAGGTCAGTCACCCCGGGCGCCGTTTCCCTTTTCACCAGGGCTTCCAGCATGGGGATGCCGGCAGTCCCGGACGGTTCGCCGTCGTCGCTGGACCGTTGGATAGTCCGGTCCGCCCCAATGACGAACGCGGAGCAGTGGTGGCGGGCATCGTGGAACTCGTGGCGAAGGCCCGCGACCAGGTCCCGGGCAGCGTCCTCCGTGCTGGCCCTCCGGACGACCGTGATGAACCTGGAGCGCTTTATTTCAAGTTCGTGCCGGAAGTCCCGGCCCGCTGCCAGCGTGGTGTAGGCGGTGGCCCTGCTGTCGGCGTCCTCTGGTGGTTTCGCCGGTGTCAACACCGTTTCAGTCTAATGGTGCCGGGATAGGCCCTCCTCAACCATGGGACGTTCGTCCCTGACGGGGCTACGCTGCGCCCCCTAACATGGCCACTGTCCGATAGCTGGAGCGGGCGGGAACCAACTCATTGCATGAAAGGGAAAGACCATGCCGAAGGTATCGAGGGCCACCGCTTCGTCCCATCAGGTGTTGCCGGGTTTCGTGGACGCGTACGAGCATCAACTTGCTGGCTGGACCGTCAGCATCGAGAACAACTTCGTTGACATGGACCAAGCGCCCTTCTTCAAAGGCGCCCCGAACGACCAGTGCCAGGCACACCATCTGGGTTATGTGCTCAAAGGAAGGTTCGGAGTGCGGCTGGCGGATGGAAGCGAAGAAATTTTCGAAGCAGGCGATTCGTTTGTCATCGAGCCCGGACATACACCCCTTGCGTTCGCCGGCGCAGAGTACGTGGCTTTCACGCCCGCAGACGAAGCGAAACGGCAAACCGAGCTTATGATGCCCAACATCATGAAGTTCGCGCAAGAGCAGGGACTTGAGCTGCCCGTGCAATAGCTGGGCGCGATGCGGGCGTGCCCGCGCCGTTCAGTAGGGTGGGGGTGTGCTGAAAATCGGGTTGACGGGCGGAATCGCCTCGGGGAAGTCAGTGGTGGCCGCGCGGCTGAGGGAACGCGGCGCCGTGTTGGTTGACGCGGATGCGCTGGCCAGGGAAGTGGTTGAACCCGGGACGGAAGGGCTGCGGCACATCGCCGCGGAGTTTGGTGAAGGAATGCTCGACGCCGATGGCCGGCTTGACCGGGCCAGGCTTGGCGCGGCGGTGTTCGGCAACCCGGAGCGCCTCGCTGCCCTGAACGCGATTGTCCACCCGCTGGTGCGCGCCCGCGCCGCCGCCATCACGGCCGCAGCCCCCGGGGACGCCGTGGTGGTCCAGGACATTCCCCTGCTGGTGGAAACCGGTCAGGGGAGCAGCTTCCATCTGGTGGTGGTGGTGGATGCTCCGGACGGCGTGCGGCTGCAGCGCATGCAGGAGCTGCGGGGAATGACCGCCGAAGCGGCCCGTGCCCGCATGGACGCCCAGGCCACTCGCGCGGACCGGCTCGCCGCCGCTGACGCCGTCCTGGACAACTCCGGGACCGTGCAGCACCTGCTGGACCAGGTCGACCGGCTCTGGGATGAGCGCCTGGTGCCCTTCGCCCACAATCTGGCTGCGGGGGAACGTGCACCGCGGAACGGGGGACCCGTCCTGGAACCGCACCGTGAGGACTGGGAACAGCAGGCAGCAAGGATCGCGGCACGGCTGGCGGCCGCGGCACCGGACCTCATCCTGGCCGTCGACCACATCGGGTCCACGTCCGTTCCCGGCCTGGCCGCCAAGGACGTCATCGACCTGCAGGTGGCGGTGCCGGACCTTGAGGCCGCCGCCACCGTCGCGCCGCTCCTTGCCGCGGCCGGCTTTCCGGCGGTCCGGGGGGCAGAGTCCGACACCCCGAAGCCCAATGCACCCGATCCGTCCCAGTGGCGCAAACGGTTCCACGCCAACGCAGACCCCTGCCGTGCCGTGAACCTGCATGTCCGGCCCGCCGGCTCGGCCGGGTGGCGTTACGCCCTCATGTTCCGGGACTGGTTGCGTAACGACGCCTCCGCGCTGGAGCTTTACGGAAGCCACAAGGCGGACCTCGCCCGGCGCTTCGCAGGCTCCAGCACGACCAGGGCCTACGCCGATGCCAAGGAACCCTGGTTCACGGACGTTGCCTGGCCCCGGATGTCCGCGTGGGCTGAGGCAACCGGCTGGGAACCGCCGTCGTCCGCGCCCTGAAGCCGCCCCGCTGCATGCAGGATGTTCGCCGGTAACGGACGGGGCGGTCCAGTGTCGGTGCCCGGCTGTAAATTAGATCCATGAGCCTTGCGCAGGAAGTCAACCGTGTTGTAGCGCCCTTCGAAGTTATCAGCGAATTCAAACCTGCGGGTGATCAGCCTGCCGCCATCGCGGAGCTGACGGAGCGCATCAACAACGGCGAGAAGGACGTGGTGCTGCTCGGCGCCACGGGTACCGGTAAAAGCGCCACCACCGCCTGGCTCATCGAACAGGTGCAGCGTCCCACCCTGGTGATGGTGCAGAACAAGACCCTCGCCGCGCAGCTGGCCAACGAGTTCCGCGAACTGCTGCCCAACAACGCGGTGGAATACTTCGTCTCGTACTACGACTACTACCAGCCCGAAGCTTACGTGGCCCAGACGGACACCTTCATCGAGAAGGATTCCTCCATCAACGAGGAAGTCGAACGGCTCCGCCACTCCGCCACGAACGCGCTGCTGACGCGACGCGATGTCATAGTAGTGGCCACCGTCTCCTGCATCTACGGATTGGGCACCCCGGAGGAATACATCGCCGGCATGGTCACCCTGCGAAAGGGCGCCGAGATGAACCGGGACGATCTCCTGCGCAAGTTCGTCTCCATGCAGTACGCGCGCAACGACATGGACTTCCACCGCGGCACCTTCCGCGTGCGTGGCGACACCGTCGAGATCATTCCCATGTATGAGGAACTGGCCATCCGGATCGAGTTCTTTGGCGACGAGATCGAGAACATCCATACGCTGCACCCGCTCACCGGGGAAGTCATCCGCGACGAAGAAGAGATGTACGTTTTCCCGGCCTCGCACTATGTGGCCGGGCCCGAGCGGATGGCACGGGCCATCAAGCGGATCGAGGACGAACTGGCGGACCGGCTGAAAGTGCTGGAAAGCCAGAACAAGCTGGTTGAAGCACAGCGCCTCCGCATGCGCACCACCTACGACCTTGAGATGATGCAGCAGATGGGTTTCTGCAACGGCATCGAGAACTACTCTTCCCACATTGATGGCCGGGGGCCGGGCACAGCCCCCATTGCCTCCTGGACTACTTCCCGGACGACTTCCTGCTGGTGGTGGATGAGTCCCACGTGACCATTCCCCAGATCGGCGCCATGTACGAGGGTGACATGTCCCGCAAACGCAACCTGGTGGACTTTGGCTTCCGCCTGCCGTCCGCCATGGACAACCGGCCCTTGAAGTGGGACGAGTTCCTGGAACGGGTGGGCCAGACCGTCTACCTGTCCGCCACGCCCGGCAAATACGAGTTGGGGAAGGCGGACGGATTCGTCCAGCAGATCATCCGGCCCACCGGCCTGGTTGATCCGGAGGTGGTGGTCAAGCCCACCAAGGGCCAGATCGATGACCTGCTCGGCGAGATCAAGACCAGGGTGGAGAAGAACGAACGGGTCCTGGTGACCACGCTGACCAAACGCATGGCCGAGGACCTCACGGACTACCTGCTGGGCCACGGCGTGAAGGTTGAATACCTGCACTCTGACGTGGACACCTTGCGACGGGTGGAGCTCCTGCGCGAACTGCGCATGGGGTCTTTGACGTCCTGGTGGGCATCAACCTCCTACGTGAAGGACTGGACCTTCCCGAGGTGTCCCTGGTCAGCATCCTGGACGCCGACAAGGAAGGCTTCCTGCGCTCGTCAACGTCGCTCATCCAGACCATCGGGCGTGCCGCCCGTAACGTGTCCGGCGAGGTGCACATGTACGCGGACCGCATCACCGACTCCATGGCCAACGCCATCGATGAGACCAACCGCCGGCGCGCCATCCAGGTGGCATACAACAAGGAACACGGCGTGGACCCGCAGCCGCTGCGGAAGAAAATCGCCGACATCACCGACCAGGCTGGCCAAGGAAGACGCCGACACCGATGCGCTGTTGGGCAGCTTCGATTATGGCAAGGGCAAGCGTGGCATCACGGGGGCTACTAAAGCCGGGGCCAAGAAGGGCGCGGCGCAGGTCCGCTCCGACGGGCTGGCTGCGGCGCCCGCCGAGGACCTGGTGAGCCTGATCGCGCAGCTCACCGAACAGATGCATGGAGCCGCGGCGGAGCCTGCAGTTCGAGGTGGCGGCACGCATCCGTGACGAAGTGAGCGAGCTCAAGAAGGAACTGCGTCAGATGCAGGCGGCAGGCCACGCCTAAGGCAGGTCTTCCTTCCCCAGCAGCGGCCCGGGCAAGGAGAACGGCGGGCAACCCCTTGCCGGTGGGTGCCCGCCGCTACACGCTGTGTTGCTGCCTACTTCTTTGCTGAGTCGATCATGGCCTGCGCTTCCTGCATCAGGCCCTTGGCCGCGTCAGAGGGTGACTTGCGGTCGAAGAGGACGTCTGTGCTGTACCGCTGAATCAGTGCCTGCACTCCGGAAGAGCCGGTTGGAGGGACGGGCGGACCGCTCTTTAGATCCGGTTTGATGTCCTTGAGGAAGGCCGCGGCGGCCTTGTCCGCGGGCGTCAGCAAGGGGTCGATTGCCTGCTGCACCTCGGAGTTGGTGGGGAAGCCGCGCTCGGTCAGGATCGTCTTGGCTGAATCCAGGTTGTTGAGCATGTAGTTGACCACCTCAGCGGCCTCTTTCGGATGCTTGCTGCGGGAGGAAACGGACCAGAACATGGACGGCTTGTAGGACATGCCGTTGTCCTTGGCGCTGCCGGTGGAGCTGGGTGCCCGGAGGATCTTCACATCGGTCTTCAACGCGGACTGGAGTGCGTTGACCTGGTTGGTCCACCACCAGGACATGGCCGTCTTGCCGGTTGCGAACAAGGTCTGCTCAACAGGGGCACTGATGTCCTCGGTGGCGATGTTGGCCGGTGGGGCCGCAGACTTGTTGCGCAGGTTCAACACGTTCTGGAAGAAGGAGGTAGCTGTGTCCTCCTTGAAGCCAAGGCCGCCGTCAGCCGAGTACAGCGATTCACCGTGCTGCATGGCCCAGGTGTTCAGGTCGGAGTCCGTCAGGGAGTAGGAACTGCCGTAGTTGGTCTGCCCGGCCTTCGCCGCTGCTGCTGCGATCCGGGCCGCGGTCTTCGTGTAGTCATCCCAGGTCCAGGTCTTGTCGTCCGGGATGGGAACCCCGTAATCCTGGAATGTCTTGGTGTTGATCATTACTGCCTTGGCGTTCTGCCCGGTGCTCAGGCCGTACTGCTTGTCGCTGACCTGCCCGGACTTCAGGGCGTCCTGGTCGATTTTGGACGTGTCGATATTGCTTTGCTTGGACAGGTCCAGCAACGCACCACGGCCGCCGTATTCAGCGATGTAGGCCTGGTCCATCTGGATCACGTCGGGGGAGTCGTTGGCAGCAGTGGTGGTGGCCAGTTTGTCCCAGTAGCTGCTCCACACGCCCGGTTCGGCCTGGATCTTGATGTTGGGGTGCGAGGCCTGAAATGCGTCGATAACCTGCTGCGTCTGCTTGTTGCGCAGGTCGTTGCCCCACCAGGTGAAGCGGACAGTGACGTTTCCGCCGCTGTCGCTGGAGGAAGAAGCGGGGGAGCAGCCGGTAGCCAGCATGGTTACCGTGGCGGCCGCGGCGAGCGCCTTAAGCACCATGCCAGTGCGAAGAGAAGTCTTCATTGACCCTGACTTTCTGAATGTGACACCAGATTGGACGAGAAACCGCTTTCTCGTTGCGAGCGATTATTCCAAGGGCATCCGCGCCCGTCAATGGTTTTGGGAAAACGCTATCCTTCGTTCTGGTCAGGGAATCTTCCGGCGGCACCCGACGTCCCCCTGAGGTACAGTTGGAAGCACGTAGGGGAGTATCCCAAGCGCTACGATCGTCAACACGCAGGGCACAGTTGCCCGGCCGGGCGTAGCGGGCCGCCATATCAGCACCAAGTGCGCAGGCAGGCCGGAGAGACTTACACCATTTTGTGTACCCCGCGAAAGGCTTCCCCGTGCTCGAATTGCCCCTGTGGTTCGAGGTTGGCTCGTTTGTCGTCCTCGGCCTGATTCTCCTGATCGACCTCCTCCTGGTGGTGCGGCGGCCGCACGAACCGTCCATGAAGGAAGCCGGCCTCTGGGTCGCCTTCTACGTCACCCTTGCCCTGGCCTTCGCCGGGGCAATGTTCGCATTCACCGGGCCGGAGTTCGGCAGCCAGTTCGTGGCCGGCTGGGTGACTGAATACAGCCTCAGCATCGACAACCTGTTCGTCTTCATCATCATCATGGCCAGGTTCTCCGTCCCCCGGAAATACCAGCAGGAAGTGCTGATGGTGGGCATCATCATCGCGCTCATCCTGCGCGGAATCTTTATCCTGCTCGGCGCCATCGTCATTGAACAGTTCAGCTGGGTGTTCTACATCTTCGGGGCGTTCCTGCTGTGGACCGCCTGGAAGCAGGCCCAGGACGAGGGCGAAGAGGAAGAGGACCGCGAGAACCCGCTGATCGCCAGGATCCGCAAGGTCATCCCCATGTCGGAGAAATTCGACGGCGGCAAGTTGCGCACCGTGGTCAACGGCAAGAAGGTCTTCACCCCCATGGTGATCGTCTTCGTTACCATCGGCCTCACCGACCTGTTGTTTGCGGTGGACTCCATCCCCGCGATCTTCGGCCTGACCCAAAGCCCCTTCATTGTCTTCACCGCCAACCTGTTCGCCCTGATGGGCCTGCGCCAGCTCTACTTCCTCCTTGGGGGCCTGATGAACCGGCTGATCTACCTCAAGCACGCCCTGTCGTTCATCCTGGCCTTCATCGGGGTGAAGCTCGTCCTGCACGCCATGCACGTCAACGAGCGCCCTTCATCAACGGCGGCCACCACATTGAGTGGGCGCCTGAGATTCCCACCTTCGTGTCGCTCGCGGTCATCCTGGGCACCATCATCATCGCCGTGGTTGCCAGCCTGCTCAGCTCCAAGGCCCAGGCCGCCGCGGTGGACCCCCGCCTCGAGGAGGATGCCCGAAGGAGCCACAGCGACGCCGAGTAGGCGCGCACCGGGCCCCTAGCGCGGGCCTGGCGGCCGCCGCGTCACCCGGACATCACACCGGCAGTCAGCGGCCGCCTGAACGGGCCATGCCCAGCAGCCGGGCGAAAATCCTCTCACCATCGTCGGCGATCCCGTCATGGTGGAAGTCGGCGCTCTCCCACACCTGCAGCCCCCGGACGGCAGCTGCCGTCCGTAAGGAAAGGTCCCGGTCCACGTAGATATCGTCCGAGTAGACCGCCGCGGCCACGGGAACGGTATTGGCGCCGAGCACTCCGGGATCGTAGAGCGGCTTCCAGTCCTGCTTGGCGGCCAGCAGGTCCGCCACTTCCCGCAGCGGCCGGAGGGCCGGGTCCTGCTCAAAGTACCACGGGTACACCATCTCGCCGGTCAGCAGCAGAGGCTCGGCGTCCGGCCTGAACCAGGGGTTTTCGCCGAGCATCCGCCAGGCCGACCAGTTGGTGGCCTGCTCCTGTCCGTAGATGGATTCGTGCATGAGCGCGTACAGCGGATTGGAGCGGCGCGAAACCACGCTCTGGAGCCTGCTCCAGGAACGTGTCTGAAAGCGTGGGGCCGCCGGCGGTTTCCACGAATGCGTCCTCCAGCAGGCAGTGCAGGCTGTCCACCCGGGTGTTACCGCCCAGGAATGCGCCCGCCATCTGGAACCGCTCCACGGTGAGGGGACCGCCGTCGGGCAGGAACTCCGGTGTGCAGCGCAGGTGCCGGGCAATCCGCTCCACCGTGTCACGGTCCTCCGGGTACCAGCCGAAGTATTCGTCGTTCCGGGCCGCCACACGCTGGTAGGTGGCCCGGTAGACATCGTCTGCGCTGCCGGTGAGTGGTGCCAGGCCGCCGGTGATGAGCGCTTCCCGCAGTCCTTCGGGAGCGAATGACAGGTACGTCAGGGCACAGAAGCCGCCGTAGCTCTGGCCGTAGATGGTCCAGGCGGGTGATTGAAGGGTACGTCGGATCAGCTCCGCGTCGGCCACGATCGAATCGGCCCTGAAGTGCTCCAGGTAGGCTGCCTGTTCGGCTGCGGACCCGCGGAGTGGAAGGGTCTTGCGGTCAATGGGAGTGGAGAGGCCGGTGCCGCGCTGGTCCAGCATCAGGATGCGGAAGTCCTGCGCCGCGGCCTTGCCCCAGCCGCCCAGGGAACCCCACCTGTTGCCGCGCCCGCCAGGGCCGCCCTGCAGGAAGAGGAGCCAGGGAAGCTGCCCCGCGGCCTCCTCGCTGTGGACCGCAGACACGTACTCCCGCGCGAAAACGGTGATGGTCTCCGCGGCACCGTCCGGCGACGCGCTGTGGTCCAGGGGAACGGTGAAGTAGTGCTCAATCGTGCGCATGCCACGGAATTCATGCCGGGCCCTGATCTCGTGCCCGGTGGCGTGCACGGCACCGCGGCGAAGGTCAACCACGGGCAGGAGCGGAAAGGGCGCCGCGGGAGGTTGCCCGGCCGAACTGGTCCAGTGCCTCGCCGGTGAGCCGGAACGTTGACCAGCCGTCCATGGGGCGGGCGCCAAGGCGGCGGTAGAAGTTGATCGAGGGCTCGTTCCAGTCCAGCACGCTCCATTCGACGCGTGCATAGCCGTTCTCCACGGCGAGCGCGGCAAGGTGCTGCAGCAGTGCCTTGCCGTGCCCTTCGCCGCGGGCTTCCGGGCTGACGTAAAGGTCTTCCAGGTAGATCCCGTGGACACCCTCCCACGTCGAATAGTTCAGGAACCACAGCGCAAAGCCCTGCACGCGGCCGGCTGCGTTTTCAGCCATGGCGGCAAACACGCGCGGGTTCTCACCGAACAGCGCCGGCTCGAGCATTTCCGGTGTATTCCGGACGGCGTCGGGTTCCTTCTCGTAATGCGCCAATTCGTGGATCATCCGGAGGATGTCGGGTATGTCGTCGGGGGTGGCAGGCCGGATCGCACTCATGGTCCGAGCTTACCGCCGGTCCACCCTAGAGCCGGTTCACTCCGGTTACCCGGACCACAGCCGTACCGGTTTCATCCGAGGCCGCCAGGTCAACCTCTGCCGACATGCCCCAATCGTGGTTGCCGGCCGGGTCGTCGAAGATCTGGCGCACCTTCCAGGTCCCGGCTTCCTCGGTGATGATGAGCAGGCCGGGCCCCCGCGCATCGGGTCCGGTCCCGATGTCGTCGTGTTCGTCGAAGTAGGCGTCCAGCGCGTCTTCCCAGCGTTCGGCGCCCCAGCCGGATCCGCCATCGAGCTCTCCCAGCGCCGTGGCGTCCTCATCGGCGAACAGTTCCACGCGGCGGAACATCTCGTTGCGCACCATCACCCGGAACGCACGGATGTTGGAAGTGAGGGACGGCGGCGGGGGCGGCGGTGCGTCGTGCGGCGTGGGTGCCGCTCCGGAGGTCAGCTCCTCCCACTCGTCCAGGAGGCTGGAGTCCACCTGGCGCACCAGTTCACCCAGCCAGGCGGTCAGGTCCGCCAGGTCCTCCCGGAGCATGTCCTGCGGGACGGTTTGGCGCAGTGCCTTGAAGGCGTCGGCGAGGTACCGCAGCACGATGCCCTCGGACCTGGCCAGGCCGTAAAACTGGACGAATTCGCCGAAGTTCATGGCGCGCTGGTACATGTCCCGGACCACTGACTTGGGCGCCAGTTCAAAGTCCCCAACCCACGGCGCAGCCTTCCGGTACACCTCGAAGGCCTCGCCCAGGATTTCCGCGAGCGGCTGGGGGTAGGTGACCTCGTCCAGCATTGCCATCCGCTGGTCATACTCGATGCCGTCGGCCTTCATGGCGGCTACCGCCTCACCGCGCGCCTTCTTTTGCTGGGCCGACAGGATCTGCCGCGGTTTCTCCAGGGTCGCTTCGATCACGGACACCACGTCAAGGGCGTACGACGGCGACTCCGGGTCCAGGAGGTCCAGTGCGGCAAGTGCGAAGGGGGAGAGCGGCTGGTTCAGGGCGAAGTTCGCCTGCAGGTGCACTGTCAGCCGGACGGTGCGGCCGTCCGCACCCTGTTCTTCCGGCGGGATGCGTTCGATGACCTCGGCGGCGAGCAGTTCCCGGTAGATCCCCAGCGCTTTCTTCATGAGCCTCAGCTGGGAGGAGCGCGGCTCGTGGTTCTCGGTCAGCAGCCGCCGGGCCGCGGCGAACGGGTCGCCGGGCCGTTCCATCAGGTTCATCAGCATGGCATGCGTGACCGTGAAGCTGGAGGTCAGCGGGTCCGGAACAGATTCCACCAGCCGCTTGAAGGTGGGCTCTCCCCAGGACACGAAGCCCTCGGGAGGCTTCTTCTTCACCACCTGGCGGAGCTTCTTGTGGTCGTCGCCGAACTTGGCTGTCGCCTTCGCCATTGCCTTGACGTTTTCAATCACGTGATCGGGCGCCTGCACCACCACCGTCCCGGCAGTGTCATAGCCCGCCCGGCCGGCCCGGCCCGCAATCTGGTGGAACTCCCGTGAGTTGAGCAGCCGGGTGCGGACGCCGTCGTACTTGCTCAGGGCGGTGAGCAACACGGTGCGGATGGGAACGTTGATGCCCACGCCCAGGGTGTCCGTTCCGCAGATCACCTTCAGGAGCCCCGCCTGCGCCAGCTGTTCCACCAGCCGGCGGTACTTCGGCAGCATGCCGGCGTGGTGCACGCCGATCCCGTGGCGTACCAGCCGGTTCAGTGTCTTGCCGAATCCGGCGGCGAACCGGAAGTTGGCAATGAGCTCTGCGATCTTGTCCTTTTCCTCCCTGGTGCACACGTTGATACTCATCAGGTTCTGGGCGCGGTCAATCGCTTCAAGCTGGCTGAAGTGCACGACGTAGACCGGCACCTGCCGGGTGGACAGCAGGCTCCTCCAGCGTCTCGTGGACGGGAGTCTGGTGGTAGTAGTAATGCAGCGGAATGGGCCGCTCCGCCGAACTCACCGTGGTGGTGGCGCGGCCGGTCAGCGCCGTCATGCCTTCCTCGAACCGGGTGACGTCACCCAGGGTGGCGGACATGAGCAGGAACTGAGCCTGCGGAAGCTCCAGCAAGGGGACCTGCCAGGCCCATCCGCGCTGTGGGTCGGAGTAGAAGTGGAACTCGTCCATGATCACCGTGCCGAGCTCCGCTGCCGGGCCCTCCCGCAGTGCGATGTTGGCCAGGATCTCGGCAGTGCAGCAGATGATGGGCGCATCCTGGTTGACCCCGGAGTCGCCGGTGATCATGCCCACGTTCTCTGCCCCGAAGATCTCGCAGAGCGCGAAGAATTTTTCGGATACCAGGGCTTTGATTGGCGCCGTGTAATAGCTCCGTTGCCCCTGGGCCATGGCCTGGAAGTGCGCCGCGATTGCCACCAGCGACTTTCCGGACCCCGTCGGGGTCGCCAGGATGACGTTGGCACCCGTTGCCAGGCTCCATGATGGCCTCGTCCTGGGCCGGATACAGCGACAGGCCCCGGCTTTCCGTCCACTCCACGAACCGGGAGTAGAGGTCATCGGGGTCGACGGCGGAGGCGTTGGGGGCGGACAGATCGCTCAGCTGGTCAACGAGTTTCATTGACTTCAACCTTAGTGCCATGTATCAGGCGGCTAAGGCCTCCCGGCCGGGTTAGGCTACGCCTTGCCCGTGTGCGCGTCAGAACCTGGAGACATTCATGAAATGGGACCCCGCAAAGTACATCCGGTTTGGCGACCACCGGAGCCGGCCATTCTTCGACCTCACCGACAGGATCCATGCCGACCGGCCCGCCATGGTGGTGGACCTCGGCTGCGGCCCAGGGAACCTCACGGCTGCCCTCGCCGAGCGCTGGCCCGGCGCCCAGGTGGTTGGCCTGGATTCGTCCGCGGAGATGCTGGCAAAGGCGGCACCCCTTGCCGCTGAAGTGCGTTCCCTGACGTTTGAACGTGCCGACATCGCCGGCTGGATGCCCTCACCGGAGACCGACGTTGTGGTGAGCAACGCCGCCCTGCAATGGGTTCCGGGCCACCGGGAATTGATGCGCACGTGGCTGGAAGCCCTGCGCCCCGGCGCATGGTTTGCCGTGCAGGTGCCGGGAAACTTCAACGCACCCTCGCATTCCCTGATGCGTGAGCTCGCTGCGTCGGACCGCTGGGCCGCCAAGCTGGGCGGGGTGCTGCGGGGCGGAGAATCGGTGGGGGAGCCGGGGGACTACCTTGAAATCCTGCTCGACGCCGGCTTTGCCGCTGACGCGTGGGAAACCAGCTACCAACAGGTCCTCCAGGGGCCGGACCCCGTACTGGAGTGGGTAAGGGGCACGGCACTGCGCCCGGTCGTGGGTGTCCTTGGCGATGATGATGCCAAACGGTTCGAAGCGGAGTACGCTGCCGTCCTCCGGGACGCCTACCCGCAGGGGGTCCACGGGACTGTCTTCCCCTTCCGGCGGGTCTTCGCAGTAGGGCGTAAGGCGGGATAGCGGAGGGCCGCCCCGACTGTTTTCACAGCCGTCACGGGTCGTGACAGCAACGTAAAGTGATCTGGCTTACAATAGCCACTGTGGTTTAGGGGTCAAGCCGCTGGCCCCCTCGTCGGCCGTAGGCATTTACAGGGGGTATTTTGCTGGTCGGACTCATCAGGCGGCAGCTTGCCGGCCTGCGCGGGCGCGTATGGGCGATCGTTGTCCTCCA
This sequence comes from Pseudarthrobacter sp. Fe7, assembly GCA_024372495.1. Taxonomy (GTDB): domain Bacteria; phylum Actinomycetota; class Actinomycetes; order Actinomycetales; family Micrococcaceae; genus Arthrobacter. Next base: position 2,821,058 of record CP099977.1, on the reverse strand, counting down.
ACTTGTCCAGGCAGCGGCGAACCTGCTGCTGCCCACCGTGAACGCCGCCATCATCGATGACGGAATTGTGGCGGGAAAGACCGACGTCGTCTCCCGGCTGGGCATACTCATGGCCGTTATCGCCATGGTCCAGGCAGCTTCGGCCATCGCTGCGGGCTACCTTGGCGCAGTGGTTGCCATGAGGATCGGGCACCGCCTCCGTGCTGAAGTGTTCACCCGCATCCAATCGCTGTCATCCCAGGATGTGGCCCTGTTCGGAACCCAGAGCCTGACCACCCGCGCCACGAACGATGTCCAGCAGATCCAGGCGTTCGCCGTGCTTGTCTTCACCATGCTTTTTGCCGGGCCCGCCATGGGCGTCGGGGGGATCGTCCTGGCCGTCCACCAGGATGTGGCGTTGTCCGTGGTGGTGATCATCATTGTGCCCCTGCTCCTGCTGATCATGTACCTGATCATCCGCCGGCTCATTCCGCTCTACCGGGAGGGCCAGGACCTGCTGGACCGGTCAGGGGCATCCTGCGCGAGCAAATCATCGGTGTGGATGTGATCCGTGCTTTTGTGCGCCAGGGTCACGAGGTGCGGCGGTTTGCGGCGACCAACGCCGGGCTGACCGCCAACAACCTCCAGTCGGCGCTGCTGGTCGCCGGGATGCTGCCGATGATCATGCTGGTGGTCAACACCAGCTCGGTGGCCGTCGTGTGGTTCGGCGGCCACCGGATCCAGGCCGGCTTGATGAACCTTGGCGCGCTCACCGCGTTCATCGCCTACATCATGCAGATCCTGCTCGCGATCATGATGTCGATGTACGTCCTGATGACGGCGCCGCGGGCTGCCGTGTGTGCCGAACGCATCCAGGCGGTCCTGGACACCGAGCCGTCCGTCCGCAGTTCAGTCCAGCAGCCCCACCTCCGGCCGGCCCCCGGCCGCCTGGATCCAGCGCGGCCGGCAACCCTGGCCTTCCAGGGTGTTGGCTTCTCCTATCCGGGAGCAGAAGCGCCGGTGCTGGCAGACGTCAGTTTCACGGCCGCTTCCGGTACCACCACCGCAATCGTTGGGTCCACCGGCAGCGGCAAGACCACGCTGCTGAACCTGATCCCACGTTTCCTTGACCCCACGAAAGGCCGTATAACCCTTGCCGGCCATGACGTCCGGGACCTCCCCTGGACCAGGCTCCGCGAAGCCATGGCCATCGTGCCCCAGCATTCCCATCTGTTCACGGGGACAATCGGTGACAACCTGCGGATGGCCGCGCCCGCCGCTACGGACGACGAACTTTGGGCCGCCCTGGAGACGGCCCAGACCATGCGGTTCATGAGTGACCTGCCGCTTGGACTGGCCACCCCGGTAGGACAAGGAGGTGCCAGCCTGTCAGGCGGGCAGCGGCAAAGGCTGTGTATCGCCAGGGCCCTGTTGCGCAAGGCACCGCTCTACCTCTTTGATGACAGCTTCTCCGCCCTGGACTACGACACGGACACCAGGCTGCGGCATGCCCTTGCCCAGGCGCTCACCGCCACGGTCATCATCGTGGCCGAACGCATCTCAGCCGTGGAGGACGCCGACCTCATCCTGGTGCTCGACGACGGCCGCCTGGTTGCCCAGGGAACGCACCGGGAGTTGCTGGAAACGTCCGCCACCTACCGCGAAATCGCCGAGTCGCGCTCGCGCTGGACGGCACGCCGTGACGGCAGGGGAGGAAGCCGCGGAAACGGCGTACAGGTTCTGGCCGACGGCCCGAAGGCTCCTTCGCCTCCTGCGCCCCTTCCGGCTGCACATGCTCGGAGCCGTCGGCGCCACCTGCGCCTTCGCAGTCCTCAATGTTGCGGCCCCCAAATATCTGGGTGACGCCACCGACGTAGTGGTGAAGGGTGTCCTCCAGGGCAGCCTGGACCAACGCCTCGGCGTCCTGCTGGCAGCCGTTGCCATGATGTACCTCTTCGCTTCCTTGTTCAACTGGGTCCAGGGTGCGCTGACTGCCCGCGCCGTCCAGGGGGTGATGTACGGCCTGCGCGCGTCGGTGGAGGACAAGCTGCACCGCCTCCCTTCCACCTATTTCCGGGCACGCTCCCGCGGGGACGTGCTGAGCCGTGCCACCAACGACATCGACAACATCGCCCAGGCGCTGAACCAGCTCCTGACCCAGCTGATCGTGTCCGTCCTGATGCTGGGCGGTTCCCTGGCCATGATGCTGTGGATCTCACCGCTGCTGGCAGCCATTGCCGTTGCCACCATCCCCGTCTCCACGTTGATCACCTTCCTGGTGGCCAGGCGGTCCCAGGAGCATTTCGCCCTGCAGTGGAAGGAAACCGGTGAACTCAACAGCCACGTGGAGGAATTCATCAGCGGCCACGAAGTGATCAAGGCTTTCGGGCGGCAGGAACAGGCGGCGGAGGTCTTCGGCCGCAGCAACGGACGCCTGGCCCGGGCGGCGGCCAAGGCGCAGTACTCATCCGGGGTGGTCCAGCCCCTGATGGTGCTGATGTCCAACCTTAATTACATAGCGGTTGCCGTGGTCGGAGCGCTTCAGGTCATCGCCGGGGCCATGACCATCGGGGGAATCCAGGCTTTCATCCAGTTCAGCCGGTTGTTCACCCAGCCGGTAGGACAAATTGGAGGGCTGCTGAACGTCATGCAGTCCTGCGCAGCGTCGGCGGCCAGGGTTTTCGTGCTCCTCGACGCCGGCGAGGACCCGCAGGAGCCCACTGCGCACGGTGCCGGCGCACCGGCCGGCGGCCGGATAGCCTTCCACGACGTCACGTTCGGCTACCCCGGTTCCGTCCCCGCGGTCCGGAACCTCACCTTCGCCGTGGAGCCGGGGCAGGCAGTGGCCATCGTGGGACACACGGGCGCGGGCAAGAGCACCGTAGTGAACCTCCTCATGCGGTTCCTGGAACCGTCGTCCGGACGGATCACCATGGGCGGCCGGGACATCATGTCAATTCCCCGCGACCAGCTGCGGTTGCAGTTTGGGGTGGTGCTCCAGGATTCCTGGCTCTTCGATGGCAGCATCCGCGAAAACATCGCCTACGGCCTGCCCGACGCGCCGGAAGCTGCCGTAGTCGCCGCCGCGGAGGCCACCCACGCGGACCGCTTCATCAGGTCGCTGCCGCAGGGCTACGCCACAGTGCTGGAGAACGGCGGCGAGCCGCTCAGCCAGGGGCAGCGGCAGCTTCTCACTATCGCGAGGGCGCAGCTTGCCGGCCGGGCCGTCCTGGTGCTGGACGAGGCCACCAGTTCCGTGGATTCCAGGACGGAACTGCTCATCCGCCAGGCCATGCAGCGGCTGCGCGCTGGACGGACCAGCTTCATGATCGCCCACCGTTTGTCCACCATCCGGAACGCTGATCTAATTCTCGTCATGGACCACGGACGGATCGTTGAGCAGGGCACCCACGAAAGCCTGCTTGCCGCCAACAGCTACTACGCCAAGCTTTACAACGCCCAGTTTGCCGAACGGGACGGCAGGGCCGGGGTCCTGGAGGGCGGCCTGTGAGTACGGCGGCGGAATTTCCCGGATCATGGCGGCCCAACCAGGCCAGCAGCGTTGCGCTGTTCGAACAACTGCGTCTCCAGGTCATCCATCTGGCTGACAATGGTGCCCTGGCGCCCGGGACCAGGCTCCCTGCCGTGCGGGCCCTTGCAGAGAAACTCGATGTCGCCCCGCATACCGTGGCCAGGGCGTACAAAGAGCTGGAAGCGGCCGGCATCGTTGCCACCCGCGGGCGGAATGGGACGGTGGTTTCGCCCCGGGATTCGAGGCTGGGCGACCTGTCCGACGCCGCCGCAGCCTACGCCGCCGTCGCGAAATCCCAAGGGGCCAGCTTCGCCGAAGCAGTGAAGCTCCTGGCCGCCGCATACGATGTTCCCTGAGGGCGGAACCGTGAATGTTCGAAAGAGTTTTCGATTAGCATAGTGGGGTGCCTAAAGCCGTAGCTGAAGAAACCCCCGCCCTTTCCGCTTCCCTCGCCGTCCCCGCCGCTGCCGCCCCGCAGCGTCCGGACCTCTCCCGCCTCGTGGTGAAGGGCGCACGGGAGCACAACCTGCGCAACGTGGACCTGGACCTCCCGCGTGATGCCATGATCGTCTTCACCGGCCTCTCGGGATCCGGTAAGTCTTCGCTGGCGTTTGACACCATCTTCGCCGAAGGCCAGCGGCGGTACGTCGAATCGCTGTCCGCCTACGCGCGCCAGTTCCTGGGCCAGGTGGACAAACCGGACGTCGACTTCATCGAAGGGCTTTCCCCGGCGGTCTCCATCGACCAGAAATCCACCAGCAAGAACCCGCGGTCCACGGTGGGCACCATCACCGAAATCTACGACTACATGCGCCTGCTGTGGGCACGCGTCGGCAGGCCCCACTGCCCGGTGTGCGGTGAACCGGTGTCCAAGCAGACGCCCCAGCAGATCGTGGACCAGGCTCCTTGAACTCGACGAGGGCACGCGCTTCCAGGTCCTGGCACCTGTGGTGCGCGGACGCAAGGGTGAGTTCGTTGACCTCTTCAAGGAACTCACCGCCAAGGGTTACTCCCGCGCACGCGTGGACGGCAACCTGGTCCAGCTGAGCGATCCCCCCAAACTGGGCAAGCAGTTCAAGCACACCATTGAAGTGGTGGTGGACCGCCTGGTGGTCAAGGAAGGCATCAGCCAGCGGCTCACCGACTCCATCGAAACAGCCCTTGGCCTGTCCGAGGGCCGGGTCCTGGCCGAATTCGTGGACCTGGACGCCGACGCGCCTGAACGGATCCGGGCGTTCTCTGAGAACCTCGCATGCCCCAACGAACACCCCCTCGCCATTGACGAGATCGAGCCCCGTTCCTTCTCGTTCAACAACCCCTTCGGTGCCTGCGCCGCCTGCAGCGGCATCGGGACCCGGCTTGAAGTGGATGAGGAGCTGATCGTTCCCAACCCGGAACTGTCCCTCTCGGAAGGCGCCATCGCTCCCTGGTCGCTGGGCACCGCCACCACTGAGTACTGGAACCGGCTCCTGGAAGGCCTGGCGAAGGAAGTGGGATTCTCCATGTCCACGCCGTGGGAAAAGCTGGGCAAGGATGTGCGCCAGACCATCCTGCACGGCAAGGACCACAAGGTTGTGGTGCAGTACCGCAACCGCTTTGGCCGTGAACGCAAGTACAGCACCGGGTTCGAAGGCGCCATCCAGTACGTGCACCGCAAGCATGGTGAGACCGATTCCGACTGGGCCCGCGACCGCTACGAGGAGTACATGCGGCAGGTTCCCTGCCCCGCCTGCAACGGCGCACGCCTCAACCCGGCATCCCTCTCGGTGCTGATCAACGGCAAGTCCATCGCTGAGGTTGCCGCCCTGCCCATGCGGGACTGCGCCGAGTTCCTGAACAACCTGGTGCTGACCGGACGCGAAGCGCAGATCGCCCACCAGGTCCTCAAGGAAATCCAGGCCCGCCTGACCTTCCTCCTGGACGTTGGCCTGGAGTACCTCAACCTCGAACGTCCCTCCGCCACCCTTTCCGGTGGCGAAGCACAGCGCATCAGGCTCGCCACCCAGATCGGCTCCGGCCTGGTGGGGGTCCTCTATGTCCTGGACGAACCCTCCATCGGCCTGCACCAGCGGGACAACCGCCGGCTGATCGAAACCCTCACCCGGCTCCGGGATATGGGAAACACCCTCATCGTCGTCGAGCATGACGAGGACACCATCCACGTGGCCGACTGGATCGTGGACATTGGACCCGGCGCCGGCGAACACGGCGGCCAGGTGGTCCACTCGGGCACCTACAAGGAACTGCTGGACAACACCGAATCGCTGACCGGCGACTACCTCGCCGGCCGCAAGGCCATCGAGGTTCCCAAGAAGCGCCGCAAATACGACAAGAAACGCGAGATCAAGGTACTGGGCGCCCGGGAGAACAACCTCGTTAATGTCGACGCCGCCTTCCCGCTGGGACTCTTCACCGCGGTGACCGGCGTGAGCGGTTCCGGCAAGTCCACGCTGGTCAACGAGATCCTCTACAAGGTGCTGGCAAACAAGCTCAACGGGGCCAAACAGGTGGCCGGGCGGCACAAGACCGTCCAGGGCCTGGAACACCTGGACAAGGTGGTCCACGTGGACCAAAGCCCCATCGGCCGTACTCCGCGGTCCAACCCGGCCACGTACACCGGCGTCTTCGACAACATCCGCAAGCTCTTCGCCGAGACCACCGAGGCCAAGGTGCGCGGTTACCTTCCCGGGCGGTTCTCCTTCAACGTCAAGGGCGGCCGCTGCGAAGCATGCTCGGGTGACGGCACACTGAAGATCGAGATGAACTTCCTGCCCGACGTTTATGTTCCCTGCGAGGTGTGCCACGGGGCGCGCTACAACCGGGAAACCCTGGAAGTGCATTACAAGGGCAAGACCATTGCCGACGTCCTCAACATGCCCATCGAGGAGGGCGCCGAGTTCTTCGCGGCGTTCTCACCCATCGCACGCCACCTGAACACCCTGGTGGATGTGGGCCTGGGCTACGTCCGCCTGGGACAGCCCGCCACCACCCTGTCCGGCGGCGAAGCGCAGCGCGTCAAGCTCGCGGCAGAACTGCAGAAGCGGTCCAACGGCCGCAGCATCTACGTCCTGGACGAGCCCACCACGGGCCTGCACTTCGAGGACATCCGGAAGCTGCTCATGGTCCTGCAGGGACTGGTGGACAAGGGCAATACCGTGATCACCATCGAGCACAACCTCGATGTCATCAAGAGCGCCGACTGGCTGGTGGATCTCGGGCCCGACGGCGGGTCGGGCGGTGGCCAGATCGTCGCGGCGGGAACGCCGGAGCAGGTGGCCAAGTCCAGTACCAGCCACACCGGCAAGTTCCTCGCGGAAATTCTCGGCTGACCGGGGGAAACCACAGCAAAGTATTCCTCCCCGGGAATGCGAGTTTCAGGCACTCCTGCTGTCGTGAGAAACTAACCCGGTGACTTCAACAACAGTGCCCGTGATCTTTGACCTGGACGGCACTCTTGTCGATCCGGCCGGCGGAATAACCGAGGGGATAGCCTCAGCCCTCCGCGGGCTGGGGCTCCCGGTTCCTGGCCAGGACCTCCTCGATGCGATGATCGGCCCCAAATTGAGCGATTCCCTGCTCAATGTGGCAAAGGTGCCGGCGGACCGCCTGGAAGAGGTGGTGCGCCGCTACCGTGAACACTACGTGGCCAGGGGAATTGCCCAGAGCCGGCTGTACCCGGGCATTCGGGAAATCCTGGAATCGTTCGCGGCGGCGGGAGTGCCGGTGGCTGTAGCCACCCAAAAACCCCAGCGGCTCGCCCGCAAGGTACTTGCACACCACGGCATCGACGGCTTTTTCCACGGGATCCACGGCTCCGCCGACGACGAGGCGGCAGTGGAAGGCGTGCCGCTCGGGAAGACCCAGATTATCGCCGCAGCCCTGAGGGACCTCGACACCCAGCACGCCATCATGGTGGGCGACCGGGCGCAGGACGTCGCCGGGGCAATCGCCAACGGGCTGGACTGCATCGGAGTTGTCTGGGGCTTTGCTCTGGACGGAGAGCTGGAGGACGCCGGATCGATCGCTGTCGTCAGCACTGGCGAGGAGCCTGGTGGCTGTCATCGAGCGGCTGCAGGCCGTCCACGCCGCTGCCATGAGCGGGGTGGGCAACAATGGAAATGTTTGATGCGGTCCGCTGGACCACCCGCAACCTGATCTCAGGCACATGCCGGCCTACCGTCGTCGGACTCGAAAACGTCCCCGCCGATGGCCCCTTTATCGTCGCGCCCAACCACTTATCCTTCTTTGACAGCGTGATCGTCCAGGCGCTGATGCCCAGGCCGGTTGCCTTCTTTGCCAAGGCCGAGTACTTCACCACCGGCGGCGTCAAGGGCAAGGTAATGAAGGCCTTTTTCGAGTCCGTGGGCTCCATCCCGGTGGAGCGCGGTGAGCAGGCCGCCAGCGTCCAGGCGCTTAAGACTCTGCTGGACATCCTGGAGGCCGGGCGCGGCATCGGCATCTACCCCGAAGGCACCCGCTCCCGCGACGGCATCCTCTACCGGGGACGCACCGGCGTTGGCTGGCTTGCACTCACCACGGGGGCACCCGTGATCCCGGTAGGCCTGATCGGGACCGAGAAGCTCCAGCGGGCCGGCGAAAAAGGCGTCAGGCCCCAACACTTCACCATGAAGGTGGGAGAGCCGCTGTACTTCGACAAGACCGGACCGGACCACTCCCTGCCGGCACGCCGCGAAGTCACCGACCGGATCATGGACGCGATCGCCGGCCTCAGCGGCCAGGAGCGCTCGGCCAGCTACAACCAGAGCAAGTCAGCGGAGTAGGCGCCGGGCGTTCCATCGGGACCGCCGGACCAGAATCCAGCCGCCTGGCAAGGACACCCGGCGGAACTCAGTAGACTTGATAGGTGGCAAATCCAGCAAGTTACCGGCCCAAGACTGGTGAAATCCCCACCAACCCGGGCGTCTACCGGTTCCGAGACCCGCACGGGCGGGTCATCTACGTCGGCAAAGCCAAGAGCCTCCGGTCCCGGCTGAACTCCTACTTCGCCAACCCGGCAGGACTGCTGCCGAAAACCTATGCGATGGTCCATGCGGCCAGCAGCGTCGAGTGGACCGTAGTGGGCAGCGAACTCGAGTCGCTGCAGCTCGAATACACCTGGATCAAGGAATTCAAGCCGCGCTTCAACGTGGTGTTCCGGGACGACAAAACCTACCCCTACCTTGCCGTGACCATGAGCGAGAAATACCCGCGCGTGCAGGTCATGCGCGGGGACAAACGGAAGGGAACCCGCTACTTCGGCCCCTACACCGCCGGCGCCATCCGGGAAACCATGGACACCCTGCTCCGGGTCTTCCCCGTCCGGAGCCTGCAGCGCCGGCGTCTTCAAACGTGCCCAGGCCAGCGGCCGGCCATGCCTGCTGGGCTACATCGACAAATGCTCCGCGCCGTGCGTGGGACGGATATCCCCGGAAGACCACCGGGCCCTGGCCGACGATTTCTGCGCCTTCATGGGCGGCGAAGCCAAAAGATTCATCAACAAGCTCGAAAAGCAGATGGCCGGCGCAGTGGCGAAACTGGACTATGAGCACGCCGCCCGTCTGCGTGACGACATCACCGCGCTGCGGAAGGTATTCGAACGGAACGCCGTGGTCCTGTCCGAGGACACCGACGCCGACGTCTTCGCGCTGCACGAGGACGAACTGGAAGCAGCCGTGCAGGTGTTCCACGTCCGCGGCGGCAGGATCCGCGGCCAGCGCGGCTGGGTGGTGGAAAAGGTGGAGGACTTCACCACCCCGGACCTGGTGGAGCACCTGCTGCAGCAGGTCTACGGCGAGGACGGCGACACCCATGGCCGGCTCCCCCGCGAAGTCCTGGTGCCGGTGGCACCCAGCAACCCGGAAGACCTGGCCAAATGGCTGGGCGGGATCCGCGGCGCCAAAGTGGACATCCGGGTGCCACAGCGCGGGGACAAGGCCGCACTGATGTCCACCGTGCGCGAAAACGCCGAACACGCCCTGAAGCTGCACAAGACACGCCGCGCGGGGGACATCACCGTCAGGTCCCAGGCCCTCCAGGAACTGCAGGAAGCCCTGGACCTCCCCGTCCCCCTGCTCCGGATCGAATGCTTCGACGTCTCCCACGTCCAGGGCACCAACGTGGTGGCATCCATGGTGGTGGTCGAGGACGGGCTGCCCAAGAAGTCCGACTACCGCAAGTTCTCCATCACCGGCCCGGCGGCCTCTGATGACACCGCGGCCATGCACGACGTCCTGACCCGCCGGTTCCGCCACTACCTCCAGGACAAGTCCGCGCAGGTGGACGAATCCGTGCTGGAAGCGGACGGCCGGCAGGAGGCACCGGATGCCGCCGTGCTGGACACCACCACCCCGGCACCCAAGGCCAAGTTTGCGTATCCGCCAAACCTGGTGGTGGTCGACGGCGGACAGCCCCAGGTCAACGCCGCCGCCCGCGCCCTCAGAGACCTGGGCATCGACGACGTCTACGTGGTGGGGCTGGCCAAGCGGCTGGAGGAAGTATGGCTTCCGGACAGCGACTTCCCGGTGGTCCTGCCCCGCACCTCGCAGGGCCTGTACCTGCTGCAGCGGATCCGTGACGAAGCCCACCGCTTCGCCATCACATTCCACCGGCAAAAGCGCGGCAAGGCCATGACCGTGTCGGCGCTGGACGCCGTCCCAGGCCTGGGCGCCTCCAAACGGAAGGCCCTGCTGGCACACTTCGGGTCCGTCAAGGGCGTGAAGGCTGCCACTGCCGGGGAGCTGGCAGAGGCGAAAGGCATCGGCCCGGCTTTGGCCGGCGCCATCGTCAACCACTTCGCCGCTGAGGGGCCCGAGGCCATGTCCGTTCCGGCGATGAACATGGCCACCGGCGAAATCATTGAAACTTAGCTAGGGTAAAGGACGGGGCAGCGCCACAGCGGCCGCCCAGGGCACAACGAGGAAACGGGGCAGGCTTCATGGCAGACACGACGGCGGAATCCGGAGCGGGCCACGACGGGCTGGAGCCCGTCAAGCCGCTCGAAGCGGAGCCTGCTGGTGGTCACCGGAATGTCCGGAGCCGGGCGGAGTACCGCTGCCGACGCCCTGGAGGACCACGGCTGGTACGTCGTGGAAAACCTTCCGCCGCAGATGCTGGGCACGCTTGCAGAGCTGGTCTCGCATGCGCCGCAGTCCATTCCCCGGCTTGCTGTGGTGATCGACGTCCGCAGCAAGGGCCTCTTTGCGGACATCCGCGCGGCCCTGGGCGCACTCGCGGCGAGCGGCGTGACCTTCCGCGTCCTGTTCCTCGACGCCAGCGACGACGTGCTGGTCCGCCGGTTCGAACAGGGAAGGCGCCCGCACCCGCTCCAGGGCGGCGGCCGCATCCTTGACGGCATCGCTGCCGAACGTGAGCTCCTGCAGGAACTGCGCGACAGCTCCGACGTCGTCCTCGATACCTCCAACTACAACGTCCACGGCCTGGCCACCGCCATCACCGAGCTGTTCAGTGAGACCGGCCCGGTGGCCCTGCGCCTGAACGTCATGAGCTTCGGCTTCAAGTACGGGCTGCCGGTGGACGCGAACTACGTGGCCGACGTCAGGTTCATCCCCAACCCCCACTGGGTGCCGCCTGCGCCCGCAGACCGGCCTGGACAAGGACGTCAGCGACTACGTGCTGGAAGCCGAGGGCGTCAAAAACTTCGTGGACCGCTACGTCCTGGCCCTGGAACCAGTCCTGGAAGGATACCGCAGGGAAAACAAGCACTACGCCACCATCGCCGTCGGCTGCACGGGCGGCAAACACCGTTCCGTGGCGGTCGCCGTGGAACTTTCGAAGAAACTCGCCCAGTATCCGCGGGTCACGGTGACCACCGCGCACCGGGATCTGGGCCGCGAATAATGGCGCTGTTCACCGGAGCCCTGCCCCTGGTGCCGCCGGCCGCTGGTAAAGGCTCGGGCCAGCAGGACAAGGGCCCCAACGTGGTGGCGCTGGGTGGCGGACACGGCCTGGCGGCCTCGCTATCGGCACTGCGCCTGCTCACCTCCGAGCTCACTGCGGTTGTCACGGTGGCGGACGACGGCGGCTCTTCCGGGCGTCTGCGCGAGGAGTACGGTGTGCTCCCGCCGGGAGACCTTCGGATGGCGCTGTCCGCGCTCTGCGACGACACTGACTGGGGACGCACATGGCGGGACGTCATGCAGCACCGGTTCCGCGCCGGCAACGGCACCGGGGGCTCCCTGGACGAGCACGCCATGGGCAACCTGCTGATCGTCACGCTCTGGGAACTGCTGGGCGACACCGTCGCAGGACTCAAATGGGCCGGCGCACTGCTGGGCGCCCGCGGCCAGGTGCTGCCCATGTCCACCGTGCCACTCACCATCGAAGGTGATGTGCGCGTGACCGCACCTGACGGCTCAACCGCCCTGCAAACCATCCACGGCCAGGCGCGCTGTGCCGTGGCAGGCTCGCTCGAGGAGGTCCGCCTCCTGCCGAAAGCGGCGCCGGCCTGCACGGACGCCCTGACAGCCATCGAACTGGCGGACTGGGTGGTCCTGGGCCCGGGCTCCTGGTACACGTCCGTCCTGCCGCACCTGCTCCTGCCGGAGATGCGTCAGGCCCTCTGCAGCACCCCCGCCAAACGCTGCCTGACCATGAACCTCGCCACGGACACCAAGGAAACCACCGGCATGACGGCGGCGGACCATCTCCACGTCCTGCGGCGCTACGCACCGGAGTTCAGCGTGGACGTGGTCCTGGCCGATCCCACCTCCATACCGGACCGCCGGGAGTTCGAGAAGGCCGCCGGCATGATCGGCGCAGAGGTGGTCTTGGGTAAAGTAGGGGCGTCGGGACGCCGCCCTGTCCACGAGCCGCTGCGGCTGGCGACGGCGTACCAGGACATTTTTGGGAACAGTTAGGAAGGTGCCATGGCACTGACAGCATCAGTCAAGGAAGAACTGTCCCGTCTGGACATCAAGAAGTCATCAGTGCGCAAGGCTGAGGTTTCCGCCATGCTCCGGTTTGCCGGGGGACTGCACATCATCTCCGGCCGGATCGTCATCGAGGCGGAAGTGGACCTGGCCTCAACGGCGCGCAGGCTCCGTGCCGCCATCGCAGAGGTCTACGGACACCAGAGCGAAATAATCGTGGTTTCTGCCGGGGGTCTCCGGCGCGCCAGCCGCTACGTGGTCCGCGTCGTCCGCGATGGCGAGGCGCTGGCCCGCCAGACCGGCCTCCTGGACGGGCGCGGCCGCCCGGTGCGCGGCCTGCCGTCCGCCGTCGTCAATGGATCGGCCGCAGACGCCGAAGCCGTGTGGCGCGGGGCCTTCCTGGCCCATGGTTCGCTGACGGAACCCGGCCGGTCGTCGTCGTTGGAAGTCACCTGCCCGGGACCCGAATCGGCCCTGGCCCTGGTGGGCGCCGCCCGCCGGCTGGACATCCAGGCCAAGGCACGCGAGGTCAGGGGAGTGGACCGGGTGGTCATCCGCGACGGCGACACCATCGCGGCCCTGCTGACGCGCATGGGTGCCCACGACGCACTGATGGTGTGGGAGGAACGCCGGATGCGCAAGGAGGTCAGGGCCACCGCCAACCGGCTTGCCAACTTCGACGACGCAAACCTTCGGCGCTCCGCGCAGGCGGCCGTTGCCGCGGGCGCACGGGTGGACCGGGCACTGGAAATCCTTGGCGACGACGTCCCGGACCACCTGAAATATGCGGGTGAACTGCGGGTAGCGCACAAGCAGGCAAGCCTTGACGAGCCTGGGGCGGCTTGCCGACCCCGTGATGACCAAGGATGCGATCGCAGGCAGGATCCGCCGGCTGCTGGCCATGGCGGACAAGCGCGCGCTTGACCTGGGCATACCCGGCACGGACGCCAATGTGACGCCTGAAATGCTGGACGAGTAAGCGCCCCATAGAATCGAAAATAATTCCGGGCACCAGCTGCCCGGATGCACAATCCAAGAGTTACCAACCGGGCCTTCCTGGTCCACGATATTGGAGGATTTTGTGACCGAGTACGTATTGCCGGAACTCAGCTACGACTACGCCGCCCTCGAACCGCACATCTCTGCGCGGATCATGGAGCCTGCACCACAGCAAGCACCACGCCGCCTACGTGGCCGGCGCCAACAACGCCCTGGCCCAGGCTGGCCGAGGCCCGCGAAAAGGGCGACTTCGCCAACATCAACCGGCTCTCCAAGGACCTCGCGTTCCACACCGGCGGCCACATCAACCACTCCGTGTTCTGGAAGAACCTCTCCCCGGACGGCGGCGACAAGCCCGAGGGTGAGCTCGCGGCGGCCATCGACGACGCCTTCGGCTCCTTCGACGCGTTCCGTGCCCAGTTCAGCGCCGCGGCGCTGGGCCTGCAGGGTTCCGGCTGGGGCTTCCTGGCCTACGAGCCGATCGGCGGAAACCTCGTCATCGAACAGCTCTACGACCAGCAGGGCAACACGGCGCTGGGCACCACCCCGCTGCTGATGCTGGACATGTGGGAGCACGCCTTCTACCTGGACTACGTCAACGTCAAGGCTGATTACGTCAAGGCATTCTGGAACATCGTGAACTGGGCGGACGTCACCCAGCGCTTCGAGGCAGCACGCGCCAACGCCACGGGACTCATCACCCTTCCGTAGTGACCAGCGTTATACATCGCTGTAACAAACTTCACATTCTGACTTAAACCGGCCGGGATGTGGACCGTCCGCCCCCGCACTTGCGGGGGCGGACCCAGTTAAACGTAAGATAGGTCACGGAAGGCGGTTAGCCTTCAGCAATGAGGCTGGTCGCCCTCCGTGTAAATCATCTCTGCCCAATGGCGTGCGGGATCTGTTAGTTGGCTTGAACGCCCGCTCAACTAGTAGTGCTTTTAAAGCACCAAGGAGACTGTAAAAGTGACGACCCGTATTGGTATCAACGGCTTTGGCCGTATTGGCCGCAACTACTTCCGCGCAGCGCTTGCCCAAGGCGCGGACCTTGAGATCGTTGCCGTCAACGACCTCACCAGCCCCGAAGCCCTGGCCCACCTGTTCAAGTACGACTCTGTCGGCGGCCGGCTGAAGGAAACCATCGAGGTCAAGGACGGCAACATCGTCGTCAACGGCAACGTGGTCAAGGTCCTGGCGGAACGCGATCCCGCCAACCTCCCCTGGGGCGAACTGGGCGTCGACATCGTCATCGAGTCCACCGGTTTCTTCACCAAGGCAGCCGATGCGAAGAAGCACATCGACGCCGGCGCCAAGAAGGTCCTGATCTCCGCTCCCGCCTCGGACGAGGACATCACCATCGTGATGGGTGTCAACCACAACCTCTACGACAACGCCAAGCACAACATCATCTCCAACGCTTCCTGCACCACCAACTGCCTCGGCCCGCTGGCCAAGGTGGTCAATGACGAATTCGGCATCGAGCGTGGACTCATGACCACCGTGCACGCCTACACCGCCGACCAGAACCTGCAGGACGGCCCGCACAAGGACCTGCGCCGTGCACGCGCCGCCGCCATCAACATGGTTCCCACCTCCACCGGCGCCGCCAAGGCGATCGGGCTGGTCCTGCCGGAGCTCAAGGGCAAGCTGGACGGCTACGCCATCCGCGTTCCCGTGCCCACCGGCTCTGCCACGGACCTCACCGTCACCGTCTCCCGCGAGACCACGGTGGAGGAAGTCAACGCAGCCCTCAAGCGTGCTGCAGAATCCGAGGAACTCCAGGGCTTCCTGACCTACACGGACGAGCCCATCGTGTCCTCCGACATCGTCGGTGACCCCGCTTCCTCCATCTTCGACTCCGGCCTGACCAAGGTCATCGGCAACCAGGTCAAGGTTGTTTCCTGGTATGACAACGAATGGGGCTACTCCAACCGTCTCGTCGACCTCACGGAGCCTCGTAGCAGACAAGCTGGGCTAGGGTTAGACACATGACATCACACACCCTCAACGAACTGATCGCTGAAGGTGTCCGCGGGCGGTACATTCTGGTTCGAAGTGACCTGAATGTGCCGCTCGACGGCTCTACAGTCACTGACGATGGCCGCATAAAGGCCTCGCTCCCAGTGCTGTCAAAGCTCACGGACGCCGGTGCCCGCGTGCTGGTAACAGCCCACCTCGGACGCCCCAAGGGCGTTCCGGAGGACAAATACTCCCTCCGCCCCGCAGTGGACCGCCTCACTGAATTGGCGGGCTTCAAGGTCACCCTGGCTGCCGACACCGTAGGTGACGCTGCCAAGGCAGCGGCGGCATCCCTGCAGGACGGCGAAGCCCTGGTCCTTGAAAATGTCCGCTTCGATGGCCGCGAGACCAGCAAGGACGATGCCGAGCGCGGCGCCTTCGCTGACGAGCCTGGTGGCCATGACCGGTGACAATGGCGCCTACGTTGACGACGCCTTCGGCGCGGTCCACCGCAAGCACGCCAGCGTCTACGACGTCGCCACCCGCTTGCCGTCGTACCAGGGCGACCTGGTGCACACCGAGGTGGAGGTCCTCCAGAAGCTGACCGCTGACACCCAGCGCCCCTACGTGGTGGTTCTGGGCGGTTCCAAGGTCTCGGACAAGCTCGCAGTTATTAACAATCTGATCGGCAAGGCTGACACCATCCTGGTGGGCGGCGGCATGCTTTTCACGTTCCTGGCCGCACAGGGCCACAAGGTGGCTGCAAGCCTCCTTGAAGCGGACCAAATTCCGGTCGTGCAGGATTACCTGAAGCGCGCCGCGGACGCCGGTACTGAATTCGTGGTTCCCACGGACGTAGTGGTGGCGGAGAAGTTCGCTGCCGATGCCGCGCACGAGACAGTGGCAGCCGACGCCATCGAGGGCAGCAGCTTTGGTGCCCAAGGCATCGGCCTGGACATCGGCCCCGACGCCGCTGCCGCCTTCGCCGAACGGATCAAGGGAGCGCGGACGGTCTTCTGGAACGGCCCCATGGGTGTCTTCGAATTCGAAGCATTCTCCGCTGGTACCCGTGCCATCGCACAGGCCCTGACGGAAACCGACGGCTTCACTGTAGTGGGCGGCGGCGATTCCGCTGCCGCGGTCCGCACCCTGGGATTCAAGGATGACCAGTTCGGCCACATTTCCACCGGTGGCGGCGCCAGCCTGGAATACCTCGAAGGCAAGGAACTCCCCGGCCTCAGCGTCCTGGACCGGTAAGTCCACCTCTGCTGTCCGGCAGTAACGGACTACGCAGTCCTCCGGCCGGCAGGTTGCCCGCAGCAGCCTGCCGGCCGCACACATATCAAGAACTTTTTGGAGATTACGTGACTACGTCAACGAACGGCGCATTCGACCGCAAGCCCTTCATCGCCGGCAACTGGAAAATGAACATGGACCACGTGCAGGGCATCACCCTCCTGCAGAAACTTGCCTGGACGCTCTCCGACGCCAAGCACGATTACAGCCGCGTTGAGGTTGCCGTCTTCCCGCCGTTCACCGACCTCCGCGGCGTCCAGACCCTGGTGCAGGGCGACGACCTGCACATCGCCTACGGCGGCCAGGACCTCTCGCAGTTCGATTCGGGCGCTTACACCGGTGACATTTCCGGGCAGTTCCTGAACAAGCTCGGATGCGCCTACGTGCTGGTGGGCCACAGCGAACGCCGCACCATCCACAACGAGTCTGATGACGTCTTGAACGCAAAGGTCAAGGCGGCTTTCAAGCACGGGGTCACGCCTGTGCTGTGCGTGGGCGAGGGTTTGGAGATCCGTCAGGCCGGCACCCATGTCGAGCACACGCTGCAGCAGCTCCGCGCTGGCGTGGCAGGGCTCACCAATGAGCAGGCAGCAGAACTGGTGGTTGCGTACGAGCCCGTCTGGGCCATCGGCACCGGTGAGGTGGCCGGACCGCAAGACGCGCAGGAGATGTGCGCCGCCATCCGGACCGAACTCGAGAGCATCTTCGGCGCCGACGTCGCAGGCAAGACCCGCCTGCTGTACGGCGGCTCGGTCAAGGCCAACAACGCCGCGGCCATCCTGCAGGAGCGCGACGTAGACGGCGTCCTGGTGGGCGGTGCGAGCCTCGACCCTGCCGAGTTTGCTAATATTGTCAGGTTCGAGAGCCACTTGGTGACGGACTAGTCCTTCACCGGTACACACTCCCGCAATCCCAACTTTCGAAAGGCCGTCGTGGACGTTCTTCATGTCATTCTGCAGATCCTCCTGGGCATCACCAGCCTCCTGCTGACGCTGCTGATCCTCCTGCACAAGGGACGCGGCGGCGGGCTGTCGGACATGTTCGGCGGCGGCATGAGCTCGGGACTCAGCTCCTCAGGAGTGGCGGAACGCAACCTCAACCGCTTCACCATCATCCTTGGCGTCACCTGGGGTGTGGTGATCATCGCGCTTGGCCTGATCATGCGGTTCAGCGGCGGCGATTCCTAGGAGACGCGCTGACAAGAGTCGTGCG
Source organism: Pseudarthrobacter sp. Fe7 (assembly GCA_024372495.1). Classification (GTDB taxonomy): domain Bacteria; phylum Actinomycetota; class Actinomycetes; order Actinomycetales; family Micrococcaceae; genus Arthrobacter. Next base: position 2,803,190 of record CP099977.1, on the reverse strand, counting down.
GCACTCCCGCCGCCCGGCCCGGGCATCTAAACTGTGGCTGTCGGTTCACCCGACAGCCACAGTTTTTGTTTAAGCCGATTGGTTCCGGCGAGCGCTTCGAGGCAGGAGTTGTCATGGTCCATCCAGCATCAGGCTTCCGGGGCACCCGTGCCGGCGTCATTGCAGGCTCCGGATCCGGCTTGCAGTCCAACGACTCGTCCCAGCGCCCTTTGCCCCGGATCCGGGTGTCGTACTGGTGTGCGAGGGGCCATGAGACCCAGCCTGTGTTCCTGAAGATGCCTGAGGACCAGATTCCGCGGATATGGGACTGCCGGCGGTGCGGCGCCCCTGCTTCCAGGGACGGCCAGTCCGCGGCACCTGAGGATCCGTTCGACGACGGCTACAAAAGCCACCTGGAATACGTTAAAGAGCGGCGCTCCGGCCAGGACGCCGAAGATGTCCTGGCCGGAGCGCTGGAAAAACTACGCGCCAGCGGCGTCCTTCCGGACCAGCTGCTCCGGGACACGTGACGCCGCATTCTCGTCAATCAGCCACAAGGTACGAGCTGTTCCCCGGGGACCGGACGCCGGCACCTGAACGGGATTGGCCCCAGCCAGGGCAAGTCCCACTGCTCCGGCTTTGTCCTCCCCGGCCACAACCATCCATACCTCCGCCGCTGTGTTGATGGCAGGCAGGGTAAGGGAGATCCGCAGCGGGGGCGGCTTGGGCGAGTTCCGGACACCCACCACAGTGCGGTCCTTTTCGCGGATACCGGCCTGCTCAGGGAACAATGACGCTATATGTGCGTCCGGCCCCACGCCAAGCAGCACCACGTCGAGCCGGGGAGGGTCCCGGGTTCCTCCGGCCTGTCGTCGGACATGTCAGCAGCGTGCTCGGCTGCCGCGGCGTCCCGCAACTGGCGTGCGTAGTCCTCAGCCGCTTCCTCGGGCGTGCCGAACTCGTCCGAAGAGCCCGGCGAGTGAACCCGCTGCGGGTCCACCGGAATACGGGACAGCAGCGCGTCGAACGCCTGCTTGGTGTTCCGTTCCTGATCAGCTGAACCGACGAAGCGTTCGTCACCCCACCAGAAGTTGACCTTGGACCAGTCGACGGCGCGCGCCGCCGGGGAATCCGCAACAGCTTTAAGGGTGCCGATCCCCACTGTTCCCCCGGTGAGCACCACAGTGGCTTCGCCGTACTTGTCCTGGACATCAACGAGCTTGGTGATCAGGCGTGCCGCTATGGCGGCCATCAGGACGGACGAATCAGGATGGATGCTTACTCGTGGGTCAACGCTCACTGGGTCGGACGCTCCTTAAATTGGTACGTGGCAGTCCAATAGTAATCACTTCACCAAATACTTCGTCGGGGTCGAGGCGGCGGAGTTCTTCGGCGAGGCAGTCGCGGAGGCTGCGGCGTGGGAGGGAGATCCGTTGGGCCGGTTGGCCCGGCTGTGTCAGTTCGGCGATGGAGAGTCCGGGCCGGAAGAGCTGGACGTCCCCACCGGGGCGGCTGAGGCGGACGCGGCGGATCCCTGTTCCGGCGGGGTCCGCGACGATGGTCACCGGGGCATCCAGCGTCAGCGTGAGCCACGCCGCCAGCAGGATGGTGGACGGCGAGTCCGACGCACCTTCAACCGCGACGGCTGTCACCGGCGAGGAGTCGACCTCGTCGAGGGCTGCCGCGAGCCTGGATGCGCCAGTTGGTGAGGCGGGTCCAGGCCAGGTCTGTGTCACCGGCCTTGTAGGTTTGGTGGATCCGTTCCAGGGCGGCCTGGGGGTCTGGTTCGTTCGCCGAATCGGTGATCCTTCGGTGCGCAATCGCGCCGATGGAGGTTTCGCACGCATTCTCGGGCGCACCATGCGGCCACCAAGCCACAATTGGTGCGTCCGGGAGCAACAGCGCGGCGACCAGGGATTCGGACTCATGCGCGAGTTGGCCGTAGCCGCGCAGCACGATCACTTCGGAGGCCCCGGCGTCCCCGCCAACCCGGATCTGGGCGTCCAGCCGGTCGGCTGCGTCCTTCCCGGCGTCGGCGAGCACGATGATCCGGCAGGGGTGTTCCCTGCTGGCGTCGTTCGCGGCCTCAATCGCTTCTTCCTCGAGCCCGGACTTGGTCACCACCACCAGGGTCAAGACCCGGCCCAGGGCGATCACGCCGCCCTGCTCGCGCAGCGACATGAGTTTCTTGGACACCTTCGAGGTGGTGGTGTCCGGCAGGTTAACGATCATGGCCTTCTCCAGGTTCGTCCGTCACGGGCCAGCAGCTCATCAGCTGAGGCCGGCCCCCAGGAGCCCGGGGCGTAGGGTTCGGGCTGTTCGGCCAGCGATGCCCAGTACTCCTCGAACGGGTCGAGGATCTTCCAGGACAGTTCCACTTCCTCATGCCGGGGGAACAGCGGCGGCTCGCCCAGGAGCACGTCCAGGATCAGCCGCTCGTACGCTTCCGGAGAGGATTCGGTGAATGAGTGACCGTACCCGAAGTCCATGGTCACGTCCCGGACTTCCATCTGGGTCCCGGGAACCTTGGATCCGAACCGGATGGTCACGCCCTCATCGGGCTGGACCCGGATCACGACGGCGTTCTGCCCGAAGTCGTCCTCACCGTGGTCGCGGAACAACAGGTTGGGGGCGCGCTTGAACACCACCGCGATCTCCGTTACCCGTCGTCCCAAACGCTTGCCGGCGCGCAGGTAGAACGGAACGCCGGACCAGCGGCGGGTGTGGATGTCCACCCTGACCGCGGCGTAGGTTTCGGTGGTGGAGTCGGCGGGGATGCCTTCTTCCTGCAGGTAGCCCAGGACCTGCTCGCCGCCCTGCCAGCCGCCGGTAAACTGCCCCCGCGCAGAATGCGTCGAGAGGTCCTCCGGCAGTTTTACCGCGGCGAGGACCTTTTCCTTCTCCGCGCGCAGGTCATCGGCGTTGAAGGAGATGGGCTCCTCCATTGCCGTGAGCGCCAGCAGCTGCAGCAGGTGGTTCTGGATCACGTCGCGGGCCGCGCCCACGCCGTCGTAGTACCCCGCCCGGCCACCCGTGCCAATGTCCTCGGCCATGGTGATCTGCACGTGGTCCACGTAGTTGGCGTTCCACAACGGCTCGAACAGCTGGTTCGCAAAGCGCAGCGCCAGGATGTTCTGCACCGTTTCCTTGCCCAGGTAGTGGTCGATCCGGAACACGGCATCCGGTGGGAACACGGACTCCACAATATCGTTCAGCTGCCGGGCCGATTCGAGGTCGTGCCCGAACGGCTTCTCGATTACCACCCGGCGCCATTTGTCCCCGTCGGCCTGGGCCAGACCGTGCTTGGAGAGCTGGCGGCACACCTGTTCGAAGGCCTTCGGCGGGATGGACAGGTAGAACGCGTGGTTGCCGCGGGTTCCCCGGACGTCGTCGAGCTCCTTGATGGTCTCGCCAAGCCGCTCAAAAGCGGCGTCGTCGTCGAACTCGCCCTGGACGAAACGGATGCCCTCGGAGAGCTGGTTCCAGACGGCCTCATCGAACGGCGTACGGGCGTGGGCCTGCACCGAGGCCTTCACCTCAGCGGCGAAGTCCTCCTTGTCCCACTCCCGGCGGGCGAACCCCACCAGGGCGAAACTGGGCGGCAACAACCCGCGATTGGCGAGATCGTACACCGCCGGCATCAGCTTCTTGCGGGCAAGGTCGCCCGTCACCCCAAACAGCACCAACGAGGATGGCCCGGCGATCCGGTTCAAACGGCGGTCACGCGGATCGCGCAGCGGATTACGCCCACGGCCCGTGCCTTTCCGGCCGTATTCAGTTTCTGGCATGGTTACTTTTGTGCCTTAGCTTTCGGTTGCGGATGCGCGGGTGGACAGTGCAGCGACAATGTCCTGCAGCTTCGCCACACCGGCGGCACGGTCGGTGAGGTGGAGGCGCAGCACGGGACGGCCGTGCTCACCCAGGACTTGGGCGTCGCCTGCAGCCTGGGCGGCGATGAGCTCACCGAAGCTGAACGGCCGGTCCGGGATGCCCAGATCCGCCGCCGGGGCAGCGGTGACCTGCAGGAACACTCCGATGGCGGGGCCGCCCTTGTGGAACTGTCCGGTGGAGTGCAGGAACCGCGGGCCCCACCCAAACGTCACGGGACGGCCGGTGGCAGCCGCCAATTCGTCGCGGATGCCTTCGAGTCCGGCGAAAGCTAACCGGTCAAAGTACGCCTGCACGCTCAGGTAGCTGTCGGAAGCCAGGGTGTCCAGCAGGGCCTTGACGGCACCTTCCGCCGTTGCAGCGTCGCCAAGCCAGTCGCCGCCGCGCACCTCGATGGCGCCGTCAACGAACGCGGCCGGAGTGGGCGCCGGCTGGGCGTCCAGCAGTCCACGTGCCGCCACCTTGGCGGCCTCGACGTCAGGCTGGTCGAAGGGGTTGATTCCCAGCAAACGGCCCGCAACGGCGGTGGCGAACTCCCAGACCATCATCTGGGTGGCAAGGCCACCGGCGATGGCCACCTGGTTTTCGCCGAGTTCGATATCGGCGTCCGGTGCTACGAGCCGCACCACCAGTACGTCTGCCGCGCCCGAAGTGACCTCAGGAGCCTGCGGACCTGCGACGACGGGAAGGATTCCAGTGCCGAGCTTGCCGGTGGATTCGGCGATGAGCTGCTCGGCCCAGTCGGCGAAGCCAACAATGCCTGAGCCGTCCTCGGCGATGACGATCTTGTTCCGCAACGGGGTGGTGCCACCCAGCGCGGTGCCCAGGGCGAGCCCGATGTTTTCGGGCGCGTCGTCGTTGAGGATCTCGGCAGCTTCCTCTGCCTCGTCCAGGAACGCCTGGATATCCACCCCGGCCAGGCCGGAAGGAACCAGGCCAAATGCGGTCAGGGCCGAGTAGCGGCCACCAACATTGGGATCGGCATTGAAGACCGCGCGGTAGCCCGCTTCGCGCGAGGCCTTGTCCAGCGGTGACCCGGGATCGGTCACGATGATGATCCGGCTCTTGGCTTCCGCGCCGGCCTCGGTGAAGGCCTGTTCAAAGATGCGCCGCTGGGAATCCGTCTCCAGCGTGGAGCCGGACTTGGACGAGACCACAATGGCGGTTTCGGCCAGCCGGTCCGCCAGGGCGGCACGGACCTGGTCCGGGTCCGTGCTGTCCAGCACTGTCAGCTCAACGCCGGCCGTGCCCGCAATGACCTCGGGAGCCAGCGAGGATCCGCCCATGCCGCAGAGCACGATCCTGCTGACGCCCTCGGCGCGCAGTTCGTCACGGAGTTCGAGGATTTCCTTGACCAACGGTTGTGAAACCGTGGCGGCCTCCACCCAGCCGAGGCGGACAGCCGACTCGGATTCGGCGTCCGGACCCCACAACGTGTGGTCCTTGGCGAAAATCCGGGTCGCGATCCGGTCCTTGACGAGGGCGGGAAGGTGCTGTTCAAGCGCCTGCTGGGCTGCGCCGGTGGCGTCGTAGCTGAGAGTGCTCATAGGTGTTAGGAAGCCTTTCGTGCAGAGGCGAGGGCGCCTTCGACATCGGCCAGCAGTTCCTTCCAGCTGGCCACGAACTTGTCCAGGCCTTCGGTTTCAAGGAGTGCGACGACGTCGTTGTAGGAAATGCCGAGCTTCTCCAGCGCGTCCAGGGTGGCGTTCGCCTCCTGGTACGTGCCAGTGACGGTGTCGCCGGTGATGACGCCGTGGTCGAAGGTGGCGTCCAGGGTCTTCTCCGGCATGGTGTTCACGACGCCGGGGGCCACCAGGCTCGGTGACGTACAGGGTATCGGGGTACGCCGGGTCCTTCACGCCGGTGGAGGCCCACAGGGGACGCTGGGGGAGTGCGCCGGCGTCAGCCAGCAGGCCCCAGCGTTCCGTTGCGAAGAGTTCCTCGTAGACCTGGTAGGCCAGGCGGGCGTTGGCCAGGCCAGCCTTGCCCTTGAGGGCCTTCGCCTCGTCGGTGCCGATCTTGTCGAGGCGCTTGTCAATTTCGCTGTCCACGCGGGAGACGAAGAAGGAGGCCACGGAGTGGATCTTCGACAGGTCGTGGCCGTTTTCTTTGGCCTGCTCCAGGCCCGACTGGAACGCGTTGATGACCGCCCGGTAGCGCTCCAGGGAGAAGATCAGGGTCACATTGACGCTGATGCCCTCGGCGAGGGTCGCCGTGATGGCTTCCAGGCCTTCGAGGGTTGCCGGGATCTTGATATGGACATTTTCCTTGTTGACGCGCTGGTAGAGGTGCTTGGCCTCGGCTATGGTGCCTGCGGTGTCCCAGGCGAGGCGCGGGTCCACTTCAATGGAAACGCGGCCGTCGACGCCCCTGGTAGCGGCAGCCACGGGCGCGAACAGGTCGCAGGCGTCCGCAACATCGGTGGTGGTGATCTCGAAGATCGTGTCCTCCACGCTGGCGCCCTCTGCGGCCTTGCCGGCGATGATGTGGTCGTAGTCGGTGCCCGAGGTGATGGCGGCGTGGAAGATGGACGGGTTGGTGGTTACACCGACCACGTTCTTCTCTTCGATGAGTTTGCGGAGGGTGCCGGTTTCGAGGCGTCCGCGCGAGAGGTCGTCGAGCCAGATGGAGACACCGGCGTCGGAGAGCTGCTGGGTGGGAGTAGTCATTTTTGTAGCTCCTAAAAGTTTAGGTTTCAGGCCTGGAGGCTGGAGAGGGAGTCCTTGGCGGCGGCGGCGACTGCTTGAGCCGTAATGCCGAACTCCTGGAAGAGGCGCTTGTAGTCCGCGGAAGCGCCGTAGTGCTCGAGGCTCACGGAACGGCCGGCGTCGCCGACGAATTCCCGCCAGCCCAGGGCCAGTCCGGCTTCGACCGAGACGCGTGCCTTGACGGCGGCGGGCAGGACGGATTCGCGGTAGGCCGCATCCTGCTTCTTGAACCATTCAACACAGGGCATGGATACCACGCGGGCGGCGATGCCGTCGGCCTGGAGTGCTTCGCGGGCCTGGACGGCCCGCCTGGACCTCGGAACCGGTGGCGATCAGGATGACGTCAGCCGGAACCGTGGCGCCGTCCTTCGACGCCTCGGCCAGGACGTAGCCGCCCCTTGCCACCCCCGCAGTGGAACCAAAGGTGTCGCCGTCGGCGTCGCCCGTACCGCGTTCCCAGGTGGGAATGTTCTGGCGGGTCAGGACGATGCCTGCCGGGTTGGCGTGGTTCTCCAGCATGGTCTTCCAGGCCGCTGCCACTTCGTTGGCGTCGCCGGGGCGGACCACGTCCAGGCCCACGATGGCTCGCAGCGAGGCGAGCTGTTCCACGGGCTGGTGGGTGGGACCATCCTCGCCCAGGCCGATGGAGTCGTGCGTCCAGACGTACAGCGACGGGACACCCATCAGGGCGCCGAGGCGGATGGCGGGGCGCTGGTAGTCGCTGAAAATCAGGAAGGTGCCGGAGAATGCGCGGGTGTTGCCCGCCAGGCTGATGCCGTTGACGATCGACGCCGCAGCGTGCTCGCGGATGCCGAAGTGCAGCACCCGGCCGTACGGGTTGCCGGACCACGCGTCGGTCTGCTTGGAGGCAGGCACGAACGACGGGGAGCCTTCGATGGTGGTGTTGTTGGACTCGGCGAGGTCGGCGGAGCCGCCCCACAGTTCGGGAAGGACCGGGCCCAAGGCATTGAGGACCTTACCGGAGGCCGCACGGGTGGAAACGTCCTTGCCTGCGGGGAACACCGGCAGGGCGTCGTCGATGCCCTCGGGAAGTTCGCGGGCTTCGATGCGCTGCAGGAGCGCTGCACCTTCAGGGTTGGCTGCCTGCCACGCGTTGAAGGACTCTTCCCACTCTTTGTGTTCGGCAGCGCCGCGTTCAACCACGGAACGGGCGTGTTCGAGCACTTCCTGGTCCACCTCGAAGGACTTGGCGGGGTCAAAGCCCAGTACTTCCTTCAGCGCGGCGACTTCCTCGGCGCCCAAGGCCGAGCCGTGGATCTTGCCGGTGTTCTGCTTCTTGGGGGCCGGGTAACCGATGATGGTGCGCAGCGAGATGATCGACGGCTTGGAGGTTTCCGCCTTGGCGGCCAGCAGGGCGCTGTAAAGCTCCTGGACGTCTTCCTTGTATTCACCGGTCCGGGTCCAGTCCACGCGCTGGGTGTGCCAGCCGTAGGCCTCGTAGCGCTTCAGGACATCCTCGGTGAACGCGATGTCGGTGTCGTCCTCGATGGAGATGTGGTTCTCGTCGTAGATCACCACGAGGTTGCCGAGTTCCTGGTGGCCGGCCAGCGAGGACGCCTCGGACGTGACGCCTTCCTGGAGGTCGCCGTCGGATGCGATGACCCAGATGGTGTGGTCGAACGGGGACTCGCCCGCAGGAGCGTCGGCGTCGAACAGGCCGCGCTGGCGGCGCTGGGAGTAGGCGAAGCCCACCGAGGACGCAAGGCCCTGGCCCAGCGGGCCGGTGGTGATTTCCACACCGGCGGTGTGCTTGTACTCGGGGTGGCCCGGGGTCAGCGAACCCCACGTGCGCAGCGCCTCCAGATCCTTCAGTTCCAGCCCGTAGCCCGAAAGGAAAAGCTGGATGTAGAGAGTCAGCGACGTGTGGCCGGGGGACAGGATGAACCGGTCACGGCCGAGCCAGTGCGGATCGCGCGGGTCGTGGCGCATCAGCTTCTGGAAGAGAAGGTATGCGGCCGGGGCCAGGCTCATGGCGGTTCCGGGGTGGCCGTTGCCCACCTTCTCGACTGCATCCGCGGCCAGGACGCGGACGGTGTCCACGGCCCGCTGGTCCAAGCTGGTCCATGACAGTTCTTGCTCTTCCAAATGTGGCACGAAAACCGGGCCCCTCTCTGTGCTGATGGCGGGCGGTACACCGGATCCGGCAAAGGGCGCGCTATTGGCGCCTGCTGCCGTGTGTACCAGCCGTTCACCATCGAAACGTTGATCCTTGCATATCAGTCACAGGCGCGGTGGGAAAGCGGTTTCCACCGCTTTGTTGCTGTGTGCTGATCTGGTGACAGCTTAGCTCTTATCCATACTTCGGGCGGCCTGAATCTCACGTTTTGGACGCAATTTCCCCTTTTGTGAATCCGCATTCCCGAGGGTTGACTTAATCTGCTCGAATGGGCCTGCGAGCAATCAATTGCGCATATGCCAGGGCGGGGGAGGGGCTGGCGGCGCGGTATGATATTCGGAGGCCAACGCCGGGCGCGCATCCCTATCGCCGCCCGGAGTGTCCCGGCTGTTGCACGCACCATGCGCATTTCATTCCTTAGTGCCGTGCCCGGGTCCGGGCCGCATGACCGGAGCCTGCATAGCCAGCCTCAACTGCCACACAGAACGGGTGACTGCCACCGTGAGCACAACAGATACGCCGCTGAACGCATCCCGGGCCTCCGGCATCGGGTTTGCCCGCAAGGCCAAGGCGTATCTCGCCCTCACCAAGCCGCGCGTGATCGAACTGCTCCTGGTGAGCACGTTGCCCACCATGATCTACGCCGAGCGGGGCTTCCCTTCCATCGGGCTTATCCTTGCCACGCTGGTGGGTGGTGCCTTTGCTGCCGGGAGTGCCGGTGCGTTCAACTGCTACATTGACCGGGACATCGACAAGCTGATGCACCGGACGGAAAACCGGCCGCTGGTCACCGGCGAAGTCACCCCGCGTGAAGCCCTGGTCTTCTCCTGGCTTCTTGGCGCGGCCGCCATCGTCATCCTTTGGTTCGGCGCCAATCCGCTCTCCGCCTGGCTGGGCCTGGGTGCCATCTTCTTCTACGTGGTCATCTACACCATGATCCTCAAGCGCCGGACGGCGCAGAATATTGTGTGGGGCGGTGCGGCGGGTTGTTTCCCCGTTCTGATCGCGTGGGCCGCCGTCACCAATTCGGTCGAGTGGCCCGCCGTCATCCTGTTCCTGGTGATCTTCCTGTGGACGCCGCCGCACTATTGGCCCCTGTCCATGCGCTATGGCGAGGACTACCGCAACGCCAACGTCCCCATGCTTGGCGCGATCGCCGGTGCGAAGGTGGTGTCTGTCCAAGTGGTCCTGTACGCCTGGGCCATGGTGGCTTCGTCCCTGCTGATGATCCCGGCCGGCGGGGCCGGCTGGGTTTACACGGCTACAGCGGTGTTGGCGGGCGCCTGGTTCCTTTACGAATCCCATGCGCTGTACTCCCGCGCCCACCGCGAGGATGTTCCCGACAAGCGCGCCATGAAGGTGTTCCACGGTTCCATCAGCTACCTGACGCTGTTGTTTATCGCCCTCGCGGTGGACCCGTTCGTCGGAAGTGCCGTCATGCCTGGCTAACCACGCTGGCCTTCGCGCGGCGGCTACTGCCTTAGGGCAGGGGCCGCCGTTTGTCTTTAACCGGAACCGCGGAACCCCCGGATATGACACCTTTGTCATATCCGGCACTCTAGCTGTCATTGTTTATGACTGGCTGCTTGCTGTGGAGCGGACCTTTCCCGCGACCAAAAGAAGATCCATGGAAGCCCGTTCCTCCACCGTCTCCGCTCCCGGCCACAGCCCGCCCGGAGGGGGCGGCCGCTTCAGCTTCCGCCGTCCCCCGTTCGCGGCCCATCTTGGCGCCGACGTGCCCGCTTCGCTGGTGGCGTTCCTCTGGCGCTGCCGCTCTCACTCGGCATTGCAGCGGCCTCCGGAGCGCCCATTATGGCCGGCCCCACCGCCGCCGTCGGCGGCCGGGCTGACCGTCCTCGTTGCCGGCCTGGTCCAGGAGTTCGGCTGGCAGGTGACCTGCGCCATCACCGCGGCGGCCGGCGTCGTGCAGGCGCCCCGGTCCCGCAGAGGACCGGGGCGCCTGGCGTGATGGGTTTGGGTCTATTGCACCTTGCTGGAACGTGCGATGTCCCAGGCGTTCGTGGAGGCGGCCATCAGCAGGGCCGCGCCCAGCATGTGCGCCGCCACCAGCAATGCCGGAATGCCGTTGTAATACTGCGTGAAGCCAATGATGGCCTGCAGCACCGTGACTCCCAGGAGTGCCAGGACGGCCGTTCGGAAGGGGCCCGTGATCCGGCGCCTGATGACCAGCACCAGGGCCACCACGGTTCCGGCGGTCACCAGGTAGGCCGGCACCGCGTGGATGTGCGAGAACAGGTCCCAGTCAAGGTCGTTGCGGGGAGCGTCGGCATCGCCGGCGTGCGGACCCGCCCCCGTGACCACTACACCGAGCATGACTGCGGCGGCGGAGAAAAGGGCGACGGCGGCAGTCACCGGACGCAGTACCGCGGGAAGGGCCGCGGGGCGGGCAGCCTGGAACCGGCCGGTCCGTCCGAAGGCACGGTTTACCAGCAGGGTGGCGAACACCACCAGGGCCATCGACACCAGGAAGTGGAGCCCCACCACCCACGGGTTGAGGTTGGTGAGAACCGTGACGCCGCCGATCACAGCCTGGGCCGGGATGCTGGCGAGCAGCCCAAGGGCGAGCAGGAAGAGATCCTTGCGTTCCTTCCGCAGGTTCCACAAGTACACCAGCATGAGGGCAGCGACGGCGGCCAGCGCGAACGTCAGGAGCCGGTTTCCGAACTCGATGAAGCCGTGGATCCCCATGGCGGGGGTGTTTACCAGGGAGTCGGAGGTGCAGCGGGGCCACGTGGGGCAGCCAAGGCCCGACGCCGTCAGGCGGACGGCGCCACCGGTGACCACCAGAAGCGTCTGGCCGATCAGCGAGGCGACGGCGAGCCGGCGGATGCGGACGTCCACCGTGCGGGGGAGCCGCGACGCCAGGCGGCCGGCAAACTGGGGAAGGCGTGAAGCCGTGGTCACGATAATCTCAATTCCACTTGAACCAACGGATGGCTGCTGCTCCGGCGATGACCGTCCAGAGCAGCAGGATAAGGGCGGCGCCGCCGTTCACGGCGCCCCCAGGAACGCGGCGCGCATCGATTCGCCGAGGGCGCCGGAGGGCAGGAAATGGACTATGGCCTGCGCCGCGGCGGGCAGCCTCTCGGCCGGGATGACGATCCCGCCCATGGCTCCCAGGAGGATCCACAGCAGGTTGGTGATGGCAAGCGTGGCTTCGGGCCGGACCGTCCCCGCCACCAGCAGCCCCAGGGCGGTGAAGGCCGCCGCACCCAGCGCGAGCAGCGCCAGCCCCGGCAGCCAGCCGGCCGCCGTCGGCTGCCAGCCCAACGCCAGCGCAGCAAGGCCCACCACCACCACCTGGATACACAGGACGGCCAGGACCGAGAGGACCTTGCCGGCGATCAGGCCGCCACGCCCCAGCGGCGTGGTGGACAGGAAGCGGAGCACCCCGTACCGGCGGTCGAAGCCGGTGGCGATGCCCTGGCCGGTGAAGGCCGTGGACATCGCGCACAGGGCCAGGATCCCGGGAACGGCCACGTTGATGCGGCTGGAGCCCATTCCGTCCAGGAAGGGCGTTACCGTCAGGCCAACCAGTGCCAGCAGCGGCAGCACCACGGCCAGGATCAGCTGCTCGCCGTTCCGCAGCATGGTCAGTGCCTCGTATTTGCCCTGCAGCAGGACGCGGCGCACCAGGGATGCCGGCTGCTGCATCTCCGGAATGGCTGCGCTGCTCATCGGATGTCTTTTCCCGATATGTCCAAAAAGACGTCTTCAAGGCTACGCGCCTCAAGGCTCATCGAGGCCGGCATGATGCCCTTCGCTTCCCACCATTGGGCCAGTGCGGAGAGGTGCCGGGGGTGAGGGCGCCGGTGACGCTGTAGCTGCCGGCGCGGGGTTCGGACACCTCGACGCCGTCCAGCACGGCAGCCAGGTCCATGCCCGCGGGCGCTTCGAACACCAGCGTCCTGACGTGCTCACCGCCCTGGTCTGGAACCGGACTGCGCTGCAGCAGTTCCTGGACGGTACCTTCGGCAACGTTGCGGCCGCCGTCGATTATGTACACGTAGTCCGCAAGGCGCTGGGCGTCGTCCATGAGGTGGGTGGTGAGGATGATTCCCATCCCGCTGTCGCGCAGTTCGGCAATGAGGTCGAAGACCAGCTGCCGTGACTGTGGGTCCAGGCCGGCGCTGGGCTCGTCCAGGAACAGGACCTCGGGCCTGCCGATCAGGGCAGCAGCGAGGGCCAGGCGCTGCTTCTGGCCGCCGGAAAGCCTCCGGACGCTGGTCCGGCTGAACGTATCGATGCCCAGCCTGCCCACCAGGTCCTCGAGCGGCCACGGACGGGCGTAGAGCCCGGCGATGTGCCGCAACAGCGGCAGCGGCCTTGCCGACGGCGGGAGCCCGCCGTCCTGCAGCATCACGCCTACGCGGGAGCGCAGCCCAGCGCCGGCCGTTGCCGGGTCCTGGCCGAGCAGGGAGATGCTGCCGCCGCTGCGTTTTTGCAGGCCCTGGGCGCACTCGAGGGTGGTGGTCTTGCCGGCGCCGTTCGCTCCAAGCAGGGCGGTGACCTGGCCTCGCTCGGCGATAAGGGAAACGCCGCTGACAACCCTGAGCATCTTTCCGTCCAGGCTGGAAAGGGGGCCTACGTCCTTGATGAGCCCATGGATGGACAGGACGGGAGACTGGGGGGATCGCACCACAGTATTCTACGGGATGTAGTATTCAGCGTGGTCCGTCCGGCAGGGGATCGTGTTCGCACCCAAGGTCAGCCTGCCCTTACTGGAGTGCGGGACTAAATTACGACATGATTGTGTTGTGTATTCCATGACCAACGCTACCGTTGTGCCCGTGGCCGGGCCTGTGGCACCCAGCCCCGTGGCTGATGCCGACGAGCGCACCCGGGACCGGGTCCTTGCGGCCGTCCTGGAACATGGCCCCGTCAGCGCAGCCGAGGCTCGGCGACATGCTGGGGTTCACCCCCGCCGCAGTCCGGCGCCACCTGGACCACCTTTCCCGGGCCGGAATCATCGAGGTCAAGCGCCTCGCCAAGCCGGGAGCAGGTGCCGGCCGCCCCGCACGCCGTTACGTCCTTAGCTCCCAGGGCCAGTCGAGCCTGGGCAACGACTACCTGGACATTGCAGCCCTTGCACTCCAACAGTTGCAAAAGGTGGCTGGACCCGACGCGGTGCGGGCTTTTGCCGAAGAACGGTTCGCGGATATGGAACGGCGCTATGCCCCGGAAATAGAGAAGGCCGGACCGGACATCCGGGACCGCGCCACCGCATTGTCGGCCGCCCTGAGCCGCGACAACTTCGTGGCGTCCGCTGCCTCCATCGAGGCCAAGGCACCCCTGCCCGCGGCGCTCTCCAGCGTCCAGCTCTGCCAGGGCCACTGCCCCATCCAGCAGGCTCGCGTCCCGATTCCCGGTATTCTGCGACGTTGAAACCGAAGTCTTCTCAAGGCTGGTGGGAGTAGACGTGCGTCGGCTCTCCACCCTGGCCCGTGGTGGCCACGTCTGCACCACCCACATTCCCACAGGCAGGCTGTCTGCCAGGCCGGCCACCGTGCCGGCCGCAGCCCCCGCCCGCCTGGACGAAGTAACCAAACATCAGCAAGAAAGGCCGTGATGACGGACCAACTATCAGAGAAAGCAGTAGCCGAAAACACTGTGATCTCGGAGATTCTGGAAAAGAATCCCGAGCTCCACGGCATCGGTAACTACGAGTACGGCTGGGCTGACAAGAACGACGTCGGCGCCAATGCGCGCCGCGGGCTCAACGAAGAGGTTGTCCGGGATATTTCGGCGAAGAAGAGCGAGCCGGAATGGATGCTTGACCTGCGCCTCAAGGGCCTGAAGTACTTCGACCGCAAACCCATGCCCACCTGGGGCGCCGACCTGTCCGGCATAGACTTCGACAACATCAAGTATTTCGTGCGCTCCACCGAGAAGCAGGCTGCCACCTGGGATGACCTGCCCGAGGACATCAAGAACACGTACGACAAGCTGGGCATCCCCGAGGCCGAAAAGCAGCGCCTTGTTTCCGGTGTCGCGGCCCAGTACGAATCCGAGGTTGTCTACCACCAGCTGCGCGAGGACCTTGAGCGGCAGGGTGTCATCTTCCTGGACACCGACACCGCACTTAAGGAACACCCGGAAATCTTCCAGGAGTACTTCGGTACCGTCATCCCGGTGGGCGACAACAAGTTCGCTTCGCTGAACACCTCGGTCTGGTCCGGCGGCTCCTTCGTGTACGTGCCCAAGGGCGTCCACGTCGAGATCCCGCTGCAGGCCTACTTCCGCATTAACACGGAAAACATGGGCCAGTTCGAGCGCACGCTGATCATCGCCGACGAGGACTCCTACGTCCACTACATCGAAGGCTGCACCGCGCCGATCTACACCTCGGACTCGCTGCACTCCGCCGTCGTGGAAATCATCGTCAAGAAGGGCGCCCGCGTCCGCTACACCACCATCCAGAACTGGTCGAACAACGTCTACAACCTGGTGACCAAGCGCGCCATCTGTGAAGCCGGCGCCACCATGGAATGGATCGATGGCAACATCGGCTCCAAGGTCACCATGAAGTACCCGGCCGTCTACCTGGTGGGGGAGCACGCCAAGGGCGAAACCCTGTCCATCGCGTTTGCAGGCGAAGGCCAGCACCAGGACACCGGTTCGAAGATGGTCCACATCGCACCGAACACCAAGAGCTCCATCATCTCCAAGTCCGTTGCCCGAGGCGGCGGCCGGGCCGCCTACCGCGGCCTGGTCCAGGTCCGGGAAGGTGCCAAGCACTCGGCCAATACCGTGCGCTGCGACGCACTCCTGGTGGACACCATCTCCCGGTCTGACACCTACCCGTACATCGATATCCGCGAGGACGATGTCCAGGCTGGGACACGAGGCAACTGTCTCACGCGTCAGCGAGGAGCAGCTGTTCTACCTCATGTCCCGCGGGATGCGCGAGGACGAGGCCATGGCCATGATTGTGCGCGGCTTCATTGAGCCGATCGCCCGTGAGCTGCCCATGGAATACGCCCTTGAGCTGAACCGCCTCATCGAACTCCAGATGGAAGGATCCGTCGGTTAATGACTGCCGAAGCTACTACTGAAAAGGCGCGCATCGGCGCACCGTCGATCGCAGGCTTCACCGAGGAGGGCGAACACCTCGTTGCCTCCAAGGTGGATCGCCACCACAGCCACGGCGTACAGGTCATGGCCTCCCGCGCCGAGCGGCTCACCAGCCATGCCGTGGCCGATTTCGCCCTACCCAACGGCCGGGAAGAGGAATGGCGCTTCACCCCGGTGCGCGAACTGGCCAATCTCTTCTCCGACACCGCGTCGGAGGAGGGCGCCCTGGCCGTTTCCATCGAGGCGCCCGCCGCTGTGGTGCAGCGGACCCTCCGCGCCGGCGAGGCCCCCGCGGTGCCACCCTCGTCCCCGCCGACCGGGCCGCCGTCGTGGCTTCCGCGAACGCAGGCGACGCCCAGCTCATCTCCATCCCGGCGAACGCCGAGCTGGACGAGCCGGTGCGCCTGGTCCTGACCGGCAACGGTGCAGGCCGCCGGACCAACTCCCACGTGGTGATCGAAGCTGGAGTCAACAGCCGATCCGTCGTGATCATCGAGCACGACGGCACCGCAGACCACAACGGCAACGTTGAGATCCTGGTCCGCGAAGGCGCCCACCTCACCGTCGTTTCACTGCAGCTGTGGGGTGACGACGCTCAGCACCTGGCCCAGCACGACGCCGAGGTCGCCAAGGATGCCGTCTACAAGCACATTGCCGTCTCCCTCGGCGGCAGGATTGTGCGGATGAACTCCAACGTCCGCTTCGCCGGTGAAGGCGCCGAGGCCGAACTCCTGGGCCTCTACTTCGCCGACGCGGGCCAGCACCTTGAGCACCGCTCCTTCGTGGACCACAACGTGGCCAACTGCAAGTCCAACGTCCTGTACAAGGGTGCGCTGCAGGGCAAGGGCGCGCACACGGTCTGGGTTGGCGACGTCCTGATCCAGAAGCAGGCCGAAGGCACCGACTCCTACGAGAAGAACCAGAACCTGGTCCTGACCGAGGGCTGCCGCGCGGACTCCGTTCCGAACCTGGAGATCGAAACCGGCCTGATCGAGGGTGCCGGCCACGCCAGCGCCACCGGCCGGTTCGACGACGAGCACCTGTTCTACCTGATGGCACGCGGCATCCCCGAGGATGTTGCCCGCCGGCTGGTGGTGCGCGGCTTCCTGAACGAGATCATCCAGCAGATCAAGGTTCCGGCCCTCGAAGAGCGGCTGACTGAGGCTGTGGAGCGCGAACTCACCGCAATCGACTACTAGGACGGATGGGCACGAACGCATGAACGGGACTCCCAAGGGCGAGCTGGTGTGCAGCGCCAGCGACATCCAGGTCAAGCAGGCGCTGCGCATCCTCGTGGACGGCTACCCTGTGGCCGTCGTCCGGGATTCGATGGGCGACATCCACGCCATCGGCGATACATGCTCTCACGCGGACATTTCCCTGTCCGAGGGCGACGTGGAAGGTTGCGCCATCGAGTGCTGGGGCCACGGCTCCCAGTTCGACCTGCGCAGCGGCCAGCCACTGCAGCTTCCCGCCTACGATCCTGTGCCTGTTTTCGCCGTCGAACTCGA
Organism: Pseudarthrobacter sp. Fe7; assembly: GCA_024372495.1. Classification (GTDB taxonomy): domain Bacteria; phylum Actinomycetota; class Actinomycetes; order Actinomycetales; family Micrococcaceae; genus Arthrobacter. Next base: position 2,785,872 of record CP099977.1, on the reverse strand, counting down.
CGGAGACGACGTCTACGTAGATGTCACCAACGTTTTGAACGGCGCAGCAGTAAACAACTACTGAGCGCCCGCAGCACCAGACTTACGAGCGAAAAGAAAGAAGAGCATGTCAACTCTTGAGATCAAGGACCTGCACGTCACCATTGAGACGGAGCAGGGCACCAAGGAGATCCTGAAGGGCGTCAGCCTGACCATCCGGACCGGCGAGACGCACGCCATCATGGGCCCCAACGGCTCCGGCAAGTCCACCTTGGCCTCCACCATCGCAGGGCACCCGCGCTATAACGTGACCAGCGGCACCATCACGCTGGACGGCGAGGACGTGCTGGCCATGAGCGTTGACGAGCGCGCCCGCGCCGGCGTCTTCCTGGCCATGCAGTACCCGGTGGAGGTTCCCGGCGTGACCATGACCAACTTCCTGCGCACCGCCAAGACGGCCATCGACGGCGAAGCCCCCAAGCTGCGTACCTGGACCAAGGACGTCAAGGATGCCATGGAGAAGCTGCGCATCGACGCCGACTTCGCCCAGCGCAACGTCAACGAAGGCTTCTCCGGCGGTGAGAAGAAGCGCGTGGAGATCCTGCAGCTGGAACTCTTCAAGCCCAAGTTCGCCGTGCTCGACGAGACTGACTCCGGCCTGGATGTCGACGCCCTGAAGATCGTCTCCGAGGGCGTCAACCGCGCACACTCCGAGGGCAACATGGGCACGCTGCTCATCACGCACTACACCCGCATCCTGCGGTATATCAAGCCTGACTTTGTCCACGTCTTCGTGGACGGCCAGATTGTTGAGGAAGGTGGCCCCGAGCTGGCCGACCGCCTCGAAGAAGAAGGCTACGACCGGTACGCCAAGGGCGCCGGCGCAGCCACCGTCGCGGCTCCGGCCGCAGCACAGGCCTAGTAAGGACTCATAGTCATGACCGAAATAAAGGCGGGCCGCACGGCCCTGGAGGACGTCGAAGAGGCGCTCAAGGACGTCATCGACCCTGAGCTCGGCGTCAACGTCGTGGACCTGGGCCTCTTGTATGGGCTGAAGTACTCTGACGAGGACGGCGCGCTCCTCATCGACATGACGCTCACCACCGCAGCCTGCCCGCTCACCGATGTGCTCGAGGAGCAGGTGGGCCAGGCCCTGGACGGCGTCGTGGACGACTGGCGCCTGAACTGGGTATGGATGCCGCCATGGGGTCCGGAACGGATCACCGACGACGGCAAGGACCAGATGCGGGCCCTCGGCTTCAACATCTGATCCCCACTGCCTCCCAAGTACGATGACGGCGGGTCACCTTTCGAAGGGGGCGGTTTCTAGGGGTCGTTGCAACACCTGTTGGTTAGGTGGTTTGTAGTAAATCACGTAAGCGCTCGGCTGGGGTCTTCCAGCCGAGCGTTTTGCGTGGACGGCCGTTGAGTTCCTGGGCGACGTGTTCGAGGTCTTCAGGGCCGTAGACGGACAGGTCGGTGCCTTTGGGGAAGTACTGTCGCAGCAGGCCGTTGGTGTTCTCGTTGGATCCGCGCTGCCAGGGGCTGGCAGGGTCGCAGAAGTAGACCTGCATGTCGGTGGCGAGGGTGAACGATTTATGTCCTGCCATTTCCGCGCCCTGGTCCCATGTCAGAGAACCTCGCAGGTGCTCGGGTAAAGCGGACATGGTTCTGATGAGGCAGTCACGGACAGTTTCGGCAGTGTGGTCATTCGGCAGGTGAACGAGCATTACGTATCGGGTGGTGCGCTCGACCAAGGTTGCGATCGCGGACTGGTTCAGGGCGCCGGTGATCAGGTCGCCCTCCCAATGGCCGGGCACCGCGCGGTCCTCGATCTCAGGGGGCCGTTCGGAAATCATGATCATCGGATCTACGAACCTGGGGGTGCGCTGCTCGTCCGTACGGTGGGGTTTGCGGCGTGCCCGACCGGTGCGCAGCGCTGCCTGGACCTGGCGTTTGAGTCCGCCCCGGGCCTGGACGTAGAGGGCCTGATAAATGGTCTCTGGGCTCACGCGCATCTCCGGTTTGTCGGGGAACTCTTCGACCAGGGTGTGGCTGATCTGCTCTGGAGACCAGCGTAGGAGCAACTTGTTCTTCACGTAGTTACGCAGGTCCGACTCAATGGCCAGTTTGGCGGTCTTGGGCCGCCTCCGCCGGGTAGCTGCCTTACGATGCGCTCCGTGGGGCAAGTAGCCCATCCGCGGATCGGCATTTCGCGCCAGGCTCGCGGCTGACTGTTGAGGGCGATCTGCCGATGGTGCGGGCGATCGCCCTGACCGAGGATCCAACTGCCTGCAGATCCCGGATCATTTCCCGTTCCTGAACTTTGAGGTAGCGCGGGTCGATAGGTTTCTCTAACGCTGATCCCGAGACCGGCACCGTTCCTGTTGTGCCTGCGGAAGAGGTCATAGTGCTCACACCACGTTTGTAATCGACCACCCGGCCATCCGGGTAAATGCGTCGCCCGCCGGACTTCCGGATCCCGCGCTCCCATTCCCGGGCAGTCTTGGGATTGACTCCTACGGCGGTGACGGCTGCACTTCGGCTCATTCCGGCCTCACGCAGCCGGAGGAATTTCTCCCGTCGGCCGGATCCTGGGGCTTTGCTGGCAATCCCCGCTTCTGAGGCCCAACGGTGGCAGGTATTGACGTTCAACCCAAGTTCGGCAGCGGCCAGAGTCACACTCCCCACACGCCGGAGGACCAAGAGGAACTCTTCCTTCTGCCTCGGCGTGTATTGCATCCTGACGGCCTGCTCGTTCCGGATGCCGGCCTTCCGGCACCACTGGTAACAAGTCATCCGATTGAGTCCAAGCTCCAAAGCTGCGGCAGTGACGCTGCCAAGACGATCGAGGGCTTGAAAGAACTGAGCCTTTTGCTCAGGCGTGTGCTTCCGCCGGCTTACCGGTTCGTTCGTTAAATACGACACGGTCGTTGCAACTCCCAAAAATTCTGGGTGTTGCAACGACCGCTAGAACCCGCCGGGAAAGGTGACCCGCCGTCGTCGTTCCCCACCCGACCCCTCGCCTCGTAAGCTCGGCCAGGGGACCCTGCGGGCGGGGCCCCATGGGGTTACGGGTTGGGGTTAGAGCGTGGCGGCGGAGAACGTGTCGCACTGCTTGATGTCGCCGGACTGGTAGCCGCGGGAGAACCACCGCTGGCGTTCCGCGCTGGAGCCGTGGGTCCAGCCTTCGGGGAAACCCGTCCGGTGGCTGCCTTCTGGATCCGGTCATCGCCCACGGATGCGGCGGCGGACAAGGCGTCGTTCACGTCCTGCTGCGTGAGGGGCTCAAGGTACGGCTGCCCGGTGGCGGGGTCCTTGGTAGTGGAGGCGTACTTGGCCCAGAGGCCTGCGTAGCAGTCAGCCTGAAGTTCGGTGCGGACCGACCCGGACTCGGGTCCCTGCGGATCCTGCTGCGCACGCTTCAGGTCACCGAGCAGATTCTGCACGTGGTGGCCGAACTCGTGGGCCACCACGTACTCCTGCGCGAGAGGCCCGCCGGAGGAGCCGAACCGGTCCACGAGCTCCTGGAAGAACCCGGGATCAAAGTACGCGGTGGTGTCCGTTGGGCAGTAGAAGGGCCCCACCTCGGCGGTGGCGGGCCCGCAGCCGGTGTTGGTGCTGCCGCTGAAGATCACTGCCTCGGGCCGCGGGTATTGCACCTTGTACTGCTTGAGGTAGCCGGGCCAGAACGCGTTGAGGCTGTTCACGGTGCCGGTGATCCGGCAGTCGAGCCGCGCATCCGCATCCGCTCCGGTTTTACAGGCGGGAGCCGTGCCTTGGGACTGACCGGCGGTCCCGCCGTCGGTCAAGCCGCCGAGCATGTTGGGGTTGATGCCCAGGAGGAGTGCAACAAGCAGGACCAGGCCGCCGCCGATTCCGCCGCCGACCTTCACACCGGTGCCCATGCCTCTTCGGTCCTGGACCTGGCTGGGATCAAGCTGCGTGTTGTCATTGAAACTCATATCGTCACAATACCCGCGGGCCCGGTCCTCAATCCGTGCCGGCCGGTAAAGTTGGTCCGTGCCATTCCTGAACAAGCTCCAGCGCTGGGCCGGGCAACGGCCGCATGACACCGCCGTCGTGATCGCCGGGCGGCGCATGGACTGGGCGGAGTTGCGGGATGCGGCCGCCGGACTGGTGGCCGGGACGAAATCAGTCACCGCCCTATGCGAAGCCAACTCGGTGGACTTCGCCGTGAAGTTCGCAGCCGCCGTGGCAGGCGGCCGCCAATGCGCGGTTCTCGATCCGGCGTGGCCCGTACCCCTGCAGGAGGACATAGTCCGGCGGGTGCAGGCATGCGCCGATCCGGCCCCTGTGTCTCTGGACGACCTCCTGGCCGACGGGCCGCCGGACTCCAGCTTCCTTATTGGCCTCACTTCCGGAACCACGGCTGTACCCAAGGCGTTCACCCGCTCCCGGCAGTCCTGGCAGCAGTCCTTCGACGCCTCGATCGAGTTTTTCGGGCTGCGCCAGGATGACGTGACCCTTGCCCCCGGCCCCCTGGCAGCAAGCCTGAACCTCTATGCGCTGGCCGAGTGCCTCTACGCCGGTTCAGAGTTCCAGACACTCGAGGCGTTCGACGTCGGGGACGTCCACGGGGCCATCACCCACGACAGGGTGACCCGGTTGGTCCTGGTGCCCACCATGCTGCGGATGCTGAGCGAACGCGGAATAACGGGGTGCGTGGACGCTTCCGGCGTACGGACCATCATCTGCGCGGGATCCAAACTCGATGCCCGCACCCTCGAGGCAGCGCGGCGCTGGGCCCCCAACGCCACCATCTACGAGTACTACGGCGCTTCCGAACTAAGCTTCGTTTCCGGCCTGGGCCTGGCACCCGGACAGGCCGCAACCGCGGGCGGAACCGGGATCGGCAAACCCTTTTCCGGTGTCGACGTCCGGATCCTGGATGACGACGGCGGCGAGGTCCCGGACGGCGGTTACGGGAACATCTGCGTCCGCAGCGGCATGGTGAGCAACGGTTACCTTTGGGGCGACGACGGCGAAGCGCTACGGTCCTTCGGGTCCTGGTACACCGTGGGGGACCAGGGCTGCCTCACCGATGGGGAACTGCACATCCTGGGCCGGCGCTCGGACATGATTCTCACCGCCGGCCGGAACGTCTATCCGCACGAGGTTGAACTGGCGCTGGCTGCCGTCCCCGGGGTTGCGGTGGCTGTCGCCGCGGGGATGCCGGACGATTTGCGCGGTCAGCGTGTGGTGGCCGGGGTGGTGCCTTCCCACGGCGGCGTCACCGCCACCCAGCTGCGAGCCGGCCTGGAGGACATCCTGTCCCGCCACAAGCGGCCAATGCAGTACTACCTCCTTCTGGAACTTCCCACCACGGACCGGGGCAAGGTCAGCCGGACCCTGCTGCTGGAGTGGATCAATGCCCGGGATCCAAGGGTGCGGCCCCTTGGTGCCTGAGCTCCTGCCGCCGGACCGCCAGCCTGTCATCATAGCCGCGCGCCGTACCCCGGTGTGCCCAGTCAACGGTGCGTTGCGGAGCCTGCGCGCCCACGAACTCCTGGCGCCGGTCCTGCGGGAGCTGGTCTCCGAGCTTGCCCTCGATCCGGCGTCCGTCTCCGACGTCGTCATCGGCAACGCCGTGGGCGGTGGTGGCAATGTGGCTCGCCTTGCCTTGCTGGAGGCAGGACTGCCGGTCAGCATTCCGGGGATCACGGTGGACCGGCAATGCGGATCGGGCCTGGACGCCATTGTCATGGCCGGCCGGTTGGTGGCCGCGGGCGGCAGCCCTGTCTACCTGGCTGGGGGAGTGGAGAGCACCAGCACGGCGCCGCTGCGGGCGCACAGGACGGACGACGGCGACCCGGACTTTTACCGGCGCGCCCAGTTTGTGCCCGAAAGCTTCGGGGATCCGGACATGGGGGTCGCCGCGGAGACCGTGGCGCAGGAGTACGGGGTTGGCCGGGAGCGCCAGGATACCTTCGCGCTGGCCAGCCACCGGAAAGCCCTTGCGGCCATCCGGGACGGGCGCTTCGAGGACGAACTCGTACCGCTGGAAACGACAGCGGGACCGGTCTCCTCGGACGGCGGTCCGCGGGCCGGCCTGACCCCGGCCGTCATGGCCCGGTTCCCGGCCGCTTTCGTACCGGGAGGAACTGTCACCGCCGGGAACTCCTGCTTTGACGCGGATGGCGCCTCCGCCGTCGTTATTACTTCCTTGGCGCGTGCACGCCAAGTGGGGGCTCGCGACGGGCTGTTGGTGCGTGGCACCGGCACCGCCGGGGTGGCTCCGCGGGTGCTGGGGATGGGCGCTGTCCCGGCTGCCAATGACGTGCTGGCTTCGGCAGGTATCCCGGCCGGAGAGCTGGACTTGGTGGAGTTCAATGAGGCATTCGCTTCGCAGACTCTCGCGTGCCTGGACCAGGCGGGAATCGACGCCGACCGTGCCAACCTGGACGGCGGTGCGCTGGCGCTGGGGCACGCCTATGGTGCTTCGGGCGCCGTCCTGGTCACCCGGCTGCTCGCCCAGGCGCGCCGAACCGGAAACCCCGGAGCCTTGGCGCTGGCCATGATCAGCATGGCCGGCGGGATGGGCACGGCGGCGTTGCTGGAATACCGGCTGCTGGGCTCCCGCTGACTTCCTGGCCGTTAGTCTTCCGCTTCACCCAGGCCGCGGGCGGCGAGTGCTTCGCCCGTTTGGCGCGCGTAGGCCACAGACGTGATGAACACCGGCAGGACCAAAGCCCGCGGATTGCGCTCCAGGCCCCGGGCCTTGGCGGAATCGCGGACGTCGGCGAAGGTTCCGGCAATGAACGGGATGCTGCGGAGCATGATGCCGATGGTCAGGGCAAAGCGCTCCGGATCCGCGCCCAACCTGGTGAAGGGACGGGCAACCTGAACCACACCATCGAGCAGCCGCTGGACGGGGGTGGTGGCGGTGAGCAGGGAGGCTGCCACCACGCAGAGCAGGATATTCAGCACGATGCGTGCCGCCGTGGGCCCGCCCAGCTGCCACCACTGGAAGAGCCCAATCACGAGCAGCACGGGGGCAAGCGGGCGGAGGGCTCGCCAAAGCCTTTTCACTCCGGCGCCGGAAAGCAGGAAGAGGGCGCAAAGCGCGGCGAGTACGGCTGCCGAAATCCGCCAGTCGACGATGATGAAGGAAACCAGGCCGCAGGCCACGACCAGAAGGAACTTCAGTACCAGCGGTGCCCGGTGCAGGAGGGAATCGCCGGGCACATAGTTGGCCAGGAGGAAGCCGTGGCCTCTCACGGGACATCCCCTGCTGCGTTGAGCCCCTGCATGCACCAGGAACGGTAGGTGGCCACTGCTTCTGCAGGGGCGCCGTCAAAGGCCACGCGTCCGTCTTCGATTACCAGGACCCGGTCCATGTCCAAAGCCAGTTCGAGGTCGTGGGTGGACAGGATGATCTGCTGGTCCAGGGCCGCCAGCGTCCCGCGGAGCAGTTCGCGGTTGCGCAGGTCCAGCAGCGTCGAGGGCTCGTCGAGGACCAGCACGTTGGGGTCGACCGCCAGCACGGCGGCGAGGGCCATCAGCTGCCGTTCGCCGCCGGACAGCTCGTAGATGCTCTGGTCCGCGAGGTGCAGGAGGCCCAGTCTCTGGAGTGCGGCTTCGGCCCGGCTGCGCCGTTCAGCCGTGTTCCGGACGGAACGGCGCAGGGACAGCTCCACGTCCTCCCGGCCGGTGGGCATGACCAGGCTGGGACAGCGGATCGGTAAAGACGAACCCCACGTTTCGCCGGACTTTCCGGACGGCGCGGACTGTATCGTCGCCGTCGACCGTTACTGTTCCTGTGGCGGGCTGGATGAGGCCGTTGACCAGGCGCAACAGGGTGGACTTTCCGGAGCCGTTGGCACCGATAATGCCGATCCGGGCTTCCTCCAGCCGGAGGTCGACAGGGTGAAGGAGCACCTTGGGGTGCGGGGAGTCCTCCCTTTCGACCGCGACGGACACGTGGGAGAAGGTGACGGCTGGCATGGTGGCCTAGGCGCTCTCGGCGGGCAGGGCACGGCGCCGGACGCGGCGCACCAGGACATCCGGGAAGGCCCGGTGAAGGGCGACGGCGATGGCGGCTGCCAGTACATTCTTGATGAGGTCGCCCGGGTAGAAGACCAGGTCGCTTAAGAAGGCCTGCTCCAGGGTTGCCTTGGAGTTCATCGCAATGCCGATGATACCCAGCGTGTGCACGAAGACGATGCTCGTGGCTGTCGCGGCGAGGAAGAACCAGAGGGCACGGGCCTTGGTGGTGCGTCGGATCACCAGGGTGGCCAGCCATCCCACAACGAATGCAGCGATGGGGAAGGCGATGATGTACCCCGCCGAGGGCCCGGCGAGGATGCCCAGCCCGCTGCGGCCCTGGCTGAAGATGGGCAGGCCGGCGAGGCCAAGGAGCGTGTAAAGCCCGACGGCGGCGAACCCGCGGGCGGGGCCAAGCACCAGTCCGGTGAGCATCACGGCCAGGGTCTGGAAGGTGATGGGGACACCGAAGCCGTTCAGTGCCAGCCCTGGCACCAGGGCTGCGGCGGCCACCAGGGCAGCGAATACGGCGATGAGGCCCAGATCTGTGCCGTTCCAGCGTTGGCGGGTTTGGCCGGTGTTCTTGGTGGTGGTGCTGCTCATGGCTGTCCTGTCGGGGTTGTACAAGCGGAATCTAATGTACAGCCGACGCTACCGGGGCGGAACGTGCTCCATTTTGTAGGGGTTCCACTAAGGCAGAGGATCGCTGTTTTGGGGTGGACACAACGGGCCCACCCGTTGAAAAGCACCTTGCCGAGAGGTGGGAGTCATAACGCTGCCGCCTAGGTTGAGGGCAACACCTTTGCTACTGGCCCATGCGGGAGCGGCTATGCGTATATCGGTTCGCATGACATTGTCGTTCCGAGCTTCAGCAAGCACTACAGCTACGGGAAACCGGGCACGAAGACCGGTTCGCTTGATGTGTACTGGAACTCTTCGCTGCGCGCAAGAACTGCGCCGTTGCGTATGCCTACGGTCCCACCTATGGGGTTCGCATGTGCCGCTACAGCGATATCGGGGTTTACTCTTCCTCAACTACCTCTAACGGAATCGCCCCTGACGACGCGTCGTCCGGCTACTACTCCTACTATGCCGGGACGGATTATACGAGGACGCAGCCGGTCGGCGGGCAGTGCATCAACGTTGACGCAAGTTTCGGGCCCGGCGCCAGCGACACGACGAGCTTGGGCTATGCCAGTTTGAGTAATGTGCACTGCTGATCGCGGCGAGACCGGCTGCGGCAGCGCCCCTGAAGAGTCCGGTGCGGTGTGAACTCGTGGTGGAACCCCCACTGTCTGCGACGCGCGGCTCACTGCCCCGCTTGAAAACAAAGTTTCCGGAACAGGGCCAAGAGTTACAGACCGGCCTGGATTTTTTGGAGCGGTGCCGGCGTCGGACGTGGCGCACTAGGTCCTTGCCGGCGTCGAGAAGCGCGCTTAGATGCTTGCCGCCTGACGGTCTGCGGAGACCCTCGTGAGGAAGTCCTCGACTACGGCCGCGAACTCGTCAGGCCGTTCGATCTGCGGCATGTGTCCGGTCTTGGCGAAGACGTGCGACTCGGCGCGGGGAAGCGCCGCGGCGGCCGCTGCAAGGTGGCTGAACGGCAGGATGTGGTCGTGGTCGCCCCACACCACCAGCGCCGGCACGTCGGACTTGGCTAGCGAGCCGATCAGAGCGGTGCGCCACTCGGCCCGGACACCGGAAATCGTTCCTAGGTCGCGGGCGACGTCGACCAGCGTCCGGCGGTGCGCCTCCCGCTGCGACAGGGCGAGCGCGTGGCCGATGCGGTCGTCCGTGACCAGCGTCTTGTCGTAGAAGAGCGACTGGACGGTCCGGCGTGATGCTTTCTCGTCGGGCCGCAGGAGCAGGGCCGCGAGCGGGCGGACCGCAAGGAGGCGAAGGACCAGTGCCACTTCCTTGCCGAATCCGGCGCTGTTGGCCAGCACGAGCGCGGCGACGCGGTCCGGATGGTCGGCGGCCAGCTTCATGGCCACGGCACCGCCGAGCGAGTTGCCCATCACGGGCAGCGATCCGGAAACCCCGACGGCGTCCAGGAAGGCCGGCAGGATACCGGCCAGCTTCGCGAGCGTGGTCGTGCCGGGGAGCCGTTCGGAGTACGCGAAGCCGGGAAGGTCGACGCTGTAGACCGTGTGGCGGTCCGAGAGCCGCTCGTGCTGTTCGTTCCAGTCCTCGAGGCTCTGGCCGATGCCGTGCAGCAGCAGCACCGGATCCCCGCTGCCGGTCTTCCGGTAGCGCAGGCGTTTCCCCGCGACGGTGACATGGCGCGTCCCCGGCAATGCGAGGGGATCCCGGGCCGGGGCGGCGGGTTGCCGGACAGTTTCCCGGACCGGCTGCCCGCGCCGGCCGAACCGGACGTGGTCGGTCAGCCGGCCGGCCTGGAGCAGGGCGAAGTCGCGGAAGTAGTTCTGGTGCAGCCGCCACGGCGAGCCTGCGCCCTGCCGGGGCAACTGGTCGGCGCCGCGGAAAATGTAGCCGGCCTTCAGGTCGATGAGCGAGGACAGCGTGCCGTTGGCGACGTCGGCGGGTGCCGCGGGTACCACCCACTGGAGGTTCCGCCGGTCGAGCTGTTTGATCAGCCTGCAGATGTAGCCGGCGACCAGGTCCGCCTTCAGGGTCCAGGACGCGTTGGTGTAGCCGATGGTGAGGGCGAAGTTCGGGACCCCCTCCAGCATCATGCCCTTGTAGGTGAGGGTTCTGCCGACGTCCACGGGCTCGCCGTCGACGGAGAGCTTCATGCCGCCGATCACCAGCAGGTTCAGTCCCGTGGCCGTGACAATGACGTCGGCGGGCAGCGACGTGCCGGAGGCCAGGTCAATCCCGTCCGGGGTGATCCGGGAGATCGTGTCGGTCACGATCCCGGCAGTGCCGGCACTGATGGCCCGGTACAGGTCCCCGTTGGGGATCGCGCAGACCCGCTGGTCCCACGGCTGGTACGAAGGGGCCAGGTGCGTGTCTACCGGGAAGCCCGCCGGCAGTTTGGCTACTGCCGACTTGCGCAGGATCGCCTTCATCGTCTCGGGCCGCCGTCGGCTGAGCTGGTAGGTGAACATGGAGAAGAGAATGTTCTTGGAGCGTACGACGTCGTACGCAAGTTGCGCGGGCAGCTTGCCCCGGAGGCGGTCGGCCAGGTGGTCCCGCGCGGGCACGGGGGCGATGTAGGTGGGGGAGCGCTGCAGCATTGTCACCTTGGCGGCCGACTTTGCCATGGACGGCACCAGCGTCACGGCCGTGGCGCCGCTGCCGATGACCACCACCTGCTTTCCGTCATAGTCGAGGTCGGCCGGCCAGTGCTGCGGGTGGACGATCGTTCCGGCGAAGGTGTCGGCCCCGTCGATGGCAGGGGTGAAGCCCTCGTCGTAGCGGTAGTAGCCGGAACAGACGGACAGGAACGAGCAGGTGAAGGTGACCGGCTCGGGGGAGGAGGCGGTGTCGCCGGACCGGAACTCGCCGCCGGAGGTGTGGATTGCCGTCACGGTCCACAGTGCAGTTTCGCTTGACCATGCGGCGGAAATGACCCGGGTGTTCAGCCGGATCCGCGGCGCCAGGCCCTCGTCGGCGACCGCTGCCTCGATGTACTCGCGGATGGACTCGCCGTCCGCGATCGCCTTGGCGCCGGCCCAGGGCCGGAAGGAGTAGCCGAGCGTGTACATGTCGCTGTCTGACCGGATCCCGGGGTACCGGAACAGGTCCCAGGTCCCCCCGACGGCGTTCCGCGACTCCAGGACGGTGAAGGTTTTTCCGGGTACCTCGCGCTTCAGCCGGCTGGCGAAACCCACGCCGCTCAGCCCGGCGCCGACAATCAACACATCTACGTGCTCGCTCATGCCGCCAAGTTATCGACTTAATGTTGAGATAGTCAACACCATGTTGAGAACCCGGGGCTAGGATGGGCGCATGGCTCAAAGAGGAAGACGCAGCGCGAGGGTTTCGGGCGATGAGCGGCAGGACGCAATCCTGGTCAACGCGGAGGCCCTCCTCGCCAGCCGCGCCTTTGACGACGTCTCCATCGAAGATCTGGCCCGGGGTGCAGGCATTTCGCGCCCCACGTTCTACTTCTACTTCCCCTCGAAAGATGCCGTGCTGCTGGCCCTGCTGGACCGGGTCATCACCGAGGTCGAACACCGGGTGGGGCACCTGCCGCGCGATTTCGAGAGCGATCCCGCGGGTGCGTGGACTCGTTCCATCGGAATGTTCGTTGAGGTATTTGTCTCGCACCGCGGTGTGTCGACCGCCGCCATCGGTGCGCGCGCCCGCAACGACGAGGTGCGCGGGCTGTGGTCCAGATCGATGCAGTCCTGGGTCGATTTCTCAAGCGATGTCATCCGTGCCGAACAGGCCCGCGGGGCCGCGCCGGCGGGCATCGACGCGCACGACCTCGCGGTGAGCCTGAACCTGATGAACGAACGGGTCATTACTGCTGTCCTCAACCGGGAGAGTCCTGCCATCGCGGAGACCGCCGCCCTGGACATCCTGTCAACCATCTGGATCCGCAGTATTTACGGGTCCGACAACCCCGGCGGCCGCTAAGGCCGGCGCCGAAAGGAAACCAGAATGCCCTCCATCAAGACGCTCACCGTGCTCGGCACAGGGGTGCTCGGCTCCCAGATCGCCTTTCAGGCCGCATTCCACGGTTTCGCAGTCACCGCCCACGACGTCGACGAGGACGCACTTGCCAAGGCGCGGGACCGTTTCACCCGCCTCGCCGGCATCTACCGGGCACAGGTTGCCGGCGCCTCCGAGGGCAAGACCGAAGCAGCCCTGGCAAACCTGCGCCTCACCGCAGACCTGGGGGACGCCGTCGTCGACGCGGACCTCGTGATCGAAGCCGTTCCCGAACTGCTGGAACTCAAACGCGACGTCTACCGCAAGCTCGGGGAGCTGGCGCCGGCCAAGGCCATCTTCGCGACCAACTCGTCCACCCTGCTGCCCAGCGACCTGAAGGACTTCACCGGACGCCCGGACCGTTTCCTGGCGCTCCATTACGCCAACAACATCTGGGCGCAGAACATCGCCGAGGTCATGGGCACCCCGGAGACGGACCCGGCGGTGTACGCCGCTGTCGTCGGCTTTGCCCGGAACAGCGGACTGGAACCGATCGAGATCAATAAGGAGAAGGCCGGCTACGTCCTGAACTCGCTGCTGGTTCCGCTGCTGAACGCGGCCGCCGGACTGCTGCTGCAGGGCGTCGCCGACCCGCACACCATTGACAAGACCTGGCGCATCGCAACGGGGGCGCCTAGCGGACCGTTCGAGATCTACGACGTCGTCGGCCTCACCACGGCGTACAACATCGCCTCGGCCTCGCCGGATGCCGGTTCCCAGGCGTTCGCCCAGTACCTGAAGGAGCACTACATCGACCAGGGCAGGCTGGGCGTCGCCTCGGGGAGGGCTTCTACAAGTACTGAGCCGCGGACCTTTAGTGCTGCTGCAGTTCTTCCCGTTCCACGTGTTGGAGGTCGCACCCAAGCCAAAGATGCCGTGGGGCGGCATGGACGAAGGGAGACACCTTCAACGCACGACACTCGATCCCGGTCAGCAGCCTGCCCGAGTGTATGAAGGAGACCATCGCAGCCTGACGTCACTGACGTCCTCGGTCCACTGGCCCGGCGTACCTGAGTTGGTAACCTGTGGCACATGCCCATCAAACTTGAGAACGTCGGCATCGCCGTCCGCAACCTGGAAGCCGCCATCGACTTCTTCACCGACCTCGGGCTCACGGTCCTGGGCCGGGACACGGTCAGCGGGGAGTGGGCCGACACCGCCGTGGGCCTCGACGGCAACCATGTCAAAATCGCCGTGCTCCAGACACCGGACGGCAAAGGCCAGCTCGAGCTCTTCGAATACATCCACCCCGATGCCATCGAGACAAACCCCACACTGCCGAATGAGATCGGAATGCATCGCGTGGCCTTTTCGGTCGACGACATCGATGCCGCACTTGAGATAGCCGCGAAGCATGGATGCCACCCGCTGCGGGGCGTCGCCACCTATGGAGACGCATACAAGCTGGCATACGTCCGTGGTCCCAGCGGCATCATTGTTATGCTCGCCCAGGAACTCAACGAGGCCACCAGTGACTAAGCACCGGGGGCACAATGGTTAAGAGGGCTCGAGTCGTGCTGCCCTATACTCCGAACATGCCCATCACGCACCCACCCACCCATGCCCAACCGTCAGGTCCCCACCCAGGCGGAGGCCACCTGTGAGCGGCGGACTTGTCGCCTTGCTGGATGACGTCGCCGCCCTGGCCCGCATTGCGGCCGCGTCTCTGGATGACGTGGCAGCCGGTGCCGCCAAGGCTGGGACCAAGGCCGCCGGCGTCGTAATTGACGACGCCGCCGTCACCCCGCAATACGTATCCGGGGCGGACCCGTCGCGCGAGCCTGCCAATGATCAAGAAGATCTTCTGGGGCTCCATCCGGAACAAACTCCTGATCATCCTCCCTGCGCTCCTGCTGATCAGCGCCTTCATCCCGGGGCTGATCCCCTTCATCCTCATGCTGGGTGGCACTTACCTTTGCTACGAGGGCGCGGAGAAGGTCTGGCACAAGCTCCGCGGCGGCCACCACGAGGGCGGGGAAGCGCCGGCCGTCGAGCGCGGGCCGGGCGCAGAGGCCAAGGTGGTCCAGGGTGCCATCACCACCGACTTCATCCTTTCCTGCGAGATCATGGTCATCTCCATGAACGAGGTGGCATCGGAATCCATTTGGGTCCGGGCATTCATCCTGGTCCTGGTGGCGTTCGCCATCACGGTGCTCGTTTACGGCGCGGTTGGGCTGATCGTGAAGATGGATGACATCGGAATCCACCTGACCGGGAAGGATTCCGCCCGCGCCAAACGCTTTGGCGGGCTGCTGGTCCGGGGAATGCCGGCCGTGCTCGGTGCGATTACGTTTGTTGGAACCATCGCCATGCTGTGGGTCGGCGGCCACATCATGCTGCAGGGTGCCCATGACCTCGGCTGGCACGCACCGTATGACCTGGTCCACGCCCTGGAGCACCCGGTGGCCGGGGTTGCGGTTGTGGGCGGCCTCCTGGCCTGGCTCGTGGACACCCTGTGCTCGTCAGTCCTTGGACTCATCTGGGGCGTGGTAGTCCTGGCGGTGATTGGCCCGCTGCTGAAAGTCCTGCCCTTTGGCAAGGCAACGGACGGTCACAGCGAGGCCGCCCCTCCGGTTGCAGGTGACGGACACCGCACGGAACACGCCAGCTGACGCTGCGCGGACCGCGCAGCGTTTGGCAGAACAGTGCCTAGAACGCGTAGCGGATCCGGCAGTATGGCGCGATCCTGCCAATCAGGGCCGTGAGTTGCTGCACGTAGCCGGCCTTGGCGCGCGCCCGGTACCGGACATTGCTGAAACCGTTCGACGAGACTTTGGCTTCCTGGAGATCCGGACGCCACAAGACGTTTTCGGCCTGCGGATGCCAGCCCAGGTTTACCTCGTGGAGTTGCTCGTTGTGGGTCAGGAAAATGACCTCGGCCGCTAGCTGAGCCTTGGCAGCCGGTGTCAGGGTTGCGTCCAGGCTGGCGCAAGAGATCCTCCCAGTCGGCCAGCCAGGTGTCAGTGATGATGACGGGGGAGAAGTTGACGTGCACCTCGTACCCGGCGTCGACGAACTCGTTGATCGCAGCCAGCCGCTCCGCCACCGGGGAGGTCCGCACGTCGACAGACTTCGCCAGGTCCGCCGGCATGAGCGAGAAGCGGATCCTGGTGTGGCCTCCGTGGTTCCAACTGAGCATCTGCGGGTTGACGAACTTGGTGGCGAAGGACACCTTGGCATTGGGTAGTTCCCGGAAGAGAGTGACAAGGTCCTCCACGTTGTCGCTGATCAGCGCATCCACCGAACAGTCGCTGTTCTCGCCGATGTCATAAACCCAGAGTTCGGGGTCGCACTGGTTGGGCTCCAGCTTGAGTCCCTGGCGCGTGGCGTGCCGTTCCAGCGTCCCTGCGATCTGGTCGAGGTTGGCGAACACCGTGACCGGGTTGCTGTAGCCCTTGTGCCGTGGAACGTAGCAGTAGGCGCAGGCCATGGCGCAGCCGTTGGCTGTGGATGGGGCAATAAAGTCCGCTGACCGGCCGTTCGGCTTAACGGTCAGGGACTTCTTGACCCCAAGGACCAGCGCCTCCGTTTTGATCCGCGACCAGCGCGGAACATTGGTTTCGTCGCCGTGCAGGTCGGGAATGTTCCAATGGTTTTCCACCGGCACGACGTCGGCCCCCGGCCAACGTGCCACGACCTCCCGTCCACGCGGCAGCTCCAAGGCGGCAGGCTGCGCGTAGATGCGGCGGATTTGCAGCAGCCGATCGAATTCCATGCCCTCATTGTCCTTGAACGTCAGGGGCCAGGGTGTGCAGTTAAGCCCTCGGCGTCCGCCGGGTTTTTCACCGTTCACGGTTGGCGGAGCGGGCGTCAACTGCCGGTGCGGACTGGACCTGGTTCCGGGCGGTCGCTCCGCTCTTACTGCCATCCGGCTCTAGCGAGGGGGACAAGTTCGCGGTCTACTTGCGTATATGGACCATGAGGCATCTGCCCCATCAGAGGCCGCCCCCGCGTTGATCCCAGGTCTTCGGTCGATCGGCTCCTGAGGGACCTGCGCTCGAGCCGCCAGGGCCTGACCGTCCGGGAGGCCGCGCGACGCCAGGTGGTGTATGGGCCGAACATCCTCACCCGCAGGGGGCGCCGCAGATGGCCGCGGCAAATTCTCCGCCAACTCACCCAGCCGCTGGCCCTCCTGCTCTGGTTGGCCGCCGTCTTGGCTTTTGTCACCGGGTCCGGGGCGCTGGCCGCGGCCATAGTCGCGGTGATCCTGCTCAATGCGGCTTTTGCGTTCCTCCAGGAGCGGCACGCTGAGCACGCCGTTGAGGCGCTGGCTGCATATCTTCCGCCTTCGGCGCGAGCGGTGCGCGACGGGAAAGAGGCCCTCGTGGACGCGCGTCTCCTTGTACCCGGAGACGTGATCGTTGTTGGGGAAGGTGACCGCGTCTCTGCCGATGCCCGACTCCTGGAGGGCTCCTTGGAAATGGACGTCTCTGCGCTGACGGGAGAGTCGCTGCCTGTACTGCGCAGCGCCGAGGGTGATTCGCTCGCGGCGCGCCTCCTGGACGCTTCGGACATGGTTTTCAGCGGCACGAGCTGTACGGGCGGGGAGGGGACCGCCGTCGTATTTGCCACGGGTATGCACACGGAACTGGGCCGCATTGCGGCGCTCTCGGAAAGGGTGGGCCACGACGAAAGTCCGCTTGAACAGCAGGTGACGCGGGTAGCCAGGGTCATCGCGATCGTCGCCATTGTGATGGGGGCTGCGTTTATTCCTGTCGGTACCCTGCTGGCCGGCCTTCCGCTTGGCGATACCTTGAGCTTCGCCATCGGCCTGCTTGTGGCCAACGTACCCGAGGGGCTGCTTCCCACAATCACGCTCGCCCTTGCTGTTGGCGTCCGGCTGCTGGCCCGCGAAGGAGCGCTCGTCAAGCGGATTTCGGCCGTTGAGACCCTCGGGTCGACGAGCGTGGTCTGCACGGACAAGACGGGGACGCTGACCATGAACCGGATGCGTGCAGTGGAGGTCTGGACGCCCACGTCCGGGATTATGGGGCTCGACGGCGTGGTCCCGGCAGCTCCGCCGCGCTCGGACTTGGCCCGCTTCGCCGCCGCGGCCGTTGCTTGCAGCAGTGCGCACATAGCTCCTGACGGCGCCGAGACCGGCGATCCCACCGAGCCTCGCCTTCCTGCATGCAGCGTCGGCGCTTGGCCTGCGAAGCGACCGCGCGGGCCTTGAGCGCTTGGCTCAGTTCCATTTCGACCCTGCGCTGAGGCGGATGTCTACAGTGGACGCCATGACCGATGGGGCCTGGGTGCACTGCAAGGGAGCACCGGAGGAGATCCTGCCGCTGTGCGGCTGGATCGCCGAACCCGGCGGGCGGCGCGCACCTCTCGCCGAGCCCGTCCGCGCAAGGGTGTTCGAGACGGTGGACGCGTGGGCCAAGCAGGGGCTGCGCGTCCTCGCCGTGGCCGAACGCGCGGTCGATGGGAACCCGGCCGCGCTCACCCGGCACGAGGCCGAGAGCGGGCTCACGCTACTGGGTGTCGCTGCACTCTTGGACCCACCGAGGCCCGAGGTGCCCGCCGCGGTGGCCAGCTGCCATGCCGCAGGGATCAGGCTCATGATCGTCACCGGCGATCACGGCCTCACGGCCCGCGGCATCGCGGCCCGGGTGGGAATCGGCAATGAGCATACCCGGGTGGTCAGCGGCACCGAGCTGGACCATATGTCCGAGGCCGAGCTCGACGCGCTGCTCATGGCGAACCGGGAAATGATTTTCGCGCGCAGTTCACCCGAGGCAAAGCTCAGGATCGCCGACGCCCTCCGCGACCTCGGCCACGTCGTGGCGATGACCGGCGACGGTGTCAACGACGCCCCCGCGCTGCGCCGCGCCGACATCGGGATCGCCATGGGCCGTTCCGGGACGGACGTGGCCCGGGAGGCCTCAGCGATGGTACTCACAGACGACGACTTCGCTTCCATTGTCAACGCCGTCCGGTCGGGGCGACGCGTCTACGATAACGTCCGAAAGTTCATCGTCTACATCTTCGCGCATGCAACACCTGAGGTCGTCCCGTTCCTCCTCTATGCCGTCGCCGGCGGCGCAATACCGCTCCCGCTCACGGTCATGCAGATCCTCGCTGTGGACCTCGGCACGGAAACCCTTCCGGCCCTCGCGCTCGGCCGTGAACCCGAAGAGCCGGGCATAATGGAGCGGCCGCCCCGCGAGCGCGGCCAGAACGTGATCGACGGACCTATGCTGGCGCGCGCCTGGGGCCTGCTGGGCGGAATTTCAGCCCTCCTCGTCACCGGAGCGTTCTTCACAACCCTCCTCGCCGGGGGCTGGCACTACGGCGAATCCACTGAATCCGGTTACCTTCATTTCGTGGAGGTGCAGGCCACGACCATGACCTTCCTTGGGATCGTCGCCTGCCAGGTCGGTACGGCATTCGCGGCCCGCACCCAGACCGCATCCCTCGCCCAGATCGGCCTCGGCACAAACCGCCTCCTCCTGTGGGGCATTACCTTCGAGATCGCCTTCTCCGCCGCGCTCGTGTACATCCCACCGCTTCAAACAATCTTCGGCACGGTTGCCCCCGCCCCATGGCAGCTGCTTCTACTCATACCATTCCCATTCATCGTCTGGGGCGCAGACGAGGAGGTCCGCTCGATCCAGCGCGATAGGGCCCGCCGGTCCTGAAGCCGTCCAACATTCCCTTGAAATTTCCATGTGCCGTCAAACGGTAGACTGGACTGTGCCGTTCTACGGCCACTCTGCCCCAGCGTCCCTTGGCACTCCGCGCGCGGACTGTGGCGTTCCCTGTTGTGAAAGGCCTTACCTGCTGTGATTACTGTCCAGGATCTTGAACTGCGCGCCGGTGCCCGGCTCCTCATGGACCAGGTGAGCTTCCGTGTCGATAAAGGGGACAAGATCGGGCTGGTGGGCCGGAACGGCGCAGGCAAAACGACCCTGACCCGTGTCCTCGCAGGGGAAGGTCTGCCTGCTGCCGGCAAAGTCACCCGCAGTGGCGAAATCGGTTACCTGCCCCAGGATCCCCGCACCCCCGACATGGAGCAGTTGGCGCGGGACCGGATTCTTTCCGCCCGCGGCCTGGACGTCGTCGTCGGAAAACTCCGCAAGGCGCAAGACGAAATGGCCAGCGAAGACGCCGATGTCCAGCGCAAGGCCATGAACCGCTACGACCGGCTGGAATCCGAATTCCTCGCAGCGGGCGGTTACGCGGCCGAAGCCGAGGCGGCGTCGATCTGTTCCAACCTTGCCCTCCCGGACCGGCTGTTGAACCAGCCGCTCAAGACGCTCTCCGGCGGCCAGCGGCGCCGCGTGGAGCTTGCCCGCATCCTGTACTCGGATGCCGAGACCATGCTCCTGGACGAACCCACCAACCACCTCGACGCCGATTCCATCGCCTGGCTGCGTGACTTCCTGAAAAACCACCAGGGCGGCCTGATCGTCATCAGCCACGACACCGACCTGCTCGAAGCCACGGTCAACAAGGTGTTCCTGCTGGACGCCAACCGCGCCCAAATCGACTTCTACAACATGGACTGGAAGCGCTACCTCCTGCAGCGGGAGACTGACGAGCGGGCACGGAAGCGTGAACGCGCCAACGCCGAAAAGAAGGCCCAGGTCCTCATGGACCAGGCCAACAAGATGCGGGCGAAAGCCACCAAGGCCGTCGCCGCACAGAACATGGCCAAGCGCGCCGAGCGGCTGCTCAGCGGATTGGAAGCGGTCCGCGAGCAGGACCGCGTGGCAGCCCTGCGGTTCCCGGATCCGTCTCCCTGCGGCAAGACGCCCCTCACCGCGGACGGGCTCAGCAAATCCTACGGGTCGCTGGAAATCTTCACCGACGTGGACCTGGCGATCGACCGCGGCTCCAAGGTGGTCATTCTGGGCCTCAACGGTGCCGGCAAGACCACCCTGCTGCGCATGCTCGCCGGCGTGGACGCCCCTGACACCGGAGAAGTCATCCCCGGCCACGGGCTCAAGGTCGGCTACTACGCCCAGGAACACGAAACTCTCGACGTCAACCGCACCGTGCTGGAAAACATGCGCTCGTCCGCGCCCGACATGAAGGACGCCGAGGTGCGTGGCATCCTGGGCTCATTCCTGTTCTCCGGTGATGACGTCGACAAGCCCGCCGGCGTGCTTTCCGGCGGTGAGAAGACCCGCCTGGCCCTGGCCACCATCGTCGCCTCAAGCGCCAACGTCCTTCTCCTGGACGAGCCCACCAACAACCTGGACCCCGCCAGCCGCGCGGAAATCCTCGGCGCCCTCCGCAACTACACCGGCGCCGTCGTCCTGGTCAGCCACGACGAAGGCGCCGTTGAGGCCCTGAACCCCGAACGGGTCGTCATGCTTCCGGATGGGGTCGAGGACCTGTGGAACGAGGACTACCTGGACCTGATCACGCTGGCCTAGCGGACGGTAAGCTCCCGGGCCGCGGTCATGCGGAGCAGCTGCTGGTAGGTGATGCTGAACATGGAGTTGTGGTCACCTGCTCCGGCCCAGAGGACTTCGTGGTCCCGGAGGCTCGAATCCAGGAGGGTCCTGATGGGCGCGGGGTGGCCCACCGGTGCTACGCCGCCCACGTGCTGGCCCGTGTGCTCCAGGACGAAGTCGGGGAGGCCCGGCGAATCCTGCCGTGGCCCAGCTGCCCGGACACCAGCTTCGTGTCCACCCGAGCCGCCCCGCTGGCGAGGATCAGCAGGGGGCGGCCGTCCAGCTCAAAAACCAGGCTGTTGGTAATGGCCGCCACGTCGCACCCCAGCGCTTCCGCCGCAGCCAGGGCGGTGGGGACGCCGGCAGCAAAAGACCGCACAGTATCCGGCACCCCTGCTTCGACCAGTGCCGAGCGGACCAAGGCGACCGGGCCGGCGTCGTACCCGCTCATTCTCAGAACCCCTGCGCGTCCAAGAGGGCGTCTTCCTCTTCCTCGGCCGTCGCCTTCTTGCGCTTGCGCGGCGGTGCAGGCCGAAGGCGGGGGTTACCGCTGCGTACACAGTTCCGTCGTCAGCCAATTCCTCGTCCTCGGCGTCGATTGCCGCGTTGCGCGCCTGCTGCCGGGCCGCGTAGCCGAACCCGACGAACATGAGCACGCCGAAGGCGAACCACTGCAGCGAGTAGGACAAGTGCGTCCCCTCGTCGGTGGACGGCTTGGGGAAGGAAACCGGCATCTCCGCCGGCGCCGGCGTCTCCGAGGTTAACTGGCCGTATGCACCGGTCATCAGGGGGTATCCGAGTTGCACCGCGTAGGTGGGAAGGTCGATGGATGCCAGCTGCCCCTCAGGTGCCCCGCGTTGCAGTTCCGGCTCGCCGTGCTTCAAACGGACGACGGCGGTCACGTTGCCGCCGGGAGGTGCCGGAATGGAATCGGGGCTACCCGGATTCTTGTTGCCGATGGGCAGCCAGCCGCGGTCGATCACAACGGTTTCGCCCGTGGCGAGGCGGAATGGAACCACTACCTCGTAGCCGGGCTGCCCGTTGAGCGGCCGGTTGCGGACGATCCGCTGCCCTGCGGCATCGTAGGTGCCTTTCAGCTCAACCTGCGTCCACTCCTTGGCCGGATCCAGCTGGCTGAACTGGTCACGGGCCTGGGTGAAGGGAATGGGCGTCGCCGAATAGTTCGTGACGACACGGTTGATTTCAGCCAGGGTCTCGGCGCGGCGGTCCATCTGCCAGCGGCCCAGGAAGACGCACGCTGTGGCAAAGACGGCGGCCAGCAGCAGATAGCCCAGCCACTTGCTGGAAAACAGGAACCGATACATTCAGATGTCCTGCTCCGGTGACATGTCTCCGGACAATTCCAGCGGCAGCGTTTCCTTCCAGAGTCCCCGCGTCTGCAGGTAGTCCTCCAACCATTCCCGGTGGTCGGCGCAGGCCAGCCAGGTCTTGCGCCGCTCGGGAGCATGGATTTTGGGGTTGTTCCATAGAAGCTGCCAGGACGCCTGGGCCCTGCACGCCTTCCGGGAGCAGACGGCGGCAGCCTCCGATGCCACGTCCGATCCTGCTGCAAAATCGAAAATACTCATGATGCCTGCCGCTCCTCCCCGTGCTCCGGGTCCTCGTCCTTCACCAGCTCGCCCTGCAGTACGGCGCTTCCGGGTTCGTCATCCTCCACCGGGGGAGCCGGGCTTTCCAGCTCGGCGAGCGGCGCGGAGTCCAGCAGCAGGTCGCTAGGCGTCTCCGCTCTATCGCTGCCGTTGGCGATGACCACCGCGATCCAGGGCAGGAACACGGCACCTGCCACCGCAATGATCTTGAACCATCCGTCCACCACGAAAATCAGGATCAGGCACACCATGCGGATGCCCATGGCCAGGGCATACTTGATCATCCGCTGGCGCATATCCTCGGAATGCGCTCCGGCGGCGTCCGTGATGCTGTGGACCTCGCTGTCGCCGGAGAACCGGCCCGGTTCTCCAGGCGCGGAGTGTCCCGCATGGTTTTCAAGGGTCACGGTGAATGATCACGCTCCAAAGGCTTCCCTTAATTCTCGCACCATCGGCAGTGCTGCCCAAACCCGCCGCGGGGCTGCCGCTAAGATCGGAGGCAGCCTAAACCACACCCGCTACCGCGGCGCAGCCTGCCGCAGAATTCCGGAGCCTCTTTTATGACTGATACAGCTTCCGCACCCCGCAGCGTCCTGGTGACCGGCGGCAACCGCGGTATTGGCCTGGCCATCGCCCAGGCGTTCCTCGCCAACGGCGACAAGGTGGCCGTGACCTACCGGAGCGAAACCCAACTGCCGGAGGGCATTCTTGGCGTCAAGGCGGATGTCACTGATGAGGCCTCCGTGGATGCTGCCTTCAAGGAAGTGGAAGCTGCCCATGGTCCGGTGGAAGTCCTGGTTGCCAACGCCGGCATCACCAAGGACACCCTGCTCCTGCGCATGAGCGAGGACGACTTCACCTCCGTCATCGATACCAACCTGACCGGCGCCTTCCGCGTCATCAAGCGTGCGTCCAAGGGCATGATCCGGCTCCGAAAGGGCCGAGTGGTGCTCATTTCCTCCGTCTCAGGCCTGTACGGCGCGCCGGGACAGATCAACTACTCCGCCTCCAAGGCTGGCCTGGTGGGCATCGCCCGGTCCCTCACCCGCGAACTGGGCTCCCGCGGCATCACCGCCAACGTTGTGGCACCCGGCTTCATCAACACCGACATGACGGCCGAGCTCCCCGAGTCCACCCGGAAGGATTACCTGGCCAGCATCCCGGCAGGTCGCTTCGCCGAGGCTTCCGAGGTCGCCAACGTGGTCCGCTGGATCTCCAGCGACGAAGCAGCTTACATTTCCGGCGCAGTCATTCCGGTGGATGGCGGCCTGGGCATGGGCCACTGACCCTGCCGGTCTCCGCCTCTGCAGGCAACTAGCCCCCGGGTCCTTATTTGTCGAAGTCGGACAAGGGATATCGGCAACCGCCGCTGGCATGATGGACTGCAGACCACCACGATTTAGATGTTTCGAACAAAGGAAGCTCGTATGGGACTGCTGGACAACAAGACGGCAATCGTCACCGGATCGTCGCGCGGCATTGGCGCTGACGTAGCAAAGATCCTCGCCTCGGAGGGCGCCGCCGTCGTGGTCAACTACCGCCAGAAGGCGCCGCGCGCCAACAAAGTGGTGCAGGGGATAGAAGCCGACGGCGGCCGCGCAGTCGCCGTCGGTGCGGACCTGACCACCCAGGAGGGTGTGCAGGCCCTGGCCAGCGCCGCCATGGAGAACTTCGGCTCCCTGGACATCCTGGTCCTGAACGCCTCCGGCGGCATGGAAACCGGCATGGGGGAGGACTACGCCCTCAAGCTGAACCGAGACGCGCAGATCAACATGCTCAACGCCGCAGTGCCGCTGATGAAGGAAGGCTCGCGCGTGGTCTTCGTGACCAGCCACCAGGCCCACTTCATCAACACCGTGCCCACCATGCCGGCCTACGAGCCGGTGGCCCGCAGCAAGCGTGCCGGCGAGGACGCCCTTCGTGAACTGATCCCCAACCTGGCGGAGCAGGGCATTTCCCTGGTGGTGGTCTCCGGCGACATGATCGAAGGAACAGTCACCGCCACCCTGCTGGACCGTTCCACCCCTGGCGCCATCGAGGCCCGCCGTGCCGAGGCCGGCAAGCTGTACTCGGTGGAGGAATTCGCGCAGGTGGTAGCCGGGATGGCAACGGCCGACGTCGAGTCCGGCCACACCGAATACGCAGGCGGAGCGGACTACTTCGGCAAGAGCGCCGGGCAGGCTTCCAGCTAAGCCGCAGCGGGCAGATGGCCCCCGCCGCCCGGGGACCCGGGGGCGGGGGCCTTTTTGTTAAGGGGGCGTCGCGGGGGCTCAGACCCCGGCGATGTGGCGGACGGCGTCCAGGTACGGCATGTTCAGGGCGGCGTCGGCCACCGCCCGGACGGCCGGTTTGGCGTTGAACGCGACGCCGATCCCGGCAGCACCAAGCATGTCCAGGTCGTTGGCGCCATCGCCCACCGCTATGGTGTGCTCGAGCGCGATGCCTTCGGCAGCAGCCCACTCCCGCAGGTACTTTTCCTTGGCGGCCCTGTCCACGACTGCGCCCAGCACCTTGCCGGTCAGGGCGCCGTCGACGATTTCCAGTTCGTTGGCGTGCCAGTAGTCCAGGCCCAGGCCGTCGGCTATGGGTTCAAGGATCTGGTTGAACCCGCCGGACACTACGGCGACAATGTGGCCTGCGGCTTTGAAAGCGGCCACGAGCTGATCGGCCCCTTCGCTGAGTTTCACTTCCGTGCGGACGGAATGGACGACGTCGGCAGGTAGCCCGGCGAGCACCGCCACCCGGGCATGGAGGCTTTGGGCGAAGTCGAGCTCACCGCGCATGGCAGCTTCCGTCACTGCAGCTACCTCCTCCCGCTTGCCGGCGTAGGCTGCCAGGAGTTCGATGACCTCCTGTTGGATCAGTGTGGAATCGACATCCATGATCAGCAGCTTGCGGGAGGCGGCGCGGAGGCCGGCAGGCACCAGGGCAGTGTCAAAGCCGTCGGTGGCCGCGTCCGCCACTGACCGGCGCAGGGCGGCGAGCCCGGCCGCGGTCGCGTCGGGAAGGGACAGTTCCAGGACCTGGACCCGGTACCGGTTGTCACCGGCGGTGGATTCGGACAGCACCCCGGCGCCGTGGGAGGCGAGGACGGAACGCAGCTGCTCCTGCCCGGTCGGGGTCATATTCAGGCCATAGCTGACCGCAGTTACGTTCGAAGTCATGCCTGCAATCCTAGTCAGCGCGGATGGGGTGTCCTGAATTCGTTGCGCCGGTGCCACCGAACGTTCAGGCAGCCTTCGCACCGGTTATCAGTCATCTTCTTTTTTGTCCTAGTGTCTACTCCTATGAGTGATGTTCTGGAACTGGACTCCGTCAGCGTTGTCCGTGGTAAGAAGACCCTGCTGGACAAGGTTGACTGGCAGGTCAACGAGGGCGAACGCTGGGTCATCCTGGGACCCAATGGCGCCGGGAAGACCACCCTTCTCCAGATCGCCGCCGCCCGCCTGCACCCGAGCAGCGGAAAGGCCGGAATCCTCGACGAGACGCTGGGCCGCACCGACGTCTTCGAACTTCGCCCCCGCATTGGCCTGTCCTCTGCAGCGCTTGCGACCCAGATCCCGGAGCATGAGAACGTCCTCAACGTGGTGGTCACGGCAGCCTACGGGGTCACCGGACGTTGGCGGGAAGGCTACGAACGCGACGACGAACGGCGCGCCTTCCGGCTGCTCAACGACTGGGGCATGGGCCCGCTGCTCAACAGGACGTTCGCAACCCTCTCCGAGGGAGAGCGAAAGCGCGTGCAGATCGCCCGCGCCCTCATGACGGACCCCGAACTGCTGCTCCTGGACGAGCCGGGCGCCGGACTCGATTTGGGCGGCCGCGAGGAACTGGTCCACAAGCTGGGCGAGCCTGGCCAGGGATGAGTCAGCCCCGGCCATGGTCCTGGTCACGCACCACCTCGAAGAAGTTCCCCCTGGCTTCACGCACGCCATGCTGCTGCGCGACGGCGGTGTTGTGGCCGCCGGCCCCATTACCGAGGTCCTGACCGAAGAGCACCTGACCACCACCTTCGGGCTTCCCCTGGATGTCTCGGAGAACGCGGGACGCTACACCGCCACAGCACGCCGCTAGAAGAGACCTTCACCGCTACCTTGGAACTCTTCAGCAGCATCATTGTGTTCATCGCCGGCCTGTGGGCCGGCACCATCAACGCGGTGGTGGGCTCCGGTACCCTTGTCACCTTTCCGGTGCTCATTGCCCTGGGCGTAGCCCCCGTAACCGCCTCCATGAGCAACGCCATGGGACTGGTCTTCGGGACGGGCGCAGGAGCCTTCGGGTACCGCCGTGAACTGGCCGGCCGCGGACGGCAGGTCCTGCGCCTGCTCCCGGCGTCCATCCTGGGCGGAATCACCGGCGCCTGGCTGCTGCTGCACCTGCCCGAACAGGTCTTCCACTACGTGGCCCCGGTCCTGCTGGTCCTGGCCATGCTGATGGTGGTGTTCCAGCCGCGGCTGCAGGACTGGGTGCGCAACCGCGAGGCCGATCCGGAGCAGGCTGCCAAGGATAAACGCCACGGCATCCTCCTGGTGGTCCTGGTCTACCTGGCCGGCGTGTACGGGGGCTACTTCGTGGCGGCGCAGGGAATCCTGCTGGTGGGCATCCTGGGTGTATTCCTCAAGGGCACCATCCAGAACGCCAATGCCATGAAGAACTTCCTGGTCCTCGGCGTGAACATGGTGGCCGCCATCTCCTACCTGCTGTTCGCCTTCGACCGGATCAACTGGCTGGTGGTGCTGCTGATCGCTGTGAGTTCCACCATCGGCGGTCTCATGGGCGCAAAGGTGGGGCGCAAGCTGTCCCCGCGTGTCCTGCGTGCCGTGATCTTCAGCCTGGGCATCGTGGCCCTCGGCGTCATGATCGCCAACCTGCTGCAATAATCACCCGGTGACCTTCCACTACCTCGAATCCGCGGACGACCCCCGGGTCAGCGACTACACCACCCTGACCGACGTGCACCTGCGCAAGCTCCGTGAACCGGCCGAGGGCATGTACATCGCCGAATCCTCGCGGGTACTGCGCCGGGCGCTGGCCGCCGGTCACCAGCCAAGGTCGTTCTTCCTCGCCGAAAAGTGGATAGCGGACCTCGACGACGTTTTCAAGGCGTACCCCGACGTTCCGGCGTTCATCGGCTCGGCTGCCCTGCTGGAGGAAATCACCGGCTTCCACCTGCATCGCGGGGCAATGGCAGCCATGCAGCGTCCTGCCCCGGTGCCGCTGCCGGACCTCCTGGCCCGAGCCCGCCGCGTGGCGGTGTTGGAGGACATCGTGGACCACACCAACGTGGGCGCCATCTTCCGCTCCGCGGCTGCGCTTGATATCGACGCCGTGCTGGTTTCGCCGCGGTGCGGCGATCCGCTGTACCGCCGCAGCGTCAGGGTCAGCATGGGCACGGTGTTCCAGGTTCCCTGGGCACGCCTGCACACCTGGCCCGGGGACCTGCAAGTGCTCAAGGACCACGGCTTCACCGTTGCGGCATTGGAGCTGACGCCTGATGCGGAGGACGTCGAGGCCGTCGCGTCCCGCAACCTGGACAAGCTCGCCCTGGTGCTTGGCACCGAAAGCGCCGGTATGAGCCCCGAGACGCTTGCCGCCGTCGATCTCGCCGTCAAGATCCCCATGCGCCACGGCGTGGATTCGCTCAATGTGGCCGCCGCGTCCGCCGTGGCCTTTTGGGAACTTCGCGCGCGGACATAGCGTCGGCTGGTGCGTTCGTCAGCCCCACCGGCATCGGCTATGATTGATAGCTGGTTGTCCTGCTTTTTCAGCTCCGGCTGATGCGACAGGGTCCAGCCATCCCACTCATACCTGGCAGCTGGCAAAATCCAGTTGCGTGAACAAAGGTCCCATTATGAAGTCTGATACCCACCCGAAGTACGAAGCTGTTGTCTTCAACGACCTGGCCTCCGGCACCAAGTTCCTGACCCGCTCCACCGTGTCTTCCTCCAAGACCATCGAGTGGGAAGACGGCAACACCTACCCGGTCATCGACGTCGAAATTTCTTCCGAGTCCCACCCGTTCTACACGGGCAAGCAGCGCATCATGGACTCTGCAGGCCGCGTCGAGCGCTTCAACGCTCGCTTCAAGGGCTTCGGCGGCAAGAAGTAATTCCTTCGCCCAAGCTTGTGTTGGAGGCCCGCACCGGAGACGGTGCGGGCCTCCTGCGTTTAACCGCGCACCTGATTTCTGGGGCAGGATGGGAAGCATGACCGAGCCGCGTTTCTTCGCCCATGATGCCGCCAGCAACCAGCGCCTGCACGGCGAGTACAAGGTCCCCGGCGGCAAGCTGGTGGTGGTGGACCTCGCCGTGGTGGACGGCGCGCTGGCGGACGTCTCGGTCAGCGGTGACTTCTTCCTGGAACCGGACGAGGCCCTCGCGGAAATCAACCGCGCGCTGACCGGCCTCCCGGACACCACGCCTGCCGCAGACCTGGCGGCGGGCGTCACCGCCGCCCTGCCCGCCGGAGCGGTGCTGTTCGGCTTCTCCGCCGACGCCGTGGCCGTGGCCGTCCGGCGTGCCCTGGCGAAAGCCACCTCCTGGGGAGACCACGAGTGGAACGTCATCGGGCCCACCGTGCTTCCCACCGAAATCAATGTTGCCCTTGACGAGGTGCTCACCGAGGCCGTTGGAGCGGGGGCGCGCACGCCCACCCTGCGGTTCTGGGACTGGCAGGAACCATCGGTGGTCATCGGCAGCTTCCAGTCCGTGCAGAACGAGGTGGATCCCGAGGGCGTGGCCAGGCACGGCATCAACGTGGTCCGCCGGATCAGCGGCGGGGGAGCGATGTTCATGGAGGCCGGCAACTGCATCACCTACTCGCTCTACTTGCCACAGACCCTGGTGGACGGACTGAGCTTCGCCGACTCCTACCCGTTCCTTGACGCCTGGGTCATGGCCGCGCTGGAAAAAATCGGCATCAACGCCTTCTACATCCCGTTGAACGACATCGCCACGGACCAGGGGAAGATCGGCGGCGCCGCTCAGAAGCGTCTTGCCAATGGCGGCATGCTGCACCACGTCACCATGAGCTACGACATCGACGCCGACAAGATGGTCGAGGTCCTCCGCATCGGCAAGGAGAAGCTGTCCGACAAGGGCACCCGCAGCGCCAAGAAGCGCGTGGATCCGCTCCGCCGCCAGACCGGCCTGGCCCGCACGGCCATCATCGAGGCAATGATCGAGGTCTTCAGCGAGCGATACGGGGCCACACCATCAACGCTCGCCGGACACGAGCCGGCAGCTGCCAAGGACCGGGTGGCCGCCAAGTTCGGCACCGAGGAGTGGCTGCACCGCGTCCCGTAACCCCATCCATTGCTGCGTAATTGTCCTTCTGGCGCTCCAAAACGGCAGTTACTCAGCACCCGACGAGTGGGCCCACGCCGGCAGGGTGCCCTAGCCGAGCGCAGCGAGGTTAGGGGGCCGGTGGGGAGCGACGGCGGCCTGTGCGGTGAGTGCGCGCAGCAGGTGGCTGCGCTGCTCGACGATGATCCGGCGCAGGGCATGCGGCGCGTCCCGGTTGGTGTTCAGCCAGGCATCGGTCCGCCGCACTACCGGGTGATCATCTGGGCGGGCGCCGGCCGCGAGGTCCTGGGCTGCGGGGTAGAGGCCGCGGACAATCCGGCTGGCGATTTCGATGCTGCGTGCATCCCAAACAGCGCGCAGGCAGTCGAAGTAGGGCTCCACATAGCGTTCCAGCAGCACCGGCGGCGCGGTGGTAAACCCGCTGATGGTGGCGCTCAGAAGCTGGTTGGACAGCTCTGTCCCGTGGACGGCTGAGTCCCAGGCTGGGGCTTTGACACCGGGGTCGGGGCGGGACGCCATGGCGGTCGCGTGCCCTGCCCGGCCGGAGGCTGTGGTGTCGCGGGCCAGTTCGGCGTCGAGGCTCGGCTGCGGACGCCTGGCCATTGGCTGCCAAGGCGTGCAAGAGCTGCCAGCGCAGGTCCGCGTCCACCGCCAGGCCGTCCACGGGAGCGCTGCCATCGAGCAGGCCGCGCAGCCGGGGAGCAGGGCGCCGTCATGCCTGCTGAGGGTGCCCAGCGTGCGCGCCCAGGCAAGCTGTGCGTCGGAGCCCGGCGCAGGCTCTGTCCAGTTCGGCAGCAGCAGCGGCGAGGAACCCCATGCGGATGCTGTCCCGGGTGGCTGCAGGGGAGTAGCGTTCCACGGCGGTGGCGGCGTTGTCGAGGATGTTCAGCAGGACGCCTATCCCGGTTTCGGCAGGGGCGAAGGCCGCCACGGCGTCAACGTACTGGGCGGCGGGACTTTCGCCGTCCCGGGCCGAGTTCCAGAGCGCCGTCCAGCACAGGGCGCGGGCCATGGGGTCGGTGATCCGGTCCAACGATCCGCGGACCGTCGCCAGTGACGCCGGATCCAGCCGCACCTTGGCGTATGTGAGGTCGTCGTCATTGACCAGCAGGAGCGCGGGCCGCGGCATGCCTGCGAGCCTGGGCGAGCTCGGTCCGGGCTCCAGCCACGTCGGTTTCGATGCTCCCGGTCCGCACCAGGGCGCCGTCCCCGTCAAAATCGTAGGAACCAACCCGGAGGCGGTGCGGACGCAGCTCATCCCGTCCTGTGACCGGGTCCGTTGCCTCCTGGACGATCGCCACGCCGCCCAGCAGGCCGTCGTCGTCCGCTGCCGTGCCTTCCGTGGCGAAGTCCAGGGATAGCGTGGGGATCCCGGAGCTCTGCAGCCACTGCCTGGCCCAGCCTGACAGGTCCCTGCCGGATGCGTCCCCGAGGGCCGCCAGCAGGTCACCCAGTGAGGTGTTCCCGTAGGCATGCTTCCGGAAATACTCCCGGGATCCGGCGATGAACGCATCGAACCCCACATAGGCCACCAGCTGTTTGAGCACCGAAGCGCCCTTGGCGTAGGTGATGCCGTCGAAATTCTGTTTTGCCGCCTCAAGGTCCGGGATGTCCGCCACTATGGGATGGGTGGTGGGGAGCTGGTCCTGCACGTACGCCCAGGCCTTGCGCTTGTTGGCGAAGTTCACCCACGCAGTGCCCCAGTCCGTGGCCCGGTCCACACCCAGGGTTCCCATGTAGTCGGCGAACGATTCCTTGAGCCAGAGATCGTCCCACCACTGCATGGTCACCAGGTCCCCGAACCACATGTGCGCCATCTCGTGCATCAGGGTGTTGGCCCGCGACTGGTACTGGGCATCGGTGGCGCGGGAGGTGAAGACGTAGCTCTCCGTAAACGTGACCAGCCCGGGGTTCTCCATGGCACCGAGGTTGTACTCGGGCACGAACGCCTGGTCGTATTTGCCCCACGGGTACGGGAAGTCGAAGAGGCGGTTGAAGAAGTCCAGGCCCTTCTTGGTGAGGGCAAAAAGCTGTTCGTCGTCGAAGGACTCCGCCATGGATGCGCGGCAGTAGAGGGCCAGCGGGACGTCAAGGCGGGTGCCGTCGTCGAGCGTTGACTGCCAGCGGTCCTCGGCCCTGTTGTAGGGGCCGGCCAGGACGGTGGTGATGTACGTGGACATGGGCAGGGTGGTGGCGAAGTCCCAGCAAGCGGTGGCGGGGTCGCTGGTCAGCAGGGTGCGGTTCACCTCGGCGCCGTTGGAAGCCACGGTCCACCCGGCCGGAGCCATCACGTGGAAGGTGAATGTCGCCTTGAGGTCGGGCTGTTCGAAGTTGGCGAACACGCGCCGCGCATCCGCGGGCTCATACTGCGTGTACAGGTAGGTCTCGCCGTCGGCGGGGTCCACGAACCGGTGCATGCCCTCACCGGAGCGGCTGTACAGGGCTGTTCCGGTGACGGTGACCTGGTTCTCGGCCTTCAGGTTCTTCAGCGTGATCCGGGCGCCGTCCACCACGTCCTCCACCGACAGGGCCTTACCGTTGAGCAGCACGCTGTGCACCTCGCCGGCAATGAAATCCAGGAAGGTGCTGGCTCCCGGAACGGCCGTGAACGTGATGACGCTGCGGCTCGTGTAACCGGGAACTGCAGGGTCCGCCGCTTGCCGCACATCCAGGGAGACGTCGTAGCTGGTGGTGCTGATCAGGGCTGAACGTTCGGCGGCTTCGCGGCGCTGCAGATTCTCAAGTGGCACCTGGCTATCTAATCACGGCCCACTCAGCCGGCGATCAGGAAGGCCGCCGCCAGGCCCAGCACGGCGATCAGGAGCCACGAGGCCAGCGCAGCCAGAAGCGCCTGCCCTCCTGTATGCAGGAGGCTGCGGATCCGTACCGCCGAACCCAGCCCGAACAGGGCCGCACCCAGGAGGATGTCCTGCAGGGTGCTACCGGCTTCAAGCCAGGCTGGGCCCAGCCACCCAGTGGACCGCAGGGCCACCATGGCCACGAAGCCCACGACGAACAGCGGCACCACCGGCGGCATTTTCGAGGTGGTCCCATCGGCGGCGCCAATTGCCCGCGCACCTTTCCTGTGGTGCGCACCCGCCAGGGCAGCAACAGGCGCCAGCAGCAGCACCCGGGTGAGTTTGACGACGACGGCGATCGCCAGGGCGGCGGTCCCCGCGGTTTGCGCCGTGGCCACCACCTGGCCAACATCATGGACGGAGGCGCCGGTCCAGGCGCCGAATACCGTGGCCGTCAATCCCAAGGGGTGGGCCAGGAGGGGCAGGACGCCGATGGCGAGCGTTCCGCAGAGCGTCACCAGGGCCACCGGCAGCACGGTTTCGGCGTGCCGGATACGGCGGACTGCGGCAATGGCGCCGATGGCCGACGCCCCGCAGATGGAGAACCCTGTAGCCACCAGGAGCGAGGTCACCGGCGGGAGGCGGAACAGCCGCGAGATCGCGTAGGTCCCGCCAAAACTGGCGGCCACCACGGCCACGATCAGGACCAGCGCCGGCCACCCCAGGCCAAGGACGTCCATCACGCTGACTTTGAGGCCAAGGAGAACGATGCCGCCGCGCATCAGGTGCTTGCCCGCGAAGTCCAGTCCCGCGCGGGCCCGGCCTCCTGTCCACGCGGCTGCGCCCGGAAGGTTGGCGGCCAGGACACCCAGGACAACGGCCAGGGTCATCGCGGGCAATGCGGGCAGCAGCGCGTGCACCAGGAACGCCAACTCAACGGCGGCCGCCGCCGTCACCAGCCCCGGAACCAGCCGCGCCACAAGCGGGCGGAAACCGCCGTGGCCCGGCTCGGGAAGGCTTCTGCTGCTTGGCACTCACCTACTGTGCACGAAGAGGCCAGTAAAGTACGAACCGGACTGCCGGCGACAACACACCAGAATGGATGGCAGTAATGAACTCGAAACAAAAAGATGGTTGGCTATTGGACATGTCAGACCTATTCCAGGATTACTCCGAGGCCGCCGGCCGCACCGGAGCCTACGACGAGATGTTCGCTCCCGGGCAGCAGGCCAGGGACTCGTACGGGCAGGTGGCGGAGGCGCTCCGGAAACTCTCCCTGGCGGACGTCAGCGCACGCGCCGATTCCATGGCCCGCACGTTCCTGGACCGTGGGGTCACGTTCGACTACGCGGGCGAGGAACGCCCCTTCCCCCTCGACATCGTGCCCCGGGTCATCCCCGCGGCGGAGTGGGACGTCCTGGAACGCGGTGTGGCCCAGCGTGTCCGCGCCCTGGAAGCCTTCCTGAACGACGTCTACGACAAAATGACCGTGGTGGCCGACGGCGTGATTCCGCGCCGCTCGTGACCACCAGCGCCCACTTCCACCGGCAGGTCCACGGTTTCGAACCGGCAGGCGGGGTCCGGGTCCACATCTCCGGCATCGACGTGGTACGTGACGCCGCCGGCACCTTCCGGGTCCTGGAGGACAACGTCCGCGTCCCGTCCGGCGTCAGCTACGTGCTGGAGAACCGGCGGGCCATGGCCAAGGGCCTGCCTGAGGCATTCGGGCAGCAACTTATCCGGCCCGTTGAGGAGTACCCGCGCCGGCTGCTCTCGGCCCTGCGCAAAACCGCACCTGCCGGCGTTGATGATCCCACCGTCGTCGTCCTGACCCCCGGCGTGTTCAACAGCGCCTACTTCGAGCACACCCTCCTGGCCGGCCTCATGGGCGTGGAACTGGTGGAGGGCCGCGACCTCATCTGCCGCGGAAACCGCGTGTACATGCGCACGACGGCCGGCGAACAGCGCGTGGACGTCATCTACAAGCGGATCGACGACGACTTCCTGGACCCGCTGCAGTTCCGGTCCGACTCGATGCTGGGCTGCCCAGGCCTGGTCAACGCCGCCCGCGCCGGCGGCGTCACCATCGCCAACGCGGTGGGCAATGGCGTAGCGGACGACAAACTGGTTTACAGTTACGTCCCTGACCTGATCCGCTACTACCTCAGCGAGGAGCCCATCATCGCCAACGTGGACACCTTCCGCCTCGAGGAGAAGGAAGCCCGGGAGTACACCCTGGACAACCTTGCGGAACTGGTGGTCAAGCCGGTGGATGGCTCCGGCGGCAAGGGCCTGGTCATCGGCCCCGACGCCTCCACGGACGAACTGGACGCCCTCCGCCAGCGGATCATCGCCGATCCCCGCGGCTGGATTGCCCAGCCGGTGCTCCAGCTCTCCACCGTTCCCACCCTGGGCGGTGACAAATTCGGTCCCCGCCACGTTGACCTGCGGCCTTTTGCCGTCAACGACGGCGACGACGTCTGGGTGCTCCCGGGCGGCCTGACCCGTGTTGCATTGAAGGAAGGGTCCCTGATCGTGAACTCCAGCCAGGGCGGTGGATCCAAGGACACCTGGGTCCTTGCCGATTCACCCCAGATGCCGGTGGAGACCGTACCCCGCCAGTCCGTCACGGTCCGTGAACGGGTTTCCGTGTGGCCGGTGGAAAGCAACTGGCGCGACCGCCAGTCGGAGCAGCAGCAGTGAGCCGCGCCGCCGTCGGGCCATTCCCTTACAACGTTCCGGGCGCGCAGGAGGTAGCCGCGAATGCTTAGCCGTATTGCCGAGTCCTTGTTTTGGATCGGCCGCTACGTGGAGCGGGCGGACGGTACCGCCCGCATTTTGGATGTCCACCTGGAACGCCTGAACCACCTCCCCATGGAGGAACGCAAAAGCGTGGCGCAGGAACTTCTGGCGGTCATGGGAGCCAAACCGCAGAGCGAGGATTTCGGCCTGCCGGAGCTGCTCCATGCGCTGGCCTATGACAAGACCAGCGCCACGTCCATTGCCGGTTCACTGGGCGCTGCCCGCGAGAACGCCCGCCGTGCACGGGAGACGGTGTCTTCCGGGCTGTGGGAGAGCCTGAACACCACCTACTACGGGCTGAGCCAGCACCGCAAGGACGTGGTGGGCACCTACCGGTTCTGCAACTGGACCCTGGAGCGCACGGCCATGGTCAGCGGCCTTGCCGATACCACGGTGAGCCATGACGATAGCTGGCTTTTCCTGGTGCTGGGCCGTTCCCTGGAGCGCGCGGACATGACGGCCCGGATGCTCTCCACCCGGGACGTGCTCTCCGCCGGCATGTCCTGGGTGAACATGCTCCGCTGCGCCGGCGCCTACGAATCCTTCCTCCGCACCCGCCGCGCAGCGTTCGGCGACCAGCACGCCGCCGAATTCCTGCTCCTTGACCGCCTGTTCCCGCGGTCGATCGTGTATGCGCTGCGGGACGCGGACGAGTGCCTGGCCAAGCTGGACCCGTCCGCGCAGCGGGTGGGCTTCATCAACGACGCCCGCCGCATCGTGGGCCAGGCGCGGACCTTCCTGGAGTTCCACCGGACAGATGACCTGATGTCCGAACTGCCCGAGCACATGGAACGGGTGCAGAAGGCGGTGTCCCAGGCCTCGGATGCCATTTCCCGTAAGTACTTCAATCAGGCGGACGAACTCGCCTGGGTGGGAGAAGTGTCATGACCCGGTTGAGCATCGTCCACAGGACGGCCTACAAGTACAACAAGCGGGTGACCCTGTCCTACAACGAGGCACGGATGACGCCGCTGACGGATTCGCAGCAGGTGGTGCTCGAATCCGTGGTGAAGGTTTCCCCGTCGCAGGCTTCGGTGAGCACGTACCGCGACTACTGGGGAACCCGGGTGACTGCATTCGACATGCAGATGCCGCACGAGAACCTCGAAGTGGTCTCCAACATCACCGTTGAGGTGCACAGGGCGGAGAAGATCCCTGCGGAGGCTGACATCGTGGGCTGGGACGACCTGGCGTCCCCGGAGACCCTTGACGCGTTCAGCGACTGGCTGCCGCAGTCCCGGCTGAGCGGTCCGGGCGGGGAAGTCCTGGGCATCATCCCGGACGTCGTGGCAGGCAAGAACCCGCACGAGGCAGCCATGGCCGTCTTCGCCTGGATGCGCGGTGAGATGACGTACATGTCCGGCTCCACAGCCGTCACCACCAACGCGGAGGAAGCCTGGGGCCAGCGCAAGGGCGTATGCCAGGACCTGGCGCACCTGGCCATCGGTGCGCTGCGCAGCTGCGGTATCCCGGCCCGCTACGTCTCCGGCTACCTCCACCCGCGCTCCAGCGCCGGAATCGGCGGGACCGTGGCCGGGCAGTCGCACGCCTGGCTCGAATGGTGGGACGGTGACTGGCGCAGCTGGGACCCCACCAACCACAAACCTGCCGGTGACTTCCACGTCACCGTGGCCCGGGGCAGGGATTACCGGGACGTGCCACCGCTCAAGGGCATCCTGTCAGGGGGCGGCGGCTCGGCCCTGAAGGTCAGCGTGGAGATCACCCAGGCTCGCCTGACCCGGCACGTTCCCCGGCCTTCGCGGGCCGGGGAATCAGCCGTCGGCCTATTCCTGTGATGCCTTGGCAGAGCCGCTGATCTGGGTCCACCAGGTCATGGGATCGGTGACCTTGAAGCGGCGGCCCGTGACGGTGTCCGGGGTAATGCGGACGAACGCGTCCTTGCGTCCCGCCTGCCACGGGAAGAGGTACAGGCGGGACGTCTCCAGCACTTCCTCAGTGCTCTTGACCAGGGCAGCCGTACCTTTGACCACCACGCTCCACGCCAGGCCCGTGTCAGGGTCCACTCCGTCCGCCTCCACCGCCACAGGGGCGTCGCCGGAGGCAGCGGACAGTTTGGTTCCCTGGGCCGTCCTGAACACCAGCGTGCCGCCGTCGACCGTGAAGTTGACCGGGAAGATGTCCGGCCGGCCATCGACGAGGACGGCCAGCCTTCCCACAGACACCGTCCGCAGCAGTGCCCAGCATTCGTGGTGTTCAAGTTTCTGCACTTGGCTGGATGACTCGTTGCTCATGCCGTGAGCATACGCCCATCACCAGGGGCTGGGCTTGTAATCCTTCAGGAAGACGCCGTACTGGTCCTCACCCTGCTCGCCCATGACGATGGGATCGTAAACGCGGGCCGCGCCGTCCACCAGGTCCAGGGGTGCGTGGAAGCCTTCCTCCATCAGCCGGACCTTGGTGAAGTGCGGACGTTCGTCGGTGATCCAGCCGGTGTCTACAGCGGTCATCAGGATGCCGTCCGAATCCAGCATCTCCTGGGCGCTGGTGCGGGTCATCATGTTCAGCGCGGCCTTGGCCATGTTGGTATGCGGGTGGCCGGGCCCCTTGTAGGCGCGGGAGAACTGGCCTTCCATGGCGGAGACGTTCACGATGTATTTGCGCCGCGCCGTGGACCGCTTCATGGCGCCGCGGAGCCGGCTGACCAACAGGAACGGCGCGGTGACGTTGCAGAGCTGTACCTCGAGCATCTCCAGGGGATCCACTTCGTCCAGCACCTGGGTCCAGCTGTTGATCGTGGCCAGGTCCGGAACCAGGCCGCCGGCGTCGATCGCGGTCCCGGAGGCGATGCGCTCCAGCGAAGCGGACCCGGTGGACAGCGCCAATGAGGTGATCGCGTCGCCGGCCAGGACTGGGTGTTCGGTGATGCTGCCGGCCAGCGCCAGCGGGTGCTTGTCATGGGCGTGCCCGAAAGTCAGCAGTTCAGGGCCGCCGTTGGCCTGCTCCAGTGCAGCGGGAAGCGGCTCATCCTCAGCGTCCACCAACGGCTTGTAGGCGTTGCCCGACCGGCGC
The DNA here is from genome assembly GCA_024372495.1 of Pseudarthrobacter sp. Fe7. GTDB lineage: Bacteria > Actinomycetota > Actinomycetes > Actinomycetales > Micrococcaceae > Arthrobacter. The sequence goes on along the minus strand of CP099977.1, from coordinate 2,747,314 downwards.
ACGGTCTGGGCCGCGTTGTTGATGATGATGTCCAGGGGGCCGGCCTGGTCGAGGGAATCGGTCAGGGCCATGACCTGGGCGGGATCCCGCAGGTCGATGCCCACGATCCGGAGCCGGTGCAGCCAGTCGCCGCTGTCTTCCATCGCCGCGAAGCGCCGCGCTGCATCCCTGGGGAACCGGGTGGTGATGGTGGTGTGTGCCCCATCCCGCAGCAGCCTGAGGGCGATGTACATTCCGATCTTGGCCCGGCCGCCGGTGAGCAGGGCCCGCCGGCCGCTGAGGTCGGTCCGGGCATCGCGCTTGCTGTGGCTGAAGGCCGCGCATTCGGGACAGAGCTGGTGGTAGAAGGCGTCCACCTGCGTGTAGTGCTGCTTGCAGATGTAGCAGGGGCGGGACCGCATGAGGTGGCCGGCGATGTTCCCGGTGGCGGAGGTAGCCAGCTTGTTGCCACGGGTTTCGTCATCGATCCGGTCCGGGGCAGCGGTGGCGGTCTGGGCGATCACGGCGCGGTCGGCTTCGGCGATGGAATCGCGCTTGGTGACCCTGCGGTGGCGCTTGACGGCCTTGAACATCTTCCCCGTGGCGCGGCGCACCGAGATGTAGTCCGGGTGCTCCTCGTCGTAAGCGTGGATGGTGTTCAGGACCTTGAGGCAGGCCTGGATGTCCTCAGGGGTCAGATCGGGGGAGCTCATTGGAAAAATTTTACAGCGTACGCCGCAGGCCGGGGCACCATCTGCGGTGCCCCAGCCTGCGGGATGCCTCGGCAGGTCCTGCCTGCGGGTCAGCGAAGTGGGGCGGCCGGAGCGGCCTCTGCGGCTGCGGCGGCGTGCGTGCCGGCCACCTTGTCCGCTGCCTCACGGACATCGGGGTACTGCTCTGCCGCGGCCTTGATGGCGTTGGGCAGGACGCTCAGGTGGCTGGCGGCAAGCTGCCGTTCCCGGTCACCGGGCTCCGGAACTTCCTGGCCTTTGGCGAGGACCGTAATGCCGGACTCCGTGACCTTGAATCCGCGAGCCCTGTCCAGGCTCCGGGTCCAGGCCGATGGCAGCACCGGCGGGGACCTTGACGTTCTTGTCCAGGATGGCGCGGTTGATCACTGCCCCCTCACCCACCTGCACCTTGTCCATCAGCACGGAATCGATGACCCGGCCGCTGGTTGCTACATAGACGTCGTTCGACAGCACGGAGCCCTCCACGACGCCGCCGGAGATCACCACGCCGTTGGCCACGATGGAGTCCAGCGCCGTGCCCACGGTGTTGTTCTTGCCCCGGACGAACTTGGCGGGCGGGGAAATGCTCTGCCGGGTGTAGATGGGCCACTCCGAGTTGTAAAGGTTGAACACCGGCAACGGTGAGATCAGGTCCATGTGGGCGTCGTAGAAGGAGTCGATGGTGCCCACATCACGCCAGTAGGTGCGGTCGCGTTCGGTGGAACCCGGGATGTCGTTGAGGGTGAAGTCGTAGACGCCGGCCTCGCCCCTGTTGACGAAGTAGGGGATGATGTCCCCGCCCATGTCGTGCTTGGTGTCAAGGCGCTCGGCGTCCACGTGCAGCGCGGCCACCAGGGCGTCGGCGTCGAACACGTAGTTGCCCATGGACGCCAGGAACTGGGAAGGGTCGGCGGCAAGCCCGGGGGTGCTGGAGGGCTTCTCCACGAAGGCGGCTATCTTTTGGGCGTCGTTTTGATCCACTTCGATCACGCCGAACTGGTCAGCCATGTGCAGCGGCTGCCGGACGGCCGCCACGGTGGCCTTGGCGCCGCTGCTGACGTGCTGGGCCACCATCTGGGCGAAGTCCATGCGGTACACGTGGTCCGCGCCCACCACGACGACGATGTCGGGGTTGGCGTCATGGATCAGGTTCAGGGACTGGTAGATGGCGTTGGCACTGCCCAGGAACCAGCTCTTGCCGACGCGCTGCTGTGCGGGGACGGAGGCGACGTAGTTGCCGAGCTGGGTGGACATCCGCCATGCTTCGGAAATATGCCTGTCGAGGCTATGGGATTTGTATTGGGTGAGGACCACAATTTGCAGGTAACGCGAATTCACCAGGTTGGAAATCGCAAAATCGATGAGGCGGTAGCTGCCGGCGAAAGGCACGGCGGGCTTCGCTCGGTCTGCCGTCAGTGGCATCAGTCTGTTTCCCTCGCCACCTGCGAGGACAATGGCCAGGACTTTTTGGTCAACGGCATAATGGTCGCTCCTGTACGCCTTCGTAACTCCCCAAGACAGTCCGGTAGGCCCGGACTCCTTCACACTAGAACAGTTATGCGTGAACGACTACCTTGGGTCTTGTGCGAATAGACATTGTGACTAAAGAGTTCCCGCCGGAGATCTACGGTGGCGCCGGGGTGCACGTAGCCGAGTTGAGCAGGGTGCTTAGTAAGCACGTTGACCTGCAGGTTCGTGCATTCGGGGCCCCCGCGACGCCGATTACCACGGCGCGTCAGTGACGTCCTACCAGGTCCCGGAGGACCTCGGCGGGGCCAACGCCGCGGTGCAGACCCTCGGTGTGGACCTGCGCATTGTGCCGGATGTACAGGGCGCGGACCTGGTCCATTCGCATACCTGGTATGCCAACATGGCCGGGCACCTGGCCTCGCTGCTGCACGGAATTCCGCACGTTCTCAGCGCCCACAGCCTTGAGCCGCTCCGGCCCTGGAAAGCCGAGCAGGCTCGGCGGCGGCTATGCCATTTCCTCCTGGGTGGAGAAGACGGCGTACGAAGCGGCGGCGGCGATCATTGCCGTCTCCGAGGGCATGCGCCAGGACATCCTTCGCAGCTACCCCGAGGTGGACCCCGCAAAGGTCCGGGTTGTCCACAACGGCATCGACGTGGAGCTTTGGCAGCGTGACGAAAAAGACGACGCCGTCCGCGCCCTGGGTATCGATCCCACCAAGCCAAGCGTCGTCTTTGTGGGAAGAAACACACGCCAGAAGGGTGTTCCCTACCTCCTGCGGGCGGCAGCCAAACTCCCGGCCGACGTCCAGCCTGGTCCTGTGCCTGGGCGCTGCGGACACCCCGGAACTGGCGGCCGAAACGGCGGCGCTGATTGAGGAACTGCAACAGCAGCGCACGGGTGTGGTGCTGATTGAACGGATGCTGCCGCGCCACGAGCTGATTCAGGTCCTCAGCCACGCCACGGCCTTCGCCTGCCCCTCGATCTACGAACCGCTGGGCATCGTCAACCTCGAAGCCATGGCCTGCGGGGCAGCCGTGGTGGCCAGCGCCACCGGCGGCATTCCCGAGGTGGTTGAGCATGGCCGCACGGGCCTGCTGGTGGACCTGGAACAGGTCACCGACGGCACCGGCACGCCGCTGGACCCTGAGAGGTTTGTCGCGGAATTCGCTGCTGCCCTGACCGAGGTAGTGTCCGATCCCGAGCGCGCCCGGGCCATGGGCCGGGCTGGCCGGGAGCGGGCTGAAAAGCATTTCTCCTGGGAATCGATTACCGAGACCACCCTTGAGGTGTACCGCTCGGTGCTGCCCGCCGCCGGCTGAGCGTCCCGGCAGTACACATGACGGCGCCGCCCCTCTGGGAAGGGGAGCGGCGCCGTCGTTCTTTTCCGCTTTGTCTTGCCCGCCGGACTAAGCCTTTCGGCCCGCTGTCCTGGCGATCATGACTTTCTCGTCCACCGGCGCCTGCCCGCTGGCCCGCTCGCTGCGGAAGTGCGCACGCGCCTGGTCCTGGCGGGTCTTCTCGGCTCCTGTGGCAATGGCTGCCCGCACGTGCTCCTCGCCGTACCCGAAGGCGTCCACCAGGTCCAGGGCGTGCGGGCGGATCTTCTCCAGCAACCTGTTGATGTACCCGCCCACGGTGCGTGCGCGCTGCATGGAGAGCCGGCCGTTCATCAGGTACCAGGACAGGTTCTTCTCAATCAGCGACAGGCCGAAGAGATCACGCAGCCAGGTCAGGACCTTCCGGGTTCCGGGATCCGCCACCTGCTGAAGGGCCTCCGTGAAGGCCTCCCACTGCAGGAGCTCGGCATGCGCTTGGGCGGCGTCGATGAGTTCATTCTGGTGCCGGTTGAAGAGGGCGGCACCCTGGTCCTGCGGGAGCCGCTTGCTGCCCTTCAGCGCGGCACCGGCTTCAGCCACCATGGTCTGCACCCGGTCCGTGAGGAGGGCCCTCTGGGCGTCCTCGTCGCGCAGGGCGATCGCGGCCTTCTGAACCGAACCGGAGTCGGCCATGAACTGGGCCACCTGGCGCAGGCCTGTGCGGTGGACGGCGGCACCGGCGGCCTGGTTCACCACATACCGGGCCAGCACGCCGAAGTCCACATTGCGGAACTCCTTGGCGTAGTCGGCAAGCAGGCGCTTGGCCACCAACTGCAGCAGCACGGTGTTGTCGCCCTCGAACGTGGCGTAGACGTCCAGGTCGGCGCGCAATGACGCGAACCGGTTTTCGATCAGGAAGCCGGCCCCGCCGCACGCTTCGCGGCATTCCTGCAGGGTGTCAAGGGCGTGCCAGGTACTGAGCGGCTTCAGGGCCGCTGCCAGGGTTTCCAGGTCCTGGCGGTCTGCGTCGGTATCATGGGCACCGGAAAAGACGTCGTCGAACTTCTGCAACAGCTGTTCGTGGGCAAAGCCGGCCGCGTACGTGGTGGCCAGCCGGGTGAACAGGCGCCGCTGGTGCCTCTGGTAGTCGAGCAGGACTTCTTCCTCCGTGTGCGAGGAGGCATTGAACTGGCGGCGCTCAGTGGCGTACTGGATTGCTGCCTTCAGTGCCACCTTGGACGCGGCCACGGCGGCGCCGTCCAGTGACACGCGGCCCTGGACCAGCGTTCCCAGCATGGTGAAGAAACGCCGGCCGGGGCTGGCAATTGACGACGTGTAGGTACCGTCTGCGTCGATGTTGCCGTACCGGTTCAAGAGGTTAGCCCGCGGGACGCGGACGTTGGTAAAGTGCAGCCGCCCGTTGTCGATGCCGTTCAGGCCGCCCTTGATGCCGTCGTCCTCACCGCCTATGCCCGGGAGGAATTCCTTGGTGGCCGGATCCCGCAGGTCCACGTAGAACGCGTGGACGCCGTGGTTCACGCCGCGGGTGACCAGGCTGGGCGAAGACAACGGCGCCCAGGCCGTCGTTGGCCGCGTTGCCGATGTAATCCTTCCAGGCGGCGCGGAAGGGGGTGTGGATGATGAACTCTTCGGCGGCGGGGTCATACGTGGCGGTAGTGGCGATACTTGCCACGTCCGAGCCGTGGCCCGTCTCCGTCATGGCGAAGCAGCCGGGGATGTCCAGGTTCATGATTCCCGGCAGCCATTTGGCATGGTGTTCGGCCGTCCCCAGGTGCATCACGGCGGAACCGAAGAGTCCCCACTGGACGCCTGCCTTAATTTGTAGGGATGGGTCCGCGACGACCAGTTCCTCAAAGCCGGCGATGTTGCCGCCGTGGTCATCGGAGCCGCCAAGTTCCGAGGGAAAGGCGCGGTGGACGGCCTCATGGTCCACAAGGTACTTCAGCTGGCCGAACACCCGGGCACGGTGATCCGTGTGCGTCAGCCCTTCGATCTTGTGCAGTTCGGGCCTGGCGGCCAGTTGCCGTGCCTGGAGCCGCACATCGGCCCATTTGCCCAGGAGTTGCCTTCCCAGCGCTTCGACGTCGACGGCGGGCGTGGGGTTTTCATCCAGCGGCTTGGCTGCGGGGGCGCTTCCGGGGCGTAGCCCCTTGCGGGCCGTGCGGTCCACTACATCAGTCATGTCACAGTCCTTCTTTGGCGGGTAACTTGGTGGTTGGTGAAGCGGGTGTAAGTTCCGGAACAATGCCCACGCAAAGCCACGCCGTGATCTGGCGGGCCATGGCCTCCTGGTCCGGCTTGGTGGGTGAGTCCGGGGTGCTGAGCCACTGCTCGCCGGCGTTCCGGACCAGGCCGATGGCCGCCTTGGGCCAGTAACCGATGACGGTTTCCCTGACGTCCCCCAGTTGCGACCGCATAGGGGTGGCGATCATGTCCGCGATGGCGTCAAAGAAGGGGCCCAGCGGGCCGCCGGCAGAAGCCGGGTGTGCCGGGTTGGCCGCATCACCGGGGGCATAGCTGGTAACGAATGTGTAGACGTTGGGGCTGGTACCGGCCATTTGGAGGTAGGCCGAGACCATGGCCAGCAAGCCCTCCCGGGGTGTGACGGCGCTGTGGGCCGCCTCCTGGATGCGGTACTGCATTTGGCTGAGGACCACTTCGCCCACAGCCTGCTGCAGCCCCGCCTTGTCCCCGAAGTACCGGTAGAAGACCGATTTCGACGTTCCCGCGGCAGTGGCGATGTCCTCCATGGACGCGTCGCTGCCCAGCACGTGCACTGCACGGCGGGCCTGCTTGATGAGCTCCCTGCGCCGCTCCTCCCGATGATTCTGCCAGCGCGACGAACGCCCGTCAGGGCTGGCTGGCGACGGCAGCTCGATAGTCAAGGGGAAAGGCGTGTCCTGGAAGTTCACGATACCCAGCGTATCAGGTACGCTGGGTATCGGTAACCGCACGTGACCAGAGGAGCCCGCCATGTCCGCAGAAGGACAGTCCACGCCCACGCCTGATGGATCGGTTCGGGGTGCCACGCCCGCAACCCGCCGTGCCGTCGTCGTCGGCGGCAACAGGATCCCGTTCGCCCGCGCCGGGGGAGCCTATGCCAAGTCCTCCAACCAGGACATGCTGACGGCCGCCCTGGATGGCCTGATCGCCCGATTCGGCCTCCAGGATGAACGCATCGGCCAGGTGGCCGCCGGAGCGGTGCTCAAGCACTCCCGGGACTTCAACCTCACCCGGGAAGCGGTCCTGGGATCCGCGCTTTCTGCAGAAACGCCTGTGTACGACCTCCAGCAGGCGTGCGCCACGGGTCTTGAAACCGTGGTGGGCCTGGCAAACAAGATCAAGCTGGGACAGATCGATTCGGGCATCGCCGGCGGCGTGGATTCAGCCTCCGACGCGCCTGTGGTGGTCAGCGAGGGGCTCCGCGAGGTGATCCTGGACCTTCACCGGGCCAAAACACTTCCGCAGCGCCTGCAGATCCTGAGCCGGCTCCGGCCCAAGGACCTGGCCCCTTTGGCCCCCGGCACGGCAGAGCCGCGAACCGGCCTGACCATGGGTGAACACCAGGCCCTGACCACTGCGCAGTGGAAGATCTCCCGGGAAGCACAGGACGAGCCTGGCCCTCAACAGCCATCACAAGCTCGCTGCCGCTTACGACTCCGGATTCTTCGATGACCTCATGACCCCGTACCGGGGGCTGACGCGCGACGCCAACCTGCGGGCGGACACCTCGCTGGAGAAGCTGGCGTCGCTGAAGCCGGTCTTCGGCCGCAACCTTGGCGCCGATGCCACCATGACCGCGGGAAATTCCACCCCATTAACGGACGGCGCCTCCACAGTGCTCCTGGCCTCCGACGAATGGGCCGATGCCCGCGACCTGCCTAAGCTGGCCGCCGTGGTGGACGCCGAGGCCGCCGCCGTTGATTTCGTGCACGGCAAGGACGGGCTGCTTATGGCTCCCGTGTTCGCTGTGCCCCGGCTCCTGGCCCGGCAGAACCTGACACTGGCGGACTTCGACTACTTCGAAATCCATGAAGCTTTTGCAGCCACCGTCCTCGGCACGCTGGCTGCGTGGGAGGATGACGAGTTCGGCCGGACCCGCCTGGGGCTCGACGGTGCGCTGGGCAGCATCGACCGAACCCGCCTCAACGTCAATGGGTCCTCGCTGGCAGCGGGCCACCCCTTTGCCGCCACCGGTGGCCGCATCGTAGGCACGCTGGCCAAAATGCTCCACGCGAAGGCGGCCTCCACCGGCCGGCCAGGCTCGTGGCCTGGTGTCCGTTTGCGCGGCCGGCGGCCAGGGCGTCGTCGCGATCCTGGAATCCCTGTAGGAGGCGGCCGTGACGGACACATACACGCAACTGGTTAACAGCGGCCCGGGCCGCAACCTTGCAAAGAAGCTTGGCCTTCCCCAGCCCGCGGTTCTGCGACGTTACAAGCCCGGGCAGCCACTGGCCACCGGACCGGTGGTTGTCCTGGGGGACACCGCCGGGGCGGACAAGCTGGCCGCCGAGCTCCTGTCCTGGGACCTTGATGTCAGACGGCATGCCGTTCCAGCCGAAAAACTGGGTGCCATCATCATGGTCCTGGACGAGCTGCAGCACCCGGCGGACCTGGAAAAGCCAGTGTTGGCCGCGGCAGGTTCCCTCCGCGACCTGCGCGGCGGCGGCCGGGTCATCACGGTGTCCCGCCCGGCAGCCCAGGCGTCCTCACCCGACGTTGCCGCGGCCCGGCAGGGAGTGGATGGCTTCCTGCGGTCCCTGGCCAAGGAACTGCGGGCGGGTGCAACCGGGAACGGCGTCGTCCTGGCTGAAGGCACCAGCACCACCAGCCCCAGCGCACTGGGCGCCGTCAGGTTCTTCCTCTCCGGCCGGTCGGCGTTCGTGGACGGACAGTTCCTGGCGGTTTCATCGGAGGACGGCAGTCTGGCCGCCGACCCGGACAAGCCATTGGCGGGGAAGGTAGCCGTCGTCACCGGCGCAGCCCGGGGGATCGGCGCCCAGATTGCCAGGACGATGCACCGCGATGGCGCAATGCTTATCCTGGTGGACATTCCTGCGGCGGGCGACCAACTGGCAACTGTGGCCAACGAGGTGCGGGCCACTGCGCTGCAGCTTGACATCAGCCGGTCCGATGCAGGCCAGCGAATCATCGACCACGCCGTTCAGCGGCACGGCCGGCTGGACATCGTGGTGCACAACGCAGGCGTCACGCGGGACAAACTGCTGGCCAACATGGACCAGGCGCGGTGGAATTCGGTGATCAACATCAACATCGCCGCCCAGGCTCCGCATCAACGAGGCACTGCTGGGATCCGGACACTTCCGGTCGTCCCCGCGTATCGTTTCAGTTGCTTCGACCAGCGGCATCGCCGGGAACAGGGGGCAAACCAACTACGCCGCATCCAAGGGGGAGTCATTGGAATGGTGCGTGCCACCGCCCCGCTGCTGGCATCCCGCGGCGGGACCATCAATGCCGTGGCCCCCGGATTCATCGAAACCGAAATGACGGCACGGATCCCCTTCGCCGTCCGCGAAGTGGCGCGGCGGCTGAACTCGCTGCAGCAGGGCGGCCTGCCGTCTGACGTTGCGGAGACCATCGCGTTCCTGGCCAGCGACGCTGCGGGCGGAATCAACGGGGAGGTGCTCCGGGTGTGCGGGCAGAACCTGGTGGGGGCATGACCGTCCACCAACCACTGATCCTGGCCGAGATGCCGTCGCTGTCCAAGCTGTACGTCAATGCAGCTGCCCAGGCGGCACGGCGCAGGCTCCTGGGAACGCATGACTCTCCGGTCCTCCCTGCCGAGAGCCACGAGGTCAGGGGCGTCACTGTTGGCGTGGAAAACCTCACCGCCTATCAGCACCTGATTGGCGAGACGGCCAGTGACGTACTGCCGGCCGGCTTCATCCACGCCATCGCGTTTCCGCTGGCTATGAGCGTGCTGAACCGCGACGACTTCCCACTGCCCCTGCTGGGGATGATCCACCTGCGCAACAGCGTCGAGCAAAGGTCGCCACTGGTATTCACTGATGTCCTTGACGTTACTGCCAGGGTGGAAAACCTGCGCGGCCACCGTGCCGGAACGCAGCTGGACGTGGTGGCCGAGGTGCGGCGTGCCGGTTCCGGCGACGTGCACTGGTGGGGGGTGTCCACCTATCTCGCCAAGGGGGTGTTCCTGCCGGGAATCGACAAGCCCACGGTCATCCCCCCCAGGGCCGACTTCACAGCGCCTAACCCGACAGCCCTGTGGCACCTTGGCGTGGACACCGGTCGCGCATACGCTGCGGTCTCGGGGGATTTCAACCCGATCCACCTGAGTGTGCTCTCGGCCAAGGCGCTAGGCATGCGTCGGTCCATAGCGCACGGCATGTACCTGGCCTCGCGGGCGCTCGCTGATGTAGGCCCCGCCCGGGGTGACTCTTTCAGATGGGATGTGGAATTTGAGGCGCCGGTCTTCCTGCCGTCCCGGGTCGCCTTGGAAATCGAAACCGAACAGAGCGGTTCCGGTGCGTGGAAGCACTCCGGCTTCGTCGCGTGGAGTCCGCGTTCGGGACGGCGCCATTTCGCCGGGACCGTTTCGGCGCTGTAGCCCCGGCGCAGGATGCCCGGCTAGTCCCTCGGACGGACTGCCCGCAGGATCCGATGGAGGCTGAGGAGGACCGATTCGGAGGCGGGGACCGTGCCCTCTTCTGCCGGCCTGCGGGCGGTGGCGGCCATGCAGGCTTCCACCGCCGCCTTGGCGGCGTCGTACCGGTCCTTCCGCCCCTGTACGTCACCGTCGGTTTCCGTGGACACCAGCTCTCCGGTTGCGGTGATGGCATCTGCCAGGGGCTCGCTGTCCTGCAGGGGGATTGCATACGGAACGTCGTCTTCCCAGATCACATCCGACAACACATCCGTCATGTCCTGTATGTGGAAAGTGACGCGTTCCAGGTCCTGCAGGTCACGGTAGTCCTGGTCCATGTCGCGTGGGTGCAGCTTCCGCCGGGGATTGGCGCGGCGGCTGGCGTCCGCCTCCTTGACCAGGTGGCGCACAGACCTTGCTGCCTCTGCCAGGCTCGTCTGACCTGTTCGACCACTCCTCATGCTCAGGTGGCCACTTTTCCTTCAGGGCGGCGCCCATGTCCGTCAACTGCCTGCCAAGGGCGAGCCGGAGGTCAGCCAGGCTGGAGGCAGCCGCGTTGAGGTGCAGCGGCGGAAAAATCAGGAAATTCACAGCGATGCCCACGGCCACTCCTGCTGCCATCTGCACAAGGTAACCGTAAGAGAAATCCTCGGCGTTACTGCCGCCGACCAGCAGGACCAGCAGGGCCGCCGTCGGAATCCAATCACTGCCTGAACCGATGCCCGGCAAACCACCCAGCAGGACGCCTACGCCCATGAATACGGCGACGGTCACGGGCGAGGGCTCGCTGATGCTCACCAGGACGAAGGCAAGGCCGATTCCCATAGCCAGCCCCGCAAGGGCCTGCGCCCCCTGCTTCACGGACCCGGCGACATTGTGGTACATGGCCACCAGGGCGCCCAGCGGTGCGTAGTAGGCGTAGTGCGAGGCGGCGCCCGGCATGAGGGGGCTATGGCGAACGCCAGTCCTGCGGCTATGGCTGCTTTCCCTGCCAGTTGCATTCGCTGCGCCGCGAAGGCAGCAGAAAGCCCCGCCACCGATTGTTTAAGTAGTTGGGTCCCCCGAGCCCACCGCGCATCCGGCCGTGCTTGAGTATTGCCCATCCGGACAACAGTAGGGCCGGGGGTGCGTCAGGACAAACCCGCTGTTGAGCGCCGCACCTCGGCAGCAAGGCGGTGGGCACGGCCCTGCGTGCGTCCCTCCTCCTGGCGGCGGGGAACGTAGCCGAAGCCCAGGCCATAGGAAGGGTCGGCGAAACCCAGGGCCGCATTGGCCCCCTCATGTCCGAAGGCCCGGTGACTGCCAAAGTTCCGCGAGGGGTGGGGCTTCATGAAGACCACGGCGAACGCATTGTCCAGGCCGGAGGACCGGTCCAGGCCCCACACCTGCTCACGTGTAATGGTTTCCACGGTCTGCGCTGTGAGGAACGGCCCGGTTCCTTCGACACCGGTAGTCGCCGCCGCATAGAGACGCGCCAGCCCTTCCGCGGATCCCACACCGCCTGCGGCAGACATGCCTGCTGCCCGGACCGAACGTATGTTCGGGAGCTCCATGATTGTGCTGACCGGGGCATTGCCGTTCAACCCCTCAAGGCTGAGCGGGTCAAGCCAACCACTGCCAGGATCATCCTCGTAGAGCACATCCCGGTACCGCGGTTCCAGGTCCGCAGGGAGTCCCAAGAAGAAATCCACGTCCTGCGGCTTCCGGATTTTCTGGTCGTAGATGTCCTGCAGGGCCTCGCCCGTGGTCCGCCGGCACAGTTCTTCCATCAGGATGCCAATGGTGAGGGCGTGGTAGCCGAACTGGCGGCCGGGCTCCCAGGCGGGAGCGGTTGCGGCAAGCCGGGCGGCAGCCGCGGACGTGGTGAACTCATCCAGGGCAAAACCCCCGTCGACCCCCAGCAGCCCCGCCTGGTGCGACAACGCCTCCCTGACGAACAACCGGTCCTTTCCGTGGACCGCAAATTCGGGCCAGTAGTGCGCCACCGTCTGATCCAGGTCAAGGACGCCGTCCTGTACCAGGAGGGCGATGACCATTGCGGCAACACCCTTGGAGCAGGAGTAGGCGCCCGTCAGGGTTTCGGGCGCCATGTCGGGGCCGCCCGTCAGGCGGAGCACCGGCACACCGTTGTGGTACACGGCCAGTTGTGCGCTGTAGCGGGGATCCTCAGTGAGGAAGGACTCAAACAATGCCAGGACGGTCTGGTACCCCGGCGCTACGAAACCCAGAGAAGTGTGCATGCGCCCCACTTTAGAGGGAAAGCGGTTTCCTCAGGAGTTTTTCGCTAGCGTGAGGCTCCGTGTCCGGGTGCAATTTCCTCGCCGGGCCGGACCGGGCCTGGCGGCGTGCCTTCTCCAAACGGGCGCCCGCCCAGTGCCTCCCGGCCGTGGTCCTCCAACCATCCGGCCAGGTCCGGGCCGGCAGGCACGATGCCGGTGGGGTTGATGTCCTCGTGCACGATGTAGTAATGCCGCTTGATCTGCACGAAGTCGGTGGTGTCCCCGAATCCGGGGGTCTGGAACAAGTCCCGCGCGTAGCCCCACAGGTTGGGCATTTCGGTCAGCTTCTGGCGGTTGCACTTGAAGTGTCCGTGGTAGACGGGATCGAACCGCGCAAGGGTTGTGAACAGCCGTACGTCTGCTTCCGTGATGGTGTCGCCCACCAGGTAGCGCTGCCGTGAAAGGCGCTCCTCAAGCCAGTCCAGTGCGGTCCACAACCGCTCGTAGGCCGAATCGTAGGCTTCTTGTGAGCCGGCGAAGCCGCAGCGGTAGACCCCGTTGTTGACCTCGGTGAACACGCGCTTGTTCACCTGGTCGATTTCGTCGCGGAGATGTTCCGGATACAACTGCGGGGCTCCAGGCCGGTGGAACTCTGTCCATTCCGTTGAGAAGTCCAGGGTGATCTGCGGGAAGTTGTTGGTCACCACCTCACCGCTGCGCACATCGACAATGGCGGGGACCGTAATTCCCCGCGGGTAGCCCGGGAAGCGTTTGAAGTAGGCCTCTTGCAGGCGATCTATTCCCAAGACCGGGTCCACGCCGCCCGGGTCCAGATCGAAAGTCCAGGAACGCGCATCATGGGTGGGCCCCGGCTGGCCCAGGGAAATGGCGTCTTCGAGCCCCAGCAGCCTGCGGACGATGACCGTCCGGTTGGCCCACGGGCAGGCCCTGGCGGCTATGAGGCGGTAGCGTCCTGCCTCCACCGGCCACCCAGGCTCGCCGTTACTGCCAGGGGAGGCATCCCTGGTGATGCGGTCTTCGATGTAATTGGTGTCCCGGTTAAATTCCGCTCCGCCTGTCACATACGCTCCGCGGGTGCTGTGCCCGCCGGTGGGGTCGGTCGCTGCGGGGGTGCTTTCCGTTTCCTGGCTCATGTCCCAAGCCTATGCTTCGCTTTTGCACGTTAGTTGCCCTGCAACAGGATTACCGAGATTGGCTGCAAGGCCACCAGCCATGCACCGGCCACCAGGAGTGTGAACAAGGCGATCCAGATGCCCGACGGAACAGACGTGGCCCGGTAGAGGAGATAGGCGTCGGAGGTGCTGAGCCGGTCGCGACGCCGAAGGTGGACATGGGTGAGTTTGAGCAAGTCCCGGACCGCGGCCACCAGGAGTGCGAGGCCGAAGATGACGGCAACATGGCCCACGACGGCGGCGGGCGCAAGGAGGGTGAGGGCGGCCGCACCAATAATTGCGGTTGCGGTGATAACGAATCCTGCGAGGTTGCGGAGGAAGATGAGCGAGCCGGTCAGTACCAGCGCACCGACGGCAATGGCTGCCGGTCCCCATCCCGTGAGCCCGCACCAAACAAATGTGGCGCCTGCCAGCGCCGGTACCGGATACCCCCAGAAGCAGGACCAGGCCGCGGCCAGCCTGCTCCTGCTGTAGGTGGTGGTGGTTCCGGAGTGGTCAAGCCGAAGGCGGATTCCGGACAGCCGCTGCCCCGATGTCAGGGCAGCAAAGGCATGGCCCAGGCTCGTGGGTGGCGGTAGCGAGGAGGCCGAAATAGCGCCAGCTGCGGCGGGGAATGGACAGCGCGACGGCGGCCGCAACGGACAGCAGCATCTCGACCCACGTGACGCTGGGTACGTTTGCCTGCGCGAACGCCGCGATGAAGGAGTGCCAAGAGTTGGCAGGGCTGTCCAATATTGCCTCCTGGCGGCTGTGCCGCCGTTGTCGGTCCAGAGCCCAAGACTACGCATGGGCTGAATGCAGGCATAAAGCCCAGCTGTGGCCTAAAGCCGAAAGGCACGCCTGAAGAGGCGTGCCTTTCGGGCGGGACCGGCGTCCTGCCCCTTGAAAGCCTTGTGACTAGCCTTCGCACTCGGTGCAGTAGCTGTGGCCGTCTTTTTGCCGTGCGATCTGGGACCGGTGACGGACCAGGAAGCAGGAGTAGCAGGTGAATTCATCCTCAGCCTGCGGGATGACCTGGACTACGAGGCTCCTCAGCGACGAATTCGCCGCCAGGGACCCCGGCGCCGTCCAGCCCGTCAGCCTCGTCCAACTCCTGCACAACACTGCGGGCGTCGGGAGCATTCGCTGACTGAGCCTGCTCGAGTGAGTTGTCCTGCGATTCCTTGACGTCGGAACGCAGTTCATCGTAATCGGTTGCCACTTTGGGTGCTTCTCTTTTCTTTGATTGGCTGTCGGGTATGAAACGTACAGCATCAACCCGGTATTCCCCAACAGGAAGCGTAGATCTGCTCCCGATTGGGTAAAGGTTCAACGAAGCGGCCGGAACCGCAGCGCGGCTGCACGGGAAGTGGAGGGACAGCCGGTGTTGTTCCCGCCACGTGACGGAAGGGGCAGTTTGTGGAGCAACTCACTCCGGAGTTTGGCGGCGCGGAACAAGTCGGGCTGGGCGTCGGTCCCGTGCTGGAGAAGTTCAATGCAGCGTCCAGGATCGTTGTCCTGCGCGGGGGCGGACTGGGGGACCTCATCTTTGCGATTCCGGCAATGGCTGCGCTGAAGGCCGCCTATCCTGCATCAACCATCACCTTGTTGGGCACGCCGATCCACAAGGCGCTTCTAGGGGCAGTGGAAAGCCCAGTGGATAAGGTAATCATCCTGCCGTTCGCCGAAGGAGTCCGTCCGGGGGAAGAAGATGCTGATGAACTGGACCACTTTTTTGCCGACATGCGCAGCCGCAACTTTGATGTGGCGGTCCAGCTTCACGGCGGCGGACGCTACTCGAACCCCTTCCTGCTGCGGCTGGGCGCCCGCCACACTGTAGGGACCCGGACAGCCGACGCCGCCAGCCTGGAACGCAGCATCCCCTACCTTTATTACCAGCACGAACCACTCAGGGCCCTGGAGGTGGCCGGATTCGCCGGCGCTTTCCCCATTGACCTTGAGGCCCGCCTGGCACCCGCCCACGGCGGAGACTCCCCGGAAGCTGCCGACGGCGACGGCGCCCAGCCGCTCGTGGTGATCCATCCCGGAGCCACCGATCCACGCCGTCGTTGGCCTGCCGGCAAGTTCGCCGAACTCGCTGCCGCCTGCGCGGCCGATGGCTCGCGGGTGCTGGTCATAGGGGATAGCCGCGAACAGGACCTGGCGGAGGGGATTGCCGCCCGGGCGGGCTCAAAGGCAGTCCGTTCGGTGGCCGGCGTCCTGGATATGCCCGGCCTCGTCGCACTGCTGGCCAAAGCTGAAGTTGTGGTCGCGAACGACAGCGGTCCCAGGCATCTTGCGCAGGCGCTCGGTGTGCCGACGGTAGGAATATTCTGGGCAGGCAACGTGATCAACGCCGGAGCCCTTGGGCGGAGCCTTCACCGCATCCATGCCTCTTGGGTGACGGCCTGTCCCACGTGCGGCATAGACGTGACCCAGGTAGGTTGGACAGCACCGCGCTGCGTCCACGATGACACAATGGTGGCCGGAATCGGCGTCACCGGAGTCTATGAGGACGTCCGCAGCCTCACAGCCACCAGCTTTGCCAAGCAGGACGCATGAACAGCACGGTGACTTGGGGAGAAGGGAACGTTCCACTACCCGCGGACAGCAAACCGGAACTGCTTGTCCTGCGTGCCCTGAAGCTGGGCGACTTGCTGGTGGCCGTACCCGCGCTGAAAGGCATCCAACGCGCATTCCCCGGGCACCGGCTGCGCTACGCGGCACAGGGGTGGCTCTCGGAGGCCCTGGGGCTGCTGGGCGGCTACGAGCTGTTGCCAACGCACGGCCTCGACGAGCCGCTGGCGATTGAACCCGGCGTGGTGGACGTGGCCGTCAACCTGCACGGCAGCGGCCCGGAGAGCCAGGGCCGGATCGAGGCGCTAGAGGCCCGCCAAACCCTGGGCCACCGAAGCGCGCACCGGGACGGACCGCCTTGGCGGCCGGAACTGCATGAGCGTGAACGCTGGGTGAGGCTCCTGGAGTGGCATGGAATCGAAGCCGACCCACTGGACGTGCACTTGAACACACCCCATGTGCCCAGTCCCGTACCCGGCGCTACGGTCCTGCATGTGGGGGCTGCCTACGGGAGCAGGCTTTGGCCGGCGGAGCGGTTTGGAGCGGTGGCAGCGGCATTGACCGACGCCGGACATCAGGTGGTCTTCACCGGGGGAACGTCCGAAAGGGAACGGGCGGAGGAAGTGTGCCGGCTCGCGGGACTTCCCGGCACCGCCGTACTGGCTGGCGTGCTGGGACTGGCGGAGTTCGCGGCCACGATCGCCGCTGCGCGCCTGGTTATATCGGCTGACACCGGGGCCGCGCACCTGGCGTCCGCGTACGGTACCCCCTCCGTGGTGCTTTTTGGGCCGGCCCCGCCCGAGATCTGGGGTCCGCCGCCGGGGCCCCACGTGGTCCTGACCCGGGCCGAACTGCGGCGTGGGGACACCTTCGCGGCCCTGCCGGATCCTGCCCTCCTTGCCGTCCAGATGCCCGACGTCATGGCTGCTGTCAAAGGGCTTGGACTGCTGTAAACGCTGTGGGTTTGCGCGTCATCGATGTGGATCTGCAGGGAGCCGGGTTGAGCTTGCGGTCCTAAAATTATGTCCATGAGCACTGAGCTGGAGATCGCTTTGGTGTTGGGGACGGCGTTCCTGTGGATCACCGTGACGCTGACCATCCTGTCGGCCATCGACCGGCCCGAAAGGAAGGCGCGGCGGAAGGAACGGCGCGACATCCGAACGGAAAAGCGGCGGATTGAGTACCGCCCGGTTGCTGCGGGGTCCCATCCCCAGGGACGGGACAGGCATTCGCGGCCCCGGCGGCTGCACCCACACTGACAACGACGGAACTTCCGCGGGCGCATTGGCGTGGCGCACCCGGGCATGCGCCGCGTACCCGGCATACGCCGCGCACCCGCATGCGCCGCGCGCATGGCATGCGCCGCGCGCATGGCCAGGCTCTCGCCGTCGTCCGCCCTGCCATCAGCGGAGTTGCACGTTATGACTCCCTGCCCGTCAAGTCTTGACGCGGTTGGTCGGAACCCAGACACTTTCCCGATGGGAGTAAGCGAAGAGTTGCGGGCGTTGGGCGACGTGGTGGACAGGCTTGCCGCGAAGTTTCCGGCCCTGCCCAGGGAACACATCGAGGACATAGTTCAGCAGGAACACAGTCTCCTGGACACGGGCCGGGTCCGGGCGTTCATACCGGTCCTGGTTGAACACGCGGCCAGGGAGCGTCTTTCGCGCTAGCGGCTCACGTTGCAGGTGCGACGTCGATAACCACCTTTCCAATGGTTTCCTGTTCCACTGCATCATGGGCTGCTGGGGTCTGCTCAAGGGGGAACCGTGTCAGCGGCAATCCGTAGCCGTCACCTACCCGGAGCGCACCCGCGGCGAGGGCCTCGGCGACGGCGGCTAATGCCTGCTGTTTCTGCTGGTCCGTCACGGTGTAGGTGAGGATGAACTGGTAGCGGACGTTCTTGGTCATGCTTTCGCGGATCGGGACTGTGAGCGGTTCCCCGGGGTTTGCCGCGTAGATGGCGATGGTTCCGCCCGCTTTGAGTACCTCGAGGTCGGTCTCGATGTTCGCCGGAGCGTTGACGTCCACGATGATGTCCACGCCATCTGCGGCAACGTCGCGGACGGCGCCAATGACATCGTCGGTCCGGTAGTTGATGACCGTGCCGGCCCCGGCACGGCGCGCCAGCTCGGCTTTTCGGTCTCCACTGACGGTTGTGATGACGGTTGCCCCGGCCCATCGCGCCAGCTGGATGGCCGCGTGGCCCACGGCGCCGGCGCCTCCGGTGACCAGGACGGTGCGGCCGGCCAAGGCGCGGGGGAAAGCCTTGCCGGTCCGTCCTCATTCGATGTCAGGGCCCGGTGCGCCGTCAGGGCCGGAATTCCCAGCGAGGCGCCGGTGTCAAAGGATTCCGAGTCGGGAAGCGCCATGGCTTTGCGTGCAGGCACCACCACGTATTCCTGGGCGGTCCCGTCGTTGCTGCCCCAGGCGACGTCCCACAGCCAGACGCGATCGCCCGCACTGATACCGGTCACGCCCGAGCCCACCTGGTCGATGACGCCGGCGCCGTCCTGGTTGGGAACCTTGGGGGAGTCCAGCTTTTTGCTTCCGCCGCCGGAGCGGGACTTCCAGTCGGTGGGGTTCACGCCGGACACCACCAGCCGGACGCGGACTTCTCCAGGGCCGGCCTCCGTCAGTGGCCGGTCCTGAAGCTTCAGTACAGATGAGGGCCCTGTTGCGTCGTACACGATTGCTTTCACGTTTTCTCCCATGTCCGGTTGCGGATGCCCCCACTGCTCCAACCTACCGAAAGCGCCGGCGGCATGCAGTGGCATCGGCTGGGCATGAAAAAGCGCACCCCGTTCGCTGAGTGCGCTCTTTTCGTGACCCCTACTAATCTTTGAAGGCGTCCTTGACCTTTTCGCCGGCCTGCTTCAAGCCGCCCTTTGCCTGGTCTGCCTGGCCTTCGGCCCGCAGGCTCTCATTGCCCGTGGCGTTTCCGGCAGCTTCCTTGCCTTTACCGCCGGCTTTTTCGGCAGCGTTCTCAATCTTGTCGCCCAGTCCCATGGTGGTACCTCCTGTGGTTGGCAGCCGTTCGCATTCGGCTTGGAACATCATAAGCATGCTTAGGATCATGTTTTCAAGTCAGGCAGATATTTAGTGGCCTGCCTAGAACCGCGAAGTACCCCGAAGCTGCCGTGGCCGTCCGTCCGGGTCCACGATGAGCCGGTAGATGGGATCAGCCCAGAGGCGGTTAAGTGGCGGGACGGGTTGCGGGGTATGGTGGCGCACCTGCCCGGCCGGGCGGGGCTTGAGGCTGCCGTCCCGGTGCCACTGGTCCAGGGCGTCGGCAGCGCTGTTCCATAGCTGCAACCCTGGCCGCTCAGCCTGGAGCCGGGGGTCGTCACGGCCAAGGCCGAGATGTTCGGCCCAGAGCTGGAGCCTCAGCGTCCTCGCGAGGGGTTGGACCGGCGGGTCGCCCGCGCCGGAGGTGTCGTCGGCGGACGTGTCAATGACTGCGCAGGTGAGTTCGCTGTCGGTGGTCCACGAGCGGCGGTTGAAGTTATCTGAGCCACAGGTGAACCAGGTGTCGTCGATAATGCAGACCTTGGCATGAACATAGATCGGCGTCCCCTCGTTGTTCTCCAGGTCGAAGATTCCCACCCTGTCCGGCGCCGCCCGGCGGAGCATGCTGATGGCGCGCAGCTGCCCCAGGCGCCGGGGCGGTCCGCCAAGGGCGCCGTCGGAGTCCGGGTACCTGGGCACCACGATGATCACGGTCAGCGCCGGGTTGCGTTCCAGCGCCGCTGCAATTCCGGCGGCGACCTCCGTTGACCATAGGTACTGGTCCTCGATGTAAATGAGTGACCGGGCCCGGGAGAATGCCTTTGCGTAAGCCCGCGCTATGCTCCGCTCCCCGTGTGGTGCAAACGGGAACGGCGGTCGCTTCACGCCGTAGGTGCGCAGGAGTTGCACAGCGTGTGGGCCGGCCGGCGGCGGGGGCGGAGCAGTCTCCGGCAACGGTTTGGGGCGCCGGGGCATACGTGCCAGGCGCTGCAACAGCATCCGGTAGGGAGTGCGCCGGTCCAATGGGTGGGGATCGTTCCAGCGTTCAGCAAACACGGCGAGCACATCTGCTACCACCGGGCCGCGGAGCTCAAGGGCGGCATCGTGCCAGGGGGCCGCTGCCCATACCGCGGATCCATCTTCACTGCCTGTGGGTCGCCCGCGTGGCCGGCATCGTCCCGGCGGCTGTGTGAGAGGTCGAGTCCACCCACGAATGCGACGTCCCGTGAGGGGTCGGCACGCCGGCGGATGACCACCAGTTTCTGGTGGTGGGAGCCGAAAATGCGGACCCGCTGATCCAACAGCGCCTCCCCGCCGGCGTCATTGATTTGCCGGCTGAGCAGTTCATTCGAGCGGCCGCTGATTGGCGCCGACACCCGTTCACCATGGGATCTCCAGACGAGGCCCCGGACTTCCACTCCGGACCGGGCCAAGTCCGCGAGGAGGCCGCCGATTGTTGCACCGCCCGCCTCCAGCTGCTCGTCGCCGTCGCCGCGCCAGTCAGTGAACCACACCCGGTCTCCCGCCTGCAGGGCCGACAGTTCCGCATGCAGCCTGGAAAAGTAGGTTGCTCCATGAAGCAGGGGCCGTACCAGGTTGCCTTCTGACCAGGACGGCGATTCTGCACCGCCGGCATGGACCTCGGAGGCAGGGTTTCCCCGTTCGGACCGATTAAGAAACCACTTGCCAGCCATGCTGTCCACTCGGTGCTCCTTTCGGGGCCCGGGGGACCAGGCCGCTGCGGATTCCAACCTAGCCTACGGCCCTGCATGGGCTGTCGTTACACCATAACGGGGCCCAAGAGGCCAGAATGCGGCGGCACCCGGCCGGTTGCGGAATAGGCTTGTCCCAGGTCGATTCCAACCCGAAAAGAACGAGGCAGAACATGTCATTGAAGGAAAAGTTGAAGGGCGACGTCGTCGTTCATATGAAGGATGGCAACAAAGTGGCCCTCACCACCGTGCGCAACGTCCTCGGCGAGATCGAAACGCGGGAAAAGTCCGGCAAGGCCCCGATCGAGGCTCGATGACCTCCAAGTCACCGCGTTGCTGCAAAAGGAGGCCGCCAAGCGCCGCGACACCGCCGCCACCTACTCCGCGGCGGGCCACGACGACCGGGCACAGGCGGAGATTGCCGAAGCTGAGGTGATAGAGGCCTACCTGCCCAAAGCCCTGTCCCGCGAGGAAGCGGAAGCCATTGTCGACGAGGTCATCGCTGAAATCCGGTCGGATGGCACCGAGCTGACGATGCGCTCTATGGGCACCGTCATGAAATCCGTAACCCCTAAGATCAGTGGGCGCTTCGACGGCAAGGCCGTCAGTGAGATCGTGAAGGCGCGCCTGGCGTAGCTGCCGGCGGGCTCTTCCAGCTTGTCCCGGCGCTGACAACAGCGTGTTCCCCGCGGAGGCTCCTGCAGCCGGGTTTTTTGGGGGATGGATCAGGAGATGCCGTAGTCGATCCGGGCAGCGCCGTCTTTGGGCACGGTGATTCGTCCGCCCTGGAAATCCTGGGTGGTGCCGCCGTCTGTGGTCACGTAATTATCCGTCGTCGGGTAACCGAGCCTGCCCCCTCGAAACCCGTTCCTGCCCAGGCGTCCCGGGTCTTGCCGACGGAGAGGTGAACTCCGGTGGCGGGGCTGGAGATCAGCGCACCCTTCTGGAAGTTGATGAAGGAGCCGCCGTCCTTCAGCCCGGTCACCCGGTTGGTTCCGGGGAACCCCAGGGTCGTCAGGCCGTTCACAGCATCGAACTTGGTGCTGAAGTCCGAAGGCATCGAGAACGCTCCGAGGACTGCTGTCCAGTAGACGGATCCACCCTGGTAGGTCTGCCTGACACCACCGCTGACCGGGATTTCGTCACTAGTGGGGTAGCCAAGGAATCCGTTTTCAAACCCGGCCTGGGCCCAGGCGCTCCGAGTGCCTCCAACGGACAGGTGGGCGCCGGTGGCAGGGGACCACAGGATGGAGCCATTCTGGAAGTTCTGGTACAGCCCGCCGTTCTTGATGGCCACCTGGGGGCTGACGGCAGCGCCCAGTGAGCGACCCATCTCCTCATGCTTTGCGAAGATTGCACCGGACACCGCGTAGGTGCCCACATTGGGCACGAAGTAGATGACACCGCCCTGGTAGTTCTGGGCAACGCCGCCTCCGGGCGTGCCGTACTCATCCGTGGTGGGGTAGCCGAGAACGCCGTGCTCGAAATTCTGTCCGGCCCAGACGTTGCGGACGGCTCCCACCGAGATGACGGCGCCGTTCGCCGGGGTCCACAGAATAGAGCCTCCCTGGTAGTTCTGGAAGGCGCCACCTTCCTTGAGTCCGGTGACCACATCGGTGACCGGATACCCCAGGCTGCCCGATTCGAAGCCTGTGGAAGCCCACTTGTCACGGATCGGGCCGGCGCTGATTGCAGCCCCGGACTCTGGCGAGAAGAGTATTGCCCCGCCTTGGAAGCCCTGCCAGGAGCCGCCGTTGCGGATCCCCCGGAACTCATCGGTGGTTGGGTATCCCAGCGCGCCGCCTTCGGCTCCCTGCGCCCGCCACTTGCCGTAGATTCCAGCCGTGATGGCGTGCGTTCCCGTCGCGGGGGAGGAGAAGATGGCGCCGTTCTGGTACGCCTGGTACGAGCCACCGTCCTTAAGGCCGGTAATGACATCACTGATGGGGTATCCCAAGGCACCGTATTCGAATCCGGTTTCAGCCCACTTGTCTCGGATGGGCCCGAAGGACGAGAGGTGCGCGCCACTGGCGGGGGAGAACATGATGACCCCACCCTGGTAAACCTGGTAGACGCCCCCGCCGCGCAGGCCGCCAACTTCATCGGTGACCGGATAGCCAAGGGGGCCGTTTTCGTATCCCAGCGAAGCCCATTTGCCCCGGGTGGCTCCCCAGGAGAAATGTGCGCCGGAACGGGGAGACCAGATGATGGCACCTCCTTGGTAGTTCTGGAACGCGCCGCCGTCCTTGAGGCCGCCAGTCTCGTTGGATACCGGGCTGCCGAGCTGTCCGGCCGGTCCTCCGCCCTGGCTGTATTTCGCCGTTATGGGGCCGAACGGATCCCCAGAGTACGGAGTGAAGATGTCCTCGACGGCACCCATGATGATCCGGTCGCCGGGCCGGCTGCTGCGCAGGAACCTGTTGACCACGTCAAGGCTGGTGGACAGGCAACCGGCGGAGGTGGTGCGTCCGGCGTGCAGGAAGATCGCGTAGGAGGCCCCCTGCACAGTGTTCATGTCGGGCTGGCGGTTGTAGTTGATGACTGCCGCCTGTTCGTAATACCCCTGGTTCATGTAGGTGTAGAGGTTCTCGTCAGAGGGACCGCCGGCGCCTTCGAAATATTGGTTGTACGTGGGCCCGTACTCACCGCCCCAGCGTGAGTTTGGGTTGACCGTGTGGTACGCCAGCGCCGTGCCTGGGTTGGAGCGGCCAAGTGCTTCCGTGACGCTGTACGAACCGGTGGGGGACTTGAACGTGTCCTCCCAGGTGAGGCCTGGTGGAGCAAAGCCCTTCAGCCCCGCGTAGCCCCAGTCCTGCCATTCCTGGACGTAGCCATTGCCGGACCGGACGCAACCGGTGATGGTGACAACGTTGGAATCACGGCCTGTTGCGGTGGCGAATGTCACCCGGCTTGCGCCGAAGCTGTTGTACTTAACCTGCCCGGCGGACAGCCTCTGGCAGGGATTGTTCTCCTGGGCCGCGGCATGGGCGCTTCCGCTACCAAGGAAGGCGCCGCCGGCGACTGCAATCACTGCCAATGCGAGTGTTAGTGGTCTGGTGTTCTTCACGGTTCCTTCTCCCTGAAGGGCGCAGCGGCGCGCCTTTGCGGTACACGGTGATCCCCAGAGCCGAATCCCGCCCTGACGTGCGACGATGCGGATTTTGGCGTGGCTGACCTTAGGCTACCGGTCGGGCCGCCTATACCTCGCCATCCAGCATTCCCCGTTGGCCTAGTCACGGGGCCGCAAGGAATGGCAGTAGCCGCGGAGGGTGGCGGAACCTAGGATGTCGGCATGAGGGAGTGGGGCGCCATGCATCCCGCACTTCGCGCCGTTTTGGTGGGCGCGGCAGTCTGCGCCGTCATTTTGGGTGCTGGCCTGCTTGCTGGTAATCCAGCCGACGACGCCATAGCCAACGCCGTCTTCTACGCGCTGATTTTCGGTGGCGTCATATTCCTTACCGCACGGCGGTCCCGGGCAACTTCTGCAGAGCTCAACAGGGCTGGCCTGTCCCTCATGTACCTGCGGTACCCAAACTCACTGCCCGGTTCCCTGAGCGGGATCTGGGAGATGGGTGTCGCCACCGCGGGACCTGGCCGTATCGACTTCCAGCCGGCCCCTAACGACGAACTGGTACCCAGTGGACGCAGCAAGGCCCTTACCGCGGTGCGCGTCCTGTCACTGCCCCGAAAAGCGTCACATAAAGACACCCATCAGGGGCTGCCGGTTGCATTCCTGATTATTACCCTGGAATCCGACAGCGGCATCATCGAGGTCGCGGCCAACCTGCACACACTGCAGAAGATCCAGAAGGACATCGGCCCGGCACGCCCCTAGCCAGCGCCTCGATATTGGAGGCGGCCAGCACTCCGTCCCCGGCGAGCGGGTCGAACTAAGGGTTGACCGGTCCCAACTGGATCTTTACCCCGGATGCTTCACACGCAATGAACATGCCGTCACGGGAGTTGTCGACCATGGTCCGCACAGCAGAGGAACTGTACGTCGAGTTGCTCGAGGCACGCACCTCCCGGTACAAGCGCACCTCTTCGACGATCTCTTGCAGGCATTTCCGGACGTCACCTGACGCCTTCGAGTTGCCCGCATGGGCGGCGTCCGCGAGCTTTTCCAGGGCCTTGCCGTAGTCGGTTGCGCCGCCGTCCACGCGACTCCTGGCGTACCTCGGCCCGGTGGCGTTGTAGGTGGACTCGAAGTCCTTGCAGGCGCCCTCATTTCCCTGGCCGTAGCAGCCATTGAGCACCAGGACGAACACGCCGGCGGCAAGGAGAGCGGCGAAGGCTTTCACGCGCTCATCCTAGGGCAGCACCAACGTCCCGGGCTGGTCCCAGGCGTCGGCCAGCCAGGCTGGGGGTGCTTACGGCGTCGCTGAGCCAAACCCGCTGGATTGGCCTACAGGCCACCAGTAAATGTGAAGGAGGCCGGGATTGGGTCCGGGGGCGTGCCGTGGAACAACACGATCTCGTCGTGGGCCTTCAGGACAACGTCTGTGATCCTGCCGTCCTGCCTGGTGCCGTTGACGGCAACGGTCCATCCGTCGGCGTCCGAGTGTGCTGTGCCCTGCGTCTTATCGGTCCCGTCCAGGACTCCCCATTCGGCGAGGAACTGCCCGAGGGTGTAGGTGGCCCCGGAGGTGGGAGCCTCGATGTGGATGACACCGGATTGGTCGTGGCTGTGCAGAGCGGAAATCCCGTTGGGTTGACCGGCACTGTTGAAGCTGAATCCGATGTCGGCCGGAACGGCGACGGGCTTGCCGTCCATGAAGACGTCCAGGTGCGCGTGGAAGTGTTCGGCGGCGCCCTCGGCAGTGAGCACCTGCAGGCCCGCCGCCTTTATACGGTCCGCTGCGCCCTTGGGGCTCAATTCCCAACCCGTGGCCGCGGAGGCTGTAGCCGGCGATGTAGAGGGAACCGGGTTGGGGGAAACGGGTGCTGAAGAGGCAGGGGTGGCGGCCGGGGGCGTCGTGCTTGCCGGGGCGCAGGCTGAGGCGGTCAAGACGACGGCCAGGGCGGCTGTAAGGGCGATGCGGTTATCCAATGGTGCAGCTTTCATTCAGGAACGGATATTTGGATCATGTGTGCGGACAGCGAAGCTGCCGCCTTCACAGTCTTGCTAGCCTGGTGCCGGTTCCGCACCGAACAGCCCACAAAAAGCCCCGGAACATCACTGATGTTCCGGGGCTTCCCATTGTGCGCGGAGGGGGACTTGAACCCCCACCCCCTTTCGAGGACTAGCACCTCAAGCTAGCGCGTCTGCCATTCCGCCACCCGCGCAGGTGGTATTCCGGGGAGCCGTCCCGCCTTCCAGCGTTTCGCGCCTCTCCGAAGCAGCGAGAAAAACTCTAACACGAACTTTCCGGGAACAACGAATCGGGCCAAGTAGGTAGGCTGAGGGCAGCGACTCAGCTCGTGCCACCCAGTCATTCCCTACCAAGGAGCCTTCAATGCCTGACGTCCTGCCCGAGGATGAAGTTGTCCGGATCTGCCAGGAGCTCATCCGGATCGACACCTCCAACTACGGCGACGGGTCAGGGCCGGGGGAGCGGGCGGCCGCAGAATATGCCGCCGGGCTTATCGAAGAAGTCGGGCTGGACGCCGAGATCTTCGAATCCGCCCCTGGCCGGGCAAACGTCGTCACCAGGATGGCAGGGGAGGACCCGTCCGCCAGCGCCCTCGTTGTCCACGGGCATCTGGACGTCGTCCCCGCTCTCCGCGACCAATGGTCGGTGGACCCGTTTGGCGCTGAACTTAGGGACGGCCTGATTTGGGGCCGCGGCGCCGTCGACATGAAGGACATGGACGCCATGATCCTTTCTGTCCTGCGCGGCTTCGCCAGGGAAGGCAGGAAGCCAAAACGCGACATTGTCTTCGCGTTCTTCGCTGACGAGGAGGCCGGTGGTGTGTACGGCGCCCGCTACGCGGTGGACAACCGTCCCGAACTTTTCGAGGGTGCCACCGAAGCCATTTCCGAGGTAGGCGGTTTCTCCGCCACCATCGGCGGGCAGCGGACCTACCTGCTGCAGACGGCGGAGAAGGGCATCTCCTGGCTCCGGCTCGTGGCACACGGAAGGGCCGGCCACGGATCCCAGATCAACACGGACAACGCGGTGACCCGGCTGGCCGCGGCCGTGACCAGGATCGGCGAATACAAGTGGCCCATCGAGCTCACCCCCACCACCCGCCAGTTCCTTGACGGCGTGACCGAACTTACCGGGGTGGAGTTCGACGCGGACAATCCGGACCTCCTGCTCAACCAGCTTGGTACGGTGGCCCGGTTCGTCGGCGCCACCTTGCAGAACACCACCAATCCCACCCTCCTCAAGGGCGGCTACAAGCACAACGTCATCCCTGAGTCCGCCGAAGCCCTGGTCGACTGCCGCACCCTGCCGGGCCAGGAACACCAGGTCCTCGAGATCGTGCGCGAACTTGCCGGCACGGGGGTGGATGTCAGCTATGTCCACAACGACGTCTCGCTCGAAGTCCCGTTCGCAGGCAACCTGGTGGACTCCATGATTGACGCCCTCCACACAGAGGACCCCGGTGCAAAGGTCCTGCCTTACACCCTTTCCGGCGGCACGGACAACAAGTCGCTCAGCCGCCTCGGCATCACCGGCTACGGGTTCGCGCCCCTCATGCTGCCCGACGAGCCTGGACTTCACCGGCATGTTCCACGGCGTTGATGAGCGGGTCCCGGCGGACTCCCTGCAATTTGGTGCCCGGGTGTTGAACACGCTGCTCACCAACTACTGAGGGGAACCGGCCGTGACCCCGGAAGAAGTACTGCCGGATGCGCTCCTGGAGCGCATCCGCGGCCGCGCCGCCGCATATGACCGTGACAACGCCTTCTTCCACGAGGACCTGCAGGAGTTGGCAGCGGCGGGGTACCTGAAGCTTTTCGTACCAGCGGCCGACGGCGGTGCGGGCCTTGGGCTCCAAGCGGCGGCGCAGTGCCAGCGCCGGCTGGCAACGGCCGCCCCGGCCACCGCGCTGGCCGTCAACATGCACCTGGTCTGGACCGGCGTCGCGCACGTCCTCGCCGCACGGGGCGACCACTCGCTGGCTTTTGTCCTGGCGGAAGCCGCGCAGGGAGAGGTGTTCGCGTTCGGCAACTCCGAAGCCGGCAACGACTCGGTCCTCTTCGATTCCAGGACTACCGCCGTGCCCGCTGGGGAAGGCAGCTACACGTTCAACGGAACCAAGATCTTCACCAGCCTGTCGCCGGCGTGGACCCGGCTGGGAATCTTCGGGAAGGACGCCTCAGCCCGGGATGGGGCAGGGGAACTGGTCCACGGGTTCATCACCCGGGAAACGCCGAACTACCGGATCCTGGACGACTGGGACACCCTTGGCATGCGGGCCAGCCAGTCTGCCACCACGGTCCTTGACGGCGCATGGGTCCCGGCGGACCGGATCTTCCGAAGGCTTCCCGTCGGCCCCAACCCCGATCCCTTGATTTTCGCGATCTTCGCCTGCTTCGAAAGCCTCCTGGCCGCCGTCTACACAGGCCTTGGCGAGCGCGCCCTGGCCGTCGGCGTGGAGAGCGTGAAGCGGCGTACCTCCTTCAAGAACCGCGGACGCAGCTACGCGCAGGACCCCGACATCCGCTGGAAGGTGGCGGAGGCCGCCATGGCCATGGACAACCTGTACCCGCACCTCAGGTCCGTCACTGCCGACGTCGACGCCCTGGCGGACCATGGGCCCCAGTGGTTCCCCAAGCTGGTGGGGCTGAAAGTGAATGCCACCGAAACGGCACGCCGGGTGGTGGACCTCGCCATCCGCGTCAGCGGAGGATCAAGCTACTTCAGGGGCTCCGAGTTGGAGCGGCTTTACCGGGACGTGCTGGCGGGGATGTTCCATCCCTCCGACGACGAGTCAGCGCACAGCACTGTAGCCAACGCGTGGCTGGGCCCGCTGGAAGACTAAACGGTCCGGGGAACGGTTGAATTCCTAAACGGTCCTCTGGACCTGCATCACCCGGCGACGCAGCCAGAAGCGCCTGCCGCCGCCCACGTAAAGCTTGCTGCGTTCCAACTCCCACTTCCCGTATTCAGAGTGTTCCACAAGGCGGCGCCGCGCCTCGGGCAAGGAATCTTCAGGACTGACGGTCAGCACGAGGTACTCGTACTGACGCAAATAGTCCCGCTCCCGCTGGACCGAGCTGGTGAGAAATTGTTCCTTCATTTGCTCTCCATTTTCGTCCTTTTCCCGCTAACGTGAAGTCATGAGCATCGATCCGCGTGTCGCGCTTTCGTCCCTGACCACCGCTTTGGAAGAACACCTTATAGCAGCATCGAACCGCCGCGGGGACGGTGATCCCTCGGTTGAGGCAGCGTTCTTCGCAGTAGCCGATGCCTTCGAAGTGTACGAGGATGCCCTCTACGAGGCCTACAACGAAGTAACCCCGCTGCAGGTCTTTGACGATGAGGACGACGAGGACGAGGAAGCCGGCGTGGATGACGAAGACCTGGAGATCGTCGAGGAATAGCGGACCACCCGGCGCCAGGCACTGCCTGGAACACGCCTAGGAAACGGCGGAGACATCTTCCAGCGCGCGGGCGATCTGCGGCGGGAGGGGTGCCAGTTGGGCGTCGAGGATTTCCTTCAGCTGTACCGGTGTGCGGGCGCCAACGATCGCCGTGGCAACTCCGTGCTGGGACAGCAGCCATGACAGCGACACGTCTTGTGGAGTGCGGCCCAAACCGTTGGCTGCCATGCACACAGCATCCACGATGCGTGAAGGCTTTTCCTGCAAATAAGGCTCCACGTAAGCCGCTTCGCTGACGGAAGCCCCACGGGAATTGGCGGGGATGCTGCCGCGGTACTTGCCGGTGAGGACCCCCGGCCCAGAGGACCCCAGGCCATCACACCGAGCCCTGCATCCTCCGCGGCCGGGATCAATTCCGTCTCCGCTGTCCGGTCAAGGAAGGAGTATTCGGTCTGGACACCCACCAACGGGACACTGCTGGTGGCTGCGGCCTTCGCGGCCTGCCAGCCCCTGAAATTGGAAATACCTGCGTACCTGGCCCGCCCGGTGCGGACCGCGAATTCCAGCGCAGCCAAGGTCTCGTCCAGGGGAACGTTGCCGTCCCAGGCCTCGGCGAACCAGAGGTCCACATAGTCGGTGCCCACCCTGGCCAAGCTTGCGTCCAGACCGATGAGCATCGCATTGCGCGACGTGTCCACCGCACGCCGGCCATCCGGCGTCGTCATTCCCGCCTTGGTGGAGATGGAAATCTCGGTGCGGGACACCACATCGCCCAGGAGCGAGCCGAGGATGGCCTCCGAGCCGCCGCCCGCGTAGGAAGCCGATGTGTCCACATGGCGGCCGCCGGCATTCAGGAAGGTGCGCAGCAACTCCGACGCGTCCTGCTCATCAGTTTCGCCACCCCAGGAGCGGGTGCCAAGGGAGAGGGCTGAAACTCGCAATCCACTGTTGCCGACGTAACGCTGCTGCATAGCAGCAAGCTTACGGGCAGTAGCAGCGCTGCCATGCCGTAGGGTCTTAGCGTGAACTGGTTTGAAGCGGCCCTGCTGGGCCTTGTGCAGGGACTGACCGAATTTCTACCGATTTCATCAAGCGCGCACCTACGGATCGTGGGGGAGTTCCTCCCTAACGCGCAGGACCCGGGGGCAGCCTTCACAGCCATTACCCAGCTTGGCACGGAGACCGCCGTGCTGATCTTCTTCTGGCGCGACATCGTCCGCATCGTCAAAGCCTGGGCGGCCTCCCTCACCGGCAAAGCGCCGCGGCAGGACCCTGACGCCCGCATGGGCTGGCTGGTGATTCTCGGCAGCCTGCCCATCATCGTGTTGGGGCTGCTCTTCCAGGACCAGATCGAGTCCGTGCTGCGCAGCATGTGGATCGTGGCCACCATGCTGATTGTCTTCGGCCTCATCCTCGCCGTGGCGGACGCGATTGGCGCCCAAAAGCGGGACCTGGCCCACCTGACCTACAAGCACGGCATGTTGTACGGCCTGGCGCAGGCGCTGGCCCTCATTCCCGGCGTCTCCCGCTCCGGCGGCACCATCACCGCAGGCCTGCTGATGGGCTACACCCGTGAGGCCGCTGCACGCTACTCGTTCCTGCTGGCCATTCCAGCGGTCTTCGGAAGCGGGCTGTATCAGCTGTACAAAGTGGTCACCAAGGAAGGGCTCTCCGGACCCTTCGGCCTGCCGGAGACGGCGCTTGCCACCCTCATCGCATTGGTGGTGGGCTACGTCATCATCGGCTGGTTCCTGAAGTTCGTATCCACACGCAGCTACCGGGTCTTTGTCTGGTACCGGATCTTCCTGGGACTGGCCCTGTACCTCCTGCTCGGTTTCGGCGTCATCAGCGCCTAGGACTAGGCTTGGCATGTGAAATCCTGGACTTCCCGCCTTGTGCCTGCCCTGCCCGGAAACATGCCCGTCCTCCGGCTGTTCGACACCGCGGCAGGCCGCGAAGTGGCGCTGGAACGGGAGGCCCGGCCGTCCATGTACGTCTGCGGCATCACTCCCTACGACGCAACCCATATGGGGCACGCGGCCAGCTATGTGGCCTTTGACCTGCTGAACCGCGCCTGGCGCGACGCCGGCAGCGACGTCTCCTACGTGCAGAACGTCACCGACGTGGACGACCCCCTGCTTGAGCGCGCCACCGCCACCGGCGTCGATTGGCGGGACCTTGCCGCCGAACAGGTGGAGCTCTTCCAGACCGACATGGAGGCGCTCAACGTCCTGGCGCCCGACCACTATGTTGGCGCCGTCGAGTCCATCGGCCTGATTGCCCCCGAGGTGGAACGGCTGGTCAGCATGGGGCTGGCGTACAGGGTTGCCGGGGTCAACGGTGAACCCGACGGAGATGTCTATTACGACGTCGAGGCGGCCGGCAAGCAGTCAACAGCACCTGGCGCCTGGGCGCTGGGCTGCATTTCCCACCTGGGCGAAAGCGCCATGCTGGAGCTTTTCGCCGAGCGTGGCGGAGACCCTGGCCGTGCGGGGAAACGGCAGGCCCTTGACCCACTGCTCTGGCGGGTGGAACGGCCCGGCGAGCCCAGCTGGCCCGGTGGAAGCCTCGGCGCGGGCAGGCCGGGCTGGCACATCGAATGCACTGTCATCGCCCAGAAGTACCTGCCGTCGCCCTTCACCGTCCAGGGTGGGGGATCGGACCTTATCTTCCCGCACCACGAGATGGGCGCCGGCCACGCCTACTCCCTGGCAGGAGTGCCGCTTGCCCGGCACTACGCCCACGCCGGCATGGTGGGGCTCGACGGGGAAAAGATGAGCAAGTCCAAGGGCAACCTTGTGCTGGTGTCCCGGCTTCGCGCAGCCGGTGAAGACCCGGCAGCAATCCGGCTGGCCATCCTGGCCCACCACTACCGTTCGGATTGGTCCTGGACGGATGAGGGCTTCACGGCAGCCAAGGCAGACCTGGCGGCATGGCGGAAGGCACTCGAGCACGCTCCCGAGGGTTCGGGCCAGGCCCTGCTGGCAGAGATGCGGGAAGCGTTGGCCGCAGACCTGAATGCCCCGGCTGCAGTTGCAGCCGTCTCGCGCTGGGCACGGACCGCGAACGACGGCGGTGCTGCCGCCAGTCCCGCTGACGGCGCCCTGGTCAAGGATGCGGTGGACGCGCTCCTGGGCATCCGGCTCTAAGGCTGCCGCTCCGGGCGGACAAAGACGGGGGCCTGGCCGGGAATCCTCCCGGCCAGGCCCCCGTCCAGGTAACGTCAGGGCCTGTCCTGGCCCCGCCGCTTGAGGTAGCGCTCAAATTCGCGCGCGATCGATTCCCCGCTGGCTTCCGGGAGGTCGGCGGTGTCCTTGGCTTCCTCCAGTTGCCGCACGTAGGCAGCAATCTCCGGGTCTTCGGTGGCAAGTTCGTCTACGCCGCGCTCCCACGCGTCCGCTTCCTCCGCCAGCTCATGGGTATCCAGTGGCACCTGCAGCAGCTCCTCGATGCGGTGCAGGAGGGCAAGCTGGGCCTTGGGGGAGGGCGCCTGGGCCACATAGTGCGGCACGGCGGCCCACAGCGACACGGCAGGAATTCCTGCGAGCAGCGCCACTTCGGAGAGGACGCCCACAATGCCGACGGGACCTTCGTATTGTGACGCTTCCAGGTTCATCCGCTCCCGGAGCGGAGCGTCATCCGACGATGTGCTCACCGGGATGGGGCGGCTGTGCGGGACGTCCGCCAGCAGTGCGCCTACGAGCACCACGTAGTCGACGTTCAGCGCTTCGGCATGGACCAGCAGTTCCGCAGTGTAGGCCCGCCACTTGTAGGACGGCTCCGTCCCCTGCACAAAGATGACGTCCACGTTGGAGTTGGGTGCGCTGGCCTTGTAGATCCGAGTGGAAGGCCATTTGATTTTGCGCTCACCGGCAGCGTTCCTGCGCACCGTGGGCCGCGTGAACTGGAAGTCGTAGTACTCGTCGGCATCGATGGAAGCGACTTTCTTGCCGCCCCACAACTTGTTCAGGTACCGCAGCGAATCGCTGGCCGCTTCTCCGGCGTCGTTCCACCCTTCAAAAGCGGCAAGCATTACAGTTACGCGCTGTCCGTCAGCCACTGGCTGCAGGAACCGTTCCCGCTCGGGTCCGGCACCCTGTTCGGCGGTGTCTCCCTCGAAGCTATTCATTTCTTCACCCTACGTCCAAGGAGCTTGCCCGCGCATGGAATGAAGCGCTGCAAATCCCCGGCAACCGGTACAAAAGGGCCCTTGCCTGTGCCATATTCGCCAAGGGCGTAGCCCACAGCCTCCGCCCAGCCATGCCCCGTAGACTGGCGGTATGCCGAATCCTGCCGCCACTTCCCCGCTCAAAGCCGTCCTTTGGGACATGGACGGGACCATCGTGGACACCGAGCCGTACTGGATCGCGGCGGAGCACGCTCTGGTGGAGGCACATGGCGGGACGTGGAGCCACGACCAGGCCATGCAGCTGGTTGGCCAGTCGCTGACGTTTTCCGCGGGCCTGCTCCAACAGGCCGGCGTCGAGCTTGGAATCCGGGAAATCATCGACTCCCTGACTGCCCAGGTCATCAGCAGCGTCCAGGAGCAGGTGCCGTGGCGGCCGGGTGCCCGCGAACTCCTCGAGGAACTGCACCTTGCCGGCGTGCGCTGCGCCCTGGTCACTATGTCCGAGGGGCCCTTGGCCCGCGAGGTGGTGGCAAACCTTCCCCGGCCGTACTTCGAAGTCGTAGTAACCGGTGACACCGTGAGCCAGGGCAAGCCGCACCCGGAGGCGTACCTGACCGCGGTGGAGCCTGCTGCAGGAGCGGGATCCCGATCTCGGAATCCACCACTGCGTAGCCCTCGAGGACTCGGTACCGGGCGTGGCGGCGGCCGTGGCCTCCGGCGTTGCAACCGTGGCCGTCCCGCACATCGTTCCGCTGCCGGACCACCACAGCTACGCCCTTTGGGACTCCCTCTCCGGGCGAAGCCTCATGGAGCCTGGAAGCGCTGCTCCCGGCGACGGATTCAACGGGCGCGGCTGCCACTTCCAAGGGTGTTTCCCTTGCCTGAACCAGGTACCGGGCCGCGCACCCAGGCACGACGCGAGGGCATCCCACTGGGCCGCATCGCCGGCGTCCCCGTCGTGCTCGCCTATTCCTGGTTCGTTATTGCTGCCTTCACCGTGATCGTCTACGGGCCCGTACTGGCGAGTAACAATCCGGTGTTGGGCGTGAGCGCCTACGTGGTGGCCTTTGCCTACGCCGTCCTGCTCCTGATTTCAGTCCTCGTCCACGAACTCGCCCACGCCCTGACCGCAAAAATCTACGCCTGGCCTACCCAAAAGATCGTGCTCAACCTCTGGGGCGGGCACACGCAGTTTGAAAGCTTCACCGCGTCGCCGGGCCGGTCGGTGCTGGTTGCGCTCGCGGGACCGGCCGCAAACTTCGTCCTGGCCGGGGGAGCCTGGTTGGTGCTCAGCACCAACAGCCTGGGAAGCGTTGCTGAAATCCTGACGAACATCTTCATGTGGGCCAATTTCCTCATTGGCGTCTTCAACGTGCTGCCGGGCCTGCCGCTGGACGGCGGCCGCCTGGTCGAATCCATTGTCTGGAAGGCCACCGGAAGCCAGGCCAAAGGCACCGTAGCCGCCGGCTGGGGCGGCCGGATCATCGTGCTGGCCATTGCCTACTGGTTCCTCCTTCGTCCGTTCCTTGCCGGTGACCGGCCCGATTTCAGCCTGCCCATGATCACCATCCTGGTGGGCGGGTTCCTGTGGATGGGCGCGTCTGCTTCCATCCAGCAGGGCACGTTGCGGGGACGGCTCCCGCTGGTCAGCGCCGCAGCATTGTCCACGCCGGCTGCCGGAGTTCCCTCCGCCGGCAGCGTCCGCGATGCCCTCATCCTGGCCGAAGGAGGAACAAAGTCAGTGGTGGTTTGCGGCCCGGACGGACGGCCGCAGGGCGTGGTTGACCCGGCCGCCCTGGCGGCGGTCCCCGCTGCCGTGCGGGATACGACGCCGGTTACCGCCGTTTCGTTTCCCCTGGCGGCCGGCGCCTACATTCCCGAGTGGTCCAAGGGCCAGGAGCTGATCCAGTTCCTTTCCCAGCTTGAGGGACGCCACTACGCTGTTGTGGACCACAACGGAACAGTCACCGGGCTGCTCACGCAGGAGGCTGTCCTCGCAACCATCACCGGTAAGCGCCAGCGCAACGATAGGCACCCGCAGGGCCAGAACCGGTAGAGTTACCTGCCGGTCGTGCAATGCCGCCCATAAAGCCAACAACGTCCGCGAGGACCGTCCGGCCGCGGCACAACAGGTTTACAGGAGCGAGGAAAAATCATGAGCAGCGAAACTGCCGTCAACGCCGCCCAGGGAGCAGCGCAAACCGGTGTTGCCGCCAGCGGCTCGCAGCCGGTGGGCGCTGCCCGTCGCCGGGGCCCTTTCCGTGAGGGCGAACGCGTCCAGCTCACTGACGAACGTGGGCGCATGAACACTGTCACGCTGGAACGCGGCGGCGCATTCCACACTCACCGCGGCTTCCTGAACCACGACGAAATCATCGGCAAGGTTGACGGCTCGGTGGTGGTGAACAACGTGGGACAGCAGTACCAGACCCTCCGCCCCCTGCTTTCCGACTTCGTGCTCTCCATGCCGCGTGGCGCCGCCGTCGTCTATCCCAAGGACGCCGGCCAGATTGTCACCATGGCGGACATCTTCCCGGGCGCACGCGTCGTGGAAGCCGGCGTGGGTTCTGGAGCCCTTTCCATCTCCCTGCTCCGCGCGGTGGGCGACAACGGCTACCTGCACTCCTTTGAACGGCGCGAGGAATTCGCGGACATCGCCCGCGGCAATGTGGAAACGATCTTCGGCGGCCCGCACCCTGCCTGGCAGATCTCCCTCGGGGACTTCCAGGAGGAAGTGGTCAAGTCCGAGGAGCCCGGTTCCGTTGACCGCGTGGTCCTGGACATGCTGGCACCCTGGGAGTGCCTTGACGCCGTCGCCACAGTCCTTGCCCCCGGTGGTGTCTGGATCAACTATGTGGCCACGGTCACCCAGCTCTCCCGCACGGCGGAAGCCATCCGCGCGGACGGCCGCTTCACCGAGCCCGACGCCTGGGAGTCCATGGTCCGCGGCTGGCACCTCGAAGGCCTGGCCGTGCGCCCGGACCACCGAATGGTGGCACACACCGGCTTCCTGCTGGTCACCCGGCGGCTGGCAGACGGCGTGACCGGCATCTCGGTCAAACGGCGCCCGTCCAAGACCGAGTTCAACGAAGAGGACGTCAACGCCTGGACGCCCGGCGCGGTAGGGGAGCGCGCCGTGTCGGACAAGAAACTCCGGCGCGCCGCCCGTGACGCCATCGCCGGGACCAACGTCGTGGACGACCCCGAGGTTACGAACTAGTCCACATTTCGGGAGTCTCCATCCCTACCCGGCCTCTTGGGACTAATGTCTTAAGAGAAGCGCAGGAAGGGGCTGATACATCATGGAGACACCAGACCAGGACTCCGGACGTACACCGGCAGAGCAGTCTGCCGCCAACGACCTCTCGGTTGCTGACCGCCAGGTCAACATACTTCGGGACAAGCTCAGGCACATCGACCGCCAGTTGGCAGCGGCAACGCAGAACAACTCCAAGCTGGTCAGCATGCTTGAGGCGGCAAAGGCAGAGATCCTCCGGCTGAAAAATGCCCTGGACCAGGAGGGGCAGCCGCCCTACAGCTTCGGGACCATTCTCCAGATCAACCCCAAGCGGCAGCCCGCGCCAGGCAACAGCGGCCAGGCCGCCACCGAGGAATCGGTGGACATCTTCAATGCGGGCCGGAAGATGCGCGTGGGCATCAGTCCGCTGGTGAACATCAACCAGCTTGCCGCGGGGCAGGAAGTGCTGCTGAACGAAGCACTCCTGATCGTGGCAGGGCTGGGCTACGAGCGCGCCGGCGAGCCTGGCCACCCTGAAGGAAATGCTGGGACGCGACCGTGCGCTGGTTGTGGGCCGCGCGGACGAAGAACGCGTGGTGCGGCTTTCCGGTGCCCTCCTTTCCGAGAAACTCAGGGTTGGCGACGCCCTTTCCGTGGATTCTCGGACCGGCTACGCGCTGGAGAAGGTGCCCCGCTCTGAGGTGGAGAACCTGGTCCTCGAGGAAGTCCCGGACATCACCTACGAGGACATTGGCGGCCTTGGGCCCCAGATCGAACAGATCAGGGACGCCGTGGAACTGCCCTTCCTGCACCCGGACCTCTACCGCGAGCATGGCCTCAAAGCCCCCAAAGGCATTCTCTTGTACGGGCCCCCGGCTGCGGCAAGACACTCATCGCCAAGGCCGTTGCCAACTCCCTTGCCGCCCGCGCCGCGGAGCGGTCCGGGAACGTGGACCTGAAGAGCTATTTCCTGAACATCAAGGGACCCGAACTCCTTGACAAGTACGTGGGTGAGACCGAGCGGCACATCCGCCTCATCTTCTCGCGCGCCCGTGAGAAGGCATCCGATGGCAGCCCCGTCGTGGTGTTCTTCGACGAAATGGACTCGCTGTTCCGCACCCGCGGCACCGGCATCTCGTCCGACGTCGAAACCACCATCGTGCCCCAGGCTCCTCAGCGAGATAGACGGCGTGGAGCGCCTGGACAATGTGATCGTCATCGGGGCGTCCAACCGCGAAGACATGATCGACCCCGCCATCCTCCGGCCCGGCCGGTTGGACGTAAAGGTCAAGATCCAGCGGCCTGATGCGGAAGCCGCGGCTGACATCTTCAACAAATACATCACACCTGACCTGCCGTTCCACGAGTCGGACCTGGCCGAACACAATGGTGATGTCCAGGCCACCGTTGACGCCATGGTCCAGCGCACCGTGGAGGCCATGTACTCCACGGAAAAGTCCAACGAATTCCTGGAGGTCACCTATGCCAACGGTGACACCGAGATGCTGTACTTCAAGGACTTCAACTCCGGCGCGGTGGTGCAGAATGTGGTGGACCGGGCCAAGAAGTACGCCATCAAGGACCTGCTGACGTCGCACCAGAAGGGGCTCCGGATCGAGCACCTGCTGCGCGCCGTGGTGGACGAGTTCCGCGAGCACGAAGACATGCCCAACACCACCAACCCTGACGACTGGGCACGTATCTCCGGAAAGAAGGGCGAACGGATCACCTACATCCGCACCATCGTCCAGGGCAAGGCCGGCCAGGAGCCCGGCAAATCCATCGAGACCATGCCCACCACAGGACAGTATCTGTGACGGGTGCTCAGGGATCCGCCGCCGGGGAAGCCCTCCCCGCCGGCGGGGCCATGCGGGTTATGGGGGCCGAAACCGAGTACGGCATCCACTCTCCGTCCGCCCCTTCCGCCAACGCCACGATGATGAGTGCCCGCGTCGTCCAGGCCTATGCGCAGGTCACCCGCCAGCGGGCGGCCGGCGGGGCCGAGACCCGCTGGGACTACACGGACGAGGAGCCGCTGCACGATGCCAGGGGCTGGACCGTGGACCGGGGCGCCGCACACCCCTCCCAGCTGACCGACCAGCCGCCGGTGCTCGACGCAGAGGCGGTGGCCCTGGCTTATGGCCGCGAGGAGCCTGGAACTCGACGGGCAGGACGAATCCGGGACCCTCCTGATGAACATGGTCCTGGGAAACGGGGCGCGGCTGTACGTCGACCACGCCCACCCCGAGTACTCAAGCCCAGAGGTCACCAACCCCCGGGACGCGGTGACCTGGGATGCAGCCGGTGACTTGGTGGGCCTGGCAGCAGTGCGCCGGCTGGCCGTGGACCCGGCCCTTCCACCGGTGAACCTCTACAAGAACAACACTGACAACAAGTCGGTTTCGTACGGTTCGCACGAGAACTACCTCATGCCGCGGTCCGTGCCGTTTGGGGACATCGTGCGCGGGCTGACTCCGTTTTTCGTCAGCCGCCAGGTGGTCTGCGGAGCCGGCCGGCTGGGGATAGGGCAGGACAGTTCCACTCCGGGTTTCCAGGTCAGCCAGCGGGCCGACTTCTTCGAAGCCGAAGTGGGCCTCGAAACCACCATCCGCCGGCCCATCATCAACACCAGGGACGAGCCGCATTCCACAGCCGACAAGTACCGTCGCCTGCACGTGATCATCGGCGACGCCAACCTCAGCCAGGTCTCCAACTACCTTAAGTTCGGCACCACAGCCCTGGTCCTCAGCCTCATCGAAGCGGGGCTGGCGCCCAAAATCGAGGTCTACGAACCCGTGGCGGCGCTCAAGACGGTGAGCCACGATACCTCGCTGACGGCAAAGCTGCGCCTGCTGGACGGCAGGCGCGTCACCGCGCTGGACCTTCAGTGGATGTACCACGAGGCGGCCGCCAAACTCGCCCAGGACACCGGAGTAGGTGACGCGGTAGACGGGGACGGACATACCCACGACGTCCTGGAACGGTGGGCCTCAGTCCTCACCCAGCTCGACAGTGACAGGGCCGCTGCCGCCACGTCCGTGGAGTGGCTTGCCAAACTGTCCCTGCTGGACGGCTACCGCCAACGCGACAGCCTGGACTGGAGTGACGCCCGGCTGGGGCTGGTGGATCTGCAGTGGTCCGACATCAGGCCCGAAAAGGGCCTCTACTACCGGCTGCTGTCCAGGAACCGGATGCAAAGGGTGGTTGACGATTCGGCCATCGCCGCGGCCGTTGCCGAGCCCCTGGCGATACCCGGGCCTTCTTCCGCGGGAAGTGCATCAGCAGCTTCGGCAAGGATGTGGTGGGCGCAAGCTGGGACTCCGTCATTTTCGACGTGCCCGGCTACGGGCGGCTCCAGCGGGTGCCCACCAGGGAGCCCCTCAGGGGAACCAAAGCCTTGACCGGAGCGTTGTTCGATCGCTACCGGGAAGCGGGTCCGTTCCTGGGCGAACTGCTGGGACACAACAGCACTCCGCCTGCGGCGTAAACCGCGCCGGAACGCCCGTCCCGTGGCAGGATGGGCATATCGGAGGATCCGCCGGATCCACCGACGGAAGAAGGAGGGAAACCAATGGCAGGCCAGGAGCAACAGCAGCCGCAGTCACGTGACAGCCAGGTCGAAGACGACATCCCCGAGGCACCCCCGGCACCACCCGAGGCACAGGCATCGGCATCGACCGAAGGTGTGGACGACCTTCTCGACGAGATCGACGGCGTCCTGGAGTCCAACGCCGAAGAGTTCGTCCGGGCGTTCGTCCAAAAGGGTGGCCAGTAACCCGGACCGCTGGGTGGCCGAAGCCGTGGACGGCCGGAATCTGTACCGACGTTGAAGTACCACGTTCAAGGAGTGATGAGTGCAGGAATCAACCGCCAACCAGGTAGCCGCCAACGCCACCTCGTCCTTTACCGAACACCTGCAGCGGGACCGGCCCGGGCTGCTGCCGTTCAGCCGGTCCCTCCAGGGCGGTGCGTCAGTGGCTGCCCCGGTCCAGGTTCCCCATGCCACCACCATCGTCGCCATGAGTTACGGCGGCGGAGTCCTGATGGCCGGCGACAGGCGGGCCACCATGGGAAACGTCATTGCCAGCAGGCACATAGAGAAGGTCTTCCCGGCCGACCACTTCTCCGTCCTGGGCATTGCCGGAACAGCCGGCATAGCGATTGACCTGACCCGGCTCTTCCAGGTTGAACTCGAGCATTACGAAAAAATAGAAGGAACCCAGCTCAGCCTTGAAGGCAAGGCAAACCGGCTCGGCGCCATGATCAGGGGCAACCTCCCTATGGCCTTGCAGGGACTGGCGGTGGTGCCCCTCTTCGCCGGCTTCGATACCAGCGCAGGAGTCGGCAGGCTGTTTTCCTATGACGTCACTGGTGGCAGGTACGAAGAACATGAACACCACACCGTGGGCTCCGGCTCCGTCTTCGCGCGCGGTGCCCTGAAGAAGCTGTGGCGGCCCAACCTCACCGCCGCACAGGCGCTGTCGGTTGCCGTGGAATCTCTGTACGACGCTGCCGACGACGATTCGGCCACCGGCGGTCCGGATACGGTCCGCCAGTTGTGGCCGGTGGTTTATACGGTGGACAGAACGGGGGCCCGCCGCGTTCCGGAGGCTGAACTTGCGGCTGCGTCG
This sequence comes from Pseudarthrobacter sp. Fe7, assembly GCA_024372495.1. Lineage (GTDB taxonomy): Bacteria > Actinomycetota > Actinomycetes > Actinomycetales > Micrococcaceae > Arthrobacter. The sequence goes on along the minus strand of CP099977.1, from coordinate 2,705,990 downwards.
CGCAGCGTGATCGAAGCACGCACCATCGCCGGACGGGAGGCCTGAGGATGACCCAGCAGTTCTACGTCTCGCCCGAACAGCTGATGAAGGACCGCGCGGATTTCGCGCGGAAAGGCATCGCCCGCGGCCGCTCGGTGGTAGTCATCAGCTGCGCCGACGGCATCGCACTGGTAGCCGAAAACCCTTCCCCGTCGCTGCACAAAATCGGCGAAATCTACGACAAGATAGCGTTCGCCGCCGTGGGCAAGTACAACGAATTCGAAAGCCTCCGCCAGGCCGGCGTCCGCTACGCCGACGTCCGCGGTTACTCGTACGACCGCGAGGACGTCACTGCCCGCGGCCTGGCAAGCGTGTACGCCCAAAGCCTGGGGGCTGTCTTCACTGCCGAGCAAAAGCCCTTCGAAGTGGAACTCGCCGTCGCCGAAGTTGGTTCCACGCAGGCAGAAGACCACCTGTACCGGCTGACATTTGACGGCTCCATCGCGGACGAACACAGCTTCGTGGTCATGGGCGGCCAAGCGGAAAAGGTGTCATCGGCCATTGGGGCAGGATGGCAGGCCTCACTGGGCTTCGCCGACGCCGTGCGGCTGGCACTCAAGGGCCTTACCCCCGCCACGGAGGGAGAGCAGCCGGCGGCGTCCTTGCCGCCAAGTGCACTGGAAGTGGCCGTCCTGGACCGGCTTTCCGAAAGCTCCCGCGGCACCCGGCGCGCCTTCCGCAGGCTGAACGACGCGGACATCACAGCACTGCTGGCCTAGGAGGACCACATGGACAAGAGAATCTTCGGCATCGAAACCGAATTCGGGATCTCTTACTCGAGCCCCGACTCGAGGCCCCTTGCTCCGGAGGAAGTGGCGCGGTACCTGTTCCGCAAAGTGGTCAGCTGGGGGCGCTCATCCAATGTGTTCCTCACCAACGGTTCGCGCCTGTACCTTGATGTCGGGTCGCACCCCGAGTACGCCACGGCCGAATGCGACGACCTTGCCCAGCTGATCGCCCACGACCGTGCCGGCGAACTCATCCTCGACGACCTCGTGGATGAAGCACAGGCGCGGCTGGCGGCCGAAGGTTTCAACGGCACCGTGTACCTGTTTAAGAACAACACCGACTCCGCGGGCAATTCCTACGGCAGCCACGAGAACTACCTGATTCCCAGGCGTGGGGAGTTTTCCCGCCTGGCGGAAATCCTGATCCCGTTCCTGGTTACCCGCCAGCTGATTGCCGGGGCCGGGAAGATCCTGAAGACGCCGCACGGGGCGACGTATGCGTTCTCCCAGCGTGCCGACCACATCTGGGAGGGTGTCTCCTCCGCCACCACCCGTTCCCGGCCCATCATCAACACCAGGGACGAGCCGCATGCCGATGCGGAGTTCTACCGGCGGCTGCACGTCATCGTGGGGGACTCAAACATGTCCGAGTCAACCGCGCTGATGAAAGTCGGCACCGTGGACCTGGTCCTGCGGATGATCGAGGCCGGTGTGATCATGCGCGACATGAGGATGGAAAACCCCATCCGCAGCATCCGGGAAATATCCCACGACCTCAGCGGCCGCGCGTTGGTCCGCCTGGCCAACGGACGCCAGCTCACCGCCCTTGAAATCCAGCAGGAGTACCTGGCCAAGGTCACTGCCTTCGTCAAGGAGCATGGCGCCCACAACCCGCACGTTCCGTTAATCCTTGATCTTTGGGAGCGGACGCTTCACGCGATCGAATCCGGAGACACCAGGGGGATCGACACCGAAATCGACTGGGCCATCAAGAAGAAGCTTATGGACAACTACCGCGAACGCCACGGCCTGGGGCTTGAGGCGGCACGGATAGCCCAGCTCGATCTGACGTACCACGACATTTCCCGCAGCCGCGGGCTCTACTACCTGCTGCAGTCGCGGGGTGCGGTGCGCCGGATCGTTGACGACACCGTCATCAAGGGCGCAGTGGACGCCCCACCACAAACGACCCGCGCCAAGCTGCGCGGGGACTTTGTCCGGCGCGCGCAGGAACTCGGGCGTGACTACACCGTGGACTGGGTACACCTGAAACTCAACGACCGCGCCCACCAGACAATCCTGTGCAAGGATCCTTTCCGCAGCGTCGATGAGCGCGTGGACGCTCTGCTCGACTCTATGGGCTGACGTCCAGCTTCAGGGTCTATTCTGGATGAGGTCCTTTTTAGCGGGACCTTCCACGGCATTGTCCGCCGCCATGCGGAAAGCCGTGTCCACCCTGCCCCGACGAAAGTTTTACTACGTGCGCCGACTACTAGCAATCCTCCTTCCCGGCCTGCTGCTCCTTACCGCCTGCGGAGGCACCGCCTCGCAGCCCGAACCCAGCAGCCAGTCCGCCGGGGAGACTGCAAAGTTCGACTCCCTCAAGCTGACCGACAACGGGGACAAGAAGGCCCCGGGCGTGGACTTCGACAAGCCCCTGGCCGTTACCCAGCCGACCATCAAGGTGGTCTCCGAAGGCAGCGGCGACACCGTCAAGGCAAACCAGGTAGCCAAGATCTCCATCCTGGCCCTGAACGGGACGGATGGATCCCAGTTGGAGGATACGTTCCCCAACGAGCCTGAAAGCCTGGAGCTGAATGACGAGCTCAAAACGGGCAGCGCCGTCATCTACAACGCTTTCGTAGGTGCCAAGGTGGGGTCCAGCCTGGCCCTGGCCGTCCCTTCCCAGCAGAGTGCACCGTCGGCCAGCCCGAGCCCGTCCGACGGCGCGAGCCCCAGCCCGAGCGCCGCGGCTGGACCCACTCAGCTACTGATAATCAAGGTAATTTCCGCCTCGGACCCCACTCCTGTCCTGGACAAGCCCCAGGGTGAGACCGTGACCCCGCCTGCCGGCCTGCCGACTGTGACGGAAAAAGACGGTAAGCCGGAAATTAACGTCGCAGGTGCGGCTGCCCCCACGGCACTCGTCTCCCAGGACTTGATCAAGGGTACGGGCGCTGCCGTCAAGGAATCCGACACACTGACGGTCAACTACGTTGGCGTGAACCTCGCCGATGGCACCAAGTTCGATTCCAGCTTTGACCGCGGCCAGCCAGCCACTTTCCCGCTCTCCGGAGTCATCAAAGGCTGGACCCAAGGGCTCGCCGGTAAGACGGTAGGCTCCCGCGTCCTGCTGGTCATCCCGAAGGACCTGGCCTACGGAGACGCCGGGCAGGGCCAGGCAAAGGGCGACCTCGTCTTTGTAGTGGACATCCTCGGGGTCAAGTAGCAAGACTTACAGGGACGCCGCGCCTTTTGCGGCACCCATCAGCACTCACGCATAGGAGCAAGCATGTCGTTTGGACAGCGGGAATTCGACCGCCAGAAGCCCGAGATCGACTTCCCGGAAGGCGACGTCCCCACCGAACTTGTCATCACGGACCTCATTGAGGGTGACGGCAAGGAAGCGAAGGCAGGGGACACCGTCTCCACCCACTATGTGGGCGTCGCCTGGTCCACAGGGGAAGAATTCGACGCCTCCTGGGGCCGCGGTGCACCGCTGGACTTCCGTGTGGGCGTCGGCCAGGTCATCCAGGGCTGGGACCAGGGCCTCCTTGGCATGAAGGTGGGCGGCCGCCGTCGCTTGGAGATCCCCTCCGAGCCTGGCCTACGGCTCGCGCGGAGCCGGCGGGGCCATCGCCCCCAACGAGGCACTGATCTTCGTCGTGGACCTCGTCGCCGTCCGCTGATGAAGTCCAGGGACGCGGCCCAGTAACGGCGTCCCAATTCGGTGCAGCACCCCGGGTGCCCGCACCCCGAAGCGCGGCAGCACGGAGGACAACCCTCCCGTGCTGCCGCGCTTTCTGCTTTCACCGGAGGAGTTTAGTAACGTAACCAAGGTGTCCGTATCCCGCACTGAACGACTCCTCAACCTGCTGATTGCGCTGCTCAACACCCGTTACGGCCTGCACCGCAGCGAGCCTCCGCGAGAAGGTGTACCACGACGCCTCCGGCAACGACGTCGCCTTCGGGCGGATGTTCGAGCGGGACAAGAATGACCTTCGGGCCATGGGATTTGAAGTGGAGACATTGACGGACCTGGGCTGGAGCGAGGATGATCCCGCGACCACCAGGTACCGCATTGGCAAGGAATCCAGCCGCCTCCCGGATGTCCAGCTTGGACCCGAGGAATGGACCGTGCTCCTGCTGGCATCCCAGTTGTGGGAGCGGGCGGCATTGGGGACGGCTGCCCAAAGCGCACTCCGCAAACTCCAGGCATCCGGGAGGCTGGCCAAGGTGGAACTGCCAGCCGGCGTCCAGCCGAGGATCAAACCTGCCGGCCAGGCCTTCGATGACATCGTTGCCGCCATGCATGCCCGGCATCCCGTCCGCTTCGCGTACCTCGCCGGAAGCACCGGCAAGGAGGAGGAGCGGACCGTAGAGCCCTGGGGCCTGGGCAGCCGGTTCGGCCAGTGGTACCTCATGGGCTTTGACCGGGCCCGGAAGGCAGCCCGGCATTTCCGGCTGTCCCGCTTTACCAGTGCCGTGACCACCCTCACCAGGGAACAGTACGTACCTCCGGCCGGCTTCAGCATCCGCGCGGAACTGGACCGGCTTCCCGAACTACCACTGCGCACCGCCGTCGTGGACGTCAGGGAGGGCCGCCTGCTGGCGCTGCGCGGCCGGGCCGTTGAAGGCTCCCCAGATCAGCCCTGCCCCCCAGTCGCAGACGGCTATGACCGGATCAACCTCGAATACCGCGACCCGGAGCTCCTCGCCGAAGAGCTGGCCTCCTACGGTCCCGATGCGCTGGCAGTCGCCCCGGCCGAGCCTGCCCGTGGCAGTGCGGCGCCGCCTTCAGGCCGCTGCCGACTTCAGCGCTTCGCCCGTCCCCGCCTACACGTTCGCCGATGCCCGTGCCCGAAACGTCCGGAAAGGGACCTCGGAGGACCAGCTCAAGCGCATGCTGCGCTCGTCCCGTTCCTGGTCCATAACCAAGGCCTGCACATCCAGGACGTGGCCAACCACTTCGGTGTCACCCGGGAGGAGCCTGGAGGCAGACCTCCGGATCCTTATCTGCTCCGGATTGCCCGGGGGCTATCCGGACGACCTGCTCGACATCCAGTGGGAGGACGACCACGTCTTCATCACCCAGGACCTGGACCTGAAGAAGCCGGTCCGGTTCACGGTGGCGGAGGCATGCGCCTTGCTGACGGGCCTGGAAACGCTCAACGGGCTGCCGGACCTGCCCGGCGGCGGCGCCCTTCAATCGGTCACCTTGAAGCTCCTTGCCGCAGCCGGGGAGGAAGGACTGCGTGCCGCCTCTATCGCGGGGCCGCAGGTGGCTCCTGCGGACGCCGCAACCCTCGCTACGGTGCGCCAGGCCATCAAGTCCGGTTCCCGGCTCCACCTGGCCTACCTCGCACCCCAGCGCGACGCGGTCACAGAACGCGACGTGGACCCGCTGCGGCTGTACTCCCTGGACAACACCTGGTACTTCGAAGCCTGGTGCCACCTGGTGGACGGGCTGCGGAACTTCCGGCTGGACAGGGTCCAGGACGTGCGCCCCAACGGGCTCCACGCCAGCGTGCACGGGACACCGGGCGAAGGGGTCCCGGCCAAACTTTTTACTGCGAACGACGACGACACCACCGTCACCGTCCAGCTCACCCGGCAGGGGAGGGGACTGGCGGACGACTACTACGCGGAGCGCACAGCGGAATTGGCTGACGGCGGACTGGTGGCACAGATTCGATTCGGCAACACCGCGTGGCTGCCTATGTTCGTGGCCCAGCACGGCGGTTCAGCCAGGATCCTGGCCCCCGCAGGGCTTGCTGACGCCGCGCGGGACTGGCTGGCGGCTTCCCTGGACAGATACGCCGGATAGACTTCTCAACATGCCTTGGTGGTCCTGGATTCTCATATGGGTGGCGCTAGTCGCCCTGGCCCTGCTGTTCTATGTCCTGCTGGGCATCCGTCTTTTCCGGCAGTTCATGGCGACGATGAAGGACCTCAGCGCCGCCGGCGAGAAGCTGGGACGCGTGAACCCCGTTGAGGTGCAGGAAGCCACGGACCCGGAACGGGCACTGCCCGGGTCCGCCGTTTTTGCCTCACCCGCCGCGATGCGACATGATTACGAGGCATCCAAGTCGGCCCGGCGCGAAGAGCGCCGCCGCCGCCGTGTGCAGCGCAAAAAGGACCGGGGCCAGCCGCAGGCGCTCGGAGATCTCGACTTCACATAGAAGTAGGATGTATTTAGAGGAAAGGATTTCCCGTGGGAAGACTCTTTGATGGCCCCTGGCCAATCGTAATTATTATCGTTGTTGCTTTGCTTCTCTTTGCCGCCCCGAAGCTTCCGGCCATGGCCCGCAGCCTGGGCCAGTCCATGCGGATCATCAAGTCCGAGGTCAAGGAAATGAAGAACGACGGCAAAGCCGACTCCACCGAGGCCACCGGCCCGGTGGAAGGCACCATCGTGAACCACCCCAAGGCGACGCCCGGTGAGCCGACAGACGGCACTGACGTTCCGCCGTCAACCCGCGCCTGACCTCCAGTGGCACTGTCGCGGGCCCGTAAAGCCAATCCCGAGGGGCGGATGTCACTTTGGGACCACCTCAAGGAGCTGAAAAACCGGCTGATCAAGTCGGCGATCGGCGTCGTCATTGGCGGCATTGGGGGCTGGATACTTTACGATCCGCTGTTGAAGGCCCTGGCCGAACCGGTAAACCGGATCTCAAATGAGACCGGCGGCCTTGCGGCCATCAACTTCGGAACCATCGCGTCGCCCTTCGACTTCAAGCTGCAGATGTCGCTCCTCATTGGAGCCGTCATCTCCAGCCCCATCTGGATCTACCAGCTTTGGGCGTTCATCACCCCGGGGCTGACGTCCAAGGAGCGGCGCTACACCCTTGGCTATATGGGAGCTGCCATTCCACTGTTCCTGGCCGGAATCTGGGTGGGCTGGCTTGTGGTGCCGCAAGTGGTCCACGCATTGACGCAGTTCACGCCGGAGGGTTCCTCCAGCGTCATCGATGCCAGGACCTACATCGAATTCGTCACCCGCATGGTGCTGATGCTGGGACTGGCTTTCCTGGTCCCTGTGGTGCTGGTCGGCATCAACATGGCCGGCATCATCTCAGGCCGCACCATCCTGAAGGCCTGGCGCATTACCGTCTTCCTGGTCTTCGTCCTGGCAGCAATGGCCGCACCCGGTGCCGATGCCATTTCGATGTTCATGCTGGCAGGACCACTTTTGGCGCTCTTCTTTGCGGCGATCGGCATCTGCATCATGAACGACAAGCGCCGCGCCCGCCGGCAGGCCAGGCAGGTCGAGGAGACCGAGGCTACAGCGGACATCGCCACCCCGGGCAGTGAACTCAAGAAGCTGTAGCCTGCCGCTAGGCTTGGGGTATGTCCTCCACCACCGGACCCCTCTCCGCCGGCCCCGCCGATCCCGAAGAACTGTCGCCAGCCGAGAGATACCGCGCCAGTGCAGAACGCCGGGCAGAGGCCGCCACATACCTTGGGGCGTTCACCCGGACCCTGGACTTCGAGCTTGACGACTTCCAGCGGCAGGCATGCCGTTCGCTGCAGGACGGCCGGGGCGTCCTGGTGGCTGCCCCTACCGGAGCCGGCAAGACCATCGTGGGGGAATTCGCCATTTACCTCGCGCTCCAGCGGGGCCTGAAAGCCTTCTACACCGCCCCCATCAAGGCACTTAGCAACCAGAAGTTCAGTGAACTCAGCGGCAAATACGGTGCGGCCAACGTAGGGCTCCTGACCGGTGACACCAGCATCAATGGTGATGCGCAGGTGGTTGTGATGACCACCGAGGTCCTCCGGAACATGCTCTACGCCGATTCGGCCACCCTGGGTGATCTGGGCTACGTGGTCATGGATGAAGTCCACTACCTCGCCGACCGGTTCCGCGGGGCGGTATGGGAAGAAGTCATCATCCACCTGCCCAGCGAGGTCCAGGTAGCCTCGCTGAGCGCAACGGTTTCCAACGCGGAGGAATTCGGCGCCTGGCTGGACACAGTCCGCGGGGACACTGACATCATCGTCTCCGAGCACCGGCCGGTGCCGCTGTGGCAACACGTCATGGTGGGCCGGCAGGTCATGGACCTGTTCGCCGGGGAGACCACGTTTGACGAGATTGCCCCGCCTGTTAAGGAAGAGGGCCAACAGCCGCCAGATTCGGGTAAGTCCACGGATGCTGCCAAGGGCCGTGGTTTCGACGTCAATCCGGACCTCCTCACCGTGGCACGCAGCGAAAGCCAGCAAAGCTTCCGCAGCCGCCCCGGCGCCGGCCGACGTGGCCAGCGCGGCCGCAGCGGCTATGACCGCCCCGGCAGGAGCGAACAAACGGGGGTACGCCCCGCCAGCCGTCCGCAGGTGATCGCCAGCCTGGACCGGATGGACCTGCTTCCAGCCATCACTTTCATCTTTTCCCGCGCCGGCTGTGAGGCGGCAGTGGCCCAGTGCGTTGGGTCCGGGCTGTGGCTCACCACCGAAAAGGAACAACGGATCATTGCCCAGCGGGTAGACGAAGCCGGCCAGGACATTCCACCGGACGACCTCGACGTCCTGGGTTTCTGGACGTGGCGGGACGGTCTGCTCCGGGGCTTCGCGGCGCACCACGCCGGGATGCTGCCAACTTTCAAGGAGGTGGTGGAAAAACTCTTCGTCGACGGCCTGGTCAAAGCTGTCTTCGCCACCGAAACCCTCGCCCTGGGCGTCAATATGCCCGCCCGGTCCGTAGTGCTGGAAAAACTGGACAAGTTCAACGGCGAAGCACATGTTGACATCACCGCGGGGAGTACACCCAGTTGACCGGACGCGCAGGCCGGCGCGGCATCGACATCGAGGGCCACGCCGTGGTTCTCTGGCAGCCCGGCACGGACCCGACAGCGGTGGCCGGCCTGGCATCCAGGCGTACCTACCCGTTGAACTCAAGCTTCCGGCCCACGTACAACATGAGCATCAACCTCCTGGCGCAGTTCGGCCGGCCAAGGGCCCGGCAAATCCTCGAATCCTCCTTTGCCCAGTTCCAGGCTGACCGATCCGTGGTGGGTCTTGCCCGCCAGGTGCGGAGCCGGGAGGAATCCCTTGCCGGATATGCCAAGTCCATGACCTGCCACCTGGGCGACTTCACGGAATATGCCCGCCTGCGCAGGGAACTCTCGGACGCCGAGAATGCCACCTCGCGGACCAAGTCCCGCGTGCAGAAATCGCTCAGTGGCGACTCGCTCGCCAGGCTCCTCCCCGGAGACGTGGTCAACGTTCCCGGCGGACGCGCCCCCGGTCCCGCCGTCGTCCTCAGCTCTGACCACGGCAGCCGCGAACCCCGGCCTGCCGTGCTCACCCTGGACAACCAACTGCGGCGCATCGGAACCGACGACCTTGAAGGGCCCATCGCGCCGGTGACCAGGATCCGCATCCCCAAGTCCTTCAACGCCAAGGTGCCTAAGTCGCGGCGGGACCTCACATCCTCTGCCCGGAACGCGCTGCGCGAAAAGCGCCCACCCGCTCCCGGCCAGAACCGCAACCATGATTTCGGCCGTGCGGCCGCGCTTCCCAACCAGGAGAAGCGCATTGCTGACCTGCGCCGGGCCCTGAAGGCCCACCCCTGCCATGGGTGCAGCGAACGCGAGGACCACGCCCGGTGGTCGGAGCGCTGGTGGAAGCTGCGGCGGGAGACAGACGGACTGGTCCGCCAGATCCAGGGCCGCACCAACACCATCGCCAAGACGTTCGACCGGGTCTGCGACGTCCTGTCCGCCTACGGCTACCTGGAAGACACAGGGGACGGCCGGCTGAACATCAGCCCGGACGGCCAGCGGCTGCGCCGGATTTATGGCGAGAAAGACCTGCTGATCTCGCAGTCACTCCGGCTGGGCGCCTTCGACGACCTCGATGCAGCGGAAGTGGCCGCCCTGGCCAGCGTGCTGGTGTACCAGGCCAAACGTGAAGACCGGGGCCTGCGCCCGCGGATGCCCAGCGTTTCCCTGGAGACATCAGTGGACGTCGTGGTCAAGGAATGGTCAGTCCTTGAAGATGTGGAAGAGGAGAACAAGCTTCCCCTGACCGGTGAACCTGAACTGGGCCTGGTGTGGCCCCTGTACAAGTGGGCCCGCGGGCGCCACCTGCAGGATGTCCTCAGCGGTACCGATCTTGCCGCCGGCGACTTTGTCCGCTGGGTCAAGCAGGTGGTGGACCTGCTGGACCAGCTCGCCAAGATTCCAGGCCTTGACCCGCGCCTGGCGCGGCTCTGCGCCGAGGCGATCAACCTCATCCGCCGCGGTGTCGTGGCCTATTCTTCCGTTCTTTAACCCGCCTACACCCCTGCCGGCTTCCGCCGGCCTGCATACGCTCAGGAGTCCTGCCAACCATGCCCCGTCCCGATGCTCCCTCCCGTCCCGCCCCGGTGCTGTACCGCAACGGCTCCGTGTACACCGCGGCGGATCCCTTCGCAACGGCAATGCTGGTAGATGGGGACACCGTTGCCTGGGTGGGATCGGAGCAGGCGGCATCGTCCATCGCCGACAGTTCCATGGAAATCATCGACCTTCGTGGCGCCCTGGTTGCGCCCGGCTTCGTCGACTCCCACATGCACCTGACCGAAACCGGCATCGCCCTGGAGTCGCTGCAGCTGGGGCCAATATCCTCGGCCCGGGCACTGCTGGACGTGGTCGCCGCTGCCGGCGGGGACGGGCCGGTGCTCGGGCACGGCTGGGACGAGAGCACGTGGGCGGATAGCACCATGCCCAGTGCAGAAGAACTTGAGCGGGCTGCCGGGGGCAGGCCCGTCTACCTCTCCCGGGTGGACGTGCACTCGGCACTGGTGTCCACATCGCTGGCCCAGTCTGCGGAGCTTCGCACCAAGGAAGGGTACGACGGCGGCGCGCGGGTGACGCGGGCGGCCCACGACGCTGCCCGGCTGGCAACACGGCAAATGCCGCAGGATTCGCTGAAGCGGCTCCAGGCGCGTGCCCTGGCGGAAGCCGCTGCCAACGGGTACGTTGCCCTCGCTGAAATGGCTGCACCCCACATCGGCGGCGTTGAGGACCTGCGCCTCGCTGCAGGGTGGAATGCCACCGAACCGGGTGCACCGCGGTTTCCCGAGGTGCTGCCGTACTGGGGCGAGCCTGGTGTCCTCGGAGGCGCAGGCCCGAGCCCTCGTGGCAGAACTGGGGGCAGATGTCCGCGGGCTTGCGGGTGACCTGAACATCGACGGGTCCTTGGGTTCCCGGACAGCCGCCCTGCGCGCCGGTTACAGCGATGCGGGCCAGGAAAAGGGCACCTTGTACCTGAGTGTTGACCAGGCGGCGGCGCACCTGGCCGCCTGCTCCCTTGCAGGGATCCAGGGGGATTCCACGTGATTGGCGACGCCGGGCTGGACGCTGCGCTGGAAGCACTGGACCTGGCCGCCAAGGAGGTAGGGGAGCAGCGGGTACGCGCGGCCGGCCACCGGTTCGAACATGTGGAAATGGCTGATGCCGCGGCTATCGCCAGGCTGGCGCACTACTCGGTGACCGTCAGCGCCCAGCCATCTTTCGACGCAGCCTGGGGCGGCCCGGCCGGCCTGTACGAACGACGGCTGGGGGAGCGGAGCCGGTCGATGAACCGGTTTGCCGCGTTCTACTCCGCCGGAGTTCCTGTCTGCTTCGGCAGTGACAGCCCCGTCACTCCCCTGCGTCCGTGGTCAAGCGTGCGGGCCTGCGTGGAACACCACAACCCGGAAGAACGGATTTCCGCCCGCGCCGCATTCCTCGGACACACCCGGGCCGGCTGGCGGGCCGCACGCCACGCCAATCCCATGGCCGGGCAACTCGTACCGGGAGCCCCGGCAAGCTTCGCCGTGTGGGAGGTGGAGGAGCTGATGGTGCAGGTGGCTGACGGGCGGGTGCAGTCATGGAGCACCGATCCGCGGGCCCGGACACCCCTGCTGCCGGCCCTGGACACGGGCTCGGACCCGGTCTGCCTGCAAACCGTGAAAGACGGGGCCGAACTGTTCGCCAGCCCGGCCCTGCGTTCCTGACCAGGGAACCCGCCCCACCGCCCTATAATGGGAAGTTGCGCCCGCCGCCGGCATGCCCGGCAGCAGGTGCAACGACCACTTCCACCAGGAAAGGCCCCCTGTGCGCGTCCTTACGATCATTCCCACCTACAACGAACTGGAATCGCTGCCCAAGACGCTCCAGCGCCTGCGGAAGGCCGTTCCGGCGTCGGACGTGCTGGTGGTTGATGACAACAGCCCCGACGGCACCGGCCAACTTGCCGACGGGTTCGCTGCCGACGACTCGCAGGTCCACGTCCTGCACCGCAAGGGCAAGGAAGGCCTGGGCGCTGCCTACATCGCCGGCTTCAAGTGGGGCCTTGACGCCGGCTACGACGTCCTGGTGGAAATGGATGCAGACGGCTCCCACCAGCCCGAACAGCTTCCGCAACTCCTTGAAGCCGTGGAACAGGGCGCAGACCTGGCAATGGGCTCGCGCTGGGTTCCCGGCGGCAGCGTGGTCAACTGGCCGCTGTACCGCCAGGCGATCTCCCGCGTGGGCAGCACCTACGCCCGGCTGATGCTGGGCCTGCCGATCCGGGACGTTACCGGCGGCTACCGCGCATTCCGCAGGACAACCCTGGAGAAGCTCAACCTCGACCAGGTGGACTCCGTGGGCTACGGCTTCCAGGTGGACCTTGCCTGGCGGGTGGCCAAACTGGGCCTGCGCATCGAGGAACGCCCCATCACTTTCGTAGAGCGCGAACTGGGTGCATCCAAGATGAGCGGCAACATCGTGGTCGAAGCCATGATCAACGTCACCAAGTGGGGGCTGGCCGCGCGCTGGAACACGCTCACCGTAAAACTGAAGAACAAGCAGGCGTAGCCTTCCGCTGACGGCCGCGCACGGCACACGAAAAGGGAGCGGGCCCCGCACCAATGGTGCGGGGCCCGCTCCCTTTATGCGGCCGGCCTTATGCGGAGCGGCGCTCTCCGCGGCGTTCGCGCAGGATGGTCAGGCGGTCCTCGAGGATCTGTTCGAGCTCAGGCAGGGAGCGGCGTTCCAGCAGCATGTCCCAGTGGGTGCGGACTGCCTTGTCATTGCTGGTGTCCGGCTTTTCGCCATCGACCAGGAGCGCTTCCTTGCCGGTCTTGGAGACCCACACCGGAGGAATTTCCGCCTCGGAGGAGAACGTGACGAAGACCTGCTCGCCATCAGCGCAGCGGTATTCAACCCGCTGGCGCGGAGCCGGCTCAACTCCGGACTCGGTCTCCATGCTCTGCGCACCAAGGCGCATGCCCCGCAGGCTGCGATCGCTCATGATTTCTCCCTCTGGTCGGTTCGCGGATGAAATCTCCGCGCTTGCCGGTGGTGCCATGGCACCGCCGGACTACTGTGTGCACTGTGTTGCATCATAGGATTCAACGCATTGCGAAGCTTGGTTGTTCCAGCTGGTAGTCTCCTGCCGGACAAATACCCAATTATACGAGGGTTATCCCGTTTGAACCAAAACAGGGAGGGCCTGGCGGTCACCGCCAGGCCCTCCCTGCGTTCCCGAAATTCCTACGGCTCGGTGCGCTCGGCGGGAGCTTCCCCGAATAGCGACCCAGGAGCGGTGGCTTCCGCGGTGTTTCCCCCAAGGGCGTTGCCGATTCCCTTCAGTGCCTCCCCAACTTCACTTGGGATGATCCACAGCTTGTTAGCTGAGCCCTCGGCAAGCTTGGGCAGCGTCTGAAGGTATTGGTAGGCCAGCAGTTTCTGGTCCGGGTTTCCCTTGTGGATGGCGTCGAAGACCTTCTGGATGGCCTGCGATTCGCCGTCAGCGCGGAGGATGGCAGCTTTGGCCTCGCCTTCTGCGGCCAGGATGGAAGCCTGCCGCTGGCCTTCCGCGGTGAGGATGGCTGACTGCTTGGTGCCCTCGGCCGTCAGTATGGCTGCACGCCGGTCACGTTCCGCGCGCATCTGCTTCTCCATCGAGTCCTGGATGGAGTGCGGCGGATCGATGGCCTTCAGTTCCACCCGTGAAACACGGATGCCCCAGCGGCCTGTTGCCTCATCCAGGACGCCGCGGAGCCTGCCCGTTGATCTGGTCACGAGATGTGAGGGCTTCCTCCAGGTTGAGGCCGCCCACCACGTTGCGCAGGGTGGTGGTGGTGAGCTGCTCAACGGCCTGGATGTAGTTGGCGATCTCATACGTCGCCGCCCGCGGGTCAGTCACCTGGAAATACACCACCGTGTCGATGGAGACCACCAGGTTGTCCTCAGTAATCACGGGCTGGGGCGGAAAGGAGACCACCTGTTCACGCAGGTCAAGGAGCGGCAGGAGCCGGTCCACAAACGGAATCAGGATGGTCAGGCCCGGGTTAAGCGTCCGCTGGTACTTGCCGAGCCGTTCAACGACGCCGGCGCGGGCCTGCGGGATAATCCGGACGGACCGGACCAAAACTATGATGACAAAGACGATCAGAACCACCAGCACAATGGCCAGTGCGGCTCCGCCTGCGTTTTCCATACAACTCCTTGTTCCCCAATTGTCAGGCTGTATCTTGGCCGGTGACCGCCGCCGGCGGCACCGAAACCACTGCTGTTGCGCCGTCGATGGCCGCCACAACCACTTTCTGGCCTGCGGGAAGCACTCCCGCGGAGGAGCGCGCACTCCAAATATCGCCGCCGATTTTCACGAGGCCGCTGGAGGACGTTACGGCTTCCATCACCACGGCGGGCTCACCGATCAGCCGGTCCACGTTGGTCCGCTGCTCTGAAGGTCCCTTTTTCAAATGCGACAGGGCCACGGGCCTAACAAAGGCAACCATGAGCAGGGACACGATGGAGAAGATGACTACCTGCAGCCAAGGCTCGGCGCCGGCGAAGTCGGCTACCAGCGCGGCGAGTGATCCACCGCCAAGCATGATGAAAAACAGGTCAAGTGTGATCATCTCGATCACCGCAAACGCCAGGAAAGCAGTGAGCCACAGAGCCCACCAGTTTTCCCCAAGCCACTCGAACATTCCTCTTTCCCCCTTCGTCACGGGGGAGCCGCATCCGCGGGACCCCGGTAACTGTCTTTTCATCCTAGTCCGCGCACCTCGGACGTGGGCCGGTTCACAGCGGCTGCCGGGGGATAGTCGCCAAGTCGTTACGGGGCGCCGTCGGTCCTGGGCCGGAAGACGGAGAGCCTGAACTTTGCGTCGGCGTTCACCGGTTCCGGGGAGTCCGCCAGCCGTACGGCGATCTGGTTCCGGTCCAGGTGGTGGCCTGCCGGGCCCATGTACGCGAGGTCCGCAGCGGCAGCGCGGCTCAGCTCCAACGGGATGTCCACGTCGACGGTATCTTCGGCCTCGAAGTGCTGGGCCATGGCCGCCGCGAGCCGCTCATCCTTGCCCTCTTCGATGCCGAGCATTCCGGTGACGGCAGCGATGTCTGCGAGATGCCCGGGACGCGGGGTCACCACGGCCAATACACCCCCGGGGCGCAGGACGCGGGCGAATTCGGCAGGATTCCGCGGAGCGAATATCACGGTGACCGCGTCCACTGAGGTGTCCGCCACCGGCAACGGCTGCCAGATATCCCAGACCAGGTTCACTGCCTCCGGGTTGAGCCGGGCAGCGCGCCGCAGCGCGAATTTCGAGATGTCCAGGCCGATTGCGGAGGCCTTCCGCCCTCCGGCGGATGCCGCGTCCAGGATCTCCCGCAGGTAGTGGCCAGTCCCTGTTCCGGAGTCCAGCACCGCCGCTCCTTCTTCCCGAAGATGAGGCACGACGACGGCGGCCAGGGCCTGCGAAAGCGGCCGGTAGTGCCCGTTCCCCAGGAAGGTGAACCGCGACGCCACCATCGCTGCGCTGTCCGGCTCGAAGGGCGTGCCCTTGCCCACCAGCAGATTGAAATAGCCCTGCCGGGCGGCATCGAAGCTGTGCCCCTGTGCGCAAACCAGCCGGGGTTGGCGCGTGGCCTCAGCCTGAAGGTACTCCATTGGATAAGGGCAGACGGGACACAGGAGGGGAGATCCGCGGAAGGCATGGGAACTATTTTAGGCGGCGGGATTCCCTGCACCTTCCCGTCCCGCCTGGGCCAGGCCAGGCCCGGCCAGCCTCAGGCGGTCGATATGCCGGCGGGCCCGTCGTCGAACCCCAGCCCCTCCCGCGCCTTCCCGATGCCGGCCTCCGCCCAGTGCGCAGCGTATTCCGCGTTGCTGCTCAAGGACCGGAGCCTGGGCCCGGTCGATGTACAGGATGCCATCAAGGTGGTCCGTCTCGTGCTGCACGATGCGCGCCTGCCACCCGGAGAACTCACGCCGCTCCGCCGCACCGTCGGGCGTTAAATACTCCAGCAGCACGGCGTCCGGACGCGCCACCACCGCCTGCAGCCCGTTCAGGGACAGGCACCCCTCATAGAAGGAGGCACGTCCGGACCCCACTGGCGTGTACCGGGGGTTAAGGATGGCCATGAAATCCAGCGGGCTGCGGCTCCGCAGGGCAGCAGCAGCGGGGTCGATATCGAACTGGTCCTCCAGGACGGCGAGCCGCAGGGGGATACCCAGCTGCGGCGCGGCAAGGCCCACCCCGGGCGCCTCATGCATAACCTGCCGCATGACCCCGATCAGGCGGTCCAACTGGTCCGCCGACAGCTGGCCGTCGACGTCCGCGGCACGCTGGCGCAGCGCGGGGTGCCCTGCCTGGACGATGGGTGGGAGCGTACCGGCGGACAGGATCCGCTCAACAATTTCTCGGATGTGCCCGGGGCCGGCAGCGGCTGGAGGAACAGTCTGGGTCATGGGGCCAGCCTACTGGCGGACGGCCCGGGGGACGTTCGGCTAGGGTCTAGACCATGGCTGATGATTCCCTCCCGGCGGCGTCCCCGCTGGAGCACGTCCTTGCATTTATCCGCGTCCTTGAGGCGGGCGGCGGGGCGGCGGACATCCGGCCGTTCCTGGCTGAACAGTTCTTACTCACTGAGGCCCCGCACCTGTTGGCGCCCGAGGGCTCAACCCGAACGCTGGCGGCCGTGCTCGCCGGTGCCGACCAAGGCCGCGAGGTGGTCAAGGACCAGCAGTTCACTATCCGGCGCACCACCTGTGAAGGCGGCCGGGTGGCAGTGGAGGCCGATTGGTCGGCCACGGTGCAGATGGACCTGCGGTACTGGGACCGAGGCGAGACCATCCGGGCCAGGACGTCATCGGTCTTTGAAGTCAGCAGCGGCCTGATCGTGAGCCAGGACAGCTACGACTGTTACTTCCGGTAGCCATTCGACACTGCTTCCCGCCACTGCTATTGCATGGTGAAGCGCCGGGCGGCCCACAAGTTCACCGCAGGTGCCGCAGCGGCCGCACCCATGGCGGCAGTGCGCACCCGGAGGAGAGGCCGGGGCAGCGGCCTGCCCAGCATCATGTTGATTTCCGCCTGCCTGCGGGCCAGGACGGCAGCGCGCCGGCGGCTCTTCTCAAACTCCCTGAGCATGCTGCCTGTTGTTTTACCGGCCATCGCGGCACACACCAGCGGCACCAGTTCCCGGGCACCCAGCCAGCCCAGGTTCATGCCCTGGCCGCCAATCGGACTGATCTCATGGGCGGCGTCGCCCAGCAGCACGGACCGGCCGGCAACAGACCTTCGAGCTAATCCGGACCGTACGCTGAAGGCACTCAGCATGGAGTTCGTGTCCGGATCAGGGGTGACACCGGTCCGCCGCCGCACCAATTCCGCCAAGTGGTCCGCCCCTGCCCCCGGCGCGGCCGGGCTGCCCAGCCGCACCACCCAGCGGCGCACCCCACCCGGCAGCGGGAAGGACTCGACGATTCCATCCGGCTCGAGGAACAGCACGGCCTTGTCCCCGTAGCCCGTGCCGTCGTCGAAATCCCCCATCATGTAGTGGTCCGGATAGACCTTGCGGGCCACCGGCACGCCGAGCGCACTCCGCAGTTGTGACCGGGCGCCGTCGGCAGCCACCAGCAGCCCTCCTGTGGCGCTGCCGGGGTGCGTGGCGCCCTCCACCGCCACGGTGACCTTGCCGCCGTCGTCCGTAACTCCCTTTACCCTGGCGCCCCTGATGAGTGCCCCGGGGTCCAAGGCGAGCACTCGTTCTTCCAGGAGCCTGCTCCGTCCTGTACTGCGGGAGTGCAAGCACGAACGGGAAGTCCCTGGAAACGGCGTCGAACCGCATGGTTCCCACGGTTTTGCCTTCGCTGACTGCCATGCCGGTCCGGATGCGGACCCCCTCCTGCACCATCGCGGACGCCACGTGGACCTGGGACAGTGCCTGCAATGCCGGGGGATGGATGCCGATGGCCCGGGTGTGCCGGTTCCGCGACTGCCGCTGCTCCAGAACCTTCACCGTTATGCCTTCCTGCAGCAGCGCGGCAGCCAGGTACAGGCCAACGGCACCGCCGCCCGCGATCAGCACATCGGCGTCCATCTCAGCCCCGCCGGAAGGTCAGGACCTGATGGAAGGCGGACGACCGCTCAACGGACCAACCCGGGGGAGCGGATGCTGCCAGCTCAGCGGGCCGGTAGCTGCGGCGGATGGACGTGAGCCCGTCCTCCCGGATGTACGACTGCCGGAACGGCAGCGCGGCTGCGCTGAACAAGGCAAACGCGGCGGGGCTTCGGACGAGGTCGTTGTGCAGCGCCTTCCCGGCCAGGATTTCCGAGTCTGCCAGCAGTTGGCGGAGCTCCCCGGAGTCAAGATGGTGCAGCACGTGGTTGGAAATGACGACGTCGAACCTGGCACGTTCCCGGACCAGGTCGCTGCTGTGTGCCTGGCGGAATTCGACGCCGGGGGTATGGACGCGCTGGTTGGCGAAAGCGGCAGCGCGGGGATCCGGATCGATTCCGGTGACGTGCATCTGCTTGCCGTCCCGGGCCGCCCACCGGGCCAGCATCACGGCGAGGTCACCGCCGCCGGAGCCAATATCGAGCACCGTCACGGGGCGCCGGTCCGGCGTGATGATGGTGCGGAGCTCCTTGTTGTACAGCCGACGCCAGCCGGACAGGACCCTGTTGATGACCCAAAACTGCCGGTAGGTGTTGTCAAGGAGCCGGGCGTCGCAATCGGCGCGGTCCATTTGCTCGGTCTCCCCGGCGGCCCGCGTGCGCAGCAGGATCCCCATGCCCCGGACCCCCGTCAGGCTACCGGCGCTTCTGCGGCTGTCCGGTCCTGGAGCAAGTCCGGGACATCCTCCGCGGAACTGTCCGCTCCGTGCCGGGCTTCGGTGCCGCCGCCTGCCTGCCGGAGCTTGGTGAACAGCCCGGTTTCCACGGTCAGGCCGGGGCCGAAGGCCATGGAACATATGCGCTCGGCAGCGTTTGGGCCTTCGTCATTGAGTGGCTGCTCCAGGATGTGTTTGAGGACGAAAAGCACCGTGGCGCTGCTCATGTTGCCGTAGTTGCGCAGGATGTCACGGGCGGGATCCAATTGCGCGTCCGTGAGGCCGAGCCTGGACTGCACCTTGTCAAGGATACTGCGGCCGCCGGGGTGGATGGCCCAATGGGGGATGGAAGTGTAGGGGAGCGCAGCCAATTCCGGATCCTTCGCCAGCAGGGGCTCCAGTGCACCGACTATGTGGTCATCAATGATGTGCGGCACATAGTTCCCCAGCACCATTTCGAAACCGTGGTCGCCGATATTCCAAGCCATGGAGTCCTCGCCGACCGGGGTCAGGACCGTTTCGAAGTGGTCCAGCTTCAACAGCGCGGTTTCCTCAACGCCAGGGCGGCCCGTCACTATGGCGGCCGCGGCACCATCGGCGAACAGGGCCGAGCCCATGATGGTGTCCGGATCGTTGGAGGTGCGCACGTGCAGGGAGCAAAGTTCGGCACAAACCACCAGGACGACGGCGTCCGGGTCAGCTTCACAGAACAGTTTCGCGGCGCGCAGTGCGGGAAAGGCCGCGTAGCAGCCCATGAAACCCAAGTGATAGCGCTGTACCGAAGGACTAAGGCCGAGTTCCCGGACCACTTTGTAGTCAGGCCCCGGGTTGAAAAAGCCCGTGCAGGACACCGTCACGAGGTGAGTTATGTCAAGTAAATCGAACTCCGGGGCACCCCGCAGGGCGGCACGGGAAGCCTCTACGAAGAGCTTGGTGGCTTCCCGGGCAAAGATGTCGTTGCGGATTTTGGTGCTGGGGTTCAGCAGCAGCCCGGCGTCCGGGTCATAGAACTGCGGGTTTTCCGAACGCGACGTGTTAGTGAGTTCCTGGACGGCGGTGAACCTGGTCTCAATGGCTGCGCCGTCAAAGCAGGTGCTGACAAGGCGTGAACCCAGCCGGGTCAAACCTGGCTGGGCCGCGAAAACATCACGGGCTTCGGACTGGATAAGCTTTGTCGTCGGAACTGCAGTTTCAAGTGAACGCACGTAGACCGTCATCAAGTCATTCTTGACGGGTGCCCGGATAAAGACAATGGGCTGCAGGCTTTCATAAATGCTGATGCGCCTGGCTGCAGAGGCCGGAATGTCCAGCGTCCGGCCCCGATCCAGAACTCCCACCAAAGCGCCGATAATCTACATTATGTCAAGTAGCAGCAATCAGCCCTAATGCCCCCGTGGCATCGAGGCGCCAACTATGGCTCCAAGTCCGAGGCCCAGCGCACAGCCCCAGAACGGTGTGTGGAACAGCGCCAGTCCCAGGCTGATACCCAAGGCGGCGCCGATCAGGCTGCAGATCCATAACGCTTTATTCACGGTGTCTCCGGTTTGGCTGGGCGGCCTCGACTGCTGCTGTGACCTTACTGCATCCCCATACCCGCGTGCCCGAAAAACGGGGAGGCCGGAGCGGAAGTTGGGTAGCTCCCACCCATGCGGGCCTGCCCCTGGACGTCTTAATCTTTTGGACATGGCGGCAGGCCGGCCAGGCCCGCCGCGGGCGCGCGATGGAGCGGTCCAAGGACCCTCCATTTGGTTCATGCAGACGGCGGCGGCGCCCGGTATTCCTGCATATTCCCTAGGACCTCCATGCGCGAACTCCCCCGCCCCCAGACCTGCACCCATTCCACGGGCACTTGCCCAGGCTGCCGTTCCGAAATGCGTGAGGAGGCCCTGCGGCTTGCTCCGGGCAAACCTATCGTCCTGCTGCGTCCCGCACCCGTAACGGTCAGGTCCATGGCCGCCAGCGCTGTGGCCTACACCGTTACCGATGTCCTCATCGAATGGGATTCGGACGCGGAATACCACCTGCGATGGGAGGCAAGCTGGCTTGTCCGTAGGGCGCAGGCAACACCGGAAGGCAGCCGCCTCCAGGAGGCCGTCTGACATCCGCTCCCCCGCTACCGGCACTCCCCCGGCGTTTGCATGGGTCCCATCTGCCGCCCGCTAAGCTCGAAACCATGAGTTTCATGAAAACCAAGCCTGCCCCGGCAGCCCCCGGGCGGGCCGTGGCGGCCGCGGCAGTGGCTGACATCGTGCTGATCCTTGTTTTCGCCGCGATTGGCCGCGATGCACACCACCGGGAAGAGCCCATTCTGGGCGTGCTGTTGACGGCTTGGCCGTTCCTCGCCGGTGCGGCCGCGGGTTGGGTTATCGGCCGGGCCTGGCGCCTCCCGTTGTCGGTACTCCGCGCGGGTGTTCCCGTCTGGCTGGGCAGCCTGGTGGGTGGCATGCTCCTGCGGGCGGTAACCGGGCAGAGTGTTGTCCTGCCCTTTATCATCGTTGCGACGCTGGCTTTGGCCGTTTTCCTGCTGGGCTACCGCTTCCTGCTGGCCGGGGCGGCGAGGCTCCGGCGCAGGCAGGGCAGGTAACCCGCAGCGGCGGCAGGGGTACTGGATGGCAACGGGTGCACCTGCGCCCGTGTAATAGGCTGACTGCAGGGAAAAGCCTGCCGTGCCTTACTGCGGCGGCACTGATTGAAGGGGTCCAAACGTGGTTACCGCATTTGTTCTGATCAAGACTGACGCCGCCCGCATTCCGGAGACGGCAGAGGAGATATCGGCCATCGAAGGCATCAGCGAGGTCTATTCGGTCACCGGGGAATGGGACCTCATTGCGGTAGCCAGGGTTCGCCGGCACGAGGACCTGGCCGATGTCATCGCGGACCGGCTGTCAAAGGTCCCCGCAGTGGTCCACACAACCACCCACATCGCGTTCCGGGCGTACTCACAGCACGACCTTGATGCCGCCTTCTCGCTGGGGTTCGAACAGTAACTTGCGGTCCCGCCCCTAGGCGCGGGACAGGGATACCCAGCGGTCCAGGACGGCCGCGGCTGCACCCGAGTCGATCGATTGTGCCGCACGCTCAAAAGCGTCCTGCATCCGTGTCATGAACGGCCCCCTTGCTTCCCGGTCGAATGCGACCAGGCCAGCCGCGGCGTTTACCAGGACTGCGTCCCGCGCCGGACCCTTCCTGCCGGCGAGGACGTCGCGGACAACTCCGGCGTTTGCCGCCGCGTCACCGCCGCGGAGTTGTTCAACGGTAGCGAGGCTGATGCCCAGGTCCTGCGGTGAGAAGTGCAGTTCACTGACCGCGCCGTCACGGATCTCCCACACGGTGGACGGCCCGGTTGTCGTCAGCTCATCCAGGCCGTCGTTCCCGCGGAATACCAGCCCCCTGCTCCCCCGGCGGGCCAGGACCCCGGCCACGAGCGGCGCCATTCGCGCATTCGCAACGCCCACGGCCGAGGCCTGCACATTGGCAGGGTTGGTGAGCGGCCCCAGGAAGTTGAATGCCGTGGGCACCGCAAGCTCCCGGCGCGGCACGGCGGTATGGCGGAATGACGGGTGGAACACCTGCGCAAAACAGAATGTGATGCCCGCCTCTTCCGCGTTCCGGGCCACTTGGGCAATAGGCAGGTCAAGACGAACACCGAGCGCTTCAAGCACGTCAGCAGACCCGGACGACGACGACGCCGCGCGGTTGCCGTGCTTGACGACCTTCGCGCCGGCCCCGGCCGCAACCAGGGCGGCCATGGTTGAGATGTTGATGGTGTTGAGTTGGTCACCACCGGTCCCGACGATGTCGAGTTTTTCGCCGCTGATTGTCACCGGGTTTGCGTGGGCCAGCATTGCGTCGACCAGGCCGGAAAGCTCGTCCACGGTCTCGCCCTTGGCGCTGAGGGCCACGAGGAACCCGGCAATCTGAGCCGGCGTGGCTTCTCCGGACATGATGGTGTCCATGGCCCAGGAGGTGTTCTCTGCAGTGAGGTCGTTGCCCTTGATGAGCGCCGAGATCAACCGGGGCCAGGTGTTGCCGGACGCTTTAGCTGCCTGAGAAGTCACCTGCTGATGCTATCGAGCGATGGCGGCCACTGACCAATGTGAACGGCAGCGGGAACTTTTCCGGGCAATTTCGCGTCTTTGTAGAAAAAGTCCTCCGAAAAGACGGTTTGCGTTGGGCAGCACGGACTTTTGCAGACATAATGTCTATGTGACATCTGCGACCCATGCCCCCAGTACCCCGGCGCACCCCACGCTGAACCGCCCCAATATGGTTTCCGTTGGAACCGTTGTGTGGCTGTCCAGTGAGTTGATGTTCTTCGCCGGTCTCTTCGCCATGTACTTCACTCTGCGCTCCACAAGCGGGCAGTTGTGGGCGGAAGAGACAGCCAAGCTCAACTTCCCCTTTGCGCTCGTCAACACGATCGTCCTCGTGGCCAGTTCCTTCACTTGCCAGATGGGCGTCTTCGCCGCAGAGCGGCTGCAGCCACGGCGCGCCGGAGGCGCCCTGCAGTTCGCGCGCTGGGGAATGAACGAATGGTTCACCCTCACGTTCCTCATGGGCGCGTTCTTCGTTGCCGGCCAGACCACCGAATACGCGATGCTGGTTTCCGAGCACGTCTCGCTCTCCTCCAACGCCTACGGCTCCGCCTTCTACATGACCACCGGCTTCCACGGCCTCCACGTCATCGGCGGCCTGATCGCCTTCCTGCTCATCATGGGCCGGTCTTTCGCCGCGAAGAAGTTCGGACATTTCGAAGCAACGTCCGCGATCGTCACCTCTTACTACTGGCACTTCGTTGACGTTGTGTGGATCGGCCTCTTCCTGGTCATCTACGTACTCAAGTAGCCAGCTTTGATTCTTTTTCTACAAGAGGCAGAATTTCAGGTAGCGGCTCCCGGAGCCGGCGCAGGATCGAATAAAGGAACCACCACGTGAAGGCACTCTCACAAAAGCGGCGTCACCCACTTGCAGCAATAGCGCTGCTCCTGATGGGGCTCCTCATCACTGGTGGGCTCTACGCCGTGGCCACCACCATGAACACGGCCAAGGCGAGCACCACCACGGCAAGCGCCAGCGACGTCGAAGAGGGTGGCAAGCTCTTTGCAGCGAACTGCGCCACGTGCCACGGCATGGGTGCCAGCGGTTCCAAGGACGCACCCTCCCTGGTCGGCGTCGGCGCCGCTGCTGTTGACTTCCAGGTGGGCACCGGACGCATGCCGATGCAGATGAACGGCCCCCAAGCCATGAAGAAGCCGGTTCAGTTCAACGAGCAGCAGACCTCACAGCTTGCAGCCTACGTAGCGTCCCTGGGAGCCGGCCCGGCAATCCCTGCGGATGACCTGACAAATGGTGGCGGCGATGCCGCAGCTGGTGGCGAACTGTTCCGGACTAACTGCGCCATGTGCCACAACGCCGCTGCTGCCGGCGGCGCGCTGACCCAGGGCAAGTTCGCACCTGCTCTGGCCGATGTAACCGGCAAGCACATCTACGAGGCCATGGTCACAGGCCCGCAGAACATGCCGGTATTCAATGACGCAAACATCACTCCTGAAGGCAAGAAGGACATCATCACCTTCCTGAAGCAGATCGAATCCAGCGGTTCCCCGGGCGGCGCTGATCTTGGTTCCCTCGGCCCGGTAGCTGAAGGTTTGTTCGTATGGGTTGCCGGCCTCGGCGTCATTATCGCCTTCACAATCTGGCTGACGTCCAGGACATCCTGACGTCCTGACGGACATACAAAACTTCTGCTGCCCTGTCAGCAGCTTGAAATTGAAAACTAACCCGGCGATTGCCGGGACGAGAGAAGGATGAGGCGAATTATGGGCAACCATAGTGACGGCAGTCCGAACCACTCGGGCACCGTAGCTACGGCTGGTCAGAATGAGGTGGAGAAGTTCCAGGATCCTGGAATTCCCCCGCATCGTTTGCGCCTGGCTGACACGGACCCGAGAGCCGCAAAGCGGGCAGAACGGCAGGTCGCCTTACTTTTTGGCATTTCTGTCGTTGGCACCCTGATCTTCCTGGTGGCGTACTTCGCCATCGATCTGGGTAACGACTCGAGTATTGCCACCATCCGGCTCCAGAATGCGCTGCTTGGCATAGGTACCGCCTTTGCCATGCTGGGTATCGGAACCGGCATCGTGCACTGGGCCAAGGCCCTAATGCCCGACCACGAAGTCTCCGAAGAGCGTCACGCGATCCGTATCGAAGAGGACCGCCAGGCTGCCGTCCGCATCGTTGACGACATCCTCGACGAAACCGGGATCAAGCGCCGTCCGCTGATCCGCAACACCCTCCTGGGTGCGGTGGCTCTCGCTCCGCTTCCCGCACTCGCCATCTTTGGTGACCTCGGACCCCGCCCTGACGACAAGCTCGCACACACTATGTGGGCACCCCACGACGGCAAGCTCAAGCGTCTCACCCGCGACCCCGACGGTACCCCCATCAAGGCCTCGGATGTCACCATCGGCTCGGCGTTCCACGTCATTCCGGAGGGGCTCAACGAACTGACTGAAGGCAAGCTCAACGAGAAGGCCAAGGCCGTTGTACTCCTCATGCGCCTGGATCCTGCATCGCTGAATCCCTCCAAAGGCCGCGAAGAGTGGGGCTACAACGGCATCGTTGCCTACTCGAAGATCTGCACCCACGTTGGCTGCCCTGTCGCTCTTTACGAGCAGCAGACGCACCACCTGCTGTGCCCGTGCCACCAGTCCACCTTCGACCTCACCCAAGAGTGTAAGGTGATCTTCGGCCCCGCCAGCCGTCCTCTCCCCCAGCTGCCCATCGCAGTTGATGACGAGGGCTACCTCGTCGCTACCAGCGACTTCCATGAACCCGTAGGACCAAGTTACTGGGAGCGTGATGAGCATGAGCGCAACATCAACAGCTGAACCCGCTTTCGTCGCCAAAACCAAGACAGGCCGGATCACCGACTTCGTTGATTCCCGCGTTGGCGGCTCCGGAATCCTGAGGGAATTCGGCCGTAAGGTTTTCCCCGATCACTGGTCATTCATGTTCGGTGAGGTGGCGCTGTACTCCTTCGTCATCCTGCTGCTGTCCGGCACCTTCCTGACGTTCTTCTTCGACCCCTCCATGGCCGAAACGCACTATAGCGGCGGTTACGTTCCGCTGAAGGGCGTGGAGATGTCCGTGGCATACAGTTCATCGCTGAACATCTCCTTCGACGTCCGCGGCGGCCTCTTCATGCGCCAGGTCCACCACTGGGCAGCACTGCTGTTCGTGGCATCCGTCTCAGTCCACATGCTCAGGGTGTTTTTCACCGGTGCCTTCCGCCGCCCGCGTGAAATGAACTGGGTCATCGGCTGCGTCCTGCTGATCCTGGCCATGGCTGCCGGCTTCACCGGGTACTCACTTCCTGACGACCTGCTGTCCGGCAACGGCCTGCGCATTATCGACGGCGTGATTAAGTCGATCCCGGTCATCGGTACGTACATCTCGTTCTTCCTCTTTGGGGGGAATTCCCGGGTACGGCCATCATCAGCCGCCTGTACATGCTGCACATCCTGCTGGTGCCGGCACTGATCCTGCTCATGATCGTCATGCACCTGTTCATGGTCGTCGTCCACAAGCACACGCAGTACCCCGGCCCCGGACGCAACGACAACAACGTCGTCGGCTACCCGCTGGGACCTGTGTACGCTGCGAAGGCGGGTGGATTCTTCTTCATCGTCTTCGGCGTGATTGCCCTGATGGCGGCGTTCTTCACCATCAACCCGATCTGGAACTACGGTCCTTACGACCCGTCCCCCGTATCGGCCGGTACGCAGCCTGACTGGTATATCGGTTTCGTCGATGGTGCCCTCCGCCTGATGCCGGGCAACCCGTTCAACTGGCACGTCGAGCAGGTCTGGTTCGGACACGTGTTCACGTTCAACGTCCTGCTGCCTGCGCTTGTACCGGCCGGCATCCTCTTTACCGTGATGTTCACCTACCCGTGGATCGAACGCTGGGTTACCAAGGATGACCGCGAACACCACGTCCTGGACCGGCCGAGGAACGCTCCGACCCGTACCGCCATCGGCATGGCCGGTTTCGTCTGGTACTGCGTCATGTGGGCGGCTGCTGGTTCCGACCTCATCGCGACCCACTTCCACGTGTCGCTCAACGATGTCACGTACTGGCTGCGCACCTTGTTCTTCGTGGGACCGATTATTGCGTTCATCGTGACCAAGCGCGTCGCACTTGCCCTGCAGCGCAAGGACCGGGAAATCGCCCTGCACGGCCGGGAAACCGGCCGAATCGTAAGGCTCCCGCACGGTGAGTTCATCGAGGTGCACGCCCCGCTGGACGAGTACAAGCGCTACAAACTGGTGGGGTTCGACTCTCCCCAGGTCCTGCCCGCCGAGCCCAATGAGCACGGTGTGGTCACCCGCAAGGAGAAGCGCCGCGCGTTCCTCTCCCGTTGGTTCTTCGAAGACCGCGTTGCACCGGCCACCCCTGCAGAGCTTGAAGCCGCGCACGGCCACGGCCACGAGGCAATTGAAGCAGCCGAAGGATCCAAGAGCCTGACGCACTAGGCTCCGGTATCCGAAAGGAACGGCCCGATCCATTTGGATCGGGCCTTTCCTGTTTTCCAAGTTCTTCCGGTTCCTGCCTTGAAGTAGTGCTGCGGTGCGGCGCAGCTTCTCCTGCCACTGTCCGACCAGGAACCAGCTGGTTCCCGCGGAGTGCTGCGTGGCGTGATTGGGGCCCCTCAGTGGTTGCGGGCCCTCCGGGCGCCGGGCCGCTGCAGTGGTACCCATAGCTTGTAGCGGTCCGCACGGTAATAGGACACCGAGTAGTCAACCATTGCCCGGGCCACGAAGGCGTGCCGCTGGATCTTCAGCAACGGCGCCCCCACTTCCACGTTGAGCAGCCGTGCGGTGGACGGAGAAGCCGCCGTCGCCTCGATCATGTCCTCGCCCCACTCCATGACCAGGCCAAACTGCTCGCTGAGGACGTTGTAAAGCGACGTGGGTGGCTCACCGTCAAGCAAGCCCGGGACGCGGTGCGCGGGGATGAAGTTTTCATCAACGCTCATGGGCTCCCCATCAGCCAGGAGGAGCCTCCGGAACCGCACCAGCGGCGTTCCTTCGTCCAGCTGCAGGCTCGCGGGCCAGGAACGCGCTGGCCCCGATTTGTTCGAAGCTAAGTACCTTGGCGGCCGGAACCATACCCCGCCGCTGCATCTCTTCGCTGTAGGACGTGAGTTTTACCTGGAGGTCGAGCTTCGGCCGCCGGACGAATGTTCCCAGCCCCACCACGCGCTCTATGACTTCCTCCCCCACCAGGGCGTCGATGGCCTGGCGGACTGTCATCCTTGCCAGCCCGAATCGCTCGGCGAGGTCCCGTTCGGACGGAAGCGCCGAGCCCGGCGGGCACGATTGCGCTATGTATGCGCGAAGGATCTCGCGGAGTTGGACATAGATGGCCGTTCCGCTGGTGCGGTCGATGTCACCGCTGATTGCCGTGGCGCCAGCTGCCATGATCTTTCTCCTGACGTTGATTTCCACTCAATTTTATGACGGTCTAGACCAGTCCCGGGACACTGAGTCACTTTCGCGCCACGCGCTTGGCGACCGATATATTTGGTCAGGAAATCTTGCCAGCAGACGGATGGGGCCGTCTTTCGAAAAGGGAGTCCCTTTGCCAACACAGAAAGCCGTGGTGGCAGCGCCGGCAGGCCTGCATGCACGTTCCGCCGCGGTATTTGTCCGGGCCGTCACCGACACGGGGCTTCCGGTTACCATCGGCAGGCCCGGCGCCGCAAAGGTGGACGCAGGCTCCCTGCTTCAGGTGATGACAGCTGATTTTCGACAGGGCTGCGAGGTGGAGCTGTCGGTCAACGAAACCGGGCGGGAAGACACGCTGAAGCGCGAGCAGGCCGCAAACGCACTCCGCGAGCTCGGACTCCTCCTGGAGTCGCAGGGAGCCGGCTAAGGCCCGTTGAGGGCATATAACGACGTCGGGCCCCACCGCATTGGTGGGGCCCGACGTCGTTATTCTTTTGCTTGCCTAGTGTGCGTGGTCTCCGCGGCTGTACTCATAGACCCAACCGACAAGTGCCACAACGGCGATGCCGCCGGCAATGAAAGTGATCCAGATGCCTACGGCCAGGCCCAGGAACCCGGTGGCGCAGGCAATGCCCAGCACCAGTGGCCACCAGCTCCAGGGGCTGAAGTGGCCCTGCTCGCCGGCGCCCTCATGGATTTCAGCATCGCTGCGGTCCTCAGGACGGAGGCCCACCCGCTTACCGGTGAAGCCAAGGTAAGCACCAATCATGCCCGCCAGCCCGCCAACCAGCAGGATGCCGAGGATACCTACCCACTCGCCCCAGTTAGTCAGGAAGCCGTAGACCAGGGAGATGGGAACGAAGAAGAAGACTCCGGAGCCAAAGATCCAAGATTCGATTTTCACTGTGCGGTGTCCTTCTGGTCGGCGTTGCCGAGAACCGCCGCTGCGGGAGGCGGCGAGTCAACGGTGTGGACCTGGCGGAGTTCCGGGTGGTGCAGGTCCAGGGCAGGACGCTCCGACCGGATCCGGGGCAGGGAGGTGAAGTTGTGGCGCGGCGGGGGGCAGGATGTGGCCCACTCCAGCGAAGCACCAAAGCCCCACGGATCATCGACCTGGACTCTTTCAGCCTTGCGCCACGTGATGTAGA
Organism: Pseudarthrobacter sp. Fe7; assembly: GCA_024372495.1. GTDB lineage: Bacteria > Actinomycetota > Actinomycetes > Actinomycetales > Micrococcaceae > Arthrobacter. The sequence continues at coordinate 2,676,266 of CP099977.1, read as the reverse complement.
CGTTCCAGAAGAACGGGATGAGCGAGGCACCGAGCACGAAGGATGCGACCGTGGAGAACTGGTTCATCCACGTGAAGTTGTCCTCCGGCAGGTAGTCCGCGTAACGGCGGGGCATACCCATAACACCCAGCCAGTGCTGGATCAGGAACGTGCCGTGGAAGCCAAGGAACAGGAGCCAGAAGTGGATCTTGCCCAGGCGCTCGTTGAGCATCTTTCCCGTCCACTTGGGCCACCAGAAGTAGAAGCCCGCGAACATGGCGAACACGACGGTACCGAACACCACGTAGTGGAAGTGCGCCACCACGAAGTAGGAGTCCGAAACGTGGAAGTCCAGCGGCGGCGAGGCCAGGATGATGCCGGTGAGGCCCCCGAAGAGGAAGGTAATAATGAAGCCGAGGCTCCACAGCATCGGCGTCTCGAACGTCAGTGAGCCGCGCCACATGGTGCCGATCCAGTTGAAGAACTTCACGCCGGTGGGCACCGCGATGAGCATCGTCATGAACGAGAAGAACGGCAGCAGGACGGCGCCGGTGACGTACATGTGGTGGGCCCACACGGTGACGGACAGGGCGGCGATGGCGATCGTCGCGTAGACCAGGCCCTTGTAGCCGAAGATCGGCTTGCGGCTGAATACCGGGAAGATTTCCGAGACGATGCCGAAGAACGGCAGCGCGATGATGTACACCTCGGGGTGGCCGAAGAACCAGAACAGGTGCTGCCACAGGACGGCGCCGCCGTTCTCCGGATCGAAGATGTGTGCACCGAACTTCCGGTCCGCACCCAGGGCGAACAGGGCGGCCGCCAGCGGCGGGAAGGCCATCAGCACCAGGATGGCCGTGATCAGCGTGTTCCACGTGAAGATGGGCATCCGCCACATGGTCATGCCCGGGGCGCGCATGCAGATGATGGTGGTGATGAAGTTGACCGCACCCAGGATTGTGCCGAAACCGGAGAGCGCAAGGCCAAAGACCCACAGGTCGCCACCGATGCCCGGGGTGAACGTCGTGTTGGACAAGGGCGCGTACGCAAACCAGCCAAACGAGGCCGCACCCTGCGGGGTGATGAACCCGGACACCGCAATGGTTGAGCCGAACAGGAAGAACCAGAAGGCCAGCGCGTTCAGGCGGGGAAAGGCCACATCGGGGGCGCCGATCTGCAGCGGCATGATCACGTTGGCGAACCCGGCGAACAGCGGGGTGGCAAACATCAAGAGCATCACGGTGCCGTGCATGGTGAACAGCTGGTTGTACTGCTCTTTGGTCTGCAGGATCTGCATGCCGGGCTCAAACAGCTCGGCGCGGATCAGCAGCGCCATGACACCGCCGAGGCAGAAGAACACAAACGAAGAGATCAGGTACATGTACCCGATGGTCTTGTGGTCAGTGGAGGTGATCCAGTTGACGACGATGCGCCCCTTGGATTTCGGTACCACGGGAGCCGACAGGACTCCCGAGGGTGCGGATTGGGTGTACGTAGCCACGTCGCTCCCCTTACTTGGTTTCGTTCAGGTTCGGGTTGCGGTCGTACTCCACGCCGAGCAGACCGGTGTTGCCTTCAGCCTTGAGCTGGTCCATGTGTGCCTGGAATTCAGATTCCGACACCACCTTGACGCGGAACAGCATTTCGGAGTGGTACTCGCCGCAGAGTTCGGCACACTTGCCGTCGTAGGTGCCCTCTTTAGTGGGGGTGAACCGGATGTAGTTGGTCTTGCCGGGGATCATGTCGCGCTTCTGCAGGAAGGCGGGAACCCAGAAGGAGTGGATGACATCGCGGGAATTGAGTTCGAGGTCAACGGATTTGTTGACCGGCAGGTACAGCGTGGGGAGCTGTTCCTTGTCGATGGTGTTGCCGGTGAGGTGCGCCTGGACGCCGGCCTCGTGGAGGTCTTCCTGGATGACATTGCCGGACTTGTAGTTGAAGTCCCAGGCCCACTGCTTGCCGCGAACGTCAACGACGACGTCCGCAGGCTGCGACCGGTCATCGATAGCCTGCTGGTCACGGTCCGTGAAGTAGAAGAACACCAGGACCATGAAGATCGGGATGGTGAGGTAGAAGACCTCCAGCGGAAGGTTGAAGCTGGTCTGCCGCGGGAAGCCCACGGTTCCCTTGCGGCGACGGTAGGCGACCACGCACCAGATGATCAGGCCCCACGTAATGGCGCCGACCACGAGCGCAGCAATCCATGAGTTGACCCAGAGGTCCATGATGCGGTCGGTGTTGCTGGTGGTGCCACGTTCAGTGGGCATCCACCCTTTCTCTACCTCTGGCGAACATCCGGTCAAAACCAACGCGCCGGCTATAGCCAAGCTTGAGATCGTGGTGATCGTTTTGCGTCGGCTGCCGGTTCGGTTCTGCGAACTCACAGACGGCCCTTCCTACTTGTTGCTGTTGTCCGGGCAGCCATCGGCGCTCCGGGCACAAAAAAGTTTTACTACTCGGTGTAGAGCTTACCGCTCCCCGGGCGTTTCGCCCACATGTCGGCGCCGAGCCCCCGTGCCGATTTGGACGGCAGGAAGCCCGGCGCCGACATCAGGCGAAATAACCGGCTTAGTGGAACGAATCGCCGCAGGCGCAGGAGCCGCCGGCGTTCGGATTGTCGATGGTGAAGCCCTGCTTCGAGATGGTGTCTTCGAAGTCGATGCTGGCTCCGCTCAGGTACGGCACGCTCATCTTGTCGACGACGACCTCGACTCCGTCATAGTCACGCACGGCGTCTCCATCGAGGAGCCGTTCATCGAAGTAGAGCTGGTAAATCAGCCCTGAGCATCCGCCAGGCTGCACGGCCACGCGCAGGCGCAGGTCGGTGCGGCCTTCCTGCTCGAGGAGGCTGCGTACCTTGCCTGCAGCGACATCGGTCAGGTTGACCTCGTGAACGGGCAGTTCGTCGCTGGCCACACTGGTGGCGGCGGTGCTGTTTTCGTTGGTTGCGGTGCTCATTGGCCTACCTTCTTAGGACGGTCTGGCGGCGCCGCCGAAACGGCGCCTGCCCCTACAAATACGGTATGGGCTATAGCTACATGCTACGCGCGGCAGTCCTGTAGCTCTAACTCCTTGGGTAACCGTCAAAGCCCGCAGGTTGTTCCCTGGAAGCAGGGCGGCCGCAGGTACGCCCAACGGCCGTTACTCACCTGCCGTCAGGCCCTCGGAGTTCAGCCGGACGAGCATGAGGGCCTCGGCCAGGATGGCGTTGCGGAAGTCCCCTATATGCAGGGACTCGTTGGCGCTGTGTGCCCGCGAGTCCGGATCCTCCACTCCTGTCACCAGGATCTGGGCTTCGGGATACATGTCGGTCAGGTCGGCTATGAAGGGAATGGACCCCCCGATGCCGGTTTCGACGGCGGGAACTCCCCAGGCCTCCCCCAGTGCCCACATGGCCAGGCTCCCGGCGGCAGACGAGGTGTCGGTCTGGAAGGGGTTGCCGGCCTCCCCCGGCGTAAAGACAACGGTGGCCCCAAAGGGGGCATTGGCCTCAGCGTGCCTCTTTACCGCCTCCATGGCGTCGGCCGGCACCTGTCCTGGGGCCAGCCGCAGGCTGAACTTTGCCCGTGCGCGCGGGAGAAGGGTGTTGGAGGCCATGTCGACAGCAGGGGCGTCGAAGCCGATGATTGACAGTGCCGGCTTGGTCCACAGGCGGGACGCGATGCTCCCTGTCCCGGCCAGCCGGACGCCGTCGAGCACGGACGCATCGCTGCGGTAGTCCGCTTCCGGCATATCCACGGCAGCGGTGTCGGTAGCCACCAGTCCTTCGATGGCCACGTTCCCGTCAGCGTCGTGAAGCGTGGCAATCAGGCGGGACAGCAGGGTGGGAGCATCCAGGACCGGCCCCCCGAACATGCCGGAGTGAACGGCGTGGTCAAGGACCTGCACCTCGATAGTGCCGTCGACCAGGCCGCGGAGGCTGGTAGTCAGGGCGGGTATGCCGACTTTCCAGTTGCTGGAGTCGGCCACCACGATGACGTCCGCACGCAGCAGCTCCCGGTTCGCCTCCAGGAATGTACGGAACGTAGGTGATCCGGCTTCTTCCTCACCCTCGATGAAGAAGGTCACACCCAGCCCCAGGGAGCCGGCGAGGACATCGGCAACGGCCGTGTATGCAGCAATGTGCGCCATAATGCCCGCTTTGTCGTCGGCTGCACCGCGCCCGTAGAGGCGTCCGTCCTTCTCGACGGCGGTGAAAGGTTCTGTTTCCCACAGCGATTCGTCGCCGACAGGCTGGACGTCGTGGTGGGCGTACAGCAGGATGGTCGGCTTTCCTTCAGCGGCGGGACGGCGGGCGACGACGGCCGGGCCGCCTGGGGTGCCGTCCGACTTGTCCACTGACAGCACCTGGACTTCACCGATCCCTGCGCCGCGAAGGAGCTCCGCGACGGCCTCGGCGCTGCGCTCCAGGGGTTGCGCTCAAAGCTGGGCCACGCAATTCCCGGGATGGCAACCAGGCTCCTTGAGCCGCGCAATTGTCTGGTCGAAGGAGCGGTCCACCGCTGAACGAAGATCTTCCGTTTTGGCGGTAACTTCAGGGCTGGGTCCTGACGTAGTGATGGTGCTGTGCGGGGTGGCCGCAGGTGATGAAGTCATGTCCAAAACATTACCCCCGTCACATTCGGCCTCCGGTCCGGGCGGACACCGGAGCAGGCGGAAGGCGCGCCGCTGCAAGGTATTCTGGTCAGGTGTTCGGACGTAGAAAAGAAGCGCCCTCGGCGCAGCAAACCATAGACCAGCAGGCAGCGGAGTCGGCGGCGCAGCAGAGCAGTGCGGTGGGCAAGGGTGCTCCTACCCCCACGCGGAAGGCCCAGGAGGCCGCCCGCAAGCGCCCGCTGGTGCCTGAGGACCGCAAGGCATCCAAGGCCGCCGAACGCCAAGCTGTCCAGGACCAGCGCCTCAAGATGCGCCGGGCGCTGGACACCGGCGACGAGAAGTTCCTGCCGCTGCGTGACAAGGGTCCGCAGAAACGGTTTGCCCGCGACTTCGTGGATGCGCGTTTCAACCTTGGCGAGTACCTGATGTTCGGTGCGCTGCTGTTTGTCCTGGTGTCCTTGGTGGTTCCGGCCTCCAGCGACATGATGATCTACGTCCTTGGCGCTTTCTGGGTAATGTTCCTGGCGGTCTTCGTGGACGTGTTCATTCTGTCCCGCAAGCTCCGCAAGCGCCTGGCGGAGAAATTCGGAGAGGTGGAGCGCGGTACGGTCTGGTACGGCTCCATGCGGTCCCTGCAGTTCCGGAAGCTCCGGCTGCCCAAGCCCCAGGTCCAGCGCGGACAGTACCCGGCCTGACCCTATCGACCAAAACAACAGGCACCCCGGCGGAAAAACCCGCCGGGGTGCCTGTTCTTTAATAGCCGTTGATTCCCGAACCGCGGTTCGCACGGAACACGCGGCGTTCACCGGGGGCAGGCAGCCAGACGGTCAGGCGCGGGTCTTTGCCAGCTGCCTGTTGATCCGCGCTGCCCAGAACGGCCCCTCATACAGGAAGGCCGTGTAGCCCTGCACCAGGGTTGCGCCGGCGTCGAGCCTTTCCTGGACATCCGCGGCCGACTCCACACCGCCCACTGACACCAGGGCCAGGGCATCCCCGGTGGCGTGCTTGAGCCGCTTCAACACCTCGAGGGAACGCTGCTTCACGGGAGCGCCGGACAATCCACCCGCGCCGCATTTCTCCACCTCTTCCGAAGGCGAGGAAAGCCCCGTCCGGGCGATGGTGGTGTTGGTGGCAATGATGCCGTCCAGCTTCAGGTCCAGGGCAAGGCGCGCCACGTCGTCGATGTCCTCGTCACTCAGGTCCGGGGCAATCTTTACCAGCAGTGGCACATGCCGTCCGGCGGCGCGGTCGGCTTCCTGCCCCACCGCGGTCAGCAGCGGGCGGAGCGTTTCCACATCCTGGAGCAGCCGGAGACCGGGAGTGTTGGGTGAACTGACGTTGACCACCAGGTAGTCGGCGGCAGGCGCCAGGCTGCGCGCGCTTACCAGGTAATCGTCCACGGCCTCGGCCAGGCTCCACCACCTTGGTTTTGCCGATGTTGACGCCGATGACCGGACGCACCGCCGGGTAGCGGCGCTGAAGTGCGGCCCGCGCTGCCTTCAGCCGGGGCGCAACGGCAGAGGCGCCGTCGTTATTGAATCCCATCCGGTTGATGACGGCCCGGTCCTGGACGAGGCGGAACAGCCGCGGCTTTTCGTTGCCCGGCTGCGCCTGGCCGGTGATGGTACCCACTTCGATGTGCCCGAAGCCAAGGTCAGTCAGGGCCTCGATCCCGTGCCCTTCCTTATCAAAGCCGGCAGCCAGCCCGAACGGAGAGGGAAAGGTGACACCGAAGGCCGTGGTCTGGAGCGACCGAGCCGGAGCGGTCAGCTTCTGCAGGACCCTTCCGGCGCCCGCAGCATGCACAAGCCGGATGCCCTTGAATCCGATCTTGTGGGCGCGCTCGGCGTCCATCCATGAAAAGGCCAGCCTGAAGAAAGTGGGATAAACGCGCATGCCTCCAGTTTCCCGTCTCCGGGGTCGCCACACCAAAACGGAGAAGCCTGCCGGACAGGCGGGCGCACCCCCGCGTGCCGGTTTAGCATGAGGTCATGCAGTGGCAGCAGGACATCCTGGGCGGCGATTTTGAGTCCCACACCTTCGTTGCCGCCGGCCCTGACGGGGTGGAGCGGACGGCAACCCTGGTGCGGCTCCGACCGGACGCGGACGCCGGTGCTGCCAACGGCCGCAGGGCTGTTCTCTTCCTGCACGGCTGGAGTGACTACTTCTTCAACGAGGACGTGGCACGGTTCTGGGCATCGGCCGGCTACGACTTTTACGCCCTGGACATGCACAACCACGGACGGAGCCTGCGGCCGGACTCACCCGGTGGCTACGTGGCCGACCTCGCCGCCTACGACGCCGAAATCGAAGAGGCAGCCCGCGTCATCCGCCAAGAGGGCGCACCGGGACCGCTGGCCCTGATGGGCCACTCCACCGGCGGCCTGGTGGCAGCCCTGTGGACCAGCCGGCACCCCGAGGCTGTTTCGCTGCTGATCCTTAACAGCCCGTGGCTGGAGATGCACGGGAACTCACTGGTGCGGCGGGCCGCCTCCAGCATGGTCCGCCCGGTGGCCCGGTTCCGGCCCCAGGCAGTTCTCCGCCTTCCGGAGCGTGGCCACTACTGGCGGACCATCAGCAGCACCGCCGACGGCGAGTGGCCGCTTGATGAGCGCTACCGGCCCCGCCTGGCTTTCCCGGTCCGCGCAGGGTGGCTGCGGGCGGTGCTTGCCGGTCATGCACGGGTGGCCCGCGGCCTGGAGATCGACGCGCCCGTACTGGTCCTGCTCTCCAAAGGCAGTGCCAACGGTATTCTCTGGTCCGAGGAAATGCGCCGTACCGATGCCGTCCTTGACGTCAACATCATCAGCGCCCGGGCACTCAGCTTGGGCCGCACCGTGACCGTGGAACGGATCGACGGCGCCCTCCACGACGTCTTCCTCTCGCCCGCACCGGTCAGGGAGGATGCCTACTCGCGGCTGGCCCGCTGGCTGCGGGCGTACGGGTCCGGCTAATCCGACCGGGGATCAGCCGGCCGGGCCGCCGGAGCAGCAGCCGCATCAACGGCCCCGCCGTACCGGCGGTCCCGCCTCGCATATTCCTCGACGGCGGCCCAGAGCGTGCGCCTGTCCACATCTGGCCACAAAGTATCCATAAAGACGAACTCCGCATAGGCGGACTGCCACAACAGGAAATTGGAGAGCCGCTGCTCCCCCGAGCCTGCGCAGGAAAAGGTCCACGTCGGGAAGGTCTGGCTCATCAAGGTACTTCTGGATGGTCCGCTCGGTGATGGCGCCTGGCTTCAGCTTGCCTGCCGCCACCTCTGCGGCAATCGCGGACACGGCATCGGTGATCTCAGCCCGGCCGCCGTAATTAACACACATGGTCAAATTACAGGTGGTATTGGCAGCCGTAAACTGCTCGGCCTCCTCCAGCTCCCGGATCACCGAGCCCCATAGACGCGGGCGGCGTCCTGCCCAGCGCACCCGGACTCCCCAGTCGTCCAGGCTGGTTCCGCTGCCTTCGCAGCACATCCTTGTTAAATCCCATGAGAAAGCGGACCTCCTCGGGTGAGCGGCGCCAGTTCTCGGTAGAGAACGCATACACGCTGACGTATTCGATGCCCAGTTCGATGGCTCCCGCCATGACATCGAGCAGCGCCGGCTCCCCCGCCTTGTGTCCCTCGATCCGCGGCAGCCCGCGCTGGTTGGCCCAGCGTCCGTTGCCGTCCATGACGATGGCAACGTGCCGCGGAATGAACTCGGCCGGGATGGACGGTGCCACCGCACCGGACGGATGGGGGTACGGTGCCAGCACAGGATGGGTGCGCCTGCGCGGTGCGTTGATCTTTTTCCCAGGGCCACTGTCAGCTACGCTCCACATGTTTGAGGGATTTCAATACTCGTTCCAGGTGCCATTGCAGATACGCGGCCACCAGGCCGGCTGCCTCCTTGCGGTACTGCGGCAAGGACGCATCCGCAGTGGTCCAGTCACCGGTGAGCAGGGCCGCCAGCAGGACCACGGTCCCAGGTGCCGGGGCAGGTGACCCCGGTGGCCTGCACTGCGCGCAGACCATGCCGCCCAGGGGCGCGGAGAATGCTGTGTGCGGGCCCGGCATACCGCAGCGGGAGCAGTCGGTGAAGCTGGGTGCCCAGCCGCCGGTGGCCAGGGCACGCAGCAGGTAAGAGTCCAGGATGAGGCCCGCGGCGTGCTCGTCCCGGCTCAGCGACGCGAGAGCCCCCACCAGGAGGTTGTACTGTGCGGTGCCGGCCTCGCCGTCCACGTCCGTCAGTTTCTCGGCAGTCTCAGTCATGGCAGCAGCGACCGTGTACCTGCCGTAGTCCGCGGCGATGCTTCCGCCGTACGCACCCTTGGCAACGGCCTGCGTGACGATGTCCAGCGTACGGCCGGACACCAACTGGAGGTCCGCCACCATAAAGGGTTCAAGCCGGGCACCAAAGCGGCTGCTGGTGCGGCGGACGCCCTTTGCGACGGCGCGGACCTGTCCGTGGTGCTTGGTCAGCAGGGTGATAATTCTGTCCGCCTCGCCCAGCTTGTGCGTGCGGAGCACCACGGCGTCGTCCCGATACGCACGGGAGGCAAAAGACTGTTGGACCACGCTCTATCTTCCCATCCTGCCCGGCTACACGCTGCCAGGCCACGGTGGTGCCGCCGGTCGCGACCGGCGGCACCACCGGCAGGCCTCAGGCCCGGGCGTCCCGGATGGCGCGGTTGACCGCAGAGATCACGGCCTTGAGGGACGACATGCTGGTGTTGGCGTCGATACCGACACCCCACAGCACCCGCTCCCCTACCGCGCACTCGACGTAGGCAGCCGCCGCAGCGTTGCCGCCTTCGGACAGCGCGTGCTCGCTGTAGTCCAGCACCCTGACGTCAACCCCGTCCTCATGGAGGATGTTCAGCAGGGCGGCGATGGGACCGTTGCCGGTGCCAGTACGGCTTACCTGGGCGCCATCAATGGTGAGCGAGGCGTGCAGCGTCATGCCGCCGTCGGCATCTGTTTCCGTCTTGACGCCGCCCAGCGAATAGCGTCCCCACTGCCCCTCAGCCTGCCCCGACGGCAGGTACTCGTCCTGGAAGGCCTGCCACAGCTGTGCGCCGCTGACCTCGCCGCCCACGGTATCGGTCCGTCGCTGGATGACGCCGGAAAATTCGATCTGCGCACGGCGCGGCAGGTCCAGGCTGTGTTCGTTTTTCAGCAGGTAGGCCACACCACCCTTGCCGGACTGGGAGTTCACGCGGATGACGGCCTCGTAGCTGCGGCCCAGGTCCTTGGGGTCGACCGGCAGGTACGGAACCTGCCAGGTGAAGTCGTCCACGGCCTTGCCGGCGGCGGCGGCGTCGCGCTCCAGCGCCTCGAAGCCCTTCTTGATGGCGTCCTGGTGGGATCCGGAGAAGGCAGTGAACACCAGGTCCCCGCCATACGGCGAACGCTCCGGAACCGGCAACTGGTTGCAGTACTCCACGGTCCGGCGGACGTCGTCGATATTGGAAAAGTCGATCATGGGGTCGATGCCCTGGACGAACATGTTCAGGCCCAAGGTCACCAGGTCCACGTTGCCGGTGCGTTCACCATTGCCAAACAGGCAGCCTTCGATGCGGTCGGCGCCGGCCATGTAGCCCAGTTCGGCGGCAGCAACGCCGGTGCCGCGGTCATTGTGCGGGTGCAGGGAGAGGATTATTCCTTCGCGCGGGTGCAGGTGCCGGCTCATCCATTCGATGGAATCCGCGTAGACGTTGGGGGTGGCCATTTCCACCGTGGCGGGGAGGTTGATGATCACCTGCCGGTCGGCCGAGGCTTCGAACACGTCGGCGACGGCGTTGCATACCCGGACGGCGTACTCCAGTTCGGTACCGGTGAAGGACTCCGGCGAGTACTCATACGTCACGTGCGTGTCCGCGAGTGTTTCCTCGTACTTCTTGCACAGGCGCGCACCCTGCAGGGCGATATCCAGGATGCCGTCCTCGTCCTGGTTGAACACCACGCGCCGCTGCAGCACGGAGGTGGAGTTGTAGAGGTGGACGATGGCCTGCTTGGCGCCCACCAGGGACTCGTAGGTCCGTTCAATCAGGTGTTCCCGGGCCTGCGTCAGGACCTGGATGGTGACGTCGTCCGGGATGTGGTTGCCCTCGATGAGCTGGCGGACAAAGTCGAAGTCCGTCTGTGAAGCGGACGGGAAGCCGACCTCGATCTCCTTGTAGCCCATGCGGACCAGCAAGTCGAACATCTTCATCTTGCGGGCCGGGCTCATGGGGTCGATCAACGCCTGGTTGCCGTCGCGCAGGTCAACGGCGCACCAGCGCGGGGCCTTGGTGATCACCTTGTCCGGCCAGGTGCGGTCCGGCAGCTCAACCTTGATCTGGTCCTGGAAAGGCGTGTACCGGTGGGCGGGCATTCCTGAGGACTTCTGTGCGTTTCGCATGGCGTTCGTGGCCTTTTCTATCGATCTACAGTGAAAGGGTGGCCGGGCAACACAAACTCCGCAGCGAGGGTGGGCCGTGCGCTAGATAGCGTCTTGGGCCTCGCCGCGGCAGCTAAGGAGAAGGAGCTCTGCACGCACACTTTGAGGGTAACACGGGTGCGTAAGATGAAAGGGCACTACCGTCCGTAAAGTCCAGCATGCAGACGCGCTCCGGTGTTCCGCCCGGCAGCGGCGTCCCAGCAAAAGGAGTTGCAGTGCCCATTTCGGGGATCGATCTGTCCACCATTGATCACACAGTCCGGCCGCAGGACGACCTTTACCAGCACGTCAACGGCGCGTGGCTAAAGGCCACCGAGATCCCCGACGACCGGCCACTGGAAGGAACCTTCACCGCCCTGCGTGACGGCTCGGAAATCGCAGTACGGGACATCATCGAGGAGGCGGCAGCCAAGGGCACTGACGCCAGCGGAATCGAGCGGAAGATCGGCGGCCTGTACAACAGCTTCATGGACGAGGCCACCGTCGAAGGCAAGGGCATGGAGCCCATCCGCGCGCGGCTCGCCGAAGTCTTTGCCGCCGGCTCGACGGCCGACCTCATCGCCCTGGCGGGCCGGTTGTTCCGCGCGGACGTCGGCGGCCTCTTCTACATCTACCCTGCGCCTGACGCGGGCAACCCCGACCGGGTCCTGCTGTACACCGGGCAGGGCGGCCTGGGCCTTCCCGACGAGTCGTACTACCGGGAAGACAAGTTCGCCCCCATCGTTTCGGCGTACACGGAGCACGTGGAAAAGATGTTTGAGCTGGCAGGAGTGGCCGATCCCCACGGCGCCGCCGGGCGCGTTGTCCAGCTGGAGACAAAACTCGCTTCCCACCACTGGGACAACGTCACGCTCCGGGATCCGCAGAAGACCTATAACCTGAAGACGGCGGATGAGGCCACCGCCCTCTTCCCCTCCTGGCCACCTGGTTTGAGGCTGCCGGAATCGATGCGGACAAGCGCACGGAAATCGTGGTCAGCACCCCGGACTTCTTTACCGGCGCCGCCGGACTGTTGAATGAACTGCCGGTGGCCACCTGGCGGGAGTGGCTGGCCATGCGCGTCGTCAGCGCCGCGGCCCCGTACCTGTCCTCGGAGTTCGTGGATGCCAACTTCGCCTTTTACGGCACCACCATCAGCGGCACGCCCCGCAACAAGGACCGCTGGAAGCGGGGGTCGCAGTCGTTGAAGCCGGCCTGGGTGAAGCGGTGGGCCAGATCTACGTGGCACGGCACTTCCCCGAATCCCACAAAGCGCGGATGCAGACCCTGGTGGCAAACCTCATCGAGGCGTACCGCCGAAGCATTAACGACGTGGAGTGGATGGGCCAGGACACCAGGGCCGAGGCCCTGCGCAAGCTGGAGTCGTTCCGGGCGAAGATCGGCTACCCGGACGAGTGGATTGACTACTCGGCCGTGGAAATCGACCCCGACGATCTCCTGGGCAACGTGGAACGCGCCCACAATGCCGACGTCGACAGGCACCTTGATGAGGTAGGCAAGCCGGTGGACCGGAACAAGTGGCTCATGACGCCGCAGACCGTCAACGCCTACTACCACCCCATGATGAACGAAATCGTCTTTCCCGCGGCCATCCTGCAGCCGCCGTTCTTCACCGCCGATGCCGACGACGCCGTTAACTACGGCGGAATTGGGGCCGTGATCGGACACGAGATTGGCCACGGCTTTGATGACCAGGGGTCACAGTTCGACGGCGGCGGAGCACTTCGAAACTGGTGGACGGACCAGGACCGGCAGGCCTTCGAGGCTCTGACGGCACGGCTCGTGGCGCAGTACGACGCCCTGTCCCCCACCGCCGCGCCGGGGCACCACGTCAACGGCCGCCTTACCCTGGGCGAAAACATTGGCGACCTGGCCGGCCTTACCATCGCCTACAAGGCTTACCAGATCAGCCTCGACGGCAAGGAACCAGAGGTCCTTGACGGCCTGACGGGGCGCCAGCGCTTCTTCGCGTCCTGGGCTGCCGGGTGGCGGCAGGTCATCCGGCAGGAGGAGGCCATCCGGCGGCTTGCCACCGATCCGCACTCCCCAAACGAGTTCCGGACCAACGAAATCGCGAAGAACCTGGACTCTTTCCACGAGGCATTCGACGTCACGGAGGAGGACGGAATGTGGATGCCTGCCGCTGAGCGGGTCAGCATCTGGTAGCGGATGCAAAGATGGGCCCCGCCGTTACCGGCGGGGCCCATCTTTTGTTGCTTGAGTTTTGTCCGCCCGAAAAGATATACGCCTCTACCTGACGATCAGATCGGGATTTGCCTGCTGGCACACCTTGTCCCCGGCTGTCTGGTTCACGATGTCCTGGGGCAGGGCGGCGGCCGTCCCGCCGCCGGTCCCGTAGGCAGTGCCGGTGGTGAAGTCGCTGCCGACATACACCTGTACGCCGGTCACACCCGGCGCAGGAATCATCAGGGTGGCGGGGATCCCCAGCAGCCCTGCCACGTCGGCTGCCACATCAGCAAAGCCGTTGCCGTAGTACACCGCTGACTTGGCCACGGGCTGGGCGGGGAACTGGCCGGTCCGGGTGAAGCCGCCCGCCACCAATGCCTGCACAAGCTCCTGGGCGCGGCCACTGACACCGCTTCCATTAGCGACAGTTACGGGCTGGATCGCCTTGTTGTACGGCGGCACGGGCGGGGCCGTCTGCGTGGGGGGCGCCGATGGCGTTGCGGTGTCGCTGGGTGAGGGCGTGGTGGGCGTGGTGGGCGCGGTGGGATCGGTCAGATCGACGTTCTTCCGCAGGGCCGAGAAGAGCTGCGCACCGGCGGGTTCCGCGATGACCAGGCGGTTGGGGTCGATGGGCGCCGGTGTTGTGGGCACCGCCACAAACGCCACCTTGCTGATGTCGATGTCCTTGAGCCGGTTGCCGATGGTCAGCAATGTGGGAACGGAGGCAAGCCCGTCATCAACAGTCAGGTTCTGGGTCACGACGTCGGCGATCTTCAGCATTTTCGCGGGATCGGACAGGGTGCCGTCGTCCTTGATCTTGCGGGTTAGAGAGGAGAGGAATCCCTGCTGGGCCTTGATGCGGCCGAGGTCGCCGCCGTCGGCAAAGGCATGGCGGGTGCGGAGGAAGGCAAGCGCCATTTCACCCTGCACTGATGACGTTCCGGCGGGTAGCCGGAGCCGGGAGTCGGGATCGTAAACGGCGTCGCTGATGCAGACATCCACACCCCCCACGGCATTGGAAAGTTCCTTCACGGCGTTGAAATCGGCCATCATGAAGTGGTCCACCTGCATGCCGGTGAGCTTATTGACCGTATCCACGGCGCAGCCGATGCCTGCCTCGCTCATGGCTTCGTTGATCATGACGCCGGTTCGGGCAGGGTAATCCTTTTGGTCTTCCTGTCCTTGCAGTCGGGGATGTCCACCAGCAGGTCACGCGGGAAGCTGATGACATTGACTCGCTTGTTGTCCTCGGAGATATCCATAAGCATCATTACGTCGGACTTGCCGTAGCCTGTGGAATCGTCCGCGGTCCCGTACTCCGAGTTTTTGCCGTCACGCGTATCCGAGCCAAGGATGAGGATCTGCAGCCGGCCCGTGGCGTCGTTCCCGGGGGCCTCGGTGCTTTCACCGCCAGCGTTCAGTGGCGCTTTGGAGATATTGCCCTGGAGCCGGAAGAACCAGAACCCAGCGAACGCGATCGCGGCCACGAGGACCAGAGCCACCACTCCGGTGACGGCTTTAAGCCATAACGGCATGCCGCGCAGGGGGCCGAGGTGCCGCGCGGCACCGACATCATGGCTGCCCGCATGACGGGATACCGGTCCCGGTCCGGCTGACAAGTCAGTCCCGTTGTCGCGGTTATCGCGGCCTCGACCCACGTGGTGAACCTTCCTCTAAATACAAAATCCGGTCCATTTTAGTGGTCCAGTCTGGAGATCTTGCCGGCCGTGCCCCGTCCAACGGCGTTGATGCTGGTCAGAAACCGAGTTTGACCAGCTGTTTCGGATCGCGCTGCCAGTCTTTGGCCACCTTGACATGGAGGTCCAGGTAGATCCGCGTGCCCAGGAGGGCTTCGATGCCCTTGCGGGCGTTCGTGCCTACTTCACGCAGGCGGGCCCCGCCCTTGCCGATAATGATGGCCTTCTGCGAGGGACGTTCCACGTAGAGGTTGACGCGCACGTCCAGCAGCGGGTTGTCCTCCGGCCGGTCCTCCCGGGGAACAATTTCCTCGACCACTACGGCGAGGGAGTGCGGAAGCTCGTCCCGTACACCCTCCAGGGCTGCTTCGCGGATCAGTTCGGCCACCATGACGGCCTCGGGCTCGTCGGTCAGCTCCCCGTCCGGATACAGGGGAGGCGACGGCGGCATGTGGCTGATCAGCACGTCGGCCACCGTTTCCACCTGGAAACCGTCGGCGGCAGAGACGGGAACGATGTCCTTCCAGCCGTCCTCCCCCAGTACTTCCCGGCCAAGGGCCGCGACGGCGAGAAGTTGTTCCGTGAGCGCCTGCCTGTCCACAAGGTCTGCCTTGGTGACGATGGCGATGACCGGTTTGCGGCCGACGGCGGCCGCCTGGGCGGCGATGAATTTGTCTCCGGGGCCGATCTTCTCGTTGGCGGGCAGGCAGAACCCGATGGCGTCCACCTCGGCGAGGGTGTCCGCCACGAGGTCATTGAGACGCTTCCCAAGCAGTGTGCGGGGACGGTGGAGCCCAGGGGTATCCACCAGGATCAGCTGGGCGTCGTCGCGGTGCACGATACCGCGGATGGTGTGCCGCGTAGTCTGCGGCTTGGCCGAGGTGATGGCGACCTTCTTGCCCACCAGTGCGTTAGTCAGGGTGGACTTACCCGCGTTGGGCCTGCCGACCAGGATCGAGAACCCGGCCCGGAAGCCGCCGAAGTCGTCCGGTTCGGTGGCCTTATTTTTCTTGCTCACGTGGAACTCCCTGCTGGGTTGCTTCAGCCTCTTCCAGGAGGCCTTCTAAGTCAGTCTCTACTCTTGGTACGGGTGCCGCAATGATGTGGCTGACACGGTTCCGCCGGCCTTCCAGCCGGTCCGCCCGCAGCGAAACACCCTGCACGTCAACGCTGCTGCCCACGATGGGAACACGTCCGAGCGCCTTGGCGAGAAGGCCACCCACGGTGTCTACTTCGTCGTCGTCGATCTCCAGGTCGAAGAGCCTCGCCAAGGTCGTCGATGCCCATCCGGGCGCTGACCCGGTACGAGCCGTCTCCCAGCGCCACGGCTTCGGCGCTCTCGGTGTCGTATTCGTCCACGATCTCGCCCACGATCTCCTCGATCAGGTCCTCGAGGGTGACCAGCCCGGCGGTGCCGCCGTACTCATCGATGACGATGGCGACGTGCGTGGACTCTTTTTGCAGTTCGCGCAGGAGGTCGCTGACAGGTTTTGATTCCGGGACGTAGCGCACCTCGCGGGCCAGCGCCTCCACCAGGGGCGGCTCCTGGTCCACACCCCTGGTGGATGACGGCGGCCACGTCCTTGAGATAGACAATGCCAAGGATATGGTCGGTGTTCTCGTTGATGACCGGTATCCGGGAATAGCCCGAGCGTAGGAACAGGGACATCGCCTGGTGGAGGCTTGAGCCGGCGTCGATGCTGACGATGTCCGTCCTGGGAACCATGACGGCCCGTACCAGGGTGTCGCCGAAGTCGAATACCGACTGGATCATCTCAGCTTCGGTGTCCTCGATCATGTCGGACTCACTGGCCCGGTCCACGAGTTCGCGGAACTCCTGTTCGCTGAAGAACGCGTCGTCACCGCTGGGCGCCCCGGGAGCCGCGGAACTGCCCAGGACCACCAGCCAGCCGGGAATGGGTCCCAGCACGCTGGTAAGGAACCGGACCATCGGCGCCGTGAAGCGGACCACCGCAGTGGAATGCAGCCTGCCAAGCTGCCTGGGTGAGACGCCCACGATCACGAACCCGAGGAGGGCCATGACGCCGGTGGCTACCAGGCCGGCGAGCCAGACGTTGTCCAGCAGGCTTGCGATCAGGACGGCAACAGCAACTGCGGAGGCCATTTCGAACCAGACGCGCCAAAACCGCAGTGCCCGGGTATGGG
The DNA here is from genome assembly GCA_024372495.1 of Pseudarthrobacter sp. Fe7. GTDB lineage: Bacteria > Actinomycetota > Actinomycetes > Actinomycetales > Micrococcaceae > Arthrobacter. The sequence continues at coordinate 2,659,219 of CP099977.1, read as the reverse complement.
CGACAGGTTCGGCAAGGATGCGGCGCATGGCCGAGCCGCGGCTCCTGTGGAGTGCCTCTTCGGCGTCGTGGCGGGGAAGGAAACTGAAGGCGGCCTCGGCCGCTGTCAGCAGGGCCGCGACGGCAAGGAAAACCAATGCCACCGCAACCAGGAGCAGTTGCGTCACTGGGTTGTCTCGGCAGGTGCTTCTTTGCCGGTGAAGCCGGTCAGAAGTTCCCGCTGGAGACCGAACATCTCTGCCTTTTCCTCGGGCTCGGCATGGTCGTAACCCAGCAGGTGGAGGATGCCGTGCGTGGTGAGCAGCAGCATCTCGTCATGGAGCGGGTGGCCGGCATTTTTGGCCTGGACCTTGGCTACCTGCGGGCAGATGGCGATATCGCCCAGCATGCCCTGGGGCGTGGGCCGGCCCGGGGTTCCGGGGGTCAACTCGTCCATGGGAACAGAGAGCACGTCCGTGGCGCCGGGCTCGTCCATCAGCTCAATATGCAGTTTCTCCATGGCCGGTTCATCCACCAGGAGGATGGACAGTTCGGCCTGCGGATGGATGTAGAGCCTGCTCAAAGATGTACCGCGACAGGGCCACCAGCCCGGCCTCATCTACCTGGATGCCGGACTCGTTGTTGACCTCGATGCTCACGCGTGTTCCCCCCGTTTTTCGCGGCTTGCTGAATGCTTGACCCGGTTCCGCTGGGCTTCATCCCAGATGCTGTAGGCGTTGACGATGTCGCCCACAAGCCGGTGCCGCACGACGTCGGCAGCGTCCAGGACAGAAAAGTTCACGCCCTCGATGCCGTGCAGGATTTCCTCCACGATCCGCAGCCCGGAACGTGTGCCGAACGGCAGGTCTACTTGCGTGACGTCCCCGGTGACCACCATCCTGGACCCGAATCCGAGCCGGGTGAGGAACATCTTCATCTGTTCAGGGGTGGTGTTCTGGGCCTCGTCAAGGATGATGAAGGCGTCGTTGAGGGTGCGGCCGCGCATGTAGGCCAGGGGTGCAACTTCGATGGTGCCGGCCGCCATGAGCCGCGGGATGGACTCAGGGTCCATCATGTCGTGCAAGGCGTCGTAGAGCGGCCGGAGGTAGGGGTCGATCTTATCGCTGAGCGTGCCAGGCAGGAACCCGAGCCGCTCCCCGCCTCCACCGCGGGGCGCGTCAGGATGATCCGGCTGACCTCCTTCTGCTGCAGCGCCTGGACGGCTTTCGCCATGGCCAGGTAGGTCTTGCCGGTACCGGCCGGACCAATGCCGAAGATGACCGTGTTGGCGTCGATCGCGTCAACATAGTTCTTCTGGTTCAGCGTTTTGGGCCGGATGGTCCTGCCGCGGCTGGAGAGGATGTCGTGGGTGAGTACATCCACGGGATTCTGTAGCGACTGGGTGCGCAGGAGGGCCACGAGCTGCTGCAGCACCGCAGGCGTAATGACCGTCCGGCGGGCCACCAGGCCACGGACTTCCTGGAGGAGCCGCATGATGCGGGGAACGTCGCCGGCGGGGCCGCTGATGGACAGTTCATTGCCGCGGGCATGGAAGTTGACGTCCGGGAACTGTTCTTCGATAAACCGCAATGCCTCGTCATGGCTGCCGAGTGATTGAACCATCTGGTCGGAGTTCTCAAAGAGGACTACTTCGGTCCGGATGCCGGGCAGGGAGTGCGGGAATTCCCCCGGACTGCCTTCGCCCGTGTTGAGCCGGCGCTTACCATTTGCTGATTCAGTCATGGTGCTGGCCCGCAGGCCCGTGGTCCCCTCGAAGATCGACATCGCTTGTTTGCTCCGCTGGACACGGTGCCCGTTGCCCGGTGCTCCTTGCCCAGCGATGCCTCTATCTTACGTCAGCAGCCGCCCGGACCGGATACCGGGCCGGCCCTCGCACCGGGCGCGGGACCAGCCAAACCACCGGGCACGGCACCCGGGGAATGGTGCCCGCGGAGGGCGCCCATGAGGCGTTAGGTATCAACTTCATATCGGCCTCATATCGTTCCCGTTGCAGTTATGCACCGGGAGCCGAAAGAGCCGCTGGAGGGACCCGCTCCTGTGTAATGCTGGAAATCCAGCATCTGCTGGAACGCCAGGCCGCGAGGGGATCGGCCCGCCATGCCAGGAAAGGACAAGGGCAGGATAGTGCCGGAAACCTCTGTGCCCGAAAGGGCGGGACGATCGATGGGCCACCTGCGCCCTGCCGTCCTGGCGGGAATCCTGATGCTTGTTCCGGTCCTTGCAGCCTGCACCGCCGAGGGCGGTTCATCGCCCTCCGGCACCGTGGCTTCGGTTCCGGCCACAGGCGGCACCCTGCCGGACTCGCCCTCCACCAGCGCCCCCTTGGAAACCACCCAGTCCTCCAATAAGGCCCCGGTGTACTGGATCGGCCGCAGCGGCGGGAACGTCTTCCTCTACCGCGAGTTCCGGGACGTCCCTGAACAGGAGAACCCGGTCACGCGGGCACTGCGCGCGATGATGTCGGAGAAGCCGCTGGACCCTGACTTCTTTACCCCCTGGCAGAATCCCGGCAAACTTGCCACCTCCATTTCCGGCAAGGACATCATCACGGTTGACGTCTCCGCTGACGCCTTCAACAGCAACCTCGACGCCGACATGGCCGCCCGAGCCATCCAGCAGCTGATCTACACCGCAACTGCTGCTGCCGCGAGCTCGGGCCTGATCGACACGGGTCAGCAGATCAGGGTGCGGATCCTCGTGGACGGACACACGGACTACGTGGCGTTCGGAAAGGTCCAGTTGGGCGCCCTGATGACCCGTGCTGCCGGCCTGGTGGCTCCGGTCTGGATCATTGATCCGCAGGAAGGCGCCGAGGTGCCCGAGGGCAGCGTAAAAGTCACCGGCCGGAGTACCTCGCCGGGCGCAAAACTCCACTGGCAGATCCTGCAATCCGGAGACAATGGCAGCAAGGCGCCGTTCCTGAACGGGGAGACTACTGCGGCCGCCGGGCAGGGGCAGGCGGGCACCTTCACCCTGGCGCTCAACCTGCCACCGGGCGACTACGACCTGCGCGTTGCCCAGGCAGGTTCCGGCGGGGAGCCGGACCGCAACGAGGACACGAGGTCCTTTAAGGTCCGGTAGCCCACCGGCCGAGGATGTCGCTTGCAAGCACGACGGCGGCCGGGCCGGCGGTGGAGGACCGGAGGACGTGATGTCCCAACAGGGCTGTCACGGCGCCTTTGTCGCAAAGCTTTGTTACTTCGCGCGGGCTGATGCCGCCCTCCGGACCAACGATCAGCAGGACTTCACGGACCCCGTCGTGCGCACTCCCCTGCCACCCCTCAAGAACGGCCCGGAGCGGACGTACCGCGTCTTCGTGCAGGATCACAGCCAGGTCCGCGGCCTCCACGGCAGCGGAAAGCCCCGCCGTTTCGACGGCCGCCCGGACTTCAGGGATCCAGGCCCGCCGCGCCTGCTTGGCCGCCGCGGTCACGGAAGACTCCCACTTGGCGTGCGCACGGGCGGCACGGTCACCTTTCCAGCGGACAATGGAACGTTCGGACTGCCACGGAATGACGGCATCAATCCCCAGTTCGGTGGCCGTTTCAATGGCCAGGCTCGTCCCGGTCGCCCTTTGCCAGGGCCTGCACCAGCACCAGCCGGACGTCCGGCCTTTCTTCCACAGCCACAGCGCCGCACTCCACCTCAAGCCCGGAAGGTGCAGCGGAGGTGACTTTTCCGGTCATGCGGGTGCCGGCACCGTCCACAATGTCCACGGCCTCGCCCGGGGACAGCCGTTTGACGGTAACGGCATGCCGCGCTTCGGCCCCTTCGAGGACAAAGAGCCGACCGGGAGCCATTCCTGCCAGTGAACCGGCGGAAGTGAAGAAGACGGGGTTGCTCACCGCTACAGGTTACCGAGCCGGTCCCGGAGCTTGGCGAACATGCCACCGCTGGCGGCGAGCTTGCCCTCGGTGATCTGTTCGCCGCGGAGCTTGGCCAGCTGCCGGAGCAGGTCCTCCTGTGTGGGGTCGAGCTTGGCCGGAGTGTCTACCTGGAGGTGGACCTTCAGGTCTCCGCGGCCGTACCCGCGCAGGTGGGTGACGCCCAGGCCGCGAAGGTTGATGATCTCGCCGGACTGGGTTCCGGGCTTTACGTCGATGTCCTGGGTGCCGTCGAAGGTCTCCAGGCTGACGTCGGTGCCCAGGGCGGCGGCAGTCATGGGGATGTGCAGGGTGGCGTGCAGGTCGTCACCTTCCCGCACATAGGTGGCGTCGTTGTTGACGCGGATTTCAACGTACAGGTCGCCCGCGGGACCGCCCGCGGGGCCGGCCTCACCTTGCCCGGAGAGCTGGATCCTGGTTCCGGTGGCCACGCCGGCGGGGACCTTGATGGTGAGCGACCGGCGGCTGCGGATACGGCCCTGGCCGCTGCATTCGTTGCAGGGGTCCTTTATGACGGTGCCGAAGCCTTCGCAGGTGCCGCAGGGGGCGGCCGTCATGACCTGGCCCAGGATGGAGCGCACTGCACGCTGGACCTGGCCGCTGCCGCCGCAGATATCGCACCGTTCCGGGTGCGTGCCCGGCCGGCAGCAGGATCCGTCACAGGTGGGGCAGACCACTGCCGTATCCACTTCGAGCTTCTTGTTGACGCCGAATACGGCGTCCCGAAGATCGATCCGGACGCTGATGAGTGCATCCTGGCCGCGCCGGACGCGCGACGCCGGGCCGGAGGTGCCGCCGGCGCCGAAGAAGGTGTCGAAGATGTCCTGGAACGCGAAGCCCTGGCCCGCGTAGCCGGCCCCGCCGAAGCCGTTGTCCGTTCCGTTTTCGTTGCCTGTGGTGTCGTAGATCCTCCGCTTCTGGGGATCGGAAAGGACTTCGTAGGCGTGGGTTACCGCCTTGAAGCGTTCGGAAGCGTCCGCACCGGGGTTTACGTCCGGATGAAGGGTACGGGCCAGTTTGCGGTAGGCCTTTTTGATCTCTTCACCCGTAGCTTCGGGCGAGACTCCAAGGACGTCATAGTGGCTGCTCAAAGTTCGTATCTCTTCCTTGTTGTACTGCGTTCAGTTGGACGGCCAAGCTCTTTGCTCCTTGCCGGAACAGTCTCCGGCGGCGAAGAGTCAGGGCCCCAAAATCCTGGAAAGGTAGCGGGCCACCGCCCTGACGGCGGCCATGGTGGTGGGATAGTCCATCCGTGTCGGCCCGAGAATCCCTACCTTCGCGACGCTGTCCGGGCCGTACCCGGTGGCCACCACCGATGCTTCGGCGAGGCCGTCGTAGGGGTTCTCCCTTCCAATGCTGACAGCCACCCCGCGATGATCCTGGGCCATTTCGCTCAACAGCCGCAGCATCACCACTTGTTCCTCAAGGGCCTCCAGCACAGGGCCGATACTGAGGGGGAAGTCCACGTTGGACCGGGCCAGGTTGGCCGTTCCGGCCATGACCATCCGGTCCTCCCGGGTGTTAAGCGCAAGGGCCTCAAGCCCAAGCGCCAGTGCGTGCGATGCCTGGCGCTGGGCGTGTCCAGTTCCGGCGACGACGGCGGGAAGGGCCGTGGCCAGGCTGGCTCAGCGGTGTTCCGCCCAGTGCGGCGAGGAAGCGCGCGCGGAGCCCGGCCAGTGCGTCGTCGCCAAGATCCTGCCCGACGTCGATGACCCGTTGCTCCACTTTGCCGCTGTTGGCTATGAGCACCACCAGCACCTTGCGGGGGCCAGCAGCACGAACTCGATATGGCGGACCAGCGCCCTGCTGAGGTGCGGATACTGGACCACGGCCACCTGGTTGGTCAGCTGCGACAGCAGGCGGACGGTACGGTCAAGGACATCGTCGAGGTCGTCGGCGCCTTCCAGCAGGGACTGGATGGCCCGGCGTTCGGCGGCGGAAAGTGGCTTGACTGCCGAGATCTGGTCAACAAAAAGCCGGTAGCCCTTGTCCGTGGGAATCCGCCCCGCACTGGTGTGTGGGGCCGTGATCAGCCCCTCGTCTTCCAGGGCCGCCATGTCGTTCCGGATGGTTGCGCTGGAAACGCCGAGATGATGCCGCTCTACCAGGGCCTTGGACCCGACCGGTTCACGGGAGTGGACGTAATCCTCCACGATGGCCCGCAGTACTTCCAGTTTGCGTGGCTCGCTCACTCTCCACCTCCATCCATGGTTCGGGGCGCATGCCCCGCCAGGTGCCATCAGGGTTAGCACTCGACATGCCTAAGTGCTAACAGTCTATTATGCCTTGGCCCGTTGTTAGCATTGGTACCGCTCCGGGCGGAATTCCGGAGCGGAGGACCTAGGGCGAGGCGGATTGAATCCATGGATTACCAGAACTGGGGGCCCCGTGGCATCTCCGCCCCGGCCAAGGCGGCGTTGCCCGAGGTGCCCGTGGAGCGCGGCATGGTGCTGGAAGATGTCCAGTCAGGCTGGGTCGGCGCCGTCACCCGGGTGGAAAAATCCGGCGGGATGCACGTAGTAGCACTGGAGGACCGCCGTGGAAAGTCCCGGTCCTTCAAGCTGGGCTTCGGTTTCCTCCTCGAAGGCCAGCCCATCCGGCTGATGCCCCCTGCGCCCCGGGCGGCAGTTGCCGCTCCGGCCGGCGGCAGGACGGCATCCGGTTCGGTACGCGTCGCCGGACAACGCGCCCAGGTCGCCAAGGCAAGCCGGATCTGGGTGGAAGGCAAGCACGACGCCGAGCTGGTGGAAAAGGTCTGGGGAGACGACCTCCGGGTGGAAGGCATCGTCGTCGAACCCCTGCATGGCATTGACGACCTCGCCGGAGCGGTTGCCCACTTCAAGCCTGGTCCGGGCCGCCGGCTCGGTGTACTCGTGGACCACCTCGTTCCTGATTCCAAGGAGTCCCGCATCGCCGAGTCCGTCATGGCATCCCCGGCGCCGCCGGCAACGTCCTGATCGTGGGACACCCCTACGTTGACGTCTGGCAGGCTATCCGGCCCGCCGTCCTGGGCATCGACAAATGGCCTGCAGTGCCCCGCGGCCAGGACTGGAAAACCGGAATCCTGAAAGCCTTCGGCTGGCCCCACGCCACCAAGGAGGACATCGGCCTGGGATGGCAGAAACTGCTGGGGGCCGTGCGCACCTACGCGGACCTTGAAGCGTCGCTGCTGGGGCGGGTTGAGGAAGTCATCGACTTCCTCACCGTGCCCTGAACGGCGGTAGCCGTCCCGAAAGCCAGTATTCTTGGTAGTGCACCGCCTTTTCCCAAAGTCGCTGCACACCGCGCCCGTACATGAAGTCAGCACCACTTGCACCTCCGAAGGAACAGACTGTGGCAGAAAACGCACGTGATCACAGGGACGGCCAGGGCCGCTCCGAGTACCATGGCGTCCCCGCCAATGCCCTGCCGCTCACGGCCAGCGAAGACCGCCAGTGGGCCACGCTCGCACATTTCGGCGGGATCCTTGGATGCGTCCCCTCGCTGCTGATCTACCTGATCTTCCGCGACCGCGGGCCGTTCACTGCGCAGGAATCAAAAGAGGCGCTGAATTTCAGCCTGCCGCCCACCATCGCCGCCGTGCTGGCCAACGTCCTGGTGTTCATCCCTTACGTGGGAAACATCTTCGCCGTCATCGCCACGCTGATCTGGGTGGCACTGACCTGCTTCTCCGTGGCAGCAGGCATCCACGTCAACAAGGGCCAGCCGCACCGCTACCAGTACAACCTGCGCTGGATTAAGTAGCGGCGCAGGCCTCCCTGGCACGCCCGGGCGGGCGTCAGTTCGGGAGGACGCGGCGGACCACTGCGTCTGCCAGCAACCGGCCTTTCAGGGTGAGGACAAGGCGCCCCCGGAAGGCGGCGGCAGGATCCACCAGGCTGTCGGCGATCAGCCCGGCCACCTGATGCCTTCCGGCTGGGCTGAGCGCTGAGACGTCAAGCCCTGACTGCAGGCGCGCCTCCAGCATCACCCGCTCCAAATTCCTGGTTTCGGCGTCGAGGGTTTCCCGGCCCGCCGCGGGAGACAGTCCTTGGGACAGGCGGTTGGCATAGGCGGACGGGTGCTTCACGTTCCACCAGCGCACCCCGCCCACATGCGAATGTGCGCCGGGGCCGATGCCCCACCAGTCGTCGCCACGCCAGTAGGACAGGTTGTGGCGGCACGCATGCTCCGGACCCCGCGCCCAGTTGCTGACCTCATACCAGCCGAGGCCGGCGTCGGTGATGAGTTGGTCGGCGAGTTCGTACTTGTCGGCGTGGTCGTCGTCGTCAATTCCGGGCACCTCGCCGCGGCGCATCTGCGCCGCCAGCTTGGTGCCCTCCTCGACAATCAGGGCGTAGGCGCTGATGTGGTCAGGCTGGTACGACAGTGCGGTCTCAAGGGAGTGGCGCCAGTCGGCCAGGGACTCCCCCGGCGTGCCGTAGATCAGGTCCAGGCTGACATCCAGGCCCGCCTCACGGGCCCACTGCACCGCCTGCGGGACCCTGCTGGGCGTGTGGGTGCGGTCCAGGACCTTGAGTACGTGGGGAACGGCGGACTGCATGCCGAAGGAGACCCTGGTGAAGCCGGCCTCCTTGAGGACGGCGAGGGATTCGGGGGTGACCGAATCGGGGTTTGCTTCGGTGGTGACCTCAGCGCCGTCCTCGATGCCCCACTGGTCGATAGCAGCACGAAGGATCATGGACAGGTCATCGGCCGGCAGCAGGGTGGGTGTGCCGCCGCCGAAAAAGACGGTGCCCAGCTTCCGGGCCGGCAATCCCGAGCGCTCCACCACCGTGGCCGCCAGCGACACTTCCGACGCCGCAGTCCGGGCGTAGGCATCCTGTGACGCGCCGCCCCCAGTTCCGTGGCGGTGTAGGTGTTGAAGTCGCAGTAGCCGCAGCGCACAGCGCAGAACGGAATGTGGACATACAGGCCAAAGGCCCGGTCCGCCGCACCGTCCGCTGCCTGGGCAGGCAGCAGACCGTCCGACGGCGCCGGGTCGCCAAGGGGAAGTACGCTGGGCATCAGCGGGTCCCCGCTGCGCGGTGGTCACTTCTTCTTGGCCTTGTCCTTCGATTCGTCGGTGGTGAGGGCGGCGATGAACGCTTCCTGCGGCACTTCCACCGTACCTACCATCTTCATGCGCTTCTTGCCTTCTTTTTGCTTCTCCAGCAGCTTGCGCTTACGCGAGATGTCACCGCCATAGCATTTTGCCAGCACGTCCTTGCGGATGGCCCTGATGCTTTCACGGGCGATGATCCTGGAGCCGATGGCCGCCTGGATGGGCACCTCGAACTGCTGCCGCGGGATGAGTTCGCGCAGCTTTCCGGTCATCATGACGCCATAGGCGTACGCCTTGTCCCTGTGCGTGATGGCACTGAAGGCGTCCACCTGTTCGCCCTGGAGCATGATGTCGACCTTCACGAGGTCGGCAACCTTCTCTCCGTCGGCTTTCCAGTCCAGGGAGCCATAGCCCCGGGTCTTGGACTTCAGGATGTCAAAGAAGTCGAAGACGATTTCCGCCAGCGGCAGGCGGTAGCGGATTTCCACCCGGTCCTCGGAGAGGTAGTCCATGCCGCCCATGACGCCGCGGCGTGACTGGCACAGTTCCATGATGGCGCCGACGAATTCGTTGGGGGCCAGGATGGTGGCGGAGACCATGGGTTCGCGTACTTCCGCGATCTTGCCGGTGGGATACTCGCTGGGGTTGGTCACGCGGACCACCTTCTTGTCCTCCAGCGTCACCTCGTATTCCACGTTCGGCGCCGTGGAGATGAGGTCGAGGTTGTACTCCCGCTCCAGGCGTTCGCGGGTGATTTCCAGGTGCAGGAGGCCCAGGAACCCCACCCGGAAGCCGAAACCCAGTGCAGCGGAGGTTTCCGGTTCGTACACCAGTGCCGCATCGTTGAGCATCAGCTTTTCGAGGGCGTCGCGCAGTACCGGGTAGTCGGCACCGTCCAGCGGGTACAGGCCGGAGAACACCATCGGCTTGGCGTCGGCGTAGCCGGGCAGCGACTGCGCGGCCGGCTTGGCAAGGTTGGTGACGGTATCGCCCACCTTGGACTGCCGGACGTCCTTCACGCCGGTAATCAGGTAGCCCACTTCGCCGACGCCCAGGCCCTTCGAGGGTGTGGGTTCCGGGGAGCTGACACCGATCTCCAGGAGCTCGTGCGAAGCCCTCGTGGACATCATCTGGATGCGTTCACGGGGATGGAGCATGCCGTCCACCACGCGCACATAGGTCACTACCCCGCGGTAGGTGTCATAGACCGAGTCGAAGATCATGGCCCGGGCCGGCGCGTCAGGATCGCCCTCAGGCGCCGGCAGGTCGCGGACAATCTTGTCCAGGAGGGCTTCCACGCCGACGCCGGTCTTGCCGGACACGCGCAGCACATCTTCGGGGTCGCCGCCGATGAGGCTCGCCAGGCTCGGCTGCGTACTTTTCGGGCTGCGCCGCCGGAAGGTCGATCTTGTTCAGCACCGGGATGATGGTGAGGTTGTTCTCCATGGCCAGGTAAAGGTTGGCGAGCGTCTGGGCCTCGATGCCCTGGGCCGCGTCCACCAGCAGGATTGCGCCTTCGCAGGCGGCCAGGGACCGGGACACCTCATAGGTGAAGTCCACGTGGCCCGGCGTGTCGATCATGTTCAGTGCGTAGCTGACGCCGTCCACCTCCCACGGCATGCGGACGGCCTGGGACTTGATGGTGATGCCGCGTTCGCGCTCAATGTCCATCCGGTCCAGGTACTGGGCCTTCATATCGCGCGCCTGGACCACCCCGGTGGACTGCAGCATCCGGTCAGCCAGGGTGGACTTGCCGTGGTCAATATGCGCGATGATGCAAAAGTTCCGAATAATTGCCGGATCTGTCGCGGCGGGCACCGGTGCGGTGCGGGCCATGGGAGACACGCAGGGTCCTTACTGTTGGCTTTTCTGCAGCCATCCGCCAGGCACTCGAAAGGTGCCTGCGGTCCAGCCGCACATCTTGAACATCCAGTGTCCCACGTCCCGCACCGCGCCACCGCATCCTGACCGGCCCGGAGATGGCGCGGCCGTGGTCCACCCCCGCCGATAGGCTGTGGGGATGGCCATTGATCTCCGCTCCCTGGGAAACGCCGTCCGCCGCGGCCTGCGGATGCTGCAGAAACGCCCGCCGGTCCCACCGGTGCAGGGCCGGGACCGTCGCCCCGATGCCAGGCGGACCGCCCCCGGCGGGAATGGTCCTGCCGCGGCAGGCGCCTACCCAGGCGATTTCCGCGGCAGGACCTCAGTCCGCTACTCCCCCAGTCGGACAGCGACCCGGATCCGGGCGAAATCGTATGGGCCTGGGTCCCGTATGAAGAGGACCACGGCCAAGGGAAGGACAGGCCGGTACTGCTGGTGGGGAATAACGGCCCCTTCCTCCTGGGGCTGATGCTCACCAGCAAGGACAGGGTTCCGGCAGGTACAACGTCCGGCGAATACGTGGACCTCGGCGCCGGGGACTGGGACAAGCAGGGCAGGCCCAGCGAAGTGCGGCTGGACCGCATCCTGCAGATCCGCCCGGACAGCATCCGGCGGGAGGGCGCCGTGCTGGACAAGGCACGGTTTGAAACAGTGGCGTCCGGGCTGCGCCGGCGACACGGCTGGACCTGACAGCACGCAAAATGGCCAGTGCTGCCGCTGACCTGCTATTCTTTATTGCTGTGTGTCCGTGCAGGTCGACGGTCACTCATGGTTGGCCGCCATAGGTATCCCCACGCCGCTCAGTCAAGGCCAGCCTGAAAACCCTCTAGACCATTTCCGCATTACAAAGAGAGTTCACACGTGGCGAATATCAAGTCCCAGAAGAAGCGCATCCTGACCAACGAGAAGGCACGCCTGCGCAACAACGCAGTCAAGTCTGAGCTGAAGACGGCCATCCGCGCCGTCAACACCGCTGTTGAGTCCGCCAACAAGGAGGCTGCTACTACTGCGCTCGTGACTGCCAGCCGTAAGCTGGACAAGGCTGTCAGCAAGGGTGTTCTGCACAAGAACAACGCAGCGAACCGCAAGTCGGCGATCTCCAAGAAGGTCAACGCACTCTAAGGTTTCCAGTTCCCACGAACTGATGGTGTGGCCGGTACCCTCGGGTACCGGCCACACGCCTTTAAGCCCTTAAGCCGCCCTTGTCCCGGAAGCCTCGGCAGCACGCCGTCGAACGTCACCTTGACGTGCCCGAACACCGTGCGAAGAAATGAGCCGCCGATGCGAGCCCGGGGGCTATCTGCCCTGGACAGACATGGCGATCACGGTCACGGCGTGCTCCACGGCGTAGACCGGGTCCCGGGACAAGCCCTTGACCTGCGCGTCAGCCTCAGCGGTGGCCTGGATGGACCGCACCAGGCCCTCAGGGGTCCAGCGCCGGACGTCCCGCTGCGCCTGCTCTACCAGCCAGGGCTGCATCCCCAGTTCAGCCGCGATCTGAGCGGACGATCCGGAAGCACCCGCCACCCGCGCCACTGTCCGCAGCTTCGATGCGAGGGCGGCCACGAGCGGCACCGGATCAGCGCCGGTGGCCAGGGCATGGCGCAGCGTCGAAAGTGCCTCGGGCGCGTTTCCTGCCATGGCGGCATCGGCCACCTTGAACGCGGTGGCCTCCACCCGGCCGCCGTAGTACTTGTCCACGGTGTCAGTGGTGACGGTGCTTCCGGCGTCTGCGATCAGTTGGGCGCAGGCGGCAGCGAGTTCGGACAGGTCTGCTCCCACAGCATTCACCAGAGCCTGCACGGCATCCTGGTTGATCCGGCGCCCGGCGCCCTTGAACTCGGCCACGACGAACTGGACCTTATCCGCGTCTTTTTTCAGTGCCTGGCAGTCGACCACCGGCCAGCCGGCTTTCTTGACGGCGTCGAGCAGCTTCTTTCCGCGGACCCCGCCGGCATGGCGAAGCACGACGACGGCGTCCTCCTCCGGGTGCTGAAGGTAAGCGAGGGCATCGGCTAGGAAGGCGTCGTTCATGCCTTCCAAGGCTTCCACCTCTATAAGCTTGCTTTCGCCGAACAGCGAAGGGCTCACCTGCATGGTCAGGGTGCCGGCCTCATACCCGGCCGCGTTGATGCGGCTCACTTCCACATCCGGCGCCGCTGCCCTGACCTGTGACCGGATTGTGTCCATGGCCCTCATGCCCAGGTACTCTTCCGGGCCGCTCACCAAGACGATCCGGGCAGGGGTCACGTCCCGCCAGGATGCTGTATTCGACGCCGGGGAGCGGGGTGCTCGCTTTTGCGCAGCGGCCATCGGCTGTCCCTTCCGGAGGTTCTATTGCAGTATCCCAGCCTGCCACGTCCGCGGCCGGGGTCCAAGCCGCGCTTAGGGCCCAAGCGGTGCAGCCGCAGTTCCAACAACCCGATGGATACCACGGTGGCGCTGTGCGCTTTCTTGACGCCGTGGATGAACCGCAGCGGCCGGGCCGCTGCCCATATCGTGGCCAGGGACAGCCCCGAGAACAGCACCATGGACAGCAGCCCGGGCACCCCTCCGGCCAGGGAAGGGCAGAGCCCGGCATCTGGGCAGCGATACGGGCAGTCGCGGCGACGCCTGCACTGAAGGCGCCAGCAACACCAATCAACGCCGTAGCAGCCCAGGGCAGCACCACCACCAGGGGCACCGCTGCTGTTCCCAGCAGGGTCACGGGAGCCACCAGGGGTGAGGCAACGACATTGGCCACCAGCGAGTAGGTTGCGAACTGGGGCTGCAGGAGGACGATGACAGGGCCGCACAGCAGCTGGGCAGACAAGGGAATCGCAACCGCGCCAGCCAACCACCGTGGCACTGCCACGGGAATCCAGCCGATGATCCGCCGTCCCAGGAGAATGATGCCCAGTGTGGCCAGTACGGACAGCAGGAAGCCAAAGCTGCTGCCAAGGGCCGGATCGATCAGCAGCAGCCCCATGACAGCCAGGCAGAGAAAACTCAGCCCTCGTCCTGAGCGTCCGCCGGCCAGGGAGGCGACCCCGATGGCGCCCATCAAAGCTGCACGCAGGACGCTGGCATCAGGTCCCACCAGGACCACGAACAGGGCCAGGCCGGCAAGGGCCGCGGCTGCGGCAGGGGCGCGAGGCAGCCGGAACCGCCGGCACAGCAGCAGCAGCGCTCCCAGCACCAGGCTGCAGTTTGCCCCGCTGACCGCTGTCAGGTGCGTCATGCCCACGGCCTTCATCGCATTGTTCAGACCCTCGTCCAGCGCACTGGTGTCACCGGTGACCATTCCCGGAAGGAGTCCGCGGGCATCGGGTGACAGGAAAGCCGAGGCGGCAACGAAACGGGCCCGGAGTTCCTTGGCCGACCCGTCCAGCAGCGAGCCGTCCGTGGCCTTGCCGGGCGCCGTTGAGGCCGCCAGGCTTCCGGCCTCCTGCTCACCTGGGTCCGCAGCCCGCAGCTTGCCGGCTGCGCGCAGCGTCTGCCCCGGCACAACTCCGCCCCATCCCTGCCCGCCCATCACTACGATCCGGGCCCGGGTCCGCACCAGGACACCACCGGTAGTCACTTCCCGGGTCCACACCGGGACCGACCACCGTCCCCCGGCTCCCGGGACCCCGCGATGGCCCGCGGGTTCCCGGCAACCTCTACAATGGCAACCGCCGACTTACCGGCCGCTATGGCATCGGCGAGCGGCCCGTCGGACCGTTGGCTGGAGGATGTTGCAGAGTGCGCTGCAGCCGCTGCGGCCAGCAGAAGGGCGGCACCCAGCGCTGCCCGAAAGCTCCGGCCCCTGGCCAAGTGGTTCCGGGACCTGGCTGATCGGCCGACGCCGGCACCGACCGTTCGTCGTCGTCCACCCCTTGCCGCCCGGACCAGGAAGACGCCACCGAGTGCCACCAGGGCGCAGCAGAGGGCGGCCAGTCCGGTGGGCGGGAGCCAGAGTCCGGCCACTGCGGCGGTCCACACCAGTCCCGTGGGGAGGGCAAGCCGGAGGTCCGTGCGGCGCCGTGGTCCCGCCGAACTGGAGGCCGCGTCCTCCCGGGCTTTGCCGCTATCGGCTATCCGTTTTCGAACGTAGCCCACGCCCCGTTCCCAGCAGCTCTGGTGCTTCCGGGGGCGATGTGCGGGCAGCCTTGAAGTCTGCGGGCACGCCCGCGAGGGTGACAGTGCTCCGTTGGATACCGCTCCGGGCCGTGAAGCCGCTTCGAAAAGCTGCACCGTTACCGAAGGAACCGGTTCTTTCGGCCCCGCATCCGCACCCCGAACAGCAGATTCGACGAACCGGTTCCAGGCACTGCGGTGTGGCTCCCCGCAGCTTGCATCCGCTCCCATACCCCCGCGCCCGTTGAAACCGTTTGTCGAGCCGTTTTGTGCTTCCATCAGGCGTCCCTACACCGTTACCAGGGACAGCAGGGTTTCAAGCATCTTGGGCCCGACGCCATCCACGGCATCCAGTTCCTCGACGCTCTTGAACGGTCCATGTTCCTTCCGCCAGTCAACGATCCGCTGCGCCAGCACCGGGCCTACTTTTGGCAGCGTATCCAGGCTCCGCTGCATCGGCGCTGTTGAGATTGATCTTCCCGCCGCCGGTGCCGTGCGCCTGCCCGGTGACGTTCGGCCCGGGGCCCTTGGAGCCATCGCCATTCACGACCGTTCCGCCCGGACCTGTTCCACCGGAGCCTGGAGCATCGGGCGCGGACGACACCTGCTCCCCACGTTGCGGGACGTAAATCTTCTGGCCGTCCTCCACCACCAGGGCGAGGTTCAGCCTGTTCACGTCGGCATCAGGGGCGGCACCGCCGGCCGCAGCAATTGCATCGTCCACGCGGCTGCCGTGCTGGAGCCGGATCACACCGGGCGCGGCCACGGCTCCCGCCACGTGCACCACCACCAGCCCTCCGGCCGTGGGTTCTTCCTGCCCATGGCCAGGACCAGGCGGCGGAGTGCCGTCCGCGCCGGGTCCCCCTGGCGCCGCGGTCCCACCGGAACCCACACCGCTCAGGGGCAGGACCTCCGGGGCCGCGGCACCTGCCTGCCACCAGAACCAGGCTCCGGCCGCGACAGCCAGCGCACCCAGCAGCAGCGCAACACGCAGTCCCACCCGCCACCGGAACGACGGAGCCCCGCTGGACCCACCAGGACCGCCTCCAGTGCCGCTGCCGGTTCCAGTTCCATCTGTTTCCCCCGCGCCACGGAACTCAAAACCGCCTACGCCGGCGCCTTCTTGCAGGAGCCCGGGAGGGGCCTCCCCCAGCGTCGCCTGCAGCCGCGCTCTCGCATGCCGGGCCTGCTGACCTGCTGCTCCAGCATCCCGGCGTGACATAGCTCCACCCTAGGAACCCGCCCTGTTGCACGGCGATACGCGAACGGCCCTATGTGGAAAGGTGCGCCTGCGGACGCATCCAATCGCCCCTGCGGCGGAACGTGCCTTCTCCCTCGGGATGCGCCCCTGCAGCCATGCCAATGCCCATCAGGAATATCGACGCCAGGACAAGCAGGATCCAGGCCAGGGTTCCGGCCCAACGGCGGCTTGCCTCAGACACAACCTCCACCTCCCGGGCTCCTGGGGGTGCACTGCCCGCATTTCTGTCCCCCCATACGAACCCGGCCATGGCGCCGCCGGCATCTACCGGACGCCCTCCAGCGACGGGTGCGCGCCGTCGGGCCCGCTGGCCAACCTGCCCACAATAACGGCGAGGACGCCGAGCCCTGCATGCGCGGCAAGGACTGCGGGAAGGGAACTGATCTGGGCCGGCGGGCAGCCCGGAAGGGCGTCTTCCAATCTGGCCGCCAGGCTCGCCGCCTCCGCCGGATTCCCAAAGTGGTGGACGGCCAGGAACACTGAATCACCCGGATACGGTGACGCCGCGGCCACCACGATTTCTTCCAGCCGCGCCACGGCCTTGGCGGCGGAACGCACTTTTTCCAGCGGAACGATCCTGCCGCCGTCCACTGCCAGGATCGGTTTGATGGCGAGCATGGTCCCCAGGAGCGACGCCGCCGCCCCGATCCGCCCGCCGCGCCGCAACTGCTCCAGGCTGGGCACGTAGAAAAAGACCTTGGTACGTTCGGCCTGGGCCGCTGCTGCAGCTGCTACCGCGGCCCGGTCGCCACCGGCCGACGCCGCCGCTACGGCCGCCTGGACTGCCATTCCCTGAGCCATCCCAACGGTGCCCGTATCCACGACCTCCACCGGGATACCGACCCTGGCCGCAGCCAGCCGCGCTGCGTCCGCGGTGCCCGAAAGTCCGCCTGAAATGTGGACTGAAACGATCCCGTCGAATCCCCGGAGTTGGGCGGCGCGGTAGGCCTGTTCGAATTGCCCCGGTGAAGGCCTGGACGTTTTGACCGGCGTCCCGGCGGCCAAGGCCACGGCGATGGTCTCCAGGATGTCGTCCTCACCCTCCCCGTAAATCTCGGCGCCCACCATGACGGGCATCGGAGTCACCGTCAGGATCCCGTCCCGCGGGAGTTCGCTGACATAGTCCGCCGGAAGGGCGGCAGCGGAGTCGGTGACGACGGCGGTGCGGACCACCGCGCTCCCACCCGTACGCCGGGTTCCCGGCCGGGCCGCGGGACGGAGGCCCGACAGTCGGGCACGGACCCACGGCCAGGCGGCGGCGTTACTGTCAGGCAAGGGGCCTCCCGGGGACGGTGTGGGGCTCAACCAGAACCGGCCGCCGGGAAAATCCCGGCGGCCGGTGTGCTACTGCGGGTGCAGAAGCTAGGCCGGAACGATGTTGACCAGCTTAGGCGCCCGGACGATCACCGTGCGGATGCCGCGGCCGTCCAGGGCACGCTGGACGTTCTCCGAGGCCAAGGCCAGGCTCGCGCAGCTGGTCCTCGGAAACGTCCGGGGACACCTCAAGCCGGTCGCGCACCTTGCCCTGCACCTGGACAACGGCGGTAACCGTGTCCCGGACCAGGAGGGCCGGATCGTGGGCCGGCCACCCGGCGTTGGCGACCGACGCCGGGTGGCCCAGCAGGTTCCACATGTCTTCGGCAGTGTAGGGCGCGAACAGGCTCAGGATCACTGCAACAGCTTCGGCAGCTTCACGGACTGCAGGATCGGCTGCGCCCGCGCCGGAATCGATCGCCTTGCGGGTGGCGTTGACCAGGCTCCATCAGCTTGGCAACCACCACATTGAACTTGTTGGCGTCCAGCAGTTTGGCGGAATCGGCGATGGTGCGGTGCGTTACTGAACGCAGCCCGCGGTCTCCGGCGGCAGCGTCCACACCGGGCTCGCTGGCGACGTCCTGGGCCAGGCGCCAGGCACGGGCCAGGAACTTGGCGGAACCGGACGGCGAGACGTCGGCCCAGTCCACATCGTCCTCGGGCGGGGATGCGAACACCATGGTCAGGCGGACGGCGTCCACGCCATACTTGTCCAGCTGCTCACCGAGGTCTACGCCGTTGCCCAGCGACTTGCTCATGGCCTTGCCGCCGTTGAGCACCTGTCCCTGGTTGAGAAGTGCACTGAACGGCTCGTTGGCTTCGATCATGCCAAGGTCGTTGATGACCTTCGTAAAGAACCGGGCGTACAGCAGGTGCAGGATGGCGTGCTCCACGCCTCCGACGTACTGCCCCACGGGCATCCAGTCGTTGACCTTCTGCGGATCGAACGGACCCTCGGTGTAGTTCGGGGACACGAACCGCAGGAAGTACCAGGACGAGTCGACGAAGGTGTCCATGGTGTCGGTATCGCGCTTTGCCGGGCCATGGCAGGTGGGGCATTCCACGTTGACCCAGGCCTCTGCGGCGGCCAGGGGTGAGGTGCCCTTGGGCGCAAGGTCCTCGCCGCGCAGGTCGGAAGGAAGCGTGACGGGCAGTTGTTCGTCCGGCACCGGGACTTCGCCGCACGAGGGGCAGTGGATGATGGGGATGGGAGCGCCCCAGAAACGCTGGCGGCTGAGCAGCCAGTCGCGGAGCCGGAAGTTCACGAACTTCTCGCCCGTGCCCTGGCGTTCCAGGAGGGCGATGGCGGCCGGGATCGCCTCGGCTTTGGGCAGGCCGTCCAGGCTCGCCTGAGTTGATCAGGGTGCCTTCCCCTGCCGTAGCGGTACCCGATACGGCGGGATCCTCCCCGCCGGTGTCCAGGACAGAACGGACCGGCAAGTCGAAGGCCCTGGCGAAGTCCAGGTCGCGCTGGTCGTGGGCAGGGACAGCCATGATGGCGCCGGTGCCGTAGTCAGCCAGGACGTAGTCAGCAGCCCAGACGGGCAGCTTTTCCCCGTTCAGCGGGTTGATCGCGTACCGTCCGGTGAACACGCCGGTCTTTTCACGCTCGGTGGACTGGCGTTCGATCTCGGAGAGCGCCTTGACCTGTTCGCGGTACTCTTCCAGAGCGGCAGCATGCTCGTCAGTGACGAGTTCGACGGCGATTGGAGCGTCAGCGGCCACCACGAAGAAGGTTGCCCCGTACAGGGTGTCGGGGCGGGTGGTGAAGACCGTGACGTCCTTGGCGGGCTTGCCGCCGTCGGCCTCGATCACAAAGTTCACGTGCGCACCCTCGGACCGGCCTATCCAGTTCTTCTGCATGGCCAAGACGCGCTCGGGCCAATGGCCGCGGAGGCTGCTCCATGTCATCAAGCAGGCGGTCGGCGTAGTCGGTGATCTTGAAGTACCACTGATTGAGGGACTTCTTGGTCACGGTGGTGCCACACCGTTCGCAAGCGCCGTTGACAACCTGCTCGTTGGCCAGGACGGTCTGGTCCTTGGGGCACCAGTTGACCGGGGAGTTCTTCCGGTAGGCAAGGCCGCGCTCGTAGAAGCGCTTGAACAGCCACTGAGTCCAGCGGTAGTACCCGGGGTCGGAGGTGTGCAGGCGGCGCGACCAGTCGGCGGAGATGGCGTACCGCTTAAAGGACGCTGCCTGGGTCTCGATGTTGGCGTACGTCCACTCGCTGGGGTGGGCGTTGCGCTTGATGGCGGCGTTCTCTGCCGGCAGGCCAAAGGAGTCCCAGCCGATGGGGTGCAGAACGTCAAAGCCCTTCTGCCGCAGGTAGCGGGCCACCACGTCGCCCATGGCGAACGCCTCGGCGTGGCCCATGTGCAGGTCGCCGGACGGGTACGGGAACATGTCAAGTACATAGCGGCGCTCCCGGGACCCGTCGTCCACCGGGATGAAGACCTTGAGGTCCTCCCACACCTGGGGCCATTTGGCCTCCATGGCGGTGAAACTGTAGGTGCCCTCTTCAGGCTCCGCCGATACTGCTGTTGCTGTTCCGGTCTCTGTCTCCGGCTGAACGCCCACTGCTGCCCTCTTCTGTTCTGTTACGGCATCTGTGCTGCCATAACGGCCTGATCCCCTGCTGGCGGCCCGGCGCCGTGCCCCGGACATACAAAAGCCCCTCTCCATGGAGGGGCTGCCGCTCAGCTGTCCGATGTCCGGAAGCCGGCGGCTAACTAAGCAGAAGGATCGCACGCATGGGTCTACTTTAGCGCACCGGCAGGTTGCCTGCCTCAGAAGGGCCCTCCGGCCCGTTGCTTTACCCGGGGCAGGCGCGCATGATCAACCCAAAACGTTGGGAGGCGCCACACAATGCCAGATGAAACTACGGCCGGCCCTCCTGATGGGCAACCACTCTCCCTGTGGCTGGCAACGGCTGCCGCCACCGGCTTCCAGGAACTGCGCGGCACCGTGGACGTGGACGTGGCAGTCATCGGCGGCGGCGTGGCCGGGCTCACGGCGGCGCTGGCCCTGAAGCGTTCGGGCCGTTCGGTGGCCGTCCTTGAAGCGGGCCGGGTCGGCACCGGCGTCACCGGCCACACCACCGGCAAGGTGACATCCCTGCAACGCCTTGCCTATACGGACCTGCAGCGCAGTCGTGGCGTGTCCGCGGCCCGGATTTATGGACTGGCAAACCAGGCTGCCGTGGAATACATAGCCGGCGTGGTGGCGGCGGAGGACATCTCCTGCGGTTTCCGGCGGGTGTCGAATTACACCTTCGCAGCGGGCCAGGACGCGCTGCCGCAGGTACGGGCCGAAGCCGAACTCGCGGCCACGCTCGGCCTTCCGGCAACGTTTACCGCCGATGTACCCCTGCCGTTTTCCGTGGCCGGCGCCGTGCGGTTCGACGGCCAGGCACAGATTCATGCCGTGCAGTACCTCCAGGGACTGGCCGGAAGAGTTGATGGGGACGGCAGCTACGTCTTCGAACGGACGCGGGCGCTGGAACTGAGCGAGGGCACGCCCGTTACGGTGGCCGCTGGCAACGGGACAATACTGGCAAGGGATGCGATTGTGGCCACGAACGTTCCTTTCGGGGACCATGGCCGGTTCGAAGAGCTGTGCCGGCCGCACCGTTCCTACATCATCGCTGCGCCGGTTGGCATCCCTCCCCTGGACGCCACCTTCATCAGCGCCGACGAGCCCATGCGTTCTTTGCTGACGGTGGGGCTGAATGGAGTGACGTACCTGCTGGTGGGCGGCGAGGGCCATCCCGCAAGCGAGCAGGCGGATCCGGCGCCGCGCCATGCCAGCCTGGCCCAGTATGCGCGGAGCCAGTTTGGGGCAGGGAGCGTGGCTTACCGCTGGTCCACCCAGGACGCCATGCCGCAGGACGGACTGCCTTACGTCGGACCGCTGAATCCGGACAGCCGGCACGCCTTCGTCATCACGGGCCTGCGCAAATGGGGCCTGACAAACGGGACGGCTGCGGCCCTGATGCTGGCGGACCTGCTCAACGGCACGCCCAACGAATGGGCGGCCCTGTTTGACAGCAACCGCGCGGGGTCGCGGCAGGCCGCCCCGTCAGGGGCGCCGGCGGCGGCGCCGGCAGCGGCGCCGGCCGGGACCGCGGACCCTGCTTCAAGGGGCGGTTCGGCAGGGCAGCCCGCGGACCTGGGTCCCGGCGATGGCACGGTGCTTGAATCCGACGGCACCAGCACCGCCTGCTACCGGGATCCCGGGGGACATCTCCACGCGGTGTCCGCGATCTGCACCCACCTTGGCTGCACAGTCGGATTCAACCGCAGCGAGCGGACGTGGGACTGTCCCTGCCACGGCTCACGGTTCGACGTGGACGGCAAGGTCATCCAGGGGCCGGCCACCGAGGATTTGGCGCAGCGCCCGGCGCCCCGGGAGGCTGCCCCGTGACGTACTGCAGCCCGACGCATCGCTCCCTGGGATGGCGCGGCCGGACGCCGGCACTCCCCGGAAAGGTCCCCCGGATGGTCCCGGACAGGGCAGGGGCCGCCCCGCCTGGATCGGCGGGGCGGCCCCAGGGGTTGATGGAGCTACTTGACGTCTTCGTCCACCCAGTCCATGGACTTGGTGACCGCCTTCTTCCAGAGCCGCATCTGGCGTTCCTGCTCGGCCTGGTCCATCTGCGGTTCCCAGCGCTTGTCCTCGGACCAGTTGGCGGAGCACTCGCCCAGGTCCTTCCAGAATCCAACCGCCAGGCCGGCTGCGTAGGCAGCACCCAGCGCCGTGGTCTCAATGACCTTGGGACGGATCACCGGCACGCCCAGGATGTCCGCCTGGAACTGCATGAGGGCATCGTTGGCCACCATGCCGCCGTCGACCTTCAACTCGCTCAGCGGGACGCCGGAGTCCGCGTTGACCGCGTCCAGCACCTCGCGGGTCTGGAAGGCGGTGGCCTCCAGCGCCGCCCGGGCGATGTGGTTCTTGTTGACGAACCGGGTCAGGCCTACGATCGCACCGCGGGCGTCCGAGCGCCAGTACGGGGCAAACAGGCCGGAAAAGGCCGGGACGATGTACACGCCGCCGTTGTCCTTCACCGACGCGGCAAGGGTTTCCACCTCCGGGGCGCTGCTGATCATGCCCAGGTTGTCACGCAGCCACTGGACCAGCGAGCCGGTGACGGCGATAGACCCTTCCAGGGCGTAGTGCGGTTTGGCATCGCCCAGCTTATAGCCCACCGTGGTGAGGAGCCCGTTCTTCGAGTGCACGATTTCCTCGCCGGTGTTGAAGATCAGGAAGCAGCCCGTGCCGTAGGTGTTCTTCGCTTCGCCGGCGTCGAAAGCGGCCTGGCCGAATGTTGCGGCCTGCTGGTCGCCCAGGATGCCCGCCACTGGCACCTCGCGGAGCAGTTGGGAGCTGTGGACGGTGCCGTAGACCTCCGAGGAGGACTTGATTTCCGGCATCATGCTGCGCGGCACACCGAAGATGCCCAGGATCTCGTCATCCCACTGCAGCGTTTCGAGGTCCATGAACAGGGTCCGCGAGGCGTTGGTGACGTCGGTGACATGCACGCCGCCGTCCACGCCGCCGGTCAGGTTCCACAGGACCCAGGCGTCGGTGTTGCCGAAGACCAGGTCCCCGGCCTCTGCCTTTTCCCGGGCGCCGTCGACGTTGTCCAGGATCCATTTGATCTTGGTCCCGGAGAAGTAGGTGGCCAGCGGCAGCCCCACTTTTTGTTTGAAGCGTTCCGCGCCGCCATCCCGGGCCAGGCTCGTCAACGATGTCCTGGGTGCGGGTGTCCTGCCAGACGATGGCGTTGTAGACCGGCTTGCCTGTGGTCTTATCCCACACCACAGCAGTCTCGCGCTGGTTGGTGATGCCGACGGCGGCAATATCGTGCCGCGTCAGGTTCGCCTTTGAGAGGGCCGAACCTATGACCTCGCGGGTGTTGTTCCAGATCTCCGCAGCGTCGTGTTCCACCCACCCTGCCTGCGGGAAGATCTGCTCGTGTTCCATTTGGCCCGAGGAGACAATGGCGCCGCTGTGGTCAAAGATGATGGCGCGGGTGCTGGTGGTGCCCTGGTCGATGGCGATTACGTACTGGTTCATGATGACGTCCTTGTCTTGTTGTTCGAACTGGTTGCCGGGGTTTAGGAAGCGGCGGTGACAATAATCGGGGCGATCCTTGCAACAACTCCGGCCAGCGCGCCGCCCACAAGCGGCCCAACCACCGGAATCCAGGAATAGCTCCAGTCGCTGGAGCCCTTGCCCTTGATGGGAAGCACTGCGTGGGCAATGCGGGGGCCCAGGTCACGGGCCGGGTTGATGGCGTACCCGGTGGGGCCGCCGAGGGAAACACCGATGCCCACCACGAGCAGCGCCACCGCGAGCGGGCCGAGTCCCGAGGGGGTACCGCCCAGGGTAAGGATGACGAAAACCAGGACGAAAGTACCGATGATCTCGGTGATCAGGTTCCATGGGGTGGAACGGATGGCAGGGCCGGTGGAGAAAGTCCCCAGCTTGCCCGCGGGCTCCGGCTCGTCATCGAAATGCTGCTTATAGGCCAGCCAGCAGACCACGGCGCCGAGGAATGCGCCAAGCATTTCGCCGCCGAAGTAGGTCAGGGTGGACGCGAAATCAACAGCGACGCCAGGGGCGTACTCTGCCTTGCCGTTGAGCAGCAGGCCCAAAGTGACGGCCGGATTCAGGTGGGCACCGGACTTGGCCGCGACGAAGACGCCACAGAAGACAGCGATTCCCCACCCCCATGTGACCATCAGGAATCCGCCATTGTTGCCTTTCGTCCCCCGCAAAGCCACGTTGGCAACGACGCCGCAACCCAACAGGGTCAGCATGCCCGTGCCAAAGACTTCGGAGAGGAAGACTATTCCTAGAGACATCTTTGACTCCTTCTTTGTTTAGTTGTCGGTCCTTCGCTGGTGAAGGACCGTGGGGCCGGGACACTGGCGTGCCCCGGCCGGCCGCCTGGCCTTAGGAGACCAGGCTGTGCGTTTCCACTCGGTGGAATCGCTGGAGCACGTCCTGGGCGTGCTTGGTCTCAGCAGCGCGCGCCGACGCGTCCCACTTGAGCGGGACGGACAGCACCTCTGCCACCTCGTTGAGAAGTTCTCCAGTGACCAGTCCCCGGAACGCCAGGGAGGTCCGGCGGATGAAGACATCCACCAGGTGCCCCACCTGCTCGTTTGACGCCATGAATTCCAGTTCGCGGACGCTGAGTTCCCGGGTGGAACGCAGCGCCTGGTCAGGCGCGGCGTCGAGGAATTCGATCACGGTTTCGGCCCGGGTCCCGTAACGGGTCAGCAGCCCGGCAGTGCGGTCTGCGTCGCGGCCAGCAGCCATGTGCGCCTTGATCCACTTCTGCACACCCGCTTCGTCAGCGGGGAACCCGGCACCGCCGCCGATGGGGAGTTGCGCGGTCGAAACCGTTCGCTGCACGCCCAGTTCGGTGAGGACATCGTTGGTCAGGTGTTCGGCGAGGGCACGGAACGTGGTCCACTTTCCCCCACCAGGCTCAGCACGACGGCGCCGCTTCCGTTTGCTCCGGACGCGCGGCGTTCGATCCGGTAGTCACGGGAGACGAAGCCCGGTTGGGTGGCGTCATGGCTCGGCAGGGGGCGCACGCCTGAGAACGTGTAGACGATGTCGTCTTGTTTTACGTCGACGGACGGGAAGACGTGCCCGATGAGGTCGAAGAAGTACTGGATTTCCTCGTCGGTGCAGATGGCGTCCGCTGACATGTCCGCGTCCACGTCAGTGGTGCCCACCAGCACCCGGTCACCCATGGGGTAGATGAGGACAATCCGGCCGTCAGTGTGTTCAAAGAAGATCTCCCGGCCGCGGCATGCAGCGAGGAGGCCCGGGTGGTCGAGCACGATGTGGGAACCCTTTGTGCCGCCCATGAAGGCCGAGGCTGCACCCATTGCTTCGTTGGTCAGGTCCACCCATGCGCCGGTGGTGTTGACGATGATGTCCGCGGTGAAGTCGAATTCTTCCCCGGTGAGTTCGTCGCGCAGGCGGACGGTGCTCCCCCGGCCGGTCCCCGGGTTGGGGTCGGAAGACATGGACTGGAGCGAGAGGTAGTTGCTGGCACGGGCCGTATCGCCCTGTGCGCCGACGACCTGGGCAGTGCCTGCCCGGCCCGCTTTTTCGCCGTCCTGCAGGACGTCGAGGGTCAGCCGTTCCGGATTGTGCACGGAGGCATCGAAGTACGTGGCGGTGTATTTGACGTCGGGCCGCAGGGCGGGCAGTTCCTGGAGGGCTGCCTTGTGGGCGCGGAACTGGTGCCGCGGCACCGTGCCGCCGTCCCGGGAAAACGAATCGTAAAGGCTGAGGCCTAGCTTGATAAGGAACGCGCCGCGCTCCTTGGGTTTGCCCTGCTGCTTGTGGGTGAGGAAGCGCAGCGGGGCGGAGAGGATGCCGGAGAATGTGCTGAAGATCGGAATGGTTGTCTGCAGCGGCTTGACGTAGTGCGGGGCAATCTTCAGCAGGCGGTTGCGTTCCACCACGGACTCCCGGACCAGGCGGAACTCTCCGTTTTCCAGGTACCTGATGCCACCGTGGATCATGTGCGAGGAAGCACCGCTTGCTCCCTGGCAGTAGTCACCGCGCTCCACCAGCGCGACGTCGACCCCCTGCAACGCCAGGTCACGGAACGTTCCCACTCCATTGATGCCACCGCCAACCACCAGCACCTTTGCGTGCGGACGGCGTCGCAGGTTGTGTACCGATGCGCGTTCGGTACCAGGCCGGGGCGCAGTAACAGATGGATTGACAGTTGGATCCTTGGGTCCCAAAACGACTCCCTTGGGGCTTTGTGTGATGCGGTCACCGCTGGGTGGCGCCGCCGTTCTGCTCTATTGTTTGGAGAAATGGAAAATGGAGTCAAGCACTATGCACAAACGTGCAGAACGGAAGTGAGATGGCACTTTCACGGGATCAGGATGCCCTCCGAGCCTGCACAAATGTATTACCTGCAGGACCTCACCATGGACGCGATCGCACGTGAACTGCGCACGTCCAGGTCCACTGTTTCCCGCCTTTTGTCCTCGGCAAGGGAATCGGGACTGGTGCAGATCCAGATCCGCAACCCCCTGGACACCGGGCCTGAACTCGAGGGCATGATCCGGCGCCGGTACAACCTGGACGTCCACGTGGTTCCCATTCTGGGGACACTCAATGAGGCCGAAACCCTGGACCGCGTGGCCATGCAGGCGGCGCGGACCATCGGCCCCGTGGTGGACTCCAATGCCATTATCGGCGTGGCCTGGGGATCTACGCTTAGTGCGGTCAGCAGGCACCTCACCAGGAAGATCACCCACGACAGCGTGATCGTCCAGCTCAACGGCGCCGGGAACATGCACACCACGGGCATCACTTACGCGAGCGACATCATGCGCAGGTTCGGCAGCGCCTACGGGGCACGCGTGGAGCAGTTCCCCGTCCCGGCTTTCTTCGACCATGCAGCCACCAAGACGGCCATGTGGAACGAGCGCAGCGTGCAGCGCGTGCTGGAACTGCAGGCCAAGATGAGCATCGCCATTTTCGGCGTTGGTTCCGTGCACGCCGACTATCCCAGCCACGTCTACGCCGGCGGTTACCTCGATGAGGACGACCTCAACGCCCTCGCCACCTCGGACGTGGTGGGCGACGTCGCCACCGTGTTCTTCCGCGGCGACGGCTCCTCCGACGGGATCGTCCTGAACGAACGGTCCACCGGCCCGGCGCTTGCCCAGCTCCGGCAGGTGCGGCGGAGGATCTGCGTGGTGTCCGGAGTATCCAAGATCAACGGCCTGCGCGGAGCCTTGGCGGCCAGGCTCGCCACCGACCTGATCCTCGACGAAGCCACCGCACGCCGCCTGGTCGATTACGAGGGCCTGACCAGCTGAAGTGGGTAGAGTCGTTGCCATGAGAACCTCACCCCGGCTCAGCCTGAACAACGGCGTGCTGATAGACCAGGCTCGGCTTTGGGCTGTACAAGGTGCCGGCAGCAGACGCGGAAGGGCTCGTGGCCACCGCGCTCGCCGCCGGATACCGCCACTTCGATACCGCCGCCATGTACGGGAATGAGACCGGTGTGGCGCGCGGCATCAGTTCCCGCCTGGACGCAGGAACCGGCAGCGGCGGCTCGGGCGAACTCTTCCCGTCGCTCACCCGTGAAGACGTCTTCATCACCACGAAGGTGTGGAATGACCACCACGGCTACGACGCGACGCTGCGCGCATTCGACGATTCCATGGTGAACCTGGGCCTGGACTACGTGGACATGTACCTCATCCACTGGCCGTGCCCCCGCCGCGGACTTTTCCCGGATACCTACCGCGCCCTCGAAACGCTCTACCGCGAGGGCCGGGTCCGCGCAATCGGCGTCAGCAACTTCCAAGCGGTGCACCTTGACCGCCTGCTCCAAAGCGCCGAAGTGGTCCCCGCCGTCAACCAGATAGAGCCTGCATCCCTGGCTGCCGCAGGAGGAACTGCGCAGCAAGCACGCGGAACTGGGCATCCGGACGGAAGCGTGGAGCCCGCTGGGCCGCGGCCAGGTGCTGGCTGACCCCGTTATCCAGGCCTGCGCCGCCGAGCACGGCCGTACCCCCGCGCAGATCATCCTCCGCTGGCACATGCAGCTGGGAAACATTGCCATCCCCAAGGCCAGCTCGGAGGCCCGCATCCGCGAAAACCTGGACGTCTTCGGCTTCGAACTCTCCCCACGCGATCTGGCGGCAATTAACGCCCTGGACCGTGGGCAGCGCACCGGCTCCCACCCAGACAATGTCAACTAGGACGCCATGGACACCGTAAACCCGGGGACCTCCCCTGCCCCTGCGTACCTAAGCGCTGAACTTTCCGCCCGCACCTCAGCGTCCACGGTGAGGCTCGATGACCGCATGGTAGCCTTCTGGACCTACGAGCCCCTGGAAGAGACACCGGAGACCCGCACCATCCTGGTGGTGCACGGGTTCCGCGGCGACCACCACGGACTCCTGCGCGTGGCGGACCAGCTTCCTGACATGCGCATCATCATGCCGGACCTGCCGGGCTTTGGCAGTTCGGAGGCCTTTGTCCGGGACCCGCACTCGGTGGAGCGCTACGGGCAGTTCATCACCGATTTCATGGCGGCACGGGAACTGGGGCCGGACACCGTGCTGCTGGGGCACTCCTTCGGATCCATCGTGGCCTCGCATTTCGTGGCACACAACCCGGCAGCCGTACGTCCGCTGATCCTCATCAACCCCATCGCCGCGCCGGCCCTGGAGGGGCCCAAGGGGGTGATGACGCGGCTGGCCGTCCTCTACTACCAGGCTCGCGGCGCGGCTTCCCCGCGGACCGGGGCTGGCGCTGCTGCGCAACCCACTGATCGTTCGGGTGATGAGTGAAACCATGGCCAAGACCCGTGACCGGGATCTGCGCGCCTTCATCCACGGCCAGCACCACGCCTACTTCAGTTCCTTCGCCGACCGGGACAGCCTTTTAGAGTCCTTCACCGCCTCCGTCAGCAACCACGTGGCCGAGGTAGCCGGACAGCTGGAACTGCCCGTGCTGCTGATCGCCGGCGAGAAGGATGAAATCGCCACCCTCCCCAACCAGCACCGCCTCCTGGAGCCTGCTTCCGGACGGGGAACTGAAGGTGATCCCCGGCGTCGGGCATCTTATCCACTACGAGACGCCTGAGCCGGCCGCCCGCTACATCCGCAGCTTCCTGAAGGACCATCCCGCGTGAAAATCGTCATTGATGCACGTTTTACCCGCACCGACCATCACGACGGCATCAGCCGCTATGGAGCCAGCCTGATCGCCGCCACGGCCAGGATCGCGGACGTCTCCATGCTGATCTCCGACAAGCGGCAGCTCGCCCTGCTGCCGGACGTGCCTTACACGCTCATCAGCAGCCCGCTCTCGCCGCTGGAACTGTTCGTTGCCCGGAAGGTCAACGCCATCGGGGCGGACGTGGTGGTCTGCCCTATGCAGACCATGGGCACCTGGGGCCGGAAGTACGGGCTGATCCTGACCCTGCACGACCTGATCTACTACGAGCACCCCGCTCCCCCGGGCTTTCTGCCGGCCCCCGTCCGGCTGCTCTGGCGCCTTTACCACAAGGCGTTCTGGCCCCAGCGGCTGCTCCTTAACCGGGCCGATACCGTGGCCACGATCAGCCGGACCACCGAGGCATTGATGGCTAAATACCGGCTGACGCGCAGACCCGTGCGCATCATCGCCAACGCCCCGCAGCCGGCGCAGGAACCGCGCAACCCCGCCGTCGGAGCGGATAAAACGATCATCTACATGGGTTCCTTCATGCCCTACAAGAACGTGGAAACCATGGTCGCCGGCATGGCCGGGCTGCCTGGCTACACCCTGCACCTCCTCAGCCGGATCACGCCGGAGCGGCGGGCGGAACTCGAGGGCCTTGTCCCTGCGGGGGCCTCCGTGGTGTTCCATAACGGCGTGACGGACGCGGAATATGACGCGCTCTTGCGCCGGGCAACGGCACTGGTGAGCCTGTCGCGTGCCGAAGGATACGGGCTTCCCCTGGTGGAGGCCATGGCGGTGGGCACGCCCGTGGTTGCCAGCGATATTCCCATCTTCCGCGAAGTTGGGGCGGACGCCGCACTCTACGTGGATCCGGAGTCGCCCGAACAGTTCGCTGCCGCCGTAGGACAGCTGCAGGATGATGCGCACTGGCAGGACTTGTCGCGCCGCTGCACTGCCCGGGCGGCGGAGTTCAGCTGGGATGAGTCGGCGCGGCAACTGGTGGATGCTGCCCACGAGGTCATGGCGAAAAGGCGCAGGGCCTAAAGCACATCAACACCGTCCAGCCGCAGCTGAACGGGCTCCGTGGCACGCTTCGCTGCCACGGCGGCGCGGGTGACCCGCAGGACGCGGACGACGGCGGCCGCCTGCCCGTATGGAAAGAACAAGAGGGTCCGGACGTCCTCGGCTGAGCGCCTGCCGGAGGGCGGAGCCGTGAGCAGCAGCGGCGCAGGACCTGCGGCACGCACGGAGATTCCCGCGCCGGCAAGGTCAGCTTCCACCGCACCCGTGTAGTGTTCGACGGCGGCCCGGGGACCCGTCACCGATGCAATGCGCACCGCGGGGGAAGCTGGAGTTCCATCCGCAGGCTCAGCTCCCGCTGGGCGTAACCGGCCGGATCCCACCGCAACAGCGCCCCGGTAGCTGCGGTGTCCGTGGCGGTAACCACCACCAGGCCTTTGTCCGGAGCGGGGCGGACCAGGGCGGCGGCGTTGAACCAGCGGCGCAGGGTGTCTTCGCCCGCGCGCAGTGTTTCCCGGCGCAACAGGGAGTCGCCGTCCAGCAGGAGGGCGGCGGCATACCCACCGTCCGCCACAGGTTCGGCCCCCACCGTTGCCACCACCAGTGCCTTGCCCGCACCGACCGCGGCTTTCACCTGGTCCCCCGAGGACGTGATCACGGTGGTGCCGGGAAACGCGCGGCCAAGCTCTTCGGCGGTGCGCAGGACCCCGGTGGCCCCTTTTCGAAGCCGGTGGCCGCCGCAGTGGGAACACTTCCAGTCCGGGGCCGGTGTGGAACACCAGCGGCACTGGGGCAACGCGGAGGTGCCGGCCAGCGCCAGGGGCCCCTGGCAATGCAGGCAGCGGGCAGGTTCGCGGCATGTTTCGCACACCAGCGAGGGTGCGTAGCCTGCCCTGGCAACCTGGACCAGGACGGGGCCACGCTGGAGCCCTTCCTTAGCCGCCTGCCACGCGGCGTGCGGCAGCCGTGCGATGGTGGCCAGCGGGTCCCGCCCCTGTTCGAAGCTGTCGGCAGTGCTGACCACGCGGGGAACCGTCCTGCGGACGGTGGCACGCTCGGTTTCCACCGGAACTGCCCAGCCGGCCTCCACCAGCCGCTGGACCTCGGTGCTGCGGGCATGCCCCGCAAGCAGGCAGGACGTACCCTCCTGCCCTGCCCGCAGGAGCAGTACCTCCCGGGCGTGGGCATACGGTGCGCGCTGTTCGATGTGGAGGTCGTCGCCGTCGTCCCAGCAAGCAACCAGCCCCAGGTCCTGTACCGGCGCGAAGGCGGCCGAGCGCGTCCCGATGGCTATCCTGGCCCGGCCAGCCAGCAGGCGCAGGAAGTTCCGGTACCGCGTTGTGGGACCGTCGTCGGCCGTGAGCCGGGCCACCGCCTCCTCCGGCACCAGGTCCTTGAGCGCTTCCTCCAGCCGGTCCAAGTCCCGGTAGTCGGGTACCACCAGCAGGGCGCCCCGGCCGGAGGCGCAGGCGGCAGCGGCAGCCTGGGCAAGCAGGTTCGGCCAGCCGGCGGGTCCGTATCCCTGTAGCGGATTGACCACTGCGCGCGGAGAGCCCCCGCCGGCCAGGTGCTTCAGGAACGCAGCACCGGTGCGGTAGGCGGCCCACGCTGGAGCGGTGGCGGTACCGGGAACGCCCGGGGTGTCCACGGCTTCCACCGGGTCCACCGATGCTGGATAGTCCTTTTCCAGCCTTGCCACCCGGGGCGGGACTGCAAGGCGGAGCACGTCACTGACCGTGCCGGCGTACCGTGCAGCGACGGCGACGGCTAGCTCCCTGACGGCGGGCGTAAGGACAGGAACCGGGGACACCACCTTGGCCAAGGGCACCAGGGTGTGCCCGGCGTCGGATTGCGCCACCCGTTCAAGAAGGAAGCCGTTGAGGTCCTGGCCGTTGAACTTGACCTTGACCCTGACTCCCGGCTGGGCCGCCTGGTCCAGCGCGACGGGAACTGCGTAGTCAAAGGGCCGGTCCAGGTGCGGCAGCGAGGACTCGACGAGGACCCGGGCCACGGGGAGTTGCTCCGCCATAGCGACACTGCCGGGCAGCGGGCGCGCGGGGAAGCCCTGCAGCAGGGAGGGCTGCACAGAACTCTCAGCACCCACGGGGGCTACCTCCGTTCAGCAACCGGGTTGGACATGGACAGCCAAGCACCGGGCACTGACATTGGTCTTCAGCCTGCGTCATTGGGCCTCCGGCAGGAGTGCCGCTAGGCGTTGAAGAAGGCCTTCAGGTCGTCAACCCGGTCCAGGCGCTCCCACGTGAAGTCGGGGTCGTCGCGGCCGAAGTGCCCGTGGGCAGCGGTCTTGGCGTAGATGGGCCGCTTCAGGTCGAGGGCGTCGATGATGGCACGGGGACGGAGGTCGAAGATTTCCGCGATAGCTTCGCTGATCCGGGCAGGATCGACGGTCTCGGTGCCGAACGTTTCCACGTAGGTTCCCACGGGCCGGGCCTGGCCGATGGCGTAGGCGATCTGGATTTCGGCGCGCTTGGCCAGACCCGCGGCCACCACGTTCTTGGCAACCCAGCGCATGGCGTAGGCGGCGGAGCGGTCCACCTTGGACGGGTCCTTGCCGGAGAACGCACCGCCGCCATGGCGTGCCATGCCGCCGTAGGTGTCGACGATGATCTTGCGGCCGGTGAGGCCGGCGTCACCCACAGGGCCGCCGATGACGAACTCGCCGGCAGGGTTGAGGATGTTCGCGGCGCGGGAGATGTCCAGGTTGGCAACGGCCAGGACAGGTTCGATGACGATGGCGGCGAGGTCTGCGCGCAGCTGCTCCAGGCTGGCCCCCTCGGCGTGCTGGCTGGAAATCACAACGGTTTCGACGGAGACGGGGACGTCTTTGTCGTAGCCGACTGTGACCTGGGTCTTGCCGTCCGGCCGGAGGTAGGGCAGCTGGCCGGTCTTGCGGACGTCGGTGAGACGTTCGGAAAGCCGGTGGGCCAGCCAGATGGGGGTGGGCATGTAGGACGGGGTCTCGTCGCTGGCGTAGCCGAACATCAGGCCCTGGTCGCCCGCGCCCTGGAGGTCGTAGTCGTCCTCCTGGCGGCCCTCGCGTGCCTCAAGCGAATTGAAGACGCCGCCGGCGATGTCGTTCGACTGCTGCCCGATGGAGACGGACACGCCGCAACGGGCACCGTCGAAACCGTTGGCCGAGGAGTCGTAGCCGATTCCCAGGATGGTTTCGCGGACAATTTGCGGGATTTCAACGTAGGCATCGGTGGTGACTTCGCCGGCCACGTGCACCAGGCCAGTGGTGGCCATGGTCTCCACGGCCACGCGGGACTCGGGATCAGCGGACAGCAGCGCGTCCAGGATGGCGTCACTGATCTGGTCGCAGATCTTGTCCGGGTGGCCTTCGGTGACCGACTCGGAGGTGAAAAGCCGGAGCGCGGAGGGCGTGGCCCCATGGGTCTGGGGAATGTGCAGCGGTAAAGTCACTCAACTACCTTACTGGTTGGAGTCGGGGCGCCCGGCGCGGGATGTCCCAGTGCTAAGCGAACGTGGCAGGGAACACTCAGGCCATGGGCGAAACGTGGTTTAGTTCAAAGCTGATGCGGGTGATGATGGCTTCCGAAACCTCGGTCTTGGTTCCCGATGCCTCCTGTGGTTCGGAGCCGGAGCGCGAGAGGATGACGACAGAGTTTGAATCCTGCCCGAAGACCTTGTCCGTCCCCACGTGGTTGACCACCAGCAGATCGCAGCCTTTCCGCCGCAGTTTCGCCTCTGCGTAGGCCAGGACGTTGCCCTGGCTGTCCCCGGTCTCCGCGGCGAAGCCGACGATGAGTTGCCCGGCTCCTGCTGCACCCGCGTTGCGCTGCTGTACGAGCTCCTGCAGGATGTCCGGGTTTCGGACCAGGGTGATGACGGGATCGGCGGTGTCGTCGCGCTTCTTGATCTTGGTGTCCGAGACTTCGGCCGGGCGGAAGTCGGCCACGGCCGCGGACATAATGACGACGTCGGACCCGGCGCCGGCATCCAGCGCAGCTTCCCGGAGTTGCAGGGCTGTCTCCACGCGGACCACCTCCACGCCAGCCGGGGGCGGAACGTCCATGTGGGCCGCCAGCAACCGCACGGTAGCGCCGGCGTTCCGGGCGGCGACCGCCAGTGCCACGCCCTGTTTGCCGGAGGACCGGTTGCCGAGGAAACGTACGGGATCCAACGGTTCGCGGGTGCCGCCGGCGCTGATGGTCACGGTGCGGCCGGCAAGGGGCAGCTGGTAATCGGTCTGTCCCTGGACCAGCGCCATGGCGGCGTCGAAAATAACCTGCGGTTCCGGGAGCCTGCCCGGTCCGGAGTCTGCACCCGTCAGCCTGCCCGAGGCCGGTTCCAGGACGGCAACACCCCGCCCGCGGAGCGTTTCAACGTTGGCGCGGGTCGCGGCGTGCTGCCACATTTCCGTATGCATCGCGGGGGCGAACAACACAGGGCCATGCGCCATGAGCAGCGTGTTGGTCAGCAGGTCCCCGGCCTGGCCGGAAGCAGCCTTTGCCAGGAGGTCGGCCGTGGCCGGCGCAACAACCACAAGGTCGGCCTCATGGCCCAGCCGGACGTGGTTGACCAGGTGCACGTCATCGAAAACGCTGTTGCTGACCGGATTCCCGGACAGGGCTTCCCAAGTAGCGGTACCGATGAAGCGGGTGGATGCCTCAGTGGGAATCACCGTGACGTCATGGCCGGCTTCAGTAAAAAGCCGGAGGAGCGATGCCACCTTGTAGGCGGCAATCCCTCCCCCGACTCCGAGGACTATGCGCACGTGACCTCCGTCAACAGCAAGTCAGTTCAGCGGCAGGATTACTCTGCGGCTTCGATCGGCGTGGAAACCAGCTTGCCCTCGTTGATCTCGCGCAGTGCGATCGACAGCGACTTTTCGTTCAGTTTGGTGTCAACCAGTGGGCCGACATATTCGAACAGGCCCTCGTGCAGCTGGGCGTAGTAAGCGTTGATCTGACGAGCGCGCTTGGCACCGAAGATCACCAGGCCGTACTTGGAATCAGCTACCTTCAGCAGATCGTCGATCGGCGGGTTGATGATGCCTTCAAGGTTCGTGGACACGAATTCTCCAAATTCCTAGCGGGCTGACGGTTCCGGCAGGTGTGGATGCGGTGTCAGCCCCATGAGTGAAACAAGCTCGTCCGCTGCCCGGCGGACGTCGTCGTTGATGACGGTGTGGTCGAACTCCGGTTCAGCAGCAAGTTCCAGTTTAGCGGTTTCCAGGCGCCGCTGCTGTTCTTCGGATGTTTCGGTCCCCCGGCCCACCAGCCGGCGGACCATCTCATCCCAAGTGGGCGGGGCGAGGAAGACGAACTGGGCGTCCGGAACGGCAGCTTTGACTTGCCGTGCACCCTGGAGGTCGATCTCCAGCAGCACGGAACGGCCGTCCGCAATGGCGCCGTTCACGGTGCTCTTCAGGGTGCCGTAGGTGTTCTGGCCGTGCACGACGGCCCACTCCAGAAGCTCACCATCGGCGATGAGCTGGTCGAACTCTTCCTTGGTCTTGAAGAAGTAGTGGACGCCGTCCACCTCCCCGGCCGGGGCGCCCGCGTAGTGGCTGAGACCGAAAGCCAAACCTCCGGGTAGTTGTCCCGGATGAAGGTGGACACGGTGCCTTTGCCAACAGCCGTCGGACCTGCGAGGACTGTCAGTCCCGGTTTCTTGCTCACGTATTCCTTTTGCCGCGGTTGGGGGAAGGCAGGCGCCGCCTGCCTCAATGCTCGTCTATAAAATCTACCAGCGCCCGCCGCTGGTGGACGCCCAGGCCGCGGACCCTGCGGGAGGTGGCAATACCGAGCCTGCTGCATGATGGCGGCGGCCCGCACCTTTCCGATGCCGGGGAGGGCTTCGAGCAGTTCTGAGACCCTCATCCTGGCCAGCGCGTCATCCTCCAGCGCGGAGCTGATGATGTCCGCCGCGGACCTGTCCCCGTTCCGGAGGCTCTCCTTGGCAGCGGCACGGGTTGCCCTGGCTGCTGCCGCCTTGCCCAGGGCGTCGGCCCGTTCAGACGCTGATAAAGGTCGCAGGACCATCACGGACACCCCCGGAGTCGGCGGATTTCATCCAAGGGCGGCCGCCCTTGGACCTGTCCTGAAACTACCCTCTGGTGCAGCCCGAATCAATGCATCCGGACAATTGCCGGGCTATCTGCCCCGGAGCCCGTCCAGCGTCCGCAGTGCGGCCTCGCGCAGTCCCCTGGCTTCCGGCCCCGCCGACAGGATGTCGCGGCTGGACGTTCCCAGCACCAACGGGTACGCATCCCCAAAGGTGGTCCTCAGGTCCGCAGGGGTTGCACCCTGCGCCCCCAGCCCGGGCGCCAGGATAGGACCGCGGACGGCCGCCAGGTCCAGTTCCAGGTCGGCCAGGGCACTTCCCACGGTGGCGCCCACAACCAGGCCCACGGATCCCAGGTTTCCCGTGTACCGGGAGTTCTCCGCTGCCGCCGCAAGGGTAATCCTGCGGGCGACGGAGTCTTTTCCACCGACGTGCTGGACGGAGGCACCCTCAGGGTTGGACGTCAGGGCAAGGACGAACACCCCGCGCCCGGTTTCCGCGGCCAGGTCCAGCGCCGGGCGCAGTGACTCGAAGCCGAGATACGGGCTCAGGGTGACGGAATCCGCCGCCAGCGGGGAGTCGTCCCGGAGCCACGCATCGGCGTAGGCGGCCATGGTGGAGCCGATGTCCCCGCGCTTGGCGTCTGCGATGGTCAATACTGATTGGTCGCGCGACTCCGCCAGGACCTCCTCCAGCACCGCGATGCCGGCGGAACCGTGGCGCTCGTAAAGCGCCACTTGGGGCTTCACCGCGGCAGCGAGCGGTGCCACTGCCTCCAGGACGGTCAGCGAGAAACGCCGAAGCCCCGCGGCGTCGTCGTCCAGTCCCCAGCTTCTCAGCAGGGCCGGGTGTGGATCGATGCCCACGCAGAGCGGGCCGCGGGCCGCCATGGCGGCGCCAAGCCGGGCGCCGAAGGACTCCCGGCCGGCGCGTTGCACCTGCTCAGGCATGCTGCAGGGCCGCCTTCTGCGACTCCGCAAGCGCTGCCGCGTGTTCCTGCAGGCTGGTGACGGACCATTCGTAGGTGCGCATGGCCTCGATGGCCTGGACTGCTGCGTTGAACTCGGCCACCGTGGTGATGCAAGGAATGCCGATGGACGTAGCAGCGGCACGGAGTTCGTAGCCGTCGCTGCGGGCTTCGCCGCCGGAGGGCGTGTTGAAGACCATGTCGATCTCGCCGGCCACGATGAGGTCGGCGATGGTGCCTTCACCCTCGGCGCTGCTGCCCTCGGCAACCTTACGGACCGGGGTGGCCTGGATGCCGTTGCGGCGCAGGACGTCTGCGGTGCCGCCGGTGGAGACGATCTCGAAGCCGAGGTCCGAGAGCCGCTTGACGCCCATGATCACCGAACGCTTGTCCCGGTTGGCCACGGACACGAACACCTTGCCCTCCGTGGGCAGGGCGTTGTTGGCGGCTGCCTGGCTTTTGGCGAAGGCGGTGTCGAAGTGCTTATCGATGCCCATGACCTCACCCGTGGAGCGCATTTCCGGCCCAAGCAGGGAGTCCACCACCTTACCCTCAACGGTGCGGAACCGGCTGAACGGCAGCACGGCTTCCTTGACGGCCACGGGGGCGTCAAGCGGAAGGGTTGAGCCGTCACCGGACTCCGGCAGCATCTTGTAGGCGCTGCGAAGCTGGTTGATGGTCACGCCGGTGCCGATGAGGGCTGCGGCCTTGGCCATCTGCACGCCGGTGGCCTTGGACACAAACGGCACGGTCCGCGAGGCGCGGGGGTTGGCTTCCAGGACATACAGCACATCGGAGGCCAGGGCGAACTGGATGTTGATCAGGCCGCGCACGCCCACGCCTTCAGCGATGGCACGGGTGGCCACGCGGACGCGTTCGACGACGTTGCTCCCCAGGGTGATCGGCGGCAGGACGCATGCGGAGTCACCGGAGTGGATGCCGGCTTCCTCGATGTGCTCCATGATGCCGCCCAGGTACATGTCGGTGCCGTCATAGAGGGCATCGACGTCGATTTCGACCGCGTCCTCCAGGAACCGGTCGATCAGTACCGGGTGGTCCGGTGTGATTTCGGTGGCGTTGGCGATGTAGCGCGAGAGGTTGGGCTCGTCGTACACGATCTCCATGCCGCGGCCGCCGAGGACGTAGGACGGGCGGACCAGGACGGGGTAGCCAATCTCGTCTGCGATCGTCTTGGCGTCCTCGAAGGAGACCGCGGTGCCGTTCTTCGGCGACACCAGGCCGGCCTTGTCCAGCACGCGGGAAAAGGCGCCGCGGTGCTCGGCGAGATCGATGGCCTCCGGCGAGGTGCCCAGGATGGGCACGCCGGCGTCGGCCAGCTGCTGGGCCAGCTTCAGCGGGGTCTGGCCGCCGAGCTGGACGAACACGCCCATGACGCCGCCGGTGCGTTCCTCGGCCGCGATGACCTCCAGGACGTCCTCGAGCGTGAGCGGCTCGAAGTACAGGCGCGTGGAGACGTCGTAGTCGGTGGAGACGGTTTCCGGGTTGCAGTTGACCATGACGGTCTCGTAGCCGGCCTTGCGCAGCGCCATGGAGGCGTGGACGCAGGAGTAGTCGAACTCGATGCCCTGGCCGATGCGGTTGGGGCCAGAGCCGAGGATCAGGATGGACGGCTTGGAGTGCAATGCAACCTCGTCCTCCTCGTCGTAGGCCGAGTAGTGGTACGGGGTGTACGCAGCGAACTCGGCGGCGCAGGTGTCAACGGTCTTGTAGACGGGGCGGATACCCAGGGCCTGGCGGACACCGCGGACCACTGCCTCGGAGTTGTGGGTCAGCGCACCGATCTGTTCGTCGGAGAAGCCGTGGCGCTTTGCGCGCTGCAGCATCTCCTTGGTGAGGGCGCCGGCCTGGCGGATCTCACGGGAGATTTCATTGAGGAGTTCAAGCTGGTCCAGGAACCACGGGTCGATCTTCGTGGCTTCGAAGAGCTGTTCCACGGTGGCCCCGCCCAGGAGGGCACGCTGGACCTGGTGCAGGCGTTCGGTAGTGGGTCGCTTGGCCTTCTCGATGAGCTCCTCAACCTCGTACTCAGGTACGGAACTGAAATCCAGCTGCGACCCCTTCTGCTCCAGGGAGCGCAGGGCCTTCTGCAGGGCCTCGGTGAAGTTGCGGCCCATGGCCATGGCTTCGCCCACGGACTTCATGGTGGTGGTGAGGGTATTGTCCGCGGCCGGGAACTTCTCGAAGGCGAACCGCGGGACCTTGACCACCACGTAGTCCAGCGTCGGCTCGAAGGACGCGGGGGTCTTCTGGGTGATGTCGTTCGGGATCTCATCCAGGGTATAGCCCAGGGAGAGCTTGGTGGCGATCTTGGCGATGGCGAAGCCTGTGGCCTTGGACGCCAGTGCCGACGAGCGGGAGACCCGCGGGTTCATTTCGATGACCACCACGCGGCCGGTGGCGGGGTCGATGGCGAACTGGATGTTGCAGCCGCCGGTGTCAACGCCCACTTCGCGGATGACGGCGATGGCAACGTCGCGCAGCTTCTGGTACTCACGGTCGGTGAGGGTCAGCGCAGGAGCGACCGTGATGGAGTCGCCGGTGTGCACGCCGACGGGGTCGAAATTTTCGATGGAGCAGACGACAACCACGTTGTCGTTCTTGTCCCGCATCATCTCGAGCTCGTATTCCTTCCAGCCCAGGATGCTCTCTTCGAGCAGCACCTCGGACGTGGGGCTGTACTGCAGGCCCTGTCCGACAATGCGGCGCAGGTCCTCCTCGTTGTAGGCCAGGCCGGAACCCAGGCCGCCCATGGTGAAGGAGGGGCGGACTACCATTGGGTAGCCCAGGTCCTCTGCTGCCGCGAACGCCTCGTCCATGGTGTGGATGATGTGGCTGCGGGCGGATTCGGCGCCGCAGCGCTCCACGACGCCCTTGAACTTCTCACGGTCCTCGCCGAGGCTCGATCGCGGCGATGTTCGCACCGATCAGCTCCACGTTGTACTTCTCCAGCACGCCGTTCTTGTCCAGTGCGATGGCGGTGTTCAGCGCGGTCTGGCCACCCAGGGTGGGCAGCACGGCGTCGGGGCGTTCCTTGGCGATGATCTTTTCCACCACCTCGGGGGTGATGGGTTCGACGTAGGTGGCGTCGGCGAACTCGGGGTCGGTCATGATGGTGGCCGGGTTGGAGTTCACGAGGATGACCCGCAGGCCTTCCTCCTTGAGGACACGCAGTGCCTGGGTGCCGGAGTAGTCGAACTCGGCGGCCTGGCCGATGACGATCGGGCCGGAACCAATGACGAGGACGCTTTTGAGATCTGTACGTTTCGGCATTACTTCTTGTCCTCGGTCTTGTTGTCGGTGGCGGTCTTGGTGTCAGCGTTCTTGGCGTCGCCCATAAGGTCGATGAACCGGTCGAACAGGTAAGCGGCGTCGTGCGGGCCGGCCGCTGCCTCGGGGTGGTACTGCACGGAGAACGCCGGGATGTCGAGGCAGGCAAGGCCTTCCACGACGTCGTCGTTCAGGCTGATGTGGCTGACTTCCACCCGGCCGTAGCGTGCCTCCGGCGCCTCGGTGGCACCGTCGAGCGGGGCGTCCACGGCGAAGCCGTGGTTCTGGGAGGTGATCTCCACCTTGCCGGTGCGGCGGTCCATCACGGGCTGGTTGATGCCGCGGTGGCCATACCGGAGCTTGTAGGTGCCAAAGCCCAGGGCGCGGCCGAGGATCTGGTTGCCGAAGCAGATGCCGAAGTAGGGCAGCTTCTCGTCCAGGACTGAGCGCAGCAGCTTCACCTGGGCGTCGGCGGTGGCGGGGTCGCCGGGGCCGTTGGACATGAAGAAGCCGTCCGGGTTCACTGCCTTGACGTCCTCGAGGGTGGCCGTTGCCGGGAGCACGTGGACGCGCACGCCGCGCTCGGCGAACCGGACCGGGGTCATGGCCTTGATGCCGAGGTCGATCGCCGCAATGCTGAAGCGGGGTTCACCCTCCCAGCCGTGGTCCTTGGGTTCCACAACGTAGGCTTCGTCGACGCTGACTTCCTCGGCCAGGCGCGAACCCTCCATGGGCGCGCTGGCCAGGACGGAATCGATCAGTTCCTTGTCCGTGGCCTGTGCCGCCTCGCCGGAGAAGATACCGGCGCGCATGGTCTTGTGCTCACGCAGGTGCCGGGTGATGGCACGGGTGTCAACGCCCTGGATGCCGACGATGCCCTGGGCCACCAGTTCCTCGTCCAGCGACCGCTCGGAGCGCCAGTTGGAGGGCCGGCGCGCGGCGTCGCGGACGATGTAGCCGGCCACCCAGATGCGCCGGGACTCGGCGTCGTCATTGTTCACACCGGTGTTGCCGATGTGCGGGGCCGTCTGCACCACCAGTTGGCGGGCGTAGGACGGATCGGTGATGGTCTCCTGGTAGCCGGTCATGCCGGTGGCGAAAACGGCCTCGCCCAGGGCGGTGCCGGTGGCACCGTAGCTGGTGCCGCGGAAAATGCGCCCGTCTTCGAGAACCAGCGCAGCTGGGGCCGATACTGGAGCGGAGGTGGTTGCTGTCAATGTATTCGCTTTCACTGTCTTACTTTCCACTGGTGGCACCAGCCGCTGGGGCTGACGAAATCAAATCCTGAAGGGCCTGGTAGAGCACGTCCTTGTCCGCGGCGCGGCGGGTGCGGAAGCCGGTGTCCAGCTCATGCGCGCCGAGCGTCCATGCCAGCACCAGGAGACCGCCCTTCTCAACGAACTTACCCGCCATCCCGCTGTCCTGCCGGACACCGGTCATGGACGAAGCCGGAATGTACAGGGCAGGGGCACCGGACCGCCCATAGAGCACCCCGTGCGGGTAGACCTCAAGGGTGGAATTGGTGCGGATGCCCAGCCCGTGCACCGCGATCCGGTCAAGCCAGTC
Source organism: Pseudarthrobacter sp. Fe7 (assembly GCA_024372495.1). Lineage (GTDB taxonomy): Bacteria > Actinomycetota > Actinomycetes > Actinomycetales > Micrococcaceae > Arthrobacter. The sequence goes on along the minus strand of CP099977.1, from coordinate 2,617,109 downwards.
ACCGGCCGTTGTAGTGGCCACATACTGCCCGTCGGCAGCGGCGGTTGGCTCACCGGGCGCGGCAGGCACCGGGGGCAGTTGTTCGACGTCGGACTGGCGCCTCAGGCGGTTGCGCCAGCCTACGGCGAGGAGGACAAACACGACGGCGACCACCGCCAGCATGGCAAGTCCGGGAAGGATCCTGTCCATCAGGCAGCGCCTGCCGGGGTTGCGGCGGCGTCCGGGTGTGGCGTGTTGAGCGCGCCGTCGAGGACGGTGGGGTGCCCCCTGAAGAACGTGGCCACCACCTTGCCCGGAAGTTCCCTGCCCTTGAACGGCGAGTTGCGGCCCATGGTGGCCATCTGGAAGGGGTCAACCGTCCAGCGCGCGGCCGGATCCACCAGGATGAGGTTGGCCGGTTCGCCGGCCTCGACGGGGCGCCCCTGGTCGCTCAGCCGGCCGATCTTCGCGGCCGCGGTGGACGTGACCCGGGCGAAGTCGGCCCACGTCATCAGGCCGGTGTCGATCATGGCGTGCTGGACCACGGACAGGGCAGTTTCAAGTCCGGTCATGCCCATGGCTGCCTGCGCCCACTCGCATTCCTTGTGCTCGCTGGGGTGCGGCGCATGGTCGGTACCCACAACGTCGATCGTGCCGTCTGCCAGGCCTGCGCGCAATGCCTGGACGTCCGCATCGGTGCGCAGCGGCGGGTTGACCTTGAAGACGGGGTCGTAGCTGCGGACCAGGTCATCGGTCAGCAGCAGGTGGTGCGGGGTGACCTCGGCGGTGACGTCGATGCCGCGTTCCTTGGCCCAGCGGATGATCTCCACCGACCCTGCCGTGGACACGTGGCACACGTGGAGGCGGGAGCCCACGTGCTGGGCCAGGAGGACGTCGCGGGCAATGATGCTTTCCTCGGCAACGGCGGGCCAGCCGGTGAGGCCCAGGACAGCGGAGACGTCGCCCTCGTTCATCTGGGCCCCGGCGGTGAGGCGCGGTTCCTGCGCGTGCTGGGCCACCACGCCGTCGAACGCTTTGACGTATTCCAGCGCGCGGCGCATCAGCACGGGGTCGTGGACGCAGATGCCGTCGTCGGAGAACATCCGGACCCGGGCGCGGGAATCGGCCATGGCGCCGAGCCTCGGCGAGCCGCTCCCCTGCGAGGCCGACCGTGACGGCGCCGACCGGGCGCACATCCACCCAGCCTGCGGTCTGGCCCAGGGTGTAGACCTGTTCCACGACGCCGGCGGTGTCGGCCACCGGGGTGCTGTTGGCCATGGCATGGACGGCGGTGTAGCCGCCCAGCGCGGCAGCGCGGGTGCCGGTCTCCACGGTCTCGGCGTCCTCGCGGCCGGGTTCGCGCAGGTGGGTGTGGACGTCCACCATGCCGGGCAGGGCCACCAGGCCGGCGGCGTCGATGACGGTGGCACCGTCAGCGGACAGGCCATGGCCGATCTCGGCGATGATGCCGTCCCGGACCAGCAGGTCGGTGGGGTCGGCGCCCAGGATGGCGGCGCCCTGGATGAGGTACGTTCCGGTGTTGCCTGCCATCAGTTGCTCTCCTTAGTGACGGGGGCGGCGGCATAGGCCGGTGCCCGGGTTGAGGCTGGTTCCCGGGTGTCCCCGGAGAGCAGCAGGTACAGCGCGGCCATCCGCACGGACACGCCGTTGCGGACCTGGGCCAGGACGGTGGAGCGGGGCGAGTCCGCGGCGGCGGCGCTGATCTCCAGGCCCCGGTTCATGGGTCCCGGGTGCATGATGATGGTGTCCGTCATGCCAAGGTCGTCCAGGGCACGGAGCCGGTTGTCATCAAAACCCCAGCGTCGGGAGTATTCGCGCGTGCTGGGGAAGAACGACGCGTTCATGCGTTCGCCCTGGACCCGGAGCATCATCACGGCGTCAACGCCGTTCGCCAGGGTCTGGTCCAGGTCGTAGCTGACGCTGCAGGGCCACTTTTCGACGCCGACCGGCAGCAGGGTGGGCGGTGCCACCAGGGTGACTTCCGCGCCGAGGGTCCGGAGCAGCCAGACGTTGGAGCGCGCCACGCGGGAGTGCAGGACGTCGCCGGCGATGGCCACCCGCATGCCTTTGAGGTCCGTTCCTTCGGAACCCGTGCCGGCCAGGCGGGCCCAGTGCCGGCGCATGGTGAAGGCGTCCAGGAGGGCCTGGGTGGGGTGTTCGTGGGTGCCGTCGCCAGCATTGATGACTGCGGCGTCGATCCAGTCCGTCGCGGCGAGCCGGTGGGGTGCGCCGGAGGCCCAGTGGCGGATGACGACGGCGTCTGCACCCATGGCGGACAGCGTCTGGGCGGTGTCCTTGAGGGATTCACCCTTGGATACGGAGGATCCCTTGGCTGCGAAGTTGATCACGTCCGCGGACAGCCGCTTGGCCGCGGCCTCGAAGGAAATCCGGGTGCGGGTGGAGTCCTCGAAAAAGAGGTTGACCACAGTCCGCCCGCGCAGCGCCGGAAGCTTCTTCACTTCCCGCTCCCCCACGGCCGACATTTCCTCGGCGGTGTCCAGGATGCGGATGGCGTTCGAAAGGCTGAGGTCCCCGGTGGACAGGAGGTGTTTCATGCGCCGCCCTCGATCACGACTTCATTGACTGGTGCTCCGGCGTCGGACGTGTCTGTTTCCTCGAGCCGGACGCGGACCTTTTCCGCGGAGGAGGTGGGCAGGTTCTTGCCCACATGGTCCGCGCGGATGGGAAGTTCCCGGTGGCCGCGGTCAATCAGGACTGCCAGCCGCACAATGCGCGGGCGGCCCAGGTCGACCAAGGCATCAAGGGCGGCCCGGATGGTGCGGCCGGAGTACAGCACGTCGTCGATAAGCACCACTACTTTGTTGTCGATGCCTGTCCGGGGCAACCTGGTGGGGTACGGCGGCCGGGTTCCCTGGTGCGAGAGGTCGTCCCGGAACATGGTGACGTCGAGCTGGCCAACGATGGCAGCGGGATCAACGGTGTTGTCCGCAGCCGCAATTTTTTCGGCCAACCGGACAGCCAGCGGGTAACCGCGGCGGGGAATGCCTAACAGGACCAGGTCCCGGGATCCCTTGTTGGCTTCGAGGATCTCATGGGCGATACGAGTAAGGGCCCGGTCAATGTCAGCCTGGCTGAGGACAACCCTGGCTGGAACCGGTGCGCTGGTGACAAAGGTCAACGCTCGTCTCCCCTTTCCCCGCCTCACAGGACGGAATTAAAAGGAATGTTTGCTTTTCAAAATTACCACACGGCCACTGCCTGGCCGGTGCCGGGACAACGCGGTGATGGTCACATCCGTAAACCCCGGAGGCCGGGGTTCTTTGTGGTCCGGTACCTCCCGCTTAGGCTTTCGGTTATGCCGACGTACCCCCAGCAACCTTCTCCCGGACTCCCCGACGATCCGTACCGCAGCGCCCCGGGCCCGCTTCCACAGCAGGCCAACCCCAGCCTGGATGGGACATGTGCAGCCGGAACACTACCGTGCTGCCCCGGGGCACCAGGGCCAGCCTCTGTCCGTGATGGTCCCCGCGCAGGCCCCGGGACCGGTGCTGCACGCGTCCCGGACCCGGGGCGGCCTGGTGGGGCTGTCCGTCGCCGGCGGCGTGCTCGCTTTCCTCAGCCTGTTCCTGGTGGTGCCGTTCCTGCTGTCCAACACCGGCGCCGCAGGATTCCTGATTGGTTTCCTGGCATCCCTGATCCCACTGGCGGTGGTCCTGACGGCGGTCCACATCATCGACAGGTGGGAGCCGGAACCCAAGCGCCTGTTGTTCTTTGCCTTCATGTGGGGTGCGGCGGTATCCGTGGCCGTCACACTCCTGATCCAGCCGTTCTTCGTCATCGCGTTCCAGTTCACAAGCGAGCCGGACCTGAGGACCTACATGGCCACGGTGCAGGCGCCCGTCGTCGAGGAATTTGCCAAGTCGCTTGGACTGCTCATCCTCCTCCTCGCGGCGCGCCGGCAGTTTGACGGGCCCGTGGACGGGGTGGTGTTCGCCTTCACCATCGCCGGCGGATTCGCCTTCACCGAGAACATCCTCTATTTTGGCCGGGCCATCGCGGAATCGGCATCACCCGGCAGTGACTTCGCCCAGGTCTTCTTCCTGCGCGGTGTCATGTCACCATTCGCGCATGCCATCTTCACCGGCACCACCGGCCTGGTCATGGGCTTCGCTGCACGGCGCTGGAGCACCGGCGCGTCGATAGGCGCCTTCCTGGTGGGACTGCTGCCGGCCATGTTCCTGCACAACAGGTGGAACAGCATGGGCCAGGGCTTCCTGATGGACTACATCGTGGTCCAGGTGCCCATTTTCGTGCTGGCAGTAGGCGGCATCATCTTCCTGCGGGTGGCAGAGAAACGCCTGACCCGGCAGCGCCTGCTTGAGTATGCGGCCGCGGGCTGGTTCACCCCGGCCGAGGTCCAGTTGCTGGCCACCCCCGGCGGCCGGCGCACTGCCCTGGCGTGGGCTGCCAACACGGGCAGGAAGCCCCAGATGAAGCAGTTCGTGAAGGCAGCCACCCAACTTGCCAACACGCGGCAGCGGATCCTCAGCGGGCGGGACGTGCCGCTCCACCAGGCCGAGGAAAGGCAGCAGGCTCCAGCAAATCCTGTCCCTGCGGGCGGCAGTGGCCGGGTAGAACCGGAACTTATGACAACGCAAAGGGCTCCGCCCGGTGGCGGAGCCCTTTCGCGTTGTCCTGTAAATCAGGCTAGGCGAGCAGCGAAGGCTTCAGCTGCTGCAGCCGGCCCAGGAGGCCATTGATGAACTGCGGAGACTCGTCCGTGGACAAAGTCTTGGCCAGCGCAACGGCCTCGCTGACCGCCACGCCGTCAGGGACGTCGTCGTTGTAAAGAAGCTCCCAGGTGCCGATGCGCAGGATGATGCGGTCCACGGACGGCATGCGCTCCAGGCTCCAGCCCTGTGAATAGGTCTCCAGGAACTCGTCAATGGCGGCCTGCTGCGACACCACGCCTTCGACGATTTCCAGGGTGTAGGGGTTGACCACCTGGTCGGTCTTTTCGCGGCGTGCACGAAGCACGTCGAACGCCGAAACAGAGCGCTGCTCCGCTTCGAAAAGAACATCCAGCGCCCTGCTGCGGGCTTTACCGCGGGCGCTCACTACTCAGAAACCCGGCCCAGGTAGCTGCCGTCGCGGGTGTCCACCTTGACCTTGGTGTTGTTCTCGATGAACAGCGGGACCTGGATTTCGTAGCCGGTCTCCAGGGTGGCGGGCTTGGTCCCTGCGGAGGAGCGGTCGCCCTGCAGGCCCGGCTCGGTGTAGGTGATTTCCAGGACGACGCTCGGCGGAAGCTCGATGTAGAGGGGATTGCCGTCGTGGATGGCGATGTTGACCATCTGGTTCTCGAGCATGAAGTTGGTGGCGTCGCCAACCGTGGCACCGGACACGGTGATCTGGTCGTAGTCCGAGGTGTCCATGAAGACGAAGTCTGCGCCGTCCTGGTACAGGTACTGGTAGTCGCGGCGGTCAACGGTTGCGGTTTCGATCTTGAGGCCGGCGTTGAAGGTCTTGTCGACAACCTTGCCGGACATTACATTGCGCATCTTGGTGCGGACGAATGCGCCGCCCTTGCCGGGCTTGACGTGCTGGAACTCGATGATGTTCCAGAGCTGGCCCTCGAGCTTCAGGACCGTACCGTTCTTAATGTCGTTAGTGGTTGCCACTGGTTTCCTCTGGTTTCTTTGTCTGGCCGCGTGGTCAGATGCTGTATGCCGGGCGGGGCACGCCGAGACGGCCCGCCTGCACGTATTTGTCAAAAATCGCGTGGATGCAAAAATTCCACAACCATTCTACCGGTAAATACCGGGCAGTCTTTCCGCAGCCCCTGCCTGCCGCTTCAGCAGGCCAGGTCCAGGACATCCCGGGCCCGCTGCAGGGCCACAGTGGACGAGTAGATCTGGGCGGCGTCAGCCGACTGTGCCACCCGCAGGTCCAGGGCCTTGGAAAAGGATTCAACGGCGGCGGAGGTTTGTCCGGCGGCGTACTGCGTCCGCCCCAGGTATTGCAGGGTCGACGCTTCCCGGGGGTCCCATGTACCTCCGCCAGGAGTTGGCGGAACAGTTCAATGGCCCGGTCCATCCGGTGGGAAACACTCAGCACTTCTGCCTCGAAGACGCGCAGCCGGAATGACTCCGGGTCCTTGAAACGGGCTTCGGCCAGCATTTCGGCGGCGTCGGAGGCGTGGCCCTCAACCAGCAGCACGAAAATGGCGTCCGCTGGATCAGTGGAGGCCGCGAGGGCTTCCCGCACGGCGTCTTCGTTGATGATCTGCGGCCGCAGGGTATCCGGATTGATCCTGATCCCCGGGAACCCGGCCTCGGGCCAGTCGGCAGTGCCGCTCATGTCGCCCTGCATCAGGAAGCAATCTCCTGGTAGGCAGCAAACAGCAGCGACGTGTCCGGGACATCGAGGATGCCCGGCTTGGCTATTCCATCAAGCACCACAAAGCGCAGCAGGTCACCGCGGGACTTCTTGTCGCGGCGCATCCCGTCCAGCAGGCCCTGCCAACGGTCCCGCCGGTAGGTGACCGGAAGCCCCAGCCCGTCCAGGATGCTCCGGTGCCGGTCGGCGTCGGCATCGCTGAGCCGCCCAACGCTGCGGGCAAGTTCCGCTGCGAACATCATGCCCACGGACACCGCGGCGCCGTGCCGCCAGGAGTAGCGTTCCACCAGTTCGATGGCGTGGCCCAGGGTGTGTCCGTAGTTCAGGATTTCCCGCAGCCCGGACTCCTTGAGGTCCTCCGAGACCACAGTCGCCTTCACCGCAATGGCCCGCTCGATCAGCTCGCGAAGTGCGTCGGAGCGGGGGTCCACCACAGCGGCCGGGTCCTTTTCCACCAGGTCCAGGATGGCGGGATCGGCGATGAAGCCGCACTTGATCACCTCGGCCAGGCCGGAAATGATCTCATTTTTCGGCAGCGTGTCCAGCGTGTCCAGGTCCGCGAGGACAGCGGCGGGCGGGTGGAAGGAGCCCACCAGGTTCTTTCCTTCGGCGGTGTTGATGCCTGTCTTGCCGCCCACGGACGCGTCCACCATGCCCAGCAGGCTGGTGGGCATGTGGATGACCTTGACCCCGCGCAGCCACGTTGCCGCGACGAAACCCGCGAGGTCGGTGACCGCTCCCCCGCCCACGGCAACAATGGCGTCTGAGCGGGTGAAATCGTTCTGGCCCAGGACCTGCCAGCAGAATGCCGCCACCTGGATGTGCTTGCCCTCTTCCGCGTCCGGAATTTCGGCGGTGAGGGACGTGAACCCGGCGGCCGCAAGTTCGTCGCGGACCGTATCGCCCGTGAGGCGCAGGGCACGGGGGTGGATCACCAGGACACGGCGGACGCGCTCTCCGAGCAGGGCGGGAAGGTCACCAAGCAGGCCGCGCCCGACGACGACGCCGTAGTTGTTGCCGGCGCCCTCGCCGGTGACGTTGATGACTGTTGACTGCGTGTTCACTTTTCAACTTCCTGTTTGGCAGCTGCGTGGTTCCGCAGTGCTGCTTCCAGCCGGCCGCCGAGCTCGGTTACCGAGCCGTGGCGGACGTCGAGGGTGATGTCGGCCAGCCTTTCGTAGACCGGCCTGCGGGTGGCGAACATTGCTGTCCAGCGGCCCATGGCGTCGCCGGCAAGGAGCGGGCGCCCGGAATTCCTGGCGATCCTGTCCGCCACAGTGTCGGCGTCGCACTCTAGGTATACAACCGTGCAGCGGCTGATCAGCTGCTGGGTCCCCGAATCGAGCACCGCACCGCCGCCCAGCGAGATGACCGTGGAGGTGCCCTCAGCTTCCGCCACGGCATCAGCCACGGTACGGGCCTCGATCTCCCGGAATGCGCGCTCACCGCGCCCTGCGAAAATCTCGGCAATGGAACCATGCCCGGCAACGATGACGGCGTCTGTGTCAATGAACCGGGCCCCGGCTGCTGCGCGAGCCTGCTGCCCGATGGCCGATTTGCCCACCGCCATGGGGCCGATGAGCACAATGGGCCGGTCGCCGGGAGTTCCAGTACTGCTGCGGTGGAGCACTAGTGGCCGATCGAGTCCAGGGATGCCGGGATGTTGTCCAGGTAACCCTTGATGTTGCGCGCGGTTTCCGCCACTGAGTCACCGCCAAACTTTTCGATGACGGCCTCGGCGAGGACCAGGGCAACCATGGCCTCGGCCACCACACCGGCTGCCGGCACAGCACAGACGTCGGAACGCTGGTGGTGTGCCTTTGCCGATTCACCGGTGCTGACGTCGATGGTCCGCAGGGCGCGCGGAACCGTGGCGATGGGCTTCATGGCCGCACGGACCCGGAGGATATCGCCGATGCTCATGCCGCCTTCGATGCCGCCGGCACGGTTGCTGGCGCGAACAATGCGGCCGTCACTGTCCCGGACGATCTCGTCATGGGCGGCGGAGCCACGGCGGGCGGCGGTGAGGAAGCCGTCGCCGACCTCCACCCCCTTGATGGCCTGGATTCCCATGAGGGCAGCAGCAAGCCTGGCGTCAAGCCGGCGGTCCCAGTGCACGTAGCTGCCAAGTCCTGGCGGAAGGCCGTAAGCCAGTACCTCCACAACCCCGCCAAGCGTCTCGCCCTCCTTGTGGGCAGCATCCACCTCGGCCACCATGGCGTCCGAGGTTTCGCGGTCAAAGCAGCGCAGGGGGTCTGTGTCCAGGGCAATGACGTCACCGGGCACGGGCAGCGGGCGGCCCTCCGGCACGGTCACACTGGCGATGGAGACGGTGTGGCTGACAAGTTCAATGCCGAGGTGCTTGAGGAACTGGGCAGCGACAGTACCGAGCGCTACCCGGGTGGCGGTTTCGCGGGCGCTGGCGCGCTCCAGGACCGGGCGCGCCTCATCGAAGCCGTACTTCTGCATACCGGTGAAGTCGGCGTGACCCGGGCGGGGCCGGGTCAGGTGCGCGTTGCGGGCCTGGTCTGCGAGGAGTTCTGCGTCCACCGGGTCCGCGGACATGATCTGTTCCCACTTGGGCCATTCGGTGTTCCCCACCTGGATGGCGACGGGACCGCCCTGGGTGAGGCCATGACGCACGCCGCCAAGGATGGTCACCGCGTCCTGCTCAAATTTCATCCGCGCGCCACGTCCGTAGCCAAGCCGACGGCGGGCCAGGGAGTCTGCAATGTGGCCGCTGGTGATTTGAACACCGGCGGGGACGCCTTCAATAATTCCCATCAGAGCCGGGCCATGGGATTCACCGGCAGTCAACCAACGCATAATTTCCATCCTGCCACGTAGGGCGGTCAGAACGCCCGCCGGGCAAGGCCGACTGCGTCACACATCACATCTATGACGGCTGCATTAACGTCTTCCCCGCGCCGGGTGAAGAGTTTCACCTGCTCCACGGCCTGGTAAAGCAACATTTCCAGGCCGGGCACCACAGCGCCGCCACCGGACTGCCATACCGAGGCAATGAGGCTCGGCCAGGGATCGTAGGCGACGTCGAGCAGGACGCCGGGCGTCGTGGTCTTCAGTGCCGCGATTTCCGAGGCGAGTCCGTCTGCCGCGCGTGGCGGCAGGGTTGAAATTACGACGTCGGCCTCCGCCGTAGGGCGGGCGGCGCCGGCCAGCGGGCGTACTTCGACGGAGATGCCCAGGCTGTCCGCTGCCGAGCGGACGTCCGCCGTTCGCGAGGTATCGCGGACAAACACCTGCACGGTCCCGGTGCCCAGTTCCTTCAGGGCTGCCACGGCGGAGGCCGCGGTCCCCCCGCCGCCGAGGATGACGGCAGACGGTGCTGCCTGCGCGCCGGCGTGGCACAGGGCGTTGACGATACCCGTGACGTCCGTGTTGGAGCCCACTGTCTTCACGCCGCCGGCGGATTCCTCGAAGGTGACCGTATTCACCACGCCGAGGGTCCGTGCCACGCCGCGTACTTCGTCCACTTCACCGAGCATGGCCGTTTTCAGCGGCATGGTCACCGAAAGCCCCGCCAGCCCGGCTGGTTCCGGATCTGGCGCATGAACGACGGAAGTAATGCCACCGTGACGTCGATGGCCGTATAGCTGATGCCTGCGCCCAGCCGCCCGTAGGCGGACAGGTGCAGCGCCGGGGATTTCGAGTGGCTGATCGGGTGGCCCAGGACCGCAGCCCGCAGGCTCATGTGCAGCGGCCCGCGTTGGCCTTGCACCACGCGTTGTACTGTTCGACGTAGGTGTTGTGTTCGGCCAGCGTCTTGGCGAACTTGGTTTCCTTGGTGTCCAGGTTGACGGTTACCCAGAACAGGTAGTCGTTGGCCTTTGGCCGGGCGGCAGCGTCAATGGCGGTCTTGCCCGGGGAACCGATGGGTCCCGGCGGCAGTCCGGGGTTCGCGTAGGTGTTGTATGGGTTGGATTTGTCCTGCCGCTGCTCGTCGGTGAAGTTGAAGCTCCGGGTCCCCAGGCCATACGTGACGGTGGAATCGACCTGCAGGAAGCCGCCGGTCTGGTCGTTGGGCTTGAGCCGGTTGTAGATGGCACCGGCCACGTCCCCGTAGTCGGCCTGCCCGCCCTCGGCCTGGACGATGCTGGCCACAATGACGGCCTGGTACTGCTTGGCGGGGTCCGTGATGCCCTGCGAGACGAGTTCGTCGGTGGTGGACTTAACCAGCGCCTGCAGGATGTCCTTGGCCTGGGTACCCAGGGGGAAGCGGTACTCGCCCGGCTGCAGGTAGCCTTCCAGGTTCTTCGCGTTGGCGGGCAGGCCGAACTGCGCAGGCTGGTTGCTGAGCGCCTGCAACTGCTGCACGGAGATGCCGGATCCGTCGGAGATTGCCTGCAGGGACTCGCCTATCCGCAGGCCCGCGCTCAGGGCGAAGTAGATGACCTTGGACTTGTCTTTGCCGGCCAGGACGTTGACCGCATCCGCGTTCTTCATCTCAGTCTTGAAAACGTAGTCCCCGGGGGAAAGGGTTGCGCCAGACGCATGGAACGCCTGCATGAAGGTATCCGCGTTTGCCACCACGCGCTGGTTTTCCAGTTCCGACGCAACGGACCTCGTGCCCTCGCCGCTGGCGACGGTCACGCGGACCTCACCCGTTCCGGGGCCGGGGAAGTCCGATGGCTTGCCACCGCCAAGGAGAGGTTTGAGGAACTGTGCGCCCACGGCCACTGCCGTGATGAAAACGGCCAGCGTCAGGAACAGGGCCAGCAGCCTGCGCCGGCGGCGGACCTTCTTCGAGGGTCGTTTAACTACCTCGGTGGATGCGGCGGGAAGGATCCCGGCGACCGGGTCAACAAGCGCGGATTCGGGGAGGGCCTCATGGTCGTAGTCGGTTGCCTCATACGCAGGGTGGCCGTGATCGCTCTCCGGGTAGTCGTGGACGTCCGTTTCCTCGTGGATGTGGGCCTCTTGGTGCGCATAGTGGACGTCGTCAGAATGGGGCGTGACGTCGTCGGGGTGGGCGTCCTGGTAATCATCCGCGTGGTGATGCGCTGCGGCGTCTTGGTGTGCCGCGTCGTCATGGATGGACGGGGGCGTTTGCGGTGCCGCCGGAACCTCATCGGCGCCCGGAAGCGGAGCAAAGGTTGATTCGGCTGCGAAAGGCGCGGCAGCCGGCGGCGCTGCGGGCGGCGGGGGAACGTCGCCGGTTTCGTAGGCCTGCTCGGGCACGGCGTCGTGGCCTCCGGTGTTCAGGCTTTTCTCCCGGGCCCGCATTTCCTTGCGGGTCAGCGGCCTCGGGGCCCCGGGGTCCAGCGGGCCGGAGGTGTCGTCAATGTTGGCAGGGCTCACTGTTGCCTTCCATTATCTAAAGATTGGGCCGTGTCTGCGGGGATGGCGCGGACGGGCTGGTCCACCCCACCGGCCCCCAGGTCCACGGACGGGGATGGCGCTGTCACGCGTGAGCCGACATCCGCTCCCCTGGCTTTCTGCATGTCGATGGCGTGCTGAAGAATACCCGCCGCCGCGACCTGATCAACTACTTTACGGTGGTCCCTGCTGCTCATGCCAGCTTCGTGCAGGTTCCGGTGCGCCGAGACACTGCTGAGGCGCTCATCCACCAGGTTGACCGGGACCGCCAGGCCGCGCCCGGAAAGTTCAGCGGCGAGGAGCAGGGCGTAGTCCGTGGCCATCCTGGCCGAGGCATGTTCCTCGCCCTTCATGGTCCTGGGCAGGCCAACGATGACCTGCACGGCTCCCAGGCTCCTCCGCCAGTTTGGCGATGACGCGCACATCCGAGTTCTTCTTGGCGTTCCGGTCCAGGGTCTTGTACGGCGTGGCCAGGATCGAGTCCCGGTCACAGATGGCCACCCCTACCCGGACGGTGCCGACGTCCACCCCCAGTTTGACGCCCTGGGGGTAGCCGCCGGCAGCAACAGCATTGGTCATGGCTGGGTTAGCGCCTTGAGATGGCGTCGACGACGGCGGCCAGTGCAGCGCCGACCTTTCCGGCATCGGTGCCGCCGCCCTGGGCTACGTCATCCTTGCCACCGCCACCACCGCCAAGCACGCCGGCAGCGACCCGGACCAGGGCACCGGCCTTGACGCCGGCCTCCCTGGCTGCCTCATTGGTGGCAACCAGGATCAAGGGGCGGTCATTGGCAACGCCGGCCACGGCCACAGCCGCAGCCGCAGAACCGAGGCGGTTGCGCAGGTCCAGGGCCAGGCCTCGGAGGTCGTCGGCCCCGCTCACGGTTCCGGCGTCGTGGGCAAGCACCTTCACTCCCCCGGCGTCCTTGGCGGTGTCCACCAGGCTGGGCGGCGGCACCGGCGAGCTGTTCCTTGCGGAGCCGGTCGAGTTCCTTCTCGGTTGCCTTGAGCTTGGCGAGGGTGGCGGAAATCCTGTCGGCGAGCCTGGCCCGACGGAACCTTCAGGAGGTCAGTCAGCTCGGTCACCAGCGCGCGCTCAGCCGCAAGGTGCCGGAATGCTTCCATGCCAACAAAGGCTTCCACGCGGCGGTTTCCTGAACCAACGGACTGTTCGCCCAGGAGGGACAGGCTGCCGATCAGCGAGGTGTTTGCAACGTGGGTGCCGCCGCACAGCTCGCGTGACCACGCGCCGTCGATCTCCACCACGCGCACTTCGCTGCCGTAGTTCTCGCCGAAGAGGGCCATGGCACCCATGGCCTTGGCTTCAGCAAGGCCCATGATCCTGGTTTCCACGGAGTAGTTGTTGCGGATGGCAAGGTTGGAGACCTCTTCGATCTCGGACCGGGTGGCAGTGCTCAGGCCCTCGCCCCAGGCGAAGTCGAACCGCAGGTAGCCGGCCTTGTTGAAGGACCCACGCTGGGTTGCCTCCGGGCCGAGGATCTGGTGCAGGGCGGCGTGGACGATGTGGGTGCCCGTGTGCGCCTGCTCCGCGGCATGGCGGCGTTCACGGTCGACGGCGGCGCGCACCAGGGAGTCCGCGCCGATTTCACCTTCGCGGACAATCGCCTTATGCACGCTCAGGCCCTTCACGGGGCGCTGGACGTCAAGGACCTCGACGACGAACCCGTCACCGGTGATCAGGCCAGTGTCGGCGGCCTGGCCGCCGGCTTCGGCGTAGAACGGGGTTTCGGCGAGAACGAGTTCAATCTCGTCACCGGTGGCTGCCTGCTGGACCTGCCGGCCGGCGCTGAGCAGCCCGCGGACGCGTGATTCGCCTTCGAGTTCGGTGTAGCCGGTGAAGATCGTCTCGCCCTGGCCCAGGATCTCCTGGAAGACGCTGACGTCGGCGTGGCCGCCCTTCTTGCCCTTGGCGTCGGCCTGGGCCCGCTGGCGCTGTTCCTGCATGAGGCTGCGGAACGCTGCCTCATCAACCTTCAGCCCGGCCTCTTCGGCCATTTCAAGGGTGAGGTCGATCGGGAAACCATAGGTGTCGTGCAGGCTGAAGGCATCCTCGCCGGAGAGCGGCCTGTTGGCTGCCTTGGACTCCCTTACCGCATCTTCCAGCCGGGCAGTGCCGGATGCGATGGTGCGCAGGAAGGCCTTCTCTTCGGCGTAGGCGATCCGGCTGATCCGGTCGAAATCCGTCTCCACCACGGGGTAGACGCCCTTCATGGCGTCCCGTGAGGCCGGCAGCAGCTCGGGCAGGCATGCCTGTTCCACGCCCAGGAGGCGCATTGAACGCACGGCGCGGCGGATGAGGCGGCGCAGGACGTAGCCGCGTCCTTCGTTGGACGGCGTCACGCCGTCGGAAATCAGCATCAGGGCCGACCGGATGTGGTCTGCCACCACGCGCATGCGGACGTCGTCCGTGTGGTGGGGGTCTTCCGCGGATTCGGCGGAGGTGTACTCCTTGCCGGAGAGTTCGGCCGCCTTGTCGATGACGGGCCGGACCTGGTCGGTCTCGTACATGTTCTCGACGCCCTGCAGGATCATGGCGAGCCGTTCCATGCCCAGGCCGGTGTCGATGTTCTTCTTGGGCAGCTCACCCACGATGTCGAAGTCGATCTTGGAGCGCACGTTCTCGATCTGGTACTGCATGAACACGAGGTTCCAGATTTCGACATACCGGGTCTCGTCGGCCAGCGGGCCACCTTCGATGCCGTAGGCCGGTCCGCGGTCGTAGTAGATCTCGGAGCAGGGGCCGGCCGGCCCGGGCTGGCCGGTCGACCAGTAGTTGTCCGACTTTCCCATGCGCTGGATGCGCTCCGCGGGGACGCCCGTGTTTTTCAGCCACAGTTCTTCGGCCTCGTCGTCCTCCTCGTAAACCGTTACCCACAGCCGCTCGGGCGAAAGGCCGTAGCCGCCGTTGTCAACGCCCGTGGTGAGCAGTTCCCAGGCGAACTTGATGGCGTCTTCCTTGAAGTAGTCGCCGAAGGAGAAGTTGCCGCACATCTGGAAGAAGGTGCCGTGCCGCGCGGTTTTGCCCACTTCCTCGATGTCGCCGGTGCGGATGCACTTCTGGACACTGGTGGCGCGGGCGTAGGGCGCTTCCTCGCGGGCGGTGAGGTAGGGAATGAACGGGACCATGCCGGCCACCGTGAACAGCAGCGAGGGGTCGCTGGAGACCAGCGATGCGGAGGGAACCGCGGTGTGGCCCTTGCTGACAAAAAGTCCACCCAGCGCTTTGTGATCTCCTGCGACTTCATGAGCTGTTTTCTTACCCTTCTTGGTCCGTGCCGCCAGCGGCACGGGGATTTCGTTCAGGTGGCGGGGCCCGGGTGGGGGTCCTGCCGGTTGTTGGCTGGTTGCCGGTGCGATGCCCGCGCCGGGCCTAGCGGCCAACCATGTCCGTGGACTCAATGCCCAGGGCGGCCCTCAGGTCCGTTTCCCGTTCGCGCATTCCTGCGCGGACGGCGTCGGCAAAGTCGTATACTCCGTCGGCCAGCCGCCCCACCGAGCGGTTCAGGCCCTCCGGCCCGAGGCTGGACTGGGCCTGGCTGACTTTTCGGAAGGCAATGACACCGATGGCCACGCCGATTCCCATCCAGACAATTCTTTTCATGTTTGTTCTTTTCGAATCTAGCGGCTGCGGCGCCCGGCGGCGGGCTTCCGGCGGTTGGCGAAGGCGCTGCGGACGCCGTAGCTGAAGGCGGCGACCTTGATCAGGGGCGATCCCACAGTGGCGGCCACCAGCGAGGACAGGGCTGAGATGTTGGCGGACGCGTCCGAGACGTTGGACGAGATGCCATCCACCTTCTTCAGCTGCTGGTTGGTGGTGGAGACGGTGGCCGTGACCTCATCCATCAGGGGCGTTGCTCCGTCACTGAGGGACCTGATGGTGGTCCGCACCTCATCGAAGACTTTTCCCAGCTTCAGGATGGGGACCGCAAGCAGCAGGACCAGGAGCGCGAACACTCCGGCAGCGATCAGGCCGGCAATATCGCCACCAGACATAGACGTTCATCTCCTCGAAATTCCGTGGTTGGGTTCCATCCTGCACGCGCCCGGAAGGGTCGCCGCGCAGATGTCCCCCAAGTACCTTACATACAAAGAAGCCCGCGGCGCTTGCCACGGGCTTCTTCGGGTACGCTGCTGGGATTTAGCGTGCGTAGAATTCGACGACGAGCTGCTCTTCGCAGGTCACCGGGATCTCGGAGCGCTTGGGGCGGCGGACCAGCCGGGCCTGAAGGGCTTCCAGCTTGACGTCCAGGTAGGCCGGAACGGCAGGCAGGACGTCGCGGTGAGCACCGGCGGCGGCAACCTGGAGGGGAACCATGGTTTCGCTGCGGCTGTGGACGTGGACCAGCTGGCCCTCGCCGACGCGGAACGACGGACGGTCAACGCGGACGCCGTCAACCATGATGTGGCGGTGCACAACGAGCCTGGCGGGCCTGGGCGATGGTGCGGGCGAAGCCGGCACGCAGGACCAGGGCGTCAAGGCGCATTTCGAGCAGTTCGATGAGGTTCTCACCGGTCAGGCCCTTGGTGCGGCGGGCTTCTTCGAAGGCACGGGTCATCTGTGCTTCACGGATGCCGTACTGGGCGCGCAGGCGCTGCTTTTCGCGCAGACGTACGGCGTAGTCGGAGTCCTGCTTCTTGCGGGCACGGCCATGCTCACCGGGGCCGTACGGGCGGCGCTCCATGTACTTGGCGGCCTTGGGGGTCAGAGCAATGCCGAGGGACCGCGAGAGGCGGGCCTGACGGCGAGCACGAGTGTTGTTAGCCACTTGTGTCCTTCCAATATCTGCGGTGTGTCAGTGTTACTGGCCTCCTTGATGGAGAGCATCGGCCAACCGCTGCCTTTTGCTACTGGGCGCAGGGCATAACCTTGCCAACCTGAATTGGGGAGATTGTGCGTCCGCGCCTTGCCAGACAAAGATTCAGCTTACCACGCCATCACGTGCCCCGGACAATCCTCCGCAGGCGCTCCAGCCGTTGGGCAATGTCCCGTTCAGCACCGTTGCCGGTGGGCTGGTAATAGTCGCGGCCCACCAGGTCATCGGGCGGGTACTGCTGGGTGGCAACTGCGTGCGGCGCATCGTGGGCGTACTTGTAGCCAACGCCGTGGCCCAGCTGCTTGGAGCCCGGATAGTGCGCATCGCGCAGGTGGGCGGGAATTCCGACGCCGAGGCCCGCCCGGACATCCGCGATTGCTTTGTTGATGCCAATGTAGGCGGCGTTCGACTTTGGCGCGGTGGCCAGGTGGACCACGGCCTCTGCGAGGATGATCCGGCCCTCCGGCATGCCGATGAGCTGCACCGCCTGCGCCGCTGCGACTGCCGTCTGAAGTGCGGTGGGGTCCGCCATGCCCACGTCCTCCGCCGCCGAGATGACGATCCGCCGGGCCACGAACCGCGGGTCCTCCCCCGCTTCGAGCATCCGGGCGAGGTAGTGCAGGGCTGCGTCTACGTCCGAACCCCTGATGGACTTGATGAATGCACTGGTCACGTCGTAGTGCTGGTCGCCGGCGCGGTCATAGCGCACGGCCGCCGCATCCAGGGCGCGCTCGGTGTGGCGCAATTCCACGGTGACCGGCTCTTCGGCGGCACGCGCCGAAGGTGCGCCATCCTCGTCCACGGAACGTTCGACGTCGTCAGCGTCACCAAACGCGACGCCGGCAGCAGCCTCCAGCGCAGTGAGCGCCCTGCGGGCGTCGCCGCCGGAGAGGCGGACCAGGTGTTCCAGCGCCTCGTCGCTGAGCTGGACCTTGCCGCCCAGTCCCCGCGGGTCCTCCACGGCGCGCACCAGGAGCCCCTCGATATCCGCGTCGGTCAAGGGCTTCAGCGTGAGCAGCAGGGAACGGGACAGCAGCGGCGAGACTACCGAGAAGGAGGGATTTTCCGTGGTGGCAGCGACCAGGACCACCCAGCGGTTCTCAACGCCGGGCAGCAGGGCATCCTGCTGGGCCTTGTTGAACCTGTGGATCTCGTCCAGGAACAGGACCGTGGTGGTCCGGTACAGGTCCCGGGCCGTCAGCGCGTCGTCCATCACGCGGCGGACATCCTTGACGCCTGCGGTGATGGCGGACAGCTCAACAAACTTGCGGCCCGTTCCGCGGGCAATCACGTGGGCCAGCGTGGTCTTGCCGGTACCCGGCGGACCCCACAGGATCAGCGAACTCGGCCCGGCCGGACCCGCGGCGTCGGCTCCGGCCCCGGCTGCCAGGCGGCGCAGCGGCGACCCCTGTCCGAGCAGGTGCTGCTGGCCCACCACCTCGTCCAGGGTACGGGGACGCATGCGCACAGCTAGCGGGCTCCGCGGCGAACCCTGCCGCCCTGGACCTTGGCCCCGGGGACCGGCGCTTCCGGCCGCGACGGGACCGTCGTCGTCGTTGTCTGGCCCGTTCCCGAAGAGATCATCCACATAGATAGGCTACTTCCAGTCCACTACCTGCTTTTCCCCGGCCCTTCCGCCGGGTTCGGTACCGAAGGAAGCCCTATGCCCGCCCCAGGATCACCCGGCTCCGCACCGTCCGTCCGGACAGCATTCGTGTCCGGTGCCCGGTTGGCCGGCTGGGCGCAGCGATTCGGCACCTCGCACGGCGGTTTCCGGCTGCACGACGACGACGACGGCCTCCGGCTTTTGGCGGCCGACGGCGCGGAAGCGCTTCTGCAGCCGCCATGGCCGGCAGACGGACGGCCCGGACGCGGCGGCGGACCGCTGGAGCGGCTGGCTGCCCTTGCGTCGCAGCCGCGCCGGTTGGGACTGCTGCTCGTGCGGCGCGGCGGTTATGGCATCGGGGTGGCAAGCGAAGGCACCCTGCTCGCATCCAAGGCCGGCACCCGGTACGTCCAGTCCCGCACCGCGGCGGGCGGCCAGTCCCAGCAGCGGTTTGCCCGGCGCCGTTCCAACCAGGCGGATGCCCTGGTTGGGGCTGTGGCACAGCAAGCGGCGGAGGTGTTCGGCGCAGCGGCCTTTGAGTACCTGGTGCCCGGTGGCGACAGGGCCCTGGCAGACCTGGTCCTCGAGGAACCATTGCTGCGTGGCTACGCCCGCCTGCCGCGCCTTGCGTACCTCGACGTCGTTGAGCCCAGGGCCGCCGTCCTAAAGAAGGCTGCGGCGGATGCGTGTTCGGTCCGGGTCACAGTAACCGACCCCGCCCAGTAGCCTTCGCCGGTACCCGCCTAGCAGCCGCGCAGCGCCGGCCGCGGGCGTTCCTGCCGGTACACGTAGCGGCCGGCTTCGCGGAAACCGGCTTTCGCGTACAGCTCCTGCGCACCGTGGTTCGCTGCCGTGACCAGAAGCCAGAAGCCGTCCACGCCGCGCTCGTTGCCGGCATGCAGCAGGGCCTGCAGGATGGCGGCGGCGAAGCCCTTGCGGCGCGCTTCCGGAAGGGTAGCCATGCAGTACAGGCCGCCCTGCCCGCTGCAGGCCGGGAGGGCAAGGCGGCCGACGGCGGCGGCCCTGCCATCGCGGCCCCGCACCAGGGCATACACGGAGGGACAGCCGTCAAGGATTTTCCGGGCAGTGGCCAGCGCACCGTTCCCGCCGCGGCCGTCCACCTCCCACCAGATCCGCAGCCAATCCGCGGACGGTTCGCTGGAAAGTTCGATGTCCTGCGCCCCTGGTACCCCTGCCGGAACCGGAGGCGCCGTGGTGCCGCGGGCCATGACCAGGGTTTCGGACTGGCGGGTAAAACCCTCTTTGTCCAAAAAATCGTGGAGCCCTGCCGCGGCCGGGGTGTCAAAGACCTGGAAAATGACCGGCAGCCGGCGGCTGCGGTACCAGGATCTGGCCGTCCGGAGCAGGACGGGGAGACCGTCACTGCCTTGTTCGTCATTGCCCGGTGCCCTATGGGGCCAGATGGAGTTGGCCCGCTGGGTGACGCCTTCCGCCGCCCGCAGGGTCCATCCTCCGGCATTATGGCGTTCCAAGGCAGGCCACGCTGCGTCCATGGCGGACTCGCGGTCCAGAGGTGCACGACTGCCAAGGTTCGGCGAGGTCACTGGCCTGTTCCTTCCTTAACGGCAGGAGGTCCCCCGGACGGACCGGAGAACCTCCTGGTGCTGCCTGCTGTGTCCTACTGCTTTGCTTCCGGCTTCTTCTCTTCCGGCTTACGGGCCTCCGGCTTGAAGTCGACACCGGCTTCCTTGCGCTGCTGCGGCGTGATGGGGGCCGGAGCCTCCGTCAGCGGGTCATGGCCGCCGCCGGACTTCGGGAAGGCGATGACGTCGCGGATGGATTCCACTCCTGCCAGCAGCGACACCACGCGGTCCCAGCCGAACGCAATGCCGCCGTGCGGGGGCGCGCCGTACTTGAAGCCCTCCAGCAGGAACCCGAACTTGGTCTGCGCGTCTTCCTTGTCCAGGCCCATCAGTTCGAAGACGCGCTCCTGCACTTCGCGCTGGTGGATACGGATGGAGCCGCCGCCAATTTCGTTGCCGTTGCAGACGATGTCGTAGGCGTAGGAGAGCGCCGACTCGGGATCCTTGTCGAAGGTGTCAAGGAATTCCGGCTTGGGCGAGGTGAAGGCGTGGTGCACCGCAGTCCACTGGCCTCCGCCGACGGCAACGTCACCGGACGCCACGGCAGCGGCGGCAGGTTCGAACATGGGCGCGTCCACAACCCAGCAGAAAGCCCAGTCAGTGGGATCGATCAGGCCGGTGCGGTGGCCGATCTCTACGCGGGCGGCACCCAGCAGGGCACGCGATGGGGTCTTCTCACCTGCGGCGAAGAAGATGCAGTCGCCAGGCTTGGCGCCAACGGCGTCGGCAAGTCCCGCGCGTTCGATCTCGGTGAGGTTCTTCGCCACGGGGCCGGCGAGTTCGCCGTCCTCCTTGTAGAGGACATAGGCGAGGCCCTTGGCGCCGCGCTGCTTGGCCCATTCCTGCCAGGCGTCCAGGGCCCGGCGTGCCTGCGAGGCACCGCCGGGCATGACCACGGCACCCACATAGGGGGCCTTGAACACGCCGAAGTTGGTGTCCTTGAAGAACTCGGTGAGTTCGGTAAGTTCCAGCCCGAAGCGGAGGTCCGGCTTGTCGGAGCCGTAACGCGCCATGGCGTCCGCGTAGGTGATGCGCTGGATCGGGGTGGGGATGTCGACGCCGATGAGCTGCCATACCGCCCTGACGACGTTTTCGCCCAGCCGGATGATGTCGTCCTGGTCCACGAAGCTGGCCTCGATGTCCAGTTGCGTGAACTCCGGCTGGCGGTCCGCGCGGAAGTCCTCGTCCCGGTAGCAGCGGGCGATCTGGTAGTACTTCTCAAAGCCGCCCACCTGCAGCAGCTGCTTGAAAAGCTGCGGGGATTGCGGAAGGGCGTACCAGGAACCCGGGGCCAGGCGTGCCGGGACCAGGAAGTCACGGGCGCCTTCCGGCGTCGAACGCGTCAGCGTGGGCGTCTCAATCTCTACGAAGCCCTCCTGGTGGAGCAGGCTCGCGCGCCACCCGGTTGGCTTCGGAGCGGAGGCGCAGGTTGCGGCTGGGGCCCGGACGGCGCAGGTCCAGGTAGCGGTGCTTGAGGCGGGCTTCCTCGCCGACTTCCACGTGCTCATCGATCTGGAACGGCAGCGCATCCGAGGTGTTGAGGATGGTGACGTCCTCGGCGATGACCTCGATTTCGCCGGTGGCCAGCGCAGGATTTTCGTTGCCTTCCGGACGCTTGGACACGGTGCCCTTGACCTGCAGGACGTACTCGTTGCGCAGTCCATGGAACACTTCTTCCTCGCGGACCACCACCTGCGCCACGCCGGAAGCATCGCGCAGGTCCACGAATGCCACACCACCGTGATCACGACGGCGGCCCACCCAGCCGGCCAGGGTTACGGTTTGTCCAATGTGCTCGGAGCGAAGGGATCCGAGGTCATGTGTGCGCAGCACAGCACGCCTTTCTGCGGGAAAACAGTGGGAATTTCAATATGATCGTTGCGGGAACGATCCCGACCGAGTTTACCCGCTGGAAAGGGACTGCCGCCGCATGAGCGAACCGCAGCAGCCGCAGCGCAGCCTGGGGACCTTTGATGCCACCGCGATTGGACTGGGTTCCATGCTGGGCGCAGGGGTGTTCGTGGTCTTTGCGCCGGCCGCCGCGCTGGCCGGAAACCTGCTGGTCCTGTCCGTGCTGATCGCGGGAATCGTGGCGTACTGCAACGCCGTCGCATCGGCCGCCCTCGCCGCCCGGTACCCGACCAGCGGCGGTACCTACGTGTATGGCCGGAAGCAGGCTGGGCGAATGGCCTGGCTTCCTCGCCGGCTGGGGTTTCGTGACGGGCAAGACGGCGTCCTGCGCGGCCATGGCGCTGACATTCGGCAGTTACGTGGCGCGGGATTACGCGGTCCCGGTGGCTGTGGCCGCGGTGGTGGCACTCACCGGCGTCAACCTGTTGGGCATTACCCGAACCGCCCTGCTGACGCGGATCCTGCTGTGCATGGTCCTGGCAACGCTGGTGTTCGTTGCCATCGCCGCGGTGCTGGGCCCGCACCCGGTGGCAGGGACCACCGGCGTGCAGCGCGGCGGTCCGGCAGGGGTCCTCCCCGCCGCCGGGCTGACGTTCTTCGCGTTTGCCGGGTACGCCCGGATTGCGACGCTGGGCGAAGAGGTCAGGAACCCGGCCCGGGCCATCCCTCGCGCCATCCTGGCGGCGCTGGCAGCCGCGTTCGCCATCTATCTGTTGCTCGCAGTCCTCCTGCTGGCCCATCTCGGAACCCAGCTTGCCGCGTCAAGGACTCCCCTGCTGGACGCGGTGCTGGCGTCGCAACTGGCCGCGGCCGCACCCTGGTGCAGGCGGGTGCTGCCGCCGCGTGCCTGGGCGCCCTCCTCGCGCTCATCACGGGCGTGGGCCGGACCACCCTGGCCATGGCACGGGAACGGGACCTTCCGGGACCGCTCGCCAAGGTGGGCGGCACCCATACCGTCCCGTTCGTCGCGGAACTCGCCGTGGCCGTCGTCGTAATCCTGCTCCTGCTGACCACCGACGTGATGACCGTGGTGGGCTTCTCAAGCTTCGGTGTGCTGGTCTATTACGCAGTGGCGAATGCCTCCGCCTATACCCTCGCCGCCCATCCCGGCTACGCTCCCCGCTGGCTCAATGCAGTGGGTTTCCTCGGATGCGTGGTCCTTGCCTTCACCCTGCCGCCGGCGCCTGTCCTGACCATGGCCGCGGTGCTTGCCGCGGGCGTGGCCGGGCGCTGGCTGGTACTGCGCTTGCGGAAGCACCGGCCGCGGCTGTAGGAAGCCCGGCTAGACCGACGCTGCTGCGGGCGCGGTTGTTTCCACCTGCACCGTCAGGTCCTCCACCGGCGGCATCCACGTTTCGGGGGCCGCCAGCACCTGTTCGCCGGTACGGATGTCCTTGACCTGGTGGGTGCCGTCCTCGTCGGTGAACCAGACGAACGGGATCCCCCGCCGGTCCGCGAACTTGATCTGCTTGCCGAATTTCTCGGCCTTGGCCGCCACCTCGGTGGGAATCCCCCGGCTGCGCAGCAGTGCGGCGACGTCCTGGGCACCGCCCCAGCTGTCGTCCTGGTTCAGGGCCACCAGTACCGTCGTAGGAACCGAACGGGAAGCCTTTGCCAGGTCCTGGCTCAGGATCCGGGACACCAGGCGGGTGACGCCGATGGAGAGGCCGACGCCCGGGAACTTACGGTTGCCCTTTGACGCCAGGGCATCGTAACGGCCGCCGGAGCAGATGGACCCCAGCTGCTCGTGGCCCACCAGCACGGTTTCCACCACGGTGCCCGTGTAGTAGTCCAGGCCGCGGGCAATGCTGAGATCCGCCACCACCTTGCCTGGAGCCCGCTGCACCGCGGCGTCAATGACCTGCTCCAGTTCGTCCAGGCCTTCATCCAGGAGTTCGTTGCTGACGCCCAAGGCGCGGACCTGCGCGACGAAAGAAGTGTCTTCGGTTCGGATGCCTGCAAGCTGCAGGGCCTTGGCGGCCTGGTCATCAGTAGCGCCCAGCTCGGACTTCAGCAGGCTCGGCCACTTTGGCGGGACCGATCTTTTCGAGCTTGTCGATGCTGCGCAGCACGCCAGCGGTGTCATCGAGGCCAACGCCCCGGTAGAAGCCTTCGGCGAGCTTCCGGTTGTTGATCCTGAGCCGGAAGTCGGGGATCGGCAGGGCGCTGAGGGCCTCGGCGATGACCAGCGCAATCTCCACGTCGTAGCGGAACGGAAGTTCGCCGTCGCCCACCACGTCGATGTCCGCCTGCGTGAATTCGCGGGCCCGGCCTTCCTGGGGCCGCTCGCCGCGCCACACCTTCTGGATCTGGTAGCGGCGGAACGGGAACGCAAGGTAGCCGGCGTTTTCCACGACGTAACGCGCGAACGGCACCGTCAGGTCGAAATGCAGGGCAAGGGCGTTGGGATCCGCTTTGCCGCTTTTGACGGGGTTGTCACCCTCGTCCTCCCGGAGCCGGCTGAGGCCGTACACTTCCTTGTCGATCTCCCCCTTGCGGAGGAGTTGGCCCACGGTCTCCACCGCGCGGGTTTCAATTGAGCCAAACCCGTGCAGTTCAAAGACCCTGCGCAGGGTATCGAGCACATGCAGCTCCACCAGCCGCTCCTCGGGAAGCCACTCGGGGAATCCGGACAGGGAGGCGGTGCGTGCCATGGGGAAGGTTCTCCTTAGGAATGGATGCTGCGGCGGCGCTGGCGGCAACACCGCGAAAGCGGCGTACGGCGGCAGCACAGCCAGCCATGCATAAACTATGTGCGGCAGCCAGTTTATGCGTCATCCGTGTGCATCTCTAATGCGGCGGACCTGCACAGCCTGGCCCCTGATACCTGCGCCCCGGCGGCCATCCGCCGGGCACCAGCAGCCCGACGATGAGGAGGACCCTTGGCGGCCAGTTCACGCAGTGCCCGCGAAACAAAACGGCGCATCCAGCAGATGGAAGCCAAGCGTGACCTGCGGCGCGACCAGGAAAAGCGGCGGAAGCGCGACAACCTTGTGGCCGCCGGCGCCGGAGCCGCCGCGGTGGCGCTCGCCGTCGTCCTCCAACTCACGGCGTTTGCCGGAAACCCCACCGAAGCCGAATACGCCGCTGCCCAGGCAGGGCTGACGGAACCGTCCGCCTCCCCCACTCCGTCCGCCGCGGCAACCAACGGGCCCAATATTCCCGCCCCGGATACCGCCGCAGGCAAGACGTTCGCCGGCCGCCTGGTGCTGAACGGCAGCCCGCTCGGCGTGGAGGTGGACGGCACCAAGGCTCCACAGGCGGCCGCCGTCTTCAAGTCGCTGAGTGACGAAGGCTATTTCGGGGGCAAGACATGCCACCGGCTCACCACTGCCGACAAGTTCGGCGTCCTGCAGTGCGGTTCTCCCAACGGCGACGGCCAGGGCGACCCGAATTACGCGTGGGGCCCGCTGGAGAACACCCCGGCCGATAACGTGTATCCGGCCGGCACCATCGCCGTGGCCCGCACCGGCAACAACGCCTACGGCAACGGGACACAGTTCTTCATTGTCTACAAGGACACCACCATCCCGGCAGACGCCGCAGGCGGCTACACGGTGGTGGGCAAGGTGACCTCGGGACTTGATGTCGTGTCCAACATCGCCGCCGCGGGCATTACGCCGGGTGCCAGCGACACGGACGGCGCGCCAAAACAACCAGTCACGATAGAATCGTTTTCTCTGAAGTAGGAGCCGGGGCGCAAGGCCGCGGTGCAGTACGTGAGTATTTCCCTCCAAGCGAAAGACTTTTAGCGGTGACAGACAGTCAGAAATCCGACGAAACAGCAGCAGGCGCAACCGACACGACGGCTCCGGCCGGCGTTGAGGCTACCGATGCGGCTGCACCTGCCGAGCAGGCACCTATGAATTCTGAAGCCATGGCCTCCGGCGAGGGCACTGCGGAAGACGGTGCCGCGCAGGACGCAGAAGGCCACGACGCAGAGGAGGCCGCCGCAACTCCTGCCTCCGAAGCATCCGCGCCCGCCCCCGCAACCACGCCGGCTCCCAGTGCGCGGCCGTCTGCCCCTTCGCCTGCCGCCTTCGCGTCGCGTCCCAAGCCCGCCGCCGCCGCTCCCGCCGCCGCACCTGTGCCCGCTGCACCCAGCACGTCTGTCGCCGAGGCTTCCAAATGGGGCCGTGTGGAAGGGGACGGCCACGTTTACCTGACCATCGACGGCAGCGAGCACCCCGTGGGCCAGTACCCCGGCGTGAGCGGTGACGAGGCGCTGATCTACTTTGCGCGGAAGTACGACGACGTCGTGGCCCAGATCGTGCTCCTTGAGCAGCGCGTCAGCTCCAAGGCTCCCAGCACGGACATGCAGAAAACCGTGGCGCACCTGCACGAACAGCTCGCCGAACGGAACATCGTGGGCGACCTTCGGGCAGCCGAAGCGCGCCTGGACAAGCTCGCCGGCCAGATCACCGAGCCTGGAGAAAGCCGAAAAGGCTGAGCACGATGCCGTGCGCGCCTCCGAGCTTGCAGCGCGTGAAGCCATTGTTGCCGAAGCAGAACAGATTTCAGGCCAGGATCCCGCCCAGACCCAGTGGAAGACCTCCAGCGCCCGGATGAACGAGCCTCTTCGAGAACTGGAAGGCAGCCCAGAAGAGCGGCGTTCGGCTGGGCCGCAGCAACGAGGACACTCTGTGGAAGCGCTTCCGGGCGGCCCGCACGGTGTTCGACCGTCACCGCCGGGCATATTTCTCCCAGCTGGACAGCAACAATTCCGCGGCGAAAACGGCCAAGGAAAAACTGATCGCTGAGGCCGAGGCCCTTTCCACGTCCACCGACTGGGGCTACGCCGCCGGCGAATACCGCCGGCTCATGGACCAGTGGAAGGCGTCCCCGCGCGCAAGCCGGAAGGACGACGACGCACTGTGGGCCCGGTTCCGCGCTGCCCAGGACGTCTTCTTCACCTCACGCCAGGCCGCCAATGACGAAATCGACCAGGAGTACGCCGCCAACCTCTCGGTGAAGGAAGCGCTGCTGGCTGAGGCCACAGCCATCCTGCCCATCACTGACCTGGCCGCAGCGAAGAAGGCGCTCCAGTCCGTCCGTGACCGCTGGGAAGATGCCGGCAAGGTCCCCCGGGCGGACATGGGCCGGATCGAGGCCGGGCTCCGGAAGGTGGAAGACGCCGTCCGCCATGCCGAGGAAGAGCAGTGGCAGCGGTCCAACCCGGAGCGCAAGGCACGCACCAACAGCGCGCTTTCCCAGCTTGAGTCCGCCATTGCCGGGCTGCAGGAGGACCTTGCCAAGGCTGAGAAGAGCGGTGATCAGCGCAAGATCAAGGCCGCCCAGGAAGCCCTCGAGGCACGCCAGGCGTGGCTTGACCAGATCCAGCGTTCCGCCAGCGAGCTCTCCTGACCCTTCCGGTCATAAGCTGAAAGGCGCAGGCCCTATCCCGGTTATCCACATAACCCGGACGGGGCCTGTACCTCTTAACGGCCGTCCGGGTTAGATGAAGGTATGGCCACACATCTATCCTCCACCACCCGCCCGGGCAGGGAACCCACCGCTGCACCCGCACAGCCTGTCAGCCCGGCAACCGGAGTGGAGGCGGCTGCGGCGCCCCGCTTTCCCGAGTTGTATGCACCCGGGTTGCCCTTTGCCGGTCCGGAACTCCAGTCCTTGGCAGCTGACGGGCTGCTGGCCCGCTTCCATCAGCACGGCTACACCCTCCCCGGTTTGGCGGCGTCCCCGCAGTTGCGCGCAAAGGCGGCCGCGGCGACCGTACCGGCAGCGATACGGCAGCGCGTTGTCGCGGGGCGGATGACGGCGGCCTGGATTTACGGCTGCGCGGCGGAGCCGGACAGGCTGGCACTCCTGGTGGACGCAAAGCGGCGGGTGTCCAGTCTCCGGAACACCCGTGGGTGCACGCTGCACGAAGTGAAGCTGGGTCCGTTCGACGTGATCAGCCTGGGTGGACTGATGGTTTCCAGTCCCTTGCGGACCGCGCTTGACATCGCCCTGCACGTCGAACCGGAACGCGCCGTGCCCGCCCTCGCCGGTTTGCTGGCCAGGCCACAGCAGGATGTCAGGCTTCGCCTCCTGGTGCTCGCCATCGAGGCGACACCCAGGGTCCCCCACAAACGGGCAGCCCTGGAAAAGCTGGCGCAGCTAGCTCCGGCGCTTGTTTCCGGTAGTGCGGTAGACGTCGAAGACCCCGTCGATCCTGCGGACGGCGCTCAGGACGTGGCTGAGGTACTTGGGATCGCCCATTTCGAAAGCGAACTTTGAAATAGCCACCCGGTCCGTGGAGGTATGGACGCTGGCCGCCAGGATATTGACGTGGTTGTCCGACAGGACCCGGGTTACGTCGGAGAGCAGGGACTTGCGGTCCAGTGCCTCCACCTGGATTTCCACCAGGAAGACGCTCGATTGGGTGGGGGCCCAGTCCACGTCCACGATCCGGTCCGGCTGGTCCTTCAAATCGGAGATGTTGGTGCAGTCCGTGCGGTGCACGGAGACCCCGGACCCCCTGGTCACAAAACCCAGGATCGGATCCGGTGGAACGGGAGTGCAGCAGCGGGCCAGCTTTACCCAGACATCACCCACGCCGCGGACCACAACACCGGAGTCGGAGAAGCGTGCCTTGCTGACCTGCGAGGGGATGCTGACCTCTTCGACGTCATCATCGGCGCTCTCGCCGCCGCCCAGGCTCTCGACCAGCTTTTCCATGACCGACTGGGCAGACGTGTGTCCGTCGCCTACGCCCGCGTACAGGCCGGAGATGTCCGCGTACTTGAAGTCCTCCGCGACGGCAGCCAGGGCCTCATGCGTCATCAGGCGCTGCAGCGGAAGGTTCTGCTTCCGCATGGCACGGGTCAGCAGGCTCCTTGCCACGGTCAATTGCCTCTTCGCGGCGTTCCTTGCTGAACCACTGGCGGATCTTGTTGCGCGCCCTGGCGCTCTTGACGAAGTGCTGCCAGTCCTGGCTGGGCCCGGCCCCCTCGGCTTTGGACGTAAAGATCTCCACCCAGTCGCCGTGGTTCAGTTCGCTGTTGAGCGGGACCAGTTTGCCGTTAACCCTGGCACCGATGGTGCGGTGGCCCACTTCGGTGTGGACGGCGTAGGCAAAGTCCACCGGCGTTGAACCCGCCGGGAGCGCCATGACTTCGCCCTTGGGGGTGAAGACGAACACCTCCCGGGCGTTGATCTCGAAGCGCAGCGAGTCCAGGAACTCGCCCGGGTCAGAGGTCTCCTGCTGCCAGTCCACCAGGGAGCGCAGCCAGCCCATGTCGCCGTCGCGGGGGCTCCCGGGACCCACCGCGGTACGGTTTGGCTGGTCCTTGTACTTCCAGTGGGCTGCCACGCCGTACTCCGCCCGGCGGTGCATCTCGTGCGTGCGGATCTGGATCTCCACCGGCTTGCCGCCCGGACCGATCACGGTGGTGTGCAGAGACTGGTACATGTTGAACTTGGGCATCGCGATGTAGTCCTTGAACCTGCCGGGCAGCGGGTTCCAACGCGAGTGCATGGTGCCCAGGGCGGCGTAGCAGTCCCGGACGGAGTCCACCAGGACACGGACACCCATGAGGTCGTTGATGTCGTCGAAGTCCTTGTCGCGGACAATCATCTTTTGGTAGATCGAGTAGTAGTGCTTGGGCCGGCCGGTGATGGTGGCTTTGATCTTGGCCGCGCGCAGGTCCTCGGTGATCTGGTCGCGGATCACGCCCAGGCTCTTTTCGCGCTCGGGGGTACGGTCCCCCACCATCCTGACGATTTCTTCGTAGACCTTGGGATAGAGTGCCGCGAAGGACAGGTCTTCAAGCTCCCATTTGATGGTGTTCATGCCCAGGCGGTGTGCCAGCGGGGCAAAGATTTCCAGGGTTTCGCGGGCCTTGCGGGCTGACGATTCAGCCGAGACGAAGCGCCACGTGCGGGCGTTGTGCAGCCGGTCCGCCAGTTTGATCATGAGGACACGGATGTCCTTGGCCATGGCCACGACCATCTTGCGGACCGTCTCCGACTGGGCAGCCTCACCGAAGCTGACCTTGTCCAGTTTGGTCACACCGTCCACCAGCATGGCAACTTCCGGCCCGAAGTCCCGCTTCAGGTCCGCAAGGGTGTAGGGAGTGTCCTCCACGGTGTCATGGAGCAGGGCGGCCGCCAGGGTGGTGCCGCTGAGGCCGAGTTCGGCCAGGATAGTGGCCACAGCCACCGGGTGGGTGATGTACGGGTCACCGCTCTTGCGCTTCTGTCCGCGGTGGCTGCGCTCAGCAACGTCGAATGCGCGCTGGATGAGGTCGAAGTCCTCTTTGGGATTGTTGGCGCGGACAGTCCGGAGCAACGGCTCAAGGATGGGCGAGTATGTGGCCGTTCCCCGTCCGGTCAGGCGGGCAAGCCGGGACCTGGTGCGCTCCCTTCGGCCGGGAAATGTTGGGCGTGCCCCTGAATTGTCAACCGGCACCAGCGAACCCGGGCGCGCTGGAGACGCCGCACCGGACTGTACACCGGCAGCACTTTTTCTTCCTGTGCCGTTGGCGCCGACGCCGAACGTTCTTCCAATGAAGCACCCCTCACCACCGTTTAATTACTCCAGTCTATTCCTCCGGGCAGCCACTTCTATAACCGGGCCCGGACGCGCAAAGGCCGGGCAACGCAGAGTCTGCATTGCCCGGCCTTTGAGGGAGCCAAGGCTTCCTTCGGCGGCGAATCAGGCTTTCGCCGGCGACGCCGGAACTGCGCGTTCCGCTGATCCGGCACGCCGCTGCTGGACGCGCCGGGCCTGCTTGACCAGCTCGGGTTCGCCCTGGCGGAGCCAGGCGTACATTGGCGCGGCCACGAAGATGGTCGCAGCCGTGCCGATGAGGATTCCGACGAACAACGCCAAGGACAGGTCGCGCAGGGTTCCGGCGCCCAGGAGCCCGGCCCCGATAAAGAGGATGGCCCCCACGGGCAGGATCGCCACCATCATGGTGTTGATGGACCGGACCAGGGTCTGGTTGACTGCGAGGTTGACTTCCTCACCGAACGTTCGACGCGTGGATGCGTCGATTCCGGTGGTGTTCTCCCGGATCTTGTCGAAGACCACCACGGTGTCGTACAGCGAGTAGCTGAGGACGGTCAGGAACCCGATGATGGCCGACGGCGTAACCTCAAAATCACTGAGGGCGTACACCCCTGCTGTAATGAACATGGTTACGGCCATGCCGGCCAGTGCCGAGAGGGACATCTTCCATGTACGGAAGTACAAAGCCATCAGCAGGGCCGCGAGGAGCACGAATACCACCAGGCCGATCAGTGCCTGCTTGGTCACGTCCGCACCCCAGGTGGGACCGACGAAGGTTGATGTCACCTCGTTGTCGGTAACGCCGTAGGCCGTGGTCAGGCCTTGCTTGATCTTGAGGGTTTCATCGTCGGCCAGCTTGTCAGTCTGGATGCGCATGGTGTTGCCTGCGATGTTGGCCACCCGGGGAACACTGCCGGCTACAACATCAGTGACCGCATGCTCCCCGACGGTTGGATCGGTCGTTTTCACATTGGAGACTGTGAATTCGGAACCGCCGCGGAACTCGATGCCGAGGTTGAAGCCGCCCTTGGCCACCGGGATGATGATGGACAGCGCCACCCCCACCGCCGCGATGATGAACCAGATTCTCTTGGCGCCCACAAAGTCGTAGGAGCGTTTTCCGGTGTAGAGCTCATTACCAAAACTGGCGAAGCCTGACATTACTTGTTCTCCTTCGCGGAGGTCTTCGACGAGCCTGCGAGCTGTTCCTGCTTCTCTGCCAGGCGCCGTTCAGCGATGGTCATCCGGCGCTCGGCCTCTGCAGCGGCACCGGAATTCTTACCACGAACCGCCGCGGGCCGGTCTTCGGGGGTCCGCATTCGTCCGGCACCCCGGTACAACGGGACGGCTCCGAGCCGTTCCGGGTCCAGGCCGGAGAACTTATGGCCCTCACCAAAGAACCTGGTGCGCGCCAGCAACTGCAGGGTGGGGTGAGTGAACATGAAGACCACGATGAGGTCGGCGATGGCCGTCAGGCCCAGGGTGAAAGCGAACCCGCGGACGTTGCCCACTGCCACGAAATACAGGACGAGCGCAGCCAGGAGGTTGACCGTCTTTGACGCCAGGACGGTGCGCTTGGCCCGCTTCCAACCGTTTTCGACCGCCGACACCAAGCCTCGGCCCTCCCGCAATTCATCACGGATCCGCTCGAAGTAGACAATGAACGAGTCGGCCGTCTGGCCGATGGCCACGATGATGCCCGCGACGCCTGCCAGGGACAGCCGATAGTTTTCCGTCCAGCCGAGGATGGCGATGGCGAGGTACGTGAGGGCGCCGGCCACCACCAGCGATGCAATGGTGACGAACCCCAGGGCGCGGTACTGGAACAGCGAGTAGACCACCACGAGCAGGAGCCCGATCAGGCCGGCCAGCAGGCCCATGCGCAGCTGTTCACCACCGAGCGTGGCAGAGATCTGCTGGTCACTCTGGATTTCGAAGCTGATGGGCAGGGCGCCGAACTTCAGCTGGTCTGAGAGCGCCTTTGCGGTCTGCTCCGTGAAGCCACCGGTGATCTGTGGGTGGCCGTCGGTGATGACAGCCAGGGAACGTGGCGCGGAAATGACCCGATCGTCCAGCACAATGGCGAACTGGGACTTTGGATCGGTCCCTGACTCTCCCCCGCGGCCACGTAGAACTGGTTCAGGCGTTGGGTGACGTCTTTGAACTTGGCCGTGCCTTCCGCGTCGAACTGGATGTTGACGGCCCAGTCATTGGTGACCGCACCCTGCGCCCCCTGCTGCAGCTGGAAGGACGAGGTGACGATGTTTGTGCCCTTGACCTCCACGGGGCCCAGAATGTACTTGATGGCAGGGCTCTTGGCAGTGGCGGGTTCGCAGGTTACCAATGGCTTGGTGGGATCCGACCTCTGCGGGTTCTCGGCCTGGGCGCTGTTGCAGTCCAGTGCCTCGAACTGCTTGTAGATCTCCGGGGTGATCCAGTTGGTATCGCTGCTGTTTGCCGGCGCGGCCGTCGGCTTGGGCAGCTTGTCGTCCGGGGTCCGCGATTCGGGCGGCACTGCTGCCGCGTCACCGTTGAGGAGGACGGGACGGAAGTTCATGTCCGCAGACGCCTGGATGAGGTTCCGCGTTTCGGTGGAGGGCGTGCCGGGAAGGCTGACCACCACGTTGCGCCCTGACTGTGTGCTGATCTCCGCTTCGGATACACCGGAGCCGTCAACACGCTGCCGGATGATCGCCACGGCCTGGTTGAGCTGCTGTTCGTTGATGTCCGAACCGCCCTCCACCTTGGGCGCCAGGATCATCTGGGTGCCGCCTTCAAGGTCCAGGGCCAGTTTGGGTGCCCAGGCTGGCTTGCCCGGCGATGGTGCCGCCGGCCAGGACGGCTGTCAGCGCTGCCAGGAGTACGCCAAGCCAGACCAGGACGCGGAGCCCTGGTTTCTTGCGGCCAGTTCGTGCCATTGTCGATCTTTCTCTTATTCGCGGAAGAACCGCCGGCGCGGGCTGTTACCTGCGCCGGCGGTGATCCGCAGCGGTAGAGGGAGGAAAGGGGCCAGCGGGCCTAGCTGTCCTTCTTGCCCTCGTCGTTGAGGCGCTTCAAGGTTTCTTCGGGGGTCTCGGCGCCCGTGGCGGTGCTACCGGTCTCCGGAGTGGTGAGGGAAGAGGCGTCGTCCGGCACCACCGGGGAAGCAGTTGCGGGTTCGGCAGGAGCTTCCGCCGCCACCGGCTCCACAACCTTGGTCACGGCCTGGCGGTGGACGGTGGCCAGGTTGCCGGGGGAAAGTTCAAGGGTGACCTTGTTTTCTGCTTCATCGATGTCCACGATCCGGCCGAAAAGGCCGAAGCTGGTCATGACCTCCACGCCCGGGCCAAACTTCGACTGGGCTCTGCCTGCTGCTGCTGCGTCTTCTTGTTGCGGCGGAACATCATGAAGATGAACACGCCAAGCATGACGAACAGGAGAATTGACATTGGATCCAAGGGGAATTCCGTTCTTTTGCGGGTGCAGCTGGTTTTCCAGCGACGTCGGCTTCGCTTCGGCCGGGGCGGTTGGTGGCGCAGACAGAGCGCCTGACAGTCCTTCCCCAAGCTACGGGGGCGTCAGGGCCGCCCGCGAAACAAAGACCCGAACGTGCCGGGCGTCATACCAGTCTAAAGGGAAAAGCTGAACGGAGCCTGCTATTGGCCCTCCGGGGCCCATTCCTCCGCCCCGGAGGCGTCTGCGGCAGGCTCGAAAAGGTCCAGCTGCTCCTGTGCAAACACACCGGACGGGATGGCGTACCCGAGGTGTGTCCAAGCCGGCGCCATGGCAATCCTGCCGCGGGGGGTCCGCCCCAGCAGGCCCTCCCGGACCAGGAAGGGCTCTGCCACGGTCTCCACGGTCTCGGTCTCTTCGCCCACGGCTATGGCGAGGGTTGACAGGCCTACGGGACCGCCGCCGAACTTGGTGATGAGGGCATCGAGTACAGCCCGGTCCAGCCGGTCCAGGCCTTTCTTGTCCACCTCATACATGTCAAGGGCAGCTGACGCCGCCCTGGCATCGATTTGTTCGACGCCGTGCACCAGCGCCCAGTCCCGGACCCGTCGCAGCAGGCGGTTGGCGATACGGGGAGTGCCGCGGGACCTGCCGGCAATTTCGGCGAATCCGGCGGAGTTGACCTTCAGGTCCAGCAGGCCCGCTGACCGGCGCAGGACCAGTTCCAGGCTCCGCGACGGAGTAGAACTCAAGGTGGCCGGTGAACCCGAACCGGTCACGGAGCGGTCCGGGGAGCAGCCCTGCACGGGTGGTGGCGCCCACCAGGGTGAACGGCGGCAGCTCCAGCGGGATGGCGGTGGCTCCGGCGCCCTTGCCCACCACGATGTCAACGCGGAAGTCTTCCATGGCCATGTACAGCATTTCCTCGGCCGGCCGGGACATGCGGTGGATTTCGTCGAGGAACAGGACCTCGCCCTCGGACAGGGACGACAGGATGGCCGCGAGGTCTCCGGCGTGCTGGATTGCGGGGCCGCTGCTGAGCCGCAGTGGCGCGTTCATCTCCGCGGCAACGATCATGGCGAGGGTGGTTTTGCCCAGGCCGGGCGGACCGGAAAACAGCACGTGGTCCGCGGTGCGTCCCCGCATCCGGGAAGCCTGCAGCACCAGCGACAGCTGCTTGCGCACCCGGTGCTGGCCCACGAAGTCATCCAGGTTTTTGGGCCGCAGGGCTGCCTCGATGGCGCGCTCTTCCGGTTCCTCCCCTGCGGCAACCAGCGAGGGTTCAGCCACGGGTGCCTACGCGGTTGCCTGCGCGTGCGCCATCCTGGCCCAGCCAGCGGAGGGTGGTGCGCAGGATTTCGGGGACGTTGCCGCGGAAGGACACCTCGGGATCGTCGGCCAGAGCCTTGTCAATGCTGGCGGAAGCGTCCTTCTCGGACCAGCCCAGGCTGGTCATGGCAGCCACCACCTGCGGCTTCCAGGCAGCTTCGGCCGGCGTGGCGGCCCCAGGCGCTGAGGGGGTTCCATGCGGCACGAGCTTCCCGGCCAGCTCCAGCACAATCCGGCCGGCTACCTTGGGCCCGATCCCGGGGACCTTCGTGAAAGTCTTGCTGTCCTCCGTGTGCGCTGCGACGCGGATGGCTTCCGGATCATGCACTGCCAGGACCGCCAAGGCCAGTCGGGGGCCGACCCCGCTGACGCTGAGCAGGATGTCGAATACCTCGCGTTCGTCGTCCGAAGCGAAGCCAAAAAGCGTCAGCGAGTCTTCCCGGACAATCAGCGAGGTGAACAGCTGCCCTTCTTCGCCCACCCGCAGCCGGCTGAGCGTCTGCGGAGTGGCGTAGACACTCATGCCCGCGCCATTGAGGTCAATCACTGCCGTTGACAGGCCAACATGCGCTACGGTTCCGCGGAGGAAACTGATCAAGGCCGGGCTCCCGTTTCTGCCGGACCAATATTGAGGTCCCGGCTATCCGAACATATCTACGAATACCCTAGCAAGCGGCATGGACAATCAGCGCGAACGGCGCGCTTTCGCCTCTGCTTCCGCCCACGCGCGCTGGGCGGGCGTCAGGGATGAACTGCCGGGACCGCTGGTTGCCACGGCGGCGCCGCTTCCGGCCCGCCACGCATGCGTGATGGCAAGCGCCAACGCGTCTGCGGCGTCGGCGGGACGCGGCGGGGCATCGAGCCGCAGGATCTTGGTCACCAGCTTTGTCACGGCGTCCTTGTTCGAGGTGCCGCTTCCGGTCACGGCGGCTTTAACCTCCGACGGCGTGTGCAGCGCCACCGGGATTCCCCGCCGGGCCGCCGCCGCGATGACTACGCCGGACGCCTGGGCAACACCCATGACCGTACTGACGTTGAGCTGCGAGAAGACGCGCTCGACGGCGAGGACCTCGGGTTCGTAGCGGTCCAGCCACTCGTCGATGGCGGTGGCGATCACCAGCAGGCGCCGGTCAAGGGTCTCGTCCGGGGATGTGCCTACCACGCCGACGGCAACCATGCTGGCGCGCCGGTTCCGCTCAACATCCACCACACCGATGCCGCACCGGGTGAGGCCAGGGTCTACGCCGAGGACGCGGAGGGTCACGCCTGCTCCCCCGCCCTGGGCGCGGCCGGCGCGCGATTAGCTGGCAAAGCCGGACGTCACTCGGATTCCAGGGCAGCCTGGACTTCGTCGCTGAGGTCGGCGTTGCTGTAGACGTTCTGCACGTCGTCGAGGTCCTCCAGGGCATCCGCCAGCTTCAGGAACTTGCGGGCACCGTCGACGTCGAGTTCCACCTGCATGGAGGGAACGAATTCAACTTCGTCGGTGTCGTACTCGATGCCGGCTTCCGCCAGCGCCTCGCGGATGGCCTGGAGATCGCCCGGCTCCGAGTGGATCTCGAAGGTTTCGCCGTTGTCCTTGACTTCTTCCGCGCCCGCTTCCAGGACGGCCATCAGGACGTCGTCCTCGCTCAGGCCATTCTTGGGCAGGTTGACGACGCCCTTGCGGGTGAAGAGGTAGCTCACGGAACCGGGGTCGGCGATGGTGCCGCCGTTGCGGGAGATGGCCAGGCGGACCTCGGATGCTGCCCGGTTCTTGTTGTCGGTGAGGCACTCGATCAGCAGCGCCGAACCCTGGGGGCCGCGGGCTTCGTACATGATCTCGGTGTAGTCCACCACTTCGCCGGTGAGGCCGGCGCCGCGCTTGATGGCGCGGTCAATGTTGTCGTTGGGCACCGAGGTCTTCTTGGCCTTGGTCACGGCAAGTTCCAGGCCGGGGTTGCCCGCGAGGTCCGGTCCGCCCATGCGCGCGGCAACTTCGATGTTCTTGATCAGCTTGGCGAACGACTTTGCGCGGCGGCTGTCAATGATCGCCTTTTTGTGCTTGGTCGTTGCCCATTTGGAGTGGCCTGACATGCTTTACGCTTCTCCTCTGATCATGCGGATAAAAAGTTCATGTACGCGTTTCTCGCCGGTCACTTCCGGATGGAAGGAGGTGGCCAGCAGGTGGCCCGAACGCACTGCGACAATTCTAGCCGCCCCGGGCAACGATACGGCGTGCGACGCCTGGCCCGGCTCTGCCGGTTCCACCTGCGCAAGGACCTCAACGTTTGCTCCCACCCGTTCCACCCAAGGGCCGCGGATGAACACGGCGTGCACGGGTTCCACGCCTGATTCAGTGGCACTGAAGTCCAGTCCCTTGAAGTCAAGGTCCGTTTCGAAGGATTCGCGCTGCCGGCCGAAAGCATTCCGGCGCACGGTGATGTCCAGGCCGCCGAACGTCTGCTGCGCGGCACCTGACAAATCCGTGGCGGGATCTGCGATGTCATCGGCCAAAAGGATCATGCCTGCGCAGGAGCCATAGACGGGCAGGCCCTCTGCGATGTATTTGCGGAGCGGGTCGGCAAGGTCGAAGGCCCGGGCCAGCTTGTCGATGGCCGTGGATTCGCCGCCGGGAATGATGAGGCCGTCCAGGCCGTCCAGTTCCTCCGGGCGGCGGACTGCGATGCCCTGTGCGCCGGTGGCTTCCGCGGCGCGCAGGTGCTCGCGGAAGTCGCCCTGGAGGGCCAGAACACCAATCCGCAGGCCTGAGCCCACGCGCGCAGGGTCAGCAGAAGGGGGTTTGTCATCCTTCCAGCATACGGGTCCGGCCCTTTCGCTGCTGCCGCGGACAGGCCGTAGGCAAGGGTTGCATGCCGCTGCTGGGATATATTCGGAACATGGTCTTCTTCAGTGTTCCGCTCGGCAAGCTGGTCCGCAGGGTATCCCGGTTGCGGGGCGGCGGGTCCGCGCTTCCGGGCCTGGTGGTCGAGAAAATCGACCCCGGCTTCATGCGGCGGACGCTCACCACCCTGCCGCACGGCGTGGCTGTGGTCAGCGGCACCAACGGCAAGACCACCACCACAAAAATGGTGGTTGAACTGCTGGAAAGCCAGGGGCTGAAGGTCTTCACCAACCGGACCGGCAGCAACTTCACCCGGGGAGTGGCAGCTGCCCTCCTGGGTGAGGTGGACTGGCGCGGCAGGCTCGACGCGGACATTGCCGTCCTGGAACTCGATGAAGCCCACGCAGTCCATTTCGTTAACA
The DNA here is from genome assembly GCA_024372495.1 of Pseudarthrobacter sp. Fe7. Lineage (GTDB taxonomy): Bacteria > Actinomycetota > Actinomycetes > Actinomycetales > Micrococcaceae > Arthrobacter. The sequence goes on along the minus strand of CP099977.1, from coordinate 2,578,937 downwards.
GTGTTCCGCCGCGGTACTGCCTGCTGCTCAACGTCCTGCGCGACCAGGCCTGGACCGCTTCGGCGAGATCGACAAGACGGCGCAGGCTCCTGCAGCACATCGCCGCGAAGACCACCGGGACCGTTGTCCTGAACCGGGAAGATCCCCGGGTGGCCAGGATCGCGGAAACCCTGACGGGACAGCAGGTCAAGTACTTCGGCCTTGACGACTCCCTCCTTGGCACCTTTCCCAACGACGATGACATGCGCACCGCTCCGGGCAGCCCTGCTCCGGCCGCCCTGTCGGATAAGCCGTGGGCCGACGTCGTGCTCCGGACGGTGGGCGCGGACAGCGCCGGGTTTGAGTACGACGGCGGCACGGTCACCACAGCGATGAAGCTGCGCGGCGTATACAACATCTTCAACGCAGCCTGCGGCGCTGACCCTGGCCCGGAGCATCTGCGGCGCGGGCGCCGCCACTGCGGATCACGCCACCTTGCTGGAGGCGCTGTCCCGGGTGGCACCTGCCTTTGGCCGCGGCGAGAGCCTCACCGTTGAGGGCCAGCCGCTGGACCTCGTGTTGGTAAAGAACCCCAGCGGATTCCGGCTGGGGCTGAAGTCCTTCCCGGCCGCCGGCTACGCCACGATGGTTGCCATCAACGACAACTACGCGGACGGCCGGGATATGTCCTGGCTTTGGGATGTGGAATTCGATTCCCTCCGCGAAGGCGGCGTGGAGCTCCTGACCGGTTCACGGGCCTACGACATGGCGCTGCGGCTGCAATACGACCAGGTCCGGGTCGGAGCCGTGCAGCCCGACATTCCGGCCGCTTTGGCTGCCTTCATCAGGGAAGGCCGGGGCAAACCCAAGCGAATTTTCTGCACCTACACCGCCATGCTTGCCATCCGCCGTGAACTGTCCAAAATCACCACCGTGGAGGTTGTCTCGTGAGTCCGGCAGAAGCAACTCCAGCTGGCGACCAGTCCAAGGGCACCATCCGCGTGGTCCAGCTGTACCCGCGGGACATGAACATTTACGGCGACTGGGGCAACGCCCTGGTCCTGCAGCGCCGCATCGCCTGGCACGGGTACACCCCGGAACTGCTTGAGTACAACGTGGGCGATCCCTTCCCCGAAGCCGTTGACATCATCGTGGGAGGTGGCGGACAGGACAGCGGGCAACTGGTCATCCAGGACGACCTGCAAGCCCGCGCCGGAGAACTCAAGGAGCCTGGCCGAGGACGGCGCCCCGATGCTGGTCATCTGCGGGCTCTACCAGCTCTTCGGCCGGTTCTTTAAGACCCGCACCGGTGCGGTCATACCGGGTATCGGCGTTTTGGACGTTGAAACCCACGGCACCGAGGAACGCCTGATCGGCAACGTCAAGGTTTCAACCACGGAGTTCGGCGACGTCCTGGGCTACGAAAACCACAGCGGCCAGACAACGCTGGGCAGCGGAGTGCGGCCGCTTGGAACCGTGGCCAAGGGAACGGGCAACAACAGCAACGACGGCCATGAAGGCGCCCGGTACCGGAACATCGTCGCCAGCTACCTGCATGGCTCACTGCTGCCCAAGAACCCAGCCATCGCGGACTTCCTCATCCGTACCGCCGCGGAGCGCAAGTTCGGCAGCTTCTCCCCCGGCGATCCGGACGACACCTACGCGGTTTTGGCGCGCGAGCACGCAGCCCGCCGTCCCCGCTGAGCCGGGACCGCCAGGGTCACCGCCACTGGAAATATTCACGGTGGATATTGGCCCGGCGGACGCCGGCTGCCTGGAAGGCTTTGCGGAACTGCCGCAGCATGGCGTCCGGTCCGCCCATGAAGACCGAGAGCCGGCGTGGTTCTGTGTCCACGGCCGCCATGACCGCATCCGGAGTCAGCCGCCCATCGGCTTCGGTGTCCACCAGATGGACTGACAGCCAGGGGTGGTGCCCGGCGATGGCGGTGATCTCGTCGGCAAACGGCGAGGGCCCGGCCGAGGTGACGAAGAAATGGACGTCTTCCTGCAGTTCCGCGTCCGGTTCGCTGTCCAGTGACCGCAACCAGCTGAGGAAAGGCGTTATCCCCACCCCGCCGGCGATCCAGACCTGGTGGGCCGTGCCCCTGTGCCGGTCAAAGCGGCCGTAGGGACCACCGACAACAGCAGGCATCCCGGGCTGGACCACGTCGGGGAGCCTCGTGGTGTGGTCGCCCAGCGCTTTGACCGTAATGCTGATCCCGCCCTCCCGGGCCGGCCCTGAAATGGAGAACGGGTGCCGCTGCCAGCCTTCCGCTGTTTCAAGGTAAACCATGGCGAATTGGCCGGGTTTGAACGCCAGCGGGCGGCCCAGGGGACGGAGGGCAACCTCCACCAGGTCCGCCGTTACCGGCCTGACCCCTGCCACTTGGTAATCATGGTGGGGCAGGAAATGGCGGGCCAAAAGCTCGCGGTAAGTGTAGAACGCGAGCCCCGTACCGCCGACGGCCACGTAGCTCCACCGCAGGGCGGGTGCTGCCTCGAAGGCGCTGGCATCGAGCAGCCCGTGCAGGAATCCGGCCGCCACGAACAGCCCCGTGAGGCGGTGGAAGCCCCGCCATCGTTCGTAACCGCCCAGGAACCGGGCAACCAGCTGGGATGCCTTGGTTGCCAGCACGGCGATGACCACGCGCCGGGCAGGTCCGGGAAGCATGGTCCGCCATCGGGGCAGCACCGCCCAGACCACCAGCGCGGCCAGCCCGCTAATGGCCACCACTGCCAGCGTCTTTCCCACGCTAGTTGCCTCCGGGTTGGACGCAAGCTCGATGTGCGGCAGTAACAGGATGGTTGCCGTTACAGCGGCCCTGCGGTGCCAGATCGCAGCGTGGTCGATTCCGCCGAAGGCCGGCTCGACGTGCGGGAGGGTGCTGACCAGGACCAGGGCGATGGAATACAGCAGCACCGACTCTCCGCCGAAGAGCTGGCCCACGTGCCTAAGGACCGGTTCGCCTGCCGGCCGAGCCACGTACCAAAAGATGCCGTACGCCACTGCCAGCACCACGACGGCGCCCGGCCCCAGCCAGCGGAACGGGACGCCCAGGAAGGCGTCTCCCGTCGTCGTACCACGTTTGGTCATGGACCAAGGTCCCTTCGTCGATGCCCAACCAGGTGCGCGCCCGATGCAAGGGCGCGCATAATGCGGCCCGGACTGGACCCACATAGCGGCAATTGTAGGGATGCCGGCTGGGAGCAGGTGCTATTTCCATTAATTGAGAAGCGCGCCCCGCTGTGAAAGGTTTACCCTATGACCAACGCCCTTCTCGCCGGCAGTACCCTGCCCTATGGCCTTCCGCCTTTCCCGGACCTCACGCCGGAACAGTACGGCGCTGCCATCGACGCAGGACTGTCTGCCCACCTGGCCGAGATCCGGGCCATCACGGGAAACGCAGAGCCGGCCACGTTCGGGAACACGGCACTCGCCATGGAACGCTCCGGGCAGCTCCTCAACCGGGCCGCCGCTGCATTTTTCACCCTGGTGTCCGCGGATGCATCCCCGCAGATCCGGGAGCTCGAATCAGAGCTGTCGCCACGCCTCTCAGCCCACCAGGACGAGGTGTTCCTCAACCGGGAGCTGTACGGGCGCTTTGCAGCCATCAATACGGAAGGACTTGACCCTGAGTCGGCGCGCCTGGTGGAGGAGTACCTGAAGGAGTTCCGCCAGTCCGGTATCCAGCTCGATGCGCCGGGCCGGGACCAACTGCGGGCCCTCAACGCCGGGCTTTCCCGCTCGGGCACAGAGTTCGGTCAGCGGGTCAAGGAAGGAATGAAGTCCGCCGCACTGCTGCTGGATGACGCCGAGGACCTGGCAGGCCTGCCGGCGGACGACGTTGCCAGCGCTGCGGAAGCAGCCCGCGCCGCCGGACATGGGGGCAAGTACCTGCTCACCCTGATCCAGCCCGGCAACCAGCCGGCCCTTGCCGCGCTCAAGAACCGGGACGTCCGCCGTCGCCTGTTCGAAGCATCCGTGGCCAGGGGCAGCGGCGGCGGGAGCCTGGACGTCCTGGACCTGGCCAGGGAGATGGCGGGCCTGCGGGCGGAGAAGGCGCAGGCTGCTGGGTTTTGCCAACTACGCCGAGCTTGTGGCGGACCGGCAGACGGCGCCCGATTTTGAGGCAGTCCGGACGATGCTGAACCGGATGGCGCCGGCGGCCATCCGCAACGCCGGTGCCGAGGCAGAAGCCCTTGCCGAAGCCGCCGGGCACCCGCTGGAAGCCTGGGACTGGGCCTACTACTCGGCAAAGGTGCGGCGGGAGAAATTCGACGTCGACGAACAGGCACTCCGTCCATACTTTGAGCTGGACGGGGTCATCACTGACGGGGTGTTCTTTGCCGCCACTGCGCTGTATGGGATCACCTTCCAAGAGCGGCGCGACCTGAAGGCCTACCACCCGGACGTCCGGATCTGGGAAGTCCGCGACGGGGACGGATCCGGGCTGGGGTTGTTTCTGGGCGACTACTACGCGCGCGAATCCAAGCGCGGCGGGGCATGGATGAATTCCCTGGTGGAACAGTCTGCACTGTTGGGCACGCGGCCGGTGGTGATCAATACGCTCAACATCTCGAAGCCGCCCGCGGGTGAGCCAACGCTCCTCACCCTGGACGAGCCTCCGTACGCTTTTCCACGAGTTCGGCCACGCGCTGCACGGCCTGTTCTCAAACGTCATGTATCCGCGCTTCTCCGGCACGGCGGTCCCCAGGGATTTTGTGGAGTACCCGTCCCAGGTTAACGAAATGTGGATCACCTGGCCGGAGGTGCTCTCCAACTACGCACGCCATCACGTCACCGGCGAAGCGCTTCCGCAGGCCACCGTGGACCGGCTGGAGGAATCCCAACTCTGGGGCGAAGGCTTTGCCACCACCGAATACCTTGGTGCTGCCCTGCTGGACCTGGCGTGGCACGTGCTTGAACCGGGGGAAGTGCCGGACAATGCGCTGGAGTTCGAAGCCAAGGCCCTCGCGGCGGCGGGAATCGCCCATCCACTGATCCCGCCCCGGTACCGGACCGGCTATTTCCAGCACATCTTCGCCGGGGCCGGCTATGCGGCGGGCTACTACTCCTACATCTGGAGCGAGGTGCTGGACGCCGAGACCGTCGACTGGTTCAAGGAGAACGGCGGCCTGACCCGTGCCAACGGCGAACGCTTCCGGCAGGAGCTCCTCAGCCGCGGCAACAGCCGCGACCCCTGGAGTCATTCCGCACCCTGAGAGGCCGCGAAGCCACGTTGGACCCCCTGCTAAAGCGCCGCGGCCTGGAGTAACCCCCTGACCTTAAAGAAGTACGACGCCGGTCCCCCACCGAAAGAAGGTGAGGAACCGGCGTCGTCATTACTTAAGTGAGGCGACCACCAGCGACAGGCGGGGGTGATCCGGCAGCACGCGTAAAAGGGGCCCCGCGCCCCGACCAGAGACAAAGCCGCCAACGAGGCGCGGGGAATAGCGTGCAGAGGATCAGCGCGGCCAGGCGCCCAAAGAGGACGCGAGGAGGGAGTTACCAGCCGCGCTCAGCGAGACGGTGCGGTTGGGGAATTTCGTCAACGTTGATGCCCACCATGGCTTCGCCCAACCCGCGGGAGGCCTTGGCGATGACGTCGGGGTCGTCGTAGAAGGTGGTGGCCTTGACGACGGCGGCGGCGCGCTGGGCGGGGTTGCCGGATTTGAAGATGCCGGAACCGACGAACACGCCGTCGGCGCCGAGCCTGCATCATCATGGCGGCATCAGCGGGGGTGGCGATGCCGCCGGCGGTGAACAGCACCACGGGGAGCTTGCCGGCAGCGGCAACTTCCTTGACGAGTTCGTACGGGGCCTGCAGTTCCTTCGCGGCGACGTACAGCTCGTCCTCGGGCAGGGAGGAGAGCTTGGCGATTTCGGAGCGGATCTTGCGCATGTGGCCGGTGGCGTTGGAGACGTCGCCGGTGCCGGCCTCGCCCTTGGACCGGATCATGGCCGCGCCCTCGTTGATGCGGCGCAGGGCTTCGCCGAGGTTGGTGGCGCCACAGACGAAGGGAACCTTGAAGTTCCATTTGTCGATGTGGTTGACGTAGTCGGCCGGGGTCAGGACCTCGGACTCGTCGATGTAGTCCACGCCGAGGGACTGCAGGATCTGCGCCTCCACGAAGTGGCCAATGCGGGCCTTTGCCATGACCGGGATGGAGACGGCATCGATGATTTTGTCGATCATGTCCGGATCGGACATCCGGGACACGCCGCCCTGGGCGCGGATATCGGCCGGAACACGCTCCAGCGCCATGACTGCCACGGCACCGGCGTCCTCGGCGATGCGGGCCTGCTCGACGTTGACGACGTCCATGATGACGCCGCCCTTGAGCATCTCGGCCATGCCACGCTTCACGCGGCTGCTGCCGGTGACGCTGTTCGCGGAGGAACCGGCCTCGTTGCTTACATCAGGTGTAGACACAAAAACCCCTATGGGTAGACAGATGATCTTCGCCGGGCATGCGGCGGCAGCTGCCGGAGGTGCACGCACGGATTGCCGGGTCGCTTGACCGGGCACTTATATCCTAGTCCCCTGCCGCACGGCCGGCTTAATCATGCTTAATCAGCGGGCGTAGGTTCCGCCAGCGCCTGCCGGCGGACGGAGAGCACGCGCTGGACCACGGTGACCAGGCTGGCTGCCGCCAAAAGAACCAGCGTGGCCAGGAGCACCACCGGCGGCAGCCCAAGGCCGGTCAGTCCGGTAACCACCAGCACGGAGACCAACCGCTCGGCCCGCTCCGCGATCCCGACGTTGGCGCTGAACCCCAGCGATTCCGCCTTGGCCCGGGCATAGGAGACAACCATGCCCAGGACCAGGCACAGGAGGGCGCACACGGCGATGGCCATATTGTTTCCACCGGTAAAGAACCACACGGACACTCCGGCGAAGAGTGCACCGTCGGCGATGCGGTCAAGGGTGGAGTCGAGGAAGTTCCCCCAGCGGCTCTTCACGTCCTGCATCCGGGCCATGATGCCGTCCAGGACATCGGAAAAGATGAATGCCGTGATGAAGACTGTGCCCCAGAAGAGCTGGCCCAGCGGGTAGAAGACGAGTGCTCCCGCAGCAACTCCGGCAGTACCGAGGATGGTTACCGTATCCGGGGAGACGCCGATTTTCAGGAGCCAGCGGGCAAGCGGGGTGAACAGCGCGGTGAAGAAGCCGCGGGCATGCCTATTCAGCATCCGACTCCCCGGGCCAGGCGTCAGCCACCTGTTGACGGACCTCGTCAAGGGTCTGCGTAATGGCTTTCGTCTGGGCGATGATGGGGAAGAAGTTGCCGTCGCCGCCCCACCGGGGCACGATGTGCTGGTGCAGGTGCGCGGAAATTCCCGCGCCGCCCACCACCCCCTGGTTCATGCCCAGGTTGAAGCCGCCGGGATTGGATACCTTGCGCAGGACCCGCATGGCTGTCTGGGTCAGTTCCGCGAACTCGGCTGTTTCGTCAACCGTGAGGTCTGTGTAGTCGGGGATGTGCCGGTAGGGGCAGACCAGCAGGTGGCCCGGGTTGTAGGGGAACAGGTTCAGTACTACGTAGCAGGTCCGGCCGCGGTGGACGATGAGCGCCTCTTCGTCAGTGCGGCCGGGGCCCACGCAGAACGGGCAGTCGTTCTCGTTCTTGAACTGGTGTTGGCCGCCCTTGATGTAGGCCATGCGGTGCGGAGTCCACAGGCGCTGGAAGGCGTCCGGGACACCGGCGAGGTCAAAGTCGTCGGTAACGCCGGCATCGCCTGGATATCCCGCGCCTGTGTTCTCCTGCACTATGCTGCTTCCGTTCGGCTAGCTGGTCCGGTTGCGGACGGCTTCGGTAATCCGCTTGACTGCTTCCGCCACCGGCACACCGTTGTCCTGGCTTCCGTCCCGGAAGCGGAACGAAACGGCGCCCGCTTCCGCATCGTCACCGCCGGCGATCAGCACGAACGGGATCTTGTCCTTGCTGGCAGTGCGGATCTTCTTGGGGAAGCGGTCCGAGGACGTGTCCACCTCGGCGCGGATGCCGGCGGCCTTAAGCTGGCCGACGACGTCGAACATGTAATCGTTGAACGCCTCCGCCACGGGGATGCCCACCACCTGGACCGGGGCCAGCCACGCGGGGAAGGCACCGGCGTAGTGCTCGGTGAGGACGCCCATGAAGCGCTCCACCGAGCCGAAGAGCGCACGGTGGATCATCACGGGCCGCTGGCGGCTGCCGTCGGCGGCCTGGAATTCCAGTCCGAAGCGTTCGGGCAGGTTGAAGTCCAGGCCTGGATGGTGGACATCTGCCAGGTGCGGCCCAGCGCGTCCTTGGCCTGCACGGAAATTTTGGGACCGTAGAAGGCGGCTCCGCCTGGATCGGGCACCAGCTCCAGTCCGGATTCCTGGGCAACCTCGGCGAGGGTCCTGGTGGCTTCCTCCCAGGTGGCGTCGTCGCCGACGTACTTCTCGGGGTCTTTGGTGGACAGCTCGAGGTAGAAGTCGTTGAGGCCGTAGTCCTTGAGCAGGTCCAGGACGAAATTCAGGGTCTTGGTGAGTTCGTCCTTCATCTGCTCGCGGGTGCAGTAGATGTGGGCGTCGTCCTGTGTCATGCCGCGGACACGGGTAAGGCCGTGCACAACACCGGACTTCTCGTACCGGTAGACGGAACCGAATTCGAACAGCCGCAGGGGCAGTTCGCGGTAGGACCGGCCGCGGGAGCGGAAGATGAGGTTGTGCATGGGGCAGTTCATCGGCTTCAGGTAGTAGTCCTGGCCGGGCTTTCGCACGGTGCCGTCCTCATTGAGTTCGGCGTCCACGTGCATGGCCGGGAACATGCCTTCCTTGTACCAGTCCAGGTGGCCCGAGACTTCGTACAGGTGGCCCTTGGTGATGTGCGGGGTGTAGACGAACTCGTAACCGGCCTCGACGTGGCGCTGGCGGGAGTAGTCCTCCATCTCCTTTCGGATGATGCCGCCTTTGGGGTGGAAGACGGGAAGGCCGGAGCCCAGTTCATCCGGGAAGGAGAACAGGTCCAGGCTCGGATCCCAGCTTGCGGTGGTCGCGGCGCTCGGCCTCGGCAATGCGCTCCTGGTAAGCCTTCAGGGCGTCCTTGGTGGGCCACGCAGTGCCGTAGATCCGCTGCAGCTGCTGGTTCTTCTGGTTGCCAAGCCAGTAGGCCGACGACGAGCGGGTCAGGGCAAAGGCGTTGGAGATGAGCTTGGTGTTGGGCAGGTGCGGGCCACGGCAGAGGTCGCACCAGACGGTGGTTCCTTCCTTGCGTTCCACGTTGTCGTAGATGGTGATGTCACCTGCGCCGACCTCGACGTTCACGCCTTCCCCGGCGTCGGCAGCTTCATTTTTCTTGCCCAGGAGCCTCGAGCTTGTAGGGCTCGTTCTTCATGGCTTCGCGGGCTTCGTCCTCGCTGACTACGCGGCGGACGAACTTCTGGTTCTGGTTGATGATCTTCTGCATCATCTTTTCGAGGGTTTTGAGGTCCTCGGGGGTGAACGGTTCGGCAACATCGAAGTCGAAGTAGAAACCGTCGGTGATGTAGGGGCCAATACCGAGCTTGGCGTCTGGGCGCAACTGCTGCACGGCCTGGGCCATGACGTGGGCGGTGGAGTGGCGCAGGACGTTCAGGCCGTCGGGGGAATCAATGGTGACGCCTTCCACTTCGGCGCCTTCGGGAAGTTCCTGGTCCAGGTCCCTCAACTCCCCGTCGACGCGGGCTACGACAACGTCACGGCGCTCAAAGAAGAGTTCCGCACCGGTTGTCCCGGTAGTCACCTTGGTCTCTTCGCCGTCGACGAGGAGGGTGATCTGCTGGGCATCTGACACGGGTGTCTCCTATTCAAAGTTAAGGCTTCATAGCTTGTGGCGTACGGGGACCACAGCCAGCCACCGTCAATGCTATCGGTTCAGGTAAGGGCCGACCAACGCGGCGCACGGGTCGGGGGCAAGGGCGGTCACCCGTTGAACCCGGTGATTGCCAGCGTCCTGCTGATGCCATCCAGGGGATGCGGCACGTCATCTGAGGCCTCCCGGTTGAACTCAAGCGCGGATCCCGGGGATGATTCCGGGAAGGGCAGGCTCTCTGTGCGGCTCAAGTCCCACGCCATGTTCGCGCTGATGCTGATGCCCCGCGGACCCGTCCTTCGGGTGGTCCCGCGGATCAGCAGCAGGCGGGTTCCGAACAGGAGTGGTCCGGCGCTTTCCTGGGCCTCGTGGAAGAACACCGAATCCACGCAACCGGTTCCGTCGTCAATGCTGATGAACACCACACGCCTGCCGCCCCGCATGGGAGGAGTCTGGGTGGCTACCCGCACCCCTGCCACCAGCACTTCTGTCCCGTTGCGCAGGCCCAGGAGCTGATCGGCAGTGGTTACGCCAAGCCTTTCCAGCAGGGGCCGGTGGCTTTCCATCAGGTGGCTGCTGACATCGACGGCCATCAGATCCAGTTCAGCCCTGACGTTTTCCACCAGGGTGGGGGCGGGAAGCCCGGGTTTGATGTTGCGCAGTTCAATGTCGCCCAAGGGAAGGGAAAGCTGCCCCGCCAGGACCTCAGTGCCCTTCCGGGCGCCTTTGGTCGACTGAAGCTGCTGCAAATGGTGCACCAGGTCCGCCCGGTTTGCAGGTCCTCCGGCTTCACGGTGCAGGGAATCGAAGGCCCCCAGTTGCGCAAGTCGCCTGATGCTTGGCTTGCTGAGCCGCGAGCGCGCCCGGAGATCCGCCAGGGAGTCATACGGCTGGCCTGCCACGATCCGCTTAAGTTCCGTAGCAGACAAACCGTAGATCCCGTTAAGGCTGAGCCTGATCCCCAGGCTGCCGGCATCCTTGCCTGATCCCACCCGCTCGACCCGGTATTCGGCTTTGCTTCGGTTGATGTCCAGGGGAAGGATGGGAATGCCCAGCCGTCGGGCTTCGGCCACCAGCAGCCGCTTGGGGTACATTCCGGGGTCGTGCTCCCATAAGCCGGCAAGGAAGGCTTCCGGGTGGTGTGTCTTGAGCCAGGCGGACTGGTAGGTGGGGACGGCGAAGGCAGCGCCGTGGGCTTTGCAGAAGCCGAAGCTGGCAAAGGATTTCAGCGTCCCCCATACCTTGTCCACCACCTCAGGGGCATAACCTCTGGCTTTGGCGTGGCGCCGGAAGTACTCCTCCACCTGCACTTCACCGGCATCGCTGCCCAGGGCCCTGCGGAACTCGTCGGCTTTTGCCAGCCCGCAGCCGGTCATGACGTTGAGGGTTTTTAGGATCTGTTCGTGGAAGACTGTGACCCCATGCGTTTCCTGCAGCACAGGCTTGAGGTCGGGGTGCGGGTAGACCTCAGGGGCGAACCCGTGCCGGTGTTCCAGGAAGGGCCGGACCATGTCCGATTTCATCGGTCCCGGGCGGAACAGTGAGATATCGATGATGAGGTCGTTGAACTCCCGGGGCGCCATCTTGCCGATCAGTTCCCGCTGCCCGGGGGATTCGATCTGGAAGCAGCCAAGGGTGTGGGTGCTCCTGATCAGTTCGTAGGTTGCTTCGTCGTCGAGGGGGACGGCGTTCAGGTCTATCTGGCCGTTGGCGGCGATGTAGTCCGGTCCGGAACCTTCAGGACCCACAGGGTGGTGCCCGGCCTTGACCACTTCTTCCCTGGAGGGGTGGATCCTGATGATCTCCCTGACGGCGAACGCCATGGCGCTTTGCATGCGGACACCCAGGACATCGAGTTTGAGCATGCCCATCGGGTCCATGTCATGTTTGTCGAACTGGCTCATGGGCAGCCCCAGGCCGCTTGGCTGCACTGGAGTGCGGTCCAGGAGGGTGGCATCACCCAGGATTACGCCGCACGGGTGCATGGATATGTGGCGGGGCAGCCTGTCGAGCCGTTCGGTCAGGTCCACCAGCAGGTCCAGTTGCTGGTTTCCGTTGGCGTCGCGCTGCTCCACCCTGCCGGCAAACTCCCGCAGTTCGGGTTTTTCCTGCAGCGCCTCACGGAACTTCCGCGCCGAGAACCGCCACAACTGCTTGGCAATCTCCCCCACCTCGCCGTCATCCATTCCCAGCGCCAGTCCGGCGTCGCGAACTGCACCACGGGCACGGTATCCGTTCTGCATGCTCATCAGGGTTACCCGTTCAGAGCCGAAGCGTTCAAAGATCCGCCGGTAGACGTTGTGGCGTTCGGCGCTTTCGACGTCGATATCGATATCCGGAAGGGTGGCGCGGTCGTTGGAGAGGAAACGTTCAAAAATGAGGTCATGTTGGAGCGGATTCACGTGGCTGACGTCAATCAGGTAATTGACCAGGCTGGATGCTCCCGACCCCCTCGCTGCCGCCCTGACACCCATGTCCTGGATCATCCGGGATACCTCGGCCACCGTCAGGAAGTAGGAGGAGAAGCCCAGGTTGTGGATGATGCCCAGCTCATGGGACAGGCGTGCCAGCATGTCCTTCTCCGCTTTGCCGCTGATTCCCGGGAACCGCCTGCCGATTCCCGCCCGGCAGCGCTGGAGGAGTTCGGCGTGCGGATCCTGGCTGATGCCAATAACGGAAGCTTCCGGGACCACGGGCTGCTTCCAGCCCATATCCGAGGTGGGATCCATCCGGCAGAGATCGGCGAGCGCCTCCGTCTGCACCATCAGCTGTTTGAGGTCTGCGGCACCGTAACCGGCAGCGGAAATGATCTCCTTGCCAAGCCCCTGCATCTGGTCAGGGGTTTTCAGCCATCCCTGGCCTGTGGGTTGCAGGAGTGGCTCCCCTGCCAGTTCCGGCAGGGACTTCAACGTCCGCGCTGAGTCCAGGACGTCGGCTGTTGGCGCTCCGTCGGCAGCGCAATACCGGACGGCGTTGGTCAGGACCGCCGGGACATGGTGTTCCTCGGCGAGTCTGAGCATTCGGACGGCATGCGCCGTGCTGAACGGGGTCCCCGGAGTGCTGAGCTGGGAGACGATTTCAGCCACCACCGTCCCGGCGGGCATTGCGTCCAGCCATTGCTTGAACAGGGTCCGGGGACGAAGGTAGCGGCGTCCACCCATGGCCCGGCCAACGTCCGAACCAGGGCCGAGCAGAACTGTCAGCACTGGTTTAAGGGTGTGGGGGTCAAGGGTGCGGGAGGCCAGTTCGGCGCGGGTGACCGCAGCGGGTACCACTCCCCCGGCTTTTCCCGAAGTCCTGGCGTGGGCATCGGAAACCAGCCTGCACAGGGCACGGTATCCGGCACCGTTGTTGTGGCCGCGGGCAAGTACCACCACCCTGCCTGCTACCTGCGTGCGGTGGTCGCCGTCGTCGTCAAATACTGCAAGGTCCACCCCCACGATGGGGTCGATGCCCGCAGCCATGCAGGCCTTGAGGTGTTTGATGGTGCCGTACAGGCCGTCCCGGTCGGTGCATGCAAGGGCAGTGGCGCCGTCGGCGGCGGCTGTCATGGCCAGTTCCTCCGGCCATGAGACGCCGTAGTGGGCGCTGAACGCCGTGGAAACGTGAAGGTGGGTAAAGCTCATGCTGGTCTGGTCAGGCAGTTCTGCGATGAAGGGCGTCATGGATCCGCAGCAGCCGCCAGCGGTTGCTGCGGATATGGCGGGTCAGGTCGAGGGTGAGGGGTTCTGCGCCATCCGGTTCTTCAGGCGCTGGGGGCTGGGAAGCCATCGGGGATGACAGAACCTGGACACGCCAGATTTCGTGATCCACCACGCCGGGCCCGCTTCCCAGCGGAGCCCTGGTCTCCTCCGCCCACCATTGCCGGCGTTCGTACCACCGGACGGGTTCGGCGCACACGGTGTATGACGCGCCTGCCCAGGTCAACGATTCAGGCTGTCCTGCAGCGGAGCACACAACGTCAACGGACTCGCTGAACATGCCCATGCGCGCCTCCCGGACGGTGCTTCCCATATCAGGTATTCGAACAAGTATTCGAATAAAATCAGTCTACGCCGGGACAGCGCCAAAACATAGGCGGGGGTGGACGGGGCGTGCGGCAGGGAGCAGGATGATGGCATGAGTACCGATGACGCACTCCTGAAGCAGGCCAGCATCAAGACCCAGGACTCCACCCTGGTTGCCAGGTTCGATATAGACGGCGTTATTCCGGGATCCGGCGCCTACGTGGTGGGGTTGATGGGAGCCTCGCCGGACTATTCGTCGCAGCGCCGGCTGTGCATCGAATTCATGAACGGGGAGGCGATTGCCTGCTACTCGTTCAATCGGGACCAGGGGATCGAGGAGGACTACGACCTGTCCGGCGTGTCCCATTCAGGCAGCAGCATTACCGGGAGCTTTCCCCTGACGGCCCTGAACGGACTTGGAAAGGGCCATGTCATCTCAGCCTTTAGCGAGGCCGACGGCCGGGAGTTCCAGCACGGGGTGCCGGTGGAGGAATCCCTGTAAGCTTCCTCAGCTGTTTTCTTTGTGGATCCTAAGTTCAAGTTCGATGAACGCGGAGATCATTGCACGGTAGGTTGACTCGACGATGTCAGGGTCAATGTCCTTTTTCTCCGCGGCGGACCGGACGTGTTCAATAATCCGCTCCACACGGCCGGGGGCACGGACCTCGGCGTCGTCGCCCTTCAGGGTGCCCGCGATCCTGATAAGCCGTTCGCGGCGGGCAATGAGCGTGACGATCTGCTCATCCACCTCGTCAACAGCAATCCGAACGGCAGCGAGCCTGTTCCCTGTCGGCCCGGGCATCCCTATCGTTTCCTTGAATTGTCGCCATCATCTGACAGTATCGAAGCATGAAGCCCAGAGTCGACTTTATCTCCCTAGGTGTCCGCAGCGTTGCGGCCTCGCGTGCCTTCTACATTGACGGCCTGGGTTGGCCTGTCCACCGGGAGGTTGCCGGGGAGGTGCTGTTCATACAGGTCAACCACGGGCTGGTGCTCTCCCTCTGGGACACCCGGCAGATGCAGGCCGAAGCCGGGACCAGCCCTCCCGCCGGCGTCCCCGGAGTCACCCTCAGCCATAACCTGGAAAGTCCCCAGGATGTGGACAGGGTCATGGAAGAGGCGGCAGCGGCGGGAGCTGCCATTGTCGCGGAACCTGTCACGCAGCCATGGGGAGGCTATACAGGGTACTTTGCCGACCCCGACGGGTTCCGCTGGGAGGTGGCATACAATCCCACCTGGGCAGTGGACGACGCCGGCACGGTCACCGTCTGATGGGCCGCCACAGCAGTGGCGGCGGCTAGAACAGGGGTTCCACCGGGCGGATCAGTTCCGGGCCGTTGTTGCGGACGTTGCCCACTTCCCGGCCCACCGATTCCACCTGCCAGTCTGCGGCGGCGTCCTTGACCCCCGCCCGCACCAGGTCAACCAATGCGGCGGCATCATCCGCCTGCGGGTCCAGCCAGGCTTCCATGGTGGCCTTGTCCATGGGCAGTGGCACCCTGTCATGCAGGCTCGGTCAGCTTCCCGAAGATGGTGGATTCAGTCCCGGGCGGAGGGGTGTCAGCCGTGAGGATGGACGTGGACAGCAGCCAGCGTCCCGGATCCCCCTCGGGCAGGGACGGGTCCTTCCACCACTCATAGAGGCCGGCGAACACCAGCCCCCGGTCCTCCCCGGGGTGAACGTAGTAGGGCTGCTTCGACTTCCCTGGCCCCTGCTTCCATTCGTAGTACCCGTCGGCAGGGACGGCGCAGCGCCGGGACTGCACCGCTTTCCGGAAGGCCGGCTTCTCCAGCACCGATTCGCTCCGGGCGTTGATCATGCGCGAGCCGATTCCGGGATCCTTCGCCCAGGACGGGACCAGGCCCCAACGCGCAACATGCAGTTGGCGCACCTGCCGGGGCGCGGCCTGGTCATCAACCAGGCGCTCCAGCACAATGGGCACCGCGTCGGTGGGTGCCACGTTCCACGACGGCGGGATGCTCACCTCGTCTTCCAGCTCAGCGTCGAACTCAGCCAGGAGGTCCCCCACGGCGCGTGCCATTACGTAGCGTCCACACATGGCACCAGCTTGCCACCGTCCGCCGCAAACTGTCATCCAGGCATTCCCGCCGCCATCCGGCAGCGGGGAATACCGGCGCCCGCGCTACGGTTGACAGTAAGGAAACCTTTCAAGCGACATTTAGGAGATCCCTGTGGACTTCACTCCCGAATCCGGCACCATCACCATGTTTTCCACCACCTGGTGCGGCTACTGCAACCGGCTGAAAAAGCAGGCTGGACGCGCAGGGCATCGGCTACACCGAAATCAACATCGAAGAGGTGGACGGCACTGCCGAGCTCGTGGAGCAGCTGAACGGCGGCAACCGCACCGTTCCCACGGTCCTTTTCCCGGACGGAACCGCCGCCACCAATCCGTCCGCCGCAGAGGTCAAGAGCCGGCTGGCTGCCTGACGGACCATGCGGCGTCCGCCGCGCAACTTTTGCGGGTCATGCCCCCAGGCTGCTGAATGAGGCAGTTTCCAGGGTGGCATGGCCCGCATACGTTTCCAGGAGCGCCTGCTCAACGGCCGCCACGTCCAGGCCGGGGACCAGGTCATTCGCGGCGCCGGCGGTGGCGGGGTCCCAGTCCAGGCCGAGCGCGGCATAGCTGTCGGTGAGGACCTTGCGGATCGGGGCGGAATCCTCCACCACGATGACGGAGCTGAAGAGCCAACCCCCGGAAACCACCCTTTGGGCGGTTCCCACGAGTTTTACCCGACGGGAACTGTCCGCGGGATCAGTCCCGTGCACGCTGAATTCGCCCGGGCAGTACTCCCCGGGATTTCCCCCACGGCCGCTTTGACCCCGACGCTCCGCAGTGCCTGCGCGAAGATCCCGCCGAAGTAGCCGAACCGGGCCTTGGATCCCGCGACGGCGTCGGCGTCAGGTTCGATATGGTCCACCACCAGGGTGCCGCGGTGGTAGGCGGCAGCGCGGCCGCCCGCCCTCCGGACCAGCGGTTCGAAGCCGTTGTCCCGGCAGGCCTGGGCAGCAGCGTCGAATCCCGGCAGCCGGGTGTCCCGTTGCCCGAAGGCCACGGTGGGGGCAGGCCGGTAGAGACGCAGGGTGGGCCCGATGCCGCCGCTCCTCGCCCTGGCCAGCAACTCCAGGCCGAACTCGAGGTCGCGGCCCGCGCCAAGTGACACGTCCTGCCGCACCACGGTGAGCGTGCTGGTTCCGGTACCGGTGTGGTGCATTGTTGCAAAGCTCCCAGGGTTCAGTGGCGACAGGTTCAAAGGTTGCGCGCGGGCAGGCCATCCCTAGGTTACGCCCGACGGCGGAAGCGGCCTTAACGCCCCCGGCGCCCCACCCACAGGGCGTGCAGCAACGGAACGGCCGATGCGGTCATCAGCACGTTGCCGAGCACCAGGTCGTCGGCGCGGACAACGGCCCCGGCGAGCAGCACCGCTCCGAAGACCAAGGCGGAGGCTGAGCGGCGCACCGTCCGGTCCAGGCGTGCAGCCTGGCGCTCCAGGCGTGGGACGGCCACCTGCAGCGATCCCTCCTCCAGCCTGCCGGCCAGCGCGTCCAGCCGCCCCGGGAGGCGGAAGGCAACACCGGCGGCGTCGAGGGCCTGCCGTG
This sequence comes from Pseudarthrobacter sp. Fe7, assembly GCA_024372495.1. Taxonomy (GTDB): domain Bacteria; phylum Actinomycetota; class Actinomycetes; order Actinomycetales; family Micrococcaceae; genus Arthrobacter. Next base: position 2,561,507 of record CP099977.1, on the reverse strand, counting down.
CCACATCCTGCACCACGTTGCCCCGTTCGTTCCGAAGCAGCCTGGGCCGCGTAGGGTTCCACCGAATCCCAGAGGTTGAAGCGCCCGTCAAGGGCGCTGCACACCCCGGAGGTCAGGGACATGGCGCGGATGATCAGCAGGAAGTTCTCCGGCAGCTGGAACGGCAGCGAGCGGACTACGTCGCCGAACTCCACCGCGAAATCGCGGAACTCCCGCGGGTCCACTTCGCGCAGTTCGGCGAAGCCCATGCCGCCGAAGCGGGCAAAGAGCCTGCGTCATGGCGCGCTCCAGACCCGCACTGTCTGCTGAGGGCATCAGGACGCCTACATCGTTGATGGCCGCCACGAGTCCCTTGCCATCGCGGGCGGCTGCGGCGATCAGGAGTTTCCGCAAGCCGCTGCGGGTGGAGGCCGTGACTTCGCCCATCATGCCGAAGTCAATGAACGTCAGTTTCCAGGGCAGGCCGCCTGTGCCTGGATGGACCGGGGTGACGAAGATATTCCCCGGATGCGGGTCGGCATGGAAGAAGCCGTTGGTGAAGAGCTGGTCGAACATGATGGACGCGAACACCGGCGCAACGTCGGCCGGGTCGATGCCGGCGGCACGGAGCGCCTTGACATCGGTGATCTTGATGGCCGTGACGTCCTCCAGGGTGAGGACGCGGCGGGTGGTCCGCTCCCACACCACGCCCGGAACTTCCACACGGTCATCACCGGCGAAATCCGCTGCGAAGCGCTCCGCGTTGACGGCTTCGTGCAGGTAGTCGATCTCGAGGAGGCTGGTCTGGGCGAATTCCTCCACGAGGGCCGGCACGTCGGCCCTGCGGGACACAAGCCGGATGTGGCTGAGCCAGCCGGCCACCTTGCGCAGGGCGGCGAGGTCGACGTCGACAATGGCTCCGATGCCCGGACGCTGCACTTTGAGCACCACAGCGTCCAGCCCCGTGTCCCCGGCGTCAACGGCGTTGAGGCGGGCCCGGTGGGCCTGGCCCAGGGAAGCGGCGGCGATGGCAGATTGGTCCACGGCGTCGAAGACGCCTGCCAGCGGCGCCCCCAGTTCCTGTGCCGCCAAGGCGGAGATGGCTGGGAAGGCGACCGGCGGCACCTCGTCCTGCAACCCCTCCAGGCTCCTTCGTGATCTCCGGCGGAAGGACGTCGAGCCGGGAGGACAGGAACTGGCCCACCTTGATCATGAGGCCACCGAGTTCCACGGCCAGGTCATGGAAGCGCCGGGCAAAGCGCTGCATCCTCCGTGACCGCGTACGGACGGCCACCCGGCCAAGTCCTATCCGGGGCAGGAACAGCTCGAACCACCACGTGGCGGCGAGGTTCCGGGCGGCGAAGCGCAGGATCCGGCGGTAGCGCCCGCGGTGCTCCCGCAACGGCAGTGGGGCGTTGTCCTTGTCCTGGACGGTGGCCGGCACCCGCTTCAGTCCTGGGCGAGGATGGCGTACAGGCGGCGGCGGGCTTCGTCCAGCACCGCCACGGCCTGGTGCACCTGCTCCTGGGAACCGATACGTCCCACCTGCGCCGCGGCCTGGGCCAGTTCGATGCCGGCCTTGGGGAGTGACGCAATGCCGCCGCCGGACGTGGGGCCGGCCGGATCCCACGGGGCAGACCCATGGTGGGCAGAGGCTTCCTCGCGGCCGGCCTCGGTCAACGAATAGATCTTGCGGCCATTCGATTCCTCGGCGCTGATGGACCCTTCATCCGCCAGCAGCTGCAGTGTGGGGTAGACAGAACCTGCGCTCGGTTTCCAGCTGCCTGCGCTGCGCTCCTCGATCTCGCGGATAATCTGGTAGCCGTGCATTGGCTGCTCCGCAAGCAGGGCAAGTACAGCCGCCCGCACCTCGCCTTTCCCGGCGCGGGTCCCCACCCGCTTCTCGAACCGGGAGCGCAGCTCCTCGACGGCCTGCCACATGCCGTCCAGGTTATTCCCGCCGAACCCGCCTGCAGGGTGTGAAGCGCGCATGGTGAACTCCTTTGTCAATCGCGAACGATATACAACGATACTCAGCGATACATGCCCGCACCATAGCCGGGCAGGGTCAGGATTTGCGCAGCGTCAGGATCTGTTCGGCCCGCCCGAACGGCCCCTGCCGGTCGTGCAGCACGGTGGACGTGAGCCCGATCCCGTCGCTGCCGAACGAGACGGCATTGTCCAGTCCCAGCCATTCCCCCTGGGGCCTGCGGTACATGTGGACCTGCAGGTCCAGGTTGGGAAACGCGTAGCTGCCCTTCCCCGGAGGAACCCGGGCGGCGATGCCGTTGGCCGTGTCCACCAGGCCCATGAGGCGGGCGAAGTCGCTGCTGTCGGCGTGGTCGGTCAGGGGGTGGTCGGTGCGGAGCCACACCTTGCCTGCCCCCGGCCGGTGCCCTTCGGCCACCCTCATTTCAAGGGAGCGGATATAGCCGCCCGGCCAGACGGCGGCGCCGTCGTATGGCTTGCATTCGTCGGGGCCGGGGATCGAAGGGTCCTCGATGGCGGCAACCTCGGCGGTGTCACTGGTCAGCATGCGCCACCCGGTGGCACGGATGGCGGTCCGGCCCCCGGCTACCAGGCTCCGCCTGCACCAATTCGATGGTCCTGCCGGGCCGAAGCGTCGTGGTGTCGATCCGGAACCCACCGCCTGGGATGAGTCCAAGGATCTCGTAGCTGATCCGGGCCATCCGCATGTCCGCCCGCGGCTGGTGCCGTTCCAGGGCATCTGCCAGGAGGCCCGATGCCGGCGCCATGTGCTGTTCGTGGACGTTCCAGGCGCCCTGGGAGTGGATGGTTGACCGGAACAGGCCTCCGCCCAGGTCCTGGTAATACGAGTTGCCGCCGGCGAGTTCGGGCAGGTCTGCAGTCAAGGCTGGCCCCTTACGGAAAGTCAGTGAATTGCCACTAACTCTATCGCCCCTCCTTCCGCGGCACGCTCCGGCGGGGCGGGGAAATGTTGGAGGGTGCGGGTGCCAATCGGACTAGAGTAAGGAACTGGTCCTGTCAGCAACCCTCAAAAGAGGTGTTTCATGCGCGTCATCAGCTACAACCTCCGCAAGCACAGCGCCAGCGGCGAGCTTCTCGCCCTGGCCCGGAACCACGACATCGATGCACTGTGCCTCCAGGAAGTGGACGCCAGCGACCTTCCGGAGACCCTGGGTCCCCTGCATTTGGCCGATGCCACAAAGGGCAACCGGCTGGGCCTGGCCATCTACTACCGCAGCAGCCGGTTTACCGCGTTGGACACGCAGTCCTTCGCGTTGAAGAAATCCATGCATGACCGGGTGCTGGCTCCGGCCCATGAGCGGCTCATCGGCACCAGAGTGGTGGACAACGAAACCCAGCATGAGCTGGTGATCGGTTCCTTCCACGCGGCTCCGCTGACGGCGTCGAATTCGCTGCGGCGCAAGCAGATCCATGCGGCACATGCCGAACTGCTGAGCATGGGCAAGGGCCTGATGACCCTGATGGTGGGCGACTTCAACTACCCGTTCTTTACGAAGAACCTGGACATGCACATGAAGAACTCCGGGTATGCCCTCTCGCTGAGCAACCGGCGCACCTACACGCGGTACAAGGTCTTCAAGGGCCACTTCGACTTCGCCACGTCGCTGGGCCTGGACATCGCGAGCGTGGAAACGCTGCCGCGCGGAAATTCGGACCACCTGCCCATCCTGGTGACGGCCGATTACGGCGAAGGCTACTAGCCGGACCCGGAGGGGCCCGGCAGCGGCCTACCAGGGCCCGTCGGTGTCCAGCTGTGCCAGCAGGTCCGGCCAGGACGCCGCGAAACCGGGGTGCAGGCTCCAGCGAATCCACCTCAGCCACCGGAATCCAGAGCAGGGCGATGCTTTCCGGGTCGCTGATCACCGGCTCGAAGGATTCGCGCACCCGCACCACCACCGTGGTGTAGGACCAGTAGCCGTGGTCCAGCACGGAGGTAAACAGCACTTCCACGCTCTCCTGCGGAACGGCGGCCTCTTCGTAGGCTTCGCGGAGGGCCCCGTCCACGGCATCCTCGCCCTGGTGCAGGGCGCCGCCGGGCAGGCCCCAGGTGCCGCCGTTGTGGCTCCAGACTGCACGGTGCTGCAGGAGCACGCCCCTGGCCGGATCCCAGGCAAGGACCCCTGCGGCACCGAACCGGCCCCAGAACCGGCCGCGGTCCCCTTCCACCCACGCGTCACCGGGGTCGCGCGGCCCCATTCGCCGGGGCGGCGTGGCGGACATGCTGGAAGACTGGAAATGATCCATTGCCCCAGTCTGACAGGTGAACCGGTGGGGCGCAGTTCAAATGGGGCGTCAGGTGCCGTGCCCGTGGTCGACGGCGAAATCGCCGCCGGGATACATGACCGTTTCGTGACCGTCGTCAAAGCGGACGAGATACGGCGGGCTTCCGCCCTGGCCGCGGACTTCCAGGATCACCCCGTGCCTGTCAGAGGACCCCACCGTCCTGCCATGCACGACGATGCGGTCGCCTTGGGCTGCCTCCATGGCAATCACCTCCCAGCCCCCAGATTACGACTCATGGCCGCACGGGAACAGGGCGGCATGGCAGGATTCCGGTATGCCGCTGAACCTGGTCCTGATCGCCGATACCCATGTGCCAAAACGGGCCAGGAGCCTGCCGGAAGTGGTGTGGTCGGCGATCGATAATGCCGATGTGGTGATTCACGCGGGCGACTGGGTGGAGCCCGCGCTGCTGGACGAGTTCGAACGCCGGAGCAGGCGCCTGCTGGGTGTTTTCGGCAACAATGACGGCCCCGGGCTGCGCCGGCGGCTGCCTGAAACCACCACCGCAACACTGGACGGTGTCCGCTTTGCGGTGGTCCATGAGACCGGCCAGGCAAAAGGACGTGAACTGCGGTGCGATGCGCTGTATCCCGCCGCTGACGTCCTGGTGTTCGGGCACAGCCATATCCCTTGGGACACCGTTACCCCGAACGGGCTGCGCCTGTTGAACCCCGGCTCGCCAACCGACCGCCGCCGCCAGCCCGCGTGCACATTCATGGAGGCCGTGGTGGACGACGGCCGGCTGGCGGAGGTCAGGCTGGTGGAGGTCCATCGAGGTTGACTGTGCCCGGCAGCTTGGCATGGCGGGAATCAGTGCCTAGGCTGGCAACCGTAAGCATGCTTAGTTTTTAGTGGACGCCATTGGGCGCCCCAGGCTGCTTCCGCTTCCCGGGCAACCAACCAGCCCGTCTCCCGCACGAACAGGAGTACCACCATGACTGACCAGTACACCTTCCGTAATCCCGTGACTGCGTACGAAAAGATTTCCCCGCCCAAGCAGCACCAGCCCGAGCCCGGGCTTGACGCGAAGCTGGAGCCCAAAGCTGACCTGGGCGAAGAAACCTACCGGGGCACCGGCAGGCTGGAAGGCCGCCGGGCCATCGTCACCGGCGCGGACTCAGGGATCGGGGCAGCGACGGCGATTGCCTTCGCAAGGGAGGGCGCCGATGTCGTGCTGTCCTACCTGCCGCAGGAAGAGGAGGATGCCTCCCGCATTGCCGGGATCATCGAGGCAGCCGGCCGCAAGGCCGTCAAGGTGCCGGGCGATCTCAAGGACTCCGCCGTGTGCCGGGACCTGGTGGACACGGCCGTCGCCGTGCTGGGCGGCGTGGACATTCTGGTCAACAACGCCGGGAAGCAGGTGGCGCAGGAGGGCCTGCAGGACATCTCCGACGAACAGTTCGACCACACGCTGAAAACCAACGTCTACGCCATGTTCTGGCTGACCAAGGCTGCCGTGCCGCATATGCCGGCCGGCTCAACCATCATCAACACCACGTCCATCCAGGCCTACAACCCGTCCCCCACCCTGGTGGACTACGCCACCACCAAGGCGGCCATTAACAACTTCACCAAGGGCCTGGCACAGCAACTGGCGCCCAAGGGAATCCGGGTGAACGCGGTGGCGCCGGGCCCGATCTGGACCCCGCTGCAGGTCAGCAGCGGCCAGCCCAAGGACGAACTGCCGGGGTTCGGCCAGTCCACTCCCCTGGGCCGCGCAGGCCAGCCTGCCGAGCTCGCCCCCGCCTACGTCTTCCTGGCCTCACCCGAGTCCAGCTACGTGGTGGGCGAAACGCTCAACGTCAACGGCGGCAGCCCGACGCCGTAGCGCCTCCGGCAGCCCCACGCCGTAGCGCCTCCGGCCGCCCGCAGCCCGAGCCGGAGACTTGGCTCAGCCAGCCGCGTCCTGGCCGGCCAGGAGTTCGTCGGTGGCCGGGTCCGGCTCTCCGTTGAAGAACTGGGCCAGGACGGTCTTGAATACTGTTTCTCCGGGCGCCGCCCGGAGAAACAGTGTCATGGAGGAGCGGAGCTTCCTGGCGTCGATACCTCCAAAAATCCCTTCGGCGGACTGCCCGGCGTGGTTTGCCAGAACCAGTGCGCACTCCAGGAGCCGCGGTCCCAGCACCTGGTGGTCCAGGTAGGCGCGGGCTTCCGCGAGGGAGGAAATGGCATACCGGCGCGAGGTGGCACTTTGCCCCAGCCCGGCAATCTGCGGGAAAACAAACCACATCCAGTGCCCGGACTTCCTGCCCACCTGCAGGCTCCACCAGGGCCTGGTCATAGGTTCCCCCGGTGTCCTGGGCAGCGACAAACCGGTCAAGGTCAAACGGCTGGTTCATGGAGGGCTCCTCGGTGCGATTCATTTGGACAGGTCCTTTTCAAGGGCATCAGCTGCCGAGCGCAGCTGGGAGTCGGGGTCGTCCCGCCACCGCGCGAGCACAACAGCCGCCCGTTGGCGTTCACGTTCCCCCAGCCCCGCCAGCAGCGGGACCAGGACGTCGGCGAGAAGGGGCTCTGCCAGGTCCGCCGCCTGGGCGGTGCGGAGGAAGCCCTCCAGCCGGGTCAGGTCTGAGTGCCGGAGCAGCCGGACCCTTGACTGCAGCAAGACCACGGCGGCCATGCGGCGCTCAAAGACCGGACGGGAACCGGGCCGCGGCTGACCCCACAGGGCGGAAGCCAGCATGACCGTGCCGTCGTGGTCCAGGTCCTTGAACTTTCGCAGGGCATCGCGGACCGTTCCACGGATGGCCCCCACGGAGGAGCCATAGGAGGCCAGAACCCCGCCCAGCCGGTTCCCGACGTCGTCCGCCCGGTACCAGGCGCCCTCATTCTGGAGGGTTTTATCGACGAAATCGACCGCGGCGGACACCACGTCGGCCGTGGCAGTCACCGCCCGCGGCCCGAGGACGCATGCCGGATGCAGAACGGGGTCCATGGCCGGGCTTCCAGCCTGCCGTCCGCGATAGGCTCCCCGCACACGGCGCAGCTCCCATAGGTTCCCGCGGCGAGCCGGTCCAGGGCCGCCTCAATCTGGCCCAGGCCCGCCGAGCTTTGGTTCAGCAGCGCCGCGGCCTGTGAGAGTTCGAAGGCGATAGTGGCACCCTCGGGATCGTGCTCGTCATCCACGTTCGAGTCCTGGCGCGCTGAATTTGCCGCCTCAATCTCAGCCCGCAACGCCGGCAGCAGTGCCAGGCGCCGCGCCCGCTCCTCTTCGAGCAGTGCACGGAACCGTTCGAAATCTGGCATGGGGACAGCCTAACGCCTCATTCAATACCAGTTCAGGGATACGGAGTGGCTCCAGGCCCCGCAGGGGGAACCGTAGCGGTCCCGGATATAGCCCAAACCCCATTCGATCTGGGTGCGGTAACTGGTGAGCCAATCGCTGCCGGCGATGGCGTACTTCCCCGGCGGCAGCGCCTGGGCTATTCCATACGCACCGGAGTAGGCGTTCGTGGCCGTAGTCAGCCAGGCTGGACTCCTTGGTCCAGAGCTGGGACAGGCACTGGAACTGGTCCTGGCCCCACCCATAGGAAGCCAGGCGCCCGGCCGCGTAGCTTTTCGCCCCGGCAGGATCGTTGACTCCACCGCCGGGAATGGAAGGCACGACGACGGCGGGCGGGCTCGGCAGGTCCGGTGCCGGCGGCGCCTCCGGAGCAGGCAGGGTGGGATTATTGACGGGGGCAGGGTTTGGCTGGGATGGATTGGCCTGGACGGGGTTCGCCGCGGGTGCGGGCACCTTGGGCTGCCGGGCTGCTGCTGCGGCTGCTTTCGCCGCAGCGTCCGCCTCACTGCGGGCCTGCTCCTCCGCGGCGGCGCGCTTGGCCTCCTGGGCCGCCTCGTACGCGGCCAGGGCAGCCTGGCCCTGGCGGTACTCACCCTCGAGTGCCGCCGTCGTGCCCTTCAGGGTGGCGAGCCTGGGCCGTCAACTCGCCGCCACGCCGCTGTTCCTCGGTGACCTGATGGGCCAGCGCGTCCTGGGCGGACCGCGCGGCGTCGAGCTTCGCCTTCGCCTCCCCGGAGAGCCGCTCCCGGTCGTTCCTGGCAACCTCTTCCTGTTCCGTGAGGGCAGCGGCCACCTTTTCGGCGGCCGCAGCATTGTTCACCAGCGCCGCGGCCTTGTCCCCGGCGAGCTTCACCAGGTTGAGCCCCTGGACGCTGTTGGTCCCCAGGGCATCCAACGCCACGAAGAATTCCGCGTTGGTCCCGCCGGTCTTGTAGGACTGGACCGCCAGGGCGCCAATGTCCTTCCGGTGCCGTGCCAACTCATCATTGGCGTGGGCGGCCCGCGCGGAAAGGGTTTCCAGGCGGGAGGTGGCCGCTGCCAGGTCCGCATCCGCCGCCGCGTAGTCAGCGGCGGAACGCACCGCCGCATCCCCTGCCGCCTCTGACTGACCCTGCAGCCCTGTCAGGAGTCCATTGATAGTGGCGATTTCTTCAGCTTTTGCCGATTCGGAGGACTGGGCCTTCTGGACGTCCGCCCAGGAGGGATACCCGCCGGGCGGGGCCGGCTCGTCGGCGGTGGCCGGAAGCACGGTTGCAGCCGCCACGGCAACGGCCAGCAGTCCCCCGAGCAGGGGGCGGCCGGCGAAGGTCACGAACAGGGGCATAGTCCCGAAGCCTACCGCTGTCTTCACAGTGAAAACAGGCGCCCGCTTCCACATTGTTACCGTTTTCTGCTGCCGCGACATTATGTGCGGCCAGTCCCGGAAAGTTGGAAACTTCCAAACGTTTGCGCAATTCGAGAGAAGGGACTCGTATGTTATCCAAATGTGACAATTGGACCGGGGTGGGTTATGGTCGACGGGTGTCCCTCCTAGACGGGACATTCCCGACAGCATGCCGAGCCCTGCCGCTGATCATGGGATCCAACCGCTCCAGTTGGCAGGGACGGGGGAACCAAGTTTCCACGGCCACATGTGGCCTAGGGTTAAGTCGGGAGTGCCTCCGTTCGTTGCGGAGCCGCTCCCGGCCGGGTATCTCCAGCCCGAACCCGACAGCTCACCCCGCAGGCATGGGAGAGGCGATCAACTGTGTCAAAAAATTCCGTTCCAGCCCGTCACCGCGCGACTCCGGCCCGCTCCATTGTGCTCGAGGGCCTCGCCGTTACAGCCAAGTCCCAGGCCCGCTCGCTGGGGCGCCCCGCACTCGCCGTTGCTGCAGCGTCCGGCATTGCGTTCGGCGTCGGCGCCCCGGCCCATGCCGGCGTGACCGCCCCTGACACCTCCGGGCAGGCCAGCGTCCAGGCCTATTCGGCACCTGCCGCCCCGGCAGCAGCCCCCGCCGCAGCAGCGGCCAACGTCCACACCGTCGTTTCCGGCGACACCCTCGGCGCCATTGCCGCAGCCTATGGAGTCAGCCTCAGTGACGTCCTGGCCGCCAACGGCCTGGGACTGTCCTCAGTCATCTACCCAGGCGACCAGATCCAGATTCCCGGCGCGGGCTACACCGCAGGCTCCGGCACCTGCCCCCGCCTCAGCGCCCGTCCAGGTGGCAGCTGCTTCCGTACCGGCGAACACCGGCATGAACATGTCCTACGCTTCTGCCACCCCGGTGGCGTCCACCACGGGCACGGGCACCGGCGCCGCCATCCTCGCGTCGGCCTATAGCCAGTTGGGTGTCAAGCAGGACTGCACCGCCATGGTTGAGAAGGCCCTGCGTTCCGTCGGCAAGTCCGTGGGCGACCTGGCCCCCACCCAGTTCTTCCAGTACGGCACCGTTGTAAGCTCCCCGCCCCCGGCGACCTGATCATTACCTCCGGCCACGTGGGCGTTTACGCGGGCAACGGCCAGGTTGTCAGTGGCGGAGTCAACGGTTTTGACACGCAGGTGCACTCCATCAGCTGGCTCGGCGGCTACTCCGCTGTTCGCGTAGCGTAGCCTTCGCGCCATCCGGCCCGCATGGCGGTCCGGATGGCGCAGGAGGGCGGCCGCCGGGTATCCGGGCGGCCGCCCTCCTGCCGTTTTGCCGCCCGTGCGCCCCTCGCGGTCAGGTACCGCAGAAGGTGGTATAGCTGCCGAAGTCTTCAGGCGGGCCGTCCATGTAGCGTTCCAGCCCGGGCCGCTCCGTGAAGGGGTCGCTGACGGCCTGGAGCAGGCTGCTGCAGGGGAGCCAGGTTTCCGCCCGTGGCGGCGGACAGCGCGTCTTCCACAAGGTGGTTTCGCGGGATATAGGCCGGGTTCACACTGTCCATCAACTCCGCGTCGGGCTTGAGCGCCAGCCAGCGCTCCAGCCAGGCGTCAACGGCGGCCAGGTCAAGGACCATGCCGCGGACGGGGCGGAGGTCCCCGCGGGCTGCCTTGCCCAGGTTCCGGAAGAACAGCGTGTAGTCCACCGGGCCGTCCTTCAGGATGGCGATGGCATTATCCACCAGGGCCGAGGCGGCGGCATCGGCTTCACCTCCGTCGAGGCTTCCCAGGCCCAGCTTGGTTTTCATGCCCCGGAACCATGCCCTGCCGTACTGTCCGCGGAAGCCGCCGAGCACCTCTACTGCCGGGGCAACCGCCTTTTCCTGGTCCTCGTCGATGAGCGGCAGCATCGCTTCGGCGAGCCGGGCAAGGTTCCATTCTGCAAGCACCGGCTGGTTGGCGTAGGCGTAGCGCCCATTGACGTCGATGGAGCTGTAGACGGCGGCCGGATTGAATGCGTCCATGAATGCGCACGGGCCATAGTCGATGGTTTCCCCGGAGATTGTCATGTTGTCCGTGTTCATGACCCCGTGGACGAATCCCACCAGCATCCACCGGGCCACCAGGCTCCGCCTGGGCGGACACGACGGACCCGAACAGCGCCAGGTAGGGATTTCGGGCTTCAGCGGCGTCCGGGTAGTGCCGGCTGATGGCGTGGTCCGCCAACCGCCTGAGGAGGTCCTCGTTGTCCGTAGCCCGCGCGTACTGGAAACTGCCCACGCGCAGGTGGCTGCTTGCCACCCGCGCCAGGACGGCGCCGGGCAGCATGCCATCGCGCCGGACCTGCCGGCCGGTGGCCACGACGGCGAGGGAGCGTGTGGTGGGAACGTGCAATGCGTGCATTGCTTCACTGACAAGGTATTCGCGCAGCATGGGCCCGACGACGGCACGGCCGTCGCCGGCGCGGGCGAAAGGCGTGCGCCCCGAACCTTTGAGGGCGACGTCCAGGAGGCGGCCGCCTTCGTCCGTGGCCTCACCCAGCAGCAGTGCACGTCCGTCACCGAGCAGGGGCGAGTACCCACCGAACTGGTGCCCGGCATAAGCCTGTGCCACCGGTGTTGCACCCACGGGAACGTGGTTTCCGACCAGGAGCCGCACGCCCTCGGGGCTGCGCAGGTACTGCGGGTCAAGCCCTAGGTCCATTGCCAGCTTGTCGTTCAGGACCAGGAGTTCCGGGCTGGGTGCTTCCTCTGCCTGCCAGGGGACGGCGAGTTCCGTCAGTTCACGGGCGAAACGGCTGTCGAAAATAACCGTGGATTCAGCTGCTGCTGTCATGCTTTAACCCTATCGCTGTCGTTTGTTCCGCTGCCTCCCGTGCCGCTTGCCGCCGCGGCGGAACAGGGATGCGTTCCGGGTTAAGGTGCAGGTACCGCCGGGCCGGGTCTGGCGCTGGGGCCCTCACCCGGATCGCAGAGGATCTCTTCGCTGTCCCAGCGCAGGAAATAGCCGTTATGCTTCCTTGTCCGGGTGGGCACCTGTGAAGCGGTCCCCGGCACCAGGGGTTCACGCACCTGCGGTGTCTGCCATCCCGGCGTGCAGGCCCTTGGCATAAGCGGCCTGACCGATGTGCTGGTAGCAGTCCCCGAGAATGCTGACGAGCCGCACTCCCAGAGTCACAGGCGGATCCCAGTGCCTGTCAACCACGCGGTCCAGGTCCCGATCACCGATCTCCCCGAGGACCCTGGAAGTTTGTTGGTGGACGGCCTCGTAGTACTCCTGCAGGAGTGACCGGGGTGCCCGGACGGCGTCCACCTGCCCGCTCGAATGGCCGTAGCCCGTGTCACGCTCCGGGAGCGGTAGTGCAAAGCGCTTGGCGAATCCGCCAGCCATCCAGACCTGCTCCAGGCCGGCGGCCGAGGCTATCTGGGCATCCTCTACCCTGCCCGTGTGCCAGATAAGCCAGGCGATGGAATTGCCGTTGCCACCGGGACGATGCTGCAACTGCGCCTCCTCGAGCCTGTCGAGTGCGTCCCGGACCAGGCCCGGCAGCCGATCGAAGGCCTCTCGTAACAGTTCTTTGGATTGCATGGTTCTCCCTCCCCTGCAGGCCGGGCCCGGGCGGCCCGGCCACCGGGGTTGCTAGCGTTCCAGGTCGTCGGGCTCGAACTCGCTGAGCGGCGAGCCGCCATAATTTTCCTCGTCGTCGCTGGCGTCCGCCTCAAGGCCGGTGGGGGCTTCGCCAAAATCGACATCCGCTGCGGCTTCGCCCAGCGTGGGGGCGTCCGGCGGGACCTGCTCATCGCCGGAGCGGTACCGTGCCTCCGCGCTTTCGTCCCGCAGCGCCTGATCGCTCAGGAAGTCCTCCTCTTCACCGGAGACGCCCTCGTCCTGCAGCAGCGGATCCTCCTGCCAGCGGTCGGGGTTGTTCTCGGCCGCGCCCGGGTAGCTGTCCGGCTCACCCGACACGGGGTCCAGTTCCAGGGACGAGGCCGCGCCGGGAGTTTCATCGAGAAGAACGTCGTCTTCCTCCACGACTTCCAGGCTCCTCATCCGGGACGTTCTGTTCAGTCATGATGCTGCCTTCCTCATTGACCGTTGGGCGGACAATAGTAAGCATACTGATCAACAGGAGCGGATGCCATCGTTCCGATCCGGGGCCTTGCGGGGACCGCTATGGGGTGCACGTGCCGGACCAGGGCGGCTGCGAAGGGATGGCACCACGGCCACACCGCTCAGGGAACGCCCTGCTGGGCGTATGGTCGCAGCGCATTCCGGCACTTATCCATGGTCCCCCAGGTACCGCCGCGGCAGAAGAGCTGCGGCCGAAGACATGCCAGGAAAGAAGGCTTCATGCTGCGATTTCCTCGGTTGTCCGGCGCTGCCGAAGTTCAATAGCGGAATTTCGGGGTAAACAAAGACATAAGACGCACGATTTCCGAGCCGGGTCATGCCGGCATGCAAGGAGAAGCCATGGAACGCGACGTGACCCCGGACGGGGACCCAGCAGGCCAGCCCCGCCCCCGGCCCTTCACCGGCAGGTTGTCAGTCCTGTGGACCGACGGCCTGGGCCGGGCAAGCATCCGGGCGGTCCAGACGCTCGCTGTCCTGTCGCTCGCCTGGGTCGTGGTGACGGCCGCAACCCGGGTTCCACTGGTGACCATCCCGGTTCTTGTTGCGTTGATACTTGCCTCGGCCATGGCTCCTGCGGTCCGCTGGCTCGCCGCCCGGGGCTGGCCCCGTGCCCTGGCTGTCCTGTCGTCCTTCCTGGTGATCCTGGCGGTGGCGGCCGGCGTGGTGGGTGGAATCATCGCCCTGGTCCGGCAGCAGGCCTCCGTCCTGGCAGCGAGGGCAGAAGCGGGCATAGGCCAGCTGCAGCAGTTCATCACCACCGGCCCCGTTGCGCTGACGAACGCCCAGATAGACGCCGCCCGCAGCGAGTTCCAGAAGTTCCTCGCCGGCGGCACCCTGGGTGCCGATGCCTTGACCGGGCTGAGGACTGCCGGGGAAATCGTGGCCGGTTCAGTCCTGACGGCGGTCATCCTGTTCTTCTTCCTTAAAGACGGCGAAAAAATCCGGTACTTCCTGATTGGCTTCCTCCCGGGAACCCGCCAGGGACGGGCGCACCTCGCGGCCGAACGCAGCATCGTGGTGCTGGGCGGCTACGTCCGCGGCACGCTCATCATCGCCGCCATTGATGCCGTCATTGTCCTGATCGGACTCCTGATCCTGCAGGTTCCGTTGGCAGTCCCCCTGGCGGCAGTGGTCTTTCTGGGCGGCTTTATTCCCATCATCGGTGCAACCGCCGCCGGCAGCCTGGCCGTACTGGTGGCCCTGGTGGAAAACGGACCGGTCCCCGCGCTTGTTGTCCTGCTGATCCTGGTGGCTGCCAACCAGTTTGAGCACCACATCCTCCAGCCCCTTTTCATGGGCCGGGTCCTTCGGATCCACGGGTTGGTGATCATCCTCGCCCTGGCCGCGGGGGCAACCCTGGCCGGCGTCATCGGTGCGCTGCTGGCGGTGCCTCTCACCGCCGTCGGCTGGACGATCTACAAGACCCTTGCAGAACGGAACACGCCCGGCCCCGAGCCAGTCGCTCCAGCTGAACCCGGATCCGGCGCATAGGGGCGCCTGAACAGCGCTTCGGTGACTTTTGGCCCTAGAGTGCCGCTGGCGCCAGGGCCAGTCTTGAAAGGCAGGGACACCAGTTCACAACGAGCAGGAAGTGCGGCCATGACATCCCAGAAACCCATCGCCGTGGGGACCAATGACTCCGCCCAAAGCCAGGCAGCAGTCCTGTGGGCAGCCCGCCGCGCCCACCGCGCAGGTCTGCCGCTGGTGGTACTCCACGTGGTGGACGACCGCTGGGTTGCCGAACCCTATCCGTGGTTTGGAACCCTCCAGCACGCGGGCGAGGAACTCCTCAAAACTGCCGCCGGCCGGCTGGAAGGAGCCGTGTCCATCACTCCGGCCACCGAGCCTGCTCACCGGAAGCGTGGGCGGATCCCTGGCCAAGTACTCCAAGAAGACCTCCATGATGGTCATCGGTTCCGGCAGCGGCCACCTCGGCGGCGCCCTTGCCGACCGCGCACTCCAGGTCGCCACCGCCGCCAAAGTCCCTGTCGCCGTCGTCGGAACCCAGGACCTCGAAGGCCGGTCAGGGGTGGTGGTGGGCGTGGACGGATCCCCCGAAGCCACGCAGGCCGTTGCCGTCGCAGCCGCTGAGGCAGACCGGGAAGGTGACGAACTCACGGTGGTCTATGCCGTCAGCGTGCCGAACCCCATCGTTGACGCCGGGCTGACGCCCACCGCGCTCGCGGACCTCATCGTGGAAGAGGACCGGGTGGTCCTCTCCGAAACCGTCGCCGGGCTGAAGGAAGACTACCCGGACCTCACCGTCCACCAGCAGCTGGTGACTGAAAGAGGCCCGGTGGACGCCCTCGTGGACGCTGCGGCCGGGGCGCGGCTCCTCGTGGGTGGCAGCCGAGGCCGGGGCGCCTTCAAACGCCTCCTGCTCGGTTCCACCGCACACGGCGTCCTGAAACACCTACCGTGCCCCACCATCATCACCCGGACCCAGGCCGCCACGAACACCATCTAGGCCGCGCCCGCTGCTCCCCCTGCCCGCAGTCCACGCGGAAGGTGCTACGCCATGAAGAAGCCCGCTGCCATCATCATGCTGATCCTTGGGATCCTGATAACCCTCCCGGGCCTGGCTGCGCTGGCGGGTGGGGCCGTGGCGTCAGCTGTGGGATCAATCCAGGGGGATGGATACCTGACGTCAGGGACCTCGCGTTTCTCCGTAAGTTCCTTCGCCCTGACGTCTCCGCGGGCCGACGCCATTGGGGAGGACCTTCCCGGCAGGCTTCCCTTCGATATCGGCACCCTGCGGCTGCGCGTTGCATCGGTGGCCCCGGACAAACCGGTGTTCATTGGCATCGGCCCGCAGGCCGACGTCGAACGGTACCTGTCAGGGGTGCACCACTCGGAGCCTGCTCAACGTCCGCCAGCGGCCATTCCGGGCCGAATACCGCGACGTACCGGGTGGCAACCCGGCCTCACCGCCGGCCGCCCAGCTCATCTGGACCGCCTCCGTGTCTGGCACGGGAGAGCAGGAGCTCGCCTGCAACATCACGCCCGGAGCCTGGGAAATCGTGGTGATGAACGCCGACGCCTCCCCGGGATTGATGTCCAGGCGCAGGCCGGATTCCGCTCCGATCTGATCCGGCCCGCAGCCACCGGCCTGCTGGTGGGCGGGATCATTGCCCTGCTGGTCGGCGTTCCCCTGATTATCTTTGGGGCCGCTGGTCTGGGCCGGCATGCCGGACCGCCGTCCGCCGGCCCTCCGCCAAGCGGACCGGCCGCGGGTGCGCCGGCGACGGCGCCGGGCTATCCGGGAGGCCAGGCCGTACCGGCCGCACCTCAGGCCGTCCCCGCGCCGCCGCCAGCCACCATGGCCGCAGGAGGGCGTCCCGGCTACCCTTCAAGGCTCTCTGGCGAACTCGATCCCGGCCTTTCCCGGTGGATGTGGCTGGTCAAATGGTTCCTCGCCATACCGCACTTCATCCTTCTCTTCTTCCTCTGGTTCGCCTTCGCCATCACCACCATCGTGGCGGGATTCGGCATCCTGTTTACCGGCCGGTACCCGCGGGCACTGTTCGACTTCAACGTGGGCGTCCTGCGGTGGAACTGGCGGGTGGCGTTCTACACCTACGCCGCCGTGGGCACTGACCTCTACCCGCCGTTCACCCTCAAACGCGCCAACTACCCCGCCAATTTTGAGGTCGACTACCCGGAGCGGCTCTCGCGCGGGCTGGTCCTGGTGAAGTGGTGGCTCCTGTCCATTCCGCACCTGCTCCTGGTGGGCGCCTTCGCAGGAACCACGGGAACCGTCTGGCGGTGGGAGGACGAAGGCAGCGTCATCGGCACCGCCTACGACCGGGGAACCGGCCCGTCCCTGCTGGGGCTGCTGGTAATTGTCGCGGCAGTGATCCTGCTGTTCACCGGCCGCTACCAGCGCCCGCTGTTCGATTTCATCCTGGGCATCAACCGCTGGATCTACCGTGTCCTGGTGTACACCGCGCTGATGCGGGACGAGTACCCGCCGTTCCGCCTGGACCAGGGCGCCACCGAGCCCGGAGAGTCCATTCCCCCGCGGGGAGTGCCGCCCGCCGTCGCGCCATGACCTTAGCCCCTAGCCTGGCCGCGCGCCTGAAGGCATGATGGGCGTGAGAACGCGGGTCCGACGAGGGAGCAGACATGAGCATTGCCGGGGCACCAATAGCCAGGATTGTAGTGGGCGTCGACGGATCGGAAGCATCCGTGGAGGCACTGCGGCAGGCCCAGCGGATGGCCACTTCCCTGGGCGCAAAGGTGCAGGCCATCGCCTGCTGGGAGTACCCGCAAATGTACAGCGGCTACGTCATGATGGGCGTCGAAGGTTTCGAGGAGGGCGCCAGGAAAGTCCTGGACGATGCCCTGGTGCAGGCCTTCGGAGCCGAGGCACCGGCCAACGTCACCTCAACCCTGGTCCGCAGCCATCCCCGGGAAGCGCTGATCGACGCCAGCCGCGACGCCGACATGATCGTGGTGGGGCGCCGGGGCCACGGCGGGTTCGGCGGACTGCTCCTGGGCTCCGTAAGCTCCGCCATCGTGGCCCATGCCCACTGCCCCGTCCTGGTGGTCCACACCCCCGAGGACGGGCCCGGCAGTTCCACGGGTTCCTGACCGGAACACCGGCGAATAGGACAATAACCTCCAGGGCAGGTGATGGCGGTGCCGTCCAGTGAAGTACGACGACGGGCGCCCGCCATAGCACTCGCCGCCGCTTTGGCGGTCCTCGCCACCGCCCTGGCCCTGTTGCTTCCGGCACCCACGGCCGGTCCGCCGTCGGCCGCCCCGTCCGCTTCGCCGGCTCCTCCGTCCCCGACGCCGCGCGGCACGGCCAGCCCGACCAGCCCCGGCGTACCCCCAACAGCACGGGAAACGGACACGCCCGAGGCGGGCCAGACTCCGGTGGAGCCACCCGTGGCCATACCGCCGGTCCCTGTTCCCCCGGTTCCGGAACTGGAGCCCCCGAGGTACCGGCCCAGCCACCGGCGCCGGCGGAGCCTGGGATTCCCGCGGAGCCGGCACCGTTTCCGGAGGCCCTCCGCGGCCAGGACCTGACCGTCATTCCGGGGGCCGGCCGCGTTGTGGCACTGACCTTCGATGCCGGTGCCAACGCGGCGGGACTACCGAAAATCCTGTCGGCCCTAGCCGCCCGCGGCGTTCCCGGAACCTTCTTCCTGACTGGCAACTGGGCTGCGAACAGCCCGCAGGCCGTGGTGCAGATCGCGTCCGCCGGGCACCGGGTGGCAAACCATTCCATGACCCATCCGGGCTTCACCGGCCTGGGCGATGACCAGATCGCCCAGCAGGTGAGCGGTGCCGAGCAGGCCATCCTGGCGGCCGGCGCCGACCCCAGGCCGCTGTTCCGCTTCCCCTACGGCGAACGCGACGCCCGCACCATCGCGGCGGTCAACAGCCTGGGCTACGTGGCCGTGAGGTGGACGGTGGACACGCTGGGCTGGAAAGGCACCAGTGGGGGCGCCAGCGTCCAGTCGGTGGCCGACCGGGTCCTGGCCGGGCTGCAGCCCGGTGAAATCGTCCTCATGCATATCGGGTCTAATCCCGATGACGGGACCACGCTCGACGCCGACGCCCTCCCGCAGGTCATCGACCGCATTGCGGCGGCGGGGTACGGTTTCGCCACCCTCGACGCCCGGCTGGGGCGTTGAGGCCGGGGTACCCATGGCGAAGACCAGGCCCACCCGGAAGGGGCATGCGACAACGAGGCGGCCGGATACTTCCGGCGGCCGCGGCCAGCCCGGATACGCTGCAGAGCCCGCCCACCATGGGCTTCCGGTCCATGAAGTGGTGCTGCTGCTTGAAACGGATGCTGCACGGGGTCTAAGCCGGGAAGAGGTGGCGCGCCGCCGGAACCAGTTCGGCTCGAACGAGCTCCCCGGTCTCAACGCGGGGGCATCGCCCGCAAACTGGGACGCCAGTTCAACAACCCCCTGGTCTATGTCCTGATGGCCGCAGCCTTGATCACCTTGTTACTGGGCGAATTCCTCGACTCGAGCGTCATCCTGGCAGTGGTCCTGGTCAACACGGTCGTCGGTTTCATCCAGGAGGTGCGTGCGGAGGCGGCGCTCGATGCCCTCCATTCGCTGGTCCGTACGCATGCCGCAGTGATGCGCGGCGGCGAGCGGAAGCAGGTCCCCTCCGAGGACCTGGTTCCCGGCGACCTGGTCCTGCTGGAAGCCGGGGACAAGGTACCGGCCGACCTCCGCCTGGTGCGGCTCTCTGCGCTGCGGGTGGATGAATCCGCGCTGACCGGAGAGTCCGGGCCGGTGTCCAAGGACCAGGTGGTGCTGCCGCAGGTCACGCCTGTGGCGGACCGCAGGAACATGCTGTACAGCGGCACCCTGGTGACCGCCGGTACCGGCGCGGGAATCGTCGTGGCCATCGGGGGCGAAACCGAACTCGGCGAAATCCATCGCCTCATGGGCGCGGTCAAGCCCGTGGCCACGCCGCTGACCCTGAAACTCGCCCGCTTCAGCACCACGCTCACCATGGCCATCCTGGTCCTCGCCGCCGTGGCGTTCATGGCCGGCCTGGCACACGGCGAACAGCCGGGGCAGATGTTCACGGCCGCCGTCGCCCTGGCCGTGGGGGCCATCCCCGAGGGACTGCCCGCCGCCGTGACGGTCACCCTTGCCATCGGCGTCCGCCGCATGGCCCGGCGCCGTGCCGTGGTCCGCCGGCTGCCGGTGGTGGAAACGCTGGGCAGCACCACGGTGATCTGCTCGGACAAGACAGGCACCTTCAGCGAGAACCAGATGACGGTCCGTGCGCTGTGGACTCCCTCGGGTATGTACGACGTGACAGGCTCCGGGTACGGCCCTGAAGGGCACATCGCCCCGTCAGCTGCACAGCATCCCACCGGTAGGAATCTGCCGGAAGAAGCGCCGCGGCCCACTGACACTGCACTGCAGTGGTCCCTACTGGGCGGCGCAGCATGCAACGACTCCAGCGTTTACAGGGATGAGTCCGGCTGGCAGGTGCGCGGCGACCCGACCGAGGCCGCAATGCTCGTGGCGGCCGGGAAAGGCGGCACCAAGCTGCCGGACTTCCTGGCTGCCAACCCGCGGCAGGCAGAGCTGCCGTTCACGTCCGAGCGGCAGTTCATGGCCACACTGCATGCCTCCACGCTTCCGCAGGGCGGCGGCACAGTGTTCGTCAAAGGCGCTGTGGAACGCGTCCTGGAACTCTGCTCCCATGAGATGGACCTGCAAGGGGTCAGCCGGCCCGTCCAAAGGCACGCCGTGCTCGCTGCCGCCCATGCGCTCGCGGACGACGGGCTGCGGGTCCTTGCCACGGCCACGATGGACCTTCCCGCCGGCCACCATGCCCTCTCCGCCACTGGGCTGCAGGGCCGCATGACCCTGACCGGGCTTCACGCCATGCACGATCCACCGCGCGAAGCAGCCGCGGCATCGGTGAAGGCGTGCCTGCGCGCCGGCGTGGGCGTCAAGATGATCACCGGCGACCATGTGCGCACCGCCGTGACCGTGGCGGAGGCGGTGGGGCTGGTTGCCGACAGCGCCTCCGGGACGGCCCTGACCGGCGCGCAGCTGGATGCCATCCCGGCCGGGAAGTTCCCGGATGCGGTGGAGCGGGCCACGGTGTTTGCGCGGGTTTCACCGGAACAGAAGCTTCGCCTCATCGGCGCCCTCCAGTCCCTCGGCCATGTGGCCGCCATGACCGGGGACGGCGTCAACGACGCGCCCGCCCTTCGGCAGGCGAATGTGGGCATCTCGATGGGACGCAGTGGAACGGAAGTGGCGAAGGAGGCCTCGGACATCGTCCTGACCGACGACGACTTTGCCACCATCGAGGCAGCCGTCGAAGAAGGCCGCAACGTCTTTGACAACCTGACCAAGTTCATCGTCTGGACCCTGCCGACCAACATGGCCGAGGGGCTGGTGATCCTCGTGGCCATCCTGCTGGGGGCAACGCTGCCCATCCTGCCTACCCAGATCCTCTGGATCAACATGACCACCGCCGTCGCCCTTGGACTGATGCTCGCCTTTGAACCGAAGGAACCGGGACTGATGTCCCGGCCGCCGCGGCCGCCGGACCGACTCCTGCTGACGTGGGTGCTCACCGTCCGGATCCTGCTCGTTTCAGCCCTCCTGGTCGCCGGCGCATGGTGGCTCTTTGACCACGAGGTGGCCATTGGTGCATCTGTTGCCCAGGCCCGCACCTCCGCAGTGAACCTGTTCGTGGCCGTGGAGGTCTTCTACCTCTTCAGCTGCCGGTCCCTGACCCGGCCGGCCTGGCGGATCGGTCCGTGCGGCAACCGGTGGCTCCTCGTCGGCGTCGTGGTCCAGGCGGCCGGCCAACTGGCCCTCACCTACACACCTCTGATGAACGAACTCTTCCACACCGCTCCCATCGGAGCAGATGCATGGCTGCGGATCTTCGGCCTGGCCATGCTCGCGTCCCTGGCCGTCGCCGTGGACAAGCGGCTGCGGCGCCGCGGCTTCTAGCACACCGGGGCCCACAACCGGCCCAGCGGCCGTGGCCGAAACGGGACCAATGGCTCTCCCGCCGGCCCCGGCAGCGCCCAATACTGGAACAGAGGGCAGACGGCTGGCGTCCGCCGTCGTTGGACCGGAGGTCGTGGAAGTGTACGGCTGGAACGATGGCATGGGCCTGTGGGGCTATGTCCTGATGAGCATCAGCATGGTGGTGGTGTGGGGAGCAATCATTACCGGCATTGTCCTGCTGGCCCGTTCGCTGCGGGCGCCCTCCCCTTACGGCACCCACCCTCAACCGCCCCGCGTGGCGGAAGATGTCCTGGCTGAGCGTTTCGCCCGCGGAGAGATCGACGCTGCGGAATACCAGAACAGGTTGGCTGTGCTGCGCGGCCAACCGGGCACCTGAGCCCGTGGCACCCGCAGGCAAGGAACAGTGGGGTCCAGCCATGCCACTCTCTGAATTCGAGAGACGCGAACTCGACCTGATCAGCCACGGCCTGGAAGCGGAAGATCCCCGGCTGGCAGCCCTGCTCAACAAGGATGCCTTTGCACTTTCACTCCGTATCCGCTTCCGGCGGGGACTCCTCTTTGTCGCAGCAGGGGCCTGTGTGCTCTTCCTTGGACTGGTGGTCCGCGCACCCTTACTGGGCATCGCAGGTTTTGCAGTCATGAACGTTGCTGCGTACTGGGCAATCAAGGACCTCCGCTGGTCCCTGCGGAACACGAACCGGCATGCCACCACACTGGAAGGCAACAACGAATGAACGCGGTAATGGGCCCGGGTAAGGATGCTTCGGCCGAGGCACAGGCCCTGCTGGCGGTGGAGGGGCACCATGCCGACATGCTGCGGCACCTCAATGGGCTGGTGGGCCTGCTGACGGAGGCCGTGGAGGCGGGGGACACCGACGCCGGGCAGGAAACGCAGGCTGCCCTGCTGGACTGGTGCGACAAGGAACTGGTGCCGCATGCGCTGGCAGAAGAGGGTCCCCTCTACGGCGGCCCGCACGGCATGCCTGAGGCCAGGCTGCTCGTGGATGGCATGCTGGCCGAGCACCAGGTTATCGTGAGCCTGGTGGACGAGCTCAGGACGGCCGACGGCGTTGCAGCCGCAGTGGCCGCCGGCGCCATCCAACGGATCTTCGCCCTCCACCTGGACAAGGAGAACCGGCTGCTGATGCCCTTCGTCGTTGAATCCCCCGGACTGTCACTCGCCCAGGCGGTCGAAGGACTTCACGAACTGGTGGGAGAAAGCGCGGCACACCAGCACGGGCGAAGCCACCACCGGCACTAGGAGGCCCCGTCCTCCGGGGCGTGCACCACCAGTACAGGGCAGTGTGCATGGCTCACGCATGCTGAACTGACCGAGCCCACCACGAAGTTCCCGTGCCCCCTCCTGCCCACGATCAGCAGTGACGCGTTTCGGCTCGCATCGACCAGCACCGGGGAGGGCTTGCCGCGCACCAGCCGGGGATGCACAAAAGCCGGCAATTCTTCGAAAGCATCGGCCAGCGCCTGTTGGAGCACCTGGTCCGCGGCATACTTGAAGCCCTCGATCCCAACGGCCAGGTACACACCGTAGCCTGCCGGAACGTCCCAGCAGGCCCAGGCCTCCACCGGAGCTGAGAGTGGCTCCGCCAGGGCCCTTGCCACCCGCAGCGCGGCGATGGATGCGTCGGATCCGTCCACTCCCACAATGATCCTGGAACGCTGATGGGAGGCAGGCGCCGCCACCCCGTCCGATGCTGTTGCCACGATGCCTCCTGTTGCCGTCCTACCCAGCGTGGACCGGGACCGCATCGGTAAACAGGGCCAAAGGTCATCACGGGAGAACCAGTGCCACGGTCCAGCCCGCCGCGCCAGGGGCGACATGCGGCGCCCGGTGGACTTTGGTCCCTTCCGGCACAACGTCCGGCAGGGAACAATGGGACCAGGCCCTCCCCGGGGCCGCCCGCACGCACGCGGGACTGGGTCGTGAAGATTGTGGGAGCGTTCGGTGCAGATGCATGAAACAGGGGCTGATGAAGCGACGGGGTCTTCGGGGCAGGTCCGCGTGTTCATCCTTGATGACCACGAACTTGTCCGTCAGGGACTGAAGGACCTGCTGGAAGGCGAAGGGTTCCTTGTTGTGGGCGAAAGCGGATCCGCGGCGGAGGCCACGCGCCGCATCCCGGCCCTGCACCCGGATATCGCCATTCTCGACGGGCGGCTTCCGGACGGTACGGGAATTGAAGTCTGCCGGGACGTGAGATCGCTCGATCCCCGCCTGCGCTGCCTGATCCTGACCAGTTACGACGACGAACAAGCCCTCCGCGGGGCGGTCCTGGCAGGCGCCTCCGGGTACATCCTGAAACAGATCAGGAGTGATGACCTCCTGGCAGGTATCCGAAGGGCTGCCGCGGGCGAGTCCCTCTTTGACCCGGGAGTTGAGCAGCAAATCATTGCGGGCCTCTCCACGGTACCCACCGATCCCCGGTTGGATGGCTTGAGCGCTCAGGAGAAGAAAGTTTTGGCCCTGATCGGCCAGGGGCTGACCAACCGGCAAATCGGCGATGACCTGTTCCTGGCCGAGAAGACCGTCAAGAACTACGTTTCGTCCATTCTGGCCAAACTGGGCTTCGAGCGCCGGACCCAGGCCGCCGTATTCGTCACGAAGGGCTCGGCGGACCCTGCCTGACGGAGGTCCCTGCCTGGGGCTGCGCCAGCGGCACTGACCATTTCACGCAGGTGCCCCCACCGGGGACGCTGTCGATGGCGCAACTGCCCCTGAGCTGGCCGGCGCGTTGGCGCATGTTTGCCAGGCCGCTGACCTGGACCGGCTCGCTGAAGCCCTGGCCGTTGTCGCTGATGAGAAGCTGCACCAGGTCCCGGCCCACAACAACAGCGACCTGGATTTCGTCCGCGCCGGAATGCCTCAAAGCATTACTCAGCCCCTCCGACAACACCGACAGCAGATGGACAGCCACGTCTTCCCCGACCGAATCCACCGGCCCGTCCAGGGACACTTTAGGGGTCACGGCGTAGCTGCGCGAGCCCTCCCGGACCACCCGCAGGATCCGGCCCGTCAGTGGTTCATGGTCTTCTTCCGCGGTCCGGAGTGAGTAAATGGTGTCCCGCAGCTTGCGGATGGTGTCATCAAGTTCGGTGGTCACGGCAGCAATCCGCTCGTGCGCCACCGGGTCCAGCGTGTAGCGGCGCAGGCTCTGGATGCTCAGGCCCGAAGCAAACAGGCGCTGGATGACCTGGTCATGGAGGTCCCGGGCAATCCGTTCCCGGTCGGTGAAGAGGAGGTTCTGTTCGCGCAGGGCGTTCACCCGCGCCAGGTCCAGCGCCAGCCCTATCCGGCTGCCGAAGATGGCACTGGACTCCGCCTCAGCCTGGTTGAACACGGGAGCCCCATGGGCGCGGGCCAGCAGGAGCACCCCGTTGTCGCCCGAGCTGTGCCCCAGCGAGCACACAAGGACGGAGCCCAGCTTCCCTGCCACTTCGTCCTCGAAGACCTGCCGCGGGTCCCTCGCCACGAACGAGCCGCCGTTCTCGATGACGCCCGACACGGCACTTGAAACCATCAGTTCCTGGCCTGCCTGGAGGCCCTGCACGCCATGGCATGCCCGGCACCGCAGCGCTCCGTCGCCCGCAGGCACCGCTATTACTGCCAGAGCCGAGTCGGACACCCCCAAGGCGGTGTCGGCGACAATGTCCAGGTTGTCCGCATCGCCCGGATGGGACGTCATGATCAACCGGCTGCTCAGCTCCATGCCCGCCTCCAGCCATTTCTGCCGGCGGTTGCTGTCTTCAAAAAGGCGGGCGTTCTGGATGGCCACTCCGGCCGCGGCCGCCAGGGCAACCGCAAGGTCTTCATCTTCCACGGTGAAGTCCTCCCCGCCTTGCTTCTCGGTCAGGTAGAGGTTTCCGAACACCTCATCCCGGACCCGGACAGGTACGCCAAGGAAAGTCCGCATGGGCGGGTGGTTTGGAGGGAACCCGGAGGCGATGGGATGCCGGCCCAAGTCATGGAGACGCAGCGGCTTGGGCTCGCGGATCAGCAGCCCCAGGACCCCGTGGCCCGTGGGCAGGCTCGCCGATGGAACGGATGCCCTGTTCATCGATTCCCACCGTGATGAAGTGGCTCAGCCGGCGGTCCTCGCCGATGACGCCCAAAGCGCCGTACTTGGCGCCCACCAGGGCGCACGCGGACCGGACAAGGCGGTCAAGGACGGCTTCGAGGCTTAAGTCCTCGGCCAGGGCCACCACCGCGGCCAGCAGGCCATTGATCCGTTCCTGGGTATCCAATAGTTCGTCTCCCCGGGCCGTGAAATCCCTCAACAGGTCTTCCACCCTGTCCCTCATCGGGGAGCCCCAAGGCCACTCAGTACTCACGTCCCACCTCCTGCGGCAAGAATCTGCGGCGCTGCAGGTCCTTGGCGCGGTCTAAGTGTTCGAAACGGAAGTGCCGGCCTCCGCCCCCAATGACGCCTTCACCTGAGCATGAAGACGCTTCTCCTCCAATTCTAGGAGAGCGGCGGGAAAAATACCCTCAGTGATCTTGCTATTAGGGGCCCCCTCCGGCGCGGGACCTTCTTCCCTAGCCGCGGCAGCCTCCCGGCCCTAGGCTACGGCCATGAACAGCGCAGCGGCAGAACCGGAAATCAAGGAACTCGGCGTCCACGACTGCTGGCGGTACCTCCGCTCAACATCCCTTTGCCGGATCGCCTTCACGGACGCCGGCACCATGGAAAACTACCCGGTGAACTTTGTCCCCACGAACGGCACGTTGCTCATCCGTACCGGCGAAGGAACAAAGCTCGCCGCACTGACCGACAGGCATGAGGTCGCTGTCGAGGCGGACGGAATGAACCAGTACGGCACCATCGCCTGGAGCGTCATCCTGAAGGGCCACGCCATGGTGGTGTCCGATGAGGAGGAAACCAAGGATGCCATGGAGGCGGGCCTGTCCCCCTGGCAGCCGGGTGAAAAAAACGTCCTGATCCGGATCACACCCCACGAGATCAGCGGCCGGCGGTTCGTCATAGCCGCTCCAACCCACTGGTGGCCGCCCCGGGAGCCCACGGCAGACTAGCCCCCCTTGTGACCCACGCCCCTCACCAGAACCCCCAAAGGATGGTCCCCATGGCACCTGCCAAGCCAATCGCCGTCGGCATCTCAGACACCGCGGCGTCCAACGCTGCCCTGTTGTGGGCAGCAGCCCGGGCCAACAGGCTCAAGTGTCCCCTCGCCGTCGTGAACGTTGTGGACGACCGGTGGATGGCAGCAGAAGTCCTTCCCTACCTCGATGTCCTGCGTGAGTCAGGCCTGGGTTTGCTGAAGGAAGCCGGCGAAAAGGCCACTGCGGCCGAACCCGGCGTGCAAATCTCACTCCAGGCTCCTCGAAGGAGGCGTGGGGGCGGCACTGGGAGACTACTCCAAAAATGCCTCCATGCTTGTGCTCGGGACCAGCGGACACAACCGCGGTGCCCTGACGGACCGGGCGCTCCAGGCGGCTGCCGCGGCCGAATGCCCGGTGGCTGTTATCGGCGACGGCCAGAAGGATGGCCGCGGCATCCTGGTGGGCGTGGACGGGTCACGTGAATCTACCCAGGCAGTGGCGTTCGCGGCCGCCGAAGCTGACGCGCTGGGCGAGGAACTGACGGTCCTCTACGCTTTCACCGGCCCCAACCGGTGGATCGCTGCCGGGCTCCCGCAGAGCAGCTTTGCCACCCATGTGGTCGAGGAAGAGCAGATTGTGCTCTCTGAAACGGAGGCCGGCCTCCGGCAGGACTACCCGGACCTGGTGGTGCACACCGTGATGGAAACCGTCCTGGAGCCGGCGGACGCCCTGCTCCGCGCCGCCGCCGGTGCACGGCTGCTGGTCCTGGGCAGCCGGGGCAAGGGCGGCTTCGAGAGACTTTTCCTGGGGTCCACGGCCCATGCGGTGATGACGCAGCCACCGTGCCCCACGGTGATCACGCGCCTGCACAGGCAGCACAACGACTGACCCGGGCCTGCTGCCTGGCCGCACCATGCCAATAGCTGGGGAAAGCGGGGCGCCGGTCCCGGGCGTTGACTTCCGCCGTGCCCGGGACGGGCTCACCTCCGCCGAAATACGGGAGCGGGCCGTGGCCGGCCGAGTCAACAGCGTGCCAACGGCAACCAGCAGGAGTATCGGTGAGATCGTCCAGGCGAACGTGTTCACCCTGTTCAACGGCGTGGTGGGAGGGTGCTTCCTCCTGCTCCTGGTGCTCGGTCAGTGGCGCGACGCGCTCTTCGGCCTGTCCGCCATCAGCAATTCGCTGATTGGCATCATTCAGGAGTACCGGGCCAAGCGGTCCCTGGACCAGGCTGGCCATCTTGCAGGCTGCCAGGAACACGGTGGTCAGGAACGGCGCCAGGGAAACCATTTCATCGGAAGAACTGGTGCCCGACGACATCGTCGTGCTCAGCGCCGGAGACCAGGTCACGGCGGACCTGTTGATCCTGGGCGGAAGCCCCCTTGAAGTGGACGAATCCCTGCTGACCGGTGAATCCGAGCCGGTGCCCAAAACGGTTGGCGCGGTGCTGTTGTCCGGCTCACTGATCCTCGGCGGCAACGCCCGCGCCTCGGTGCTCCGGGTGGGACCGGAAACCTTCGCTTACCGGCTCGCGGCCGAAGCGCGGCGGTTCTCCCTGGTCACGTCGGAGATCCGCAGGGGCCTGGAAAAAGTCTTTACCGTCATCACCTGGCTGCTCCTTCCCACCGCCTTGCTGCTCACCAATGCGCAGATGCAGGACCAGGGCGGCTGGGCCGGCGCCATGGGATCCGGGCGGTGGATACCGGCAGCGGTGGGGGCCATCGCGGGCATCATGGCCATGATTCCCCTGGGGCTGCTCCTGATGACCAGTGTGGCGTTTGCCGTGGGCGGGCTCCGGCTTGCCCGCCAACAAGTCCTGATCCAGGAACTGGCCGCCGTGGAGGTGCTGGCACGGGTGGATGTCCTTTGCCTCGACAAGACCGGCACGTTGTCATCCGGTTCCATCGTGTTCGACGCGCTCCACGATGCCGCGCCGGTCCCGGCCGGTGGGTGGCGGGCGGCGCTGGAATGGTTCGGGGCCAACGCGGAGGCCAGCAGCACCGCCGCGGCCATCGGGGCCGCCTTTCCCGCGCCGCGTCCGCACCGGGAGCAGGCTTCCGTTCCCTTTTCCTCGGCCCGGAAGTGGAGCTCTGTGACGTTCGCCCCGGAGTCCCCCGCGGCCGGCACCTGGGTCCTGGGAGCGCCCGATGCGGTTCTCGGCGCCCCTGGAAGCGCCAACGCACACAGCAAAGCCGCCGCCCTGGCCGCCACGGGCCTCCGGACGCTGGCGCTCGCACACCTGCCCGCACCACTGCCGCCCGACGCCACGGAGACGGGCCTGCCCGCGGAGCCTGGTGCCGGTTATGCTGCTGACCTTCCGTGAGAGCATTCGGCAGGACGCCGCCGCGACGCTCGACTATTTTCGGCGCCAGGGGTCTCGGTCAAGATCATTTCCGGCGACGATCCCCGCACAGTGGCAGCGCTGGCGCACGCGGTGGGTCTCGGAACCGGAATTGCCTATGACGCCCGCACGCTGCCCGATGATCCGCTCCAGGCTGGAGGAGGCCGTGGAGGCCTGCAGCCTCTTCGGAAGCGTGACGCCGTCCCAGAAGCGGGACCTGATCCAGGCCCTGAAGCGGCGGGGTCACACGGTGGCAATGACCGGGGACGGGGTGAATGATGTCCTGGCCCTCAAGGAAGCGGACCTCGGCATCGCCATGGACACTGCCTCGCCCGCTACCAAGGCCGTGGCCCGCATGGTCCTCCTGGACGGGCGCTTCGAAAGGCTGCCGGCGGTGGTGGATGAGGGGCGCCGGGCCATCAGCAATATCGAGCGCGTCTCCCTGGTCTTCCTCAGCAAGACCGTCTACGCAACCATCATCTCCGTGGTGACCGGCATCCTGCTGTTGGCTTTTCCGTTCCTGCCCCGGCAACTCTCCGCGCTGGACGGGCTGACCATTGGCCTGCCTGCGTTCTTCCTGGCCCTGCAGCCGGGCGGCCAGCGTTACGCTCCCGGATTCCTCCTCCGTTCGCTTGCCTTCGCAGTACCGGCAGGCATCTGCACAGCCCTGTGTGTCCTGGCGGTCAGCGCGTACGCCCAGTCCTGGGGCGGGCACAGCCAGGAATCGGCGCAGTCGGCGGCGGCGGTGACGCTGGGCCTGCTGGCAGCATGGATCCTGGTGATGGCGTCCCGCCCCCTTAACTGGACCAAGGTGCTGATTCTGGCCGGAATGTACGCCGGGCTGGTCCTGCTGTTCACCGTGCCGTTGACGCAGGACTTTTTCCGCGTCGACTTCCCGCCCCCGGCCTGTTGGTGCCCTCGGTCGCGGTGGCAGCGGCGGGATGCGTGGCCATCGAATTCATTGGCCGTTTCACCCGCCGCCCGCGGGCGGCTGCCGGCAGGACCGGGCTGGGACCTTTGACTCTGGAACCGGCGCCACGGGAAGGGGATGGTGGAAATGCCGGGCACCGCGATGGTCCGGCGTCCACATGAGCAGGAGGCAAGAATGACTGACCTGATGAAATGGTTCGATACCCGCCGCTCCCCCATGGATGTCATCGAGAGGCTTTTCGAAGGCGACGTGGGCGCCTCGGCCATTCGGGTTGAGGAGATGGTGGAGGGCAACACGCTCGTGGTGCGGGCCGAACTGCCCGGCATAGATCCGGAGAAGGACGTCGACGTGACGGTGGCCGACGGCGTGCTGTCCATCAAGGCGGAGCGGCAGGAGAAGAAGGAGCAAAAGGACAAGGACAGCTACCGGTCCGAATTCCGGTACGGGTCCTTCGTGCGGCGGATTCCCCTCCCCAGCGGTGTCAAGGAGGGCGATGTCACCGCCTCCTACAAGGACGGCCTCCTTGAAGTCCGGGCACCGATACCGGACCAGGGACCGGGTGCCGGGGCGTCAAAGATCCCCATCAGCAGGGGTTGAGGACAGTTAGGGTACGACGCCGGGGCCTGGCACCCTGGGGGACAGCCCCTCAGGGTGCCAGGCCCTTTCAGGTTGCCGCTTAGCCCGTTGGCCGCACCTTTGCTGCGGCGGCCTCCGCAGCCGCAATGATGGGCAACGTCTTGACGTAGGTGTCCGGGTTCAGTGACACCGAATCAATCCCCTGGCTGACCAGGAATTCGGCCAGGTCCGGATGGTTGCTGGGCCCCTGCCCGCAGATCCCGATCTTGATCCCGGCGGCATGGGCCTTGCTGATCGCCTGGGCAATCATGGACATTACGGCCGGGTCCCGCTCATCGAACAACCCCGCAAGCTCCTCCGAGTCCCGGTCCACCCCCAGCACCAACTGGGTGAGGTCGTTGGACCCGATGGAGAAGCCGTCGAAGCGCTTGGCGAATTCCTCCGCAAGGACCACGTTGGAGGGGATTTCGCACATCATGTAAAATCTGCAGTCCGTCCGCTCCGCGTACCAGCCCGTATCCTTCCATGGCCTCGATGACCTGGTCCGCTTCCCGCACCGTGCGGCAGAACGGAACCATGACAATGACGTTGCCGAATCCCGCTTGTTCCCGTACCCGTTTGAGGGCCCTGCATTCCAGGGCGAATCCCTCCCGGTAGTGGCTGCTGTAGTAGCGCGAGGCGCCGCGGAAGCCCAGCATGGGATTTTCCTCGGGACGTTCAAAGGCGCTGCCGCCGATCAAATGGCTGTACTCGTTGCTTTTGAAGTCGCTCAGCCTGACGATCACAGGTTTGGGGTGGAACGGAGCGGCGATCTTGGCGATTCCGGTGGCAAGCACGTCAACAAAGTATTCCTGCGGGTCCTGGTAGCCACTGGTCAGCTGCCGGATCAACGCCGCCTCCTCCGGGTCCGCCACCCTTTCCGGGTGGACCAGGGCCATGGGGTGGATGCGGATCAGGTTGTTGATGATGAACTCCATCCGGGCCAGGCCTACGCCGGCCGCCGGCAATCGCCACCACTTGAAGGCGGCGGCCGGGCTGGCGATGTTGATCATCACTGCCGTGCGGGTGGCAGGGAGGGCCTGCATGTCCACTTCTTCCACAGAGAATTCCAGCAGTCCCTCGTAGACGCGTCCCTCCTCGCCTTCCGCGCAGGACAAGGTGACCTCGGCGCCGTCGGGAAGTACCTCGGTGGCGTTGCGCGTCCCCACGACGGCCGGGACGCCCAGTTCGCGGCTGACGATGGCGGCATGGCTGGTGGGACCGCCATGGTCGGTGATGATGCCCGTGGCCCGCTTCATTACGGGTACCCAGTCCGGGTCCGTCATCCGGGTGACCAGTACGGAGCCATCCACAAAGGATTCGATATCCTTCGCATCCCTGACGACGCACGCCTTGCCGCGGGCAATGGAGTCGCCGATCGCGGCACCGGTAACCAGGACGGGCCCGGGTTGTGCAAGGTGGTACGTACGGAACGTCGACGTGCTCCGGCGGGCCTGTACCGTCTCGGGCCGGGCCTGGACCATGAAGAGTTCGCCGGTTACCCCGTCCTTGGCCCACTCCATGTCCATTGGCCGGCCGTAGTGGTCCTCCACTGCAACGGCCCAGCGGGCCAGGAGGACCACCTCCCGGTCATCGAGCACCAGCGAGCGCTGCTCCCGCCCGGTGGTCTCAACAGTCCGGGTCCGGGCGTCCCCGCCGTGGCTGTAGACCATTTTGCGTTCCTTGGCGCCCAGTTCCCGCTCGATGACGGGACTGAACCGCTGGTCTGCCAGGAGCGGCTTGAATACCTGGTACTTGTCCGGGTTGATGGTGCCCTGGACCACCGTTTCCCCCAGCCCCCAGGCAGCGCTGATGACAACAACGCCGGGAAAGCCGGACTCGGTGTCGATCGAGAACATGACGCCTGACGCGCCAAGGTCTGAACGAACCATCCACTGCACCCCCACGGAAAGCGCAACGTCCAGGTGGCCGTAGCCCTTCATTTCGCGGTAGCTGATGGCCCGGTCCGTGAACAGGGAGGCGTAGCAGCGCCGGCAGGCTTCCAGGACACCGCGTTCCCCTGCGACGTTCAGGAAGGTTTCCTGCTGGCCGGCGAAGCTGGCATCAGGAAGGTCCTCGGCTGTGGCGCTGCTGCGGACCGCAACGGCGGCCTGGGTTTGCCCGGCGCGCTCGCACAGGGTCCGGTAATGTTCCTGGATGCCCACGGCAATGTCTTCCGGGAAAGTGGCCTGGAGGAACAGTTCGCGGATTGCCGCCCCGGCCTGGCGGAGTGTGGACCGGCCGGCGCGCTGTTCCTCGATGTGCTTCCTGATCCGGGGTTCCAGGTTGTTGGCGGCAAGGAACGCGCGGTAGGCGGAGGCCGTGGTGGCGAACCCTTCAGGGACCCTGACCCCTGCGGACTTCAGGGCACGGCTCAGTTCACCGAGGGAGGCGTTCTTGCCTCCCACCGAGGGGATGTCCGCGATGCCGGTGTCTTCAATCCACGTGACGTATGTGTCAGTTACGGAGGATTCTGGGGCGGCACTCATGGCTCGATTCTGGCCTCTGCCGGGCGGGGGCGTGCAGAGTCTTTGGTCCCTGCGGGTTTGCGGCAGGGAGGCCAGGCTGTGCTGGACGCCTACCCCTGGCGCGCCCGGCCCCGGGCGGCCTTGTGGAGCCGGTCCGCGAGCAGGACCGCAGGGGCCGCAAGGAGTGCAAGGAGGAGGCCTTCCGGCGGCGGAGGGGACTGGCCCAGCAACGCAGCAAGGGCGGGGACGTACAGGCACCCGGCCAGGATGGCTGCTTCCGCCAGCATGGCCCACACGAGGAGCTTGTTGGTGCCCCAGCCGAGCTTCCAGGGCGGCACCGTGGCGCTCCGGCAGGCGAAAGCGTTGGCGAACTGCCCCAGGACGACGGCGGTGAAGGCAGTACCGGAGGCAGCCATCAGCAGCGCTGGCTGGGGAACCTGTCCCCTGGTCCAGCCCCCGCCGGCCAGGACGGCCGAGAACACTGCCATTTCCACGGCGGCCTCCACCGGGCCCAGGATGCAGAAAACGCGGATAATCATGCGCCGGTCCATGAGGTGCCTGCGTTCGGGCGGCCGGGACAGGACACGCCTGCCCGGGGGCTCGGCGCCAAGGGCCAACGCCGGCAGCAGGTCGGTGCCGATGTCCAGGGCAAGGATCTGCAGGACACCCAGGGCAAGCGGGAAGTGGGCGCCGGAGAGTGCCCAGATGACAAAGGGGGTCAGTTCCGCAACGTTGTCCGTGAGGTGGTAGGTCAGGAACCGGTGGATGTTGGCGTAGGTCGCCCTGCCCTGTTCGATGGCGGCCACGATGGTGCCGAAGTGGTCGTCGAGGAGGACCAGGTCCGCGGCCTCCCGGGCAACGTCGGTTCCGCTCAGGCCCATGGCCACCCCGATGTCAGCTTCGCGCAGGGCCGGACCGTCGTTGACGCCGTCGCCGGTCATGGCCACGACGTGTCCGCGCGACTGCAGGGCTTTGGCGACGCGAAGCTTTTGCTCGGGCGAGACCCTGCTGACCACCACTCCATCGCGGTCCAGGAGGGCGCCGAGCATTTGGTCGTCCTCCGGAAGGTCTGCGCCCGCCAGCACATATTCCGGCGTCCCGATGAGGCCGATCTGCCGGGCAATCGCCGCAGCGGTAGCAGGGTGGTCGCCGGTGATCATGGCGACCCTCAGCCCTGCCTGCCGTGCGGTGCGGATCACGTTCCCCACATCCGGCCGGGGCGGGTCCTGCAGCCCGATCAGGCCCAGGAATTCCATGCCTGTTTCGAGGCTCCGCTGCCGGGCTGGACTGCCATGTTTCAGGTGCTCCCCCAAGCCGCCGCCGGGCCACCGCAAGGACGCGCAGGCCGCGTGCCGCCATCACCTCCACCTGTTCCTTGACCGCTGCCGGCACGGACGCGCACACCGGAAGGACGGTTTCGGGGGCGCCTTTGCAGAACAGGTCGGGCCCTGCGAGGGCGGACTCCCTGCGCCGTACCGGATCGAAAGGCAACCTCCGGGACGGTGCAGCACCGGACTCGGTGCCCGTCAGCCGACGGGCCAGGACGTCCATGGCCGCCTCCATCGGGTCACCCTGGGCGCGCCACTGTCCGTCGTGCAGCTGAGCGCGGCCCTGGGAGGCGGTGCGGGCGGCGAGCGCGGCCTGGGCTGCCTTCTCTACTCCCCTGCCCTCGATATGTGCCTCCGGGGCGTACCCCTGGCCTGTCACCTGAACGGAGCCTTCGGGGGTGAAGACCTCAACGGCGTTCATCCGGTTCTGCGTCAGCGTTCCCGTTTTGTCAGTGCAGATGAAGGTGGTTGAGCCCAGCGTTTCCACTGCTTCAAGGTTGCGGACCAGTCCCTTGCGCGAGGCCATACGTTGAGCGCCCATGGCAAGTGACAACGTGACGGTGGGCAAAAGCCCTTCGGGGACCAGTGCCACGGCAACGCCGATCGAGAACAGGAATGAATCCCGCCACTGGAAACCCATCAGCACTGATGCCAGGAAGAAGACCGCTGCGATACCCAGGGCCATGCCGGCTGTGACCCGGACAATCCGCCGCAGTTCCAGGGACAGCGGGGTGGGTGGCGGTACCGCTCCGCTGGTGAGGGCCGCGATTCCCGCCAACCTGGTCCTGGCACCGGTGGCGGAGACGGCGGCCTCCCCGTAACCGTTGACCAGGAAGGTCCCGCCCCATGCCTGGTCACCGGCAGCTTTCGGCACCGGAACGCTTTCGCCTGTGAGCATCGATTCGTCCACGGCGCAGGCCGACGCCGCCAGGAGCACCATATCGGCCGGCACACGGTCGCCGGCAGCCAGCAGCACCACGTCCTCGACCACCAGGCTCGCTGACGTGGACCTTGCGCACCGTCCCGTCCCGCCGGACCACCACGTCGGCGGGCAGCAATCCCCGCAGTTTTGCGGCGGCGTGCTGGGCACGTTCCTGCTGGATGTGGGCGAACACGCCGTTGACAATGACGACGACGATAATCGCCACTGCCAGTTGCGGCATGTCTGCGATGAAGGCCAGCCCGGCGGCGCACCACAGCATGAGGGCGAAGAAGTGCGTCATTTCCCCCAGAGCTTCCGCCACTGGGATACTGGTTTTTCCGTGGGAAGCTGGTTGGGTCCTGCCTGCTTCAGGAGTTGCGCCGCCCGTTCAGAGCTCAGGCCCTCCGGGGCCCTCACACAGCGTCCGCCTCCTGCCCTACCAGGAGCACCGGGCAGTTGGAGTGGGTTGCGCATGCCTTGCTGACCGAACCCATGGACGTTCTGAGCAGACCCCCTCGCCGTGCCGTCCAACCACCAGCATCTGTGCCCGCCGGCTCTCCTCCACCAGCACCTTTGCCGGGGGCCCGAACTTGACCGTTACATCGATGTTGTCCGGCCGGTCCGCGGAAAAGGCCCGTCCCAGCGCATCGTCGACCAGGCGCCGTGCAGCGTCCTCAAGCCTGGCGGTGAACTGCCGGTCGGCCCCTTCAAGGCGTGACATCACCAGGTAGTCGGGCATCCCAACGCAGGAGATGACTTCAAGCCGGGTGCCCAGGCGGGCTGCGAGCGTTCCCGCATACCGGAGCGCAGCGGAGGAATATTCAGAACCGTCCACACCCACGATCACGGGCTTGGCCCCTGTTTCTGCGTTCATGGACACCACGATCCCGGCCGGGGAAAGCGGTGGGAAGGGCCAAAGGTCATGCCGGCGGCGCCGCAGGTGCCATTCCGCCGGGCTTAGCCCCCACTGGCCGGCCTTGGCTGTGCTGCCGGTTTCGGGGCCGCTTTGCCTATCCTGTCGGCACCGCGCAGTGCCCGCAGGCCGTTCAGGATGGTGGCCAGGTCCACCAGCTCCTGCAGGAGGGCGCCGGCGACGGCGGGAATGTATCCCGTCATGGCTATGGCCATCAGCACAAGGCTGAGCCCTATCCCGGTCCATATACTTACCAGGGCGACTGCCACGGTCCGCTTCCCAATGGCCACGGCCTGGGCCACTTTGGAGACGTCGTCGAGCATGACCACGACGTCCGCAGACTCGCTCGCCGCGGTGGCGCCCTTTGCGCCCATTGCGATTCCCACGTCCGCCGCGGCAAGGACGGGCGCATCATTGACGCCGTCGCCCACCATCAGGACCGGACGTTCCTTGATGCCGGCCACGGTGTTGACCTTGTCCTCCGGCAGGCATTCAGCCTGGACCTGGCCGATGCCCGCTTCCTCGGCGATGTGCGCAGCCGTGGCGTGGGCATCACCGGTCAGGAGCATGGTGTTCCGGACCCCCAGGCTGTTCAGGCGGGCCAGGGTGTCCACGGCATTGCGGCGCAACGGGTCCTTCATGATCAGTGCACCGGCGTACTGGCCGTCCACCGCCACGTGGACGGCCAGGCGGCCGCTGCGCACGGCTGCCTCCCGGAATCCGGTTGAGGAATTCCGCACTAGGCCTGCTTTCCCCACCACCACCCGCTGCCCGTCGCAGACGGCGTCCACGCCGTGGGTGGCGTTCTCCGTCGCCTGTTGCACTGTCAGCAGTCCAAGGCCGGCGGCCTTGGCGGCTTCAATCACGGAGCCTGCCAGCACGTGCGAGGAGTACTGCTCCGCGGATGCTGCCAGCTGCAGGATCCTTCGGCTCCCCAGGGCTTCGCCCTGGCCGGGAGCCACCTGGATGCCATCCAGGACGGGGCGCCCGGACGTCAGCGTTCCGGTCTTGTCGAAGACTGCTGTTTGGGCCTTTGCAAGTTGCTCGAGGGTCCGCGTGTTCTTGATGATGATGCCCTTGTGGGCGGCCTGGCTGGTACCGGCAAGAAAGGCCACAGGGGCGGCGATGAGGAGCGGGCAGGGCGTTGCAACCACCAGGACCTGGGCGAAGCGGAGCGGCTCGCCTGACAGGAACCACGCGGTGCCTGCCATGGCCAGGGCCAGGAGGGTGAAGGGAACGGCGTAGCGGTCAGCGAGCCGGACTACCGGCGCCCGGCTGTTGGACGCCTCCTCAACCAGGGCGATGATCCGGCTGTACTGGGAGTCGGCGGCGGCGGCCGACGCCCGCATGCGGATGGCGGCCACACCATTGACCGCGCCGCTGAGCAGGGCCTGCCCCCGGGTGCGTTCCACCGGCAGGCTTTCGCCGGTCAGCGATGATTCATCGAGGCTCGCCGAATCTGACAGCAGGCTCGCCGTCAACTGGCACCAACTCGGAGGGGCGGACCACCAGCACGTCCCCCGGCACCACATCGCCAATAGGGTGTCCTCGAGTACTGCGCCGGTTCCCTCACGGTGGGCAAAACGCGGAGCCCGGTCCAGCAGGGACCGCAGCTCCCGCGCGGCGCGTCCCTGGGCAAAGTTCTCCAGCGCCTCCCCGCCGGTGAGCATCAGGATGACCACCAGCGCAGCGAGGTATTCGCCCACCGCCACGGTGCTGGCAATCGCCATCAGGGCCAGGAGGTCGATCCCCCACCGGCCCTCCCGCAACGACCGGACCATGCCGGCGGCACGCGCCACCACGATGACCGCCGCGTAGGCCGACGCGAGGACCCGGACCTGCAGTCCCAGGCCGAACTGCAACAGCACAAGCGTGGACAGGAGTACCAGGCAGGTCAGTGCGACGACGGGATACCGCCTGACAAAGCCCCGCACCTTTTCGGCGGGCGAACCGGCTGGTCCTTCGGCGCCAAGGCTGCCAAGGCTCCCTCCGGTTGCCGCCGGCGGGGCAGCCTGCTTCCTCATCCGGGACGCTTCAGCATGGTGTGGCAACAGTCATTGCACATAAAGCCGAAATTACCCTGATGCGGGCATCCGGGCTAGGGCATTTGGCCCCGGCCGGCGGGGCATGACCTTTGGCCCTGCCCCGGCACAGGCTCCGGGGGAAAGTTAAGGGGCCACCAAGCCTCCCCAGTCCACCCGGAGCGTAACGTGAAAGCCGTCGTCCTTTACGACACCGCATATGGGAACACCCGCACCATCGCCGAATCGGTAGCATCGAAGCTGGGTTCGGGCGCGGCCGCCGTTCAAGTTGACGGTTTCGATCCCGGCATCCTGCACCCGGGCGACCTGCTCGTCGTCGGGAGCCCCATCAACGGCTGGAAGCCTACTGCCCGCATCGCTGAATCCCTGGCGGACCTCGGGCGCCGCGGGCTGGCCGGGGTGAAGGCCGCCGCATTCGACACGAGGGTGAAGCTGTTCATCCACGGCGACGCCGCCAAAAAGATGACCAAGGCCCTCACGGAGGCGGGCGCCACCATCGTTGCCGAACCCATGGCCTTCTACGTCAAGGGCAGCGAAGGTCCCCTCCTGGAAGGGGAGGAGGAGCGGGCGGCAGCCTGGGCAGCGGACCTTGTGGCATCGGTGCAACGGCAGGCGTAGGCAGCGCCGCCGGCTTGCAGCCGCGCATGGTGGAGCGGTTCTTCGACTCACGGACAGCGCCCAACTCGATGCCGGAGTCAGTGGCTGGATGCTCGAAGCACACGACAACGCCGGTTGACCGGTGGCAGCCTTTAGAGTCCTATGGCCCTGTCACGCGGCCGTCAGGATGGGGAGGCTGATGCCATGAATGAAAACGGCCAGCAGCCTCGAAAAATCCATATCACTGAACAATCCGTCGCCGTGGTCCGTGAGCGGGTCCCCATGGACGCGTTGACCAGTTTCTTCGGCCGGGCCTTCGGTGCCGTGATGGCCGCGGTCCAGATGCAGGGCGCCAGCCCGGCCGGTCCGCCGTTCGCGCGGTATCACGGTATGCCCAGCGAGACTGTTGACGTGGAAGCCGGATTCCCCGTCGCCGGAAACTTCCATGGCACCGGCGAAGTGGCCAGCGGAACGCTCCCTGACACCGATGCCTTCGAGGCCATCCACACGGGCCCATATGACACGCTGGGCACCACGTATGACGCCATCAGGAAGAGCATGGAAGCGGATGGCGCCTCTCCCGCCGATTCCATGTGGGAGTACTACCTGACCGATCCGGAACAGCAGCCGGATCCGGCCACCTGGCAGACCAGGGTGGTCTGGCCCGTCGCCTGAGACCGCAGCTTTTACGGCCATAGGCACGGCATCATGGAAGCCCCTTCAGGTCGGGGCGCGGCCTACTGGAGTCCGCGGGTAACGATCAGGGACTTTGGTCCCTAAAAGCCCAGCCGGGACGTTTGAGATGGTGGATGAGGTCGAAAGGTGCACCACGCTGGGGTCGTGCACCCTGGATTGTGCCATACCGCGTCACGGCACGGCATGCAGCCCCACGAACAGGGGCAGGACGATAGAGGAGAACAAGGCTTATGGCAGGTACGTTCGAACTGTTTGTCGACGAAGATTCACAGATTCGGTTCCGGCTTGTGATGCCCGATGGACATGTGCTGGCGGTTTCCGGGCAGTTCACGGACAAGCATGCGGCGGCTGCCGCCATCGAAGAGGTACGTGAATGCGCAGGCACCGGCCTGATCCAGGACGTGGCGCCGCCTCCCCCAGGCGCCCGCCTTTCTCCGGCGCCGCATCCGCGTTATGCGGTGCGGCACGGGACCCGGAGGCTCAGCACCGTCGGCGTCGCCTAATGGCCGACTGACACCAGAAGTGGGGCCCGTCCGAGGACGGGCCCCACTTCCGTTTGAACGGTGCCGGTCCGCGGCACTAGAAGCCTGAGGAACTGCCCGAACCGGAAAAGCTTCCACCGATGCTGCCATACCCCGTGGTGCTGCCGCCGCCCCTGGCCGAATTGACGCTGCTGACTCCGGTATTGAAGCCGGAGTTGAAGGTGGCCACGGAGAAGAAGGTGTAGGACGGGTACACCGTACCGAGGATGCTCGGCTCGTAGCTCCGTTGCCGGCGCCGGCCCGTTCCCTCCTGCGCAGTCTCCATTTGTTCGCGCATCAGGCGTGCCTCGCGGTCGTTCCTGGCGAATCCCTGGATCACCGTTTCGGCATGGTTCTCCAGCAGGCTCCGAGAGCCTGGACCGCGCCTCATAGAGCCGGTCCAGCGCGTCTTCGGGCGTTATCTGGCCGTCCGCCGGCTCCGCCGTCCACCGCTCGATCTCCCGCGGGCTTTCGTCGCGGAAGGACCGCAGAGCCGTGGCCGTTGCGGAGTCTCCCTGCCCGTGGCGTTTGGCCAGGAGCTGTTCCAGTCCGGCCAGGTCCTTGCGAAACGGAGCCAGCTGCCGGTCCCAGGCGGTGGGCCAGGTGTCAGCGCGGTTCAGTAGTGCGTTGCTGTCGGCGATGACGTCGTCCAGGGCGTCCAGGCTCGGCGGCGCTGTCCGCGAAATGTCTGGCAAGCTTGAGGTTTTTCCTGCTGCTCAATGCCCGCTTGCCCAATGCGTGCACCTGGTTGGACAGTTCCGTAGCGGCGGCGTAGCGGCTGAGGAATGTACGGTGCTTTTCGAGGACCTGGCTGCCGTAGCGGGATGATTCGGGGATAGTGCCCGCATTCAGTTCCGTGACGTCCAGGTCCATGCTGACGTTTGAGTAGCTGCGGTCTCCGCGTTCGATCTCCCTGCGGCACCTGGTCCTGGTCGCGGCGCGGACAATCACCCAAGTGGCGGCGCCCAGGGCCGCAATCCCAGCGGTGACCCACGCCGTGATCAGGAAAGCAGCGGACCGGTACCAGGGCTGGTTGATGAGCTCTGCCCCGCGGCGGATGCCGGCCACGGTGCCATCGGTCCACTGGGCGTCGCGGAACAGCTCCTTGGACGCGTCCTGGATGTCGCTGCGCTGCTCGAGGGACACCTTCCGGTCCTCGCCCATATACGTCCCCACGTGGCGGCCCACTGGATCGAGCGCGAAAATGAAGAGTCCGTCGGCCCATTTCTGGCCGTCCGGGCTGATCCATTCAGGATGGCTGGCCCGTGCGAACTTAAGGACCTGCTCATTGAGGTTGTCCTCCGCCTTTCCGTTGTAGGTGAAGACGGCAACGCGGGTGGGCTCGTAGAACTGGATACGTTCGACGGCGGGTATCAGGGTGTCTTGGTCAAGGACCCCCGCCGTGTCCTCCACGATGACAGCGACGGGCGCAACGGCCGTCGCGGGTGCCGCCACCCCGAGCAGCAAAGCAGTGAGGGCGTGCACCATCACGGCAATCCGGCCCACCATGCTGCCCATGTCCCTCCCTGCTGCTTAGAATCAGGATGAAACCAAAGAGCAGGCCCGCCTAAGGGCCGAAGGTCCCGCCGGTGAAAATCCGCTTTGGTCAGGAGTTCTGTGACGTGACGCAGGATTCAGGGTCCATTGTTGCCGGCTTTGACGGCTCGGATGAGGCTGCGGCCGCCGTCCGTTGGGCCGCGCGCCACGCCCATGCCACCAACTGCCCCCTCCACGTGGTGCATTGTTCACTGTGGCCGCTGCTGACCCGGCACCTCGGTCCGGTGCCTGGTGTGTCCGGCAGCGGCCTGGAGGAGTCAGCCCGGTCCCTTCTTGAGGATGGCGTGGCGCTGGCGGCCGCGGAGGTTCACGGGCTTGAGATCAGGAGCACGCTGCTCCATGGGCTTCCTGCGCAGCTCTTGGCCGGGATTTCCGCCAGCGAACGGATGCTGGTGGTGGGCAGCCGCGGCCTGGGCGGCTTCCTTGGGCTCCTCGTGGGATCCGTCAGCCTGGAACTTGCTGCCACGGCCACCTGCCCTGTTGCGGTGATCCGGCAGGAACTGCACCCTGAAGGACCGGTGGTCGCCGCCGTCGATGCATCAGGTTCCCCCTCTGCCCTGGAGGACGCGTGTTCCCTGGCGTCGGCGTGGCATGCACCCCTCACGGTGGTCCACATCCGCCACGAGCCCGCCGGTTACCCCAGGCCGGCCGGGCAGGCCGCGGCGGATGTGGCCGACGAAGTTCTGGCATCCGCCCTACAGCGCTCATCCGCCCTGGCCCCTGCTGTCAGCATTGACGGCCACGTGCTTGCGGACACCTCGGTCCCGCACGCCATCCTCAAATTTGCCCGGGAAGCCCGGATTATTGTGGTGGGTTCCCAGGGCCACGGCATCCTCCGGGAGACCATCGGGTCAACCGCCCACGCGGTTTTGCACCACGCCAGCGGGCCTGTCCTCGTTTCCCGGCGCGGCGGCTAATGCAGCGGGCGGGGAGTGTCGGCCTGCTGCCGGGCGGACCGCGGCCTAAGCTGGTCCGGTGACCCCTGTTCCCTCCCCGGCCCGCTGGACGTCGTAGTCCATTCCGGCCCGGCGGACTGGTGGGTCATCCTCGCGGGGCTCGGACCCCTGGCTGTTCTCACCGCAGGCTCTGCTGGCCTTCTACATCAACTGGCGCACGCTCAAGCAGCGCACAACCGCTGACAAGACTGCGCTGGACCAAAAGCGCGAAGCAGACGCCAACGCCCTGCAGCAAAAGACCGAGGCGGACAGCCGGGCGGAATGGTGGCGCCGCACCCAGTGGGCGCTGGACCGGGCACTCGACCCGGATGAAGGGACCAAGGCGCTGGGGCTGGCCACACTGGAGGTCCTGGCCAGGAGCGAACTGGCCCGCACCGAGGAGCTTGAGCTGTTCGACATTGCCTGGAAAAGCGTGTCCGGCGACGAAAACGGGGAGGACGCCGGGCCTGGTTCCGGTTCCGGGCAAGAGCCGGGCGTCGTGGACGACCGCCGAAACTTAGGGGAGAATGGAACGACGGATGAAGACAGCACCAAGGAGGTTGGACCATG
Organism: Pseudarthrobacter sp. Fe7; assembly: GCA_024372495.1. Lineage (GTDB taxonomy): Bacteria > Actinomycetota > Actinomycetes > Actinomycetales > Micrococcaceae > Arthrobacter. Next base: position 2,518,482 of record CP099977.1, on the reverse strand, counting down.
AGCGCAACGTCGCCTGAGCACCGGTTTGTCCACGCTCCCCGGAGCAGCGCTGCCAGTTCCGCCACCAGGAAGCCCACCCCGGCCGAGCACCGCGTCCAGGTTGCAGCCGCCCGCCTGCGCGTCACACTCGATGAACGCCTGGGACGCGAGACGCCCGCAAAGACCAAGGCCCTGGCCAAGGAACCGATCTAAGTCCCCTTGCCTGGGCTTGGGGGTCGACGGCGCGTGGCGGGGTCCGGTGGGCAATGGCTGCGGTGATTCTGGGGTGCGATGCCGGCTTGCTGCGCCGCTGGAACTACCGTGCCGCCGTCGCGCAGGTGGCCGCGTCCGGAACGTTCCTTGACCGCTGGAGTGTCCGCTTCCATCCTGGCGTCGGCCCGGGGACAGAAGCGTGGTTCCTGCTGGCGGGCAGCAACGATGCCGCCAGCGGCCTGATCGGGCACGGTTTCGTCACCTCCGAGCCCTACCAGGCTCCTGCGGACGGAGATGACGATGCCACTGACTGGTTCTTCGCTGTGGCCTTGGATTCACTCCTCCCGCTCGGCGAACAGATACGTGCCGGCATCCTTTGCGAGGCACTCCCTAGTGATCTGTGGGACACGGCGAAGGGCCCCTCACCGGTGACCTTGCCGCCGTCGTCTGTGGCTGTCCTGCGCCGGCTTTGGCGGGACCTTGGGCCGTCGACGACGGATCCTGTCGAGGTGCCAGGCGGAACCTTTCCGCCGGAGGACATCAGCACTATCCAGGTGAACCGCTACGAGCGGGACCCTGACGCGCAGCGGGCCTGCCTGGCCTTCCATGGCACGTCGTGCGCAGCCTGCCGCTTCTCCTTCGAGTCCGCTTACGGCGCGGCCGGGACAGGCGTGATGGGAGTCCACCACCTGGTGCCGCCGGCGGTTCTGGACAGCCCATACCAGCTCGATCCCGTCGCCGACCTTGTTCCCCTCTGCCATAACTGCCACGCGATGGCGCACAGCGCCAGCCCGCCTCTGACCGTTACTGAACTGCGCAGCATCATCTCCGCGGCCGGCCATGTGAGAGGTGAGGTGGTGACGGAGGTGGCCCTCCAGGCTCAAAGGGATGCGCGGCGGATCCTCGGGGGCGGGCAGATGTAGGGTAGCTGGACTATCTTGGGACCATGGCGGAGCCGGGCCGGAGCGAGCACGGGGTTGATCCTGAGGAGTTCGGTTCTGCCCGTGTGGATGCGGCTGCCCTGCTGGATGCGGACTTGGGCGACGTTGATTGGTCAATTCCACCACCGGGTTCGGAGCAGTTCACCATCAACGTTCCCAGCGGCAGTCTTGCCGCCATGGCGCTGGGCAATCCGGCCGATCCCTGCGTCCTGTTGGTACCAGGCGCCACGGGGTCCAAGGAGGATTTCTCGCTCATGATGCCTGACCTCGCCGCGGCCGGCTACTATGCGCTGACGTATGACCTGGCGGGCCAGTACCAGTCAGCAGCGGCGGGCCCGGAGAACCTGGTGCCGCCCAGGAAACATTACGACTACCAGCTGTTCGTGGACGACTTCCTGGCCGTCCTGGAAATCACAGCCACCCCTGCCCACGTGGTGGCATATTCTTTCGCGGGCATCATCGCCCAGATCGCCTACATACAGCGGCCAGGACTCTTCCGGTCCATCACCTTTCTGGGGTGCCCACCGGAACCCGGCCAGAGTTTCAAGGGGGTGAGCCGCATAGGCCGGTTCAGCACGTGGGTGAACGGCCGGGCCGGCGCAGCCCTGCTGATCTGGGGGATCCGAAGCGGCAGGGTGGCGCACGTGCCGCCGGGACGGCAACGGTTCGTCAACTACCGTTTCCGTTTCACCCGCCGCGCCGCCGTCCGCGATATCTATACGCTCATGCAGAACGTCCCGGATCTTCGGGACGCATTGGCGCAGGCGCCGCTCCCAAAGTTCGTGGCAGTGGGCGAACATGACCTGTGGCCGCTGCAGCTGCACCGGCTGTTTGCCCAGGCCATCCGGGCCAGGATCGGGGTATACCGGGGCGGACACAGCCCATGCGAAACATCCCCCCACGAGTTCAGCCGCGATCTGCTGGCGCTTTATGGCAAGGCCGGGGACGCGTAGGCCGCCCGCCGTCGTCGTGCCTGGTTGACCAGGCACGTGAGCCTGGGCAGATGAGAAAGCCGGAGCGCTGATGGTAGTCCTGCTGACGTGCAGTAGCTTTGACGGCATGAGTAAACCGTCACGCGCGGAGCCGGCAGGCAAGGTGAAGGGGGCCGCAGCCTTTGGTGCCGTCGCCCTGCTGTGTGTTGTCGCAGGCGGCCTCGTCGCCGCCGTGACCAGCCCGCTTCGCCTTGAGCATGGATCATGGGCGGCGGCGTATCTTGTGCTGGTTGGAGGCGTGGCACAAGGCGCCTTGGGCGTCAGCCAATACCTCCTGGCCCCGCGGCGCTTTAAAGGCTGGAGAGTTGTTGCGGAGCCTGGTTGCCTGGAACGGCGCAAGCGCGGCCGTCATCGGCGGGACACTGGCGGCCAACCCCTGGGTCGTTGATGCAGGAGGACTGCTCCTGGTTGTGTCACTGACGCTCATGCTGGCCACCGTTCGTGGCCCTGGCTCAAGGCCTCTTTGGGCCTTATGGAGTTACCGGGCCCTGGTGGTGTTGATCGCTGTCAGCATCCCCATCGGACTGGTGCTGGCCCACGTGCGTGCTGCCTGACGGCCACTGCTGGGTGCAGCGCTCAGGGCGTGATGGTCAGCGCCTCGGTCCTGGCAGCCCATGAGGTCCTGGTCAATCCTGACGGATGGGCGACGCGGTTGTTCCTGCCCGTGTCATCACACCAATCCATGCCGTAGGGGTAGGCCTCGACGGCGGCCTTTCCCGGAGCCACGTGGAGCGGGACCTTGAACCGGAAGCTGAAACCGCCCGCGTTATTCATTGGCGCGGTTGTGTTGATGACTTCCTGGTTGGATGCATCGGTGACCGTGACCTGGATGCGGGCGTTTTCTCCATAGCGGGGGTTGCACCCCGCATCCGGGGCCTGGACTGTTACGGTGTCACCGGGTCCTGCCGCAACAGGATCGACGGAATACTTCGGCGGGAAACAGGGCGGCTCACCTTGCCAGGAGCCCCCACAAGAGGATGCTGCACACGCCAGCAGAGCACCAGCCGCGGCCGCACTTGCTGCCCGAAGCCACCGCTGACCGGTCCTGCGAGTCCGGAACCCCATCAGCCCATTGTGCCCGCGGCATGGGACTGACCAGACAGCCCCTGGGGCTTTGCCGCCGGATCGTTGCGCTGAACGGCAGGGAACCAGTCTTGAGCGAACCTTGCGCCTATCGTGGGCTGCCGTTTAGGCGCCACTCCTATCGTTGACATCAGGATCCTGCTGCTGGGGCAGGGCCCAATACTTGGGACAGGGCCGGCGGCTGAGCATCCAGAGACCGGATGCCGCCCCCAAACCGCCGCCGGCCCCTACCAGGTTCGTCTCCGCGAAGACCCGAGTCGCCGGCAGGCCGTGGACGCCATGTCGCCTAAGATACTGGCATGCCTACACGTGTTCACGAGTTTTCCTGGCCTGACCGGGTGGTCATCGGCACCCTTGGCGTTCCGGGGGCGCGGACGTTCTACCTGCAGGTGCGCGCAGGTAGCCAACTGGTGAGTGTCGCCATGGAGAAGCAACAGTCGGCCCAGGCTCGCCGAGAAGATTGACGACATCCTGGACCAACTCATCGCGCTCGAGGGCAACCCCTTCAGCGTTCCCACGGGTACTCCCATTGAACTGGTCGACAACGATCAGCTCGAGTCGGTTCAGGAGCAGTTTCGAACGGGCGCCATGAGCCTGGGTTGGGACCCAACGACCGCGCAGGTGGTCATCGAGGCTTACCCAATCATCGATGTTGAGGCCGGCGATACCGACGAAGCGCTCGACCAGGACGGCGTCGAAGTACCCGAAATGCTGCTGGTGCGGATGCCGGTTGGGACCGCCCGCGCATTCACCAAGCGCACACGCGAGGTGGTGGGTGCAGGGCGGCCCCTATGTCCGCTCTGCGGCTATCCGATGGATGCCGACGGACATACCTGCACGCCGCCCGAAATGTGATGCCGGCAACCCAAACAAAAATGACCCCGCATGCTGCGCATCGCTACCGGTAGATGATGACCTCGACCACCCGGCGGTCGTCCCGAAAGGGCGACCGCCGGGCCGGCAGAGGACGGCAGTAACGGCTGGATCCGGGCCCATTGACCGTCAGTCAGAACAGACGTACAAGACACTCATTGAGCATCCCCGACGCGGTCATCAGGTTTAGGAGACACGCCCTAACCCACACCAGCACGAATCCGCTTCCCGGGAGGAAGTCCACGACGAACGCGCCGTGCGGCGCTCCAGAAGACGTAGACGTGAATGTCAGACCCCCTTTCATAATGAACACATGGCAAGCGAAGCGGTGGTTGAGGCTTTTGAGATGATCGGCGCCGCGATAGCCCTGCTCCGCACCGAAATTGTTCAGCCAGGTTGCAGGAACCTCTCGGCCGATCCACTGGCCGCCATCGCTGACGGGTGCTTGGATATCCTTGCCGGGGTTGCACGCATAGAAGCCCGGATCGCGGCATTGAAGTCAGCGGCAGTCACTGCCTACGCCGACTCCGCGCGGTCCGCTGCGCCCCTGGACATGCCAGTCCAGGCCAAGGAGATGGCGATAGCGGCTGAGGTAGGCTGCGTACTGGCCATCGGCGACCGGGCCGCAGGCATGCTGCTTGAGCAATCCCACGCTTTGAATACGTTCCTACCCCGGACCCTGGCGGCAGTTCAGGAGGGGATAGTTTCGTGGCAACACGCCAAGGTGATGGTGGACGAAACCGCGACCCTAGACCGCGAGGCAGCGGGCGCACTTGAAGCCCACTTCCTCGATGCCGGCGCGGCCAACCCTGCCCCCGGCTGCCCGGCCGGCGAGATGCCCGCCTATAGGTTCCGGCGGAAGGCCCGGATCTGGCGGGAACGCCACCACCCGGACAGCATCGAAAAACGCCATGCGAAGGGTATGCAGGACAGATGCCTGGAATATACCCCCGAGCAGGACGGGATGGCCCGGGTGTCCGCCTACCTGCCAGCGGACCAGGCGGCTGCGATCTGGAACCGCATCACCGCGATCGCGCGGGGCCTCCAGGGCCCCCACGAGGACCGAACGCTCACCCAGTTGCGGGCAGACATTCTCGCAACGGCAGCCCTTCGCAACCACATCGGCTGCACCCGCTGCAGCAGCGGCAGCACCGGCACCGCGGCAGGGGTGCCGGTCCAGCCGATGTCCCCACGCCCCGGGCCGAGGTCCTGGTAACCGTACCTGTGTTCTCCCTGCTCGGAGTGACGGAGGAGCCAGCGATGCTGGACGGGTTCGGACCCATACCCGCCTCCATGGCTCGGAATCTGGTGGCCAATGGAGCAGATTCGTTCCATCGCGTGCTCGTGGACCCACGCGATGGGGCACCTTTGGAAATCGGCCGGACCAGCTACCGGCTCACAAAGGCGATGCGGAACTGGCTGCGGATGCGCGACGGCAAATGCCCATTTCCCGGGTGCAGCAACCATTCGCTGGACAACGAGGCTGACCATCTCCTGGCCTGGGACCATGGCGGAACTACCGGGATCAGCAACCTGGGACAGCCCTGCCCCAAGCATCACAGACTCAGACACGTCATCGGTTGGAAACCAACGGCGGGAACCAAGCTTGAGCCGCCCGGCTGGATCTCACCCTCGGGGCGCAACTACAGAAGCGAACACCAGGACTGGGAACCGCCACACTGGCCGTCGTCGCTCGCGCCAGAAGCCGGGCAGTGGCAACCACAACGGCCTTGCCCGCCTATGCCGGCCGCCCTGGGCGGGACTGTGGACTATCTCCAAATACCGCCTTCGGCGGGGAAGAGTTCCTCAGGGCCTACCTCGATGCCAGATGAGCTGCGGGGGAAGACCAAAGGACTCCGCACGACGTGTACGGAGTCCCTTGGTCTCAACAAATAATCCGGAGGGAGGTATCGCGGGCGGCGGCGTCGTCGTACTAGAAGTCCCAGTCCTCGTCTTCGGTGTTGACGGCCTTGCCGATCACGTACGAGGAACCCGAGCCGGAGAAGAAGTCGTGGTTCTCGTCAGCGTTCGGGGACAGGGCGGAGAGGATGGCAGGGTTCACATCGGTGACGGACGCGGGGAACATCGCCTCGTAGCCCAGGTTCATGAGGGCCTTATTGGCGTTGTAGTGCAGGAACTTCTTGACGTCCTCTGCCAGGCCAACACCGTCGTAGAGATCGTGCGTGTACTGGACCTCGTTCTCGTACAGCTCGAAGAGCAATTCGAACGTGTAGTCCTTGATCTCCTGGCGGCGCTCCTCGGAAACCCTCTCCAGGCCCTTCTGGAACTTGTAGCCGATGTAGTAGCCGTGCACAGCTTCGTCGCGGATGATCAGGCGGATCAAGTCAGCCGTGTTCGTCAGTTTGGCCCGTGAAGACCAGTACATGGGCAGGTAGAAGCCCGAGTAGAACAGGAAGCTCTCCAGCAGCGTGGAGGCCACCTTGCGCTTCAGGGGGTCGTCGCCCTGGTAATAGTCCATGACGATCTGGGCCTTCTTCTGAAGGTTTTCGTTCTCCGTGGACCAGCGGAACGCCTCGTCAATCTCCTTGGTGGAGGCCAGCGTGGAGAAGATCGAGGAGTAGCTCTTGGCGTGTACGGACTCCATGAACGCGATGTTCGTGTAGACGGCTTCCTCGTGCGGGGTCAGCGCATCCGGGATCAGGGAGACGGCGCCGACGGTGCCCTGGATGGTGTCCAGCAGGGTCAGGCCGGTGAACACGCGCATGGTGAGCTGCTGCTCAACCGGAGTCAGCGTGTTCCACGACTGGACGTCGTTGGACAGCGGCACCTTCTCCGGCAACCAGAAGTTGTTCACCAGGCGGTTCCATACGTCGACGTCCTTGTCGTCCTGGATGCGGTTCCAGTTGATGGCCTCGACGTGGCTAAGCAGCTTGACCTTCTCGGTCATGTCATCCCCTAAGCGTTGGGTGGGTTTCTCTAAGTTAAGCGTACGACGGCGGGCGGGCACCCGCCGTCGTACGTGGCCAGTTAGTTGAAGCTACAGCTAGAGCATGCAGCTGACACAACCCTCAACCTCAGTCCCTTCCAGCGCGAGCTGGCGGAGACGGATGTAGTAGATCGTCTTGATGCCCTTCTTCCAGGCGTAGATCTGGGCCTTGTTGATGTCGCGGGTGGTGGCGGTGTCCTTGAAGAACAGCGTCAGCGACAGGCCCTGGTCCACGTGCTGGGTGGCGGCAGCGTAGGTGTCAATGACCTTTTCGTAGCCAATCTCGTACGCGTCCTGGTAGTACTCCAGGTTGTCGTTGGTCAGGTACGGCGCCGGATAGTAAACGCGGCCCAGCTTGCCTTCCTTGCGGATCTCGATCTTGGACGCCACCGGGTGGATCGATGAGGTGGAGTTGTTGATATAGGAGATGGAGCCGGTGGGCGGCACGGCCTGCAGGTTCTGGTTGTAGATGCCGTGCTCCATGACCGAGGCCTTCAGCGCCAGCCAATCAGCCTGCGTGGGGATGTGCACGTTCTTGAACAGGTCGCGGACCTTCTCGGTCTGCGGCACCCACTCCTGCTCCGTGTACTTGTCGAAGAACTCGCCGGACGCGTACTTGGACTTCTCAAAACCGCCGAACGTCTGGCCGGTCTCGATAGCCAGCAGGTTTGAGGCCCGGACAGCGTGGTAGACCACTGAGTAGAAGTAGATGTTGGTGAAGTCCAGACCCTCTTCTGAGCCATAGTGGACCCGCTCACGGGCCAGGTAGCCGTGCAGGTTCATCTGGCCCAGGCCGATGGCGTGGCTCTGGTCGTTGCCCTTGGCGATGGACGGCACAGAGGTGATGTTGGACATGTCGGACACTGCAGAGAGGGACCGGATGGCCGTCTCGATGGTCAGGCCGAAGTCCGGGGAGTCCATGGTCTTGGCGATGTTCAGCGAGCCCAGGTTGCAGGAGATGTCCTTGCCGGTCTCGTCGTAGGACAGGTCATCGTTGTACGTGGTGGGCTGGGAAACCTGGAGGATTTCCGAGCACAGGTTGGACATGATGATCTTGCCGTCGATCGGGTTGGCCCGGTTCACGGTGTCCTCAAACATGATGTACGGGTAGCCGGACTCGAACTGGATCTCGGCGAGGGTCTGGAAGAACTCGCGGGCCTTGATCTTGGTCTTCTTGATCCGGGAGTCGTCCACCATCTCGTAGTACTTCTCGGTGACCGAGACGTCGGAGAAGGGCATGCCGTAGACGCGTTCCACGTCGTAGGGCGAGAACAGGTACATGTCCTCGTCCTTCTTGGCCAGCTCGAACGTGATGTCCGGGATGACAACGCCCAGGGAGAGGGTCTTGATGCGGATCTTTTCGTCCGCGTTCTCCCGCTTGGTGTCCAGGAACCGGTAGATGTCCGGGTGGTGGGCGTGCAGGTACACGGCGCCGGCACCCTGGCGGGCACCGAGCCTGGTTGGCGTAGGAGAAGCTGTCTTCGAGGAGCTTCATCACGGGGATGACGCCCGAAGACTGGTTCTCGATCTGCTTGATGGGCGCGCCAACTTCGCGGATGTTGGTCAGGGCGAACGCGACGCCGCCGCCGCGCTTGGACAGCTGCAGCGCGGAGTTGATGGAGCGTCCGATCGACTCCATGTTGTCTTCGATACGCAGCAGGAAGCAGGAGACCAGGCTCGCCGCGCTGCTTCTTGCCGGCATTCAGGAACGTGGGGGTGGCCGGCTGGAAGCGGCCGTCGATGATCTCGTCCACCATCTGCAGGGCAAGCTGTTCGTTGCCGCGGGCCAGGTGCAGGGCCACCATGCAGACGCGGTCCTCGTAGCGCTCCAGGAAACGTTTGCCGTCGAACGTCTTCAGTGTGTACGAGGTGTAGAACTTGAACGCGCCCAGGAACGTCTCGAAGCGGAACTTCTTCTTGTAGGCGCGGTTGAACAGCTCACGAATGAAGTTCATCGTGTACTGGTCCAGCGTCTCGCGCTCGTAGTACTGGTTCTTCACCAGGTAGTCGAGCTTCTCCTCCAGGTCATGGAAGAACACGGTGTTGTTGTTAACGTGCTGCAGGAAGTACTGGTGCGCGGCCTCACGGTCGGCACCGAACTGGATTTCGCCATTGGGACCATAAAGGTTCAGCATGGCATTGAGCTCGTGATAGCCCAGCCCCTTGTAGGCAGCGGGCATTTCAGGCTCCTGGGCCCTGGTTACTTCTGTGTCTGCGACAGTCGTGTCCAAAACTTGTCCAATCCTTGGTTGACCCGGGTGACGTCTTCCGGCGTTCCCATAAGTTCGAATTTGTAGAGTTGGGGCACCCTGCACTTAGCGGCCACTATGTCAGCCGCCAGGCAGTAGTTGCCCCCGAAGTTTGTGTTGCCGGCCCCGATAACGCCGCGGATGAGCTTCCTGTTCCGCGGTTCGTTGAGGAACCGGATGACCTGTTTGGGCACTGAGCCTTCTCCTCCGGTTCCTCCATAAGTGGGAAGAACCAGGACAAACGGCCGGGTGGCAACCAGGGGTGGGTCTTTGGCGTGCAACGGAAGCCGGGCGAAATCAACGCCCAGCTTCCGGACGAATCGAAGAGTGTTCTCCGACGATGAGGAGAAACAGATCAGCTGACTGTCCGTCGTGGTGGCTTCAACCGTCGATGCAGCCACGGAAGGTACCTCGGTTCAGCGCTGGAAAATTCGGGAGTGGAATCAGGCCACGGAGGACACGGCCGATTCGGCAAGTCCCGCAATCTTGTCCGGGCGGAAGCCTGACCAATGGTCCTGGTCAGTTACCACGACGGGTGCCTGCATGTACCCAAGGGCCTTGAGACGCTCCAGGGCCTCAGCGTCCTGGGAGATGTCAACGCTCTCGTAAGCGATGCCCTTCTTGTCAAGCGCGCGGTAGGTCGCGTTGCACTGAACGCAGGCCGGTTTCGTGTAAACCGTGACAGTCATATTCCCAATCCCCTTTGTAAGTCTGCTGCTCTTGCCGGAGACCACGGCCAGCAGGTCCGTCTCCGATGCCGCCCTGGGCCCCAGGCCTGCTCGGCCAGTTGCTTCCAGGTACCTTATGTGCATCTGTCCGGGCTCCGTCCTGCATGGTGCCCGTTCTGTAAATTGATACTACATCTAGTGCGGAGCGGTCGCATCGACCCCTAGATGATGTATTACAAGTATGTCATTCTCTGCACGTTTAATCCACAGGTCCGCGGTCCTTAAATCGCCTGAAACACGGTCTTCCGGCCAGGTCCGTCCACACCCTGTGGACGGGGTTGCACACATTTGCACACTGCGCGTGTCGTGATTTCCCGGCGTGTCGCAGCTCTTCGGGCGCAGCGCAAAGGGTTCATGACCACAACATGTAGTGGTCATGAACCCTTGGTTCTGTGCTGGCCTCCCCAACTGGCCCGCAGGCTCGGAGCCCCCTGCTATGGCTTGCCGGGATTGAGCCTGGCGATTGCCGCAGACAATACCGTGGCGAAGCCGCACCACGCCGCGTACGGGGCGAGTGATGCCCCGGCGGTGCGGTGCAGCCGGTAGGTGCGCCGCACCAGATCCGCACTGCTTGCCGCCAGCACCGCGGCCTCGGCCGCCGCCAGCCACGGCCGGCGGGAGCGCCAGAAAAGCCAGGCTCCATGAGGCATTGAGGACCAGGTTGGCAGCCAAAGCGCCCCGGTACGCACGCCGCTCCCGGCGGTGGTCGTTCCTGAAAGGGCCGGGACTGCCGGCAGCCCGGTCCAGCTCAGCCGCCCGGTCCAGCGCCACGGCGGACGTCAAGGCCAGGTCGGCGTACAGGGCGGTCCACACCACCGGGAAGGCAATGGCCGGTGGCTGCCAGTCCGGCTTGCGCAGCCTAAGATACCAACTGCCCTCCGGGTCCGTCGCCACCCCGCCCGCCACGGCGGTGGCGACTGTCGCCGCCGTCGTCCATGCCAGTGTCTTCAGCTTCATCCCTGGACCTCGCCTTTCTCACGTACCACGGCAGAACTACAACTGGGCCTCCCGGCGGTCCAGCACTATCTGCTGCACATCCAGGTAGCCGGACTGGAAGCCGGCGCGCGAGTAGCAGAGGTAGAAAAGCCACATCCGCTGGAACACTGCGTCGAAGCCCAACTCCCCCACCTCACCGGAGCGGGACAGGAACCGTTCCTCCCATAGCCGGAGGGTGGCGGCGTAGTGGTCGCCCATCCCCATCCGCTCCCGCACCCGCAGGGTAGTGTGCTGCTGGGTCACGCCCTCGATGGCACGGACGGACGGCAGGAAGCCGCCGGGGAAAATGTATTTGTGCACCCAGGTGTAGGCGTTGCGGGTGGCCAGCATCCGCCCGTGCGGCATGGTGATTGCCTGGATGGCCACCTTTCCGCCCGGGGCCAGGACGCGGTCGATCGTCTGGAAGTAGATGGGCCAGTACTCGTAGCCAACGGCCTCGATCATCTCGACCGATACCACGGCGTCGTACTCCCCCTCCACCGCACGGTAGTCCTGCAGGGCCACCGTGACACGGTCCGCGAACCCGGCCTCCGCTATGCGTTCCTGCGCCAGCGCCTGCTGCTCGCTGGACAGCGTGACGCTGTAGACGGTGGCGCCGCGGGCGGCTGCACGGAGGGCGAGCTCCCCCAGCCGGTACCGATTTCCAGCAGGCGGGTTCCTTCGCCCACACCGGCCTTGTCCAGCAGCCGGTCGATCTTGGCCTGCTGGGCCTCCGCCAGGAAGTCCCAGGCCACGGAGGACAGGGGTCCCGCCTCCCCAGGAAACAGCGCCGACGAATAGCTCATGGTGGAGTCCAGGAAGTTGGAAAACAACGCATTGGACAGGTCGTAGTGCCGCGAGATGTTGCTTCGCGTGTTCTGTTCGGCGTTGCGTTCCTGGCGGGGGTGCGTGGCAGGTAGAGCGAGCGCAGTTTCTGCAGCGGCACGGGGATGAGCGTGTCCACGGACGCGGCGAAGACCTCCAGCACTGCGGCCAGGTCGGATGCCTCCCAGTCGCCGGCCATGAAGGATTCGCCAAGGCCGATCAGGCCGTTGTCGCCAATCCGGGTTTCGAATGCCGCGGGCCGAACCATGGTCATCACGGGAGCGTCAGGTCCGCCGGTTCCCAGGACCGAGCCGTCCGGGTATGCGACGCGCAGCGGCAGCCGCTTGACCGCACCCCTGAACAGGAGTCCGGCGGCCTTTCCGGCCACCTCAGCCTTGACGCCCGACGGCGGCTGGGCGACACCGGGCCACAGTCCGGGATCGATAGTGGCCGGCGCCGCCGGCACACCGGTTGCGCCCCAGGTCATGGGCGTGTGCGTGGCGGACGGGCCGTGGGCCTTGTGGTCGACGTTGGCTGCGGTGGTGCCGTTGTCGTCTGTCATTGTCATTGAACTGCCTCCTGTGAGGGGTGATGTGGTCTGGCAACGACGGGCAGGCGTCTTGCCCAGAGTTTAATGCCCTGGACCCGGATAAGAGCGGATACCAGCAGCGGCGCGGCAGGCACGGTGAGAGCCGCGGCAAGGATGTTGGCCACGGTGGCCGCCTTGCGCCTGCCGTCCATGGTGGCAACAAAGGGCCGCTGCCCCTCCCGTTCCAGGATGATGGACACCGCAAGCCGCTCCCCGGGCGCGGGGAGCTTCATCCGGTACTGCCCGTCGACTTCGTTAAAGGGGGAAACGTAGAAGGCCTTCGGCACTGAGGCCCGTCCGGCGGGATCGGTTCGCAGCAGGTAGCAGTGCCGCTCCCCGTACGTGTTGTGGACCTCGGCCACCACGCACTGGAGTTCCCCGCTGGACCGGTAGCACCAGAACAGCGTGAGCGGATTGAAGACGTAGCCAAAAACCCTGGCGCTTGTCAGCATGTGGATGGGACCGCCGTCGGGCTCTATGCCCTGCGTCCGCAGGAACCGCTCCACATTGGAGCGGATGCCGGCGTCCGGGTCGCCCAGGTGGTCCCCCGCGCGGAACACCGCGAGTGGCCGCAACAACAGAGGCAGGCGCGGAAGCGCGTCAACGTCCACCAGCCAGCTGTAGCTCCGGTAGGTGAAAGCATTCTTCAACGGGGTTTGCCGCACATGCGATATGGACGTGCGGTAGATCGAGGCCTCCATGGTCATACAGGTTCTGCGGACAGCAGTTCCCGCTCCCCCTCGCGTTTGGAGTCTGCGGCGTCGGCAGCCCGGGCCACCGGCCAGGAGCGGCCCAGTTTCTCCGCTGCCCGCACCCCCGAGAGCGCACCGTCCTCATGGAAGCCCCAGCCCAGGTACGCTCCTGCGTACGCGATCCGGCTGTCGCTCAGCGCCGTGATGGCCTGCTGGGCTTTCAAGGAATCAGGGGTGTATTGCGGGTGTTCGTACACCATCCGTTCCAGCACCGCACTGTCCGCGATCAGGTCGGACTCGCCCAGGCTCACCAGGTAGGGCCGGCCGCCTGCCGGTTCAAGCCGCTGCAGCCTGGTGAGGTCGTAGCTCACCAGGACCTTGTCCGGGCGCGCATCGCAGGCCGGGAGCCGGTAGTTCCAGGACGCCCTGGCGTTGTCCGCCGCGGGCAGGACCGCGGGGTCCTGGTGGAACACGGTGTGGTTCACCGAGTAGGGCATGCCGCCGAGCGCCTCCTTCTCCTCAGGCGTGGCGTCGGCCAGGAAGCCGAGGGCCTGCGCGGGATGGGTGGCAATCACGACGGCGCCAAAGCCTTCCAGCCCGTTGGCCGTTGCGAGTTCCACACCGTCCGGCGTTCGCCGGAGGGCGGTGACGGGCGTGTTGAGTCGGACGTCAGGGAGCGTCGCGGCAAGCTTTTCGACGTACCGTGCCGAACCGCCGGTCACGGTGCGCCACTGCGGTGAGCCTTTGATGCCCAGCATGCCGTGGTGGCCCAGGAACGTGAAGAGGTAGCGGGCCGGATAGGCCAGGGCGGTGGTGGGGTCGCAGGACCAGACGGCGCTGACCACGGGGGTCATGAAGTGGGAGATGAAGTAGGGGCTGAACTTCTCCCGCGCCAGGAAGTCCCCCAGCGTCAGTTCCGGCACCTCCACCTCGTCGCTGACGGCCGACGGCGGCGCCGTCCTGAGCAGCTCCCTCGCCTTCCGGTAGAAGCGGGTGACTTCCAGCAGCATCAGCAGGTAGCGGCCGCGCAGCAAGCTGGAGGGCTTGGCGATGATTCCGCGTGCCCCGTCGCGGGCGCCGGCGTATTCCAGGCCGCAGCCGTCGCAGCGGATGGACATGCTCATCTCGGAATCCTGGGTTTCGACGCCCAGTTCCGCGAAGAGCCGCAGCAGGGTTGGATACGTCCGTTCGTTATGCACGATGAACCCAGTGTCCACGCCGAGGACGCTTCCATCGGCCTGTGGCATGTCGTGGGTGTGCGCATGGCCGCCCAGCCGCGGATCCGCCTCAAACAGGGTGACATCATCCTGCCTGTTCAGGACGTAGGCGGCGGTCAATCCGGCCACGCCACTGCCGATCACGGCCACGCGCCGCCGGGCGCCTGTACGTACTGCTGGGTCAAGTGACACTTCATGCTCCTCTGCTGAACATTTGCCGCTGCGCTGGGTGTACAGACGGCAATTCGGCGCCGCCACGGCAGTGGATGGGTGCAGTACTGTGAACTGGTGGTAAATCCCGTGCACCTGAAGACCCTACTGGAGGTCACGCGGCTGGGCTCGTTTGCTGCAGCGGCCGCGACACTGGGCTACACGGCCTCCGCCGTCTCGCAGCAGATGTCCGCCCTGGAGCGCGAAACGGGCGTCACGCTCTTCCAGCGGTCGGCGCGCGCCGTGATCCCTACGGAAGCCGCCGTCGTCATGACCCGGCACGCAGCCAAGGTGCTCACGGACATCGAAGCGCTGATGGCGGCCGCCTCAAGGACGCAGGACACCGAAAGCCAGGAACTGCGGCTGGGAATCTTTCCCAGCCTGGCCACCTACGTCCTGCCGCGGATCCTCAAGAACCCGGCGTGGAAGAAACTCGGCATCGACCTGCGGGTCTCCGTTGCGGAACCGGGCCAGACCATCCAGGGCCTGCGTACCGGCGGCGACCTGGACCTCGCGGTAGTCTTCCAGGTGGGCCAGACCGGCTTCGCATGGCCCAACACCATCAACCGGCAATGGATCGGGGACGATGATTTCCGGGTGGTGCTGCCTGCCGGCTGGGGCTTCCGTGCCGACGCTAAAGTAGCAGCCGACCACCTCTCGGAAATGCCATGGATCATGCATCATCCCGGCACCAGCGATGCCATGGTGATTGAGCGGCTGTTCGCCGGCTGCAACCTGCACCCGCGGGTGGTGGCGCACAGCGACGATTTCCATGCCAGCCTGGAGATGGCAGCTGCAGGCCTGGGCGCTGCCCTGGTTCCCGAACTGGCACTGCGGAACAAACCCGCCGGCGTGGTGGTGCTGGACGTGCCGGAAATCCGGCTGGCGCGGAACGTGTTTGCGCTGCTGATCAATGACCGGAAAACGGCCCGGGTGCAGCTTTTCGTCGACCTGCTGGCCGAAACACTCGCCGGGATGCGCACCGCGGTGAATTAGGTCCGAACGCTGGAATGGTCTGGCCTTCGGGTCTATGTTGAGACTATGAACAAGGTAGCGAGCCAGCACTTTGGGGAGATTGAGCTCAACCACGGCATGGATCACCTCTTCGCCGCCAAACATGAGCTGCGCGGCCATCCGCTGGAACTCGACCTGAACGTCAACTCCCACGACCACTTCGATGAAGCCGCGCTCCGCAAAGTCGAGTACCGCCTCAGATTCCTGCCCGAACTGGTGGACGAGGTCCGGGAGATGATCGCCGAGGAACTGGAGCAGGAGGGCACCAGTCCGCAGGAGTATCTGCACTTCCACTGCAACGCACTCAAGGAAGAGCAGGCGCACAAGGTTTTCGGCGTCCAGGACCGGAGCCAGCTCACCAATGAGGTCTTCCTCAAGGCATTGAAGCTGGGGCACGTGGCCATTTACCCCGGCCAGCCCGAGCGCTACTTCGTCCTGGACTTCACCCTCGGGGAACACTTCACCGACGAGGTCCTGGTGGCATCTGCTGACCAGGACGGCGTGGTGGACGACGAAATCGTCTGGGAGTCCTGAAGCGATTGGTTAAAGCACGACGCCGGGCGGCCACCTTGAGGTGACCGCCCGGCGTCGTTCGCGGCGTATAGCCTTACTTCGCAGCTTCCAGAAGTTCCGCGCGGACCGTCAGGGTTGCCTTCACCAGGTTGCGCAGGGACTCCTCGGTTTCGGCGTAGCCGCGGGTCTTCAGGCCACAGTCCGGGTTGACCCACAGCTGGCGTGTCGGGACGTGCTTCACGGCGGTGCTGAGCAGGCTCGGTCACCTCCTGCTCGCCGGGGACGCGAGGAGAGTGGATGTCGTAGACGCCCGGGCCCACGCCGCGGCCAAAGCCATGGGACTCGAGGTCGTGCACAACCTCCATGCGGGAGCGCGCGGCCTCGATGGAGGTCACGTCCGCGTCCAGGCCGTCGATCGCATCGATGATCACGCCAAACTCCGAGTAGCAGAGGTGGGTGTGGATCTGCGTGGAATCGGCGGCACCGGCGGTGGCCAGGCGGAATGAGTCGACGGACCACTTCAGGTAATCGGCGTGGTCTGCCTTGCGCAGCGGAAGCAGCTCACGCAAGGCGGGCTCGTCCACCTGGATGACCTTGATGCCGGCGGCTTCGAGGTCGGCAATCTCATCGCGCAGGGCCAGGCCAACCTGGTTGGCGGTCTCCGCCAGCGGCTGGTCGTCCCGGACGAAGGACCAGGCCAGGATGGTGACCGGACCGGTGAGCATGCCCTTCATCGGCTTGGCTGTCAGGGACTGCGCGTATTCCGCCCACTTGACCGTGATGGGGGCGCTGCGGGTGACGTCGCCCCACAGGATGGACGGGCGGGTACAGCGTGACCCATAGGACTGGACCCAGCCATGGACGGTGACGTCGAAGCCTTCGAGGTTCTCGGCGAAGTACTGGACCATGTCGTTGCGCTCGGGTTCACCGTGCACCAGGACGTCGTACCCGAGCTCTTCCTGCAGGTCTACGACGCGCTTGATTTCGTCCTTCATGAGCTGCTGGTACTGCTCGTCGCTCAGCTCGCCCTTGGTGTTGCGGGCGCGGGCGGAGCGGATTTCCGAAGTCTGCGGGAAGGAACCGATGGTGGTGGTGGGCAGCGGCGGCAGGTTCAGGGCTTCCTGCTGCGCGGCTTCCCGGGCCGCGTAGTCCGAGCGGGTGAAGTCCGCGGCCGTCAGGGCTTCGGTGCGGGTCCGGACCGCGTCGCGGCGAACGCCTTCGGCGGTGGCACGGGACGCGATGACGCGGCTGGCTTCGTCGATGGCGGCCTGGGCGGAGGCTGGGTCCACCAGGTACGACGCCAAAGTTGTGACCTCGACGGCTTTCTGGTCGGCGAACGCCAGCCAGCTGCGGAGCCTGGGCGGGCAGCTGGGTTTCCTCGTCAACGTCATGCGGAACGTGCTGGGTGGAGGTGGACGTGGAGACGGCCACCTTTGCGGCGGAAGCCTTCAGTTCGTCCAGCTTTGCCGCGGAGGCAGCAAGGTTATTGCGCCAGATGTTGTGGCCGTCCACGACGCCGGCAACAAGGGTTTTGTTGCCCAGTCCCGTGAGTGCGGCTGTGGACGGAACAGTGCCCTTGAAGACGTCGATGTGGAGGGCGTCGATGTTGGTTGCGGCGAGGGTGCCAAGTTGGCTGTCGAGCGAACCGTACGGGGTGGAAACGAGGATCTGCGGGCGGTTGGGCGCGGCGGTGAGGACAGCATAGGCGTGGGCTACAGCTGCTTCGATGTCGGTAGCCGGAGTGTCCTGGTCCACCACCAGGGCGGGTTCGTCGAGCCTGGACCCAGCCAGCGCCGGCGGCTGCCAGCTTTTCGAGTAGCTGGACATAGACGGGCAGGATGTCGTTGAGGCGGGACAGCGGGGCGTAGCCGGCCGGGGCGTCGTCGGATGCCTTGGACAGGAGCAGGTAGGTCACCGGGCCCACGATGTAAGGCCGGGTTTCGATGCCGTTTTGCAGGGCGAACCTGAACTCGTCGACTTTAGCGGTGGATGACAGGGAGAATTCCGTTTCCGGGCCGATCTCCGGAACGAGGTAGTGGTAGTTGGTGTCGAACCATTTGGTCATCTCCAGCGGCTGCTGGTCCTTGGTGCCGCGGGCCAGGGTGAAGTAGCCGTCGATGTCCAGCTGTCCGGCGTCGTTGTGGAGTTTGCCGAACCGGGCGGGTACGGCGCCAAGGTGGGCTGTGGTGTCCAACACCTGGTCGTAGTAGGAGAAGGTGGCCGGGACTGCAGCGGCTTCGGTGAGGCCGAGCTCCTGGAGGCGCCTGGCGGTGGACAGCTGGATGTCCTTGGCAGCAGCGTCCAGTGCGGCGGCGTCAATCCTGCCGGCCCAGTAGGCCTCGACGGCTTTCTTGAGTTCGCGGCGGCGGCCGATACGGGGGTACCCGAGCAGCGAGGCGGACGGGAAGGGGGTGTTTTTGGGCGCGGTCAATTCAGGCATGAAGATCTCCTGGGACTATGGAGCGTATGAAGGTGGGCTGTTGGGAATGCTGAGCGGGTGCTCAGCTGGCCGCCTGGGACCTGGAAATGGCACGTTGGGCATGGCTGTTGCGGCTGTGGCGTGGCAGGGCCAGCTTGTCCAGCACTTCCAGCGCACTTTGGTGTTCGTTGAACGTGTAGAGGTGGATACCGGGTGCGCCGGCATCCAGGGCGGCGTTGGCCAGGTCCACGGTGGCGTCGACGCCGATATGGAGCCGTTCCATGTCATTGTCGGCGGCAGCCAGGCGCGATATCAGTTCGGGTGCCGGTTCGACGCCCGCCAGTTCCCCGAGCCGCTTGAGGCGTCGGAGGCTGGTGAACGGCATGACACCGGGAATGATGGGAATGGTCACGCCGGCGCGGCGTGCACGGGCAAGCAGGTCTTCGTACTGGGCAGCTTCGAAGAACACCTGGGTGATGGCGAAGTCGGCGCCGGAACGCTGCTTGGCGAGCAGCACTTCGACGTCGTGTTCCTCACTGGGTGACTCCGGATGGCGCGTGGGGTACGCCGCAATGCCAACCGCAATCTTCCCCGCGCACAGCAGGGCCGAACGGCGCTGCTCCACCCGGCGGATGAGGTCGATCAGATCCTGGGCGTACCGGAGTGACCCGACTGCCGGCTGGTCGCCGTCCTTGGGGAGGTCGCCGCGCAGGGCAAGGATTCCGCGCACCCCAATGTCCAGCAGGCCGCCGATGATGGCAGCGAGTTCCTGCGGCGTGTTTCCTACGCAGGTCAGGTGGGCAAGCGGCCGCAGCGTGGTCTCGACAAGGAGCCGGTTGATGAGGTCGAGGGCCGTGTCCCGGTTGGATCCGCTGGCGCCGTACGTCACGGAGACGTAGTCAGGCCCGGTGGTCTCCAGTTCGCGGATAGTGGTCCAGAGGGTCTCCGCAGCCGCTGGCGAACGCGGCGGGAAAAGCTCGTAGGAGAGCGCAACCGGAGCGGTCTCCGAAAGATGGGGATGTGTGTCAATAAGGCTTGGTGGTGACATTTGCGTCCTTGGCTTTGGGCCATTGGGGCCGTCTGTCCGGAAAGACAGATAGGCCTCAATGAATTTGAGTTTGGGGAACACGGAGGGACTCCACAAGGACGCAGCCGCGACTGTTACGCCTGGAATGAAGTAGTCCGTGAGCAAATGTCAGGCCCACATGGGGGCACCCACACCCTCCGGATCGGAGGATCGCTGACACGTTACCGCGGTAACTTGTACAACACTCTAGAAGGGCCTGCGGGACGGGTACAAGTCGGCGCCGAATTAAGACGCAGTTTTACAGCATGTTTCCTGCGGCAGCAGAATTTCCTTCGCCGGAGGCCCTGCTACCAGGGCCGCTCGGGCGCGGTCCCGTCGGTCCCGTTCAGGTATTCTTCCCGCTCCCGCCCACTGTTCCGCTCGCGTTCGGCCTGGCGGGAATTGTCCTGCAGCTGGTCCAGGCTGGCTCTGCCGGGCGTTGCTGGACCCCTCCGGGGCTGGCTCCTTTGCCGGCGCAGCCTCCTGGGCGGCGGGTTGTCCCGTGGCGCCCAGTTTGCCTTCGAGCCTCCCTTTGGCGTCATTTAGCCGGCCTGCCGCTCCGGCTTCGGCGTCCGCGGACAGGCAATACTGCGGCGCCTGCCCGGCGACTGTCAGCGCTTCCTTGAAGAGGGACGCGGCCGACGCCGGGTCCCTGGCCTGGAGGCGCTGGTCACCCAGGCGCTCAATCACCAGGGTCAGGTTCACCCGGACCAGGCATTCGTCCCCGGAGCCGCCCGGGACCATGGTGAGCGACTGTTCGAACAGCGTCCTGGCGGTCCCGTAATCGCCAGCCAGCGCGGCAGCGTCACCGGCGGCGAACGGGGCTTTGTGCGGTTCCACCACGTTGGCCACTCCCAGGCCTCCGGCCGCAGCATCAACCGCTGACGCGTTTCCCTCCTCAAAACCGGCGGCAGCACGCCCGGCGAGGACTCCCAGGCTGAGGAACTTGGCGGCGAAGCAGAGCATCAGGAGCACCGGCAGCGCGGACCATAACAGCAGGCGGCGCCTCCGGACACTGGCGTTCATCCCAGGCCTTCCCTGGCCGGTGCGGGCCGGAGACCGCCCAACTGGCGGATGATGCCCACAGCCTCCGGCAGGGCCAGCAGAAAAGCGCCTGCGGCAAAATCCAGTAGAGCTCGGTACCGGCCGCCACCGAGCCGTCCTGGTCCGTGCGTTCCGCCCTGCCGGGGCGCGCCTGCTGCATCATCTCCGCCACCGGACCATCGGCGGCACGGTGGACGTAGGGCACGCCCAGCTGGGAAGCCAGGTTGCGCAGCCGTCCTTCGTCAATCACGGACAGCGCATCCCCCGGGCTGCCGGCCCGGGTGTCCTGCACATACCCCTCGTGCTCCTGCGCTGTGTTGGCCGCGTGGCCCGTGTTCTCCTTCATTCGGCCGCCGCCCGGTGTGCCGTAACCCAGCACCGCTCCCCCGCGACCAATCCGCCGTCGAACTTCATGGGCTCTGGCTCCTTGCCGCTGGTCTGCTCGCCGTCGCCCAGGTAGTACACCAGCCGGGGCCGGCCCGGTTGGCTGTCCCTGGCCGCCGCCAGCCGCTCGGCCAGCACCTGCCTGGCTGCCGTGATGCTGCTGCCCTTGGCGTAGGCGGTCACCTGGGGTTCGAGGACGTCCGTGATGGTTTCCAGCGCCAGGGTGTCAGTGCTGAGCGGCATCCGGACGTGGGCCGTGGTGTCGAACGTGATGACGGAAAACCGCGCCCCGGGCAGCTGTTCGGCGATGGCCTTGATGTCCCTGCGGACGCCCTCAAGCCGCGGCGCCGCGTTGCCGTAGTCCTCGGCCACCATGCTGCTGGTGGTATCCACCACGAAGAACACGTTGAGGTCTGCTGTGGCAGCCTGCACGGAACCTCCAGGCAGGCAGGGCCGCAGGGCCGCGGCCAGGATCAGCAGGATTATGGGGCCCCGCCGCAGCCAAGCCCTGCTGCGGAGGCTGGTCCGCTGCAACCGCCACAGGACGGTGCCCAGGACCAGTATGGAGAGCAGCGCAATACCCAGCGGCAGGCCCGGTACCTCCGAGAACACGGCCCGTGGCGCGCCCTGGACCGCTGCTGTTTCGGTCTTCTCCACGGCGGCGACGATCCCGGGCACCGCCTCCGGACTGTCCAGGGCGTGGTACGAGCCGCCGGTCGACTCCGCGGCGGCACGCAGCTGGGCACCGGGCTGGTCCGATCCGCTGCCGTAGTCCAAGTCGCCCGGATTCAAGGCGTGGACATGGACGGACCGGTCCGTGGCCAACTGCGCAGCCTGGTCCAGGGTCATGATCGGCGTGCCGGAGAGGAAGTTGTCCGTGGCCAGCACCACCGACCGCGAGCGCTGCGGGCCCGTGGCCCGCTTGCCGGTTGCGCCGGGAAAACTGTCCAGGCAGGATGCCAGCCCGTCCCCGATCAGTGACGATCCCCTGCCGCTCCACGTGCCGTCGAGGAATCCGGAGCTGCCGGGCTTGCCGTCGAAAGCGTCCTTGGCGGCCTGGAGCTGGTCCTGGGCGTAGGCGTAGTCGTCGGTCAGCGGAAAGACCTGGATGGCGGTGCTGTCGAAGATGGTCAGGCCGATCCGCTCGCCGTCGAACTTCCGCGCCAGGCCGGCGAAGACGTCCACCACGGCGGAGTCGGCGCCGCTCATGGAGCCGGATGCGTCCAGGCACAGCATGATGTCGCGGTTGTGCTGCTCCGGACGGATGGTGGTCACGTCCGCGGGGCGTGCCGCCGCAACAGCCGTGGAAACCAGCAGCACGGCACAGGCCATGGCCGCCAGGGCCAGCCGGCGGCGGTGCAGGCGGAGCGCTGCCTGGTATTCCGGCAACGTGGTGAGCCTGTCAGCATGGGCTACGGGCCGTCGTCGTGCGTTGGACCTCCGGTTCTTTCGCAGCGCAAACCAGACCGCTCCTCCTGCGGCTGCCGCCGCCAACGGCAGCATCCACCAGAACATCAGCTCCACGCGCGCACCGCCTCCGAAGCCTGTGCTGCCGAGGAACTCACGGACGGCAGCGGGCCGGGACTGAATTCGGCCGGGTACAGGGCCTCGATGACGGCGGCGGCCGCAGGGAGGGGATGACGGGCAAGGTCCAGGTGCGTCATCCGGGTGGCATCAACACCGGTTGCGTCCCGGACGAACCCGCGCAGCAGGAGACTGATCTCCTGGTGCGCCGCACGTGCCGCCACGTTGCCCGCCGCCGCTTCCCGGTCCACGTCGCTGATGCGCTGCAGGTAGGCGGCCTTGAGCGCGGGCAGCTCAGTCAGGGCTGGGCGGGCGCCGGCACTGCCCTGTTTGGAGCGGGCGTCCGCGCGGGTGGTGGCAAGCACGAAGGCGTACCACCCTGCCACCAGGGCCAGCAGCGCTGCGCCGACCCATAGCCAGGCGGGACTGTACTGCAGCGGACCGTATAATCCCGGGTCAGCCTGCACGCCGGTGCCTCCCCAGGAGGGCGAACAGGCCCGTGATCACGTCCCCGCTGGCTGCCACGTCCCCCTCGGTGATCCCGGCCGCGCGGAACATGGCCTTGCGGCCGGCGTCGCGCTCCACGGCGGCTTTGGCGTACGCGGCCGCGACGGCGGCAGACATGGCCGGCTGCCGGGCCAGGAGGGTGAAATCGGCCACGCTATAGGAATCGAGGCAGGCGACTGGATCTGTGGCACCCGTTGATCCCCGAGGATGGGGGGATGGTGCCGGCTCCGCATCCTTGACCGTCAGCCAAAGGATCTCGTGCTGGGCCCGCAGCCTGCGCAGGAGCCGGCCGGTGGCAGCGTCCGCTGACAGTTCGTCCGCGACCACGAAGAGCAGGTGGCGGCCCTTGATTGTGCGCGCCACGTGGTCGAGCCTGGTGGTTGATCCTGCTGGGGCCGGCTTCCAGGCTTGTTTGGGAGTCCACGTGCCGCAGCAGGCGTTCCAGGTGGGCCTCACCGCTCTTCGCGGGGATTGAACGGGTGGCTGCGGAGTCACCGCACACCAGCCCCACCACGTCGCCGTGCCGGTGCGCCAGGTAGCCCAGGACGCCGAGTGCAAGCACGGCGATGTCCTTCTTCACTTCACCGGACCGCGCCTCGGCGGCCATGTTCCGTCCTGTGTCGGTAACCAGGAGGACAGTCTGCCGCCGGACCGCCATGTAGCGCCGGACCAGGGGCGCGCCGTGGCGCGCCGTGGCTTTCCAATCGATGTCGCGGACCTCGTCGCCGGGGACGTAGGCGCGCAGGTCGTCGAAGTCCAGGCTGCGGCCCCTGAACACGGAGCCGTATTCGCCGTCGAGCATGCCGCGGGCTTTGCGGTGCGCGAAGATGGCCATCTTCGACTTCACGCGCTGGAGGAGGCTGGCCATACGGGGTCAGGGCGTCTGGACGGCGGCAACGACGGCGTCGATCACCGATTCCACCGGGACCTGTTCGGCCACCGCATCAAAGTTCAGTATCAGCCGGTGCCGGAGCACCCGGTGGGCCAGCGACCTGACGTCCTCGGGGATGACGTGGTCCCTG
This sequence comes from Pseudarthrobacter sp. Fe7, assembly GCA_024372495.1. Classification (GTDB taxonomy): domain Bacteria; phylum Actinomycetota; class Actinomycetes; order Actinomycetales; family Micrococcaceae; genus Arthrobacter. The sequence goes on along the minus strand of CP099977.1, from coordinate 2,494,476 downwards.
CCGTTCAGCAGCGCCACCGCGCGGGCTGCCTGGCTGAAGGCGATGCTGGCGCGGGGGCTGGCGCCGAACTCAATGAATCCGGCAAGCCTGGCATCGATGTACTGGGACGCGTTCCGGGTCACGTACACCAGCCCCACGATGTAGTTGATGATGGCCGGATCGATGTAGATGCGCCGGGCCAGTTCCTGGATGTCGGTGACGGCGTCCAGGGAGGCGGCGGCAGCGGGCTTCTGTCCAGGGCTGTAGACGCCGGCGTCAATCCTGCGGATGATTTCTGCCTCCTCCGCGGGGCTGGGGTAGTCCAGCACGTCCTTGAGCATGAACCGGTCCATTTGTGCCTCGGGCAGCTGATAGGTGCCCTCCTGCTCTATGGGGTTCTGGGTTGCCAGGACAAGGAACGGCGAGGGCAGGCGGTGATCCTGGCCTCCGATGGACGTTTGGCGTTCCTGCATCGCCTCCAGCATGGCGCTCTGGGTCTTGGCGCTGGAGCGGTTGATTTCATCCAGCAGCACGATGTTGGCGTGGACCGGGCCCAGGCCTGGGTGTGGAAGCTGCCCTGGGCCGCGTCGTAGATCTGGGTTCCCACGATGTCGCTGGGAAGCAGGTCCGGCGTGCACTGGATCCGGCGGAACTCACCGCTGACGGCCTCCGCCAGCGTCTGTGCAGCCGTGGTCTTGGCCAGCCCCGGGACGCTCTCCAGCAGGATGTGGCCGCCGGTCAGCAGGCCCACCATCAGCGATTCCCGCAGCCGGGACTGCCCCACAACCTTCGCCTCGAAGCTGCGTGAGATGTTGGCGGCCAACTGCTGCGCCCTGGCCAGGCTCCGCAGGCTGGATTCTTGCGGGCACGCTGGTCGAAAGCACTGGATTCCCCCTGATGACGGTGATGGACGCGCGGGCCGGTCCGGCCATGCCCCGCCCGCCATCCTATCCAAGCCGCCGGTCCGGAGTCCGGCAATGGGGACCACTCCCCTTGCGCGGCTGACAGGTCTATCCTTTTCCCATGATTGAGCTTCCAGCCAGCTACAAGGAATATCTCGCCGATAAGAGCCAGATGGTCATCGACACTGTCAGGCCCGTCCTGATGCAGTCCGCGGCCGAGAAACTGCACGGCGTCCGCGTGGTCAGCAACCCCACCGGGCACCAGGCGCACCTGGACGACACCCTGCCTTTCGGCGTGGTCCTGGAGGACATCGACTAGCCCCGCACGGCTCCGGACAGGGCCAGCGAATTCCCGGACCCCCGCGCCACAATGGCGTACAGGGCCAGGACCGGAATCGAATATAGGATCGAAAAAGCGGCCAGGCGGCCGTAGGCAACTGCCCCGTGCTGGCCGAAGAAGCTGAAGATCGATACAGCTGCGGGCTGGCTGCCCTCGGACAGCAGCAGCACGAACGGGACAAAGAAGTTCCCCCATGCCTGGATGAACACAAAAATGAACACCACGCCCAGGCCCGGGCCCATGAGCGGAAGCACGATTGAACGCAGGCCGGCCAGCCTGGAGGCACCATCCACCCAGGCCGCCTCCTCCAGAGCCACCGGCACGGAATCCATGAAGTTCCTGGTCATCCAGATGGCCATGGGCAGGCTGGTGGCGGCCAGGAACAGCACCGTGGCAGGCAGGGAGTCCAGCAGCCGCAGCTGTACGAACAGTCCGTAGACCGGCACCATGATGGCGGTGATGGGCAGGCAGGTACCGAACAGGATGCCGTACATGAACGGCGTGTTGAAGCGGGACCGGTAACGGGACAGCGGGTATGCCGCGAGTACGGCCGCCGCCAGCGTCACCACGCCGGTTCCCGCGGACAGCACCAGGCTGTTCCACAGTGGCCGGAACAGCAGGCTCCGGGGTGAGGACAGCGGCGAAATTTTCCAGGCCCGGCTGGCGGGGCACCTTGACGGCATGTCCGGCGGCCGGATCAACGGAGCCGAGCACCAGCCAGAGAAGGGGCAGCAGGAAGCAGGCGCCGATCAGCAGCAGGACTGCATCCGCCCACGTGCTGCCCCGCGGGCGGCCCGCGCCGGTACGGCTCCTGCGGGGGTTCCCTGCACGCTCCCCTATAAGCTGCCCTGGCGCCCGAACGTGGGCGCTCACGGCCTCTGCTCCCTGAGCAGGCGGAGATAGGCTCCCCCGAATACGGCTCCGATGAGGATCAGGACGGAGGCGACAGCGGTGCCGTAACCGATGTCGCCGAATTTGAAGGCCTCCTGGTAGGCCAGGACCGGAAGCGTGGTGCTGCCGTTGGCAGGGCCGCCGGCGGTCATGACCCAGATCAGGGTGAAGACAGCCAGGGTCTGCAGCGTGACCAGCATCAGGTTGGTGGCAATGCTGCCACGGATCACCGGCAGCGTGATGAACGCCAGCCGCTGCCAGGCACCCGCCCCGTCCATTTGCGCGGCCTCGGCCAGGCTCGGCGGGGACGCCGTTGAGCGCGGTGCGGTACACCAGCATGGAAAACGCGGTCCCGCGCCACACGTTCGCCAGTACTATGGCCGCCATGGGAACGGCGTAGAGCCAGTCCGTTTCCGCCAGCCCCAGCCGGCCAAGCAGCTGATTAAGCGTCCCATCGCGGCTGAAGAAGGCGTAGGCGGCGAACGCGGCCACGATTTCCGGCAGCACCCATGCGGCCACCACGGCGGTGCCAACAGCAGTGGAGACGGCCGGCCGTGCCCGCCGCATCAGGACCGCAAGGGCCAGTCCCAGCACGTTCTGGCCCAGGATCGCGGAACCGGCGACGAACAGCACAGTCAGCGCCAGCGAGAGCGGGAAGATGGGGTCCTGCAGCAGCCGCTGGTAGTTGTCCAGGCCCACCCACTCCGGGTTCCTGGCGTGCGGGCCCGTGAGTCCGGCGTTGGTGAGCGAGGCGTGGAAGGCCCACAGCACCGGACCGGCGAGGAATACGAGCAGGAGCACGACGGCGGGCAGGACCGGCAGGTAGCGGAGCGCTTGCCGTGTCCGGTGGTTGGCAGGCACCGCTACTTCCGGATGGTCTTGTCGCCGCCCACAATGCCGGCCACGGCCGCGTCATAGTCGGCCGCCGCCTGCTCCGGGGTCCTGTTGCCGGTAATCACGGCCTCGGTGGCCTCCTGGACGGCAGCGGAGATCCGGGGGTAGTCGGAGGTTGCGGGCCGGTACCTGGTGACAGAGACCAGGCCGGACACGTCCTTCACGAACGGGTTGGCGGACTGGTAGCCGGGGTCGGCAGCGACGTCGGTGCGCACCGCGATCTGGGAGTTGTTCACCGTGAAAGCCAGCGAGTTCTTCGTGTTGAGGGCAGTGGTGAGGAAATTGAAGGCGAGATCGGGCTGCTTGGTTTCCGCACCAACGGCCAGGGTCCAGCCGCCGGACATGCTGACCGCGCCGGGGGCGCCGCCGTCCTGCGTGGGGAATGGGGCGACGGCCATGTCCTGCGCATACCCCGGCCATGCGTAGCTTCCGCCGTTCTGCCAGAACGACGGCGCGTAGGAGCCTTCCACAGTGGCGCCCAGTTTGGCTTTGGGGAACCATTCGCCGAACACCTTTTTCCAGATGTTCGGGTCGAGCGCCTCGGCCGGGGGCACGGCCAGGTGCTCGCCGTACAGGGTTTTGAGGAAGGTCAGTGAATCCTTGAAGCCGGCCGAGCCGACGACCCACTTTTTCGAATCCTGGTCATAGAGGCCCGCTCCGGTGCCGTACAGGAGCTCGTAGAAGCCCTGCATCACGGTTCCCTCACCGGTGCCCTTTCCGGCATACATGTTGAAGGGGATCACGTCCGGCTGGGAGGCTTTGATCTTCCTGGCGGTATCCAGGATCTCCTGCCAGCTGGCGGGGTGCCATGGCAGGGCGATGCCTGCCGCCTCGAAAACCTTCTTGTTGTACCAGATGGCCCGCGTGTCGGTGCCCAGCGGCACTGCGTAGGTGCCGCCGTCGTCCGCTTTCCCCGCTTCCTTGGCGCCGGCGTCAAACTTGTTCCAGTCCGCCCACCCGGACAGGCGGCTGTCCAGGTTCAGGAGGTACCCGGCGTCCACGTCGGAGCGAACCTTGAACGTGTCTTCGTAGAAGACGTCAGGTGCCGTCGATGGCGACCGCAGGGCCAGGGCCAGCTTGGTGCCGTAGTCGTCGTCGTTGGCCTGGATGGGCTGCAGGCTCGATGGTGACGCCGTGGTTGGCGGCCTCGAACTCCTTCTTGGCGTCCTGGAACACGGTGTCCAGGGCCGTGAACGAGTCTGTCTTTTGGTAGGCCACTTTGATGGTCCTGTTGCCGCCCGCCGGATCGGCGGGCGTGCAGGCTGTGAGGACCAGGACCGCGGCGGCCACCACGGATGCTGTCTTGGATGCCCGGCGAAACATGCGGCGGTCAGCTTTCCAGCAGGAGCCGCTGGGCGCGGGGCGCGAGGGTATGTTCAAGGACCAGCGAGGCTGCGCCGATCGCTCCCACGTCCTCCCCCACGCCGGTGCCCACAACCTCGATGGGATGGATGAGACGGGCGGCGCTGTTGATGTCCAGGAGGGTCGGGATCAATTCGAGGTAGCGCTGCGACAGGCAGGTCCAGAACGGGCCGCCGAAGACGACCCGTTCAACATCCAGGGTGTTGGTTACCACTGAAACTGCCCGGGCCACCAGGACGGCGGACTTGTCCAGGATCGCGGCCGCCCGTTCGTCCCCGCCGTAGGCCCGTGCACAGAGGTCGGCGAAACTCTGCTGGATTTCGGCGGCGGTCCCGGCCTGGGAGCCGGGCAGGATTCCAGCGGCCTCTGCTTCGGCCACCAGGACCTGCGGAATGGCGGAGGACTTGACGCAGCCGCGCTGGCCGCAGTCACAGGGGGTCCGTCCGGGTCCACGACGATGTGGCCGATTTCGCCGGCGTTGCCTGAGGTGCCGCGGACCACTTCATCGTTGAGGACGATGCCGCAGCCGATGCCGGTGCCCATGTACATGAAGACGAAGCTGCCGGCACCGCTGGGGCCGCCCGCCCAGGTTTCCGCCACGGCGGCGCTGGTCACGTCCTTGTCCACCAGCACGGAGTAGCCGGTGGCCTTGGCCAGGGCGTCCCGCAGTTCCACCCGGTCCCAGCCGGGCAGCAGCGGCGGGTCCACCACGGTTCCGTTGTCCAGGTCGATGGGGCCGGGGGCGGCCACTCCCAGTCCCGCGATGCGGCTGCGGTCCACGCCGGAATCATTCACCAGTTGGTCCAGTTCCGCTGCGATGGTGGCGATGACGGCGGCGGGATCGTTTCCGCCGGGGGTCTTGATCCGGGAGTGCCGTACTACCGCTCCCACCAGGTCCAGCACCACGAACGTTGTTACGGCCGGGTCCAGATGGACCCCCAGTGCGTACATGCCGCCGGGGTTGAGGCGGAGGATGGTGCGCGGCTTGCCGGGGCCGCTGCCTTCCTTGCCGGCCTCGACGATCAGGTTCTGGTCCAGCAGGCGGCGTGAAATGTTGGAGATGGTCTGGGGCGACAGGCCCACGATCTGGGCGAGCCTCCACACGGCTTAGGCCACCGGAAGTCCTGCGGATTGCGTCGAGGATGACGGTGAGGTTGAAGTCCCCCATCCTGGGCAAGTTGGTTCCGCGCCTCGGAGAGGATTGGCGGATCTCAGACACTGTGTCCCCTAAACGTCTTCGGCTACCTGGCGGTGGTGATGCTTTGAATCGTACGTTAAGCGTGCGCCCCCGCCCACATGTCCGGCAGCGGCGCGGCGAATGTTGTGGCCGGTGAGGGGCAGGAAGGGTCAGCGGGCGCTTCGTGTGCTGCGGGTAACGGTGAACTTGGGGTTACGGCCCTCCACGACGGTGGGTCCCACGTGCCGCTCCAACGCCGGAAGATAGGCCAGGTGCCGGTTGTAGACCGTCCAGAGCTCGCCCCCGGGAGCAAGGACCCGTCCGGCCGCCTCGATCATCTTCAGCCCAGCGCCGGCGTGGACGCCGGCTCCAATGTGGAAGGGCGGGTTCAGCAGCACGGCGTCAACCGCGCCATCCTGGAACGTGCTGAGCGCGTCGTCCTGCAGCACGTTGATCCGGTCCGCCAGTCCGTTTGCCCGGGCAGTGGCCAGCGCGGACTGCACGGCGGCCGCCGACTGGTCAGTGGCCGTCACGGCAGCGGTGGGGAATTGCCTGGCGTACATTGCAGCCAGGATGCCGGTGCCGCAGCCCAGGTCGACGGCGTGCCGTGCAGGTTTCATCGCCGGCAGGAACGTCAGCAGGAAGCGTGTGCCGATGTCCAGCCTGGCGCCTGCGAAGACAGCTCCGTGCGCGGCAACGTCCAGGTCCAGGCTCGTCAAGGTGCTCCATCACAGGAAACCGCGGGGAAGCGGCGGTTTTGGGGCCGGCGGCAAGGAGGACCCGCGATTTTTGCCGCGCGAGTTGGGGCTGCACGGAAACGAAGTACCGTTCAAGGACTGCGTTCATGCCCATTGACATGTGCTTCACCCGGCCACCTGCCAGCAGCCGGACGTCCGGTGCGGCGTACCGCGCAACGGCGGCAGCGATCTCCTCAAGCTCAGCCAGGGTCTTGGGGAGCTGCAGCAGGACGGTGTCCGCCCCGGCCAGCAATTCGTGGCCCAGGGGCAGCTGGACGAAAGCCGCCCCGTCCGCCGCGAGTTCAGCGGCGTTGAACCGCAGTGCCCTTTCCCCGGTGACCAGGTCCTGGTGGACGCGCAGCGAGGCTGGGGCAAGCAGCGCGCACGCACCGAGCGTCAGCGCCCCGTAGCGGTCTCCGATAACCACGACGGTGCTGCCGGTCCGCCCGAGCTGGGCCGCGGTCTCCAGCAGCAGCCGGTCCGTGGCGTCCCAGGCCTGAAGGTTGGGTGCCTCGACGTCCGGCCGCCGGCGCAGCCCGTCGAAGATGTCCGCCAGGGTGTTTTCTGCCACCGGTGTCCTGCCGCCTTCTGTTGCCTGTGCCGGCCCCGGCACCCGGGGCGTCACCCCCACGTTACCGTTTCTGCCGCCGTCGCCATTCCCGGCAGCTTCAGGACCGCTGCCACTGCTGCGCGACCGGCACGGTTGGCGCCAATGGTGGACGACGACGGGCCGTAACCCACCAGGTGGACGCGCGGCTCGGCTGCCACCTGGGTTCCGTTCATGGCAATCCCGCCGCCCGGCCCCCGCAGGTGAAGCGGCGCAAGGTGTTCAAGTTCGGCCCGGAAGCCCGTGGCCCACAGGATGACGTCGGCCCTTAACAGGCTGCCGTCGGCTCGGCGGACCCCGTCAGGTTCGATGGAGGTGAACATGGGCTGGCGGTCAAGCGCGCCCCGTTCCCTGGCCGCGCGCAGGGCAGGAGTCCAGATGAGCCCTGTCACCGACACCACGCTCTGCGGTGCAAGCCCCTTGCGGACCCGCTCCTCCACCAGTGCCACGGCGTCATGGCCTGCCTTGGCATCAAACTCTTCATCCCGCCAGACCGGTTCCCGGCGCGTGAACCAGGCTGGTGCTGGTGACGCGTGATATCTCCTCCAGCAGTCCGACCGCGGATATGCCCCCGCCCACAACGACTACGTGTTTGCCGCGGAACTGGTCCGCGGAGACGTAGTCGGCCACATGCGCCTGCTGGCCACGAAAGGTGTTCTGACCCGGATAGATGGGCCAGAACGGGCGCGTCCACGTCCCCGTGGCGTTAATGAGTGCTTTGGCGCTCCAGCCGTCCTCCGGTGTTTCGATCCGCAGCCTGCCTGCCGGATTGCTGTCTTCGCGCCTGACAGCCCGGACCTTGACGGGCCGGTGGACGGCGAGGCCCAGCTCGGCCTCATAGCTGCCGAAATACCGGGTGAGGAACTCGGAACTGGGTTCCGCGGGATCCACTTCCGGCTTGGCGATGCCGGGCAGGTCGCTGATCCCGTTGACCGTGGCCATGCGCAGGCTCTTCCAGCGGTGCCGCCACGCACCCCCGGGACCTTCTTCGGCGTCGAGCACGGCATAGTCGAGTCCCCGGCGCTGGAGGTGGTACGCGGCCGACAGGCCGGCCTGTCCCGCCCCGATGACCACCACATCGGTTGGGTGAAAATTCACTCCCCCATGATAGTCGTGGAGGGCAGCCCGGCCTTAGGGTGGGCGCATGGACACTGCAGCAGCCGCACACACCGCAACGGGAACCCGTGGACACGCAGCCCGGCTGGAAAAGGCCCTGGGAGTGGTATTGGGGACCCGGGAGTCGCCGCTGCGACTGCGGGCATGGGACGGTTCTGAAGCCGGCCCCGCAGACGCTCCGGTCCTGGAGTTCAAGTCCCGGAAGGCACTCCGGCGCATGCTCTGGTCACCGGGACAGTTGGGCCTGAGCCGGGCCTACGTGGCAGGAGACATCGACGCCCCGGGCGACATCTTCGCTGCCTTCAAGGCATTGAGTTCTGCGGGCAAGTTCGCCGAACCCGGCCCCTTCCGCCCGCTGACCGCCGGGGAGCTCTCACTGCTGCTGCGCACCGCGGTCCGGCTCGGCGCCATCGGCCCCAACCCTGCCCCGCCGCCCGAGGAAGCACGCATCGCGAAGAAGGGCACGATGCACTCACGCAGACGGGATTCGGCCGCCATCTCGCACCACTACGACGTGGGCAACGACTTCTACGCCCTGGTGCTCGGATCAACGATGGTCTACTCCTGCGCCGTGTGGCCGGACGGGGACACGGCAACCCCGGGAGGCTCCGCCGCCGGTCCGGGCCACGATCCAGCCGCAGGCATTCTTGATGGCCTGGACGCCGCGCAGGAGGCCAAGCTCGACCTGGTCTGCCGCAAGCTGGGCCTGCAACCCGGTATGCGGGTCCTCGATGTCGGCTGCGGGTGGGGAAGCTTCGCCCTCCATGCTGCAGGCAGGTACGGAGCACGCGTGGTGGGCGTGACGCTCTCCACCGAGCAGGCCACCCTGGCCCGCAAGCGCGCAGCAGAAGCGGGCCTCACGGACCTTGTGGAAATCCGGGACCAGGATTACCGGGACGTGCAGGACGGGCCGTACGACGCCATTAGTTCCATCGGGATGTCCGAGCACGTGGGACGGGCGCAGACCCCTGCCTATGCCGAAGCGCTCTTCGGGTTGCTCCGTCCCGGCGGCCGGCTGCTTAACCACGCCATCTCCTGGAACGCCGGCCCAACCAGCCCCGACCCCGACTCGTTTATCCCCCGCTATGTTTTCCCCGACGGCGAAATGATCAGCCTGGGCGAGATGGTGGCCGCACTGGAAGCCGCCCGGTTTGAAGTCCTGGACGTGGAGGCCCTGCGCCGTCACTACGCCCTGACCCTCAGGGCCTGGGTCAGCCGGCTTGAGCAGAACTGGGCCCAAGCGGTGCAGCTGGCCGGCGAAGGGCGTGCACGGGTGTGGCGGCTGTACATGGCCGCCAGCGCCCTGGGATTCGAAAATGGACTCACAGGCGTCAACCAGGTCCTGGTGCGCCGGCCGGGCGGCGAGGAACCGCCGCTGCGACGCACCGCCTGGCTTTAGCGAAAGCGCCCTCCTGCCGGGACGTAACCCGGCAGGAGGGCGGCTTGGGAACCCCGGGGCTAGGCCACCGGGGACGGGCCGCCCGGCTGGGTGTAGTGCTGGGTCTTTTCGATCTGCACCACCTTGGGATCCGTTTCGTCGGCGGCGTAGTCCGTGGGCCGGGTGAGGTCCTCGCCTGTCCTGACCTTCAGCGCCCGCAGCACCACGGTCAGCACGGCGGCGACAACCAGATTCAGCGCGAACGCCGACACAGCGATGTAGACGCTGAAGTCCGTCCCGGGGATGGGCGCCAGCGATCCGCCGAAGTGCGCCCTGGTCACCGGGTTGACCACGTTATAGGCGGAGACGGTTCCGAAGATGATCCCCACGGCCCAGCCGACCAGGAGGGCCCAGCGGTCGAACCAGCGGGTGTACAGGCCCGCCACCACGGCCGGGAAGGTCTGCAGGATCCAGATGCCGCCCAGCAGGCTGCATGTTGATGGCCGCCGACTGGTCCATGGCGATCACGAAGACCAGGGCGCCCACCTTCACCACCAGGGAGACGATCTTGGACACTTTCGCCTCGGTACGGGGGTCTACGTCGGGCCGGATGAAGTCACGGTAGATGTTCCGCGTGAACATGTTCGCGGCGGCGATGGACATGATCGCCGCCGGCACCAGGGCGCCGATGGCAATGGCGGCCAGCGCGATTCCGGCAAACCAGGCCGGGAAGTGGTCAAGGAACAGCTGGGGAACCACCAGCTGCGGGTTGACCGATCCATCCAGGTCGATTGGCTTGGTGCCTGCCTTGATGGCCACGAAACCCAGCAGTGCCAGGAAACCGAGCATCAGGGAGTACAGCGGCAGGATGGCGGCGTTGCGGCGAATGGTGTTGCGGGCCTTCGAAGCCAGCACCGCGGTCACCGAGTGGGGGTACATGAACAGCGCCATCGCCGAGCCCAGTGCCAGGGACCAGTAAGCGGAGTAGTTCGCCGCGCCGGGGACAAAGACGCCTGCCGGCTTGCCCGTTGCCTGGTTCACCGCGCCCAGCTTGCTCTGCGCCGCGCCAAAGATGCTGTCCCAGCCGCCGAACTTGATGGGCAGGTAGATGACGGCCACGATGACGGCAAGGTAGATGAGCAGGTCCTTGACGACGGCGATCATTGCCGGGGCGCGAAGGCCGGAGGTGTACGTATAGGCGGCCAGGACCACGAACGCCAGGATCAGCGGCAGGTCAGTCAGCAGGACGTTGCCGGAGCTTCCCAGGCCAAGGACGGTGAGAACCGCCTTGATCCCCACCAGCTGCAGGGCGATGTAGGGCATGGTGGCGACGATGCCCGTCACGGCGACCGCCAGGGAGAGCCAGCGGCTGCCGTAGCGGCCGCCCACGAAGTCCGCTGAGGTGACGTAGCCGTGGCGGTGGGATACGGACCACAAGCGGCTCATAATGATGAAGATGATCGGGTACAGGACGATCGTGTATGGCACGGCAAAGAACCCGCTGACGGCGCCCGTGGCCCACATTGCCGCCGGCACCGCCACAAAGGTGTAGGCGGTGTACAGGTCCCCGCCGAGCAGGAACCACGTGATCCAGGTGCCGAACCCACGGCCCCCCAGGCCCCATTCATCCAGGCTGTGAAGTCCTTCCACCTCGGTGTTCCGGCGCCACCTCGCGGCGAGGAAGCCCATCACGGCCACCACGACGAAGAGCAGCACCACAATTACCAGGGCGGTCCAGTTGATCTCGCGGGCGTTCATGGCCGGTCCCCTCCCAACCCGGCATCGGCGGATGCTGCGTCCGCCGGGGGCGGGCCGCCCGCACGTGCCTCGGCCCGCCGTCGTCGGTCTTCCCTGGTGACCAGCCAATACGCGGTGCTGGTCAATATGGCGGAGATTGGCACCCAGAGCAGTTGGTACCAGTAGAAGAACGGCATCCCGCCCAGCCGCGGTGCATCAAACGCATAGAGCCTGCGGCATCAGGGGGAAAAGGATGGCAGCGGCAAGGATGATGCCGGCTCCAACATAGGGGGCCGGCCGGGCCGGGCCGCGGATGGCGGTATCGCGCGTCAGGGGTGATCTGCTGGAAGACCCTTCCCCGTTGGGGCTGTAGCCGGAACCTTCTGCGTGGGACATCTGCGACCTCCTCGTCAGCCCGTCCCGCGGCCGCCGCTTTGGATGAAAGCAGTCCAGAGGCGGAACGATGTGCCCTCATTCACATTTGTACCGCGCTTTGACCTGCGCCGGAAGGGTTGAGTCCACTATCGGTTGCCGGTGGCAACAAAAAGGGAACCATCATGGGATGGTTCCCTCTGTATCGGTGGAGCTGAGGGGACTCGAACCCCTGACCCCCTGCATGCCATGCAGGTGCGCTACCAGCTGCGCCACAGCCCCGTACTCTTGTCTCTTCCGGTCGAATTCCCCGGAGCAACCTGACCAGAGTAATGCACTTTTCCGCTGGACGCCAATCGGGTCTGGACCGTCCCGGAATCCAACACCCCGGGGACACAACGTGACCGCCGCGTCGCGCACCCGCCTCCGGACACATCACCCCCGAACGCGGGGGTGCAGAGTCCGGGCGGCGGTGCAAACCCATCAGTCCCCGTTAGCGCGCAGCATGTGGAAACAAAAAGTCCGCCGGAACCATAGTGGTTCCGGCGGACTTACCGGTGGAGCTGAGGGGACTCGAACCCCTGACCCCCTGCATGCCATGCAGGTGCGCTACCAGCTGCGCCACAGCCCCGGATGCTTGCTGCCCTGTACGAGCTTTGTTCAGGGTCTCCCCGAAGCAACTCAAATATCTTAGAACAGCAATTCCGAAAATTCCAAATCGGGAATATTCACCGCGGTGCGGAGCCTACTCGCCTTCGGAGACCGCGCCGGCTTTGGCTGATGAGTCGTCGCCAAGCTCCAGGTCCACCACCGGGCAGTCCTTCCAAAGACGCTCCAAGGCGTAGAAGACGCGGTCTTCCTCGTGCTGGACGTGGATCACGACGTCGGCGTAATCCAGCAGGACCCAGCGTCCGCCGGACCGGCCCTCACGGCGCACCGGACGAAGGTCCTGCTTGGCGAGTTCTTCCTCGATCCCGTCCACGATCGCGTTGACCTGGCGTTCGCTCGGTGCCGACGCGATGAGGAAGACGTCGGCCAGGGCCAGGCGTTCGCTCACATCCATGGCGACGATGTCCTGGGCGATCTTGTCCGCGGCGGCCTTGGCGGCTGTACGGGCTATGGCGATGGAAGATTCTGTTGCAGTCACGGGACTCCTTGTTTGGTTTAAGTGTGTTGGTGCCGGCGGCGCGGTCAGCGGGACAGGCCGCTGACCATCAGGATGATGCCGGCCACCAGGGCCAGGATCCCGAACGCGAGGATGCAGAACTGGAGAATGCGGTTGCGGCGGGCCCTTGTCAGGCCCGCCGTGGCGGCGTCCAGGGGATCGAGCCCATAGGCGGACCGGGCAGGAACCCGGGGAAGGTCCTCGAAGAGGTCCTCCGACTGGTCTTCCGGGCGCGATACGGGCGCGGGACGGCTGGCGGCTTTTGCAGCCGCCTCCGCACGGGCGATGACCTTGGAACGGCCGGTGGCTGAGTCCGCGGCCGGTGCCTTGGGACGGGAGGAAGGCCTCCGTTTTCCAGCACCCGGCACCTTTGTGCCGGGCCGGGTGGTTACCGGAACGTGCGAGGTCGCCGGCGGTTTCATGACCGGCCGCTCGACGCCGGGCACCTGGACGAACTCCAGCGGCGTCACCATGGCCAGGTTGTTGGCGGTGGACGGGCCGGGCTTGTCCATTGGCGTGGAATCCCTGACCGGGGCGGCGGGACTGCCGGCCTGCTCCGCAAGCTTCTGCCGGGCCATGGCGCGGCGGTTCATGACCGCGGCCCGTTCGGCCAGGGCAATCTGCTCCGCCAGGATTTCCGGATCCACGGCCTCCGGATCCATGGAGGCGATGTGCTCCATCTTGGCGATCTGGTTCCTGGCCTGCGCCGCAATAAGTGCGCGGGCCTCCAGGGCCTGCTCCACCGTCATGCCATCCGGAGCGCTTTCGGGGGCCGGCGCGGAATCTGCGGGCTTCTCCCCGGGCCGGTAACCGCTGGAGTTGCCTTGGTGGCCGGAGCAGCGGCCGGTGGGACGACGGGATTGGCGGCCGTGAGCGCCTGTTCTTTGAGTTGCTGCAGCCGCAGCTGGCGCCGGGTGGGCGGCCCCCCGGCAGCAAGCTGCCCTTCCTTCTCCTCGAGGCTCCTTGATGGTGCGCAGCGCGGCGCGGTCACGGGCACGGATCTGGGAGGAGCGCTGCGTCGCCGTCTGGTCTGCGGCCGGCTGTGGGCGGGCCACGGAAGCGGCGTCCCCGGTCGAACCAGGGCGGGCCGCTGGACCCTGCGCTTCCGGTGCAGGTGTGCGGTCAGCCGGCCGGTTGGCGGCAGGCGGGCGCTGCTCCGTGGCAGGCAGGGTTGCCTGTTGGGCGTCCCTGGCCTTCCGGAGTTCCCGGCGGCTGCGGATTGGGGGCTGTTCCTGACTCATTGAGAACTCATTCAGTACTGGCTGGTTCGCGTGCTTCGGAAGTTGGGTCATCCGCGCCTTCAGGCGCGTCGGAATACAGGCCGTATTTGGCGATGTACTGGACTACCCCGTCCGGGACCAGATACCAGACCGGGTTGTTGGCTGCAACGCGGGCACGGCAATCGGTGGACGAGATGGCCATGGCCGGAACCTCCAGGAGGCTGACGTCGTCACGGCCCATGCCGTCAAGGACGTGCCCGGGCCGGGTGACTCCCACGAAGTGGGCCAGCGACCACAGTTCGTCGATGTCCTTCCAGGACAGGATCTGCGCCAGGGCGTCCGCGCCGGTGATGAAGAAGAGATCCGCGTCGGGCCGCTGTGCCCGGAGGTCGCGCAGGGTGTCGATGGTGTAGGTGGGACCCGGACGGTCGACGTCGACACGGCTGACGGTGAAGCGCGGATTGGACGCCGTGGCAATGACGGTCATCAGGTAGCGGTGCTCGGGCTCGCTGACCTGTTTATGGGACTTTTGCCATGGCTGCCCGGTGGGAACGAAGACCACCTCATCGAGGTCGAACTCCGCCGCGACTTCGCTGGCCGCCACAAGGTGGCCGTGGTGGATGGGATCGAACGTCCCGCCCATCACGCCCAGCCGCAGCCTCCCCGGGCCCCATGGCGTTGCAGGTTGTGGGAAATCTTAGTGGCCCTGCCCGCGATCGTGCTTGTTGGGGTGCTGGCGGTGCGGATCCGCGTGCTCATCCGTGGCGGCGTGGCGGTTGCCCAGGTTGTTGTACGACCAGGCGATGAACATCAGCACCACCAGAATGGAGAACATGGACACACCGAAAACCCACGGCTCAGCCCACAGCGGCGCAGCCTCCTCATGGCCTGCTTCACCTGCGGCGGCGACGGACGTGGCAATCTGCTGGAACAGCATTTTCTCCCCTTGTTCAAGGATTAACGGGCAGCGGAACCTTCCGCTGCTTCCGGGTTCTGGTCTATGTTACCGCGTTGCTACCCGCGGACCTGGCCTTCGCCCTGGACGATCCACTTCGTCGTGGTGAGCTCGGTCAGGCCCATGGGGCCGCGGGCATGAAGCTTCTGTGTGGAGATGCCCACTTCGGCCCCAAGGCCCAGGCTCGCCGCCGTCGGTAAACCGGGTGGATGCGTTGACGATCACGGCCGCGGAGTCCACCTCCGCGATGAAGCGCTCGGCGTTGGCGAGGCTGTTGGTGAGGATCGCTTCCGTGTGCCCGGTGGACCAGGTCCGGATGTGCTGGACGGCTTGGTCCAAGCTGTCCACCATTGCAACAGCCAGGTCCAGGTCCATGTACTCGGTTCCCCAGTCCAGGTCTGTGGCCGGCTCCGCTTCTATCCCGTCGGGCAGGGCGGCGCTGACGCGGGCATCCACGTGGAGGCGGACGCCGGCTTGGCGCAGGGCGGCGGCCACGGCGGGCAGCACCGTTGAGCCCGAGTGGACCAGGAGCGTCTCCACCGTGTTGCAGACGCTGGGCCGCTGGGTCTTGGCGTTGAGCAGGATCTCCACCGCCATGTTCTCGTCAGCAGACTCATCGATGAAGATGTGGACATTCCCCTCCCCCGTTTCGATCACCGGCACGGCGGAGTTGGTGACCACAGCCTGGATCAGCTCACGGCCACCGCGGGGAATCAGCACGTCAACCCTGCCGCGGGCCTTCATCAGGACGCCGGCGCCTTCACGGCCGTACTGGTCCACGGTCTGCACGGCATCAGCCGGGAGGCCAACGGATTCGAGGGCCTCGCGCAGAATCCGTACCAGCACCTGGTTGGTGGCTTCCGCCGCACTCCCGCCGCGCAGGATCACGGCATTGCCGCTCTTGAGGGCCAGGCCGGCAATGTCCACGGTGACGTTGGGCCGGGCCTCGTAGATAGCCGCTACGACTCCCATGGGCACGTTGACCTGGCGGAGGCGAAGCCCGTTGGGCAGAGTCTGGCCGCGGACAACGTTGCCCACGGGGTCAGGCAGGTTTGCCAGGTTTTCAAGGGCGGCCACCAGCCCGGCGACGCGGGCTTCGGTGAGGGTCAGCCGGTCCAGGAGGGCTGCCGAGGTGCCGTTGGCCTTGCCTCGCTGCACATCCATCGCGTTGGCCGCGAGAATGGCCGGGATATTCTCCTGCAGCGCGGCACCGACCGCGCGGAGGGCACGGTCCTTCCAGGCGCGGTTGGCGGTGGCCATCCGGCGCGCAGCGTGGCGGGAGCGGTCGGCGATAGCGTGGACAGCCGCTTCCACCTCTGCGCCGGACTGGGGCACCTCGGCCGATACCGGCGCTGCTGAGGGACCCGGCTGTGCATGTGCAGCAGTGGTTCCGGAAGGTTCAGCAGTATGGATCAGGGCTTCAGTCATGATCCAAGTTTAGGCGAGGCGGCAGCTCAGACCAGCACGAGGTCGTCAACATGAACAACTTCGCGCTCGTATCCGCTGCCCAGTTCCTCGCCCAGTTCCCGCGTGGATCGTCCCAGCATCCGCGGCAGCTCCTCAGATGAATAATTCACCAGCCCGCGGGCAACAACAGTGCCGTCGGTACCCGCCAACTCCACGGCGTCGCCTGCTTCAAAGTCGCCGTGCACGGCGGAGATGCCCGCCGGCAGGAGGGATGTGCGGTGGTGCCGCACGGCGCGCACTGCCCCGTCGTCCAGGACCAGGCGGCCCTGCACCGAGGCAACGTGGGCCAGCCAGAGGAGACGGACCGGCTTGCGGGAGCCGTTGACGGAGAACCACGTGCCCACGTCCTCCCCGTTCAGGGCTGCGGCCGCGTTGGGGGTAGAGGTCACCAGGGCATGGATTCCCGAGCCTGCCGCCATGCTGGCAGCCTCCACTTTGGTCATCATGCCTCCGGTGCCCACCCCGGCTTTTCCTGCTTTCCCGATGGACACGCCCTCAAGGTCGTGTGCGCCGGTGACCAGCGCGATGCGCTTGGCACCCTGGGCGGGCGGACCGTCATAGAGGGAGTCGACGTCGGACAGCAGCACCAGTGCATCGGCGCGCACCAGGTGCGCCACCAGGGCGGCGAGCCGGTCGTTGTCCCCGAAGCGGATCTCATGGGTGGCCACGGTGTCATTTTCGTTGACCACGGGGACCACCCCAAGGCTCAACAGCCGGTCCATGGCACGAAGGGCGTTGGTGTGCTGGCTGCGCCGCATCAAGTCCTCGGCCGTGAGCAGGACCTGGCTGACGGTGACACCGTGGGCGCCGAAGGCCTGGGTGTACCGCGCCATCAGCAATCCCTGGCCCACACTGGCTGCGGCCTGCTGGGTGGCCAGGTCGCGGGGGCGCTTGGCCAGCCCCAGCGGGGCCAGTCCGGCAGCGATTGCCCCGGAAGACACAAGGATGATCTCGGCACCGGCATTGCGCTTTGCCGCCAGGGCGTCGGCCAGGGCCGTCAGCGCTTCCTCCGAGATGCCGCCCTTGATGCTTGTCAGCGACGACGAACCCACCTTCACCACGATCCGGCGGGCCCCGGCCAGAGCATTTCTGTCCGTGGTACCCCCAGCCGGCACCTCAGTCACGTCCCTAGAGGTCATCGTCCGCTTCCAGTCCGCTTTCCTTAGCGGGCTGGGCGGCACGGCGTCCGCTGACGGATTCGGTCCAGATCCCGGCCTTGCGCTCCGCCTCAAGCTCGGCGCGGGCGGCAGCCTTGGCCTCACGGCGCTCCAGCTGCTCCTCACGCTTCTGGCCGCGGGTGGGGCGGTCACCAATATCGGCGAACCGGACGTCGGTACCGCGCGGCGATGCCAGGGCTCGGCGCCCGCCATCATGGTGGGCTCCCAGTCGAAGACCACGCCGTCTTCCTCACCGATGACCACCGTGTCACCCGGCTTGGCGCCCTGCTTGAACAGTTCGGTTTCCACCCCGAGCCGGGCCAGCCGGTCCGCCAGGTAGCCGATGGCTTCCTCGTTGGTGAAGTCGGTCTGCTTGACCCAGCGCTCGGGCTTTTCGCCCAAAACGCGGAACAGCGGCTCCAGGTTCTTTTCCTCGCGGCGGATCTTGAACCCGGATTCATTGACGGCGCGCGGCCGCAGCACGGCGGGCTGCACCTTGGGCGGGGCGGCTGCCACGGCATCGCGGGCAGCCTTGACGATCTCTGCCATGGCGAAGCCGAGCTGGCGCAGCCCCTCGTGGCTCGTGGCGGAGACCTCGAACACGCGGTAGCCGCGTGATTCGAGTTCCGGGCGCACGAATTCCGCCATGTCCTTGCCGTCGGGCAGGTCAACCTTGTTCAGTGCAACCAGCCGCGGGCGGTGGTTCAGGGGAACCACTTCGCCGTCCTGGCCTGCGTAGCTCATGTCGACGGCGTACTTCTCCAGCTCGCCCTCAATGATGGCCAGGTCCGCGAGCGGATCCCGGTCCGATTCCAGGGTGCCGCAGTCAAGGACGTGGACCAGGGCGGCGCAGCGCTCAACGTGGCGCAGGAAGTGGTGGCCCAGGCCGCGTCCCTCGCTGGCACCTTCGATGAGGCCGGGGACGTCGGCGATGGTGAACCGCACGTCGCCCGCCTGGACGACACCGAGGTTAGGGACCAAGGTGGTGAACGGGTAGTCGGCGATCTTGGGGCGGGCAGCAGACATGGCCGCGATGAGGCTGGACTTGCCGGCGGACGGGAAGCCCACCAAGGCGATGTCAGCGATGGACTTCAGCTCCAGGACGATGTCGCGGGAGTCGCCCTCGATGCCCAGCAGAGCGAAACCGGGTGCGCGGCGTTTCTGCGAGGAGAGCGCGGCATTGCCAAGCCCGCCCAGACCGCCTGCGGCTGCGATGAACTCTGCACCTTCGCCCACGAGGTCGGCCAGGACTTCGCCGTCCTTGGTCTTGACTACGGTGCCGTCCGGCACGGGCAGGACCAGGGTCTCGCCGTTCTTGCCGCCGCGCCAGTCGCCCATGCCGGGGCCGCCGTTGCTGGCGTGCCGGTGGGGTGCGTGGTGGTAGTCCAGGAGCGTGGTGGTCTGGTGGTCGACGCGAAGGATCACGTCGCCGCCGTTGCCGCCGTTGCCGCCGTCGGGCCCTCCCAGCGGCTTGAACTTCTCACGGTGCACTGAGACGCAACCATGGCCGCCGGTTCCGCCGGATACATGCAGTACTACCCGGTCTACAAAGCTGGCCACGTGGTTCTCCTAAAGTGCTGTTATGGAGCGCCCAGGGACGCCACATCGATTGTAATGCTGTTAAAAGAACAGTGGAGCGGACCCTCAGGCCCGCTCCACCGCTTCAGAACTGGTTGTTACTCTGCAGCTGCAGCAGCAACGATGTTGACCACGCGACGACCGCGGCGGGTGCCGAATTCAACGGCGCCCGGGGTCAGTGCGAACAGGGTGTCGTCACCGCCGCGGCCCACGCCGGCGCCCGGGTGGAAGTGGGTGCCGCGCTGGCGGACGATGATCTCGCCTGCGGAAACTACCTGGCCGCCGAAGCGCTTGACGCCGAGGTACTGAGCGTTGGAATCGCGGCCGTTGCGAGTGGAGCCTCGCGCCCTTTTTATGTGCCATCTGAAATGCCTGCCTCTAAATTCTGGGGAATCTGTTGAAATACCTGAACAGTAACCGGTGGTTACTTGATGCCGGTGATCTTGACCTTGGTCAATTCCTGACGGTGACCCTGGCGCTTCTTGTAGCCGGTCTTGTTCTTGAACTTCTGGATGACAATCTTAGGACCACGCAGGTCCTGGAGGATTTCAGCCGTAACAGTTACCTTGGCCAGGTCAGCGGCGGCGGAGGTGACCTTGTCACCGTCAACCAGGAGCAGTGCGGGCAGGCTCGATGGTGCTGCCGGCTCCACCGGCGACGCGGTTCAGGGTAACGAAGTCTCCAACGGAAACCTTCTCTTGGCGGCCGCCTGCGCGGACAATCGCGTACACCACTTGGGAACTCACTTCTCTCGACGTTTATTACAAAATTTGCGTGCGGCACCCCGCTCAAAATTGGCTGGGTTCCCGCTGTGCCTCAACGCCGTGGATTTCCCGGGGAAATCCGTGAGCCGTCCCGGTGGAGAAGTCCGCTTGTTGTGCATAGCGGAATGCTCCGGGGTCATAACCCAAGTGTTGGCGTAAGCACCGAAGATCTAGAATACGCTAAATCCATCTACGGCCGCAAATGAGGCTGGTTACGGCGGCCCGGCTGTGGTAGTAACCACATCAAGACAGGCAGCACCGCAACCGTGCCCCTCCATACTAGCGGCGGCCCAGCCTGAACGCGTCAGGAATGCAGCCTCGGCGCGTCGAAAAATTCCACTTCCAGGCGGCAGGACTGCTTGAACGCGGTCACCATCGCCGCCCTTTCCTGCTCTGAGGCCTTCCGCGCTGCTGCGTCCACGATGGCGATGGCACGGCGGGTGGCTTCGGCAAAGCCCTCATCGGCGTATGTGCGCAGCCAGTCCGCATACGCGTGGCCGCCGGGTTCGCCGGCGGCGAGGAACCGGGCGTGGAGCTTCTCCCCCACCTCCGCGTAGAGCCAGAAGCAGGGCAGCACAGCGGCGGCCAGCACCGGATAACTGCCCGACGCCGACGCTGCAGTGAGGTGGTCCACGTAGGACTTGGTGACAGGTCCAAGTCCGTGCTGGACCGGGCGTGTGCTGAGCCACGAGCGGTGCAGGCTCCGATTCCACCTCGAGGCACTGCTGCGCGGACCCGGCCCAGAACAACTGCTCCACCTCGGTGGGGGCCAGGGCACTTGCGCGGGCCAGCACGCGGGAGTAGCCGTTCAGGTAAAGGGCATCCTGGGCCAGGTAGTAGGCAAACTCCTTTTCAGAAAGGTCGCCGGAGGCCAGGCCGTGGATGAAATCCAGGGCGTAGATGTCTGCGAGGTCCTGCTGGGCTTCCGCCCACAGCCGGGCAGCGAAGCCACCTTCAGCCAGCGCCGGCCGCATGTGGTGGAAATGGTGGACGGGGCCGTTTCCCTGCCCCACCTCCAGTTGGCCCGAGTTCTCCAGTGCGCCGGCCAGCCAGGGCTTGACCGTCCGGAGCGATGCCTCCCAGTCACCCAGGCGCGACTGCACCGTGGCCATTGCGGAGGACAGGGAACAGCCTGTGCCGTGGCTGTTGCGGGTGGAGATCCGTTGGCCCCGCACCTCCACCACGTCCTGCGACAGGAGGCCAGAGGTGTTGACCAGCGCGTCCGGGCAGTCCGATCCGGCCAGGTGGCCGCCCTTGACCAGCACGGTGGCCCCGGTTTCGTCCGCCAGGCGCCTGCCCTGGTCCAGCGCCGCATCCCAGCTCTCCGCAACATCCCCGCCAACCAGCATTGCCAGTTCCGGGAGGTTGGGGGTGATGAGATGTGCCAGGGGCAGCAGTTCCCGGAGGGCCGCCTCCGCGGATTCCTTCAGCAGCCGGTCACCGCTGGTTGCCACCATCACCGGATCCAGGACCACGACGGCGGGACGGACCTTCCCCAGCCACTGCTGGACGGTACGGATCACCGCCTCGTCGCCCAGCATGCCGATCTTGACCGCGTCGATGATGATGTCGTCGCTGACCGCAGCCAACTGCTGGGCCAGGAAGGAGGCCGGAGGAACGTGGACGGCCTGTACGCCACGGGTGTTTTGTGCCGTGAGGGCGGTAATGGCGGCCATGCCGTATCCGCCGTGCGCAGCAATGCTCTTGAGGTCCGCCTGGATGCCGGCGCCCCCGGACGGATCGGAACCGGCAATGGAGAGGACCCGCGGGACATCCCGGCCGGCGGGCAGCGGCGCGCGGGCTTCGGAGGCGGCAGGCAGGGCCATGGAAAGGGTCGAAGACAAGAGACATCCCTTCGCCGGTACTAGCCGGACAGGTTCAACGGGTCTGGATCTCAGCCGGCCTTCTGCGCGGCACCCCGTGTCGGTCTCCAGCCTAGCCCGTGGGATGCACCCGGTGGTAAGGATGACAGCGTTCAGACAGCAGAAATCCCCGCCGTACGGACGGTTTCCCCTGTTGTTACGGGGGAAACCGTCCGTACGGCGGGGATTCCTGGATGGTGCGCTGCTGCTGTGCCGGCTGGACTCCCGGGCTTAGAGCTCCGAGGCGGGAACACCGACGCCCAGGATGATGGGCTCCTCGGCCGCCTTGCGGGGCTCCGCAGCCTGGGCCGACTCCGGCTTCGCCGGTTCCGGGGCCTTTGCTGCGTGCGTGTGGCCCGCAGCGGACGGCTGGACGTTTTCGTGGTGCTGCACGGCGGTCTCATTGGCAGCGCCCTGGGCACGGCTGGCGGCCCGGTGGCGCCGCGGCCTGCGCTGCCGTGACTGCTCCAGCGTGTGGTCGGAATAGTCCTTTTCGGCCGGCGCTTCACCGGTGGCGCGGGCTTCCGCTCCCCCGTTATCGGGCTGCCGTTGCGGCGTGACCAGCTCCGGCGTCCCCGGTTCCGGCATCTTCGTGGCATCCGGCGATGTGGCCGGCGCGTTCTCCACGGCCGAAGCCGGCTGGCCCAGGTGCGCGAACGCTTCGGCAAGCCGGTCCAGTGTCAGGGCGGGCTTGGGATGCTGGTCCTCGGCGTGTGCCACGTACGGAAGCGGAACTTCCTCGCCGCCAAACGTCAGGACAGCTGCCGGGCGTGCCGAGGCATCGGCGTCGTGCTTCTCCTCCGCCGGTGCCGGCGCAGGCACCACGGAAGGCACCTGCCGGGCGGCGGCCACTTCATCGTCATGCAGGTGGGCTGCGTGGGCGGCAGCGGCGATGTTCGCCAGCGCAAGCCTGGTTGCCTCTGCCTTGGCGTGCCGCTCCGCGTCGGACGGATCCGGCTGGACAGTGTGGACATGGACAGCGGGCGCGGGGGCCGCTTCCGGCAGCTGGCCGCCACGTCCGCGCCGACGCTTGCGCTCCGAACGGACGCCGGGCTGGGCATTGTCGTTCCGCTGCCCTTCCGGCCGGTGGGTCTCCGCGCGGGCTTCGGGCCGGTTGTCGGTGCGCTGGACGTGGTGCTCGGCCGCAACGATGTTGGCGCGGCGGTGCTCCACGGGGTCGTCGTGGGTCACAATGCCGCGGCCGGCGCAGGCCTCGCATTGCTCGCCAAATACTTCCAGCAGTCCGGTACCCATGCGTTTGCGGGTCATCTGGACCAGGCCGAGTGAGGTCACCTCGGCGACCTGGTGCTTGGTCCGGTCACGGCCCAGGCACTCAACCATGCGGCGCAGGACCAGGTCGCGGTTGGATTCGAGCACCATGTCGATGAAGTCGATCACGATGATGCCGCCGATGTCCCTCAGCCGCAGCTGGCGCACCACTTCCTCGGCCGCTTCCAGGTTGTTCTTGGTGACGGTTTCCTCAAGGTTGCCGCCGCTGCCGGTGAACTTGCCCGTATTGACGTCAACCACGGTCATCGCCTCGGTACGGTCGATCACCAGGGAGCCGCCGGAGGGCAGGAAGACCTTGCGCTCAAGGGCCTTGTGGATCTGCTCGTCGATGCGCCAGGCGGAGAAGATGTCCTGGTCCTTGGTCCACTTCTCAAGGCGGCCCACCAGGTCCGGCGCCACGTAGGTGACGTAGGCCTCGATGGTGTCCCAGGCTTCCTCACCGGAGACGATGAGCTTGGAGAAGTCCTCGTTGAACACGTCGCGGACCACCTTGATGGTCAGGTCGGGTTCGCCGTAGAGCAGGCTCGGGCGCCAGGATCTTGGTGGACGCGGACTGGCTTTCGATACCCTCCCACTGCGCGCGTAGACGGTTGATGTCGTGCGTCAGCTCTTCCTCTGAAGCGCCCTCGGCGGCGGTGCGGACAATGACGCCCGCATGCTCGGGCAGGCGGTCCTTCAGGATGCGCTTGAGCCTGTTGCGTTCGACGTCGGGCAGCTTGCGGGAGATGCCCGTCATGGAGCCGCCGGGAACGTAGACCAGGTAGCGCCCGGGCAGCGAAATCTGGCTGGTGAGGCGGGCGCCCTTATGGCCCACGGGATCTTTGGTCACCTGGACCAGGACGGTGTCGCCGGACTTCAGCGCGTTTTCGATGCGGCGCTGTTTGCCTTCGAGGTTGACCGCTTCCCAATTGACCTCACCGGCGTACAGGACGGCGTTGCGGCCGCGCCCGATGTCAACGAACGCCGCCTCCATGGAGGGCAGCACGTTCTGGACCTTGCCCAGGTACACGTTGCCGATCAGCGAGTCCTGCTGGGTCTTGGACACGAAGTGTTCGGCCAGGACGCCGTCCTCCAGGACTGCGATCTGGATTCTGTCGTCGCGCTGCCGGACAATCATTTGCCGGTCAACGGACTCGCGGCGTGCCAGGAACTCGGCCTCGGTGATGACGGTACGGCGGCGGCCTGTGTCGCGGGATTCGCGGCGGCGCTGCTTCTTGGCCTCAAGGCGGGTGGACCCCTTCACGCTGGTCACCCGGTTGCTCACCGGCGCCTCACTGACGGCCCGCGGAGCACGGACCCGGGTCACCGTGTTGGGCGGATCATCGTCCCCGCCACCCGTGAGCTCAAGGTCCTGGTCCCCGCGGCGGCGGCGACGGCGGCGGCGGGACGTCACTCCGTCCTCCAGGTGCCCCGCGGTGTCCTCGTCAGCTTCGTCCTCGGCGTCGGCCTCGGCGCTTCCGTCCTCGTTGTCCTCATCCGCCCTGTCGCCGGTGCGGGTGCGGCCACGGCGGCCACGGCTGCGGCGCCGACGGCGGCTGGAGGAATCGTCGCTGTCCTCGGCCTCTTCCTCGTCAGGCTCCTCAGCCGCGGGCGTGGCCGGACGGACCACGGTGCTGAGGTCCGGTGCCTGGAAGAGCACGGAGGTGGGGGAAGCAGGTTCAAGGAAGAGGGAGCCAAAGGGGCTGGCGGCCGGCGCGGACCCGGCGTCCTTCGCCCCGGGGGACTCCGGCGCGGGGGACTCCGGCGCGGACTGCTGGGCGGCCGCGGTTTCCTTGACCGGCTCCTGGACCTGGTCCGGCGCCGGGGCAGGTTCCGGGGCCTCGGCGCTTTGAGGTGCGGCCGGTTCCTGCATCTGCTCGTCCGTCTGGACCGCAGCCTGGTCCGCGGCTTCCGCCGGCATTTGTTCCGGCGCGACGCCGGCCGCGGCCGGGGTTTCCGCTGCGGGTGCGGCGGCCGGGGAAGCAACCTTGCGGGTGGCTACCCGACGGCGGCGGACCGGTTTGGTTTCGGCAGCGGCCGTGGCGTCCGGGGCAGCATCAGCGGCGGGGCCCCCACCAGCGTCGAGGCTTTCATCAGCGGCGGCTGCTGCGGTGGCAGGGGCCGCGGCGGCGGCGCCTGCGGCCGCCGGTTCCGCTTCGCCGGCGAAGGCGGGCAGGGGTTCGGCGGCCACTGCCGTTTTCCGGGCCCGGGTGCGCCTGGCGGGGGCCTTGGCTGCAGGGGCGGTTTCGTCAGCCGGCGCGTCCGCTTCTGGGGTGGCGGCAGCAGCTTCCGTCGCCGTCACGGCATCCGCAGAGGCGTCCGCGGCCTTGGGAGCCGCTTTCCGCCGAGTGCGCGGAGCCCTCTTGGGTGCAGCAGCCGCTGCTTCTTCGTTAACGGCCAGTTCCTGATCATTGTCCATATGTGGCAACACTCCTGCCCCTGACGTACCGCCACATTCGGCACCCATTGGGGCACATATTGTCAAAACCCGCAGGCATTGACAGAAGTCAAGTGGATACTCCCAGGTTCGCACCGTCAATGGGGTGCGGCAGCCCGTGGGAGCCGGTGGATGTTCTGAAAACCCGTTGTTCTGCACGCCACAACCAGGTGCCGCCCAATGGAGTCGCGGGAGTGCCGGAGGAATCCGAAGCCTGCCCTGCTCATCATTGGCGGTCTTGGGAACAAACCACCGGACCGGAGTCCGAATGTGGATCGGCTTCCAGCCACGTCCATTCTCTCATACCCGCGCTGGATCGCCGCGGAAGCCGGCGTTACCGTTCCTGTTTCTGTGTATTGGCGTCAGCCGCCGGCGTTACAATCAGGCACAGGAGCACCGGACGAAAAGGACGCAAAACCCATGCCCAGCATCTCCCCCGTCAGCGCCCATGAACAGCAGCGGGCGGACTATCCGCGCACCGCTGCCGCCGGAAGCGTTCCGCGCATGGCCCGGAACCGGCCCTTCGGCTGGCTGCTGGTCATCACCGGAATCGTGGGCTGGCTTGCCTCTGGAACCCTGGTCCTGGAAAAACTCGAAGTACTCAAGGACCCCAACCACACCACTGTGTGCGATGTGAATCCCTGGATCTCCTGCGGCCAGGTAATGCAGACCTGGCAGAGCTCCCTTTTCGGTTTCCCCAACATGTTTATTGGAATCGTGGCTTTCGCCATCACCATCACGGTGGGCATGGCCCTGCTTTCCGGAGCAACTTTCGCCCGTTGGTACTGGCTGGGACTGCAGGTTGGCGTCACACTCGGTTTTGCGTTCGTGGTTTGGCTGTGGTCCCAGGCCCTGTACGCCATCCACATCCTGTGCCCGTTCTGCATGATCGTCTGGGCCGCAATGATCCCCCTCTTCGTGTGGACCACCATCCGGAACATCACTGCCGGCGTCATCCCTATGCCGGCAGGCGCGGCCCGCGTCCTGGGGGACTCCGGCTGGATCATCACGGCACTGCTGTACGTGGCCGTTATCGCCACCATCTTCTTCGCATTCATCCAGGTCTTCGCAGGCACGTCCGGTTTCTGAGCTGCGGACAGCAAGAGGCCCCTGGTTCCGAAGAACCAGGGGCCTCTTGCTGTCCTTGGACTGTCAGCCCTGGAACCAGATCTTGATTTCGCGGTCTGCGGACTCGGTCGAGTCCGAGCCGTGCACCAGGTTCTGCTGCACCTTCAGGCCCCAGTCCCGGCCGAAGTCGCCGCGGATGGTGCCCGGGGCCGCGGTGGTGGGGTCCGTGGTGCCGGCGAGCGAACGGAAGCCTTCGATGACGCGGTGGCCTTCGAAGATCGCCGCCACGACGGGGCCGCTGAGCATGAATTCCACCAGGGGTTCGTAGAACGGCTTGCCCACGTGCTCCTCGTAGTGCTGCTCCAGCAGCTCACGGGTGGCGTCAACCTTCTTCAGCTCAACAAGGCTGTAGCCCTTGGCTTCGATCCGGGCCAGGATGGCGCCGGCCAGGTTACGGGCGACGCCGTCGGGCTTGATCAGGACGAGGGTGCGCTCTGTAGTCACAACTGCTCCAATGCGTTGGTGGGGTTTCGGGATAAGTCTACGGGGGCTGGCTTACGGGGTTTGGGGCTGGGCGGGACCGGCCGCCTGGTCCGGGTGGGAGGCTTCCCATTCCGCCTGTTCGCGTGCGCGCTGCACCGCTTCGCGGTCCAGCCTGATGCCGGTGCGGATCCCGTACCACCACGCCACCGCAAAGAGCGCCCCCACCAGGAACATGGCGGGCTCGAATATGCCGGTGAGGATCAGGACGATCTGCAGGATCCATCCCAGGCCGATGCCCCAGGGTTTGTTCAGGACCGCGCAGGCGAAGATCATGACCACACTGAGCGCGATCCCGACGCCGAGGATCATGGCGGGCGGGAACTCCCCGCGGCGCAGGCCGAAGACCACCAGGGTGGCGAAGAACATGACGAACGCTTCAAGGAGCAACACGGTGGATGCGAACATCACCTTGGTGGAGCGGCGCTTCTTCGGCATTCCAGGACGCCATTCCCGCTGGGCCTTGGTGAGTCTGGCCATGGTCACGCCTCCGTTTTTCCGAGCAGGATCCGCGCCTCGGCCACCAGGGTGATCGAGCCGGTGACCAGCACGCCGCCGGAGAGGTCCTCATTGGCTTCAGCCCGCTCCACGGCCCATTCCAGCGCGTCGTCAAGCTTTTCGGCAGTGTGGACGTTGTCCTCGCCGAATCCCAGGTCGATGGCCAGTTCGGCCAGTTCGGCGGCCGGCACGGCGCGGGGAGAGTTGGACTGCGTGAAGCAGTATTCCTCGGCCGTGCCCCCAAGGGACTCCTTGAGTTGGCGGAGGATCTCTTCTGCGTCCTTTTCCCTGAGCACGCCCACCACGGGAACCAGCCGGGTGAAGGTGAATGCCTCCTGGAGAGCGGCAGCGGAGGCCTTGATGCCGTCGGGGTTGTGGGCCGCGTCCACGATGATGGTGGGTGCGGTACGCACCACCTCGAGGCGCCCCGGGGACGTCACCGCGGCGAAGCCTTCCTGCAGGACTTCGAAGTCGAGTTCCTTTTCGCCGCCGAAGAACGCTTCCAGGGCGGCAACTGCCACCGCAGCATTTTGTGCCTGGTGGGCGCCGTGCAGGGGTACCAGCAGGTCCGGGTAGCGGCCGGCGATGCCCTGGATGGTGACCATCTGGCCGCCCACTGCCACCGACCGTGACTCGACGCCGAACTCCACTCCTTCGAA
Source organism: Pseudarthrobacter sp. Fe7 (assembly GCA_024372495.1). GTDB lineage: Bacteria > Actinomycetota > Actinomycetes > Actinomycetales > Micrococcaceae > Arthrobacter. The sequence goes on along the minus strand of CP099977.1, from coordinate 2,466,345 downwards.
GCGGAACGGCACGCCAACTTCCTTGGCCTTCTCCAGCAGCACCTGGGCCGCATCAAGGGGCTGTGCGGCGCTGATGAGGTAACCGCCGGGCTTGATGATGCCGGCCTTTTCGTGGGCGATGTCTTCGGTGGTGTCGCCCAGGAGGTCCGTGTGGTCCAACGAAATCGGCGTCACCACCGAGACCTGGCCGTCCCCGACGTTGGTGGCGTCTGTGACCCCGCCCAGGCCCACCTCGATGATGGCCACGTTGACGGGCTGGTCGGCGAAGATGGCGAAGCCCAGGATGGTGAGGCATTCGAAGTAGGTCAGGCGCGGCTGGCCTTCGGCTTCGAGTTCGGAGTCAACGATCTGCAGGTAGGGCCGGATTTCGTCCCAGATCCTGACGAACGTCTCGTCGGAGACCGGGTGGCCGTCGATGCTGATCCGCTCGGTGACCTTGGACAGGTGCGGGCTGGTGTAGCGGCCGGTGCTCAGGCCATGGGCACGGAGCACGGATTCGATCATCCGAGAGGTGGACGTCTTGCCGTTGGTTCCGGTCACGTGGATGATCGGGAACGCCTTGTTGGGCTCGCCGAGCACGTCCATGGCCCGGAACAGCGGCGCCAGGCGGGGCTCCATCTTGTTTTCCGGCGCCCGTCCCAGCAGTTCCGCGTAGACGCTTTCCACGGAAAATTCGTCGGTCATGTCCTAGCCCTCCACTTTTTCAACCACGACGGCGGGGTCTGCCAGATCGGCCGGTTTGGCCGTCAGGTCCACAGTCAGCGTCTCGCCCTTGACCAGTCCAGCGTTGGCCAGCAGGGCGTCCACCACGTTCTGCGCGGCGGTGACGGTGGTCCGGATCCGGTCGCTCACGTTAAGTCCGGCGTCCTTCCGCGCCTGCTGGATGGCGCGGACCATGTCGCGTGCCAGGCCCTCGGCCTCCAGTTCGGGGGTAACCTCCGTGTTCAGGACCACGAACCCGCCTCCGGGCAGCACGGCAACAGCGGCAGAACCGCCCTCGGACTCTGCCACCACCGTTTCGAGCGTGTACTCCTGGGGCTCCAGTTGCAGCCCGCCGGCGGTGACCACGCCATCGTCGTCCACTGACCAGTCGCCGGACTTGGAACCCTTGATGGCAACCTGGACGTTCTTGCCCAGGCGCGGGCCGGCGGCACGGGCGTTCACCACCAGCTTCTGCTGGATGCCGAACTCCTCGGGGGAGGCGGTGGCTGCGTCGAGCAGGCGGACGGAGCGGAGGTTGAGTTCATCGGCGACGACGGCGGCGAAGCCTTCCAGCGCGTCCGCGCCGGGTGCCACGACAGTGAGTTCCTGCAGCGGCAGGCGGACCCGGAGGTTGGCTGCCTTGCGGAGCGAGGAACCGGTAGAGCAGATCTGCTGCACCCGGTCCATGGCTTCCACCAGGGACGGATTCGCGGGGAAGAGGTCCGCGTCCGGCCAGTCGGCGAGGTGCACGGACCGGCCGCCGGTCAGGCCGCGCCAGATCTCCTCCGAAACGAGCGGCAGCAGTGACGCCGCGGCCCGGGTGACGGTTTCCAGTGCGGTGAACAGCGCGTCGAAGGCGTCCTGGTCCTCGTCGAAGAACCGCTGGCGGCTGCGGCGGACATACCAGTTGGTGAGCATGTCCAGGTAGCTGCGGAGCGAGTCGCAGGCGCCGGAGATGTCATACCTGGCGAGTTGGGCACCCATGGTGCGTACCAGGTCGCCGGTGTTGGCCAGCAGGTATTGGTCCAGGGTGTCCCGGTAGCCCTCATAGCGCAGTCTGGCGTCATAGCCTGCGCCGCCGTCCGCTGCGTTGGTGTACAGCGTGAAGAAGCTGTACACGTTCCACAGCGGCAGGATCACCTGGCGGACGCCGTCGCGGATGCCCTGTTCGGTGACGATCAGGTTGCCGCCGCGCAGGATGGGGCTGGACATCAGGAACCAGCGCATGGCGTCGGAGCCGTCGCGGTCCAGGACCTCGGACACGTCCGGGTAGTTGCGCAGGCTCTTGGACATCTTCTGGCCGTCGGAACCGAGCACGATGCCGTGGCTGATGACATTCCTGAACGCGGGCCGGTCGAACAGCGCGGTGGACAGGATGTGCAGCATGTAGAACCAGCCGCGGGTCTGGCCGATGTATTCGACGATGAAGTCCGCGGGGTTGTGTGTGTTGAACCAGGCTTCGTTCTCGAACGGGTAGTGCACCTGCCCGTAGGGCATGGAGCCGGAGTCGAACCAGACGTCCAGGACGTCCTCGACGCGGCGCATCACTGACTGGCCTTCTTCGGGCGTGCGGGGATCGTCCGGGTTGGGCCTGGTGAGCTCGTCGATGAACGGGCGGTGCAGGTCCACCTGGCCGTCCTTGTTCAGCGGCAGCCGGCCGAAGTCGGCCTCGATCTCGGCCAGGGAGCCATAGACGTCGGTGCGCGGGTACTCGGGGTCCGTGGACTGCCAGACGGGGATGGGGCTGCCCCAGAAGCGGTTGCGGCTGATGGACCAGTCGCGGGCGTTCTCCAGCCATTTGCCGAACTGGCCGTCTTTGACGTTGCCGGGGATCCAGTTGATCTCCTGGTTCAGTTCGGACATCCGGTCCTTGAACTTGGTGACCTCCACGTACCAGGAGGACACGGCACGGTAGATCAGCGGGTTGCGGCAGCGCCAGCAGTGCGGGTAGCTGTGCTCGTAGCTGGCCTGGCGGACCAGGCGGCCCTGGGCACGGAGCACCTGGGTGATGGGCTTGTTGGCCTCGAAGACCTGCAGCCCCACGATGTCGTGGAGGTCGCCGTGCTTGAACAGCGGCAGGAACTTTGCACCCTCGTCCACGGAGAGCACCACGGGGATGCCTGCTTCCTCGCAGACCTTCTGGTCGTCTTCGCCGTAGGCGGGCGCCTGGTGGACGATGCCGGTTCCGTCAGTGGTGGTGACGTAATCGGCCACCACGAAGCGCCAGGCGTTCTCCATGCCGTACTTCTCGTTGTCGGCGAAATCGTCCCAGAGCCGCTGGTACTCGAGGCCCTCCAGGCTCGGCGCCGGTATGGGTGGACACGACGGCGGCTTCCGCTTCCTCGAAGCTGTCGTACCCAAGGTCCTTGGCGTAGCTGCCCAGCAGATCAGCTGCGAGCAGGAAGCTGCCCGTGACCGGGGCGTCCGCGGAGGCCGCCTTGATGCCATTGGGGCCGGAAGGCAGGACGGCGTACGTGATGGAAGGCCCGACGGCGAGCGCGGCGTTGGTGGGCAGCGTCCAGGGGGTGGTGGTCCAGGCGAGGGCCTGCACACCTGCGAGCCTGCCTGGACAGTCCCGAATCCCCGGCAAGGATGGGGAAAGTGACGGTGACAGTCTGGTCCTGGCGGTTCTTGTAGACGTCGTCGTCCATGCGCAACTCATGGTTGGACAGCGGCGTTTCGTCCTTCCAGCAATACGGCAGGACCCGGTACCCGTTGTAGGTCAGGCCCTTGTCATGCAGGCTGCTTGAAGGCCCAGAGCACCGACTCCATGTACTCGACGTTGAGGGTCTTGTAGTCGTTGTCGAAGTCCACCCAGCGTGCCTGGCGGGTGACGTAGCTGCGCCATTCATCGGCGTACTTCATGACGGAGGCGCGGCAGGCGTCGTTGAATTTGTCGATGCCCATGGCTTCGATTTGGGTCTTGTCCGTCATGCCCAGCTGCTTCATGGCTTCAAGCTCTGCCGGCAGGCCGTGCGTGTCCCAGCCGAAGCGGCGTTCCACGCGCTTGCCGCGCTGGGTCTGGTAGCGGCCCACCAGGTCCTTGGCGTAGCCGGTGAGGAGGTGGCCGTAGTGCGGCAGGCCGTTGGCGAAGGGCGGGCCGTCGTAGAACACGAATTCGTTGCTGCCCGGCTCACCTCCGGGAACGTCGGCGCTGCGCTGGTCGATGCTTGCCTGGAAGGTGCCGTCCTGGTCCCAGTACTTCAGGATGCGCTCTTCGATCTCCGGAAACTTCACGGAGGCGGAAACACCGGCGCTGCCATTCGACGGGCTGCTGGAGGCTGAGGCCTTGGGGTAAAACGTCATGTTCAACATCCTGGGTTGAGCGCGGTGAACTTCCGGTGCGGGCCGGACGTTCCGTTCAGGATGCGAGGACGGCTGCCGTGCCGTCCCAATGACTGCACGCCCACCGCGGTACCACCTCACTTACCGGCGCTGCGTTGTTCCGCAAGGAACTCCCGCTGCCCCGGCCTCTCATTACTGCTGTAACGGGCTTACCCGTCCGGTTCTACTGGTGCAACCCGCCTGTCCGGGCGCGGCCGCACGTTCTTCCGGAAGCTCACCGGTGATTGCCGGGTCATAGCCAGTGGTAAGTCTACTATTGCCGCCGTGCCCAGTGCCATTCAGGGGCTGACGCTATCACCGTGGGTTGCCTAGACTCGGCTCATGACAGCTTCCGGGCGCCCTGGTGGGCGGAGGCGGGCGGCCGCCGTGTGCAGATGGCTGTTCATTCCTGTTGTCCTGCCGGTGGCGGCCGTGTCAGCCGTGCGCGCGGTGCCTGCGGACTGGCCCGTCCTTGGAGTCCAACTGGTGGCATTCACTCCCTGGCTGACGGTGCCGGCTGCCGCGGGGCTGCTCCTGGCTTTCCTGGGGCGCAGGCGCTGGCAACAGGTCCTGGCCGCGTCCCTGCTGGGGTGCCAGGCGTTCTGGCTCTTCCCGCTGGATGTCCGCGAGCCTGCCGCCGCGGCTGCCGGCAGGCAGGTGTCCCTGGTAACCATGAGCATCAACGCAGAGTTGGGCGGCGCGGACGCCGGCGGCATTGTGGACCTGGTCCGTGAACGGCACGTGGACCTGCTGGCGGTGGAGGAGTACACGCCCCAGCTGTCGCGAAAGCTCGCGGCGGCGGGGCTGGACGGACTGCTCCCCCACCGGGTTGCCCACCCCAGGGACGGCGCCGGCGGCACGGCCATCTACTCCTCGTTCAGCCTGAAAGAGACCGGGGTGCTCCCGGGAACCCAGTTCACCATGCCGGTGGCCCGCCTTGACCTCGGAGATGGCAGCGGGACCACCCTTCGCGTGGTGGCTGTACACACATTGGCGCCGGTGGGGGACGGCCTTCGGCAATGGCGCAGCGACCTGGCCACGGTGGCCAGGGCGGACAACGGTTCCGGTCCCCTCCTGATGGCCGGCGACTTCAACGCGACCTATGACCACCGCGAGTTCCGGGCGCTGCTGGCCGGGACAGGGGCAGCCGCACGCTGGTGGACGTCGCTGCCTCCCAGGCCAGCAGGCTGGTGCCCACGTGGCCAATGCGCGGGTACCGCCTGCCCGGAATTGCCTTGGACCACCTGGTGACCAGCCCGGACGTCAGAGGCTCCGGTTACTCCGTCGACCGGATTGAGGGGACGGACCACGCCGCAGTAGTGGCCACCCTGAACGTCCCGGTCCCCTGACTTTCCGGCGGCGCGATTACTGGCAATACCGCTTCCCCCGGGACCCCTCAGCCCTTCCGGATCAGCTTGTGCGTAGCGGCCTGTGCTACCGGCCGGATGACGATCTGGTCCAGGTTGATGTGGTGCGGCAGGGTGACGGCATAGCGGACGACATCGGCCACGTCCTCGGCGGTCAGCGGCTTTTCGACCCCCTGGTAAACCTTGCCGGCGGCCTGAGCGTCCCCCAGGCGGTTGAGTGCGAACTCCTCGGTCTGCACCAGTCCCGGCGCCACCTCAATGACGCGGACGTTGTGTTCGGCCTCCTCAAGCCGGAGCGCATTGGTCAGGGCGTGCTGGCCGAACTTGGCAGCGTTGTACCCGCCCCCGCCCTCGTACGCGTCAAGGCCCGCCGTGGACGTCAGGTTCAGGACAGTTCCCTCACCGGTTGCGCGCAGCATCGGCAGGAACGCGCGGGTGAGCTTCATGGTGCCCAGGACGTTGACGCGGTACATCCACTCCCAGTCAGCCGTGCTGGCCTCACCCACTTTGTCGGCGCCGCGGGCGCCACCGGCGATGTTGATCAGCGTGTCGATGCCGCCCGCCCCGGTAACCTGTGCGAGAAGCCGGGACACGTCGTCGTCATCTGCAATGTCGGCAGGAATCGCGACGGCGCCCGTCTCGCCTGCGACGGCCGCGAGCCGGTCGGCACGGCGTGCCACGGCGAAGACCGTCCACCCCTCCGCGCGAAGGGCGCGTACTGCCGCCGCCCCGATTCCGCTGCTCGCGCCGGTCACAAGTGCTGTCTTTTTCCGCAAGTCCTCAGTCATGGCACCACCCTAGCGGGATCAGCCGGCGGTCCGTTCCCGGAGGTACTCAAGCAGGACAAGCGCATGGTTGGCTTCCGTGTTGCGGGCCGCATAGAGAAGGGTGATCCGTGGGTGTTCGGAGGCCAGTTCCAGCAGCGTTTCCACGGCTGGGTTGGAATCCAGTTCAACGCGGTAGCGGTCGCTGAATCCCGCAAACCGCTCGGGGCCGTGGTTGAACTCCCTGCCGCTCGGTGGAGGGTGCCACGTCCCTGAGCCAAAGGTCAACGCCGGCGATTTCCCTGGGCATCCCCCGTGGCCAAAGCCGGTCCACCAGCACCCGGCAGCCGTCGTCGTCCGCCGGGGGCTCGTAGATGCGCTTCACACGAAAAGTGCCTCGGATATCGCCCATATGGCGCATGCTACCCGTGCCTGCACCCTTCCGGGTCCGACTGGTTGGGTGGGATGGAAGCGGACATGAAAGAATTGCCCAATGGCTGAAGACACGCAGGGTACAGACACGCCCACCACCGCCCCCATCAACGTTCCGGACAAGCCGGCCCTCGAGGGCCTCGAAGCCGCGCTCACCCGGCGCTGGCTGGCCGAAGGAACCTACAAGTTCAACCCCGACACCACCCGGGAACAGGTCTACTCGATCGACACTCCCCCGCCCACCGCGTCGGGATCCCTGCATGTGGGGCACATGTTCTCCTTCACCCAGACGGACGTCCAGGCACGCTACATGCGCATGACCGGCAAGAACGTCTTCTACCCCATGGGCTGGGACGATAACGGGCTGCCCACCGAACGCCGCGTCCAGAACTACTACGGCGTCCGCTGCGATCCCGCCATCCCGTACAACGCCGACTACCGGCCGCCCGCCCAGCCGGCCAAGAACCAGCGCGACTTCGACGTCGTGTCCCGGCAGAACTTCATCGAACTGTGCGAGGAACTGGCCGTTGAAGACGAGAAGGTCTTCGAAAACCTCTTCCAGACCCTTGGCCTGTCCGTCGACTGGGACCTGACCTACCGCACCATCGACGACACCTCCCGCGCAGTGTCCCAGCGCGCCTTCCTGGCCAACCTGGCAGCCGGCGACGCCTACATGGCCGAGGCGCCCACCCTGTGGGACGTCACCTTCCGGACCGCCGTTGCACAGGCTGAGCTTGAGGACCGCGAAGTTCCGGGCGCGTACTACCGCTACCCCTTCTTCACCGAAGACGGCGACAAGATTTTCATCGAGACCACGCGCCCGGAGCTCCTCGCGGCATGTGCCGCGCTGGTGGCCAACCCGGACGACCAGCGGTACCAGCCGCTGTTCGGCAAGACCGTGAAGTCCCCGCTTTTCGATGTTGAACTCGAAGTCAAGGCCCACCCGCTGGCAAAGGCGGACAAGGGCTCGGGCATCGCCATGGTCTGCACCTTCGGCGACCTGACAGACGTCACCTGGTGGCGCGAACTGCAGCTGCCCACCCGCGCCATCATGGGCCGCGACGGCCGTATCATCGCCGAAAACCCCGAATGGATCACCACCGGGGCCGGCCAAGCCGCGTACGCTGCCATCGCCGGGAAGACTGCCTTCTCCGCCAAGGAAGCCGTGGTGGAACTGCTCAAGGAAGCCGGCCTGCTCGATGGCGAGCCGAAGAAGATCACCCACCCGGTGAACTTCTTCGAAAAGGGCGACAAGCCCCTGGAAGTGGTGACGTCCCGCCAGTGGTACATCCGAAACGGAGGCCGTGACGAGGACCGCCGGGAACGCCTGATCGGCCGGGGCAAAGACATCGACTTCCACCCGTCCTTCATGCGCTCCCGCTACGAGAACTGGATCGCCGGCCTGAACGGCGACTGGCTGGTCTCCCGCCAGCGCTTCTTCGGCGTGCCCATCCCGGTCTGGTACCCGCTCGATGCACAGGGCAACCCGGACTACGACAACCCGATCCTGCCCTCCGACGGGATGCTCCCCGTGGACCCAGCCGCGGACGCCGCCCCGGGCTTCGACGAGGCACAGCGCGACCAGCCCAACGGCTTCACGGGCGACGCCGACGTGCTGGACACGTGGGCAACGTCCTCCCTGACCCCGCAGATCGTGGGCGGCTGGAGCCGGGACGAAGACCTGTTCGCCAAGGTATACCCGTTCGACCTCCGCCCCCAGGGCCACGACATCATACGCACCTGGCTGTTCTCCTCCGTGGTCCGCGCCGACGCTCTCCAGGACTGCGCCCCGTGGAAGCACGCGGCCATCTCCGGCTGGATCCTTGATCCGGACCGCAAGAAGATGTCCAAGTCCAAGGGCAACGTGGTGGTACCCACGGATGTCCTGAACGAGTACGGCTCCGACGCTGTCCGCTACTGGGCCGCCTCGGCGCGGCTGGGCGCGGACACGGCCTACGAGATCGCGCAGATGAAGATCGGCCGCCGCCTGGCCATCAAGCTCCTGAACGCTTCCAAGTTCGTGCTGAACCTCGGCGCTACGGAGAACTCGGTTCTGTCGGGGGACCTTTCGGTCCTCACCAACCCCGGGCCTGGTCATCCCAACGCGGAAGAGGCACCCGCCTCGGGGCCCTTGACCAACCCCTTGGACCGGGCACTGCTGGCCCAACTGGCCGACGTCGTGGCCCAGTCCACCAAGGCCTTCGACAACTACGACTACGCCCGGGCCCTGCAGCTCACGGAGTCGTTCTTCTGGCAGTTCACGGACGACTACGTGGAGCTGATCAAGGACCGCGCGTACGGTGCCGCCGGCGAAACGGAGCAGGCCTCCGTGCTGGCTGCCCTTGCCACCACCCTGGACACCCTGCTGCGGCTCTTCGCCCCGTTCCTTCCCTTCGCTACGGAGGAAGTATGGAGCCTGGTGGCGCACCGGATCCGTGCACCGCGCTGAATGGCCGGCGGCGCTGGAGATCCCCGGCGGGGACACCACCATGCTGGCAACAGTCGGTGTGGCGCTCAGCGGTGTGCGCAAGGCCAAGTCAGAGGCCAAGGTCAAGCAGCGCACCGAAGTGTTGTCCGCAACCATCACGGCCCCGGAGGCCTTGACGGCGCAGGCTGCGGGCAGGGCTGGCTGATTTGAAGGCAGCGTCCAATGCCAGGGACATCACGCTGGTAGTGGGCGACGGCGACTTGGCCGTGACCGATGTTGCCCTGGCTCCGAGCGACGAGCCCGCCAAGGCCTGACCCGCCAAGGCCTGATTCGAGGCAAAGGGGAAGCCCCATCAGCGTTTTGCCGTTGGTGGGGCTTCGACTTTTTCGGCCATCCGGTGACGTGCTCTGATGGTCTGGCAGGATCCGCTGATATTCAGGTCTTACTACCCCGTCACTGGTAGCTTGCATCCGACTTTGCCGATGGCTGCGTCGACATACATATCACTGAATCTTTGGTTCCTGCGTCCCCTTCTTTCGAAGTGGTAGGAACAATTGTTCTCCTGCGCCGGTCCAGGTGCAAGGGCCCCGGGGAAACTACATTCCGGTAGTTATCCCGGGGCCCTTGTTCACGTCACGTCCTGGCCTGCAGCCGGGCGCCTAGAGGAATTCCGGGCTTTCCGTGCGGCTGCGCTTCAACTCGAAGAAGTGCGGGTAAGCGGCGATGGCCGTTGTGGCGTCCCAGATCCTGCCGGCGTCCTCGCCGCGGGGAATGCGGGTCAGGACCGGCCCAAAGAATGCTGTTCCGTTGAAGGCAACCACAGGGGTTCCAACGTCCTGGCCAACGAGCGCGATACCTTCGTCGTGGCTGGCCCGCAGCTGTTGGTCGTACGCGTCGGTGGTGGCGGCATCGGCAAGCGAGGCGGGGAGGCCGCACTCGGCGAGGGCCTTGGTAATGACCTCGGACCGGTCTTTTTCACCTTGGTTGTGGATCAGTGTTCCCATGGCGTCATACAGCGGCTTGATGAGCTGCGGCCCATGTTCTTCCCGGGCGGCGATGATCACGCGGACCATGCCCCACGCGTTGTCCATGGACTCACGGTAGCCGGGATCCAGGTCGCGTCCCTCGTTCAGGACGGCGAGGCTCATGACGTGCCATTCCGTCTCGATGTCCCGGACGGCCTCCACCTCGCCGATCCAGCGGGAGGTGACCCATGCGAACGGGCACAGGGGGTCGAACCAGAAATCGGCTTTGTTCTTTGCAGGTGCAGTCACGAAGGTCCTCTCGGTCAGGCAGACTTACGGCGCTTGGCCACGTGCGGAATCATGGTGGGCTCGGCGCCGCGGAGCACCACGTCTTCGGTGATCACTACGCTGGCTACGTCCTCCCGGCTCGGGAGATCGAACATGACGGGAAGCAGGACTTCCTCCAGGATGGCGCGCAGGCCACGGGCGCCGGTGCCGCGTTCCAGTGCTTGGTCGGCAATGGCATCCAGGGCGGCGTCGTCAAACACCAGTTCCACGCCATCGATCTGGAACATCTTCTGGTACTGCTTCACCAGGGCGTTCTTGGGAGTGGAAAGGATCTGGATCAGGGCGTCGCGGTCCAGGTTGGACACCGTGGTGATCACGGGCAGCCGGCCAATGAATTCGGGGATCAGGCCGAACTTCAACAGGTCCTCCGGCATCACCTCGCCGTAGGAGTCCACTTTCTTGCTGGCCTCGTTGAGCGGGGCGCCAAAACCGATGCCCTTGCGGCCGGAGCGGGACCCGATGATCTCTTCCAGGCCGGCGAAGGCTCCGGCCACGATGAACAGGACGTTGGTGGTGTCGATCTGGATGAACTCCTGATGCGGGTGCTTGCGCCCGCCCTGCGGCGGAACCGAGGCCACGGTCCCTTCCAGGATCTTCAGGAGGGCCTGCTGCACGCCCTCGCCGGAGACGTCACGGGTAATGGAGGGGTTCTCGCTCTTGCGGGAGATCTTGTCGATCTCGTCGATGTAGATGATGCCCTGTTCGGCCTTCTTGACGTCGTAGTCAGCGGCCTGGATGAGCTTGAGGAGGATGTTCTCGACGTCCTCGCCCACATAACCGGCCTCGGTCAGGGCTGTGGCGTCCGCGACGGCGAACGGCACGTTCAGCCGGCGGGCGAGGGTCTGGGCAAGGTAGGTCTTGCCGCAGCCGGTGGGGCCGATGAGGAGGATGTTCGACTTGGCGATCTCGACGTCGTCGTGATGGCCGCCGTCACCAAGGCTCCCGGACTTTGGCGCATGGCCGGCCTGGATACGCTTGTAGTGGTTGTACACCGCGACGGCGAGTGAACGCTTGGCCGGTTCCTGGCCGATGACGTATTCCTGGAGGAAGTCGAAGATCTCACGCGGCTTGGGCAGTTCGAAGCTGCCAAGGTCCGCGACCTCCGCGAGCTCCTCTTCGATGATTTCGTTGCACAACTCGATGCATTCATCGCAGATGTAGACACCGGGCCCGGCAATGAGCTTGCGCACCTGCTTCTGGCTCTTTCCGCAGAAAGAGCACTTCAGCAGATCCGTGCTCTCGCCAATCCGAGCCATATATGAACCCCTTAGTATCCTGCTGCCAGGCAGCCCTGCACCATTGCTGAAATCTTTACCCGGCCAGCGCGGCACGGTTCGTGACAACATCCACTCTAGGTCACATTCGGCCCCAAGGGTGGAATGAAAAGGCCGGTGCGGCCAAATGAACTGGACCGCACCGGCTTTCGGTACTGCTACCTTGTGATCGCCTGGGGCTTGATCTTGCGTGAATCAAGCACCTGGTCGATGAGCCCGTATGCCTGGGCCTCGTCAGCCGTGAGGATCTTGTCGCGCTCGATGTCGTTGTTGACCTGCTCGGAGGTGCGTCCGGAGTGCTGTGCCAGGGTGTCCTCCAGCCATGAGCGCATGCGCATGACCTCTGCGGCCTGGATCTCCAGGTCGGAAGCCTGTCCGCCCTGGCCGCCGGACAGTGCCGGCTGGTGGATCAGGACGCGGGCGTTGGGCAGTGCCAGCCGCTTGCCGGGAGTACCCGCCGCCAGCAGGACAGCCGCCGCACTGGCGGCCTGGCCCAGGCAGACGGTCTGGATCTCGGGACGGATGTACTGCATGGTGTCGTAGATCGCCGTCATGGCAGTGAAGGAGCCGCCGGGCGAGTTGATGTACAGCGTAATGTCGCGGTCCGGGTCCGTGGACTCCAGGACCAGCAGCTGCGCCATGATGTCGTCAGCGGAAGCATCGTCCACTTGCACGCCGAGGAAGATGATGCGGTCCTCGAAGAGCTTGGTGTACGGGTCCTGGCGCTTGAAGCCGTAGGGGGTGCGTTCCTCGAACTGCGGCAGGACGTAGCGGCTGGACGGAAGATTGCCGGCTGACCACCCGAAGTTGTAGTTCATTGTGTTTGCTCCTGATCGAAGGGGTTCTGGATGCCGGTTAGTTCTGGGAGGCTGATTCGCCGGAGGAATCGTTGGACGTTCCGCCGCCGCCTGCCACGGAGCCGGCGTGCGCGGCGATCTTGTCGAAGAAGCCGTATTCGAGGGCCTCGGTAGCAGTGAACCATTTGTCGCGGTCGTTGTCCTTGAGGATGGTTTCCACGGTCTGGCCGGTCTGGTCAGCCGTCAGTTCCGCCATGACCTTCTTCATATGCAGGATGAGTTCTGCCTGGATTTTGATATCGGACGCGGTGCCGCCGATTCCGCCGGAGGGCTGGTGCATCAGGACGCGGGCGTTGGGCGTGGCGTAGCGCTTGCCCTTAGTGCCCGAGGACAGCAGGAACTGTCCCATGGAGGCGGCCAGGCCGGTGGCGACGGTCACCACATCGTTGGGGATGAACTGCATGGTGTCGTAGATGGCCATGCCTGCCGTAACGGAGCCACCCGGGGAGTTGATGTAGAGGTAGATGTCCTTTTCCGGGTTCTCGGCCGAGAGCAGGAGCAGCTGCGAGCAGATCGCGTTGGCGTTGTCGTCACGCACCTCCGAGCCCAGCCAGATGATCCGCTCCTTGAGAAGGCGGTTGTAAATGTAGTTGTCCTGGGCTGCAGGATCGACGGTCGCCATCCGGGGGGCCTCTGAGTGCTGTGACATGTTTACTTACCTCTCACTGGTGACGGTGACATCACTGAAAATCTCTACTTGGACACTAACCGGTTTCACGGGTGTTTTGTTCGCGCACCGACGGCTGTTCGCTGACGGCGCACGATCATCGAACCGGTGGTGTGCCGCTTCCGGCCAGACGCGAACGGCCCCCGGATCGAAAGGGATCCGGGGGCCGTTGCTGCGGAAGTTGAGGACTATGCCTTGGCGTCTGCCGTGGTGTCCTCGGCTTCGACGACGTCGGCTTCAGCAACCTCAGCCTCGGCAGCTTCGGTGGCGTCGGCGTCGGCTGCTTCTGCGGCGGGTGCTTCCTCGCCGCCCGGGCGGACGAAGTCGCTCAGGTCAACGGCGTTGCCCTCGGTGTCGGTCACCGTGGCCTGGCCCAGGACAACAGCCAGTGCCTTGCGGCGGCGAACCTCGGAAACCATCATGGGGACCTGGCCGCTCTGATCAATGATCTGCGCGAACTGGTTGGGGTCCATGCCGTACTGGCTGGCGGTGGTAACGATGTAGTCGATCAGCTCGTTCTGGCTGACGTTTACTTCTTCCTTTTCAGCGATGGCGTCGAGGATGATTTCGTTCTGGAAGGCGCGGGCCGTGTTGGCGCGGACCTCTTCACGGTGCTCTTCGGTGTCGTGCTCGCCTTCGCCGTGGCCGTTGCCCTCCTGGAAGTGGGCTTCGAGCCTGCTCTTCGACGACAGAGTCCGGAACCGGAACCTCAACCAGTTCCACCAGCTTGTCCAGGACCTTGTCGCGGGCTTCAACGCCCTGCTCCACGATCTTTGATTCTGCGGCCTGCTTGGCCAGGTCTTCGCGGAGCCTCGGCGAGGGTGTCGAATTCGGAGGCCGCCTGGGCGAAGTCATCGTTCGCTTCGGGCAGTTCGCGTTCCTTGACGGCCTTGACAACAACCTTGACCTGGGCGGCTTCACCGGCGTGGTCGCCGCCTACCAGGGCGGTGTCGAAGATGGCGTCCTCGTCGGCGCTGAGGCCGGTGACGGCCTCGTCCATGCCCTCGAGCATGGTACCGGCGCCAACCTGGTAGGACAGGCCGGCAGCGGAGTCAACCTCTTCGCCGTCGATGGTGGCGGTGATGTCGATTGTGAGGAAGTCGCCATCGGCAGCGGGACGGTCAACGGACTTCAGGGTGCCGAAGCGGCCGCGCAGTTCGTCCAGGGCCTTGTCCACGTCCTCGTCGGAAGACTCGGCGGCGGCAACCTCAACCTTGATGCCGGCGTAGTCCGGGAGCTCGATTTCGGGGCGGACGTCAACCTCGGCGGCGAACTTCAGGCCACCGTCAGTCGCGGAGGGATCGGGAACCTCGGTGATTTCCACCTCGGGGCGGCTCAGCGGGCGGATGCCGGATTCCTGCACGGCAGCCTGGTACCAGCCGTTGAGGCCGTCGTTGATGGCCGTCTCCAGGACGTAGCCGCGGCCGACGCGCTGGTCGATGAGCTTGGCGGGAACCTTGCCCTTGCGGAACCCGGGAACCTGGATCTGCGATGCAACAGTCTTGTAGGCCGAGTCGATGCTGGGCTTCAGTTCCTCAAAGGGGACCTCAACATTGAGCTTGACCCGCGTGGGGGTGAGGTTCTCGACAGCGCTCTTCACGGTCTAAGTACTCCTGGGTTGTGGGATGGGTTTTCTGCAAACGCAATGTGTGTCCAGGCCGAGTGGTCCTGGCCGCAGAGTCGGGGTGACAGGATTTGAACCTGCGACTTCCTGCTCCCAAAGCAGGCGCTCTAGCCAAGCTGAGCTACACCCCGTAAGTGCACAGGCAAGTCTACGGTGATACGCGTCGCGAATGCACATTTGACACGTAGGCCATGGATTAGGTTTAGTTGTATCCGGCTTGAACAGTCGGCCCGGAGTTTCCGCAGAAAAACGGATCTTCCTTCGGGGACGTAGCTTAATGGTAAAGCCTCAGTCTTCCAAACTGATTACGCGGGTTCGATTCCCGTCGTCCCCTCCAGGACAAAAAAGGCCCCTCGGTTGAGGGGCCTTTTTGTGTCTGTTCCTCACGCCTGCGGTTGCTGGCAGGACGGACACCAGTACAGGTTCCTTCCGGCGTGGTCTGCCATGAGCACAATGGTGCGGCACACCCGGCAGGGCAGCCCGTGCCTCTTGTAGACGAAATGGACATCGTCGCGGTCCGGGAAGCGTGCGCTCTTGGGCGGCACCGGCGCCCCAGCCGCGGCTGCCCTGGCGGCCGTGGTGCCGTCGAGCGTCCAATACCTCGGCGGGGTGGTGATGATCCGTCCGTCAGCGACGCCATCGTTCATGACGGCGACGATGTCGCGCCATAGCCTTCGGGCATCGTTTTCCGGCAGGGCGGTTCCGGGCAGCAAGGGATCGAGTCGACGACGGAACAGGACCTCCGCGCGATAGACGTTGCCGACGCCGGCAATCACCTTCTGGTCCATCAGCAGCGCTGCCAGCGCGGTCTTCCGGGACCTGACATTGGCGGCAAACCGGCCGGCGTCGCCGCGGAGGTTTCGCAGGGGATCAGGACCCAGCCGCGCCAGGACCGCGTCCGCCTCCGCCCCGGTGACGGTTTCGCAGGTGGTGGCGCCCCGGAGGTCCGCCCAGCCGTGGCTGCCGGCGAGCCTGACGCGCACCGCGCCCACGGGCGCCGGCGGTCCCGCGTAAGGGACCCCGCCGTCGTCGTCCCCGTCAGCGAACGCCTCCCGCTCCCCGACCCGCCGCGGGGCACCGATGCTGGAGGCACCGGCGAAGCTGCTGTCGCCCCCGAAGCTCCAGGCCCCGTACAGTCCAAGGTGGACGTGCAGCACCAGCGAGTTGTCGAAATGCAGGAACAAGTGCTTGCCGTGGGCCTCCGCGGCCAGCAGCGTGTGGCCGTCCAGGAGCGCCGCTCCCCCGCTGAAGCGCCCCTGCGGGCTGGAGACTGCGAGCTCCTGCCCGGTGAAGACATCGCCGAACTGCCGTGCCAGCCGGCGGACCGAATGCCCTTCAGGCACTACTCGATGACCTCGCCGGTTGCCTCGTAGACAGCGATCTTTTCGATCCTGCGGATGTGCCTTTCGTCGTAGCTGAAAGGCTCGGCGAGGAACGCTTCCACCAGTTCCGTGGCTTCTTCGACCGTGTGCTGGCGGCCGCCCAGGGCCACTACGTTGGCATCGTTGTGCTCACGGGCCAGGGTAGCCGTGGAGAGATTCCAAGCCAGGGCGGCGCGGATGCCCCTGACCTTGTTTGCGGCGATCAGCTCGCCATTGCCGGAGCCGCCCAGCACGATGCCCAGGGCGTGGACGCCCGCCTCCAAGTCGGCAACCACGGCAAGGGCTGCGTTGATGCAGAACGACGGGTAATCGTCCTGGGCGTCATAGACCTTGGGGCCGTGGTCCACCACCTCGTACCCCTTGCCCGTCAGGTGGGTGACCAGGTGGGCGCTGAGTTCCATACCTGCATGGTCGGTGGCGATGTGCACCCGCGGGGAGACAGGGGAAGTTGTCACGTGCTAAGTCCGTTCGGTTGGAGGAGCTCGGCCAGCCGGGTGGAGGCCGGAACGACACCGATAAGGATACTAGGCCGGGGTCAGGATTCCGGCGGGCCGGGCGCAGGAGCCGGGCCTCCGCCGCGCCGGGCCCTGGCGGCCACCCGGGTCAGGACCTCGGCCAGCCGTGCGGCTGAGGCCGGGCTCCCGCCGCTGACGGCGAGGCGCTGGCCGTCGGTCTTGCTGACGACGACGGCGGGCCCGCTGCTGACAAGCATGGCGGCGGTTCCCCCGTGGTGCCGGTAGCCCCACCCGCCATAATCCGCTGCCCGCACCTCTGCTGCGCTGGCAACGGAAATAGACCCCGCGGGCACATCCATGACCGGCACCACCCCGGCCAGCAGGACCTTCAGGCCGCGCCGGTCGGCCTTGATACGGGCGAAGAGGAATGCCGCGCCGACGATGGCCAGGACCACAAGCAGGATCCCCAGCCAGGGCACCACGACGGCGATGAGGGCTGCCGGGAACAGCGCGGCAATGGCGATCATGATGAAGACCGAGCTCCTGGCGTGGACCCAGAGCCTGATGGTGTCCAGGGCAAGGTCGGGATCCAGTTCCTTGGCGATGGCGGTCTGGAGCGCCCGGTCGTCATCAGGTGACCACTGCCGGTCAGCCTTGTACACCATGGCCATGGTGACGCCCAGCGATACTGCGGCACCGCTTCCGAGCGCAAGGACGGTCATGTCCACGTGCGACTGCCGGGCGTCAGCGAGTCCGGTTTGGCCGATCAGGCCCGCGGCAAGGGCGGAGGTGATGAACAGGCTGAGGAAGAGTCCGGCACCCATCATGATCCTGCGCATCATCACCGGCCTGCCAAGGGGCACCGCCTGGAGCAGGACCAGCCAGCCGGCAATGATGATGCCGGCTGCGCCGGCACCCACGTAGGCTCCGAATGGCGCGAAGGCGGCCCCGCCGTCGTCCGTCCAGCGGATGGCGAGCGGCTCCGGAAGGTCCCGGCGCAGCAGCGACGCGCAGTAGACGAAGGCAGCGGCCAGGACGACGGGGAACCCGACGGCGAACCGCAGGGCCTTGGTGTCCACCGAATCCAGCAGCTTTCCCATGCGTTTAACGCTACCCCTGCTGCCGCCTTGCCAACCGCCCGGTCCCGAGCGGGCTGGCTGTGAGCTGCGCAACTTGCCAAGGACCCCAAGGATGAAAGAATGCATCACAGTGCCGGAACCGGGACCACCGGCCGGCAGCCGAAACTTTTCTGGAGGCCCTCTTTTGCCAGGCATGAACCTGACGCGCGCCGAAGCCCGTGAGCGCGCCGAACTGATCACCGTTGAGTCCTACGATGTCAGCCTGGACCTGACCCGCGGCGGAGAGGTCTTTGGCAGCACCACAACGGTGAAATTCACCGCATCGCCGGGATCGTCCAGCTTCATCGACGCCGTCACCCGCACCGTGCACGGCGTGACCCTGAACGGCCGCGCCCTTGACCCGGCCACCGTGGCCGACGGCGTGCGGATCCAGCTGCCGGACCTGGCGGAGCACAACGAACTCACGGTGGTGGCCGACATGCCCTACATGAACACCGGCGAGGGACTCCACCGGTTCGTGGATCCGGTGGACAACGAGGTCTACCTGTACACGCAGTTCGAGGTCCCCGACTCCCGCAGGATGTTCACCGTCTTCGAGCAGCCGGACCTGAAGGCAACCTTTGCCTTCACCGTCACCGCGCCGTCCCACTGGGACGTCATTTCCAACTCACCCACCCCTGAGCCGGCGCAGGCCCCGACGGCGATGCCGCCCGGTCCGTCTGGACGTTCGCGCCGACGCCCCGGCTGTCCTCCTACGTGACTGCCCTGATCGCCGGCCCGTATGAGTCCGTGCGCAGTGAGGTCACCAGCTCGGACGGCCGCGTTGTTCCGCTGGGAGTGTTTGCGCGGAAGTCCCTGATGCAATACCTGGACGCGGACAACATTTTCGAACTCACCCGGCAGTGCTTTGGGTTCTTCGAGGCGCAGTTCGGCTGCCCGTACCCCTTCGAAAAGTACGACCAGCTGTTCGTACCGGAGTTCAACGCCGGCGCCATGGAGAACGCCGGGGCCGTGACCATCCTGGAAGGCTACGTGTTCCGGAGCAAGGTGACGGGGGCGCAGATCGAGCGGCGCGCCATCACAGTGCTCCACGAGCTCGCGCACATGTGGTTCGGCGACCTGGTGACCATGCGGTGGTGGAACGATTTGTGGCTGAACGAATCCTTCGCCGAATACATGTCCCACCTGGCCGCGGTGGAAGCCACTTCCTTCACCAGCGCCTGGACCACCTTCGCCTCCGTGGAAAAGTCCTGGGCATACCGCCAGGACCAGCTGCCCACCACGCACCCCATCTTCGCCGAGATCAACGACCTCCAGGACGTTGAGGTCAACTTCGACGGCATCACCTACGCCAAGGGCGCCTCGGTGCTCCGGCAATTGGTGGCCTGGGTTGGACCCGAACAGTTCATGGCCGGCGTCCGGGAGTACTTCGCCAAGCACTCCTGGCACAACACGGAGCCTGCAGGACCTCCTGGTGGAGCCTGGAGAAGGCCAGCGGCCGCGACCTGGACGACTGGGGCCGGCAATGGCTGGAGACCGCGGGCGTGAACACGCTGGCTCCCGAGCCTGGACGTGGATTCCGACGGAAAGCTGCGGTCCTTTGCCATCCTTCAGTCCGCGGTAGCCGAGTGGCCCACCATCCGCCCGCACCGGCTTGCCGTTGGCTTCTACAACCTGGATGCCGCGGGCAAGCTTGAACGGGTGCACCGCGAGGAACTGGACGTCGACGGCGAACGCACCGAGGTGCCGGCGCTTGCCGGGCTGGCCCGGCCGGACCTGATCCTCATCAACGACGACGACCTGGCCTACGCCAAGGTCCGGCTCGATCCGAAGTCGCTGGCCACCGCCACCGCGCACCTGAAGGATTTCGCGAACAGCCTGCCCCGCACCCTCGTCTGGAATTCCGCCTGGGATGCTGCCCGCGACGGTGAAACCCCGGCCCGGAAGTACGTGGAACTGATCCTCGCCAACGTCGCGTCGGAAACGGATTCCTCCGTCATCCTGGTCCAGCTTCGCCAGCTGGCCACCACCCTGAACTTCTATGTGGCCGAGGAACACCGCGAAGCAACAACGGTTGCAGCCGTGGACCGGTTGTGGGATCTGGCTTCGACTGTTCCCGGCGGCTCCGACGCGCAACTGCAGTTCGTCAAGTCGTTCGCGCTCCTGGCCCGCAGCGCGTCCCGCCTGGACCGGGTCTCCGGGCTGCTGGACGGGTCGGTTGTCCTGGACGGCCTGACCGTTGACCAGGACCTGCGCTGGGAACTGGTGGCGTCGCTGGTTGCCGGCGGCCGGATGGGGCAGGACGGCATCGACGCGGAACTGCAGCGGGACAACACCTCCAGCGGGCAGAATGCCGCGGCGCTGGCCAAGGCTGCCATCCCCACCCCCGAGGCAAAGGCTGCGGCCTGGGAGTCCATCGTGGTCAAGGGCGAGCTCTCCAACGCGCTGCAGGGATCGGCGGTAACCGGTTTCATGCGGGTGCTTGACCGCTCCCTGCTGGAGCCGTACGCGGAAAAGTATTTCGCAGCCGTGCCGGGCATCGTGGCAACCCGCACCCACGCACTGGCCCAGCAAATCGTCGTCGGCCTTTATCCGGCGCTGCTGACCACACAGGCCACCATCGACCGAACGGACGGATTCCTGGCGTCACTTCCGGCCGAAAGCGCCGCCCTGCGCCGGATGATGCTGGAAAACCGCGACGGCGTGGCCCGCGCCCTGCGTGCCCGCGCCGCCGACGTCCTGCCGGCCGGCGACGTCCAGTGAGCATCGACGAACACCGGTACTCACTGACGGTCCAGTGGACCGGCAACCTGGGTGGCGGCACCTCGTCCTACCGGAGCTACTCCCGGGACCACGACGTGCTCATTGCCGGGCTGCCGGTTTTGAAAGGTTCCGCAGATCCCACATTCCACGGGGACAAGGAGCGTTACAACCCCGAACAGCTCCTGCTGGCCGCACTGGCCCAATGCCACATGCTGTCCTACCTGCACGTGGCGGTGAAGCACGGTGTGGTGGTCACTGATTACCGGGACGAAGCCACCGGTCTGATGCGGCTGAACCGGGACGGCAGCGGCCAGTTCGAGCGGGTCACCCTGCACCCGCACGTGACGGTGGCCGACGCCGCGCAGGCACGGCTGGCGGCGTCCCTGCACCACGAGGCCAACCAGGTCTGCTTCATTGCCCGGAGCGTGAATTTTCCGGTGGAGCACCAGCCTGTGACAGTGGCCGCCTAGCCTCCCCGCCCTGGATGAGGATGCGAATTGCTCCGCGCTACGGCGCTAGGGTTGAAAGAGAACAGAGCAATATCGCAAGGAGCTATTTCCACCCATGGTCAGCATGTTGTCCATCCTTCCCCCTGCCACCAGCCAGCCGGGCGGCGTGAGCCTGCCTGGCATCGTGATCAGCCTCGGCGTCGGCGTTGCCGTGTGGCTCGTGGCCACGTTCATCATTTCCCGCATCACCAAGCGGGTGGCGTCGGGCAGCAACTTCTTCAAGAAGCCAACGTTCAGATGGGCGGCCCCGGCGTTCCGGGCCCTGGACCACGAACGGCGCGTCCAGCGTGCCGAAACCATAGGTTCGCTGCTCAACAGCGTCGTGGGCGTGCTGGTGGTGATTATCACCGGCATGTACGTGCTGCAGAACCTGGACATCAACATTGCCCCGCTGCTGACCAGCGTGGGCATCCTCGGTGTAGCCATCGGCTTCGGCGCCCAGCAGCTGATCCGCGACTTCCTGGCCGGGATCTTCATTACCATTGAGGACCAGTACGGAATCGGGGACGTCATCGAAACGAGCGAAGTGGTGGGCGTGGTGGAGTCGATGGGGCTGCGGATCACCCGGGTCCGCTCGGACGACGGCGCGATCTGGTACCTGCGCAACGGCGAGATCCTGCGCGTGGGCAACAGGTCCCAGGGACGCTACGTTCCGCTGCATGAGTCCGACGACGGCACCACCGACCAGGGCTCGGCGCACGTTGAGACCAAGAAGACCGACCAGAAAGCCGGAGACTAGCATGTCGTTTCCCATTGAGCCGCGCCCTGTTGATCCCCAGCGGCCCCAGCTGATGCAGAACGACCCCTTCAGCAAGCCGGACTATACCGACAGCTTCTACGACGCAGTGGGCGGCCACGACACCTTCGTCAAGCTCATCGATGTCTTTTACGACGGCGTGGCCACCGATCCGCTGCTGCGGCCAATGTATCCGGAAGAGGACCTGGCCCCCGCGAAGCGCCGCTTCCTGATGTTCCTCGAGCAGTACTGGGGCGGTCCCACTACCTACGGCGAGGAGCGCGGCCATCCGCGCCTGCGCATGCGGCACATCCCCTTCAAGGTCACCCCGGAGGCAAAAGACCGGTGGCTGTTCCACATGCGCACGGCCGTGGATGCCCTTGAGCTGCCGCCGCTTTACGAGGGAACCCTGTGGGACTACATGGAGCGGGCAGCGCTGTCCATGGTGAACAGCCCTTCCGGGGCCTGAACACTCTTTCCGGCCGGCGGTGGCCCCGCCCGGCGGTCCCGCCTAGAGCAGGGCGCTGCCTGTCCGCGCCAGGACGTGCCCGCGCGGGCCCGTGAGGCGGAACCAGCGGCCTGCCCGGTAGAGCTTCTGGTCGCCGTCACCCAGGAACCCCAGCGCGAAGGCTGCGAAGGCCGCACCGGCCGGAAGGCCGGCGTCGTCCAGTTCCCGCCCCCAGACGGCAGCGCGGGCGTTGTTCACAATGAGGGCGCCCGGCTTGTCCGGCACGATCCCCGCCACTTCGGCGATGCCCGCCTCTGCGGCCGCCCGCAGGCGGGCATCGCTGACGGACCCCAGCAACTCCCATCCGCCCCGTGGGACGCCTACTCCCGTCCAGGATTCGGTCACGGTGGTGGGCGGAACCGGCAGTTCGACGTCGTTCTCCCCCGCACGTGCCAGCCGGTCCAGGACGGAAGACAACGCAACCGTGACATCCGTTCCGGACGGTTCCTCCAGTGCCATGGTGCGCAGGCCGAGGATGGTGGGCGTTGACTCGCCGAGGAGCCTTGGCCGCAGGATGCACACGTACGCGGCCAGGACGGAGCCGGCGGCCTGCAGGCGGATGGCGCCGTCGTCGATGGCTTTGGCGCGGGTCACGAAGGTCTTCAGGTCGGCGAGATCCCGCGGATCGGCGAAACGGAAGGACGAGGTGAGAAGTTCAGACACACCTAGAACACTACCGGCTGCACTCCGGTTGAGTGGTTCGCGCAGCGCCGTCTAGAGTCGTCCCATGACTGAAGCCGAAGCCGGACTGCTGGCCCCGCCAAGCGGAGACCCCACCTCATCGCTGATCGAACTGCTGGACCTTGGTGAGCTCGAGGGCGCCCGGACGGATGAAGACATTTTCCTTGGCCCCTCGCAGCAGCAGCCGCACCACAGGGTGTTCGGCGGGCAGGTGCTGGCGCAATCGCTGGTGGCATCGATCAGGACGGTGGATCCCGAACGGTTCGTCCATTCCATGCACGGCTACTTCCTCCGGCCCGGCGATGCCAACAAACCCATCACCTTCGGGGTGCAGCGGCTGCGGGACGGCCGGTCCTTCTCCGCCCGGCGCGTCCACGCCTACCAGGACGGCGTTCCCATCCTGTCCATGATCGCCTCATTCCAGGGCGAGGACGAAGGGATCGAGCACTCCTCGGAGATGCCGGCAGGAATCCCGGACCCCGAATCGCTCCCCAGCACGGCTGACCTGCTGGGGAAGTTCGACCACCCCGTGGCGCGGCACTGGGCGTATGAGCGGCCCTTTGACATCCGGCACGTCGATCCGGCCCTGTACGTGTCGGCGGCCGGCCCTCGGGTAGCGCGCAACGCGGTCTGGATGAAGACGTTCGGGCCGATGCCGGATGACTCCAATTTGCACCGTGCGGCCCTGGCCTACGCCAGCGACTACACGCTGCTTGAGTCCATTCTTCGGCGGCACGGTCTGAGCTGGATCACGCCCGGAATGAATGTCGCCAGCCTGGACCACGCGATGTGGTGGCACCGGCCGGCACGGGTGGACGAATGGCTGCTCTACGTCCAGGAATCCCCCAGCGCCCATGGCGCACGCGGCCTGGCAACCGGCAAGATCTTCAACCGTGAAGGGCAGCACGTCGCCTCGGTTGCGCAGGAGGGGATGGTGCGGATTCCGGCCGGACCTGCAGGCGCCTGAGGGGGCCGGCGCCCCGCCGATTGTGGGGTAGGGAGTGGGTGCCGATGAGGCCAACTCCCCCGGGGTAGGTTGCCAGGTACTACAGTTGATCCATGGCTCCCAGCCGGCACCCGCTCGACGACCTCCGCGAAACGATCGGCCATCTGGCCGATCAACTCAAGCTGCCCGGTTCGGAACGCGTCGACGACCTGGTCGGCGATCTCATCGGTGCACGGCCGGGACCGGCCCGTCCGCTGTCCGAACTGCGGGCCGAGCTCGACGCGCTGGTGGGACTGGAGACCGTTAAGGAGCAGGTGCGGGCCCTCGTCGCACTGCTCCAGGTCCAGGCCCGCCGTAAGACGCACGGCCTGCCGGAGGTGGCCACATCACAGCATCTGGTGTTCCTCGGAAATCCGGGCACGGGCAAGACCACCGTAGCGCGGCTTCTGGCCGAAATGTACCGCGCGGTGGGCCTGCTCCAGAAAGGCCACCTGGTCGAGGTGGACCGCTCCGGCCTGGTGGGGCAATATGTCGGTGCCACCGCCATCAAGACTGACCGGGTGATCCGCCGTGCTTTGGACGGCGTCCTGTTCATCGACGAGGCCTACGCGCTGGCCCCGGAGGACGGGCGGATGGACTTCGGCCCCGAGGCGATCGAGGTCCTGCTCAAGCGGATGGAGGACCACCGCCACCGCCTGGTCGTTATCGTGGCGGGCTACCCGCGGCTGATGGAGTCCTTCCTGCTCTCCAACCCGGGCCTGCGCTCACGGTTCGCCCGTGAAATCACGTTCCCCGACTATTCCGTCGACGCACTCCAAACGATTTTCCACCAGATGCTGGCCCAACACGAGTACACGCTCGAGCCGGGCGCGGACCAGATGCTGCGCCGCATCCTCACCGGGCTTCACGCGGGCGAGGACTCCGGAAATGCCCGGTTCGCCCGCACGCTGTTCGAGCAGGCGCTCAACCGCCAGGCGCTGCGGCTGTCGCTTGACGAGGAGCAGAGCCTCGACGCCCTTGACCGTGAGGCCGTCATGACGCTCACCGCGGACGACATCGTCCAGGCCGCCCTGGCCCTGGGCGAGGAGCCGGAACCGGACCCATTGCCCGGACCTGAGCAGCCACGCTGGTGGCGCTGGCTGGGCTAGACCGTTCCCCGGTTCCTGCAACGACAATCCCTTTAAACAGCGAACTGCTCCCCGCACGGTACTGAATTCTCAGTCCCAACCGCCGGGGAGCAGTTCAAATGTGCCGTTGCCGGCCCCACAGCCTAGTCGCGGGTCAGGCGACGATGGGTGATGCGGTGCGGCTTGGCGGCGTCCGGGCCCAGGCGCTCCACCTTGTTCTCCTCGTAGGACTCGAAGTTGCCCTCGAACCAGTACCACTTGGAGGGGTTCTCGTCGTCACCTTCGTAGGCCAGGATGTGGGTGGCCACCCGGTCGAGGAACCACCGGTCGTGCGAAACCACCACGGCGCAGCCCGGAAACTCAAGCAGCGCGTTTTCCAGGCTGCTCAGGGTCTCGACATCGAGGTCGTTGGTGGGTTCGTCGAGGAGCAGGAGGTTTCCGCCCTGCTTGAGGGTCAGTGCAAGGTTCAGGCGGTTCCGCTCACCACCGGAGAGGACGCCTGCCTTCTTCTGCTGGTCCGGGCCTTTGAAACCGAAGGCCGCCACATAAGCACGGGAAGGCATTTCGACGTTGCCCACCTGAATGAAGTCAAGGCCGTCTGAAACGACCTCCCACAGGGTTTTGTTGGGGTCGATGCCGCCGCGGCTCTGGTCGGCGTAGGAGATCTTGACGGAGTCGCCGATCTTCAGCTCCCCGCCATCGAGCGGCTCCAGGCCCACGATGGTCTTGAAGAGGGTGGACTTGCCCACACCGTTGGGACCGATAACGCCGACGATGCCGTTGCGGGGAAGGCTGAAGGACAGCCCGTCGATCAGCACACGCTCATCGAAGCCCTTCTGGAGATTCCTGGCCTCCAGGACCAGGCCACCAAGGCGCGGCCCCGGCGGGATCTGGATTTCTTCGAAATCAAGCTTGCGGGTGCGGTCCGCTTCCGCGGCCATTTCTTCGTAGCGTGCCAATCGGGCCTTCGATTTGGTCTGCCGGCCCTTGGCGTTGGAGCGGACCCACTCGAGTTCCTCGGCCAGGCGCTTGGCCTGCTTGGCGTCCTTCTTGCCCTGGATCTCGAGGCGGGCCCGCTTCTTCTCCAGGTAGGTGGAGTAGTTGCCTTCGTACGGGTACAGGTGCCCGCGGTCCACTTCGGCGATCCATTCGGCCACGTGGTCAAGGAAGTAGCGGTCGTGGGTGACGGCGAGGACGGCGCCCGGGTAGCTGGAGAGGTGCTGCTCGAGCCACAGGACGCTCTCCGCGTCCAGGTGGTTGGTGGGCTCGTCGAGGAGCAACAGGTCCGGCTTCTGGAGGAGCAGCTTGCACAGCGCCACACGGCGGCGCTCACCACCGGAAAGGTTGGTCACGTCGGCGTCGGCCGGCGGGCAGCGGAGGGCGTCCATGGCCTGCTCGAGCTGGGAATCGAGGTCCCAGGCGTCCGCGGCGTCGATGGCTTCCTGCAGCTTGCCCATTTCCTCGAGGAGGGTGTCATAGTCAGCATCGGGGCTGGCCATTTCCTCGGAGATCTCGTTGAAGCGCTGGATCTTGCCGTAGATCTCGCCGACGCCTTCCTGGACGTTGCCCAGGACGGTCTTTTCCTCGTTGAGGGGCGGCTCCTGGAGCAGGATGCCCACACTATAACCGGGGCTGAGCCGGGCCTCGCCGTTAGAGGGCGTGTCCAGCCCGGCCATGATCTTGAGGATGGTGGACTTACCGGCACCGTTTGGGCCCACAACACCAATCTTGGCGCCCGGGAAGAAGGACATGCTTACGTCATCAAGAATGAGTTTTTCGCCAACGGCCTTACGGGCCTTGGTCATTGTGTAGATAAATTCCGCCATGCTCTCAAATCTAGTGGGTTGGCGGGCAGATCTCACATTTGGAGGAGGAAAGTCAGCGCGGTCAGGAGCCCACGAAGCACTTGCCGCTGGCCAGGACGGGAAGGACCGTGACGGTCACTGCACCTTCACGCACCTGCCCGATGACGCAGTCCTTGCCCTGCAGCACAGCGGCCTCGATGGCGTCAGCCTCGAGTCCGGTGGGTGTCCGGCTTTGCGAGACCTGAAGCACTGACGGCGCAATGCCTGCTCCGGTCAGGGCGTCGCTGACCTGGCCCGTGGCCGGTTTTGGCGTGCCTGCCGCCAGTTTGGCCAAGGCGTCGGTTACCGTCCGCTTCATGGTGTCGGTGGCCGCGGTATCTGCTGCCGCCGACGCGCCGCCTGACGCAGTGGCCAGCGCGTCACTGCCCGGGGCACTGCTTGGGGGTGCCGGTTCCGATGCGTGTCCGGTGGCTTCCTGCGAGGAAGCTGCCGCCGCTGGAGCTGACGGGCCCTTACCGCTGCCCCCGGCTGGCTGGCTTACGGAAGGGCCGCCTGAACACCCTGACAAGAGGGTGGCCAGGAGGGCACCGGCCAGTGCTGCACAGGCCCGGTTTTTCTGCCGGCGGAAAGGGGTGGGACGCATGGTGTCATTCTGCCATGCTGCCGGCAGGCGCCGTCCCCGTGACCGGCGGTGAGGATCGTGCCGCCCTGCAGGGAAAGCGGCCGTTGGCGGGCGGACGGAAGGCGGCCGGGGGTGCCGCCGGTCCGTCCGCCCGGGACTGAGTGGGAACGCCGATACCTGATTGGTCCTTCCTAGACCTCGGCGAGTTCCCCCGTTTCGAGGTCAAGGGAAGCCAGGGTACCGTCATTGTCCTCAACAACGGCGGCTGGGTGGCCCCGGTGTTCGGGGTGTTCATCCAGGCGGTCGTCCGGTTCCTCCGGGTCCTGGTCGAGCCCGGGGCCCTCGTCAGGGGCCGGCGGCTGCTCCACAAGGGAAAGGGCAGGCCTGGAGGCGGTACGGATAAAGTTGGCCGATCCAAAGGTGAGGTCATGCCCCACGGCTTCAGCGTCAATGATGGTGGAGTGGTAGACCCGGCCCTCCTTTTCCCAGGTGTGGATCTTCAGCTTGCCAATCACGATGACCGGCTGGCCTTTCCGGATGCTGCAGCCCAGGGTTCCGGCAAGGTTGCGGTAGCCCTGGACAGTGAACCAGTTGGTGTGCCCGTCCCCCCAGGTTTTGGACTCCTTGTCAAAGCGGCGGCCGGTGGAACCGAGCCGGAAAGAAGCTGTTGCCACTCCCCCGGCGTGGTGGAACTGGTTATCTCGGTGGCCACGAAGCCCCGAATGGTGATCGATTCGCTCATGTCTACGTCCTGTCTGGATGGTGGCGCCTGTAGCAGGCATGACCAGCATCGCGCCGGATACTCCCAAGCAGGAGGGATGGGTTTTCGTATGTGGACAACAGCCGCATGTCCAGCAGGTGTGGAGGAACAGTGGCGGCCGGGTGACGCCGCCGGCACCCCGGGCAATGTAAACTTTTTGAGGCGCAGGCCTGCAGGCCGGACGCCGACGCCTCAGTAGCTCAGGGGATAGAGCAGCGGCCTTCTAATCCGCCGGTCGGGGGTTCGATTCCCTCCTGGGGCACTTGGATGCAACGCCCCGGTCTTCGGACCGGGGCGTTCTGCATTCCGGTTACGCGTGAAGCCGGTGGGGGGCTTCCACGAGGGAGCGGATCACGCTGCCGGCAGCCCCCAGCAGGGCGCCGAACTCCCCCACCGCGGACACCGTCACCCGCTCCGAGGCATACTTGCCCGGCGCATATTTCTGCAGGCTGTTCAGCAACGGGGTACGCAACCAGGGTTCCAGGACCGCAAAGTGGCCGCCGAGAACCACGGAGTCAATATTGACTATCCGTGCCGTTGCCGCCAGCGCTATTCCCAGGCAGCCGCCGGCGCGTTCGACGGCGGCTACCGCCCTTGGTTCCCCGGCCGTCAGCGCCTGCAGGAGAGCGGACATGGTGGCAGAGCGTGAACCCCCGTCCGTGGCCACGCCGGCCGCGGCGAAAATGGCGTCCTGGCCGGCCACCGTCTCCAGGCAGCCTGTGCCCCCGCACGAACAATGCCCGCCCTCGGGCTCCACCACGATATGTCCCACTTCCCCGGCATGGCCACCGGGACCGGTGAAAAGCTCTGATCCGATGACAATGCCGCCGCCGACGCCCACCTCGCCGGAGACGAAGAGGAAGTTTGATGCCCCGTCCGGCCGGTGCCGCAGTTCGGCCAGGGCCGCCGCATTGGCTTCGTTGAACAGTTCAACTCCCAGTGCGGCTTCGGGCAGCAGGGCGGCAAGGTCGAGGTGCACATTGACCCAGCCAAGGTTGGGAGCGGTCAGTACCCGCGCCCCGGCCGGGTCCACCAGCCCGGGCACTGCCAGTCCCCCGCCCAGGACCTCGACGCCCAGCTCCCCCGCCGCACCCCGCACCCCCGCGGCGAGGACGGCGAGCGCCGCCAGCACCGGCCTGTCCGGGCTGTTGCGGTTATCCCGCTCCTGCACCTCGCGGAGGAGCACCCTTCCGGCCAGGTCAACCACAGCAACGGAGATGTAGTCGACGTTGATCTCCATGCCCATGACCGCGCGGCTGGGGCTGAGTTCCAGCCCGACACCGGGCCGGCCACGCCCCTGCGGGTTCAGGCCTATTTCGCGGATGATCCCGGCATCCAGGAGGTCCAGGACCAGACTGGACACCGATGCCTTTGTCAGTCCGGTGGCGCCGGCAATCTGCGCACGGCTGGGATGGGTGCCAGGCGGGAATTCGGCGATCGCGCCCAGGACCAGCGCAAGGTTGCTGCGCCGCACATCCCCCACGCTTCCGGGGGCTGCGCCTCCGGACCCCGCCACTGCAGGCGCCGGCATCACCATCACAAGCTCCTCAGTCAAACGCTTCCGACAATTTTTCCGGCTGCCTACGAGCCTGGACTATTGACCCCACCCTACGTCCGCTCATATAGTTCAGGCAATAAACTAAAGCTTCGCAATCCAGCGGGGCTCCCGATCGCAAGGACGCATCATGACTCATTCCCCCACTCCCGCTGACAAGTTCACCTTCGGCCTCTGGACCGTGGGCTGGACCGGCGCCGATCCCTTTGGCGTGGCCACCCGATCGGCGCTTGATCCGGTTGAGGCAGTCCACCGCCTGGCGGAACTCGGCGCCTATGGCATCACCTTCCACGACAACGATCTTGTTCCCTTTGACGCCTCCGCTTCGGAGCGCGACCTGATCCTGAAGAATTTCCGCGCAGCGCTGGCTGAAACCGGGCTCAAGGTCCCCATGGTCACCACCAACCTGTTCAGCCACCCGGTATTCAAGGACGGCGGTTTCACCTCCAACGACCGCTCCATCCGCCGCTTCGCCCTGTCAAAGGTCCTGCGCAACATCGACCTCGCCGCAGAACTAGGAGCCGAGACATTCGTGATGTGGGGCGGCCGCGAAGGCAGCGAGTATGACGGTTCCAAGGATCTGGCTGCCGCCCTGGACCGGATGAAGGAAGGCGTGGACACGGCCGCGGGCTACATCAAGGACAAGGGCTACAACCTGCGTATCGCGCTCGAGCCCAAGCCGAATGAGCCCCGCGGCGACATCTTCCTGCCCACCGTCGGCCACGGCCTGGCCTTCATCGCCCAGCTCGAACACGGCGACATCGTGGGCCTGAACCCCGAAACCGGCCACGAGCAGATGGCGGGCCTTAACTTCACCCACGGCATTGCGCAGGCGCTTTGGGCCGGCAAGCTCTTCCACATCGACCTCAATGGCCAGCGCGGCATCAAGTACGACCAGGACCTCGTCTTCGGCCACGGCGACCTCACCAGCGCGTTCTTCACGGTGGACCTGCTGGAGAACGGCTTCCCGTGCGGCGGCCCGAAGTATGACGGCCCGCGGCACTTCGACTACAAGCCCTCCCGCACGGACGGCTACGACGGCGTGTGGGAGTCCGCCAAGGCCAACATGGCGATGTACCTCCTGCTCAAGGAACGGGCGCTGGCCTTCCGCGCGGACCCGCAGGTGCAGGAAGCCCTCAAGGCATCGGGCGTCTTCGAGCCTGGGCGAGCCCACGCTCAATGCCGGCGAAACCACCGCAGGCCTGCTCGCCGACGCCGCCGCGTTCGAGGACTTCGACGCCGACAAGGCGGCGGAGCGTTCTTTCGCATTTGTCCGGCTCAACCAGCTTGCCATCGAGCACCTCCTGGGCGCCCACTAGGCCATGGTGCTCGTCGCAGGCATCGACAGCTCCACCCAGTCCTGCAAAGTGGTCATCCGGGATGCGGGCACCGGAGCGCTGGTCCGCCGGGGCCGGGCCCCCCATCCTGAGGGAACCGAGGTCCATCCGGACCACTGGTGGACGGCCCTGCAAAAGGCCGTTGCGGACGCCGGCGGGCTGGATGACGTCAGCGCCGTGTCAGTCGGCGGCCAGCAGCACGGCATGGTCTGCCTGGACAGCGACGGAGCGGTGGTCCGGCCGGCGCTGCTGTGGAATGACACCCGCAGCGCCAGTGCAGCCGTAGAACTTCTCAACAGTGCCGGCGGCGGAGATCCCGCCGCCGGCGCGCAGTATTGGGCACGCGCCACGGGCACCGTCCCGGTGGCGTCCCTGACGCTGACCAAGCTGCGGTGGCTTGCCGGCAATGAGCCGGAGAATGCCGCAAAGGTGGCCGCCGTGTGCCTGCCGCACGATTGGCTGACCTGGCGGCTCGCGGGCTTCGGCCCGGGCAGCGGCACGGAAGGCCTGGAGGCGCTGGCCACGGACCGCTCGGACGCGTCTGGTACGGGCTACTACTCGACGGCGGAGGGACGCTACCTGCCCGACGTCCTCGCCGCGTCGCTCGGCCATGTGCCGGTCCTCCCGCGGGTCCTGGGCCCCCTTGAATCGGCGGGCAGGACACCGGCAGGCAGCCTCTTGGCGGCAGGCGCAGGGGACAACGCTGCGGCTGCGCTCGGTGCCGGCGCCACACTGGGCGACGTCGTGATGTCGCTGGGCACATCCGGCACCGTGTTCGCGGTCTCGGATACGCCCGCGGCGGATGCGTCTGGACTGGTGGCAGGGTTTGCCGACGCTGCCGGCCATTTCCTGCCGCTGGTGTGCACCTTGAACGCCACCCGTATCTTCGATGCCACCGCGGCCCTGCTGGACGTGGACCTGCCGGAGTTCAACCGGCTGGCATTGTCTGCCGGCGCCGGCGCCGGCGGACTCACGCTGGTCCCTTACTTTGATGGGGAGCGGACACCCAACCTGCCCGATGCCACCGGTTCCCTCCATGGCATCACCCGGACCAACTACACCCCGGCCAACCTGGCGCGTGCCGCCGTCGAGGGCGTTGTCTGCTCCCTGGCCGACGGACTGGCGGCGCTCCAGGACCAGGGCGTGTCCGCGCGGCGCGTTCTCCTGGTGGGCGGGGGGCCCAGTCCCCGGCCGTGCAGGAAGTGGCGGCTAACCTGCTGGGAACCGGCATTACCGTGCCGGAGCCGGGCGAGTACGTAGCCGACGGCGCCGCGCGCCAGGCTGCAGCGGCACTCACTGGCCGTTTCCCCGCGTGGGCGGCTGACGCCGTCGACCTTCCCCGGGGAACGGACGACGCCGGCGTGCTGGCACGGTACCGCCGGCTCGCCTCGCTCTACACCTAAGGCAGCAATACGCAGAAGACCCGGACCGGCGGTCCGGGTCTTCTGCGCGTGGGGCGCGGGCTCCTGCCCTGCCGCAGCAGGAGCCCGCGGTCTTGGATCAGGTCAGGCGTACGGCAGGATAAGCTCCGCGTACCGCTCCTTGACCGTGGCCAGGACGGCGGTGCCGTCCGTGTCCCAGATCCCCTGATTGAAGATTTCCACCTCAATGTCGCCGGTGTATCCCGCGTCGCGCACCCAGGTGCCGATCGTGGCGAAGTCCACGACGCCGTCACCCATGTACCCGCGGGACAGCAGCGGATCCGCGGCGATGGGCATGTTGAAATCGCAGACCTGGTAGGACGCGATGCGGTTCTCCCGGCCGGCGCGCTCGATCTGCGCCTTCAGTTCCGGGTCCCACCAGACGTGGAAGGTGTCGACGGCGACCCCCACCGCTGCGGCGTCGAAGGGCGCAGCGAGGTCCAGGGCCTGCCCCAGGGTAGAGATGAGGGCGCGGTCCGCGGCGTACATCGGGTGCAGGGGTTCCAGCACCAGGCGGACGCCGTTTTGCCGCGCGAACGGGACCAGGTCCGCGAGCCGGTCGGCCACGCGTTGCCGGGCCGCCACCACGTCCTTCTCCCCGCGGGCAGGCCGCCGACCACCAGGAACAGGTCCCGGGTGTCCAGCGCCACGGCTTCGAGAATGGCGGCGCGGTTGTCGGCGAGCGCGGCGGCCTGGCCTTCCGCGTCCGCCGCGGTGAGGAATCCGCCGCGGCACAGCGAGGAAACCCGGAGGCCCGCGTCCTTGATTAGGTGTGCCGCCTTGTCCAGTCCGGCTTCCTCGACCCGGTCGCGCCAGGGGCCGATGGCGGGGATGCCCGCGTTGACGCAGCCCTCTACGACCTGGGCCAGCGTCCACTTCTTGGTGGTGGCGCTGTTGATGGAGAGCCGGGAGAAGTCGCTCATACTGCCACCCCGTTGATCCGCAGGTAGTCCGACATGCGGAAGGCAGCCAGCGCCGGGTCCTTCAGCAGGCCTGCCTTGTCGGCCAGTTCGAAAGTCCTGGACAGGTGGCAGACGGAGCGTCCTGAATGCAGGCCGCCCACCATCTGGAAGCCCGGCTGCTTGCCGTTGAGCCAGGACAGGAAGGCAACCCCGGTCTTGTAGTAGAACGTGGGGGCGCTGAAGATGTGCTTGCCCAGTTCGCGGGTGGAGTCGAGGATTTCCCGGGCCTTGGCATTGTTGCCGGCGTCGTAGTTCTGCAGGGCCACCGAGGCGGCGGGGTAGATGGCGGCGAAGATTCCGAGCAGCGCATCCGAGTGGTGGGTGCCGTTGCCGTCGATCAGCTCGGGGTAGTTGAAGTCGTCGCCGGTGTAGAGGCGGACGCCTTCAGGCAGGGCTGAGCGCAGGGCCACCTCGTGGCTGGCATCGAGCAGGGAGACCTTGACGCCGTCCACCTTGTCCGCATTGTCCTTGATGAGGCCCAGGAAGGTCCCGGTAGCGGCAGTGACGTCATCGGAGCCCCAGTAGCCGGCCAGCGCGGGATCGAACATGGTGCCGAGCCAGTGCAGGATGACCGGTTGGTCCACTTCCTGCAGCAGGGTGGAGTAGACGCGCAGATAGTCCTCCGGACCACTGGCCACCCTGGCCAGGGCACGGGAGGCCATGAGGATGACCTTCGGCCCGGCTTCGCTGATGACGGCAATCTGCTCGCGGTAGGCCTCGAGGACGGCATTGATACCGGCCTCACCGGACGGCAGCGCGTCGATGTCGAGCCTGGTCGGTGCCGGCGCCGCAGGAGACGAGGTCGCGGACCGATTTTCCAGCCGTGGCCGGGTTGCTGGCGGAAACCACGGAGGCCGCTTCCACGCCGGTGCGCTTGATGAGCTGTTGCGTGGCGGCCCAGTCAAGGCCCATGCCGCGCTGGGCCGTGTCCATCGCATCGGCGACGCCCAGGCCGTAGGACCAGAGCTCATGGCGGTAGGCCATAGTGGCGTCCCAGTCCAGGCGGGCCGGGGCCCCAGGGGTGTTGTCGGCGAGGACTTCGGGAATGACGTGGGCGGCGGCATAGGCGCGGCGTGCGGTCAGTGGGGCGCTGGGCCGGGTCCACCTGGTGCCGCCCTGGAGCCGGTACTCCCTGGTGCCGCCGTCGCCGGTGGGGAGAATAAGGGAAGTCATTAGAGGGTGATCTCCGGGATATCAATGGTGCGGCGTTCGTCGCTGGACTGGAGGCCAAGTTCTGCCAGCTGCACGCCACGGGCGGCGGACAGGAGGCCGAAGCGGTGCTCACGGCCGGCCACCACGTCGCGGAGGAACTCTTCCCATTGCAGCTTGAAGCCGTTGTCCAGCTCAGCGTTGGCGGGCACTTCCTGCCACTGGTCCCGGAAAGATTCGGTGACGGGCAGGTCCGGGTTCCACACGGGCTTGGGGGTGTGGGCGCGCTGCTGGGCAACGCACTTGTTCAGGCCTGCCACGGCAGAGCCGTAGGTGCCGTCCACCTGGAATTCCACCAGTTCGTCGCGGTAGACGCGCACGGCCCAGGAGGAGTTGATCTGGCCGATGACCTCGTCGCCGCCCGGCGTCTCGAGCTCAAAGATGCCGTAGGAGGCGTCATCGGCGGTGGCCTTGTATTCCCTGCCGGCCTCGTCCCAGCGGGCCGGGATGTGGGTGGCGGTCTTGGCGTTGACGCTCTTGACCTTTCCGATGATGCCTTCAAGGACATAATTCCAGTGGCAGAACATGTCCGTGGTCATGCCGCCGCCGTCTTCCTTGCGGTAGTTCCACGATGGACGCTGCGCGGCCTGGATCTCGCCTTCAAAGACCCAGTAGCCGAACTCGCCGCGGATGGAGAGGATGCGGCCGAAGAAGCCCTCGTCCACCAGGCGGCGGAGCTTGACCAGGCCGGGGAGGTAGAGCTTGTCGTGCACCACGCCGGCAGTAACCCCGGATTCCTTGCCGATGCGGGCCAGGCTCGATGGCCTCCTCCAGCGTTTCCGCCGTGGGCTTTTCGGTGAAGATATGCTTGCCTGCCAGCATGGCCTTCTTGAGGGTGGTGGCGCGGAGGCTGGTCATGGAGGCGTCAAAGATGACGTCGACGGTGGGATCGTTGATGACCGAGTCCAGGTCGGTAGTCCATTCGGACACCTTGTGCTTCTCCGCCAGTTCCCGGATCCTGGCCTCGTTGCGGCCCACCAGAATGGGTTCCACCTGGACCCGGGTGCCGTCCTCAAGGGTGAATCCGCCGGCATCGCGGATGGGCAGGATGGAGCGCAGCAGGTGCTGGCGGTAGCCCATCCGGCCTGTGATGCCGTTCATGGCAATGCGGATTGTTTTGGTTTCGAAGCCCATGTGTCCTCCACGGTGAGTGAGCAGTGTACTCAAGCTAGCTGGGAAAGCGCGTTCCCGCTTCCACAATGATGCCCGGCGCGCTTCCGCTTGGCAAGCGCTTTCCGTTAGTAGTTTGAACTGCCATAATGTGCTTAGCCTTCGAGCCCGTACCAAGACCAGGAGATGCAGTGGCTGCAAGTACCCTTACCGAGGTGGCCCGCCTTGCCGGCGTATCCCCCGCCACTGCCTCCCGAGTGCTGAACGGTTCGGCCCGCACGCCGGGCAAGGATATTGCCGAGCGGGTCCGGCAGGCGGCCGAGTCACTGGGCTACATCCCCAACGCCCAGGCCCAGGGCCTGGCCAAATCGAGTTCCGGCCTGATCGGCCTGATCGTCCACGACATCGCCGATCCTTACTTCGCAGCCATTGCCAGGGGCGTGCAGGAAGCGGCACGGGAACAGCGCAGGATGGTGCTGCTCGCCACCACCGGCGGCGGCCCGGCAGAGGAGAAGGAAGCGGTGGCCGCCTTCGCGGCACGACGCGCAGACTCCATCGTGATCGCGGGTTCCCGCTCCTGCCGGGACGAGGACCGGGACGGCAACGCCGAACTGGCTGCCGAACTTGACCGGTACTGCCGCAATGGCGGACGTGTGGCTGTGGTGGGGCACCCCGTGGTGGGGGCAACCGCCCCGGACGGTTACCACGTGGTGAAAGTCCCCAACCAGGAACTCGCCGCCCGGCTCGCCACCGAACTTGCCGGCGGCTGGGACGGGGACTTCGTCATTGTGGGCGGCCCCGAAGGCCTCCTGACGTCCGATGACCGCGTCCGTGGCTTCCAGGAAGGACTGGAGCGGGCCGGGCGCCGGCGGGCAGAGGTGCTCCGGAGCGCGTTCAACAGGTCCGGAGGCTATGACGCCGGGCTGGAACTGGCCGCCCGGATCAAGGCAGCCCAGTCCGCAGAGGGCGGCGCCGCCGCGTCGAAGCTGTGTATTTTCGCGGTCAACGACGTGATGGCCATCGGTGCCGCGGCCGCCCTGCGGTCAGAGGGGCTCCGCATCCCCCGGGATGCCGCCATTGCGGGCTTCGACGATATCGAAACCCTTCGCGATTTCCGGCCGGCCCTGTCCACGGTCCGCCTGCCGCTGGAGGATATCGGCCGCCTGGCCACCCGGGCCACCGGACGGCATGCTGCGGGCGGGGACAGCGAAGCGGCAGGGGGCGCCCCTGCCGGCGACATCACCGGCGAGGTCACGCTCCGGCGCAGCACCGAAGCAGCCGCCTGATGGTGCCACGCGGACTGACCGCCGTTCCGTCCTATTCGAAGGCCGGCGCCCACCGCCCCGCCATCCTGGTCCTGCCCGGCGGAGGGTATGCCCGCCAGGCCGATCACGAAGCGGAGCCCGTTGCTGAGTGGCTGGCCTCCTTGGGAATCCACGCTTTCGTGCTCCGCTACCGGGTGGCACCTGACCGGCACCCGGCCCCGTTGGAGGATGCCAAGGAGGCCATGCTCCACATCAGGAACGGGGAGCACGGGTTCACCGTGGACCCGGAGCGCGTTGGCGTCCTGGGGTTTTCCGCCGGGGGCCACCTTGCGGCCACGCTGAGCACGGCAGCTGCCACGGGGAACCCGGACCTTGACGTTTCCACAGCCGTCCCGGATCTTTCAGTCCTCTGCTACCCCGTTGTATCCATGACCCGCGGGACGCACCACGGTTCGGTGGAAAACCTTCTTGGCGCCGCACCGCCGTCGGACCTTCTCACGGCGCTCTCCGCGGAGCTGAACGTCACACCCCTGACACCGCCGGCGTTCCTCTGGCACACAGCCGACGACGACGCCGTCCCGGTGAGCAACAGCATGAACTACGCCGAAGCGCTGGTTGCCGCCGGTGTTCCGGCGGAGCCTGCACGTGTTCCCGGCAGGACGGCACGGGCTGGGTCTCGCGGCGGACGAGCCAGGGCCCGCACAGTGGACCGCCCTGTGCGCGGCGTGGCTGCAGCGGGCCGGATGGGCGGATACCCCCGCCTGCTAGCCCAGGGCCCGGATGGTCCAGCCCGCAGAATGGGACTCACCCGGCTGCAGATGCACCAGGTCGGTGCCGGAATGCAGGGCATCCGGCGGGCAGGTCATGGGCTCGACGGCCAGGCCCAGCCGGTCCGGACCAACGGGCTTGTCCCCGGTGTGCACCTGGACCCAGGGCCATTCAGTCCCCCATTCCAGTTCCACTCCGGTTCCGGACGGATCGAGTACCCGCACACGGGCCAGCCCGGCACCGTCCCGTGAGATGTCCGTGAAGGCGTGGTCTATCTTCACTGCCCCCAGGCGGCGCGGGGAGCGGAAGTCAAAGGCATCCCCCTCCACCTGCCGCATGCCCACTGGCAGCAGCCGGTCAGGAGTGACCTCCAGGTAGGCATCGGCCGGAAGCTCCAGCGACCAGTCGTCCAGCGGCGACGGACCGGCCACCAGGTAGGGATGGGGGCACGCGCCGTAGGGCGCAGCAACAGTGCCGGTGTTGACGGCCCGGACCGTGCCATGCAACCCGTCATCGGACAGCTGGTAGGTGACGGCCAGTTCCAGGTCAGCCGGGTAATCCGGGCCGGCTGGAATGCGGCACCCCAGGACGACCCGGTCCGCAACCGCGTCCAGCACTCCCCATTCCCTATGGATGGCAAGGCCGTGCAGGGCAGCGCCGCGTTCCGGTTCGTTGACGGCTGCGGCGTATGACTTGCCCGCGTAGGAATAGGTGCCGTCCGCCAGCCGGTTGGGCCACGGCGCGCAGATGACGCCACGATAGTCGGGCACAGCGCCATCCGGGCCAAAGCCCACCACCAGGTCCCTGCCCCCGTGGCGCAGTTCCCGGAGCGCCCCGCTGCGAAGGGTGACGACGGCGGAGTAGGGTCCGTGGGCGAGGTGGACTTCGGTTCCGG
Organism: Pseudarthrobacter sp. Fe7; assembly: GCA_024372495.1. Lineage (GTDB taxonomy): Bacteria > Actinomycetota > Actinomycetes > Actinomycetales > Micrococcaceae > Arthrobacter. The sequence continues at coordinate 2,427,698 of CP099977.1, read as the reverse complement.
GCATGGCTTCCCCCTGCGTCGTAGCGTGTTAGCGCTCACCAGCCTACCGCACCCTCCGCTCTGGTGGCTGGCTAAAGTTGGCGCATGGACACGGCTGCGGACCAGAAGCTCATTGCCGCCGTCAGGGGCGCGCTCCGGGAGCTGGCCGACCCCGCGCGTGCCGCGGGAGCGCAGGCGTACATGAAGTCCCAGCTCCCCTCGCTGGGCGTGCGGGTTCCCGAAGTGCGGCGGATCGCAGCCCGGGCTGTCCGGGAGTTTCCGCCGGCGTCTGCCGCGCAGGTCCGGGCCACGGTCCTTGACCTGTGGCGTACCTCCACGTTCCGCGAGGAGAGGTATGCGGCCATCGACCTGACGGCGCACCGGCTGATTGCCGGCGACCTGGACATGCTCCCCGTATATGAAGAGATCATCCGTACCGGTGCGTGGTGGGATTTTGCCGACGGCGTATCCGGCCGGATCTGCAGCCTGCTGCAGTCGCACCGGGGAAAGATGTCCCACGTCCTCAGGCAGTGGAGCCGGGACCCCGACATGTGGATCCGGAGGGCCGCCATCACGTCGCAGCTTCGCGCCAGGAAGGACACCGACACGCAGTTGCTGGCCGCCGTCATCGAGCCGAACCTTGCGGACCGCGAATTCTTCATCCGCAAGGCGATCGGCTGGGCGCTGCGGGAGTATGCGAAGACGGCGCCGGAGTGGGTCGCGGCGTTCACCGCCCGGCAACGGAACGCCATAAGTCCTTTGTCCCGCAGGGAGGCCCTGCGCAGGATCCACGCCGGGACTGACCAGCGTTAGTGGCTGCTAGATCACCGGGCGTACGACGACGGGCTCGTGCGTTTTGCGGAACAGCCTGCGGGTGCCGGGGTCCCAGAAGATCAGGTACAGGGCGAACAGAAGCGCCGTCAGCGCCGCGGCAATCCGGGCAAGGGCAAGTGCGAAGCCAAGGTCCTGGGTCTGGAGGTAGGGGAAGACGTCGAGTTGGTCCGAAATGGCGTAGATCATGAAGAAGGACACCACGAAGTACAGGGCCTTGACCTGCCAGTCGTTCCGGATACCGGTCACCGCGAAGAGCGGTATCAGCCAGACGACGTACCAGGACTGGATGATGGGGGCCAGCAAAACCACGGCAGCCAGGGCCAGCGTCAGGCGGCGCATGAGGCGGTCGTAGTCCCCCTTGAAGATCTGCCAGGCGACAATTCCCACGGCAAGCAGCTTCCCGGCGTCGAACACCCAGCCAGCAGGCACCGAGCCGTCCAGACCGAAGGCGCTGGCCAGGGATCCCACCACCATGCCGACCAGCCCCACCGGGGCGTACCAAATGGAGATGCTCCCGGGGGCGGAAAGCCCGTTGATCCAGCCGAAGCCGAAGCCGTTGACCATGCTCATCGCCGTCAGGAGCGCCAGGCTAAGGCCGGCTGTGAGCGCCCAGAAGGCGGCCTTCCGCAGCCACCCGGCATCCTTGCCTGCCCAAAGGAGACCGATGAACGGAAGGAAGACGATGGTGATGGGCTTGACGGCGATGGACAGGGTCACCAGCACGATGCCTTGTACCTCGCGGCGGGTTGCCGAGTAGTACAGCCCTGCCAGGGCCAGCCCGATCATCAGGGAGTCGTTGTGGACGCTGGCGATGAAGTTGGTGAGGAAGAGCGGATTGGCCACGGTCAGCCAGAGGGCCCGGTGCGGGTTCACGCCGTGCAGCCCGGCGAGCTTTGGCACGTAGATGACGCACAGCACCACGCCGGCAAGCGCCGCGAGCCGGAAGAGCATGACGCACGCCTCCGGCTGGACATTGGTGACCCAGACCACGAACTGCTCGATCCACAGGAACAGCTGGCCGTAGGGAACCGGGGCCTCGGTCCACATTTTGTCGGCGCCCAGCTGGAAGTAGTTGGACAGGGCGGAGATACCGTTTTCGTACGGGTTGAAGCCCTCCACCATCAGGCGCCCCTGCCCGATGTAGGCATACACGTCGCGGCTGAACAGCGGCACGCTGAACATCATGGGAAGCCCCCACGCCACCACCGCGGACAGGGTAGCCCGCCGCGCCTGCTCACCCCAGACCCGGACCTTCTGCCCGAGCCGCAGCCAGGCACGCACCAGCAGCATGCCCCCCACAGCCACCAGCACGATGGACACGGCCACACCGGGAGCCTCCGTGCGCATCCAAATGAACAGTGGCGTGCGGCGCAGGCTCGGAGACAGGAGCCAGCCAGCCCACGCCGACAGACCCGATCATCATGAACATGGAGCCCAGGAACCCGGCAAGCAGGGGCGAGCGCGGATTGTCCACCTCGGCAATGCCCTGTCCGGCAATGCCGTCCGCCGCCAACTCCCCCGCTGCGGGCACAGGCGCCGTCATTTCAGGATCGTCCAATCTTCGTGCGTTTCCGCGGTTCGCCCGGCGGACCACGCGGGCCGGCCGGAACACGATTAAGGGCGGAAGGTCGACCCGCCGCGTACCCGAAATCCTAGCATCGGCAGGGTGCCCGGAAGTGTAACGGTAGGCTGGTCCGGTGCCTATATCTAACGAACGAATCGTCTGGATCGACTGCGAAATGACCGGCCTGGACATCAAGAACGACGCCCTGATCGAGGTGGCAGCCCTGGTCACCGACTCGGAGCTGAACATCCTGGGCGACGGGGTTGACGTGGTCATCAAACCCGACGACGCCGCCGTTGCCCAGATGTCAGACTTCGTCCGGGACATGCACACCAAGTCCGGGTTGCTGGCCGAACTGCCCCACGGCAAGACCATGGCCGAGGCAGAGGCCGCGGTGATGGGATACATCTCCGAATGGGTTCCGGACCCGCGCAAGGCGCCCCTGGGCGGCAACTCGGTGGGAACCGACCGCGTGTTCCTCTCCCGTGACATGCCTGCAGTGGTGGAGCACCTGCATTATCGCGTGATCGACGTCAGCACCATCAAGGAGCTGTCGCGCCGCTGGTTCGCCAGGGCCTACTTCCAGTCACCGGCGAAAAAGGGCGGCCACCGCGCGCTGGGAGACATCAAGGACTCCATCGACGAACTCCGGTACTACCGGGAAGCAGTGTTCGTCCCTGCGCCCGGCCCTGACAGCGCCACCGCCCAGAAGATCGCGCGGGACATCACCAACGGCGGCGAAGGGCCGGCCGGGAAGTAATCTGCGCCACGTTTGGTGAAATTTTGCTTCAAATCGCCAAAAGTGGACAAAGCACCCCTTCCGAGCAGGTAAGCTATTTGAGTTGCGTTTCCAGGGAGCCGCTCCGGTGGATATCCCTTGAGGCACATGGTGGGCGTAGCTCAGTTGGCAGAGCGCCTGGTTGTGGTCCAGGAGGTCGCGGGTTCAACCCCGTCGCTCACCCTCACGGGGCGGCATATGCAGTCGTCAACAAGGGAGGCCGCACCGGATATCCGGTGCGGCCTCCTTTGTTTTGCCCCACCAGGGATGCGCATTGGAGCGGGGACACCGCGAAGCCGAAGGACTACTGATATGACCGTTCTGCCGATCACCATCTGGGGCGAACCTGTCCTGCACCGCCGTGCCGCCGAGGTGGAGGTTTTCAACGACGAACTGCGCACCCTGATTGCCGACATGTTCGAAACCAACGACGCCGCCAACGGGGTGGGCCTCGCCGCCCCGCAGATCGGGGTCGGCAAGCGGATCTTCGTCTACAAGTATGCAAACGAGGACGGCGCTCCCCCAACCGGTGTTCTGGTCAATCCGGTCCTGACCCTCTCCAAAGTTTCCGGCGCGGCTCCCGACCCTGATGAGGAAGAAGAGGGCTGCCTGTCCTTCCCGGGCGAGCAGTATCCGCTCAAGCGCGCAGAATGGGCCCGCGTGGAAGGTTTTGACGGGTTCGGGAAACCGGTCAGGTTCGAGGCCACCGGCTGGTTTGCCAGGGTCATCCAGCACGAGTACGACCACCTGGACGGCAAGCTGTATGTGAACCGGCTTATTGACCGCTACTCGCGCAAGGCAAAGAAGCAGGCCAAGAAGAATGGGTGGGGTGTGCCGGGGCTGACCTGGATGCCGGGCGTGGACCCGGACCCGTTCGGTCACTGACCCTGGCTGGCCGCTTCCTGTCAGCCCGCCGTGATGGCGGGCTGGGGCCTGATGGTCTGTTGCTGGGGGCAGGAACCAAGGACCCGCTTCATGGCGTCCTTTTCGGCTGCCGTCACCCACAACCCGTACGCTGCCTTCACGGAGATCTGTCGGGCCACGTAATGGCAACGGATCGCCGTGTTTTTCGGCAGCCAGGTTGCGGCGTCCCCCGCGCTCTTCTGCTGGTTGGCGGCGCCGTCCGCCGCGAGGAGGTTCAGCGGATCGTTGGCCAGGCTCTGGCGTTCCTTCGGTCCCAGGCGTTGCGCCCCCTTCTGCCAGGCGTCACCGAGTGCCACCACATGGTCTACCTGCACCGCGCGGCTGCTGTCCGAACCACGCCGGAAATCCACGTCCTGGCCCGTGTAGGGTTCCCGGAAGTGCCCGGCCGATACCTTGCACGTGGAGCCCTCGGAGAACACGACACCGGCGAGGTCCCTGCGAAGAATGTCATTGCGGGTATCGCAGCCGTTCCGGTCAACATCCAGCCATGCCTGGCCAAAGGCTTCCCGGCTGTAATCGGTGTTCGGCGCCCTCCCCTTCACCTCCAGGCCGTCGAGAGCCACGAGGGCGCTCCCCGCCGGCACCGGGCTGGGCTCCTGGACGGGCTTCATCCAGGCGGCATCGAAGACCGGAGCCTCGGTTGGCCCGTCCGTGGCCGGACCGGCTGCCGCGAACTGGCCCGTGGTGAAGAACCAAAACAGGGCGGCAATGATGGCGACAGCGGCCGCAATAAGGATCGCCCACGCCTGCCGGGACCGGCGGCGCGCGCGGCGGTAGGCGGACCAGCTGATGGTCACGGGGCTGGGGCCGGGAGGGGAAAGTCAGGCACCCCAAGAGCCTAGGACAGGGGGCGCGCCCAGCCGGCGATATCCACACTGTTGAGGACGAGTGATGGGTCACAACGGCATGGCTGCTGCCGTTGGGCTACTGTTCCCGGGTGACCCTCCGCAAGTCTTCTTCCGCGATTGCCAGCAGGTTCTCGAGCTGGCGCACCCGCTCGTCGGTGACGTCACCGGTTTTCTGGGCGGCACGCGCGCGGTCCAGTAGCCGCACGGCTTCCTTATGGTTGGCCTTGGCCACGTCCAGGGCGTGCTCGAGGGTGGTTTCGTGCTGAAGTGTCGATTCGTTGTCCATGGCACCAGTCTGGTCCCGTTTCCCGGCTGATTCCAGAGAATCAGCCGGGAATTCGCAGGACGTCGGCGGGTCCGGTCAGACGGCGATCGCGGCCAGGGCGGCAGCGCTTTCCCTGGCGGGGAACGACGGCGGGTTCACGCCTGCCATTTCCTCCATGACCCGGACCACCTGGCAGCTGTAGCCGAACTCGTTGTCGTACCAGACGTAGAGGACCAGGTTCTTGTCCGTGGACACGGTAGCCAGGCCGTCCACGATCCCGGCACGACGGGAGCCGACGAAGTCGGTGGAGACGACCTCGGGTGAGTCGATGTAGTCGATCTGCTTGCGCAGGTCCGAGTGCAGCGACATTTCGCGCAGGTAGTTGTTGACCTCGTCCTTGGTGGTGCCGTTTTCGAGGGTGAGGTTCAGGATGGCCAGCGAAACGTCCGGCGTGGGGACGCGGATGGAGCTGCCGGTGAGCTTGCCCAGGAGTTCGGGCAGGGCCTTGGCTACCGCCTTGGCGGCGCCGGTCTCGGTGATGACCATGTTCAGCGCGGCGGAGCGGCCGCGGCGGTCGCCCTTGTGGAAGTTGTCAATCAGGTTCTGGTCGTTGGTGAAGGAGTGGACGGTTTCCACGTGGCCGTGCACCACGCCGAACTTGTCGTTGATGGCCTTCAGGACCGGGGTGATGGCGTTGGTGGTGCAGGATGCAGCGGAAACGATCAAGTCCGAGTCGGTGATGTCCGCATGGTTGATGCCGTGCACGATGTTCTTCAGTTCGCCCTTGCCCGGGGCGGTCAGGAGGACCCGCGCAACGCCCTTGCTCTGCAGGTGCTGGGACAGGCCTTCGGCGTCGCGCCAGCGGCCGGTGTTGTCCACCACCAGGGCATTGTTGATGCCGTAGGCGGTGTAGTCGATGGTGGCGGGATCGTTCGAGTAGATGACCTGGATCTGGACGCCGTTGGCCGTGATGGTGTTGGCGGCTTCATCGATCCGGATGGTGCCCTCGAAGGACCCGTGGACGGAGTCGCGGCGCAGCAGGCTTGCGCGCTTGGAGAGGTCGTTGTCGGACCCGCGGCGAACGACGATGGCGCGCAGGCGCAGTCCGTGGCCGCCGCCTGCCTTTTCGATGAGGATGCGGGCCAGGAGCCGGCCGATGCGGCCGAAGCCATAGAGTACGACGTCGGTGCTGGTGCGGTCATCGCCGCCCCGCTTGCCCACGATCTCGGCGAGGCTCGGCGCGGAGGAATTCCTCCAGGGTGGCGCCGTTGCCTTCTTCCTTGTACTTCTGGTTCAGGCGGGCGATGTCGATCGCGGCAGCGCCAAGCTCCAGCCCGGCCAGCGTGTTCAGCAGGGGCGCGGTATCCTCCAGGAGCAGTTCGTCCTTGCTCATCCGGCGTGCAAAGCGGTGCGCCTTGAGGATGTTCATGGTGGACTTGTTGATCAAGCTCCGCCCGTGGATGCTGGTCACCACGTTGTTTTCGCGGTACAGCCTGCCGATCACCGGGATCATGGCCTCGGCGAGGGCCTCCCGGCCCATCCACGTATCAAGACAAGAATCAGACGTCTGGCTCACAGAAATACCTTCCTCGGTTCAGCCGTGTACGTCTTCGTACACAGATGTAGGCCACCTGATGATGTCCAGGGGCACCGGCGCCTGCAGGGATGGCCCCCAGGCGCCTGGATCGCGTGCAAAGAAAAACCGCCGGCTGCGAACGCAACTTTCGGCGGTAGAACTCCTGCGTCCGGGATCCATTCTAATTTGGCCTGTCGCAGGGAACGCGCTTGCGCTGCGTGAAATCACTCACACACCTCAGTTGTACAAGGCGGAGTACAGGTTCAGGCTGGCGGAAAACACCAGCCAGGAAAAATACGGCAGCACCAGGTATCCGGCTGCTGCGTCAACCAGCCCGAACCGAAGGACCAGAAACCCCAGGGTTGCGGTGAGGCCGCAGATGACCGCGAATGCAGCCCAAAGGGCCACAACGCCGAGCATGGGGTACAGGGCGAAGAAGGTGGCGGGCCATGCGGTGTTGAGCAGGAGTTGGACCACATAACCGGCCAGGGTGCGCCCCGAGAGACGGCCTTTGCGCCAGACCAGCCACGCGGCTGCTGCCACGCCCGCGTACAGCAGCATCCAGGTGGTCCGGAACATCCACGACGGCGGCATCCACGGCGCCTTCAACGAGGCTGCGTACCAGCCGTTGGAGTTGAGGATGATCGGCACGGAGGAGAGTACCCAGGCGAGCGCGGAAAGACCCAGGAAACCGGCGAGCGCAATGCCCTGTGAACGGATGCCGGGAAGACACGCTTTGGAAGCGGGTCGGGGTTCAGGAATTACGGGCACGGTTCAGGATCCCCGACGCATTGCGCGTGGTCAAACGCGGTTAGAGGATGGGACAGCCGATACGCCGGGTTCTGTTCTCCCCGCCGTTACCGGAAAGGGAGCGACGGCCATCCATCTACGAGTGCCGTTGCCGGCACCCTCCAGCGGCCTACCCGGACACTCGGGCGGGCAGCCCTCGAACGTGTCCTGTCTGGCCTTGCTCCGGGTGGGGTTTACCTAGCCTTCCCGGTCACCCGGGAAGCTGGTGGTCTCTTACACCACCGTTTCACCCTTACCTGCCCTGCCGGCCGGAGCCGGAAATGCAGGCGGTCTGTTTTCTGTGGCACTGGCCTGCGGGTTACCCCGAGTGGGCGTTACCCACCACCCTGCCCTGCGGAGCCCGGACGTTCCTCGAGCCACATGCGTGGCGCGCGGCCGTCTGGCTGTCCCATCCGCGTCCCAGTCTACCGGCGCCGCCGGGCGCTTTTGTCGCCGGTAGGATCGGACGGTGCTGATTTTGCTTCCCCCGTCCGAAGGCAAGACCCCCGCGCTCCGCGGGCCCGCCGTCGACTGGCCCTCCCTCGGCTTCCCTGAGCTCAACCCGTACCGCGCCAAGGTCCTCGAGGCACTGGGAACGGTCAGTGCACACGAGGATGCCCTTGCCCTGCTGGGCGTGGGCGCATCGCTGCGTGCCGACGTCGAACGCAATACCCGCCTGCACGCCGAGCCAGCAGCCCCGGCGCACAGCATCTACTCGGGCGTCCTGTATGACGCGTTGGGATACCGGAGCCTCACGCCCGTCCAGCGGCGCAAGGCGGACGCCTCCATCCTGGTGGTGTCGGCGCTGTGGGGGGCCCTTCGCTTTGGCGACAGCGTGCCCGCGTACCGGCTGTCCATGGCTACGGCCCTTCCCGATGTCGGCCGGCTGGCTCCGTTCTGGAAGGCGCAGCTGGGCGACGCCCTGGGCTCCGCGTCCCGGGGGCACCTTCTGGTCGACTGCCGGTCCAGCACTTATGCTGCCGCATGGGCACCGCCCCGGAACAGACCGTCTCCGTAAACGTCTTCACCGAGAGCGGCAGCGTGCGCAAAGTGGTCAGCCACTTCGCCAAGCACACCCGCGGCGAACTGGCACGGCACCTGCTGGTGCGCCGCGGAAAGGCCCCGGTTTCGGCGCCGGACCTGCTGAAGGCTGCACGTGAAAAGTGGGAAGCGGAACTGGTCCCGGGCACGGCCCGCAGGCCGCACGCCCTGGACATTATCCTCCCGGGCTGATTTCCGGGACCGTCAGGACCATTCGTCCGAGCGGACCAGGATGGCGCCTGAATCCGGGCAAAAAACGATGTCGTCCGCGGAAGCTGCCTTGATCTCGGCGAGGTCGCCCGGGCTGAGCTTCATGCCTGAGGCTTCCGAGGTGCCGTGGAAGAGCCGCGCCGCACCGACTCCACGCTTGGCCAGTGTCTTTTCGTAGACCGCCACCAGGCCCGTATCGAGGCCTTCGGCAAATTCGGCACGCTGGAGGCGAACACCTGCCGCTTCTGTTTCCACTTCGGCGAGGGCTTCATCCAGCTCGGCCCTGATGGTTCCAAAGGACCCCTGGATGTCATCGACGATCTGCTGCTGGGCCGCCTGGCGCTCCCGCAGGGCATCCAGCCGCTCCATGACCTCCAGGCTCCGCGTCCTCCAGGTCGGAGCGCCGCTTGTTCAGCGACGCGATGTCCTTTTGCAGTGCCACCAGGTCCTTGGACAGGCCGGTGCCGCTGTTGAGCCGTGCTTCGTCGCGTTCGATCCGGGAAGCAACCTGTTCGACGTCGGCCTCCGCCCTCTTGAGCGCGGCTTCGGCGTCGTGCACGGCCACCTTGGCCGCGCCCAGTTCGCCGTTGGCGACGGACAGGGCGGCCTCGAGGTCCTTGATGCGGGGATCGTTTTCCAGCGTGCGGCGGCGGTTGGTGAGGCCCTTTAGCCTGGCGTCAAGGCCCTGCAGTTCGAGCAACTTCAACTGTTCCGCCGGTGCTGCCTTTGCCACTTTTACCTCCGCTGGATCTATTCCGGCCGGGGCCGGGCACCGAATCGGCGCTTCCTAGACTTTAGCCCGGAGTGAGGATGAAGTCCCACGGATCGCTGTTGGTGGTGCTGACAAGGATCTCCACGTCGTGTCCCTGGTCGGCCAGGACGTTGCCCAGGGCAGCGGCGGCGGCAGGCAGCCAGAGCCATTCGCTGGCGAAGTGCGAGACGTCCACCAGGTAGGGCCGTCCGTTGAGCGCGGCCTCGCGCGCCTCCGACGCCGGGTGGTGGCGAAGGTCCGCGGTGACGTAGACGTCGGCGTTGCTTGCCCGGACTTCGTTGAACAAGGAATCCCCGGCGCCGCCGCAAACCGCGATACGCCGCACCAGCCCGTCTTTGTCCCCGGAGACGCGTACTCCGCCGGCGACGGACGGAAGGATCCCGAACACCCGTGCCGCGAAGTCGCCCAGGCTCATGGCATCCGCGAGGTCGCCCACGCGCCCGATGCCTTCCTCCGGCAGCCCATTGGCCGCCACGGTGAGGGGCGCAACGTTTTGGAGGCCCAGGGCATTGGCCAGGACATCGGAGACACCTCCGACGGCGGAGTCCCCATTGGTGTGCACGGTCAGCAGTGCCGTCCCCGACTCAATAAGCCGGTGGACCGCCCGGCCTTTTGCCGACGTGGCAGCGACGGATGTCACGCCCTTCAGCAGCAGGGGGTGGTGGGTGATGAGCAGTTCCGCTCCCCACTCGACGGCTTCCTCAATGACCTCCAAGGTGGGGTCGACCGCAAACATCACCTTGGTGACGGGGGCGGAGGGGTGGCCTGCCACCAGCCCAACCTCATCCCAGCCCTCCGCCAGGGATTCAGGCCACAGCTCCTCGACAGCAAGCAGCAGTTCAGCCAACGTGGGGGCGTCCGCGGAAACGGCCGCAGCCGGCGTGTCGGCGGAGGCCTCGCCGTCGTGATCTGCCTGGCCGGTAACGTCGGTGTCCTCAGGTTCCATAGTCTTAGTTTTACCCCATTGGCTACCTGCTGCCGCAGTTCGCGGCACTGGGCCGGGGTGCCGGGGAATCTTCCGGCGCCGTCAACCATTGAAGAGGTCATGAAAACTTTTGTTCTTGGCGGCGGGTGCTTCTGGTGCCTTGACGCCGTCTACCAGAAGACCAAGGGCGTCACCTCGGTGGTGTCCGGCTACACCGGCGGCCACGATCCCCACCCGGATTACTACTCAGTCTGCAGTGGAACCACCGGCCACGCCGAAGTCGTGGCGGTGACCTTCGATGAGGAGGTCATCCCGGCGGAGGTTGTCCTGGACATGTTCTTCGCCCTGCATGACCCCACCACGCTGAACCGGCAGGGATACGACGTGGGCACCCAGTACCGCTCCTCGATGTTCTACGAGACCACCGAGGAAAAAATCCTGTTCGAGGAAGCGATCGACCGCAACCAGGCGCTGTGGCAGCATCCCATCGTAACCGAGGTCAGCCGCTTGCCGAAGTTCCATGTGGCGGAGGAATTCCATCAGGATTACTACGCCAAACACCCGGAGCAGGGGTACTGCCAGGTGATCATCAACCCTAAGCTGGCCAAGGCCCGGAAATATTACTCTGCATGGCTTAACGCTTAGCCACCGTTACGCGGCCTCGTTAGGCTGACCTCAGTATCCACCCCTTAGAGATAGGCGTATGTACATGGCACGGATCTATGACGATGTAACGCAGCTGGTCGGCGGGACCCCGCTGGTTCGCTTGAACCGGCTCAGCGAGGGGCTGGACGCCACCGTTGCCGTGAAGCTGGAGTTCTACAACCCGGCCAACAGCGTCAAGGACCGCATCGGTGTTGCCATCATCGACGCCGCGGAAAAGTCGGGCGCACTGAAGCCCGGCGGCACCATCGTTGAAGGCACCTCCGGCAACACGGGCATCGCCCTGGCGATGGTGGGTGCAGCACGCGGGTACAAGGTCATCCTCACCATGCCCGAAACCATGTCCACCGAGCGCCGGGTCATGCTGCGCGCGTTCGGTGCCGAAATTGTGCTTACCCCGGGCTCCGAGGGCATGCGCGGCGCCGTGGAGAAGGCCCAGGAAATCGTGGCCAACACCGAGAATTCCATCTGGGCCCAGCAGTTCGCCAACGAGGCCAACCCGGAGATCCACCGCAAGACCACCGCTGAGGAGGTTTGGGCCGACACCGACGGCGCCGTGGACATCTTCGTCGCGGGCATCGGCACCGGCGGAACCATCACCGGCGTCGGGCAGGTCCTGAAGGAGCGCAAGCCCGGCGTACAGATCGTGGCGGTGGAACCCAAAGACTCCGCCATCCTCAACGGCGGCGCCCCCGGCCCGCACAAGATCCAGGGCCTGGGCGCCAACTTCATCCCGGAACTGCTGGACACCAACGTCTACGACGAGGTCCTTGACGCCACCCTCGAGGATTCGGTCCGCGTAGCCCGCGACCTCGGCATCAAGGAAGGCATCCTCGGCGGCATCTCCTCCGGCGCCATCGTCTGGGGTGCCCTGGAACTGGCCAAGCGCCCGGAAAATGCCGGCAAGCTGATTGTGGCCGTGGTGTGCGACTTCGGTGAGCGTTACATCTCCACTGTGCTCTATGACGACATCCGCGGCTAACCAGTCCGCCGGCCGTCCGTTTCCTGTAGAAAGAACTTTGTGGGCTTTTTCGCAAGACTAAAGGAAGACCTCGACGCCGCCCGGTCCCACGACCCGGCGGCTCGAGGTTCTTTGAGAACTTTTTCGCCTATTCCGGGCTGCACGCCATCTGGATCCACCGGCTGACCCACCGCATGTGGCAGAAGCCGGAGCTCCGGTTCCCTGCCCGGCTGTTGTCGCAGCTTGGCCGGTCCTGGACCGGGATTGAGATCCATCCCGGTGCCACCATCGGCCGGCGGTTCTTCATCGACCACGGCATGGGGGTGGTGATCGGCGAGACCGCTGAGATCGGCGAGGACGTGATGATCTATCACGGTGTGACGCTCGGCGGCCGCTCTTTGGCCAGGATCAAGCGGCACCCCACGATCGGCGACCGCGTGACCATCGGTGCGGGGGCTAAAATCCTGGGGCCGATCACCATCGGCAGGGACAGCGCCGTGGGTGCCAACGCCGTGGTGGTCAAGGATGCCCCGCCAGAGTCGATCGTGACCGGGGTTCCGGCCAAATGGCGGCACCGTGATGCGCAGCGGGAAACCAAGCCAGCGGTGGATCCGGCCGAATACGACATCGAATACCGCATCTGAGGTTTAGCAGGTAAAGCAAAAAGCGGGCAGGTCCCCGGGTCACCGGGAACCTGCCCGCTTTGTTATGCGGCGGCAGGTGCTAGTGGGTGTCCACCGCTTCAACCTCGGACTTGTCCTCGCCCCAGAGGGTGTGGAAGGTCCCTTCAGTGTCGATGCGGCCGTAGGTGTGTGCGCCGAACAGGTCGCGCTGGCCCTGGATCAGGGCGGCCGCCACGCGCTTGCGGCGCAAGCCGTCGTAGTACGCCAGCGAGGAGGAGAACACCGGCACCGGGATGCCGAGCCTGGACGGCGGTGGAAACTACGCGGCGCCAGGCCGGCAGGGCGTCGGCAATGGCTTTCGTAAACGCAGGGGCGAACAGCAGGTTGGCGGGCTTCTCGTCGGCGGCGTACGCCTTGGTGATGTCCTTGAGGAGTTCTGCGCGGATGATGCAGCCAGCGCGCCACAGGGAGGCGATTTCGTCCAGCTTCAGGTCCCAGCCGTATTCCTTGGCTGCGGAGGTGAGCATGTCCAGGCCCTGGGCGTAGGAGACCAGCTTGGAGGCGTAGAGGGCCTGGCGGACGTCCTCGACGAACGTCTCCGGGATTTCCACCGCAGCCTCGTTGCCGGCCAGCAGTTCCTGGCCCAGCTTCCGCTGTGAGGCCTGCGAGGACAGTGCGCGGGCGAAGACGGATTCGGCGATGCCGGATACCGGCGAGCCCAGTTCCAGGGCAGAGATGACGGTCCAGCGCCCCGTGCCCTTTTGGCCGGCGGCGTCAACCACGACGTCGACGAACGGCCTGCCCGTCTTGGCGTCAACGTGGCCCAGGACCTCGGCCGAGATTTCGATCAGGAAGGACGACAGATCACCCTTGTTCCATTCGGCGAAGATCTTTGCCTGTTCGGCGGGCTCAATGCCGGCGCCGGAGCGGAGCAGGTCGAAAGCTTCGCCGATGACCTGCATGTCGGCGTATTCGATGCCGTTGTGGACCATCTTGACGAAGTGTCCGGCGCCGTCGGTGCCGATCCAGGCGCAGCAGGGCTCGCCGTCGACCTTTGCGGAGATCTTTTCCAGCAGCGGGCCGAGGGCCTTGTAGGACTCCTTGGAGCCGCCGGGCATGATGGACGGGCCGTTCAGCGCGCCTTCCTCGCCGCCCGATACGCCAACGCCCACGAAGTGCAGGTCCTTCTTGGCCAGGGCGGCCTCCCGGCGGCGGGTGTCCTCGTAGTGGGAGTTGCCGGCGTCGATGATGATGTCGCCCGGCTCCAGCAGTGGCTCCAATTGCTCGATGACCGAGTCCACGGGCTTGCCGGCCTTCACCATGATAAGCACGCGGCGCGGCTTCTCCAGGGAGTCGACCAGTTCCTGCAGGGTTTCGGTCCGGATGAAGTCACCTTCCGAGCCGTGTTTCTCCAGCAGGGCGTCCGTCTTCTCCACCGACCTGTTGTGCAGGGCGACCGTGAACCCGTTGCGGGCCAGGTTGCGGGCCAGGTTGGCGCCCATGACGGCCAGGCCGGTGACACCGATGTGTGCAGACATCAATAACTCCAATTCATTGTTTGCCTCGGATGCCTGCTTCCGCGGGCGGGAAGACACCGGGGCGTATCAGGGGGTCGGAATAAAGCATATATATTCTGGCCGTGAGGTGAAAGTAACGGCCACGTAGTGGAACTGTTTGTGTCGGTGCCCAGTCTAGGACTGCCGCCCTCCCGCGTCCGCAGCCACCGGGTTTGCCGCCCGCCATGCGTTTGCCAACAACTAGGCTTAGCAGCATGACCAGCAGCCTCCACCACCGTGCCATTGACAACCTGGGCACCCGCATCATCTCCGGCGTCCTGCCCGCAGGCCACGTCATGCTGGCGGAGCAACTGGAGGATGAACTCAAGGTGTCCCGTTCGGTGATCCGGGAAGCGGTGCGCGTTCTTCAGTCCCTGGGCCTGGTGGAAACCACCAAACGGGTGGGTATCAGGGTGTTGCCGGCGAGCCGCTGGAATCCCTTCGATGCGCAGGTGATCCGGTGGCGGCTGGCCAGCGACGCCCGCGGCGCCCAGCTGCGCTCCCTTGCCGAACTGCGCGCGGCCGTTGAGCCCGCGGCTGCCGAACTGGCCGCACAGAACGCCCCGGCGGCGCTGCGGATGGAACTCGTTGACGTGGCCCGCGCCATGCGCGAGGCCGGCAACAACGGCGAAGTTGCGCGCTTCCTGGAACTGGACATCCGATTCCATTCCCTGCTGCTCTCGGGTTCGGGAAACGAAATGTTCGCCAACCTCATGGGCCAGGTGGCCGAAACCCTGACAGGCCGCACCGTCCACGGCCTGATGCCGGACCACCCCCATCAGGCCGCCCTGCAGTGGCATGAGGACGTGGCGGAAGCGATCGCCCGGGGTGACGCTGTGTCCGCCCGGGCGGCGTCGGACCGGATCATGCGGCGCACCATGTCCCAGATGGCCGACACCTGGACGGAGCAGCCGCGGGTGTTCATCCCCGTCCGGCAGTGAGCATCAGCCGAAGCTGAGGAGGACTTTGCCGGAGGTGGCGGAGTCCCTTGCTACCTCGAACGCGTGCAGGGCGTCGGCCAGCGGGAAGTCGTGGGTGATCACGGGGCCGATGCGCAGGGAACCGTCCGCGAGGGCGGCGATGACTTGGTCAATCTCGTCGTTGAACCGGAAGGAGCCTTTGAGGTCGAGTTCACGGGTGATGGCCAGCGAGATGGGCACGGGCTGCATGCCGGTGGGCAGCAGCCCCACCATCACCACGGTGCCACCGCGCACCGCACCCTGGATGGCGGATGCCAGCCCGTGGTGGTTCCCGGAGGACTCAATGACAATATCGGCCTCCACGGACGCGATGGCCGCCGTGTCCGCGGCGTTGACCACCTGGTCCGCGCCGAGGCTCCTGGCGATCTCCAGTGGCTTGGGATGCAGGTCGACGGCGGTGATCAGGGCGGCCCCGGCACGCTTGAGGACGGCGACGGCGAGGGCACCAATGGGCCCGGAACCGACCACGAGAGCCGTCTTGTCCCGGACATCACCGCCGCGGGACACCGCATGCCACGCAACGCTCGCGGGCTCGATCAGGGCCGCGGTGCGCAGGTCCATGCCCTCGGGCAGCGCGCGGAGCATCCGGACGGGCAGGTTCACATACCTGCTGAAAGCGCCGTCCGTATGCGGGTAACGTGCAGCACTGCCCAGGTAGGTGCAGCCCGGCGAGAGGTTCGGGCGGTCCGCAGGATACCTGGCCGCGCCGGGACCCGGCGTCGCCGGATGGACGGCGACGGCGGTCCCCGCCGCCGGTCCCGTCCCGTTCACTGCCGGACTCACCACCCTCCCGGAGATCTCGTGGCCCAGGACCAGCGGGGCCTTGAGGATGGACTCCCCCGCGGCCCCGTGCAACCAGTAGTGCAGGTCCGAACCGCAGATACCGCCGTAGGCAACTTCCACCACCGCTTCATCGGGTGCGGGCTCGGGCAGCGGGACTTCGTCGATGCGCAGGTCCCCGGCGGCGTGGGCCACCAGGGCCGGCCCGGATGAGGGAAGATTTCCGGCGTCCACGCTCGGGTCAGTGTTCACGGGCATCAGACCACCACCGTCATTCCACCATCGATAAATATGGTCTGGCCATTCACGAAGTTGGAGCCGTCCGAGGCCAGCCACACCACCGGCCCGGCCAGATCCTCGACGGTCCCCCACCGGTGCGCCGGCGTCCGGCCCAGGATCCAGGAGTTGAACTCCTCATCATCGACCAGGTTCTGCGTCATCTCCGTATGGATGTACCCCGGGGCAACGGCATTGATCTGCAGCCCGGAACCGGCCCACTCCGCCGTCATGGCCCGCGTGAGGTTCCGCAGCCCACCCTTCGCCGCGACATACGGGGCGATAGTGGGACGCGCCAGGTCCGCCTGGACCGAGCAAATGTTGATGATCTTCCCGCGGCCGCGGCCGATCATGTGCCGGGCGGCCTCCCGGCCCACCAGGAACGCGCTGGTCAGGTCAGTGGAGAGGACCCGCTCCCAGTCCGCCACGTCAAGGTCCAGCATGGGGACGCGGTGCTGGATGCCGGCATTGTTCACCAGGATCTCCAGCGGACCCACGCTCTCCTCGATCCACCTGATACTCCGGGCGGCAGCATCGTCGTCAGTCACATCAAACGCAACACTTTGGACCCGGCCCGGCGGGAACTCCTGGGCCAACGCCGCGGCAGCAGCCTTCAGCCGCTCCCCGTTGACGCCGTTCAGCACCACAGTGGCACCGGCCTCGGCCAGCGCCCGAGCCAAGGCCAAACCGATGCCCCGGCTCGAACCCGTCACCAAGGCAACCCGGCCGGTCAAATCAAACAAAGCCCTCATGGTGCGTAAGTTCCTTCCGCCGCTGGTGCGGCACGGTGGCTGAGGTTGGAGACAGCCTGGCGGACGACGGCGAGGTCCTGGTCACCGAGGCCCTGGCGTTCCAGTTCCGCGTACAGGTCGGTGGCGGCTGCTGCCATAGGTGTTGCCGCGCCCACCACCCCGGCTGCATCCAGTACAAAGGCGAGGTCCTTGCGCATGAATTTCGCGGGGCCGGTGGGGGTGTAGTCCTTCGACACCAGTCGGGGGCCTACGACGTCCAATACACGGCTTCCCGCAAGTCCGCCCTGCAGCACATCAAACAGTGCGGCCGGGGCCAGCCCGGAACGTTCGGCAAGTTCGGCAGCCTCGGCAAGCGCCGCCGTCGTGGTTCCCACCACCAGCTGGTTGCACGCCTTGGCAAGGGACCCCGTTCCCAGGGGACCGAGGTGACGAACAGTGGTGCCCATGCACCGCAGCAGCGGTTCAACGCGGCGGAATGCCGGTTCATCCCCGCCGGCCATGATCGCAAGGGTGCCATCCGCTGCGCCGTTGGTGCCACCACTGACCGGTGCATCCACCACGCGGGCGTTGCCGCCACTGAGTTCAAGGACGCGTCGCCCGAAGTCCTGCACGCCTGTGGGCGAGACACTGCTCATGACCAGCAGGACGGTGTTGGGGGCGGGCGGCTCGCGCTTCCAGCACTCCAGGAGTTCGGCGGCCGCCTCCTCGATGTGGGGAAGGTCGGGAAGCATGAAGACGATGACGGGCAGGTTGCGCAGGTCCGCGACCTGGTCCGCTGCCGCTCCGCCCAGCGCCTGCAGGCCGGCCACCGCCTCCTCTGACCGGTTCCAGCCCGTAATGTGCCATCCCTTGGCCAAGGCGTTGGCCGCCATCAGTTTCCCCATAAGGCCCAGGCCAACGAATCCCGCCCGATTGTCCTCCATAACCCGCCTCCAATGGTCGCCGCTCCCCGGTCGTTCAATATCCTAGCCTCAATTCAGTATGATGAACGCAATATCGGCCTCGCGTTACCCGCGCCACCGCCGTCACGCTCGGAGCAGAGCTGGCAGACCCGGCCGCGCGACCAACGTGTTTTGACGGCAAAGAAGCCCGGCACGGTGCTCAATCAGCTGAACAGCCGGCGATTGCTGCCCAGGCATGACTTTTTGTTTCCGGCAGTTCACGGTATATTCATCTCAGGCCCTTCACCGCGGCATCCCCCAATAGTCGCGGTGAAGGGTTTTCCAATGCCCGGAGAAAACAAAGTGGTGCCCGTCTTCTCAGGCCGCGCCCGCAACGGGCTCCCTCAGCCGCCATCCGCCGCCCAGTCCATCCCGCTGGAGATACATGGTGGTCAGGGCCGACCTGTGATTGCTTCCCAGCCTGACCTGCAGCTGAAGGACTTCGACGTCCACGCCGCTGTTGCCTTTGGGCATCCGGCGGTTGGTTTCCCACCAGTTGATGCGCTCGAACCATCTCACCGGTTCGGCGCCCACCGCCCATTCCCTGCCCCGGCTAAACACCGCCGTCGGGATTCCGTCGCTGTCTGTTTGCACTATGACGTGTTCCATTCCTGCAAGCTATGGCATGGCACCGACAATCAAACTCCGGAGGCGGGCACAACAAAAAACCCCCGCTGCCTTCGCCGTGGGGCGGGGCAACGGGGGTTTTGCTGGTGGGTCCTACCGGGATCGAACCGATGACATCCACGGTGTAAACGTGGCGCTCTACCAGCTGAGCTAAAGACCCAAATCCTGTGGTTTCAGGCAGTTCCGCCGTAACCAACGAACATAGACTCTACCCGACGATGGACCGGAAAGGCGAATCCACGGAAGAACCGGTTCCCCTACAGGGCAGGAAGTTCCGCGGCCAGGTAGTCCAGGGCCTGGCTGACACCGGCTTCGAGCTTGATGGTCGCCTTGTCATCGCCACGGGTGGCGCCCCGGTTGATGATCACCACCGGCTTGGACTCCTTGGCGGCGTGCCGGACAAACCGGAGCCCGCTCATGACAGTCAGCGATGAACCCGCCACCACCAAGGCGGCTGCCTGGTCCACCATTGCGTACGACCGTTCCACCCGATCCTTGGGCACATTTTCCCCGAAGTAGACGAAGTCCGGCTTCAGGGTGCCGCCGCAAGCAGGACAGATTGCCACGACGAAGCTGCTGATGAGGGCCTGGTCCTCAACGGTGGCGTCAGCATCAGGGGCCATTTCCACCAGCCCGCCGTCCGCTGCGCGCTCAAGGAATCCCGGGTTGAGTTCCTCAAAAACCCCAGCCAGCAAGCGCCTGGAATACGTGCGCCTGCAGTCCAGGCAGACCACCTGGTCATACCTGCCATGCAGATCGACCACGTTGGAGCTTCCCGCGTCCTGGTGCAGGCGGTCAACGTTCTGGGTAATCAGGCCGGTGAGGTAGCCGCGCCGCTCCAGGCTCGGCGGCAGAATAATGGCCTTGGTTCGGGTCCGCGTGCCGCATGTGGGACCACCCGATGTGGTTCCTGGCCCAGTAACGCTGCCGGTTGGCTGCCTCCCGGACAAACTCCTGGTACGTCATGGGCGAACGGGGCGGTGAATCCGGACCCCGGTAATCCGGGATGCCGGAGTCGGTACTGAATCCGGCGCCCGTCAGAAGGGCGAAGGGGGCCCCTGCGAGCAGGTCCCGGATCCGGGCCAAAACCTCAAGGTCTTCGCCGGAAGGCGGGGCAGGGGCCGCAGGCGGCATGCTGGCAAAGCCGGTAAGGCCAGTCCCCGCCGCTGCCCAGCCATGCTTCCTCAGGCCTGCTTCAGGTCCGCCAGGACGGTGCGGTATTCGTTGAAGTCCCGCGCCTGGCCGCGGGGGTTCACCACGCTGTACCGGATTATCCCGTCAGCATCGATGATGAAGGTGGCCCTCTGCGCCATGCCGCTGCCTGCGTCGAACACGCCGTAGGCACTTGCCACCGCCCCGTGCGGCCAGAAGTCGGCCAGGAGGTCGAAAGAGTAGCCCTCCTGCGCCGCGTAGGCGCGGAGGCTGAACTTGCTGTCCACCGACACCGCCAGGACAACCGCGTTCGAATCCTCGAAGATTCCCAGGTTGTCGCGTATCTCACAAAGCTCGCCGGTGCAGATGCCGGAGAACGCAAAGGGATAGAAGACCAGCGCCACGTTCTGCCCCCGGAAGGAGGACAGGGTTACCGGCTCGCCGTATTGGTTGGCAAGCCCGAAATCCGGCGCTTTTGTGCCCAGCGCAGGAACAGCTGCGGATTCAACCGCAGCCGTCACTTGTTCTTCCTGCTGACCAGGCGCGCGGCGCTCCAGTCCTTTGAGACTCCGGCGGATGTGGTGACGTGCAGGCCTGCCGTGGGAGCAGCCTCCTGGATCTCCGCCGGCGAAACGTAACCGTTCCTGCCGGACTTGGGGGTAAGCACCCAGACCACGCCTCTTTCGCTCAGGGTGGTCAGGGAATCCATCAGGCTGTCCACCAGGTCCCCATCGCCGTCGCGCCACCAGAGGATAACGGCATCCGCCACCTCGTGGTCGTCCTCGTCGAGCAACTCGGAACCGGTGAAGTCCTCAATATCGTCACGCAAGTCGAAATCGACGTCGTCGTCGTAACCGAACTCCTGAATCAGATCCCCATTTTTGAAACCCAATTTTTCCGCCACATTTACCGAAGTGGCGGCGTCGGCCTCGCTCACGTGTTCCTCCAATACCTCATATATGCGGTGTGCATAGTGATTTCCATTACTCCCAAGCCAACACCCTTTGTGCCTGCGCTTCAAGCTGCCGCCCCCGGGGCTGCGCATATTCTGCGTCACATCCGGCCTCGACAGCCCCGTCACAGGGGCTTTTCGTCACACAACCAGTATGACGAACGAAATACAACTGCAGCGCCCGGGCCGCAGCTACGCATCGTGTTGCCGTCAGGGCTAGAGTGGCTGATGACAACTATGCCTGCGGACGACAACCTTGTGACTCCGTGCAGACATAGGAGCGCTAGGAAGCTGCCCGGCACACATGACCGGGTTGTTGTAACCGATACGTCGCACACGGCGTATATACGCCGGGCAGTCACCCTGCCTGGCCTGAGTGCGCCGATTCATGCGCGCAAAGAGAGGTTGGACGTGGCTGCAGGAGAAGATACCTCCCATATCCTCAGCGGGTTGACTAACCAGCTGCCTGATCGTGATCCGGAAGAGACTGCCGAGTGGGTTGAGTCCCTGGATGCGTTGATCAGGGAACAGGGCACCGAGCGTGCCCAATACATCATGCGGAGCCTGCTGCAGCGCGCGGGCGCGCAGAGCGTCGGGGTGCCGATGGTGACCACCACCGATTACGTGAACACCATCCCGGTGGACCAGGAAGCTGCGTTCCCGGGCAACGAGGAATTCGAACGCCGCTACCGGGCCTACATGCGGTGGAACGCCGCGGTCATGGTGCACCGGGCCCAGCGGCCCGATATCGGAGTCGGCGGACACATCTCCACCTACGCCGGCGCCGCGACCCTGTACGAGGTCGGCTTCAACCACTTCTTCCGCGGCAAGGACCACCCCGGCGGCGGGGACCAGGTCTTCTTCCAGGGCCACGCCTCCCCGGCATGTACGCCCGGGCCTTCATGGAAGGACGCCTGTCCGAGGAAGACCTTGACGGGTTCCGGCAGGAAAAGTCCCGCGAAGGCCACGCCCTGTCCTCCTACCCGCACCCGCGCCTGATGCCGCACTTCTGGGAATTCCCCACCGTGTCCATGGGCATCGGCCCGATGAACGCGATCTACCAGGCCCAGAACAACCGCTACCTGCACAACCGGGGCCTGAAAGACACCTCCGACCAGCAGGTCTGGGCGTTCCTGGGCGACGGCGAAATGGACGAACCCGAGTCCCGCGGCCTGCTCCAGGCTCGCCGCGAACGAGAACCTGGACAACCTGAACTTCGTCATCAACTGCAACCTCCAGCGCCTCGACGGCCCGGTCCGGGGCAACGGCAAGATCATGCAGGAACTCGAAGCGTTCTTCCGCGGCGCGGGCTGGAACGTGATCAAGGTCGTCTGGGGCCGGGAATGGGATGACCTGCTCACCCGCGACACCGACGGCTCGCTCGTGAAAATCATGAACGAAACCGTCGACGGGGACTACCAGACCTACAAAGCCGAATCCGGCGGGTTCGTCCGCGAACACTTCTTCGGCAAAACCCCACAGACCAAAGACCTCGTCGCGGACCTCACCGATGACCAGATCTGGAACCTCAAACGCGGCGGCCACGACTACCGCAAGGTCTACGCCGCCTACAAAGCCGCCACCGAATTCAAGGGCAAACCCACCGTCATCCTCGCCCACACCGTCAAAGGCTACGGACTCGGACCACACTTCGAGGGCCGCAACGCGACCCACCAAATGAAGAAGCTGACCCTTGATGACCTGAAGAAGTTCCGCGACCACCTGCGGATCCCGGTCACCGACGAGCAGCTGGAAAAAGACTCCTACCAGCCGCCGTACTACCACCCCGGTACCGACGCCCCGGAAATCAAATACATGATGGAACGCCGCGCCGCCCTGGGCGGAGCCGTCCCGGAACGCCGCGACACCCACGCCGAGATCGTGCTGCCCGAGGCCAAGTCCTACGAGGTAGCCAAGCGCGGCTCGGGCAAGCAACAGGCCGCCACCACCATGGCGTTCGTCAGGCTCCTGAAGGACCTGATGCGGGACAAGAGCTTCGGCAAGCACATCGCCCCGATCATCCCCGACGAAGCCCGCACGTTCGGCATGGACGCGTTCTTCCCCACCGCCAAGATCTACAACCCCAAGGGCCAGAACTACCTGTCCGTGGACCGGGACCTCGTCCTGGCCTACAAGGAATCCCCCGCCGGCCAACTGATCCACCCCGGCATCAACGAAGCCGGCGCCGTAGCAGCCTTCACCGCCGCCGGCACCTCCTACGCCACCCACGGCGTACCCCTGGTCCCGGTCTACGTGTTCTACTCCATGTTCGGCTTCCAGCGCACCGGCGACGCCTTCTGGGCCGCCGGCGACCAAATGACCCGCGGCTTCATCATCGGCGCCACCGCAGGACGGACCACCCTCACCGGCGAAGGCCTCCAGCACGCCGACGGCCACTCCCCCTCCTGGCCTCCACCAACCCCGCCGTCCTCACCTACGACCCCGCCTACGGCTACGAAATCGGACACATCGTCCGCTCCGGCCTGGAACGGATGTACGGGGAAAACTCAACCGACAAAAACGTCATGTACTACCTCACCGTGTACAACGAACCCATCATCCAGCCCGCCGAACCCGAAAACCTCGACGTCGAAGGCGTCATCAAGGGCATCTACCTCGCCGCCCCGGCAAAGATCGACGGTCCCCGCACCCAGATCCTCGCCTCCGGCGTCTCCGTGCCCTGGGCCATCGAAGCCCAGCGCATCCTCGCCGACGACTGGAACGTCTCCGCAGACGTCTGGTCCGTCACCTCCTGGAACGAACTGCGCCGCGACGGCCTCGCCGCCGAAGAAGAAGCCTTCCTCAACCCCGGCCAACCCGCCCGCGTCCCCTTCGTCACCCAACAACTCGAAGGCGCCACCGGCCCCATCGTCGCCGTCTCCGACTACATGAAAGCCGTCCCCGACCAGATCCGACAATTCATCCCCAACGAATACGCCACCCTCGGCGCCGACGGCTTCGGCTTCTCCGACACCCGCGCAGCAGCCCGCCGCTACTTCAAGAACGACACCCACTCCATCGTGGTGCGTGCCCTTGAAATGCTGGCGCGGCGCGGCGAGGTGGATGTCGATGCCCCGGTCAAGGCAATTGAGAAGTACAAGCTGCTCAACGTCAATGCCGGCACCACCGGCAACGCCGGAGGCGAAGCCTAGCCTTCCGGTTGGACAGCCTAACCAGCAGCGAACGACGGCGGCCCTCACCCCACAAGGTGAGGGCCGCCGTCGTTCCCTGCAAAAGCTGCCGAAAGGCTGTGACCCGTGACAAGGCGTGTTGTAGCCTTCGCACAAATGGAGGTTGCGCGGCGGTGGCCGTATGCTCAAAGAATGCCAGCACCAGCCAGCCAGTCCTCGAAGCGGAAACCAACCCCGCCGAAGGTCACGCCGGAGAAGTCCGAAACCCTCAAGCAGGCTCCGCGCCAACGTAGGCCAGCTCTCCACCACCACCATGCGCAAGCTTGAGCAGTCGCTGCCCTGGTACAGCCGGCTCAGCGCGGACGAGCGGTCAGCTCTGGGGATGGTGGCGCAGAACGGGATCGCAGCCTTTGTCACCTGGTACGAGCGGCCCAGGCTCGCCTTCATGGATCCTCACCGACGTTTTTGGGACGGCCCCCACGGAGCTGACCCGTTCGATCAGCCTGCAGAAGGCGTTGCAGCTGATCAGGATCGTGGTGGAGGTGGTGGAGGACCAGGTTCCCGTCATTGCGCCGGAGGCCGACCAGCCGTCCCTGCGCGAAGCTGTGCTGCGGTATTCACGGGAAGTCGCCTTCGCCGCGGCCGACGTCTACGCCCGTGCCGCGGAGTCCCGCGGGTCCTGGGACACCCGGCTCGAGGCCCTGATCGTTGATGCGATCCTGCGCGGCGAAAACACCGACGCCCTGCGCTCACGCATTGCGGCGCTGGGCTGGAAGGCCCAGGAGCGGTTCACGGTAATGGTGGGGAACTCACCGTCCGAACCCAGCGCCAGTTATGTCAGCGAACTGCGGCGGATGGCCGGGCGCTACGCCGAGGACGCCCTGGTGGGCATCCAGGGCGACCGCCTGATCCTCATCCTGGGCGGTGTGCAGGACCACGAAACCGCCTATGTCAAGCTGAGCGACATGTTCGCTCCCGGGCCTGTGGTCTACGGACCCGAGGCCAGTTCGCTGCTGGAGGCCAGCGGCTCCGCCCAATCCGCGTTTGCAGGCTTGACGGCAGCCCGCGCCTGGCCATCTGCACCGCGTCCGGTGGCCGCCGATGACCTGCTGCCGGAACGGGTGATTTCCGGGGACGACGCCGCGCGCCGGTCCCTCGTGAAGAACATCTACCGGCCGCTCCTGGCTGCCTCCAACGGCCTGGTGGAAACCTTGGGAACGTACCTGGAACTGGGCCACTCGCTGGAGGCCACGGCCCGCGAACTCTTCGTCCACGCCAACACGGTGCGCTACCGGCTGAAGCGGGTCTGCGACGTCACAGGCTGGGATCCGCTGCTGCCGCGGGAGGCATTCGTGCTGCAGGCCGCCCTGGTGGTGGGCCGGCTTTCGACCCCGCCGAAGGCCGCCACGGAGCGCCAGGCGTCCCGGAACCAGGCCTGAGGCATTGTAGACTTCCTACAACCTGACCCCGTGAGCTTGGTGCGGAGAAACACCGCTGGATCACACAGTAATTTGGAAAGCTGGTTACGTGCTTGCAATAGTCTGCCCTGGACAGGGCTCACAGACCCCGGGTTTTCTTGCCCCTTGGCTGGAACTTCCCTCGGTGGCAGGCCGGCTGGCCTCCCTGAGCGACATCGCAGGCATCGACCTGATAGCCCACGGAACCACCTCCGATGAGGAAACCATCAAGGACACTGCCGTAGCGCAGCCCCTGATCGTTGCCGCCGGGCTTGTCGCCGCAGCCTCCCTCTTCGACGTGGAGCTCAATTCCCTCCCGGTGATCCTGGCCGGCCACTCGGTGGGTGAGATCACCGCAGCAGCCCTCGCCGGTGTGCTGACGGAACAGGAAGCCATGACCTTCGTCCGGGAGCGTGCCAACAGCATGGCCGCCGCGGCAGCTGTCACCCCCACCGGCATGAGCGCCGTCGTCGGCGGTGACCCGGCCGAGGTACTGGCCGCCATCAAGGCCGCCGGCGCCGCGCCCGCCAACGTCAACGGTGCCGGCCAGACGGTGGCGGCAGGCACCTTCGAGCAGTTGAAGGCCCTGGCTGAAAATCCTCCCGCCAAGGCCCGCGTCATCCCGCTGAAGGTCGCCGGCGCGTTCCACACCAGCCATATGCAGCCCGCCGTCAGCGCCCTCAAGGCACTGGAGCCCAAGCTCAACCCGGTGGCGCCGAAGGTGCCCCTGCTGTCGAACTACGACGGCGGCGAGGTCACCGACGGCGGTGCCGCCGTCGAAAGCCTGATCGCCCAGGTGTCCCGCCCGGTCCGCTGGGACCTGTGCATGGAAACCATGATGAAGCGGGGTGTTACCGGCATGATCGAACTTGCCCCCGCCGGCACGCTGGCCGGCCTGGCCAAGCGCGGCATGCCCGGCGTCAAAACCGTTGCTGTCAAGACCCCCGATGACCTGTCCGCCGCACTGGCCCTTTTCGCAGAACTGGAGGGCAACGCATGAGCGTTCCCACGCTGAAGCAGGCTCCCATCCAGGAGCACACCCGCATCCTTGGCCTTGGGGCCTACCGGCCGGACGTCATCGTCACCAATGAGGACGTCTGCCAGTGGATCGATTCCTCGGACGAGTGGATCCGCCAGCGCACCGGCATCGTAACCCGCCACCGCGCGGCCGCCGACGTCAGCGTCATCGACATGGCTGAGGGAGCTGCCCGCGAAGCCATGGAGAAGGCCGGCATTGACGGCTCGGATCTCGGTGCGGTGATTGTCTCCACCGTGACCCACCCCTACGCCACTCCCTCCGCGTCAGCCAGCCTTGCCGACCGGATCGGTGCCACTCCGGCCCCCGCTTTCGACATCTCCGCCGCATGCGCCGGCTACTGCTACGGGATTGCCCAGGCAGACGCACTGGTCCGGTCCGGCGCCGCAAAGTACGTCCTGGTGGTCGGCGCGGAAAAGCTCTCCGACGTCATCGATAACCGCGAACGCACTATTTCCTTCCTCCTGGGCGACGGCGCCGGCGCCGTGGTCATCGGCCCCTCCGACACCCCGGGCATTGCCCCGTCCGTGTGGGGCTCCGACGGCAGCAAGTGGAATGCAATCGGCATGACCCGCTCCCTGCTTGACGTCCGCGACCTGGGCCTCGCCGCCCGGCAGTCAGACTCCACGGGCGACCTCGCACTCCTGGAAGAAGCCCAGGAGCTGTACCCCACCCTCCGCCAGGACGGCCAGACCGTCTTCCGGTGGGCTGTGTGGGAGATGGCCAAGGTGGCCCAGCAGGCGCTCGATGCCGCCGGCATCCAGGCCGAAGACCTGGTGGCCTTCATCCCCCACCAGGCCAACATGCGCATCATTGACGAGATGGTGAAGAAGCTGAAGCTGCCAGAGACGGTTACAGTGGCACGGGACATTGCCGAGGCGGGCAACACATCCGCTGCCTCCATCCCGCTGGCAACGCACCGGCTCCTGCAGGAGAACCCGGGACTGAGCGGCGGGCTGGCCCTGCAGATCGGTTTCGGTGCCGGACTGGTCTTCGGCGCACAGGTAGTTGTCCTTCCCTAGATACGCCCAAGGGTCGCAACCGCGGCCCGGACCGTTTCCGGCAGACCCTGCCGGCAATACAAGAAAAGGAGCCACCAATGGCTAGCAACGAAGAGATCCTGGCCGGCTTGGCTGAAATCGTCAACGAAGAAACCGGCCTGGCCCCGGAGGCCGTCGAGCTGGACAAGTCCTTCACCGAGGACCTGGACATCGACTCCATCTCGATGATGACCATCGTGGTGAACGCCGAGGAAAAGTTCGGCGTGCGCATCCCCGATGAAGAGGTCAAGAACCTCAAGACCGTTGGCGACGCCGTCAGCTTCATCGCCGGAGCCCAGGCCTAATAACAGGCTTTCCGCCGTCTCACGGCTTGGCAGGGCTGCCGGTCCGGACTGACCGGACCGGCAGCCCGCCGCATTTATCCGGCGCAGAACCCCGACCGGGACTGGCCGATCATCAACATGTGCGGGACCCTGCGACAGCCGCAGGCGGACTCCCCACCGACGAAAGAGTGATCCCATGACACGCAAAGTAGTCATTACCGGTCTGGGTGCCACCACGCCCATCGGCGGCGATGTACCCACGATGTGGAACAACGCCCTCAAAGGGGTCTCCGGTGCCCGCACCCTTGAAGACGACTGGGTAGCCAAATATGAGCTCCCGGTCCACTTCGCCGCCCGCTGCAGCACGCCGGCCCTGGAGGTGCTCAGCCGTGTTGAAGCCAAGCGGATGGACCCTTCCACCCAGTTCGGCGTCATCGCAGCCCGCGAAGCCTGGGCCGATTCCGGTATTACGGAGTTCGACCAGGACCGGCTGGCCGTTGCCTTTGCCACCGGCATTGGTGGCGTCTGGACCCTGCTGGATGCCTGGGACACCCTGAAGGAAAAGGGCCCGCGCCGCGTCCTGCCCATGACCGTTCCCATGCTGATGCCCAACGGTGTTGCCGCGGCCGTCAGCCTGGACCTCGGCGCCCGTGCCGGTGCCCACACCCCGGTGTCCGCCTGCGCTTCCGGCACTGAGGCCATGCACCTGGGCCTGGAGCTCATCCGCTCCGGCAAGGCTGACGTGGTGATGTGCGGCGGCGCAGAGGCTGCCATCCACCCCATGCCGCTGGCAGCATTTGCCTCGATGCAGGCGCTCTCCCGCCGGAACGATGCGCCCGAGCGCGCCTCCCGCCCGTACGACACCGCACGTGACGGGTTCGTCATGGGCGAAGGCGCAGGCGCCCTGGTCCTCGAGGCCGAGGAGCACGCCCTGGCCCGTGGGGCCCGCATCTACGCCGAACTGGCAGGTACCTCCGTTACCGCTGACGCGTACCACATCACTGCCCCGGACCCCCAGGGACTTGGCGCCACCCGCGCGCTGAAGGCTGCCATGTTTGACGGCCGGATCCAGGCCGAAGACGTGGTGCACGTCAACGCGCACGCCACCTCCACCCCCGTTGGTGACAAGCCTGAGTACACGGCCCTGCGTGCTGCCCTGGGCACCCACGTGGACAACGTGGCAGTTTCCGCTACCAAGTCCCAGATGGGCCACCTCCTGGGCGCTTCGGGCGCGGTGGAGGCGGTCCTCACCGTGCTCGCCGTCCATGAGCGCAAGGCGCCGGTCACCATCAACCTTGAGAACCAGGACCCGGAGATCCCGCTCGACGTCGTTACCTCCGCCCGCGACCTGCCTGCCGGCAGTATCGTGGCGCTGAGCAACTCGTTTGGCTTTGGCGGCCACAACGCCGTGGTGGCCATCCGCAGCGTCTAGGCCTGATGCCGGGGAAGCGCCCCGGACGCCAAGGGAGGCCCCGCCAGCTGGCGGGGCCTCCCTTTGTTGCTACGGAAGTGTTACAGCGCTTGAGCCGCTGCCTGGACGGACGACGGCGGTCAGCCCACCTGGTGGAGCCAGCGCACCGGAGCGCCTTCGGCAGCGTGGCGGAACGGCTCGAGCTCCTCGTCCCAGGCCTCGCCGAGGGCGAGGGAAAGCTCGTGGTAGACGGCGGCGGGGTCGCCGGCGCCGGATTCGTAGGCGTAGCGGATGCGGTCCTCTGAAACCATGATGTTGCCGTGGACGTCGGTGACGGCATGGAAGATCCCGAGTTCGGGGGTGTGCGACCAGCGGCCGCCGTCCACGCCCTGGCTGGGCTCCTCCGTCACCTCATAGCGGAGATGCGCCCAGCCCCGGAGGCAGGACGCCAGTTTGGATCCCGTGCCGGGGGTTCCGGTCCAGGACAACTCGGCCCGGAACATGCCGGGCGCGGCAGGCTGCGGGGTCCATTCAAGGTCCGTCCGCTTGTCCACTACGGCGCCGACTGCCCACTCAACGTGGGGGCACAGCGCCGTAGGGGCCGAGTGAACGAACAGCACACCGCGGGTCATTGCAACAGACATTCCATCCTCCATAGCTCTAGGTACGTCTTCCCCAACGACCTCTGCCTGGATGGAACTGCCGTGCGGTGCTCTGCGGCGGTGGTTTCCCTGCGTGTATTCAGATGTATGAGCTAAAACTGCGTCCGGACTTGCCGCACCGCACGAAGCTCAGGGAGCTTCAAGCGACACTTGAAAGTTGCCGGACGTGACTCTTATTGTGCCGTACCCTGCGTAATTACGCCAGTGCGATTAGCCACACCGCTCAGGCCCTGGGATGCGCCTGCTGGTAGCTCTTCCGGAGGCGGTCGACGGAGACGTGCGTGTAGATCTGCGTAGTGGCCAGGCTGCTGTGGCCCAGGATCTCCTGCACCGCGCGCAGGTCCGCACCGCCGTCCAGCAGGTGGGTGGCAGCCGAGTGCCGCAGGGCATGGGGCCCGGATACGGAAGTGTCACCGAGGGCCTCGAACAGGGTGTTCACCAGGGCACGGACCTGGCGTTGATCAACGCGTCCGCCGCGGGCTCCGAGAAAGAGGGCAGGTCCGCTGTGCTGCTTGGCCAGGGCAGGACGCCCCCGCCGCAGCCAGTCGTCGACCGCCACG
This sequence comes from Pseudarthrobacter sp. Fe7, assembly GCA_024372495.1. Taxonomy (GTDB): domain Bacteria; phylum Actinomycetota; class Actinomycetes; order Actinomycetales; family Micrococcaceae; genus Arthrobacter. The sequence continues at coordinate 2,397,349 of CP099977.1, read as the reverse complement.
GCAGCGGGAACTCCGTATGGGACTGTGCGTTCCTTGTTGCCCTTGCCGAGGACCCGCAACGTCCGGCGGTCCGGGTCCAGGTCGTCGACGTCGAGCCCGGCGAGTTCGCCCACCCGAATACCCGTGGCATAGAGGAGTTCCACGATGGCCCGGTTGCGCACGGCAAGGGGCTCGCCTTCCGTGGCAGAGGTTTCCAGGCCCTCCAGGATGCGCGTGAGTTGCGACGCCTGCAGTACCCCCGGCAGGGATCCTTCCCTTTTGGGTGCCTTGAGTCGAAGGGCTGGGTCCACGTCGATGAGTTCTTCCCGGAGTGCCCAGGCGGTGAATACCCGGGCGGTGGCGGACCGGCGCGCAAGGGTTGCCCGAGAGGCGCCGGCCGAACTTTGGCTTCCGAGCCACCGGCGGAAGGTCCCCAGCTCAAGGTCCTTCAGTCCTGCCGCGCCTTCCGATGCCGCATGGGCCAGGAGGCTGTGCAGGTCGCCGAGATACGCGCGCCTGGTGTGGGCCGACACCGCACGCTCCCCCGACAGATAGCCGGAGAACGCGTCCAGCGCCGCACCAAGGCCCCCGGGCAGTTCAACATGTTCCACTCCTCTACTTTCCCAGTTGCATGGTCCGCACCGCGCACGGACACGGTCACCCCTTGCCGCGTTTCCAGCCGCCCCGCTCTGATACGGCAAGCCCCAGCAACCCCAGCCTCCCAAGACCCGCACGTACTGAGTCCGGTCCCAACCCGGCCACCGAGGAGAGTTTCTCCACCGAAGTCGTGGAGCGAAGCGGCAGCGCATCCAGCAGGATCAGGTCCTCCAGGGTCAGGCCGTCCTGAACTTGTGCTTCCGTGCTGCGCTGCTCCGGCAGTGCCGTCCCGCTCGGTGAGGCGAGCTCGGCCACCTCCGCCGCATCGGTGACGCAGACCGCGCCTCCATCCCGGAGAAGACGGTGGCAGCCGGCGGAGTTGGCGCTGTGGACCGAACCGGGAACGGCTCCGACGGCACGGCCCAGGGTCTCAGCGTGGTGGGCCGTGTTGAGTGCCCCGGACCGCCAGCGTGCCTCCACCACCGCCGTGACCGCTGAGAGGGCAGCTATCAGGCGGTTCCGCTGCAGGAAGCGGTAGCGGGTTGGCGCCGAACCCGGAGGAACCTCGGCCAGAACCGCTCCCTGGTTTGCCACCGCCCGCAACAGGTCCTCATTGCCTGACGGATAAAACCGGTCCACTCCCCCGGCCATGACCGCGATGGTGGGGACCGGGGCGGACCCACCGGCAAGGGCTGCACGGTGTGCATGGGCGTCAATACCGTAGGCTCCGCCGGAGACGACCGTGTAGCCCCGCTGCGCAAGGCTGTAGGCGAGGTCCCCGGTGACCGCCGCCCCGTAGCTGGTGCTGTCCCGGGATCCCACCAGGGCGATCGACATGTCCACTGCCGGGAGCGGCTGGTCCCGCCCCCTCCACCAGAGGCAGATGGGCTCCTGGATGCCCAGGTCCGCCAGCTGCGCAGGCCACAGTTCATCGCCGGGGATAATGAGTCTCCCGCCCAGCCGGGCCATGGTGGCAAGGTCGCGTTCGGGCGCAAGGTCAGGGAGCCTTGGCTGCCAGCGCTTCAAGGCGGCGGCCAGTCCGGCCCAGCCGGCGGAACCGCTGTCTGCCAGCAGCCCGGTAATACCCCGCTCCAGCTCAGGTCCGGCCGCCACCTGGCCGGTAGCGATGCGCAGGGCATCCGTTGCCCCCGCAAGCTGCACGAGGGCGAGGCCAGCCGCGTCCTGTGGCTCCATCAGCCGTGAAAGGGCGGCACGGGCCAACCGTTCCGTATCCATGTCCAGTTCCTTCTCCACCCGCAAATCCGCCAGTTCGTTATGTACGTTCTGTTCCTTGAGGTTTGTCATACCGCGGCCGCCGCAGCCTGCCGCAGGCCCAGTGCCTGTCCGATGTCGTTTGTGTCCGGCACCTCCCGGTGCCCCAGGTCCGCGAGGGTCCAGGCCAGCCGTAAGACGCGGTCGTACCCTCGGGCGGTAAGCACCCCCGCTCCAGGGACTGGTCCAGGATCCTGGTTGCGGCCGGGACCAGCCGCAATTCGCCGCGCAGGATGCGCCCCGGCACCTGCGAGTTCGTTTCGAGGCCAAAGCACTGCAGACGTTCCACCTGCCGCGCACGGGCGTCCCGCACCCTGCGCGCCACCGAAGCCGTGTCCTCCTCGGCGCCCGCCTGGCCGAAATCAGCCAGGGACACCCGCTCCACCTGCAGCTGGATGTCCACCCGGTCCAGCAGGGGTCCTGACATCCTGGCGAGGTAACGGCGCCGCATCATGGGCGTGCACGTGCAGTCGAGCCCCTTGCCCGATGCCTTGCCGCAGGGGCACGGGTTGGCTGCGAGCACCAGTTGGAACCGGGCCGGGTAGGCCGCAGTCCCGGCCGAGCGGTGAATCACCAGTTCCCCGCTCTCCAGTGGCTGCCGCAGCGCGTCCAGGACGCGCCGTTCGTACTCGGGCGCCTCGTCAAGGAAGAGCACTCCCCGGTGGGCGCGGGACGCCGCGCCCGGCCTTGGCAGGCCCGAACCGCCGCCGATAATGGCCGCTGCGGTGGCTGAGTGGTGCGGATTCTCGAAAGGGGGCCGGCGCAGGAGCCTGCACAGCGGACGACGGCAGGCCGCACAGCGAATGGATGGCCGTGACCTCCATCGACTCATGGTCGCCAAGGTCGGGCAAAAGACCGGGCAGCCGCTCTGCCAGCATGGTCTTGCCAGCCCCCGGGGGCCCGGTGAGCAGCAGATGGTGGGCGCCTGCGGCCGCCACCTCCAGAGCCCTGCGGGCGTCGCCCTGGCCGGAGACATCCGACATGTCCGGGCACGGGCCCGGAATGGCGGGTCCGTTGCTGGCTTCATCCGCGTCATCGGGTTCGAAGTCCAGGGCGAGTTCCTGCGGATCGGCGCCGAAGTCGAGGGCCAGACGCGCAAGCGTGCGGTAGCCACGGACCGTGGCGCCCGGCACCAGGGAGGCCTCAGCCAGGTTGGCCTGTGCCACCACGACCTCGGGGTATCCGGCCTGCACCGAGGCCATGACGGCCGGCAGGATTCCCCGCACGGGCCGGAGCCTGCCGTCGAGCCCCAGGCTCGGCGATGAAGACGGTGCGCCCGGTGGGCTTGATGTCATTCGCCGCCCGGAGTACGGCCATGGTCACTGCAAGGTCGAAGCCGGAGCCGCGCTTGGGCAGTGACGCCGGAATGAGGTTGGCGGTGATCTTCCTGCGGCTGAGCGGGATCCCGGAGTTCTTGGCGGCTGAGCGGATGCGCTCTTTGGCTTCGTTCAGTGCGGCATCGGGCAACCCGAGGATGACGAAGGCCGGGAGCGTCTGGCCGATGTCCGCCTCGACTTCGACAATGTAGCCGTTCAGCCCCACGAGGGCGATGGAGTAGGTGCGGCCGAGCGCCATCACCCCACCCCCTTGAGGTGCTCCACCAAGGGTTCCCCACCGCCGTCGTCCACCACGGCGATGACGTCCACGCGGCGCAACGGCATCCGCAGCTCCCGGTCGCGGCACCATGCGGCACCCAGGCGGTGCAGCCGCGCAAGTTTTTCCGGGCCCACCGCCTCAAACGGGTGGCCGTAGTCCAGGGAACGGCGGGTTTTGACTTCGGCGATGACCAGCGCATCCCCGTCCAGGGCGACGATGTCGATCTCGCCCTCGGCGCAGCGCCAGTTGCGCTCCACCACCAGCATGCCCAGCGCTTCAAGATAGCCCGCAGCGAGGTCTTCGCCGCGCCTGCCCAACAGGTCCTTCGATTTCATCTCTACCTCCGCCACCAGCCTGGCGCCGGACGGATGCGGACAACAGAAGGCCCCTGTCCTATGTGGACGGGGGCCTGTGTGGAGGGGAAGTCGGGGTTCCTAGTTCCCCAGGTCCACGTCCTTCGGCAGCGCCAACTCCTCGTTGCGGGGCAGTTCCTCGACGTTGACGTCCTTGAACGTCAGGACCCTGACGCTCTTGACGAACCGGGCCGAACGGTAGACATCCCATACCCAGGCGTCCTGGAGGGTCAGGTCGAAGTAGACCTCGCCGTCCGCGCTGCGGGCCTGGAGGTCCACGTGGTTGGCAAGGTAGAAGCGCCGCTCGGTCTCGACAACGTAGCTGAACAGGCCGACGACGTCGCGGTATTCACGATAGAGCTGAAGCTCCATGTCGGTTTCATAGTTCTCAAGATCTTCAGCACTCATGCTTCCATCTTGCACCATGTCCGGCGGCGCCGGCGCCGGAGGCGGGACTCAGGCTTGGTCCTGCGCTTCTTCGTCAGGGGATTCGGTGCCCTGCAGTTCGCCGCCAAGGAGCCGCCAACTGACCCTGTGGTGGGGAGTCGGTCCGGCTGCGCGCAGGACGTTCCGGTGCGCCGCTGTGGCGTACCCCTTGTTAATGTCCCAGCCGTAATCGGGATACTCGGTGTGAAGTTCGCGCATCATCCGGTCACGCTCCACTTTGGCGATGACGCTCGCTGCGGCCACACTGAGGCATTGCATGTCCGCTTTGACCTTGGTGTGGACCGGGGCCTCACACGCAGCCTCCAGTACGGGCTGGTCGAACAGGGACAGTTGCTCCGCCGGGGAAAGCCAGTTGTGGCTTCCATCCAGCAGGACAGCTTCGGGGATGACGCCTGCACCGAGGATACTGCCCCAGGCCCGGGTTCCGGCCAACCGCAGGGCCGCGATGATGCCGAGCGAATCGATTTCACCTGCGGTGGCATGGCCAACCGCTGAAGCGACGCTCCAGCGCCGCACCAGGGGGTCCAGCTGTTCGCGCTCAGCCGGGCTGAGGAGTTTGCTGTCCCGGACGCCTGCCAGCGGCTTTTGGCGCTCAAGGTCCACGACGGCGATGCCCACGCTTACAGGTCCGGCGAGGGCGCCGCGGCCCACCTCGTCGACGCCGGCCAGCAGTCGGATTCCCTGGGCCTTGAAGGTGCGCTCATGCTTCAGGGTTGGCGCCTTGGTTCCGCGGGAAGCGGGTTTGGTTGCCGGACGGGCTTTGGCGTCCGGGGACGCCTGCACTGCGGAGGACACGGTCAGCGGGCCGCAGGGACGTTCTTGAACACGTCCGGGTAGTTGTCCAGGGTCTTGATCCTGTTCAGCGGCCACGCGATGACCGCCGCCTTGCCTTCCAGGTCTTTGAGGTCCACGAATCCACCATCGGTTTCCATATGGGCACGAGAATCCGCGGAGTGGTTCCGGTTGTCACCCATCACCCACACCTTGCCTTCCGGAACGGTGACGTCAAAGTTGCGGACCTGCGGGACTTCGGCAGAGTTGATGTACGCCTCGTCGACGGCAGTGCCATTAATTGTCAGTTTACCGCCCGCGTCACAGCAGACCACGTGGTCCCCCGGCAGGCCGATGACCCGCTTGACCAGGTGCTGCTCGGAGTTGTCCGGCAGGAGCCCAACGAACGTCAGGCCGTCCTGGACCCACGTGAACGGACCCTGCGTCTTGGGCGGTGCCGGCGGCAGCCAGCCCTTGGTGTCACGGAACACCACAACGTCCCCGCGGCTGAGCGCAAATGGCTCCGGAACCAGGAGGTTGACGAAAATCCGGTCGTCCACGTCCAGGGTGTTCACCATGGATTCGGACGGGATGAAGAAGGCCCGGAACAGAAAGGTCTTGATGAGGAAGGACAGCACCACCGCGATGACCACCACCGTGGCGATTTCCTTCAGCCACCCCAGGAGGGGGTTGCCTGCGGACCTTCCGGCTTTCGAAGTTTGCCGGTTCCGCCTGTGGACGGGTTCTGCCGGCTCCGGCCCTTCACCAGGCCCGGCGGAAGCTGGAACGGCCGGTGTCTCTGAAGCGCCGTCGTGGCGCGGTTCAGGTTTCCGCGCGTGGTTCTCGGGCATTTACCGTCCGTTCTGTGTTGTCGGCCCCGCTGCGGGCCGTGCTACTGGAGCAAATCTATCAAGCGGCCAAAGGATCTGGACCGGCCGGCCGATCACCCTGTCCATCGGAACAAGTCCGCCCCCAGGGGCGCCAAGGAGACTGCGGGAATCGGCTGACACCGATCGGTGGTCCCCCAGCAGCCAGAGCCTGCCCTCGGGGACTACGGCGCTAAACTTCTGCGTGCTGGGCGCGTCGCCGGGGAAAACGTAGGGTTCATCCAATGCGGCCCCGTTGACAGTGACCTTCCCGCCCGCGTCGCAGCAGACCACTGTATCGCCGGGAAGGCCAATCACCCTTTTGACGTAGGTTGTGTCGCTGCCGATCAGACCCAGCCATTGCATCGCGGCTGCTGCCGAGTCCACCACCGGTCCTTTGCCGCTGTTCAGGGCCGCGAAGCTTCCGCGTCCGTCGAAGACAACCACGTCCCCGCGCCGGATGGGTTCGGCCTGGAAGTCGGTGCGGGACACCAGGATCCGGTCCCCGCCTTCCAGGAGCGGTTCCATGGACCCGGAAGGAATGTAATACACATCCAGCCACAGGGACCGCACCAGTCCGCTGATGGCGATGGCAAGGAGCAGGGCCGGAAAAACAAAACGCCAGCCCATTTTGCGGGGCTGGCGTTTTGTCTGGTGCATGGTCCGTATCCTGGCGCTGGTGCATTGCTCCGGGCGCTTGCCGGTTACGGCCGCGCTCCAGCCTGGCGGTAAGTCCGGTGGGGACTTACTTGGCGGTGCTGAAGTCGCGCTTTTCCTTGATCTTGGCTGCCTTGCCGCGCAGTGCACGCATGTAGTACAGCTTGGCGCGGCGGACGTCACCCTTGGTGACAACCTCGATCTTTTCGATGATCGGGGAGTGAACCGGGAAGGTACGCTCCACGCCGACACCGAAGGAGACCTTGCGGACCGTGAAGGTTTCGCGCACGCCGTCGCCCTGGCGGCCCAGGACAAAGCCCTGGAAGACCTGGACACGGGTGTTCTTGCCTTCGATGATGTTCACGTGCACCTTGAGGGTGTCACCCGCGCGGAAGGCGGGAACATCGTTGCGCAGCGAGGCTGCATCGACGGAATCGAGAATATGCATGATTGCACTCCTGGTGAACGCCACAGGTCATTCACTTTGGGTCACGGCAGGCAAGTCCGGCTACTGGAATGCAAGCCGGGGTCTCGCCGCCGAAGTAAAGTGTCCGGCCGCTTCAAGGCTTGATGGGGCCGGTTGTCAGGCTGTTGGCCGCGCTCCCCCTGTGGCAGGTGCGGACCCAGCAGACACAAGGGTTAATTTTGCCACAGCAGCAGGGTTACGCCAATTCGGACGGCGCTAGTCCCGCCGTTCGGGTGCCGTCCCCGGGCGGCGGGCAAGCCGGCCGTCCACGACGTCGTAGCCCAGGTTGTGCAGGCTCGGTGCGGTCCGCACGCGGAAGGCTGCCGGCGTCGAACCCCTCCAGCAGGTCCGGACGGCGCTCCGACGTGCGGCGGTACTGCTCATGGCGGCGCCACTGCGCGATCTTTCCGTGGTTGCCGCTGAGGAGCACAGGGGGCACTTCGCGGTCACGCCAGACGGAGGGCTTGGTGTATACCGGGTACTCAAGCAGCCCATCGGAGTGGGACTCCTCCACCAGGGACTCCGGGTTGCCCACCACGCCGGGCAGAAGGCGGCCAATGGCCTCCACCATGGCCAGGACTGCCACTTCCCCGCCATTAAGCACGTAGTCGCCCAGGCTGACCGGCCGGACTGTGAAATGTTCCTGGGCCCACTCGATGACGCGTTCGTCGATGCCTTCGTACCGACCGCAGGCAAACGCCAGGTGCTGCTCTTCCGCCAGTTCGTAAGCGAGTGCCTGCGTGAACCGCTCGCCGGCGGGCGAGGGAACGATCAGGACCGGCTTTCCGTCCGGGTCCGGCCGCCCCTCAGCCACTGCGGAAAGGGCCTGGGCCCAGGGCTCGGGCTTCATGACCATTCCGGCGCCGCCGCCATACGGGTGTCATCGACGGAACGGTGCTTGTCCGTGGTGAAGCTGCGCAGGTCGTGGACGCGCAGGTCAAGGATGCCGTCCTGGCGGGCCTTGCCGATCAGTGAGAGTTCGAGCGGGGCGAGGTATTCGGGGAAGATGCTGACGACATCGATCCGCATCTATTCCTTGCCTTCCGCTTCCAGGGCGGCGGCTTCGTCCGCGTTGATTTCGAAGAGGCCATCCGGCGGAGTGAGGAGGATGAAGCCTTCGCCAGGGTTTACTTCGGGCACGATCTGCTCCACGAACGGGATAAGGATCTCATCGCCCTTCGGGGTGGTGACAACCAGCAGGTCCTGCACCGGCATGGTATTCAGTGCCGTCACCTTGCCCACCACCTTGGACCCGACCCGGGCTTCCAGGCCGACCAGTTCGTGCTCGTACCAGCCCTCGTCGTCGTCGTCCTCATCCAGCTCTTCGGTTTCGATGAAAAGCTTGGCTCCGCGGAGGGTTTCGGCCTGGTTCCGGTCCGCCACTTCCTCGAAACCGAGCAGCAGGATGTCCTTGTTCCAGCGTGCACTGCTCACGGTCAGGGGACCGGACGCGGCAGGCTCAACCACGAACTCCGTGCCGGGAACGAACCTGTCCTCGGGGGCGTCGGTCAGCACCTGGACGGTGACTTCCCCGCGAATGCCGTGCGGCTTGCCAATCCGTGCCACCTGCAGCCTGCATCTTTTCCTCTGTTCCGGGTTGTGGTGTTTGTGCTCAAAGCACTGTGCTGTGAAAGAACTCCGGCCCCTCCACCTGATGGTGGAGGGGCCGGAGCAAAACTGAATATTGCCGAACGCTCAGCGGCGACGGTCGGTGTCGACGACGTCGACCCTCACCGGATCGCCGCCGGCCAGCGCTGCCACCACGGTGCGCAGTGCGCGTGCGGTGCGGCCCTGGCGGCCGATCACCCGTCCGAGGTCGTCCTGGTGCACGCGCACCTCGAGGGTATCCCCGCGGCGGTTGTTCTTGGAACTGACCTTGACGTCATCCGGGGAATCAACGATTCCGCGGACCAGGTGCTCCAGCGCTTCTGCCAGCAATCTACTCAGCCTCGGTGGTCTCAGCTTCGGCGTCGGCCGGGGCCTCGGCAGCGTCAGACTTGGAAGCCTTCTTGGTGATGGCTTCCGGGATGATGACCGAGCCCTTCTCCGGAGCAACGAAAGCTTCCTTCGCGACCTTGGTCTTGAGGGTGCCTTCCTGGCCCGGCAGGCCCTTGAACTTCTGCCAGTCACCGGTGATCTTCAGGATCGCGGCAACCTGCTCGGACGGCTGGGCGCCGACGGAGAGCCAGTACTGTGCACGCTCGGAGTTGACCTCGATGAACGAGGGCTCTTCGGTGGGGTGGTACTTGCCGATCTCCTCGATGGCACGGCCGTCACGCTTGGTGCGTGAGTCCGCAACGACGATGCGGTAGTACGGGGCGCGCATCTTGCCGAAGCGCTTAAGGCGAATCTTTACGGCCACTTTTGTGGTCACTCCTGTTTCAGAAAAGGGGTGAACCCGGCGTTCTGCACCCGTGGGGCGGGCCATACTTGCGGGTTCGAAGGACAGGATCCGGACGCGGAGAGAGGGGCCACGCAGATCGAGTACCTGTTTATTGTGCCAGATGAGCGCTGTTATTTCGACTTGGCGCTCCCGCGTGTGGCATTGTGGCGCCGCCGGCGGCCTGAAGGCCACGGCAGGCTGCTGACAGGCCATGCCGGCTTGCCACGAACGGGCCGGGACGTCTCATGCGGACCAGACGTAAAGTCCGGTTCGTTCCGAATCGTTGATTCCGGCGGCAATTTCCGCCAACTGCTTCACATAGGTCCGCGCCTGGGCGGCGCCAAAGGGCATGTCCTCCTGGCCGGCCCACTGCTCGGCGACGTCATCGAGGACGTTGCCCTCGCCTTCGGTTTCGTAGGTGAGCAGGTCGGCCAGGGCGCGGACCATGGCCGGTGGAACGGCAAGGAGGGAGTCGCTGGCCACGTCCACCATGGTCAGCTCATAATCGGCCCCTCCGGCATGGACGGCAGTTCCGGCAAGATCGCCGAGCCTGCTCCACCTCGAAGTCGCTGATTCCCTGGATCCGCACCGCCTGGCCCGCCGGAGCGCCCTCCGCGGAGGAGCTGTTTGCTTGGTCAAGGATGCCGGCGCGCTTCAGCGCGGCGTCATGGGTGGCGACAAAGATCTCGGTGAAGCCCATGGCTGGTGCCCTTCTTCCGTTGGCGGAACTGTGCGCCGGGTGCTGCCTGCCGCCCGGCCGTACGGAATCAGCCTAGTAGTTGCGGACCAGCCGGCGCACGCCCGACCCGCTTCGCGCGGCATGCCGTGGAAGCGGGGGTGATCAGCGGGCGGCTACCCGGATCCGGTTGCGCCACGGGTCCTCGAAGCTAAGCTCCGCGCCGGTGTGGTGAGCGGGCACTCCGGCCACCTTCAGGCGGTCAGCCAGCGCGCCGACGTCGTCCCCGGAAGGAACTTCGATGAGCACCTCGCCCAGCCCCAGGGTGTCCTTGCGCGGACCGGCGCCGCGGCTGTTCCAGACGTTCATCGCCATGTGGTGGTGGTACCGGCCCGCGGACACGAACAAGGCCTGCCCGTGCCAGCCCGCCGTCTTTTCGAAGCCAAGGGTTCCCACGTAGAAGTCCCGGGCGGTCTGGACATCGCCCACCTGGAGGTGGACGTGGCCCACGCCAGCGGCTGTTTGCCGCTGGCCTTCGAGGGACTCCTCGGTGAGGTACTGCTCCAAGTAGCGCTGCGGCGGCAGTGCCAGGCTGTCCATGACCACGTCGGTCCCGTTCCAGGACCAGTTGCTGCGGGGGCGGTCCCAGTACAGTTCGATGCCGTTGCCTTCGGGATCGGTGAAGTAGAAGGCTTCGCTTACCAGGTGGTCGGCGCTGCCGGTGAAGGCCCGGGGCTCGTACTGGGCGGCCGTGGCGACGGTGGCAGCAAGGGATGCCTGGTCCTCGAACAGCAATGCCGTGTGGAACAGGCCCGCCTCTCCCCTGCCGGGAAGGTGCAGCCCGGGGGCCGGCGCAAGGTGGACCAGCGGTCTGCCGAGCCTGCCCAGGTAGAGGCCGCCGTCCTGCTCAGCCACCATCTCAAGGCCCAGGGCGCGCTGGTAGTAGTCGGTCATGACCTTCATGTCACCCACTTTGAGCATCACGGTGCCCATGGCGAGGTCGGCAGGAAGAAGATCCTGGCTGCTGGCTGATGCGGTCATTGAAGGCTCCTTGCATTGGTGGCCGTCCCGTTGGCGGCCTGTCACATATTAAAATTACTTGAAGCTTCAATTTATTCCAAGTCCCCGGCAGCCATTCCGTCAACGGATGACGCGGCCGCCCAGCACTATATGGTCCAGCGACGTGATCGTTCCCGGTACGGCCCGCGGGTCTTCCCGGCATACGACGACGTCGGCGCGGGCACCCTCCTCCAGCCCGTCCGCTCCCAGCCACGCACGGGCTGCCCAGCAGGCGGAGTCCAGCGCCGCGGCCACGGGCAGGCCGGCGCCGTGCAGGGCGAGGATCTCGTCTGCGATCCTGCCGTGACGGATCACGCTGCCGGCGTCGGTCCCGGCGAAGATACGCACACCCGCCGCATGGGCCTCCGCCACCCGTTCCAGCCTGCGCTCCCAGAGGGCACGCATGTGGGCGGCGTAGCGCGGGAACTTGGGGTCCGCCTGTGCCGCTATTTCTGGGAACGTGGCGATGTTGATGAGGGTAGGCACGATTGGTACGCCTTGTTCGGCGAACCGGGGCAGGTGCCGGGGCAGGAGGCCGGTGGCGTGCTCGATGCAGTCGATTCCGGCATCGAGCATCTGGTCCAGGGTGTCCTCGGCGAAGCAGTGCGCCGTCACCCTTGCGCCCTCGTCATGGGCGGCCTGGACAGCGTCACGGACGACGGCGGCGGGAAAGGAGGGTGCCAGGTCGCCGGCGCTTCGGTCAATCCAGTCCCCCACCAGCTTGACCCAGCCGTCGCCGTCGCGCGCCTGCTTGCGCACGGCTTCCACGAGGCCGTCCGGCTCCACCTCCTCAGCGAAGCCCCGAAGGTAGCGGCGCGTCCGGGCGATATGGCGCCCGGCCCGGATGAGCACCGGGAAGTCCCGGCCGCCCTGCATCCAGCGGGTGTCAGCAGGTGAGCCTGCGTCGCGGACCAGGAGGGTTCCGGCGTTGAGGTCGGCCGCTGCCTGCTCCTGGGCCGTGCCGGAATCGACGGGACCGGACGGGCCCAGCCCGATGTGGCAGTGGGCATCCACGAAGCCGGGCAGGACCCAGCCGGCCAGGACGCGGCCTGGAAGCGTTGCAGGCCTGCTGAACGTCAGCCGGCCGTCTACCGACCAGGCTCCGCGCTCCACCATCTGCGGTCCGGTCAAAACGGGACCGCTGAACTCGATTACTTCTGCCATCCTGGCTCCTTCCAATGCCCGGACAGGCTAGCACCACAGAATGTGACGGGGTTCTTCCGGGTAGCTGTGGTAGCTTCGTTCCTGACCACACGGGTGCCCCTGCAGGGGCTGAGATCGGGCTGAGGCAGCCTGCGACCGTTGAACCTGTCCGGGTAATGCCGGCGAAGGAAGTGAGTATTCCTTGAGTACACAAAATACCGAGATCAATCCTGCCCTCATGCCGTCCGGAGCAGGGCAGGCGGGGGACGGATCCGTTCCGCAGGTGACCCAGTCCCTGAAGTCCCATTCACTGGCCTTCATCGAAGATGCCGGGAGCGGAATCCGGGTACCCGTGACGGAAATTGCCCTGGAGCCGTCCCCCAACGGCCAGGCGAACGAACCCTTCCGGACATACCGGACGGCCGGGCCCGGCAGCGACCCCGTCCGCGGCCTGCAGCCTTTCCGTTCGGAGTGGATCGCGGCGCGCGGAGACACCGTGGCCTACGGCGGCAGGGAGCGCAACCTGCTCGACGACGGCCGCTCGGCGATGCGCCGGGGCGCCGCCTCGGCCGAGTGGAAGGGCGCACAGCCGGTGCCCCGGCGCGCCGTCGACGGCAGGACGGTGACGCAGATGCACTATGCCCGGCAAGGCATCATCACGCAGGAGATGCGGTTCGTGGCGTTGCGCGAAGACTGCGATGTGGAACTGGTCAGGAACGAACTGGCGGCGGGCCGCGCAATCATCCCGAGCAATATCAACCACCCGGAATCCGAGCCGATGATCATCGGCAAGGCCTTCCTGGTGAAGATCAACGCCAACATTGGCAACTCGGCCGTGACCAGTTCCATCGCCGAGGAGGTGGACAAGCTGCAGTGGGCCACCCAGTGGGGCGCGGACACGGTCATGGACCTGTCCACCGGTGACGACATCCACACCACGCGGGAATGGATCATCCGCAACTCCCCCGTCCCGATCGGCACGGTGCCCATCTACCAGGCCCTGGAAAAAGTCAACGGTGAGGCCAACGCGCTCACGTGGGACATCTTCAGGGACACGGTGATCGAACAGTGCGAGCAGGGTGTTGACTACATGACCATCCACGCCGGCGTGCTGCTGCGGTACGTACCGCTCACCGCCAACCGAGTGACGGGCATCGTGTCCCGCGGCGGCTCCATCATGGCCGGCTGGTGCCTGGCGCACCACCAGGAAAACTTCCTGTACACACACTTCGATGAGCTGTGTGAGATCTTCGCCAAATACGACGTCGCCTTCTCCCTGGGTGACGGTCTGCGCCCCGGTTCCACGGCGGATGCCAACGATGCCGCCCAGTTCGCTGAACTGGACACGCTAGCCGAGCTCACGCAGCGCGCCTGGGGGTACGACGTCCAGGTCATGGTGGAGGGGCCCGGCCACGTCCCCTTCCACTTGGTCCGCGAAAATGTCGAGCGCCAGCAGGAGCTGTGCAAGGGCGCGCCCTTCTATACCCTCGGACCCCTGGTCACGGACGTCGCCCCCGGCTACGACCACATCACGTCAGCAATCGGTGCCACCGAGATTGCCCGGTACGGCACTGCCATGCTCTGCTACGTCACCCCCAAGGAACACCTGGGCCTGCCCAATAAGGACGACGTCAAGACCGGCGTGATCACTTACAAGATCGCGGCGCACGCCGCAGACCTCGCCAAGGGCCACCCTGCGGCGCACGAGCGCGATGACGCACTGTCCAAGGCCCGGTTCGAATTCCGCTGGCGCGACCAGTTTGCGTTGTCGCTCGATCCCGTGACCGCCGAGTCGTTCCACGACGAGACCCTCCCGGCCGAGCCGGCCAAGACGGCACACTTCTGTTCAATGTGCGGGCCCAAGTTTTGCTCCATGCGGATCAGCCAGGATATCCGCGACGAATTCGGGTCGGCGGAGGCGCAGGCGGCACTGGCCGGAATGGCATCGGGGATGCGGGAGAAGAGCGAGGAGTTCCTGGCCTCCGGCGGGAAGGTGTACCTGCCCGAGCTTCGGGTCCCGGCAGACGGCTAGGACGCCCGGGCGGGTTGGCTCCGGCTGACCCCGCTGATGAACTGCCGGATGGCCCGGTCCCCGTCCGGGGAATCGTGCGGCCGGTGCCCGCCCGCGGCAACGCGGTGCAGGGCGCCGGTCTCGCGGAGGTAGCCGGCGATTTCCTCATAGAGCGGCTCCCACCCGCCCGTCAGGACAAGCGTAGGCACGCCGGGAACGATGTGCAGCGGCGCCTCCCACGACGGCGCCTGCAGGCGCAGCCGCCGGGCGGACCGTTTCTCCTCGGTGGTGGCGGGCTGCTGGAGGTCCGTCGCGTAGACCCGCCGGACGAATTCGCGCTGGAAGTCTTCGTCGCTGAGCTGGTGCCGGACGTCGAAGAGGGGCTGCATCAGGCTGATGTGCGCCGCCGTGGCCGGCAGCTCCGCTGTCAGCGACAGGCAGGCGGGCTCCACAAGGGTCAACGAAAAGACCAGGTCAGGGCGTTCGACGGCGGCCATCATGGCCGCGATTGCCCCTTGGGAGTGTGCCACTACGTGTCCGCCGGCGGCACCGCGGCCGTCATCGGCGAGGGACCGCAGGATGATCGCGGTATCTTCCGCAAAGGAGGATTCCTGCGGCTCCTCGACGGCACTGTAGCCGTGCCGGCGCAGGAACAGGGCGTCATATGACAGTGCCATGCCGTGCTGGCGCGGCCATGCCGCGGCACCATAAGTCCCAGCGCCGTGCACGAACACTACCCTCTGCTTGAACATGTCCCAACCCTATTCGACGGCGCCGACATCCCAAGCAAATAGCGCCAGGTGTCGTGTTGAACCGTCAACACGACACACCTGGCGCTACCAAGTTGGGTTGCTACTTGCCCAGGAACTTGTCGAAGCCCTTGGGCAGGTTCAGCTGGGACGGATCGAAGTCGCCGCCCTGCTGGCCGAAAGCCGCACCGGTGGGCAGCGCCTTGGCAGCGTTCGCGCGTCGGGCTTCCGCCTCCTTGCGCTCCTGCGCCGCTTTGGCCGGGTTTCCCGACTTGGGCTTCTTCTTCGGCGCGTTCTTGGCGTTCTTCCGCGCACCGCCGCCTGCTCCAGGCATGCCTGGCATCCCGGGCATTCCCGGCATGCCGCCCTGCGCCATCTTCTTCATCATCTTCTGGGCCTGGGCAAAGCGTTCCAGCAGTCCGTTGACCTCGGACACGTGGACGCCCGAGCCGCGGGCGATGCGGGCGCGCCGTGACCCGTTGATGATCTTGGGCGCCAGCCGCTCGTGCGGGGTCATGGACCGGACGATCGCCTCAACGCGGTCAATCTCGCGCTCGTCGAACTGTTCGAGCCTGCTGCCGGATGTTCTGCGCACCCGGCATCATCATGAGCATCTTCTTCATGGAGCCCATGTTGCGGATCTGCTGCATCTGGGCCAGGAAGTCTTCGAGGGTGAAGTCTTCCTGGTCGGCGAACTTCTTCGCCATCCGGGCAGCTTCATCCTTGTCCCACGCCTTTTCGGCCTGTTCGATGAGCGTGAGGATGTCGCCCATGTCCAGGATGCGCGAGGCCATCCGATCCGGGTGGAAGAGCTCGAAATCATCCAGCCCTTCACCCGTGGAGGCGAACATGACGGGCTTGCCCGTGACCGACGCAACCGACAGCGCGGCACCGCCGCGGGCGTCGCCGTCGAGCTTGGACAGCACGATGCCGGTGAAGTTCACGCCTTCGTCGAAGGCGAGGGCGGTGTTCACGGCGTCCTGGCCGATCATGGAGTCGATCACGAACAGGACTTCGTTGGGGACGATGGCGCGGCGGATCTGGCGGGCCTGCTCCATCATGCCTGCGTCCACGCCCAGGCGGCCGGCGGTGTCGACGATGACGACGTCGTGCAGCTTCTGGCGTGCTTCCTCTACACCGGCGCGTGCGACGGCGACCGGGTCACCGGCAGGCTGGTCCAGGCTCGGTGGAGGTGGCTCCCGGGTGCGGGGCGAAGACCGGCACATTGGCGCGCTGGCCCACCACCTGGAGCTGGGTGACGGCGTTGGGGCGCTGCAGGTCGCAGGCCACCAGCATGGGGCTGTGGCCCTGGGCCTTCAGCCATTTGGACAGCTTTCCGGCGAGGGTGGTCTTGCCCGCACCCTGGAGGCCGGCAAGCATGATGACGGTGGGGCCGTTCTTGGCCAGCCGGATCCGGCGGGTTTCGCCGCCGAGGATTTCCACGAGTTCCTCGTTGACGATCTTGACGATCTGCTGGCTGGGGTTCAGTGCGCCGGAAACCTCGGCACCAAGGGCACGCTCGCGCACCCTGGAGGTGAACTCGCGGACCACCGGAACGGCGACGTCGGCGTCCAAAAGGGCACGGCGGATCTCGCGGACGGTGGCATCGACATCGGCCTCCGTCAGGCGGCCCTTGCCGCGGAGATTCTTGAAGGTTGCTGTCAACCGGTCAGAGAGTGAATTGAACACGCGCCGTGAACTTCTTTCAGGAGATGATCGGGAC
Organism: Pseudarthrobacter sp. Fe7; assembly: GCA_024372495.1. Lineage (GTDB taxonomy): Bacteria > Actinomycetota > Actinomycetes > Actinomycetales > Micrococcaceae > Arthrobacter. The sequence continues at coordinate 2,380,601 of CP099977.1, read as the reverse complement.
TCGACTATCTAGGGTATCAAGTCGGGCACGGTAGATGGCATGCTGGCAAAATGACGAGCCAAACAACTGTGAAAACCCTGCTCATCCTCGGTGCCTCGGGCGACCTCACCGGCCGCCTCCTCCTGCCGGGCCTCGCCCGGCTCGCTGCGGCAGGCCGGACGGAGGGCCTGGCCCTGGTGGGGGCCGGCTCGGATCCATGGACCCCTGAACAGTGGCGGGACCGCGTCCGGTCTTCATTTGCCTCCGCAGCCGGCGCGGCGGATGAGCCCGGGAAGGGCGCGCTGGAGTCCATGCAGAAGGAGACCGCCTACCACCAGGTGGACGTCACGGCCAAGGGCGCCCTTGCCGGCCTCCTCGCCGGACTGCAGGGCCCGGTGGCCGTGTACTTCGCGCTGCCGCCCCGGATCAGCCAGGCGGCATGCGAGGCGCTCGAACCCGCCGAGGTTCCGGACGGCACCCGCCTGGTGATGGAGAAACCGTTCGGATCCAGCGAGGAATCGGCCCGCTCCCTCAACCGGACGCTCGCCCGCCTGGTCCCGGAGGACCACATCCACCGGGTGGACCACTTCCTGGGCAAGGCCACGGTCCTGAACATCCTGGGCCTGCGGTTCGCCAACAACTTCCTGGAGCCGGTGTGGAACCGGCAGCACGTGGAAAAGGTGGAGATCTTCTTCGACGAGGACCTGGCGCTGGAAGGCAGGGCGCGCTACTACGACGGCGCCGGCGCCCTGCGCGACATGATCCAGAGCCACTTGCTGGAGGTCATGGCCCTGATGGCCATCGAGCCGCCCGCAACCATCGGCGAGCGCGACCTCCGCGACGCCGTCTCGGCTGTCCTCCGCGCCAGCAGCGTCAGCGCCCCGTTCACCGGCTCAACGCGCAGGGCCCGCTATACGGCGGGCACTGTGGCAGGCAAGGACGTGCCCGACTACGCCAAGGAGGACGGCGTGGATCCCGGCAAGGGGACTGAGACCCTGGCCGAAATCCAGGTGGACATCGACAACTGGCGCTGGCGCGGCGTTCCGTTCTTCCTGCGCTCGGGCAAGGCCCTGGGCGACAAGCGCAAGGAAGCGGTGGTCACCTTCCTTCCGGTGCCGCACCTCCCCAAGGGATTTACCGGGGTGGACTCCCCCAACCAGCTGCGGATCGGTTTCGGTCCGGACACGCTGGAGTTCGACGTCGACGTCAACGGCCCAGGGAACATCTTCAGCCTGGGCCGGGTCACCCTGGAAGCGGAACTGAGCGGCTCCGACCTCCTGCCCTACGGCGAAGTCCTGGAAGGCGTCCTGGGCGGCGATCCGCTGCTGTCCGTCCGGGCCGACACCGCGGAGGACTGCTGGCGGATTGTTGAGCCGGTGCTCAAGGCCTGGGAACAGGGCAAGGTCCCGCTGGAGGAGTACGACGCCGGGTCCGCCGGTCCGGCGTCCTGGCCCACCAACCAGCACGACGACTGAGCCCAACGGCAAGAGGACGGGCGGGAACCTTCCGGTTCCCGCCCGTCCTCTTTGGTGCTTCGCCCTAGATGGCAGCGACGCCGCGCTCTCCAGTCCGGACCCGTACTGCCTCATGGACGTCCATGGTCCAGACCTTGCCGTCTCCGGCCCTGCCGGTATTGGAACTGGCGATGATCACGTCCAGGATGTCGTCGGCCTGCTCGTCCGTAGCCAGGACTTCCACCCGGATCTTGGGCAGGAGGTCCACGTTGTACTCCGCCCCGCGGTAGACCTCGGTGTAGCCGCGCTGCCGGCCGTACCCGCTGGCTGCGCTGACGGTCAGCCCCTGGACACCGTAAGCTTCCAGGCCTTCCCTGATGGATTCGAGCTTTTCCGGCCTGACGATTGCAGTGATCAGTTTCATGCCCCCACGCTTTCCTTACCTGTTGCCGGCTGTGCCTTCTGCGTACCGGGTGCCGATTCCCGGCTTTCGGATGTGACCTTGCCCATTACCATGTCGTGAAGGGGCTGGAAGCTGCCGCCGTGACCCCCGACGCCGAACTCGTACGCAGTCTCGGCATGCAGGCTAAGGTCTGCACCGGCGATCTCCTGGCGTTCCGAGATGCGGAAGCCCATGGCCTTGTGGATGGGGTAGGCGATGATCAGGGTCATCACTGCGGTGAAGGCGACGGAGAACAGCGCGGCCAAAACCTGGGCCACAAGCTGGGTGGTGCCACCGCCGTAAAACAAGCCGGCAGCTCCCTGTTCGGGGGTGGCCAGGAAGCCGACGGCGACGGTTCCGATCACACCTGAGACGAGGTGGACTCCCACAACGTCCAGGGAATCGTCATAACCCAGCTTGAACTTCAAGCCGACGGCCAGTGCTGAGGCGATACCCGCAACGACGCCCAGGGCAATCGCACCGAGGGGTGAAACGTTGGCGCAGGCGGGAGTGATCGCAACCAGACCGGCCACTACACCCGAGGCGGCGCCCAGCGACGTGGGGTGGCCGTCCCGGATGCGTTCGACAGCAAGCCAGCCCAGCATAGCGGCCGCCGGTGCTGCCAGGGTGTTGATCCAGATCAGGCCCGCCTGCTCAACGGTCGCGGCAGCTCCGGCGTTGAAGCCGAACCAGCCGAACCAGAGGATGGCTGCGCCGAGCATGACGAACGGAATGTTGTGGGGGCGGTGGTTCGGGTCCTTGCCGAAGCCCTTCCTGTTTCCGATGATCAGCACCAGCACCAGGCCAGCCACACCGGCGTTGATGTGGACCACGGTGCCGCCGGCGAAGTCGATGACCGGAGCGAAGGTCTGGCCGAACCAGCCGTCCTTGGAGAAGAGTCCTCCGCCCCAAACCATGAACGCCAGCGGCGCGTAGACCAGAGTGGCCCAGATGGGCGTGAAAATCACCCAGGCAGAGAACTTTGCGCGGTCCGCGACGGCCCCGGAGATCAGCGCGACTGTGATAATCGCGAAGGTTGCGGCGTAGCCCACTTTGAGCAGGTCCGCCGGATCAGTGAAGTTGTGCAGGCCGAAGTGGCTGAACGGGTTGGCGAAGATCTGGTAGAAGTTGTCTTCGTTGCTTGTGGACATAGAGGCGCCCCACAGCACCCACATGATCCCGACTGTTCCAATGGCGACGAAGCTCATCATCATCATGTTCAGTGCCGACTTGGCGCGCGTCATGCCGCCGTAAAAGAATGCCAGGCCCGGGGTCATGAACAGCACGAGTGCTGAAGCTACCAGGAGCCAAACGAGACCTGCGGTGAGTTCCATGGCCTACGTCCTCTCTTTGCTTTCGATGCGGACTCCTCCGCCTGCCAACGCCTTTTGCGTCCTGTAAAAAGGATGTCCTCGGCGTGTTTCGCCCGCGGAGGATTTAGATTTCCGCCCCGTTACAACAACCTCTAGGAAGTAAATGGTGCATATCCGCCTTGTTACGGTTATGTTTCCGCACCCGCGCAGCCACCCGGCTCCCTTTCCAGCAAGGACTCCTGCACCATGACGGCACCACCCCGCGCAAGCGGCGCCACTTCGAGGTTTTTGGCCCGGCTGTGGCCGCAGCGGGAAAAGCTTCCCCGCGACATCAAGGTGATGCTGGCCGCGGCGTTCCTCATCGCGCTTGGATTCGGGCTCGTTGCACCGGTATTGCCGCAGTTCGCAAGAACCTTTGGGGTTGGGAACACCGAAGCCGCGGTCATCGTGGCAATCTTCGCTTTCATGCGCCTGGCCTTCGCCCCTGCAGGCGGAGCACTGATCGGCAAGCGCGGCGAACGGCCCATCTATGTGGCCGGGCTGCTGATCGTGGCCCTGTCCACCGCGGCGTGCGCCTTTGCCCAGGACTATTGGCAGCTGCTGCTGTTCCGCGGCCTCGGCGGGGCCGGGTCCGTGATGTTCACCGTGGCATCAATGGCCCTGGTAGTCCGGCTGGCACCGCCCAAGAGCAGGGGCCGCGTTTCGGGGGCCTACGCGTCCGCCTTCCTGATCGGAAACGTGTGCGGGCCAATCGTGGGTGGCCTGCTGGCGGGCTTCGGCCTGCGGGTCCCGTTCCTTGCCTACGCCGCCGCCCTGCTGGTGGCCGCGTTCGTGGTCCAGACCCAGCTCAGCCACCAGCGCCGGGGAGGAAGCCATGTACAGGACCGCGCACCGGACATGCGCTTTGGCGAAGCCCTGGCGGCCGGTACCTACCGGTCCGCCCTCATCTCCAGCTTTGCCAACGGGTGGGCAACCTTCGGGGTCCGGATGGCAACGGTACCGCTGTTCGCCGCGGCGGCCTTTGGAGCAGGCCCGCAGGCGGCCGGCCTTGCACTGGCAGTGTTCGCTGCCGGCAACGCCGCCGCCCTGACCTTTTCGGGGCGCCTGGCGGACTCCCTGGGCCGCAAGCCCATGATGATCTGGGGCCTTCTGGTGGCGGCCCTGTCCACGGCAGCTATCGGCATCACCGCCGAGCCTGCCCTGGTTCCTTGCCGCATCGATGCTGGCCGGCGTCGGGTCCGGGCTCTTTGGTCCGGCGCAGCAGGCCGCCGTTGCCGATGTCATTGGCAACGGGCGTTCCGGGGGCAAAGTGCTGGCCGTGTACCAGATGACGTCCGACGTCGGAGCGATCGTCGGGCCGCTGGTGGCGGGCATGCTCGCCGACGTGCTGGGCTTCGGCTGGGCCTTCGGCGTGACCGGGGGCATTATGCTCCTGGCCGCCGTTGGCTGGCTGCCCACCCGCGAGACGCTGCGCGCGGCCGGCTCTTAGCCGCCCCTGTCAGTTCTCAGTTCAGCAGGGCGTCCACAAAACCCTCGGTGTCGAAGGGCGCAAGGTCGTCGGCGCCTTCGCCCAGTCCGATAAGTTTGACGGGGACGCCCAGGGTCTTCTGGATAGCGACGACGATGCCGCCCTTGGCGGTTCCGTCCAGCTTGGTCAGGACGATGCCGGTGATGTTGACCACCTCGGAGAAAACCCGTGCCTGGTTCAGGCCGTTCTGGCCGGTGGTGGCGTCCAGGACCAGGAGGACCTCGTCCACCTCGGCCAGCTTTTCCACCACGCGCTTGACCTTGCCCAGCTCGTCCATCAAGCCCACCTTGTTCTGCAGGCGGCCGGCCGTATCGATCATGACGACGTCGACTTCCTGCTCGATGCCTGCCTTCACCGCTTCGTAGGCGACCGACGCGGGATCCGCTCCGTCAATGTCCGATTTCACGGTGGGAACCCCAACCCGCTGGCCCCACGTGGCCAACTGCTCGGCGGCGGCGGCGCGGAAGGTGTCGGCGGCGCCCAGCAGGACGTCCTTGTCTTCGGCCACCAGAACGCGTGCCAGCTTGCCCACGGTGGTGGTCTTGCCCACGCCGTTCACACCCACCACCATCATCACTGCGGGCTTGTCGGCATGCCGCTGGACGTTGAGGCTGCGGTCCATGGACGGGTCCACGAGCTTGATGAGTTCTTCCCGGAGCATGGCCTTGACGTGCTCGGGGGTGCGGGTGCCCAGCACCTTGACGCGCTCCCGCAGGGCATCCACCAGCTGCATGGTGGGTTCAGTTCCCAGGTCCGCGAGCAGGAGGGTTTCCTCCACCTCGTCCCACACGCTCTCGTCGATCCGGTCGCTCGACAGCAGCGCCAGCAGGCCCTTGCCCATGATGTTGTTGGAGCGGGCCAAGCGTTCACGCAGGCGGGTGAGGCGTCCTGCGACGGGCAGCGGGGTTTCGACGGGGATGGTTTCCAGCCCCGCGGCGTTATCCGGAACCGTGGTGGTGTCCAGCCCCTCAAGGTCCACGTCCCCGGGGGCCGCGCGTTCGATGGTTCCGTTCCTGTCCGCCACGGCGGTGCTGCCGCCGGAACGGATTTCCGGATCGTTGGCGTCCCGTGTGCCCGGGTACCGCGTGATGTTCCTCCGCGTCTTGAGCAGGACCGGAATCAGGCCGCCGATGACCACCAGCGCAGCAAGGATGGACAGGACAATGGGAAGGATGTCGTTCACTCCCCTAGCTTCTCACAAACGCCCTTGCCGCTTCCGGCGGCCGCTGCGCCGCTGACCTGCCCCTTCGCCGGTCCGCCTTCTGCTGCGCCGCTGCGGTGGTGCTATACCTCCGAGCCGAGGCGCTGGCTGATGACGGTGGAGACGCCGTCGCCCCGCATGGTGACCCCGTAGAGCGCGTCAGCCACTTCCATGGTCCGCTTCTGGTGGGTGATGACGATGAGCTGGCTGGATTCCCGGAGTTCCTCGAAGATGGTGATCAGCCGGCCGAGGTTGGTGTCATCAAGTGCCGCCTCCACCTCGTCCATGACGTAAAACGGTGAAGGCCGCGCCTTGAAGATAGCCACCAGCAGCGCCACTGCCGTCAGCGAGCGTTCGCCGCCGGAGAGCAGGGACAACCGCTTGATTTTCTTGCCCGCAGGGCGGGCCTCCACTTCGATGCCTGTGGTGAGCATGTCTGCGGGGTCGGTCAGGACCAGGCGGCCCTCACCGCCGGGGAACAGACGCTCGAAAACCCTGATGAACTGGGCCTGGGTGTCCTCGAAGGCCTCGGCGAAGACCCGCTGGACCCGGTTATCCACTTCCTTGATGATGTCCAGCAGATCCCGGCGGCTGGCCTTGAGGTCCTCGAGCTGGGTACTGAGGAACTGGTGCCGCTCCTCCAGTGCCGCGAATTCCTCCAGTGCCAGGGGGTTCACCTTGCCCAGGCTGGCGAGGTCGCGCTCGGCCTTCCGCAGCCGCTTCTCCTGCTCCTGCCGGACGTAGGGCTTCCCTTCCTTGATTTCTTCCCCGTCCGCATCAACAGGCGCCCGCAGGGCTGCCCACTTGTCGCCGGATTCCTCCGCCGGAACGGGAACCGGCACGTGCGGCCCGAACTCCGCGACCAGGGCTTCGGGGGTGATGCCCAGCTCGTCCACCGAGCGGGTTTCCACGGCCTCGATCCTGGCCCGCTGCTGTGTTCGGGCGAGTTCGTCCCGGTGGACGTTGTCGGTGAGTTGGGCAAGTTCCCTGGCCAGGGCATCATTGGCTTCCCGCATGTCCCGCAGCCCGCGGTCACGCAGTTCCCTGTTCTCCTCGGCCAGGTCGCGCTCGTGCCGGGCCAGGTCAACGGAGACGTCCACGTAGCCAAGGGCCAGTTCCACCCCCGCGGAAACAGCCGCCGCACGCCTGGCCTGGATGCGGCGGCGCCGGGCACGCACGGCCGCTTCCTCCCGTGCACGGCGTTCGGTGGCGGCGGCGCGCTCCAGGGACGCCACCCTGTTGCGGGTAGCCACCAGCTGCTCTTCGGCGCTGCGCAGGGACAACCGCGCCTCCACCTCGGCTGCGCGGGCGGCGGATGCGGCACGGGCCAGCGCGTCGCGCTGCTCCGTGGAGGGTTCTTCTTCCACCGGCATTTCCTGTGCCGCGGCCAGCCGGGCGGTAACGGCGGCGAGCGCTTCTTCCTCCGCGGCGACGTTGCCTTCGGCCCTGGCCAGCGACGCCGCGAGCCGTTCACTCTCGCCGACGGCGCTGCGCAGGACCGAGTTCAGGTGGCCCAGGCGTTCGGCCACGGCGGCGAGGCGGGCATCGGATTCGTGGAGCTTGTCGAGTGCGGCGTCCGCTTCCTCCTGTGCTCCGGCGCGCCTGGCCTCCGCGGCAGCCAGGGCAAACCTGTTCCGTTCCAGGTCTGCGGTGACCGCGGAAAGCCCGCGCCCGGCGTCGTCCGCTGCCGCCTGCACCTCAAGGAGGGACGGCGCCTTGGCCGAACCGCCGGTGGCGGAGATGGCAGTGAAGACGTCCCCCTCACGGGTGACGGCCGTCAGTACGGGCACCGCGGCCACGAGGGCGGCCGCGGCATCTATGCCGGTGACGACGACGGTCCGGGACAGCAGGTGCCGGACCAGGGAGACGTGGCCCGCAGGACCGTCAACCAGGTCGGCAGCCCACTGCGCACCGTCAGGCAGCGGCTGGTCCGGCCCGTCCTCCGGCTGGAGCGCCGCGGCCGACGCGAGGAGCAGCGACACCCGCCCGGCGTCGTCGTCCTTAAGCCGGCGCAGCACCGCGTCTGCCGCATCCTTGTCCTGGACCAGCACGGCCTCGGACGCCTCCCCGAGGGCGGCGGCGATCGCGGCCTCGCAGCCGCCCTGGACGCTGATCCCGGCAGCAAGGCTTCCCAACACTCCCGGGAGCCCGGACTCGAGCACGTGCCTGGCGCCATCTTTGCGGTCAAGGCCAAGCTTCAGGGCATCGAGGCGCGCGGCCAGGGCATCCCGCTTGCGGACGCCCTCATTCACGGCGGCGTTGAGGTCGGCGATCTCCGCAAGCACGGCGTCCAGGACGTCGCTGGCGGCCTCGTAATCGGCGTCAAGGGATTCCTCCCCTCTTCCACGCCGGCCACCTGGTTTTCCAGCGCTGTGAACTCAGCCTGCGCCCGGGCACGGCGTTCAGTGCCGGCGGCAAGGGACTCCCGCAGCCGACCGAGTTCCGCCTGCGCGGACTCCACCCGGGACCTTGCCGCGGCGACCTGTCCTGCCAGCCGCGCCAGGCCTTCCCGCCGGTCAGCTGCGGCGCGGAGCTCCGCGGTGAGCCGCTGGTCCTCCGCCTGGGAGGCCCGCTCCGCTTCCGCTTTCGCAGCGCTGGCCGCCTCCAGGGTGCCCCGTCTGGCCTGGATGTCCTGTTCGAGCTCGGCCAGTTCCTGCCGCACCTTGGCTGCCTGGCGCTCCAGCTGTTCCGGGTCGCGGCCGGTGGACGGAGCCGCATCCTCGGAACCGAGCAGGCGGCTCCGTTCGGTGGCCAGCGAGCCAAGGGACCGGAGCCGCTCACGTGCCGTGGAGAGCCGGTACCAGGTATCCCGGGCGGCATTGAGCCGGGGCGTTGCCTCGGCGGCCAGTTGCTCCAGCGCGGCCTGCTGCCTGCGCCCGGCCTCGAGTTCCTGCTCGACGGCGGTGCGCCGGGCCTTGAGGGCGGCTTCGTCCGCCACGTCCTGCTCCAGTGCCTGCTGCAGCTGGACGAGGTCATCGGCGAGCAGGCGCGCGCGGGCGTCCCGCACGTCGAACTGGACACGCTGGGCCCGGCGGGCCACCTCCGCCTGCTTGCCGAGGGGGTGAGCTGGCGGCGGATTTCTCCGGTGAGGTCGGTGAGGCGCTGGAGGTTGGCCTGCATGGCCTCCAGCTTCCGGACCGTGCGTTCCTTGCGGCGACGGTGCTTGAGGATTCCCGCCGCCTCCTCGATAAAACCGCGGCGGTCCTCGGGGGTAGCGTGCAGCACGCGGTCCAGCTGGCCCTGGCCGACGATGACGTGCATTTCCCGGCCCAGCCCGGAGTCGGAGAGCAGTTCCTGGATGTCAAGCAGCCGGCACCCGGCACCGTTGATGGCGTACTCGGAGCCGCCCGTCCGGAACAGCGTCCGGGAAATAGTCACTTCGCTGTACTCGATGGGGAGGGCGCCGTCGGTGTTGTCGATGGTCAGCGAAACATGGGCGCGGCCCAGTGGCGGACGCCCGGAGGTGCCGGCAAAAATGACGTCCTCCATCTTGCCGCCGCGCAGGGTTTTAGCCCCCTGTTCCCCCATTACCCAGGCAAGGGCATCCACCACGTTGGACTTGCCGGATCCGTTGGGACCCACGACGGCGGTGACGCCGGGTTCGAAGTCGAAGGTGGTGGCAGACGCAAAGGACTTGAACCCCCGGACGGTGAGGCTTTTGAGGTGCAAGGCTTTTCTGGTCTCCTGGAGCGGGTAGGGCACTTTGCTGGAACCGGGTCACTACAATCTACTGCCCAGGGCCGACAAATCCCCGCAGCGTCACCATGCAACCGGCGTGGGCGCAGCGGGTGGATATGCATGTTCCGGCACGGCAAAGGCATAGTTAAGCTCTTGAGCCTGCGTTTATGTGGGTACAGTCACCGCAGGAATGCGGGACGAAAACGAAGAGGGGCTTGAATTGGCAGGTAATGCAACCTTCCGCCACAGCAATACCGCGCTGCTCTCGGTGAGCAGCGTCGAGGCTCCGAGGATCGTGAGCTCCACGGACTTTGACCGCCGGCTGGAATCCACCCTGCAGCGGCTCAAGTTTCCGCCGCGGCTGCTCGAACGCGTCGCAGGCATCACGCACCGCCGCTGGTGGGCCCCTGGAACATCATTCGACGATGCTGCGGCCGAAGCCGGCGCCAAGGCCCTGGCCGAGGCGGGCATCGAAGCGTCCGACGTCGGCCTGCTGATCAACACCTCGGTAACCCGACGCAACCTCGAGCCCTCCGTGGCAGTGAAGATCCACCACAGCCTCAGCCTGCCGCCGTCGGCCATGAACTTCGACCTTGCCAACGCCTGCCTTGGATTCGTTAACGCCCTGACCCTGGCCGCCAACATGATCGACGCGGGACAGATCAGGTACGCCGTCATCGTCAACGGCGAGGACGCCCAGCTGACCCAGGAGGCCACCCTGGCCCGGCTGCAGCGGCCCGAAACAACGCGGGATGACTTCAACCGGGAGTTTGCCACTTTGACGCTGGGATCAGGGGCAGCCGCGGCCGTCCTTGGGCCGGCAGATGCGCACCCGGGAGCGCACCGCGTGGTAGGCGGGGTGATGCGTGCCGGCACGGAGCACCACGAGTTGTGCGTCGGCGGCATCGACGGCATGACCACCGACACGAAGGGACTGCTCGACGGCGGCCTCCGGCTCGTCCTCGACGCGTGGCAAGAAGCCCAGCCGGAGTGGGACTGGGCTTCAATGGACCGCTATGTCACCCACCAGGTGAGCAACGCCTACACACAAGCCATCATCGATGCGATCGACCTGGACCCGGACAAGGTGCCCATCACGTTCCCCCGATGGGGCAACGTGGGACCGGCTTCGCTTCCCATGACGCTCGCCGCCGAGGCACAGTCCCTGGGGTCCGGTGACCGGGTGTTGTGCATGGGCGTCGGGTCCGGCCTGAACACCGCCATGCTGGAAATCGTTTGGTGATCGCGGACTGGCCGGGCGTCAACGCCGGGTGGTCCCGCGAAATCGATGTTCCCTCCACGTCAGGCACCGATGCTCCCGGCACGGTGCGCCGCTGGCACCTCCTGGACAACGGGGAGGAACTCTCCCGCCGCGGCCTGACACCACTGGGAACGCTGCTGTGCGTCCACGGCAACCCCACCTGGTCCTACCTGTGGCGGAGCCTGTTGGTTGCCGGCTCCGACCCCGCGCATCCATGGCGCGTGGTGGCCGTGGACCAGCCTGGACATGGGTTTCTCGGAGCGCACCGGCACCTTCCGGCGGCTGGTCGACAGGATCAACGACCTCGGCGACCTCACCGGCGCACTCGCCATCGAGGGACCGGTGGTCTCCGTGGGCCACGACTGGGGCGGGGTGGTCAGCCTCGGCTGGGCACTTGCCCACGGCGACCAGGCTGGCCGGCGTGGTGCTGACCAACACCGCCGTCCACCAGCCGGCCGGCTCGTCCATACCGGCGGCCCTGCGCCTGGCCCTGCACCCCGCCGTCCACACATGGGGAACCACCACCTCCGACGCCTTCCTGCGGGTGACCCATTCGCTGGCACATCCACCGCTGCCCGCGGCCGTCCGGGAGGCCTTCATGGCGCCTTATCGCGGAGCCTCACGCCGTGCCGGGGTAGGCAACTTCGTCGCGGACATTCCCGTTGATGCGTCGCACCCCAGTTTCGCCGCCCTCAACGGCGTGGCGGACGGTGTGCGCGGACTGGATGTTCCGGCGCTGATGCTCTGGGGTCCGCGGGACCCCATTTTCTCCGACCGCTACCTGAAGGACCTGCTCACCCGCCTTCCCCATGCGGACGTCCACCGCTACGAGGGCGCGGGCCACCTGGTGGCGGAGGACCGAAACATCGCACCGGCTATTTTTGACTGGCTGGCCGGCCGCGTCACTGGCGGTGGAAACGGCGGTGCCCGCGGCGGCCCGGCAGCAGCCGCCCCGGCCTTCAGGCCCCTGTGGGCCCGCCTTGGGGAACTGTCCGCAGGACCCTCCGGAGGCGGGGCCGCCGTCGTCGAAATGGCCGCGGACGGAAGCGCCGCCCGCTCGCTGACGTGGAACCGCCTGGAAACGAACGTTGTCCACCTCGCCGCCGGACTCCGGCAGGCAGGAGTGGGACCGGGAACCCGGGTCAGCCTGATGGTTCCGCCCGGGGTTGACCTGACCGTAGCCCTGTATGCCTGCCTGCGGCTGGGCGCGGTGGTGGTTGTTGCCGACGCCGGCCTGGGTACCAAGGGGTTGAGCCGGGCCGTCAGGGGCGCGACGCCGGATGTCCTGATCGGGATCGACAAGGCCCTGGCCGCCGCCCGGGCACTGGGATGGGCGGCCAGGCGCATCAGCGTTCGTGACCTGCCCGCGGGGCGGCGACGGCTCCTGGGGGTGGAAACCTCCCTCGCCGCCCTGGCCAGGACAGGCTCCGGATTCGCCGCTGCCGGCAACGTCCCGGCCGTCACCCCGGACCCGGACTCCCCCGCCGCCGTGCTCTTTACGTCCGGCTCCACCGGTCCCGCCAAGGGCGTGCTCTACACACACCGGCAGCTTGCCGCCATGCGGGACACCGTAGCCGAAACCTTCGGCATCCGCCCGGGCCACCGCCTGGTGGCGGGCTTCGCACCCTTCGCCCTGCTGGGACCGGCCCTGGGGACCGTGTCCGTGACGCCGGCCATGGACGTCACCGCGCCCCGCACCCTGACCGCGCGTGCGCTTGCCGATGCTGCCGCGGCCATCGACGCCACGGTGGTTTTCGCCTCCCCTGCTGCCCTGCGCAACGTCGTTGACACCCGGAACGGGCTGACCGCCAAGGGCAGCGAGGCACTTGGGCGCGTTGAACTGCTGCTCTCCGCCGGCGCGCCGGTTCCGGAACCGCTCCTTGCAGAGGTGCAGCGGATCATGCCGGCCGCCTCGCTGCACACCCCCTACGGAATGACCGAGGCCCTGCCTGTCACTGACATCAGTTTCGAACAAATCCAGGCCGCCACGGCCGACGCCGCGGCCGGAACGATGCCAGGGGCGGGCAACGGTGTTTGCGTGGGCCGGCCGGTCCATGGCGCCCGTACAGCCGTGGTTCCGCTGGCAATGGACGGAACCGCTCCAGGGGCTGTCCCGGTGACCGATGCCGGGGTAACAGGGGAAATCCTGGTCTGCGCGCCGCACGTCAAGGACGGGTATGACCGGCTTTGGCTCACTGAACGCGTGAGCGCGGACCCGCCCGGTTGGCACCGCACCGGCGATGTGGGCCACTTCGACGCCGACAGCCGCTTGTGGGTAGAGGGTCGCCTCGCCCACGTGATCACTGCGCCAGGCGCGGTGGTCACACCGGTTGGCGCCGAACAGGCCATCGAGCGCCTGGACCATGTCCGCCTGGCAGCCGTCGTCGGCGTGGGACCGGCCGGCACCCAGGCCATCGCCGCCGTCGTGGAAACCGTCCCGCCTGCCCGCAAGCCCGGCCTTGCCGGCCCGGAACTGGCCCGGAAGGTGCGGGAGGCCGCCGGCGCGGCTGGCGTGTCCGTGGCGGCGGTCCTGGTTGTCCCGGCGCAGCCTACCGATATCCGCCACAACGCGAAGATCGACAGGTCACGCCTGGCCCAGTGGGCGTCATCGGTACTGGCCGGTGGCCGCCCGGGGGCGCCGTGAGAGTCCTGGTCACCGGCGCTAGTGGCCTGCTGGGGCGGAAAGTAGCCGGACTCCTGGTAAGCCGGGGCCACACCGTCACCACCTTCCAGCGGCGTCCCTCAGGGGTCGACGGCGCAACAGACCGTTGCGGTTCCCTCGCCGACGATGCCGCTGCCAGGGGTGCCGTGCGCGACGCTGAGGCGGTTATCCACCTTGCCGCCAAGGTCTCCTTCACCGGGCGGCCCGCCGAGTTTGACGAGGTGAACGTCGAGGGCACGCGCCGCCTGCTCCTTGCCGCCCGCGGGGCTGGAGTGCGGGACCTGGTCTTTGTGTCGTCCCCGTCGGTGGCCAACTCGGGCGCCGCCATCGCGGGACTTGGCGCGGATCCGGCGGATCCGGAGTGCGCCCACGGCGACTACGCCCGCACCAAGGCGCAGGGAGAGCTGCTGGCCCTTGCCGCGGACGCTCCGGACTTCCGCGTCGCCGCCATCAGGCCACACGTGGTCTGGGGGCCCGGAGACACCCAACTTGTAGAACGGGTGTTGGCGCGGGCGGCCCGGAACCGGCTACCGCTCATGGATGCGGGCGCGGCGTTGATCGACACCACATACGTGGACAACGCGGCGGAAGCGATCGTCGCCGCTTTGGACCGCATCAGTTACATCCATGGCAGGGCACTGGTGGTCACCAATGGCGAACCCCGGCCGGTAGGCGAACTTATTGCCGGCATCTGCGCCGCAGGCGGCGTGCCCGCGCCGTCGTGGTCGGTGCCGGGAGGGCTCGCCCGGATGGCGGGGGCCGCGGTGGAAAAGGCATGGCTCAGGCTCGGCAAACAGGACGAACCGCCCATGACCAGGTTCCTCGCCGAACAGCTGTCCACGGCCCACTGGTTCGACCAGCGGGAAACCCGGGAACTCCTGGGCTGGACTCCCGCTGTCTCCATCGACGAGGGGCTGGCAGAGCTGGCGGCCTACTACGGCTCCCGCTGAATCAACCGGGTCAAGCAGTCGTGGGCCGGCAGGTGCTGGTTACCAGCGGCCGTTCCGTGGCCGGGGCTGGCACACCGGGCAGGTGTGGGACGAGCGGTTCATGAACTGATCGCGACGGATGATGGACTGGATTCCTGCCGCTGCACACCGCTTGCACGCCTGGCCCTGGCGGCCATACGCGTTGAGGGACCGGTCGAAGTACCCTGAGGCCCCGTTGACGTTGACGTACAGGGAATCGAAGCTGGTTCCGCCTGCTGCCAGGGCATCGAGCATAACGTCGCGGGCGCTGTCCATTACGCGCCGGGCCTCGGTCCTGCGCAGGGTATCGGTGGGCCTGGCATAGTGCAGCCGGGCCCGCCACAGGGCTTCATCGGCGTAGATGTTGCCAATGCCCGACACCAGCCCCTGGTCCAGCAGTGCCCGCTTCAGCCCGGTTTTGCGTTTGCGGAGCCGCTGGTAGAAGAGGTCGAAGGAGAAGGAAGGGTCCAGGGGGTCCCGCGCAATATGGGCGGCTTCCGCGGCGATGAGCGGGAGAGGGGACTCGGCGAGGCCACCGGGGCCGCCGTCGTCCGTGGGTACCAATGCGGTCACGAACAGCCCGCCGAAGATGCGTTGATCCACGAACCGCAGTTGGTCCGGCATGCCGTCGCGGGTGCTGAGCAGCACGCGGACTTTGAGGTGTTTCTCATCAGGGACACCGGGGCCCTGCATGAGGAGCTGTCCGCTCATGCCCAGATGTGCCATGAGCGCCACTTCGGGCACCGGTGGGGGCTCCTGGTTGTCCCGCGCGGCGGTGCTGTCCACCAGCGGCATCCAGAGGAATTTGCCGCGACGCACGACGTCCGCCACGGTGGCACCCTGGAGGTTGCCAACGAAGTCCCCGGCTCCGAGGGCATGGCGCCGGATGGAGCGGGAATCGAGGACTTCGACGGCGGTGACGGTCCTGCCGCGGACCCAGTTCACCAGGCCGCGGCGCACCACTTCGACCTCAGGAAGTTCAGGCACGGAAACCCTACGTGGCGGCTACGGAGCCTGCGGAGGTGCTGGACCCGTTCCGCGTTTCGGCGCCGGACAGAACGCGCCAGGCATCCGCCGCGGCTTCCTGCTCAGCTTCCTTCTTCGAATGCCCGGCGCCCTTGCCGTAGGCAGTGCCGCCGATGTTCAGGACCGCGGTGAAGGTGCGTGCATGGTCCGGGCCCGATCCATCCACCGCGTAGTGGATGCTGCCCAGTTGCCGGCTGGCGGCAAGTTCCTGGATGCTGGTTTTCCAGTCGGTACCGGCACCCAAAACGGCGGCGTCCTTCAACAGCGGACCGACCAGGCGCATCACGAGCCGGCGCGCCGTCTCGATGTCGTTCGAGACGTAGGTAGCCCCAATCAGGGCTTCCATGGTGTCCGCCAGGATGGAGGCCTTGTTTTTGCCGTGGGTGAGCTTTTCGCCCTGGCCCAGGTAGATGTACTCGCCAATGCCAAGGCTGCGTCCGATGCCGGCCAGCGCCCGGGTGCTGACGACGGCGGACCGGCGCTTGGCGAGTTCGCCTTCAGGCAGGTCCGGGTTGTCCCGGTAGAGGGCGTCGGTTACGGAGAATCCCAGGATGGAGTCGCCCAGGAATTCGAGCCGCTCATTGGTGGGTATGCCGCCGTTCTCGTAGGCGTACGAGCGGTGGGTGAGCGCAAGACGAAGCGTCCCGGCGTCAATAGTGACACCGAGACGCTTCAGAAGCTCTTCAGTTGAAGACATCAGTCAGCCTGTTGGGCCGATTAGACGTCAGCGACCTTGCGGCCCTTGTACTCAAGGAACAGCGCGGTGCCAGCAGAGTCGGTAACGACCTTTGCCTGGTGCGGCAGGCTGTAGGTGATCTGGCCGTTTTCAACGGTCTTCACCAGGTGGGGGGCGGTCGCCTTCCACTGCGAGCGGCGGGCGCGGGTATTCGAGCGAGACATTTTCCGCTTGGGAACAGCCACGGCTAACTCATTTCTCTCTAGACAAACACGTACAAATCAATTTTGCCGGTCAGGCTTAGCCATATCAGCTAGGGCAGCCCAGCGAGGATCCAGGACCTCGTGGTGGTGCCCCGGCTCGTCTTCCAGGCGAACTCCGCATTCGGAGCAAAGGCCCTGGCAGTCTTCCCGGCACACCGGCTGGAACGGCAGATTGGTGACAACCGCGTCCCGCAACACCGGTTCAAGATCGATTACATCGCGCTCGACTCGACGTTGCTCTTCTTCTTCTTCTCCGTCCGAGAACTCAGCGCCCTCGTAGAAGAAAAGTTCTTGCACATTGACCTCAAGGTCATACGCAAGGAGATCCAGGCATCGGCCGCACTCGCCTGTTACTTCGGCGGTAACGGTTCCTGATACCAGAATTCCTTCGTGTACGGCCTCCAGCCTCAGATCCAGCTCGACATCCGAGCCTTCCTGAACACCAATGAGCGCCACACCAAGATCACCCGGTGCGGGTACATGTTCCTTCAGTGTCCGCATGCTTCCCGGGCTGCGCCCGAGGTCCTTGACGTCGAACGCCAGGGGCGAACCAGCATCTCTGTTAATGAGAACTCCTGTTGAACATATGACCGACGTACCATCTTAGCCTGAAGAGCCATGGTGACTCAAACCGGCGGCAGGCAGCGCCGAAGTACCGATCCAGCCTACTGCCTTGGCTGCGTTTCGGGCGAAGGCTCGCCCGAAACCATTCGCCGGTGCACCGACCGGGGCACATAGTCCGAGACTCTGCCGCCAAGTGACGCCACTTCCTTGATCAGGGTGGAGGACAGATGGACATAGCTGGCCTCCGCCGGGAGGAATACAGTTTCCACCCCGCTCAGCTGCCGGTTCATGGTGGCCATGGGAAGCTCGTAGTCAAAGTCCGACGACGACCGGAGCCCCTTGACGATGGCGGACACGCCACGGTGGCGGCAGTACTCCGCCAGGAGACCCTCGCCCACTGGTTCCACCACGATGCCCTTGAGCGATGCCAGGGTTTCGCGCGCCATTTCAAGCCGCTCTTCCAGGCTGAACATGTACTTCTTCGAGTAGTTGGTGGAGATGGCCACGATGACCTCGTCGAAAAGGCCGGCAGCCCTCGCAATGACTTCGAGATGGCCGTTGTGGATGGGGTCGAAGGATCCGGGGCACACAGCGCGTCTCATGCTCCGAACCTACCTCATCGAAAGGCCGGGATACCATGACTGGATGCATCCAGCACGGGAACTTTCCACGCCCCTGGCACCTGCTCCCTGGCAGCGCACCGCACTCGGAGCCAACCTCCTGGCGCCGGACGGCGGACTGGGCGTCACCATCTTCGAGGAGATGACCACCCTGGCCGTACAGACGGGCGCCATCAACCTGGGACAGGGCTTCCCCGATGAGGACGGGCCCGCTGAAATCAGGGAAGCAGCCCGGGCCGCCATCGCGGCCGGCGCCAACCAGTACGCACCGGGGAAGGGCGTTCCGGAGTTGCGGGAAGCGGTGGCCGCGCACCAGGAACGCTTCTACGGGCTGGCGCCGGACCCGGCGACGGAGGTCGTCATCACCACCGGGGCAACGGAAGCCATCGCCGCCTCCCTCCTGGCTTTCGCCGGGCCGGGCGACGAGGTCCTCACGTTCGAGCCGTTCTACGACTCCTACGGCGCAGTCATCGGACTCACCGGGGCCTCCCACACCACCGTGCCCCTGGCCGCCCCGGACTTCATGCCGGACCTGGCCGCGCTGGAGGCAGCCTTCAGTGACCGGACACGTGTTGTGCTGTTGAACAATCCGCACAATCCCACCGGCGCAGTGTTTCCGCCTGCCGTCCTGCAACGGGTAGTGGACCTCGCGGGAAGGTACGGCAGCATCATCATCACCGATGAGGTGTACGAGCACCTCACCTTCGGCGTCAGCCACACCCCCGTGGCCACCCTTCCAGGCGCCGCCGTCCGGACCATCACCATCTCCTCCGCAGGCAAGACGTTTTCCCTGACCGGCTGGAAGATCGGCTGGCTGAGCGGTCCCGAGGACCTGGTCGCCGCCGTCCGCACGGTAAAGCAGTTCCTTACCTACAGCTCGGGCACGCCCTTCCAGGCTGCGATCGCCGCAGGCTTGGCCCTGCCGGACGACTTCTACACCGGCATTGCCTCCGCCCTTGAGCAGAAAAGGGACATCCTCAGCGACGGTCTCCGGGCGGCGGGTTTTGACGTGTTCACGCCGCGGGGCACCTATTTCGTCAATGTGGACACCGCGCCCCTGGGTATCACGGATGCCCTGGACCTGGCCCGGCGCCTCCCGGCACTGGTGGGTGTAGCAGCCATCCCCGTTCCCGTCTTCTGCCATCCGGAAGGGGCAGAACGGATGCGAAGCCTGCTCCGGTTTGCGTTCTGCAAGAAGACCGAAGTCCTGGCGGAGGCTGCCGCGCGGCTGGCAACCCTGCGCGGCAGGCTCTGATGGCGGCCCGCAGCGGCGGCGCCGGCAGCCGCTTCCTGCGGACCACCGGCCAGCACGCCACCATCGAATCCGATGCGTTCACTGAAGGCGGCTACGTGCTCAGCATCGGCGGAGCCGAGCAGTCCCATGTCAACCTTGACCGGCCGGAGGAGATCTTCTACGAGTACCTCCGCCGGATCGGGCACCTGGTAGATCTTGCCGCCCCCGGCGGCGAGCCGATCCGGGCACTCCACCTCGGGGCAGGGGCGCTGACCCTGGCCCGGTACATCCAGGCCACCCGCCCCGGCTCCCGGCAATATGCCGTGGAGCCTGGAACGCGAACTGCTGGACTTCGTCCTCCGGCATCTTCCCATGCCCAGGGAAACAGACCTGACCACCATCATCGGCGATGCCCGCGACGCCCTTGGTGCCCTTGAGCCCGGACTCACGTTCGACGTCGTGATCCTGGATATCTTCTCCGGGCCGGAGGCGCCGGCCCACATCGCCGCCAGCGGTTTCTACCGTGAAGCCAGGGAGCGCCTGGCCCCGGACGGTATCCTGATCGTCAATGTGGGCGACGAGCCCGCGCTCACGCTGGTCAGGAGCCAAGTCGCAGCGATGCGTATGGCCATGGCCGATGTGGCGGCCTTTGCAGAGACCGGCATGTTCCAGGGCCGGTATCCGGGCAACATCATCCTGGTGGGGACGCAGGGCCCGTGGCCGGAATCCTGGACCGCCGAGCTGACGGCACGGGGCCCCCACCCTGCGCGGGTCCTCGCCGGCGTGGACCTGGACCCCTTCTCGTCCTAGGCGTCTCTCGTTTTAGGCGTCCGGGGAAGCAGGCCCGTCAGCCCCGGGCCCGGCCGCCTCGGCCAGGTCCTCCGCGGCGATGGCGTCGGGCACGAACGGCTCCGCGAACCACAGCCTGGTCTCCCCGTACTTCTTCTCGGCGAACCTGGTCATCCCGTCCGGCCACTGTGGTTCCGGGGACCGCGATGAGCGTTCCACCACCACGACCGCTCCAGGGCCAAGGTGCGCCGCAAGTTTCTGCAGCACCGCGGACAGCGTGCCATCCTCCAGCGGATACGGCGGGTCCAGGAACACCAGGTCCCAGGCGGCCGCTTCCGCAGCGCGGTCCAGGAAGGGCTCCACCCTGGAGCGGTGGACGGTGACGGTCTTGCTGCCCAGTACCCCATTAATGAGATCCGCGTTGCGCTGGCACACGGCGCTTGCCTTGGCCTCTGACTCGACCAGGTCCACTGACCGGGCCCCCTGCTGCCGCTTTCCACCCCCAGCGCACCCGAACCCGCGTAGAGGTCCAGCACGCGGGCGCCGGCAATCACGTCGAAGGCGTCGAGGCGGGAGAACAGCGCTTCCTTTACCCGGTCCGTGGTGGGTCGGGTCAACGATCCCGGGACGGCCGCCAGCGGGGTACCGCCGGCCGCTCCGGCGATGATCCGCGTCACCGCGTCCACCGCGATCCGCCGGCGCCCGGTGCGCTTTCGTTGCTAACCGCGTTCAAGGAACGCCTCCTTCTCGGGGTTGAGGTACTTCTCGATGGCATCGGCGAGTTCGGGGTGGCCGGACAGCAGCGGGTCCCCGCCAACGATTGCCTGGGCGTCATCCCTGGCCCGGGCTATCACGTCTTCGTGGTCAAGGACCCGCAGAAGTTTCAGGGTGGACCGGCCGCCGGACTGGGAAGCACCGAGGATGTCGCCTTCGCGCCGGAGCTTGAGGTCTTCCTGCGACAGGACAAAACCGTCCGTGGTTGCAGCCACGGCTTCCAGCCGGCGCCGGCTTGGGTGGCCGGGTTCCAGGGCGGTGACCAGCAGGCACGTCCCGGGAAGGCCGCCGCGGCCCACGCGGCCGCGCAGCTGGTGGAGCCTGGGAGATCCCGAACCTGTCGGCGTCCAGGATGACCATCAGCGTGGCGTTGTGCACGTCCACGCCCACCTCGATCACGGTGGTGGAGACCAGCAGCTTGATGCGGTTGGCGGTGAACCCGGCCATGGTGTCTGTCTTCAGGTCGGGGTCCTGGCGCCCGTGGAGGGGAGCCAGCGGCACGCCGGCCAGCGAGGGTTCAGCAAGGAGGTGGTCCACCACGGAGGTGACGGACGCGAGTTCCCGGGCCTCCTCGGCCTCCACGCCCGGTGGCGCGGCCTCTCCCGGGCTGAAGTCGCCGTCGTCGTCCGTGCCAATCTTGGGGCAAACCACGTACACCTGGTGACCGGCGTCGATCTCTTCACGGGCACGCGCCCAGATCCGCGCGGCCCACGCAGGATTTTCCGCCAGGCCCACGAGATGGGTGGTGATTGGCGCCCGGCCCTTGGGCAGTTCATCGAGGGTAGAAGTTTCGAGGTCGCCGAACACTGTCATGGCAACGGTGCGGGGAATGGGGGTGGCGGTCATGACCAGCAGGTGCGGGGGCTTCCGGGCCTTGGCCCGCAGGGCATCGCGCTGTTCCACGCCGAAGCGGTGCTGCTCATCCACCACGATCAGGCCGAGGTCGTAAAACGAGACGTTGTCGCTGAGCAGCGCGTGGGTGCCGATGACGATCCCCGCCGTCCCCGCGGCGGCGTCCAGCATGGCTTGCCTCCGCGCTGCCGTGGACATGGACCCGGTCAGCAGCGTGACCTGGACGGATGGCCCGTTGCCCCCGGCCAGGCCGCCCAGGAGTCCGTCGCTGGAGAGCGGGCCCAAGGTGCGGCGGATGGAATCGTAATGCTGGGCGGCGAGGACTTCGGTGGGGGCCAGGAGCGCGGCCTGTCCGCCGGCGTCAACCACCTGGAGCATGGCACGCAACGCCACGACGGTTTTTCCGGAGCCCACTTCGCCCTGCAGCAGCCGGTTCATGGGCGTGTCCTGCGCCAGTTCGGCGGTCAGGGTCTTGCCGACGGCGGCCTGGCCGGCCGTGAGCGTGAACGGCAGGTTTTGGTCGAACTCGGCCAGGATGCCTTCGGCGACAGGGCGCCGGGCCGTGGCTTCCTCAGCGGCGAGCCTGGGCGCGGCGCCTGGCGAGCGCTGACTGAAGCACCAAAGCTTCCTGATAGCGGAACCTGTCGCGGGCGAGCTTCCAGTCCGCAGGTGTCTCCGGCACGTGGATGAGCCGGTATGCGTCCGCCACGGGCAGGAAGCCTTCCCTGGCTGCGACCGCCGGGGGAACCGGATCCGGCACCGAGCCGAGGTCCGAGGTTTCCAGCAGGCTCGGCGATCACCTTCTGGATCTTCCAGGCTGGGGAGCTTGGCAGTGGCCGGGTACACCGGGATGGGCATGGCAGCGAGTTTTTCAGGGTCCTGGCCGGCGTCGCTGAAAGGGTCTTCGTCCAGGAGCCTGGAAGTCCGGGTTGGTGAGGCCCAGCTTCCCCTTGAAACTGGTTACCCTGCCCGAGAACAAGGCCCTGCGGCCCTGCAGGAGTTCGTTCTTGGCCTTGAACCCGTTGAAGAAACTGATCTTGAGGGTACCGGGAACCTTGCCGGTGTAATCCCGGCCGCCCACCAGCCGGAGCCCTTGCTTCCCATCGTCGTCGGAAACGATGACGTCGGTGATGGTCCCGCGCCGTGCCTGCATATGCCGGGTGCTGCTGGACAGGACCCGGGCAATGAGGGTGACGTCCTCGTCCAGCGGGAGCTCCGTGATGGGCGTCAGTTCACCGCGGCTCATGTAGCGGCGGGGGAAGTAATTAAGGAGGCCTTCCACGGTGGTGATGCCGAGGTGTTTCTCGATGACCGCCGCGGAACGCTTCCCGATCCGCCGCTCCAGCGCCAGCTCCAGCTCAGCGTTCATGCCCGCCGGTGTTCACAGCGTCCGCATCCGGATCCCGCGGCAGCGCCAGTTCGCTGATGCTGATCTGGGCAGGTTCGCCCAGGGACCGGATGATTGCCACGGCCGGGGCGGCGTCCGGCACGTGCACGTGCACCCGCCACCGGTAGTTGCCTTCCGCGTCCGGCCCGTTGCCCACCTGGCTCATGATGACTGACTCGCCGATTTCGTCCAGCCGCTGCCGGAGGGTGGCGGCGTTCAGGGGCGAAAGGCTGATGGTGCACATGACTTCCACGCCGTCGTCGTCCGGCATGGAGGTGTGGATGTGGGGATCCGAGACGTCGTAGCCGTGCAGCCCGTCGAGGAGCTCACTCTGCAGTTCCTCACCCATGACGGCGGAGCGGAGGCAGTCGAGGATCAGCAGCATACCCACGCCGCCTGCATCCACCACCCGGGCGGACTGGAGTGCATCGAGCTGTTCTTCGGTGTGGATTACTGCGGCCAGCGCTCCCTCCACCGCTGCGTCCAGGGCCAGGCCGAGGGCATGGTTGCTGTCATCACCGTCCTGCCCGGCGTCAACGGCCGCAGCCGCACGGGCCGCCGCCTCCATGACCGACAGCATGGTTCCCGGAACGGGATCGCTCAGTGCCGACCAGGCGCGGATCTGGGCACGGTTCAGGGCGGCCGACAGGAGGGTGGACGTTAACCGGGTGTGTCCGGCCAATGGCTCGGCCGCAGCGCAAAGGAACACCGAAAACAGGGTTCCGGAGTTTCCCCTGGCCTCCTCCATGGCTGCCTGCCCGGCAGTGGAAAGGACTTCCCCGACGTCCACCGGGGCGGGCTGTTCCCCGGTGAGGACCAGCGAACGGGCGGCAGCGCGGACCGTGAGGTAGAGGTTGGTGCCCGTATCACCGTCAGCCACCGGGAAGATATTGATGGCGTTGAGGCGGTCGCTGTGGTTGCCGAGGGCAGTTTCAGCCTTGCCCAGCCACCTCTTCATCGCCAGCGCATTGGCGGCAACCTTAGTGTGCAAAGTGATCCCATCCCCCGGTGTCCGCGGCCCGGCCAGCTATCAGGACACCCGGGCCTTCGTCGGAGCCGAGTGCATGTATCGAGCCTATCGCAGTGAATCCGGGTGGCAGCTGAACGTCCACGGGGAATGTGGCCAACAGCCCGTGGTCCTCACCGCCGCCCAGCACCCACTGTGCGGCATCCGCTCCCAGCCGGGCCGCGGCCGGGGCCAGGAGATCCGCCAAATGGGTGAGCTGCGCTGGATCGAGGGCCACGGCGACGTGGCTGGCGGTGGCAAGCCGCTTCCCGTCGCGCAGGAGCCCGTCGGATACGTCCAGCATTGCCGTGGCACCGGCCGTTAGGGCGGCAGGCCCGGCCTCCAGGGGCGGCAGCGGGCGGCACTGGCGGTCAACGAAGGACCGCTCGGCCGGCATGAGGGTATCCAGGTCAACATCCGATTCGAGCAGGGCCAGGCCCGCCGCGGCGTGGCCTACTGTTCCGGCCAAGGCCAGGATGTCGCCCGGCCGGGCGCCGGACCGGAGGACTGGCCGGCCGCCGTCGAGCGTTCCCAGCACTGCCGCGGTTACCGAAATTTCCCGGCCGCGGCCAAGGTCGCCACCTGCCACGGAACAATGGCTTGCCCCCAGTTCCCGGATTCCGGCTGCCAGGCCGTCCGCAAGGTCCTCAACCCAACGGACCGGCGTGTCAACGGGCAGGGTGAGGCTGACCACCATGGACGTGGCGCGCGCGCCCATGGCATTGATGTCGCTGAGGTTCTGTGCCGCAGCCTTCCAGCCGACGTCGAATCCGGTGGTGCGGTAGCCATTGGGCCACAGGAGCCGGAAGTCCTGGTCCTGGACCTGGGTGTCAATGCTGATGACGGTCTTCCCGTCCGGTGCAGCGATGATGGCGGCGTCATCCCCCGGCCCGAGCAGGGTGCTTGAGGCGTGGCCGCCCTCCATGCGGAGTCGCGGAAAGATCCGGGCCAGCAGGTCGGCTTCGGAAAGGCCGGCAACAGTGGGCTGGCGGTCAACGCGGTTACGGAGGTCATCAGGCACGCCACTACGCTACCGCGCCGGGCCGACATTGTGTCCGGATGGGGCCGGAGACGGCGATAGGCTGGAACCATGCCCCATCGCCAGCTGACCCTGTCCGCCCGCGCCGCCAGGATGGCCATGGTTGGGGGGATCGCCGCCCTGTCCTTGTCTGCCTGCTCCCCCGCCGTGGACGTCACCGCTGCCAAGGACGCTGCCAACCCGGCGTGCGCACCGATGATGGTTGCCCTGCCGGATGCCATTGGCGATTCGAAACTGCGGAAGACCAACAGCCAGGCCACTGCGGCCTGGGGCGATCCCTCGCTGGTCATCCTCCGCTGCGGCGTCAACGTGCCGGGGCCTACCACGGACCGTTGCGTGACCGTGAACGGCGTCGATTGGGTGATCAAGGAAGGCGACCCGGTGTGGACGCTGACCACCTACGGCAGGGAACCGGCCACCGAAATCCTGATGGACCCGGACAAGATCAGCTCGGCAACAGTGCTCGCGGACCTGGCGGCGGCGGCCGGCAAAGTCCCATCGTTGCGGAACTGTGTTGGCCAGGAAGACCTGCAGAACCTGCCGAAAAGCCAGTAGGCTCACGCAGGTCCTGCAGGTGTGGGCCCACGCCGGCAGGGTTCCCTGGCCGAAGCGAACGGTCGGGATCAGCGAAGGCCGGTTTTGCGGTTCAGGGCCAGGTGGATGAGTTCGTCGATCAGGTCGGCGTAACCCATTCCGGAGGCTGCCCACATCTGCGGGTACATGCTCTTGGGCGTGAACCCGGGCATCGTGTTGATCTCGTTGATGATCAGCTCACCCTCAGGGGTGTAGAAGAAGTCCACGCGGCTCAGGCCTTCGGCGCCCACGGCATCAAACGCGGCCGCAGCCAGCTCCCGGACCGTTGAGATTGCTTCCGGCGGGATGTTGGCGGGGCAACTCAGGGCTGCAGCGTCATCTTCGACGTACTTGGCATTGAAGTCATAGAACTCGTGCGTTCCGCCGGATACGGAGATTTCGCCGGGCATCGACGTCCGGGGCGCGTCAGTACCCCTGCCTTCCAGGACCGCGCACTCGATTTCGCGACCAACGATTCCGGCCTCGATCACGAGCTTGAGGTCGTGGCGGCGGGCCTCCTCGATGGCGGCATCCAGTTCCTCGAGGGAGTCGACTTTCGAAATACCCATTGAGGACCCTGCGCGGGCCGGCTTGACGAACACGGGGAACCCCAGCCGGTCCACCTGTTTCCGGACAGCTTCCGGGTCCCTGCGCCACTGCCTGTCGGTCACGGCAACATACGGGCCAACCTGCAGCCCGGCAGCCTCGAAGACCACCTTCATGTAGTGCTTGTCCATGCCGACAGCTGATGCCAGGACTCCGGCGCCCACATAACGGGTGTCGGAAAGCTCAAGGAGACCCTGGATGGTGCCGTCCTCGCCAAAGGGCCCGTGCAGCAGCGGAAAGACCACGTCAACGCTGCCGAGTTCCTGCGGAACCTCGTTGGGCGCCGCCACGATCAACTGGTGTTCCCCGCCAATCTCAGCCAACGTGACGGTCTGCTGCGAGGGAACTACTTCCGGGAGGGATGACGCCGAGAGCGACCACTGGGCCGTATCAGCGGGGGCGAGCACCCACTGGCCGGTCTTGGCGATCCCGATGGGGATCACGTCGTATTTGTCCTTGTTGATGGCACCCAGCACACCTGCCGCGGTGACGCAGCTCACGGCATGTTCACTGGAACGGCCGCCAAAGAGTACGGCCACGCGCGGCTTCCTGGTGGTGGCCGCTTGACCCGGGGTGGATGTGTCTTGGGACATGGTCAGTAATCGCCTTCAGGTTTCAATTCCCGGGACAGCAGAACCGGCCCCAGTTGGTCAACGGACAGCTTGCCTGCCAGCACCGCGACGACTGCGGCGGTGATGGGCATTTCGACGCCGAGCTTACCGGCAAGTTCATGGACCGCCTGGCCGGATTTGATGCCTTCGGCGGTCTGGGTCATTTTGCGGCCCACTTCCTCCAGCGTCAGGCCCTCACCCAGCAGCCTCCCGGCAGTGTGGTTCCGGGACAGCGCGGATGAGCAGGTGGCCACGAGGTCGCCAAGCCCGGCAAGCCCCGCCATGGTTTTCGCTTCGCCGCCCAGCGCCAGCGCGAGGCGCGAAGTCTCCGCCAGGCCCCGGGTAATCACGGAGGCCTTGGTGTTGTCCCCCATCTGCTTGCCCTCACAGATGCCCACGGCCAGCGCGATCACGTTCTTGACGATGCCGCCAATTTCGACGCCGACCACGTCCGCCGTGGTGTAGGGCCGGAAGTAAGGTGCGGTACAGCTCCGGGCGAGCCAGCCCGCCGTTGCGGAATCGGCACAGGCCACAACCGACGCCGTAGGCTCCTCGCGTGCAATTTCCATCGCCAGGTTGGGTCCGGAAACAACCGCTATGCGCTCCTGCGGCAGGTCCAGTTCCTGGCTGATGACCTCGCTCATCCGGGCGTCAGTCCCCAGTTCCAGGCCCTTCATCAGGGAGACCACAACAGCCCCGGGAGCGATCATGTCCTTCCATTGGCGCAGCTGCGGGCGGAGGGACTGGGCCGGAACGGCCACCACCACCAGCTCAGCTCCAGCCAGAACCTCACGAACGTCGGTGGACGCAGTGATATTGTCCGGCAGGACGATGTCCTTGAGGTAGTCGCTGTTACGGTGGCTGCTGTTGATCTCTTCCACCACTTCAGCGCGCCTGCCCCATAGCTTGATGGCACGCGGCGTACCGGCGGCGATGCCGGCGTCCGCCAGGATCTTGGCGAACGTTGTTCCCCACGATCCCGCGCCCAGGACGGCCACCGTGCGGGCCACCCCGGCTTTCCGTCAGCGGTCACTGAGCTTCCGTTCCTGCGCCCGGCTGCTGTCCGCGTTCAATGAAACGTCCGTGCTTGGCCTGCTGCTGCTTGGCCGGGTCCCACCGTTGCGCGGGAGGCTCCTCACCGCGAAGGCCGGCCAACAGGGCCGTGATCGCGTCCATGATCAGTTCGGTGGCTTCTGCCAGTGTTGCCTTGTCCAGCGGACGGCCGGCGAAGGCGCTCAGGTCCACAGGATCGCCCACCACAACGCGGGAGTGCTTGCGCGGGAACAGGTGGAACCGCTTGCCGTACCTGGGGAACACCTCGTGCGCACCCCAGTGGGCGATGGGCACGACCGGGATGTTGCCTTCGAGGGCCAGCCGCGCCGCGCCGGTGTGCCCTTTCATCGGCCAGAGCCCGGGATCACGCGTGAGCGTTCCCTCCGGGTAGATGATGATGGCGCCGCCCTCAGCCACAATCTCCTGGGCCACCTGCAGCGATCGGTTCGCTCCCGCCGTCGAACGCTCCACCGGCACCTGCTTGGTGGCACGCAGGAGCGGGCCGAGGCCCGGAACCTTGAACAGTCCAGCCTTGGCCAGGAAGTGCGGGGCACGCTTCTGGTTGTAGAGCATGTGCCCCACCACCAGGGGATCGATTTCGGTGCAGTGGTTGGGCGCAGCGATAAAGCCGCCTGCCGGAAGTTTCTCCGTGCCTTCCCATGTCTTGGCCATCATGAGGTTCATCAGCGGCCGGACAACGCCCGCGATGAACACAAATGTGGCCTTGCTCTTGGCCGATTCCTTCACTGTCCCGCTCTACTTCGTGGTGGTGATGTCGAAATCGGCACCGAGGCCGGCGAGCTTTTCCGTGAACCGCTCGTACCCCCGGTTAATGATGTCGATGCCGGTGACCCGGGAAGTGCCGGTGGCGGCAAGGGCCGCGATCAAGTGGCTGAACCCGCCTCGCAGGTCCGGGACATCGATGTCCGTTCCCTTGAGCTGGGTGGGGCCGGAAATGACTGCGGAGTGCAGGAAGTTCCGCTGGCCGAACCGGCACGGAACGCTGCCCAGGCACTCCCGGTGGACCTGGATGCTGGCGCCCATGCGGATGAGGGCGTCGGTGAAGCCGAAGCGGTTCTCGTACACCGTTTCGTGCACGATCGAGACTCCCTCCGCCTGGGTCAGTGCCACCACCAGGGGCTGCTGCCAGTCGGTCATGAATCCTGGGTGGACATCCGTTTCAAGGACCAGCGGGGTCAGCTTCCCGCCCTTGTGGTAGAACCGGATGCCGTCCTCGCCGATGTCCATTCCACCGCCCACTTTGCGGTAGGTGTTCAGGAAGGTCATCATGTCGCGCTGCGAAGCGCCCTCAACGAAGATGTCGCCGCGGGTCACCAGTGCGGCCGATGCCCAGGACGCCGATTCGTTGCGGTCCGAGAGGGCGCGGTGGTTGTAGCCGCCCAGGTCGCGGACGCCCTCGATGCGGATGGTGCGGTCAGTCTGGACGCTGATGATGGCGCCCATCTTCTGCAGCACGGCGATGAGGTCGATGATTTCCGGTTCGGTGGCGGCCCCGGAAAGCTCCGTGATGCCTTCCGCGCGGGTGGCGCTCAGCAGGACCTGCTCGGTGGCACCGACGGACGGGTACGGAAGCGAGATCTTGGCTCCGTGCAGGCCTTTGGGTGCCGAAATGTGGATGCCGCCGGGACGTTTCTCCACCACGGCGCCGAACTGGCGCAGGACGTCCAGGTGGTAGTCGATGGGCCGGTCGCCGATCTTGCAGCCGCCCAGGTCCGGAATGAACGCCTCACCGATCGCGTGGATCAGCGGCCCGCAGAGCAGGATGGGAATCCGCGAGTCGCCGGCGTGGGCGTCGATGGCGGTGCTGGGCGCCGTCTTGGCAGCCTTGGGGTCCAGGGTGAGGTCACCGTTGACCGGGTCTTTCTCCACGGTCACGCCATGCAGCTGCAGCAGGGAGGTGACTACCTCCACGTCCTTGATTTCCGGCACGTTCCGCAACACCGAGGGTTCGTTGCCCAGCAACGCCGCCACCATGGCCTTGGGGACAAGATTCTTTGCCCCGCGGACGGTGACGCGGCCCGTAAGCGGGACGCCGCCGCGGATTGTCAGAACACTACTCATATACCGGTTTCCTCACGATCACTAGCCCCCAAAACCTTGCAAAGGCTCCAACCAAGCATAGGAGGTCGCGTTACCGAACCGAAATAAGGGGGCACCGGCGGCGGGGCGTGGCGGGACAGCGCCCCGCCGCCGGGTGGCGTACGGGAGCTAGGACAGCTTGGCCGGCAGGGTCTTGGGCTTGAACGCCGGCCGGGTCGCCTCGTAGGCGGTGATGTCGGCCTCATGCTGGAGGGTGAGCCCGATGTCGTCCAGGCCTTCCAGGAGCCGCCAGCGGGTGTAGTCGTCGATCTCGAACGGCGCCACGATGTTTCCGCAAACCACCGTCTTGGACTCGAGGTCCACGGTGACCTGCGTCCCCGGTGCGTTTTCAAGTTCCTTCCAGATGAGCTCGATATCGTCCTGGGCCACCTGCGCCGCCAGCAACCCCTGCTTGCCGGAGTTCCCGCGGAAAATGTCGGCGAACCGGGAGGACAGCACTGCCTTGAAGCCATAGTCCTTCAAAGCCCAGACGGCGTGCTCACGCGAGGATCCGGTGCCGAAGTCCGGGCCGGCCACCAGTACGGAACCGGCGTTGTACGGTTCCTGGTTCAGGATGAAGGAGGCGTCCTTCCGCCAGGCCGAGAAGAGGGCGTCCTCGAAGCCCGTCCGGGTGATGCGTTTGAGGTACACCGCGGGGATGATCTGGTCGGTGTCGACGTTGCTCTGGCGCAGCGGGACGCCAATGCCGGTGTGCTTGGTGAACTTTTCCATGATCCTGTCCTAGGCTGCGTCGATGCGGATGGCTGCGGGTTCGGGAGCCGGCTCGAGGTCCGACGGTGAGCTGAGCGTGCCGCGCACGGCCGTTGCTGCCGCCACCACCGGCGAGACCAGGTGCGTGCGGCCGCCCTTGCCCTGCCGGCCTTCGAAGTTCCGGTTGGAGGTGGAGGCGCACCGCTCCCCCGGCTCCAGCCTGGTCCGGGTTCATGCCCAGGCACATCGAGCAGCCGGCGAACCGCCATTCAGCACCGAAATCCTTGAACACACGGTCCAGGCCTTCGGCTTCGGCCTCGAGGCGGACGCGGGCCGAGCCCGGCACCACCAGCATGCGGACCTGCGGGTCCTTTTCGCGGCCGCGGATGATGTCCGCGGCGGCGCGCAGGTCCTCGATCCGGGAGTTGGTGCAGGAACCCAGGAATACGGTGTCCACCCGGATGTCCTTCATCGGCGTGCCTGCCTTGAGTCCCATGTACTGCAGGGCACGTTCCGCGGCGGCCTTGGCGTTTTCGTCGCCGAAGTCCTCCGGGGACGGAACGGCCTGGGACAGGGACACGCCCTGTCCGGGGTTGGTGCCCCAGGTAACGAACGGCTCCAGCGTGTCGGCGTCCAGGTCCACCTCGACGTCGAAGGTGGCGTCGTCGTCGGTCTCCAGGGTGTTCCAGTATTCGACGGCGGCGTCCCAGTCCGCGCCCTCCGGCGCGTGCGGGCGGCCCATCATATAGTCGTAGGTGGTCTGGTCGGGTGCCACCATGCCGGCCCTGGCGCCCGCCTCGATGGACATGTTGCAGATGGTCATTCGCGCTTCCATGGACAGCGCCCTGATGGCCGACCCGCGGTATTCCAGCACGTAGCCCTGGCCGCCGCCGGTGCCAATTTTCGCGATCACGGCGAGGATAATGTCCTTGGCGGTAACACCGGGCCGCAACGTGCCTTCGACGTTGATCGCCATGGTCTTGAACGGCTTGAGCGACAGGGTCTGGGTGGCCATGACGTGCTCCACCTCGGAAGTGCCGATGCCCATGGCGAGTGCGCCGAAGGCGCCGTGGGTGGAGGTGTGCGAGTCGCCACAGACAACGGTCATGCCTGGCTGGGTGAGGCCCAGTTGCGGACCCACCACGTGGACAATGCCCTGCTCGGCGTCGCCCAGGCTGTGCAGCCGGACGCCGAACTCGGCGCAGTTGTTGCGCAGGGTCTGGATCTGGGTGCGGCTGGTGAGATCGGCAATGGGCTTGTCGATATCCAGCGTCGGGGTGTTGTGGTCCTCGGTGGCGATGGTCAGGTCCGGCCGGCGCAGCTTGCGGCCGGCCAGGCGCAGGCCTTCAAAGGCCTGCGGGGACGTTACTTCGTGGACCAGGTGGAGGTCGATGAAGAGAAGGTCGGGCTGGGCGTTGGCACCGTCGCCGTCACCTTTGCGCACCACGTGTGCGTCCCAGACCTTCTCGGCCAATGTCTTTCCCATGGCCATCTCCCTTCACTGCTGTTTGGCTGAATAGTCCAACTGAATCAGGAGGCCTCCGCGCCGCGCCACCCGAAAGATTTGCATCTCAGATAATGAGACGGCAATATCATTACATGGACAATTCTAGTGGAGTCGGTGTCATTGATAAAGCGGCCCAGGTGCTTGATGCCCTCGAGGCGGGCCCCACCACGCTGGCGCAGCTCGTGGCCGCCACCGGCCTGGCCCGGCCCACCGTCCACCGCCTCGCCCTGGCGCTGGTGCACCACCGGCTGGTAAGCCGCGACATCCAGGGCCGGTTCGTGCTCGGCAGCAGGCTGGTCGAGCCTCGCTTCGGCCGCCGGCGAGGACCGCCTGATCGCCTCGGCCGGCCCCGTCCTCATGCAGGCTGCGCGACGCCACCGGCGAAAGCGCCCAGATCTTCCGCCGCCAGGGCGACTGGCGGGTCTGCGTCGCGTCAGCAGAACGCCCCATCGGCCTTCGCGACACCATCCCCGTGGGCACCCAGCTGTCCATGAAGGCCGGCTCCGCTGCTCAGGTCCTGCTCGCCTGGGAAGACCACGACCGGCTCCTCGAAGGCCTGCAGTCTGCGCGCTTTACGCCCACCGTCCTGGCAGGCGTACGACGGCGGGGCTGGGGACAGAGCCTCGGCGAACGCGAGCCGGGGGTCGCTTCAGTCTCGGCACCGGTGCGGGGCCCGTCCGGACGGGTGATCGCCGCCGTCTCCATTTCCGGCCCCATCGAACGGCTGACCCGCCAGCCAGGGCGACTGCACGCCGAAGTGGTCTGCAATGCAGGCCGCATCCTCACCGAGGCGCTGCGGAAGAACAACGACTAGGGGCTTTCCGTCCTCCGGCGGCTGCGGCCGCTAGGCTGTGCCCATGGGCAGCTATGCAGTGTTCCTCCGTGGCATCAATGTTGGCGGAATCAATATCAAGATGGCGGACCTCAGGGACGCACTGAAGGACTGCGGTTTCGCCGACGCAAAAACCCTGCTTGCCAGCGGAAACGTGGTGCTCTCCAGCAGCATGGACGCGGCTGCGGTCAAAGCCGAATGCGAGAAGTGCCTCCGTGCGGCCTTTGGCTATGAAGCGTGGGTGGTGGTTCTGGAGGCCGGGCGGGTGGCCCACCTGGTGGACGCCTGCCCCTACCCGGAAGACGACAAGTCCACCCACGCCTATATCACCCTCTCCTCGGACACCGCGGTCCTCGATGACCTGGAGACGGCCGGCTCGGCCCTGCAAGGCCAGGACCAGCAGCGGCTGGCGCCGGAAGCGCTTGCCTGGCTGGCCCCGGTGGGCGGAACCCTGGACAGTCCCTTCAGCAAGCTCAGCGCAAAGGCGAAGTTCAAAGCCGCAACCACCACCCGCAACCTGCGCACCCTGATAAAGGTCCGCGACGCGGCGAGTGCCCTGAAGGCCGGGTAGCCTGCAGCCCTACCGCGCGGCCTTCTTCAGTGCCTTGTTGAAGGCCGCCAGCCTGCCAATCTCCGCCTCCACCGGCTCCACCACCAGTACCTGGGCCGCGGCGGCGACGGCACTGTTGAGCCGCCGTCGTGCCCTGGCTGCCCTGGCCCGGGCAGGCTCCGGCTGCAATGAAACGCCCGGTGGCCGCCAAAAAGATTCCCAGTACAAGGCCGAAAGCGATCATCAGGGTGGGCACCGGCCAGCCCTCGACGCGTGGCACCTCCGGCACCGGCAACTGCAGATACGCCAGCCCCGCCAGGACGCCGAGCCAGCCGAGGCCGCCCAGCAGTGTCAGCAGCGCCAGCCACTGCACCACGTTGAAGGCACTCCACCACCAGGCCCTGCGGTTGGCACCGAGGTCCGTTCCGGCGATGGCCTGGTCCAGCGCATCGGGCAGCCGGTCCCGGCCGGCCCTGGCGGTCGCCCGGATCGCTGCCCGCCATGGGCCCGGCGCTCCCGCGCTGGCGAAGTCCGCGAACTCCCTGACCGCGGCATCCGTCCGGGCCCGCTCCGGCGCACCTGCCGGCGGCAACGACGTCCTGTTCAGGCCGGCAGGAGAACTGCTCCGGAGGTTGAGCCGCCGCAGCGGGTCAACCCGGAACCTGGAGAGCCAGCGGGTTACGGGCCAGCCGGTACGGCGTACGGCCTCAAGGCGGTAGGACTGCCCGACGGCGCGCACCACGGCAGGCACATTCGCCGCGATGGCGAGTTCGTCGGCAAGCCGCGTCCGGGCGGCGGGACGGACCCCTGCAGCTTCACCGTCGCCGGCGGCATTGCCCAGGTCCTCCGCTGCCTTGGTGATATCGGCCTCCAGCCGCCGGGACAGGGCCTGACGCTGGACAGCCACCTTCCGGATCGCTGCGCGGACTTCCGCAATCCCGGCCCCGGTCAGGGCGGACGAAGGGAGCACCCGGACCTGGCCCAGCCCTTCACCGGCAAGGATCGCGTGCAGCGAGCCAAGCACTGGCTCCACGTCATGCCCGGGCAGCCGGTCCACCTGGTTCAAGACCACAAGCGTGACGGCACCGTGGGACGCGAGCGGCGCCAGGAATCCGTTATGGACGGCGTCATCCGCATACTTTTGGGGATCGAGCACCCAGACCAGGACATCCACCATGCCCACCATGCGCCGCACTATCTCGCGGTTGGCGGCCCGGGTGGAGTCGAAGTCGGGCAGGTCCAGCAGGATCAGGCCGGTCTCTTCGTCGGCGAAACCCTCCACGGGCGCGGCGTGGTGCCGGTTCCCTACCTCCAGCCAGTCAAGGAGTGCTTCGCTGCCCGGTGCGCCCCAAACACCTGCCAACGGTTCCGATGTGGTGGGACGGCGCGCCGCCGCCGTCGCGATTTCCGCGCCGCTGACGGCGTTGAAGAGGGATGACTTGCCGCTTCCCGTCGCTCCGAAAAAACCAACCACCGTGTGGTCGCCGGACAAGGAGCGGCGGGAACTTGCACGTTCCAGGACGTCGAAGGCTTCCTGCAGTGCCTGGTCCGGGAGGACCCCCTCCCCCAGTTCGCGGGCTTCGTGGAGGGCCTGGAGCCGTCCGTCCAGCCGCGACGACCCGCGCGACCCGCTGTGGCGGCTCATGCGTTCTCCGCGAGCCGGGCCAGCTCTGCAGCCTGCGCGGCAAGCGCCTGCGCCATGGCAGGGTTATCGGCGGGCAACCGCTGCAGGAACTTTTGCTGCTCGTCCGTCAGGAGCTGCCGGCAGCGCGCCGCGAGGTCCTCGCGGGCCTTGTCCGCCATCCGGCGCACGGCGTCCTCGCCGAACACTGCCTCCAGCAGCCTCTGGCCAACTAGCGCGGTGCCGCCGGCCACGCCGATCTCCAGTCCGGTCAGTCCCGCGGTCATCGAAAACACGACGATCATCAGCGCGGCGCCGAGGCCGTTGATGCCGAGCGACAGCCACCGTGCCTGCGTACGTTTCCCCTGTCCTTCGGTGCGGATGAGCTCCATCAATGCTTCCTGCCAGGCCCGGATCTCCGCTGCCGCCCGGTCGGCAAAGCCGGGCGCCGTGCCCGACAGGTCGTCCGAGGCAAGCGCTGCCTGCCGGCCGGGTCTGCGCGCCAGCGCTGGTCGGTGTCTTCGGCAGCATTGGCCGCTTCGTCGACAATCACTGCCTGCAGGCCCGTCTCGATGGCCGCCTCCACCCGCACGGCCGGCGCCGGTTCGCCCCGGAAAAACGCGCCCAGCCGGTCCCTGAACCGGCCCACGTTCTGCTCGAGTGCGCGGAAGAATTCGCCGGTCCCTACGAAGTCCTGCCACCGGGCCAGCACCTCACCACGCAGCAGCGCGCCGTCGCGGGTAGCGTCAAGGATCCGGAGGGCCGCATCCCCGTAGGCAGCAACGGCGTCGGATTCGAGCCGGGCCGCTGCCAGCTCCTGTTCGCCGGCGGCCGCAGCGATGTCCGCGACGCGCTGGGCCAAAGCGCGGACCGTCCCGTGCAGCGTCCGCCGCGCAACGTCCGCCCGGCCTGCGGCATCAGCGGCCAGGGACGCCAGCCATTCCTGCAACTCGTCCACGGCGCCGGGGGTAGCATGCCGTGGGCGTCCAGGAGCGTTTCGGCAATGATGAACAGGCGGCTTCCGGCCAGTCCTTCGCGGTCCAGCAGTCCCCGGAGGTCCTGGCTGACCTCGGCCTCGGCTCCCTCCGGCACCCGGTCCAGGACCACGGCCACGGTGATGTCCCGGCCCGCGGCATCCAGCAGGAGCTTCCAGGGGACGGCGTCAGCGTACCGGTTGGCTGTGGTGACAAACACCCAGAGGTCGGCGGCCGCCAGCAACTGCCCGGCAAGCAGGCGGTTTTGGTCGGAGATGGAGTCGACGTCGGGCGCGTCGAGGAGGGCGATGCCTGCCGGTACTGCCGGATCGGCGAGCAGCACCAGGGAGCCGGGGGCACCTGCTGGCTTCCCAGCCTGCCCTGGGCGGCCGGTCTGGCCCGGGGCGGCTGCCAGGGTTCCGCGGATCCGGTTCAGGCCAGGAAGGACGCGCTGGCCTTCAAACCAGGTTGCTTCCGCGGGATTGTGCAGCAGGATGGGTTGGCGGGTTGTGGGGCGGATGGCGCCGGCCCTGGTGACGGAGTGGCCCACCAGGCCGTTCACCAGCGTGGACTTGCCGGCACCCGTGGAACCGCCGACGACGGCAAGCAGCGGGGCGTCCAGGCTCCGATACCGCGGAAGGATGTAGTCGTCCAGCTGCGATCTTGCGGCTGAGGTTTCGCGACGCGCCTGGTCTGCGCCCGGCAGGGCCAGCGGGAGCGTGACACCGTCCAGCCCACTGCGGATCTCCTCCAGCAGCGTCACCGCCGCAACGGCCTGCGGTGGCTGCTGGGAAAAGCGCCCTTGCTCGTCGTGGGAGGTCACAGCAACATCATGCCAGTCCGGCGTTCCCAGGGCCCTCCAGCGGCGCGGCGCCCGCATCATCGCCCCCAACGCGCCATCACCCGCCACCTGCTGCTGCCGCGGCCGCGGCCGCATGGGGACGGATCACCTATTCGTTGCAGAAGGTGATGGGGCGTTTCGGGATTTACCGCAGGACGTGATGGGGCCTTTCGGGATTTACCGCAGGACGTGATGGGGCGTCGCGAGCAGCCGATGGTTGGGGAAACGAAAATGGCCCCGGGCTGATGCCCGGGACCATTTCCAATGGTGACCCCAGCGGGATTCGAACCCGCGTTACCGCCGTGAGAGGGCAGCGTACTAGGCCGCTATACGATGGGGCCGCGTACTTCCGGCAGCGTTTCCGCTGCTCAAGCTCAGTGAGTATTTCACACACTTTGCCGTGGTTTCAAATCGGAGAACCGACTGGAAACCTCCTGTTTTGCGGCTGAACCAGCCTGCAAACCAGAGCTGGGATACCAGGACTCGAACCTAGAATGACGGTACCAGAAACCGTAGTGTTGCCAATTACACCATATCCCAATGATACTTTCGGGCCGGTTTTCAGGGCGTTTTCCCTGCTCCGTGCGCCTCAGCACGAGAAATTACTTTACCCGAGACTTTCGGCTCGCACAAATCGAGGGCAGCGCGGACGCGGGGCGCGCTTGCGGACTGATTCGCCCAAACCCTTGCCGACCCACCAGGCCTGTGGTTACCCTCGAGTAAGTTACTGATCGGTAACAACTTCCCTGCCCCGCCTGTGGGGCACCCACGAGGAAAACGGGAACGCCTTACCAGCCACGGTTTTCGCCCCCGGGCAGCGTCGTCCGGCGGAAAGTTAGGAAGTGTCAGCGTTGACAACCCGCACAGCAACCATTGCCGCAGCCAAGCCCAGACCCCGGTCACAGTCCATCGCGATCATCACCCTGTCCCTCTTGCTCATCGTTTTTCTTGCCTTCTACACCTACCTCACGGGCCAGATTTCCAGTGGTTCCGCTCAGCTCATGGACGGCGCCGAGCAGGCGGCAGCGGGCGCGGCGCAACTCAAGGACGGCTCGGGCCAACTGGCCACGGGGGCAGGTGCGGCGAGCAAAGGCGCCGTGCAGGTGAAGGAAGGCTCCGTCAAGCTCAAGGACGGCAGCACCGCATTGAATGCGGGGGCGACGGAACTGCAGACCGGCGCCGGGAAGATCTTCACCGGAGTCCGGGACCAATTGGCCCCCGGCGTGGACAAGCTGCATGCCGGCACCACCAAGCTGCAGAATGACGTCCTGAACAAACTCGTCCCGGGCGTGTACCAGGTGGATGACGGCGCCAGGAAGCTCCAGGCAGGGGCCGTGGCACTTTCTGCGGCCTTGACCCCGACGGCGGCCGGTAACGCTCCGAACAACCTCGCCGACGGAGCGGGCCAGCTGGCGGGCGGCACCGGCCGCCTGGCAGATGGAGCCGGGCAACTGGATGCCGGCGCTGCCAGCTTGAGCGCCGGAACTGCGGCACTGAAGAACGGAACAGCGCAGCTGAAGGGATACCCCGGAGCAGGCAACGATCCCACCAAGGGCGACGGGCTCGCCGCGCTCAGCCAAGGGTTGGACCAGCTCGAAGCTGCGGCAAACGGGCCTCAGGGCCTGGTGCCCCTTGCGGTGGTCAAGGACCAGATCGCCAAGCTGGCCGACGGCGGCCGGCGGGCCTACGCAGGCGCGGGGCGCTCGATGCTGGAGCAGCCAAGCTGAACGACGGCGCCGGGCAGCTGAAGGCGGGCACCGGCAGGTTGAACGCGGGAGCCGCACAGTTGAATGACGGCGCGGCCCGGCTGAAGGCGGGCTTTGCCACCCTGGCGGAAAAGCTCAATGCCACGGACCCGCAAAACCCGGGCGTCGTGCTGGGCACATCGATGCTGGCCGAAGGCACGGCGAAAATCAGGGTGGGAATGGACGGCGTCCCCGGGAACCCGGACAGCCCCGGCCTGATTTACGCCGCCAACAACCTTCAGGACGGCACCACTAAACTCAGTGCGGGAATCAACGGCGGCGGCGACCCTGCGAACCCGGGCCTGCTGGCCGGCACCGAGGCGTTGTCGGACGGCACTGTCGCGCTGAGCCATGGCACCGGGCAGCTGCAGACGGGTTCCGCCCAGGCTCGCTGACGGAAGCGGGAAGCTGGCTGACGGCAACGGCAGGCTGGACGAGGGCTCCGGGAAACTCGCCGATGGTGCAGGCAAGCTGGCCGACGGCAATTCGAGGATCGCGGCCGGCACCCAGGATCTGCACGCTACGGTGGCGGCCGTGTCGCCGTCGTCGTGGTTGGACAACCCTGCGGTGGCACTGCTGCTGGTGGCACTCCTGGTGGCCGTCGCCGTCGGGGGCTATCTGGTTCTTCGCAGGCGTGCCCTGCGTCCCGTTACAGCCTGACGGCGGCAGCGCCGGCGTCCCCGCGGTGGCCCCGGTCCTCGAAGGAGGGCCGCGGTCACCGCGTAGGCCCTACTGCAGCAGTTGGTCCAGCGAAGCCAGCATGCCGCCGTCGAAGCCCTCAACGACCTCGCCCTGGCGGTTGAGCCACACGCCCAGCAAGCCGGCCGCCGTGGAGCCTTCCGCGTCCAGCAGCCGGTTGTCACCCACGTAAAGGGTCTCAGCAGGGGCGGTACCCAGGAGCCTGACGCCTTCAAGGTAAATGGCCGGGTCGGGTTTGGCGACGCCCAAGGTGTCGGTGCCCACCAGGTGGGTGATCCGTTCCAGCCCGGCACCGTCCAGCTTGGCCCGCTGGTAATCGTGGACATTGTTGCTCACGGCACCATAGGGGATGCCCGCGCTGTCCAGGACGTCCAGCAGGGGCAGCACATCGGGAAACGGCTTCACGTATGCCGGCTGCTTCTCCATGTAGGCGCTCAGCCACCGGTGCGATTCCTCGCCGTCCGCCAGTTCCACACCGAAATGGCCCAGGGCTGCCCGGCCGCGAAGCAGGCGCTGTTCGTTGAAGGTCAGCTCGCCGGCCAGGTAGCGGTCGTAGTAGTGCGTGGTTTCGTGCGTAAAGATGCGCCCGAACCGCTCCCACCCGGCCTGGTCGAGGCCGGGCAGGAGGTGTTCACTGACCTCGCGCAGGGCGGTGGTCATCGAAAACTCAAGGTCCACCAAAGTGTCGTCAATGTCGAACAGGACACCACGGACAGTGCCGAAGGCTGTCTTCAGTACGCCGGCGGGTGCCTGGCTGGGGGCGGCCATCAGCCGCGGAAGGCGCGGAGCCGGCGCAGGGATGACTCCTTGCCCAGGATCACCATGGACTCAAACAGCGGCGGCGACACGCGGCGGCCGGAAACCGCTGTGCGGACCGGGCCGAAGGCGAGCCTCGGCTTGATGCCCATGTCCTCCACCAGGGCCTGCTTGAGTGCAGCCTGGATGTTCTCCGCCGTCCAGTCCTTCGCCGGCGCAAGGGCGGCGATGGCGGCGTCCAGCACCTCGGGAAGGTTGGCGGGAAGGCCCTTGCGGGCATCATCGGCAACATCGACGGCGTCATCAGCCTTGAACAGGAACGCCAGCATCCCGGGCGCTTCGCCAAGCAGCGTAATGCGCTCCTGGATCAGGGGCGCAGCTTCGGTGAGGATCTCTTCCTCGCGGTCGGTCAGGATCTCCCCACCAGGCCCGCCTCGCGCAGGTAGTGCGCCACCCGGTCGCGGAACACCTTGGGATCGAGCATCCGGACGTGGGTGCCGTTGATGGCCTCGGCCTTCTTGAGGTCGAAGCGGGCCGGGTTGCCCAGGACGTCGTGGATGTCGAAGTGCTCCACGAGCTGTTCCACTGTGAAGATGTCCTCGTCCGCGCTGAGGGACCAGCCCAGCAGGGACAGGTAGTTCAGCAGCCCCTCCGGGATGAAGCCACGCTCGCGGTGCAGGAACAGGCTGGACTCGGGGTCCCGCTTGGACAGCTTCTTGTTGCCCTGGCCCATGACGTATGGCAGGTGGCCGAACTCCGGCATGTACTCAGCAACGCCAATGGCGTAAAGCGCGCGGTACAGGGCAACCTGGCGCGGCGTGGAGCTGAGCAGGTCCTCGCCTCGAAGAACGTGCGTGATGCCCATCAGCGCGTCATCCACGGGGTTGACCAGGGTGTACAGCGGCGCGCCGTTGGCACGCACCACGGCGAAGTCGGGGACGGATCCGGCCTTGAAGGTGATGTCGCCGCGGACCAGGTCGGTGAAGGTGATGTCCTCGTCCGGCATCCGCAGGCGAAGGACAGCCTGCCGGCCCTCCGCCCGGTACTGTGCCAGCTGCTCATCGGTCAGGTGCCGGTCAAAGCCGTCGTAGCCAAGCTTCGGGTCCCTGCCCGCGGCGCGGTGCCGCGCCTCGATCTCTTCCGGGGTGGAGAAGGATTCGTAGATGAACCCTGCCTCATGCAGCCGCTTGATGACGTCCTGGTATATGTCGCCGCGCTGGGACTGCCGGTACGGCTCATGCGGGCCGCCCACCTCCACGCCCTCGTCCCAGTCGATGCCCAGCCACTTCAGCGCGTCCAGCAGCTGGTGGTAGCTCTCCTCGCTGTCGCGCGCCGCGTCCGTGTCCTCGATCCGGAAAACCAGCGTGCCGTTGGTGTGGCGCGCGTAGGCCCAGTTGAACAGGGCCGTCCGGACCAAACCAACGTGCGGAGTGCCCGTGGGTGAGGGGCAGAACCGTACCCGGACGGGCGTTTCTGCGGTGACGGACGGGATGGCGGCGGCAGGTGACGAAGAAGCGATACTCATAATGGCTTCAACTTTACCCGCCTGGCCGGGCCGGGCCTTCCGTACGGCGGGACGGTGCCCGGGTCGCTGCTACCGACGGACGATCGGGTTGGACAGCCGGCCGATGCCCTCGATTTCCACCTCGAAGCGGTCGCCCTCCTTGACCAGGCCCACGCCGGCGGGCGTGCCGGTCATGATCACATCGCCGGGAAGCAGGGTGAACGCCTGCGATACGACAGACACCAGTTCGCGGACGCCGCGGATCATCTGGCTGGTGCTGCCGTCCTGGCGCACCTCCCCGTTGAGCCGGCCCTGGATCTGCAGGTCTTCCGTGTCCAGGTCGGTTTCGATCCACGGCCCAAGCGGGGCCGAGGTGTCAAAGCCCTTAGCCCGGGTCCACTGCAGGTCCGTCTTCTGGACGTCGCGGGCCGTGAGGTCATTGCCGCAGGTGTACCCGAAGATGACGTCATCCGCACGGTCTTCCGGCACGTCCTTGCAGATGCGGCCGATGACCACGCAGAGTTCAGCTTCAAAGGAGACTTCTTCGGAGAATTCCGGCAGCACCACGGGATCGTTCGGGCCCACCACGGCGGTGTTGGGCTTCAGGAACAGCAATGGCTGGGCGGGCACCTCATTGCCGAGCTCATGGGCGTGCTCGACGAAGTTCCGGCCCACGCCGATCACCTTGCTCCGGGGAATGATGGGCGCCAGCAGCCGCACGTCCTCCAGCTTGTGGCGCACGGACGTGCGCTCCACGCCGTTGAAAAAGGGTCGCCGTGGATGACAGTGATTTCCTCACTGCCCGGGGCACCTTCCACAACGCCGTACAGGGGATCGGAATCGACGACAAACCTGGCAATACGCATGGCTCCTACCCTACCGTCCCGCCGGCGCCGCCTGCCCTCCACCCCCGCCGCCGCGCAAGTAGGTAAGCTGGGCGGCCACGGACAGTTCGGCGGCGCGCCTGACGGAAGGCCCGACGTCGGCATAGACGGCGTCAGCCACCTCGCCTACGGAGGCGTCCGGGCCCAGCCGGCGCAGCGCAGCCCGGATTTGCGCCAGCCGTTCCTCGCGGTGCGTCCGGTAATCGCGGACGACGGCTGCCAGGGACGGCAGCACCGGTCCGTGGGCCGGCAGGACCGTGGGAGCACCCAGGGCCGCCAACTGGTCCAG
Organism: Pseudarthrobacter sp. Fe7; assembly: GCA_024372495.1. GTDB lineage: Bacteria > Actinomycetota > Actinomycetes > Actinomycetales > Micrococcaceae > Arthrobacter. The sequence goes on along the minus strand of CP099977.1, from coordinate 2,338,029 downwards.
GGACGCAAGGTAGTCGCCCAGCGTCCCGTCCGGGTAGTCCAGCACCGTGGTCCCGCGGCCGAGGATGGTGTCACCTGTCAGCACGGAACCAGCCTGCCCGTCTGCCGGCAGGTAGAAGCAGACGGAGTCGGAAGTGTGGCCCGGAGTGGCGAGCACCGTGATGTCCACACCTGCCGCACGGACCATTTCCCCGTGGCCAAGGGGTTCTCCCCCGCCCTGGCAGTGGTTGGGATCCATGGCGCGGACCGGCGCGCCGGTGAGCTGGTGCAGGCGGCCCGAGCCCGCCGTATGGTCCGCGTGCCGGTGGGTCACCAGGATCAGTTCGACGGCGCCGGTACCGGCCAGCGCCCGCAGGTGCGTTTCATCCTCCGGTCCCGGATCCACCACCACCACGGAGGCCTGTTCGGGGGCGCGGAGGACATAGGAGTTGGTGCCGTCCAGGCTCATGGGGCCGGGGTTGGGGGCAAGGATGAACCGTGTTAGCCCACTGCTGCGCCGCAGGACAGGGCCGGAAACTGACGTCACTGACCCATCCTTGCATTTAGAACCGTCCCTCCCCAGCCCATCCCGGTGAACGCCGGCGGAATAGAACAGCAGCGGACGCGGGTTGGCAACCAATGACAACACAACGATCTCCACCAGGAAGCCGAATCCCCCATGAGCACACCATCAATCGCAGACCTCCTCGCCCGGGCTGACGCAGACGGCCACGACCACTCGGCAACCGAAAAGGCCACCGGCCTGCTGCATATCCACAACCACGCGACCGGCAGCATCATCTGGTTTCCCACCTGGAAGAAGTTCCGCGAAACCACCGACTGGACGGACGCCGTCCGCGGTATCGCCGCGGAACTGGCCGCCGCCTCCGCACCTGCGGACCAGGCCGGAGCCGCACTGATCGCCTCGGACCTGGAAACGCTGCTGGACCAGGCCTCCCGCTCCAGTGACGCCACTGTCTTCGTGCAGGAGAACCTCACCCGCCACCTGACCCGGACCTGGGCTGTGGGCGACGCGGTAGCGAAGGCCAACAACAAGGACCTGTTCAGCGGCGGCAGCACGCCATCTGTCTACGCCGGCTACCCCTATGACGTCTACGCCCAGGACGGCGGCACTTTCGCCACCACCCTTTGGAATGACATCATCGACGCCCGGCGTAACCGGGCTTTGGCCGAGGAAGCCGCCCGGAAGGCACTCAAGCCCGTGTCCCGCAAAGCCATGAAGAACGCCGCCCGCAAGGCAGCACGCCGCTAGGTCATCCGCCGGGCGACTAACGAAGGACGGCGCCTGCCGGACCAAAGTCCGGCAGGCGCCGTCGTACGTTATGAAAGCGGTGGACTACGCCAGGCGGGTCAGCCAGCCGTGCGTGTCCGGCTCGGCGCCGGTCTGGATGCCAAGGAGCTTCTCGCGGATGGCCATGGTGGTCTCGCCCGCCTTGGCGTCCTCGGAACCGATGAACTCGGTGGCGTCCTTAAGTACCCCAATGGGGGTGATCACGGCGGCCGTGCCACAGGCGAATACCTCCGCGATGTCGCCGGAAGCAACGCCGTCGCGCCATTCGTCCAGGGTGATCTTCCGCTCGGCAACGTCGCGGCCCATGTCCTTGGCCACCTGGATCACCGACATCCGGGTGACGCCTTCCAGGATGGTGCCGGTGAGCGCGGGCGTGGCCAGCGAGCCGTCCTTCATGACGAAGAAAACGTTCATGCCGCCCAACTCTTCCACGGCGTTGTCATTGGCCTGGTCAAGGAACAGGACCTGCTTGCAGCCGTTGGCCTCTGCCTCCTGCTGCGCGATCAGCGAGGCTGCGTAGTTGCCGCCGCACTTGGCATCACCGGTCCCGCCCCGGCCGGCGCGGGCGTACTGGCGGGAAATCCAGATGGACACCGGCTTGAGCTCGCCGCCGAAGTAGTTGCCGGCGGGCGATGCAATGACACGAAAGGATACTTCACGCGCAGCGCGGACACCCAGGAAAGCCTCTGTCGCGATCATGAAGGGGCGCAGGTACAGGGCCTCGCCGTCGCCGGAGGGCACCCATTCCTTGTCGGCTGCCACCAGGCTCGCGGATGGCGCTGAGGAAGTACTCGGCCGGAAGTTCCGGCAGGGCCAGACGGCGGGCGGACTTGTTCAGGCGCGCTGCGTTGGCCTCAGGCCGGAAGGTCCACACGGAGCCGTCCGCATGCCTGTAGGCCTTGAGTCCTTCGAATATCTCCTGGCCGTAGTGGAAGACGGCGGCGGAGGGATCCAGGACGATGGGGCCGTAAGGCTCGATCCGGGCGTCGTGCCACCCGCCGTTGCCGTCCGCGTCCACGCTGTAGTCGACGATGGCGGTGTGGTCGGTGAAGTAGTTGCCGAATCCCGGGTTCGCCAGGATGGCTGCACGCTCTTCGGCAGACTTCGGGTTCTCCGAGGGCTGCCGGGTGAATTCGACGCCATGGGCAGTCTGGGTCATGGTTCCTCCACGATCGGCCGCCCCGGGTTCAGCGCTGAATGGCGAAGCGGCATTTGGTGATTCGAGACAAGCTTACGCCCGATGCCGGAGGCCCCGGCGCGGGCTAGAGTCCTGCGGCGATGGCGTCGCCCACGGCGCTGGTGCTGCGTGCGGTGCCGTCGCGCTTTTCGACGTCGGCAACCACTGCCGCTTCGATCCTGCGGGCGGCTTCGGTGTAGCCCAGGTGGTCCAGCAGGAGGGCGGCGGAGAGGATGGCCGCGGTGGGATCTGCCTTGCCCTGGCCGGCGATGTCCGGCGCAGATCCGTGGACCGGCTCGAACATGGACGGTGCCGTCCGGTCCATGTTGATGTTCCCGGAGGCAGCCAGGCCGATGCCGCCGGTGATGGCCGCGGCGAGGTCGGTGATGATGTCGCCGAACAGGTTGTCAGTGACAATCACGTCGAAGCGGGACGGGTCCGTGACCATGAAGATGGTGGCAGCGTCCACGTGCAGGTAGTCGTGGGTGACCTCGGGGAATTCCTGGGCCACGGCCTCGACCGTGCGCTTCCACAGGTGGCCGGCGAAAACCAGGACGTTGTGCTTGTGCACCAGGGTGACGTGCCTGCGCTCCCGTGCGCTGGCACGGCGGAAGGCGTCGCGGACAACGCGCTCCACGCCGTGGGCCGTGTTCAGGGATACTTCCGTGGCCACCTCGTGCGGGGTTCCTGCCCGCAGGGTCCCGCCGTTGCCCACGTACGGACCCTCGGTGCCTTCGCGGACCACGATGAAGTCGATGGTGCCGGGGTTGGCAAGGGGGCTGCCGACAGTTCCGTAAAGCCGGGAAGGCCGCAGGTTGACGTAGTGGTCCAGGCTGAAGCGCAGCTTGAGGAGCAGGCTCGCGCTCGATGATTCCGGACGGGATGCGGGTGTCGCCGGGCGCGGCACCCACGGCGCCGAAGAGGATGGCGTCGCGCGTCTTCAAGTCCGCCAGGACTTCATCGGGCAGGGTCTCCCCGTGGCGAGCCAGTGCTCGGCGCCGAGTTCGTAGTGCGTCGGCTTGAGTTCCACGCCCTCCGCGGCCACAGCCTTTTCCAGGACTTTGAGGGCCTCGGCAATGACTTCGGGGCCGATGCCGTCGCCGGGAATAACTGCAAGGTCAATGGAGGATGCGCTCATGTTTTCAGGGTAGCCAAGACATCCATATGCTGGTCAAGCTGTCTCAGCTTTTGGACACAAGCGCATCCGCCGGCAGGCCGGGTGGGCCGAACCTACTCCGCCGGTTCTTCGAACTTGGGGAACACCGGGGTGGGAGCGGGCAACGCGGTGCCCGGCGCAATGGGCGTGCCGATCGCCGTGAACTGCCGGGCGCCGCCTTCGGACTGGCCGAGTGCGTCCAGGAGCCTGGCCGTTGCATCCGGCATGACCGGCTGCGCCAGGATCGCAACCACACGGAGCACCTCCAGCGTGACATACAGGACGGTGTTCATGCGTTCGACGTCGGTCTTCCGCAGGACCCAGGGCGCCTGGTCCGCGAAGTAGGCGTTGGTGTGGTGCAGCACGCCCCAGATCGCTTCCAGCGCGCGGCTGAACTCCTGCTTGTCGAAGGCGGCACGGGCAGACTCGAGCAGTCCGTTTGCCTGGCCAAGGATGGCGTTGTCTTCCGCAGTGAACGTGCCCGGAGTGGGCACCGCCGCACCGCAGTTCTTGGCCACCATGGACAGGGAGCGCTGGGCCAGGTTGCCGAAGTTGTTGGCCAGGTCCGAGTTCATCCGGCCCACGATGGCTTCATGGTTGTAGCTGCCGTCGGCACCGAAGGGGACCTCGCGCAGGAAGAAGAACCGGACCTGGTCCAGGCCGTAGCGCGCTACGAAGTCCGCCGGTGCCACCACGTTGCCCAGGGACTTGGACATCTTGACCCCGTTGTTGTGCAGGAAACCGTGGATCATCACGCGCTTGGGCAGCTCAAGACCGGCGCTCATCAGGAAGGCGGGCCAGTAGATGGCGTGGAACCGGGAGATGTCCTTGCCGATGACGTGGACGTCGGCCGGCCAGAACTTCCGGAACTTCTCCGACTCCACGTCCGGGTAGCCAACGCCGGTCAGGTAGTTGGTCAGCGCATCCACCCAGACATACATGACGTGCTTGTCGTTGCCGGGGACGGGAACGCCCCAGTCGAAGGTGGTCCGGCTGATGGAGAGGTCCTCCAGGCCGCGCTTGACAAAGCTGATGACCTCGTTGAAGCGGTACTGCGGGGCGCCGAACTCGGGGTGCGATTCGTAGAGTGCGAGCAGCTTGTCCTGGTAGGCGGACAGCCGGAAGAAGTAGCTCTCCTCCGCCGTCCACGTCACCTCGGTGTCCGTCTCTTTCGAGTAGCGCACGCCGTCGTCCTTCACCACGGTGTCGTCCTCGACGTAGAACGCTTCGTCCCGGACGGAGTACCAGCCCTCGTACTTGGAGAGGTAGATGTCGCCGTTGGCCTCCATCTTCTTCCAGAGCGCCTGCGAGGCCGTGTAGTGGTCCTCGTCCGTGGTGCGGATGAAGCGGTCATAGCTGATCCCCAGGGCGGAGTGCGCGGCCCTGTAGATGTCCGCGTTCCGGTTCACCAGTTCCTTGGGCGCGATGCCTTCTTTTTCGGCGGCCTGGGCGATCTTCATGCCGTGCTCGTCCGTGCCGGTCAGGAACATCACGTCATAGCCGTCCAGGCGCTTGAAGCGCGCCATGGCGTCAGTGGCTATGTACTCGTACGCGTGGCCGATGTGCGGCACGCCGTTGGGATAGGTGATGGCCGTGGTGATGTAGAACGGCGTTTTCTCTGGAGCAGTCACGGTGCGGACGGTTACCTTCGGTGCGGTGGAGTGGGCTAGATCAGTTCTGTCAGGGTATCGCTCAGCCGGACCAGTTCGTGGTCGTGCGAGGCCACCAGGACGGCGATCCCGTCCGAGGTGGTGTCCTTCAGGATACTGATGATGCGGTTGGCTGAGGCACGGTCCAGCGAGGCGGTGGGCTCATCCACCACCAGCACCCTGGTGCCCAGGATCAGCGCACGGGCGATGGCAACACGCTGCCGTTCACCGCCGGACAACTGGGCCGGACGGTGCCGCATCCGCCGGCCCAGGCCCACCAGGTCCAGCAGGTCCTTGGCCATGTCGCGGCGCTGCTCCACCTCGCCGTCGGGGACGGCGGGCAGGAGCACGTTCTCCAGTGCGCTCATGCCGTCGATCAGGGCACCGCCCTGGTCGACATAACCGATCAGGGCACGACGGCGGTCGGCGATTTCGTCGTCGCCCATGCTTTCAAGGGAATCGCCTTCCCAGAAGACGCGGCCCGACGTCGGCAGGGTAAGTCCCGCGCCGACGGTCAGGATGCTTGTCTTCCCGGAGCCGCTTCGCCCGGCGACGCAGTGCATCTCGCCGGCGTGCAGGGTCAGGTCGAAGCCCTCCACCACGCTGACAGCTTCGGCGCCGCCCTTGCCGCCACCGTAGCGGATGGTGATGTCGCGCATCTCCAGCGGGGTGGCGTGGTCGGCCGACTTGACGATGGTGCTGGCCCGGGTCTGCAGGGGGACCTCGTTGGAGCCGCTCCTGCGGCTGCGCTGGACGTTCGTCGGGTTTGTCATTGGACCACTTTCGTTGCAATCGGTATCCAGCAAATTACAGCCACCAGGCCGGCCACGGCGGCCCAAATGGCCGCGTACGGTGCCAGCAGCAGGCCGATCCCCAGGGCGCCCAGCACGCCCAGCGGCACGGCCACGGTTCCCACCAAGGCGTTTTCGAACAACCGGACCTGGCGGAGCATGTCCGGGTTCCAGCCCATGGCCTGGAGGATGCCAAGGTACTGCCGCTTGGCATTGAGCTCGAACCGGCCGGTGACCAGGGTGAGCACCAGCCCCACAGCCACGCCCGCAAGCGCCAGCAGGATGCTCGGAAGCGTCACGCTGGCGGCCGCCAGGCCACTGAGCGCGCTGGCGCCTGCTGCCCGTGGAATGTCGATCAGCAAGGCGATCAGGCCGCCCACGGCAGCACCGAAGACACCCACCGCGACAGCCAGCGACAGGGTGTTGAACTTGTTGGTGCTCAGCTGCCGGTTGGCGAAGGTCAGTGGCGAATCGACCGGGATGAGGCGTTCATCGTGCTGCGGCTCCTGGTCGATCTCGTCGCGGTGGCGGAGCTGCCGTGCGGCGAACAGTGCCGCGGCGCAGTACAGCACCAGGACAGCCGCGCATACCAGAGCGGTGGCAACGCTCCAGCTCAGCAGGCTCAGAACGATGCCTGCAACGGCGAGCAGAACGGCCCCGACGCCGAATTCCTCAAGCACCCAACTGCGGATCCGCCGCTGGGTCCAGCCCATGGCCCGCAGCGTGCCGGCCTCGCTGCGGCGCTTCCGGATGTAGCTGACGGTTGATGCGCCCGTCAGGAGGGCTGCACCGCACAGGGTCAGGAAAAGCAGGGTGATATTGGTTCCGGAAAGCGCTCCGGTCACGGCTTCGGCAGCATTCTGCCGGACCCACGACTGCTGTACCGTACCGAGCGCCGACTCCTTCCCGGCTCCGTCCTTGGAGTAGCCGGGAACAAGGATACTGGTGTCCTCGCGGGCCGAACCGGCCACCACCGTGGCGTCCAGCCCCATGTCGCGGATCTCGGCAGCGAGCTTTTCCACCTCGGGCTGGGCGTCCTTCCAGCTGCCCGGTGCCTTGGCCCGGACCCGGACGGCGTCGATGACCGCCGCGTTCTGCTTGTAACCGCGTGCAGCGGCGAGTCCGTAGTAGTCGGTAATGGCGCCGGCGGACTGGCTGGCGAGTCCGGTTGCGCTCAGCGACGGCTTCAGTTCGGCGGCCGGAACGTCCTTCCCTGCAGCGTCCTTGACGAGGGTGAAGGGCGTGGGATCGTAGCCGCCCAGCGGAAGCTTGTTGACGTCGCCTGACGCTGCTTCCACGGCAGTGGGGTCGAACGTGCCGTAGACCATGGGCAACGGCTGGGCGGCCTGCTGCTGGCCGGTGGACAGGTTGTCCCGGTAAGACCGTTCATCAACGGGGTCGCGCTGGGTCTGGTCAACGGGCGCACCGCTGGACGCCTTATCGGGGAGGCGGTTGACGGTGACCCATTCCCCGGGCACTGCGGTCTTGTCCACGGCGCCGTTGGACGCGGTGCCGCCGTCCGTGTACTTGGGGGCACCGGCGAAATCGGTGCTCCACTTTGCCGGGGTGTACAGGCCCGGGTTGAAGTTGCCACTGGCACCCAGCAGCGAGGAGTGGTCCGTAGAACCCGGCCAGGACAGCACGAAGGGGTCCTTGGAGACAAAAGGCAGGTAATCCTTGCCCAGGGACTTCGAAACGGTGCCGACGTCCTTGACTACCTTGCCGGCTTCGTCAATTTCCTCGATCTTGACGTTGTACTTCACGTCCAGCGACGTGCCGGACCGAACGATCAGCGGAACGGCCTGGGAGTTGCTGGTCAGCTGGCCGTTGCGCTTGGCCTGCTGGTACTGGGTCATCAAGGGCGCCCAGTACTTGAGCTTGACGCCCAGGAAATCCGGTCCTTCCTTGAGCTGGTCCATGCTGATGCCGCTGGTGAAGAGACCTTCCAGGTAACGGCCCACAGCGCCCGCGTTACGCGCATCGGCCGGGGGTGCTTTCTCCAGGGGGGCCAGGAAGTCGCCGGCCGAACCGAGCAGGGCCCGTTCGGAGGCAGGGTCAACAGCCACCACGGATTCGGTGACCTCGGGGGCCATCGGGAGTGCCACGGAGAGGTTGAAGAGGCTGTGCTCCGAGCCCCCGGCGGGAGCGGGGAACTTGATGCCGGTCTCCCCGTCGGCGGGGCGATGCGGATGCTGCTGCCGCCCGGCGCCTTTTCCTCCACGAGCCGGGCCTTGCCCAGGGTGCCCTCGGCCGTGGTCTTGAAGAGCGTCTGCTCGGAGTTTCCGTCGGAGCTCACGGCACTGGCGGTGAGCCGGTACTTCTTGGCGGCGTCAGTCAGCACGGATTCGGCCGCAGGCCACTTGTCCGGGGCCGTGGCACCTGCGGCCTGGTCCGCCGTGGCGGTACCGGCGAGCCCGGCGTTGTAGCCGAGGTAGTCCATCGCGTCGAGGCGGGGTGTCTCCAGGTTCTGGGTGACGCGCGAGACCAGGCTGATGGGGGCGGCAACGGAGGTGCCGGACAGCTTCCTGATGGAGTCCAGGCTGGTCGAAGCCGATGCCGCCGGCGCCATTGGCGATCTCCGGTTGGAGCAGTGCCCCGGAGGGCGCCTTGGCCTGGACCAGGATGTCGTAGAGCCCCCTTGAATTCTCATCAACGGTCCGGTTGAGCGCAGCCTGCGACTGACTTTGGACGAGGACCGACAAGCACATGGCTGCGATCAAGATGGCCGCGGTCAACAGCAGCACCCTGCTTCTGATGAACCTCTGGACGGCGTTCATGGAACTCCCTGAAACCTGGATTGCGTGCGCACACGTCCATCCGCCCCGGGCAGACGTGGACAATGACGGACGGATGTGCAAAAAGTATTGGCCGGTCTGCCGGCTGCGTCCTGAATCAGGACCAAGCCATTGTAAGCAGACCGGCCAATCATACGTGGCTCCGCCTGGACGTGCCGTTGCGGAGGTGCGGGTACGGCGTTTCGGCCGGTGTGTCGCGCTAGTCTTCCAGGTCCACTTCCCGGACCATCTCGGCGCCGATGCCGGCCTTGATGGCGTCCAGCACCTGCTGGGGAACGGAGCTGTCGATCGTCAGCAGGGCCAGGACCTGGCCGCCCTCGTTGGAGCGGGCCACCTGCATGCCGGCAATGTTGATGTTGTTCATGCCCAGGATGTGGCCGATGGTGCCGATCACGCCGGGGCGGTCGGTGTAGGCGACCACCACCAGGTGCTCACTGATGGGGATCTCCACCTCGAAGCCGTTGATGCCCACCAGCTTCTCGACCTGCTTGGGACCGGTCAGGGTGCCGGCCACGGAGATCTGGGTGCCGTCGCTGAGGGCGCCGCGCAGGGTCAGGACGTTCCGGTAGGACTCGGTTTCCGGAGTGGTGATCAGGCGGACGTTGATGCCGCGCTGCTCGGCGATGACGGGGGCGTTGACGTAGGACACCTGCTCGGTCACGACGTCGGCGAAGATGCCCTTCAGTGCGGCAAGTTCGAGCACCTTGACATCGAGGGAGGAGATTTCGCCGGCCACCTCGACGTCGAACTGGGTCAGGGATGCGTGGGTCAGCGCCGTGAAGATGCGGCCCAGCTTCTCGATCAGCGGGATACCCGGGCGGACGTCGGGGGCAATGACGCCGCCGGCGACGTTGACGGCGTCCGGAACCAGGCTCGCCGGCGAGGGCCAGGCGAACAGACTTGGCTACGGAGACGCCGGCCTTTTCCTGGGCCTCGTCCGTGGAGGCGCCCAGGTGGGGGTGACCACAACGTTGTCCAGCTTGAAGAACGGCAGGTCGGTGCTGGGTTCCTTGGCGAACACGTCCACGCCGGCGCCGGCTATTTCGCCGTCCTGGAGGGCGGTAAAGAGGGCTTCCTCGTCCACCAGGCCGCCACGGGCCACGTTGACTACGTAGGCGCTGGACTTCATCTTCTTGAAGGCGTCAGCGCCCAGCATGCCCACGGTCTCAGGGGTCTTGGGCATGTGGATGGTGATGAAGTCGGACTGGGCCAGAAGCTCGTCCAGGGTGACCAACTGCACGCCGAGCCTGCGCAGCGCGGGCAGAGGTGATGTAGGGATCGTAGGCAAGGATCTTGGTATCGAAACCCTTCAGGCGGGCTGCCACAAGGGCGCCGATGCGGCCCAGGCCGATGATGCCGATCTTCTTTTCGAACAGTTCGATGCCGGTGTACTTGGACCGCTTCCATTCGCCGTCCTTGAGGGCGGCGCTGGCCTGCGGGATGTGGCGGGCCAGGCTGAGGATGTGGCCCACGGTGAGTTCGGCGGCGGAGACGATGTTGGACGTGGGGGCGTTGACCACCATCACGCCGGCCTGGGTGGCGGCCTTGATGTCCACATTGTCCAGGCCCACGCCGGCGCGGGCGATGACCTTCAGGTTCTTGGCCGCGGCGATTGCTTCGGCGTCCACCTGGGTGGCGGAGCGGACCAGGATGGCGTCTACGTCACTGATCGCCGAGAGCAGCTGGGAACGGTCGGCGCCGTCGGTCTGTCGGATTTCAAAGTCCGGGCCAAGGGCCTCGACGGTGGCGGGGGAAAGTTCTTCGGCGAGCAGTACTACGGGTTTTGACACGGCTGATCCTCTGCGTTGCAGTCCTGGGGATGGAAACAAGTCTAGGCCGACGGAAAGGCCGGGCTCACATTGTTAAGCGTGAACCCGGCCTCACCATTGCGGTCTATGTGGTTGCGCTGGCAGCCTTAGCGGGCTGCGGAGCCCTCCACGTAGTCGACGTCCTGCTGCTGCCAGGAGAACAGGGAACGCAGTTCACGGCCAACAGCCTCGATGGGGTGCTGCTCGGCCTTGGCGCGCAGTTCCTTGAACTCCACGCCGCCGTTGTCCTGGTCCTCGATGAAGCGCTTGGCAAACGCGCCGGACTGGATGTCGGCCAGGACGGCCTTCATGTTTTCCTTCACCTCGGGGGTGATGACGCGCGGGCCGGAGACGTAGTCGCCGTACTCTGCGGTGTCGGAGACGCTCCAGCGCTGCTTGGCGATGCCACCCTCCCACATGAGGTCGACGATGAGCTTGAGCTCGTGCAGCACCTCGAAGTAGGCGATCTGCGGCTGGTAGCCGGCCTCGGTGAGGGTCTCGAAGCCGTACTGGATCAGCTGGGACACGCCGCCGCAGAGGACAGACTGCTCGCCGAAGAGGTCCGTCTCGGTCTCTTCGGTGAACGTGGTCTTGATGACGCCGGCACGGGTGCCGCCGATGGCCTTGGCGTAGGACTTGGCGAGGTCCCAGGCGTTGCCCGAAGCGTCCTGCTCGACGGCGATGATGTCGGGAATGCCGCGGCCGGCCTCGAACTCGCGGCGCACGGTGTGGCCCGGCGCCTTCGGGGCAACCAGGATGACGTCAACGCCTTCCGGTGCCTGGATGTAGCCGAAGCGGATGTTGAAGCCGTGGGCGAAGGCCAGGGCCTTGCCGGGGGTCAGCTTGTCCTTGATGGAGTCGTTGTAGATCGCGCGCTGGTGCTGGTCCGGCGCCAGGATCATGATGACGTCGGCCCATTCGGCGGCGTCGGCAACGTTCTTGACCGTGAAGCCCGCGTCCTCGGCCTTGGCGGCCGACTTGGAGCCGTCCTTCAGGGCGATAACGACCTCGACGCCGGAATCGCGCAGGTTCAGCGCATGGGCGTGGCCCTGGGATCCGTAGCCAACGATGGCAACCTTGCGGCCCTGGATGATCGACAGGTCGGCGTCGTCGTCGTAGAACATTTCAGTCACTTGCGTAACTCCTCTTGAGTGGTTGTAGATAGTGGTCTTGCGGTGCTGCGGTTACGGGCGTTTGGTCCCGCCGGGCGTGGTGCCTAGGCGGAGCGGAGCGCCCGGTCACTCATGGAGCGGGATCCCCGTCCAACGGCCAGGGTGCCGGACTGCACAATTTCGCGGATGCCGAAGGGCTCAAGCACTGAGAGCAGGGCTGTGAGCTTATCCGGGTGGCCGGTGGCTTCAATGACGACGGAGTCGGTGGAAACGTCGACCACTGAGGCACGGAACAGGTCTGCGGCCTGGGTTACCTGCAGGCGTGTTGCGGCATCCGCACGTACCTTGACCAGGATGTGGTCGCGCTGTACGGAAGATTCTGGGGTCAGCTCAACGATCTTGATCACGTTGACCAGTTTGTTGAGCTGCTTGGTGACCTGCTCGATGAGGTCACCGTCGGCATCGACCACCACGGTCATGCGGGAGACACCCGGCACTTCGGTGGGGCCAACGGCGAGGGAGTTGATGTTGAAGGCGCGGCGGGCGAAGAGACTGGCCACGCGGGTCAGGACGCCGGGCTTGTCTTCAACCAGGACGGAAAGTGTGTGGCGGCTCATGCTCAGTCTTCCTCTTCCCATTCCGGGGTCATGTTGCGGGCAACCTGGATCTGGTCGTTGCTCACGCCGGCAGGCACCATCGGCCACACCATGGAGTTGGGGCTCACTACGAAGTCGATGACCACGGGGCGGTCGTTGATCTCGAGGGCCTTTTGGATGGTGGCATCGATGTCTTCTTCGCGTTCAACCCGGAAGGACGCGCAGCCGTAGGCCTCCCCCAGCTTGACGAAGTCCGGGATGCGGACGGTGTCGTGGCCGGTGTTGAGGTCCGTGTTGGAGTAGCGGCCCTCGTAGAAGAGGGTCTGCCACTGCCGCACCATGCCCAGCGAGGAGTTGTTGATGACAGCTACCTTGATGGGGATCTTGTTGATGGCGCAGGTGGCCAGGCTCCTGGTTGGTCATCTGGAAGCAGCCGTCACCGTCGATGGCCCAGACCACGCGGTCCGGCTCGCCCACCTTGGCGCCCATGGCGGCCGGGACGGCGTAACCCATGGTGCCGGCCCCGCCTGAGTTCAGCCAGGCGTGCGGGCGCTCGTACTTGATGAACTGCGCAGCCCACATCTGGTGCTGGCCAACGCCTGCCACGTAAATGCCTTCGGGGCCGGTGAGGGCGCCAATCCGCTGGATTACCTTCTGCGGGGCGATCAGGCCGTCGTCCGGTTCTGTCCAGCCCAGCGGGTAGGTTTCCTTCAGGTTGTTCAGGAACGCCCACCAGGTGGTCAGGTCGGGGGTTCCGGAAGCCTCGAACAGGCTGCGAACGGCCTCGGTCAATTCCGGGATGATCTCCTTGACTGATCCGACGATGGGCACATCGGCGGTGCGGTTCTTGGAGATTTCCGCAGGATCGATGTCGGCGTGGATGACCTTGGCGTTGGGTGCAAAGGTCTTCAGCACGCCGGTGACGCGGTCGTCGAAGCGGGCGCCGAGCGTGATCAGCAGGTCGGACTGCTGCAGTGCCGTGACGGCCGAAACGGTGCCGTGCATGCCCGGCATGCCAACGTGCTGAGGGTGCGAATCGGGGAACGCCCCCTTGGCCATCAGGGTGGTCACCACCGGCGCGCCAGTGGCTTCGGCCAGGGCGAGCAGGCTCGGCCGAGGCATGCGCCTTGACCACGCCGCCACCCACGTACAGGACCGGCTTGGTGGAAGCGGCAATGAGCTTGGCTGCTTCGCGCACCTGCTTGTTGTGGCCGCGGGTGACCGGCCGGTAGCCCGGCAGGTCGATTTTCGGCGGCCAGGAGAACGTCATCTGGCCCACCTGGGCGTCCTTGGCAACGTCCACCAGCACCGGGCCGGGACGGCCGGTGGAGGCCAGGTGGAAGGCCTCGGCCATGACGTGCGGGATGTCATTGGGGTCGGTCACCAGGAAAGAATGCTTGGTGATGGGCATCGTGATGCCCACGATGTCGGCTTCCTGGAACGCGTCGGTGCCGATCACGCCGCTGGATACCTGGCCGGTGATGGCCACCAGGGGCACGGAGTCCATGTGGGCATCCATGATGGCGGTAACGAGGTTGGTGGCACCGGGGCCGGAGGTGGCGATGCAGACGCCGACCCGCCCGGTGACCATGGCGTAGCCTTGCGCGGCGTGGCCGGCTCCCTGTTCGTGACGGACCAGCACGTGGTTCATGGTGGAGGCCATCAAGGGGTCGTAGGTGGGCAGGATCGCGCCACCAGGCAAACCGAAAATGTCGTCGACGCCGAGTTCTTCGAGCGAACGGACGATCGCTTGCGAGCCGGTCATCACCGTCGGGGGTACGACGTTGTTCGGCCCAAGGACAGGAGAGACGGCAGCAAGGTCGGCGACGACGGCGGCATGGTCAGCCGTCCGGTCGGCGCGTTCCGGAGCCTTTGGGGCTCCGGCGGACTTGGTGGCCATCAGCGACGGGCTGATGGGCGATCCTTTGCTCATCGGACTCTTCCTTGTGGATCTTCTCTGGTTCTGGAACTTCTGTGGAACGGTGGGAAATAAAAAACCCCTCGGCCTGGCGGCTTGGTGAGGGGTTTGCGCGTGACGGTTCGTTACCAGGGCTAATGTGCCACGCGCTTGGTAAGGACGACGACGGTGCCGGCGGTAACGAAAGTCATGCCTTCAGTTTTCCCTCTTGGCGAGATGGGTGTCAACGAGCAACAACCCCATCTCACCATGTGGACCTCACTGTCCACTCTTTGATCCTATCGCAGCGATATGGGACCGAAGCCCAACCGCGTCAGGCGGAAGGGCTTAATAAGGAGATCCCTAGGGCCCCAAGTGATGCGGCGGCCGCGCCGCATCACTTGGGTAGGGGTCGCCCGTCAGCCGGTCCAGGCGCCCTGGCTGGCGCTGTGGACCAGCTTGGCGTACTTGGCGAGTACGCCCTTGGTGTACCTGGCCGGCAGCGGCTTCCAGCCAACCTTGCGGGCTTCGAGTTCCGCTTCGCCGACCAGCAGGTCGAAGGTGCGCGCGGCGATGTCCACCCGGATCCGGTCGCCGTCCTTGACGAAGGCGATGGGGCCGCCGTCGACCGCTTCCGGCGCTACGTGGCCGATGCACAGTCCTGTGGTGCCGCCGGAGAACCGGCCGTCGGTGAGGAGCAGGACATCCTTGCCCAGCCCCGCACCCTTGATGGCGCCGGTGATGGCGAGCATTTCGCGCATTCCCGGGCCTCCCTTGGGGCCTTCGTAGCGGATCACGACGACGTCGCCAGCGTGGATCCGGCCGTTGTCCAGCGCGTCCAGGGCGCCCTGCTCGCGCTCGAACACGCGGGCCGTGCCCTCAAAAACGTCGGCGTCGAAGCCGGCGCTCTTCACGACGGCGCCTTCGGGAGCCATGGAACCATGCAGGATGGTGATGCCGCCGGTCTTGTGGATCGGGTTGTCCAGGGCACGCAGGATCTTGCCGTCAACGTCCGGCGGGTTGATCGCTTCGAGGTTCTCCGCGACAGTCCTGCCCGTGACGGTAAGGCAGTCCCCGTGCAGCAGGCCGGCGTCGAGCAGTGCTTTCATGATGACCGGCACGCCGCCGATCCTGTCGACGTCGGTCATGACGTAGCGGCCAAAGGGCTTGAGGTCGCCCAGGTGGGGGATCTTGTCGCCAATGCGGTTGAAGTCATCGAGGGTCAGTTCCACGTCCGCTTCGCGTGCGATGGCCAGCAGGTGCAGGACCGCGTTGGTGGAGCCGCCGAATGCCATGGTGACGGCGATGGCGTTCTCGAAGGCCTTCTTTGTCATGATGTCCCGGGCGGTGATGCCCTGCCGCAGCAGGTTCACCACGGCCTCGCCGGACTTCCGTGCAAATTCATCACGACGGCGGTCTGCCGAGGGCGGCGCAGCGGAGCCGGGCAGGGACATGCCCAGGGCCTCGCCGATGCAGGCCATGGTGTTGGCCGTGTACATACCGCCGCAGGCGCCTTCGCCCGGGCAGATGGCCTTTTCAATGCGGGTGAGGTCCTCCATGCTCATCTTGCCTGCGGCACACGCGCCCACGGCTTCGAAGGCGTCGATAAGGGTGACTTCCTTCTCGGAGCCGTCTTCTAGTTTGACCCAGCCGGGCATGATGGAGCCGGCGTAGAGGAAGACGCTGGCAAGGTCCAGCCGGGCGGCCGCCATGAGCATGCCTGGCAGCGACTTGTCGCAGCCAGCCAACAGGACGGAACCGTCGATCCGCTCGGCCTGCATCACTGTCTCCACGGAGTCGGCAATGACCTCCCGGGAGACCAGGGAAAAGTGCATGCCTTCGTGGCCCATGGAGATGCCGTCGGACACGGAGATGGTTCCGAACTGCATCGGGAAGCCGCCGCCTGCGTGGACCCCCTCCTTGGCACCCTGCGCCAACCGGTTCAGGGAGAGGTTGCAGGGAGTGATTTCGTTCCATGAGCTGGCGACGCCAACCTGAGGCTTGGCGAAGTCGTCGTCGCCCATGCCGACGGCCCGGAACATACCGCGGGCGGGCGCCGCGTGAATGCCATCCGTGACGACGCGGCTGCGGGGCTTGATGTCCGGTTTGCTCCCGGATGTGGTGTGGGCGTCACTCATAGGGGAAAGTCTAGGGCTCGGACGGTGGCTGAAACGACCGCGGGCGCCTGAATCTGCGGAAACTTCGGAACCCACCTGTCAGATAGTGGACTTCCATCTCATATTCTGAGATGTGCCGGGCGCCGGTTGGGCCGGGCGCTGCCGGGGCCCGGGTCGCCGGAGGCTCTCCCCCGTGCGCCGTCGCGTCTCTGGACAGCAGTGGTGACCCGACGTAGCGTCGGGGACAGGACACCCACCACCGTAACGAAGGGCCTGCAATGGACATTGTTTTCTGGATCATTCTCATAGTTGTCATCGGCGTCATCATTTGGTGGCTGCTCAACCGCAATAAATCCGCCAACGCGCCCGGCGGCCCATCAGCCGCTGCCAGGGCTGACGGGCCCCGGACCGACGGAGCGCTTGAAGGAGGCAGCGCCGCGGCGTCTGCCGCGGCTGCGGGGACCACCGGCATCCCAACGGCAGCAGGATTCGGCAAACCGGCCGAGCCTGCTGCCCCAGCCACGGCCGAGGAGCCTGCAGACTCGGCCGCTACGTCCCCCCACGCGGCGCGCACCGCCGCCCCCGCATCCGGTGAGGCGGCTGGCGAGGCGGCAGGCCAGGGCGAATGGGAGACCCAGTGGTCCGAAGCCGGACCCGGTTCCCGGTCCGGCTCCCCGGTTGCCGGGGCGGCGCCAACTCCCGGCGATGGCGCACAGGTGGTGGCCGGCGGCGCTGAAACCTCGTCCGGGCAGGCCGCCCATGAAGCGGCCCACCCGGTCCACCATGAGGAATACACGGCTCCCCACGCCCCCACGCTTCCCGGCGCCGAGACCGCTGCCGTCGAAAGCGTGGACGACGACGGCGCGGCGGCGGCCGGGCATGCCGGCGGCCAGGTACCCCAGCACCGGGCGGACGGTTCCGGGCCGGCGGACCGGCATGAGCCGGCGGCACCGGTTGCCGCTGTGAGCCAACTGGACGAAGGACCAGCCGAAACGGCGGAGCGGACCCAATCCTCCGCGCTGGTGGAGAACGGGGCGGACCACCACCAGCCGGCCGGACATATACAGGAGTTCGCGCAGGGACAGGAGCCCGCGCAGCCACAGGGCGCAGGCGCAGCGGAGCCGGCCGGACACCTCGCCGCCGATGAGCCCTACGGCGCCGGTTCGGCGGCGGCGGGCCCCGATGGCAGCGGACCTGCGGACTACACAGTCAAGGGCGACGCCGCAGAAATGGTGTACTACGAAGAAGGACATCCCGAGTATGAGGCCGCCCGGGCGGAAGTCTGGTTTGAATCTGCCGCGCATGCGGAGGCAGCGGGCTTCCGCGCTCCCCGCCGCAAACGGCTCTAGCAGGATAGAGACCCCGGCGCCGCCACCCCGCCGGGAGCCGGCGTCGTGGTTCCTGCTCTGGGCAGTACCGCTTGATGGAACAGGGACAGGCACTCCTGTGGTCCATTTCACAGGAACCTATAGGCGGATCCGGGACGTAATTCGTACCCGAAACGGCGGACTGTGGCTTCTGACGAACTACCAAAACCCTGATTTTGTGCTGGTTTTGAGCCCATTCCATCGACTCAAACATCCCCGCACGGGCCGATTTCACTTGCACCAAAAGTTCGTGTAGAGTTTCATGTCGTTGCGGAGATCAACGGGAAAGAAAAAGCCCGGAGATGGAAGCAAATAAGATGCACCTCTAGCTCAATTGGCAGAGCAATTGACTCTTAATCAATGGGTTCCGGGTTCAAGTCCCGGGGGTGCACCACTGGGAAAACAGCCTCCGGTTCGTGGAAACACGAACCGGGGGCTGTTTTGTTTCCCCACCCTTCATCGGTTGCTGGGTAACTGTCGTTTTCGGGCCTCAAAACGACAGTTAGGGAGCAGCCGATGGGTGATGTGGAAAGGGACGGAGCGACGGCGGCTCGGAGACAAGCATGACGGCGGGCGGCCGGCGGGCACAAAAAAGCGCGGCACCAGCTTTGACAAGCCAGGGCCGCGCTTTCCTTATGCGGTCTGCGGCACGGACGGCTACTTGGCGGCGTTGTCCACCAAAGCTGCGGCATTGCTGGGCGTCGTGGAAAACTGGCTCGCCAGTTCCCGGACCACGGCTTTGAGTTCCTGGCGCAGCAATTCGGGATCAATCGACGCAGACGCCAGGACCGAGCGCTCCATCTCCACAGCCTGGGCAACAGCTTCCTTGCCCTGCTCCGTCAGCGATACGACGTGGCTCCTGCGGTCCGAGGTGCTGCGCACCCTGGCGATGTGGCCGTGGGACTCGAGGCGGCTGAGCGTTTTGCCCATGGTCTGCGCCTGGACGCGGACGTACTGCGCCAGCTGGGCCTGGGTCATGGGCCCTTGCGCGGCAAGGACTTCGATGGCGATAACACCGGCATGGGTGAGGCCGATGGCGCCGAGTTTTTCGTTCCAGGAGTGCTCAACGAGTCGGGCAGCAGTGGACAGAAGGCGCCCTGTGGGCCAGTGATCCATATCAGGCATAGCAGCAAGTATAGCCAAATGCCGATTAGCACTCGCTCCACCTGCTTACTAGGCTGTTGTGTCCCGCCCGCAACAAGGAGAAAAACAATGGCTGAAAGACTCGTTACCGGCGATAATGCACCCGCTTTCACCCTGCAGGATTCCACCGGGAAGGACATTAGCCTGGCGCCCCGGCCCGGCCGCTCCACCATCGTCTACTTCTATCCGGCGGCCTCAACTCCCGGCTGCACCAAAGAAGCCTGCGATTTCCGCGACAGCCTTGCATCGCTGCAGGCCTCCGGCTTCGACGTCCTGGGGATCTCCCCGACTCCGTCGAAAAACTGGCAAAGTTCGCTGCGAACGAGTCGCTGACGTTCCCGCTCCTCTCCGACGCGGACCACGCGGTGGCCGCGGCCTACGGCGCCTGGGGCGAAAAGAAGAACTACGGCAAGACTTATGAGGGCTTGATCCGGTCGACCATCGTGGTGGACCCGGACGGCAAGGTGGCACTCGCCCAGTACAACGTCCGGGCCACGGGCCACGTGGCCAAGCTGCGGCGGGACCTGAGCCTGGACGCCTGACCCGGCCGGCGCCTGCCGGGGACACCGCCCGGCGCAACGCTACAATGGACTCTGGCATCCGGCGTCGAACGTTCGGCGTTCTCGTCAGGAAGCCGCGCGCGAGTGGTGAAATTGGCAGACACGCAGGATTTAGGTTCCTGTGCCTTCGGGCGTGGGGGTTCAAGTCCCCCTTGCGCACACAGGGAATCCCCCGGCTCCGGCCGGGGATTCCTGCGTTAACCGCCGGGCGGTCCTGCTGACGGGGTTAGTGCCCAGAATCGAAAAACTCCAAAGATCCACCCATCCATTGCTGCCCACCGGCCGAATAGCCATTGAGACACCAGCCAAGGGCAGGTGCCCACCCCCAAGGCAGGCTGCACACCACGAACACACAGTCCGCAGTCGGCAGCAATCGATCCAAGGAGAACCACAATGCAGACCTTCAAGCGCACCACTTTCACCGTCGCAGGCGTTGCAGCGGCTGCCCTGCTCAGCCTCACCGCGTGTGGCGGTTCCGGCAGCACCTCCGGCTCCTCGGCCTCCTCCGCCCCGATGTCATCGGCGCCCAGTTCCAGCATGGCGTCCCCGTCCGCAAGCGCTAAGGCCAGTTCCTCGGCGGGCACAATGAGCCCGGCAGCAAACCTTGTTGGCCCCGGCTGCGCTGCCTACGCCAAGCAGGTTCCCACCGGTGCGGGTTCCGTGGAGGGCATGGCCCTTGACCCGGTAGCCGTTGCGGCCTCCAACAACCCCATCCTGACCACGCTCACCGCGGCCGTCTCCGGAAAGCTCAACCCGAAGGTAAACCTGGTTGACACGCTCAACGGCGGTGAATTCACGGTCTTCGCACCGGTGGACGACGCCTTCAAGAAGATCGACCCGGCAACGATCAACACCTTGAAGACGGACGATGCCCTGCTGAGCAAGATCCTGACCTACCACGTGGTTCCCGGCCAGATCACCCCGGACAAGATCGCCGGCACGCACGCCACGGTTCAGGGCGGCTCCGTCACGGTGACCGGCAGCGGCGACAACCTCAAGGTGGACAACGCCAACGTGATCTGCGGCGGCGTCAAGACCAAGAACGCAACGGTCTACCTGGTCGATTCAGTGCTCATGCCCAAGTAAGCTCCGCCAAACCTCGCAACAGGGGGCCGGGCCCGCCGTCACAGCGGCGGGCCCGGCCCTGGCGCGTCACCCGCTTGCCTGGGCCTGGCCGCAAGCCCCGTCCCCTAGACTGGATCCCGGCCCGCAAGCGGCGGAGCCGGCAGCATCCAGAGGTGATAAACGAGTGCCCAGCAGTACATCGCGGCGGACGGTCATCAAGGCCGGCGCCCTCCTCATGGCGCTGGGCGTCACATCGTGCACGGGCATGCCGTCGCCCTCCCCCACATCCGGAACGCCCAACTCCACGCCGGCGGAGCCTGGGGCCACCTTCAACTTCGGCACCGCGGCCCAGCCCCTGGGACTGGACCCCGCACTGTCCAACGATGTTGAGTCCCAGCGCATCACCCGGCAGATCCTGGAAGGCCTGGTGGGTGTGGACCAGACCACCGGCAAACCCACCCCGCTGCTGGCCACGGAATGGAACGAGTCCAACGACGGCCGGACCTACACGTTCAAACTCCGCACCGGGATCACATTCCACGACGGAACACCGTTCAACGCCGACGCCGTCTGCACCAACTTCAACCGCTGGTTCGCCTTCCCCGCCGAATTGCGGAAGCACGCGCCGGGCGCATCCTTCAAGGGCGTCTTCAAGGCACACTCCGACGAAGCCGGACTTTCCATCTTCAAGAGCCTGCACCGCGCTGGCCGCCCACACGGTACAGATCGACCTCACGCAACGGTTCACGGCATTCCTCCAGGCGCTGACCCTCCCTGCATTCGCCATCGCATCCCCTGCGGCCCTAACCGCCGGCAAGGCAGACGTCCTGGACCAGACCCGGGGCGGCCAGGCCATGTCCGCGTTCGCCACGAACCCTGTAGGCACGGGCCCCTTCACCCTTACCGCCTGGGGCGCCGATAGCGTCTCCCTGGCCAGCAACAAAACCTACTGGGGCGACCGCGGCCAGATCGCCACCATCAATTTCCTGGCCTACAACCACCCCCAGACCCGCCTCCAGGCACTGCTGGACGGCAAGATCGACGGCTACGACGCCGTGACGGTGGGAAATTTCGACCAGCTGGTAAAGCGCGGGAAGCAGATCGTGCAGCGCGACCCGTTCTCGGTGATGTACGTGGGCATGAACCAGGACATCCCCATACTCCAGAACCAGAAGATCCGGCAGGCGGTTGAACTCGCCATCGACAAGGAAACGCTGATCCGGAAGTTCTTCATTGACAACACCGCCAAAGCCACGCAGTTTGTCCCGCCCAAGATCAGCGGGTTCAACAATGACGCACCGGTTCGGGCACGATCCGGCCAAGGCCAAGGATTACCTGAAGGAGGGCGGCTACGCGGGCGAGGAACTGAAGTTCTACTACCCCCTGAATGTCACCCGCCCGTACCTGCCCACGCCTGAAAAGGTCTATGCAGAGCTCAGCCGCCAGCTGACCGCCGTGGGCTTCAACATCAAGCCTGTGCCCGTTGACTGGTCCGACGGCTACCTGCAGAAGGTCCAGTCCCCCGGCGACCACGCCCTCCACATCCTTGGCTGGAACGGCTCCTACTCCGACGCCGACAACTTCGTGGGCCCCCTCTTCGGGGAGAAGAACGGCGAGTTCGGATACCAGGATCCCCAGGTCTTCTCGAAGATCAACCGGGCACGGGGGCTGCCCGACGGCAAGGAGCGGGATGAGCTTTATCACACCATCAACGCCCAGATTGCCGCCACGGTGCCGGCGGTTCCCATCGCCTTCCCCATCTCCGCGCTTGCCCTGTCAGACCGGGTGCAAAGCTACCCGGCATCCCCGGTCTTAAACGAAGTTTTCACGAAGGTCCAGCTAAAGTCTTGACGGGCCGGGCCAATTTCAGTATGCGGGCTGCCCGGGGATATTCTGTGACAGCCAGAGCCGCTGCAATCGGAGACTGATCGTGACCTTCATTTCCAAGACCCCACACGCCGACGTTGTCCTGATAGGCGGCGGCATCATGAGCGCCACCCTGGGGGCATTCCTCAAGCAGTTGGAGCCGGACTGGACCATCTCCCTGTTCGAGCGGCTGGACCAGCCGGGGCTCGAAAGCTCAGACCCCTGGAACAACGCAGGAACGGGCCACGCCGCCCTCTGCGAACTCAACTACTCCCCCGCAGCCAAGGACGGCACGGTCAGCCCCGCCAAGGCACTGGTCATCAACGAACAGTTCCAGCTCTCCCGCCAGTTCTGGTCCCACCTGGTGGACAACAGCCTTATTGGTTCACCCAAGGGCTTCATCAACACCGTGCCGCACATGAGCTTCGTGATCGGCGAGGACCACACGAAGTTCCTGAAGACCCGGTACGAGGCCCTGAAGCCGCACCCCCTCTTCCGGAGCATGGAGTACTCCGAGGACCACGCCCAGATCGCCAAGTGGGCGCCGCTGATCGTCAAGGGCCGCGACCCCCAGCAGCGTATCGCCGCCACCCGGGCCGCCGAGGGCACCGACGTCGACTTCGGTGCACTGACCCGTGAGCTGACCACCTATCTTGGGAACAACGGCGTCGAAATCAACTACGGCCACGACGTCACCGGGATTTCCCGCGCGTCCGACGGCGGCTGGGACCTGACGTTGAAGTACCCCCGGTCCGGGGAGCACGGCAAGATCCACGCCAAGTTCGTCTTCGTCGGCGCCGGCGGCGGTGCCCTGCACCTGCTCCAGGCCTCCGGCATCCCGGAAAGCAAGGGCTACGGTGGATTCCCCGTCTCCGGCCAGTTCTTCCGCTGCACGGACGAGGCCATCGCGGCCCAGCACAGTGCCAAGGTCTACGGCCAGGCTTCGGTGGGTGCGCCGCCGATGTCCGTTCCCCACCTGGACACCCGCTACGTCAACGGGAAGCGTTCGCTCCTGTTCGGCCCGTACGCCGGCTTCTCCACCAACTTCCTGAAAAACGGCTCGTACCTGGACCTGCCCCGGTCCATCCGCCCGGGCAACATCATCCCGATGCTGGCCGTGGCCAAGGACAACATGGACCTCACCGCGTACCTGGTCAAGGAAGTGGTCAAGCGCCACGACCAGAAGGTCGAGGCACTGCGCGAGTACTACCCCGAGGCAAAGGGCGGGGACTGGGAACTCATCACCGCCGGCCAGCGTGTACAGATCATCAAGAAAGACCCGCAAAAGGGCGGCATCCTTCAGTTCGGAACCGAAGTGATCGCCGGCCGCGACGGCTCCATCGGTGCGCTCCTGGGCGCTTCGCCGGGGGCCTCGACCGCTGTCCCCATCATGATCGAGCCTGCTCCAGAAGACGTTCCCCAGGAACTTCAAGGGCTGGCAGGCCAAGCTCAAGGACATGATGCCCGGCTACGGGGTGAAGCTGGATGAGAATCCTGACCTCGCCGCCGAGCTGGAACGGGCAACGGCCAAGTCCCTCCAGCTGGAGAGCGTTTCCGCCAGCCACTGACCCTGCCGGGGCCAGCGGCTGGCACCCCAGGGCATGTTCCAGTCACTTAGACCCCCAGGAGACCACCCATGTTCCGGTTGGCGCACCTTTCCCTGGCGAACCGGGCCCTGATCGCGCTGATCACCGTCTTCGCCTCGGTCTTCGGCGTGATCACCATGTCATCGCTGAAGCAAGAGCTCATTCCTTCGATTGAGTTCCCGCAGATCACGGTGCTCAGCTCCATGCCGGGCGCGTCGCCCGAAGTCGTGGACAAACAGGTCAGCGGTCCGCTGGAGAAGGCGCTGAACGGCGTGGAGGGGCTGGAATCCACCTCCTCCACATCGCGGACCGGCGTCTCCCAAATCACCATGGTGTTCACCTACGGCTCGAATCTGGACCGGGCCAGGAACCAGATCGACCGGGCCATCTCCAACGCCAAGCGGGCCCTGCCCAGCGACGTGCAGCCGCAGGCCATCGCCGGAAGCATCAGCGACTTCCCGATTGTTTTCCTCGCGGTCTCCTCCGACAAGCCCCTGAGCGAACTCAACGCGGACCTGCAGCGCCTTACCGTGCCGCGGCTGCAGAAGATCGACGGCGTCCGCAGCGCCGATGTGACCGGCGGCGCGTCCCAGCACATCGAGATCCTCCCCCGCGCCGATGCAATGGCAGCTGCGGGTACAAGCCTGACTTCCATCCGGGATGCCCTGTCCAACAATGGCGCGCTTGTTCCTGCCGGGACACTCCAGGACCAGGGCAGGACCCTGTCGCTGCAGATCGGCAGCCCGGTGGATTCACTGGACGCCATCAAGGCCCTGCCGCTGACCGGAGCCAAGAACGCGGCGACCATCGGTTCCGTTGCCGATGTGGCCCTCAAGGACGACGAGCGCACCTCGATCACCCGTACCAACGGGGCCGAGACGCTTGCCGTCTCCGTGACCAAGAAGCCCGAGGGCGACACGGTAGGGATCTCGCACGCGGTGCGGGACTCGCTGAACGACCTGGAGGCTGAGCTGGGCTCGAATGCCAAGTTCACGCCCGTCTTCGACCAGGCGCCGTTCATCGAAAAGTCCATCAAGGACCTCACCACGGAAGGCCTGCTGGGGCTGGGGTTCGCCGTCGCCGTCATCCTTCTCTTCCTGATGTCCGCCCGTTCCACTCTGGTCACCGCGGTATCCATCCCGCTGTCCCTGCTGATCACCTTCATCGGCCTGTCCGGCACCGGATACTCGTTGAACATCCTGACGCTGGGCGCCCTCACCATCGCGATCGGGCGGGTGGTGGACGACTCGATCGTGGTCATCGAAAACATCAAGCGGCACCTCAGCTACGGCGAGGAAAAGTCGACGGCGATCCTCACCGCCATCAGGGAGGTGGCCGGCGCGATCACCGCCTCCACCCTGACCACGGTTGCAGTGTTCCTGCCCATCGCGTTCGTGGGTGGCCTGGCCGGCGAACTGTTCCGGCCGTTCGCCCTGACGGTCACCATGGCGCTGCTGGCTTCGCTCCTGGTCTCCCTGACCATCGTTCCGGTGCTCGCGTACTGGTTCCTCAGGGACCCCAAAGGCGCTCCTGCAGGCTCCCCCGAGGCCCGGCGCATTGCCGGCGAAGCCAAGGCGAGGGCCAACGACGCCGAGCAGCGCAGCCGCCTGCAGCGCGGCTACCTCCCCATCCTTCGGTCCACCCAAAAGCACCCCGTGCTCACCCTGGTGGCAGCCGTCCTGGTCCTCGGTGCCACCGGTGCCATGACGCCGCTGCTGGCCACCAACCTCCTGGGCAATTCCGGGCAGAACAGCCTGACCGTGAAGCAAGTGCTGCCGGCCGGGACCAGCCTGGCCGACACCAGCGCCGCCGCCATCCGCCTCGAAGGGGTCCTGCGCGGTATCGATGGCATCAAGGACGTGCAGGTGACGTCCGGCAATGCGCAGGCCGGCTTCGCCGCACTTACCTCCACCGGTTCCTCCAACTCCACATTCACCGTTGTGACGGATGAAAAAGCCAACCAGGAACGGCTCCAGGACACCGTCCGCTCGGAGCTCGCGAAGGTCCCCGATACCGGGAAGACATCCGTTGGCACCCAGCAGGGCGGCTTCGGCACCTCCTCCACCGTGGACATCACATTGAAGGCTGCCACCAGTGCAGACCTGCAGGCGGCCAGCGACACCTTGGTGGCAGCAATGACGGGCGTGCCCGGCACCAGCGAAGTGGCCAGCAACCTCGCTGCCAGCAACCCCGTCGTTCAGGTCAAGGTGGACAGGGCCAAGGCCGCGGCCGCCGGCCTGAACGAGCAACAGGTGGCCGGCGTCCTGGCCTCCACCATCAGCCCCATCCCTGCCGGCACGGTCCGGATCGACACCAACGACTTCCCCGTGCGGATCGGCCAGGGCACCAAATTCACCAGCGTCGACGCTGTCCGGAACATCCCGCTGCCGGCCGGCGGCCGGCCGGTGACGCTCGGAAGCATCGCCTCCGTGGACCAGGTGGACGTCCCTGTCTCCATCACCGCCAGTAACGGTGAGCGCACCGCCAAGGTGTCCATCACGCCGTCGGGCTCCAACCTGGGTGCGGTGAACACCGAAGTCCAGAAGCGCCTGGCCGATGTCCAGCTGCCGCCGGGGGTCACCGCCACGATCGGCGGCGCCACCACCCAGCAGGCAGATTCCTTCCGGCAACTGGGCCTGGCACTGCTGGCAGCAATCGCCATCGTCTACGTGATCATGGTGGCCACCTTCAAGTCGCTCATCCAGCCGCTGATCCTGCTGGTCTCGGTTCCGTTCGCGGCCACCGGCGCCGTAGCCCTGTTGCTGCTCACCGGGGTGCCGCTGGGCCTGCCGTCACTCATTGGCATGCTGATGCTGGTGGGCATCGTGGTCACCAATGCGATCGTGCTGATCGACCTGATCAACCAGTACCGGCAGCCACGCGACGGCCGGCCCGGCATGAACGTGGCCGACGCCATCACCCATGGCGCCCGGCAACGCCTTAGGCCGATCCTCATGACGGCACTTGCCACGGTCTTTGCCCTGACCCCCATGGCCCTGGGGCTTACGGGCGGAGGCGGCTTCATCTCCCAGCCCCTCGCCGTGGTGGTGATCGGCGGCCTGGTGTCCTCCACCGCGCTGACCCTGATCCTGGTGCCGGTGCTCTACAGGCTGGTGGAGGGACGGCGTGAGAGGAAGGCGCTGCTGCGGGACCTGCAGGGCCGTCCGGAGGTTGGCCCCGGCTCCGACATCGACGCCGAGTTCAGGGACTGGACCACCGGCCAGGTGCCCAAGGTCAGCGGCCGGCGTGCCGCTCCCGGCGGCGCCGAATAAGCCGAGACACTCCGGGATGCCCGCACCAGTGCATGGTGCGGGCATCGCTGCGTCCGGGCCCGGTCCGCAGCGTACCAGGGCCGCGGGAATAATCCGGACTCCCGGGTGTTGAAGACAGCACTAGATGCATATGCATCTAAATTGGTCTACACTGAAACCAAGCCCAGCAAGTCCATGAACGGAAAGGCACGCCATGCAGATCGGTGTATTCAGCGTCAGCGACATCACCACGGACCCCACCACAGGCCGTACCCCCACCGAAAACGAACGCATCAAGGCCTCCGTGGCCATCGCCAAAAAGGTTGAGGAAATCGGCATGGATGTCTACGCCATCGGCGAGCACCACAACCGACCCTTCTTCTCTTCCTCCCCCACCACCACCCTGGCCTACATCGCAGCCCAGACCGAACGCATCATCCTCTCCACGGCCACCACGCTGATCACCACCAATGACCCGGTGAAGATCGCCGAGGACTTCGCCATGCTGCAGCACCTCTCAGACGGCCGCGTGGACCTGGTTCTTGGCCGCGGCAACACGGCCCCGGTGTACCCGTGGTTCGGCAAGAACATCCAGGACGGCGTGGAGCCTGGCCATCGAGAACTACAGCCTCCTGCGCAAGCTGTGGGATGAGGACACCGTGAACTGGTCAGGGAAGTTCCGCACCCCGCTGCAGAACTTCACGTCCACGCCGCGCCCGCTCGACGGCGTGGCCCCCTTTGTCTGGCACGGCTCCATCCGCACCCCGCAGATCGCCGAAGTCGCCGCGTACTACGGCGACGGATTCTTCGCCAACAACATCTTCTGGCCCAAGGAGCACTACCAGCAGCTGATCGGGCTCTACCGTGAACGCTACGAGCACTACGGCCATGGCAAGGCAGACCAGGCTATCGTGGGCCTCGGCGGCCAGTTCTTCATGCGGAAGAACTCCCAGGACGCCGTCAAGGAATTCCGCCCGTACTTCGATAACGCGCCCGTTTACGGCCACGGCCCCTCTCTGGAGGACTTCACTGCGCAGACGCCGCTGACGGTCGGGAGCGCGCAGGAAGTCATTGAAAAGACCCTCACCTTCCGCGAGTACTTCGGCGACTACCAGCGCCAACTGTTCCTGATCGACCACGCCGGCCTGCCGCTGAAGACCGTCCTGGAGCAGCTGGACCTGTTCGGCGAGGAAGTCCTGCCGGTGCTGCGCCAGGAATACGCCGAGAAGAGACCGGCCCACGTTCCGGAGCCGCCCACCCACGCCGGCCGCGTGGCCGCCCTGCTGGCATCGCAGGACGCCGCCAAAGCCACGTCGGAGGCGTGATGGCTGCGGGAGGATCGGAATCGCCGGTGCGGCTGGCGGCGGAGACCTGGGAATCGCTGTTCCGGGCGCAGGTGGCTGTCATGCGGAAGCTGCAGTCCGGACCGGCGTTCCGGAAGCTGGCGGTGAACGAGTATGACGTCCTGTTCACGCTTTCCCGCTGCCCGTCCGGCTGGCTCCGGCTCAACGAGCTCAACGACAACGTCCTGTTGAGCCAGTCCAGTCTCAGCAGGCTGGTGGAGCGGCTCGAAAAGCGGGGCCTGGTGGCCAGGATGCCGGCACCGGAGGACGGCCGCGGCGTGCGGCTGTTGCTGACTGACGAGGGGCGGGAACTGCAGAAGGAGATTGGCCGCGAGCACGTCCGGGACATCTCTGCCCTGGTGGGCCCCGCGCTGACGGCCGCTGAGCAGAAGGAACTGATGCGGCTTACCGACAAGCTTCGGAGTTCCCTGGGGAAGCGTTAGCCCAGCTGCACCAGCCGGGAGGGGTCCTCGCCGGGCAGGTCGCCGTTGACGACAGCGGTGACGCGCAACTGGTTCAGCGCCAGGCTTCCGCCCACCGTTGAAAGGAAGGCGGTGTCCGATGAGTCCCGGCCCGCTGTGATGCGCAGCATCGACTCCCGCGGGGCAAGTCCCGTGGGGTCGATGACGTGCCAGGCGCCCGCCACGTAGGCTTCCGCCACGGCGTGGAAATCCATGGGCTTCAGGCCAGGCGCGTAGACAGCCGCGAGCCGGGCGGGGATGTCCTTGGACCGGAGCAGGGCGATGGCCAGGTGCGCGAAGTCCCGGCAGACGCCGCGCCTGCTGAGGAGGGTCTCCACCGCACCGTCCGTGCCGCGGGAGGAGCCGCTGATGTACCGCAGTTCGCCGTTGACCCAGTTGCGCACCGCATGGACCAGGTCCGCTTCCTTGACCCCTTCGAATTCAGCGTAGGCCGTTGGCAGCAACCGGTCCGACTCGGCGTACCGGCTGGGACGCACGTAACGGATGCGGTCGGCCAGGCTGGCTTCCTCCGGGACGCCGTGTCCGCCCACCGTGGCCGAATACTCCACGGTGACGTCGGTGGGCTCGGCGAATTCCATGTAGTGGAACCGGCCGCCGTGGTGGTCCGAAACATCGGTGAGTGGAACATCCGCTCCCCCGGTGGTGACCGAGAGCGATTCCTCAAAGGATGAGTAGCCGCTGTTCCGTGCCACGGCGATGGCCATGGCCACCTTGGTGTTGGCGACGGTCCTGAAGGCCAGGCGTGCGGAAACAGAGCGTTCCATGTCTCTCCGGGGGTGTTGGGGGGCGGGCGGCAAGTCGCGGGCCCCGGCGCCTGGTGAGCGCCGGCCCGCGGGACTAGTTTTTGACCTTCAGCGACATTAGCATCCGCTGTACGTTGGCGAAGTCAGAGCTCTCGTTGACGTATTGCGCCGCCTGGCCAAGGGTGTCGAAGGCCTTAGCCGGAGCCACTTTCTCATCCGGCGCGAAGGCTTTGAGGTCCACCAGGTCGCCAAACGAATAGTCCCCCTTGCCGGCCGGACCACGCACCACGTTGCGCAGGCTCGCACGCCTGCCCGTCCGTCCCGCCCACCAGGTTGGTAATGCCATAGGAACCGAAGTAGCGGTAGCCCTGGATCACCCGGTAGACCATGCGCGGCGGGATGGTTCCTTCGCCACCCTGTGCAGCGAGTTCAAACGGGACGCTGCTGATCACCGTGTAGGGGTGCCGGGCGTTGTCCGGGCAGGCAGCGGACGACGGCGGCAGTCCCGTCCGGAGCGTGGCCATGAAGGTTCCGTCAGGCTTCTTCACATCGATTTTCAGTCCGCCGGGAAGGACGCCGTCCTCCGGCGCCACCGACTGGGCGATCCAGTCCGCGGGCAAGTCGAAACTGACCGCCTTTGCGGGATCAGAGAACGTCTTCCAGGATGCGGCGGTGGGCACCGCCTGCGGTTCCTTCGATGCGGGGGCGCTGCCGGTGGCCGTTGCCGGAGCCGCGGACGTCGCCGTCCCCGATGTTGCTGTCCCCGGTGATGACATTCCGGGAGTTGCTGTGCCGGAAGGTTCCGCCTGCGCCGTCCACGCCGGACTGCCGGCCTGGGGGCCGGAGCACCCCGCGAGCAGAACCGCGGCGGCCACCAGGGACATACCGGAAAGAACAGCCTTTGTTGGCGTGCCTGTCATGGGACCCAGCCTAATGGCGCGGCCCGCCCTCTCCCGCTTGTCGTGGAGGTGTTTCCTGCACCCGTGAAGCGGCCTCTCGGCCGGCCTGCCAACACACCGCCGGGGAAGGCACCTGCCGGGCGTGTCGCCGTCGGACGCGTACCACCCTGGCCTGGGGCTAGGCTGGAGGTTATGTCGGAAGACCAGCACGGCGCAGCCGAAGAGAACCCCGCGGAAATGTCGGCCCTGGACATCGCCGACTGGCGGCTGCGGACCTTTGCCCTCTACGACACGGTACGCAGGATCTCCGCCGAGAGCCCGTCCGAGGCCCACTCTTACTGGCGCCATCAGCGGGACATGATGTTCGCCACGCATCCGGCTTCGGCGCTGACCGCGGCAGCCAAGGCACGCTTTTCCGGCCTGAAAACGGCCGACTACGATCCCATCTACCGGTTCCACGTCCCGCTCACCAAGGAGGGCGCGGGCCGGGAATTGAGCGTGGACACGGGAACCGACGGCGTGGTCCACTTTGTCCGGCTGGGCACATTCGACCTGCCGGAGATGGGCCAGGCTGGGGGTCTGGAAGATCCACGGCTACGGCGGCGGCATCTTCGTTCCGTTCCGCGACGCCACGGCCGGGCAGCCCGGTGGAAGCTACGGGGCGGGCCGCTACCTGTTGGACACCATTAAGGGCGCCTTCCACGGCGTCAACGGAACCGGCCCGGACGCCGCCTTTGTGCTGGACTTCAACTTTGCCTACAACCCCTCCTGCGCCTACAACGAGGCGTGGGCTTGTCCGCTGCCTGGCCCGTCCAACCGGCTGGCAGTGGACATCCCCGTGGGCGAGCTGTACTGATGCCGGCCGGCCCCGGTAACGCCGCGTGAGGGAAGATACCTCCGCGACCACCGTAACGGAGGCCGCCACCAGGGGGCTTCCAGCCACCAGGCACCACCGGGGTGTCCTGCGTTTTCCGGTCATCCGGCAACTGCTGCGATTCTCCGGGGTCGGGGTCATCTGCACTGCGGCGTCCCTGGGCCTGTATGCACTGCTGCGGCCGTGGCTTGGCGCCCAGGCTGGCCAACGCCGTGGCACTCATCCTCACGTCCCTGCTGAACACAGCCCTGAACCGGCGGCTGACCTTTAAAATCGCCGGCCAGCAGCGGCGGACACGTGACCACATCAACGGCCTGGTGGTGATTGCCGTGGCACTGGTGATCACCGGGAGCAGCCTGGGCGTTCTGCACTGGTTCAACCCGGATGCCACCGTGGGCGACGAACTGGTGGCCACCACGCTGTCCGGCTTCCTGGCCACGGCCGTGCGCTTCAGCATGCTGCGGCACTGGATCTTCCGCCGAGCGCGCCACCGCTAGGGTTTCCAGAGGGACGGTTACCGGCCCTGGCCCGCGCCCAGGTTCCTGACGCCGGCGACGGCCGCCTGGACGGCTTTGGCTGCAGCGTCCAGGTCCTCCTGTGTCACCGATGCGTCGAAACTGAAGCGGACCGCCGTCTGGGCCACCTCCGCGGCAATCCCCAGCGCCGTGAGCACAGGCGAGGGCGCATCGGAGCCGGCAGCGCAGGCCGAACCGCTGGAGCAGACCACGCCGTGCCGTTCCAGCTCCAGCAGGACAGACTCGCCACTGGTGCCGGGGAAACAGAACGACGCCACAGACGGCAGCCGTTCCGTGGGATGGCCGGTGAGGACGGCGTCCGGCACCCCTGACAGCACCGCGGCGATGAACCGGTCGCGGAGCGCGGCGACCCGTGCCCGCTGACCTCCCTGGCGGTCCTGCGCAAGCGCAAGGGCAGTGGCCAGGCCCACCGCCCCGGCAACGTTTTCCGTTCCCGATCGGCGGCCCCGCTCCTGGCCGCCGCCGTGGATGACCGGTTCCAGCCGGGTACGGCCCCGGACGAACAGCACGCCGCAGCCTTTGGGCGCCCCCAGCTTGTGCCCCGAGATACTCATGGCATCAACGCCCAGCGCCCCGGGATCGAGCGGCAGCCAGCCGGCGGCCTGGACGGCGTCGGTGTGGAACGGGATGCCGCGGGCCCGGGCCAGTTCCGCCAGGGCTTTGATGGGCTGGATGGTGCCCACCTCGTTGTTGGCGTACATGACGCTGACCAGAGCGGTCTCCGGACGCAGCAGGCCTGACAGGGCCGCCGGCGTGACACGGCCGGTTGCGTCCACCGGCACCACGTCGACGGCAAAGCCATGGAAGCGCTCCAGGTACCGGGCGGATTCCTCCACTGCGGGATGTTCGACGGCGCTGATCACCACCCGGTTCAACTGCGGGTTGGCCCCATGCCGGGCCAGGGCAATGCCCTTGATGGCAAGGTTGTCCGCTTCGGTGCCCCCGGAGGTGAACACCACGTCGCCCTGCCGGCAGCCGAGGGCTGCCGCTACGGCAGTCCGTGCCCCCGCGAGTGCCCGGGCGGCTGCTTCCCCGAGGGTGTGGTGGCTGGAGGGGTTCCCGAAGCTGCCCGTCAGGTACGGCCACATGGCGTCCAGCACCTCGCGGCGGACGGGAGTGGTGGCGGCGGCGTCGAGGAAGATCACGGCGGGGTCACCCCGCGGTCAGTTCGACGTCGAGGCCCAGGTCCAGGGCGGCCACGGTGTGGGTAAGCGCGCCGATGGAAATGACGTCCACGCCCGCGGCGGCAATGGCCGCGACGGTGCCGGTGTTGACGTTGCCGCTGGCTTCCACTCGGGCGCGCCCGGCCACCAGGGCCACCCCTGCCCTCAGCTTGTCGATGCTGAAGTTGTCCAGCATGATGGTGTCCACCCCGGCTGCGAGGACGGGTTCGATCTGGTCCATGCTGTCCACTTCCACTTCAAAGTGGGTGGTGTGTCCCAACTGGGCCTTGGCGGCCAGCAGGAGCCCGGTGAGCTTTTCCGGGTCGCCGCCGGTCATCACAGCGAGGTGGTTGTCCTTGGCCAGAACGGCATCGGAGAGGCTGTAGCGGTGGTTTGAACCGCCGCCGCACCGAACGGCGAAGCGTTCCAGGATGCGCAGGCCGGGGGTGGTTTTCCGCGTGTCGGTGATGCGCGCCCGGGTTCCTTCGGCGAGCCGCACGTATTCGGCGGTCTTCGTGGCGATGGCGGACATCCGCTGGACCAGGTTGAGGGCCACGCGTTCTGCCAGCAGCACCGAGCGCGCGGTGCCGCTGACCCGTGCCAGTTGCGTGCCGGCGTCGAACGTTTCCCCGTCCGCCACCAGCAGGCTCCACGCTGGTGGCGGGGTCCACCAGCTGCATGGCGTCGCGGAACACGGTGGCGCCGCTGAGGACGCCCGGGAC
Organism: Pseudarthrobacter sp. Fe7; assembly: GCA_024372495.1. GTDB lineage: Bacteria > Actinomycetota > Actinomycetes > Actinomycetales > Micrococcaceae > Arthrobacter. The sequence continues at coordinate 2,304,041 of CP099977.1, read as the reverse complement.
CCTGGCCTGCAGGACAGCGGTGGCGCGTGCGTGGGCGGGAATGAGGAGCTGTGAGGTGATGTCGCCTGAGGGCGCGTCCTCGGCGAAGGCCCGTTCCAGGATGTCCCTGACCGGAGCCGGCGGAAGGGTGAGGTCCAGTGCGGGGCGCAGCGGCGCTGCCTGGTCGATCACGGCGGGTTCAGTCATGGAGCAGGCTCGCTTTCGGCCGGGTTGGGCAAGGGGTTTCGGGTTGTACGGTTTCATCAGCGCGGTAGTGCGCCCCAAGTGATTCACCGCGGTTAAGGGCAGCAGCAACCAGCAGCCTGCGCGGCCAACAGAAGGTTCCGGTCCTCATGCGGCACGGGATTACCATGGGAAGCGTCAGCAGGACGGACGACGGCGGCCCACCGGTCAAGAGTGGAAGCAGCCCCAGCCAACAATTCCCCGGAGCGAAGCACCCCGGCATGGGAGGTCATGAGGCGGCGAAGAGCACCCCGTGAGAACGGTGTTCCAAGACCTCCATCCCCAACGGAGTTGGACGGCCAACTCGTGCGCGACGCACCCGAGCCAGCACGCGGAGCATCGCTGCCGCGAAACGCGTCCCAGGCGTCGCCTGAGAGGAAAGATTCGACGGCGAGGCGGCCAAAGACAAGCCCCTCGAGGAGGGAGTTGCTGGCCAGCCGGTTCGCCCCTTGGACCCCGGTGCACGCGACCTCCCCGGCGGCGTAGAGGCCGGGGACGGTGGTGCGGGCGGAGAGGTCTGTGGCCACGCCGCCCATCCAGTAGTGGGCGGCGGGGGCGACGGGGACCAGTTCGCGGGTCCAGTCGATGCCGGCGTCGAGGGTCTTGCGGGTGAGGGTGGGGAACCGCTGGCGGAGGAAGCCTTCGCCCCTGGCCTGTTCGATGCCGCGGGCGTCCAGGTAGACGTGGCCGTTGGGGTCTCCCAGCTTGGCGAGGTGGAGGGCGATGCTGCGGGAGACGACGTCGCGGGGTGCCAGTTCGGCGTCCGGGTGGTAGGCCTGCATGAAGCGCCGGCCGCCGGAGTCCAGCAGGATGGCCCCTTCGCCGCGGACGGCTTCGGAGATCAGCAGTGGTCCGGCCAGACGTGCCGGATGCGCGGTGGCCGAGCTGACCAGGCAGGTGGGATGGAACTGGAAGAACTCGAGGTCTGCCACTGCCGCCCCGGCGCGGACGGCGAGCGCCAAGCCGTCGGCGGTGGCCACGGCGGGGTTGGTGGTTTGGGCGAACAGTTGGCCCGCTCCCCCGCTGGCGAGCAGGACGGCATCCGCGTCCACGCTGGTATGCCGGCCGTCATGGAGGTACTCGACTCCTGAGACCCGTCCGTCCCGGTTGACGAGGGCGGTGACCTCGGCGTGCATGAGGATGGTGAGTTTTCCTTCATCCCGCCGTGACAGGACTGCCTGGATCAGCGCACCGGCGACGCGTGCACCCGTGGCATCACCTCCGGCGTGCAGGATGCGTGGGGCACTATGGGCAGCCTCGAGCCCAAGGGCCGGGCCGCCGTCGTGCTTTGCCCCACCCGTGCCTGTGCCAACCGCTGGATCGAAGGCAACCCCGTAGCGCTGGAGGCCCCCAATGTCCCGTTGCGCCTGAGTGCACATCAGCCGGACGGCGGCCTCGTTGCAGTGTCCGGCCCCGGCCCTGAGTGTGTCGGCGATATGCGCGGCCGCCGTGTCCCCGGGCGCCGGCTCGGCGAGTACGGCCGAGATCCCGCCCTGGGCGTACCAAGTGTTGCTGTGGTCCAGCGCGCCTTTGGTCAGCAGCACCACGTCCGCGCCGGCGTCGGTGGCGAGAAGCGCGGCGTACAGGCCGGCGATGCCGCTGCCGACGACGGCGAGCCGCCCGGTCATTACGGCCTCGCTGCGAGCATGCGCTCGAGCGCGGTCCTGGCGTTGGCCTGCACGTCGTGGTCCACGGTGATTCGGTTGACCACGCGCCCGGCCACCAGTTCCTCCAGCACCCAGGCGAGGTAGCCGGGGTGGATGCGGTACATGGTGGAGCAGGGGCAGATCACCGGGTCCAGGCAGAAGATGGTGTGCTGCGGGTAATCGGCGGCGAGCCGGTTCACCATGTTGATTTCGGTGCCGATGGCGAACGTGGCGGGCTCCGTGGCGGCCGCGACGGCCTTCTTGATGAAGTCCGTGGAACCGGCGGAATCGGCGGCGTCCACCACCTCCATGGGGCATTCGGGGTGCACGATGACCTGGACGCCGGGGAAGTCCGCACGGGCCTTCTCGATCTGGGCCACGGTGAAGCGCTTGTGCACGGAGCAGAACCCGTGCCAGAGGATCACGCGGGAGTCCATAAGCGCCTGCTCGTCATTGCCGCCCAGGTCCTTGCGCGGGTTCCACATGGGCATCTGGTCCAGGGGCACGCCCAGTGCCTTGGCCGTGTTGCGTCCCAGGTGCTGGTCGGGGAAGAACAGGACCCGCTGGCCCCGCTGGAACGCCCACTCCAGGACGGTCCTGGCATTGGAGGAGGTGCAGACGATGCCCCCGTGTTCACCGCAGAATGCCTTCAGGGCTGCGGAGGAGTTCATGTAAGTGACGGGGATGACCGGTACCCGGCCGTCGGCGTCGGGCTCAGTGCCGAAGATCTCCTCCAGCTGCTCCCAGCATTCCGCCACTGAGTCAGCGTCAGCCATGTCGGCCATGGAGCAGCCGGCGGCGAGGTTGGGCAGGATGACGGCCTGTTCGGGAGTGGACAGGATGTCAGCGGTCTCGGCCATGAAGTGCACGCCGCAGAAGACGATCGCTTCGGCCTCCGGCTTGGTCAGGGCGGCGTTGGCGAGCTGAAAGGAGTCGCCCACGAAGTCTGCGTACTGGATTACCTCGTCGCGCTGGTAGAAGTGCCCCAGAATCACCGCCCGGTCACCCAGTGCGGCTTTGGCGGCCCTGATCCGTTCCCCGAGTTCGGCGTCGCTGGCCAGCTTGTATTCCTGGGGCAGCTGGCCCTGACGCGGCGTGGTGGCCGGTGCAGGGTCCTCGCTCGAGGCGCCCGGACCGTAGGCGGGAACGCCTGCCAGCGCCTCGGCCAGGTCGTAGTCCCACGGTCCCTTGGCCAGGGCCGGGCTGCAGGTGCTGCGTTCAGCGGCAGCGCCTTTTTCGGCCTGTTCGCGCGTAATCAGCTGGATCGCCGTGTTGACGCTGCTCATGGTGTGCTCCTGTTGTCTGGGTCAAGGCCTGGCCGGCCGGTATAGCGGTAGAGGCGGGGCGGGCGGTGTTTGCCGCCCTGGAGGTATTCGCCGGTTTCTTCGATTTCCGGGGTGGACTTGAGCTGGCGGCGGAAGTTTGCCGGATCCAACTGGCGGTCCAGGACGGCTTCGTAGACTTCACGGACCTGGGCGAGTGTGAAGTACTCACCCAGCAAGTGGTAGGCCACCGAGCCGTAGGCCAGCTTGTTCCGCAGGCGCCAGAGGGCGTAGTCCACGATGGCGTTGTGGTCGAACGCAAGGTCTCCCAGGCGGTCCGCCCGGAACCACCTGACGTTTTCGGATTCGTCGGCCAGGGCGGCCTCCGTGGGCTGGACCAGGGCCCAGTAGACGATGGACACCACCCGCTGGGTGGGTGAGCGGTGGAGCCCGCCGAAGGCATACAGCTGCTCGAGGTAGCGGGGCGCGAGGCCGGTGGTTTCCCGCAGGTTTCTGGCGGCAGCGCCCTGGAGGGACTCGTCATGGCTGAGCGGACCGCCCGGCAAGGCCCAGAGCCCCTTGAAGGGCTCCCGGATGCGGCGCACCAGGGGCAGCCACAGGGTGGGCCGGCCCGATGTCTCACTGGGCCGGAGCGCGAAGATGACGGTCGAAATGGCCAGCGACGGCGGCGCAGCCTGCCGCTCGGAAACATTCGCCGAGCTGTAGTACATCCGTTCCACCGCCTTTCGCCATCCGCGGGGTCGCCGCCCAGGGGGCCCCGATCAGTTATGGTCACTTTGACCAAAACTAAGTCTACGGCCGCCCGCGCCTGAAAGGGAAATGTTTCTGCAAACCGGCGGCGGCCGCAGCAGGCCAACACTTGGGGCCCTCTTCCCAACATTCCCAGGCACCGCCTCTCCCACCGTTTTTAGGCAGCTTCCGGAAGCGGTAAATTCAATAAGTCCCACAAGGACCCCGGATCCCAGACGCCGGACCCGCCAACCAGCCCAGAAGGTGCATCGCCCCATGACGACGAAGTCTGGCCGGACCATGTCCGCCACACGCCCAGCAACCACCCCAGCCAGCCACAGCATGAAGCCGCGCCAGCTCACCATGATGGGGCTGGGCAGCGCCATCGGCGCAGGGTTGTTCCTGGGATCCGGCGCAGGCGTCCAGGCGGCCGGACCGGCAGTACTCGCCTCCTACCTCGTGGCCGGAACGCTGATCATCCTGGTGATGTGGGCTTTGGGTGAGATGGCGGCTGCGAACCCGAACAGTGGAGCTTTTTCCGTGTATGCGGAGCGGGCTCTGGGCCGTACGGCAGGGGCCACCATCGGATGGCTGTGGTGGCTGCAGTTGGTGGTGGTGATCGCGGCCGAGGCCCTTGGTGCAGCCGGCTTGCTGTTCTCCGTCTGGCCGGTGGTCCCGGTCTGGGCGCTGGCACTGTTGTTCATGGTGCTTTTTACCGGCATCAACCTGGCCGGCGTGCGGAACTTTGGTGAGTTCGAATTCTGGTTCGCCATCCTCAAGGTGGCCGTCATTGTCCTGTTCCTCGGCGTCGGCGCCGCCCTGCTCCTGGGCCTGCTGCCCGGCGTCGACTCCCCTGGCGCGGCAAACCTCACCGGGAACTTTGCACCGCAAGGCCTGGGCGGTGTTGCCGCAGGCTCTGTTCGTGGTGATCTTCGCGTTCGGCGGGACGGAAATCGTCTCCGTGGCCGCAGCTGAAACCGAGGATCCCGAGCGCAGCGTCGGCAAGGCCATCCGGACTGTTGTGTGGCGCATCCTGGTGTTCTACATCGGCTCCGTCTTTGTCATCGCGGCCGTCCTTCCCGCCACCTCCAAGAGCCTTGCCTCGCCCTTTGCTGGGGTGCTGGATGCTGCCAGGATCCCCGGCGCCTCCACCGCCATCACCCTGGTGGCCGTCGTCGCACTCCTCTCGGCGCTCAATGCGAACCTGTACGGCGCATCCCGCATGGTGTACTCGCTCTCGCAGCGGGGCGAGGCGCCGCGGATCCTGACCCGCCTCAATGGCGCCGGCGTGCCCCTGCTCGCCGTCGCGGTATCAGTGGCCTTCGGCTTCATCGCCACAGTCCTTGAGCTGTTGTTCCCGGAACGCATCCTGCCCGCACTGTTCCGCCTGGTGGGATCCACATGCCTGGTGGTGTGGGGCAGCGCACTGGTCTCCCAACTGATACTGCGCCGGCGGGCTGACCGTGAAGGAATACCCCTTCCCCTGCGGATGAAGGGCTTTCCCGGCCTGACCATCCTGGGCCTGGTCCTGCTGGGCGTCATCTTCGCCGTCGGCTTCAGCGCCGACAGCAGCCGCACGCAGCTCTTCAGCACCTTTGCCCTGATCGCGGGCATTGCCCTGGCGTGTGCCGCGGGCGCCCGCCAGGCCAGCAGGAACCGGACTGCCAACAGGTAGAGTGGTGCGTACCTTTCCAAGGAAGACGCACCGACGCGCCGGGCCCGCCCAGGCGCCGTACCTGATTGGGGAACTGACACCATGAGCGGCAGGCACACCGGACAGCAGCACGCGCACACCGTGGAGGGCACCGACCCCCAAATGTATGTCGCAGTCCACGAGCCGGCGGACGATGCTGGCCTCCGGCCGGTCCTGTTGCTGCACGGTTTTCCTCCTCCTCCAAGCTCAACTGGGAGGACACCGGCTGGGTTTCGGCACTGCTCGACGCCGGACGCTGGGTCATCACCGTCGACCTTCCGGGCCACGGCCGCAGCGGCGCGCCGGAGGACATGGACTCGTACTCACCCAGCAAGATCAGGGCGGATCTGCTCCAGGCAGCGTTCGACGCCGGTGCCCGGCCCCTTCACGACGGTGATCCAACCAGCGGGCTGGACCTGGTGGGCTACTCCCTGGGCTCCCGGCTCGCCTGGGAGTTCGCAGCAACCCAGCCTGAACTGGTGCACCGGCTGGTGCTGGGCGGACCCAACGACTCAGACCCGCTGGCCGCGTTCGACCTCGAAGCCGCCCAGGACTACCTGGCGGACGGCACACCAATCAGTGACGAGTCCACGGCGCCTGCTGAAAATGGCCCTGCTGCTGCCGAGCAACAACATCTTCGCGCTGCTGTCCCTGGTGGAGGCCATCAAGGCTGAACCCTACGATCCCGCCGAGGCGGTCCCCCACGTTCCCATGCTGCTGGTGGTGGGCGACAAGGACGAACGGGCCCACACCCTGCCCAGGCTCGCCGAACTGGCCCGCAGCGCCGGTTCCATGGCCGAGCAGCTGGTCCTCCCGGGCCGCAACCACACCAACGCCATCACCAGCCGGGCTTTCAAGCAGGCGGCCATTGCATTCCTGGGCGTCTAGGCTGCAGGGATCCCTTGGGCAGCGCGGGTTGATTCAAATCCTGTCCGGTCAGCAGTCCACCCCCGGACCGGGCGTTCCCTCCATCTGAAAGCACGCGGAGGAGGACAACACGTAAAAAGAGTTGCGCTGCGGGCTGTCCTCGATTGAACCCTTCCCCGCTGACGACTTCCAGTTCGGGGTTTCCATTGATGCTCGTCCCGGACTGGACCGTCCAACCAGGCTTCACGGACCATTCCGCTTCGATCTGCCGCAGGAACGCCGCGACGTCGGCATCCGGGCTAAGGACCACATCCATCATTCCCGGCCAGTAACAGCCGCCGTTCCCGTATTCAAACAAGGCACGGGACTTTTCGATCCGCGTCAACGTCGACACCTGGGCCGGTGGCCGCACTCCCGGTCAACGCTGGCCGGGTCCGCTCAATCCGGACGATGGGCAGAACTGCCCCGTACGCACCGGCAGCCCGGGCTTTGCGGTCCGGGCTGCCGGTGTTGCGATTCCGCGCCAGCCGGAGGCCAAGGCGCGGCGGGTGGGTCCCCGCCGTCAGGGTTCCCTGGCCGACGCGGAGCGAGGCAACGGTACTGCGGGGATCAGTGGTGGCTGCTGACGCCCAGCGGGCGGCCCTTGGTTTCCTTGGCCCGCACCACGCCGACTGCCGAAATGACACAGAGCGCCATGATGTAGATGCCGATAGAACCGGTCCACCCGGTGGTCTGCAGCAGGTATTCGGCGATGGTGGCCGCGAAGGCGCCACCCAGGATGGCACCGAACGCGTAGCCAATGGAAATACCGGAGTACCTGACGTTTGCCGGGAACATCTCCGCATACATGGCGGACATGGGGCCGTAGGACAGGCCCAGGCCAATGGTCAGGACGAACAGGGCAACGCCGTAAAGCATGATGTCCTTGGTATCAATCAGGGCGAACATGGGAATCATCCAGGCGAAGACTATGGCGTAACCGATCAGGAAGGTCTTGACCCGGCCAATCCGGTCTGACAGCCAGCCGCCCACCAGGGTGAAGATCAGCCAGCCAAAGGAAGCCAACGTGGTGGCCAGGAGGATCTGCGGCGTCGGCATCTTCAGGGTCTTGGTGGCGTAGGAGATGAAGAACGCAATGAGCAGTAACCCGCTGCATTGTTGCCAATGAAGATCAGGGTGGAGTACAGGACAGGCATCTTGTGGTTCCGGACCAGCTCACCCAGGGGCGCCTTGCTTTCCTTTTTGCGCAGGGCCATCTCCTGGAAGACCGGGCTCTCGGCCACGGCGCGGCGGATCAGGTATCCCACCACGATCAGGACGATGGACAGCAGGAACGGCACCCGCCAGCCCCAGGCGGCGAAGTCTTCCTTGGACATGCCCGTGTTGAGGAAGAACAGCAGGCCCGTGGCCAGGATCATGCCCACGGGGACCCCGATCTGGGGGTAGGCACCAAACAGCCCGCGCCGGTTGACCGGCGCATGTTCCACGGCCATGAGGGCAGCGCCGCCCCACTCGCCGCCGGCCGAGAAACCCTGGACGACGCGCAGCAGGATGAGGAGCACAGGCGCCCAGGCGCCGATCTGTGAGTAGGTGGGCAGGACGCCGATCAACGCGGTGGCTGCACCCATCATCACCAGGGTGAAGACCAGCATCGCCTTCCGTCCCAGACGGTCCCCCAGGTGCCCTGCGATCACTGCGCCGAGGGGGCGGAACAGGAAGCTGATGCCAATGAGGGCAAAGGAAAGGATCTGCGCCAGGCCGGGGTTGGACTCGTTCAACGGTGCCAGGAACAGCGGTGACAGCAGCGTTGCGGTCAGCTGGGCAAAGATGAAGAAGTCGTACCACTCAATAGTGGTGCCGACGAGGGTGCCGGCGAGGACCTTGCGTTCCTCCCGCCGGGTGCTTGGACCGGCGAGCGTATCCACCTTGGAAGGTGTGGTCATTGAAACTCCATTGTTTATTGGGCGGCGGTGCCGCCGGGACGCCTTCAGGATTACCGACAGAACGGTCAGTTGGTTAGTAGGGTACTACGGCGATGTGATGCGGAACACGGAATGGTCGGAATTTGCGGTGAACGGCAGGAGAAGCCGTTAGTTCTATATTTGAACTGCAAGTTCGTATAGAGGACAATACTGTCAGCCTGGGGTCGAGACAAGCGTCACGGCATCACAGGCCCGCCCACCTAGGATGGACACCATGACTCCTCCAGCCGCCGCTGCCCGGATGGGAGCGGCTCCGCAGGCTTCGCCCTCCCAGACCCTTTCGCGCGGCATCCGTGCCCTCGAAATCCTGGCGGCCGCCCCTGGCCCGCTGACCATCGCAGAGCTCGCCGATGCCATGGGTGTGCACCGCTCGGTGGCTTACCGGATCCTGCGCACCCTCGAAGACCATTCGCTCCTGGTCCGGGACGACGCCGGACGGGTCCAGCCCGGGCCCGGCCTGGCGGTCCTGGCACGCGGCGTATCACGGACCCTGCAGAGCGCCGCACTGCCGGAGCTCACCCAGCTGGCAAACTCGCTGGACATGACCGCGTTCGTGGCGGTGTGGGACCACCATGACTGCATCACGCTGGTCACGGTCGAGCCCAGGCATTCGGGGGCAACCGTTGCCCAGCACCCGGGTACCCGCCACCCCATCAACGCGGGCGCGCCCGGTATTGCCATCCAGTCCGCCCTCTCGGAGGACGAGTGGGACCGGCTGGCCACGGGCATTCCGTACCGGCCGGAGGCGGCGGAGGCGCGGCGGAAAGGCTACTCGGCCAGCCACGACGAGGTGATCGCCGGGGTTTCCTCGCTGGCAGCACCTGTCCGGGTGCCCGGGGGGCGACCGGCCGCACTCGCCGTCGTCTATATCCGTTCCGCCCATGATCCGGACGCCGTGGGCGCCGCCATCGCAGAAAGCGCGGCCCGGATCGAGCGCCAGCCGGCATAACGGCGCAGGAAGCCTTACGACGCCTGCGGGAAGGTGCCGGGTCAGGCCCGCCGGCGGAGGACGACGGCGGCGCCGGCACCGAGCAGGGCCAGCGCCCCGGCGGCGCAGACCGGGACGAGGAACGCGGCCCCAGCCCCGTGGAGCCTGGGCAAGCTGCCCTCCGAGCGAGGAACCTATGGCCGTTCCGGCGACAATGCCGCTGGCCAGCGCGGTCATGACCGTGCCAAGGCGGCCGGCCGGAGCCACCGAGCCACCAACCGCGAAGACAGTGACCATGACAGGGCCCACCGGGAGTCCCAGCACCAATAGGACGGCCGCCATCCATGGCAGCGACGACGGTACCAGCAGAAGGACCGCCAGGCCCGCCATCAGGACTGCGCAGACCACCCAGCGCAGCGCCAGGCCTGCGCGGCGCGGCCAGTAGGCGACCGAGAGTGCCGCGGCCGCGGAGCTGAGGCCCATCACGGCATACAGCAGCCCCGCGATTTCCACCCCCGCGATCCCGGCAGAGAAGGCGCTCAATGCCGCCTGGGTGGACCCAAAGAATGTGCCCATGCATGCCATGGCCAGGACCGGCAGGGCCACGGACCACGGCAGCTTCGCAGCGTTCGGAGCACCCTGGCGCTTCCTGCCTGCCGGACGCCCGCTGGCCGGTACGGCCCGGTGGGTTGGATGCACGGCGAAGGCCGGCACCAGCGTGATGGTCATGGCGGCGGCCAGTGCCAGCGGAAGCCATGGCGCCACGAAGCTGGCCAGGATTCCCACCAGGGCCGGTCCGAGGACAAAGGTCACTTCGTCGGCCGTGCTCTCGTAGGACAGGGCCGTGTCCAGGTCACGGGCGGCACCATCCGGGGACGCTGTTGGACCGACGGCACTGGCGGTCAGCGACATCCACCGGACCCGGGCCAGGGGCCCCACCTGCGGGCATGTGGCGCCGGCCGCGAAGGCGGCCGCCAGGACAGCGGGCGGGAAATCTCCTGACCCGGCCGTGGTGTTTGCGGCGATGACCAGGGCCAGTACGGCCACCGTGTTGAGGACCGCGGACAGCAGCAGGACCGGCCGTTGTCCCCTCCTGTCGGCGAAGGATCCCAGCACTGGGGCCCCCAATGCGGAGCCGATGCCCACGGCGCCCGCTGCCGTGCCACCGGCCGCGAAGGAACCGCTGACGGAAGTGACAAGGGTAAGGGTGCCCACGGCCAGCATGGCCAGGGGAAGCCGCGCAAAGAGGCCAAGGGGAATGAAGCCCGCGCCAGCTAATTGCGGAAGTCGCGAAAGGCGTCCCCCTGCTGCCGTTTCCGTGGAAGTCAGGCGCGGGCCTTCCTGGCCTGCGACGGCCGGGCCGGGTGTGGTGACGGTGCCTGGAGGGGTGGTGTGGGGTGAGGCTTGTGGTGTCACGTGGGGGCCTCGCTCAATAGGTGCGCATCGTCCCTCCTCCCGATGCGCGCAACCCGGTAACGCGGTCCAGTATATCGGCCCGGGTCAGCGGACGGCGTCCAGGCTTTCGGAGATCCGCAGCGTGGAGCCGTTCCGGTTTTTGACCACCTGCAGCTGCGTGCTGATCCGCTGCTTCATCTCGGCAACGTGGCTGACCAGTCCCACTACCCTGCCGCCGTCGCGGAGTCCTTCAAGGGCGTCCATGACTTGTTCCAGGGACTGGTCGTCCAGGCTGCCGAAGCCTTCGTCAACGAACAGGGTTTCAATTTCCACCCCTCCGGATTCCTGCTGGACCACGTCCGCGAGCCCCAGGGCCAAGGAAAGTGATGCCATGAAGGACTCGCCGCCTGAGAGGGTGGAGGTATCCCGGCGGAAGCCCGTCCACTGGTCGACAACTTCCAGGCCCAGCCCCGACTTTGCACCGCGGGCGGCTTTGGCGTCGGTGTGCTGGAGCAGGTAGCGGCCATCGCTCATGGCTACCAGGCGTTCAGAGGCAGCGAGGGCCACCTGTTCCAGCCGCGCGGCCAGGACATAGCTGGTCAGGCTCATCCGGTACGTGTTCTCACCCCGGCCGGCGGCGGCGTCAGCCAATCCGGTCAGCATTTGCGCCCGCTCCGCCGGCCCGCGCGAGGAGCGGACCATCGCCTCGTATTCGGCGGCGATGGACGTCAACGATGCCAGGCAGCGGGCGGCCAGCCCTGCAGCCAGGTCCGCTTCGCGCGCCTCATCCCGGGCTGCCGCCGCCCCAAGGCGCAGCGCTTCCAGCCGTTCTTCATCCGCCTGGAACCCGCCTGCGGCTTCGTCGAGTGCGAGCACAATGTCTTCTGACTCGAACAGCCCGGCCACGCGGGCTGCCTCGTCCTGGGCTGCCCGGATGGCGGCCTCGAGGGCTGCCAGTTCAGCGGCGCCGAGGAGCTGGGAGCGGACCTCGTCTGCGGCGGCGAAGCCGGCACCGGGCAGGGCCCGTTCAAGGTGTTCCTGCGCTTCCACGGACTGCAGCCGGGCGCCATCGAGGCGACGCTGCGCTTCGACGGCCTTGTCCAGGACAGCTGCGGCCGCCTCCAGTGCCCTCAGCCGGCGGTCAAGGCTGGGGTGCCCGCCCCGCAGGGCTGCGAGCGCTGTGTCCAGTGCAGCAACCTGTTCGGCCAGGCTCGGCCAGGGCCGCCCCTGTCCGGGACAGTTCTGCCTCCGTTTCGGCCAGCGTCGTCAGTTCCTGTGCGAGACCGGCGTCCAGGGCCGCCAGCCGCTGCCGCCTGTCATGCAGTTCCTCCGCCGCCTGCTCGGCATCCGCTGCCGCGGCGAGGGCATCTTCTGCACCGGACCGTGCATCCTCCGCGGCCGTGGTCCCGCCCTGGCCGGCGAGGACGGCCACCACCTGCTCCGCCTCGGCAAGATCAGCGGCAACCAGGCCGTGGGCGGCCTCCGCGGCCTCGTAGGCGCCGTGGGCCCGTTCCTCATCCTGGGCCAGCGCCCGGCCTCCGGTACCCGGATCTGCCGGACCAGGGTGGTGCCCGCTCCCGCAGACGGGGCAGGGCTCTCCGGCAACCAGCCCGGCAGCCAGTTCGGATGCGGCGTTGGCGAGCCGTTCCTCCCGCAGGTCCAGCCAGCGGCGCTTTGCATCCAACAGGTTTTCCCGGGAGTCTTCGTGGCGGGTCTTGACCAGGTCCCTGCACGTGACGGCCTTCCCGTAGCGCCGGACCACGTCCAGCAGTTCCGTCGCAGCGGCAGCCTCCTTGCGCCGCAGTGCAGCTTCGACGGAACGGGCCTCCAGCTGGTCCATACCGCGGACCACCTGCTCACGCTCGGCCGTCAACCGGGCGGCGCGCATGCCCAGGGTCTCCACCGCGAGCCCAACTCAGCCTGTCTTCCGCCCAGGGCCTGGTGCCGCTTCCGCAGGCCCTGGAGCCTGTCCTCATCGGGCAACCGTGCCTCGACGACGGCCAGGAGCGAACGCAGCCGGCCCAATTCACCAGCACCCCCTGGCACGCTCCCCCAGGCGTTTTCATCGGCACCGGAGCTGGCAGCAGCGCCGTCCAATGTGGCAGAAGGATCCTCCGCTGTTCCGAAGCCGAGCAGGGACAATTCGCCGCCATCACCGGCTGCCAGGCGGAGCAACGTCATGGCGGATTCGGCGGCCGCGGCGGTGCTGCGGACTTTGGCCGCTGCAGCGTCCACTGCCTGCAGCTGCCCTTGAAGGACTTCGGCCTGGCGGTGCCTGGCGAGCCGCGAGGACAGCTCTTCCTGCTGTGCGGCCCCGTCTTCGACGGCCCTTTGCCGTGCGGTGGCGGCTTCCAGCTTCCGGTGCCGTTCGAGGCGTGCGGTCTCCCGCTCTGCCTCCGTCCGGCGGTCCTGGTTGACGGCCTCGGCGGCGGTGGCCTGTTCCCTGAGTTCCGCCAGGCGCACGGCGGCAGAGGACTTCAGCCAGTCAAGGCGGCCGGGGATGTCTTCGGCCGGCGGCGTTCCGGCATCCGGCAACTGAAGCGGGGCGGCCTCGGTTTCGGCGCGGGCGGCAAGGAGTGCCAGCTGACCGGACAGGACCGCGACGTCCTCCCGGGCGGTGGCGGCCTGCCGCGACAGTTCCTGTTCCAGTGCTTCAAAACGTTGGGTGCCGAAAAGCTTCTGCAGCAGGTCCAGGCGGTCAGCGGCCTTGGAACGGAGGAAGGCGGCGAAGTCACCCTGCGGCAGCATCACCACCCGGGTGAACTGCTCCCGGTCCATTCCCAGCAGGGCCATGATTTCGGCGCCCGCTTCATCATTGCGGGCGGACTTCTCCACCCAGGCCCCGCCGACCCGTTCGCGGAGCAGTGTCTTGGCCTGCTGGACCGTGAAGCCGTTCTTCCCACGGGCACTGGGCTTTTCCCACGCCGGCGAGCGGGTCACTTCGAAGCGGCGGCCCTGTGCGGAAAACTCGCACGTGACGGCAGGTTCCTGCCCGGGCTCTGCATGGTCGCTGCGCAGCCGCTTGCCGTCCTGCCGGGCACCGGGAACGGAGCCGTATAGGGCAAAGCAGATGGCATCCAGCACGCTGGTCTTGCCGGCACCGGTGGGCCCGTTCAGCAGGAAAAGTCCGTGGGCGCTGAGGCGGTCGAAGTCGATGTCTTCAGTCCCCGCGAAGGGTCCGAACGCTGAAATCCGGAGATGGTGGATCCTCACCGTGACGCCTCCTGGAGCCGGACGTTTTCGAGGGCGAAGGCGAGGGCAGTCCTTTCTGCCGGATCCGCGCTCCTCCCGCGCACGTGGTCCAGGAAGCCGCAGCACACGGCCAGGTCATCCGGCGCCCCGGCGAGCCTGCTGCTGTAGCTGGCTTCCGTGGCGGCAGCAGAGCCCTGCGGGTCGAATGCCAGGACCAGGGTGTCCGGGAACCGGGTGCGCAGCCGCTCCATGGCGCGGGACGGACGCTGGGCATCCGTCAAGGTGATCTGGCAATACGCGGCTTCTGCCCAGGCGTGGACGGGGTCTGCCAGGAGGTCCTCCAGCAGCCCGCGCAGGACTGCCAGCGTCCGCGGGGCCTCCCAGAGGATCTCCGCCACCGAGGTGACTCCCCCGGGCCGACATCCACGAGCCACGCACCCTTTTGGTGGGTGGCCTCGGAGAAGGAATAGGCCAGCGGCGAGCCCGAATACCTTACGGAATCAGAGAGTTTTTGCCGCCCGTGCAGGTGGCCCAGGGCGGTGTAGCTGAAACCGTCGAACAGGTCCAGGGGAACGGCACCCACTCCCCCGATGCTGAGGTCACGCTCGCTGTCGGAACTGATGCCCCCGCTGGCGAAGGTGTGGGCCAGGACTACCGAGTGGACGGTGGCGGAAGCGCCGCGCCGGGCGATGTCTTCCCGAATAAGGCCGGTTGCCGCGCGGGTGACTTCGAAGTGGCTGGCCGTCTCCACGCCAAGCTGGTCGGCGACCATTCTGGGCTCAAGCCACGGGATTCCGTAAAGCGCCAGGGCGGCCTCCTTCCCGGCAGCGTCCGTTCCCAGCGGCAGCAGCAGCGGCTGGTCGAGGTCCTCCACCCTGGTGCGCAGGTGCACTCCCCGCGTTCCAACAGGCGGGATGCGAACCCAAGGCGGATAGCGGAATCGTGGTTGCCGCTGGTGAGGACCACTTTTGCACCCGCCGCGGTCAGCCGGACCAGGGCCTCGTCAAGCAGGTGGACCACGTCCACGCCCGGAAGCGCCCGGTCATAGACGTCCCCGGCGATCAGGACAACGTCCACGCTGTCCCGCTGGACCGCCGCCACCACTGGTCGACGAAGGCGCGCTGGGCGTCCAGCATGCCGACGCCGTGAAAGGACCGGCCCAGATGCCAGTCCGAGGTGTGAAGTAACCGCATATTCCTAAGCTATCGGCAGCCACTGACAGTAAAGAAAAACGCCGCCGCAAACAGGGGTCAGGACCGCTTTCCGTCAAAGAACTCCTGGGCCTCGCTCACGCTGCCGGCCCTCTCCCCGCCGGGCCCCGCCGGGCGGGCAGCCGCAGCGGGGACAACCTCATCCGCGGCAGCAGCGTCAGCGTCGCCGTCCTCGCCAACGCCATCGCCTTCCGCCTCAACATCCACCAGGGGCGACGGGGACTCGGCCACGGCCGTAATCCTGAACACCAGCCCGGCGATTGCAGCGCCAGCCAGCGGCGCCACCAGGAAGACCCACAGCTGCTCCACGGCCCAGCCGGAGCTGAAGACGGCGGAAGCGACGGCACGGGCCGGGTTAAACGGCAGGTTTCCCACCGACTGGCCCACCTGCAGCAGGGCGGCGAAGGACAGGCCGACGGCGACGGGAGCCACCGTACGGGTGCCGCCTTCACGGCCGGCGGCCCCAAGGAAGACAGCCACGATAATGGCGGCGCCCAGCAGTTCCAGCAGGACGACGGCGGCGACTGGAGCCTGGATGATGGAGTGCGAACCGAAGCCCGCAGCCACGGTATCGAAGGCGGTCCGGCTGTCCGGGATGCTGGGCAGGGTGCGCAGGATCCCGAACAGGGCCAGGGCGCCCACCAAGGCCCCGACGACCTGGGCTGCGGCGTAGGCCGCGGCCGCGCCGGCCCGGATCCGTCCGGCCAGGAGGTGCCCCAGGGTGATGGCGGGGTTGAAGTGGCCACCGGAGATGTGCCCGAAGGCCAGCATCGCCGCGGTGATGGCAAGGCCAGCTGCCAGTGCGGAGGGAACCGGGCTGGACTGCGGGATGCTGAACAACGGCACGCCCAAACCGGCCACCGCCAGGAAGAGGCTTCCGAAGGCCTCGGCCGCCAGGCGGGGCAACAGGCCGGTGGCCGCGGTGGACGTGCCGCCGGGCTGCAGTGCGTCGCGGGCGGGGACAGGGGCGCTCATGATGGGACCTTTGCTTGTGGGCGTCTGGTGTTCCGGCTGCCCTTCGTTGTGACGGCGCTGCACGTTTCAGCGGAGCGCCGTTCAGCAGTAGTGTCCGCCGGGCAACCCGAGCAGTATTCCAGCCCAGGCTGGGCGTTTGCTGGGCAGCAGCTGGCCGGAGTGGTACCGGAACCCGGCGGGAGCGCCGGGCTCCGGTTACGAGCGGTAAATTTACTGCATGAGCTTTGACCACGGTATTCCTGCACCCACCCCCAAGTCCCGCATCCACGGCTCGCTGCTGGGCGGCGCAATGGGCGACGCCCTGGGTTACGCCGTGGAGTCCGATTCCATCCCCGGGATCCGGGAGCGCGTTGGAGCACGGGGGCCGGCCGTGTTCGAGGAACTGCCCGGCCCCTGGCACTTTTCCGATGCCACCCAGCTGACCCTGTACACCGTGGACGGGCTGGTGGAGGCGCTCGAGTGGGCCAACTCCGGCGTGGGCGCTGACGTGAATGCGTGCCTTTGGCTTGCGTACCTGCGCTGGCTGGCCACCCAGGGTGAGGACGCAGGCCACGCCGCGCCCGCTCCCCAGCCCCGTTGGATCGACGGCAACGGAGTGCTGCGGCAGCGCCGGCATCCCGACCAGGACTGCATTACCGGGCTGGCTACCGGTGAGATGGGGACGTCCGTGCGCCCCGTGAACCCCGGGGCTAACGGCGCCGGCACCGTGATGCGTTCCGCACCATTCGGGCTGGTGCCGCACATCACGCCCGACGCCGTCTACAAGTTGAGTGCCGACGCCGCCGCATTGACCCACGGGCATCCCGCTGCGCGGCAAAGTGCGGGCATCTTCAGCCTCCTGATCCACCGGCTGGCGTCCGGGGAGGGGCTGCGGGATGCCGCTGCCGGGGTAACCGCGCACGCCGCCACCCTCACGAACGTGGCCCCCAGGCTGCCCGAACGGCTTGAGGCAGGCCTCCGGCTTGCGGAGAAAGCAATCGTTGACCCGGGGGAACTGCTTCAGGTCCTGGGCGAAGGGCGCTCAGCGGAGGAAGCACTCGCCGTCGCACTGTACGCCGTTATTGCCACTTTGCCGGCCGACCAAGCAGACGCCCAGCCTGCCGCCCATTTTCGGGATGCCCTGGCAGTGGCCGTAAACCATGGCGGCGCGGGCGGTACCGCGGGCTCTCTGGCCGGAAACATCCTTGGCGCTTTGTATGGGGAGGACTGCCTACCGGCAGAGTGGCTGGTGGCCCTGGAAGCGCCGGAGGTGATCCGCGGCATGGCGGACCAGGCTGGTGACGGTTACGACCGGCGAAGGCTGATGTTGTTGCAGGCCTCGCAGACGTCCTCGGGGATGACCCCGCGGCGCTGCAGGAACCCGAAGATGGTGCATCCCAGGCAGAACCCGGCGAAGGCCTCCAGTGATGCGGCAACCACCAGGATGCCCAGGAGCGTCCAGGCCGCCGGTGCCGCACCGGCGGCGAACAGAAGCAGGGCGGCGGTGGAGACTGCCGCGCCGATTCCCTGGGCAAAGCGCTTGGGCGGGCCGGGAACCAGCTTCGCCTTTCCCAGCCGCGGCGTGATCACCTTGACCGAAAGCAGCGCCAAGGGCGAAATCCGGGGGCCAAAGAGCAGCCGCAGCCAGAACCCGACGGCGATGGCCGCGAGCCCCCACCCGGAATTCGCCACGGCGGTGACGACGGCGAGCAGCACCACCAGCGCTGCGGTGACCCGGGCGGCGTACTCGTTGACGGGGTTGGGGAAAGCGAACAGGGAGGCCATGACGCAAGAATAGGAGTCGGTCTCCGGAGCGGCCAAGCTTTGTTGCGCCGGATGACTTCCCGCCCCGCCGGTCATGTCAGGCGCTGATGGCAGGTGCACGGGCGCCGGTCCATGCTGCCCCGGCACTGTCGAGCGGGCCTGCGGCGGCGTCGGCACCGCCCACCATCTGCAGGAATTCCCCCTCGGACAGCACTTCGATGGCCTGCCCCCGCTCGTGGAGCTCCAGGACTCGGCGGGCCTTGCCGGTGAGCCTGCCCGAGCGAAGGTCGGAGGCAACGAACCCGTCGCCCACCACCAGGACCGTGGTCCGCCCGGTGACGCGGCTCTCGGTCCGCGCACCGCACCGGGCCGAGCGGAGTTTAGCTTCGGGACGGTTGATGGAGAGCTGGCCGGTGAACACAACCGTCTGCGCGTACAGCGGGTGGCCGGGCTCGGCGTCGAGGTTCGGTTCCGGGTTGAGCCCTTCCTCGGGCCAGCCCGACTGGAACGGGCGGACCAGTGCGGCCCCGTTGCCGGAAGCACCCGCCATGGCAGCGAGGCTGGGCTTTGAAAGGTCTCCGGTGGCTGGATCGAAGGCCTGCTGGCGCGGCATGGCCAGGCCCAGGGACAGGTAGAGTTCGGCGATGCTGTTGGCACCGTTCCGTGCGGCGATATCGATGAGGATGCCGGCACAGGCACGGGCGTCCTCTGCGGCGTCGTGGTGGTTCACCAGCGGAACGCCCGCTTCCTCGGCGGCAAACGGAAGGGAATTGGACACAAGCGAATAGCAGCGCCGCGACAGCATGACGGTACAGACGTAGTCGTAGGCGGGCCCGGGCAGGCCGGATACTTCCAGCGCCGAACGGATCACGCCCAGGTCGAAGGCGGCGTTGTGCGCTGCCAGTACGTCGTCGCCGATGAACGCGCCGATTTCAGGAAACAGTTCGCCAAAGCGCGGGGTGCCGGCAACGTCCGCGGCAGTGATGCCGTGGATCCGGACGTTGTGGTGGTCAAAAAGGTCGTATCCCGGCGGCGGACGCATCAGCCAGGAGGCTTCGGCGACGATCTTTCCGCCCCTCACCTTCGTCAGCCCCACAGAGCACGGGGAGCCACGGAAGCCGTTGGCCGTTTCGAAGTCGATCGCCGTAAAGTCCAAACCCACGGCCCCTACCTTACCGCCGCGGAGCCCCAGCCCCGGGGAGCACAGGCCCGTCAAGTACCCTTGAGGGGTGAACTTTCCTGTGATGAATGACCTCGCTGTGTCCATGCTGGGCGGTGCGGGACCGGTCCAGCCGAAAATGGCTTCCTTCCTGCCCGATTGGCTGAACCCCCAGGTCTTCCTGGCCGATCCCGCGCTGGCCCCCTGGGTGGTCCTGCTGGTGTGCGGCATCATCTTCGCCGAGACCGGCCTGCTTATCGGTTTCTTCCTGCCGGGCGATTCCATGCTGTTCACGGCTGGCCTGCTGGTGGCCACGGGCACCATCAAGTTCAACATCTTCGCGTTCGCCGCGTTGATCGTGGTGTCCGCGATCATTGGAAACCAGGCCGGCTACCTGATCGGCTCCAAGGCGGGCCCCGCCCTCTTCAACAGGCCCGACTCCAAGCTGTTCAAACGCGAAAATGTCGAGAGCGCCCACGCATTCTTTGAAAAGCACGGCGGCAAGGCACTGATCCTGGCCCGCTTCGTGCCCATCATCCGTACCTTCGTGCCCGTGATCGTCGGCGTGGCGCGAATGAGCAAGCGAAAGTTCTTCATCTACAACGTCATCGGCGCGGCGCTGTGGGGCGGCGGCGTCACACTCCTCGGCTACCTGCTGGGCGACACGGTGCCGTGGGTCCGCGACAACCTGGACATTATCTTCATCGTCATCGTGCTGGTCTCGGTGGTCCCCATCGGCATCGAGCTCCTGCGCGGGCTGTCCGCACGGCGGCAGGCGGAGGCGTACGGCACCGACACCGTCGACGAGTACATCGAGGAACACGAGCCGGAAGCGGAGCGGAAGACGCCCCGCAACATCCATGGCGGCCGGCCGGAGCAGCAGCCCTCCGACCCCTCCTGATTGTCAAGGGTGCGCACCGGGGTGCGCACCCTTTTTGTGGGTTTCCTACCCTGCAGCTTCCAAGGCCGCCACAATGGACGGCAGCAGCGCCCTGAATGCCTTGCCGCGGTGGCTGATGGCGTTCTTTTCCTCGGCGGACAGTTCGGCGCAGGCGCGGTCCTCGCCGACGGGCTGCAGCACGGGATCGTAGCCAAACCCGCCGGCACCCCGTGGTTCGCGGAGAAGGATTCCCTCGAGCCTGCCCATACTCGACCACCTCGCGCCCGGGGCCCTGCCCGTCCGCCGGCATGGCCAGGGCTGCGGCGCAGACAAAAGCGGCCCCGCGGTGTTCGTCAGGAACGTCGGAGAGCTGGTTCAGCAGGAGTTCCAGGTTGGCGGCGTCGTCTCCGTGCCGTCCCGCCCACCGGGCGGAAAAGATGCCCGGGGCCCCGCCCATGACGTCCACGGCGAGCCCGGAGTCGTCAGCGATGGCCACCAGGCCGGTGGCCCCGGCCACCGCCCGCGCCTTCAGCAGGGAGTTCTCGGCGAACGTCACGCCGGTTTCGACGACGTCCGGCGCACCTGCCGCGGCGGCGTCCACCACCTGGGTGTCGACGTCGAGCCCCGGCACCTGTCCGCGCAGCAGTTCTCGGAGTTCGCGGAGTTTGCCTTTGTTGTGCGTGGCGAGCACCAGCCGGGGCGCCGCACCGCTCACAGGGTGTCCGCCAGGGTTTCGCGCTGGATGGCCGCCAACTGGGCGGTGCCCAGCAGCGCCAGGTCCAGGAGCTGGTTCAGCTCCTCACGGTCGAACGGGGCACCCTCGGCGGTTCCCTGCACCTCCACGAACTTCCCGGACCCGGTGACCACCACATTCATGTCGGTCTCCGCCCGGACGTCCTCCACATAGGGCAGGTCAAGCATGGGGACACCGTCGATGATTCCCACGGACACTGCCGCGATGGTGTCGATGAGCGGCTGCGCGTTCTTCGCGATGAGCTTGGTGTCGCGGGCGAACCGGATCGCGTCGGCCAGCGCAACGTAGGCTCCGGTGATGGCAGCGGTGCGGGTGCCGCCGTCGGCCTGCAGGACGTCGCAGTCCAGCACGATGGTGTTCTCGCCCAGGGCCTTGGTGTCGATGATGGAGCGCAGCGAACGCCCGATCAGGCGCGAAATCTCGTGCGTGCGGCCGCCGATCTTCCCCTTGACGGATTCGCGGTCCGAACGCGTGTTGGTGGCGCGCGGCAGCATGGCGTACTCGGCCGTGACCCAGCCGCGGCCCTCCCCTTGAGCCAGCGCGGGACACCGGCGGTGAGGGAGGCGGTGCACAGGACCCTGGTGTTGCCGAACTCGATCAGCGCCGACCCCTCAGCCTGGCTGGACCATCCGCGGGTGATGCTGATGGGCCGGAGTTGGTCGGGGGCACGGCCGTCGGCACGCACAATGGGCACTGCAGTTGCTTCAGATGTCATGCCTTTAGCTTATCCAGTGCCGGTGCGGCACCGGCGCCACTAGATCGTGTAGTGCACGCCCGCCACGGCAACCGCCACGTCGCCGGGAAACACGGGACGGGCTTCAGCCATCACGGTGGTCTGGGACGTCCACACCGGGATGTGGGTCAGCAGGAGCCGCCGCGCGCCGGCTGCCGCTGCGGCCTCCCCTGCCCGTTTGCCCGTCAGGTGGACGTCGTTGATGCCGTCGTCGCGGCCCTCTTCGAAGGCCGCCTCGCACAGGAACAGGTCAGCGTCCCTGGCCGCTTCTTCAAGCCCGGCGCAGCAGTCTGTATCCCCGGAATAGGTCAGGACGCGGGACACCGGGGTGCCGTCCTTGCCGGGCTCCGCCACTTCCACCCGGAGCGCGTAGGCCTCCTCGATGGGATGGTTGACGGCGAACGGGGTGATGGTGAACGGCCCCACGGTCACCGGTTTGCGCTCGGTCCAGTTGGTGAAGTCGAACTCTTCGTGCATGCCGGGATCCAGGGGCAGGCCGTAGGCGGTGGCCATCCGGTCTGCGGTGGCGGCAGGCCCCCACACGGGGATGCGGCCGCGGCCCCATCCTCCTGGCTTCCAGCGGATGGCCACGTGCAGGCCGCACAGGTCCATGCAGTGGTCCGGGTGCAGGTGGGTGAGGAAGATCGCGTCGATGTCCTCCAGGTCCGTGTAGCGCTGGATGGCCCCCAGCGCTCCGCTGCCGAGGTCCATCACCACCTTCCACGTCCGTTCACCGTCGGTGGCGGTCAGGAGGTAGCACGACGCCGGGGAGCCGGGACCGGGGAACGAGCCCGTGCATCCCACGATGGTCAGCTTCACTGGGCGGGCCCTCCGCCACGGCGCGCCCCGGCGAACCCGCCGCCCACGAAGTTGGAGATCCTGGGGCGGTTCCGTGCGTTTTGCGCGGCGGCGATCATCTCCGGGGTGATCCGGGCCAGGCTGCCCGTCGGGTACTGCGCGGCCACATGGTCCACGTGCCGGACTGACAGGACTTCCGGGCCCAGGAAACGCCGGGCGAGCGCCTCGAACTGCCCGGCATCGCCGGTGGCCACGAAGTGGTGTTCGGGTAGGGCCTCGGAGGTGCGCTGCAGGTTATGCGTGGCCAGGGCGCGGTAGACGTCCTTGGCGGTCTCCTCCGCGCTGGAGACCAAGGTGACGTCCGCCCCCATGACATAGGAGATGACGCCTGTCAGCAGCGGGTAGTGCGTGCAGCCCAGGACCACGGTGTCCACCCCGGCCGCCTTCAGCGGTGCCAGGTATTCCTCGGCGATGGCGAGCAGGGCCGGCCCTGTGGTGATTCCCGCCTCCACGTAGCTGACGAACTCCGGGCACGCCACGGAGGTGATGTCCAGGTCCGGCGCGGCGGCGAAGGTGTCCTCGTAGGCGCGGGATCCCACCGTCGCGGAAGTGCCAATTACGCCGACCTTTCCGCTGCGGGTGGCGGCAACGGCGCGCCGCACCGCCGGCTGGATGACCTCGATGACCGGGATGCCGTACTTGGCGGTGTACCGCTCGCGGGCATCCCGCAGGACAGCGGCCGACGCCGAGTTGCAGGCGATGGTGAGCAGCTTGACGCCGGAGTCCACGAGTTCGTCCATCACGCCCAGGGCGTTGGCCCGCACCTCGGCGATGGGGAGCGGCCCGTACGGCCCGTGGGCGGTGTCCCCAACATAGAGGATTGATTCGTTGGGGAGCTGGTCGATGATGGAGCGGGCCACGGTGAGGCCGCCGACACCGGAGTCAAAGACGCCAATGGGACGGGTTTCCGGGGCAGCGGCAGGGGCTCGCCTTCGCCGGGCGCGGTATCTGTTTCCGCCGGTGGTTCCATGCTCGGGGCTGTTGTCATGATTACTCGAGGATAGGTGCTCCCGGAAGCGTCAGTCATCAACTTGTGTCCAGCGACTCGTGTCTGCTGTGTCACAGCCCACGGCCTCCCCCAGGCCGCCGTGGCTCACCGCCGGGATTCCATTGACTGCAGCATGGCCTGGACCAGGGACTCCTGTAGCCAGGTGGCGAAGTTGTACACCAGCGCCAGGTAGCTCTCCACGTCCTCGGCCTGGGACCAGTCCTGCATGCGGTGGACGTGCTCGGCGTCGGCCTCGTCCCTGATGTCCAGCCGCTCCGCCAGGACCAGCCGCACGTCGTTCAATGCCATGGACCAGTGCCGGGCCCCTTCGGGCGTCAGGACGATCTCGTCCTTGTCCAGGTCCAAAGCGGCAGCGCGCAGGGCGCCGATCTTTGTTTCCCGCAGCGATCGCTCGGTGAGCTGGCGGAACTCAAGGGACGCGGCACCGTCGTCCCTCGCCACGTTCGGCAGCAGCCGCCTGACGGCACGGTCGGTGGGTTCAGCCACGTCCATGTCCAGGCCAATCAGGGCTGCCAGCGGGTCCTGCCCCTCGCGGTCCTCGGGCTGGAGCATGGAAATGACGTCATCGATGAGGCTGCGGAGCAGATCCCGTTCGGCTGGTTCCAGGAACCCCGTGATGCCCTTGAGTCCGTATTTGAATGCCTTAGCCACGTTTCCCCTTACCCTGGCCCGGACCGCCGGACTTGCCTGAATTCCCACCGGGGCCGCCGCTGGCTTTTTCCACCGTGGCCCAGAGCCCGAAACCGTGCATGGCCACGGCGTGGCGTTCCACCTGTTCCTTGCTGCCGGAGGCAACGATGGAGCGGCCCTTCTTGTGGACTTCCATCATGAGCTTGTTGGCTTTGCTTTCCGAATAGCCGAAGTAGCTTTGGAAGACGTAGCTGACGTAGCTCATGAGATTGACGGGATCGTTCCAGATCACCAGGTTCCAGGGGATGTCCGGCGCAGTCAGGGAGTCGGTGGACTCTGCTGTGCCGGTCCGGACGCCCTCCTGTGTATCAGGGCCGGGCGCAACGCTTATGGTCATCTGTCCATTCTATGGGGACGCCCGATAGAGTGATTTTCGTGAGCACCTCTGCCGGCTGGGACCATCCCCGCACGTCCTTTTATACCGACCATTACGAGCTGACCATGCTGCAGGCGTCCCTCCACTCCGGGGCGGCACACCGCAGGTCCGTGTTTGAGGCCTTTGCGCGCCGGCTGCCTGACGGCCGGCGCTACGGCATTGTGGCCGGCACCGGACGCCTCCTGGAAGGCATCGCGAACTTCCGCTTCGGCGAGGCGGAGCCTGGAGTTCCTGGAACGCACCCGGGTGGTCAACCAGGAGACGCTGGCGTACCTGGCCAACTACAAATTTTCCGGCGACATCTGGGGCTACGCCGAAGGGGAGGCGTACTTTCCCAACTCCCCCATCCTGATCGTGGAGGCCTCGTTCGCCGAGGCCTGCATGCTCGAAACCTACCTGCTGTCCGTGCTCAACCACGACACCGCCATTGCCTCCGCCGCTTCCCGGATGGTCACTGCGGCCGGCGGCCGCCCCTGTATCGAAATGGGTTCCCGGCGCACCCACGAGGAGGCTGCCACAGCCTCGGCGCGTGCGGCCATCATTGCCGGCTTTGACAGCACTTCCAACCTTGAGGCGGGCATCCGCTACGGCGTGAAGACGGTGGGCACTGCAGCCCACTCCTTCACGCTGCTGCACGATACCGAGCGGGAGGCCTTCGAGGCCCAGATCGCCTCGCTGGGCGAGGGCACGTCCCTGCTGGTGGACACGTACGACGTCGAAAAGGCAGTCCGCACGGCCGTTGAGCTGGCAGGGCCAAGCCTGGGCGGGGTCCGGCTGGACTCCGGCGACCTGGTGGCCCAGGCGCAGTGGGTGCGCCGGCTCCTGGACGACCTCGGCAACGAGAACACGAAGATCGTGGTGACCTCGGACCTGGACGAATACGCCATCGCGGCTCTGCAGTCAGCCCCGGTGGACTCCTACGGTGTGGGCACGTCGCTGGTGACCGGCTCCGGAGCGCCTACCGCCAGCATGGTCTACAAGCTGGTCAGCCGTACGGATGACGACGGCAACTTCGTGTCCGTGGCCAAAGCAGCCAAGAACAAGGCCAGCGTGGGCGGCCGCAAGTACGCACTGCGGAAGCTGGACGAACGCGGCACCGCCACCGCAGAGGTGGTGGGCGTGGGCCACCGGCCGGAGGACGACGGCAACGACCGTCCCCTGCTGCAGCAGTTCATGAAGAACGGCGAACTGCTGCCGGGCTGGACCGGCCACGAGGGCGTACTGCGCGCACGGCAGCGCCACGCGGACTCCATGGCCGAGCCGCCGCCGGTGGTCAACCGCCTGCAACGCGGCGAGGCCGCAATCCCCACTCTCTACGAAGGCAACTAAGGAGCACTGATGTCCCGCGCTTTGATCATCGTGGACGTCCAGAACGATTTCTGCGAGGGCGGCCCGCTCGCGGTTCGCGGCGGCGCTGCCGTCGCTGGCGCCATCAGCGAGTACCTGGATGCCCACTATGGCGAATTCGACCACGTGGTGGCCACGCAGGACTGGCACATCGATCCCGGCAGCCACTTTTCCGAGACACCCGACTACAAGGACAGCTGGCCCCGGCACTGTGTGGCGGGCACCCGCGGAGCCGAGCTCCATCCTGACCTGGACACCGAGTACGTCGACGCGTACTTCCGGAAGGGGCAGTTCGCTGCCGCCTACTCTGGCTTCGAGGGCCTGCTGGCCCCCGAGGACGCCGTCCCCACTGGAGAGCGCCAGGCCGGCAGCCTGCCCGGTGCCCCGGCAGCGCTGGAGTCCGACGAGGACGCCATCGGCCTCGACGACTGGCTGCAGAGCCACGACGTGGAGGATGTGGTGGTGGTTGGCATCGCCACCGACTACTGCGTGAAGGCCACAGCTCTCGACGCCGTCCAGGCCGGCTACGGGGTCACCGTGGTGCGGTCACTGACCGCCGGCATCGCCGAGGACCTGGAAGACGCCGTTGCCGAGATGGAACTCGGCGGGGCCGACATCACCTGAACCGCTACTTGCGGCCCACGAACCAGTCCTGCAGCTTGCGCAGCCGGGACTTCAGCTGCTCCTCGTTGGCTTGTGCCACGGGAGGTCCGCCGCAGACAGTGCGCAACTTCGTGTGCACCACCCCGTGAGGGGTTCCGGTCCGGGCGGCCCACGCGGCCACGTTCTTGGCCAGGCTCGTTGCGCAGATCCATCAGCATGCGGTGGTCGGGAACGGCCGGTACCTGCTGGGCAGCCGCGGCCGGGGCTTTCCGGTTCTTCCGGTTCAACTGTTCGTGCTGGCGCTGGCGCAGCAGCGTCCCCACCTGCTCCGCGTCCAGCAGGCCGGGGATGCCAAGGAAGTCCATCTCGTCGTCGGACCCCACCTCGCCGCCGGTGCCGAACTCGCCACCGTCGAACAACACGCGGTCAAAGGACGCCTGGGAGTCCAGGGCCTCGAACTTGCCCTTGGTGAGGCTGTCAGAGGCCTTTTCCTCGCGGTTGGCCTCGTCCATCAGCGAGTCTTCCGGGTTGAAGAGTCCGTCGCCGTCCTCTTTCTCCGGCCGGTCCAGCGCGTGGTCCCGCTCCATCTCCATGGAGTTGGCCAGCGCCATCAACTGCGGCACGGACGGCAGGAAGACCGACGCCGTTTCACCCCTCTTGCGGGCACGCACGAAGCGCCCCACAGCCTGGGCGAAAAACAGCGGTGTAGAGGTTGACGTGGCGTAGACGCCAACGGAGAGCCGGGGCACGTCAACGCCTTCGGACACCATGCGGACAGCCACCATCCAGCGCTTGTCGCCGGCCGAAAAGTCCTCGATCTTGCTGGAGGCCTTGGCGTCGTCGGAAAGGATGACGGTGGGCGACTCGCCGGTGATTTTCTTCAGCTGGCCGGCGTAGGCCCGCGCGTCCTCGTGGTCGGTGGCGATGACCAGGCCGCCGGCGTCGGGAACGGTGCGCCGGACCTCGCTGAGCCGTCTGTCAGCCCCGGCAAGGACAGCGGGAATCCACTCTCCCGCCGGGTTCAGGGCAGTCCGCCAGGCGTGGCTGGTGATGTCCTTGGTCACCGCAGCCTCACCAAGGGAAGCCGCCATCTCCTCGCCCGCGCTGGTGCGCCACCGCATCTGGCCGGAATAGGCCATGAACATCACCGGCCGGACCACGTGGTCGCGGAGGGCGTTGCCATAGCCGTACGTGTAGTCCGCCTTGGAGCGCCGGATGCCGTCACGGTCCTCTGCGTACTCCACGAATGGAATGGGCGAGGTGTCGGAGCGGAACGGCGTACCTGTCAGGGACAGCCGGCGGATTGCGGGGTCGAATGCCTCACGCAGTCCGTCACCCCAGGACAGGGCCTCACCGCCATGGTGAATCTCATCGAGGATCACCAGGGTGCGGGCTGCCTCGGTCTTGGCGCGGTGCAGCAGGGGCTTGCTGGCCACCTGCGCGTAGGTGACGGCGACGCCAATGAAGCCGCGGCCGTGCTGGCCGTCCGAGTTCTTGAAGTTGGGGTCGATGGCGATCCCCACCTTGGCGGCGGCATCCGCCCACTGGCGCTTCAGGTGGTCAGTGGGCGCGACGATGGTCACCCGGTTGACGGCACCGGAATCGATCAGCGTGGAGGCGATCCGCAGCGCAAAGGTGGTCTTACCTGCACCGGGGGTTGCCACCGCAAGGAAATCGCGGGGGCTTTTCGCCAGGTAAAGGTCCAGGGCTTCCTGCTGCCAGGCACGGAGTTTTTGGGCGGTTCCCCAGGCTGCACGTTCCGGGTAAGCCGGAGGCAGGGTGGGACCGCCAAAGAGCGTCTCCGTCACTACTTGTTGCTGCCCGAGTCCCCTCCGGGACCCTTGCCGCCGTCATTGCCCGGCCGGAGGCCGTCATAGACTTCCTTGCACTCGGGGCAAACAGGGAATTTCTGCGGATCCCGGCCCGGGGTCCAGACCTTTCCGCACAGCGCGATGACGGGTTCCCCGGTCAGCGCCGACTCCATGATTTTTTCCTTCCGCACATAGTGCGAGAAGCGCTCCCGGTCCCCCGGCTCCACTTCCTGGCGCAGTTCCTCGCGCTCAATGGTGGCCGTGGACGTTCCTGCCCCGGAAAGCTCGCGCATCGGGTCGTTTTCGAGAGGGTCCGTCATGCTAGTCATGGCATCCATCTTAGCCGTTCCAACGGCCCCGCGTTCGACGGCGGCACGCCCGCGCCGAGGTCCCAGACCGCCCGCCGTCGTACTTTTCAGGCCCCCGCCGCACCCGTCCGGACCGCCGTTACAGACCCTGCCACGCGGGCTTGTTCTCGTAGGTGTGGCGGTAGAAATCCGCCAGCTTGAGCGCTGATGCGGCGGCCTCGTCCAGCAGGACTGTGGCGTGCGGATGGAACTGCAGCACGGAGGCGGGACAGATCGCGGCCACCGGTCCCTCCACAAAATCGCGGACAGCCTGCGCCTTTTGCGCGCCCGTGGCGAGGACGATCACGTGGCGCGCCGCCATGATGGTGCCCAGTCCCTGGGTGATGACGTGGTGCGGCACCTCGGCAAGGCTGTTGAAGAACCTGGCGTTGTCCCGGCGCGTCTGTTCGATCAGGCTCTTGATCCGCGTCCGCGAGGCGAAGGAGGACCCAGGTTCGTTGAACCCGATATGGCCGTCGGTGCCCACTCCCAGCAGCTGCAGGTCCACGCCGCCCGCTTCGGCGATGGCCTGCTCGTAGGCCTCACAGGCAGCAGGGATGTCAGGCGCCGTTCCGTCAGGCCCGTGGACGTTTTCCGGTGCGATGTTCACCCGGTTGGTGAATTCGCGGCGGATGACCTCACGGTAGGACTCCGGATGGCCGGCCGGCAGGCCCACATATTCATCCAGCGCAAACCCTGACGCCCTGCTGAAGTCCAGGCCGCGTTCGTGCCGGGCCGCGAGTTCGTCGTAGACAGGCAGCGGCGAAGACCCGGTGGCCAGCCCAAGCACCGCAGCGGGCTTGCGCCGGATCAGTTGCTCAATGGCGTCGGCCGCAAGTTTTCCGATCTGCCTGCTGCCGCCGAGGATCACGACTTCCATGGGGTTCCCTTTCTGGAGCTGTCAGCGGTTGACGGTAACCTGTGCCAGGAGTTCGGGCCCGCGGGCATCGAGCCACCTGCCGCCCAGCCGGACGCCGGCCAGGAAAAGGACCAGGCCCAGGATGGTTCCCACAACCAGGTTGAGCCAGCCGAACAGGACGTTGCCCGTGACCGCCTGGGCCACCACCAGCGCGGCCTCCGGAAGGACCAGGACCATCAGGGCCAGCATTCCAACGAACTGTACGGCCAGGGTCTGCCCAACGTTGCCCGGCGGCTTCTTGAACGGGCTGTCCCCCGGCAGCGGGACAGTGACGGTGTACCGGGCCGACACCACCGAGGACAGGCCCAGGCCGGTGAAGAGGATCCCCAGGCTGAGTCCCAGGCTGGCCGGGCAGGCCTGTCCAGCTGCCGGTGAAGGCCGCGTATCCCACCGAGAACACCAGCACGACGGGCAGGGCGAAGGTCAGGCACGCCAGGGCCCGGCCCAGCCGGTCCGCCACGCCCCGGACGCCGGTGGCCAGGTGCAGCGCAAATGCGGTGTTGTCATAGGAGACGTCGGCGGAAATGGACCACGCAAGGATAAAGCCGGACATCGGGGCAAGGACGGCCAGGCTGCCATAGTTGCCGGTCTGCGTCCCCTGGAATGCCAGGACCACCGGCAGCAGCGGGATGACCACCAGCGAACCCGAATACCGCGGGTCCCGGAGCCAGTAGGTGAGCGACCGTGCCATCACGGCGCCGGCAGGGGTTGCCGGCAGCACGCCGAACAGCCCAAGCCTGCCGCCCCTGCGCTTCGCGGCGCCGGCGTACGGCGGGGTGACCAGTGCGCGTTCAAGCAGCAGCTTCCAGCACCAGGCCAGGGCGGCGAGGACGGCCACTGAAACCAGCAGCTTCAGCGCGGCCTGCCCCGGCCGGCCCGAGGCGACGTCGCCGCCAAGCGACCAGGGCGCTCCGAGCGGTGTCCAGGACAGGGTCCGGGCAAACCCGGGCAGGAATCCGGTGGATGCGGAGATGCCGCGCCCAACCCCCGCCACGATCGGGCCCAGCAGCACCATCGGCACCAGGAACGCGATGGCGCTTATGTCCTTGAAACGGCGGGAAGCGGCCAGGCTGGCCGTGGCGGTAGTGACCACCTTGGCCAGCACAATGCACGTCATGACGCCCAGGCAGGCGCCGGCCAGGGCTGCGAGCGCGGGGACCACGCCGCGGGACCAGGTGGCCACCGTGGCCAGTGCCACGAGCGCGGTGGCCAGGCCGGGGATGCCGATCAGCCCGCCAAGGGCGAGCCCGGCGAGCATCTGCTTCATGGGGATCGCAAAGGTGATGAAGCGGGCAGGATCGAGGGTCATGTCCGTGGCCGAGGCCACCACCGGAACCACCGCCCAGCCCAGGACGGCGGCGGAGCCACCGAGGACCACCGCGGTATGGGCCGTCACGGGTCCGGCGGTCCGCAGCAGGAGAAGGGCAATGATCAATGTTGCCACCATTCCCAGCGCGTAGAGCCCGGCAATAGCCATGCCCACCAGCTGCCAGGGGCTGCGGCGCAGCCCGTTGCGCAGCAACGTGAGCTTGAGCCTCAGAAGGTGCGCAACCATTCCAGCCCCTCCGTGTGGGTATGTCCGCCAACCAACTGTACAAACCGGTCCTCCAGCGAGGCCCCGCCGCGCACCTCATCCACGGTCCCTGCCGCCAGCAGCCGGCCCTTGGCCACCACCGCAACGTGGTCGCACATGCGCTGCACAAGGTCCATCACATGGCTGGACACGATCACTGTTCCACCCGAATCCACGTACCGGTCCAGGATGGAGCGGATGTTGGCAGCGGAGACAGGATCCACCGCTTCGAATGGCTCGTCCAGGACAAGGAGCCGCGGGGCGTGGATCAGGGCCGAGGCCAGGGCGATCTTCTTGGTCATGCCCGCCGAGTAGTCAACTACCAGCGTTCCGGCATCCTGGCTGAGATCCATCGCGGCCAGCAACTCACCCACCCGCGCAGCCACCACGGCTTTGTCCATGCCGCGCAGCAGCCCGGCGTACGTAATCAGCTGCTCTCCCGTGAGCCGGTCGAAGAGCCGGACGCCGTCGGGCAGGATCCCCATGAGCCGCTTGGCTTCGAGGGGATGCCGCCAGACGTCGACGCCGTGCACCACGGCGGTGCCGAAGTCCGGGCGGAGGAGGCCGGTGGCCATGGACAGCGTGGTGGTCTTGCCGGCGCCGTTGGGCCCCACGATGCCGAAAAATGAGCCCGCCGGGACGTCCAGGCTGATACCGTCCACGGCGATTTTGCCGCCAAAACGCTTGGCCAGCCCGCGGAGGGACAGGGCCGCCACGGAGCTGGAATCCGGCGCCTGGCCGGGGATCGGAGCAGTCATGGTGCCAGCCTAGTCCGCGGGCCGGCGCTCGGGGGGTGCGAGACTAACCTCATGGACATCGCGTTGGGCCTGCTGGTGATCGTAGCGGTGGTGTGCGCCGTCAGTGCGGTGGGACGCAAGCTCAACCTGCCCGTTCCCCTGCTGCTGGTGGTGGCGGGGGTGGCGGGGTCCTTCCTGCCGTTCATTCCGCAGGTTGAGCTGAATCCCGAACTGGTGCTGGTTGGCCTGCTGCCTCCACTGCTCTACGCCGCCGCGTTCCGCACCTCGTTGTTCGACTTCACCTCCAACCGCCGCTCCATCGGGCTCCTGTCCGTGGGGTACGTCATCTTCGGCACCCTGGGGGTGGGGGCAGTGGTGTGGTGGCTGTTCCCGGAAATTCCGCCCGCGGCCGCGATTGCCCTGGGTGCGGTGGTTGCCCCACCGGATGCCGTGGCTGCTACGGCGATCGCACGGCGGGTAGGCATGCCGCGCCGGATCGTCAACATCCTGGAAGGCGAATCGCTGGTCAACGACGCCACGGCGCTGGTGTGCCTGCGTGCTGCGGTGGCCGCCATCGCCGGTTCCGTCTCCGCGCTGGACGTGGCCGGCGGCTTCGTGGTGGCCGCCGGCGGCGGACTGGTGGTGGGCCTCGCTGCAGCGTTCGTCCTGACGGAGATCCGGAAGCGCATCAGCAACGTGGCCATCAATACGTCAACGTCGCTGATGGCCCCGTTTGTGGCCTTCCTCCCGGCCGAGGCCATCCACGCGTCCGGCGTGCTCGCCGTCGTCGTGACCGGCCTGGTGATGGGCACCAAGGCGCCGTCCATGCCTAACGGTGCCGCGCGGCAAAGCGCCCGAAGCAACTGGGACACGGTCCAGTTCCTGCTGGAGAACTCCGTATTCCTGCTGATCGGCCTGCAGGTACGGAGCATCATTGACAGCGTCCAGGACGATTCGCTGGGGGCTGGCCGGGTGTGGCTTGGCTGCGCCGTGATCCTGCTGGCCGTGCTGGTGCTGCGCCCCATCTGGGTCTTTCCCTCAACATACCTTCCCCGGCTGATTCCTTCCGTGCAGCGGATGGACCCTGCGCCGCCGTGGCAGTTTCCCGCCATCGTGTCCTGGGCGGGCATGCGCGGCGTGGTCACCCTGGCCGCCGTCCTGACGCTGCCCGATGACCTGGAACACCGCAACGTGCTGGTCCTGGCCGCGATGGTGGTGGTGGCCGGCACCCTGGTGCTGCAAGGGTTTACGCTGCCGGCCCTGGTCCGGGCCCTTGGCGTGCCGGGACCGGACCGGCGCGAGGATGCGCTGAACCAGGCCTCACTGATGCAGCTTGCCACCGCTGCGGGGATGGACCGGCTGGAGCAACTGCGGCGCGAGAGCGATCCGCCGGAAGTCATGGACATGCTGCGCCGCCGGACCCAGGAGCGGGGGCTGGCAGCCTGGGAGCGCCTGGGCAGGCCCGCGGCAGAAGCCGCCACCCCCAGCCAGCGGTACGCGCAGGCGCGGATGGCCATGCTGGAGGCCGAACGGGAGAAAGTACTGGAGCTCAGGCGCGGAGGGGACTTTGCCCATGAAGTCCTCAGTGAGGTCCTGGAACGGCTGGATGTCGAGGAGTCCATGCTCGATGCTTCCCTCAATGAACTGGACTCCGCTGCTGAGGGCGGCGGAGGCGAAGGACTGTCCCAGCCGGGCGGCGTCTGCGACCACCTGGCGGCAGCCATGCCATCGCCGCTTCCCGACAACCCTGCTTGTGCCGGCTGCCAACGGGAGGGCACCACACCGGTGCACCTGCGCATGTGCCTTGCGTGCGGACATGTCGGCTGCTGCGACTCCTCCGCGGGCCGGCACGCCAGCCGCCACTTCAAGGAAACGGGGCACCCGGTTATGCGCAGCATCGAACCGGGTGAGGAGTGGCGCTGGTGCTACGTGGATGACCTGCTGGGCTGAGCGCTGCCCTTGGTTTTACGGCGCCCTGCGGATCCGGATGGGGCCCCTGGCCGTCGCGGGATCCACCACTGAGCCGGCCTGGGTGATGTGGACCTCGCCGGCATCAACCAGGCGCCGTGCGGCCTCGCGGGCAGGCTCCATAAGGCGGCGCCAATCCTCACCGCCCAAGGCCCTGGCTGCGTCGGACGGGCAGATGGTGGACGTCGCCGCCCGGGAAGCCAGCAGTTCCAGGATTTTCGCTTCCAGTTGCCGGCCAACACCGGATTGCCGGCTGTCCGCCCCAGCGTGCGCCATGCCGGGCCCTGTACTCAGAAGGTACGCCGCGGGAGGGCCCGCTCGTACTGGGGAGGCCAGGCCATGTCATGTCCCAGTTCGAAGGCGGCCCGGAGCCACCAGTGGGGGTCGCGCAGGGCAGCCCGGGCAATGAACACGCCGTCGGCCTGCCCGGTGGCAATGGCGTGCTCCGCCTGGCCGGGCGTGGTCACCAGGCCCACCGTACCGGTGGCGATTCCTGCCTCCTCGCGGATGGCGGCGGAGAACCCCGTTTGGTAGCCCAGGCCCGGCTTGATCTGCTGGTGGGCCACGGCCCCGCCGCTGGAGACATCAACAAGGTCCACGCCGTGGGCCGCCGCCTGGCGGGCCACGCGTACCGATGCTTCCTGGTCCACCCCGCCGGGCGCCCAGTCGGTGGCGGAGATCCGCAGCAGCAGCGGCATGGAATCCGGAATCACGGCGCGGACGGCGTCAACCACCGCCAGCATCAGCCGGTTGCGGCCGGCCTCGTCCCCTCCCCATTCATCTTCACGCTGGTTGATCAGGGGGCTTTGGAACTGGTGCAGGAGGTAGCCGTGCGCTCCGTGGATCTCCATGGTGTCAAAGCCGGCGTCCACCGCCCTGACAGCCGCTGCGGCAAAGTCGTCGATGACGCCCTGGATCTGCTCCACGGTCATGGCGGCAGGCGCCGCGTAGCCCTCAAAGGAAGTAGTGGACGGACCAACAGTCTCCCAGCCGCCCTCGGATACCGGAACGCTGCCGTGCTTGCCCGAGAACGGCCAGTACGTGGAGGCTTTCCGGCCGGCGTGGGCCAGCCGGACACCGATCTTGGCGCCGGCGACGCCGTTCCGGTGGACGAAGGAAATGATCCGCTGCCATGCCTCGGCCTGCCCGTCGTTGTAGAGTCCCGCGTCCCGGGGGCTGATCCGGCCCTCGGCGTTTACGGCCGAGGCCTCCGTAAGGATCAACGCGGCGCCGCCCACGGCAAAGCCGCCCAGGTGCACCAGGTGCCAGTCATTCGGAACCCCGGGGGCGTCGTCGGGATCGCAGCTGTACTGGCACATGGGCGAAACCCAGCCCCGGTGCTGCAGGCTCCATGGACCGCAGCGCCATCGGCTGGAACAGGGCCGGCATTAGAACAGCACCCGCGCGAGCGCCTGGCGCGCCTTGGCCACGCGCTCATCACCGGCGCCCACCACTTCGAACAGTTCCAGCAGCCGCACGCGCGCAGTTTCGCGCTCCGGACCGAAGTTCCTGCCGATGAACGCCACGAGCCGGTTCAAGGCGTCCTCCACGTGGCCGCCGGCCACGTCCAGGTCGGCCACTCCGAGCTGTGCTTCCAGGTTGTCCGGCTCGTTGGCCGCCAGCCCGCGGAGCGCGTCACTGTCCTGGGCCGACACCGACTGCAGCCGGTCCATCAGCTCCACCTGGGCCAGGCCGGCCTTGGCCTCGTGGTCCGACGGCATTTCCCTCAACGCCTGGCGGTAGGCTTCGGCGGCGGCGGCGTAGTCGCCGGCCTCAATGGCATCGTAGGCGGCCTGGTGCAGCGGTGGCAGCGGCGCGGGCTCCGGTTCAGCGGCCCCGCCGGCATCAAGGCTTCCGGTGACGCCGTTGGCTGCTGCGACCTTGAGGAGTTCATCGAACAAGCTCCGCACCTGCGGTTCGTCCGCCGCGCCCTGGAAGAGCGGGACCGGCTGACCTTTAAGGACGGCGACGGCGGTGGGGACGGCCTGCACCTGGAAAGCCTGGGCAAGCTGAGGGAAGGCTTCGATGTCAGCTGCACCAAGGACCAGGCGGCCGCCGTAGCCGGCCACGATCCGGTCCAGGGTTTCCACCATCCTGCTGGACTCCGGCGAGTAGGGCGCCCACAGGGCGAACACCACCGGAACCTGCGCGGACAGGTCCACCAGCTGCTGGAAGTTTGCTTCGGTGACGTTGACCTTGAGTTCAGGGCCGCCGGCAGCCGCACCCGGCTGCTCTCCCTGTGCCGCCCCTGCCGGGGCTCCGGACGGAGCAGCATCCGACGCAGCAGCGCCTGACGGTGCGGGGCCGGACGGAGCTGCGGGGCGCTTCAGTGAGGAAAGGTCGACGGCGCCGCGCAGGTTAACCAGATTGGCAGCGGCAGGAGGGACTGGGCGGGAAGCTGGCGAACTCATGTTTCCCACTCTAGCCACTCCGGCCGCTGCCGGTGGTAATACAGCCAGGCGCTACTTGAAGCTGGCCCCAACCAGGCCGCGGGTTGCGGCAACGAGCTTCATCGGGTCCGGCGACCCGGCCGGCGGCACGTAGACCGCCATGGACTCGGCGAAGTTCAGGACCATGCCCGTGGTGGTTTCCTTGCCGCCGGCCAGGGCTGCCGCGTCGTCACCGATGCCGAGCTTGTCACCGGCCGCCTTGGGGGTGCCTTCGAAGCCGAAGTTGATCCGGCCCAGGACCAGCGCCCCGCCGTCAGAGGTGCGGAACACCACGGTGCTCTCGGGGACCGCCTTGTGGGTGAAGGAGAAGTTGCCGTTCTCGCCGGCCTTGACCACCTCTGCCTGGTAGGACAGGGTATCGGCGATGTATGGCGAGGACTGCCCCTCGGTGAGCTTGTCCTTGAATGGCGAGTCCGCGGAGGTGAGCCTGTCGGCGAGGCCGGACATTGCTTCCTCGCCGCTGTAGAGCAGTCCGGACTTGTCCGATGCCGCCAGCGTTTCGGTGCCCCCGCGGCTGATGTTGGGGAACGTGGTGCCCGGCTGCAGGGGTGTGGTTTCCATGAGCTTGTAGTTCTCGCGCGGCGACTTCTGCACCAGCGTCAGGATCTGCGGCACTACATTGCCTTCGCCCTGGGTCACGGCCAGCACCGAACGCGGCCAGTCACGGCCGCTGGTGACCACGGTGGTCAGCAGCTTGGTGGACCGAACGGGCATGCGCGACTCGTAGGAGCCCACCTGGGAGCGGATCTTATAGTTCTGGGTGCGGATTTCCAGTTCGGGGCCGGCGACGCGGTCCGCGAGCTTGGCCGCGTCCTTGGCTGCGTCCCCCGCGTCGGCGGCGCTGGAAACCTGCTCCAGGATCCGGCGGAACTGCGCATCCAGCAGGACCGGTGGCCCGGCTGCTTCCTTGGCCGGCGACGAGGCGCTGCCCGAAGGCTGCGGGCTGGGGCTGGCCGCCTGGGCGCCGGTCCCGGATCCGGCCAGCACGGCTGCGGCCACACCCGCTGCCACCATGGTGACCTTGGAGGAGGAGGATGAGGACGACGACGGAGCCTGGCCCAGCGACTTGGCCTTGCGGGCACGGGCGCGGCGGGCGAAGCCGGTGTCGCCACCGCCCTCGCCATCCTTCCGG
This sequence comes from Pseudarthrobacter sp. Fe7, assembly GCA_024372495.1. GTDB lineage: Bacteria > Actinomycetota > Actinomycetes > Actinomycetales > Micrococcaceae > Arthrobacter. The sequence goes on along the minus strand of CP099977.1, from coordinate 2,266,829 downwards.
CGGGCCGAGAGCAGTGCCAGGACGATTCCGCCCACGATCAGGAGGCTGCCCAGGACAATCAGCGGAACGGCCCAGGGGGTGGACGTGTCGTTCGGGAACGTCATGGAAACGGTGGCCGGCGCCGGTTTGGTGCCGTCCGAGGCGAGCAGGAGGCTCCAGTCGCCGTCAGCGGGCGGGGTCCAGGTGTACTCAAGCTCGCCGCTGGCGTTCTCGTTGGACACCCAGAGGTCCGAGCCGGCCGGGTTCGGAGCCGTAGCTTCACCGTCGGCATGGTCAACCTGGAGGGATTTCTCGTCCTCGGATACGCCGGTGATGGTGTTGTGGGCCGTCTTGCCCACCCACGCGCTGACGTCATCCGGCCGGCCGGAGGCCAGCATGAAGTTACCGTCGCCCTGGATGTTGATCTTGACCGTTCCGCCGTGCAGGGTGCGCAGCTTCTGGTCAATGACCGTCAGCGGCGCGGCGGCTGCATCTGCCGGCACGGTCGCGGTAAACGTCTCGGAGGGAGCCCAGATGGTTCTCTGGCCGATACCGGCCAAAAGTGTCAGGAGGCCGAGCAGCACAAGTGCGGCTGCAGTCTTTAAACGCAAGGGAAACACCTATCATCAGCGGGGGTTTACCTTCAATAGTAACCTTTTTGTTACCACGGGCCCCTTTTCGGCCGGCCCGTCCGCCACTTTGCCGGCTCCCGGCAAGCGCCGTCGGCTCGTGGTGACAAGCCTGCTGATAGTGTTTGCGATGATCATCACACCGGCCCGCGGATGCGGTGCCACGCACGGAACAGGCCCCCAAAACCAGTGACTGACAAGACGGACCCGACCTCGGCTGCAGCCGGAAATCCAGGGGATGCCAGGGGCCCTGTTCCCGCCGCCGTACCGCCGCTGGGCATGGCAGCGCGCCGCGGGGCTCCGCCGCCGCGGCCCTTGGCCACGTGGTCCGCCGGCTTCGCCAGCCTTTGCCCGGCGCGCAGCCGCGGCTTCGGTTCGAGATGCCGCCGGAATACACCGGACAGGTGCAGGAGTCGGACTTCGACGGCGACGATGAGCCGCAGTTCGGCCACCCGGGGCCGCGGATGTCCCCCCAGCACCCGTTGTACATGGGGTTCATGGGCACCGTGGGCGTGGGACTGGCGCTGCTGGTCTACTGGATCGGTTCCCACACCACGCAGGCTGCTGCTGTGGATCGTGGCGGCGCTGTTCATCGCCCTGGGCCTTGAACCGGTAGTCGGCTGGCTCGAGAACCGGAAGATTCCGCGGCCCGCCGGAATCCTGGTCTCGGTGGCCGTCCTGATGGGAGCCGTCGTCGGCTTCTTCGCCACCCTCATCCCCACGATCGTTGAGCAGGTTTCCGAGATAGTGCGGCAGGCGCCGGACTGGGTTCGCAACTTCATGGATTCCGATTTCTTCCGCAGCCTCGATGACCAGTTCGGCGTACGCGACCGCATCACGGAGGAACTGAACAAGTTCGTCAATGATCCCGCCGCAATGGGCGGCATCTTCGGGGGCGTAGTGGGTTTCGGGTCCACCTTGGCCAACGGCCTCTTCGGCACCCTGATCGTCCTGGTGCTGAGCCTGTACTTCCTGGCCGCGCTCCCGGCCATGAAGAAGTGGGGCTACCGGTTGGCACCGCGCTCCCGCAGGAAGAGGGTGGCCGCCCTCTCTGAGGAGATCACCCGGTCGGTGGGAAACTATGTGATCGGCCAGGCCTGCGTGGCACTGCTCAACGCCACCTTTGCGTTCGTGGTGATGTCCATCGTAGGCATCCCGTTCGCCCTGCTCCTGGCCTTCGTGGTGGTCCTGCTCGCGTTCATCCCCCTAGTGGGCGGCATGATCGCAGGCATCGTGGTGACCCTGGTATCCCTCACCGAGGGCTGGCAGGCGGCGGCCATCTATGCCGTCTGCTACTTCGCGTACCTGCAGTTCGAGGCGTACTTCATCTCACCGCGCATCATGCAGAAGGCCGTTGCCGTTCCCGGGGCCGTAGCAGTGATTTCCGTCATTGCCGGCGGCAGCCTGCTGGGCGTGCTGGGGGCGCTGATCGCCATTCCCACCGCGGCCGCCGTCCTGCTCCTGGTCCGGGAAATCTACATCGCCCGGCAGGACCAGCACTAAACCTCCGCGCCCCCGGGCACCCCTATGCGCCGGCAGTGGCCGCCGGACCGTCCCATTCCTGCGGCAGCTCCACCCCGGCGTGTCCGGGATTGACCTGCGCCACAATGTCGTTCAAAACCCGGGCGGCATACTTTTCCCCGACCCACAGGTGTTTGGCCCCGGCAACTCCCACCACGCGGGCCTGCGGGACCAGGCTGAAGCGGCGGGCTGCCTCGGCCGGCTGCAGGAAGTCGTCATGTTCGGGGACCAGGACGGTGAGCGGCTTGCCTGATTCCGCCCACAGCTGCAGGTGCTTGTCCGTGGCCCGGTGCAGCGGTGGCGAGAGCAGCACGGCGCCTTCGATCTGCGCAGCCACGGGCTCCACGGCGCCGTACATGAGCGCCAGTTCCGTCCCGAAGGACCAGCCCACCAGCCAGCGGTTGGGCAGGCCGCGTTCGACGGCGAAGCGGACGGCTGCCTCCACGTCGTAGCGCTCCCCCACGCCTTCCTCGAAGGCACCGCTGCTGGTGCCGCGGGGCGAGGCCGTGCCCCGGGTGTTGAACCGCAGCACCGCGATGCCTGCCAGCGCCGGCAGCCGGTAGGAGGCCTTCCGGTAAACGTGGGAATCCATGAAGCCGCCGTGCGTGGGCAGCGGGTGCAGCGTGATCAGCGTGGCCTTGACCGGACCCGATTCAGGCAGTGCCAGGCTCCCCCACCAAGGTGTGGCCGTCCTCCGTCTGCAGGCTCGATGTTCTCGCGCCGGGCAGGCAGCACAGTGGAGGCACGGATGGGAGCGGGGCCCTGGGTTTGGGTGAACTCGTACGACGCCGGATCAAAAGTCATGCCTGCCAGCTTAGCGACAGCGGAGGTACTTCCGCCCGCCCGGGTCAGCGGTACCGGTAGCTGCGCGTCATCCAGCAGTTGGTGTGCCAGTGCCGCCGCTCGGCCAGGCCGGCCGCCGCCCCAAAGAGGTGGTCGTCCTTCCACACCACCAGGTGCGCAACACCGGGCAGTACGGCAGTGGAGCATTCTGGGCAGATATAGGTCTTCTCTGCGTTTTTGGCGGTCATGGTGCGGACCATCCACTCGCCGTCGGGTGCGCTTTCCCGGCGGGCTATTCCGGCCCGCGCCCGTTCCAGGTCCAGCTCGGGAACATCCGCGCTCCCTTTCCGTCCGGCACCCCTGCCGGATACGGGGCCCTTGCCGGAGGCGGGACGGCGGGGACGGTTGGAACGCGGCATGCATCCATTCTGCCCCAGCCGGTCCGCCCGGCCTGCCGCCCTGCGGTGCCCGCCCCGCGTCCGGCCTCCCGCCGTCGGGGCATGGCCTGCTGGGCCCACGCGATAGTCTGTACGGCGTGCGACTCGTCATAGCCCATTGCTCCGTTGATTATGTTGGCCGGCTCAAGGCCCATCTCCCCCTGGCCAAACGGCTCCTGCTGGTGAAGGCGGACGGCTCCGTCCTGGTGCATTCCGACGGCGGCTCCTACAAGCCGCTGAACTGGATGAGTCCCCCGGCTACCCTGCGCGTTTCCTCCCCGGAGGACGTGGACCTGGAACTGGGCGTGGTGGAGCAGTGGACCGTGCAGTCGGCCAAGACCGACGACCGGCTCATCATCAACATCCACGAGAAGGTCAGTGAGTCCTCCCACGACCTCGGCGTGGACCCCGGGCTGATCAAGGACGGCGTGGAAGCGGACCTGCAGCGGCTTCTGGCCGAACAGATTGAAACGCTGGGCCAGGGCTACTCCCTGATCAGGCGCGAGTACTTCACGGCCATCGGCCCGGTGGATATCCTGGCCCGCGACGCGGACGGTGCCACCGTGGCCATCGAACTCAAGCGCCGTGGCGACATCGACGGTGTGGAGCAGCTGACCCGGTACCTGGAACTCCTCAACCGAGACCCCCTTCTTGCACCTGTCCGCGGGATCTTTGCGGCCCAGCAAATCAAGCCACAGGCCAAGGTGCTGGCCAAGGACCGCGGGATCGACTGCGTAACCCTGGACTACGACGCCATGCGCGGAGTCGATGACAGCGAATCCCGGCTCTTCTAGGGTTCCCTTTTGTTGCTTCGGGCACCTAATTACCGTAACTCCAAGCTGACCCCCATGCCACACGGTTTTTACCTAAATTTTTCCATTTTTTGCTGTTTGGGCCGTTGACCTGCGGGAACGGGCATGAAATTCTTATCTCAGTCTTTGTGTAGGTGTTTTTCATGCTCGCAAGACATGTTGCGAGCGCGAAGCTCCTGCAGCGCCGGACCTTTCGGACAAGGCAACCCAGGATTCTTCTCGCGGAGTGACCAAGGGCGGCACGAGGTGTGCCGGTCTTAAAGAGTTCCACAATGAGGAGAAATAAATGGCACAGGGAACCGTCAAGTGGTTCAACGCTGAAAAGGGCTTCGGCTTCATCACCCCGGACGACTCCGATGGCGATGTCTTCGTTCACTACTCCGAGATCCAGACCGGCGGCTTCAAGACCCTCGACGAGAACCAGCGCGTTCAGTTCGAAATTGGCCAGGGCGCCAAGGGTCCCCAGGCTACCGGCGTCACTCTGGTCTAGTACCCGCCCGGCTGCTTTGCGCGGCCGCCAGCGAAAACAAATGGTCCCCGGCACAATTGCCGGGGACCATTTGTTTCTGTAAATATTGCGCCCTATATGCGGGTTTATATTTCGGGTCCGGGATAAGGCGTTTCCCGCCTTTGTCCCGGACTCAGGTCACCAATTTGCCGACCAGCCGGGCACCCTGTGCCAGGGACAGCCCGGGGAGGTAGGCGCGGGTCAGCGCCCTGCCGACGGCGGGCAGGTGCAGCGGGTCCTGGTAGTACAGGTACAGGGCGCGGTACTCCGGCTTGAACCGGGACTTGAACGCTGCCAGGGAGCGGAAACCGTAGACCGGCTCAAGCGCATGTCCTACCAGGTCAAGGATCCGCACAAGGTTCTGGGCGCCCTCATCCGTGGCGGCTGCGTCCTCCTCCCGGTCAGCTTCCCCGGCGTCATCCCCGCCAGCAGTGCGCTCCGGGCTTTCTCCTGTGCCGGGCTGGCCCTCCGGACGGCTGGCAAGCGGCGATCCGGACAGGGAGATCATGTCCACGGAATCCCGCAACTCAAGCACGGCGGAGGCAATCAGGAACTCCATCACGCCCGGGAAGCCCTCACTGCCCCGGCGCATGACGTCCAGCGTCCGGCTGACCAGCCGCCCGCCGTCGTACACCGGAAGCCAGCCTGGTCACGCCGTGGACCGCGCCGTTGCCGTCCACGGCCAGGCAGCAGAGGACTTCGTCATCATCGAGCCTCGTCCACTCCCCCAAGGGTGAAGCCCATCTCCGGAACGGACTTGCCGGCCGCCCATTCTTCGGATACTTCGTTCAACCTCGACCGGAGTGCGGCCGGCAGCGAATGGTAAGAGCCCCACACCGCACGGACGCCCAGCTTGGTGGCGCGGTTCAGGGCCGTCCTGACGTTCTGCCATTCCTTGCCCTTGAACTCCAGGCTCGTTCAGCGCGAGCCTGGTCTCCTGGGCCACGGCCACCCTGGAAAACCCCCGTTCCCTCAGAACGGGCCACAGCGTGTCATCGCAGGAATACAGTGCGGGAATCAGAGCCTGGCTGCGGCAGTAGTCCAGGAATCCCTCCGTCACGCGCTGCTCCGCCGCGCGCTCACCGAACGCACCGCCCAGGGTCAGGGCCACCGTCCCGTGCTGCTGGAAGGCCATGGCACCTGCACCGTCCGGGCTGAACCAGTACGTGTTGGGCTCCCACAGCGCCATCCAGGAAAGCGGGCCACCACCCTGGTGGAGCAGGTGCCGGGCGCGGTCCCGGTCCTGCCGCCCAAAGTTCTGGCCGTGGTTCCGGCCAACGAGCACCCACCAGACCGCAATCAGGGCCACGACCCAGAACACCGGACCAGAGTAGGCGAACAGCAGGGCCTCGGCGCTGTCCTGCTCCGGGAAGACCCGGCGGAAATGCTGCGGAATGGGCACCGGAACGTATTGCCGGGCCAACTCCCCGAACAGGCCCAGCAGCCCGCCGTCGCGGGCCAGGCCCCCGGACCAGAACCAGGCGACGGTATAGGAAGTGGCCAGGACCAGCCATGTTCCGCAGACCACGGCCCCGAGGGCGCGCCGGGCACCGGGGCGGGTTTGCACACGGAACTGCCGGCGGTTGAGCCACAGGATCACCGCCAGCAGCAGCGGGACAACCACGAGTGGAAGCACATGGGCGAAGGCCGAGGACATCGGGGTCGCGTGCGCGCCCTGCAGGCGCGACGGAACAAGGGCGAAGAGGGCAAGGTAAACCGCCGCCAGGGCCGTGACGGCCAACTGGATGGCCAGGGCAATATTGAGTGCCAGCCGGCGGCCCCGGCGCATGCCGTCCGCGCAGATCAACAACAAGATGACCGGCACCACTGCCAGCGCCAGCCCGAACGGTCCGGCAAACCCTGCCCGTCCTGTTTCCAGGCATGAGGCGTCAACGGTGGCACCACAGTTGAACACCAGGCTGGCTGAGCGTGGGCATAGGGCTGAGTACCACGTCGCGCAGCAGGGCCAGCGGGCCCGTGGGTGCGCGCGTGATTCCGGTCAGGATGGGGCCTACGGCAAACACGGCAACGGTAAGGGCCAGGAGGTTCCTGGTCTCGCGCCCGGTGGACCGGTGGCGGTGGAGCCGGCCCTGGTCGCCCTGGATCCACCAGCCTGCCAGGAGGCCAAGGAGGGCACCAATGAGGCCAATGATGGTTTCGGCGTGCCCCACATAGAGGACCAGCAGGATAGAGATGGACAAAACCGTAGTACGGAGCCGGCGTTGCCACAGCAGCGTGATCCGGGCGCTGGCGGCCAGGCCGGCTGTCAGCACCGGGGCGTAGGGGCCAATGAGGCTGTCATTAGCCATCCGGTCCAGCCAGCCGTCACCCACGTACCCGGCCAACTGGGTCACCAGGAGGAACACGGTGACGGCGGCGAACTGGCCGCCAAAGAACAGCCCGATAGCGGCCCGCCGTCCCAGCTTGCGCTCGGCGAGTCCGAGCAGCAGGACAATCATCAATGACGCGCTGAGGTACGCCAGCGGGTTGGTAGCAAAGAAGAGGCTGGTGAACAGCGACCACCACTTCCCGTCCCGCAGGCCGGGACCGCTCACGGAGGCGAGCCCGAGGAGCCGCTCCGGGGGCCCGTCCAGGAAGCTTTCCGTCAGGGCAGCGGCTGCCAGGAAGGTAACAACCACGCTCAGGGTGAAGGGCATGGATTTCAACGTTCCCAGTGCCTGCTGCACAGCGGGGCGCCCGACGGCGGCCCACATCAGGACCATGGTGCTGCGGTCCGGCTTCCTGCTGACTACCATTGCAGGCCCCACTGGCTGCCGAGGAACTGCAATGCGTCAGGGAACCGCTTGGACGACGTATCCCAGGAGTGGCCGGTGTGTTCCACCTCGTGGGCCTGCACAGTGAAGCCCGCGTTCTCCGCCGCCGCGGCCAGTGCTTTGAGGTTCCCCACGAAGTCCGGATCGTTTTGGCCGGCAGTCAGGTACATGCCGCTGGACTCGAACCGTTGGTGTTTCATGATCTCCAGTGGAGTCTGCTTGAGGAATTCATCCGGATGGCCCGGGAAGGCGGCGTCAACGGTCTTTTGCCGTTCCTTGGCAATGGCGGGTTCAGCTTCGCTGGAAAACGCGAGCACGTCCGCGTAAATGTCCGGGTGCCTGGTTCCCATCTGCACCGCGCACGTCCCCCCAAATGAGAAGCCACCAATGGCCCAGTGCTTATGGTCGGTATCGACGGCCAGGGTGGTGCTGATCCACCGGGGCACGTCACGGGAAAGGTACGTATCGGCCTTGGCGATTTTGCTGTCCATACACATGGTGTTGGCGGATTGCGACCCGTTGGGATCCGGGATGACCACCACGGGGGCTACGCCGCCGTGGTCTGCAGCGAAGGAATCCATGTGACCGCGGATTGCGCCGCCGGTCAGCCAGTCGGCCGGGCCGCCGGGCTGCCCTGCCACCAGGACCATTACCGGCAGCGCGGGCCGGTTGGCGGCAAAATATGCCGGCGGAAGGTAAATGTAGGCGTCGCGGGTGTTCATGCCGGAATCCGTCCCCGGAATCGATGCCTTACGGAGGACGCCGCCGGCCGGAAGATCGCCGTTTGGCTTCCAGCCTTGAAGGGGCACGCCGTCGGACTCTCCCGGGTGCCGCATCAGGTCTTGTTCCAGCACCGGAATCCGGGCCAAGGCTGTGCCCAGCAGATCGCTGACCGTGCGGTTCAGGCCAAAATAGGCGTTGATTTGGATCGCAGACAACAACACCACCAGCAGCGCGGCGAGGACCCCTCCCCAGTAATGGGCCCAATCGGTGCGCGGCAATCTAAGAATTCCCACGATGACGGCCGCAACACCGGGGACGAACCATAGCAACACCGGGTCCGGGACCAACTCCGGAAAAACAGTGAGGACGTTGATCATGACCCAGTGGACGGTTGCCACCAGCGCGGACGCTGCGGCTACGGCAAGAAGGATGCGGATTGCCCACGCCCGGATCCGAAGGGCAGCGGTTTCTGAGGCGCGCCAGGGTGGCACCAGAAGATAGGCTGCTCCGCCCACTCCCAATACCAGGACAGTCCAGTACAGTGGACCGTCCGTAAGCCGGATGTCTAAAAGCCAGTCCACGTCCGCTAGCGCCAGGTCCCCACGCCGATGACCGGACCCGCTTCCAGCCACGATGAAAGACCCGTATATGCGTCGAACTTCATGGCGAGATACAGGTCCTGACCCTCATAGCGGAGTTCGACGATCACCACATCCGGCTGGACCCTTACGGCCTCTGCCTCTGTGGGTTTTCGGCGGCCCAGCAGCTCCAGGGAACTGCGTTTGAACGTGTACTTGGGCCGGACGCTCAGGGAGATAAGCCTGAACCATTCAAGGTCGTTGTCCTGATAACGACAAACCCCCATCTGCCAGCTGTTCCCAGCTATGCAAATGGAGGCGTCCACCGTGCCGAGGGCACGCCGCAGGTTGAAGCGGCGCACCCCCGAAAGGCACAGTGCAGAAATCAGCAATCCGAACGTGATTGCCAGTGCGATGAACGAAATACCCGGTGCGTCCATCAAGGTCGTGCTAGCGGATCCCAGCGGTAGCCGAGCCGCCCAGCTGGGCATTGTCAGCAACGATAACCACGCGGTTGTTGTCAACGGAGAAGAATCCACCGTCCACATCTACCGCAATACGGTCTCCGGACACCGGCTGGATAGCCAGTTCACCCTCGGCCAGGATCGCCAGCAGGGGCGAGTGGCCGGGCAGGATTCCGATTTCACCATCGCTGGTGCGGGCCTTGACCATCTTGGCCGCTCCGGACCACACAAAGTGGTCCGCTGCGACAATCTCAACCTCAAGCTCAGCCATATTACTTGGTCTGTTCCTGGATCTTGGCCCACTGGCGCTCAACATCATCGAGGCCGCCGACGTTGAAGAACGCCTGCTCCGCGATGTGGTCGAGTTCGCCGTCGCAGATCGCCGCGAAGCCTTCGACGGTGTCCTTGATTGAGACCGTGGAGCCCTCGACGCCGGTGAACTGCTTGGCGGTGTAGGTGTTCTGTGACAGGAACTGCTGGATGCGGCGTGCACGCGACACGACGATCTTGTCTTCCTCAGAGAGTTCATCGACACCGAGGATGGCGATGATGTCCTGGAGTTCCTTGTTCTTCTGCAGGATCTGCTTCACACGGACGGCCGTGTTGTAGTGGTCCCTGCCGATGTACTGGGGGTCCAGGATGCGGGAGGTCGACGTCAGCGGGTCAACGGCCGGGTACAGACCACGGGAGGCGATTTCACGGGAAAGTTCCGTGGTGGCATCCAGGTGTGCGAAGGTCGTGGCCGGAGCCGGGTCGGTGTAGTCATCTGCGGGAACGTAGATGGCCTGCATCGAGGTGATGGAGTGGCCCTTGGTGGAGGTGATGCGCTCCTGCAGGAGGCCCATCTCGTCCGCAAGGTTGGGCTGGTAGCCCACGGCCGAAGGCATACGGCCGAGGAGGGTGGAAACCTCGGAACCTGCCTGCGTGAAACGGAAGATGTTGTCGATGAACAGCAGCACGTCCTGGTTCTGCACATCGCGGAAGTACTCCGCCATGGTCAGTGCGGACAGGGCCACGCGCAGACGCGTTCCCGGCGGCTCATCCATCTGGCCGAATACAAGGGCGGTGTCCTTGAGGACGCCTGCCTCTTCCATTTCCACCCAGAGGTCGTTGCCCTCACGGGTACGCTCGCCAACACCGGCGAACACGGAAGTACCACCGAAGTTGCGGGCAACACGGGTGATCATTTCCTGGATCAGCACGGTCTTGCCCACGCCGGCGCCGCCGAAGAGGCCGATCTTTCCACCCTTGATGTACGGGGTGAGGAGGTCGATGACCTTGATGCCGGTCTCCAGCATCTCGGTGGAGCCTTCGAGCGAGGCGAAGTTGGGGGCCTTTCGGTGGATTGGCCAGCGTTCGCTGATCTCCAGCTCGGACTCGGCAACGTCCAGGGGCTGGCCCAGGACGTTGAAGATGTGGCCCTTAACGCCGTCGCCGACGGGAACGGAGATCGGGGCACCGGTGTCAATGACGCCGGTGCCCCGGACGAGGCCGTCGGTCGCCTGCAGCGAGATGGCACGGATGAGGTTGTCGCCGAGGTGCAGCGCAACTTCGAAGGTGATGGTCTTGGTCTCACCGTTGAGAGTGATCTCGGTGGTGAGGGCGTTATAGATCGACGGGATTGCGTCAGCCGGGAATTCGACGTCGACAACCGGGCCGATTACGCGCGCAATACGGCCGGTTGCACCGGACGTTGCGGCTACGTGTTCGGTAGCAGTGGCAGTCATCTCTCTCACTTCATTCAGTAGATGGCGTGGGGTTAAGTCTATCTGTGGTGGTGCTGGTTACGCGGAACCGAGCGGCGGGAGGCTACGACGCAAGAGCGTCGGCGCCTGCAACAATCTCAGAAAGCTCCTGCGTAATTTCGGCCTGGCGGGCCGTGTTGCGCAGGCGCGTGTACTTCTTGATCAGGTCAGTTGCGTTGTCGCCTGCGGACTTCATCGCCCGCTGGCGGGCGGCAAGCTCGGACGCCGCCGCCTGCAGCATGGCTGCGAAGATACGGGATTCGATGTAGCGCGGCAGCAGGGCGTCAAGGACACGCTCCGCTTCCGGTTCGAACTCGTAGAGCGGCAGGAGCTCCGATTCGGAGGCAGCCTGCTCTTCCACTACTTCAAGCGGAAGCAGGCGGATGACCGTCGGTTCCTGGGTGACCATGGACTTAAAGCGGGTGTACACAACGTGGATCTCATCCACGCCGCCCTCCTCGAAGTCAGTTGCGAAATCTGCCAGCAGCGTCTCGCCGATCTCACGGGCGGTCGCAAACTCTGGAGCGTCGGTTCCGCCAGTCCAGACCCGCGCATACTCGCGGCTCCTGAATTCGAAGTAGGCCTGGGCCTTCCGGCCCACGAGGTAGGTCTTGACTTCCTTGCCTTCAGCGTGGAGCAGGCTCGAAGAGACCTTCCGCCTGCTTGAGTACACCGGCGGAGTAGGAACCTGCCAGTCCGCGGTCCGAGGTAATTACCAGGACGGCGGCACGGCGGATTTGCTCCGGCTCGGTGACCAGCGGGTGGTCGATTTCGCTTTGGCTGGCGACAGCAGAAACGGCGCGCGTGATCGCGTTCGCGTAAGGCAGTGAAGCTGCTACGCGCGCACGGGCCTTCCCGATGCGCGAGGTAGCGATCAGTTCCATCGCCTTGAAGATCTTGCGCATCGACGTGGTCGAGCTGATCTTTTGGCGGTAGACCCGGATCTGGGCTCCCATACTTATCCTTTCCTAACATTCCGTAGCCGGGTGTGCCGGACCCTGGGGGTCCGGCACACCCGGCGATGCGGAACTAGCGCTTCTGCTTGACGATCTTTTCCTGGTCGACTTCGCCCTCGGAGATAGCGTCATGCTCCTCGTGGCCGGCGCCTACCAAGTGGTTGTCACCCTCGCCGAAGAAGCCCTTCTTGAAGTCCACAATCGAGGACTTCAGGGCCGCAACGGTGTCATCGTCCAGCACGTTGGTCTGGGCCAGCGTGGTCAGGATCGAGGACTTGTGGCGGAGGTGCTCCAGGAACTCGGCTTCAAAGCGGCTGATGTCCTCGACGGGGACATCATCCAGGTAGCCGTTGGTGCCGGCCCAGATGGAGACAACCTGGTCCTCGACCGGGAACGGCGAGTATTGGCCCTGCTTGAGCAGTTCCATCAGGCGGGCACCACGGGTCAGCTGCTGGCGGGAGGCTGCGTCGAGGTCGGATGCGAACATCGCGAACGCCTGCATGTCGCGGTACTGGGCAAGGTCCAGCTTCAAGGTACCGGAGACCTTCTTCATCGACTTCACCTGGGCTGCACCGCCAACGCGGGACACCGAGACACCCACGTCAACAGCCGGGCGCTGGTTGGCGTTGAAGAGGTCCGACTGCAGGAAGATCTGGCCGTCAGTGATGGAAATAACGTTGGTCGGGATGTAGGCAGACACGTCGTTTGCCTTGGTCTCGATCAGCGGCAGGCCCGTCATGGAACCGGCACCGAGCCTCGTCGGAGAGTTTGGCGCAACGCTCCAGCAGGCGGGAGTGCAGGTAGAAGACGTCGCCCGGGTAGGCTTCGCGTCCCGGTGGGCGGCGGAGCAGCAACGACACGGCGCGGTATGCTTCGGCCTGCTTGGACAGGTCATCGAACACGATCAGGACGTGCTTGCCGCCGTACATCCAGTGCTGGCCAATGGCCGAGCCTGCGTACGGTGCCAGGTACTTGAAGCCTGCTGGGTCGGACGCAGGAGAGGCCACGATGGTGGTGTACTCAAGCGCGCCGTTGTCCTCGAGGGTCTGGCGGATGGCGGCGATGGTGGACGCCTTCTGGCCAATGGCGACGTAGATGCAGCGGACCTGCTTGGTGACATCGCCCGAAGCCCAGTTGGCCTTCTGGTTGATGATGGTGTCGATCGCAATGGCGGACTTGCCGGTCTGGCGGTCACCAATGATCAGCTGGCGCTGGCCGCGGCCAATCGGGATCATCGCGTCGATGGCCTTCAGGCCGGTCTGCATCGGCTCGTGGACCGACTTGCGCTGGGTCACGCCGGGCGCCTGGAGTTCCAGGGCGCGGGTGGTTTCAGCCTTGATCTCGCCCAGGTCGTCCATGGGCTGGCCCAAGGGGTCAACCACACGGCCGAGGAAGGCGTCGCCGACCGGAACGGACAAAACCTGCCCGGTGCGGTGCACTTCCTGGCCTTCTTCGATGCCCTGGAAGTCACCGAGGATAATGACACCGATCTCGCGGACGTCAAGGTTCTGGGCCAGGCCCAGCGTGCCGTCTTCGAAGCGAAGAAGCTCGTTCGCCATGACCGAGGGAAGGCCCTCAACACGGGCGATGCCGTCACCTGCGGTCGTTACACGGCCAACCTCTACGCGCTCTGCGTTTCCGGGTTCGTAGGACGCCGCGAACTCGTTCAACGCATTACGGACGTCGTCGGCGTTGATGGTCAATTCGGCCATCTGCAGTCCCTGCTCTCCTGTTTGTGATCACCGCAAACGGTGACCGGGGTTTCTATCAGTTTGGTTGTGCTTGTCCGGCTAGCCGGCCAGCTGGCGTTGCAATTCGCCCATGCGGGAAAGGACCGAAGCGTCGAGCACTTCGTCACCCACCTGGACGCGGATTCCGCCAATAAGCGAGGGGTCAACGTTGATGTTGACTTTCAGTTCCCGCCCGTACAGTGCATTCAGGCCCGCCTGGAGGCGAGCCAGCTGCGTCTGCGACAAGGGGCGGGTCACGCTGACCGTTGCAATCCAGCGCTGCTGCCGCTTGGCCGCCAGTTCGGCAAACCGTTCCACAAGCCGCGTGGGCTTGATCCCGCGGGGCTGGCTGACTGCCTGCGTGATGAGGACTTTGGCTTCCTCACTGACGGCCGGCACCAGCTTTCCGGCAAGGGCAGCCTTCGCTGCGGCACTTGCCTGCGGTTCGGACAGAGCACGTTGTACCTCGTGGCTGGAGGCAACAGCCTGGTTGAAGGAAAACAGATCGTTTTCCAGTTCTTCCAGGCCAGTGATTCCGGAGGCAGAAACGGCCGACTTGTTTTCAGCAACGGAAATGACCACCGTTGCGGCAAGAGTCTCGAGTGCATCGCCGATGTCACGCGCCGATGCCCAGCGTGAGCTGGCCAGTCCGCCCGCGATCTCAGCAGCATCAGCGGAGACTTTTCCGCCAACCAGCTGCCTCACCAGCGCCGACTTGTCGTCACCGCTGCGGGAGGGGTCAGTCAGGGCACGGCGCAAGCCAGCCGAGCTGTCTACCATTCCCAGAATTCCGAAGAGTTCCTTTGCCAGCTGCAGCGACGCCGTGGGAAGTTTCGCTTCCAACGCGGCAAGGGCTGATGCCAGCGATTCGCTCGATATGCCTGCCATTACTTAGCTGCACCTGCGTTCTGGGACTCCAGATCTGCCAGGAAGCGGTCCACTACCCGTGCTGCGCGTGCATCGTCGTCGAGGGACTCGCCCACGATGCGGCCGGCAAGGGTGGTGGCCAGTGTGCCAACCTCAGAGCGCAGGGACACAACGGCCGCCTGGCGCTCGGATTCGATCTGCGCGTGGGCCTGCGCGGTGATGCGGGCAGACTCGGCTGCCGCCTTCTCCTTGAGATCCGCGAGGATCTGTGCACCTTCGGCGCGGGCTTCCTCACGGATGCGGTTGGCTTCGGTGCGGGCGTCGGTCAGCTGCTGCTTGTACTCTTCGAGTGCAGCAGACGCCTCAGCCTGGGCCTTTTCAGCCTTGGCGATGCCGCCTTCGATGGCCTCGGCACGCTCTGCGAAGGTCTTCTCGAACATCGGGACAACAAACTTGACCACGATGAAGAAGAGGATGGCAAAGCCCACGAAGACAACCAGCATTTCCCAGCCATTGGGAACAAGGGGGTTGACGTCGCCTTCAGCGGCGGCTGAGATGATCAGCTGATGCATATTTCACCCGTCCTTATCTACTCGGTTCTGAATGTTCGCTAAAGTTCTGAAGGTTTACTTGAGAACGAAAGCGAAGACCAGGCCCAGGATGGCGAGTGCTTCGGTCAGCGCCAGGCCAAGGAATGCGATCGGCTGCAGGACGCGCTGGGCTTCCGGCTGGCGTGCAACGCCGTTGATGTAGGCAGCGAACACGAGACCCACACCGATACCACCGCCGATAGCCGAGAGGCCATAGCCGATGAGGTTGAGGGAGCCGTTGATGGAGCCTTCCATTTTTTCCTTTCAAGATGCCACTTGTGTGGCAGGTTGTTTGGGTTGCTTCATCCCCGCGAGGGGAAGACTGTGGTGTGCCGACGGAGCGTGGCGCCCCCGGCGTGGTGCCTAGTGGCTGTCGGCGTGAAGCGCGCCTTCGATGTAAATCGCGGTCAGCAGCGTAAAGACGTAGGCCTGCAGGACCATGATCAGGGCTTCAAGCATGTACATGGCAATGGCGCCGACCAGGACCAGGACCGACGTTCCCTTCAGCAGGAAGTTCTCCTGCATGATGAGGTACTCGATGCCGGATCCGGCGATCATCACGATCAAGTGGCCGGCGAGCATGGTCGCGAACAGACGGAGGCTGTGCGTGACGGGCCGGACAGCGAAGTTGGAGATGATTTCGATCGGAATAACGATCGGCAGGATGTACCACGGGACGCCGGAGGGAACGGTAGCCAGCTTGAAGTAGCGCAGGCCGTTCTTCTTGACACCGATGGCGATCCAGGTGACGTAGACCAGGCCGGCCAGCACATACGCTCCACCCACGTGCGAGAACGTGGGGAGCTGGAACACCGGAATGGCGCCGTAGATGTTGTTGACCAGAATGAAGAAGAAGAGGCTGAAAAGCAGCGGGACGTACTTCATGAAGTCCCGGCCGCCAATAATGTCTTTGGCAATGCCGTTGCGGACGAAGCCGTAGGCGGCCTCGCCGGCGAACTGGAGCCTGCCGGGTACCAACTGCTGCTTCCGTGCGGCCAGCAGGAAGAAGACTGAGATAAAGACAACAGAGAGGAGGACCAGCAGCATCTGCTTGGAGAATCCTTCTGCGGCACCCCACGGCAGGATTGCCGGCAAATGCAGTTCGTTAATACCAGGAGGGTTGAAATCTCCTGAATTTTGGGCCGGGAGCGCAAGCGCGATCAACGCGTTTCCTCTCTGCAGTGTCCATCATTGGGCGTTGGGCGGGGTCCGGCAGCGTAAGCGCCTGCTGTTCCCCCTGTGAAATTATTTGGCATTATCTTCTCCGTCCTGGGACGGTGCGCTGGGAGCATGGCGCCCATCAGCATTTTGGCGGGAACTGGTGAGGCCGTGCATGTGGGAAAGGTAGAAACCTCCGACGGCTCCAAGCAGAGCGCCTGCGAGCACAATCCAGCGCGTTCCCCACAGATAATCCAGTCCCCACCCTATCAAACTCCAGACGATGATTCCGCCAATGATGTAGCTGAATACAGCCATTCCAGCGTTGTAGCCGCCATCGGTGGATGCGTCGGAAGCAGCCGGCGCGGAGCCGTTCGAGCCACGTTTCCCGCCAGCGGCTCCTGCGGCTTTTTTGGATCACGCATCGGCTGCTCCCCTGTCTTTTGGATCGTTGTAGATCTGGAGGCGGGCCTTGCTGAATCCATGGATCTCTGCGGCCTGCCAGAGGACGACGGCCACAACGGCGCCGATAACGAACCAGCGGCCGTGGAGCCATTCCGGAGCGCCGATGACAAACAGGACCACCGCGAAGCCAACCACTTTGATGAAGTAGGTGGCAACGAACATCCCGATTGCACCGGAGGGGTTGCTGCGCCCCACGAAGTGCCCAACCAGCAGGCTGATGCCGAAGAAAATCATCACCAGCAGGCCACCCAGGAAGTTGGATACCGCCCCGGTTGCCCCGTTGAGGAGGCCGGCGGGCACCGCGCACAGCACGAGTCCGGCGGTGGCGGCGATTGCACTGCGCTTAAGCAGGTTCAGCCAGAGCGAACGGGTGGGACCGGACGTACCAACGGGTCCATTGCCGGAAGCAGGTCCGGACTCGGCGTTGGAGGTCATGCGATCCAATCGTCGGCACCACATGGCGGATCGCCAGGAGGCATGGGGTGGAGTGGCAGCTTGGGCTGCCCCTAAATTCTACACGAGATAGAAATAATTCAGAACCGCGTTACGCCGCAGTTTCCCCACTGCCGCGGGACAGGTACGGCCACGCGGTCACCAGTCCCATGACCAGGGTGGCGAAGATGTCCACCGCGAGGACGATGTGCCAGGGAAACACGGCAAACGCCAGTCCGCCGAACGAGAGTACGGCAGTCCACAGGTACAGCAGGATCACGGCGGTACGGTGCGAATAGCCGATGTCCAGCAGCTTGTGGTGCAGATGGCCGCGGTCCGCCGACCAGGGCGAACGCCCGCGGGCCGTCCGGCGGACTACGGCCAGCCCCAGGTCAAGCAGCGGGAGGAAAAGGACGGCGAAGGGAAGCAGGATGGGAATCACTGTCGAGATACCGTTGGCGCGGTCGTAGAGGCCGGAGGTGATCTGCCCCGTCGACACGACGCCGGCCGACGCCATGAGGAGTCCGATCAGCATGGCTCCGGAGTCGCCCATGAAGATCTTGGAGGGAAAGAAGTTGTGCGGCAGGAAGCCCAGGCAGCCGCCCACCAGCACGGCCGTGATAAGGGTGGCCAGGTCCGAGTAGTCCAGCAGCACCGCGTTCCGGTGCACCCAGTAGGCGGTGAAGAAGAATGCCGTGCCGCCGATGACGGCCACCCCTGCGGCGAGGCCGTCCAGTCCGTCGATGAAATTGAAGGCGTTCATGGTGGTGACGATCAACCCTGCGGTCAGCACCACCCGGACATTTGGATCCTGGAGATAGATGGGTTCCGGCACCCAGGGAACAATGGTCATCTGCACACCCCAGATGGCCACGGTGAGCCCGGCGGCGCTTTGGCCGATCAGTTTCACCCACCAGCGGATGTCCAGGAGGTCGTCGGCTACGCCCACCAGGACAATCACGGCGGCGCCTGCCAGGACACCCCAGGGCGAAAAATTGTTCCGGTAGATGTCCCTGACGAAGAAGGACTGGCTTGCGAGGACCAGCGCCACCATGATGCCCAGGAAGATCGCCACCCCGCCAAGGCGGGATACCGGGGTGGAATGCATGTCGCGGCTGCGGATTGGCAGGTGCAGTTCCAGCCGGTGTCCCACGATGCGGGCGCCCCAGGTGGCTGCGTAGGAGACGATGGCGGCGGTAAGCCCCATGAGCAGGTACATGATCATGGGACGGAAACCGCTTCAGGAGTAGTGGCACCGAAGCCGCTCAGCTGCCTTGGCAGCCGCTTCAGGGTGGGTGGGCTCACGGGCCGGGAATCTGTTCTTCGATAAATGAAACTTCTCCGTCGCCGAGCGCGCAGCAGGCAGTGTTCGGTGCCGTACAGGGCTGTATTACAGTGGACTCTAGTCAAAGATACTAGTGCCACCGGCACCATGGCTCCGCGCCACACGGGCGCACAACAGGCGGGGAACTCCCTGGCGGCCATGCTGAAAGGACCCCCATGACCCCCCGCATTGCGGTTGCCGCCGTGACTTTCGACCGGCCCAAGGAACTGTCCGTCCTGCTGGATTCGATCAAAGCGCAGAGCCAGCCGGTGGACACGATCTGCCTGGTGGACAGCGGCACCACTCCCGCGGCGGACGTCGCAGCTGCCCACCCCAACGTCGACTACGTGCGCTCCGAGGCGAACCTGGGCGGCGCCGGCGGGTTTGCGCTGGCCGCGCTCAAGGCAGTCGCCAGCGGTGCGCGCTGGATCTGGATGATGGACGACGACGCCGAGCCGGCAGATCCGGAATGCCTCGCCACGCTGCTTCGCGAGGCTGAGGCACGCGGCCTTGAAGCAGTGGTCCCGCTGGTCACGGCGCCCGGCCATCCCGGCCGGCTGTCCTTTTCTTCCGCCTCGATGGCAAGGTTACGCACGACAGGGCTGAGGTGGAAAAGCGTGGCTTCCTTCCGGACGACGGCCACTTCTTCAATGGTGCGCTGATCCGCTCGGACGTCTTTTTCAAGGTGGGCCTGCCGGACATGCGCCTGTTCATCCGGGGCGATGAGGTTGATTTCACCATCCGGCTCCGGAAGGCCGGGATCCGTTTTGGCACCGTCACCACCACTGCTATTACGCACCCTCATGCCTTCGGGGAAACGCAGCACGTCTACGGCGCCCGCTGGCACGTGATCGTTCCGGACTCCGCCTTCAAGCGCTACTACTACTACCGGAACCGCGGCTATCTCATCCGCCGGTACTTCCGGGTGCGCTCCTTTGTTGCCGACGTCGGCGGGTACCTGGGCTACTTCCTGCAGCGCCGGGACCTTCCGGGTTTCCTGGGCTGGGCGCGTGCCTTTGGCGCCGGCCTGCGCGGCAAGGGCTTTGCCCCCTGGAGGACCAGAACTTCTAGGCAGCCAACGGCAGCGGAGCGCGTGGAACCGCCGCTCCCTGCCCTGCCGGACCGCCTGCCGTCGGACGTCTACCGGACGGGTCCCCGCTCCTTGAGCCTGCGGGCCGCCAGGAGCCACAGCAGGACCCAGGGCTCCCCCAGCACACGGTACGCCACGCGGCGGGGATGCAGGAGCAGCCGCCAGGCCCACTCCAGGCCCATCCGGCCGAGCCACCTGGGGGCAAGCTTCTGGACCCCGGCCAGCTGCTCGATGGCGCCGCCAACGGCGCAGTAGACAGCCGGGGGCAGATCACCGAGCCGCCGCTGCAGCACTTCCTCCTGCAGCGGCATGCCCAGGCCCAGCAGGACCAGCTGCGGCTGCTCCCGGTGCAGCCACGCAACGGCTGCTTCCTCCAGGGCAGGACCCCATCCCTCGCCGGGAAAACCGGACACGCAGGCGTCTGGAACGATGTCCCGCAGCCTCGCGACTGCTCCGGCGTTCGCTTCCGGGCCTGCGCCGATCACGGCAATCCGTTCCAGGCCACGCACCTGGTCCAGTGCGGGCAGCCAGTCAGTGGAGCCCAGCCTGTAGTCCATGACGGGGCCTTCGGCATTGCCGGTCCTCCCCCACAGCCACAGCACGGGCGCCCCGTCCAGGAGCACCACGTCGCTGTCTTCGTACAGGCGCCGGAAACCGTCGTCGGACAGGGTGAGGGTAACGCTGTGCAGGTTGTGCCCCAGGACGGTGCGGGTGGATCCCTCCGCGACGAAGCTGCTCAGTTCCGCTACCAGGCTCGGGGACCCGCAACGGAGTGGCGTGGACATCCAGGACAGGAATCTGCTGGCGGTCCAGCGCCATCAAGGCTGCTGGTTCCCGGCCGGCGTGGTGGATTCGGCGCCCGGCCCCGTCACAGCCGATGAGCCCGACGCGTCAGGTGCGGGCCCGGCGTCGTTCTGTGTTTCCCCTGCGCCGGGGTCTTCCGGGGCGGGCTCCTCTTCGGCCATCGGGATTTCACCCAGGCCCAGGACGCCCGGGACGTGCTGGCGCAGGCGGTCCAGGCTCACTGCTCCGTTGCGCACCACGCGCAGGATGGGTCCGGTGGCATCCACAATGGTGGACGGCACGCCCGCTTCGCCTTCCAAGGGGCGCTGGCCGCCTTCCAGGTAGACCTCCACGGAATCGGCCAGCTGCTCCCGTGCGGCAGCGGCAGTCTGGGCCGGAGCGTGGCCGGTCCGGTTTGCGGAGGACACGGCGAGGGGGCCCGTCAGGGTCAGCAGTTCCAGGGCGACCTCGTCCGCGGGCATCCGCAGTGCAACGGTTCCCTTGGTTTCGCCCAGGTCCCAGTCCAGGGAGGGCTGTGCGTGCAGGATCAGGGTAAGCCCACCCGGCCAGAAAGCCTCGGCCAGCTTGCGGGCGTCCGCGGAAACCTCGGTGGCCAGCCCGTCGAGTGCGTTGATCCGCGGGATCAGGACGGGCGGCGGCATGGTGCGGCTGCGCCCCTTCGATACCAGCAGCATGGTAACGGCCTGCGGCGAAAACGCATCCGCGCCGATCCCGTAGACGGTGTCCGTGGGGAGCACGACGCACTTCTTTTCGCTGATGGCGCGCTGGGCGTCCTCGAGGCCCCGGGCCCGCTCGTCGTCGATGGTGCAGTCATAAGTTGTGGTCACTGGCCCATTCTTTCATTCCGTGTGGTCTGGTCCGCGAGCACGGCGCTGGTGGCGCGCTCCTTGCCGTTGAGGTCCAGGTGCGTCGTGATCGCCGTCCATGTTCCGGCCCTGGCCAGCATGGCGGCAATCCAACCGGCCTGGACTTCAGCGTGTTCCATGACGAAGTAGCCCCCTGGCCGCAGCAGCCGGGCAGCGGTGTCCGCTGCCGCCGTCGGAAGTTCCATGCCGTCCGCTCCCCCGCCATACAAAGCCTCCGGCGGATCGTGCAGGGCTACTTCGGGTTCGTTGGGAATCGCTTCGGCGGGAATGTACGGCGGGTTGGACACCACGACGTCGACGCTTCCGTTGAGTTCCGGAAAGGCCTGGCGCAGGTCACCCAGGACAAGGTTTACGCCCAGCGGCGACAGGTTTTTTGCGGCCCAGGCGTGCGCGAAAGGGCTGAATTCGATGGCGTGCACCTCGGCGCCGGGGACCTCTGAGGCGAGGGAGCCGGCGATGGCGCCCGAGCCCGTGCCGAGGTCCACCATCCGCGGGCCGGGCATCCCGCGGACGTGGTCAATGGCCAGCCTGGACCACCGATTCGGTCTCCGGACGCGGAATGAACACGCCCGGCCCCACGGCCAGTTCGAGGTAGCGGAAATGCGCCACGCCGGTGATGTGCTGCAGCGGGATGCGGCGCGCCCGTTCGGCCACCAGGCTCGTCGTAGCCCGCGGGCGCAGGCGTGTCGCCGAGCATCAGGGAGCGCAGGCGTCCCAGCCCGACGTTCAGGAGATGGTCGGCGAGAAGTTCGGCGTCGGCCCGGGGGCTTGGAACGCCCGCCTCAGCCAGGAGTGCGGCAGCCTCCCGGACAGCTGCAGCCAGCGTCCGGGCAGGCGCCGAATGGGTGGGTTCGGTCATGGGTGGAAGCTTCCGGTCAGTCGCCGATGGCGTCCAGCCGCGCCTGCTCATCCATCTCGATCGCGGACTGGATAACCGGCTCCAGGTCCCCGTTCATCACCTGGTCAAGGTTGTAGGCCTTGTAGCCGGTCCGGTGGTCCGCAATCCGGTTTTCCGGGTAGTTGTAGGTGCGGATCCGCTCGGAGCGGTCCATGGTGCGGATCTGGGACTTGCGCTGGGCCGAGTTTTCAGCGTCGATCTGCTCCTGCTTGTGCGCCAGGATGCGCGCGCGGAGCACGCGCATGCCGGCTTCGCGGTTCTGCAGCTGGGACTTCTCGTTCTGCATGGCCACCACGATGCCGGTGGGAAGGTGCGTGATGCGGACGGCGGAGTCCGTGGTGTTCACGGACTGGCCCCCGGGCCCGAGGACCGGTAGACGTCAATCTTGAGGTCGTTCTGGTTGATTTCGAGTTCTTCCGGCTCGTCAACCTCGGGAAGGACCAGCACGCCCGCGGCGGACGTGTGGATGCGGCCCTGGGACTCGGTGACAGGCACGCGCTGGACGCGGTGCACGCCGCCTTCGAACTTGAGCCGGGCATAGACGCCTTCGGCGGGGTCGTTCGAGTTGCCCTTGACGGCCACCTGGACGTCCTTGTACCCGCCCAGGTCAGACTCGGTGGAGGAAATGATTTCAGTCTTCCAGCCGCGGGATTCCGCGTACCGGGTGTACATGCGCAGGAGGTCTCCGGCGAACAGGGCAGCCTCGTCGCCCCCTTCACCGCCTTTGACCTCAAGGATCACGTTGCGGGCATCGTCGGGATCGCGGGGAATGAGCAGGCGCCGCAACTTGGCGGCGGCAGTCTCCAGCGCAGCCTCCAGTTCAGGCACCTCGGCAGCGAATTCGGGATCCTCCGCAGCCATTTCCTTGGCAGCGGCAAGGTCATCGCGGATGCCTTCCCACTTGTGGTAGGCCTCAACAATGCCATTGAGCTGAGCCGACCGCCGCCCCAGTTTCCGGGCAAGCCGCTGGTCAGCATAAACAGCAGGATCGCCCAGTTGCGCCTGAATGGAGTCATGCTCATCAAGCAGGCCCTGTACGGACTCAAACATCTATAAACCTCTTTCGACTTGTACAAGTCTAGTAACAAACAAAGACGGGACGCGGCAGGCGACTTAACGACAAAGCCGCACGGATTTTTCCGCCCCGGGAGTGGCATCGGGCCTGCCGGAGCTGGGAGGGTGACGATCGAAGATCGAAAGCCTCCCAGCGTAGGGGCGGGGGCGGAAAAATCCGTGCGGCGTCAGCACCGGGGCAGCAGATCAGCCGCTCCCCTGAGCCTTATTTGTCGTTATCCGACTTCGCACCAAGCGTTGTCTTCTGGACCTGCATGAGGAACTCGACGTTGCTCTGGGTTTCCCGGATCTTGTTGGTGAGCAGTTCAAGGCTCTGCTGGGTCTCGAGTCCGGAGAGGACACGGCGCAGCTTCCACATGATCTTGACTTCTTCGGGCGAGAGCAGGTTTTCCTCGCGGCGGGTGCCGGATGCGTTGACATCCACTGCCGGGAAGATGCGCTTGTCTGCCAGCTGGCGTGACAGGCGGAGCTCCATGTTGCCGGTGCCCTTGAACTCTTCGAAGATAACCTCGTCCATCTTGGAGCCGGTCTCGACGAGGGCGGTGGCCAGGATGGTGAGCGAGCCGCCGTTCTCGATGTTGCGGGCGGCACCGAAGAAGCGCTTGGGCGGGTAGAGGGCTGCTGAGTCCACACCACCGGACAGGATTCGGCCGGAGGCCGGTGCTGCCAGGTTGTAGGCGCGGCCCAGGCGGGTCATCGAGTCCAGCAGGACCACCACGTCCATACCCATTTCCACGAGGCGCTTGGCGCGCTCGATGGAGAGTTCGGCCACGGTGGTGTGGTCGTCGGCGGGACGGTCGAAGGTGGAGGCAATGACCTCACCCTTGACGGTGCGCTGCATGTCCGTGACTTCTTCGGGGCGTTCGTCCACCAGCACCATCATGAGGTGGACCTCAGGGTTGTTGGTGGTGATTGCGTTGGCGATGGACTGCAGGATGAGCGTCTTGCCGGCCTTGGGCGGTGAGACGATCAGGCCACGCTGGCCCTTGCCGATCGGTGCGACGAGGTCGATGACACGGGGACCGATCTTCTTGGGGTCGGTCTCAAGGCGCAGGCGTTCGGACGGGTAGAGCGGAACCAGCTTGGCGAATTCAACGCGGTCCTTGAGCTCTTCCGGGGTCTTGCCGTTGACCGAGGTGACGCGGACCAGGGCATTGAACTTCTGGCGGGTGGACTGCTGGCTGCGGTCTTCGCCTTCGCGCGGTGCACGGATGGCACCTACCACGGCGTCGCCCTTGCGCAGGTTGTACTTCTTCACCTGGGCCAGGGACACGTAGACGTCGTTGGGGCCGGGCAGGTAGCCGGAGGTGCGGATGAACGCGTAGTTCTCCAGGACGTCCAGGATGCCGGCGACCGGCAGCAGGACGTCGTCGTCGGTAACCTCGACGTCGTCCACTTCAGGACCCTGGTTGCGCCCGCGGCGGCGGTCGTTGCGGTCGCGGAAGCGGTCGTTGCGGGAGTTGTCCCGGTCCTGGCCGCCGGAGCGGTCGTTCCGGTCGTTCCGGTCGCGGCGGTTGCGGCGGTTGCGGCGGCTTCCGCCGTCTGTGTCATCGCCGTCGCGGTTGTCACGGGTGTCCCGGCCGCCGTCGCGCTGGCCTGCCTCGCGGCTGCCGCTGTTGTCACGGCCGCCGTCGGAGTCGCGGGAGGTGTTGTCACGGCCGCGGGTGCGGCCGACGTCACGGCGTTCGGTGCGCTGGCCGGAGTCGCCTGCTTCTGCCGGGGCTTCGGTGCGCTGCTCGCCTGGGCGCTGTTCGGGGGCCGGCTGCTCCGCCGGGGTCTCCACCGGTGCTTCCTGGACGGAAGCGGCAGCAGCTTCGCCGCGGCGGCGGTTGCGGGTGCGTGGCTGGCGGCGCTCGGTTGCGCCTTCAGTGGCCTCGGTGGCTTGCGCAGAAGCGGCCGACGGCGCCTCAACGGCTGCGGCGGCAGGCGCGGCAGCCGGTTCCGTGGCGGGAGTTTCGGTTGCTGGGGCAACCACACCGTCGCTGACGGCGCGGCGGCTGCGGCCGCGTCCGCGGGTACGGGTGCCCTCAGCGGCGGGGGCTTCTGCGGCAGGGGCCTCAGGAGCCGCTGCGGCGGGAGCCACGGTGCTTTCCGGTGCCTTTTCCGCGGCCTTCGCCGGAGTCTTGACGGTAAGGGTCCCTGCGCGGTGGGCGGAGATGGCCGAAACCAGGTCCCCCTTGCGCATACGGGAGCCGCCGGAGATACCGAGCCTGGCTGGCGAGGGCCTGCAGCTGGGCGAGCTTCAGGCCGGCCAGGCCGCTGCTCTTGGCGGGTGCGGCCGATGATTCGGCAGCAGAAGTTGTGTGTTCCACAGCTGGCGACAGCTCAGTGGTTTCGGTCACGAAGGATCCTTCCCCCTCGACGGCGTCCAGACTGGGAGCTGGACGCGATGATTTGATCTGGGCTGCAGTTCAGATCTGCAGCCGGATTTCAGCCTTGCCGGTTGGATTTCGGCCAGCAGGGCCGGATACTGATTCACCTTGCGCTGAGCCCACGGCCCAACGCCTGACTGACGCTTCAGGGGCAGTTGGATGCTGCAAATTCCTGCGACAGACCAAGCAGGTGGCACCGGAATACATTCACAGTGGTAGATCAAACAGCAACTGAATGCAGGAGCAGATCAGATAGGCGGAATTACCGCCGGTGCACGTCCACCTTAGCACCTTCAACGTCCACTGCGAGCTTCAGCACGCGCCAGCCGATGTCCGGCGTGTTGTCCGCGGTAAACGCCTCGATGAATGCCAGTGCATCGCCGGCCTGGGTATCACCGTTGGCCAGCACCAGGACGGTTGGCCCAGCCCCGGAAACCACTGCCGCGTAGCCCGCCTTGCGGAGTGCACCGATCAGTGCCGCACTTGGCCGCATGGCTTCCGCCCGGTAGCTCTGGTGCAGGTAATCCTCGGTGCCGGGCAGCAGGAATTCAGGATCCTGCGTCAGGGCGTGGATCAGCAGGGCTGCGCGGCCCGAGTTCATCGCCGCTGCATGGTGTCCCACTGATGCCGGCAACAGGGCACGGGCGGACTCGGTGGAGAGTTCGAAGTCGGGTACCGCCACGATGGGGATGATGGAACCGGCAACGGTGGCGCTGGTGCTGCTGTACTGCTCACTGTCCTGCCATGACAGCGCCAGTCCGCCGAAAATCGCGGGTGCGACGTTGTCCGGGTGGCCTTCCAGTTCACTGGTGAGCTGGAGGATCCAGTCCTTCCCGCGCCTGCTGCCGGCGGGGACCATCGCATTGGCGGCTGAAACAGCGGCCACCACGGCGGAGGCAGAGGACCCCAGCCCCCGCCCGTGCGGATTGACGTTTTCGGCTGTCACCTTCAGGCCGCCGTGGCGGTACCCCAGCCGTTCGAAGGCAGCATCCATTGCGCGCACCACCAGGTGGCTGGCATCCCGCGGGAGGGTGTCGGCGCCCTGGCCGCTGAGCTCGAACACGAGTTCATCCGTGTCCAGGCTTTCCACGGTCAGGGTGTCATGCAGGGCCAACGCGAGTCCCAGGCTGTCGTAGCCGGGACCAAGGTTGGCCGTGGTGGCTGGAACACGGACGGTGACGCGCTGGCCGGGCTCAATCAGTTGCAGTCCGACGGCGGCCTGCGGGGTGGCGTCCAAGGTTATTTTTCTTCCAGTCCCAGCTCAGCGGCAACGGTGACAACATCGTTGGGAACCTTGACCGGCTGGACATCGCTGCCGTCCTCGGTGCGCAGGGCCCACTGGGGGTCCTTAAGCCCGTGGCCGGTGACGGTGATGACGATGGTCTTCCCGCTGGGGACCTCGCCGGCGGCGTGCTTCTTGAGCAGGCCCGCCACGCCGGCGGCGGAACCCGGCTCCACGAAGACGCCCTCCTTGGCTGACAGCCACCGGTGGGCGCTCAGGATTTCTTCGTCGGTGACGGCCTCGATGAGTCCACCGGATTCGTCACGGGCGCCCACTGCACCATCCCACGAAGCAGGGTTTCCGATGCGGATGGCGGTAGCGATGGTGTCCGGCTCGGTGATCGGGTGGCCGGCTACGAAGGGGGCGGCACCGGCGGCCTGGAAGCCCCACATCGCTGGTGTCCTGGTGGACACGGCGGCAAGCGTGCCGGCCGTTTCCGATTCGAAGGGCGCGGAGTACTCCTTGTAGCCCTTCCAGTAGGCAGTGATGTTGCCGGCGTTGCCCACGGGCAGGACATGGATGTCCGGTGCGTCGCCCAGGGAATCGACCACTTCGAAGGCGCCGGTCTTTTGGCCCTGGATGCGGGCGGGGTTGACCGAGTTCACCAGGAAGACGGGGTAGGACTCCCCCAGCTTGCGGGCTATGTCCAGGCAGTTGTCGAAGTTGCCGTCGACCTGCAGCAGGGTGGCGCCATGGGCGATCGCCTGGCTGAGTTTGCCCATGGAGATCTTGCCTTCGGGTACCAGGACGGCACACTTGAGGCCGGCCGCCGTTGCGTAAGCAGCGGCGGACGCTGACGTGTTGCCGGTGGATGCGCACACAACGGCCTTCGCACCCGAGGCAACTGCCGCGGTCATGGCCATGGTCATGCCCCGGTCCTTGAAGGAACCGGTGGGGTTCATCCCTTCGACCTTCAGGTAGACCTCGGAACCGGTGAGTTCGGAAAGCTTCTGCGCGTGCACCAGCGGGGTGCCGCCTTCGCCCAGGGTGATGACCCTGGTGGACTCCGTGACGGGCAAACGGTCAGCGTATTCGCGGATGACACCGCGCCATTGGTGAGCCACTTAGACTCCTTCTACCCGCAGAACGGATGTAACTGAATTGATGACGTCCAGGCCCTTTACGGCCTCAACGGTGGCTGCAAGGGCGGCCTCTGACGCGCGGTGGGTGACGATCCGCAGTTCAGCGGACTCCACGGTGGATCCGGCGCCGCGGTGGATGGTCTGCCGCATGATTTCGATGGAGACGCCGTGCTCGGCGAAGAGCTGGGCGATCTTCGCCAGGACGCCGGGCTGGTCGGCGACGTCCAGTCCGATGTAGTAGCTGGTTGTGGCAGCGTCGATGGGCAGCGCGGGAACATGGCCCGTGGTGGTTTCGGTGCGTCCTGGACCACCGAGGACCAGGCGGCGGGCCGCCGAAACGAGGTCGCCCAGGACGGCGGATGCCGTGGGGGTGCCGCCGGCGCCCTGGCCGTAGAACATCAGTTCACCGGCGTTTTCGGCCTCGATGAACACCGCGTTGAATGCGCCGCGGACGGCGGCCAGCGGGTGTTCGCGCGGCAGGAGGGTGGGGTGCACGCGGACGGACACGCCTTCCTTGCCGTCGGCGTCTGTCAGCTTCTCCGCGATGGCCAGCAGTTTAATGACGAAGCCCGCGTCCTTCGCGGCGGCGATGTCTGACGCACTGACGGACGTGATGCCCTCGCAGTGGACGTCGTCCAGCGCGAAGCGGGTGTGGAAGGACAGCGATGCGAGGATGGCGGCCTTGGCGGCGGCATCGTGGCCTTCGACGTCGGCAGTGGGGTCCGCTTCCGCGTAGCCCAGTCGCTGGGCCTCGGCAAGGGCGTCAGCGAACTGGGCGCCGGTGGTGTCCATCTGGTCAAGGATGAAGTTGGTGGTGCCGTTGACGATGCCCAGTACGCGGGTGATCCGGTCGCCCGAAAGGCTGTCGCGGATGGGGCGCAGGATCGGGATGGCACCGGCCACCGCGGCCTCATAGGAAAGCTGGACGCCCGCCTTGTCGGCCTCTTCGTAGAGCGTGGGGCCGTCCTGGGCCAGGAGTGCCTTGTTGCCGGTGACCACGCAGGCGCCGTTGCGGAGCGCGGAAAGGATCAGCGTGCGCGCGGGTTCGATGCCGCCCATCAGCTCGATGACCAGGTCGGCGTCCTTGACCAGGGTCTCGGCGTCGGTGGTGAAAAGTTCCTGCGGCAGTTCCACGTCGCGATGGGCACTGACGTTGCGCACGGCGATGCCGCTGAGCTGCAGCCGGGCTCCGGTGCGGGCGGCAAGGGCGTCGGCGTCCTCAATAAGGATCCGTGCAACCTGGGCTCCGACGTTGCCACAGCCCAGCAGGGCTACTTTCAGCGTTCGCATTTCGGTCATTCAGGCTCCCATGTCGCGGTTCAGCAAATCTTCTTCGGTTTCCCCGCGGACAATCAGCCGGGCAGATCCGTCGCGCACCGCGACAACGCCCGGCCGGGCCAGATAGTTGTAGTTGCTCGAGAGGGCCCAGCAGTAGGCGCCGGTTCCCGGTACAGCAAGCAGATCACCGGCTGCCACGTCCTCGGGCAGATATACATCTCTAACAACTATGTCGCCGCTCTCGCAATGTTTGCCCACCACGCGGGACAGCTGCGGGGCAGCAGCGGAGGTGCGGGAGGCCAGGACGGCCGAATAATCCGCGTCGTACAGGACCGGGCGAGCGTTATCGCTCATCCCGCCGTCAACCGAAACATAGCGTCGGGGATACGTAACGTTGTTGCCCGCGTCACCATCGGCGGATGTTCCCGGCGCGTCCACGCGGACGGTCTTCAGCGTGCCCACCTCGTAGAGGGTGAACGTGGTGCTGCCAACAATGGCACGTCCCGGCTCGATGGAGATGCGCGGCGCGCCGATGCCCAGGCTCGGCGCAGGTGGAACGCACGACGGCGGCCATCGCCGTCGCGATTTCCGCTGCCGGGCGCGGGGTGTCCACCGGAGTGTAGGCAATCCCGTACCCGCCGCCAAGGTCCAGTTCGGGCATGGTGATGGAGTACTTTTCCTGCATCGCGGCCAGGAAGCGCAGCAGCTTCTCGGCGGCCAGGGCAAACCCGTCGGGTTCGAAGATCTGCGACCCGATGTGGCAGTGCAGGCCCAGCAGTTCGATGCCGGGGTTGGCTGCTGCCGCAGCCACGGCTTCTTCGGCGGCTGAGACGCCGGCTTCATCGGAGGTGTCGGCCGCCATGGAGAGGCCGAACTTCTGGTCCTCGTGGGCGGTGGCAATGAATTCGTGCGTGTGGGCGTGGACGCCGGGGGTGAGCCGCAGCATGACCTTCGCCTGCTCCCCGCGTGCGTGCGCGATCGAGCCGACGCGCGCCAGTTCATCCAGGCTGTCCACCACGATGCGGCCCAGCCCCATGTCCAGTGCCCGGTTCAGTTCGGCGTCGGACTTGTTGTTGCCGTGCAGCGCAACCCGCTCCCCCGCGATGCCGGCGCGGGCGGCTACGGCCAGGCTCGCCGCCCGAAGCGGTGTCCAGGCGCAGCCCTTCCTCTTCCACCCACTTGACCACGGCGGTGCAGAGGAAGGATTTCCCGGCGTAATAGACGTCGACGCCGCCGCAAATATCGGCAAAGGCGGCGTCAAAGGAATCCTTGAAGGCGCGGGCACGGGACCTGAAATCGGCCTCATCCATGACGAACAGAGGCGTGCCGAACTGCGCCTTGAGCTCCTGGACGTCCACCCCGCCCACGGTCAGGGCACCGGAAGCGCTCCGGGCCACGCTGCCGGCCCACATGGGCTGGTGCAGCCCGTTCAGGTCGGCCGGGACCTGCAGCCATCCCGGGGCGAGCGGGGATGCGGTGGTGCTTGAGGAGACTGGCATGGCTTACATCCGTTCCGGCGCGGAGACGCCCAGCAGGTCAAGGCCGTTGGCCAGCACTTGGCTGGTGGCGTCATTAAGCCAGAGCCGGGTTCGGTTGAGGTCGGTGACGGGCTCGTCGCCCATCGGGGCAATGCGGCAGGCGTCGTACCAGCGGTGGTAGGCCCCCGCGATGGCCTCGAGGTGGCGCGCCACGCGGTGCGGTTCCCGCAGTTCAGCGGCCTTGGCAACAATCCAGGGGTAGCTGCCCAGGTAGGACAACAGTTCGTTTTCCGTGGCGTGGTCCAGGAGGGCGGCGTCGAAGCTGTCCTGGCCGTCCACCTGGCGTTCCACTCCGGCGGCCACGGCATTGCGTGCTGCGCCGCGGGAGCGGGCGTGGGCGTACTGGACGTAGAACACCGGGTTCTCGTTGCTGTGCTTCTTCAGCAGTTCCGGGTCCAGCGTCAGCGGCGAATCGGCGGGGAACCGGGCCAGCGAGTAGCGGACGGGGTCCTTGCCCAGCCACTCAATCAGGTCCTTGAGTTCGATGATGTTGCCGGCACGCTTGGACAGCTTGGCCCCGTTGACGGACACCACTGGCCGATCAGCACCTCGATGTTCGCCTCGGGGTCGTCACCCGCCGCTGCCGCGATGGCCTTTAGCCGGTTGATGTAGCCGTGGTGGTCGGCGCCCAGGAGGTAGATCTTCTCGGTGAAGCCGCGGTCCTTTTTGGACAGGTAGTAGGCGGCGTCCGCAGCAAAGTAGGTTGGCTCGCCATTGGCGCGGATCATCACGCGGTCCTTGTCGTCGCCAAAGTCCGTGGTCCGCAGCCAGACCGCCCCGCCGTCGTCGAACACGTGGCCTTGCTCGCGAAGGCGCGCCACGGCACTTTCGATCGCGCCGGCGTCGTGCAGGCTCCTGCTCGGAGAAAAAGACGTCGAACTCGACGCCGAAGTCCGCCAGCGTGGCCTTGATGTCCTTCATTTGGGCCTCGTAGGCGGCGGCCCGGATGACAGGCAGGGCGGCCACTTCGGTGAGCTCACGGATGTCCGGGTGCGCGGTGAGGACTTCATGGCCAAGGTCGGCGATGTACTGCCCGGGGTAGCCGCCGTCCGGGACGGGAAGGCCGTGCAGGCGGGAGTAGACGGAGTTGGCGAACGTGTTCATCTGAGAGCCTGCGTCGTTGATGTAGTACTCCGCCGTGACGTCCGCGCCGGAAGCCCGCAGCACGCGCGCAATGGCATCGCCCAGGGCGGCCCAGCGGGTGTGCCCGATGTGCAGCGGCCCGGTGGGGTTGGCGGACACGAACTCCATGTTGACGGTGCGCCCGGCGAGCGCGGTGTTGGTGCCGTAGTCCTTGCCGGCCTCCACGATGACCTTGGCCAGGGCCCCTGCGGCCGCGGCGTCCACGGTGATGTTCAGGAAGCCCGGGCCGGCGATATCCACGGCGGAGACTCCGTCGATGGACTTCAGCCGGCTGCTGAGGACGGCGGCGAATTCACGGGGATTGGTGCCGGCCTGCTTGGCGAGCCTGGAGGGCGATGTTGGTGGCCCAGTCGCCGTGGTCCCGGTTCTTGGGTCGCTCCACGCGCACCTCAGCCGGAATGGCTGATACGGCAAGGGCAATATCGCCGGCGGCGACGGCGTCCTTGAGGCAGGCGGATATGGCGAGGGAAAGTTCTTCGGGAGTCACCCCTCTAGCCTACCGGGGGCCAGTGACAGCAAAGAATTTGGGAGCCGTGCCTGCCGTCCGGCGTCCAGGTGTTGGTGCGGCTGGACGGGACGGCGCCGGCGGCGCTTGTCCGGGACATTGCCGGGCTGGCGGTTTACGTCTCCGGCTCCCCCGCAAGCGTTGCGCCCCTCCGCCGCGCAGCCCGGCGTGCCAGGTCCGGACCGATACTTTTTCGGGCTACCGACACCGCCGGGGAGCGCCGTCAGCCTGGCTTTTCGGCGACGGTTTTCCATTGCGGGCCACCTTGCTGCTAAGCTCTAGGACGTCCCGCCGGGAACGGCCGGATACCCTGATTGCCCTCGTAGCTCAGGGGATAGAGCGTCTGCCTCCGGAGCAGAAGGTCGTAGGTTCGAATCCTATCGAGGGCACAAGAGAACCCCTGGCGCTTCACGGGAAGCGGCAGGGGTTTTTCGTTCCAGGCGTTCTGGCCCTGCCTGCCGGTGCGGCCAAGGGGCTCCGGTCAGAAACGCAGCGCAGCCTCGTCAAGGGTTGCCAGGGTCAGCACGGCTTCCTCCACCGTCTCGTGGTCCTCCAGTTCACGTTCAATCCGCCGCAGGGCCACCGCCACCTCGTGCTCGGGGTGGTCTCCCTCCAGGTCAACCGCTGCCACAAGGTACAGCTTGCGCGGGCCCACGAATTCCAGGTGCAGATAGGTGAGCCGGGCGATGTCGCGGTGCTCCAGCACCCGCCGGGCCATGGAGCGCTCGATGTCAGGGGTGACGCCCTGGCCCACCAGGAAGCGCCTGTTGCGGTCAATCAGGACAACGGCGACGACGGCAAGCAACACGCCGACCACGATCGAACCGATCGCGTCCGGCAGCGGCGAGCCGGTGACCTGATGCAGGAATACGCCCACGAACGCCACCACAAGGCCGATCAGCGCGGCGGCGTCCTCGGCGAAGACAGCGCGCAGGGTGGGATCGGAGCTGATGAGGACTTGTTCGAGGGTGTGCCGTTCCAGTTCATGGGCCGCCTTCCGGGTCTGGCGGAACGCCTGGACAAAGGAGATCCCTTCGAAGACGAACGCCACTGCCAGGACCACATAGGCCACCGTGAAGTCCGCCGCTGGCTCCGGCTGGAGGATCTGCTGGACGCCGTGCATGATGGACACCACCGCGCCGGCGGTGAAGAGGCCGAACGCGGCGAACATCGACCAGACGTAGGCTTCCCGGCCGTATCCCATGGGGTGGCTCTTGTCCCGGGGCCTGGCAGAACGCCGCTCCGCGAAGTACAGGAACACCTGGTTCCCGGTGTCCGCCCAGGAATGCGCTGCCTCCGCGGCCATCGAGGCCGAGCCCGAAAGGACAGCAGCCACCGACTTTGCCGCGGCCACGAGCACGTTGGCCACGAAGGCGATGATGACCGTGAGCAGGGTGGAGCCGGACTTGGATCGCTTTTCGGTTTCAGCCATGCGCCTACCGTACCCAGCCCAGGCCGGTGCAGCGCGTTGGAAGCTGCTGAATTCATGGCGACGTCCCGGCCAATGTCGGTGGCCGCTCGTAGGCTGATTCCACCTAGTTGAGGGGGTACGCCATGCACGTTCCATTCTGTTCAATCGTTCCGCCGTATCTTTTGCGGCGGCTGGCGCAGCAGGAGGCGCCGGAGTTCTCGTCCGCGGCCAGCGCAGCCCGGAAAGCACTGGGCCACGTCGAATCATTCCAGGCTGCACGGTCACAGGCTGCGGCGTCCCGCCCACCCGGTCTCCGGGAGGTCAAGCCGGGGCCGGTCAACCGCGCCATCTACGACGCCGGCGGCGGCGAAACCCTCCCGGGAGGGCTGGTCCGCAAAGAAGGCGGGCCGGCCACCGGAGACCCCGCCACCGATGAGGCCTATGACGGGCTGGGATCCACCCACCGGCTGTATGCCGACGTATTCGGGCGCGATTCGGTGGACGGACGCGGCCTGGAGCTGGACGCCACCGTGCACTTCGGGAAGCTATACGACAATGCTTTCTGGAACGGCGGCCAAATGGTCTTCGGTGACGGCGACGGCGACGTCTTCGACCGGTTCACCAAATCCGTCAGCGTCATCGGACACGAACTGGCGCACGGCGTCACCCAATATTCGGCCGGCCTTGCCTACCGGAACCAAGCGGGCGCTTTGAACGAATCCGTGTCCGACGTCTTCGGCGCGCTCGTTGAGCAATACGCCAATAACCAGACCGCCGCGCAGGCCGGCTGGCTGATCGGGGAAGGCCTTTTCACGCCCAAGGTCCAGGGGCAGGCCCTTCGGTCCATGAAGGCTCCGGGGACGGCCTACGACGACGACGTGCTGGGCAAGGATCCGCAGCCCGACTCCATGGACTCCTACGTCCGTACCAGTGCTGACAATGGCGGCGTCCACATCAACTCCGGCATCCCCAACCGCGCCTTCTACCTGGTGGCTGACGCCCTGGGCGGCCACGCGTGGGACGAGCCGGGCCGCATTTGGTACGAGGCCCTGACCAACGGTTCCCTGCCGCCCGCCGCCACGTTCACTGTCTTTGCCCGCGCCACGGTGCGCGCTGCGGCGGACCTCTTCGGCCAGGAGTCCCGGGAACATGACGCTGTAGGGGCGGCGTGGGAAACTGTAAAGGTCAAGGTTTAACCGCTGCTCCGCTGCCCGGTCACTGGCTCCGGGGCCGTATAGATGCCCAGGGGTCAGGCCATGAAGATCAAGGTGGAACGCACCGGCGGGATCGCGGCAATCAAGCGGGTCTGGACGGTCGACGCCCAGACGGACAGCGACCTCAGCCAGTGGCAGCCCATCGTCGAGGCTTGCCCGTGGGACGCGGTTCCCAGCACTCCGCGGGCAGCCGCCACGGCCTTCGAGGCGCCCCGGCCGGACCGCTTCGTCTACTCCATCACCGCTGGGCATCGCCGCGCCGCCCTGCCGGAACATGCCCTCACCGGCCCCTGGCGCATCCTGGTTGACACGGCACGGGCCGCCGCCGGGGATGCTGCCGATGCAGCCCGTCCCGGGGCGGATGCCGACGGTCCCGGCTGAACGCCGGCCGCTGCCGGAAGCCGGGTGAGGGCCCTTCCTCACGGCAGTAGACTGTCTGCAGCCATGACTTTTCATATCTCCTATCCCGCCGAGCCTGCCGGTTTCCGAGCGCCGCGAGGACCTGATGGCCGCGATTGCAGTCAACCAGGTGACCATCATCGCCGGCGAGACCGGCTCCGGAAAGACCACCCAGATCCCCAAAATGTGCCTGGAACTGGGACTGGGAGAGAAGGGCCTGATCGGGCACACCCAGCCCCGGCGGCTGGCGGCCCGGACGGTGGCAGAACGCATCGCGGAGGAACTGGGCGTGGAAATCGGCCAGGAAGTGGGTTTCCAGGTCCGATTCACGGGCGAGGTAAGCAAGGCCACCAAGGTCAAATTGATGACCGACGGTATCCTGCTCGCCGAAATCCAGCGGGACAGGCTGCTGCGCAAATACAGCACCATCATCATCGACGAGGCCCATGAGCGCAGCCTCAACATCGACTTCATCCTGGGATACCTCAAGCGCATCCTGCCCCAGCGGCCGGACCTGAAGGTCATCATCACCTCGGCCACCATCGATCCTGAACGGTTCGCCAACCACTTTGGCACCCCGGAAGACCCTGCCCCCATCGTTGAGGTGTCCGGCCGGACCTACCCCGTGGAGATCCGCTACCGTCCGCTCTCCCAGCCCAAGGAGGACGAAGAGGAAGCGTCGGACGATGAACTCGAAGAGGACCGCGACCCCCTCGACGCCGTCTGCGATGCCGTGGACGAACTGGCAGCGGAGGCGCCCGGTGACATCCTGGTGTTCTTCTCCGGCGAGCGGGAGATCCGGGACGCCGCTGAGGCACTCCAGGCCCGCATCCAGTCCAACCGCAAGCTGGCCAACACCGAGATCCTCCCCCTGTTTGCCCGGCTGAGCCTGCAGGAGCAGCACAAGGTCTTCCACCCCGGCGGCAAGCGTCGGATCGTCCTGGCCACTAACGTGGCGGAAACATCGCTGACGGTTCCGGGCATCAAATACGTCATCGATACCGGCACGGCCCGCATCTCCCGGTATTCGCACCGCACCAAAGTCCAGCGCCTGCCGATCGAACGCGTCTCGCAGGCGTCCGCAAACCAGCGCTCGGGCCGCTGCGGCCGCGTGTCAGACGGCATCGCCATCCGGCTGTACTCCGAGGAAGACTTCGACTCCCGGCCGCGGTTCACGGACCCGGAAATCCTGCGCACCAACCTCGCCGCCGTCATCCTCCAAATGACCGCCATGGGCGTGGCGAAAGGCCCCAAGGACGTAGAGGACTTCCCCTTCGTCGAACCACCGGAAACACGGGCCATCAACGACGGCGTCTCCCTCCTTCGCGAGCTCGGCGCCCTGGCTCCCCCACGCACCCAAGGCAACGGCGGCACACCTGTTGCAGCCGGCGGCGGGGGCGGGGCGAAGGGCGGCGGCCTCACCGCCGTCGGACAGCAGCTTGCCCAGCTGCCCGTGGATCCCCGCCTGGGCCGCATGATCGTGGAAGCGGGAAGGCGCGGCTGCGTCCGGGAAGTCATGGTCCTGGCGGCCGCGCTCACCATCCAGGACCCCCGCGAACGGCCTACCGACAAGCAGCAACTGGCCGCGGAAAAGCACAACCGTTTCCGGGATGAAAACTCGGACTTCACCGGCTACCTCAACCTTTGGAACTACCTGCAGGAAAAGCAGCAGGAGCTGTCGTCGTCGGCCTTCCGCCGATTGTGCCGCGCCGAATTCATCAACTACCTGCGGGTCCGCGAATGGCAGGACCTTTTTGCCCAGCTGCGCCAGGCTCGCCCGGCCGCTGGGGATCAGCCTGGACAACAAGCGCCTGGCGGATCCCGTGGGCAATCATGAGGGAATCCACATCAGCCTGCTCTCCGGGCTCCTGAGCCACATCGGCATCCTGGATGAGCGCAAGCGCGAATACGCCGGCGCCCGCGGCAGCCGCTTCGCGATATTCCCCGGGTCAGCCCTGTTCAAGAAGTCCCCCACGTTCGTCATGGCGGCCGAGTTGGTGGAAACCAGCCGGCTGTGGGCCAGGGTGGCCGCCAGGTTCGACCCCCTGTGGGCCGAGCAGGTGGCGCCGGACCTGGTGAAGCGCAGCTACAGCGAACCACACTGGTCCACCAAGCAGGGCGCCGTAATGGCCTACGAAAAGGTCACCCTCTACGGCGTTCCGATCATCGCCCAGCGGCGGATCAACTATGGGCGCGTGGACCCGGTGGTGGCCCGTGAACTGTTCATCAGGCATGCCCTGGTGGAAGGCGACTGGCGTACCCACCACAAGTTCTTCCACCGCAACCGGGCGCTCCTGCGCGAGGTGGAGGAGCTCGAGGCCCGCATGCGCCGCCGCGACCTGCTGGTGGATGATGAGACGTTGTTCGAGTTCTATGACGCCCGGATTGGCCCGGATGTGGTCTCCGAACGGCACTTCGACAAGTGGTGGAAGGAGGCCCGCAGGGAGAACCCCGACCTCCTGGACTACGACAAGTCGCTGCTCCTCAGTGACGACGCCGATGATCTGGACGTGTCCGCCTACCCGAAGACCTGGCTGCACAAGGGCTTCGAGCTTCCGCTGACGTACGAGTTCCATCCGGTGGCACCGGGGTCCGCCCCCGACCCCTCTGACGGCGTTACTGCCGAAGTCCCGGTCCTCTTCCTCAACCAGCTGGATGACGCCCCGTTCCGGTGGCTGATTCCCGGCCAGCGCGTGGAGCCTGGTGACCGCCCTGATCAAGTCGCTGCCCAAGCAGGTCCGGAAGAACTTCGTCCCCGCCCCCGATGTTGCCCGGCAGGCGGTTGCCGTCCTGGAGTCGGACTTCGATCCAGCCGGGGATGAGCTGGAGCCTTCGCTGGAACTTGCGCTGCGGCGGATCCGTGGCGCGGTCATCCCGCCGGGCTCCTGGAACTGGGACGCCGTTCCCCCGCACCTGCGGGTGAGTTTCAAGGTGGTGGACAGCAAGGGCAGGACCCTCGGCGAAGGCAAGGACCTCGCCGGCCTCCGGGAGCAGGCTCGCCCCCGCCACCCGGCGTGCAATTGCCGAGTCGCTTGGTGCCACCCCGGCCTCCACTGCACCCGGCGTGGGCAGTAAGGCCCAGCGTCGGAATGGCAAGGCGTCCGACGACGGGCTGCCGGCCCGTCAACAGGCCGCCGGGGTGCCGGGGACCTCCTCCGGGGCCGGGTTCGTGGAGCAGGAAGGCCTGATCGAATGGACGTTCGGCACCATCGACCGCCAGGTGAGCAGCATGGTCAAGGGCCACACTGTCACCGGTTATCCGGCACTGGTGGACCAAGGCAAGTCCGTGTCCCTGCGGGTGTTCCAGACGGCCGACGAACAGCTCGACGCGATGCGCGGCGGCGTGATCCGCCTGCTGGCCCTGCGCGTCCCGGCGCCGGACCGCTATGTCCTGGAACACCTGAGCAATACCGAAAAGCTCACCTTCAGCCAGAACCCGCACGGGTCAGTGACGGCCCTGATCGCCGATTGTGCGCTGGCGGCCATCGACAAGCTCACGCCCCCGGAACTTCCCTGGGACCGCCAGGGGTTTGACGGTCTCTATGAGCTGGTACGCGCCGAACTGATCGACACTGTCTTCACGGTCACGGCCGTCGTCGAGCGCATCCTCGCCAGTACCCGGCGGATCGAAAAACAGCTCAAGGGCACCACCAGCCTGGCCCTGATCAGCGCGTTGAACGACATCAAGAGCCAGCTGGAACAGTTGGTGTACCCGGGTTTCGTAGCACGCACGGGCTACGCCCAGCTCAGCCAGCTCCCGCGGTACCTGGCGGCCATCGAAAAGCGGCTGGAACGCCTGCCGGGCAACGTGCAGCGGGACGCGCTGGCCATGGCGGTGGTCCAGCGGCTTGAGGACGACTACGACGATGCCGTGTCGGCGCTGCTGCCGGGCCGGCGTACCGGACGGGAGTTAACCCAGGTGCGCTGGATGATCGAGGAGCTCCGGGTGAGCCTGTTCGCCGTCGAACTTGGAACTGCCTACTCCGTCTCCGAGAAGCGGATCCGGGCCGTGCTGAACAAGGCACTCGCCCCGGCATAAGTTTCCCTGTCAGGGTGCCCGGCCTGTCCGGCAGGGCACCCACGGAACATCAGGCTGTCAGCCCGCCGGAACGAACTCTCCGTAACCGGCTGCGCGCAGGCCTTCGCGGAGCTTTTCGGCATTGACGTCCAGTACGGCGGGGTCCGGGTTCTGGTCCGCTGAGCCAAAGTCGAAGTCGGCCATGCTCTGTGACGGCCACACGTGCACATGCAGGTGGTTGACCTCGTAGCCCGCCACGATCAGGCCGGCCCGCCGGGCGCCGAACGTTTCCACCTGAACCGCGCCGATCCGCCGCGCCACTTCCATGACCCTGGCAACGGTCTCCGGTGAGGCGTCCGTCCAGCGGTCCACTTCTTCGCTCGGAACCACCAGCGTGTGGCCGTCGGCCAGCGGGCCGGTGGTAAGGAACGCCGCAACGTCGTCCTCGCGCCATACGAACCGGCCGGGAATCTCGCCCTTCAGGATTTTGGTGAAAAGCGTGCTCATGCGTCTGCCTCCTCGGCTGCTGCCTGCAGTGTGCTGGTATCCAGCACGAACCGGTACTTTACGTCTCCAGCGACCATCCGGTCGTAGGCTTCATTCAGGCCGCCGGCGGCCACCATCTCGATGTCAGCCACCACGCCGTGCTCAGCACAGAAGTCCAGCATCTCCTGCGTTTCGGCAATGCTGCCGATCAGCGACCCTGCATAGGCAATCCTGCGCCGGATGAGTGCACCCGGGTTGACGGGCGGCATGGCCTCGGAGGGCAGCCCAAGCTGGAACAATGCCCCGTCCACGCGCAGGGTGCGGAAGAACGGGTTCAGGTCGTGGGGCGCCGCAACGGTATCGATGATGAGGTCGATGGTGCGGTTCGCGGCGGCCATGGCGTCCTCATCCCGGGACAGGACAACTTCGTCCGCCCCCAGTTCCAGGGCGGCCGCAACTTTCGACTCCGAGGTGGTGAAAACCACCACCTTTGCGCCCATGGCCTTGGCCAGCTTGACGGCCATGTGGCCCAGGCCGCCAAGCCCTGCAACGCCCACCACGTCGCCTTCCTCGACGTCGAAGTGCCGCAGTGGCGAGAAGGTGGTGACCCCGGCGCACAACAGGGGTGCCGCTGCGGCCGGGTCCAGTGACTCCGGGACGCGGAGGACGTAGCGGCGGTCCACCACGATGGAGGACGAGTAGCCACCTTGGGTGATGGCATCGCCGTTGCGCCGGTCCTTGGCACCGTAGGTTCCGGTCATGCCGTTTTCGCAGTACTGCTCCAGTCCGTCCAGGCAGCTTTCGCATTCCCGGCAGGAGTCCACCATGCAGCCAACGCCAACGCGGTCGCCCACAGCGAAGCCGGTAACGTTCGCGCCGGTCCTGCTGACCGTTCCCACAATTTCGTGGCCGGGCACCAGGGGGTACGCCTGGCCGCCCCATTCTCCCCGGGTGGCGTGCACATCCGAGTGGCAGAGCCCGCAGAACTCGATAGCGATCTCCACGTCGTCCGGATTGGGGGCGCGCCTGGCGACTGTCAGCGGCACCAGCCCGCTGTCCCCGGAGACTGCGCCATAGGCCGCGGCGCGTGCGCCGGCGCTTACGGCTTCGGCTTCGGTGGCTGTGGGTTCATCAGCCGGTGGGATGGGATGGGCAAGGGGCGGTGGCACGGGGCGTCCTGGTGTCATAGTGCGACGCTACCCCCGGCTGCTCCGGAGTTTCCAGCCGGTGCGGCTCCGCGCCCGGGTTCCGGCCCGGTGGCCACCGGGAGGTCCGACCGGTTTGACCACTCGGAGAAGGAACCCGGGTAGAGGGCAGCGGAGAACCCGGCAAGTTCCAAAGCTGCCACCTCGTGGGCCGCCGTGACGCCCGAGCCGCAGTAAACCGCGACCGGCTTCCCGTCCTGCACGCCAAGGGATTCGAACCTCCGCCGCAGTTCCGCAGGTGGCAGGAAGCGTCCGGCGCCGTCCACGTTCGCAGCGGTGGGGGCGCTCACCGCTCCGGGAATGTGGCCGGCACGGGGGTCAACCGGTTCGATCTCGCCCCGGTACCGCTCCCCGCCCTCGCGTCGAGCAGGAGGCCGGCGTGCGGCCACGCGGCGGCAGCCCCGGCGTCGACCACGGGCATCTGCCCACTGCCCAGCTGAACGTCACCGGGGGCGGGATGGACCGGGCCCGGCTCTAGCGGCAGGCCGGCGGCACGCCAGGCGCCCAAACCGCCGTCGAGCAGGCAAACCCCGGTGAAGCCGGCGTCGCGCAGCATCCACCACAGCCTGGCCGCGGCCATGTTGGCGCTGTCATCGTAGGCAACCACGACGTCGCCGTTCCGGATGCCCCAGCGCCGCGCGGACTCTTGAAACTGGCCGCGGGAGGGCAGCGGGTGCCGCCCCCGGTCCGGAACTGCGGGGTCCGACAGCTCAGTGGCCAGGTCCACGAATACTGCGCCCGGGAGGTGCCCGGCAAGGTAGTGGTCATGGCCATGCGGATCGCCCAGCACCCAGCGCACATCCAACAGCACCGTCCGGTGCCCGGCGGCAAGCCTGGCTTCAAGGCCGGGAACGTCAATTAACGGCTTCATGGTGCTCCTCCTGCGGAATCCGGGCCGGCATGCCGGGGCAGCGGCTGCCCAGCCAACGGTCCAACTCTAGACGGGCAACCCCTGCTGCCGCGGGTAGGCTGGTGCGGTGAAGATCGCGGGCAGTACCGGCACGGACAGCGGCGGAACGGACAGGGACTGGGCTGACCGGGCCATCCGCACCATCAAGGCGGAAAACAACCGCTCGGCTGACACCCACCTCTACTCCGTGGACCTGCCGGAGCACTGGGGCATCCAGCTGTACCTCAAGGACGAATCCACGCACCGTTCCGGCAGCCTGAAGCACCGGCTGGCAAGGTCGCTGTTCCTGTTCGGCCTGGTCAACGGCTGGATCCGGGAGGACACCACCATCGTGGAGGCCTCCAGCGGCAGCACCGCTGTTTCGGAGGCGTACTTCGCCCAGCTACTGGGGCTGCCCTTCGTCGCCGTCATGGCACGCACCACGAGCCCGGAAAAGATCGCGCTGATCGAACAGTTCGGTGGCTCCTGTCTCCTGGTGGAAAGCGCGTCCGACGTGTACGCAGCGGCAGAAGAGACCGCTGCCACCTGCAGGGGGCACTACATGGACCAGTTCACCTACGCGGAACGCGCAACGGACTGGCGGGGCAACAACAACATCGCCGAATCGATCTTCGGCCAGCTCAGCCTGGAACCGCACCCGGTGCCGGACTGGATCGTGGTGGGCGCCGGGACCGGTGGAACCAGCGCCACGATCGGCCGGTACTTGCGCTACCACAGCCATCCCACCAGGCTGCTGGTGGTGGACCCGGAAAACTCCGCCTTCTACCCGGGCTGGCTGGGGGAACCAGCCGGTAAGCCCACCGGCCTGCCCTCCAGGATCGAGGGCATTGGCCGGGCGCGGATGGAGCCAAGCTTCATTCCCACGGTGATCGACAGGATGGTCCAGGTGCCGGATGCGGCCT
The DNA here is from genome assembly GCA_024372495.1 of Pseudarthrobacter sp. Fe7. Lineage (GTDB taxonomy): Bacteria > Actinomycetota > Actinomycetes > Actinomycetales > Micrococcaceae > Arthrobacter. The sequence continues at coordinate 2,223,877 of CP099977.1, read as the reverse complement.
CGATCGCTGCGATGCGGCACCTGCACTCCTTCGCCGGACTGCACGCCGGCCCGTCCACCGGCACCAACCTGTGGGGAGTCTGGCAGACAATTGCAGGCATGCTGTCGGAGGGCCGCCGGGGCAGCGTGGTGTCGTTGATGTGCGACGGCGGCGAACGCTATGCGGGCAACTACTGGAACCAGGACTGGCTGGTTCAGCAGGGGTTGGATCCCGCGGCGCATGAAGCGGTGATTGCCCGGTTCCTCGACACCGGGGAATGGACCGGCTAGACCTCCACGGACTCGCGGGGCGCCAGGTGACGGTATTCGGTGCCGTACTTGGCCCCGATCCGTTCAACGTGCCCTTCAACGATGGCCAAGCCGTTGTCGTTGAGCAGCCCGTCGTGGATCTGGAACGCCCGCGGCGCCCGCACTCCGATCACGAAGTCCACTACCTCGGCCGACTTGCTCCAGGGGGCGTGCAGCGGAACCAGGAGGGTCTGGACCGTGATGCCGTCCGGGATGATGAACGAGTCCCCGGGGTGGTACACGTTCTGGTCGACCAGGAAGCCGATGTTGGCCACCACCGGGATCTGCGGGTGGATCAGGGCATGCTGGCCGCCAAAGCTGCGGATGTCGAAGCCCGCCGCCTGGAAGGAGGAGCCGGGTTCCACGACGTGGATGCGGTCGGCTGCAGCGGGGGCCTCCTCCCGCAGCTGGCGTGCCACGCCGTCGGGAGCGTGGAGCCTGCAGGTGCGGGTTGCCCTGGAGGGCTTCCACCACGGCCCCGGCGTCAAGATGGTCAGGGTGTTCGTGGGTCACCAATACTGCCTGGGCCCCTGACAGTGCCTCCGCTGATTCGGAGAAAGTGCCGGGATCAAGGACCAGGACCCCGCCCTCCTTTTCTAGCCGGACGCAGGCGTGGGTGTATTTGGTCAGCTTCATAGCGCCAGCCTAGGGTCCGTCCCGGAACGCTGTCCACGGGGCCCTGACTGGTAATCTTGATGTTTGCCCCCCACGGAAGCGAGTTCGTCCATGCCGATCGGCGTCAAGGCTGATTCCGCCGCCCCGTCCCCGGCAACAGGCGGCAAGGAACAGCGGGTTACCAAGCAGCGTAAGGCCGTCAGTGCCGCACTGGACCGCCTGGACGACTTTGTCAGCACGCAGGAGGCTCTACCGGATCCTCCAGAACCAAGGCGTGTCCGTCTCGCTGGCCACCGCTTACCGGATCCTGCAGTCACTTGCGGATGAAGGCCTGGTGGACGTGCTCCGCAACGGCGAGGGCGAGGCTGTGTACCGGCGCTGTGCCGTGACCGGACACCACCACCATCTGTTGTGCAGGAACTGCGGCAAGGCCGTGGAGGTGGAAGCCCCCGCCGTGGAAACGTGGGCCGTGCGCACGGCGGCCGAGCACGGGTTCACGGAAGTGGACCACACGGTGGAAATTTTCGGGCTGTGCCCGGACTGCACCGCCCTTAAGGCTGCCGGGAAGCTGTAAGGACCCGCCCATTGAATCCCCGGGCGCCACGCACCGACCCGATGGCACGGCACACCACGTAGATCAGGAACGACAACGTGGTGACATAGGGGCTGATGGGGATCCGGCCACCCAGGGCCAGCAGGATTCCACCCACCGTGGCCGTCACTGCAAAGGCTACGCTGAGGACCACCGCCGCTACCGGCGAGGACGTTACCCGCAGCGCCGCGGCCGCTGGGGTAATCAGCAGGGCGAGGACCAGCAGGGCGCCCACCACCTGGATGGACAGGGCCACGCTGACGCCCAGGACGATCATGAACACGATGGCCAGGCTGCGGACGGGCACTCCGCGCGCCTCGGCAAGTTCGGGGTCCACACTGGCGAAGTTGAGCGGCCGCCAGATGGCGGCCAGCACAAGCATCACGACGACGGCGGTCCCGGCGAGTGCCTGGAGCTGGACGGTGTCCACGGAAACGATCTGCCCGGTCAGCAGTCCGAACTTGTTGGCTGCGCGGCCCTGGTACAGGGAGAGGAACAGGATGCCAAGCCCCAGCCCGAACGGCATGATGACCCCGATGATCGAGTTCTTGTCCCTTGCGCGGACCCCCATCAGGCCCAGGATCAGCGCGGCCGCCACCGATCCTGCCAGCGAGCCGAAGACCACATCCGCCCCGACCAGCAGCGCAAAGGCAGCCCCGGCAAAGGAAAGCTCGGAGATGCCGTGGACGGCGAAGGCGAGGTCTCGCTTCATGACAAAAGTGCCCACAAGGCCGCCGAGAAGCCCCAGGATGGCGCCGGCCCAGATGGAGTTCTGGACCAGGACCAGCAGTTCGCCGTAGTTGTCGAAGTTGAAGATGGCACCCAGGATACTGTCGGCGTCCATTACGCCACCTCTCCTGCCATCGTGTCTGCCCCGGCGTGGTGGTGGGTGGTGGCGTCGGGCAGGCCCACCACCACGATCCGGCCATTGGCCCGGATCACTTCTACGTGGCTGCCGTAAAGGTCGGACAGCACTTCGGTGGTCATGACTTCGTCGGGCGCCCCTACCCGGAAGCGCCCCCGGCCAGGTAGAGGACACGGTCCACGTACTCGATGATCGGGTTGATTTCGTGCGTGACGAAGACAACGGCACTGTTGTGCTCACGGCTTTGCTTGCTGATCAGGGCGCTCACGGCCTGCTGGTGATGCAGATCAAGGGACAGCAGCGGCTCATCGCAGAGCAGGACCTGGGGATCCGTGGCCAGGGCTTGCGCCACCCGGAGCCGCTGCTGCTCGCCGCCGGAAAGCTGGCCGACCGGGACGTTGGCGTAGTCGGAAGCTCCCACGAGCCAGGAGCTGGCTTACCTTGCGGTTTGTCTTGGCATACGACAGGCGGAATCCCCAGCGGTGGCCGTCCACTCCCAGTGCCACCAGGTCACGGGCCCGCATGGGCGTATCCGGCGCAAAGGATTTCTGCTGGGGAATGTAGCCGATCAGGCTGCTGCCGCGTTCCACGGGCCGGCCGCCCAGGGATGCCTCCCCGGAGTGCAGCTTCTGCAGGCCCAGCAGGACTTTCAGGAAGCTGGTCTTGCCGCTGCCGTTGGGACCCAGCACGGCGAAGAACTCGCCGGGCCTGATGTCCAGGTCCAGGTCCTCCCAGAGTGTGCGCTGGCCGAACTTGAGGCACGCCCCTTTGAGGCTGATGACGGATTTCACTTGGTTGTCTCCAGGACCTTGCTGATGTTGTTCACATTGTCCGTCATCCACTGCAGGTAGGTCTTGCCTTCGGGCAGGGTCTCGGTGAAGTCCACCACCGGCACTCCGGCGGTTTCAGCCGCCTTCTTCAGGGCTTCCGTCTGGGGGCCTTCCGTCTGGGCATTGTAGGCCAGCAGGCGGACCGCCCTCGAACCCACCAGGCCGGTGGCCTCCTTCAGGACGGCCGGAGGAACGTCCGTACCCTCCTCGATGGCTGCCGTGTACTGCCCGGGCGTCGCGTTCACCAGGCCGGCGTCCTCCAGCAAATAGAGCGGCACCGGCTCCGTAACTGCCACCTTCCCCCGCCCGCGGCTGCTTTCACCGCGTCCAGCTGACCGTGCAGGGACGATAGTGCCGACTTGAAGGAATCAGCGTTGGCAGAGAATGTTGCGGCTGAGCCTGGGTCCAGGGCGGCAAGCTTGCCCGCGATGCCGTCAGCCATCCGCTCCATCCCTGCCAGGCTGTACCAGACGTGCTCGTTGAGGTCGCCGTGGTCGTGCCCGTCCGACGCGGCCGGGGCGGCGGACGACTGCGCAGGGGTGGCTTCTTCCGGATGGGCAAGGCCGGAGGCTTCGACGGCGGTCAGCACCGACGCGGCGTCGAGCTTGCTGCTCTCCACGAGGGTGTGGATGAAGTCGTCGTAGCCGCCGCCATTTTCGATGACCAGTTGCGCTTTGGACACAGCCAGCCGGTCCTGGGCCGTCGCTTCATAGGAATGCGGATCCTGGCCTGCGTTGTTGATGATGGCGGTCACCTTGACCTTGTCCCCGCCGATTGTCCGGGCAATGTCACCGTAGACGTTCGTTGACGCCACCACATTGATCCCCTGCCCCGGGTCCGCGGTCTGCGACGGCTGGGGGCTGCACGCACTGAGCATGAGGCCAAGGCCCGTGAGGGCGGCAAGGAATGAGCTGGCGGCGGGTGGACGGCGCACGAAAAACCTCAGTTCACAAAGGATGGGAGGACGATAATCCAAGCCTATACCCAAATGCGAATGATTCCTATTTAGGTTTCTGCGCGCCTAGCGGGAAGGCTGCCACATGTCGCCCCTCCACCGGAGGGGCGACATGCGCTGTCAGTTCCCGTTCGGTTGGCCCAGCCGGCGGATGCCGGTGGCCTGCGTTGCGTCCCGGATTTCGCCGACAAGCTGTTCGATGACGTCCTCAAGGAAGAGGACACCACGCGTGTTGCCGTCCGGGCCGATCACGCGCGCAAGGTGGGATCCGGTGCGCTGCATGACGGACATGGCCTTTTCGATCTCGTCACCCAGCGCAAGGTTTGCCAGTGACCGGACCTGGCTCTCGGCGATGGGCAGGCTCGTAGGCGGACTCAGGAATGGACAGAACGTCCTTGACATGGAGGTAGCCGTAAAGCATATCCTCGTCATCGAGCATGGGGAACCGCGAGAAGCCCGTACGGCTGACGGCTTTCTCAAACTCCACGGGGGTGGTTGAGGCCCCCAGCATGACGAGGTTTCCGAGCGGCACCATTATGTCCTCGGCTGTATGTTCGGAGAACTCAAGCGCACCGGTGATGAGCCCGGCGTCGTCGTCCACCAAACCGTGGCGGGTTGACTCCTGGACGATGGACTGCACCTCCTCCAGCGTGAAGGAGGAGGTCACCTCGTCCTTGGGCTCGATCCGCATCAGTTTGAGGATGTGGTTGGCCGACCAGTTGAGGGCTGAAATCACCGGATGGACCAGCCGGGCGATGAACAGCAGCGGCGGGGCCAGGAACAGTGCTGCCTTGTCCGCGACGGACACGGAGATGTTCTTGGGCACCATCTCACCAAACGTCACGTGCAGGAAAGTCACCACCAGCAGGGCCACTGCGAAAGTTGCCACGTCAGCCGCCTCCACCGGGAGTCCCACGGTCTCGATGGGAACCGCGAGCAGGTGGTGGATCGCGGGCTCGGCCACCAACAGGATCAACAGCGAACAGACCGTGATGCCGAGCTGAGCGCATGCCAGCATCAGGGAGACGTTCTCCATGGCACGCAGGGTGGTCTGGGCGCGCTTTGACCCGGCGTCTGCCATGGGTTCAATCTGGCTGCGGCGGGCAGACATGATGGCAAACTCGGCGGCCACGAAAAAGGCGTTGCCCAGCAGGAGGAAACCCAGCCACAATATTCCGGCCCAGTCGCTCATGGCTTGCTCCTGTGGTTTGCATCCCGCTCAGCCGGTTCCGCTACGGGGCGGAAACAGATGCGGTCGATCCTGCGGCCATCCATGCGGGTGACGCTGAGGGTTCCGCCATTCACGGGGACGGTGTCGCCCACGGCGGCGATCCTGCCGAGTTGGCTCATGACATAGCCACCTACGGTTTCATAGGCTGCTTCGTCCGGAACGCTCAGTCCGGGAATTTGCTCTGACAACTCATCGGGACGGAGGAGCCCCGGGAAGTACCAGTCGCCGGAAGCACTTTGCAGGAGTCCCGGGCGGACTTTGTCGTGCTCGTCCGCCACCTCGCCAACAATCTCCTCCACCAGGTCTTCCAGGGTGGCAATGCCGGCGGTTCCGCCGTATTCGTCCAGGACGACGGCCAGCTGGAGGTTTCCCTCCCGAAGCTCCGCCAGCAAGGCATCCAAGTGGATGGTTTCGGGCACGCGGAGCACCTCGGTCATGATGGCCCCGGCTTCAAGGTTTTGTCGGCGTTCCCACGGAACGGCAACCGCCTTCTTGACGTGCACCAGGCCGCGGATGTCGTCGGCCGAATCCCCAATGACAGGGAACCGTGAGTAGCCCGTCCTGCGCGCCGCATCCACCACGTCGGAGACCGGCTGGTCCGCGTCGATGGTTTCAAGCCGGATGCGCGGGGTCATGACATCGGCCGCTGTCCTGGTGGAGAAGTTCAGGGTGCGGGCAATGAAGTTGGCCGTTCCGGCGTCGAGCGTTCCCATCGCCGCGGACCTGCGGACCAGTGAAGCAAGCTCCGCGGGCGTCCGCGCCCCCGAGATCTCCTCCTTGGCCTCCAGCCCAAAGACATGGAGGACCTTGTTGGAAAATCCGTTCAGGACCAGGATGGCCGGCTTGAAGATCGTGGTGAAAACCAGCTGCGGGCCGGCCAGCGCACGGCCCACGGGAAACGCGAGAGCGATCGCCAGGTTCTTAGGGACCAGCTCACCCAGGAGCATGGAGAGCAGCGTAGCGACCACCATCGCCAGAATGAGCGAGGCGGATTCCACGGCCACGTCGGGAAGTCCGACGGCGCCAAGGGGCGCCTTGAGGAGGCGGCCCACCGACGGCTCCATCACATAACCGGTGAGCAACGTAGTCAACGTGATGCCGAGCCGGCAGCTGGACAGCTGGGTTGACAGTGACTTAAGGCACGTGAGCAGGGGTACGGCGCCGGTGTCGCCGTCGTCGATTGCGCGCTGGACAGTGGACTGGTCCAGGGCAATGAGTGAAAACTCGACGGCCACGAAGAATCCCGTGCCGGCGATCAGCAGCAAGCCTGCTGCGAGGAGGAGCCACTCCATTCAGCATCCCGCCTGGAGTTTGGAAACTTCCGGAAGCGTGGTGGGAGTCGGAGTGGAAGGACTGTTTCGTCCCGGCGGAGGATGATCGGCAGAAACCGACCCCTGGTCCGTGCGGGCTGCGGCGAGCTGGGCCGTTGGCTGGTGATGGGCGCGTTGTCGGGGTTTGCCGGCTCTGGGGGCGGACTGCGCGGCGCTGCTCTTCGAGCTCCGCTGACAGCGCCCAGGCCGGCACCTAGATTTACTGTCCATAAGAATTTCAGTCTACAGGAGCGGCCCTGGCCGGCCGCCCGAAAGGGAGCGGTTTGCCAGCCTTCACGCCCAGTTCGGCGCCGGTCCGGGGGCACCTGAGGGCAACCGGCGGGTGGCATATTTGGCCCCTGGTTCGTCACTTCATGATTTGAGTCACCCTTATTGGCAGTTAACACAGAATGCTCACTAGACTTGCAAAGGTCCGGGTTCAGAGGACGCAGAGACTGGTTCGAACGTAGTGCTGAAGCACCGGGGGGCCAAAGAGAAATCAAACTCATGGAAGAGGCGTATTTCAAGTGCCAGAGCAGCCAAGCCACCGTCTACCAGAGGAATTTGGCGGAAACGAGTGGCTCGTGGACGAACTGTACGAGCAGTACCAGCAGGACAAAAACGCCGTGGATGCCAAGTGGTGGCCCCTGTTTGAATCCTTTGACTCGGGTAACAGTTCCTCTTCCAACGGACATGCGGCGCACGCTGCCAACCCGCCTACCCGGGAACTTCCTGTTGTGAAGGCGGCTCCCGCCGCTGCAGCACCGTCGCCGGCAGCAGCCCAGGCCACCCCCGCGGCACCGGCAGCAGCTGCCCAGGCGCCCGCCGCCCCCGCAGCAGCCCCCGCCCCGGTCAAGAAGGCCCCCGCCACCGAGGCGCGAGACGGCGGCAAGAAGACCGAAGCCGGCACCGGCTCGCAGCCCATCCCGGCGCAGCTGCCCAAGAACGTCAAGGCTCCCACCGCACCTGAGGAAGACGTTGTCTCCGTCCTCCGCGGACCGGCAAAAGCCATCGCCACCAACATGGTCACCAGCCTGCAGGTGCCCACGGCCACCAGCGTCCGCGCCATTCCCGCCAAGCTGCTCATCGACAACCGCGTGGTCATCAACTCCAACCTGGCCCGTGCCCGCGGCGGCAAGGTTTCCTTCACGCACCTCATCGGCTACGCCGTGATCCGCGCACTGTCCCAGTTCCCGTCAATGAACGTGTACTACGACGAGGTGGACGGCAAGCCGGTGGCAGTCCAGCCGGCGCACGTCAACTTCGGCATCGCCATCGACATGCCCAAGCCCGACGGCACCCGCCTCCTCATGGTCCCGAACATAAAGAAGGCAGAGACCCTCAACTTTGCCGAGTTCTGGCACACCTACGAGGACCTGATCAAGCGCGCCCGCAACGGCAAGCTCACCGCCGAGGACCACCAGGGCACCACCGTGTCCCTGACCAACCCCGGCGGCATCGGCACCGTGCACTCGGTACCGCGCCTCTCCAAGGGCCAGGCAGCGATCATCGGCGTCGGCGCCCTTGACTACCCCGCCGAATTCCAGGGCGCCAGCGAAAAGATCATCGCCCAGAACGCCATCAGCAAGGTCCTCACCCTGACCTCGACGTACGACCACCGCGTCATCCAGGGTGCCGGCAGCGGCGAGTTCCTCAAGCTGGTCCACCAGCTGCTGCTGGGTGCGCAAAACTTCTACGACGAGATCTTCGAAGCGCTGCGCATCCCCTACGAGCCCGTGCGGTGGAGCCCCGACCTGCAGGTGGACCCGGCCGACGAGATCAACAAGGTTGCCCGGATCCAGCAGCTGATCCACTCGTTCCGCGTCCGTGGCCACCTGATGGCGGACACGGATCCGCTGGAGTACGTGCAGCGCAAGCACCCTGACCTCGATGTCCTGACCTACGGCCTGACCCTGTGGGACCTGGACCGCGAATGGCCCACCGGCGGCTTCGGCGGCAAGCCAATGCTGAAGTTCCGCGACATCCTCGGCGTCCTGCGGGATGCCTACTGCCGCACCACCGGCATCGAGTACATGCACATCCAGGAACCTGCCGAACGCAAGTGGTTCCAGGACCAGCCTGGAGCACGCCTACTCCAAGCCCAGCCGCGAAGAACAGCTGCGGATCGTCTCCAAGCTGAACGCCGCAGAGGCCTTCGAGACGTTCCTGCAGACCAAGTTCGTGGGCCAGAAGCGCTTCTCCCTCGAGGGCGGCGAGTCCCTGATCCCGCTGCTGGACGCCATCATGTCCGATGCTGCCGACGACGGCCTGGACGAGGTCGCGATCGGCATGGCCCACCGTGGCCGCCTCAACGTACTGACCAACATCGCCGGCAAGACCTACGCCCAGGTGTTCCGCGAGTTCGAGGGCACGCAGGATCCGCGCTCCGTACAGGGCTCCGGTGACGTCAAGTACCACCTGGGCACCGAAGGCACCTTCACCTCGGATAACGGCAAGGAGACCAAGGTCTACCTCGCCGCCAACCCGTCGCACCTGGAAGCCGTGGACTCAGTCCTCGAAGGCATCGTCCGGGCCAAGCAGGACCGCCTGGACCAGGGCGAATCCTTCCCCGTGCTGCCCATCATGGTTCACGGCGACGCCGCCTTCGCCGGCCAGGGTGTTGTGGCTGAAACGCTCAACCTTTCCCAGCTCCGGGGCTACCGTACCGGTGGAACCATCCACGTCGTGGTCAACAACCAGGTGGGCTTCACTACCGCCCCGTCGTCGTCACGGTCCTCCACGTACTCCACGGACGTTGCCAAGATGATCCAGGCGCCGGTGTTCCACGTAAACGGAGACGACCCCGAGGCTGTTGTCCGCATCGGCCAGGCTCGCCTACGAGTTCCGGCAGCGCTTCCACAAGGACGTTGTCATCGACATGGTGTGCTACCGCCGCCGCGGCCATAACGAGGGTGACGACCCCTCGATGACCCAGCCGCTGATGTACAACCTGATCGAAGCCAAGCGCTCCGTCCGCAAGCTGTACACCGAATCCCTCATTGGCCGTGGCGACATCACCGAGGAAGAAGCCGAGCAGGCTGCTCCGCGACTACCAGGAACGGCTGGAGCGGGTCTTCGCCGAGACCCACGCCGCCCAGACCTCGCCTATTCCGATCGTGACCGCGGACTCCGCTGCGGTATCCGATATCGAACGGCCCAAGGCCCAGCAGTCGGATTCCAGTGTCAGCGCACCGGCCTCCACAGCCATCAGCGCCGAGACCCTGGCCCGGATTGGCCAGGCCCACGTCGAGATCCCCGACGGCTTCACGGTCCACCCCAAGCTGAAGCAGCTGCTGGAAAAGCGCGAACAGATGTCCCGCGAAGGCGGCATCGACTGGGGCTTCGGCGAGATCGCAGCCTTCGGCTCGCTGATCATGGAAGGCGTCCCCGTGCGCCTGGCCGGCCAGGACTCGCGGCGCGGCACCTTCGTTCAGCGCCACGCCGTCTTCCACGACCGCGCCAACGGCAAGGAATGGCTGCCCCTGGGCAACCTTTCGGACAACCAGGCCAAGCTGTGGATCTACGACTCCCTGCTGTCCGAATACGCAGCGATGGGCTTCGAGTACGGCTACTCCGTGGAACGCCCGGACGCGCTGGTCCTCTGGGAAGCCCAGTTCGGCGACTTCGTCAACGGTGCGCAGACCATCATCGACGAGTTCATCTCGTCCGCTGAGCAGAAGTGGGGCCAGCGCTCCTCCCTGGTCCTGATGCTCCCGCACGGTTACGAAGGCCAGGGCCCGGACCACTCCTCCGCGAGGATCGAACGGTTCCTGCAGCTGTGCGCGGAAGACAACATGATCGTTGCCAACCCCACCACCGCAGCCTCGCACTTCCACCTGCTGCGCCGCCAGGCGTACAGCCGCCCGCGCAAGCCGCTGATCATCTTCACACCCAAGCAGCCTGCTGCGCCTGAAGGCTGCCGCTTCGTCCGTGGAAGACTTCACCAACGGCACGTTCCGCCCGGTCATCGGTGACCATGAGCAGCTGCCGGCCACCGCCGTCGAACGCGTGCTCCTGGTCTCCGGCCGCCTGTACTACGATCTCCTGTCCACCCGGCAGAAGACCGGCGACAAGACCACCGCGATCGTCCGGGTGGAGCAGGCTCTACCCGCTTCCGCAGGCGGAGATCGAAGCGGAACTCGCCAAGTACCCCAACGCCGAAGTGCTCTGGGCCCAGGATGAGCCTGCCAACCAGGGACCGTGGCCCTTCATGGGCCTGCACCTGCCGGAAGCCCTTGACCGCCGCGTCCGCCTGGTGTCCCGGCCTGCATCCGCCTCCACGGCGGCCGGTTCCATGAAGCGGCACGCTGCGGAACAGGATGTTCTCCTGAAGCAGGCGTTTGCACGGAAGTAGGCAGTAAGGCTGCCCGGCCGGAGTCGAAATACCAGACTCCGGCCGGGCAGTTCTGTTTAATGGACTGACAGCGCCTTCCGAGCCATACGCACCTGCGGTGGCGACGAGGGCAGCGGCTGAATCGAAGTAAACCCGTACCGAAGTAAAGAGGAACGCGTGGAAGACAGGAAGCTGCGGATCGCAGCTGTAGGAGACGAACTGCTGGCCGGACTGGGCGACCCCCGGGCGCTTGGCTGGTTGGGCCGTGTCCTGGCCCGCACTCCCCAGGACGGCATGATGCTGGAAAGCTACGCTCTCCCCTGCCCCCAGGAAGGTACAGAGGGCCTGGCTGCGCGATGGCTGGATGAAGCCGGGAGGCGGTTCAGCCCCCAGGCAGAGAACCGGCTGGTTATCGGGCTGTCGGGGCGCGACATCGAGTTCGGCCTCTCCACCGCCCGGAGCAGACTGAACCTGGCCAACATCCTTGACTCCGCTTCCCAGAACCGAATCGAAGTATTCGTTGTGGGGCCGCCCCCTACGCTCGATCCCACCCAGAACCGGCGGCTCGACGAACTGAACACCGCCTTCGCGGACGTCACTACGCGCCGCAAGCACCTTTACGTCGACACGTTCTCGCCGCTGCTGAACCATGAACAGTGGCGCCAGGACCTGGCAGCAAACGGCGGCACCCCCGGCCAGGCAGGGTACGGCCTCATGGCGTGGCTGGTACTGCACCGCGGGTGGTTCCAGTGGCTGGGCATGGACGCGCCCCAGTAACCAGTTCGAGATATATCTTGACCATAACCTCCGCTGGCGATACGTTGGGGAAACAACGCGATATATCGCCTTTCGGAGGGGACCATGACCGGGGAAAGCTGGACTGTTTCAAGCCCGCAAACCATTGACGTGGACGGCGTGACGTCCTTGAAGCTGGGCATGGTCAGGGGCAGGTTTGACGTCATCACGCACGCCGAACCCACGGTTCGGCTGGAAGTCTCCGAGGTGCGCGGCGACCCCGTGGCAGTGTCCCTCAACGCCGGCAGGCTGGAAGTCCGGCATCAACTGCAGGGCGCGCAGGGCTGGTTCAAGAACCTCATGGAAACCGTCAACCACAACAGTGACAATTCCGCCGTCATCACCATCGCCGTTCCCCACGGTGTCACTGTGGAAGCGGGCACCGTGAGCGGTGACGGGCTTGTCTCCGGCACCTCCGCCCACGTGCGCCTCAACACCGTGTCGGGCTCCGTCATGTCGGACAACACCTCCGGAGAGCTCCAGGTCAATACGGTCAGCGGCAGCGTGACGGTAAGGAACCACCGGGGCGTCCTCACCGCCAAAAGCATTTCCGGTGAAGTCACCGCCTCCGGCCACTTCACCAACGTGCGCACCAATACCGTCAGCGGGCACCTCAGCTTCGACTTGCTCGATTTCACACAGGATTTCGGCTCCAACTCCGTCTCCGGAGACCTCACCGTCAGGCTGCCGGCTGACGTAGGCGTCGATATCGTGGCCAAGTCGGCCGGAGGTGCGGTCATCCTGGACGGCCACCAGTGCATCCTGGCCAACGGCAGGGTAGAAACCATTGCGGGGCCTGACGGGCAGCTCATGCTCGTCCGAACCAACTCGGTGTCCGGAAAGACATCCATCTTCCATGCTCCGGTACCCGTCGATTCCTCCGGTGAAGCGGAAGGCTGATGCCCCCCGTCTTCGCACATGGTGCATTGCGCCTTTATCTCCTCTCCCTGCTCGAAAGCGGCCCCAAACACGGCTACGAGCTCATCAAGGCGCTCAAGGACCGGTTTGGCGGCACCTATTCGCCCAGCGCCGGAACCATCTACCCGCGGTTGGGCAAGCTTGAAGAGGACGGCCTGGTGGCCACCGAACCGGCGGGCCGGCGCACCAACTACCGCATCACCACCGCCGGCCTTGCCGAACTGAACCGGCGCCGGGAAGATCTGGCAGGCGTCGAAAATGACATCGCCGCCTCTGTCCAGCGGCTGTCGGGAACGCTCAGGGAGGACATCCGCACCAGCATGCGGGAACTCCGCGGCGATTTTGCCGCCGCAGCGGACGCGGCCCGGGCCGCGGCTGCGTCCGCAGCCACCCTGCCGGGAAGCGGCCAGGCGCAGGCACGCAGGGGGCAGCCACTCAGGGAAGCGGAACTGCTGCTGCAGGAGTTCCGCGACGAGCTTCGCGCGGATCTGCGGCGCCAGGCCGTGCACCACCCCATCAGCCCAGTGACGCTGGAAACCGTCAGGAGCGCCCTGGCGCAGGCCCGAGCCGCCATCCGCGGCACCCTGCACCCCTAGGGCCTGCCCCTGGCCGCGCCGCCGCAGGTCATCCGCCGTTTCCGGTTCGCGGGGCGCCAAATCATGTGGGAGACTGGAGGGCAGCTCTTTTGAGTACCAACAGTTAGGAGGCCAGCTATGAGCAAGCGTGCACGCAAGCGTCGTGACCGTAAGCGTGGCGGCGCGAACCACGGGAAGCGCCCCAACACCTAGGCAAATGCCAGGAACTACGGTTCAAGCGAAGGACCCCGCAAGCCAAACGGCTTCCGGGGTCCTTTGCTGTCCTGCGGCCTTCTGGACGGGAACCTACCTGCGGCTACGCCTCCACGGGACGGATCGCGTGGATCCGGTCCAGGATGGCGTTCTTCAGGTTATCCGGCGCCGCCTCCGTACAGGAGCGCTTGACCATGTTGCGGATGACGCACTCAAGGTCGTATTGCTCCGTGCATTCGGGGCAGTCATCCAGGTGGTTCTTGATTTCGGTAATATCCTCGCGGGTCAGCGCCCCGTCAAGGTACTCGTAGATGCGTTGCATCCGGGTATCGTCGCAGTCGCCCAATCCCTGGCAGTCGCTCATTTCCGTTTCTCCTGTGCTTTGCTTCCTGCCGCATCCGACGTGTCCGCGGCCGTTTTGAATCCCCGCTCGGCGGCGTATTCCGCGAGCATGTCCCGCAGCATTCGCCGGCCGCGGTGGAGCCGGGACATCACCGTGCCGATGGGCGTATTCATGATGTCTGAGATTTCCTTGTAGGCGAAGCCCTCCACGTCAGCGAAGTAGACCGCCAGGCGGAACTCCTCCGGAATATCCTGGAGTGCCCGTTTGACGTCCGAATCGGGAAGGTGGTCCAGGGCTTCTGCCTCGGCCGAACGGAGTCCGCTTGATGTGTGCGATTCCGCCCGGGCCAGTTGCCAGTCCTCGATGCTGTCCGAGTTGGACTGCAGCGGCTCGCGCTGCCGCTTGCGGTACAGGTTGATGTACGTGTTGGTCAGGATCCGGTAGAGCCAGGCCTTGAGGTTTGTGCCCGGCTTGTACTGGTGGAAAGCCGAAAAAGCCTTCGTGTAAGCCTCCTGCACCAGGTCCTCCGCATCCGACGGGTTCCGTGCCATGCGCATCGCAGCGGAGTACAGCTGGTCGACGTACTGCATGGCATCCCGCTCAAAGCGAAGGCGCCGCTGCTCCACGGTCTCCGCGGCAACGTCCAGTGCGCCGTCCTCGGTGTCAGCGTCTGCGGCCAACGATTCGGGGCCTGCCGGTCCGGCGGACAGGGGCGCGGCGCCTGCCCTGCTGTTCACTTCGCCGGGGGACGCCTCATACATGGCCGCGACGGCCGGATCCAGGGTGCTCATTGCCTTCAAGTCTACTGTCAGGCTTCCCCTCCGGGCCGTGCCGTACTCCGGCGGCTCGGCGGACAGCTTGTCCACTGCCACCGGTCCCGCCTGCCTGGTTCCGTCCAACACCTTCCGCAAGGCCCAACTCCGCTCTGTATCGGGTGAATGATCGCCGGGCCCACGTCGCGGACCCGACAGCCATAACCGTCTCCCACGGGCAAATATTCCCCAAAAGTGCAAGACTAGGACCGACTCCGCCGCTCACCGAGGCTCGTCCATCCAGGAGGAAATCCATGTCCTTTGTCCGCACGCTCGCCAGGCCCATGCTTGCCTCCAGTTTCGTACTTGCCGGCCTGGACAAGCTCAAGAATTCCGACGACACCGCACAGCAACTCTCTCCCCTGCTGCGCAAGGCCGCAGCCTCGCTTCCCTTCCAGGCGAGCGAGAAGACCCTGGCCCGCGTCATCGGCGGAACCCAGGTGGGCGCCGGCGTCCTGTTCGGCCTTGGCAAGTTCTCCAGGCTCTCCGCTGGCCTGCTGACCGTGGTCTCCCTCCTGAACACCTTCGTTGAGTGGCGCAGCGCGGACATCAGCAGCAAGGCAGGGCGCGAAAGCCGCCGCAACCAGCTGCTCAAGAACCTCTCCCTGAGCGGCGGCGCCCTGCTGGCGTCCGTGGACACCGCCGGCAAGCCGGGCCTGGCCTGGCGCGCCGAGCACCTGGCCTCCGATGCGCGCAGGAACGCCTCGCACCTGGCTGCCGACGCCCGCAGGACCACCAGCAAGAAGCTGAACAAGGCGGACAAGGCCGTACGCCGCGCCGTCGAACACGCCACGGGGGCATAAGCACGAATGACCGCAGCAGCTGCCACCCGGGACACCCCCGGAATACCCGTCCAGCACTGGGCCGCGCCCTTTGCGTCCCGGCCCGTCGATGCCACCGTGACGGTGCCCGGATCGAAGTCCCTGACCAACAGGTACTTGGTCCTGGCAGCCCTCGCGGACGGTCCATCCCGACTGCGGGCGCCCCTGCATTCCAGGGACTCGGCGTTGATGGTCGATGCCCTCAGGCAGCTTGGCGCCACCATCACCGAGGTGCAAGGGGACGGTGCGTTCGGGCCTGACCTGGAGGTTGTTCCGCTCCCGGCGGCAGCGGCGCCGTCCACCGCCACGATCGACTGCGGACTTGCCGGTACCGTCATGCGGTTCGTACCTCCCCTCGCGGCGCTCCGCAGCGGAGCCAGCGTCTTCGACGGCGACCCGCACGCCAGGAAGCGCCCCATGGGGACCATCATCGAGGCCCTCAAAGCCCTGGGCGTGACCGTTTCCACTGAAGACGGCAGCGCGCCGTCGTCGCTCCCGTTCGTGGTGCAAGGCACCGGCACGGTCCGTGGCGGCCACCTGGTGATCGACGCCAGCGCCTCCTCCCAGTTCGTCTCCGCCCTCCTGCTGGTGGGGGCGCGGTTCGACGAGGGGCTGCACCTCGAGCACGTAGGCAAGCCCGTGCCAAGCCTGGACCACATCAACATGACGGTGGCTGTCCTCCGTGGCGCCGGCGTGTCAGTGGACGACTCCGTCCCCAACCACTGGGTGGTGGCACCCGGGCCTATCCGCGCCTTCGACCAGAGGATTGAACAGGACCTTTCCAACGCGGGGCCATTCCTGGCTGCCGCCCTGGCCTCGCAGGGCACGGTACGCATCCCCGACTGGCCAACCGAAACGCAGCAGGTGGGCGACCTGTGGCGCGGAATCCTCACCAAAATGGGCGCCACCGTCACCCTGGCTGAAGGTGTCCTGACCGTCACCGGCGGTCCGGAGATCAAGGGTGGCGACTTCGCCGACACCAGTGAACTGGCCCCCACCGTCGCAGCCCTTTGCGCCCTTGCCTCGGGGCCTTCCCGGCTCAGCGGCATCGCCCACCTCAGGGGACACGAGACTGACAGGCTCGCGGCCCTGGTCGCGGAAATCAACCGGCTCGGCGGCGACGCCGAGGAAACCAGCGACGGACTGGTGATCCGGCCCGCCCGGCTGCACCCCGGCGTCGTCCACAGCTACGCCGACCACCGCATGGCCACTGCCGGGGCAATCCTGGGCCTTGCCGTGGACGGCGTCCAGGTGGAAGACATCGCCACCACAGCCAAGACCATGCCCGACTTTCCGCTACTGTGGGCCGGCATGCTGGCCCAGGGTGCCGCCGCGGCACCCGGACCGGAAGGCCGCGGCAGTGGCGCGAAGCACTGATTCCTGGGACGAATCCGACGTTCGGATACGCCCCAGCAAGAAGGGCTCCCGGCCCCGTACCAAGGACCGGCCCAGCCACGACGACGCCGTGACCGGACGGATCATCACCGTGGACCGCGGCCGGTATACGGCGGTGGTAGGCGAGGACTCGGACAAAGAGCGAGTCGTCATCGCAGCGCGGGCCCGGGAACTTCGCCGCTCTCCAGTGGTCGCCGGGGACTTCGTTTCGCTCGTGGGGGATGTGTCAGGGGAACCGGACACGCTTGCCCGCCTGGTGAAAATCCAGGACCGCCAGACACTCCTTCGCCGCAGCGCCGACGATACCGATCCCATCGAGCGGGCCGTGGTGGCCAACGCAGACCAACTGGTGATTGTGGTGGCGGCCGCCAATCCGGAGCCCCGCACCGGCTTCATCGACCGCGCCCTGGTGGCGGCCTACGACGCCGGGATCGAACCGATCCTGCTGGTCACCAAGGCCGACGTCAAGGACCCCGCAGAGTTGCTGTCCAACTACACGCACCTGGAATTCCCGGTGATCATCAGCCGGACCGCGGACTCCCAGGCCTCGGGAATTGACGCCCGGTCCGACGACGGCCTCTCGGCGCGGCTGGACAGCGCCGCGGTTGCGGCGCTCCGTGCCCACCTCGACCGCAAGGTCACCGTCATGCTGGGCCATTCCGGCGTTGGAAAGTCCACCATGGTGAACGCGCTGACCGGCGCCGAGCGTGCCACGGGCGGAGTCAATGCCGTCACCGGCCGGGGCCGGCACACCTCATCGTCCGCACTGGCCCTGCGCCTGGCCGACGCCCCGCCAGGCAGCTGGATCATTGATACCCCCGGTATCCGTTCCTTTGGGTTGGCGCACGTGGACCCTGACCGGATCCTGCGCTCGTTCCCGGACCTCTCCCCCGGCATCGAAAACTGTGAACGGGGCTGCAAGCACACCGCCACGGCTGTGGACTGCGGCCTCGATGACTGGGTGGCAGGCGGACACGCAGGTCCCACCGGGCCGGCCCGGCTGGCCTCCCTGCGGCGGCTGCTCGGCGCGGACCCGCGGATGGAAGCACAGGAAACCAAGGAGCTCGGCAGCGTCAACTGACGCGTTCTCCCGGCAGATCCGTTTGCAGACGGTAGTTTGGAACCATGATCCAACCCGCTTCGAGCTACAACGATGACCTGCGCCTGGCCCATGTCCTGGCCGACTCCGTGGATGACCAGACGATGAGCCGCTTCAAGGCCCTGGACCTCCACGTTGAGACCAAGCCGGACCTGACGCCCGTCACCGACGCGGACAAGGCCGCCGAGGAAGCCATCCGCGGCCAGCTCTCCCGTTCCAGGCCCCGCGACGCCGTCCTCGGCGAGGAGTTCGGCAGTACCGGCCACGGGTCGCGGCGCTGGATCATCGATCCGATCGACGGGACCAAGAACTTTGTCCGTGGCGTTCCGGTCTGGGCCACGCTGATCGCCCTGGTCGATGAAGGCGAGCCGGTGGTGGGCGTGGTCAGCGCTCCGGCCCTCGGCAAGCGCTGGTGGGCGGCAAAGGGCATGGGCGCCTACATGGGCAGGTCCCTGGCGGCGGCCACCCGGCTCCGGGTCTCCAACGTATCGAAACTCTCTGACGCCTCCCTTTCCTACTCCAGCCTGACGGGCTGGAAGGAACGCGGAAACCTTGACGAGTTCCTCGGCCTCACTGAGGATGTGTGGCGGACCCGGGCCTACGGGGATTTCTGGTCTTACTGCATGGTGGCCGAGGGCTCCGTGGACATCGCCTGCGAACCGGAGCTCAACCTTTACGACATGGCTGCCCTGGTGCCGATAGTGGTCGAGGCCGGCGGCCGCTTCACGTCCCTCGAAGGGGAGGACGGCCCGTTCGGCGGGAACGCGCTGGCCACCAACTCCATCCTGCACTCGGAAGTGCTGCACCGCCTCAACCCGTACCTGGACGACCTGCTCTAACCGCCGCCGTTGTCCCACAAAAACGAATAATACGACGCCGGGCACCTCCAGAAGGAGGTGTCCGGCGTCGTTTATTCGGTTGCGCGTAACAAAGCCCTTAACAATCGCCGCGGCTTCTAACCTGGCCGCCCTATGTCCTACGCTTTTATGCAGGTCACGAGTGCCAGCGCAAAACCCCGGTTTGCTGGCCGGCAACCCTCCATTCGCGGCGGGGTGCCCCGGGTGACGACCAGGCCGGTCCGGAGTGGATGCGGCAAGCGCGGATTCCCTATGCCGGAGTCCTGTACTCAAGTGAGGTCTCTGTGACAACTGCCACCGTCTCCCCCAAGCCCGCCGTTGCCGAAGCCGGCATCGCCAATCAACGCCGTGCCGCCGCCGGCCGGCCCCTTGCCGCCGTCACCGGCGCTGAAATCCAGGCGCCCCTGATTTCGGGCGGCCATGTGCGGTACGCGAACCTTGACTACGGCGCGTCCGCCCCTGCACTCTCCGTGGTGTCCGCCTACCTGAACGAGATCCTGCCCTACTATGCGAGCGTCCACCGCGGGGCCGGCTATGCCTCCCAAATCAGCACGTCGGTATATGAAAATGCGCGCACCATCGTCAGGGATTTCGTTGGCGGACGCCCGGATGATTCGGTCATCTTCACCCGCAACACCACCGATTCCCTGAACCTCCTGGCCGGCTGCCTTCCGGTCTCTGGCGGCCGCCCTGACGGCGACGTCCTCTACCTGGATATCGAGCACCACGCCAACCTGCTGCCGTGGCAGGGCGTTCCGCATCGCAGCATCGTTGCCGCCGACACCATAACGGGCACACTTGACGCGGTCCGCGCCGAACTGGAGCAGGGCGGGGTCAGCCTGCTGGCTGTCACCGGTGCTTCCAACGTCACCGGAGAGATCCTCCCCATCCGGGCCCTGGCCGCGCTGGCCCACCAGCACGGCGCACGGATCGTGGTGGATGCTGCCCAGCTCGCACCGCACCGCCGGGTGGACATCAGCGCTGACGACGTCGACTACCTCGCCTTTTCCGGCCACAAACTGTACGCCCCCTTCGGCGCGGGCGTCCTGGTGGGACGGCCTGACTGGCTGGACGCCGGCGTCCCGCACCTCGCCGGCGGCGGCGCGGTCAAGGAAGCAAGGCTCGACGGCGTCAGCTGGGCCACCGGACCGGCCCGCCACGAGGGGGCTCGCCCAACGTCCTCGGGGCCGCCACCCTGGCCCGCGCCACGCAGGTCATCGCCGGACTCGACCAGGACCGGTGGCATGCCCACGAATCTGCAATCCGGTCCTTCCTGGTGGCGGGCCTGCAGGAGATTGACGGCGTCACCGTCCACCAGATCTTCAGGGACACCAACCCGGAAACGGACACCATCGGCGTGGTCAACTTCTCCGTGGAGGGCTACGACGCCGGACTGGTGGCAGCCTACCTTTCGGCAGAGCACGGGGTGGGCCTGCGCGACGGACGCTTCTGCGCCCACCCCCTGCTGAAGCGCCTGGGCCTGCCGTCCGGCTCCCTCCGGGCAAGCTTCGGCGTGGGCTCACGGCTGGAAGACGCCGAACGCCTCCTCGCCGGCATCCGCGCCCTGCGCAGCAACGGACTGGGAT
The DNA here is from genome assembly GCA_024372495.1 of Pseudarthrobacter sp. Fe7. Classification (GTDB taxonomy): domain Bacteria; phylum Actinomycetota; class Actinomycetes; order Actinomycetales; family Micrococcaceae; genus Arthrobacter. The sequence goes on along the minus strand of CP099977.1, from coordinate 2,203,445 downwards.
GGGACTACGTGGTGGACGCGGGCCGCTGGGTGCCGGCCAACGACTTCCGCACCTACCCGCACTGGGCGCCCAACACGCCGGGCACCGCCGGCGCTGCCCCCTGCATCGACGACTAGGCGGCGGCACGGCGGCTGCCGGCCAGCACCTGGCATGCGGTAAATTCGAAGGACATCCGCAGGCAGCACAAGAAGGAGGCCACGCGTGGTTCGGGGTGGCCCCAGGCTTGATCACGGCCGGCGCAGGGAGCTTGGCCAGAGCTTCCGGGACGGCGGCCGGCACTACCAGCGCGTCCGCCCCGGCTATCCTGGGGAATCGGCCCGCTGGCTTGTTCCAGCCGGCGCCCACGACGCCCTGGACGTCGGCGCGGGCACGGGAAAGTTCACCGCACTGCTGCTGGCCATGGGACTGGATGTCACCGCCGTCGACCCCTCTGCGGACATGCTCGCCCAGCTTCAGGCGCACTGCCCCGCCGCCACGGCTGCGCCGGGCACTGCCGAGGCGACGGGCCAGCCTGACGCCGGGTTCGACGTCGTCACCGTGGCCCAGGCGTGGCACTGGTGCGATCCCCTGGCGGCAAGCACGGAACTGGCGCGCGTCCTGCGCCCGCACGGAACCCTTGGCCTGGTCTGGAACCAGCTGGACACCTCCGTCCCCTGGGTCCACCGGCTTTCCCGGATCATGCACGCGGGCGATGTCTACCGGCCTGGCCACAAGCCGGTCGTCGGACCCGAATTCCACGGACTCGAAGGACACGTCGCGCACTGGCAGGACAGGGTGACCACCGAGGATCTCATAGAGCTCACCAAGTCGCGCAGCTACTACCTGGGTGCCGGTGGGGCGACGCGGGCCAAGGTCCTGGCCAACCTGGACTGGTACCTGCACGAGCACCTGGGGTATGCACCCAGCCAGGAAATCGACCTCCCCTACCTCACCCTGGCCTGGCGGGCCGTCAAAGCATGACCGGTGCAGCGCACTCTGCAGCACCGGCCAACCCGGTAGGCTTGGACGTGTGAAGACCAGCGCGCCCTCCTCCTCGATCGAGGACTACGTCAAGGTCATCTACTCATTCACTGAATGGCAGGACAAGCCCATCACGTCCTCCCAGCCTGGCCCAGCGGCTCGGAGTGGCAAATTCCTCGGTATCGGAGATGGTCCGCAAGCTGAAGGACCAGGGCCTGGTGGACCACAAGCCGTACAGCGCGGTCACGCTCACCGAAGCCGGACTCCGCCTCGCCCTGTCAATGGTGCGGCGCCACCGGCTCATCGAGACCTACCTTGTCCAGCGGCTGGGCTACAGCTGGGACGAGGTGCACGATGAAGCCGAACAGCTGGAACACGCCGTGTCGGACACGTTCATCGAACGCGTCGCGGCCAAGCTTGGGGACCCGAAACGGGACCCCCACGGCGACCCCATCCCCACCGCGGACGGCAAGGTACTGATGCCCCGCGCCCACCTGCTCGCCGGGCTGGACCACGGACACAGTGGCAGGATCACCCGGATCAGTGATGACAATCCAGAGCTCCTGCGGTACCTCGCCGCCCAGGCCATCGATCTCGACGCCGAAGTTGAGGTGCTGGGACAGAGGCCTTTCGGCGGCGCCCTGATGGTGCGGATCACCGGCTCCGGCGGCACCCGCGATTACGACCTTGCCGATGAGATCGCCTCCGCGCTGTGGGTCTCCAGTGACACCCCGCATCCGGGCTGCGTCCTCGACGGCTAAGCCACCGAGCCTGCCGCCGATTTGGCCGCCTCCCGTATGGTGGAAGGTGATGATCAGCAGACGCGACGCAGCAATAACCCTTGACGTTCCCCTTGAAATGGCACAGCGCCACGGCCTGCCGAAGTGGATGACGGAGGCCGAGCTCCGCAGCATCCTGGACAATCCCCCTCCGTGGCTGGTGCAGTCACGTGCCAACCGGACAGGCAAGCGGCCCGTCTGGGTCCACCTGGAGTGCGCGGTCTGCGGGTACGAGGAGGCGGCGCGGCCCAAGAAGTGGTGGCCGGACTTCACCTACGTTGTCTGCGGGCACCACGCACCTTCCGACGTTCCTGCCGTGCGCCCAGGCTGCATCCGCAGCGAGTACGACGGCGTGGGGACGCGTTTCGTGGGTATCGCGGACGTGGAAGCGCCCCGGGTCAGCCCCTAGCCTTCGGTTCGTGCTCCGGCGGCGGTGCCGGGTGAAAGCCGGACCTCACGGCGTGCCGTTCCCCGTCATCTCCTCCGGGACAGCCGTCAGGTGAAGTTCGGTGCCATCGCGGAGCACGGCCACGTCCAGCGGCTGGCCAATGGCGTCGGCAAACAGCAGGCGCTGCAGGCTCTCGGCATTCCTGACGGATCGTCCGCCGGCAGTGACGATGATGTCCCCCGCCACCAGGCCTGCCTTGCCGGCGGGCGAACCGGGCAGCACCTCCACGACGCGGAGCCCGTCGCGAAGCCCGGTGCGTATCACGGCACTGGGGGCCAGCTGCACAGGGGTGCTCACCAGGCCCAGGTAGGCGCGGCGCACCCTCCCGTCTGACAGCAGCGCCGAGATGATCCTGCGGGTGGTGGCGTTGATCGGAATTGCCAGGCCCAGGCCGGCGCCCGCCACCGCGGTGTTGATGCCCACGATCCTGGAGTGGGTGTCCGCGAGCGCACCGCCGGAGTTTCCAGGGTTCAGGGCCGCGTCTGTTTGGATGACGTCCTCAATGACCCGCCTGTTACCACCGGACCAGACCGGGATGGCCCTGCCCAGGCCGCTGACCACCCCGGCGGTCACCGAACCCGCCAGTCCCAGCGGGTTTCCCACCGCGACCACCAGTTGCCCCACCCGGAGGGACTCCGCAGCGCCGAACTCTGCGGGCCGGATCCCTGGCCGCGAACCGTGCACCACCGCGAGGTCGGACAATGGGTCTGCACCCACCAGTTCCAGCTCCATCCTGCTTCCGTCGCCGAAGACTGCGAAACCCTGCCGGGTGCCGGCCACCACGTGGGAATTTGTGAGCAGGTATCCGTCCTCGGTGAAGAGCACGGCGGAGCCTGCGCCCACCCTGACCCGCCCGTTGCGGCGCTGTGCAGTCATTTCGATTGCCGCCACGTGCGGTGTCACGGCTGCCGCGACGCGCATCACCGTCTGTGAGTACGAGTCAAGGACGTCGTCATTGTCCGCTGTTATGGATTCCTGCGCATGTTCCACGACGCACCTCCGGCTTCGGTTCTGGCTGTGGTTTGCCCGCAGGGGCCTTATGGGAATCAACGATGCAGGATTCAATTCCAGTCCCGCTCCGGCTACGCCTTGGGTGAACGCCGTAGCGGATACGGGGCTACCCAAAGCCCCTCGCTATTCCATGGGCCCGCTATCTCGAAGTCAGTCCCGCTCGCCCTTGCCTATCCCCTGGCGCGGACCGCAGCGGTCGTTGCGGCATGTGTAGGGGTCGAATTCCTTTGCAGGAATGCGGGCTTATGTTCCTCTTCCAACGTCCCGGCTCCGCGCCGGGCCCGCCCGCCGCCCGTGCGCGGCCGCTGTCCAGGCTTTAGGATCGGTAGCATGACTGATTCCCCTGCAGGGTCTCAAACAGAACTGCTGCGTCCTGATGAATGCTGGCGGTACCTTCGGTCTTCCTATATCGGCCGGCTGGCGGTCATCAACGGTGATGTTCCCGAGATTTTTCCCGTGAATTTTTCCGTTGCCGGGGAAACCCTTCTGTTCCGCACGGCGCCGGGCACCAAGCTTCGGGCTCTCCTCAGCGGAACGGTGGCCGCGCTGGAGGTGGACGGGCTCAACCCTTACGCCACCGAGGTCTGGAGCGTTGTGGCCAAGGGCAGGCCAGAGCCCTTCGATGAAACCCGGATGGCCCTTCCGGAGGACGACGCCGACCGGGAGCCGTGGGAGCCGGGCATCAAGGACCATCTGGTGGCCATCAGCCCCACGGATATCACCGGGCGCCGTTTCGCCGTCAGGCCACGGACGCGGTGGTGGCCGCCGGTCGATTTCTCCGCGGACTGGCTGTAGGCCCGGTTGCAGGCCGGCCGGTACCTGTACGGGTTCAGGTCAGGAGTTTAGGACTTGATGATGACCTTGAGGGCCTTAGTCTCGGCAGCCAGCGCGAAGGTGTCATAGGCGTCGAGGAATTGGTCGAAGCCAAAGTGGTGTGTGGCGAAATTCTCCGCCCTGATCTTTCCCTGGGCCACCAGCTTGAGCAGCATGGGCGTCGTGTTGGTGTTCACCAATCCCATGCTGATATTGATGTTCTGGATCCAAAGATCCTCCAGGTGCAGGCTCCACTGGTTTCCCGTGCACGCCCACGTTGGCCACGGATCCGCCGGGCCGCACGATGTCGGTGCACATGGCGAACGTTGCGGGGACGCCCACAGCCTCGATGGCCACGTCGACGCCGTGGCCGCCTGTAAGGGCCAGCACCTGTTCCTTCCAGTCGCCGCTGCCGGAGAGGACGGTGTCCGTGGCGCCGAACTCCTTTGCCTTCTGCAGGCGGTTGGCGTCCAGATCGATGGCCACCACGGTGGCAGCGCCATAGAGTCCGGCCGTGGTGATCGCCGCCAGTCCAACCGGCCCGGCACCAACCACCGCCACGCTGTCGCCGGGCTTGACCCGGCCGTATTGGACGCCGATTTCGAAACCGGTGGGAAGGATATCGGACAGCATGACGGCCTGCTCGTCGCTGACGTCCCCGGGTAACAGGTACAGCGAGTTTTCGGCATAGGGAACCCGGACATACTCAGCCTGGGTCCCGTCGATCAGGTGGCCGAAGATCCATCCGGTGCCTTCCTGGCCTTCACTGCCCAGGCAGTGTGAATACAGGCCCGTCCTGCAGTTCGCACAGTGGCCGCAGGATTTGATGCACGAGATGATGACACGGTCGTTTGCCTTCAAACCGGTGACGGACGGACCCGTTTCCACCACCGTCCCCACCCCTTCGTGGCCCAGGACGCGCCCCTTTTCGACGGCGGGAACGTCACCTTTGAGGATGTGCAGGTCCGTGCCGCAGATCGTGGTGGTGTCGACCTTGACGATGGCGTCGCCGGGCTGTTGGATCCGGGGGTCCGGGACGTCGGTCCAGGATTTCTCCCCGGGTCCGCCGTAGACGAGGGCTTTCATGGGATTCTCCTTACTGTGAAGGCCGGCAATTAGTGGTTTGCCGGGCAGCTTGGGCCGACTGTGCAGCTCCAACTGGCATCCCACAGCCTCCCACCGGGCCACGCGGCTCCCAAGTGCCATAGGTCCTTCGTTTCGCGCCGGGCCTTTATGCCCTTTCGGGGCGCCGGAGAGTTGCCTACGCTGTGGCCTATGACTGACAACACGAACGTACCTGTTCCGGAAATCCTCGATGCGGAAGAGTGCTGGACCCTCCTCGGCCAAACCGGGGTGGGTCGGCTGGCCGTCATTGCCGACGGCCATCCCGATGTTTTTCCCGTCAATTACAAGGTGGACGGCCGAACCCTGGTTTTCCGCACCGGCCCCGGCACCAAACAGCAGGCCATCCAGTCGGACGCCACTGTGGCGCTGGAGGCAGACGCGGTCAGTGCCCAGTTCGGCCTTGCCTGGAGTGTCGTGGTCAAGGGCAAAGCTGCTGAGACGGTGCCGACCGGTCCTGACCTGGATGACATTCGGCGTGCCCTGTTTCCCTGGCAGGGCGTGGGGCAGGAGCACTTCATCCGGATCACGCCCGAATCAGTCACGGGAAGGCGCTTCACGATGAGCGCCCCACTTCTGTGGCAGAGCCCGCTTGACGACGCAACCCGCGCCGGCTTCGAGTAAGCGGTCCGGGCGGCAGGACCGGGCAGGAGATACGGTGCGCGCATGGTGGGTGGACGAGCCCGGTCCAATATCCGCACACCCACTGGTCCAGGGAAGCCGTGCCACTCCCAGGCCGGCGGCGGGGGAAATCCGGGTGGAAGTATCCGTCTGCGGCGTCTGCCGCACTGACCTCCATCTCGCTGAAGGAGACCTGTCCCCGCGGCACCCGCGAGTGGTGCCCGGGCACGAGGCAGTGGGCACTGTCATTGAAGCTGGGGTGGACTGTTCCCGCTTCAGGACAGGCGACAGGGTCGGCGTAGCGTGGCTGGGCGGAGTCTGCGGCACCTGCAGCTACTGCCGCCGGGGCGATGAGAATCTCTGCGTGTCACCGGTTTTCACCGGCTGGGACACGGATGGCGGCTACGCCGAGCAGCTGACTGTCAGGGAGGATTTTGCGTACCCTGTACCTCCCGTCTTCACCGACGAACAGGCCGCGCCGCTGCTGTGCTCGGGGATTATCGGATACCGGGCCCTGAAACGCGCAGCCCTTCCCGCTAGGGGACGCCTGGGCATCTACGGCTTTGGCAGTTCCGCGCACATCACCGCCCAGCTCGCGCTCAAACAGGGGGCCTCCGTGTTTGTGATGACGCGCTCTGAAGATGCAAGGGCGCTCGCACTGGCGTTGGGAGCCTCGTTTGCGGGCGATGCTTACGATGCTCCGCCAGTACCGCTTGATTCCGCCATTCTGTTTGCACCTGTCGGCGATCTGGTCCCGGTTGCGCTGCGTGCCCTGGACCGCGGCGGAACCTTGGCCATTGCCGGGATCCACCTGAGTGGCATCCCTGCCCTGGACTACGGCAGCGAGCTGTTCTTCGAACGCCAGGTGCGCAGCGTGACGGCCAATACCCGCGTTGACGGGCGTGAGTTCCTGGCCCTCGCGGCCAGGCATTCCCTGGCCCTCACCACCACGGTTTACCCGTTCGAAGGTGCCGACCAGGCTTTGGAGGACCTGGCAGCGGACAGGATTACGGGGTCGGCAGTCCTGATGGTCCGTCCCAAGCAGTCCGCCCTGTAAATTCCCTCCTGCCGACAATCGCCGGAGCACCGCGTCAGCCAAACAGGACAGCGGCCTCCTGGTAGCGCGCCTCGGGCACCACCTTCAGTGCCCCCAGCGCTTCCGCCAGGCCAACGTTCACGATCTCGGTGCCACGGAGCGACACCATGGTGCCCCACCTGCCTGCGGCCGCCGACTCGACAGCGGCCAGGCCCAGCCTGGTGGCGAGGACGCGGTCGAAGGCTGTGGGTTCGCCTCCACGCTGGATGTGGCCCAGGACTGTGGCACGGGTTTCGATGCCGGTCCTTATTTGCAGTTCTCCTTCAAGAAGGAGCCCGATGCCTCCCAGGCGCGGCCGGCCGAAGGTATCCAGGCCGCGGGGAGCGTAAGGGGCGGGGTGGCCCACGGGAGCGAAGGCTTCGGCCACCACCACGAGGGGTGCCCTCCCTCGGTCGCGGGCTGAAACCACCCAGGAACAAACTTGGTCCAGTGGCACAGGGTGCTCGGGTATCAGGATCGCGTGCGCGCCGGAGGCCATCCCTGCATGTAGCGCTATCCAACCGGCATTGCGGCCCATCACCTCGGCCACCATGCACCGGTGGTGCGATTCGCCAGTGGTCCGCAGCCGGTCAATCGCCTCGGTGGCAGTCTGGACAGCCGAGTCAAAGCCAAACGTGTAGTCCGTGGCGCCCAGGTCATTGTCGATGGTCTTGGGCACCCCCACCACGTTGATGCCCTGTCCGCACAGTTCGCGCGCTGCCGCCAGTGTCCCCTCTCCCCCGATGGCAATGAGGCCATCCAGGCTGTTTCGTCGGAAGCAGGCCCGTACGCCGTCGATCCCCTTCCCTACCAACGGATTGGTCCGGGACGTGCCAAGGATGGTTCCGCCCAGCCGCGAGATCCCGCGGACGCTGGTCCGGGGCAACGGAACAACGTCCTGTTCCAGGACACCCCGCCACCCGTCCCGGAATCCCAGGAACTCATACCCGTGGGCAACCTCCCCGCCCAGCACGGCTCCGCGGATGACCGCGTTGACGCCCGGGCAGTCACCTCCGCTGGTGAGGATTCCCAGCCTCTTCACGACGCCGCCACCCCCGGAGCCCGGACAGGTAAGGGAAACTGCCGGGTCCGCCCGGGAGGAAGGACCACGTCATGGCCGGATACATGCACGGTGATGGGACCGGCGTCGCCGGGCGCGGAAGCGATGCTCATGTGCCCGTCCTTGAGGTTAACGCGGAGGCGATGGCCCCGGTACAGGACCTCAAAGGCGAGCCCGCGAAGCCCCGTCGGCAGGTTGGGAGCGAACAGGATGGTGTCCCCGCTGAACCGCAGCCCGGCAAAGCTGCGTTGCACCACGTCGATGGTCCCTCCCATCGCACCCAAATGGATTCCCGCGCGCGTGGTGCCGTGCTGGGTATCGTCCAGGTCGGCGTCGAGCGCTTCCCGGAAGCTGTCCCACGCACGGTCCGGATCCAGCCCTGCCAGGACAGATGCGTGGGCAACCCGGCTCAGCGTTGACCCGTGGGCCGTCCGGGCAAGGTAGTACTCGATGGTCCGGTTGAGTTGTTCCTGCGTAAACCCGTACTGCAGCCGCTGAAGAGTGGCAGTCAGCCCCTCGTGCCCCAGGAGGTAAGGGAGCATCAGGACATCCGCCTGCTTTGCCAGTTTGTAGCAGTTGGTTGCGTCGTCTTCCGCCTCAAGGATCAGGTCCAGCCGTTCGATGTCGCCGTACGTGTCCCGGTAGTGCTCCCAGTCCAGTTCCTTCAGATCCCCGTAGCCTTCGAACTGGCTTATGACGCCGTCGCTGTGAAAGGGGACGTACATCGCGGTGCCAATGTGCGCCCATCCCGCAATTTCCTCATCGGTCACGCCTAGGCGTTCCATGAGCCCGGCGCGCTCGCTGCCGTGGAGGAAGGACATGATCCCTGCTGCCTGCGAGCAAACCCAGGCCGCCATGACGTTGGTGTAGGCGTTGTCGTCCAGCCCTGGTTTATCACGCCCGGGATAGCCCGTGTGGTACTCATCCGGCCCCACCACGCCGCGCAGGTGGTACCGGCCGTCCCGCTGGTCAGGGTCCGCCAGCGAGCGGAAGAACCGGGCAACCTCGATCACCAGTTCAGCGCCCTTCTGGAGGAGCCAGATCTTGTTGCCAGTGGCCTGGAAGTACTGCCACGCGTTGAACGCAACGGCCAGGCCGGAGTGGACCTGCATGTGCGAGTGGTCCCTTACCCAGCGGCCGGACCTGTCGTTGTACAGCCACTTCGGGGTTTCCTCGGTGCCGTCGCTGCCGCTTTGCCACGGAAACTTTGCCCCTGCCAGGCCTTCGGCCGCGGCGGCGTGCCGGGCCGCAGGCAACCGCCGCCACCTGTATTCGATGACGGAGCGGGCAACGTCCGGCGTCCTTGAGGTGAGCACCGGGAGGACGAACAGTTCATCCCAGAAGACATGGCCCCGGTAACCTTCGCCGTGCAGTCCGCGGGCGGTGACGCCGGCATCCAGTTCGGCCGTGTGGTGCGTCAAGGTCTGCAGGAGATGGAAGATGTGCAGGTTGAGGACCAGGCGCACCTGGACAGGAGCGTCAATCTCCACCAGGAACGGACGGAGCTCGCGCCGCCATGCCTCCTCGTGCGCCGCCAGCAGCGCATCAAAATCGCCGCCGGCACGCGCAAGGACCGCCCGGGCACCCGTTTCCGGCGACGCGATGGCCCGGTCCCGGGACGTCACCACTGCCACCGTCTTGGTGATCCGCACGGCAGTACCGGCTTCGAGGGAGAGCCGGAGGGTCCGAAAATGAAAAGTCCCTTTCCTGCCGTCCTCGCTTCCTGCTGCCGCCGGAGCGACATGTGTCCGGTAGGCTGCGGCGATCCGGATGAGGCTTTGGGTGGTTTCCACTTCGACGACGGAAGCCGCGTCCGGGGGCACATCCGGGCCTGGGCAGCCCGTCGCTGTCCTGTCGGCAAGGTGGACGTCGGAGCCTTGGGCCCGTTCGGGCAGGTTCGCATTGCGGACGCCGGCATCGATCCCGCTGCGGACCTCCACCACTCCGCCCCAGCCCAGAGCCGTAATTATCGTCTCAAGGGCCAGCAGGTGGGGTTCGGCCATGGACGCGAAGCGGGTCTGCACCACTTCCAGGCGCCGCCGGTCCGCGCCTTCCAGCAACAGCCTCCGCTCCAGCACCGCCCTTTTGAGGTCCAGGACCCTGCGCTCGCGCACTACGGCGAGCCCACCCTCCGACCACCACTGCCCGCCTGCCAACCTCAGGTCCAGCGGCAGGCAGTTGGGCGCGTTGACCATGTGCTCCTCCAGCAGCATCTCGTCGGCGGACTTCGCCCTGACGCGGTTGTAGACGCCGGCGAGGTACATGCCTGCATAGCTGAATGGACCGCCTTCGGGTGCCGCCCCACGGACGCCCAGATAGCCGTTGCCAAGGGTGGTCAAGGCCTCCCGGTGTCCCTCGTGCCCGGCCTCGAAACCTTCAAACACAAGGTGCCATGCATTGCCAATGATCTGGCCCAGGTCCAGCTCCCCCACATCATTGAGGACAGTTCCGGCGCCTGCGGCCTCGAGCCTGCCTGCGGTTGCCGGTCCGGTCGATTCCCACCACAAGGCCAAATCCGCCCCGCCGCCCGGCCTCAACGCCTGCCGCCGAGTCCTCAATCACCACAGCGTGCGACGGAGCAACGCCGAGCCGCTCTGCGACAGCCAGGAAGACGTCCGGTGCCGGCTTTCCGCGCAGGCCCAGCCCTCCCGCCGTCGTTCCGTCCATGACTATGGTGAAGAAACCCTGGACCCCCGCGGCTTCCAGGACCGATGCGGCGTTCCGGCTTGACGTCACCACGGCTGTTGGCACTCCCGCATCCGCAAGTCTTCGCAGCAACTGCAGCGTCCCGGGGTAGCTCTGGACACCCTCCTGCCGGAGGTGTTCCAGGAACAGAGCGTTCTTCCACCTGCCCAGGCCGAATCCTGTCCACGCCCCGGCCTCATCAGACTCCTGCCCCTTCGCAAGGTGCACTCCCCTGGCGGCGAGGAACCGCACCACCCCTTCCTCGCGCGGCATCCCGTCGATGTATGTGAGGTAGTCGGCCCTGCTGAGCGGGGCACGGTTGGTATCCGGCGGAATCCTGGAGTCATGCAGGATCCGATCGAACGTGTCCTTCCATGCTGCCTGGTGCACCAGTGCCGTGTTGGTGACCACCCCGTCCAGGTCGAAAATGACTGCGTCAAACGGTGGCTTGGCTGCAGCGGCGGTGGGAGACGCGATCATAGGTCAGTGCTACCAGCAAGCGGGCGTTCAGCAAAGAGCCGTTGGGCCTGCTGCTGGCTACGCAATGCCCTAGGGTGAGCGGTGCCCCACATGGTTCCACCAGGTCAGAGGCGACGTGATGGTAAAGCGCCTGCCGGTCACCGAGGTGGGAACGATCCGGACATAGTGGTCCTTTTCGCCGGCCTGCCAGGGAAACAAGGTAAGGGCGGCCCCTGCCAGGAGTTCCTCCGATGCTTCCAGGATGAGGGCCTTGCCTTTGACCAGCACGCTCCAGGCTTTGGCGTCATCGTGGCCATCGGCTTCCAGCGCGACGGCGAGTGGTCCGCCAGCGGCGCGAAGTTTGGTTCCTTCGCCCGTGCGGAAGATGACTGACTGCTGGTCCACTTTGTAGTTGACCGGGAAAACCTCCGGATACCCGTTCACGAGGACGGCAAGGTGGCCGACGGAGACCCCGCGCAGGAGGTCCCAGCACGTCGGGGCGTCCAGGACTTCAGTGGGCTGTTGCGCGGGGTCGTTATGCATACAGCCGAAGCTAGTGGCCAGCGGGGCGGAGCCACTAGAGCATTAGGGCCTGTGCTGAAGCAGCGCAAAGAAAAACACCCCGGTCCGAAGACCGGGGTGTCAAATACTGGGCCGGGCATCCTGCGTGGATACCCGGCTGCCAGGGTGGAGATGGGGGGAATTGAACCCCCGTCCGATGTCGTGTTGTCAGGGCTTCTCCGGGCGCAGTTTGCGTCGGATTTTCTCGGCCCCAGCCATGCTGCAAACAGCTGGCTGATCCGGGCCCAGTCACCTAAAAGTCCCGTTTACTCCGGTGACGGGAGCAAACAGCAGTGGCTATCTAAATGACGCCAGGATCCGGGGCGATAGCATCCCCGGGCTGACGGACTGTCTTACTGCTTAGGCAGCGAGAGCGAAGTCAGTGCGCTTAGAATTGGCACTTATTGGTTGCAGAAAGCGTTTACGAGATAATTCTGCATCCTCGGCCCGCTTCACCTGTCGCGACTAACACCGTCGAAACCGATCATCCCCGTATTTTGTTACCAACCCGGCTGGCAAGCCTGCCGGACTACCCATACTAACGCATGCCGTGCCGAAATAATTCCTACCGGCGCCGGTTGCGCTCGCGCATCTCGCGCTGGGCCTCACGATTGTCCTGCTGTTCCCGCAGGGTCTGCCGCTTGTCGTACTCGCGCTTACCGCGCGCCACGCCAATCTCGACCTTGGCCCGGCCGTCCACGAAGTACAGCTGGAGCGGAACCACGGTGTAGCCGGATTCCCGCACCTTGTGGGAGATTTTGATGAGTTCCTCGCGGTGCAGCAGCAGCTTGCGGCGGCGGCGTGCGGCGTGGTTGGTCCAGCTGCCCTGGTTGTACTCGGGAATGTGGATGGCTTCCATCCACAGTTCGTCGTTGTAGAACGTGCAGAATCCGTCCACCATGGAGGCGTGGCCCTCGCGCAGGGACTTCACTTCGGTGCCCATCAACGCGATGCCCGCCTCGTAAGTGTCCAGCACGTGATAATCGTGCCGGGCCTTGCGGTTGGTGGCCACCACCTTACGGCCACTTTCTTTAGGCACGGGGAAACTCCTCAGGTTCAGGTCCGGTGGCTCCGGCCTGCGGCACGGAGTTATACAAGTCTACGGCAGCAGCGCTTGTCCCCTACAGCAATCCCATGGGGTCCACGGCCCTGCCATTGAGCCAGGTTTCGAAGTGGGCGTGGCAGCCGGTGGAGTTTCCGGTGCTGCCGGAGTAGGCAATGAGCTGGCCCTGGGAGACGTGCTGCCCGTTCGAGACCACGATGCTTGAGTTGTGGTAGTAGATGGTGGTCAGGGTGTTGCCCTGCATCACGCCGTGGTCGATCTTGACGCGCCACCCGCCACCGTCTGCGGAGTTCCAGCCGGAGCTGAAGACCTCGCCGGCTGCCGCCGCATACACGGGGGTGCCGCAAGCGGCACCGAAGTCGATTCCGGTGTGCATGTAGCCGCCAGTGCCGTAGAAATCGATCGTTCCCGGCGGGGTGGTCCGGTAGCCAAAGCCTGAGGTGATGGGGATGCTGCCGTCGAAGGGATGGCGGAGGCCAAAGGCCGACGGCGATCCCGCCGCGGGCGGTACGTATGGCTGAACCGGCGGGGCAGGGCGGTTCGCTGCCGCGGCTGCAGCGGCGGCGGCGGCCGCGGCTGCCTCTGCCTGCCGGCGCTGCTCCGCTTCCCACGCCTCACGGGCCTTGCGGTCACGTTCTGCGATCTCGTTAGCCACTTGGTTCTGGTTGGCCTGTACACCGGCGAGTTGCGACTGGATCCCCGGCTTGGCGGCCTGGAGCTCAGCGTCAAGGCGGCTGGTATCGGCAATCAGCTGGTCAACCTGGGCCTTCTTGGCCGCGGCTTCATCGCGGGCGGCCTTCTCCCGCTCCAGGGCGGCGTCGGCCTTTGCCTTGAGGTCCTTGATCTCCGCTTCTACGGCCTGGAGGCGTGCTTCGGAGTTGACGTTGGTGGCGTTCTGTTGGTTGAGCTTGTCCATCGCCGCATTCTGGCTGCGCATGGCCTGATCGGCGAGGTCCATGGTGTCGGTCAGGCTGCCGCCGCCGCTGGACCCAAAGAAGAGTGAGAGGTTGGAGGGGACGCCACCGGATTTGTAGGCCTGGGTGGCGATCTGGCCGATCAGCTTCTTGGTGTCGGCAATCTTCTGCTTGTCCGTTTCGAGCTGCTGGGTGATCTTGGCCTTGTTCTGCTGGGCCATGTCGACGCGCGCCGCCAAGGCTTCAGATTCCTTCACCGCGCTGGCCACGCGGCCTTGCGCGTCGAGGAGCGCCTGCTGCGCACCGGGCAGCTGGCCCTGGTAGATCACCAGGTCACCGGCTGCCTTGGCGATCCTGGAATCGACGAACTCAAGGGAGGCCTGGACGCGGGCAGCTTCAGCCTCGAGCGCAGCTTTGCGGTCTTCCAGGTCGTCCGCGAACGCCACCGGGGTGGCAACGGCCATGCCCGCGGAGAGGATGACGGCGAGCATCCCGCTGACGATGCCCAAACGGCGGGCAGCGGACCGCCCTCGGCTGCGGCGGGGCAAGGTTTGATCAGTTACGTTCATGGGCATTCCTTGGTCGGTGTGCACAGCCTAAACGCGCAAATATCTACGTAGGGTCAAGAGAGACGAAATTCCCGCCAAGGATCCGCCAAGGATCAGCAGTGCCGGCGCGAGGATCAACGTCTGGCCGGACGAGATGAAGGCCGTGTCCGGGTATTGGCGGGACATGTAGTCGCCAAGGAAGAACTGCGCTACTGCCCACAGTGTGCCGGAGGCCAGGGCTGCGCCAATAACTGCGGCTATGACGCCTTCAAGGATGAACGGCAGCTGGATGACGGTTTTGGATGCACCCACCAACCGCATGATTCCGGTCTCCCGGCGCCTGCTGAAGGCCGAGAGCCTGATGGTGGTGGCGATGAGCAGGATTGCGCAGACGATCATGACGCCTGCGATGCCCACTGCCACCAGGGAGGCTCCGTTCATCACGGAGAAGAGGCGTTCGAGCAACTGCCGCTGGTCAATCACCGTTTCCACCCCCGGCTGGGAGGAGAACGTCTCGCTGATGATCTGGTACTTCTGCGGGTCCTTCATGTTGATCCGGAACGATGCCGGCAGCTGGTCCGGCGTCACGGAATCGACAATCGGCGAGTTGGAGAACTGGTCCTTGAAGTGCTTGTAGGCCTCGTCCCTGGACTCGAACTGGAAATCGTTGATGTACTGCGCCACGCTCGGAGATTCCAGCAGCGCGTTCAGTCCCTGCTGCTGCTCCGGGGTGACCGGTCCGGATGCGCAGCTGGGCGCCGTCGAGCCGTCACTGCACAGGAAGATGGCCACCTGGACTTTGTCGTACCAGTAGCCCTTCATCTGGTTGATCTGCATCTGCAGCATGCCTGCAGCGCCCACGAACGTGAGCGAGACGAAAGTGACCAGGATGACGGAAACCACCATGGAGAGGTTACGGCGCAGGCCGCTGCCGATTTCGGAAAGGATGAACGCTAGCCTCACCGCTGGACCTCCCCTTCGGCACCCGTGCCCGGCAGGCCGCCGTCGGGCGTTTCCCTGCCGCTCGCGTCTTTCAGGCGCCTGGACTGGCCGACGACGGGAATCATCGAGGTGTACAGGGCCCTGGCTTCGTCGCGGATCACCACGCCGTTCTTGAGTTCCACCACGCGCTTGCGCATCTCGTTGACGATGTCGTCGTCGTGGGTGGCCATGACCACGGTGGTGCCGTTCTGGTTGATTTTGTCCAGCACGCCCATGATTCCCATGGAGGTGGTGGGGTCAAGGTTTCCCGTGGGTTCGTCTGCGAGGAGGATCCCGGGCCGGTTGACCACGGCGCGTGCGATGGCAACGCGCTGCTGCTCGCCGCCGGAAAGCTCATGCGGCATGCGGTGTTCCTTGCCTTCGAGCCCTACCGTTTTGAGGACCTCGGGAACGGTGTCCCGGATCACGCTGCGGCTTTTGCCGATGACCTGCATGGCGAAAGCAACATTGGCGAACACATTCTTCTGCGGCAGGAGGCGGAAGTCCTGGAATACGACGCCGATGCCGCGGCGCAGCCGCGGCACACGCCAGCTGGAAATCCTGGCGACGTTTTGGCCGGCGACGTACACGGCGCCGGAGGTTGCGCGGTCTTCCTTCAACACCAGCCGGAGGAAGGTGGATTTGCCGGAGCCTGATGCTCCAACGAGGAAGGCGAATTCGCCGCGGTCGATCTCAAGGTTGATGGAGTCCAGCGCCGGCCGGGCTTTCTGGTCGTACACCTTGGTGACATTTTCGAATCGGATCATGGCCCTAAGTACCCTGCAGGGCATGGCTGATCCGTCTGATGCAGCCCAGTTCTGCAGCCGGTGCACGGGTTTTTCGTTTGGGGAAAGTAGGGCCCCGGCCCCTCGACTATACGCAGGACGGACGGTGGTTGGGCGGGCTTTCGGTGGCGTGTCGCCAGATCAGCAGGCAGCCTCCAAGGCGGACCGCCTACTTTTCAGCGTTGCGGTTGTCAGTACGCCAGCGGATGCCCGCGTCAATGAAGTCGTCGATCTCGCCGTCGAACACTGCGGACGTGTTGCCCACTTCGTGTTCGGTGCGCAGGTCCTTCACCATCTGGTACGGGTTCAGGACATAAGAGCGCATCTGGTCGCCCCAGGAGGCTTTGACGTCGCCGGCCAGCGCTTTCTTTTCCGCGTCCTCCTGTTCCTTCTTCAGCAGCAGGAGCCGGGACTGGAGCACCCGCATGGCGGCCGCGCGGTTCTGCAGCTGGGATTTCTCGTTCTGCATGGACACCACGGTGCCGGTAGGGATGTGAGTGAGGCGGACCGCGGAGTCCGTTGTGTTCACCGACTGGCCGCCGGGGCCTGATGAGCGGAACACGTCCACCCTGATTTCGTTGTCCGGGATCTCGATGGAGTCGGTCTGCTCAATCAGCGGAATGACTTCAACGGCTGCGAAGGACGTCTGCCGGCGGCCCTGGTTGTCGAAGGGGCTGATCCTGACAAGGCGGTGGGTTCCAGCCTCAACACTCAATGTGCCGAACGCGTAGGGGGCCTTTACTTCGAAGGTGGCCGATTTCAGCCCGGCTTCTTCCGCATATGAGGTGTCCATGACCGTGGTGGGATACCCGTGCCGCTCTGCCCAGCGCAGGTACATGCGCAGCAGCATTTCGGCGAAGTCCGCCGCGTCGACGCCGCCCGCGCCGGCCCGGATGGAAACCACGGCTTCGCGTTCGTCATACTCGCCGGACAGCAGCGTGACGACTTCGAGGTCCTTGAGGGCTTTCTTGATGGATTCGAGTTCGGCCGCGGCCTCCCCATCGAAGCGGCATCGTCCTCGTCCTGGCCGAGTTCCACCAGGACCTCGAGGTCATCGATCCGGGCGACCAGGTTGGTGAGGCGTTCCAGTTCGGACTGGCGGTGCGAAAGCCGGGAGGTGATTTTCTGCGCGGCCGCGGGGTCGTCCCAAAGGTTCGGTTCCCCTGCCCGCTCGCTGAGTTCGGCGATGTCTTCCTTGAGTGCCTCCACGTCGGTGACGCGTTCGATGGACTCGTAGGTGGCGCGGAGCGCGCGGATTTCAGCGGAAAAATCAATATTGGCCATGGTGGTTTAAGCCTACGCTATCGGTGCATACGGGCTGGCTCGGCCTCCGGGTTACCGGGTCAGCCGAGAGCGCGCGGTGGAAGCAGCCTCGATGGGGATCCCATCGGGAATGAGGAAGTTGACCACAGGCGGGTGCACTGCTGCGGTGAGGACCACGACGGCGGTGGAACCGTCCGGCGTACCCGTTGCCCCGGTGACGGCGAGGCTTGAGAAACGCTGTGAAGCTGGGCTCCTTGCAATGAAGTCGGCCGCTACGTTTCGGACGCGGGCAGGGTTGAGGACCGCCGACGGGCTTCCGCTCTGTGCGGAAACTTCTCCCAGCGTGTAACTGTCGGCAGCAGCGAGCGAGGCCCCGTCCGCCAGGGACAGCAGGCGTTTATGTTCCAAATAGACGGCGGATATCCCGAGGACCACCGTCGCCACCAAAAGCGCCAACACCACGTAGCCGAGGATCATGACCATTAACTGGCCACCCTCGTCTGGTTTCCTGCGCTTCACCGGTACCGACCCACCAACTGGGTGGAGGACGCTTCAAGTTCTGTCGCGGCCAAACCTTCAGCAAACGGGATGAATGGCAGCGGCACCTTTAAGTTGACGGTCACTGTCACCGTGCTGCCCGCGGCCTGGCAGTCGGCAGGATTGCAGGTGGTGGTCATGCTGGCCCGGTCCGGCTGGTGCCCGAAGTCAGCGAGGGCAAGCTCCACCGCACGCTCCGCAGCGGCCTCGGCCGTGGAGGCATCGGACTGGGCCACGTAGACCTTCGCCCCCTGGTCCGCGGCGCCCACTACGGCGAAGGAGCCTCCCTGGATCTGCCCGACCGTGATCACGAAGTACACCAGTGGGACCATCAGCAGGAGGGCAAGGAACGTAAATTCGACCACCGCGCTTCCCTGCTCAGGGTCCAGGTGCAACGGCTTCCAGTGGTCCTGGCGGGCAGGTGCGGAGCGCTTTACTGTGTCTTTCAGGGCTGCGCCTCCGGGCAACTCCCGGCAGATTGCTTCTGCCAGGCGCGTCCGGAAGCCTGACCGTGCACCTGGGCGCAGCACCCACTTGGAACGTGGCGTTGTTGGCGGGCTGATCCGCGAACGGCCCGGATCAGGGCTGGACAGCCGCATGCCCTTTCACCTCCAGCATGTCCCGCGGCCCAATCAGGCCGACGACGGGCATTGGGGACCGGACAGCTACTTCCAGGGTGCGCAGCCCGTTGACATTTACTTCATGCGCGCTGACTTGTTCGGCAAAGCCCTCATTCAGTGCAATGCGGATGAGGTTCCGGGTCCGTTCTTCGGCGTCCGAGGCATTGCGGTCGGCGAGCGTGCCATACCGGGCGCCCGACGCGGCGGCATCGATGAGCGTGTTCCGGACGTGCAGGACCAGGGTCAGCTGGACTATCGCCAGGAAGAACATCGTCAGCAGCCCACCAACCAGGACGAAGTCCACCACGGCCGAGCCCCGCTCACCCGGCAGGGACAGCTCCGGTTGCACCGCGGGCCCGGGAACCGCCCTCCTCATGGTTCAGTTCCCCACTTTGTCCATTGCCTGGTTGAACATGGCCTCCAAAGCGGGGCCCGCGAGCGCCAGCAGGGCCGCAACCAGGACCGCAGACATCAGGGTTATCATCACCCAGCCCGGCACGTCACCACGCTCCGGGCTGTCTCTTGCGCTTGCCGGAGACACGTGGCTGTTGTCCCGGGCGCCCCCGCTCCGGGTGCCCCGGAAGTGGGCCGGCCGAACAGCGTTGCCTATCTGCAGCTGCAGCAAAGCTGCAAGTCCAAGAAGCAGCATCACGCAGCGGTTTCCCATGGTTTTCATCGTGCGTCCTATTCCTTTTCGTTGAGGGGACAAGCAGTTGTTGCTGAAGTTCGGGCTGCGGGGTTCCTTTTCATCAGAAGCCCAGGTTGATTGCCGCGAGGCCGGGAAACACCGCGAACACCACGGTCAGGGGAAGCACGCCGAATACCAGCGGCACCATCATGGCGATTTCTTTTTTCCCCGCGGCTTCCATAAGGTCGCGCTTGGCTGAATCGCGGACGTCCTGCGCCTGGGCGCGAAGCACGTCTGCGAGGGGTGTTCCCCGTTCCACCGCGACGATGATCCCGTCGACAAACCTGACCAGCGGCGCAAGGTCCGTGCGCGCGGAGAACTCCTGCAAGGCCAGGACCAGAGGCTTGCCCGCCCGAGTCTCCGCGAGGATTTTCGAGAATTCCCTGGACAGCTCACCTTTGGCGCTTCTGCAGACCCGGTCCAGTGCCCCTGTTGCACTTTCGCCTGCGCCGACCGCCAGGGCCATCAGTTCGGCAAGGCTGGGAAACTCTGCCATCATCCGTGTTTCCCGCCGTCGCACCTGTGCTCCCAGCCAGTAGTCCCGCAGCACAAAGCCCGCTGCAGCGCTGCCAATAACCAACGCAGCTGCAAAGATAGGGCTGAATCTCCCAGCTGCAGCACCAATGAGGATGCCGGTCAGCGAGAGAACGAAGCCTGCCGCAGCCCACAGCAGCTGCTCCGCGCGGAAGTCGATGGGTGACTTGTTGATCCCCGCCTGCGCCAGCCGCCTCCCGGTGGCGCCCGGTGACGGGCTCAGCTTTCCCAAGGCGGAGAGCCAGTCCCGGAAGACTGGACGGAGGATTCGCTCCAGCGGGCCGAACGGTGTCAGGTTCTGCTCGCCGGCACGCAGGAGCCGCGACTCCAGGTTTTGGGACTTCAGTTGGGGTTCAATCCGGTCCGACAGTGTTAAAGGGCGCATTGGAGGAGACCGGAAGATCACAAGCCACAGTCCGAAACCAAGCCCGATACCGCAAATCACAGCTGCAGGAGAAACGATCATCATCGGAGCACCCTTTCATCCTGCGGCAGTGCCCCGATCTTCAGCATGGCCGTGTAGCAAACCAAAGAGACCACCAAGCCACCGACCAGAACGGCGGCACCCATAGGCGTGTTGTAGGCCTGGATTGCCTCCGGCCTGGTGGCAAGCAGGATCATCACGATCCATGGTGCAGCGACTGCCAGCCGAGCGGCATTGATAGTCCAGGACTGCCGCGCCTCCAGCTCACTGCGCGTACGGGCATTTTCCCTAAGGAATTCCGCGAGTGTCCCCAGGAGCTTTCCCAGGTCGGAGCCGCCAACTTCCCGCGTAAGCCGGAGTGCCTCGATAATGCGGTCAGCCACAGGGTCGGCCAGTCGTTGTTTAAGCTTGTTCAGGGAGCCATCGAACTGGCCACCGGCGCGATAGTCGGCGCCGAACTCGCGGAAAAGCGGCCGCAGTTCCTCAGGCCCCTTATCTCCCAGCCTGGATAAGGGCCTCCGGAAGGGGCAGTCCCGCCCGGATCGCAGAGCGGAGGTGATCGACGACATCGGGCCAGAGTTGGCGGAGCATCGCCGTCCGCTTTTTGGCCCGCCAACGGAGGATGGTGATCGGCAGCCACGCCCCGAAAAGGCCGAAGCATCCCGCGATAGGCCAGGAACGGCTAAGCGCGTAGAAGACCAGGGCCACGAAGATCCCCAACCCGAGGCAGGTTCCCAGCAGGCCGCGCACTGAGACTTTGTCAACCCCGGCAGCCGTCAGGAGGTCGACCAGGCGGCCCGGCTTTCGCTCCGGATTCCCGTGGTTTGGCGTGTCCCAGCAGGACCACCAGATGAGGAAGAAGCCCACTCCCGCCACCGTTCCCATGAGGGCGGACATCATCGTGGATCCAGCAGCGCGGCGACGTCGTACCCCGCCCGCGAAAACTTCTCCGCCGAGGGCATGGCGTTCGCGCGCGGGTGCAGGACCTCGTTTTCCAGCGCGAACACCAACGACGATTCGATGATGCCGTTTTCCACGCGGCGGCCCAACGAGAGGATCTGGGTTACCTGCCGTCGGCCATCAGCGTGCCTGCTGCAGTGCACTACGAGGTCGATGCAGGATGCCACAGTGGGAACGACGAACGCGCTGGAGATGTTCTCCCCCGCCAGCAGCGGAAGTGTGCATATTTTGGTAACTGCATCATGGGCCGAGTTCGCATGGACAGTACACATTCCCGGCAGGCCCGAGTTCAGTGCAATGAGCATGTCCAGGCTCTCGGCTTCCCGCACCTCCCCCACCACCAGCCGGTCCGGTCGCATCCGCAATGCTTCCTTCACCAGCCGGCGGAGTGGAATTTCTCCCTCACCTTCGAGGTTCGGTTGACGGCACTGGAGCCCCACAACGTCCCGGAGGGGAAACTGCAGTTCGAAGATTTCCTCGACGGTGATGACACGTTCGCGGCTTCCGATGCTGGCGGCCAAACAATTCAGCATGGTGGTTTTGCCGGCCTGGGTTGCCCCGGAGACCAGGATGTTGAGGCCGCTGGACACCGCCGCGCCGAGAAAGCGTGCTGCCTGCGGCGTCAGCGTCCCCAACTCCACGAGATGTTCAAGCCTGCTTGCTTTCACAACGAACTTGCGGATGTTCACGGCCCAGTGGCGGCGCGTCACATCCGGAATGACCACGTGAAGCCTTGAGCCGTCCGGCAATGCGGCATCGACAAATGGCGATGACATATCCAGCCTTCTACCGGAACTTTTGAGCATGCGTTCCACGAGGTCGCGCACCTGCTGCTCCGTGAGGGTCAGCGATGTCAGTTCTGACTCACCATTGCGCGCCACATAAATTTCGTTCGGTGCGTTGAGCCAGATCTCCTCGATCGAGGGATCGTCGAGTAGCGGTTGGAGTACACCGAACCCTGCGACAGCGTCGAAGAGGAACCGGCGCGCTGCGTCCAGGGGGCCAAGGGGAGGCAGGGGCCCCAGCAAGGCCCGTTCGTCGTAGTCAGTGACTGCGGCTTCGACCAGTCGGCGGACTTCGCCTGCCTGCCTGAGCGGATCCAAGCCGCGGCGGCGGATGAGCTCGCGGACTTCATCCTCGACAATTCCCAGCGCGTCCATGTGTTCCCCCAAACAACTGCCGCCCCCGGCGGAGGCAGTGCGACTCGGGTACAGCCTAGGGAGCGTGGCCCTGTCGCAACAAGTCATCACAAGCTTCTGTGGATAACCGAGGAACCTCAAGATTCTCCCCGGGACCGCTCAAGATTCCATCCAGATGACCACAGGATTCACATAAGTAACACCAGAATCACTGGTTCCGCTAGTAACACGGGTGCTATGGTGAGCGCGTTATTTATCGAAATAGCACTATCAGGTGCCTTCCTGGGGGAAATCACCTGAGCAGTATCCAAAGAGGCGTTCGGGGGAGCGCCGCATTGTCTCCGGAGCATATATGAAGCGGAACCCGTCTCAGTCCCGTCGCCCAGTCATGAAGTCCATCGGGACCGCCCTGCTGGCAGCCTCGTTGCTCGCCGGCCCTGGCATAACCGGAGTGGCGTTTGCGGTCGAGCCCAGCCCCACGCCTGCGCCGGCCCAAACTTCTGCAGCGCCGTCGCCGCAGCCGACCGCCACTTCTTCCCCGGCGCCCACCGCTGCAGTGCCTGCGCCCACAACCACGACGGCCCCGCAGCCTTCCGCCCCGGCGAGTTCCCCGCCGTCGGCTACTGCCGGATCCATGGCAAAGGCCGTTGGTGCCGGCGGAGCGCAAATGGGGCAGCGTTCCAAACGCGTGACCTCCTCCTCCCCCTCAACAGCTATCCAGAAGCTCAACACGGAGTCACTGTCCACCCAAGGGACATGGATGCCTTCGTTTGGCGTCCAGGGGTTGGATGTCAGCGGATACCAGCCCGGCGTCGACTGGCAACAGCAATGGAACATGGGCGCCCGGTTTGCGTATGTAAAGGCCAGCGAGGGCACTTACATGACGAACAACTACTTTGGGGCGCAGTACCAGGGAGCCCGAAACGTCGGAATGATCCGCGGCGCCTACCACTTCGCCATACCCAACTGGTCTTCCGGGGCCGACCAGGCACGCTACTTCGTAAACAACGGCGGCGGCTGGTCAGCCGATGGATACACCCTGCCACCGGTCCTCGACTTCGAGTTCAACCCCTATGCAGGACGAACCGACATCCCGGGATATACCCCCGGAAACACCTGCTACGACATGTCTGCGAGCCAGCTGTCCTCCTGGGTCCGGGACTTCGGCAACACAATGCTTTCGCTTACGGGGCGCCTGCCGGTGATCTACACCAACACAAGCTGGTGGAACCAGTGCCTCGGCACCCAGACCGGCTTTGGCGACTACCCGCTGTGGGTCGCAGCCTACCCCAGCTCCCCCAGCGATGACGCCGGCGCTGTCCCTGCAAGCTGGGGTACTTACAGCATCTGGCAGTACAGCAGCACCGGGCCCTTTGCGGGCGACTCAAATGTCTGGAACGGGGATTATGCCTCCCTCCAGCGCTTTGCGGGGAGCAGCGCACCCGCCATCCAGGTCCCACCACAGGCGGCCCAGCAAATCGCAGCCTACGCAAGCAGCCACCCTTCACTGGGCAGCCAAACCACCGCCATCACGTGCGGGTTGACCAGTGGCGGCTGCTACCAGGGGTTCCAAGGTGGAACGGTCATGTGGTCGTCTGCCTCAGGAGCTTTCGCCGTATCGGCAGGGCCAGTCACAGGCGCGTGGCAAGCCCTCGGCGCAGAACGCAGCCCGGCAGGATATCCGACAAGTGACCTGATCTGCGGCCTGAAGAACGGCGGTTGTTTCCAGAACTTCCAGGGCGGCAGCATCATGTCCTCCCCCGCAACGGGTGCCGCATTCGTTCCGTTCGGTGCCATCAGGGACTCCTGGGCAGCGCAGGGCTACGAGAACGGCCCGTGGGGCTATCCAACAAGCAATCCGACGTGCGGACTGCGGTCGGGTGGATGCTTCCAGCTCTTCCAGGCCGGCTCAGCGCTTTGGAGCCCCTCCAGCGGCGCGCACCTGGTCAAAGCAGGGCCGATCCTTGACGCGTGGGCCAAGGACGGGTTCGAGAACGGCCTCCTTGGATTCCCAACCGCGGATGCAACCTGCACGGCATCCGACTGTACCCAGCTGTTCAGCGGCGGAGTCATCGGGTGGACATCCACGTCCGGAGCCTGGCCCATCTACATGGGCATCGGTGACACATGGAAGGCCGCGCGGGCAAAGGGGGAACCCATCGGATTCCCGCTGGCCAAGGAAGTCTGCGGACTTAGGGGCGGTGGCTGCTACCAACTGTTCCAGGGTGGAAGCATCCTCTTCTCGCCTGCCACAGGTGCCTTCTCCATGACTGGCCGAATCCTCAACTATTGGGCACAGTCGGGCTTTGAAAATGGCAGGCTGGGCTACCCCACGGGTCCTGCCAGCTGCGCCTCGGTTCAAAGCGAATGCTCGCAGTCCTTCGAAAACGGCATCGTCGCCTACTCTTCGGCCACGCCGATCCAGACGATCCCTGCCGGACCCATGGCCCAGGCCTGGACGAACCTCGGCGGTTCCGGGGGCGCGCTCGGCTACCCGGCGTCTGAGCAAATCTGCGGCCTCAAGGACGGCGGATGCTTCCAGATGTTCGCCAAGGGCGCCCTCATGTACTCCCCCGCCGCGGGGGCGCAGCCCAGCCTGCTGGGGCCGATCCGTGACTTCTGGCAGAAGCAGGGTTTCGAAAACGGCGCTCTCGGCTATCCGGCCTCGAACGTGATCTGCGGTCTCGTCGGGGCAGGATGCTTCCAGAACTACCTGGGCGGGACGGTGATGTGGTCCAACGCCAGCGGAGCGCACGCCATGTCGTTCGGTCCCGTCCGTGACGCGTGGATTGCTTCAGGTTTTGAAAACGGGATTCTCGGTTATCCCACCAGCGAACAGGTGTGCGGCCTGCGTAACGGCGGCTGCTTCCAAAACTTCGTGAACGGAACCGTCATGTACTCACCCGCTACCGGAGCGCAGACCATGTCGTCGGCACCCATTCGAGACAAGTGGGCGGCCACGGGTTTCGAGGGCGGCACGCTTGGCTACCCCACCAGCGGGGCCATCTGCGGCCTGCGCAACGGCGGCTGCTTCCAGAACTTTGAGAAGGGAACCATCATGTGGTCTGCCGCGAGCGGCGCCCAGGTGATGATGCCGGGGCCCATCCAGCAGAGCTGGGCTGGGCAAGGCTTCGAAAACGGTGCCTTGGCGTTTCCCACGAGTGGCCAGACATGCACCGCCGACAAGCTGTCGTGCAGCCAGACCTTCCAGGGCGGGACCATCACCTGGACCTCCTCCGGCGGAGCAACAATCCGGCTCAACTGACGCACATACAAGTAAGAGGGGCGGGACCGCTTTCGCGGTTCCGCCCCTCTTTCGTTTCGGCTCAGCGGCCGTGTTCCAACAGGTCGATGAGGTACGAGCCGTATCCGCTCTTTACAAGAGGTTCAGCCCGCTCGCGGAGTTCATCATCGGTAAGGAACCCAAGGCGCCAGGCGATTTCCTCGGGCGCGCCGATCTTGAGGCCCTGCCGGTTCTCCGTGGTCCGCACAAAGTTTGACGCATCGTTCAGGTCATTGAAAGTTCCCGTGTCCAGCCACGCTGTCCCCCGCGGAAGAATCTCGACCTGCAGCTTGCCGCGCTCAAGATAGATTCGGTTGACATCAGTGATCTCCAGCTCGCCGCGGGCGGATGGTTTAAGGTTCTTCGCAATGTCCACGACGTCATTGTCATAGAAATAAAGGCCCGGCACTGCATAGTGGCTCTTAGGTTCAGCCGGCTTCTCTTCCAGCGAGACAGCCTTGCCGTTTTCGTCGAACTCCACAACGCCGTAGGCCTTCGGATCGGCTACCCAGTAGCCGAACACAGCTCCACCATCAATGTTCTCGAAGCGCCGCAACTGGGTGCCCATGCCGTGTCCATAGAAGATGTTGTCACCCAGGACCAACGCCACGCTGTCGTCGCCAATATGCTCGGCGCCAAGCACGAACGCCTGCGCGAGGCCATCGGGGGACGGCTGCTGCTTGTAGGTGATCGACACACCAAACCGCGAACCGTCGCCAAGGAGCCGTTCGAACTGCTCAGCGTCATGGGGAGTGGTGATAATGAGGATGTCCCGGATACCCGCAAGGATCAAAGTGGAGAGCGGGTAGTAGATCATGGGCTTGTCGTACACCGGGACCAACTGCTTACTGACGCCCAAGGTGATGGGGTGGAGCCTCGAGCCGGTACCGCCGGCGAGTATTATTCCGCGCATGCACCCATCTTTCCTTTAGCTAAGTGCAGCGCCAAATCCGGTAGTCTTGGGAATTATGCAGCGACTTCTTGTTACCGGCGGTGCCGGCTTCATTGGCTCAAACTTTGTCCACTATGTCATTGAGAACACGGAAGACCATGTCACCGTTCTGGACAAGCTGACCTACGCCGGCAACCTCGCGTCGCTGCAGGGCCTTCCAGCCGACCGGTTCTCATTCGTTCAGGGTGACATCGCCGATCCCGCCCTTGTGGACGGACTCGTCGCGGGCGCAGATGTGGTGGTTCACTATGCGGCAGAATCGCACAACGACAACTCGCTCCACGACCCGCGGCCCTTCCTGGACACGAACATCATCGGCACCTACACCCTCATCGAGGCAGCGCGGAAGCACAACAAACGCTTCCACCACATTTCCACAGACGAGGTCTACGGCGATCTTGAGCTGGATGATCCCGAACGCTTTACGGAACAGACCCCCTACAACCCCTCCAGCCCGTACTCCTCCACGAAGGCAGGCTCGGACCTGCTGGTCCGTGCCTGGGTTCGCTCGTTCGGGCTTCAGGCCACCATTAGCAACTGCTCCAACAACTATGGCCCTTACCAGCACGTGGAAAAGTTCATTCCGCGG
Organism: Pseudarthrobacter sp. Fe7; assembly: GCA_024372495.1. Lineage (GTDB taxonomy): Bacteria > Actinomycetota > Actinomycetes > Actinomycetales > Micrococcaceae > Arthrobacter. The sequence continues at coordinate 2,176,571 of CP099977.1, read as the reverse complement.
CAGATCACCAATGTGATCGAGGGCATCCGGCCCAAGCTTTACGGCAAGGGGGAAAACGTCCGTGACTGGATCCACGCCAATGACCACTCCTCCGCTGTCCTCGCCATCATTGCCAAGGGCCGCATCGGGGAGACCTACCTGATTGGCGCCGACGGCGAAAAGAACAACAAGGACGTCGTTGAACTGATCCTGAAGCACATGGGCCAGGCGCCGGACGCCTACGACCATGTGGTGGACCGGGCCGGCCACGACTTGCGGTACGCGATCGATTCCACGAAGCTGCGGACCGAGCTCGGTTGGGAACCCCGGTTCTCCAACTTTGATACCGGGATCGAGGACACCATCGCCTGGTACCGGGACAACGAGGACTGGTGGCGTCCACAGAAAGCCGCCACGGAGGCCAAGTACAAGGAACAGGGCCAGTAGGGCATGTCCATCGAGTTCTCTAAAAAGCTCACCGTCCACGAAACGCCCATTCCCGGCGTCGTTCTTTACGACCTTCCTGTCCACGGCGACAACCGTGGCTGGTTCAAGGAAAACTGGCAACGGGAAAAAATGGTTGCCCTCGGCCTTCCGGACTTCCGGCCGGTACAAAACAACATCTCCTTCAATGAGAAGGCAGGTACCACCAGGGGCATCCACGCGGAGCCTTGGGACAAGTTCATCTCGGTAGCCACGGGACGGATTTTTGGGGCTTGGGTGGACCTGCGCCAGGGACCAACGTTTGGTGCCATTTTCACCGCCGAGCCTGGACCCCAGCCAGGCGATCTTCATCCCGCGCGGTGTCGGCAATGCCTTCCAGACGCTTGAAGACACGACCGCGTACACGTACCTCGTGAATGACCACTGGTCCGCAGACGCGCAGGGCCAGTACACCTTCCTGAACCTGGCAGACGAAACGGCCGCCATCGAATGGCCGATTCCACTCTCCGAGGCTGAACTGTCCGATAAGGACAAGGCACACCCCCGCCTGGCCGACGTCGTGCCCATGCCGCCCAAGAAGACCTTGGTGGTTGGGGCGAACGGTCAGTTGGGCAAGGCACTGCGGAAACAGTACGACGGCGACACTTCCGTTGAGTTCGCATCGCGCAGTGAGTTCGACCTTGGCAGTCCCGACGCCTTCAAGGACCGCAACTGGAAGAACTATTCCACTGTCATCAATGCGGCGGCCTACACGGCGGTCGATGCTGCGGAGACTTCCGAGGGCCGCGAAGCTGCTTGGGCCACCAACGTGACGGCCGTGGCCCAGCTTGCGAGAACCGCCATTGAGCATGACCTCACCCTGGTCCACATTTCCTCTGACTACGTCTTCGATGGCGCCAAGGAAATCCATGCGGAGGCGGAAGCACTCACACCGCTTGGCGTCTATGGGCAGACCAAAGCAGCGGGCGACGCCGTTGTCAGCGTAGTTCCGCGGCACTACATCGTCCGCACCAGTTGGGTTATCGGCGAAGGCAACAACTTTGTCCGCACCATGGCCTCGCTCGCGTCACGCGGAGTGGAGCCCTCGGTGGTGAGCGACCAGTTCGGCCGCCTCAGTTTCACCGAAGACATCGCGGCGGGTATCCGGCATTTGCTGGACACAGGCGCCCAGTATGGCACGTACAACCTGAGCAACGACGGCGAGCCACAGTCGTGGGCGGACATCGCGGCGGACGTCTACGAGTTATCAGGCAAAAGCAGGTCCTCGGTGACGGGTGTAAGCACCAAAGAATACTTCGACGGGAAAGATGCTGCGCCCAGGCCGCTGAACAGTGTCCTTGACCTCTCCAAGATCAAGGCTGCCGGCTTCGACGCACCAGCAGCAGCGGTGCGCCTGACCGAGTACGTCAATTCGACTACGAGCGGATTCTCAGAATGACCGAAGCACGCCACGACACTCTTGTCATCATGCCGGCTTGGAATGAGTCGGAAGCGATCGGCAACACCATTGCGGAGGTCCTGGAGTTCGGACCGGCCTGCGACGTCCTGGTGGTCGATGATGGTTCCCGTGACGATACCGCCCGGGTGGCGCGAGCCGCCGGCGCCACGGTGGTGCAGCTGCCATTCAACATGGGCGTCGGCGGGGCCATGCGCACTGGCTTCAAATACGCCAAGACGCACGGTTACAAGCAGGTCATCCAGGTGGACGCCGATGGCCAACACGATCCCCGGGACATCAAAGCGGTGTTGGATGGACTTCGCGACGCCGATATCGCCATTGGTGCCCGGTTTGCCGATGCCGGAAATTACACTGTCCGCGGCCCCCGAAAATGGGCTATGAACGTCCTGGCCTGGACGATATCCCGGCTGGCGCGGACCAAACTAACCGACGTGACCTCCGGTTTCCGCGCAGCAAATGAGAAGGCCATCCGCCAGTACCTGGATCACTATCCCGCCGAGTACCTGGGCGACACGATTGATTCACTGGTCGTGGCAATCCGCTCGGGCTGCACTGTCCGCCAGGTCGGCGTTTCGATGAGGGAGCGTCAGGGAGGCACCCCCAGCCATGACCCCATCAAGGCCGCCATCTATCTTGGCCGCTCAGGGATGGCGCTCTTGTTCGCGCTGACGCGCAAGAAATCCACACCTTCCACCAACTAGGAATCCACATGTCGCTCCTCATGGGCTCCATCGTCGTCGTGGCGATCCTCTTCTTCGTCTTCGAAATGCTGCGACGTCAAAAGCTGCGCGAGAAATACGCCGTTCTCTGGATCATCATCGGCATTGGTACTTTGCTGCTGGCGGCTTTTCCCGCGCTCCTCGAGCAGGCCAGCGGCCTGCTCGGAATCCAGGTCCCCGCGAACCTTCTTTTCATCACCACGCTGGTCCTTCTCGTGGGGGTGTGCCTGCATCTGTCCCGCGAGCAGTCGCAGGCCGAAGATGAGGTGCGTATTCTATGCGAAGAGGTAGCTCTCCTAAAGGTGGAGCTTTCGGCGCTGCAGCAGAGCGTGGGGTCCAGCCCGCGCCAGAACGGCAGCACAGGCCCGGCTGCGTAGCAGCAGTATCGTGACTCCGCGCCGTTAGGCGAAACAAGAAAGGGAGCGACCCCACTTGGGGTCGCTCCCTTTCTTGTTTCAATAGGTTAGCCGAAAATGTGCTTCGCCAGGCGCGGGAGAGAGTCCACCCGGCCCATCGCCACAGACTTCACAACCAAAGATGCAGCATTCAGCCTCGACGTGGTGTGGAAGGAAGCTGCCCGGGCAGCCCGGTTCCAGCCCAGTTCCTTGAATCGGGCGGCCTGTCCCTCGAAGAAGCGCCTCTCTTCATCAAAGCGTCGGCCATCCAGGGCGCGCACTGATGAATCTGACGCAGAGTGCCTTCGGTAGAGGAACGACAGTGTCGGGTCCACAATAAGGGATCCACCTTCCGCCGCTATGTCGAGCAGCAGGGCGAGGTCCTGGACAACATCCAAGCCGTCGGTGAAGCCGATTCGCACAATCGTCTCAGACCGCCAAGCCAAAGACGGAAAATATGCCCAGTCAGCGCGCACCAGGCTGGTGGCCATCTGCTCACCCTTGAGCTCAATCCGCTCACGGGTCTTTGGCGCATAGGCCTTCTTGACTGCATCAGCCAATGGAATGCAGGCAATGCCCTTTTCGTCGATGACCTGAACACCCGGCTGCACCACACTGGCCTGCGGGTAGGACTCGAACGCATCGACTACTACGTCCAGGTAGTTGGGCAGCATGACATCGTCCGCGCCCATAATGACCACATAGGGCGCCTCAACCATGGTGAGGGCCTTGCGATAGTTGCCGTTGGCGCCCAGGTTTTTTTCATTTTTGAGATACGTAACGCGAGGGTCGGTAATCGTAGAGAACCACCGCTCCGGCTCAGGGTCCGGGTAGCCGTCGTCGATGACGAGGAGCCGCCAGTCTTCATTCTCCTGGTTCATCACGCTTCGGGCTGCGAGCTTCATCTGATCGACATCGCCGTAGTAGGGCAGCATTACGTCAACGGTCATGGACCTGGGATTCCTTCCGTGGGCTCCGCTCGAAGAACTCGGCGGCTTCCCCACGATTATAGTTGACCGGCCCCTGTCGGGCCTGCCAGGCACGGCTTGCTAGACTGCTTGGGGTCCTGCCCGCCCCGCTGGCACCGCCCGGAGTGAGGAGAATTACTTTTGGAGCCCCAAACTACACAGCCCCGCATCAGCGTGTGCATGGCTGCCTACAACGGCGCGCGCCACATCCAGGAACAGATAGAATCGATTCTTCCCGAGATCGGCGCCCATGACGAGGTCATCGTCGTCAATGACTGCTCCACGGACGAGACGGCCGCCATTGTTACGGCTATCCCGGACAGCCGGATCCGCCTCATCAATGCCGAGCAAAACCGTGGCTACGTTGCCACGTTTGAGCGAGCCCTCGGCGAAGCCCGGGGGAGTTCGTTTTCCTTTCGGACCAGGACGATGTGTGGCTGCAGGGCCGGGTGGAACGCATGATCGCGGCCCTGGACGGCAGGAGCATGGTGGTGAGTAACTGCAGGCACTTCGACGGAGCCCCGGGTTCATTCCATGAAATCCGATTACGGGCCAAGGATTCGACCCACCACCTTCGCAACATCCTGGGCATTGTGATCGGTTACCGGCTTCACTGGGGATGCGCGATGGCGGTCCGGCGAAGCCTTCTCGCGCAGGCACTGCCATTCCCGCACTACATGGATGAATCCCATGACCAGTGGCTGGCAACGGTGGGCAACATCAACCGCTCCATCGTCTACATGGACGAAGACACCATCCTGCACAGACTTCACGGCGAGAACCTGACGCCTCACGGGATCCGCTCAGCATCGAAAATACTCCGTGCACGGGTAGCTTTCCTGCGCAACGTCTATATTGCAGTGCGCCGCTTTCGTCAGACAAGGAAGGCTTGATGGTGGAGGCTGAACCCAACCACGCTGAAGCACACCCGGATGTGTGCGGGGTTGTATCTGCCTACAACCCTGGGGCGGACAATGTCTCCAACGTAAAGTGGCTGTTGCGTTTCGTGGCTCACGTCGTCGTTGTGGACGACGGCTCACGCGATGACGTGTCGCAGGCCTTGACCGAGATGGAGCAGGCCGGGGCTGTTGTTCTGCGTCTCGGCACGAACTCCGGGATTGCCCGGGCCCTCAATACGGGGATCAAGGAAGCACTTGAGCGGTGGAACCCGGAGTGGATTGTCACCATGGACCAGGACTCCCGGTTCACGGGAGACTACGTGGGTTCCGCGCTGGCAACAGTCGCATCGTCCGGGGATCCTGAAAGCGTGGGGATGGTGTGCGCGGAGTCACACAATCACATCCCCCTTCCCGTTTGGGGCAGTCCCGATGAACCGCAAATTTTCGACCCCATGACCAGCGGCACGCTGGTACGTGCCCGCACATTCAGTACCGTAGGCCTCTTTGATGAAGGCTTCTTTATCGATTGCGTGGATTCTGAATTCAATGCCCGGCTCCGGGAGCACGGACTTCGTGCGCTGGCGGGCAAAGGTTGCAATCTTGAGCACAGCCTGGGCAGCGCGCGGCCGATGAAGATTCTCGGATGGCATGCGCGCATCGGATCAAAGAAGCTTTACATCTACTACCACGCGCCGTTCCGGGTCTACTACATCACGCGGAATTCGCTGACGCTTGCCCGCCGGTATGCCCTGAAGCAACCCGCTTGGGTTCTGCGCCGGATCTACATGGAGATCCAAAGCAACGTTGTCCGCTTCGGGTTCGGGCCTAACAGGCGCAAACACCTAATTGCCGCCGCTGCCGGCATCCGGGATGCATTTCATCAAAGAATGGGCAAAATAGACGACGATCTCGCGGCCCGTCTGCGCTAACCGCCGGTTTCACCCCCTGCACTGCCCGGTCAACATCGAAAGACAAATCATGACCACCAACCCAGGATCGATCTTTGTCCTCTACCACCGCGGCTTGCGCACTGGAGGCCCCGAGGCCCTTCATCAGCTGGTCGATATGCTGCGTGAACTCGGCCAGGACGCCTACCTCGTTCCGCATCCACACACGACCGGCAATGACCGCGTGGAGCAGTACGGCATTTACGACGCCCCGGAGGCAACTGGAATCGTCGATGCCCCCGGAAACGTAGTCGTCTATCCGGAGACATACGTACAGGAAATGTCCCACATCAAGCATGCACGCCGCATGTGCTGGTGGCTCAGCATCGATAACTCGCTGACATTCATGGCTGAACGCATGTGGTACCGGAATAATGCGGGCCTGCTGGAAAAGGCAAAGGAAGCCGCGGTGCCCTTCGCCCGGATGTGGAAGAACGGCGTGACGCCGGCAAAGCTCCGTACTGATAAGGGCGTAGTCCACCTCGTACAGTCCTCCTACGCCTGGGCCTTTGTTGCCACCCGGCTGGACGTCGTGCCCTCCCTCGTCTCCGATTACACCCCCTTCGAGGAATTCCAGGCTCAGCCCACGGTTGAACGCAACCACCAGCTGGTGACCTACAACCCCGCCAAGGGCGGACACATCATCGATGCCGTTAAGGCCGTATGCCCGCCCACAATTGAGTGGCGGCCAATCGTCGGCATGACCCGCGCTGAGGTTGTTGCGACCCTGCAGCAATGCGGTGTCTATTTGGACCTGGGGCACCACCCCGGTAAAGACCGCATGCCTCGGGAGGCAACACTTTCCGGCGCCCTGACCATCGTGGCGCGCCGCGGTTCCGGAGCCTTCTACGCCGACGTTCCCATCCCCTGGGAACACAAAATCACCCCGGGCGAGACCGAAGTTGCCACTGCTGCAGCCATGCTTCCGCGTCTCATCGCCAATTTTGACCAGGAAGTGGCAAAACAAAGCGGATATCGGGACACGATCCTCAACGAGCGTTCCAGATTTAAGCGGGAAGTTGAAGACGTTTTCGTCAATGGCCGCCTGGGAAAGGATGCCTATGACTACGTCTAGCCGAAGCACCGTGCCCAGGACCAGGGCATGATCAAAAGGATTGCGGCGTTCGCCGGGTTGCCGCTGCTTGCCTCTCTTGCGTCATTTATCCTCCTGCCCATCATCGCCAGGGTGGGTGGCGCCTTGGCCTGGAATTCCCTGGCTGTGGGCCAGGCCATAGGCGCGATCGCGGCGATCGTCATCGGTCTTGGCTGGCCACTGACCGGTCCTGCCGCCGTAGCCTCCGAAAGCGACACTCTCGCGCGGCGCCGGCTTTACGCCACCAGCTTCGCTACCCGTTCCTTTGTCTTTGTCTGCGCCGTGCCCTTAATGGCGGCAGCCCTTGCGTTCACGGGCGTCAAAGACCAGTTCTGGGTAGCCTTCCTGATGGCCTGCGCCCAAGCAGCGGCAGGGCTCACCCCCGCCTGGTACTGCATCGCCACGGGGCACGCTGGCCGGATTGCCAAGTACGACGTTATTCCACGAATGGTTGCGACTCTCGGCGTTATCCCACTCTTGTTCGCCACCGGGGGGATTTTCTTCTACCCGCTGGCACTTCTGCTGCTCGGCCTGGCGGGCACCTTGTGGTTCAACAAGGATCATACGCAGCGGACAGACTTCCAGGGACTGGCTCCCCGCGCGGTTTTCCGGGAGATTTGGGAGCTTAGGGGCGGCGCCGGCGTGACTGTCGCAGCCGGAGCTTACGCTTCCACTCCCGTGATCGTGGTGCAGTTTGCCGCCTCCACCTCCGGGCTGGCCGCATTCGTGTCGGCGGAGAAGCTGTACCGCATCGGACAACTCGCGACTGCCGCATTGGGGAACAGTCTCCAAGGCTGGGTCAACGAATTCGGCTCAGACCATAAGGAGCGGCGGAGATTCTCCCTCCTGGTGCTGTCGGGCTTGGGAGCAGCGGGCTGGCTGATCCTTTCGCTCCTGGGCCCATGGGTCAGCACTGTGCTTTTTGGCCCAGCTTTGGCGGCCGATTTCTGGACCTGCTTCTGGTTCGGTCTGTCTTTCCTCCTCGTCTGCGTGACGACCTCCACGGGAGCCCATTGGCTGGTTCCTGCCAAGCAGATGCGTGTGGTTTTCTCCAGCACCATCGCCGGGGCCGTTGTCGGCCTCCCGGCCATGGTCATCCTGGCGCACCTGATGGGTGGGCAAGGCGGGGCCCTGGGATTGGTCGCCGGAGAAATCGCGGTGACCGCGATACAGCTGCGGGCCATCATCCGGCTGATGCGGGAGCCATCGCCAAAGGATAGGACTGAGGACATACCTTCGTGAACTGGTTAGGCATTCTTCCGGCGTTGGCAGCAGCGGTCCTGCTCCTGTATATCCCGGGCGCCGCAATCGCATCCTGCCTGAAATTCCGGTGGGGCGGGGTCCTTGGTATAGCCCCCTCCTCTCAACGGCAGCGGCGGGCGTTGCCGGAGTGTTGGGGGGCTGCTCCACGTGCCCTGGAGCGTCCTCCCGTACCTCGTTGTCAGCGCGGCTCTCGCTGCCGGGTCATTGCTTCTGACCCGCGACGTTCCCTGGCGGCTAAGAACACCCTCCTGGCGGACGTCCTTGCCTTTCGCTGCGTTGGTCCTCGCAACGCTTCCTATGATGTGGCGGTTCATTCAACTGGTTGGATCACCCGAACACCCGTCACAGGTCTTCGACAACGTCTTCCACCTCAACGCAATCCGCTTCATCCTCGACAGTGGAAACGCATCATCTTTGACACTGGCGTCAATTCAGGGCGTTCAGGGGCTGGACGCTGTCTACCCCGCCGCGTGGCATTCATTCGCTGCCCTGCTGGTGCAGTTGACTGCAGTAGATATTCCCACAGCAGAAAACGTCCTGAACCTGGTCATTGTCGTGCTCCTCTGGCCTGCCTCCTGCCTGTTCCTCGTCACGAAAACCATCTCGCGCAGGCCTGCAGCCCTCGTCATCGCTGCGGTGATCGCCGGTACACAGGTTGCCTTCCCGTTCCTCATGATCGTCTGGGGCCCGTTGTTCCCCTATGCCATGGCCGTCAGCATGATGCCGGTGGTGATAGCCGAGCTTGCAGCGGTGGTCCGCGTCGGGCGGACGCGGACGGAACCGCTCCTCTCCTGGGCCGCAGCGCTGGTTTTGTCGCTGGGGGGCCTCGCGTTTGCCCATACCAGGCTCCGTCAACATCACCGTGGCACTGGGTCTTCCGATCCTCGCCATACTCTGGTGGCAAGTAAGGCCACGCAGGGAGATGTGGCGGCTCAACGCCGGCGGACCGTGGCTATTCCTAGGAGGGACGCTGGGGGTGCTTGCCGTCGCGGCGGTTCTCTGGCTAAAGCTGCGGCCCGCTCCCTATGACAACTGGGGTCCAACCGTCAAGCCGGGCGCCGCCGTCGGGGAAATCCTCACAGCGAGCACGATGCAATCCGCCATACCGGCGGTGGTAGTTTCGGTCCTGTCGGTCTGCGGCCTGCTCACCACATTCAAGGTGGGAAGGTGGCGCTGGATGGCTGCCTGCTACGGCATACTCGGCGGCCTTTATGTCGTAGCGGCGTCGTTCCCAAAGGGCAGCATACGCGACCTCCTGGTCGGTACTTGGTACCAGGACACCTACCGCCTGGCCGCTCTCCTGCCGCTGCTGGCCACCCCGCTTGCCGTTATCGGAGGCGTGCGCCTTTGGGACTCGGCCCGAACCTCCCGCTTCGGCTCGCCCATCTGGCGTAGATGGACGGCGTCCATCGACCGTACAGGCGCAAGCGGGGCGGCAGTACTCTCCACCGCTGCCGTCGTGGTCTTCGCATTGGTCGCTTCCATTGCCGGTCCGCTGACCCACTACATTGGAGGGGCTTCGTCCGTTTACCGCTTCGATGCCCAATCCGAGCTCTTGACACCGGACGAGCCTGGCCTTGATCCAGCGACTTCCAACCCACGTCCCGTCCGATGCTGTCATAGCTGACAATCCCTGGAACGGGAGCTCCCTGGCATACGCGTATACCGGCCGCCGCGTCCTGACGACTCATCTGTTTTCAACAGACGACCCCGATACGGAACTCATTAACCAAAAGCTCGGGGACTCTGCGGACAACCCGGCCCTCTGCACCGCCGTGCACAACAAGAACGTCCAGTACGTCCTGGATTTCGGTTCGCGGTACCTAATCGACTTGCCGGGCTCCGAAAAGTACCCTGCGTTGACCAACCTTGCGCCGAAAGATGGATTGACCCTCGTGGATTCCCAAGGTCAGGACGCGCGACTCTTCCGGGTGTCCAGTTGCTGATGACCGTGGCCTGCACCGGTGTGGCGCCCGTCGTGTCCCGTACTTGCGGCGCTGGACCATTAGGCTGGACAGGTGATTCCCGTTTCTCGACGAAGTAAAATCCGTGCCGCAGTCCTGTTGGCCGCGTTCCTGCCCCTGTCTGCATGTGCAACCACGCCTCCGGGGACCATTGAAGGCGCACTGACCGGAATTGGAAGTAACGCAGGCCAAGGGGCAGTCAGCGCGTGGGGCCTATCGTGGGGAAGTTCCGTCAAGGGAACCTATGTCAGCTACTCCCCCGACGGGTCCGCGGCAGGGCTGAAAGCATTCCAGGACGGTCAGTCGCAGTTCGCTGTCGGTTCCGCACCGCTCGCTGACAGCGAGGCTTCGGCAGTCCGGGGTATGTGCACCTCCAAAGGTGCCATGTCCATCGCTGCAGGCGTCTTGCCGGTCGGCGTCGCCATCAAGCTCAAGGGCGTCAACGACATCATCCTGGACGCCAAAACCCTTGCGCAGATCCTGCAGGGTGCCATCACCCGATGGAACGACCCCAAGATAGCCGCGTTGAACCCGGATACCTCTTTGCCTGACGTCGCCATCACTGTACTCGTGCAGGAGGGCCCAGCGGATACTGTCCGCCCGGTCAATGCCTACCTCAAGGACGCGGGAACCGACTGGAACCCCAGTGCCCAGGACCGCTGGCCTGCCACCGTAAAGGGGCAGGTCTCCTCTCCCCCGTTGGACCTGGCGAACAAGCTGGACGACACCAACGGAGGTATATCGGTACTCGACGGGAGCATCATTGGGAACAGGTTCGTCGCGGCCCAACTTGTCTTTGACGGTAAGGCGCAGCGGATGCAGGCGTCCTCTGTGGTGGACGCCGTGTCCACCGGGAACGTGAGCGCTTCATCAACCGCCGTGACCCAAGGACTGGACGGCCGCTCGGGTTATGCCCTGGGCACCGTGATTTACATGTACATCTGCCGGGACTACACGGACGATCGGATGGGCAGCCTGGTGCGCTCATTCGGGGAAAGCGTACTCAGCGAAGAAGCACAAAAAAACGCGAATGCATTTGCCTTCGTCATGTCGCCAAGCAAGAAGGCGGTGAACGAAGGGCGCGCCCTCGTCAAGGCAATGGGAGACGGACAGTGAGTTTATTCCTAAGAAGTGTGCGCGGACGACCCCTTCCCCGGCCCCTTCCCACTTTCGGACTCCTGACCGCGATCTTCTTCCTGCTGTTTGGTCTCTGGTCCCTGGCAACGCCCCTGATGGGCGTCCCTGATGAGCCGGCGCATACGATCAAGGCAGCCGCCGTGGTACGCGGCCAGGTCCTGGTCGAGGACGGTACGTCGTTTGGTCACGGCGTCCACGTCCGCGTGCCCAACTACATCGCCAGCCTCCATGCCCAAAGCTGCTACAAGTTCAACAGGGCGCAGGCAGCCGACTGCGCAGCGCCCATCTACATTGACGATACTTTCACCAACATAGGTGTCACATCCGCAGGCTCCTACAACCCGATGTACTACTGGATAGTCGGGCTTCCCACGCTGTTCATGTCCGGCGCCCCGGCAATCTACGCCATGCGCCTGGTGAGCGCACTGTTGTGTGCAGTGTTCTTTGCCGCCGGGTTCACGGCCCTGACGGAGCTGAGGCGGCCAAAGTACGCCGTTCTCGTCGCAGCCCTTGCCATGACCCCCATGGTTCTGTTCCTCGGCGGCGGCATTAACCCCAACTCGCTGGAGATTGCGGCCACGATGGCTGCATTCTCCGGTTTCGTCGTCGTCCTTGATAACCGAAGGGGCACCAAACGCGTGCTGCCCGCCCTGGCAACCGTCGCGGCCGCGACGGTTGTGCTGGCAAATGCACGGCAAATATCGCTGGTCTGGCTGCTGTGCGCACTCATCGTCGGGATTTGCTCGTTCAGGCTGCGCCGGGTGGTGACGGTCTTCAGTGACCGGAGGGTATTAACGGCAGTAGCAGTGGCAGTTCCGGGGGCTCTGCTGGGCCTGCTGTGGATGTACATAGCAGCGAACGGTCCCGCGAACGTAGGCGTCGCTCCTGAAGGGATCGCCAGCCCCCACCCGGATGCCCCCTCTACCGTGGCTTCATGATCATGCTTGACCAGACCTATGACTTCTTCCCGCAATACATCGGCACCATGGGCTGGCTGGATACGCCGGTTCCGGAACTGGTTGCCCTTGTCTGGGGCGCTCTCATGATTGCAGGCCTCGTAGTCCCGTTCTGTGTGCGCCCACTTCGGAACTGGACGGGCTACTGGGTAGCCCTGGCCATGCTGTACCTGGTCCCCGCACTCCTGCAGACCGCACTGTGGCGCGGAATGGGATTCATCTGGCAGGGCCGTTACACGCTTCCCCTGGTGGTAGTTCTGTTCATCAGCGTGGGCCTTGGCCTGAGGAAGCTAAGGTTCCCTGGCGGCGCTCTGGCCGTGCGCATCTCGCGGGTCTTCTTTTGGCTCATCGTTGCGTGCCATACCCTCGCCTTTGCCTACGTCCTGCGCCGCTACGTCGTCGGAATCAGCGAGATCGCCAACTGGCAGACGCTGTTTTCTTCACCGCACTGGCAGCCGCCTATGGGCTGGCTGCCCCTGACCGTCGCCTACCTGCTTGTCACAGCGGTCGGCGCGCTGCTCCTCTTCCGCTACCTCCACCCGGGAAGCCCCCTGGTAAGGGGTTCTCTGGGCCGTGACGGCGGAAGCCGACCCAGTTCAGGCATTGTGGCGGACGCAGAAAAAATCGAGAACAGTACCGGCCAGGCGCCTGCGCCGGCAGGTGCACGGTCGGCGGCAGGGCCGGACATGAACGCGAGCAGAAGCCTGCGGCAGGGAAATTAGACTGACAGGGGCTTGCCCCGCTGGTTGATGGCCCCTCGTCGCCCCGGGAATGCTGGGTGACGGGAGGCCGCGCGCCTGTCCCCCTCTGCGCTCACAGCCGTGAGTTGCGGATAGCCGCGCCCTTTCCTCCGGATTCGGAAAGCCCAGGCGTGTGGACGAGTTGTCACTTCGCGTCCGAAGGTGGAAGCCTGAAGGGCCCGGCAGGTCGGCTTATTGGTTGGTCTCTTCGGGACTGCGCCGGAAGATCCAGTGACGGTACAGGAAGTAATTCCACGCCGTTGTGAGAATGGTGGCAGCCGTCTTACCAATGACGTAAGTCCAGCCGACGGCGTCAAACCCTGTGACTATGAGGTCGCTGATCACGATATTGACGATGACCAGCGCAATGTACTTCAGCGCACTGATACTTCCACTGTTGTTGGCGCGGAACGTGAACAGGCGCTGCAGGAGGAAGTTGAAGACCAGGCTTACAACAAACGCGATGGGAGTTGCTATCCATAGCGCTACATCGAAGATCTCGTGGAGGATTGCCAGCAATCCAAGGTCCAGGGCAAAAGAAACGCCGCCGACAAGCAGGAACCTGACAACCGGGTGCCGGTAAAGCCCCATGACCATGCCCGGAACTGCTGGGGCAGCTTCTACGGGTGTTTCCGGTGATGAAGACGTGCCTGATGGCGGTGTTGGCATCGGTGGGTGATCCTCTCAAGGTTGCGGAGTGTTCAGCCTCTGCACAGCCCGCCTCCAAGTATCCTTAAAACTATCATGCCGAATTCCACTCGCCCCTTGCTTATGCCCAAAATCAGGCCTGCCGGTGCCCGCCACCTCCCCCATCAGCGGTCCGAGTCCTCATCGTTGCTTGGCTCATTTTTGGTTCGATAGGCAGTATTTGGAGTTTCGCGTCGCCACTGATGTCCGTTCCTGACGAACCTGCCCACGCCATTAAGGCAGCTGCTGTAGCCAGGGGGCAGTTAATGGGAACTGGATCCGGGGTGCAGGGCGACCCGCTGGTTGTCCAGGTCCCGGGCTACATCGCCGGACTGAACATCCGGAGTTGTTTTGCGCAGCGGTCGAATGTCACGGCCGACTGCGCTCCGCCCATTGACGCAACAGACCGCGGCTGGACCGCAGGCAAAACGTCCGCCGGAAATTACAATCCTGTCTATTACGCAATTGTTGGGATGGGAAGCCGGGGCCTCAGCGGTGAGCCGGCAATCTACGCCATGAGGATCATCAGCAGCTGGTTGGTCGGATTCTTTCTGGCAGCGATATTTGCGGCCGCTTTCTCCCTTCGCCACTTCAGGCGGCCCGTTATAGCGGCAGCCGTTTCCCTGACGCCCGCCGTTTTCTTCCTGACAGGTTCCATCAATCCCAATGCCCTGGAAATAGCGACAACGGGCGCGGTCTTCCTCAGTTTGTGCGCCGTCCTTGAACAGACTGCCAGCAAAATACGCCCACGGCGGCTGCCGCTGGTTCTCCTAACGTTGTCAGCATCGCTCCTGGCTCACACACGTCCACTTTCACTCCTGTGGCTTGCTCTGGCAGCCATTGCAGCCGTGCTTTGCTATGGCGCCGGGACGCTGGTAAAGACCCTGGCCCAACGGGGATTCCAGATCGCCGCGGGCATTATTGCCGTGTCGTGTGCGTTCGCGCTCTGGTGGGTATTCGCCGCAAAGAGCTTTGACAGCCTTCTTGCCGGCGCACCGATCCCAGCAGAAGATGCGGCGGTGGCCATGCTGGATAAAACGGTGTTCTTCATGGTCGAATACGTGGGCGTCCTCGGCTGGATCGATACCTTGCCTCCGCCAGCCACCCTGTACACCTGGGTGCTGGGTTTTGGCGCCCTGCTGTTTCTGGCTTATACGGCGCGCCCCGTCCGGGGCCGCTGGGTCATGGCCTTGCTCACTGTCACAGTGATTGCTGTGCCAACCGCGCTGCAAGCCAGCTCGAGTGAAAAGCTCGGCTGGATCTGGCAAGGCCGTTACGCCCTCGCCATGGTGGTTACCTTGATCCTGGCAGCTGGGGTAAGTACACGGTTCCGCCAGTTCCGCATCACTCCCTGGACGAAATCCATGATTCGCTGGGGCCTCGTCCTGGGCGTCCTCGCCCACACCTACATCTTCCTGGAGGGACTGCGGCGCTACACCATCGGCATTCAGGACCACGTCAACTGGACGGAAATGTTCGACCCGCGTTGGCAGCCGCCGCTGACCTGGCAGGGCCTCAGCGTTGCTTACATCGCGGTCTTGACAGTCGGCGCCATCTGTCTGTACCGCCTGCTCGCGGCAGGCACCAAGGGACACAGCACGTCCCGGGCAGGGATCGCATCCGCTGGATCTGAGGCGTAACCTCACAAATCAAAGAGGAACGGCTGCCGGGTGGAATACCGGCAGCCGCTCCTCTTCATGTCCAGTTATTTTTCGCCGTTGAAGGTTCGCCGCCAAGCCGCCATGGACACCAGATCCGCTAGCGCTGAGCGGTAGTCCGCTGCCAGCGCGTCCCAGTTCCTGTACAGCGCCGCGTGCTGAAGAGCCGACTGACTCAACATGGCCTTGAGCTTTTTGGGATCACGCTGGTACCACGATGCGGCCGTCCCCTCGGCGTTGGATACCACGACGGAATCGAACTGGGCCGTGCGGAACCACCTGTTGTCCACGTGGGCAAGGTAAGCCTGCGGACGTTCAAGCGCGGACGCGGGCGGCTGCCTGAGCAACTGCCGGGCCACCGTTGTCAGGCCCCATTTGACCATGTCCTTCTTGGCCGGCATCTGGCTGTCGGCCTGCCCCGAAAGTCCCGCCCCCAGGGAAGGTGCCGGGAAATCGTCTATGTCCTCGTGCAGTTGCGCATCCGGAAAGGAGTCACGCAGCTTGTTGATGGTTGCCAGTTTCGTCGCAAGGGACGGGTGAAGGTGGGCTGGACCGGTCATCAGGTCCGACCGGGCCGTCAGCCGGTTCTGCGCGGTGAAGTACTGGAGCGAAACAAGGTGCTTCACGTCCTCCTGGAAGGATTCCCGCAACACGGAGCCGCCCTTGGGATAGGGGCTGTGGAGCAGGGCGGTTATCAGGCGGTTGCGGTTATGGAAGTATGCCTGCCAGCCAACCAGATCGTCCTTGTCGATCCATGAGATGTGCCATAGCGCCGAGCCGGGCAGTGACACTGTCCGGTAGCCTGCGGCCCTGGCCCTCAGGCCATACTCCGAGTCATCCCACTTGATGAACAACGGCAGCGGAAGGCCAATGTCGCGTATTACGGAAGTGGGTATCAGGCACATCCACCACCCGTTGTAGTCAACGTCGATGCGCCTGTGCAGCCAGGGCGTCTGCCGGAGGTTCGACACACTGAAGTCGTGCCGCATCAGCATGTCCTGGTGGGGCTGGCTTGGTGAGAACCGGCGGGGATCGATCGTCTCGCCCATTGAGTACAAAGTGCTGCGGCTGTACAGGTCGAACATGTGCCCGCCCACAATGGTGGGCTTCCGGCAACGGCCGGCGAACGCCATCATTCGCAGGACGCTTTCGGGCTCCATCACAACGTCGTCATCAAGGAGCAGAACGTAGTCGCTGCCGTTTTCAACGGCTTCATACATTCCCCGGGCAAATCCTCCGGAACCACCCAGATTCGCCTGGTTGATCACCCGCAGCTTGGGGCCGATAAGGACCGCCAGCTCCGCAAAGCCGGGTTGGTCGGCAACCTTTATGGTGCCTTGATCAACAATCAGGACTTCCCTGGCCACTTCGAGTGCTTCCGGATGTTCTGCCAGAGCCCGTACGTTGGCAAGGCAGAAGTCCGGTTTGTTCATTGTGGTGATTTGGATCGTGGCTGATTCGAGGGGCCGCCCGGCTGGCTCCCCTCCCAGCGGGCCTCCCCCAGGATGAGGTCGCCCCGGCTCGATGCCAGGTCGAACCAGTACCATCCACCGTCCCCAAAAGGTTTGATGGAAAGGTTGAACTCGGTTCTTGAGTCGCCGTCGACCCGCGTGCCATCAACGCGTTGAATGGTGCCGCGGGCGTTCGATTTGTAGACGGTGATGGAACCGTGGCCGGAGGTTTCGACCACCAGGCGGACCTCACGCAGTTGTGTCCACCGGCGCCAGTAACTGGCAGGAAATGCGTTGAAATACGTCCCAAGCGAGACTTGTTCACCGGAACGCACCCGGATCGAAAAACGGGACAGCAGGTCGTCGAAGTGCACTTCCCGCTGGCTGGAGCCTACAAGCTGCAGCTTTTCTTCTGCCCGTTTGGGATTCCGCGCCGACTCATCGCTTTCCCGGAAGCGTATTCCTGCTGCCGGGCCGGGGTCTGCATAGAGCGACATCGTGTCGACTCCAGATTCCGGCGGGAAGATTACCCGCTGGAGTGTCGCCCAGCCCGGCGATCCGCTCATGCGTCCACGCCTCCGCTTTCCAGCTTCACGCCGCTTTCGAAATGCGGCTTGATCTTGTTGTCGAACATGCTCAGCGCCGCGCCGATGGCCATATGCATGTCCAGGTACTTGTAGGTGCCCAACCGGCCGCCGAACAGGACGTCCTTCTCCGCCGCGGCAAGGTCACGGTACTTGAGCAGCCGCTCCCGGTCAGCGGAGGTGTTCACCGGGTAGTAGGGCTCGTCGCCCTTCTCTGCGAACCGCGAGAACTCACGCATAATGACCGTCTTCTCGGTCTGGTACTCGCGCTCCGGGTGGAAGTGGCGGGGTTCGATGATGCGGGTGTAGGCGACGTCGGCGTCGTTGTAATTCACAACGGACGTGCCCTGGAAGTCGCCCATTTCCAGGACTTCTTCCTCGAAGTCGATGGTGCGCCAGGACAGATCGCCCTCGGCGTAGTCGAAGTACCGGTCAACCGGGCCCGTGTAGACGACGGGAATAGTGCCCACAACCTTGTTCTTGCTGTACTCGTGGGACTCGTCGAAGAAGTCCGTATTGAGCCGCACCTCGATGTTGGGGTGCTCCGCCATCTTTTCGATCCAGGCGGTGTAGCCGTTGGTGGGGAGGCCCTCGTACTTGTCGTTGAAGTACCGGTTGTCGTAGTTGTAGCGCACGGGCAGCCGGGAAATGATGCCTGCCGGCAGGTCCTTCGGATCCGTCTGCCACTGCTTGCCGGTGTAGTGCTTGATGAACGCTTCGTACAGCGGGCGGCCGATCAGCTGGATGCCCTTGTCGTTCAGGTTTTGCGGGTCGGTTCCCGCCAGGCTCGCCCGCTTGCTCCTGAATCAGGTCCCTGGCCTGGCCGGGTGTCAGGTTGGCCCGGAAGAACTGGTTGATGGTCGCAAGGTTGATGGGCAGTGAGTAGACCTCGCCCTTGTGCACGCCGTAGACCTTGTGCACATAGTCCGTAAACGTGGTGAACCTGTTGACGTACTCCCACACCCGCTCATTGGAGGTATGGAAAAGGTGGGCACCGTACCGGTGGATCTCGATCCCGGTCTGTTCTTCCTTTTCGCTGTACGCGTTGCCGCCGATGTGGTGGCGGCGGTCAATGACAACCACCTTCAGGCCGAGCTCGGTGGCGGCCTGTTCTGCGATTGTCAGGCCAAAAAAGCCGGACCCTACGATGACGAGGTCAGCGGTCACAAAATCTCCTGGTTCGAATGCGGGCAGCGCAATGAAGCGCATCGTCTGCTGCCCCAGCCTACCCGAGGGACGGCACGGGCCGTCGAATCAGCATCCCCGCTGTGACCCGGCATACATCTGGCTTCCAGGCCGGCCGCAGCACCCCGTCATCGCCAAGGTAGGCGTCTCCCGTCACGGGACAGATCCAATAAGTGCCCTCCTGCCGGAGCGGCTGGCCCGCCTTCCCGACCCAACCGATACGACGCGCGGGTACCACCGCCATGAGGGCAAAGTCCGGTACGTCCTTGGTGACGACGGCGCCTGCTGACATCATCGCCCACGCACCGATGGCGGCTCCCCGCTGGACGGTGACGCCCACCTTTTCCCAGTCGTCTTCCGTCTTCAGGCTGCCGTGGGGAGTTATGGCACGGGGAAAGACGTCACTGGTAAGCACCACGGCAGGCCCGATGCCCCAGGCAGGCCGCCTCCCTGACCTGGGCGAGATGCCAAACCTTGCTGCCTGCTCCTATGTGGGCGCCGGCATCGACGTCCGCGCTGTCAGCAATCGTGCTCAAGGGAACTCCTTCGCTGCTTTCGGACATCCTGGCCACGCCCCAGGCTGTAGTGATCCTAGCTGGGCATTCCCCCTTCAGGGAGCACGGAAACCGCACCTTTATCCACATAAGTGAAAGGCCCTCTGCCACGCGTTGCCTGCCCTGGTTAGCGTTTGGGTATACGCAGGAAGGATCAGCAACCCTTGACACTTAATTGCACGTTGGTTGGCGGCCCCGAATCACAGCACCACCGGCCTCCCCTGGAACTGTCCATCGAAGCCCCTGCCGGCACGGAGGGCCTGGTGATTCACGAGCAGTTGACGCAGAAGTTTGGCGCCGGCCTCGTCACCGTAGATGGGGAGGACCTGCGGTCCCTGCTCCTGGGCGTGCCGCCGCTGGTTGAAGCGGCGATCCTCGTCGACGCCGGCACAGCCTCGTTGCGCCAGCGGCCCCGGCGCGTGGCGGCCGCTGCCGCAACGTCCCTTGTTCTCGCCGTCGACAGCGGAGCAGCAGCAGGGACGGTGGTGCCGCTGCGGCGCGGCAGTTACAGCATTGGCCGAAGCGGCACGCGGATAGTCATTCCGGACCCGGAACTGTCACGTGAACACGCGCGGGTTGTGGTCACGGACACGGAAATCCTGCTAATCGACCTGGACAGCGCCAACGGCACCTTTGTCGACGGTGAAAGGATCCGAACCAAGGTCATCTCCACGGATTCCAGCATCAGATGCGGGCAATCGTACTTGTCGCTGGTCTTTGCCGATCCGCCCGGCCGGGCACTTTCAGATGCCGGACAGACTGTTGCCGAACCCATCGTTGTGGGCGCCCGTGCTGAGGCAGGAAACCGTGCGGTGGTGGTCATGACCGCAGTTCTCCCGCTGGCAGTCGGGGTGCTGCTGGCTGTCCTCACCGGAATGTGGATGTTCCTTGCCTTTTCCGCAGCGTCCGCGTTCTCTGTCCTTGTGCCAGCCATCAGCGGACGGCGGCAGAGACGGGAACTTTTCATCGCCGTGCAGGGCGCTGTTGCGGAAGACGTGGACCGCCGACGACGGAGCGCTCCTTCCCTGTCACTCCTAGCGTTGGGAGCACAGCGGGCCAGAGGGACGCCCGGGCCCGCCCCGGGCGGCAACGGCATCTGGCTGCGTTTGGGCCAGGCGGAACAAGCGGCCAACGTCAGGGTAGAACCAGCACACACGGGGCCGCCGGTTCCGTCGGCGGGGTTGGTCCCGGTCCAACTCGATCCGGACTGCCACCTCACCACCATCGGCGGTCCGCGTTACGCCACCGACGGCGCGCTGCGGTCCGTTCTCATGCAGGCTCGGAGGGTATCCGCGTGCGTGCACGACCCACGTCCTCCTTCATGGCCAGCCAGCAAGCCTGCCCCTCGCCGCACGATATCTTCCCGGAGTGACCCTCACGGCAACACCCCATGCCGCCCTCAACGTTCTTAACGCGGCCCATCCCCGCGGCTGCGAGCGCGCAGTCCTCTTGATACGCGGGGAAGGCTCCTCCCGGGCCGCTGACGAGCCGATACGTGACGCGGCGATCCGTCGGGGCTGGCAGGTGCTTCACTTCCTGCCCGAAAACGGGGACCGGGCCGCACCTGACCTCTTTCTTTCCGAGCGGAGGGCTGTCCTGCTGCAAGACATGCGCGAGACCGTATTCGTTCCCGACCTGGTGCCGGACCAGGTGTTCACCGGATTCTGCCGGCGGATGGCAGGCGCACCTCGGTACGGTGGGGAACACGGAGGATCCGTTCCCGTTGCCTGCAGCCTTGACGAAGTCCTGCCCCTGACCCTCGCGGCTACCGCGGAGCGATGGGGCTCCAGCGCGCACACTAACGGTCTGGCCGTACCACTTGGCCGCAGTGCGTCCGGAACGAAGATGCTGGACCTGCAGTCCGACGGGCCCCACCTCCTGGTGGCGGGCACAACCGGCTCCGGGAAGTCGGAACTGCTGCGCAGCATCACGCTGGCACTCGCACTCAGCTATCCACCTGAGCGGGTGAACTTCTTCTTCATCGACTTCAAGGGCGGTTCAGGGCTTGGTCCACTGAGTGGCCTCGTTCACTGCGTGGGGCTGCAGACTGACCTTTCCGGTTCCGAAATGGAGCGAACCCTGACCTCGCTTCGCGCTGAAGTGCAGGCTCCGTGAGCGCTGCCTTTCCGCAGCCCGGGTACCGGACATATCCGCCTACCGCTCCACCGCCGCTGCGAAGGACTTTGCCCTCCCGCACCTTGTCATCGTCATCGACGAGTTCAGGATGCTGGTTGACGATGCGCCTGAAGCGCTCCGTGAGTTGCTGCGGATAGCATCAATCGGCCGTTCCCTGGGTATCCACCTGATCATGGCAACGCAGAGGCCGCAGGGCGCGTTGACAGCCGACATCCGGGCAAACGTCACGTCCAGCATCGCCCTCCGCGTGCAATCCGAGATCGAATCGGTGGATATCGTCAATTGCAGGACTGCTGCGGACATCAGTGTTGACAATCCGGGCCGCGCCTTCCTGGCGCGTGGGACGGAAACCGCCGAGGAGTTCCAGGGTGCGTCCCTGGGCTTGTTGGCCGGGGACGGTCATTCCGCCGTCGTTAATGTCCACAGGACAGTGGACCTTCTCGCAGGCCGAGTAGGCTGCCCGGGGGAGGCGGCGGGCCCTGCACCAACCCCCACGCAGGCGGTGGAACCGCTGGCAGCCATGGTGGAGAGCCTCTGCACCCAGCAGGGGAAGCAGTCCCCGAGGCGGCCTGTTGCCCCTCCCCTGCCGGAGGATCTGGAACAACCTGTTCCCAAATCTTCATCAAGCTCTGCTGCCCCCGGATTGTGCGATCCGGAACCCCTGAATGTAGTAGGTGCCATTCGCCTTGGCCTGCTGGACGTGCCCGAGCAGCAACGGGTGGAAGCCCTTTTGTGGAGCCCCGCCCGGCACAGCCACGCAGCGTTCATCGGCAGCCCTGCGTCCGGAGCCGGGGCGGGCCTGGAGCTTGCCGTCCAGAAACTGGTAACCGGCCCCGGGGAGGCCCACTTTTACATCCTGGATGCCGCGGGACGTTTCCTGCCGTTGGCCAAGGCCGGCCGTATTGGCGCGCAGGCAGGATTGGACGACCTCCGCCGTGGGGTACGGATCCTGGAGCGGCTTGTCCGGGAGTTGGGTCAACGGTTGAGCCACCCGGACTCCGGGAAAGTGCCGCTTATCCTCGTCATTTCCGGCTGGGGATCCTGGGTCTCGGCCTTTCGGTCAGGACCCTTGGCCGGGGCCGAAGATCTGGTGCATGACCTCGTCCGCGATGGGGCCCGGGCAGGGATCACGATGCTGCTCTCAGGGGAGCGAGAACTTGTCACGGCCCGGTTCTTCGCGGCTCTTCCCAATCGTTTCTATTTTCCGGCCGGTTCCACCGAGGAGAGCCGGGCCATGTGGCCACGGATGCGCCCGATGCCCGCCATCCAAGGGAGGGCTGCTGCCTTCGGCCCCGTCTCAAGCGGCGGCCCGGCTGCCTGCCAGTTCTACCGCTGCCCCGCCTTGGATTCGCTGCGCACTAGCGACGCATACCCTCCTGCCTCATCCCCGCCATTCCGGGTGGAACCCCTCCCGGCAAAGATCAGTGTCACGCAGACTAGAGCGCTGGCAGGACCGCAACCCATACACGGTCCATCGGTCCCGGCCGAATCAAGCCCGGCGCAATCAGACCAGGGGCCACCTGACAATGGACGGCAGACCGCCGGGCCGGCAATCCTCGGGAAACAAGTCGAGGTCCTCCTGGGAGTGGCCGGGGACGAGCCCGCCGCAGCATCGTTCCGTATTCCCTGCAGCGGAATAGCTGCGGTTCTCGGCAACCCTGGAAGCGGCAAGAGCAATGCACTGCGGGCGCTGGTGGCACTCAACCCCGGGCAACCGTGGCGCAGGCACCACGGGCCCCCGCAGGCCGCGGGAGACTTTTGGGCGGCCATGCTCCGGCAGGCGGAAAGTGGCACTTTGCCGCGGGAGACCACGCTGCTGGTTGACGACGTCGACCAACTCGCCCCGGCAGTGTTGAGGGATCTTGGCCAGCTGAATGCTCTGGGCCACGCAATGGTGATCGCTGCCGCCTACAGTCCGCTGCTTCTCCAGCGCGTCCCGTTAATCATGAATGCCCGGGCATCGGGCGTGGGGCTCCTGCTTGGTCCGCGTTCAATGGCCGACGGCGACCTTTTTGGGATTCGGTTCGACGTTGAGTCGCATCCTCCGCCGGGACGCGGTTCCCTTATCTCCGGCGGCCGTTCCTTCCCCGTCCAGGTAGCTTGGGCTGGGGGCGACAAGTGACGGCCGGCCGTTCCAACAAACGCACCGAGCCAGTCGGTTATGGAGGAAGACGCGGCCGGGGTCAGAGTGCCGGGGGTGCACTCCCTGTACGGGAGGCATGGTTGATCACTTTGTTGGAAAACAGCAGGACTATGGCGATGAGCGCCGGAACCAGCATTGCCAGCCCGGGTATAACCAGCCCGCTGGTAATGGCGGGCAACCCAATGGTAAGGACAAAGAGCTGGGCCACCAGCGCAGCCGCCCTGGTCCACCGGTAGCCCCGGTAGAGGAAGACGGCCACGGAATACAGCCACGCTGAAAAAGCAAGCAGGAGCCCCAGGGTGAAGACTGCACCCCAGAATGACAGGACAGGACTGCCGCTGAGCAGTTCGTAGGCATACCAGCCCGCCGCCGCCAGGAGGGCCGTGGCTTCGGCAGCGGCAACGACCGCCACCACTTTGACGGCCCCGGGCACGGGGCCCTTCGGCAGTCGACCGGCGGTCGGGTCGGGCCTGCTGTCGGGATCGTCGGGAGGGGACGGGGTACCAGTTGGATTTACCGGGGGTCTTGACACACTGGCACCCTACCGGACATAGTCGGACACTGGTGAGGGCCGGAGCCGCCACTGTGATGTATCGCTCAGGTCTCAAGCGATATCGGGCGTTATTACCCCTTGTTTACACAGCGTTAACATGACAGGCTTGATGCAGATGACCAAGGGGGCCCAGAGGGCCCCTTTCCTTTGTAGCCACTAGTGAATAATTTCACAAAGGCACTTCCCAGAAATGGAGCAACTGATCAGCATGGATTGGCGTAACCGCGCAGCGTGCCTCGAGAAGGACCCGGAACTGTTCTTCCCCGTGGGGAATACAGGACCGGCGCTCCTGCAGATCGAGGAAGCCAAGAGCGTCTGCCGCCGGTGCCCGGTTGTCGACACCTGCCTGCAATGGGCGCTCGAGTCGGGCCAGGACGCCGGCGTCTGGGGCGGCATGAGCGAAGACGAGCGCCGCGCGCTCAAGCGGCGCGCTGCCCGCGCCCGCCGCGCCTCCTAGGAGCCCAGCACCGTCAGGGTGTCGGCACGGAACGGCGTAACCGGCATACAGAGGCCCCGGGACAGTCCACCTTGGACCGTCCCGGGGCCTCTGTCAGTTTCATCCGTTCCGGCCAGGTCAATCGCTGGCCGGAACGGATGTCCTACTTGCCGGCCAGGCTGAGCCGGATCTTGACTTCGGTCCCACCGCCCTCGCGGCGTTCCCATGCGATGCTGCCACCCAGCTCACTGGTGACAAGTGTCCGCACAATTTGCAGTCCGAGGCCCTCTACATGGGGAGTCTGCGGCAGGCCCACTCCGTCGTCGGCGATGGTCACGGTCAGCTCTTCACCGTCGTCCCCTTCGGAGCGGTCGGCAAGGAGCCACACCGTTCCCGCCCTCCCCTCGAGGCCGTGCTCCACAGCATTGGTCACCAGTTCGTTGATGACCAGGGCCAACGGTGTAGCGAGATCGCTGGGCAGGCTCGCCGAAGGTGCCGGAGCGTTCGGTCCTGACCTGCTGGGAGGGGGACGCCACTTCCGCGGACAGCCTGAACTGACGCCCGATCAGTTCGTCAAAGTCGACGCTCTGCGTCAGGCCCTGTGACAACGTCTCGTGGACCAGTGCAATGGTGGCGACGCGGCGCATCGCCTGTTCCAGACCCTGTTTTGCTTCGTCGCTCACCATTCGCCTTGACTGCATCCGCAGCAGCGCGGCCACCGTCTGGAGATTATTCTTTACCCGGTGGTGGATCTCGCGGATGGTGGCGTCCTTGGTCACCAGTTCCAGCTCACGGCGGCGCAGGCCGAGACATCCCGGCAGAGTACCAGGGCGCCGAACCGCTGCTGCTCGTCCCGGAGAGGGATGGCCCGCAGGGACAGGCTCACTCCCCTGGACTCGATCTCGCTGCGCCAGGGCATCCGGCCGGTTACGACCAGAGGCAAGGTCTCGTCGACCAGCCTGCGGTCCTTGAGCAGGCCCGCAGTGACTTCAGCGAGCGAGCGTCCTTCCAATGATTCCCCGTCGCCCAGGCGGCGAAAGGCGGAAACTCCGTTCGGGCTCGCGTATTGAACCACGCCGTCGGCATCCAGACGGATCAGCCCGTCACCCACGCGGGGAGCGCCCCGACGGGAGCCCGTGGGTGAGGCAAAGTCCGGCCATAAACCCAGCGTGCCCATCCGCAGGAGGTCATAAGCGCACTGCCGGTAAGTCAATTCCAGCCTGGACGGCATCCGCGAGCTGGAGAGGTCCATATGGGTGGTGACCACCGCAAGCGTCCGGCCGTTGCGCACCATGGGGACCGCCTCCACCCGCAACGCCATTTCGCTGTTCCAGTTAGTCTCACTGGACCGCTCGATGGACCTGCTGTTCCACGCCTTGTCCACGAGCGGCTGCAGGTCGGACCGGATGCCCTCCCCCACGAAATCGCTGTGGAACGCCGTGTGGGTGGTGGAAGGCCGCACGTGTGCCAGGGCAATGTAGCCAAACTCCGGGTGGGGGAACCAGAGCGCCAGGTCGGCAAACGCAAGGTCCGCCACCATTTGCCAGTCCCCCACCAGGAGGTGCAGCCATTCGGCATCGCCAGGCCCGAAATCAGCGTGTTCCCTGATGGGGTCCGTAAAGATTGCCACTGCACCTCCAGTTGCGGCGCCTGATTTTCTAGCGCCGGACGATTGACCTCAAGAGCCTCAATGCTACCGACAGTGAGGCCATATCGTCGGCCTCCAGTGCGTTCACCTCGTCGAACATGCTTTTTGCCCTACCCAGCTGTTCGGCGTTTTGCGCCTCCCACTCCTTGAGCCGCGCGTCCGGCGACCCGGCCGCAGGTGTCGCGTCCAGCACCGCCGTCGTCATATCCGACATCGTCGAGTACAAATCATCGCGCAAGGCTGCCCGTGCCAGCGCCTGCCACCGGTCCTGCCGGGGCAGGCTGCTGATCCGTTCAAGCAGTGAGTCCGCGTGGAAGCGGTTGAACACGGTGTAGTAGACGGCAGCGATCTCCTCGACCGGATCCTTCCGTGAGCGGGCGATCTTGGCGATGTCCAGCAGCACGAAACTCTCGAACAGCTCCGCCCAGCGCAGCGCAAGGCCTTCGGGAAGCTCCCACTCGCGGCCCTTCGCCAGCCACGCCGCCACCCGCTCGTGGTCGTCGCCACGCAGGTAATCGAGCAACCGGGCGCGCATGGGATCCATCAGCGGCTTGAACTCTGCAACGACCTCGGCGATGGGGCGCGAAACACTTTCCTGGCTGAGCAGCCAGCGGACTGCCCGGTCGAGGAGCCGCCGGATATCAAGGTGCACAGAGCTCCAGTGCTCCGTGGGGAAGGCAGCCGGCAGGCTGTTCAGCTCCCCTACCATCGCATCCAGCTCGTACACCTCGCGCAGCGCAACGAACGCCTTCGCCACAGCAACTTCACTGGCCGACGTTTCCTCCATGACCCGGAACGCGAAGGTGATGCCGCCGAGGTTGATCATGTCGTTCGCCACCACGGTGGCGACAATCTCCCGGCGCAGCGGGTGGCTGTCCAGCTCAGCGTCGAAGCGTTCGCGCAGCTGGTGCGGGAAGTAGGTACGCAGCGTGGCCCGGAACCACGGGTCGTCGGCAAGATCGCTGTCCCGCAGGGCCGATGCCAGGCTCGATCTTGGCGTAGGCGGCAAGCACTGACAGCTCCGGAGAGGTCAGTCCCTGCCCCTGCTGCAGCCGTTCCCGCAGAGTTTCCGTAGTGGGCAGCGCCTCGAGTTCCCGCTTGAGGTCCGCGCTCTTCTCCAGCCAGTCCATGAGGCGTTCGTAGCTGGGGCTCCACTCCGCCACCCGGGTCCGGTCGTTCAGGAGCAGGATGTTCTGGTCGATGTTGTCCTCGAGGACCAGGCGCCCCACTTCGTCGGTCATTGAAGCGAGGAAGTCTGCGCGTTCGGCGGCCGGCAGCTTGCCGGCGGCAACCATCCGGTCAACGAAGATCTTGATGTTGACCTCATGGTCGGAGCAGTCAACGCCGGCGGAGTTGTCGATCGCGTCGGTGTTAAGAATGACCCCCTGCAGGGCTGCCTCGATCCTGCCGCGCTGGGTCATGCCCAGGTTTCCGCCTTCGCCCACCACCTTGACCCGGAGGTCCCGGCCGTTGACGCGGATCGCATCGTTGGCTTTGTCGCCGACGGACGCGTTGGACTCTGAGCCCGCCTTCACGTAGGTCCCGATGCCGCCGTTGTACAGCAGGTCGGCGGGGGCCAGCAGGATTGCACGCAGGAGTTCGGGGGGCTGAGTTCGGTTGTCTCGGCCGGAAGCCCCAGCGCCGCCCGCATCTGCGGTGACACCGGGATGGACTTGGCCTGCCGGGCGAAGACCCCGCCGCCATCGCTGATGAGCGACTTGTCATAGTCATCCCAGGAGGACCTGGGCAGATCGAACAGCCTCTGCCGCTCCGTAAACGACGATTCCTCGTCCGGATTTGGGTCCAGGAAGATGTGCCGGTGGTCGAACGCGGCGAGCAGGCGGATATGCCGGGACAGGAGCATGCCGTTGCCGAACACGTCGCCGGACATGTCCCCCACACCCACCACGGTGAAGGGCTCGGTCTGCGTGTCCAGGTCCAGTTCGCTGAAGTGCCGCTTCACCGATTCCCAGGCGCCCCGCGCGGTAATGCCCATGGCTTTGTGGTCGTACCCGACGGAACCGCCGGAGGCGAAGGCGTCACCGAGCCAGAAGCCGTACTCCGCGGACAGCCCATTGGCAATGTCCGAGAAAGTAGCCGTCCCCTTGTCTGCGGCAACCACCAGGTAGGAGTCGTCGTCGTCATGCCTGACAACGTTCGACGGCGGCACAACCCTCTCGCCGCCGCCTTCAGTCAGGAGGTTGTCAGTGAGGTCCAGCAGGCCGCGGATGAACGTCTTGTAGCTTTCAACGCCTTCCGCCATCCAGGCCGCCCGGTCCGTGGAGGGATCCGGGAGCTGCTTGGCGAAGAAACCGCCCTTGGCGCCGGTAGGGACAATGACGGCGTTCTTCACCGTCTGGGCCTTCACCAATCCCAGCACTTCAGTCCGGAAATCCTCGCGCCGGTCAGACCAGCGGAGACCGCCGCGGGCCACCTTGCCGAACCGAAGGTGCACACCCTCGACCCTCGGGGCGTAGACCCAAATTTCGAACATGGGCCGCGGGAACGGCAGTCCTTCAATCCGGGCCGAATCCAGCTTGAAGCTCAGGTGCGGCTTGTTCTGGTAAAAGTTGGTGCGAAGAGTGGCCTCGATGAGGTTGACGAAGGTGCGCAGTACGCGGTCGGCGTCCAGGGTGGCAACCTTCTCGATCGAGGCGGCAAGTTCCTGCCGCACGGACGCCTGTGCCTCGGCGCGTTGGCCGTCACTGATGGCGGGGTCGAAACGGGCCGCGAAAAATGCGCTCAGGCCCCTGGTCACGTCAGGGTTGGCCAGGAGCGTGTCCGCCATGAAGCCGAAGGAACTGCTGTTGCCCATCTGGCGCATGTAGCGGGCGTAGGCACGCAGCACCGATACCTGCCGCCAATGCAGACCCTCACGCAACACCAGGCGGTCAAAATTGTCCGATTCGGCAGCCCCGGTGACGGCCGCGCCAAAGGAATCGGAAAGGTACTCCCCCGTGGACAGCGGGTCCACGCCCGCCGGGTACTTCAGTCCCAGGTCGTACAGGAAGAAGTCCCGGTGGTCTGCCGTTTCGATTTCGAAGGGCCGTTCGTCCAGGACCTCAAGTCCGAGATTGTGGAAATACGGCAGGATCTGGCTGAGGCTCTTTGGTTCCAGCATGTAGAGCTTGACCCGGGCATCCTCCTCCAGCGTGGCGCCGGCCCCTTCGGGGAGGTACACGTGAACACCGGGCCGTTCCTGCCGGGCGCCGGTGTTCCGTTCGGCGGCGGCCCCATACTTTTCGAACCGCGCAATGTCTTCGAGCGCGTCTTCTACTTCGTAGTCCACCCGGTAGCTGGCAGGGAACGCCTCGGCCCAGATGGCGGCGAGTTCCTTGGCCTCGGCCGCGTCCCGGCCCTCGCGCAGGACCTCGGCGATCCCTTCACTCCAAGACCTCGCCGCGCGGACCAGCCGCTTTTCCAGGCTCGTCGCTGTTGACGTGGCTAAAGTCGCCGTCCTTGGGCAGCCGGATGCGGAAGAACAACCGTGCCAGCGCCGACTCGGTCATTCGGGCTTCATAATCGATCGACACTGCCTGGAAGGTTTCCCGCAGTTCCTGCTCGATGCGGAGCCTGACGTTGGTGGTGTAGCGGTCGCGGGGCAGGTAGACGACGGCTGACATGAAACGCCCATAAATGTCGGGCCTAAGGAACAGCCGGGTGCGACGCCGTTCCTGCAGTTTCTGGATTCCAAGCGCGGTCTCGGCGAGATCGGGAACTTCAATCTGAAACAGCTCATCGCGGGGGTAGGTTTCCAGGATGCCCAGGAGGTCCTTGCCCGAGTGCGAGTCCGGCGGAAAGCCTGCGTTCTGGAGGACTGCGTCCACTTTTTCCCTGACAATGGGGATATCGCGGACGGAGCCGGCATAGGCGCTGGTGGCAAACAATCCAATAAAGCGGCGCTCGCCGTTCACGTTGCCCGCGGCGTCGAAACTTTTGATGCCGATGTAGTCCAGGTAGGCCGAACGGTGCACCGTGGATCGTGAATTGGCTTTGGTGATGACGAGGGCGCGCTTTTCCCGCGCCTTTTTGCGGCCGGTGTCGGTGAGGTGCTGGATGTGCGGAGAGTCTGCGAGAGAGCGCAGCAGTCCAAGACCGCTGTCCTCGCGCAGTTCCAGGACATCTTCGCCGTCGACGGTGAGCAGGTCGTATTCACGGTAGCCCAGGAACGTAAAGTTCCCGTCGTCAAGCCACCGGAGCAGGTCCTTGGCCTGCCGCACCTCGGCAATTTGTGCGGAGTTGGCCACCCGGTCCAGGCTCTCGGCGATCTCCAGCGCCTTTTGGCGCATCCTGGGCCAATCTTCAACGGCGGCGCGAACGTCCTTCAGCACACGTGTCAGGCCCCCGAGCAGGGAAGCCTTCGCCTCGTCGGAGATGCGGTGGATTTCGACGGCGATCCAGGACTCCATGTGCGAGGCATTTTCACCCTGCGCAATGAGGTGGGAAAGGTTTGGCATTGCCGCGGTGTCCCCACTGGAGATACCCAGGTGCGCCGGGACCCTGTTGACCTTGACCAGTTCACCGCTTTCCCGGTTCCGGCTGGCAACAAAGAGCGGGTGGACCACGAGCCTGATGGCCGCGTGCTGCCGGACAAGTTCGGCGTTGACGGAATCAACAAGGAACGGCATGTCGTCAGTGACGACGAAGATGACGCTGCTGTCCTCTTCGTCCACGATCGAGATTTTCGCCTGGCCTGGCTGCCGGACCGCTGCTGCCCGGCGGTGCTCCCCGGCACGGGCTTCCAGGACGTCGCGGGGGTAGCTTCGGGCATCCTCCTCAGCCAGGTGCTGGTAGTAGTCCCCCATGAAACCTTCAAGGCCTTCAATGGAGAGGGGCTGGTCCTCCACACTGGATCCAGACGACATCGATAACGCCTCCATCAGAGATATTCGCCGCACCTTTGCAGCTCTTATGGCGAGCCTAGTCCCTTGCCCGTCGCCGTGGTGTGGAAGAAAATACAGAGGATCTGGCTTTTCGATGGTCAGGTGCACAAACCAGTTCGCGGATCGAGCGTCGAAGAGCGGAATCCGGGGAGGCTTCGAGTAACAGTGATCCTGCCAAGAGGGCTGCGTCCGCGGCAGCGGGATCGTAGGGCAGGAACGCCTTGAGCCCGGAGGCGGGGCCATACCGGTCCCAGGCGTCCCGGAGCTGGCGTTCCGGCGCTCTCCCCACGGCGGAGGAACGCACCTTGTTCATGACGACAATCGGTGACGCCTGCGGTACCGCGCCTTCCAGTTCGGCAAGCGCGCGTACCATCCGGGGCACGCCCACGGGATCGGCAGCACCAACGGCATAGACCGCGTCAGCCAGTTCCAGCGGCCGCAGAGTCGCCGCATTCCGGCGCGGCGCCATGGTGTCGAAGCTCAGTTCCTCGTCCGCCTCGAGGCAAAAGCCGGTATCAACCACCACAACGTCGGCAATTTGCCGGGCCCGCTCGAGAACCAGCGCCAGGGCAGGGGCGCGAAGCTCGGTCCATCGGTCCGCGCGGGTTATGCCCGTCAGCACCCGGAATGTCCCGGACGTCGTGGCAACGGTCGCGGCCACCTTCCCGAGGGCGTCCACGTCCAACTGTCCCTGGTCGGCAAGCCGGCAGGCCTGGGCAAGTCCGGCCGACTCATCCAGGAGACCCAGCACGGCCGCGACGCTGGCACCGTAGGTGTCGGCGTCGACCAGTAGGACATCCCTGCCATCGGCTGCCATCTCCCCCGCGATGTTCACTGCGATCGTGGTCCTGCCGGGTGACCCGGCGGGGCCCCAGACGACGATGAGCTTTCCGGCAGGGCGTTCCTCGCCGTCAGGCTCGGGGTGCACGGGATCTGTGGCCAGCGCCGACCCGGTGTCGGCGGCCGCGCTCAGGTTGGCCGGACGGACAGCGCCTGTCAGCTGGGCAACGGCGTCGGCAATCCTGTCCGAAAGCTCCGCGGACGCAACCCCAGTCAGCGCCGTAGCGGCACCAATTTTGCGGAGCCTTGCCGCCTCCTCGTCGTTGTCCGTCAGCGCGATGACCACCACCCCGACAGCTCCAAGGCGGTCGACGAGGGATGCAGTCAGGCCTTCGGACCCCTCTGCCACCACGGCAGCCCTGGCCAGACCGCTTTGACAGGCTGCGAGAAGCTCCGGAAGTTCAGTGCACCTTCGAACCACCGTAACCGGACCGTGCAGCCGTTCAAGGCCGCCCACCAGATCCTCCCGGCTCTGGCCTACGGTGACAACCGGGATGCTCATTGGGCGCCCCGCGGATTCCAAACAACGGATATTTTCGCCTCATTGGCCTGGGCACCCAGCAATGCAGGCATCTGCTTGTCCTCGACCAGGACCATCAGGACTGTGGTCTTCGATGATCCAAGGGCAGTGGACCCGGTGGTGACTTCAGCGATTTCCGCACCGGGAAGGATCAGTTTCGGCTCGCTGAATCCGTTCTTCGCATCCGGCTGTGCCACCCAGACGTCCACCCTCGCACCGGCGACGGCCTGTGACGGCAAGGTCTGCGCGATGCTGAGGGCTACTGGTTTGCGGTTCAGCTGGTCCACTTCACCGAGGCTTGCCTTGGGAACCAACTGGTCCTTTGCGATCCGCTGCATGGCGACCACGTCCTGGGGCAGGCCGTCCGCCACAGTGACGTAGTGCTGTTCCGTATCGCCCAGCCGGACTTTGGCGCGGACCACGTTCTCGAGCGTCAGGCGCTCACCGACCGCAATGCCGTCCCGCGCGGCGTAGACCTCAGTGGTGCGGTCGGCACTGCCGACAAGGAAGATGACCCCTGCGACGGACACCAGAACGAGGAGAACCCCCAGCAGCAGCCGCGGATCCTTCCACGATGGACGCTTCAGCCGTGGCGCCGCGACTCTTGAATCAGGAACCATACCGCTCTCCCCCTAGGAATACCGGACCTGCCCACTCTGGCCGGACTCCTCATTGTTACCGCCAGGCCCCGCGAACAAAAGTCATTTACTTAAATGCCGGTTATCTGTGGAAAACGGGCACAAACTGCATCAGGTGGTGGCAAAATGGGTGGATGCCACGGTTCCTCACGCTCGCGGACGTCGCCGAGCAGCTCCAAATTAACTCCCCGGCCGCGTATGCCTTGGTCCGCAGCGGTGAGCTGAAGGCGATTCAGGTCGGCGGCCGCGGTCAGTGGCGCGTCGAAGAGAAAATGCTGGAGCAGTACATCGAGGAACGCTACGCCGAGGCCAGCCGCATGATCCAGGAGTCACGCTCCAAGTCCGTGTGACGCAGCTATGCTC
The DNA here is from genome assembly GCA_024372495.1 of Pseudarthrobacter sp. Fe7. Taxonomy (GTDB): domain Bacteria; phylum Actinomycetota; class Actinomycetes; order Actinomycetales; family Micrococcaceae; genus Arthrobacter. The sequence continues at coordinate 2,143,329 of CP099977.1, read as the reverse complement.
CACCGGCTTTGTGCGACCTGATTATCGCCAATGCCGCGAAAGGTATTGCTGAAACCTGCCCAACGCTTTGGGTCCTCCGTGCCTCGCCCGGAATAACCGTAGCCAGATCGATGTAGTCTTTGCCCACCCGGTCGATGACACCGGCCAGCCGCACGGGGCCGGCAACGCCGCCAACTGTCACCGAGAGCTCCGCCCGGTCCCGGGCCAAGGCACGCAAGGAATGGGCAAGTCCAATCGATGCGCGGACTGCAGAACCTTCCGCCCGTACATACCTTCCCAGGCCGACGTAGCGGGCTGCGGCTGCATAGGGAATGAGCGCCTGATGCCGATCTTCAGCGAGGACCAATGCGTCGGCTCCGGCATGTGTCAGCTCCCCTGCGCTGACTCGCCGCACAGGAGGTGGACGCCAATCCTGTACCCGACCGCGGCCCGCAGCCTATGGTCGAGCCGCACCCCAACCATCTCGGCCCGCGTCCGCTCGCTGATCTCACTATCGAGAGCCAGCCGGTCAGCCTCCGCGAGCCTGGCTTTCCATGTCGTTGAAGAGTGCATCCCAGCGCATCCCGCCAGCGTAGGGCGCGCTGCCGGACCCGTCAACGGAACACGTTTCTCAGTCCAACGTCTGGACAAATACTCTGGATGCGGTTCACACTGGGTCAAGCAGCACCAAACAGCATCAAATGACATCAAAAGGCGGAATCAAATGGGGCAGTTCGGTAAGAGGGAATGGTCGGATGCCGCAATGGCTTTGGCACTGCTGGTGCTTGGCTGTTTGCTGTGCTTCCTGGGAGCGGGCCTGCTCGCGCAGTGGCAGGACTCCGCCGGCCGGCACCAGGACTCATCCGTTGAAGTCCTCCTGGCAGTCGCGGCGACAGCTGCCGGCATTGCCCTCCTGCTGTGGTGGGCGTTTTCGATCCTGACCGCAGCGGCCTCTGTCCTGCTGGAGCGTCTGGGACGACATCAGGCCGCGGCGGCCGCTGGAAGGCTCTCACCAGTATTCATGCGGAGGGCGGTTGTTGCCGCTCTTTCGATCCAGCTGCTGGCCGGCGCCGCGGCAAATGCGGCCACCACCGTTCCGGGCCCGGAATGGACGCCAACGCAGGTACTGCCCGCGGCGGCTCCCCTCGATCCCGCAACTGCCGCAGGCACACCAGCACCGGGCCACACGGACAGCCCAGCCACTCCGGATCAACGGTCGACGGCGGAAGCACCACCAGCCGGTCAGCACGGCAGGCCGCCGGCTTGGGAGCCCTCCCCCGCCAGGCCCAACGCCGCTGCACTGCAACCGGGCTGGCAGCCTGCCTCCCCCGTGGTGGAACCCGGCCTCCTCGCCGCACCGGAGCTGAGAACCGCTGCCGGACCGGAGCGGGGTGCGCCCGACACCTCTGGCGAAGCGGCGGCGGTAACCGTCCTCGCGGGTGACACCCTGTGGGACATCGTTGCGGCCTATGTGGGGCCGGAAGCATCAGATGTTGACATAGCCCTTGAATGGCCGCGCTGGTATGCAGCAAATCGGGAATTGGTCGGCGGAAACCCCAATGTCCTGCTTCCCGGCCAAATCCTTCGCGCACCGGCAGCGCCTTAGCCGCCGACGTTTCTGCTTCCTTGCTGCACCGGGGCCGCAGTCGGGCACTGCCCAAATCCACTCGTATGTCACAAATCAGAGCGCCATCCACGCCACACATCATCCAGCCTGGTCCGGCCTTTCCGGCGGCGTTTTCCCACGCGCCAGCCCAGCCAATAGAACCATCAGCCATTCGAACCAAGGGGAAGACAATGAACGCAGTGACACCTGCAAGGGCCGTCCAGAGGCTGGCCGCCAACGTCGTAAATGGCGGAAGCGCCCTGCGGAAAACCGCGCCTGCATCAAGGATGGGGGCGCAGGCAGAGCACTCCCCGGTTGGGAATCCAGCGTCCCTGCGGCCCGGTAATGAGGCCGCGGAGATTACGGCCATTACGCGGGGGACGGTGCAGGCGTCCATGGAGGTCCTTGCCGGGATCCGTCCTATCCATCAGTTGGCGCGTCGACTGGATCCGCGGTGCCTTGCCTCGCTGCAGCACCGGGCAGCCCTTATCAGGCGCGAAGTTACCAGGACGGGCAATCCGGCCCTGGGCAGGCTCCACCGAAATTCCATGGTCCGCTCCGTCCGCGTGTGTGAGGTGGCCGACGGAGTCTACGAGGCAAGTGCCGTGGTGGTGGATGACGTCCGGGCGCGGGCCGTTGCTGTCCGGCTTGAGCGCAGCAAGCAGGTCTGGCGGATCGTTGAGCTCGTCATCGGCTGATCCTCTGGAGACACCGGAACGTGCGGAGATGCAAAGCGGCCAGCAGGCCTGGAAGCGGCAGGCACACAAATCCACATACAAACAGGGCAGGGACGCCCTGGCCCCTGCCCTGTTGTTCACCACCCCGTGGGGCCTCCGAGTCTGTCCTGCTACCGCTTTTTCTTCTTCGCCGGGCGCTTGGCAGCATCCTGTGCAGCAGCCTTCGCTGGATTGCCGGAGCGTCCCGCACCTGACCGGGTTTCCACCCGGGTCTGGGTTCCGCCGCCTTCGTCGGGAGCCGTGTACTGCAGTTGCGCTGGCTTCTCGGGGGCCTCCAGCCCGGCAGCGTGGACCTGCGGGTCCACGTGCTCGGTGTGTCCGCCCGCAGCATCCGGGACCACGACATCCTGGGCCGGGGTTACTTCAACCTCAAGGTTGTAAAGGAACCCGACGCTTTCCTCCCGGATGGCTTCCATCATGCTTTGGAACATGGCGAAACCTTCGCGCTGGTACTCCACCAGGGGATCGCGCTGCGCCATGGCGCGCAGGCCGATCCCCTCCTTGAGGTAGTCCATCTCGTAGAGGTGTTCCTGCCACTTGCGGCCAATCACGGAGAGGACCACGCGGCGTTCGAGCTCGCGCATGCTTTCGGATCCGATGACCTCCTCACGCGCCTGGTATACCAGGCGTGCGTCGGAGAGAACCTCCTCCTTCAGCAGGCTCCACGGTGACCCTGGACTTGCCGCCGGCCTCTTCGATGATGTCGTCGGCAGTAACGCTGACGGGATAAAGCGTCTTCAAGTTGGTCCACAGTTGATGGAAGTCCCAGTCGTCGCCGTTTCCTTCCGCGGTTGCGGCGTCAATCAGTGCCGTGATGGTGTCCTCGACGAAGTACTGCACCTTCTCGTGCAGGTCGTCGCCCTCCAGGATGCGCCGGCGGTCGCTGTAAATGGCTTCGCGCTGGCGGTTGAGGACGTCATCGTATTTCAGTACGTTCTTGCGCTGCTCGGCGTTGCGTCCTTCCACCTGCCCCTGGGCGGAGGCAATGGCCCGCGATACAAGTTTGGATTCCAGGGCGACGTCGTCCGGCACGGAGCTGTTCATCAGCCGTTCTGCCGCCCCGGAGTTGAAGAGCCGCATCAGGTCATCGGTCAGGGACAGGTAGAACCGGGATTCACCGGGGTCGCCCTGTCGGCCCGAGCGTCCGCGGAGCCTGGTTGTCGATACGGCGTGATTCGTGCCGTTCGGTGCCCAGCACGTAAAGGCCGCCGAGGTCCAGGACTTCCTCGTGTTCATCCTTCACTGCCTGCTTGGCCGCTTCGAGCGCGGCGGGCCAAGCGGCCTCGTACTGTTCGGAGTTCTCCTCCGGGTCCAGCCCGCGCTTGGCGAGTTCGGCGACCGCCGTGAATTCGGCATTGCCGCCCAGCATGATGTCCGTGCCGCGGCCGGCCATGTTCGTGGCCACGGTGACAGCGCCCTTCCGGCCTGCCTGGGCGATGATGGCAGCTTCCCGTGCATGGTTCTTGGCATTCAGAACCTCGTGGCGGACGCCTTCCTTGGCAAGCAGCTTGGACAGGTACTCGCTCTTCTCCACGCTGGTGGTGCCCACGAGGACGGGCTGGCCTTTTTCGTGCCGTTCCGCGATATCGCGCACCACGGCGTCGAACTTCACCACCTCGTTCTTGAACACGAGGTCCGCCTGGTCGATCCGCTGCATGTCCCGGTTGGTGGGAATGGCCACGACACCAAGCTTGTAAGTGCTCATGAACTCGGCAGCCTCTGTTTCGGCGGTACCGGTCATCCCGGAGAGCTTGCCGTACATGCGGAAGTAGTTCTGCAGCGTCACGGTGGCCAGGGTCTGGTTCTCCGCTTTGATCTCGACGCCTTCCTTGGCCTCGATTGCCTGGTGCATTCCTTCGTTGTAGCGCCGGCCTGCCAGGATGCGGCCGGTGTGCTCATCAACGATCAGCACTTCACCGTCCAGGATGACATAGTCCTTGTCCCGCTTGAACAGTTCCTTGGCCTTGATGGCGTTGTTCAGGAACCCGATCAGCGGGGTGTTGGCGGACTCGTACAGGTTGGAGATGCCGAGGTAGTCTTCGACCTTTTCGATCCCGCTCTCCAAGACGCCCACCGTGCGCTTCTTTTCGTCGACCTCGTAGTCCTTTTCGGGCTGCAGCCGGAGCACCACTTTGGCGAATTCGCTGTACCAACGGTTGGTGTCCCCCTGTGCCGGGCCGGAGATGATCAACGGTGTGCGCGCCTCATCGATGAGGATGGAGTCAACTTCATCGACGATGGCGAAGTTGTGGCCGCGCTGGACCAGCTCGGTCCGGTCCCACGCCATGTTGTCGCGCAGGTAGTCGAAACCGAACTCGTTGTTGGTCCCGTAGGTGATGTCGGCGGCGTACTGCTGGCGGCGGACAGCCGGGTCCTGATTGGCCAGGATGACGCCGCTGGTCAGGCCCAGGAAACGGTATACACGGCCCATGAGCTCGGACTGGTATTCGGCGAGGTAGTCATTGACCGTAACCACGTGAACGCCCTTGCCGGCAAGCGCGTTCAGGTAGGCGGGAGCGGTCGCCACCAGGGTCTTGCCTTCACCGGTCTTCATTTCTGCGATGTTGCCCATGTGCAGGGCGGCGCCGCCCATCAGCTGGACGTCGAAGTGGCGCATCCCCAGGGTGCGGGAGGAAGCTTCACGCACGGCCGCGAAGGCCTCCGGAAGCAGGTCATCGAGCTTCTCGCCATCCTGGTGGCGTTCGCGGAGGCGGTCGGTCTCTTCACGCAGTTCCGCATCGGTAAAGGTCTTGAATGAGTCTTCGAGGGCGTTGATGGAATCGGCATAGTTCCGCAGCTGCCGGAGTGTTTTCTTGTCACCCGTGCGGAGAATTTTTTCGATAAGTGATGCCACGTGAAGATGCTCCCAGTCTGATGCCGCCGAATTCTGGCGTGTTCAGTCTACGGGAGAGACACGCAGCCGGTGCCCCTTTTCCCTGAGAGCGGATACACCTTACAAGCGGGCCAGTTCCTGCCCCAGCCGGGCGGCGAGGTCCCCTGCGGGCGCTGCTTCCACATCAGGCAGGCCAAGCCACTGGCCCATGAGCTTCAGCTCGGCAGCGAGTTCGACGGCGGTATCCGCCGGTGCGTCCGGCTCGGCGAACGCGGATCGCACCAGCAGACGGCCGCCCACCCGGTCCGCTTTCAGATCTACCCGGGCCACCATCTTGTCGCGCAGCAGGAAGGGCAGCACGTAGTACCCGAAACGTCGTTTGGGCTCCGGGGTGTAGATCTCGATCCGGTAATGGAAGCCGAACAGTTCGGAGAGGCGCCTCCGCTCAAAAACCAGGGAATCGAACGGGCTCAACAGCGCCCGGCCGGTGGCACGCCGTGGCAGCAAGGAATCCACGTGCCGGAAGACTTCCCGGCCCCATCCCGCCACACTGGCAGGTTCCAGCCTGCCCTGTTCCACCAGGTGCGCAACGGAAAGCGCCGTGGCCTTGACCGGAGTCCGGAAGTAGTCGGCGAAGCAGCGGATGCTGCCGATCCCGTGGGCCTGGGCGGCGGCCTCGGTCAGGCGGTGAAGTGCAGCTGTTGGATCCCCTCCCGTACCGCAGGGGCTGCGGGTGGGAGGACCTTGGAGGTCAGTGTGTATCTGCGCTCGAACTGCCCCGTTCTGGACGCTGCCGATACCAGCCCTTCTTCGAAGAGGTGCTCAAGGACCCGTTTTACCGCGTTCCAGTTCCAGCCCCAGTTGTCCGACTGCTTTTCCTCAACGTGCCCAATCCGCACCGTCAGTTCCGATGCCGTCATGGGCCGGGACCGGGCCAGGACAGCCAGGATCCTGGCCGCCATGTCATTGCGGAGAACCGGGTCCAGGCGGGAGGCACCCACCCAGGCCCGCTTTTGCCACAGAAGCAGGTCCTGGTAATGCTCCGGCCGGATGTAGCTCGCTTCGTGAGCCCAATATTCAAGCATCCGGCGCGGGTGGCTGCCGGACATGCGCTGCAGGATGTCGCGGTCGTAGTTGCCAAGGCGGGAATAGAAGGGCAGGAAGTGGCTGCGGACCAGGACGTTCACGGAGTCGATCTGGACGAGCCTGGAGACGGGCAAAGGTACGGCCCACCGCCCGTGCTGTCACGGGGCCGGTGGGCCGTCCCTGATGGAGTCCCTGCGCTGCCAGTGCGATCCGCCGTGCCTGCTCCAGGCTCAGCGATGCTGACAATTCAGTCCTCTCTGGTGCTGGATGGTGTGACCCTAAACGTTGGCGGCTGCGTCATCAGAGCGGTAGGCGATGACCTTCTCCTCCACGACGGTGTCCCCTGGCTCGCATTCGTGGTCCAGCGTGATGACCCCATAGGTCCAGCCGCGGCGGCGGTAAACGACGGACGGCGTGTTGGTGGCCTTGTCCACGAAGAGATAGAAGTCGTGGCCCACGAGTTCCATGTTGTCGACGGCATCATCGAGGGAAAGCGATGCAGCGGGAAAGACCTTCCGCCGTATCAGTACCGGCGAGTCTCCAGCCGGAATGTCATTATCTACATCGTAAGGGGATTTGTCCTGCGGAGCCTGTGCGGTTTCGCTCCGGTGGTTGGCCTCAAGGTACAGCGGTTCGTGGGCGCTGGCTGGTTCAAGGGAGGCGGTCGCCTCGCGGACAGCTTTGGGGGTGTGGCGGCCGTGGTGGACTTTCTTGCGGTCCTTTGCCCGGCGGAGCCGCTCAAGCAGTTTGTTGTAGGCGAGGTCAAAGGCGGCAAACTTGTCTGCGGCACTCGCTTCGGCACGGATTACTGGTCCCCGGCCCAGGACGGTCACCTCAACGGTCAGCTGGTCGCCGGTCTGCCGGGTATTGGTCTCCTTGGAGACTTTCGCATCGACCCGCTGGACTTTGTCACCCAGCGATTCGATTTTCGCGATCTTTTCCCCGGCGTATTCGCGGAACCGGTCTGAAACCGTCAGATTTCGTCCGCTGATCATAAACTCCATGGTGCCCTCCAAATGACTTCGGTGACACGACGGCGGCGCTTCCTTGGGCCGGGCTGCCTGACAGTCGAGCCCCTCTCCGAGCCGCCATCGAAAGGTACATTCTGTTCTTGGTACCCACCACCGACGTTAGTTCATAGCCACCCGTTATTCATCCTTTCCCGGTTTATTTTTTTCTAATTCACGGTGTATCCCGTGCGCGGCGGCGCCCTGAGTGCCCGGGTCCGTGGCATCCGGTGGGCGTGTCGCCGCAAGGACGACGGCGCCCCTGACTTTGGCGCCTGCCAGATGCAGGGCCCGGGCTGCTTCACCGATGGTGGCGCCGGTTGTCAGGACGTCGTCGATGATGATGCAGGGGCGCCCGGAGACACTTGTCCGGGCGCCGGATTTGGCTTGCATGGATCCGCGGACGCGCTGCGAGCGGGCTCCCCTGCCAAGACCCTTTTGGCCAGCCAGTCCTCTGTGGCCTCCTGACCCCATGTGCCCTCCGGGCCACAGGGAACCGGCACCCGGCTTTTTGCGCAGGACGTCGGCAACATCGAGCCCTGGAAGTTGCCCTGCCGCCTCCTTCAGGAGCAGGTGGACCGGGCTGAAACCCCGCTTGACGTACGCTGCTGTGCCGGTGGGCACCGGAACCAGCAGGAACCCGTTGCCGCCAGTGACTGCCGCCCTGACCGCCACCGCGAGCCCCCTGCCAAGGCTTCTGCCAAGCTGGTATTGGCCGTGCCGTTTGAACGACAGCAGGCCCTGCGCCAACTCATCCCGGTACACGCCCGCAGCCACGACCGGCAGCCTGATGGTCCCATCGACGTCCATCAGGGCGGGTGCGCCGCTTTCCGCCCGGAAGGGTTGCCGTGTCAGTTGGCGGATGCGGTTGCTGCAGGATGCGCAAAGGGTCCGGTCCTCCGCCCCGCAGCACACGCAGTCCACCGGCACCGCCAGGGCGAGGAGATCTGCCGCTGCGCCGGAAAGCCAATCAACAAGGCGCAGGAGGGCGGCCGCGTGTTCTCCCCTGTGCAGTGCCGCCCAGGGTGGCGGCGGTTGAAGGTCAGGGTCCGTTCCCCCGCTCGCCCGGTGCCCGTGACCTGTTGTGCCATTTCCGTCGGATATCCCCTTCACTGTCCCATTGTGGGCCAGTGGCCGGGACACGCAGGAGTCCCTGGCGCGGCTATGTGGATAAAGCGCCTGAAGATGATGCCTCTGACTACCTGCAGGCGTCAGCCGGGAAACGCGGGATCGATTGGGCCTTTGATCTGGGGCGACCAGCCGTTGCCGAGGCGCTGGAAGATACCCTCCCCGGACTGGACGTAGATGTCATCGGCACCATTCCCGGCGCTGATGGCAACCAGGCCGGGCCACGGAGCCAGCTGCTGCGGCTGCCCGGATGTGAGGGACAGCAGGCTCCGGCGTGACGTTGGCCCCGGCTGCCTCCTTCATCACGGCGACGGTGGTCCCGTTCACCCACACCCCTTGGTCCGGGTCGCCAGCACTGACCAGGGTGATCGGTGAGGTCAGTTCGCGCGGCGTGCCGTCGCCGGCGCGGATCACACCGGTCACCTGAACCTTTGATTTGCCGTTCTGCTCGGAGATGACCAGCGCCCGCACGCCGTCGCGCGAAATCCGGAACTCCTTCACCGTCCGGCCGGCAAGCCACGACGGCGCCAGGGTCACGGACGGGACGGGAGCCCCCTCCGCCACCCCGCTGGGGCGGAACGCCGCAACTTCGGTGGCGCCAGTGGCGCCCGGCCCGGCCGTCCACACCCAGTCGGTGACACTGAACGACGGCCGGCTGAGGGTGCTGCGCGTGGTCAGGGCTCGGGCGGGCTGGCCCGGGGTGATGCTGTACAAAGTGGTGCGGCCGTCATCGAGGAAGGCCGCAGCCTGCGAGACCGGCGACTCCGCAGGGTATCGCGGGTTGAGGGCAGAGACCGGCTGCATATCGCGCAATGGCGAGACGCGGTTGTTTTCGTAGCGCACCAGTTCATTTCCACTGATGGCGATCTGGCGCGACGGCACAGTTTTATCCAGCACGGGAGGAAGAACCGCCCCGTTGTCCTCCACCCGGACCAGGTCCTGGTTGGCACGCAGCTCAACATTGACCACATCGGGCTGGCTGCGGAACGTCAGGGTCAGCTGCATCTGCATGCGCAGCCGGTCCTCCGCCGAGGTTTCCGTCAGCTCCTTAGCCGTCAGGTCCACCTGCGCGGCGCCGGAGACCACCGGGACTGACTCACGGGCCAGCTTGATGCCGGAGGGGAATGCGCTGGCGACGGCGCCGCGAAGGTAGGGTGCGGGACCGGCCAGCAGCGCGCTGGTCATGGCTTTGACGGTTTTGTTCTTCAGGAACCATCGGACATCCGGGATGGCGTAGGTAAAGGTGGGGTCGTAAAAGTAGATGGGGTAGGCGCCATAGATCACCTTGAAGGTTTCCTCAGCAATGGCGGTCCCGTCCGGAATCGCCGAGATCCGCCACTCGCCGTCCACTTGGGTCACCGTCACCGGGATGCGTTCCACCGTTCCCGGCGGGGACTGGGTGGCGACGCCGTCGGCGTCCACGGTGTAGGAGACATCCAGCTCATAGTTGAAGACGTTTTCCGTTGCTGTGGGGACAACGCGTGCTTCCCGGTAAACCAGCGCGCGTTTATCCGGTTTCCAGGACACGGCCGAGGCCTGCGTCAGGTACTGGCGGGCTACCGCGTAGTCGTCCTCGTAGCCGCTGCCGGCCCGGTAAAAGTAGTCGATGATTGTCTCAGGGGACGCACCTGGCTGGGGTGCCGCGGGAAGGAAGACGGGTGCGTTGACGTTTCCGGCGCTGCTTTCGCTGCTCTTACCCACGGGGCCTGATGTGGGGATCCGCGCGCAGCCAGACAGGAGGACAATGAGCAGCACGAGCACCGCTGCGGGGTATCTGGCGTGGCGCGTCGAGGCCCTCATGGCGTCTCCTTGGGGGGCCGCACCGGAGCGGGGCCGACCGCACCAGTCTGCAGCAGCAGCATGTTCTTATAGTCCTGTTCCCCGGGGATGCTTCCGGGCGCTCCCGGAATGGTGGCGTCCTTCGGTTCCAGCTGCACAGGCGACTCGGTGATTTCGCCGTCCTGGCGCAGCGGAAGGGTCAGCCGGAAGTTGGCGCCGTCGCCCTTCCTTCCCCATGCCTGCAGCCACCCGTGGTGCAGCTTGGTGTCCTCCATGGCGATGGACAGCCCCAGGCCACTGCCTCCCGTGGTGCGGGCGCGGGCAGGATCGGCACGCCAGAACCTGTCGAAGACCCGGGCCGCTTGCGATGGGTCCATTCCAATCCCGTGGTCCCGGACAGAAACGCCCACTGCCGCCTCATTTGCCGCGACCGTTACGGTCACGGGGTTGCCCTCACCGTGCTCCACCGCGTTGAGGATGAGGTTCCGCAGGATCCTGTCGATTCGCCGGGCGTCCATTTCCACAATCACCGCGCGGTCGGGAACCGTGAAGTGGATTTCCGAGCCATACTCAGCTGCGACCGGCGCCGCTCCCTCAATGACGTGGGCGATGACCTGGACGAGGTCTTCAGGTTCAGCATCCAACTCTGCCACGCCTGCATCGAAGCGGCTGATTTCCAGAAGGTCGGAGAGCAGGGACTGGAACCGCTCCACCTGGTTGTAGAGCAGGCTCGGCGGACCGTTTGTTGATGGGGTCAAAGTCGTCCCGGGCGTCGTAGAGAACCTCCGCGGCCATCCGGACGGTGGTCAGGGGCGTCCTCAGCTCGTGCGAGACATCGGACACAAAGCGCTGCTGCATTTGCGAGAGTGTGGCCACTGGGTGATCTGCTCCTGCAGGCTGGCCGCCATGTGGTTGAAGGAGGCACCAAGCCGGGCCACTTCGTCCTCACCTTTGACAACCATGCGCTCCTGCAGCTGGCCGGCTGCGAGCTTCTCGGAAACCATGGCGGCGTGGCTGACCGGGCTGACCACGTTGCGCGTGACATACCAGGCGACAGCGCCGATCAGCAGGACCAGTACCGCACCGCCGGCCCAGAGGACGCTTTGGATCTCATTCAGCGTCTGCTGGGCCGTGTTGAGGTCGTAGATCAGATAGAGCTCGTAAACCGTGCCGTTGAAGGTCACTTTGTTGCCGACGGCGATTCCCGGCCGGTCCTCGGTCCCCACGGGAATAACGGTCGATGCCCAATACTGGTCCTTCCCTGACTCCTGGACTGCCTTGCGCAGCTCAGGGGGGATGACGCTGACCGTCAGCTGGTCGGACGCGCGGGACTCCACCCAGCGGTTGCGGGGTTTGGTCTGATTGGGCACCGCCTCAAAAACGTAGCGCCTTTGGATGACCGAACCGCGCCCTTCCACGGCGCTGAGCGTGTCCGAGACCAGGGTGATGACGCTGGACTGGTCGGTGACCTGGGCGCCGTCGAACGTCTCCTGGACCTGCTTGACGTTGTAGCGGGTCTCGGATTCCGCCTGTGTCAGCCGCTCCTGGAACAGGTTGTTGGCGATCTGGTTGGACAGGTAGGCACCGACGACAGCGAACGAGGTCACGGCAAGCATCAGGGTGGTGAGGACGGTGCGGAACTGGAGGGACCGGCGCCAGCGCTGCTGCAGCGCCCGGCCAAGGTACCTCAGCCCTGGAAGGAAGCGGCTGACACCAGTCCGGACCAGCTTTGCCACCCGCAGGGCCACGATCAGGGCGCGACGCTGCCAGATCCGTGCGCGGAACGCTATATGCCGGAGGCCGGGAGCGCCGGTAGCGCCGTCCTCCACGCCGTCCTGCGCCGTGCTGCCCTGGCCGGCGCCGGGGGCGGCTTCCTCAAGGCTGGCACCGCCCTGGGCATCGCCGGCCTCGCTCAAGCCTGGATCCGCGGGGGCGGGGTTGCGCGCTGATCCGGTTCCCCGTCCTGCGCGGCGGGGTCAGACCCCTGCTTTGTAGCCGACACCACGCACCGTCAACACAACTTCCGGAGCTTCCGGGTCCTGCTCGATCTTGGACCGCAGGCGCTGGACATGGACATTGACCAGGCGGGTATCTGCGGCGTGGCGGTAGCCCCAGACCTGCTCCAGGAGCAGTTCGCGGGTGAAGACCTGCCAGGGCTTGCGGGCAAGCGCCACCAGGAGATCGAATTCCAGCGGCGTCAGGGAGATCCGGTCACCTCCCCTGCTGACGGTGTGCCCGGCAACGTCGATGGTGATGTCAGCGATCTTAAGCGTTTCGGGGCCTTCTGGTCCCCCGGGCGAAGGCGCGCGCGAACACGCGCCACCAGGCTCGGCGGGCTTGAAGGGCTTCGGCACGTAGTCGTCGGCACCGGATTCCAGTCCGCGGACGACGTCGGAGGTATCCGACTTGGCGGTCAGCATGACGATGGGGACGTCCGACTCGCCGCGAATCTGGCGGCAGACCTCGATGCCATCCATGCCGGGAAGCATCAGGTCGAGCAGGACAAGGTCCGGCCGCGATGACCGGAAAACGTCGAGGGCCTGGGCGCCGTCGGCGCAAAAGACCGGCTCGAAGCCGTCATTACGGAGGACAATTCCAATCATCTCGGCCAGCGCTTCATCATCATCTACCACCAGAATGCGTGCCTTCATAGCTATATATTCCCTTATCGGGATGGGTTTGTCCTGTTGAGCGGCCTGTCGGCATGGCGGGACACTAGGCCGTCCGGCGCCGGAACTATAGTCTTGGGGTCATGTTCTGCGCCGCACGCGCGCACCTTTCGAGGGCGGCCCGCAGTGCAGGCGGACTGATATGGGGGAGGAAATCAGTGTCACCACAGGAGCCGGAGCAGCCCGGGGAACCAACGCCGTCGTGGCCGGGGAAGGCTGATGACGACGGCGGATCCGCCGCTGACGACGGGCGCGGCCTCACTCCGCCGGATTGGGAGCAGCCGTGGGCGCCGCCGGCAGGGCAGCAAACGGACGCCGGGCAGCAGTGGAACACGGGACATCAGTGGAACACAGGACAGGCCGGGCAGCCGGCACCCGAGCGGGACGAGCGGCGGGCATGGCAGCAGCAGCCTCCAGTGCAGCCGCAACCGCCCCAGTGGCAACAGGGCGGACCATACCCGGGCGGGAACGCTCCGTACCCCGGTGGAACATATCCCGGCACCCACCCCTACGGTGGGCAGCCGTACACCGGTTCCCCCTACAACGGGCCGCCGTTCCCCGGTGCGCCCTATGGTGGCTCCCCCTACGGGCAGCCCCGCTATGTGGCCCCGCCGAAACCGGGCATCATTCCATTGCGGCCACTGATGTTCGGGGAAGTCCTGGACGGGTCGTTCCAGGCCATCAGGCGCAACGCCAAGGCGATGCTCGGCGCCGGCCTCCTGGCGCAATCGCTGTCAGCCATCCTCGCCGCAGTACTCACAGGAATCGTTGCGACGTCGTCAGGGTCCATTCAATCCTGGGCGCAGACGGCAAGCAGGGCTGAGGCCGCCTCCCTGGGGATCGGGCTGATGGCTACCTTTGCCCTGCTGTCAATCCTGTCCGTGTTCATGTCTGTTGTCCTCCAGGGCGCCATGGTGGTCCCCGTGGCCCGGGCCGTGCTGAACCGGCCCACCAGTTTCCGCCGCATGCTGTCCCTGGTGCGTTCACGGATCGGTGCGCTGGCCAGGCTGGCGGCGGTGCTGGTGGCAGCGGCCATAGTCACGATGACGCTCTTCTTCCTCCTCATCGTGCTCCTCTTCTCCAATGTCCGTGGCGCGGCCGCACTGCTGGTCATCCCCCTGATGATGGGCTTCGCCGTGGTGTTCCTCTGGGTGGCAATCAAGCTCATGGTGGCTCCTGCCGCCGTCGTCATCGAAGAATTGGGCGCCTTTGCCGGACTCCGCCGGTCTTGGGAACTCACCCGGGCAAACTGGTGGCGGATCCTGGGCATCACGCTGGTGGTCGGCATCCTGGTCGCCGTCATCACGCAGGTGGTCCTGATTCCTGCAAGCCTCCTGCCCTCGGTCCTGTCGGGGGTGGTCTCGCCACACGGCGGCCGCGGACAGGACGCAACGCTGACCGCAGCCATCGGCATCCTGACTGCGGTGCTGGGGGCCCTGGTGGGCGCAGTGGGCTACGCCTTCCAAACGTCGGTCATGGCATTGCTCTACATGGACCTGCGCATGCGCAAGGACGGACTGGACATCACGCTGCTGCGCGAGCCTGGAATCCGGGGCGGATCCCGGCGGCATCCCGGGCCGGCCTGCCCAGGGCGGAAGCAGCCCGTACCCCGGCTACGGGACGGCGCCGGGGGCATGGCCGTATGGCCGCTGAACCGCCGCTGTTGCCCGGCGCCGAGGAGGCGCGGCATTGGGCAGCAGAAGAGCTGGCCAAACCTGAATACCGGGATGCTGCCCCATCCTGGCTGGACACCCTGTGGCGGAACGTCATTGATTGGCTGCAGTCCCTGGACGGGTCGCGCGGGGACACCGCGCCGGTGCCCAGCCCCGTTATCGCCCTTGTCATCGCCGCCATCATCGCGGCCGCCATCATCCTGGCCCGCCCCCGGCTGAACGCACGTGTCCGGCAGGCCAACGACGTGTTCGAAAGGGAAACCGTCCTTGGGGCCGCGGACTACAGGGACCGCGCTGAAGCCGCGGCCGCAGCCGGAAACTGGGGGGACGCCGTCGTCGACCGTTTCCGTGCAGTGGTCCGAAGCGCCGAAAACCGGACCATCCTCGATCCCCTGCCGGGCAGGACCGCGGACGAGGCCGCGCAGGCATTGGCCGTGCATTTCACCAGTGAATTCCGGCGCCTTGCCCACGCGGCGGCCACTTTTGACGGCATCCGGTACGGAAACCGGAGAGCAGGCCGTGCCGACTATCAAGACATGGTGTCCCTTGACGCAACATTGGAAGCCCTGAAACCCGCTGCCGCCAGTGGGGTGCCGCTGCCATGAGCGATCCCATCCGTGCCGGCACGGTGCATGCACAGGATACGCAGGAAGCCGCCGGCCCGCCGGCAGGCCGGAAACTCCCGGGCCGCATGTCCATGGGCTGGTTGCGGCAGCACCGCGGCGCAGCGGCAGCGGCAGTGGTGGTGGCAGCTGCGCTGGCACTGATCATCGGCACTCAGCTCGCTCCCAAGGGTGACACCGTCCGCCTCTCCGTCCATAACGCCGGGCCGGAGGGGGCGCGGGCACTTGGCGAAATCCTGGGCCGGCACGGGGTCTCTGTCCACACCCCCGCCCGGTTCGACGCCGCGATGGACGATCTGCGCTCCGGCTCCGCCCCCACCCTCCTGCTCTATGACAGGAATGGCATCCTGGGTGAGCCGCAGCTGGCCGCCCTGATGTCGGCCGCGGACAAAGTGGTGGTGGTCTCCCCCAGGCTGGAAACCCTCACCGCCCTGGGCCGCGGCATCCGCCAGGCAGGCGTCGTCCCGGACGGCTTTCCGGTCCTGGACCCCGGCTGTCCCCAGCCCGACGCCGAAGCAGCGGGACAAATCACGGGCCAAGGGGGCTTGGTGTACGACGGCGGCACCACCTGCTTCCGCACGGCAGGAACCGCCGGGATGCTTGCGGTCAGCGAAGGCGGCCGACTGGCCGTTCTGGGCAGCACGGCCGTCCTGGGGAACGACAAACTTGACGAGCGGGAAACGCTGCGCTGGCCGTCCGGATGCTTGGATCGTCACGGGACCTCGTCTGGTACCTGCCCTCGCTCGAGGACGCAGCGGGGAACGGGTCCGGCAAGACCCTGGACGACCTTGCCCCGGGCTGGGCCCGCTTCCTGGGCCCCTGGCTGCTGCTGGTGGCCCTCGCTGCCGTCGTCTGGCGGGGCCGCCGCCACGGCCCGCTGGTGTTCGAGCCGTTGCCGGTGGTGGTCAAGGCTGTTGAGACTGCGGAGGGACGTGCCCGGCTCTACCAGGACGCACGCGCCATCGATTACGCCAGGGACAATCTCCGGGCCGGGCTGCTGGTGCGGCTCTCCGGGAAACTGCGCCTGGGCCCCGGCAGCACCGCTGAGGACACGATCGCCGCGGCAGCCCGGCTGCTCGGCGTGGATGCCGCCGGCGTCCGCACGCTGGTCAACGAACACCCCAAAACCGAAGCCCGCCTGGTGGCCTGGTCCCAGGCCCTGGACAAACTGGAGAAAGAGGTCATGACCCGATGAGTGAACAGAGCAGTGGGCCAGGGGTCCTTAGCCCGGTTGGCCCCAACAGCCAAGTGGACGACGACGGCGCACGGCAGGCGCTGCTTGCTGTCCGCCGTGAGGTGGCAAAGGCAGTGGTGGGACAGGACGCCACGGTCACGGGCCTCCTGATTGCCCTGCTTTCGCAGGGGCACGTGCTGCTGGAAGGCGTTCCCGGAGTAGCGAAGACCCTGCTGGTCCGGGCCCTGTCCTCCGCCCTGAGCCTGGACACCAAGCGGGTCCAGTTCACCCCCGACCTCATGCCGGGCGACGTCACGGGCTCCCTGGTCTACGACGCGCATACATCCGAATTCAACTTCCGGGAGGGACCCGTCTTCACCAACCTCCTGTTGGCCGACGAGATCAACAGGACCCCGCCGAAAACCCAGGCCTCACTCCTCGAAGCCATGGAAGAGCGGCAGGTGTCCGTAGACGGTACCTCCAGGCGGCTGCCGGCGCCGTTCCTGGTGGCTGCCACCCAGAACCCTGTGGAGTACGAGGGTACCTATCCCCTGCCCGAGGCACAGCTGGACCGCTTCCTGCTCAAACTCACCATGCCCTTGCCCGGCCGCGGCGAGGAGATTGAGGTCATCCGCCGCCATGCCGCCGGTTTCGACCCCCGCGACCTGGCAGCCGCAGGCGTCCGGGCGGTGGCCGGCGCGGAGGACCTGCAACGCGCACGCGAGGCAGTGGCCGGGGTGGCGGTGGAACCGGAAATCATCGGCTACATCGTCGACCTGGTCCGTGCCACCAGGGCCGCCCCCTCCTTCCAGCTTGGCGTCTCACCACGCGGGGCTAGCGCGCTGCTCAACACCTCCAGGTCCTGGGCCTGGCTCTCGGGGCGTCCTTTCGTCACGCCGGACGACGTCAAGGCGCTGGCCTTGCCCTGCCTGCGGCACCGTGTGGCGCTTCAGCCCGAAGCCCAGATGGACGGGGTCCGGGTGGACGACGTCCTGGGCAGCATTCTGGCGTCCGTCCCCGTTCCGCGCTAATGGCCATCTCGGGGCGCTTCGTGGCGGTGGTGCTGTTGGGCCTGGTGCCGGTGCTGCTGTTCCCGGGATGGCTGGCGGTGTTGGCCACCACCGCCATGCTCGTGGCCCTGCTGGGCGCTGACCTGTTGTTCGCTGGGTCCCTCCGGGCCGTAAGCGCCGCGCGCGCGGAGCCGGAGAACGTTACGCTGAACAACGCGGTGGAAACGGTCCTCACGCTCCGCAATGGAGGCACCCGCAGGCTGCGGGGATCACTGCGGGACGGGTGGCAACCTTCCGCCGGTGCGCAGGACCCTGTCCAGGACATCGAGGTCCCGGCCGGCGAAAGCAGGCGGTTTACGGTCAGGCTCCGGCCCATGCGGCGGGGAGACCTCACCGCACCGCATGTAACACTACGCTCCTATGGTCCCCTCCGTTTGGCGGCCCGCCAGCGGACCCTCGAGTGCCCAGGCTCGGTGCGGGTTCTGCCCCCTTCAATTCCCGGCGGCACCTGCCGTCAAAGCTGCGGAAGCTGCGCGAACTCGACGGAAAGGCCGCCGTCCAGATCCGCGGTGCCGGCACCGAGTTCGATTCCCTGCGCGACTACGTCCGCGGCGATGACGTGCGTTCCATCGACTGGCGAGCCACGGCCAGGCGCTCCGCCGTCGTGGTCCGGACCTGGCGTCCGGAGCGGGACCGCCGGGTGGTCATGGTCCTGGATACCTCCCGGACCTCGGCTGCGAGGATCGGTGACGAAACCCGGCTGGACACAGGGATCGAGGCCACGCTTCTCCTGGGAGTGCTGGCCGAACGCGGCGGCGACCGGGTGGACTTCGTGGCCTTCGACCGGAGGACGCGGGCCCGGGCCGGTTCTGCGGGCCAGGGCAATATCCTGGGCCGGCTGGTCCAGGCGATGGCCCCGCTGGAGGCCGAACTGATCGAGATGGACTGGCCCGCGATCCCGGCACAGGTCCGCGCCGTCTCGGCCCATCGGTCCCTGGTGGTGCTGCTGACGTCGCTGGACAGCGGAGCGCCGGAAGAAGGACTACTGCCCGTGGCGGAGCGGCTGGCAAGCCAGCACGTCGTGGTGGTGGCGGCGGTCCGCGACCCTCAGTTGGGCATTATGCTCCGGGAACGGAACGATGCCACGGAAGTGTTCCGCGCCGCTTCCGCCGAGCGCGCACTCCTGCAGCGCGCGGCGGTCACTGCCGAGCTGCGCCGCTATGGCGTGGAGGTGGTGGACGCCGAACCCCACGACCTCCCGCCACGGCTGGCGGACTTGTACATCCGGCTCAAGGCTGCCGGTAGATTGTGAACCCGGAGGCAGTCAGTGCCGCCACAGGCAACAGGAGGTCCTCGTCATGAACGTCCCCATTTACCGGCAGGCCCTGGGAACGGAGTTTTCCAGGCTGCAGCCCGAACTCCAGGAGTACTTCTCCCTGGCGCCGGGTTCCGGGCAGCACGGCGTGGGGGAAGGAACGTTCGACGTCGTAGGGTGCCGCCAGCGGTGGCTCCGGCCTTTGCTGCGGCTGACGGGGGGCGAAGAGGCCTTCTTCCCTGAGTATGGCGAGAACATCCCGTTCCGGATCGAGAACCACGCCCATCAGGATCCGTTTGGCCGTTCCAGCCTTACAGCCCGCCGTGAAATCCGCTTCCCTGGGCGCACCCGGCTCTTCCAGGACACCACCAGCGTCACAAGCCCCCGTGGCGAAACGCAACTGGTGGACTACGTGGGACGGTACCGGCGCCTGGTGACGGACCTGAACCTGAGCGTCACCCCTAAAGGCAGGCTGCGTGGCGTGTCGGAGGCGTCGCGGCTCTTCATTGGCCCGCTGCGGGTCCCACTGCCGGCAGCGCTGGACGCCAAGGCCTACGCCGAGCAGTGGTGGGATCCGGCCGAAGGCAGCAATGGACGGCACCGCATCCAAGTGAAAGTCATCCAGCCGCAGATCGGCCTGGTCCTGGTGTATGCGGGTGCATTCGACTACCGGCTGCGCCCCTACACCGGCGGCAGCTCCGCCCAAAGCTACCTGCCCCGCTACGCCCAGCCGGACCGCTGGGAAAACCGGGTGTAGCTAACCCAGGGCCTGCTGGTTGAGGGCGTCGGCCACTTGGGTAAGCCGGCCCAGGACGGCAGTTGCCTGGGTAGGTGTGTGGCCCGCCAGTCCTGCTGAGGGGGTCACCCGGATGGCTCCGAGCAGTGACGGCGGCAAACCCAGTTGGCGCCAGGGACGCCACACGGATTCCGCGCACTCGGCAACCTTGGTCAGCGGACCGCCGGACCGCACGTCCAGGGCGCCGGCCCAGAACTGTTTTCCAGCCTCCACCGCCCCGGCCAGCTGCTCCCACTGGCGGTTGGTCAATGCCTTCAGCGGCAGGGCCACACCGTCAGCCCCTGCGGCCAGGGCCAGCTCAATCGGGGCTTCGATTTCGGGGAAGGACACCACAACCTCAGCGGCACCGGCTGCCCGCAGTGCGTCCAGGACCAGGCGCCATGACTCACGTGCTTCCGATCCCGCCACGGCACGGAGGGTGCGGTATCCGCTGGCGGTGGGTATGGTTCCGGCAAGCACTGGTGCTACGGAAGGCTCGTCCACCTGCACTATCAAGCGGGCGCCTGGGGCGGCCGCAGACACCCTGGTGAGGTAACCTTCCACGCCCGCCGCGAGGGAGGCGGCCAGGTCGCGCCGGGCGCCGTGGTCCAGCAGCGCGCGTTCACCGTTGTGCAGGTACAGACCGGCGGCAAGGCTCAGCGGTCCCACCAGCTGCACTTTGAGTTCACCCGCGGATACGTCTTCCGCGCCGACAACATCGGCCAGGACATTCAGGTCCGTTGACAGCGCTGACGCTGCCCGCCGCATGTCCTTGCCCGGGCGGTCCACGAGCCGCCAGCCGTGCGGCTGTACATCCACCGCGAGGTCCTCCAGGAGCGAGGCTGTGCGCCCCAGGGCGTCGGAACCAACACCGCGGTCCGGCAGTTCAGCAAGGAAGGGAAGGTGTGGGCTGCCAAGCTCACCGCGGATGATCCGCATGGCTTCGAGCGGATCATCGCCCGGCCACGGCCCCAGGCCGGTCGCCGTGACTTCCCTTGCGGGAGCCTGGGCGGACGGGGTGCCGTTGAAAGCGGTGCGGGCCGGAAGCGGGCCCGACCCCGGTTCCGGTTGATACTGTTCCCGGCTCACGCCAGCGCGGAGGTCTGCGGCCGCTGGCCGGAGGAGGCCTGGTGGTCCTCGGCAATGGCCTCGTGGTGGCGGATCACCTCGCCGATGATGAAGTTGAGGAACTTCTCCGCGAACGCGGGGTCGAGGTGGGCGTCCTCGGCAAGGCGGCGCAGCCGGGCGATTTGGGCCGCTTCGCGTCCGGGGTCACCGGCGGGGAGGCGGTGGGTTGCCTTCAGGAAACCCACCTTTTGCGTGGCCTTGAAGCGCTCGGCCAGGAGGTACACGAGGGTGGCATCAATGTTGTCAATGCTGGAGCGGATGGACAGCAGTTCAGCCATCACCGAATCGTCCACGTGGCCTGCGAGCGAGCTGGCAGATGGATCAAAATCGTCGGAGCCAGGAGAGCTGGGGGTGTGCTGCGTCATGGCTCCAGTCTATGGGAGCCGGTGCAACCAACGCGGGTGTGAAGCGCCGGTGCGGGCCGCCTGCTGGCACCGGCGCTTCACATTGTGTGACTCCGTAGGGGTCAGGTGCCCAGGAGCGCCCGGTGCTCCTCCCGGCGTTTAGCCTGCTCGGTGGGGTCCGGCACCGGCAGTGAGGCGATCAGCCGGCGGGTGTAGTCATGCTGCGGATTGCCCATGACCTGGCTGCCGATCCCCTGTTCCACCAGCTTGCCCTTGTACAAGACGCCCACCCAGGACGAGAGGATGTCCACCACCGCCAGGTCGTGGCTGATGAACAGGCAGCCAAAGCCAAACTCCTCCTGGATGTCCTTGAACAGCTCCAGGACCTTCGCCTGCACTGAAACGTCCAGTGCCGACGTCGGCTCGTCCGCGATCAGCAGCCTGGGGTTCAGGCTCAGGGCGCGCGCCAGTGATGCCCGTTGCCGCTGGCCGCCGGACAGTTCGTGCGGGTACCGTCCCGCGTACGACGCCGGCAGCTGGACTGATTCCAGCAGCTCACCCACGCGCTTTCGCGCCTGGGCATCGGTGGGCCTGGTGTGGATGAGCATGGGTTCGGCGATGCACTCGCCGATGGTCAGCTGCGGATTGAAGGAGGCGGCCGGGTCCTGGAACACGAAGCCGATATCCTTCCGCAGCGGTTTAAAGGTGCGCTCCCGCAGGTTAAGCATCTCGTAGCCCAGCACCTTGAGGCTCCCGCCGGTGGTGCGGTTGAGCCCGGCGATTGCACGGCCAATGGTTGTCTTCCCGGACCCCGACTCCCCCACCAGGCCAAAGACCTCACCCCTGGACAGGGTGAAGCTCACCCCGTCCACGGCTTTGAACGCCGGGCTCCCGAGCCGTCCCGGATACTCGATTTCCAGGTTGTCGGCAGCCACCAGCACTTCCTCCTCCTGGTGGCGCCGCTCGGTAAGGCCGGCGGACGCCGAATTGCGGCCAAGGTGCGGCACCGCGGCGAGGAGGTTGCGGGTGTAGTCCTGCCTGGGTTCGGCGAACAACGTCTTCGCCGGGGCTTCCTCGACGATGTCGCCCTGGTACATCACCACCACACGGTCCGCCAGGTCGGCCACCACGCCCATGTTGTGGGTGATCAGCACGATCGAGGTGCCGTACTTATCCCGCAGGTCCCGGAGGAGTTCGAGGATCTCTGCCTGTACCGTGACATCCAGGGCCGTGGTGGGTTCGTCGGCGACGATGAGGCCTGGATTCAGCGCCAGGGCGGCCGCGATCACCACCCGCTGCTTTTGGCCGCCGGAGAACTGGTGCGGGTAGTAGTTGACGCGGTGTTCGGGGTCCGGGATCCCCACCTTGCGCAGGGCTTCGATGGCCCGTTCCTTGGCTTCCTTCGCGGATACCCGCCCGCTGCCGCCTGCTCCGGCATGGGCCCGGATACCCTCGGCGATCTGCCATCCCACCGTAAACACCGGGTTCAGGGCGGTGGACGGCTCCTGGAACACCATGGCTACATCGCGGCCGCGGATCTGGCGCAGCCGGCCCGGGCTGAGGCTGATGACATTGGAACCGTTGATCAGGACTGCGCCCGAGCTCGTGGCGGTTTCCGGGAGCAGGCCCAGGATGGTCTTGGCCGTAACGGTCTTGCCGGAGCCGGATTCCCCCACGATGGCAAGCACCTCACCGGCCCGGACGTCCAGGCTGACGTCCTTCACGGCCCGGACGTCTCCGCCGTCCGTGGCGAAGGTGACCTGCAGGTGGTCGATGTCGAGGACTGTCTTCCGTTCCGGGTCCTCCCGGCGGGGAAGTGAACCAAGATTTTCACTCACGGGTTGCTCAATTCTGTTGCAGTGCCGGATCCGTCTGGAGCAGCCGGTGCAGCAGCAGCGGCGCCCTTGCGGTTGGTCCGCTTGCGGCCGCGGAGCCGTGGATCGTTGAGGTCGTTGATGCTTTCGCCAACAAGGGTGAGCCCGAGGACCGTCCAGACTATGGCGAGGCCCGGGAACAGGCCCGTCCACCAGATGCCCGATGTGGTGTCAGCGAGCGCCTTGTTCAGGTCGAAGCCCCATTCCGCAGCCGAGCTTGGCTCAATGCCGAAGCCCAGGAAGCCCAGCCCGGCCAGCGTCAGGATGGCTTCCGACGCATTGAGGGTGAAGATCAACGGCAGGGTTCGGGTGGCATTGCGGTAGATGTGCCGCGTCATGATGCGGATGTTCGATGCACCCACCACCTTGGCGGACTCGACGAAGGGTTCCGCTTTGAGGCGGATGGTCTCGGCCCGGATCACCCTGAAGTACTGCGGGATGAACACGACCGTGATGGAGATGGCGGCGGCCAGGATCCCGCCGAATAGGCTGGACTGGCCACCGCTGATCACGATGGCCATCACGATGGCAACCAGCAGTGACGGGAAGGCGTAGATGGCATCCGCCACGACCACCAGGATGCGGTCCAGCCACCCGCCGATGTAGCCGCTCACCAAGCCGAGGATGACGCCGGCGAAAATTGAGAGGACCACGGCCACGATGATGACCAGCAGCGCTGTCTGGGTTCCCCAAATGACGCGTGACAAGACGTCGTAACCGCCAACCGTGGTGCCCAGGAGGTGTTTGCCCCCGGGAGCCTGCTGGGTGGGGAAGCTGCCGTCAACGTCGGACAGCTGCGCGAAGCCGTAGGGCGCCAGGAGTGGTGCCGCCAGGGCGGTCAGCAGGAAGATGCCGGTGAGGACGAGCCCCACCACCAGCATGAAGCGCTGCAGGCCAACGCTTTTGTTGAAGTGCGACACAACCGGCAGCCGCCGGAAGAAGGAAGCCCGAGGATTCGCAACGGGTTCCAGGGTGGTTTCGGCAGTCATGTCAGTACCTCACGCGGGGATCGATGAGCGCGGCAATGATGTCCACGATGAAGTTGGTAACGGCGACGATGACCGCCAGCAGCACCACGATGCCCTGGACGGCCACGAAATCGCGCGCCGTAAGGTAGTTGGCCAGCTGGAATCCCAGGCCTTTCCACTCGAAAGTTGTTTCTGTCAGCACGGCGCCGCCGAGGAGCACCGCGATCTGCAAACCCATGACCGTGATGATCGGGATCAGCGCCGGCTTGTACGCGTGCTTGGTGACCAGCCGGAACTCGCTGACGCCCCGGGAACGGCCGGCTTCGATGTAGTCCTTGCCGAGGGTGCCGATGACGTTGGTCCGGACCAGCCGAAGGAAGACTCCCGCCGTCAGCAGGCCCAGGGCCACTGCGGGAAGGACGGCGTGGGACATGACATCACTGAACGCTGCGGTATTTCCGCTGCGCAGGGCATCCAACCAGTAAATGCCGGTGGGCGCCTCCAGCGCGGTGAGGGACAGCTCGGTCCTGGTTCCCGCGCGGCCGGCCACTGGAAGCCAGCCCAGCCACACCGAGAACACCAGTTTCAGCAGCATGCCCGCAAAGAAGACCGGGGTGGCATAGAACAGGATGGCCAGGATCCGGAGCACCGCGTCGGGCAGGTGGTCGCGCCGGTGTGCAGCGACCATGCCCAGCGGGATGCCGACCAGCAGCGCCACGATGAGGGCGTTGATGGACAGCTCCAGGGTGGCGGAACCATAGGTGGTCAGCATCTCGCTGACCTTGCGGTTGTCCGAGAGGGTGGTTCCGAAATTCCCCGTGACCAGTTGGCCGAGGTATTCGAAGTACTGTGCGATCAGCGGCCGGTCGTAACCGGCGGCATGGATCCGTTCCTGCAGCTGTTCCGGGGGCAGGCGGCCGCCCATGGCGGCTGTAATGGGGTCACCCGTGATCCGCATCAGGAAGAACACCATGGTGACGAGGATAAGGATGGTAGGGAAGATCAGCAGGAAGCGGACCAGGATGTACTGGCCCAGCCCTCCGCCTGCCTGCTTTTTCTTGGGCGGAAGGAGTGCGTCGGCGTCACTGGGTGGCGCGTCAATCAAAGTTGTCATCGGTACCTGGATTCGTGGTGACCGGGAGCCAGCAGTCCCCTCGTTGCTGGCTGATGACCGGCAAAAGGCGGGACACCGTTGTGGCGTCCCGCCTCTGGCCTGTCAGAGCCCGATGGGGGTGGAGTGCTTACTTGGACAGAACGCCAAGGCGGGTCTTGAAGGAGGGGTCGAGGGTCTTCTCGACGCCCTTGACGTCCTTCCCTGCCACCAGCAGCTGTGAGCCCTGGAGGAGCGGCAGCGTGGACAGGTCCTTGGCGACGGCAGTCTGGACGTCGCCGATCAGTTTCTGGCGTTCGGTCTTGTCCGGTGTGGTGAGCTGCTTTTGAATGAGGTCGGTGACAGCCGGGTTCTCATAGTGGTTCTTCAGGAAGTTGCCGGGGATGAAGAACGGCGTGAGGTAGTTGTCCGCATCCGAGTAGTCCGGGAACCAGCCCAGGCTGGTACACGGGGTAGGCGTCGGCGGTACGGGCCTTGGAGTAGGTCACCCATTCGGTGGACTGCAGGTCCACGGTGAACAGGCCCGACTTCTCCAGCTGTTCCTTGACCATGGCGTATTCGTCACCGGAGGACTTGCCGTAGTGGTCCGGGTTGTACTGCAGCTTCACATTGACCGGCCCGGTGATTCCGGCGTCCGCCAGGACCTTCTTGGCCTTGTCCAGGCTGGGCTTGCCGCTGCCGTCGCCGTACATCTCCTTCATGGGCTGGGTTGCACCGGGCAGGCCGTCCGCGACCACGGAGTACGCGGGGACGTAGGTGCCCTTGTAAACCTGGTCGGAGATGGCCTGGCGGTCCACGATGTCAGCCATGGCCTGGCGGACCGCAAGGGCTTTCGCGGGGTTGGCCTCCGGCGTCTTGGCGCCGAAGGGCATGGTGTCGAAGTTGAAGACGATGTACCGGCTCGCCGCCCGGGCCCTTGTAGACCTTGACCTTGGAGTCCTTGCCCAGGTCAGCGGCATCCGTCGCGGTCAGGCTGCGGCCGGCAACGTCGATGTTGCCGCCCTGGACGTCCAGCTTCAGGTTGTTGGAGTCCGCGTAGTACTTGATGACGGCGCTGTCATTCGCCGGCTTACCCAGCAGGCCGCTGTAGTCCGGGTTGCTCTTAAGGCTGACAAGTTCGTTCTTTTTGTAGGAGTCGATGGTGTACGGTCCGGCAAATGGCTTGGCGGCGACGATGTCTTCATCGCTCATCACCTTGTCGGCCGGAAAGACTTCCTCATCCACGATGGGGCCCGTGTTGGTGCCAAGGACGCTGGGGAACACCTGGTCGTTGGCGGCCTTGAGGGTGAACACCACGGTGGTGTCATCCTTGGCTTCGACCGACTTGAGGTTGGAGAGCAGGGACGCCGGGCCGTTGGGGTCGTTGATCTTCATGATGCGGTCGTAGGAGAACTTGACGTCCGAAGCAGTCAGCGCATGGCCGTTGGCGAACTTCAGGTTGGGCTTCAGCTTCACCGTGAACTCAGTGGGTGCCGTGAAGGAAGCGGACTCCGCAATATCGGGGCTGACTTCGGCAGAACCGGGCTTGGAGTTCATCAGGAAGGGGTAGACCTGGTTCATCACCAGGAAGGAGCCTGCGTCGTAGGAGCCGGCGGGGTCGAGGGTGACGACTTTGTCCGTCGTTCCGAAAGTGATGGCACTGCCACCGGCGCTCCCGCCTGTGGACGTTCCGCCCCCGCCGCCCGATGGCCCGGTGCAGGCTGTCAGGGCCAGGGCGGAGATGCCTGCCAGCGCGATGGCGCGGTGCAGGGCCGTTGTGCTCTTTATCATCTGTGAACTTCTTTCCGATGAGTACGCGCACGCCCGCGGTCACAGGCTGATGGTCCCAGGCGCCGGCGTGCAGTGCTGATTCCTAGATTGAATCAGAGAGTCAGACCTCGGGAGTGCCGTTTCTGTGAGTTCCAACACAAAATTTTCTTAAAAGTTACCGGGATGGGCCCAGCAGCCCCGATGAGGGGAGACCCGCGGGCACAACAAAGCGCCACCACGGCCAAGCCGTGGTGGCGCTGAACGTGGCTGCGCTAGAGGGCCGCGCGCTGGAGTGAGCGGGCGGCGTCGATGGTTGCCTGGCCCAGCACCCGGCTGCCCTGGTACAGCACCACGGTCTGGCCGGGGGCCACGCCCCGCAGCGGTGTCACGAGCCGGACCACGAGGTGGCTGGCGGCCGCGCCTTCCGTGGCTGGCTCCATGTGGGCAGTGGCAGGAACCGGATCACCGTGCGCCCGGACCTGCGCGTAGCAGTCGAATTCAGCTCCGGCTTCCACTTCGGCAATCGGAAGGCCGGCCCAGGACACCTTGATGCCGCGGATCTCATCGATTGCCAGCAGCGCCTCGGGACCCACAACCACCTTGTTTTCCTTGGGCCGGATTTCCAGGACGAAGCGTGGCTTGCCGTCAGCAGCTGGAGTCCCCAGTTTGAGTCCGCGCCGCTGGCCGACCGTAAACGCGTTGGCTCCGGGATGCTCCCCCACTTTGGCGCCGCTCTCATCCACGATGTCACCACTGGTCATATCGATCTTTTCGGCAAGCCAGCCCGCAGTGTCCCCGTCGGGAATGAAGCAGATGTCATGGCTGTCCGGCTTGTTGGCCACGGAGAGCCCCCGCCGCTCTGCTTCGGCCCGCACCTCGGCCTTGGACGGGGTGTCCGCCAGCGGGAACATCGAGTGCTTCAGCTGTTCGTGGGTGAGCACGCCCAGGACGTAACTCTGGTCCTTGGCCCAGTCCGCCGCCCGGTGCAGTTCACGGTTGCCGTGGGCGTCTTCGATGACCTTGGCGTAGTGGCCGGTGCAGACGGCGTCGAAGCCCAGGGCAATCGCCTTCTCGAGCAGGGCGGCGAACTTGATGCGTTCGTTGCAGCGCATGCAGGGGTTGGGCGTCCTGCCGGCAGCGTATTCGTCGATGAAGTCCTGGACGACGTCTTCCTTAAAGCGCTCGGAGAAGTCCCAGACGTAATAAGGAATGCCCAGCACGTCGCAGGCCCGCCAGGCGTCCCGTGAGTCTTCGATGGTGCAGCAGCCGCGGCTGCCCGTGCGCAGGGTGCCCGGCATACGCGAAAGGGCCAGGTGGACGCCGACGACGTCGTGCCCGGCTTCCACCGCGCGGGCGGCGGCAACGGCGGAGTCCACTCCGCCGCTCATGGCTGCTAGTACTCGCATGCTGGCTTTCTGTTGGGGAATGCTTGCCTTCCGGGGCCGTGCTTGAGGCACCGGCGGTGGAAACGATGTTTGCCTGTCCATTCTACGGCGGCAGGCAAATCAGCCCGCGCCGCGCTGGACAGAACGGCCGCTGGAACGGACGGCAGGCCGGGCGGCCCAGCGGCCGGCGGAGCGCGCCGGCCCGCGCTCAGGCGCCGTGAAGGCCCTTCCGCGCCACGGTGGCCGCGGTCTGGATCGAGGACTCGTGCCCGGCCATCCCGGCCTGGCGGGCCCGTGAATAAGCTTCCGGCAGCGCGGCAAGGAGGGCGTCGACGTCGGCCTCCGTGGACGCGTGCCCCAGGCTGAACCGCTGGGCTCCGCGCGCCGTCTCTTCATCCAGGCCCATGGCCAGCAGCACGTGGGAGGGACGGGGCACACCTGCCGTGCAGGCGGACCCCGTGGACGATTCGATGCCCGCCAGGTCGAGGAGGAACAGCAGCGAGTCCCCTTCGCACCCCGGGAACGTGAAATGCGCGTTTCCGGGAAGCCGTTGCCCTCCGGGTGCGCCGCGAAGGACCGCCTCCGGAATGCGTTCCCGGACGCCGTCGATCAGCCGGTCGCGCAGCGCAGCGATCCTTGCCGCTTCCGCGGGCAGCGCGGCGGCAACGGATTCCGCCGCCGCAGCGAAGGCAGCGATGGAGGCGGTGTCCAGCGTGCCGGAGCGGACGTCGCGTTCCTGTCCCCCGCCGTGCTGTACGGGCGTGAGTTTGACCGCCCGGCCCAGCAGGAGTGCGCCCACACCGACCGGGCCGCCAATTTTGTGTCCGGAAATGGACATGGCGGCCAGGCCTGATTCTTTGAAGTGCACCGGCACCGAGCCGAATGCCTGGACGGCGTCGGAGTGCACCGGCACACCGGCGACATGCGCCAGTTCTGCTACACGTTGAATGGGCTGGATGGTGCCCACCTCGTTGTTGGCCCACATGACAGTCACCAGTGCCACTGTGTCGGGGTCGCGGGAGAGCTCCGCTTCGAGGACCTCCAGGTCCAGCACGCCCTCGCTGTCCACCGGCAGCCAGGTAACTTCGGCGCCTTCGTGGCGTTCCAGCCATTCCACCGTGTCCAGCACCGCGTGATGTTCGACGGCGGTGCACAGGATGCGGCACCGCTTTGGGTCCTGTGCCACGCGGGACCAGTACATGCCCTTCACGGCGAGGTTGTCCGCCTCGGTGCCACCGGAGGTGAAGATGACCTCCGAGGGATGGGCGCCGGCCGCGGCCGCGATAGCCTCCCGGGCATCCTCAACGGCGCGGCGGGCGCGGCGCCCGGATCCGTGCAGCGACGAGGGGTTGCCGGTCCGTGCCAGTTCGCGCGTCAGGGCGGCGAGCGCGGCACCGGAAAGCGGCGTGGTGGCGGCGTGGTCGAGGTAGGCGGGCATCCCCCAATTCTATCGCGGCGCGCTGCCGCACCCGCGGTGCAGCCCCGTCAGCTCACGCCAGTGATCCGCGCGCAGCAATGGCCGGGCCCTGCAGCAGGGGCCACGCGGTCCTCGGGGCTGCCGCAGCCGGCCGCCGCCCCGCGCAGGAACGCGCCGTTCATGTCGCACACCACTGCCGCGTGAGCCCGCGAAAGCCGGTGGAAGGGGCAGTTGGGAAGCAGGTAGCCGCCCTCCCCGTCGGGCTCCGGCTGATATCCGGCGTCGGCCAGGAACTCTTCCCAACCTGTCGAGGCTTCCGCCAGTTCCCGCCCCTTCCTGAATGCGACCGCGCGCAGCGACTCCCCCACCGGCCCGCCTTCGGCCTGCGTGGCCTCGATGGCAGCGGCCATCAGCTCTCCGGCAAGGTCATAGTTCCGGTCCGGTACGGACGCACCTACTTCATTGCCCACAGGCCGGTACATCTTGGCCGGGCGACCAGATCCGGGCCCCGCCCTGCCTGCGGGCTTATGGAACTCCACGGCCAGCAGGCCGTCCTGGACCAGCTTGTCCAGATGGAAGGAGACGGTACTGCGCGCCAAGCCCGCAGCCTCGGCCACCTCGTCGCGCCCCACCGGCCGGGGTGAGGCAGCGACCAGGCTCGAAAAGCTGCAGCCTCTTGGCGTCCGTCAGTGATGCCACGGCAGCAATCCTGTCCGCCCAAGGTAGTCGGTACATGGCGCTCCAATTCCAAAGTCAAGATCTCTTGATTATAGACCGTATTGTTTCTAAAATTGGCATACCTACTTTTAGAAGGAGAGCATCATGAAGCCAGGATCAGCAATGCGGGTCCAGCATGCACCGACCACCATGCCGCCGGCGCGGCAGGCGTTCCTGCTGCTGCGCACGGTCTTCACCGTCGCCCCGATCCTCTTCGGCCTGGACAAATTCACCAACATCCTCACGCACTGGACCGTCTACCTGGCGCCGCAGGCCACGGCCATCGTGCCGCTGCAGCCCCAGACCTTTATGTACATCGTGGGAGTCGTGGAAGTCATCGCCGGCGTGGCCGTGGCAGTACGGCCAAAATACGGCTCGTTGCTCGTGGCCGCGTGGCTGGCCGGGATCATCGTCAACCTGCTCCTGCTGGGAAGCTTCTACGACGTCGCGCTGCGGGACTTCGGGCTGCTGATAGGTGCCCTGGCCCTTAACCGGCTTTCAGTGGGAACCAGCCGGACCACGGCGTGAAGCCGGCTGCGTCCCCGGACACGCGGAACCGTACAGCAAAAGAGACCCTCCGGCAGCTGAGCCCTCCAGCCGTCGGCGGTTTTGGGTGCAAGGCAGCGCCGGGAACTCAAACAGACGGCGGCACCAACGGCAGATACCGGACCACGTCCCGGCGGGCCGCACTGAGGGTGGCCCCATCCGGGCAGGAGACCGATATATAGGCCGACGAACCGGCAGTGCCAAAAACCCGTGCCAGCACCGCTGTTGACGGTCCGCCGGGCGCCGCATGCTCAAGGGCCAGCACTTCCACGTTCTTGCCGGGAGTATCCGTGGTGCCGCCCCACTGCAGGGTGTCGGTCTTCAGGTAAGAAGGCTGGATGGTTGCGTCAAGATACTGGAAGAGGGCAACGGTGGACTCCCGGTCATCCCCCTGACCAGGGCAGCCTGCCCGACGCTGACCCTGGCCGCAACGACGCAGCCATCGGCCTTCGCGTATTGGCTGGCGCCGGCCACGTTTTCCTTCACAAGGTTCCAGCCCGGGGCGCCCCTGAGCTCATCGGAAATTCCCACGGGCACCCCTGGAGCCAGTGTGCCGCCCGCAGCAAAGGTCAGGTCGCGCGCCGCCACTGCTGCAGCGTCATGGCCAGGGGTGATGGTTGGGGTGGACAGCACCGGAGTGCTGGCCGGGGCTGCGGTCACGGAGGGATCCCGGACGTCCACACTGCATCCGCCCAGAAGCAAGCCCGCCAGGCAGCCAATCGCAAGCGGCACTTCCCTGCGCCATGCCCTGCCGGCCTGTCCCGCCGTCGTCGGCATATCCGCCTCCACTCTGTCGCATCCCCTGCAGCCGGTGTTCAGCCGCGCAGGCACGAGTCTAGACTCCGGCACCCGGGGAACCCGCAAGCCCGTGGTGTTCGTTGTCACGGCAGGCGCAACCTCAGCGCTGGCTAGACTGGGCGGGCGCTCCGCTATCCCGCCGGGAACAGGAAGCCGCGCATCAAGAGAAGGAAGATTGCTTGACCGAGAGCAGCAGCTCCCATTACCAGGTCCTCCGGGTGGCCGTCACCGCCACCGAGAAAGAAATCAAGGTGGCCTACCGCCGCGCGGCCAGGATCTCCCATCCGGACCACGGAGGTGACGCCGCAACTTTCCGCCGGGTCACCGCTGCCTACGAAACCCTTATTGATCCGCAGCGCAGGAAAGCATATGACCGTTCCTATGGCGCGGGTACGGTCTGGGACGCTTCGTCCGATGACGGGGCGCACTTTGATGCGCCCGCTGCCGGAAGCAGGGCGTCCGCAACTGTCCGCAGGCCGGGCAACGGCAGGAATACAGCCGGCGACCCGCCGGTCTATGTGCCGCCCTTCGAAGGAACCGGCGTTCCGCTCATCCCGCTGGCGCAGGCAAGCCAGCAGGTGCATGGGATGCCCCGGAAGCGGGGAATTTTCGGGGCCGATGCCCGCATCCAGCGGGAAATGCGCACCGTGCGCCTGCTGACCCGGCAAGTACTGCCGGCCATCCCTTCCGCGCGGCTCATCAACGGGCTGCAGTCGCCGGCTGACAACAGCCACATCGACCACGCCGTGCTTGCCGGCTACCGGCTGGCCCTGGTCAACTCCATGCTCCTGCCCAAAGGCGCCTACGCGTGGGACGGCCGGACCCTCAACCATGGAGGCCGTGCGGTGGCGCCTCCGCAGCTGTCCCGGGTGGTGTGGGCCATGCAGGACATTTTTCCCGAACTCAATGTGACGGGATGGACGCTGGTGCAGAGCCCGGACGGCAACCTCCACGAGCCGGTGATCGATCACCACCGCCGCCCAGCCGGCGCATTGGAAACAGTGCAGATCGTCAACGCGGCGGGCATGGTGCGCGGCCTGAAGGAATTCCTCGCATCGGGCCCGGCCCCCAATACCGTGAACATCCCGGTCCTTGCCAGGCTGCTACGCGGCATGCACTGACCGCGGGTGGCTAGGATGGGGAGGTGTTCCGCATCCTCTTCCATGAACCAGAAATCCCCGGCAATACCGGCAACGCCATCCGCCTCGCCGCCATCACCGGCGCCGAACTGCACCTCGTGGAACCCCTGGGCTTCGACTTCTCCGACGCGAAACTGCGCCGGGCGGGGCTCGACTACCATGACCTCGCCGTCGTAACCGTCCACAAGACCATCGAAGACGCGTGGCAGCACCTCCAGCCCGAGCGCGTCTATGCCTTCACCTCGGACGGCACCACCAGCTACACGGACATCGCCTACGCTCCGGGAGACGTCCTGCTGTTCGGCTGCGAATCGGTGGGACTGCCGCCGGAGCTGAAAACAGATCCGCATGTCACGGCCACGGTGCGCCTGCCCATGTTGCCGGCCCTGCGTTCACTGAACCTGGCCAACGCCGCATCAATTGCCGTGTACGAGGCGTGGCGGCAGCAGGGCTTCGCAGGAGCCAGGATCTAGGACTTCTCCCCGGTTTGCGGCCGGCGCCGAAAACCTTTGCGGCCGGCCCATCCATCCTGCCCGGGGCGCCGAATGACTCTTGAAGACATTCGCGCGGACCAAGGAGCGGCAGGTGACTCTACTGGAGGCAGGTTCCAGGCCGGACAACCGCAGCCGGCACGGCACTGCTGAGAATCCGCCGCCGGGAGACTTATGCTTGGACGTAATGGAAACTCCCAACGCGCCGAATTCCGAGGGGTCCGCCGCGGTGACTGACCCACCTGCAGACCTCAGCCAACGCCTCACGGTCCTGCTTGCGGGCATTGCCCGCGGGGACCAGGCCGCGTTTGCCGAGTTTTACCAGCTCACGTCCCGCAGGGTCTTCGGTATGGCGCGGCGCGTCCTCATCGATCCCGAACTGAGCGAAGACACCACACAGGAAGTCTTCCTCCAGGTGTGGCAGAACGCCGCGAAGTTCGATCCCCAGGCCGGGAGCCCGCTGTCCTGGCTGATGACCATCTCCCACCGCCGGGCGGTGGACAAAGTCCGGTCGTCGCAGTCCTCCACGGACAGGGAAGCCAAATACGGGGCGAGTACGCAGGAGATCGACCACGACGCCGTTTCCGACGAAGTAGGCAGCCGGCTGGAGGCCGAAGCCGTAGTCCGGTGCCTGGGGACGCTGACCGAAACACAGCAGGAATCCGTACGCCTTGCCTACTACGGCGGCCTCACCTACCGGGAAGTCGCAGAACGGCTGAATGCCGCAGTGCCCACCATCAAGTCCCGCATCCGCGATGGACTGATCCGATTGAAGACCTGTCTGGGGGTGAGTTGAGATGAGTGGAATGGATGAAGGCCGCGATGGCCGTTCACGTGCCTTCGGGGACACCGTGGCCATGGACCTTGCGGCCGGCCGCGCCCTCGACCTTGCCGAGGCTCTACGCCCTGGATGCGGTCACGGAGCAGGAACGCGACGCGATCGACCGCTATTTCGCCACGGCACCGGAGACAGAACGCCGGGCGTTCATTGAGCGTGTCCGGCAGTCCCGGGAGACGCTGGTCCGTACCTTCCGTGCGGAGGAGGAGCCGCCGTCGGACCTGTTCCAGCGGATCGTCTCCCAGCTTCCCGCCCAATTCCCGGGACAGGACGGTCTGGCCCGTGCCGAGACACCGGCCAGCACCTCACCGCCTCCCCGCGAGGACAGCCTTGATGAACTGGCACAAGCCCGGAAGCGCCGGGCCGAACGGCGGGGCCCGTCGGGGACCCGGCGGTGGCTGATCGGGGTGGCAGCGGCGGCAGCCATTGCCCTGGGCGGCGTGGGCGTGGGCGCCTACGTGGCCGACCAAAACGATCCCGTCAACCAGGTGGCCAGGGCCAACGACCTTCGCGAGGCGTCCGTGAACGTGGTGGGCGGAGGCAAGGCCACCCTCCTGATTTCAGCGTCGGAGGACGCAGCCGTGGTGAAGATGAGCGGCGTGCCTGCTCCCCCGGTCGGGAAGGTCTACCAGATGTGGCTGATCCCCAAGGATGGTTCCGCGCCGGTGTCCCAGGGGCTGATGGACGAGCAGGCCCTGTCCAAGCCTGCAGTGGTCCAGGGCATCCACTCGGCGGCCTCACTGGGCATCACTGTGGAGCCTGCCGGCGGGTCAAAGGCACCCACGCTGCCTACGGTGGCGGCGGCTCCGCTCGGGGCCTGAAACGGGCGCCCCGGCAGGCAAGCGAAAAGAGCGCTCCCGGTTCCCTTCCAGCGAAGGGAACCGGGAGCGCTTTTTTGTGCTAGAACCCCGCGATGGTGCCGGGACCGTTAATGGCCACCACGTGGAAAGCCTCCGCGCTGCGCTCCCCGGAGAGGCCGGCCCGGGTGGCGTTTAGGTGCATGCCTTGGCGGACGGTGGCTTCCATCGCCGCCACGTCAGGGTGCTGGCTGACATGGACGTGGATGGCGGCCAGCTTGGCGTCCACCTGCGCGGTGACGTCCACGAAGTGGTTTTCCCGTTCCTCCGGTCCCGCGTAGAGCCACAGCCACGGCAGCTTGTACGCCTCAAGCCCCGCTTCTGCCAGCTCAGGGTAGGCGAAGGGGTTCTCCAGTGCCGGATACACCGCACGCGTCACCGCCTCCCCCACGGCCAGGTGGTCGGGATGGCTCTTTTGGATCCGCTGCCAGTTCCGTTCCGGGTGCATGGCAAGGACGACGTCGGGACGGATTTCGCGGATCAGCCGCACCACCCCTTTCATCACCTCGTGCGACGCCTCGAGGTACCCGTCCCGCTGGTGGAGGTAGTGGATGTCGGTCACGCCCACCAGGCTCCGCGGCACGCCGTTGCTCGGCGTCGCGCATGGCAGTGATGTCCGCCCGGTGGGCGGGGTCAAAGCCCCCGCGTCGCCGTCGGTCATGATGCAGTAGCTCACCTGCACGCCTGCCGCGGTCCATGCGGCGACGGTGCCGGCAGCACCGAAGTCGATATCGTCAGGATGGGCCGCAAAACAGAGCACCCGCCCAACCCGGTGGATGTCCGGATTGAACGGGCCCTGTGCCTGCTCGTGGGAGGCAGTCAAAGAATCAGCCTTTTCGCTTCTTGATCTCGGCCGTGGCCTGCGGAAGGACATCGAACACGTCGCCGATGATCCCGAAGTCAGCGATCTCGAAGACCGGCGATTCGGCGTCCTTGTTAATCGCGACGATGACCTTGGACGTCTGCATGCCGGCCTTTTGCTGAATGGCTCCCGAGATGCCGGCGGAAATGTAGAGCTGCGGGGAGACCGTCTTGCCGGTCTGACCTACCTGGGCATCATGGCTGATCCAGCCGGCGTCCGTGGCGGCACGGGAGGCGCCCACGGCAGCGCCCAAGGCATCCGCCAGCTGCTCGACCGGACCGAAATCGCCGTCCATGCCGCGTCCGCCGGCCACCACGATGCGGGCATCAGTGAGGTCGGGCCGGCCGCTGGCCACCTTCTGCTCGCGGGCGGTAATGCGCGCGGCAGCGGCTGCGGCAGGAACCTCCACCGTGGCAGTTCCCGGGCTGGTGGGGGCAGCGGCCGGCTCAGGGGTGACGTTGTTGGCTTTGAGGGTCAGCACCGTAACAGGGGTGGTGGCCTTGCAGGCAGTGGTGTAGGAACCGGCCAGGACAGACTTGTGCGCAGTGCCGTCCTGGTCCACGCCGACGACGTCGGTGATGACGCCTGCGTTCAACCGGATGCCCAGCCGTGCCGCGATTTCCTTGCCCTCCGGCGAGTTGTCCAGCAGGACGATGCCCGCACCGGTGGCTTCAGCGGCTGCGGCCAGGTAGGCGGCCTTGGGTGCAACCAGGAAGTCATCAAGGTCCTGGGCGGACGGGTGCAGGATGTTGCCCACGCCGTACTCCGCGAAGGTGGCAGCTGCGCCGTCGGAGAGGGCGCCGTTGAGGGCCACTGCGGTCTCGCCCAGGGAACGCGCCAGCGTCAGCAGGCTCGAGGCTGCTCTTCTTGAGCGAGGCGCCGGGGTTGTCGATGAATACGAGTACTTGTGCCATGTCGGTGTCCCTCTTAGAGCAGCTTCTGGGCGGCCAGGAAGTCAACCAGCTTGATGCCGGCGTCGCCCTCGTCGGTGATGATGGTGCCTGCAGTCCTGGGCGGCCGCTGTTCGGCGCTGGTCACGGTGGTCCAGGAACCGGCAAAGCCCACCTGGGCGGGGTCCACGCCGATGTCGGCCAGGGACAGCGTGCTGATGCTCTTGCGCTTGGCCGCGATGATGCCCTTGAAGTTCGGGTAGCGCGGCTCGTTGATCTGGTCCGTCACGGACACAACGGCGGGCAGCGGAGCCTCCACCGTTTCCGAGGACGTATCAGCGTCGCGGCGGGCCGTCAGGCGGCCGCCGTCGACCTCCAGCGTGGAAGCGAAGGTCACCTGCGGCAACCCAAGCCGCTCGGCCTGCGCCGGAACAAGAGAGGTCTCGCCGTCGGTGGACGCCATGCCGGTGATGACCAGGTCCACGTCACCCAGGTGCCGGACCGCGGCTGCGAGCGCAAGCGACGTGGCTGCGGCATCCGAGCCGGCCAGGGCCTCGTCGGTGAGGTGTACGCCCTCGGTGGCGCCCATCTGCAGGGACTTCTTGACGGCGTTGACAGCTCCGGCGGGCCCCATGCTCAGGGCGATGACCTGGTTGCCCGCCTTGCTTCCGCCCCGTGCCTCGGCCAGCTGCAGTGCTGCCTCCAGCGCGTACTCGTCCAGTTCGGACAGGATGCTTTCGTCGCGGTCTGCGGTGTTGCCCTCCCCGTTGAGGTGACGGTCGAATTGGGCGTCCGGTACATGTTTGACCAGGACTACGATCTTCAATGTCTCTTCCACTGTTTCTGCAGCAGCCTTCCATGCTTGTGGACAGCCAGCCGGGTGGGACATGGCCGCAATATGCCCGGCAGGCGGGTAGCTCCTAGCTAACCATATCGGCGCGCCCCCGCGCCCTCTTCCGTTAACGCCTGTGTCAGCCGTCCCCGCCGGTAAAGAGCATGACGACGGCGGCGCCCCTTTGGTGGGGACGCCGCCGTCGTCAGTACTTGGCCCTGCTGCTGCGCCTTAGCTGGCAGCGGCACCCAGCGTGACGTCGAACGTCTGTTCCTTGCCGCCGCGCATGACCGTGATCTTCACGGTGGATCCTGCGGGCTGTTCGCGTACGGCTGCCGTCAGCTGGTTGGGTTCGCCGATGGTGAGGTCGTTGAACTTGGTGATGACGTCACCCACCTTGATGCCGGCCTTTCCTGCGGCCGAGTGGCGTCGACTGTGGCCACGTCCGCCCCCACCGAGAACTCCGAGGTTGCGGCCGAGGAGGACTTGGCCTTGACGCTGACGCCGAGCCTGGCCGTGGGAGGCCTTGCCGCTGTCAATGATTTCCTGGGCCACCCGCTTGGCGTTGTTGATCGGGATGCTGAACCCGACGCCGATGTTGCCGCTTTGGGAGGTGGATGTTCCGGACCCGGCGGATGCGATGGCCACGTTCACGCCGATGATCTCGCCCTTGCTGTTCACCAGGGCGCCACCGGAGTTTCCGGGGTTGATGGCGGCGTCAGTCTGGATCACGTTGATGGCGATGGAACCCTCGCTGGAGTTCTGCTGGCTCTGTCCGCCGCCCGGAGGGGCGAACTGGAATCCCTGGTCGCCGCCCTGGCTGTTGTCGCCGCCCTTGGGTGCAGCAGACGAAGCCACGCTGATGGTGCGGTTGAGGGTGGACACGATGCCGTCCGTAACGGTGCCGGTCAGGCCGAGCGGGGAACCAATGGCGATGGCCGTATCGCCCACATTGAGCTTGGAGGAATCACCGAGCGTGGCAGGGGTGAGGCCCGAGGTGTCATCCACCTTGATGACGGCGAGGTCGGACAGGGGGTCGGTCCCCACAAGCTTTGCGGGCATGACCTTGCCATCGCTGGTGCGGATTTCAAGGGTGGCGTTGGCGGACTGGCCGTCCAGCGTCACCACGTGCGTGTTGGTCAGGATGTGTCCCTGGTCGTCCAGGACAATGCCGGAACCGGTGCCCCCGGAGCTGCCGCTGGTGGCACTGATGGTGACAACGCTGGGCGAGGCCTTCACCGCAGCCGCAGTGATGGCGTTGACGTCGTCCTTGTTGTTGACGATAACCGTACCGGGCTGGTTGCTGCTGCCCACCGTCGATGTGCTGGACCCGGTGTGTCCAAACATTTCACCGGCGCCAACCGTTGCCACGCCGCCGCCGACGAGGCCTGCTGCAAGGATGCTGGCCACCAGGGTGCCGACGCCAAAGGTGGCCTTACGGCGGGGTGCATCTTTGGGGTTGGGGGCCAGGCCGACGCTTCCGCTGGGCGTGCCGTGTGCCGCGCCGTGAATGGGCTGGCCGTCCTGGTGCTGCTGGCCGTAGTTGCCGGACTGGCCGTAGAAGGGCTGGCGCTGCGGGTAGACGGGGCGCGGAGCACCCGGAAACTCCTGGGTGTGGTTTTCACGCCCCTGCGGCTGGTCCAGCCGCTCAGTGTTGTTGTTCGACTCTGCGCGCTGCTGGTCCCCGGCACCGTAGCCGCGTTCCTGTCCCGGGGTCACACCGCCATTCCCATGCTGATTGGCTGCCGGGCGGTCTGCGGGCTGCTGCGGGCCCTGCTGCCAGGGGCCGCGGCTTCCCCCTGGTTGTCCTCGGGGACCGGTCCGGGGGTTTGATTCTCAGTCATGGGACTTCCTTTCATCCTCTTCTGCCATTAACTATGACCCGTCCCGCTGGAACAAGTTCGGATGTTTGCTGAAAGCTTGCTGAATGCTCTGCCCCTCGGATTGGGGGCTGCCTTTCCGTTTCGCTGGCGGCATATTCAGCCGCATGGACTGGCTGTGGGGTGCACCATAGAATCAAGATGAATTGCCACAGCGACCTGCGGCTTCACACCAAGCGTGGGGGCGCTGCTGGATTCGACGACTGATTCGTCCCGAATCGGTGTCAGGCGTGCTGAAGGGTTGCACATGCGGTCAAAGTTCAAACATATCCTCGCCGTGATCGGCCTTGCCGGGCTGCTGGCCGTACCCGCCGGCGCCGCCTGGGCCGAAGACCCGGTGGCCATTCCCTCCGGGACCAACATCGTTGACAACGCAAACGTGCTGGGCAGCCGGAAGGGCGAGGTCCAGGACGCCATCCAGAAGCTGTTGAAGGACCACAAATACAATCTGTACGTGGTCACGGTGAAGTCGTTCGACAACCCTGCGGACCCCACGGCCTGGAGCCAGGCGGTGGCAAAGAGCAAGGGCATGGGCAAGGCAGACGTCATCCTTGCCATCGCCACCGACCAAGGCAAGTACTACTTCTCCCCCAATTCGGCCAGCACCATCTACTCCAAGCGCAGCAACATCACCCAGAATGCGGTGGTGGCCAACCTCGCCGGCGGCAAGAAGGACTACGCCCAGGCCGCGATTGACACTGCCTCCGCGGTTGGCGATGCTGCCGGCGGCGGCAGCGGCAATGTGTCATCCGGCAACGGGGCCGGCGCCGGAATCCTCGTAGGCGCTGGCGTGGTGGTGGCCGGAGGCGGCGCCTACCTGCTCTACCGGAACCGGCGGAAGAAGGCCGCCGGGCAGGTGGCCTCCAGCGGAAGCTATGGCCCCCAGGGCGCGGAACTGGACCCGCTGGCATCCCTCAGCGTGGAAGAACTCCGCCGGAAGAGCGGTTCCCTGCTTATCGAGGCGGATGACGCCATCAAGTCCAGCGAGCAGGAACTCGGTTTCGCCCAGGCACAGTATGGTGATTCCGCAGTCGGAAACTTCACCAAGGCCCTCGCCGAAGCGAAGGCCCACATGACCGAGTCCTTCAAGTTGCAGCAGCAGGCTCGATGACCACATTCCAGACACCGAGGAGCAGCAGCGGACCTGGCTGGGCGAGATCATCCGCCGCTCCGAGGCCGCCCTTGCATCCCTCCAGGAGCAGAAGGCGGACTTCGATTCCCTGCGTGAACTGGAAAAGAATGCTCCCCAGGCCCTCGCAGCCATCAGCGCCGGGGCCACCGAGGCTGACGCCAAGATCGTTAGCGCGGAGCAGTCCCTGGCCACCATGCGGTCCAAGTATGCCGACAGTGCGCTGGCCCAGGTTGCGGACAACATCGTGCAGGCCAAGGAGCGGCTGGCCTTCGTCCAGAACGCGTCCCAGGCCGCCCAGCAGAAGCTGGGCGAGGGCGAAGGAAGCCTGGCTGCCGTCGCCGTGCGGGCTGCGGAAGAGAGCCTGCACCAGACCAATGTCCTGCTGGATGCCATCTCCAAGGTGTCCGGGAACCTCGATGACGCCCGCAATGGCCTCGAAGCGGCAGTGGTGGACACGGCGCAGGACCTGGCGCAGGCCAAGGCCATGATCCAGTCGGGCGGACACGCCGAACTGGCGGGGCCGGTAGCGGCGGTGGAAGCCGCACTGGCGCAGGTAAAGACTGAAATCCAAGGCGGAAGAATCGATCCCATCGCCACCCTGCAGCGGGTGGAAACCGCCCACCAGTCACTGGACCAGGCCCTGACCGGCGTCCGGGACCAGCAAGAGCAGGCCCGGCGGGCGCAGGCATCGCTGCAGCAGACCATCATGTCGGCCCAGGCCCAGATCAGCGCCACGTCGGACTACATCACCGCCCGCCGCGGCGGTGTGGGCACCGAGGCACGGACCCGGCTGGCGGAGTCCCAGCGGAACCTCGACTATGCGCTGTCCATTTCCCGTACAGACCCCGTCACTGCCCTAACGTACGCCCAGCAGGCACATGCCCTCGCGGCGCAGGCCGCCCAGTTGGCCCAGGCCGACGTGGAGCACTTCGACGGCTATGCCAACCAGGGCTTCGGCAGGGGCGGCATGTTCGGAGGAGGAGGCGGCGGCGGCCTCGGCGGTGCCATCCTTGGCGGCATTTTGATCAACTCCATCCTCAACGGCGGCCACGGAGGCTGGGGCGGCGGCGGTGGCGGCTGGGGAGACGGCGGCGGAGGCGGTGGCTGGGGCGGAGACTCCGGCGGCTTCGGCGGCGACATGGGCGGCGGCGACTTCGGCGGCGGCGACTTCGGCGGCGGCGACTCGGGCAGTTTCTAAGGGTCTTCCGCCGGACACGCCGGAAGATCCCGGCAGGCGGACAGAAGAAGTACACCACTGTGCACCGGTTCCAGTGGTCAACACAGAGCAGGACGAAAGGCAAACACCATGGTTAAGCAGTCCATTTTCGGCCGGATCGCACAGCTGGCAAAGGCGAACATCAACTCCTTGCTGGACAACGCCGAGGACCCGCAGAAGATGCTGGACCAGATGGTCCGCGACTACACCAACAACATCGCCGAGGCCGAGTCCGCCGTGGCGCAGACCATCGGCAACCTCCGGATGCTGGAAGACGACTACAACGAGGACATCAAGAACGCCCGTGACTGGGGGAACAAGGCACTTGCCGCTTCCCGCAAGGCTGACGAGTTCCGTGCGGGCGGCGACGCAGCCGACGCAGAAAAGTTCGACAACCTGGCAAAGGTGGCACTGCAGCGGCAGATGGCGGCCGAAAGCGAAGCCAAGGGCGCCGAGCCGAGCATCGCCTCCCAGCGCGAAGTAGTGGACAAGCTGAAGACCGGCCTGGACCAGATGAAGAACAAGCTCAACCAGCTGACCAGCAAGCGCAATGAACTCGTTGCCCGGTCCAAGACGGCAGCGGCGCAGTCCCAGGTCCATGACGCCATCAAGAGCATTGACTTTATGGATCCCACCAGCGAGGTGGGCCGCTTCGAGGAAAAGATCCGCCGCGAAGAGGCCAAGGTCCGTGGGCAGCAGGAGCTCGCAGCCTCCAGCCTGGACGCCCAGTTCAACCAGCTGGAGGACCTCGGCGAGCAGACCGAGATCGAAGCCCGCCTGGCGGCGCTCAAGGCCGGCGGCAACTCCAAGCCTGCCCTGGGCGCCGGAAGCCCCGCATCGTCCGAATCGACCCTTGACGAGGCCGACTTCGACAAGCTCTAAGGTTCTGGACGGCTTCTGAAGCTGAATACGGCAATGGCCGGGACCGTGGTTCCGGCCATTGCCATGTCCGCTCTGTGTAGCGTGGTGCCATGACTTCTTCCGACGGCACGTCCCTGGTTTGGCTCCGAGATGACCTGCGGCTGGACGATAATCCGGCCCTCGCAGAGGCCGCCCGCCGGGGTGCGCCACTGACAGTGGTTTATATCCTGGATGAGGAGTCCGACGGGGTGCGGCCCCTCGGTGGCGCAGCGCGCTGGTGGTTGCACCACTCCCTGGCAGCACTGTCCGCCGAACTTGAAAGCAAGGGATCCCGCCTGGTACTACGGCGCGGCCCCGCAGGCGGGGTCATCAGGAACCTTGCCGGCCAGACCAAGGCCAGCCATCTCTTCTGGAACCGCCGGTACGGGCAGCCGGAGAGGACCATCGACGCCGGACTTAAGGACTGGGCGGCAGCGAACGGGCTCCAGGCCTCCAGTTTCCAGGCAAACCTCCTCTTCGAGCCATGGACCGTCGAGACAGGGGCGGGCGGGCCTTACAAGGTCTACTCGCCCTTCTGGCGGGCCTGCCTGGCCTCGCAGGAGATCCGGGACCCTTCCGATGCGCCGGAAACGCTGCCCGGCCCCGCCCCTGCCGGCCGCGGCATGCCGGGCAGTGACACCCTCAGCAGCTGGAATCTCATTCCCGCCAAGCCCGACTGGAGCAGTGGCCTGGCCGCCACTTGGAAACCCGGCGAGAAGGGCGCATTGGAGCGCCTGGAGGACTTCCTGGACGGACCCATCGAGGACTACGGCACCGGCCGGAACCTGCCCGGCACCGAGGGCACCAGCCGGCTGTCCCCGCACCTCCGTTTCGGAGAGGTCAGCCCGTTCCGCGTATGGCGGGAGATCCGCCGCCGGCACCCGCGGAACGTCCCCTCCGATGTGGGCACCTACCGGGCCGAACTTGGCTGGCGTGAATTCAACTGGCACTTGCTCTATCACAACCCGGATTTGGCCACCCGGAATTTCCGGCCCGCCTTCGACAACTTCCAGTGGAGCTCCCCAACCGGCAGGAGCTCGCGGCGTGGCAGCAGGGAAACACCGGCTACCCGCTGGTGGATGCCGGCATGCGTCAGCTGTGGCAGACAGGCTGGATGCACAACCGGGTGCGGATGGCTGCTGCTTCGTTCCTGGTCAAGAACCTCCTGACCGACTGGAGGATCGGGGAGGAATGGTTCTGGGACACGCTGGTGGATGCCGACGCCGCCAACAACCCGGCCAACTGGCAGTGGGTGGCCGGGTCCGGGGCAGACGCCTCCTTACTACCGGATCTTCAACCCGGTGACACAAAGCAAGAAGTTCGACGCCGACGGCAGCTACCTGCGGGCGTTCATTCCCGAGCTCCGGGCCCTCAAAGGCAAGGACATCCACGAACCGTGGGGGGCGGATGCGGCCGGCTACCCCAAGCCGCTCGTGGACCTGCCCGAGTCCCGGGAACGGGCCCTGGACGCCTACCAGAAGCTCAAGGACGCCTGAAGGGGCCCCTGCGGCCCTGCGTCGTCAGCGGCTGACTTTGCCCATCAGCGACGCGATGGGACGCAGGAAGATCGGCCGGGCCAGGAACCAGGCTGCCACCATGACCGCCACCGAGGCGAGGAACACCCAGAAGCCGAGCCAGCCGTCGTCGTCGCGGACCCCGTACATGTGGTTCAGGTTCCGAAGCGCACCCGTGCTGAGCACCAGGAAGACGTGCACCACGATGAAAGCAACAAAGTAGATCATCACCGGAAAATGGACGGCACGCGCCCATTCGATGGGATATGCCTTGTTCAGTCCCGCCGCCTTCTTGGGCCAGGCCGACGACATCCGCAGGCCCGTGACGAATGCCAGCGGCGCGGCGATGAAGACGGTCACGAAGTACGCAAGGAGCCTGGAGCGCGTTGTAGTTGTTCCAGCCGTCTTCCGTGGGCCAATCCAGGGACGCATACTGCAGTGCCGCGGACAGGGCGTTGGGGAAGACATCCCAGCTGGTGGGTACGATGCGCATCCATTGCCCGCTGGCAAACAGCAGGACGGCGAAGACAAGCCCGTTCAGGATCCAAAGGGCATCAAGCGTCAGGTGGAACCACAGCTCAAGGCTGATCTTGGTGGGCGCGTTCCTGGTGCGGATCAATCCCTTATTGTTCCTGGTCCAGTGCCCGCTGGGCCTGGTGGTGGTCCGTACCTGCCACCCGGTGCGGATGATCAGGAGCAGGAAGAAGGCATTGAGGAAATGCTGCCATGCCAGCCATGCCGGGAATCCCACGGGGGCGTTGTCCGGTAGTT
This sequence comes from Pseudarthrobacter sp. Fe7, assembly GCA_024372495.1. Taxonomy (GTDB): domain Bacteria; phylum Actinomycetota; class Actinomycetes; order Actinomycetales; family Micrococcaceae; genus Arthrobacter. The sequence continues at coordinate 2,098,576 of CP099977.1, read as the reverse complement.
CGGAGTGGCCGGGGTAGTCGGTGACGAACGAGGCAACCGAGGGCACCCCCACGAGCAGCCTGGCGATCAGCACCACCAGGACCAGCGCCACGAGGACGGCGGGAACCATCCAGTAAAGCCGGGACCGCTTCCCCGTCGCGGCGCCGGGCTTCTTCGTGGGTGTGGCCATCGAACAACATACCTCTCAGGAATGACTTGGGCTTCCCACAGATCGCGGGACCCTTCGAAAGAGAATACTAGGAACTGGATGCATCCAGGCAAAGGAAAGGCCCTGACCGGCGTAACTGCCGGTCGGGGCCTTCATAAGTTGCGGGGACAGGATTTGAACCTGTGACCTCTGGGTTATGAGCCCAGCGAGCTACCGAACTGCTCCACCCCGCGTCGCTCGATCAACATTACCCTACTTTGGCGGCCGCTTTGACCACCCGCCCGGAAGCCGCCGGAGCCGGGAAAAGCAAAAGACCCGGACATTGATTCCAATGTCCGGGTCTTTCCTCAGTTGCGGGGACAGGATTTGAACCTGTGACCTCTGGGTTATGAGCCCAGCGAGCTACCGAACTGCTCCACCCCGCGTCGCAAGATCTACTTTACCGGGAGGTGAACCGCAGGCCAAATCGGAGCGGCGTGACTTCCGTTACGCCGCTCCGGCACCCGGCACCTGGCCCTGCGGGGCGCCGGGGCCGGGTGCCGTCGTCGTGCTACTTCCCCGCTGAGGGAGACGGCGAGGCCGAAGGTGAGCTGGATGCAGCCGGGGCCGGGCTGGCTCCCGGTGCAGCGGCCGGGATCTTGGCCTCAGCATCCATTGCTTTCTTCAGCGCCGCGGAAACCTTCTTCTGGGCGTCGCCGTAGGCCGCGAAGTCGCCGGCGGCAAGCGCCGCCTGCCCTGCCTGGATGGCGCCGTTGGCCTCATCCAGGGCCGCCTTGAGCTGGGCCTTGGCGTCCGCTTCTGCAGGGGTGGAAGGCGCTGCCGGGCCCGCCGGGGTCTGGCCGTTGTTGGCGGAATCACCCGCGGCCGCACCGGAATCCCCCCGAAAAGCTGTTTGAGGGCTGCGTCAAGCGTCGGAGCGAAACCCACCTTGTCCCCGAAAGCCACCAGCACGCGCTGCAGTGTGGGGTAGGATGTCTCGCCCGTCGACTTGAGGTAGACCGGCTGGACATACAGGATGCCGCCGCCCACCGGCAGGGTGAGCAGGTTGCCGTTCAGCACGTCGGAGGCACCCTGCCGCAGCAGGTTAAGCGCCTGGGACACGGTGGGGTCCGAGTTGAACTTGTTTTGCGCCTGCCCGGGGCCGGGCACCTGGGTTTCCGGCGGAATCTGCAGCAGCCGCAGTTTTCCGTAACCGTCGGCCTTCACACCGGCCTGGTTGCCGGCGTCGGAGTCAGCGGCGAGGAAGCCGTACAGGACGTTGCGCGCATTTCCGTTCACGATCTGCGGGATGAAGGACGACGTGAGCTGGAACGCGGGCTTCTGCTGGTCCGGCATCTGCAGCGACATGTAGAACGGCGGCTGCTTGACGTCATTGCTCACGGTCGGGTCCGCCGGCGTGCTCCAGGCATCGTTGTTCTTGTAGAAGCTGGTGGGATCCGTAACGTGGTACTGGCCCAGCAGTTCACGCTGGACCTTGAACAGGTCCTCTGGGTAGCGGACGTGGCTCATCAGGCCACCGGACATCTCCGAGTACGGCTTCAGGGTCGACGGGAAGACCTTCTGCCAGGCCTTGAGGACGGGGTCGGTGTCATCCCAGGCATACAGGGTGACCGAGCCGTCATAGGCATCCACCGTTGCCTTCACCGAGTTGCGGATGTAGTTCACCGTGCTGTTGGGCAGGGCCACGGCGCGGCCGGAAGTGGTCTGCGAATCAGCGGTGGCATCGGACAACTGCTTTTGCTGCGAGTAAGGGAAGTACTGGCTGGTGGTATAGCCGTCCACGATCCACTTGACGCGGCCATCGACCACTGCCGGATAGGCGCCGCCGTCAACGGTCAGGTACGGGGCCACCTTCTGGACTCGAGCGCGGGGGCTGCGGTCGTAAAGGATCTGCGAGTCCGAGTTCACGCCGTCGGAGAGCAGCAGGTCCGAGGACTGGAACTTGATGGCGTAAAGGATCTTGTTGAAGAAGGAGCCAACGTTTGGCCCGCCGTTGCCCTTGAATGTGTACTGGGTTTCGCCCTCCCCTTGCTTGCCGGACGGGCGGTCCTGTTCGCGTGGGGTGGCGCCGTCGGGCGCCCCGACGATCGAGTATTCAGGTGAAGACTCGCCGAAGTAGATCCGGGGTTCGTAGGTAGTGTCGTTGCCCAGCACGCCGGTGGAGGGAATGCCGGACTGCAGGAATTCAGGCTTGCCGTCAACGGTGAACTTGTTGCCCTTGGCAGCCACAACCCCGTAGCCGTGGGTGTACACCACGTGCTGGTTCAGCCAGCCCTGCTGGTTGGTGGCCACGTTCGTGGGGTTCAGTTCCCGCACGGCAATCACGGTGTCCTGGATCTTGCCGTTCACCTCGTAACGGTCCACGTTGAGGGCTTTGGGGAACTGGTAGTACGGACGGTACTGTTCCAGCTGCGCAAAGGCGTCGGAGATCAGGTTCGGGTCCAGGAGCCGGATATTGGCCGTGGTCTGGGCGTCCGGGGCAAGTGCACCCGAGTTGGCCGTGTTGGTGGCGTCATACCGGGTTTCCTGGATGCCATCCAGGCCGTACGCCTTGCGCGTGTTCGCGATGTTGCGCTGGATGTACTGGCTTTCCAGTGTCTGCTCCGACGGGCGGACCTGGAACTGCTGGATGACCCAGGGGTAGACGCCGCCGGCAAGGATGGAGGTGATGATCAGCATGGCTGTGCCAATCACCGGCAGCCGCCAGCGGCCGATGACGGCAGCAACGATGAAGAGGATGGCCACAAGGACGGCAGCGACGGCGAGGATGGCCTTGGTGGGGATGACGGCGTTGACATCGGTGTAGAGAGCGCCTGCCCACCGGCCTCCATTGCTTTGCACGGAAGAGTAGCGGTCCAGCCAGAAGTTGACGCCCAGGAGCACCAGGAACGCGGCGCCGGTAACGGCGATATGGATCTGTGCGGCGCGGCTGGTGAATACCCCGCGCTCCATCAGGCGGATGCTGCCGTACAGGTAGTGCGTGAGGATGCCGGCGATGCCTGCAATGACCACCACGCTGATCAGGAAGCCGGTGACAAACCCGAGGAACGGCAGGGTCATCAGGTAGAAGCTGATGTCCATGTTGAACTGGGGATCGGTCTGGCCAAAGCCAACCTGGTTGAAGAACAGCAGGACCTTCTGCCATTGGCTCGCGGCTGCGCTGCCGGCAAACAGGCCAAAGAGGACCGGCAGGCCCACCATGACGATGCGGCGGACCGGCTCCAGCTGCGCCTGGTAACGGTTGAGGTTGTCCCGGATCTCGGAATCCGGCGCGTAGACGGGCCGGGCGTTGTAGGCAATGCGGATCGAGAAGAAGACGGCCGCGAACATGATGGCGAAACCGGCCACGAACGAGGCGATTTTGGCGAGGTTTTCGGTAATGAAGACCTGAATGAAGCCCAGTTGCCGGTACCAAAGGACGTCGGTCCAGACGTTGGCGAAGAATATGAAGCCCACTACCACCAGGGCAACGACGATCAGGGTGGGAGTCAGGGCGCCCCGTCGCGAGGGGGCCTTCCTGTGGACGTGGTGCTGGCGGGACGGGACAAACTGGGTACCTCATAGCTGGTCGTCGAGACATCGAAGCGTGCGAGCGACGTACGGTACCGGTCAAACGGCTGGTTTCGTCCGTCATCAGTGCCACGAGTGGCGGTAAAGCTTAGTTCCTGTCGAGTCTAGTTGGGCCCGGTCTATTTGCCGGTGCAGGCCGGGAGCGCGGATGTGTCCTGCCCGCTTCCGGCCAGTTCCACCGCGTGCCGGGCTTCCGCAAGGTTCTCCACGCGGACTACCTGGAGGCCATCGGGGATGTGCCCCGCAACCTCGTCGCAATTGCCTGCGGGCGCCAGGAAGAGCGAAGCTCCGGAGGAGCGCGCACCACGCATCTTTTGGCCGATGCCACCGATGGGTCCCACAGCACCGTCGGGCGAGATGGTGCCGGTTCCCGCGATGTGCTTTCCGCCGGTGAGGTCGCCGGGCGTGACCGTATCGATGATGCCCAGTGAGAACATAAGTCCCGCGCTGGGGCCGCCCACCTTGTCCAGTGAGATCTGCACCTGGAAGGGGAAACTGAACAGGTACTTCAGCATGACACCGAGAATGAACCGGCCCTGGCCGTTGTCCTTGGGTGTCACCTTGAGGGTCACGGGCTGGCCGTCACGTTCCACCGTGACGCTTACCGGTGCACCTTTGCCCGCGGCCAGCTCATCCTGGATGACAGCGAGCGAGGTGATGTCCTTGCCATTGATGGATTTGAGAACGTCCCCTTGCTGGATCTTGCCCGCGGACGCCGAATCCTTGGACAGGCCCGCGGCCTGGGCCTGCTGGCCGAAGGGGATCTTAAGTTCGTTCAGGGCGGATGCCACCGCGTTCTCCTGCGACGTGGCCATGGCCACCGCACTCTGTTCCTGCGCCTCTTGCTTGGTGGTTCCCGTGGGGTAGATCAGTTCCTCCGGGTACACGGCCTTGGAATTGTCCAGCCACGCGGAGAACGCGTTGAGGATGCTGACGGAGCCGGTGGGGCCGCCGTCGACATAAACCGTAGTCAGGTCAAGGCTTCCGGCAGCGGGATACGTTTCATGGCCGCTGACGTTGATGACCGGATGCCCCTGACTGTCCCCCAGGGTGTTGTAGGTGGGCCCCGGCGACTCGATCACATAGGGAACCGGAAGCGTGCCCACGGCAATTCCCAGCCCCAGCGCCGCCAGCCCGGCAACCATCATGGTGGAAAGCCGCCTGCCCGGCCGTCCGCCGTCGGCCGCGCTGACACTATTGCCCGCTTCCGCTGTGCCGCCACTTCCGCCGCTGCTTTCAGGCGGGGCGCCGGCACCCAAAGGGGCCGGGCTCGAGAAAGGGGAAAGGTCGGGAACGTGGTCCTCGGAGGGATGGCCGCCACGGGTTGTAGTCACCCCACCAAGAGTACGCGGTGGCGGCACGCCGGGGCGCTTTGCCTAGAGCGAACGACGGCGGCGGGCGGCAGACAGCCGACCCCCACCGGGGTACCGTGAAGGTTGATCAACAGTCACACCATCGATCGGCGGGACCATGACCTCCAATCCACTTAATCCGTCCAACGGCGACGACACCCCCAAGGATCCGTTGACCGAAATGCTGCAGAACCTGATGGGCGGCAAGGGGATGGAAAACTTCGATCCCGCCGAGCGGCCAAGGCTGCCGGCCTGCCGGACGACCCCAACCTGCTGGCCCAGATGTTCTCCCAGGTGCAGGCAATGATGAGTGCCCCGTCCGAGGGCCCCGTCAACTGGACGCTTGCCCACGACAACGCCCGGCGCGTGGCCGCCGGCAGCTCCGACCCTTCGGTCTCTGCGCAGCAGTCCCGGGATGTGGACGAAGCCCTCCGACTGGCCGAGCTGTGGCTGGATCCGGTCACCGACCTGCCCGCCACCGGCTTGATCGGCAAAGCCTGGTCGCGCGCGGAGTGGGTGGAGGCCACGCTGGGCACCTGGAAGCGGCTGACCGAACCCGTTGCCAACAGCATCGCCAACGCGCTCTCCTCCGCCATGACGGAGCAGATGCCGGAGGAGATGAAATCCATGATGGGTGGCGCCTCCTCCATGCTGCAGAACATGGGTGGCGCCATCTTCGGCATGCAGCTGGGGCAGGCAATTGGCGCCCTGTCCCAGGACGTGGTCAGCTCCACCGACATCGGTGTGCCGCTCGCCGACCTTGAGATGGCGCTCCTGCCAACAAATGTCGCCGCGTTCGGCGAGGGACTCTCCCTGCCCGAGAACGACATCCGGCTGTTCCTCGCGGTCCGGGAAGCTGCGCACGCGCGCCTCTTCGTTCAGGTGCCGTGGCTGCGCGGTCACCTGCTGGGTGCCATCGAGGCGTATGCCCGCGGCATCCACATCGACACTTCACGCATCGAGGAACTCGCCCGGGACCTCGACCCGGGCAACCCGGAGGGTATCCAGGAGGCCCTGTCCCAGGGTGTGTTCATGCCACAGCGGACCCCGGCGCAGGAGCAGGCACTGGAGAAGCTCGAGACGGCACTGGCCCTGGTGGAGGGCTGGGTGGACGAACTGACTGCCGCCGCCACCGAAAAGGTACTGCCGTCGGCCGGCGCGCTGCGCGAAACCGTGCGGCGCCGGCGGGCCACGGGCGGTCCTGCCGAGCACGCCTTCGCTTCGCTGGTGGGGCTGGAGCGCGGCCGCGCCGGCTGCGCGACGCCGCCACCCTGTGGGCCACACTGAAGGAAGAACGCGGCATCGAGGGCCGGGACGCCATCTGGCACCACCCCGACCTGCTGCCCACGGCCGAAGACCTGGACGATCCGAAGGGCTTCAGCTCACGCCGGAAGCTCGCCGAAGCCAGCGACAGTGAGGTTGATGACGCCCTGCAAAAGCTGCTGAGTGGCGGTTTTGACGACACCTCCACCGGCGATGGCGGATCCGGAGACGACGGGGAGCCCGGGGGCAGGGACGACGACGGCGGAACGGACCAGCCCAAGAGCTGACACTTTCCCGGCGGCCCAGGACCTCCTGGGCCGCCGGGGCGCTTAGCGCCCGTTGCGTTGCCCGTCCTTTCCCGGCCCGGCCCCGGTTTCTGCCCGGACCCGGGCCCGGTTTGCCGGAGCGGAAGCTAGTCGGCGTCCCCGGACCAGTGGGCCAGCGCCTGCCCGGCGCCGTCGCCGCTCACACGGCCCTTGTCCAAGCCCCGGGACGTGGCAAACGAAACGCCCTCGAGGAATGCCTTGGCCCGCTGGGTTTCAGGGTAGGCCTCCAGCAGCTTCCAGAAAGCGGCATTGTGCGAAGCCACCAGCAGGTGGGCCAATTCGTGCAACAGGACGTAGTCGATCACCCACTGCGGCATGGGCCGCAGTTTGTCCGACAGCCTGATGGTGCCTTCGGCCGGTGTGGCGGAGCCCCAGCGGGAGTTCTGGTTGCTGACCCAGCGGACGGACGTGGGAGCAGGACGGCCGCCGAGGTATTGTGCCGACAGCTGTGCGGCATGGGTGGCCAGGGCATCATCGGTGGCCGGCCGCCGCCGGCCGGTCGCGGCCCGCCGCTCCCCCTGCTTGTGCAGCTTCGCCAACATGCGGTGCACCCAGTCCCGCTCCTGCGCCGCGGTGAAGCGGGCAGGAATGGCGACTACCGCCGTTCCGTCTTCCCAGAACGCCGCTACGGTCCGGGTTCGCCTCGCAGAACGCCGTACCTCTACGGGAGACCCATCGGAGGTGGTCAGCGGTGCTGCGTGCTGCGTGCTGCTGCTTGCGGGGCTGCCCCGCCTCACAGGACGGAACTCTCGACCAGGACCCGAAGGACGTCCTCGCCGTATTTTTCCAGCTTTGAGGGGCCGACGCCCGCAAGTCCGGCGAGGCTCCTCCAGCGATGCCGGCCTGGCCTCGGCAATGGCGGTAAGGGTGGCATCGGTGAAGACAACGAACGCAGGGACGTCCGCTGACTGCGCGACATCCCGGCGCCAGTTGCGGAGGGCGTCAAAGGTCTGTTCCTCATAGGTGGGAGGACAGGCGTTGCAGCGGCCCACCTTGCGTTCGGCCCCGGTGGCGAGCATGGTGCCGCAGACCCGGCACACTGCGGGCGCGGCAGCTTTCCGGCGCGGAGCGGTGCCCTTACCCCTGGCACTTGAGCTTGCCACCGAGTCAGGCCGCAGCCCGTCAAGGAACCGGGAGGGCTTCCGGTTGGCGCGGCCACCTGGAGTCCTCGCGGTGCTCCACGAGAGGGAAAGATGTTCGCGGGCCCGGGTAATGCCGACGTACAGCAGGCGGCGTTCCTCATCCACCGATTCGGGTGAATCCGCGAAGGAGATGGGCATCAGGCCTTCGCTGAGCCCCACCAGGAAGACCGCGTCCCACTCAAGGCCCTTGGCTGCGTGGAGGGAGGCGAGCGTCACGCCTTGCACTGTGGGCGCGTGCTGGGCGAGGGACCGTTCCTGGAGTTCGTTGACGAAATCCGCCAGGCTGAACTGGGCGCCGCGGTTTTGGGCGAGCTCGTCGGCGAGGGCCACCAGCGCAGCGAGGGACTCCCACCGCTCGCGCAGCGCTCCGCCGCTGTGCGGAGCGGACTCTGTGTAGCCGAGGGAGGAGACGATGTCCCGGACCAGCTGACCCAGCGGTTCGGGCGCGTCCGCCTCAGAAACGGCCCTGGTGGCTGCCCGCAGCTGGAGGATGGCATCCCGGACTTCCTTGCGGGCGAAGAAGCGTTCGCCACCCCGCAGCTGGTAGCCGATGCCTGCAGCGGCCAGCGCTTGTTCGTATGCCTCTGACTGGCCGTTGGTGCGGAAGAGGACTGCTACCTCGCTGGCCGGGGTGCCGGCGTCGAGCAATGCCTTGATCTTTTGCGCCACTGTGGCGGCTTCGGCTTCGTCATCCGTGCACTCGGTGAACTGGGGCGCGGGTCCAGGCGGCCGCTGCGCCAGGAGCTGCAGGGGTGTTGCCCAGGCGGCATCGGCGGTGGGTCCGCTACTGCGGCGGCCGGCCAGCAGGTCATTGGCCAGCTTCACGACCTGCGGGGTGGAGCGGTAGTCCCGAACAAGCTTGACCACGTTGGCCTGCGGGTAGCGGGCCTTGAAGTCAAGCAGGTGTTTGGGCGAGGCGCCGGTAAAGGAGTAGATGGTCTGGCTGGCGTCACCCACCACGCACAATTCATCACGACCGCCGAGCCACAGCTCCAGGAGCCGCTGCTGCAGCGGAGATACGTCCTGGTATTCGTCCACCACGAAGTGCCGGTACTGTTCCCGGACCGTGGCGGCCACCTTCTCGTCCTCCTGCAGGATGCCCACCGTGATAAGCAGGACGTCCTCAAAGTCGATCACGTTGCGGTCCGTCTTGACGTCCTCGTAGGACTGGAACACGCGGGCCACCGCGGTGAGGTCGAAGCCGCCCGGCGCGCCCCTCCCCTGCGCGTTTTCCAGATAGTTCGCCGGCGTCAGCATGGACACTTTGGCCCACTCGATCTCCGAGGCAAGATCACGGATTGTTGCCCGGTCCGTGCTGAGCCGGAGCCGGCGGGCGGCTTCTGCAAGCATTTGGGCTTTGTGGTCCAGCAGGTTGGGCAGCGTGCCGCCCACGGCCTGTGGCCAAAAGAACTGCAGCTGGCGCAGGGCTGCGGCGTGAAAAGTCCGGGCCTGCACGTTGCCTGCGCCGAGGTCGCGGAGGCGGCTGCGCATCTCCGCCGCCGCCCGGGCGGTGAACGTGACCGCGAGCAGGCGCTGCGGGCTGTAAACGCCTGAGTGCACGCCGTAAGCGATGCGGTGGGTGATGGCCCGGGTCTTGCCGGTTCCCGCGCCGGCCAGCACGCACAACGGTCCGTTCAGCGTACTGGCCACCTCACGCTGTTCCGCGTCAAGCCCCCGAGGATCCGGTCCTCAAGGGAGGCTGCTCCGTCTATGTTTTCTGTAGTCACTTCTGCTGCTTTGTTTCTCGACTACCGCGTGCTGGAGTCTGGTGGATGGAATAACTTAGGCGCCGGCCAGGTCCTGGATCCGGCCGCCGTACCAGTGCTCAATCAGGGAGCGGGCAATGGAGAGCCTGCTGGAGATGGTGATCTCACCACTGAGCACGGCTTCCTGAAGTTCTTCCCGGCTGAACCAGCGGGCCCTGGTGACCTCCACGCCGTCGGGCGTTGCCTGGGCGTCTTCGGTGACGGCGGTGAAACCAAGCATAAGGGAGGCGGGGAACGGCCACGACTGGGAACCCAGATACTGGCAGGCGGTAACGCCCACCCCCACTTCTTCCTGGATCTCCCGGACCACAGCTTCCTCCAGGGACTCCCCCGGCTCCACGAACCCGGCCAAAGTGGAGTAGTTGCGGGCGTCCACGGGACCGCCGCCGCCCAGGAGGAGCCGGCCGTCCGGGCCCACCACCGTGACGATGATTGCGGGGTCGGTCCGGGGATAGTGTTCAGAATTATCCGCCGGGCACCGGCGCACCCACCCACCGGCCTCAACGTCCGTTGGGGTGCCGCAGCGGGGGCAGTGCGTGTGGGCTGCGTGCCAGTTTGCGATGGCGCTGGCTTCCACGAACAAGGCTGTGGAGGTGGCGGTCAGGCCCCCTGCGACCTCCCTGAATCCTGCCCAGGAAGCGTCCATGGGAATGCCGGCGGTTCCCAGGGCCGGAGGTTCGGGCAGGACGAAAAGCAGCAACTCAGTCCCGGTTGGAACATCCGCAGCAGGCAGCGCGGATCCCAGGTAGACAACAAGCTCCGGCGCCGACCCTGCCTTTCCAAGCATCTCCAGGAGTTCCCTGGCTCCCGTCAGGACCAGGTCGCTGCCGCGTACCAGGCCTTGGCGGCCCGACAATACCGCGGCCACGGCGTCCGTCCCGGCCAGCAGTTCATCGATCATCCCGGCCCTGATGCGGACCGCGGATCCGCGGTCCACCAGCGCCGGCCTCACCGGGAGCAGGGTGTCCGCCAGGTGGTTCGCCGGCAGCCGCGCCGGCACAGCCTGGTGGACGGGTATTACGGACTCCGTGTGGCTCATGCTTCCACCGTACTGACTGCTCCCGACATTTCACATTTCGCGGGGCCCCGCACCTCTGGGCAGCCCGGGATTTCCAGCTATCTGGAGACTCGCCGCGGCCAGATTGCCGCATGGGACGGCGGGCAATCTACCGTGGAACGGTGAGAAGAAAACCGATTGAACTGGCGGCAATTGCAACCGCGGCAGTCCCCGGACTGACCCCGACGGCCGTTAGCTCTGCGCCGGATGACCCCGCGGACTTCGATTCGGCCCTGCTCCTCGATTCCGAAGGCAAGCGCTGGCGGGTCCGGTCTCCGCGGCATGCCGAGGCCAGCGCGCGGCTGGAAACGGAGTTCCTGGTGCTGCGGGCCTTCGCTCCCGCCGTCCGGGCGGAACTGCCGTTCCTGATGCCGACGGTGGCCGGCAGCGTCCGGCTGGGAAGCCTGACCACCTTTGTATACTCGCACCTGTCCGGGAGCACGCGCACCGTGGAGGAGCTGACGACTTCGCCGGCGAGCCTGGCCCGCGAAATCGGGTCCGCGCTGGCCGCGGTCCACGACCTTCCCCGGTCGCTGGTCAGCAACGCCGACCTGCCCAGTTACACCCCCAATGAATTCCGCCAACGGAGGCTGAACGAACTGGACCAGGCAGCAACCACGGGCAAGATCCCGGCCGCGCTGCTGCGCCGCTGGGAACATGCCATGGAGGACGTGTCCCTCTGGCGGTTCAACCCCTGCGTGGTCCACGGCGACCTGCACGAGGACAACCTGCTGGTAGAGTCCGGACGGGTCACCGCGGTCACCGGCTGGACGGACCTTCGCATCGGCGACCCCGCAGACGATTTTGCATGGCTGGTGGCCTCGAATGAACAGGACTTCATTGATGCTGTCCTGAAGTCCTACACGTCCAGCCGGCGTGACGTACCGGACCAGCACCTGCTGCGCAGGGCCGCTCTTTCCGCCGAGTTCGCCCTGGCGCAGTACCTGGTCAAGGGCCTGGCTGCCGATGACCAGGAGATGGTCAACGAGGCGGAGGGAATGCTGGAGAGCCTCGCCAGCGACATCGCCGAGTTCGGCGGCCAGCCGATCAGTGTTGAGCCGCTTCCGGTCAAGGGCAGTCCTGCCGGGGCCGGAACGCCTGCGCCAACGCCGGCCGGAACTCCCGGGCCGACCCCGGCGTCGGGGGTGGCAGTTCTGCGGTCAGTCCCGCGGTTACCGTCATCCCGGTCCCCGTCGAACCGGCAGCAGCTGCCAGCCCTGCCGTGGGAGCGCAGCCGGCAGTGCATTCGCAGCCTGCCGTCCACGTGGCGCCCATTCCCGTGGAGACGGCTGCTGAGGCCGAGGCCGGGGAAGCGCGGGCCAGTGAAACGAAGGGTCCGGACGATACGTCCACAGCTGCCATCTCGGTCATCAACGCGAACCAGGGCTAAGCCGGCACGGCCCTGTGGGCACCGCACAGGGCCTGCCTCAGGGCCGGGCAAGCGCTGCGGCGACGATGCCTTCCAGCTCGGCTGCCGTTCCAAGGTCGTGGGGCCGCACCACGGCGTTATCCGCGACGTAGAAGAATGCGGCCCGCACGTCCTCCAGCGGAACGTCCTTGAGCCGCGCCCATGCCAGCCGGTACACGGCCAACTGGATCGAACGGGTCTTCAACTGTCCGGCGGACGGCCGCCGGCCGGTCTTCCAGTCCACCAGGTCCCAGCGGCCGTCGGCCTCCCGGAACACAGCGTCGACGCGGCCGCGCACCACCACCTCCCCCACCCGGGTTTCCACCGGAACCTCGACGAAGGCCGGTGACCTGTCAGCCCAGGGGGAAGCTTTGAAGGTGGCCACCATCTCGTCAAGGTCGTAGGCAGCATCGATGTGGTCGTCGGAACCCGGTGCTTCGCCAAGGTCCAGCATGCCGGCCCTGCCGAAATATTCCTCCACCCAGGCGTGGAAGGCCGTGCCCTTGCGCGCCGACATACCGGGCTCGCGTGGCACGGGGCGGCGCAGCCGGCCCAGCACTGCCTGGGCGTCGTCTCCGAGGTCAACCAGGGTGGAAGCCGATATATGGGTGGGCAGGTGCACGTCACGGCCGTTTGACCTTCTTGCCCGGCGCTCCAGCAAGAGTGCAGCTTCGCGTGCCCAGCCTGCCGCTGCCCCGGTAAGACCCGGCTGTGAACCGCTCATCTGCATTGCCGCCGCCCCAGCCCGAACCGGCTGGCCTCCGCCGGCGCCCAGGATCCCGAGCACACGCTGAGCTGCTGTTTCCATGGCTGTCCGGCGTCCGCGGGCCAGGCGCAGCCGCTCACCGCTGCGTGGGTCCACCGGTCCCTCCAGGGGGTCGTACGGCCAGCGGGCTTCCTCCGTTTCCAGCGTCAGCGGGCTCTGGAGTGGCAGCGCGGCTTCCTCCAGTGATAGTGGATGGACCAGGGCATTCGCACTGGGGGGTCCGTCAGCCGGTTGCGTCAGGGCTTCCAGGCTCCGCGAGGAACGGGGACATGTCCGCGCGTCCGGCCCGTGAGCCCACCCACGCTGCGCTGGACACCCACAGGACATGCTTTGCCCGGGTGTAGGCGACATATGCCAGTCGCCGTTCCTCCGACTCGCCGTGGACCTGGACAGCGGCCTTGTACCCTTTCTCGGCATCGAGCCAGCCCTTCTGGTCCGGCTGGTCGAGGTCCCACTGCGGCAGATCTGCCCGGTCCCCGCGAAGGGGCCAGGGCAGCGCAGCAGAACCGCTGCTCCAGCGGGAGTCCCGGTCGCTGGGGAAAGCGCCGGCATTCATGCCGGGGACAAACACAACGTCCCACTCCAGGCCTTTGGAGGCATGGACGGTCAACAGCTGCACGGCTTCCCTGTTCACGTCGCTGGCAGGCGCTTCCAGCCCGTTCTCTTCCGCCGATGCAGCCTCCAGCCAGGACAGGAAAGCGAGGATGTCCACCCGCTGTGACGTGCGGAGGAACCCTGCGGCTGCATCCTGGAAGGCATCGAGGTTGCGGCGGGCCTGGTGGATGCTGATGCCGGGGCGTGCTGCCACTTCGATGTCCAGCAGCATCGCCCTCTCCACCTCCCCCAGGAGTGTGGTGAGGTCATCACCGAGGTAGCCGCGCAGTTGCCGCAGGCTCGCTCGACAACATGGCCAACCTGCTGCGCGCACCCGCGCTGAGGGTGCGGCCATTCGAGGACGTCCATCCTTCCCGCGGCAGGAAGTCCAAGGCCTCCACCAGGCTGGACGCGTCCGTCAGATCCCCTTCAAGGACGGGGGCGCCTGCTTCATCGCCGTCAATGTCCTGGACATCGGCGTCAACCGCGTACGCTGCCTTCCCGCGGGTCCGTGCCAGCTGGCTGGACCAGTCGCGCAATGCCATGAGGTCCGCGGGCCCAATCCGCCACCGGGCGCCTGCGATCAGCCGCATCAGCGCATCAGACCGGCCGGGATCAGCAAGGACGCGAAGGGTGGCCACCAGGTCAACGATCTCCGGGGTGTCCAGGAGGCCGCCGAGGCCAACGATTTCGTAGGGGATCCCGCGGGCCTCGAACTGCCGCCGGACGGGCTCCATCTGGGCGCGCCGGCGGCACAGCACGGCGAGCGCCGGCGGCTCGGCTGCACCATCCGGCTTCAGCTCAAAGTCGGTCACCCGGTATCTGAGAAGGTCGTTGGCCAGCGCTGCAGCTTCCTCCACGTCGCTGGCGAAACGCCCCAGCACCACGGTCCCGTCCACGGCATGCGGGCTTGGCTGCAGCGGAGGCACTTCAGCAGTAGTTGTCCTGCTCCCGGCAGGTCCATGGTGCGCCGCTGCCCGGCTCAGGGACTGCGACATGACGTTCGCCGCTGCGAGGATGGATCGGCCATTCCGCCATGCTGTGGTCAGGTAGGAAGTAGGGGCCGGCGCCCAGCCAACTCCTTCCCCAGACCCACCGGTTCGCATGGGAAATTCGCGAACGAAGTGGAACAACTGCCCTGCTGAAGCGCCCCGGAAACCATAAATGGACTGGTTGGGATCGCCCACCGCTGTCACGGCATGGCCATGACCGAAGAGACGGGAAAAAAGCACCAGTTGGGCGTACGACGTGTCCTGGAACTCGTCAAGCAGAACCACTTTGTACCGCTGGCGCTCCATCTGGGCTGCCAGCGGCACCTCCTGCGCCACCTTGGCGGCGAGGGCCACCAAGTCACCGAAGTCCAGTGCGCCACGCGCGCGTTTAGCTGCAGCATAACGGCCCACCATGTCCGCGACACTTGCCCTGGTCCGCAGCATCCCACTGAGGTCCAGAGCCGCCTTGGGCGCATTTTTCTGCTTGTCTGCCAGGTACGGCAGGGATTCAAACTCCGAGAGGCGCGCCATCAGCCAGGCTTCCACATCCCCAGGTTCCTGAAGGTGTTCGGCGCACTCTCCCGCCAACTGGATAACGGCTTTCACCAGCGTGGATTTGGCCGCGCGGAAGTGATCGTATTCTCCGTCGTAGGCTTCAACCACCTCGCTGGCCAATTGCCAGGCCTGGGCACCGCCGAGCAGAACCACATCCCGCTCCACGCCAAGCCGCAGCCCGTAATCCGACACGATGCCGCTGGCGAACGAATGGTACGTGGACACCTTGGGCTCCAGTGCGTCGCTGCTGAGCAGTCCCTCCGGGAAAAGCCCGTGCCCGGTATCCATTGCGGCCACACGTTGAAGGGTCAGGAGTTTTGACCGGATCCTGCTGGCGAGCTCACCGGCAGCCTTGCGGGTAAAGGTCACGCCCAGGACTTCCTCGGGCGTGACCCATCCGTTCGCCACAAGCCACACCACCCGGTCAGCCATGGTGGCGGTTTTTCCAGATCCGGCGCCCGCAATGACCAGCCGAGGCGCCAGGGGGACGAGATGATGGCGGACTGCTCCGGCGTGGGAGTGTTCTTCTCGCCCAGCAGCGCGGACAGTTCTTCGGGGCTGAATCGCACGTCGGGCGCGGCTTCGGCGGCGGCCAGCACTCCGCTCACTCGGTTACCTGCCGTCCACGCACGCACAGGGGACATACTTCCGGGAGCCGGCAGCCATGGCCACCATGGCTGCCCTTGGCGGGATCATGCCGCGCGATGAATTCATTCCCACCCATCACGGCGGCGGCCTCCTTGACCATGTCCAATGCCCAGTTCTCCTGCGGGTCGAGCGGTTCCTGCTGTTGGATGGCTGGATTTCTTGCCCCGGTCCCGAGCTGTGCCAGCACGGCGCCCCCGGACAGGCCGGGGTTCCCGTGCGGACCTGCGTCGAATCCGCCGGCGAGCACCGCCGCCTGGTACGCCCCAAGCTGCGGATGGTGGGACAGGTCGTCCTTGCCCGGCTGCCTTTTTCCGGTCTTGAGGTCCACCACCACCAGGCGGCCTTCGCCGTCGATTTCCAGCCGGTCCACCTGGCCGCGGAGTACCGCCTCCCGCGGCGGAGCCTGGTCCACCGCCACGTCGCCAAGGGGGACTTCGAAGTCCTGCTCAACGCCCAGCAGGCTGCGGCCTTCACTCCGCATTGCCAGCACATACTGTGCCAGCTTCCGCACCATTGCCTCCGCGCGCTGGAAGTCCAGGCGCCCCTCCCAGTTGTCCTTCATGCCCAGCGCGGGCCAGCGCCGCACCAGTTCAGCGACGTACTCGGATCCGGATGCGTCCGGCAGGTCCTGGGCGATCGCGTGCACCAAGGTGCCCAGGCTCCGGGCGAAGTCGGTGGCGGCCTCACCTCCGGCGGCCTGGACGAACCAGTCCAACGGCGACTTTTGGACGGTCTCCACCTTTGACGGCGACACCGACACCGTCCCGCCTGGCGGGACCACAGCCTCAGTGGAGGTCAGCGGGGCGAGTCCCCACCAGCTGCCGGGGTGTGCGCCTGCCACTGCAGGTTCCGCCGCTGCGAGATGCGCCAGGACCCTGGCTGCTTCTTCCGCCTGCGCGCCATCGAGCCTGGGCATGTTGCCGGAGCTCGGCCACCAGGGCGCGCAGCGTCATGGGCCGTTCCACCTGGGTGAAAGCCCGGCCCTCCTCTTCCGGCCCGAGGGGTGCAACAAAGTCCAGGAACGATGACGGCTGGTCATCCTCTGAGGAGACTGCTGTGCAGACCAGCAGTTCGCGTGCCCTGGACACCGCCGTGGAGAAGCTGCGGAGTTCGTCGTAGCGGATGTCCCGCAACCGGCTCAGGGGGTCGCGCTGCAGGGCATACTCCGGGCCGTGTTCCACAGCATCGGCGTACAGGGTGCTGCCGAGCAACTCCCCGCGGAGCCTGGTATTGGGCCATACCCCCTCCTGCAGCCCCGCAACGATCACGACGGGCCACTCCCGGCCTGCCGCACTGGCCGGCGTCATGATCTCCACGGCGTCATCGAGCCTGGGCGCGGGCGGCGAGGGTGTCCATGGGAAGCTCCTGGTTCAGGAGATACTCCAGGAACTGCTCGGGACCCGCCCCAGGCATCTGGTCCACATAGCGCTCTGCTGTATGGAAGAGCGCCATCATCGCGTCAAGATCGCGGTCGGCCCGCGCCCCATGGGGGCCTCCCGACAACGCCGTCCCGGTCCATGCCGCCGACAGCCCTGTTGAGGCCCAGAGTGCCCAGAGCACCGATTCTGCATTGGCACCGGGCAGCGCTGCCGCTTCACGTCCCGCATGGATCATCCGTGCCGTGCGCCGGGCGGCGCGGCCTTCAATTCCCAATGCCCCCAGCGCTCCCGGCTCAAGCAGCGCCTGGACCAGCAGCGCATCGCTGGCTCGGCCCCCGCCGCCCAGCAGTTCCTCGCGCCGCAGGGACTGCCGGAGCCTGCGCAGCTCAATGGAGGTAGCGCCACCGATCCGGGAGGTGAGGAGCGACACCGCAGTTTCAGGTGTCAAGAGCTCTGGATCCAGCGCGATGGCGAACGCATTCAGGAGCGGACGTACAGCTACCTCGTCCCGTACGGCGGATTCAGCCACCGGCACCCGTACGGGAATGCCCTGCCCGGACAGGTAACGCTGTAACTCGTTGACCTGGGCGCCGTTGCGCACGATGACTGCCATGTCCGCCAGATCACGGTTGTGGTTAATGTGCTGGTCAAGGATCCGCTGCACCACGTAGCGCAGCTCATGCACGGGGGTGGGAACCAGGTGGGCCTCTACGCTGCCGGGACCACCGTTACTTTCGGGCTGGACGAGGCGCCGGGCCAGTTGCCCGCCTGCCCGCTGGGAGATGCGGCCCGCGACGTTCACCCACGCTTCTGCCACCGCTGGCGCCAGCCCGTGGGCATGCCACAGTGGACGCTCGAGGACAGGGACCTGGGCTGACAACAGCCCGGGCAGTTCAGCCACCAAATCAGGCCTGGCTCCCCGGAATCCCTGGACCACCGTGTCCGGGGACGACGTCACGTAGCAGTCCTTTCCGGCGGCGATATCTGCCAGCAACTCGAAAATGGCGGGGTTTGCTTCCTGGATATCGTCCACCAGGACAACCTGCAGCCGGTCGCGTTCGGCGGCGAGGAAATCCGGCGCGTCCTGGAATATCTGCCGGGCAGCGGTGATGATCCCGGCGGGGTCGAAGGCTTCCGGCATGCGAAGGTCAAGGACATCCCGGTATTCCGCGTAGAGGGCTGCTGCGGCCTTCCAGTCAGGCCGGGCGCAGGCATCCGCCAGCTGGGCAAGGTCCTCAGCCGTACGGCCCGATTCAATGATGCGGTCGAACAGTTGCCGCACCTCCTGGCGGAAGCCCCGCGTTGCCAGGGCGCCGTCAAGATCGGCCGGCCAGGGCAGTTCCAGCCCCGGCAGCGTGTGGCCCTCCAGGAGTTCCTTGATGATCAGGTCCTGCTCCGGGCCTGACAACAGGCGCGGAGGCCTGGGCAGCGAGATGACGCCTTCAGCCTTGGCACGGCGGATCAGGTCGAACGCGTACGAAGCCCAGGTCCTGGCCGGAGTGGTGCTGAGGCTCCTGTCCAGCCGGGCAGTGAAACGGTCCCGCAGGAAATCGGCAGCCAGGCGGGTAGGCGCAAGGATGAGCATGCGTTCGGGGTCCACGCCGTCACGGAAGACCCGCTGGACGGCGGCCTCGACGAGGACCGTGGTTTTCCCTGTGCCCGGCGCACCCGGAACAAGGACGGGCCCGGAGCCTTGGGCGACATCAACCGCTAACTGCTGGTCCGGCGTGAGACGGAGTGCTTCCGCGTGCACCCGCCGTGGCGGCAGCAGCCGAAGGGCAGGAGCGGCCGCCAGGGCGCTGCTGCCCTGGTTCCCCGCAGCCGGGTAAGCCGGATCCTGGCCCGCCTCCGGCTCCTGCCGGTGCGGGCCCCAGGGGCCGGTCAAAGGAATTGTTACGGTCACAAACCCATTCCATCATCAGGCACCGACAATCCATGGAGGCGGCGCTCCAGGTCCTCGGCAACTGCGTCGATACTGTCAAAATCACTGTCTGCCGGCGCCCAGCGTGCGGCGCCGAGGTCAACCCGCCACCGGCCTTCCCCAGTCCGCAGAAAAGAGCTGTAAGCACCGACCAGGGGCGTGCCTTCTTCAAGGTAGAGGAGCAGGGCTTCGGCTTCGTGGCCCTCAGGGGCATGGCCGCTGGCTTTGAGGACACGCCACCAGGGGACGCCGCCCCCATGGTGGCTCATCACGGAACCAACCTGGCGCGGACCCCCCGACCCCAACAGCTCGGCAACGTCCCCGTACGATACGGCCGCCCCCGCCGGCACCATCCCTACGACGGCCAGGACCGCCTGGACGTACTCATTCCGCATTGATCCAATGTAGCCGCAGTGGCGTTCCGCGGAATTGTCGGTGGGTCCCCTTAGCGTTGAAGCATGAGTTCCTGGAACACCCTCCCCCGCGCAGCCTTCGACCTGGAAACCACCGGACGCAACTCGCGGGCGGCAAGGATCGTCACGGCATCGATCACCGTGGTGGACCACCACGGTGAGGTCATCAGGGAGCACGAATGGCTGGCCGATCCGGGGGTGGAAATACCCGTCGAGGCAAGCGATGTCCACGGCATCACCACCGAACAGGCAAGGCGGGACGGACGCCCTGCCCATGAGGTCACGCGTGAGGTCGCCGCCGCCCTGCAGGAGCTCTTCGATTCCGGAACCCCGGTTATTGCCTTCAACGCCAGCTATGACTTCACAGTCCTTGCCGCCGAGTCCGCACGGTACGGAATTCCGCAGCTCACCCGCTTCCCGGTCCTCGATCCCTACATCATGAACAAGCAGGTTGACCGCTTTCGCAAGGGCAAGCGGACCCTCACCGCACTGTGCGAGGAGTACGGCGTGGTCCTGGACAACGCACACACCTCTGCAGCGGATGCCCTGGCCACGCTCCGCGTGCTGGACGCCATGGCGGGTAAGTTTCCCAAGCTGGTGATGCCGGCCGGCCAGCTGCACCAACTTCAGGTGGACTGGGCGGTAAGCCAGGCAGCGGACTTCCAGGGGTATCTCCGGAAGACAAAGCCGGCCGCCGTGATCGAGGGAGACTGGCCGGTCCTGCCGCCCCAGGATGCCACCGCCGACGGCTTCTAGGGCGCTCCTGCGCATACTATTGCGAGGCATGTCACAGTCACGGCGCTTAACAAACCCGCCGGTCGTGGAATGGCCTTCGTTCGACCATGCACCCTCCTAACCCGGCAGCTGAGGGCCGCGATTGCCCTAGAACGAAATTATATTCGGCAATATACATATCGCAGTTCCGCCTTCTTCACTTCACCGCCCGAATTCACCCAAGTGAGACAATAAAGTTTTGCGGCCACCCCTGCCCCGGACAGCTTGACCAGTGCCGGGCGGATGCCAGGCGCCACAGCGCTGCCTTGCGGCCCGGTCGACTTACGACTCATACGAAAGTGACAACCTGATGAAAATCAAAGCGATGAAGTGGCTCACTACCGCTCCCGTGGCACTTGCCCTCGCTGTCTCCCTCGCAGCCTGCGGCGGCGGGTCTTCCCAGCCCAGCGGCACCCCCACCGATGCCTTGAAGGGCAGCGACCAGCAGACGCTGGACAAGTACACCACTGCCAGCGTCACCCCGATCGACAAGATCGACAAGAGTAAGCTCGGTCTCGTCACTGAGGGCACGCTGCGCGTGGGGACGTTGTCAGACGCACCGCCAAACATCTTCGTTGATTCGTCCGGCAAGTTCACCGGCTACGACAATGAGCTTCTGCGGGCCATGGCCGACAAGCTCGGGCTCAAGGTCGAGTTTGCCTCCACCAAGTTCCAGGCACTTCTCAGCCAGGTCAAGAACAAGCAGTTCGACGTCGGATCCTCCTCGATCTCCACCACGGACGCCCGCCGTGAAACTGTCGCGTTCACCAATGGATACGACTTCGGTTACATGGCCCTCGTGACCAAGGAAAACGCCAAAGTCCAGACGTTCGCTGAGCTGAAGGGCGGCCTGCGCATCGGCGTCGTCAGCGGCAGCGTCCAGGAAGACTACGTTAAGAACACCCTGAACCTTGAGCCTGTTTCTTTCCCTGACTACAACACCGTTTTCGCCAGCCTGAAGAGCGGGCAGGTGGACGCGTGGGTGGCCCCGTCCCAGCAGGCCACCGGCCAGGTCAAGCCCGGCGACGGAACGAAAATCGCCGAGAAGAAGCTCAACACCCAGAACTTCACCGCCTACGCCGTTGCCAAGGACAACCCTGCCCTGCTGGAAGCGCTGAACTCTGCCCTTGATGCCATCGTTGCCGATGGCACCTGGACCAAGCTGACTGCCCAGTGGTACACGGACCGACCGACCGCTGCCGAGCAGACCCCTGAGGGTTGGAAGCCGGGCAGCAAGGCCGTCAAGGTCCCCGCGAACTAGAACCGGCCACCCAGAAGAGATAGCGAAGCCATATGGATTTCCTGACACGACTCGGAGAGACCTTCCTTGACTGGAAGCAGATTGCCGAGGTTCTGCCAAGCATGTTCACGGTGGGCCTGCCCAATACGCTGGTGCTGGCGATCACCTCGGGACTGATCGGGGCCTTCGTCGGCCTGATTCTGGCCCTCATGGGAATCTCACGGAATCCTGTGGCCAGGTGGGCTGCCCGGGTGTACACCGACGTGTTTCGTGGACTCCCGGCGGTCCTCACTATTCTCGTCATCGGCCTGGGATTCGGACCAATCTTCCGCGAAATCACGGGCAGCAACAGCCCCTACCCCATGGGCATTGCGGCTCTGTCACTCATGGCTGCCGCGTACACGGGCGAGATCTTCCGTTCCGGCATTCAGAGCGTGGACAAGGGGCAGCTTGAGGCATCGCGTGCGCTGGGATTCGGTTACGGTCCCTCGATGCGTCTTGTGGTGGTGCCCCAAGGTATCCGCAGGGTACTTCCCGCCCTCATGAACCAGTTCATTGCCCTGATCAAGGATTCCTCGTTGGTCTTCACCTTGGGTTTGCTCGCAACGGAACGCGAGCTGTTCCAGATCGGCCAGGACGCCGCCGCCCGCAGCGGTAACCTGTCCCCGTACGTGGCAGCAGCGATTTTCTACCTGGCCATGACCATTCCGCTCACGCACCTGGTCAACTACATCGATGCCCGTCTTCGCACCGGCCGGCCCGAAAAGAAAGAACCGGACGAGGCCGCGGCCGTCGTTGGAAAGGGAGCCCAGGCATGAGCGAATTCGCATCGGGAACACTGAGCGCCAAGAATATCCACCTCTCCTTCGGCAGCAACCACGTCCTGCGGGGCATTGACCTGCATGTTCCGCAGGGCACCACGGCGTCAGTCATTGGCCCGTCGGGTTCGGGAAAGTCCACCCTGCTGCGGGTCATGAACCGGCTGATCGAACCTGACCAGGGGGACATCCTGCTGGACGGACGTTCGGTCCTTAAGGACAATCCTGACGAGGCTCCGCCGCCGGATCGGCATGGTGTTCCAGCAGTTCAACCTGTTCCCGCACAAGACAGTGGAGGAAAACGTCTCGCTGGCGCTCCGGAAGCTGCGCAAGCTCTCCAAGGAGGACGCGCGGAGCGAGGCGCTGGAACAGTTGGATCTGGTGGGCCTGAAGCACAAGGCGGATTCCCGCCCCGCCAACCTCTCCGGCGGCCAGCAGCAGCGCGTGGCCATCGCCCGTGCACTGGCCATGAAGCCTGAGGTCATGTTCTTCGACGAGGCCACCTCCGCCCTTGACCCCGAGCTGGTCAAGGGTGTCCTGGCCCTGATGACGGACCTTGCCAAGGGCGGCATGACCATGGTGGTGGTGACCCACGAAATGGGCTTCTCCCGCAACGTCTCGGATGCCGTGACGTTCATGGATGCCGGCGTGGTGGTGGAATCCGGGCCGCCTGACCAGCTCTTCAGCGAGCCAAAGACCGACCGGCTCAAGGGCTTCCTCTCGGACGTCCTCTGACACTGGAGCACAAAGAAGTCCCCGGCTGCACTATGCAGCCGGGGACTTCTTTGTTGAGGGACGACGCCGGTGCTAGCCCTGGGCGGCAGCGGCCGCCTTGGCTGCGGCAGGCAGTGCGTCGTAGATGCGGTTCATGGCGACGTCGTCGTGGGCGGCCGACAGGAACCATGCCTCGAAGACCGATGGCGGCAGGTACACACCGGATTCCAGCATGGAGTGGAAGAACGGCGCGTAGCGGAATGCCTCCTGGGCCTGGGCGTCCGCGTAGTTGTGGACCCCGTTGGCCGAGGTTCCAAAGGCTACGGAGAAGAGGTTCCCGGCGAACTGGATGGAGTGGTCCACCCCTGCTGCATCCAATGCGTTCGAGACGGCGGAGGACAGTTCCAGGGAACGGACGTCGATGAACGAGTAGACATCGCGGGTGGCGTGAGTCAGGGTAGCCACGCCGGCGGCCATGGCCACGGGATTCCCGGACAGCGTGCCTGCCTGGTACACCGGGCCCGTAGGCGCCAGGTAGTCCATGACGTCGGCACGTCCGCCGAGGGCCGCCGTCGGCATTCCTCCGCCGATTACCTTTCCAAAGGTGAGCAGGTCCGGGGTCCACGGGTCTTCGGCATCCGGCGCACCGCCGGTCAGCCCCCAGTAGCCGGAATAGCCCGTGCGGAAACCGGTCAGGACCTCGTCGACGATGAGGAGCGCGCCGTGCTCGCGGGTGATCTGCGAGAGGCCGAGGTTGAATCCTTCGGCGGGCGTGACCACGCCCATGTTGGCGGGTGCGGCCTCGGTTATTACGGCGGCGATGTTCCGGCCGTGGACGGTAAAGGCTTCCTTGACGGCTGTGAGGTCGTTGTAGGGCAGCACCAGAGTCTCGGCGGCGGTGGCTTCGGTGACGCCGGCGGAACCGGGCAGGGCGAGGGTTGCCAGCCCGGAGCCTGCCGCGGCAAGGAGGCCGTCAAGGTGGCCGTGGTAGCAGCCGGCGAACTTGATGATGAGGTTGCGGCCGGTGAAACCACGGGCCAGCCGGACGGCGGTCATCGTGGCTTCGGTTCCGGTGGAGACCATCCTGAGGCGTTCGACGGCGGGGACGCGGTCCTGGACGATTTCCGCCAGGTTGGCCTCATCGGGGGTGGACGCACCAAAGGACAGGCCGCGGTCCACCGCGGCATGCACGGCATCCAGCACGGCCGGGTGGGCATGGCCCAACAGGGCCGGGCCCCAGGAGCAGACCAGGTCCACGTATTCCTTGCCGTCGGCATCTGTCAGGTAGGGCCCGTTGGCGGAGACCATGAAGCGCGGCGTCCCGCCGACGGAGCCGAAGGCCCGGACCGGCGAGTTGACGCCGCCCGGCATCAGCTGCCGCGCGCGGTCGAAGAGTGCCTCGTTGCGAGGATTGCTGGAAGTCATGGTTTCTATTCTCTCAGTTAGCCGGAAGGCGCTGTTGGCCGGACAGCAGTTCCGCCACCCGGGGCGCCACCGCCGTGCCCATCAGTTCGATCGAGCGCATCATCGCTGCGTGCGGCAGCGGCCCGTTGCTGTATTTCAGGTCGAAGCGGTCAACACCCAGGTTCCGCTTCAGCTGGACGATTTTTGGGCCACAGTCTCCGGGGAGCCGACGTACAGGGCACCTTCCGCGGAGCAGAGGGCATCGAACTCACCGCGTCCGGCCGGTCCCCATCCGCGCTCGGCGCCGAGCCTGTTCCGCAGCTGCAGCCAGTGCGGGAACAGCTCTTCCCGGGCCTGCTCATCGGTGTCGGCCACATGGCCGGGCGAGTGGGTGGCAATCTGCTGCATGGGGTGTCCATACTTACCCATCGCTTCACGGTAGAGGTCTGCCAGGGGCCGGAAGGCACGCGGCTGGCCGCCAATGATGGCAAAGATGATGGGGTAGCCGTACTGGGCGCAGCGGAGGACGGATTCCGGTGTTCCACCGACCCCGATCCACGTGGGCAGCAGGTGGTGTTCAAGGGGCGGGTAGACGTTCAACCCATGCAGTGCCGGCCGGGTCCGGCCCTCCCAGTGCACGGGTTTTTGCGTCCGGACCTTGTCGAACAGCTCTAGTTTCTCCTCGAACAGGACCTCATAGTCCGCCAGGTCCAGTCCGAACAGCGGGAAGGACTCGATGAACGATCCGCGGCCGAGCATCACTTCCGCCCGGCCGTTGGAAATGGCGTCCACGGTGGCGAAGCGCTGGAAGACCCGGATGGGATCGTCCGAACTCAGGACAGTTACTGCCGAGCCGAGCCGGATCCGGGACGTGCGCGCGGCGGCGGCGGCAAGGAAGACTTCCGGGGCGGAGACTGCGTAGTCCTTGCGGTGGTGCTCCCCCACGCCAAAGGCATGGAGGCCGACGGCGTCGGCAAGTTCCGCCTGTTCCAACAGCTGGCGCAGGACCTGCGCATGCGGCTGCGGGCTGCCGTCCGGATTCGCGCCGATATCGCCGAAGGTGTTCAGGCCGAGGAGGATGCGGTCCTCCCCCACGGGCGCGGTTGGGGTGGAGGAAGGATCCGTCACCGGGATTCCTTCAGCCAGCCGGCCAGTTCGGTGGCCCAGTAGGTCAGGACGGTGTGCGCTCCGGCCCGGCGGATGCCAAGCACGGACTCGGTGATCGCGGCGCGGCGGTCGATCCAGCCGTTGGCTGAGGCGGCCTCGATCATCGCGTATTCGCCGGAGATCTGGTATGCGGAGACGGGCACCGGGCTCATCGCGGCAACGTCGGCCACGATGTCCAGGTAGCTCATGGCAGGCTTGACCATGATGATGTCGGCACCCTCGGCCAGGTCCAGTTCCACCTCGCGCAGCGCCTCGGTGCGGTTGCCCGCGTCCATCTGGTAGGTCCGCCGGTCGCCCTTGAGCTGGGAATCAACCGCTTCGCGGAAGGGCCCGTAGAACGCGGAGGCATACTTCGCGGAGTAAGCAATGACCGACGTGTTGACGTGGCCGGCGTCGTCAAGGGCTGAGCGGATGGCGGCGATCTGGCCGTCCATCATTCCGGATGGGCCAAGCATGTGCGCGCCGGCCTCTGCCTGTGCCACGGCCATCCGGGCGTAGATCTCCACCGTGCGGTCGTTGTCCACGTACCCGTCGGCGTCGAGCACTCCGCAGTGGCCGTGGTCGGTGAATTCGTCCAGGCAGACATCGCTCATGATCACCAGGTCATCGCCCACTTCGGCACGGACGTCCCGGATGGCCTTGTTCAGCACACCCTCGGGGTCAAGGGAGGCGGTGCCTTCGGCGTCGCGGGTTTCCGGGATGCCGAAGAGCATGATGCCGCCCAGGCCCAGCTCAACGGCCTCTGCGGCAGCGCGCTTAAGGGTGT
This sequence comes from Pseudarthrobacter sp. Fe7, assembly GCA_024372495.1. Lineage (GTDB taxonomy): Bacteria > Actinomycetota > Actinomycetes > Actinomycetales > Micrococcaceae > Arthrobacter. The sequence continues at coordinate 2,072,393 of CP099977.1, read as the reverse complement.
CGGTGGTGTGCTGGACCACGCCCGGCATGGAGGTGATGGGGTTGGGTTCGGTGAGTCCTTCCCGGATGAAGACGGGAAGGATGAGTTCGGCCGGAGCAAGGCGCGTTTCGGCAGTCATCCGGCGCATGGCGGGGGTGGTGCGCAGCCGGCGGGGGCGTTGGGTTGGGAAAGTCATGGGTCCTGTCCTTCGCGTTGTCTTGAAGCTTTGTGGTGGGAGATCGTGGCGGCCGGGTCAGGGCGGGTTGAGGGCCTTTTCCACGGCTGCCACCAGCCCGTTCGGTGTGGGTTCGGCCGCCACCGCGGCGACCGCAAGGCCCAGGGCGGCGGCCTGGTCCGCCGTCGAACGGCCGATGGCCACCAGGCGGCAGCCGCCCAGTGGTCCGAGGGCGGCGATCCGGCGCACGGCGCTGGGCGAGGCGGCGATCACGGCGGCGATGCGCCCTTCGGCGATTTCGGTGGCGGCAGTTTCCGGCCCCAGGAGGGAGTACGACGGCGGTTGCGGGCCGGCGTCGTCGTCCTCCGCCTGCACGGCGAGGCGCCGTTCCGCTGCCGCCGGATAGTCGACGGTGCGATAGGCAGTTACGGCGGTGACAGTGCCCCCTGCCGCTGCCAGACCGGCCGCCAGCGTGCCGGCCGCGATGTCAGCCTGCGGCAGCAGGATCCTGCCGCTTCCGGACCAGACGGTGAGCAGGCCGGCGGCCGACTGCTCACCGGACGGCGTGAGCGCAACGTCCAGTCCGCCCGATTCCAGCAAACTGCGCGTTGCGGGGCCGATGGCCGCGATACGCGTGGCCGAAGGAACCATCCGGTCCAGGCCAAGGCCACGTTCGGCGGCCTTTTCCATCAGGACGTGAACGGTGGTGACGCTGCTGATCACCAGCCAGTCGAAGGCCCCGGCCGACAGTGCATCGCAGGCGACATCGAGCGCGTGCTGGTCCGGGGCCCGTTCGAAGTCGATGAGCGGAAGCAGGACCGGCCGGGCGCCGGCGGCGGACAGCGCCTCCACCAGGGCGCGGGAACGTTCCGGGCTGCGCGTGACCAGGACCCGGGCTCCGCCAAGCGGCTCGTCGGATCCGGATCTGCTGGAAGGCTGCGTCATCGACAGGTCAGGACGCCTGCAGGTCTGCGATATCGGCGGCCCCGGCGGCAAGGAGGGCCTCGGCCAAGTCGATGCCCAGGAGGGTGGCTCCGACCTCCGTCAGCCCGTCGGTGGCGCGCTTGTCCCGGACAGTGGCGGTGCCGTCCACTGCGCACACCACGGCTTCCAGGTGGAGCATGCTGCCCTTGCGGTAGGCGTAAGCGCCCACCGGCGCTGCGCAGCCTGCTTCGAGCCGGGCCAGCAGCGCCCGTTCAGCCGTGACGGCGAGGCGGGTGTCGGGGTCGTCCAGTGCGGCCAGGGCCTGGGCCAGGACGTCACGGGAACCTTCAGCCGAACCGGGTTTTGGCGGGGCGTCTGCCGTCCGGCACTCGATGGCCAGCGATCCCTGCCCTGCCGCCGGCAACATGACGTCGGTTTCCAGGTATTCGGTGACGGCGTCCAGCCGGCCGATCCGTTCCAGGCCGGCGGCCGCGAGCACCACTGCGTCCAGGTCGCAGGACTTCCCGGGCACCACCTGGTCGGTGGAGTTGCCGGGCAATCCGGGAACGCGGCCCAGGCGGGTATCAACGTTGCCCCGGATGTCCACAATGTCCAGGTCCGGACGCGCTGCCCGCAGCTGTGCCGCGCGGCGGGGCGATCCGGTGCCAATGCGGGCTGCGGCAGGCAGGTCGGCCAGCTTCAGTCCGTCGCGGGCGCACAGGACGTCGCGGACGTCCACACGGCGCGGCGTGGCGGCAAGGCTGAGCCCCACCGCTGCGCCGGTAGGCAGGTCCTTGAGCGAGTGGACGGCTACGTCACACTCACTGCGCAGCAGCGCGTCGCGCAGGGCTGCGACGAAAACGCCGGTGCCGCCCATCTGGGAGAGCGAGCCGGTGAGGACGTCGCCGTCGGTCCGGATGTGCACCAGTTCCACCGGGAAACCGCCGACGGCGGCAAGCTGGTCCGCGGTCTGCTGGGTCTGGGTGAGCGCGAGCTTGCTGGCGCGCGTGCCAATGCGGACTGTCACGGCTGCGCCGTTTCAGCCGCCGCATCCGACGGATACGGGTCGTGGCCGGTGCCCACGGTGGTGTCGGCGCCTGCAATAGTGGGCTTCTCGCCACGGAAGTTGGCGCAGCACCCCGGCCGGCAGACGTCGTACCAGGGGCCAAGACCCGTAACGGCGGGACGGTCGCTGATGTTGTTGGCCACCGTCCGTTCGCAGATGAGGTCCACCAGTCCGTCAACGAACTTTTTGTGCGTGCCGGGGGTGGGGACGCGGGTGGCGGCCAGGCCCAGGTTGGCGCAGGTTTCCATCGCTTCGGTGTCCAGGTCCCAGACAACTTCCATGTGGTCGCTGACGAAGCCGAGCGGAACGATGACGATGCCCTTCACGCCACGGCCTGCCAGTTCCTCGATGGCGTCGTTGATGTCCGGCTCAAGCCACGGCACGTGCGGGGCGCCCGAACGCGACTGGTACACCAGGGACCACTCCGCGGCCAACCCGGATTCTGCCTCGACCCGGTCAATGACGGCGGCGGCGTTGGCGAGGTGCTGGGCCACGTAGGCCGAGCCTTCCTCGAACTCCCGCGGTTCGCCCTCGGACCGGCCCGCGGCCTCAGCATCCCGCGTGGGGATGGAGTGCGTGGCAAACAGGATGTGCACGGGGGCGTCCGCGGTTCCGGCAGCGGCGAGCTTGGCGCGGACGTCGGCGAGGCCGGCCGTGGTGCCCTCAATGAACGGCTCCACGAAACCGGGGTGGTCGAAGTACTGCCGGACCTTGTCGACTTCGAGTTTGCCGTCCAGGCCGGTCTCCGTCAGCGCCATGCCAATGTCCTCGCGGTACTGGCGGCAGCTGGAGTAACAGGAGTAGGCACTCGTGGTGAGCATCAGCACCCGGCGGTGCCCGGCGTCGTACGCATCCTGCAGGGTCTGCGGGATATAGGGCGCCCAGTTGCGGTTGCCCCACAGTACCGGCAGCTCGATGCCGCGGGCGGCCAGTTCGGCTTCCAGAGCCGCCTTGAGCTCGCGGTTCTGCTGGTTGATGGGGCTGATGCCGCCGTTTGCGCGGTAGTGGTGCGAGACTTCCTCGAGCCGCTCGTCCGGGATCCCCCGGCCGCGGGTGACGTTGCGGAGGAACGGGATGACGTCCTCCTGTCCTTCCGGGCCACCGAAGGAGGCCAGGAGGACAGCGTCGTAGTTCTTGGGAGCCATGCGTCCGGCTTCAGTCACCGGGTTGACCGCCGTGGCGGCCTGCTGTTCCGGACTCACGCGAGGACCTCGGCGACCTCGTCAGCGGAGATCCGGCGTCCGGTGTAGAAGGGGACTTCCTCGCGGACGTGGTTGCGCGCCTCGGTGGAGCGCAGGTGCCGCATCAGGTCGACAAGGTCCACCAGTTCGGGCGCTTCCAGGCCCAGGATCCATTCCCAGTCGCCCAGGGCGAAGGAGGAGACGGTGTTGGAAATGACCTGCGGGAAGTCCCGTCCCAACAGGCCGTGGTCGCGAAGCATCTTGCCGCGCTCGGCCTCCGGCAGGATGTACCACTCATAGGAGCGGACAAACGGGTAAACGCAGAGCCATTCGGCCGGGGCAACGCCGCGGGAGTATGCGGGGGTGTGGTTCTTGGCGAACTCGGCCTCGCGGTGGACACCCATGGCGGACCAGACGATCTCGGTGCCGGAGAAGAGGGTGCTGCGCCGGATGTCGCGGATGGCCTGCTGCAGCGCCTCCGGCTTGGAACCGTGGAGCCACACCATGACGTCGGCGTCGGCCCGCATGGCCGAGACATCGTAGCTGCCCCGGTGCGTGACGCCGGCCGCGGCGAGCCGCTCCAGCAGCGCTTCGAAGTCGGCGGCGGCATCCGCGCTGCGGACCACGGACTCCGACCGCTTGAAGACCGTCCATAAGGTAAAGAACTGCTCGGCTGATTCTTCGGTTTTAGTGACAGATTCGGCAGAAGTGTGGCTCATGGTTACAAGTTTGCCCCTTTGTTACCCCCAAGACGAAACCGAAGAGTTCTACAACTCGTAGAAGTGATCAAAGTCACGTTCTTCGGGGCAGCAGGCCACTCCGCGATGCTCCATCAGAGGCGCCGCATGCGCAGGAACACCAGCCCCGCGGCAGCACCCACGCCAACCAACCCGGCACCGAGCCACACCATGGCATCGGGAACGTCCGGCAGGGTCCCGATGGAGGAAACTGCGCGGCCCGGACCTGCTGGGGCGCCTGCGGCCTGCGCCGCGTGAACGGGCCCGGACTGGACCGGATTGCCGTGAGCCGCGGGGCTTCCCGCCGCCTGGAATGGGGGCGCCGGCGAAGCGCCGTTCGCTGGCTCGTGGCCGGCAGCTTCGCCCGCGGCCCCCGGAGCACCAAACGCGCCAGCAGCGGGCGATCCTCCCACTGCCCCGGAGGCTCCCGCCGCTGCCTGGCCGCCAGCCGCCGGATCAGCCTCTCCAGGCGCTGCTCCAATTGCCGTCCCAACGGCCGGCCGAACCACGGCAGCGGACGGTGCCGTGGCTCCTGCCGCAGGAGCGGCGCCGGCTGCGCCCGTGACGGGCTCCGTGGTGGGACTGGATGCTGTTGCGGCCTTTGGCTGGGTCGGTGCCGGGGAAGACCCGGCGGTGGGGGACGTGGGTGTTGCGGTCTGCCCGCCCGGCAGCAGTGGCGTCCCGGAGACGATGGGCAGCGGGAGGTCGGGAAGGGGCAGCGTGCTGACTGAAGCTTCCGCGGTGGCCGATGCGGCCGCCGCTGGCGTCACTGTGGACGTCGGAGCAGTCCTGGTCTGGGACGCCTGTACCGCCGGAAGCAGGGCACCCGGCACAGCCAGGATGGAGGACGTCTTTGCGCCGGAGGAGCCGGCTGCAGGCGCCCCGCCTTCCCCCTCTGAACCGCGTTGGAACTGCAGGGCATCCTGGCGGGCGGCGGCGGCACGCACAGCAGCGGTTGCGTCCGCAGATACCTGCACCGGGGGTCTTGGGGAGGGGGCGCCGCGTCATCGGCCAAGGACGCCTGGACGCCGGTGGAAAGAACCAGTACCGCTCCGACGGCCGCGGCTGCGGTACCGCGTCGGAGTCCCCCATGGATACCGGTCCGGGAGATGGAAAGCTCGGACCTGTGTTGAACCATAGTCATCGACCCTAACCAGAACGCTTGCCCGATTGGAAACCGGACATGACGCCGCAGAGGGTAAGGGAGGCGGCCACCCGCCTCCCCGGCGCCTTGACCAGCAGCGACGCTCAGGCGGCAGCCAGTTGGCCGATTTGCTCACGCGTGTCGGCAACGACGGCGGCCAGGCCATTTCCGGCCACCCATCCGCCGACCACGGCCAGGCCCCCGGCTGCAGTGCACGCCTGGCGAATCTCCGCCGCCCGGGCACGGTGTCCCACCGCGGCGAACGGCAGGGATCCGCGCCACCGGACCACGTCCCAGCCCCGCACGTCCTCCTCCGCGAGCGGGACGTTCAAGAGCGTGGAAGCGTCCCTCAGGGCGGCCGCATAAAGCTCATCATCAGTTTCCGGGCCGGCCCCCGGCTTGGCCGAGGCACCGTCCACGCGGCCGTAGGAAAGGCGTACTACATGGCGCCCCGGGCCGGCAGCAGCAGCAAGCCAATCCCATTTACCCGTGGCATGGGTCAGCGCCTTGGCTTCGACGCCCGGCGTTTGTGGAGCTACCAGGATCCCTGTTCCCCGGGGGCGCCGGTCCAGGTCCGGTTTGTCCAGTACCAGCGTGACCAGCTTGACGTCCGGGCCGGACGCCGGCTTCTTGCCCGCGATCTGAGGAACAGCCTGCTCCAACAGCCCGACGGCTGCGGGGCCGTCCACGGCCATGACCAGAAGGGCGGTGGTGAACGTGGTCCCGGCAGCGTCGACGCGCCAGCCGTCCGGAGTGCGGGAGACGTTTGTCGCGGCAGTGCCCGCCAGCAGGGTTACGCCGCGGCGCATGAGATCCGCCACGAGGGCGTCCACGACGGTGTGCATGCCGCCTTCCAAGCCCGCGACGGCGGACCCGGCCTTGGCCGGTTTGGCCGGCTGAAGAGGCCTGTCAGAATGGCCCGGCTGCCCTGCCCGGACCTGGGCAGCAGCGGCGGGCGCCCCCGCACGGCGGCGCTGGGCCGATACCGCGGCAGCGAGGGAACCATGTTTCCGCAGTCCGGCGCGGAGTCCGGGAGCCACCATGTCGACGTCGAGCAGGCCGGGGTCGGCGGAGTGGACGCCGCCCACCACCGGAGAGACCAGCCGTTCGAGCACCCGCGAACCCATCCGTGCCCGGACCAGGGCTGAGACGCTGGTAACTCCCTGCCCGGCTCCTACGGAAGCAGGCAGCAGCCGGTCCAGGGAAGCGCGCAGCGAGCCCAGGACGCCCAGGGTGCGCCGGACCTCAGGATCCCAGGGGTTGGCGGGGATGCCCAGGACGCCGGTCCGGGGCGGCTCGCGGGGGCCGCCGGGAAGCTGCACCCACGCACCGCCGGGACGGGGAGGGACAATCCTTCCGCCCAGGCCGAGTTCTGCACAGAGCCGGGAAACGGCGTCGGACCGCGTGGCGAAGGACTCAGCGCCGCTGTCCAGCGTCAGGCCGGCGACGGTGTGGCTGCCCACGCAGCCGCCCCACGCCGTTCCCGCCTCAACGACGGTGACCTCGTGGCCTGCGGCGGCAAGCTCCCGGGCCGACAGCAGCCCGGAGATCCCGCCGCCCACCACCAGCGCCGTGCCGGGCTTCTCCGGAGAACTGCCCATGGGTTTCCTACTCCGGTGAGATGGAGTGGATGAGCTCCACCACCCGGGTCAGGACGCCAGGGTCCGTTTCGGGCGGTACTCCGTGTCCCAGGTTCAGGACGTGGCCGGGGGCTGCGGATCCGGCGGCGATGACCTCGCGGACGTGGGCTTCCAGGATTTCCCAGGGTGCTGCCAGCAGCGCGGGATCGATGTTCCCCTGCAGCGGCACGGTTCCGCCCAGCCGGCGGTTCGCTTCGTCGAGCGGCAGCCGGTAGTCAACGCCCACGACGTCAACGCCGACGTCCCGCATGGCGACGAGGAGCCTCGGACGTGCCGGTGCCAAAGTGGATGAGCGGGGCACCTAGGTGGCGGACATGGTCCAGGGCGCGGGCCGACGCCGGTGCAACGTATTTGGTGTAGTCGGCCAGTCCCAGCGAGCCCGCCCAGGAATCGAAGAGCTGTGCGGCTGAGGCGCCGGCCTCCAACTGGGCCTGGAGGAACATGCCCGACGCGTCGGCTCCCCAGTTGGCCAGCGCGGTCCAGGTCTCCGGGTCCGCGTGCATCATGGTGCGCGGGCCCAGGTGGTCGCGCGACGGCTTTCCTTCCACCATGTAGGCAGCCAGGGTGAACGGCGCGCCGGCGAAACCGATCAGGGGCGTCCTGCCCAGTTCCGCCACCGTGAGGCGGACGGCCTCGCGGATGGGCTCCAGGGCTTCCCACGTCAGCTGCGGCAGGGCGGCAACATCGGCCGCCGTGCGCACGGGCTTGTCAAGGACCGGCCCCACCCCGGGCACGATGTCCACGCCCACCCCGGCGAGCTTCAACGGGATGACGATGTCTGAAAAGAAGATGCCGGCATCCACGTCATGGCGGCGGACGGGCTGCAGCGTGATCTCGGAAGCCGCTCCGGCCGGAGGCAGGAATCAAGCATGGCGATGCCCTCGCGCACCTTGAGGTATTCGGGCAGCGACCTGCCTGCCTGCCGCATAAACCAGACGGGACGCCGGGACGGCTTGCCGCCGCGGTAGGCCGTGATCAGCGGGGAATCTGCTGTGCGGCCGTCCATCAGTGGATGGTCTGCGGCAAGGACGCCGGCAGCGGAGACGGCAGGGCTAGGAGTCATGCTTTTGATTGTGCCGAAAAAGAGCTGCAAAAGATAACGACAACCTGTCGCTTACAAGACGCGGACCGGGCGGGTGGCGCGGATCACGCCTCAGTGTGGCGACTATCCTTTCCGAGGGTTGTTCTACCGGGCAACGAAAAAGCTATGATTGGTCTGCTGTGGTTCTTTTCTCATTGGTGGCTACACACGCCGACATCGACCTTGAAACCGTTGCTCAGTTGAGCAACGGTTCCTCCGGGATTGCCGCTTCCGCGCTCACCGAATCCCCCGCCGTGGCCGGCGCGGTGGTCCTTTCCACCTGCAACCGCTATGAGATCTACGGCGAGGCCCCCAACCCGAACGACGTCGAAGCGGCCCGGGCGGCACTCGTATCCCGGATCAGCGAGGCCAGTGGCCTGGCCGAGCCCCTCGTTTCACGCTCGTTCAGCACCCGCACCGGGCCCGAGGTGACCCAGCACCTGTTTGCCGTCAGCGCGGGGCTGGACTCCGCCGTCGTTGGTGAACGTGAAATCGCCGGCCAGGTGCGCCGCGCGCTGATTACCGCCCAGCACGAAGGCACTGCCAGCGCCGGCCTGGTCCGGCTGTTCCAGGCCGCGTCCAAGACCGCGAAGGATGTGGGCGCGCAGACTGCCCTCGGCTCGCGGGGACTTTCAATCGTCTCCGTGGCACTGGACCTGGCCACCGATCTTTCCGAAAACCCCGACTGGTCAGCCAAGAAGGTTGTGCTCTTCGGGACCGGCGCCTACGCCGGCGCCACCATGGCGCTGCTGCGCGAACGCGGCTGCACTGACATCTCCGTTTTCTCCTCTTCCGGCCGGGCCGAAGGGTTCGTGGCTTCGCGCGGCGGAATGGCCCTGGACGTTGAATCCCTGCGGCCCGCAGTGGCAGGCGCCGACGTCATGATCGGGTGCAGTGGCTCGGACACCCGGGTTGAAGCTGACGAGCCTGGCCCAGGTCCGGGCGGATTCACCGCAGCCCCTGATCGCCATTGACCTGGCGCTCACGCACGACTTCGATCCCGCAGTCGGTGAGCTGGACGGCGTGGAACTGCTGACCCTTGAATCCGTGCGGCTGGCAGCACCGCAGGAACAGGCAGAATCGCTGGCCCAGGCCAGCGGCATCGTCAAGGGTGCAGCCAGGGCCTTTGAGACGGAGCGCGAGGCACGTTCCGTGGATTCCGCCATCGTTGCCCTGCGGCGCCACACCATGAACGTGCTGGACTCAGAGATGGAAAAAGTCCGTGCCCGGCACGGCTGCACCGCCGCCGCCGAAGAGGTCGAGTTCGCGCTCCGGCGCATGGTCAAGCAGTTGCTGCACGTCCCCACGGTCCGCGCCCGCGAGGCTCGCCGCGAACGGCCAGCAGGAAGACTACGTTGCAGCGCTCGAGGCGCTGTACGGCATCACCGTCGAACAACCCGTCACCGCCGCGCCCGCAGCAGTGGAGGCCGAATGCCCGGTGGACCACAAGGACCGCGAAACCGCCTGACCTCCCCAAAACCCCAGTTGCCCTGTCAGGTATGGCTCCTAACCCACCGGTTTAGGACCCAGTCCTGACAGGGCATCGGAATCAGTAGACGGGCTTCTGGGGCTCTACGTCGCGCACCCAGGCCAGGATCCCGCCGTCGAGATGGCTGACCCGCTGGTAGCCGGCCTGCCGGGCAGCCGCCAGCACGTTGGCGGAGCGGGTCCCGGCCTTGCAGTGGAACACGATGTCCCGGTCCTGCGGTAGCTCATCCCACGCCTCGCCGGCAAGGATGCGTCCCTGCGGGATGAGCCGGGCGCCGTCGATCCGGACGATCTCGTGCTCTCCAGCCTCGCGGACATCCACCAGCTCAAAGTCCTTGAGGCCGGCTTTCCGCGACGCGAGCATGGTGGCCAACTGGGTGGCAGTGACGGTGTGCTCCGTGTCGGACGGGGACGCCGGGGCGATGCCGCAGAAGGCCTCGTAGTCGGTCAGTTCCGTGATGGGCTGGGCCGCGGGGTCCTTTGACACGCGGATCTCGCGCCAGCTGCCGCCCAGCGCGTCAAACAGGGCCACCCGGCCAAGCAGGGAACGCCCGACGCCGGTAATCAGCTTCACCGCTTCGGTCACCATGAGCGATCCCACGGCGGCGCACAGCATGCCGAAGACGCCCCCTCGCCGCAGGAAGGGACGGAACCGGCAGGCGGGGCCTCCGGGTACAGGTCCCGGTAGGTGGGGCCGTGTTGTTCCCAGAAGACGCTGACCTGGCCATCGAAACGGAAGATGGAACCCCACACGTAGGGTTTGCCCAGGATGGCCGCGGCATCGTTCACCAGGTACCGGGTGGCGAAGTTGTCGGCCCCGTCAAGGATGAGGTCGTACCCGCTGAAAAGCTCCAGGGCGTTCGATGGGTCCAGGCGGACGTTGTGCAGCCTGACGTCCACGAGCGGATTCAGCCCGGCAATGGCATCGCGTGCCGACTCGGTCTTGGGCCGGCCGACGTCGCTGACGCCGTGGATGACTTGGCGCTGAAGGTTGCTCAGGTCCACGACATCGTCGTCGATGATCCCAATGGTTCCCACACCCGCTGCGGCAAGGTACAGCAGCGCGGGGGCACCCAGGCCGCCGGCACCAATCACCAGCACCTTGGCGTTCTTGAGCCGCCGCTGACCCAGCGCGCCGATCTCGGGAATGATCAGGTGGCGGGAATACCGTTCCACCTCGGCCGGACTGAGGTCGGCAGCCGGTTCCACCAACGGAGCAAGGGCGGGGGTCGAAACATTTGCGGTGAGAGACGAAGCCATACTTCAATCTATGCCCGAGGATACCGCCGGGTCATATTACCCCGCAGTAAAGTGAAGGTAACTGCAATGGAAAGAAGGACAACTGTGGTCCCTGAAGCACGGGCCGGTCGCCCGCCGGCCCCCGAACCCCAGGCTCCCTCGCGCCCCGCGGGCCAGCGGTCCACCCGGATGCCACGGGATGAGCGCCGCGCCCAGGCTCCTCGCTGCGGCGCAGGAGGTCTTCGTGGCCAACGGCTACCACGGCGCGGCGATGGATGAAATTGCAGAGACCGCCCATGTCAGCAAACCGGTGCTGTACCAGCACTTCCCCTCCAAGCGGGACCTGTATCTGGCCCTGCTTGAAAGCCATCTGGCCTCGTTGACCGACCTGATGCTGGGGGCCCTGAATTCCACCACGGACAACGATGAACGCGTCCAGGCCGTCATGCGCGCCTATTTCCACTTCATCGCCAATGATGACCAGGCCCACCGCCTGGTGTTCGAGTCCGACCTGGTCAATGACCCCGATGTCAGCTCAAGGCTGGAAACCTTCAACCGGACCTTCGCCGATGCCATTGCCCGGGTCATTGCCGAGGACACCAAGCTCCCCCACCTCGAAGCGGAACTGCTGGGCCGTGGCCTGGCCGGAATGGCGCAGGTCAGTGCCCGGTACTGGCTGGAAACTGACGGCAACCTGGACCTCGATGTGGCCAGCGATCTCATCTATCGTTTAGCTTGGCGCGGAATCTCTCGCTTCCCCAAAGAGTCCTAGACTACAAATAAGACATCATCAACGAACTTGTTTGGCTGGGAGGCCCCCTTGGAAATTAAGATCGGCGTTCAAAACGTTGGCCGCGAAATCGTACTGGAATCGACCCAGGACGCGGAGACAGTGGCCAAAGTTGTTGGCGAAGCCATCAACGAAGGCAGCGAACTGCGCCTGAAGGATGACAAAGGACGCCTGATCATTGTTCCGGGCAATGCCCTGGCCTATGTCGAGATCGGCGCCGAAGAGGTCCGGCGCGTAGGTTTCGGCCAGTTCTAGGCCCCCCGCCAGTCCGTTTCCCAAGGAGTCCCATGCTTTCGCTGACCATCGTGGTGCTGGCCACTGTCGCCGCCGGCCTCGTCGTCTGGGCCAATGACAAACGGCATTCCAAATACGGTGCCGCGTTGCCGGCAGGCGTGGCCGTGGGTGTTGCGGCATTGACGTGGATCATCCTGATGGCGGCGGGCTTCGGTTACCTGCCCGGGACCACCTGGCTCCCCTGGATCCTGCCCATGGTCCTCGGTGCTGCCGCGGCCATTGCCGCCGTCGTCTACCTGGGCCGCGCCCGGGCGCGCCGGGACACGGAGCGGCTGACTGCCATCCTGCGGCGCTGACTGCCGCCGGCCGGCCCCTGCCGGCCTTGGATATACGTGTGGCCACCACCCAGCCGGTTGGTGGCCACACGTGTATGACCGGGGTCAGAGGAACTCTGCCCGGCCCTCCATCGCTGACGATGCAAGGGCGTGCTCGCGGCGCGGGATGCGCCCGGCAGCCCGGGCCATCCGCCCGGCCATTACTGCATGCTTGAACGCCTCACCCATGAGCGCCGGGTTCTGGGCGCGCGTCACGGCCGTAGCCAGCAGGACGGCGTCGCACCCCAGGCTCCATGGCCAGGGCGGCATCCGACGCTGTTCCGATGCCGGCGTCCAGAACCACCGGCACCGAGGCCCGGGAAACGATGAGCTCGATGTTGTGCGGGTTAAGGATTCCCAAACCGGTGCCGATCGGGGCTCCCAGCGGCATGACGGCGGTGGCGCCGAGGTTCTCCAGCCGCAGGGCAAGCACGGGATCGTCGTTGGTGTACGCGAAGACCTTGAAGCCGCGGTTGACCAATTGCTCGGTGGCCTCCACCAGTTCCACGGCATCGGGCAGGAGGGTCTGCTCGTCGGCGATGACCTCCAGTTTCACCCAGTCGGTTTCGAGGGCTTCCCGGGCCAGTTCCGCCGTGAGGACGGCATCCCGGGCCGTGAAGCAGCCGGCTGTGTTGGGCAGCACCCGGATCCCGTGGTCCACCAGCAACTGGAACAGCGAGCCGGTTTCCGCGGTGGAGTAGCGGCGCATGGCCACGGTGGTCAGGGCTGTGCCGGAGGCGAGGAGCGCGGCGCCCAGGCCGTCCAGGCTGGGCGCTCCCCCGGTTCCCATGATCAGCCGCGATCCGAGGGCGACGCCGTCGATTACCAGGGCGTCGCCGGAACCGGAATTTCCGGCGGGGTTGATGGTGCTGGTTTCGGTCATGGTGTCAGCCTCCCTGTACTGCTGTGACAAGTTCGATGTCGTCGCCCTCGGCGAGCGCCGTGGCGAACCACTGGCTGCGCGGCACCACTTGGGCGTTGTGCGCGACGGCGACGCCCAGCTTCCCGCCGTCCGTCGCCTGTCCGTTGGGCGCCAGGGGGCGTCCGGTGACCTGGCTGACAAGCGTGGTGATGGAGGCGCCGTCGGCCACTGTGTGCGTGTTTCCGTTCAGGGTGATGTTCACGCTGTCTCCTTGATGTGGGGGATTGGGGCGGCTGCCGCCGGCCGGGAGAACCGTTCCGGGCTGAAGGGCTCCCAGCGGGGATCGGCTTTCCCGTCCAGCAGTCCAGCGCAGATGGCTGCCGCGGCGGGAGTGAGCAGCACACCGTGCCGGAAGAAGCCTGTGGCGATGATGAGCCCGGAGATGTGCCCGGCCCCGGCGCCTTGTGGCCCCAGTGCCGCGGGCACGCGGCCCAGCAGCGGCGCGTTGTCGGGAGTGCCGGGGCGGGCCCGTGCGGTGCACTCGAGGAGTTCAAGTTCAGCGACAGCGGGGACCAGCGCCTGGGCGTCCCGCAGCAGCTGGTACACGCCTCCGGCGCTGACGGCGTCGGAGAGGGCGTCCTCCCGCTGGGTGGCGCCGATGACCACGGTCCCGTCCTGCCGGGGGACGATGTAGACCGGGATGCCGTGGACCAGGCCCCGCACCGTGGAGGTCACCAGGGGTTGGAGGTGTGGGGGAACGGCAAGGCGCAGGATATCCCCGTGCACCGGGCGCAGGGGTAGTTCAAGGTCCTCGGGCAAGCCGCCCAGCGCACCTGCCTGGAGGCCGTTCGCCACCACGGTTTCCGTTGCCAGGACGGTGCCACCGCCGGCGAGCGCGGCACCGGCGACAGCTCCGCCCTCCCACAGCAGGGCGGCTGCCCGGTCCGGCACGGCATACCCGTCCACCGCGCCGGCAACCGCCAGGTCCGGCGTCTCCCGCGCGGCGCCGGCGAGGGCCAGCCGCAGGGCTGCCACCAGGCGCCTGGGATCCACCTGGTGGTCCGCGGGTGTATCAAGCGCGCAGGCTATGGCGGGGCTGAGGAGCGGCTCGCGCTTCCGGGCATCCCGCACGGTCAGGGGTTCCACCGCCAGTCCGTTGGCCTGCTGTACCGCGCGAAGGTCCATCAGCGCGCGGCGGTCCGCGGCGTCGGCACCTACCGCGAGCGTCGGCGTCGTAATGTATCCGGAGTCCGCACCCGTTGCACCGGCGATTCCGGCGGCGAACCCGGGCCACCGCGATGATGCCTCAAGCATCAGTTCCAGAAGGTCTTCCTCCTGGTAGTGGAGTTCGCTGACGGGGGCCAGCATGCCGGCGGCGGCCCAACTGGCACCGCTTCCGGGGGCGTCATCGATCAGGACAACGGAGCGCCCCGAACGCTGCACCTCCCAGGCGATCCCGTGCCCAACTACTCCCCCGCCGATCACGGCGACGTCAGCCCGAACCGTGGCACCGGACGGGCCGGGAAAATTGTCGGATGGGGTAAGCATATGGTTCCTTCCCTACGCCGGCATTAACCGGATCAGGTCAAGCGGTCGGCTCTGACGCCCTCTCAGCCCGGCGCTTTGTGACAGCTGCCGCGGGCTCCCGCAGTACCAGCCCAGTTTAGAGGAACTAGGCTTGCAGGCATGAATGTGTCCGCCTCATCCTTGCCCGCCGGCCCCCACGCTTCGGCCGCCGCCGTTGCCAATGCCGAAGTTGCCAATGCAGGGCACAGCGACGCCCTCAAGGCAGCCCGCCTGTACCTCTGCACCGATGCGAGGCGTGGGCGCGGCGACTTTGCGGAGTTCGTGGACGCCGCGTTTTCCGGCGGGGTGGACATCGTCCAGTTGCGCGACAAGACCATCGAAGCTGCCGAGGAACTGGACCTCCTGGCGGTGCTGAAGGAGGCCGCGGTCCGGCACGGGAAACTGTGGGCCGTCAACGACCGGGCCGATATCGCCGTGCTGTCCGGAGCGCCGGTGTTCCACATTGGCCAGAAGGATCTTCCGCTGGCTGCGGCCCGGACGCTGGTCAATGGAAATGCTGCCATCGGGCTCTCCAGCCACACCACCGAACAGGTGGACGCCGCCCTGGCAGCCACTGCCGGGCCGTCCGGGCTGGACTACTTCTGCGTGGGTCCGGTCTGGGCCACGCCCACCAAACCCGGCCGGGCCGCCGTCGGCCCTGAACTGGTGAAGTACGCCGCCGAAGCCTCGCGGCAAGCGGCGGATCCGGTGCCGTGGTTTGCCATCGGTGGCATCGACCACGGAAACGTCCGTGAGGTGGCGGACGCCGGCGCACGACGGATTGTGGTGGTCCGGGCCATCACCGAGGCTCCCGACGCCGCGGCCGCCGCCGCCTCCCTCCTCGACGCGCTGGACGCCGCCGGCTCCTGAGCCTGCTTAATCCCGGGACTTGGGGCTACGCTGATTTTTGTGTCGCATCATCGGTTGGCCCCTAACGTCCATGACCACAAGAACGCCCTGGAAGAGGCGCTGGGCCTGCTGCGGACGGAACTTGAACTGCCGGGCCCGTACCCCGCCGAGGCCGTGGCGGATGCCCGGGCCGCAGTCGCCGCGCTTAAGCTGCCGTCCTATGACCTGACCGCGGTCGAATTCGTGACTATCGATCCGGCGTCCTCCACGGACCTGGACCAGGCAGTGTTCATCGCACCGGACGGGGACGGCTACCGCGTGATGTACGCGATCGCCGACGTTCCGGCGTTTGTTGCACCGGGAGGTCCCCTGGACGCAGAGACCCGGCGCCGCGGGCAGACGTTCTACGCTCCCGATGGCCGGATCCCGCTGCATCCGGAGGTGATCAGCGAGGGGGCAGGGAGCCTGCTGCCCGGCCAGGAATGTTCGGCCTTCGTGTGGGACTTCACGCTCGACGGCGACGCGTCGGTGCTGTCGGTGGGTGTCCGGCGGGCGCGGGTCCTTAGCCGGGACAAGCTCAGCTACAAAGGCGCCCAGGCCGATCTCGACGCCGGGACCGCTTCCCCCGTACTGCGGCTCCTCCGTGAGGTGGGCCTGAAACGGGTGGCGCTGGAGCGGGCCCGTGAAGGTGCCAGCCTGAACATGCCTGAGCAGGAGATCGTCCAGCTGCCCGACGGCGGCTACCGCATTGACGCCGTCCCGCAGCTTCCCGTGGAGGACTGGAACGCCCAGATTTCGTTAATGACGGGAATGGCTGCCGCGCGGCTCATGCTGGACGGCAAGGTGGGCATCCTGCGCACCATGCCGGCCCCGGACGAACGGTCCCTGCGGCATTTCCGGCTCCAGACAGAGGTGCTGGGCAGGCCATGGGATGGGGAGATCAGCTACGGCGAGTATCTCCGTTCGTTGGACCCCACCAAGCCGCAGCAGCTGGCCATCATGCACTCGGCCGGCATGCTGTTCCGGGGTGCGTCCTACACAGCCTTTGATGGGACTGTCCCCGAGGACGGCATCCAGTCCGCCATCGGGGCAGCCTACGCCCACACCACCGCGCCGCTGCGCCGCCTGGTGGACCGCTTTGTGCTGGTCATCTGCGAGGCCCTGAGCAACGGCGGCGATGTTCCGGGCTGGGCGCGGGAAGCCCTGCCGCTGCTTCCGGGCATCATGGCCGGATCGGACCAGCTGGCGTCACGGATGGAACGCCTGGCGCTGGACACCGTAGAGGCGGCTTTGCTGCTGAACCACATCGGCCAGGAGTTCGATGCGATCGTGATTTCCGGATCCAAGCCGCAGAACGGGAACGGGAACGGGAAGAGCGG
Source organism: Pseudarthrobacter sp. Fe7 (assembly GCA_024372495.1). GTDB lineage: Bacteria > Actinomycetota > Actinomycetes > Actinomycetales > Micrococcaceae > Arthrobacter. The sequence goes on along the minus strand of CP099977.1, from coordinate 2,055,685 downwards.
AAACGGCAATGGCAGGAACGGCAACGGGAACGGGGGTTCGGGGATCATCCAGATCGCCGAACCCGCCGTGACCGCACGCTGCGCCGGTGAGCTGGAATCCGGGACCAAGGTCCGCGTTCGGCTGGTTTCTTCGGACATCACCACCCGGCAAATCCACTTCGAGCTCGTTTCCTGAGAGGTCTGCGGGCGCCGCAGGCGGGCCGAAACCGGGTTTCCGCGCCCGTGCGGCTAGACTGGAGGGGTAGAACTGGATGCCCGGTCGTTGATTTCCTTGATTTGAAACCAACAAGCCCGCCCCTACGCGATCTTGAGATTTACCCGCTGGTCACCAGTGCCAGCATTAGATAGCCCGCGATCGGCTTCCACTGGAATCGCTTGCGCGCCTGAGCGTGCTCCGGAGCGGCCACTTTGGCCGGCCCGTTGAGCAGGCAGCGCCAATGCCCAAATGAATAAGGAAACTCCCCTGTGAGTGAATTGCATACCCACCAGGCTCCTGAGCGACGCGTCCGGCACGGAAACCATCGAACCGGAAGAAACGATCATCTCGGACGAGACCCCGCACGAGATCGCGGAGAAGTCCTTTGCCGATTACAACGTGCGCGCGGACATCGTTGAGTCCCTGGCTGATGCCGGGATTACCCACCCCTTCCCCATCCAGGCCATGACCCTGCCGGTGGCCCTGGCCGGCCATGACATCATCGGCCAGGCCAAGACCGGCACGGGCAAGACCCTTGGCTTCGGTATTCCCGCGCTGCAGCGGGTCATCGGCCAGGACGACCCCGGGTACGCAAAACTCGCCGTTCCCGGAGCCCCGCAGGCCCTCGTGATCGTCCCCACCCGCGAACTTGCCGTGCAGGTGGCCAGCGACCTGCAGACGGCGTCCCGCAAACGCAACGCCAGGATCACCACGATTTACGGTGGCCGCGCCTATGAGCCCCAGGTTGACGCGCTCAAGCAGGGTGTGGAGGTAGTGGTGGGCACGCCCGGGCGCCTGATCGACCTGTACAAGCAAAAGCACCTGAGCCTGAAGAACGTGAAGCTCGTGGTCCTCGACGAGGCCGACGAAATGCTGGACCTCGGCTTCCTGCCGGACGTTGAGACACTCATCGCCGGCACCCCTGCCGTCCGCCAGACGCTCCTGTTCTCGGCTACCATGCCCGGCCCGGTCATTGCCATGGCGCGCCGCTACATGACCCAGCCCACGCATATCCGCGCAGCGGATCCGGAGGACGAGGGCCTGACCAAGCGGGACATCCGCCAGCTCATTTACCGGGCGCACAGCATGGACAAGACCGAGGTGGTGGCCCGCATCCTGCAGGCCCGCGGCCGCGGACGGACCATCATCTTCACCAAGACCAAGCGCACTGCCGCCAAGGTGGCCGAGGAACTGGTAGACCGCGGCTTCGCGGCCGCCGCCATCCACGGTGACCTGGGCCAGGGCGCCCGCGAGCAGGCGCTGCGCGCGTTCCGCAACAACAAGGTGGACGTCCTGGTGGCCACGGACGTGGCTGCCCGCGGCATCGACGTCGATGACGTGACCCATGTGATCAATTACCAGTGCGTGGAAGACGAAAAGATCTACCTGCACCGCGTGGGCCGTACCGGCCGCGCCGGCAACAAGGGCACCGCCGTCACCTTCGTTGACTGGGACGACATGCCTCGCTGGGCGCTGATCAACAAGGCCCTGGGCCTGAGCGTCCCGGAGCCCGTGGAAACCTACTCGTCCTCGCCGCACCTGTACATCGATCTTGATATCCCCGAGGGCACCAAGGGCCGCCTTCCCCGCGACAAGCGGACCCTTGCCGGCGTCGACGCCGAGGTACTCGAGGACCTGGGCGAAACCGGCAAGAAGAACAGCCGCAGCGGCCGTGATTCGGACCGGTCACGCGACCTTGACGGACGGGGCCGCGGAAGGTCCGACGCCGGCAAGGGCGGCAGCCGCGACGCTGCCCGCAGCGGTGACTCCGCAGGCCGCTCAGGCGAGCGCCGTCGTCGTACGCCGGACTCTGCGTCAGCACCGGCCGCTGAAGCTGCCGTGCCCGCAACCGACGGCGAGAAGCCCTCGCGCGCCCGCCGGACCCGCACCCGTACCCGCCGCCGCAACGGCGAAGTGGTTGCCGGCACGGACAACGGCACCCGGCCCGGCAACGCCGAGGCCTAACTGCCCTGATGACTGACACTGTTTGGGCGCCGGACGGCGGCAGCCTGGTGGTGCACGCGGACAACGCGGCGTACCTCCCCACGCTGCCGGACGGCGCCTTCACTTTGATTTACGTGGACCCGCCCTTCAACACGGGCAGGCCGCAGCAACGCCAGGAAACCCGGATGGTGGTGAACGCCGGTGGCAGCGGGGACCGGGTGGGCTTCAAGGGCCGGTCGTACGACACCATCAAGGGCGCCCTGCACCGCTACGACGACGCGTTCAGCGACTACTGGTCCTTCCTGGAACCCCGGCTCGTGGAGGCGTGGCGCCTGCTGGCCGATGACGGGACCCTCTACCTGCACCTGGACTACCGCGAGGTGCACTACGCCAAGGTGATGCTGGACGCCATCTTTGGCCGGGAATGCTTCCTGAACGAGATCATCTGGGCCTATGACTACGGCGCCCGCGCAAAAAACCGGTGGCCCACCAAGCACGACAACATCCTGGTGTATGTGAAGAACCCCGCGAAGTACCACTTCGACAGCGCCGAGGTGGACCGGGAGCCCTACATGGCGCCGGGCCTGGTGACTCCCGCCAAACGGGAACTCGGCAAGCTTCCTACCGACGTCTGGTGGCACACCATCGTCTCGCCCACGGGCAAGGAAAAGACGGGCTATCCCACACAGAAGCCGGAGGGCCTGGTGCGCCGGGTGGTGGCGGCCTCGTCGCGCCCCGGTGACTGGTGCCTGGACTTCTTCGCGGGCTCCGGCACCCTGGGGGCAGTTGCCGCCAAGCTTGGCCGCAACTTCGTGTGCGTGGACCAGAACCAGCCGGCCATCGACATCATGGCCAAACGGCTGGGCGCGCACGCCACCTTTGCCTCGTTCCGGCCCAACTAGGGGCGGACCACCGCGGCGCCGGTACCCATCTCCTCGATCCGCGCCAGCATGTCCGGGGCCGTGACGTTTTCGCCGAGCAGGTTGGGCTTGCCGGTGCCGTGGTAGTCGGAGGAGCCCGTGATCAGCAGGTCATGCCTGGCCGCCAGTTTCCGCAGGAAGTCGCGGCCCTCTTCCGGATTGTCCCGGTGGTCGATCTCGAGGCCCGCCAGGCCGGCGTCGATCATCTCCCGGTAGGTCCGCTCCCCCACGATCCGGCCCCGGGCTGATGCCACGGGATGGGCGAACACGGGCACGCCGCCGGCGGCGCGGACAAGTTCGACGGCGGTGGCCGGGTCCGGAGCGTAGTGCGGAATGAAGTAGCGGGACCGGGAGGTGAGGATGGAGGCGAAGGCCTCCGAGCGGTCCTCCACGACACCCGCGGCGACGAGGGCATCGGCAATGTGCGGACGGCCAAGGGTGGCGCCCGGCGCCACATGGTGGATTACGTCGTCCCAGGTCAGCGGATAGTCCTCGGCGAGGATGGTGACCATCCGTTCGGCACGGGTCAGGCGGGAGTCCTTGGCCTTGGTGATTTCTTCAAGGAGGCCGGGATGGGCGGGATCATGCAGGTAGCTCAGGAGGTGGACGCTGATGCCCTCCTCCGTCCGGCACGAGACCTCCATGCCGGGTACCAGTTCCACCCCGTAAGTAACAGCGGCCGCGGCGGCCTCCGCCCAGCCTGCCGTTGAATCATGGTCGGTCAGGGCCACCACGTCCAGGCCCGCGCGGGCAGCAGACGCCATGACATCCGCCGGGGTTTCGGTGCCGTCCGAGACATTGGAGTGGGCATGCAGGTCAATCCTCACTTATCCAGCGTAGTGGACCGGGACCATGGGACCGGGGAGGCCTGTTCGCTTAGCCGGGACGCTGGTGAGACGATGGTGCCGTGAACGATGCCGAAAACACCCCAACCTCTGCTTCCCAACCGCTGGAGGAGCGCGTCAACAACCGCTCACAGCGGCCCAGTTCCAACGCCTTCAAGGCTTTCATGGCCAGCAACTGGGCGCCGACCAGCGGGGACCTTCCCCAGCAGGACGCCGTGGCCGCTTACGCCGCAACCCGGCGCAAGGCGATCTCCGCCCAGTTCAAGGGCGAACGGCTGGTCATCCCGGCCGGCCCGCTCAAGGTCCGGTCGAACGACTGCGACTACCGCTTCCGCCCGCACTCCGGCTTCGCGCACCTGACGGGGCTTGGCCTGGACCATGAGCCGGATGCGGTCCTGATCCTGGAGCCGGTGGACGAGGGAACGGGCGACGACGGCGCCCACCACCGCGCCACGCTGTACTTCCGGCCCCTGGCCGGACGGGATACGGAACAGTTCTACGCAGACTCCCGCTCCGGCGAGTTCTGGATTGGGGCCCGCCCCACCCTCGAAGAGTTCGAGGCCCGGCTGGGCCTGTCAACCGCGCACGTCGACCAGCTGGAAACGGCGATCACCAAGAATGTGGGTGCCCCGGAGATCGGCGGCATCTCCATCCGTCTGGTCCGCAAGGTGGACGACAACATCGACGCCCTGGTGGACACCGCACGGTACAACACCGCCAAGGATCCGGAGAACCTGGACCTCGGGGTGCTGGATGCCCTGGACGAGAAGCTCAGCGAAGCCCTCTCCGAACTGCGCCTGCTCAAGGATGAGTGGGAAATCGAGCAGATGAAGATCGCGGTATCGGCCACGGTCGAAGGATTCGAAGAAGTGGTCAAGGCACTGCCCCGGGCCCTCACGCACGCCCGCGGCGAGCGGGTGGTGGAGGAGCCTTTTTCGCCCGCGCACGCGAGGTAGGCAACGAGTTGGGCTACGACACCATCGCAGCTTCCGGCAACAACGCCACTGTGCTGCACTGGACCCGCAACACGGGCCGAATCCACGCCGGCGAGCTCCTGCTCCTTGATGCCGGCGTCGAGGCGGACTCGCTCTACACCGCCGACATCACCCGGACCCTTCCGGCCAGCGGCACCTTCAGCGAGATCCAGCGCAAGGTCTACCAGGCAGTCCTGGACGCCGCCGATGCCGGTTTCGCCGCTGCACAGCCGGGAACCAAGTTCCGCGACATCCATACGGCGGCAACCACAGTCCTGGCGGAGCGCCTGGCCGGGTGGGGCATCCTGCCGGTCAGCGTGGAGGAAGCAATCAGCCCCGAGGGCCAGCAGCACCGCCGCTGGATGCCGCACGGCACCAGCCACCACCTGGGCCTGGATGTCCATGACTGTGCCCAGGCCAAGCGGGAACTGTACCTCGACGGCGTCCTGACCGAGGGCATGGTGTTCACCATCGAGCCGGGCCTGTACTTCAAGAAGGAAGACCTGGCGATCCCCGAGGAATACCGCGGCATCGGGGTCCGGATCGAGGATGACATCCTCATGACCGCTGACGGCCCCGTCAACCTCAGTGCCGCCCTGCCGCGCAACGCGGAGGACGTGGAGGACTGGATGGCAGGCATCTACCGGACCGAAGAAGCCTGATAAGGGCATAGACAACAAAGGGCGGGACCGCTGGATTCATTCCAGCGGTCCCGCCCTTACTTCCGGCACCGTTTCTTGGTGGTGCTGCCAAACTGCCTCAACCTGGACGGCACCTGTGCCGTTACTGGCGGTGCTCGCCCCGGTGCTGGTCCCCGTCCGGGCCAAACTGTTCAACCGGGTGTGCAGCGCCATCCTGGACACGGTCCTCATCGCGGTGTTCCGCGTCCGGTTCCGCGCGGTGTCCTGCGTCCTGGCCCGTGCCGGGCTGCCCCGCATCCGCGGCGGGACCCTGGGGCACGCGGACGCCGTACTGCGGGCGGCCGTCGGGCAGGTCCGGGTAGCGGACCGGGCGCGCGTGCTGCGCCGGCTGCTGCCCGCCGTCGTACTGCTGGCCTGCCTGCTGGCCGGCGCCGTCCGGGTACCCGTGGCCGTCCTGGGCCGGTCCACCTTGGGCTGACGAACCGGAGGACCGCTGTCCGTAAGGGTCGCTCCAGCCGGCGGGACGGGCCGGACCCTGCCCCTGCTGCTGCCCCGGCTGCTGGTGGTGCTGCTGCTGGTATGGCTGGTTGTAGTAGTCGTATTGCGTGTACGGGCCGTGGCCCGATGCTGCATCCGAACGGGACATGGGCAACTGCTGCAGCAGCCGCCGGGCCTCGTGGGCCGCCTCCGGTGCCACGATGACGTCGTAGTTTGTCGCCACCACTTGGCTGGTGGACGTGAAGTCCCGCTTGCCCCGCTGCATCGCGTAGGTGACGATGCCGAAGAGCATGAAGAACGCCGCTCCCATCAGCACCGAGGTCATGATGGAGAAGTATCCCGGTGACGGAGCGAAGAAGGACAGCATGACGCCCACGAACAGGCCGAACCACATGCCGCTGAGCGCCCCGGACAGCGCCACCCTCGGGTAGCTCAGCCGCCCCGTAACCCGCTCCACCATCTTCAGTTCATTGCCCACGATGGACACCATCTGGACCGGGAACTGCTGGTCCGCCAGGTAGTCAACCGCTTTTTGGGCGTCGAGGTAGGAAGTGTAGGAGCCAACGGTGTCACCGGTGGGAACAGCCCGGGCATCGTCCGGTCCGTTCGGGGCGCCGGCCTTGGGAGCACCAAAAATGTTCGACATAAACCCATTCTTGCCCATCAAGGTGGGTGCCGCCTGTAAATTCAGCTAAAAGAGAGCAGACTCGGTAGCCTGTAGTGGTGAGCACAACACCTACACGCGTCTTCGTGGCACGCCTCCTGGGCCTCGATGTCTTCGACCCGCTAGGCGACCGGCTGGGCCGGCTGCGCGATGTCGTTGTACTGTCCCGGGGAACCCAGGGCGCCCCCCACGTGGTGGGCATCGTGGTGGAAGTTCCGGGCAAGAAGCGGGTCTTCGTCCCCATGACGCGCATTACCTCGATCGACCAGACACAGGTCATCTGCACCGGCCTGGTCAACCTGCGCCGGTTTGAACAGCGCGGGGCGGAAACCCTGGTGGTGGCCGAGATGTTCGACCGGCGCGTTACCCTCCGCGACGGCAGCGGCGACGCCACCATCGAAGACATCGCGATCGACCAGCACAGGTCCCGTGACTGGTTCGTCAGCAAGCTCTTCGTCCGGCGCGGGCATTCCCTGTCGCCACTGAGCCGGCTGCGCCGCAACGAGACCCTGATCATCGACTGGGCGGACGCCCAGCAGGGCCAGAAGACCGAGCCGCAGGCCGCCACCCAGTTCGTAGCCAACCATGAAGACCTCAAACCCGCCGACTTCGCCGAGGCACTCCAGGAGATGAGTGACAAGCGCCGCTTCGAGGTAGCCAGCGAACTGCAGGATGAACGCCTGGCGGACGTGCTCCAGGAACTCCCTGAGGATGATCAGGTGGAGATCCTCTCCGCACTGGATGTCCAGCGCGCAGCCGATGTCCTGGAGGAGATGGATCCGGACGACGCCGCCGACCTCCTGGGTGAGCTTCCCTCCGCCCAGGCCGAGGAATTGCTCCAGCTGATGGAGCCCGAAGGCGCCGAGGACGTCCGCCGGCTGCTTGAATACGACGAGGACACGGCCGGTGGCCTCATGACCCCCGTGCCGGTCATCCTCCCCCGGAAGCCACCGTCGCCGAAGCCCTGGCCCACGTCAGGCGCGAGGAGCTCTCCCTGCCCTGGCGTCGTCGATCTTCATTGCCCGGCCGCCGCTGGAAACGCCTACGGGCCGCTTCCTGGGCGTGGTACACATCCAGCAGCTGCTGCGTTTCCCGCCGTTCGAGGCACTGGGAAACCTGGTGGACAAGAACCTGGAGCCGCTGTCCGACCAGGCGCACATCAGCGAAGTTGCCCGGACACTGGCCACCTACAACCTGAACTCCCTCCCGGTGGTCAACGATGCCGGCCGGCTTGTGGGGGCGGTGACTGTTGATGACGTATTGGATCATTTGTTGCCGGACGACTGGCGCGCCTATGATGGCGAAGCCCCGATAAGAAAGCTCGGTGGCCGCATTGGCTGACATCAGTGCTCCGAAGAACCCCAACCAGCGGAACCCGGCGAAAGCGGAATCAAAAGGCAGTCTCGATACGCCGCTGAGCGGCCGTCAGCGGATCCTGCCGACGTTCCGTCCCAACCCCGACGCCTTCGGGCACGCCACCGAAGGCTTTGCCCGGTTCATGGGTACGCCCCAGTTCCTGGTGTACATGACCGTGTTCTGCATCTTCTGGCTGGGCTGGAACACATTCGCCCCGGAGGAATGGCAGTTCGACTCCCGGGCCCTCGGCTTCACCCTGCTGACCCTGATGCTTTCACTCCAGGCGTCCTACGCTGCGCCCCTGCTCCTGCTGGCGCAGAACCGGCAGGATGACCGTGACCGCGTCTCGCTGCAGCAGGACCGGCAGCGAGCGGAACGCAACCTCTCCGATACCGAGTACCTCACCCGGGAGCTTGCCTCCCTTCGGATCGCGCTGCGCGAGGTTGCGACCCGCGACTACGTCCGCGCCGAACTGCGCTCCCTCCTTGAGGACTTGCTCGACGCCCAGGAGGAGCTGCGCACCCACGACGATACCGGCCCAGGTTCCCATGAGTCGCCGCGGGACAAGGTCAAGGACAAACTGCGCGATCAGCGGGACCGGCAGCGCAGCCCGCGTACGCAGCAGATCCCCCGGGTCAAACCCGGCCACTCTGCCCAATGACTGCCAGGCCGCCCGTAGCCAGCCGCCCCGATGCCGCCACCGCACCGAAAACCGAGGGCCCTTCCATGAGCACCCCCACCGGCACTGAAGCCACCGGCAGCGCCGGGTTGGCCGAAGCCGTCCACAACGCACTGTCCACGGTCATCGATCCGGAGCTTCGCCGCCCCATTACTGAGCTGGGCATGGTGGACTCCGTCAAGGTTTCCGACGACGGCAAGGTCACCGTCGCAGTCCTGCTCACCATCGCGGGCTGCCCGCTGCGGGAAACCATCACCGGCGATTCCCAGAAGGCCCTTTCCGCGGTACCCGGCGTCACCGCCGTCGACGTCGAGCTCAAGGTGATGGACCAGGCGCAACGCGATGCACTCAAGCAGAAACTGCGCGGCCCGGGCGGCCAGCGGAAAATCCCCTTCAACGAGCCGGACTCACTGACCAAGGTCTATGCCGTGGCCAGCGGCAAGGGCGGGGTGGGCAAGTCCTCGGTCACGGTCAACCTGGCCACCGCCCTGGCCGCCCAGGGCCTCCGGGTGGGCATTGTGGACGCAGACGTCTACGGCTTCTCCGTTCCTGCCCTGCTGGGCATCACCCAGGCCCCCACCCAGGTGGACGACATGATCCTTCCGCCGGTCGCTTACGGCGTGAAGGTCATTTCCATCGGCATGTTCGTAACCGGCAACCAGCCGGTGGCCTGGCGGGGCCCCATGCTGCACCGGGCGCTGGAACAGTTCCTCACTGACGTCTACTTCGGCGACCTGGACGTCCTGTTCCTGGACCTCCCGCCGGGCACCGGCGACATTGCCATCTCCGTTGCCCAGCTGCTGCCCAAAGCCGAAATCCTGGTGGTCACCACGCCCCAGGCGGCCGCGGCCGACGTCGCCGAACGGGCAGGAGCCATCGCCACCCAGACTGGTCAGAAGATCGCGGGTGTCATCGAAAACATGTCGTACCTGGAGATGCCCGACGGCGGCCGCATGGCGCTCTTCGGAACGGGCGGCGGGACGGTGCTCACCGAACGGCTCAGCGCTTCGCTGGAGGCAGACGTGCCGCTGCTGGGGCAGATTCCGCTGGACATCCAACTGCGCGAGGGCGGGGATACAGGCGTTCCGACCGTCCTCGGACGGCCCGACGCAGCAGCGGCCGCAGCGCTGGCGGGCATCGCCGGACAACTTGCCGCCAAACCGCGCGGCCTTGCCGGGATGAAGCTGGGCCTGCAGCCGCGCTGACGAAGTTTTCCGAAAGCGCAGGCCCGGAGCTGATCCGGGCCCTGCCGGACATTGAGTTGCCTAAGTGGCTTCGGTGTCGAACGGTGCAGTCTCGCCCGGGGCAAGCCTCTGCACTATCCTTTCGGGCCGTTTGGGTGCCGCCTCTGCTGCGGCAGCGGCGCCGGACACAGCTGCCACCGCGGCGGGCGCGCCTGAGCTGACGGGCTTGGTGTCGTCGTCGAGCAGTGCTTCCTTGATGATGCGCCGGGGATCGTACTGGCGTGGATCGTACTTCTTCCAGTCGACATCGTCGATGTCGATGCCCACTTCTTCCTTGATTTGTTCACGCGCGCCGTTGGCCATCCGGCGAACTTCCTTGACCAGGTTTGCCAGCTTCTGGGTATATTCAGGCAGCCGTTGGGGGCCGATCACCAGGACGCCAATGATCAGCAGAATAATAAACTCCGGGCCGTTGATTCCAAACACTTTAGGAAGATTACCCTCTCCGGGCTGCGAGTGACGATTCCCGTCCGGCGGGCGGGTGAACAGTCCGTGTCACTGGGTGAACAGGGCCGCGATCTTGGTGATTCCACGCTCCAGCCGGGCATCCAGCGGCTCCGCCGCCTGCCCTTCCGGTGGCTCCGGGACGGCTGCCGCAACCCCTCCGCAGCAGTATCGGCAAGCCGCTTGAGAATTGGCATGGCTTCATCGGCCTCCCCGGCCGGCAGGTCGGAGCGGTACGTGATGGTCAGTCCGGCCGCCCGGTAGGTGGCGGACCACGGTCCCCCTGCCTGCGGCGTACCGGCAGCCCGATCAGCGGTGGTCTCCGGCCCTGCATTCCCCGGAACCGGCACAGCCTGGCCTGCCGCCCCGGTGGGGACAAGGTGCTGTTCGGTGACAGTGGCGTGATGGACACCGTCGGTGAGCCGCAGGCTCCACCGCGGGCTCCCCGCCAACCACCAGCGCGCGGGCCGCTTCCAGGTGGAATCCCATGGCCTGCAGGTCCGGACAAACCCACCCGTCCGAGCGCAGGGTGGCAAGCTGCGCGGCGCTCAGGGCCCTGCCGTCGGCGGGGGTTTGGGAGGATACGTGCGAAAAGGCTGCTTCGGTTCCCACGGCTTCACCGGCCGCGGGGTCTCCCGCTGCCGTGAACGCCCCCACCGCCAGCACTCCGGCTGCTGCCATGGTTCCGCCGGCGGTGAACGCAAGCGCCCGGGCGGCCATGCGGGAAGTGACGCCATGGTGCGCCTCCACCGGAGCCTGCGGCTGGGCCGCCAGTTCATGGGTGCGGGCCAGCAGACGCGCCGTCAGGTCCTGGCTGGCTGGAGGGATGGGAGCATCCCGAAGACGTTCAAGGTACTGCCGTTCCCGGCGTACAGTGGCGGCACACTCCTGGCAGGCCTCAAGGTGGCTGCCGGTGCGCTGGTGCCTGCCGCCGAAAGGAAACTGGGACCTCATGTGCCGTTCAGAGGATGCCGGCAATGCGCGGCATCGAAAGCTTGCGGCGGGTCTGCTGCGGGCGCGGATCGCGGTGGGCCAGCTTTTCGCGGAGCATGGTCCTGCCTCGGTGGATGCGCGAACGGACGGTGCCCAGCTTGACGCCCAGGGCCTCGGCGACTTCGTCGTAGGACAGCCCTTCGAGGTCGCAGAGAACCACGGCGGCGCGGAAGTCCGGCGGCAGTTCCTCCAGCGCGGCCTGCACGTCCAGGTCCAGGTTGTTCAGCTCGAAGCTTTGCTCCGGGCCCGGCTCACGGCCGGGCAGCCGGGACTCCGCGTCCTCCGCGAGGGCGTCGAAACGGATGCGGGTCTTCCGCCGGGCCTGGTCGAGGAACAGGTTGGTGGTGATCCGGTGCAGCCAGCCATCGAGAGTTCCGGGCTTGAAGTTCTCCAGCGAACGGAACACGCGGACAAAGACTTCCTGGGTGAGGTCCTCGGCGTCGAACTTGTTGCCGGTGAGGCGGTAGGCCAGCCGGTAGACCTTCGCGGAGTGGTTGGTGACCACTTCTTCCCAGGTGGGACGGACCCACTCATCGTCGGGATTGTTTACTGCAGGGACAGGTGCCACAACTGAAGATGACATCGTCCACTCCCCTCGTGGAATACTAACGCCCGGATACTGTTGACATCTCTGATTCGGCGCCGGTCACCTTTTGGATGAGCGGATACCAATCATGTCAAACTTGGCTGGGAATTTCCTGATTCCCCTGGAACTTCAGCCTTCGGCGCAACGGCTTCTTCCCGTTCCGGCCCTGCCGGACACAGTAGGCTTGAGGAGACATTCCCCCTTTACGCCCAGAAAGCGATTATCCATGAGCGCCGACAAGTCCAGCAGCTGGTCCTATGCAGAAGATCTGCCCGCTGAGGATGAGGTAATGCTGCGGGCCCGGGAACGCTCTTTTGAACTTGGGGTAAGCGCCGTCAGCCCGGGCGTGGGCGCCGTCCTCACGGTACTCGCTGCTGCTTCCAAGGCCCAGACCGCCGTCGAAATCGGCACCGGCGCCGGTGTCTCCGGGGTCTGCCTGCTGCGCGGCCTTGGCGCGCATGCCGTCCTGACCACGATTGATGTGGACGTGGAACACCTGCGGGCCGCCCGCGAAGCCTTCGCCGAGGCCGGCAGTCCCGCAAACCGGACCCGCACCATTTCCGGCCGCGCGGGCGATGTCCTGCCGCGGCTTACGGACGGCGCCTACGATCTGGTCTTCATCGACGCGGACAAGCCCGGGCTGCCCGGCTACGTGGAACAGGCCATCCGGCTTCTCAAGCGTGCGGGGCTGCTGATCATCAATGACGCCCTGGACAAGGACAAGGTGGCCAACCCCGCCGGCCGCGAGCCGAACACGGTGACCCTGCGGCAGGTGGGCAGGGCTATCCGCGACGACGACAGGCTGGCGTCCGCAATGCTCCCCACCGGGGACGGCCTGCTGGTGGCCGTCAAGAAATAGCGCTGCACAAAGGACAGGGCGCGCAGCCCGCTGGCTGCGCACCCTGTCCGGCACGATTATTCGGTAACGCCTACCAGGCATTCCTTGAGGTTGGCTGCCTCGGCAGCGTTCAGTTCGACCACCAGGCGCCCGCCGCCTTCGAGCGGGACGCGCATGATCAGGCTGCGGCCCTCCTTGGTGACTTCCATTGGGCCGTCGCCGGTGCGTGGTTTCATAGCCGCCATGAGGAATTCCCCTCCACTTTGTCCCAGGACTAATCAGCCCGGGCGGGCTGTGTCCGCATGTCGATCAGGCCGCTATGGCGTCAGTGGTTGCACCACCGCCAAGGCTGCGCGTTTTCTGAATGCTTTGTCCTTGCTTACCTATCATTATCGCGGAATTACCCGCACGTAGCTAATCGATGGACATTTCCCTGAATGTGTTATTCCCGGCCTGACCTGCGCGAAAGCCGATTTTGCTACGGCGGATAATCCCCTCCGCCGGGCAACTGCGCCCACGCCCACAGCCACACGATCCAAACGATCTGAAGCAGCACGAACATGGCCACCACCGTGCCCCGGTACGCCCTGGACCGGGAAAGCAACACCGCGCCCAGGGCCAGGGGAAACAGCGGCAGCAGCATCCTGAAGGTGCTGGTCTGCGGGTGGAGGAACGCCAGCAGGTAACCCATGTAGCAGGCGCACCAGAGGCGCAGTTCGACGCCGAGCCGCACCACCGGGGGCAGGAACAGCATCACGCCGAACAGTGCCACGAAGACCATCGGCGCAAGGACGCCCAGCACCGGTCCAAAGAGTTCGACGCCGGTGTCGAACCACGGCTTGAACGGGACCAGGTCCCGGCCTCGCCAGACGGTTTCAGTCTTGGTGTACGCCTGCAGGTCCCCCGTAGCCACCCACGCCACGGCAGGCCAGGCGAGGGCGGCTGCGCCTGCGACGGCGGTGAGTCCAGTCAGTGCCGTAAGGTCCTTGGCCGAGTGGGTCTCTTCAGCCGGACCGCGCTGCCGCCCGCGGCGGACGTAGGCGCCGGCGCGGAAGACCAGCAGCAGGCCCAGCATCGCGGCGAAGGGAACCCCCACGGGCCGGGACAGGCACATCAGGACCACCACAGGGGCGGCCCACAGGTACTGCCGGCGCACCACCAGCAGCAGGGCCCCGGCGAGAAGCAGGAGGGACAGCGGCTCAGCGTAGGGCACCTGAAGCACGGCCGAGACGGGAAAGACCGAAAAGAACGCAACACCCCACATTGCGGGTGCATGCGTGGCTTTCTGCCGAAAGAGCGCGTATACCGCGAGGGCCGCCGCCCACCCTGCCAGCATCGCGATCAGGGTCAGGGAGGCGGCAGGGTTCATGCCGGTGAGGCGGCTGAGGCCCCCGGCCAGTGCCGGGAACAGCGGGTAGAAAGCCCACGTGTTTTCCTGGACGTTGCCTGCAGTGTCCGTGGGAAGGACTGATGGGTAGCCGTTGGCGATGACCTGGCCGTACCAGCGCGCGTCCCAGATGTTGATGAAGTTCCAATAGTCCGGCTTCGGCGGGAACCAGGGGTTGGGGCCCTGGTGCAGCGCTGCGGCCATGAAGATGCAGGCTGAGGCCAGCCGGGCGCCGGCGTACAGGGCGGTGACCTGCAGCCACCACGGCCAGCCGCGAACGGCGGACGCCGCCCGGTACGCCACGTTGCCGGCAGAGCCCAGCGGGTTGCGGCGGGCCACCGTGCTCACAGGCCGCCCTTCGCCGGGGCCGGATCCTCATGGACCACCCGGCCGCCCTCTCCCGCGACCGGCTCTTCCGGAGCTGGGACGGCCGCTGGCGTAACGTCGTCGGACAACTGCTCCACGGGTTCCTCAACGGCGGCCAGCCGGCCCCGAAGCTCCGCCAGTTCCGCATCCCGTTCAGCCAACTGGTCCCGCAGTTCGTCAAGGACCTGGTCCACCTGGTCCATCCGGTAACCCCGCAGTCCCAGCGAGAAACGGAGCCGGGTCACGTCCTCCGGAACTGCGCGCTCCGGCAGCAGCACCGGCGGGAGGTTGGCCGGCGGCTCTTCGAATCCGTCCAGGAGGGTGGGAAGAGGCGCCCCGCCCCTTGCATGGGATCGCCGGCCCAGGCCGGCCCAGAGGACCGCTGCTGCCAGCACGACGGCGAGGAAGACCAGAAAGAAACTCACGGTTCCATCGTGCCAGACCGTGGGCCCGAACCGCGGCGCGCAACTACTCCGGCCGTTGTTCCCCGTTCAGCGACGGAGTCACTGCAACGTGGAGGACCCGGTCCACGGCCTCCGCGGGATCATCGACCAGGCTGGATGAGGTCCAGGTCCTTCTCGGACACCATGCCCTCAGCCACCAGGGTGCCCCTGATCCACTCGATCATCGGCCCCCAGAAGTCGACGCCGAGGAGAACGATGGGGAAGGACGTCACCTTCCGGGTCTGCACCAGGACCATGGCCTCGAACAGCTCATCCAGGGTGCCCAGGCCGCCGGGCAGCACGATGAAGCCCTGCGCGTATTTGACGAACATGGTCTTGCGGGCGAAGAAATAGCGGAAGTTGATCCCCAGGTCCACCCACTGGTTGAGGCCCTGCTCGAACGGCAGGCTCGATGCCAAGGCCCACCGACACACCGTTGCCTTCAACCGTTCCCCGGTTGGCCGCCTCCATTGAACCGGGGCCGCCGCCGGTAATGACCGCTACCCCGGCTTCCGCCAGCTTGCGCCCCACTTCAACGCCCATCTCGTAGTAGACGCTTCCCGGCTTGGTGCGGGCTGAACCGAAGACGCTGACCGCTTTTCCAATGTCCGCCAGGGCGCCGAAGCCCTCAACGAATTCACTCTGGATCCGCAGGACCCGCCACGGGTCGGTGTGCACGAACTGGCCGGGGCCCTTGGTATCAAGCAGGTGCTGGTCCGACATTTCCACGGCTGCCTGCTTGCGGCGCAGCTCAAGTGGCCCCTTACGGCGCGGCTGGGAATTCTTGGCCGGATCTGCGTTGATGCTCATTCCCCTAGGCTAACCTCCAACTCCAGGTATCTCTTGAATCACGATCGGCATGAACTTGGGGTGATTGGCGTCATAAGGCGGCGTTGTTCGCTAGATTCGTACTATGACTACTCATGTGCCCGGCGATGCCCTCGTCTCCCTGAACGCCGTCAACAAGCATTACGGCCAGCTGCACGTTTTGAAGGACATCAACCTGCACGTCCGCAAGGGCGAGGTTGTTGTGGTCATCGGGCCCTCCGGCTCCGGTAAGTCCACCCTCTGCCGGGCCATCAACCGCCTGGAGACCATCGAGGATGGAACCATCACTATCGACGGGAAAGTCCTCCCTGAGGAAGGCAAGGAACTCGCACAGCTCCGCGCCGACGTCGGAATGGTTTTCCAGTCGTTCAACCTGTTCGCGCACAAGACCATCCTTGAAAACGTGACCCTGGGACCCATCAAGGTCAAAGGCGTTTCCAAGGCGGAAGCGGAAAAGGACGCCATGGCGCTCCTGGAACGGGTGGGCGTTGGCCACCAGGCTCCCAAGCTGCCCGCCCAGCTTTCGGGCGGCCAGCAGCAGCGCGTTGCGATCGCCCGCGCCTTGGCAATGAAGCCGAAGGTCATGCTGTTCGACGAGCCCACGTCCGCACTGGACCCCGAAATGATCAACGAGGTCCTGGACGTCATGGTCCTGGCCAAGGAAGGCATGACCATGATCGTGGTCACCCACGAGATGGGCTTCGCCCGCAAGGCCGCCGACCGCGTGGTCTTCATGGCGGACGGCCAGATCGTGGAGGACGCCACACCGGAGGAATTCTTCACCAACCCGAAGAGTGACCGGGCCAAGGACTTCCTGTCCAAGCTCCTCACCCACTGACTTATCCGAACAACCACGCTTCAGTTCGCATCCTGGCCGGAAAACCCGCGGCCATCAATGAAAGGAATGTCATGAAGGCATTTATGTCCCGGCGAAAGTCCTTCGTCGTGGCGGCTACCGCTGCCCTCGCACTCTCACTCAGCGCCTGCGGCGGCGGAGACTCCGGCGGCTCCAGCAACCCGAGCCCGGTTGAGAAGCCGTCGTTCGCTGCCGGAACCACCATGGCCAAGCTCTCCTCCGCCGGCACCATCAAGATCGGCACCAAGTTCGACCAGCCGCTGTTCGGCCAGGTGGGCCTGGACGGCAAGCCCGTAGGTTTCGACGTTGAAATGGGCAAACTGATCGCCGCCAAGCTGGGCATTCCCGCTGACAAGATCGAGTGGTCCGAGACCGTTTCGGCCAACCGCGAGCCCTTCATCGAGCAGGGCAAGGTGGACCTGGTCATCGCCACGTACACCATCAGCGACAAGCGCAAGCAGGTTGTCGACTTCGCCGGCCCGTACTACGAAGCCGGCCAGGCGCTCATGGTGAACAAGGACAATGACACCATCAAGAAGCCTGAAGACGTCAAGGGGAAGAAGGTCTGCTCCGTCACCGGCTCCACCCCCGCCGCCACGATCGTGGACAAGTACGGCGCGGAACTGGTTCCGGCCGCCACCTACTCCGCCTGCCTGGAGCCGCTGCGCAACAAGCAGGTTGAAGCCGTGACCACTGACAACGTGATCCTCGCCGGATTCGTTGACAAGGAGCCGGACGCCTTCAAGCTCGCTTCCGACGAGACCTTCACCAAGGAGCCTTACGGCATCGGCCTGAAGAAGGGCGACACCGAGTTCCGCAACTGGATCAACGACCACTGGAAACCTTCGAAAAGGACGGTTCCTACAAGAAGGCCTGGGAAGCCACTGCAGGTTCAGTCATCAAGACTGCCCCCACCCTCCCGGCCATCAACCGTTACTAAGTAGCGTCCGCCGCGCCGCCGGGGCTGCCCAACAGCCCCGGCGGCACCGCCTTTAATCCGTCCACGCTTACAGCCGAAGGATCTTATGGACGTCATCTTTGAAAACCTGCCCCTGTACTGGGAGGGTTTTCTCCGCACTCTCTTTCTCTCCGTTGTCTCCGGCATCTTCGCGTTGATCCTTGGCACCTTGCTTGCCGCGGCACGCGTCTCCCCGGTCGCGGCACTTCGCGGTTTCAGCACCGTGTACGTGGAAGTCCTCCGCAACACCCCGCTGACCATCGCATTCTTCTTCGCAGCGGTGGTGCTCCCCGGATCGGGGTCAAGTTCGAGCAGTTCGAGATCGCCGCAATCATCGCCCTCAGCACCTACACCGCAGCGTTCATCGCCGAAGCTGTCCGCTCGGGTGTCAACAGCGTGCCTGTGGGCCAGGCCGAGGCCGCACGCAGCATCGGCATGAACTTCGGCCAGGTCCTCTCGCTCATCATCCTCCCCCAGGCACTGCGAACGGTGATCCCGCCGCTGATCAACATCCTGATCGCCCTGGTCAAGAACTCCTCGGTGGCCGGTGCCTTCTTCGTCCTGGAACTGTTCGGCTACGGCCGCCAGGCTGGCCAATGCCAACGGAGACGCCGTGATCACGGTCCTGCTGGGCACAGCGTTCTTCTATCTGCTCCTCACCGTTCCGCTGGGAATCCTCGCCAACACGGTGGAACGAAAGGTGGCGATTGCCCGATGAGTTCCGTTCTCTACGACGTCCCCGGCCCCAAGGCGCGCCGCGTCTCCCTGATTGCCTCCATCATTGGCGGCCTGCTGATTCTTGGCCTGCTGGCCTGGGTTGTCCTGACCCTTTCCCAGCAGGGCATCTTCGAAGCCCGCCGCTGGCAGATCTTCACCCGCGCCGATGTGTGGCGCCTGCTCGGCAACGGACTCGGTTCCACCCTCTCGGCAGCGGCACTCGCGGCGGTCATCGCGTTCCCGCTGGGCCTGCTGCTGTGCCTCGTGCGCATTTCGGACGCCGCAGCCATCCGGGTCCCCATGCGGGTCATCCTGGAATTCCTGCGCGGCATGCCCGTGGTCCTGATGATGCTCTTCATCCTGCTGGGCTTCGGCACCTCCGCGTTCGTCGCCGTCGTGGCCGGCCTGGTGCTGTACAACGCGGCGGTGTTCGCCGAGATCATCCGCGCCGGTATCCAGTCCCTGCCCAAGGGGCAGCGCGAGGCGGGACTCGCCATCGGCCTGACCAGCTACAAGTCGCGCATGCTCATCGAACTGCCGCAGGCAATCCGTCGCATGATGCCCTCGCTCGTGGCGCAGATGGTGGTGCTGCTGAAGGACACCTCGCTCGGCTACATCGTGGCCTACGGCGAGCCTGCTGCGCGCCGTCCAGGTCATGGCGGACTTCCTGGGCACGCAGTACCTTTTCCCGGTCTTCTTCGTGGCGGCGGCGATCTACATCGCCATCAACATCTCGGTGTCACGGCTTGCCGTGTGGATCGAGCGCCGCGGCTCCAAGAAGGCCGCGGGCGGTACGGCCAAGGCTGAACCCGACGTCCTGGAAGCTGCCGCTCCCTAGCGTCGAAGCTGCCTGCAGAGGCTGCAACAAGGAAAGGTCCGGAACTCCGAGATGGAGTTCCGGACCTTTTCGCTTGACGGGCCGGTCAGCCTGCGAGCCAGCCTTGGAGGGCGGTAAGGCATTTCCGGACGGCGTCGGCGTGGACGTGCTCGTTATCCTTGTGCGCCAGCAATGCATCGCCGGGCCCGAAGTTCACTGCCGGGATGCCCAGGCTCGCTGAAGCGGGCGACGTCGGTCCAGCCGTATTTGGGCTTGGGCTCGGCTCCCACAGCGGCAACGAAGGAGGCGGCAGCCGGGTGCTGCAGGCCGGGCCGGGCGCCGGCGGCGGCGTCGGTGCGGACCACGTCGAAGCCCTGCAGCAGTTCCCGGACGTGGGCTTCAGCCTGGTCCGGCGTCTTGTCCGGGGCGAAGCGGTAGTTGATCTCCACCACGCAACGGTCCGGGATGACGTTGCCGGCCGTGCCGCCGTTGATCTTCACCGCGTTAAGGCTTTCCCGGTAGTCGAGGCCGTCAACATTGATGGTCCGCGGTTCGTAGGCTGCCAGCCGGGCCAGGATCGGTGCCGCCGCATGGATGGCGTTGCTGCCCATCCAGGCCCGGGCCGAGTGCGCGGCCTCCCCAGCCGTGCTGGCCTCGAACCGGCTGGTCCCGTTACAGCCGCCCTCAACCGTGCCGTCGGTTGGCTCGAGCAGGATGGCGAAGTCGCCTTGCAGGAGGTCCCCGTGGTTCCGGACCAGGCGTCCCAGGCCGCTCTTGACCGCTTCGACTTCCTCATGGTCGTAGAACACAAAGGTGACGTCCCGCTTGGGTTGCGCGCCGTCGTCGAACATCCCCGCTGCCAGCGCCAGCTGGACCGCTACGCCGCCCTTCATGTCGGTAGCGCCGCGGCCGTAGAGAATGCCATGGCCCGGGACACCCGAATCCCGCCTGGACGGGACCGTGCCCCTGGAGCCATCCGTGAGCGGCAGCGGGACCGTGTCAAGGTGGCCGGCCAGGATGACGCGTTCGCTGTGGCCCAGTTCCGTGCGGGCGATGATTGCGTCGCCGTCGCGCACCACCGTGAGCTGGGGAATCTCCAGCAGGGCGGCCTCAACGGCGTCCGCGAGCCTGCTTCTCATTGCCCGACACGCTGTTGATGTCCATCAGTGCCGCGGTCAGCAGCGCCACGTCCTGGTGCAGGTCAAGGGTGGACTCGGACGATTCAGGGGCGGTTTCAGCAGTCACGAAGCCAGTCTAGTTCGAACCGTGCGCCCCGCCCTCGATAGACTGGGGCGCATGACTGAGACCGCTTCCTCCGCCGTGCCCCAAACCCTGACCTCCAACGATGACGACCGATCCGCCTACGGCTTTGGCGTGGCCACCATCGCCACCGCCGGCAGCGACGCCACCGTCCTGGACGTCTGGTTCCCCGCACCGGCACTTGGTGTTGCAGCAGAGGACATCCGCTCGGTGGAAAACGCCGACGAAACCCTGACCGCCATCGCCGAGAACGGCGCGGACCAGGACCGCGGCACGGAGCAGAAGGTGGTCTTTGTGCAGATCAACCTGGATGAGGCCCCCGCGGA
Source organism: Pseudarthrobacter sp. Fe7 (assembly GCA_024372495.1). Classification (GTDB taxonomy): domain Bacteria; phylum Actinomycetota; class Actinomycetes; order Actinomycetales; family Micrococcaceae; genus Arthrobacter. The sequence goes on along the minus strand of CP099977.1, from coordinate 2,034,905 downwards.
CACTGCGGACGCCTACCTCCGGCTCCACCTCCTCTCGCACCGCCTGGTCCAGCCCAACACCATCAACCTGGACGGGATCTTCGGCAAGCTCCCCAACGTTGTGTGGACCAACTTCGGCCCGGCCGCCGTCGAGGGCTTCGAGCTGACCCGCGCCAGGCTGCGGCGCCGTGGCGCCGTCACCGTCTACGGCATCGACAAGTTCCCGCGCATGGTGGACTACGTGGTGCCCAGCGGGGTCAGGATCGCCGACGCCGACAGGGTCCGCCTGGGGGCGCACCTCGCCGCCGGCACCACCGTCATGCACGAGGGCTTCGTGAACTTCAACGCCGGAACCCTGGGCACCTCCATGGTGGAGGGACGCATTTCCGCGGGTGTTGTGACCGGTGACGGCAGCGATGTCGGCGGCGGCGCCTCCATCATGGGCACCCTGTCCGGCGGCGGCAAGGAAAAGATCACCATCGGTGAGCGCGTCCTGCTCGGTGCGAACTCCGGCGTGGGCATCAGCATCGGTGACGATTCGGTGGTGGAGGCCGGACTCTACGTCACGGCGGGCACCCGCGTGCGCGTTCCGGGTCCCAAGGACGAGGTGGGTGAAGACACCACCAAGATCGTCAAGGCCGCCGAGGCTCTCCGGCGTGCCCAACCTGCTGTTCCGCCGCAACTCCACCACGGGTGCTGTGGAGGCCCTCCCCCGCAAGGGCCAGACCGTGGAATTGAACGACGCCCTGCACGCCAACTAGTCCCTGCGTGGCACCTCTGTCTGTGGCACGAAAACGCGGCCTGCGCCGCCTGGCGGTGCTGCTCCTCACCCTGGCCCTGGCAGCCGGAGGCATTTACACGGCGGTGTACTTTGTGCAGCGTTCCGAAACCCTCGTTTCGGAACGCTGCACGGCCGCCGCCGGAAACCGGACCGGGGAGCTGGCGCCGGACCAGGCGGCCAACGCGGCCCTGATCACCGCGGCCGCCGTCCGGCGCGGACTGCCGCCGCGGGCCGCCACCATAGCCCTGGCCACGGCCATGCAGGAGTCCAAGCTGCGCAACATCGGGCACGGCGACCAGGCCGGACCGGACTCCCGGGGGCTCTTCCAGCAGCGGCCGTCCCAGGGCTGGGGCACAGAGGCCCAGATCATGGACCCGTACCACGCGGTCAACGCCTTCTATGACGCCCTGGTGAAGATACCGGGGTACGAGACACTGGACATCACCGACGCGGCACAACAGGTCCAGCGGTCCGCCTACCCCAAAGCCTATGCACAGCACGAGGAGATGGGACGGGCCTTCGCGTCAGGGCTCACCGGACAGACCCCGGCGGCCGTCCAGTGCACGCTTCGCTCCCCCACCGCCGGCGGTAATTCAGCAACAGTGGGCACAGAACTTGACCAGGCCTACGGCGCGGTGGACGCGCAGGTGGATGGCGCCACCCTGGTGGTGAACGCGGATGGTGCGTTGGCGTGGTCCGTCGCCCAGTGGGCGGTTGCGAACGCAAAGGACCTGGCCGTGACCAAGGTGGAAGTGGCAGGCCGCACCTGGGACCGGCCCGGCGGGAACGGCTGGCAGGCGTCGGGGGCCCGGGACGGGCAGGTGCGCATCACCGTACGGCAGGACGACGCCGGCACCTGAGCGCCGCCGTCGTCCTTGCCCGTGAGTGCTAGACCAGGATCTCCAGCACCGGCTGGACGTAGCTGCGGAAGAGTTCCGGCTGGCCCATTAGTTGCCGGCTCATGATGATCTTGTCCGGCTCCAGGTACCAGGCCCGCTGCTCATCGAGCGGCAGTTCAATGATGGTCAGCTTGAAATCCCGGGAGTCCCTGCCCACTTCCATCAACCTGTCGTCAACCATGTCCTCGATAAGCTGGTCAGTTCCGCTGGCAACGCGTTCGGCTTCAAGCCGGGCATATTCGCTCCTGCGCTCCCTGGCCCAGGTGAGGGCGGAACCGAAGTGGGCCTGCAGGACCCGCTGGAGCGCAGGAGAGTTGCCAAAAGCTTCAAAACTGGGCGGGGAGAGCTCCGGGGACGTGTGCGGATGGGCCTTAAGCAGTTGCTCCCACCAGGCCTCCCATTCCGTCTTGAGCGCGACGAGGCCGCCGACCTCCGCCGTCAGGTGGGTGTGGTCCGCGGGCCGGACCTTGGGTGCTGCATGGGACAGCAACGGACGCCCCACCCCGTTCAGGCCGGCCGCGTCCCGGACGTAAAGAGCAATCATCATCGGCCCGGACGTGTCGGTGGTGATCTGCCACCCTGAACCGCTTGCGTGATGCATCCAAAGTCCTTCCCTGGCCTACCCCTGCCGGGCTTCATGATCCGGTCCGGCCTACCCGGCTATCAGTCTATTCCCGCAGCCAGTCCGCGGAAGGGCAGGACAGGGTATTTTGATGGCTTAGCGTGCCAGCCCGTCCAGGTGCCGCTCCAGCACGTCGCGGCACATGGACGCCGTCATCCAGCCCGGCTGCAGCAGGGCATGCATGCACAGTCCGTCCAGCGTGGCCAGCAACCGCTCGGCCTCCACCACCAGGTTCTCCCTTGGTTCATCGGCCGGGAGCAGGGAGGCGACGAGTCCGCCCACGATGGCAGCAATTTCACGGTGGCTGCGGTCCGCTTCCGCGGCAAGGAATGGCCTGATCCGCGCAGCGTTCTTGAAGGCCAGCCACGCACAGGCCTCCACCGCCGATTCCTCATCCAGCGGAAGCATGCCACCCAGAAGGGTTAAAACCGCTGCCCGCTGTTCAGGACTGGCTTGTGGGGCTTCCTGGACGGCGGGGAGGAGACCGTCGAGGCGGTTGACCACCCGGTCCACCACCGTACCGAATGTGTACGCCAAAAGTTCCTCGCTGCCCTGGAAGTAATGCCTGACAGAACCGACTGCCAGTCCTGCTTCGTCCGCTACTTCGCGCAGCGATGCACGCTCGAGCCCATCCACGGCAATAATGCGGAGAACCGCCTGAACTACGTCCTGGCGCCTGGCATCGGCGTCTACTATTTTGGGCACTACTCTTATTAGCACACTTGTGCTTCCACCGCCTGGTCACACGGCGCCCGCCATCCGGAACACAGCGGCGGCCAACACTCCACGTGGGATAGCGTGGAGGCATGAAAATCTTGGTCACAGGGGGCACCGGCTACATCGGATCCCACACTGTTCTTTCCCTGCAGGAAGCCGGCCACGACGTGGTCGTCATCGACAACCTGGTCAACTCCAGCGAGGAGTCACTGCGCCGCGTGGCTGAACTCACCGGCAAGACCGCTGAGTTCCACAACGTGGACCTGGTGGACGAACCCGCCGTCGAGAAGGTCTTCGCCGGAAATGGCATCGACGCCGTCATCCACTTCGCCGGCCTCAAAGCCGTGGGGGAATCGGTCCAGGAACCGCTGAAGTACTACTACAACAACCTGGTGGGCACGCTGAACCTGGTCCGCGTCATGGACAGGCACGACGTCCGGTCCATCGTCTTCAGCTCCTCGGCCACGGTCTACGGCGAACACAATCCCATCCCCTACGTGGAAAAGATGGAGATCGGCGCCAACAACCCTTACGGGCGCACCAAGGAACAGATCGAGGACATCCTCTCCGACCTGGGAGCCGCCGACTCGCGCTGGCACATAGCACTGCTGCGCTACTTCAACCCGGTGGGCGCGCATCCTTCAGGCCGCATCGGCGAAGACCCGCAGGGCATCCCCAATAACCTTGTCCCGTTCATTGCCCAGGTGGCCGTGGGTCGCCGCGAGAAGCTCATGGTCTTCGGCGGTGACTATGACACGCCGGACGGCACCTGCCTGCGCGACTACATCCACGTGGTGGACCTGGCGGACGGACATGTGGCCGCGCTGAACCACATCAGCGGGCGGACCGGCGTGTTCCGCTGGAACCTGGGCTCCGGCAAGGGCTCATCAGTCCTGGAAGTCCTGCGCTCTTTCGAGAAGGCCGTGGGCAAGCCCATCCCCTACGAAATCACGGGCCGCCGGGCGGGAGACCTCCCGGCCTTCTGGGCCGACGCCACCTCCGCGCTGGCGGACCTGAGCTGGTCAACCACCAAGACTGTGGACCAGATGTGCGAGGACCACTGGCGCTGGCAGAAGAACAACCCCCAGGGCTACGCCTCCTGACCCTCTCCCCCGTCCAACGCGAAACGGCCGCCCACCTGTGGGGCGGTTTCTAGGGGTCGTTGCAACACCTGTTGGTTAGGTGGTTTGTAGTAAATCACGTAAGCGCTCGGCTGGGGTCTTCCAGCCGAGCGTTTTGCGTGGACGGCCGTTGAGTTCCTGGGCGACGTGTTCGAGGTCTTCAGGGCCGTAGACGGACAGGTCGGTGCCTTTGGGGAAGTACTGTCGCAGCAGGCCGTTGGTGTTCTCGTTGGATCCGCGCTGCCAGGGGCTGGCAGGGTCGCAGAAGTAGACCTGCATGTCGGTGGCGAGGGTGAACGATTTATGTCCTGCCATTTCCGCGCCCTGGTCCCATGTCAGAGAACCTCGCAGGTGCTCGGGTAAAGCGGACATGGTTCTGATGAGGCAGTCACGGACAGTTTCGGCAGTGTGGTCATTCGGCAGGTGAACGAGCATTACGTATCGGGTGGTGCGCTCGACCAAGGTTGCGATCGCGGACTGGTTCAGGGCGCCGGTGATCAGGTCGCCCTCCCAATGGCCGGGCACCGCGCGGTCCTCGATCTCAGGGGGCCGTTCGGAAATCATGATCATCGGATCTACGAACCTGGGGGTGCGCTGCTCGTCCGTACGGTGGGGTTTGCGGCGTGCCCGACCGGTGCGCAGCGCTGCCTGGACCTGGCGTTTGAGTCCGCCCCGGGCCTGGACGTAGAGGGCCTGATAAATGGTCTCTGGGCTCACGCGCATCTCCGGTTTGTCGGGGAACTCTTCGACCAGGGTGTGGCTGATCTGCTCTGGAGACCAGCGTAGGAGCAACTTGTTCTTCACGTAGTTACGCAGGTCCGACTCAATGGCCAGTTTGGCGGTCTTGGGCCGCCTCCGCCGGGTAGCTGCCTTACGATGCGCTCCGTGGGGCAAGTAGCCCATCCGCGGATCGGCATTTCGCGCCAGGCTCGCGGCTGACTGTTGAGGGCGATCTGCCGATGGTGCGGGCGATCGCCCTGACCGAGGATCCAACTGCCTGCAGATCCCGGATCATTTCCCGTTCCTGAACTTTGAGGTAGCGCGGGTCGATAGGTTTCTCTAACGCTGATCCCGAGACCGGCACCGTTCCTGTTGTGCCTGCGGAAGAGGTCATAGTGCTCACACCACGTTTGTAATCGACCACCCGGCCATCCGGGTAAATGCGTCGCCCGCCGGACTTCCGGATCCCGCGCTCCCATTCCCGGGCAGTCTTGGGATTGACTCCTACGGCGGTGACGGCTGCACTTCGGCTCATTCCGGCCTCACGCAGCCGGAGGAATTTCTCCCGTCGGCCGGATCCTGGGGCTTTGCTGGCAATCCCCGCTTCTGAGGCCCAACGGTGGCAGGTATTGACGTTCAACCCAAGTTCGGCAGCGGCCAGAGTCACACTCCCCACACGCCGGAGGACCAAGAGGAACTCTTCCTTCTGCCTCGGCGTGTATTGCATCCTGACGGCCTGCTCGTTCCGGATGCCGGCCTTCCGGCACCACTGGTAACAAGTCATCCGATTGAGTCCAAGCTCCAAAGCTGCGGCAGTGACGCTGCCAAGACGATCGAGGGCTTGAAAGAACTGAGCCTTTTGCTCAGGCGTGTGCTTCCGCCGGCTTACCGGTTCGTTCGTTAAATACGACACGGTCGTTGCAACTCCCAAAAATTCTGGGTGTTGCAACGACCGCTAGAACCCGCCTGGAAGGTGGGCGGCCGTCGTCGTTATTGCCTTGGTTGATCAGCGATCAGCGGGCCGGGTAGTCACGCTCCGGCTCACCGATGTACAGCTGGCGCGGGCGGCCGATCTTGGTGTTCGGGTCGCTGATCATTTCGCGCCACTGGGCAATCCAGCCCGGAAGGCGGCCGATGGCGAACAGGACGGTGAACATCTTCTCGGGGAAGCCCATGGCCTTGTAGATCAGGCCGGTGTAGAAGTCCACGTTCGGGTAGAGCTTGCGCTGGATGAAGTAGTCATCGCTGAGCGCCTTCTCTTCCAGGCGCATGGCGATGTCCAGCAGTTCGTCGTTGCCGCCGAGCTTGCTAAGGATCTCGTGGGCCGTGGCCTTGACGATCTTGGCGCGCGGGTCGTAGTTCTTGTAGACGCGGTGTCCGAAGCCCATGAGGCGGACCCCGTCTTCCTTGTTCTTGACCTTCTCCATGTAGTCCTCGGGCTTGAGGCCCTCGGCCTGGATCTGGCGGAGCATCTTCAGCACGGCCTCGTTGGCGCCGCCGTGGGCCGGGCCGAAGAGAGCGTTGATGCCGGCCGAAACGGAGGCGAAGAGGTTGGCGTTGGAGGAGCCCACAAGGCGCACGGTGGAGGTGGAGCAGTTTTGCTCGTGGTCCGCATGCAGGATGAGCAGCAGGTCCAGGGCCTTGACGATCACCGGGTCCAGTTCGTACTGCTCGGCGGGCAGGCCGAAGCTGAGGCGCAGGAAGTTCTCCACCAGGTTCATTGAGTTGTCCGGGTACAGCATGGGCTGCCCGATGGACTTCTTGTGCGCGTAGGCGGCGATGACCGGCAGCTTGGCCATGAGGCGGATGGTGGAAACCTCCACCTGCTCGGCGTTGAACGGGTCCAGCGAATCCTGGTAGAACGTGGACAGCGCGGACACGGCCGAGGACAGCACCGGCATGGGGTGCGCGTCGCGGGGGAAGCCGCCGAAGAAGCCCTTGAGCTCCTCGTGGAGCAGGGTGTGGCGCCGGATCTTCTGGTCGAACTCGTCCAGTTCGGTGGACGTGGGCAGGTTGCCGTAGATCAGCAGGTAGGACACCTCGAGGAAGCTGGAGTGCTGCGCCAGCTGCTCGATGGGGTATCCGCGGTAGCGCAGGATGCCTGCATCGCCATCGATGTAGGTGATGGCGGAGGTGGTTGCTGCGGTGTTCATGAAGCCGGGGTCAAAAGTCACGGCACCGGTCTGCTTCAGCAGCTTGGAGACGTCGTAACCCTCGTTCCCTTCAACAACCTGGATGCGCGGGAGCTTCAGCTCTCCACCTGCGTGGAGCAGGGTCGCAGCATTGTTGGTCTCAGTCATGGAGTCCCCTTCATGAGGCGTCTTCGGCCTCTGTCGAAAGCTTGATCCAACATCAGGTGAGCCGCGCACTTGAGCCTGAGAAGACAGGTTCCAACACCCGGGCTGCCTTCTTGTAGAAAGCCACCATTGATCGTCAACTTAAAAAGTACCGCTCCTTGGCGGGTGTCACTAATCCGCAGGCTTCCCATCCAGCCTAAAATGCCCCGGATGTGGGGCGAGTCACATGATTATTACGTACCCTCAGGAGCCGGAACCGGCCAGTCGTGCAACAGCCGCGTCGATCCGCTCATCGGATCCGGTCAGGGCCACCCGGACGTAGCCGTTGCCCGCGTCTCCGTAGAAGACGCCCGGGCCCACCACGATGCCCCGTTCGGCCAGCCGGGAAACCGTGGCCCAGGTGTCCTCCCCCGCTGTCGACCACAGGTACAGGCCGGCATCGGAATCCTTGATCTCCAGGCCGAAGTCCAGCAGCGCGGGCACCAGCCGTTCCCGCCGGCCGCGGTACAGGTCCTTCTGGGCCTCGACGTGGGTATCGTCACCCAGCGCCACGCGCATGGCCTCCTGGACCGGGAAGGGTACGATCATGCCCGCATGCTTACGGCTGTTGACCAGGTTGGGCATCAGGTCCGGGTCACCGGCGACGAATGCTGCGCGGTAGCCCGCCAGGTTGGACTGCTTGCTCAGCGAATACACGGCCAGCAGGCCCTGGTGCGAGCCGCCTGCAACGTCGGGATCGAGGATGCTCGGGACGCGCCGGCCGCCGCGCTGGACGTCCCAGTCGCCCCAGCCAAGTTCGGCGTAGCACTCGTCCGAGGCCACTACAGCGCCGAGTTCACGCGCCTGAACCACAAGGGCCTTCAGGGACTGCGCGTCCCGGACGCTGCCTGTGGGGTTGCCGGGCGAGTTGACCCAGATGAGGCGCACCCGCGCCCGCGTAGCGTCATCGAGTTCGTCAAGGTTGTCGGTGGCCACGGAGGTGACCCCCGCGAAGGTGGCGCCGATGTCGTACGTGGGGTAAGCCACCTTGGGGCGTACGACGACGTCTCCGGGCTTGAGGCCCAGCAGCAGCGGGAGCCACGCAACGAGTTCCTTTGAACCCACCGTGGGCATAATGTTGCGCGGGTCCATGCCGGGTACGCCGCGCCGGCGTTCGAACCAGCCGGCAATGGCTTCCCGGAGGGCAGGGGTGCCGTGGACCGTGGGATAGCCGGGGGCGTTGGCGGCCGCTTTCAGGGCATCCTGGACCAGCTGCGGCGTGGGATCCACGGGTGTGCCGATGGAAAGATTGACTGCTCCGCCCGGGTATTCAGATGCCTTGGCGACGTAGGGGGCCATGGCCTCCCACGGGTAGTCGGGCAGGTTGAGGCCAAACGAATTCACTGCTGCGGTCACGTTTTCCGTCCGCGTCAGTGGTCTTGGTTCTGTGGCGGCAGGGCGGCGATCATCGGGTGGTCCTTGCCCGTGTTGCCGATCTTTGCCGCACCGCCCGGGGAGCCGAGGTCGTCGAAGAATTCGACGTTGGCCTTGTAGTAGTCAGCCCATTCCTCCGGGGTGTCATCCTCGTAGTAGATGGCCTCCACCGGGCACACCGGTTCGCAGGCGCCGCAGTCGACGCATTCGTCCGGATGGATGTACAGCGAACGCTCGCCTTCATAGATGCAATCGACCGGGCATTCCTCAATGCACGCCTTGTCCTTAACATCCACACACGGCTGCGCGATTACGTACGTCACGTCCCTGGCCTCTCCACGTTGGGTTCCGGCTTGCGCGCCGGCTGTTGCATCCGGCAGCACGGCCGGACTCTTGACATCTGAGCCTATTATCTCCCAGCCCGTTACCGCGAACCTAGCCGGCGGCCTAGTATGAACTGGTGAGTCTGCCAGCGCCTGCGCCCGCCCAATTCCTTGCAGCGGCCGAGCCCGGTACCAGGGTGGTGGTGCGCTACCGGATCGAGGGCGGCTTCACGGACGCCCTGGGCCACCTGCTGGCGTGCGCCGCCGGTTCCTGCACCGTCCGCACCCGCCAGTCCGACGTCGTGATTCCCCTTGAGCTTGTGGTGGCCGCCAAGGAAGTGCCGCCGGCTCCCCCGCGGCGCGCAGCCTCACGCTAAGGCCCTTACTCACCCCACAGGGAATATCCCTGCCCATGGGCCTGGCTTCACAGCGGGAGTAAACGCAGAATGCCACCGGCTCGGGAGCCGGTGGCATTCTGCGTTACTGCGGAGTTACTAGGCCTTGGCGCGGGCGCGGTTGGCCTTGGCGCGCTCGTTGGTGTCCAGGATGACCTTGCGGATGCGGATGGCGTCAGGGGTCACCTCGACGCACTCGTCCTCGCGGGCGAATTCGAGTGACTCTTCGAGGGTCAGGTCGCGCGGCGGCGTCAGGTTCTCGAAGGTGTCGGAGGAAGCGGCACGCATGTTGGTGAGCTTCTTTTCCTTGGTGATGTTGACGTCCATGTCGTCGGCGCGGGAGTTCTCGCCGACGATCATGCCCTCGTACACCTCAGAGGTGGGCTTGACGAAGAAGGAACCGCGTTCCTGCAGGTTGATCATGGCGAACGGGGTTACAACGCCGGCGCGGTCAGCAACCATGGAACCGTTGGTGCGGTACTCGATGGGGCCGGCCCACGGCTCGTAGCCTTCGGAAATGGAAGCTGCGATGCCGGCACCGCGGGTGTCCGTCAGGAACCGCGTGCGGAAACCGATCAGGCCACGGGCCGGAACGATGAACTCCATGCGGCACCAGCCAGTGCCGTGGTTGGCCATGTTGGTCATGCGGCCCTTGCGGGCAGCCATGAGCTGGGTGACGGCGCCCAGGTATTCCTCGGGCACGTCGATGGTCATGTGCTCCATGGGCTCATGGACCTTGCCGTCAACGATCCTGGTGACAACCTGCGGCTTGCCCACGGTCAGCTCGAAGCCTTCGCGGCGCATCTGCTCAACCAGGATGGCCAGCGCCAGCTCGCCACGGCCCTGGACTTCCCAGGCATCGGGACGCTCGGTGGGGAGCACCTTGATGGAGACGTTACCGATCAGTTCCTTGTCCAGGCGGTCCTTGACCTGGCGCGCAGTGACCTTGGCGCCCTTGACCTTGCCGGCCAGGGGGAGGTATTGATACCGATGGTCATGGAGATCGCGGGGTCGTCCACCGTGATCAGCGGCAGCGGCTGCGGGTTCTCAGCGTCGGTCAGGGTCTCACCGATGGTGATGTCCTCGATGCCGGCGACGGCGACGATCTCGCCGGGGCCTGCGGACTCGGCCGGAACGCGGTCCAGGGCCTTGGTGGCGAGCAGTTCGGTGATCTTGACGTTCTTCAGCTCACCGTTCGCGCGGGCCCAGGCTACGGTCTGCCCCTTGCGGAGGGTGCCGTTGTAGATGCGGAGCAGCGCGAGGCGGCCCAGGAACGGGGACGCGTCCAGGTTGGTGACGTGAGCCTGCAGGACGCCCTCGGGGTTGTACGTGGGGGCCGGGATGTGCTCGATGATGGTCTTGAACAGGGGTTCGAGGTCCTCGTTCTCCGGGGCGGTGCCGTCGGCGGGCTGCTCGAGGGATGCGCGGCCAACCTTGGCTGCGGCGTAAACGACGGGAACTTCGAGGATCTTGTCCAGGTCGAGGTCGGGAACCTCGTCGGCCAGGTCTGAGGCCAGGCCCAGGAGCAGGTCCATGGACTCATGAACGACTTCCTCGATGCGGGCATCGGGACGGTCGGTCTTGTTGACCAGCAGGATGACGGGCAGGTGCGCGGCCAGGGCCTTGCGGAGAACGAAGCGGGTCTGCGGCAGCGGGCCCTCGGATGCGTCAACGAGGAGGACGACGCCGTCGACCATGGACAGGCCGCGCTCCACCTCGCCACCGAAGTCGGCGTGGCCCGGGGTGTCGATGACGTTGATGGTGATGGTCTCACCGTTGGAGGACGGACCGTTGTAGGCCACCGTGGTGTTCTTGGCCAGGATGGTGATGCCCTTTTCGCGCTCAAGGTCACCGGAGTCCATCACGCGGTCTTCGAGGTGGTTGTGCTCGGCAAAGGAGTTGGTCTGCTTGAGCATGGCGTCGACCAAAGTGGTCTTGCCGTGGTCAACGTGGGCCACAATCGCGACGTTGCGCAGGTCACTGCGCGAGGCAGTGGCTACCGCGGTGTTGGTGGTGGTTTCAGACATGCGTAAAGGCTCGATTCAGTGGAGTCAGCTGTTGTATCGCGACATTTCCAACTGGAACGCACGACGGACAAGGCCCTTGGCACAGGGCGCCTTCCTCTATTCTAGCCGCTGAGCCATTTGTTGGCCTAAATTCCGGTGGGATTGCTGGCCGCCTGGGATGCCGCTTTCAGGCAACCCCGCCGCCCGGTGTGACCAAGTTCACTGCCGCCTCTACGTGCATGGCATGATGTCTGTGACACAGCGCCCGCCCTTTTGAGTACGCCGGAGACAACGATGCCCCCTGCCAGCGCCAGCACACTGCGCGGTGCCGCATGGGCTGCCGCCGCAGTGGTGTCCGGGCTCGTGGCGGTGTCCGGCGTCCTGGGAGGCGCCGGACACCGCCCGTTCGGCTCCCCTGAGCGTGGCCTGTCACCGGCTGCCGCGGGCCAGGCAGGGAGCGGCACCGCCTCAGCCGGGCTGCCGGGCAGCGCGAAGCCGGCGGTTGCAGCCACTGCCTATGTCCGGAATGCCGGCAACGGAAGGCTTGAAGCGGTACTGCCGGACATCGGCCGGACCGTGCTGCTGATTGGGGATTCGCAGTCGGAACCCGCCGACGGCTGGCCTCGCCTGGGGCTGGCCGCCGCCGGCTACGATGTTTACTTCTGCGGCCGCGGGGGCACCGGCTACGTGGCGGCGAACGGCACCACCGGCAATTATGTGGACGCGCTACAGCGCGGGGACTGGCAGCTTCCCTCCGGCACTCCCGCGCTGATTGTGGTCGAGGGCGGCGGGAATGATGCCGCCGGAGGTGCAAGCAACGCCCAGATTGCATAAAACGCCGAACGGCTGATCAACGAACTGCGGACCCGCTATCCGGGCACGCGGACGGCAATGATCGGCACCCTGGCACGGGGAGCAAACGACGGCGGCGGCAGGCGGAGCGAGGTGGACGCCTTGCTGGGCGCCGTGGCCGCAGCCAACGGACTGCCCTTTGTCTCCAGGAACTAGGGCTCGACCGGAGACCTGCGGCGGGGCAGGGCGCCCTCGCGGCTGTACCGGGGAACAACAGCGCGCTCCAGGACTGACCGGCGCCCAAGGCGGCTTGTTCCGCCGGGCACCCAAGGGAAAGGAGCCGGGACCCGAAGGTCCCGGCTCCCGGCGTTCGGCACGGAGCGTCCCGCTATGCCACCTCGGGCGGAAGCATGAGCTTCGCGCCGGGGATGGCGTTGAGCAGTGCCTTGGTGTACTCCTGCTGCGGCGATTCGAAGACATCGTCCGTGGATCCCGTCTCCACCAGGCGGCCCTTCTCCATCACGCACACGTGGTCAGCGATCTGCCGCACCACGGCAAGGTCGTGCGTGATGAACAGGTACGTGAGCCCAAGGTTGGCCTGTAGGTCGGCGAGCAGGTTCAGCACCTGCGCCTGCACCAGCACGTCCAGCGCGGAGACTGCCTCATCACAGATGATGACCTCGGGGTCCAGCGCCAGCGCCCGCGCAATGGCCACACGCTGCCGCTGTCCGCCCGAGAGCTCGTTCGGATACCGCTGCATGGCGGACTGGGGCAGTGCCACCTGGTCCAGCAGCGTCCGGACCTTCTTCTCGCGGCTGGCCTGGTCCCCGATCTTGTGGACCCGCAGCGGTTCCTCGATGGTGCGGTAGATGTTGTACATCGGATCGAGGGAGCCGTACGGGTCCTGGAAGATCGGCTGGACGCGCCTGCGGAACTTGAACAGTTCGGCCGGCTTCAGGGCGGAGGTGTCGACGCCGTCGAACAGGATCCTGCCCTCCGTCGGCTTTTCCAGCTGGAGCACCATCTTGGCCACCGTGGACTTGCCGGAACCCGACTCACCCACGATCGCCGTCGTGGTTCCCCGCCGGACGTCGAAGCTCACGCCGTCGACAGCCGCGAAGTCCGTCGCCTTGCCCAACCCCGAGCGAAGTTTGTAGACCTTCCGCAGGTCCTGGATCTGCAGGAAGGTGTCCGGCTTCACCGTTTCGGCAGCGGGTGCCAGCAGGTCCGCCGTCTCCACGCCCTGCTCCTTGGCCACCTGAATGCGGCGGCTCGCAAGAGAGGGCGCGGACTCGACGAGGCGCTTGGTATACGGGTGCTGCGGGTTGCGCAGCAGTTCCAGCGACGGACCCGCTTCAACCACGCGGCCCTGGTACATGACCACAACTTTGTCGGCGCGCTCGGCTGCCAGGCCCAGGTCGTGGGTAATCAGCAGCACCGAGGTGCCCAACTCGTTGGTCATGGTTTCCAGGTGATCAAGAATCTGCCGCTGGACGGTGACATCGAGGGCCGACGTCGGCTCGTCCGCAATCAGCAGGCGCGGCTGGCACGAGAGGCCAATGGCGATCAGCGCGCGCTGGCGCATGCCGCCCGAGAACTCGTGCGGGTACTGGCCTGCCCGCCGCCTGGCGTCAGGCAGGCCCGCCTGGGACAGCACCTTGGCGACATCGTCCGGCCCGCTGGGCCGGCCGTTCGCCCGCAGTGTCTCGCGGACCTGGTAGCCGATCTTCCACACGGGGTTCAGGTTGGACATGGGGTCCTGCGGGACCATGCCAATGGTGTTGCCGCGCAGGCTCGATCATGCGCTGCTCGCTGGCGTGGGCGATGTCCTCGCCGTCAAGCAGGATCTGGCCGCCGGACACCCTGCCGTTATTGGGCAGGAGGCCGATCGCGGCCAGGGCGGTAGTGGACTTACCGGAGCCGGACTCCCCCACGATGGCCACCGTTTCACCGGGCATGATGGTCAGGTGCGCATTCCGTACCGCCTGGACCTCACCGCCGCCAGTCTTGAAGGTGATGGCGAGGTCACGGATTTCGAGCAGGGGCGTGACGCCGGTGGCACCGGCCTCATCAATGCGGACGTCTGGACTTGTCATCTCTTTATCTCTCATCGCTGACGGCTCTTCGGGTCGAGGGCGTCACGCACAGCGTCGCCCAGCATGATGAAGCTCAACACCGTGATGGACAGCGCCGCGGCCGGGTAGAGCATGATTTCCGGCCTGGTCCTGATCGATGCCTGCGCGCCTGCGATGTCGTTGCCCCAGGACATGATGCTCTGAGGCAGGCCGATGCCCAGGAAGGACAAGGTGGCTTCGGCAACAATGAACACGCCAAGCTCCAGCGTCGCCAGGACGATGATCGGAGCGAGCGCGTTCGGCAGGACGTGGCGGATCAGGGCACCGAACTTGGAGACACCAAGGGCACGGGCAGCTGTGACGAAGTCCGCGTTGCGTACCTCGATGACGGCGCCGCGGGTAATGCGGGCCATCTGCGGCCACGCCAGGAGCGAGATGACGAACACGACGGTCCACACGCTCTTGTTCTCGCGGAACAGCGGCAGCTGCGTGATGACCAGCGCGCCCAGGACGAGCGGGAGGGCGAAAAAGATGTCGCCCAGGCGGGCAAGCACGGCGTCGATCCAGCCGCCGTAGTAACCGGCAAGGGCGCCGAGGGTTACGCCGATCACCAGGACGCAGAGCACCGAGAGCAGGCCCACGGAAAGTGAGGCCTGCGTGCCGTGGATGACCCTGGAGTAGACGTCGCAGCCCTGGAAGGTGAAGCCGAACGGGTGTCCGGCGGTGGGGCCGCCTTCTGAATTGGACAGCTCACAGCCCTCGTTCGGCGGAGTTGACGTGAAAATTCCCGGGAACAGCGCAATCACGATCAGGGCAAGGATCAGCAGGGCCGAGATGATGAACAACGGACGACGGCGGAGCTTGCGCCACGCGTCGGCCCACAGGCTCAGCGGAGCCTGGTCAGTCTTGACGGTGTCCGTCGCCTGCAGCGGTGTTTCTTCTATGGGGGCCACAAAGTGGCTGTTATTACTGGTCATAGCGGATCCTCGGGTCAAGCCAGGCGTACAGGAGATCGACAAGCAGGTTCGCCACCACGAACACCAACACCAGCACGCTGACGATGGAGACAATGGTGGGGCCTTCGCTGCGGAGGACTGCCTGGTAGAGCTTGTTGCCCACACCGGGAACATTGAAGATGCCCTCTGTCACAATGGCACCGCCCATCAGGCCTCCCAGGTTGGCGCCCAGGTAGGTCACCACGGGGATCAGCGAGTTGCGGAGGATGTGCGCCAGGACCACCCGGGGCCGGGAAAGGCCTTTGGCCGTGGCGGTCCGCACATAGTCGGCGTTCATGTTTTCGCTGACTGACGCGCGGGTCAGGCGGAGGACGTAGGCGAAGGAAACCAGTCCCAGCACCACTGCGGGCAGCAGCAGGGTGCCCCAGTTGGCGTTGGCTCCCACTGTGGGTTTGGCCCAGCCGAGCCTGCACGCCGAAGACGAGCCTGGAAAACGAAGCCCAGGACAAAGGTGGGGACTGCAATGACCACCAGGGATGCCACCAGGACGGTGGAGTCGAACCAGCCGCCGCGGCGCAGGCCGGCGAACACGCCAAACGCCACACCGAAGATGGCTTGGATAGCCAGCGCCTCGATGGCGAGCATGGCGGTCACCGGGAACACGCGGGCGAGGCTGGCCGCGATGGGCTGGCCGGTGAAGTCGTTGCCCAGGTTAAAGGTGAAGAGGTTCTTCAGGAACAGGCCGTACTGGACCCAGAAGGGCTGGTCCAGGTTGTACTGGCTGCGCAGGGTATCGATGACTGCCTGCGGGGGCTGGCGGTCGCCGAACAGCGCGGCAATGGGATCGCCCGGAAGTGCGAACACCATGTAGTACACCAAAAGGGTTGTGCCGATGAATACAGGGATCACCTGGAGGAGTCGGCGCAGGATAAACCGGATCACAGGATTTACCTGCCTTCCGGAAAGAGGGATAACGCGTTCATGAGTGCCTTCCTGCCGCCTGCAAGCCAATGGGGGCCCGGACGTGACCGGAACCCCCATCAGCCTGTCGGCAAGTTAGATCTGGGACTACTTGGCGGTGATGCCGTAGTAGAGAATTTCACCGTTCCAGCCGGTTTCGGCCTTCACGACGTTGTTGCTCCACACGATCGGGCGTGCCTGGTCCCAGAGCGGAAGCCCGGGCAGGTCCTGGAACAGGATCTCCTGTGCCTGGTTGAACTTGGCGTTTGCCTCGTCCGTGCTCTTGGCCGCCAGGCCCTCCTTGAGCAGCTTGTCGAATTCAGGGTTCGAGTACTTCTCGTAGTTGGAGGAAGCGCCCGTGGCCCAAACCGGTCCCAGGAAGTTGTACAGCGACGGGTAGTCACCCTGCCAGCCGGCGCGGGTCAGGCCCGGCAGCTGCTGGGTCTTGCGCAGGTTCAGGACTTCGGCGAACTTGGCGAACGGCTGGATTTCAGCCTGGATTCCGAGGTTGTTCTTGAAGCCATTGGCTACGGCGTCGATCCATTCCTTGTTGCCACCGTCAGTGTTGGAGGCAATCTGTAGCGGCTTGGAGTCGTCGTAGGGCTGGATCTTGTTGGCCTGTGCCCACAGGTCCTTCGCCTTGGCGGGATCGAAGTTCAGGACTTCGCTGCCCTTGATGCCTTCCTTGAAACCGTCGATGACCGGCGGAGCGAAAGCCTTGGCAGGGGTGCGGGTGCCGTTGAAGACCACCTTCGCGATTTCCTCGCGGTTGATGGCGTAGGACAGCGCCTGGCGGCGCAGCTTGCCGGCCTCACCCTGGAAGTTCGGGTTGTAGCCCGGGATGTTCAGGGTGGAGTCGGTTGCTACAGCCTTGGTGGCGTTGCGGTCCGGGAAGTCGTTGATGTAGGTCTTCAGGGCGTTGGACGGCAGCACGTCAGTGATGTCCAGGTTGTCCGACTGCAGGTCCGTGTACGCGGGGCCCGGATCGGTGTAGAACTTGAAAGTGACACCGCCGTTCTTGGCAGCGCGCGTTCCGTTGTAATCAGGGTTCTTCACCAGCGTGATGGACTGGTCGTGGACCCAGGAACCCTGCTTGTCGAACTTGTACGGTCCGTTGCCCACCGGGTTCTCGCCATAGGTCTTGGGGTCTGCCAGCGCGGCGGAAGGCAGCGGGTAGAAGGCGGAGTAGCCAAGGCGCAGCGACCAGTCAGCCTCGGGCTGTGCGAGCTTGACGGTGATGGTCGAGTCGTCGGTTGCCTTCAGGCCGGACATGGTGTCCGCCTTGGGGGCCGGGGTGCTGGAGCTCTTGCCATCAGCGGATTTCACCGTATTTACGGCCGAAACGTCCTCGTAACCAGCGATGGACTCAAAGAAGAATCCGTTGTTCTGCAGGTTCTTGGAGTTCGCCGCGAAGTTCCAGGAGTCAACGAAAGTCTTGGCCGTGATGGCTTCGCCGTTGGTGAACTTCTGGCCCTGCTTGACCTTAATGGTCCAGTTCTGCGCGTCTGAAGAATCGATGGAATCGGCCAACGCGTTGACGGCCTTGCCGTTCGCATCGTAACTGCGGAGGCCTTCGAAAAGCAGGTTGACGACACGGCCGCCATAGACCTCATTGGTGTTCGCCGGCAGCAACGGGTTTTGTGGCTCGTTGCTGTAGGCGGTGATGACCTTGTTCGGATCGCCAGCTGCATTGCTGGACCCGTCGGTGCTGCCGCCGCCGCCGGCGCCGCACCCGGTCAGGGCAAGCGCGGCGATTGCCACGATGCCCAGTGCTTTGGAAGTGCGCGTCAAACGCATTCCGCCTCCTATGAGTTGTGGGAGAGATGTATAGGGGAATCTTGTGCTTCCCCGCAGGCCGAAAGCAGCTCACCGCTGTGACGAAACCTACACAATACGAGTTAGCCTAACCGCAGGGAGTCCAGATATTGGTACTCCGTTGCCAAACCGTAACCGGCGCAGTGCAATGCCCCGGCCAGGGGTTGGTAGTTAGGCACGTCACATGCTACTCGCCGGTAAGCCCGACGGCGAATCGGCACCGCAAGGGCCGAAGGACCCAAATCTGGCGCGAATGTCCTAGGAGAGCCGCCACTCCCATACGTTCCACCACACGCCCAACGGGCCGGGGCTGGTCTTCACGCCCGCTACCCGTGAATTGAAGGCGGTCGTCCCCAGGCTCTGGTAGAGCGGCAGGCCATATGCGTCCTGCCAGACGTGCTTGTCGATCTCGGCCAGAAGCTCATCCTGTTTGCCCAGGTCCGTGGTCGCAGCCAGTTGCTCCATCACTTTGTCCGCATCGCCGTCGGAATAGCCAGTGAAGTTGCTGCCTGCCCCGGTACGGAAGATTTGCGGCACCCTGCTGACGCCCGCCTCCGTGCCGATCCATCCTGACACCGCGGCGTCATAGCCACCCCGGCTTAGCGAGGCAGCCCAGTCTGCGTTTCCCTGGCCGCCGTCAACCACGCGGAAGCCAGCCAACCCGGCCGAGTCGCGGATCAGTGCGAATGCGCTGGCACGGTTCGGATTGTCCCGGTTGTAAAGAATACGGATGGTGGGGGTAGCGTCCTTGAGGAGTTTCTTTGCCCCGTCAAGGTCCACCTTGGCGTAATCAGACGAGCCGTTCTTCTTCACCGTGTCGCCGTACTTTGGCAGTCCCGGCAGGAACACGAATGAGTCCAGCGGCTTGGAATCGGGCGCCTGGGCTCCAACGACGGCGTCCATGATCGCTTGCCGGGGAACCGTTTTGAGGAAGGCTTCCCTCACGTCCTTGTCGGCAAACGGCCCGGAAAAGTTCAGGTCCAGGTGGTCGTAGCCGGATTGTTTGTACCGTTCAACAGTGATGCCCTGGCCTGAGAGGCCGGTGAGGAGATCATCCGTGGCGGCCGACGGCTGGGGCGAGATGATGTCCGCCTGGCCGTTGCGCAGCGCGTCAACCGCCGCCGGAACTGCCCCCGTGAACCTGACATTGATCTCGTCAAGCCAAGGTTCCGCGCCCCACGTGTAGTCCCGGTTCCGGACCAGTTTCATGGACACTTCCGGCACGATGTCACGGACGATGTAGGGGCCGCTGGACAGGTAGAGTGCCGGATCGTCGGGAACGGATTTTGTATCGAATCCGGTGTTCCAGAAGTCACTGACTTTCTTGAGCGCGGGGTGGGACGCCGGCTTATCCGGGTTTCCCCGTGGCGTGTCCTTGAGGAGCTTGACCAGGTCTTGCTCATCATTGAGCCCGGTCTTGGCAGCGACCACGTGGGCCGGGAGCCCGACGTCGAACGCCACCTCCCAGTCGGCATACGGTGCGGCGTACTCGATGGTGATGGAACGCCCGTCCGACCCGATTTCAGGAAACAGGGTGCCCGACAGGCCCGTGGTGTCGGAGGCAACCGAGAAGTACTTGGTTCCCTTGCCGGCGCCAGGATCGACGTCGTCGAAGTAACCCGAGCCTGCGGCCCAGCTCAGCAGGAGGTCGGCCGCTCCGATCGGTGCGCCGTCTGACCACTTGACGCCCTCGTTGACCGTGTACTTCACCTTGAGCGGCTGGTCCGAGACCTTTTCGAAGTGACCGAACTTGTCGTTGCGGACCACCTTGGAGCTGTCATCGAGATAGAAAAAGCCCGAGTGCGTAATGGCACCGATCTTTGAATTGATGTCGGTGTTGCCCTTGGCACTGTAGGGGTTGAATGATGAGAAGGCATTCACTTCGGCCACGGTGACGCTCCCACCGCGCTTTGCCTCCCCCACCACCACGGACGGGGCGCTGCTGCCCGAGCAGCCAGAAAGAACCAGCGCAGCCGCCAATGCGGCGATGAGCAACTGCACCAGACGCCGGACCGGCATGCCGCCTCCTTGTAATTTCCCTCTCCGGAGGGGACGGGGCCGCTGCGATCGCGCCCTACAAACTCAGGATACTTGGTGATGCCGGCCGGTAACGGAATCGGGTCCCCCTCCCGACGCACCAGGGGTGCCCTGCACCATTCGATCCCCCTCCGGGCCCGTGAGCAGCGCCCGGGCCCGGCGCCGGTGGCTCTCCCGCACCCCGGGGTCCATCCGGTCCAGGAGGGACACGGCCATCCGGGACCGTTGGTTCCGCTCGAGAACCGGCCGGTGGTCCTGTACATAGGTCCAGTACAGCCCGTCCCAGTCAGGCATCCACTCCCCCGCCGGCAGGTCGGACATCTTCCGCAGGTAGTTGCTGCCTGACACATAGGGCTTGGTGGTGATGTCAGCTCCTGCAGCAAATTGGCTCATGGCGTAGACGTTGGGCACCATCACCCAGTCGTAGGCATCGATGAACATTTCCATGAACCACTCGTAGACGTCATCAGGATGGATCCGCAGCAGGGACATGGCGTTGCCCAGCACCATGAGCCGTTCGATGTGGTGCGCGTACCCCGTGGCCAGTACGCGGGAAATGACGACGTCCACCGGCGGCAGTCCAGTGGTTGCGTCCCACCAGCCGCCGCCAAGTTCGTTCCGGTGGCCCAGCAGGTTGGCGCTGCGCATCCGGCGGCCACGCAGCCGATACGTGGCCCGCATATACTCCCGCCAGCCAATCACCTGCCGCACGAACCCTTCAAGGGAGGCAAGCGGGGTGTTTGCACCCGCACCGTCAAGGACCACGTGCAGGACGTCGGCCGGATTCAGCAGGCCGATGTTCAGGGCGGGCGTGAGCAGCCCGTGGTGGATGAACGGATGCGCTGCGGAGATGGCGTCTTCATAGGGCCCAAAGCCGTCGAGACGCTCGGTGGCGAATTCCCTCAGGTGCTTCCGAGCGTCTTCCGCGGTGGTTGGCCACGCGAAGAGGTGGGGGTCTCCGGGCGCGTCTGGAAACTCGCCGGCTACCCAGCTGATTGCATCTTCGACCTCGCGTGAGGCATCGTCGCCGGGCCCGGCTCCCGATGAACGGGCTGGCTCCGCCAGGGCTTCCAGATCGAACATCCCCTCCTGCCGGAGGGCCGGGTGGCCCCTGAACCTGCCTACGGTGGGAGGGGTGTAACCGCGGGGAAGTTTCTTGCGGTTTTCGGCGTCGAAAGACCACTTTCCGCCGACTGGGCCGCTGTCATCCATCAGGATGCCCAGGCGCCGGCGCTGCCACACGTAGAAGTCCTGCATGCGGGCCGGATTGTTGGCGAACCACGTATCAAGCTGCGCCCGGGACGTAAGGAAATTGGGCGTCTCAAGCACGTCTTCCCTGCCCATTTCGCAGCCGCCGTCGGCGAGCCCTGCCGCCAGGTCCTGCTCGAGCCAGTCGTCGACGACGTCGAACCAGGTCACCCGCCGCGGGCGGCGTTGCCGGATGACCTCCGCCGCCTGGACGCGGGATGCACGGGTCCTGTCGCTGTGAAGGACTACCACGTCATGTTCCAGCGCGCGCAAGCGGCGGGCAAAACCGGCCATTGAAGCCCTGTGCAGGACCAGCTTGTGGGAATGGAAGGAGTACTGGCGGAAGTAGAGGTCATGCTCGATGAGCACAAAGACCGTGCCCTGGTCCGCGCCTTCCCATTGCTGTTCGAAGAGTTGGTGGGGCAGGACGAGGCGCAGGAGCGGGCCGGCAGTCATACCGCAACCCTAAGGCAGGTCTCGCTTTGGCTGGAGGCTCTACGCTCAGCGAGGTTTGTCGAATGCCGGAGCTGTCAGTTCCAGTGGCGTTCCTCAATTGGCCGGAGGTTGTCGAGGAAGCCAGCCAAAGTACGCTGAGCAGCGGCGGGTTGTTTAGCTGGTCCACCCGCCTGTCTTCAACGTCAATGCCTTCAAAGAGGCCCGGTAAACATGGTCTGCAGACAGGAAGCCCTTCCCGGTGGCCCGGGAAGGGCTTCTCTTCTTGGACCTGATGGCAGCGTCGCCTCTGCTATGTCAGTCGCTATGCCGAGAGGATCGTGCGTCCTAGTACTTGCTGTAAGTCAGCTTCACTTTGCCGTTCTCCAGACTGACTTTGGCGCTCATGGATACGGAGGTGGTGTCCGTTGTGGGCTTCCAATCAGCTGTTCCGAAACCGTATGAGTTGTCCTTTTCATAGGTGACGGTGGCTTTCCCGGGAGTCTGCGTGCTAATCCGCCATGGGGACGAACCGTACGGGTCCTTGCTGATCGTGAACGTGGGCTTGGTGGTGAGTGTCCAGTGGAAGTTCCGTGAATAGCGTGAGGAAGCGTAATTGTTGAGCGGGCAATTGGCCGGCTCTGCCTCCGTGGACTTCACACATTCGGCAAGATAAGCGTCGATCTGCGCCATGGCTTCGGACTTGAGGGCATCAGAGGCGTCCACCTTGAGGCTGGCGGTCGGCGGTGCCTGGGCGGCCCCGATGGTTATCAACGCCGTCGACTTTGGAGCCGTCAGATATTTCTCCGAAGACGGCAATTCCACCGTGTACTCACCAGGGAACGCAGGGTAACTGAGGCCGGATGACCCCAGAGAGCTGCCGGCAAGGTCGACGTCGATCTCTTGACCATTGATCAGGACCTTCTTCACCGCTGTGTCCGAGGTGATGCGCACGCTCTGAAGGGGTGTTGACTCCATCTTCCAGTGGTCGTCCAACAGCTCAGGGTTGGACTTACGGAGGCTGAACGTCGCCTGTTGCTTACGGCCGTCCTGGTGAAGGTCGGCCGCAACGGTGGCTTTGTCGTCGGAGACCTTCGTTGAAACAATGTCGAAGCCGTCGATCCGCTTGCCGGCCCCGGCGTAAACCTGGTCGGAAAGCAGGACCCTTTGATCGTTGGCGAGGCCGGGATCGGCCAGCGCCATCGCCTTCGAAGCCTCACCGTTTTGGAGCGCCTGGAGGTAGCTGCTCACGGCCACTTCGGGACCGTTGCTGCCCTTGATGACGTTGAGGGCGATGACTCCACCGACCACCAGGACGACCACGAGACCGGCAGAACCCAGGAAGAGTCCAAGCTTGCGCTTCGTCCGTGCTGACATCGGCTCCCGCGGCCCCAGCCCAGGATGGGCTCCAGCGGCTGCATAGCTGGCCGGAGCAGCCACAGCAGTAGACGTAGTGGCAGCCGGCGCGGTCACAGCCGGATCGGCAGGAGCGATCTTGAAAGCCATAGCCAGAGGGACGTACCTACTCAGCTGGGGCGCGACATAGCGCGCTGATGCTTCTGTTGCACCGCCCCAGAGCATCAGGAAGAACGGGGTCCACCACGCCAGCGTCATGCTGCCGGCGCCCGATGCCAGTGACCCGGCGTCGAAGGTGCCGGTCACGCTGCTGAGCCACGCCGTCAGCGTCCCGGCAATAAGGAATGCGGCGGGGAGCATCACCCAGTCGGTGATCTTGTTGGTTACCACCGGTCCACGGCGCAGGTACCAGAAGACAGAGGCCACCCCGATCGAAATCAGCGCCAGAAGAAGCAGCAACCAGCCGGACCAGCCCGGTATGCCGTACTGGGAGAGGGCGCTTCCGAAGCCGAAGCTGATGTCTGAACCAGAAGAATTCGCCGAGGAGGCCACCGAGGAGCCGAAATTCCAGGTGCGGCTGAGTGCACTCAGATGGCCCAGGCCGAACATGAAGATGCCTGCCGTGGGTGCCCAAAGGGGCGAGGAGAGCGTGGCCTGCCAGCCGGACTTGATGCCCAGGACCAGCACAACAACCGGGATGGCAATGGCCAAAAAGACGCCGTAGTGCACGGCTACGGTTTCAAATGCCCGGCGAACCGCCGCGCGGACACCAACGCCTGCAGTGGCGCGCCGGCACGCTGATGCCCTCCCTGCGGAATGGGCGAGCGTTCCGATGACCAGCGCGAACACGAACGAACCGAATGTCACTGCCCCGATCGGGCTGACCTTCACGCTCGGTACCGGCACTGATATGGCAAAGATCGCCCCGACGATGTTGACCAGGAGAGTGAAGACCAGGCCCGTTACTGCTGCCTGGATCCAGATGCCGGACGTAGTTTGGGCTGCGGACCGTTTGGCGGCGTACCGGCCGCCCAGGAACAGTACCGCGATCGACACTGCCATCAGCAGCATGGGAACGGCGAAGAAGGAGGCCGATCCGTGAACGTTCCCCATGAACGGGATAGTGGCGTCGAGGCTCGAACCGAGCGCGCCAAGTTGGCTCATGACAACCAGCCTGGATGGCCAATTGGCCCACCAGGGACCAAGGTGACGGCATCGAGTCACCGCTGGGGAGCATGGAATTCGACGGTATCTCGGTGTTACCCCCATTGCTGGCGCTAATACCGATCAATGCCAGAATCAGGAAAAGGAACGCGGTAATCAGAACCGCCACATACGACGCGGCCCCGATAAGGGCACCGGGAATCAACGTTTTGTAGTCGAAAGAATTGAAACGGCTGGGCGCTGGTGCAGGACCCGACCCAGATCCTTCATGACTATCGTTCTCTGTGCTGGCAGCAACAGGTGGCGTGTCACGCGCCTCATTGATAGGCCCAAATGACCTGGTCTGCGAATGATACGGTTCGGTCACAACAAATTACCCCCAATTGTTTTTGTACTTCACATCGTGCCACGGGCTGATTCTTATTACGCGGCGTGTCATATCCTGCGAGTTTCCGTGACCTTCGCCAGCTCTTGGAAAGAATGCCACAGGGATCCGACATCGTTCGACCGTCTAGGTTCGTGGCTGCCCTCCTGCTCTGCTTCCGGCGGCCCCTGTCCGCTCTGAAAGTCCTCTGCATTCACATCGAGAAAACGGCTATCAATGCTGCTACAAGAAATGCCACCCTCGTCCGGTTTCGCGGAGGGCGGCATTTCTACTGGTTCAGGCGGCGATCTATACGTTAAATCTAAACTCCACCACGTCGCCGTCGGCCATGACGTATTCCTTGCCCTCAATGCGGACCTTGCCGCGGGACTTTGCCTCAGCCATGGATCCGGCGTCCACAAGGTCGTCGAAGGAGACTACTTCGGCCTTGATGAAGCCGCGCTGGAAGTCGGAGTGGATGACGCCGGCTGCCTGGGGTGCCGTGTCCCCCTGCCGGATGGTCCAGGCGCGTGCTTCCTTGGGACCCGCGGTGAGGTAGGTCTGCAGGCCAAGAGTATGGAAGCCGACGCGTGCCAGCTGGTCCAGGCCTGACTCGTCCTGGCCGTTCATCTCGAGCATCTCGCGCGCTTCTTCCTCGTCCAGGCTCCACGAGGTCCGCCTCGAGCTTGGCGTCAAGGAAAATGCAGTCTGCCGGCGCCACCATGGCGCGCAGGCTCCTCCTGCTTTTCAGGGCTGCCCAGGATGCCTTCGTCGGCATTGAACACGTAGATGAAGGGCTTGGCAGTCAGCAGGCCCAGGCTCCTTGAGGTGCTCCATTTCCAGTTTGTCACTCTTGACGGAGGAGTAGATGGTGTCTCCCCGCTCCAGCACCGCCTGCGCGGCCTTGATGGCGGCGAGGCTCGGCGGCTTCCCGCTTCTTGATCTTGACTTCTTTTTCGATCCGCGGGACGGCCTTTTCGATGGTCTGGAGGTCGGCGAGGATCAGCTCGGTGTTGATGGTCTCCATGTCTGAGCGGGGATCCACCTTGCCATCGACATGGATGACGTCGGGGTCGTCGAAGACGCGCACAACCTGGGCGATGGCTTCCGCCTCGCGGATGTTGGCCAGGAACTGGTTGCCCAGCCCTTCCCCCTCGGACGCGCCCTTAACGATGCCCGCGATGTCCACGAAGGACACGGCGGCGGGCAGGACGCGCTGCGAGCCGAAGATCCCGGCCAGCGTCTGGAGCCTGGGGTCCGGGAGGTTCACGACGCCGACGTTGGGTTCGATGGTGGCGAACGGATAGTTCGCGGCCAGGACCTGGTTACGGGTGAGGGCGTTGAAAAGGGTTGATTTGCCGACGTTAGGCAGTCCGACGATGCCAATAGTAAGAGCCACGAGCATTGATTCTACCCGCCGGGCCCCTTCAGCCAGTACGGGGGAATGTCACTGCCCATGATTGTCAGAGCCCCGTGCAACAGTGAAGCCATGGATGCTTTCGCCTTGATTCTGGCCCTTCTCATGCTGCTGCTTGGTGCGCTTGCCGGCGCTGCGGCCACCTTCTTTTCCCTGCGCAGGAACTCACGTGGCCTGGAGGCGGACTTTGACCACCTGTCGTCCCGCCTTTCAGAGGTCACGGCGCAGCTGGCAGCGGCCGACGCCGAGCGGCGGCTCTTGGCCGCGCAGAACCGTGAGCTGGGTGAGGCCCGGACACAGGACGGCAGTGTACTGCGCGCCCTGGCTCCCGTGGCCGAGAAGCTGTCCGCGGTCCAGCAGCAGGTGGCGCTGCTGGAGCGGGACAGGGTTGAGCAGTACGGCCAGGCTGGCCCAGCAGCTGCAGGAAGCCAGGCTCTCCGATGAGCAGCTCATCAGATCCACGCACGCCTTGGAGTCGGCGCTGCGTTCCAACAGTGCCCGGGGCCAGTGGGGCGAGGTCCAGGCTCCGGCGCGTTGTGGAGGCTGCGGGCATGCTGCGCCACGTGGACTTCGTGGAGCAGGTCCACAGTGCAGGCCACGACTCGGCGGTGCGCCCTGACCTGGTGGTGCAGCTTCCGGGCGAAAAGCAGCTGGTGGTGGACGCCAAAGTCCCGTTGTCGTCCTACCTCGAGGCACAGGAACTGGGCGCGGTGGACCCGCGCCTGACCCAGCCGGCTGGACCGGAGTCGGCGAACGATGGGCGCAACCGGCAGGCCCTCCTGGCGGCACACGCCAAGGCGCTGAGGGCGCACGTGGACGCACTGGGTACCAAGAAGTACTGGGACATCCCCGGAAATTCGCCGGAACTGGTGGTTTGCTTCATCCCGGCCGAATCCATCCTGGCGGCGGCCCTGACGGCGGACGCCGGGCTGCTGGACCACGCCCTGTCCCGCAACGTGGTCCTTGCCTCGCCGAGCACCCTGCTGGCCGTGCTGAAGTCCGTGGCCTTCACTTGGCGCCAGGACGTCCTGACGGACAGTGCACGCGAGCTCTTCGAACTCGCCCGGCAGCTGTACGACCGGATGGGCACCCTGGGCGAGAACGTCACAAAGCTGGGATCTTCCCTGAAGACATCCGTGGACCGCTACAACGCCATGGTGGGCACCCTGGAAGCCAGGATCCTGCCCACTGCGCGGAAGCTCAACAGCCTGGAGGAGTCCGGCCTGGTTGCACCTCCGCTTGTGGAAGCAACCCCGCGGGCGCTGGTGGCACCCGAACTCCAGGGCGACGACCAAGCAGCCTAAGGGCCCGCAGATGAAGGATGGGCCGGACAGCGGTTGGCTGCCCGGCCCATTTCCGGTTGGGGCGTCGTAGTTGGGTTAGCTGCGGGACCGTCGTCCGCCCAGGGCCCGGCTGACGTCGCCGGCCTGCTTCAGGGTGGCACGGAGCTCCTTGGGCAGCGAGAAGAGGAGGTCTTCCTCGGCTGTGACCACTTCCTCCACGGCGCCATAGCCGTAGTCGGCCAGCAGTCGCAGCACATCCTGCACCAGCACCTCCGGGACGGATGCGCCGGACGTGACGCCCACGGTGGCAACGCCTTCGAACCAGGCTTCGTCAACCTCGTTGGCGAAGTCCACCCGGTACGACGCCTTGGCGCCGTATTCAAGCGCCACCTCCACCAGCCGGACGGAGTTGGACGAGTTGGCCGAACCCACCACGATCACCAGGTCGGCCTTGGGCGCGATTTTCTTGATGGCTACCTGGCGGTTGGTGGTGGCGTAGCAGATGTCGTCGCTGGGCGGATCCTGCAGGGTGGGGAACCGTTCCTTGAGCAGCCGCACAGTTTCCATGGTCTCGTCCACGCTCAGCGTGGTCTGCGAAAGCCAGATGACCTTCTCGGGGTCCCGGACCGTCACCTGGTCCACTTCGTGCGGGCCGTTGATGATCTGGATGTGCTCCGGCGCCTCACCGGACGTGCCTTCCACTTCTTCGTGGCCGTCGTGGCCGATCAGGAGGATGTCGAAATCGTCCTTCGCGAACCGGACGGCCTCCTTGTGCACCTTGGTGACCAAGGGACAGGTGGCATCGATGGTGCGCAGCCCCCGGTTTTCGGCGGATTCCACCACTGCCGGGGAAACGCCGTGGGCGGAGAAGATCACCAGGGCGCCTTCGGGCACTTCATCTGTCTCGTCCACGAAGATGGCGCCCTTTTCCTCCAGCGAGCTGACCACGTGGACGTTGTGGACAATCTGCTTACGGACGTACACGGGCGGCCCGTAGTGTTCCAGCGCCTTTTCGACGGCGATCACGGCACGGTCAACACCGGCGCAGTAACCGCGCGGAGCAGCCAGCAGTACCTTCTTGGTGCCGTTCACGGGGGCCGCAGCCGCTACTTCCTCCGGGGAGCGGCGCCTGCGCGGAATGGATGGCATCGAAAGGGGTACAGCCGAGGTGGTCATGCCTCCATGCTACCGGCTGGCCCCAACCCGTTTCCGGGATGCGAACAAGGTCACAATGCCGGCTGCCACCAGGACGCCGCCGGCAACGGCCGCCGTGGTGATCCATGTTTGGAAGTCTGCACCCGCGGCGGCAAGGAACTCGTCGCGGAACATATTGGCTATCGCGTTGCCGGTGTCGGTGGCCTCGGCACGGGCCGAGCCCAGCTGCAAGCCAAGCCCCCATAGCCCGGCAAGGGCCAGTCCCCCAATGCCTGCAGCCAGCAGCACGGTCCACCGCCGGCGGGCCGCAACAAGTGCCAGCAGGAACGCTACGACCGAGCCGATGGCCAGGATGTAGCCCATGGGGGCGTAGGTGGCCAGCCGTTCGGTCCATTCCCGTTGAGTGGGCTGGCCAACATTGATCAGCGTTTGTTGCGGCGGGTCCAGGGGAAGCCGGGTGGTCCGTGAGATTTCCTCCGAGCCGAGGGCGACCAAGGGGGCGACGTCGAGGGTCAGGGACGATGCCGGCGCGCCACCCTGGCTCCCCGACGCAGGGGCGGCGAAGCTCAGGCGGTGGCTTCTGCGAAGGGTCTCCTCCCAGGCTGCCGGATAGCCGGGCAGCCCGGTCAGCGACTCTGCCGCCTTTTCAAGCATCGGCTCCACCAGCCCCGAGAGAAACCCCGGTACCGATCCGGTGTCAATGGTTCCCACCGCCGCGGCGGCCAGTTTCCTTTGGAATTCCGGGTCCTTGCCGAGCGGAGCCTGCTAGATGGACAAAGCCGTCTTCCTGGACGATGTTCCGGTCCACCCATATGGCGGGAACGGCAACGGCGGCCAGGAGGATGCCCAGCACGGTGGCGATGGCAGAGACAAAAGTGCGCACAACAGGTCCTTCGGGGTTGGGGGCCTTATTCCATCCTAGGCAGGGTTGGGGGCTGCCCCTGTCAGTGCCCGGTGCTACACCTTATGGATAAGGTTGATTGACCGCCCACAACAGATCAAGGACCGCATGCCCGCAGCACCAGCCTTCCAAGGGCGTCCGCATGTCTGACCAGGCCTCCCTTCCGGATACTGCACCCACTACCCTGCCGGCCACCGCGGCGGAGACCAGCCCGGATAACCCGTGGCCGCTTCAGCTGCTGTCGCAGAAGCTGAAGGCCCACATCGACCGCACCCCGTCGGCGTGGGTCGAAGGCCAGGTCATTGAACTGAACCGCCGCGGCACCAACGCCTACCTCACCCTCCGCGACGTGGACGCAGAAGTATCGCTGCCGGCATCCGTCTGGACCAAGGTCCTGGAACGGCAGAACCTCCCGCTGGAGCGCGGTTCACGGGTGGTGGCCCTGCTGAAACCTGAATTCTGGCTGAAGACGGGCCGGCTGAACATGCAGGTCCGGGACATCCGGCCCGTCGGTTTGGGTGACCTGCTGGCCAGGATTGAACGGCTGCGCCAGGCCCTCGCCGCCGAGGGCCTGTTCGCCGACTCCAGGAAAAAGCGGCTGCCTCTCCTTCCGCACCGCATCGGCCTGATCACGGGCCGTGACTCAGACGCCAAGAAAGACATCCTCCGCAACGCGGCCCTGCGGTGGCCGGCGGTGGAGTTCGAGATCCGCGAGGTTGCCGTCCAGGGGAACACGGCGGTGGCGCAGGTGGTCCGCGCCCTGCGTGAACTGGACGCCCGTCCCGAGGTGGATGTCATCGTCATTGCCCGGGGCGGCGGAGCGTTGGAAGATCTCCTGCCATTCAACAGCGAGGACCTGATCCGGGCCGTCGCCGCGGCCAGCACGCCGGTGGTGAGTGCAATTGGCCACGAGGCAGACCGCCCGCTGCTGGACTACGTGGCCGATCTCCGGGCCTCCACCCCCACCGACGCCGCTAAACGCATCGTCCCGGAGGTATCTGAGGAGCTTGCCGGGGTGCGCCAGGCGCGGGAACAGCTGCGGCGCTGCATGGAACGGCTGGTGGACCGGGAATCGGACCGGCTGGCGGGACTTCACTCCCGGCCCGTCATGGCGACGCCAGAGGGTATGGTATCCGTCCGGGGAGAGGAAATCGAGCGGCTGCTGCGCCGCTCCTCCGCTGCCGTGAACTCCACGGTAGTGCGGGCTGCGGACCAGCTTGGGCATTTGAAAGCCCAGGTGCGTGCGCTCTCGCCGCAGAAGACCCTGGACCGGGGGTACGCCGTGGTCGAACTGGCTGGAGACCAGGCCGCCCGAATCGCCCAAGCCGGCCACGCCGTTGTCCGCAGGCCCGACGAGGCGCCGGCGGGTGCCGCCTTGTCCATCCGTGTAGCGGAGGGCCGCTTCGGGGCCACGTCCACGGGGGCACCGCAACCAGGAAGCCCAGACCAGCACCAGGAATTGGAAGAGAAGGCATGACCGAACACAAACCAGAATCCGACGTCGCGGCCCTGAGCTACGAGGAAGCCCGTGAGCAGCTCATCGCAGTGGTGGGCAGGCTGGAGGCGGGAGGGGCAAGCCTGGAGGAATCCCTGGCGTTATGGGAGCGTGGCGAGGCGCTGGCCGCGCGCTGCGAGGAGTGGCTCGAAGGCGCACGGAAGCGGTTGGCCGCCGCCCGGGACCAGCCCATGTAACGGCGGCCGGAGTGGCGGCCACGGGCAGCGCCGGGAGCGTCCCCGCCGCTCCCGCGTCAAGACCGGGCCACCAGTTCCCGTTCGATATCAACGTCGAACTCAGCCTTGGGCCACTCCAGGCGCAGATCGGACAGCGCTGACATCACCAATTGCTGAACGGCAATCCGCGCAAACCACTTCTTGTTGGCCGGGACCACATACCAAGGGGCCGCGGCAGTGCTGGTTTCGTCGAAGGCAGCCTGGTATGCCGCCATGTAGTCATCCCAGAAGGCGCGTTCCTTTAAGTCGCCACCGCTGTACTTCCAGTGCTTGGCTGGATTGTCCAGGCGGGCCAAGAGGCGGGAATTCTGTTCATCCTTGCTGATGTTGAGCATCACCTTGACTATCGCGGTGCCCGCGTCGGTCTGGCGCGCCTCGAACTCGTTGATGGCCCGGTAGCGCCGCCTGATTTCGTCTGGAGTGGCCCAGTTGTGGACCCGGTGGATGAGCACATCCTCGTAATGGGAACGGTCGAAGATGCCCACCATGCCCGCTGCCGGCACCTCCCTCTCGATGCGCCAGAGGAAATCGTAGGACTTCTCCTGATCCGAAGGTGCCTTAAAAGCCTTGAACTGGACGCCTTGGGGGTCCATCGTGGCCATGACGTGGTTGACGATTCCGCCCTTGCCTGCCGTATCCATCGCCTGCAGGACCAGGAGGATCCGCTTCTTCCCGCCGAACCTTGACTCCGCGAACAGCTTTTCCTGCATTTCCGTGAGTTTCCCGTCAAGGTCGGCCAGCAAAGCTTCGCCGTCAGCCTTGTTGCCGCTGTACCCCGGAGTGGCGTCAGGGTCCACCGCGGCAAGGGAAAATCCCTTCACAACGCGCAGGGTCTCAGAGGGGTGCTGGTCGAAACCAACGATGCTGGCCATGGGGGTCCTTCCGCGGGAGGGTAACGGACGCGGCGCGCCTGTGACCAAAGGCTAGTTCCCCTGGTACCGGCTCAGGAAGTCCCCCATGCGTCCAATTGCTTCCTCAATGTCCTTGACGTTGGGCAGCGTAACCATGCGGAAGTGGTCCGGACGCACCCAGTTGAAGGCGCGGCCATGGGACACCAGGATCTTCTGTTCCCGCAGGAGGTCCAGGACAAACTTCTCGTCGTCACGGATGTGGTAAACCTCGGGGTCAAGGCGGGGGAAGAGGTACAGGGCACCCCTGGCCTGCTGGGTGCTGACACCGGGAATGGCGTTCAACATGTCGTAGGCCTTATTGCGCTGCTCCAGCAGCCGGCCGCCGGGGAGGATCAGGTCTTTGATGCTCTGGTAGCCGCCCAACGCCGTCTGGATGGCGTGCTGGGCCGGGACGTTGGCGCACAGGCGCATGTTGGCCAGGAGGTTGATGCCTTCAAGGTAGTCCGCGGCGTCCTTCTTGGGTCCGGAAATGGCCATCCAGCCTGCCCGGTAGCCGCAGACACGGTATGCCTTGGACAACCCGCTGAAGGTCAGGCACAGGACGTGGTCGCCCGTGAGGCCGGCCAGATTCACGTGGACGGCGTCCTCGTAGAGGATTTTCTCGTAGATCTCATCGGCGAAAATCACTAGGCCGTGCTTCTCGGCGAGGGCCACGATCCGCTTCAGGGTCTCCTCCGGGTACACGGCGCCGGTGGGATTGTTCGGGTTGATGACCACGATGCCCTTGGTTCGGGGCGTGATCTTGGCCTCCATGTCCTCAAGGTCCGGCTGCCAGCCGGATTCCTCATCACAGAGGTAGTGGACGGGCTTGCCGCCGGCGAGCGCCACGGACGCCGTCCACAGCGGGTAGTCAGGCGTGGGAATGAGGACTTCGTCGCCTGAATCAAGCAGCGCCATCAAGGACATGGTGATCAGCTCACTGACGCCGTTGCCCAGATAGATGTCGTCCACGTGGATGTTTTGGATCCCGCGGGTCTGGTAGTACTGCGAGACGGCGGTGCGCGCAGAGAAAATGCCGCGGGAATCGCTGTAGCCCTGGGCGTGGGGCAGGTGGCGGATCATGTCCACCAGGATGGCGTCCGGCGCCTCGAAGCCGAACGGCGCCGGGTTTCCGATGTTCAGCTTGAGGATCCTGTGGCCCTCCGCCTCCATCTGCTGGGCGGCCTCAAGGATCGGTCCACGGATGTCATAAAGGACGTTGTTGAGCTTCGTGGACTGCCTGAATTCTGCCATCACTCAAATATGCCACAGGAAGGATGCATGGCCGTTGAGACATCCGCCACATGGCCGACGGCGGCTGCCGGACCTTCAAAGTCCGGCAGCCGCCGTCGTCATCACCAACGTGTCCCTGCCCCCGCGGGCAGGCAACGGTAACCTACTTGACGATCCCCTTGTCCTTCAGCCAGGCGGCTGCTGCAGCCTTGGCGTCCTGCTTCTGGCTTCCACTGACCGCCCGGTTGAGGTTGATCAGGTCATCCGTGGTGAGGGTGCTGGACACCGAGTTCAGCGCCTGCTTGGCCTTGTCCGTCATCTTGGCCTTGTTGTAAAGCGGCAGGACCTGCTGGGCGATGAAGTTGTTCTTGGGATCGTCCAGCACCACAAGGTCGTTGTCCGCGATGGACGGTGTGGTGGTGTAGATATCGGCTACCTGCACCTGGTTTTCCAGCAGCGCCTTGAGCGTCACCGGGCCGCCGCCGTCGCTGAATGGCTCAAGTTTCTTGGGCTCGCAGTTGTAGTTCTTCTTCAGTCCGGGCAGCCCGTAAGCGCGCTCGGCGAAGGTGGCGGGCGCTCCAACGACGATCTCGCCGCAGACCTTGGCCAGGTCCTCAATGGACTTCAGCTGGTACTTCTCCGCGGTTGCCTTGGTGACCACCATGGCGTCCTTGTCTTCAGCCTTTGAAGCATCCAGGACGCCGAGCCCGTCGGGCAGCTTGCCCGGCAGGGCCTTGGCAATGTCCCCTGCGGACACTTCCTTGGCTTCCTTGTTCACGTACAGCAGCAGGTTGCCGCTGTAGTCCGGCACCACATCCACCGAACCATCCTGGACGGCCTTGTAGTAGACCTCGCGGGAACCGATGTTCGGTTTGGTGGTGGCGGTGATGCCGTTGGCGTTGAGCGCACCGGCATACAGTTCAGCGATGATCTGGCTCTCCGGGAAGTCCGCGGAGCCCACGACCAGCGATGTGGCACCTCCGGAAGCTCCGGCGCTGGATGCCGGAGCGTTCTTCAGTGGATCGGATGATCCACCGCAGGCGGACAGCGCCACAGCCAGGCCAAGCCCGGCGGCCAGGCCGCTGAATGCGCGCCTGCCGAGGTGCTGGGGACGGCTATCTTTCATGACTTACCTCCTTGTACAACAGTCTCCGCGACAACGGGGTCTGTGAGATCAACCGCAGCCTCCTGGCTGCGGCGGGACAGCTTTGAGGCCCCTGGTGTCAGGAACAGCCTCTGGAAAAGGGACAGGACAAGGTCGACGACGATGGCCAGCGCGGCGATGAGGAGGGAACCTCCCAGCATCTGGGGGAAGTCGCTGAGGACCAGTCCGTCAAAGAGGTACCGGCCCAGGCCACCCAGGTTAATGTAGGCAACCACGGACACGGTGGCGACCACCTGCAGAACACCGGTCCGGAAGCCGCCGAACATGACGGTGAGGGCGTTGGGCAGGCTCCGCGCGGAACAGGACCTGCAGTTCGGTCATACCCATGGCACGGGCGGCGTCCACCACGTTGCGGTCCACGCTGGAGATGCCCGCGTAGGTGCCGGCCAGGAGCGGGGGCACGGTGAGGATCACCAGGGCCCAGACCGGGGGCATCAACCCGATGCCGGCCAGCAGCACGAACAGGATGAGCAGGCCCAGGGTTGGCAGGGCCCGCAGGGCGCCGGCCAGCGCCACGACGGCCACCCTGCCCTTTCCCGTATGGCCGACGAACAGCCCGACGGGAACTGCGATGGCGGTGGCAATCAGCATGACCAGCGCGGTGTACTGCAGGTGCTCGCCCAGCCGGACCGGGATGCCCATACTTCCGGCCCAGTGCAGGGGATCGGCCAGCCAGTCGAAGGTATCGGAGAAGACGTTGCTCATGCTGCTTCACCCGCCGGGGCCGTGGCCCGTCCAGCTGCGGCAGGTGTTCCCGATGGGAGTCGGTGGGTGCCGTGGTCCTGCGGGCTCGCGGCCCTCTCCCACGGGGTGAGGATGCGCTCCAGGAGGACAAGGACGGCATCCATCAGCAGCGCGAGGACCAGGATGGCGATGATGCCCACCACTACCTCGGTGACGAAGTCGCGCTGGAGTCCGTCGGTGAAGAGCATGCCCAGGTTGCCGATGCCCAGCAGGGCCGCAACGCTGACCAGGGAGATGTTGCTGACGGACACCACCCGCAATCCGGCGAACATGACCGGCAAAGAGAGCGGCAGGTCAACCTGCAGGAACCGCGCCAGCGGCTTGAACCCCATTGCCTGTGCTGCCTGGCTGACGTCCGCATCCACGGAATCAAAGGCGTCCAGGGCCGCGCGCACCAGCAGCGCCACGGCGTAGATGGTCAGTGCAACCACCACATTGAGGGGATCCAGGATCCGGCTGCCCAGGATGGTGGGGAGGATGATGAACAGCGCCAGCGACGGGATGGTGTACAGGAGGGAGGACGCGGTCAGAACCACGGAGCGGAGGGCACTGTTCTGCCGGGCCACCTGCGCCAGCGGGATGGAAATGAGCAGGCCCAGGACCATGGGAACGAGTGCCAGCACCAGGTGCTGGCCGCCGCGCTCCAGGATCATGCCGGTGTTGGCGAGGAACCATTCCATCAGAGCGCAGCCTGCCGCACCTGGCGCGCTTCCTCAATCAATGCCAGGACCTCACCGCCGCGGACCACGCCCAGGACCGTGCCATCGGCATCCACTGCGACGCCAAGGCCGGATGGGGAGGACAGGGCAGCGTCCAGGGCCCGGCGGAGGCTCTCGCCCGGCCGGAACAGCGAGCCGCCGGGAACAAGTTCAGTCTCCGTGCCGGGCGCCGACCAGCCCAGCGGATGCTTGTCCGCATCCACCACCAACTGCCAGCCGCCCGCGGCCCTGGAATCCGACTGGTTCCCCCGGAGGTCCTGATGATGGTGGGCACCGGGTGGATCACCACGCCGTCGGACGGGGTGAAGCCCAGGTGGCGGAACCCGCGGTCCCTCCCCACGAAGGAGGCAACGAAGTTGTTTGCCGGCGCCCGCAGGATCTCCTCCGGCGCCGCGTACTGGGCCAATTTGCCGCCGGTAGCGAAGACTGCAACCCTGTCGCCAAGGATGGTGGCTTCATCAATATCGTGGGTCACGAAAACGATGGTCTTGGCCAGGTCCTTCTGCAGGCGCAGCAGGCTCCTGCTGCAGTTCGTCGCGGACCACGGGGTCCACTGCGCTGAACGGCTCATCCATCAGGAGCACTGGCGGGTCTGCAGCAAGGGCACGGGCCACGCCGACGCGCTGTTGCTGGCCGCCGGAAAGCTGCGACGGGTAGCGGCTCCCCAGGGAGTGGGCCAGTCCCACCACGTCCAGAAGCTCCTGCGCCCGCTTTCTGGCCTCCGATTTTGAGACCCCGTTCAGCCGCGGAACGGTTGCAATGTTGTCCAGGACCGAACGGTGGGGCAGCAGCCCGGCCGACTGCATCACGTAGCCCATGGACCGGCGCAGGCTCGGCCGCCGGTACAGAGGTGACATCTCGGCCGTCCACGGTGATGGTCCCTGAGGTGGGCTCCACCATGCGGTTGATCATCCTGAGCGACGTTGTCTTCCCGCAGCCGGAAGGGCCCACGAAGACAGTGACGGATCCCTTGGCGATGGACATGGACAAACCGTCCACGGCCGGCTGGCCGCCCGGGTACTGCTTGGTAACGCTCTGGAACTCGATCATCGCCTGGTCCATGGTGCGGACTTACCTGTTCTCTTGGACGGGCTGGGCACAGCACCGCGACATTGCCATAGGCACGCTGATAGTTACGGTAGCCCAAACGGGGGCAGGCTTCAGCAGCTGAGGCCCTAATCCGCGCAAAGGA
This sequence comes from Pseudarthrobacter sp. Fe7, assembly GCA_024372495.1. GTDB lineage: Bacteria > Actinomycetota > Actinomycetes > Actinomycetales > Micrococcaceae > Arthrobacter. The sequence continues at coordinate 1,998,003 of CP099977.1, read as the reverse complement.
ATCCCTACTGTGACCATTCGGTACCCCGGCCGCGGCGGATGGGTTTCCCGGAAATCCACCCTTGCAGGGCTCCTGTCCGGCGGCCGGGGGCGGGCCTAAAGTGGAGGCGTGACCAACTTGGAAGTTTCCCCACAGGAGGAAGTTTGCCCGCCCGCCCCGGCAGGAGGGACGTCCGGGCCGTGCCTGCAGCTATGGCCTGAGCGTGAGGTGCCGCTGGGCGGGGTCCGCGCCATGAACGTCAAGCGCACCCTGCCCCAGCGCGGCCTCCCCACGATCGGGGCCTGGTGCTTCCTTGACAGCTTTGGCCCGGACCGGACCGCGATGTCCGTCCTTCCCCATCCCCATATTGGGCTGCAGACAGTGACGTGGCCGCTGGCGGGGCACATCCGCCACCGGGACAGCGTGGGCAGCGACGTGGTGGTGCGTCCGGGTGAGCTGAACATCATGACAGCAGGCCACGGCGTATCCCACTCCGAGTTCGCCGTGCTTCCGGCCGGCGGCGGGGAATTGCCGCTGCAGCGGGGCCTGCAGCTTTGGGTGGCCCTTCCCGCCGGCGACCGGCACCGCGAGCCGGCATTCGAACAGCACAGGGAACTGCCGCGTGCCACGGGACGGGGCTTCACGGCCACGGTCATGGTGGGAGAGCTGGCGGGGGTGGTCTCTCCTGCAACGGTGTTTTCGCCAATCGTAGGGGCGGACGTTTCCTGCGAAGGGGACGCGGTGTTGCCGCTGAACCCCGGCTTTGAGCACGGCATCTTGGTGCTCGACGGCGGCCTGGCGGTGGACGGGCAGGACCTTCCGGGGGGCCCCTGGGCTACCTGGGCAAGGGCCGCAGCGAACTCAGGATGGAGGGGCTTCCCGGCACCAGGTTCCTGCTGATAGGCGGCGAGCCGTTCAGTGAGGAACTGCTGATGTGGTGGAACTTTGTGGGCCGCACCCACGACGAAGTGGAGCAGGCCCGGGACGAGTGGGAAGCGCAGGCCGGGCTGCCCGACGCCGAAATGGCGGCAGCCCGTTACGGCCTGGTTTCCGGCCACGGCCCTGACGCCGGGGCGGAGGCCGGCCGCATCCCCGCTCCCCGCTCCCCGCGGTCCGCCTGAGTCCCCGCAAACGATCGGTGGGCTAAGCGGGTTCTCCGACCAGCTGCAGCACGCCGAACACCGGTTCCTGGTCCAGCACCCTGACGTCCGTGACACCGGATTCGGCAAGGTTGCGGCGGAATGACTCCTGCAGTGGTGCCACGTTCATGCCGAGGCCGCCGCCCAGGATCACCGGACCCTCAATGTCCAGGCTGGCCCAGCACCTGGCCGGCCAGGGCAGCGAGGTCCCGCCCGGCCTGGTCCAGCAACACTGCACTGTCCCGGTGCCCGGCGGCCGCTGCTTCGACAACGTGCCTGGCCTGCTGCGCCCAGAAGCGCCGTCCCGTCTCCGGTGAGTGGAACAGTGCGATGAGCTTGTTAGGGTGGTCCAGCCCGCAGGACGCCAGGAGGGCGGCCGTGAGCTGGTCGACGGGCAGGCCCTGGTTCATCCGGCGCAGGCTGTGCCGTACCGCTTCCCTGCCCAGCCAGTAGCCGCTGCCTTCATCCCCCAGCAGGTAGCCCCAGCCGCCGGCCCTGGCCTCGCCGCCGCCGGCACTGCGCCCCCAGGCGGCCGAACCCGTCCCCGCAATGACCGCCACACCCGTGGGGGCGCCGCCCGCTGCCAGCAGCAGGCGGGAGTCGTGGACAACGGTGACGCGTGCTTCCGGGGCCAGGGGCTGGATCAGGGCAGCCAGGGCCGCTGCGTCCTCATCGGTGTCGATGCCGCCGGACCCCGCGTACACCCGGTCCACGTGACCGCCGCCGATTTTGGCGAACAGGTCCGCCAGGTTGCGTGCCGCCTGGTCGCGGCTGACGTTCTGGACATTAGAGCTGCCGGCCGATTCGTCAGCGACGGGGAGGCCCTCCTCGAAGCGGATGCCGTGCGTCTTGGTGCCGCCGATGTCCAGCCCAATCGTGGTGCCGTGCAGTGGATTGGCCGGGGCGCCTGCCGGACGCTCGACAGGGCTGGCGGAGGGGTTCTGGGTGTTTGCCACGTCACAAGGGTACTTGGCGCGCGGTGTTTGCCGCCCCCCGATGCCGGGGCACCGGCTGCCGCCCGCCGTCGTGGGACAATTTTCCGGCTCAATAGCCTGCCCTGCTGACCAGGCCGGCCAACAAGCCCGGCCCCTGGGCTACCACCAACTCCCGGAAAAGCCTGGCGGGAACCGGTTCCGTTTCCGGTTTCCGGCGACGCCAGCTCACGCCCACGTCCCGGAAGGCGATTGGTGAGTCCAGTGGCACCTCCACCCACCCGAGGTCTCCTGTCTCAGGACGGGGGTCCGGCCGGGAGCGTCGCCGCCCGGCGGCAGGATGCTCACGCCAAGACCGGCGGAGACCAGGCCACGGACGGTGTGGGAATCCTGGCTTTCGAAGGCGATGCGCGGGCGGTACCCGGCCTCACGAAAGAGTGCGTCCGTCAGCGAACGCAGCCCGTAGCCTGGCCCCAGCACCACCACCGGCTCCGTCCGGATATCGGCCAGCCGGGCCATCCCCTGCCGCGCGAGCGGATGGGCGTGGTGCACTACCAGGCGGAGCGGCTCGCGGTAGAGCGGCGCCGAATCGAGGTTTTTGCCTGGCGGAGCCACGGGTGCGGTCAGGGCAAGGTCCGCCGCACCGGATGACAGCTCGCCGAGGCACGTGTCCCTGGCGCCCTGGCTGAGCCGGAACCCCGCCCCGGGATGCCGGGAACGGAAGGCGCTGATCAGCAGGGGAAGAGTGGCTTCGCCGAAGGTGTGCTGGAAGGACACGGACACGGTGCCCCTGACCACCTGGGACTCATTCCGGACCAGGTCCAAACCGGCCTGGAACTCCGCGAGCGCCTGTTCGATGTAAGGCAGCAGCGTGCGGGCGGCAGGCGTCAGGCGGACCCCGCGGCCCTCCCGGACCAGGAGTTCGGTGCCGACGGCGGCGCTGGCCCTCGCCAGTGCCCTGCTCACCGTCGACTGGGGTACTCCCAGGACCTCGGCGGTCTCCGTCACATGCTCCGTGCGGCCCAGGCTCGGCGAGCACCGGCAGGAGGGGCAGAAGCTGGGCCAACTGCCTGCGGTCCGGTTCCATGGCGCCCTTTCAACGTCGGCAAATGATTCTATTTTGCTATCAGTTTGTCACGAAGCATGCATTGGAGGCATCCATTGCATGCGGACTATGCTGGCTTGATGCCGCAGAATCCAAGCGCCGGCACTGACGCTTCCCCGATCAGGAACGGGCATGCCAAAGGATCCAGGGACTATGGCCGGATCCTGGCCGGCCTGTCCTGCGCGGGCGTGGCCACGTTTGCCCAGCTCTACTCCACCCAGGCGGTCCTGCCACTCATCGCGTCAGACCTACGCATCACGGCTGCCGAGGCCGCCCTCACCATCTCCCTGGCCACTGTGGGACTCGCCGCCACGGTGATTCCCTGGTCCTTCCTGGCTGACAGGATCGGCCGGGTGAAGGCCATGATGTGGGGCATCACTGCGGCCACTGTCCTGGGGCTGCTGGTGCCAATGTCCACCAGCTTCACCATGCTGCTGGTGCTGCGGCTCCTTGAAGGAATGGCACTGGGAGGGATTCCCGCCATCGCCATCGCCTACCTCAATGAGGAAGTCAGCAAGGCCCATGCCGCGCTCGCGGCGGGAAGCTACGTCGCAGGCACCACCTTGGGTGGACTGTCCGGGCGGCTGGTGGCGGGACCGGCCGGGGAACTCTGGGGCTGGCGGTCGGCTGCACTGGCCGTTTCTGTGCTGGCGACAATCGCCGCCGTCGCGTTCCTGGTCCTGGTGCCACGGGCCAAGGGCTTTGTCCCCGCCCCGGCCCCGGGCTTCCGCAACGCGGTCAAGACACTGGTCGCACACCTGCGGAATGCAAGGCTGCTGGCCCTTTATGCGCAGGCATTCCTGATGATGGGCGGGTTCGTGGCCGTCTACAACTATCTGGGCTTCCGGTTGTCCGGGGCGCCGTTCGGGCTGCCAACCACGGTAATCAGCCTAATCTTCCTGGCCTACCTGTCGGGCACTTTCTCCTCCCGGTGGGCTGCCGGGATGACCAGCCGGTACGGGCGCCGGAATGTGTTGCTGGCAGGTCTTGCCCTCGCCCTGGCCGGACTGGCCATGACCCTCGCCCCGTCCCTGGTACTTATCCTGTCCGGGCTGGTGCTGTTTACCGGTGGCTTCTTTGCAGCCCACAGCATTGGCTCCGGCTGGACAGGAGCCATCGCAAGGACCGGCCGGGCGCAGGCGGCGTCGCTGTACAACCTTGCCTACTACCTCGGTTCCAGCCTCGTGGGCTGGGCCGGCGGGCTGGTTTTCCAAGCCTGGGGCTGGAACGCCCTCGCGGGAGCCGTCATGGTCCTGGCCTGCCTGACGGCCGCAACTGTCGCCGTCGTCCATCCCGGGGCGCAGCGCACCTCCTGACGTTTCGCCTTGCGGGCGAATTATTCAGGTTCATGCGCCGACAGGAGGGTCTGGTTGTTCGGCGGTACACGTGTCCGGTGCCCGGATACCGGCGATTCTGCGGTCTAGGATGAACTGAAGACCGCTTGGAAGGAACCGCCGTGAGTACGAATGCCAGGAACAGCAGGCCAGGGGCGCACCTGGAGCCGCTGGACGCCATCGACGAGCGCCTCCTGGCGGCCCTGGTGGCCGACGCCAGGATCTCCAACAAGCAGGCTCGCGGAGATGGTGGGGATTGCCCCGTCCACCGCCCTGATGCGGACCCGGGCACTTTCGGAGCGGGGCATCGTGCAGGGCTACGAGGCGAAGCTGAGCCTGTCAGCCATTGGCAGGTCCGTGCAGGCACTGGTGGCTGTTCGGCTCCGCGCCCACGACCGCGACCAGATCGACCGCTTCACAGCACGTGTCCCGCGCCTGCCAGCCGTGCTTTCCACCTTCCACACCTCGGGGTCGGTGGACTACCTGCTGCACATCGCGGTCGGAAGCACGGAAGATTTGCGGGACTGGGTGCTGGACAACCTGGCCACCGACCCCGTGGTGGGCCACACGGAAACCACCCTCGTTTTCGAGCACATCCAGGGCAACCACGGCCCGCTCCCGGACTAATAATCCGGGGGAACGGCGCCGGGACCACTGCCGATGCAACTCCTCAGGCGGCGGCCTGCCGCCTTGCCGCCTGGACCCCCGTGGCAGCGGCCAGCGCAAGTGCCGCCGTGCCGCACAGCAGGACGAAGCCCTGCACTGCCGCGGCTATCCCGAACGCGGCACTTGCCCAGCCAAGTCCCAGGACCGGCACGGCGCTGCCCAGGTAGGTGATGACGTAGACGGTGCTGATGATCTGCGCGTGGCGGGCCGGTTCCACCTTGGCTGCGACGTCGTTGAAAACCGTCCGGAATGCCAGCCCCTGCCCCACTCCTGCGGCCACGGCGGCGCCCACCAGCAGCAAAGGATTGTGCCAGGCACCGGCAGCGCCGAGCAGCATGACGGAAACGCCCAGGACGGCCAGGCCGGCGGGAACGGTCAGGCGGCCGCGAACGGTCACAAGCTGGCTGAGCGCCGAGGCGCCAAGCGGCAGGCCCGCCAGGACGCCGATCAGCGGCCGGGAGTCCGTGCCCAGGACCTGCGCGAAGTAACCCGGGGCCAGCGACAGCGAGAAGCCAAAAACCGCAAAGCTGAGGAAGCCGACGCCGGACGCCAGCCAGAAAGCACCCCTCGCCTGGCGGGAAACGAAGGGCCGGCGCGGCGCAAGCGCGTGCAGCGGCCGGAACACCCTCGGAACCATGATGGCCGGGCGGGCCCGGATCAGGTAGAGCGGTACCAGGAGCGCGGCAAGCAGGAGCGAATGGACCACGTACGGCGCGGTGGTGGCACCCGGAAGCAGGGACAGCAGGCCGCCAATCACAGGGCCGGCCGCCACTCCCCCGAAGACGCCAGCAACGTAAAGCGCGAGGCCCACTCCGGCCGGGACGGCAGCAGTTCACGCAAGGCAGCCGCGCTGGCGCCCGTGGCAAGGGCAACGGCCATACCCTGCAGGGCCCGGCCGGCGCACAGGGCGGCCAACGTCTGGGCCTCAGCGAAGAGCCAGCCGCCCGCCAGCCCGGTCAGGACAGCAACCAGGAGGGCGGCGCGCCGGCCAATATGGTCCGACCAGTGACCGGCCAGGAGAAGCGTTCCCACCAGCGCCAGGACGTAACTGGCGAACGCAGCGGTCACCTCCAGGCTGGACAGGCCCAGATTGGCCTGCAGCAGCGGGTACAGCGGCGTGGCAAGGTTGGCGCCCACCAGGAGCATAAAGATGGCCGCTCCCGAGATCACCAGCCGTGCGGTGGTGGAGGCATTCCACCCGCTGGCCGTGGCCGCTGCGGGGCGCATGCGAAGTTCGCTGAAAACCGTCAATGTGCCGCCTTAAGGATCGCCGCGGCGGGTTGTCCTTGTGGGAGCCCGGCGCGGATACAACTCTGTCGGTTCAAGCGTGCGGCAACGCTGCCCGATGCATCCAATATGGAGGGGATAATTGAGCAAAATCATCAACTTATGGATCCCTGCGTGATGGAGAGTGACGATCTTGAACAAGTTGGACCCCACAGACCTGAAAATCCTCCTGGCCCTTATCAGGGATCCCCGGATCCAGATCGGTGAACTCGGCGAATCCCTGGGCATCGCCCGCAACACGGCGCAGTCGCGGGTGCGCCGCCTGCTCCGCGCCGGGGTTCTGCGCCCGGGCGGCCGTGAAGTCGACCTGGAGGCAGTGGGCTATGACGTGGTGGCGTTCGTGACCATCGAGGTCTCCCACCGGGGCTCGACGGCGTCGTGGCGGCGCTGCGGCTCATCCCGCAGGTCCTGGAAGTCCATGAAATCTCCGGCCGGGGGATGTCTGGTGCCGCGTGGTTGCCACCGACACCCACAACCTCCAGTCGTCCCTGCGGCAGGTCCTGCGGATCAAGGGAGTCATCCGGACAGAGACCGTCCTGGCCCTGCATACCCACATCCCCTACCGGACCGAGCCGCTCATCAGCGGTCTCAGCAACGCCACAGCCCCGGCTAGGATTTCCTGAATGACCATCATCGATAACGCCGTCTACGTCAACGGCGAACGCCACGCCGAGCCCGAGAGCCTTGAGCAGACCTTTGAGACGCTGGCCCGGCACGGCGGCATGGCATGGATCGGACTCTACCGGCCCACGGCGGAGGAAATGACCGCCGTCGCCAACGAGTTCGGGCTTCACGCCCTCGCCGTGGAAGATGCCGTCTCGGCCCATCAGAGGCCCAAGCTTGAGCGTTACGACGACAACCTGTTCACCGTCCTGCGGCCGGCCCGGTACATGGATGTGGACGAGACCGTGGAGTTCGGTGAGCTCCACGTCTTCACCGGTAAGAACTTCGTCGTGACCGTACGCCACGCCGAAACGGCCGGCGTGGCCCGGGTCCGGCAGCGGCTGGAGGCACGGCCGGACCTTCTCCAGCACGGGCCCGAAGCCGTGCTGTACGCCCTACTGGACCGGGTGGTGGATGACTACGCACCAGTGGTGGCAGGGCTCGAGAACGATATTGACGAAATCGAGGACCAGCTGTTCAGCGGCGACTCCTCCGTCTCCCGCCGGATCTACGAGCCTGGCCCGGGAAGTCATCCAGTTCCAGCGGGCCATCCACCCCCTGCCGGACATGCTGGACCAGCTGAAGGGGGCTTCGAGAAGTACCAGGTGGAAACCGAACTGCGACACAGCCTGCGCGATGTGGAGGACCACGTTGAGCGGGTGATTTCCCGGGCAGACTCGTTCCGGGACCTGTTGCAGAACGCCCTGACCCTGGACGGAACGCTGACCGCCAACCGGCAGAACGAGGCCAGCGCGGAGCAGAACGAACAGGTCAAGAAGATCTCGTCCTGGGCAGCGATCCTGTTCGCGCCTTCCTTCGTGGCGGGGATCTACGGAATGAACTTCGACAACATGCCCGAGCTCCACTGGCCCCTCGGTTATCCCTACGCGCTGGTCCTCATGGTCGCCGCCGGGGGCATCATGTACGGGATTTTCAAGAAAAAGGGCTGGATCTAGGCGCGGCGGTCCATTCCCTTGCCCCTCAACCCGGCCTCTCAGGCGGCCAGGCCCGTGGTGCCCGCAACGCGTTCCCGCCCCGGCAGACGCCCGGCGGCCAGCGCAACCCGTGCGTTGCCCGCCGCATGGACCAGGACCGAGACAACCAGGAACGCGGCCAGAACCTGCGCGGTGGCAACAAACACCCTGACCCACCCGCCGTCGAGCGTTGGATCGAGAAAGTCGTATACGTACCACCCGTCGAGCCCTCCGCGGACCCATGAGAACGCGAGGAACGCCACCGGGTAGGCCAGCCAGGCAACGGGGCGCCACCACGTGCCGCGGACCGTCCTTGTGATCAGCAGCCAGTCGAGTGCCGTCACGAGCGGCGCCAGGCGGTGGTGGGCCATTTGGGGCCAATACAGATCCCAGCTCCACCACGGCTCTCCGGGTGGAGCCACCAGGACCACATAGATAATCCCCGTCATCACCAGGTACAGGACCAGCGCGCCGAAGAAATGGTCCCACCACAGCGGCAGCCGGCTTCGCCGCAGGACACCGGAAACAATCAGAACGAGCGCCAAGACAAGGTTTCCCTGCACGGTGAACTCCGAGAACAGCTGGGGAACATCCACATCGCTGCCGGGGAGGGTGGCGTCAACCGTCTTTTGGACAAGGGCTGCGAGCACGAAAAGCCCGACCAGGATCCGGACCGCACGGATCCAGGGTCGGTCAGGGTGAAGGGCGCGGTTGGCTGCGGTGTTGCGGCCGCCCGGCGGAACCAACGGGGCAGGACCGGCGACCGGCTTCGGGAAGCTCATGGAGACAGCGTTGCGCCGTTGCTGCTGGAGGGCTAGGGTCCTTTGGCAGTCAGGAATTTACGCTTGCCGGACCCGTCACGATCGGTCCGGCAAGCGTGTTGCCGTCAGGCGTTGGTTTTGCGCTTCAGCCAGCCCCAGACGCCCGTGGCGACAAACAGGACCAGGCCGATGATGGCGAGCCAGAGAAGGCCCTTAACGACGAAACCAACGATGGAGAGGATGAGCCAGATGACCAGAAGTCCGATGATGATTCCCATGGGCCCACTCTAGGCCTGCCAGGGTGGAAAGGATGGGGCATTTGCCAGCGTTTCGCGGCCGGCTTTGGTGGAGCTAAGGAGATTCGAACTCCTGACCTCTTCGATGCGAACGAAGCGCTCTACCAACTGAGCTATAGCCCCGGAAGTATCCTCAACCTGCGGGGACTGCCCGCCGGTGCGGAACCGGTGTCCCTAGGCTACAAATTTTCCCGGCCCAACGCCAATTGACGCGCGGTGGGCATGGGAAGTGGGGTGGGATGCAGCCTGAACTCTATGCGCGGCGGCGCTGGAGGACGTCGTCGAGGTTGCTGAGGGCGCTTTGTGCCTTGGAGAGCTGCTGCGCCTCCGCTGCCGCTTCTGCCGACGGCACCGCGGCAGCGCCTTGCTTCAGCGAGGGCTTGCCAACCGCTTTGGGTGCTTCCGGAAGCTCAAGCGGCTGCGGCTCGGGACGTTCTGCCTTCGGAGCCTCCACATAGACAGGCTTGGGGACCTCCACTGGCTCCCAGGGAGTGTTGGCGGGCATGGCTGGTGCAGGTGCGACGGCGCTGGTATCGCCGGCAGCGAGGGCGACGGCGAGGGCTGCTTCGCGGAGCTCAACGGCGGTCAGCGGCTTGACCTTCGGTTCGCCCGCCTCGGCATCGAAAAGTGGGCTATCCCGCCGCGCAGGGGATGCCACGGGCTTCGAAGGACTGGCTTCGGCCGCCTCCGGGCGGCGTGCCGGCGCACTCATGGCGGAGCGGAAAGCGGCGTCCACTTTGGCCTTGCGGTCGCGGACAGCCAGCCACCGGAGCAGGGCCACTGACCCTACGGCCAGCATTATGCAGACGACCGGGAGGGCGGGTGATCCCAGGCCGAAGGCCAGCAGCGCACCCGAAATGAAGGCCGTGACCAGGGCCAGCAGCCCCACAAGGGCCAGGGCGGTCCGGCCGTAGCGAATGCGGAACGGCGCCGCAGGTGGGGTGCTTGAAGTGCCGGCAGCACTCTTCCTGGGTTCCATAGCTTTCTCCTGCTGGGCGGCGGCGTTGAGGACCAGGCCGGCCCGCGGGTCCGGCCTCTCCTCCGCGGGTGCGTCTGCTAGGAAGTCGCCGGCGGGCTGGAACTGGTGCCTGCGGTTCCGGAGGACGTAAGGGGCAACCCATACAATCCAGAGCGCGACGGCAACCACAAGGATCACTGAGCTGCTAAGGGGGAAGTCCACACTCAAAACCGTATGAGCATCATGCCTGCTCAGGCCGCATTAGCTGCGGTGTGTCGTGTCCCCGCCGGCAAACGGTTGGATTTATGACCGGCGCTGCGCCAGCCATGGGCCCAACAGGCCTTCGGGCACCTCTTCCGAGGTGAGGGCGAACGAACGGTGGTCGGCCCATTTGCCGTTGATGTGGAGGAAGCGGGGCCGGTAGCCCTCGTCCCGGAAGCCCAGCTTTTCCACCACCCGCAGGCTGGGTCCGTTCTCCGGCCGGATGTTGATTTCCATCCGGTGCAGGCCGAGGGCCCGGAAGCAGTGGTCCGTTACCAGCGCCACGGAGGTGGGGGCAATCCCCTGGCCCGCCCGGGATTGGTCCACCCAGTAACCCAGGGTGGCCATCATGGCGGACCCCCAGACAATTGAGGACACCGTCAGCTGGCCCACGATGGCAGGGTTCCTGAGGCCCGGCCTCCACTCCGTGATGAGGAACGGCAGCGCGGTGGCCTGCGCCGCCTGGATGTTGAGCGAGCGGACCATGTGCCGGTAGTCGGGAAGTCCGCCGGCGGGGTCCGGGTTGGACGCCTCCCACGGCGCCAGCCACTCGCTGTTGCGCGACCGCACCTCGGTCCACTCTTTCTTGTCGCGGTACCGGATGGGCCGCAGGACCAGGTCGCCGCACTCAAGGGTGACCGGCCAGATGGGACCTGTGCGCACGGGGTTACCGGGAAAGGCCGGCGGCGAAGCCGGGCAGCCATGCCCGCAGGCCCGGACCCAGGTCTTCGCTGTCGACGGCCGCCTGGACGCAGGCCTTGAGGTAGCTCAGCTTGTCTCCGGTGTCATAGCGGCGGCCACGGAATACCACGCCGTAGACGCCGTACCCTTCGCCATCACCGGACGCAAGTTCCTGGAGGGCATCCGTCAGCTGGATTTCGCCGCCGCGGCCCGGCTCAGTGTGCTCCAGCACGCCGAACACGGCAGGATGCAGGACATAGCGTCCGATCAGCGCCAGGTTGGACGGCGCTTCCTCGGGTGAGGGCTTCTCCACGAGCCGGTTGACCCGGACGTAATCTTCTCCGTCGATCTCCTCGATGTCGGCGCAGCCGTAGGCGCTGATCTGCGACGGTTCCACCTCGATGAGCGCGACGACGGACCCTCCCGTTTTCGCCTGAACATCGATCATGATGCTGAGCAGTTCGTCGCGTGCATCAATCAGGTCATCGCCCAGCAGGACAGCGAAGGCCTCATCGCCCACATGCTGTTTTGCCCGCAGGACTGCGTGCCCCAGGCCGTGGGGATCGCCCTGCCGGACGTAGTGGATGTCGCCCAGTTGGCTGGCCGCCTGGATGGACGCAAGCTTTTCCGTGTCCCCCTTGCCCTCCAGGGTCGATTCAAGGGAGGGCACCCGGTCGAAGTGGTCTTCCAGGGCGCGTTTGTTGCGGCCCGTGATCATCAACACGTCATTGAGGCCCACGTGGACGGCTTCCTCCACCACATACTGGATGGCAGGCTTATCCACGACAGGAAGCATTTCCTTGGGCATCGCCTTGGTGGCGGGCAGGAACCTGGTGCCCAGGCCCGCGGCGGGAATGACGGCTTTGCGGACTCGTGGGTTACTGGTATTCACCGGACTAATCTACCGTCAGCGTCAAGCATTTCAGTAACCATCGGCACGGCAGACCGACATCCGGCCAGAAGCCGGGGAGTGCCGGCAACGCAGGAAAGGACACCATGCGGCAGGAGACGAACGCGGTCAAGGACGACATCCGGGCCGCCCACCGGCGCCGGCGCGCCGGGCTGACACCGGAGCAACTGGACGCGGCAGGGGGCGCCCTGGCTGTGCACGGGGAAGCCTGGGCCGGAACGGTGACGGGCGGCCAGCCCAGCATTGCGTGCGTGTACCTGGGCGTGGGGCAGGAACCGCCAACCCTGCCGTTGATGACTGCCCTGCACGCCAGCGGGCACAAAGTCCTGCTTCCGGTGTGCGAACCCGGCAGGGAGTTGAGTTGGGTGTTCTGGACGCCGGAAACAGACTTTGAGCGCAGCAAATATGCACCCATCCTGGAACCAGTGGGGCTCCGGCACGGCGCCGAAACGGCCAGCGATGCGGCAGTGTTGTTCATTCCGGCCACGGCCGTGGACCTTGCCGGAAACAGGATTGGCCAGGGTGGAGGTTACTACGACAAATTCCTGGGACACCTCGCCACGGCCGGGAAGCAAGTCCCGCTCGCTGCCGTTATCTACGATGACGAATTGCTTCCCGCCGGCCGGATTCCCGCAGAGGAATTCGACCGGCCGGTCCCCGGGGTGCTTACTCCGTCCGGGTACCGGCCCCTGGCGGGCGGCGCCTGAGCCCGGGCCCGCCGGGCGCAGTGATAGAATTAGCACTCAGGCCCTGCGACTGCTAACGGATTACCACGCGGCAGCACGGGACCTCTCGTTTGCCCAAGAGGAGGAGCACCAGTGCCAACATATGCTTACGCCTGCAAGGATTGCGGCCACGCCTTCGACATCGTCCAGTCGTTCTCGGACAGCAGCCTGACGTCCTGCCCTGAATGCGGGGGCACGTTGCGCAAGAAGTTCAACAGCGTCGGCGTCGTCTTCAAGGGCTCGGGTTTCTACCGCACGGACTCCCGCGACTCCAAGGGCGGCTCGGTCTCCCCTGCACCTGCCGCGGCTCCGGCTGCACCCGCTGCCGCCCCTGCCGCTTCAACGCCGGCAGCTGCCGCGAGCTAAAGCAGCACCACAGTCTTCTCGCCGGCGGCCGGCGCATTCCAGCGCCGGCCGCTTTTGTCCACATGGCCGCCGTTCCGGCTTCCGGTTGAGTAGGCCCACAGTTAGCGTGGGCGCATGCCCATACTTCCCCGCCGGGGCCGCACCGGCCTCAGGTATCCCGCGAACACCAGCGTCGTCGGCCGCAGCCCCAGGAAGCGTTCACCTGCAGCCCGGCTCGCCGCCTGGCTGAACCGCAACCGCAGGCTTGCCGCTGCACTGCTGCTGTCCGCAGCCGCCGCCATCACCGTCCAGCAGCTCACTCCCGCCCCACTCATCACAACCACTGCGCTGGCCGCCGCCCGCGACCTGCCCGCGGGGACAGCACTGACCGAAGCGGACGTGGCGCCGGTCCAGGTGCCGCCGGGCATGGTCGCAAGTGGATTCCTCCAGGATGACGCCGCCGCCAAGGGCAAGCAGCCTGGCCGCGCCTATGCGCAAGGGCCAACTCCTATCCGATGCCCGCCTGGTAGGCCCTGGGCTCCTGGCAGGTACGCCGCCCGGTTCAGCCGCGGTTCCCCTGCGTATGGCGGATGCCTCGTCCATCCAGCCTGGTCTCCCCGGCCAGTTGGTCAATGTGGTGCTCACTTCAGCCAACGGGTTCGACCAGAAGGGACCCTCCGAGGTACTGGCGTCCGCCGTACCCGTTCTGTGGACTTCGAACAAGGGCGGCCAGAGCGGGCAATGGCTGGGCACCGCGGAGACAGACGGGTTGATCGTGGTGGCGGCCACCGCAGAACAATCAGAACGCCTGGCCGGAGCTTCCACCCAGGGCCGGCTCTTTTTCGTCCTGGTGAGCCCGCCTTAGGCTTTGTGGCGATCAGCCCCAGTGCGGCGGCTTCTGTTCCTTCAGCCAGGTGTCGTGGTCGTCTTCCCGGTCGCCCCAGCTGCGGGCGTCGTCTTCCGCGGCCTTGCTCGGGAGGACCTCCCCGCTGCCGCCGGTTGCCGTCCGGGACGCCGGAGCAGGGACGCCGGAGTCCGCAGGTGCAGCCCCGCCTGTCGCTGTTTCCGTGTGCCGGCTCTTGTTCTCGTACTGGTGCATGTCTTCCTCGCGGCCGTCGTCTTCAGGCCTGTCGTCTCCAGTCTGCTCTTCCATCGTCATGGGCCCAGCCTCGCGGCTTCCATTTACGCCGTTCCGTTCAGCGCCGGAATCCCGGGGCAGGTAGGAAACCCCAGCCGAGGACGCGGCGCCGATTCCATTGAGCGCCTGGTCAACGTCGTCATCAAGGAAACCAACGGACTGGCTGGTCCGGCCCGGCAACACCATCTTTTCCAGTCCCAGGTAGCCTGCAATGCGGTCTGCACAGGACGAAGGGTCGGTGAACACCTCAATGGTCCACAATGGCATGTACCGCCATCCCAGGCGTTCGAGCAGTTGCGGGCGCAGCCTGCTGCGTTCACGCACGCTCATGGTTCGGTACTGCGCGGTGCCGTCGGATTCGATGGCCACGGGCCGCGGAATGTCGGAATCGTCCTGGTCCATGGTGTTCAGGGGGTCGGCCGCTGCGACCACGTCGATGGCACCGTCGTACTGGTGCCAGACCCTCGCGCCACGCGCACGCAGGCGGTCGCCCAGGTCAGCCACCAGCGGGTCCGCGCCAAGTGCCTGTTCACTGGCGGCGGCACGGGACGCGGGTGTGCCGAGGTCCGTGTTGCCGGAGATTTCCCGGTCGAGGAGCGCGTACAGGTCCACCGCGCCGTGGGTGAGCCGGGTGTGGTCCAGGTCCTCGGGCCGGAAGCAGGTCAGCACGTGCAGGGAACGGCGGGCGCGGGTCATGGCCAGGGCGAACTTCTCCCGGCCACCTTCAGCAGACAGCGGACCGAAGTTGTGGAGGGCACGGCCGTGTGGAGTGCGCCCGAATCCTGGCGAGAAGATGACGTGGTCGCGCACCAGGCCTTGGGCGCGTTCCAGGTCGACCACCCGGAAGGACTCGGGACCGGCGCCGAAGAATCCGGCCAGGCCCGGCTGGTTGGACAACTGGAGCCTGATGGACTCACCGATCCGGGCGGCGTGGCGCAGGCTGGCCGTGACCACCGCCAGGGACGTCCGCGGTCGCAGGCGGGCGTGTTCGAAGACCAGTTCCACAACCCGGTTGACCTCGGCAACCACGGACTCCACGCCCTCGTGGTCGGCACTGGGCAAGCCGGTGCCGTCCGGCAGGTACTCCACCAGGAGGGACCGGTCCAGCCCCGTGGCGGACTGGCCTTCAGGCAGCCGGCGGAGGCCGCCGTCGTAAAAGTTCTTGCTGAGCTGCAGGACCAGGTCCTCGTCCACCGCACGGTACACCACGGTGAGCCGCCATACGGGCAGCACGGCAGAGAGCGCGGTGAAGGCGCTCTCCACCCGTTGGTGGGCCGACTCGCCGGGTGCAAGCCGCTCCACCCCCACGGTGAACGTCCGCGGCGTGGCGATGCGCGGGTCGCCGAAGGCAATGACCTGGCGTGCCCGGGCGATCGACGGGAGGACAGCCTGCAGCGACGTGGCCTCGGCGTCGAGGATGACGACGGCGTCGAAGTGCTGTTCGGCGGGAAGCAGGCCCGTCATCAGGTACGGACTGACCGACCAGACTGGAACAAGTGTGCCGATCAGCTCAGGCGCCTGCGCGGTGAGCGACGGCAGGGAGACCCGGCCGTCCTTGAGCAGGCTGCGCAGGAGGTCTGCCTGGCGCGGCTGTGCGGCGATGGCTGCGCGCCACCGCTCGGCGAGGTCCCAGCGCAGGCGGGCAGCACCGCTGGCGACGTGCGCGTTGTCGGCCAGCCGGTATTCCGCCTCCAACTGGCGCAGCGCGTCGCCGTCGGACATGGCAAGGTAGTCGTCGCCGCTGATCATGGCCTCGAGGGCGGACTGCCACCAGGCAAGCTCCAGCTCGGCGGTAACAGATTTTTCCGGGACTTCCCGTTCGGCGAGGTCGGCAAGGAGTTCGCCCAAGCCGTGCTCGCGCATGTTCTCGATGAGGAGCGTGCGTTCGGGCAGTGTCTTAAGCGTGTCGGTGTCTGCCACCAGGCGTTCCAGGCGATCCATCAGCTGCGCGTAGGGCACGGTGGACAGATTCCCGCCGTCTTTCGTGTGCCGCAGCGATTCGCCCAGCTGTGCCAGGCTCCTGGTCCAGGGAACGGTACATGGCGTTCATTTCGGCGAGGCCGGACGGGACGGCTGGGTGGCGCTGCGTGGTTGCATAGCCCGCCCACAGGGCACGCTGTTCCTGGACCAGCACAAGGGACGAGTGCAGGTCCGCGATGTGCACTCCCGGACGCACATACTCCTTGGCCACCCGCCGGAGCCTGGAGCGCTGCATGGCGGTCAGCTCGATGCCGCGCTCACGCCGCCACGCGGAGGGCGCAGTGGCGGAGATCAGGTCCGTTACCGGCCGGTCGAAGATGTCCGGGGTGAACTTGTCCAGGCTGCCGCGGACGGCAACCAGCAGTTCCAGCTGCTCGCCCCACTCCGCGAAGGATTCGCCCAAGCGAATTTCGGCGTGCTCCGCAACAGCGTGCATGCGGTCGCGAAGGACGGGAAGGCTCTTGGCCACGGAACGGACCAGATCCTGCGCTTCCCCGGTTTCCTTGCGGGTCAGCAGCCGGGCACCGTGCCACGGGCTGGTGGTGGCAGCCTTGCTGAAGCTGCCCAGTTCGGCAGCCCGGCGGAGCCTGGCTGCCAGTTCCTCACGGTCCCGGATGCTGTCCAGGACGCTCCGCTTGAGCCGGACAGTAGTGGCCGGGGCAGGGTGGATGGAGGTCAGCTCGGCGAGGGACTGCATGGCTTGGTACGGCGAGCAGCCCCACCTGTCGCGGACGTTGTGGAGCGACGCCACGTGGTCCATCAGCGCGTGCCGGTGTTCGGTCAGGGTGTTGTGGAGGTTCCCGGCCTGCGGCTCCAGCGACTTTTCGTTGCGGACGATCGCCCGCACCAGCCTGGCCCTTCAGCTGTTGGGCGGTGACGTTCCCGGTGAGCTGGAACAGGATGGACTCCAGCCCCAGTGTCTCCAGGTGTCCGGAAACCTCGTTGAGGCTGGCGCGGCGGTCGCCCACCACCAGCACCGTCTTGCCGGCATCCACCAGGGCGCCGATGGTGTTGATGGCGGTCTGGGTTTGTCCGGTTCCGGGCGGGCTGCTGACCACCAGGGAGTCCCCCGCACGGGCAGCATCAACGACGTACTGCTGGTCCGTGTCGGCATCGAGCAGCAGCAGCTCGTCCTTGGGGTGCCTGTTGTCCAGGTGCGGGAAACGGGACGGGTCCGGCTCCTGGACGTCCACCACTTCCCCTCCGGCGGCGGTGGCCAGCGAGGAGACGATGGGGTGGGAGTCGTTGATCCAGGGGTCGTCGAGATTCCCGGAAAGGTCTGCAAACGTGGAAACCAGGAGGTTGTGCTGGGTTTCGGCGCCATGGATGGGGCGGATCAGGGTCGCCAGCCGGTCCAGGACGGGCTGGGGGTCGAACCGCGCGGTGCTGTACGCGAGGCGGGTCACGGCGTTGACGTCAAAGACAATGCCGTGGATGTTCTTCAGGTGCCGCACCAGTGCAGGGTTGATGTGCGCCTGTTCGGTGAGCTGGATTTCGAAATCGTCTTCGCCAGGACGCACCGTGAGGGAGATCGCGGTCAGCATGACAGGCGCGGAGACGCGCTGGGGTTTGCCTCCGACGGCGGATGTCCACACCACAGTGCCGGCGGACAGGTACCCGGCGTCGATGCCGCGGTCGTTGGCGAGTTCA
Organism: Pseudarthrobacter sp. Fe7; assembly: GCA_024372495.1. Taxonomy (GTDB): domain Bacteria; phylum Actinomycetota; class Actinomycetes; order Actinomycetales; family Micrococcaceae; genus Arthrobacter. Next base: position 1,980,219 of record CP099977.1, on the reverse strand, counting down.
AAGATCTTTGACCGGATGTTGCGCGATGCCCTGGCGGCCACCACGTACTGCTGCCGGTCACGGATCAGCGTGGACAGGCGTGTGCGGCGCCCGGCCATGAGCTGGGCCAGTCCGGACGGGTGTGCGGAAGTGAGGTCGATGGAGCCTTCGGGTGTCTTGGTAAAGCGCAGCATCGTATCTGCGCCGGTGACGGGTTTGAGCCCGGACAGCCATTTGCGAAGCTCTTCCGAGCCTTCCGGGTGGCCTTGACCAACTGACACTTCTGCCTTCTTTTCTGCGTTTGCACGTGACGCCCTGGACCATACCGGCATAGATTCGAGAGTAGCCGCTCCGGCGCCGGACTTGAGCGACCGCAACACTGGGGCACCGGAAATTGCGGAGGAATTCGCTGGGAAAAGCAGTGGCCGGCCTCCGCTGGCGGAGGCCGGCCACTTAGGATGCTATTCCCATTCGATGGTACCCGGCGGCTTGCTGGTGACGTCCAGCACCACCCGGTTGACGCCGTCCACCTCGTTGGTGATCCGGCTGGAAATCCGGGCCAGGAGATCGTAAGGCAGGCGCGACCAGTCCGCCGTCATGGCGTCCTCGGAAGAGACCGGGCGCAGCACGATCGGGTGGCCGTAGGTGCGGCCGTCGCCCATGACCCCTACGCTGCGGACGTCCGCAAGCAGGACCACGGGCATCTGCCATACTTCGTTGTCCAGGCCGGCGGCGGTCAGCTCGGCGCGCGCGATGGCGTCCGCCTTGCGCAGCAGGTCCAGGCGCTCCTTGGTGACGTCGCCTACGATGCGGATGCCCAGGCCGGGGCCCGGGAACGGCTGGCGGCCAACGATTTCCTGGGGCAGCCCCAACTGGGCGCCGACGGCACGGACCTCGTCCTTGAACAAGGCACGCAGTGGCTCGACGAGCTCGAACTGCAGGTCCTCGGGCAGGCCGCCCACGTTGTGGTGGCTCTTGATGTTCGCTGCGCCTTCGCCACCGCCGGATTCGACGACGTCCGGGTACAGGGTGCCCTGGACCAGGAACTTGATCTTCTCGCCGTGGGCTGCGGCCTCGGCGATGATGGCCAGTTCGGCTTCTTCGAAGGCGCGGATGAATTCGCGGCCGATGATCTTGCGCTTGGTTTCGGGATCGCTCACCCCGGCCAGTGCGGAGAGGAAGCGCTCCTGCTCGTTGGCGATGTACAGCTTGACGCCGGTGGCGGCAACGAAGTCGCGTTCAACCTGCTCTGCTTCACCTTCCCGGAGCAGTCCGTGGTCCACGAACACGCAGGTGAGCTGATCGCCGACGGCCCGCTGGACGAGCGCGGCGGCAACGGCGGAATCAACTCCGCCGGAGAGGCCGCAGATGACCCGCGCGTCCCCCACCTGCTGGCGGATGCGCTCTATCTGTTCTTCGAGGATGTTGCCGGTGGTCCAATTGGGCTCCAGCTTGGCGCCCTTGAAGAGGAAGTTTTCCAGCACCTGCTGGCCGTACGCGGAGTGCTTGACTTCAGGGTGCCACTGCACGCCGAAGAGGCCCTTCTCCTCGTTGGCGAAGGCTGCTACTTCAGCGCCTGCCGTTGTGGCGAGGACATCGAATCCTGCGGGTGCCTCATGCACGGAGTCACCGTGGCTCATCCAGGTCTTCTGGTGCTGGGGCATGCCCTCGAGCACCGAGCGGCCATCACCCAGGATGGTGGTTTCCGTGGACCCATACTCCCGCAGGCCGGTCTTGTCCACCTTGCCACCGAGGGCGTTGGCCATGGCCTGGAACCCGTAGCAGATGCCAAAGACGGGGACGCCGGCTTCGAAGAGGTCGGCCCCCACGCTGGGGGCGCCGTCGGCGTAGACGCTGGAGGGGCCGCCGGACAGGATAATGGCGGCGGGGTTCTTGGCCAGGAGCCTGCTCGGTGGAGTAGGTATGCGGAACCACTTCCGAATACACATTCGCTTCCCTCACGCGGCGGGCAATCAGCTGCGCGTACTGGGCACCGTAATCAACAACCAGCACCGGCTTCTGGGAAGTCTGGGATGCAGTGGGAGTAGTCACCGTAATAGCCTACTTTGCGCCCTTGCGCCGGCGCACCTTGAGACACCGCGCTGTGACGGAGCAGACGTCCCGGGCGCGCATGCGGGCCGCCCGGGAGACCGTGTTCAGTAGCGCTGGGGAGCTTGAGGGTGGGCGGCCAGCTCAGCCTCCACCTCGGCGTGGAACTTCTTTTCGACGATGAAGGACAGGAACGGCACCACGCCACCAAGGGCGAGGAGGACCAGCTTCAGGAACGGCCAGCGCATCAGGGACCACAGCCGGAAGTTTGAGATGAGGTACACCACATACATCCAGCCATGCACGATCAGCACGGTCATGGAGACGTTCACACCGTTGAGCACGGCCGGCGGCTCGGCGTCGGCGAATCCGAAGCCGAACGGCTGGCCGGTGACCGCACTGGTGCCGCCGGCGAACAGGTACTGCCCGAAGCCATAGCGCGCCACCAGTTCCGCACACAGCAGGAGCAGCATGGTGCCGGTGAGGTAGGCCATGACTTTGTAGAACTTCAGGGCAGACCGGATCTGGGCCTCAGTACCGCCGAAGCGGCGCTTCTTTCCGGAAGTCTTGCCGCCGGATTCCTGGGACGAGGGGGTGGCCGGTTTCGGATCAATCATGGCTGTACCTTCTGCTGGGGCGTTTCGTGCTCTTCGGGTGTGGTGGAGTCTTCGGTTTCGTCGAGGGCCTCCTCAAGGTCCCGGTGGTAGTCATCCTTGACCAGCCGCCACCAGATGAAGAAGGCAAAGCCGGCGAAGACGACCCATTCGATGGAGTAGAAGAGGTTCAACCAGTTGATCTGCTGCCCGGGCGGTTGGGGTCCGATATTGAGGGGAAGCAGGCTCCCCGGGACCGCCGCGGCGCTGACGTCCTGGCCGGCAACTACCTCAGCGGTGGCCGACACGAAGCCGGGGTAGCTGCTCACGTCCCAGTAGTTGATGAGTTCGGCCACCGAGACGGCGGAGGCCTCCCCCGGTTTGGGGGCCTTGCCTGCTACCGGCGCTTCGGAGGGCAGCAGGCGCCCGGTCAGTTCAACAAGGCCCGACGGCGGTGCTGCCGCATCCCCGGGTTCTGCCACCCAACCACGTGCCACCGGGATCCAGGTCTGCGGGGAGGCGCCCGCTCCGGTGAGCGCGGGGGCGCCGGTCACGGCAAAGGCTGTCACCACCCAGTATCCGCTTTTTCCGTCATGGAGCCTGCCCGGAACCAGGACCTGTTTATCCGGGCTGTACGTTCCCTTGGCCGTGACCATCTGGTCTGCGACGCTGCCGTGGAAAAACTCCCCGGCTGGAGCGTGCTGGTGAGCGGCTGGACCTGTTCCGAGGCCGGATTGACCGGCACTTCGGGTTGGGTGGAGCGGCCGAACTGCCACTGGCTCAGCAGCACGAAGACCCCGGAGAGAGCGATCGCGAAGACAAAGCCTGCGATCCATCGGGGCTTAAGGGCTGTTTTCCACACGTCTTAACCGTACTTCGTACTTCTGTAGAACAACTAAACGCCAGGGGCATCCGGACCCGGGCGGCCGCCGGGGAGGTCGCCTAGTGATCAAAGAACACCAGGCTGGAGTTGATGAGCTCCGCGATCACTTCGGCGTCATAGGCCCGCCGCAGCGACTCCCGGAATGATTCCTTGGAGAGGGACCTGGCCAGGGTGGCCAGTACCTCCAGGTGGTCGGAGAAAGAGCTGGCCGGGGTGGCAATCAGCAGGATAACCGTGGCGGGGCCGTCTGTGGCTCCGAAGTCCAATGCGTGGCCGTACTTGGCGATACCCACGGCGATGGAGGTCTGGGACACGAATTCGCTGCGGGCATGCGGCAGCCCGATACCACCCGGGAGTCCCGTGGCCAGCCTGGTGTTCCCGGGCGTTGACGTTCTTCAGGAACCCGTCGAGGTCCGAGATTCGCCCAGCGGCGTAGAGCCGCTCTGCCAGTTGGTTGGTGGCGTCAGTCTTGTCCTTCGCCTCCATTTCCAGGATCACCATGTCGGCGGTGGTCAGGTGGGCGTCATACGGGTCCAGTGGTTCCGCCAAGGCGTATCCCTTCGGTCAGCAGTGGGGCTAACGGCCCCTCAACGCAAGGGCACGATATCTTCCGCACCCAGTCGGGCGGCGTCTGCGGATTCGTCGTCCGGCTGTTGCTGGCTAAGGCGTTCGGCCTCCACCCGGGCAAGGTAGTGGCGGACTTCGTTTTCACGCTGCGCGTCACTCCAGCCAAGGACGTCACCCATCAGTTTAGCGACAACAGGGGCCGCGGACACGCCGCGGTCCCATGCTTCGATGGAGATCCGCGTGCGCCGGGTCAGGACGTCCTGAACGTGGCGGGCACCTTCATGGCTTGCTGCGTAGACGGCCTCGGCCTGCAGGTAGTCGTCAGCACCCGGGATTGGCTCCGCCAGTTCCGGGTTTTGCCCTATGATGGCCAGGACTTCGGGCGTCATGGAGCCGTACCGGTTGAGCAGGTGCTCGATCCGCGCCACGTGGACCCCGGATTCCTCTGCGGTACGGTTCCGCCGGTTCCAGGCGGCCCGGAAGCCGCTGGCGCCCAGCAGTGGGATGGTCTCGGTGCAGCTGGGCGGAACCCGTTCGTCCATGGTGCGGGTGGCCTCGTCTACGGCATCCTTGGCCATCACGCGGTAGGTGGTCCATTTACCACCCGCCACCACCACCAGGCCGGGCACGGGGTGGGCCACCACATGCTCGCGGGAGAGCTTCGCGGTGGAGTCGTTCTCGCCCGCGAGCAGCGGCCGCAGGCCTGCGTAGACGCCTTCGACGTCTTCGCGGGTCAGGGGCCGCTTGAGGACCTTGTTGACGTGCTCCAGCACGTAGTCGATGTCCTTGCTCGAAGCGGCAGGGTGGGCCTTGTCCAGATGCCAGTCAGTGTCCGTGGTGCCGATGATCCAGTGCCGTCCCCAAGGGATGACGAACAGCACCGATTTCTCGGTTCGGAGGATCAGGCCCACCGTGGACTGGAAGCGGTCGCGGGGAACCACCAGGTGGACGCCTTTGGAGGCGCGGACCTTCAGCTGGCCGCGGTCGGTCACCATGGCCTGGGTTTCGTCGGTCCACACGCCGGTGGCGTTGATGACCTGCTTGGCGCGGATGCTGAACTGCGTCCCGTCCTCGCGGTTTTCCACCTTGGCGCCGACCACCCGTTCGCCTTCCCGGAGGAAGTCCACCACCTTCATTTGGTTCACGGCATGGGCGCCGTAGTAGGCAGCCGTGCGGACCAGGTTGGCGCAGTATTTGGCGTCATCCACCTGGCCGTCGTAGTACCGGATGGAGCCCACGAAGGCGTCATCCTTCAGGCTCGGGGCAGCGCGCAGGGTGCCCCGCCTGCTCAGGTGCTTGTGGAACGGCACGCCCCTGCTATGGCCGGCGGAGACCGACATCGCGTCATACAGTGCGATGCCGGCGCCAACGTAGGGACGCTCGATGAACGGCTTGGTGAGCGGATACAGGAACGGCACCGGCCGGGCCAGGTGGGGTGCAAGCTCGGAAAGCAGCAGCCCGCGTTCCTGCAGGGCCTCCTTGACCAGGGCGAAGTCCAGCATTTCCAGGTAGCGCAGGCCGCCGTGGATGAGTTTGGAGGACCGGGACGACGTACCGGCGGCCCAGTCGCTTGCCTCGACGATGCCAACGCTCAACCCGCGGGTCACGGCATCAAGGGCAGCTCCCGCGCCAACGATCCCGCCGCCCACAATCAGGATGTCAAGTTCCCGGCCGGGCTCTGTGGTGGCCCGCAGCCGCTGAATGGATTCTTCCCGGGCTTCCGGGCCAAGGACCCCGCCGTTTGCAGGAACACTCTTCATCGAACGCCTCCAGTGCCTCTAGTGCCGGTAGTAAAACCCACACTACTTGCTAGTGGCGTGCTTTGGGCAAGGGCGGGCAGCGCGGCCGCCCCCTGCCGCGGTACGTCAGTTCCCGGCGTAAGGGGACACGACGACGTCGACCCGCTGGAATTCCTTCAGGTCCGAATATCCGGTGGTGGCCATGGAGCGCCGCAGCGCGCCAATGAGGTTGGACGTGCCGTTGGTGTGGTGGCCCGGTCCGAAGAGGACCTCCTCGAGCGGACCGACGGTGCCCACGTTGGCGCGGTCTCCGCGCGGCAGTTCCAGGTGGTGTGCTTCCTGGCCCCAGTGCCAGCCCTTGCCCGGTGCTTCCTCTGCCCTGGCCAGGGCGCTGCCCAGCATGACGGCGTCGGCGCCCATGGCGATCGCCTTGACGATGTCGCCTGAGGTGCCCATGCCGCCGTCGGCAATGACGTGCACGTAGCGGCCGCCGGACTCGTCCATGTAGTCGCGGCGGGCGGCCGCGACGTCGGAGATGGCGGAGGCCATCGGCGAATGGATGCCCAGGGCGCGCCGCGTAGTGGTGGTGGCACCGCCGCCGAAACCGACCAACACGCCGGCGGCACCGGTACGCATCAGGTGCAGTGCCGGGGTGTAGCCGGCTGCTCCACCCACGATGACGGGGACGTCGAGTTCGTAGATGAACTGCTTGAGGTTAAGGGGTTCGTGGTCCTTGGAGACGTGCTCGGCGGACACCGTGGTGCCGCGGATGACGAAGATGTCAACGCCGGCCGCAACGACCGTCTTGTAGTGCTCCTGCGTGCGCTGTGGGGTCAGGGAGCCGGCAACGGTGACGCCCGCCTCGCGGATCTCCGCCAGGCGGGAGGTGATGAGCTCAGGTTGGATGGGTGCCTGGTACAGCTCCTGCATCCGACCGGTCACAGCGGGGCTGTTGGTCTCGTCCTGGAGCGCAGCGATCTCGTCGAGGATGGGCTGCGGATCCTCGTACCGGGTCCAGAGGCCTTCGAGGTCGAGCACGCCCAGGCCGCCCAGCTTACCCAGAGCGATGGCGGTCTGCGGGGACATGGCTGAGTCCATCGGCGCGGCGATTACCGGCATGTTGAACTGGTACGCGTCGATCTGCCAGGAGACGGAGACATCCTTGGGGTCACGGGTGCGACGGTTGGGGACGATTGCAATGTCATCCAGGGAGTAGGCACGACGCCCACGCTTGCCACGGCCGATCTCGATCTCATAAGTCACTGCTCTAGGTTATCCCAGCCGCCACGCTGCACCGGGCGGCCATACCGGGCCAGAATGCGCCCTCTGCATCCTGGACACTGCCCGTGGGCACGTGTCCCCATGGCCGGCACCCGCGCAATCGCGTAGTTTGGGCCGTTGGACGTGGCGGCAGAGGGCCGTTGACGGCCAAAGGAACTTGGGGGACACAGTATGACGCCGGCAACCAGCGGGCCTGCGGGCGGTCAGCTCCGGGAAGGAGCACCGCCACCGGCAGCAACGGCCTTTGGCTACGCCCAGCGCAGGGCTTGGGTGTTCTTCGCATGGTGGTACCCGTCGGTCATTGCATTAGGCGGCGCACTGCATGCGTTTTTGGCGATGCTGCTCCGCCAGGACCCGGAACTCGGGGCCTCCGTGCTGATCGTCGGCGTTGCCCTGGCCGCCGCAGGGTGGGTGTGCACCATCAGTCCCCGCTTCACGCGCAAACCCCCAAACCGGCCACTGATATCCCCCGCGTGGAACAGGGACTGCGCATGGGTCCCGTCATCAGCTGGACGATCCTTGCCGGGGGTGCCATCCTGGTTCCCGCCTTGGTGATCTTCGTCCCCCAATCCGCTGCAGCCGGGAACATCCCGATGCTCGGCATGCTCATCGCGGGGCCCGCAGGCGGCGCCGCAGGAATCGCATATACGCACTGGTTGATGAAGAACAGTTCCCGACTTTACGCCCAGTGGCTCAGCAGGAGGTGACCACGAGTGGTCGATTTGCACCCCGGCGCCCGGCCTGGACATCCCCTCGAGTATTGGCTCTCCCCGAACTGGCCCGGGTCAGCCCGCCAAACGCCCCGTCCCGGCTCCGGCAACTCGCGGATGCACAGGGCACCATGGCAGCTGCGTGGAGCAGTGCCATTGCATCGGGACCCATCCTGGTGCTGGCCGGTGCGCTGATGGCCGTGATGTCGGGCAATCCTGCGGCCGCCCTGGTCCTCGCCCCGCTGGGCGCCGCCCTGATGCTTCTGGCCCTGTCCCGGTGGAAACGCGTCCGGACCACGCTGCCCAATACCGACCGGCTCCTGAGCAGCCGTGGCCCAGGATCGGCCCGGGGCGGCATCGCCATGGTGTCCTTCCTGGTTGCTCTCCTGGGCGGGATCCTGGCCATATACCTCCCCTCGGCCATTGCAAAGGGCGACGGTGCTGCCACGACCCTCGTGGGAGCGTTCGCGCTCATCGTGGCCATCCTGGCCGCGTGTATCGTTGTCCCGTCCACGGTCATCGGCCGGGCAAGGGAATCATTTCGACGCCGTGTCCGCACAGACCCTGCACTTCGCAAGGCCCTGGAGGAGGACCTGGCCACCTGGCGGGACCCTTACGGCAACGCGGCTTACGGACCACTGTGAGGCGGACGCTTCCCCATTACAGTGGGCTGATGGGCAGCCGCTGGACATTTGACGGGCACATCGCTGGCATTGGTACTGCCTCCGGGCTGCGCGCCGTGGTGGGCGTGTGGCAGGACTCCCCTTTGGGTCGTTCGCCGATGTCATGGTTCAGCAACCCTCTGGGCACCGCCTGCTGCTGGCGCCGACATCCGAAGTGGCCGGCTTCATATCAGCCACCTACAGCTTTGACGAGGTACAGGTCGGGGACGTTTCCGCCTCGCTCGCCGGGCAGACGTTGACGGTCGACGCCGGCCCACTGGCAATCCGGGCCGTCACCGGTGCGAGGACCTGGCTGGGAACAGCGCTGCGGGCAGTGCCCCGACGCCTTGCAGTCCATCCACGCTGGCTCGCCGCGGTCAATCCGTTCGCTGCCCTGGCGGCACCCGGCGCCCGCACCCGTGGCACTGCCGGCAGTGGAAGGGCGGAGTTCTACGGGGTGACGGACCTCCACCACGTCACCTCCGCCGTCGTCCGTTGGAATGGCAGCGACGCCGGCCCGCTGGCCCCAATCCGCCCGGCCGTCACGTTTGGCTTCAGCAGCGTCCCGCCGCAGCCAAGCCTTGCCCGTGTCCGCACCACGGTTGTGGGCGCCTAACTACCCGTTGGTTCCTCCACAGTGAGCTGTGATTCGAACATCCTGAAGTAGCGCCGGCGCAGGGCCACCAACTCTTTGTGAGTGCCCTGCTCCACGATTTGGCCATCCTCCAGCATGTACACGACGTCCGCCTTCTCGATGGTGGCGAGCCGATGGCTGATGGCGATGATTGTGCTGCTGCGGTCGGCGAACAGCCGGGTGAAAATCCTGTGCTCGGCAAGGGCGTCGATGGCAGAAGTGGGCTCGTCCATCACCATGAAGGAGGCGTCCCGGTAGAAGTTCCTGGCCATGGCCAGACGCTGCCACTGGCCTCCGGACAGGCCGCTGCCCTTCCGCCCGCGGGGGTCTTCCATCCAGTTGCTCACATGGTTGTCCAGGCCGTTGGGCAGTTTGTTGATGAAGTCGAGCGCCTCGGCGTCGGCGGCCGCGCGCCTGATGCGCCCCTCGTCGCGTTGACTTTCCACGTCGCCGAAGTAGATGTTCTCGGCTGCGGTGGCGAACTCGTACTTGAGGAACTCCTGGCTGAGCACCGCCAGATGCCGGTGCCAGGAGGTGACGTCGACCGCGGCCAGGTCCACGCCGTCGAGCAGTACCTGGCCTGAGTCAGGACGGTAAAGGCCCGCGAGGATCCGGATCAAGGTGGACTTGCCTGCACCGTTCTCCCCCACGATCGCGATGTGCTGGCCTCGACGGATGGTGAGGCTGATGCCGCGGATCACTTCGATGTCGCTGCCGGTGTAGGTGAAGCGGATGTCCTTCAGCTCAATGTCCTTCGGGGCCTCCAGAAGTGGCGGGGCATGCTCCGAGTGCATGGGCATCGCCATGAACAGTTCGTAATCCTTGAGGTTGGCGAGGTCTTCGTCAATGGAACTCAGGGAGGACACCAGGTTGTTGGCCGTGGACAGGGCTCGGCCAACAATCTGCTGGACGTAGAGGAACTGGCCCACCGGCAGGGCACGGGCGATGATCTGGCCCACCACCCAGATCAGTGAGACCACCTCGGCACCGTACTGCAGCGCGTCGGCGCCAAGTTGCTTGGGGATGTAACGCCGCTGGTAATCGAGGCGGCGCCGCTCATCGGCGTCCCGAAGCCGGGACCGAAGGTCCATGAGGAAACCAACGATGCCGTAGAGCCTCATCTCAGCGATGTGCTGGGGGCGGAGGAGGTTGGTTTCGATCATGCGGCGCTGGCGCCGCGAGTCCACTTGCGTGTTCCAATGCGCAATCTGCTCCCTGGACAGCCTGAACTGCAGGTACACGCTGGGCACGATGGCTACCAGGACGATGACGGCGATCCACCAGCTGACCAGCAGCAGGGCGCCGATGGCCAGGATGACCGAGACGAGCCTGGGTGAAGATGGCCGCGATCCTGTCCAGGACGCGGGCGTAGGAGTCGGAGAACCGCTTGGCGCGGTCGTACAGGTCCACTGTCTCCTTGTCGTCGTAGCGCCAGAACTCGAGGGCCAGGAATCGCTCGTACATCTGGTCGCCCACGATGGCGCCCACTTTGAAACTCATCAGCTGCTGGATGTAGCGGTCCACGCTGTTGAATGCACCCCAAAACAGGCCCAGCGCCGCAGTGACGATGACGTAGACGATGGCAAGGCGCCCCTCTCCGCCGTCTCCCGCGTACGCTGCCGCCAAAGCTGTGGTGGTGAGCGACGCGTAGTAGGTGGTGACAAGGGGCAGCACGGCGGAGATGAGTGACCCGAGCACCTTCATGATCACGGCCGCCGGTGACGCACGGAAACTGACCCGGAGTACCTGGGCCACGGCCTTGGCATAGGGCCGCAGGGCAAGCCGCTTTTGCGGATCGCGTTTGGGTGTCAGTTCCGCCGGGTGGCGTGGTGGGGACATGGAACCAGCCTAGTGCTGCACCTGACGTTGAAAGCGGCCGCTAACCAGCGAGGCGAAGCACGAGTGCTTCCTCCAGAATGCTTCTTTGCCTTGGCAGGACTCCTGGCGGCCAGTGGGTTGGTTGGGGGTCGGGGTGTTCGGGTTTGTAGTGCCGCCCTGTGGGTGAGGTCCAGCCGGGTGGTTCATTCCGGGCGGCCGGATCCGGGGTCCATTGGCTGTTGTGTTTGAGTCTGTGGTGTCGGGGGCAGAGTTGTGCCAGGTTGCTGACGTTGGTGGTGCCGCCGTGTTTCCAGGCGGTGAGGTGGTCGGTGTCGTTGTCGGGGGTGCGGTTGGTGCAGCCGGGGAAGGTGCATTTTCCGTCGCGCATCCTGATCCAGCGTTTGATGGTTTCGGTGATCCGGTAGTTTTGCCGGCCGATTTCCAGGGGCGCCCCGTCCCTCGGGTCGACGAGGACCCGGTAGAAGGAGTCGGCCCCGTCGGCGACGAGTTTCCGTGCCATGGACGCCGGGACCGGCCCGAACCCGTCCAACACTGCTGGTTCGTCGGTAAGGCCGAGCAGGGAGAACACCGGCACGGTGACCAGGACGTCGGCCCGGGGCGCGGGGACTTTCCCGATCGCGATGACTCCCGCGGGCCCCGCCTCACTCTCCCCGGCAAGGGCTTTGCCGGTGCCGAGGAGCAGGGATGCGGCGATGTCGGGGCGGAGTTGGGTGAGGGTGCGGGTGCGGGTTTCGTCGGGGCCTTGGAGGCCGCGGGCGGTGGCGGTGGTGCGGTTCCAGATGGCGCAGGCGGTGTCTCCTGGCAGGTAGAGGGAGAGCCAGGCCATGCCGTCCCGGTCGGGGGTGTATTCCATCCGCCGGTCGGCAGCACCTTTGGCGTGGCGTTTCCCGATGGATTCGGGGTGGTGGCGTTCCCGCCAGGCACGGGCCCTGGCGCGGAACCGGGACGGGGCCAGGTCACCCGGGGCTGCGCCGCGGGCGGGGTTGGCCGCGTCAGGGTCGAAGAAGTGCGCCACCAGTGCCTGAGCGGCGTCAGGAGTGAGGCCCTCGGTTTCGTCAGCAACGATGCGGGCGTGCTGCCAGGACATCGCACCCGTGGACAGTGCCTCGAAGGCAGGCGGCAGGGCGCATACCCGGCGTGACTGTTCCACGAACGCCCCGGCAGCGGCGGAGCTGAGGGTCAGGACCCCCGCGATTTCCTCGATGGCGGACATCTCGGCGTACGTGCGGTCATGGACTGATGCGTCCGGCGGGGTCATGGCCTGTTGGAACCAGACGGCCCCGGCAGCGTCGCTTGCCTTCACCGCGGCGAGTTGGGCCTCCAGGCGGGCTGTAAGCTCCAGCCGTTCCAGCCGGATCTCATACCGCCGCTGCAACACGTCAACACCGGCGCCAACGCCGACCCCCGCAGCCAGGAAAGCGTCCTCACGGCCCAGCGAATCAAGGGCAGCAACAGCGGCATGAAGGCCCTCCGTTGCCACCCCATCACCGCCGCTGATCCCCATAGAAGAATCATCCAACGGGGGTCTGACATTCTGTTCCCGCAGTCGTTTCAGGCGAAACAAAAGGAGGCAGGGTCACCCCTGCCTCCTTTTGTTGGGGCACTCCGTTCCGGCACGCTCAGCGAAAACGCGCCGGCCGCAACCTAGCGGGAGCCGTAGTTCGGCGCCTCGACGGTCATCTGGATATCGTGCGGGTGCGATTCCTTCAGCCCGGCGGAGGTGATCCGGACGAACTTGCCGCGGACCTTCAGCTCGGGAATGGTCGGGGCGCCGGTGTAGAACATGGTCTGCCGCAGGCCACCCACCAACTGGTAGGCCACGGAGGACAACGGGCCACGGTATGCGACACGGCCTTCGATGCCTTCGGGGATCAGCTTGTCATCGCCGGAGACGTCGGCCTGGAAGTAGCGGTCCTTGGAATAGGACGTGTTCTTGCCGCGCGACTGCATGGCGCCCAGCGAGCCCATGCCGCGGTAGGACTTGAACTGCTTGCCGTTGACAAAGATCAGGTCGCCCGGGGACTCGTCGCAGCCGGCCAGGAGCGAGCCCAGCATGACGGTGTCCGCTCCAGCCACCAGGGCCTTTCCGATGTCGCCGGAGTACTGCAGTCCGCCATCGGCGATCAGCGGCACGCCGGCCGGAATGGCAGCCTTGGCGGATTCGTAAATGGCGGTGATCTGCGGAACGCCCACCCCGGCCACCACACGGGTGGTGCAGATGGATCCGGGGCCAACGCCCACCTTGATGCCGTCGGCGCCGGCGTCGATCAGTGCCTGCGCCCCTTCGCGGGTGGCAGCCTGGCCGCCAATGATGTCCACATGCGCGGCAACGGGATCGGACTTCAGCCTGCGGATCATGTCCAGGACACCCTGCGAGTGGCCGTTGGCGGTGTCCACGAACAGGGCGTCCACGCCGGCGTCCACCAGGGTCATGGCGCGCTCCCAGCCGTCGCCGAAGAAGCCGATGGCGGCACCCACGCGCAGGCGCCCCTCGTCGTCCTTGGTTGCCAGGGGGTACTGCTCGGCCTTCGTGAAGTCCTTGGTGGTGATCAGGCCCTTGAGCCGGCCCTGTTCGTCCACCAGCGGGAGCTTTTCGATCTTGTTGGTTGCCAGCTTGTGCGAGGCTTCCTCGCGGCTGATTCCCACATGCCCGGTGACCAGGGGCATCTTGGTCATGACGTCGCTGACCAGGCGCAGCGGGAAATCGGACTCCGGCACAAAGCGGGTGTCGCGGTTGGTGACGATGCCCAGCAGGCGGTTGTCCTCATCGACAACGGGCAGGCCGGAGACGCGGTAGTGGGCGCAGAGATCGTCCAGTTCCCGCAGCGTGGCCTCGGGGCGGATGGTCAGCGGATTGGTGATCATCCCGGACTCGCTGCGCTTGACCCGGTCCACCTGGTCGGCCTGGTCGGCGATGGACAGGTTGCGGTGCACCACGCCCAGGCCGCCCTGGCGGGCCATGGCGATGGCCATGCGGGACTCTGTGACGGTGTCCATGGCGGCGGAGAGCAGCGGGGTCTGCACGGTGATCCGCTTGGAGATCCGCGAGGACGTGTCTGCCTCGGACGGGATGACGTCAGTGTGGCCCGGCAGGAGCAGGACGTCGTCGTAGGTCAGGCCGATGAAGCCAAAGGGGTTGTGTTCGGGCTCGGTCATGAGTGCGCCTCTTACCTTGGTTGCTGGGTCACGGGTAGGGGTTGCAGCCGATGACCAGCCCGTGATTACGGTACTGGCCTGTGCAGACGATCCTGCAGGAGCACCGTGCAGCACGGCGTTCCCGGGGCAGAAAGTATTGAGTAAATATTAGAACCTCGGCGCCGATCCCCCTATTCCAGGCCCGCAATGTGAGCAACCCCACCCGTTCCCTAACCTCGCAAGCTTGGCCAGGGAACCCCGCGGGCGTGGGCCCACCCACGGCGCACCCGGGGAAAGGTTCAGCTCCAGCCTGTAGCCGCCAGCAGACGCTGCTCGAACATGGGAATCATCGTTTCCACATAGGTCCTGGTGAGGTGGTTGTCGTCCTTGTAGACGTACACATTCCCCACCACGGCCGGGCAGACGCCGCGCGCACAGATGAAGTCGCTCATGTCCATCAGGTGCAGCCCCGGAAGCTTGCCGCGGTAGTCTTCCAGCGGCGACGTCTCCACCAGGGACTCGGCCAGCGACGAGCCTGCACGCCGGTGCGCCGGCACCGTTCCGCTGGGCGCACTGGGGCATGTTGAAGGTGAACCGGGGGTTGTCACGGATGCCGACGAACTCGATCCCCACGTCGGCGAACGGTTTCAAGCCGTCCAGGTATCCGGGCACTTCTGTTTCAAACGGAGCATCCTCATGGGTCAGCGACGCCGCGGTAAACACAGCATCCGGGAGGTGTTCCAGGACGTAGGCGGAACTGGCACGGTTGTAGGCATTGCATTCGGCGTTCCTGGTCCCCGATTCGGCGCCAAACCGGCATGCCGGCATCAGCAGCGTGACCAGCTCCCAGCCGCGGGCTGCCGCCACAGGAGCGAGCGCGGCAAGGTATTGCTGGGCGTGGGAGTCACCCAGGACCACGATGCGCTTGGTGGCCGGTTCCTCCGGCAGCTCCTGCCGGCAGCCCTCCAGGATTGGATCGCCGGTGGCGTTGGCACCTGTGCAGGGCGAGTCGATCCCGGCCCAGTCATTGTCCAGTGCGGCGGGCCCCGGAATGGTCCGGGCCCGGGGAGCCGGGGCGTTTTTGTTCTCCGGGGTGAGTGCCAGCGCCCCGGGCGTCAGCTCCCTCGGTTGTGCCGCCGTCGCGCTTTCCTCTGCCGTGAGCGATGTCTGCCAGACCGCGACGGGTCCGGCAAGGACGGCACCGCAGGCAACAATGACGACGGCGGTCCGCCAGGCCCGGAGCTTGGGCCAGTGCCAGTCGCGCAGCGGTTTTTCCACGAAGCGCGTGGTCAGGACTGCGAGGACGATGGAGGCACCGACGATGCCGAGGCCCTCCGTAAGGTTGGACGCCTCGACGCCGGTAGCCGCGAGCGCCAGCACCAGGACGGGCCAGTGCCACTGATACAGGGCGTAGGAATTGTCCCCCAGTGCGACGGGCGCCCGGCTGCTCAGGATGCGGTCCACGCCGAAGCGGCTGCCGGTCTGGCCCGCAACGATGATGGCGGCAGCACTCAGTGTGGGCCACAGCGCCACATACCCCGGGAACGAGCGGTCAACGGTCAGGACAAGTCCACAGGAGACCATCGCCACCGGTCCGGCCCAGCCCAGCGCTATGCGGAGCAGGCGGCCGGGACGCAGGTACGGCAGCGCCAATGCCAGCAGCGACCCCAGCGCAAACTCCCAGAGCCGGGCGCGGGTATCGAAGTAGGCGTAGGCGTGGTTGGCGCCGGTCTGGTCTATGGAGTAGGTCAGGGACACCGCGAACACTGCCCCGAAAACCAGTACCAGCAACCCCCGGCAGGTCAACCCCTGAAGGCCGGGCACCCGGCGCAGCAGGTTCAGCACCGCAGCCGTGGCGGCAAAGACCAGGGGCCACAGGATGAAGACCTGGCCCTGGATGGACAGGGACCACAAGTGCCGGAGCGGGCTGGCACCGGCATGGTCCTGCGCATAGTAATCCACTGCCGTGCCGGCAAGGAGCCAGTTCTGGCGGTACAGGAGCGACGCCCAGGCCTGGTCAAGTACCTGCGGCCAGCGGCCCTGGGGCAGGATCAGCCAGGTGCCGCCCAGGACTGCGAGGATCACCACGACGGCGGCGGGCAGCAGCCGCTTGAACAGGTGCAGCCAGTGCGCCAGCAGCCGGAAGGGGTTGCCTGCCTCGACTTTGCGGACAAAGGACAGCGTGAGCAGGAAGGCCGCAATAAGCAGGAAGATGTCCACACCGCCGGACACGCGGCCAAGCCAGACGTGGTAGGCCACAACCATGAGGACGGCAAGGGCCTGGAGCCCCTGGACCTCCGGGCGGAAGGTGGGCTTCCGTGGGCGGGCAGCGGCACTGGACCTGGGTTCAGGTGCCTTCGGGGTTACCGTTATCGACACTAGGACCTCTCAAAATGCCGCCAGCCAAAAGCATCAAACCTAGCCAACGGCGTCTGCATGGACTAATCAATGGTCCTGTTCGGACTATGCTGGGCCCAGCCGTGGAAGGGAGTGTGCGTGGTTGTCCAGCTGCGGATCTGCGTGCCCGGGGAGCTGTCCGCGGTCACCCTGAAGACCTGCCGCGACCAGCGGGGAACGGCGGAAGTTGCGCTGCTTCCGGGCACCTCTGTGGTGCCGCAGGGCGATGTCATTGAGGTGCTGGTTGCCCGGGAATCGGTGGAGGAACTGCTCGAAAAGTTGGAAATCCTGAAGATTTCTGACGTGGGGTCCATTGCCATGGCCACGCCCGAATTCGTCCTGTCCAGGAATGCTGACCGGGCGGAGCGCGCAGCCCCCGGGGACGGCGCGGACGCAGTCATCTGGGATGACGTGACGCGGCAAACCGGCGAAGACTCCCGCCTGACCTGGAACTTCCTTGCTTTCCTGGTGCTGGCAACGCAGCTGGCCGGAATTGGCATCGTGACAGACTCGCCCATAGCGATTGTGGGCGCCATGGCGGTAGGGCCGGAGTTCGGTCCGCTGGCTGCCCTCGCCGTTTCGCTGGCCACCAAGAAGTGGAAGCTCGGGCGACGCGCCGCCGTCGCGTTGGGCGTCGGTTTCCCGGTTGCAATGCTCTTGGCGGCACTCACGGCATGGCTTTCGGTTCCGCTCGGGCTGTTCCCCCGCGACGCCCTGGACAAGGGCTCGGCCGTGGAGTTCATCTACCACCCGGGCCCCTATTCGCTGATTGTTGCCGTGCTGGCCGGGATCGCCGGCATGCTGTCCATCATCGGCCGCCGTTCCGCAGCCCTGATCGGTGTGTTCATCTCCGTCACCACCGTGCCGGCCGCAGGGTACGTGGCGGTGGCTCTGGTCCTCGGTGAGTACCCGAAAGCCGCCGGCTCTGCGCTTCAACTGCTGCTCAATCTGGTGGGTATCGTGGTGGCCGCCCTCGCCGTCCTGCTCTCTTACCGGATGATCACACGGCGGCTGCCGGACGGAGTGGCACGGAGCCTTAGGCGCCAGCGGAGCGGCAGCCGCAACCAGGCCTGATCCATGGCCCCTACGATCGCAGCAAGGCGCGCAGCGTCTGGATGGTGTCCGCTTCAGCCGGCGTTTTATCGTCCCGGTAACGCTTGACGCGCGCAAACCTCAGGGCAATTCCGCCGGGGTACCGCGGCGACTGCTGGACGCCGTCAATGGCGATTTCGACGACGGTGACCGGCTCCACCCATACGGTGCCGGCAGTGCGGCGCACCTCAAGCTCCTGGAACTTTTCCGTCTGCCAGCGCAGCAGTTCATCGGTGAGGCCCTTGAACGTCTTCCCCACCATGACATAGCCGCCGGGTTCGCCGAACTCCCCGCTGGCATCAAGTGCCCCAAGATGCAGGTTGGAGAGCATCCCGGTGCGGCGCCCTGACCCCCACTCGCACGCGAGCACCACCAGGTCGTAGGTGAGGACCGGCTTCACCTTCACCCAGTTGGCTCCGCGGCGGCCCGCAGCATACGCCGATCCGATCGCCTTCACCACCACTCCCTCGTGGCCCGCGGCAAGCGCATCCTTCGACACACGCTCAGCGACGGCTGGGTCAGCCGTAACCTCCCCGGGATCCGGTGTTCCGGGGCGATGCGCTCAAGCACGTTGATGCGGGCGGACAGCGGCTCATCGAGCAGGTCCAGCCCGTCAATGTGCAATACGTCGAAGAACCAGGGATGCAGCACGGTTTCCCGCACGGCGTCAGCGCCGAACCGGGCCATGGTCTCCTGGAAGGGCCGCGGGCCGCCTTCCTCGTCGAGGGCGAGGGTTTCGCCGTCAAGGATCACCTCCTGCACGGGCAGGCTGCGCACCACTTCCACCACTTCGGGAAGCCTGTGAGTGACGTCGGCCAGGTTGCGCGTATAGATGCTGACATCCCCGCCCGCACGGTGGACCTGGATACGGGCACCGTCGAGCTTGTATTCCACCGAGGCTTCCCCCGTGGTTTCCAAGGCTGCGCTGGGGCTCGGAGCAGTGGCGGCGAGCATGGGCAGCACCGGACGTCCCACCACCAGGCCGACGGCATCAAGCTCGGCTTCGGTGCCCGTGATGGCCAGCAGGGCGGTTCCGCCAAGGTCTCCGGAGAGCATGGCGGCACGGCGGACGGCCTGGACTGGTTTATCCGCTGCCCGGGCCACGGCCTCCGTCAGTATTCCTTCCAGGGCGCCGGTGCGCAGTTCGCCGAGCAGGACGCCTGTGATGAAGGACTGCTCGGGCCCGGTGGCTGCCGCCAACAGTTTCCGGAGAATGGCTAGGCGGCCGGTACCCGATCCGGTACCGGCCGTGGCCAGCAGCCGATCCAGGGCCGCATCAAAGTCGGCGATGGTGAGGCTTGGCTCCGCGGCAGGCTCTTCCTTGACCGCTGCCACCGCACTCCAGCCCACGCCCACGCGTCCCTGGCGCGGTTTGGCACTGAGCAAACCCACCGCCGTCGGGATTTCCCCGGGTTCAAGCCGGCGCAGGAGGTTGGCCAGGGCGTCCACCTTGGCCAGCCGGGAGCGGGTTGATGCGACGGTTTTTGTGGTGTCCACAAGCTCAAGGAGCAGCATGCCCCCAATCCTGCCACGGCACTGGACAGCGCATGGGAGCTCTCCCACACTGGACGCATGGGACTCATCGTGGCGAACCTGTTCATCACCCTCGACGGCGTATACCAGGCGCCCGGCGGCCGTGAAGAAGACGCCGAAGGCGAATTCGCGTTCGGGGGCTGGCAGGCGCCGGTATCCGACGATGAAACCGGCGCGGCCATCGGGGCCGAAATCGCAAAGATGGATGCCCTCCTCCTTGGCCGGAAGACCTATGACATTTTCGCGTCCTACTGGCCGCACCAGTCCGGCGACATCGCCGACACGCTCAACCGGGTACCGAAGTTTGTCGTGTCAGAATTCCTGGATGGCCCCTCGTGGGCAGGGACCACTGTGCTGCCCGACGCCGAGGCGGCCGGCAGGCTCCGGGACGACTACCGGCAGGTGCACATGTTCGGCAGCGGGGTCCTCATCCGCTCCCTGCTCACAGCAGGCGTATTGGACCGGCTGCACCTCTGGCTGTATCCGGTCACGCTGGGACAGGGCAAACGCCTCTTCGACGCCGGAACGGTGCCCGCCACTTTCCGCCTCACTGAGCCGGCACGCAGCTTCCCCAAGGGTGCTGTGTCGCTGGCCTATGAGCCTGCGGGCAGGGTTGAAACGGCAGAGATGTCCCCCTAGCCCCGCATCGGCTGGCAACAAAAAACCGGTCCAGCGGATGCTGGACCGGTTTTCTGGCCTCAAGAGGGCCCGCGCCGGCGAGGGACCCAAGTCGCGCGAAGCGAGACTTGGGAGCCGGTGGGGATCAGTGGCTGTGGCCTGCGTGCTCGTCCTCTTCGGCCGGCTTTTCAACGACCAGGGTCTCGGTGGTGAGAACCAGGGCCGCGATGGAGGCCGCGTTGCGAAGGGCTGCACGGGTGACCTTGACGGGGTCGATGACGCCCGCCGCAATCAGGTCAACGTACTCGCCGGACTTGGCGTTGAACCCGTTGTTGGTCTCGAGGTCGGCAACCTTGGAGGTGACCACGTAACCGTCGAACCCGGCGTTCTGGGCGATCCAGCGCAGCGGCTGCACCAGTGCGCGGCGGACGATGCCGACAGCTGCGGCAGCGTCGCCTTCGAGGGCCTTCACGGAAGCGTCCTCATCCAGTGCCTTGAGGGCGTGGATGAGGGCGGAGCCGCCGCCGGCCACGATGCCTTCTTCGAGGGCAGCGCGGGTGGAGGACACGGCGTCCTCGATGCGGTGCTTCTTTTCCTTCAGCTCAACCTCGGTGGCAGCGCCAACCTTGATGACACCGATGCCGCCGGCCAGCTTGGCCAGGCGTTCCTGGAGCTTTTCACGGTCCCAGTCGGAGTCGGTACGGGTCAGCTCGGCGCGCAGCTGGGCAACGCGCGCAGATACGTCCTCGGCCGTACCGGCGCCGTCAACGATGGTGGTGTTGTCCTTGGTGACGGTGATGCGGCGGGCGGTACCCAGCACCTCCAGGCCAACGGAATCCAGGCTCAGGCCCAGTTCCGGGGAGACAACCTGCGCACCGGTGAGGGTGGCGATGTCCTGCAGCATGGCCTTGCGGCGGTCGCCGAAGCCGGGAGCCTTGACGGCGACGACGTTCAGGGTGCCACGGATGCGGTTGACGATCAGTGTGGACAGGGCCTCGCCGTCAACGTCCTCGGCGATGATGAACAGCGGCTTGGAGCTCTGCAGCGCCTTTTCGAGCAGCGGCAGGAATTCCTGGATCGAGGAGATCTTTCCCTGGTTGATCAGGATGAGTGCGTCCTCGAGGACTGCCTCCTGGCGCTCCGCGTCGGTGACGAAGTACGGGGACAGGTAGCCCTTGTCGAACTGCATGCCCTCGGTGAGGACCAGTTCGGTCTGGGTGGTGGAGGACTCTTCGATGGTGATGACGCCATCCTTGCCCACCTTGCCGAAAGCCTCGGCGAGGAGCCTCGCCGATTTCGTCGCTCTGGGCGGAGATGGCAGCAACGTTTGCCACCTGGGTGCCTTCAACCGGGCGGGCGTTCTCCAGCAGGCGCGCAGCCACGGCTTCAACCGCAACTTCGATGCCGCGCTTGATCTGGCCGGGGGCAGCGCCGGCGGCAACGTTGCGCAGGCCTTCCTTGACCAGGGCCTGGGCCAACACGGTGGCGGTGGTGGTGCCGTCGCCGGCAACATCGTTGGTCTTGGTGGCTACTTCCTTTGCCAGCTGCGCGCCAAGGTTCTCGTAGGGATCGTCCAGGCTCCACTTCGCGGGCGATGGTGACGCCGTCGTTCGTGATGGTGGGGGCGCCCCACTTCTTGTCCAGGACGACGTTGCGGCCGCGGGGGCCGAGCGTCACCTTGACGGTGTTCGCGAGCTTATCGATGCCGGCCTCAAGGGACCGGCGGGCAGCGTCATTAAACGCAAGCTGCTTTGCCATGGTTTTGTCCTTTCAAAGACAGAACCCCGCACTGCCGGCCAGCATGAGCATGGCCGGCGGCACGGGGATCCGGAAGAGTTACTTTACGACGATCGCCAGGACGTCGCGGGCGGACAGCACCAGGTACTCGGTGCCGCCGGTCTTGACTTCGGTTCCGCCGTACTTGGAGTAGATGACGACGTCGCCCACTGCTACATCAACGGGTACGCGGTTGCCATCTTCGAAGCGGCCGGGGCCTACAGCAACAACTTCGCCTTCCTGCGGCTTCTCCTGTGCGGAGTCCGGGATGACCAGGCCGGAAGCCGTGGTCTGCTCGGCTTCGAGCGGGCGGACAACAATACGATCCTCAAGAGGCTTAATAGAGACCGACACTCGGACCTCTCCTTCTTCGTCAGCAAATTCGTGGACTGGAAAGCTTTCCGCCGTAGCTGGCAAACCGTCGTCGCGGTGCCGGCAGCAGCCTGGCTGGCAGCTCTTCCATGTATTAGCACCCTCCTAGGGAGAGTGCTAATACAGACTGTATGCAAGGGTTAGCACTCGGTCAAGGCGAGTGCCAGAGTTTCGTCATGGGCGTACACCTTTTTAGGGTCGGACGACGCCAGCCCGCCGGGCTGGGAGACGCACCCCCTAACGGCCCAGGTCGTCGAAGTCCACGTCCTCGCCGCTGTCGGTGTCGGCGCCGCCCTGCTTCCGCCCGCGGTACAGCACCCAGCCGGACACCGCTGCGGCGAGCAGCGCGGCAACGAGGAAGACGATGCTCCCCACCCGCGCGCCGTCGTAAAGCCCGCGGATGTCACGCGACTCCTGGCTGTTGTCCTGGATGTCGTTGCCACCCACGGAATAGACGGTGGCATTGAATGTGTCCAGCAGGAAAATGATGACCAACAGCGCGATACATACCACTGCCACCACGGCGGCGGCGATCAGGACGGGCCGGGCAAACCTGGCGGGACCGCGGTCCCTGGACTCGTTGTCTCCGGTTTCGCGGGGGCTGCGCTCTCATCCATGGCTTCAACATTATCCGCATCCCGCCCGCGCGCTCCTCCACTACGCTGGAACCCATGGCTCACGCTCCCCAGGACCAGATCGCACCGCTGTTGACCCCCGAAGGCTGGGAGCTCCTGGCGTCCCTGGGCCCCTACCGGGACGAGGACTCGTTCGAGCTCAACTCCGCGCTTCGGAAGGCCGGACACCCCGCCGACCTCGTCTCCGCCGTCCTCACGCAGTCGCGGCTGCGCACCAAAGCGCAGGTGAAATTCGGCGAGTTCGCCCGCCAGATGCTGTTCACCCAGGCCGGCCTGGAACAGGCCACCCGCCTGAACGTCGCCGCGCACCATGCCCAGCGGTTCGCCGCCGCCGGGGTCAGCCGCGTGGCGGACCTGGGCTGCGGCCTCGGCGCCGATTCGCTGGCCCTGGCGTCCCTTGACATCAACGTCACCGCCGTAGAAATGGACGAAACCACGGCGGCCTGCGCCACGGTAAACCTCATTCCGTTCCCCAACGCCACGGTGGTCCATGCCGATGCGGCGTCGGTCCCGCTGGAGGGGGTGGACGGCGTCTGGCTGGATCCCGCACGCCGGGTCACCTCTACGTCAGGCACCAAGCGGATCTGGGATCCCGAGGCGTTTTCCCCGCCGTTGTCCTTCGTTGAGTCGCTGGTCGCAGCGGGGAAAGCGGTGGGCGTGAAGATGGGCCCGGGCATGCCGCATGAATCGGTGCCTGCGGGCTGCGAGGCGCAGTGGGTGTCCGTGGCCGGGGACGTCACTGAGGTGACCCTGTGGTTCAACGCCGTGCGCAGGCCCGGGGTGCGCCGCGCCGCCCTGGTCCTTGGTCCGGAGGTGGCAGCCGAACTGACCAGCGGCAACGATTTCGGTGCAGGCCCCACGGCCCCGGTGGGACCGGTGGCGGGCTACCTCTACGAACCGGATGGGGCCGTGATCCGGGCCGGGCTGGTGGCGGACGTGGCGCTTCAGCTCGGCGGCCACCTGGTGGACGAACACATCGCCTACATCTGCGCGCCGGAACTCCTGGACACCCCGTTCGCCCGTGCGTACAAAGTGCTGGACGTGATGCCCTACAACGTCAAGGCGCTCAAAGCCTGGGTGAAGCAGGAGGGCATCACCGTGCTGGACATCAAGAAGCGCGGCACTGCGGTCACCCCGGAGGAGCTGCGGAAGCAGCTGCTGCCCGGCGGAAAGAACGCCAAGGGTACCGGCAGGAAGGGCGCCGGCAAGGTCGCCACCCTGGTCCTGACGCGCATTGGCGAGGACCGGGTGGCCATCGTGGTGGAACCCGTCGCACCCGGCATGCCCTAAGCGCAGCCGGACGGCTGCCGGGCCGCTACTGGGCGCGCATGAACTCCTCGGCGGCCCGCACCTGCTCCGTGGTGGGCCGGATCCCTGTGTAGAGGACGAACTGCTCCAGTGCCTGGATGGTGGCCACCTCGGCACCGGTTATGACCGGCTTGCCGGCCGCACGGGCTGCCCGGATCAGCGGTGTCTCGGCGGGCAAGGCCACCACGTCGAACACCAGGCGGGCCGCTTCGATGGCCTGCACCGGGAACGCCACGGTGTCCGATTCCGTCCCGCCGGCCATGCCCAGCGGGGTGACGTTGATGATCAGCTCCGCCGTTCCGCCGTCGAGCGCTGCACGCCACTGGAAGCCATACTGGTCCGCGAGCGCGCGCCCAGCTGCCTCGTTCCGGGCGATGACGGTGACGTCGGCGAAGCCGGCGTCCCGGAGGGCGGCAACGGTGGCCTTGGCCATGCCGCCGGCACCCTGCACCAGCACCGAATAGTCCGTGGGCACTGCATTGGTGGCGAGGAGTTGCTCGATCGCGGTGTAGTCGGTGTTGTACGCCTTGAGGCGGCCGTCGGTGTTGACGATGGTGTTCACCGAGTCGATGGCCTTGGCGGAAGGATCCATCTCGTCCACCAGCTCGATTACGTCCTCCTTGTACGGCATCGAGATGGCGCAGCCACGGATGCCCAGCCCACGAACGCCGGCGATGGCCTGTTCAAGGTTGGTGGGCGCAAACGCCTTGTAGATCCAGTTCAGGTCCAGCTGCCCGTACAGGTGGTTGTGGAACCGGGTCCCGTTGTTGCTGGGACGGGCCGAGAGCGAGATGCAGAGGGTCATGTCTTTATTCAGAATGGGCACCAGACCATTAAACGCGTTCCCTCCCAACTGGGTAGCGCCAAGTGTCGTTTTGACCGGTCAAAACGACACTTGGCGCTACCTAGTTGGGGTCAGGGGCAGCCGGTTCCAGCAGGGAATGGCCCGACGGCGGCGGGCAGCTTCCCGGGGGCCGGCGCCTTCCCTGCCAGCACAGCGGCAAGCGCATCGAAGGCGGCGTCAGTGCGGCCATAGAGCGCCAGCTTGACCGGCGCGGAAGAGTCCTGGAGTGGCCAGGGGGCGTCCAGTGCAACCGCGATGTCCCCGCCCGCCGGTTTCCCGCCGAACCCGATGAGGTTGACCAGCGGCCCCGAACCCACCGTGAGCCCGGCACGCACGGCGGCTGCTTCGAACCGCTCCCGGTCCCCCGGCCCCCCGCCGGCCACCCGCACCGAACCGGGCACCAGCGGGCCGCTGCAGGGCCCAGAGACCACGGTGACGGCCGACGCCGAGACCTGGGCTGACAGGGCCGCACCGCTTCCTGCGGGAGCACCTGCGCCGGGTGTTCCCGCAGGCGGGGCGGTCCGGGCATGCCAGATCATCATGGTGGCCACGCGCGCTGCTGCCTCGTCCAGGCGGGCGGCAGGGAGGGTTCCGGCGGCCAGGGCCTGGAGGATCGCGGCATGCGCCTGCTCCACGTCGGCAGGCATGAGCAGCAGGTCGGCGCCGGCGGCCAGTGCCTTCACCGCAGCCGCGCCGGCAGGATACTGATTTTCCACAGCGCCCATGTTGAGGGCGTCAGTCACGGCCACGCCTTTGAAGCCCAGGCCCCGAAGCGCCGCGTAGCTCGGGGCAGAGAGCGACGCCGGCACACCGGGTTCCAGCGCGGGCACTGCGATGTGCCCGGTCATGATGATCGGGAGGCCCCCGGCGACGGCAGCCTGGAAGGGTTTCCAGTCCCGGCCGCGGAGCGCGTCGATGCCGGCTGGCTGGACGGGAAGGCTGAGGTGGGAATCTGTAGTCACCGATCCGTGTCCGGGAAAGTGCTTCACGGTGGGGAGCACGCCGGCGTCCAGCATGCCCTGGGAGAACGCCGTCCCCTGGGTTGCGGCCGCCGCGGGATCGGCGGACATGGAACGCGCACCGATGGTGGGGTCCGAGGGGCCGATGGTCACGTCGGTGTCCGGCGCAAAGTCGAGGTCGAAGCCCAGTGGCACCAGTTCGCCGGCCAGGGCCTTGCCAGCCTGGCGGGTCAGTGCCTGGTTGCCGGCCGCGCCGTAGCTCATGGGGGTGGGCCACTCCGTGAGTGGCGGCCCAAGGCGTGCCACCGCTCCGCCTTCCTGGTCCACGCTGATGATCCCGGGCCAGTGCCGGCCGTCGGCGGCGACAGCCTGCTGAAGCCGCTGGTTCACGGCACCCATGGCGGCGACGTCCACCTTTCCCTGCGGGTCACGCGGCACGTTGTCGCCCATGATGATGGATCCGGCCAGGTGCAGGCGCTGGATAAGGGCGGCGTGGGCTTCCACCTGGTTGCCTTTGAAGAACGGAAGCAGTACTTGTCCGGCCTTCTCCTCCGGGGACATCGCCGCCACGGCTGCCGCCGCGGCGTCCTGGTCACGCTGCTCCGGGCCCCACCCCAGCGGCCGGGACCCTGCGTCAGGCGAGGGAGAAGCGGCGGGAGGCGCCGTCGTCGTACTTGCCGGTGCGGACGGGGAGGCGCCGGCGGGAGGCGCGGAGGACGACGGCGGGGCCGGGCTTGGGGAGGCCGAACAGGAGGCAAGGGCCATTGCGGACAGGGCCAGGAGGAGGGGGAAGGATTTGGCAGGGCTGTGACGCAGGGGGAACGGAGCCATCAATACGATGCTACCCCTGCACTAGACTTGAACCATCCGTTCCCCTGCCGGCAGCAGCCTGTGAGCGGCATCAGCCAGCGGCAACCGGACAGTAAGGAAACGTGTGAAGATCGACTTCGCGTCATCGAGGCAGTCAACCCTCGGTGTTGAGTGGGAGCTTGCCCTGGTGGACGGGAAGACGGGCGAGCCTCGCTTCCGTAGCCAACCAGGTGCTCCGCGGCGTGGCCTCCCGCCACCCGGAACTCAATGAAGACGACGAACATCCACACATCAAGCAGGAACTGCTGCTGAACACCGTGGAACTGGTCACCGGCATCTGCGAGACCGCGGCCGAGGCCAAGGAGGACCTCAGCCGGTCCGTGGCCGCCGTCCGCGAAATCACCGACCCCATGGGCGTGGAGCTGTTCTGCGCCGGCAGCCACCCGTTCAGCCCGCCGCAGCTGCAGCCGGTGACGGACAAGGCACGCTACGCCAAACTCATCGACCGGACCCAGTGGTGGGGCCGGCAGATGGTCATCTACGGCGTCCACGTCCACGTGGGCCTGGACCGCCGCGACAAAGCGCTGCCCGTCCTGGACGGCCTGGTCAACTACTTCCCGCACTTCCAGGCGCTCTCCGCGTCCAGCCCGTTCTGGGGCGGCGAAGACACCGGCTACGCCTCACAGCGCGCGTTGATGTTCCAGCAGCTTCCCACCGCGGGCCTGCCCTTCCAGTTCACGTCCTGGGAGGAGTACGAGGCCTACGTCCAGGACATGTTCACCACGGGCGTCATCGACACCATCTCGGAAATCCGGTGGGACATCCGGCCCGTGCCCGCCCTCGGAACCATCGAGATGCGCATCTGCGACGGGCTGGCCACGCTGGAGGAAGTGGGAGCAATCGCTGCACTCACCCAGTGCCTGGTGGACGAATTCTCCACCATCCTGGACAACGGCGGCACCATCCCCACCATGCCGCCGTGGCACGTCCAGGAGAACAAGTGGCGCGCTGCCCGGTACGGCCTGGACGCCATCATCATCCTCGACGCCGCTGGCAAGGAGCAGCTGGTCACCGACCATCTGCTGGAGACCCTGAACCGGCTGGAACCGGTCGCGGCCAAGCTGCGCTGCTCCGACGAGCTGGCCGACGTCGAGAAGATCATCCGCCGCGGCGCCGGGTACCAGCGCCAGCGCCGGGTGGCTGCGGAGAACGGCGGGAACCTGCAGGCCGTGGTGCTGGACCTGGTCAAGCAGATGCGCAACGGCCCCACCGCCTGAGTTACTGGGCCGGTGTCAGGCCGGGAGCGACACCGAGGAGACCGGCATCGACGAATCCGGGGCGAAGCCGATACCGCTGGGTTCTGCCCCGGCCATCACCAACTGCGCGCCGAGGGCTGCCACCATGGCGCCGTTGTCCGTGCAGAGGTCCAACGGCGGAACGTGCAGCCGGATGCCGGCGGAGGCGCAGCGTTGCCCGGTCAGTTCCCGGAGGCGTGAGTTGGCCGCCACGCCGCCGCCCAGCAGGACGTCCTTGATGCCGAGTTCGCGGCAGGCCAGGACCGCCTTGGACGAAACCACGTCCACCACGGCCTCCTGGAATGCGGCCGCGATGTCCGCCACGGGAATCTCTTCGCCGCGCGCCTCGAACTGCTCCACGCATCGGGCCACTGCCGTTTTTAGTCCGCTGAAGGACCAGTCATACCGGTGCGGGCCGGGCTCATCCGCCGTGCCCATGTACTTGGGCTGGGTGAGGCCGCGCGGGAAGCGGATCGCCTTGGGGTTGCCGTTGCGGGCCATCCTGTCGATGGCCGGTCCGCCAGGGTAGCCCAGCCCCAGGATGCGGGCCACCTTGTCGTAGGCCTCACCCGCGGCGTCGTCGATGGTGGAGCCCAGGAGCTTCACGTCGCTTGTGATGCTGTTGATCCGCAGGATTTCGGTGTGGCCGCCGGACACCAGCAGGGCGCCC
Source organism: Pseudarthrobacter sp. Fe7 (assembly GCA_024372495.1). Classification (GTDB taxonomy): domain Bacteria; phylum Actinomycetota; class Actinomycetes; order Actinomycetales; family Micrococcaceae; genus Arthrobacter. The sequence goes on along the minus strand of CP099977.1, from coordinate 1,951,839 downwards.
AGGTTCTCCGGCAACTCCTGCTTCCGGCCGTTGGCACGGTCATCCAGGAGTCCCACGCCCACGTGCGCCACCAGGTGGTTGATGGCATACAGGGGTTTCCCGGCAGCGACGGCGAGCGCCTTGGCAGCGCAAACGCCCACCATGAGCGCACCCGCCAGGCCGGGCCCGGAGGTCACGGCGATGGCGTCCACCTCTTCCAGGCTGACACCGGCGTCAGCCAGCGCCTGTTCAAGGGTGGGGACGAAGGCGTCCAGGTGGGCGCGGGATGCAATCTCGGGTATGACGCCACCGAACCGGACGTGCTCGTCCATGGAGGAAGAGACGGTGTTGGTCAGGAGGGTGGTGCCGCGGACAATGCCCACGCCGGTTTCGTCGCAGGATGATTCGATGCCCAGCACCAGGGGCTGCGAGCGGTTCATGGCTGGCCTGCTTCCATTGCCTCGTGGCCGTCGGGTGCGGCCAGCGCGAGCCGCATGATCAGGGCATCCACGCCGTCGCGGTAGTAGCGGGGCCGGACGTGGATCTGCTCGAAGCCGAACCGCACATACAGGTTCTGCGCCCGTGGATTGTCGGCACGGACCTCGAGCAGAACGTCGGCGGCGCCGCGGTGCCGGGCCTCCCGGATCAGCTGCGTGAGCAGCGTGCTGCCGATGCCGCGCCCCTCGAAATCAGGGACGACGGCGATCGTCTGGACGTCGGCGATGGGCTCGATGCACATCAGGCCGGCATACCCCACGATGCCGTCGCTGGTCTCCGCCACCAGGTAGCGGCGGGTTTCCGGTTGGGAAAGCTCGTCCAGGAACATCTGCACGGGCCACGCGTCAATGGGGAAGAGCCGGTGTTCCAGGGCGCCGACGGCGGGGACGTCGTCCAGCGTCATGTCGCGGACCGTGACTTCCGCGTTCCGGGGATCCGGGATGCTCACAGTGCCCGCTTCCGTGGCCCGGGGACCTGGGCGTCAGATTCGCGGAGGTACAGCGGGGTGGAATCCAGCAGGGTGTGTCCGGACTCCAGCCGGGCCAGGGCGAACTGGCCAAGGTAGAGGGCGTCAGGCTGCTCCCCCGCGAAGTCCGGGTGGGCCTGGAGTACGTCGGCGTACAGTCCGGCACCGGCACCGAAGGCTGGCAGGTCCGGAAGATCCGATGCGAAACTCACGTGGGGACCGTCCTTCAGCACGGGCAACTGGCCGCCGTCCAGGCTGTACCGGGCCCAGTAGACCTCCTTGCGGCGGGCGTCCGTCACCACCAGGAACTCTGAAACGGCGGCGGTGGACTCGGCCACTTCAAGGGCCATCGCATCCAGGCTCACCATCCCGTGCAGTGGCTTGCCCCAGACGAATGCCAGGGTGCGGGCGGTGGCAATGCCGGACCGCAGGCCGGTGAACGGGCCCGGACCCACGCCCACCACCAGGGCGTCGATGTCCTGCCCGGTTACGCCCGCCGACTCCAGCATGGCGTGGATGCCGGGCGCGAGCACCTCGGCGTGGCTGCGGGTGTCCTCGGTGGCGAAGCTGGCCAGGACACTTTCCGGGGCATCGTCGGTGACCAGCGCTGCGCTGGCCACGGCCGATGTATCGATGGCGAGGATCAGCATGCTGCTCCCCTGTCCGGGCCCGCAAGTTCGGGAACAGTTGCCCACCGGGGCCCGTACCCACGCATCACGATGGCCCGGGGCTCGTCCGTGTCTTCGCCGTCGAAGTCCAGGCTTCCGGAAGATTCAGCCATCCGGGTGGCTCCCAGCCCGATGGCACGGTGCAGGTCGATCTCCAGCCGACTGTCGCTCAGGTGCTCCACGCGCTCATGTCCCCACTCCACCACCGTCACCGATGAGTCCATGGTGTTCTCGAGGTCGATGTCATCGATTTCCGCGGCCGAGCCGAGCCGGTAGGCGTCAACGTGGACCAAGTCAGGGCCCCCGGGCCGCGGACCGTCCGGCAGGTTGGGGTGGATGCGGACCAGGACGAACGTTGGCGAGATGACCCCCGGGCGGACGCCCAGGCCTTCGCCCAGCCCCTGCGTGAAGGTGGTCTTCCCGGCACCCAACTCGCCGGACAGCACCAGCAGGTCGCCGGCCTGCAGTTCCTCCGCCAGGCGCGCGCCGAACGCTTGCGTCTGTTCCGCCGTCGTCGCTGTGAAGGTCTTTTCCCAGTTGGGGGTGGGCTGTTCCGGCGCGCTCACGCGGCCCCCGCCTTGCCGGGCGCGCCCACCAGGCCCTGGACGTTGCCCGCCGGCTGGTCCTCGTTGATGAAGCGCCGGGGTACGCGGGGACTGATCCGGGTCACAACCTCATAGTTGATGGTCCCGGCGGCGCGGGCCCAGTCGTCAACGGTAGGGCCGCCGTCGGCGCCGTCCCCGAACAGTTCCGCCTCCGCCCCCTGCAGGCCGGCTCCGGAAGCCTCCGGGCCGAGGTCGATGACCATCTGGTCCATGGCGATCCGCCCCACCACGGGGTAGGTCTTCCCGGCCACCCGGACCGGGCCGCCGGTGGCCACGCGAGGGACGCCGTCGGCATAGCCCAGGGGTATCAGGGCCAGGGTGCTGGCTGTCCGGGTGCGGTAGTGCAGCCCGTAGGAGACGCCCTGCCCCGCGGGCACGTCCTTGCACTGCGACACCAGCGTGCGCAATGCCATTGCGGGGCGGAGGCCGAGCTCAGCGGACGTGGTCCCGTCGAACGGGGACAGCCCGTAGATGCCAAGGCCCACGCGGACCATGTCAAAGTGGGTGTCCGGCCGGGACAGGGTGGCGGGGGTGTTGGCAAGGTGCCGGACCTCCGGATCCACGCCGGCGTCCTCGGCGATGGCCAGGGCTTCCCGGAATGCGGCCACCTGCTCGTCTGTTTCGGGGCGCTCCGGCTCATCGGCGACGGCCAGGTGGGAGAAGATGCCCACCACCCGCAGCAGTCCCTGGTCCTGGTATTCCACGGCCTCCCCTACCAGGCGGTCCCAGGCCTCGGGAGTGGCGCCGTTTCGGCCCAGCCCGGTGTCCACCTTGAGGTGTATGCGTGCCGGACGTTCCTGTTCGCGGGCCGCGGCCACGATGCGCTCCAGCTCCCAGCCAGAGCAGCCGATGTCGACGCCGGCGGCTACTGCGGCGCCGAAGTTGCTGTCCGCGGTGTGCAGCCAGGCGAGGAGGGGTGCGTCGATGCCGGCCGCGCGCAGCGCGAGGGCCTCGGAAATGTGGGCCACACCCAGCCAGGACGCACCAGCCTGCAGGGCTGCCCGGGCTACGGGAACGGCGCCGTGCCCATACGCGTCGGCCTTGACGACGGCCATGACCTTCGCGGGTGAAGCTGCGGCGGCAAGCCGGCGGACGTTGTGCCGGATCGCCCCCAGGTCGATTACGGCGGACCGCTCATTGCGGGGTCCGGCCCGGAGGCAGCGCTGAATTCACCGGTTCTTGCGGGGTAGGTCACCTAACTGATTCTAGTGCTGGCACTTCGCACCGAATAATCGGGCGCCCGAAGCTCCTCAGGCGTCGGAGAGATGCGCGATGGTGGCTGCCGCCCGGCGCTGGGCTGCCAGGGGCACGTCCTCGATGATGTCCGCAAGGAACCCGAAGCGCCTTAGCCATTGGCTCATCTGCCGTTCAGGGCGGGCGTTGGCGCGCTTCCACCAGTCGGCGATGTCCCCCCAGCCCGGGGCCGCCAGCGATCCGCCAACCTCCTGCACTGCCAGGGAGGCACACAGGTTGGCAAAGCGCAGCCTGTCCCCCAGCGGCCAGCCCGCCAAGGTGCCGACGATGAACGCCGCATCGAAGCAGTCACCGGCTCCGGTGGGGTCATGGGCCTTGACCGGAAGCGACGGGACCCACTCCTCCTCCCCGGTTTCCGAGTCCACCGCCATGGCTCCCTGCGCCCCCAGGGTGACCACTGCCACCGGAACGCGGTCCGCCAGGGCATAGAGCGCACTCCACGGATTGTCCTTGCCGGTGAACGCCATGGCCTCGCGCTGGTTGGGCAGGAAGGCGTAGAAGTACTGCAGGTTTTCAAGCCGCACCGGCGCCCACTCCCCACTGGGATCCCACCCCACGTCCCCGAACAGCCGCACCCCTGCCCCGTGGGCAGCCCGCGCCCACTGTTCAATTTCCATGCCGACCTCCGCGATCCCGGCGAGCGCCCTGGGCGGGGTTCCGATCAGTTCGGAGTTGGTCACCGGTGCTGAGTGCCCGTGCGTGACCAGGGAGCGGTCCTGGTCCACGCAAAGGGACACGGTCACCGGGGAGTGCCAGCCCGGGACGCGGCGGGAGAGGCTGAGGTCCACATGTTCCTGTCCGGAGAGGATCTTCCAGTTGAAGTCCCCGTATCCGTCATCACCGAAGGCTGCGGCCAGCCCGGTGCGCAGCCCCAGCCTGGCCGCCGCGATGGCCTGGTTGGCCACGCCGCCGGGACAGCTGCCCATGCCGTCGCTCCAGATCTCGGTGCCGGGTTCGGGCCCATGGGGCAGGCCGGTGAAGATGATGTCCTGGAAGACGGTCCCGGCCAGGAGGAGGTCGAACCCCGGCTCGGCCGGTGAGCGGACGGCAGCCAGCGGATCAAAGGGGCGGGCTGGCATCGCGTCCATGCTGGAACACTACGCCGTGGCGGAGTACTGCGGTAGGCCCTTGGAAAGGGTGTGGACAGTTTGTCGGAGGGTGGTCCTAGACTGCGGGGTATGCGGCTTCTGATTGCAGGCGGCGGCGGTTTCCGGGTGCCGCTGATCTACCGGGCGTTGGTGTCCGGGCGTTTCTCCGGGCTGGTTACCGAACTGGTGCTGTTCGACGTCGATCCCGCCCGGCTGCAAGCCGTCACCGCGGTGCTGGACACTATGCCCGCGGGCCAGGGTGCCCGGCTTCCCGTGCGCGGCACCACCAATCCTGCCGACGCCTTTGTTGGCGTGGATATGGTGTTCGCCGCCATCCGCCCGGACGGCACCGCGGGGCGCGTATCGGACGAGAAAGTGGCCCAGGACCTCGGCTTGCTGGGCCAGGAGACTACTGGTGCCGGCGGGATCTCCTACGCTTTGCGGACCATTCCGCACATGCTGGACCTCGCCCGGCTGATGCGCCAACATTGCCCGGACGCGTGGCTGCTCAACTTCACCAATCCAGCGGGAATGGTCACCGAGGCGTTGGTCCCCGTCCTGGGAAACCGGGTCATCGGGATCTGCGATTCTGCGGGAGGGCTGGTGCACCGGGCAGCGGGCGCCGCGGGTGTTCAGTTGGCGGAGGGGCGGCTCGACGGCGTGGGCTACTACGGCCTGAACCATCTGGGCTGGCTGTACCGGCTGGAGTCCGGCGGCCGGGACATACTGCCAGGCCTGCTTGCGGACGCCGGGGCCCTGGAGTCGTTCGAGGAAGGCAGGCTCTTCCCGCAGCCGTTCCTGGCCGGATTGGGCCTGCTCCCCAACGAGTACCTGTACTACTACTACCAGCGCGATGCCGCCCGGCAGGCAATGCAGGCCATGGCACGCACCCGGGGGCAGGCCATCCACAGCCAGCAGCAGGAGCTGTATCCGCGGCTGGCCGCCGCGGGGCCGGCCGCCTACCGGCTGTGGGAGGAGGCGCGGCGCTCCCGTGAAGAGGGATACCTGGCCGAGGCCCGGGGCGAGGGCGAGCATCGGAACGAGGAGGACCTCGCCGGCGGCGGCTACGAACGGGTTGCGCTGGCTGCCATGCGGGCCCTGGCCGGAGGCGGCGATACGCAGCTGATCCTCAACACCATGAACGCCCTGCCACCCCCGTCCCTGCCGGAACCCCGTGGACCCGCGGCGGCCACGGCTACGCCGGCCACTGCCCAACCCGCCATTCCCGGCCTGCCCGCGGACGCCGTCGTCGAGGTCCCCTGCACGGTAACTGCCAACGGCGCCGTCCCGCTGCCCCAACAGGCGCCGGCCGGCCCGCAGCTGGGCATGCTCCGGCAGGTCAAGGAAGTGGAACGGCTCACGGTGCACGCCGCCACGGCAGGGAGCCGTGACGCCGCGCTGGAAGCGTTCGCCCGGCATCCGCTCGTGGGCTCAGGAGCCCTGGCCGCGGCGCTCCTGTCCGGTTATGAGCAGGCGTTTCCGGGCCTGGGGAAGATGTGGAAGGGCGGTGAGCGTTAGGGGAAGGAGTAGTGTTTTATCGAATGCGCACTGAACCGGCTCCCCTGACACGCGCCGGCGGCCGGAAGGAGGTCCCGTGGCACTGATCCGCAGGGTCGCTTTGCTCTCCCTCCACACCTCCCCGATGGAACAGCCCGGCTCCGGTGATGCGGGCGGAATGAACGTCTACATCCGCGAGCTCGCCTCGGCACTGGCCGAGGCTGGCGTAGAGGTGGAAATCTTCACGCGCGCCACCTCGGCCGACCAGCCCGCCGTCGAACATCCCGACCCGGGCGTGTGCGTGCACAACGTCCTGGCCGGGCCGCCCAAAAAATTCCCAAAGAGGAACTTCCGGGCCTGATCCACGCCATGGTCGCGGAGATCGAGCAGATCCGCCGCCGCCAGCCGCACGGCCGGTACGACGTCATCCATTCGCACTACTGGGTTTCCGGGATCGCGGGGCTGGAGCTGTCCCGGATGTGGGGCGTGCCGCTGGTGCACACCATGCACACCATGGCCAAAGTCAAGAACCTTTTGCTGGAGTCCGGTGAACAGCCCGAACCCCGCCGCCGGGAGCTGGGCGAGCACCGCATCGTGGAGGGCGCATCCAGGCTGGTCGCCAACACCAGCTCGGAAGCCGCCGAACTCGTGTCCCACTACGGCGCAACCTACGACCGGATCGACATCGCGCCGCCCGGCGTGGACCTTGCCACGTTCACCCCCGCTTTCCGGGCACGGTCCAGGGCGGAGCACGGCGTCAGCCCGGACACGTTCCATCTGGTGTTCGCCGGCCGCATCCAGCGGCTGAAGGGCCCGCAGGTCCTGGTCAAGGCCGCGGCGCTGCTGCGTAAACGCCGCCCGGACATCGACCTGCGCGTCACCATCCTGGGCGCCTTGAGCGGCAACAAAGAATTCAACCTCCGCTGCCTGGTGGCGGAGGCGGGAATGGACGACGTCGTCACGCAGCTTCCGCCCGTAACGGCGCCTGAGCTTGCCTCCTGGTTCCGCGCCGCCGACGTTGTGGTGATGCCTTCCTTCAGCGAATCCTTCGGGCTGGTGGCACTGGAGGCACAGGCGTGCGGCACCCCCGTGGTGGCCACCCGGGTCGGCGGGCTGTCCCGCGCCATCTTCCACGGCCGGACCGGGCTCCTGGTGGACGGGCACCACGCTGCCGACTGGGCCGACGCGCTCGAGGCCCTGTACGACGACCCCGCCACCCGCGATGACCTGGGCCGGGCCGCAGCAATCCGGGCGCAGAACTCCGGCTGGCAGCGCACTGCCGCCATCACGCTGGAAAGCTACCATGCCGCCGTCGACAACTTTGTGGGCCGCCGGCTGGCCCCGGTGGTGCCTGCTTCCTGATTGTCCTTTTCCTTCGTTCCCTGCCTCGGTGCTGTTAGCTTAGGGGCAGGTCTCCGGCGCCTGCCGGTGCAGGAAAGGACAAGGATGTCTGGTCTCCCTTCTGATCTTGAAATAGCCCGCGCTGCCCGGATCCGGCCCATCGCGGAGATCGCGGCCACAGCGGGAGTCAATGCCGACGCCCTGGAACAGTACGGCCGGTACAAGGCGAAGATCGATCCTGCCAGGCTCGCAGCGCCGGACCCGCACGGCAAGGTGGTGCTGGTTTCGGCCATGTCACCCACGCCTGCCGGTGAGGGCAAATCGACCACCACCGTGGGGCTGGCAGATTCGCTGGCCCGTGCCGGCCACAAGGTGATGATCGCGCTGCGGGAACCGTCCCTGGGCCCGGTCCTGGGAATGAAGGGCGGGGCCACCGGCGGCGGTTATTCGCAGGTGCTGCCCATGGATGAGATCAACCTGCACTTCACCGGGGACTTCCACGCGATCACGTCGGCCAACAACGCCTTGATGGCACTGGTGGACAACCACATCTACCAGGGCAACGCGCTGAACATCGATCCACGCCGGATGACGTTCAAGCGCGTCCTGGACATGAACGACCGGTCCCTGCGGGAGGTGGTCATTGGCCTGGGCGGCCCCACGCAGGGCGTCCCGCGCCAGGACGGGTTCGATATCACCGTGGCCTCCGAGATCATGGCGGTTTTCTGCCTCGCCACGGACCTGGCGGACCTCCGGGCGCGGCTGGGGCGCATCACGTTTGGGTACACCTATGACCGCATTCCCGTGACGGTGGCTGACCTCGGGGTGCAGGGTGCCTTGACGCTGCTGCTCAAAGAGGCGGTCAAGCCCAACCTGGTGCAGACCATCGCCGGCACCCCTGCGCTGGTCCACGGCGGTCCCTTCGCGAACATTGCCCACGGCTGCAACTCGCTCATCGCCACCCAGACGGCCCGGCGGCTCGCGGACATCGTGGTGACGGAAGCCGGTTTCGGGGCCGACCTGGGGGCCGAGAAATTTATGGACATCAAGGCACGGTACGGCGGCCTGGCCCCGTCCGCCGTCGTGGTGGTGGCCACCGTGCGCGCCCTGAAGATGCATGGCGGGGTGGCCAAGGACCAACTGGGCCGGCCGGACGTGGCTGCCCTCGAGGCCGGGGTGGTAAACCTGCGCCGGCATGTGCACAACGTGGAGAAATTCGGGGTCACGCCGGTGGTGGCCATCAACAAGTTCTCCTCCGATACACCGGAGGAACTTGACTGGCTGCTGGCGTGGTGTGCCGCCGAGGGAGTCCGCGCCGCCGTCGCCGACGTGTGGGGCCGGGGCGGCGGGGGCGACGGCGGTGACCAACTCGCCGCCTTGGTTGCCCAGGCGGTGGAGGCGCCCAGCAGCTTCCGGCACCTGTATCCCCTGGAACTGTCCGTGGAGGACAAGATCCGCACCATCGCCCAGGAGATCTACGGTGCCGACGGTGTGGACTTTTCCGTGCCTGCGTTGAAGCGCCTTGCCGACATTGAGCGGAACGGCTGGAGTTCGCTGCCCGTGTGCATGGCCAAGACCCAGTACTCGTTCACGGACGACGCCTCCCGCCTGGGCGCGCCCAAAGGCTTCACCATCCATGTCCGCGACCTGTTGCCCAAGACCGGCGCCGGCTTCATCGTGGCGCTGACCGGAGCCGTGATGACCATGCCGGGCCTCCCCGCCGTCCCTGCCGCGCTGCGCATGGACGTGGACGCGGACGGCAACCCGGTGGGCCTCACCTGACCCCCGCTCACCTTTGGCAGACGCCGTCAGAACCCCCGCTCACCTTCTACCGCCAGTTCCCAAACCCCCGCTCACCTTTGGCTGCCCTGAATGATCGCCTGTGGATAACTCCAGACGGATGTCCGCTTTTTCCATGAAAATGCAGTATGCGATCCCACAGGCCCCTACCTGCCCACCTGGCCGGCAGCCCATTCACTCTCGAGAGTTCCAGACGCGCAGGGCTGGAATACAACCGCTTACGACGCACAGATGTTGAGCACGTAAGCCGGGGGCTCTACCGTCCGGCTGGTTGGGATTTCTGCCTGGAGGAGGCCGCCCGCGCCCTGTCGGAGGCTACGCCCGGGGCGTGGATTTCACATGTCACTGCGGCTCGACTCCGGAGTTCCCTCCTGCCCCCTTGGCTATCGGACTCCAACGAACTGCACCTCAGCAAACCCACTGCCCTTCCCGGAGGCTCGAAGGAAAGGAATTTGCGGGCATCGGGTCATTGCGAAGGCTGGCGAGATCGAGTTCGTGGAGGGAATTTGGTTCAGCACCAGGGGCCGGACATGGTTGGACATGGCACGGCAACTCCCGTTGAACGACTTGGTGGCTATGGGAGACCAACTCATCCGGATACCCCGACCGGAACTGGAGGGCAGGGAGGGCGCTTACTCAACACTTGAGGAATTACGGGATTTGGTGGCCCGACATCCAAATCTTCAGGGCGTCGTCCGTGCCCGGCAGGCACTGGACCTGATGCGGGTAGGGGCGGACTCCGCGCCGGAGACATTCCTTCGATTATCCATGCTGGACGCTGGCCTTCCTGAACCGGAGCCGCAGATTGAACTTCGCCCGGCGGACTCCCGCTCACCATCCGCCGACCTCGGCTTTCGTCAGCAAAGAGTTGCTATCCAGTACGATGGCGGCCACCACCTTTTAGAACCGCAACGACGGAGCGATCGGCGCAGGGACAAGGCCTTCGAACGTGCCGGTTGGGCCGTCATTATTGTCGACAAGACCGATCAGGACAACGGCTTCGCTGCGGCGCTCAAGAGAGTCAAGCATGCCATAAGGAACTCCGCCGCCAATCCTGTGGTTGCGGCAGGCTTCGCCAACAAGTGACCCATGCAGGTGAAGGATCGCGCCGTTCGATCTTGGTCGGAGATAGGTCAAACGTAAGCGGGCGTTTGGGAAGAACGCGTCAAAGGTGAGCGGGCGTGTTAAAGGAAGACGCTCCCCCACCCGGGGGTGAGGGAGCGTCCGACATGCGTGCGCGGTTTAGCGCTCCAGGTCGCCGCGGATGAAGGCTTCGACTTTTTCGCGGGCGAGGTCGTCGTTGAATTGCTCAGGCGGGGACTTCATGAAGTAGCTCGACGCCGAGAGCAGCGGGCCGCCGATGCCGCGGTCCAGGCCGATCTTCGCGGCACGGATTGCGTCGATGATCACGCCGGCGGAGTTGGGCGAGTCCCAGACCTCCAGCTTGTACTCCAGGGACACCGGGGCGTCACCGAAGTTGCGGCCTTCGAGGCGGACGAACGCCCACTTGCGGTCATCGAGCCACTGGACGTAGTCGGACGGGCCGATGTGGACATCTTTGGCGGCCAGGCTCGGCCTCAACGTTGGAGGTCACGGCCTGGGTCTTGGAGATCTTCTTGGACTCCAACCGGTCACGCTCGAGCATGTTCTTGAAGTCCATGTTCCCGCCGACGTTCAGCTGGTAGGTCCGATCCAGGGTCACGCCGCGGTCCTCGAACAGCTTGGCCATCACACGGTGCGTGATGGTGGCACCGATCTGGCTCTTGATGTCATCGCCCACGATCGGAACGCCCGCGGCCGTGAACTTGTCCGCCCACGCCTTGGTGCCGGCAATGAACACGGGCAGGGCGTTGACGAACGCCACGCCGGCGTCGATGGCTGCCTGGGCGTAGAACTCGGCTGCCTGCTGGGAGCCCACGGGCAGGTAGCAGACCACCACGTCAGCCTTGGCGTCCTTCAGGGCCTGGACTACGTCCACGGGCTCCTCGGTGGACTGCTCGATGGTCTCGAGGTAGTACTTGCCCAGGCCGTCAAGGGTGTGGCCGCGCTGGACGGTGACGCCGGTGGGCGGCACGTCGGCGATCCTGATGGTGTTGTTCTCGCTGGCCAGGATGGCTTCGGAAAGGTCAACACCGACCTTCTTGCCGTCCACATCGAACGCGGCAACGAACTCAACGTCGCCTACGTGGTACTGGCCAAACTCAACGTGCATCAGGCCCGGGATGGTTTCCGCCGGATCGGCATCCTTGTAGTAGTGGACGCCCTGCACCAGGGAGGCGGCGCAGTTGCCCACGCCAACGATTGCAACACGGATGGGATGTGAAGACACAGAACTCCTTTGGGGACAAACGTCAGCCGGCCTGGTTTGCCTCCGAGGAATGGACGACGGCGGCCGGCTGGCTTGGCGCCGCGCGGCGCCTTTTCATACTACCCAACACAGCGGGACCGGCAGTTGTTCCGCCGGTCCCGCTGTGTAATGAAAACGAAGCCCGTCAGGCGTTCTGCTTCCAGAGGTTGATGTCCGATTCCACCGCGAATTCGTCAATCGCCGTCAGTTCCTCATCGGAGAAGCTGAGGTTGCTGATGGCGGACAGTGTGTCCTCCAACTGCCGGACACTGGATGCGCCCACCAGTGCCGATGTGACCGGTGAACCCTTGGGCTGGTCGCGCAGGATCCAGGCGACGGCCATCTGGGCCAGGGACTGCCCGCGGTCCTCGGCAATCTTCCGCAGCCCGCGGACCCGGTCCAGCTTCTCCTCCGTGATGGAGTCCTCGGAGAGGAAACGCGCCTTGGCCGCCCTGGAGTCTTCCGGGATCCCGTGCAGGTAGCGGTCCGTGAGCATCCCCTGAGCCAGGGGCGAGAAGGCGATGGATCCGGCGCCCACCTGGTCCAGTACCTCGTACAGGTTCGGTGAGCCGTCCTCCGTCCAGCGGTTGAGCATGGAGTAGCTGGGCTGGTGGATCAGCAGCGGCGTACCGAGGTCCTTGAGGATGCGGGCGGCCTCGAGGGTCTGTTCGGGGGTGTATGAAGAGATGCCGGCGTAGAGTGCTTTGCCCGAACGGACGGCGTAATCCAGGGCGCCCATGGTTTCTTCCATGGGCGTTTCGGGGTCGGGCCGGTGGCTGTAGAAGATGTCCACGTAGTCAAGGCCCATGCGCTGCAGGGACTGGTCCAGGCTGGAGATCAGGTACTTGCGGGAACCCCACTCGCCGTACGGGCCGGGCCACATGTAGTAGCCGGCCTTGGTGGAGATGACCAGGCTCGTCGCGGTACGGCTTGAAGTCGTCCCGCAGGTGCCGGCCGAAGTTCGTTTCCGCTGATCCGTCCGGCGGCCCGTAGTTGTTGGCGAGGTCGAAGTGGTTGACGCCAAGGTCGAAGGCACGGCGGAGGATGTCCCGCTGTTCCTCGAAGCGCTTGTCGTCGCCGAAGTTGTGCCACAGGCCCAGGGAGATGGCCGGGAGCTTGAGCCCGCTGCGGCCCACGCGGCGGTAGGGCATGGATTCGTAGCGGTTGTCCGCTGCTGAATAAGTCATACGTACCATCCTGCCACTTTGTGACCCGCGCTACACGTTGGGGGTGTTAGCGCTCAGAAGAAAGTTACGCCGGGGACTTGTGGTCCCCGGCGTAACTCCAGATTCAGGACTTGATGATCGCGGCGCTCCAGGGCGCCAGGGCCAGCGCCCCGCCGTCCAGCCCGGTCCCTTCATCGGTGGCCAGCAGGACACTTCCGGAGGCACCGTCCAGCCGGACCTTCGAGTCGGTGAAATTCACCAGCACCTCAACGGATCCGCGCCGGAACCGCAGCCACCCGGCGTCGTCGTCGAACGAAACGTCCGTCCCGCCAAAGCCGGGCTCCGCCAGGTCCGGATGTGAGCGGCGCAGCGCCGTCAGCGACCGGTACAGCTCCAGGAGCCGCGCGTGGTCTCCGGTGGCGGCCTCGGCCCAGTCCAGCTTGGACCGGCGGAAGGTTTCCGGGTCCTGCGGGTCAGGCACGACGGCGGGATCCCACCCCATGCGTTCGAACTCCCTGATGCGACCTTCCGCGGTGGCCTTTCCGAGCCTCCGGTTCGGGGTGGGAGGTGAAGAACTGCCACGGTGTGGAGGCGCCGTATTCCTCGCCCATGAACAGCATGGGCGTGAACGGGGAGCTCAGCGTGAGGACTGCGGCCACGGCCAGCTGCCCGTAGGACAGGGACTGCGAGAGCCTGTCCCCCGTGGCCCGGTTGCCGATCTGGTCGTGGTTCTGGTTGCAGACCACCAGCGCCGCCGGGGGGACCAGCGAGGCGTTGATGGGCCGCCCGTGGTGCCGGCCGCGGAAGCTGGAGTAGCTGCCGTCGTGGAGGAACCCGTCCTTCAGCACCTTGGCCAGCACGGCCAGGGATTCGAAGTCCGAGTAGTAGCCGGTGGCTTCACCGCTGACGTTGACGTGCACCGCGTGGTGGAAGTCATCGCTCCACTGCCCGGCCAGTCCGTACCCGTTGGCATCCCTGGGATAGATCAGCCTCGGATCGTTGAGGTCGGACTCGGCAATGAGGGTCTTGGGCAGCCCGGTTTCAGCCGCAACAGCGTCGCCCAAAGCCCCCAGTTCCTCCAGGATGTGCACGGCCCGTTCGTCGCGCAGCGCATGCACGGCATCGAGGCGCAGCCCGTCAACGTGGTAGTCGCGCAGCCAGAGTGCGGCGTTGTCCAGGATGTATTCCCGCACCACGTCCGAGCCGGGACCGTCGAGGTTCACGGAGTCGCCCCAAGTGTTGGCGTCGCCCTGATTCAGGTACGGGCCGAACTTGGGGAGGTAGTTTCCGCTGGGTCCCAGGTGGTTGTAGACCACGTCCTGGATGACTCCCAGGCCTGCTGCGTGGGCGGCGTCTACGAACCGCTGGTAGGCAGCCGGGCCGCCGTAGCCTTCGTGCACGGCGTACCACTGGACGCCGTCGTAACCCCAGTTGTGCGTCCCGTTGAAGCCGTTGACCGGCAGCAGGCTCCACGAAGTCGATGCCCAGGTCCACCAGATAGCCCAGCTTCGCCAAGGCAGCGTCCAGGGTTCCTTCGGGCGTGAAGGTGCCGACGTGCAGTTCGTAGATGACAGCACCCTGCAGGTGCTTACCGCGCCAGCCGGAATCCTGCCACGCGTACGCGGCGGGATCGTAGGTCCGGGACTGTTCGTGTACCCCGGCGGGAAGCCGGCGGGACCGGGGGTCCGGGGTGGGGGTGGTGTCCCCGTCCAGCAGGTAGCCGTAGTCCACGTCACCGTCCGCCGGGGCGTCAGGTGCCGTCCACCATCCTTCGGATCCCGGTTCCGTCTCCTTCTTCTGCATGGGGTACTGCCGGCCGTCGGCCAACAGCACCACCGAGGAAACGTCCGGGGCCCACACATCAAAGCGCTCGGGGCCAACGTTGACCAGGGTCATGCTTTTTCTCCATCCGCGGGTACCAGCAAGGCCACGGGGTAGGTACCCAGGACCTCTGCCACCGAAACCCGGCCCGGCCCGTAGCCGGCACCGGTAAGTTCGTCGCGCATGGCAGTGGAAAGGTCGACGGCGGTGTCCCGCCACCCGCCGGCTGCTTCCAGTCCGGCGGGGAGCCGGGTGGCAAGCGTCAGGGCGCCGGAGGAGGCATCGGTTCCGCGGCTAAACGCGAGCAGGTGCCCGGCCGCCGCACCGGTGGCCGTCACCGGGGCGTAGCCCTGGAACAGCTCCGGACGGTCGCGGCGCAGGCGCAGGGCCCGCGAGGTGACCAGCAGCTTGCTGGCCTCTGTGCCCGTGTCCGGCAAGGTGCCGGCGTCGAGCTTTGCCAGCTCTGCCTGCCGTGCCGCGAAGTCCACGGGCCGGCGGTTGTCCGGATCCGTGAGCGACCGTTCCCAGAACTCGCTGCCCTGGTACACATCGGGCACACCGGGCATGGTCAACTGGACCAGCTTGGCGGATACCGAATTGGCGGCGGAGTAGGCGTCGATGCGGGCCACGAAGTCCGTGACCACGCCGCCAACCTTGGCGTCGTCGAAGACTGCATCAACGGCAGCCTTCACCTGGGCCTCGAATTCCTGAATGGGGTCGGTCCACTTGGTGGAGTTGCCGGCCTCCCGGGCCGCCTTTTCCGCATAGCCCTGCAACCGTTCCCGGCTTGCCGGCCAGGCCCCGACGATGGCCTGCCACAGCAGGTTCTCGTACGGACCGTCCGGAATGGGAGCCAGGCTCCGGAGCGCCTCCAGCGTTTCCGCCCATTCCTGCGGCAGGCTCGGCGATAACGGAGATCCGTGCCCGGGCGTCTTCGCTGCGCTTGGTGTCGTGGGTGGACATAGTCGTCATGGACAGCGGCAACTCGTCCTGCCGCCGGCGCATCCGCTGGTGGAATTCCTCCGGGGACACGGCAAACTCGGTGGGCTCGGCACCCACCTCGGTCAGGGTGCCCAGGCGTGTGTAGCGATAGAACGCGGTGTCCTCCACGCCCTTGGCCATAACCATGCCGGAGGTTTGCTGGAACCGGATGGCGATGGGGTTGGCCGGGTCCAGCAGCAGCGGAAGGAGGGTCCCCACCGCCACTTCCAGGTCCGGCCGGTGCGCCGCGGCGGACTCGCATGCTTCCTTGAGGACGTCGGCGCCCACCGGCAGGTAGGACCGGTACACCGGGAAGGATGCGATGATCTCTGCGATGGCATCGGCGGCCTGGTCCACTGTGATCCCGTGGGATTCGGGAACGAGCCGTGCCAGGCGCAGCACCTCGGAGCGCAGGATGCCATCGGCGATCATGCGCTTGGTGCCGCGGATCATCTCGGCGTAGTCCGCGGGTTCGGAAGTTCCCCGCAGTGAAGCGTCCAGCTTGTCCAGGGCGGCCTGCCCGGCCGGGTCTACGAAGACCCGGTCCACGTCCGCGAGGGCGTCGTAGCCGGTGGTGCCTTCGCAGGCAAACTCCTGGGGCAGCACCTCGCCGGGTTCAAGGATCTTCTCCACCAGGATGTACGCGCCGCCGCTGAGGTCCTTGAGCCAGCGGAGGTAGCCGGCGGGATCAGCCAGTCCGTCCGGGTGATCCACGCGCAGCCCGTCCACCAGGCCGTCGCTGAACCAGCGGCCCACCTCCGCATGGGCCTTCTCGAAGACCGCCGGATCTTCCACCCGGATGCCTGCCAGGGTGGTGACAGCGAAGAACCGCCGGTAATTCAGCTCGGCATCGGCACGGCGCCAGTCCATTAGCTGGTAATGCTGGCGGCTGTGGACGTCCTGCGGGGAGTCGCCGTCGCTGTAGGTGCCCTCGGCCAGCGGAAACCGGTGGTCGTAGTAGCGGACTTCGCCGTCCTTGATCTCGAGCTTGTCCAGGTCGGCGTCCGAGCCCAGCATGGGCAGCCGGACCTTTCCGCCGCCAAGGTCCCAGTCGACGTCGAACGCCTCGGCGTACGGCGATTCGCGGCCTTCCTTGAGCAGGGACCACCACCAGGGGTTCTGTGCCGGGGATGCCACACCCACGTGGTTGGGCACGATGTCCACCAGGACGCCCATGCCGTGCTCGCGGGCTGCCTTGGAGAGGGCCAGCAGGCCTTCCGGGCCGCCGCGGTCCGGATCCACGGCGGAAGGGTCGGTCACGTCATAGCCGTGGTCCGAGCCCTTCTCCGCGGTGAGGATGGGCGACAGGTACACCCAGTCCACGCCGAGATCCTTCAGGTACGAAACCTTCTCGGCGGCGTCGAACAAGGTAAAGCTGGTGCGGATCTGCAATCGGTACGTGGAGACCGGGGTCCTCATGCCTTGGTCGCCTTTGCCTCGCTCGCTTCCGCGGCCTTGGTCTGGGCCTCCACCATCTCCTCCTGGGCCTCCTCATGCTCTGCCATGGAGGCCAGGGAGGCCGCGGCGGAGTAGTCAACCTCTGCCTCGGGGCCGGAGTAGGCGCGGAGCACCACCATCGACTTGGCCTCAAGCTTCAGCGTGGCGCCGGCCTTGAGCGGTTCGTAGTCGTCGGCCTGCGCCGCGGTGTCGAACTGGACGTCCCAGTACTGCGAGTATTCATCGGCGGGCAGGCAGAAGTCCACCACGTCGTCGTGCGCGTTGAACGCCATGATAAAGCTGTCATCGGTGATCCGGCGGCCGCGTGAATCCACTTCCTGGATACCGTCGCCGTTGTAGAAGACGCCGATGGTCCGGCCGAAGCCGCTCCCCCAGTCCTCGGGCAGCATCTCGGTGCCGTCGGTCTTCAGCCAGACGATGTCCGGCAGCTTCTCGCCTTCACCACGGCGGACCGGGCGGCCGTCAAAGAAGCGGCTGCGGCGGAACGTGGGGTGGTCGTGCCTGAGTTTGTTAACGAAGGCGGTGAACTCCACCAGCGGCTGGTCCATGGCTTCCCAGTGGATCCAGCTGAGCTCGGAGTCCTGGCAGTAGGTGTTGTTGTTGCCCTGCTGGGTGCGGCCGAGCTCGTCACCGTGCAACAGCATGGGCACGCCCTGCGAGAGCAGCAGCGTGCCGATGAAGTTCCGCTGCTGGCGGGCGCGCATGGCCAACACGGTTTCGTCGTCCGTGTCGCCTTCCACGCCGCAGTTCCACGACCTGTTGTGCGATTCGCCGTCGTTGTTGCCCTCGCCGTTGGCATCGTTGTGCTTCTCGTTGTAGGAAACCAGGTCCCGCATGGTGAAGCCGTCGTGGGCGGTGACGAAGTTGATCGAGGCCACGGGACGCCGGGCAGAGCTTTCGTACAGGTCCGCGGAGCCGGTCAGGCGGGACGCGAACTCGCCCAGGGTGGAGGGCTCGCCGCGCCAGAAGTCGCGGACGGTGTCGCGGAACTTGCCGTTCCACTCGGTCCACTGCGGCGGGAAATTGCCCACCTGGTAGCCGCCGGGGCCCACGTCCCACGGCTCGGCGATCAGCTTGACCTGGGAGACTACCGGGTCCTGCTGGATGAGTTCGAAGAAGGTGGAGAGCTTGTCCACGTCGTAGAACTCGCGGGCCAGGGTGGAGGCGAGGTCGAAGCGGAAGCCGTCCACGTGCATCTCGGTGACCCAGTATCGCAGGGAGTCCATCAGCAGCTGCAGGGAGTGCGGATGGCGCACGTTGAGCGAGTTTCCGGTGCCGGTGTAGTCCATGTAGTGCTTGAGGTCGTTGTCCACCAGGCGGTAGTAGGCCTGGTTGTCGATGCCCTTGAAGGACAGCGTGGGGCCCAGGTGGTTGCCTTCGGCCGTGTGGTTGTAGACGACGTCAAGGATCACTTCGATGCCGGCACGGTGCAGGTCGCGGACCATGGCCTTGAATTCCTGGACCTGGTGCCCCACGTCGCCGGTGGCGCTGTACGTGTTCTGCGGCGCGAAGAAGCCAATGGTGTTGTAGCCCCAGTAGTTGTTGAGGCCCTTCTCCTCCAGGGTGCCGTCGTTGACGAACTGGTGAACGGGCATGAGCTCAATGGCGGTGACGCCGAGCTTCTTCATGTGCTCGATGACTGCGGGGTGCGCCACGCCGGCGTAGGTGCCGCGCTGCTCTTCGGGGATTTCCGGGTGCAGGCTCGGTGAGGCCCTTGACGTGGGCTTCGTAGATGACGGACTCGTGGTAGGGGATCTTCAGCTGGCGGTCCCCGTCCCACTCGAAGAACGGGTTGATGACCACGCCGTGCATGGTGTGCGCCGCCGAGTCGGCGTCATTGCGGGAATCGGGGTCGCCGAATTCGTAGGAGAACAGCGCGGGATCCCAGTCGATCTGGCCTTGGATGGCTTTGGCGTAGGGGTCCATCAGCAGCTTGTTCGGGTTGAAGCGGTCACCGCTGGCGGGGTCGTAGGGGCCGTGCACCCGGTAGCCGTACTTTTGGCCGGGCTGGATGTGGGGCAGGTAGCAGTGCCACACATAGCCGTCCACTTCAGTCAGCTCGATCCGGGTTTCGGTCAAGTCGCCGGCCAGGAGGCAGAGTTCGACCCGCTCCGCCCGTTCGCTGAACAGGGCGAAATTGGTGCCGGTGCCGTCAAAGGTAGCTCCCAGCGGGTAGGCGGTTCCAGGCCAGACTTCCATCGTGCTCCTCATTATTTGGTCAGCAGCAGACGGCATTTGAACGCCCCTACTGCTGGTGCGAACTAATGCCTACCGTAGTGGTTGGCTGTGACTATTACGTTTCCAGGCTCCATAGTTACTAAGCATGCTGACTTTACCCCAGATTTCGGGTAGGGCATCCGCAATGCCGCCTGCGGTGATCGGCCCACCGGACACGGCCTCCGAGGCCGCCCTCCCGGCCTGGCCATGCAGGGCGGCCCCAAGCGCGGCGAGGGCGGCCCACCGCGCGTCCGCAGCGATGCCCGCCGCACTGAAGCGGCCGACGTCGGATCCTGCCCGGGCGAGCAGCGCACCGATGACGCCGGCCAGGACGTCCCCGCTGCCGGCAGTGGCGAGCCAGGGGTACCGTCCGCCTGGCTGAAGGTGGTCCCCCACGGTGCGGCCACGAGCGTGGTGGCGCCCTTGAGGAGGACGGTGGCCCCGGTGCGCTCGGCCGCGTGGCGGACGGCGGGGAGCGTTCCGGCTTCCACTGCTTCCCGGTCCTCTCCGCGGCCCAGGCGGTGGAACAGTGAGGCGAGGCTCCCCGGCGTGCGGCGTCAGGACCACGTGCGGGGCGAGCATGGCGGGCAATGCCGGCAGCGCACCGGCGTCGGCCACCACGGGAAGGTCCGATGCAATCGCGTCCCGTGCACGGGTCAGCTGTTCGTGGTGGTGCGGTCCCATGCCGGAGCCCACCAGCCAGGCCTGTACGCGGTTTTCCCCACGGTTCCCGTGCTGCAGACAACCTCCGGGCAGTACTGGCGGACCAGGTCGGCCACCGCCGGCGGCCCCAGGTACCGCACCATACCCACCCCCGCTGCCAGCGCGCCCCGGCAGGCAAGGACTGCCGCGCCGGGGTAATCCTCGGAGCCTGCCACCACTCCCAGCACGCCGCGGGAGTACTTTTGGGCGCGCCGGGCAGGGCGCGGGAGGAGGCCGGCCATGTCGGTACCCTCCAGGCGGCGCAGCGAAGGCTGCGGCAGGTGCTCCTCGATCCCGATCGGCACTACCAGCACGCGCCCGGCATGGTTGGCACCGGGGTCGGCCAGCAGGCCGGCTTTCGCGCCGCCGAACGTCACGGTCAGGTCGGCCGGCAGGACCGGAGCGCTGGCCTCACCGCTGTCCGCGTCGACGCCGCTGGGAAGGTCGCAGGCCACCACAAGACCGTGACGGGGTGCGTCAGTGACCGCCCGGACCAGGTCCGCGGTACTCCCCTGCAGGCCGCCCCTGGCTCCGGTTCCCAGCACGGCATCAATCACGACGTCGGCCCGGGCGGCTTCGTCCGCCAGTCCCGGAAGTGCCGCCTCGGTGAGCTGTTGCACCCTGCCGCCGGCGCGCTCAAATGCGGCCAAGCCGGCCGGGTGGGCGCCATCCCCGGTGAGCACCGCCGTCGTACGCATTCCGCGGGCGGCCAGGAAAGCGCCGGCAAACAGGCCGTCACCGCCGTTGTTGCCCGTGCCGGCCAGCACTACGACACGCGAACCGCCCAGGCGGCCGCGGCGGGACTTGAGTTCATTGACGACGGCGGTGGCCAGCCCGTGCGCGGCGCGCTGCATGAGCACGTCCCCCAACCCGGCGGCCAGGAGGGGTTGTTCGGCGGCCCGGACCTGCGTTCCGGTGTAGGCGCTGATCATGTGGCGGCGGCCGGGTCAGCCTTCGGCCACGACCGTGGCGGTGGCGATGCCGCCGTCGTGGCTGATGGACAGGTGCCAGCGCTTCACGCCCTTGGCCTCGGCAACTGCAAGGACGGTCCCCTTCACCTGGACAGTGGGCCCGTTGTGGTCGAGGCCGATCCAGCAGTCCTGCCAGTTCATCCCGGCGGGCGCGCCAAGGACCTTGGCCACGGCTTCCTTTGCGGCGAACCGGGCGGCCAGGGACCGGGTGTTCAGTTCCCGTTCCGCGGGCACGAAGAGGCGGTCCCGCAGGCCCGGCGTCCGTTCCAGCTGGCGGCCGAAGCGTTCGATGTCTACTACGTCTACCCCAATGCCAACGATCATGGGCCCATTGTACGGTGGCGCTCCCGGCCGGAGGGCGTGCGCACGCCGGGTCACTGGTACTGTCCGCCATCGGCGGAAATGCGTGACTTTTGCGCCGACCGCGCCGGCGCACCGCGGAATCCGCAGGCCACTTAAGCTTGGGACTGCCAAAAATAACGCAAACCCGTTCGGCTGGCACGCGCGCGCTGTACGTTTCTCCATTCGCTGCAGACAATGCTCCATGGACACCACGAGAGACTCTCAGCCGCCCCGAAAGAGAAGGCCTTGGCTAAGGGCGCTCAAGGGGATCCTGGTCACACTGGCTGTGGTCGCCGCTGCACTACTGCTGTTCCAAGCGTCGTACCTGGTGGGAACGGCCCGGATGGTGCCCCTCGCCGACAGGCTCCGGCCGCTGGAAGGGTGGAAACCGGATGGTGAAAACGTCAACGGCGGTATCTTCTGCATTGGCATTGACGTGCCCTGTGACAGCATGTGGCGCCGGTTCCGGACGCAGCAGCCCGTGACGGCTGGCGATATCCTCCGAATAAGCTCCGAGGCGGGGTTGACCGGGCAGATGGAAGGGGACTGCGGGACGTCGCCGCTTCCGTCCAATGTCACCGGAATGTATGTGGCATGCAAAGCAAGCGGAGTCCTGGACGGATATGACGTGGAGATTCGGGTGCTGAAGTTGGCGGTTGACGATCCGGAACGAATCATCCAGTGCAGGCTGAGCAGCGTCCGGAACCGTTAGGCAAAGGAAACCCCGGGCTGAAGGGGCCCGGGGTTCCGTTGTCCGTGAGTGGACCGGCTATTCGACGGTGACGCTCTTGGCGAGGTTGCGGGGCTGGTCCACGTCGTAGCCCTTGGCTGCGGCGAGTTCCGCGGCGAAGATCTGCAGCGGGACGGTGGTCAGCAGCGGCATGAGCAGGGTGGGGGTTTCCGGGACGTAGAAGACGTACTCGGCGTAGGCCTTCACGGCTTCGTCGCCTTCCTCGGCAATGACCAGGGTCCGGGCGCCGCGGGCACGGACTTCCTGGATGTTGGAGACCACCTTGGCGTGCAGCGAGTCGCGCCCGCGCGGGGACGGGACCACGACGAACACGGGCTGGCCTTCATCGATCAGGGCGATGGGGCCGTGCTTGAGCTCACCGGCGGCGAACCCTTCGGCGTGGATGTACGCGATTTCCTTGAGCTTCAGCGCACCTTCCAGGGCCACGGGGTAGCCCACGTGCCGGCCCAGGAACAGCACGGACTTCTCGTTGGCCATGGACCGGGCCAGTTCGCGCAGCGGCCCGGCGTTGTCCAGGATGGTCTGGATCTTCGCGGGGATCTTGTTCAGGTCCGCCAGGACGTCCTTAATCTGGCCCGAGAAGATGTTCCCGCGCGCCTGCGCCAGGTACAGGCCCAGCAGGTACGCGGCCGTGATCTGGGCCAGGAACGCCTTGGTCGAGGCCACCGCGATCTCCGGGCCCGCGTGCGTGTACAGCACGGCATCGGACTCGCGCGGGATGGTGGAGCCGTTGGTGTTGCAGATCGAGATGGTCTTCGCGCCCTGTTCCCGGGCGTACCGGACAGCCATCAGGGTGTCCATGGTCTCCCCGGACTGGCTGATGGACACCACCAGGGTCTTCTCGTCCAGGATCGGGTCACGGTAACGGAACTCGTGCGCGAGGCTCCACCTCCGTGGGAATCCGGCACCAGTTCTCGATCGCGTACTTGGCCACCATGCCCGCGTACGCGGCCGTGCCGCAGGCCAGCACGATGATCTTGTTGACCTGCTTCAACAGCTCCGGATCGATCCGCAACTCATCAAGGGTCAGCTTGCCGTCCAGGTCCGACCGGCCCAGCAGGGTCTGCGCCACGGCATCGGGCTGGTCGTTGATTTCCTTCTCCATGAACGAGGAGAAGCCGCCCTTTTCCGCCGAGGCCGGGTCCCAGTCCACGTGGTATTCCTTGCCGGAGGCCGGGTTGCCGTAAAAGTCAGTGATGGCCACGGAGTCAGCGGTGATGGTCACGATCTGGTCCTGGCCCAGGCTCCACCGCGCGGCGGGTGTAATCGATGAAACCGGACACGTCCGAGCCCAGGAAGTTCTCCCCTTCGCCCAGGCCCACCACCAGCGGTGAGTTACGGCGGGCGGCCACGACGACGTCGGGCTGGTCCGCGTGCACCGCCAGCAGGGTGAAAGCGCCCTCAAGGCGCTGGCAGGCCAGTTCCATCGCCCGGGTCAGGCCACCGTTCGCGGTGTCCCCGCCCAGCTTGTTCCTCAGGATGTCAGCCAGCAGCGCGGCAGCGACCTCGGTGTCCGTCTCGGACAGGAAGGTCACGCCCTTTTCCAGCAGGCTCGACCTTGAGCTCTGCGAAATTTTCGATGATGCCGTTGTGGATCACGGCGAGCTTGCCGCCATCAGCCAGGTGCGGGTGCGCGTTGCGGTCCGTCGGGCCGCCGTGCGTCGCCCACCGGGTGTGGCCGATACCGGTCATCGTCTCAGGCAGCGGCCGGGCCTCCAGCTCACCAATGAGGTTGCTCAGCTTGCCGGACTTCTTCCGCGACTCAATGGCGCCCTGGGACACCACAGCCACACCGGCAGAGTCATAACCGCGGTACTCCAGGCGGCGCAGTCCCTCAAGGACAACATCCAACGCACTGTGACCACTAATTGCACCGTCAACCGAACGGCCTACGTAACCCACGATTCCACACATAGGCACAAGACTATCGGCAGCGTGCCGGTTGCTCTAAACCGGAAGGCCGCCGGGCGGTGCGCTGTGACGGGCGTCGCCGCACTGAGCAGGGGCGTCATTTCGCGATGGGGCGGGCGCGGGGCAGAATCTTTAGGTGACTTCGCAACGCAACGATGCGAACGGGGAGGGTGCCTCGCCGTTCGTGGAGCCTGGACCGGCACACCTGGTCCCGGCTCGCAGCCCAGATGGAACAGCCCCTTAATGAAGAGGACGTGCTGCGCCTTCGCGGGCTCGGCGACCCCCTGGACATCAATGAAGTCAGGGATGTGTACCTGCCGCTGTCGCGGCTCCTGCACCTGTATGTGGAGGCCGCCGGGCAGCTGCACGCGGCCACCACCACGTTCCTGGGCGAGCAGACCCAGCGCACCCCGTTCGTGATCGGCGTGGCCGGCTCCGTTGCCGTGGGCAAGTCCACCATCGCCCGCGTGCTGCGCGAAATGCTGCGCCGCTGGCCCGGGACCCCCAACGTGGAGCTCATCACCACCGACGGCTTCCTTTACCCCCTGGCCGAGCTCAAGCGTCGGCAGCTGCTGGACCGGAAAGGCTTCCCGGAGTCCTACGACCGGCGGGCGCTGCTGCGCTTTGTGAGCGAGATCAAGGGCGGCGCCGAAGAAGTCCGTGCCCCCTGGTACTCCCACGTCACCTACGACATCGTGCCAGGCAAGGAAGTAGTGGTCCGCCGCCCGGACGTGCTCATCGTGGAGGGCCTGAACGTGCTGGCTCCTGCCCGTCCCCGGCATGACGGCCGGCAGGGCCTGGCCCTGAGCGATTTCTTTGACTTCTCCATCTACGTGGACGCGAAGACCTCCTACATCGAGGAGTGGTACGTGGACCGGTTCCGGAAGCTGCGGAGCACCGCTTTCGCTCAGCCGGAGTCCTACTTCCACCGCTACGCCACCTTGTCCGACGATGAGGCGGAGAGCACCGCCAGAGACATCTGGAAGCGGATCAACGAGCCCAACCTGGAGGAGAACGTGCTGCCCACGCGTGGCCGGGCCCCCTGGTGCTGACAAAAGAGGCGGACCACTCCATCCGCCGCATGCTGCTCCGGAAGGTGTAGCACAGGTGTGCTACACATGCGGGTCCCCCAGCCGGCGCAGCTTCACGCGCTTCCTCGCGGCCGGCGCCGGGCTGACTGTCCTGTCAGCCTGCACGTCCGAGGCACCCAAGGCGGTGCCGTCGTCGTCCGCTGCTTCCTCCGCATCCCCCTCCCCTGCCGCCGTCACCGCTTCAACGGGCCCGACGGCGGACGCTGCCACGGTGGGCCAGCCACCTGGGGCGCCATCCCCCACTCCGTCCGCGTCGGCAACCCTTGCGCGGCAGTTTTCGCTCGATGATCCGGCCAGCCCGTGGGTCATCGTGAACAAGCACCGGCCGCTGAAGCCGGCGGACTATGTGCCCGCTGACCTGGTGCGTCCCACTATCGCCATCTCCGCTGCAGGTGAGGCGGCGCTGCTGAACAGCACCACGGCTGCAGCGGCGGAGGCGATGTTCGCGGCGGCTGCGCGGGACGGCGTGGCGATTGTCCTGGCCAGCGGCTACCGCTCGTACACCACGCAGGTGACCACCTACAACGGGTACGTCGCGGCACGCGGACAGGCCGACGCCGACACGGCCAGCGCGCGCCCCGGCCATTCGGAGCACCAGACCGGGTGGGCGTTCGACATCGGGGACGGCGGGGGCGCCTGCAGCTTCCAGCCGTGCTTCGCGGACCAGCCGGCGGCGACCTGGGCGAAGGCGAACGCCTACCGGTTCGGGTTCGTGGTGCGGTACCCGTGGATGCTGCACCCCATCACGGGGTACTACTACGAGCCGTGGCACCTGCGGTACATCGGCGTTGAGGCGGCAACGGACATGCTCAACCGCGGGATTGGGACGCTGGAGGAATACTTCGGCCTCGAGGCGGCGCCGGCGTACCTGTAACGCCGGTGCGCTAGGTTGGTTTCCATGCTTAGTGGATTCAAGAACTTCATCATGAAGGGCAACGTGGTTGACCTTGCCGTCGCTGTTGTCATGGGTACTGCGTTCGGCGCGGTGGTGACGGCGCTGGTGAACAAGGTGCTGATGCCGTTCATCTCCGGCCTGGTGGGTGCACCCAATTTCGACAGCTTCGCGAAGGTGACCCTGAACGGAAACGCCATCGAGTTCGGGGTGCTGTTGACCGCGATCGTGAACTTCCTGCTGATAGCTGCCGCCATCTACTTTGTGGTGGTGATGCCGATGAACATCATGATCGAGCGCCGCAACCGCCGGCTGGGGATCAACAAGGACGTGAAGAAGGACGCCGCCGAGGATCCGCAGGTTGCGCTCCTGACCGAAATCCGTGACGCACTGAAGGAGCGCGCGATCTAGGCCCGTCTTGAACGCAGAGTGGCCCGTCTCCTGTTGAGGAGGCGGGCCACATTTCTTTTGCGGTTAGCTTGAGGCGAGGCTCCAGGGCGAGCTCGGTCCGCACCACCTGGGCGAGGTGTTCGGCGATGGACTGCGCCGTCTCTTCGTCTGCGGCTTCCACCATGACGCGAACAACGGGCTCGGTGCCGGAGGGGCGGAGCAGGACGCGGCCGGTGTCACCCAGCGCGGCTTCGGCCGCTGCCACGGCCTGGGCCAGGATGTCGTTGCTGCTGACGCTGCCGCGGATACAGATGCAATACCTAGTAGCAGATAGGCGAAGGTAATTCGGATACAACACTTATGTAAACTACAGGGCCACTCCGCGCCTTGCCGTAAGGCAAGTCTCGCCCCAGTAATTGCCGGAGGCCAACTATGCTCAATACACTGCCACCTCAACCCGGGGGGACGCGGAAAAGTGACTGCGGATGTTTTGGACAGGTCCGCAACTCTCTGGAAGGCTTTTTGATGAATCTTCGCCATCAGCTGAAGTCAATTGATGTTGAACGGGTGATTATGGTTCCGGTCATGACGCTCTTGTTATTGTGGTCGATCACCGCACTATTCTCAGGTGCGGGCGACGCATCGGCTTCTGTCCTTGACGCTGTCTTGCACCTTACCTACCAGATCCTGCTGACCGTTTTTTATGTCCTGCTTGTCTTTTTCCTTCTCACAAGGAAGCCTGCAAGTGCCCGGAGCGGAGGAATTATGCCCACGGTCGCAGCCTACGTCGGGAGCTTCCTGTCTTTCCTGTTCGTGTTTGCTGGTGACTCCGAAGTACCTGAGGGATTCGCTTCGTTTGCGGTGGGGCTCATGGTTCTGGGAATGTCCTTCACTGTTTGGTCCCTGGTGACGCTCGGTAAGAGCTTTGGCGTAGAACCGCAGGTGAGAACGCTCGTGCAACACGGTCCCTATCGGCTTATCCGTAACCCTCTTTACGTCGGAGAGATGGTGACTCTGATCGGCGCAGTGTTTTTCAGTCCTACGTTGTTAAAACTGGCGATCCTTTTGGCACTCGCGGCAATTCAGGCCTACCGGGCGATACAGGAAGAGCCTGCTACTTGAAGAGAACTTGCCGGAATATGCAGCATACAAGCTGCGAAGTAAGCGCTTCGTTCCCGGTCTCTTTTAACCATGCTGCCGGCGGATGCCCGTACCGCCACCGGGCGTTCCCCTGAAGGGAAGGTGACCGCAAGGCCCGCAATGAGCAACTCCTGCACTGCATGTTGTCACGAGTTGCCAATCTTCCAGTTCGCGTTTTCAGTCCGCGACTAGCTCCAGCGCTAGCTCGGTCCGGACCACCTGGGCGAGGTGCTCGGCGATGGACTGCGCCGTCTCTTCGTCTGCGGCTTCCACCATGACGCGAACAACGGGCTCGGTTCCGGACGGGCGGAGCAGGACGCGGCCGGTGCCACCCAGCGCGGCTTCGGCCGCTGCCACGGCCTGGGCCAAGATGTCGTTGCTGCCCACCCGGCTGCGGTCAACGCCCTTGACGTTGATGAGTACCTGCGGAAGCTTGGTCATGACCGTGGCCAACTCCTTAAGCGTCTTCTTGGTCAGGGCCACCTGCGCGGCGAGCCTGCAGGCCCGTGAGGAGGCCGTCACCGGTGGTGGCGTGGTCGGAGAAGATCACGTGGCCGGACTGTTCGCCGCCCAGGTTGTAGCCGCCGTCGCGCATGCCTTCGAGGACGTAGCGGTCCCCCACCGCGGTTTCCAGGATGGTGATGCCGGCATCGCGGAGGGCGATCTTGAGGCCAAGGTTGCTCATGACGGTGGCCACCAGGACGTCGTCCTTGAGCTTGCCGGCCTTTTTGAGCGCCACGGCGAGGATGGCCATGATCTGGTCGCCGTCCACCTCGTTGCCCTCGTGGTCCACGGCCAGGCAGCGGTCGGCGTCGCCGTCGTGCGCGACGCCGAGGTCCGCGCCGTACTTGATCACGGCTTCCTTGAGCGGTCCGAGGTGAGTGGAACCCACGCCGTCGTTGATGTTGAGGCCGTCAGGATCCGCGCCGATGACGATGACGTCGGCGCCGGCGTCCTTGAAGAGCTGGGGCGAGCAGCCACTGGCGGCGCCGTTGGCGCAGTCCAGCACTACGGTAAGTCCGTCCAGGCGGTGCGGCAGGGTGCGCAGCAGGTGGACGATGTAGCGGTCCTCCGCGTCGGAGAAACGCTGGATGCGGCCGACATCGGGGCCGGTGGGGCGGACGGCTTCCTTGCTCATCTGGGCCTCGATGGCGTCTTCCACCTCGTCGGGCAGCTTCTGGCCGCCGCGGGCAAAGAACTTGATGCCGTTGTCCGGCGCCGGATTGTGGGAAGCCGAGATCATGACGCCAAAGTCGGCGTCCAGGTCCGCAACCAGATAGGCGGCTGCGGGGGTAGGGAGGACGCCCGCGTCATAGACGTCAATGCCTGAGCTGGAGAGGCCGGCTTCCACGGCGGCGGCAATGAATTCGCCGCTGGCGCGCGGGTCCCTGGCCAGCACGGCGCGGGGCCTTGCGCCGTTTGCAGCGCGGTCGTGACCGAGCACGACGGCGGCCGCCTGGGCCAGCTGCAGGGCCAGCTCTGCTGTCAGCAGGCCGTTGGCCAGCCCCCGGACACCATCAGTTCCAAATAATCTAGACACCGGACAAGTCTAGAGGATGGCTGCGCCGGCTCCGTGGATGGCCGGAAGCCTGGGCGGCGACCTGTCTACGGTCGGGCCGTCAGAAGTTGCGGCGATCGGCCAATTTTGCTGGCCACAAGACGGCCGACGCGTCCGGCAAGTAGGTGACCCGGCCGTTCGGCAAACCGAAAGAATAGTTCGGTCGCACCCAATGAGGGCGGTATGGCCAAGGCGGTGAGGAGCCACGGGTTCGAGATATGGGAGACGAAGCCGATGGATACCACGATCGGTTCGTGCACCAGATACAGGCTAAAGGACCTGGTGCCAAGCCATTGCAGAAGTCGGTGGTTGCCTGCGCCGGCTATGGGCGGGCAGGCGATGAAAGCGATTACCAATAATGCGCCGCCGATGCACGCCATGCATATCACCGTGGGAAGTTGCGGGAAGAGCCACCGCGACGAAAGCAGCAGCAATGAAGAAGCAATGAGGCCACCCCATTTGACTCGGCTAAGAGTACGTCCGAATTGTTCCAGTGAGTCCCTCCGCAATGCCAGGAGTACACCGACGCCGAACATGGACATGTAAACGATTGCCGGCAGGTAGGTGACAGTTCCGAGAGCGATCAACGAAAAAAGCGTGAGAAGGCATGGCAGCCAAGCATTCCGAATCCGCAGCGCCAAAGCCACATAAAGAGGGAGCGTTATGGAGAACAACATTTCCCATTGCAGCGACCAGAGTGGCGAATTGAGAGCGTCTGCGCCGCCAATCAGGAGCCCGTCCGAAAACACGTTCGGGGACTCATCATGGATGAGCAGCCACCCACTAAGGTCCGGGCTCCCCGTGCGCGGAGCGATCCACGCCAAAAGTAACGCAATAGCCAAAGATGCCCAGACGGGGAGGTAGATCCGGATAAATCGCTTCGCATAGTAAGCCAGCCACGTTGGCTGCAACTGCGATCCTCCCACGAAGGGGAGCGTGAGAACAAAGCCGGAAAGAATAAAAAATACGTAGACTGCCTCGGTACCCGACCATAGCAAATGCAGGGGCGTGAAGGTCATCCACCATACCCACGGTTCAATGTGTTCCGTGTCCACACGGGCAACGGCGAGGGAAAGGCTCGGCGAGACCAGGAAGCAGTGGTGAATCACCACTACTGCGGCGGCCAGTCCCCTTAGCCCGTCAATTGCGCCGTAGCGGGTAGACCCGCGATTCGCTTCTTCATCCCCCATGCGCCCTGATCGTAGTGGTGCGGTGGTGGGCGGGCCCCAGTAGTAACTACCTGCTTCAAAGTATGGCTGGCTAGGTAGACTACTTGATTCTTCTGTCCGGTACGTGTCTTTACCAAAAGGCCTCGCGGCCGGCGTTGGCCAGCCCTAATCTCTGATGCATGACACCTAGCTATGGGGGCTTGGCGCTCGAAATTGTAGTACCGGTTTTCAATGAGGAAGCCGTACTCGAATACAGCATCACAAGACTCTCCGAATATCTCTCACAAGAAATGCCGTCGACATGGAAGATAACCATTGCCGACAATGCGAGCACCGACAGAACTCCGGCGATTGCTGCCCGGCTCAGCGAGCAGCTGCCCAATGTCGAGTATCGCCGCCTTGAGGTCAAAGGCCGTGGGTTCGCGCTTCGTGATGCTTGGAGCGCTTCGGAGGCAAAGGTCTTGGCCTACTTGGACGTCGACTTGTCCACGGATCTTGCCGCCCTCCCGCCCCTTGTGGCCCCACTGCTGTCCGGGCATTCGGATATTTCCATCGGCACAAGACTGGGCCAAAGCTCGCGCGTCAGTCGCGGCCCGAAACGGGAATTCATCTCCCGCTCCTATAACTTTCTGCTCCGCCGCACGATGCAGGTCCGGTTCTCCGATGCGCAGTGCGGATTCAAGGCAATACGGGCCGACGTCGCCCAGCGTTTGCTCCCGCACGTAGAAGACAACGGCTGGTTCTTCGATACTGAATTGTTGATCATCGCTGAACGCTCGGGGCTGCGGATCCACGAAATCCCGGTCGACTGGATTGATGACCCCGATAGCCGCGTCAACATCAAACAAACGGCCCAGGACGATCTTCGTGGAATGGTTCGCGTCGCTGGTTCCCTCGTGAGAGGTTCGATTCCCGTCCAGGCAATCTATGCTGAGCTCGGGCGCGGGCCGATAGTCCCACCGGGCCGGCCCAGCTTCTTCGGCCAGGTCGTCAGATTCGGGCTCGTTGGCCTTGTTTCAACCCTCGCATTCGCATTGTTGTATTTGGTTCTCCAAGGACCTTTTGGCGCCCAACAGGCCAATTTCCTTGCCCTGCTGCTGACGGCCGTTGGCAACACCGCCGCGAACAGGCGGTTCACCTTCGGCATTAGCGGTCCAGCAAAACTCTTCACCCAACAATTCCAGGGCCTCGTCGTCTTCCTACTGGCATGGGCTATAACGTCCTCGGCACTGATGGTCCTGCACGCGGTGAATCTGGACCCAGCCCCAAGCACCGAACTTTTGGTCCTGACCGCCGCCAACGTTTTCGCCACATTGCTGCGGTTCGTGCTTCTTCGCCTTTGGGTGTTTAGGCTTCGCCGCAGTGACGGACGTTCGGCACTTGTCGCTTTCCGCCCTGTTGGACAGTCAGTCCGTTGAGCATCAAAGAGGCGAACCAGGATCTTGCCCCCTTTCGCCCGATTGCGCGGAATCACGCAAGGCCGGAACGCATCGCCTTGGTCGCGCTGTTGGCAGTAACCGCGGCGTCTTTCCTCTGGGCCTTGGACCGCAATGGATGGGCCAATCCATACTATTCCGCCGCAGCGCTGGCCGGGTCCCAAGACTGGAAGGCCTTCTTCTTCGGTTCCCTCGACGCGGGGAACCTCATCACCGTCGACAAGCCGCCGCTGAGCATCTGGATCATGGCGTTGTCGGTCCGGCTTTTGGCCTCAATTCCTGGTCCCTTCTTGTGCCGCAAGCCCTGATGGGCATAGCCACCACCTGGCTTATCTACAAGATCATCCGCCGAAACCATGCGGCCGCGCCGGCGCTGCTGGGCGGCCTCATTTATGCGACCACGCCGGTAGTTGTCCTCATGTCCAGGTACAACAACCCAGAACCCCTCATGGGCCTGCTGACGGTCGCCGCAACGTACTTCGTCGTCCGCGCCCTCGAAAGCAACCGCTGGTCTTGGTTTCTCCTGGCAGGAACGGCTCTGGGGCTTGGATTCATGGCGAAGCAAATCCAAGCCTTTCTGCCAATTCCAGCCTTTGTCCTGGCAATTGTTCTCTGTGGCACGGGAACAATCAGATCACGGATAAACCGGCTCATGGGTTCGCTCGGCGCACTCATCGTCAGCGGCGGCTGGTGGCTCATTGTGGTCGACCTCATCCCCGCGGGAAGCAGGCCGTATGTCGGGGGTTCTGCTACAAACAGCATGCTCGAACTCACCATCGACTACAACGGACTGGCCAGGTTCCTGCGTTTTAACACTAATCCTGAGACGGGCGCTGCACCGAACTCGGAAGACCTCCCAGCAAGTTCCTACGACGGTGGACTCAGCCGGCTGTTCAATGCAAACTTCGCTCCTGAGGGCGCATGGCTGCTGTTTACAGCGCTGACGTGCACGCTCGCCTTGGTGATGTTATGGCGACAGTCGGGCCACGCCTCCAAGGCAAAAACCGGGCTCATGACGGTCTCCGTAGCTTGGCTCGCGACCGCCTATACCGTATTGAGCTTCATGGGAACCATGACACATACGTACTACGTATTTTCCCTGGCCGCCCCGATTGCGCTGGTCATCGCGATGGGCGTCGCCCTGATGTGGAGACTCCGTGGCCGGTTGATCCCTCGGGTGATGGGCGTTGTCCTGTTGTTGGGAACAGGCTACGTGACGACCCGGATTTTTGAATACAGTGATGGGTGGGGCATTTGGCCAGTCAGCGCAATCGCCATAACACTTTTGGCGTCGGCAGGCTGGCTCCTGGCTGCGTCCAGGATTCAAGTACGGATCACGAACGTACTGATCGTGCTCGTATTGATATGGGGTCCGCTGGCAACCGACACGATCACGCTTTCCACACCCCACTTCGGGACAAACCCCTTGTCCGGCCCCGTGAGCAACAATCCCGGAACACTCTCAGCACATCTTGACGCCGCACGGCGCGGTGATCCGCCCCTTGCCCGCCAACTTGGGTTCGGCGCAGAACCATCGCCCGAAGTGACTGCGCTGCTGCAGAACGCTAGGGAGTCAGAATGGTCCGCAGCCACCTACACGGCCCAGAACGCAGCCCAGTATGAGTTGTCTTCGCAGCGCCCGGTAATCGCTCTGGGAGGCTGGCTCGGCACCGACCCCGCTCCCACTCTTGACCAGTTCAAGTCCTTAGTGTCGAGTAAGCGCATCGCCTATTTCATCTGGCAGCAAACCATCGTAGATGGTATCCCCCTCGGCCGGGATGCCGCCTCGATCACGGAATGGGTTCGGTCGAACTTCAAGGGGGAGAACGTTGACGGCGTCACTATCTACAACCTTCGGGGCTGACTATAGAGGGGCGGCCGCCCGGTTTCTTCGAGGTCTGGTGAAGGGGCGTCTCCAAGATCCAGTGTGGGAGCGGCCAGCATTGCTGCTCATTTTGGTTCTGAACGGGATTCTCTATTTCTGGAACCTGGGGATCAACGGCTGGGCTAACTATTTCTATAGCGCAGCAGTCCAGTCCGGTACGCAGAACCTGGGATCCGCATTTTTTGGTTCATCGGATTGGGGCAATTCCATCACTGTAGATAAGCCGCCACTTAGCTTATGGGTTATGGAGATTTCCTCGAAAATGTTCGGATTTACTCCTATCGGAATATTGGCACCCCAAGCAATTATGGGCGTTGCATCAACACTGCTCATTTACGTTATCGTTCGTAAGAGTTTTCCCGCAGTACCCGCGCTTTTTGCTGCCGTCGTATTCTTCACTATGCCGATCGTGGTCTTGATGTCTCGGTATAACAACCCGGACCCCCTCATGCTTCTGCTGATGCTTGTCTCGGTATATGCGATACAGCATGCGATCGAATTCAACCGGCTGAGGTATGTCATTCTCACAGGCGTAGCGGTGGGCTTAGCATTCATGACCAAACAGCTTCAAGGGCTCCTGGTGCTGCCGAGCGTCAGTGTTGCGTATATGTTCTGGGGCAACTCGACCTGGTACAGGAGGCTGAAAAATGCCGGCATTTCAGGCGCCGTGATGGTATTTACCGGCGGCTTCTGGATGACCGCGGTAGACCTGATACCTGCGAACGTGCGACCTTATGTAGGCGGCTCACATTCCAACAGTGTTTTGGAATTGACCTTGGCCTACAACGGGTTGGACCGCATAGTTGGGACTGAGGATGATGCGATCGCAAACCTGATACCCGAACAGTTCAGGCAGGTGAACTCTGACGCTGGGCTAGCGCGGCTTCTTAATGCGAATTACGGCCAAGAGATCGGTTGGACGCTGCCCGCGGCGATCATCGCCGTTGTATTGATAGTTCTCGGATGGAGGCTACTTCCATGCGAACGTGGGGCAAGAGCGCTGGCCTTTGTAGCCATCACGTGGTTCCTAGGTACCTATCTCGTCCTGAGCTTTATGGGAAATCAGATCCACACCTATTATACGGAGGCGCTCTCGGCGCCGCTGGCCCTCACCCTCGGCGTTGCCTGCGCAATCTGTATGCGCCACAACCGACTGCTTGTTGTCAGAGTGGTAGCAGCGGTCGGCATCCTGGCCACGGCGGTGTGCTCTTGGCTCATCCTGAGCAGCGTAGTTGGCTGGCCGGAGTGGCTTGACAACGCAATCATGCTTCTAGGCGCTCTGGGAGCGGCGCTGTCGGTTGTGCGGCCTCCGGCCCGCTGGCTTGCGGTGGGCGCGGGAAGCGTAGCGGTTGCCGCCATGCTGGCGGGGCCCCTCCTCACATCGGCTCTCAATACAACACTCCCACAGAACGGTTCCAACCCCGTTTCCGGGCAGCTGACGAAGAGCCGGGCCAGCATCAATCGCTTTCTGGACGACATGAAGCACGGGAACCCCGCTTGGGCGTACGACGTCGCCTTTGGCCAAACACCAAACACTGCCATTCTCGACAAATTAAGAGCCTCTTCAAAAACGTGCCTTTGGGCGGCTGCGACCACAGCCTCGCAGACAGCCGCACGACTCCAACTTGAGGCGGGACGGCCGGTCATACCGCTTGGGGGATTTGCCGGATCAGACCCGTCACCCACCCTCCAGGACTTCAAAGACCACGTAGAGAACGGAAAAATTTGCTACTTCCTGCCCCAGGACGAGTTCCTGGCGACCAAGTCGAAGGCCGGCACGGTTGACGAAATTTCAGAATGGGTAAAAGGGCATTTTGAGCTCCAGATGGCAGACGGACAGCGCATCTATGACCTGTCGAAACGCACCATGTGAGCACAGGAGTCTGTTCAAGCGAATGGCTTAACGCGTCTGGCGCCGCATATGCGATCTACTGAGTCATCTCAAGGATGGCCGGCGCGCAAAAAGCCCGCCCCGCTGAGCAGCGGGACGGGCTTCTGTGCAAGCGGGTTTAGCGCTTGGAGTATTGCTGGGCCTTGCGAGCCTTCTTGAGACCGGCCTTCTTACGCTCGATGACGCGGGCGTCGCGGGACAGGTAACCGGCCTTCTTCAGGGTCGGGCGGTTGTTTTCGACGTCGATCTCGTTCAGCGAACGGGCGATGCCGAGGCGCAGGGCGCCTGCCTGGCCGGAGATGCCGCCACCGTGGATACGGGCGATGACGTCGTAGGCGCCTTCGAGATCAAGGATCTTGAAGGGCTCTTTGACGTCCTGCTGGTGCAGCTTGTTGGGGAAGTAGTTCGCCAGGCTCGCGGCCGTTGATGGTCCACTTGCCGGAGCCGGGCACAACGCGAACGCGTGCAACAGCTTCCTTGCGGCGGCCAACAGCTGCGCCGGCAACGGTCAGGGCCGGGCGTTCCTTCTTGGGAGCAGCTTCGGAAGCTGAGCTCTCAGAGGTGTAGCTGGTCAGGTTTTCCTCGGCCTCGACGGCCTCGGTGGTCTCTTCGTTCTGAGCCACGATTCTCCTTGTAT
This sequence comes from Pseudarthrobacter sp. Fe7, assembly GCA_024372495.1. Classification (GTDB taxonomy): domain Bacteria; phylum Actinomycetota; class Actinomycetes; order Actinomycetales; family Micrococcaceae; genus Arthrobacter. Next base: position 1,915,887 of record CP099977.1, on the reverse strand, counting down.
AGATAAGTTGTTTGGTGGCCAGGACTACTGGGCGACCTGGGTGATTTCGAAAGTCTTGGGCTGCTGGGCGGCGTGCGGGTGCTCAGCACCGCGGTACACCTTCAGCTTGCCCAGCTGCTGTGCAGCGAGGGAGTTCTTGGGGAGCATGCCCTTGATGGCCTTCTCAACGGCGCGGACCGGGTTGGATTCCAGCAGTTCCGCGTAGTTGACGGAGGTCAGGCCGCCCGGGTAGCCGGAGTGGCGGTATGCGCGCTTTTGCTCCAGCTTGGCACCGGTCAGGGCTACCTTCTCGGCGTTGATGATAATGACAAAGTCGCCCATGTCCATGTGGGATGCGAAAGTGGCCTTGTGCTTGCCGCGCAGCAGGATTGCGGTCTGGCTTGCAAGACGACCAAGGACAACGTCGGTGGCGTCAATGACGTGCCACTGGCGGTTGATATCGCCGGGCTTCGGGGTGTACGTACGCACGGTGTTTGCCTCGTTCTTGTTCTGGCGTTCTTGTTTAGGTGTCGCTAGCTCGCGCACCTACTGTCTGCGCGCTACCGGAACAGAGGTGAGGGCTCCATGTAACCAGTCATCCTGAAGTTCCGAATGTGCACGTTGAGTAGCTATCCTGCAACCGGATTCTCAAGCGGGCACGCACCATCGGAATAGGACACGCACAACGACTACCAAGATTAGCGCGTCAGGGGGTTCAGGGTCAAAATGGGGTAGCAGACGGCCAGCACATCGCGCGTCGGCCCGACCAACCGAGGGGGCGCAGTGGTATCAGCAGGGGGCGGCGGCTCGGCCGGTTTGCTCATGGTCGTTTCCCTTGGCCTCCTGGGGTGCCTCCTCTCCCCCGTGGCTGAGATCCTCATTGCCAGGCTGCTCCCGCGGCTGGGCGGCCTCCCAACGCCGCGCGCGCGGATCACGACGGCGGCAGTCACCGGCGGCGCCTGCGTCGCCTTCGTCCTGCGCTTTGGCACTCCACCGGGCCTGTCGGCCCTAATCCTCCTTGCAGTACTCGGCGTTCAACTTGCCAGGGTGGATATTGCGCTGCATTTATTGCCCAACCACTCGTATTCATTCTCTTAGTCGCCGGCATTGTCCTGTTGGGAGCTCCCCTCATATTTAGTCAGCAACCTGATGACTTCGTCCGCGCCCTCTTCAGCGCGGTCATTTTGTTTGCCGTCTACCTTATTTTGGCGTTGATTTCCCCTGGCGGCATCGGCATGGGCGATGTGAAACTGGCGGCACCCGTCGGCCTTTACCTCGGGTACCTAGGTTGGAGCCAACTGCTCTATGGAGGCCTTCTGGGCTTCATCGTGAACGGGGTCACCACAGCGGTGTTCCTCGGCGGAAAACGCCGGAATACGGCCAAGGAAGTGCCGCACGGCCCCGCCATGCTTGGCGCCCTGGCCCTCACTGCCCTGCTCATCCAGTAGCAGGAACTGCAGCCGAGCGACTCCTTGCGCTCGGGTTGAAGCGCGCCCATCCAAGTAGTCGATGGAGCAGGGTGATCGCACCCTAGGTACCTTTCCGAGTATTCGAGTACGTCCCTTCAGCGCGGCGTCTAAAAGTCGAGTACCACTACGCATTGTTGCCCATCGATGCAAATGACAATCTCTTCTTAGCGAAGTCCAGCCGCTAAGGATTTATGGGGGCAGCTGGAAATTCGTTGAAATAAAAATCAATTCAATTTCACCGAATTAAGGAAAATACAATGACTTCTCTCATGGTCTCGATGATGGCTTTCGTCGCCGGCGTCAAGGATCGTTTCTCCTCTGAAAAGGGAGCGACCGCCACGGAGTACTCGCTGCTCGTCGCCTTCATTGCTTTGCTCATTATTGTCGGCGTCACCGCCTTTGGCGGTGCCCTCAACACCTGGTTCTCGAGCCTGGGATCCAAGGTCGGCACCTGGTAGTTGGCCGCCTCAACAGTGCGCCGCGTCCGTGTAGCCCAGCGGGCGCGGCGCACTTCTTGGTAGCCGGACAGCATTCTCCGGCTGCGACTTAGTGATCGTCTGGGGCGATCAGCCGGCGCATCAGCGACCGTGCCAAAACAAGAATTTAGGAACAGAAATGACTTCATTCATGGTCTCCGTACTCGCCTTCGTCGCGGGCTGCAAGGAGCGCATCTCCTCGGAAAAGGGTGCAACCGCGACAGAGTACTCGCTCCTCGTGGCGTTCATCGCACTCCTCATCATCGTCGGCGTCACTGCATTCGGCACAGCGCTCAACAACTGGTTCTCCAGCCTGGGCTCGACAGTCGGCACCTGGTAGCCACCCCAATAGTCGGATGTGCCGCACCAAGTGCGGCACATCCGAAATCGCAATCAACCTCGGGGGATCCGTTGAAGAAGATCCGCAAAGAGAACACGGAACACAAAAGCCGGGGCGCGGTGGCTGTGGAGTTTGCGCTGGTAACTCCCATCCTTCTGACCCTCGTCGTAGGCATCGTCGAGTTCGCCAATGCCTACAACGCCCAAATATCCGTTACCCAAGCCGCTCGAGAGGCCGCCAGAACCATGGCGGTCAAGAACAGCCAGACCGACGCGAAAGCCGCAGCAGTCGCCGGAGCCCCCGGAGTCAACTCCGCAGCTTTCGCTTACACGTTCAGCCCCGGGGCTTGCGCGCCAGACACCACAGAAAAGGTAACCATCACGTACTCCGCGACCACATTGACAGGGCTGTTTGGGACTTCCGTAACCGTCACCGGAGTTGGAGCAATGCGATGCAATGGCTGACGCCTAAAACCGCTGATCGCGAGCGCGGAGCAGCCGGCGTCATGGTGGCTGTCATGATGGTGGTCCTCATCGGTGCCGGCGCCCTGGCTGTCGATACCGGGCAAATCTACGCCGAGCGGGCCCAGCTTCAGAATGCTGCTGACGCGGGAGCCCTTGCCGGAGCAGACCTGTGCTCCGGTACCGGCGGCTGCACCCAGTCCGCGGTAAACAGCGTCGCGTCGAATCTCGCCAACAATAACTCGAATGACAATGCATCCACGGTTGAGTCGGTGGACCTTTCCGTGCCAGGCCAGGTGTCAGTGACTACTTCCACCAAAGACGGTGCTACCAACGCCGGCTTTCTGACCAAAATGTTCGCCAGCGCCCTGAACGCGCCGCCGGCAAAGGTGGGCGCCACAGCCACGGCGAAGTGGTTGTACCCCACGAAGGGAGTGACAGTTCTCCCTCTCACGTTCGCCCCCTGTGAATTCAAGGACGACGGGCTGCCTCACAAAATTCTTATCCAAGGGGGCGCGCAGGACTGCAACGGCCAGAACCCTTCAAACCAGATTATCCCTGGCGGCTTTGCCTGGCTTAAGCCGGACGGCAGTACAGGCTGCAAAGTCACCGCACAGGTTGGACAGTGGAGCATGGGGAGTACCGGGGCATCCGTTCCAACCGGATGCATCGACCTCTTCAATCCAACCATCAATCCCTCACTGGCCAATTCGACTGTAGCCCTTCCCGTCTACAAGTACACGTGCGCCGGGATGCCAGCGGCTCAGTTCGGTTCATGCAGCGGCAGTTCCATTCAGTACTACATCGAAAAATGGGCTGGCTTCAAAATCCAAGCTTGGAATCTCACTGGCCAGGCCAAGTACGACCCGACGAATGTCTTCAGCGGGAGTGAGAAAGGCATATACGGGACGTTTGTCGGCTATTCCGCCGATCCCAGCCTCTTCACCGGGGGCTCCACAACACCCACCGGCAACGTCGTTGTCCTTGGGCTGATCAAGTAGAAATCACCTAAAGGGGAAGAAAGTGAAAGCACGCCTACTGGGAGGCATCGCCGCGCTAGTCATCGCGATAACCGGCACCGTCCTTCTTATTACCTACGTACAGAGCGCGGATGCCCGTGCCATGGCCGGAACCGAGACATCGGAAGTGTTTGTGGTTCAGGCTGCTGTTCCAGCAGGGACGGCAGTCAGCGATCTAGGTGGGTCAGTCGCTAGGAAGCCGCTTCCCAAGTCGGCGCTCACCGCCGACAGCGTGACTGACCTGAACTCCTTGGGGTCGAAGGTCACCGCCGTTGCCCTGGTTCCCGGTGAACAACTGCTATCGAGCCGGCTAGTGGAAAAGCAGTCGTTTCTTGGACCGTCGAGAGTCGCCGTCCCTGATGGAATGCAGGAGATCTCCCTCAAGCTTCCCATCGAACGCGTAGTTGGCGGAAAGATCTCCGCCGGAGACACGGTAGGCATCTTTATCTCCCTCACCGAGTCATCTACCAATGGGGCCGGACAGACCGCTACGCAGTCGGCGGGCACCCAGCTCACTTTCCACAAAGTACTTGTCACGGCCACCCAGTTGAGCAACGGCACCCCGGCCCAACAGGATTCGACCCAAAAGTCGGATGGATCCCTCAGTTCCGGCAGCAATGCGCAGAGCGACGGGAACTACCTGATTACAGTCGCCCGGAACTCAGTTGACGCGGAACGTCTGGTTTACGCAGCAGAGTTCGGCAAGATCTACATGTCGAAAGAGCCCACCGGGGCTACGGAGGGCACCACTGGTGTTGTGGACAAGACGAAGGTATTCCGATGAGCCGCTTTGTCCTGATCACCCCAAACGCGGAATTCGAGCGCAAAGTTCGTCTGGCTACTGCAGCCATGCCGGGAACCCTTCAATACTTCCAGGCTGACTATCTCCCTCAGGGTCCCGAGGAAGTCTTGACGCAGGCTCCTCGGGGAACCTCCGGAAGTCTTTATCCTGGGACCCGGGCTGCCGGCTGACGAGACGTTGAAGTTCGCCGCAGTGATGGATCTACAGTATCCGGAGATCAGCATGATCCTGGTGACCGACGAATCCTCCGAAGTGGCGATCCAGGCGATGCGGGCCGGCATCCGGGATCTCTTGGATCCGACCGCAGAAGTGGACCACGTCCGCATAATCGTCGAGCGGGCAAGCCTAGCCTCCGCCGGACGGCGGCGTGGCCTGTCCCCAAGCAGCTCAGAGCATCATGAGCATGCCGCGGGGGGTCGAATCATCGCCGTCATCTCCCCCAAGGGAGGGGTAGGCAAGACCACCGTGGCCACGAACCTGGCCGTGGGGCTGGGAAAGATCGCTCCAATGGGGGTGGTCATCGTGGACCTGGATCTGCAGTTTGGAGACGTCGCCAGCGGGCTGATGCTGGAACCTGACCACACCATCACGGACGCCGTTGTCGGTGCCGCAAGCCAAGACTCCATGGTCCTCAAGACGTACCTGACCGTGCACCCTGCCGGCATCTACGCCCTGTGTGCCCCAAAGAACCCGGTGGAGATGGACCGGATCACGGGAGAGAACGTCAGCCATCTGCTTACCCAGCTGCGGCAGGAGTTCCAATACGTCGTTGTTGATACTGCGCCCGGGCTCGGTGAACATGTCCTGGCGACACTTGACCTCGCTTCCGACGCCGTCTGGATTTGCGGCATGGATGTTCCCAGCATCCGAGGCCTTCGCTCCGGAAACCAGATTCTTTCCGAGCTGAACCTCCTTCCGGAAGTCCGCCACGTAGTCCTCAACATGGCGGACCGCCGCACTGGGCTGACTCTCCAAGATGTTGAAGCCACCATCGGGGCCCCGGTAGATGTAGTGCTCCCCGCTCGCGGACCCTTCCGTTCTCAACCAATAAAGGGATCCCGCTCCTCCAGGACGGCAGCCGGGATCCAGCGCAAAAGGGTCTTCGGCAGCTGGTGAAGCGGTTCGAACCCAATTGGGAAGCAAGACCCCACAAGAAGTTGCACAGAAGGGCGGTAGTCCAGTGAACCTCTCACGCAGGCTTGAAAAGGCACGCGGCACCGAGCCGAGCTTGGCAGTCGTCGAAGAAGAGCACGATCCGTTTCTGCTAACCAAGGACCCGGCTGAACCAGCCACCTTGGGCCGCATCCATGACGCCAAGTCCGCAGAAAAAGAGCAAGCGGCCGAAATCATCGAGCTGAGCCCAACTGCGGCTGCGGCAAGCGGGGCGCTGAGCGCACTCAAAGAGCGAGCAAGCACGGCGCTCTACGAGCGGCTTGGTGCCCGCATCACTGATTCTTCCCTCGAAGAGAACGAGCTCCACCAATACGTCAAGGACGAACTGAAGGTCGTCGTCGACGAGGAACAGGTTCCGCTGACCTCGTCCGAGCGCCAACGCCTTATCCGCGAAATTATCGATGACGTTCTTGGTCATGGTCCGATACAGCGATTCCTGGACGATCCGTCCGTGACGGAAGTGATGGTTAATCGTTTCGACCAGGTTTATGTTGAACGGGCCGGCAAGTTGACGTTGACGGACACCAAGTTCGCCTCCGACGACGCACTGAGGAGGGTGATCGAGCGCATCGTGTCGAAGGTTGGACGCCGCATCGACGAGTCCTCTCCTCTCGTGGATGCACGTCTGGCAGACGGATCGCGCGTTAATGCCATCATCCCGCCGCTTGCCGTCAACGGACCCGCGCTGACCATCCGAAAGTTCGGCGGTGACGCCCTGACGGTCCAGAAGCTCATTGCGTTCGGCAGCCTCTCCCCGAGATGGCCGAATTGCTTCAAGCGTGTGTCCTGGCCCGGATGAACATCATCGTTTCCGGTGGTACCGGTACCGGCAAGACCACGCTTCTCAACGCGCTGTCGTCCTTCATTCCCGCATCGGACCGCATCGTCACGATTGAGGACGCGGTGGAACTCCAGCTGCAGCAGGACCATGTGGTGAGGCTGGAAAGCCGGCCGGCGAACATCGAAGGAAAAGGCGAAATTGCCATTCGCGACCTCGTGCGAAACTCGCTCCGCATGCGGCCCGATCGCATAGTGGTCGGCGAAGTGCGCGGCGGCGAATGCCTGGACATGTTGCAGGCAATGAACACCGGCCACGACGGATCACTGTCCACAGTCCACGCCAATTCGCCCCGCGATGCCATAGCCCGCCTTGAGACCCTGGTACTCATGGCCGGCATGGATCTTCCGCTCCGCGCAGTTCGGGAGCAGGTCGCCTCTGCTGTGAACCTCATTGTTCACATCTCCAGGTTGCGGGACGGAACCCGGCGCGTAACGCACATCACCGAAGTGCAGGGTATGGAGGGTGATATCGTCACCCTCCAGGATGCGTTCATCTTCGATTTTGCGGCGGGAGTTGACGCGAACGGAAGATTCCTCGGTAAGCCAGTGCCAACCGGCGTTCGGCCCAGGTTCACCGACCGGTTCGCCGACCTTGGCATCCGGGTTTCACCGCACATCTTCGGCGCTGAAACGGGCAGAGGTAGATAGCCATGACGCCGTCCGTGCCAGTCGCCCTCTTCATGACGGGCCTGTTCCTGCTCTACACGTCACTCGCCCTGCTGTTCGTATTCGTTTGGAAGGGACGCCCGGGCGTCCCTCTATCCAGGCGACGCCCTGAGATCGCCCAGCAATCCTCCAGTCTGACCCGCCTGACAAATCAGGCCGTGGGTGCTTTGAACCGTGGCCTCAAGAAGCGCCCCACGTCGATCTTCAACCGCGAGAAGTTGGAGCAGGCAGGTCTTAACAAGGAGCCCGGGGACTACCTCCTAATCGCCGGAACAGTGACTTTAGTGACAACGGTCGCGGCATTCCTCCTCGGCGGCCTCGGTATGAGCATCCTTGCGTTCCTTGCTACGCCGTTTCTCCTCTACTTGGGACTTAACTTCCTCATCGCCCGGCGTCGAAAAGCCTTCGAGGCCCAGGTTCCCGATACGCTGCAAATGTTTTCCGGCGGTCTTCGGGCCGGGCACAGTCTCCTGAGGGCCATCGACGCAGCAGCGCAGGAAAATGATGGACCGATGGCTGCGGAGCTCACCCGAATCGTCAACGAAACGAGAATCGGCCGCGACTTGGGTGAATCCATGGCGGACGTGTCCCGCCGGACTGCAAGCGAGGACTTCTACTGGATAGCACAAGCCATTGAGATCCACCGTGAAGTTGGTGGCGACCTGGCGGAAGTCCTGGACCACGTGGGTGAGACTATCCGCGACCGGAACCAAGTCAAAGGCCAGGTCAGAGCACTCAGCGCTGAAGGGCGTATCTCGGCATTGGTCCTCATGGCCCTGCCGATCCTGATGTTCATCGGCCTCGTGCTCTTCAACCCAACCTACTCGCGGGTCTTCACCACGACATTAATCGGATTCGCGATGTTGGGCGCGGCGATCGTCCTCCTGTCCGTCGGCGGCCTCTGGCTCAGCCGCATCATCAAACCGAAGTACTAGGGGGACGACATGCAACCCATCGCATTAGCAGCAATATTGGCCATTGTCGTGCCGATTTCGGGCATGGTTTGGTTGTCCTTCACAGGCGACCGGGCTGCCCTGCGGCGTATCAAGGCCAACCTGGGCGGCGGCTCCGCACAGGCCTCACAGTCGCTCAACATCCGCCAGCAATTCTCGAACCTGTCCAAGCGGATAACACCCCGCGGCTACGAGGCCTGGCTTGACAAGCAATTGTCGGGAGCGGGGCGGCCAAAGCAATGGCCGCTTTCCCGGATCCTCATGATCAAACCAATGCTCGCTTTCGGCGGCGCACTCCTGGGCCTTCTGGTCTTCATGGGTTCACCCTCGGCGGGGAGGTTCTTCATTGCTTTCGTTCTTGTCGCGCTGACCTATTTCCTGCCAGACATCCTCTTGCGGAACTTTGCTCAGAAGCGCAGGGAAGCAATCAGGTTGGAGCTCCCAAATGCCTTGGACCAGATGTTGATTTCGGTTCAAGCTGGGCTCGGCTTTGAAACCGCCATGGGACGAGCCGGAGGAAACGGCAGGGGCCCCTGGCGGATGAACTGATCAGGACGCTCCAAGACATCCAGGTCGGGCGTTCCCGCAAAGAGGCTTACCTGGCTCTCTCGGAACGGGTTGACGTTCCCGCGGTGCGGACGTTCGTTCGGGCCGTAGTCCAGGCAGATACCTACGGGATTGCCATCGCGGGCGTTTTAAAGGCACAGGCGAAGGACATGCGCATCAAACGGCGGCAACTGGCGGAGGAACACGCGATGAAGATGCCAGTCAAAATGCTCTTTCCTCTGATCTTCTTCATCCTGCCAACCCTCTTCATCATTTTGCTCGGACCAGCGATCCTTCAGATCATGGCCGTTTTCCACTAGAGAGGTTGCATTGAAATCAATTCACAGCCTGCTGATGCGGCCGACGACAACTCTACGAGTTCTAATCAGGGACCAGCGCGGGGCAACGTCCACGGAGTACGGCATCCTAATCGCATTCCTGGCCATGGCCTTGGTCATCGGCATCACAACCTTCGGGCAAGCCCTCAATCTTCATTACCAAAACTTGGCGTCGACATTGAGTTCAGCTCTCGGCATCCCCTGATCGCTCCACACCATAGCGCCCCTAGCGCTCCAAAACCGGACCCCCTCGGCACCCAGAACCGAGGGGGTCCTTTGCGCGCCCGAAGCCGGCAAAGCCCACCATCAGCGCAGGTAGAACCCAGCAAAAGCGCAGGGAAAAGGCCATTCGTAAAGGCTTTGCTCAGGATGCTGCAAGATCCCGTCAAGACGGCAAAAGACGTTGCTAAATTCATTTCAGTGCTGGTGCAGGGCCAGCCAATCCGTCTCGCTCAGGAGTCCAAATGCTTTCTCTCTACACCAACCTCATGATCCGCCTTCGCAGCGAAGAGAAGGGCGCCACCGCCGTTGAATACGGCATCATGGTCGCCCTCATCGCTGTCGTCATCATCGTCGCCGTCAGCACCCTTGGCGGCCAGCTCCAGACGATGTTCACCAACGTCACGAGCGACATCGCCCACCCGGCCAGCACCACTGTCCCGACTCCATAACACACGGCCGCCGTTCCGGACCCCATAGCCAAACGGCGGCACTCTGCCCGGCGGAAACAAGCAATCCAAGAGGAGGTGCAGCAGATGAAACGCGACCCGGAACGCGGCGCAGCCGCCGTTGAATTCGCGATTCTGCTGCCCCTCCTCTTGATGCTTGTGCTGGGCACAATCGAGTTTGGCAGAGCGTACAACACCCAGATCACCCTAACGAACGCAGCACGTGATGGCGTCCGCGTTATGGCAATCAACAACAATCCGACCGCAGCAGCGAGCGCCGTTCAGACCGCAGCCGCGTCGGTCAGCTCCACCATTCCGTCGTCCGCCGTTACCGTAAGCCCAACCACGTGCAGCACGGGTACTCAAGTAACAGTCACGGTCCAGTACACGCTCTCCACCATCACGGGAATCGCCGGGCCGTTTCCTATGACCGGCAAGGGAGTCATGCTGTGCGGCGGCTAGGGACGGACAAACCGATCACCACAACCCAGAGCGGCGAAAACGGGGCCGTCAGCGTCATCGTCGCCATCCTCCTAGTTACTCTTCTTGGCTTCGTGGCTATCTCCGTCGACGTGGGCCTGATCTACTCTGAACGGGCGCAGGCGCAAAGTGGTGCAGATGCATCTGCGCTGGCCCTAGCTCAGAAGTGCGGCGTCAATTTGACGGATCCACTATGTTCAACTTCTTCTACACTTGCCGCCAGTCTGGCAAATCAGAATGCACTGGACGGGAAAAGTAACGTCTATTCCATTCAGCTGGACAAGACCGCGCGAACAGTCAGTGTGATGACGTCGGCAAAACAAGACGGCGCACCGCAGGACTCGGTCTCGCTCTACTTCGCGCGCGCGCTGGGGATCGACAGCGAGAAGATAATGGCAACCTCTTCTGCCACGTGGGGAACCCCATCCAGAGGACCAGTAATCCTGCCGTTAGCAATCGCCTACTGCAAGTTGGACATGCTCGCCGGTTCGACGGCGGGCACCGAACAGGTTCTAGCGCAGTCCGTCAATGGATGCGGCGGCATCCCAGGGGGTTCGGCTGGATTCAAACGACTTCAGCGAAGTGTGCCATAACTGCAACTGCAGGGGCGTCCAACAACTCCGGGATCTGGTTTTCCAGCGACACAGGGGCAAGCGTTCCGTATTCCTGTAGCCAGTCTGACTTCAATCAAATGAACAACCAAACCGTTTTGCTGCCGCTATATGACGTCGCTACCGGAACAGGCTCCAGCGGTAAGTACTACGTCAAAGGCTTCGCGGCATTCCACGTGACGGGTTACCAGTTCGCAAGCATTGGTTGGACGGCAGGTGCAAAGGTGGCCAACAAAACGATACGGGGCTATTTCGTGAAATTCGTTTCACTCGCCCAAGGCTTTGAACTCGGCAACGCTCCGGATTTCGGTGCATCCGTTGCCCGACTTACCCTCTGACAATCCCCACCCAAACCACGGAGTTCAAAGTGAAGTCTCGCATGCTCGCCGGAACGGCCGCCGTCGCCCTGGCGCTTGTGGGAGCCCTCCTCATCATCGTCTACGCGAACGGCGCGGACGCTCGGGCGATGGCCACTACCAGCCCCAAAAAGGTGCTGGTGGTCGAAAAGGCCATCCCCGCCGGAACCCAGGTGAACGCCATGGCAGCCTCGCTCGTCATCCAGGACGTCCCGGCGGCAGGTGTCGCACCAACAGCACTGACGTCCCTCGACGACTCTTCCGGCAAAGTGGCCGCCGTCGACCTCGTCCCCGGCGAACAGCTCCTCGCCGAACGCCTCGTCGCCCCCCAGGATGCCAAGAGCAGCAGCGCCGCCAAGGTGCCGGCCGGGCTCCAGGAAGTCACCTTCGAGCTGGAACCCAAGATGGTGGTCGGTGGCCGCCTTGAAGCCGGGGACCACGTTGCCATCGGATTCAACTTCGCGGCCGGCGCGGACAAGAGCAAACCCGGCGAGCCCACCACCCAGCTTTCTCTGCGCAAGGTCCTCGTCACGGCGGTCCAGCGTGCAGCGCAACCAACTGCCAAGCCTACCGACGGCACAAACCCGCAGGACACCACCCTCCCCCAAGGCTCGTTCATGGTGACCGTGGCGGTGAGCGACGTGGACGCAAGCAAGATCATCTACACCACTCTCAATGGCAGCCTCTGGCTCACCAAGGAACCCCTCGACGCCCAGGACAACGGTGGCTTCATCGCCAGGAAGGACAACGTGTACAAATGAGCCGGTTCGTCCTCCTTTCGCCCAGCGCCGAGTTCGACCAAAAGCTGCGCGCCGCCGTCGCCAACGGCCTGCGCGGCAGCGTCCAGACCATCGCGAGTGACATCCTCCCCGCAGGCCCCGCGGAACTGTTTGCCCTCCTCAACCAGGAGCAGCCCGAGGTGCTGATCATCGGCCCGGACGTCCCTTATGAGGAGGCGCTCAGGTTCGCCAAGGTTTTCGACGTCCAGCTTCCCGGCCTCAGCCTGGTCCTGGTCAGCGACGTGGAGCCCGCCGCACTGCTGAACGCCATGCGCTCCGGCATCCGCGACATCCTCAGCCCGCAGGCTGACGCCGCGGAAATACGGGTGCTGCTCGAACGCGCCTGCCAGTCCTTCGCCACCCGCCACCGCAGCCCGGAAACACAAGCTGAACAGAACAGCAAGGGCCTGGTCATCGGCGTCTTCTCCCCCAAAGGTGGCGTGGGTAAGACCACCCTGGCCACCAACATCGCAATCGGCCTGGGCCAGATCGCGCCCATGAGCGTGGTGATCGTGGACCTGGACCTGCAGTTCGGAGACATCGCCTCCGGGCTCTACCTCAACCCGGAGCACACGGTCACGGACGCCGTCACCCCGGCGGCCGCCCAGGACTCCCTGGTCCTCAAAGCCTTCCTCACGGTGCACCCGGCCGGCATCTACGCCCTGTGCGCCCCGCCCAACCCCGTGGACGCGGACCACATCACCCCGGAGCAGGTCAGCCACCTCTTGGAACAGCTCGCCCGGGAGTTCCAATACGTGGTGCTGGACACCGCCCCTGGCATGCCGGAAATCGGCCTCGCCGCCATAGAGCAGTGCACCGACGTCGTCTGGGTCAGCGCCATGGACATCCCCAGTCTCCGCGGCCTGCGTTCCGGCCTGGAAGTCCTCCGCCAGCTGGACATCATGCCCGAATCCCGCCACGTGGTCCTGAACATGGCCGACGCCAAGGCAGGCCTGAACGTCCAGGACGTCGAATCCACCATCGGCGCGCCCGTGGACGTCAGCGTCCCCGCTCCCGCGCCGTGGCCCTGTCCACCAACCGCGGAATCCCCGTCCTCCAGGAATCAAAAAAGGACCCAGCCGTCAAAAGCCTCCGCCAGTTGGTGGAGCGCTTCAACCCGGCATGGCGCGCACAGGCGCAGCGGAAACTTCACCGAAGGGTGGTCATCTGATGAAACTCTCCGAACGCATCAACGCGGCCCAGTCGCGCGGCCAGGCTTCCGGCACCGCGCTGCTTGAGGCACCGCGTGCGGCGCCCGCACCGTCGCCGGCCCCCGCGGAAGGTGCTGATCGGCACCTTCTGGCGCATGCCGCCGTCGTGCATTCAACGCACGACGCCGGCACGCAGCAGGTGCCCAGCGCACCCAAGGTGGACGTTTTCGCAGCCATGAAGGACAGGGCGGCAACCGCCCTGTTCGAACGCATGGGAACCCGCTTCAACGACGGTGCCGTCACCGAACAGGAGGCTGCGGAGCACCGCCAAGGAGGAACTTACCCGCATTGTCGACGCCGAGCAGGTGCCGCTGACCCCCGAGGAACGCACCCGCCTGGTCCAGGACGTGGCCGACGACGTGCTGGGCTACGGCCCCCTGCAGCGCCTCCTCGACGACCCCGCCGTCACGGAAATCATGGTCAACCGCATGGACCAGATCTACGTGGAACGCAAGGGCAAGCTGACGCTGGCCGAATCCCGGTTCAGCTCCGAGGAACACCTGCGCAAGGTCATCGAACGGATCGTTTCCAAGGTGGGCCGCCGCATCGATGAGTCCTCCCCGCTGGTGGACGCCCGCCTGGAAGACGGCTCGCGTGTCAACGCGGTCATCCCGCCGCTGGCCGTGGGCGGCTCCTCGCTGACCATCCGAAAGTTCAGCAAGACCCCGCTGACGGTCCGCAACCTCATCGACTTCGGCACCCTGACGCCTGAAATGGCCGAACTGCTGAACGCCTGCGTCAAAGCCAAACTCAATATCATCGTTTCCGGTGGTACGGGAACAGGCAAGACCACCCTGCTGAACGTCCTGTCCTCATTCCTCCCGCACGACGAACGGATTGTCACCATCGAGGACGCCGTGGAGCCTGCAGATCCAGCAGGACCACGTGGTCCGGCTGGAAAGCCGCCCGCCCAACACCGAAGGCAAGGGCGAGGTGACTATCCGGGAACTCCTCCGCAACTCACTCCGTATGCGGCCCGACCGGATTGTGGTGGGTGAGGTCCGCGGCGGCGAATCCCTGGACATGCTGCAGGCCATGAACACCGGCCACGACGGCTCCCTCTCCACCGTGCACTCCAACTCCCCGCGTGACGCCGTGGCCCGCCTCGAAACCCTGGTACTGATGGCCGGCATGGACCTTCCCCTGCGCGCCATCCGTGAACAGATCGCCTCCGCCGTAAACCTCATCGTCCAGATCTCCCGTCTCCGCGACGGCTCCCGCCGGATCACCCACGTCACGGAGGTCCAGGGCATGGAAGGGGACATCGTCACCCTCCAGGACGCCTTTGTCTTCGACTACTCGGCAGGCGTGGACGCGCACGGCCGGTTCCTTGGCCGCCCTGTCGCCACGGGCATCAGGCCGCGGTTTATCGACCGGTTCGAGGACCTGGGCATCCACGTATCCCCCGCGGTGTTCGCCACCCCGCTCTCCCCGGGCGCCAAGTAGGGACGCGGCCATGATCATCGCCCTCGGAAGCGTCATCCTCCTGGCAGCCATCTGCCTGCTCGGCGTGGCCGTGCTCCTTCCGGGCGCCCCCTCGGTGCCGCTGGACCGCCGTCGTCCGTTTGAACCCGAGCCGCCATCCTCCATAACGCGCCTGGCGCTCTCCGGCGTCAAGTCCTTCGAACGGCTCCTCGCGGGCCGAACCGTCAAGCTCTTCTCCCGCCCCGAACTCGAGAACGCAGGCCTGCGCCTCAGCCAGGCCGAATTCTTCCTGCTTGTAGGCATCGGTGCCTGCGTCGGCATGCTGGTTGGCCTGGTGACTGTAGGGCCCTTCATGGGACTGCTGCTCGCCCTGCTGGCACCCTTCGTGGGCAAACTGGTCCTCGGGTTCCTGGCCGGCAAGCGCCGCACCGCCTTCGACAGCCAGCCTGGGCGACACGTTGCAGTTGCTCTCCGGCGGCCTGCGCGCCGGGCACAGCATCCTGCGCGCCATCGACGCCGCCGCCACTGAGTCCCAGAAGCCCACGTCCGAGGAGATGCGGCGGGTGATCACGGAAACCAGCCTCGGCCGGGACCTGCTCGCCGCCCTCAACGACACGGCGGACCGGATGAAGAATGAGGACTTCATCTGGATCTCGCAGGCCATCCAGATCAACCGCGAAGTGGGCGGCAACCTGGCCGAGGTGCTGGACCAGGTCAACGAGACCATCCGCGAGCGCGCGGAAATCAAAGGCCACATCAAGGCCCTGGCCGCGGAAGGCAAGTTCTCCGCCTACATCCTGATCGCCATGCCGTTCGGCATCGTGGCCATGCTGCTGGCGGTGAGTCCCAACTACATGAACGCCATGTTCACCCATCCCCTGGGCTGGGTAATGATCGGCGCCTCTTTTGTCCTGATGACCATCGGTGCGCTGTGGATGCGCAAGATCATCGACCTGAAGTTCTGAGGACCCCATGAACCTCACCGTCCTGCTCTCCGTCCTGCTGGTCAGCGTCCCCGTGGGGGCCTTGGCCTGGTCCGTCCTCACCGTGGACAAGCAGGGCCGCGTGGCAGTCACCGACCTGCTCTCCCGCGGCGCCCCCGCCGTCGCCGCTGCGCCGGCCGGAGCGCCCGCCAGGCTCGAAGCCCTGGGGCGGCGGCTCACTCCCCCTGCCTACGTCGCATTCCTGGACCGCCTCCTGTCCCTCGCCGGCCGGCCCGCTTCCATGCCGCTGGGAAAGGTGCTCGGGTCGAAGCTCGGACTTGGCCTGGCAGGTGCGGCCGCTGGCCTCTATCTAACCTCCATCGGAAGCAGCCCGATTATGAAGCTCGCCGGGATCTTCGTCCTGGTCCTTGGCTACTTCATCCCCGACCTGCTCCTCTACAGCAAAGGACAGGAGCGGCAGAAGGCCATGCAGGCTCGAACTCGCCAACACGCTGGACCAGATGCTGATCTCCGTGGAAGCCGGACTTGGCTTCGAAGGCGCCATGGCAAGGGCAGGCGAGAACGGAAAGGGTCCGCTGGCGGAGGAACTGGTCCGCACCCTGCAGGACATGCAGGTGGGACGCAGCCGCAGGGAGTCATACGTTGCGTTGGCGGAACGAACCAACATCCCGGAGCCTGCGCAGTTTCGTGCAGGCCGTGGTCCAGGCCGACACCTACGGAATCGCCATCAGCCGGGTGCTGCGCGTCCAGGCCAAGGTCATGCGGGTCAAGCGCCGCCAGCGGGCCGAGGAAAAGGCCATGAAGCTGCCCGTCATGATCCTCTTCCCGCTCTTGTTCTTCATCTTTCCGGTCCTCTTCATCGCCATCCTGGGACCGGCCGTGATCAATACGGTGATGACGTTCAGCGGACAATAAAGGATACTCAGGGCCACGGCAAGGTTGCCTCAAGGTTTACACAGAATGATAAGAAAATGGACGACGAATGATTTCCAGGAAGTAGCCTTGAACAATGCAGAGTCAAGATTCCGGCTCCAGCGGAAAGAGCCCCGCTGTGGACTCCCCGCTGGCCGGGGTCACATTGCCTGCCACCCACGTTCGGGCCGCAGCGGCGGCCCTCTCACTGGAAGCGGCCGCTCTCTTGCCGTTAATTGACACAGCGGTTCTGGACGAGCTCGAGGACGAACTCGCAGGATCCGGCCTGGCCCAGCGCTTCGCCCGTGACTATGCCGCCATGTGGGACCTGCGCCTGGCCCGGCTGGGAACAGCTGTAGACAGCGAGGACGAAGCCTCTGCCCTGGATGCCGTCATCAGCCTGAAGATCAGCTCCACCATGGTGGGCGGGGTGCGCCTGGCCAGGCTCGCCGAACTCCTCGAAGACCTCATCCGGCGCGGCGACTTTGTCCGGGGCCAAGCCATGATGGCCGGGGTGGCCCAGGACGGGGCACGGACGGTGTCCGAGCCGCAGTCGACCTACATCCTGGAGAAGGGCTGACCACTACGCGTCGTCGGGCCGCCGGGGCGCCAGCCGGTACCCCACACCGCGCACCGTCTGCAGCCAGCGCGGCGACAACTGGTCTTCCTTGAGCTTGCGCCGGAGGTTTCCCACATGGACCTCCACGGCACGCTCATCGGCCTCGCTGATGTACGTGTCATGGTCATAGAAGTCGCCCCTCACGGCCCGTACCAGGTCAGCCCTGGTGCAGACGGCGCCGGCGCCCTTCAGCAGTACATGCAGCAGGTCGAATTCGCTGCGGGTCAGGCCCAGCGGCTGACCCTTGACCTCAACGGTGCGTGTCCGGTGGTTCAGCTGGAGTCCGTTGTGCCGCAACACCCCCGGATCGCCCGGCGCGGGCGGAGCCGGGGGCTGTGCCCACTCCGTGGTTGACGGTTCCTTCCCCGCTATCTCGTGCCGGGGCCTGCGCATCATCGCCGCCACCCGGGCCCGGAGCTCCCTTGGCCTGAAGGGTTTGGCGATGTAATCGTCCGCGCCCGCGTTGAGTGCCGACAACAGGTCCGGCTCCTCCGTCCGGCCCGTCAGCATCACCACGTAGGCATTGCTGAAATTCCGGATTCGCCGTAATACCTCGAACCCGTCGATATCCGGCAGGCCAATATCGAGCGTTACAACGTTGGCCTGCTTACTGCGGACCACCTCAACCCCGGCCCGCCCATCAACAGCTGTATGTACTTCGAAGCCCGCCTGGGTCAGTACGCCTTCAAGGAGGTTGCGTACGTCCGCGTCATCTTCGATTACTACAGCTACACCAAGATCGTCCATTGCTATCCCTGCGCCAGGCGGAGATGGCCCCCCATTGGCCCAGCGCCAATGCCATTCCCGCTCCAACCATTTATACGCTACTAGTAAGCCGTGCTGATGACATCCGTATTCGCCCTCGAAATTGAAAAGTCAATTACTATGACAGGACGTGTGCAATATCCAAGGGAAAGGGTGGTTGCTCAAGGTAACTGGGGGAATTGATCGACCTTGGCGACACCTGCTTTCCCCATGTGAAGGGGTACGAGTCAGAAACATGGCTGAGCCATTGTTCCACCGCGGGCCGGGCCGCATCTTTCGCCGGCTGGGACCCCGCGCCCAAGTGGCGCTGTGCCAGCTTCCCCTGACCGTCGTGGTGGCCGTCATTGCCGTGATCACCCCGTTCGCATGGCCCACACTCCTGCACAGCCCGTTGTACGCGGCCGGCCTTGCCCTCCACGGGGTACTGTTCCTTGCCTGCTTCCTGATTCCCTGGGAACGCCTGGCGCACCGCCCGTACCTGGTTATTCCCGTGCTGGACTTTGCCGCGATCGGGTTCCTGCGCAACGGCGCAGCACCGCTGTTGCCCGGGCTGGCAGTTCTGGTGGTCTTCCCGGTCATCTGGCTCTCCGCATCCGGCATGCTGGCGCGCAGCAGCCTGGTGCTCAGCTTCATGGGGCCGTTCCTGATCATGCTCCCGTCGGCCGTGGGTCACTTCCCGTCCGAAACCGCCGCGGACCTCACCACAGTAGTTCTCTTCCCCGTCATGATGCTCGCCGTTTCCCTCGCCATCCGCTTCGCAAGCGTGAACCTGCGGCTGCAGCAACGCGAACTGGCAGAGAAGGACCGTGAGCTCCGGGACCTGCTCGCGGCAAGCCGGGAACGGGAAAAGCTGCTCGAAACCGTCCTGGACGCCACCGACGTCGGCATTGCCGCCGTCGCCCGCTCCGGCCACTTCCTGGTGTCCAACAGCCGCCAGCGCAACTTCCGCCGCGCCACAGGCGCTGACGAGGCCGTGCCGGGCCAGGGGCACCAGCTCATCTTCGGCCAAGACCGTCGCACGCTGCTCCCCCGGACCGCCGACCCATCAGCAGGGCCATGGCCGGGGAATCCTTCGCCGACTACCTGGTGTGGGCCGGCGAAGGCCCCGAGCAGCGCGCCGTCTCCACTGCGGCCCGGCCGCTGGTCAGCGAGGACGGCCGCCTGACCGGGGCGGTAGTGGTCTACACCGATGTCACCGGCTGGGTGGAGTCCCTGGCCGCGAACCAGGACCTCATCTCCAATGTTTCGCACGAGTTCAAGAACCCGCTGAACTCAATCGTCGGCAACGTGGACCTGGTGCTGGAAGAAGCCAACAGCCTGTCCCCGCACCTGGCCCAGCGCCTCCTGGTGGTCCAGCGCAACGCGGAGCGGCTCCTGGACCTGGTGGCCGACCTGACGGCCTCCGCCTCGACCGCACTGAATGTCCACCCCAAGCGGACCGACCTGGCCAGCCTGGTGGAGACCAGCCTCAGCTCGGCCCAGGCCTCTGCCCAGCGGTCCCACGTGGAGATCGCCGCCGACGTCCCCTCCCCCTGTGGGCCTACGCGGACCCGCTCCGGATCGGGCAGGTGCTGGACAACCTGGTTTCCAACGCCATCAAGTACTCTCCCGGCGGCGGAAGGATCAGCATCAGCGCGACGGCGGACCCGCAGTGGGTACGGCTGAGCGTGACCGACACCGGCATGGGCATCTCCCACGAGGATGCGGCAAAAGTGTTCAACCGTTTCTTCCGGACCGAGTCGGCGCAAAGGGCAGCGATTCCCGGGGTGGGGCTGGGCCTTTCCATCACGCGGATGATCGTGGAGCGCCACGGCGGCACAATCATGTGCGAGAGCGGCGAGGGCAAGGGCAGCACCTTCACGGTTACGCTTCCCGCCGAAGGCCCTCCCCGTCTTTCTGATCAGTACTCCCGCACAGCCCTGGTCTGCTCGGCGCGGGCCAGCAGGCTCGCTGTCCGAGGGGTAAGCCACTTCCTCGAGCACAAGGGGGTGCGGGGCCGCCAGGACGGACTTGGCGTCCCGCTTCTGCAGCAGCAGCCGCTCGTGCAGCCAGCCCGGGGCTTCAACTCCCTCACCCACGTACAGTGCGGAGCCGATCAGCGCGCGCACCATGTTGTGGCAGAACGCGTCAGCCTGGACGGTGGCCACAATGACGCCGTCCCCGCCCCGTGTGAACTCAAAGCGCTGCAGCTCACGGATGGTGGTGGCCCCTTCCCGGGGCTTGCAGTAGGACAGGAAGTTCTGCAGGCCCAAAAGCTGCGAGGCGCCCTCGTTCAGCAGGTCCACGTCCAACTCGTTTTTGTGCCACAGCGTGAAGTACCGCTGCAGCGGATCCCAGAGGGCAGGCGCGTCCGCGATCCGGTAGCTGTAGCGCCGCCAAAGCGCTGAGAAGCGCGCGTCGAAGCCAGCTGGCGCCACCGAGATGCCGTGCACCTCCACCGCGCCGTGCAGGCCGCCCAGTCCGCGGTTCAGGGCGCCGCGAAGACGCCGAATCATGGCGACGGCGGGATCCAGCCGTGCCCGCGCGGCAGTCCCAGCCACTCGGCCTCGGTGAGGTCCAGATGGACCACCTGGCCGCGGGCATGGACGCCGGCATCGGTCCGCCCCGCGACGGTGACCCGCACCGCCCGGCGGACCAGAAGTTCGATTGACTCCTCCAGGACGCCCTGGACGGTCCGCCGGCCCGGCTGCAGCGCCCACCCGCTGAACGGGCCGCCGTCGTACGAAAGGTCAAGCCGGATACGCAAAAACCCGCCGCCCCCTGGAACGGGGGCCGCGGGTTTTTGGTGGTTCACAGACCTAAGTCTATGCGAAGAGAAGCAGCGAATTACTTCGCGTCCTTCTCCTCGGCAGCGGGAGCTTCGGCAACTTCCTCAGCGGCCGGAGCCTCTTCGGTTGCAGCTTCCTCGGCGGCGGGTGCTTCTTCGGTTGCAGCAGCTTCCTCAGCGGCCGGAGCCTCTTCGGCAGCCGGGGCAGCAGCGGCAGCTTCCTTCTTGTCGGCGTCGCGCTTAGCGGCAGAGGTAGCCTCGGCTACGACGGCCTGCTTGGCGGAAACCGGCTCAAGGACCAGTTCGATGACAGCCATGGGAGCGTTGTCGCCCTTGCGGTTGCCGATCTTGGTGATGCGGGTGTAGCCGCCGTCGCGGTTCTCCACAGCCTGCGCGATGTCGGTGAACAGCTCGTGGACGACGCCCTTGTTGCTGATCAGGCCGAGCACGCGGCGGCGGGAAGCGAGGTCGCCACGCTTGGCGAAGGTCACCAGGCGCTCTGCGTACGGCTTCAGGCGCTTGGCCTTGGTCACCGTGGTGGTGATCCGCTTGTGCTCGAACAGTGCTGCTGCCAGGTTCGCGAGCATGAGGCGCTCGTGAGCCGGGCCGCCGCCGAGGCGCGGACCCTTAGTGGGGGTAGGCATAATTGGTTCTCCTCATGTGGAAGCCGTGGGCCGCACCCCATGGTGCTGCCCGCCGGCCAAGGTCTGGTTTAGAGTTCGTCGTCGCCGAACGCGGCGTCGTCCTCTTCGATTGCTGCGGCGCGTGCTGCGAGGTCAAAACCGGGAGGCGAGTCCTTGAGGGACAGGCCCAGTTCAACCAGCTTTGCCTTGACCTCGTCAATGGACTTCGCACCAAAGTTGCGAATGTCCATCAGGTCAGCCTCGGAGCGGGCAACGAGTTCACCCACGGTGTGGATGCCCTCACGCTTGAGGCAGTTGTAGGAACGGACGGTGAGGTCCAGATCCTCGATCGGCAGTGCCATGTCGGCTGCCAGGGCAGCGTCGGTGGGCGACGGGCC
This sequence comes from Pseudarthrobacter sp. Fe7, assembly GCA_024372495.1. Lineage (GTDB taxonomy): Bacteria > Actinomycetota > Actinomycetes > Actinomycetales > Micrococcaceae > Arthrobacter. Next base: position 1,894,267 of record CP099977.1, on the reverse strand, counting down.
GATCTCGATACCTTCAGCTGCGGTGTTCAGCTCACGGGCCAGACCGAACAGTTCCACCAGGGTGGTGCCTGCGGAAGCAACGGCATCGCGCGGGGCGATGGCCTGCTTGGTCTCGACGTCGACAATCAGCTTGTCGAAGTCGGTGCGCTGCTCAACACGGGTTGCTTCCACGCGGAAAGTAACCTTCAGGACCGGCGAGTAGATGGAGTCAACCGGGATACGGCCGATCTCTGCGTCGCCGGACTTGTTCTGAGCTGCCGAAACGTAGCCGCGGCCGCGCTCGATGGTCAGTTCGAGTTCGAACTTGCCCTTCGAGTTCAGCGTGGCAATGTGCAGATCCGGGTTGTGGAATTCGACGCCGGCCGGCGGAGCGATGTCCGCGGCGGTGACGACTCCGGGGCCCTGCTTGCGCAGGTAAGCCACGACGGGCTCGTCGTGCTCGGAGGAAACCGACAGGCTCTTGATGTTAAGGATGATCTCGGTGACATCTTCCTTGACACCCGGAACCGTGGTGAACTCGTGCAGCACACCATCGATCCGGATGCTGGTTACGGCAGCACCGGGGATGGAGGAGAGCAGGGTACGGCGGAGGGAGTTTCCGAGGGTGTAGCCGAAGCCCGGTTCCAGCGGTTCAATGATGAAACGCGAACGGTTTTCGGAGACTACCTCTTCGGAGAGGGTGGGGCGCTGTGCAATGAGCACTTAGGTTTCCTTTCGGCGAGCATCCGCTATATGACGCAACACAGGTGGTGGAAATTCGGTCTGAAGACTTAACGCGCTGGGCTTGCCCGGACCATCACTGGTCCGGGCAAGCTCCTGCAGCGGAAAAGAATTAGACGCGGCGGCGCTTCGGCGGGCGGCAGCCGTTGTGCGCTGCGGGGGTGACGTCCTGGATGGAGCCAACCTCGAGGCCTGCGGCCTGCAGCGAACGGATTGCCGTCTCGCGTCCGGAACCCGGACCCTTGACGAAAACGTCTACCTTGCGCATGCCGTGCTCCTGCGCACGCTTGGCAGCGGCTTCGGCAGCCATCTGGGCAGCGAACGGGGTGGACTTGCGCGAGCCCTTGAAGCCAACCTCACCGGAGGAAGCCCAGGAAATAACGGCACCGCTCGGATCCGTGATGGAAACGATGGTGTTGTTAAAGGTGCTCTTGATGTGCGCCTGGCCAAGCGCGATATTCTTCTTGTCCTTCTTACGCGGCTTGCGAACCGCGCCACGAGTCTTCGGGGGCATTTTTTCTCCTACAGAAAGTTATTGGGGAAAGTCCGTAAATCCCGGGCGGGGATTTTAACGGGCCTTCTTCTTGCCGGCGACGGTACGCTTCGGGCCCTTGCGGGTACGTGCGTTGGTCTTCGTACGCTGACCGCGTACGGGCAGGCCCTTGCGGTGGCGCAGGCCTTCGTAGCTGCCGATTTCAACCTTGCGGCGGATATCTGCTGCTACTTCGCGGCGAAGGTCACCCTCAACCTTGTAGTTGCCTTCAATGTAGTCACGCAGCTCAACCAGCTGGGCGTCAGTGAGGTCCTTGACGCGGACGTCAGCGCTGATGCCAGTGGCGGCCAGGGTTTCGTGTGCACGGGTCTTGCCCACGCCGTAGATGTAAGTAAGCGCAATTTCCAGCCGCTTTTCGCGGGGAATGTCTACGCCAGCGAGACGAGCCATAGTGGCAGTACTCCTTGATAAACCGGAGGTCGTAGGCAGTACACCCGCACGGTTCGTGCGGCCCCAGCCTCCGACCGGGGGTTAGCTGTCCGGACTCTTTCGAGCTCAATGTTCCAGATCAGCTTGTGCTGCCTTTATTTACTTGCGTGGGTTAGCAACCCAGGATTTCCTTCAGGGAAGGAAATTAGCCCTGGCGCTGCTTGTGGCGCGGGTTCTCGCAGATCACCATGACCCGGCCATTACGGCGGATCACTTTGCACTTTTCGCAGATCTGCTTGACGCTCGGCTTGACCTTCATGGCGTTCCTTTGCGTGTAGCAGTTTGGTCAACTGGAGCAGCAGTCAGCATGCGCTGCCGCTGCCCAGCAATTTACTTGTAGCGGTAGACGATACGACCACGGGTGAGGTCGTACGGGCTCAGCTCCACCACTACGCGGTCCTCAGGGAGGATTCGGATGTAGTGCTGACGCATCTTTCCAGAGATGTGTGCCAGAACGATGTGCTTGTTGGTGAGCTCAACGCGAAACATCGCGTTAGGCAGCGCCTCGGTCACAACGCCTTCGATCTCAATGACCCCGTCCTTCTTGGCCATACCCTCCGCTAACTGTTGTTGCCGCAGCCCCGCCGGATAGCACCGGTCATGACCACGAACGTTTTTGTTGGATCGATCGCCGGCTCCAGGCCCAAAAGGGCGTGGCAGTCCAGACAACCAACAAACAACACTACCCTCTTGGCAGGTAAAAGTTAAATCGGCCATAGTAGCCTACGCGGTGCGGTACGCACCATATTCGCCGGCCGGAGTGCCCACTGATTCCGCATTGGCCACCCCGTCAAGGATGGCCAAACGGACGACGTCGGCTGCCGCGCTTTGGAGCGTTACGAGGCTGGCCTGCCGGGCAGCTTCGTCCGAGCGGTCCAGTGCCACGACGCCGGTTGCAAGACAAAAGACAGTGTCCCCGTCGGCCAGGGTGTGACTCGGGTCCAGAGCCCGCGCAATCCCGGCATGGGAAGCAGAGGCAGTCCGTTTACATTCGGCCACATCAAGTACGGCATCGGTAGCCACTACGACAAGAGTCGTATTGAGGGGTGGCGGATCAACGCTCTTCCCGGCAACCGGGCCAGCCTGTTCGAACGGCAGGCCAAGGGCATTCACGACTGCGAGGGCCCCCACCACAACACCGTTCTCCAGCGTGACCGAAGCCGTGCCGACTCCGCCCTTGAACTGTCCCCTGCCGATGAGCGCTCCGGTGCCCGCGCCGACGTTGCCGCGTCCGACGTCGTGCCCTTCCTTTTGTTCAGCTGCGGCGGCCGTTGCCGCGTAGCCCATGTCCGGCGTCGGCCGTGCGGAGAAGTTACCGCCCCTGCCGAGGTCGAAGATCGCGGCGGCGGGGACGATGGGCACCACTCCCCGGGAACAGCAAAGCCGCGGCCTTCCTCCTCGCACCAGCGCTGGGCGCCCGCCGCCGCCGCGAGCCCGTAGGCGCTCCCGCCGGTGAGCACTACGGCGTGGACGGCGCTGACCAGCGTGGTGGGGTCAAGGGCGTCTGTTTCGTGCGTTGCCGGTCCGCCGCCCTGGACATCCACCGAGCCGGTTGTGCCTGCCGGCGGCAGGACGACTGTAACCCCGGTCAGCCAGCCGTCGCTGTCCTTCTGGAAGTGGCCTACGCGGATGCCTGGAACATCGGTAATGGTTCCCATGCCCCTATTGTCCCCTCTGCCGGCGCGCCCCTGCCGCAGGGGCAAACTTTATGCGAGACTGCAAACAACACAGGGTTAATGGGCAACGAAGCCTTTGTTAACTATTTGAGGAGAAGGGCTTTTTCAGGGGTTTCGCCCACCGACAATGTGGTGAAGTAATGGCTTGATTCCCCTTACCCGCGAGACCGGCCACGAGCCTGGCTCCGAAACCCGTGAGAGATCCGCATGACACGTCAACTCTCCCCACGACCCTCCACCAGGCCCGCTGACCCCGGTGCCGGCACCGCCAAAATACCCCACCGGCGGTGGACTGCAAGGAACCGCCGCGATTTCTTCGTTTTCCTTGCCATGGCCCTGCCCAACCTGGTGTTGATCGCCGTCTTCACCTACCGCCCGCTGATCAGCAACATGTACTACTCCACGCTGGACTGGACCCTGGGTTCCCCCACCGCCACCGTGGTTGGCTTCACCAACTACGTCACCTTCTTCACCAGCAGCGATGCGCCGAAAGTCCTGGGGACCACGGCGGTGTTCACCCTGGTGACGGTGGGCGGTTCCATGGTGCTGGGACTTCTGGTGGCGCTGGCCCTCAACGCGAAGGTCCGCGGCACCACGTTCGCCCGTTCCGCGGTCTTTGCCCCGTATGTCCTCTCCGGCGTCGGCGTGGGCCTCGTGTGGCTGTTCATTTTCGATCCCGGCTACGGCGTCCTGGCTTGGCTGCTCCGCGGCATTGGACAACAGAGCCCGCAATGGATCAACGATCCCCAGCTGTCGCTGGTCATGGTGATCCTGGTCTATGTCTGGAAGAACCTGGGCTACTGCGCGGTGGTGTACCTCGCCGGGCTCCAGTCCCTTCCCAAGGACGTGATGGAGGCGGCATCCCTTGACGGGGCGAATGGCTTCCGGCGCTTCCTCAGCATCTCGCTGCCGCTGCTGTCGCCCACCACGTTCTTCCTGCTGATCACCACCATGCTCAGCTCACTGCAGGCCTTCGACCTCATCCGGATCATGACCCCGCTGGGCACCGGCACCAGCACCCTGATTTACGAGGCGTACCTCCAGGCCTTCGGTGCCTACAACCGGGCCGGCTACTCCGCAGCCATCTCCGTGGTGCTGTTCGCCATCCTCCTGGTCATCACCGTGCTCCAGCTGCGGTTTGTGGAACGAAAGGTGCACTACTCGTGACCTCACTATCACCGGTGAGCCCGGACCCCACCGCCCAGGCCGTCACCGCACCGGATCCAGGCCTGCACCGCGACCAACCGTTTTCCCGCCGGAACCTCATCCAGACCGTGGTGGGCGGCTACCTGCCGCTGCTCGTGGCCACGCTGGTGGTGTTCCTTCCCCTGCTGTGGATGGTGCTGAGCTCCTTCAAGCAGTCGGGCGAAATCGTCACCACCGACCTGAAGATCCTGCCGGAAAGCCTGAACCTGGAGAACTACCGGACCGCCATGACCACGGTGCCGTTCGGCCAGTTCTTCCTGAACAGCACCATCGTCACCCTGGCCGGGGCCACCATCAAGGTGCTGCTGGCCATCCTGACGGCGTATGCCCTGGTCTTTGTCCGGTTCCCGTTTCGGAACTTCATTTTCCTGCTGATCCTGGTGGCCCTCATGGTGCCGCCGCAGGTCTCCATCCTGCCCAACTTCATCCTGATCGCCGGAATCGGCGGCAAGAACACCCTGTGGGGCATCATCCTCCCGGGTCTTGGCACCGCGTTCGGCACCTTCCTGCTGCGCCAGCACTTCCGTACCCTCCCGGCCTCGATCCTGGAATCGGCCGAGATGGACGGTGCGGGCCACTGGCGCCGGCTATGGCAGATCGTGGTCCCCGTGTCCATCCCCTCCGTCGCCACCGTTGCCCTGGTGACCATCGTGACCGAATGGAATGACTACATCTGGCCGCTCATCATCACGGACCGGCCGGAGACCATGACCCTGCCCGTGGGCCTGACCCTGCTTCAGAACAGCGAGAGCAACGCCGCCGGCTGGGGTGTCCTCATGGCCGGGGCGGTCCTGGTCATCGTTCCCATCCTGATCATCTTCGCGGCCCTGCAGCGCTACATCGTGGCGGGCCTCACCCAGGGCAGCGTGACCGGCTAAGCTGCCGGCCGCCGTCGTACTTCCCAACCTTCCAAAGGCAACAACCGAAAGGAACTGTCATGACACTTCACCTGGACCGGAGGCACTTCCTGGGCCTGGCAGGGGTCACCGCCTCTGCTGCTGCCCTGGCCGCATGCGGCGGACCCTCAACGACCGGTGGCGGACAGGCCACCTCCCAGGCGGCCGATATCGACTTCAGCGGCGTGAAGCCGGCGGCCAAGATCGACTTCTGGTCCAGCCACCCCGGGCAGTCGCAGGACGTGGAGAAGAGCCTGATCGAGAAATTCCAGGCCAAGAACCCCGGCATCACCGTCAACCTGGTGACCGCCGGCGCCAACTACGAGGAAATCGCCCAGAAGTTCCAGACCGCGCAGGCGGCCAAGTCCGGCCTGCCCGGAGTCGTGGTCCTGTCCGACGTGTGGTGGTTCCGCTACTACACCAACGGCAGCATCATTCCCGTGGATGCCCTGACCAAGCAGCTGAACATGAAGATGGACGACTTCCAGCAGTCCCTGGTCAATGACTACAAGTACGACGGCAAGCAGTGGGCACTGCCTTATGGCCGGTCAACGCCGCTGTTCTACTACAACAAGGACCACTTCGCGGCGGCCGGCATTCCGGACCGCGCCCCCAAGACCTGGCAGGAATTCGGCGACTGGGCGCCCAAGCTGAAGGCAAGCTCCGGCGCGCAGTACGCCTACATCTACCCCGCACTGGCCGGCTACGCGGGATGGACGCTGCAGAACATGCTCTGGGGCTGGGGCGGCGGCTGGTCCAAGGACTGGGACATCACCTGCGACTCCAACGAGTCCGTTGCGGCGCTGCAGTGGGCCCAGGACTCCATCTACAAGGACAAGTGGGCGGGCGTCTCGTCCAAGGAAGCGGCTGACGACTTCTCGGCCGGCCTGACCTCCGCCACCATCGCCTCCACGGGCTCACTGCTGGGGATCCTGAAGTCGGCCAAGTTCAACGTAGGTGTCGGCTTCCTCCCCGGCGGCCCCAAGGCGGAGTCCAACGTTTGCCCCACAGGCGGCGCCGGCCTGGGCATCCCCAGCGGCATCACCAAGGAGGAACAGCTGGCCGCCGGAATGTTCCTGGACTTCGTCACCCAGCCGGAGAGCACCGCCGAGTTCTCTGCCGCCACTGGCTACATGCCCATCCGCAAATCGGCGGACATGAAGACGGTCCTGGCCAAGACCCCGCAAATCCAGACGGCAGTGGACCAGGCTCGCGGTCACCAAGGTCCAGGACAACGCGCGCGTGTTCCTGCCCGGCGCCGACCAGGAGATGGCGAAGGCCGCCGCGAAGATCCTCACCCAGCAAGGCGACGTCAAGTCCACCATGACGGACCTGAAGAGCACGCTGCAGGGCATCTACGACCGGGACGTGAAGCCAAAGCTGAAGTCCTAGCCGGTTTCGACACGCAAGAGCCCTGGCGCCCCTTGAATGCAGGGAGCGCCAGGGCTCTTGCGTGTCACGCAGGAAACCGTGCGTCGAGGGAGCGGGCCCTTTACGGGATCCGCACCGGGGTGACGCCGAGGGGCACCAGGTGCTCCGCACCGCCGTCGGGCGCCGACAGCACCCAGATGCCCTTCTCGTGCACTGCCACCGAGTGCTCCCACTGGCAGGAGCGCTTCCCGTCGGTGGTCACCACGGTCCAGTCGTCCTCCAGGACCGCGGTGTCGATGCCGCCCCGGACCAGCATCGGCTCGATGGCAAGGCACAGGCCCGGCTTGATCTTGGGGCCGCGGTGGTTGGTGCGGTAGTTCAGGACATCCGGGGCCATGTGCATTTCAGAGCCGATGCCGTGGCCCACGTAGTCCTCCAGGATGCCCAGGGGCTTGCCGGGGACGGACAAGACGTAGTCGTCAATAGCAGCACCGATGTCACCCACGTGCGTGCCCTTGGCCAGTGCAGCGATCCCCTGCCACATGGCGGCCTGGGTGACGTCGGAGAGCCGCTGGTCCTCGGGATCCGGCGTGCCCACGATCACCGTGCGAGCCGAGTCCGAGTGCCAGCCGTCAACGATGGCCCCGCCATCGATGGAGATGATGTCGCCGTCCTGCAGGACCCGGCTGCCAGGAATCCCGTGGACCACTTCGTCGTTGACGGACGTGCAGATGGTGGCCGGGAAGCCGTGGTAGCCCAGGAAGTTGGACTTGGCGCCTGCCTCGTTGAGGACGGCGGCAAAGACGTCATCCAGGTGCTTGGTGGTGACCCCCGGCACCGCGGCGGCAACTGCGGCATCCAATGCAAGGCTGAGCACCAGGCCGGCCTGGTGCATGGTGCGCATCTGGGCGTTGTTCTTGAATTCGATGCGGGGTTGGCCGAAGGCCATGTTGTTTCCTTTCAAAATGGATGAGGCTCCTCCCGGATGCCGGGAGGAGCCTCGATATAACCGGGCGCCGGTGGTCAGGCTGCCTGTGCGGCCTTGATGGCCTGCATCACGCGGTTGGTCACTTCGTCGATGGGACCGATCCCGTCAACCCTGGTGAGGATGCCGCGGTCGGCGTACTTCGCCACCACGGCTTCGGTCTGCTCGTGGTACAGGTCAAGGCGGTGGCGGATGACGGCTTCGTTGTCGTCGCTCCGGCCCGTTTCCTTGGCGCGGCCCAGGAGGCGGTGTACCAGTTCCTCGTCGTCGGCAGTCAGCTGCAGGACCACGTCGAGCTTCTCGTCGCCGTCGGCGAGGATCTCGTCAAGGTAGTCCACCTGCGCGGTTGTGCGCGGGTAGCCGTCCAGCAGGAAGCCGTTCTCGACATCGGACTCGTTCAGGCGGTCGCGGACCATCTTGTTGGTCACGCTGTCCGGAACGAAGTCACCGTTGTCCATGTACTTCTTGGCTTCGAGGCCCAGCGGGGTTTCACCCTTCACGTTGGCCCGGAAGATGTCTCCGGTGGAGATGGCCACAACGCCGAGGCGTTCCGAAATCCGCTCCGCCTGTGTTCCTTTTCCGGAACCGGGAGGTCCAATAATCAGCATTCTCGTCATCGCAAAAGCCCTTCGTAGTGACGTTGTTGTAGCTGCGCATCAATCTGCTTTACGGTCTCCAATCCAACGCCCACCATGATCAGGATCGAGGTGCCACCGAACGGGAAGTTCTGGTTTGCGTTGATCAGCACTAGTGCCACCAGCGGAATCAGTGCCACGATGCCCAGGTAGAGGGCGCCGGGCAGGGTGATCCGTGAGAGCACGTACTGCAGGTAGTCAGCGGTCGGCCTGCCGGCGCGGATACCTGGAATGAAGCCGCCGTACTTCTTCATGTTGTCTGAGACTTCTTCAGGGTTGAAGGTAATCGCGACATAGAAGTAGGTGAAGAACACGATCAGGAGGAAGTAAACCGCCATATAGATCGGGTGGTCACCGCGGGTGAGGTTGTTGTTGATCCATTCAACCCACGGTTGCATTGGCTCGCCGTTCCGGGGCTGGTTGAACTGCGCGAGCAGCCCGGGAATGTAGAGCATGGAGGAAGCGAAGATCACCGGAATGACACCGGCCATGTTCACCTTGATGGGGATGTAGGTGCTGGTGCCGCCCACGGTGCGCCGGCCGATCATGCGCTTGGCGTACTGCACCGGTATGCGGCGCTGCGACTGTTCGACGAAGACCACCAGTGCGACGGTCAGGAGGCCAACTACCAGGACGAGGAAGAAGGTTCCCGGTCCCTGCGAGGTCCAGATGGCACCCAGCGAAGTGGGGAACTGGGCAGCGATGGAGGTGAAGATGAGCAGCGACATGCCGTTGCCCACGCCCTTCTCCGTGACGAGGCTCGCCCATCCACATGATCAGGCCGGTGCCGGCCGTGAGCGTGATGATGATCAGGATGGTGGTGATAATGCTGGAGTCCGGGATGACCGGCAGCTGGCAGCCGGGAAGCAGCTGCCCGGAGCGGGCCAGGGACACCAGGGTGGTTGCGTTCAACAGCCCCAGCGCGATGGTCAGGTAGCGGGTGTACTGGGTCAGCTTGGACTGGCCCGACGCGCCCTCATCGTAGAGCTCCTGGAACCGGGGAATGACCACCCGGAGCAACTGCACGATGATGCTGGCGGTGATGTAGGGCATGATGCCCAAGGCGAAGATCGACACCTGGAGCAACGCGCCGCCGCTGAAGAGGTTGACGAGCTGGTACAGCCCGCCGGCAGTCTGACCGTTATGCAAGCATTGCTGGACATTCTGGTAGTTCACACCTGGCGAGGGAATGAAAGCACCCAAGCGGAATATGGTGATGATTCCCAGCGTGAACAACAACTTGCGTCGCAGATCAGGCGTGCGAAAGGCCCGGCCAAATGCGCTAAGCAAGCGTCCTCCTGTGGTGTCAATAAGGGTGGGGTGAGGGGAATCGATAGATCCCGACATCCGAGTCTAACGGTTCCACGCGCCATGCGAACAATCCGGCTCCGGCTCCATGCGCCGGATGGCGGGAATTAATCGCCCGGCGGATATGAAAAACTCCCGGCATCCGGGGCCAAAGCCCACGGATGCCGGGAGTTCAACAGCTGGCGCCGTCCCTCTAGAGGGCGGTGGTGCTTCCGCCTGCTGCAGCAATCTTTTCAGCGGCGCTGGCCGAGAATGCGTGGACGGTGACGTCAACCTTGACGGTGATGTCGCCGGTGCCCAGCACCTTGACGGGCTGGTTCTTGCGAACGGCACCCTTTTCGACCAGGTTCTCCACGGTGACTGCGCCACCTTCCGGGAACAGCTCGTTGAGCTTGTCCAGGTTTACAACCTGGAACTCAACCCGGAACGGGTTCTTGAAGCCACGCAGCTTGGGCAGGCGCATGTGCAGCGGCAGCTGGCCGCCGGCAAAGCCAGCCTTGATCTGGTAGCGGGCAGCCGTACCCTTGGTACCGCGACCGGCGGTCTTACCCTTGGATGCCTCACCACGACCCACACGGGTCTTGGCGGTCTTGGCACCCGGAGCGGGACGCAGGTGGTGAACCTTCAGGGCGTTCTGCTTCTCAGCAGCCTGTGCCTTATCAGCAGTGTTCTCTGCCATTTACTTCGCCTCCTCTACCTTTACCAGGTGCGGAACCGTGTTGAGCATTCCAACGGTCACGGCGTCGGCGGTGCGGACAACGGTGTGTCCGATCCGCTTCAGGCCGAGGGACCGCAGGGTGTCGCGCTGGTTCTGCTTGCCGCCAATGGCGGACTTGATCTGAGTGATTTCCAACTGAGCGTCGGAGGGAACCAGGTTCTTAGCCATGACTAAACACCTGCCTTCGGAGCCAGGAGGGCCTTCACCAGTGCCGGGGGGCGATCTCGTCCAGCGGCAGGCCGCGGCGTGCTGCCACTGCTGCCGGCTCTTCGAGGCGCTTCAGGGCATCAACGGTCGCGTGAACGATGTTGATGGCGTTGGAGGAACCGAGCGACTTGGAGAGGATGTCGTGGATGCCCACGCACTCCAGTACTGCACGGACCGGACCACCGGCGATAACACCGGTACCGGCGGAGGCCGGACGCAGCATTACGACGCCGGCAGCGGCTTCACCCTGAACGCGGTGCGGGATGGTGTTGCCAACGCGCGGAACGCGGAAGAAGGACTTCTTGGCCTCTTCAACGCCCTTGGCGATAGCAGCGGGAACTTCCTTGGCCTTGCCGTAGCCCACGCCGACCATGCCGTTACCGTCACCAACGACGACCAGTGCGGTGAAGCTGAAGCGACGACCACCCTTGACGACCTTGGAAACGCGGTTGATGGTGACAACGCGCTCTACGAACTGGTTCTTCTCGGCTTCACGGCCACCGTCGCGGCCACCACGGCCACCGCGGTCGCCGCGGCCCTGGCCACGGTCGCCACGCTCGCCACGACGGGCGCCACCACGGCGGTCGTCGGCAGCGGGGGCAGTGGTCTCAGCAGCTGCGGCTTCGGGGGCCTTCTGATCTGCAGACACAGTGTCCTTTTCCTTGTTTGCTTCGGTCACAGTGACAGCCCACCTTCGCGTGCACCGTCAGCGACGGCGGCAATCCGGCCGTGGTACTTGTTACCACCACGGTCGAACACAACAGCCTCGACGCCGGCAGCCTTGGCACGTTCGGCAACGGCTCGCCGACGCGCTTGGCCTTGGCAGTCTTGTCTCCTTCGAATGCACGAAGGTCAGCTTCCAGGGTGGACGCGCTTGCTACGGTCTGGCCAATGGTGTCATCGACAACCTGGACAAATACGTGGCGTGCGGAGCGGTTGACCACCAGGCGGGGGCGGACAGCAGTTCCGGAAATGCGCTTGCGGATACGAAGCTGGCGGCGGCTGCGACCAGCAGCCTTGCTCTTGTTCGTACGCTTCTTGTTAATGGAGATGGCCATGGTTACTTACCAGCCTTTCCGACCTTGCGGCGGATGACTTCGCCGGCGTAACGGATGCCCTTGCCCTTGTACGGGTCAGGCTTCCGCAGCTTGCGAATGTTGGCAGCAACCTCGCCGACCTGCTGCTTGTTGATACCTGAGACAGAGAGCTTGGTCGGTCCCTCTACTGCAAAGGTGATGCCGGCCGGAGCCGAAACGTTGACCGGGTGGCTGTAGCCAAGAGCGAACTCAAGGTCAGATCCCTTGGCCTGAACGCGGTAACCGGTACCGACGATTTCAAGCTTCTTCTCGTAGCCTGCGGTGACGCCCTGGATCATGTTGGCGATCAGGGTGCGGGTCAGGCCGTGAAGCGAACGGGAGGCGCGCTCGTCGTTCGGGCGGCTGACGGTCAGGGTGTTCTCGTCCAGGGCAACCTCGATGGGGCTGGCCACAGTGTGGCTCAGCTCCCCCTTGGAACCCTTGACGCTGACGACAGAGCCGTCAACCTTGACCTCAACGCCGGCAGGAACGGTGATGGGGAGACGTCCAATACGTGACATTATTCTCTTCCTTTCCCGTTACCAGACGTACGCGAGGACTTCGCCGCCCACGCCCTTCTTGCCGGCCTGCTTGTCAGTCAGGAGGCCGGAAGAGGTGGACAGGATAGCGATACCCAGGCCACCGAGCACGTGCGGGAGGTTGGTGGACTTCGCGTAAACGCGGAGACCCGGCTTGGAGATGCGGCGTACACCGGCGATGGAACGCTCGCGGTTCGGACCGAACTTGAGGTCCAGGGTCAGCTTCTTGCCAACCTCGGCGTCCTCTTCCTTCCAGCCGGCGATGAAGCCTTCGGCCTTGAGGATGTCGGCAACGCGTGCCTTGAGCTTGCTGTAAGGCATAGACACGGAGTCGTGGTATGCCGAGTTTGCGTTACGCAGGCGCGTAAGCATATCTGCGACAGGATCTGTCATTGTCATGTGGGCTCATGCCCTTCCTCATAACGGTTTCCGCCGTTTTGTCCCTTGGGGAGCGGAGCGGCCGGACCTTTTACGTAGTTAATTAAGCTTCGGTTTTGAACGGGAAACCAAGCGCTTTGAGCAGCGCGCGGCCTTCGTCATCGGTCTTGGCAGTGGTGACAACCGTGATGTCCATACCGCGGACGCGGTCGATCTTGTCCTGGTCGATTTCGTGGAACATAACCTGCTCGGTCAGACCGAAGGTGTAGTTGCCGTTGCCATCGAACTGCTTGCCGCTGAGGCCGCGGAAGTCGCGGATACGGGGCAGGGCCAGGGTGACCAGGCGGTCCACGAATTCCCACATGCGGTCGCCACGCAGGGTTGCGTGTGCACCGATGGGCATGCCTTCGCGCAGCTTGAACTGTGCGATCGACTTGCGGGCCTTGGTAACCTGCGGCTTCTGGCCGGTGATCTGGGTCAGGTCGCGGACAGCGCCGTCGATCAGCTTGGAGTCCTTGGCGGCATCTCCAACACCCATGTTCACAACAACCTTCACCAGACGGGGTACCTGGTTCACGTTCTCGTACTTGAATTCATCCTGGAGCGTTGCCTTGATGGATTCGGCGTACTTGGTCTTCAGACGAGGAACGATCTTCGTTGCCGGAGTCTCGAGAGTCTCAGTCATTAGATGTCCTTCCCGGAGCTCTTGGACACGCGGATGCGGACGGTCTTCTTGACACCGTTCTTCTCCACAGTGTCGAGGCGGAAGCCCACGCGGGTCGGCTTCTTGGTCGACGGATCAACCAGGGCCACGTTGGAAATGTGGATCGGGGCCTCTACAACCTCGATGCCGCCGGTCTTGGTGCCGCGCTGCGACTGTCCAACACGGGTGTGCTTGGTGACGCGGTTGATACCCTCAACCAGCACGCGGTTGGTGTCGGTGAATACGCGCAGAACCTTGCCCTGCTTGCCGCGGTCGCCGCCGCGCTCAGCCTTGGCGCCAGTGATGACCTGAACCAGGTCACCCTTCTTGATCTTTGCAGCCATGGACTAGAGCACCTCCGGAGCCAGAGAAACGATCTTCATGAACTTCTTGTCACGCAGTTCACGACCAACCGGTCCGAAGATACGGGTACCGCGGGGGTCACCGTCGTTCTTCAGGATCACAGCTGCGTTCTCGTCAAACTTGATGTAGGAACCATCCGCACGGCGGCGTTCCTTCTTGGTACGGACGATGACGGCTTTGACCACATCGCCCTTCTTTACGTTGCCGCCCGGGATTGCATCCTTGACGGTGGCGACGATGACGTCACCGATGCCTGCGTAGCGACGGCCAGATCCACCGAGAACGCGAATGGTAAGGATTTCCTTAGCACCCGTGTTGTCGGCGACCTTCAGTCGCGACTCCTGCTGAATCACTATTTACTCCTTGCGTCGCGCCGGTTCTCAGGCCGTGGTCTTGCTACGGAATGAGCCTTGCGGAACGGTTGATCGGGGTGTCTCTTGACCTGCCTGGATTTTGCCAGACCAGGCCTAAACGCCCGTGCCGGAAGCAGTTGCTCCCACCCGGTCCGGGATAGATCCCGGGCGCACAGGGGCACTATGCTGTGGCACGCTTGTTTACGAGGTTGATGATGGCGCGCGGAAGGCGCCATACAAACTCAATATCCTAGCACGTTTTCCGCCAGGCCCCATATCACCACCGTCCCCGGGCCGCAAGACGGACGACGGCGTCACGCAGGACAGCCTTTCAGCCTGCCCGGGGTGCCGCTCCCCCGCAGGCCCAGGCGCCGTCGTCGTCCGCTGCGGGGAAAAGCTGTCTCGCGTGACGTGGAGGTTAAACGAGGAAGCCCCCGCTCCCGGAACGGGAACAGGGGCTTCCAGCTCAGCAGCAGGTGCTACTTGGCCTTTTCGAGGATTTCCACGAGCCGCCAGTTCTTGGTGGCGGACAGCGGACGGGTCTCGGCAATGACAACGAGGTCGCCGATGCCGGCGGTGTTCCCTTCGTCGTGTGCCTTGACCTTGGAGGTACGGCGGATGACCTTGCCGTACAGTGCGTGCTTCACGCGGTCCTCAACCTCGACAACGATGGTCTTTTCCATCTTGTCGGAGACCACGTAACCGCGACGGGTCTTGCGGTAACCGCGCTGCCCAGCCTTGGCTTCGGTAGCAGTTTCGGTCACGTTCTGGTCCTTTTCACTCACTTGGCGTCCTCCTCGGTCTCAGCCTTTTCAGCCTTGTCGGCCTTCTTGGTTGAAGCCTTCTTGGACTTCTTCTCTTCCTTGGCTTCCACAACCGGTGCGGCAACCTCGGCACGAATGCCCAGCTCGCGTTCGCGGAGAACGGTGTAGATGCGTGCAATGTCCTTCTTTACTGCACGCAGGCGGCCGTGGTTCTCCAGCTGTCCGGTGGCGGACTGGAAACGCAGGTTGAACAGCTCTTCCTTGGCCTTGCGGAGTTCTTCAACGAGACGCTCGTTGTCGAAACCGTCCAGCTGTGCGGGAGCCAGATCCTTGGATCCTACTGCCATTTCTATTCACCACCCTCGCGACGCACAATGCGTGCCTTCAACGGCAGCTTGTGGATTGCCAGGCGCAGTGCCTCGCGAGCTACCTCTTCATTGACACCGGAGAGTTCGAAGAGAACCCGGCCCGGCTTGACGTTTGAGACCCACCATTCCGGCGAACCCTTACCGGAACCCATGCGGGTTTCGGCAGGCTTCTTGGTCAGGGGACGGTCCGGGTAGATGTTGATCCAGACCTTGCCGCCACGCTTGATGTGGCGGGTCATCGCGATACGGGCAGATTCGATCTGGCGGTTGGTGACGTATGCCGGGCTCAGCGCCTGGATACCCCACTCGCCGAACGAGACCTCGGTGCCGCCCGTGGCAGCGCCGGAACGACCCGGGTGGTGCTGCTTACGGTGCTTTACTCGACGTGGGATAAGCATTTAAGCCTGTCCTCCTTCTGCAGCAGCAGGTGCTGCTTCAACTGCCGGCGCTTCGGCAGCGGGAGCCTGCGTCGGCGGCCGGACGGTCGTTGCGACGGCGGCGGTCACCACGGTCAGCGCCACCCGGACGGCCGGGACGCTCGCCGCGGCTACCACGGGACGGGGCAGCAGCAGCCTGCGCGGCCAGTTCCTTGGCGGTAACGTCACCCTTGTAGATCCAGACCTTCACGCCGATGCGGCCGAAGGTGGTCTTGGCTTCGTAGAAGCCGTAGTCGATGTTCGCGCGGAGGGTGTGCAGGGGCACACGGCCTTCGCGGTAGAACTCCGAGCGGGACATTTCGGCGCCACCCAGGCGGCCCGAGCAGGCGATACGGATACCCTTGGCACCTGCACGCTGTGCGGACTGCATGGCCTTCTTCATCGCACGGCGGAATGCCACGCGGGAAGTCAGCTGCTCTGCAACGCCCTGGGCCACAAGCTGCGCTTCCATCTCGGGGTTCTTGACCTCGAGGATGTTCAGCTGGACCTGCTTGCCGGTGAGCTTTTCGAGGCTCGCCGCGGATGCGGTCTGCTTCTGCTCCACGACGGCCGATGACGATGCCGGGACGGGCCGTGTGGATGTCCACGCGGACACGGTCACGGGTGCGCTCGATCTCGACCTTGGCGATACCGGCGCGCTCCATGCCCGTGGACATGAGCTGGCGGATGCGGATGTCTTCGCGAACGAAGTCCTTGTACCGCTGCCCGGCCTTGGTGCTGTCAGCGAACCAGTGCGATACGTGATCGGTGGTGATGCCGAGTCGGAACCCGTGCGGGTTTACTTTCTGTCCCACTTAGCGAGCCTCCTCTTTCTCCGGGGTAGCGACTACCACGGTGATGTGGCTGGTGCGCTTCTTGATCTGAAATGCACGACCCTGGGCACGCGGCTGGAACCGCTTCATGGTCGGGCCTTCATCAACAAACGCTTCGCTGATGATGAGGTCGCCTTCGTCAAACGCCACGCCATCGCGGTCCGCGAGGACCCGGGCGTTGGAGATTGCCGACTGAACTACCTTGAATACCGGCTCCGAAGCTGCCTGCGGGGCAAACTTCAGAATTGCCAGAGCCTCATTCGCTTGCAATCCACGAACAAGGTTGACGACGCGCCGGGCCTTCATAGGCGTTACGCGGATGTGGCGCGCAATTGCCTTGGCTTCCATTGCTTTCCTTCTCTCGTCTTTGACGTAAACGCAGGCGCCTAGCGGCGCTTGCCCTTACGGTCGTCCTTGACATGGCCGCGGAATGTCCGCGTGGGAGCGAATTCGCCGAGCTTGTGCCCGACCATCGACTCAGTGACAAACACCGGGATGTGCTTGCGTCCGTCGTGTACGGCGATCGTGTGTCCGAGCATGTCGGGGATGATCATCGAACGGCGGGACCAGGTCTTGATGACGTTCTTGGTGCCCTTTTCGTTTTCCCTGGCTACCTTCACAAAGAGGTGCTGGTCGACGAAAGGACCTTTTTTCAGGCTGCGTGGCATGTGTCCAGGCTCCTATCGCTTGTTCTTGCCAGTACGACGGCGACGCACAATAAGCTTGTCGCTCTCTTTGTTCGGGCGGCGGGTGCGGCCTTCACGCTTACCGTTCGGGTTGACGGGGTTACGTCCACCGGACGTCTTACCCTCACCACCACCGTGCGGGTGGTCAACCGGGTTCATGGCGACACCACGGACGGTCGGGCGAACGCCCTTCCACCGCATACGGCCGGCCTTGCCCCAGTTGATGTTCGACTGCTCGGCGTTGCCGACCTCGCCGACGGTTGCGCGGCAGCGCACGTCAACGTTGCGGATTTCACCGGAAGGCAGGCGCAGCTGGGCGAAGCGGCCTTCCTTGGCAACAAGCTGGATGGATGCGCCGGCGGAGCGGCCCATCTTGGCGCCGCCACCCGGACGCAGTTCAACTGCGTGGATGACAGTACCCACCGGGATGTTGAGCAGCGGCAGGTTGTTACCGGGCTTGATGTCAGCACCGGCACCTGCCTCAACAACGTCACCCTGGGAGAGCTTGTTGGGCGCGATGATGTAACGCTTGGTGCCATCAACGTAGTGCAGGAGGGCGATGCGAGCCGTGCGGTTCGGATCGTACTCGATTTCAGCAACGCGGGCGTTGACGCCGTCCTTGTCGTGGCGACGGAAGTCGATCAGACGGTACTGGCGCTTGTGTCCACCACCCTTGTGACGGGTGGTGATCTTACCGGTGTTGTTACGGCCGCCCTTTTTGGGCAGCGGACGTACCAACGACTTTTCCGGCGTCGACCGCGTGATTTCGATAAAGTCCGCTACGCTCGAGCCACGACGGCCCGGGGTAGTCGGCTTGTACTTACGGATTCCCATAATTTATTTCCTCGTTAAAGTGGTCTCCGCTACGCGAGCGGACCGCCGAAGATGTCGATGGTGCCTTCTTTGAGGGTGACAATCGCACGCTTGGTGTTCTTGCGGGTACCCCATCCGAATTTGGTGCGCTTGCGCTTACCGGCACGGTTGATGGTGTTGATCGATTCGACCTTGACGGAGAAAATCTTCTCCACGGCCAGCTTGATCTCGGTCTTGTTCGAACGGGGGTCCACCAGGAAGGTGTACTTGCCCTCGTCGATCAGGCCGTAGCTCTTTTCCGACACGACGGGTGCAAGCACGACGTCGCGGGGATCCTTGATGGTGGCTGCACTCACTTGGCATCCTCCTCGTTCTTAGCTGCCTTAGCGGCTACGAATGCGTCGTAGGCAGCCTTGGTGAAGACAACGTCATCAGAGACGAGAACGTCGTAGGTGTTCAGCTGGTCCACGTACAGGACGTGAACGCCGCCGAGGTTGCGCACGGACAGTGCAGCAACGTCGTTATCGCGCTCGATGACGACCAGCAGGTTCTTGCGGTCGGAAACACCGCGCAGCGTTGCCAGTGCGGTCTTGGCGGAGGGCTTGGCGCCTTCAACCAGTTCCGCGACAACGTGGATGCGACCGTTGCGGGCCCGGTCAGACAGTGCGCCGCGCAGTGCAGCAGCAATCATCTTCTTGGGGGTGCGCTGGCTGTAGTCACGCGGGGTAGGACCGTGGACAACGCCACCGCCGGTCATGTGCGGAGCACGGATGGAACCCTGACGGGCGCGGCCGGTGCCCTTCTGCTTGAACGGCTTGCGTCCTGCACCCGAAACTTCGGCGCGGGTCTTGGTCTTGTGGGTTCCCTGGCGGGCAGCAGCGAGCCTGGGCAACGACGACCTGGTGCAGCAGCGGCACGTTGGTCTGAACGTCGAAGATCTCTGCAGGCAGGTCGACCTGGACAGTGTTAGCCATTGAACTAGGCTCCCTTCACGGCGGTGCGTACGAGTACGACCTGGCCGCGGGCGCCGGGGACGGCACCCTTGATCAGGAGCAGCGACTTCTCGACGTCAACCGCGTGGACCGTGAGGTTCAGCGTGGTGTGACGAACGGCGCCCATGCGGCCGGCCATTTTCATGCCCTTGAAGACGCGGCTCGGGGTGGATGCGCCACCGATTGAACCGGGCTTACGGTGGTTCTTGTGGGCACCGTGGGAAGCTCCAACGCCGTGGAAGCCGTGACGCTTCATAACACCGGCGAAGCCCTTACCCTTGGTGGTCCCGACGACGTCGATCTTCTGGCCGGCTTCGAAGAGCTCTACGGAGAGCTCCTGGCCCAGCTCGTACTCGGCAGCATCTGCGGTACGAAGTTCGACGACGTGGCGGCGAGGCGTGACGCCCGCCTTTTCAAAGTGACCAGCCAGCGGCTTGGTGACCTTGCGGGGATCGATCTGGCCGTAGCCGATCTGAACGGCGACGTAGCCATCAACATCTGCGTTGCGCAGCTGGGTGATGACGTTCGAGTCTGCCTGGACCACAGTGACGGGGATGAGCTTGTTGTTCTCGTCCCAGACCTGGGTCATGCCGAGCTTCGTGCCCAGCAGGCCCTTTACGTTACGGGTTGCGGTCATAGTCTCTCAGCACCTCCCTACAGCTTGATTTCGATGTTCACGTCAGCCGGCAGGTCGAGACGCATGAGCGAGTCAACAGCCTTCGGCGTGGGATCGATGATGTCGATAAGACGCTTGTGCGTGCGCATTTCAAAGTGCTCGCGGCTGTCCTTGTACTTGTGCGGAGAGCGGATAACGCAGTACACGTTCTTCTCCGTAGGCAGCGGCACGGGGCCAACTACCGTTGCGCCTGCGCGCGTGACCGTCTCAACGATCTTCCGTGCTGAAACGTCAATGACCTCGTGGTCGTATGACTTCAGCCGGATGCGGATTTTTTGTCCCGCCATGTCGCCTGACTCTCTTTCAGTCTGTGCTTCCCCGGTTTAGGGCTGCCCTGTTCACTTACACGTTGTATGGCTGCCGAAGCATTTGAGGTCGTAACCACCATCCGCCGCACAAGCTGAATCCGGATGAATCCGGGTTCCTCAACCTGCCGGCGCAACCGACCCCCGCGGTCGGGCGTGTCGCGCTGAACACGCATACAAATCCGCAATTCCATTGGGGTGGGTTATGTTTGGTCTTCTACCTGGACCCTGCATCCGGCATTATCCGGATCGGGACGCGAAGAAGCGCTTGAACAACTCATCTAGTATGCCGGAAAAGGCGGGCAGATGCGAATCGACTCCCGCGCCATCTTCCTGATGCCCCATTGCAGCGAATGGGAACCGGCTGGATGATAGGGGCATGACCCTGGAAGGCACTGAATCCGTGACGGAACTGGCCGGGCGCGTGCCGCCGTCGTTCACCCTCGGCGTTGCGGCGGCGGCGTTCCAGATTGAAGGTGCGCTGAAAGCCGGGGGCCGCGGGCCATCCGGATGGGACGCCTTCGCGGAGAAACCCGGCGCCATCGTGGACGGACACTCCCCCGCCGTCGCGTGCGACCACTACAACAGGCTGCCGGAAGATGTTGCGCTGCTCAAGGAACTGGGCGTGGACTCCTACCGGTTTTCGCTTTCCTGGCCGCGAATCCAACCTGACGGCCGGGGAGTTTCAATGCCGAAGGCCTGGACTTCTACGACCGCCTGATCGACCAGGCTCCTTGACGCCGGCATCTCCCCCATGGCCACCCTGTACCACTGGGATACCCCGCTGCCCCTGGAACAGCGCGGCGGTTGGCTGAACCGCGACACCGCTGAAAGGTTCGGCGACTATGCACGGGCCGCCGGCGAGCGGTTCGGCGACCGGGTGGATCAGTGGGTCACCCTCAACGAACCCGTCTCGGTCACCCTCAACGGATACGCCTTGGGGGTGCACGCGCCTGGCCGCCGGTTGATGTTCGATGCCCTTCCTGCCATCCACCACCAGCTCCTGGCCCACGGGCTGGGCGCGCAGGCGCTGCGGGCCGCAGGAGTGGCGGGCGGTGTTGGCGTCACCAACCTGCACTCCCCCGTCCGGCCGGCAACCCGGAAGATCGGCGACCGGCTGGTCGCGCACCTGTATGACCTGCTGATGAACAGGATCTACGCGGACCCCGTCCTGCTGGGCCGCTACCCCTCGCTGCCCCTCTACGCCAAGCCCTGGCTGCGCTCGATCGGCAGGATCTCCGACGCCGACCTCAAGACCATCCACCAGCCCCTGGACTTTTACGGGCTCAACTACTACTTCCCGGTGAAGGTGGCCCTGGGGCCGGGCATCACCCCCATGCCCGCGGACATGCACAAGGAAATGGCCAAGCTGCCGTTCCACGAAGTGGGATATCCGGAGTACGGCAGCACCGGCTTCGGGTGGCCTGTGGCACCGGAGCACCTGGGCGTCCTGCTGCAGGAAATGCGGGACCGGTACGGCGAAGCCCTCCCACCGATATACATCACCGAGGGCGGGGCGAGCTTCCCTGAACCCGACAGGGTCTCGAAAACCTTGGAGGATGCGGACCGGGTGGAGTACCTGGCAACGCATCTGGGGACAGCGCTTGAGGCCACTGCCCCGGGCGGGATCGCGGAGGGCGTCGACCTGCGCGGCTATTACGTGTGGACGCTGATGGACAATTTCGAGTGGGCGGCAGGCTACTCCCAGCGGTTTGGCCTGGTGCACGTGGACTTCGATTCGCTGGAGCGGACTCCCAAACAGTCCTTCTACTGGTACCAGGCGCTCTCGCGGGCCCGGGGCCAGCTGCAGGACTAGCCAAACAGCGCGCCGGCGCCTTTAGCGTCCCAGCGCTGTAAGAACGATCAGCACGCAGTTCAGGCCCACGATCAGGGTGGCACTCGTCCAACCAGCGATCCGCAGCGGTTTCGAATCGGCGTGGATTCCCATCACTTTCCGGCTGCCGGTAAGGCGGATCAGCGGAATGAGCGCGAACGGAATACCAAAACTCAGGAGGACCTGGCTGAGGACCAGGGCCAGCGTGGGTTCGACGCCTGCGCCTAACACCACCAACGCAGGGATCAGGGTCACCGTCCGGCGGATGAGCAGCGGAATCCTCACCTTCAGCAGGCCCCCCATGATGGTTGCCCCGGCATAGCACCCCACCGACGTGGATGCCAGGCCCGATGCCAGCAGTCCCACTGCGAATGCGACACCGATAACCGGCCCCAGCGCCGACGCCACCGCGGCGTGCGCACCGGCGATCGTATCGGTTCCCTCCACTCCGCGCAGGCTGGTGGCGGCCAGCAGCAGCATGGCGATATTCACGATTCCGGCGAGCAGCAGGGCTCCGGCAACATCCACGCGGGTAGCCCGGATCAACCGCGTCCTGACCGCGGGATCTTTCGAGAAGCCGTGACGGTCCCGGGCCAGCGCTGAGTGCAGGTAAATGGCGTGCGGCATGACGGTGGCGCCGAGCATGCTGGCGGCAAGCAGGACCGTGTCCGTTCCTTCGAACCTCGGCACAAGACCGGCAAGGGCCCCGCCCGCATCCGGCGGTGCGACGAACAGACCCGAAACAAAACCAATCGCGATGACACCGAGAAGGGTCAGGATGGCGAGCTCGAAGGACTTTTGGCTCCGGCGCGACTGAAGCGCCAACAGGAGCATGGACGCCAGGCCAATGATGACTCCGCCTGTCAGCAGGGGCAGGCCGAAGAGCAGGTTGAGCGCCACAGCCCCGCCAATGACCTCCGCCATGTCCGTGGCGCCGGCAACAATCTCTGCCTGCACCCAGTAAGCGCGGCGCCGCCCCGTGCCCAGGCGATTGCCGAGGATCTCCGGCAGGCTCATTCCGGTAGCGAGGCCGAGTTTGGCTGACTGGTACTGGATCAGGACGGCCATGGCGTTGGCGGCAACCAAAACCCAGACCAGGAGGTACCCGAAGTTCGCCCCGGCCGTCAGGTTCGCCGCCACGTTCCCAGGGTCCACGTAGGCAATGGCCGCCACGAACGCCGGCCCAAGCAGCAGGAGGCGCGACCAGCCCCCGTGGAGGCGGATGCCGCCGGGATTGTTGAAACTGCCATCGCGTGTCCTCGTCGTTGCGGGCGTCAATAAGTCGAGGATAGCGCGGATTTAGGTATACCGAAAAGTAGGAATAAGGCCTACCAGCAATGGTTGCTGGAGGCTTCCGCTACTGGTTCTTGTTTGATCTGTTGATTCGCTTGGCCCGGTCAATTTCGTGCCTGAAATTCTTTCGAACCCAGAACACCCCGGCTACTACGGCAACCGCGACGAGCAGGAAGATAAGCCACCCCATGATGATCTCCTTTCAGTGCTGCAACAGTATCAGTGGGCTGTTGCGGCGGCATCCGTGGGCCCGGCTGCAAAGGGCATAAAGAAAGCCCCGCTGCTTGGAGCAGCGGGGCTTTCCTATGGATTCGTCGGGCCTTGGCCCGGCAGACCCTTGATCAGCAAGGACTACTTGATGATCTTGGTAACGCGTCCCGAACCAACGGTGCGGCCGCCTTCGCGGATAGCGAAGCCGAGGCCCTCTTCCATAGCGATGGGCTGGATGAGCGCAACGGTCATCTCAGTGTTGTCGCCAGGCATAACCATCTCCGTGCCCTCGGGCAGGGTGATAACGCCGGTTACGTCCGTGGTGCGGAAGTAGAACTGCGGGCGGTAGTTGGAGTAGAACGGGTTGTGACGTCCGCCTTCGTCCTTGGAGAGGATGTAGACGTTGGCCTCGAAGTCGGTGTGCGGGGTGATGGAACCCGGCTTGACGACAACCTGGCCACGCTCGACATCGTCGCGCTTCAGACCACGGAGCAGCAGTCCACAGTTCTCGCCGGCCCATGCTTCGTCGAGCCTGCTTGTGGAACATCTCGATACCGGTAACCGTGGTCTTCTGGACCGGGCGGATGCCGACGATCTCGACCTCAGAGTTGATCGCGAGGGTTCCACGCTCGGCGCGGCCCGTAACAACGGTGCCACGGCCGGTGATGGTGAAGACGTCTTCGATCGGCATCAGGAACGGCTTGTCGCGGTCACGTACGGGGTCCGGAACGGACTCGTCAACAGCAGCCATCAGGTCCTCAACGGACTTGACCCACTCCGGGTCGCCTTCCAGAGCCTTCAGGCCCGAAACGCGGACGACCGGTGCTTCGTCACCGTCGAAGCCCTGCGAGCTGAGGAGCTCACGAACTTCCATTTCGACGAGGTCGAGGAGTTCTTCGTCATCGACCATGTCAGCCTTGTTCAGCGCGACCAGCAGGTAGGGAACACCAACCTGGCGGGCCAGCAGAACGTGCTCGCGGGTCTGAGCCATCGGGCCGTCGGTAGCGGCAACCACGAGGATTGCGCCGTCCATCTGTGCAGCACCGGTGATCATGTTCTTGATGTAGTCAGCGTGGCCGGGGGCGTCTACGTGTGCGTAGTGGCGCTTCTCGGTCTGGTACTCCACGTGGGAGATGTTGATGGTAATACCGCGCTGACGCTCTTCGGGTGCAGAGTCGATCGACGCGAAGTCACGCTTCTCGTTGAGAGTCGGGTACTTGTCGTACAGCACCTTGGAAATGGCGGCCGTCAGCGTCGTCTTACCGTGGTCAACGTGACCAATGGTGCCGATGTTGACGTGCGGCTTAGTCCGCTCGAACTTTGCCTTTGCCACAGGTTCCTCCTAGAACGTTTTCAAATGACATACCCTCCTGCCGCACTTGTCGCGGCAGAAACTCAGGTAAGTCTACTTGGGGGGCTTTGGATTGGTGAAATTGCAGATTCAGGAACTAATACTAGTCCCAAGATCCTGTTCGTGCAGATGGCCGGAACCCGGCTCGACCGGACGAATCCGACCGGGCCCGGCCACCTGCACCGGCTGTGCTTTCCGTTGCCGGTCAGCGCACCCGAGTTTGTTGCGTTGAGAAGTCCGTGGACTATTCGCCGCGGGTCTTCTGGATGATCTCGTCGGCAACTGCCTTCGGGACCTCGGCGTAGCTGTTGAACGTCATGGAGTACACAGCACGGCCCTGGGTCTTGGAGCGCAGGTCGCCGATGTAGCCGAACATGCCGGACAGCGGCACGTGCGCACGGATGACCTTGACGCCCTGTGCATCTTCCATGGACTGCATCTGGCCACGGCGGGAGTTGAGGTCACCGATAACTTCACCCATGTATTCCTCAGGGGTGCGGACCTCGACATCCATCAGCGGCTCGAGCAGAACGGGGTTCGCCTTGCGTGCAGCTTCCTTGAAAGCCATACGGCCGGCGATCTTGAACGCCATTTCCGAAGAGTCAACATCGTGGTACGCGCCGTCGATCAGCGTGGCCTTGATGCCGACAACCGGGTAGCCAGCCAGGACGCCGTCGTTCAGCGCGTCCTGGATGCCCGCGTCAACAGACGGGATGTACTCGCGGGGAACGCGGCCACCGGTGACCTTGTTCTCGAACTCGTACAGCTCGCCCTCGGCGGTGTCCAGCGGCTCGATGGCGATCTGGATCTTTGCGAACTGGCCCGAACCACCGGTCTGCTTCTTGTGCGTGTAGTCGTGGCGTTCGACAGCGCGCTTGATGGTTTCGCGGTAGGCAACCTGGGGCTTGCCCACGTTTGCCTCGACCTTGAATTCGCGGCGCATGCGGTCCACCAGGATGTCCAGGTGGAGGCTCGCCCATGCCGGCGATGATGGTCTGGCCTGTGTCTTCGTTGAGGGACACCTGGAAGGTGGGGTCCTCAGCGGAGAGCTTCTGGATGGCCGTGGAGAGCTTCTCCTGGTCACCCTTGGTGTTCGGCTCGATGGCAACCGAGATCACGGGCTCCGGGAAGCTCATGGACTCGAGGACGATCTGGTTGGACGCGTCGCACAAGGTGTCACCCGTGGTGGTGTCCTTCAGGCCGATGGCTGCGTAGATGTGGCCGGCGGTAGCGCCCTCAACGGGCATTTCCTTGTTGGCGTGCATCTGGAACAGCTTGCCAATGCGCTCCTTTTTGCCCTTGGTGGAGTTGACCACCTGGGCGCCTGCTTCAACGTGACCGGAGTACACGCGGATGAAGGTGAGCTGGCCGAAGAAGGGGTGTGCAGCAATCTTGAACGCCAGTGCCGAGAACGGCTCTTCAGCGGAAGGCTTGCGCGTCAGTTCCTTCTCTTCGTCGCGGGGATCGTGGCCCACCATCGGGGGGACGTCGAGCGGGTTGGGGAGGTAGTCCACAACTGCGTCGAGCATGGGCTGAACGCCGCGGTTCTTGAAGGCGGAGCCACAGAAGATCGGGTAGAGCTCAGAGTTGATGGTCATCTTGCGGATGCCGGCCTTGAGCTCGTCGATCGAGATCTCTTCGCCCTCGAGGTACTTCTCCATGAGTTCTTCGGAAGATTCGGCGACGGTCTCAACGAGGTTCGCGCGGTATTCCTCAGCCTTTTCCTGGAGGTCAGCCGGGATCTCGCGGATCTCGTACTTGGCACCCATGGTGACGTCACCCTTGGCATCGCCGGGCCACACCAGGGCACGCATGTAGAGCAGGTCCACGACGCCGATGAAGTCGTTCTCGGCACCGATGGGCAGCTGCATGACCAGCGGCTTGGCACCAAGGCGGCTGACGATGGTGTCTACGGTGAAGTAGAAGTCAGCACCGAGCTTGTCCATCTTGTTGACGAAGCAGATACGCGGAACGTTGTACTTGTCAGCCTGGCGCCACACGGTCTCAGACTGCGGCTCAACGCCTTCCTTGCCATCGAAGACGGCAACTGCGCCATCGAGGACGCGCAGGGAGCGCTCAACCTCGACGGTGAAGTCCACGTGGCCGGGGGTGTCGATGATGTTGATCTGGTTGTTCTCCCAGAAGCAGGTCACGGCGGCAGACGTGATGGTGATGCCGCGTTCCTTTTCCTGTTCCATCCAGTCAGTGGTCGACGCGCCGTCGTGCGTTTCGCCGATCTTGTGGTTCACACCCGTGTAGAACAGGATGCGCTCGGTTGTAGTGGTCTTGCCGGCATCAATGTGGGCCATGATGCCGATGTTGCGGACCTTGCTAAGGTCGGTAAGCACGTCCTGTGCCACGGGGTCTCCTTTTGGGATGGACTACACGTCCGCCGCCGGCTCGGTTGAGCCGGCGGCGTCCGGGGAGTATTACCAGCGGTAGTGTGCGAAGGCCTTGTTGGACTCGGCCATCTTGTGGGTGTCTTCGCGACGCTTCACAGCGGCACCGAGACCGTTGGACGCATCCAGGATTTCGTTCTGGAGGCGTTCGGTCATCGTCTTTTCACGGCGGGCCTTGGAGTAGCCAACCAGCCAGCGCAGTGCGAGTGCGGTGGAGCGGCCCGGCTTAACTTCAACCGGAACCTGGTAGGTGGCGCCACCAACACGGCGGGAGCGGACCTCAAGCGAAGGCTTGACGTTGTCCATGGCCTTCTTCAGGGCTGCAACGGGGTCGCCGCCGGACTTGGCGCGTGCGCCTTCGAGTGCACCGTAGACAATGCGCTCTGCCGTGGACTTCTTGCCGTCAACGAGCACCTTGTTGATGAGCTGGGTTACCAGCGGGGAACCGTAAACCGGATCCGAAACGAGCGGCCGCTTGGGGGCCGGACCCTTGCGAGGCATATTACTTCTTCTCCATCTTTGCGCCGTAGCGGCTGCGGGCCTGCTTACGGTTCTTCACACCCTGGGTATCGAGGGCGCCACGGACGATCTTGTAGCGGACACCGGGAAGGTCCTTCACACGACCACCGCGAACGAGCACAATGGAGTGCTCCTGCAGGTTGTGGCCGACACCGGGGATGTAGGCGGTAACTTCGATGCCACCGTTGAGGCGCACACGGGCGACCTTACGCAGAGCCGAGTTCGGCTTCTTCGGGGTGGTGGTGTAGACGCGGGTGCAAACACCGCGGCGCATCGGGCTGCCGTTAAGCGCGGGAGCCTTGGTCTTCTTGACCTTAGGCGTGCGGCCCTTGCGGACCAGCTGGTTAATCGTAGGCACTCTCGTGTTCTCCGTTGGATTGATCTCTACCGGCGCATCCAGGCATCAACCGTCGCTGCACCGATTTTGGCGTTGTTTCTGCAGTCTGCACATTTGGAATCGTACTTAGGCGTGCAAAAGCGTGGCATTCGTTGCGCACCTAGCCCGCAACCCGGAAACAAGCTCACACCCGGCATCATGAGAACAAAACCAAAATGATGCTGCGGCGGCCTTCATCCACTGCCACACAAACAATTACCTCTAGTCTAGCACGGCTTGATCCCGCGGCTTAATCGGGTGTATGGGAAAGGCCCCGCCCCTCCCTGGCAAAACTGCCAAAGAGAAACGGGGCCTTCGCCGGGTTGGCTAGCGGAAGTCGTTGCCGAGGTCGTAGTCATCCAGCGGGATGGCGTGGAACTCGGGAGCTCCGTCACCGCCCAGGGTGTCGTACGAGAAGTCACTGAAAGCGCTGGGGCCGGTGAACAGGTTGGCCTTTGCTTCTTCAGTGGGCTCCACGGTGACCTCGGTGTAGCGCGGGAGGCCCGTGCCGGCCGGGATCAGCTTACCGATGATGACGTTCTCCTTGAGGCCCAGCAGCGGATCGCTCTTGCCTTCCATGGCCGCCTGCGTCAGGACGCGGGTGGTCTCCTGGAAGGAAGCTGCGGACAGCCAGGACTCGGTTGCCAGGGACGCCTTGGTGATGCCCATGAGTTCAGGACGTCCGGAAGCCGGGGTCTTGCCCTCGGACACAACGCGGCGGTTGGCATCCTCGAACCGGCTGCGCTCAGCGAGCCTCGCCAGGCAGCAGGTCCGATTCGCCGGACTCAATGACCGTGACGCGGCGCAGCATCTGGCGGACGATAACCTCGACGTGCTTGTCGTGGATACCGATGCCCTGGCTGCGGTACACGCCCTGGACCTCGTCCACCAGGAACTTCTGTGCCGCACGGGGACCCATGATGCGCAGGACCTGCTTGGGGTCAACCGGTCCGTTGATCAGCTTCTGGCCAACGGAGACGTGGTCGCCGTCTTCGATCAGCAGGCGTGAACGGCGGAGAACCGGGTAGGCGATCTCTTCCGTTCCGTCATCCGGCGTGATGACCAGGCGCATCTGGCGCTCGGACTCTTCGATGGCGATGCGGCCGGCTGCTTCAGCAATCGGGGCAACACCCTTCGGAGTACGGGCTTCGAAGAGCTCCTGGATACGGGGAAGACCCTGGGTGATGTCGTCGCCGCCGCCGGCGGAAACAGCACCACCGGTGTGGAACGTACGCATGGTCAGCTGGGTACCGGGCTCACCGATGGACTGTGCGGCGATGATGCCCACGGCCTCGCCGATATCCACGGTCTTGCCGGTGGCCAGCGAACGGCCGTAGCACAGGGCGCAGGTACCAACGCTGGACTCACAGGTGAGTACGGAGCGGACCTTGACCTCGGTAATGCCTGCCTTGAAGAGCTCGTCGATGACGACATCGCCGCAGTCGGTGCCGGCGGCCGCGAGGACGTTGCCCTCGGAGTCCACGACGTCGACAGCCAGGGTACGTGCGTAGGCGCTGTTCTCGACGTTCTCGTCCAGGACCAGCTCACCGTTGGAGTCAGCGACGGCGATGGGCGTGACCAAGCCGCGCTCGGTGCCGCAGTCCTCTTCACGGACAATGACGTCCTGCGAGACGTCCACCAGACGACGGGTCAGGTAACCCGAGTTGGCGGTACGCAGTGCGGTATCGGCCAGGCCCTTACGGGCACCGTGCGTGGCGATGAAGTATTCCAGCACCGACAGGCCCTCGCGGTAGGAGGACTTGATGGGGCGCGGGATGATTTCACCCTTCGGGTTGGCCACCAGGCCACGGATACCCGCGATCTGGCGGACCTGCATCCAGTTACCACGTGCACCGGAGGACACCATTCGGTTGATGGTGTTCATCGGGGACAGGCTCTCACGCATCACCGCGGCGATGTCGTTGGTTGCCTTGTTCCAGATCTCGATCAGTTCCTGGCGGCGCTCGTCGTCGTCGATCAGGCCCTTGTCGTACTGGCCCTGGATCTTGGCTGCGCGCTCCTCATACCCGGCAAGGATTTCCGGCTTGGCGGCAGGAACCTCGATGTCGGAGATGGCGACAGTGACGCCCGAGCGGGTGGCCCAGTAGAAACCGGCATCCTTCAGGTTGTCCAGCGTTGCAGCGGTGACAACCTTGGGGTAGCGCTCGGCGAGGTCGTTGACGATCCGGGACAGTTCGCCCTTGTCGGCAACAGCCTCAACCCAGGGGTAGTCCTCGGGAAGGGTCTGGTTGAACACAACCTGGCCCAGGGAGGTCTGGACAAGTGCCGGCTGACCGGGCTCCCAGCCCTCCGGTGCTTCCCACCCTGCGTAGGGAACGAACCCTTCGAGCCGGATCTTGACCTGCGAGTTCAGGTGCAGGCTCGCGGAGGTCGAAGGCCATGATGGCTTCCGATACGGAGGAGAAGATCCTGCCTTCGCCGGCTGAACCCTTGCGCTTTGTAGTCAGGTGGTACAGGCCGATGATCATATCCTGCGAAGGCAGGGTGACCGGGCGTCCGTCGGAGGGCTTCAGGATGTTGTTCGAGGACAGCATCAGGATGCGGGCCTCAGCCTGCGCCTCGGGGCTCAGCGGCAGGTGGACTGCCATCTGGTCACCGTCGAAGTCGGCGTTGAACGCGCCACAAACCAGCGGGTGCAGCTGGATGGCCTTGCCTTCAACAAGCTGCGGCTCGAACGCCTGGATGCCCAGGCGGTGCAGGGTAGGTGCACGGTTGAGCAGCACCGGGTGTTCGGTGATGATCTCTTCGAGGACGTCCCACACCTGCGGGCGGTAACGCTCAACCATCCGCTTGGCCGACTTGATGTTCTGCGCGTGGTTGAGGTCAACCAGGCGCTTCATCACGAACGGCTTGAAGAGCTCCAGGGCCATCTGCTTGGGCAGGCCGCACTGGTGAAGCTTCAGCTGCGGGCCGACGACGATGACCGAACGGCCCGAGTAGTCGACGCGCTTGCCGAGGAGGTTCTGGCGGAAACGGCCCTGCTTGCCCTTGAGCATGTCGCTCAGGGACTTCAGCGGACGGTTGCCCGGTCCGGTGACCGGACGGCCGCGGCGGCCGTTGTCGAAGAGGCTGTCAACAGCTTCCTGAAGCATGCGCTTCTCGTTGTTGACGATGATCTCCGGAGCACCCAGGTCAAGCAGGCGCTTGAGGCGGTTGTTGCGGTTGATCACGCGGCGGTACAGGTCGTTGAGGTCGGAGGTCGCGAAACGGCCACCGTCCAGCCTGGACCATGGGGCGCAGTTCCGGCGGGATCACCGGGACGGCGTCGAGAACCATGCCGAGCGGGCTGTTGTTGGTGGTCAGGAATGCGTTGACCACCTTCAGTCGCTTGAGGGCACGGGTCTTGCGCTGGCCCTTGCCGTTGGCGATGATGTCGCGCAGCAGGTCGGACTCGGCCTGCATGTCGAAGTTCTCAAGGCGCTTCTTGATGGCTTCTGCACCCATGGAGCCTTCGAAGTACATGCCGTAACGGTCGCGCAGTTCGCGGTACAGGCCCTCGTCACCTTCGAGGTCGGCGACCTTCAGGTTCTTGAAGCGGTCCCAGACCTGCTCGATGCGCTCGATGTCGGCGTCGGCGCGCTTGCGCACGTTGGCCATCTGGCGGTCGGCGGAGTCGCGGGCCTTCTTCTTGTCAGCAGCCTTGGCGCCTTCGCCCTCAAGGCGTGCGATTTCGCCTTCGAGGTCGCGGGCGATCGCCGCGATGTCGGAGTCGCGGTTGTCGATGAGCTGCTTCTTCTCGATGTCGTGCTCAACCTGCAGGTTGGGCAGTTCCTCGTGGCGGGCAGCTTCGTCGACGCTGGTGATCATGTAGGCAGCGAAGTAGATGACCTTTTCGAGGTCCTTCGGGGCCAGGTCAAGGAGGTAGCCCAGGCGGGACGGAACACCCTTGAAGTACCAGATGTGCGTGACCGGGGCGGCCAGGCTCGATGTGGCCCATGCGCTCACGGCGGACCTTGGCGCGGGTGACTTCAACGCCACAGCGCTCACAGATGATGCCCTTGAAGCGCACGCGCTTGTACTTGCCGCAGTAGCATTCCCAGTCCCTGGACGGGCCGAAGATCTTCTCGCAGAAGAGTCCGTCCTTCTCGGGCTTGAGCGTGCGGTAGTTGATGGTTTCCGGCTTCTTAACCTCGCCGTAAGACCAGCCGCGGATGTCTTCCGCGGTGGCGAGGCCGATCTGCATGAGGCCGAAGGAGGATTCGCTGGACATATGGTCCCTGTTCTCTCTTGTTCTCTAAATTCTGAAGTCTTGACGAATGAGGGAGGTGGGGTACGACGGCGGGTGGGCACCCGCCGTCGTACGCCCGCCTGCTAGACCTCTTCTACGGAGCCTGGGCTCTGCGCGAGACAGATCGATGCCCAGTTCTTCCGCAGCCGTGAAGACTGCGTCATCAGAGTCACGCATTTCAATTGTGGTTCCGTCCGTGGAAAGAACTTCCACGTTCAGGCACAGCGACTGCATTTCCTTGATCAGGACCTTGAAGGATTCGGGAACGCCCGGCTCGGGGATGTTCTCGCCCTTGACGATCGCTTCGTAGACCTTCACACGACCGTGGATGTCATCGGACTTGATCGTAAGGAGTTCCTGCAGGGTGTAGGCGGCGCCGTACGCTTCGAGCGCCCACACTTCCATTTCACCGAAGCGCTGGCCACCGAACTGTGCCTTACCACCCAGCGGCTGCTGGGTGATCATGGAGTACGGGCCGGTGGAGCGTGCGTGGATCTTGTCGTCCACCAGGTGGTGGAGCTTCAGGATGTACATGTAGCCGACCGAGATCGGATCCGGGAACGGCTCGCCGGAGCGGCCGTCAAACAGGCGCGTCTTGCCCGAGGAATTGATCAGGCGGTCACCGTCGCGGGTCACGTTGGTGGAATCCAGCAGGCCCGTGATTTCCTCTTCGCGGGCACCGTCGAACACCGGCGTTGCAACAGTGGTGGGACCACTCTCGCGCGGCAGGTTCGGCAGCTGCTTGACCCATTCGGGCTCGCCTTCGATCTTCCAACCGGTCTTGGCAACCCAGCCGAGGTGCGTTTCGAGTACCTGGCCCACGTTCATGCGACCCGGAACACCCAGCGGGTTCAGGACGATGTCAACGGGGGTGCCGTCTGCAAGGAAGGGCATGTCCTCGATCGGGAGGATCTTGGAGATAACACCCTTGTTGCCGTGGCGGCCGGCGAGCTTGTCGCCGTCGGTGATCTTGCGCTTGGCGGCCACGTAGACGCGGACCAACTGGTTCACGCCCGGGGGCGCTCGTCGTCGTTGTCGCGGTCGAAGACGCGCACACCGATGACAGTGCCGGACTCGCCGTGCGGAACCTTCAAGGAGGTGTCGCGGACTTCGCGGGACTTCTCGCCGAAGATGGCGCGCAGCAGGCGCTCTTCCGGGGTCAGTTCGGTTTCACCCTTCGGGGTGACCTTTCCGACCAGGATGTCCCCTGCTTCAACCTCGGCACCGATGTGGATGATGCCGCGCTCGTCCAGGCCTGCAAGGACTTCCTCGGACACGTTGGGGATGTCACGGGTGATTTCCTCGGCACCAAGCTTGGTGTCGCGGGCATCGATCTCGTGCTCCTCGATGTGGATGGAGGAAAGGACGTCCTCGGCAACAATGCGCTGCGAGAGGATGATGGCGTCCTCGAAGTTGTGGCCTTCCCATGACATGAATGCCACGAGCAGGTTCTTGCCCAGTGCGAGTTCACCCTGGTCCGTTGCCGGGCCGTCGGCGATGATGCCGCCAACTTCCAGGCGCTGGCCTTCATTGACCAGGACGCGGTGGTTGTAGCAGTTGCCCTGGTTGGAACGGGCGAACTTGTTGATGCGGTAGTTGGTCTCGGTGCCGTCGTCGTTGAGCATGATGACGAGGCTCGGCAGAAACCTCGGTGACCACACCGGCCTTCTTGGCGATGACAACGTCGCCGGCGTCGACGGCTGCCGCGCGCTCCATGCCGGTGCCCACGACGGGAGCCTCGGAACGGACCAGCGGCACGGCCTGGCGCTGCATGTTGGCACCCATGAGTGCACGGTTGGCGTCGTCGTGCTCGAGGAACGGGATCAGGGCGGTAGCCACGGACACCATCTGGCGCGGGGAGACGTCCATGAACTCAACGTCGGCGGCGGGAACCAGCACCGGCTCGCCTCCACCACCGCGGGCACGGACCAGGACGGTCTCTTCAGCGAACTTCTTGTTCTCGTCCAGCGGCGCGTTGGCCTGGGCGATCAGGACCTCAGCTTCGTCGTCGGCCGTCAGGTACTGGACGTCGTCGGACACGACGCCGTCCTTGACCAGGCGGTACGGCGTCTCGATGAAGCCGAACGGGTTGATGCGTCCGTAGGATGCCAGCGAACCGATCAGGCCAATGTTCGGACCTTCAGGGGTTTCGATGGGGCACATACGTCCGTAGTGGGACGGGTGCACGTCACGGACTTCCATGCCGGCGCGGTCACGGGACAGACCACCCGGGCCAAGTGCCGACAGGCGGCGCTTGTGGGTCAAACCCGAGAGCGGGTTGTTCTGGTCCATGAACTGCGACAGCTGGGAGGTTCCGAAGAACTCCTTGATGGCTGCAACCACAGGGCGGATGTTGATCAGGGTCTGCGGCGTGATGGCCTCGACGTCCTGGGTGGTCATACGTTCCCGGACAACGCGCTCCATACGGGACAGGCCGGTGCGGACCTGGTTCTCGATGAGCTCGCCGACGGCGCGGATGCGGCGGTTGCCGAAGTGGTCGATGTCGTCAATTTCGACGCGCAGGTCCACTTCCTGGCCATCGCGGGTGCCCTTGATGGTCTTCTCGCCGGCGTGCAGCGCGACGAGGAACTTGATCATGGCAACGATGTCTTCAACGTGCAGGACCGAGGCTTCCTTGTCGCCAAGGGAGCGGTCGATGCCCAGCTTGCGGTTGATCTTGTAACGGCCAACCTTGGCCAGATCGTAGCGCTTGGAGTTGAAATACAGGTTGTCCAGAAGGGACTGGGCAGCCTCGACGGTGGGCGGCTCGCCCGGACGCAGCTTGCGGTAGATGTCCAGCAGGGCGTCTTCGCGGGTTTCGGTGGCGTCCTTCTCCAGGGTTGCCCGCATGGAGTCGTACTGGCCGAACTCTTCGAGGATCTGGCCTTCGGTCCAGCCAAGGGCCTTCAGCAGGACGGTGACGGACTGCTTGCGCTTGCGGTCGAGGCGGACACCGACCTGGTCGCGCTTATCGATCTCGAGCTCGAACCATGCACCGCGGGACGGGATGATCTTGGCGGTGAAGATGTCCTTGTCGCTGGTCTTGTCAGCGGCGCGCTCGAAGTAGGCGCCCGGCGAACGGACCAGCTGGGAGACGACGACACGCTCGGTGCCGTTGACGACGAAGGTGCCCTTCTCGGTCATCAGCGGGAAGTCACCCATGAACACGGTCTGCTGCTTGATTTCGCCCGTGTTGTTGTTCATGAACTCGGCCTTGACGTACAGCGGAGCCGAGTACGTTGCGTCCCGGTCCTTGCACTCGGCCATGGTGTACTTGGGGTCAGCGAACTCCGGATCGGAGAAGCTCAGGGACATGGTGCCCTGGAAGTCCTCGATCGGGGAGATCTCTTCGAAGATGTCCGACAGGCCGGACGTGGTGGCGACGCTGAGATCGTTTTCTTCGACAGCCTTTGCCACGCGTGCCTGCCAGCGCTCATTGCCGACCAGCCAGTCAAAGCTGTCCGTCTGCAGGGCAAGCAGATTCGGAACATCAAGAGGTTCGTGAATCTTTGCGAATGAGAGCCGGCGAGTGGCACCATCAGTGCTGTCGGCAGTGTTAGCGGTTTCGTTATTAGAGGTGCTCGAGGCGACCAAGAGGGATCCTTCCACAGACCTTCAGGCGTTTTCAGATCTCCCCCGCTGTGCACCCTGCGGAGTGACTCCGCAGCGCTACCATCCGGTTCCGCTATATGACCCGGGGCCTGGACTGACCATGCTGTGACCGTTGTTACGGCACGTTGATTGCCAGCTGCCAGGCGAAAGCCCACCGCTATATGAAGGCTGAAGGTAAACAGGGAAGACGCAAATATCTACGATACGGCAAAACAACCTACGTGTCTACCCCACATCCGGCCGGATTGCAAGCACCCACTTCCCTGCTCCCGTTCGCAGGCCCGGTCCCCTAGAGCCGAAGGGTCACGCCTTCCGCCGTGCAGGCCGCGGAGTTCGCGAAGACCGCATCCCGAACCGCGTCCTGGGACTCTTTGGCCGGCTTGCCCCCGGACCCGGCTGATGACGAACGGTCGATCGCGAGCAGGCTGAGCGAGGCGAACAGACCCTTCAGATCGCCGGATACGGTGTCTTTTGCGTCCTGGGCCTTCAGGTACACGTCCTCGTAGCCCTTGGTGTCTGTGGGCGGAACAGCGGCATAGTCCGCCACCAGCTTGTTGAACAGTTCGCAGGCTTCCTTTGTTCCGGCTGTGCTGGGGCCCCCGCCGCCGGCAGCGCTGGGGCTGCCCGTGGCCGCCTCCCGCGCTTGGGAAGAAAGTGACGCCGTTGACTGGACGGATTCCGCCGGCGCCGGCGTAGAGACCGAGCAACCAGCCAGTGTGCCGCCCGTCAGTGCGGCGATGGCCGCGATGGCTGTCGCAGCAAGTGTCTTGTTCACGGTGTCGCTCCGTCCGTCCCGGGCCCCGGGCCTGGTGTCCCCGTGCAAAGTGCGTCCCCCTGCAAAGCCTCGCCGTCCACCCTACGCAAGCGGCCGCCGTCGTGCACAACCCCACACTGGGGACTTCTCCCCTGCCGCCCGGCCGGGGCAGGGCAACCCGCAGGATGCCGTGGCAGGAATGCACATAGCGCCCTCAGCGTTTGAATAGATGGGTGACCAGGCTCACGATAGCCTTGGTGGCGTAGACCGAAACCGGATTGAAAGTGGTAACCATGGGCAACTCTCCTGACAGCAGTGACGTTGTCATCCTCGGGGCAGCACGGACTCCGCAGGGCCGGATCAACGGCCAGCTGTCCAGCCTCACGGCAGTGGATCTTGGTGCGCACGCCATCAAGGCCGCATTGGAGCACAGCGGAGTCGACGCGTCCGATGTGGAGGCCGTCATTATGGGCCAGGTCCTCCAGGCAGGCGCCGGACAGAACCCCGCACGGCAGAGCGCCATCGGAGCGGGCATAGGGTGGAACGTCCCGGCAGTGACAGTCAACAAGGTGTGCCTTTCGGGCCTGACCGCAGTGATCGACGCCGCCCGGATGATCCGCGCCGGCGAGGCTGCAGTTGTGGTGGCAGGCGGCCAGGAATCGATGAGCCGCGCCCCGCACCTGCTTCCGGGTTCACGCCAGGGGTGGACATACGGTTCGATCCAGGCGCTCGACGCTGCCGCCCACGACGGGCTGACCGATGCCTTCGACGGGGAGTCGATGGGCCTGTCCACCGAGACACGCAACCTCTCACTGGGCATCGACCGCGCCTCCCAGGACAACGTTGCCGCGCAGTCGCACCAGCGCGCGGCGCTGGCGGCGAAGAACGGGACGTTCGACGGCGAGATCGCACCCATCAGCGTCAAGCAGCGCAAGGGCGAGCCCTTGGTGGTGGACACCGATGAGGGGGTCCGTCCCAATACCTCGATCGAGTCGCTGGCCGGACTGCGGGCCGCGTTCGTCACCGACGGCACCATCACCGCCGGAAACTCCTCTCCCCTCTCAGACGGCGCCGCCGCGCTGGTCCTGGCCTCCCGCGGCTACGCGGAGGAACACGGGCTGGAGTATCTTGCGGTGGTCGGGAAGCCGGGGCAGGTTGCCGGCCCGGACAACTCCCTGCA
The DNA here is from genome assembly GCA_024372495.1 of Pseudarthrobacter sp. Fe7. GTDB lineage: Bacteria > Actinomycetota > Actinomycetes > Actinomycetales > Micrococcaceae > Arthrobacter. The sequence continues at coordinate 1,856,521 of CP099977.1, read as the reverse complement.
TTCCCAGCCCTCCAACGCCATCATGAACGCCCTCGGCAAGGCCGGCTGGAACACGGGCGATCTTGACTTCATCGAGATCAACGAGGCATTCGGCTCGGTGGCCGTGCAGTCCCTCAAGGACCTGGACTACCCGCTGGAGAAGTGCAACATCCACGGCGGCGCCATCGCCCTGGGGCATCCGATCGGCGCCTCGGGTGCACGGCTGGCCGCCCATGCCGCCCATGAGCTGAGGCGGCGCGGCACCGGCAGGGCTGCTGTGTCCCTCTGCGGCGGGGGCGGGCAGGGCGAAGCCCTCCTGCTGTACCGCGACTGATGGCGGGCCCATCCGGAAACGGAGGAGACGGCGTCGGACGGGAACGCTTCCTGGCCGACGCCGCCGCGCGTGGCGTGCAGGTTGAGGTGGTGGAGCGGCCCGCGGCAAAGGGTCTCGGAGAGGCGGCGGACATTCTGGGGATCAGGCCGGCGGACATCGTCAAGTCCCTGGTGGTCAAGCACAAGGACGGGACATTCCTCTTCGCGCTGATCCCGGGTGACCGGCAGATCTCCTGGCCCAAGCTCCGTGCCCTTGTGGGGGTGAACAAGCTGTCCCTGCCGCCTGCCGGGACAGCGCTGGAGGCCACCGGCTACGAGCGGGGAACCATCACGCCGCTGGGCAGCACCACCGCCTGGCCCGTCTACGCCGACGCCACCATCACCGGACGCCGCATCTCCATGGGCGCCGGCGCGCACGGCTACAGTGCCTTCGTGGACGCCGACGCCCTTACCGCAGCCCTGGACGCCGTGGTGGCGGACATCAGCGATCCCGGGTAACCCGCGAAGGTGCAAGCAGGAAACCCCGCCCACCGATGTGGACGGGGTTTCCGAAGGAAAAGGCGTTGTTACTTGAGGGTAACGGAAGCGCCTGCAGCCTCGAGCCTGCTCCTTGGCCTTCTCGGCAGCTTCCTTGGTAGCACCTTCGAGGACAGCCTTGGGAGCGCTGTCAACCAGGTCCTTGGCTTCCTTCAGGCCCAGGGAAGTGATGGCGCGAACTTCCTTGATGACCGCAATCTTCTTCTCGCCGGCAGATTCGAGGATGACGTCGAAGTCAGTCTTCTCTTCAACCTCTTCAGCAGCAGCACCGGCGGGGCCGGCAACAGCTACAGCAGCAGCGGTAACTTCGAAGGTCTCTTCGAAGAGCTTGACGAACTCGGAGAGCTCGATGATGGTCAGTTCCTTGAAAGCTTCAATGAGCTCTTCGTTGCTGAGCTTCGCCATGGTAGGCGTCCTTCCTGTTGTGGTGTCCGGACCGCGCTGGGCTGTCCTTCACACCGAGTCTGGTGGGGTGAAGAGGATCAGTTCTCTTCAGCTGCGGGAGCTTCAGCCGGGGCTTCAGCTTCAGCGGCAGGTGCTTCTTCAGCGGCGGGCGCTTCGGCAGCTGCCGGTGCACCGTTCTCTTCTTCAAGCTTGAGGCGCAGTGCGTCGATGATGCGTGCGCCTGCGGCGGCGGGTGCCTTGAGGACGCCTGCAACCTTGGCGAGCCTGCGCTCGCGGGACTCGAGGGCAGCCAGTGCGGCAACCTCGGTGGCGTCCAGTGCCTTGCCCTCAAAGTAACCGGTCTTGATGACCAGCTGCTTGTTGGCCTTGGCAAAATCCGTCAGGCTCTTGGCAGCGGCAACTGCGTCACCCTTGATGAACGCGATTGCAGTGGGGCCGGCAAGCTGGCCGTCGAATGCTTCGACGCCCGCTTCCTTGGCTGCAATGGCGGTCAGGGTGTTCTTGACGACCGCGAACTTGGTGTCCTGGCCGAGAGAAACACGCGCCTGCTTGAGCTGTGCAACGGTGAGCCCGCGGTATTCGGTCAGGACAGCGGCGTTCGATTCCTTGAAATCGTTAGTGATCTCAGCTACTGCTGAAACCTTGGTAGGCGTTGCCATAACCCTCCTTCCGGGGATAGTGCCGGTATTCGACGGTCCCCGCTCAAGAGAGCTAAAACTAAAAACGCCCCGCGCAGATGCACGGGGCTTGGCTCAACATGCTGATAGCGTGGAGCGTTTGCTTCGTTCACCTGCGCCGGCCGCCCTGCGTTGAGGGTCCTTCGTCCGGAAAGCCACTTTGGCCTCCAGTGCACAACTGCAGAGTTGAGCCATGTACAGGAGAGTGGATTTCCAACAACCGACGGTCTTTGGTACGTCCAGCTTACGCGAGGCATTGCCGCTCCGCCAAATCGGGGCTTAGCTGGTGCTGGTGTGCAGCGTAGGGAACTCCTTCTGCCAGATCCCCGTCACTCCGGCCGTCTGGAAGCCAAGCTGCTTGTTGACGGTCAGGAGGTATCTGTTCTCCGGCGCGTTCCAGGTGTAGATGATGCGTGCGACCGGGAACTGTTCGCTGAGCCGTTCCATGTTGGCTACCTTGATCAGCAACCCGAGTTTGTTGCCCCGGTGCTCCTGCAGGACCAGAGTGTCGTCCTGGAACACAACGTCGGCCCGGTGGGCCAGGACGGTGATGGTGGTCAGGCCCACCAGCGTCCCGGTGGCGATGTGCTCCACGGCGGTAACCACCGTTCTCCTGCCCTGCGCGATGGCGACGTCCTCCGCCTCACGCAGGATGCCGCCGTCGAACACCATGTCCTGTTCAACCGGCACGTCGAGGGACGGGTCAACGTCAGCGCCTGCCTGGTTTTCCAGGGCCGCGACCGCCTCCAGCCAGCGGTCGGGGCAGCGGTCAGTCCAGTGGTGCAGCCTGTACCTTCCGCTGTTCGCCTCGTCGGCTTCCGCCTGGAGGTCAGCCACCAGCTTGGTGTCCAGCGGCAGGAGGCAGGAGCTGAACTGCTCAATGTGCTGCAGCGTGTATCCGGTCTTCTGCGCGAACTCCACTTCGCGGCTCTCCAGCGGCACGAACCCCTGCCCGGAGCCGGGAACCAACTGGGCCCGTTCAAACTCATGCAGCGATGCGCCCGGGTGGTTTGTGTCCACCAGAATCATGGTGCGGCCTTCGCCCCTGGCCAGTTGTTCGGCGGCCTCGAGGAGGCGGCGGCCCACACCCTGCCGCTGGAATTCGGGCAGGATGTCCAGGGTGAGTTCGGCGAGGTCAAGGTGATCCGTCAGGGGCAGCGCAATGTCGACCGTGCCCACGATGGCCCCGTCCACTTTGGCAACGAGGATCAGCTGCCGCTCATACGGGTCCGCGAACTCCAGCAACTTTTCCTGGGGACCGTAGGCGAGATCGTCACTGCCCCACGTCTGCATCCGCACCTTGCGGCCCACTTCCACCGCGGCGAGGAAGTCCGCTGCGTCCGGGGTATCCAGTGAGTCGGGAATCCATAGCTGCTCGATCTTCACGTCTATTGCCATTCGGGCATCATCCCAGCCGTTTCTGCCACTCACCTTCATGGCCAGCGGGCCTGAATCCAAGTGCGGTATTTATCGCCAGCATATGCTGGTTTTCGCTGGCATTCCATGCCATGACCGAGCGCGCCGCCGGCTGCGGGGCAGGTTCAGATTGCCCGGGTTGGTCCAGGCGGACAGCTTAGGCAACCTGCGGGGGCAAAACGAAGACCGCCCCGGCGCATCAGCGCCGAGACGGTCTTCGGGTGCTCCGGCATCAGGCCGGAAGCAGGAACTCCAGGGAGGAATTACGCCTCGGTGAGAACCTTGGTGACGTTGGGGTCGACAGAGATGCCGGGGCCGAACGTGGTGGCAACGGTTGCCTTCTGGATGTAGCGGCCCTTCGCAGCGGACGGCTTGAGGCGCAGGACCTCTTCCAGTGCTGCCGCGTAGTTCTCGGCCAGCTTGATGGCGTCGAAGGAAACCTTGCCGATGATGAAGTGCAGGTTGGAGTGCTTGTCGACGCGGAAGTCGATCTTTCCACCCTTGATGTCGTTGACGGCCTTGGTGACATCGGGGGTCACGGTGCCCGTCTTCGGGTTCGGCATCAGGTTACGCGGACCCAGGACCTTACCGAGGCGGCCAACCTTGCCCATGAGGTCAGGGGTGGCGACTGCGGCGTCGAAGTCGGTCCAGCCGCCGGCGATCTTTTCAATCAGGTCGTCGGAACCAACGAAGTCGGCGCCGGCTGCGATTGCTGCCTCAGCCTTGTCGCCCGTCGCGAAGACCAGGACGCGGGCGGTCTTACCGGTGCCGTGGGGCAGGTTGACGGTGCCGCGGACCATCTGGTCGGCCTTGCGGGGGTCGACGCCGAGGCGGAAGGCAACCTCGATGGTGGCGTCGAACTTGGACGGGTTGGTGTCCTTGGCCAGCGTCACTGCCTCGAACGGTGCGTAGTGCTTCTCCGCATCGATCTTGGCGGCTGCTGCCTCATATGCTTTGCTGCGCTTTGCCATGCTGCTGTTTCTCCTTGTGCAGTTGTGGTCTGCGGACCGCGCTGGGCCCTGCCACAGTCGGTACTCCGGTTCGTTATCCGGGCCGGATGACCAACATTTCAATTATTTTGGTGCCGGTGTCCCGGCGGTGCTGCCCGTCGTCGTCAATTACCCTGACGTTGGACAGCGGTAGGGGCTATTAGCCCTCGACGGTGATGCCCATGGAGCGGGCGGTGCCGGCGATAATCTTCGCTGCGCCGTCGAGGCTGGTGGCGTTGAGGTCTTCCATCTTGGTGGAGGCGATCTCGTTGACCTGGGCCTGGGTCAGCTTGGCAACCTTGACGGTGTGCGGGGTGGATGAACCCTTGGCAACGCCTGCAGCCTTCTTGATGAGCTCTGCAGCCGGCGGGGTCTTGGTGATGAACGTGAAGGAACGGTCCTCGTAGACCGTGATTTCCACGGGGATGACGTTTCCGCGCTGGGCTTCCGTCGCAGCGTTGTACGCCTTGCAGAATTCCATGATGTTGACACCGTGCTGGCCAAGTGCAGGACCGATCGGCGGGGCCGGGTTTGCGGCACCTGCCTGGATCTGCAGCTTGATGAGGCCGGTGACCTTCTTCTTGGGAGCCAATGTAGGGTCCTTCTCTCAATAACGTCCTGGGGCACAGGAGCGTGCCTCAGGTTTGTGGCCGCCATGGCGAGGCGGCCGGCCGTTCCGGTACCGCTAAGCGGGCGGCGCCGGGACGAATTCTAGGGTTCTCAGATCTTGGTGACCTGGTTGAACGCCAGGGTGACGGGCGTTTCGCGCTCGAAGATCGAGACCAGCACCACGAGGGTCTGGGACTCGGGCTTGATTTCCGAGATCGTGGCAGGAAGGGTCTCGAATGGACCTTCCTTGACGATGACGGACTCGCCGACCTCGAAGTCGACGGCCACAGGGACCTGGTTCTGCTTGTTGACCGGCTTGCCCTTCTCGGCCTGCTCTTCCTCGAAGACGGGGGCGAGCATGGAGAAGACCTCGTCAAGGCGCAGCGGGACCGGGTTGTGGGCGTTGCCCACGAAGCCGGTGACACCGGGGGTGTGGCGGACGGCGCCCCAGGAGGCGTCGGTCAGGTCCATGCGGACCAGGACGTAACCGGGTATACGGACGCGGTTGATCACCTTGCGCTGGGCGTTCTTGATCTCCACGACTTCTTCCATGGGCACCTGGATCTCGAAGATGTAATCTTCCATGTCCAGGGTCTGGATGCGGGTTTCAAGGTTGGCCTTCACGCGGTTTTCGTAACCGGCGTAGGAGTGGATGACGTACCAGTCACCTTCCTGGCGGCGCAGCTTGGCCTTGAACTCCTCCGCGGGATCTGCGGCTGCAGTGGCTGCAGCAGCGGCAAGGACGTCTGCGGGCTCGTCGTCACCGTCAGCGTCTTCACCGTCGGCCTCGGCAGCGTCAGCTTCTGTAACGTCGGAGGCTGCGTCGTCGGATTCGGGCGTGGAGGACTCAACCTCGGACTCTTCACCGGCTCCTGCCGTGACGTCCCGGGATTCTTCCAGCCCAGTCTCGGTTACCTCGAGCTCCTGCTCAGACACTTGGTCTCCTGCTTCCTCATTGCCTAACATGCCTATTTAAATGGCTCAATTCCGCACACCGGCGCTTCCTTTCCGGTTACCCGGCGAAGCGCGCGGCCTGCGGACCGTGCAGCTTTAGCTGTCCTTGGAGCCGGTGCCGCCGAAGATCCAGCTGACAGCGGTTCCGAAACCGACGTCCAGCAGGCTGACGATGACCATCATGATGGCCACGAACACCAGCACCACGAGCGTGTAGTTGATCAGTTCCTTGCGGGTGGGGGCAACAACCTTCTTCAGTTCGCCAATGATCTGGCGGACGAAAAGTGCAATGCGGGCGAAGAAGTTTGCCTTGGCTTCCTTCTTAGCTGGGCGGCCCTTGGAGCCTGCTGGCAGCTGTTTCGGTCACCTGGTCCTCGCTCATCTTTGCAATGGTGGATTACCCGGCCCTGATCAGAACCATGGTTGCTGCGCCTGCCCCGGGCTTTCGCCCGGAGCAGCTTGCGCAGGGCAGACAGGACTCGAACCTGCAACCTGCGGTTTTGGAGACCGCTGCGCTACCAATTGCGCCACTACCCTATGGAGTGAATTCCACTCTTTGATGGCCCAACACCAGTTTGCACTGGGGCGCACGCCATCATCCGTGTTTCAACACCGGTGAACCAGTCTACGCAAGAACTTCGCGTAGGTAAAACCAGCCCGCCCCGGTCCACCCGAAGTCCGGCCTGAAACGTGCTGCGCGTGGCAGTCATAAATCAAAACCGGCACCCCGGAGGGTCCGGTGAACAGCATAGAGTAGAACTCGTCGAATCCCACATTCCAGCCTCCGGGCTGCAAGCGAAGAACGGACCTGCCAATGTCTGCCGCCCGCGTTTCCCAACGCATTTCCGCAATTGCCGAATCCGCAACCCTGGCCGTAGATGCCAAGGCCAAGGCGCTGAAGGCAGCAGGCCGGCCGGTTATTGGTTTCGGTGCGGGCGAACCCGACTTCCCCACCCCTGACTACATCGTCCAGGCGGCCATCGAGGCTGCGGGCCAGCCCAGGTTCCACCGCTACTCCCCGCCGGCGGGCTGCCAGAGCTGAAGAAGGCCATCGCAGAGAAGACCCTGCGCGACTCCGGCTACAAAGTGGAGCCTTCCCAGGTTCTGGTCACCAACGGCGGTAAGCAGGCCGTTTACAACACCTTCGCCACCCTGGTGGATCCGGGCGACGAAGTCCTTGTGCCTGCCCCGTTCTGGACCACCTACCCGGAGGCCATCCGGCTGGCCGGAGGCGTTCCCGTGGAGGTTTTCGCGGGGCCCGAACAGGACTACCTGGTGACCGTTGACCAGCTCGAAGCAGCCGTCACGGACCGGACCAAAATCCTGCTGTTCGTCTCGCCGTCAAACCCCACGGGTGCCGTGTACTCCCCGGAGCAGGTGGCGGAGATCGGCAAGTGGGCCGCTGCGAAGGGCCTGTGGGTGGTCACGGACGAAATCTATGAGCACCTGACCTACGACGGCGTGCCGTTCACCTCCATCGCCACGGCGGCCCCGGAACTGGGCGACAAGGTGGTCATCCTCAACGGCGTCGCCAAGACGTACGCCATGACCGGTTGGCGCGTCGGCTGGATGATCGGCCCCGCTGACGTCATCAGGGCGGCCACCAACCTGCAGTCGCACGCCACCTCAAACGTGTCCAACATTATGCAGATCGCTGCGCTGGCTGCCGTGTCCGGTCCCTTGACCGCCGTCGATGAAATGAAAGTGGCGTTCGACCGCCGCCGCAAGGCCATCGTCGCCGGCCTGAACGCGATTGAGGGCGTGGAATGCCCGACGCCGAAGGGTGCCTTCTACGTATACTCGGACGTCCGCGCGCTGCTGGGGAAGGAATTCCCCACCGCGTCGGGCACCGCCACGCCGCAGACCTCCGCGGAGCCTGGCCTCGCTTATCCTCGACGAGGTTGAGGTGGCGGTGGTTCCGGGCGAGGCATTCGGCCCCTCCGGCTTCCTGCGCCTGTCCTACGCCCTGGGCGACGACGACCTCGCCACGGGCGTCCAGCGCCTCCAGGACTTCCTGGGGAAGGCGCAGTAGACGCCCGCTCACTTCTGGCAGCCGAAACCCCAACGCCCGCTCACTTTCCTCGAGGAAGTGAGCGGGCGTTGGGATTTAAGGCGTCAAAGGTGAGCGGGCGTTGGTTAGAGGAGGCGGCGTTCCGCGGCCCACTTGGTGAGTTCGTGGCGGCTGGAGAGCTGGAGCTTCCGCAGCACCGCCGACACGTGGGTCTCCACGGTCTTGATGCTGATGAAGAGCTCCTTGGCCACCTCTTTGTAGCTGTAGCCCCTGGCGATGAGCCGCATGACCTCCAGTTCGCGGGCCGAGAGCTTGTCCAGTTCATCATCGGCAATGTCCGCGGGGGCGGTGCCGAAGGCGTCCAGGACGAAGCCGGCAAGGCGGGGCGAGAAGACAGCATCGCCGCCGGCCACCCGGAACACGGCGTCGGTAATCTCGGCCCCGGAGATGGTCTTGGTGACATATCCGCGGGCGCCGGCGCGGATGACGGCAACCACGTCCTCTGCCGCGTCGGAGACGCTCAGGGCCAGGAACCGGGTGGTGGACAGGAGCGCGGCACAGCCGGCGATCACTTCCCGGCCACCGCCACCCAGGCCGCCGGGGAGATGCACGTCCAACAGGACGACGTCGGGCCGCTGCTGGGCGATCACAGCGATGGCCTGTTCAACCGTGGCAGCCTCCCCCACCACCTGGATGCTGGCGTCAAGGTCCGCTTTCAGCCCGGACCGGAAGATGGCGTGGTCATCGACGATAACCACCCGTGCGGAGTTGGCCGGGCGGGTGCCTCCGGCACCGGTTCCTTGGGACGCGTTCATTATTTTCCTTCCACGTGTTCTGCCGCTGCCGGCAGCCGAAGCCGGACCTCGGTGCCATGGTCCGTGCTGAGGATGGCAGCCGAGCCGCCGTGCCGTTTCATCCTGCCGATGATCGATTCCCGGACGCCCAGCCGGTCCGCCGGTACGTCCCCCAGCTCAAAGCCCGGCCCCCTGTCCTTGATAAAGATCTCTGCCTGCCCGTCGGACGCCTCAAGATAGACCGACACTGTCCCGCCGCCATGCCGTGAAGCGTTGAGCATAGCCTCGCGGCTGGCCTGGACCAGGGCCTCGTGCGCCTCGGTCATGGCGGCGTCGCCAACGGTGACCACCTCCACGGCATTGCCGAGCAGGTCCTCCACCTCGCCGGCAACAGCCCTGATCCGGTCTGAAAGCTGCCCGCTTTCGCGGCCGGGATCCTGGAACAGCCAGCCACGCAGTTCGCGTTCCTGGGCACGGGCCAGGCGGACGACATCGTGCTCATTGCCTGCCCGGCGCTGTATCAGGGCGAGGGTCTGCAGCACTGAATCGTGCAGGTGGGCGGCGATCTCGGCCCGTTCCGTTTCGCGGATCCGGCCGGCCCGTTCTGCTTCCAGGTCCCGCCAGAACTTCAGTGCCCAGGGCAGCAGGACCAGCACCACGCCGCCCAGGACGGCCACGGAAGCCAGCAGCGCCAGCCAGGTCTGTTCCCAGGAGCCCGAGCCGGAAACCATCACCAGGACACCGGCCACCACCAGCGCCAGACCCGCGGCCAGCCGGCCCCAGCCGCCGGCCTGGTCCGCCCTGGTCTTGTCCACCAGCCCGGCGCGCCGGGCATCGTCCAGCTGCATCCACGCGATCGAGGCACCGCCCAGGACGGCGGCAGCGGGGATCAGCGTTCCGAGGGACACGTCCACGCCCAGCAGCTGGGCGATCATGATGCCGGCCACCAGCAGAAGCCCGCAGCCGAGCAGGATTTCCTTGCCGTAGCGCATTCCGTGGGTCCGGAACCAGGGTGCTCCGGGAGGCACTGCCGCGCCGTCCGGAACGGGGCCAGCGGCACCTGCAGGTGTCCCGTCGTCGGCCGACGTTGCCTGGGCCGGCTGGCTCACCGCGGGGGCAATGGGCGACGCCGGGCGGCGGGCGTTGCGGCGGGCGGCCTCGTCCGCGGTGGGCACCATGATCCAAAGCCATGCATAAAAGACAAGCCCCGCCCCTCCGGCGAAGGACGCGAGGACCATGCCCAGGCGGACGCTTTTCACCGGCCAGCCCAGATGCGCGGCCAGGCCGGAGCACACCCCGGCAATGACCCGGTCGCTGCTCCGTGCCAGGGGTGGGCGAACCGGAAGGGTTGTCATAGGTCAATCCAAACATGGATCAGGGTTGCCCGGACCGTGTCCGGCAACTTCCCGGGGACAGCTCAGGGACGGTTCAGGGTTTCCCCCAGTAGAGCGCCGACGGGCTGAACGGGAGGATCGAGGTATGAACTCGCAGACCCCCTCTCCCGACGACGAACACCCTGCCGAACCCCTTCCCGGCGGGCAGCCCGGCACGGGCAGTGAGCGGCCCACCGAGCCGCTGCCATCGTCCGCCTCCACGCCCCCGGATCCCTCGGCGGTTCCTCCGGCGGACCGTTCCCCGGGCTACGCATTCCAGGGCAGCCCGGACCCTTCCACCGATTTCTTCGGCTGGATCCGCAGCCACGGCATTTACCGGGGCAACGACCGTTGGATCGGCGGCGTCTGCAGCGGCATCGCCCACCGGCTCCGCGTTGACCCCATCATCATCCGGGGCGTCTTTATCGTCCTGACCCTCCTGGCCGGCATCGGCGTCCTGCTGTACGGCGTGGCCTGGGCCTTGCTGCCGGAACCGGACGGCAGGATCCATGTGCAGGAAGCCGGCGCCGGCCGCTGGTCCAGCGGCATGACGGGTTCCCTCATCGCATCGGTCCTGGGACTCACCGGCCTGGGCGGCGGCTTCTGGGGATGGAGCCATAACGGCCTGAGCGGCCTGCTGTGGACCCTCTTCTGGGTGGGTGGCGCCATCTACCTGATCTACTACCTCTCCCAGCGGAACAAGGCCCACCCAACCATGGCGGGCCGCGGCCCGGCGCCCGCTGGCGTGAACTACCCGGCGGGAAGCCCCGGCACGGCCCACACGGCCACGTTCTCCGCAGGAACCAGTGCCGGGCCGGCCACAGCCGCAGCACCGCGATACGGCAGCAGCACCACCGGCACGGCAGGTACCGGCAGTTCAACGGACGGCCCCAGCGGCGGGGTACCTGGAGCAGGCGGCTACCCCACTCCGTGGGTGCCCCCGCGGCCGCCAAAGCCGCGTCCAGCCGGCCCCGGCGCCCCGGCGGTGGCCATCTCCACGGGATCTGCCCTGCTGGCGGGGGCGGCCTCAAGGCACTCGATGCCGCGCATGTCATCAACCTGGGCGGATCTGCCAACGCCATTGTCTGGGCAAGCGCGGCGGCAGTCCTTGGCCTGGGCATCCTGGTGGCGGGCTTCCGCGGCCGGACGTCCGGCATCCTGAGCCTCTTCGCAGTGATCGCGCTGGTCACCGGCGGCATTTACAACACCCTGGACGACGGCAGGATGCGGTTCCAGCAGGTGGACTGGAACCCGGCCAGCGCTGAGGAAGCACGCGGCGGCATCGACATCACTGCCGGACGGGGAACCGTGGACCTCACGGGCCTCTCCCCGACCGCCGCGCTGACCTCCGACGTCGTGGTTCCCCTGGACATCACCGCGAGCAACGTGACCGTAGTGATCCCGCAGAACCTGCCCGTGGACATCAAAGCGGACATGACCATGGGCAACCTGAACGAGCCGAGCGGCCAGCGCGGCGGCACGACCACCCGTGAAAGCAGCTACAACACGGACAGGCCCGGCAACCACCTGGTGGTGCGGATCGACGGCACCTTCAGCAACGTCACCATCCAGGAAGGCAACTGACATGGACAGCAGCAACATTCCGACGACCGCGGGCCAGGACACTGCCCGGCCGGCACCGGCCAGGGTGGGAACGGTGGTGTGGGGACTGATCGTCCTGGCGCTGGCCGCCCTGATCATCGTGGCCCAACTGGGCATCGTCGCCCTCAACGGCACCTACGTCCTGATCGGCCTCATGATCGGGGCAGGCGTGGCCCTGGTGGCAGGTGGCCTGCTCTCCGCCCGCAAACGTGACAACGAACCAACTACAGGGAAGTCTTGAACCATGGATAAGTTCTTCAGCATTGTCAGGGGCTTCGGCCTGAAGCGCGGTCCGCAGCGCTGGGTGGGCGGCGTGCTGGGCGGGATCGCGGCACAGCTCAACGTGGACGTGGCCTACGTCCGCATCGCCTTCCTGCTGTTCTGCCTGCTCCCCGGACCAGCCGTGGTCTTTTACCTCCTGGCCTGGATCATCATCCCGGACCAGCGCAACGAGATCCTGCTGCAGACCTTCCTTGACCGGCGCTCGCTCAACCGGCCCTGACCTGCATGGACCACGGCCCCTGCCCCCGTGAATGATTCACCCGGGACAGGGGCCTTTCCCGTGCCGCCGAAACCATTGCGGGACGCCCCCATGTAACCGGTTTGTGTCGTACCCCACACACCCCACTACACTTCTAGGTGAGCTCAGCGTGGCGCTCTGCCTGTAAACCTTCTCTCCAGGATTTGAGCCGAACATGAAAATTGGAATCCTCACCAGCGGTGGCGACTGCCCCGGCCTGAACGCCGTGATCCGAGGTGCCGTGCTGAAAGGCATCGCCGTCCATGGCCAGGAATTCGTCGGATTCCGCGATGGCTGGCGGGGCGTGGTGGAAGGGGACATCATCGACATCCCCCGCACCATGGTCCGCGGCATCGCCAAGCAGGGCGGCACCATCCTTGGCACCTCCCGCACCAACCCGTTCGAAAACGGCGGCGGCCCGGAGGCCATCAAAGCCCACATGGACCGGCTGGGCATCGACGCCATCATCGCCATCGGCGGTGAGGGCACGCTGGCAGCCGCCAAGCGCCTGACCGATGCCGGGCTCAAGATCGTGGGCGTCCCCAAGACCGTGGACAACGACCTTGACGCCACCGACTACACCTTCGGTTTCGATACCGCCGTCCAGATCGCCACCGAAGCCATCGACCGGCTCCGCACCACGGGTGAATCCCACCACCGCTGCATGATCGCCGAAGTGATGGGCCGCCATGTGGGCTGGATTGCCCTGCATGCCGGCATGGCTGCCGGTGCGCACGCCATCCTCATCCCGGAACAGAAGGTCAGCATCGAACAGATCACCGAGTGGGTCAACGAGGCCCACGCCCGTGGCCGTGCGCCCTTGGTGGTGGTGGCTGAAGGCTTCGTTCCGGAGCATATGGAGAGCCCCCACTCCGAGCGCGGCCTGGACACCTTCGGCCGTCCCCGCCTGGGCGGCATCGCGGACCAGCTGGCGCCCGAGCTCGAAGCCCGGACCGGCATTGAAACCCGCGCCACCATCCTGGGCCACATCCAGCGCGGCGGCGTCCCTTCGGCTTTCGACCGGGTCCTTGCCACCCGGCTGGGCATGGCCGCCATTGACTCCGTGGTGGAAGGCTACTGGGGCACCATGGTGGCGTTGAAGGGCACCGACATCCAGCACGTCGCCTTCGAGGAAGCCCTGGGGCAGCTGAAGACTGTCCCGCAAAACCGCTACGACGAAGCCGCGGTCCTGTTCGGCTAAGCCTCCGGGCCGCCCTAGGCTGGGACCATGACACTCGATCCCGGCTCTGCGGCCATCATCCAGCTGGCGTGGGCACGCCGGCTGGGCCTTGACGACGACGCATTCGGTGACGCGCTGGCGTCCGGGGAACGGATTGTCCGGGCCGACGAATCGGCCCGGACCGTCGAGTTTGTGCGGTTGTTCGGCAGTTCCGCGCTGGTGGGACCGCCCAGCGTCACCGACGCCGCAACGGACATTCCTGACGAGGAAATGGCCCAGCACGTCACGCTCCTGAAACTGACCAGGGAGCAGGGCGGCCACGGGCTCGGTGCCGCCGCCCTGTTCTTCGCCGACGATCTGCCCCTCCAGCAGCCGTCCGAGGAGCTGACGGTCTCGCACGGGAATCCCGAGGCGATCGAACTGGAGGGCCGCTGCCCGCCGGACGACGTCAACGAGGTGGGCCTCTCAGACCTCGAAAACCGCTACACCATTGTGCATGAGCAGGACGGCAGGCGCGTGCCTCTGGCCTGCGGAGCCTATGGGGAGTGGGAGGGCCTGCTGGCCAACATGGGCGTACTGGTGGACCCCGAGTGGCGGCGGCGCGGCCTGGGCTCACTGGCGGGATCCATCGCCGCGCATGAGGCCCTTGCCGCCGGACTGACGTTGCAGTGGCGTGCAGACGTCAGCAACACCGGCTGCCTGGCGCTCGCCCGGAAGCTGGGGCTCTCAGCCGGCGGAATCCAGACCAGCGTCCACCTTCGCTGACGTCTGCCCCTGCTGCTGGCCCTGCGCACCCCAGTTCTGGACCGGCTGTGGCTTGGCGAAGAACAACGCCACCGCTGCCCCGACAAGGATCACTCCGGCGGGCAGCAGGATGGCCTGGCCCATCGCCGTCGAGAATCCACTGTGCAGGAACCCCGGCAGCGAACCGCCCATCGCCAGCCCTTCCCCGGCGGATCCGCCGGGCCCGCCCTTGGGCAGTTCCGCGGCAAGCCGGGACTGGATCAGCACAGCGATGGCGGCGCTGCCCAGGACAGCGCCGATCTGGCGCGTGGTGTTGTAGACGCCGGAACCCGCGCCCGCCTGCCGCGGCGGAAGGTTCCTGGTGGCGGTGGTGCTCAAAGGGGCCCAGATGCCGGCGTTGGCGAAGCCCAGGACAGCGCTGGGAAGCAGGAACATCAGGATGGGCGTATCCGGCTGCATCAACGCTGAATTCCACAACAGCGCTACTGCCATGAGGACCAGTCCGGTGGCGGTGATGTACTTCGGGTTGACGCGGTCCACCAGCTTGCCCACCACAGGGGCCAGGCCGCCGGAAATCAGTGCCATGGGCACCATCATCAGGGCGGACTGCGTGGGGGTAAGCCCACGGACCACCTGGTAGTAGAAGATCAGTGGCAGGCTGAAGGCGGTGACGGTGAAGCCTACGGTGGTGATGCCGATGTTGGCCAGCGAGAAGTTCCGGTCCCGGAACAGGGCCAGCGGCAGCAGCGGCTCGCCCTTGTTGAACCGCTGCCACAGGACAAAAGCGGCGAGGACCACGAGGCCGGCGATGATCAGGCCCCATACACTGATGGGCCCGGTGATGGTGCCCCAGTTGTAGGTCTCCCCTCCTGGATGCCAAAGACCAGCAGGAACAGCCCGACGGCGCTCAACAACACTCCGGGGATGTCGAACCGGTGCGGGTGGGTGCTGAGGGCGGGAACGTTGCGCATCGCCAGAATGAAGCCGACGACGCCGATGGGCACGTTGATGAAGAAGATCCACTCCCAGCCAAGGCCGTCTACCAGCACGCCGCCCAGGATGGGTCCCACGAGGGTTGCCATTCCGGCGGTGGCACCCCAGACGGCCATCGCCGAGCCACGCCGGTCCGGCGGGAAGATCCGGGTGATCACGGCCATGGTCTGCGGTGTCATCATGGCCGCGCCCAGGCCCTGCAGGACACGGGCGGCGATAAGGATCCGGACGTCTCCGGACAGGCCGCACCACAGCGAGGCGAGGGTGAACACCACCAGGCCGGAGAGGTACAGCTTCTTGGGTCCGAACCTGTCGCCCAGCCTGCCGGTGATGAGCAGGGGGACGGCGTAGGCCAGCAGGTAGGCGCTGGTCACCCAGATCACCGAGTTGATGTCGGCGTTCAGGCCCTCCATGATCCGGGGGTTGGCAACGGACACGATGGTGGTGTCAATCAGGATCATGAAGAATCCGATCACCAGGGACCACAGGGCCGGCCAGGGTTTTTCTACGTTTTCCACTCGGTCATCCTTTGGGGAGTTTTGGTTGGTGCCGGGCGGAAACCCGGGAAGGTCAGCCCAGCAGGTCCAGGATCTCCGTGCGGGCAAACATTTGCGCCGCGGCCCGTGCCGACGGCGCACCGGCGTCCGGATCGGCTCCGGCGCCCAGCAGGACCCGGGCCACATCCGTGTAGCCCTTGAACGCAGCCCCGGCGAGGGGCGTCTGGCCCCTGTCATTGGCAGTGTCGGCGCCGGCGCCGTGCTGCAGGAGCAGCTGCACAGTCCCGGCATGGCCGTGGTATGCGGCAAGCATGAGAAGGGAATCCCCGGCGGAATTCGTCATGGTGGCAGGAACGCCGGCGTCCAGGTAGGCGCCCAGCAGCGCGTCGTTTCCTTCCCGGGCAGACTGGAAGAGCGTGTGCGCCAACGCCAGCGCGTCGTCGTCGTGCCCGTCCGCAGGCCCCGCGCCGTCGGGTGTTGTCCCGGTGTTCCCAGTCATCAGTGTGGCCCCCTCAGGAATCCGGTCTGTCGCCCCACTATCTGGCCGGCGTCGGGGGCGACGATGAGTTCCTGGGCGGCCGGATACGGCTCCCCGCCGTCCAGGACTGTCAGTATTTCATCCGGGGCTACGGAGCGCTTTATGACTGCCAGGGCGACGGGGCCCATCTCGTAGTGCTGCGCCACGGACGTCACCGTTCCGACCTTCCGCTCCCCCGCCATGACGGGGCTGCCGGCCGCGGGCAGCGTGTGTTGCGAACCGTCCAGGCCTGGAGGAAGACAAGGCGGCGCGGCGGGTGGCCGAGGTTGTGGACGCGGGCGATCGTTTCCTGCCCCTTGTAGCAGCCCTTGGCCAGGTGCACGGCAGTGCGCAGCAGGTCCAGTTCGTGCGGGATGGTCTTGTCATCCGTCTCGGCACCGATCCGGGGGCGCCAGGCGGCGATCCGGAGGGCCTCGGCCGCCAGCACACCGGCCAGTGCCCGGCCGGCAACGGCTTCCTCGAGCCCGGCGGCGGGAATCAGGTACTCGAACCAGGGCCGCTCAAGCCCTGGATGCTGCTCGTCCGGGACGGTGGCGTAGGAGTATCCGCCTGCGGAGACGTGCGGCCAGGGGTCCTGCCAGGCAAGGCGGCCGGACCATTCGGGCACGGCCCGGGTGCTGCCTACGACGGCCCACTCGGCCGAGGAATCGGCGATTTCCACCCGCAGCATGAACTTCATCCGGTTGAGGTACTCGGCCAGCGGGCCGGCCTCAGCGGCCTCCACGATCAGCCAGGTGGTTTCCCCGTCGTCGATGACCCGGGCCTCGAAGTCGATGCGGCCCTGGACACTCAGGAGCAACAGTTCGCTGGACTCACCGGGCTTCAGGGCTGACACCTGCTGTGAGGAAAGGGTATTGAGCCAGCTGAGCCGGTCCGGCCCGGTGACGGTGACCACGCCGCGGTGGGAAAGGTCGACGACGGCGGTTCCGGCCGCGAGGGCGCGCTGCTCGCGCAGCGGCTCGCCATAGTGGGCGGCGACACGGGCGTCAGGACCGGCGGCCTCGACAGCTCCGGGGCGCGACAACAAAGGGCTGGGCGTAGTCATATGTAGTAGAAGTCCTCAGCAGTCAGCGGTATTCCGGATTTTCAAAATCGAATCGTGTTCCCGACGCCCATTCACCGGGCAGGTTTCCGTAAGCCGGGTAGCCGCCGGCATCCTTGAGGATCCGGGCCAGGTGCAGCAGGTTCCAGGTCATGAACGTGGTGTTCCGGTTGGTGAAGTCGGTTTCCGGTCCGCCTGAGCCTTCGTCCAGGTAGCTGGGCCCGGGCCCCACCGCACCAATCCAGCCGGCATCGGCCTGCGGCGGAATGCTGAACCCGATGTGCTGGAGGCTGTAGAGGACGTTCATGGCACAGTGCTTAATGCCGTCTTCGTTGCCGGTAATCAGGCAGCCGCCGACTTTAGGGTAGAACGCCCATTGGCCTTTCCCGTTGAGCTCACCGGAATGGGCGTAGAGGCGTTCGATCAGTTTCTTGGTCTGGGAAGAGTTGTCCCCCAGCCAAATGGGTCCGGCCACCACCACAATGTCTGCTTCCTGAACTGCGGGGTAAAGCCGCGGCCACTCGTCGGTGGGCCAGCCGTGCTCGGTCATGTCCGGGTAGACGCCGCTGGCGATGTCGTGGTCCACGGTCCGAATCACCGTAGTACTGACACCCTGTTTCTCCATGATCAGTCGGCTGATGCGGATCAGCCCATCCGTGTTGGAGGCCTGGGGCGACCTCTTCAGGGTTCCATTGAAGAAGACAGCCTTGAGGTCGCTGTAACCGACCGGCGCTCCTGGTGCGTTTCCGGTGCTTTCGTCCACGTTGCCGCCCCTTAGTGGGTCAGGAGACCTTCTTTTGGTCAGGAAACCTTGTGCAGGAAGGCGGAGGCATGCGCCTCAAGCCCCTTGCCTGCGTCACCGCCGGTGGCGACGTCCCACCGCCACAGCAAGTTGCCGTCCACCAGGCCGAAGATCCGGGTGGCTGCGCTGTAGTCCTTCGAGTGGCTGCCGCGCATTACCATGTCGGTGGTCAGCTGGATCTGCGGGCCCTTGATCTGGCCGTAGTACAGCTCCGAAACGCCCCCGGGGTGCGAGATGGACACGGAGATGTCGAATCCGCCGTCCTTGTTGCGCAGCGCCTCCACCTCGTCGGCGCTCTTCAACACCGGCACGATGTCCGCTGGGACCAGCCCGGGACCACCGTCAGCGTCAAGCTGCTTGCGCTCCAGCGCCCAGAAGCCGGTCTCGACCGTGAGCGGCCGCAGGCGCGTGCCGTCGTCGTCCGTCAACCAGCTTTCGGCGCGGTACTGCAGGTACGGCAGGCCGTTGTGGGTGAAGGAGACGTGCTGCAGGAAGTGCTCGGAGTCCTCGTCGCCGCTGCCCAGCCGGCCGCGTCCTTCCCACTCACCGATGAGCCAGGAAAGGGGGACGAGTTCGGGGGTCAGGTCTGTAGGAATCTCAATGGGCATTTGTGTTACCTCGAGATACGGCTGGTCCTGGAAAAGGGGTGGCTACTTCTGGCCCTTGAAGAGGCGGTAGACGACGAAGCCGGCGAACCAGGCCATGGACAGGCTCGCAATGCCGAGCAGGACAAGGAAGAAGATTTCAAAAGCAAGTACGGACATGGTGCCATCCTAACCCGTTAGTAGATGAGTAGTTTGTCTATGAAGTACGCGAGGGATCCGACGGCCGAAACCGGGGCCAGGCCCATGCTCAGCGCGGCCGGGATGTTCAGCGGAGCGCCGCGGAGCGTGGTCAGTCTCCGGAAGCTTGCCAGGACCGCGCCGACAACCACGCCGAAGACGGCGGCCGGCAGGACGGCGATGTCAGAAAGGACCAGCCCGGCGAGCGGGCCGGCGAGTCCGGCCAGCACTATTCCCAGCGGTGCCACGATGCTGTCCGGCCAGCGGATCAGCCCGGCCAGCAGTGCCACCGCTGCGCTGATGGCGGCCACCAGGAGCATTTCCCGGACGCCGTTGAACCGGGAGCCGGCAATCCAGCCCGCGCCAAGGCAGGACAGGAGGACGCCGGCGCAGCAGCCCAAGGTTGATTCCAGCCGCTGCGCCTGCCCGGTGCCGCGGATCAACTGCACCACGAAGACGGCCATCATTCCCAGCGCCACGAACGCGGGTGTCCAGTCCAGGTATCCCGGAGCCGGCGCCAGGGCAGCCGCCACGGCGGCTCCCGCCCCTGGCAGGGCGATGACGGCGGCAAGGGTCTTTTTGGCCGGGATGCGCAGGAAGTGCGGCCAGCCGATGCCCACCGCCGCGGCAATAAGGATGCCCACGGCAACCAGGGCCCCGGGCGAGGCGTAGACCCCGGCGATGATCGCAATGAGGCCAACGATCCCGACGACGCCGACGGTCCAGGAGCCAAGCGAACGTACAGGCGCCTGCAGTTCCGCCGTCATGCGCGGACCGGCCTGTGCTTCGTCGGTGCACTCACTGCGCTGTTTTCCCATCCTGGCGATCGGCCGGAAGGCTGGTCAGCCCCCTCACGGCAGGGCTGGTGCGCCCTGGTCCAATCCTGCCTTATGTGAACTGGATATGTCGCAAAAGGTGCCTGTCCACGTCCCGGATCTGTGGTCTGGAAGGGGCCGCCGGGTATACTTAAGGTTCAGCTACGCTCCCTGCTGAGGTGGCTGGCCGGCGGCGTGCTGACCGACCAAAACCTCCTGCAGGAAGCCAGTACCGGCCGGTGAGAATCCGGTTCAGTCGCCCAATGATGCGCGGACGGCCCTTGGAGGAACAATGTCGCACATCCTGTTACTGACCAACAGCACCGGTTCTTCGGTGGACATCCTGCCTGCCCTCGAGCCTGCTGAACCACAGGGTCCATATCCTCCCCGCCGAGCCCACGGCACTCCTCGAAACAGACCCCTGCGACATTGTCCTGCTGGATGCCCGCAAGGACCTGGTGGGCGCCCGTTCCCTCACCCAGGCTCCTGAAAGCCACGGGCCTGAGCGCACCGCTGGTGCTGATCCTGACCGAGGGCGGCATGGCCGCGGTGTCCTCGGCCTGGGCTGTTGACGACATCGTCCTCGATTCCGCCGGCCCCGCCGAAGTGGAAGCCCGCATCCGGCTGTCCGTCGCCCGGGCGGTGCCTGAGCAGGAGGACGCCCCGAGCGAGATCCGCGCCGCCGGCGTGGTCATCGACGAGGCAAGCTACACGGCCAGGGTCAACGGGGCGCCCCTGAACCTGACCTTCAAGGAATTCGAACTCCTGAAGTACCTGGCGCAGCACCCCGGCCGCGTCTTCACCCGGCAACAGCTGCTCACCGAGGTTTGGGGCTATGACTACTACGGCGGCACGCGCACCGTGGATGTCCACGTCCGGCGGCTGCGGGCCAAGCTCGGCGCGGACCACGAGAACCTGATCAGCACGGTCAGGAACGTTGGCTACCGCCTCACCCTGGTCCGCCAGCAGGAAGACGAACTCACGGAGGCCTGAGCCCGGACCGCCGGCGACGTATAGCCTTGGCTCATGACTCCAGCTCATCCGCAGAAGTGGCCCGTCCATGTTGTCCGGGGCGGAGTTGACCAGCAACTCCTCAAGGACTGCCGAGACCTCCTGGCCGCGGCTGAGGAATCGGACGGCAATCCTTCCATTTCCGAGCAGACCCTGGTGACCATGCGTGCCGGGGATTCCGCGGAACACACCCTGCTGACGTTGGCCCTTTACGCGCCGGACGAGGACTCCGATCCGGTGACCGGCCAGGACCTGGCTGGCTTCGCGGCCGTGGTTGAAGAGCCGGACGGCCACGGCATCCTTGAAATCGCCGTCCATCCCTCCTACCGGAACCAAGGCGTCGCGGACCGGCTGGTTGGCGCGTTGAAGGAGGTCCGCGGCTTTGACGGCTTGAACGCGTGGTCCCACGGCAACCACGAGGCCGCCGCTGACCTTGCCGCCCGCTACGGGTACGCGCCGGTGCGCGAGCTGTGGAAGATGCGGATGACAACGACGGGCACGGACCTGCCCGACGCCGGCCTTCCGGACGGGGTGGCCATCCGCACCTTCGTCCCGGGCAAGGACGAGGAGTCCTGGCTGGCTGCCAACCGGGCCGCGTTCGTCCACCACCCCGAACAGGGCAACCTCACCAGGGCCGATCTTGAGGCGCGCATGGCCGAGGACTGGTTCGATCCTGCCGGTTTCCTCCTGGCGGAGGACCGGAACGGCCGCCTGCTGGGTTACCACTGGACCAAGGTCCACCCCCGGCAGGGTGCGCACCCGGCGATCGGCGAGGTCTATGTGGTGGGGGTGACGCCGGAGGCGCAGGGCATGGGCCTGGGCAAGGCCCTGACCATCGCCGGCATCAGACACCTCCGGGACGCAGGCTTGAACGCGGTAATGCTGTATGTGGACGCGGACAACGCGCCGGCCGTCGCCCTCTACCGGCGGCTTGGCTTCACCCGCTGGGACATGGATGTCATGTACGGTCCCGCCGGCGGGTAGCCGGGGCGCCCGGGACAATCCCGGCCCCGCGCAAAACAAGGACCTGGGCCTGTGAATGCTTGTAAGGTTGAAATGGAGCCGCGCGGGGCGGAAACGCCGGCACCGGAGCGCCAGCTAAAGGAGAAGCCATGAACCCGGAACCGTCCGGAACAGCCACGTCCCAGGATGTTGCGGTGCCCGTGAGGGCACGCTTCGGCTCCTCCGAAGTGCCGGCAGCCAGGGCCACCCAGGACCGCATCGACATCCCGGAGTTCGCCCCCAACCTGGAGCCGGAAGGCGACATCCGCCCTGACCGGTTCCTGGACCGTGAACTGAGCTGGCTCGCCTTCAATGCCAGGGTGCTGGAACTGGCCGAGGATCCTACCCTCCACCTGCTGGAGCGGGTCAGCTTCCTGTCCATCTTCGCCTCCAACCTGGACGAGTTCTTCATGGTCCGCGTGGCCGGCCTCAAGCGCCGCATCGCCACCGGACTCGCCGTCCCCTCCCCCGCCGGGCTGAGCCCCGTGGAGGTGCTGGAGCGCATCAGCGAAGAGGCCCACCGGCTGCAGCAGCGGCACGCGGAGGTTTTCGCGGAGCAGATCCGGCCCGCCCTTGCCTACGAGCACATCCACATCATGCAGTGGGGGAGCTGGACGACGCCGCCCAGCAGCAACTCAGCATCATGTTCGCGGAAAAGGTCTTCCCTATCCTGACGCCCCTTGCCGTGGACCCCGCGCACCCGTTCCCCTACATCTCGGGCCTGTCCCTGAACCTTGCCGTGGTGGTCCGGAACCCGGTCAGCGACAAGGAGCTCTTCGCCCGCGTCAAGGTGCCGGACCAACTGCCGCGCCTTATCTCCATCGACGGTCCCCGTGCCGGGGCGGTGCCCGGCCGGGTGGCACGGTTCATCGCACTTGAGGAAGTCATCGCCGTCCACCTGGACAAGCTCTTCGCGGGGATGGAGGTCCTGGAGCACCACACCTTCCGTGTCACGCGGAACGAGGATGTCGAGGTGGAAGAGGACGACGCCGAGAACCTGCTGCAGGCCCTGGAGAAGGAACTGCTGCGCCGCCGGTTCGGCCCGCCGGTGCGGCTTGAGGTCACCACCGACATCAACCCGAACATCCGGGCGCTCCTGATCCGCGAACTGGGCGTGGAAGAGTCCGAGGTGTACTCGGTTCCCGCCCCGCTGGACATGCGCGGCCTGTCCGTCATCGCCGGAATCGACCGGGCGGACCTTCACTATCCCAAACACATGCCGCACACCTCGCGGTACCTGAACGAGTCCGAAACTTCCAAGGCAGCCAACGTTTTCGCCGCTATGCGCCGCCGGGACATCCTGCTCCACCACCCGTACGACTCATTCTCCACCTCCGTGCAGGCGTTCCTGGAGCAGGCGGCGTCGGACCCCAAAGTCCAGGCCATCAAGCAGACCCTGTACCGCACCTCCGGCGACTCCCCCATCGTTGATGCCCTGATCGACGCCGCCGAGGCAGGCAAGCAGGTGCTGGCCCTGGTGGAAATCAAGGCGAGGTTCGACGAGCAGGCCAACATCTCCTGGGCCCGCAAGCTGGAGCAGGCCGGCGTGCATGTGGTGTACGGGATCGTGGGCCTGAAGACGCACTGCAAGCTTTCGTTGGTGGTCCGGCAGGAAGTTGACGGGCTTCGCCGCTACTGCCATATCGGCACCGGCAACTACCACCCCCGGACCGCCCGGTACTACGAGGACCTGGGCCTCCTGACTGCCAACGACCAGGTAGGCGAAGACCTTTCCAAGCTCTTCAACCAGCTTTCCGGCTACGCCCCCAAGTCGACCTTCAAACGCCTCCTGGTGGCGCCCCGTTCCGTGCGCTCCGGGCTCATCGACCGGATCGAGACGGAGATCCGCAACGCCCGGGCAGGCGTGCCGGCCCATGTGCAGATCAAGGTGAACTCGATGGTGGACGAGGCCATCATCGATTCCCTTTACCGTGCGTCCCAGGCGGGGGTGAAGGTGGACGTGGTGGTCCGCGGCATCTGCTCGCTGCGCCCCGGGGTTCCCGGCCTGAGCGATAACATCACGGTCCGTTCCATCCTGGGCCGGTTCCTGGAGCACTCGCGGGTGTTCGCCTTTGCCAACGGCGGGGACCCCGTGGTGTACATCGGCTCCGCGGACATGATGCATCGGAACCTGGACCGCCGGGTGGAGGCGCTGGTGCAGCTGGCCAGTTCGGACGACATTACCTACGTCCTCGACCTCCTGCGGCGCTACATGGACCCTGACACGTCCAGCCTGGCATCTTGACAACGAGGGCCGCTGGATCCGGCACCACCTGTCCGAGGACGGAAAGCCGCTCGAAGACGTGCAGTCCTGGCTGCTGGCGTCCCGGCCGCGGCAACGCAGCCTGAGCCGGCGATAAGGGCCGCCGCGTTGTCGAGCGATGTACTTATAGCCGATCAGACGGACCACCCTGGGGAACCCATAGCTGTTACTGCCGCGGGCGCCATTCCCTGGCGCGCCGGGCGGGACGGCCTGGAGGTCCTGCTGATCCACCGGCCAAGCTATGACGACTGGTCATGGCCCAAGGGCAAGATCGACGCCGGCGAGACCGTCCCTGAGTGCGCCGTCCGTGAGGTGTGGGAGGAGATTGGGCTCAAGGCGCCCCTGGGCATACCGTTGCCGCCCATCCACTACCACGTGGCGGCGGGCCTCAAGGTAGTCCACTACTGGGCGGTCAAGGTCAACGGCGACAGCCTGGTTCCAGACGGCAAGGAGGTGGACAGCGTCATGTGGTGCGCCCCCGAAAAGGCGGCCCGCCTGCTGTCCAACCCGTCCGACGTCGTACCCCTGAGGTACCTGCAGGACGCCCACGGGCGCGGGGAGCTGGACACGTGGCCCCTGCTGGTGCTCCGCCATGCCAAGGCCAAGCCGCGCGCATCCTGGAGCAAGGCCGAGGGTGAGCGTCCCCTGGCGGCCACCGGGTCACGCCAGGCCCAGGCCGTGGGGCGGCTCCTGCAGGCATGGAAGCCGATGCGGGTGGTCAGCAGCCCCTGGCTGCGCTGCGTTGCCACCGTTGCCCCCTATGCGCGGGCCACCGGGGCCAAGGTGAAGCTGGCGGAGGGCCTGACCGAGCACAAACACCAGCGCAGCCCGAAGAAGACCGCAGCAGTCATCGAATCCCTGGTTGATAAGCAACGGCCGGTGGTGGTCTGCACCCACCGGCCCGCCCTGCCGACCGTCCTGAAGCAGTTGGCAGAGCACATGCCCTCACACCTGGCGAAGCTGCTGCCCGCGCAGGAGCCTTTCCTCACCCCGGGCGAGCCTGGTGGTCTGCCACGTGGCCTGCGGAGGAAAGAAACGCGTAGTAGCGGTGGAGCAGTTCAAACCGTTCGACGACTAAGCCAGGCACCCCGGCTTGACCCGCGGGTCTTATCCCCCTTGACTTGTGGGACGACGCGCAGTTCTCGGGGGATACCGTGCACGCAGTCCCGATCGACATGGCCAACGAAGCCGCACCAATGGTCATTCTGTGGCCGTTCCTGCTGGCCCGGCGGATCCTGGATGCCCTCCCCCGCCGTCTCGCCTGGACAGCGCTGGTGATCTTTCCCTGCTCGTCCTGGCGGCAGGAACCCTGGCTCTCCTGGGCATGGCGGGCCGCCGCCCGCCGCTGGCCGGACAGACACGCCGTAGCGCTGGCGGCTCCATGGCTCAGCCCGCCACGAAGCTGTCCCGTATCGATTGGTGCGGCAATGGGGCTGGCGGCGTTTGTTCCCGTGCCGGCAGCGCTGTTTGCCCCACGGGCTGTCGCCAGTTATCCCGCGTTGTTTGTGACGGTATCCGCAGCGTCGGTCCTGGCGGTCGTTTCGCTGGGAGAGGTGCTGCTGCACAGGAACCACGGCACCGCGGACGCACGCTCGCCGCTTTCTTCGCCGCCCAGGCGGGAGCACTGCTGATGAGCGCGGGACCAAAGCTGCACGCGGGCTCGTCCCTGGCCCCGGAGCCGGGGGATGCCCTCTGGCAGGCTGCGTCCGCCGTCGGGGTTGTCCTGGCAGCGGCGGCCGTGGTGATCGCGGTGATCCCCGTGGGAGGAGCGGCGGAATGTGCCGCCCGGGGCATGCGGTCCGCCGACGAACATGGGCCGGCGCTCCGGCCGGTCCGGAGCTGAGATGGACCGGGGCGGCAACGGCAGGATGTCCGGATGGTTCGGCCCGATGGCAGCACTGCTGCTCACTACTGCAGTCGGCCTGGTGCTGTATCCCGGGATGCCGGACCCGGTACCGGTCCACTGGGACGGAACGGGACAGGCGGACCGGTTCGCCGGCAAGTCCGTTCCCGCCGTCTTTTCGCCGCTTCTGATCGGGGCCGGAGTCGTCGTGTGTTGCTGGCTCCTGCACTGGCTCCTCCCTGCGCTTGCTGCCAGGGGGCGGCAGGGAGATCCCGCCCAGGCCGCCCTCCAGGCCCGCGCGGGCAGAGATGTCCTGGCGGCCCTGGCGCCCGCACTGGCCGCCCTTACCTGCTGGCTGTGCCTCAGAGGTTGGCTCGAACTCACCGGAGCGTGGACGCTCTGGCCGCCGACGCTTCTCCTGATGATGTTTGCCCTGTGCTTGGTGCTCCGCGCCGTCAGGAATGTCTCTGGTCCGCCCGCTTAGCCCCGGTAGACTTGGGGCGTGAGCATCCCAACGCCTTATGAAGACCTCCTGCGCGATGTCCTGGCCACCGGCACCCATAAATCGGACCGCACGGGCACCGGAACCACCAGCGTATTCGGGCGCCAGATCCGCTTTGACCTGTCCAAGAGCTTTCCGCTGATCACCACCAAGCGGGTTCACTTCAAGTCAGTTGCAGTGGAACTCCTGTGGTTCCTGCGCGGCGAGACCAACATCAAATGGATGACGGACCAAGGTGTCACCATCTGGAACGAATGGGCTGATGAGGACGGTGACCTGGGTCCGGTTTACGGCGTGCAGTGGCGCAGTTGGCCCACCCCGGACGGCGGCCACATCGACCAGATCGCCGAACTCATCGAAAACCTGAAGTCGAATCCCGACTCGCGCAGGCACATTGTGTCCGCGTGGAATGTCTCCGAACTCGACGACATGGCCCTGCCGCCCTGCCACGCGTTCTTCCAGTTCTACGTGGCCAACGGCAAGCTCTCCTGCCAGCTCTACCAGCGCTCCGCGGACATGTTCCTGGGCGTCCCCTTCAACATCGCCTCCTACGCTTTGCTGACCTGCATGGTCGCCCAGCAGGTGGGCCTTGAGCCCGGGGAATTCGTGTGGACCGGCGGTGACGTGCATATCTACGAGAACCACATGGACCAGGTCCTCAAGCAGCTGGAACGCGAGCCCTACGAGTACCCGCAGCTGAAGATCACCCGCAAGCCGGCGTCGATTTTCGATTACACGCTTGAGGACTTCGACGTGGTGGGTTACCAGCACCACCCCACCATCAAGGCACCGATCGCCGTATGAGCACCGAAAACTTCACCGATCCCCAGTCCTTCACGGAGGAACTGGCCGCCTCGATCACGGGCGTCGGCCTGGTCTGGGCGCAGACGTCAGACGGCGTCATTGGCAAGGACGGGGACATGCCCTGGCATCTCCCCGAGGACCTCAAGCATTTCACCCGGCTCACAACCGGGCACCCCGTGATCATGGGCCGTAAAACCTGGTTGTCCTTCCCGGAAAAGTACCGTCCCCTGCCCGGGCGCACGAACATCGTTATCACCCGGCAGGAAAGCTGGGCCGGCACCCCTGAGGCGGAGGGCGCCGTCGTGGTTCCCTCCCTTGACGACGCGCTCCTTGAGTCGCAGTTTGTCGACGGCGGCGAGACGGTGTGGATCCTTGGCGGCGGTGAGGTTTTCCGCCAGTCCACCGAGCTTGCCAACGTAGCGGTGGTCACCACAATCGATGTGACCGCCGACGGCGACACGTTCGCCCCCGAGCTTGGCCCAAGTTGGGAGGCATCCGCCTCCGTTCCGCCGGACGGCTGGCTGACGGCCGCCAACGGCACGCGCTACCGATTCACCAAATGGTCAAGGACCGAGGGCTAGGAACATGCTGAAGAAACCCGAAACCCTGTTTGTCCTGGGCTACATGCTGCTGCCCCTGCTCGCGCTGCTGTCGGCGATCGTGGGACTGACGATGATCCTGGGCGGCAACAAGATCGCCGGCGCCATCGTGCTGGTAGTAGTGACCCAGGTCTTCACGTTCGGCGCGTTCTTCGCGCTCCGCGCGCGGAAGGCCGCCGTGTTGGAGCAGTCCGACCAAGGCTAGCTGCGGCCGGTTGGTAGGTTGCATGGGCAGACCGCCCCATCGCGGCCGGCCCGCGTTGTGCCCTAGGCTGGGCACACAGCACACTGGGGGCTGTTGGGTGAATATTGGGGGAATCCTGGTGGCAGGAACTTTGTGGGGCGCCGACGTCGAGCAACTGCGGACCCTCGCGCAGCAGTTCAGCAAGACGGCGGACCTGCTGCAGCAGCAGTCGACGCAGCTGAGCAGCCAGATCAACAACAACCCGGCCTGGAAGGGCGCGGACGCCCAGCGGTTCCGGTCTGACTGGAACACCAGCCACCGCACGCTCCTGCAGCAAACTGTCTCAAGGCTGCAGCAGGAATCAAAGGTGCTGCTGAAGAACGCCGATGAGCAGGAAAAGGCCAGTGCGACGGGAATATCCTTAGCTGCCCCTGCCTCTCCGGGAATCCAGAGCACGTCCGTCCCCATTGCGGATGGTCCCGGCCGCGATCCCTATTTCTGGGAACACAAGGAAGACGACACGTGGTGGGATTCTTACGTTTCGAAGCCATGGGACGTATACAAGGTGGCGCCGGATACACTGCGGACGCTGAGCCTGCCGCTTCAGGGCGGCACCGAACTTGCGAGTTGGCATAATGCCTTCAATTTCGCCGGCACCAGCAACAAGTACTGGGACGCGCTCAATTCTCCGCTGTTCACGAAGGCCGCCAGGGCGCTGGATAACGCCGCGGTCCTGGCTGAGGGCGGTGACAAGGTATTTGCTGGACTCAAGAGTGTGAAGACTTTTGGGAACGTCCTTGGCGGTTTGGGCGCAGTAATCGACGCGGGCAGCGCGATTAACAGCTTTTCCAAGGGCGATGTTGGAGACGGCCTCTGGAGCGGGACTAAGGCTGCATTGGGGGCAGCTGCGCTCTTCCCTGGACCCCAGCAGCCGTTCCTGATCGCCGCCAACATCGGGATTGGAGTGTGGGAGAACCGGGAAAAGATCGCAGACGGCGCTGAATGGGTGGCCGACAAGGTGGGTCAGGGCGTTACCGCCGTGGTCAAGGATCCGGCAAAGCTACTTCCATGGAACTGGTGAAAATTGCCGCCGATAGGAGAAATGTGAACATGATCGCCAAGACGATCGAAAGCCCCGGCCTTGCGCCGGCGGGTTATGGGATTGCAGAGCTGTTGTACCTGCTCGGATGTTATGACACGCCCAGCACCAGAAAATCCGCCGATGCGCTTATGCTCCAGTGGCCCTCAGGCAGCGAGGACATGCGTGTTGCGGGGACCTCATCGCTTCTGGCGCGGCAGCAGCTAAAGATCGAGGGCGACGAACTTGTGCCGACCGGGCTGGCCCTGGCCCTAGCCTACGCGCTGGGGAATGCCACGCGCTGGACCAGCGTCTCGTTCCTTTCTGATGACGAACCGCAGGGGGCAGTCTTCATTCAAGCTCCGGATTTGGCGGCATTCCTTCAGCCGCGAGGACTGGGTGGCTGGTTCGCCCAGGTCCAGATGCCCAGCCTCAGTGTCGCGGGGACTTTGGCGCAGGCTCGCTGCGGAGCATTGTTCCAAAGCTGTCAATGGAAAAGTGGTATTTTCATCGAGCACTGATGGTTCCCTGGCCCGTAATGTGATCGTGCGTCCATCCGGGGACCGTTGGGAGGCCGCGCTCAGCCGAGGCGATGAACGCGCGGTGCCGCTAAACGGGACACTAAGCCTGGCCGACGTGGAAGTACTTTTGAACGAACAACTTCTGGGAGAGAAACTTCCGTGAAAAAAGATCGCCCTGCCTTCCGTCGATCTGATGGCACACCGTATGACCCAAGTCCCTTCAATGTGCGCCAGTACGAGGAGGAATACGGTCCAGGCGGAGTTCCGGACGGGTACTCAATGGCCGCCGTAACTCCCGTGCAGAGCCCGGGGCTGATCACGGGAGTTGGTGTCTTTCTGGTAGTCATCGCCGGAATGATGATCTATGGGGCGTTTGCGGCTGCAGGCGAGCCCGGATTGTCCGTCTATGCGGCGATCGTGGCGGCGCTGACCTTGGCCGGGGCCGTCTGGGCCTTCATCGTGGCGTCCCGGCGACGCCGCTGGTTGCGGGAACGCCGCCGCCAAGGCAGCACGCGCCCGTTTCCTGGAGGGGCCTGAGTGGCCTGGAAATGGCCTCCAGGCTCGTCGGTCTTGTCCCATAGTTCGGAGTCGGGATCTTGAATTACAGCCCAAACCAGGAGCGGCATAACCATGCCGTCTACGCCGAGCATAAGGGGGCGCTCGCACGGGGTGAAAAGCGGTGCTGCGAACGACCAACACGGGCGAACTGCACAGCTACCCAGCCGATGAGCTCGGTTTTTCTCCAGGGGGATGGCAACGGTAGCTTCGAGGGCCAAGCGCCTGCGGGCGGAGCGGGGATCCCCGAACCCTGCGGCCGCCAGTTGGACTGGGATCAGGACCGGCATGGCAAGGCGTAGCCGGGGCGTTCCCCAGGAACCTGGCTATGTCCCCTACCAGCCTCCGAAAGAACGCGTTCTGCACCGGACCGCTGAGAACGGCGAGGTGGTGGCCTACACCGCTGACGAATACGGCATCCGCAAAGACGACGGCCTTGGAATCATCAAACCCGTCAACAGTTCGAGTGGCCTGCTTTTCCTCGCCGTACTGATCACCATCGCCTTCGGCGGAATGCTGTACGGTCTGGTCCAAATCGTTGTCACAGGCCAATGGGATATCCTCGGCCGCACGTGGTGGATGTTCCTGCTGATACAGATCCCGCTGATCGCGGGTTGGGCGGGTTATTTCAAGGAGCGTAGGGACGAAAAGCTCCGTCTGGCCAGGAACCTCCCGCGGCCCGTCGAGTAGCACCTGGGGTGCGGCCGCCGTCGTGCTTTACCAAGCTGTCCAGCGTGACGTAACCGACTGCGTCCTGCCGCATGCGAAGTCTAAACTGGACCAATGACTACAGCAGCTACCCCTTCGGTCGGCCTGGTCGGATGGCGCGGCATGGTCGGTTCCGTCCTCATGCAGCGCATGCAGGACGAGGGCGACTTCGCCAACATCAACCCGGTGTTCTTCTCCACCTCCAACGCGGGAGGTGCCGCGCCTTCCTTCGCTGAAGGCGCCGGCAAGCTCGAGAACGCGTTCGACGTCGACACGCTGGCCAAGCTGCCCATTATCGTCACCGCCCAGGGCGGTGACTACACCAAGCAGGTCCACGGCGAACTGCGCAGCCGGGGCTGGGACGGCCTCTGGATCGACGCCGCCTCCACCCTGCGCATGAACGACGACTCGATCATCGTTCTGGACCCCATCAACCGCGACGTCATCGACAAGGGCCTGGTCAACGGCACCAAGGACTTCATCGGCGGCAACTGCACCGTGTCCTGCATGCTCATGGGCCTGGGCGGCCTGTTCAAGAACGGCCTGGTCGAATGGGGAACCTCCATGACCTACCAGGCAGCCTCCGGCGGCGGCGCCCGGCACATGCGTGAGCTCCTCAGCCAGTTCGGCACGCTCAACGCCGAGGTCAGCACGGAACTGGACGATCCGGCGTCGGCCATCCTGGACATCGACCGCAAGGTCCTGGCGCACCAGCGCACCGACATCGACGCCACCCAGTTCGGCGTCCCCCTGGCCGGATCCCTGATCCCCTGGATCGATGCGGACCTGGGCAACGGGCAGTCCAAGGAAGAGTGGAAGGCCGGGGTGGAGACCAACAAGATCCTGGGCACGACTGAAGAGAACCGGATCATCATGGACGGCCTCTGCGTCCGCATCGGTGCCATGCGCTCCCACTCCCAGGCCCTCACCCTCAAGCTCCGCGAGGACCTTTCCGTCGCTGAGATCGAGAAGCTGCTGGACGAGGACAACCAGTGGGCCAAGGTGGTTCCAAACACCAAGGAAGCCTCGATGGCGGACCTGACCCCGGTGGCCGCATCGGGCACCCTGGACATCCCCGTGGGCCGCATCCGCAAGATGGAGATGGGCCCGCAGTACATCAGCGCCTTCACCGTGGGCGACCAGGCTCCTTTGGGGCGCGGCCGAGCCCCTGCGCCGTATGCTGAACATCGCCACCGGCAACCTGTAGAGCGTTACAGCTGCCGCACGAGCGGCCCCTGCCCAAGCGGGCAGGGGCCGCTCGCTGCGTTCTGACCACGTCAGGTGGCCAGGAACGTCTTATACCGCCGGGCTGCCCGGGAAAGGGCTGCCTGCGCTGCCGGACCCTGCTGCCGGGCTTCATCGAAGAGTTGGGGGACGACGACGGCACCCGGCCCCGTGCCCTGCAGCGCCCACGTGCCAATCACCTTTCCTCCGGCAACGACTGTCTTTTTGAAGACTCCGTTCCCGCCGGGCACGATCAGGTCGAAGTGCTCCGGCGCCAGGACCAGGCTGCGGTCCGTATAGCCCAGGACGAACTCATCGAAACCAGGCAACAGGTGAACAGCCCGCGCACCAGGCACGCCGGAGTCCAGTAGGGCCGCCACCTCCGGGGACAGCCAATAGCTGGTGCCCTCGAAATCCAGCTCCACCAGGCTCGTTCCGGACATCCTCAAATGCCGCGCGCACCTCGGTTAGAGGCAGCTGCGTCCACCAGGCAAAGTCACGGAGGGTGGCAGGTCCGTGGCTCCGGAAATAGCGCAGCAGGAACTCCGCGATCCCTTCCTCGCGGCCGAGGCGGCGGGACACGGGAATCCATTGCTCGAATGTGGCGATCAGCTGCTGGTTTCCGGCGAGCGGCCCCAACACCAGCCAGCCGTGGCGGCACAGCGATCCGAGGAGATGGATGCCGCGCTGGCCCTGCGTTGGCTGGCCGGCGGCGTCGAAGACCCGGAACAGTTCTGCGCGGCTGACGGGACCATCCGCCTCGATGTGTTCAAGCGCGACGTCCCGGGCCTTCTCGATATCAGCCCACGTGATCTCCAGCTGCCGGTACCGGGCAGCGATGCTTTTGGTGAGCCGCTCGGCCGTGAGGTCCAGCATCCAGCGCAGGTCCTCCGGAGCCACCAGGTGCAGCGTGCCGCGCATGGGCCAGGACCGCACCACAGATCCGGCATCGATGGCAGCCCGCACGTCGGCGAGTCCTGCCCCGGGCACACGGGCGCCCACGGCCCAGAGCGCCGCCTGAAGGTCCTGCGCCTGCATGGCGGTCATCCACCGGACCAGCCCCGCCACTGAGGCAGTACCACCGGCGAGCCCCTGGGACACCAGCCGGAGCCTGCCCATCAGCGTTCGGTCGCGAAGGGAACTGCGTGGAGCCATGGCCCCATCCTAGGCGCGGAGACGCCAGCCGGCGGCGTAGATCAGCAGGAGCAGTTGCCGCCGGAAGGCCTACAGCTCGAGGCCAATAAGGAGGGGTTCCGGGTGCAGTGAAATGCCAAAGCGGCGTTCGACGCCGGCACGCACCTCGCGCGCCACAGCCACCATGTCGGCGGCGCTGGCTGAGCCGCGGTTGCTGATTGCCAGTGTGTGCTTGGTGGAGAGCGAGGCGCGGCCGCCGGCCACACCGCCCGGCTCCAGGCCAAAGCCCTTGCCGAAGCCCGCCTGGTCGATGAGCCAGGCCGCGGAAAGTTTCACCAGCCCGTCCTGGCCCGCCGGGTAGCGGGGGCCGATTCCGGCAGCTTGTCGGCCACGTCCACGGCAACAATGGGGTTGGTGAAGAAGGAACCGGTGGAGTAGGTATCGCGGTCGGCGGCGTCCCACACCATGCCCTTGGAAGCGCGGAGGCGGAGCACCTCGCGGCGCACGTCATTGGCGTAGGCGCGCTGGCCCACTTCCACCCCCAGGGACCGCGCCAGTTCGGCGTACCGGATGGGCGCACTCATCCGTCCCAGCGGCAGCTGGAATTCCACGGTGAGGACCACATAGCGGGGTGAACCGTTGACGGTGGTCTGCTTGAGGATGGAGTCGCGGTAGCCGAACTTCAACTCGGAATTGGTGAAGGTCTGCACGGCGTTCCGCTCGCGGTCCCACGTGCGGACGGCTGCGATGGTCTGGGAAACATCCGCCCCGTAGGCACCCACGTTCTGAACCGGCGTTGCACCCGTTGAACCGGGAATTCCGGACAGGGCCTCGATTCCGGACCAGGCGTGGCGGACGGCGTGCTCCACCAGCTTGTCCCAGTTATGGCCGGCCTGCACCACCACGGCCACTCCCCCGCAGGAGTCCTCGGCGTTGACGGTGAACCCCTGGGAGGCGATCTTGATGACGGTCCCGGGGAACCCGTCGTCGGACACCAGGAGGTTGGACCCGCCGCTTACGGTCAGAACCTGTTCCCCGGCCGCATCCGCGGTGCGGACGGCCTCGATGATCTCGGCCTCGGTGCGGGCCGCGACGAACTTGCCGGCGGGGCCTCCGACGGCGGAGGTGGTCAGGGCGGAAAGCAGGGTGGGAGTCACCCGTCAACAATACTAGGGAAACCTAGCCGGCCTTCCGGGCCACCGGGGACAGCACGAAGCTCACCGCCAGCATCACCATCACTGCCAGGAGCGAGTGCAGGATGCCAACGTGTTCGGCCAGCATCCCCAGCAGGGGCGGCCCGCACAGGAACGCCCCGTAGCCGATGGTGGATACCACCGATACCCGGGCAGCTGCCCTGGCGGGGTCGTCGGCCGCAGCGGACATGCCCACGGGGAATCCCAGGGATGCTCCCAGGCCCCAGAGCGCAAGCCCCACGTAGGCCAGCCAGGGCACGGGCGCAAAGACGAAGACGCCCAGTCCCAGCACGGCCATGGCCGCACACCAGCGCATCACGGGAACCCTGCCGAACCTGTCCAGCAGCACCGTCCCGGCGAACCGGCCAATGGTCATGAACGTGACGAAGAGGCCATAGCCGGCGGCGCCGGCGGCATCGCTCTGTCCGTGCCCGTCCGCCAGGGCCAGGGCCACCCAGTCCCCGGCCGCCCCCTCGGCCAGGGCGAGGCCGAGCACCAGGACGCCGAGCAGCAGCGTGCGCCGGTCCCGCCAGGCCTGGGCGATCCTGCGCTTGTTGTCCAGGGGCGCATCCGCCGTGGCGCCGGCAGTGATCACCGGGATGGGACCCGTTGTGGGGTCCCCGAAGTTGTCCGGGGAGTACGCGCGCTCCCCGGCCACCGGGGTGACGTCGGCACGGAACCAGGACGCCGCCGTCGCCACCGACACCGCCACCACGGCGCCTGCCGCCGCAAGGTGCCAGAACACCGGGAGGGACACCGCCGCGGCAAGGGCACCCAGTCCGGCGCCTGCCACGGTCCCCAGGCTGAACGCCCCGTGGAGCCTGGGCATGATGTGCCGGCCCACCGCGCGTTCCACCGCGGCGCCCTCAACGTTGGAGGCAGTGTTCCAGCTTCCGGTGCCCAGCCCGATGATGGCCAGGCCGATGGCGGTTGCCACCGGGTTTGCCAGCACGGTTGTGCCAAAACCGGCGGTCAGCAGCCCTGCGCCCACCATGATGCTGCCGGTCCGGATGGTCTGTTTGGACCCGAGCCGCAGCACGATGAGTCCGGAGGCGGAGACGGAAGCGAAGGACCCCAGCGTCATGCACAGCAGGATGACGCCGATGTTGCCCGGGGTGAGGTCCAGGGCGTCCCTGATGGCCGGCAGCCGCGATACCCAGGAGGCGAAGGCAAGGCCGCTGGCGCCGTAGGCCACCACGACGGCGTTGCGCCAGGCGGTGACATGGGCGGCCGTAGCCTTGGTTCCGGGGCCGGCGGTCAACGGTTGCAGCTCATTGTTGGCTATCGATCAGGCCGGCGCGACCGTCTAGGACAACCTGACGACGGCCTGGGCCTTCATCAGGACCTTCTGCCCGGCGGAGACCACGGAGAGGTCGATACGGGCCGTGTTGGCTTCGGCGTCGAGCTTTCCGATGAGGCCGCTGACTTCGATGGTGGCGCCGGGCTCTGCGGTCCCGGTGGTGTCGGTGACCAGGACGGGCTTGGTGAAGCGGGTCTGGAAGTCGACGACGGCGGCGGGGTCGCCTGCCCAGTCAGTCACCAGCTGGACGGCCGAGCCCATGGTGAACATGCCGTGAGCGATGACGCCGGGCAGTTCCACGCCGGTGGCGAAGGCTTCGTTCCAGTGGATCGGGTTGAAGTCGCCCGAGGCGCCGGCGTACTTGACCAGGTCCGTGCGGGTGACCTCGATGGTGCGGCTGCCGATGTCCTGGCCGGGGCTGAGTTCGTGGATGCTGGGGCTCATGGTTACTGTCCCTCTCCGCGGACCAGGATGGATGACGTGGTGGTGGTGACGGGTTCCCGCGAATCACCGGAACCAAGGGCGAAGATCTCGGACCGCGTGGTGATCATGGCGCCGCCGCCCATGGCCCGGACGCCGTCCACATGCAGTTCGGCAACGAGCCGGTCGCCGGCAATGATGGGCCGGTGGTGGGTGAAGCGCTGGTCGGCATGGACCACGCGGGAGAAGTCGATGCCCGCTTCCGGGTCCTCGACGAGCCTGGGCGTCGGCCCGCTGGGCAATGATGATAGCGAAGGTGGGCGGTGCCACCAGATCCCCGTGGCCCAGGGCCTTGGCTGCCTCCACGTCAAAGTGTGCAGGGTGGGTGGCCTTGACGGCGCGGGCGAACTCGCGGATCTTCTCGCGGCCGACGTCGTACACCTCTGCGGCAGGGTAGCTTCGGCCCTGCAGGTCCGGATTAATAGTCATGGATTCCAGCCTATCGCTGCGCTGCACTTCAAAAGGCGCCCAGTGAACTGATATGATGAATTTATCATTCCAGCAAGTCGCTGCCGGCAATTTCGCGGGCGGCCCTCGCACACAGGAGCGCCACCTCTGATGCTGTCTTCCGCCCAAGCCCCGCTTTATGAAATCAAGGCGAACCTTTTCAAGGGCTTGGCCCACCCTGCGAGGATACGGATCCTTGAGCTGCTGGCCGCGTCGCCGCAGGAATCCGCCGCCGTGAGTTACCTTTTGGCGGAGACCGGGCTGGAGGCATCCCACCTCTCCCAGCACCTGGCCACCCTGCGGAAGCACAAGGTGGTGACCTCGGTACGCAGCGCCAATGCAGTGACTTACCAGCTGGCGCACCCGGGCGTGTCACAGCTGCTTGCCATCGCGCGGACCTTCCTGCTGGACAGCCTGGCTGGCTCCAATGAGCAGGCTCCGGCTGGCGCAGCAGCTGCCGGCAGAGCACCTGGCCCACGGATCAGCCAGGTGACCGCTAACCCCGTCACAGCGCCCGGCGCGTCCACCAGGAAAATGACCCGCTTCCTTCCCTCGCGGCAGGATTACGCCGGCCTTGCCGCCACCTGGCGCACCGATGTGCTGGCGGGAATCACCGTGGGCATTGTGGCCTTGCCGCTGGCCCTCGCATTTGGCGTCAGCTCCGGGGTGGGTGCCGAGGCGGGCCTCATCACGGCCATCGTGGCCGGGCTGGTGGCAGCCGTCATGGGCGGTTCCCCGGTACAGGTTTCCGGGCCAACCGGCGCCATGGTGGTGGTACTGGCACCCGTCGTGGCGGTCCACGGCGTCGGCAGCGTTGCCCTTCTGTCCCTGACGGCAGGACTGCTGGTCTGCACACTCGGCTTCACCGGCCTGGGCCGGGCCGTGGCCTTCATCCCCTGGCCCGTGGTGGAGGGCTTCACGCTGGGGATTGCCGCCATCATCTTCCTCCAGCAGGTTCCGCTGGCCACCGGGACTACCGGCATCCCCGGGCACAACACCCTCCTGGCCGCCGTTGAGGCGGCCGCGGGCGCCGCCGCTCCGACGGTCCTGCTGACGCTCGGGCTCGTGGCGGCAGTCGCCGTCGTGATGGTCCTGGTGCAAAAGCTGTTCCGCGCGGTTCCGGCCAGCCTGCTGGCCGTACTCCTGGCGACGGCCGCTGCCGAAATGCTGCAGCTGGACGTCCCTCGGATCGGTCCATTGCCGCATTCCCTCCCGGCACCGTCCATCCCCGCCTTCGACCTTGCCTCCCTTGGCAGCCTGGCCATGCCGGCAGTGGCTGTCGCCTGCCTGGCTGCCATTGAGTCACTGCTCTCGGCGCGGGTGGCCGCCGGAATGGCCGGCCCGGACGGCAGGCCCAGCGGACCTTACAGCCCGGATCGTGAGCTGATGGGACAGGGCCTGGCCTCCATCGCGGCCGGCCTGTTCGGCGGCATGCCCGCCACCGGCGCCATTGCGCGGACCGCGGTGAACGTGCGGTCCGGCGCCCGGACCCGGCTGGCCGCAGCCGTGCACGCAATAGTGCTGCTCGGCATCACCTACCTGGCGTCCGGAATGGTCAGCCGCATCCCGCTGGCAGCCCTGGGCGGAGTCCTGATGGTCACGGCAATACGGATGGTGTCACGGCGTACAGTCACCGCGATCCTGCGCTCCACCCGTGCAGACGCCGCAGTCTTCGTACTCACGGCCATCATCACCGTGGCCTTCGACCTCACCATTGCCATCCAAATTGGGCTTGCGGCAGCGGCCCTGTTCGCGCTGCGGACATTTGCCTCCCTGAGCAGTGTCCAGCGCGAAGAGATTCCGGGGCCGGCGGCCGAAGGAGACGGGCATATCGCGGTCTTCCGGCTGGATGGGGCGATGTTCTTTGGCGCAGCCGAGCGCGTCCTCCAGGAGATCAGCCAGGTCAAGGACGTCCAAGTGGCGATCATCAGGTTGTCCCAGT
Organism: Pseudarthrobacter sp. Fe7; assembly: GCA_024372495.1. GTDB lineage: Bacteria > Actinomycetota > Actinomycetes > Actinomycetales > Micrococcaceae > Arthrobacter. Next base: position 1,818,139 of record CP099977.1, on the reverse strand, counting down.
TGCGGATGCTCGACGCGACCGGCGCCCACGCACTGGTGGAGGTGATTTCCGCTTTGGAGCCTGCGCGGCATCACGGTACTGCTCAAGGGCGTCCGGCCGGACCACCTGGACCTGGTCACCAACGTGGGCGTGATCCGCTCCCTGCGGCACCACAAACACCTGTTCGAGCACCTGGACGATGCTGTGGAGCACGCCCGCAGCCACGTGGTGCGGAACGCGGCAGCTAGCGCCTGAGGTTCTTGCGGATCGCCTGGCCCCGGACCACGATCCCCACGACGTGCAGGACCAGCCCCACCCCGATCAGCGGCAGGGAAGCCATGGCCAGCCCCTGGTTTCCGCTGGTGTTGCCAACGATGTTGAGGATGATGCCAACGGCGATCAGTCCCATCGCGCTGAAGACCAGGACTTTGTAGCGGGTTGGCGCGGTGGCCCAGAATTCGTTCAGCACCGTCCAAGTCTACCGAGTCCACTGCCGCCGGGCGCGCGGACCCGGAACGTCAGAACAAAGACTCCTGCACTGCCGGCACCTCCGAGGCGTACTCCCCCAGCACGATGGTCCTTGCCGCCAGCTGGGACAGGTTCACCACGAACTCGGCGTTTGTGCCGTCCAGCCGGGCCAGCGCGTTGGCCCCGCTCAGGGCGGCGACATCGAAGCCATGCTGCCCCTGGTCCAGCGCGTGCGGGTACGCGTGGCGGGGCTGGCTTCCGTAAAGGCCATCGGCATGTGCGGGCCGGAGCCACCGCTCCTCCACAGCCTGGAAGCCGTCGACGGCGGTGCGCGCCAGCAGCGCCAGCACCTGGCCGGCGGCACGGGCATTGACGGCATTGATCGCCGCGGCAGGAAGCGGTTGCAGCAGGGCGTCCGCCTTGGCCGCGGAGCGCACCTGCTGCGTCAGGCCGGCCTCGGCGGTCACCAGGTCCTCGAGGATCCGTACCGCCCGGCCGTCCTGCGCCCGCGCCACATACGTCGCCACCGCGGCCCCCTGCTCCGCCAGCCGGTTCCATTTCCGCGGGCCGGAGGCCGTTCCCACTTTGGTGGCGCCGCCGGCGAAGGTGGCCACGTAGAGCCAGTGTTCCTGCATCAGGTAGTCCCAGAGGCCGGGAGTCACCCTGCCGCCGCGGTGGAAGTCGTGCATCAGCCGGGACTCGTCCAGCACGAAGCACCGCTCGCATTGCTTGCCCCGCAGGGCCCGGGCAGCGGAGCCGCAGAGGATGTGGCGCCGGGAGGTTACTGACTGGACCCGGACGTGGCCCAGGCAGAACCTGCCGGGCTCCACTACCTTGAAGCCGGGCCGGCTGCCTGCCGTAAGGCTGAACTCCCTGAAGTACCCCTCAGGCGACTGGAGGCGCAGGACCGGGCCGCCGGCGTCGTCCGCCGTATTGGCGGTGCGGGCTGCACCGGAGGCGCGCGCTGCACCGGAAGTGTCCGCTGCCGTAGCAGCCGGTCCATCCCAAAAGACCCCGTGGACCAGATAGCGGATATCAGCCACGGGGTCTCCTGAAGTGGTGGGTGGGCGCTACAGCGCGGGCTGGACCCCAAAGGCTACCGCGAGCTTCATGATCTTCTCGGCGCGGCCCAGTCGGGGCAGGTCGGAGCCGTCGCGGATCACCCGGCCGTTGGCTTCGAAGTCACTCATGAAGTCGGTGGCCCAGGCGACGTCGGACGGCGTAGGGCTGATGACCTCGTTGATGACCGGGGTCTGGTCGATGGCCAGGCAGAGCTTGCCGGTCATGCCCATCATCACGGTTATCCCGGTCTGCTCGCGCAGGATGGGGTGGTTGGTGCCCACGGTGGGGCCGTCGATGGGTCCGGGCAGGTTGCCCACGCGGCTGGCGACAACCAGTTTGGCGCGGGGGTAGGCCATGGCCTCAGGAGTGGCGGCCATGCCAGTATCGCGGCGGAAGTCGCCGGAGCCGAAGGCCAGGCGGAACGCGCCCTGTGCCTTGGCGATGTGGTTGGCTTCCTCGATGCCAAGCGCGGATTCCACGAGCGGGATCACGGGGGTCTTGCCGTCCATGCGGTGGAAGCTCTCGGTCACCTGGTCCGCGGACTCGGTCTTGGCGAGCATGACACCCAGCAGGCCGGGGGTCCCGCGCAGGCCGGCGAGGTCATCGGCCCAGAACGGGCTGGTGGCGTCGTTGATGCGGACCCACGCCTTGCCACCGGCGGTCAGCCAGTCGATGACGTTGTCCCGCGCCTGGTCCTTCTGCGACGGGTCCACCGCATCCTCGATATCCAGGATGATCGAGTCGGCCCGGGACACGGCCGACTGGTCGAACAGCTCCGGCTTCATGGCATTGACCAGCAGCCAGGAACGGGCGATCTCTGCGGGGATATTGCGTTCCGGCCTAACGGTTTCGGCGGCGATGGTAGACGTCATGCTTTCTACAGTATCCGCCCGGCAAGCGGCACGGCGAAGAATACGGCCCGCTTGTGAGGATCAATACGAACTAAACGCGATGTGACTGCTCCCCTGACCCAAGCAGGTAGCGCCAGGTGTCGTTTTGAGGGGTCAAAACGACACCTGGCGCTACTTGGTTGGGAGGGGTCACGGGATGTTGCTGCCGCGTGCCGTCACCCAGAGCCGGTACCAGTCTTCGCGGGTCAGGGCCTGGGCAACCCTGGCGGCGTCGGCACACGCCCGGATCCGGCCCGGATTGGCGGTCCCGATCACCGCCGCGATTCCGGCCGGGTGCTTCATCAGCCAGCCGAGCAGGACGGCTTCACCCGAGGTGCCGTACTGGTGGGCAAGCTCTGCCACCAGTTCGGCGGTTGCCGCCTCCGCTGAGGTGGGGCTCTCCGGTTCGGCGCCGGTGTAGGCACCTCGGGCCAGGGAACCGTAGGCCTGCAGCGTGATGTTGTTGCGGGTGCAGTACTCCACGGTGCCGTGCGGGAAGCTGTAGTCCAGGTGCTCCGGGTGGTTGACCAGGACCTGGCTTTCCAGCCACGCCCGCTTGAGCAGGCTCATTTCCGCCTGGTTGGCCACCACGGGTGTTTCCAGCTGGTCCTGCAGCACTTCGATCTGGGCCGCCGACATGTTCGACACGCCCAGTTGCCGCACCTTGCCTTCGGCCATGAGCTGCCCGACGGCGGATGCCACCTCCGCCGGGTCCGCCAGGGGGTCCGGGCGGTGCAGCAGGAGGATGTCCACGTAGTCGGTCCGCAGCCGTTCGAGGCTCCCGTTGACCCGCTCCAGGATGGCGTCCCGGCTGAGGTCGTAGTGGGTCTGCAGGCCGCGCTCGTTCAGCCGGATACCGCACTTGGTCTGGAGCCGGATGCGTTCCCGCAGGCCCGGAGTGGCGGCCAGCACTTCGCCGAACACCGTCTCGGACTTGCCGCTGCGGTAGATGTCCGCATGGTCGAACAACGTGATGCCCGCGTCCAGGGCGGCCTGGACGGCAGCCGCCGCCTGGTCCACATGCTTGGCTTCATGCGGCTCGTCAGACCAGCTGCCGCCCAGCCCCATGCACCCGTAGATGAGTTCCTGCATCAGCGCAGCCACGCGGTGGTGTTGGCCGGCAGTTTGCCGTCCTCCAGCGGGCTGCTGCTGACCAGGACCGTGCCGGCCGGAAGGTCGACGGCGGTGTTCCCGAAGTTGCTCACGGACTGCCAGCCGTTGGGGCGCTTGAAGTGCAGCACGTCCGCGTTGCCGTTCGCCACCCATTCGAGTTCCTCGCCTGTCAGCAGTTCGCGCCGCAGCTTCAGGGCCTTGCGGTACAGCTCAAGGGTGGACCCTTCGGTTCCGTCCTGGGCCTCGACGGCGTACTTGCTGAACCAGGCCGGCTGCGGCAGGTGGGACCCGCCGTCGCCGAATCCGAAGGAGGTGCCTTCCACCTTCCACGGCAGCGGGACGCGGCAGCCGTCACGGCCGACTTCCACTCCCTTGTTGCGGAAGAAGGACGGGTCCTGCCTTTCCGATTCGGGAATCTCGGCCACTTCCTGCAGGCCCAGTTCCTCGCCCTGGTAGAGGTACGCGGATCCGGGAACCGCCAGCATCAGCAACGTGGCGGCGCGGGCGCGGCGTTCACCGAGGTCTACGTCCAACTGGTCCTTGGGTCCGCCGGCGAGCAGCCAGTCCTTGCCGTCCTGGCCCTTGGCGCCGGCCTTCGCCTTGGCCACCTGCGGCAGGCCGTAACGGGTTGCGTGCCGCACTACGTCGTGGTTGGAGAACACCCAGGTGGACGAGGCGCCGGTGGCTGCGGCCTCGGCAAGGTTGCGGGTGATGATCTCCTTGTATTCGGCGGCGTCGAAATCAGCCTGCAGCAGGTCGAAGTTGAACGCCTGGCCCAGGCCCTGGGGGCTCGCGTAGCGGGCACGCCGGGTGGCGTGGACCCAAGCTTCGGCGACGGCGGTGCGCGGCGGGTTGTACTCGTTGAACACCTCGCGCCATTCGGCATAGATCTCGTGCACTTCGTCGCGGTCCCAGAAGGGGTGCGTGCCGTCGTCGAATCCATCCACGCCGGTGTTGGCGGCGCTCAGTTCCAGCTTGGAGAGCAGCGGCTCGGTGAGGTCCTTGGTCAGGGCGTGTGCCACGTCAACGCGGAACCCGTCCACGCCACGGTCGGACCAAAAGCGCAGTGTCTTGAGGAAGTCGTCCCGGATTTCCCGGTTGGACCAGTTAAGGTCCGGCTGCTCCTTGGCGAAGATGTGCATGTACCACTGGCCGGGAGTGCCGTCGGGTTCGGTAATGCGTTCCCAGGCCGGTCCGCCAAACACCGAGTCCCAGTCCGACGGCGGAAACTCACCGTTGGGTCCTTTGCCGTCGCGGAAAATGTAGCGGTCCCGGGCCGGGGAGCCCTTGGGTGCGGCCAGCGCCTCCCGGAACCACTCGTGCCGGTCGGAGGAGTGGTTGGGGACGATGTCCGCGATGAGCTTGATGCCGGCGTCGTGCAGGGCCTTGGCCATCTGATCAAAGTCGGCCAGCGTGCCCAGCTTGGGATCCACGTCGCGGTAGTCGTCCACGTCGTAGCCGCCGTCGGCGAGCGCGGACGGGTAGAAGGGGCTAAGCCAGACGGCATCGATTCCCAGCGTCTCCAGGTACGGGACCTTGGCGGTGATGCCCTTGAGGTCGCCGATGCCGTCGCCGTTGGAGTCAGCGAAGCTGCGCGGATAGATCTGGTAGACGGAGGCCTGGCGCCACCAGTTGGGGTCGGCCAGACGGTCAGAGTCGGACAGGGTTGCCAGCGTGGCAGTGGTGGACAAGGACTGACCCTTTTCTTGAGAGCGGTATATTTATATTGAGTCTAAATTTACTTCCTCAAGTATTATCTGGTGATTTGCACAGGAAGGTCAACAGCATGCCTGAACTGGTTGTGGCCACTCCCGAGTTGTTGCGGAGGGTCAGCGCCGGCGCCGTCCTCGAGTTCATGCGCGCGTCGGCGGCTGTGACGGTCACGGATGTCATGGCGGCAACGGGCCTGACCCGTGCCACCACCATCGCCGTCTGCGAGGACCTGGTCCGGCGCGGCTGGATCCTTGAGCTGGAAAACCAGCGCGAGTTTGGCGGCTACCGGAAGGGCCGGCCCGCGCGCCGGTTCGAGCTCAACGAGCGGGCAGGCGTGGTCCTGGGGATGGATATCGGCTACTCCAAGGTCACCGTGGTGGTTTCGGACCTCCGGGGCAAGACCCTGGGCCGGTCAAGCAGCCCCTTCCAGGCGGCGGACCTCGGGTCCCGGGAACGCATTGCCTTCATTGACGGCGTGGCCGGCGATGCACTGGACTCTGCGGGAGCCGAAGCCAGGCAGGTACTGGCCGTCTGCGCCGGAGTCGCCGCGCCAGTGGACCGGCATGGGGAGGTGGTTGCCACCCAGGAATTCTGGGGCCTGTTCGACCTCGGGCTGCGGCCGGCGCTCATGCAGGCCCGGGGATGGACGGTGCTGCTCGAAAACGACGCCAACCTCGCAGCCCTCGGTGACCGGTGGAAGGGGGCGGCCGCCGGCATCGACGACGTGGTGGTGATCCTGGCCAGCGAGCGGCTGGGCTCGGGCATCGTTGAGGGCGGCCGCCTGGTGCATGGCACCCGCGGCAGCGCCGGGGAGCTTGCTTATTTGGACTTAGTGGAGGGCGTTGGCGATACGTACGGCATCGCCCACCTGGCCCGCACCTGGGCCGCCGAAGCGTTGGCCACTTCCATCCCCACTGCCCTCCGTGCCTTCCAGCCCGGGAAGGTTGAGGCAGGACAGGTTTTCGCCGCCGCAGCCCAGGGCGATGCCGTGGCGCTGGGCATCATGGAACGGCTGGCGGACAGGATGGCGCGGGTGGTGGGCACTGTGGCCACCATGCTCAACCCGGAACTGGTGGTGATCGGCGGCGGCGTAGCCGACTCCGCACACGTGCTCCTCGCACCCATCAGCAAGCGCCTGGCGGCGTTCACCGCCACCCCCGCACGCCTTGCGGTATCGCCGCTGGGCGACTCCATCGTGACAGTTGGGGCAGTGCGCTGCGCCCTGGACTACGTGGAGCGGAACTCACTGGACCTTGCACTGGCTGTGCCGGCTACTCCGGCATGACCATGGTGCGCAGGTCCAACTGCCGGAGCACCCGGTCCGCCACCTCGGGGTCCATGTCCGGTTCGTTCCGCGCGGCCACCACTTCCTGCCGGGCGGCATCCAGGGCGATGGTCTGGACGGCAATGGCCAATTCACGTCCGCGCTGGCGTTTTTCCGCCAACGGCTCGTTCCGCAGGCTGCCGTCGGTCAGTTCCGCGTGCAGGCGCCTCATCCGGTCCCGGACCAGCGCCACCTTCTCCGGCGGCAGGTCCGTCATGAGGTCGTGCTGCTTCAGGGCTGCGACGGCCGCTGCCTGGGCGCGCGTGGCCAGCAGCCGGACGGCGTCGCGTTCCGCCGTTCCATCCTCAGTGGCCTTCAGGACCCGCATCAGCCACGGCAGCGTCAAGCCGGGAAGGACCAGCGTGGCCAGCAGCACCGCGCAGGCAATGACCAGCAGGTAGTCCCGGCCGGGGAACGGCGTCCCGTCTGCCAGGGTCAGCGGCAGCGCCAAGGCCAATGCCAGGGTGGCCAGGCCGCGCATGCCGCACCACGTCAGGATGAGGACCTCCTTGAAAGAGGTGGGCTGCAGGAGGTTCTTCCTTTGCCGGGCACCCAGTGCCAGGACAGCCAGCCACAGGAACCGGACTGCGAAGACCAGGACGCACACCACAATGGAAACCCCGATCATGCCGAAGATCTCCGTCCCCTCATCGCGGACCACATGGCGGATTTCCAGGCCCACCAGGCCGAAGGCCAGCCCGGTGACCAGCAATTCCACCACGTCCCAGAAGGCATTCCGGGTGACGCGTTCGGCAGCGTCCTGGGGGCGGGCATGGCGCTGCATCTCAAGGGCAGTGACCACCACGGCAATGACACCGGACGCGTGCACCTCCTCGGCCAGGATGTAGGCGGCGAAGGGCACCACCAGGGTCACCGCGCTCCGGGCCACCATGGAGGTGACCAGCCGGGTGACCAGCGCGATCAGCCAGCCCATGGCGATGCCCACCACGACGGCAAGCGCCGCGCCCATCAGGAACTGCAGGACGACGTCGGCCTGCACCCTGGTGCCGCCAACGGCGGCGGCCACGGCCGCCTGGAAAATGACGATGGCCGCCGCGTCGTTGAACAGCCCCTCGCTTTGGAGGACCGTGATCAGGCGGCGGGGCATATGCACGCGGCCCGCCACCGATTCCACGGCCACGGGATCGGGTGGCGCCACCATGGCGCCGAGGGCGATGGCCGCGGGAACACCGATGCCGGGAATCATCAGCCAGGCCGCGCCGGCCACCACGGCCGTGCTGATCACCACCAGCGCGACGGCCAGCATGATCAGCGTCCGCCACCGGACGCGGAACACCGCCCACGAACTGCGCTGGGCGGTGGCGAACAGCAGCGGCGGCAGGAAGATCGGCAGGATCAGCTCGGGTTCAATTTCAAGGTCGGGGAAGCCCGGGATGAACGTCAGGGCCACCGCCAGGAGCAGCATCAGGACCGGGTACGGCAGCCGCAGCCTGTCCCCCAGGCCCACAGCCACCACGGTGGCCAGCAGCAGTCCGATAATAAGCGCGAGCTGATCCATAAGCCTCTTCCCCGCCGGCTACGCGCGCGGTTCCAGGGCCGCCGCCACCGGGAGGGTACCGTCGCGGAATTCGATGGTCCGGCCGGCGGTCTGGGGCAGGTCCAGCACGGCTGCTGCCACGATGGCCGTGTTGGCCCGGGAAGTGTCCCGGGCCCCTTCGGGCGAGGGGTCGACGTCGATCCGTCCCGTTCCGGGTTTGTCCGTCAGTGCGCCGGGGCCAAGGATGGTCCACGCCAGCCCGGTGCCGCGCAGGTACTCGTCCGCCGCCGCCTTGGCCTCGGCGTAGGCAAAGAAGCTGTTGTCCGCCGGCACCCCGTGGTCCTTGCCGGCGCCAAAGTAGGACACCATGATGTACCGGTGCACGCCGGCCTGGGCAGCAGCGTCCATGGAGCGGATGGCGGCGTCCCGGTCCACCGCGTAGGTGCGCTCGGGACTGCCGCCGCCCGCGCCGGCGGACCAGACCACGGCGTCATGCCCGGCGAGGGCATCGGCGATGGCCGCCGTCGTCGAATTTTCCACGTCCAGGACCAGCGGCGTGGCGCCGGTGCCGGTGACGTCACCCGCGTGGTCCGGGTTGCGGATGAACGAGGTGACGGAGTGGCCCTCGCCGGTGAGGAGTGCGGACAGGAGGAGGGCCACTTTTCCGTGGCCGCCAATGATGGCGATGCTTGTCATGAACCCATTCTGCCCGCCCGGCACCTGCATGGAGAAGCCATATGGCCCTGAACAGGGCCTTTGTGCCCTATCCCGCCTTTTAAGCGCCCGCCTAGCTTGGGGGCATGGCTGCCGGACCCCATGCGGGGTTAGATGGACCCGCATCAGAAGCAATGTTGAAGCTGGGCCGATTCTTCACGAGGTGGGACCAGACAGATGACGGCAGGGCGGTGTTCCGGGAAGGCGGCCGCAAGGGTGACATCTTTTACCGCGACCGCTGGAGCCACGACAAGGTGGTCCGTTCCACGCACGGGGTGAACTGCACCGGCTCGTGCTCCTGGAAGGTGTACGTCAAGGACGGCATCATCACCTGGGAGTCGCAGCAGACGGACTACCCGTCCGTTGGGGCTGACAGCCCTGAATATGAACCAAGAGGCTGCCCGCGCGGGGCAGCCTTTTCCTGGTACACCTACTCCCCCACCCGGGTGCGCTTCCCCTATGCCCGGGGTGTCCTGGTGGAGATGTACCGGGAAGCAAAAGCCAGGCTGGGGGACCCGGTGCTGGCCTTCGCCGAAATCGCCGCTGACCCTGACAAGCGGCGCCGCTACCAGCAGGCCCGCGGCAAGGGCGGCCTGGTGCGTGTGTCCTGGCAGGAAGCCATCGAGATCGCCGCCGCAGCGCACGTGAACACCATCAAAACGTACGGTCCGGACCGCTGTGCGGGCTTTTCGCCCATCCCGGCCATGTCCATGGTCTCCCATGCGGTGGGGACGCGCTTCATCCAGCTCATCGGCGGGGTGATGACGTCCTTCTACGACTGGTACGCGGATCTTCCGGTTGCCAGCCCCCAGGTTTTCGGGGACCAGACCGACGTTCCCGAATCCGGGGACTGGTGGGATGCCCGGTACCTGATGATGTGGGGCTCCAACGTTCCGGTGACGCGCACCCCCGATGCGCACTGGATGACCGAGGTCCGGTACCGCGGCACCAAGGTGGTCACGGTCAGCCCTGACTATGCGGACAACACCAAGTTCGCTGACGAATGGCTTCCGGCGCAGGCGGGAACTGACGCCGCGCTGGCCATGGCCATGGGCCACGTGATGCTGAAGGAATTCTTCGTGGACCGGCAGGTGCCCTTCTTCACCGACTATGTGAAGCAGTACACGGACCTGCCCTTCCTGGTCAGGCTGGAGAAGACCGACGACGGCGCCCTCACGCCGTCGAAGTTCCTCACCGCCCTTGACGTCCCGGGTGAGTCCGCGGCCGAGGACGCTGCGTTCCGCACCGTCCTGTTCGACAAGGCGGCGGGCCGTGCCGCCGTGCCCAACGGATCCATGGGATTCCGCTACTCGGCAAGCGGCGAAGGCAAATGGAACCTGGACCTTGAGGGGATCGAACCGGCATTGTCCCTCCGCGAAGTGTCCGGGGAGAACGCGGAAATCCTACTCCCCTGTTTCGAGGACGCAGGCGGCGAAGGCAGCATCCTGCGCCGGGGCGTCCCGGTGATGGAGGTGGGCGGCCACCTGGTGACCACCGTGTTCGACCTCATGCTTGCCCAGTACGGCGTGGGCAGGGACGGCCTGCCCGGCGAGTGGGCGGCCGGCTACGACGACGCCGCCACCCCCTACACGCCGGCCTGGCAGGAGGAGATCACCAGCGTTCCGGCGCAGGCGTGCATCCGGGTGGCGCGCGAGTTCGCCCGCAATGCCGAGCAGTCAAAAGGCCGCTCCATGATCATCATGGGGGCAGGGATTTGCCAATGGTTCCACGGCGACACTACCTACCGGGCGGTGCTGGCCCTGGTGATGCTCACCGGCTGCATGGGCCGCAACGGCGGGGGCTGGGCCCATTACGTGGGCCAGGAAAAGACCCGGCCAATCACGGGCTGGGTGTCCCTGGCCAACGCCCTGGACTGGTCACGGCCGCCGCGGACCATGACCGGCACCAGCTACTGGTATATGCACACGGACCAGTGGCGGCAGGACGGCTATTCCGCCGACGCCCTCAAGTCGCCCCTGTCCACGGGGAAGCTGGACGGCATGCACACGGCCGACGCCATCGCCCAGTCCGCCCGGCTGGGCTGGATGCCGTTCTACCCGCAGTTCGACCGCAATCCGCTGGACGTGGCGGATGAGGCGGAGGCCGCCGTCGCCGCCGGGACCGCTGCGGACCCACCCTCCTACATCGCCCAGTCGCTGAAGGACCGCTCCCTCAACCCTGCCATCGAGGACGTGGACGCCCCGGCCAACTGGCCGCGCACCCTGGTGCTGTGGCGGTCCAACCTGTTCGGCTCCTCAGCCAAGGGCAACGAATACTTCCTCCGCAACCTGCTGGGAACCCACAGCAACGTCCTGGGCGGGGACAGCGCCGAGGAACTCAAGCCCCGGGACGTGGCCTGGCACCAGGAGGCACCGGAGGGAAAACTGGACCTGCTGGTCTCCGCCGACTTCCGGATGACGTCCACCACGCTGCTGTCCGACGTCGTGTTCCCGGCGGCCACCTGGTACGAAAAGCATGACCTTTCCTCCACGGACATGCACCCGTTCGTGCATGCGTTCAGCCCCGCAATCGACCCGCCGTGGGAAACCAAAACGGACTTTGACACCTTCCACCTGCTGGCCCGGGAATTTTCCCGGCAGGCCAGGACACACCTCGGCGTCCGCAAGGACCTTGTCAGCGTGCCGCTGCAGCACGACACCCGGGGCCAGGCTCGCCCAGCCCGGCGGACGGGTCCGGGACTGGCGGGACCCAGACATACCGGCGGTGCCCGGGCAGAACATGCCCGTCTTTTCCGTGGTGGAGCGGGACTACACCGCCATCGCGGACAAGCTCGCCGCCGTCGGGCCCCTGGCGGACAGGCTGGGCTTCACCGTCAAGAACGTCACCTACAGGATGGCCGGACCGCTGGCGCGGCTCAGCCAGGCCAACGGGGTGATGCTGGGCGGCGCGGCGGACGGCCGCCCGGCGATGGACACTGACGCGAAGATGGCGGAGGCGATCCTGGCGTTCTCCGGCACCACCAACGGCATCCTGTCCGTGCAGGGCTTCAAGGACCTCGAGGTCCGCACAGGAATGAAGCTGGCGGACCTGGCTGAGGGCTCGGAGGAAAAGTTCATCACCTTCGCCCAGACCCAGGCCGGTCCGGTCCCGGTGATCACCTCCCCGGAATGGTCCGGTTCCGAGACCGGCGGGCGGCGGTACGCGCCGTTCACCATCAACCTCGAACGGCTCAAGCCCTTCCACACCCTCACCGGCAGGATGCATTTCTTCCTGGACCACGACTGGATGACGGACATCGGTGAGGGCCTGCCCATCTACCGGCCGCCGCTGGACATGCACCGCCTCTTCGGCGAACCGCGGCTCGGCTCCGATGGCGCCATGGAGGTGACCGTCAGGTACCTGACGCCGCACTCCAAGTGGTCCATCCACTCCGAATACCAGGACAACCTGCTGATGCTCTCGCTGTCCCGGGGCGGTCCCACGGTCTGGATGAGCCCGGCCGACGCCGATGCGATCAAGGTCCATGACAACGACTGGGTGGAATGCACCAACGTGAACGGGGTCCTGGTGGCCCGCGCGATTGTCAGCCACCGCATGCCAGCCGGCGTGGTCTACGTCCACCATGCCCAGGAACGCACCATCGACGTCCCCAAGTCAGAGGCTACGGGGCGCCGCGGCGGCATCCACAACTCGGTGACAAGGCTGCTGGTGAAACCCTCGCACCTGGCCGGCGGCTACGCCCGCCTGGCCTACGCCTTCAACTATCTCGGCCCCACCGGAAACCAGCGCGACATGGTGGCCACGGTGCGCCGCCGCTCGCAGGAGGTGCAGTACTGATGCGTGTGATGGCCCAGATGGGCATGGTGATGAACCTGGACAAATGCATCGGCTGCCACACGTGCTCGGTGACCTGCAAGCAGGCGTGGACCAATCGTGCCGGCATGGAATACGTGTGGTTCAACAACGTGGAGACCCGGCCCGGGCAGGGCTACCCCCGCCGCTACGAGGACCAGGACCGCTGGTACGGCGGCTGGACCCTTAACCGGCGCGGCAAACTGGCGCTGAAGGCCGGCGGCAGGGTGAAGAAGCTGTTCGGTATCTTCGCCAGCCCCGTCCAGCCCGAGCTCAAGGACTACTACGAGCCCTGGACCTACGACTACAAGACCCTGGTGGACGCTCCCCTGGGCGACGACTTCCCGGTGGCCCGACCCAAGTCGCTGATCACCGGCGAAGACACCAAGATCACGTGGTCCGCCAACTGGGATGACGATCTGGGCGGCTCCACCGAGCACGGGCATCTGGACCCGATCGTTGAGAAGATCCGGCGCGAGTCAGAGGACAAGATCAAGTTCGCCTACGAGCAGACCTTCATGTTCTACCTCCCCCGGATCTGCGAACACTGCCTGAACCCCTCCTGCATGGCGTCCTGCCCCTCCGGCGCGATCTACAAGCGGGTGGAGGACGGGATTGTGCTGGTGGACCAGGACCGGTGCCGCGGCTGGCGGCAGTGCGTCACCGGCTGCCCTTACAAGAAAATCTACTTCAACCACAAGACCGGCAAGGCCGAGAAGTGCACGTTCTGCTACCCCCGGGTGGAGGTAGGCCTGCCCACCGTCTGCTCCGAGACGTGCGTGGGCAGGCTGCGCTACCTGGGATTGTTCCTGTACGACGCCGATGCCGTCACCGCGGCGGCGTCCGTCACCGATCCGCAGGACCTCTACGACGCCCAGATGGATGTGCTGCTGGATCCCCACGACCCCCGCGTCCAGGCGGAGGCCCGGGCGCAAGGCATCCCGGACGACTGGCTCGACGCAGCCCGCCGCTCGCCCGTCTATGCCCTGGCCAAGGTCTACAAGGTGGCCCTGCCGCTGCATCCGGAGTACCGCACCATGCCCATGGTCTGGTACGTGCCGCCTCTCTCCCCCGTGGTGGACCTGCTGCGCGACCAGGGCCACGACGGGGAGGACGCGGGCAACCTGTTCGGCGCCATTGACGCCCTGCGGATCCCGGTGGAGTACCTCGCCGAACTCTTCACCGCCGGGGACACCGGGCGGGTCACCGCCGTGCTGCGGAAGCTCGCGGCAATGCGTTCCTTCATGCGCGGCATCAGCATGGGCGAAGACCCGGACGAGTCCATCCCGGAGTCGGTGGGCATGGACGGGCAGGGCATGTATGACATGTACCGGCTGATGGCCATTGCCAAATACAGCGAGCGCTACGTCATCCCAACAGCCCATCTGGAGCAGGCGCATGACCTTGAGGAGCCTGGGTTGCTCTTTGGATTTCGACGGCGGACCGGGCATGCAGGACTCGGCACCGTTCGGCGAGGCGAGCGGCAGACCCGTCCCGGTGGCCGTGGACACGTTCCACGCCCTGCGGGACCGGCAGAGCTCGGACACCATTGCCGAGGGGACAAGCCTGCGCGGGAGGGTGAACCTGCTGAACTGGGACGGCCGCGGCGCCCCGCCGGGACTTTTCCCGGACAAGGGCCCGGAGCCGGACACCCTGGCCGGTGCCGAGGACCAGCAGTGAACCGGCCAGCCATGAACCGCCGCGACCAGGTGGTCTACCTCGCCGCGGCCTGGTGCCTGTCCTACCCGGATGGGCAACTGGTGGGGCGGGTTCCGTTGGTCCGTGCAGCGCTGTCCGAATTTCCCGGTGCGCTGGCTGGGTTCGCGCCGGTGCTGGACCTCCTGGAGGGCACCCCGCCCATGGAACTGCAGGCCCAGTACGTCAGGGAGTTCGACCTCGGCAGGCGGCACGCCCTGCATTTGAGCTACTGGACGGACGGGGACACCCGCCGTCGCGGCGAGGTGCTTGGCCTTTTCAAGGAGGCCTACCGGCACAGCGGGGTCCTGGTGGACCTGGACGGGGAACTGCCCGACTACCTGCCCATGGTTTTGGAATTCGCCGCCCGGGTGGATGGCGAAGCCGGGCAGGAGCTGTTGCAGCGCTACCGGGCCAGCCTGGAAATGCTCCGGCTCGGGCTGCTGCGGGACAATCTGCCGCACGCCCGGATCCTGGCGGCCGTCTGCGCCACGTTGCCGGGGAAGTCACCCCAGGACGAGCAGGAAGTGATGCGCATGGCCGGATACGGTCCACCCACCGAAAGCGTGGGACTGGATCCCTACGACCCGCGGCTGCTGCCCGTCAGGAGGTCCTGACCATGCCGGCACTCGGGGCGGCGCTGGAAACGGAGCCGGGAGCCGCCGTCGTCCTTAACACCTGGGACACCGTCCTGTGGGGCGTCCTGCCCTATGTCATGGCGGTGGTGCTGGTGGGCGGCCTGGTGTGGCGCTACCGGTACGACCAGTTCGGCTGGACCACCAGGTCCTCCCAGCTGTACGAATCCAGGCTCCTGCGGATCGCTTCCCCGCTGTTCCATTTCGGGCTGCTGGCAGTCATCGCCGGCCACTTCTTCGGCCTGGTGATTCCCATGGCCTGGACCGCGGCGGTGGGCATGAGCCAGGAGTTCTACCACTTCAATGCCCTGCTGGTGGGCGGCATCGCCGGGGTGGGGACGCTGGGCGGGATAGTGCTGCTGATTTACCGGCGGCGCACCACGGGGCCGGTGTTCATGGCCACCACCAAGAACGATAAGACCATGTACGTGGTGCTGACAGCAGCGATCGTGTTTGGCCTGTGGACCACCCTGGCCAGCGTCTTTGAGGGCGAACACGGGCACAACTACCGGGAAACCGTGGCGCCGTGGTTCCGGTCGCTGTTCATCTTCCAGCCGGACATCGCGGCGATGGCGGCCGCCCCGTTCTCCTTCCACCTGCACACCCTGGTGGGGATGGCGCTGTTCACCATCTGGCCGTTCACGCGGCTGGTGCATGCGTTCACCGCGCCGCTGCACTACCTGTTCCGCCCGTACATCGTCTACCGGTCACGGGACAGGGAGACAAAGGGCAGGGGCTGGTCCGCCGTGGGCACGCCGGACAGGGACACCCGCAACCGCTGACCGGCGGTGCGTTCTGGATGATGTGGTGAGGAGCTAGCAGTGGCCGGAACAACCTCAACGCCGGTTACCGGCAGGGCGCTGAACCTGGTGCTGGCCACGGCGGCGTCCGTGGCGGGTTTCTGGGCGTGGAACTCGGTGGCCACGCTGGGTGCCTTCTACACGCAGAACCTGGCCCTGACGCCGGCCACCACGGGCATCCTGGTGGCCATGCCGGTGTTTGTGGGTTCGCTGGGACGGATCGTGGTGGGCACCCTCACGGACAAATACGGCGGCAGGGCCATGTTCACTTTCGTGCTGCTGGCGGCCATCCCACCCATCCTCCTGGTGTCCGTGGGCGGCCTTATCAGTTCCTTTGCGCTGGTGCTGGGGGCTGGACTGCTGCTCGGTGTGGCCGGGACCGTGTTCGCCGTCGGCATCCCGTTCGTCAGTGCCTGGTACGAACCCGCGCGCCGGGGCTTCGCCACCGGTGTCTTTGGCGCGGGCATGGGCGGGACCGCGCTGGCGGCCTTCCTGAATCCCCGTTTGGTAGCGGGGATCGGCTATTTTCCCACGCACCTGCTCATCGCCGGCGTCCTGGGGGTTATGGCGGCGCTGGTCTGGTTCCTCATGAAGGAATCGCCGGGCTGGGCGCCCAACCACGCCCCGGTGCTGCCCAAGCTCCTCGATGCGGCCAGGACAACGGTCACCTGGAAGATGTGCTTCCTGTACGCCGTGGTCTTCGGCGGCTTCGTATCCTTTGCCACCTACCTGCCCACGTACCTCCGGGACGTCTACAGCTTTGACCCTGCCGGCGCCGGGGCCCGGACGGCCGGGTTTGCCCTGGCCGCTGTCCTTGCCCGCCCTGTGGGCGGTGTTCTCGCGGACAAGCTGGGCCCCAAGCCTGTGGTGCTCGTGGCGCTGGCCGCCGTCGCCGTCCTGGGCTGGGTGGTGAACCTGCGGCCCGACGGCGAGGTCCCGGCAGGTGCCACGTTCGTTGCCATGGCTGCGGCGCTGGGGCTGGGCACGGGCGGCGTGTTTGCGTGGGTAGGCGTCCTGTCCCCGGCCGGAAAGGTGGGCAGCATCAGCGGCATTGTCAGTGCCGCGGGCGGCCTGGGCGGCTACTTTCCGCCGCTGGTGATGGGCGCAACCTACGACGCCGCGACGCGCAGCTATTCGATCGGGCTGCTGCTTCTGGTGGTCACTGCCCTGGCGGCCCTGGTGTTCACCTTGTTCGCGGTCCAGCCCAGGGCGGGGACGGCGGCGGTTCAGCGGGCGCGGTAGCGCAGGTACACCACCCCGTTGGTGAACCGGCGCTGGTCCACCAGCTCCAGCTGCGCCTTCAGTCCGTCGGGCAGGAAGCGCAGGCCGCCGCCGACGGCCACAGGATTGATGAACAGCTGGCACTCGTCCACCAGCCCGGCTCTAAGGGCGTGCGCAGCGAGGGTGGGGCCGCCGATGCTGATGTCCCTGTCGCTGTTTCTCTTCAGGTCCTGCACCGCTGCCGGGTCGAAGTGCCGCTCGAGGCGGGTTTTCGGGGTACTGGCAGTATCCAGCGAGGTTGAGTAGACCACTTTGTCCGCTCCCTGCCAGATGCGGGCGTAGTCCTGGATGACCGGTGGCTCGTCCCGCGTGTCCATGGCTGCCCAGACGGACATCACCTCATACATCCGCCGACCCAGGAGATAGGTGCCTACATCCCGCTCCAGGTCGTTGATGAAGGCGTGGATTTCTTCGTCCGGTGCGGACCAGCTGAAGTTGCCGTCCGTGTCTGCGGTGTAGCCGTCGAGGGACATGATTGCGGAGTAGATCAGCTGAGCCATGGGCCCATTCTGCCGTTGCGCCAGATTCCGCACCAGGTCAGAGCAGGTTCGCAGCGAGGGTCCTGGCGATAAAAGTGCCGTAGCGCTCGGCCGGCCATCCCCGTTTCAGGACCAGGGTTTCATAAAGCTCAGCGGCGGTGCAGGTAAACATGACGTCCGCAGCCTCCGTGGCACTGAGGCCGGCCCGAAGAAGCCCCCTTCCTACCAGCTGGCGCGCATTGTGCAGCATGCGCCGGTACCGGGCCTCATCCACTTCCGCCAGCAATGCGGCCATGGCCGCGTCGCCACCGGCAGCGGCCTCCCGAATGAGGAGGAAGACCGGTGCCACGAGCGGCGTAACCTCCGTGGTGAAGCGGCCGAACTGTTCCATCAGCGCCGCAGGATCTGTGGCTGTATTTTGCGCCAGGTCGGACCGTTGCTCGGCGGGCGGACCACTGGCACCGACGAGGCTCTCCTCGTAGATCGAGCGCACCAGCCCCGGCTTGCCGCCAAAGTTCTTGTAGACCGTCTCGGGTGATACGCCGGCGGCACGTGCCACCTCCGCGATGGTGGTGGCACCAAAACCTTTGGAGAGGAAGAGTTCACGGGCTCGGGCACGCACTGCATGAAGGGACTCGTCGGCAAGTTGCCGGCGCCGCCGCGCGTCATAGGCACGCTTCGGCGGCCGCTTCCCGGAGGCATTGACGGGGCTCTGCATGAGTCTTAAACTCCAATCAATACAGCTAACTGTATTGAAATTAATCTAACAGGTCACAGCCTCGCCCGGCGAGGCACCAAGGAGCATTTCCATGGACACGCCAGACGGCGTGGACCGCCTCCCCGACGGCCCTGTGCGCCGAATGTTTTCCGCAACACAGCGGCGCGACCTCGACGCCATGATGGCCGAGTTCGCCGACGACTACGTCAATACCACCCCCAACCACCCGGCCCGCAGCTTTAGCGGCAGCGCGCAGGTGCGGAAGAACTGGTCTGCACTGTTCGCTGGGATCCCGGACATGGCCGTGACAGTGCTGGACTCGGCAACCGGCACCGGCGGCAAGGTCTGGGTGGAGTGGGGATCGCGCGGCACCCGCCGTGACGGCACCGCCGTCGAGCAGGCGGGGGTGGGTATCTTCACCCTCCGCGGCGACCGGATTGCGGCCGTCAGGTTCTACCTGGAGCCGGTGGACCGGGACACGGGAGACGTGAACAGCGCCGTCCAGGCTATTGCCGGGACCACGCGGGAAGGAGCCCTGCCATGATCCTCCTTGTCGGGGCCACAGGTGACCTGGGTGGCCGCATCGCAAAACGGCTGTGCGCGGCCGGACAGGAGGTCCGTTGCCTGGTCCGGCCCGCCACTGACGACTCGCCGCTCCGGGCGATCGGTGCCGGGATTGTCCGCGGCGACCTTACCGACCCCGCGACGCTCGCGCCTGCATGTGACGGCGTCGATACGGTGATCGCCACAGCCACGGCCATAAGCCGCCGCCTGCAGGGCAGAAGCCCGGCGAGCATCCGGGATGTGGATGAGGTGGGCATGGGGCACCTCATCGATGCTGCGGAGTCCGCCGGCGTCCGCAGGTTCATCTACCTGTCATTCAGCGGGATAGAAACCGCTGTTGAAACTCCTTTGCGGCACGCCAAGCTGGCGATGGAGAGGCGCCTGAAAAGCTCCCCCATGGAGGTTGTCATTGTCCGCCCGGACGCATTCCAGGAGGTCCACTTCTCCCCCATCAGCCGCTTCGACATGGCGGCCGGCAAGGTGTCCGTGATCGGACGGGGCAACACCAAGGCCCGATGGGTGGCGACGGACGATGTTGCGGCCCTCCTGTGCGCCGTGGCCCTCGAGCCGGACCCGCCGCGCCTGATCGAGTTTGGCGGCCCGGAAGCCTTGACAAAGAACGAAGCGGGCACCCTCGCCGGGGAACTGATGCATCACCGGATGAAGGTGCAGCACATGCCGCGCCCCGTGGCACGACTCGCCGTCAGGGTGCTCAGCCGCCGCAAGGACGGGCTGGCCTCTGCGCTCGGAGCCGGCCTTACCTCCGATCTCAGTGTGGTCACGTGGGATGACAAGCCCCTCCGCCAGCGCGGGATTATTCCAAGGCCTGCCAGCGACTTCCTCCGGGAGCAGGCCCGGGCAACCGCCGGAAGCTGAAGCTGCGTTCACCGCTCCCGGGACACCAGGAACTGCTGCCCCAGGGTCCAAAGGTTGGAGACCGTCCAGTAGGCCAGGACGCCTTGGGGAAAAAGATCCCGCCGACGCCGAAGACCACCGGCAGGACGTAGAGGAGGGCCCGCTGCTGGCGCATCAGCGGGCTGTCACCGTCCTGCCCGGCGATGGTCCGCGCCGCCACGAGTTTCTGGGTGAGGAACTGGCAGACGATCATCAGCAGGATCATGACGACGGCGGTCACGGCCACGGCAGTGGGGTCACCTCCGCCGTGCAGCAGCGAGGCGGACAGCGGCGCCCCGAAGATGCTGGATGCATCGAACTGGACCACCTGGTCGTGGCCGAGGGTTCCGATGCCTTCGCCCTGCCGCGCCGCGTTGGAGATCCCGGACAGCACCTGGAAGAGGGCGAGGAAGAAGGGCGCCTGGATCAGCAGCGGCAGGCATGCCGAAAACGGGTTGGTGCCGTGCTTCTTGTACAGGGCCATCTGCTCCTGGGCCATGGCCTGCCTCGAGGCCTGGTCCGTCCGGCCCTTGTACCTGTCCTGGAGTTCTTTCAGGTCCGGCTGCAGCAGCCGCATCCGGCGCTGGGCGCGGACCTGGGCCAGGAACACAGGGAGCAACGCCGTGCGGATGACCAGCACCAGCCCGATGATGGACAGCGTCCACGTCCAGCCATTCCCCGGCGGCATTCCGGCTGCGCGAAGCCCGTCATGGAAGGCCACCAGGATGGCGGACACCAGCCACCGGAACGGCTCCACCACCGTCGCGAAAAAGTCCAAGGATCCCCCATCCGCAGTTGGTGCCAAGCTACTGCGGATCCGGGAAACAGGAAAGCCCGGCACAGAGTGAGGCGGGCGGCCCATCAGGAGCCACCCGCCTCACTTCGAGTTGTCAGCCCGTTTCTGGGACTCTACAGGCCGAGCAGGCGGTTCAGCAGGGTAGCCAGACCGTTGAGGCCGTTGCCGTCGAGCAGGCCCGCGACCGAGCAGAGCAGATTGCCGAGGAGGTTACCTGCACCGGATTGGGCCGTGATGTTCAGGACGACCTGGTTCAGGTCCACGACCAGGCCCAGGACGTTCAGGTGCAGCGGCCCGAGTACAAGGTTGAGAATTTTGCACGCGGCGCTGGCCTGCGCGGATTGGACTGTTGTCGTGATGGTCTTGTTGACGGCCTGAGTGGCACCACCTGCGGCGGCCGTCGCCGTTCCAACTAGCTGTCCGGTGACCTGCAAAGCACCATTCACAACGGAGAAGGAAGTGGGAGTAAACGTACCAGTGAAACTTCCGACCTGCGTTCCTGCGCTGTTGAGGAGCGGCAGGTTTGTGATTGTCCCCGTCGCAGAGGCCAAGGTCGCAGCCTGGGTGGCTGCCGCGGGGCGGCCGGCGCCGCCGCCGAAGAGGGCGCCGCCATTCCGAAGAGCATGGCCCCGGAGAGGGCAACAGTGGTTACTGAGGCTAGGACTCGTGTACGCATCATCTTAGGTGTTCCTTTCAGCGCCGCCATGGCGCATGAACCCCCGGCCGCCCGTCCCCCATTAAAGACGTCCGGCGGAACTTATTGATTGCTGGGGTTTGGGGTCCTCTCGAACCCATTAATGCGGTGTGACATATGCCACTTTCACGCTGCCCACGCTATTAGTAAGCATGCTGATGAGTCAACCCTTTGGGCGCATCGCATTTGCGGAGGCCACTTATGAGGTGTCCAGTCCACCGGTCAAGAGTCAGTGGAAGAAAACAGGAAAACCCCCGGAATCTTAGGGATTCCGGGGGCTTAGCCTGTAGCGGTGGGGAGGCTCGATCTCCCGACCTCACGATTATGAGTCGTGCGCTCTAACCAACTGAGCTACACCGCCACGAATGAGAAAAACCTGCGTCAAGCCGGTCAAACCGCCTTGACGCAGGCCCTCATTCAGAGCCCCCCACCGGAATCGATCCGGTGACCTCGTTCTTACCAAGAACGCGCTCTACCACTGAGCTAGGGGGCAACGAGTAAATACTCTACCGGAAGATTTACGCACCAACAAATCGGCGTCCGTGGCGGCCCCGGGGCGCCGCCGCCCGCCTTTTTCCAGCACGCCCATGCCGGGTTTTCCGCGGATTTCCGGGGCTGGAGGGGCGCCAAACAGCAGGACGAACGACGGCGGAAGGCACCTCCCACGGGCCCCGCACCCCACCCCTGGGCACGAATGTGTCCAGCCCCACACTACGGCGAATGGGGTGATCCGTTAAACGCCGATGGGCCGGCTCGAAAGCCGGCCCATCGCCGTCGTCAATTACTCAAACCGCGGGAGGTTTACCACTTGCCCTTGCGGTTGAAGTCGCGGTGTCCACTGTCGCCGCCGCTGCGGGGCTTGCGTGAGCCGTCGCCGTGGCCGCCGAAGCGGGAATCGCCTGACGACTGGCCACGGTCACTGAAGGAACGCTCGCTGTACGAACGGCCGCCGCGGTCGGCCGAGGACCGCTCGCCGTCGTTCTTCCGGAATTCCTTCTTGAACCCGCCGTTACCCTTGAAGTTGCCCCCGCGGTCGCCACCGCGGTTGCCCTGATAGGCGCCGCGGTCACCGGAGGGCTTGCGCCCGTTGTCCAGCTCGAGGTGGATCAGCTCGCCGCCGATCCGGGTGCGGGACAGCGCCTTCAGCTGATCGGGGCTCAGGTCCGCGGGCAGGCTCCACGAGGGAGTGGTCCGAGCGAATGTCGATGCCGCCGATCTGCGCGGACGAGATGCCACCCTCGTTGGCGATGGCACCCACGATCGAGCCGGGCATGACCCGCTGGCGGCGCCCCACCGCGATGCGGTAGGTGGCGTTGCCCTCGGTCAGTGCACGGGTAGGCCCACGGGAGCCGAAGCCGTCCTTGGACCGCTCGCGCTTCTGGAACTCGGGAGCTGCTGCCAGTTCCTTGACCAGGAGCGGCTGGCCGCCCTGCGCCATGACCGCCAGGGCCGCAGCAATCTCGGCAGCGGGAACGTTGTGCTCTTCTTCGTAGGAAGCAATGAGGTCGCGGAAGGCCGCAACGTCCTCGGAGGCCAGGGTCTCGGTGATCTTCTCAGCAAACTTGCCCAGGCGCAGCGTGTTGACCGTCTCCGCAGTAGGCAGGTGCATCTGTTCCACCGGCTGGCGGGTGGCCTTCTCGATGGAACGCAGCAGGTACTTCTCGCGCGGCGTCATGAACAGGATCGCTTCACCCGAGCGGCCGGCACGGCCCGTGCGGCCGATGCGGTGCACGTAGGACTCCGTGTCGTGCGGAATGTCGTAGTTGATGACGTGGCTGATCCGCTCAACGTCGAGCCCGCGGGCGGCGACGTCGGTGGCGACCAGGATGTCGATCCGGCCTTCCTTCAGCGCGTCGACGGTGCGCTCGCGCTGCTGCTGCGGGATGTCGCCATTGATGGCGGCAGCCTGGAATCCGCGGGCGCGCAGCTTGTCAGCCAGGTCCTCGGTGGCCATCTTGGTGCGCACGAAGGCGATGACGCCGTCGAACTCTTCCACCTCAAGGATGCGGGTCATGGCGTCCAGCTTCTGCGGGCCCATGATCTGCAGGTAGCGCTGGCGGGTGTTGGCGCCGGTGGTGGTCTTGGACTTGACCTGCACCTCAGCGGGGTTGTTCAGGTACTGCTTGGACATCCGGCGGATCTGGCTCGGCATAGTGGCCGAGAACAGCGCCACCTGGCGGTCCTCCGGGGTCTGCTGGAAGATCTGCTCCACGTCTTCGGCGAAGCCCATGCGCAGCATCTCGTCAGCCTCGTCCAGCACCAGGTACTGGAGCTCGGACAGGTCCAGCGAACCCTTGGAGATGTGGTCGATCACGCGGCCCGGGGTACCGACAACAACCTGGGCGCCGCGGCGCAGGCCGGCGAGCCTGGGGGCCGTAAGCGGAGCCGCCGTAGACGGGCAGCACGGTGAAGTCGTCAATGTGCTTGGCGTAGGAGGTGAACGCCTCGGCTACCTGGAGCGCCAGCTCGCGGGTGGGGGCCAGGACCAGGGCCTGGGTCTTGCGGGAGGGGCCGTTGAGGTCGTGGAGTTCGGCCAGGCGGGACAGCGCCGGCACTGCGAATGCTGCAGTCTTGCCGGTACCGGTCTGCGCCAGGCCCACTACGTCGCGACCCTCGAGCAGCAGCGGGATGGTGGCTGCCTGGATGGGGGACGGCTTCTCGTACCCGACATCCTGCAGGGCGGCCAGGACACGGCCGTCGATGCCGAGGTCGGCGAACTTGACGGTGTCTTCGTCTTCGTCCGCGGCGGGAGCCGTGGCAGGAGCCTCAGCAGCGGGAGCCTCAGCGGCGGGAGCCTCAGCGGCGGGAGCGGTTACGGGAGCTTCGGCAGCAGCCACGGGGGCGTCCTCGGTAACAGCGGTGGTTTCGTTCTGGTTTTCGGGCATAGAGAGTTGTTCCTCATCCATAGGGGGCCAGGCGGCACAACCCGAGGTGAGCGGAGCCGCAGTACACGTGCCGATGGTGCCGGGCAAACGTTGACCGGCCGGTCACAGAAGTCCGGCGCTTTCGCAATCCCGTGGCAGGACTTCGCGCTGCATCTCTTGGCTGCTATCCCAGCAGTCTGTACAGCGTTTTCTTTAGCCGGCTCTCCCTATGAAAATGCCCGCATCGCTTGTGCGGGCCCCAACACTTGCCAGTCCTGCCTCAAAAATTGGGCAGGAATAAGGGATTTCCGGAGTGGGGGATGTTTCAAGTGTAAGGCACGGACGCCGCGGACCGGAAATTGAACGGCCGACGCCGGCGGTGAGCTTGCGCACACGGCCGCCGCCCAGCCGCGCAGGGAGACGGGCGCTACCGTCCCAGCCGCCGGAGCAGCATCTCGAACTTGGCGTGGTATTCGTCCTGGAGCCGGATCTCGCCGTCGGCCTCTGCACCGCGGAGGGCTTCAATGACCGCCACGTCCGGTGCGCTGAACCATTGGCCAATGGTGATGCCGTGGCGCGGAACGAACGTGCGCTCGATGGTGTCGCCGGCCTGAATGCTCCCGGTACGGATGACGCGCAGGTACGCCCCCACCCGGCCCTCCTCGGTGAAGCGCTTCACCCACTGCGGTTCCTTCATCCGGCGCTGGAACGTGGCGCAGGGGGTACGCGGGGACGTGACCTCAAGTTCGACGCCGGACCCCACCTTCCAACGCTCGCCGATCACCGCGCGGGTTGCCTCGATCCCGGACACCCGCAGGTTCTCGCCGAAGATGCCCGGCGGCAGCCCGCGCCCCAATTCACCGGCCCAGTAATCGGCGTCGGCCTGTGCGTAGGCGTAGACGGCCTGGTCCTCCCCGCCGTGGTGCGCCCGGTTGGCCTGGATGTCCCCGCGCAGGCCCAGCTTGTGGACCTTGACCGGGCCATCCGCCGGGCGCTTGTCGATAGCCGTGACGCCCACGTTCCCCGCGTCCCGCAGGAGGTGGTGGACGCGGCAGACGGCAAGGACAGAACCTGATTCCATGGCATCAGTCTAGGGTTCCGGGGCGCGGCGCCCGCACGCACCCGCAATGGGCAGTTCTCCGCTGTTGAGGTCAGTGCGTTCCTGCTCGCAGCGGGCACCGGCAGGGACTACGCTGATTCGAGACTTGCATTTGGGGGTGCAGTGCTGCGCCCGAATCGCCTGACCAACTGAGGGGGACGCCGTGGACTCGAACCAGAAGGACCCAAAGGAGGATCCGGAGACCGGGCCGGCAAACGAAGGCAGCAGCGGCGCAGGCAGCAGCGCCAAGCCACCGCCCTGGCAGGTCCCCAAACCTGACCTGCATCCAGAACTCCTCAAAGAGCCCGTCACCCCTGTGGATCCATTTGCACGTGAGCGGGAGAGGGAGCTCAACTCGGCGGCCGCCCGCATGAAGCGTTCCCAGCGGCGCACAGTGGTGGTGGGCCTTGGCGTGACCGCCCTCCTGGCCGGCACCATCACCGCCGTGGTGGCCAGCAACGAGGACGATCCCGAGTATGCCCAGGTGTGCTTCAACGACGAGACCGGCGAGCGCGTGGCGGACAACAACTGCGACAGTTCCGCCGGCCGCGGTGGCGGCATCTACGCCTGGTACTTCTACTCCCGCGGCGCCAGCGTTCC
Organism: Pseudarthrobacter sp. Fe7; assembly: GCA_024372495.1. Taxonomy (GTDB): domain Bacteria; phylum Actinomycetota; class Actinomycetes; order Actinomycetales; family Micrococcaceae; genus Arthrobacter. The sequence goes on along the minus strand of CP099977.1, from coordinate 1,792,446 downwards.
CCCGATCGGCCAGAACCGGTCCACCGCGCCCAATTTCTCACGGACCATTCCCAGCGGCGCCAAGGCAGCCTCGGGCTACAGCAGCAAGGGCGGGGCGGTCAGCCGCGGCGGATTTGGCAGCAGCGCCAAGAGCGGTTCAAGCGGCGGCGGCAAGGTCTCGGGAGGCTGACCGGTGAAAAGAATGTTGTCTGAGCCCCGTCCGGACTGGAAGCAGAAAATCGAAGAGCAGGGCCTTGTCTTCTCCACCACCACCATGGATGACGGGCGCCGGATCGAGTACTGGAACGAGTCGGCGTACTACGAGTTCACCATGGACGAGGTGGAGACCCTTGAAACCGCGGCCGAGGACATGCACCGGATGTGCCTTGAGGCGGCCAAGTTCCTGGCCACCGGCGCCATGGGCAGCATCGGCATCGGGCCCCAGGCCCTGGAACTGGCGGCAGAGTCCCTGCAGGCCGGCGACGTGGACGTGTACGGGCGCTTCGATTTCATCTACGACGGCCAGGGCGGCCCGGCCAAAATGCTCGAATACAACGCCGACACCCCCACCGGGCTCATCGAGGCCGCCGTCGCCCAGTGGTTCTGGCTGCAGGACGTCCACCCGGAAAAGGACCAGTGGAACGGCATCCACGAGGCCCTGATCCGGCAGTGGAAAAAGTTCCAGTACCGGACCGGCATGAGCACCCTGCACGTTGCCCATTCCGAGGTGGAGGAATCCGGCGAGGACTGGATGACGGCGGCGTACATGCGCGACGTCGCAAGCCAGGCTGGGTGGACCACCATCGGCATCAACATGTCGGACATCGGCTGGGACCCCAGCCTGAACCGCTTCGTGGACCTTGACAACTTCATGATCAGCACCATCTTCAAGCTCTATCCCTGGGAGCTGATGATGAAGGAGGAGTTCGGCCCGCGGCTGCTGGAGCGCGCGCACAACCCGCGGTGGGTGGAACCCGCCTGGAAGATGCTGCTCTCCAACAAGGCACTGCTCGCCGCCCTCTGGCACCTCTACCCCAACCACCCCAACCTGCTGCCCGCCTACCTCACGGACCCGGGGCCGCTGAAGGAATGGGTGGGCAAGCCGCTGCACGGCCGCGAAGGCGACAACATCCGCATCCACGCGGACGGTCTCAACCTGGAACAGCCCGGCGGCTACGGCCGTGAAGGCTGGTGCTACCAGCAGTACCACCCGCTGCCGGACTTCGGCGGCAACCGCCCGGTCCTTGGCCTCTGGGTGGTGGACGGCGAATCCGTGGGCTGCGGCATCCGGGAATCGGACGGGCCGGTCACGGACTACTTCTGCCGCTTTGTGCCCAACACCATCGACGCGCCGGCCCCGCTTTCAGCGGTGACCAACTCCAGCAAGGCAGGAATCACCTTATGAGCACGGACATGACGACGGCGGGAGGCCACGGCGGCGGGGCCGGCACCCCGGTGCCGGCCAAGGGGTTGCGGGCCGGGATCCTGGACCTGGGCGACTCGGTGATGCTGGGTTTGGCCTCCACTGCGCCGGTGTACTCGCTCGCCGCCACCCTGGGCCTGATCGTTGCCGTGAACGGCAACTACACTCCCCTGATCCTCCTGGTGGGGTTCATCCCGGTCCTGTTCATTGCTTACGCCTTCCGCGAGCTCAACAGCGCCATCCCTGACTGCGGCACCACGTTCACCTGGTCCCGCCAGGCCTTTGGCCCCTGGGCCGGCTGGCTGGGCGGCTGGGGCGTGGCGCTGGCCGGAATCGTGGTCCTGGCCAACCTGGCTCAGGTGGCCGGGCAGTACCTGTGGCTGCTGGTGGGTGACGGGTCGCTGGCACAGAACAAGGTGCTGGTCACCGGAACGGGCCTGCTCTTCATTGTGCTGATGACCCTGGTGAACTACCGCGGCATCAGGCTGGGAGAGCACGTTCAGCGGGTACTGACCTACGTCCAGTACCTTGCGCTGGGGATCTTCGCACTGGCCATCGTCATGCGGATCGTGGGCGGTGCGCCCGAGGGCCAGGCCTTCGACTTCGAATGGTTCAACCCGGTGGGCGCCTTTGCCGATCCGGGGGCGGTGGTACACGGTGCCCTCCTGGCCTTGTTCATCTACTGGGGCTGGGACACCTGCCTGGCCGTGAACGAGGAAACCGAGGACCCGTCCAGCACCCCCGGCCGCGGGGCCGTGATCTCGGCATTCGTCCTGGTGGCCATCTACGTTTCCGTGGCACTGCTGGTAATGATGTACGCCACTGTGGGCTCCGAGGGCATCGGCCTGGGCAACGAAGCGAACAAGGACGACGTGTTCCTGGCTATGAAGGACGTGATGCTGGGGCCGTGGGGCTGGCTGATCGTGGTGGCGGTTTTGGCTTCCGTCCTATCCTCCACCCAGACCACCATCCTGCCCACGGCGCGCGGGACGCTGTCCATGGGCGTTCACGGAGCCCTGCCGGCGAAGTTCGCCGAGGTACACCCGCGTAACCAGACTCCGGGGTTCTCCACCCAGGTGATGGGCGGCGCTGCCGCCGCCTATTACGTGGCCATGAGTTTCCTGAGCGAAAACCTGCTGGCGGATTCCATCAGTGCCATCAGCCTGTTCATTGCGTTCTACTACTCCCTGACCGGCTTCGCCTGCTTCTGGTACTTCCGCGGAACACTGCGGGACTCAGCCCGCAACCTGTGGTTCCGCGGCATCCTCCCCTGGCCGGCGCGCTGCTCCTGACCGCCGCGTTCTTCATTTCCGCCATGCAGATGTGGGATCCGGCCTACGGCAACACCCGGATCTTCGGCATCGGCGGGGCCTTCGTGAGCGGCGTGGTGCTGCTGGCGCTTGGGGTCGTCCTCGCCGCCATCTGCCGCTTCCTGCCCGCCACCCGCGGCTACTTCCAAACGACCAGATGAACGGTGAACACATGACAGCCGAAGAAATCACTGCTGAAGCCATCGCCACCGGCCTGTCGGACGTTCTGGACCTCGATTCCCTGCTGTCGGGAGGCGAACTGGAACTCCGGCAAAAGGTCCGGGACTTCACCAATCAGCGGATCAAGCCGGAAATCGCACAGTGGTACGAGGACGCCGTCTTCCCCCTGGAGCTGGCGACGGAGCCTGGGTGAGCTGGGCGTCCTGGGCATGCACCTGGAGGGCTACGGCTGCCCGGGCCGGTCCGCCGTCGAATACGGCCTGGCGGCGATGGAACTGGAGGCCGGGGATTCGGGCATCCGCACCTTCGTCTCCGTCCAGGGTTCGCTGGCCATGACCGCCATCCACACCTGGGGCTCCGAGGAGCACAAGCAGGAGTGGCTGCCGCGGATGGCCGCCGGCGAGGTGATTGGCTGCTTCGCCCTGACCGAGCCCACTGCGGGTTCGGATCCGGCCTCCATGGCTACGTTCGCAACCCGGGACGGCAGCGGGGACAACGCCGGCTGGGTGCTCAACGGCGCAAAGCGCTGGATTGGGCTGGCCTCCGTGGCCGGCGTCATGGTGGTGTGGGCCATGACGGACGACGGCGTCCACGGCTTCCTGGTGCCGGCCGGGACCCCCGGCGTGACCGCCACGCCCATCCAGCAGAAGCTCTCCATGCGCGCCTCCATCCAGTGCGACGTGGTGTTCGACGACGTCGGGTTGGGTCCCGAGGCCCTCTTGCCGGGAGCGCGGGGGCTGCGCGGCCCGTTCACCTGCCTGAACGAGGCCCGGTACGGCATCGCGTGGGGTGCCATGGGCGCCGCCCGCGATTCCTATGAGGCGGCGCTGGCGTACTCGCAGGACCGGCTGCAGTTCGGCAAGCCGCTGGCCGGCTACCAGCTCACGCAGGAGAAGCTGGTGAACATGCTGGTGGAGATCCAGAAGGGCACGCTGCTGGCGCTGCACCTGGGCCGGCGGAAGGACGCCGGGACGCTCCGGCCGGAGCAGATCTCCCTGGCCAAGCTGAACAACGTCCGCGAGGCCATCGCCGTGGCGCGGGAGGCCCGGTCCATTCTGGGCGGCAACGGCATCACCACCGACTACTCACCGCTGCGGCACGCCGCCAACCTGGAGTCGGTGCGGACCTATGAAGGCACCGATGAGGTCCACACCCTGATCCTGGGCCGGCACATCACGGGCCTTGGCGCCTTCCACTGATCCCCCAACTAGGTAGCGCGAACTGTCGTTTTGGGGACTCAAAACGACAGTTGGCGCTACCTAGTTGGGAGGGGCAGCTGGGAGGCGGGCCGGGGCGGAAGGGTCAGGCCGAGAAGCCGCCGTCGGCCTTGATCAACTGGCCGGAGACCCATCGTCCGGAGGGTGAGAGCAGGAAGGCCACGGTCCCGGCAACGTCGGCCGGGGTGCCCAGCCGGCCGGTGGGCTGCTGGGCCGTCAGCTCGTCCCGCACGTCCGGAGTCATCCAGCCGGTATCCACCGGCCCCGGGTTGAGGACGTTCGCGGAAATCCCCTGCGGGCCCAGGCTCGCGGGCTGCGGCAATCACGATCCGGTCCAGGGCACCCTTCGAGGCGCCATAAGGAAGGTTGAACGCTGTGTGGTCGCTGGTCAGCGCAACAATTGCGCCGCCGTCGTCCGTTGCCTGCCGCGCGAAGGCGGCAATCAGCTGCCAACTGGCGCGCGTGTTTACGGCGAAGTGCCGGTCGAAGGATTCAACGGTGGTGTCCAGCAGCCCGGAGTCAACTGATTCCGCATGGCTGAGCACCAGGCCCTGCAGCGGTCCGGCCAGTTGGGCGGCCTCTGCCATGAGCCGGTCCGGGACCCCGGGATCCTGGAGGTCGGCGGACAAGACATGGACCTTGGCGCCGATGGCTTCCAGGCTCCGCCGTAAGACGGACCACGTCCTCGGGTTCGCTCCCCCACGGCATGCGGGCGTCATAGTCGGCCCAGTAGGACAGGACCAGGTCCCAGCCGTCCGCCGCGAGCCGGCGGGAAATGCCGGCGCCGATACCGGCCAGCCGCCCCACACCGGTGACCAGGGCAACGGGACGGGCGGGGGCTGGTGCGACGGATTCCATTCGACCAGCCTAGCGGCGCCCCGTTTCAGGCCGCTGCCGGCTCCGCTTCCCGCAAACCGCGATGCCGGCGGATGGTGGCGCTGATGACGGCGGCAATGGTGCACATGGCGGCGGCCCCGAACCAGGCGTAGGTGTAGTGCCCGGTGGCGTCGCGGAGGGCACCGGCGGCGATGGCGGCGGCGGCGGCGCCGAGCTGGTGGGCGGCGAAGACCCAGCCGAAGACCACGCTGCCGTCCGCTCCGAACGTTTCACGGCAGATGGCGGCCGTGGGTGGGACAGTGGCCACCCAGTCCAGGCCGTAGATCACCACAAACACGATCATGCTCGGCTGCACCTCGGCGTTCAACAGCAGCGGAAGGACCAGCAGGCCGATGCCGCGGAACTGGTAGTAGACGGCAAGCAGGACGCGGGGGTTGAAGCGGTCCGTCAGCCAACCCGAGGCGATGGTCCCGATGATGTCGAAAATCCCGACGACGGCGAGCAGCCCCGCTGCAGTGGTTTCGGGCATGCCGTGGTCGTGAGCGGAGGGGATGAAGTGGGTGCCGATCAGGCCGTTGGTGGTGGCGCCGCAGATGGCAAACCCGGCCGCGAGCGCCCAAAAGGTCCGGACTTTGCTGGCGCGGCGGAGTACCTGCAGCGCGCGGATGGCGGCATTGGGGCGCCGTCCGTCGTGGGAAGCCGCTGCCGCGGCCTTAAGCTCGCCAGCTCCTGCATCCGCTGTCACGGCACCATAGGGCAGCACCCCGGCGTCCGCCGGCGAGTTCTTGAGGAACTTCAGCACCAGCGGGACCACGGCGAGGGCACCCGCGGCGATCAGCAGCGAGGCCTGACGCCAGCCCGGGTCCTGGGCCAGTAGGGCGATGAAGGGCAGGAAGACCAGGCGGCCGGCCGCGCTGCCTGCGGTGAGGATTCCGATGACCAGGCCGCGACTCCTGGTGAACCACGTGTTGGCGATGGTGGCAGCGAAGACCAGGGCCATGGAGCCGGTGCCCAGCCCGATCAGCAGGCCCCAGGTCAGCAGGATCTGCCAGGACTGGTTCACCAGCACTGTCAGGGCGCTGCCCGAGCCGATCAGGACCAGTGCCGTTGCCGTCACGGCCCGGACGCCGAACCGTTCCATCAGGGCGGCGGCGAACGGGGCGGTCAGGCCGAAGAGCACCAGGTTGATGCTGACTGCCGCGGACAGGACCGTGGTGGACCAGCCAAACTCCTGCTGGAGCGGGACCATGAGGACGCCGGGGGCCGCCCGGAAACCTGCCGCCCCCACGAGCGCGAGGAACGCCACGGCGGCAACTGTCCAGGCGGGGTGCAGCCGGGGGCGCTTTACCGGCGGGGACTGCGGGGCGGCCTCCTCCGTGGCTTCGGCTGCTTTCCGGGGCATCGCGTTCATGCGGCCGCTCCGTTCCGGGCTGCGGTGGACAGCTGGATGGGCTGCTCGGACCGGGAGCGGCTGTGCCGCTGGTGTTCGCCGCGGTAAGCCGTTCCCCGCACCCGGTGCAGGTGTCCGCCGAGGTGGTGGGGTTCCCGCAGCCGGAGTGGATGACGTAGAGGTGCGCCTGGTCCGACGGCGCGGGCAGGTGCTTTTCCGCCCAGATGGTGACCGCATTCAGCACCGGCAGCGCGTCTTCGCCCTTGGGCGTGAGGACGTACTCCTGGCGGGTGCGGCCGCCGTCGTCGTATGCCCTTTTCTCCAGCAGCCCGGATTCCACCAGGCCTGCCAGCCGCTTGGTAAGGACCGAGTCCGCTACCTCCAGCCGGCTCTTCATGGCGTCGAAGCGCCCGTTCCCGAAGAAGACCTCCCGGAGCACCAGGATGGACCAGGGGTCGCCCAGGATGTCCAGGCCGCGGGCCATGCTGCAGTGGCGTTGGGACCAGTCGGATCGAAGGGGCATACGGGAACCCTAGCTGACTCTCTTCAAGAAAGCCAGGGTTCCCGTATGCGTTACGGGATGGAGGTGAACGCCTGGTCCAGGTCTGCGATCAGGTCTTCCTTGTCCTCGATGCCGCAGGAGAGCCGCAGCAGGTTGACCGGGACGGCCAGGCTCGGTGCCTTTGACCGAGGCGTGGGTCATCTCGGAGGGGTAGTTCATGAGCGACTCGATCCCGCCCAGGGATTCCGCCAGGGTGAACACGGACGTGGACTCGGCCACCTTGCGGGCGGCAGCTTCACCGCCCTTGAACTGGACGGACACCATGCCGCCGAACTTGCGCATCTGCCTTTTGGCGAGCCTCGTGGCCCGGGTGGTTTGGCAGGCCCGGGTACAGGACGGCTTCAACCTCGGGGCGCTCCAGCAGCCATTCGGCCACGGCCTGCCCGTTCTCGCTGTGCCGGTCCATCCGGACTCCCAGGGTTTTGAGTCCGCGGGTGGTCAGGAAAGCGTCCATGGGTCCGGACACAGCCCCCACCGCAAACTGGACGAAGCCGATCTTTTCGGCCAGGCTCCGCATCCTTGACGACGACGGCGCCGCCCACGACATCCGAATGGCCGCCAATGTATTTGGTGGTGGAGTGGACCACCACGTCCGCACCCAGGGCGAGCGGGTTCTGCAGGTAGGGCGACGCGAAGGTGTTGTCGACCACCAGGAGGGCGCCGGCGTCGTGCGCAATGTCTGCGAGCGCCACGATATCGGTGACCTTCATCAGTGGGTTGGACGGCGTCTCCACCCACACGAACCGGGTCTTGTGCGCGGCCACCGCGCGACGGACCCTGTCCAGGTTGGCCATGTCCACCGGGGTGTTGCCGATCCCCCAGTCCCCCAGGACCCGGCTGATCAGCCGGTAAGTGCCGCCGTAGGCATCGTTGCCCAGGACGATGTGGTCCCCGGGACGGGTCAACGCGCGGATCAGGGCATCCTCGGCGGCGAGCCCGGAGCTGAAGCTGTAGGCGTGGGTGCCCAGTTCCAGCGCCGCGAGCTGTTCCTGCAGGGCGTCCCGCGTGGGGTTGCCGCCGCGGCCGTACTCATACCCGCTGCGCAGGCCGCCGATGCCGTCCTGGGCATAGGTGGAGCTGAAATGCAGGGGCGGCACCACGGCGCCGGTGCGGGGCTCGAAGGCCTGTCCGGCGTGGACGGCGCGGGTGTTGAAACCTTGGTTTTCAGAGGCAGTCATGGGTGCTCCTTCTGGGTAGCGCAGATCAGTTGCTGAGGTAGGCCAGCAGGTCGTGCCGGGTGAGGATGCCCACGGGCGCGCCCACGAACGTGACCATCAGGGTGTCCGCGTCCGACAGGAGTTCCCTGGCCGCGGAGATGGTTTCCAGTGAGCCGATCACGGGCAGCTTGGGGCCCATATGTTCGGAGATCTTGTCCGTCAGCTTCGCTTCGCCGCGGAACAGCTTGGCGGTCAGGGTGCGTTCGTCCACGGCGCCCAGCACCTCGCCCATGACCACGGGCGGTTCCTGCGAGAGGACCGGGATGTGGCTGACGCCGAATTCGTTCATGATGTTGATGACGTCGCGGACGGACTCGTTGGGGTGGATGTGCACCAGGTCCGGCAGCTCGCCGTTCTTGGACTTGATGACCTCCCCCACGGAGGTTTCCTCCCCGCCGGAGAGGAAGCCGTAGGAGCGCATCCACTGGTCGTTGAAGATCTTGGCCAGGTAGCCGCGGCCGGAGTCGGGCAGGATGACCACGACGACGGCGCTCTCCGGCAGGTCCTTGGCCGCCTGCAGCGCGGCTACTACGGCCATCCCGGAGGAACCGCCCACCAGCAGCCCCTCCTCCCGCGCCAGGCGGCGGGTCATGGCAAAGGAATCGGCGTCGCTGACGGCGATCACCTGGTCCGGGATTGTCTTGTCATAGTTGGCCGGCCACATGTCCTCGCCGACGCCCTCGACGAAGTACGGACGGCCGGTGCCGCCCGAGTAGACCGAGCCCGCAGGGTCCGCCCCGATGATCCGGACCACACCGCCGTCGGACTCCGGTCTGTTTGCCGATACTTCCTTCAGGTAGCGGCCGGTGCCGGTGATGGTCCCGCCGGTACCGGCACCGATGACGCAGTGGGTGACCAGGCCGTCCGTGTCCCGCCAGATCTCGGGGCCGGTGGTCTTGTAGTGGCTGCCCGGCGCGGCCGGGTTGGAGAACTGGTCCGGCTTGAAGGCACCGGGTGTCTCGCGGGTGATCCGGTCCGAGACGCCGTAGTAGCTCTGCGGGCTGTCCGGCGGAACCGAGGTGGGTGTGACCACCACTTCCGCGCCGTAGGCCTGCAGCACGGCCCGCTTGTCGTCGCCCACCTTGTCCGGGACCACGAAGACGCACTTGTAGCCCTTCTGCTGCGCCACCAGGGCCAGGCCCACCCCGGTGTTGCCGGAGGTCGGCTCCACGATGGTGCCGCCGGGCTTCAGCTTCCCCTCGCGTTCGGCGTCCTCGATCATCTGCGCCGCGATGCGGTCCTTGATGGACCCGCCGGGGTTCAGGTACTCCAGTTTGACCAGGACGGTGGCCTTGATGCCGTCGGTCACGTGGTTGAGCTTGATGAGCGGGGTATTGCCGATGAGGTCCAGGATGGACTGGGCGTACTTCATAGGTACAAAGCTACCGCTTCCTGCGCGCCGTTCCCTGCCCGGGATGGGAGGATAAGCCGGTGGAGCAGTTCGCATGGCTGAAAGCCGCCCGGAGCTTCCTGCTGCCCGGCGCAACCCTGGCAGCAGGGCTGGCCACCCTGGCATTGGGCGTCCTGCCCCTTCCCGCTTTCGGGGAGCTGGCCGCCCGCACCATTCCCATCCTTGCCTTCGTGCTGGCGATGTCCCTGGTCACGGAACTCGTGGACGAGGCGGGGCTGTTCCGGGTGGTGACGGACCGGCTGGCCACCCTGGGCCGCGGCCGGGTCTTCCTGCTCTGGCTCCTGGTGGTGGCGGTGGCCGCGGCGTCCACGGTATTCCTGTCCCTGGATACGACGGCGGTGCTGGTGACCCCGGTGGTGGTCCTGCTGGCAGTCCATGCCCGGATCCCGCCGCTGCCGTTCGCGCTGACCAGCATCTGGCTGGCCAACACCGCCTCGCTGCTGCTGCCCGTCTCCAACCTGACCAACCTCCTGGCCCAGGACCGGCTGGGCCTGAGCCCGTGGCGTTTCGCCGGGCTGGTGTGGGCCCCCGCCGCCGTAGGGCTGCTGGTCCCGCTCGTCCTGCTGTGGCTGGCGTTCAGGCGGGACCTGCGCGGCACGTACGGGCCGCAGCCTTCCCATCCGGTCCGCGACCGCACCCTGCTGAAGGCAGCCGCGGTAACGCTGCTGGTCCTGCTGCCGGCACTGGTGTCCGGGCTCCCGGTCCAGTACCCCGCGCTCGCAGCCGCTGCCGTCCTCCTGGCGGTCTTCCTGCGCCGCCGGCCCTCCGCCCTGCGGTGGTCAATGGTCCCCTGGCGGCCGCTGATGCTGACCGTGGGCCTGTTCATGCTCATGGAGTCCCTGCACGCCCACGGCCTGACGCCACTGCTTGCCGGGGTGGCCGGGTCCGGGGACAACCTGCCCGCGCTGCTGCAGCTGGCCGGACTGGGCGCCGGAGCTGCCAACGCCGCCAACAACCTCCCCGCCTACCTTGCGCTGGAACCGGTGGCAGGATCACCCGTTCGGCTTGCCGCGCTGCTTATCGGGGTAAACCTTGGTCCGCTGGTCACTCCGTGGGCGTCGCTGGCCACGCTGCTCTGGCATGAGCGGCTCCGCGTGCTCAACGTCCCCATCAGGTGGGGCGGGTTCGCTGCCGCGGGCCTGGTGGCCGTGGCGCTGACCGTGCCGCTCGCCGTCCTGGCCCTGTGGGCGGTTTCCGGCATGCCCTAGGGAGGCGCCTCTGGCTACTGGGCACTGCCCGGCGGTGCGGCGGCTGCCGGCAGGTTCTCCCACAGGCCCATGACGTTGCCCTCGGGATCCTTGAAGTATGCGGTGTAGCCCATGCCGGGAATCTCGTTCTTCGGGACCACAACTGAGCCGCCAAGTTCCTCCACAGCCTTCAGCGTTGCGTTGATGTCCGGCACGTCCACCGTGATGACGGGGCTGGTGATCTGCCCCTCCCTGGCCATCATTCCGCCGTTTATGGCTCCCGCCGTTGTTGGCTGCCCGGTGGACTCATCCACGTCCGTGGTGATGACCATGTTGTAGTCCATGCCCGGGACCGGTTCTATCCGCCAGCCCAGTGCCTCCTGGTAAAACTTCCTTGCCCGCTCCTGGTCGTCTGCGGGAATCTCGAAATGCACTACTCCGCCCATCATGACCTCCTGCTTGAGTGGGTTGTGGCCTTTGTACAGCCGTGGCGGCACGCCCCGGCACCACACGCCGTGAGCCTAATCCAGGGCCGGGAAACCGATAAGGGCCGTTAGTCCCGCCGTTGTCAGCGGGCCGTGGGACCATGGAAGACATGACGATCGCAGAGGCACCTCCCCGGCTGGCAGCCGCGGCGGACGTGTCCCTGCGGTGGTACCCGGAGGGCCCCTACAGCCTGTCCCGGACCCTTGGCCCGCTCCTGCGCGGCAACAGCGATCCCTCTTTCTGCGTCCAGGGCGCAGTCATCTGGAATGCCTTTACAACGCCGGCGGGCCCGGCAACCATGCGGCTCGCGCCGGGCGGCGGCGACGCGGGCGGCCCGCTCGTGGACATCCAGTCGTGGGGCCCAGGCGCAGCCGCCGCCGCACAGGCCGCGCCCCGGTTGTTGGGGGCCGACGACGACTGGCGGGGTTTCGATGAACCGGCCTTCCACGACACGCTCCCGCGCATGGTCCGGGAGGCCCGTCGGCGGTCCCCGGCGGTCCGGCTGCCGTCGAGCGGCCGGATGGTGGACCAGTTGGTGCCGATCATCCTGGAACAGAAGGTGACGGTGATCGAGGCACGGCGCGCCTACCGCTACCTGGTGCACCGTTACGGGACGCCGGCGCCCAGGGCAGGATCGTCAACGCCTGCCGGCCTGGTGGTGGCACCCACTGCCGCCCAGTGGCTGCAGATTCCCAGGCCTGGGAGTGGCACAAGGCCGGGGTGGGGCCACAGCGTTCGGCCACTGTGATGCGCGCGCTGCGCTCCGCCGTCGCGCTTGAACGCCTGGCAGCGCTGCCGGCACTGGAGGCGGCAGAGAAGATGCAGGTGATCCCGGGCATCGGAGTCTGGACTGCGGCCGAGGTGGTGCAGCGCACCCACGGCTGCCCGGACTCCATCTCGGTGGGCGACTACCACCTCGCGGCCTATGTGGGGGCGGCGCTCACCGGTCGCCGGACGGACGACGCCGGGATGCTCCGGCTGCTGGAGCCCTGGCGGGGGCACCGGCAGCGGGTGGTCCGGATGATCCAGAGCACGGGCTTCCGCAAGCCCACCTTCGGCCCCCGGATGACCATCCAGGACCACCGCTGCCACTGAGTGAGGGGCATCTCCCATCATGCCCTCACTGGCTCCCCGCTGCCCCCAGGCAATCTCACAGCCGCCTCCCAGTGGGCCAGACTCTCCCCGAAAAACCGTTGCGTTAGCGCAAACGAAGGGTGAGACTGGCAGTAAGGGCCTTCTGCTTGAGGAGAGACAATGCGGGCGTTGACAGTTACTCCTGGGGAAAAAGATTCACTGAGATTGCGCGACTTTCCGGAGCCGCCAACCGGCGAGGGCGAGGTGCTGGTGGAGGCGCGGGCTGTAGGCCTGTGTGGAACCGACAGCGAAATCATCGCGGCAGAATACGGGGAAGCGCCGCCGGGCCAGGACCACCTGGTGCTGGGGCACGAAAACCTGGGCCGGGTGCTGGATGCTCCCCCCGGTTCCGGAGTGGCCGCCGGTGACCTGGTGGTGGGCATTGTCCGCAGGCCGGATCCTGAACCCTGCAAAGCCTGCGCCGCCGGGGAATGGGATATGTGCCTCAATGGCAACTACACGGAGCATGGGATCAAAGGCCTGCACGGCTTCGCGCGGGAACGCTGGCGGGCGGACGGGCAAGCGTTGGTGAAACTGGACCCCGGCCTGGAGGATGTGGGCGTCCTGCTGGAGCCCACCACCATCGTGGCAAAGGCCTGGGAACAGATCAACCGGATCGGGCAGCGCGCATTTTTCGATCCCCATACCGCTGTCGTGACCGGGGCAGGGCCCGTTGGCCTGCTTGCAGCGCTGCTCGGGGTCCAGCAGGGCCTGGACGTGCATGTTTTTGACATCGCCACGAACGGCCCCAAGCCGCAGCTTGTCCGTGACCTGGGTGCCACTTACCACAGCGAACCGTTGCCCGACTCGGGCATCAAGCCCAACATTTTGGTTGAGTGCACCGGCGTCACGCAGGTGGTCCTGGATGCGCTCAAGTGCCGGGCCCAGGATGCCATCACCTGCCTGACCGGTGTTTCTGGGACCGGGAAACAGACACAGGTGGATGTGGGCGCGCTTAACCGCGAGGAGGTGCTCATGAACGGAGTGATCTTCGGCAGTGTCAATGCCAACCGCCGCCACTACGACGCCGGTGCGCAGGCGCTGGCCGCGGCGGACCTGGGGTGGCTTCGCCGCCTCATCAGCCGCCGGCTTCCCTTGGAGGACTTTGCGGAGGCGTTCAAGCACCAGCCAGACGACGTCAAGGTGGTCATGGACCTGAGCGCAGGAGCCGGCGAGGGAAACGCACGGCCATGAGCTCCGAGAGCAGGCTTCAAGAAGGGGACGGGGAGTACCTGTCCCCCTCGGGGCGGCAGTACGAGATCACGTTCGGCCACCAGAGCGCCACCTTGACCGAAGTGGGAGCAGCGCTGCGCGAATACCGGCAGGATGGCCGGAACCTGCTGGATGGGTACGGGCCGGATGAGATGTGCACGGGCGCGCGGGGGCAGTCGCTGATTCCCTGGCCCAACCGGATCAAAGCCGGCAGCTACAAATGGGGAGGCGGGCGCCTCCAGGCTCGACCTCAGCGAGCCTGACAAGGGCGGAGCAATTCACGGGCTGACGCGCTGGCGGAACTGGTCCGTCCTGCACCAGGTCCCGAACGCCATCTCCTTCACCTACACCCTGCACGCCTGCCAAGGCTGGCCCTGGGTGCTCGACTGCCGGCTGGATTACCAGCTTGGCGCGGACGGCCTGAGCGTCCGCACCACCGCCCTGAACCGGAGCCCCGGGCCCTGCCCCTACGGTACCGGGGCGCACCCCTACCTCAGCCTGGGTACCTCGGCAGGAGAAGCGGCGGCCCAGGTTGCGGGTAGCCGGGACCGAGGCTATGGAACGATCGACGCCGGCCTGGTCCAGGTGCCCGGCCGTACCTTCCTTCCGGTCGATGAGCGGGGCATCCCCACAGGACACGAGCGGGTGGACGGGACCAGCTACGACCTCAGGGAGCTTCAGCAGCTGGGCGGCCGCCACATCGATGTTGCCTATACGGACCTGCTGCGGGACGCCGACGGGCGGGCACGCGTGAAATTGGTACGGCCGGACCGCTCTGCAGGTGTGGAGCTCTGGGTGGACGGGGCCTATCCGTACCTGGAAATCTTCACGGGCGACACCCTGCCCCAGTCGGACCGGCGCCGCACCGGGCTGGGGGTAGAGCCCATGACCTGCGCACCTGATGCCTTCAATTCCGGCGAAGGGCTGATCACTCTCCAGCCCGGACAGTCCCACAGCGCAACGTGGGGCATCAACCCCCACCCGGAAGTCTGAGTTGTCAGCGGGATCCCGCAGATTCCAGCACGGCAGTAACTACTGCGCCCCCGTGAACGTAGCCGAAACTATTGCGCTTGCGCAAATGAAGGCGTTGAATGATGGCATGGGATTGCCGTTTTGGACGCCGGCCGGTTCAGATCCCGGCTCCCAATGTAAAGCGACCGTCGGAGGTGCCTTGGCCTCCGGCGGCGGCTGCGAAGGCCTCCAGCGCCGCGGCCAGCGCCGGCCGGCGCCCCGCAGGCATCCTCGCAACCACCTCGGCAATGGCCTGCCGCCGGTGCTCCAGCACGGAATTAACCAGTTCCCTGCCCTTCCTGGTCAATTCCAGCCGGACGTACCGGCGGTCAGCCGGGTCTTCGCGCCGTTCCAGCAAGCCTGCCGCCACCAGACGGTCACAGATCCGGGTGGCATTGGAGGCGTGCACCCCCGCTCGCCAGCCACCCCGCCAAGGTTCTGTGGACCCCGGGAATGGATGAGGACCAACACGCGCAACTGCGGGGTGCTCACAATGTCCTCCACCTCAGCAACAGAGTGGGCCACCACCCGCAGGAGGACATCAGCCGCCCCCATCACTGCCTCAACTTCCCGGCTGTTGGCGCCGGGCAAACCGTTCGTTGCCGGGGATGCTTCCATAGCACCAGTTTCCCTTGATATTTGCCCCTCCGCAAAGGTTGCACAGCAGCAGATATTCAGTTGATGCCGGCGGGGCGGGAAGCCCTATCCGGGCAGCACGCAGGACGGGCCGACAAGACGGGCCGGACAGCACCGGCAAGTTAGGAGAACCGTGAAAGCAAATCAGGCAAAAGGTACCGTGGCCGAAACGGTGCACGGGATCGACCGGCTTATCAGGAACGTGCAGACCGGCCGGTTTGAGCGGTCCCTCTCGGCGCTGACGGCGGCGGGGGCCCTGGTCACCGCCGCAGAGATCTTCCTTGAGCATGACAAGTCAAGTTTCGGCAACAAGTGGATGTGGGCCCCGGTTGCATTGGGACCGATCGGGGCTGCCGCGGGGGTGGCAGGGGTATTCAGCCGCCGCATGGCCAAGACGGCGCTTCCGCTGGCCAGCGCCGCCATCGTCGCGAACGGCCTGCAGGGCACCTGGCTGCACCTTCAGGGCATTCGGCAAAAGCCCGGCGGCCTGGGCAACCTGCGCTACAACCTGGAAATGGGTCCACCCCTGTTCGCACCACTGCTGGTCACCCTCGTTGGCGGCATGGGTGTGCTGGCGTCGGTCCTGAGGAGGGAACCGTGATCGGGCTTCCGCTGCCGGAGGCTGATGGCGGGGGCCGGTACCCGGGCTTCAGCACCCTCGCACAGGCTCGGCATTGGGACCCGGTGACCGCCGCCGCCGTTCAGGCCAGGATGGGCCTGCCTCCCAACGACCGCTTCTTCAGCCCGGCGGAGGAGGCCGCGGCGCGGGCCCTGTTCGACCAACTGCTGGACCAGCAGTCGGAACCGCGGGTGCCGGTAGTGAACATGGTGGACGCGCGCCTGGCCGAGGAAGAGACCGATGGCTGGCACTACGACAACATGCCGCGGGACGGCGACGCCTGGCGGGCATCCCTGGCCGCACTCGACTCGGAGGCCCGGTCCAGGGAGGATCGCATATTCGCCTTGCTCAGCCAGGACGGCCAGGCCGGGCTGCTGCATGACATCTGCGCCCTGGACCGGGATCTGTGGCATGGGCTGCCGGCGGACCGCGTCTGGAGCCTGTGGATGCGGTATGCCTGCACTGCGTTCTACTCCCATCCGCTGGCCTGGGACGAGATCGGCTTTGCCGGGCCGGCCTATCCCCGCGGCTACAAGAACCTGGGTGTGGAGCGGCTGGAACCCTTCGAGGTGCGCGACGTCCGCCCAGGCGCAGACCCCACGCATGGGGCCGACCGGTGAGCAGGCTGCGCGAACGCAACGAATCGGCGTGGCTGTTGCCCGCCGGGCCCGGCAGCAACCTGCGGCTGCGGGCGGACATGAGCCGGTACGGTGACGACGACGAGGTGGACATTGTCATCGTGGGATGCGGCGCCGGGGGCGCTACGCTGCTCCAGCGTCTCTCCCGGGCCGGCTGGCGGGCCGTGGCCCTGGACGCGGGTCCGTTCTGGGAGCCCGAGAAGGACTGGGTCAGCGATGAAGCCGGCTCCCATCACCTGTACTGGACAGAACCGCGGGTGATCGGTGGCAACGACCCCGTCCCCCTGGGCTCCAATAATTCGGGCCGGGGCGTGGGCGGATCGATGGTCCATTTCGCGGGCTACACTCCCCGTTTCCATCCCAGCGATTTCCACACCCTCAGCGCGGACGGAGTGGGCGCGGACTGGCCGCTGGATTACGGCGAACTTCGGCCCTTCTATGAGGACATTGAGGCTGAACTGCCTGTCTCCGGCGAACACTGGCCCTGGGGCGATCCGCACAGTTACCCCCACCGGCCGCACCCGGTGTCCGGAAACGGCGAGCTGTTCTTGAGGGGTGCCAATGCCTGCGGCGTTACGGCGAAGGTGGGACCGGTGGCCATTGCCAACGGGCGGTTCGGCAACCGTCCGCACTGCATCTACCGCGGCTTCTGCCTCCAGGGCTGCAAAGTCAATGCCAAGGCCTCACCGCTGATCACCCACGTCCCCGACGCCCTCGCGCATGGGGCCGAAATCCGACCCAATTCAATGGCCACCAGGATCGTGCTGGACGAACGCACCGGCCTGGCAACCGGCGTCGAATACGTGCAGGGGGCGTTGGCAGGTTTCAGCGCGCCCGTCTGGTGGCCGTGGCGGGCTACTCGATCGAAACACCCCGGCTGCTGCTGAACTCCACGTCACCGCGATTCCCTGATGGGATGTGCAACGACTTCGACCAGGTAGGCCGTTACCTGATGGTCCAGGGCGCACCCCAGACCGGCGGGCGGTTCCAGGCGGAGGTGCGGATGTGGAAGGCACCTCCCCGGAAGTCAGCACCGAGGACTTCTACGAAACAGACCCGGCAAAGCCGTACAAGCGTGGATTCTCCATCCAGTGCGTTTCACCCCTTCCCATCACCTGGGCCGAGCATGTTGCCGCCCAGGGGCACTGGGGTGCGGCGCTCCGGCGGTACATGAGCGACTACCCGCATTGGGCCTGCCTCGGTGCGCTCTGCGAGTTCCTCGCGCTCGAAGGGAACAGGGTCACGCTCGCTGACGAAACGGACCGCAACGGCATCCCGGTGGCCTGCTTCAGCTACAGCCAGTGCGACAACGACCGGCAGCTGATGTCCGCAGCGCAGGAGGTCATGGAGCAGATCCTCACCGCCGCCGGCGCGGAGGAGGTCATCACTATCAACCGATATGCGCACCTGGTAGGTGGTGCCCGAATGGCCGCCGCGGAGCGGGAAGGAGTGGTTGACCGGGACCTGAGGAGTTTCGCGGTGCCCAACCTGCTGGTCACCGACGGCAGCGTCCTGCCCACCCAGGGCAGCGCAAATCCGGCCCTGACCATCATGGCGCTGGCGGCGCGCGCCGCCCGCGTCCTGGTCCAAGGCGCCCGGAGGGGCGTGACGATGAGCACGAAGGAAGACTGATCATGGCAACTACAGTGGCCGATTACCTGCTCTCCCGCCTGGGCGATTGGGGCGTGGACAAGGTCTTCGGTTTCCCCGGAGACGGCATCAACGGCATCCTCGCCGCCTTCGGCAAGGCGGGAAACAAGCCGAAATTCATCCAGGCCCGGCACGAGGAGATGGCCGCCTTCGAGGCGGTGGGCTACGCCAAGTTCGACGGGCGCCCCGCCATTTGCATGGCCACGTCCGGCCCAGGGGCAATCCACCTCCTCAATGGGCTGTACGACGCCAAACTGGACCACGTACCGGTGGTGGCCATCGTAGGACAGACTGCACGCAGCGCCATGGGCGGGTCCTACCAACAGGAAGTTGATCTGTTGGCCCTGTTCAAAGACGTGGCGTCCGACTACGTCCAGATGGTCACGGTTCCGCAGCAGCTGCCCAACGTCATCGACCGGGCCATCCGGATCGCGGACGCGCAGCGGGCTCCAACTGCCGTGATCATCCCGGCCGACGTCCAGGAACTCGAATACGCGCCCCCACCCATGAATTCAAGATGGTGCCCTCCAGCGTCGGCATCCGCTGGCCGGACATCCATCCGGACAGCGGAGCGATCCGCGGCGCCGCACAGCTCTTGAACGAAGGCTCCAAGGTGGCCATCCTCATAGGCCAAGGCGCCCGGGGCGCGGCCGCCCAGGTCCGGGAGGTGGCTGAACTGCTGGGCGCCGGCGTGGCCAAGGCCCTGCTGGGCAAGGACTCCCTGCCCGATGACCTGCCGTACGTCACTGGCTCCATCGGCCTGCTGGGCACCCGCCCCAGTTACGAGATGATGCGCGACTGCGACACCCTGCTCACGGTGGGCTCCAGTTTCCCCTACACCCAGTTCCTGCCCGAACCAGGGCAGGCCCGGGGCGTGCAGATCGACATTGACCCGAAGATGATCGGGCTGCGCTACAGCAACGAGTTCAACATTGTGGCCGACGCCGGCAATGCCCTGCGCGCCCTGATCCCGCACCTGGAGCGAAAGCAGGACAGGTCCTGGCAGGAGGGCCTGGAATCATCCATCAGCCGCTGGTGGGAAACCATGCACGACGAGGCCATGGTCAGCGCCGACCCCGTCAACCCCATGCGGCTGTTCGCCGAGCTCTCCAGCCGGCTCCCGGAGAACGCCATGCTCAGTGCCGACTCCGGCTCGTCAGCCAACTGGTACGCCCGGCAGCTGAAGTTCAGGGGTGAGGTCCGCGGCTCATTGTCGGGCAACCTTGCCACCATGGGTCCTGGCGTCCCGTATGCCATCGGCGCCAAGTTCGCCCACCCCGGCCGCCCGGCCATCGCGTTCGCCGGAGACGGCGCCATGCAAATGAACGGGCTCGCCGAGCTGATCACCATCAAGCACTACTGGCGGGAATGGAGCGACCCCCGGCTGGTGGTGGCTGTCCTGCATAACAACGACCTGAACCAGGTCACCTGGGAAATGCGCGCCATGGGCGGCGTGCCCGCCTTCCGTGAGTCGCAGGCCCTGCCCGACGTCGACTACGCCGGGTTCGCGGAAAGCCTGGGGCTGCAGGGCATCCACATGGATAATCCCGACGACGTGGGGCCGGCCTGGGAGAAGGCCCTCGCCGCGGACAGGCCCACCCTTTTGGATGTCCGCACCGACCCGGATATTCCGCCCATCCCGCCGCACGCCACCCTGGAGCAGGCCCGCAAGACGGCCGAAGCCATGGTCAAGGGCGATGACAGCGCCTGGGGCGTGGTGAAGGAGGGGGTCAAGACCAAGATCCAGGAATTCCTGCCGCACAAGGAGGGCTGACTGGTGGCACCCGCGGAGGCCCCCGTCACCGCCGTCCAGGCCGCGGCCTACACGGTGCCCACCGACTCGCCCGAAGCGGACGGAACCTTCAGCTGGGACTCCACCACCCTGGTGCTGGTCCAGGCAGCCGCTGGCGGGAAGAAGGGCCTGGGGTGGACATATGCCCCGGCGGCCGCAGTGGGCTTGGTGGAAGAGCTCCTCGGTCCGGCCGTCCAAGGTGTTGACGCCCTGGACGTACCGGCGGCCGCGGCGGCGATGGCCCGGACAGTCCGCAACCCCGGCAGCACCGGCCTGGCATCCTACGCCGTCTCCGCCGTCGACTGCGCTCTCTGGGACCTGAAGGCCCGGCTCCTGGACCTTCCGCTGCACAAGCTGCTGGGCGCCGTCAGGGACAAGGTGGCGGTCTACGGCAGCGGCGGCTTCACTACTTACACTGCCACCCAGCTGCGCGACCAGCTCGAAGGCTGGGCCCACGGCCAGCACATCCCGCGGGTAAAGATCAAGATCGGCCAGGACAATGGAGCCAATGTGCCGCGGGACCTGGAGCGCATCCGCCAGGCGCGCGCCGCCGTCGGCCCTGGCGTGGAACTGTTCGTCGACGCCAACGGCGCCTACACAGCCAAACAGGCGGTCCGCGTCATGCGCGAGGCCGCTGCCGAGAATGTGACCTGGTTCGAGGAGCCGGTCTCGAGCGACCATCTGGCGGGGCTCCGGGAGGTGCGGGACGCCGTGGATGCTGATGTGGCGGCCGGCGAATACGGGACCGGGCTCCCCTACTTCCAGCGGATGTGCGCGGCCGGTGCCGTCGACTGCCTGCAGGCGGACGTCAGCAGATGCGGGGGCATCAGCGAATGGCTGCGCATCGCCGCGGTCGCCGCTGCCCACGGCCTGGAGGTCTCCGGCCATTGCGCACCCCACCTGAGCACCGCCGTCGCCGCCGCAACACCCAACTTCCGCCACCTGGAGTGGTTCCACGACCACGTACGTATCGAAAACCTCTTTCTCGACGGAACACTCGACCCGGAGGGCGGTTCCCTGCAACTGGGCGGTGGCCCCGGCAACGGCCTGGCGCTGCGCGCAGCGGAGGCCGACAAATACCGGGTCCTTTGAGGCCGACAAGAAAGGACCAGGAAGGGTAGCAATGCCTGAGATAAGTGATTACGCACTCGTGGGCGATCTGCATACGGCCGCGCTCATCAGCACCAGCGGGTCAGTCGATTGGATGTGCCTGCCGAACTTCGACTCCCCTGCCTGCTTCGCCGCCTTACTGGACACCCCCGCCGCAGGCCGGTGGCTCCTGGCACCCGCCGGGGCGCAAAAATGCACTCGCCGCCAATATCGTCCCGGCACCCTCATCCTCGAAACCGAATGGGAAACACCCCAGGGCAGCGTCAAAGTGACCGACTTCATGCCAATCCGGGACGACGCCGCCGACATGGTTCGTGTGGTGGAAGGCCTCACAGGCACTGTGCAGATGTATGGAGAACTATGCCTCCGCTTCGACTATGGACACATAGTGCCATGGGTGAGGCGCAGCGAGCACGGCCTCAGCGCCGTCGCCGGCCCTGACGCGGCTTACTTCAACACGGCGGCGCCGCTCCAAGGCCGGGACATGCGTACCATCAGCGAGTTTCCTGTCCGGGCCGGAGATCAGGTGCCTTTCGTCCTGAGGTGGTTTCCCAGCAGCAAACCGGCCCCACATAAAACCGACCCACACCGGGCGCTGCAGATAACTGAAGACTACTGGCGGGAGTGGACTTCCCGCAGCAGGATGGAAGGTAAGTACAAAGATGCCGTAGAGCGTTCCCTGATAACCCTCAAGGGCCTGATTTATGGTCCCACCGGCGGCATCGTCGCAGCTCCCACTACTTCCCTGCCGGAGGATCCGGGGGCACCCGGAACTGGGACTATCGGTTCTGCTGGCTCCGTGACGCGACCCTGACACTCCAGTCGCTGCTTGCCGCCGGCTACATTGAGGAAGCGGCGGCCTGGCGGGAATGGCTTCTGAGGGCGATCGCGGGCGACCCCGCCGACCTGCAGATCATGTACGGGATTGACGGCACCCGCCGCCTCCCCGAAACAGAACTGCCGTGGCTCGCAGGGTTCGAAGGTTCCAAACCCGTTCGGACAGGAAATGCGGCTGCCCCCCAACTGCAGCTGGACGTATGGGGCGAGGTTCTGGACGGGCTGTCCCTCACCCGTGCAGCATCCCCGGCCGGAACGGTTGATGATTCCTGGGATATCCAGGTCGCCCTCATGGAATACCTCGAAGGGGCATGGAACCAGCCAGACAACGGACTGTGGGAGATGAGAGGCCCGCGCCGCCACAACACCCATTCAAAAGTCATGGCTTGGGTAGCCGCAGACCGGATGGTCAAGGGCATTCAGCAGAGCGGCCTGCCCGGACCGGAAGACCGCTGGTCCGCGCTGCGCGACACCATTCATAAGGACGTCATGGCCCATGGTTTCGACAGCGACCGCAACACCTTTGTCCAGTCCTACGGAAGCAAGGAACTTGACGCCAGCCTCCTGCTGATTCCCCGCGTGGGATTCCTGCCCCATGGCCACCCCCGCGTCGTTGGGACCGTTGACGCCATCCAACAGCACCTAACGGAAGACGGCTTCGTCCTCCGTTACCACCCGCAGGCCAGCAACGACGGCCTGCCCGGGACGGAAGGCGTTTTCCTCGCCTGCTCCTTCTGGCTCGTCGACGCCCTGCTGGGAATCAACCGCCGCCAAGACGCTGAGGACCTCTTCCAGCGCCTGCTCAGTCTCCGCAACGACGTCGGACTGCTCAGCGAAGAATGGGACCCAAAGAATCAGCGGCTGCTGGGCAACACCCCACAGGCCTTCAGCCATTTCCCCCTTATCCACTGCGCCCTGCAACTCCAGCACGGACATTCCAGGCAAAGCAACAAGCCCCTCCGGAGCCCGGACTGACGGAATCAGCATCGACGACGTCGCCGCCGGCGTTTCCCTTCTCCCCCTCGCGTGGTTCCCCGACTGCATGCGCCTCGAAAAGCTCTTCGCCGGCGGAACGCTTGAGCCGGACGGCGGGTGGGTACGGCCTGAAGATGAACGCTGTAACGGATTGAGCCCGCCGGCTGCTGGCGGACCCCAACTGGATTAGCTGAAGCACACCTGCTGCCCGACCCGCCAGGGCGTGGCAAGACTGACTGGAGGGACCATGAGTACCAACGACCGCAACGCGGAGCCGATTGCCGCGGAGGCGCTGGATTTCGACCCCGCAGCGGAGGATCCAACCGCTGTGGACCCCATGGCCGATGAGAAGGTGCGGCTCCAACTGGCCATCTTCGAGGTAACCCGTGATGCCGGGGGCAAGGGCCTGCCAGAGATCCGGGCGATGCTGCGCGCTGCGTTTTCCCGCCATGGTGTGGAGACGCCTCCGGAAACCTGGGTGGAATCGGTGGCATCCTCAGCGTTCTACGGCGAACCGTACATTGTCGATCTCGAGGCGGCGGTGACGGCGGACGGAATTGTGCCCGCACCAAACGAGGAGGTCCGGGAGCGCCTGGCGTCCCGCCGCCAGCTCCAGCAGGAGAAGCTCCCCGCCGGGATCTTCCCCACCCAGGCGGATTGGAACATCCCGGGCAACGAGGTCGCCGGCGGCAGCACCCGCACCTTGTCCCTGCCACGGTGGGAAAGCGGCGCGGTCCGGGCCCTGGCGGCGTTGGCAGTGGTTGCCGCAGTGGCAGTTGTAGCCGTCCGGGTGGGCGCCGGCCGTCGTCCGGTGAGCTCTTAGACCCCCAGCCGGGCCACGGCTTCCTCGCGCATCTGGACCTTGCGGATCTTCCCCGAGACCGTCATGGGGAAGCTCTCACGGACCTCCACGTAGCGGGGGATCTTGTAGTGCGCCAGCTGGCCGCGGCAGAATTCGGTGATCGCGGCAGCGTCCACCGGCTCCGCACCCGGCTTGAGGATAATGCATGCCATCAGTTCCTCGCCGTACCTCGGATCCGGCACGCCGATTACCTGCACATCCTGGATGGACGGATGGGTGTACAGGAACTCCTCGATTTCGCGCGGGTAGATGTTTTCGCCACCGCGGATCACCATGTCCTTGATCCGCCCCTCCACCAGCACGTACCCGTCGTCGTCCATCCGCGCGAGGTCCCCCGTGTGCATCCACCCGTCGGCGTCGATCGCTTCTGCCGTCTTCTCCGGCTGGTTCCAGTACCCGGCCATGACGGCGTAGCCCCGGGTGCAGAGTTCGCCGATCTGCCCGCGTTCCAGGCTCCTCCCCGTAGCCGGGTCCACAACCCGGCTTTCCAGCTGCGGCATGGTCCGGCCCACGGTTTCGGTGCGCTGCTGCAGGGTGTCCCCCTTGCGCGTCATGGTGGACACGGGCGACGTCTCGGTCATGCCGTAGCAGATGGCCACGTCCACCATGTTCATCTCCGAAATGACCCGGTTCATCACCTCGATGGGGCACAGCGAACCGGCCATCACCCCGGTGCGGAGCGTGGACAGATCGTAGGACCGGAAATCGGGCAGCGCCAGTTCGGCGATAAACATGGTGGGCACGCCGTACAGCGAGGTGCCGCCGAAGTCCTGCACCGCCTCGAGCGCCGCGGCGGGCGAGAAACCGCGGCCCGGGATGATGGTGGCGGCGCCGTGGCTGAGGGCATTCAGGTTGCCGATTACCATTCCGAAGCAGTGATAAAACGGCACCGGGATGACCACCCGGTCGTGCTCGGTGTAGCCGAGCAGGCTCGCCGATCGCGAAGCCGTTGTTCAGGATGTTGTGATGCGTCAGCGTGGCGCCCTTGGGGAATCCCGTGGTGCCTGAGGTGTACTGCAGATTGATGGGATCGTGCCGGTCCAGTTCCGCCATCCGCGCCAACAGCTGCGAATGCCCGATGTCGTCAGCGCGCTTGAGCAGCTCAGCGTACGTCAGTTCCGCATCGCTTTGGGGGCTGCCGGCCTTCAGTGCGTCCAGGCCATGGTCCGGCAGGAAGACAAGCTCCTGCAGGTCCGGGCAGGTTAGGAGGGCCTGGCGGCCCATGGCCACGTAGTCGCTGTTGGCGTCCGACGGCGCCGTGACCAGCATTCGCATGCCGTTCTGCTTGACCACGAATTCGAGTTCGTGGCTGCGGTACGCCGGATTGACGTTGACCAGGATGGCGCCGGCTTTGGCGGTGGCGTACTGCAGCAGTGTCCACTCGGCGCAGTTGGGGCTCCAGACGCCCACCCGCTCCCCCTTGGCCACGCCCAGGGCGAGGAGCGCGCGCGCCAGCCGGTCGACGTCGTCGTTCATCTTCGTGTAGCTCCAGCGCCGGGCATCAGCGCCCGGCACGGGGCGGCCTCGATGAGGGCGTCGTGAAGTGGAAACTGTGCGGCGACGCGCTCAAAGTTAGCGCCAATGGTTTCCTCCAGGAGCGGGACGTCAGTGTCCCCGGCTGTGTAAGCACGCATGATGGCACGCTACCAACAGGATCCCGGCAGGAGAAGCATGCCGGGCCGCAACACTGCCGGTTAGGCCGCTGGCGCCCGGTATTGTGAAATCCATGAGTGCACCCATTGACCTGATAGCAACGTTCATCCCCAACGACGGCGAGTTCCACCGCGTCAAACTGGCTTTGGAAATCGCCATCGACGAGGTGGTGAAGGAGCCAGGCTGTATCCAGTACGAACTGACCGAAGCCACCGAGGAAAAGCTGGTCCTGACCGAGCAGTGGGCCTCCGAGGAGGACCTGGACAAGCACTCCAAGGGCACCGCGGTACAGGACCTGAATGAATCGCTGAGCGCGCTGCTGGCCGAACCCGTCAAGGTGGAACGCGTCTAACGCAGCTTTAAATGCGGAATGCGGGCCCTCCGCCTGGAGGTCCCGCATTCCGCATTTATTGAGTCTTAGAAGTCAGGAATCTGGGAGCCGTCCTGCGGGCCGTTTTGGGCGGCAGGCTTGCCGGCCGCTGCGGATGCTTCTTCCCGCTGCTTGGCCACATGGGCGTGGACTTCTTCCATGTCCAGCGCCTTAACGGCGTCCACCACCTGTTCCAGCTGCTGGGCGTTCAGCGCGCCGGGCTGCGAGAACACCAGCACCTTTTCGCGGAAGGCCATCAGGGTGGGGATGGAGGTAATGCCTGCCTCCGCTGCGAGCCTGCTGCTCGGCTTCGGTGTCCACCTTGGTGAAGAGGACGTCCGGGTGCTTCTCGGAAACAGCCGAATACGTGGGCCCGAACTGCTTGCAGGGGCCGCACCATTCTGCCCAGAAATCGACCAGGACAATGTCGTTTCCTTCGATCGTCGATGCGAACTTTTCACCTGTGATGTCAAGGGTAGCCATGTGTCAACGGTACGCGCCGCGTGCCCTGCCTGTCGCGGTTGTTCGCTCCCCGCGTCATCGGGAATACCGGGAAGGACGACGGCGGCAGCCCGGCTCAGGCGGTGGCGTCCCAGTGGTGCGGGGCCGGTGTGCGGCTGCCGGGGAGGGTGCTGGACGCGCGCCATTCGTGGAGCCATTCGGGGAGCACCAGGCTCGGCCGGAGGGGCGCCGAACTCCGCAAGGATGTCCTCCTGGCTGACCGGGCCGGCCTTGGTGACCAGCCGGGTGGCGATGTAGGCACGGGCGTAAATCTCGCCGTCGGCCACCATGCGCTGCTCGAAGAAGATCGCCTTGGTGTCCAGCCCGATGATGCGGGTCTCGATGGCGTACTCCTGCCACAGCTGGAGCGACTTGCGGAAGGAGATGGTCTCCGCGGACACCACCGGGCTCCAGCCGCGTCGGCGCATCCGCTTCCAGATCCCGCTGCGCACCATCAGGTCGAACCGGCCCAGGTCCATCAGGGACAGGTACATGCCGTTGTTGACATGCATGGCGATGTCGATGTCCGTGGGCAGGACACGCAGGGGCAGGGACGACGGGTCCCACACCGCCAACGGCGCACGCCGGGCGGAGCGGAGTAGCAGAAGCAGGGTTCTCAGGAGCAGGTGCATAGGGCAATGCTACCCGCGGGTAACATTCCTGCGCCTGCTGCTTCCCGGCTCATCCCCGTAGGATTTCCTGCATGACGCAGCAACGCTACCGCGACCTGGCGGAGTGGCCCCTGATGACAACGGCACTCGTGTTTCTGGGAGCGTATGCGTGGCAGGTCATCGGGCGCCTTGAAGGCGCCGGAGCCGACTGGCTTGAGGCCGTCATGTGGCTGACCTGGTGCGTGTTCGTCCTGGACTACGCGGCGAACCTGTGGCTGGCGGAAAACCGCCGGCAGTGGTTCGTCCGGAACCTGCACGAGCCTGGTGATCGTGGCCCTGCCGTTCTTCCGGCCCCTGCGGCTGTTGCGGCTGGTGACATTGTTGTCCGTGCTGCACCGGACCGTGGGCGAAACGCTGCGCGGCCGGGTAGTCACCTACGTGGCGGGTTCTGCCGCGCTGCTCGTCTTTGTCGGCGCGCTGGCAGTCCTGGACGTGGAACAGTGGGCGCCGGACGCCAAGATCCTCACGTTCGGCGACGCCCTGTGGTGGGCCACGTCCACCATCACCACGGTGGGCTACGGGGACATGTACCCCGTCACGCCCATTGGCCGGCTGGTGGCCACGGCACTCATGATGAGCGGCATCGCCGTGCTGGGTGTGGTGACTGCGTCCATCGCCTCCTGGCTGGTCCAAAGGGTTGAGGACACGGCGGAAACGGTGGCGGAGGCCGTGGAGGAACCGGTGCGCATTGAAATAGCCGAACTGGTCAGCGAGATCGCCTTGCTGCGGCGGGAGATCGCGGAACTGCGGGAACGCCGCCCGCTATAGCCGTCCGCTGCAGCGGCAAGTAATCGGGTTCCCGTGCGTGAGTAGCGCGGCCGCCGCGGGCGAGTAGCGGTCCGGAAAACTCGGGTAACCCCTACTGGTGCCCGGGGCTTGGCGTGGTTCCTAGACTCGGGATTCCTAGGAACCAACACGCATGGGCAGGTCCCCCGGGTGGCTCCGGAATTCCTGCCTTCACGCGGAGCCTCCGCATCTTCTGGGTGTGCGGATGCCTCCAACCCTGCGCCGCCCGTGGCTTCGGCACCTGCCGGGGCCACGGGGCGCGATGGCATCTCGCTCCGTCCTGCCCCGGCCTGCAACGCGGCGCCCTGGCAGGACCGAAACCTGATGGGCAACCCATGAACCAGCCTTCCTTCCCCTCCCCCGACGGCTCCAGCAGGAGCTTCGCCACCGACGAACCCCGGACCGACCTCAATACCGGCCGGCCGGTGATCAGCAACAAGTTATGGGCCGGCATGGCCACGGCCGCGGTGGTGGCGGCAGTGGGCGTCGGCGCCATGGCCGCACCGCCCGCCCCAACAAACGGCAGTACGACGACGGTTGCCCAGGTCGCCGAGGCGGCGGCACCGGCGTCGCCCAGCACCGCAGCGGAGCCCGCCGTCCAGGCTGACGCCGGTGCGGCCGCGGTTCCTGAGGCGGAAGCCCCTGCGCCGGCCGCACCTGCACCGCCTGCGGAACCTGTTACAGCTCCGGCTCCGGTGGCGCCCGACCCAGTGCCGGCACCGCCACCCGCACCCGAGCCTGCGGGCGATCCCAACCTGTACACGGTGGTCCCCGGCGATACTGTGGGAGCGATTGCCGCCGGCCATGGCGTGGACATGAATGCGATGCTCGCGGCCAACGGATTGAGCGCCTACAGCATTATTTACCCGGGCCAGACGCTTCTGCTGACGGGGCCGCCCATCGCAGTTGCGGTGCCTGCTCCGGCTATTGCGCCCGCCCCCGCCACCGTACCGGCTGCCGCGCCTGCGCCTGCCCCGGTGGTCCCGGCGGTTCCTGCCGTCCGGACCATCTACGTGGCCGGCTCGGGGGCCAGTCCATGGTGGATGCCTGCATCGGGCCCATCCACTTCACACCCAATGACGGCTACTCACTGTTCATCACCGAGCATGATTTCTGCGGCGGGTGGGCCAGGTTCTCCGGAATCGGCGTAGGCGAGACGGTAAGCATCCCCGGTTATGGAACCTACACGGTGACGGGGCGCGGCACAGTCCCGAACCCAGGGACCACCAATGACGTCATCGCGGTCTTCGGCGGCTTCCCCCGGGCCATCCTGCAGACCTGCATTCCAGGAACCAGCACCATGCTCCTGATCGCATTGAACTAGGGGCGGCTGAACTGGCTGCTCCCAAACTTGTCCGCGGGTCCGAACCCTGACGGGTAGGATCCGCGGACAAGGCCATGATGCACTGCCGCCGCTACATTCCGTGGCGCACCGAAATGTGTTCCACCAGTTCGCCCACGCGCTGCTCGGAGTAGTTGCGTGCAATGTCGCCCTGGCTGATGATGCCCACCAGCTTGTGGTCTGTGATTACCGGGAGCCGGCGGATCTGGTACTTTTCCATCATGTCGATGGCTGCATCGACGTTGGCGTCGGCATCAACGCAGTACGGCTTGCCGGTGGCGAGGTCGCGGGCCATCATTTGTCCCGGGTCGCGGCCGGCGGCGACGCATTTGAGCACAATGTCGCGGTCGGTGATCATGCCCTTCAACCTGCCGTCGTCACCGCAGATGGGGAGCGCTCCGCAGTCGAGGTCCATCATCATGCGGGCGGCGTCCACGAGGGACTCGTTTTCCCTGATACATCGCGCATCAGTGGTCATGAATTCGCGTACAGCACTCATTGAATCCTCCTTCATCGATGGAAATATCGACGCAAGGGCATCGGGGCGCGTGCGCCGATGCTGCCAGATTACGCCCGCACCAACATGGTGTCGACGGCGGCTGGAGACCTGTTTGGGGGCCTTGGATAAGAGTGTGCGGGGCAACGAAAAAGCCTCCGGAACCTGGTGGTTCCGGAGGCTTCTCCTTGGGTGGCAGATGAGGGATTCGAACCCCCGTAGGCGTTGCCAGCTGATTTACAGTCAGCCCCCTTTGGCCGCTCGGGTAATCTGCCGAACTTCAAAAGAAGTACCCACCGATGCAGTGTTGGAGCGTCCGTTTCCGGTCCGTTCCGCTTCAGTAACCGCGGGCAAGACAACTTTACAGAACTTCCGGCGAAGAATCGAATCGGGCCCTGCACTGCCCCAAAACCGTTGAAACTGCGCGGAATTGCCGCGGCTCAGGCGTCTCCCAGGATCCGCCCCGCCAGCTTGGCTTCGAAGCTCAGGGCCTGTTCCTCGGTGATCTGGTTCAACTGCACAGCCCTCTGCAAGTCGGCGCGTACCCCGTCCATGCGGGCGGACGCATCTGCCACCGGGCTGAAGATGATGGAGGCGGCCACCGCTGCCGCCGCCACCGAGGTTGCCGCCGTGGCCACCACCCCGGCTGCTGCTGTTGTGGTCCTGGTGACGTAACGGGCGGCGTTGCGATGCATGGTGTTCCCTTCGTACTGCGTACATCTGGTCCAACTCTCGCCACCCCTCCTTCGTTCCCCCGGTATGTCCGCTGAGCGGGAACTGTGAATCGCGCGCCCCACCGGCCGGGGCATCCGTACTAGGCTGGATGCCAGTGATCCTGGCCCTGTCCCCGCACAGGGCTCCCATCAACAAAGGAGAGTCATGGCAGGCGAGTCAACGTTCGACGTCGTAAGCAAAGTGGACAAGCAGGAAGTGGCCAACGCGCTCAACCAGGCCCAGAAGGAACTCACCCAGCGCTACGACTTCAAGGGCGTCGGCGCCGAGGTGGACTTCAGCGGCGAAAAGATCCTCATGAAGGCCAACTCGGAGGAGCGCGTCCTGGCGGTCCTGGACGTGCTGCAGTCCAAGCTGATCCGCCGCGGCATCTCGCTGAAGTCGCTGGACACCGGCGAGCCTTACGCCTCCGGCAAGGAGTTCCGCCTGGAAGCCACCATCAAGGAGGGCATCGCCCAGGACCTGGCCAAGAAGATCAACAAGCTGATTCGGGACGAGGCACCCAAGTCGGTCAAGTCGCAGATCCAGGGCGACGAGCCTGCGCGTGACTTCCAAGTCCCGTGATGATCTGCAGGCCACGATGGCACTGCTCAAGGACTTCGACGAAGCCGACCTGCAGTTTGTGAACTTCCGCAGCTGACCCCGCCCCGCCGTCGACTCCGACGCGCAAAGGTTTTCACGCCACGCATTAAGGCTGGCGCACCCCACATGCCGGGTGCGCCAGCCTTTTTGCATGTCGCGGCCGATTTTGCGTAGCGCGGAGCCGACAGTGCGCCAGTATCCCGGGCGACGCGAAGGACCCGGGACAGTAATCCAAGGAACAATTACGGCACATTCAGTTTGCGTAATTGTCGGCGCCGGGTAATCTCTTCCTTAGGCCACCCTAAGTTAGGCCTACCTGAGCGAAAGAACATCCATGACTGCAAATTTCCTGATCGGCCTGCGCGAAGGACTCGAAGCCACCCTGGTGGTGGTCCTCCTTATGGCCTACCTGGCCAAAACAGACCGGCGCCACCTCATTCCCCGGCTGTGGACGGGGGTTGCGGCTGCGATCGCCGTCTCGGTCGGGTTTGGGGCCCTCCTCACCTTCGGGCCCAAGGGACTCACCTTCGAGGCGCAGGAGGCAATCGGCGGCACCCTGTCCATCGCCGCAGTCGGCCTGGTGACATGGATGGTCTTCTGGATGGCGCGCACGGCCCGGACCCTGGGCAGTGACCTGAAGTCGAGCGTCGACAAATCAGCGGGCGGTGCGGGCTGGGGACTGGCCGTGGTGGCGGCCATCGCGGTTGGACGTGAAGGCCTGGAAACGGCCCTCTTCCTGTGGGCGGCGGCCACGGCCACTGGAGAATCCACCCAGCCGCTCATCGGCGCGGTCCTGGGGTTGGCAGCTGCTGCCGGCTTCGGCTACCTGCTCCACCGGGGCGTGCTGAAAGTCAATCTTTCCCGCTTCTTCACCTGGACGGGAGCCGCGCTGATCATCGTCGCCGGCGGCGTCCTGTCTTACGGCATCCACGATCTCCAGGAGGCCGGCCTGCTTCCAGGCCTGCACTCGCTCGCCTTCGACATCAGCGGTGCCGTCCCGCCGTCGTCCTGGTACGGCACCCTGCTCAAGGGGACGTTGAACTTCTCCCCCGCCACCACCTGGCTTGAGGGGGCGGCCTGGCTCGCCTACGTCCTGCCGGCGCTGTTCCTCTACCTGCGCACCAACCGCAAGGCCCCGCCCAGCCGCGCCGCTTCCGGCAACGACACCCCTGCCAAGGCCACAGCGGCCGCTTAGAACCCTCCGCCCGCACCCAAAGGAATCCCAATGCCTGGCTATACCCTGCCCAAAAACACCCGCACCACGTCCGTGCGGAAGACCGCATCGCTGGTTGCCGCGGTGGTCGCCGTCCCCCTACTGGCGACCGGCTGCACAGACAACACCAAGGCTGCCGATGCCTCCGCCGAAGCCATCCAGGTGGTCAGCTCGGACACTGAATGCAAGGTGTCCACCGGCAGCGTGCCCAGCGGCAACCTCACCTTTACCGTCAAGAACGAAGGCGCCGAGGTCACCGAGTT
Source organism: Pseudarthrobacter sp. Fe7 (assembly GCA_024372495.1). Lineage (GTDB taxonomy): Bacteria > Actinomycetota > Actinomycetes > Actinomycetales > Micrococcaceae > Arthrobacter. The sequence goes on along the minus strand of CP099977.1, from coordinate 1,760,162 downwards.
CTACCTGCTGGCGGCAGACGGTCTCCGCATCCTCGGCGAGGTGGAGAACATCGGCCCCGGCCTCACCCGGAACCTTGTGGTGACCGCCCCGGCCGGGACGTTCACCACCGCCTGCAAGCCGGGCATGGAGGGCGACGGAATCAGGAGCACCCTGAAGGTGACGCAGTCCGGCAACCAGCCGTCGGCGGACGGGGACTTCCAGCACCTGCTCAGCACCGCCACCGGTCAGTACGCGTCCTACGTCAAGGACCAGAGCGAACAGCTGCTCACCGGCACCGAGCAGTTTGCCGCCGCCTTCGCCGCCGGTGACGCAGGGAAGGCCCGCTCGCTGTACGCAGCAACGCGCCAGCACTGGGAGCGGATCGAACCGGTGGCAGAGTCCTTCGGGGACCTGGACCCGCAGCTTGATGCCCGCGAAGCAGACCTCGAGCCCGGCCAGGAGTGGACCGGCTGGCACCGCGCGGAGAAGGACCTCTTCCCGCCCGCGGGCTACGCAGCCCTGGCCGCAGCCGACCGCGCGTCCATCGCCGACCGAATGGTGGCCGACACCAAGGAGCCTGGTGGAGCGTACCCGCACGCTGGAGGTCTCCGCGGACATGCTGGGCAATGGCGCCAAGGAACTCCTTGATGAAGTGGCCACCGGAAAGCTGACCGGCGAAGAGGAGATCTGGTCCCACACAGACCTGTGGGACGTCCAGGCAAACGTCGATGGAGCCCGCATCGCCTTTGAGAACCTGTTACCCGCGCTTCAGCAGAAGGACCCAGCCCTGGCCGCGTCGCTGAACGAAAAGTTCGCGGCACTGCAGGCGGAACTGGCCACGCATGCCCAGGGCGCGGACTTCACGTACTACGACAAACTTGCCCCGGAACAGGTCCAGCGGCTCGCCTCACTGGTTGACGCGCTCGGCGAACCGCTGTCCCGGCTGACGGCGGCGGTGGTCCTGTGACCGGCTGCCCGTTTGGCGGACGGCCGCCGGAGACTCCCGGGGCTCCCGGGGCCGCCACACCCGGGACACTGGGAGCACATGAGGACGGTGAACAGCCGACGGCGGGTGGCCGCCTGAGCAGGCGGGGCCTGTTTGGCATCGCCGGACTGGGCGGAGCGGCTGCAGGGCTTGCGGCGGGCTTCCTGGGGCACGACGCCGTGGCCGCCTCTGCCGCACCGGCCACCCCCGGGAGCCCGGTGGTTCCGTTCCACGGGGACCACCAGGCCGGCATCACCACCCCCGCGCAGGACCGCCTGCACATGGCCGCATTCGACGTCACCACCACCAAACGGGAAGAACTCATCCAGGCTCCTCAAGGACTGGACCCGGGCCGCCGAGGCCTTGACCGAGGGCCGCCCGGCCGGAACTTCGGGAGCCGTGGACGGACCGTATGGAGCCCCGCCGGAAGACACCGGCGAGGCCCTGGACCTCAACGCCGGAAAGCTGACGCTGACCTTCGGGTTCGGGGCCAGTCTGTTCGAAAAGGACGGCAAGGCGCGCTTTGGCCTGGAGGACCGGCGGCCCGAAGCTCTGATCGACCTGCCGCACTTTCCCGGCGACGGCCTGGACCCGGGGCGCAGCGGCGGGGACCTGGTGGTCCAGGCTTGCGCCGACGATCCCCAGGTGGCCGTCCACGCCATCCGCAACCTGGCCCGCATCGGTTTCGGCAAGGTCCGGGTCCGCTGGTCCCAGGCGGGGTTTGGCCGGACCTCCTCCACCTCCCGCGCTCAGCAGACGCCCCGGAACCTGTTCGGGTTCAAGGACGGCACCAACAACCTCAAGGTCGAGGATGCCCAACTGCTGGATCAACATGTGTGGGCGAAGGCTGACCGGCCAGAGGACGCCTGGCTGGCAGGTGGGAGCTACCTGGTGGCCAGGCGGATCCGGATGCACATCGAGACCTGGGACCGGACCTCGCTGGGCGAGCAGGAGGGCCTGATCGGCAGGACCAAGGGCACGGGCGCGCCGCTGTCAGGCGGCGAGGAGTTCAGCGAGCCGGATTTCGCCCGGCAGGGCAAGGCCGGCAAGCCCCTGATTCCGCTGGACTCCCATGTCCGGATGGCGCATGCGGGCCAGAACCAGGGTGTGCGCATGCTGCGCCGGGGCTACAACTACACGGACGGGTCCGACGGCGTGGGCCACCTCGACGCCGGACTGTTCTTCATCGCCTTCGTTACCGATCCCCGCTCCCACTATGTCCCCATGCAGATGGCAATGGCCAAAGGCGACACCCTGGCGGTGGAGTACCTGAAGCACACGGGGTCCGGGCTTTTCGCCGTGCCTGGCGGCGTGAGGCCCGGCGGATTCATCGGCGACGGGCTGTTTTCCTAGGAGTTCCTGAGCAGCGAGAACACGCCCGACGGCGGGATCCCGGCTACGGCTGCCGGCCGGCCATCCGCTCCAGCCGGACGATCCGATCCCGCATGGGCGGGTGGGTGGCGAACAGCTTGTTCATCGCGCCGCCCCGGAACGGGTTGGCGATCATCAGGTGCGAGGCGTTGACCAGCCGCTGGTCCTGCGGCAAGGGCGCAAGGCTCACGCCGCGCTCAATCTTGTCCAGGGCTGAGGCGAGTGCCAGCGGATCGCCGGTGAGCTGTGAGCCGTCCTCGTCGGCGTCGTACTCCCTGGTGCGGGAGATGGCCATCTGGATCAGCGACGCCGCAAAAGGCGCCAGCAGGGCCATGGCGATCATGGCCAGGGGGTTGGCGTTGCGCCGGTCGCCGCCGCCGAAGAACAGCAGCATCTGCCCCACCGAGGTGATGACGCCGGCGACGGCTGCAGCGACGGATGAGGTGAGGATGTCCCGGTTATAGACGTGCATGAGTTCATGGCCCAGGACGCCGCGGAGTTCACGGGCGTCCAGGAGCTGCAGGATGCCTTCGGTGCAGCAGACGGCGGCGTTCCTCGGGTTGCGGCCCGTAGCGAACGCGTTCGGGTTCATGGTGGGCGAGACATAGATTCGCGGCATGGGCTGGTTGGCGCGGGCCGAAAGCTCACGGACGATCTGGTACAGCTGGGGCGCCTGGGCTTCGGTCACCGGGAAGGCCTGCATGGACCGGATGGCGATCTTGTCGCTGTTCCAGTAGCCGTAGAACGTGGTCCCGACGCCGATCAGGGCCATGATCCAGATGGGCGCCGAACTGCGCGTCCCCACGCCTATCAGGCCGCCGAGGCCCAGCAGTACCGCCCACAGCACCCCGAACAGTGCAGCGGTCTTCAGCCCGTTGTGATGGTTGTGCACGTTTCCTCCTCGCTTAAGGAACGGCTTGCCAGGGCACCGGGTTCCGGGCATCGTACTTCCGGAAACCGGGCTGCAGCTTCGCCGCCAGCCATGCCCCCGCGATGCACAGCGCACCGCCGAGCAGCAGAACCCAGCCCTCATTCAGAATCTTAGTCGCGCCGCCGGCCAGCAGGTCGCCGATCCGCGGTCCACCGGCCACCACCACAATGAACACGCCCTGCAGCCGTCCGCGCAGGTGGTCCGGGGCCGCGGCCTGAAGGATGGTGTTGCGAAAGACGCTGCTGATGGAGTCCGCAATACCAGCCAACGCGCAGCAGACGGCGGCGGGCAGCAGCCACAGGGTCACCCTCCCATCCGGCGCGTGTCCGGCCAGCACCACCACCAGGCCGAACGCGCTGATGGATGCACCCCAGCCCATCACTGAGATGACGACGGCGGTCCCCTGGCGGCGGACGCTGCCCAGCGGCCCCGAGAACAGGCCTGCCAGGAAGGCCCCGACGGCGGTACAGGCCAGCAGGACGCCCACAGTGGCCTCCCCGCCGCCGATCAATGAGCGCAGCGACGGCGGGGAGCAGCGCCCGCGGCTGGGCGAGGACCATGGCAATAAGGTCGATGATGAAGGTCATGCGGAGGTTGGGCCGGGTGCCCAGGAAGCGGAAACCATCCACAACGGAGCGGAGCCCGACTTTGCTGCGGGTGCCTGCCGGTGGCATGGGCGGGAGGCGGTAGACGGCCCACAGGACGAACGCGAAGCTGGCGAAGTCGATGGCGTAGGTCCACCCGAACCCCAGCCAGGCCACCAGGACGCCGGCCAGCAGCGGCCCGGCGGTCATGGCCAGGCCCATGGACAGCATGCTGAGCGCGTTGGCCGCGGGGAGGAGTTCCTTCCGGATCAGCATGGGGATGATGGCGCTGCGGGCCGGCTGGTTAATGGCCTGGGCCCCGCTTTGCAGCGCCACCAGCAGGTACAGCACCCACACGTTGCCCAAGTGCAGCCACGCCTGCAGCGCTATCAGGCCGGTGGTCAGCCACAGCACCGTGGAGGCCAGCAGGGCAATGCGCCTTCGGTCGTGCGCGTCGGCGATGGAGCCGCCCAGCAGGCCGCCGATTACCAGGGGCACCAGGGCGAAGATACCCAGCAGGCCCACGTAGAAGCTGTCCTGGGTCAGCCGGTATACCTCCAGGCTCACCGCCACCAGGGTCAGTTGGCTGCCGACGGCGGACGCTGCCGATCCCAGCCACAGCCGGCGGAATGCGGGGCTTTCCCTAAGCGGCGTGACATCGGCAAGTAATTTCCCCACCCGGCAACACTAGCGGTCCGCAGGATGAGGTAAGCCAAGCCTTATTGTGAGTTAGTAGTAATAAGTGTTTCAATGAAGCCATGATGGAGCACTTTGATGGCCAGGAAGCGTGGGCTGCCGCCCTGCGCGCCCACGGCCGCAGGGTGACCAAGCAGCGGCTGGCCGTGCTGGCCGCCGTCGAACGCCACCCCCACTCCCCTGCCGAAAGCATCCTGGCCGCGGCCCGGTCCGAGCTGCCCGAACTGACGGCCCAGTCCGTTTACGTCGTCCTGGGCGACCTGACGGACCTGCACATGCTGCGCCGATTCGAGCCGCCGCACTCCCCCGCACTGTATGAAACGCGCGTGGGCGACAACCACCACCACGCCATCTGCATCAGCTGCGGCCGCGTGGAGGACGTGGACTGCGCCGTCGGCCACGCCCCTGCCTTACGCCGCACTGGAACCCTGATGCCAAGCCGATGACCATCCAGATCGCCGACGTCATGTACCAGGGCATCTGCCAGGAATGCCAGCAGGCCCAACAGCTTCCTCCCCACAGTCCCTCGCAAGAAAAAGAGAAATAGGAGAACAATGACTGCCGTTTCCACAACCCAGTCAGGTGCACCGGTTACGTCCGACGCACACTCGAAGTCAGTTGGTGCCGATGGTGCCATCATTCTGACTGACCACTACCTGGTGGAGAAGCTTGCCCAGTTCAACCGTGAGCGGGTGCCGGAGCGCGTAGTGCACGCCAAGGGCGGCGGCGCATTCGGCACGTTCAAGGCCACGGAGGACATCTCCAAGTACACCAAGGCCGCGTTCCTGCAGCCCGGTGTTGAGACCGAAATGCTGATCCGCTTCTCCTCCGTGGCCGGCGAGAACGGCTCCCCGGACACCTGGCGCGACCCGCGCGGTTTCGCCGTGAAGTTCTACACCAGCGAGGGCAACTACGACCTCGTCGGCAACAACACCCCCGTCTTCTTCATCCGCGACGGCATCAAGTTCCCGGACTTCATCCACTCCCAGAAGCGCCTGCCGGGCACCCACCTGCGCGACGCCGACATGCAGTGGGACTTCTGGACCCTGTCCCCCGAATCCGCCCACCAGGTCACCTGGCTGATGGGTGACCGCGGCCTGCCCGCCTCCTGGCGCGAAATGCAGGGCTACGGCTCGCACACCTACCAGTGGATCAACGCCGAGGGCGAGCGTTTCTGGGTCAAGTACCACTTCAAGTCCAACCAGGGCGTGAACTCGATGAGCTCCGAGCAGGCCGAACAGCTTGCCGGCTCGGACGCGGACTTCTATATCCGCGACCTGTCCGAAAACATCGAAGCCGGCAACTTCCCGTCATGGGACCTGCACGTCCAGGTCATGCCCTACGAGGATGCCAAGACCTACCGCTTCAACCCGTTCGACCTGACCAAGATCTGGCCGCACGCAGACTACCCGCTGATCAAGGTGGGCACCATGGAGCTGAACAAGAACCCGGAGAACTACTTCGCGCAGATCGAACAGGCCACCTTCGCGCCGTCGAACTTCGTGCCGGGCATCGCCGCCTCCCCGGACAAGATGCTGCAGGCCCGCATCTTCTCCTACGCGGACGCGCACCGCTACCGCGTGGGCACCAACCACGCCCAGATCCCGGTGAACCAGCCCAAGAACCAGGTCAACAACTACAGCCAGGACGGCCAGGGACGCTTCCTGTTCAACGCCCCCTCCGTTCCGGTCTACGCCCCCAACACCTTCGGCGGCCCGGCCGCAGTTGAGCCGCAGGACACCGCCGGCGGCTGGGAGAACGACGGCGAACTGACCCTCGCCGCGCACTCCCTCCACGCCGAGGACGGCGACTTCGTCCAGGCCGGCGCGCTGTACCGCGAGGTCTACAACGAAGCCGAAAAGGCCCGCTTCCTGGAGACCATCACCGGTGCCGTGGGCGGCGTCAAGCGTTCCGACATCAAGGAACGCGCCATCCAGTACTGGACCAACGTCGACGCCGAACTGGGCGCCAAGCTGCGCGCCAACCTCGGTGCCGGTGCCGCCCCGTCGGCACCCGCCTCGGACGCCGAGTCCGCGAACAAAATCGGCTGACCGGGCTCCCTGCCGGCTGAACTGAAGAACACCCCGCCACGTACGTCCGTGGCGGGGTGTTCTGCTGTCCGGCCCCGGTTGTGCACATACGGCCAGGGGATCTGGCCGATGGCGGCATGCGGCCCTAGGCTCCGTAGATGAACACTTTCGCAGGCATTCCCCCGGAAGCTTTCCGCTTCTACGCGCAGCTGGAGGACAACAACAACCGCGACTGGTGGCTGGAACACAAGGAAACGTATGACGCAGCGGTCAAGAAGCCGCTCACCCTCCTGCTCTCCGAACTGGAGCCCGAGTTCGGACCTGCCAAGCTCTTCCGCCCCAACCGGGACATCCGCTTCTCGCTGGACAAGTCCCCGTACAAGACCGCCCAGGGGGCCTTCGCCGCACGCCAGGAGGGCGTGGGCTTCTACCTCCAAATCAACGCAGACGGGCTGTTGATCGGTGGCGGCTACCACTCCCACACACCCGCCCAGGCGGCCCGGTTCCGCGCCGCCGCCGACGCTTCCGCCAGCGGCGCCGCCCTCCAGGACATTGTGGATGCCGTGGCCGCGGCTGGTTTTGCCATCGAGGGCGAGAAACTGAAGACCGTCCCGCGGGGTTTCGACAAGGAGCACCCCCGCGCCGAACTGCTCAAGCACAAATCGTTGTCCGCGGGAGTCGAGGCGGGCCGGCCGGAATGGGTGTCCACACCCGCGGCGAGGGAGCAGATCGCGGAACGGTGGAGGCAACTGCGGCCGCTCGTCGAATGGGTGGGACGGTACGCGGCGCCATGAAACGCGGCTGCCCGCCCGGCACAGGCCGGGCGGGCAGTTCAGCATCTGGTGCGGCTGGCCGTCAGGTCCGGCTCAGCTCATCCTCGTCCTCGTGCTCCCCACTGCGCGGGCAGTGGAACCAGGCGTGCCGTTGACCGTCGCGTTGGCTTCGGCGAAGCGTTCGTTGAGCCGCGAGTGGCGCTGGCCATAGGCAAAGTAGATGGCCAGGCCCAGGACCAACCAGAAGGCAAAGAAGATCCAGGTCTCCACGGCGAGGTTGGTCATCAGGTACAGGCACAGCACCGCAGACACGATGGGCAGCACCTTGCCGAACGGGACGCGGAAGGCGGGCTTCAGGTCCGGGCGCTTCTTGCGGAGCACCAGGATGCCCAGGCTGACCACCACGAACGCGGACAGCGTACCGATGTTGATCATTTCCTCGAGCAGGTCCACGTTGGTGAGTCCTGCCACCAGGGCAACCGCGGCGCCGCAGATGACCTGGAGGCGAACCGGCGTCGAACGCTTGTCGCTGGTCTTGGACAGAACCCGAGGCAGCAGGCCGTCGCGGCTCATGGCCAGGACCACGCGGGACAGTCCCATGAGGAGCACCATGATCACCGTGGTCAGGCCCACCAGGGAACCGAACGCGATGACCTTGGCGGCGGACGTGTCGCCCACGGCTTCGAAGGCCGTGGTGAGGGTGGGGCTCTTGGCCTCGGCCAACTGCGTGTAGGACACCATACCGGTCAGGGCCAGCGACACGAGGATGTACAGCAGCGTCACCAGGGCCAAGCCGCCGAAGATGCCACGGGGCAGGGTCTTCTGCGGATTCTTGACTTCCTCAGCGGAGGTGGCCACCACGTCGAAGCCGATGAAGGCGAAGAACACCAGGGCGGCGCCGGCGAAGATCCCCATGGTGCCGTACTGGGCCGGGGCGGCGCCGGTCAGGAAGCCGAAGAATGACTGCTTCAGGACATCCGCGGCTCCGGTGCCTGCAGTGGGCTGGGGCGCCGGAACGAACGGGCTGTAGTTCTCAAACTTCACGTAGGTGAAGCCCACCACGATCACGAAGAGCACCACGGCGATCTTGATCAGGGTGAAGATGTTGCCCACGCGGGCGGAAAGCTTGGTGCCCAGCACCAGCAGCACGGTGAAGATTGCCACGATCAGGAACGCGCCCCAATAGAGGTCCACGCCACCCAGCGAGATGGCCGGCGGGACGTCCAGGCCCGTCAGGGCAAACACCTTGCTGAGGTAGATGCCCCAGTATTTGGCGATCACGGCGGCAGCAGTGAATAGCTCAAGGATCAGGTTCCAGCCGATGATCCAGGCAAGGAGTTCGCCCATGGTGGCGTAGGTGAAGACGTACGCAGATCCGGCCACGGGTATGGCGGTGGCGAACTCCGCGTAGCACATGATGGCCAGCGCGCAGGTGACCGCAGCGATCGCGAAGGAGAGGGTAACAGCGGGACCTGCAAAGTTGGCGGCAGCCTTCGCGCCGACCGAAAAGATACCGGCGCCTACAGCAACGGCGACGCCCATGATCATGAGGTCCCAGGTGCTGAGGGAACGCTTGAGCTTACGTCCGGGCTCATCGGCGTCGGCGATCGACTGCTCGATGGATTTTGTCCGCAGAAGATTCATAAGGGGGCCACAATCCTGGTTTGTGAGGGAAACAGACCTATCAACGATAGTGTCCATCCACTGGACGGTCCCAATCGTCCCGAATAGTGAGACCGCCCCACTGCCGAATATTCTTCTGCCAACGCACCCGGGGCCCTCCGTATGGAGAGCCCCGGGCGCCTGTTGGTCGAACTTCCTAGGAGGGCCAGTCCATCAGCGTTGAGCGGATCAGGAAGCGCTTACCCTCAGGCGCTTCCACGGAAAAGCCGCTCCCCCGGCCCGGTACAACATCGATGGTCAGGTGGGTGTGGCTCCAGTAGTTGAACTGCTCCCGCGACATCCAGAATTCGAGCGGCAGGGGCCGCAACCCCTCGGAGAGGTCGAAGAGCCCCAGCAGGACGTCCGCTTCCCCTGTGATGAAGTCCCCGGCGGGATAGCACATGGGCGATGACCCGTCGCAGCAGCCGCCGGACTGGTGGAACATGAGCGGCCCATGCCGGTCCCACAGCATCCGCAACAGGTCCACAGCGGCCGGCGTGAGCGCCACCCGGGAAAAATCCTCCCCGGGCAGCGTCACTCCGGCTTCCAACCGCTCAGCGGGCATCAGAACCTCAGCACCACGCGGCCGTCGATCTTGGCGTGCTTCATCTCATCGAACACCGCGTTGACCTCCGACAGCTCCCGGACGGACACCGTGGGATGGATCTTTCCCCGGGCGTAGAAATCCAGGGCTTCCTCCAGGTCCTGGCGCGTGCCCACGATCGAGCCGCGGACCGTCAATCCCTTCAGCACAATCTCGAAGATCGGCGCCGGGAAATCCCCTGGCGGCAATCCGTTGAATACGATGGTGCCGCCGCGGCGGGCCATCCCGATCGCCTGTCCGAACGCTGACGGGTGCACCGCAGTAACCAGCACTCCATGGGAGCCTCCTGTTTCCCGCTGGATCACCTCGGCGGGGTCCTCATGCAGGGCATTGACCGTGAGTTCGGCGCCGTGGGCCTTTGCAAGGGCCAACTTGTCATCGGCGATGTCCACGGCGGCAACACGGAGGCCCATGGCCACCGCGTACTGGACCGCTATATGGCCCAGTCCGCCGATGCCGGAAATGGTGACCCACTGGCCCGGCCGGGCTTCGGTCATCTTCAGCCCCTTGTACACGGTGACGCCGGCGCAGAGCACCGGCGCCACCTCGACGGGGTCGGATCCCGCCGGTATACGTGCCGCGAAACGTGAGTCCACCAGCATGTACTCCCCGAAGGACCCGTCCACGCTGTAGCCGCCGTTCTGCTGCGCCTCGCAAAGTGTTTCCCAGCCGGTGCGGCAGTATTGGCAGTCGCCGCAGGCTGCCCAGAGCCAGGCGTTGCCCACCAGGTCACCGACCGCGAGGTCTGAAACCCCTTCACCCAGGGCCACTACTTCACCCACGCCCTCATGGCCGGGCACGAACGGAGGGGATGGTTTGACCGGCCAGTCTCCCTGGGCGGCGTGGAGGTCTGTATGGCACACCCCGGTGGTCAGGACCTTGACCAGCGCCTGTCCGGGGCCGGGCTGGGGAACGGCGATGTCCTTGACCTTCAGGTCGGTGCCGAACTCGGTTACTACTGCTGCCTGCATTGTCGTCGTCATTGGCGAAATCCTTGCGTCGTCGTAGTCGTTTAGTGGTACGGGCTGGCCTAGAAGAAACCCAGCTTGTTTTCGTCGTAGCTGACCAGCAGGTTCTTGGTCTGCTGGTAGTGGTCCAGCATCATGGCGTGGTTCTCGCGCCCGATGCCTGAGGACTTGTAGCCGCCGAACGCGGCACCTGCCGGATAGGCGTGGTAGTTGTTGACCCAGACGCGCCCGGCCTGGATCTCGCGGCCGGCGCGATAGGCCACATTGCCGTTGCGGGACCAAACGCCGGCGCCCAGTCCATACAAGGTGTCGTTGGCGATGCCCATGGCGTCGTTGTAGTCGCTGAACCTGGTCACCGCCACCACGGGGCCGAAAATTTCCTCCTGGAAGATCCGCATCCGGTTATGGCCTTCAAACACGGTGGGCTGGACGTAGAAACCGCCGGCCAGGTCCCCGGGCAGGCTCGGCGCGGGCGCCGCCGGTGAGGATCTTTGCGCCTTCCTGCTTTCCGATGTCGATGTAGGAAAGGATTTTCTCCAGCCTGGTCGTTGGAGGCCTGCGCGCCCACCTGGGTTTCGGTGTCCAGCGGGTTGCCCTGGATCATCTTTTCCACCCGCGCCACGGCGTCCGCCATGAAGGACTCGTAGATGTCCTCCTGGACCAGCGCCCGCGAGGGGCAGGTGCAGACTTCGCCCTGGTTGAAGGCGAAGAGCGCGAAGCCTTCCTGCGCCTTGTCGTAGAAGGCGTCATTTTCCTGCGCAACATCGTTGAAGAAGATGTTGGGGCTCTTGCCGCCCAGTTCCAGGGTGACGGGGATGAGGTTCTGGCTGGCGTACTGGCTGATGAGCCGGCCGGTGGTGGTCTCGCCGGTGAAGGCGATCTTGCGGATCCGGGAGCTGGATGCCAGCGGCTTGCCGGCCTCCACGCCGAAGCCGTTGACCACGTTCAGCACGCCGGCGGGCAGCAGGTCCCCGATAAGTTCCATCAGGACCAGGATGGAGCCTGGGTGTCTGCTCGGCGGGCTTGAGCACCACTGTGTTGCCGGCGGCGAGCGCGGGTGCGAGCTTCCAGACGGCCATCAGGATGGGGAAGTTCCAGGGGATGATCTGGCCCACCACGCCGAGCGGTTCGTGGAAGTGGTACGCGGTGGTGTTGTCGTCGAGCTGGGACAGGCTGCCTTCCTGGGCCCGGACGGCTGAGGCGAAGTAGCGGAAGTGGTCGGCGGCGAGCGGGAGGTCGGCGTTGAGGGTTTCCCGGATGGGCTTGCCGTTGTCCCAGGTTTCGGCCACGGCGAGCATCTCAAGGTTCCCGTCGATGCGGTCGGCGATCTTGTTCAGGATGGCCGCTCGCTCCGCCACGGACGTCTTGCCCCAGGAGGGTGCGGCCTTGTGTGCCGCGTCCAGGGCCAGCTCGATGTCCTCAGCGGTACCGCGGGCCACCTGGCAGAACGCCTTGCCCGTCACCGGTGTGACGTTCTCGAAGTACTGGCCCTTCACCGGGGCCACCCATTCGCCGCCAATCCAGTTCTCGTAGCGGTCCTTGAAGGTGACCTTCGAACCGTCGGTTCCCGGCTGTGCGTAAACGGTCATGTGCTTAGCTCCTTTGCTGTGCAGGAGGCGGGGCCACAAGGGCGCTCGCCGATGATGCCAGCGTAGGAGCAACAAGGTTGCAGCCAGGTTGCAATGGGGAGAGCCAGGTCACAGATTGACCGGCTGCCGCTTTCAGGCGCGCAGTTCGGCTTCCAGCCGTTCCAGGTCCGCGACGACGGCGGCGCGCTTTGGTGAGCGCGGCGGCAGGAGGCGGAGCGCGGCGCGGCGGATGCCGACGTCGTCCCTTGCCTCCGGGAGCGTGGCGTACTTGAGCAGGGACTCGGCGCTGCCGTCCGTGAGGACCGCTTCCCGCAGCAGCGACGAAACCCTGTTCCTCAGCTCGACTATGCCCGGCGCCTCGGAGCGCGGAAGCATCTCGCCGCGGTAGATTTCCAGGGCGATCCGGTGCGCGCCGCGCTGCAGGCAGCTAAGCACCTGGCTCGTATCCGGCACCAGGTCCAGGGGGAGCCGGTATGGGCGTGAACCGGGAACAGCGTCCGGGCTCAACTGCTGGATGACCTTGCGCAGCCGGACCATCTCGGCCCGCAGCGTGATGGTGGAGCCCTCCCCCGGGTAGAGCAGCGAACTGAGTTCCTCGGCGCTGAGGCCTTCGGGATGCGCGCCCAGCAGGGCAAGGATCTCGCTGTGCCGCGCGGAAAGTGAAACGGTCCTGCCGCCCAGGCTGAGCAGGGCCTGGTCCCGCCCCAGCAGCTGCAGGCTGTTGCGGTAGAGGCTGCCTTCACTGGCACCCTGGCCCTGCCTGGCCGCGGCGGCCGGGGACCGCCGTCGTACGGGCTTCCTGGCGAGCTCCGCCGCCAGCTGCAGGCGCTCCACCCGCAGCTGCGCCTGCGCGGCGGCCACGGTGGCCTCCACCAGCGACAACGTGTGCGGCGCCACTGCGGTGGCCGTCCCGGTGATGTCAACGACGCCGAGCACTGCGCCGGAGTCGGGGTCATGGAAGGGGACGGCGGTGCAGGCTCCAGGGGTGGACGGTCCGCTGGTAGTGCTCCGCGCCGGCGATCTGGATCCCCCTGCCGAGGGCAAGCGCCGTGCCCGGCGCGCTGGTGCCGACGCTGGCCTCGGACCAGTCGGCACCGGGAACGAACATCATGCCTTCCGCCCGGCGCTGGAGGGTTGGATCGCCGTCCACCCACAACAGCCTGCCCACCTCGTCACCCACGGCCACCAGGAGCCCGCTGTCGTGGCTGGGCTGGACCAGGAGTTTGTTGATGACCGGCATGATCGCGGCCAGGGGATGCTGGCGGCGGTAGTCCTCCAACTGGTCCCAGTCGAGGGCCAGCGGCGCGGCCGCGTTGTCCGGGTTGGCCTTGAAGCTTGCCGACCGCTGCCAGGACTCCCTGATGAGGTTGCGCAGGCCGGGGATTTCGGGGGTTGGGGCATCCGGGGCCGATCCCAGGAGCTCGTGGCCGGCCAGCGCGCCACGCTGGCGCGGTTCTGGGTGGAGCAGGTTCGTCATCGAACTCCCGTTCCGGAGTATTGTCCAGCGGCAGGGCTGGAGTGTGGCCCAGCCAGCATAGCCGGACAACACCCCCGTGTCATCGGGCACGTGGATCAGTTCCCCCAGCCCTGCTGCCGCCTCGTGCGTGTCAGCCGCGGGAGATGCGGATCATCTCCTCGCGCGGCACCACCTTGATCCGTTCGCGGACCACCTGGTCCAGCCCCGCGGGTCCAGCCCAGGCAGCGCCCAGGCCGGCCTCATGGGCGTCGAGCTTGTTCCACCCTTCCCAGGTGGTGTATTCGATGCCGCGTTCTTCGAGCAGGTCGATGATGGCCTGCGGATCAGGGTTTTGCGCCGCCGGCAGGTTCAGCCGGTCCTCCAGCAGGAAACCGATGGTCTCCAGCGCATCGCCCTTGGTGTGGCCGATCAGCCCCACCGGGCCGCGCTTGATCCAGCCCGTGGCGTAGATGCCCGGAACGGGGTTGCCCCCGGCGTCCATGACACGGCCGCCCTCATTGGGGATGACGCCGCGTTTGGCGTCGTACTCCAGTTCGTCCAGCGCGGAGCCGTGGTAGCCGATGGCCCGGTAGACAGCCTGGACGGGGTATTCGATGTACTCCCCGTACCCTTGGCGTTGCCGGTCCCGTCCAGCTGCATGCGCTCGAACTTGATGCCACCCACCTTGCCCGTGCCGTCGTCGAGCACTTCAACAGGGCTGTGCAGGAAGTGCAGGTGCAGCCTGCGCGAGGAGGGGTTGTCCGACTCCGCATGCTCCTCCACCAGCCAGTTGGTGAGGGTGTTCACCATGGTCTTGATCTGGTTGTTGGTGCGGATGGCCTCATCCGAGGCGTCGTCGAACTCAAAATCCTCGGGGTAGAGGACGATGTCCACGTCGTCCATGTGGCTCAGTTCCCGCAGGCTCCAGCGGGGTGAACTTGACCTGGGCGGGCCCGCGGCGGCCGAAGACGTGCACGTCCGTGACGGGGGATGCCTTAAGGCCCTGATAGACGTTGTCCGGGATTTCCGTGGTGAGCAGGCTCCTCGGGGTGCTTGACCAGCATACGGGCCACGTCCAGGGCCACATTGCCGTTGCCGATCACCGCGATTTCCTTCGCCTCCAGCGGCCACTCCCGCGGTACGTCCGGGTGGCCGTCGTACCAGGACACAAAGTCGGCGCCCCCGAAGGACCCCTGCAGGCCGATGCCCGGAATGTCCAGGTCCGCGTCCTTGATGGCGCCCGTGGAGAAGATCACGGCGTCGTAAAACGCCCGGAAATCGTGCAGCGTCAGGTCCCGGCCGTAGGTCACGTTGCCCAGGAACCGGATGTCACCGCGGTCCAGGACCTTGTGCAGGGCGTTGACGATGCCCTTGATCCGGGGATGGTCCGGGGCAACGCCGTACCTGATCAGTCCATAGGGCGCCGGGTAGGCCTCGAAGAGGTCGATGCTGACCTGGAAGTCGCCGTCCTTCACCCCGCTGGACTTGGTGAGGATGTCCGCAGCATAGACTCCTGCCGGTCCCGCGCCGACGATGGCGACGCGGAGGGGACGGTTGGCGGTGGTTTCGCTGTGATTGGACACCGGGAACCCTTCTGGACTGGTCCTGCTCATGTTTCATGAGGGCGCGCAGCATGGTGCAGCGCACAGTCCCCCATTCTAGTTGGCAGCCATGGCCACTACCTTGCCTTCGCGGTACAGGAGGGCCCGGAGCCCGGCCTCCGCCGAGTCCGGCCGTTTCGGATCGATGGTTTCGCCGTCGTGGTAATGGTCCACCACCCGCGGATCCACGTAGCTTTTGCGTGCAATGGAGGGCGTGTTTCCCAGCGTCTGCGCGGCGTCGTACATGGCGCGGCTGATGGCCCGTTTCCGTTTGGCTGCCGTCCGCTGGACACCGGTCCGCGCCAGGCTTTCCGCGGCCGCCACGGTCCCGCGCAGGGTCCGGAAGTCCTTGGCGGTGAAGTCGGAGCCGGTCCGTTCCTTTACGTAGGCGTTGATGTCCGCGCTGCTGACCGGACGCCAGGTCCTGCCCTCCTTGTATGCCAGCAGCCGGGCGTTGGTTCCCCGGCGCTTGAGCAGGCGCAGGAGGGCGGCGAGGTCGGCGTCGCGGATTTCGGATTCCCAGTCCTTGCCGCTCTTGGCCGGGAAGCGCAGCAGGATCCGGTCCTGGCGCACTTGGACGTGGGCGCACAGCAGGGTGGCAAGGCCCCGGCTGCCGTTCTCGTTGGTGTACCGTTCCGAGCCCACCCGCAGGGATCCGCTGTCCAGCATCCGGAATGCAGCTGCCAGGACGCGTTCGCGGGTGAAGCCCTCGCTGCGCAGGTCCATAGTGACCAGCCGGCGCGCTGCGGGCAGCGATTCGGCCAGCTGGAGGGACCGGTCAAACTTCACGCGGTCCTTCCGCTCGCGCCACTCCGGGTGGTAGATGTACTGGCGGCGGCCCACGGCGTCCACGCCGGTTGCCTGGATGTGGCCGTTCTCAAACGGGGCGATCCACACGTCCGTCCATGCCGGGGGATGCCGATGCTTTCCAGCCGGTCCCGGAGGGGACCGTCCGGCAGGGTGGAGCCGTCCAGGTCCCGGTAACTGAAGCCCTTGCCGGCGGCCACCCTGCGGTAGCCTCGGCCTGAAGCGTTGCTGCGCCGGAGCCTCATCGGGTGGGCTCCGGAAAACGGACACGTGTCATGAAAGCAAGCCTACTGATTATTTTCCGGTTTACCGCCCGCCGGCTGGAATACCTGCCCGGAGCCTGCTGTTATGGACTTCGTGCCCATGCCAGAAGGATCCTCCCCCGCCACCCCAGTTGCCACCTCCGCACTAGCTGCGTCCCCTGGGCCAAGGCCTCCGGCCGGCGCCGTACCGTCCGGTCCCGGACCGGCAGCCAAGGACACGACGGCGGGAATGCTGTTCGGCATCGGTGCGTACGTTTTGTGGGGGCTACTCCCGCTGTACTTCTTTATCCTGATGCCCGCCGGCGCCGTCGAAATCGTCGCCAACCGCGTGGTGTGGTCGCTGCTGTTCTGCGCACTCCTGATCACAGTGACCAGGGCGTGGGGCGCCCTGGCGGTGGCGCTGAAGGACCGCCGAGTCTTTGGCTCCCTGGCGCTGGCGGCCTTCCTGATCGCCATCAACTGGCTGACCTACACCTATGGCGTGACCACCGGGCAGGCCGTGGAAACGTCGCTGGGCTATTTCATCAACCCGCTCGTCTCGGTGCTGCTGGGGGTGCTGGTCCTGAAGGAAAGGCTGCGTCCGCTGCAGTGGGCCGCCGTCGGGGTCGGTTTCGCGGCGGTGGGCGTCCTCACCTATTCCTACGGGAAGCTGCCGTGGATCGCCCTGACGCTGGCCTTCAGTTTTGGCCTGTACGGCTTTGTGAAGAACCGGGTGGGTGCGAAGGTGGACGCCATCACCAGCCTCAGCGTGGAAACCATGGTGCTGGCCCCGCTGGCCGCCGTGGCAATGGTGGTCCTGGCCGCGGGCGGCACCGCCACGCTGGCGTCCCAGGGTGCTGGACATTTCTGGCTGCTGCTGGCATCGGGCGTGATCACCGCTGTCCCGCTGCTCTTCTTCGGTGCGTCCGCACGCCGGCTGCCGATGACCACCATCGGGCTGCTCCAGTACTTCGCTCCCGTCCTTCAGTTCATGGTGGCGCTGTTCGTGTTCCGGGAAGCCATGACGGTAGAGCGCTGGATCGGTTTCGGGGTGGTGTGGCTGGCCCTGTTGCTGCTGACCCTGGACATGCTGCGGTCGGCGCGGCGAAACTCGGTGGCGCGCAGGGCGGCCGCCCGCCAGGGCGCCTGATCAACCGCCCAGGGCGCGCTTCACGGCGTCGTATGCGGGTGCAGGCTTGCCGTTGTTGAACAGGTGGTCGTGGCCCTGCCGCAGGCTTCCGCCGTCGTCGATCCACCAGTCGTAGCGGTCATCCACGCCCCAGGTGGTGTAGGAGACGCAGGTGCGCGAGCGGAGGCAGGCGGCCAGCACCGTGGCGTACTGCTTCGCCTGGGCGTCCGTCCCCTGGCCGTCAGTGACGTCATTCTCCGAGATGCGGACGTGCAGCCCGGCGTCCCCGAAGCGTTTGAGCGTACGGGTGAGGTCGTCCGCGGAGATCGCATCGGTCTTAAGGTCGTAGACATGGGCCTGGAGGCCTGCGCCGTAGATGTGGCCACCCTGGGTGTTGGCGTCGAGGACCAGCTTGAGCAGGGCGTCCTGGCGCGCCCCGGGCACATCTGCCCCGTTCTCGTTGATGTACTGCATGACCTCCGGATCGGCAGCGTAGACAGCCTTGGAGACCACGGCCGGGTAGCCGGCCCCGAAGACGCGGTACCAGATGTTCTGCTGCATGCTGGTTCCCTGGTTGACGTCGAACGGTTCGTTGACCACATCCAGGGAGGCCAGCCGCCCTTTGAAGTGGGATACCACGGCGGTGATGTAGTCCAGAAGTGCTGCGGCGCTGGCCCGCCGCTCCGTGTCGGAGCCGGTATGGAGGTCCTGCATCCAGTGGGGCATGGCCTCGGTGAAGGCGATGGTGTGGCCGTGCACCGCCATGCCTTTGCTCTGGGCAATCGCCAGGATCGCGTCAGCCTCCTCGAAGGTGTAGACACCCTGCTGCGGGGAGAGGAACTGCGGCTTCATGGCGTTTTCCGGGGTGAGGGCGCCGAAGTTTCCCACGAATTCCCGCGCGTAGTCTCCGTCCCCGGTCAGTGGACCCAGCGCCACGGCTGCGCCTACCAGGAAGTCCGGGCGCGTCTTGGCGGCGAGCGCCTGCAGTCCGTCTTTTGCCGGCTGGGCGTCCGCCGCCGCAGCCCCTGAGGTACGCAGCCCGGCGCTCCCGGGCGCAACCGCCTTGAGCGAGGTGATTTCGAAGTTTCCGGACTCGCTGGAGAATCCCAGCCACAGTTCCCCTGAGGAGAACACCTTGCCCAGGGGAAGTGAGGAAAGTGTGTCGTTGCCGCTGGTGACAGCCAGCGTATCGCCGGAGCGGCGCACGGTGACGGCAGCCCCCGGGTCATTCACCGTGACGTGCTCCTCATGCACGGGCACCGGCTGGGTCACGTCCTTCTTCTGCGACCCGTCGAAGACAGCGATCCCCAGGTCGCTGCCCCGGAGCGTAAGCCGCAGGCCGGCCGGCTCGACGCGGAACTCGTCAGCGATGACCGGAGGCCGGTCGTACAGGGCCCAGGAGGCATCCGCAGTGACATTCGCGAACGTTGCGCTGAGCGAAAAGTCCCCGCCGACCACCAGATGCGTGCCGGCCAGGTTGAGCGGCGGATTCGGCTGGCCGCCGGCCCCGCTTTGCTCCACGATGCGCCTGGCAGTGGGTGTCACCTGCAGGGCACCGTTCCCGGCACGGACACCCGGAACTTCCTGCCAGTCACCGGTCAGCAGGTCCAGGGTCACGTCGGGCTTGGGCGGCGAGCAGGAAGCCATTACAACAAGGAGGGCGGACACCAGCACCACTGTCAGTGTGTGCGGGCGCCCGCCCATCCCTGGTCCTCTCCCCCGCTGCTACGACTTGGTCCAGCGGACGTCGTCGAAGTACGCCTGCAGTCCCGAGTTGCCTACCACAATGACCTGCAGGCTTGCCGTGGCCACCGCAGTGGTGCTCGGCGAATATGTCAGGTCAACGTTGGTCACGCCCGCGGCCGTTACCCCGAGCTTGTACTGCCCGGAGATCCACTGCCCGGCGGAGTTGTATTCGTCAATGTAGAAGCCCATCTCGCCGCTGGTCCGCGCCGTGATGTTGAGGTAGCTGGCGATCTTGTAGCTGCCGGCCGACACCGCCACCTGCGGGGAGAACAGGTGTTTGTTGGCCGTGGTGGCCGTCATCTTGACCGAATTCACCGGGTTGGCCGGGCTCCCGTGGTTCGCTGCGTCAGCCAGGATGGTTGACGCGGAGTCGGTCCGCCAGCCGGAACCGATGCCGGCATCAAAGGTGCCGTTTGCCACGAGGTTGGGGGACGGCGTGGTGGATCCGGCCCCGAGGGCCATCATCTGCATGTTGTCCACGTAGGCCGTGATGCCGGTGCCGGTCACGTAGACCTGGAGGCTGGCCGACGCCACGCTGGTGGAGCTCGGGGTGTAGGTGAAGTTCATCGACTCCACCCAGCGGGTGTTCTCCCGCTTGCGGAACTGCCCGGAGATCCATTGCCCGGCCGCGTTGTACTCGTCAACGTAGAAGCCCACTTCCCCGGACGTAATCGATGCCACGTTAAGGAAGGCCTTGAACAGGTAGTTCGTTGATGCGGTCACCGGAACCTTTGGCGAGAACAGGTGGCCGGCAGCCGAACCTGATACCAGCTTCACCGACTTGGCAGGGTCCGGGTAGCTCCCGTTGTTCCCGGCATCCGCGGTGATCGACGCCGGGGTGTCGGTGCGCCAACCATCGGCGATGCCGTTATTGAACGTGGGATTCGCCAGGAGGTTGGGGCTGCCGTTGACCAGGCCCTTGGTGACGTTGACGTTCCTGATCTGGCCCGCCGCCACCTTGGTCTGCACGTAGGCGGCCAATTGGTCCAGTTCCGCCGTGCCGTACTGGTAGTCGTCCGGGGTCTGGCTCGGCGAAGGCCTGATGTCGTGGAACGTGAATATAGCCCACGTCTTGTTCGCGATCGCCTCGTCCACCTTTGCCTTCAGGGTGGCCACCGGGGTGGTCACTTCCTGTGCAGGCGTGTTGTGGAGCAGCAGGTCGCCAAGCGGCCAGATGTTGTTGCCGACGTCGGCGAAGCCACGCATCGAGCTGTAGTACTTGGCGATCTGGGCGAGTACCGACATGTCATAGTCGCCGTACGGCGTGGCCAGCGCGGTGGCGTTGAACCCGTGCGCCGCCAGCGCGGCTTTGCTGTTGGACAGCTCGGCATCCACCTGGGAGGCCGTCAGCTTGGTGGCCTGGCAGTCGTTGCCCACGCTCACAAGGCACTGGTGGTCAACGGTATGCGAGCCGATCTCCCAGCCGTAGGTGTTCTGCAGCTGGGAGATCTGGTCCCACGTCATGTACGGGACATCAGTATTGGCCCGGCAGTTATTTGGCGCAGCGGTCATGCCCACGCAGTTGGTGATGACGTAGCTGGTGCCGGTGAGCCCGTACTTTTAAGGGTTGGCGCGGCCTGCGTCAAGGCACTCTGCATGCCGTCATCGAAGGTGAAGGACACCAGCGGAGTGGGGGCGGGGTTGTCCACGGCGGCGTTCGCGGCCGCAGGGGACAGCAGCGCGGCGGCTATTGCCCACACGGCTACCCCGATGGTCAGGAGCCTGGCGCGGCTTCGCGCCAGGCTGGATCTGGACTTGATCATGACTTTCTCCTTCTTTCGGGTGGCGAAGGCACCGCGTTTCACCGCCGGGTGGTGGTCACGGGCCCTGCAACTGCTCGAACGCCTGGGCGACCGGTTTCACTTGAATGCCGCTGTCGTCGATGAGCTGCAGCTGGGTTGCGAGGACATCGCTGGTGATTGTGCTCCTGTCCGCCGCAATGGTGTTCTTCTGGGTCCCCGACGAATCGGGGGCAGCGATCTGGTGGTAGACCAGGATGAGCCAGCCGTTGGACCGGGAGGTCTGGGCGAGCGCTTCCTTCAGGGTGTCCGGCGGGGTCGCGTCGGTCACATACAGGACTTTCAGGTCATGCGGGTTGATGTTTTGCCTGGTGTTGATGCCATCGTCCGTCCCCCGCATGATCTTGAAGTACTTGCCCGCGTACCAGTCCACCTGGGGGTCGGAGCGGCCGTACGGCGGTGCCAGGTCATCGGTGGGGAGGCCGGCTGCGGCCAGTGCATCCTCGCTCTTGCGCAACTCTTCGTCCAGCCGGTCGGCGCCCACGGACGTCAGGTCGACGTGCTGGTAGGCGTGGGCGGCGATCTCATGTCCCGCCTGGTGCATCTGCTGGACCTCCGCACCCGTGATGAAGTTCGGAGTCTCGATGGAACTGGCGTTGACGTACTGCGTGGACCGGAAGCCGTGCTTGTCCAGCAGGGGCAGTGCGCGGTCGAATACCGACTGCCACCCGTCGTCGAACGTGATCGAGACCATCGGCTGGTTCCACCGCAGCGGTCCGGGTTTGGTGATGTCCGTGAGGGAATAGTCGCGGACGGCGGTGGTCCCGTTCCCGTGCGCCACCAGCGTGACCATGGCATTGGCTGCTCCGTCGGGAATCTGGAAGGCCTCGCTGATGGTGGTCCACTCCCCCGCCGGCGGCACGGTCTCCAGGTTCCGGAACGTACGCCCTCCACCCGCGAGCTCAAACTCGGCCACCACATCCACCTGGCGGTCCGACTTGTAGGCCGCGCCGAACCTGAAGTAGCGGTCCGGGGTCACCGGGATGGGCTGGTACTGCCATTTCGCTTCGCCGCTCTGGTAGTTTCCGATCCGGGTCCAGAGGAAGCTTCCGCGGCCGTCCTCCCCGCGCCCGGACTCCACCGTTGACGTCCCGGACGAATAGGGGGACCAGAAGGCGGGTTGGTTGGGCTGCGTACCGGCGAACCCCGGGTTGGGGATCACGTTGGGGCCGGTAGGCCCGGGCGGCGGAAGCTGGACATCATCCGCTGCCTCGAGGTAGGCGCCTTCCACCCGGGCGGTGCCGGCGGACGCGAAGCGGAAGACGTACTCAACCGCTGTGACGGTGTCGCCGCTGTTGAACGCATCGCTCACCGTGAACGCGGACGTATCGGGCCGTTCCAGCGGGTTCCGCAGCTGCTCCAGCCTGGTGCTGCCATCCGTGAGGTGCTTCCGCGCCAGCAGCCTGAAGGCCACATCCGTGGTGGCAAACACCTTGAAGAAGTAGGTCTTGCCGGGAACCACGTCCACCCGCGGACTGGTGAGGGTGACATCCCCAGAGGCGTACTGGGTGAAGTCGAGCTTCAATGCCTGGGCACCCATCTGGCCGGGCACCAGTTCGAGGGAAGTCTTGGCGTCACCGCTGTGGCCGGCGGTCCAGCCGCCGGCCGGGGCCAGGAACCCGCCGACGGCGACGGGCCGGGTGTGGCCGCAGGTCCGGCAACGGCGGGGAAGAGCGCCGGAAGCAGGTTGGCCCCGGGCCTGGCCTGGGCGAAGCTCCCGATCCTGCCCGTGTACATGAACCACCCCGCGGTGATCAGGAGGACCAGGACCGAGATGACCACCAGCGGATTCAGCAGCACCCGGCGAACCCTCCCGCGCCTAGGCTGCACGGGTCACCACCGCCCCGCTGCCGGCCCGCTGCGGGGACGTCCAGGTATTGAGCACAGGACGCCGGACCAGCCCACGGGAGCGGGCGATGCAGCGGACCGCTGCCGCCAGCTGCACCAGGTCCATGATGTAGAACAGGAAGTACGCGGTGGGTGCATACATGCACAGCTTGGTCCGTTCGCCCGGCGACAGGTGCTCATCCATCAGGACTGTCAGCAGCGTGTAGGCGGTGATGGTGGAGTACGACCCAATGATCAGCGCCGGCGTGTACGTGGCAAGCGACCAGTAGACCGCATATGTCCAGGCCAGGGGCGAGACGAGCAGGGTGAACTCGCTCAGCACGGCCATGGGCATCCGGTAGTAGGCAAGGGTGGGGGTGTACCGGGGGCTCGGGCTCAGCGTCATGCTGCGGTACTTGATGAGGTTCTGGATGCATCCGTATTTCCAGCGGTAGCGCTGCTTTGCCAGGGCACGGAACGTGAGCACACCCTCGGTCTTCGCCACCACATCGGTCCCGTAGACCATGCGGAAGCGGCGGTTGCCAAGGTGGGTGATCTTTGCGCTCAGGCCGATATCCTCGGTGACGGTGTCCGTGTCGTAGAAGTCCACCTTCCGCAGCACCCGCATCCGGTAGGTAGAGGCCACCCCGCCCACGACGAACTCGCAGTTCAGCAGCGAGTAAAGCTTCTTGGAGCGGTAGCCGATCATGTGCTCAAACCGCTGGAGGATGCCAAGCGCCGTGGCCTCCTCCATGATCTGAACGTTCGCGGCCACACCGGCCACATAGGGGTCGTCGAAGTAGGACAGCGCATTGGTGACGGCGTCCGGCTCAATGACCGAGTCGGCGTCGAGCGTCATGACGAACTGGCCATGCGCGAACCGTCGGAGCACCGCGTTGAGCGCCGCGCCCTTGCCCACGTTCCGGTGCATCCGCACGAGGCGCAGGTCCATGCCCGGATGGCGCAGCTGATAGTCCCGGACCAGGCGGCCGGTAAGGTCTCCGGATGCGTCGTCCGCCACGAGGACTTCGAAGAAGGGGTAGGTGCTGCGCCGGATCGAATCCAGCGTCCGGGCAATCACTGCTTCCTCGTTGTGGGCGGCAATGACAATGGACACCAGCCCTGGTACCTCGGGGAGGGCCCGGCGGGTCCAGTTGGCTGTTGCTGCGCACTCCGGCTGGTACGCGGCGGGGAGCCTGACGCCCCTGAGTCCTTTCCGCCGCTGCTGCCAGATGTCATAGAAGTTGGCTCCCGCGAGGTAGAGGCCGAAGTGCACTACGTAGAGGATGCTGACGCCCGCGAAGAGCCAAAAGATCACGAGTGCGATGTCCATCGCTCACCGGTCCAGGGAGTTGGCAGCCAACACATTGGTGAAGGCGTCGGGCAGCGGGACGTTGGCGGGCTGGAGCAGGTCGATCCCGGCCGCGATGGCGGGCACGACGGCGATC
Organism: Pseudarthrobacter sp. Fe7; assembly: GCA_024372495.1. GTDB lineage: Bacteria > Actinomycetota > Actinomycetes > Actinomycetales > Micrococcaceae > Arthrobacter. The sequence goes on along the minus strand of CP099977.1, from coordinate 1,735,934 downwards.
GCTGGCATCACCGTGGCCGCTGCGGCATGCACGGCTGCCCCGGCGGTGCTCGCCTTGGCGGCGCTTGGGATGGCGGCGCCGGGTACGCCGTTACGGGCGTCCGCGGTGGCGGGCCCCGCGGGGCTTGCCCCCGCGATGATCGAGCCGGCAATGTTTGGAACGGCCGCTCCCGCCGCCGCGATCCTGGCCAGTGCCCTGCGTGCGGCGCGGCGGTAGAACCGGATTCCAACGAAGCGGATCACCACGGTGAGGGTGACCACGCTCCACAGCACCAGGCTCATCTGGGCCACGAAGCCGAGCAGGCTCTCGAACATGGCGCCGTCCCGGCCGAACGTGGCCGCTGCAGGCACGGCGAAGGTTCCCAGGTGCGTCAGCACAGGCCCTCCCCGTTCCCCTAGAAGGGTGCGTCATTGCTGAAGGCTGCGTCATTGCCTTCCCCCTGTCTTGAGCAAGAAGTCCGTCATTGGGCGTTGGGGTGTCACCGCCTGGGGTGCCCATGCACCAGGCGTTGGTGGAAGTTCCTGTCGTCAGCGCCACGGGAGGGCAGCGTCATTACCCTGCGGCTGACACGAGTAGGAGCGCGAACGCAGGCTCCGCTTTTTGGGGTGGCAGGTGGCGCCTCAGGCAACCGGCGTCGCGCACTGCCCGCCCTTTTATAGGTCCAAATTACGTATCCCTGTGGAGGCCGGACACGAGTAACGGGTACTCAATAAAAACTCTTGGGGTTACTTACCGAAAGGGCTTTGGGGGGACCACTTCCTGCCCGCCGCCGTGGGCCGGATGTTAGGTAGTTTGCGCCGTACCGCGCGGGAGCCTAGGTATCCCCCCAAAGCGGGCTAGAGCGGCAACGCAAAAAGGCAGCACCCCGCGGGGTGCTGCCTTATGCGTCGGGCCGGTTGGCGGCTCCGGGTTTTGCGGCTTTTAGGCGTTGGCCTTGATGGCGGCGGCGAGGACGTCCAGGCCGTCCGCGAGCAGCTCATCGGTGATGACCAGTGGGGGCAGCAGGCGGATGACGTTTCCGTAGGTGCCGCAGGTGAGGATGATGACGCCCTCTTTCAGGCAGGCGGCGGCCACGGCCTTGGTCAGTTCCGGGTTCGGTTCCTTGGAGCCGGCCTGGACAAGTTCGACGGCGAGCATGGCGCCGCGGCCGCGCACGTCACCGATCACGGCGGTGCCGGCGCCGGCCAGTTCGGCCTGCAGTTCGCGCAGGCGCGCCGTGGCGATGGATCCGATGTGGCGGGCACGGCCGTTCAGGTCGTACTCCTCCATGGACCCGATCGAAGCCAGCGCAGGCTGCACAGGCCACCGGGTTGCCGCCGTAGGTGCCACCGAGGCCGCCGGGGTGCACGGCGTCCAGCAGGTCGGCTCGTCCGGTGATGGCGGACAGCGGCATGCCGCCGGCGATGCCCTTGGCCATGGTCAGGATGTCCGGGACGACGCCCTCGTGGTTAACTGCGAACCATTCACCCGTGCGGCAGAAGCCGGACTGGACCTCGTCGGCAATGAAGACGATGCCCTTTTCCTTGGCCCAGGCGGCCAGCGCCGGCAGGAAGCCCTCGGCGGGGACGATGAAGCCGCCTTCGCCCTGGATGGGTTCGATAATGATCGCGGCAACCTGGTCGCCGCCGATCTGCTTCTCGATCATGGTGATGGCGCGCTTGGCTGCCTCGGCACCGGTGATGGCGGGGTTTTCCTCGCGGTACGGGTAGCTCATGGGCATCCGGTAGACCTCGGGCGCGAACGGGCCGAAGTTGGTCTTGTACGGCATGGCCTTCGCGGTCAGCGCCATGGTCAGGTTGGTGCGGCCATGGTAGGCGTGGTCAAAGGCGACAACGGCGTCCCGGCCGGTTGCCAGGCGTGCCACCTTGATGGCGTTTTCCACTGCCTCGGCACCGGAGTTGAAGAGGACGGTGCGCTTCTCGTGGTTGCCAGGGGTGAGGCGGTTCAGCTGTTCGGCGACGGCAACGTAGCCCTCGTACGGGGTGACCATGAAGCAGGTGTGGGTGAAGTGCTCCACGGCTTCCTTGACGGCACCGACGACTGCGGGGTCCGAGGCGCCCACGCTGGTCACGGCAATGCCCGAGCCCAGGTCAATGAAGGAGTTGCCGTCGACGTCGTGGATGATGCCGCCGTCGGCGTCTGCAACGTAGACCGGGACGCTGGAGGCGACGCCGGCAGCCACCACGGACTTGCGGCGCTCGGTCAGTGCCACGGACTTGGGGCCCGGGAAGTCGGCCTGGACGTTGCGCTTCTGCTCCAGGCGGAAGGTGAGGTCTGATGCGGTGGTGGTCATGATGTTCTTTCTTACAGGTGGAAGCGGAATTAGGAGTCGAGGGCGGACATCACGTGCTTGATGCGCGTGTAGTCCTCCACGCCGTACATGGAGAGGTCCTTGCCGTAGCCGGACTGCTTGAAACCGCCGTGCGGCATTTCGGCGGTGAGCAGGATGTGGGTGTTGATCCAGACGGCGCCGAAGTCCAGGTCGCGGCTCAGGCGCATGGCGGTGCCGTGGTTGGACGTCCAGACGCTTGAGGCCAGCGCGTAGTCGACGTCGTTGGCCAGTTCCACTGCTTCTTCTTCGGTGCTGAACTTCTGGACGGTGATGACGGGACCGAAGGCTTCCTTCTGCACGATGTCATCGCTCTGCCGGGCGCCGGTGACGATTGTTGGCTCGAAGAAGAAGCCCTTGTCTCCTGCCTGGTGGCCGCCGGTTTCAATCCGGCAGTTCTCCGGCAGGGACTCAACGAGGGACTTGACCGTGTTGAAGTGGTTGACGTTGTTCAGCGGCCCGAAGTAGTTGTCTTCGTCGTTCTGCGAACCGGTGTGCAAAGTCCTGGTGTGCTCCACCAAGGCGGCCAGCAGGTCATCGTAGGCGGCGTCCTCCACCAGCACGCGGGCAATGGCAGTGCAGTCCTGGCCGGCGTTGAAGAACGCGAACTCAGCGATGGCCGCGGCGCTCTTCTTGATGTCGGCGTCTTTGAACACGATTGCGGGTGCCTTGCCGCCGAGCTCCAGGTGGGCGCGTTTGAGGCCCTTGGCGGCACCGGAAGCCACAGCGATTCCGGCGCGGACCGAACCCGTGATGGATACCAGTCCGGGGACCTTGTGCTCCACCATCAGGGCGCCCGTTTCGCCGGTGCCCAGCACCACGTTCAGGACGCCGGCGGGAAGGATTCCGCCGGCCAGCCTGGCCAGGACCAGGGCGGATTCGGGAGTGGTGTCGGAGGGCTTGAGCACCACGGTGTTGCCGGCTGCGAGCGCGGGCCCGATCTTCCAGATGGCCATCAGGAAGGGGTAGTTCCAGGGCGCCACCTGGGCCACCACGCCGATGGGTTCGCGGCGGACGTAGGAGGTGTGGCCCTCGAAGTATTCGCCCGCGGACTTGCCTTCCAGGATGCGGGCGGCCCCGGCGAAGAAGCGCAGCTGGTCGGCGCCGGCGGCCACTTCCTCGGAGGCGATGAGGGAGCGGACCTGGCCGGTGTTGCGGTGCTGGGCTTCGACGATTTCGTCGCTGTTGGCCTCGATGGCGTCCGCGAGCTTGAGCAGCATCAGCTGGCGCTGGCCGGGGGTGATGTGTTTCCAGGTCCTGAAGGCGTCCTTGGCGGCCGCCATGGCTGCGTCCACATCGGCCTGCACCGAGACGGGGGCCAGCGCCACCACTTCTCCGTTGGTGGGGTTGACCACGTCCAGCAGGACTGTGCCGGCAGGGGTGGCAAACTTCCCGTTGATGAAGTTCTGCAAGGTTTGGACCACGGTGTGCAACCTCTTTCGTAAGGGCCATCGGCGGCCGGACGGAACCCGGGACGGATGGATGGAACTGCCTTGAGCCTATGCCAGCGCCCAACAGGGGTGAATAGCCACCTGCACACCCTTGCCAGAGGGGTTTAGTGCGGTTGCCCAGCTCACGTTTATCCTTGCTTCATGGCCATTTCCCTTGCTGCCCTGGTGGGCGTGTCCTCCCTGAAGCTGGCCAAGGCCGGCGTGGCGGAGACTACCTGGAACCAGGACATCAACTGGGTCGCCGTCACGGAACTGGAGGATCCGCAGCGGTTCCTCAACGGCGGTGAGCTGGTGCTCACAACCGGCCTGCGGCTGCGTTCCGCCCCCGAGCAGCGCCGGTTCGTCCGGCAGGTGCAGCGTGCGGGCGCGGTGGGCATTGGCTTCGGTGTGGGGTTGTCCCATGAGACGGTGCCGCCGGCGCTCCTGGCGGAGGCGAACCGGTGGGGCCTGCCGGTGGTGGAGGTGCCGTACGAGACCCCGTTCATCGCCATCACCAAGCTGGTGGCGGATGCGCAGTCGGCGGACCACTACGCCAAGCTGGAGCGGCTGATCGCCGGGCACCAGGTGCTGGCCAGGGCGCTGCTGACCGGCGGCGGGCTGGCGGAGCTGTTGAAGAACCTGGGCGGCATGCTGCGCACGGAGGTGGCGCTCACCCAGTTCACCGCGCAGCTGTACAACAGCAGCACCGCCGCCCCGTCGGCGGACACCTGGTCCAGCTACCCCGTTCCCACCGGCCGGCGGGATGCCTGCACGCTGTGGGTGCGCCAGCCGTTCGAGGACACCGGCATTATTGGTTACGCGCAGAACCTGATCAGCGTGGAGCTGAACAACATGGTCAAGCAGCGGCAGGCCCAGCGGGCGCTCTGCGGCCAGGTGCTGGAGGACGTGATCCACGGGGCGCTGGAGACCAGCGAGGCCCAGCGCCGCCTGGCCGGCGTGGGCGTGAACAGCACCCGCAAGAACGTGGTGCTGCTGGCGGTTTCGGCTGCCCATGGCAAGGCGCTGGGGAGCACCTCGGTGCCGCAGGACCTGGCGAAGGCCGTTGCCGCCGTCGTGGGCAAGGACCTCGTGTTGGTGATCAATGACGACGGCGGGACGGCGCCAACGCTGGCACGGAAGCTGAGCGACCACCTGGCCGAGGCAGGGATCCATGCCACAATCGGCATCGGCGGGGCGTACACCAAGCCGAACGGCCTCCGCTGGAGTTACTTCGAGGCCCGTGATGCCGCCAGCCACGGCCTGCCGGTCAATGAGCCGGAGCGGCTGAGCCTGACCTCGCTGCTGCTGGCCAGCGAGGATGTGCCCCTGGCGGATATGGCGCATGAGTCGCTGAATCCCCTGCGGTCCTTCGATGCCGCGCACGGCTCGGAGTTGATGGCCACACTGGAGAGCTACCTGAACAACAACGGCTCCGTGGCTGCGGTGGCGGAGGAACTCACGCTGCACCGCAACACGGTCCGGTACCGGCTGGCGCAGATCACCGAACTGACAGGTTACGACCCCGCAGTCACGGCGGACCGGGTGCAGGCTCTGGCTGGCCCTGGCGGTGGCCCGGTTGTCTGCACGGCAGGGCAAGTAGGCCTGGCCAGGCCCTCAGCGAAGCCTTAGATGACGCCGCCGCCCAACAGGTCCCGGGATTTCTTCCATGCCTTCCGGTACCCGGCCCGGGCCGCCAGCATCCGTTCTTCCTGTTGGTGGACCAGCTCCCCGTAGATATCCGCCGTGGCAGGGTCGCTGTACTCCGCGGCGATGGCGGCGAGCAGGTTGCGCGCCACCACGGCGTCCTGGAACTGTCCCAGGATTTTTTGCTGCCGGCGGGCGGCCTTGGCCACCTTCCCTGCACGCTTGCCGTGCACCAGCGTCGCTGATTCAGCCACGTGGCGCAGCCGCTTGGCATCCTTGCGGACCTGGTGGAGGGCAAGTTCCTGTTCCCTGCCGCGCCGCGCCCGCTTGGCAGCCTTGCGTGAGCCCTGCAGCCGCTTGGCGGCCTTGTCCACTGCCTTCGCGGCCGCCCGCCGGCCCGGTGCCACCGAGTCGGCGCGCACGGGCGGGTTGTCGCGGAAATCCTCGAGCTTGTCAAGGAGCCGGAAGTAGCGGGCCGACCCCAGGGCTTCCTGCAGGAGGCGGTACGCGGCGTCGTAATCGCCGCCCGTGCGCTGCTCCACCGTTGCCGTGGCACCGGCCACCCCCTCCCCGGGCTGCAGGCCGGCCAGCTGGTCACGGAGCCTGGGCCCGCAGGACCTCGGCGTCGCGGGGCCCACCGAGGAGCCTCGCCCAGCCATTTGAGCTCGTCCCGCAGTTTGCGCACCGGCGATGCCCGGTAGAGCTTGCCGTAGGCCGCCAGGACTGAACGGATGCGGCGCGTGGCTGAACGCATGTTGTGCACGGCCTCGGGTTCCTCCTCCCGCACCGCCGCGTCGCCGGCAAGGATCTGGTCGATCTGCGCGGCCACGTACACGGTGACGACGGCGGCTGCCGGGGCCCGCTTCCCGGCCAGCAGGGCCGGGGTGTTTGAGGGTGCGGCGTCGGCGGCAGGCTCGCCGTCGGAGTCGCGCTGGCCGGCGGCCGTGCCGGCTTTTTGGTCGGTGCCCAGGGCCCGCGCCAGTTTGGAGGCGTGCCCTGCAGGCCGGGCTCCGGCAGCGGCGAGCACTTCCTCCACAGGGCCGAACAGGTCCGGCTCCCCGTGGATCAGTTCCAGCTCCCATTCGCGCCATTCCTGCCGCGTGGCCTTGTCCCCGTCCGCCAGCCGTTCGGCCGTGACCCGGTCATCGGCGAGGTCGGCGAGGTGGACGCCGTCGTCCCCGTACAGGGGTAGGTGGTCCGCCGGGTGTCCAGGCGCACCACCGGCGCGGGGACGGCGCCGCGGAGATAGGCGTAAAGGTGGGTGAGGAGGGCGTCGGGGACGACGTCGGGCCGGCCGAGGGGTGCGTGCAGTTCCGTCCGCTGCTGCGGGCCGTCCCCCGCTGCCGCAGCCGCGCGGGGCGGCAGCTTCAGGTGCCAGCCGGCGTCCTTCCCGCCGGTGCGGCGGCGAAGCGTGATGCGGCGTTTGGCCAGGGCATGGCTGGCGGTGTCGAAGTACACCGCCTCCAGCAGGTCCGTGTGCGGCTGGCCCGTCCTGGCCACCCCTGCGGCCCGTTCCAGGGCCGGCACCACGGCGCCCGCACCGACGTCGTACTTCTTCTCGATCTCGAGTCCCCGGGAAGCCTCCACAGCCGTCCTTCCGCACCGCCTGGTCAGCACCAGGCCCTCCGACAGTCAGTTGGCAGTCTATTCCAGCCAGGGCGCCACGGAGAGGTTGGCCACAAAAGTTGGAAACATCAAACGTCTAACCTTTACGGTGGAAGGTATGGCCGCCACTCCCCCGCTCCCGCCCCCGCTCCCGTACCAACGGCGGCAGCCGCCATCCCGCCCACCGGCACTGCCGCAGCGGGGCCGCGCTCTGCCGTCGCCTTCGGCGTCATTGCGCTGGTGCTGATCGGGCTGAACCTGCGGGCCGGCATCACCGGCGCGTCCGCGCTGCTGCATGACCTGCAGGCGGTGCTGGGCTATGGGGCACTGGTGGCGTCCATCATTCCCTCGATACCCACCCTGTGTTTCGCCCTGGCCGGCGCCGCCACATCCTGGCTGACCGGCAAGCTCGGCGTGGAGAAGGCCATCCTGCTGTCACTGGCGCTGCTGGCCGGCGGACTGCTGCTGCGTGGAATCCCCGCCACCGGGATGCTGGTGGCCGGCAGCGTGGTGGGCATGTCCGGGCTGGCCGTCTGCAACGTGGCCATGCCGTCCTTCATCCGGGAACACTTTGCGTCCCGGACGTCGCTGATGACCGCCGTCTACACCGTGACCATGACCACCGGCGGTACCCTGACGTCGGTCGCGGTGGTCCCGCTGGCACAGGCCCTCGGCTCCCCGTCCGCCGCGCTCGGCGCCGTGGGCATCGCAGCCGTGGCCGCCTTCGTCGGCTTCCTGCCCGTGGCACTGCACGCCCACCGCCACACGGTCCGGACCACAACCGGCCACGTGTCCCCCTGGCCGCTGCTGCGGACCCGGAAGGGCCAGGCTCCTTACGGCGATCTTCACCCTGCAGGCGCTGCTGGCGTACGCCCTCCTGAGCTGGTTTCCGTACATGCTCACCACCATGGGCCTGAGCGCCTCGGACAGCGGGCTGATGTTCGGCCTCATGCAGTTGGTCTCCGTCCCCGCAGGCATGGTGCTGATTGCGTTGGGTGCCCGGCCCGGGATGCTGCGCCCCGCGTTCTACCTGGTGAGCATCACCATGGCTGTGGGGATCGCGTCGCTGCTGGTCCTCCCCGTGGCCCTGGCGGCGGTGCCCGCTGTCCTGATCGGTTTTGGCCTGGGCATCTTCCCGCTGGTGATGGTGATGATCAGCCGCAGCGGCACCAGCACCGCCGAAACCACTGCCCTGTCCACCGTTGCGCAGTCCTCGGGTTACCTGCTGGCTACGGCGGGCCCGTTCGGCATGGGACTGCTGCACAGCGCCACCGGCGGCTGGATCCTGCCGCTGGGCCTGTTGCTGGTACTGGCCCTGGTCCAGATCGTGGTGTCCCACCTGGTCACCGGCCGGACAACGTCCGGGAAACCAGCCGGCGCCTCGCTCCCGATCGCCACCGGAAGGAAGTAGCCCCATGTCCCTGAGCCCTTCCGTCCGGCCGCCCCTGGCCGCCGAAGTCACGGCCAAGCTGCGGGACATGGTCCACTCCGGCGAGTGGCCGCTGAACCAGCGCATTCCCTCCGAACCCGAGCTCATGGCCGGGCTGGGCGTTTCCCGCGGCACCCTCCGCGAAGCAGTCAAGGCCCTCGCCCACGGCGGGATGCTGGAAGTGCGGCGCGGGGACGGCACCTATGTGCGCGCCACCAGCGAGCTGTCCGGCGCCGCGCGCCGCATGTACCAGGACCACACCGAGCAGCACATCCTGGAGGTCCGGCTGGGCCTTGACACCCAGGCCGCACGGCTGGCGGCCCGCAATGCAACGGACGACGACGTCGCCTCCCTGCGTACCCTCCTCGCCACCCGGGACCAGGCCTGGAACAACGGCGACGTCGTGGCCTGGGCGGACGCCGACTGGAATTTCCACGAGGGCGTGGCCAGGGCATCCGGGAACCCGCTGCTGCACGAGCTCTACGCCAGCTTCGGCGCCGTGTTCCACCAGGACCTGCTCACGCAGCAGGGCCGGCCAGGCTTCAACGGCCTCCCCCGGGACGGCCATGAGACGCTGCTGGATGCCATCGAACGGCGCGACCAGGATGCCGCGGTGGCCACGGTGAACCGGAACCTGAACTCATGCGCGGAGTGGCTGGCAGTGTAGGCCCCATCGACGCCGGGCATGGCAACGGCCCGGCACGTGGGTGCCGGGCCGCCGTCGTCCGCTCTTGTGTTTCTTTCCGCCTAGTCGCGGCGCAGGCCCGCAAACACGTTCTTGGGGCGCTGCATCTCGCCGTGCTTGGCGCCAAGGACGATCACCAGGGCCGCGAAGCCGGGGATGGCCCACTGCAGGAGCTTGAGCTGCTGCTGGGCTGACTTCAGCTCGTCAGACGCAGCACCGTGCGGCTCGGTTGCACCTTCGGCGCCTTCACCGGCCAGCTTCTCCACCTTCTTGCCCAGGATGCCCGAGTACAGCGTCACCGCGGCCCCCGCTACCGTCACGGCCGTCTTGATGACGGTGTCCCGGCCCACGCCCTCCTGCTTTGCGATCCGTCCCTTGTTCTCCCAGGCGATGGCGAGGTCGGCCACCAGGTGGGAGGCGAAGGCTGCAGTCTGGACCGGGGCCCACTTCATCCAGCCCGCGCTGGAAAGCCGGGTGCGCTCGGCCGGATCCTTGGCCTGCGCCGCTGCGCCGTTGAGCCCGATGGCGCCCATCAGGGAGCCACCAAACCATGCTGCCGCCGTCAGGTCGTGAACTGAACGGGCAATGAGATTTCCTGCCATGATGTGCATTCCTAACGTTGTGGACTGGTTTCCGGTTGCGGCGGGGCCGCAGACTTCACTTGCCTTGTTCCATCGAGGTATGGTGCGCCCATGGTAAGCACACTTACTAATATTACGAAAGCCCGCCCCGGACAGGGGCAACCGCGTAATATCGTCGCCATGGGAAACACAGGGACACTGTTCGGCTGGGCCTTCGGGGACCCCGCCCGTGAAAGTGACGGCGGCTACGTGGACGGACTGCAGCGCGAGGCACTGCATAACGCGCAGGAAACGGCAAAGGCCAAGGGCGTTGACGTTGTAGCGGGTTCGGAGATGTTTACCGTCCTCAGCGCGGACGATTCCCTGGTGGAGCCTGGACAATGCACCCGGACAACTCGTGGTCCGCTGCACCGTGCACGTGGAGGGACCCGGCGCGGAGAAGCTGCGGGCCGAAGGGCCGATGAACGGCTGACCATGTCCGACGGCGAATCCACCCTCAGCCAGGCAGCGGACGTTGTCGAGGAGGCGTCAAACAACAAGGCACTGGACGTCCTGGCCCGCACCGGGTTTGCCGTCATGGCGCTGCTCCACGTCATCGTCGGGGCCACGGCCATCGCCATCGCCTTCGGCCACCCCGGCAACGCCGAACCCACCGGCGCCATCGCCCAACTGGCGGATAACCCATGGGGACCAATTCTCATGTGGGCCTGCGTGGCGGCCTGCCTGGGCCTGGCTGCGTGGCAGGCCAGCGAGGCGACGCTGCGGGCCCGGAGCCTCCCGCGCAAGGAACGGCTGGGCAAGCTCGTGTCCTCGGGATTCCTGGCCATCGCGTACGGCAGCGTCGGCGTCAGCTTCGCGGGGTTCGCAGTGGGCCAGCGCAGCGATTCGGGCGACAACACCAGGGACTTCAGCGCGGCCCTCATGGCCACCCCGCTGGGGTTGTGGGTCCTCGTCGCGCTGGGCCTGACCATCCTTGGGATCGGCATCTACTTCATGGTCAAAGGGTTCCGGCGAGGATTCAAGGAGGAACTGTTCCACTTTGAGGGCACCCGCCGCGGCAAGCTCATCGACAGCCTGGGCGTCACCGGCCACGTGGCCAAAGGAATAGCGCTGGACCTCACCGGCCTGCTGTTCATCATTGCCGCCGCCAAGCACACGCCCGAGGAGTCAACCGGGCTGGATGGCAGCCTCAAAGCCCTGCAGAATCATCCGTTCGGACCTACCCTCCTGGTGGCGATTGGCGCCGGCTTCATCGCCTATGGGATCTTTGCGCTGATCCGGGCCCGGTTCGGCCGCATGTAGTCCTGCAGGTTTATGGGTAGGAAGGAAGTATGACCCAGCAGCCTGCGCCCCGTTTCCACCATCACCGGAAGTGCCGGCCAGGTCCTCGCTGCCCTCTTCCGGCTCCTGAAACTCGCCCGGCCGGACCGGCCCATCCATCCGCATGGACTGGGCCTGGCCGGGGAGCTCACCCGGACCGGCAACCCGGCAGGACCAAGCGGGATCGACTGGCTCGACTCCCCCGGAACTGACCAGGTGGTGGGCCGCTTCTCGCGGTCCGTGGGGCTGCCGCAAACCCTCCCGGACATCCTTGGCCTGGCCCTCCGGATTACGCCCGCGGATGGCGGCGGACCGGCGGATGTCCTGTTCGCCTCCACCGGATGGGGACTGCCGGGCCGGTTCCTGCTGATGCCGCGGCTGGATGTGGCAGGAGCCACCCTGACCACGCTCATGCCCTACCGCGGCCGCCGCGGCCCTGTGCTGCTGGGACTGCGGACGCGGGGCTCATCGCCGGATTCCCTGGCCCCCGGGGAGCAGGTTCTCGGGCTGTACTGGGCCACCCCCAGCGGCCGCTGGCGGGAATGCGGCGAACTCCGGCTGAACGCCGGTGCCGGTCCGGCTGACATCCCCCTGCGTTTCGATCCGCTGGCGAACCAGCCGCCGGGGGCCCGCACCTACACGTGGACCCGGCGCTTGCGGAAGCCGTCCTACCAGGTTGCCCAGCAACCCGCACCTCCCGCCGTCGGACGTCCCATGGGACGCGCGCGTCCAGCGGAATCCGCCGCCGCCCACCCTGAAAGCACTACCGAACACGGAAGGAACTCCATGTCCACCGTCTCGCAGCTGTTCAACGCCTCCTCAGCCGACGTCTGGCGGGTGATCGCCGACGGCTGGCTGTATTCCGGCTGGGTGGTGGGCGCGTCCCGGATCAGGGATGTGGAGGCCGAGTGGCCGCAGGCGGGCGCCCGACTCCACCATTCCGTGGGCGCCTGGCCGCTGGTGATCGATGACAGCACCCGCGTGGCCGCCGTGGAGCCCGGCCGCTCCCTGGAACTCGTGGCCCGCGGCTGGCCGATGGGCGAGGCAAAGGTGGAGATGACCCTGGAGGACCGCGGCAACCAGTGCCTCGTGACCATAGCGGAGGACGCCATCCGGGGGCCCGGGAAACTGATGCCGAAAGTCCTGCGGGACCCGCTGATCTCCGCCCGGAACCGGGAGACCCTGCGGCGCCTGGAGCTCATGGCCATCGGTGGGGCAGGTAAGTAGCGCGGCCCGGTTAACACGGCTTAAACGCGGGAACCGCGGGACCATCGGTCCCGCGGTTCCTTGCTTCTAGCTCCTAGACCTGCGCGGCCACGCCGTCGCGGGAGATGTCAACCATGTCCCCGCGCGGCACCACCTTGATGCGCTCGCGCTTGACCTCGACGCCGTGCGAACCACCGGCCTCCGTGGCCGCTGTGCCGAGGGCGAGTTCGTGGGCGTCCAGCGCCAGCCAGCCTTCCCAGGCTGGTGAACTTCACGCCGCGGGCATCGAGGAGTTCGACGACGGCGTCCTCCTCCGGCGCCGAAGCGACGGGAAGGTTTTCGCGGTCCTCAAGCAGGAAGGTGACGGTCTCCAGGGCGTCGCCCTTGGTGTGGCCGATCAGGCCGATGGGTCCGCGCTTGATCCAGCCCGTGGCGTAGAGGCCCGGCACGTGCGTGCCGGACGCATCCAGGACGCGGCCGCCGTCGTTCGTTACCACGCCCTTCTTGTGGTCGAACTCGACGTCCGGGAGGGCGGAACCGAAGTAGCCGATGGCGCGGTACACGGCCTGGACCGGGTAGTCCACGTACTCGCCGGTGCCGCGGGCGTTGCCGGTGCCGTCCAGTTCGGTGCGCTCAAACTTGATGCCGGCCACCTTGCCGGGAGTCTCGGCGTCGTCGTAGATCTCCACCGGGCTGTGCAGGAAGTGCAGGTGCAGCCGGCGGGAAGCCTTGAGCTCGGAAACGTCCTCGGGCTGCTCGGCGATCCAGTTGGTGAGCGTGCCCACCATGGTCTTGGTCTGGTTGTTCGTCTGGATCTGGCGGTCCGATTCCTCGTCGAACTCGAAGTCCTCCGGGTACAGGATGATGTCCACGTCCTTGGAGTGCGACAGCTCGCGCAGGCTCCAGCGGGGTGAACTTGACCTGGGCGGGGCCGCGGCGGCCGAAAACGTGCACGTCCGTGACAGGTGAGGCCTTCAGGCCGGCGTAGACGTTGTCGGGGATTTCGGTGGCGAGGAGGTCGTCGGCGTGCTTGGACAGGACACGGGCCACGTCCAAGGCCACGTTGCCGTTGCCGATTACGGCGATCTCCCTGGCCTCCAGCGGCCACTCGCGCGGGACGTCGGGGTGGCCGTCGTACCAGGAGACGAAGTCGGCGCCGCCGAAGGAGCCCTCCAACTCGACGCCGGGGATGTTGAGGTCGGCGTCCTTGATGGCGCCGGTGGCGAAGATGACGGCGTCGTAGTGCTTGCGGAGGTCCTCGATGGTGAGGTCCGTGCCGTAGTCAACGTTGCCGAAGAAGCGGATGTCGCCGCGGTCCAGCACCTTGTGCAGGGCGTTGACGATGCCCTTGATGCGGGGGTGGTCCGGGGCCACGCCGTAGCGGATCAGGCCGTAGGGTGCCGGGTAGCGGTCAAAGAGATCGATGCTGACGGTCAGCTCGCCGCTCTTGACGGCTTCGCTCTTGGTGAGGATGTCCGCGGCGTAGACACCGGCAGGGCCGGAGCCCACGACGGCGACGCGCAGCGGACGCGCAGCGGATCCTACGGTAGTGCTGGATGACACGGCTGTGTTCCTTTTCTTCGGTCCGGCCCAACTAGGTAGCTGTTGCTGTCGTTTTGAGGGCTCATAACGACATCAACTGCTACTTAGTTGGGTGGTGGCTAGGTGGTAAGGACGGTCTTGCGGGGGCTGTTGGGGGTGGTGGTGCTGTAGTCAGCGGTTTTGAAGTGCGACGGCGCGAACGGGCTTACGCGCACCACGTCACCGATGACAATTACGGCAGGATTTGCGACGCCGGCTGCCTGGGCCTGGTCGGCGATGGAACCGAGCGTGCCGATGGTGACGCGCTGGTCGGGCAAATAGCCGTTTTCCACGATACCAACAGGGTGTCCGGCGGCAGCCCGGCTTCGCCCAGCGCGGACGCGGACTCCCGGAGCTGGCCTACGCCCATGAGCAGGACGATGGTGTGGTCTGCGCGGGCCGGGACCTCGGAGAGTTCCTCGTGGCCGGTGACCACGCTGAAGCCCTTGGCCAGCCCGCGGTGGGTGACCGGAATGCCTGCGGCTGCGGGGACAGAGATGGCGGACGTGACGCCGGAGACCACTTCCACGTCGACGCCGTGCTGCCGGCAGTATTCGGCCTCCTCGCCGCCGCGGCCCAGCACGTACGGGTCGCCGCCCTTGAGCCGGACCACCCGGTGGCCCTTGAGGGCTTCCTCGACCAGGATGCGGTTGATCTCGGACTGCGGCACGGGGTGGTGGCCGGGGGTCTTGCCCACCTCGATGACGCGGACGTCCGGGGCGAGTTCGTTCAGGAGTTCGCGCGGGCCCAGGCGGTCGGCAACGACGACGTCGGCCTGGCCCAGGAGCCGGCGGCCCCGGACCGTGATGAGGCCGGTGTCGCCGGGACCGCCGCCAACGAGGGCCACGCTTCCCTGGTGCGCACGGCGGCGCCGCAAGGGAAGGTCCCCGGTTTCGAGCGCGGTTGCGACGGCATCGCGGACTGCCATGGCGCGGCGCGGGTCTCCCCCTGCGTTGACGGCGATCTTGACGTCATCCACCACGGCCACGGCGGGGGTCCAGGCGGCAGAAGCTTCATGGTTGGAGGCGTTGACGCACCAAACCCGCTGCGCCTCGGCGTCGGCCGATACCTGGGCGTCCACCTCCGGGGCGCCGGTTGCTGTCTGGACGAACCAAACTCCGTCCACATCGCCGGAAACGTAAGGCCGCGCTTCCCAGGTAAGCAGGCCGGCGTCGGCCATCTCCTGGAGCGCGGGCGAGGCAACCGGGGCCACGACGGTGACCACGGCACCGGCGTCGAGCAGCCCCCTGGCCCGGCGGGCAGCAACGGGGCCGCCGCCAACCACCAGCACGGGGCGGCCGAGCAGCCGCAGCGCTGTGGGGTAGATATCCTGAATTGCCATGAATCAACGGTAGGGCTGCGTCACAATGCCCCACAAAGGTTCAGCAACACCAGTTCACGTAAGGTAACGCTGCGTCACAATGGATTCTGGGGGTGACCGGCAAGGAACCGCCCGCGGTCGCGGATCAGCCGCTCGAGGTACCGGGCCAGGAAGAGATGCTCGACGGCGCGGCCCAGGACACCGAGCGGGGCAGTGAACTCCACGTGGTCCGTCATGACGCTCCCCGTTGCAGTTGGTTCAAATCCGTGGACGTGGCTGAAAGTCTTGAACGGGCCCTGGACCTGCATGCTCATCCGTGAAGCAGCGGGGAAAAGTCGAACATGCGTGACTTTTGCGCCCCGTGGGCGGACCGGCCCTGCAGTTCAGGCGCCCCGGGCAGCGGCAGGGGCAGAAAGTTACGCATTCGCGGCAGGAAGCGGCAAGAGCCCGACGGCGGCCGTCGGGCTCTTGCGGTGCGTTTGCGATTGAACGGGCCGGGTCAGCGGGTGCTGCCGGCCAGGAGGCCGCGGCGGCGCAGGAGTCGCTTTTCGATGGGCCCGAAGACCAGCAGGCTCGATCAGGATGCCGACGCCGAGGATCAGCAGGATGGCAGCCATGACGATGGTCATGTCTGACAGGACCCGGCCCTGGTCCAGCAGGGAGCCCAGCCCGAAGCCAATGGTGCCACCCACGGCAATGATTTCCGCGGCCATGAGGGAGCGCCAGGAGAAGGCCCACCCCTGCTTGAGGCCGCTGAGGTAGCCGGGCAGCGCGGCCGGAAGGATCACCTGCAGGGCCATCTGCAACCGGGATGCGCCAAGTACGGTCCCCACCCGGCGGTACTGCGGCGGGATCTGGTCCACGCCCGAGATCAGCCCGTTGATGATGGACGGGATTGCGCCCATGAACACCACGAAGTACACGGTGGCGTCGGTCAGTCCGAACCAGATGATCGCCGCCGGAACCCAGGCCACCGAGGGCAGGACCTGCAGGCCGGAAATCAGGGGGCCGAACGCGCGGCGCAGCGGTGCAACCTGGGCCAGCAGCAGTCCCACCGGGGTGGCGATGGCCACCGAAATCAGGAAGCCCACCACGCCGCGCTGCAGGGACGTCCAGATGGATTGCTGGAACTTTCCATCGCTCCACAGGACGCCCATCTGGGCCACGACGTCCAGCGGCCCGGGAACCAGGTCGCGCCGCTTCACACCGAGCGACACATAGAACTGCCAGATGAGCACCATGACCACCAGGGCGGCCACCGGGAGGAGGATGCGGCTCCAGTCGATCCGGTGCTTGCGGTCGGCATCGGACTGCAGGGAGTCGAGCCCGGATTCAAGCTCCCGCAGGTCCTCCTTGCCGGTCGAAGTCCTCGTCAAAGCGGCATGCACGTGCTCGCGGGTCTCTGTCACTTCCGCGAGGGGTGAGGGGTTACTTGGCATGGCGGCGAATCTCCTCCCGCAGCCGGGCGGTGATGACCCCGGTCAGCTGGCCGGCGAGCCCGGCATCGGTTCGGTGTTCCTCGGTGACGGCCCATTCCTGGACCACGCGGCCGGGGCGGGAGGACAGCAGCAGGACGCGCTGGCCCAGTCGGACGGCCTCACGGACGTTGTGCGTGACGAAGACGATGGTGCGCCCGGTTTCCTTCCAGATCCGCTCCAGTTCGTCATGCAACAGGTCGCGCGTGATGGCATCGAGGGCGGCGAACGGCTCGTCCATGAGCAGCAGCTGCCGGTCCTGGGCCAGCGAGCGGGCCAGGGACACGCGTTGCCGCATGCCGCCGGACAGTTCGTGCGGCCGCTTGTCCCCGGCGGTCCCCAGGTGCACCAGTTCGAGTAGTTCCTGGGCCTTGATGCGGCGTTCGGCCTTGCCCACGCCGCGCAGCTTGAGGGCCAGTTCGATGTTTTCGCGGGCGGTGAGCCAGGGGAACAGGGCAGCGTCCTGGAACATGAAGGCGGCACCGTCGCTGGGCACTTCCAGGGCGCCCGACGTCGGCGCCTCCAGTCCCGCGATGATGTTCAGGAGGGTGGATTTGCCGCAGCCGGAGGCACCAAGGAGGGCAACGAACTCGCCCTGGTTGATGTTGGCGTTGACGTCGTCCAGCACCGGGGCGCCGTCGCCGAAGCGCTTGCCCAGGTGTTCCAGTATCACTGGCATGGTGGCGTCCTTAAAATCGTGGTGGGGGTCAGTCCTGGCCGAGGCCGGCTGCCGAAATCCTGTCCGCGCCGGTGACCTGGTTGAGCGTGCTGAGGTCGAAGAGGCCGTTGATGTCGGCTTTCTTGGTGGTGCCGGCATCGACGCCGTCCTGCAGCAGCTTGGGGTAGCTGCCGGCCAGCGGGTCCAGGGTGAAGGTGATGTTCGCCATCGACCGGGTGAGGACGTCGCCAGGCAGTGCTGCCCCGGCGGATTCCTGCAGGGCCGCATTGATCAGCGCGGCCTTCTCCGGCCGGTGCCGAGTTGAGCCATGCGACCGATTTGGCATGCCCTGCCAGCAGCGCCCTGACGGTGTCCGGGTGGTCGGCGGCGAACTTCTGGTTCACGATCAGGACGGTGGTGGGAAACTCTCCCGGCTTGCCGGTGCCGGTCCCGTCCCACAGGTCCTTTTCGTCCACCAGCACCTTGGCTCCGGCCTGGAGCACCAGGCGTGACGCCCACGGCTCAGGCAGCCACGCGCCGTCGAGCTTTCCATCCTGGAACAGCTTGAGGGTCTGGGCGTTGTCCGTGGGGTTGATGGCGACATCGCCGCTGCCGTCCACGTTGGCCTTGTAGCCCTGCTTGGTGAGCCAGGCGCGGAGGGCCACGTCCTGGGTCCCGCCGAGCTGGGGAGTGGCGAGGGTCTTGCCCCGCAGGTCCGCGGCGGAGTTGATGCCGGGCCTGACCACCAGTTGCGCCCCACCGGCCGCGGCGCCGGCGATGACGCGCACGGACTGGCCCTGGCTCTTGGCGAAGGAGTTGATGGCCGGGTTAGGGCCGATGTAGGCCGCATCGATGGCCCCGGCGTTGAGGGCTTCGATGGCTGCCGGTCCGGCGTTGAAGGTCTCGGTGCTGAGCCTGGTGTTGCCCAGGGCGTCCACCAGGAACCCTTGGTGATGCCCACCAGGGCGGGGGCGTGTGTGACGTTGCCGAAGTAGCCGAGCTTCAGTTCAGCGGCCGGGCTGGGCTCGGCGGCCTGGGCCTCGGCGTGGCGGGAGATGTTGGACGCCACAATGGCGCCAAACGCGATCAGCAGGACCAGCCCGATGGCCAGCGCAGCCTCGACGGCGCGCTTGCGGGCAGGGGCCGCGCTTTCGCCGGCCACGATGCGGGTCATCCCGGGCTTGGAACTAGTCATTGTTTCACCATAGGGAGTGGCCCAAACCCATTCAATGAAGCGGAAACGGGGGTCACGCGCGTTCATCCAACGTCACATTTGGCCGCACTGCCGCCGGGCTTTGCAGATTCAGTTGCCTTTGACGTTGACCAACTGCCGCAGCTTGTGCCGCACCGTGACAAGGTCCGCGGCGTCCTGCATGACCTGGTCGATCGGCTTGTATGCGGCCGGGATTTCGTCGATGAAGGCCTCCGACGCGCGGAATTCGATCCCCCGCATGGCCCTCTTCAGTTCCTCCAGGGTGAAGGTCTTCCGGGCGGCGTTGCGCGAGTATTCACGCCCGGCCCCATGCGGGGACGAGTTCAGCGACGCCGGGTTGCCACGGCCTTCCACAACATACGACGCCGTCCCCATGGATCCGGGGATCAGTCCGGGATCGCCGCGGCCGGCTTTGATGGCACCCTTGCGGGACACCCAGACGGGCTTGCCGTAGTGCGTCTCCTGCTGCGTGAAGTTGTGGTGGCAGTTGATCCGTTCGCGTTCCCGGACGGGCCCTCCCACCCAGCGGCTGAACCGGGCAGTGACCCGGTCCATCATTTCCTCCCGGTTCAGCAGCGCGAAGTGCTGGGCCCACCGCAGGCTCGGCAATGTACCGGTCGAACTGTGCCGTGCCCT
This sequence comes from Pseudarthrobacter sp. Fe7, assembly GCA_024372495.1. Lineage (GTDB taxonomy): Bacteria > Actinomycetota > Actinomycetes > Actinomycetales > Micrococcaceae > Arthrobacter. The sequence goes on along the minus strand of CP099977.1, from coordinate 1,716,821 downwards.
CGTCCAGGTACGCGAGGTCCGGGTCGGGCAGGTAGACCTGGTTCTTCCGGGACACCTGCCGGGCAACCCCGATGTGGTGTTGGGCGATCCTGTTGCCGATGCCCCGCGAGCCTGAATGCAGGAAGAGCCACACGCCGTCGGACTCGTCTGCCGAGACTTCGATGAAGTGGTTGCCCGAGCCCAGGGAGCCCAGCTGCAGCTCCCACTTGGCCACGTATTGGGCGGGGTTGAACCTGGCTTTCGCGGCCCGCTGCTTCAGGTCTGCGATCCGGGGTTCGGCGGTGGCGAGCACTTTCTTGTTGTTGTTCCCGGCGGATAGCGGGATGACCCGCTCAATGTCTTCCCGGAGGCTTTTGCGGTCCCGCGGCAGGTCCCTCACGGAGTACTGGGTGCGGACCGCGATCATGCCGCAGCCGATGTCCACGCCCACGGCCGCGGGGATGATGGCTCGGAGGGTGGGGATGACGGAGCCCACCGTGGCCCCCTTGCCCAGATGTGCGTCCGGCATCAGCGCCAGGTGCGGATAGATGAACGGCAGGGCCGCCGTCATCACAGCCTGCTCGCGGGTTTTGTCATCGAGGATGGACGCCCAGTTGAGAAGCTTCGGGCTGATGGTTTCCATGCTTAAACCCTGCCCCGGGAGAGGTCCCTGAAACGTGAAATCGCCGGAACGCAGCGAGGCCGCCGTAACTTTACGGCGGCCTCGCACTGTTCCGGCGATTCCGGCGACTCGGAGAAGACCTCAGATGCTGTAGCGCTCGTCCTCGTGGTCGCCCGGGTGGTCCTTGACCAGGCCGGCGGCCAGCGTGTTGCCGTCCAGCGGATCGATCACCAGGAAGGCACCGGTACGGCGGTGGTGCAGGTAATTCTCCAGCGGCAGGGGTGCTGCGAGGCGGAGCCTGCGCGTGGCCGATGTCGTTGAGCTCCAGGCTGGAGGCACCCTCGAGCTTGAAGGTGGCCAGGTCCAGCTTGCCGGACACGCTGCGGACCATCGCCTGGACGGTGCGGGTGCCGTGCTTGACCAGGACTTTCTGGCCCTCGCGCAGCGGCTTCGGGGACAGCCAGCACAACGCGGCGTACAGGTCCGCGGAGGCTTCGCGGACCGTGCCGGCAGCGGCGATGGTGTCCCCGCGGGCGACGTCGAACTCGTCCGCCAGCCGGATGGCCACCGACTGCGGCGCGGCGGCTTCCTCCAGCGAGGACCCGGCGAAGTCGATGCCCGCCACGGTGGTGGTGCGCGGGGCCTGGCCCGGCGTCAGCACGGATACCTTGTCCCCCACTTTCACGGAGCCTTCAGTGATCTGGCCGGCGTACGCGCGGTAGTCGCGGAAGGCCTCCGCGTCCAGGCTTGCGGCCACGGCGTCGGGAGCCAGTGCGCCCTGCGGCCGGATGACCAGCTGCACGGGGAAGCGGAAGCTTTCCAGGTGGCTTTCGAGTTCGTCGGCGGCGGGCAGGGTCTCGAGGACCTCCAGCAGCGCTGGGCCGCTGTACCAGGGGGTGCGCTCCGAGCGTTCCACCACGTTGTCGCCGTCGAGGGCTGAGACCGGGATGACCAGCAGGTCGGAAATACCATCCGAACCCAGGCCCAGTTCGCGGCCCACCTGCTGCACGTCGGCTTCGATCCCGCGGAACACGGACTCGCTGAAGTCCACCAGGTCGATCTTGTTCACGGCCACGATCACGTGCGCCACGCGCAGCAGCTGCAGGACGGACAGGTGCCGGCGCGTCTGCTCCAGCACACCCTTGCGGGCGTCAATGAGGACGACGACGGCATCCGCAGTGGACGCACCGGTCACCGTGTTCTTGGTGTACTGCACGTGCCCGGGGCAGTCGGCGAGGATGAAGCTGCGCTGGTCGGTGGCGAAGTAGCGGTAGGCCACGTCGATGGTGATGCCCTGTTCCCGCTCGGCGCGCAGCCCGTCGGTCAGCAGTGCCAGGTCGATGCCGCCCTTGTCGCCGCCAAAGCCGCGGTCGGCCGAGGTGCGGGCCACGGCGTCGAGCGTGTCAGCGAGGATGGCCTTGGAATCGTGAAGGAGGCGGCCCACCAAAGTGGACTTGCCGTCGTCGACCGATCCTGCGGTGGCGAAGCGGAAGAGGGTGGTGGGCAGGGCTGTTTCCAGGTCCGCCGGGAGAACTGCTTCGGTGGTCATTAGAAGTACCCGTCCTTCTTGCGGTCTTCCATGGCGGCCTCGGAGATGCGGTCATCTGCGCGGGTGGCGCCACGTTCGGTCAGGGTGGAGGCGGCGACTTCAACCACCACGTCGGACACCGTGTAGGCGTTGGATTCGACGGCGCCGGTGCAGGACATGTCCCCCACGGTGCGGTAGCGGACGGTCTTGGTGATGACTTGCTCATCAGCCCTGGGCTGGGAAACCTCGCCCACTGCACGCCACATGCCGTCACGGGCGAAGACCTCGCGCTCGTGCGCGTAGTACAGGCCCGGCAGTTCGATGTTCTCGCGCTCGATGTAGCGCCAGATGTCCAGCTCGGTCCAGTTGCTGATGGGGAACGCGCGGACGTGCTGGCCCACGGTGTGGCGGCCGTTGTAAAGGTTCCACAGCTCGGGGCGCTGGTTGCGCGGATCCCACTGGCCGAATTCGTCGCGGAGGCTCAGGATGCGCTCCTTGGCACGGGCCTTGTCCTCGTCACGGCGGCCGCCGCCGAACACGGCGTCGAACCTGTTCTGCTGGATGGCGTCCAGCAAAGGAACGGTCTGCAGCGGGTTGCGGGTGCCGTCGGCACGCTCGGCCAGTTCGCCGCGGTCGATGAATTCCTGCACGGAGCCCACCACGAGCTTCAGGCCCAGGCGCTCAACGGTGCGGTCACGGAAGTCGATGACCTCGGGAAAGTTGTGGCCGGTGTCCACGTGCAGCACCGGGAACGGCACCTTGCCAGGCCAGAACGCCTTGGTGGCCAGGTGCAGCATCACCACGGAGTCCTTGCCGCCGGAGAACAGCAGCGCAGGCTTCTCGAACTCGGCAACAACCTCGCGGATGATGTGGATGGCCTCGGACTCCAGGGTGTCCAGGCTGCTGAGGCGGGTTGAGACGGCGGAGTCGGTCACCTGGGTCTCCTCGGAAAGATAAGTGCTCATACGTGTAGCCCGCATTCTGTCTTGTCGGATCCTGCCCAGCGGCCGGCGCGGGGGTCCTCGCCGGGCGCCACCTTGCGGGTGCAGGGCTGGCAGCCGATGGAGGGGTAGCCCTGGGAAAGCAGCGGGTTGACGGGCAGGAGGTTGTCGTCGGAGTACTCGACCAGGCTGGTCGAACGTCCAGGCAGCCATCGGGTTGACCTTGACCAGGCCGTTCTTTTCATCCCAGGAGACCAGCGGGGTGTTGGTGCGGGTGGGGGCCTCATCGCGGCGCACGCCGGTGAACCAGAGTTCATAGCCGGCCAGGGTGCGCTGCAGCGGGGCCACCTTGCGGAGGGCGCAGCACTGGGCGGCATCGCGGGCAAAGAGGTCCTTGCCCAGCAGCCGGTCCTGCTGCTCCACGGTGGTTTCCGGCAGGACGTCCACCACGTTGACGCGGAGGTTCGCAGCCACTTCATCGCGCGTGGCGTAGGTTTCCGGGAAGTGGTAGCCGGTCTCCAGGAACAGGACGTCGACGCCGGGCATCTGGTCCGCGACCAGGGCCGGCAGGACGGCGTCGGCCATGGAGCAGGCGACGGCGACGGCGGGCAGGTCGAAGTTGCGTTCCACCCAGGCGATCACGTCGCGGGCGGGGGCGTCCCAGCCGAGCTCGGCTGCGCCAGCCTCGGCCAGGGCCTTGAGCTCATCCTTGGAGCGGAGCTTGGGGGCGGGTGCATGGTGCTTTGCCATCACTGCAGTGCCTCCTCGTCTGCTGCGTGGGCCCATTCGGCGAAGGTCTGGCCATCGGCGCGGTCGGCCACGAACCGGCGGACCACGCGCTCCACGTAATCGGGCAAGTCGTCGACGTACACCTTGAGGCCGCGTACGGTGCGTCCCAGCCCGGCTTCTTCGCGGTCGTTGTTGGCCAGCCCACCGCCCAGGTGGACCTGGAAACCCGGGGAGGGATCGCCGTCGGGCGTTGGCAGCATCATGCCCTTGAGCCCGATGTCCGCCGTCTGGATGCGGGCGCAGGAGTTGGGGCAGCCGTTGATGTGCAGGGACAGCGCTGAGGGCAGCTGGCCGGAGCCGGCGAGGTCGGCCAGGCGGCGCTCCAGCTCGGCAACGGCGCTGGCGGCGGTCACCTTGGTTTCAACGATGGCCAGCTTGCAGTACTCGATGCCGGTGCAGGCGATGGTTCCGCGGCGGAACACCGACGGGCGGGCAGACAGGCCCAGGGCGTCAAGCTCCGCGATGAGCGGCTCCACGTGGTCCTTCTCGACGTCCAGTACCACGATCTTCTGGTGCGGTGTGGTGCGCAGCCGGTAGGAGCCGCGTGCCTCCAGGGTGTCGGCGAGCTTGACCAGGCCGGAACCGGACAGCCGGCCGCCCAGCGGGGTGGCACCGATGAAGAACTTGCCGTCCTTCTGTTCGTGCACGCCCACGTGGTCGCCGGGTGTGGCGGGCTTGGGCGCGGCGGGGCCGTCGGCGAGCTTGTAGCCCAGGTATTCGTCCTCCAGGACCTGGCGGAACTTCTCCGTGCCCCAGTCGGCCAGGAGGAACTTCAGGCGGGCCTTGGTGCGCATCCGGCGGTAACCGTAGTCGCGGAAGATGCTGGTGACGCCCAGCCACACGTCGGCCGCCTGGTCCGGCTGGACGAAGGCGCCAAGGCGCTTACCCAGCATCGGATTGGTGGACAGCGCGCCGCCCACCCAGAGGTCGTAGCCGGCACCGAGTTCGGGGTGGCGGACACCCACCAGTGCGATGTCGTTGATCTCGTGGACCACGTCCTGGCTGGGGTGGCCGGTGATGGCGGTCTTGTACTTGCGGGGCAGGTTGGACACGATCGGGTTGCCGATGAACCGCTCACCCAGGCTCGGCGATGAGGGGCGTGGGGTCGATGATCTCGTCCTTGGCGATGCCCGCCACGGGCGAGCCCAGGATCACGCGCGGCACGTCGCCGCAGGCTTCCGTGGTGGACAGGCCAACAGCTTCGAGGCGGCGCCAGATTTCGGGCACGTTCTCCACCTCGATCCAGTGCAGCTGGATGTTCTGGCGGTCGGTGAGGTCGGCGGAATCACGGGCGAAGTCCACGGAGATCTGGCCGATGACGCGCAGGCTGCTCGGTGGTGAGGGCACCGCCGTCGATCCTCACCCGCAGCATGAAGTACTTGTCTTCGAGCTCGTGCGGCTCCAGGGTGGCGGTTTTGCCGCCGTCGATCCCGGGCTTGCGCTGGGTGTACAGGCCCCACCAGCGGAAGCGGCCGTGCAGGTCCTGGCCGGGGATGGCGTCGAAGCCTTCCTTGGCGTAGATGGACTCGATACGCTCGCGGACGTTCAGGCCGTCGTCTTCCTGCTTCCACGTTTCGTTGGCGTTCAGCGGCGTCTTGCCGTCCACTTTCCACTGCCCGTGCGGCTTTGCGGCGGGCCGGGACGGGCGGGCGGGACGCTTGGCGGCAGCGGAATCCGCGGACGCTCCGGCTAGAGCTGTATCAGTCATGCAACGACTGTAGGGCGCCCCCGATTTGCGTCACAAAGGCCCGGAAACGCTAAGTCACCTAGGGAAATATTTCGTCACGAAACGCCGGAGGCCCTTGAAGAAGCCACCCTGCTGTGCATCTGCGGGAGCCGCGTTTGGCACCTCCGTGGCGGCTTCTGCCCGTGCTTCCGCCGCGGTTTCCGCCATCATGGCGACGGCGGCGTCATACCTGTCGAGCGCAATCTCCGCGAGCGTCGGGGACGGCAGCAGGGGCTGGGTCACGACGTCGGCACCGGCCTTGGCCACTGGTCGTGGAAGAAGCCCGGCGCCAGGAGATACGAGGCAATCACCACCCGGCCGCCGACGTCGACCGCTCCTGCGGACTCCCCCGCCCCGGCACCACCGGCGAGCTCCTCCCGGAGCATGGCGACGGCGTCGGGCACGGACGGCTGGGCGGAGGCACCGTAGGCAGCCACCATTCGGTTGGACCGCAGCTCCCGCAACTGGCCCAGCAACGCCTCAACGCTGACCGCGGCGTTGGGGTTGGACGAGCCCGCGGCGGCCAGGACAATGACGTCATTGTCTGTGGTGCCGGCCTCGCGCAGCCGCTGGTCCAGCAGTCTGGCCAGCCGCGGATCCGGTCCGAGCGGCGCGGCGGCGGCGCTGCCCGGGCGGCTCTTCACAGCACGGGCGATGTCCACCTTCACGTGGTAGCCAACGCTCAGCAGCAGCGGAACCACCACGGCGGCGTCCCCCTCCGGCAGGCCGGCCACCACGTCCACCAGGTCCGGCTGCTGGACGTCCACATAGGCCTCGCGGACATCAAGGCCCGGGCGGAGCCCGGCGATGGCGGCGCGCAGCGCGTTGACCTCCGCGGCCCCCTGTGTGTTGGACGTCCCATGGGCGCAGGCGATCATGATGGGGCTGTTCATAGGGGCTAGCGTAACGTTGGAGCCGCCCTGTCCGCCCTCTCTGAAATACCGGGACGCCACATGACATTCGCCTTTGACAACTCCCCGGTGTGGCTGGATCTGCTGGGCGTGTTCTTCTTTGCCGTGTCGGGCTCGCTTCTGGCGGCGCGGAAGGAAATCGACATCGTCGGGTCCCTTCTGCTGGCGTCCCTGGTGGGCCTTGGCGGCGGCGTGATCCGCGACATCATCCTCGGCGTGGTGCCGGCGGCCTTTACCAACCCGGCCTACCTGGCCCCGCCGCTGCTGGCAACCGTACTGGTGTTCTTCCTGTTCTCCAGCGTGCAGCGGTATACGTCGTTGCTGACCCTGTTCGATGCCGCCGGCCTGGCGCTGTTCTGCATGACCGGCACGCTCAAGGCGCTGGCCACCGGCTTGAACCCGGTGGCGTCAGTGCTGCTGGGGGTGACCACGGCGGTCGGCGGCGGTTTGCTGCGGGACATCACGGCGAATGAGGTCCCCGAGCTTTTCAACCCGCAGGACATCTACGCGCTGCCGGCATTCGTGGGTTCCTCGTTGACAGCGGTGCTGTGGGTCCTCGGCGTGTTCAACGTGCTGACCGCGGCCGGGATTGCCGCACTGGTTTTCACCTTCCGCGTCCTGGCCTGGCGGCGATCCTGGCAGGCGCCGCTTGCCGTCCGCGGGTGGCACCGGCGGGCAAGCGATCCAGGGCTGTGACGTTGGTTTCCATGTCATTTTGGGAGCGCCGGAATTAGCTAGGATATGAGCATGACTGACATGTTCCTCGAGAAGTTCCGCGCGCTTGTTCCGAAGTATCTCGAGGATGAATGGCAGGAAGCGGACGGCCTGACCCCTGAGGAGCTGGATAAGGCCCTCGCCGAGCACCAGTTCGAGATCCCGCTGGTCCTGCGCGAGTTCTACCTGGCCCTGGGCGGCTGCGAGGACCTGATGGAGGCCTACCACTACTTCTGGGACCCCGAAGAGCCTCGAAGTCGATGACGACGGCTTCCTCATGTTCCTCGAGGATGAAGAGGAAGCCTTCACCTGGGGTTTCCGCGTGGGCGACCTCAGCGTCCCGGACCCCATCGTGTACCGCCGCAATAATGCCCGCGGCCAGTGGAAGTCCGAGGAAGGCACCTTCTCCGAGTTCGTCTTCGACATGTTCGAGTGGGCGTTCGAGGAAGAAGAGGAAGAGTAGGGTCTTCTGCTCCCCGTGTGGGCCGGCCCCCGCTGAATGTCCCCACCTTTAGGGGGTGCCGACCGGCGTGTTCCCCGGTTTTGCCCGCGAGTCCCCGGCTTTGCGGTTGGAAGCTGGGGAGTTTCAGCGGATGACCCTGCCCCTGAGCACCTGCCAGACCTCGGCAAGCACCTTCTGCGGGTTGTGGACGACGTCCGCGTACCCGTATCGCAGCACCGCATAGCCCCTGAGGGTGCTGGCATTGTTCCGTGAGCGGTCTTTCTTCACCTGTCGCGGCTCCAAGTGGGTGGCGCCGTCGATCTCGATGATCAGGAACCCCTCCAGCAGGAAGTCGACGCAGCCGATCCCCGGCAAGTCGACCTGGGTTTGGGTGTAAATCCCTGCAGCCCGGAAGAGGAGGCGGGCCACCACCTCAATGGCAGAGTCAGCCGTGCCATCGACCAGGTCCAGCACTTTCCGGGCAGGCTCCGTTCCGGTTTCCGGGCAGTCGTTGGCGCAGATAAGGCAATGTGGTCACGCCTTGCCGCACTGCACTCTCGACCATCACCGCCGCCTCACCCTCCGGCAGGCAGCGCAAACCGTGAATGAGTATGTCAGTGATGCTTGCAACGGGCTCTGCCGTTCCGTGCGGGACCAGGGACTCGCGGTGCACCACAGCAGTCGGTGGTCCAGCGTGCCGGCACAACAGATGGACCTTTCCCGGCTGGTGCAGCAACCACAGCCCGCGGTGGCCAGCGCCCGAGGCGCAGGTGAGCAGCCCGTTTCCCAGGACTGCAGCCACCAAGTCCGGGCTGGCTCCCGGCAGGGCCAGCACGCCATGCCTAAGACGGCGGACTTGGCCGGATGCCGCCGCGCTGCGGATGTCCCGATCCGAAAATCCCGCTCTCCGGATGGTTGCAGTGCGGGCCACAGAGCCCGCGTTACCGAGGAATCGGCAAAGCTCCATTGAGCCAGCACAGCGGATGGTCTCTCTGGCCAGAAGGCATGAAGCCACCTATGTGCGTAACCGGGCTGCTGGGATTCCCCATGTTTGAAGAGCCCTTGCAGCGTGTTGCCACGCCGCTCCGGTTGCCGGTGGCCCTAGGCGCTGAAACATGGGGAAACTCGGCAGGAAACTTTTTGACAGGGTGAGTAACAGTGGACTTGCGCACTGTGACAAAGCTGTCATAAGCTATTCACGGATCCGCTAAACGCCTCCGGCGGGTCTGATGCGAACGGAGAGATAGCCCCGGTACACAGCAACTTCGGTTGTTGAGGACCGGGGCTATCCCGTTTAACGACCCATCCCAATGACAAAGAAGCCCGGCACCGGCTGGTAATCCAGGGGTACCGGGCTCCTAACGAACCAACATCAGCTGGCGCGGTCCACCACGGCCAGCGCGAAGTTGGACAGCGACTCCTTGACCACGCCCTCCGGCAGCGGAGCCAGGGCTTCGATGGCCTCCTTGGCCCACTGCCGTGCAACCACCCAGGACTCGGCAGTGACAGGGTGCTCGCGCAGTCCTGCAACGGCGGCAGCCAGCGCTTCGTCGGAGGACAGGTCGCCGTCGATCAGCGTGAGGAGTTCGACGGCGGACCGGTCGCCATCGGCGGCGGCCTTGCGCAGGAGCAGCACCGGCAGGGTGGGGACCCCTTCGCGCAGGTCGGTTCCCGGGGACTTGCCGGACTTGACCTTGACGCCGGTGACATCGATGACGTCGTCGGCGAGCCTGGAAGGCTACGCCCACCTTCTCACCGTATTCCACCAGGACGTCCTCGTAGGCCTCATCGGCGCCGGAGAAGATGGCACCGAACTGGCCGGAGGCTGCAACCAGCGAGCCGGTCTTGTCCGCAATGACGGACAGGTAGTGCTCCACCGGATCCTCGTCCGGCCGCGGCCCCACGGTCTCGTGCAGCTGGCCCAGGCACAGCCGCTCGAACGTCCGCGCCTGGATGCCCAGTGCACGGCCGCCCAGCTCGGACACCAGGATGGAGGCGCGGGCAAAGATCAGGTCGCCGGTGAGGACGGCTACCGAGTTGCCCCACACCTCGTGCGCCGTGGGGGCGCCACGGCGGAACGGCGCGGAGTCCATGACGTCGTCGTGGTACAGCGTGGCAAGGTGCGTCAGTTCAACCACGACGGCGGCCTGCACCACAGCGGGCAGCGATGCGTCCCCGAGGTGGGCGCAGAGCAGGGTCAGCAGCGGCCGGATACGTTTGCCGCCGGCTTCCACCAGGTGGCGCGACGTTGCGTCAGCGAGGGGATCAGAGTTGGCGATGGCCTCGCGCAGTTTCTTCTCCACCTTGGCCAGGTTGTTCGTGATGGCCGGGCCCAGTTCGGGGTCCCCTGCGATGGCTGCAAAGCCTGCCGGCAGCTGGAGTCCCGTGGCGATTGCGGTGGTGTTGAGGCTGGGTTCGGAGTCCGGCAGGCCGTGCCCGGCGTGCGTCCAGCTCTGGTCTGCGGATTTGGTCACGGGTTAACCCTAACTTTTTGTTGCGGATACCGCTGGTTCGATGCTGGCAAGGTATTGGATGTGGCCGGAACGAGTGCTTCCAGGACGCGGATCACCCGGTCCTCGAAGCCCTTCGCGGACGGGTCCGTGAGGTTGGCAAGGAGCCGTACCACGAACCGCATCAGCACCGGGATGGGCATGCCGGTGCGCAGTGCGAGCTTCATGACGGCCGGTTTCCCGATCAGCGCGGCAAATGCCCGGCCCAGCGTGAAGTGCGATCCCCACTGGTCCCGCACGTAGTCCGCGTACCGCGCAAGGTGCGCGTCGGCGTCGTGCGTTCCGCCCGAGGCAGCAGCGCGGGAGGAGGCGTCGATGATGAACTCGGCCGCAAACCGTGCGGACTCCATGGCATAGGAGATGCCCTCGCCGTTGAACGGCGAGACCATGCCGCCGGCGTCGCCCAGCAGGAGCACGCCGGGCGAATAGTGCGGGGTGCGGTTGAAGCCCATGGGCAGGGCAGCACCGCGGATTTCACCCACCTGGTTCTCCGGCGTGAAACCCCACTCGGAGGGCATGCCGGCGGTCCACTCGCGCAGCACCTGCTTGTAGTCGAGCTTGCCGAAGTCCTTGGAGGAGTTCAGGATGCCAAGGCCCACGTTGGAGGTGCCGTCGCCGACGCCGAACACCCAGCCGTAGCCGGGCAGCAACTTGCCGTCGCGGCCGGGAAGCTCCAGCCAGCCTTCCATCCAGTCATCGTCGGTGCGCGGCGAGGTGAAGTAGGTGCGCACGGCCACGCCCAGAGGCCGGTCATCGCGCTTCTGGATCCCCAGGGACACGGAGGTGCGCGTGGAGTTGCCATCGGCGGCGAGGACGACGTCGGCAGTGAAGTCGCGCGTCTCCCCCGTCTTGCGTCCGGACTTGTCAAGCAGCGCTGCGCGGACCCCGGTGACTCGGCCGGCGTCGTCCCTGAGTGCCTCGATGACGCTGTGCCGCTCAAGCAGCGTGGCACCGGCGGACTGGGCGTGCCGCGCCAGTTCCTCGTCGAAACCCAGGCGCGTGCGGATGAGCCCGTACTGCGGAAAGTCGGATACCTCGGGCCAGGGCAGGCTCGATGGTGCGGCCCCCGGCGATCAGGCGCAGGCCCTTGTTCCGGCGCCAGCCGTCGTTCTCCGGGTGCGGCAGGCCGAGCTTCTGGATTTCGCGGACGGCGCGCGGCGTCAGCCCGTCGCCGCACACCTTCTCGCGCGGAAAGCTGGTTTTCTCCAGCACCGTGACCTCGAGGCCTGCTTTGGCGAGGTAGTACGCGGCGGTCGATCCGGCCGGACCCGCGCCGGCAATCAGTACCTTCACAGGTCAGCGGACGGTGTTGCGGCGCAGCTTGGCCACCGGGCCCTTGTGCGCAGCGATGGCGGCAGCAGCCCCGTCGGGTGAGGAATCAGCCGGTTTGGAGGCCCGGTGGACCGCGACAATGCCGCCGGTGAGGTTGCGGTAGGTGACCTTCTCCCAGCCGCTTTCCTGCAGCCAGGCGGCCAGGTGGTCCTGGTCCGGCCAGGCGCGGATGGATTCGGCCAGGTAGACGTAGGCATCCGGGTTGGAGGCAACCTTGACGGCGATGGCCGGGAGGGCGCGCATCAGGTACTCGGTATACATGGTGCGCCACAGCGGAACCACCGGCTGTGAGAACTCGGCGATGACCAGTCGGCCGCCGGGCTTGGTGACGCGCAGCATCTCCGCCAGGGCCTTCTTGGGCTCGTTCACGTTGCGCAGTCCGAAGGAGATGGTGGTGGCGTCAAACGTGTTATCCGCGAACGGCAGGTTGGTGGCGTCACCGGCAATGAAGTCGATGTCCGGGCGGCGGCGCTTGCCCACCTTGAGCATGCCCAGGGAGAAGTCGCAGGCCACAACGTCTATGCCGGCGTCGGCATATGGTTCACTCGAAGTCCCGGTTCCGGCCGCGAGGTCGAGGACCCGCTGGCCTTTGGAGACTTCCATGGCGTCCACCACGATCTTCCGCCAGCGGCGGGTCTGCCCCATGGAGAGGACATCGTTGACGACGTCGTATTTAGGTGCGACGTCGTCAAACATCGTGGCTACTTCGTCCGGACGCTTATCCAAGGATGCTCGGTTCACCATGACATTGTCTCAAATGTTCACGCGGGTCCGGACCATGCCGGACAGCTTTCTCCAGTGGAGGCCGGGGTGCCGGAAGGTACCCGGCAGGCTGAGTACCTTTCAGTACTAGTGTTGTCTCATCATGACGAGCACGTTCCGCACACTGACAGTCCCCCTGGATGGCACGGCGTTCCCCGGGGGCTGCCTTCGTTCCTGGTGCGGGACGACGTCCTTTGCTGGACCCGCCGCGAGGCCGGACTGACGGGATTCGGCGAGATCGCACGTTTCACCACCACGGGGCCGGACCGGTTCCTGGAGGCCGACATCTGGTGGCGGCACCTTGTCCTCGAGGCGGATGTCACCGACTCCGTCGGGCTCCCGGGTACCGGCCCCGTGGCCTTCGGTTCCTTCGCTTTCTCCAAGACCTCGGCGCACCAGTCCCGCCTGATCGTCCCGGAGATTGTGGTGGGAGTGCGGGACAACCGGGCGTGGCTCACGCAGTTGACGTTCGACGACGGCCCACTCACCGAGGCGACGGCCCTTGCAGCCCTCGACCGCTGGCTCAGCGATGGTTCCGTGTATACCCAGGCCCCGGAAGGCACGACGGCGGCAGCGGACTCCGCCGGGAACGCAGCCGGAGGTGCCGTGCCCGGCCAGGGGGCGGCGCCGTCGTACGCCCCCTCCCCTTGCTGCCGGGGCCACGCTGCACACCGGGTCCCTCAGCGAGGACGCCTGGAAGGATGCCGTAGCGGCTGGCGTTGCCGAGATCCGGACCGGCGCGCTGGAGAAGCTTGTGCTGGCGCGGGACGTGGTGGCTACCATTCCCTCCGGCGTACATGCCGCAGATGTGCTGCGGGAACTTTCCGTGAGGTACCGCGAGTGCTGGACTTACGGCGTGGACGGGCTGGTGGGCGCCACGCCCGAGATGCTGATCCAGGTGGAAGGACGCACCGCCCAGGCCCGGGTGCTGGCCGGCACACTGGACCGCCGCGACGCGCATGGCGAGGACGGGCCGCCCATGGACTACGCAACGCGTGTTCTGGCCGGGTCCGAAAAGCAGAGGCATGAGCATGAAATCGCCATCCAGTCGCTGACCAGGCAGTTGGCGCCGTTTTCCGAGGCGATGAATGCGCATGACGAGCCCTTCATCCTGGAGCCTGCCCAACGTCTGGCACCTGGCGTCCGACGTCAAGGCGGAACTGACAGAGGTGGAAGGCCACGTGCCCACCTGCCTGGCCCTGATCAATGCCCTGCATCCCACCGCCGCCGTCTGCGGAACCCCCACGCAGGTGGCGGGCGAGCTGATCCGAAAGCTGGAGCACCTGGACCGCGGTCCCTATGCCGGACCAGTGGGCTGGCTTGACGCGGCCGGGAACGGCGAGTGGGGCATCGCCCTGCGCGGTGCAGTGATTGAGAGCCCGGAAACCGTGCGGTTGTATGCCGGCTGCGGCATAGTTGACGGCTCCCAGCCAGAGGCGGAGCCTGGCGGAGACGTGGGCTAAATTCCGTCCGATGCTGGAGTCCCTGGGCATCAAAAGCTGACGTTCCGGATCAACGAGTCTGGGATGACAGACGAACGCTGCTCTGGAAGGCTTGATTTTGTCACCGTAAAGGTTATCCAATAGTGAAACTTAGTTGCGTGTGACGTACCTCTCTTGTTGAGCGTTACACTATAAGCCGCGTTAGTACCTCATATCCCCTGCAACAAAAGGTAAGAAATGCAGACTCCCCGTACCCTCCTGGGCACGTCCAAGCTGACCGCCGCCACTATGATCGCCATCAGCGCCCTGGCCCTCTCAGCGTGCACCAACGCCTCGGAAACGGGTCCCTCCAGCGCGGCCACTTCCTCGGGCAGTGCCAGCGCCAGCTTTGATCCCTCGACGGTCAAGAAGGACGATGCCCTGGCCGCCATGGTCCCGGACGCCATCAAGTCCAAGGGCACCATCACGATTGGCTCGGACACCAGCTACGCGCCGGCCGAGTTCCTCGGTCCCGACGGCCAGACTGCTGTCGGCTACGACGTGGACATCGCCAAGGCCATTGGTGCCACCCTGGGGCTCAAGGTACAGGTCCAGACCGCGGAGTTCACCGGCATCCTCCCGGCCCTCGGCCCCAAGTACGATCTGGGCATCTCCTCGTTCACCATCAACCCGGAGCGCCTGGGCGCCGTGAACATGGTCAGCTACTTCAACGCCGGCACCGCCTGGGCAGTCAAGAAGGGCAACCCCAACAAGTTCTCCCTGGATGACGTCTGCGGCAAGTCCATTGGCGTGCAGACCGGCACCGTCCAGGAAGACCCGGACCTCGCCGACCGCAACAAGAAGTGCGTGGCCGACGGCAAGAAGCCGATTGACATCGTCACCCTGAAGAACCAGACGGACGTCACCACCCGCCTGGTGAACGGCAGCATCGATGCCATGGCCGCCGACTCCCCCATCATCGGCTACGCCCTGACCCAGACCAACGGCCAGCTGGAAAAGCTCGGCGACGTCTACGACTCCGCTCCGCAGGGCATTGCCGTGGCCAAGGCTGACACTGCCTGGGCCGACGTCATCCAGAAGACCGTCACCAAGCTGATGGAAGACGGCTCCTACAAGAAGATCCTGGAAGGCTGGGGCAACTCCGAGGGCGCCATCACCAAGTCCGAGGTCAACCCGGCGGTTAAGTCTTGAGTTTTCGCGTTACCGACGACAAGTCAGGTGTGCACATGGAACACCATCAACACCGGGACGCACCGGTACTGAACAAGTCAGTGCCGGTGCGCCACCCCGGCCGGTGGATCAGCGCCGTCATCATCCTCGCTTTCGTTGCGGTGTTCCTGCAGAGCCTTTTCACCAACCCCAACTTCCGCTGGGACATCGTTGGCACCTACATCCTGGACGTCAAGGTTGTCCAGGGCGTGGGCTGGACCCTGCTGCTCACCGTGGCATCGATGGTTCTGGCGATTGTCCTGGCCATCCTGCTGGCGTTCATGCGCCAGTCCGACAACCCCATATTCCGCTGGTCCAGCCTGGGTCTGGGTGTGGTTCTTCCGTGGTACTCCTGTGTACACCCAGCCTGGTGTTCTGGGGCCTGATTGCGGTTCTGTACCCAAAGATCAGCGCCGGCGTGCCGTTTGGCCCTGAACTCTTCAGCCTTGACACCGCCAGCGTCGTGAATGCAACCGTTGCTGCGATCCTGGGCTTGGGCCTGAACGAGTCCGCTTATCTCGCGGAAATTTTCCGTGCCGGCCTCAAGTCCGTGGACAGGGGCCAGCAGGAAGCCGCCGAGGCCCTGGGCATGTCCAAGGGCAAGATCATGTGGCGGATCATCCTGCCGCAGGCCATGCGGGTGATCGTGCCTCCCACCGGGAACGAGACCATCGGCATGCTCAAGACCACCTCGCTGGTGCTCGCGGTTCCATTCACCCTGGACCTGACGTTCGCCACCAATGCCCTGGCAAACCGGACCTACCTGCCGGTGCCACTGCTGATCGTCGCGGCAATCTGGTACCTGGTGATCACCAGCATCCTGATGGTCGGCCAGCACTTCATCGAGGCCTATTACGGCAAGGGCGTGGACAACCTCGCCCCGGCGGCCGTGAACCCGGCAGCTGCCAAGGCTGCCGGCGCCGGCGCTGATGCCAAGCGGTCAATGAAGACGGACTTCCCCGAGGAGAGTGCACGATGACCGTCACAGCAGAGAAGCCGCTGGTCAAGATCGAGGGCCTCCACAAGTACTACGGGCAGCACCATGTCCTGCGGGGCATCGACATGACCGTCAACCAGGGCGAGGTGTCGGTGGTGATCGGGCCTTCCGGTTCCGGCAAATCCACCATGCTCCGCTGCGTGAACCTCCTGGAAAGCATCAGTGCCGGGCGGATCTCCGTGGGCGGGCAGCTGATCGGCTACCGCGAGGTCAACGGCAGGCTCCACGACCTCAAGACCAAGGAAATCGCCGCCCAGCGCCGTGAAATCGGCATGGTGTTCCAGCGCTTCAACCTGTTCCCGCACAAGACCGCACTGCAGAATGTCATGGAAGCGCCGGTGCACGTGAAGGGCCAGTCCAAGGCTGCCGCCCAGAAGCGTGCCCTGGAGCGCTGGCCCGGGTGGGGCTCGGCGACCGTTCCGGCCACTACCCCTCACAGCTCTCCGGTGGCCAGCAGCAGCGCGTGGCCATTGCCCGTGCGCTGGCCATGGAGCCGGAGCTCATGCTGTTCGACGAGCCCACGTCGGCTCTTGACCCGGAGCTCGTGGGCGATGTCCTGAACGTGATGAAGGACCTGGCCAAGTCCGGTATGACCATGATCGTGGTGACCCACGAGATCGGCTTCGCCCGCGAGGTGGGTGACACGCTGACCTTCATGGACGGCGGCGTGGTGGTGGAATCGGGCGATCCCCGGGAGATCATCGCCAACCCCCAGCATGCGCGGACCAAGGAGTTCCTGAGCCGGGTGCTCTGACCCCGGTTCAAGCTTTCGACACGCAAATGCCCTGCCGCCCCGGATATACCGGTAGCGGCAGGGCATTGTCGCGTCATGGCCCGTTTTTGCGCTACTGCCCGGAGAGCACGCCCTCGACAGCGGCGGACACCGCCTCCTTGATCCGTGCGTGGAGCTGCCGGAGCTGCCGGCGGTCGGTCCGGACCTCCACGATGCTGCGCCCCTGCACAGGCCGGCCCAGCGCCTCTGCGAGTCCCGCCGTCGTGCCTACCAGTGAATGGCCGACGCCGTACGCTGCAGCGAGTGCCGCGATATCCACGGAGTGCGGGGTGGCGAAAAGGCGTTCGACGGCGTCTCCGTAGCGGCCGCCCTCCTCCACTCCCCCGTGTTCCAGCAGCCCGAAAATGGCGCCGCCGGAGTCGTTCAGGACCACGATCCGCAGGTCCGGCTGTTCCTCCCCCATCCCCAGGAGGAGGCCGCCGGCGTCGTGCAGGAAGGTCACGTCGCCCAGCAGCACGGTGGTCTCCTGCCGGCCGCCCAGGGCGATGCCGGTGGCGGTGGAAATAGTGCCGTCGATGCCGGCCAGGCCCCGGTTGGCATACACGGTGGCGGCAGGATCGTTGGCCGGAAGCCCGGCGAGGTCAACGTCCCGGATGCCGTTGGAGGAGCCCAGCAGCAGCTGGCCGCACGCATTCCGCCACACCAGCGAGGCCACCGAGGGGCCGGTGGCAGCGGTTTCTGCGGCTAATACCTGGTCCAGCGCGTGCTGCGCGGCCGAGCCTGCAAGCAGCCACGTGTCCAGCCAGGCAGCGCTGCCGCGGCCGGCGAAATCCGTGAGGTCTGCGAGGTTTTCCAGCGGCAGCTCAGTGCGCCGGCCGGGCTCGTACCAGGCGACCGGGACCGGCTGGTACAGGGCTGACTCGAGGTCGGCGCGGGCAAGGAGCGCGGCCACCGGACGGGACAGCGTGGGCCTGCCGAACAGCACCACGCGTTCGATCGGTTGCGCCGAACCGGCCCCGAAATGCTCCAGCAGCAGCCGGTACGGGCCCACGGCGTTCGGTCCGAAGCGGGAGTTGGAGGAGGGTTCGGCGAGCAGCGGAAGGTTGTGGGCGCGGGCGAACGCCTCGGCCACCGGACCGGCGTCGTGCCCTGCCACCACCACCGTGCGCAGGCTCCGGCAGGTTCTCCGGCGCCGGTGGCAGGTTCATGACCAGCGGCTCGGTGCCCACCCGGTAGCGCTGCCGCTCCACCATCGTGGGCAGCCCCTCGTCAGGCGCGGGCACCAGGGGGTCGCGGAAGGCGAGGTTGAGCTGTACCGGGCCGGGCGGGAGGTCCGCGAACGCGCCGGTGGCCGCTGAGAGTCCGGTTTGGATGGCCCGCTGGGGGTTGCTCCCGGCCGGAATGTCCGCGGCGAACCGGACGTGCTCGCCAAAGAGGTCGGGCTGGACGGTGGTCTGGTTGGCACCGGTCCCCCGGAGCTCGTCCGGCCGGTCCGCGGACAGGACCAGCAGCGGGACGGCGGCGTGGTTGGCCTCCATCACGGCGGGCATCAGGTTTCCGACGGCGGTCCCGGACGTGGTGAGGACGGCTGCGGGCGAGCCGGTCGAGAGGGCCAGGCCCAGCGCGGTGAACCCGGCGGACCGCTCGTCGATCCGGACCAGCAGGTCCACCCGCCCTGCCGCCGACGCCTCGGCCAGGGCGTATGCCATGGGGGCCGACCGCGAACCCGGCGACACCACCACGTGCCGCACCCCGCCGTCGACCAGGACATCGACGGCGATCCGCGCTGCAGCGAGCGCGCTCAGCCCAGGCGCATCGTCAGAGTGCATGGCGTCTGCCGCTTCAGTGGCAGCAGTGGTACCGGTGGGAATGTCTGTGGAGGCGGCGTCGGGTGCGGGTTCGTTCAACGAAGTCACCTAACCAGTCTGCCACCCTCCAACGCCCGCTCACCTTTGGCACCCAATTCCCCATCCCGCGCGCACCTTTGGCAGTTCAAATTGAACGCCCGCTCACCTGTCCCGTTTGGGCGGAACAAAAGTGAGCGGGCGTTTCACGAAAACCCGTCAAAGGTGAGCGGGCATTTCAGGAAAACCCGTCAAAGGTGAGCGGGCGTTTCAGGAAAACCCGTCAAAGGTGATGGCGCGTCGCCAGGGTTAGCCGCGGAACACCTGGACCACGGCGGGACGGGGCGCGCGCACCTGGCCGGGGGCCGGCGTCGTGCCTGCCTGGACGTAATCCGGGAAGAACGAGTGCGGCGCCTCGAAGGTGCCTTCCTCGCCGGGGTGCTGCACGGAAACGAACACGGTGCGCTCGTCGTCGTGGATGACCGGGCCGCAGGTTTCGGCGTCGCGGGGAACGGAGAGGAACTGCTCCACCTTGCCGCGCTCGGCACCGTCCAGGGTGACCTTGAAAAGGCCGTCGTTGTAGCCAATGCCGGAGGGGGCACCGTCGGTGGAGATCCAGAGGTTGCCCACGGAGTCGAAGGCCACGTTGTCCGGGCAGGAGATGGGCGAGACCTTTTCCATCGGGTAGCCCGAGAAGTAGGTGACATCGCCCTGCGCCGGATCGCCGCAGACCATCAGGAGGGTCCAGTTGAACTTCGTGGAGGTCTGGTCGCCGGTTTCGGTGATTTCCACGATGTGGCCGTCGCGGTTCTGCGTGCGCGGGTTGACCTCCGTGGCGCCCTCTTTGGTACCGGTACCGCGGTCCGAGTTGTTGGTGCAGACCACGTAGACCTTGCCGGTGTGCAGGCTGGGCTGGACATCCTCGCAGCGGTCCATCTTGGTGGGGCCCACCTTGTCCGCGGCCAGGCGGGTGTAGACCAGGACCTCTTCGACGGACATGCCGGGGACTTCCGACTTTCCGCCGACCACCAGGGGCAGCCATTCGCCGGTGCCGTCGAAGGCGCCGTCGGCGGGAAGCGCCCCGGTGCCGGTGATCTCCGCAGCGGGAGAGTTGCCGGTGAACTTGGCAACATACAGGTCGCCCTCGGAGAGCAGGTCCATGTTGTGCCTGCGGTCCCCCTCACGGTATTTCCCTGCCGAGACGAACTTGTAGAGGTAGTCGAACTTCTCGTCGTCACCCATGTATGCCACCACATGCCCGGATTCGGCCACGATCACGTTGGCGCCCTCGTGCTTGAAGCGGCCCATCGCGGAGCGCTTCTTAGGGGTGGAGGTGGGATCGAACGGGTCGACTTCCACGATCCAGCCGAACCGGTTGGTTTCGTTTTCGTAGCCGCCGTTGCGGGTATCGAAGCGGGGGTCGTCCAACTCCCACTGGCGCGCGGTGGGCTTGGCGGTCAGGCCGTAGCGCTTGTCGCTGGCCGAGGTGCCAGCGGAGACAAAGTAGCCGTTGAAGTTCTCCTCGCCGGAGAGGATGGTGCCCCAGGGGGTGGTGCCGCCGGAGCAGTTGCCGAACGTTCCCTTGATGGCGCGGCCGGAGGGGTCGGCGACGGTCTTGACCAGTGCCGAGCCGGCCACCGGGCCGGTCAGTTCGTAGGTGGTGTCGGAGAGGTAGCGGCGGTTCAGCGGCGCGCCCTTGACGTAGCTCCACGGTTTAGTGGTGTTCTTGCGCTCGAGTTCAACCACGGCCAGGCCATGGGCAGCGCGGCCAATGGCGCGGGTTTCCTTGGCGTCGTAGCCGGCGGGAACCATGATGTTTTCGTTGGTGTATTCGTGGTTGGTGAACAGTACCGCGCGGCGGCCCTTGCTGCCGGGGATTTCCACGATGTCCGTGTAGTCGTTGTTGTAGCCGAACTGGCGGGCCTGCGCCGCCGCGGTCTGGTGGTCCAGGTCGAACTCGGGGGAATCGTTGAACAGTGGATCGCCCCAGCGGATGATCGGCTGCCAGGTGAAGCCCTCCGGAACGGTGAAGGCGTCAACGGCCTTGTCCACGGGCTTGATGGCGGTGAACTGAAGCTTGGAGTTGCCGAAGCCTTCCTTGGCGGCCTTGGACAGGCCGGCGGCGGAGGCAGGTTCGGCCGAGCTCACCGCTGAACCGAGGGCGACGGCGAGGGCACCGGCGGCGCCAAGGCCCAGGGCGGCGCGGCGGGACAGGGTGGCGGAAGCGATGTCGCGGAAGTAGCTGTTGGAGCGGTGTTGCAGACGTCGCCTGCACAGGCGTTGTCGCACTTGAGTGCGCATGTAACGGGGCTGCGCTTGCCCTTGGTATGGCCGAGCATGGGCAGCAGGGTGAACTTGCGGGCTGTTTCAGACATGGGAAACCTTCCAGGGAATGTCTATCGGGTGCCCGCTCACCCTTCCAGCCTGTTCTGAAATACTGACGGCATGCACATGAACCTGAGGTAAACCCGTGAAAAGGCTGAAAGAAACCTGTGGAAGACCTCCTTTGACTGGCCCCGCTGCCCATTTAGGGCCTGGAAACCAGTTACGGAGCAGTCGACGGGGCGAGGAGGGAGTGGATCCGGCGGAGCCGGTCCAGCCACCAGTCCCGGCGTTCCGCGGGAGCCGCAAACCGCTCCAGCAGCCCGGTGTCGGCGGAAACGTCGCGGAGGCGGATGGCGCCGTCGTCGGCCACCAACGGGTCCAGGGTGACGTCCGATTCGAACAGGGACACCGTGCCAAGGCCGCACGCGTACGGCAGGTCCGGCAGGGCGGCGGCAAGCGCCAGCCCGGCGCGGATCCCCACGGAGGTGTCCAGCGCGGAGCTGACGACGGCGGGAAGTCCGGCCTGTGCCACGAGGTCCAGGGCTCGCCGCACTCCCCCAAGCGGCGCCACCTTGACCACAATGAGGTCCGCCGCGCCGGCCCGGGCCACGCGGAGGGGGTCTGTTTCCTTCCGGACGCTCTCGTCCGCCGCGATCAGCACCGGGGTCCCGGCGTCCCGCAGCCGCGCCCGGACCTCGGCCAGGCCCTCGATGGCAGCAACCGGCTGTTCCGCGTACTCCAGGCCTACCGGCGCCAGCCGGGTCAGCGCCTCCACCGCGCCGGGCACGTCCCAGCCGCCGTTGGCGTCCACCCGGACGGCAGCGTCCGGCAGCGCGGCGCGGACGGCGCTGACCCGGGCAACGTCGTCGTCCAAAGACTGCCCCTGCTCGGCGACCTTGACCTTCACCGCATCCACCCGGCCGAACCGGGCCAGGACGTCCGGCACCCGGTCCGCGGAAACGGCCGGCACTGTGGCGTTGACCGGGATGGACGTGCGCAGCGGGGCCGGGAAGCCCTCCCATCCCGCCTCGATGGCGGCGGCCAGCCAGCGGGATGCCTCGGCGTCGCCGTACTCGGGAAAGGGGCAGAACTCGCCCCAGCCCCGGGAACCCCGGAGCAGGAGCGATTCCCGCTGCACGATACCGCGGAACTTCACCCGCATGGGCAGGCTCACCACATGGGCGCCCGCCAGCAGTTCGTCCAGCGGCGGAATGCCCTGAGTGAAGTCAGCAGGGGCAGGCGGGTGACCAGGATTGGGCATGCCGTTTACTGTACGCCGCGCCAAAGGACGCAAAGGCTACTTCCGCACCACCCGGACGGTGCCCAGCGACGGATCGGCGGGATCGGGCAGGACCATGCCCGCCTTCAGCCCCGACTCGAGGTACTCGATGACGGCCTCATTGATCCGCTCCCCGGGCACGATCACCGGGATGCCCGGCGGATACGGGGTGACCTGCTCGGCCGCCACGCGCCCAACTGCCTCCCGCGCGGGGACATCCTCGCGCGGGCCGAAGAAGGCGTCCCGCGGGAGCATCACCGTCTCCAGTTCCAGGCCCGACGGCGACGGCACGTCAACCTGCGCCGGGGCAGGAAGCGCGGGGGCTGCTTCGATCAGGGCCTGCAGCGCGTCCAGGAGCCGCTGGGCGGAGGCGTCGTCGTCGGCCATGGACAGGGTTGCCATGATGCGGCGGTGGTCGCTGAGGCCCATGTCCAGGCGGCTGTTTTCCCGCAGCCAGTCGGCCGCCTGGTAGCCGCTGATGCCGAGCCCGGACACTTCCATGAGGATCTGCAGGCGGTCCAGGTCGTGGGAGGACTCTGCGGCGAGGAGCCTCGTCCTCCAGCACATGGATGCCCGGGAGGGCGTCGATGTCCCGGCGCAGCCGCCGGGCCAGGTCCAGGGCGCTGCCCAGGAGTTCGGCCCCGTGCTGGACCATTTGCCGCCGCCAGCCGTCCATGGCCGAGTACAGGATGACGTTGGGGCTGGTGGTCATCAGCAGGTCCGCGCACTCGGACAGGTGTGCTGGGTCCACCAGGTCGCCCTGAAGGTGGTAGACGGAGCCCTGCTCAAAGCCGGCACCCATCTTGTGCACGGACACCACGCAGACATCGGCACCGGCACTCATCGCCCATGTGGGGAGTCCCTCGTGGAAGGGCAGGTGCGCACCCCAGGCCTCGTCAACAATCAGCGGTTTCCCCCGGTCGTGGCAGATCTTGGCGATTGCGGCGATGTCCGCGCAGGTTCCGTACGGGGTGGGGCTGACGATCAGCGCCCCCGCGGCGTCCGGGTACCGTTCCCACATCTCCTCCACATCCGCTGCCGACGGCGGATGTG
Organism: Pseudarthrobacter sp. Fe7; assembly: GCA_024372495.1. Taxonomy (GTDB): domain Bacteria; phylum Actinomycetota; class Actinomycetes; order Actinomycetales; family Micrococcaceae; genus Arthrobacter. The sequence continues at coordinate 1,693,683 of CP099977.1, read as the reverse complement.
CGAGGTGCAGCTTGGAGTCCCAGCGGGGCCGGATCCAGCGCGGCTGGATGCCGGAAAACACCAGCCCTGCCGTGATGGACTTGTGGGCGTCGCGGCTCACCAGCAGGTCGCCCTTGCCCGCAGCCACGGCCAGCACGGCGGCCTTCACCGACAGGGAGCTGCCGCAGGTGGAAAAGAAGGACGTCTCGGCGCCCACGGCATCCGCCATGAGCTGTTCGGCCTTCTTCAGGTACCCGCCGGAGGACGACCGGTCATCCAGGCCACCGGACGCCAGGACATCTGCCCGGAACGTGTCAGCGCCAAGGATGTCCCGGACCCTGGGATCCGCCCCGCGGCCCTGCCGGTGGGCGGGCGGAGTGAAACCGTAGCGGTCCAGCCGGTGGTAGCGGTCCAGCGCATCCAGGAGGGGAGCTTCGTTGTGGTCCACGTCGTTGTTCCTTTCGTTGGATCGATCAGTACTGCCTGTGCTGGCATCAAAGCGGCGCGTTCGACGGCGGAAGTACCGTCGGGCGCCCGGCTAGGCTCCCGTGAGGGTTGTCCAAACGCCGATGCCGCCTGCCACCACCATCACTGCCGCGGTGAACCAGCCCAGCGTTGCCGCCAGCCGTCCGTTGCGGTACTCGCCCATGATGGCTTTGTCCCGGGATATCAGCATGGTGACCACCAGGAAAGGGGCGGCGGCTATGCCGTTGACGGTGGCGCTGAAGACCAGGAGTCCGATGGGGTCGGTGGAGAAGAAGCTGATGAGTACGCCGGCGATGATGCCGGCTCCCAGCAGCGTGTAGAACAAGGGCGCGCGCCGGGGGCTGAGGTCCAGGCCCCAGTCCTTGCCGAGAAGGCCGGCCAGTCCGGCCGCGCCGGAGGCGGCGAGGACCGGAACGCCGAGGATGCCGGTGCCGATGAACCCGGCGGCGAAAAGGATGGTGGCGGCCGGGCCTACCACCGGATCCAGCGCCTTGGCCACATCGGCAGCCGTAGTGACCTGGGTGCCGTCCTTGCCCAGGGTCGCTGCCGTGGCCGCCATGATCGAGAACATGACCAGGACCGAGAAGACCATTCCGATGAACACGTCGGCCCGGGCCTTGCGGAGGGTATGGGCGGCGGCGGCAGAATCCGGGCGGTCCCTCAGTCCTACGGCTTCCCCGCCCCCGTGGTCCTCTGCGCGCAGCTCCTGGACCCGGTGGGCGCTCTGCCAGAAAAAGAGGTACGGCGAGATGGTGGTGCCCAGCACTGCGACAATCAGGCCAAGGTATTCGGGGGCGAAGCTGAACTTCATTCCCAGCACGCCTTCAAGGACGTCAGGCCAGTCCACGTTGGCGACGAACAGGACAGCGACGTACGCCAGCAGGGTGAGGCAGAGCCACTTGAAGACCCGCGCGATGACAGCAAACGAGCCACTGATGAGCGCAACGGCAATGCCGATCCCCGCGACAGCGCTCCACACGTGGTCCGGTCCGGCGCCAAGCGCCTGCATGCCCTGCCCAATCGCCATCAGGTCCGCCGCGGCATTGAGGATGTTGCCCACCAGCAGGGCAACGATCAGCACGGCGATCACCACCCGCGGGCGTCGGGAAAACTTGCGGCGGGCCAGCCTGCCAAGGCTTTCCCCGGTGGCCAGCGCCGTGCGGTCGCAGATCTCCTGGACCGCCATCATCATGGGCAGTGCCACCGGCGCCGTCCACAGCATGCCGTTGGAAAACGTGGCCCCGGCCTGCGCATAGGTGGCAATCCCCGACGGGTCATCGTCCGCAGCACCGGTCACCAGGCCGGGCCCAAGGAGGGAACCGAAGCGGCGCAGGAGGGACCGCCGTGCCGCCGCGGTTGCCGCACCGGCACCTTGGGGCCGTCCGGTCGTTTCGGCCTTGCTCATCCAGTTCTCTCCATCACCGTCGAGTACCAAGCCGCAATTACTAAGCAGGCTTAGGATTCGTAGACCATGGTAGGGCATGAAGCTGGAAGGGTGGCCGCCGCGAGGCGGCTCAGATCCACTTGTTGTGCTTGAACGCCAGGTAGAGCACCAGTCCCATGGCCACCATCAGGCCCATTGCGTAGGGGTAGCCATAGGTCCACGCCAGCTCGGGCATATTGGTGAAGTTCATGCCGTAGATCGAAGCCACCAGCGTGGGAGCAAACAGGATGGCAGCCCAGGATGAGATCCGCTTGACCTGCTCGTTCTGTTCAAAACTGGACTCCGTCATGCGCTGCATTTCATCGTTTTGCCGCTGGGCCACCAGGGCGGCGTTGACGGCGAGCGCGTTCTGGAGCAAGGCGCGGAAGGACGCCACCCGCTCGTTGAGCCGGATGACGTGGTCCAGGACGTCCCGGTAGTGGTCCCGAAGCTCAGTGGCCTGCTCACGGTCCGGGGTTCCGGCGATCAAGGCCTGCAGGATACCCGCGAGCGGGCTGGTGGCGCGCTGGAACGTGATGACCTGGCGCGACAGTTCATAAATCCTGCGGGATACCTCGGGGTCCGCGCCGAAAAGGTCGTCCTCGATCTCGTCAATGTCGTTTTCCAGGCCCGCCACCACCGGCTCGTATTCATCCACCACCTGGTCCAGGATGCCGTAGAGCACCGCGTCCGGGCCCAGGGCCAGGAAGTCCGGCATGGCCTCCATCCGGCGTCGGACCCTGGCCAGGTCCGGCGATTCGGCGTGCCGGACGGTGACAACGTAGTCGTCGCCGGCAAAGACATGGATCTCGCCGAAGTCCACCTTTTCCTCGTTGTCCCGGTACCTGGCGGGCCGGAGCACCAGGAACAGGCACTCGCCGTAGTGCTCCAGCTTGGCCCGCTGGTGGCCGGCGAGGGCGTCCTCGATGGCCAGGGCGTTGAGGTCGAATTCCTCGCCGACGGACTGCAGTTCCGCGGCGTCAGGCCGGTACAGGCCGATCCATGCCATGCCTTCACGCTGCCGGAGCAGGAAGTAGGTCTCGTCAAGGTCTTCCGGGTCCTGCGTGCGCAGCCCGTTCACATAGACCGCGTTGTCGATGATGGTCACGGCGCGGCCTCCCGCTCACGCTCCCAGTCGTCCAGCAGGGCCGGCATCCGGGAGTTGAGGAACCGGTAGAACCTGGCCATGTCTGCAACCCGGGCCCGGGCGTCCGATCCTTCCGGCAGTGTTTCCGCGGTTGCGTCAGTCAGCGCGGCAAGCTTTTCGTAGACGGGGCTGTTCCGCATGGACACCACATACCACTCGTCCCGGTGCAGGGCGTAGAGATCGCGGCGGCTGCCGGGCTGGGACACCCGGTGCACGAAACCCACGGTCTGCAGGTACCGCACTGCCCCCGAGACGGCGGCGGCGCTGGCGCCCAGCCGCTCCGCGAGCTCTGCAGCGGTGAGGCTCCCCTGCTCCGACGACACGAGGGCCAGCAGCGCCCGCGCCGGCATCTTGGGGAACCCTGCCGCGGCGAAGGCAGCTGCCGTCCTTTCGGCGGCGGCGGCCGTGGCTCCGCCGCCGGCGGCAGCATCCCCGGCGGCAGCAGCGGCAGCAGCGGCAGGAAAAGCGGCGGAAACCCGCGCAGCCAGATCGGCGTCGGTGCTCATGCGGAGCCCACCTCCCGCCGCCGCATCACCGCAACAGCCAGGCCTGCGGCAGCTGCGGCGATTGCCAGCATCCACCACGCGCCGCTCCAGTCGGTGCCGGCTCCGTGCGGGACCGGCGTATGGGTGAACGGGGACAGGTCGCGCAGGCTTTGGTCGATGCCCAGCATGCCCCCGAAAATACCCAGCAGCACGCCCAGGGCCAGCAGTGCCCAGCTCATGGCGGCGGTCGCCGAGGGCCACAGGACGAACACCAGGGCGGGCACGGCCAGGTAGATCAGTGCCGCCGGCAGCTGTGCCACGGCGGTTTGCCAGAGCGCGTCGGCCGGCATGGAGGCATCACCGGTTCCGGTGAGTGTGGCCCAGGCACCCACCCACGCCAGGCCCACCACCAGCAGCACGGCCACCGCTCCCAGCAGCAGGTAGCCGGCAAGCCACCTGACCCGCCCCACCGGAGCGGACAGCAGGAGTTCAGCGGTTCCGGCCGCTTCCTCCTGCCGCAGCCTGATCACCGCCTGCAGTGCGCAGGCTGCCGCCAGGACCCCGGCCATCAGGAACAGGACCGAGACCATGAGCTGGGTCAGGGAGGTCCCCTGCGCCTGGAGCATGGCCCGGAGCACCGCGGTGATGTTCGTGTCAGGCGTATCGACGGCGGCAATCGCCTTTCCAAGCGAACCCGCCAGCAGGCCCAGGGCCAGGCCGCTGAGACCCCAGCCGATGATGGACCCGGACTGCAGCCGCAAGGCCAGCGCCGCCGGGTTTCGAAGTCCGGGCCGGGCAGCTGCGCGTCCAGGCCGGGTGCCCCAGAGGCTCGCACCGGTGTCACGGACGCCCAGGATGAGCCACGCCGCCGCGAGGCAGGCCACGGCGAGTCCCACCACCAGGAGCAGCGGCCAGGCCCGGTTCCCGGAGTAGGCGAAGGTTTGCTGGCCCCAGCCGATGGGTGAGAACCAGGCGGCCGCGCCCTCGGTCATGGTGGTCCCGCCCGCCCCCGGGGTTCCGGTGGCGTCCCCGATCCCGCGCAGGACGTAGGCCAGGACCACCAGCGCGGCGGAGATTCCGTTCGCCCCGCGTGAGGTGCCCATGAACTGCGCCACCAGCAGCCCCACGCCAAGGAAGGCGAGCCCGACGGCGCCCGTGGCGGCCCCGGCGGTCAGGGAACCCTGCGGGTCCAAGCCTTGCGCGGCGAAGCCGGCGAAGACGGCGAGCGCCACCAGGACGTTGGCTGTGATGCCGTGCAGCAGGGTGGCGGTATTGGGCAGCAGCCGCCCCGCAGGTGTGGCTGCGACGAGCTCCGCCGTGCCGGTTTCCTCGTCCGCCCGCGTGTGGCGCACCGCCAGGAATGTGCTCATCAGGCCTGCCAGCAGGGCAAGGAACGCGTAGATCAGGAAGAACGTGAAGGCCCCCTGGTCCGCACCGCGGGGAAGGCCGCGGAGCATCAGGATGGCGGGCGTGGCGATTGCCACCTGCAGGATCTCGGTGCGGCTGGCCACGTTGCCGTAGGTCTGCGTGACGGCGGCGGCCGCTAACAGCGCGAACGCCCCGATGGCGAGCACCCAGGCTGGTCAGTTGCCAGCGGTCCCGGCGCAGCCGCTGGCCCCAGAGGACCAGGAGGGCGGCCATGTCAGCTCCGCCCCCTCGCGCCGAGCAGGTGCCGCCGGGAACCGTGATGATCTTCACCGGGCGCGGCGGCCTGGGTGGCAGCGTTGGCCGGCGTGTCCCCGTAGTGCCGCAGGAACAGCTCCTCCAGCGACGGCGGGACGATCGTCAGGCCCTGCACCCCCAGGGCCCCCAGCGTGGGAAGCACCTCCGCTATCCGGTCCGAGTCGGCGCTGAACCGTACCCGCCCGGCGTCGAGCGTCAGGTCGTGCACCGCGCCCAGCCGGGCCAGGGCCTCCGCGTCCAGACCGTCCGCGGCGAAGGAAACTTCGGACCTTGCCAGGTGCCGCAGGGAGTCAAGCGTGCCGCCGTCGACGATCCTGCCGGCGCGGATGATGCTTACGCGGTGGCACAGCACCTCCACCTCGGAGAGGATGTGGCTGGAGAGCAGCACCGTGGCGCCGCGGCCGACGGCGGCGAGCAGCTCCCGGCGGAATACCTCCTCCATGAGCGGGTCAAGGCCGCTTGTGGGCTCGTCCAGCAGGTAGAGCTCGGCCTCCGTGGCGAGTGCCGCGATCAGGGCCACCTTTTGCCGGTTGCCCTTGGAGTAGGCACGTCCCTTCTTCGCCGGGTCGAAGTCGAACACCTGGCACAGGTGGTCCTTCCGGCCGCGGTACGCGGCACCGTCCACCGTGCCGCCCCGCAGCCGGGAGAGCAGGTCGATGGTTTCGCCGCCGGACAGGTTGGGCCAGAGCCGGACATCCCCGGGGACGTAAGCCAGCCGGCGGTGCAGTTCCACCGCCTGGGTCCAGGGCTCAAAACCGAGGACAGTTGCCGAGCCGGAGGTGGCCCTGGCAAGGCCCAGGAGGACGCGCAGGGTGGTGGATTTCCCCGCGCCGTTGGGGCCGAGGAATCCGTGGATTTCCCCCGCCGGACTTCCAGGTCCAGCCCGTCAAGGGCCTTGACCCGGCCAAAGTGCTTATGCAGGTTCGCTGTCTTGACAACGGTGGTCATGGTCCAAGTCTTTGGAGTTTTCACAAGTTTGTGAAGGTACTAAAGTCCCAAGTGTGAACTCCGACAGACCCCTGCCGCATGCGCAGGCCACCGGTTCGTCCACGGCACCGCTGTACGGGGCGGGGTTCGTCACGGCGTTTGGTGCGCACAGCATTGCGGCGGGGCTGGGAGCGCAGAGCGGAAACATCGGCTTGACCCTCCTGAACCTCGGCATCCTGCTGGCCCTCTACGACGTTGCCGAAGTGTTCCTCAAGCCGGTCTTCGGTGCCCTCAGCGACCGCCTCGGCGCCAAACCCGTGATCGTCGGCGGCCTGCTCGCCTTCGCCGCGCTGTCCCTGATCGGCCTCGGCGCAGCCGATCCGCTCATCCTGGCCCTGGCCCGGCTCGGACAGGGCGCGGCGGCATCGGCGTTCTCGCCGTCCTCGTCCGCCATGGTGGCAAGGATGGCCCGCGGCGGAAAGGCGGGCACCTACTTTGGCCGGTACGGGTCCTGGAAGAGCCTTGGCTACATCGTTGGTCCCCGCTGGGCGCGGGCCTGATACTGGCCGGCGGCTTCCCCTGCTGTTCGGCACGCTGTCGGCGCTGGCGGCGGCCACGGCGGTGTGGGTGCTGGTGGCAGTTCCACACCTGGAGCCGCTGCCGCGGAAGCGGTACACCGTGATGGACCTGGCGCGGCAGGTGGGGGAGCGCCGGTTCCTGGTTCCCACGCTGGTGCTTGCCGCCTCGACCGGCGCGCTCGGTGCAGCCGTCGGTTTCCTCCCGGCGCTGGCTACGCGCCACGGCCTGGACGCCTTCGCCGGGACGGCCGCGGTGAGTGTGGTGGCACTTGGCTCGGTCCTCACCCAGCCCTGGATCGGCAGGCTCCGGGACCGGCATGCCGTGACCGACAACAAGGGCACGACGACGGGCCTGCTGCTGATTGCCGCCGGCGTAGGTTTGGTGGCGGCCGCCCCCGGAGTGGTCACCATCTTTGTTGCCGCTGCCTGCATTGGCGCGGGCATCGGCGTAGCCACCCCGCTTGGCTTCGCGCACCTGGCGGACACCACGCCGCCGGAGCGGGTGGGCCGGACCATGGGCTCGGCAGAGTTGGGGCGCGAACTGGGCGACGCCGGCGGACCCCTGTTGGTGGGCGGCATCGCCACGGCCACGGCCCTGCCATTCGGGCTGGGTGCGCTGGCGTTGCTGGTGGCCGCAGCCAGCATCCCCCGCCTGGATCCGGTCAAATCCGGCTCCTGAGCGGCCTTCCAGTTTTTTGTGTCACCCTTAACCGCGATGACTTCTTCACGGCAACTCTCCACCAGGACCCCGGCCCGGCCCGCCCCGGGCGCGGCGTTCCTGTTCGTGCTGTCCACGATGGCATGCATCGCCGGGCTGGTTGCCACCTACTATTTCTTTGTCCAGACCACCACGGGCCAGTTCATCGATGAGTCCGCGCTGGTGGAGGCGGTGGAGATCCACGGGCCCGCGGGCAAGGCCGCTACCCAGTTCCTCGACTGGCTGCCCACCATTTCGCTGGTGATGGCCGCCGTCGTGGTCCTCTTTGTCACCGTGATCCGGCGGCACTGGGCCGAAGCCGGGATTGCCGTGGCAGCCTGCATCGGTGCGAACGTGGCCACGCAGGTGCTGAAGGACCTGCTGCCGGCGCGGCCGGACAAAGGCGTGCTGACCCTGGAGCTGAACTCGCTGCCGTCCGGCCACACCACGCTGGCGGCGTCCGCCGCTGCGGCCGTGTTCCTGATGGCGTCCCCGCGGTGGCGGCCCATTGCCGGTTTCATTGGCGGCTCCTTTGCCATCGCGTCCGGGGTGTCCACCCTCATCAACCAGTGGCACCGGCCCGCGGACGTGGTGGCCGCGTTCCTGCTGGTGGGCGCGTTCATGATTCCGGCCGGCTGGCTGATCCTTCGGCGCGGGTCCTGGAACGAATGGGACGGGTTCGGCGAGCACCCCGGCTCGGCCCGGATCTGGCTCACGCTGCCGGTGCTGATCGGCCTGGCCTCGGCCGGCGTGGCGGTGTATTCGCTGCTCCGGATCGCGCCGAGCCCCTGGCAGGAAACCAGCACCACCAACTACTTTTGGGCGGGCATCTCGCTGATCGTGATCGCGGGGTACCTGGCCACCGTGGCTACCACGTCACTGTTCGCGTTCGCCGCACGACGCCCGGGCACACCCTTGCGCTGACCGGTCATCCTGGGTGCCGCTCCGCCAGCACGTCCTGGCCCGGGTCCGGAGGTAACGCCACGCCTACCCCACCCCGTGGTGCTGCAGCCACATTTCCAGCAGCGCGAACTGCCACAGGACGTTGCTTTTGACCGGGGTGCGCTGGCTGTTGGGGTCCTCAAGGAGCCCGTCGATGTATGACGGCCGGAACAGTCCTCGCTGCTTGGCCTCGGGAGCGTGGAGGGCGTCGGTGACCATGGTGATGAACGGTTCCTCCAGGTGCCGCAGGGCCGGGACCGGGAAGTACCCCTTGGGCCTGTCGATTACGGCTGCCGGCAGCAGCTGGCGGCCCAGGTCCTTCAGGATGCCTTTGCCGCCCTGGGTTGCCTTAAGTTCCGGCGGGCAGGACGCGGCCAGTTCCACCAGGTCGTGGTCCAGGAACGGTACCCGCGCTTCGAGCCCCCAGGCCATGCTCATGTTGTCCAGCCGCTTCACCGGATCGTCCACCATCAGCAGGTGGGTATCGAGCCGGAGGACGGCATCCAGCGCGGTCCCGGCGCCCGGCGCGGCCAGCCTGGTCCGCCAGTACCCGGCCGCTGACGTCGAAGCCGGCCAGCCACTCCGGTTCCACAATGGCCAGGAGATCCTCGTGGCTGTGGTCAACGAAGGAGGCGGTGAATGCTGTCAGCGCCTGGTCCCGCGGCACACCGGCCAACGGCTGGTGGTAGCCGTATCCACCGAACACCTCGTCGGCGCCCTGCCCGCACTGCACCACCTTCAGGTGCCTGGACACCGTATCGGAGAGCAGGTGGAAGGCGGTTACGTCGTGGCTGGCCATGGGCTCGGACATGGCATCCAGGGCGTCGCCGATGGACGGCGCAAAATCAGCCGTGGGCACGTGCAGCCGCTCGTGCCGGGTACCGAATTCCCGCGCCACCAGGTCCGAGTACTCAAACTCGTTCCCCGCGTCCCCGCCGGCGCCGTCGTCGAACCCGATGCTGAACGTGGACAGTCCGTGCTGGCCCTCTTCGGCGAGCAGGGCAACCAGGAGGCTTGAGTCCAGTCCCCCGGACAAAAGGACGCCCACCGGCACGTCGGCAACCATCCGGCGTCGTACGGCCGTCCGCAGCGAATCCCGCACGGCATCCTGCCAGTCGGCGGCGGTCCAGCCCGCATGCCCAGGCTTCCGCGTGTAGTCAGGCCGCCAGTACTCGCGGTCCTGCCAAGTGCCGTCGGCGCGGATGGTGCGGATGGTGGCTGCCGGCAGCTTCTGGACACCGCGCAGGATGGTGCGCGGCGCCGGAACGATCGAATGCCAGCTCAGGTAGTGGTGCAGCGCCACCTCGTCAATGCCGGTATCGATCCCGCCCGAGGCGACGAGCGCGGGCAGCGTGGACGCGAAGCGCATTTTCCCCGGCACTTGGGAGACGTAGAGCGGCTTGATGCCCAGCCGGTCCCGGACCAGGAGGACAACATCGCGCTGCGGATCGTAAATGGCGATTGCAAACATGCCCGCCAGGTGGTGGACAAAGTCGTCACCCCACTTCCGGTACGCCTTGAGGATCACCTCGGTGTCGCTGGTGGAGCGGAAGCGGTACTCGGGCTCTAGCTCACGGTGGAGGCTCCTGGTAGTTGTAGATGCAGCCGTTAAAGGCGATGGCCAGGCCACCGTCGTCCTCCATGGGCTGCGCGGCCGCATCGGAGAGGTCGATGACGCTGAGCCGCCGGTGGCCCAACGCGACCCAGCCGCCGTTCCAGCTTCCCCTTCCGTCAGGTCCCCGGGAGGCCATGGCCTCCATGATCTTCAGAACTGCTTCCCCCGATGCCGCCCTGCCGTTGAATGCGATTTCTCCGGCTATGCCACACATGTTGATTTCCTTGCTGTTAAAACGGTTTAGGAGGCCTACTTCTGCGGTTTATGGGGTTCCTCCCGCACCACGCGGATGGTCTTCAGTGTCGGGTCGGCCGGATCAGGCAGGACCATGCCGGCTTCCACGCCGCTCCGCAGGTAGTCGATGGCCGCCTTGTTGATCCGTTCACCTGGGAGCAGCAGCGGAACGCCGGGAGGGTACGGCGTTGCCATTTCCGCTGCGATCCGGCCGGGCGCTTCCTCCACGGGGATCACTTCCACGGGGCCGAAGAAGGCGTCGCGGGGCAGCATCACGGTCTCCAGGAAGAGGTCCTTCTCGTCAGGAACCACGACGGCGGGCGGCCGGGGCAGGGAGGGGGCGGCATCAACCAGCGCGCGCAGGCCCTCGAGCAGCCGCTCCGCCGTGCCGTCGTCGTCGGACACGGACATCACCGCCTCGACACGCCGGTGGTCGTTGGTGCCCAGGTCGATGCGGCAGTTTTCGCGCAGCCAGTCCGTGGCCTGGTAGCCGGTGATGCCCAGCTGCGAGACATCAATCAGGACGTGCAGGATGTCCAGGTCGTGGGAGGCCTCCTGATGGACCAGCTCATCCTCCAGGACGTGCAGCCCGGGGATGCCCCCGATGGCCCTGCGCACGCGGCGGGTGAGGTCAAGGGCCTTGCCGATCATGGCCTCTCCCTCCTGCACCATCTGCCGCCGCCAGCCGTCCATGGCGCCGTAGATGAGGGTGTTGGCGCTGGTGGTGGACAGGACGTCGGCGCATTGGCTCAGCCGGACGGGGTCCACCAGGCTGCCCTGGAGGTGGAAAATGGAGCCTTGTTCGAATCCGAGGCCCATCTTGTGGACGCTGACCACGCAGATGTCCGCACCGGCATCCATGGCCCAGGTGGGGGTATCCGGGTGGAAGGGCAGATGGGCGCCCCAGGCCTCGTCCACGATCAGCGGCTTGCCCCGTCTGTGGCAGATTTCAACAATCGCTTCCAGATCCGCGCACGTACCGTACGGAGTGGGGCTCACGATCAGGGCAGCCGAGGCGTCCGGGTAGCGCTGCCACATTTCCTCCACAGCCTCCGGCGCCGGGGGTGGCTCATCTTGAGCTCGTTATCCCAGCGGGGTTTGATCCACCGCGGCTGCAGGCCGGACAGCACCAGGCCGGACACCACGGACTTGTGCGCGTCGCGGCTGATCAGGAGCTCCCCTCGCCGCGCGTCACGGCCAGGATGGCGGCTTTGACGGACAGGGAGCTGCCGCAGGTGGAGAAGAAGGCCTGGTCAGCGCCGACGGCGGCCGCCAACAATTCTTCGGCCTTGGACAGGTAGCCATTGGAGGACTTCCGGTCGTCCAGGCCGGAGGAGGCTACGACGTCGGCCTTGAAGCTTTGCCCGCCCAGCACTTCCAGTACGCGGGGGTCCACGACGCGGCCCTGGCGGTGCGCCGGCGGAGTGAAACCGTACCGTTCCAGCCGTTGGTGTTCGGCCAGCGCGTCGATCACGGGGGCCTGGTTCTGATCCACTTTGCGCGCCATTGCATTTCTTCCGCTGCCACGCGGCCCCGCTGCCGGTACCCCCAAAATGCAGTCACGAAACCGCTTGTACTGGAAGCCGGTCACGATGCTCCCACGGCGGGAACGCCGTCGGCGGCGGCTTCACCTTGCCTTCACATAGTAAGCATGCTTATTTATCATCCGCAAGGATGGGCGGCACGGAAGGCGTGCGGCAGCGACCCCGATGCAGGGCGCCTCCGCAGGTCAGAAGGCCTCTGGATTGACCGACATTGCAGGCGTGGTTTCCGGGAGGAACGAAGCGGGAGTACCGGCAACGGACGACGGCGTTGCCGGGCGCAGGCGGGACAGATACATGGCCCGGGCTGCTTCGACGAATCCCTGGAAAAGGCCGTAGTCCTCGGACAGCTCCTCGGGGTGCCACTGGATGCCCATGGTGAAGGTGGCCTCGGGATATTCGATGGCCTCCACCACGTGCTCCCCGGTCCAGGCGGACGCCACCAGGCCCTCGCCCAGCTTGTCCACGGCCTGGTGATGGGCCACTGGAACCATTTGGACGTCCGAACCGATCAGCTGCGCGAGCCTGCGAATCCGGCCGCAGGCTCCACCGGGATCCGGTTGTACTGGAAGCCGCCCAGGCTGGTGGTCGCCGTGCCCCACGACGTCCGGAAGGTGCTGGTGCAGCGTGCCGCCGAGGGTGACGTTCAGCAACTGCTCGCCCCGGCAGATGCAGAGCAACGGGACATCCTGGCGGATCGCTTCGAGGATGAGGGCCCGCTCCCAGGCGTCGCGTTCGGGCCGCGGCTGGTCGGTGCTTGGGTGCGGCTCCTGCCCGTAGAGTGCAGGATCCACGTCCCAACCGCCCGGGATCAGAAGGCCGTCGAGTCGGCTGACCAGGACTTCGACCACACCCTGCGACACGGGCTGCGGCGGAAGCAGGGCGGGGATGCCGCCCGCGGCGATGATGGGGGCGAGGTAGGTCTCCGGCAGGAACGCGGCACTGACGGCACCACAGCCGGCGGTGTCCGCCTGCTCGAGGTAGGTGCTGAGCCCGATGACTGGCTTCACGACGGTGTCCGTAGTTTCCATCTGCTGGTGATTTCCTTCCCTGAAATTCCTGCAACAAGGGTATAGGAGCGGGGGTGCTGCTATGTTTCGTCCAGGTCAAGATCACATGTAATTGGCGTCACCGGGGGCTGTCCCGTCCGATGCTCTCCCCCATGGCTGCGGCAAGCTCAATCTCGTCGAGATAGCGGGCAGCGGACCTCCCGGTCGCCGTGGCCAGCCGGTCCAGTGCGGAGAGGTGCTGCCGGGCAAGTTCGACGGCGAGCCCCCCACGATGCCGCGCCCGTTCCGGGCCATGAGGTCGCTGAGGTACGCCTGGAGGCGGCCGGCCGGGCGTCCCGCGGCGTCTGTCTCGGCCGCCACGAGCCTGGTCAGGGCGACTGCGGCGAGGGCAGGTCTGTCGCTGAAGAGTTCCACGGTAATCCCTCGGTAGCGATGGGCCGGGGTGGGAGACGCCACCATGCGCAGGCACAATCTAGCGTTTCCGGAGCCGCCCCGTTAGGGCCGCAGGTCCCGGGCGTATCAGGAGCCGGCGTCCTGCCGGGAAGTCTTGAGGCAACCTTGAGGAATTGGTGTCCCCTGGCTTGATCGGTGCAGTGAATAGTTGCAGGTGCCTGGCAGGCGTTTTGAAGTGGGCGCCGCCGGGCACTCCCCGCTCGCTTTCAGTCCCGGTGCGCAGCGATCCCGTTTCAGGGGTCGAGCCTTTTGCGCAGCAGGCAGAACTCGTTCCCTTCGGGGTCCTGCAGGACGTGCCACTGCTCGCCGCCGGCCTGACCAACATCCGCCGGCCGCGCACCGAGGGACAGCAGGCGTTCCAGTTCGGCGTCCTGGTCCCGGTCCACCGGGTTGACGTCGATGTGCAGCGGAAGCCTGCGCACGCGCGGATTGCTGCTGGGGCTCAGGAAGATTGTGGGCTGCAGCCCGCCGAACCCGGCTTCCGGCGGCCCGATCTCAATCGCGCCGTCCTCCCGGTCCAGGCTCCACATAACCAAGGACGCCGCTCCAGAACCGCGCAAGCAGTTCGGGGTCGGAGCAGTTCAGGACCAGTTCGCTGATTCGGCATGACATGGTGCCAGTGTACGGATCGCCCAAGCTGCCAGCCGGCGGACAGGGGGGAACACACGACGGCGATACTCCGCAGCCCCGCAGCAGGAAGCTCAGGCGCAGTAGATCTTGCCGCTTCCCGTGCCGACTCCCAGGTTCACGTTTACGTAAGCTGTGGACTGCATTCCGCCTGCGAACGTTGCCACGATCTTGACGGTCGCCGGAGTGGTTGTCACTTGGGTGAAGATCCCGGAGTTACCGAAGAGCGAAAAGCTCCCGGAAACACTGAACGGGCCAGCCACGTCCGCACTGGCCCCGTAGACTCCGTTGGCTCCAGTTGCCGAGAGCGTGAGCTTTGTAGGAGCCTCGGAGAATCCCGAGTACCCGAGCGAAACGTATTTATTCGCGTTGTCCACATTGCTGCACACGGGAGTGGGGAATACCGGCGGAGGCCAGGTTCCTGACGCGGTGACTGTCATGCCCGCCGTCGCGCTTTGTTGCCAAAGGGCCGACGCCGAGGCGCCGCCGATGCCCAGGAGCACCGTGAGCACGAAGGCCCCGACGGCTGGCGCCGAACCGGGAATGCTCCGGAACCAGTCCATTTACTTGGCCCCGGCAGCCTGGTCATCCCGCTTGCGGGTCTTGCGGACGGACCTGTACACGGTGACGGCTCCGTGGCCGATCAAGGCCACGGCCGCGATGACAGTCCACGTTTCCCGGTTGGAGTTTCCCAGGAAGTTCGCCACGAAACCGACGTACGGCACGGCGTAGAACAATTTGCCCTTGACCTGGATGGCCCGGATGGGCTCAGGATCGTTGGCGCCGTTGTTGTCGCCCTTGGTGATGAGCGTCTTCTCGCCCTGCTGGGTGGACCCGAACCCCACGATCCGGTGTGTTTCCACATCCGGGCGCCCCGAGTACAGCTGGAAAGTTATCACGTCGCCGTACTTCAGCTCATCGAACGGTGCAGGCTTCATCACCATGAAGGTGCCTGGCGGGTAGTGCTGCGCCATGGACTTGGTCAGCACCGTATAGGTCTGCGACCCGGAAACCACCGGCACTACGATTAGAACCAGGGCCGCGAACAAAGCAACCAGCATTGCGGCCATGCTCACAAAGCGTCCGACGGCGGCCCAGGCGGCCTTGCGCCTGCGTTCACTTCGCGGAGCGGTTGCGGGAGTTTCGGTTCCCGCTTGACCGGGCCCGGTGTCGCCGCCCAGCAGGCGTTCGGTCAGGTCAGCAGCCACTCGGCACCCCGCAGAGCTGACGTGCGGTGAGCGGAAGGGAGATGTTCACTGCTTGTCCTTTCACTGTAGACGGGGCGCCGGAGGTGAGGCTGACCTGGAAGCAGAAGACGGTGGAACCGCCCTTGGCCACCGTCGGTGAGACGAGTCCTGCGGTGCCGATCGGTGCATAGCCGGTGCCGGAGCCGCATTCGGCGGAGGAAGCGGCGGTCTTGGCGTTGACGATGATGTAGGAGGCCAAGGTTCCGCCGCCGGTGTTTGCCACCGTTGCCTGCCCTACCGTGATCGCGGTGTTGAACTGGCCGCCTGCGTTGGTGTTGTTGGTGACCAGCACTCCCCGGATACCGGGGTGCCCGGCCCGAGGGTTCCCGCCGGCGACAATGCGAGGTTGGCTGCGGCCCCGTTGGCCAGGGTCATGTTTGTGGCCTGGCCTGAGTTGACTGCCGTCAGCGCCACGTCAAACGAGGCCGCAGAGACGGTACCCGGAGCGGCTACCGCGGAGGCATTCCAGAGGGCAAATGTTCCCTGCACGGTGAACAGGCCCAGGATCACTGCTGCGGCGATGAGTACTGCCGCCTGCAGTGAGCG
Organism: Pseudarthrobacter sp. Fe7; assembly: GCA_024372495.1. Classification (GTDB taxonomy): domain Bacteria; phylum Actinomycetota; class Actinomycetes; order Actinomycetales; family Micrococcaceae; genus Arthrobacter. The sequence continues at coordinate 1,678,063 of CP099977.1, read as the reverse complement.
CTTGGTGCGCATTTTTCCTCCTGGTCCTCTTTCCTGATGCTGCGGGCCGGGTGGCCCCAGGGCCACCCGGCCATGTCAGGTTAGGAAAGGCCGGGCTGGGTTACCTGGGTCAGCTGGAAAGCCACGTTGTTGAAGTTGTAGCTCTTGGTGGTGTCCGCGCGGCCGGTGGTGGTGGACAGGAATTCGAAGGTGATGGTTGCGGTGACCGTCTGGTCCGAGGCCGTGGGCACCAACGGGTTGGCCACAGGGGTGGTGCCTACCGTGAGTACGGGAGCGCTCACCGATACGTTGGCCGGCGTGAAACCGTTGGTGGCGCTGATGCCGGTGGTGGCAACGTTGGCGGCCATCTTGTTGCCCACCAGCTTCACGGTGAGCGCTTGGGTGAACGTGAGTTTGTCGCCGGGAACGACCTTGTAGGCGTTGATGTCCGCAATGACGGTGCCCGTACGGTCGGTCCACACGCCGTTGGCGGCCGTGACGTTCAGGTCACCGGAAACGATGGTGCCGGGAGCGGCGGTTGCTTCTGCGTTCCAGTTGGCCAGGGTTCCGCCGCCGCCCAGCAGCAGTGCGGCGCCAACGGCGATGGCTGCGGTTCCCTTGAGCAAAGTGCTGTTCTTCATGGTGTGTCCCCTCAGACTTGGATGTGTGCAAGTGGTCTAACTGGGGACAACATTGCCGGGCCAACCTCAGGAAGTGAGGGGGTAAAAGGTCAACAAAAGCTCAAGTTATTTGAAAGTTCAACCGGCCCTTGACCTGCACTTCTACTTGAATGTGACCCCCGCCTCCATCTAAATGCGACACGCTGGACGGCGGGGGCCGGCGTCCGGGAAAACACTAGGAAATGGTGTATGAGTTCAGCGGCCGTCCGGTGCTGCCATAGGTGAGGTCCAGGACCAGGAGGCCCTTGCGTTCCAGGGTGCTCAGGTACCGTTGCGCGGTGGGCCTGCTGACGCCTAGCTGCTCGGCGATTTCTGCAGCGTTGACAGGTCCGCGGGACGCCCGGACGGCGTCGAACACTTTCTGCATGGTGGGTTGCAGGCGTGGTGCCGGGGCTGCTGCCTTGATTCCTGCCAGCCGGGCCTTGTAGAGACTGTCAATGGTCGCCTGGTTGGCCAGGGATACCGATTCAAGCTCCTCCCGCCACTTCCGGTAGGCCTCCAGCTGCGTACGGAGCCGGTCGAATCCAAAGGGCTTGACCAGGTAGTACACGGCTCCGCTGGTCATGGCGGACTTGACGGTGGCCAGGTCCTGGGCTGCCGTGATCACGATGCAGTCAACCTGCGTTCCGGCAGCCTGCAATGAGCGCAGGAGGGACAGCCCGTCCTCGTCCGGCAGGTGGATATCCAGCAGGAGCAGATCCGGATCCAGGCGCGCAATGGCCTCGCGCGCGGCGGCCGCGCTGTACACCTGGCCGACGCACTCGAACCCGTCCACCCGCGCCACCCGGGCCGCGTGGATGCCCGCAACCCGGAAGTCGTCGTCCACTACCAGCGTCTTAATCAACGCCTGCGCTCCTGTCTTCAGCCGCTGCCTGCTCCGTTGCCGGCAGCCATACCTCAAAGTTACCGCCGGGCCCGGGGAACACGTCCAGCGTCCCACCCGCCCTGCGCACAATCCGGCTTACCAGTGCCAGCCCGATCCCGCGGCGCATTCCCGGCCGTGGGTCCTTGGTGGAGTAGCCATCCACCATCACCTGGTCGATCTTGTCCGCCGGGACGCCGGGCCCGTTGTCCCGGACCGCGATGAAGACACCGTCGGCGTCGTCGAACTGTACCGTGACGACGCGCGGGCGCGGCGTATTGGCGAGCGCGTCCACCGCATTGTCCAGGAGGTTCCCCACTATGGTTAGCAGGCTCCGCGTGGTCCACCTCGGGATGTTCCAGCCTGGAGTCGGCGGTCACCTCCATCTGCACGTCCTGCTCTGCTGCGACAGCCACTTTGGCGAGCAGCAGGGCGGCCAGTTCAGGCGGGGCAATGGTGGCCCGCAGCCGTTCACCCAGCGACCTGGACATGGCGGATACCTGGGAGACGTACCTCTTGGCATGCGCCAGGTCCCCCATTTCCAGCAGGCCGTCAACAATGTGCAGCCGGTTGGCGTACTCGTGTTCCAGGGCGCGCATCGCCTCCATCAGGCCCTGGATGGAATGCAGGTCGCGCACCAGGCCTTCAATTTCGGTGCGGTCCCGCAACGTGACCACCGAACCGATGCTGCGGCCCGCGGTGGAGACGGGCATCCGGTTCACCACCAGCAGTGCGTCGTCGGTAAGCGCCACCTGATCGGCTCCCGGGAGCCGGCCGGCGAGAAGATCGCGCAGGCGGCCGTGCGGAAGCAGGTCGGCGATGGGCTTTCCCAGCGCTTCCCCTTCCAGGTGAAGGAGGCGCCGCGCTTCCTCGTTGATCACCGTCACCTTGCCGTCGTCGTCGAGACCGACGACGGCCTCCCGGATTCCGTGCAGCAGCGCTTCACGTTCCTGCAGCAGGGAGGCGATCTCGGCCGGCTCCAGGTCGAAGGTGACACGTTTAATGCGCCGGGAAAGCAACAGCGAACCTGCCACACCCAATGCAAGGACCAGCGCGGAAAACCCGGTGATCAGCCAGATGTTCTGCATCTGGTTGCTCAGGACCTGGGTGTCCTCAATCCCCACCGACACCTGGCCGATCACTGAACCGTCAGCCCCGAAGATGGGGGCCTTGGCGTTGGCGGACCGGCCCAGGCTTCCAGGATCGAACCCTACGTGGGTCTGGCCGTCCAGGACGGCTACCGGTTCCTCCAGCCGGCGGCCAATCAACCCGGGGTCGGGGTGCGAAAACCGCGTCCCGTCCCTGTCGCTGACCACAACGTAGTCGGGCTGGGCAGCGGCCATGATCCGGTGGGCGATCCCGTCGATGACGTGGCCGGCGTCACCCGCGGCCAATGCGGACCGGACTTCGGACATCTGCGCGGTGGTGGTCGCTATGGCCAGGGCACGCAGCTGGTACTGCTGGTCCAGGGTCTGGTTGCTGATCATCGAAAAGAGGAATCCGCCGAGGGCGACCGTAAAGAGCAACAGCGACAACGAGGCCAGCAGGATCTGGGCGGTCAGCGTCGAAAACCGGTGGCGGACCCGGTGCCGCTGCACCACGGATCCCGGGCTCACCGGGCGCCCTCCGGCACGCGTTTTGCCGGGGAGCAGAAAACGCACAAAACGTGCACTTTTGCGGCTAAAGCACACATCTTACGGAAGTCTTTCTGGCCGGATTAATCACTTCATAAGCTTCACACAGTTCCAGTGATCTCCATCACGAACCCGGACTACATGGACAAGAAGACAGCGAGGTCTTGCAATGAATACGCCCCACACACCCAGGCCACCCGGCCATCCCCACGCGTCTGCGGACGGAGCCCGCATCGAGGTCTCCGGCTTGACCAAGCGCTACCTCACGCCGAAGGGCGAAACATTCACGGCCATCCGGGATGTGACCGTCACGGTCGAAGCGGGGCAGTTCTGCTCCATTGTCGGCCCAACAGGATGCGGCAAATCCACCACGCTGGCCCAGGTCTCCGGCCTGGAGCAGCCCAGCGCCGGCTCGGTGCGGGTTGGCGGGAATCTCGTGGAAGGCATCACCAACGGCGTGAGCTACATGTTCCAGGCAGACGCCCTGTTTCCCTGGAAGAGCGTGCTCGGCAACGTCATGATGGGCCCCATCCTGCTCGGGACGCCGAAGCGGCAGGCCACCGACCTTGCCCGGGACTGGCTCCGCCGGGTGGGTCTGGCGGGATTCGAGGACCGCTACCCTCACCAGCTCTCGGGTGGCATGCGCAAGCGGGTGGCCATGGCGGCAGCCCTGATCAACAATCCGCGGATCCTGCTCATGGATGAGCCGTTCGGGGCCCTGGATGTGCAGACGAAGGCCATCATGCAGAACGAGGCTCCTCAAGCTGTGGGAGGAGTTGCGCCCCTCGGTCCTGTTCATCACCCACGACCTGGACGAGGCCGTGGCGCTCTCGGACCGCGTGGTGATCATGACCAGCAGCCCCGGCTCGGTCAAGGACGTCTTTGACATCGACCTTCCCCGGCCCCGCGGCAACGTCCAGGAAATCCGCCACGAGGAGCGGTTCCTGGAACTCCAGGGCCGCATCTGGGAGTCCCTCCGGGACGAAGTCACCCGCGCCTACGCTGTGACGGCGGGTGCGGCATGACGGCCCTTATTTCCAGCGAAACCCACCAAAGCGAGAAGCCAGTGGACACAGAAACAGCCGCAAAGAACGCCGGCCGGGTCAAGGCCCGGCGCCGCGCCGCGTCCATCTGGATTGGCCGGGTAGTCCTGGCCGTCGCGGTCGTGGGCGGCTGGCAATGGTTCACGGCGGTTGGGTGGGTGGACAAGTTCTTCTTCGGCCAGCCTTCTGAAATCTGGGACAGCCTGGTCAAGCTCTTCACCGAAGGCACGGCGTTCGGGACCATCTGGGAGAACCTGGGGGTCACAGCGCAGGAAGCGTTCCTGGGCTTCCTGCTCGGAACGCTCGTGGGCGTGGTGCTCGGCATCCTGCTGGGCTCCAACAAATACCTATCAGCCGTCGTCGGGCCCTACATCAGGATCGTGAATTCGATTCCGCGCATTGTCCTGGGCTCCATTTTCATCGTGGCCTTCGGGCTGGGGGTCTTCCCCAAGATCCTGCTCGCAGCCGTGCTGGTCTTCTTCGTGGTCTTCTTCAACGCCTTCCAGGGCGTCCGCGAGGTGGACCAGAACCTGGTGGCGAACGTGCGGGTGCTCGGGGCTTCGCCCTACCAGGTGGCGATGCACGTGACCATCCCGTCAGCCATGACGTGGATCATCGCCAGCCTCCACACCGCGTTCGGCTTCGCGATCATCGGTGCCCTCGTTGCCGAGGTGCTGGGCGCCCAAAAGGGAATCGGCCTCATCATCAGCCAGGCGCAGGGAACGTTCGACCCCAATACGGTCTTCGCCTGCATGGTGATCATCGCCGTCGTCACCCTCTTTGCCGAGTCCCTGATCAACCTGCTGGAGCACAGGCTCCTCAAGTGGCGGCCGCCGAACCGTTCCGAGGCCCAGGCAATCTGAGCCCGGCACCCGGCATTCAAGCCCCTGCAACACCACCAACCACGTCCCGCCCGGGACAAACCAAAAGGATGCGTAAAACAATGATGATGAAGCGCCCTCTCTTTGCCGCCGCAGCTGCCGGCGCCGTTGCCCTGAGCCTCGCTGCATGCGGCAACAGTTCCACCCCGCAGCCAGCGGCAGTTCGGCAGGCGGCAGTGCCGCCGCGGACACCAGCTCAATGCCCACCGTGAAAATGATGGTGGGCGGCATCGACAAGCAGATCTACCTCCCCTACCAGCTGGCGCAGCAACTGGGCTACTACGAGAAGTACGGCGTCAAAATGGAACTGTCCACCGAGCAGCAGGGCGGCGTGGGGGCCGAGGAAGCCATGGCCTCCGGACAGGTGGACATGGCCGGGGCCTGGTACATCCACACCGTGGACTTCCAGGCCAAGGGCAAGAATGTCACCAACCTGATCCAGCTCTCCGGCGCACCCGGCGAGCGCATCATGTGCAGCCCCAACGCCAACGTCCACTCCGGGGCTGACCTTAGGGGCAAGACCGTCGGCGTGACGGACCTCGGCTCGGGCACGGATGAACTCACGCAGTTCATCGCGTCCAAGGCCGGACTGTCCAAGAATGATTACCACACGATCGCGGTGGGCGCCGGCGCCACCGCCATCGCCGCCATCCAGCGCGGCTCGGCGGACTGCGTGATGACCACCCAGCCAACGGTGGGCGCACTGGAGTCGAAGAACCTGGCGGTGCCGGCCATCGACCTCGCGTCGGCGGATGGCGCCAAGGCGGCCCTTGGCAGCACGCTGCCGTCGGCTGGTTTGCTCGCCCAGGCTGACTGGGTGAACAGCCACCAGGATGAAGTCCAAAAGGTGGTGGACGCGCTGGTGGACACGATGCACTGGATCAGCACGCACTCGGCGCAGGAGATTGCGGACAAGCTGCCGGCGGCCTTCGTCCAGAACAGCACCATCAGCAAGGACGATTACATCAAGGCCCTGGACCAGGACAAGGGCCAGTTCCTTCCGGACGGGATCATGCCGGCGGGCGGCCCGAAGACGGTCTTTGACGAGGAGAAGACCATTGGGGTGGACACGTCCAAGGTCAACATCGCCGACACCTTCAACCAGAAGTACGCACAGGCGGCCCTGAAGCTTGAGGGCTACACCGCCACCACGACGCCGGCAGGCGCCGACGGCTGACACAGCACCATCGGGGCTCCCCGGAAGCCGGCAACGGTTCCCGGGGGAGCCCCATCGTATGGCCGCATCCGGCGGGGAGGCGCCGCGGGCAGCAACATCAACCGCCCACCCACGGGGGGCGTCAGGCCGGAAGGTTCAGCTGCTCCACAATGATCCGGGCGGTCGCGGGATCGCCAAGGATCCGGAAGTGCCCCGCCGCCGGCAGCTCGATGTTGGTGGCTCCGGGCAGGACGCTCCCCTCCGGAATATGCGGATCGAACGGCCCGTAGATGGACGTGATACGGCTGTTGATGGCCAGCTCGCGGGACATCTGCACGGTCAGGGCGTTCCGCGGGGAGAAGATCCGCAGGCTGGGCAGCAGCATGTACCGGGCGTAGCGGGAGCCGGAAAACGGTGCACAGACGGCGATCATCCTGTCGATCCGGTGCTCTGGATCCAGGGACAGCATGGTGTACTTGCCGATCAGGCCGCCCTTGCTGTGTGCCACCAGGATGGCGTCGCGCAGCCCCGCCTCCTCCAGGTGCTGGGCCACCAGTTTTGCCGCGTCCGGTACCTTCAGTTTGTTTCGTTGAAGCACCGTGACCACGTGGACGGGGTGCCCGGCGTCGTGGATAGCCTGGATGAGCGGCATCATGAACTGCCAGTTTTCGTAGACGCCGGGGATAATCACCACGGGCGGCCGGTTTCCATTGCGGAAGGACGCCGGCTGCACGCGCGACGCCAATCCCCGGACCTGCCAGCCCGCGGCGTAGGCATAGTCCTGCGCCCACCACACGGCCTTCTGCAGCGGGCTGATGCGGGCAACGGCGCCGGGATCACTCATAAGTCGACAATAACCTCGCGGGGTGCGCTACCCACCAAACCGGCCCGCAAACACGCCTAGTAGTTGCGGCGGTGCTTCAGGCGGGGAATCACGACCGCGAACACGGCTGCCGCCGCAAACCCCAGGATGCCTGTGGCTGAGATCCCCGGCCCCAGGGAGGCCACGGCCGTCACCCCGGAGAGGAGCACGGGACCGCCGGTGGACCCGGCGTCCGCCATGAACCGCCAGAGGCCCAGGAACTGCCCGCGGCCGCGGTCCGGGGAGAAGTCGGCGCCCAGGGTCATCACCAGCCCGGAGCTGATCCCGTTCCCGAATCCGATCAGCAGTGCCGCCAGCAGCAGCCCCACGAAGGACCCGGTCAGCGGGATCAGGAGCAGCGCAATCCCCATCAGCAGTGTGGACGGAACAGCCACCCATTGCCTGCCCTTGCGGTCCATCAGTTTTCCGGCCGGATAGAACACCAGCATGTCGATCGCCCCGGACAGCCCGTAGATCAGGGACGCGGAGGTGGCGTCCATGCCCAGGTGGTCGGACCAGAGCGGAATCACCACCTGGCGGGATGACCGCAGTGCACTGAGCAGCAGGATGCCCATGCCCAGCGAAAGGAAGACGCCGGCATGGGACACCGCCACGCTGCGGAGCGTGGGCTGGGGTCCCGCGTCCCCGCCCAAGGGGATCTCCGGCGTCGCAAGATCCGGGATGGTGAGGGACAGCAGCGCAGCAGCTGCCATGGCCACCACCCCCACCCAGTAGGCGCCGGCGATGCCAAGGAACTGCATGGCCGCGGCCCCCGCAAACGGGCCGATGAACACACCAATCCGGTTCACCCCGCCCAGCGTGGACAGCGCCCGGGCGCGGAACGCCACGGGCACGGCCTCGGTGAGGTACTTTTGCCGCGCCAGGCCAAAGACGGCCCCGGACATCCCGACGACGGTCATCGCCACGGCGAGCAGCCACAGTCCGTTCGGGGCAAGCCCGGAGGTGGCAGCTGCGGCCAGGGCCAGGCCTGCGGCGACGGCGGCACCCACGATGGACCAGCGTTCGCCGAAGCGCAGGGTGACCAGTGATGCAGGCAGGTTGAAGAACCAGGACCCCAGCCCGATCAGGGTGACGACCAGGGCGGCCACCGCCACGGAGGCGCCCAGTTCCCGGGCGGACAGCGCCACCACCGGAAGGATGGCACCTTGCCCAATTCCGAAAAGCAGCGTAGGGCCGAAGGCGGCCACGGCGATACTGCGCAGGCTGAAGGGCTCAGGGTCATCCGGGGAAGTCATCAGATTTATCCTAGGCCGCCGGATCGGCACCCCCTGCATTGGAGTAGGGACCGGTCAGGCCCTGGCCCTGGCTCCTGTCCCGACGCTTATCTTCCGGCGCCCCTTTGCGGGGCTCAGCGGGCCCTCGGCTCGAAGCCGGCCAGTGCGCGGAAGAGGTTGATCACCTCAACGACGGCGCCGATGACCGTGCCCACGATGCCCAGGACCAGGAACACCCGCACCAGCACCGGCCAGCCGGACCACTGGTGCCGAAGTCGAACGGAAAGACTTCCCACAGCCGCAGAATCGCAGCGAGCCCGAAGCCCATGACCACCAGGTTGCCCAGGGCCATGAGGGGCCTGGCACGGATCACCACGAACACCAGGTTCACGATGAGCCCGGCGATCAGGGATGCATTGATGAGGTCCAGGACCCGGGCCATGTCCGCTGTAAGGAAGGGCAGCACCTGCCACCCCGGCCAGATGTTGATCCCCCAGAGCAGGAGGCCGTTGACCACGGCGGAGCCCGCGTTGCCGCTGCGGCTGGTGCTGGTCCTGTCCGCCATGCCAACAGGGTCCCGCGGACCACGCGCACCCAAAAGTGCCGAAGGTCCCCCGGCGGCCGGGGCGGACGTCAGTAACCGGCCAGGACTTCCTGGGCCTTTCCGTTTGCCGCTGCGTTCACCAGTTCCTCCGCCACGATGTGCAGTTTGACGTTGGCGTGCTGGCTCCTGGTGGACAGGACCTGGAACGCTGCCGGTGCGCTAACACTCCGGAGTGCCATGACAATACCCTTGGCCTGCTCGATGAGGGCCTTATGCCCATACACACCCTCGATGGCATCCGAGGCGGCGTGCTGGGACTCGATGCGCAGGCTTTGGGTTACGTCCACCATGAATCCATGGACGTACTCAACCTGCCCCGAGGGCTCCGCTGCCGCCTGGACTGCCGAGAAAACGCGCCGCTCCCTGCCGCGGACGTCAATGACACGGTGCAGCAGCGCGCCCTGTCCGCCGCCGTCCAGGAGGTTTACCCAGAGGGCGCGGACGGGCTCACGGTCCAGCGGGTGTTTGTGGGCCATGAACAGCTCGAAGGTGGGCACCACATCGCCGTGGGACAGTCCGTGGATGCCGAACATGCCGTCAGACCACTCCATCTTTCCGGACGGCACATGCAGCTTGAATGTCCCGGAGGGACACTGCGCGGAGGGCTGGAGCGGAAAGAGATACGTATCCAGTTTCGACCACATATGTTCCTCCCAAAGTCATGTGCACCCAGGTGGGCTAACGGCATTCACCATAACCGAGTGGGGCCGCAGTGGCATGACGTATTCCCGCCAGAAGGCTCCGAAAAGTGCGGGGGTCACAAAAAGGCTGCGAAGGAGTAGCGTTCGCCATATGGGGCGCTGTTGAGCTGCGCCCACAGCCAAGGGGAGGTCATTTCATGGGTGAAGTGTGGATCCGCACGCTGGGCAACGGGCTGGTCCGGGCAGACCGGGTCACCGAGATTTCATCCACCCGGGGGTCCCGTCATGAGGACAGCGGGTATTCACTGAAGGTCATTGTGGACGGCAAGGGCCACGTGCTGATTGACGACGGCGGGCTGCAGGGTTCGCTGCCCGAGCGGCTGGAATACGCCAGGCACATGGAGGACGCCCTGTTGCTGGCCATCGACGAAGCGCGCGAGAGCGACGCGTCCATGGTGATCTCCTACGAGCCGGAACGCGAACGCTGGTCATCGGCACCCGTTTCTGTATTAACAGGAAGGCTCCCCGAAGTCGTCTGACCCGGGAAGCCTTCCCTCTGCGCCGAACCCTAGCCGTGGGTTGGCTCCTCCACCAACGCCGTCGCGATGCTGGCGGCATCCTCCAGCGCGGCCAGGAAGCGTTCGGCGTCCAGTGCCGCGGCGCAGCCGGTGCCGGCTGCGGTGATGGCCTGCCGGTACCGGTGGTCCACGGCATCGCCGCAGGCAAAGACGCCGGGCAGGTTGGTGCACGTGGTGGGCGCATCCACCTTGATGTAGCCTTCATCGTCCAGGTCAACCTGGCCGGCCACCAGTTCGGTTCGCGGCAGGTGGCCGATGGCCACGAAGATGCCGGTGGCGTCCTGGTGCCGGGCCTCACCGGTTCGGGTGTCCGTCAGGGTGACGCCGGTGACCTTGCCGTCGCCGTGGATGGCCGTGACCGCTGAGTTCCAGGCGAAGCGGATCTTGGGATTGTCCTTGGCGCGCTGGGCCATGATGCGGGAGGCCCGGAGTTCGCCTTTCCGGACCACGACGGTGACGGACTTACCGAAGCGGGTCAGGAAGGTTGCCTCCTCCATGGCGGAGTCGCCGCCGCCCACCACGATGATGTCCTGTTCGCGGAAGAAGAAACCGTCACAGGTGGCGCACCAGGATACGCCGTGGCCGCTGAACTTCTTCTCCTCCTGCAGGCCGAGTTCCTTGTAGGCGGAGCCGGTGGCCAGGATGACGGCCTTTGCCTCGTATGTCTCCCCCGCTCCGGTAACCACGCGTTTGACGGAACCTTTTAGATCAACGGACGTGGCGTCGTCGTACTCGATGCGCGCGCCGAACTTCTCTGCCTGCTGCTGCAGCCCGTCCATCAGTTCGGGCCCCTGGACGCCGCCGGGGAAGCCCGGGAAGTTTTCCACCTCGGTGGTGTTCATCAGAGCGCCGCCGGCGGTGACGGACCCTGCCAGGACCAGGGGGTTCAGGCCGGCGCGGGCGGCGTAGATGGCTGCGGTGTATCCGGAGGGGCCGGAGCCGATGATGATCAGCTGTTCTTTGCTCATTGGGTGTCCTTCGGTGGCGGTACTACTGGGCGTCCGCGTGCTGTGCGGGCAGGAGTTCCGTGATCAGTTGTTCAGGTCAGATTCTTCCACTGCCGTGCCGGTACTCCTCAAACTGATAGGAAACTGCGTTCGGTGTAATAAACGTCATGGTGTTGCGCAGATCACATTGGTTGCCTAATCTGGTTGAGGCTCAAGCAAACGGGCCATGCAAGAAGCTGCAGCGTCGCAGCCAATGCCGGGGAAGGCTTTACATCTTGAACTCTAAGCTGAACATCGTGGTCCGGGTGGATCTGGACCACAGCAAGGCCCGGGTGATTGCAAAGGGGCATATCACCATCCACAGCGTCAACGTCCTCTACGTAGTGGCAAAGCGTGCCAACTCCCTCAAGGGAGGCCTGGACCTGGAGCTCGACATCTCCAGCGCCCGGGTTGATAAGGAAGCCCTGGAGATGCTCCACGCCGCTTCCGCAACAAGGCACCTGCCCGCAAAGATTGATCCGGACCAGGCACCCTGCACCATCAGCGTGCTGGCCCACCGCCGACATCCACGCACCGCGCCGGCCCGCTTGGCCGCATAGAACCCACGGCCGCTCGCCGCGCCCCCACTTCGGGCCAGAGCAGGCCGGCTACGCTTCGCTCCTCCGCTCCAAACGACCCGAAGTGCGCTGCATCTGAACATACGGATGGCTGCACTTCGGGGCAGTTGGAAGCTTGTGGCCTTGAGCAGGCCCAGGACTTAGATCGACTGTGCGCTGCCCGCCAGGAGTTCCTGGAGTTCCACAGCACCCAGGCCTGCGGCCCTGCCCAGGGCCTCCTGGCCTGCGCCGAGCTTCGAAGCATTCCTGACGGCGTTCTCGAACCGGTCCTGCGCGGCGTCCAGTTCCCACTGGAGGCTCTCCACCCTCGCCGAGGCCAGCCGGACGGATTCAAGTGGATCACCCGCGGGGCCACCGTCCACCTTGTAGCCGCAGGTGCAGGACCATTCGGACGAACCAAGCTCAAGCGGCGCCCAGCCCAGGGACGCGATGGGAACGGGACCGGCCGTCATTTCCACGCCGCAGTGGAAGGGTGCGGCCGGGTCCTCAAGTGCAGCTGGGGCGGCCACGTCATCAGGGACCGTGGGCGCTGCGGGCTGGAGCAGAATTTCGTCATAGGCCTGGACGGGGATCGCTCGTCCCGCTGCCAGAGGTTCAAGTACTGCAGTCATGCGATCCACCATCCGATAGTTACCAAACAATGTAGCTAGTCTAACTAGGATTACTGCTTTGTCTACCGCACGCCCAGGATGGGGCCGGAATTCACCGCGTCCACCGCTTCGCGCATGCACAGCAGGAAGTGCATCACCGCTTTGATCTCCTCGGGCGACAGGGACTCGGCTGCCTCGAGCATGCGCTTATGCATTTGGTTGAGATTGTGCCGCACCTCCTCATCCGCCCCGGGGGTAGGTCGAAGGATGACGGCCCGCCGGTCGGAAGGATGGGGTTCCCGGGTCGCATGGCCGCCGGCGACCAGCCGGTCGACGAGGCTGGTCATCGAGGCGGAGGTAATCCCCAGGCGGGCCGCAAGTTCTGTGGGGCGGATTCCAATTCCGGCGGCTTCCGCATCGAGCAGGTATCGAAGGGCCAGGAGGTCGGTCTCCCCCATCGCGACAGAGGAACGGGTGCGCCTTCTCATGGCGCTTTCCGAGGCCCGGAAATCACGGAGCGCGTTGATGACGTCAAAGGCTCCGGGCTGGGCGCCGTCGCGGGGCGGGTACCGGTAGCCTTCGCTTGCACCGTGCGGGTTCATGCGAATTCCTTCGATATCCTACTTGCTTGACCGTCTAACAAACCCAATGGTAGCCCACTTGCTGCCGCCCCACCTCCACACTCAGGAACGGGCAGGTATCTGCGCATGGCCCGGGGGAAAAGTAGAGTACCCGCTACTCGTGCCGCAGTCCGGCCAGCCCAATAGGTTTTATGCAACCCGCGGCAGCACGGCCACGGACCAATTCGTAAACGGGGGTGCAGGGTGGCTGTTGGCCCGGCTAAAAACAAGGGGCCCGAGCGGCAAGGGTTCCTGCTGGACTTGATGACGGGGACCGACGGTGAGGCACAGTCCATGCAGAGGCTGGCCGATGCCGCCGCCCACTGGATCAGCTCCACGGCAGGCACGGCGATTGAGTGCGCCGCCGTGCTGTATCGGCAGCGATCCTGTACCGCCACAGCCGGAAGCACGCCGGACGCCGCGGCCATCGCAACGTCGGAAGACGAGCACGGGGACGGCCCAACCGGCATGGGCTCCGCACTCGCCATCCCCACGGTAATTAACCAGGCCGGCTCACGCTGGCAGGCCTACCGGAAGCGCCTGCTGGACTGCGGCTTCGGCGCAGCCCTTGCCGTCCCTTTGGAGCTTCAGCCGGGTTCCACTGGCGCCCTTGTCTTCCTGGGCCCGGTAAACAACGGATTCAACGCCCGGGTCATTGATGAATCAGCCTGGTTTGGCCAGGTGGCGTCGCAGAGCCTGAAACTGGCCCTCGAAGTGCACGGCGTGATCCGTGCCGGCGACAACCTGAAGCAGGTCCTGGAGAGCAGGACCAGCATCGACGTTGCCTGCGGCGTGCTGATGGCGCAGAACAGGTGCTCTTATGCCGAGGCATTCAGCAAGCTCGCGGGAACCTCCCGGAACCGCAACCTCAAGGTCCGCAGCGTGGCGGACAGCATCCTGAAGGCGATGCCCAGCGGTGCGCCCGGGACGCGATTCGAACCCCGGCAATCGCCTAGGGACCGCCAGCTAGGTTCTCAGTGCCGCGCCCGTGCCCTGATAAGGCCGGCCGCCAAAAGTCCAGCACACCCGAGTGAAGCCAGCATGCCGCCGAGAGCCGCAAAGTAATCGGTGATGGTCAATGTCCTGCGCTCCTTCCGTACTGCCTGATGGGCCCAAGCTACGCGGCAAAACTCAGCGTTGCCTGAAGAATCGCCAGCAGGTTTGGTCAAGATCCGGTCACGGGAGCTGCGGGGTTCCACATACTTGTGGCCCGTGATCTTCCCTTTATTAGACCGTTCCGTATTATTCATGCATGTGGACTAAACAAAGCCAGAGCTTCTGCCCCACCTGCGGCAGGACCACCAATCACGTCACCCATTTCCAAAAGGACGCCACCGGCTCCCTGGTCGCGGAAGTCCGCTGCGCTGAATGCCCTGAGGTTGCCGGGGCGGTGGCCTAGGAAGGCTTGTTCCCCGACGTCTCCAGTTCGGTACCCGCGGCATGCGGACGGACGACGGCGAAGATCACCATGGCGGCCGCCTGCACCACCGTGACGGTCACGGCCAGGACAGTGGTTGAGTACTCGTACAGCAGGCCGATCAGGACACTCCCGGCCAGCCAGGCGAGCCCGTAGCATGCGGTGAACATTCCGTAGGCACTCCCCCGCCGGGCCGCCGGGGCCAGTCCCGCCACCCCGGCCCGCATGGTGCTCTCCTGGACACCCATGGCCGCTCCCCACACCAGCACCCCTGCCACCGCCAGCGCCGCGTTGTTGCTGAACCCCAGCCAGGGCACCGCTGCCGCCAGGACGGGAAGGACCAGCAGGACTTTCAACCCCACCCGGTCAAAGAGCCAGCCGGAGGCCAGGGCGGCCACGGCATCCACTCCCATGGCTGCGGCGTAAAGGACCGGGACCACCGCAGTCGGGAAAAGCCCGGTGGCCACCAGATGGAATGAGAGCAGCCCGAACGTTGCGTAGCCGAACATGGTCAAACTGCTGAACACGGCGTACAGCCAGTACTGGCGCGGCATGGGAACTGGTTTGCCGGGATCGAAACGGGCCGGAGCCACCTCCACATCGGCAACCTCGTAGACGGCCGGATCGGGAACCGCTCGCCGCAGCCGGAAGAGAATCAGCATGGCCGCCACTCCCGGAACAGCCAGCAGCAGGAACCCTGGACCGTAGCTTCCCGAAAGCGCCAGGGCCACGCCCACCAGCAGCGGCCCCACCAGCGCTCCCACCTGGTCCAGCGCCTCGTGCAAAGCGAACGCCTTGCCCTGGCCCAAGGCGGAACCCGCCTCGGCGAGCATGGTGTCCTTGGCCGGGCTCCGGACCGCCTTGCCGAGCCGCTCGGCCAGGACCAGGAGGCAGGCGATCCAGAGCGCGTCGGTGATTCCCAGCAACGGCACGGAAACAGCCGTCAATGCGTACCCGCTGACTGCCAGCGTCCACCGCAGCGCCGGCCGGTCCGCAAGCCGCCCGAACAACAGGCGGAGGACCAGGGCGACCGCCTCGCCGGCACCGGTGACCACACTGACCAGGAGCGCCGACGCGCCCAGTGCACCGAGGTACGGGCCGGAGACACTCCTGGCGCCCTCGTACACCATGTCCATCAGGGCGCTGATGATGCCGAAGGCCAGGACGAAGCGGATGGCGGTCATGGGCGCCGTGGGAACCCTCCCGCCCGCCCTACCGCTGATATGCATGCTCGCGGACCGGTTTCCGGCTGCGCCCAAGCCGTGCCCTGCCACGGGACCGGACGGGCTTCGGGTCCTGGCCCTCGGGACGGGTGACCGCAAGGATCACGCCGACCCCGGCCAGGGAGGACACCATGGCCGAGCCGCCGTACGAAATGAATGGAAGTGGTACGCCGATCACCGGCAGGAGCCCGCTGACCATTGAAATGTTGATTACCGCCTGCCCCAGGATCCAGGTGATCACGCTGCAGGCAACAATCCGCGAGAATGTGTCCGTGGTGCGGGCGATGGTCTTGAACACCGCGACGGCCAGGGTGGCGAACAGGCCAAGCACCAGGAGCGAGCCGGCCAGGCCCAGTTCCTCGCCGAGGATGGAGAAAATGAAGTCGTTATGGGCTTCCGGGATCCAGTTCCACTTCTGGCGGCTCTGCCCCAGGCCCACGCCGAACCAGCCGCCAGACGCCAGTGCGTAGGCACCATGCTGGGCTTGGTAGCCCATTCCCTGTGCGTCCTCGTCGGACCCCATGCCCAGCCAGGAGGAAATCCGCCCCATCCGGTTGCCGCTGGTGGCCGCGAGTACCAGGGCCGCCACCATGCAGATCATTCCGGCCACGGAGAACACCTTCATCCGCACGCCGCCATAGAACATGGTGGCGGCGAGGATCATCATGATGATCATGGTGGTGCCCAGGTCATGCCCCAGCGCCACGACCAGCATGATCAGTCCGCCGGCGGGCGCCAGCGGGATAACAGCGTGCTTCCACTGCCCCAGCAGCGCCTGTTTCCGGTCCAGGATCGCAGCAGCCCAGACGATCAGCGCGAGTTTGGCGAACTCGGAGGGCTGCGCGGTGAAGCCACCTACGCTCAGCCAGTTCCGGTTTCCGTTGACGGTCATGCCCAGCGGCGTAAACACCAGGACCAGGGCAAACAGGGAGCCGATCAGCAATGGCCAGCCCAGCCACCGGATCCGGCGCACGGGCATCCGCGCCAGCACCAGCATGATCACCACGCCGGCGACGGTCCACATGGCCTGCTTCAGGGGAAGATCGTAGGGATTGTTTCCTGCCGCCACGGATTCCACGGACGACGCCGATGCCACCTCCACGAGTCCAATCGCCGAGAGCGTGAGGACCACCGCCAGGATCAGCGGCCGGAGGCGCCCAGGGGAGTCGTCCTCCAGCCACACCGCCAGTTTGCCCAACCCGCGGCGGGCAGGACGGTCCGCCCCGTGCTGCTTTTGTCCTGTATCCACCTGTTTGTTCCTCAGTTTGTCCAGCAGGGCTTCCCCATGGCCGGGCCCGTCTTCAGGGCGGGTTCCGCCGAGAAGAAAGAGTACGCCCCCGGACCGTCCCGTGGCGGCGGGACACCCGCCACGGGAGCGGTTCACGGGGAATTGCCAGCTTGGGCCTGTAAGGTAACGGAAACCTGTCCCCTCCCGAAGGTCATTTTGTCGTGTTCGGTTCCAAGAAATCCCCCGGCCCGGAACAGGAAGCTTCCAGCCCCCCGCCTACCCCGGCCAAGGCGAGCTGTACGCCGCCAGTTCGCGCCGCCGTCGGCCCTTCCGCCGGGCCCCGCGCTGGGTCAAAGCCATCACCGCCGTAGTCTCCGTGCTGCTCCTGGGCGTCCTGGCGTTCGGCGGCTACTGGGCCTGGCGCCTCCAGTCCAACATCAGCACCTCGATGCTGTCTGCCGGCGGGCAGCGGACCGAGGGTGCCGTGAATGACAGCACGGACCGGCTGCAGATCCTGATACTGGGCTCGGACACGCGGAGCGGAAACAACAGCCAGTACGGCACTGCGGACCAGTCCTCCGGCTACGGACAGTCCGACGTAATGATGCTGCTGGACATCTCGGCGGACAACAAGCACGTCAACGTCATCAGCATCCCCCGCGACCTGCTGGTGGACGTCCCGGCGTGCACGGACTCCAAGACTAACCAGAAGTATCCCGAGCAGCAGGACGCCATGATCAACAGCGCCATGGCCCAGGCCGGCATCGGCTGTGCCGTGGACACGGTGAACAAGCTCACGGGCCTGGAGGTGGACCACTTCATGATGGCGGACTTCAACGCCGTCAAGGAGCTCTCCAACGCTGTGGGCGGCGTGGAGGTCTGCGTCACCGCCGCCGTCAACGATCCCGATTCCCACCTGAACCTGCCTGCCGGCAAGTCCCAGGTGCAGGGCGACCAGGCGTTGGCGTTCCTGCGCACCCGGCACGCCTTCTCCAACGGCGGTGACCTTGGCCGCATCCAGGCCCAGCAGGGCTTCCTGGCTTCCCTCAGCCGCAAGCTCAAGTCGGAGGGCACACTGGGCAACCCGCAGAAGATGCTGACCATCGCCGATACTGTCACCAAGAACCTGACCGTTGACTCCGGCCTGTCTTCCATTCCCTCGCTGCTCACCATTGCCAACCGGCTGAAGAACATAGATCCCGCCAACATCAACTTCATCACCACGCCCACGGTGCCGTCCCCCCAGGACCCCAACCGGCTAACCCTGGACGAACCGGCGGCGTCCAACTTCTTCAAGGCCCTACGCAACAGCCCGGACCTCAGCCAGCCCGCCCCGGAAGCGCCCACGGAGGCGCCCGCAACGCCCGCGGCCCCTGCCTATGACAAGTCGCTGCAGCCGGTCTCGATTGCCAACGGAACCGGCGTGTCCGGCCGGAGCAACGCGATCGCCGGCCTGCTCTCCGATGCCGGGTTCACTAAAGTGACCAAGCTGCAGGCCAAGCAGCAGAGCCAGACCATGGTGTACTACTCCGCCGGATTCGAGGATGTGGCCGCCGATGTGGCAGCGCTGTTCGGCCTGCCGGCCACCAGCGTCCAGAAGGTGGCCAACATCCAGGGCGTGCAACTGTACGCCGGCACGGACTTTGCGTCCGGCACCAAACCCGCCGCGCCGCCGTCGTCCGCTGACACCTCCGGCAGCGTGGTGGCGCAGACCGGCAGCGACCAGACCTGCCAGGCGGCCAACCCCACCGGCTACTAGCCCTCACGCGAGATGGCAGTTGACCGCAGCACCGGGACCGCCACTAACTGCCATCTCGCGCCGCGTCCGGCAGGAATCATTCCACCGCGATAATCCAGCTTTGCCTGAATACAGCCGCAGCTGTACTTTGGAACCATGCAGACGCTCACCCATGCCCCGGTGCTGGCCCGCTTTGGCTACGCGGTGTCGGACCCCACCCGGGCCCGCGTGCTCCTGGCCCTAGCGGAGGCCCCGTCCTATCCGTCCGACCTGGCGGACAGCCTGGAGGTGTCCCGGCAAAGCATGTCCAACCACCTGACCTGCCTGCGCGGCTGCGGGCTGGTGGTTGCGGTTCCGGACGGGAGGAGGAGCCGGTATGAGCTGGCCGACGCCCGGATCGGGCACGCCATCAAGGACCTGCTCAGCGTCGTCCTTGCGGTGGATCCGGCCTGCTGCGCCCCCGACGGGGAGTGCTTCGCATGACCGCCCTTCACGCTGCCACCCTGGAACGGCGTCGCGTTCTGAGCCGGCGGATCAGGCTCTTCGCAGCAGCCACCATCAGCTACAACATCATCGAGGCCGTGGTGGCGCTGTGGGCCGGAGGGGCAGCTGACTCATCCGCGCTTATCGGTTTCGGCCTGGATTCGGTCATCGAGGTGGCGTCGGCCCTGGCGCTGTCCTGGCAGTTTGCCGCCAAAGACCCGGAACGGCGCGAGCACCTGACCTTGCGGATCATCGCGCTGTCCTTCTTCGCCCTCGCGGCGTTTGTCACCGTCGATTCCGTCCGTTCCCTGAGCGGGGGCGGTGAGGCGCAGCACTCGACGCCGGGCATCGTGATCGCGGCCCTGAGCCTGGCGATCATGCCCGTGCTGTCCTGGGCGCAGCGCCGGGCCGGGCGGGAACTCGGATCCCGGACAGCGGTGGCCGACTCCAAACAGACCCTGCTCTGCACGTACCTTTCCGCCGTGCTGCTGGTCGGGCTGGTCCTGAACAGCGCGTTCGGCTGGTGGTGGGCCGACGCCGGAGCCGCACTGGTCATCGCAGGGATTGCAGTACGTGAAGGCATCGAAGCCTGGCGCGGCGACACCTGCTGCGCCGTTCCCCTTGCCGCAACAGCCGATGAGGGAAAAGACGGCTGTTGTCCGGGCTGCTCCGGCACCACATCCACCAGCACCGCCCCGCAGGCGCTTGGGCTTCCCACCGTCAGGAAGGGCTGACCCATGGGCAGCGGGCACAACCACAGCCACGGAGCCGCGGATCCACACAGCCAGCGCGGCAAGCTGCTGCTGGTTTTCGGCATCACCTTTACGGTGATGGTGGCTGAGATCGTCGGAACTGTCCTGACCGGCAGCCTGGCCCTGCTGGCCGATGCCGGGCACATGTTCACCGACTCCGCCGGCCTGCTGATCGCGGTGATTGCCGCGTCGTTGGCCCTCAAACCGCCAACCTTCAAGCGCACGTGGGGCTACAAGCGGGCCGAGATCCTCGCAGCGGCCGGGCAGGCTGCCCTGCTGCTGGGCGTGGGCGGGTTCGTCATCTTCGAGGGCGTCCGCCGCCTGTTCGAACCCCCGGAGGTGGGTGGGTCGCTGATGCTGTGGTTTGGCGTGATCGGCCTGGCCGGCAACGCCGTGGGGCTGCTGGTGCTCGCCTCCGGCCGCCACCACAGCTTCAACATGAAGGCCGCGTTCCTTGAGGTGCTCAATGACACCCTTGGTTCCATTGCGGTGATTGTTGCCGCGCTGGTCATTGCCATGACGGGCTGGACCCGGGCGGACGCCGTCGTATCCCTGCTCATCGGTGTGCTCATCATTCCGCGCACGCTCAGGCTGCTCCGGGAGACCGTGAACGTGCTGATGGAGAGCACTCCCCGGGCCTGGACCTGGCCGAGGTCCGGCACCACATCCTGGCGCTGCCCCACGTCATCGACGTCCATGACCTGCACGCATCCCTGGTGGGCTCCGGCGTACCTGTCCTGTCCGCGCATGTGACCGTGGAGGACGGGTGCATGCGGGACGGGCATTCGGCCACCATCCTTGCGGACCTTCAGCGCTGCGTGGCCCAGGACTTCGACGTTCGGGTAGAACACTCCACGTTCCAGATTGAACCTGCGGCGCACCGCGACCAGGAAAGCATCCCGCACTGAGCCGTGCGCCGTTGGGGAAGCCGCCCCGGCAGGTTTGCGGCTTAGCCCGCCGAAGCGGGCACCCGCGCCTTTGCTTGCCCGGGCACGGAAGGCACGACGGCGGGCTCCAGCTTCCTGTTCGCCCAGACACGAAGCGGACGCTCAACGAAGCGGAAGGATGCGTACGCGAGCAGCACGGTGACGGCTGCGGTCAGGGCAATGCGGAGCGGAAGCGCGGGGATCAGGCGCATCAGCAGCAGGTAGACCGGCAGGTGCCAAAGGTACATGCCGTACGAAAGGTCCCGTCCCGGCCGCGCCAGCCAGGGGTGGCTGAGGATGCGTGCCAGGAAGCCTGCGGGCTGGAGGACCAACCCGCCGATGAGTACCGCTGACAGCAGCGCCAGTGCCGTGGGCCCGACGGTCCAGAACGTGGTGAACCAGGCGCCCGGGGCGTCCGGCTCCTTCAGCAGGAACAGCGCCGCCACCAGGGTGGCTCCGGCGGCGGGGGCGCCCCACCGGGCCACCGACACCAGGGCATCGTGCACCCGCGAACCGTGGCGCACGGCGGTGAACAGCAGGGCCAGCGCGCAGCCGATCAGCAGTTCGTCGGCCCGGGTGTCCGGTCCGTTGTAGATCCGGTCCAGCGGTTCGCCCGCGTTCAGCAGCAGGAACCGGTTCAGCACGAAAGCTGCGGCGAGGGCCACTGTGGCGACGGCCGCGGTGCGGACCTTCCAGAACCGGAGCATCACCAGCAGGAGCAACGGCCACACCAGATAGAACTGTTCCTCGACGGCCAGCGTCCAGGTGGGGCCCAGGGTTTCACCGGCGATGGAGTCGCCGAACATGCCAAAGTGCGCCAGGTTCATCACGTAGGCGGCCGCGGGAAGGACGAAACCGGCCTGGCCGCCCCACCCTGAGCCGGGGAACAGGAAGCCGACGGCGACGATCACCGCACAGAGCGCCAGGAGGGCCGGCCATAACCGGACCAGGCGCTTGGCGTAGAAGATTCCAAGGTGCAGCCGGCCGGTGGCGATCCGCTCCTTCATGATCAGGAGCGTGATCACGAAGCCGCTAAGCGTGAAGAATACGTCCACGCCGATGGAGCCGCCCGGCATCGACTCGGTTGCGGTATGGAAGAAGAACACGCCGGCCACTGCGACGGTCCGGAGCCCGTCCAGGGCATGCTTGCGCCCGGCGATGAGCCCCGTTCCGGGTGCTGCCGGGCCTGCCGATGCTGACAAATTTCCGCTGCTTGACCTGAAAACCACTAAGCAAGCATATATAACGTTTCCATAACTGCGCTGAACGGTGGCTGGGTGCGGGCTGGCAGCAGGAGGGTCAGGGTGCCCTTGTGGCGGCTGCCCAGCGCTCCTAGATTGAACACATGGTGGACCAGGAAGCCTCAGACGACCTCGAAGAACTTGTGGACCTCATTGCCGGAATGGAGGACATCAAATCCGTCCTCGACGACCTCACCGGTTATGCCGCGGCCACCATGAGCACCACCACCGGGATGCCCATAGAGTGTGCCGTCACACTGCACCGGCGCAAGCGCACGGCCACCATCGGCGGGAGCAGCGGCAGGGCCGTGGTGATTGACCGGATCGAACAGAGCCTGGGCGACGGACCGTGCATCGACGCCCTGGACACCGGCGTTCCCGTCCTCCTGGGGAACGTATCATCTGACCCGCGATGGCCGGAGTACGGCAGCGCCCTTGCGGCCGCCGGCATCGCGAGCGCTTTAGGTATTCCGATGAAACTGGATGACGACGCCGGCGCGGTCCTTGATTTCTTCGCTCCCGTCAGCGGGCTCTTCAGTGAACAGGCGGTCGCCGACGGGGTGAGGTTCGGCGAGATGGCGGGCAAGGCACTCAGGCTTGCAGTCAGGATCGCCTCAGCGGACCAGCGCGCCGAAAACTTGAGGGCGGCGATGGACACCAGGACGGTGATTGACGTGGCTTGCGGGATCATCATGGCCCAGAATAAATGCAGCAAGGACCAGGCTTTCGAGCTCCTCCGCAGCGCCTCCAACACCCGAAACCAGAAGCTCAACGAGATTGCCGAAGCGTTGGTCAACCGTTTCTCAGGTTCCGAGGACGCGAAGGCGCACTTCGACGACTGAGGATCTACAGGGTGGGCCGGGAGCCAGCCACGCTGCTGGCCCCCGGAGTGTAAGACGGGATGTGGCCCACCCCCGAAATTTGGATTTCCCTGGGCCACACCCGCGTCAGCTTTGCGGACGGTTGCGTGCCCAGGAATGGTTGCCATTGGCTTGGCCGGAGTAGCGGGGTGGCTGTGAAATGGGTTTTCTTGGGCGGCAACAGAAGGGCCGCCTGCCTGACCCAAACATCAGCTTAACAAACGACTGCTGATTGGCAACAGGGGGCATTCCCGCAGTTTTCGATCCATTTCCCCCAATTAATGCATCCGTGGCGCGCGTGCGACTTTTTACTGCCGGCCGAGGAGCGCCGGTGACACGGGTTGATCTGACCGTAGCCCTGTATGCCTGCCTGCTGATGCCGTAGAAAGTCGCGCCGATGCTTCCATCCCACCCTGCCCCTTATGTATCCGGGCCGGTACGTCCACGGCTGCTTCTTCTTGACTGTCTCCGGCTCGCGGCCGCCCTTGGCGTGGTGGCCTACCATTACACGGCCGTCTTCGGGAATCTGTTCTGGGGCGTTCCCTCACGGGAGGTCTTTCCCAAGCTCTCCGCCGTCACCGCTTACGGCGCCATGGGCGTGCAACTCTTCTTCATTATCAGCGGCTTCGTCATCCTGATGTCAGCCCACGGGCGGTCCGTAGGGCAGTTCGCCGCCTCGCGGATCTCGCGGCTGTTTCCTGCCTACTGGACAGCCGTCCTCCTGGCGGCTTTCCTCCTGCTGGCGGTGACGCATGGGGACATGAACAATGTCAGGTGGACTGATGCACTGCTGAATCTGACCATGCTGCAGCAGTCCGTGGGCGTCAGTTCGCTGGACGGCGTCTTCTGGACTTTGTGGGTTGAACTGCTGTTCTACGTCACCATTGCCTTCTTCCTCTGGCGGGGCATGACCCACCAGAGGCTGCTTGCATTCGTCTTCCTCTGGCCGCTCCTTGGCATGCTTGCGATCCAGGCTGACTCCAAGCTGCTCGAGGCTCTGCTGATCCCGGATTACTCGCCGCTCTTCGCAGTCGGAATCGGCCTTTACCTGGTCCATTCGCAGGGGCACAGCCTGGTCCGCTGGCTGGCCGTCGGCGTCAACACCCTGCTGGCCTGCCACCAGACAGCTGATCGGTTCCTGCCCGCCATGTCCCAAAGCACCGGCCACCCGCTTCCGCCGGACACCGCATGGCTGGTGATTCTCGGCTTCGTTGCCATCGTCTCGCTGGTTACCACCACACCGCTGCGTCATGCGGGATGGAGGTGGATGAGCATCGCGGGAGCGTTGACCTACCCGCTGTACCTGGTACACGAAATGTGGGGGTGGTGGATCATCAAGAGCCTGCACGCGGTGCTTGGCCCATGGCCAACCGTAGCCGTCGCCCTGGCGTTCAGCCTCACCTTGGCTTGGCTTATCCACCGGATTGTCGAGCGGCGCTTTACCGGCAGGCTGAAGAAGGCCGTACTCCGCTCCCTGCCGCCGGAACACCATGCCGCCGCTGCCAGGCAACCAGACCCCGCCGGTGTCCACCCGTTCGCGGCCAACGGCGACCAACACCTGGGTCACGTCAATACGTCACCTGCCCACCTTGCCGAACCACGTGGCGAGGGCCTCGGCGAGCCCGTCCGCTGACCCCTCGCCCACCCACGCCGCGTAGCCGTCGGGCCGGACCAGGACTGCCGTGGGCGGAGCAACCTGGCCCAGCACGGGAAGCTGCCACGCGCCGTCGTACGTTGCCTTGACGTGCTGCACCCGCGCGGCCCACGCGCCAAGTTCCAGCTCCGGGCCGCCAAACTCCAGCAGCACCGGCCGGGCCCGCTGCAGCAACCCGTAGACCCGTGCCGGCCCGGCGCCGGTGGCGATGTCCAGGTCCGGCATCCGGCGGCCCAGGAGCGGATGGCCGGGACCCGGATCGTAGGCGACGTCGAGCCCGGTGATGAGTGCCGCGATGGGTGCCCCGGCACCATCGACGCGGAGTACCTCGCCGAGCAGGTCGCGCAGGGCTTCCTGGCGGGGGTCGGCCTTCTGGAAGAGGGACTGCGCCATGGTGTACTTGAGCGCCCGCTCCCCCGCTCCATGGCGCTCCGCGTGGTAGGTGTCCAGCAGGTCGCCACCGGAGACGCCCTGCACCACCTGCCCCAGCTTCCAGCCCAGGTTGACGGCGTCCTGCAGGCCCAAACCGATGCCCAGCCCGCCCGTGGGTGAGTGGACATGGGCGGCGTCACCGGCCAGCAGCACCCTGCCCTTCCGGTACAACTCCGCCTGCCGCGTGGCATCAGTGAACCGCGACAGCCAGGTGGGACTGTGCACGCCAAAATCCCTGCCGAACACGTCGCTCAACGCCTGCCGCAGGTCCGCCAGGGTGGGCTCGGTGGCCGGGCCAAGGGAGGCCTCGGTCACCACTACCCGGACCATGCCGTCGCCCATCGGGTACAGCCCGTGGATCCCGCGCGCGTCCACCTTGCCCTGCTGGACGGGCTCCCCAGCCACCTTCACCTCCGCGATCAGGCTGCTCCGGCTCGCGTCCGGGCCCACCATCGGGATGTCCGCGGACCGCCGCACCATGCTGCGCCCGCCGTCGGCGCCCACAACGTAGCGGGCCCGCACCGGTCCGCCGCCGGCAAGCTGGACGTCCACGCCGTCGTCGTCCGCTGTGATCCCGGTGACCTCCACGCCGCGCCGGATCTGCACGCCCAGCTCCTCCACCCACTCAAGCAGCAGCCGCTCTATGTGGTTCTGGAACAGTGCCAGCGTGTACGGGTGGTGTGTGGGGAGCGTGCCCAGGTCCAGCCTGGGTGCTGCCGAACGTCGCCGCCTGCAGCGTCTTGCCCTCGGCGAGGAACCGGTGCGCGATGCCGCGCTGGTCCAGCAGTTCGATGGTGCGCGAATGGATTCCCCCGCCGCGCGACCCGGCCAGTTCCTGGAAACGGCGGCGCTCCAGGACCACCGCATCTACCCCCGCCAGCCGAAGCTCCCCCGCCAGCATCAGCCCCGTGGGCCCGCACCCCACAATCACGACGTCGTTCATTCTGTCCCCATTTCCACGTTTTCCGACCGTCAGTATGCGTCCGGATGGGGGCCTTGCCGCAAGGCCCCCAGGGCGGGGTATTTTGGAAATGCAGGGAGATCTAGGGCGCCGTTGTCGATCTGCGCGTCGGGTGCGCGTCGTATGGGTAGGAGCCCGGTGAAGGGCTCTGATCCTCACAGACAACGAAACGGAGCGCCGGTACCTCCGCAGCCGGATCGTGGAATTGACGGATTAGGCCGGGGCCCAGCACAGGGGCAGGACGAAGGGAAGGCCCCTCCTAGGAGGGGCCTTCAACGTAGTGGTCATTTGTCTTCTGGTATCGGTCAGCGGTGATGCGCAATCCCCCTTCCCGGACGCCCCCGGCGCCCATCCGGACTATGACGCGTTCCACTTTAGTCAGCACCTGCCAGTGCGTAAAGACCTCGCGTTGACTCATTGAAAACCTCCGCGTAGCCGGATTCGTTGCCTCATTTGAAAACCTCCGCGTAGCGGCGTGGTGAAGGGTGATGGCAGTGGGTGCAGGTTATGCCCGTTTTCATGGAGCTAACGATGGCCCAGCGGCAAGCTGTGACGAAGAAGAAAGCCCTCGCCTACCGGGGTGCTGATCGTGCAGGAAAGTCCCGGATCCTGAACGAGTTGGTCGAGTTGACCGGATGGCACCGCGACTACGCCCGGGCCGCGTTGCGGGACGCACTGGTCCTGAAGATCGTCCAACCCAGACCGGGCAGGACACCGGTGTACGGCTCTGATCTGCTGGATCCTTTGATTAGGTGCTGGGCGGTGCTGCGGGCCCCTGCGGGCAAGCTTCTGGCCCCGATGCTGCCGGTTCTGGTGCCGCTGCTTCGCCGCGACAAAGAACTGGACATCACCGATGAGCAAGCCGCGTTACTGATGCGGATGAGCGCGGCGACCATCGACCGGAAACTCGCCGGCGAGCGGGCGAAGCTGACGCTGCGGGGACGGTCCCACACCAAACCCGGAAGGTTACTCAAATCCCAGATCCCGGTCCGGACCTGGGCCGAATGGGACGACGCCGTGCCGGGTTTCGTCGAGATCGACCTGGTCGGCCATGAGGGCGGCAACAGCTTCGGAGAGTTCTGTTTCACCCTGACCGTGACGGACATTTGCACCGGATGGACGGTGAACAGGTCCGTGCGGAACAAGGCCGCCAAATGGGTCTTCGAAGCCCTTGAACACGTCACCGCGGTATTCCCGTTTCCGATCATCGGGATCGATTCGGACAACGGCTCGGAATTCATCAACGACCACCTGCTGGCCTACTGCCACGCCCGCCAGATCACCTTCACCCGCTCCCGGCCCGGGAACAAAAACGATGGCGCTCACGTGGAGCAAAAGAACTGGGCCCGGGTTCGGGAGCTGGTCGGCTACCTGCGCTACGACAGCACCAGCGAACTGGAGAAACTCAATGAGATCTGGGAGCTGGACCGTGTCTTCACCAACTACCTCCTGCCCCAGCAGAAGCTGGTTTCCAAGCAGCGCTACGGCGCGAAGGTCAGCAGAAACACGACACACCCGCCACACCCCACCAAAGAGCGATACGGCATCCGCGGATGCGTAAAAGCCCGGTCATACGCATGAACGCCGCCTTCAAACGCATCAAACCCGGAGCTCTCTCCCGCCAGATCCTGGCCCTCACAGCCGAACTGGAAACCCTCGCCCTGGCAAAGAAGCCCGCACCGATCAGACCCGTTAACCGGGCCTGGAACCCCTAGACCTCCGGAGCTTCTTCACTGAGGCAACGATCACGCGAAAACGGAGGTTCTCATTTGAGGCAACGAATTAGTCTTCCCGGAGGTATTGCAATGAGGCAACAGGGACCCTATTTCGGAAAAATTTGAGGCACGACGGCGGCGGGAGGCTGGCGTCGTGAAATGGCCTCTGGCGGTACCCCTGCTTTTGTTCTATAACTAATAGAACAAAAGCAAGGGGGTGAAGGCGTTGATCCTCAATGTAGACCTGGCTGCCGACGTACCGATCTACCAGCAGATCCGGGACCAGGTGGTGGAAGCGATCGCCCATGGCGCATTGACGGAAGGCAGCTCACTGCCGCCCATCCGCACGCTCGCCGCCGATTTCGGCATCAACTTCCATACCGTGAACAAGGCCTACGATCTCCTTCGCCAGGAAGGGCTGATCCGCCTCAGCCGCAAGACCGGCGCGGTAGTGACCGCGGCTGCAGCGGACCAACTCATCCCTTCCGACTGGACTGCAAGAGCCAGGACTCTCCTGGCCGAGGCCGTGGCCCGCGGAATACCCGCCGACGAGGTCCTCCAGGCCTGCAGGACGCTGCTCGATTCATTTGGTACCACACGGCAGGAGGACACGCAATGATCATTTCCATCATTTTGGGCTTGGTGCTGCTGGGGCTGGTTCTTCTGCTGGCACTGGTGCTGCCGTCCGTCACCAGCGGCACCGTCCCCTTCGGAGTCCGAATCCCGGCCCAACACGCCGGCGATCCGGTGGTGACCGGGCAGGCGCACCTGTACCGGCGGAGGGTCCTGCTCTGCGGAGGCATCGTTGCCGTAGCAGGTGTGGGCAGTGTGGCGGTAACCGGGCAGCCGCTGCTGTTGCCGTTGTCCGTATTGGTGCTTGTGGCCACCTGGTATGGCTGCTTCTTCCTGGCCCACCAGGAGATCAGGGCAGCGAAGGTTGCCGGCGGGTGGTTCGAGGGCCTGCACCAGGGCATCGCGGTGGATACCGAACTGCGGACCAATCCCCCGCGGTTTCCCTGGCGCTGGTTGGCCCCGGCAGTGGTGATCTCCGTCGCGACTACGGTGGTCGGCGTGCTGATGTACCCGTCGATGCCCCAAACCCTGGCCGTGCACTACGGCGCCAACGGTCTCCCGAACAGGGTGGAAGTGAAATCGGTTGGCGCGGCGTTTTCGCTGGTCTTCCTGCAACTGGGTCTCACGGTACTGCTGGCGGCCATCGCTGCGGCAATCGTCCGCAGCAGGCCCGATCTTGACCCCGCCCGGCCCAAGGGATCCTCACGCTGGGCCCGGCACTACGTGACGTTGAGCGCGAAGGCGTTGCTGGGACTGGCGGCAATGATCGATCTGGGCTTGATGGGATCGTCGCTGTTGATGTGGACCGGGACCGTTAGCAGGTGGGCGCCGCTGGTGATCGTGATCCCGGTCCTTGCCTCCGTGGCCGGAGCCGTCACGGTCCTGGCCAGGAACAACCGGGACCGTGGCGAGAACGGCGAGGACACCGGCCTCACGCACCGCGACGACGATAAATACTGGCGCGGCGGCCTGATCTACATCAACCGGGAAGACCCCGCGCTGCTGGTTCCCCGCAGGTTCGGACTGGGCTGGACCTTGAACTTCGGGGATCCCCGGGCGGCGATGCTGCTGGCCGGCGTGGTTGCCCTGATCGGCCTGGTGATCACCCTTCGCTTCGGCGGCTGAGGACGCGCGATGGCGGCGCACGGCCGCCGTTGCACTCCCACCTGAATCTCCGGCCATCAGTTGAGATCTAACAAGACATCCCTCGGCAGCACCATCGGTCGCCGCTGCGGCAACTTTTGCAGACGCCTCGGGATGCGCTTTCCGCAAATCCGCAGGGATCGCGCAAAGAGCTGGCGCCCCTAACTTCCAAGTTAGGTAGGTAGCGAATGTCTTGCGGGTGCCCAGCCGGACTAAGGTGTTACTACTCTGAGGCACGCCAGATGCAGAACCGGCTGTAAATGTTGTTGCGGTTTACGAAAAAGCTGAGTTACCTGCCGCCCCGCAAAGCATAACTGGAAACTTTCCTCCGGTTGCGGGGGAGTCATTTGCTAATGCACTTTAGAAGAGTGCTGGGCCCCATTAAGGAAGGGCCGCGTCACCGGACAATAGCTTCCACTCGTCGGGTACGACGAGCAACTTCTACACAAAGAGCAGGGAGCGTTTCAGCATCGGGGGCCATAGCGGCCACCGGCGCCTGTGCGATGGGACTCATCGTCCGTAATGAGCCCATTTGACGCGGACTAGGGCGGTCCCGACTCCATCGCAACGCCATAATCGCTTCCCCTAGCGACAGGCGGTGTCCCTGTTGGAGTCAGCTGGGTCATATTTTTTTAATTGCCTAAGGAAGATATGAAACTTCACCTTTCCGCCACCAAGTTGACAGCGCTTATACGACGGCTACGCCCCCGATCGAGGTCTCTCATCCCTGTCTGCAGGGCCTCTGCAGCACTCCTGGGCGCGCAAGTTGTTATAACCCTTGGAGCGGCAACTCTCTCAGTTGTCGGAGCCTCTACACGCTTCAGGTAATCCAGGGGCGCAACGACTGGTAGGCAATCCCGGGCCAACTGGGGACTTTACCTGGAAAGGATTTAATTGGGAGAAAAGGAAGGGGAACGGCTCGCCGCAATTCAATGAACAATTTAAAGCAGAGAATGTCAGCGATCCTGATACAAAGGGTTACATTTCGCTTACTATAACTAATCCGTCCGGCAGGTCCCCCTACGGCGCAGAGTTCCAATCCACACGCCAAGGCTTCGGCTATGGAACGTATACCGTCGTCGTTGAGAAAAACATCAACCAGCTACAAAGAGAGGTGGTTTGGGGCTGCATGTATACCTATGATCCGGCAGCGGAGCCCGGATACACCGAGATAGATCTGTGCGAGGCATCGGCGTGGGGAGGTGGCGGCCGGTACGGAGCAACGTGGCCCGTAACGCAAGAACACGGCTTCTGGCTCGACGCTGCGAAGCCTAACGGCGAGGGAAACCGGAAAGTTGATTTTGAGATATTCGACACTCCCATCCTCACCCACAAGATGGTTTGGGAACCGGGGAAACTCACATTCGAAACATACGCCGGGGAGGGTTTGGGAAGTCGTCTGGTGCGACGAACTGTGCTCGACGGGTCAGACGTACCTAGGCCAACTATGGAAGCTGTGCATTTTAATTTATGGGTAACTGGCAGCGGTGGTGGGCACCCGGACACGGTACGGCAAGAAACAGTCGTAGTTCGAGATTTTTCTTTTATTCCGGCCTCACGTGATGGCGGCCTTTAATTTCCCGAAAGACTGCACATGAGCAAGCCGACATGAAACCCTGGTGCACGCTACTCTAGGCCCGCCGGCTTTCTCAGGCTCCCTTCTCAGTACGTTTACAGTCTCCTTCGGCACTACCGCCCAGATGCGCCGTCTACAACAGCGGACTGCTCGCCGGGATATCGGGTCGAAGCCCCTCGCCGAAGCCGTCCGCCAACACAATCTTGGATGACCAGGCGGCGGCGGCCCTCCCTTAGTGCTGCGGCCCGCGCTCGTGCCTTCCTCAGGCGCCTTGCTTATGAAGGCGCTGCAGCGCGCGCACGGATGCAGCGAAAGATCCGGCGGAAGCCCTTGTACCCCCGGGGGCTTTTCGTGCAGTCTTTGCGCTTGCCGCATTTGGGTAGGGGATCCAGGGTCATCCCCTACACCACACTGCCCCAGCAGGGTTGCCCCTAAATATTGAAATAGGTACCCGTGTTTGTAGGTAATTCTCGAGTGGTTACCTAGGCTGTTTTCCACCTCAAGCATTCGGGGCTCAAACTCAAAGTCTTGGAGCGGCGGCGGGCAACGCTGAATCGCATGCGTGATATTTATCTTCTCTATGGCTTTCCGGCCGCTGGCCCTGCCGACATTCCACTTGAAGGCACGGATATCTCGGCAAAGGGAAGTACCATGCCCCGCGGGACAAACACCAAATAATTCATTGGACAGTAAATGAAATTCGACCCAAGAACATCTTGTTTCCTCGGATTCCCACCACTTCTCACCGCGCCGGAACGTAAAGACGGGCGCATCTGCGCCGCGTTGGGCTTCCCGCCCGTCACCGCCACCGCCCAGGCTGCGGGCGCGTCATGGGGGTCCCCGCATCAACGGGCGGATCTTCCTGCTGGCCGGCGGTGTCCTGCTCTTCAAGATCCGGCCCATGCCCATCCCCCAGCTGTGACCCGCCGCTGCCTTGAAGTGCGTCTCGGAGGTCCACTGTGCAGGTAGGCAATGGTCTCGAGCACTTCCCGCTCGCGCAGGTGGCCGAGCCCCAGCGGCCCGCGGCACGAGTAGTGGCCATCATTCCTGCTCACAACGAAGAGATCGGCATCGCACAGACGATCGACAGCATGCGCCGACAGACCCAACGCCCCGACCGCATCCTTGTTGCTGCGGACAACTGTACCGACGGCACCGTAGACATTGCGAAAGCAATGGGAGTCGAGGTCCTGGAAACCCGGGACAACAGGGCAAAGAAGGCCGGCGCACTCAACCAGGGGCTTGCCATGATCCTGCCGGATCTCCAGCCCCATGATGTGGTGCTGATGATGGATGCCGACAGCCGTCTGAACCCCGATTTTGTCGCCGCCGGCATGGCATATTTCGCGCGCTGGCCACTACGAGGTGGGATCAGCGGATCTTACGTCGCAGCCGACCATCCGTCGCTTGTGGCCCTCCTCCAGAAGATCGAGTACACACAGGGACTGCGCACGGTACATCGGCGTGCAGGTCGCATCCATGTGTTATCAGGCGCGGCCACCATGTTTACTGTCGAAGCCCTGCGCGAGGTAGCGCAGATGCGAGGTACAAGTGTCATCCCGGGGACGAGAGGACTGGTTTATGACGAGTCCTCACTTACAGAGGACTACGAGCTGACCGTGGCCTTGAAGCGAGTGGGCTACGATCCGCGGTGCGCCATCGATTGCATTGTTGTCACTGACGTAATGCCGACATGGCACGACTGGATGGTCCAGCGGCTGCGCTGGCAGCGGGGCACGCTTGAAACGCTGTTTATGTATGGATTCGTGGAACATACCCGCAAGGCCTGGGCGGTACAAACGTGGACATACTTCCGGAGCGTCGTTCCATTGCTGATGCTGATCACATGGGCCTACGCACTGGTGTTTGAGGGCGTGTCGTTCCACCCGTTTTGGCTACTCATCATTCCGGTGTTCATGCTCGACCAGCTGGTCGCCAGCTGGAAAGCAGGCTGGAGGGCCCGTTTTTACGCCACTATCATCATCCCGTTGTGGATCTACGAGACATACCAGTCGGTCGCGTACTGGAGGGCGCTTCGCCTTGCCCTACGTGGTGCAGAGAAGGAGTGGTTGACCTAATGGACACATTCCTGGGCCTGCTGGAGGAGGTCACACACGACGGCTTCATGGCAGGGGTCGCCGGACTCTCAACGCTCACGCTGGTGATCCTCGCGATCGCCGTCCGCCGCATTTTGCCGAAGCACAAACATGACAGCACACTGCCGCAGAGGAGAGAGCTCCCATGAGTGATACGCTCGCCCGCTCCACTGACGCGTACCGTCGCCCCGTTTGGAACGAAGCCGTGAGTCAGGCACTTCCGTCTAAGTTCCAGGTCGAGAGCACTCCGCGCTGGGTAGCCCGTGCCCCGCTGATCGGGCTTCTGCTCCTACTGGCTGGACTTAGCCTTCGACTGTCCAATACTGCCTTCATTGATGAGGCGCTTTACATCAACGCCGGGCACGGCTATCTCACCCACTGGCTCACCGGCGACAGAGTGGAGGCGTACGGTGACTCGTTCGCGGGCGTGCCATTCGCCTATCCGGTGCTTGCGGCCGCTCTGGACACGCTTGGAGGTCTCATCCTCGTCAGGGGGTTCAGTCTGCTTTGCGTTCTGGCGGCGACTATCTTCGTTTACCGTACGCTGGCAGACCTGGGGTACCGGCATGAGGGTATGCTCGCCGCCGCCGCCTTCACCTTGACTGGTCCAGTCATATTCGCCGGCGCCTTGGCTACCTTCGATGCCTTGGTCATCGCCATGCTCGCCGCCGCGTTCTGGACAGGAACCAAGAAGGGCTGGGGGTCAGCTGTGGTTACCGGCACGCTGCTCGGATTGGTCCCCGTCATGGAGTACAGCGGCGCGATCTTCGTCCCGATAGAACTCGGGCTGGTATGCATGACCCGGCCGCGTTGGCGCGCTCTTCTGGCCGGCGTCGTGGCGGCGGTATTCCCTGGGGCCGCATGGCTCGCCTGGTCCGATCAAATTTCGGCAGGCATCGTGTTCACGACGGCCCAACGAACTGCACTCCGTTTAGTCTCCACTGGCGACCTGGCGGCCTGGATGACGCTCGACATCGGCATCCTAATCCTCACTTCACTGGCAGGAGTGCTGATTCTGCCCCGATGCGGGCCATGTCACACCCTGCTCGGAGTTTTGCTCCTTAGTGGTGGGATGGCGCTGCCCTGCCTACACCTGGTGCTGGGCGAAGGGGATTCCTTCGACAAGAACATGGCTTATTCCGCGCTTTTTCTGGCACCCCTTGCCGGCTACGCATTGGCGCGCCTATCCAGACGCACGTGGAAGCTTTTCCCGGTAACGGTGCTGCTACTAACGGCCCTCCTGTTCGCATTTGCCCGTTCAGAGGCCATGTACAGCTCCTGGGTCAATGTCCAACCCGTCCTGAACGAGATCAGGGACAACCCGAAGCCAGGCATATACATATCCTCGGCAGCGGACTCCCTCAAGTACCACCTTCGCCATCGTCCGGAAATCACTTGGGAGACAACTTTCTCTCTCTATCCGAAGGGGGAAAGAGCCATACAGGTGGCAGTAGAGGATCAGCGGTTCCAGTCCGTCATCCTTCGGTCTGCCACCACTGGGGCACCTGACCAGGACGCAGGACAGGCAGTGTTGCTCCAAGCACTCCGTGACAGCCCGTACTACGAGCTCACGGCATCCATGCCCGCCCGCGAGCACTCTGAAACCGACATGTGGCTCGTCTTCAACAGGAAATTGTCAAATTGAAAGCTCAGCGAAAGCCAATTGCCTTTACTGCGGCACTGATTCACAAGGCGAGGACGGTGGCCGCCTCGATGACCGTCATCGCCGGCCTAACTGGGATGATCCTTCTTGTCATCCAGGATCATTCAATCTCAGCATCTGCTGCCGCTACAGCTACGACTCAAAGCGTCCCCGTTTTGGCACGCCCATTGAATAACAACTGTTCGGGCGGCTACGTCACGTTCACTTTCGACGACGGCCCTCGAGAGAACACCGAGAAGCTGCTCGATACGCTTGAGGGACTGGGGCTCCGCGGCGTCTTTTTTGGAACGGCCAGAAAATCAAGGGCCGCGAGAAGACAGTGGCTCACGCCCTTGCCGGAGGAAATGCCATCGGCAACCACAGCTGGGACCACGGCGACCTAACCACCGGAAAGCTTCCCAACGGCACCTTGGAGACCGTAAGCACAGAATGGGTGCGACGCGAGCTGGAGCGGACTAATGAAACACTGGTGGCTGCCGGTGCGCCTCGCCCCACTCTGTACCGCCCACCTTATGGGGCTGTCAACAAGCAGGTCGACCAGACGGCCCGGGAGCTCGGGCTGCGTCTTGTGATGCCTTTTGGATACGACGAAACCGACAACATTGTGGACAGCCACGACAGCGAGGGGGTGAGCAGCCAGGAAATCATAAACGTTACGGTCCAGTCGATGCGGGACGGCTCAATCATCACAATGCACGACGGTTTGGGGCAGGCGACGCTCAACTCAATCCACGCCTTGCAGGCGATCGTGGACGCGATGAATGAGAAGGGATTGTGCTCCACGACAGCGGTACGGGAGGACGCCACCGGCCGCATTCTGGATATGGTCGGTTGAAGAAATCCTGTCTTATGCCCGTCCGGAAAACCTGGAAGACGCCGTGCTGAACCGCAACAGAGTGGAGATCAGAATCGCCGCGTTGCCCAACAAGGTGCTTGGCGTTTACTGGACGCGGTGGAATGCGGGCATCAGGCTCACTCAGGTGCCGCAGGCGTACACCGTCCTGTACCTGTTCGCGGCCGCCCGGTCTGATGACGCAGGAAACATCGAATGGGGGATGAATGACATCGTTGCCGATATCACGAGCGTCCGTGCCCGAGGTCAGCGCGTGATACTTTCCACCGGTGGTGAGGGCCAGGGAGTCATCTTTTCCTCCCGGACCGTAAGCCACCATTTCGTAGATAGCGTCGAGCGCATCAATGGCGAGCTCGGCGGCACCTTGGCCAGTCCCGCGATCGACGGGGTGGACTTCAACACTTTCGAGGCCGAGGCCACGCCGAACACCCCGGAGTATCTGTGGATGTTCGCAGAGTTGAAGCGCCGGTTTGGCCAGGACTTCAGCATTACATCGCCACCGTCTCCTTCCAATGCGGAGGACAAAGCCATGGTTCGCGAGGCGCTGTCCACGGGTCTTATGACCTACGCCGGTCCACAGTTTTACGGCGGCCCTGGGGTGTCTGAGCCGTCCCATATTATCGAGACCACGCGGGACTGGGTCCAGAACGTGGCCGGAGGGGACGCGAGTAAGATCGTCGTTGGCTTCGGAATGGAGAAACTGCCGAACTACTCCTCCATCGAACAGATCCTCAGCGCCTGGCGGGAGATTGCAGAAGAGTTCCCGACAATCCGCGGCGCCTTTCTGTGGCAGCATCAGACGGACGCTGACCGCGGGTGGGTCTTCGTTACCCAGCTAGCCCCTCACGTCCTAGACAACCCCGCTCCCACACAGCGACTGCCCTCGTCGCCACCATCAGAGCAGCACGCCGCCGACGCCTTAGCCGTCCACCCCTGTAACAGAACCGGTACCAGTTGCGGCGGTCCTCGCAGCACTTTGCGTCGATGACGTATCTGCCCAAAAAATCCAAGGTTCGGCTAAATGTCCGCCAGCAGCGACGTCGGGTTTTCGATGGCATCGGCCACGAAGCGGAGGAAGCCGCCTGCGGTGCCGCCGTCGCAGACCCGGTGATCGAACGTCAGCGTCAGTTCGGTCACCTTCCGGACGGCCAGTTCTCCGCGGACCACCCACGGCTTGTCGATGATCCGGCCCACCCCCAGGATGCCCACCTCCGGGTGGTTGATGATCGCCGCTGAGCCGTCAACGCCGAACACGCCATAGTTGTTCAGCGTGAACGTTCCCCTGCCCAGCTCAGCCGGGGTCGCCTTGCCGTCCCGGGCCACCTGGGTGAGCCTGCGGATCTCCCCGTCCAGCTGCCTGGCACTGAGCTTCTCAGCCTCGCGCACCGAAGGCACCACGAGGCCACGGTCGGTCTGCGCCGCAAAACCCAGGTTGATCCCGTCGAACGTGACAATCTCCTGCGACCCGTCCTCCACGGTCTCGATGCGGGTGTTCAGCTCCGGATACTTCTTCAGGCCGGCTGTGACGAACCGGGCGATGAACGCCAACAGCCCGGGGACCTCGGCTCCGCCGGCTTTCAGTCCCTCGCGCAACTCCATCAGCGCCGTGGCGTCCACATCCACCCACACAGTTGCTTCCGGGATCTCTGAGCGGCTGCGGGCCATGTTCGCGGCGACCGCCTTGCGGACACCGCGGACCGGCGTCCGGGCGGCGATAGGAAGTCCGGTGCGGGAGTCCGTACTTGAGCCCGCAGAGGTTTCGGCGGGTTCAGCCGCCGGACGCTCCGGCCTCGCCACCGGGGTGGCTTCGGGCTTAGCCGCAGGCGCTGCCGTCTTCAGTGCAGCTTCCACATCGCGCCGCATGATGAGTCCGCTGTCGCCGGAGCCGGAGATGTCGCCGAGGTCCACGCCGTGCTCCCGCGCCATGCGCCGCACCAGCGGGGAGATGACGGCGCCGAGCTTTCCGGGCACGCGCGTGCGCACAAGGGAAAGGTCGTCCCCGTCCGGCTTGGCCTCAGCAGGTTCAGCGAGCGCGACGGCGGCCTTCCGAGGACGGGTGCGCCGGGCAACTCCGTGACCACCGGGAGTGCCGTACCCGATCAAGACATTTCCGGAGCCGGCCTTCTCCTCCTCCCGATAGGCCTCTGCTTCCGGATCAGCCGGCTTCGGTTCGGCAAGCTCGGTCCCGGTCGGCTCAACCACGGGCTGAGCCGGCGAAGGGGCGGGGGCGGCATCATCCGCGCCGGCACCAACAGAGAGGGGCGTCACCGAGATCAGCGGCTTCCCCACGTCAAGGGTCTCCCCGGCTGCCCGTGCAGTTCGGCAACGATCCCGGCATACGGAGAAGGCACCTCCACCGCGGACTTGGCGGTCTCCACCTCGGCGATCGGCTGGTCAACAACAATCGTGTCCCCCACCGAAACGTGCCAGGCAACGAGTTCGGCCTCGGTGAGGCCTTCACCCAGGTCCGGCAGCAAAAACACACGCGTCTCGCTCATAAGAATCAGTTCTCCCACTGCAGGTCGTCAACGGCGTCGAGGATGCGGTCCACGCCGGGCAGGTAATACTTCTCGAGTTTGGGTGCCGGGTACGGGACGTCGAAGCCGGTCACGCGGCGGATGGGGGCGGCCAGGTAGTGGAAGCAGCGCTCCTGCACCCGGGCCACGATCTCGGAGGACACGGACGCGAACCCGTGCGCCTCGGCAATCACCACGGCCCGGCCGGTCTTCCGCACCGACTCGCACACGGTGTCGTCGTCGAACGGCACAATGGTCCGCACGTCGATCACCTCCAGCGAGCGCCCCTCCAGGGCAGCGGCCTCAGCGGCAGCCATAGCGGTAGGCACGGACGGACCATACGCAATCAGCGTCGCGTCGGTGCCGGGACGCGCGACGGCGGCCCTCCCCTCGGAGGCGCGTCCCGCCGTCGTACCTTCCTCATGAAGGCGCCGAAGTTCCGAAAGGTCCACCGAATCCTTGGTCCAGTACATCTTCTTGGGCTCCATGAAGACCACCGGATCGTCCGAGTCGATGGCCTCGCGGAGCATCCTGTAGCCGTCCGCCACAGTGGCCGGGGTGTAGACCTTCAGTCCAGCGGTGTGGGCGTAGTAGGCCTCGGAGGAGTCGCAGTGGTGTTCCACTCCCCCGATGCCGCCGCCGTACGGGATGCGGATGACCATGGGGAGCTTGACCGTGCCGCGGGTGCGGTTGTGCATTTTGGCCACGTGGCTGACGATCTGTTCGAACGCCGGGTACGCGAACGCGTCGAACTGCATTTCGATGACCGGGCGCATCCCGTTGATGGCCATGCCCACGGCCATGCCTACAATGCCGGATTCGGCCAGCGGGGTGTCGAAGCAGCGCTGCTCGCCGAACGTGGCAGTGAGGCCGTCGGTGATGCGGAAGACGCCGCCCAGCATGCCGACGTCCTCGCCAAACATCAGGACGGAGGAATCGGCGTGCATGGCGTCTGCCAGTGCGGCGTTCAGGGCCTTGGCCATGGTGACGGGCTGCGGGCCGGCGGCTTCGGCGGATGCCGCTGCGGAGGCGGCGGCGCGGGCGGTGGCGGCAGAAACGTTGCCGTTGGCCTCGGACGAGGTGGTGATGGTGGGGCTCACTGGCCGGCCTCCTTCGAATGAGTAGCTGCGGCGTCGCGGGCCAACTCATCGGCGAGCATGGCGGACTGTTCCTTCAACTGCGGCGTGGGCTCGGTGAAAACGTGGCGGAACAGTTCCTGTGGGTCCACCGGGACATCCTCGCCCAGGCCTTCGCGAAGCTGCGCGGCAACGGCCTCAGCCTGCGCGGCAATCCGCGCCTCGCCGTCGTCGTCCAGCAGCCCGCGGTCCGTCAGGTAGGTGCGCATCCGGTTGACCGGGTCCTTGGCCCGCCACTCCGCAACCTCGGCGCTTTCGCGGTAGCGGGTGTCGTCGTCGGCGTTGGTGTGGGCCTGCATGCGGTACGTGTTGGCCTCCACCAGCAGCGGGCCGGAACCTTCCCGGGCGAGTTTCACGGCACGGTCCAGGACGGCGAGGAGCGCCACGACGTCGTTGCCGTCCACGCGTTCGCCCGCCATGCCGTAGCCCACGGCCTTGTGCGCGAGCGACGGCGCCACGGACTGATGCGCCAGCGGCACCGAAATGGCGTACTTGTTGTTCTGGACGAAGAAGATCACCGGCAGGTGGAAGACAGCTGCGAAGTTCAGGGCCTCGTGGAAGTCGCCTTCGCTGGTGGCTCCGTCGCCGCACATGGCCAGCACCACAGTGTCCTCGCCGCGGAGCTTGGCGGCGTGGGCAACCCCGACGGCGTGCAGCAGCTGGGTGGTCAGCGGCGTGCATTGGATGCCCACCTTGTACTCGAGCGGATCGTAGCCGCCATGCCAGTCGCCGCGGAAGATGGTCATCACCTGCACGGGGTCCACGCCGCGGGTCATCACGGCCACGGCGTCGCGGTAGGTGGGGAACATCCAGTCGCCGCCGGAGAGGCACAGGGCGGCGGCCACCTGGCAGGCTTCCTGGCCGTGGCTGGACGGGTAGACGGCCATGCGGCCCTGCCGGACCAGGGCGGAGTTCTGGTCGTTGACGCGGCGGCCGACGACGAGGCGTTCGTACGCTTCGAGCAGTTCCTTATCGCCGGGCACGGGATATTCGTGGCCGGGCTGGGTGCCCTGCTCACTTTCGGGCTTGAGCCGGCCGTCCGGGTCCACCATCTGAATCTGGTGCCGGGCGGGGAGCATGTAGTCCTCCACCGTGATGCCGAACTTCTTCACAGCCTCCGTCAGCGCATTCTCTGCTGCTGCGGGGCCGGCGGGGTCCGTCGCGGTGTGGTCTGCGGAGATCGTCATTGGTCCGTCCTTCGGTAGCCACTATTCGCTCCCAGTATGGTCCTGCGGCAGCTTTCGTATCCAGCACCTATGTGAATCGTGGAGAAGGTGCACGGAAGTGCCTAGTATGGGAGACGATTTGTAACTGTGACGTGGATTACCGACGGGGGTCGTGGACAAAATGCCGGGCAAGGATGCTGCTGCTGAAGTTCCGCTGGACGACATTGACCGCCGCATCATCAGCGAGCTGACCCGGGACGGCCGGATGTCCGTGACCCAGGTGGCGGAAAACGTCCACATCTCCCGCGCCCACGCCTACTCCCGGATCGCCCGGCTGACCGGCGACGGAGTACTGACCCGGTTCACCGCAGTGGTGGACCCCATCAAGGCAGGCCTCAAGTCCTCGGCCTACGTGACGCTGAAGCTGAAGCAGGATTCCTGGCGCGAACTCCGTGACCAGGCTGGGCGCCATCCCCGAGGTGCACCATATCGCCCTGGTGGGCGGCGACTTCGATGTGATCCTGCTGGTCCGGGCCGTGGACAACATCGACCTGCGGCGCGTCATCTTCGACCAGGCTCCAGTCCATGCCAGGCGTGATCGACACACAGACTTTCCTGGTGTTCGAGGACGTCGATACGCGGTAGGAACTGCGGGTAGCCTGGCTGGGCCCGCCGCCGTCGACGGCACCGGTCCTTAAGAAGCGGCACAGCGCCTTAAGGAAGCCTTAGGAACTATTACTAAAATCATTAGTTTTGTCTTGACTGAAAAAGTGCCCCCGTCTTGAGGCTGGCACTTTAGCCTTTGGTGCAGGCCCCCATTCGATGGATAAACGTACTCCCGCGGGTGGTGGCCACTGGAGGCTTGCCGGCGGCGCGGGCCCCGGGGCGGTCCGGATCTGGATGATGGTTTGTTCGAGATTCTTTGCCTGTCCTGCCGCCAACTAACCACAAGTTTCCGGGCCCTAACGGGTTCCGGGGTTTCTGCCGGGGCCGGCGGCGTAATGCGCCCTCCTGAGACCGGGGCGCATCCCCCAGTCGCCGTCGGCCCCTTAGCCCGGGTCTCTGTCCCCAGCACCATCAGTTCACGACGCTGACGTCACCCGCTGCCTTGTACGTAGCCGATCAGCCACAACTGGTCGGTGAGGCATCGGGGCGCCAGCCCAGCCACGCCAGATCACTTCTGCTTCCAGCCCACCCTTCCGGCAGCCCGGTTGGATGGCGATGAAGCAGGCCCGGAAACCCTGCCAGGCGCCACGAGCGCCGTCGTACCGCCGCCGGATCCGCCCGGGACCCGCCAGCTGCCCGAAGGAAGACATGACGTCCCTCAAATCTCTGCTGCACGACACCTATGCCCGCCAGATGTTCGTCTTCGTCGTGGTGGGACTGGTCCTGTCAGCGTCAGTGCCCTTCGGCAGCCGGCTCCTGAGCATCGACTCGCCTGTACTGGTGCTGGCGGCGGCCGTCCTGCCCCTCCTGCTGGCGATTGCCCTGATCGTCACCCCGCGCATCTCCAAGGCTGACCAGCGGGCCGAAGGGCGTTCCCAGGAACGCCTGGGCGCGGCGCTGCTCCTGTACTTATCTCCGGTCCTGCTCCTCAACGCGGTCTACCCGCTGGTCAGCCCTGCCATGGCCGGCGTCGACGTTGCCGGTGTCCCGTTGACCTATGTGGTGCTTGCATCGTCGGTCACCGTCCCGTGGCTGGCCCAGGCTGCATGCCTGCCGATCTACCGCGTGCTCGGCGACCTGATGACAGACCGCAACCTGGGCGAGATCACCCGCCGGTTCTGCCAGTTCTGGCCGCTGATGTTCGTCCAGTCCCTACCGCTGGCGGCAGTCTTTGCGGTTCCGTTATGGCTGGCCACCGGCTGGTCCTGGAACGCCATGCTGCACTACGTGGCGTTGTGTGTCCTGCACCTGCTCTTCGTGCAGTCCCTGGTGCTCGCAAACGTCGCCAACCGCCGGGGCCTGTGGGCCGCGGCCTGGTCGGGCTACGCGGCGGCCCTGTTCCTGGCACCCACTGCATGGTGGCTGCCGCCGCTGGTGGGAACTGCCACCCAGGTCGTTGCCCTGGGCACGGGCCTGCGCCACCTAAGTGTCACCAAGCACCTGGACGCCCGCGTTTTCGGTGGGGACCTGGTCCGCGGCCTGCTGCTGGGCGCCGTCCTCTGGGCAGACAAATACACCCTGTTCCTGGTAACCGGTGGAGCATTCCAGGTGGTGGCCGTCTTCGCCGCCATGCTTCCGGCCGTGATCGCCTACAACTTCTACTTCGTCCACCTGGCCCCCGGCGTGGACAGGGCCCTGGGCCGGCTGCACAAGGACATCGCCACTGCGCCCGTGACCACCCTGAAGGGCAGGCTCCGTCCGGCTGGTCCGCGTCCTGGACCGGTCGGTGGTGCTCACGGGAGCCATCGCCGCCCTGCTCACGCTCACGGTATCGCTGGCCGTGTCCGGCCTGGATCCCGCGAACACGGTACTAACGGTTGCGGCCGCCCTGGCCTCGTGGGCATTCATGATGCTCACGCTTCTGAACTACGAGCCTGGACTTCATCGGCGAAAAAGTCACGCCCCAGATCATCGGCGCCGCCCACCTTGCGGTCTGCATCGCCGCCTTCGCCGGAGGCGCCCACCTGATCGGTTCGTCCCCCCACTCGGCCAGCTACCTGCTTCTCGGCGCCGCGGACATGGTGCTCATCGCCGTCGGCTGGACGCTGTACAAGCGGCACTGGAGCCTGCCCGAGTACACGCTCTTCTGGCGGCATGCCACCACGTGGTGACCAGCCACCACCGCTATTCCCTCAGTCAGTCCGAAAACGCTTGAGCCTTCAGAACACCAGGTGAGGAAACCAACCATGTACTCGACACTTAGGAACCTTAAGACCCGATGGAACAGCAACCCGTCGCCGTCAGTGCTCCCGGCGGGACCGGCAGCCGCATCGGCGCCCCGGGATGTTGAGTACCAGGATGTTGACGTTGCCATCGTGATGGAGTCCACGTACCCCTACCTCAAGGGCGGCGTATCGGCAGTGGTGCACGACATCGTGACCCACAACCCGGACCTCAGCTACGGCATCATCCACATCACCTGGGACTCCAGCGCGCCCCTGACGGACCTGTACGGGATGCCCGCGAACGTGCGCTGGGTCCGCACGGTGTTCCTCAGCATGGAGGAACACCGCCACGACTACATGGCGGTGACCGTCAGGGACCTGGGCATGGACCCCAGGCAGCGGGAAGAGCTTTCGCACCGCCTGTTCGACGCCATCTACGCGTTGTCCGAGAAGGGCGAGGTCGATCCGCTGTGGGCCCTGATCGACGAAGGCCTGAACAAGCGGACGCGGCAGTACCCGCTGTGGGCCCTGCTCGGATCACGGGAATTCATGCAGGCCCTGCACGAGCGCATGCCGCAGCTGAACCTGCCCCTTGCGGAATCGTTCTGGGTGCTGCGGAACTTCTTCTCGCTGGCCTACGCCATCACCGGTGAAACCATGCCGCGGGCAAAGGTCTACCACGCCCACACCACCGGCTACGCCTCGCTCCTCGGGGCAGCGGCAGCCAGGGACCATGACACGTCCTTCCTGCTGACCGAGCACAACCTGTATGTCAGGGACACGGTCAACACGCTGCTGGACCGCAACATGGCCCTGTCCATCACGGCGGACGATTACCGGACATTCGACGTGACCGCCGAACAGCGCGCGTGGATGGCGTGGTGGACGGAAATGGGGCGCTTCTGCTACCCCAGCGCACGCCTGATCACCTACCTCTACCCCAGCGCCATCACCGAGGCAGCCCGCCTGGGTACGGATATCGACAAATCTGTGGTGGTGCCCAACGGCATGGTCATCGAGGAGTTCGACGAGAAGTACCGGGCCCGCCGCCAGGTCCTGGAGAACCTGCGGCAGGACTCGGCGGACCACGTCTGGCGGCTTGTG
This sequence comes from Pseudarthrobacter sp. Fe7, assembly GCA_024372495.1. GTDB lineage: Bacteria > Actinomycetota > Actinomycetes > Actinomycetales > Micrococcaceae > Arthrobacter. The sequence continues at coordinate 1,633,847 of CP099977.1, read as the reverse complement.
TACATTGCCCGCGTGGTCCCCATCAAGGGCCTGCTGGATCTGCTCTCCAGCATGGAGGTCCTCACCGAGCGCGGCTACCCCAACCTGCACCTGGACGTCCTGGGGCCCACCGAGCACGTGCCCGAGTACTACGAAGCCTGCCTTGCCAAGATCGAGGCGCTGGGCCTGCACGACAAGGTCACCATCCACGGCACGGTCAACGTCCGCGAAATGCTTGACCAGTTCGACCTCCTTGTCCTTCCCAGCTACAACGAAGGCCAGCCCATCGTCATCCTGGAGGCCATGGCCGCGGGCATCCCGACGGTGGGTTCCGATGTTGGCGGCGTGGCCCAGCTCATCGCCGATGACCTGCTGACCACGGACGGGCAGACCATCGGCGCCTGCGGTGAAACGGTAACCCCGGGCAACGTGCTGCAGATGGCTGATGCCGTGCAGGCCGTGATCGGCAACCTGGACGCCTACGGCACCTATGCCGCCAACGCCCGCACCAGGGTGCAGGAATTCTTCCAGATGCACGAGGTCATGTCCTCCTACAACCAGATCTACCGCGCACTGGGGGACCTCCCCGTCGCGGCGGAGACGGCGGCAGCTGCCGAGCTGAGCGTGGAGCTTCCCACGGAGGTCCTGGCAGCGGTGCAGCTGTGACCGGCGTGGGGGCGTGGATCCGCTATGGCGATCCGATTTCTCCCGAGCAGATCGCCTTCGCCGCCGAGCACTACCGCGCCGCCATCCTGCAGCCGTGGGAGTTGGAGGCGGCGGCCGAACTCAAGCGCCGGCGCCCGGAGATGACCGTCCTGTGCTACAAGTGCCTGTCCTCCACCCGGGACTACGAACCGGGGCCGATCTTCAGTTCCGGGGTGTCCCACCGGGAGGCAGCGGACGACGGCGGCACATGGTTCGCCAACCGGCTCACCGGTGAGCGCATCGAGTGGAACGGGTACAGCGGGCACTGGCAGATGAAGGTGTGGGACCCCGCGTACCGCGCCCGCTGGGTGGAAAACGTCACCGCCGAGCCTGGCAGGGTCCCCCTTTGACGGCGTCATGGCCGACAACGACGTCTTCGACGACTACTACGGGATCCAGCCGCCCGTGGAGGAAGCCGCCTCCATGGCTGACTTCCGGGACGGCCTGGGACAGCTGGTCCACGCTGCGGGGGCGGCGCTGAACAGCGTGGGCAAAGTCCTGGTTCCCAACATTGCGGAGTCACGCCGCGAACCCGGCCGGTGGGCCTCCCATGCAGCCTACGGCGGCGGATTCGAGGAAGTGTGGCTGGGCTACGGCCCTGCCAACCTGTTCGACCCGCGGACGGCCGAAGCCCAACTTCCGCAGGCCGACGGGCCCGGCCTTTCAATCCTCCGCGTTCCCACGGACGGGAATGACGGCCACCCGAATTTCAGGTACGGCCTGGCGGCGTTCTGGATCTTCGGCGGAGGCCGCGGCTCCTTCGCGGCCACCGCCCATGACGACTACAGCCGGACCCAGCACATCGCCGAGCTCGATTGGTCACTCGGGAGCCCCCAGGGGCAGCCCAATGGGCAGAGGCACGTGTGGTCCAGGACGTTCACCGGCGGCTGGGCCGCGGTGAACTTCAACAATGACGGCCGCAGCCGGCGCCGCATCAAGGTACCTTCCGGGCTGGTTGATGCGGCCGGGCAGCCGGCACCCAAACACCTGGTCCTGCCCCCACAGCGGGGCGTCGTATATCAGCGAGGGCAGAAACATTAGGATCCTAGTCACCGGCGGCTGCGGCTACATCGGTTCCCACACCATCCTCCGCCTGCTTGAAGGCGGGCATGACGTCACCGCCATCGACAACCTCAGCAATTCGCAGCCCGAATCGCTGCTGCGGGTGCAGAAAATCACCGGGCGCGAGCTGGTGTTCCTCGAGGCGGACATCACGGACCCGGCGGCACTTGACCGGGTCTTTGACCACAACCCGGTGGACGCTGTGATCCACTTCGCCGGCCTGAAAGCCGTAGGTGAATCGGTCCACGAACCGGTGCGCTACTACCGCAACAACGTCACCGGCACCTTGAACCTCCTGGAATCCATGGACGCCCACGACGTGCGGACCCTCGTCTTCAGCTCCTCCGCCACCGTGTACGGGAACAACCCGCAGATGCCACTCAAAGAAGGCTATGCACGTGGCGCAACCAATCCCTATGGCCGCACCAAACAGCAGATCGAGGAAATCCTCACAGACGTGCAGGCCTCGGACCCGCGCTGGCGGATGGCGCTGCTGCGCTACTTCAACCCCGTTGGCGCCCACCCTTCCGGTTTGATCGGCGAAGATCCCCTGGGGCCGCCCAACAATCTCTTCCCGTTCGTGAGCCAGGTGGCGGTTGGGCGCAGGGATACCGTGAACGTGTTCGGCAGCGACTACCCCACCCCCGACGGGACGGGCGTCCGGGACTACATCCACGTCATGGACCTGGCCGCCGGCCACTCGGCTGCCCTGGACTACCTGTCGGACCACCAGGGCGTACACACCTGGAACCTCGGCAGCGGCCAGGGACACTCCGTCCTGGAGATCATCCGCAGCTTCGAAAAAACGGCGGGACGGTCCATTCCGTACATCCTTGCGGAACGGCGGCCCGGGGACGCCCCTGTCAGCCTTGCCGACCCGTCCTCCGCGTACCGGGACCTTGGCTGGAAGGCTGCCGAGACGCTGGAGGGCATGTGTGCGGATTCCTGGCGCTGGCAGCAGAACAACCCGAATGGCTACCGCACGGAAGCCGTCCCCACGCTGCCGTAGCTGCCGGTGTTGCCGGCGCGCAGTACGGGGAGGTCAGGACGCAGGGAAGTAGCTGCGGCCAAGCGTGAGCCACCCCGGGAGTGTCTGGTCCTGGGTGGCGTTGGCGAAGCGCAGGGGAATCCCGTTGGACAGCGGGTTTAGGGTCCGCATGACCAGCGTGTAGTAACCAGCCGTGAGTCCGCTGGTGCTGATGGGCGTCCTCCAGGTAGGAGACATACCCGGCTTGAGGGTGGTCAGCTTCCAGGAGGTGGACCAGGTTCTGGCGACCTTGCCGTCCGCTCCGACGGCGGCCACCTGCACCGGCCAGTCGTAATAGAAGGGCGCCGTTCCGATGTTTCGCAGGGCAACGCTGAGGTCGCTCTGGCCCTGCTGGGCTCCGGGTGCCAGGGAAAAGCCAGTTGCCTGGAATCGGTACCCCAGGGACGCAGAGGCCGCAGCCGCATTGGCCGCCGCATCTCCCCCATACTTGGGGCTGAACGCGTACTGGTTGAGAAGCCAGGAGGCATGTGTTGCTGCAACGCTGCCGGGGAAATCCTTCTGGTCGGGGTCGGCCACCGAGGGGCAGGGAACCGGCGCATCGAAGACACAGGGCTGGAGTTCCGGGCGCAGTTCGCCGCCCACGGGCTGGGTAAGCCACTTGTCCCTTGCTCCCGACTGCTGGAGCTTGTCCACGAAGCTCCAGCCCGATCCAGGCAGGGTTTCGGCAGCGAATGAGTCATCGTGATAGCCAACGTTCATGCTGCTGTTGGTGGACGTTGGGTAGCGCACCTGGAGCTTGGTCCTGGTGAAGGCGGTGGTGTAAGCCTGCAGGATGCGCTGTTGGTTGGTAGCGGATGCTGACCAGTTTTCCGGTGACGCGTATCCGTCATGCGGGTAGGTGTGCCACTCCCCCAGAATCCCAGGAGTCCCATCTCGATGAACCCGATGCGGGGATCACCGTCGTAGCGGGCACCGAACCCTGCGATGAACGCGTCCATCGCCTGGACCAGGCGGGGGTCGTCATAGTCCGGGGACACGCTGACGCCCTGGTTGCCGTAATCGGCATAGGGGTGGGTGGCCAGCCCGGCATCCAGCAGGTACTGCGGCACGCCTGTGCGCCGGCCGGGGTAATCCAGGTAGAACCTGAACACCGCCTGGTGCCCGCGGGAGGCGATGGAATTCAGCTGGGCGTCCAGGGCGGACCAGTTGTAGGTTCCGGCGCCGGTGACCACGGCATTCACCGGGATGTAGAACCATTCCATTGAATATGGAAGTGCGTCATATTTCCCGGCGTAGGGAACAAAGCCTTGAAGGGGATTACTGGCAGGCGCCGGTCCGGCAGCCAGGGAGGTCCATTGCCCCGGCTTGATGTCGGCGGCCGTTGCCGCCGGTACGGTGCCTGCTGCCGGAATGGCAAGGGAGACCGTGGCTGCCAGCAGGGACAAGACCGCTGCCGCATTACGCAGTCCCCTGGATTTTCCAAGCGGACCAACATTCCCTAAAAAGTTGACAATACCCAGCCCGCGCATCGCTTTCACAGAAGCTTCTTCCTAAAGCGGTGACAAGCACCTGAGACCAAGAACTACATAACGTCGCCCCACGCGATGGCGCTAATTCAAACTGATTCCCCGGCAATGTACAAGGGACACAGCGAAAACGCTTGCAGTATTGGTTAGTCCTCCTGGATTTCGGGTGCGGCCAGCCGGTAACCGAATCCGTGAACGGTTTCCACCCAGCGGGGGTTGGCGGCGCTGTCGCCCAATTTCCTGCGCAGGTTGGCAATGTGGACCTGGATGACCTGTTCGTCCGCGGCGCGTTCGCTCCCCTCGGGGACGCCTTGCGCGGTCCGCAACGCCTGGGCCAGATCTTCCCGGCTCTGGATCGCTCTTCCGCCGGCCAGGAGGGCGTGGAGCAGGTCGAACTCGGAAGCAGTGAGTCCCTGGTGTTCAACACCGTCCTTGCGCACTGTCCTGGTGGGAAGGTGCAGCGTGAGTCCGTTGTGTTCGAGGACCATCGGCTGAGCCTCCACGGCGCTGAGCCCGTTGGCGGCGCTGGCGTCCTGCGTGTCGAGGGAAGAAACAGTGAGGTGGGGTGTGTCAGTGCGGAGCCTGGGGCGCCGAAGAAGTGCCTCCACCCGGTACCGCAGGCTCGCGGGACCGAAAGGGCTTGGTGAGGTAATCATCCGCTCCGGCTTCAAGCGCCAGGATGGTATCCATTTCGCTGCTGCTTGCGGTCAGAATCAGGATGTAGGCATTACTGAAAGCCCGAATGCGGCGGGTCACTTCAAACCCGTCAATGTCCGGCAATCCCAGGTCAACAACCACAACTTCGGGTTTGTGCCTGTCTACAGCGGCCACCCCGGCATGCCCATGGCCGAATGCATGGATTCCGAATCCTGCTTCCTTGAGAATCCCGCCGACCACCACCTGGATGTCGGGGTCGTCCTCGACGACTACGACCTTTCCCCGTTCCAAACAATTCCCCCATCAATTCCCTGGTCCAGCCGTGTTCGTATCCTTGCAATCCCTAATTTCGAAAGTTATCGGTCCTGACGGCCAGACCAATTTTGGCCCTTTTACACGGTAGTAGGCGTTCGCAACCGGATAGGTCCTGGACTGGTGCAAAGTTATGCAACTCACCTAATTGCCCAGCCGGCCACCCACCCTCTACGTGGACGCAGCGCGCTCCGTCACAAATCTCCATCAAATTGCAGAATAGGGACTTTTCCCAGCGTTGGCCCGGGTACTAGGTACCTGCTTTGGGAAGGGGTGCTACTTGCCCCTGAAGGTGCTTTGACCACATCGGCGCAGGTCAAAAGCTTGGCCAATCTAATGATAAGCAAGGTTATGATCTGCGCAAAGAAGATGACGCGGCGGACTTGAGCCGTGACAGCCAGGCCGCGTCCTGGCCTCCGGACCAGGAGCCAAGCTCTCCCGCTTATTCCTGCGATGTCCGGATCAGGCTGAATGATCATGCGAGTAATTGGGGATTCATCCAAGTAGCCGGAATTCTCAACTCGCTGGAAATTCGGGTACCGCTACGTGTTGTTGCGCCCTTTTCCGTCCGGCGAATATTGGGTCATCGATCCACCGGAAGGCACCTCGATGGAGCCACCTATGGGGGAACGGGTTCTCAAACACACTCACCAAGGAGTCTTTCCATGCGCCTGAACAAGAAGAACAAGATCGCCGCTGTTGCCCTGTCCGCGACGCTGCTGGCAGCCGGCGGCGGCGCCGCATACGCCTACTGGAGCACCACGGGTAGCGGTGGTGGTAGCGCTGTGGCATCGCCCGGAACTACGACTTCCACTATCCAGATCACAGCAACGTTTGCGGACGGTCTGACACCTGGTGCCACCGAGGACATCACCTACAGCGCAACTAACCCGAACTCCTCGAGCACCACGGTGACCCTGGACAAGGCCGTGGTCAGCGCTGACAACGGGTGTGACGCCACCTGGATCACTGCCTCGGTGCCGACCAACACCACGAGTATCGCCGCGGGGGCCACCCAGACTCTCGGTACGGGCAAGCTGGTCTTTGCGGACACTGCCGCCAACCAGGATCTCTGCAAGGGTGCCAAGATCACCGTGGCCGTCACCAGCCACTAACCAAACGAGCGGGCCGGGGGCGGTGCGAATCCGTCCCCGGCTTGCCGTCATTTGCACCAAAGAACAAGGGGGCACAGGGTGCACAACCAGGACGGACATCCGCGGCGTGGTACGCGGACCGGTATTAAGGCAGCGGTCGCAGCACTGTTGCTGATGCTGCTGGGCGCCGGGTCGTTGATCGCGGCGGCAAACAATCCGAAGCCGGGCATAACGGTGCAGGTCTCCCCTGCCAGCCAGTCCGTCCAGCAGGGCCAGTCGGCCTCCTACACGGTGACTGTTACCTCCACCGGCGGCTTCAGCGGGGCCGTCAACCTGGCCACCGCTGGACTGCCGGCAGGAACAAACGGTGCCTTCACGCCGTCGTCCGTCACCCTCAACTCCGGCAGCAGCGCAACGGCCACCCTGAACACCACCACCAGCGCGGGTACACCGGCGGGCACCAGCTCAATCACCGTTACCGCCACCAACGGCAAGGTCTCCGGCAGCACCACGGCCGGCCTCACCGTGAACTACAAGATTTCCACCTCGTTCTCGGTCAGCGCCACCCCGGACTCCGTGACCATCCCGCCGGGGGCCACCGCCGTCTACACCCTGCAGCTGAACCGCAATAATCTCAGCGGCCCCGTCAGCTTCAACGTCATGGGCGGACTGCCTGCCGGGGCCACGGCCTCGTTCTCGCCCGGCCCCGCCACCGGCAACTCCACCACCCTCCAGGTAGCCACCACCGACGGTTCCCCCAAAGGAACGTCCAGCCTGTACCTGGTGGCAACCGGGAAGGACCCGTCCGGGCAGGCACAGTACGCCTACGCGAACGTCCACTGGTCCTGGATCCCACCATCAAGCAGTTCGCCCTCTCCGGCAACGTCCCCGGCAGCCTGTCCCCCGGCACCTCCGCGGGCCTGGACCTGCAGATCAGCAACCCCACCGGTAAGCCACTCGCCCTGACCAACCTGTCCGCAGCCATCGCGGGGGTTACCAGGAGCGCGAACGCCGTGGCAAAGAACCTGCCTTGCTCGGCCGCGGATTTCGCCGTCACCCAGTACAGCGGCCCCTACCCGCTCGCTGTTCCCGCCGGGAGCAGTTCACTCTCCGGGCTCGGCGTGGCACAGCAGGCCTGGCCGCGGGTGGGCATGCTGGACAGCTCCGCCAACCAGGACGGCTGCAAAGGCGCAACCATCCAGGCTCGCGTACTCCGGATCAGGACAGGGGAACTGAGATGACCACCACCGCAAGGACCTCCCGGCGCGGCCGCGGCATCAAGGCTGCGGCCCTGGCAGGGCTAGTGGCCACCGCCGGCGCCGGAACCGCATACGCCTACTGGACGGGAACAGGCGGCGGAAGCGGGTCCGCAGCCGCCGGCACCATGCAAACCGTCACGGTCGACGCCCTGGTTGCCAGCGACAACCTGAAGACACTCCTCATCCCCGGCGGCAGCGCCGACGTCGTACTCCGCCTCACCAACCCCAACCCCTACCCGGTGCAGGTCTACAGCGTCACCGCCAACGGTCCCGCCACGGCCGACGCAACGCACCCCGCCTGCACCACCACCGGCGTCAGTTTCCGGGGAACCGCAGCCCCGCTGTCCCCGGCAACCTACGTTTCCGCCAACTCGTCAGCACTCATTACCCTCCCCGGAGCGGCCGCCATGGATACCACCTCGCTCGCAGCCTGCCAGGGCGCAACCTTCAGCCTTCCCGTGACGGCGGAGGTCCGAAAATGAGCCTCATGTTCGTCCGCCCAGCCCGCCGGCTACCCTGGATTGTCACCGCCCTGCTGCTCCTGCTCGGCACGGGCACCGCCGCATACGCGTTCTGGGCCACCACCAGCAGCAGCAACAACGCGGCCGCCGCCGCGGACACGCTCTCGGCCGGTTCCAAGCCTGCGGTCACAGCCGCCAATTCCGGGATGACCGTTAGTTGGGCCAACGGGACCACCGTGAATGGTCGCGCCGCCACCGGCTACACGGTCACCCGCTATTCCGCGGCCGTGGGCGGCACCGGCACTCCGGCCACCGGCGGCTGCGCCGGGACCGTCACCACGCTCACCTGCACGGAACAGGCTGTGCCCGGCGGCATCTGGTACTACACCGTCACCCCGGCCATCGCGCTCTGGACCGGCGCGGAAAGCCCCCGCAGCAACGGCACCAGCAACGACGCGACCGCCCCCGTGGCCACCGTCTCGGGAATCTCGCCTACCCCCAACACGGCGGGCTGGAACAACACCGGCCCGGTCACGGTAACCATCACTGCCGACGACGGTACGTCCGGTTCCGGCGTCGCCTCCATTTCCTACGTGGTCGACGGCGGCGCGCAGCAGACGGTGAACGCGGCCGTCGCCACCGTCCCGGTCAGCGGCGACGGAACGCACACAGTGTCCTACTTCGCGACGGACAAGGTGGGCAACGCCGGGTCGCCACAGAGCAAGACGGTGCGGATTGACACCCAAGCACCGGCTGCACCGGTCCTGTCCGTGCCCGGCTACGTAAACTCCGCCAACGTTTCCGGGGTAGCGATCAGCGGCACCGCTGAAGCGGGCGCCATGGTCACACTGACGGCCACCGATGCCGGCGCTGCCCACTCCGCAGCCCCCGTGACCACCACCGCAGATGGCACCGGAAAATGGTCCGCCAGCCTGGACCTGGGCAGCCTGAACCAGGGGACCATCACCTTCACCGCCACCGCCACGGACGCGGCGGGCAACACCGGCGCCAACGGAACCGCCACGAGCACAAAAGACACCATCGCTCCAGCCCAGGCGCAGTCCCTGAAAGTGCCGACCTTCGTCAATATTGCCAACTCTTCTGCGGTTCCCGTCTCCGGCACCGCAGAAGCCGGCGCAACGGTGACCGTCACTGCCACGATCCCAGGGACGGCCAAATCGGTAACAGGCACGGCTACAACCGCCGGGGATGCGACCTGGTCGCTAAACCTCAATCTGGACTCAACCTCCGGCGTCCCAGACGGGACAATTACCTACACCGCCACCGTCAAGGACGCAGCGGGGAACACCAGCGCACCCGCTACTGCCACGGACACCAAGGACACGGTGGCGCCGGTCCTGGGCATCACGGCACCGATGTTCGTGAACCTGGGCAACTACACGTCCGTGAAGGTGACCGGCACCACCGATACGAGCACCATCGTCAATGTCACGGCCAGGAGCAGCGTCACCAAGAGCGTCACCACGCAGGTCACACCGTCAGGCTCATCGTGGTCCACCAACATGGACCTGACTTCACTCGATCAAGGCACCGTCACCTTCACCGCCTCCGCCACCGATGCTGCAGGCAACACCGGTACGGCAACCGCTGCGGGTACCACCACCAAGGACACGGTGGCGCCGACAGTTTCCGCGATCACCCTCTCGAACGGCGGCACCTCGGGCACGGCGGACGCTGGGGACACCCTAACCATTCAATACTCCGAGGCATTGGTTGGCAGCAAAATATGCTCGACCTGGAGCAACACGGGCGTTCAAACCCTCAAAGCCAACAATGACATTACTGTTACCTTCAACCACAGTGCCTCGGGCGGCAACGTCAGTAACACAATGACTGTTGCAAGCAAGACCTGCACGCTGAATGTTGGAGCCATTTCACTGGGCCCCAATGCGAATTACGCTTCCACAACCTCGCCGGTCGCGTTTGTTGGCGCGAATGCTGGGATCAGCACAGTCACCTGGAATCCGGACTCATTCACCCTGACCATCCAATTGGGCGCCACAAAGAACAACACGGGCGCCCAAGGGACCAGTATCGCAAGCGACTACCCGGCTACCACGGCGTTGCCAGGACCTACCGACGTGGCCGGTAACCCAATCAGCACAGCCCCGTTCCATTCCGCTGATGCTTCCCGGTTCTGAGAACCGGCACCACCAGCAGTAGCCACAGTCACCCTGCAGTCCACCCGGGCTGCAGGGTGACTCCTTACCCGCGACGCGGACGTTTGTTTTCGACACGCACATCCATTCCCGCTACCGGGACTATCCGCCGCGTCAGGGAATCTGCGCATCGAAAACGGCGGAGCGTCTCGAAAGGATCCCTTAGGCGCGTCTAACAGCGCCGAGCCGGGGTAACTCCTGCGTGTTGACACCATCAGGGTTCAACGTAAAGCGTGCCCCACGGCACCATGACGCCCCACCGAACACCAGGAGGACAGTATGGCTGGAATCAACGCGAAGTTCGACAAGGAGTACCTCGACAAGGGCATCGACGATCTGGCCAAGGCGCCGGTCGAAGCCCTCAAGGGACTTTCGGAGAGCGACGCCCAGAAGCTCAAAGAGGCCCTGAACATCAAGACGGTCAAGGACCTGGGCACCAACAAGTTCTTCCTTTGGGCACAGTCCGTCGCCAAACTCGCGGAGTAGCGGGTACAGCACCACTGCAGCGAAACGTGCCCCCGGAAGCAATGCCGGGGGCACTTTCGGCATCCGAGGACTGAAGCTCCTGCCCCAGCGGGTAGCCCCAGGTAGGCGCCCCTAACCGTGGGCCGAGCCGCCGCCCCAGTACTGATAGCTGTCGTAGCAATTGCGGGAGCAAAATGCTGCAGATGGAGATTGGGGCAGGGCCGTCCCGCAATACCTGCATTTTGGCCTGGATCGCAGGATCTGCTTCACGATTCTCAGCATGGACGAAGACTATTTGTCCGGCCCGTGAATGTGACCAGTAATTGATACTTCAATTCGTTTCGCCGCCATACCTGCGCTGCTGCTGGCCCAGCCGTATTCGCGTTCTCAGGCGACTGGCGGCACCAGACGTGGGCACGGAGCCACCCATAGCATGCGGGAGTCCAGCAGGCCCGCGGGCACTCCTCCACTTTTTCATGGCAGACGATTATCGTGGGGCTTATTCGTCGCAAACATCAGGAGTTCTCATGCCAAAGCCCGTTATCGCCCCCGGTGATCCCTGTTGGATTGACCTAATGACTTCCGACCCTGGAAAGTCACGGGAGTTCTACTCCCGCCTGTTCGGTTGGACCTACGAAGAGGGCGACCAGGAGAAATACGGAGGCTACGTTATGGCCTTCGCCAACGGCTCACCCGTGGCGGGAATGATGAAGAACGACGGCCAGTCCGGATATCCGGACGTGTGGACCACGTATCTGCGTGTCGAGGACATCCAGGCAACGGCGGATGCGGCCCTGGCAGCCGGCGGACAGGTCTTCATGCCGCCCATGGAAGTTCCGGAGCAGGGCCATATGGCAATGCTCGGGGACGCAGGGGGCGCCGCGGTTGGCGCCTGGCAGTTCGGCGGCCACACCGGGTTCCAGGCGAAGGGTGAACCTGGGACCCCCTACTGGCATGAACTCCATACCCGCAGCTATGCGCCTTCCGTGAAGTTCTACCAGGACGTCTTCGGCTGGGATACCGCGGTTATGAGCGATACAGATGACTTCCGGTACACCACGCTCGGGTCCGGGGATGACGCGCGGGCCGGCATCATGGACGCCTCCTCCTACCTGCCGGAAGGGGTGCCGTCCAACTGGCAAACCTATTTCGCGGTCGAAAACACCGATTCGATCGTTGACACTGCCACTTCCATGGGCGCCCGCGTGGTCCATCCTGCAGAAGACACCCCGTTTGGACGCATGGCAACCCTGACCGATCCCACCGGGGCACTGTTTAAAATCGCGCAGCGGTAAGTTCCGCGTCCACGCCCCTGGCGGAGAACGCCAGGGGCATTCCGGCTTCTTGGACAGAAACCGTGCCGGTTCCACCGTGGCTTCGGATTCCGGTTGGGTAAGGTCGGAGCATGATCCAGGCTGTCGCCGTGTCCGCCCTGACGTCCTACCACTGGCTGGGGATTCCGATCGCTGCCGCCGGCGCAGTCCTGCTGGCCCTGGGAACCCTGTTCCAGCACCGGGCCGTGGAGGACCAGCCGGCCGCATCCGGGCGCGCTGCCGGCAGCATGGGCGGCGGCCGCCTCCAGGCCCTCCTGCGGAAACCGGTATGGCTGGCCGGGACCGGGATGCTCGGCGCCGCGATCCTCCTCCAGCTCACCAGCCTCCGGTTTTCGCCCCTGATTGTCGTCCAGCCCATCGGGGCAATCGCCCTGGTTGTCACGACGCTGGTGACCGCGCGAATGACCCGTAAACCGCCGGGGCGCCGGGTCCTCACCGCGGTGGGGCTCTGCGTTGGCGGGGTGGGTCTCTTCGTTACCGTGGCGGCACTGTCCGCGCAGGATGTTGAGATCAGTGACCGGCACCTGGTCACCATCCTGATCGTGCTCGCTGCCGTCCTCGCCTGCGTTGCCGTGGCCTTCGCCTTGTGGCGGCACCGCGCGGGTGCGGTGTTCTTCACTGCCGGCGCCGGCGTCCTGTTCGGGTTCGTCGCAGCCCTGGCCAAGACAGTGATCGCCCGGCTGTTCCAGGGCGACTTCGAATGGCTGTCCCTGACCTGCCTGGCGGGGCTGCTCATCGCGGCCCTGTCCGGCAGCTTCCTGGTCCAGAACGCCCACACCCGCGGGACACCCGAACTGGTGGTGGCCGGGCTGACCGTCATCGATCCGCTCGTCGCCGTCGCGATCGGCGTCACCATCCTGGGCGAGGCCGACTCCGCACCCCCGCTGGCAATCGTCCTGTTCCTCCTGTCAGGAGCCATTGCCGTCGCCGGTGTCTTCCTGCTCGCCGGGGTCAAGAAACCGGTGGAGCCAGGGATCACACACTGACCCCTGGCTCCGTCAGCCGCGGACCTTATTCGTGCTCGCGGACGTACTCTTCCGGGCTGACGTCCTGGGGCTTGATGCCGTCGGCGTGTGATGACTCAAAAACGGCGAACGACAGGCCAAGGCGGTGACGCAGCTCAAGGGAAGCGTGCTGCCGGAAGTCGGTCAGGCCTTCGCGTTCTTCCTCCGCCATGTGATCGCCATTGGCTTCGTTGAGCTTTGCCATTCCCTCCCACCACTGGGGTGTACCGGTCCGATGGCGGGAAACTTCAGCGATCGCATCCCGGATTTCGTTGTGGTCATGGATTGCGTCGGCGGTTTCGTCCCCGGCAGAATCCTTTCCGCCTGCTCCCGTCCCCAATTCCATCAACGCCGGGTAGAAGAGTTCCTCTTCGGCTTTGGCGTGGACTTCCAGCAGAATGCGCAGTTGTTTCCACACCGCTTCCAGGTCGGACGGCCCGCACTCGTGCATCTCGTCGAGCAGGGCGAACCGGCGCCGCTGCTCGTGGTGGTCACTCAAAATCACTTCAACGATGTCCATGATGGTCCTCTCAGCCGAATACGTACCCGCCAAGCCTGACCGCAGAAAGCCCCTTCCGCCACCTGGGCACCTGGAAAGCCGTGATTCTGTGCGTATTCCCAGAAGGCACTCGCGTTTGCTGGCCCGGCGGTGAATACGGTCCCCAATCTTCCCGGCAGGAACGAACTCCCCGTAAAGAATTAGCAAGTATGCTTGCCAACGCAACAGTAAGAATGCTTAGAGTTATCCCAGTGCAGGCCGCGCAGGAAGGCCGCAACCGCCGGGCTCCCCTCCCGGCTCCCTGATTGAAAGGTTCACCCCCTTGGACATTCTCGACTCGCTTAAAGCCGGGCTGACAGTGGTGGCAACGTTCATCCCTGCGTTCCTGCTGTTCCTGGTCATTCTCATCGTGGGGCTACTGATCGCCAAGGCGATCTCCAAGGCCCTTTCCAAGGTGTTGCACAAGGTTGGCTTTGACCGCCTGGTCGAACGCGGCGCCCTTAAAAACGCCATGGCGAAATCCTCGCTCGATGCCAGCGACATCATTTCCAGGATCGTCTACTACGCCTTGGTGCTGTTTGTACTGCAGTTCGCTTTCGGCGTCTTTGGCCCGAATCCGGTCAGCGTGCTGCTGGCTGCAATCATCGCCTTCCTGCCGAAGATTGTGGTTGCCATCATCATCGTCATCATCAGCGCCGCGATCGCCGCGGCCGTGAAGACCCTGATCCAAGGCTCTCTAGGCGGTCTTTCCTACGGTAAGGTCCTGGCCAATATTGCCAGCATCTTCATTCTGGGCATCGGCGTCATCGCGGCCCTGAACCAGGTCGATATTGCCACCACAGTCACCACCCCGATCCTGATCGCCGTCCTTGCAGCCATTGTCGGCGTCGTAGTCGTTGGCGTGGGCGGTGGCCTGATCAAGCCGATGTCCGCCCGCTGGGAGCAGTACCTGAACCGCGCCGAAGAAGAAGCCCCCAAAATAAAGGCACACGCACAGGCCGCACCCCCGGCCACCGAACAGATCAAGGACGCCGCCGGGCAGTACCTCCCCCGGATGAAACCCACCAGTCCGGCGCACACCAGGTCTAAGCCAGCCGCCGGGCCCTGGCTGCCTGACCTTAATCCAGTGCAAGGCCCGGCATCCCATGATCCCCATCCAAGGAGACTTCATGATCACCCCGGAAGACATCGAAGCCCTGCTCCACAACTCCGGTAACGTCCTTTCCCAGGACGGCAGCAAGATCGGCTCCATCGGCCAGATCTATGCCGACGACGAGACCGGAAGCCCCGACTGGGTAACCGTCAAGACCGGCCTGTTCGGGACCTCGGAATCCTTTGTCCCGCTCGAAGGCGCAAGGATTGACGGGAACGACGTCGTGGTCCCATACGACAAGGATTTGGTCAAGGACGCCCCCCGCGTGGACGTCGACGGGCATCTGGAACCAGCCGAGGAGGACCGGCTCTACACGCACTACCAACTTAGCGGCGGCACCCGGACCTACACCGACGCCACCACCGGGCACGAGGCCGGTACCGCAGGGACCGGCACCCGCCGGTACGAGGACGAGGATGCGGCCGGGACAGTCGGCCATGACACTTCCGGGCCCACCACCGACGATGCCATGACCCGCTCGGAGGAACGATTGAACGTTGGCACCGAGAAGCAGGCCACGGGCCGGGCGCGTCTGCGCAAGTACATCACCACAGAAAACGTCACCCAGACCGTCCCGGTCCAGCATGAAGAGGTCCGCATCGAACGCGAGCCGATCACCGACGCCAACCGCGGGGACGCCCTGAAAGGCGCAGACATCAGCGAGGAAGAACACGAAGTCATCCTCCACGAGGAACGCCCCGTGATCGAGAAGGAAACCGTTCCCGTTGAGCGGGTCCGGCTGAACAAGGAAACCGTCACCGACGAAACCACCGTCGATGAGGAAGTTCGAAAGGAACACATCGACACCCACGGTGTTGACGACACCCGCCGCTGAGCACAGAGCGGTAGCGACCGGACAATAAACGCCATGGGCGGGGCCAGCGGGCTCCCGCCCATGGCGCTTTAGCGCCCGGCAACAGCAACCACGGAAGAATCCGTTAAACCGGCTTCGACACCCGGTCAGCGGCGCATACTTTATCCCACGGGGGTGATGATCCTCGTGGAAAGATCGTGCCATGGATTCGAATGACGTACCGGAAGAAAAAGCCGCGGACTACAACTCCCGCTCGCATCATTCCCGCCTCAGATTGCTGGCGATGCTCTGCGTTGGCTTGGTTGTTGCAGTGCTGGTGGGTTCAACCGGGCATTGGGCCTACGCGCCCGCCCTGGGCTGGGCTGCGGCGTCGGCTACTTATCTGGCATGGGTATGGAGCGTCATAGGCCGCATGGGCCCGGCCGATACAGCGGCACATGCCCGCAGAGAGGACCCGGGCCGGGTGTTCTCGGACGTTCTGGTCCTCACGGCAACTGTGGCCAGCTTCGCCGGGGTAGGGCTGATCCTGGTGGATGCCTCCAACGCCCAGGGTTCAACCAAAGACGCCATCGTCGCCATGGCATTGGGCAGCATCGCACTGTCCTGGTTCCTGGTCCACACCCTGTACACCCTTAGGTACGCCTCCATCTACTACCGAGACGGAACGGGCGTGGACTTCAACGAAAAGGCACCGCCCCGGTACGCCGATTTCGCCTACTTGGCCTTCACCGTCGGGATGACCTTCCAGGTCTCCGACACCGACCTGAAAACCGACGCGATCCGCACCACGGCGCTACGCCAGGCACTCCTGTCCTACCTCCTTGGCGCCATCGTCCTGGCCACCACCATCAATCTCGTCTCCGGCCTGACCCACTAACCGATTCCCGGCAATAAGCGGCGCGGTTGATGACGTAACACGCCCTGACAACCACGGCCCCAACCGCAGTAAAATGATGTGATGTTCGGTATTGACGCCGAAAAACTATTCGTGCTCCTCATCATCGGGGCCTTGGTGCTGGGCCCGGACAAACTGCCTGAATACGCTGCCAAGTTTGGCCAGGCTCGTCCGGGAACTGCGCCGTATGGCCGCCGGCGCCCAAGAGCAGGCTCCGCGAGGAACTGGGCCCTGAGTTCGAGGACATCGACTGGAACAGGCTCGACCCGCGCCAATATGATCCCCGCCGGATCATCCGTGACGCGCTCTCGGATGACGCTGCCGACGTCCAGCGGAGTCCCTCCACGGAGAAGACCGCCGCGATGGAGGTTCCGTCGCCGCCGCAGGGGCTTTTGCCTGGGCAAGCCGTCCCCTTTGACTCGGAAGCAACTTAGGAACCAGGCTGCCCTTCTTCAGGGTGTCAGCGCTGGGTCCACGACTTGGCCCGATTGGGCGAGCGCAGTCCGAATCGCTTGGGGTGGGGAGCAGTTGTCGACGGCGGGGATACGGGCGGCCGGGTGACGGCGAGGATCACGCCCATTCCAGCCAGTGAGGAAACCATGGCGGAGCCACCGTAGGAGATAAAGGGCAACGGAACACCAATCACGGGCAGCAGTCCACTCACCATGGACATGTTGAGGACCGCCTGTCCAATGATCCAAGCAATGATACTGCTGGCCACGATCCTGGAAAACATGTCCGTACTGCCGGCCATCGTCTTGAAGACGGCGATCGCCAGGACCGCGAACAGGGCGAGGACCAGCAGGGTGCCGGCCAGGCCAAGCTCCTCCCCCAGGATGGTGAAGATGAAGTCGTTGTGCGCTTCCGGTATCCAGTTCCATTTCTGCCGGCTTTGGCCCAGCCCCACGCCAAACCAGCCGCCGGAGGCCAGCGCGTAGAGCCCATTTGTGGCCTGGTACCCCACGCCCTGGGCATCCTCACCTGAGCCGGCGCCCAGCCAACTAAAGATCCGGCCCATGCGGTTGCCGCTGCTGGCGGCCAGCAGCACTGCGGCCACCGCGGAAATGAGTGCCGCAACAGAAAAGACCTTCATCCGTACTCCCCCGAAAAACAAGGTGGCGGCAAGGATCATCATGATGACGAGCGTGGTTCCGAGGTCGTGGCCCAAGGCGACCACCGCCATAATCAAGGCGCCCGCAGGCAACAGCGGGATCACCGCATGCTTCCACTGGCCCAGGAGTGCTTGCTTGCGTTCCAGGATTCCCGCTGCCCAGACGATCAGCGCGAGTTTGGCAAACTCGGAGGGCTGGGCGGTGAAGCCACCGACGCCGATCCAGTTCCGGTTGCCGTTAACGGTCATGCCCAGCGGTGTGAACACGAGTATCAGGGCGATGACCGCTCCGATGAGCATCGGCCAGCCCAGCTTCCGGATACGCTCCACCGGGAACCGGGCCAGCACCAGCATGATGACCACACCGGCGATGGTCCACATGCCCTGCTTCAGCGGCAGGTCATAGGGATTGATTCCGGCGGCTACAGCTTCAACAGACGACGCCGACGCCACTTCCACCAGCCCGATGGCGGACAGGCTCAGGACCGCGGCCAAGATCAGCGGCCGCAGCCGGCCCGGGGAATCTTCCTCAATCCAGAGGGCCAGTTTCCCCAGCCCCCGCCTGCCGGGCCGGGCCGAGAAGGGCTGCTTCTGTCCAACGTTCATGGCGCATCCTCAAGCGTGAAGGTTTCGGTTCCCCCTGAGTCCTCCCCTTAAGGAGGAACACGGACCACCGGCCACAGTACGCGCAAGCGCTCACGTCCCTGCGACACCACGCAGCGATGGCCGGGATTAACAGGCGGCTTGCAGCTTATTACGGGCCTCTACACAGACTGCGCGGGTGAAGTGGACAATGGGTTGTGCCCTGCGACTCGGGGCCGTCGCCAGCGGGGACCGCCAGCGCCTGCCGGTCCCGCCATCACGTCAATACGAAAAGAGCATGCCATGAACGGCGGGCAGACCGGGTTCGCAATCCGGGACCGGAATCTGGAAGCGCTTCTTCTGGTGTTGGCGCTGATGACTGGGGCGGGTGCCAGCGCAGTGGTTGCGCTGGACAGGAACCAGCCGCTGAGTCAGGACTTTTGGGTCCAGGCCGCCACCCAGACCGTCCTCGCGGCGGCCTTTCATACAGTCCTGCGGCTGCGCGCCCGGTACGCGGACCCGCTGATCCTTCCCATCGTGGTGGCATTGAACGGGGTTGGAATTGCCGTCATCCAAAGCCTTGACCAGGCCACCGGGAGCGACGCCGGCACGAACCAACTCCGGTGGACCGGGCTTTCGATGCTTCTCGCCGCCGTCGTCCTTTGGTTCCTGAAGGATCATAGGAAACTGGCCCGCTATACCTTCATTTCCCTGGCGGTGAGCGCCATCTTGTTGGTGCTGCCCTTAGTGCCAGGCATTTCTGCCGGCGACATAAATGGTGCCAACGTGTGGATCCGCCTTGGCCCCATGACTTTCCAGCCGGGGGAAATCGCGAAGATCACGCTGGCGGTATTCTTCGCCGGCTACCTGTCCACCCACCGGGACCTGATCCTGCTCGCCGGCCGGAAGATTGGCCCCCTTCAGTTCCCGCGGGTGAAGGACCTGGGGCCGATGGTGACCGCGTGGGTCGCCGCCGTGGGACTTTTGGTTTTCCAGCATGATCTCGGCATGTCCATCCTGTTCTTCGGATTGTTCATGGTCATGATCTACGTTGCAACCAGTCGCGTCACCTGGCTCGGCCTAGGTCTCGTCCTAATGGCAGCCGGCATGTATTTCGCCGCCAAAATCTTCCCACACGTCGCCTTGCGCATCGATGCTTGGCAAAATGCATTCGATCCCGACGTGTACGGGCGTTTCCCCGGCGGAAGCTCCCAGATAGTACAAGGCTTGTTCGGGATGGCCTCAGGCGGCCTCGTCGGGGAAGGGCTGGGCCTTGGACGACCGGATTTGGTGCCGTTTGCGAACAGCGACATGATCGTTGCCTCTTTGGGGGAAGGTCTGGGCTTGATCGGGCTTTTCGCCATCGTGCTGCTGTACCTGATGCTATTCACGCGCGGGTTCCGTGCCGCCCTGGGAACCAGGGACGCGTTTGGAAAACTGCTCGCATGCGGCCTGTCCTTCGGCTTGGCCCTGCAGTGCTTCGTCATCATCGCGGGCGTGACCCGCCTGATTCCGCTCACTGGCCTGACCACTCCTTTTCTCTCGGCCGGAGGGTCATCCCTACTGGCCAACTGGATTATCGTGGCACTACTACTGGGCATCAGCCACTCCGCTCGAAAGCCCGAGCCCGTAAGCACAAACTCAGGCATCATGGCGGCAACACCCGCCATTTAGCCCGATAGTCGCGGCAATAAATTGCCTGACAGCCACCACAGCCATGGATCAGGCCCATGATCCCTCAATTCCCAGTTGATCCTGGTCCCAGGGACCGCGGCGCCGGTTACTTTGGTGGCGCAGTAGTGCGGAACCGGTTGTTTTGGCGGTGCCGCGCAGGCGGTTTATAGTCGTTATGCAAGGTGCCGTTTGTTAGCTGAGGCTCCTTCACGGATACATGCCAGCGACCCTTCCCGTCGAGAGACGCCCCGGGTCAGGACAGGTTTCCCCGGCCTAAGGGGATACCCCGATTGGCTCCCGGTTTTCGGGTTTACGACGTGGAGTGCCAAAGGTCTTACGAGGAGGGGTACCCGCGGGGATTTCATCCCCGCGCTCCCTTGCGGCACAAGTACAGCGCCTGGGAGGTGAGAGCTTGTCATGACAGATAGTCATCATTGTTCCCTCCGTTCCACGATTCCTTTCTGATTCCCCCAGGACCTTCGGTCCTCCCCTCCCCTCTCTTTTCACGCTTAGTGTCCGGTTTCGGTTTATACCGGACGCCTTTCCCGTGACTTCTGTGCGCCCGGTAGCCCGGGCAGAAAGCCGGCGACCATGATCAAGCACCATGAGACCAGTAGCAGTGCCCCGCCGGGCGGGGCGGCGTTGGATTCGGCCCACGTGGGCGATATTCACGGCGCTTTCGGAACGATCCGGTTGCACGAGGAGAACCCGTCCAGCGGCTGGCGGGTCCGCGCGAAGACGCTGCTGGCCATTCTCGGGCCGGGTCTGATCGTGATGGTCGGGGACAATGATGCCGGCGCCTTCGGAACGTATACAGAGGCGGGACAGAACTATGGCACGTCATTGCTGTGGACGCTGCTGTTGTTGGTTCCGGTGCTGTACGTGAACCAGGAGATGGTGCTGCGCCTTGGGGTGGTTTCCGGTGTGGGGCACGCCCGGTTGATCCTGGAACGGTTCGGGAAGTTCTGGGGCGCGTTCAGCGTGATTGATTTGTTTATCCTCAACGCCTTGACGATTGTTACCGAGTTCATTGGCATCAGCCTGGGCCTTGACTATCTGGGCATCCCCAAGGCCGCGGGGGTGCTTGTGGCCGCCGTGGTGATCATCGGCGCGGCGTCCACCGGGTCGTTCAAACGGTTCGAGCGGGTGTGTATGACGCTTGTGGCGGGGTCGTTGTTGCTGGTGCCGGTTATCGTGATGGTCCACCCGGACCTGGGACAGGTTGCCCATGATTTCTTCATTCCCGGCCTCCCCGCGGGGTCGGAGCTGTCGACGGTCACCCTGCTGATCATCGGCATCGTGGGAACGACGATTGCCCCATGGCAGTTGTTCTTCCAGCAGTCCTACGTCATCGACAAACGCATCACCCCCGGTACATGAAGTACGAGAAAGTCGATCTGTGGCTCGGGATCGTCATCGTGATCATCAGTGCCGGCGCCATCATGGGCTTCACCGCGGCCACGTTCGCCGGACAACCTGAATTCGGGAACTTCACCGACGCCGGCGGTGTGGCCGACGGCCTGGAAAAGTATGTCGGGAAGGCAGCCGGGGTGCTGTTCGCCGTGGCGTTGATTGACGCCTCCATTATCGGTGCCGCCGCCGTCGGGCTCTCCACATCGTACGCACTGGGGGACGTGCTTGGGCTGAAGCATTCCCTGCACCGGAAGATCTCCGATGCGAAGAGCTTCTACGCCGTGTTCGCCGGGATCCTGGTCATCTCGGCGGTCATCGTCCTGATCCCGGGGGCTCCGCTGGGGCTGCTGACCGTCGGCGTCCAGGTCCTCGCCGGTGTCCTGCTGCCCTCGGCCACGGTGTTCCTGCTGCTGCTGTGCAACGACAAGCAGGTCCTGGGTCCCTGGGTGAACGGCAGGGCCACCAACGTTTTCACCGCGCTCATCATCGCCGTCCTGGTGATCCTCTCCATCGTCCTGACCGCCGGGGTTCTCTTCCCCGATATGGGCGCCGGTGTGATCGTGGGTATCCTGGCCACCGGGGCCGGAGCCTGCGTGGTGGGCGGGGCCGGATACCTGCTCTATGCCAGGGCCCGTCCCGGCCGCAACCTAGCACCGATCGACCGGACCGGGAAACAGGACTGGCGCATGCCTCCCCTGGCACTGCTGACCGCCCCCAAACTCTCCACCGTCCGCCGTTGGGGCCTGACCGTGTTGCGGACCTACCTGCTGATCGCCATGATCCTGGTGATCGTCCGGGTGGTCCAGCTCGCCCTTGGCGGCTGAGCCGCTACAGCGTAAATTCCCCTTACGACGGAATTATCCCCCATCTCGTTTTCCTGAAAGGCACCGGCAAAGATGAGCACGCCCGGCACTACTGGCACCACCGCACCCACGGGAGGACCGGCCCTCAGGCTCTCGGCCCTGCTGCGCCGCCCCGTCCTGGACACCAAAGGCAACCAGATCGGGACCCTGGCCGACGCCATCGTCCGGCTACAGGACGGCGGCTACCCGCGGCTGGCCGGCCTGGTCATCGCCGTCGGATCAAACCGGGTCTTCGCCCCGCTGGATAACCTCTCCGGGATCGACGTGGACGGGATCCGCCTGCGCACAGGAACACTGGACCTGCGCCCCTTCACCCGGCGCGAGGGCGAGGTCCTGCTCAAGGAAGACGTCCTGGGCCACCGGCTGATCGATACCGACCACACCGCCATGGTCAAGGCGTACGACGTTGAACTGAACATCACGGCCTCCGGATGGAGCGCAACGGGCCTGGACGTGCACAAACCGCGCTGGTTCAGCCTCAACCGGGCTCACGACACCCACCCGTTCCTGGACTGGAACCGGTTCCTTCCCCTGATCGGCCACGAAGAATCCAGCAAGACACGCGCCCTCTCCGCCCGGTTCGCCCAACTCAAACCGGCCCAGATCGCGGACCTGATCGAGGACTCCTCGGACAAGGAACAAGATGAACTCCTCGCCCGGGTCCACACCGACCCCGAACTCGAAGCCGACGTGTTCGAAGAACTCGATGAGGACCGCCAGTCAAAAATCCTCAAAGACCGCACTGACGCCGAAGTCGCGGACGTCCTCTCCCACATGAGGGCCGACGACGCCGCCGACGCCGTGATGGACCTCCCGCAGGAACGACGTACAGGAATCCTCACACTCCTCCCCGTCGCGCAGCAGACTAAGGTCATGACACTGCTCGGCTACCATGACGCCACCGCCGGGGGCCTCATGGGCACCGACTTCCTCGCCCTCCCCGGCACCGCCACCATCGCCGAGGCCCTCCAGAGAGTCCGCACCGCCACCACCGAACAACCCGAAGCCCTCACCACCATCTACAGCCTCAACCCGGACGGAACCCTCGCCGGAGTCATCGGCCTGGTCCAGGCACTGCAGGCCGATCCCACTGCCCAGCTCGGGGACGCCGCTGACCCCGAACCCGTCAGCGCAACCACCGGGGACGACATCATCGACGTCACCACCACCATGGCCGACTACAACCTCCTCGCGCTCCCCGTCCTGGACGACCACGGCCACATCCTGGGCGTCATCACCGTCGATGACGCCCTCGAAGCCGCCATCCCCACGGACTGGGCACACCGGGAACCCAACCGAAACACAACCAGCCACCGCGCATCGGAAGGCCGAAACGAGCACTAACAATGAAGCGGCATGCCGCTCAGACTCAGTGGCGGGCTGAGCTCGCCCCATTGGCTGACGTTAGTTAAAAATTTCCACCCGGTCCGCGGCGGCGTAGGTGCCGGTCGCCGAAGGATTCTTGGTTCCGGTTATCCGCACCTTGAGCGTGTGCGTGCCGCTGACCAGAGTGGGGCTGGTGTACAGCAGGTTCTGCTCGGACCGTGTCGGGGCGTAAGGATCGACCATGGTCTCTGTGCCGCCGTCGATGGACACACCCACGATGCCCAGGGCCGAGCTCTTTTCGGCAAAAATTTTGGCCTGCGTGCCACTGAACTGCACTTGGTAACTGGCATTGGTGGCGTTGGCGAAATGGTTGTCGGATTGGTAGGCCGTCGCCGGGTTGCTGACGCTCCAGGAGCCGCTGTAATTGAACTGGTTCAACCCTGTACCAACAGTGGCGTCATTCAGCTCAAGCGGCGTGGACGTGGTGGCTGTAGTGACCGTGACCGTTCCGGTGGCCGACCCTGAACCCGTGCTGTTCGTCGCGGTGAGCTTGGCGGTGTAGGTCCCGGCCGCGGCGTAACTGTGCGTGGGGTTCTGGACAGTAGAGGTCCCGCCGTCACCGAAGTCCCACGCCCACGACGTCGGGGTCCCCGTGGAGGTATCAGTAAAAGAAACGTTCAATGGCGCCGTACCGGACGTCGGGGTAGCCGTGAACGACGCCACCGGAGCAGGAGCCGGCGGTGGGGTGGCCCCGTTAGCCGCGATTTCCACCCGGTCCGCGGCGGCGTAGGTGCCGGTCGCCGAAGGATTCTTGGTTCCGGTTATCCGCACCTTGAGCGTGTGCGTGCCGCTGACCAGAGTGGGGCTGGTGTACAGCAGGTTCTGCTCGGACCGTGTCGGGGCGTAAGGATCGACCATGGTCTCTGTGCCGCCGTCGATGGACACACCCACGATGCCCAGGGCCGAGCTCTTTTCGGCAAAAATTTTGGCCTGCGTGCCACTGAACTGCACTTGGTAACTGGCATTGGTGGCGTTGGCGAAATGGTTGTCGGATTGGTAGGCCGTCGCCGGGTTGCTGACGCTCCAGGAGCCGCTGTAATTGAACTGGTTCAACCCTGTACCAACAGTGGCGTCATTCAGCTCAAGCGGCGTGGACGTGGTGGCTGTAGTGACCGTGACCGTTCCGGTGGCCGACCCTGAACCCGTGCTGTTCGTCGCGGTGAGCTTGGCGGTGTAGGTCCCGGCCGCTGCGTAACTGTGCGTGGGGTTCTGGACAGTAGAGGTCCCGCCGTCACCGAAGTCCCACGCCCACGACGTCGGGGTCCCCGTGGAGGTATCAGTAAAAGAAACGTTCAATGGCGCCGTACCGGACGTCGGGGTAGCCGTGAACGACGCCACCGGGGCAGGGCTGGCCGGTCCGAGGGGCCGGTCCGAGAACCAGTAGGTCTTGGCAACGTCGTCACTGGCGAGCACCACCAAGCCGGAAGTGCCATTGACGCCCTGCTTGGTGGTGGTCACGTCGTTCAGGTTTGATGAGGAGGCACTCTGAATGATGGGGGTTCCCCGGCCCGAGCCGAAAGCCGGGTTGTCCATGGGCGCGGTCTTCTCGTATATGCTCCCGGCCACGCCCGAGTACGCGCAGCCGCTGACTGACGTCGGGGGTGCTGTCTGGAACGCATGGACCAGATTGTTTTGGGTGTCCAGCACGATTTGAGGCCGGGTCACGCAATCGCCGATCGTGGAGATCGTGGACTGGGTAAAGGCCCCGGTACCCGGTTTGAAGACGAGCAGCAGATGTTGGGGCAGCGTGGGATCCGAGGATGTGTCGTTAAGGCTGGTCTTTACGGCGGCGAAGACCCGGCCGCTGGGATCAGCCTGCAGCGACTTGAGGTTGAGATGGTCATCGGCCTGCCCATTTCCACGGATGGCTGGTTGGAAGTTCCACGAGGAAGTTGCCGTCGGAGTGGTGCCGTCATTGTGTGTGGCCCACCAGACGGAACCGGTGAGCTGGTCGCTCCACATGACCCCGATTTTGCTCTTGCTGAAGGCCACGACCGCGGAGATGTCATCCGGGGCGGGGTGCGGGTTGGAGACCGGGATGACGAACGGGCTGGCCCAACTGGTGCCCCCGGCCGACGAATCATTCACATACACGGTATTGGTAAAGCCACTGGTTGAGTTCCCGGCGACTTGGGTCCACGTGGCCCAGAGGGCGCCGGTGCTGTCTTCGTCGATCGTCATCGACTCACTGCTGTTATTCGTTATGACCGTGGGAAAGCCCGCGTCCAGTGTGTACTTGCCCCCGGCGTAACTGTATCGATAAAGGTAAGCGGGCTGGCCGGCGACCGAATCTACGGGCTGGGAGTTGGTCGAGACGCCAACGACGTGGGAAGCAATATACAAGTGAGTGCCATCCCAAAGCGCATCGGCCAGGGTATTTCCGCGCGCATCATTGAGTATTCCGGTATCCACCCAGGTATGCGTTCCCCGGTCGAGCCGGTAAAGGTGCCAGCCGCTGCCGGTGGTCCACATATCCGCCCACCAAGAGCCGTCATTCCACCAAAGCTTGCTCTGGGGTTTATCCGAAGTAGGCGGATTTGCGACCCCGGAGTAGGAGATGCTTTGCGTACCGTAGACGGGATCAGCTGAGGCCGCCGGGGATAACGCCAAGAGCGATCCGGCCAGGACGAGGACTGCAGCAACGGCCTGAGCTAGCCAGGTCAGAGAACGCTTGATCTTCACGAAGGAACTCCTGGGCGCTAGGATTCAGCAATTTTTCATTTTGCTCGATCCGCCGGCCCAGTAACGGCGAAGTCCAAAGTTAGCCCAGACGATAGACCTGAATACAAAACAGCGCAAGCATCGGGCAACGGTCTGCGGAAATTTTGCCGGCACTTGACCCTCATGTCCCGAGAGTGGCTAGTCTTGGAGCCCGAGTCGCGCTCTCAGCGGGTGGACGGGGGCCTTGCCGCATCATTTGCAGGCATACGATTTTGTGCCCGTCGAAGCCTGTACTCGTGCCAGGTAATCCACACGATGAAGATGTCGAATGCCGTGAGGAGAACCATGCCCCATGAGAAGGCCACCGAAATCCGATAAGCCTGATAGGCGATGAAAACGAGCAGGAACGCGATCATCCAGGGGTAGGCCCACAGCTTCTCCCTCAGGACAGCCCAGACCAGGACGATCTTCACGAGGCCGTGCAAGAGGAGGTACACAGCGCCGAACAACGACGCCGACCCGGACAGGTTGGCGGTCATGTGCAGCAGGCTGTTGGCCACCAGGTCCCGGGGATCCTGGGCGAGTTCGTGCTGGGTGAGGAACCGGACCAGGTCGTTGATCTGCGCAGGCGTGACCAGCAGGAGGAGGACCCCTCCGATGAGTTCAAGGACTCCGTCCAGCCCCTTGAGGATGAGGGAGACACGGAACGTCCTGTCCAGCGCGCCCGTTCCCGGTCGGTTTTTTTCCATGGGTTTCCCTTTCGACAACCCCTGCAGTCTATGCCGGGGCGGGTAAGCAGGCAGGGCCATGGGTATTCCGCTCTTTCGGTGCTGGCACTCAGGATCCGGGCGTAGACTCCGGTGATGCAACCGAGCGGACACAATTACGGCGGAGAGCCACTCGAAAGGACCATCGTAAAGGGCGTGAACCGTCGTTCATCACCGGCCGTCGATGCCGGACTTCACCGGCTTTCCATCAGCGCGAACAAAAGCCTGCTCTGGTTCGCAGTGGCGGGCGCGATGGCTATGCGCAGCGGCGTCTCGCGTCGTGCAGCCGCCCGCGGCCTGGTGGCGCTCGGGGTTGCATCTGCCGCCAACGGAAGCCTCAAAGCGCTCCTGCCCTTCAGGCCGCGGCCCCAACAATTGCCGGCGTTTCTGCCGTGGGCACCCGAGTACGGCGGGTCTTCCTTGCCCTCGGGCCACTCGGCGGCCGCGGCAGCTTTTGCCACCGGTGTGACGCTGGTCAGCCCGGCCCTGGGAGCCGCTGTCATTCCAGTCGCCGCCGGCGTGGCGTACTCACGGGTTCATATTGGAGCCCACTGGCCCTCGGATGTCGTCGTCGGGACGGTCATTGGCATCGGATCAGCCGTTCTGACGAGAACCTGGCCCCAGGATTCGTCCCTTCGGCAGTAGCGAAAGATAGTAAGCCAGGCTTAGTATTGCGCCCGGGAATGCACGTTCTGCGCGGATCCAGTTGAACGGGCATCACAAAGTGTTGCCCCAAGGTATGGAGGAAATCGTGAAAGCTTTGACTGTTGTCCCCGGTTCCGTCGATTCACTGGGGCTCAGGGAGATCGCCGAGCCCACCCCTGCCGAAGGTTCGGTCCTCGTTCAAACCCTGGCCGTAGGTCTCTGCGGGACGGACATGGAAATCACCGCCGGCGAGTACGGCGAAGCTCCGGAGGGCGCCCCGTTCCTTGTCCTTGGCCACGAGAACCTCGGGCGGGTCATTGAAGCCCCGGCGAATAGCGGGCTCAGCGCCGGGGACCTCGTGGTGGGAATCGTCCGGCGCCCGGACCCTGGCCCGTGCCCCGCCTGTGCGGCCGGTCAGTGGGACATGTGCCGCAACGGCCGCTACACCGAACATGGAATCAAGGGACTGCACGGGTTTGCCCGCGACCGCTACCGCGCCGATCCCCACGCACTGGTCCGGCTTTCACCGTCGCTGGAAGATGTGGGCGTCCTGCTGGAGCCCACCACCATCGTCGCCAAGGCATGGCAGCACATTGATGCGATCGGTTCGCGCGCCTTCTTCGAGCCCAAGACCGCCGTCGTGACAGGAGCCGGCCCCGTAGGCCTGCTGGCTGCGCTCCTGGGCGTGCAGCGCGGTTTGGACGTACACGTTTTTGACCGCGTGACCATCGGCCCCAAACCCGGACTCGTCTCGGACCTTGGCGCCACCTATCACTCGGAAAGCCTTACAACCTCCGGCGTGAAAGCCGACGTGCTGGTCGAATGCACCGGCGTGGCCTCCGTAGTAATGGAGACCCTAACCTGCCGCGCGGTCGATTCGGTCACCTGCCTGACGGGAGTTTCCTCGCCCGGCAAAACGGATTCCGTGGACGTTGGTTCCGTCAACCGCAACCTGGTGTTGGGCAACGAATCGGTGTTCGGCAGCGTCAATGCCAACCGGAGCCACTACGAGGCTGCGGTTGCTGCCCTGGAGAAGGCAGACAGAGGCTGGCTCCAGCGGTTGATTTCCCGCAGAGTCCCACTGGCCGACTTCGACGATGCCTTCCGGCGCAGGGACGACGACGTGAAAGTCGTCCTGAACTTCCAGGACCGCTGAGATGCGGAAAATCGAGGACTACGCCATCATCGGCGACCTGCACACGGCCGCGCTGGTCGGCACTGATGGTTCCATCGACTGGCTGTGCCTCCCGCATTTTGACTCCGCTGCCTGTTTCGCGGCCCTGCTGGACAGTCCGGGGGCCGGGCGGTGGCTCCTGGCACCCGTAAATGGGGGCACCTGCACCAGCCGCCGCTACCGCCACGACACCCTGGTATTGGAAACCGAGTGGGAAACCGGGACGGGACGGGTACGGGTCACCGACTTCATGCCTCCCCGTGATGAGGTCGCTGACCTCGTCCGCATAGTTGAGGGACTGGACGGCACGGTCCAGATGCACAGCGAATTGGCTTTGCGCTTCGACTACGGGCACGTGGTTCCGTGGGTGCGGCGGACAAAAACCGGGATCCACGCCGTCGCCGGCCCCGATTCCGTCCACCTCTCCTCACCCGCGCCCATGCACGGCGAGCACCGGCGCACTGTCAGTGAATTCACGGTCAATGCCGGGGACAGGGTTCCGTTCGTTCTGACCTGGACCCCAAGCTACCGTCAGCGTTCCCGGACGGTGGATGCTGACGCCGTGCTTTCCCAGACCCTGGCTTATTGGGAGGAATGGTCGTCCCGCAGCGGAGCGGACGGTCCGTACCGCGACGCCATCCAGCGCTCTTTGATCACGTTGAAGGCGCTGACATTCGCCCCGACCGGCGGGATCGTAGCGGCCGCCACAACCTCGCTGCCCGAGCAGCCGGGCGGACCGCGCAACTGGGACTACCGCTACTGCTGGCTCCGGGATGCGACCCTCACCCTCCAATCACTCATCACGGCAGGCTACACGGACGAAGCCAAGGCCTGGCGGCAGTGGCTGCTGCGGGCGGTGGCGGGAGACCCCGCAGACCTCCAGATCATGTATTCACTCGACGGGCGGCGCCGACTCCCCGAGTCCGAGCCGCCTTGGCTCAGCGGTTACGAAAAGTCCACGCCGGTCCGCACCGGCAACGCCGCAGCGGACCAGCTCCACTGGACGTGTGGGGTGAGGTGATCGACGGGCTTTCCCTTACCCGCAACGCGCTGCTGCACGTGCCGGACGATTCCTGGGACATCCAGACTGCGCTGATGGAACACCTCGAGAGTGTGGCAGCAGCCCGACAACGGCTTGTGGGAAGTGCGCGGACCCCGCAGGCATTTCACCCATTCCAAGGTCATGGCCTGGGTGGCCGTGGACCGCATGGTAAAGGGTGTTCGACAGTTTCACCTGCCGGGCCCTGCGGACCGGTGGGAAGATTTGCGGGACACGATCCACAAGGACGTCATGGATCACGGCTTTAACGTCGAGATGAACTCCTTCGTGCAGTCCTACGGCGGCACTGAGCTGGACGCCAGCCTGCTCCTCATTCCGCGGGTCGGCTTCCTCCCACCGGACCACCCCGCCGTTGCCGGGACCATCGAAGCCATCCAGCGTGACCTGACGCAGGACGGATTCGTCCTGCGTTACCGGCCAGAAGATAGCGACGACGGGCTACCCGGCAGTGAGGGCGTATTCCTTGCGTGTTCATTCTGGCTTGTCGACGCCCTTCTGGGTGCCGGGAGGCGGACCGAAGCCACCGAACTCTTTGAAAGGCTCCTCGCACTCCGCAATGATGTGGGGCTGCTCAGCGAGGAATGGGATGCCCGTGCCGGCCGTCAACTGGGCAACACTCCGCAGGCTTTCAGCCATTTTGCGCTGGTCACCACGGCTTTCCAGCTTCACCACGGACAGCCGGGGCAAAGCGATGAACAGATTCCTGCGGGCCGCACCAGCGACAGGCCGGCTCCGTGAGCAAAGTACGCCGTACCCTGTAATTCGCGTCCGGTTTTTCTTCCTGACACCGGCAGCGGGTAGGGTCAGCCCGTGATTAACATGATCCAGGCAGCAATCCTGGGCTTCCTCCAGGGCCTCACCGAGCTTTTTCCCATCTCCAGCCTCGGCCACAGCGTCATCCTGCCCAAGTTGTTCGGGTGGAACCTTGACCAGAACTCGGGCGATTTTTTGACGTTCCTCATCGCCACGCACCTGGCCACGGCCATTGTCCTTTTCATCTTCTTCCTCAAAGACTGGATCGAGATCTTCAAGGGTTTGGCCCGCTCCGTCCGGTCCCGAAAAATCAGCCCGACGGACACCTACGCCAAGCTGGGCTGGCTCCTCATCGTCGGTACGATCCCGGCCGGAATCCTGGGCCTTGTCCTGGAAAAACCCATCCGTGCCCTGTTCGCCTCCCCCTGACCGCAGCAGCCTTCCTGATCGTGAACGGCCTCGTCCTGTTCACCGCCGAACGGCTTCGGCGGCGGGAAACCCAACGGGTTGAGCCGCTCTCAGTGTCGGCGCGAACCAGCCCCCGCGGCGCACAGGAACCGCGGGAACCGGCAGCAAACACCGAGGACCCGGATGCCGGCATTGCGTCGACGCTTTCCTGGAAGCAGGCCCTGGGCATCGGTGCAGCGCAGGCGGCGGCCCTCGTGCCCGGCATCTCCAGGTCCGGCTCGTCCATGGTGGGCGGCCTGTTGTCCGGCCTGAACAACGAGAACGCAGCCAGGTTCAGTTTTCTGCTGGCCACCCCCGTCATCGGGGCGGCAGCGGTCCTGAAGCTTCCCGAGCGCTAAGTCCCGCCATGGCCGATCAGCGGGGCGTTTTCCTCGTCGGAGCCCTTTGCTCCGCCGTCGCCGCCTGGTTCGCAACCAGGTTCCTCCTCAGGTTCTTCGAGACCAGAACCCTGACTCCATTCGCCATCTACTGCGTGGTTGGCGGCGGCATCTACTTCGTGGCCATGCTGGTCATGGGATAACGACGCCGCTCAGGGCTTGGCGGGTGTCTGGGCGGCCTTGGCCTGGATGGCTTTCGCTTCCTTTTGGATCTTGTCCCCGTAGCCGCCGTTCAGGGCGTTGTCCTTGATTTTCGCTGCATCGCCGTCACGGTCGGAGGCCGCAGGCGCTTCCAGGGTCTTCAGGTCCGCCTGCAGGTTTGCGGGGAGCTTGGCGAACGCAGCGGAGTGGTGGATCAGGACGTAGGCGATCTGGTGGGCCTTGTCTCCGAAGCCGTCCCCGGCCTGGATGTCGACCCTGAGCTCGGTCCGGAGCGCGCGGACAAACGGATGGGCGGCACGGTGTTTCCCGTTGCCGGTTCCGGGAGCGCCCGGTGCGGATGAAGCGCCGGCGGACGGGGAAGGGGTTGGGCCGGCTGCCGACGCTGCCGTTGCCCCAAGGACCGCTCCCCCTACCAGGACAGCTCCTGCGGCAGCGGCGCCTGCCCGGACCCGCCAGGGACGGGCGCTGCGGTTCCGGGGTGCGGCGGGTGTGGTGTTCATGGTTTTTCTCCTCAATGAATCCGTGCGCCTGGAACGTTTTGAGCCAGGGCCTGCACTGTTTTGCCGTACCTAACTGTCGCCCGGGGAGATCAGTGCCGTGTTCGGGGAATGTAAGAGGACAGTAAAGTCCCGGTGCCATCCCGCCGGGGCGGCACTGCGATAGCGTTCAATGGATACATGGAACAACCAACGGCTGCCGCTGCGCCGCCGTCCCGCGGGCTGGTACTGGTGGTTGAGGACGAGCGTGCGATCGCCGACGTGCAGCGGCTCTATCTGAGCAGGGCGGGCTTCGGTGTACACGTCGAAACCACCGGCGAAGGCGGCCTGGAGAAGGTCCGGAGCCTCAGGCCAGTCGCGATCGTGCTCGACGTCGGACTTCCGGGCATCGATGGGATCGAATTCTGTCAGCGGCTGCG
This sequence comes from Pseudarthrobacter sp. Fe7, assembly GCA_024372495.1. GTDB lineage: Bacteria > Actinomycetota > Actinomycetes > Actinomycetales > Micrococcaceae > Arthrobacter. The sequence goes on along the minus strand of CP099977.1, from coordinate 1,601,448 downwards.
CGCCCGGAACGACTGGACACCGATCATCTTCGTCACCGCCCGGGACGAGGAAGTGGACATGCTGCTGGGGTTGGAACTGGGCGCCGATGATTACATGACCAAGCCGTTTTCGCCGCGGGAACTGGTCATACGCCTCAAGACGGTCCTCCGCCGCAGCGGCGGAGTCCCGGGCAGCGGCACCCTGCGCGTCGGCTCGGTGGCCCTGGACCCGGAGAACCGCACCGCCAGCGTGGAAGGCGCCCCCGTGGAGTTGACCGCCAGGGAATTCGATGTGCTCGCCTACCTGTTGGCAAGCCCCGGCCGGGTCTTCAGCCGCGAGCAACTCCTCTCCGCGGTGTGGGGGCAGGCTGACTACTCGGCCGGGCGCACCGTAGACGTGCACATCGCCCAACTGCGGTCCAAGCTCGGTCCGGGCAACCCGATCCGCACTTTGCGCGGCGTCGGATACTCTGCCGACAGTGACCGGGCGTGAAGGGCAGGCCCCTGAAACGGGCGCACACGAGGGGCGCACGCGGCGGGAGCCGGGTAATGCCCTGGTGCTCTGGCTGCGCTCACTGGCCGGACGTATCACCCTGGTCACTGCCGGCGTCGCCATTTTGGCCGTCCTCGTCACCGGCAGCGTCGCCTTCCCGCTGATCCGTTCCGCCGCCGTCACCCAGGCCAGGGAACAACTGTCCCGGCAAGCCGATGCCTTCAGTGCCGCCCCGGTTGCCGCCCAGGCGCTGGATCTGCGCGAACGCCACCTCCTTGGACCGGACAATTACGACCTCTCCACCATCACTCCTGCCGGCACCGTGACTGGGGCGGCGGCGGCCATCCTCGGTCCGGACGAGGTACACCAAGTGTTCTCCGGGCAAAAGATCTCCCGCACCCTTACCCGGGGAGGTGTCCAGTTCCTGGTGGAAGCCAGGCCCCTCACCCGGGGCGGCGGGATCGTCCTGACCCGGTCGCTGGCAGACGTCAACGCCGCTTCAGCCCAGGCTCCTTCAACCGACGCTCCTGGCGCTGGCGGCCGGGCTCCTGATCGCCGGGGTGGCCGGCACGCTGCTTGCCCGGCGGCTCTCGGGGCCGCTCGTCAGGACAGCAGCCGCAGCACGGCGGATGGCTGATGGTGAACGGACCGTTCCCCTTGACCCTGCCGGGGTTACCGAGGTCCGGGCCGTTGGAGAAGCCATCAATACCCTGGACCATGCGTTGCTGGCCAGCGAAAGCAGGCAACGTGAATTCCTGCTCTCCATCTCCCATGAGATCCGCACCCCGCTTACCGCGCTCGGCGGATACGCCGAAGCCCTGGAGGACGGACTGATACCGCCCGAAGACATGGTCCGTGTGGGGCAGACCCTGTCCGACGAAACGGAGCGGCTGGACGGGTTTGTCCGTGACCTGCTGGCACTGGCGCGGCTGGAGGCAGACGATTTCACACTGGATGTCCAACCAGTGGACGTCCCTGCGCTCCTGGAACAGGCACAACGGGCCTGGCAGCCGGCGGCGGTGCAGGGCGGCGTGGATCTCATGCTTGAGCTGCCCGCTCCGAAAACACGGGAACCTTTGCTGGTCACCACCGACGCGCAACGGCTGCGCCAAATCATCGACGGGTTCATCGGCAACGCCCTGCGCGTCACCCCGCCCGGAAGGCCCCTGGTCCTCCGCGTGGTCATCGAAGAAGCGCCCAGCACCGCCCAGCAGACCAGCCCGAACGGCATCGTCGCGATCCAGGTGCGGGACAGTGGCCCCGGCCTCACCGCGGAGGACGCCGCCGTCGCCTTCGACCGCGGTGCGCTGGCACGCCGATACAACGGACAACGCCCCACGGGCAGTGGGCTCGGCCTGTCCATCGCAGGCCGGCTTGCCCAGCGCATGAACCTCGACCTCACAGTGGAACCCACCAGCCCAGGCGGCAACGGCGCCTGCTTCTGCATCCGGCTGCCCCGCGCGGCCACCGTCCGTTCCTGACCGCGTGACCTCAACGGGAAGACGCCCTCAGCGGGAAGACCGGGGCGCCTCCACACCATCGTCACGCGCACTGCGCTGGGACCGCCGCAGCCTGTACTCTCGCCAGGTAATCCACACGATGAAGATGTCGAACGCCGTGAGCAGAACCATGCCCCAGGAGAAGGACACCGCGATCCGGTACAGCTGGTAGGCGATGAAGACGAGCAGGAAGGCGATCATCCAGGGGTAGGCCCACAGCTTCTCCTTCAGGACGGCCCAGACCAGGACGATCTTCACGATGCCGTGCAGGAGGAGGTACACAGCACCGAACAACGACGCCGACCCGGACAGGTTGGCGGTCATGTGCAGGACGCTGTTGGCCACGAAGTCCCGGGGGTCCTGGGCGAGTTCGTGCTGGGTGAGGAACCGGGCCACATCACCGATCTGGGCGGGCGTGACGAACAAAAGGAGCAGTCCGCCGATGAGTTCCAGGACCCCGTCCAGTCCCTTCAGGATGAGGGAGACACGGAATGTCCTGTCCAGCGCGGTTACTCCCGGTGACGCTTTTTCCATCTGGGTGTTCCCTTCCGAGTTCGGCTGCCGTTCCCGGCGCAATTCGCAGCGGCCCGGATCAGTTGCCCTTGGTCCGCTGTGCCGCGGGGTCGCTGATGAGGTTCTGCGGCGGCGCGTCGAAAGCGCCATGGTCGTACAGGCCTACGGCGCCCTGCATGTACTGGGCCCACTGCGGACCCGCGATGAAGGCGCCATCAACGGCCGGGTAAAACTTGCCGTTGACAGTGATGTTGCGTCCCAGGCGCCCCGGGCCCCCGTTGAAGGGGTCGCCGAAGAAGGATGCCGTGGCCAGGCCTTTCGTGTAGCCCACCACCCAGGTCTGGTTGTTCCACTCGTTGGTGCCGGTTTTGGCAGCATCCGGGACTCCCAGTTTTTGCGGAATCAGCAGCCCCGAACCTTTCGTGAGGACGTCCTGGAGGACATTGGTGACGGCCTTGGCAACGTCCGGTTTGAGGGCGCCGGCCTGGCAGGAGGAGGCCTGCCCGCCGATCTTCTTGCCCTGGGCGTCGTCAACTTCCGCGATGGAAACCGGAGGACAGTAGGTGCCGTTGGCGGCGAAGGTCGCGAAGGCGTTGGCCATGGTCAGGGGTGCCACGTTTTGGCTGCCCAGGATGTTTCCCAGGGTGGACAGGTCGATTTTTTCGTCTTTTCCGCTGCCCAGGTGCAGGCCCATGGCATCCGCGGCGCGCTGGACGTCGCAGAAATCGTTCAGCCCTGCGAGGGAGGCGAAGGTGGCCGTGTTGATCGACTGATAGATGCCTTCCCGGACCGTCATGGGCCGGTACCAGGTGGGCTCATCGTTCTGGAGGTCGCTGGACTTCGGCACTGTGCTGTCGAACCAGCCCTGCACGGGCTGGCACGTTGTCTTCCAGGGGTAGTAGATGCCGTAGCGCCGTTTTGAAGCGTCCACGATCTGGTTGGTCGATTTCCCTTCGCCGAGCCAGGCCGCGAGGGTGACCGGCTTCATGGTGGAGCCGGGCTGCATGCCGCCCACGCCACCCAGGCTGTTCCCGGCGGCGTCGCTGCCGTCAACGTTGAAGTTGTAGTCAGAGACAAACCCGGCGCCCTGGCCGGGCAGCTTCCGCGAATTCTGTGCCATGGCCAGGACTTTTCCGGTGCCCGGTTCGATGGTTACCAGGGAGGCTCCCCATTTGTCCGGGTTCGCGCCGGCGGTGGCGTCCACCTGGGCCTGGGCTGGTCCCTGCAGGCGGGGGTCAAGGGTGGTCTTGATGGTCAGGCCGCCGGCCATGATCTTCTGGTCGCGCTCGTCCAGGGTGGCGCCATAGGCCGGGTCATTCTCGATCTGGTGGATGACGTAGTCGCAGAAGTACTGCGCCTGCGGAGCGTAGGCGCAGCCCTGGTGGGGTGGGTTGACCTTGAGCTGGATGGGGGTTTTCACGGCGTCGTCGTGCTGCTGCTGGTTGATGTAGCCGTGCTGCAGCATCGCGTCCAGCACCAGGTCGCGCCGGGATTTGGCGGCTTCGGGGTGCACGGTGGGGTCGTAGAGTGAGGGGCCGTTGACCAGGCCGGCGAGCAGGGCTCCCTGGGGCAGGGTGAGGTCCTTGGCGTCAACGGAGAAGAAGTACTGGCTGGCGGCCTGGATGCCGTAGGCGTTGGCGTTGAAACCCACCACGTTCAGGTATCCGGCAAGAATCTGGTCCTTGGAGTATTTCTCTTCCAGGCCGATGGCGAGCTTCATCTCCTGGATCTTCTGGTTTACGCCTTTTTGTCCGTTGAGCACCACCTGGGCGTCTTTGCCCTGGGCGATCAGGTTTTCGTTGAGCATGTTGGTGACGTACTGCTGGGTCAGCGTGGACGCGCCCTGGTGCCCGCCGGCGGCGTCCACCGCCAGGGCCCGGAAGATGCCTTCGGGATCAATGCCGCCGTGCTGGTAAAACCGGTAGTCCTCCACTGCAACGATCGCGTCCTTGATGTTGGGCGACATCTGGTCCAGCGAAATCCGGGTGCGGTTCTCGTTGAAAAGGGTGGCGATCTGCGACCCGTCCGCGGCAAGCACACGGGTCATTTGTGCCGGGGGCGCGGAGAACACGTCGTTGGGGAGGTTGGTGGTCAGCGCGGTGGATCCGCCCGCCACCACCGACTCGGTCACGGCTGCCGCCGGCATCATCAGGCCCGCCAGCAGGGCGCCGCAGACCGCGCTGACGGCGAGGAAGCCCGTGAACCTGCCCAGCGTGATTCCCGTTGCACGGAACAGGTTCAGGCCTCGGGACGCGGTGGACGTGGATCGGGAAGGAACTTCCTTGGACATGCGCGTGTCTCCGGTTCTCGGCGTCGTAATTCCTGCACCGGTTGCCTGCCGGGACAGCTCCCCTTCCCACGCCTTACGGGTGATCGTCGCCCAGGCGTGGGGACCGCAAGAGGTGGGTGAACCGCAACTCCCGGTTCCTCCCCCATGGAGGCAACCGTGCTTTCACCCTACTCTCCCAGTGCCACTGACCATGATCAGGCATCCCCGGCGTCGCGCGCATTCAGGATTTCCCCAGCCTGCGCTCCTACAGTGAACCTGCGCCGGTTCACTGGGCCGGGCGCGAACGCATGCGCAATACGTGGAAGGACACATCGTGGTGAAGAAGCCGTCAATTCCGTCAATGAAGGCCCGCATCGGCGTTGGTGCGGCAGCAGTCCTGGCAGCCGGTGCCATGGCGGCCATGGGCGTCGGTGCTGCCTCCGCCTCCCCTGCGTCAACACCCGCGTCAACATCCGCCTCCGCAACGGCTCCCGCGGCAACCGGTGTGGCCAGGCCGGCAAAGGGCTTGGGCGGCCTGGAGGCCTTCCTGAACCTGAAGGCGGACAGCCCGCAGGCCGCCGGGGACCGTGCGGCCAAGGCAGCCACCGCCCTGGTGGACCACCCGAAGCTGTTCGCCAAGCTTCCGGCCGCCCTCCAGGCTGATGTGACCACCCTCAAGGACGCCCCAGCGGGGGACAGGGTGAAGGACGCCTACAAGATCAAGACGACGGCCCTGTCCGGCGGGTACGGCGCCGAGATCCAGAAGCATGCCGACGCGGTGGAGAAGAGCGCCACGGGCCTGGCCGGCCTGCGCCAGGAACTCCGCACCGCGTTCAGCTCGGGCAACCCCGGCGCCGGGCTCCAGCAGGTGGCCGACCAGCTGATCGGCCACCCGAAGCTGTTCGCCAAGCTCCCGGCAAACCTGCAGGCAGACCTGACGGCCCTAAAGAACGCCGCCCCGGCTGACCTGGATGCCCAGGCGAACAAGATCAAGGACACTGCGGTGAACGGCGGTTACGGTGCCCAGGTGCAGAAGATGGCCCAGGCGCTGGAGAAGAAGGCTGCAGCGGCACCGGCCGCGTAATCGCGAGCGGATGTAAGGCGTCAGGACATTTGCGACGCCGCCGCGGACGGTTCCAGGTCGGCGAGCGTGAGCGGGTGGGCGGGTTGGTCCGGGAAGGGAAAGGTGCAGGTCACCGCCAGGTCCGGGCCAACGTGCACCAGCTCCCCGCCGCCAGCGGACGCCAGCCGGGATTGTTGTTCATCGGCTCGGTGGCAAAGAGCACTGACGGGGCAGCCGAAAGTTCGGTGCTTCGCGAGTGGATCCGGCGGCTCCTGGCATCCAGGGGTGCCGCCGGGGCCGGCTCGGACAAAGGGTCCCGTTCCAGGATGTACAGCGGGTGGGTTGCCGGGTAGCGGAGCGCCCAGAGGTCCGTCGCCGTCGAAACAATCAGGTTCAGGGCCAGGACGGGCAGGCTCGGCGGCCACCCAACCCACCGCCCGGGCAATGCCGTCGGCCACGTCCCCGCCCGCCCTGCGGCTCTCGGCCGTAATGAGGGCGAAGAGGCGTTCACTGTCGGTCTGGCCCTGCACCAGCCCGGCAACCCCAAGGCCGGCAAGGCGCTGATCCAGCCGGGCCAGGCCGTGGAAGGCGCCGTTGTGGGCGAACAGCCGGCCGTCCTGCTCGAACGGGTGCGTGTTCGCCATGGTGTGCGCGCCGGTGCTGGCGTACCGGACGTGGGCCAGGAAGGTGGTGCTCCTCAGCTCCCTGGCCTCCCGGGCAAAGGCGTGGTCCTCCCATGCGGCGAGTGGCCGTTTGCTGACCCGCGCGCCGCCGTCGGCCTCGAAGGTTCCTATCCCGGCGCCGTCGGGCTCCCGCCTGCTCTGCTCAGCCAGGCTGTCCGGGGCGTCCAGGAGCCAGAAGGTGGCACGGACCGGCCGGGATCCGGCGTGCAGCCCGAAGAGTCGGCACACGGAACGCTCCTTAACAAACGGCTAGTGGTGGAACGCTTCCTTCTGTTGCCCGTCGGGCATGGGCCCGGTCAGCGCATCCAGGTAGGCCACGTCCTTCTTGAGGTCCGCCAGGAAGCTGGCGGCGAGGTCCCGGGTGAAGCCGTTGCGGACCACGATCCGCTGCACCGTGATGTCGCTGAGCCCGTCGGGCAGGGGGTAGGCCGGGACCAGCCAGCCGTTCATGCGGAGGCGTTCGGAGAGGTGATGCAGGTTCCAGTTCCGGGTGTGGCCGTCGGTGAGCTGCCAGGCGAAGACCGGGATATCGGACCCGTCGCTCCACAGGGTGAAGGCGTCCATGGCCCCGATCTCGTGCGACAGGTAGAGGGCAACGTCGCGGGAGCTTGCCTGCACGGATCTGTAGCCGGCGAAGCCCAGCCGGAGGAACAGGTAGTACTGCAGCAGCACCTGGGCGCCGGGCCGGGAGAAGTTCAGGGCGAAGGTGGGCATGTCCCCGCCCAGGTAGCTGACGTGGAACACCAGGTCTTCGGGGAGGGCCTGCTGGTCCCGCCAGACGATCCAGCCCAGGCCGGGGTACACCAGCCCGTACTTGTGCCCGGAGGTGTTGATGGAGGCCACCCTGGGGAGCCGGAAGTCCCACACCAGGTCCGGCTGCAGGAACGGCGCCACCATGGCCCCGGAGGCGCCGTCCACGTGGATGGGAATGTCCAGTCCGGTGTCGGCCTGGATGCGGTCCAGCGCGGCGGAGATCAGGTCCACGGGTTCGTAGGCGCCGGTGTAGGTGACGCCCATGATGGCCACCACGCCGATGGTGTTCTCATCCACGTAGCGTTCCAGGTCGTGGCCGTCCAGGGTGGGGTGCTCCGCTGAGACGGGTACGTAGCGGGCTTCCACTTCCCAGTAGTTGCAGAATTTCTCCCAGCACACCTGCACGGCGGAGCTGACCACGATGTTCGGTGTGTCCGTGGGTTTTTTGGCGGCGCGGCGGCTGTGCTGCCAGCGGCGTTTGAGGGCCAGGCCGGCCAGCATGCACGCCTCGGAAGAGCCGATGGTGGAGGTGCCGATGGCCGCGGCGGGATCCGGGGCGTTCCACAGGTCGGCGAGCATCCGCCAGCAGCGGGTCTCGATCAGGGCCGTCTGCGGGTATTCGTCCTTGTCGATCATGTTCTTGTCGAACGTTTCGGCATACAACTGGGAGGCTTCCCGTTCCATCCACGTCCCCACGAACGTGGCCAGGTTCAGGCGGGAGTTGCCGTCCAGCATCACCTCGTCGTGGACCACCTGGTAGGCGGTGCCCGGGAGGGATTCCCCGTCAGGGAGGGTGAAGCGCGGAAAGATGGTGGATTCCCCGGGCCGGCTGAACAGTGGGTTCAGTTCCACGCTCGTTTCGGGCTCGTGCCGTACGCTCCGGTGTGACCTCGTCATGTCCAGTTCCTTCGGCCGCCGTCGTGCCAGGCGGGCGCCTGCCACTGCACTTCCGCTGTTCCCAGCACTCCGTATTATTCATGCACCGGCTGGGAAGGCCACCCAGGTGGGCCGGCGGGCGCGTCAAAGTACGACGACGGCGGGCACCAGTGAGGCGCTTCCCCAGGTTCCTGCCGGGTCCGTAAGGGACAATCACCGCATGACCGAACCACCACAGCAGAACATTGAACCCCACGGCGCCACCTCCGCGGTCCTGGACGGCGGCAGCACGGCACCGGGCATAAGCATATGGGCGGCCGCGCCGGTGCGGACGGCGCTGGCCAAGGTCCCGGAAATCACCGCCTGGTTCTGGGTGGCCAAGGTGCTCACCACCGGTATGGGCGAGACCGCCTCCGATTTCCTGGTCCACCATCTGGACCCGCCTGTGGCGCTGGCCCTTGGTGCCGCAGGCCTGGCCGCCGCCCTGGCCCTGCAGTTTGCCGTGCGCCGCTACGTCGCCTGGATCTACTGGCTGGCAGTGGTGATGGTCAGCGTGTTCGGCACCATGGCAGCGGACGCCGTGCATGTGGTCCTGGGCGTGCCGTACGTGGCGTCGGCGGTGTTCTTCCTGGCCGTACTCTTGGCGGTCTTCTTCATCTGGTTCCGGACCGAGAAGACGCTGTCCATCCACAGCGTGGACACGCGCCGGCGGGAGATGTTCTATTGGGCGGCCGTGCTGACCACGTTCGCACTGGGTACTGCCACCGGCGACATGACCGCGTACAGCCTGGATCTTGGCTACTTCGCCTCGGGGCTCGTCTTCGCGGCGGTGATCGGCGTGGCAGCACTGGCTTACCGGCGCGGCTGGATCGTTGCCATCCCGGCGTTCTGGTTCGCCTACATCCTCACCCGCCCCCTGGGCGCGTCCTTCGCTGACTGGACGGCCGTGGGCGCCGACCGCGGCGGCCTGGGCTGGGGAACGGGACTGGTCACCGCGGGACTTGCGGTGTGCATCGCGGCCGTGACGGCCCGGGAAGCCTTCACGGGCCGGAAAGCCTGACCGCCAGCCCGCAGCCCGGCAGGACATCAAATGTGCCGCCGCCTCAAATTGGGGGTTATGAGGCGGCGGCACTTCAACCAAAGTACCCGCGCAGCGCGCTGGATAAGCCGGTATCCGATAGTCGTGCCCCAAACCTTGATGAATTTTTTACGCTGGCAAGGACTGGGGCGCATCCTATTCACATGAGAAGGATCCTGTGGTGGCTGGCTGCAGCCAGCATCACCACCCTTGTTTTTGGCAGCGTCTATGTCACGCTTCAGCAGATCGGCCGCCACTCGGCCAACGTTGCCCCGGCGGCGGCCGCAGCGGCGAGGCTTCAACAACCCGGTACCGATTCAACGGCAGGAGCCCCACTGGACCTGACGCCTGACAGCGGCGTTTTCCTCATCGTTTACGGGGACACCAACAGCCCGCTGTCCACCACCGTGACCGTGGGCGGGTCCACCCCCGTGGTACCGCCAGGGGTACTGGACACGGCACGGGCGTTGGGCAGCGACACGGTGACGTGGCAGCCGGAGCCCGGCTTGCGGATGGCGATCGTCGCCAAGCAATCGGCGGGCAAAGTGGTGGTGGCCGGCCAGTCGCTGGCACCCTTCGAGGCGGCGGACCGAATGACGATGGTGTTCCTTGGCGCCGGATGGCTGGCCAGCATGCTGGTCCTCGCGGCCGCTTACTGGGCGGCGGAGTTGATGGACCGCAAACAGGGAAGAAACCCGGACGGGCTCCGACGGGAATAGGGGCATCCCCGCCTCGAGGGGCCGCTTCAATAATTTTTGCGCGAAGCTGCATCCGGGCAGGGCGTTCGGCCGGTAGTAGGGGTGTAAGCACAACGGCGGCCCCAAGGGGCCCAATAAAGGAGTTGGAAATGCGCAAGACACTCACTGCAGCCGCCGGAGCAATGACGCTGCTGGCAGCACTGGGCCTGGCAGCCCCCGCCCAGGCATCAAGCTGGCACCACAGCCATGACGAGACGGCAAAACTTTCCGTCCTCCACGGCGTCCCCGGCCTGACCGTGGACGTCTGGGTGGACGGAAAGCTCACCCTGGACAACTTCAAGCCGGGCACCCTTGCCGGCCCGCTGGAGGTTCCGGACGGAGACCACAAAATTGCCATCACCGGCGCGGACGCCACGAGCGCCGACAACCCGGTGATCGGCCCCGTTACCGTGGACCTTGAGGCCGGCGGGGACTACACGGCCGTCGCGCACCTGGCCGCTGATGGAACCCCCACGGCCACACTTTTCACCAACAACACCAAGCCCAGCCCTGACGGAAAGGGAAAGCTGACCGTCCGGCACGTTGCAGCCGCCCCGGCCGTCGACATCCTGGCCGGCGGGACCGCCGTCGTCAAGGGACTCACCAACCCCGACGAAAAGACCCTCACCCTCAAGGAAGGAACCATCTCCGCCTCGGTGGCGGCGGCGGGAACAACCACCCCACTCATCGGGCCCGCCGACGTTAATGTCACCGAGGGAAAGAACACCATCGTCTACGCCTGGGGCAGCCTCGCCGATAAAACCCTCGGGCTTGCCGTGCAGGTTGTGGACTCCGCACGCGGGCACGACTGCGATGACGACTAACCCCCGGACGCCCTGAAAGAAATCCATTTCCCTCGATATGTCCCCGGCGAGGCCGTGCACAGCGCGGCCCCGCCGGGGACAAGCACCGGGAACGTCCGCCTCCGTCGGCGCCAGGGGACCCTAGCGGACCACATCGGGCAGCGGCATAATAGGGCTCAATCAGGCCTGTTGCCGCTCAAGGAGCACCCGATGGAGGCTGCCGCCAACCACGACTGGGACCCCGGCTTCGACCAGGCGTTTGCGGGCGGGGACGAGGGTGCCCTCGCCGAGGCGTACCGGAGGCTGAGCCCGCTGGTTTACACCTTGGCGCTCAGATCCCTGGGAGACCGGAGCGCCGCGGATGACGTCACCCAGGAAGTCTTCATCCGCGCCTGGAAGTCACGGACCACCTACCGGCCGGAGGCTGCACGGCTGCCGGCCTGGCTGGTGGGGATTACCCGGAACGCCATCAATGACGCGCTGTCCGAACGGGCACGGCAACGCCACCTGGAACAAGCCGCCGTTCAGCTGCTCCCGGAACCGTCCGTGGAACCGGAAGAAGCAAGCGTGGAGGCGGTGGCCGACCGCCTGATCCTCGACGATGAACTGGAACACTTAGGAGACCCGCAACAGTCGATACTGAGGCTGGCGTTCTACGATGATCTGACCCACGACCAGATCTCATCACGCCTGAACCTGCCGCTGGGAACGGTCAAAAGCCATATCCGGCGCAGCCTGATCCGCTTGCGTACCCGCCTGGAGGTGGAACATGGAACACCTTGACGCGGAACTCCTGAGCCTCATGGCCCTGGGCGAGACAGCAGGCACGGACGCCGACGCAGACCACCTCGCCAATTGCCAGGAATGCGCCGAAACCCTGCGGGGATTCCAACTGGTCCGGGACATTGCCACCCTCGAGCCCGCCGGCATTAAACTTGAGCAACCTGGCCCCCAGACCTGGGCGGCGATCCATCAGGCCCTGGGGCTGTCTCCTGCCCTGGCAGCGGATCCGCTGACCCGGCCGGGGAGCCCAAACCTAAGGCTGGCCGCGGCAGAAACACCCCCGCAGCCCGGGACCGGACCGGACGCCGCACCCGCTCCCCTGCGGCCCGCAACGAGAGACCGGCGCCGCACCCGCCCCGGACTCTGGCTGGCCGCCGCTGCCGGAATCATCCTGGGCACGGCCGCCGGCTGGACCGCGGCCGGCATAATCGGACAACAGGGAACGCCTGCCCCGGGCCCCACCCGGTCCGGTCCCACGTCGATCGTCCTCGCCCAAACACCGCTGACCCCATTGCCGGCCCATACCGGCAACGGGGAGGCACAGGTCAGGCAGCTGCCCGACGGAACCCGCCAGCTCACCATCCGGCTCACCGCCGACCCCACCACGGGCTACCAGCAGGTATGGGTCGGCACCAGTGACCTCTCAGGAATGGTCAGCCTGGGCGTCCTGGCCGATGGAACCGGCACCTTTACCATCCCCGCCGGAATCGACCTGGCCCAATATCCCATCGTGGACATCTCCGACCAGGCCTACAACGGGAATCCGGCACACTCCGACGACAGCGTCGCCAGGGGAGGCTCAACGTCAAAACCTGAGACCCGGGAAGACGCACCGCCGATGGGTCTCCACACTCCGCGTGGCCCTATTATTGGGTAAAACCGCAGGCCAACAGGGGGTCCGTCTTGCCCAAGCAACAGTCCGATGCTGAGGACGCCAAGCGCCTCGATGTTGTTTTCGGGCGCCTGAAGGACTGGGCCCTCCCCATCGGTGTGGCGGTGGCGGCCGCCGGCCTGGGCGCCGCCAGCATCTCCGGCGGGCTGGCGGACCGTGACCGGGCCAGCGAGGAGGCGGCCGCGAATCAAAGTGCCGCTTCAGTCCCCATGTGTGAGGTGACGGACCGGAACAACCTGGTCCCGGTGTCGGGCGCCTTGTTTGGCGTGAACCTAAACCTGGACGCCAAGCCGCTGTCCCGGTACGCGGCGGACCTGGGCCACAAGCCTGCCGTCAGCGTGTCCTTCGCGGACTTCCCCTACACCGGCCAGGAACGGACGCACCTGCGGCAGGCGGCCGCCCAGATCAGGGCCGACGGGCACGTGATGCTGCTGACCCTCGAACCCAAGCAGGGCCTGGCCGCCATCACCCCTGACGTCACCGGCGCCCTGGTGAAGGACCTGGCCTCCATCAACAACCAGGGTGTTCCGGTGATTGTCCGCCTGGCCCATGAAATGAACGGGTCCTGGTATCCCTGGTCGCAGCAGCCGCTGGAGTACAAGGCGGTGTTCACGCAGGTGGCTGACGCCGTGCACACGGGCGCGCCGGGATCGGCCATGATGTGGGCACCGAATTATGCTGGCGGGTATCCGTTTGCCGGCGGCCAGTTCGAGGCGAAGCCAGGCAGCGCGGATTTCGCCGCCCTGGACACCGATCACGACGGCGCCCTCACCATGGCGGATGATCCTTACGGCCCGTATTACCCGGGCGACCAGGCGGTGGACTGGGTGGGCATGTCGCTGTACCACTGGGGCGCGAAATACCCGTGGGGCGAGAACGAGATCCCGGAGCCGCATAAGTTCGCCGACCAGCTCACCGGCACCTACAACGGCGCCAACGGCGATGACAGCCTGCTGCCCGATTTCTACGGCGTGTACGGCAAGGACCACAACAAGCCCGTCGCCATCCCGGAAACAGCCGCCCTCTACAACCCGGCCGTGGGCGGGGCCTCCGAAACGGACATCAAACGCACCTGGTGGGAACAAGTGTTCAGCGCCCAGGCCCACGCCCAATTCCCCAACCTGAAAATGATCAACTGGTTCGAGTGGGACAAGAACGAGACTGAGGTCAACGGCCGCATCGATTGGACCGTGACCAACACCCCCGCCGTCCGCGACACGTTTACGGCGGCCCTGCCGGACTGGCTGGAGTACGGGTCCGGCACAAACTGCCGGCCCGCCGGATCCTAGGGAGGGTCACTCAGCACTGGCGGAACGGCGGATGATGATGATCCGGGCGGCAACTCCAGCCATGACGATAAACACACCCAGTGCCATGAGGGTCCAGACAGGGACGGCATCGGCATCGATGTTCCGGTAGCACACGGCCGCCGCCCCGATGCCGGCCTTCTGCAGGCTTATCAGTTCAGCCGCATGGCTCTCCCGCAGCAACGGGCTGCCGCAAAGGGGACCCGCTGGCTGCAGTCCGAGGACGAAACCGAGGATGTAGACGTCCAGTCCCGCGGCAACAATCCACATCCACATGCGCCGCCGCCACGGACTTTTGTCGCGGACGGTGACCGTCTTGGCCGGAGAATCATGCATCGCCATGGTTCGAGCATAACCGCAGCAAGGGGCGCACCTAGAGAACGGTGGACAGCTGCCAGGGGACAAACTCGTTGTCCCCGTAACCCAGTTCCTCACTCTTGGTTTCCTGGCCCGAGGCCACCGCCAGGATGAGTTCAAAGATCTGTTGCCCCATCTCCTCGATGGACAGCTCGCCGTCCGCCACCGCCCCGCAGTTCACGTCCATGTCATCCCGCATGCGTTCATACAGCGGGGTGTTGGTTGCCAGCTTGATGCTTGGTGCGGGCTTGCAGCCAAAGGCGGAGCCCCGGCCGGTGGTGAACGCCAGCACCTGGGCGCCGCCGGCAACCATGCCGGTGGCGTTGACGGGGTCGTATCCCGGGGTGTCCATGAAGACGAGCCCGTGGGCGGTGACGGGTTCGGCGTATTCGACCACGTCCACCAGGTTGGTGGTCCCGCCCTTGGCCACGGCGCCCAGGGACTTTTCGAGGATGGTGGTGAGTCCGCCGGCCTTGTTCCCGGGGGACGGGTTGTTGTTGATCGACGATCCGTCCACGGCGACGTGCTGTTCCCACCAGCGGACGCGTTCCATGAGCTTGTCCGCCGTACGTTGGGACTCGGCGCGGGATGTGAGCAGGTGCTCGGCCCCGTAGATTTCCGTGGTTTCACCGAAGACTGCGGTGCCGCCGTGCCTGATGAGCAGGTCAGCGGCTGCGCCCAGCGCCGGATTTGCTGTGACGCCGGAAAATGCGTCCGATCCTCCGCACTCCATGGCGAGGACAAGCTCCGATGCGGGAACTGCTGTCCTCTGTGCCTTGTTGATCTCGGGAAGCAGTTCCTCGATGCGCCGTACTCCCTCGGCCACGGTGGCCTTGGTGCCGCCCTGCGCCTGGATGGTCATGCTGGAGATCGATTTGTCGGGGCTCAACTGCCAGCCGGTGGTAAGGCCGTCAATCTGGTTCACTTCGCACCCCAGCCCCAGCACCAGGATGCTGGCGAAGTTGGGGTGGTTCGCGTACCCGTGGAGGGTTCGTTGCAGCACCTCAAAGCCGTAATTACCCTCGCCTCCGGTGCCGCAACCCGACGAATGCGTCAGCGCCACCACGCCGTCGACGTTGGGGTACTGGTCCAGAACCCCGCTGTTCTCGATACGGGCGGCGATGAGTTTTGCCGCCGTTGCGGAACAGTTCACCGACGTCACGATGCCGATGTAGTTCCGGGTACCGACGGAGCCGTTGCTCCGCCGGTAGCCCTGGAACGTTGCGCGCTGGTCCTCGGGCACAAAGTCGGTTTCCCGCAGGGCAATGCCGGCCTCGCCTGCCCGGTCGAACTCGCGGTACGCCACGTTGTGGACGTGCACGTGTTCGCCCTGCCGGATCTGGCGCCCCGCGAAGCCAATGATCTGGCCGTACTTCCGGACCGGTTCATCAGCCTCGATGGTCCGCAATGCCACCTTGTGTCCGCGGGGAATCTCATCCGTGCACAGCAGGTCCCCACCGTCAAAAGACACCGGGGTGCCAGCGGGGACCGTTCCCAGGGCCGTACCAACGTTGTCCTCCGGATGCAGGACCAGCAGTCCCATGTCCGCGGCAAGCCGCGGGTTGGCGATCAATTCAATCGGTGTGTTCATGTTCTTGCCTTTGCTGTTGGCCGTCCCTGTTCCGCTGGGCCCGGGCGTGTTAATTGAGGACCTCAGGGTTGACGATGTTGCGGGGCCTGCGGCCCAGGCAGGCGTCCACCACGTTCTCCGCGGTGCGCCGCTTCAGCTCGTCGCTGGATTCCTCCGTGTACCAGGCGGTATGCGGTGTCAGCACCACGCGCTCAAGGTCCAGCAACGCACTGTTAAGGGGAAGGGGCTCTTCCTCAAAGACATCCAGGCCTGCCGCCTGGAGCCTTCCGTTTTTCAGCGCGTCAACAAGGGCCTCCGTGTCAATCACCCCGCCCCGGCAGGTGTTCACGATGGTGGCCCCTTCCTTGAACTGCCCCAGCGTGCGTGCGTTGATCAAGTGGTGGGTGTGCTTGTTCAACGGCACGTGCAGGGATACGACGTCGGACTCGGCCACGAGGCTCGTCAAAGGTCACCACCTGGATGCCCTCCTTGGTGGTGGTCCCCGGGGTGTGGAGGGGGTCGTAGCCCAGGGCGCGGAAGCCCAGGGCCTTGGCCTTGGCTGCCGTGGCCGCCCCGATCAGGCCCAGTCCGATGACGCCGAATGTCTGTGAAGAAAAGCGGCGGAGCGGCTTGACCGAGTCGAGCACGTTTTCCCCATCCCGGATTCCCCTGTCCAGGTCCGGGATGCCGCGGGCCAGCGTTAGCGCAAGGGCAACGGCGTGGTCGCTGACGTCCTCCACACCGTAATCGGGCACGTTGGACACCACCACGCCGCATTCCGTTGCGGCTTGGACGTCAACGGTGTCCACGCCTACCCCGTACCGGCTGACGGCTTTCAGGCGGGGCAGGCCCTTGAGGACGCGCTCCGTGATGGGGGCGTACTGGACGATGAGCCCGTCCACTTCGGCCGCAGCCTCAATGACGTCGTCCTCGGTCCTGCAGTTGGCCCGTACCAGCTCAACACCGTTGGCGTCTGCCACGGCCTGCTCCTGGCTGATCGATTCGAATTCGTAGTCGGTGATCAGTATGCGCGGCATGTCTGGTCCTTCCTTTCCTGCATTTGTGTGGTCCTCACGCCCAGCGGAGGATCAGGGGGTCCTTGCGTTTGGCCATCTCCACCAGCTGCGCCCTGGTGTGCGGATTCAGCTCCCCTACCGGCTCGCGGGTCCTGTCGCTGGCAATGATGTTGCCCTCCTTCATCAGCACCTTTGTTGCGCGCAGGCCGCACTGCCGGTTCTCGAAGTGGATGAACGGAAGCAGGTCTTCCCAGGCGTGGATCGCCTTGTCCCGTTCGCCTGCGTGGAAATCCCGCACGATTTGGCCAAGCTGGTCCGGCACCATGCAGCTGCTCATCGTGCCCAGGGCCCCGGCTTCCAGGTCCGGGATGAGCGTGATGGCTTCCTCGCCGTCGAAAAGTCCCGGCAGCGACGGCCCGGCAGCGGCGGCGAGGGCACGGAGCTTGTCCGCCGCCTGGGGCATTTCGATCTTGGCGTAGTTGACCTGCGGGATCTCCCTGGCGATGCGGGCCAGGAGGGGCACGGACAGTGGAGTGGTGCTCATCGGTGCGTCCTGGATCATGATGTCGATCTCCAGGCCGTCAGCCACGCGCTTGAAGTACTCCACCACGGCCTCGTCGTCCACCTTCATGGTGGCCCCGAAGAACGGCGGCATGAGCATGACCATTTCCGCCCCGAGGCTCCTGGGCCCGGAGGCTGCGTTCCCGGGCGATCCGCGAGCTGAAGTGGCTGGTGGTGACGCAGACAGGCAGCCGTCCGTCCAGGTGCTCCATGGTGGTCCGGAGCACCTGCTCGCGTTCCCCGTCGGTCAGGGAGAACTGTTCGGAGTAGTTGGCCAGGATGCAGACGGCGTCGGACTTGCCGTCCACCAGGTAATCCAGGACCCGGCGCTGGCCGTCGAGGTCCAGTTCCTCGTTGTCGGCGAAAATGGTGGGCGCTACCGGCATTACGCCAGTGATGGCACTCATGGTTGTCCTTAATAGGTTGGAGAAAAGAGGCAGTCGCTGGGATCAGCGGTTTGCGCTGAGGGCGGCCACTGACTGGTCCTCGTAGTCTTCGGCGTCGATGTCGCGGCCGTGCGGGTCCCACTTGTTGACCAGGATCACCACGATGGCAATGGCAGGAACAACGGCGAGTACCAGCAGTGCCTTGGTTCCCCAGGCTGCCGTGGCCAAAGGCCAGAACACCAGCCCGGCGATCGCCCCGAGACGGATGCCGATCTGGGTGAAGCCGGTGCCGGCTCCGCGCAGGGAGGTGGGGTAGGACATGGTGGCCATGGTCATGCCCTGGGCCCCGGGGCCGGCTGCGTGGCAGAAGATCAGGAGGCCGATGACCAGGGCGCCGATGAAGGACCAGGCACCGTCGACGTTGCTGAGCGAACCGGCGATGATCATGCAGGTTAAGGTGCCGCAGAACCCGAGCAGTGAAAGCTTGCGCGGGCCAATCTTGCCCGAGAGGCGGGCGCCGATGAAGCCGCCGGTAACACCGAAGCAGAGGTTGAGGATGAGCGAGGACACGATGTTGGTCATGACGTTCTGGGTGTGCAGCATGGCGAGCACGATCTGCCCAACGAAGAAGCCCACGGCGTAGTACTCCATCGACTGGCTGGCATTGATGACGAGGGCCAGGCCAGTACGGCCGCGGTACTTCTTGCCCACGAGCTTGCCCCAGGCCTGGGTGAGGGTCATCTGGAACTGCTTGCGCTCCGCCCTCGGGTCAACGGCGTCGTCAGCCACTTCGGCGTCCACGTTGTAGGTCCGCTTGAGGATCTTGGCCGCTTCATGCAGGCCCAGGTTCTGTGCCGCCCAGGAGGGGGATTCCGCCATGTACTTCTGGCGGAAGACCATGATCAGGATGGCAGGGACGGCGCCGAAGCCCACAACGATCCGCCACATCTGGTTTTCGGACCAGTTCATGCCCTGGAAGAGGAAGTACACGGGAATCAGCAGGGCAAACGTGGAGGCGACGGCGACGTACCACATGGGCTGCCAGAGGGAGACGGTGCCGCCCTTCTTCTTCCGTGAGGCATATTCAGCCAGGAAGCTGAAGGCAACGGGGAAGTCGACGCCGATGCCCAGGCCCATGATGAAGCGGGCAATGATGAGGGTCCAGACGTCCGGGGCGAGGGCGCAGGCGATGGCTGCGACGACGAAGAAGACCATGTCGGCCATGAACACCTTGAACCGGCCCAGCCTGTCCACGAAGTAGCCGCCGAAGACTGATCCGACGAGGGCGCCCACCATGATGGAGGCGGATACGACGGCCAGCATTTCGGGGCTCAGGTGGAAGTCTTTGGAGATGTATGGCAGGCCGAAGGCCACCGAGGTGAAGTCGTAGGCGTCCAGGAAGATGCCGCCCAGGGCGATAAGGGTGATGGCGAAGGATTTGCCCTTCTGGAGGGCACCGCTGTTGATGAGGTCTGTGACGTCCTGGGCGGAGCGCAGGACAATCCGGCCGCCGCTGGGTGCAGCGGCGTTGGGGACTGCTGACATTGGGGGTCCTTTCGAAAGCCCACTGCTTTGTGGGTCTCGTCTTTGCGAGGCTGCTACGTTCGATATTTCGGACGTTGGTCGAAGTGGCGATCACGCGGTTGCTGCGGTAGGGTGATCGGGAACACAAAGGAGTCTAGGGACAGCGTCCCGGACCGTCAAGCACAGACCCGGAAATTGGACGGGAGAACCTGCAACAGAGGCGATGCAGGAGCCATCAGGCGCTGCCCTGACTCGATTTCCGGCTCAGTTCAGCGGCATCCACTTGCCGACCTTTGTACAAGATTTCGAACATGAAAGGGGTACTCCGTATGGAGGACCGTCAACTGCCCAAGTGGTCCGAGATCCGCGAACTTCTCCAGTTCCGGAGCTTCGAAATGGATCCGGTGCAACGAAGGCTTGCCCGGGCATTCACCATCGCGGACCTTCGCACGATGGCACGGAAGACCACTCCGAAGGCTGTGTTCAACTACACGGACGGCGCTGCGGAGGAGGAAATCACCATCGCCAGGTGCCGGCAGGCCTACCGGGACGTGGAGTTCTCGCCGGCAGTCCTTCGTGATGTCTCGGATCCTGATCCTTCCACGAAGCTTTTTGGCCGGACCATCGATTTCCCGCTGGTGTTGGCCCCCACCGGCTACACGCGGATGATGCACAACGACGGCGAGAAGGCAGTGGCGCGGGTAGCGGCCCGGAACAACATCCCGTATACCCTGTCGACCGTCGGCACCACCACGGTGGAGGACCTGGCCAAGGCGGTGCCCGATGGGAACAACTGGTTCCAGCTCTACATCGCCAAGGACAGGAGCAAGACGGAGGGCCTGCTGGAGCGGGTGCTGACCAGCGGCTACGACGTGCTGATGGTCACGGTGGACACCCAGGTGGGCGGTGCCCGCGTACGGGAGCTGCGTGACGGCCTGACCATTCCGCCCACGCTGTCGCCACAGACCTTTGCCGACATGGCGTTGCACCCGTCCTGGTGGTTCGACAAGCTCACCACCCCGCCCATCGAGTTCGCGTCCCTCAAAGGCTTCGGCGGAAACTCGGCAGAGGTGGCGGACCAGGTGTTCGATCCCGCCCTGACGTTCGAGGACATCGCCTGGCTGCGTAAAGTGTGGCCGCACAAGCTGCTGGTCAAGGGCATCCAGACCGTCAAGGATGCCGAACGGGTTGTCGAACTGGGCTGTGACGGCGTTGGCCTGTCCAACCACGGGGGCGGCAGCTGGACCGGTCGCCCACCATCCTGAAGATCCTCCCCCAGGTCCGCGAGGCCCTGGGCCCGGATGCGACAGTGCTGATCGACAGCGGCATCATGTCCGGCAGTGACATCCTGGCCGCCGTCGGCCTCGGTGCGGACGCGGCGATGGTGGGCCGGGCCTACCTCTACGGCCTGATGGCCGGCGGCGAGCGCGGCGCCGCCCATGCCGTGAAGATCCTGCGTTCCCAGTACGTACGGTCCATGCAGCTGCTGGGCGTCAAGTCCACTGCCGGCATTTCGGGCGATCATGTGGCGCTGGCCGGCTGACCGCCTAAGGTGGGCCCCGCCCCCCGGCCGTCAGCGGTAGCCGAGGCTCGGCGCTGAGGCGGGCAGCGCCGTCGGCCGCCAATGCAGACCATTCCTCCACCGGGCGCTGGTTCCAGCGCATGTCCGGAACGGAGACGCTCAGGGCCGCCACCACGGCGCCGGTGTGGTCCCGGACCGGCGCGGCCACGCAGGAAACGTCCGGACTGGACTCCCCGGACTCGAAGGCCAGACCGGAAGCCCGGATCTCGTCCAGCACGTTGGCGAGTGCGTGGGGCTCGGTGATGCTTTTGGGGGTCAGTTTGGCAAGGCCCTTTGTGAAGATGCGCTTGCGTTCGGCGTCCGGCAGGTACGCCAGAAGGATTTTGCCCACGGCAGTGCAACCGCCGGAAGCCGGCCGCCCATGCGCGAGACCATGCGCACGGACTGGGTGCTGTCCACCTTGCAGACGTACACCACGTCGGCGCCGTCGAGGATTCCCACATTCACGGTCTCGTCGCACTCCCTGCCCACGGACTGGGCAATGCGCAGCCCGACGGCGTGCAGGTCCAGCCGTTCGGCGAACGCGTTGCCCAGCCGGAAGACGCTCAGTCCCAGATGGTAGGTGGCAGTGGCATCGTCCCGGCGGAGGTATTTGCGCTCGGTCAGGGTGGTGAGCAGTTCGTGGACGGTGGTGCGGGGAAGGCCGGTCCGCTGCACCACTTCGGGTGCGGAGAGCCCGTGGCGGGCGTCCATGAAGAGCTCCAGGACGTCAAGGCTCCTGACGACGGCGGGGGTCAAGCGGGGCACTTGGAGTCCTTTCGTTGGGGGCGCATTGGCTTAGCGCGGCTTCCAGTCTACGTCCACCGTTCGAAATATCGCACATTGTTCGACAACATTGGAGATGGGAATTAAAGATGATTCCAGGAGGAAACAGCATGCAAACCACGCCAGAGCAGGTCGAGAACCAGATAGCCGCCGCCCATGCGGCCTACGAAAAAGCCCGGGACGTGGAGCCACAGGTCCGCGGGTCCTGGCTGGAGGCCATTGCCTCCGCCCTCGAAGCCAACGCAGATGAACTCGTGGGCCTCGGAGCGAAGGAAACCCACCTTGACGAGGGCCGGCTGCGTTTCGAACTGAAGCGCTCGGTCTTTCAGCTGCGCCTGTTTCGCAGCGAAATCCTTGCCGGCGAGCACCTGGGCGCCATCATTGACCACGCCGACCAGGACTGGGGCATGGGCCCCCGGCCGGACCTCCGCAGGGTCAACGTGCCCCTCGGCGTCGTGGGCGTTTTCGGTGCCTCCAACTTCCCCTTTGCCTTCAGCGTGATGGGCGGGGACACCGCCTCCGCCCTTGCGGCCGGCTGCGCCGTGGTGCACAAGATCCATGAAGGGCACCTGCAGCTGGCGCTGCGGACGGCGGCCATCGTGGAGGAGGCGCTTGCTGCAGCGGGCGCGCCGCAGGGACTGTTTTCTGCCGTGGTGGGCCGGCAGGCAGCCGAAGCGCTCGTTGACCATCCGCTGACGAAGGCGATCGGCTTCACGGGCTCGACGGCGGGCGGCCGGGCGCTGTTTGACCGGGCCTGCCGCCGCCCCACCCCCATCCCCTTCTACGGTGAGCTGGGCAGCATCAACCCCGTGTTCGTCACGGAGCAGGCCTGGGCTGTGCGCCGGGACGCCATTCTGTCGGGCTATGCAGCGTCCTTCACTGCCGGAATGGGGCAGTTCTGCACCAAGCCGGGGCTGTTGTTCGCGCCGGTGGAGGATTCGGATGAGGTGGCGGCTCTGCTTCAGCAGGAGCTTGAGTCCAAGAGCGTGGCACCGCTCCTCAGCCCCAAGCTCCGCGAGGGTTTCGACGCTTCGCTGGAAAAGGTACGGTCCGCCGAGGGCGTGGACGTGCTGGTGAAGGGCGACGACGCCGAGGCACCCCGGCCCACTGTGCTGGCAACCACCGCGGAGGCATTGCTGGCACAGCCGGAGCTGCTGGAACAGGAAATGTTCGGCCCGGCCACCCTGCTCATCCGGTACCGCCCCGGAACCGACCTCGCTGAATTGGCCGCCCTGCTGGAGGGCCAGCTGACGGCCACCGTCCAGGGTGAGCCGGAGGAAAAGCTCGATGACCTGCTGACGGTGCTGCGGGAACGGAGCGGCCGGCTGGTGTGGAACGCGTGGCCCACTGGAGTCAGCGTGACCTACGCCCAGCAGCACGGCGGCCCCTATCCTGCCACCACCGCCGCGTCCACTACTTCCGTGGGCACCGCTGCCATCGGACGGTTCATGCGCCCGGTGGCGTACGACTCCTTCGCCCCGGAGCAGCTTCCGCCTGCCCTCCGGGACAACAACCCCTGGAACATCACACGGCGCGTGGACGGAATCCACCAGCCTGCCGGACAGAAAGCTGAAACACGATGACCACTGTTACTGCAGACCAGGTTCTCCCCGCGGACGCAGACAAGGCCCTCTTGGTGGGGCGTGTCTGGGACCCTGAGACGGGCGGCCCGCGCGTGGTCTCCGTCAGCGGGCAGGATGTCTTTGACCATACTGCGCATGTGCGCACCGTCTCCGAGCCTGCTGGACCTGGACGACCCGGTGGGGCTCATTGCTGCCACCCGTGAATCCCCAGCGGGACCTTGCGGACCTGATCGATGCTTCCCTGGCGCAGGACCGGGAACGCCCGCACCTCCTGGCCCCGGTGGACCTGCAGGTGGTCAAGGCCTGCGGCGTGACGTTCGTGGACAGCATGATTGAGCGCGTCATTGAGGAACGGTGCGGCGGGGACTTCCACCAGGCCGCGGCCGTCCGTGAGTCTGTTCTCGCTGTGCTTGGCGCCGACCTTGCCAGCGTGCGGCCCGGTTCCGAGCAGGCCCGGCAGGTCAAGGAGGTGCTGACGGCCAAGGGGATGTGGTCCCAGTACCTGGAGGTGGGGCTCGGGGCGGACCCGGAGGTCTTCACCAAGGCCCCGGTGCTCTCAAGCGTCGGGTTTGGGGCCCGGATCGGCATCCCGACGTTTTCGAGCTGGAACAACCCGGAACCGGAGCTGGTCCTGCTCGTGGACTCCCGGGGCCGGGTACGTGGCGCCACCGTGGGCAACGACGTGAACCTGCGCGATGTGGAGGGCCGCAGCGCGCTCCTGCTGGGGATGGCCAAGGACAACAACGCGTCCTGTGCCATCGGCCCGTTCGTCCGCCTCTTCCACGACAGGTTCAGCCTGGAGTCGCTGCGGAGCGAGGACATCACGCTGACCGTGGAGGGAACCGACGGCTACCGGCTGGAAGGGCAGAACAGCCTGTCCCGGATCAGCAGGCCCTTCGAAGAACTGGTGGGCGCCGCTTACGGCAGGCACCACCAGTACCCGGACGGCTTTGCCCTGTTCACGGGGACGCTCTTCGCACCCAGCCAGGACCGGGATGAGCCGGGCCTGGGCTTCACGCACAAGAAGGGAGACCGGGTGACCATCCACAGCGCCCAGGCTGGGCTCGTTGATCAACACCACGGGCACCACCGAGGAGCTCCCGGCCTGGAGTTTTGGGATCCGCGACCTGATGGAGTACCTGTCGCAGTTCGTCCAGGTCCCGGCGCGCCGGGGCTAGCGCCTCGATGATCAACGGAAAGGCCAAGTGAAGACGGGCCGGATGGGTAGGAAGGAAGTAAAAATTACGACGGCGGCAGGGGAACCTGAAGCAGCGGAGGTCCAGTAAAGATGGTTGTTCACAAACTCGCGCCCCAGCCAGGCGAATACTCGTACGTGTTCGGTGGCCGGGAGCCGATGCTCAGTATTAAGCCCGGCGACATCGTGGAGGTCAGCACCGAGGACTGCTTCGGCGGCCGGGTCACCTCCCCGGACCAGCTGCCAAGCCAGGTGGTGCCTTTCAACGAGTTGAACCCGGTCTCGGGGCCCATCGAAGTGGCGGGCGCCGAACCGGGCGACATGCTTGCCGTCCACTTCGTGTCGATCGTGCCGGCCAGGAAGTACGCGGTGTCCTGCGTCCTCCCCGGTTCGGTGCGCTGGCGGCAACGCATGAAACGGCCACGCTGAACGAGCCCCTGGACGAACGCGTCTGGTTCTACGACATCGACCTGGAGAGCTGGACCGCCTCGTTCAAGGCGCGGAACTCAGACTTCCGGCTGCAGCTGCCGCTGGACCCCATGCACGGCACCGTGGGCGTGGCTCCGGCCGGCGGCGAAGTGCGGCTGGTCATGACGCCATCCACGCACGGCGGGAACATGGACACCCCGGAAGCCCGGGCCGGGACAACGCTGTACCTGCCGGTCAACGTGGCCGGGGCCATGCTCTCCCTCGGCGACGGCCACGCCCGCCAGGGCGAAGGGAAGCCTGCGGCACCGGCCTTGAGTCAGCAATGAATTCGGTGATCGCGGTGGACCTGATCAAGGAGGGCGCCGCAGCGTGGCCCCGCCTGGAGAACGACGACTACATCATGAGCACCGGTTCCACCCGCCCCCTCGAGGATGCGTACCGGATCAGCCAGAAGGACCTCATCGCCTGGACCTCGGACTTGACCGGGATGGACATGCTGGACTCCTACCAGGCTGGTCAGCCAGATGGGCCTGGCTCCGGCTGCCAACGTCTGCGACCCCAACTACACGATGGTCGCCAAGCTGCCCAAGTGGACGCTGCAGGGCGCCCAGGCCTACGGCGGCGCCCACAGCCGCCTGCGGAAAGCAGCCGAGGACTACACCGGAGGGTAGTCGGTATTGCCGCAGGGGCGCTGCGTGCGTGGGCTCGGCAGATGGGGCGGGCGCCCATCCCTTCCTGTTAGCAGGAAACAGTTAAGGGAGTGGCGGTCTTGCTCTTCCAGACGTTGGTGGTGCCGGGGACCTGGTACTGGGCCTGGACGTAATAGGTCCAGATGCCGGGTGCGGGTGACTGGTTGGAGTACCCGGAGGTGGCGGGATTGACGGAGTAATTCGAACCAGAGGGGTCGGTCACGATAAGTACGTAGGCGTTGGCCCGCGGTACCGAGCCGGCACTCGTCACCGCAATGTTCAGACGTTTTTTGCCGTTGCCGTTACTGCCGCCGCCGGCACAGCTAGCCGTGATTGATGGGACCGGGGATTGCAAGGTGAGGGCGCTAACCGGGAAGCCGGACTGGGCCGAAGCCTTAAAGGCGGCGTGCGCAGCGGGGATCCCGACGAACAGGGTGGACAGGAAAACCACGAGCAGCGCGCTGGCGCTCCATGCGTGATTCCTGCCGGCCGCCACGACGTCCTCTCCAACGGTCCCGGCCCTGTCGCGGGCCCTGTCCTCCAACCCTTCCCGATGCATCTCAAGAAAGGCTCAAGGGACCATCTGGATCCCATCAAACCGGCACAAAATCACGGTGGCGCACATCACAAATACGGTGCTGACCTGCGAAGATCTTCATTCTTGACTGAATCTTGAGCCTACGCGTGGACACCTCTTGAGGCTCCCCGTGAATGGTAATCGAAGTCAGGTCAAGCAGTGCGCCTGACCTTCCACGGCCGGCCCACAGGGGTGGGCCCATCACAGAAATGGACCTAAGCAAATGGGCATTTTGGAGACCACGTCCGGCAAGATCCTCGCCTCCGTCGCACTGGTGGGAACCGCCGCCGCCGTGGCCGGCATGGGCACCTACGGTGCGTTCACCTCGACCACCACCGCCAGCCAGGACGTCAAGGCCGGCACCATCAAGATCGCCCTCGGCCAGACCACTGCCGACACCCTCAGCGTCCCCGTCGCGGGACTGCTCCCCGGCGACACCGTCGAAAAGCTCGTCACCCTGGCCAACACCGGCGACTCCGCCCTCGGCACGGTCTCCCTCACCACTGCAGACACCGCCACTTCCGCTTCCGCACTCTCCACCGACGGCACCAACGGCCTGCAGCTGCTCATCGAAAACTGCAGCGCCGCCTGGACCGGGACCGCCGCCCCTTACATCTGCCCCTCGCCGGCCACCAAGACCACGGTCCTAGCCTCGTCGCCGATCATCGGCGCCAACCGCGCCCTGGCCAACCTGACCTCACTCACCAACGGCAAGACCGACAACCTGAAGGTCACCACCACCTTGCCTTCCGCGGCTCCGGATGCTTTCCAGGGCATCGCCAGCACCATCAGCTTCAACTTCAGCGCCACCCAGCGGGCTGCGACGGTCAAGTAAAGACCCGGCCGCCTGGAACTACCCCCTCAGACCTGAAAGCCTGCCATGACTGCACTGCCCATCGCCCGTAAGCCCCACGGCCCGGCCGCAAGCGTCCAGGAAGGCAGAACCACGTCTGGTTCCGGGCGGCTGGCCCGCCTCCTCAGACGGTCCCTGACCGTCGTCACCACCACCTTGTTCACCGTGGCCCTGGCCGCATTCCTGGCCCTGGCCATCGGACCACGCATTTTCGGATACCACACCCTCACCATGCTCACCGGGTCCATGGCCCCGCTGATCAACCCCGGCGACATCGTGGTCACCCAGCCGGTTCCGGCCGGCGAAATCAAGGTCGGCGACATCATCACATACCACATCCCGGTCGAAGACCAGCGGGTCGAAACCCACCGGGTCACCCAGCTCACCACCAACCCTGACGGGTCCCTCGTCGTCCAGACCAAGGGCGATGCGAACAACGGAATCGACCCGTGGCTGGCCACCATCAGCGCCCCCACCGTGGACCGGCACGTCTTCACCATCCACTATGTTGGGCAGGCCATCCGGGCCATCCGGGAACCCATCGTCCTGAACACGCTCATGTACGGTGCTCCTGCCATCCTGGTCATCGGGACGCTGAAGAGCATCTGGCGCCGGGAGCCAGGCGACAAAAAGCCTGAGCAGGCGCAAGCGGGTCCACGAAACGCATGATCGACGGCGTCAACCCCCAGGTCATCCAGGACCTTGGCCGGGAGCTGAACAGTCCCCACGCCGCGCTGCGGTTTCTCACCGATTTCCTCGCCATGCTGCCGCAACGGTTCACCCGGATCCAGTCCGCCGTCGCCGCTCAGGACAGCGAGGACGCCATGGACGCTGTCCTCAGCCTCAAGATCACGGCCGCTATGACCGGCGCGTCGGAAACCGAAGCCGGATGCCTCGCTTTGCAGGCTTCCATTAAGAACGAGGACTTCGCCGTCGCGCAGATACAAACCCGGCAGCTGGGTGACATCGTGGCGCGCCTCAACCAGGCTGCTCAGCCCTTTTCCAGAGCCCAAGGATCCTTCGGTCCGTGTGCAGAGCGGCGCTGAGAACGAAGTTGCGTCCTTCCGTGGAGCACACGGCACCAGACGCATCGGCGTGGGCGGGGCAGGAGGTACGACGGCGGGACGCACCAGAGTGCATCCCGCAGCGGCGCACGAAGCCGGATTAAGGCCTGCCCGGCGTCACTCAACACTGGCGGAACGGCGGATGATGATGATCCGGGGGGCAACTCCAGCCATGACGATAAAGACTCCCAGGGCCATGAGGGTCCAGACAGGCACGGAATCGGCATCGATGTTCCGGTAGCAGACGGCCGCCGCCCCGATGCCGGCCTTCGCCATCTTCTGAGCATAATCGGGGTGCCGCGCAGAGGTAGGAATTGCTGCCAGGCAGGACCGGCCGCCAGCTCTCCTTCAGCCCTGCTGCGCGAACTTGGTAAGGCTCAGCGAGCGGGACCTGATCCCCTCAATGTGGTCGGTCATCGCGGCCATCGCAGCCACGGCGTCGCCCGCCTTAAAGCGCCAGGAGCGGCGTTTAACCAGGTCTTCGAAAGTGTCCTCGCCCGGGCGCCAGGCCATCCATCGCCCGTCCGGGAATCCACTGAGTTCGGCAATCTCGACGAAGATCTCTTCCTTGGCAGGGTGGATCAGCAATGCACCCGTGTCGAGGCTCGATACGCATGCCGTCACCCGTGGCTTCGCTGGTGCCAGTGACCGTGCCGGGCGTCAGCCGGCGCAAGGCGTCGGCGTAGCCAGGCTCCGGCTCGCGCCAAACGCGGCCATCCTGGTGGATGACGGGCCACACGTAGCAGTTCAATATCACGAGGCCGGGCGCGGCGTCGCTGTCGAACCGCAGGCTGCACGTAGTCGTTGAGCACGAACTCGACCGAATACAGCCGTTGGCCTACCAGCCGTGACAGAAGCTCGTTCGGAACATACTGCTTGCGAGCCGATCCCATCCACCCCTCCTTTGGACTGACGACAACGGAACGCACCGGAAACTCGGCCCGCACCACAGAGACATAGGTAGAGAGACCTACCGGTACCCGTCCACGATGGCCGCGGCAATTTCCTTGTACGCCCGCCGCGTCTCCGGCTTGAGAACGTCGAGGGTCACCAGGTCGCCGTCCGCAACGCCGCGGTCGTGCGGCACGGCAATGAGCTCGCGGCAGATCCCGGAGAGGTGCTCCTCGATGGCGTCCTTGTCCACGCGGGAGGAGACCTCGTCCTTGTCCGTGATGACCACGATCGCGTTGCGGGCCAGGCTCCTCGTAGCCGTGGCTTGCCAGCCAGTGCAGGGTGCTGCGGGCCCGCTTGGCGCCGGACACTGCGTAGCCGGCGGCGATGACCAGGTTGTCCGTGGACTGCAGGATCCCGCTCATCGCATTGTGGGTCACGCCGGTGCCGCAGTCGGTCAGCACCACAGAGTAGTAGCTGGAAATGAGCTTGCGGATCCGCAGGTATTCCTCGGCCGTCAGCGAGTCCGAGACTTCCGGGTCCTGCTCCCCCGCAATCAGGTGCAGCCGGCCGGCGTGGTGCATGTAACGGGCCAGGGAAGTGAGGGAATCGATGGAATCGATGTTCTCCAGCAGGCCCGTGATGGTCCGCGGGCTGGACTGCTGATAGATGCCTTCACCGAGAGCGCGCTCCACCAGGTCGCCGGAATCCGGGTTGGCGTCGATGGCGCACGGCGCATCACCGCGGTACTCAGCCAGGGTCAGGCCCACGCCCACCGTGGTGGAGGTCTTGCCGATGCCGCCCTTGAGGCTCAGGACGGCAGTGTTGTAGCTGCCCTGGAGCTGGCGTGATATGCGGCGGCCCAGGCTCGTCCTCCTGGCGCTGCTTAGGCCCGGGGCCGAGGTTCCAGGCGCCGCCGGTCAGGTTGTAGAGGGCTCCGCGGATGCCTCCACGGGGACGCGGTTTCTGCTCCTTGACGAACAGTCCAGGTGAGCTGATGAAGTCCGGCATGGGGGTATCGGCTATTTCGTCGGCCGCGGTGGGCCGGCTCCGGCGGAATGACGGAGCGTCCGACGACGGCGCGGCAGCTGCCGGAGCGGGCTCGCTTGCGGGTTCAGCCAGTGGGGTGGCGGACGGCACGGAGGCGATGGGAGGCGCCGAGGGTGCGGCAGCGGGAGGAGCGGGTTGCGTTACGGGCTGCGCTGGGGATGGCGCGCGGGACGGTTTCGTGGCGTCGGCGGCAGCAGCCGCTTCAGCCCAGGAGGATCGGCGCGTCACCGGCTTACCGGCGTCGCTGGAACTCGATGTATCGGGGGTAACGGCTGGCATGGTTCCTGTCCAGGCATCCTGCACTGAGCCGTCGACACGACGAAGGTCGCGGCGTCGGCGCAGGCTGCGGCTGCCCTGCATCCTCTGCTTGGGCGCCTGCATTCTGATCCGCCGGATGTGGCATGGCTATCCCCCGGATGTTTTCGAAAAACGATTATGCGGCACTGGTTCAATCAGTAAGTCTAGGGGGTCCGGCAGTAGACGTTGCCCAGTATCCAGTCGTCAGTGATGAATGAGTGCGGCGAAGACAACAGCTGCGGTAAGCACCAGGAGCACGGCAACGATGGTGTAGCCCACCCATTTGGGACGGCCTTTGTGGGGGTTGATATCGACATACGGCATAGTCAGCGTTTGTAACCTCTGGGTGCGGGTGCGGATCGGACGGGGATCCGGAGGGCGCGGCGCTTGAGCCGCAACATTTGGTACAGGACGGCGAACGGAACCAGCATGGTGCCGAGCAGACCGCTCAGGGCAAGGGCGTATTCCGAAAAAGCCACAGAAGCCTCCATTGATAAGTAGTCTTTCCGTCCCCAGTCCCATGACTCAATCATGAGTCAACGTATTTGACAAATTGAGTCAAAAACTCAAGGTTTCCTCAAGAGGCACCTTATCAACCACCGCTGCCCGGCGAGCGCGGCGGCGCTTGCGTCGGGAAACAACTCGGCAGGCCACCTCCGCTTCAGGGTTGCCTGCCGTTTTCGTCGGCGTCGAACGTGATGGGCAAGCCGGTGCCCAGCACGTGGGGAAGCATGCGAAGCCCGGCTTGATGGAGTAGCCGCGCTGAGCGGTGAGCTTGCTGCCGGTGGTATCCACGGTCAGTTCCCTGGGAAGCAGGCTGGCCGGGCCGGAGCAGTCGCCACCGGAGGGGAGGGTAGTGAGGCGCAGGCGGAGGCAGTTGCGGGACTGGATGTGGCCGGCGGGGACGTCCGCGGTGATGTCGAAGGTGTCCCCGTTGAGGGTTTGGGAGCTGAGTAGGTAGTCGTTCCAGTACACGGAGAGTGCGGCCTGCCCGCCGGTGGGGATGGCGGTGTGGGTTCCGCGGAGCCTGGAGGCTGATGGCGGAGACGGGGTCGCCGAACTGGGACCGGTTGACGCCCAGGTAGGTTTCCTGGGTTCCGTAGCCGGCCAGCCGGATGGCCTGGGCGCCCAGGTCCGTGAAGGTTTGTTCGGGCCCGGCGGCGGCAGGGACGGTGGCGGTCATGCCGGTGACGACGGCGCCGTCCGCCAGGGCGGATTTGGTGTCTGCCAGGGCGCGGGCCGCGGTGCGGAGGCCTTCGCCGGTGCCGGTGATGGTGAGGGCGGGGCGGCCGGCCTGAATACCGAGCGCGGTGCTGGGGGCGCCGTCCGTGCTGATGGTGATGATGCGGGAGCCGGCCGGGAGGGCGGCGGACTGGGCGTCCACGTCCTGCGGCGGCACGAGTTTGAGTGCAGCGTCCGGGTAGCGGTGGGCCAGGGCGGCGGGGGCGGCGAGGATGGCGGCGGAGACGTCCGTGGCGGGCTCGGCGGGGACGGGGATGAGGATGGCCGGCACGGAGGGGGCCAGGAATTCGGCCACGGTGGTGGGGGCGGTTTCGGTCCCCTGGGTGGTGAGGCTGATGCTGTTGAGCGTGGCGGTGGACTGGGTGGCGGTGCAGACGTCACGGACGGCGGGGGTGTATTCGAGGGCCAGGACCAGGCTGGTGGTCGGTGAGGTCCGCAGTACTGACGGGGGCATCCAGGGCGATGGTGCCCCTGGCTGGTCCTTCGAGGAGGGTCCTGCCCTGGGCGCTGACGCGGACGGTGCCGGTGATGGGCTGGCCGGCGACGGCGATGCTGCCGGTGATGCGGGCGGGCTGCAGGCCGGGGGCCACCGGGACGGCGAGCTGTTGGCCTGACTGGCCGGGCATGGCCGAGACGGAGCCCAGGCTGGCGGGGGCTGTGGCCGGGCTGGTGTGGGACGCGGCGGCGGGCTGGAATTGGACGGCGGCAAGCAGGACGCAGGTGAGAACAACGCTCCCTGCCCGGAGACGTGAGAGCATGCCTCCACCTTGGGGGAACTCAATTTATCCTGCGGTGCGCCCTCAAGGTTGACTCAAGAATGGGTGTTTATGCAGGTCAGGACTGATTTTCGACGCTCTGAGCGCGTTCTGTGGGCGGGTGGCGCGCTTAGCGCTCCACCGCCATCAGGACCACCCCTATGGTGGCAACGGCCAGAGCCGCCAGTGCCACATAGGAGATGTACCGCAGCCTGCGCTGCCGTGCATCCCGCTTCGAATAGCGAACGTCGTAACTTCCCCCGTGCCGGCTCATGCGCTGACCATAAGGAGCAAACCTCAAGATTGCCCGGGAACTGCCGTTTGTTACGAGGCTTCGTGGCTGCTGCGCCAGTTCTCCTGGAGCCGCTTGATGAACCACCGGGACTGCTCAGGGCCGTAGGGCAGGACGGGAATGGCTTTGGTGGCGTCGTTGGGGGTGTCGCGGATGGACTGGCGGGCCTGGCGGGCGGCGGTGGTCATGGTGTTGGCCATAGTTTTGACGAACTGGTCGCTGCACGGTCTGCCGTGGCCGGGGATCAGGAATTCGTAACGGTGGCGCAGGGCGGAGATGTGCCGGAGGGCGTCGGCCCATTCCTCGGGGTACGAGTCTTCGAACGAAGGGTGGGCGCCCTGTTCCACCAGGTCACCGACGTAGAGAGTGGTGGGCGTTCCCACCAGGAGATCACCGTCCGTGTGGCCGCGGCCCAGATAGAAGAGCGTTGCCGTGAAGCCGCCAAGGTCCACCAATACAGGCTGGTCCTTGACGATGGCGTTGGGGACCACGAGTTCGACGTTCTCGCCCTCACCGGCGGCCATTTCAGGCTCAAGCGTTCCAACGTGCCGGCGCTGCACGTCACCACGCTGGTCAATCTCACTTGCACAGTTCTGGTGCGCCCAGAATTCGGTGACGCCGGCTTCGGCGAAGACGGCGTTGCCGAAGAAGTGGTCGTAGTGGGCGTGGGTGTTGACGACCACGAGCGGCAGGTCTGTCTTCTCCCTGACCGCGTCCAGGATCTGGCGTCCCTGGCGGGGTCCGCATCCGCTGTCGATGACCATGGCGCGTTCAGAGCCGACAATCAGGCCCGTGTTCAGCAGGGATCCTTCAGTGACCAGTACATAGTTGTCCGTGCCGACTTCGAGCCATTCCGACATTATTTCCGTACCTCCGGCAAAGCAGTGTGCGTCCGTCTTGGTGACCGATTGTACCCACTCCGCATAATCCATGCGGGACTGCAAGAGCGATTACGCGGGATTTGCGTCACCCCTGCCTTCGAGATGGAGCCGTCCCGACAACAGGGTCTCCCGATGCCTTCACACGTGCAAAATCCTGCGGACTTGGCAGTTCGAATAGCCATTTGACCGGGATGAATCGACGGAAGGAAGATAGGACAAACCCGACCAGCATAGCCGCCAAGAATACAGCAGGGATCAAGAAATTTATGCCGGTAGTCCCATGAGTTGCACGGACTATTGCCAAGATTATTGGGAAGTGCGCCACATAAAATACAATCGAATTTACGCCCATGAATAGCAGCGGACTCAGAAAGCTCCAGTTCGCAATCCTGTTTGCGACTCCAGAAATCCCCACTATACCGCAGATGACAAGGGGAGCGTATTGACCTTGGTGCTCAACGCCAATGCTAATGGAAAGCATTCCCACGAAAGTAGCCGCAATAAGACAAACGGAAACCACCCACACATTACCTATAAGGCGTTCAAAAATGCCTTTAGAATGTGCGGCCAAATTACCCAAGAAAAAAATGCGCCCATGTAGAGAAACCGCCTAGTCAAACCATCAGCCTGTGTGTCCAACGGAATCGAAGCAAGCAGCATTAGTATTGGAAGAATCCAATGAGGCAACTTTTAAATACCGGCGCTATACAATAGTAACAACCGATAAAGAAGAGGAACCATAGGTAATCGGTGGCTATCGAGGAGCGGGGATTCAGCATTGCCTGGATCCCAGAAAATACGCCTAGAAAAATGGCAGCCCAAATTACGTAGGGCCATCCCACATAACGCAGCTTTCCCATGTAATACCGTAACGTCCCCTTAGTAAGGGATCGCGGGAGTAGCATCCCAGAAAGGAACATCAGGGTTGGCATGCGAAAGGGAAGGAAGAAAGTGTTCAACTCTACTAACCATCTCGGCACCTCGTAACCGTTCAGCGCGGGTATAGCTTGAGCATGCCAAGCAATGACCAACACAATGGCCAGCCCTCGGACAAGGTCCATCCACAGGTATCCGCGGCCGCTTTTCGCATCACGCATGAACTTCCCCCACGGCAAATAGCAGTTAGTTGATCCTACCCGCTGCATGTCCGCCAGGCTCGATTGTTGCGTCTGACGCGCTCATCACCTGAACAGATTTGGCGAGTACCCAGCGCATGGGCTTGCGCCTAAGTGCGGCTGCCGGAGCGGGCCCTCCAGGGCCAACCCGAAAGAAACCAGCCTGTCCCCCGCCGGAGTTGGGTGTAACACCCCGTACAATTGTTCCGTCGGCGCCCTACGCGCCCACGTTGGGGGCGATAAGAGCCCATATAGGCTGCTTCAGGGGGCATCGATTTGGATTTGCATGAGTTCTTCCGTATTCTCCAGCGGAACTGGATGCTACTCGTCGGCGGAACTCTTGTTGGGCTGATCGCCGGAGCCGGCGCGTCCGTATTGACTACGCCTACTTACACGTCAAGCACCCAGCTCTTCGTTGCGATACAAAATTCCGGCAGTGTTCAGGAGCTTCAGCAGGGTAACACCTTCAGCCAGGCGCGCGTTCAGTCATATGTCAAAACCGTCGCTTCGCCTATGGTCCTGCAGCCAGCCATCGACGAACTTGGTCTCAGCGAGACACCTGAACAGCTAGCAGCGCGTGTAACCGCAGGCACTGACCTCAACACGGTACTTATCAACATATCTGTGAGTGACACGTCACCAAGCAGGGCCGCTGCGATAGCCCGCGCCGTTGCGGACAGCCTAGTTCGCGCTGTCGAGAAGCTCGAAAGCCCGAAAGCTGGTGGCGCTTCACCGGTCGGACTCTCAATTATCAAGCCAGCAACGGCAGCATCGAGCCCGTCGGCTCCAAATACAAGACTCAATATTGCGGCCGGACTCGTCGTCGGCCTTGCACTCGGTCTAGGACTCAGCTTCCTGCGAACAACCCTCGATAATAGAATTCGGGGCGAAGAGGATTTCCGGCGGATCAGCCCGATCCCTGTTCTAGGTGGAATCTCATTTGATCAAGAGGCTTCACGCCGGCCCCTTCTGACCCAAGCAGCAGCTCAAAGTCCGAGGGCAGAATCCTTCAGACAACTTAGGACTAACCTTCAGTTTGCCAATGTGTCTGGCCAGGCTCGTACAGTCCTTGTAACATCCTCCCTCCCCGGAGAAGGTAAAAGCACAACCGCCACGAATCTCGCTATTGCATTGGCCCAGTCTGGACAGTCGGTATGCATCGTTGACGCGGACTTGCGTCGACCAATGGTGGCGGAGTACCTAGGTTTGGAACGAAGCGCGGGGCTGACAACGGCGCTTCTCGGTCAAGCCGACGTAGATGACCTGCTTCAGCCATGGGGCGATGACAGCCTTTACGTCCTAACTTCCGGCGTCACTCCCCCTAATCCCAGCGAATTGCTTGGTTCGCAGGCGATGAAGGCGACACTTGCTCGTTTGGAGGGACACTTCGATACTGTCGTTATTGACGCCCCACCATTGTTGCCGGTTACGGACGCGGCAGTTCTAGCACAATATGTCGGTGGGGTTGTCTTGGTAGTTGGGTCAAAAAAGCTACGAAAGAATGAACTCGAGAAGGCTTTCAAAGCGCTAGAATTGGTCGACGCAAACCTTCTCGGGGCTGTCCTAAACCGACTGCCCGCAAAAGGTCCAGACGCCTACCGCTACGACTACTACCGCACTGATGAACCCAAACAGAAAAAAAGGTCATCTGGCCGCCGCACGGTCAACAACTCTAATTTCAGGGACGAGTACATCGATAAGATTGATCACGACGCGTTGCCCGAATTAGAGGATCGACGGCCCCCGAGTTCATTTCCAAATCGAATCTCGGCCTCAGATCGCTCTCAAAGCTGATAAAGCTTTTACAGTACAATCGGTTGAACGTCATGGATGCGTTTAACCGATTGTGATGTTTTTGACAAGGTCTCCCGTCTGCGGTCGCTCATAGCCGTATGTAAGCTTTTATTCGAAACGGAATAGATTTCGTTTGAGTTTCTCGACAATAGTCGGCAGCGCGGTTCGTTTTACGGGCCCTTCCGCAATACCACTCAACCCCTGTCTCGGATACCGTGGCAGCGCGTAGAATCCGCAACAATAGGCAGCGGTGACCCCGCCGGCAGAATTATCCACTGTTAGATAGCAAAGTTTTACGCCAGCTACTCCGCGGAGCCTAGCCAGTCCCCGCCGTCGGATGTTTATCGGGCTCTTCGTGGTTGGTGGGGAATTGAGTTCGTGTCGTTGAACACAAGGGGGCCCGTGGCCCTGCTGGGATGAGTGTGTCTAGCATTCAACCTGGAACAGGACCACGAGCCGTGATCGAGCCTACCGGGGTCGCAGCCGACGCTGCCACCATCCTCTTCAACCTGCCCGACTACCACGTCACTTCAACCAGCGTCACCGCCGGCCGCCGGCAGGTCATCGTCGAAACCGACCACCCGCCGGGGTGCCCGAGCTGCGGTGTCATCGCCTCCCGGCGAAAGGAACGCCGCTTCCAGCGGCTCCGCGATATTCCCGTTGCCGGGGCGGTGGACGTGCTTTGGTCCAAGTACCGCTGGTACTGCGAAGAAGTGGCGTGTGACCGGCTGTCGTTCTTCGAATCCACGTCCCAGGTGCCGCGCCGTGCCCGGTCCACGACCAGGCTGCGGGACCAGCTCGTGGAGGCGGTCATTCGCTCCGGCAGGGCGGGTCGGAATCAGCTGCCGGCTTCGCGGTGTCCTGGTGGATGGTCCGGGCCGCGGTGACCGAGGCGTTCCTGCTGCAACTGCCCGACGTCGACAAACTCAGCCCGCGAATGCTCGGCATCGATGAACATCGGTTCCGCTCCGTTCGCTACTTTCAGGACCCCGCGTCGAGGACGTGGACGCGCTTCGAACCATGGATGACAACCATCGTGGACCTGGATACCGGCCAGGTCCTTGGCGTCGTCGACGGCCGGGACCACAAGGGCGTCGGGGACTGGCTGTTCGCCCGGCCGCTGGAATGGCGCCTGGCCGTGCAGGTCGTCGCGATCGACCCCTCCGCAGCGTTCCGAAAAGCGCTCCGGATGTGGCTCCCTCGCACCGCTGTCGCGGTCGATCATTTCCACCTGATCTCGCTGGCCAACCAGGTCATGACCGAGACCCGGCAGAACCTCTCCCAGCAGGTCAAGGGCCGCCGCGGCCGGGCTATCGATAAAGCCTGGGCCCATCGCATGCTGCTGCTGCGCGGCGGCGACACCCTCAGTTGCAGGGCCGCCGCCCGGCTCGAGGAAGTCTTCACCCTGGACGATTCGACCGGGACTCTCCGGGCTGTCTGGAAGGTCAAGGAACAACTCCGGACCCTGCTCCGTACCGGCTCACTGGAGGAAGCTGCAGCGGCCAAGAATGTGCTCGAGGAGCTGGTGAAGGCAGCCGCACGGCCGGAGACGAACAGGCTCTATCGCACCGTCAGCAGGTCGTGGAAGAAATCGAGGTGCTTATCATCACCGGCGCCACAACAGGGAAGGTCGAAGCAAACAACACCGCAATCAAGAACATCAAACGCACCGCACGCGGGTACCGCAACGCCGCCAACTACAAATCAATTATTCTCTTGAGAAGTGCCGTCCGGACGGCGGCATGACGCTCACTCCAGGGATCCATTTCCCCACAAACCGTGAAGAGCCCTTTCAAGACACGGAATCCGTTTCACCACGAAC
This sequence comes from Pseudarthrobacter sp. Fe7, assembly GCA_024372495.1. Classification (GTDB taxonomy): domain Bacteria; phylum Actinomycetota; class Actinomycetes; order Actinomycetales; family Micrococcaceae; genus Arthrobacter. The sequence goes on along the minus strand of CP099977.1, from coordinate 1,563,430 downwards.
CACGGAGAGCCCCTTCACCCACCTCCCGGTAGCGGCGGGATCATAGTACCGCCATCGGCACAGAGACACCGAACCGCTCAGCATCCCGACGCTGCGGTCACCACAATGCACCGGACCACCTGCCGATGCCCTCAATAGGCCGAACACGCTTTAAGGTGGGACACGAGGACCTCCTGGTTTGTGTTAGCTCTCGACAAGCACCACACAACCCACGGAGGTCCTCTTATTGCATCAAATCAATCCGCCTGTCGCTAATCTGCCAAGACGGTATAGCAAGACGCTAATCCGGACCCTGTTCACCTGTTTAAGCGCCACAGCAGAACAGACAAGCAGAAGCTCTGACGACGAGCCAAAAACTTTGGGTCAAGCAACCTTTACGGATCTAGTGGTCCTCTTAAACCTCTGATTCCATGCCAGATGCCAAGAACCTGGTAGGGTAACTTGCGCCATGAATGGAAATTAGAAAGGTCCCGTGCTAGGCTCCGCATCAGACGAAGCAATAGTGCAACTTTTTTGAGAGCCGCTAACTCTACGTCTCCGAGAAGAAGTAATAAGTTGCGTGATTGGTAAAAACCACGCTTGTGGCTCGCATGAGAATAGACGAAAGTATTTCCCCTACCAGCACTGGCCACTGTGTCGCCCAGTGAGTGAGTCATAAAAGCAGCCGGAATAACAAAACTTTCATAGCCTCGAGCAGCGGCGCGCAAACCCCACTCCAAATCAACGTGATCTATAAAATAATCAGCACGCATTAGTCCGATCTCATTCAATCTCTCAAAGCTCGTCAACGAACCAGAGCTCAACATGAAGGCCACCTCGATCGGAAAATCCCCGACAGGAAGAGAATACTGTCGGAGACGCGACCCTTGCCACCTGAAGATGAGAGACTCCTGAGAACGGGCGTCTGTGATTACCGGCCCAACAGCCGCTACAAGGCGCCCCGAAGCAGATATGGAGACAAAACTATTCATAAGTGTAGAAATTGCCTCGACACTAATAGCGCTGTCATCATCCAGGAAAAGCGCATACTCATGCCCTTGCTCCCTCGCGCGGAGTATCGCGCGATTCTGCGCTTCACCGATGCCAACATTCCCGTTATTGTATTCGTAAGAAAAACTAAGGTCCTGAGCGAGAGACATCAACGACGAGCGAACTTCCATGTCCGTACTATTGTCGGAAACAAATACTGATATCCATGACCGATCGTTGAAGGCTTCGAGGCTGGACCTTAACTTTGAAATTTCCGAGTTGAATGTGACAACAATGATAGCCACACGACTATTTACAGCCGACGGCTCTACACGAATGCTGCTCATCCGAGGACGTCCTCTTGACTAATCGGGTACCGAAATCTCTCTAACGGCTTATGCCCGTCACTTAAACCATGGGATAACGCAGCCTCGCGCCCTGCACTCGATTCTCTCAGCCCGATAAGTCCCCAGTAAAGCCACGGGTAAGCAAACCATATGAGATTTGTCGTCGAAGCGCAAACGAGGACAACAACGTACACCGCCAGAGCGCCAATTTTTCGCTCGGCACCGACGAAGCCGACCAAAAGGATGGCGACAAAAAAGAGGAGCCCAATGATTCCAACATCGTACAAAAGAGCCCACCAAACAGAGCTCAGATATGCCGCGCCAACATTTGTTGGATCAACGAGATTATGCTGCGAAAAAGTGTTCATTCCCGAGCCGAAAAACCATCTCCCCGATGCATTTATGTCAGAATAGGCAAGATCGTATATCTGAAGACGATAGGCGCCGGTACCCGATTCGGTGTCCATGAGGCTAAAAAATCGATCCACCAGGGGAAGCTGATTATAAACACCCGTCGCTGGCGTGTAGAAGCTCAAATACAATCCAGCCGCGGCGGTTGGAAAAATTGCGAATATAGTGGCCATTGGACGGCCTTTGTATCCGGTCATTACCCACAATGCGAACAGTATAATTAGCGCGATCCAAGCAGCACGTGTACCAGCGAGAATGACGGCCACAACAAGGACTACGGCAGCTTTTCGCGTCCATCTCGGTAGGTCATCACGCCAGTAGTACAGTACCGCAAGCCATCCGATAATTTGGCTCGCAAAAATGTTGGGTTCAAAAGACACTCCGACAAGTCTTAGATCACTGGAGACACCTATTACCGACTTCGAGGGAAGGCCAGCAAAGACGACTAGACAGAAGCTCAAGATACTTACAATACAAAGCAGCATCAAAAACTTGGTTCCAATTAACACTAGTTCAATCTTGATGCTATTCGAAACTGGGCGCACTAAGAGAAATCCCAATATACCAGTAGAAATCTGTACCAATACCCAAATACTTTTGTTCGCTTCGGGGGCACGGACAACTGTGACGACAAGCGCGAGAAGAACCCAAGTCACGCTTAGAAGAACGATCATTGCCATAGGGGGCTTAGGCAGCCGTGTTTCACTTGGAAGAATAGGACTCGTAAGCAAACGAACGGTGAGAAAAACTAGTAGCGGTAGACACAGATGCTCCAGACGCACCGAAGCTGGTCCCACCATGAATATCACACCAGTTAGAGACATTCCGGCAAAGTACAGTAACCACAGGCCCTTGAGCTGCTTCGACATCTGGGAACCCTTCCGCGTCGTTTGCCGTGGTCTGCCACTTTTGGCGGTTTCGAGCAAGAAATTCAAGGCTGAGACCACAAACTGTCAGCCAACGCGTTGACCTCTTGGTTTGCGTAGCTCGTTGTAGCAGCCCGGACATCACCTTGTCGCACCGCATAGTCCACCAAGGCCAGTTCCAGATCATCAAATCGGGCAGCAGACCAATCGGCGGCACTACCTCGGCCCAGCCTTGCCGCCTGGTGAATTGCCGACGCAAATTCAGTCAGTGGATGAGGGGAGGAAGGATCAACCAGGACACCATGGCCGCCGGCGGCTCGAAGAACTAACGCTGCGCCAGTTCCTTCGAAACACACAACCGGAATGCCTGCAACAGTTGCCTCACCAATTACTCCAACCGCCCCCTCCCGACCAGATGGATGTACGAGCACATCGGACTTACACATGAAGTCCAGGATCACGGAGCGGTCGACAGCTCCATGAAAAACTACCCTGTCAGAAAGACCGAGTCGCCGAACCATATCTCGAAGCGTACGGTCGTCTCCCCCAGTTGCGCCCCCAAATACGTTGAGACGAGCTTTGGAAAGAGCAGGTTCACACAGAGCCTGCGATGGCCAACTCCGGTCTCTTACGGGGTATCAAATGACCAACGAGCATCAGTTCAAGAATGTCACTCGGCCCGTTTCTCCTTGCTGCGTGGCGCGCGGATAGGATCGTGTCGCGAAGTTCCTCGGGGAGAATGAGGTTAGGAAAGGTGAGTGCTCTAATATTGTGATCGACCAAGTTTTTGCTAAGTTTCCCCTGCTGACTTGTTATCACTAGATCGACACTGGAAGCTAAAACTGGCGCCACGATTGCAGACAATTTATCTCGTAGAGCTTGGATCCAGAACTCCCGGCCTGTACCACGTACGGTTGGATGAACCCTATAAACATCGGCTGCACCATCTGAGCCTACAGGTCCCCAAACCTTAAACGACCCTTTTCCCTGCCGTGATTGGCGTTGGCAACATTTCCGTTGCAAAGGTAACGTGGTGCGCAAGTAAAATTTGGGTTCTACGCGCCATTGCGGCAATTGATCTTTTAGCATAAAGAAACCAAAGTAAGTACTCGATCCGGGCCAGAAAATTGATACGGGGCCGCTCTAGCCATCGCAGCCAGGGCGGTAATCCTACGGCAGCAACCTCTAGATTCCCATTAAGTTCCAAGGGGAAAGCTCTGTAAATTGCCTGCGCAGACCGACGATTCGTAACCACGACTACTTTTACTTCTCGTCCCGAAACTGCCCTCATTGCGCTGCGGATAAACGTCCAGCCGATGGTTGGTTCACTAGGAATATTAGGATCGGCAGCATACGCACATATTAGGACAACGGGCGGGTTGTCGTAATTCTGAACCTTGCGCTGCGACACCATAGATAAGAAAGCTCGCCCGAGATTCGTAAAGATCATTTTGACTTAGCCTTCGCGAGAGAAACAGAAAACTTGGCGAACCGTCTTGATTCATAACTCCAATCGTAAGAGCCCGACTCTTTCCTGAATGCCATTCCTTTTATTAGATAGGTCCCAGATCTAGCCATTAGACCTAAGCAAACCACCATCTTCCATGCAACACGTGCAAAGACATTACTAGTAACCGATGAACAGTAGAAATCGAAAAGATTCACAATCCAGTCAGAACGCGTAGAGCGGAGGTGACCGGAACTTCCTCCTACGAGGTGCGTGGCGGTGATATCACGCGCCATCAACACATCTAGACCACTGTTCTTGGCCCTCCAGCAGAACTCAACGTCCTCCGCGTACATGAACCAGCGCTCAGTAAGGCCGTTCAGCCTACGCCATTGCGCTGTTGGAATGATCCAAACGGCACCCGTCACCCAATCGACAGACTCGAGATCATCCAGGCTGGTGCTCTAGTAGATAGTGTCCCTCAAAGCGCGGAGAATCAATAATCCGAGAAATGGCAAAATAATGACATAGCATTCGCCATACTGTTGGAAAGTGACCTCCGGAACTGATCAGTAGGCGACCCTGGGGTTGGATAATTCGAGGCGCAATGATCGAGGGCGTACCCCTTGAATCCTGAATTTTCAAAAGCTGTAGCAGCGCAGTCGAGGAAACTATCGCGTCTGGATTCACCAGGGCTAGATTATCACTGCCTGCCATAGAAGCACCAAGATTTACTGCTTTCGCGAAACCAACATTTTCAGAGTTCTGAATGAGGCGAACCTCAGGATAGTTCGAACGGACGAAATCAGCCGTGTCATCCGCAGAGGCATTATCTACAACAATTATTTCAAGTTCCAGGCCCTCGACAGGAGCTAGGGCCTGTAGGCATGCCCCAATGACGTCAGCGCTATTATACGTGACAATGACTATGGCTAAGCTAAAGACGGTCACTAGCAGGCTCCTGTGCGCATTTTAATAATTTTGGCAGGAACACCGCCGGCTACGGCAAACGCTGGAACGGAACGTGTGACCACGGATCCTGCCGCAATGATAGCCCCGGTTCCTATTGTGACTCCAGGTAGGATCGTACTGCCAGCGCCAACCCAGACATCGTCCTCTATAAAGACGGCCGATCGCGATTCACCCTGCAAACGAATCGGTCTCGCAACATCCTCAAAATTGTGATTTTCAGAGAATATCGAAACGTTGGGACCGAGAAGGCAATTGGCTCCAATCTTGACACCCCCACCACCGTGTATGAAGTTATAGGCCCCAATTGAGCTGTTCTCGCCTACGACAATACCTACACCGAGGTTTCGAAGGACACCCGATGCCCGCAGTATTGCGTGGTTATCAAGTGTTACATTCGAGTTGAGGACGATTCCATCAGTTGAGGCCGCGTTTATAGCGACATTGTCAGCAAGGGCGACCCCCGTACCGATCTGCAAAAGTCCGCGCGCGACAACTCTTACACCCGTTCCTTGGAAAGCGCCAGGACGTCCATGCAAAATGGAACGGCCCTTTTGAACTAGTTTCGACGCGACAAACGCAAAAACAATTGAAAGGTTCAGTCGAGGATCAAGACCCTCACTTGTGCCACGAAGTTTCTTGTAATAGTTATTGATTGCCGTCAATAGCATCTACGAACTCTCTTTCAATTCAGTAAGAATGCGATCCCGTAAGTGGGAAACAACTGCTGTCCACGACTGCAACTTGCTCGCATCGTAAGGAACTGCGCCCTCAGGCGATTTATCCACTAAGCACTCCATGGCCTGCTTTATTGATTCGATGTTTTCCGGGTTAAAGTATTGACTTGCAACTCCAACCTCTCGAAACGGCGCAATGTCGCTGGCTGCTATCGGGATGCCAAAATACGCAGCCTCAATTATGGGGAGACCAAATCCCTCGTCTAGAGAAGGGAAGATGAAGGCAGTCGCGTGCTCGTATAACCATCGGAGTTGATCATCTTTTACCGCGGTAAGAAAATTTACACCGGGGTGCTGACGATCGATTTTGCCCGCTAAGCCGTTCGGTTCGCCGACCACATAGAGATCAAATTCGTCTGAGATTGGGCTGTTTGAGTACGCCTCTATAAGCCGTGCCAAGTTTTTCCTGATATTAAGGCGTCCCACCGTCATCAAATACGGGCGACTAAACATCTGAAGTGCGTTGGGTTCAGAGGCTGTTGCTTCAACAAGCGCATACGGGACAGCAAGACCAATTGCTTCCACTTTACCGTCCAGAGACGGCCACAGAGTTTCTATCCGCTTTTTCTCAGAATCAGAGGAAGTGAAGATTGCACGGCTTCGAAAGAGCGAAGGTTTTATGAGGCATAGATAAAGGCGTTCAAGCATCGAAAACCATCGAGGTTGTGCTTTGTAAATGCCATCATGGAGAAATGTAAACTTTGGCGTAGAGCCAAGTATCCCGCCAAAGTTTTGCGACAAATATGCATCAAAATGATCTTCATGTGCTTTTGTCGTCAAGACACTCAACGCGTGATTTTTCCCCGATAGGGGCCCGCTACGTTGGATGCTCAAATTCTCAACGAAATGCGGCAAGGGTCCGGCGGGCAGCCTGATCGTCAATTCATCTTGAGGGAACGCCTCAGTCCACCCGCGAATGATTCCTTCAAGAACGTTCTTCCCGGAGGGTGGCCCGTCTATTAACCAATGCCCGTCGATGAGAACGCAAAGGCCGCCAGGAGCTTGCACTTCATCGTCCGTTTCTATAAAGCAATTTTCACTCATGACCGCAATCCCTTGAGCGCTGTAATTAGGGATTCCTCGTACTTGGCTAGGACCCCTTCCCATGAGTAATAGTCAATAGCGCGTTCTGCGGTTAGCTTTGAAAGGCGCTCCCTTTCTGAATCATCATTCAGAAGGCGCATTATTGCACTCGCAATCTCATGCGGATCGCTAGAAGTAAATTGCCCAGTGTCACCTAGGACTTCCCTGTTATAGATCGTGTCAAGCGCCAACGTGGGTGCACCACACATCATCGCCTGCACTAGCGCGGGATTTGTCCCCCTACACTGTGTCCGTGAAAATATACGCCAGCATTTTGCCACAAACCGAATAGACGAGCATCGTCACTGACATGTCCTTCCCATCGGACGTTGGGTCGTTCATCGACCAAGGCTTGGGTTTGATTTTCGAGTTCGCCCCCGTAGCCAGAAGAACCTACGATGACAACCTGTACCTCATCTGGCAACAGGCTCTACAGCTTTCAAGAACTGAGGTACTGTATTTTCAGGTACGAATCTGGCTACCAAAAGAACGTACTGCCGCTTGAGTAGGCCGTCTTCGGGATCAACGGATGCGGCCGTCGTTCCACCGTACGGGATAAAATCACCGCCTCGATGAAAGTCTCTTTCCCAACGCTCAGAGATCGCTATCGCATCATATACGAGGCGGGTCGCGAAACGCGCGGTGAAGGCCGCGCCGGCTTTGAATACGTTTTTAGCGACACGACCCCATTTTTGTCTATCCCATTCGATCCCGTCAACATTTACAACACTGGGAATACCACGAATCCAAAGCAGGGGTAGCCAGAATCCATTGGCTACATTCATTATCAGGGCAACGTCGTGCTTTCTAACGATTGCATCGACAGTGGCAGTCAGCCCGTGAGACATTGTGCTCAGGGATTTGGTTTCGAGTCCCGGCGTATTTCTGCTTGTAACGAGTTTTTCGCGTGTGGGATCGTCTAAGCGCACAGCACCCGCTCGCCCGTATACAGTCACATCCCATCCGTTTCGAGCCAGGTACGGCGCTAGGTGACGAACGGCGGTCTCGAAGCCACCGTAGTAACTGGGATAACCCCTCGTGCCAATGATTGCTACTGAACGCCGCATCCGCTTTTCCTTACTCTTCCAATTGCGCGCTTTGAGCACTCCTAAATACAGGTGGGTAAAATTCCTGCTCACGTATAGCGCTTCGACTCTTTGACGGTTGTATCTATTTGTTTTTGTAGTAGCCCGCGTTTCGACGGGCATGCCTCATGACCGGCATGGCGGCTTGCCTATTGCTTCGACCTCTACCGGTTATGAGATAAGTTAGTAGAGCCTGCTATTTGATATAGAAGTACAGTGACTTCGGCCATAGCCATAGCCATGGCCGCCCCAATGGCCCCCATTGGGGGCACAAGCACGCCCAAGGCAAGCACGCACGTCCCGGCTCCAACAAAAGAACTGATGGCTACGGATTTTGCATCGTTCAAGGCGATAAGACACGCTCCACCTGTACAGCGCGACACGGTCGTAGCTGCAATTGCGACTGCTACTCCTGCGATGAGCATGCTGTCCAGGGAAATGGTTCCGCCGCCCAGCAGGCGTCCCAACACAGGGCCCAGCAGATATAACGCTATGCCAGCGCCTCCGCCGACTGTTATCGCTGCCAAGATAGCGGCGCGAATACGCTGATTGATTGATGAGGAGTCCTGGGCCGCCGGAACCCAACCCTGCATCCAGTTGTGGAGGGGAGTAACAGCCATAGTTACGTAGCGACCCAGTCGCTCGGCGAGTGCATAGACTCCCACCCCTGCGGGAGCGAGCCAAGCGACAGCAAGCGTGGGCAGCGCACCGTACACTGACGTCGCGATTGCTGTAGCTGACGGGAGCATTTGCTGTCGGATGGTCAGCAGAGACCATCGAAGAGACCAGACCCAATTAGTCTCGTCGCCGCACCTCCCTGCAGAAGCACGAATCGATATAGCAACGGCCCCGCAACTGAAAAGAAGCTGCACGGCCGCGAACAGTTCCAGAGATCGAGTAGCCCACAGAAGACCCCCGGCAAGGATGCTTCCCAATGCTCTCGGGAGGGTATCCAGAATGAACAGTTGCCTTGGCGACCCGACTCCTACGAAATACCAAACTAGGCCTAACCCAACCGTTGCAACATTTGTCGCCGCCAAAAGCGCGGAAACGGGATACAGTGGCGTCGATATCCAGGCAACGATCGCCGCTACAGGCAAGACCAGGGCGCTTAACCAGAGGCGTGACACGACCGAGTCTGCGACTAATTGCGCCCGTTCGTCCGGCAGAGCTCTGGCTATCAGGGCCGGTCCCGTAATGCCCCACCCCAAGGCTATGAGAACTGCTGCTATCGACCCCACTGACTGTCCGACGGCTATAGCCGACCATCCACCAGCCCCCGACGTTGAGATAACGATGGGTATAACTGCCACGCTCACAGCGGCGGACGTGACCACCGTCGCCGAGTAGCCAGATACCGCGGCGAGAAATCGGCTAGCCCGAGTACGCCGAAAAGACGTGTAAAGAGCCATAGGTCCCCCTCCTACCTTCCGTCGAGCCAGGATTTGTGCCTGGTGCACGAACCCCAAGCACCAGAGCCTGTTTGACGGTGGTCCCTCACCGGCGAACACCTAGTGCGTTCGTAGGTAGCGTCCAGCAGTTTGAAAGTGAGAGACCGTGGCCAGAGGCGGCACTGTGCTTTCTGGAAACACGTAGCACCAACGCGAGCCTCTAATAAGATACCTGAATCTGGAGCGCGGACACGCACGGGTGCGCCAGAATGGTCGGAAGCTGGTGGTTCACACTTCGTCCTATGTGCCGTGCCGCAACGTGAAGGCAATAAGATCGGTGCAGTCGCACGTTGGAGTGGCTTTGTCAGTACCTGCCGCCGCCCCCTGTAATCTATGACGCGGGGGGTGTCCCTGACAGAAGAACAACTAGGACTGCTTGGGGTAAACATTGGGGATCGGTCCGGAGTGGCGTGCCCGCAGATCAAGAACACTCCGCGTTGTGGACGGGTTTGTTATTGCGTGGGCAATTACTGGGGCGTACGTTTTGAGGTTTGGCTTCGTCACCGACACGGCCGTGCGTGGTGACGAAACAACCTATATCGGGTTGTCCGTAATTCTGGCCATCGCGTGGTGGTCCATGCTTGGTGCTTGGAACAGTAGGGAGAGCAGGATTCTGGGCGCCGGCCCCGATGAGTATAAGAGAGTCGCTGCGGCGTCTCTTTGGCTCTTTGGCTTGATTGCCATATTCTCCTATGTACTGCGCTTCGACACCGCAAGAGGCTACGTTGGAATTGCCCTTCCTGTCGGCCTTAGTGGACTTCTCCTGGCCCGGTGGCTCTTCCGTCAGCACATTAATGTTGACCGCGAAACGGGAGGCAGTACCCTGCGTCTCCTAATAGTCGGCGGTCCAGGCGCGATTGCACATTTAGCGGATTCGTTGCACCGGGCCCGGTATTCAGGCTACCTCCCTGTGGCCGGCTATTCTCCTGGAGCTCCCGAAGGTTTCACGGTGGAGACCCAGTCTGGCCTGGAGATACTAGGCAGACGCCCGGACTCCGAATCTATTCTTGAAGCTATAGACGCCTGCGCGGCCGACGCGGTAGCTGTTTCGGCAGGTGTTCAACTACACCCCCAAATTTTGCGCCACCTCGGATGGGAGTTAGCTGCAAGAAATGTTGGCCTCATAATGGCCCCCGCCCTAACAGACATTGCAGGGCCTCGGATCCATACCCAGCAAGTCGCCGGACTGCCGCTCATTCACGTAACCACGCCGTCACTCGAAGGTGGTCAGCGCGTTGCAAAGCGCCTCTTCGATGTCGTTACTGCCGGACTCTTGCTGGTCGCAACACTTCCTTTGATGGCTCTCATAGCACTTCTGGTGAAATGTAACGATGGGGGACCCGCACTCTTTCGTCAAGAAAGGGTGGGCATAGAGGGCAAGCAATTTAACATGCTCAAGTTCAGGTCAATGGTGGTAGATGCTGAACAACGACTATCGGATCTGAGGCAGCAGAATGAAGCCGCCGGCGTACTGTTCAAGATAAAGAGCGATCCGCGGGTTACGTCTGTGGGTAAAATGCTGAGGAAATTCAGCCTGGACGAACTACCCCAACTTTTTAACGTACTGGCAGGATCGATGAGCCTTGTTGGGCCCAGACCGCCTCTCCCGAGCGAGGTCGCCGGGTATGAGAAGGATGTTCGCCGGCGACTCATGGTAAAGCCTGGGTTGACTGGCCTCTGGCAGGTCAGTGGACGCTCTAACCTGTCTTGGCAAGACTCAGTACGATTAGACCTTTATTACGTAGAGAACTGGTCCCTGGCCGGAGACCTACTTATTCTGCTCAAAACGGGCAGGGCTGTAATAAGAAGCACCGGGGCGTATTAGAGACCTTGCTCATGGTTCAAAGTATTGCTCATTAGGGAAGGAACACCTCATGGCGGAATCCGCCCCCCAAAAGAGAATGATGGGAAGGAAATTAGGGCCGAGATATCCGTCAGTAAGATTCCTTCTCGAAAGCGGCGAACCCTAGTAAGTTTATGCTTAGGAATCTTGGTCGTTGGCTCATGCGCGGCCGCCGCAGCCGTGCTTGTCGCTACGGCATCTTCCATCAAGTCAGACTTGCAAGCCGCTGCTGAGATCGTCCCCACGCTGAAGGATGAACTGGTAAGTAACAGGTCTTCTGATGCAACCGCATCCGCTGAATTGCTTCGTATGCATACTTCCGCTGCAAAGGATAAAACCGAGAACCCGCTCTGGATTTTGGCCTCCTCGCTGCCGGGCCTAGGTGAAAACCTCAGTGCGGTTTCAGAAATGGCGAGATCGGCTGACGATGTCGCTAGTTTAGGCCTACTGCCCATAGTCAGAACATTCAACACTCTCGACTGGACCAGCTTGATCCCCAGTGATTCGGGGACGAACCTGCATCAGATCAGGGCTGCCTCATCTAGCGTGTCTTCCGCCTCGGAGACGGTCAGGCTTTCGGCTGAACGCCTCAGCCGGATAGATACCACCAATCTGCTACCTCAAATCGCGCAACCGCTAGAACAAGCCCGCGGCCAACTCAATGACGTGACCAAAACCTTGGGTGTGGCAGCGGACGCAGCTGACCTGGCGCCGGATATGCTCGGCGCTGACGGGGCGAGAAGCTACCTTCTTATGATTCAGAATAATGCAGAAGCTCGAGCATCTGGCGGCATTCCCGGCGCGCTAGCGATCATGACGGTGGATGACGGAAAGTTATCACTTGGAGCTCAAAGTAGTGGAGGCGATGTTGGAATCATGACACCGCCAATCTCTGTGGATCCGCAACAGCAACAAATTTATTCCACCCGCCTGGGTAAGTACATGCAGGATGTAAACCTCACACCCGACTTCCCAACCGCAATGCTACCGCTCAAACAATGTGGCAGAGGAAAACTGGGCAGCGAGTTGATGGGGTTATTTCGATTGACCCTGTCGTCCTTAGCTACATCATTCAGTCCACGGGTCCTGTGGCAGTAAATGGCCCAGAGTTGGCATCGGTGAAAGCAGCCGGTCTACCCACTGACCTGACCGGTGACAACGTTGTGCCAACGCTGCTCTCAGACGTGTACGCAAAAATTAGGCAACCACAGGCTCCAAGACGCATACTTTGCTGGCGTAGCGAAAGAAGTCTTCTCAGCACTTTCCAGTGGAAAGGGCGAAGCCAAGGGCCTTATCAGCGGCATCATTCGGGGAGCAGAAGAAGGGCGGGTCTTGGTATGGTCAGCCAAAGCATCCGAACAGTCCGTCGTTTCAAAATATGCCATAAGCGGCTCCATCTCGGGCCCAAGTGTGTCTCCCGCCCAGTTTGGCGTCTATTTCAACGACGGGACGGGCGCCAAGATGGACTACTACGTGAAGCGCACCGTCAAGCTCATCAAAGAGTGTCCAGCAGACGGCTACGAACAGACGACGCTTCGAGTGACCAGCACCAATACGGCGCCCAGCGATGCTGCCATTTCCCTTCCGGCCTATGTCACAGGTGCAGGTGCCTTCGGAGTCGCACCGGGTACGGTACAAACAAATGTCGTCGCCTACGGCCCTGCACAAGCAAACGTGAAATCAGCCACCGTTGACGGCCAGAAGACTCCTTTCGCTCCTTACATCCATGCGAATAGGCCAGTCGGTGTCGTTGCCCAGCAGCTTGCTCCAGGGGAAAGCAAAACGGTGGAGTTCACCTTCGGAAAAATCGTTCAGCACACAGAACCTAACTTGGTTGTCACACCCACTATCCAGCCAGTAAAGGACGTCGTCCTTCCAACGGAGAACGTGCCCTGCGATCAACCTCAGTGACAGTCGCGTTAACACTATGTAAACCGACTGGATTGATGTTGGTTACAACCGATCCGGGGTGGTACCTTCTATCTGGGATATCTATCCGTAGTTCTGCACACGGTCTCGTGCGGAGGGGACATCTCCCCAAAATCGGGTATCAAACTTAAACGTCTCCGGGGGGACACACATGAAGAAAACACTTGCCGCACTCGCTCTCGCGGGTTCCATTGCACTCATCGGTTCCGCGCCTGCCATGGCCACAACCTACCCGGCACTTCCGCCGGCAGCCGGCGTCTCTGACGGCACGGTCGCACCGGGCCAGACCTTCGTCTTCACCGCCCAGGGCTTCCGTCCTGGCGAAACTGTCACCATCACCATCACCATCACCACCACCGGCGCGGCGAACGCGGGTGGGACTGCCGTTTCCGCCAAGATCCCTGTCTTCCAAGCCCCGCAGACGCTCAGTGCGACTGCTGATGCCCAAGGCAAGATCTCCGTCCCGCTAGCCATCAACGAAGCCGGAACCTACTCCATCACCGCTACCGGCAACACTTCCGGTATCACTGTCGGTCCCGTGGTCGTCAAGGTTGCTGCTTCACTGGCCAACGCGGGCGGCTCTGTTGCAGGCACAACGGGCGGCCTGGCCAGCACTGGCGTCGATTCCGGCCTGGTTCTCTGGACCCTCGTGGGTGCAGGCGCACTGGCCGCTGGCGCAACCTCCGTCGTGGTGGTTCGCCGCCGAGCCAAGTCGGAAGCTGCTGCATAGCACCAAAGCTTTATAGCACCAACGAAGGTGGGTGCATCTCCGGAAATGGAGATGCACCCACCTTTTGCTTCGCGTGTGGTATCTATTTGATCTATGGGGAGACATTGGCGAAGACCACCACCCGAGTACAATATTTCCGTTCCACTCCACGGCCCACAAATACTGGGCTACGCCCTGCTCGTTCTACTCGCGGCCTGCGCCCTGGCAACTGCGGCGTTCGCCCTTCTACGGACGTCCTGAGGCCCTTTTGAGAATCCTCAACAACCACCGGCTGTGGCAGCTAATTCTCGCGGCCATGGCGGTGCCCTTGGCGCTCGTCGCCTTTTGGCCAACACCCGTGGACCAGCCCGTCTCAGGGCAGCTGGCCAATGTGTTGAATTTCCTCCACCACCACGGCATTCCCCGCTGGTTTAACTACGACTTCGTGGAAAGATCCGCCAACGTAGGCCTTTTCCTTCCCGTTGGTTTTGTAGCCGCCTTGGCTTTTCCCAACAAACGGTGGTGGCAAATCGGCGCCTTCGGAATGCTCGTTTCCAGCTGTATTGAGTTGGGCCAGGCTCCTGTTTCTTCACAGCCGCTTTGCCAGCCCGTCAGATGTTATGACCAACACGTCAGGCGCTGTCGTTGGGGCGCTGGTGGCACTTGTGGCCACGCAAAGGGAGGCCCGCCGCCTTCCGGCAACGGGCCTCCCAGGAGCAATAAGCGTCAGGCCTAGCCGACGAAGCCCTTCATCCAGGTCTTCAGGTCCTCACCGAACTCCACGCGCTCGGACGCGAGGGTGATGACGGCCTTGAGGTAGCTCAGCTTGTCGCCGGTGTCGTAACGGCGGCCCTTGAAGACCACACCGTAAACGCCCGAACCTTCGCCTGCGCCGGCGGCCAGGGTCTGCAGGGCGTCCGTCAGCTGGATCTCGTTGCCGCGGCCGGGCTCAGTCTTCTCGAGGACACCAAACACCGAGTGGTGCAGCACATAGCGGCCAATGACGGCCAGGTTGGACGGCGCGTCAGCCACAGCCGGCTTCTCCACCAGGCTGTTGACGCGGACGTAGTCCTCGCCTTCCACGGCGGTGATGTCGGCACAGCCGTAGGCGCTGATCTGCGAAGGATCAACCTCGATCAGTGCGATGACTGAACCACCGGTCTTCTGCTGCACCTCCATCATGGTGCTCAGCAGGTCCTCGGCCTCGTCAATGAGGTCATCACCCAGGAGCACGGCAAAGGGCTCGTCGCCCACATGCTGCTGGGCGCAAAGCACCGCATGGCCCAGGCCCTTGGCCTCGCCCTGGCGGACATAGTGGATGGGGCCCAGATTGGAGGCGTACTCCACCAGGCCCAGCTTGTCCTTGTCGCCCTTGGCTTCAAGGGCAGCTTCCAGGCCGGGCTCGCGGTCGAAATGGTCTTCAAGGGCGCGCTTGTTGCGGCCCGTGATCATCAGCAGGTCCGTGAGGCCAGCGTCAATCGCTTCCTCCACCACATACTGGATGGCCGGACGGTCAACCACCGGCAACATTTCTTTCGGCATCGCCTTGGTGGCGGGCAGGAAGCGTGTTCCCAATCCGGCAGCAGGAATGACGGCTTTGGTAATAGCTTTCCCCGTAGTCATAGCTGAACCTTAACAAATTTGATGCCCGGAAAGGCAATTGGCTGGAGTATTTGCAGGCTTGGTCAGCGCGTGGAGCCGGAGAAGTTCGGATCACGCTTCTCCTGGAACGCCCTGAAACCCTCCGCGTAATCCTCGGTCTTGCAGAGCCGTGCCTGCTCGTCGTTCTCCTCCTGCATGGCCTGCCACAGGCCCAGGCGCTGGTCGCGGATGTGCGCCACCAGGCTCCTTCGACGCAACGAACGCGCCCGTGGCGCCCGCAGCGACGCGCGAAACAATCGCCCTCGTGGATTCCAGCAGGCTCCGCCGCTGGCATGGCGCGGCTGAACATCCCCTGCGCCACTGCCTCGGCACCGGTGATCAGGTCCGCGGTGTAGATCAGGTCCAGTGTCCGGTGCATGCCCAGCCGCTCGGTGAAGTACCAGTGCCCGCCCGAATCCAGCGTGGCCCCCAGCTTGGCGAACGGCGAACCGAACTTCGCGTTCTCCGCCACGTACACCACGTCCGTGGCCAGCAGCAGCCCCAGCCCCACGCCCAGGCACGCCCCCTGGGCCGCCGCAAACGTCGGCGCCGGGAAATCGGCCATCTTCTTCAGCAAAGGCTCCACCAGCCCGCCCAGGTACGCGGCGGCGTCGTCATTCTCCGGGGTCACCCCCGCGATGTCCCGGCCCGCGCAGAAGGCCCGGCCCTCTCCCCTCAGCAGAAGCGCCCGCACCCCACCGCGTGAGGCGGCGGCAGCAGCGTCGTCGTACGCCTGGGTTAAATCCCGCAGCGCCTGCTCATCCAGCGAGTTCAGCTTCTGCGGCGCGTCCAGAACGATCTCTGCGATGCCGTTGCTGATGGAAAGGGAAATCATCGAACTCCTCTGTTGAAACCGAAAAAGACTTAGACGTCGAAGTCGACCGTGACGTCCTTGCTGGTGGGGTGGCTCTGGCAGGTCAGCACGTAGCCCTTGTCCAGCTCATCCTGCTCCAGCGCGTAGTTCTCGTCCATGGTCACTGTGCCGTTGACCACCTTGGCCCGGCAGGTGCCGCACACTCCCCCAGCGCACGCGAACGGCACGTCCGGGCGGACCCGCAGCGCCGCGTTGAGGATGGACTCGCGGGCGTGGGTGGGGCTGGCCACCTCGCCCTGCAGGCCGTCCAGCTTGAACGTGATCTTGTACGTCTCCTTGGACTCGTCCACCAGGACGGGACGGCCGGCCTGCCCCTCCGGGCGGTCCGGCTTGCCGGACGTGAACAGCTCGAAACGGACGTTCTCCGGCTTCACCCCGCGCTCTGACAGGGTGTCCCGGCACAGCTGCACCAGTTCGAAGGGCCCGCACAGGAACCACTCGTCCACATCGTCAGCGTGCAGGGCGGTGCCCAGCAGCTGCTGCAGCTTCTCCGCGTCGATCCGGCCGCTCAATAGCGGCGCGATCCGCTGCTCACGGCTCAGCACGTGGTGGATGGCCAGCCGCTGCGGATACTTGTCCTTCAGGTCCGCCAGGCTCCTCCAGGAACATCACGTCCATGGCGGCCTTGTTGGCGTAGATCAGGTCGAACCGGGTGTCCGGGTTGGCGGCCAGCAGCGTCCGGGCGATGGCGATCACCGGGGTGATGCCGGAGCCCGCCGCGATGGCCACGAAGTTCCCCGGCCCCCGGCCAGGTCCTCCGGGTGGTTCATGGAGTTCATGACGTTCTGGTCCACGGCCACACCGTCGCGCCCGTGCTTGGACACGAACGCGCCCATCGGGCTCATCACGTCCAGCGCGTCCCCCGCCTTCAGCTCGGCGTTGGCCCACGTGGAAAACAGCCCGCCCAGGTCCTTCTTGATGGCCACGCGGATCTCGCTGGTACCGTCCGCGAAGCTGCGCGGCTCGGCGCAGATGGAGTAGCTGCGGCGGATCTCCTTCGGCTCCCCGGACTCGTCCGGCAGCGTGGTGCGCAGGGCCACGTACTGGCCGGGCAGATAGTCGAACTTGCCAGCGAGGCTCGGCCGGCACATGGAATCCGACCTCAATGGCGTCATCGGTCAGCCGGCGCACCTCCTTCACCGCAAGGGAATGGAAGGACGGACGACGGCGGCCGGTCACCTCAGCCTCTTCGGCGGCGGTCTGGCGGACAACAGGCATGGGGGCTTCCTTACAGGACTTTGAAGTAGTCGAACGGTTCCTTGCAGTCTTGGCACACATACAGCGCCTTGCAGGACGTGGAACCGAAGCGGGTGAGTTCCTTGGTGTTGAGGCTGTTGCACTGCGGGCACTTCACGGCCAGGCTCAGCCTGATGGGGCCTGAGTGGCCGCCCGCTTTGGAGTGGCCACTGGGCGGGGCGATGCCGTACTCCTGCAGCTTCTGCTTGCCGGCCTCGGTCATCCAGTCAGTGGTCCACGCCGGCGACAGCACCAGGTCCACGTGCACGTCCCCGTATCCCTCTTTCTTGAAGGCCGTGTAGAGGTCGTCCCGGATGGCGTCCATGGCCGGGCAGCCCGAGTACGTGGGCGTGATGGTCACGGTGACTTTGTTATCTGCCACCTGCACGTCCCGCAGGATGCCCAGGTCCGCGATGGTGAGCACCGGGATCTCCGGATCCACCACCGTGGCGGCGACGTCCCACGCGTCCTGCTGCGGGGTGCGGGTCCGGGATTCGAAGTCCGAGATGTACACGGTCACCAGGCTCGCTCCGGGATGCTCGCGGGCCAGCACCTGCATCTCCGCGAGGATGTAGCCCAGGTACTCCGAGTGCCTGCCCTGCCGGCCGCCGCCAGGGGCTGCGGGCACGTCCGGTACCTCCAGGCTCGGCCTCGTTCAGGACCTCGGCGGTGAGGCGGTCAAAGTCTTCTTTGAGCGCGGAAGGCGCGACGGCGGCACCCGCCTGGGCGAGCCTTTCGGTCAGTTGGTCGTCCTGGAACAGTTCGTTGACGTACGGCCACATGAGGCGCAGGCCATGGATCATCCTGGTGCGCGACTCGTCCGTGCCGCCGGCCAGACGCAGGACCCACTGGGCGCTGTGGTCGCGGTGGTAGTCCACTTCCTTCACGGCCTTGGCTGCGATGGCGGCCAGGGTGGCGTCCGTGGATTCGGTGAGGCGGCGGTACAGCTCGTACTGGTAGTAGCTCACCACGAACTGGCGGGCGATGGTGGCCGCGAAGTCGCCGTTGGGCTGCTCGAACAGCTGGACACTCCGGAATTCGTGCTCGCGGCGGAAGTAGGCCAGGTCATCCTCGGACTTGGCCGTGCCGTCGTCGTTGGGCATGCCGGCGCCGGCGTAGGTGAGGAAGCTGCGGGCGTGGCCCAGGCTGGTCCAGGGCGATGTTGCCCAGGGCGATGTCCTCCTCCAGCTCCGGTGCGCGGGAGATCCAGTGGCCCAGGCGCTGCGCGAGGATCAGGGCGTCGTCGCCCAGCCGCAGGGCGTACTCCGCGACGTCCTCTGATGGCTTGGCCACGCCGGTCTTGACCTCGAGGGCTATGTCCTCCGGGCGGAGGGCGTTGCCGGGGGTGATGCGGGTGGCGCTGGCGTTGGCTTCGCTCACAGGTGCTTCACTCCCTCGCTCTTGGTGTAGTACGTGGCGTGCCGGTAGTCCTTGCCCTGCGGGGACTCGAAGAAGGAGCCCTTGGAGTCGGGGTCGCTGGCGGCGATGGCGTCCGCCGGGACAACCCAGATGGACACGCCCTCGTTGCGGCGAGTGTAGAGGTCCCGCGCGTTCCGGAGGGCCATGGCGGCGTCCGGGGCGTGCAGGGAGCCGGCGTGGACGTGGCTCAGGCCGCGGCTTGACCGGACGAAGACCTCCCACAGGCCCCAGGTGTTTCCAGTGGGCTCGGCTGTTGACTCGCTCATGCTGCGTATTCCTTCTGCTGCTTTGCTGACTGTTTTGCTGCGTAGGCGGCTGCTGCCTCGCGGACCCAGGCGCCGTCGTCGTGCGCTGCCCTCCGCCGCTCAAGGCGCTGGGCGTTGCAGGGACCGCGGCCGGCCAGGACCTCGTGGAATTCGGCCCAGTCCAGCGGCCCGTGCTCCCACTTCCTGGTGTCCTCGTTGAAGCGGATCTGGTCATCCGGGAGGGTGAGGCCCAGGACCTTGACCTGCTCCACCATCATGCCCACGAACCGGCTGCGGAGGCTCGTCATTGCTGAACCGCTTGATGTTCCAGGCCATGGACTGCTTGGAGTTGGGGGAATCGTCATCCGGCGGCCCGAACATCATCAGGGCCGGGGCATACCAGCGGTTCACGGCGTCCTGGGCCATCTGCTTCTGCTCCGGGGTGCCGTTGGAGAGTTCAAGGAGGATCTCGAAGCCCTGGCGCTGGTGGAAGGACTCTTCCTTGCAGACGCGCACCATGGCCCGGCCGTACGGGCCGTACGATGCCCGGCACAGCGGGACCTGGTTGCAGATGGCTGCGCCGTCCACCAGCCAGCCGATGGCGCCCATGTCCGCCCAGGTCAGCGCCGGGTAGTTGAAGATGCTGGAGTAGCGGGCCTTGCCGGCGATGAGGTCGTCCATCATCTTGTCCCTTGACTGGCCCAGCGTTTCCGCCGCGCTGTAGAGGTAGAGGCCGTGGCCGGCCTCGTCCTGGACCTTGGCCATGAGGATGGCCTTGCGCTTCAGGCTCGGGGCGCGGGAGATCCAGTTGGCCTCCGGCTGCATGCCGATGATCTCGGAGTGGGCGTGCTGGGACACTTGGCGCAGGAGGGTCTTGCGGTAGGCCGCCGGCATCCAGTCGCGGGGCTCGATGCGGGAGTCATCGGCGATGATCCGGTCAAAGTGGGCCTGGCCTGCGGCGTCCTCTTCCGGGGTTAGCTCAGCCGGCACTGACTGCAAGTTCTGTGCTGCCATGGTTGCTCCTATGCAAAGACCTGATGGGCGGCTCGGAATTATTTACCGACCGTTCGTTCAGGATATGCGGGGGCGCGGGCGGGCGTCAAGCGTGGCCCACCTCTTTTGACGCGCCATCACGTCCTGCCGCCGGCATTTCCCCGAAGGGAACGTCCCTGTTCATTGTCAGTGCCGCGGAGCACAATGGGCATTCCAGCACCTAGAACGGAGCCAGCCCATGTCCGAGCACAGCAACGCCACCCCTGACCACGCAGAACGCACCGTCCCCCTCCCCGGCTCCGACCGCCCCACGGCGGCGAGGATCCAGTCGGTCCTGGGTCCCGCTGATCCCTCCCACAGGATTGAGATCACAGTAATCCTGCGGCGACAGGAGGCGCTACCGGAAAACCAGGAAACCCCTGCCGGGTTCCTGACCCGGGAGGAACTGGCGGCCCGCCACGGGGCGTCGCCCCAGGACCTGACTCTGGCGACCGAAACGTTCACACGGCTCGGTGCTGAAATCGTCGAGGCCGATCCCGCCTCGCGCCGCATCCGGCTTGCCGGGACAGTGGAGCAGCTGAGCCGGATCTTCGGGACAAGCCTGGAGGAGGTGACCAGCAGCGGCCCCCACGGCCACGACGTCACCCACCGGCACAGAACAGGTGGGCTGCAGGTCCCGGCAGAGCTGGACGGTGTGGTCACGGCAGTCCTGGGGCTTGACGACCGCCCCCAGGCCCGCACCCAGTTCAGGGCGATCCCGCTGGCCGCGGCCCCCACCAGCTACACGCCGCCCGAACTCGCCCGGATCTACGGTTTCCCCGCCGGCACGGACGGCACCGGACAATCGGTAGCCATCATCGAACTCGGCGGCGGCTTCGCCCAGGCCGACCTGGACGCCTACTTCTCGGGGCTGGGAATTACCGGCCCCACAGTGCGGGCGGTGGGGGTCGACGGCGCCGTGAACCATCCCGGACAGGACCCGCAGGGCGCTGACGGCGAAGTCCTCCTTGACATCGAAGTGGTGGGCGCGTTGGCGCCCCGGGCAGACATTCCGGTGTACTTCGCACCCAACACCGACGCCGGATTCCTTGACGCCATCATCAACGCATCGCATGCCACCCCGGCACCCGCCTCGATCAGCATCAGCTGGGGCCAGAATGAGGACGAGTGGACCGCGCAGGCCAGGACGGCGTTCGACCAGGCCCTGGCTGACGCATCGGCACTGGGCGTGACCGTCACCGCAGCAGCAGGGGACAACGGCAGCGCGGACGGCGCCACGGATGGCAAGGACCACGCAGACTTCCCCGCCTCCAGCCCGCATGCCCTGGCCTGTGGCGGCACCCGGCTTGATGCGGATCCCGCCACGGGAACAATTACGTCCGAAACCGTCTGGAATGACGGGCCGCACTCCTCCACCGGTGGGGGCTTCAGCGATACCTTCCCGGCTCCCACGTGGCAGTCCGGCAATTCCGCCCATGCCGGCGGCCACAAACCGTCCCACGGGAAGGGCCGCGGAGTGCCGGACGTCAGCGGCGTTGCGGATCCCCAGACCGGCTACAAAGTGCGGGTTGACGGCAAGGACATGGTCATTGGAGGCACCAGCGCCGTAGCACCCCTCTGGGCGGCACTCATCGCGCTCCTGGCGCAGTCCACCGGCCGCACCTTCGGCCAGATCCAGCCACTGCTGTACAGCAACACGGCGGCATTCCGGGACATCACCCAGGGAAACAACGGGACATACAAGGCCGCCGCCGGCTGGGACCCGTGCACCGGACTGGGCAGTCCGGACGGAACGGCACTCCTGAAAGCGCTCACTGCGGGCAAATGACCCGGGAAAGCTAACGACCCTGCCTTCGGGGCCCTTGCAGCGGCGGCGGCAGGACGGGGGCTCTTCAGTCCTGCCCTCCGGCCGCCGGCGCGGAACGGGTTTCTTAAGCCTTTCTTACTGGCGGTGCGGGAGGATCGAAACAGAGACCACGGACAGCGCCCTGTCCACCCCCGGACCAGTGCCCGCCCCCAGGCCGGCGCCCGCGGGGACGCCTGCCCACGCCGGAGGAATTTCGTGAACCAACCAGCCCCTGCCCACAAAGAAACTGAAGCCGCCGCACCGCGCACCCGCGCCGCCGCAGGCGCCCGGTTCCCCGCGCTCCCCCAGCCCCGCCACTGGGTGCTGCTTGGCCTGCTGCTGTGCGCCGTCGTCGTCGCCATGGGCCTTACCGTGCTGCACGTGCCCGGCGAGACCGCGGCCGAGCGCGTGTGGACCAGGACTTGAGCCAGCACCACATGGCCGCGCTGACCGCCGTCGCAATGGTCATCAACGTCCTGTTCGGACCCGTGGTGGGCCTCTGCCTCATTGCCGCCATCGCCCTGGCCCTCTGGCTGGTGCGCCGCGACCTGCCCAAGGCCATTGCGTTCGGGCTCACCGCATGCTCAGGCTGGGTGGCCAGCGAGGTCTTCAAGCTCATCATCGCCCGCCAGCGGCCCAACCCGGGCCTGCTCTTCGACCCCCTGGCCCCGGAAACGGGCTCCAACAGCTTCCCCAGCGGCCACGTCTCATTCGCCGTGGCCCTGGCCTTCGCCGTGTACTTCCTGAGCCGCGGCACCCGCTGGTCCAAGCCCGTGGCCGCAGCCGGCGCAGCCCTGGCCGTGATAGTTGCCTGGTCGAGGGTATATGTAGGGGTGCACTACCCCACCGATGTGATTGCCTCCTTCCTGGCGGCCAGCGCCGCGGTGGTCCTGCTCGCCGGACTCTGGAACCGCTTTGGCCCCCGGCTCCTGGACCGCCTGCCCGCAGCGCTTACCGCCCCTGCAAGCCGACGCTAAGGAACCCCGCCGTGCACAGCATCCTCGCCCCCGCACTGATCTCCGGCATGGCCGGCGCCAGCGGAACGCCCTCCCTGCTGGACCCCGCAAGCCTGCTGGGCGGGCTGGGACCGGCCGCGCTGGGCGTCATCGCCGCAATGGTCTTCATCGAATCCGGGGTCCTCTTCCCGTTCCTGCCCGGCGATTCACTGCTGTTCACCGCAGGGCTCCTGCACCAGCAGCTCAACCTGTCACTGCCCGTGCTGATCGGCGTGGTCACGGCAGCCGCGGTGGCCGGCGACCAGGTGGGCTTCCTCCTGGGCCGCAAATTCGGCCGGCGGTGGTTCAAGGACGACGCCAAGGTGCTGAAAACAGCCCACCTCACCGCCACCGAGAATTTCTTCCACCGGCACGGCGGCGCCGCCGTGGTCCTGGCCCGATTTGTGCCCATCATCAGGACCTTCGCGCCACTGACCGCCGGGACCGCCCGGTACGGGCATAAGGCCTTCACCCTGTGGAACATTGTGGGCGCGTTCGCATGGGCCACATCCGTGATCCTGCTGGGCACCTGGCTGGGACACTACGAAATCATCGCCAAAAACATCGACATCATCGCCGTGCTCATGGTCCTGGTATCCGTGGTGCCGTGGGGCATCGAGTACCTCAAGCACCGCCGCAGGAACCGGCGCGCCGCCGGCACGGATGCCACGGAACAGACCCCGGACGACGACGGCGCGGACTTCGCTGCCACCGGCCGCCCCGGGCTCGACACGGCAGCCGGGACATCCCGCCGGGACGGCAACACGACAGAATAGGCGGCATGACCACTGCCCACCGGCCCTCCCTGCTGCTCGCCGAGGACGACCCCGCCCTGGGCCCGCTGATCACCGAACTGCTGGAGCCGGACTACCGGGTCCGGCTGGCGGTCAACGGGCAGGAGGCCCTGCACCTGGGGCTGACCCAGCCCTGGGACGTGATGGTCATTGACCGCGGCCTCCCCATCGTGGACGGCCTGGGCGTTATCGCGGCCCTGCGGTCCAAAGGCATCGCCACCCCCATCCTGATCCTCACCGCGCTGGGCGACACCGGCGAGAAGGTCCGCGGGCTGGACGCCGGCGCCAACGACTACATGGCAAAACCGTTCGACGCCGATGAGCTGGCTGCGCGCCTGCGCGCGCTGACCCGGACCTTCAGTACCCCCGCAGGACCGGTGGGCATCGGCGCCTGGGAGTTCGACCCGGCGTCGCGCGCTGTCCGCTCCCCCTACGGGGACCTGGTGACGTTGTCGGCCAAGGAAGCCGAACTCCTGGCGGCGCTCGCGGCCCAGCCCGGCAGGGTGTTCACCCGCGATGAGCTGCTCGCCGCACACTTCCAGTCCACTGACCAGCCCGGGGTCATCGACACCTATGTCCACCACCTCCGCCGGAAGATTTCCCGGACCGTGATCCGCACCGTCCACGGCGTGGGCTACCAGATCGGCGACCCCTCATGACCCCCACTTCTGTCTCCGGCACTGCCCCTGGTGCTTCCGCTGGTGATCCGGACCGGGACACCCTCCGCCGTGCGTCGCTCAAGGTGGCCCTGCGGATCAGCGCCGGCGTTGCCGTCCTGGTGGTGCTTCTGCTCGCCGCGGCCACCGTGTTCCTGATGAACAAGCTGGCGCACCCCTCCCTGCCGGATGCCACGGCGGGGAAGGCCTACACCTACCTCGATTCCAAGGACCTGATTGAGGGGATGATCCTGGCCGGCCTGGCGGGCATAGTGCTGGCCGGCGTGGTGGGCTGGGTGAGCGCGCGCAGCGCCATCCGGCCGCTGGGCGAGGCCCTGGCCCGGCAACGGCGCTTCGTCCAGGATGCCAGCCACGAGCCTGCGGACGCCCCTGGCCATCCTGGATACGCGCATCCAGCTGGCGCAGCGCAAGGCCGAACCCGGGTCCGAACCGGCACAGGCCCTGGCTAAAATCCGGGAAGACACCGCCACCCTGACGGGGATCGTCAACGAACTGCTCCTGGCCGCCACCGCCTCCGCGCCGGCACCGGACTTGGAGCCGGTGGATGTGGCTCTGGGCGCCGAGTCCGTGGCCGGGAGCCTGCAGGACCTGGCCCGGCAACAGGGGGTTTCTATGGAGTTTTCTGGGAGTGGACCCTGCTTGGTGCGCGTTGACCCCGGCGCGCTGCGCCGCGCGGTGCTGGCGCTGGCGGACAACGCCCTGGCCCATACCCCTGCCGGCGGCCGAATCACCATCAGTGCCGCCGCGGAAGGTTCACGCGCGGTAATCCTGGTCTCGGACACCGGATCCGGCATCACCGGCGTGGACCCCGGGCAGATCTTTGACCGCTTTGTCCGCGCCCCGGGACTGGACGGGGACGGCGGACGCCGAAGCTTCGGCATTGGCCTGGCCCTGGTCCGGGACATCGCGACGGCGGCCGGCGGGACCGTATCAGTGGCCCGCACCGGCCCCGAAGGGACCACCATGCGGCTGGCGCTTCCCCTGGCCCGGGGCTGACCTGGGGCTGACCGCTTTGGTGCGTGGCGCCGTCGTGCGTTGCGTTGTCGGGTAGTTGGGGGTATTGACGGTCCACTTGTTTTTTGCAAGTATCAGTGTTGTCAGCACCCTTCCTGGAAAAGAGACCATGATGACCGCAATGTTCGTCAACCTGCCGGTGACCGACCTGGAACGCGCCAAGGCGTTCTACACGGCCGTGGGGTTCACCATCAACCCGCTCTTCACGGACCACAACGCGGCCTGCGTGGTGGTGGAGGAAGACCACAGCTACTTCATGCTCCTGGTCCGCGAGTACTTCCAGACCTTCAGCGAGCGTCCCATCGGCGACCCCTCCGCCACAGTGTCAGCCACCACCGCCATCTTCGTGGACAGCCGGGATGCCGTGGACACCAGCGTGGCCAACGGCCTCGCGGCCGGCGGCTCGGAGGCGCAACCCGCTTCCGATTACGGCTTCATGTACCAGCGCCAGCTCACGGACCCCGACGGCAACATCCTGGAATTCGGATTCATGGACCCCACGGCCGCCCAACAGGGACCCGAAGCCTTCATGAACCAGCAGGCCTGAGGTTCATGGCCGCACGCGACTACGGGCAATACTCCGGGATCACGCAGGCCATGGAGATCGTGGGCGAGCGGTGGGCCCTCCTGATTGTCCGTGACCTGCTGGTGGGGCCGCGCCGCTACGGGAGCTGGCCGCCGGGCTCCCCGGATCCCGACCAACATCCTGGCCGCGCGGCTCAAGGAACTCCAGGCCGCCGGAGTCATCAGGCGCGCACCCCGCTCCCGGGTGATCGTCTACGAACTGACGCCGTACGGCCGCGAGCTTGAACCCGTAATCCTCGCGCTGGGCGCCTGGGGTTTCAAGGCGATGGGCGATCCCCGCGAGGAACAGATCATCACCCCTGATTCGATGACCATGGACCTGCGCACCACCTTCCGGCCCGACGTGGCCGCAAGCCTGCCCGCCACCGCCTACGCGGCGCACTTCGGTTCCACTGAACTCCTGATCCGGGTGGATGGCACCCGCCTGGACGTCAGGCGTGGCGACGGCGTGGCCGACCTCGCCTTCGCCAGCGGACCCGGCATCCGCCGGCTTATCGCCGGCGAAATCGCCCCCGAACGCGCCATCGAGAGCGGCGTGGTCCAGGTGCTGAGCGGACAGGGAAACCTCCTCCACCGCTTCGCGGAAACGTTCCATCTGGCGGCCTAACCCGCTAGCCTGACCCGAAACACTGAACTGCCCCCCGTGACCCGCCACTGAATGGAGCACTGCGATGACGAAAACCCAGGAAACCGGCACCGTGTTCAACGTGGTGTCGCCCGACGGCACCTCCCTCAGCGTCGAGCGGATGGGGACCGGACCCAGCCTGGTCCTGGTGGATGGAGCCTTCTGTGGCCGGAACTTCGGGCCCTCACGGGCACTGGCGAATGAACTGAAGGATGCCTTCACGGTGTACTTCTACGACCGCCGGGGCCGCGGTGACAGCGGCGAGACTATGCCCTACGCCACCGAACGCGAGATCGAGGATCTTCAGGCTGTGCTGACTGAGGCGGGCGGCAACCCCTACGTTTATGGAATCTCCTCCGGCGCGGCCCTGGCCCTTGAAGCTGCTGCCGCGGGAGTCCCCATGCGGGGCCTGGCCACCTACGAGGCGCCCTACACCGGCGTCCAGGGCGCGGACGGGACCCCGGGGAGCCACCGCGAGCACCTGGAAGCCCTGCTGAAGGAAGGCAAGCGCGGCAGTGCCGTGTCCTATTTCCTGGTCAAAATGGTGGGGGCACCCGCATTCCTCCCGTACCTGCTGCGCCTCATGCCCGGAGTGTGGAAGAAGCAGATCGCGGCGGCGAACACCCTGCCCTACGAAACGCGGGTAACCAACAATTTCGTGGCCCCGCTGGACCGGCTCCGCACGGTTAACGTGCCCACCTTGGTCATGGTGGGCGGAAAAGCCGGCGACCCCATGGCCCAGGGACAAAAGGCGATCGCGGGAGCCATCCCAGGCAGTGAACACCGCGTCCTGGACGGCCAAACCCACCAAGTCTCCGCAGCTGCCATCGCCACCCAGCTCAGGGGCTTCTTCACCGGCCACTAGGACTATCCGGCTTGCCGTTGCCGACGGCGGGGCGCGCGGCTCTCACTCGCGCGCCCCGCCGTCGCGCCTTCCCTGGTTGAAGCTGGCGGCGCTGAATATTGGATTGGTCAGGCGGCCCATCCACGCCCGACGGCTTCCAGGGCCTGCGTGTACACCCGGGCCCAATCTGCCTGGGGCGGTCCGACCTGCGCCAACTCAAGGCTCACAAGGCCGTGGACCTGGCCCCAGATAGCTGCCGCGACCAGGTCCACGGGTGCCTCCCGCAGGGTCCCGGCGGACTGCGCAGAAGCGACCGCGTCCTTCAGGGGCTGCATGGCATCCATGGCTGCGCCAGGGTCCGGCTGGCAATCGACGTATGCAGCCAAGGCCCCGCCGAACATCAGCCGGTAGAGAGCCGGATGCTGCAGCGCCCAGGCCCGGTAGACGTCCCCAAGCCCTTGGAGGCCGCCGGCGGCGGCTGCCCGCTGCGAATCGCCGAAGGAGCGGAACCCGTCCTCCACTACTGCCGTGAGGAGCCTGGGCTTTCCCGCCGAACAATGAGTACACAGCCGTGGTGGAGGTCCTTGCCGCGGCGGCCACGTCCCGCAGCGTCACCCGCGCGGGACCACTGCGGTCCACCAACTCGGCGGTTACCTCCAACAGGTCCCGCCTCAGGGAATCGTTATGCACTACAGGTCTTGCCATGGATCCCATTGTTTCATAACCTTGTTTCGTAACGGTGTTATGAAACGATCGAGCGAGGAGTTCCCATGGCGCAGAAGGTATTTCCGGGCCGGTACACCGCCGACCCGGCACGGGAATCCGTCACGGTCTTCCTGATCGGAATGCGGGCCAACCGGTGGTGGAAGATCGGGACCGTAGGCAGGGTCGGTGCCGCCATGGGGCGGATGCTCCAGCACCTGGCTGCTGTCCCCGAAGCGGGAATGCTTGGCTACCACCAGTGGGCGGGGCGCACCACCATGATGCTCAGCTACTGGGAGAGTCCGGAGCATCTGCGGAAATTTGCGGCTGACCGGGACTCCCCTCATCTTGAGCCCTGGCGCCGCTTCATGAAGGAACTTGCCGGGACCGGAGACGTCGGCGTCTGGCACGAGACGTACCAGGTGCCGGCCACCGGCATCGAGGTCGTTTACAGCGGGATGCCGGTCTTTGGGCTCGCCAAGGCGACGAAACATGTCCCGATCGGAGCCGGAACAAACTCCGCTAAGCAGCGGATGGGCCGCGCCGGCGGCCGCGGCGCCTAGAGTAGAAGGCCGGCCTCTCCGGCGGGGGTTTTGGGCAAGGTGTCGCGGCCTTGACTTGTGGAGCCACCCACCGAACGAACGACAACAGCAGCACCGAAAACACCCCCGTTCCGGAGGGCACCCCAGAGGAGCGCGACCTGCGCGGACGCTACGTGGAAGGCAACTTCGGCAAAGCCGGTGCACAGCGCGGCCGCCGTGCCGACGACGACGAGGGCCAGTACGTCGAGGGAAACTACGGGCCCGCGGGCAGCGAAGGCGGACTGCCCGAACCCCTGGGCGACCGGACCGTGGGAGCCGGGCGCTACGTCAAGGCCGACTACGGCGGGGCCGGTCCAGTACCCGGGCGGACCGCTGCCTCCGAAACCGGGCGGTACCCGGAGGGCAACTACGGAAAGGGCGGCACCGTGGACCCGGCCCGCAAACCGGGCCACCCGGGCGCGCGTGCCGGGCATTAGCACCCGGCCCGGCCCCAGCGGCCTGCCCGCCACTCTACGGCGGACAGGCCGCTCTGGTGCGCCGCCGTCGTGCCTCACCGGCCGGCGAAGAACTCCTTGACCAGTTTCTTGGGCGCCCGGGCCGCCCAGGCCTCCACGAGGATCTCCGCCAGGCTCGTCATGCGCGATCTCGCCAAGCCTGGACTCCTGGACCAGCACGGCGTTGTACCCGTTGAAGTGGGGAACCGTGAAGAATGGCAGCGCGGGGTCCTCCACCAAGGCTGATTTGGCGGCGTCATCCGGGACCACGATGACCAGCAGGTCCCGGTACTTCTCGCCCGACTCCGGATCCACGGCCGTCTTGTGCGGCGCCCGGTACAGCACGAACCCCCGGCCTTTCGGTCCCCGCGGCACTTTATACGTGGGCCGGTCACCCCAAGAGATCCCCAGGCTCGACCTCCGGAAGGCCCCTGCAGATGGCATCGACGTCGGCGGGTGTGGCCATGCGGTCCATGGCCACAAGGTAGCCCCGGGCGGTAAACGGCGGCAAGAGCTCCTGCTCCGCAAAAGCCAGGGGGCAATGTGCAATAAGTTCAAGCGTGTGGTTTTGTTGCTGTTCGGCGTGAAGGAGCAGCAAAGTAGAAGGCATGAATGCCACACAGGATGAGGACGTCACCGGAACCATCGAGCTCTCCGGCGGCGTACTCCACCTGAAGTGGGCGCCCGGGGACGTGGTCACGGAGCGGGACGCCAGGGCGCTGATGCACCGGGCCCGGGCCCTCAGCGGGGGCCGCACCCTTCCGATGTTGGTCGAAATGACAGGCTTGGAATGGATCGACCAGGGCGCCTTGAAGGCCTTTGCCGGCACCTGGCCGGTGAAGTGCGCGGCGGTGGTGGGCACTTCCCCCGTGGACCAAACATTGGCCGACTTCTACATGGGGCGGCACAAGCCGGCCCACCCCACCCGCTACTTCACGTCAATGGACGAGGCGATGGCGTGGTTGCGGGAGGAGGACTGATTCGGCCGGGCCTTCCCGCCCAGGCATTCAGGACCCCCGCTCGGTGGCCATCTTCTGGGGTGGCACGCCAACAGCCCCCTGCGTCGCCGCCCAGGCTCGCCAGGACCTTGAGCGCGTCCTCGGAGGGCGTGCCGGGCTCGGCCGTATAGATGTTGATCCGCAGGCCGGGATCGGCGGGGAGTTCAAAGGCCTCGTAGGTCAGGTCCAGGTCCCCCACCACGGAATGGTGCAGGCGTTTGCGGCCGGTCCGGTGGTACTTCACGTCGTGCCGGGCCCAGCGGACGCGGAACTCTTCGCTGCGGGTGGAGAGTTCGCCGATCAGGTCCGAGAGGTCCTTGTCGTACGGGTTCTTCCCTGCCGTGGACCGCAGGACCGCCACAATATCGTCCGCGCTGCGCTCCCAGTCGCGGAAGAACTCCCGCGCCTTCGGATTCAGGAAGGTAAACCTGGCACTGTTGGGCGGGGCCACCGCGTCCGCCATCATTTCCAGGTACAGCGCACGGCCCAGGCTCGTTGGCGGCCAGCACGTCGCCGCGGTCGTTGCGGACCCAGGCCGGCGCGGCGGTAATCGCATCGATGACCCGCTGTACGCTGGGCCGGACCGTCAGAGGGCTCCGCCGGCGCCGCACCCGCGGAGACGCGGAGGCCGCGCGGGCAAGGTCGAAAAGGTGGGCCGTCTCGGCGTCGTCCAACTGCAGCGCACGCGCCAGCGCCTCCAGCACACTGTCCGACGCACCGGAAAGGTTCCCCCGCTCCAGCCGGATGTAGTAATCGACGCTCATCCCCGCGAGCATGGCCACCTCCTCCCGCCGGAGCCCGGCCACGCGCCGGGTCCCGCCGTACGCGGGCAGCCCGGCGCCCTCCGGAGTGAGCCGGGCCCGGCGGGAGGTCAGGAATTTCCGCACGTCGTCGCTGTTGGTCATGCCCCCACGCTACGCCCCGGCCCTGAGGCGAAGGAGGGACTGACAAGCCCTCCCACAAACCCGCGCACCCACATACCGTGAAGGCATGGAACTGAAACTCAACAACGGCGTCACCATGCCAGCGCTCGGCCTGGGCGTCTTCCAAAGTCCCCCGGAAGAGACGACGGCGGCCGTCCAGACAGCGCTTGAGGTGGGCTACCGGCACATCGACACCGCCGCCGCGTACGGCAACGAGCGGGAGGTGGGCGAAGGGATCCGCCGGTCCGGGCTGCCGCGCGAAGACGTTTTCATCGAAACCAAAGTCTGGGTCAGCGACTACGGCTACGACGAGGCGCTGCATGCGTGCGACAAGGCCGCGGGCAAGCTGGGCGTGGAGCAGCTGGACCTGCTCATCCTGCACCAGCCCGCCCCGGACCGGTTCGAGAAAACCATCGCCGCCTACAAGGGCCTGGAAACCCTGCTCAAGGACGGGCGGGTGCGGGCCATCGGCGTCAGCAACTTCATGCCGCACCACCTCCAGCAGCCTGCTCCAGGAAACCGACGTGGTCCCGGCCGTCAACCAGATCGAGCCTGCACCCCTACTTCCAGCAGCGGACCGTCCAGGCTGCGGACGCCGAGCACGGCATCCTCACGCAGGCCTGGTCACCCATCGGCGGAATCACGTTCTACCCCGGCTGGGGCGAGAACCGGAAGAACGTCATGCGGGACCCGGCGATCGCCGCCGTCGCCCACGCCCACGCCAAGACCCCGGCGCAGGTGATGCTCCGCTGGCACCTGCAGCAGGGCCGCTCCGCCATCCCCAAATCCACCAACCCGGCCCGCATCGCGGAGAACTTCGACGTGTTCGGCTTCGAGCTGTCCCCGCAGGACCTCGCAACCATCGACGCGCTGGACACCGGCGTGCGCAGCGGGCCGGACCCTGACGTGGCCCGTCCGGAGCGGTTCGCCATGGTCATCCCCGAAGCCTAAGCCCCGCGAACAAAAGGAAACCCAACATGGAATACCGCCCGCTTGGCCGCACAGGAGTACAGGTCAGCCCGCTCTGCCTCGGCGCCATGATGTTCGGCCCCTGGGGCAATGACGACCGCGCAGACGTCACCCGCATCATCCACCGCGCCCTGGACGCCGGCATCAACTTCATCGACACTGCCGACGTCTACTCCGGCGGCGCCTCGGAAGAGATCGTCGGGGAAGCGCTCGCCGGAAAGCGCGACGACGTCTTCCTGGCCACCAAGTTCTTCATGCCGATGGACGGGAAGGACCCCAACCAGCGCGGCGGTTCCCGCCGGTGGATCATGCGGGAAGTGGAGAACTCGCTGCGCCGGCTGAACACGGACTACATCGATCTCTACCAGGTGCACCGGCCCAGCCCGGACACCGATGTGGAGGAAACCCTTGGCGCGCTCACCGACCTGGTCCGCCAGGGCAAGGTGCGCTACATCGGCTCCTCGTCCTACCCGGGTTCGCAGATCGTGGAGGCCCAGTGGGCATCCCGCGAGCGCAACCTGGAGCGGTTCGTCACCGAGCAGCCGCCGTACTCCATCCTGACCCGCGGCATTGAGGAGGACGTGCTCCCGACGGTGCAGCGCCATGGGATGGGCACGCTGACCTACAGCCCGCTGGCCGGCGGCTGGCTCTCGGGCCGGTGGCGGAAGGACTCTGCGTCCCGGCCCACATCTTCAGCCCGTCCCAGTGCCCGCTTCGACATGACGCAGCCGGCCAACCAGCGCAAGCTGGACATCGTGGAGGAGCCTGGCGCAGGTGGCCGAATGGGCAGGGGTGACGCTCATCGAGCCTGGCCATCGCGTTCGTGATCAACCACCCCGGCGTCACCTCCGCGATCGTGGGTCCGCGCACCATGGAGCAGCTGGAGTCCTACCTCCCGGCCGCAGACACCGTCCTGGCGCCCGAAGTGCTGGACCGCATCGACCACCTGGTGGCCCCCGGCGTCACCGTCAACCCGGATGACAACAGCTACGGCGCCCACGAACTGACAGCACACGCACGACGGCGGCACGCGGCTTAGCTGCCCGCCCCGCCTAACACCCCTACGAAAGGAAAACCCATGGCAACGTGGCTCATCACAGGCTGCTCCACCGGACTTGGCCGGGCACTGGCGGAAGCCGTGCTCGCGTCCGGGCACAACGCCGTCGTCACCGCCCGGAAGGTGGAGACGCTGCAGGACGTCACCGCCGGCTTCCCCGACACCGCGCTGGCGCTCCCCCTGGACGTCACGGACAAGGCGCAGATCAGCGCCGCAGTGAAGCAGGCGGAGGAAAAATTCGGCAGCATCGACGTGCTGGTCAACAACGCCGGCTATGGCTACCGCGCCGCCGTGGAGGAAGCGGACGACGCCGACATCCGCCGTCTGTTCGACACCAACTTCTTCGGCGCCGTGGACATGATCAAGGCAGTCCTCCCGGGCATGCGCGCCATCAAGGCCGGGTCCATCCTGAACATCTCCTCCATCGGCGCCCGCATCACACCGGCCGGCTCCGGCTACTACGCCGCCACCAAGGCTGCGCTGGAGGGCATGTCCGGATCGCTCCGCAACGAGCTCAAACCGCTCGGCATCAACGTCACCGCCATCGAGCCGGGTGGCTTCCGCACTGACTTCGCGGGCCGCTCGCTCACCCAGTCCGCGACGCCGATCGGGGACTACGCGGACACGGCCGGCAAGCGCCGCAAGGAAGTGGACACGGCCCACGGCAACCAGCCCGGGGACCCGGACAAGGCGGCCCGGGCGATCATCGCCGTCGTCGATTCCGCCAACCCGCCTGGCCTCCTGGTCCTGGG
Organism: Pseudarthrobacter sp. Fe7; assembly: GCA_024372495.1. Classification (GTDB taxonomy): domain Bacteria; phylum Actinomycetota; class Actinomycetes; order Actinomycetales; family Micrococcaceae; genus Arthrobacter. The sequence continues at coordinate 1,529,359 of CP099977.1, read as the reverse complement.
CACGGACGCTTTCGGCGCGTTCGGCATGGTGGCCGACGCCCAGCGTGCCGAACTGGACCAGTGGCAGGAGCTGAGCACCAGCACCGACATCACCGACTAACCCAACTAGGTCGCAGTTAATGTCGTTTTGAGGCGTCAGAACGACATTAACTGCGACCTAGTTGGGAGCCTCGGGGCCTACCTCCCGCCCGGCCAGAAGTAACTGGGCTGGAACGCGTGCTCGGCCAAACTCGAGTACCGGGTACTCATGACAGGACGCTTGTCCGGTGCGAGAGTGGACTCCTCACAATCACTTCGCAAGAGGAACCAGCATGGCAGCCAAACGACGTCGGTCACGTAGCGGAGGCGGCGGCGCCATCGGGTGCGCGCCCTTCTTTATCCTCATCGTCGTGGCCCTCATCATCCAGTACTGGTGGGTCCTCCTGATTGCAGCGGGCGTGGTTGCGCTGACAGTGGCCCTGGTCCGCTCCGCAACGGCCCCACCACGTCCGGCCAGAGTGCCTCCGCCCAGGCCGCAACCCGTCATGCCCCCGCCCCCGCCCCGGGTGCCCAGCGGCGAGGAACTCACCGCCCAAATGCGGGCCCACAAACGGATAAGCCGCGTGCGGGACATGCAGGAGTGGGACTACGAGTGGCTCCGGCTGGCCCACCCGGGGAAGAGCCTCCGCGACGTCAACGAGATCGCGAACGCCCATTTCGCCCGGGGCCGTTCCATCGGCCTAGACGGCGGGGACCCGTCCGCTCCATAGGGCGGCCGTCGAGCGTTCCTGCCCGCTTACTCCTGCCGCACTGGGTAGACACGCCGTACGCTGCGGCGCTTCGCGCTACCGGAGTGGGGCGTGGCCGGAGTAACTGGGCGGGAGTGCACGCGGTCCGCTGCTCAGGCCGGGAGCGTGGTCAGGCTCAACTGGGCCCGGTGGTGGCGGTAGTGCTTGGGTGCCCACGCCAGGATGTCCCGGCGGCTCATCCACGGCAGAAAGTACGGATCCCACCGCACGGGCATGGTCATGCCGCGGTCCAGTGCCCTGCTGTCAGCATGGTCGTACCAGTCCACAATGATCCGGGTGGTCCGGTCCATCATCCCCAGCATGCCGGCTGGCTTCAGGACCTGGCCACCGGCGGCGGATCCGGCCCAATTCACCCAGTTGTAGGGGCGGGCGCAGGAGTCGAGGAGCCGGCTCCAGTTCCGGGAGGCCGGGGGCGGCAGCCGCGAGAACAGTCCCAGGAGGGGAATCCCGGAGAGCGCGATGTTCTGGCCGAGGACCATGTGGAAGAGCAACTGCCGGTTGGTCCACCGCGTACCGATGGTCGGCAGGTCCAATTCATCCGCCGGGGCACCCAGGACGATGTTACGGAAGTCCGCCGCGATCCACAGCAGTTCCTGCCGCACCGGATCCTTGTCAGGCATAAACGCGCTCCCGCTATACGGCCGGTTCGCTGCTGCGCCCGTGCTCCAGTCCGGTGGCAAACCCGATCGTCACCGGCACCGGCACCGGAGCGGAGCAGCAGGCGTCCGCACCGGAGTCCCCGGCGTCGTCCGGAATGGATGTGGAGCACACGCCGGTTTCCGGAAGTTCAAGTTCCACGGCGTCCGCGGCTTCGGTGTCTCCGGCCAGGGCGGCGGCGATGGAGCGGACCTGCTCGTACCCGGTGGCCATGAGGAACGTGGGCGCGCGGCCGTAGGACTTCATGCCCGCCAGGTAGAAGTCCTTCTCCGGCTGCTCGAGGATCCGGGCGCCGTGGGCGGGGACGGTGCCGCAGCTGTGGAAGTCCGGATCGATCAGCGGGCCAAGGGCCTTGGGTGCGTCCACCGCCGGGTCCAGGTCCAGCCGCAGGCTCGGACAGCATGCCCAGCTCGGGGCGGAACCCTGTGGCGGGAATGACGCGGTCCACCTCAATGCTGCGACCGTCGGCCGCGTGCACGGTCAGGGCGTCGCCGTGCACGTCGATGGATGCCGTGTGGAAGCTGGCCAGGAGCCTGGACGGCTCCAGTCTCGACGGCGGTGCGGAGCCGGGCTCCGAGCCTGGCCGCGGGCGGGTAGCTGGTCGGTGTCGCCACCGCCATAGGCCCGGGCCGGGGTGGCAGCGCGGATGGCCCAGAGGACTTCGGTGCCGGGGTTGGCGCGGGCCACGCGGGCCAGGTCGAGGACCATGTTGGCGGCTGAGTGGCCGGAGCCGATGACCAGGGTGCGGCGGCCGGCGAATCCACCGCCGGCAACATCCGGCAGCGGGCCGGTAATCAGCCCGGCAGCACGAGCTTCCGCCTCCCCCGGAACGGCCAGCCCGGAGGATCCCAGCGGCGCCGGCGTGCTCCACGTCCCCGACGTATCGATCACCGCACGCGCCAAGACCTCGGTGACCGTGCCGCCGTCGTGCTCGATGCGCAGGAGGAACGGGGCGCTCTCCCGGCCCTGGCTGCGGCCCTTGTCCATGCCCTCCCGGGAGACGGCGACAACCCTGGACCCGGTCCTGATCCGGTCCTTCAGTTCCGGCGTGGCCGCCAGTGGCTCGAGGTACTCAGAGACGATTTGGGCGCCGTACGGCAGGGCCGTGGGGCGCGGCGCTTCCCAGCCGTTGCGTTCCAGCAGGCGCACCGAAGCGGCGTCCAGGTTGTATTTCCACGTGGAGAACACCCGGATGTGGCCCCATTGGCGGATGGCGGCCCCTACGGTTGGGCCGGCCTCGAAGACCACCGGCTCCAGCCCGCGTTCCAGCAGGTGCGCGGCTGCGGCCAGGCCTACGGGTCCGGCGCCGATCACGGCAACCGGCAGGGACTCGGATGATGTCATGCCGTCCTCGATTCAGCTCTGTGCGGGAACCAGGGAGGCGATCAGGGCCTCGACGCGGGTTTTGATCTCGTCGCGGATTGGCCGTACGGAGTCGACGCCCTTGCCGGCGGGATCCTCCAGCACCCAGTCCTCATAGCGCTTGCCCGGGAAGTAGGGGCACTCGTCGCCGCAGCCCATGGTGATCACCACGTCGGAGTCCTTGACGGCCTCGGTGGTGAGGACCTTGGGGATCTCGGCGGACATGTCGATGCCAACTTCGGCCATGGCCTCGACGGCGGCCGGGTTGACCTTCTCCGCCGGCTGCGACCCGGCGGAACGGACCTCGATGGCGCCCTTCGAGAGGCTGGTGAGGAACGCGGCGGCCATCTGTGACCGGCCGGCGTTGTGGACGCAGACGAACAAGACGGAGGGCTTGTGGCTCATGAGAGCACCTTTCGGTCAGCCGTGGCGACGGCGGGAGTTGCGAGGGATGGGTAAAGGAAACGGACCAGGACGTACCCGGCGGCGCCGCCCAGGAGCTGGGCGAGGATGAAGGCAGGGGCCGACGGCGGTGCGATGCCGGCGAAGGTGTCCGTGACGGTCCGGGCGATGGTCACGGCGGGGTTGGCGAAGCTGGTGGAGCTGGTGAACCAGTACGCGGCGGTGATGTACCCGCCCACGGCGAATGCCACCCTGTCCGCCCGGCCGGACCGGACGGTGCCGAAGATGACCACCAGCAGCCCTATGGTGGCGATGATTTCGCCCAGCCAGAGCGCGGGGCCGGTGCGGACGTGCGTGGAGAAGGTGACCGCGTCCAGCCCGAACATCAAATTGGCCGCCACCGTGCCCGCAAGGCCACCCAGGACCTGCGCACCGATCAGGCCTGCCGCGGTGTGGGTATCGATCATGCCCAGGGCACGTTCCACCAAGGTCACCACAGGATTGAACGACGCCGACACGGGCTGGAGTGCCACGATCAGCGCCACCAGTGCGGCACCCGTGGCGAGGCTGTTCTGCAGAAGCTGCAGGCCGGCGTCGTTCGGTGAAAGCCGGGACGCCATGACGCCCGAGCCCACCACGGCCATGACCAGGAACGCGGTCCCCACGAACTCCGCGCCAACCCGGCGGCCCATCACGCTCACGAGGCCTGCCCCCCGATCATGGCGGCCAGGTTCTGCAAGGCCTCGGTCCGCGCTCGGTAGTAGACCCAGACGCCGCGCTTTTCCCGGTCCAGCAGCCCTGCCTCGTGCAGGATCTTCAGGTGGTGGCTGATGGTGGGCTGGGACAGCTCGAATGCGTCGTTGAGGTCGCACACGCACGCCTCGCCGCCCTCATGCGAGGCGACCATGGACATCAGCCGCAGCCGGACGGGATCGGCCAGCGCCTTCAGCAGCGGGGCAATCCCTTCCGCTTCCGGCTCCGACAACGGCTCCCGGGCCAGCGGGGAGCAGCACGCCACCGCTTCCACGGCGGTGGGCTTGAGAGACATAGACACACGTATATATTCACACTCATCTATATTTGTCGCAACTGGTGGAAATCCACATGACCGGAGCATTGCCTTGCGACCCCTGGCGGGAGGGCAAATAGGATGGAGACTCACCGGCCGCACAAGAAGGGCGCCCCATGATCGAGATCCTGAACCCCTCCGAAGTGGCCCGCGCCCGGGAGACCGGCGCCCTGGTGGCGGACATCCTGCAGGCCATGAAGAGCCGTGCAACCGTGGGCACCAACCTGCTGGACATCGACCAGTGGACCAAGGAGATGATCACCGAGGCCGGGGCCGAGTCCTGCTACGTGGACTATGCGCCATCGTTCGGCCGGGGCCCCTTCGGCCACTACATCTGTACGGGCGTCAACGACGCCGTGCTCCACGGGCTGCCCCACAACTACTCACTGGCCGACGGGGACCTGCTCACCCTGGACCTTGCGGTGGTCAAGAACGGGATGGCTGCCGACGCCGCCATCAGCTTCCTGGTGGGCGAATCGCGGCCCGCGGAGAGCGTGGCCATGATCGAGACCACCGAGCGGGCACTGGCCGCCGGGATCGCCGCCGCCGGACCGGCTGCCAAGATCGGCGACATCGCCTATGCCATCGGGCGGGTCCTCACCGACGCCGGCTACCCCATCAACACCCAGTTCGGCGGCCACGGCATCGGCTCCACCATGCACCAGGACCCGCACGTCCCCAATATGGGCCGGCCCGGCCGCGGCTTCAAACTGCGGCCCGGGCTGCTGCTGGCGCTGGAGCCATGGATCATGGCGGACACGGCGGAGCCTGGTGACGGACGACGACGGCTGGACGCTCCGGAGCGCCACAGGCTGCCGGACGGCGCACACCGAGCACACCATCGCGATTACCGAGGACGGCGCCGAGATCCTGACCCTGCCCACACGGTAAGGCGCCCCTCGCGGTAAGGCGCCGGGTTAGTAGAGGTAGACGTCCACAACCAACGCGGCCAGCGCGGCCAACGCTGCTGTTGCCGCAATGCGGCGGCCTGCATCGCCCCTGCAAGGCCCCACCATCAGTGCCAGGGCAGCTCCCGCAAGGGTAAACACTCCCGTTCCCGTGTCCTGCCAGCTGATGGGAAACGGCGGGAAGGGCAAGTCGTGGGAAAACAGGCCGATCGCCCCGGTCCAGTTCAGGATCGAATTCCAGGCCATGGGCATCATGAGGGCCGCTGCTCCCATGGCCACAACTCCCACGCGCCGTTCCCTCCGCACCAGCAGGAGCAGGAACAGCGCAACGAGGGCGGACAACAGGGCGCCCACGAACATCGCTTGCAGGCTCATCAGGAGCTCCAGGGGTTAGATACCCGCATACGTCCAGTCTAGGCAACGGAACCAGGCTCGAAGCCGGCCCCGGGCGATTCTTCTATTCCGTCCCGGCCACGGTGCTGCGGCGTTCCAGGAGCAGCGTGTCCTGCCAGTGCCCGGCCTTGGGACCGTTGCTGATCCGGGCAATCCGTTCCCGTGTCCCCACCACCCGGAACCCCAGCTTCTGGTGCAGCACCAGGCTGGCCGTGTTCTCCGGGAAGATGCTGGACTGGATGGTCCAGATGCCCGCGGCTTCCGTCGACTCAATCAGGGCGCCCAGGAGGAGCCGGCCCACGCCCCGCCCCTGTGCCTGCGGGGCAACGTAGATGGAGTGCTCCACGAGGCCCCGGTACACGTCCCGGGACGAAACCCGGGACACCGCGGCCCATCCCAAAACGCGCCCCGCATCCGCCGCGACGATCCGGTGCCCGGGCAGCCGCACGCCGTCGAACGCTTCCCACGCGGGCGGCTCGGTCTCGAAGGTCGCCTCACCCGTGGCGATGCCGGCGGCGTAGATCGCGTGGACGGCATCCCAGTCCTCGGGGCACATGGGGCGGATGGTTACGGGGCTGTCCATGGATCCCATTATGCTGTGGCGGCCGCCGGCTTCCCCCGCGGCCGGCGGGAGCGTAAAAATCCGTCAAAAAAGCGCCCCGGCCGCCCCGGTCCTGCCCCCGCGGCTCTTTGATGGAGGCATAGGCAGCAGGTGGAGGCAGGGAGCGCAGATGCGGTGGGACGAGGAGCCGGAGGACCGCGGGAGGGTCAAGTTCGCCGCGGCAGCCGACGCCGTCGAGGGCTACGGCGGGCGGGCGGTGAACGGCCGCGCCCTGCACCCCACCGCGGGCTACCTTTTCCCGGACCAGGACGGCGAGCCGTGGTGGGTCATTTTCCAGCCCTGGCCCGCACCCGGCCCGCACCCGCACAAGGTGCCCGGCGACATCCTGGCCTGCAACGATACCTACGGCGACATGGTGCACGTTGTGGTGCTGGCCGCCGGGGTCTGGGAGGACGACGCCGAGGCAGCCTTCCATGCGAACGTCCCGTCCAGCCTGGCGGACGCCGCCCGGGTTGCGGCCACGGTGGCGCACATCAGCCGACGTGAACCCACGGCCGCTGGGTAACGTCCGGGACGGCCTCACGCAGCACCTCCCGGGTCACGGGCGCAATCTCGCCCTCGCCCAGGAACAGGAACCGGACCAGGTTGGTGATGGGGTTCCCCTCGGTCCAGCGGAAGTAGATGTGCGGCATCAGCCCCGTGACGTCCCTGATGTGCAGCAGCACGGAGGCGATGGTGTTGGGAACCACCGGGCCGTGGACCTCGAGGATGTGGTAGCCGTGCCTGTTCACGCCCCGCACATGCAGTTCGGTTTCGAAGTCCGAGGAATCATCCACGATGACCTCGAGGAACAGGGCGTCCCCCGCCAGCGGGAGGTGGCTGACCTCGATGGCTGACTCGAGTTTGTCCCGGTAGGCCTCAGGGGACAGCCGCAGCGGCTCGTGCGCGATGATGGCGATGGGCCCGTCCAGGGTGCTGGACATGAACTCCAGGGCCTGCTGGTCCAAATGCACCCGGGTTGCGTGCAGGCTCGAAGGAACGGCGGACCCTGGAAAGCAGCGAGATGACGATGATGCCGAGGATGAAGATGGCGGCGATCCGGATGCCCTCGGGCCGTTCAAAGACGTTGGCCACCGTGGTGTAGGCGAACACCACGGAAATGGCCCCGAAGCCCACCGAGAGGTTCCGCTGCCTGCGCCGGCGCGCCGAGAGCGTCACGGCCACCGCGGCGGAGGTCATCAGTACCAGGACGCCGGTGGCGTACGCGCCGCCCTGGGCATCGACGTCGGCGTTGAAGATGAACGTGATCAGGAACCCGATCAGGGTGAAGACCAGCACCAGGGGCCGGACGGCCTTGGCCCACCCCGGTGCCATGCCGTAGCGGGGAAGGTACCGGGGCACCAGGTTCAGCAGGCCGGCCATGGCCGAGGCGCCGGCGAACCAGAGGATGCCGATGGTGCTGATGTCGTAGACGCTGCCGAATCCCACGCCGAGGTATTCGTGCGCCAGGTAGGCCAGCGCGCGGCCGTTCGCCTGTCCGCCGGCCTGGAATTCCTGTTCCGGGATCAGGACCACGGTGATGAAGCTGGTGGTCAGCAGGAACACGCTCATGATCACGGCGGCGGTGGTGAGCATGCGGCGGGCACCCTGGATGCGGCCCGTGGGGTTCTCCTCCGTATCGTCCGGGGCGCCCTTGACCTGCGGCATCACGGCCACGCCGGTTTCGAAGCCGGACAGGCCCAGGGCCAGCTTGGGGAAGACAAGCAGTGCGATGGCCACCGCCATCACCGGGTTCCCATGCGACACCCACAGGTTGGTCCACCAGTCCCCCATGGCCGCCGGGTGCGTGAGCACCTGCGCCAGGGTGGCAACCACCACTATCGCGTTCAGGCCCAGGTAGAGGACCACGAGGACGACGGCGACGCCGATGGCTTCCTTGAAGCCCCGCAGGAACACAGCTGCCAGCAAGGCAAGCAGGAAAAGCGTGACGGGAACGTTCTGGTTCTGGAGCCAGCCCGGAGCCACGGGATTGCCCAGCAGGTGCGCGGTGGCGTCTGCTGCCGAAAGGGTCATGGTGATCATGAAGTCAGTGGCCGCGAATCCCAGCAGGACCAGCACCAGGAGCTTGCCGCCCCAGCGCGGCAGCAGCCGCTCCAGCATGGCGATGGAGCCTTCACCGCGGGGGCTTTCACCGGCAACCCTGCGGTACACCGGCAGCGCACCCAGCAGGGTCACCAACACCAGCACCAGGGTGGCCAGCGGGGAGATGACGCCGGCGGCGAGCGCGGCGATGGCCGGCTGGTAGCCCAGGGTGGAGAAGTAGTCCACGCCGGTCAGGCACATGACCTGCCACCACGAGTGCTTCTTTTCGTGCTGGGTGGGCACGCCGCCGGGGCCCTGGTGGGCGCCCTTGCTGTCCTGCAGCCCGAACAGCAGCCAGTCCTTGAGCGCCTTCCTGCCGTGGGCGTGGGGCGCGGACGGATCCGCCGGGGGCCTGCTCAACGTGGTCATCTTTGCCTTTCCGCGCTGCCCTTTGCACCGCGACCACTGCGAAGCTAGCACCGGCGAAAACGGCTCACGCGCTAAAAAGACATTTATTAATGATTCCTTTACGCGCAGTTTACGACGCCGGCAAGGGCCTTTCGGTGCACGTCACGGCTCGAAGCGGTACCCCATTCCCGCTTCCGTGAGCAGGTGCCGGGGCCGGGCCGGATCCGCCTCCAGTTTGCGGCGCAGCTGGCCCATGTAGACCCGCAGGTAATGGGTCTCATTCTCGTAGCCGGGGCCCCAGACCTTCCCGAGCATCTGCTGCTGCGTTATCAGCCGGCCCGGATTCCGTGCCAGCAGCTCCAGGATGGCCCACTCGCGCGGGGTGAGCCGGACCGGCTCACCGGCCCGCAGCACCTTCCGGTTGGCCAGGTCCACCTCGAAATCCCCCACGTCAATGGCGGGCGGGTTGTCCGCCACCTCCGGGGTCCCGCTCCGGCGCCCGGCGACGCGCAGCCTGGCCAGGAGCTCGTCCAGGCCGAACGGCTTGGTCACGTAGTCATCCGCGCCGGCGTCCAGGGCCCGGACCTTGTCCACGGACCCGTGCCGGGCGGACAGCACGATGATGGGCATGCTGCTGGTGCGGCGGACCCGGGTGATCACGTCCACCCCGTTGATGTCCGGCAGGCCCAGGTCCAGGACCATGACGTCGGGATGGCCGCCCTCCGCATGCTTCAGCGCGGCCGTCCCGTCCAGCGCGGTGAGCACCCGGTACCCCTCCGCCTCCAGGTTGACTTGGAGGGCGCGCAGGAGCCTGCGGCTCGTCGTCCACTACCAGTACTGTCCTCATGCGGTGCCGGTGCCTGCTTTCCTGCGAAGGGTGGAGACTGCCGGCCCGGTGGACAGCGGCAGCCTAACCACCATTGTCAGGCCCCCGCCGGGCGTCGGTTCGGCCACCAACTGGCCGCCCATGGCCTCCGTGAAGCCCTTCGCGACGGCGAGGCCAAGGCCCATGCCCAGGCCTACGGGGGCGTCATCAAGGCGCTGGAACGGCTGGAAGATGCCCTCCACCGCGGCAGCGGGCACACCCTGCCCGTGGTCCACGATGCGCAACTCACCAAAGGGGATGCCGGCGTCGTCCGCAGCGTGGGACCCGCCCGAGACGCCCACGATGACCACGTCCGAGTCCGGCGCATATTTCAGCGCGTTTTCCACGATGTTGGCGATGACCCGCTCCAGCATCCCCAGGTCCGCGTCGACGGCGGGCATGTTGGCGGCGAGTTCGATCCGGATGCGGTCCACGGGGAGGCCCCGCAACGCGTCCTCGATGGCATCGCGCCAGGTGACCGGCGCCGTGAGCGGGGCGGCGGACCCGCTGGAGATCCGGGACATGTCCAGGAGGTTGGAGATCAGGGCGTCCAGGCGTTCCGTGTAGGAATCGATCGTCTCAAGCATCTCGGCCTGCACCTCCTCCGGCAGCCTGCGGCTTTGGCGCCGCAGCGCCGTGACGGCCAGCTTGATCCCGGCCAGCGGGGTGCGCAGGTCATGGCCGACGGCCCGCAGGATGGCGGTACGGACGTTGTTGCCCTCGGCCAGTTTCGCCGTGCTTTGCAGCGTGCGTTGCAGGGAATTGCGTTGGCGCAGCAGGAGGAGATGGGCCCCGTGGGCGGCCAGGAGCAGCCGGTCACCGGCCGTCAGGCTGCGCCCGGTGAGGACCAGCGCTGTCTTTGAATCGGCAAGTTCCACGCTGTCCGTCAGCGCCGCAGCGTCCGGGGAGGGCGGTGGCGCGTCTCCGGAGAAGGCCTGCAGTTCCCACGCCGCACCCCGGTCCCCGGTGGTGGTGAACAGCCCTGCGGACCGGACCTGGAAGGTCTCCCGGACCTTTGCCATGAACGCCGCAACGGTGTCGTCCGTGAGGAGGGCGTCGCGGGCGAGGTCCGCCAGGGTGGTCGCTTCGGCGCGTGCCCGGATGGCTTCCCGGGCACGCCTGGCGGACAGGCCCACCACCAGTGACACGGCCACCGCCGCGCTCAGGAAGACGAACAGCGCGAAGACGTTTTGCGGGTCCTTGATGATGAACGTTCCCACCGGGTCCGTTTCGAAGTAGTTCAGCAGCAGCGCATCCAGGACGGCCGCGAGCACCGCCGGCCACAGGCCGCCGATAAATGCCACCGCCATCACCCCGGTCAGGTGCACCAGCGCATGGGTGGCCAGGTTCAGGTCCGGGTAGAAGGACAGGCCCGCGGTCACGAGCACCGGGATCAGGACGGCAAGGACGAAGCCCGTGGTGGTCCGCGCACGGCTGAGTGCGGCGGGTGCCGGCGTGGGCAGGCTGCGGCGTCGCTGGGGATGGGACACGATGTGCACGTCGATGTCCCCGGAGCCGCGGACCACTTTGGCGCCCACCCCGATGCCGAGGATCCCGTTCCACAGGCGCCCGGGGGAGGCGCCGATGACGATTTGGGTGGCGTTGACGCTGCGGGCAAACTCCAGGAGCGAGTCCGCCGCGTCCTCCCCGGACACCGTGTGGAAGGTGCCGCCAAGGTCGGTGACGAGCTGCCGCTGGGCTTCCAGCACCTGGGCCGGCGCCGCGCTGCGCCCCTCCGCCCGCCGCACGTTCACGGCCAGGAGGTCGCCCCCGTTGACCCGTGACAGGATCCGGGACGCACGCCTCAGGAGCAGTTCCCCCTCCGGTCCGCCGTTCAGCCCCACCACCACCCGCTCGCGCGCCGGCCACGTAGCGGTGATGCCCTGGCTCTTCCGATAGCTGGCCAGTCCTTCATCCACCCGGTCCGCCAGCCAGATCAGGGCGATTTCCCGGAGGGCAATGAGGTTGCCCAGGCGGAACTCGTTGGCCAGGGCAGCGTCGATCCTGTCTGGGGGAAAGACTTTCCCGTCGGCCACCCGCTGGCGCAGGAGCTCCGGTGCTATATCCACCAGCTCGAGGTGGTCCGCGCGGCGCACCACTGAATCCGGGATGGTCTCCTGGCCCGGCTGGTCGGTGACGGCGGCCACGGCGTCTCGCAGCGAGGCCACGTGCTGGACGGTGAGGGTGGTCAGCACGTCCGTCCCGGCTGCCAGGAGTTCCTCGATGTCCTGCCAGCGCCGTTCATTCCTGCTTCCCGGGGCGTTGACATGCGCATAAGCGTCCACCACCGCGACGTCCGGTCTCCGGTCCAGCACGGCCGCCACATCCAGCTCGGGTACCTCCGCCCCGTGCGCGTCCCGCACGAGCCGCGGCGCCACGGCGTCGAGCCCCGCCAGGAGCCTGCCTGGTCTCACGCCTCCCGTGGTCCGCGGCAATGCCGACCACGACGTTCCTGCCGCAGCCGGCGAGGCGGTGCGCTTCCCGCAGCATGGAGTACGTGGTGCCGGCCCCTGCAGCCGCCCCCAGGAAGATCCGAAGCGTTCCCCGTGCCATACCCACAGTCTTATCCCCTCCGGCCACCCGGACCAACTCAGTGCGCCCCGGCAGTGATGGCGCGTCCCAGGAAAACGTGTCAAAGGTGATGGCGCGTCGCAGGAAAACGTGTCAAAGGTGATGGCGCGTCCCGGGAAAACGCGTCAAAGGTGATGGCGCGTTGGGAAGGGCGACGGCGGGCGCTCAGTAAGCTGGCAGGGTGTCCGTGATTGCCGCCCTGCTGCCCACCCTCGTGGCCATTGCCATCCTGGCGGCACTCACGGTGGGCATCCTCTGGTCTGCGCGGACGCCGTCGTACCTCTCCCCGCCCTGGCCATCCTGCGCGGCGCGGCGCAACTGGCCGTCATCAGCTTGGTGCTGGGCGGCGTCATCACCAGCCCCGCCTGGGTTGGCGCGGCCCTGCTGGTTATGTTCAGCGTGGCGTCGGTGACGGCGACGCGGAGGCTCACCTGGTCCTGGCGGCGCTTTGCCCTGGTGGCCACCACCATGGCCGGCGGCATCCTGGTGACGGTGGCCGTGGTCTTCGCAACGGGCGCGGTCGAATTCACGCCGCGGTACGCGCTGGCCGTGGGCGGGATCGTGATTGGCAACTCCATGACCATAGCCACCTTGGCCGGCCGGCGCTTCTTCGAGGCAGTGCTGGAGCAGTGGGACCAGGTGGAGGGCTGGCTGGCCCTCGGCGCCACGCCCCGGCAGGCCACGCTCCTGCAGGCACGGCAGGCTGTGCATTCGGCGCTCATCCCGTCCACGGACCAGACCAAGACGACCGGCCTGGTCGCCCTGCCGGGGGCGTTCGTGGGCGCGATCTTCGGCGGCGCCTCGCCCCTGGAAGCGGGCCGGTTCCAGGTGGTGGTGCTGGCATCGATCATGGCGGCCGGATCCATCACCGCCGTGGCGCTGATCCGCTCGCTGGGCAACGTGAAGGTTCGGCCCGCGGCGCTGTGAACGGGATGGCAACGGGAGGCTGCCCCGATTACCCGGCGCCACCGCCCGTTCTTTAGACTGGAGGGCGGGGTCCACGACGGGAACCACCGGAGGAAGGGAAGGCGATCGGCATGGGCGCGCCCTTCCGCTTTCCCCGTGCGGCCGCCTTCACAGCCGCGATGTTCTCCTTGGCCACCGGCGCCCACGTGCTGGCCGGCGGCGTAATGCCCCAGCCGGGGATCGCCGCCGGACTCATTGCCCTTGTCCTGATGCCCGTCATGATGCTGGCACGAATCAGGGTCAACGCCCCCGTGATGGCCATCCTGCTGACGGGCGGCCAACTGGTCCTCCACGAAGCCTTCTCGGCGCTTTCGGTGTCAACAGCCTTCGCGTCCCGGGCCGGGGAACACCTGCACCCGGCCGGACCGGTTGCTGCCGTGACCGCCGGCGGTGTGGGCGGAGAGCATCTCCACGCCTCTGACCCCCTGATGCTGGCCCTGCACGGCCTGGCGACCATCGCCACCGCGCTGGTCCTGGCCCGCGGCGAGGCGGCAGTCTGGGCCCTGGCCGCGTGGTTGCGCCCCCTGGTCCGCATCCTGGCCGCGGTGTTCGTCCCGCACTGGCCGCAGCTTCCGGCGCCCCGGTTTCCCTTTGTCACTGCCCGCTGGAGGAGACTCCGGCTCCCCGCGCTCCGGGGGCCGCCGTGCGCGCCCGCCGTTCCCTAACGCGGCGCCCGCACCTGCCCTTCGCGCCCGGCCGCACCGACGGCCCTATTCGCGCACCCAATTTTCTTTGAAAGCGACTCCATGAAATCCTCAATCCGCCGTACCCTCAGGACATTTGCCGCCGTGGCAACCACCGCTGGAATGATCGGGGCAGGCGCCGCCGCTGCGTCCGCCCACGTGTCCGTGGTCCCGGACGATACCGGCGCCAACGGGTACTCGCACCTGACGTTCAACGTGCCCAACGAGTCCCCCACCGCCAAAACCAGCAAGCTCGAGGTGAAGCTGCCCACGGACACTCCCTTTACCTCCGTGTCGGTAAAGCCCGTCGAGGGCTGGACCGCCCAGGTCATCACCGGGGACCTTCCAAAACCGGTCACCGTCGCAGGGGCCACGGTGACCAAGGCCCCCACCTCGGTGGTCTGGACCGCCGACGAAGCGCACCAGCTCGGCCAGAACCAGTACCAGGCGTTTTCACTCTCTGTGGGCCGGCTTCCGGCAGCAGGAACCACTATCACCCTGGAAGCAGCCCAAACCTACAGCGACGGGACCGTGGTCGACTGGAACGAAGCCGGCGTTGCGGGCCAGCCCGAGCCCAAGCACCCGGCGCCTTCCTTCACCACAACGGCCGAGGACGCAAGCGCCACCACCTCCGCGTCGGCGGTTCCTGCCGCTCCTGCTGCTGAAGCGGTGAGCGACATCTCCAGCGACGCTGCGTCCGTCTGGGGTGTGGTCCTGGGGGCGGCGGGACTTGTGCTGGGCGCGGCAGCGCTGGCACTGGTCCTGGCCGGGCGCCGGACGCGAAACGCCGCCAAGTAGCCCGGCCGGGAGAGGAAACCGTTATGAAAACCGTGCACTCAACCGGCCTGCGGGGCTGGCTTGGACGCTGCCTGCTGATCCTGGCACTGGCGGCGTTCCCCATCCTTCTCGCACCACCAGCCCAGGCGCATGACGTCCTGGAGTCCAGCGACCCCGCGGACGGTTCCACCGTCCCCGCCGTTCCCGCGCAGATCGGACTGACATTCGACCACACCCCCTGGGAATCGGATCGGTGGTGCACGTCCAGGACGCCAATGGAACGGACCAGGCCGATGGTGCCGTCAGCATTGTTGACAACCACGTCACCCAGGCAGTAAAGGCCGGCGCCCCCGGAGGAAAATACACCGTCACCTGGCGGGTTGCGTCCTCCGACGGCCACCCCATTGAAGGAACCTTTACCTTCACGGCCGGGGCCGCGAATGCGTCAGCCGCGCCTTCCGCGCCCGCTGCCGCCGCCACCACCGGCGGCCCGGGAGTGGGCGCACTGGTGGCCGGCGGGGGCGGCGCGCTCCTGGTGATCGCGCTCGTCGTCGTCGCGCTCCTGGTCCGGAAACGGCTTAGCAGCCCCGAGACCGGCGACTAAC
Source organism: Pseudarthrobacter sp. Fe7 (assembly GCA_024372495.1). GTDB lineage: Bacteria > Actinomycetota > Actinomycetes > Actinomycetales > Micrococcaceae > Arthrobacter. The sequence goes on along the minus strand of CP099977.1, from coordinate 1,514,261 downwards.
CAGGGAAGAAACGCCCGGGGTGGGCGGGCCACCAGCCGCCCGCCCACCCCGGTTTGCCTGTCAGCCCTGCTTGACCAGCGCCGCTTCCAGGTTGATCTTCACCTTGTCGCTGACCAGCAGGCCGCCGGCCTCCAGCGCCGCGTTCCAGGTGAGCCCGAATTCCTTGCGGCTGATCTCGGTCTCGGCGGAGAAGCCGGCCCGGGTGGCGCCGAACGGGTCCACGGCAACACCCGTGAACTCGACCTCCAGTTCAATGGGCCTGGTGACGCCCTTGATGGTGAGGTCCCCGGTCAGGGTGTAGTCCTCGCCGTCCCCTTCAATGGAGGTGCCGCGGAAGGTCATCTCGGGGAACTTCTCGACGTCGAAAAAGTCCTCCCCACGGACGTGCCCGTCCCGGTTGGCGTCGCCGGAGTTGAAGCTGGCAGTGGAGACCGTGGCATGCACCGACGAGTCGGCCAGGGACTCGCCCACCCGGGCCTCCGCCTGGGCCTCGGTGAAGCGGCCCCGGACCTTGCTGATCCCGGCATGGCGGACGCTGAAGCCGATCTCGCTGTGTGACATGTCCAGGGTCCAGGTTCCCGGCGTAATTTCCTTGGGAAGGGTCATGGTCATTCTCCTTACTCGTAGGGCCGCAGGCTCAGCCGCCCACTACAGGCGCAAGACTACGGATGCCCCTAAATATTCCCCAAAAAACCCACATGGAAAACAGGGCCTTATGAACCGGAAGGGAACTTCAGGCGTATACATAAGCGTGGCCCTACGATTATTGACTGCCTTGGCGCTGTTCATCGATGCCGGCGTCCATCTCTTCCTGGCCCCCGGCTACCAGTACGCGCAGCCCGGCACCATCAGCCAGGGCACCTTGTTCCTGCTCGAAGCGGCCGCGGCGCTGGTGGCCGGCATCTATGTCCTGGTCCGCGGCAGCAGGGCCGCCTTTGCTTTCGCCCTGCTGGTGGCACTCAGCGCATTCGCCGCCGTCGTGCTCTACAGGTACGTGGACATCCCGGCCATCGGACCGATCCCTGCGATGTACGACCCCGTCTGGTTCTTCTCCAAAACCCTCAGCGCCGTTGCCGAGGGAGCCGGGGCCCTGCTGGCGCTGGCCGGCCTGGTCCGTGCGGGGGGCAGGGGAAGGGCCGACGACGGCGCCAGGGTCCGGGCCCGGCGCCGGCGGCCGTGAACATCACCGCAGCCGTTGCTGCCATGCGGGGGAGGTGGCACATGGGCGCAGTTGAACGGGCGGTGCCGGACGCATTCGGCGCCGTTTCCATCTACGTGTTCTCGGCACTGTGGCTGACGTCCCTGTCCCCGTCCGGGCTGGGGCTCCAGGTGGCGGGCCTGTGCGCCGGCGCGGTGGTGACCGTGGCCGCCGTCGGCTCCATCCTGCGGCGGATCCCGCGCTTCTCAACCCCGGCGGACCGCGTCACCCTGGCGCGCGCCGTCCTGGTGGCCCTGTGCGCGGTGCTGGCCGTTCCGCAACTGTTCACGGGCCCGCGCACGGACCTGCTGCTGCCGCTGCTGGGCGGCGTCGCCTTTCTCCTGGACGGGCTGGACGGCATGGTGGCACGCCGCACCGGTACCTCATCGGCAGCCGGGGCACGGTTCGATTCCGCTACCGACGCCGCCCTGGTGCTCGTGCTGTCCGTGGCTGCCGCTCCCGTTGCGGGCCCGTGGACGCTGGGCATCGGAACCATGTACTACGCCTTCGTGGCCGCGGGGCTGCTCCGGCCGCACCTTCGCATGGCGCTGCCGCCCAGCGCATCCCGCAGGGCGATCGGGGCGTTCCAGCCGTTCGCGCTGCTGGTTGCGCTCCTCCCTGGCGCCCCTGCCGTTGCCGCCGCCGCGGTTCCTGTCGTGGCCCTTGGGCTGCTGGCGTTTTCCTTTACGCGCGATGTGGTGCAGCTGGAGCACCTGCACCGCGCTGGGCTCCGGGCAGTGGCCGCCGGGGTGGTTTAGGCCTGGCTGCGGCGCACCGGGTTCAGAGGAGGCCGGCGAGGGCGAGGCCGCCGGCAGCGGCTCCCACGGCGGCCACGGCGGTGCCCACGGCGTTGAGGAGGGCCACGCCCGTGCGGCGGGACTGGACCAGCCGGACGGTTTCGAAGCTTGCGGTGCTGAAGGTGGTGTACCCGCCCAGGAACCCGGTGCCGGCGATGGCCTGCAGCTCCGGCGGTGCGGCGTGCACGATGACGGCCCCGGCGAGCAGGCCCAGCAGGAACGAGCCCGTGACGTTGATGGCGATGGTGCCTACGGGCAGGGCGGTCCGGACCCTGGAACGGACCAGGCCGTCCACTACGAAGCGGGTGGCCGCCCCGAGTCCCCCGGCAAGTCCGATGAGGACGACGATCACGGGGCTCACCGGTTTCCCTCATTCCGGGGGCCCAAGGCCTGTTCCTGCCGGGTGGTGGTCCGGGTGTGCTGGGCCGCTGCCAGGACGATGCCGCCCACCGTTGCCCCGGCTCCGCCCAGCACCGTGGCGCCGAGGTAGATGACTGCGTCCGCACTGCGGCCATCGCTGAACAAGGTGGTGGTTTCCACGGCCAGCGTGCTGTAGGTGGTAAAGGCGCCCATGAATCCGGTGCCCACCAGCAGCCGGACCAGCCGCAGCCGTCCCGCGTCGGGGCCCCGCCGGACCAGGGCTTCAAGCAACGCGCCGAGCAGGAAAGCGCCGGCCAGGTTGATGACCAGGGTGGGCACCGGCCAGCCGCCGGGTGTGGGCAGGATGCTGCCCACCCCGTAGCGGGCCAGGGCGCCGACGATGCCGCCGGCGATGACCACCAGGACAAATCCCGGATGCAGGTGGACCGGCCGGTGGGCCCGCGCCGCACCCAGCGTTCCCTGGCCTGTGTCCGCCACCGGGTCACTGTCCACCGGGAGCCGCTCCCCGCCGTCGTTATCCTGTGGGCCCCCTGTTCCTGCCGAGGCCTCGGTTCCGGGGGTACGCTGCTCCATCAGTGGCCCGCCTTCGGCTGGTGCCTGGGGCGCGGGGCCAGCGGGACAACCAGGACGGGCCGGTGCTGGCGGTGGGTGAGGTGGACCGCGACCGACCCCACGAGCAGTTCCTCGAACCTCGCCCCGAGGCCGCGCTCCCGGGTGCCCACCACGATGACCGACGCATCAGTGGTTTCTGCCAGCCGTCCCAGCGCCCTGGCCGGGTCCCCGGCAAGGGTCACGAAGGACCAGTCGATCCCGGTGCTGCCCAGGGCTTCGCGGAGGTGCCCGGCGATCGAGGCGCTGATCCCTTCGATGTCGTCATCAATCCCGTCGGGATCGATGGGACGGGCCTCCACCCTTCCGTCGGGCTCTTCAGCGAGGTAGGTGGTGACGTCCACGTAGGCGCAGACCAGCTTCACGCCCAGGCTGTAGGCCAGCTCGGCGGCGCGGCGGGCCACGGCCAGCGGCTGGCCGGGCACCACCCCCATGAGCACTGGGCCGCTGATTTTCCGCGGCACGTAGGGCGTCCCGCCGGTAGGGGGTGTGGTTTGTCGGGCTCAGTCACGTGTTCTCCTGTTGGGGGTGGGGCAGGAAGACTGGGCCGGATGCGGGCATGGGTCACCTGCCTTCGTAACAGCAAAGGCAGGAACCATCAGCCAGGCGGCGGTTCGAAGACCGTGCGTTTACGCGGGTCTTCCGGCGGGATCCATCACCGTGAACAGAGACTACAGGCATTCCCACGGCGTCCGCCACCATGACGGCATCCCCGTGCTAGGCGAGAGCTGACTGTAGTTCGGTGAGGGCCGAAACGGTGATGTCCGGGGACCCGAAGTAGGAGGGGTAGCGGGCGCCGGCGCGGTTGATCCACGCGGTCCGCAGCCCGGCCCTGGCAGCTCCATGGATGTCCCAGGGGTGCACGGCCACCAGCAGCATCCCGGCCGGATCGGTTCCAGCAGATGCACCCGCGTACTCGTAGGCGGCCTTGGCCGGCTTCCAGGCGGGGGCGTCCTCCACGGAGAGGAGGAGCTCGAAGTTGTCCCTGATGCCGCCGGCAACCAGCAGCCTGTGAGTGTTGGCGGCTGCGCCGTTGGTCAGGGTGACCAGCCGGTGCCCTGCTGCTGACAGGGCCCGGATGCCGCCGGGGACATCCGGGTGGAGGGAGAGGTTCTGCATGGCAGCCATGACGCGTTCGACGACGGTGTCAAGGTCACCGGAGATCCCTTCGCCTCCCAGCAGGGTGCGGAGGGCATCGGTGCCGATTGCGGCGAAGGATTCCTTATCGCCGCTGGCGGTAAGGGCGAATCCGTCCCGCAGGAGCGTGGCAAACCAGAGTTTGGCCAGCTCCCGGGGTGCCCCGGCCTGCGCGAATGCTTCTCCGAGCGGGGTCATGTCCGAGAGGGTCTCGTTGACGTCGAAAACAATGACCAGTGGTTCCGGCATGATCTCCCCTTTGGTGGCACTGCCGCCGGCAGTTACTTGCCCGTTTCACCCAGGCTGGCGAGGGCCTTGCGAAGGCGCGTGCCGGCGTCGTCCGCCACCTCTTTCACGGAAGGGGCTTCGCTGAGCTGCACCAAGGTCTGCGGGTCGATGGCTTCCACGGTAGTGGAGTCCGCGGAGCTGTTCCGGCGCACCACCACGTTACACGGAAGCAGCGCACCCATTTGGGGTTCCGCGGCGAGGGCGCGGCTGGCAAGGGCGGGGTTGCAGGCACCGAGGATGACGTAATCGCCGACGGCTTCCGCGGCTTCGGCGCCAAGCTTGGCTTCGAAGGTGGACCGGACGTTGATTTCGGTCAGGATTCCGAAGCCCTGTGCCGCCAGGGCCTCACGGGTGCGCTCCAGCGCCTCCGCCCAGGGAAGGGAAACAGTGGTGGCCAGGGTGTACGTCATGGTGCTCCTTTAAGTTGCCGGGCGGTCCGTTGTTTTAGGGTGCTGCCTGGACCCGCTGGCAGGCGGGCGGTTAAGCGAGGGAGAGGAAGAGCTTCTCCAGGTCCTTCCGGTCCATGGTCTCGTCCTTCTGGACGATGCACTGCTCGAGCCCGGTGGCAATGATGGCAAAGCCGGCCCGGTCAAGGGCCTTGGACACGGCCGCCGCTGGGTGACGACGTCCTTGCAGTCCCGGCCCTCCTCGAGCATCCGGGTGACGGCGGCGAGCTGGCCCTGGGCGCGCTTGAGGCGGTTGATCACGGGCGTGAGTTCGGTTGGGTTCAGTTCCATAAGGGGGTCTCCATCGATTAGGTCCTGCCCCGACTATATACCCCCATGGGTGTTTTGACTACCCCCGGGGGTATCTGTAATACTCGGTGGGGTATCCACCCGACCCCTTCCGAGAGGCCACTTATGACTCCCCCTTCAAAGGCAACCGCCGTCACCGCACTCGCTCCTGAGGCCCTCCAGTCCTGGATCAAAGAGCACCAGGACCTTGTGGTGATCGATGTGCGTTCGGCCGCTGAATTCGAATCCATGCACATCCGTGGCTCCTACAACGTGCCGCTTCCGCTGCTCTCGGAGCACACCGACGAACTCGCCGCCCGGCTGGGCAGCCGCGTGGTCCTGGTCTGCCAGTCCGGCGTCCGCGCCGAGCAGGCCCGCCGGCGCATGACCACCGTCGGCCTGGACACCGCCTACGTGCTCACCGGCGGGGTTCCCGGCTTTGCTGCCGCCGGCGGCGACGTGGTCAAGGGCAGGGACCGCTGGGACCTGGAACGCCAGGTCCGCCTGGCCGCCGGCTCCCTGGTGATGCTGGGCCTGGCTGGAGGCAAGTTCGTCTCCCCCAAGGTGCGCATGCTGGCCGGGGCCATCGGCACCGGACTGACGTTCTCCGCGGCCACCAACACCTGCGCCATGGGCAAGGCCCTCTCGGCCATGCCTTGGAACAAGGCCGCCAAGGAACCCACCCGCGAAAGCGCCATCCTGCAGCTTCCCGTGCAGACCGCTGAAGAGGGCGCTGCAGCATGATCCCGGCCCTGGGTCTGGGGCTCGTCGTCGGCGTCGTACTGGGCGTGGTTGGCGGCGGCGGTTCCATCATTGCCGTTCCGGCCCTGGTGTACGGCGTGGGCATGAGCCCCGCCCAGGCCATCCCCACCTCACTGCTGGTGGTGGGAATTTCCTCGCTGGCGGGCCTGCTGCCCCGCGTCCGCGAGGGCCTGAACTGGCCCGTGATCGCCCTGGTGGGGGCGGCCGGCATTCCGGCGGCCTGGGCCGGAGCGGCCGTGGGCAAGCTGCTGGACCCCAACATCCTGATGCTGGCCTTCGCCGTGATCATGGTGGCCGCGGGCGTCCGGATGCTCAGCAAACCCCGCGAAAGCGAGGGCTCCTGCAGCACCGGCCCGCACCGGGCCTTCCGGTCCTGCGCCCCCAAGGCCGTGGGGGTGGGCCTGCTGGTCGGGTTCCTCACCGGGCTCCTGGGCGTCGGCGGCGGGTTCCTCATCACCCCCGCCCTGACCATCTTCCTGGGCCTGCGCATGAAGCAGGCCGTAGGAACCTCCCTGGCGATCATCGTGGTCAACTCCGCTGCCGGGTTCAGCGCCCACGCGGCCGGCTACACCATCGACTGGGCCACCACCCTGGCGTTCGCCATCCCCGCCATCGTGGGATCGGTGGTTGCCGCCCGCTTTGCCCGGCACCTGCACGACAAGCACATCCGCATCTCGTTCGCGGTACTCATCTTCGCCGTCGCGGCGTGGGTCACCGCCGGCACGGTCACCGCCTGACCTATCCAAAGAGGAGAAACACCATGGGACTGATCGATTCCCTCAAGAAGGCCTTCAGCAAGCCCTACAAGACAATCTCCGTAGCGCAGGCCAAGGAACTCCTGGGTTCCGGGGCGACGCTCATCGACGTCAGGTCAGCCCAGGAATGGCGGACCGGCCGTGCCCCGCAGGCCAAACATGTCCCCCTGGACAGGCTTCAGGGCAGCACCGCGGGGATCCAGAAGACCCGGCCCGTGATCGCCGTCTGCGCCTCCGGCGTACGTTCGGCCTCCGCGGCCAGGCTCCTGGCCGCCAAGGGATACGACGCCTACTCGGTGCGCGGCGGCATGGCCGCCTGGCGCCAGGCCGGCGAACCCGTCCGCTAGGCAAGCACCACCCCAACACAGGCAAACAACCATTTCGAAGGAGAACCACCATGGCTGAAATCACCATCAACGAAGCCGAGCAGCGCCGCTCCACCGCCCGGATCCTGGACGTCCGCGAGGACTTCGAGGTCGCCGAAGGCATGATTCCCGGCGCCCTGCATATCCCCATGGGCCAGCTGCAGGCCCGGCTGGGCGAGCCTGGACCCTGCCGTCCCCGTGATCGCCGTGTGCCGCAGCGGCAATCGCAGCGCCGCCGTCGCCGATGCCCTCAACGGCGCGGGCTACAACGCGGACACCATGGCCGGCGGCATGACGGCCTGGACCCGCGCCGGACTCCCCACCACCTAGGCCCCCGCCGCAGGGCACCCACACCACCGCCCCGAAAGGAAACGACAGATCATGGCAACCATCGACATCACCGACCAATCCTTCGCCCAGACCCTGGAGGAGAACGACATCGTCTTCGTCGACTTCTGGGCAGCCTGGTGCGGCCCCTGCCGCATGTTCGCACCAACGTACGGAGCAGCCGCTGAGCGGCACCCGGACATCACCTTCGCCAAGGTGGACACCGAGGCCCAACAGGCACTCTCCGCCGCAGCGAACATCACCTCCATCCCCACCCTGATGGCTTTCAAGGACAAGACCCTGGTCTTCTCCCAGCCCGGAGCCCTGAATGCCACCGGACTGGAGGAAGTCATCCAGGCCGTGAAGAACCTGGACATGGAGGAGCCTCCGCGCCGAGTTCGGCCACCAGCACGCCTGACCGGCGGCTCCCGCGCCACGGAATTGAACGTGGCCGCAGTGCACTTGCGGTATACCCCCGGGGGTATCTAGAATAGTTAACAGATCCCCGCCCCCCTTTCGAATGAAGGAGAGCACCAGATGCTTATCGAGCGCATTTACGACGAAGACCTCGCCCAGGCCAGCTACCTGATCGGCTGCCAGGCCAAGGGTGAAGCGATCGTGGTGGACGGCCGCCGCGACATTGCTGTCTACCAGGACCTTGCCGTGAAGAACGGCATGAAGATCGTTGCGGTCACCGAAACCCACATCCACGCCGACTACCTCTCCGGCACCCGTGAACTGGCCGCCGCCACCGGCGCCAGGATCTACGTTTCCGGCGAGGGCGGGCCCGACTGGCAGTACGAGTTCGACGGCGAGCGGCTCTACGACGGAGACGCCATCACCCTTGGCAACATCAGCATCAAGGCGGTCCACACCCCGGGGCACACCCCGGAGCACCTGTCCTTCCTGGTGACCGACGGCGCGTTCAGCGACAGGCCCGGCTACCTGCTCTCCGGTGACTTCGTGTTCTCCGGCGACCTGGGCCGGCCGGACCTGCTGGACGAAGCAGCCGGCGGCGTGGACACCCGCTTCCTGGGCGCCAAGCAGTTGTTCGCCAGCCTGCGCGACAAGTTCCTCACCCTGCCGGACTACGTCCAGGTGCACCCCGCCCACGGTGCCGGCAGCGCCTGCGGCAAGGCCCTGGGCGCCATCCCGTCCTCCACTGTGGGTTACGAACGCCTCTACGCCTGGTGGGGCCCCTACCTGGCTGCCAACGATGAGCAGGGCTTCATTGACGAGGCTCCTTGACGGCCAGCCTGACGCACACGCCTACTTCGCCCGGATGAAGCGCGAAAACCGTGAAGGCCCGGCCGTTATGGGCGAGCGCACTCCCCTGCCCGAGCTGTCCACGGAGATCGTTGCCGCAGGCCTGGCAGAAGACACCCTGACCTTCGTCGACACCCGCTCCAACGGCGAGGTCCACCAGGGCACCGTGGCCCGGTCCCTGAACGTTCCGGCCGGCAAGTCCGTGGCCAGCTACGGCGCCTGGGTGGTCAACCCGGAAACCGACAAGAACCCGCTGGTGCTGCTGGCCAAGGACCAGGAGCAGGCACAGGACATGTGGGACCACCTGGTCCGCGTGGGCATCGACAACGTGGCCGGCTACCTGACCAGCATCGAGGGGCTGCCCAGTTTCACCCCCAAGCTGATCCAGCCTCAGGAACTCGAAGGTTTCGACGCCGCCATGGTCCTGGATGTCCGCAACAAGACCGAGCACACGGCCGGGCACGTCCCGGGCTCGTACCAGCTCAGCGGCGGCCGCGTCATGTGGCACCTGGATGAACTCCCTGCCGGCGGCACCATCGTGTCCTACTGCCAGTCGGGCGTACGGAACTCCGTAGCGGCCAGCGCCCTGCGCCGAGCCGGGTACGACGTCGTCGAACTCGACGGCAGCTACGCCGCATGGAATGCCTGGCAGAACAGCGTCCCCGCCGTCTGACCAGGCCACCCCACAGACCGCCCGGGCCGGACCCCTCCTGCCCGGGCTCCCGGCCCGGGCGTGCCCCCACACGCCCGAGCCACCCTTTTGCCCAAAACAGAACGGAAAGCACCCGATGACCGGCACAGCACTCCCCCGCCACAGCAAGGATGTACCCCCTGCGGTGCTGGGCCTGCGGCAGAACCTGGCGCAGTTCATGCTGCTGGTGGCGGTCAATGCCCTGGTGGGCGGGACCCTGGGCCAGGAACGCACCGTCCTGCCCCTGCTCGCCGCCCACGAATTCCACCTGGACCTTTACACGGGCGCGCTGACGTACATCCTGGCCTTTGGCCTGTCCAAGGCCGCGATGAACTACTTCGCCGGCACCCTCTCCGACAGGTACGGCCGCAAGCCGGTCCTCATCGCCGGCTGGCTGGCTGCGGTTCCGGTGCCGCTCATGCTCATCTTCGGCCCGTCCTGGGGCTGGATCGTAGCGGCCAACGTGCTGCTGGGCGTCAGCCAGGGCCTCACCTGGTCCACCGCAGTCATCATGAAAATGGACCTCGTGGGCCCCCGGCAGCGCGGCCTGGCCATGGGCTTCAACGAGGCCGCGGGCTACCTTGGGGTGGCCGTCACCGCACTCGCCACCGGCTACCTGGCCACCGCCTACGGCCTGCGCCCCGCACCGTTCCTGCTCGGAGCCGCCTACATCGCCCTGGGCCTGGGGCTGACGGTCCTGGCCGTCCGGGAAACCCGCCAGCATGCCAGGACCGAGGCCTCCCAGCATTCCGCCGCCCACAGCGGCGCCCACGCCGGCCTCACCACCGGGCAGGTGTTCACCCTCACCAGCTTCAAGGACCGTTCCCTCTCCGCTGCCAGCCAGGCAGGCCTGGTGAACAACCTCAACGACGGCCTTGCGTGGGGCCTTTTCCCCGTCCTGTTCGCGGGCGCCGGGCTCAGCCTTGGGCAGATCGGCATCCTGGCCGCCGCCTACCCCGCGGCCTGGGGTGCGGCGCAGCTGGTCACCGGCGCCGCTTCCGACAGCTGGGGCCGCAAGTGGTTCATCACGGCGGGCATGCTGGTCCAGGCCGTGGCACTGGCGATCATCGCATCAGCCCACAGCTTCGGGCCCTGGCTCGCCGCCGCCGTCGTCCTTGGCCTCGGTACCGCACTGGTCTACCCCACCCTGCTGGCCGCCATCGGCGATGTCGCCCACCCCGCGTGGCGGGCGCGTTCCGTTGGGGTGTACCGCTTGTGGCGCGACGGCGGATTCGCCGTGGGCGCCCTGCTGTCAGGAGTTCTCGCGGACCTTTACGGCATCCCCGCAGCGATCGCCGCCGTCGCGGTGCTCACCGCAGCCTCCGGCGTGGTGGTTGCCGTCCGGATGCGTGGGAACGACCACGCCGGGTAGGAGCTGCCAGGCCCGTCAGCCCGCAGGGGCAACGAACCGCCGGATCTCCTCCGCCATCCGTTTGGACTGCGTCCAGTGCAGGTAGTGCGCGCCTTCAAGGGGTACTACCTGGTGCCGGCTGACGTTCCCCAGCAGGTCCTCGGCGGCGGCCGTTTTGGTCGCTGCCCTGCCGTCCTTTTCGTCGGCGACGAAGGCCAGCACCGGCAGGTCGCCGGGATACCTGGTTCCCCGGAGGGCGGCAGCGTTATTGGCGATGCGGGCGGTTTCATCAGCCACTGCGGCATTGCCGAAATTCCAGACCATCATGGTGCGCATGCGCTGCGCCTCCTGGTCCGAAAAGGAGCTGCCATCCGGGTCGAAGAGGCCCGGCGCCACCGCGGCCACCGCGCGGACCAGCCCGGTGGAGCCCAGAAGCTTCACCCAGTTGATGCCGGGCTGCGGCTCCGCCACCGGTTCGTTTCCGGGCTTGGGGATGGTCGCGTCGATGCCCACCACCGCAGATACTTCCGGGCGGTACCGGTTGGCGTAGTCCAGCATGTAGAACCCGGCAATCGAGTGGCCGGCCAGGATGTAGGGCTGCCGGACCTGGAGCTTTGACAGCACCTCATGAAGCTCGTTGCTGATGTGCTCGTTGGTCCGGGCGCTGGCCTCCATGTCGCTATAGCCGTACCCGAAGCCTTCCACCACGATGACGTCGAAGTCGCCCAGTTCGCGGGTCAGCGGCGCGAAGTCCAGGCCGGGGGCGGCCGTTCCCAAGCCACTCAGCAGGACAATCGGCCGGCGCTGGCCCGCGGTGGCGGCCCCGCCGTCGTTCCCGTTCCGCACCACGTTCAACGAACCCCCGGCCACCGCAACCCGCTCACCGTACGGTGCCAGGGTGGCCTTCTCGCGCTGCTCCAAAAACAGGTTGGCAACGGTGGAAACGAGGACCAGGCCAAGGACAACCAGCGCCGCGGTGCCCAGGCGCCGGAGCCAGCGCCCGGGCCTCCGCCGGAGCTTCGCCATGGGTTTCACCCGTGCCCGGCGACGTACGAAACCAGCCCGCCCACGGTGGCCACCGCGGGGTAATCCGCCTCCGGGATGTCCACGCCCGTGGCCTCACTGATGACCTCCACCAGGCGGAGGAAATCCAGCGAGTCCAGTTCCAGGTCCTGGCGCAGCCTTGCGCCGCCTTCCAGGTCGCCGGGCTCGACGTCGGGCGCCACTTTGCCGATTGCCGACTCCACGGCCTGGCGTGCGTCCTGTTCGTTCACGGTTCCTCCTCGCTCCGGGTTTCACAGGTCTGCCGGCGCCTGCAGCAGCTCGTCGATGCGGGCCAGGAACCGCCCGCCGCGCAGCCCGTCGCTCACCCGGTGGTCCGCGGACAGCGTGGCGATGGCCGCGTGCCGGATGCCCAGCATCCCGTTGTGCGCCCATGGCTGCTCCAGGACCTTGCCGAATCCCACCATGGCCACCTGGGGCGGATAGATCACCCCGTACACGCTTTCGACGCCGAGATCGCCCAGGTTGGTCACCGTGATGGTGGGGTCCGCCATTTCGGCCCGCTGCAGCCGGCCCGCCCTGGCGCGGCTTACCAGGTCGCGCAGCTGGTCCATGAGCTCATCGAGGGTCAGGGTGTCGGCGTCGTGCAGGGCCGGGGCCACCAGGCCGCCGTGCCGCAGCGCCACCGCGACCCCAAGGTGCACCCCGCTGCTGGGCTGGAAGGCGCCCTTGGTGAAGAAGCCGTTCATGTCCGGCACCTCCTTCGCTGCGAGCGCAGTGGCCTTCAGCAGCAGGGCGGAGGGCACCAGCCGGGATGTGACCGGCCGCTGCTGGTTCGCCGCCTGCATCCAGGCCATGGCGGCCGCCAGGTCCAGGGTGGTGGACAGGTAGTAGTGCGGGATCTCCTTCTTGGACCGGGACATCAGCGCGCCCACCGCCTGCCGCAGGCTCTCCGCCTTGCCGCCTGCCGCCGTCGGGCGTTTCCGCCGTGGTGCTTCTTCCGCGGCTTCGGGCGTGGGTTCCGGCCGTTGAGCTTCCGACGGCGGTGCTTCCGCCACGTGTTCCCGGGGTGGCCGCCCCCGCGGCGGGACCGCGGAGAGCACATCGTCCTCCGTCACGGCGCCGCCGGGCCCGGTCCCCGCGATTCCCGGGAGGTGGACGCCAAGTTCCGCCGCGAGCCGCCGTGCCAGCGGCGACGACCGCACCCGCCTGGCTTCCGCGGGTGCCGGCATTTCCGGCGCCTGCTGGGCCGCTGCTTCCTCCGGCGCCGCTGCGGTGAGGGTCTCAGCCGCGGCGCGTTCGACGTCGGCCCGCACCACCTCGCCGCCGGGTCCGCTCCCGGTGATGCGTCCGACGTCGACCCCCAGGGTGTGCGCAAGGTGCCGGACCGGCGGGGCAGCTTTGACTGCCGGCTCCGGGTGCCCGGCCTCGTCACCCTGGTGAGCGGGCGTTGGCTCCTGGGCTGCCAAAGGTGAGCGGGCGTCGGGGGAAAGGGTGCCGGAAGTGAGCGGGGGTTGGGAGGGCGGGACTTCGGCGGGGGTGGCGGTGATCCGGGCAATGGGGGTACCGACGTCCACGGTGTCACCGATGTCCACCAGGAACTCGGCCACCACGCCCTCCTGGAACGACTCGATGTCCATCACGGTCTTGTCCGTGTCCACGGCCGCCACCAGGTCCCCCTTGTGCACGTAGTCCCCGGGCTTGACCAGCCACTCCACCACCTTGCCGTGCTCCATGTCCGCGCCCAGGGACGGCATCCGAAACTCAGCCATTGGCCCCCACGGCCCTTCGTGCGGCGGCCATGACCCGCGCCACCGACGGCAGCGCCGCCTCCTCCAGGTGTTTGGCGTACGGGACCGGCACCTCCAGGCTGCAGACCCGCTCCACGGGGGCGTCCAGGTCGAAAAAGGCCTGTTCGCAGATCCTGGCGGCGATCTCGGCGGAGATGCTTCCGCTGCGCCAGCCCTCATCAACCACCACCGCCCGGTGCGTCCTGGCCACGCTGTCCAGGATGGTGTGCGAGTCCAGCGGGCGCAGGGTGCGGAGGTCGATGACGTCGGCGTCAATGCCCTCCGCAGACAGCTGCTCCGCGGCGTCAAGCACCATAGGCAGGGTGCCGCCATAGGTGATGAGGGTCAGGCTGTCGCCGCCGTCCGCCCGGCGGAGGAGCGCCGCATTGTCGATGTCCACGGGGCCGGCGTCGTCGTCGAGGCTCCCCGCCACGTTGTACAGCGAACCGTGCTCGAAGATCAACACCGGGTCCGGGTCCTGCAGCGCGGTCCACAGCATGCCGCGGGCATCGGCCAGGGTGGCGGGGGCCAGGATGCGCAGCCCCGGGATGTGCGCGTACCAGCCCTCCAGGCTGTGCGAATGCTGCGCGCCGAGCCTGGCGGCCGGCGCCGGTGGTCATCCGGATGACGATGGGGACGTTGAACTGGCCGCCGGACATGTGCAGCAAGGTGGCGGCGTTGTTGATGATCTGGTCCAGCGCCAGCAGGCTGAAGTTGACGGTCATGATTTCGACGACGGGCCGCATCCCGCCCAGCGCCGCGCCGATGCCCGCCCCGACGAACCCGGATTCGGAGAGCGGCGTATCGCGGATCCGTTCGGGCCCGAATTCCTCCAGCAGGCCCAGGCTCACAGCAAAGCTGCCGCCGTACCGGCCCACGTCCTCGCCCATGAGGAACACCCGTTCGTCGCGCTTCATAGCGTCGCGGAGGGCCGCGCGCATGGCTTCCCGGTACGTGGTTTTCATCCTGCAGCCCCGCCTTTCCCTGCTCCCGTGTCCCACCCGGCATCCGCGCCGGCTTCTTCGTCCGGCCGGTCGCTGTAAACGAACCGGGCGAGTTCTGACACCGGTTCCGGCGTCCCGTTCTCCGCGAATCCCACCGCGGTGCTGATTTCCGCGTCCACGTCGGCCTGCAGCGCGGCCCAGTCCTCCTCCGGCAGCTGTCCCGCCGCCTGCATGGTGCGCTGCAGCAGGGTGATGGGGTCCCGTTCCATCCACTGGGCCACCTCGGATTTTTCCCGGTACAGCTCCGGATCGAACATGGAATGGGCGCGGAACCGGTAGGTGCGCGCTCCAGGAAGTGGGGGCCGCCGCCGGACCTTACGGCGTCCACGGCGCGGCGGGCCGCCTGCTCGACGGCGAGGACGTCCATGCCGTCCACGGCCCACGCAGAGATTTCATAGCCGGCGGCCTTGAGGGCGATGTCCGTCTGGGATTCCGAACGGCCCAGCGCGGTGCCCATGGCGTAGAGGTTGTTTTCGCAGCAGAACAGCACGGGCAGCTGCCACAGCGCGGCCAGGTTCATGCTTTCGTGGAACTCGCCTTCGGCCACCGCGCCTTCGCCGAAGAAGCAGGCGGTCACCCGCTGGCGGCCTGCGATCCGGTCCGCGAGCGCCAGGCCGACGGCGAGCGGCAGCCCGCCTGCCACGATTGCGTTTCCGCCGTAGAAGCGGGTGGCGGCGTCGAAGAGGTGCATGGAACCGCCGCGGCCGCGGCAGCAGCCCTCGGCGTGGCCGTACATTTCGGCAAGGATGGCACCTGCGGAGACACCCCGCAGGAGGGCATGCCCGTGTTCGCGGTACGTGGCCAGCACGGCGTCATCCGGCGCCAGGGCTTCCATCACGCCGGCGGCCACGGCCTCCTCGCCGATATAGACGTGCAGGAAGCCGCGGATTTTGGCGGCGCTGTAGAGCCTCGATGCATTTTTCCTCGAGCCGGCGCACGCGCAGCATTTGCCGCAGCAGGTGCACGGCGTGGTCCGTGTCAGGGATGCCCTGGTTCTTGAGGGTGGTCATGGCTGGTCCTTCAGCGGCACGGCCGGGCCTGCCGGGGATTCAAGCGTCGAGGTGTCGCCTTCCGGCAGCCCCAGGCTCGCGGGACTTCAGGAGCCGGCGGAGGATCTTGCCGCTGCGGGTTTTGGGCAGGTTGGTGGTGAATTCGAGCAGCCGGGGTGCCACGGCGGCACCCAGCCGTTTCCGGGCGAAGCCGATGATGTCCAGCCGGAGTTCCCCGGTTGGCTCGTTGCCGGTCTTGAGTTCCACGAAGGCCTTGACCACCTCGCCGGCCACCGGGTCCGGCACCCCGATCACGCCGGCTTCGGCCACGGCCGGATGCTCCATGAGGCAGCTTTCCACCTCGAAGGGACCGATCAGGTGGCCGGAGGACTTGATCACGTCGTCGCCGCGGCCAACGAACCAGAAGTAGCCGTCGCCGTCGCGCTTTGCGAGGTCGCCGGTGAGGTACCAGCCGCCGGCGAAGCAGCGCCGGTAGCGTTCCTCCTCGTTGAGGTAGCCGCGGAACATGGACGGCCAGCCGGGGCGCAGCGCCAGCTCGCCCATGGTGTCCGGTTCGGTGACCAGGACCGCGTGGCCGTCCCTGACGACGGGTTTGCCGTCGGCGTCGCGGGCCACCAGCGCCGCCTCGATTCCCGGCAGCGGGCGGCCCATGGAGCCGGGGCGGATGTCCATGGCGGGGTAGTTGGCGATCATGATCCCGCCGGTCTCGGTCTGCCACCAGTTGTCGTGCACCGGCAGGCCCAGCACGTCCTGGCCCCACACCACCGCTTCCGGGTTCAGCGGCTCCCCCACGCTGGCGATGAACCGCAGCGCGGAAAGGTCGTGGCCCGCGGCGCGCCCGGCGCCTGCCTTCATGAGCATCCGCACGGCGGTGGGGGCGGTGTACCAGACCGTGACGTGCTGCTCCGCGAGGATCCGGTACCAACGGTCCGCGTCCAGGCTCCTCCTCGTCCACGATGGCGGTGACCCCGTGCACCAACGGCGCGATGATGCCGTAGGACGTTCCGGTCACCCAGCCCGGATCGGCGGTGCACCAGTAGATGTCATCAGGGTGCAGGTCCAGCGCGAACCGGCCGGTGGCGTAGTGGGCGGCGACGGCGTCGTGGACGTGGATGGCGCCCTTGGGCGTGCCGGTGGTGCCGCTGGTGAAATGCAGCAGGGCCATGTCCTCCGGCTGCGTGTCCGCGATCTCAGCGATGGGTTCAACCTGCGCCAGGAGTGCGGCCAGGTCAAGGGTTCCCGGGTCCGGCGCGCCGTCCGCGTCCACCAGCAGGACGTGGCGGAGGTGGGGAAGGGAGTCCCTTGCCGGCGCCACCTTTTTGCGGTATAGCGCCTTGGTGGTCAGCAGCACCCGTCCGGTCCCCAGGTGCAGCCGCTGCCGCACCGGTTCGGGGCCGAAGGCGGAAAAGAGCGGGCAAAAGACGCTGCCGTTCTTGAAGGTCCCCAGCACGGCGGTGTACAGCTCGGGACTGCGGCCCAGGAGGGAAAAGACCCGCTCGCCGCGGCCCACCCCCAGGCCCTTCAGCACGGCCGCGAACCTGCCGGACTGCTCCGCAAGGTGGCCATAGCTCAGCGACCGGATGCCGCCGTCGGCCCTAACGAAACGGAGCGCTTCCTTGCCGCCCAGCCCGTCCGCCACGTGCCGGTCCACTGCCTCGTACGCGATGTTCAGGCCCCGGCCGCCGGGCAGTCCGGCCAGCGCCTGCCGTGCCTGGCCCCAGCTGAAATCCCGCCGGGCGGCGCCGTAATCAGGCATGTTGGGCTGCACCGGGAAGGCGGCCATGTCCTTGGTGATGGCAGGCCAGCGCGTGGAACCCTCAACTCCGGTGGTCATTGCTGCTCCTGGTCCATCATGTTCCTTTGGTACGGGCTAGAACCCGGTGGGCTCGGTCTCAAGCTCCGGTTCGCCGGGCTGGTATTCGTGGTGCAGCGGCCGCAGCGCCTCGGTCCGCGGATGCCAGAACAGTGCGTCGTAGCGCTCCCCCATCCGGGTGGGGACGTAGTTGCCCCGCTCCCGGTGCGGGTTGTAGACCACCCCGATGGCCCGGTGTCCCCGCCAGGATGTGAGCCAGGGCCCGGTCCGGTCAGCATTGAAGACCAGCACCGACGGCTCCCCGAGGGCCTCGTTGAGGAGGTCCTCATGGCTGCCGTGCGCTGCTGCCGGGACCTCCATGACCCATTCCGGCGAGCCCCATGATTCGGCGGCAGTGACAGACCCGGCGAAGGATGAGAACCCGGCCAGCACCACTTCGCCGGGGTGGCGCTGGCGGACCAACTGCCCGATGTTGACCATGCCGTCACGTGCCATGTCCGTGGCGCGCGCGTCCCCCACGTGCGTGTTGTGCGCCCACACCAGCCCTTTGGACCCCGGCCCGTGGTGGCGGGAGATCCGGTCGATCGTGTCGCTCATGTGGTGGTCGCGGATGTTCCAGGACTGCTGGTCGCCGCGGACCATGGTCCGGTAGTAGCGTTCAGCGTTGGTGGCCACGATGGCGTTCTGGATGGCGTCAAAAGCCGCGGGATCGTCCTGCATCCGCCCCAGTGCCCGCCGCCTGACTTCCGCCAGCAGCGCTACCACGTCCGCTTCGCAGGACTGCGGCACCAGGCGGTTGCTCAAGGCGTACCGCTGTGGGTCCTCGCGGAACGGAATGAAGCAGTGCCAGGCCTGCAGTGCCGCCGGGAGGGCGTCGCTGGCGTTATCGTCGAGCCACGTGAAGATTTCCCGCAGGGAGTCCCACAGCGAGTAGACATCCAGGCCGTAGAAGCCCGTCCTCTGGTGCTCCGGGAGGCGCAGGTTCCATTCGCGCAGCCAGGTGAGGAACCCGGCCACCTCGTGGTTGGCCCACATCCACGTGGGCCAACGTTCAAAGCCGGCCAGCAGCTGGCGGGCGTCCATGTCCTGCCCCGCCTGGCCCCGGACCCATCGGTTGATGCGCCAGCAATCCGGCCAGTCGCCCTCCACGCCGATCCAGGTGAAGCCGTACTCCTCGATCAGCCGGCGGCTAAGCAGCGCCCGCCAGTGGTAGTACTCCTGGTTGCCGTGGGATGCCTCTCCCAGGCATACGAAGCGTGCCGGGCTGCGCGGCGGACCAACGGTTCGAGGTCGTCCGCCGTGGCCAGGGGGTGGGCAAGGCTGCGGATCTGGGTGGTTTCCGCGGCACGTTCAGCACCCCGTTCCTCCCAGCGGGCAGCGCCGGCATGGGCCGGGTTCATTCCGTGGCCTCCGGCGCGGACCGCCGCCCCACCGGTGAAGGGAGGAGGTAGTGCCGGAACCAGTCCGCTGCCAGGGTGGCCGCCATGGCAAGGGTGCCCGGTTCCTCGAAGAGATGGGTTGCTCCCGGGACGACTTCCAGCCGGGTGGGTGCCTGCATCCCTGCCATGGCCTGCCGGTTGAGGGCCAGCACCTGCGTATCGGCGCCGCCGACAATCAGGAGCGTGGGGGCTTTCACGGCGGCGAGCCGCGCGCCGGCCAGGTCCGGCCTGCCGCCGCGGGAGACGATGGCGGCAACCTGGGCGCCGGGCTCGGCCGCGGCCCACAGTGCGGCGCCGGCCCCGGTGCTGGCCCCGAAGTAGCCAATCCGGCCGGCGGAACCGTCATGCCGTGCCTCCAGCCAATGTGTGGCCGCAGAGAGTCGGTGGGCCAACAGGCCGATATCGAACACGTTGGCCCGGTTGACCTCCTCCTCCGGTGTCAGCAGGTCAAGGAGCAGCGTGCCCAGACCGGCTCCGTGCAGCACCGAGGCCACAAAGCGGTTGCGGGGACTGTGCCGGCTGCTGCCGCTGCCGTGCGCGAAAAGGACTGTGCCGTCGCACCTGGCCGGCAGGTAAAGGCTGCCCCGCAGGACCACCTTTCCATCGGAAATCTCCACGTCGTCCTCCAGGCTGCCGTCTCCCCCGTGCCCGTCGCGGTGATGCGCGGGGGTGGCCGCGGCATCCAGCAGCTGCACCACCTCGCCATCTTCCGTGGGCGAGAAGTCGTGGTAGTAGTAGCCCACGGCCTGGAAGTCCTGGGGCGAGAGCAGGCAGACGACGTCGTCCGGCTCCTTGAGCTCCACGATGGCCCGGGCGGGGGCCACCGGGACGGCAAGGATGACTTTTGCTGCGCCGAGGTGCCGGGCCACCTGGCAGGCCACCCTGGCGGTGGAACCGGTGGCGATGCCGTCATCGACGATGATCACCGTGCGCCCGTTAAGGTCGATGCGCCCGCGCCCCTGGCGGAACCGCGCCACCCTGCTGTCCAGCAGTGCGCGTTCCCGCCGTTCCACCTGCTGCAGGTCCTCCTGGGAGACCCTTGCCATGGAGATGGTGCGCGGATCGAGGACCCGGACGCCGCCTTCCCCGATGGCCCCCATGGCCACCTCGGGCTGGAACGGTACCCCCAGTTTCCGCACCACAATCACGTCCAGCGGCGCTTCGAGGGCCTTGGCTACCTCGAACGCCACGGGGACGCCGCCCCGGGGCAGGCCCAGCACCACCACGTCCCTGCCACGCAGGCCGGCCAGCCGTTTGCCGAGCCGCCGCCCGGCGTCGGACCTGTCATGAAACGCAACCATGGCCGTCACCCGTTATGTGTTAGTTCGTCCCCCGGCAACGCTGCCGCCGTGGGAGTCCAGGACATCCGGAGGACGAAGTGGGCGTCGGAACTGCTCTTGGCAATCACCGCCCCTGCGTCCCCCGCGAGCTTCACGCCGAACTCGATCTGGATCTGTTCGGGGGTGAGTTCCGCCATGGCCTCCAGTGCTGCGCGGGCAGCCGGGCGGACGCTGGCTAGTGCATCTTCCAGGCGCCGGCCCGTGTCCAGGATCCCCTGCTCGTTGCGCGCGGGATGGTCCACGCCGTAGCTGTTGTCCGCAGCCTCAACGAGCACGGTTCCGGATCCCACCTCGTAGCGCAGCACCTCAGTCATGGCGGATTCCTCCTGCTAGTGCGAGACGCGGTAGGTGTGTCGGAGGTCGGTGCTGGGCTTAATGGCCACCGCTGTTACCACCAGTGCCACCGCCCCTGCGATCCATGACGTCCAGGCTGCGCCCGTTGCGCCCGTGTATGTCCCGAGCCATGGCGAGAGGACCAGTCCTGCGGCGAGGACGGCCTGCACGTATTCCATGGCCGGAGTTCCCGGCATGGCCAGGTTGATGATGCCGCTGACCACCAGGAGCCCGCCGAAGACGAGCATCAGGGTGGTGGACATGCTTTGCTGCCGCGTGAACAGGACCGCCACCGCGGTGAAGAGTCCGGCGGCGACCGCTACATAGTCCTGCCACCGATACCACTTTTTCACTGAACTTTCCTTTCTGTTCAGGGCGGGACGCGTTGTGCGTATCCAGCCCGCGGGCCTCAGCTTCCCGCGATTTAAGTCAACGCCTGCCGGTCACACCCTTCTAGGGCAGAAAGACCTACCGCGCCCGGCGGCGGTGCGCCGGCAGGACCTGGGCCCCCGGGATTCACTGCCAACTCACAGGAATTGCCCGTAGGAAACACGGTCCCGGTGTGCAAGAGTGGCGGCAGCGCTGGGGCGCAGGTGAATAACAGACCGCGGAGGCCGCCCGTGAACCGAAGATCAGTCCGTTCCTCCGCTGCCATGCGGCTTCCCTCCCCCGCGCTGCTGCCCCTCCTGGCGGTGCTCCTGTCCGCGCTGGTGGCGTGCCAGGCGCCGACTCCCGCACCCGCTCCGCAGACTGCCACGCCGTCCGGCGATGCCACCCCGTCATCCAGCGGGCCGGCACCATCCACGGCAGGCGCAGGCTCCGCTGCAAAGACGGGCGACGCCGCAAAGCCCGCCGGCACTCCCCAGCACATATTCGTGATCAACCTGGAGAACAAGGGCTACAACAGTTCCTGGGGTGACAACTCCCCCGCGCCCTACCTGTCCGGAACGCTCCGGAAAAAGGGCGTGCTGCTGAACAACTACTACGGGATAGCCCACAACTCGCTGCCCAACTACCTGGCCCAGATTTCCGGCCAGCGGCCCAATGACAGCACGGAGGCGGACTGCCACACCTACACGGAGTTCAACGCCACAGGCACGGACGCTGACGGGACGCTCCAGGGCGATGGCTGCGTCTACCCCGAGGACGCACAGACCCTGGCCGGGCAGCTGGCCGCCCAGGGCAAAACGTGGAAGGGGTACATGGAGGACATGCAGCAGCCGTGCGACCACCCCGTCCTGGGCGAGGCGGACAACCACATCAAGGCCACCCCGGATGAGATGTACTCCACGCACCACAATCCCTTTGTCTACTTCCGTTCCATCACCTCGTCTCCGGACTGCGCCAGGAACGTGGTCAACTTCTCCATGCTCAAGGACGACCTGAAATCCGTGGACACCACCCCCAATCTGGCCTACATCACACCCAACCTCTGCCATGACGGGCACGACACCACCTGCGCCGACGGCACGGACGGCGGCCTGGGGGCAGCGGACAGCTGGCTCAAGGAGCAGGTCCCGGCCATCCTGTCATCGCCCGCGTACAAGAAGGACGGCATGCTGGTGATCACCTTCGATGAGGCGGAGGGAGACTCTGCCGGCCCCTCCGAGGGCGACAGCGGCACCCCGGCCGGGGGTGCCGCCGGGGGCAGGGTGGGCGCGCTGGTCCTCTCCCCGTTCGCCATCTCGGGCGCCTCCTCGGACCGGCCCTACAACCACTACAGCCTGCTGGCCACCGTCGAGGACCTCTTCCACCTCCCGCGCCTGGGACTGGCCGGGGACCCCGGCGTCAGGACCTTCGGCGACGACATCTACCGGAAGGAATCCTGACGTGCCATTTTCAGGAAACGGACGACGCGGGGCCGTGCTCGCAGGTGCCGGCGTGCTGGTTTTGGTGATCCTCGCCGTCGTCCTTTCCATGGCTTTGCGCGCCGGGCCGCCCGCCCCGGACGCAGCCGCCTCAAACCCGCCCGGCTCGGGTTCTCCTGCCGCCGCGACGGCTGCCGGTCCGGCACCAGCTGCCACGGCCCCCGACGGGATCTCCAAAATCAAGCACGTGGTGATCGTCACCCAGGAGAACAGGTCGTTCGACAGCTACTTCGGAACCTACCCGGGGGCTGACGGGATTCCCATGAAGGACGGGAAACCCGCGGTGTGCGTCCCGGACCCTGCTGACGGCGGCTGCACGCGGCCGTTCTACAACTCGGCTGACAGCAACGCCGGCGGCCCGCACAGCCACGCCGACGCCACCGCGGACATCAACGGCGGGGCCATGGACGGATTCGTGGGCCAGGCGGAGAAGGGCCTGTCCGGCTGCGGGGCCAGCAGCACCAAGTGCCAGTACAGCAACAACATGCCCACCGATGTGATGGGATACCACGACGGGCGGGACCTGCCCAACTACTGGGCCTACGCCCAGAACTTCACGCTCCAGGACCACCTGTTCGCCTCCGCCGCCTCCTGGAGCCTGCCGGCGCACCTTTACCTGGTCTCGGAATGGTCCGCCAAGTGCACCAAAGCCGGCGACCCGTCGTCGTGCGCGGATGCGCTGCAGGACCCGGACCCCGAACCGGAGCCGCAGATGATCAAGGACACCCTTATCGGCAAGTGCCAAGCCGGGATGGACCTGGACCCGTGCCGGGAGGCGCTCGAAGCCGCCGGTATTGACCCGGGCCTCGCCGCGCAGATCGACGATCTGATCGGCAACAGCTGCAAGCCCACCGATTCCTACGCCGTCTGCCAGGCGGCCGTGGATGCGGCCCCGGTGTCCGATGGCCTGAAGAAGAAGCTCACCGACGCCGCCAAGAAACTGGAGCCTGCCCGACTACGCCTGGACGGACCTGACGTTCCTGCTGCACAAGCACCAGGTGCCCTGGGCCTACTACGTGTTCCAAGGCACCGAACCGGACTGCCGCAATGACGCCGCCACCTGCGATCCCGTGAAGCAGGACGCCAAAACCCCGGGCCTGTGGAACCCGCTGCTGTACTTCGACACGGTCAAGCAGGATGGCGAGCAGGGCAACATCAAGCCGCTGAGCGGTTTCTACGACGCCGCCAGGAATGGCACACTACCGGCCGTCAGCTGGGTGGCGCCCACGGACAAGGTCAGCGAGCACGGACCGGCCAAGATCAGCACCGGGCAGGCCTACGTGGCCGGGCTGGTCAACGCGGTGATGAGCGGCCCGGACTGGGACAGCACCGCCATCTTCCTCAGCTGGGATGACTGGGGCGGGTTCTACGACCACGAAACCCCGCCGGTGGTGGACAACAACGGCTACGGGCTGCGCGTCCCCGGCCTGGTGATCAGCCCCTACGCGAAGAAGGGGTACATCGACCACCAGGTCCTCAGCCACGACGCCTACTTCAAGTTCATCGAGGACGACTTCCTGGGCGGCGAGCGCATCGACCCCGCCACCGACGGCCGGCCCGACCCGCGTCCTGATGTCCGCGAAAACAACCCGCAGCTGGGCGACCTGGCCAAGTCCTTCGACTTCAACCAGGCGCCGCTGCCGCCGTTGATCCTGCCCAACGCCACCACGTACTGACGGCTCTTCCGGCCTCGGAGTCGATGCGCCTTGAAGGCCCTACGGGGCCGCCCCCTCGGCGGGATTCGCATCCGGTGGCGCAGCTTCCCGTTGCCGTGCGTTCTCCGGCACCGCTTCTGCCTGCAGCACGGCCGGCTGCTGTACCGGGACGGCGGGCTGCGCGGCCCCGGCGACGGCGGGCTTGATGTTCTGGTTGATGTGGAAGAAGTTGTCGGGATCGTACTTGGCCTTGAGTTCGGCAAGCCGGGCATAGTTTGACCCCAGGGTGTCCTCGATCCGGGACTGGTCGTCGGCGTCCTGGAAGTTCAGGTACCCGCCGGGCTCGGAAAACTCGTGGAGCGCGCCCCAGTATTCGCGGACCCAGGCGATGTTCTTTTCGTTCTCCGACGGCTCGGGCCACTGGCCGGCGATGACAGGCGAGAAGTTCACGTCACGGTAGGCAAAGGCGGTCGCTTCGGGTGCCACCCGCTGGACGGCCCCGTCGATCGGATAGAAGTGGTTGGCCGAGTGGGCCGTGGGAATACCCGGAGCGTAATGGACTGCGGTGCGGAGCGCGTCATCGCTGAGGGTGCGAAGGAAGTCCGCCTTCCAGTAGCCCTGCAGCCCCGGGATGCCGCTCAGCCCGTCGAACATGATGTTGAGCGCCGGGTACGGCATCGGCGCAAAGAAGCTTCCCAGCACAGGTCCGGCGTCCAGCATGGCCTGCCAATGGGCGGGGCCGGCGTCGAGATCTCCCGTCCACATGCCCGCGACCACCGCTACCGGTTTCCCATGCCATTCCTCGGGGAGGAAGGGAACCGGAGGACCTTGATGGAACCCCAGGAAGGCGCCCATTTCCTCGGGTTCGGCGGCAATCCATTCGCGGTAGGCCGCGCCCACCTGGGCTCCCAGCGTGGCGTCGAAGAACATGATCCCGATGTGGACCATGTCCACCGGGTGCAGGCGGAATTCCATCGACGTGACCACACCGAAGTTGCCGCTCCCGCCGCGGAGCGCCCAGAAGAGGTCGACATTTTCGGCTTCGCTGGCCGTGACGAAGGTTCCGTCGGCGAGGACCACGTCAGCTGACACGAGGTTGTCGCACGCCAGCCCGTACTTCCGGGACAGGTATCCGATGCCGCCGCCCAGGGTGAGTCCGGCAACACCGGTCGAGCCAACGATGCCGCCAGTGCTGGCCAGCCCGAACGCGTGGGTGGCGTGGTTGTAGTCTGCCCACGTGGCGCCAGGCTCCACTCGGGCCAACCTTGCCGCGGGGTCGACGCGCACTCCCCGGCGGGCCGAGAAATCGAGGACCAGGCCGCCGTCCACCGTTCCAAACCCCGGGGCGCTGTGCCCCCCGCCGCGCAAAGCGACCTCGATGTCCAGGCCACGGGCAAACCGCACGGCCGCCAGGACGTCGGCCACCTGCGAAACCCGCAGGACTGCTGCGGGACGACGGTTGATCATCCCGTTGAACACAAGGCGCGCGGCCTCGTACTCGGCGTCGTCCTCTTCGATGACCTGCCCGCGGACTTGTTCGCGGAGCACGTCGAAACGATCGCTACCCATCACAACTCCAGTTATTTTGTGTCGAAGACCAGGGGCAGCCGGCTCCATACAGGGCCCAGCGGGGGCCAGCATGATGATTCTTTCGGTATACGCCCAGGCCTTAAAGGGGTCAAGGGGCCTGCGGTTGGTTCTACAGCCGGTACGTGGAGAGCGTGCAGTCCGCCGCGTCTTCCACCACCCGTTCCAGGTCGCCGGTGCGGTGCAGCACCTCCATCTGGCGCACGGCGCCGGTACCGTCTGCCAGCACCCGGTCCATGAGTTCCTCCACCCGGTGCAGGTCGCCCATGTCCTCCAGCGCCCCCTGACGTGGTGCAGCAGCGAATTCACGACGGCGAGCGCGGGCGCGGGGCGGTGCGTTTGCGGATCCAGCAACTCGCCGCGGAGGCCCCAGCGGCTTGCTTTCCAGCCGGCCAGCCTGAGCAGGGCCGACGGGCGGCCACGGGTTCGATTCCCTCCCGCCATTCCCTGGCGGCAGTTTCCACCAGGCCCCTGGCCACCCCCGCCAGCAGGACGGTGTTCTCCGGGCGCAGGCAGACGTCTGCCACGCGGATCTCGACCGTGGGGTAGTGCCGTGAGAGGCGGGCGTCAAAGTAGATCATGCCCTCATCCATGGCCACGCCGGTGCTCACCATGTCGTGCACCAGCTGGTGGTAGGAGTCAGGGGTGCCAAGGATTTCCAGCGGTCCGGCGGATGGCCAGCGGTTCCAGACCTGGGACCGGTAGCTGGCGTAGCCGCTGTCCTCGCCATGCCAGAACGGGGAGTTGGCGCTCAGCGCGACCAGCACCGGGAGCCAGTTGCGCATCCGGTCCAGCACGGCCACGGCTTCCTCCGGCGACTCCACCGAGACGTGGATGTGGCAGCCGCAGGTGAGCTGTTCCCTGGCGGTCAGTCCGTATTCATCCATCATTGCCCGGAACCTCCGGAGCCTGCACAGGATGGGGATCGGCAGGCAGCGGGGAAGTTCCCAGCGCGGCCACCCTGACGCCGACGTCCCCGGCTGCCTGGTGGGCGATGGCCCGTCCGGCCACGATGTCCTGCTCGAGTTCTGCCAGCGTGGCATGCGGCGGGGTGACCACCTCGATCATTTCCTGCTGGAACTCGGCTGTCAGGACAGGCCCGGACGCGGCCTCCAGCGGACGGACGTACAGGTCCAGCAGGGCTCCTGCCAGCGGTACGGCTTCGCCTGTTCCGGGATCCACCAGGAGCAGTTCCTCTTCGATGCCGAACGTCCGCCTGCCCGCACCCGCGCCGCCGGTGCCGTCAGTGCCGTAGGTGTCCATCGTCGTCGTCCCCTATCCCCTGCACCATTGCAGGTTCCTTCCAGAAGCAGGCCAGCGTGGCCGCCCCGTTCACCGGGACGCCCGGGTTGGGCTCTCTTCGCGCTGTGCCCCACGGAAACAGAATAATAAGCGCCCTTAGCAGTCTGCGGGAAGGGAAGGACTCCCGGGGTTAGGGGATGCAAACCTTCGTGGCAGCCGCGTCCGCCACGGTGCTTTACTGCCAACATGTCCGAAACTCTCAAGCTCAGCCGCAACGAACCCCATGACAGCAGCGTGGCCGCACGCCTGAACTGGCTGCGTGCCGGTGTCCTCGGCGCCAACGACGGCATCGTTTCCGTCGCGGCAACCGTAGTGGGTGTGGCGGGCGTGACCAACGACCTCGCCCCCATCCTGGTGGCCGGCACCGCAGCGGTGGTCGGCGGAGCCGTCTCCATGGCCCTGGGCGAATACGTTTCCGTGAGCAGCCAGAGTGACAGCCAGCGCGCGCTGATCGAAAAGGAACGCCAGGAGCCTCCGGGACGATCCCGAGGGCGAACTGGACGAATTTGCCCGCATCTACCAAGCCAAGGGACTCACCGAGGCTACCGCCAGGACCGTTGCCGAGGAGCTGACGGCAAAGGACGCCCTGAAGGCGCACCTGTCCGCCGAACTGAACATTGACGAAGAAGAAGTGGTCAGCCCCTGGCACGCCGCCTTCGCCTCCGCCATCGCCTTCACCGTCGGCGCCATCCTCCCCATGCTGGCCATTATTTTTCCGCCGGAAGGAGCCCGCATCCCGGTCACGTTCGTGGCCGTCATCCTGGCCCTCGCCCTGACCGGCACCATCAGTGCCAAGATCGGCGGCAGTTCCAAGCGCAAGGCAACCTTCCGGCTGGTGGTGGGCGGCGCGCTGGCCATGGCCTTCACGTTCGCGGTGGGCAGCCTGCTGGGCAGCACCGGCATCGCCTGATGGAGATCGCTGGCCTTCCTGCCCACATTCTGTTGATTCACGGCGTGGTGGTCCTGGCCCCGCTGGCCGGGGTCCTTGGGGTGGTGTTCGCCCTGGTCCGCCGCGCGCGGCGATACCTGGCCTGGCCGCTGGGGGTCCTGGCGCTGCTGATGGTTCCGCTGTCCGTCCTCACCGCCGAGGCAGGGGAACAGCTGGAAAAGGCGAGGCCGTTCTCCCAACTCATCCAGGAGCATGCGGAGCAGGGAAGCTTCCTCCGGTTCGTGACGGTGTTCTTCCTCGCCGTGGTGGCTGCGCAGGCTCGCAGCAGCCTTCCCGTCAATCCTCAGCCGCCGGCCCGCCTTACGCGGCCTGGGCGGACTCCTGGAGTCCCGCTGGCTGCTGCCGGCCACGTCGGTGCTGGGCGTCCTGGCTGGCGCGTTCCTGGTGTACCAAAGCATTGTGACCGGCCACTCCGGGGCAGTTTCAGTCTGGGCCGCCGCCCGGTAGCCGGGGTACGACGGCGAAGCGGCGGTTTTCGCGCGACGGCCCGCCGCGCGCAAACCTCTTCCCATCAGCATCCTCCCCGCGTAGGGTGGGGCACACAACTGCTGGTCCCCGGACCGGTGGCGGGCTCATACAGTCGGGCTTCTGGAGCATGCCGGAGGGACCACAGGTGGGTAAAAAACTGTTGAGAAGCCGCAGCATGCGGCGCTTCGCAGCGCTGGGCGCAGGTGTCCTTGCCCTGCCGGCCCTGGCCTCCTGCTCGGCCGAAGTCTCACGCGGCTTCCTTCCCGGCGCCCGCGACACCACCAACAACACAAAGCTGATCACGGACCTGTGGGTCAACTCATGGATCGCGGCACTGGTGGTGGGCATCATCACCTGGGGCCTGATGATCTGGGTCATCGTGGCCTACCGCCGCCGGAAGAACACCGTGGGGTTCCCGCCGCAGCTGAGCTACAACCTCCCCCTCGAAGTCTTCTACCTGGCCATCCCGCTGATCGTCATCGGCGTCCTGTTCGTGTTCACGGACCGTGAGCAGCGGGCCATCGACGAGCGCTACCCCAACCCGGACGTGGTCATCGACGTCTTCGGCAAACAGTGGTCCTGGGACTTCAACTACGTCAAGGAGCAGGTCCACGAGGACGCCGGGCAACAGGCCCACCTGACCGGCGGCTACGGCGCCCCTGACCGGCTGCCGACGCTCTACCTTCCGGTGGGGAAGAAGGTGGAGCCTGCACCTGCAGTCCCGTGATGTGCAGCATTCCTTCTGGGTGGTGGACTTCCTGCAGAAACGGGACCTGTATCCGGGCCACGAACAGTACAACCCGTACATCAGCATCACCCCCAACCTCATCGGCGAGTACATGGGCAAGTGCGCTGAACTGTGCGGCGAATACCACTCCGAGATGCTCTTCAAGGTCAGGGTGGTGAGCCAGCAGGACTATGACAGCCACATCGCGGACCTGAAGGCCAAGGGCAACACCGGCAACCTGGGCGCCGACTTTGACAGGACGCCGATATCGGCCCCGTCACCGCAGTCCCTGGAACCAGCACAGTAAAGGACGGCACTGTCATGACCACCACAGGCCAGAGAATGGGCGGACCCGCGGCCACCGCGGCACCGTCAGTGGTCCGGCGCCCCAAGGGAACCATCGTGGTCAACTGGATCACCTCCACTGACCACAAGACCATCGGGTACATGTACCTGATCTCTTCGTTTGTGTTCTTCTGTGCCGGCGGTGTGATGGCGCTGCTGATCCGCGCCGAACTGTTCGAGCCCGGCATGCAGATCCTGCAGACCAAAGAGCAGTACAACCAGCTGTTCACCATGCACGGCACCATCATGCTGCTGATGTTCGCCACCCCGCTCTTCGCGGGATTCGCCAACGTGATCATGCCTCTGCAGATCGGCGCCCCTGACGTGGCCTTCCCCGCCTGAACGCGCTGGCGTTCTGGTTCTTCCTGTTCGGCTCCACCATTGCGGTGTCCGGGTTCATCACCCCGCAGGGCGCGGCGTCCTTTGGCTGGTTCGCCTATGCTCCGTTGTCCAACACGACGTTCACCCCGGGCATCGGCGGTGACCTCTGGGTCTTTGGCCTGGCATTGTCCGGTTTCGGCACCATCCTGGGCTCCGTCAACTTCATCACCACCATCATCTGCATGCGCGCCCCCGGACTCACCATGTGGCGGATGCCCATCTTCACGTGGAACACCCTGGTCACGGCCATCCTGGTGCTCATGGCCTTCCCGCCGCTGGCGGCTGCCCTGTTCGCCCTGGGCGCGGACCGGAAATTCGGCGCACACATCTTCGATCCTGCCAACGGCGGCGCAATCCTGTGGCAGCACCTGTTCTGGTTCTTCGGCCACCCCGAGGTGTACATCATTGCGCTGCCGTTCTTCGGCATCGTCTCGGAAATCTTCCCGGTGTTCAGCCGCAAGCCGCTGTTCGGCTACAAGGGCATCGTGTACGCCACCATCGCCATCGCGGCCCTCTCGGTGACGGTGTGGGCCCACCACATGTACGTCACCGGCGCGGTGTTCCTGCCGTTCTTCGCCTTCATGACCATGCTCATCGCGGTGCCCACCGGCGTGAAGTTCTTCAACTGGATCGGCACCATGTGGGGCGGGTCGCTGACCTTCGAGACGCCCATGCTGTGGAGCATGGGGTTCCTGGCCACATTCCTCTTCGGTGGCCTCACCGGCATCATCCTGGCCTCACCGCCCATGGACTTCCACGTTTCGGACACGTACTTCGTGGTGGCGCACTTCCACTACGTGGTGTTCGGCACCGTGGTGTTCGCCATGTTCGCCGGGTTCTACTTCTGGTGGCCCAAGTTCACCGGCACCATGCTCAACGAGCGCCTGGGCAAGATCCACTTCTGGATGCTGTTCCTTGGCTTCCACGCCACGTTCCTGATCCAGCACTGGCTCGGTGTCCTGGGCATGCCGCGCAGGTACGCCGACTACATGCCGGAGGACAACTTCACGTTCATGAACCAGTTCTCCACCATCGGGTCCTACCTGCTGGGTGCGTCCCTCATCCCCTTCTTCTGGAACGTCTTCATTACCTGGCGGGCCGGGAAGAAGGTCACCGTGGACGATCCCTGGGGCTTCGGCGCCTCGCTGGAGTGGGCCACGTCCTGCCCGCCGCCGCGGCACAACTTCACCTCCCTCCCGCGGATCCGTTCCGAGCGTCCCGCCCTGGATCTGCATCATCCCGAGTTGAGCATCCGGCTCCATCCTTCAGGGGACGCACCCGGGGAAGGGCTGCTGGGGGCGGCGGAAATCGGGGAGCGCGACCTCAACGACCCCAACCCGAACAGGTAGCGACGCGCAGGGCGCCTGCCGCAGGACGGCGCCCCCTGGTTCACAATCGTCACCGTAATTACGTCACGCCATGTTTGCGTAATTGATGTGAACCTGGTCACTTAAAACGCTTTTTGGCTTGGAGCTTAGGTTTGCCTACCCTACAGTTTTCTGACATAGGCAACATTCATGTTGCCTAATAGGACTTAGGTTCAAGCAGACTTTTTCCCCACCGAAAGCAGCCTCAATGAAGATCCGCAACAGCGCGCTGGCCGGCATCGCACTCGCCGCCACCGCAGCTCTCGGCCTGACCGCCTGCGGCGGCGCCACCCCGCAGGCAACGGCTCGTCCGCCGCGTCAGGCGGCGCCGCCTCGGGTGAGATCACCGTGTACAACGCCCAGCACGAGAGCCTGACCAAGGAATGGGTGGACGCCTTCACCGCGGAAACCGGCATCAAGGTCACCCTCCGCCAGGGCGATGACACCGAGATGTCCAACCAGATCGTCCAGGAGGGCCAGGCGTCCCCCGCGGATGTCTTCCTGACCGAGAACTCCCCGGCCATGACGCAGGTGGAGAACGCCGGCCTGTTTGCCGACGTCAACAAGGACACCCTGGCCCAGGTCCCCGCCCAGTTCTCGCCGTCCACCGGAAAGTGGACGGGCATCGCCGCCCGCTCCACCGTCCTGGTGTACAACAAGACCAAGCTCACCGAGGACCAGCTGCCCAAGTCCATGCTGGACCTGGCCAAGCCGGAGTGGAAGGGCCGCTGGGCCGCGTCGCCCACGGGCGCTGACTTCCAGGCCATCGTCTCGGCCCTGCTTGAACTCAAGGGTGAAAGCGCCACGGAGGACTGGCTGAAGGCCATGAAGGACAACTCCAAGGCGTACAAGGGAAACAGCACGGCCATGAAAGCCGTCAACGCCGGGGAAGTGGATGCCGCGCTGATCTACCACTACTACTACTATGGCGACCAGGCCAAGACAGGCGAGAACTCCAACAACGTCACGCCGCACTACTTCAAGAACGAAGACCCGGGCGCATTCCTGTCGGTCTCCGGCGGCGGCGTGCTCAAGTCCTCCAAGAATGCTGCCGCTGCGCAGGCCTTCCTGAAGTTCATCACCGGCAAGAAGGGGCAGGAAGTGTTGAAGAACGGAACGTCCTTCGAGTACGCCATCGGATCGGATGTGCCTGCCAACGACAAGCTGGTTCCCATCAAGGACCTGCAGGCTCCCAAGGTTGACGCGGCCAAGCTCAACTCCCAGAAGGTCAGCGATCTGATGACCCAGGCCGGACTCCTCTAATTCCGTGACCACCGATCTATCGGCTCCCTCCGGGCGGAGCACGACGACGGCGGGCCGGGGCAACAGCCCCCGCCCGCCTTTCGGCGTTTCCGCGGTGTCCGTCCTGGCGGTGCTGATCGCCCTCTTTTCCCTCGTCCCGCTGGGGTACGTCGCCTACATGACGGTGGCAACCGGGTGGGACACCGCCGTCGGCCTCATCCTCCGGCCCCGCGTGGGTGAGCTGCTGCTGAACACCCTGCTCCTGATGGCCGCCACCATCCCGCTGTGCCTGCTGCTTGGCGTGGCGGGGGCGTGGCTGGTGGAACGGACAAAGCTGCGCGGCCACCGGATCTGGGCCGTGCTGCTGGCCGCGCCGCTGGCCGTCCCGGCGTTCGTCAACAGCTACGCCTGGGTCTCCGCCATCCCGTCGCTGGGCGGCCTGGGGTCCGGCATCCTCATCTCCACGCTGTCCTACTTCCCGCTGGTCTACATCCCGGCGGCAGCAACCCTGAGCCGGCTGGACCCGGCCATCGAGCAGTCCGCCGCGGCGCTGGGGCTGGGCGCGTGGCGGGCTTTCTTCCGGGTGGTGCTCCCGCAGCTCAGGATCGCGCTGACCGGTGGGGGGTTGCTGGTGGGGCTGCATCTGCTCGCCGAGTACGGCGCGTTCGCCATGATCCGCTTCGATACCTTCACCACCGCGATCATGACCCAGTACCGGTCCACGTTCAACGGGGCGGCCGGGAACATGCTGGCCAGCGTCCTGGTGTTTTTCTGCCTGCTGCTGCTGATGGCCGAGGTCCGCAGCCGCGGCACGGCCCGCTACGCGCGGATCGGGTCCGGTGTGCAGGCCAGGGCTCTGCGGCTCCCGCTGCATGCCTACCAGCTCCCGGCCCAGGTCTTCCTGCTGGCGCTGACCGCCCTGGCTTTCGGGCTCCCGCTGTACTTCGTGCTCCGCTGGACCTTGGCCGGCGGAGCGGACGCCTGGGCCGCGGCCGAATTCCTTCCCGCCCTCCTTGCCACGTTCTGGTACGGGCTCGCCGGGGCCGCGGCAACGATCGTGGTGGCCTTCCCCATGGCGTACCTCGCGGTCCGGAAGCCCGGCTGGTTCAGCAAGTCCCTGGAACTGTCCAACTACGTCACCAGTTCCATGCCCGGAATCGTCGTGGCCCTGGCGTTCGTCACCGTGAGCATCCGCGTGGTCCCTGGCATCTACCAGACCGCGGGCGTACTGGTTGCCGCCTACGTGCTCCTGTTCCTCCCCCGGGCCCTGGTAAACCTGCGGGCCGGACTGGCCCAGGCCCCCAAGGAACTGGACGAGGCCGCCCAGGCGCTCGGGAAGCCGCCGCTGCTGGCCTTCATCCGCGTCACCCTGCGGCTCACTGCGCCGGCCGCCGCCGGCGGGGCGGCCCTGGTGTTCCTGGCCATCGCCAACGAGCTCACCGCCACCTTGCTGCTGTCCCCCAACGGCACCAGGACACTGGCCACTGAGTTCTGGAGCAAGAGCAGCGAAATCGACTACGCCGGCGCCGCACCGTATGCGCTGCTGATGATCCTGCTTTCCGCCCCCATGACCTATCTCCTCTTCCAACAGTCCAAGAAAGTAGCCGGTCAGTGACAGCACCATCAACCCGCAGGCTGCCCGGGCCCCGGGTGGCCCCTTCCGTGGCAGCAAGCACCAACAGCCACCTGCAGATCACGGACGTCACCAAGAACTTCGGATCCCAGGCGGTCCTGAGGGGCGTCAACCTGTCAGTGGCCAAGGGCGGGACCACCGCGATCGTGGGCCCGTCGGGTTCCGGCAAGACCACGCTCCTGCGCCTGATCGCCGGGTTTGAGCACCCGGACACCGGGAGCATCTCGCTGAACGGGACTGTTGTGGCCGGTGAGGGCGCCTGGCTTCCGGCGCACAAGCGGCAGATCGGCTACGTGGCCCAGGACGGCGCCCTGTTCCCGCACCTGAC
This sequence comes from Pseudarthrobacter sp. Fe7, assembly GCA_024372495.1. Taxonomy (GTDB): domain Bacteria; phylum Actinomycetota; class Actinomycetes; order Actinomycetales; family Micrococcaceae; genus Arthrobacter. Next base: position 1,480,017 of record CP099977.1, on the reverse strand, counting down.
CGTGGGCCAGAACGTTGCCTTCGGCCTGAACGCGGCCAAGCTGGAGGGCGGCCGCCGCGCCGTCGCCGCCCGGGTAGCCGGGCTCCTGGAGATGGTGTCGCTGGATGCGTCCATGGCCAAGCGCCGTCCGCACCAGCTCTCCGGCGGCCAGCAGCAGCGTGTTGCCTTGGCCCGTGCGCTGGCCCGCGAGCCGGAACTGATGCTCCTGGACGAGCCGTTCTCCGCCCTGGATGCGGGCCTGCGCGTGGCCACCCGCCGCGCCGTGGCCAAGGTCCTGGCCGAGGCCGGGGTCACCACCATCCTGGTCACCCACGACCAGGCCGAGGCGCTCTCCTTCGCGGACCAGGTGGCCGTGATGCGCGGCGGCAAGCTGGCCCAGATCGGCAACCCGTTTGTGGTCTACACCCGCCCCGCGGACCGGGCCACCGCCGAGTTCCTGGGCGACGCCGTGATCCTGGACGCCTGGCTGGAGGGATCCCTGGCCACCTGTTCACTGGGCGGGATCCCCGTGCGCAGGCCCCCTGCACAGGGCCGGGTGCAGCTGATGCTGCGGCCCGAGCAGATCCGCATCGCCGAGGACGGCCCCATCCGCGGCGTGGTGGTGGACACGGATTACTTCGGCCCCGAGACGACGGTGCGGCTGAAGCTGAACGTCCCCCAGGAAGTGGCGGAGCACGCAGACCACCGCTACCCCGGCGGCGGCGAAGTGATCACCATCCGGCACTGGAACGCCTCGATTGCCCGTCCCGGCATGGAGCTGTGCCTGCGGGTTGTGGGCGAGGCTGTCGCGTTCCCCATGGACGACTGAGCCCACCAGCCACAGGCGACACAGAAAGAACACCGCGCGGAAACACTCCGGCAACCTGTCCAGGGCAAGCTGTGCTTACGGGGAGACAACAGCAGGAGGCAGCCATTATGGAGACCCAAGGAATACGCACCGCCCAGCTCCGCATCGGCGACCAGATCGAGGCGTGGCACCGGGGCAGGCTGTTCCACAAGGGGCGGGTGACCGACGTCGTCCCGGCCCTGGAACTCTTCTGGATCCTGGATGCCCGGACCGGCGCGCGCAAGCTGCTGGACCCGGAGGCGCTGGAGATCCGCCACGTGGAGCCGGCTCCGGTCACACTGGAAGTCTCAACCAAACCCCAGCCGCCGGCAACGGCCCCTGGCCACGGCTTAACGCCGCGGAGTGCCTAGGTGCGCTCCTGGTAGACGTCCGGGACGCCGTCGTGGTCCGAATCCACCCGCTCCAGTTCTTCGGCGAGCCGGTACTGGCGGTTGCGGGTGCGCAGCACGGCCGTTGCCAACAGCGCTGCAATCAGTGACGCGGCCAGGATTCCCACCTTGGCGTGATCGTCATGCATGCTGCCATGGCCAAAGCTGAGCTCCGCCACCAGGAGTGAGACGGTGAAGCCGATCCCCGCCAGCAGCGCAACGCCGAACACGTCGATCCATTTGAAGGATCTGTCCAGGCTGGCCCTGGTGGCCTTGGTCAGGATCCAGGTGGTGCCCATGATGCCAATCGGCTTGCCCAGGACCAGGCCCAGGATGATGCCAAGCGCCACCGGATCGGACAGTGCCGAGCCCAGGCCTTCCCACCCGCCAACGGCCACCCCGGCGGAGAAGAACGCAAACGCGGGGACGGCAACGCCGGCGGAAATGGGCCGGAACCGGTGCTCGAAGATTTCCGCAAGCCCGGGCCCGGCTTCCGGGCCGCCGGATGCCTGAGAGCGGATCACGGGAACGGCGAAGCCCAGGAGCACGCCGGCCACAGTTGCATGGATGCCGGAGGCGTGCACCAGCGCCCAGGTCACGGCGCCCAGGGGCAGCAGAATCAGCCACGCGGCGGCGGCGTGGAGGCCGAAGAACCGGCGGTACTTCTGCGCCAGGAAGGCGTAGATGGCCAGCGGGATGAGCGCCAGGAGCAGCGGGGCAGCCTGGATGTCGCTGGAGTAGAAGAACGCAATGATGGTGATCGCGATGAGGTCGTCCACCACGGCCAGCGTCAGCAGGAAGATCCGCAGCGTGCTGGGCAGATGCGAGCCGATGATCGCCAGGACAGCGACGGCAAAGGCAATGTCCGTCGCCGTGGGGATGGCCCAGCCCCTGAGCGTCTCCGGGCTGGAAAGATTGACGACGGCGTAAATCGCCGCCGGGACGGCCACGCCTCCCACGGCGGCGGCCACCGGCACGATCGACTTGGTGGGCTGGCGCAGGTCGCCGGCCACGAATTCGCGCTTGAGTTCCAGGCCCACCAGGAAGAAGAAAATGGCCAGCAGCCCGTCCGCCGCCCAGGCCCCCAGGCTGAGTTCAAGGTGCCACGGCTCGTAACCGATTTTGAACTCGCGGAGGGCAAAGTAGCTGTCCGCAGCCGGCGAATTAGCCCAGACAAGGGCGATCACGGCCGCGATGACCAGGAGTGCGCCACCCACGGTCTCCTTGCGGAGGATTCCGCCGATCCGCAGCGCCTCGGCGTAACTGCCGCGCGCAAAAACAGTGGAGCCAAAAAACCTGTTCCGGGGCGGGGTGGAGTTCATGAAGGCGTCCTTAATCCGGGTTCGACAAATCCATGCCGACCAGACTTCCCGGCGCACCTCCCTCCATCCTACCGGGCACGGCATCACCCCCCGCGGCGGCCTCCGGCGTGGGCTGGCTGCCCGTGGAGCTCGATGGCCCGCACGGCCCGGTCCAAGTAGGTCCTGGCTTCCGGGGAATTGGCCAACTGCACCAGTTCCGCCGCCACCGCCACCAGCTTGACGTTCCGGTGGCTGCTGGTGCTCACCAGCAACTGGAACGCATCATCGGAGCCAAGCTTCAGCTGGCCCATCAGGATCCCCCGGGCCTGGTCAATCACAGTGCGGGTTGCCATTGCGCCCGACACCGCATCCCGCGCCGTCTGTTCGGTCTCGCGCTGCAGCGTCCGGCTGAGGTCCACCATCACGCCTTCGAGCGCCGATACGGATCCGTCCGGACCGAAGACAGCCTCGCCGGCGGTCAGCACCCGCCGGGTCCTGCCGCGGGCGTCGACGAGCCGGTGGTAAATGCAGAAGAACCCCCGGTACTGGAAACCTGCGCCACGATTTCCTCGCAGCGCTCGCGGTCATCGGGATGCTTATGGGCGAACACCAGGCTCCATGGTGGGCACAACCTCGCCGCGATGATAACCGTGCAGCCGGAACATCCCGTCCGACCACTGGAAGGTTGGGCCGTCGGGTTCAATGTCCACCCTGAAGGTGCCGGCGTCGCTTTCGCTCTCGCCGAGGGCACTCGAATACGTGTACAGGTCGCTGAGATCCGTCACAGGTCCACCTCCCTGCATAGGCCAACCCCCAGCGGGCCGGCTCTCTCCTCGCTCTTTCCAGTATGGTCGCCCACGGCAACAGAAGGTAGTGCGGGAGGTCCTATGGAAGTCCCGGGGGAAATGCACTATGGTGCTTGACCATCATACCCCTAGGGGGTATATTAGCGGTGTTGTCAGTGAAGTGGTATGTCCCGGCGGGTGCACTGCACCGGCCCTCACAGCCGTTCAACCCCAGCGCTCCATGACTCCCCAACGGATTGGAACTGACATGAACAGCGGGAACCGTCTCCACCACCACCCGCCCAGCGCGACTCTGACCCAGCCGCCGGCCCACGGCGCAGGGCACGCACAGCATGGCGGCCATGGCGACGACGACCACACCGTCCATTCCCACGGCCAGCACGCGGGGCACAGCACCGCCATGTTCAAGAACAGGTTCTGGCTGACGCTGGCCCTGGCCGTTCCCGTGGTCTATTTCAGCCCCATGATGGCCCATCTCCTGGGCTACATGCCGCCGGAATTTCCCGCGTCCGCCTGGATACCGCCCATCCTGGGCACGGTCATCTTCCTCTACGGCGGGCAGCCGTTCCTCAAGGGCGGCCTGCAGGAGCTGAAGGACCGCGCGCCCGGCATGATGCTGCTGATCGGCATGGCCATCACGGTGGCATTCGCCGCGTCGTGGATCACCAGCCTGGGGATAGGCGGCTTCGACCTGGACTTCTGGTGGGAACTGGCCCTGCTGGTGGCCATCATGCTGCTGGGCCACTGGATTGAAATGCGCGCCCTCGGATCCGCGCAGGGCGCCCTCGATGCCCTCGCCGCGCTGCTGCCGGACGAGGCCGAACGCATCACGGACAACGGCACCGAAACGGTGGCCGTGTCCGAGCTCAGCCCCGGCGACCTGGTCCTGGTCCGGCCCGGCGCCCGCATGCCCGCGGACGGAAACGTGGTGGACGGGCAGGCCGAGTTCGACGAGTCGATGATCACCGGCGAATCCAAGACCGTGGCACACGGAGCCGGTGACCCGGTAGTGGCCGGAACTGTGGCCACGGACAGCAGCGTCCGCGTCAGGGTCACCGCCGTTGGGGACCAGACTGCCCTGGCCGGGATCCAGCGGCTGGTGGAGGAAGCACAGGCGTCGTCCTCGCGGGCGCAGGCCCTGGCGGACCGCGCCGCGGCCTTCCTCTTCTACTTTGCCGCCGGCGCCGGCGTCCTGACCTTCATCGCCTGGACGCTGCTGGGCAGCGTTCCGGACGCCGTCACCCGCACCGTCACCGTGCTGGTAATCGCCTGCCCGCACGCCCTGGGGCTGGCCATACCGCTGGTCATCGCCATCTCCACGGAACAGGCCGCGCGGGCCGGGGTGCTGATCAAGAACCGGATGGCGCTGGAGCGCATGCGCACCATTGACGTTGTCCTCTTCGATAAAACCGGCACCCTGACCACCGGCGAGCCCGAACTGAAGGACATTGCCGTGGCCGACGGCGCAGATGCCGACGCGGTGCTGGCCCTTGCCGCCACCGTCGAATCCGACAGTGAGCACCCCGTGGCACGGGCCATCGTCCGCGCTGCGAAGGCACGGAACCTGACGCTGCCTCCGGCCACCGCCTTCACGGCACTGACCGGCCGCGGCGTCCGGGCCGGCGTGGACGGCCGTACCGTGCACGTGGGCGGACCGGCGCTCCTGCGCGAGCCTCGGCGTCGTCGAACCTGTCTCTTTGGCCGCCAGCACCCGGGCGTGGATGGCCCGCGGCGCCGCCGTGCTGCACGTCGTCGACGACGGCAACGTCCTGGGTGCCGTGAGCATGGAGGATGCGGTGCGGCCGGAGTCCCGGCAGGCCGTGGCGGCCCTGCAGCGGCGCGGCGTCAAGGTGGCCATGGTCACCGGTGATGCGCACCAGGTGGCACAGGCCGTGGCCGCGGACCTGGACATCGACGAGGTGTTCGCCGAGGTCCTGCCCGCAGACAAGGACAAGAAGGTGGCCGGCCGCAGTCCCGCGGGATGAAGGTGGCCATGGTCGGCGACGGCGTCAACGATTCGCCAGCGCTGGCACGCGCCGAGGTGGGCATCGCCATCGGCGCCGGAACCGACGTGGCGGTGGAATCGGCCGGCGTGGTGCTGGCCGGAAACGACCCGCGGGCGGTGCTGTCCATGGTGGACCTGTCCCGGGCCAGCTACCGGAAAATGTGGCAGAACCTGGTGTGGGCCACCGGCTACAACATCCTGTCGGTGCCACTGGCCGCGGGCGTCCTGGCTTTCGCCGGGGTGGTCCTCTCCCCGCGGCCGGGGCCGTGCTGATGTCCGCATCCACCATCGTGGTGGCCCTGAACGCCCAGCTCCTCCGGCGCCTGAAACTGAACCCGTCAGAGGTACGTTGAACACCACAGACCGACTGGGAGGAGGAACCGCCGTGACCGCCCGCGCCGTGGCGGCCCTGCTCCACCGCGCCTGGCTGCTTGCCGGCACCCTTGCTGTCATCGCAGGGCTGCTGGGCATGCATGTTTTGGCGTCCGGGCACGCCTCGCACGGGGCAGTGTCCGAACGGGCAGCCGCCGGACACGCCGTCGTGGCGCATTCTGTTGGTGGTGACCATTCAGCCCAGGCAGGCCACCATTCCGCCGCAACCGCCCCGGACGCGCCGGTCCCTGGCTCCGCCGGCTGCGGTGGTTCGTGCCCGGCGGCGCAGGAGCAGGGGACGCCCTGCGTCCCCTCGGTTCCCGGCGGACCGGTTACGGTGTCCCCGCCGCAGGCAACCCTGGCCGTCCTGCCGGGGCTGCCGGCAGCCGGCGGCCCCGGGTACGGCTACAGCTACCTGCCACCCAGCCCCACACCCTGCGAGTTATCCATCAGCCGGACGTAAGCCGGACTGCGCCCCGGAGCACGGCCCAGTCCAACTACATCCCTGAAGGACACCATGAACACCACCATCAAGACCCTGTCCATTGCTGCTGCCCTGGCGGCCTCACTCGGCCTGGCCGGGTGCGCGGCCGGTGCCGCCGATTCCGGCAACGGCACCATGGACCACGGCAACCCCGGCGCCATGTCCAGCACGATGCCGGGCGTCGGCAGCACGCCCAGCGCCGGCGCCGACCACAACCAGGCGGACATCATGTTTGCCCAGATGATGATTCCGCACCACTCCCAGGCCGTGGAAATGAGCGGCATCATCCTGGCCAAGGCCGACATGCCCGCCGACGTCACCGCTCTTGCCGCCAGGATTAGGGCGGCCCAGGCACCGGAGATCAAGCAGATGACCGGGTGGCTCACCGGCTGGAACGTACCCACCATGATGAGCGACCACTCCGGGCACGGCATGGCCGGCATGGTGGATGACGGCGGCATTGGGAAACTGAAGTCCGCCACGGGTACCGGCGCCGCGCGGCTGTTCCTTGGGCAGATGATCGGCCACCATGAGGGCGCCATCGACATGGCACAGCAGGAGATCGGCGCCGGCAAGTCCCCGGATTCGGTGAAGCTGGCGCATGACATCGTGGGCGCCCAGCAGGCGGAGATCACGCAGATGAAGCAGCTGCTGGCCACGCTTTAGCCGGCAGGCCGGCACACCGGAAATGCGGACGGCGCGGCGGCGGCACCCAGCACGGGAGGCCGCCCCGCGCCGTTGCGTGTTAAGTTGAAGGGCACGGGTCCGAACGGATCCGGCACCTGGGAAAAGAGAACATCTCCTTGGACACTTCCGCACCAGTACGAATCCTGACCGTCTGCACCGGCAACATCTGCCGGTCCCCCGTGGCCGAACGGCTGCTGCAGGCAGGGCTGGACCAGGTGGTGCCCGGCGGTTTCGAGGTGGCCAGCGCAGGCACCCGCGCCCTGGTGGGCGAGCCCATGCAGCCCATCTCCGCCGACATCGTGCGGACGTTTGGCGGGGATCCCGAAGGGTTCGCGGCCCGGCAGCTCACGCCGAAAATCCTGCGCGGCGTGGACCTGGTGCTCACCATGACCGCCGGGCACCGCGGGGAAGTCCTCCAGCTGGACGCCTCCCTGCTCAAACGGACGTTCACCATCCGCGAGTTCGCCCGGATGCTCGACGTCCTCGACCAGCGGGCGGCTAGCGGCAGCCAGCGGGCGGCTGCAAGCGGCAGCCAGGAGACCGCCGACGCCGGCCAGCCCGCCGCCGTCGTGCCTTCCCAGGACACCGGCGCCGGCACGAACGGGTCCGACGACGATGCCGGCTTCACCGCCAACACCGCCTTGTGGCGGGGGCTCCCTGCCCGGGCCGCCGGGGTCCGGCACCTCTCGCTTCCTGCGGACGCGGCAGAGAACGACATCGTGGACCCGTACCGCCGCGCCCCGGAGGTATACCGGGAGATGGAGGACCAGCTGGCCCCGGCCATCGTGTCGATCCTGCGCCACGCGCGCCTCAACTCCAGGTGACAGTTTGGATACTCCTGTAGCCAATTGGGGCCTGCGGGACGGACACTGATCCCACCAGTCACAATGAGGTGGAGGCGTCATGAGCATCCCAGGCGGTTCTGATCCATCCGGGCCCGGCGGCCCCGGAAACTCCGGTTCCGGTCAAACGGGCCCAACAAGTTCCAGGCCTGCCTGGCTGGTTGCCTTGGGCCGCCGCCGCTGGATCGCCGCGCTGGTGGCGCTGGTGCTGGTGGTGGCCGCAGGCATTGCGGTGTTCAGCCTGAACCGGGCGGGCCAGGAGGCGCAGCCTGCAGCCACCCAGACCCAGACGCCCAGCGCAACACCCACACCCACGCCGACCCCCTCCGCAACTCCCCCGCCGGCCCCCGCTCCACCGCCGCAGCCTGCCCCGATTCCGGACCTGCCGGCAGGCCCGATGAATATCCTGGTGATCGGGAGCGACACCCGCGACGTTCCTGCACGCGAGGCTGCCGCCCATACTGCAGCCACCGGTGAACCCCAGGACCAGCGCGCGGACACCCTGATGGTTGTCCACGTCCCTGCCGACCGGCGGAACCTTTACCTCATCTCCATCAACCGCGACAACTGGGTGGACATCCCCGGCTTCGGCAGCGCCAAGATCAACGCCGCGCTGCAGTATGGCGGCATTGACATGCAGACGGCCACTGTCCAGCAGCTGCTGGGAATCACCATCGACCACACCCTGATGCTTGACTTCGGCGGGTTCAAAATCCTGGTTGACGGCCTGGGCGGCATCGACGTCAACGTCCCGATAGCCTTCCAGTCAACGATCGATACCCAGCACGTCTTCAATGCCGGAGTGAACCACCTCGACGGCCAGGCGGCGCTGGAATTTTCCCGCGAGCGCCACGCGTTCGCCGACGGCGACTTCCAGCGCGTCCGCGACCAGCAGATCATGCTCCGCGCCATCCTGGCCCGGCTCACCGCGGGCGGTGCGCTGAATGACGTGAACGCGGTGCGGTCACTGGTCGATTTCGCCTCCTGCTGCCTCACGGTGGACAGGAGCTTTGATCCGGTCCAGGCGGCGATGCTGGCCTACAGCCTGCGCAACCTGGATGTGAACGCCATCGGCTCCATGACGCTTCCGACGGCCGGCGACGGCTTCGTTGCCGGGCAGTCAGTCCTCTTCCCCGATTACGGGGGCATCGCGGCGGTGGGCGCGGCACTGCGGGAGGGCCGGATCGGCGACTTCGCGAAGCCGTAAGGCCGCCGTGCCAACGGTGCCACGCTGCTCTCCAAGGCCCTGGCGCCGGAGCGCCAGGGCCGCCTCCACGCGTCACTTGGCGACACACAAAGCTTCTGGCGAAGGGGAAGGCGCTCGTAGTCTGTCCGTTATTTTCCGCCGCCCCTTGGGTACGCCGTTGGTAATGTTCCTGCATTTGGCACGGCGAGCGGACGGGGTGGTGTTGTGAAGGGTGGGCAAGCGAAGGGTGCTTCGGCGGACGACGGCGGCCTGACGGAGGCCGTCCAGGAGGCCGGGGCGGTGGAACTGATCCTGATCCGGCACGGTGAGAGCGAAGGCAACGTTGCCGCCACGGAGGCTCGTGAGGCCGGCGTGGAAGTCATCAAGGTTCCCGCCCGCGATGCTGACGTGGACCTGTCAGGGACCGGCAGGGACCAGGCAAAGGCGCTGGGTATGGCGCTGGGCCGGACCGCCGGGGAACTGCGCCCGGACGCGGTGGTGTCCTCCCCTATGCGCGCGCCCGGCAGACGGCCGAGATCGCGGTGGAAACTGCCGGCTGGCCGCTGCAGGTGCGCACGGACGAGCGGCTGCGGGACCGCGAACTCGGCATCCTGGACCGGCTCACCAGGCTCGGTGTGGAGAACCGCTACCCGGAGGAATCCGAGCGCCGGGACTGGCTGGGCAAGCTGTACTACCGGCCGCCGGGCGGGGAATCGTGGGCGGACGTGGCCCTGCGGCTGCGCTCGGTCCTGGCGGAGCTGAACAACATTGGCATGGGCCAGCGCGTGATGCTGGTATGCCACGACGCCGTGATCATGCTGTTCCGGTATGTGCTGGAAGGGCTCAGCGAACAGGAACTGCTGGACCTCGCCGCCAGTGAGGCCATCCTCAACGCCTCCGTAACCCGGTTCGTCCGGCCCTCCGGCGTGGGGCCGTGGACACTGGAGAGCTTCAATGTTGCCGAGCACCTGGCGGAGCAGGGCGTCCCGGTCACCGAGCACGCGGGGGACACCAGTGTCCGGCCGCGGTGACTCCTCCAACGCCACCCTCGTGACGCCGTCGCTCCTGCGGAAGTGGCCGCTGCCGGCGCCCGGCAAGGACAAGTATTCGCGCGGGTCGGTGCTGGTGGTGGGCGGAGCACGGGCCACGCCCGGCGCCGCACTCCTGGCCGGCGTATCGGCGCTGCGGGCCGGTGCCGGGAAACTCACGCTGGCGGTTGCGGACTCCGTGGCCGTCCAGGCTCGGGGTGGCCCTGCCGGAATGCGGCGCAATCGGGCTGCCGGAAACTTCCCAGGGCTCCGTCAAGCCGGAGCTCGATGGGATCTCCTCATACCTCGACCGGTCGGACACCCTCCTGGTGGGGCCGGGGCTCGACGACCCCGGCCTCGCCGGTGAACTGCTCCAGGCGTTGATCAAGCGCGAGGCGGACCGCAACAGTGGCAGCACTTCCGGCGGTGACGCCGGCGCCCAGGAGGCCCCGCCGTCGTCCTCGATGCCTACGCCCTGGGCGCCCTGGTACCCCTTGAGGACCAACTGGGTCCCTGGCGCGGCCGGCTCATCCTCACCCCGAACCCCACGGAAGCGGCGATCCTGCTGGGGCGGGATCTGGCTGACCTGGAGAAAGACCTGGCCGAGATTTCCGCCAGGTTCGGCGCAGTGGTCAGCTGTCAGGGCCTGATCAGCCAGCCACCCGGATTGAACCCTGGCGAGCCGGAATTGTGGAAGACCACCACCGGGCACGGCGGGCTGGGCACCTCCGGCAGCGGGGACGTGCTGGCGGGAGCCATCGCCGGACTCCGGGCGCGCGGAACCACCAGCGCCCAGGCGGCCTGCTGGGGGACACACCTGCATGCGGCCGCGGCGGACCGGCTGGCCAGCAGGCTGGGGCCACTCGGGTTCCTGGCGCGCGAGCTTGCCGACGAACTGCCCGCACTGATGCTGGAACTGGGTACCTGACGCGGGTCGAGTGATCGCCCGATTCTTTTCCAGTGCCGGTCGAGGACGAACCCGGGTTCGCCGCGGCCGAGGGGGCGGTAGCGGTGGGATAATCCGAGACGGCACCAAGATACAAGTCACCCCTTCGCCAGAGGGTCCCCCGCCAGCGTTGCCGTGACAATGATGTTCTTTCCCCACAGGTCCGCCGTATAGCAGCTGATCAGGACGAGTGTGTTCGGGACTTTGTCCCAAATCGCGCTGCTCTTGAGGGTGTTCTTGTTTTCCGTGGTGACGGTTTGGACGGTGTAAGAAAATGGCCCGCTCGCTGTTGTGACCGAGACCTGGTCTCCCGCCTTGGCTTGGGTGCTGAGGTGGTTGAAGGCTGTGTCGCGGCCGTCCCAGCTGTGACCGACGATGTATGTGGTGTCGCTGGAGCCGGGTATGCCGTACGGCGTAAGCCAATAGGCGTCGACCGTCATCGGCGGAACGATTGAGTCGCTCCCCCGGGTTGGACTCAGGGGGATCACGTCTTGATCCATGCCAACGCCGGGGTAGGTGATGCGCAGTGGCGCCGACCCGTGAGGTTCCTGCGTGGCTGGCGGGGGCACCGGTCTTGTTTGAACCGTGGGTGGTGCCGTGGTGGCGGGGGCCGGAACGGCCGGGGCCGGCGCACCCGATACGGACGTTAGGCCAGTGAGGACGCCGAGGGAAAGGATGATAAGGGAGCCGCCTGTGATCAGGCGGCCGCGCGGTCGGCGGCGAGCTGGGCGCGTGCGCTTCACGGACCCCGAATCCCCAGGAATGTCCACGAGCGGCCGCGCTCTCAGTTTTTCCTTTGATCCGGGCGCCTTCTCAAAGTCAGAAACGCTGCCCTGGCCAGGCCCAGCAGCACTGCCGCTGCGCCTACAGTCAGGCCCGTGTACGGGGGCTGGCTGGCCGCCGCGGTGTCGATATTTACACCACGCCCGGCTTCGGCCATCGTCCGGGTACCGGCCAAGGTGCCGGCCGAGGTACCGGCCGAGGTACCGGCGTCGGCACCGGCCGCGGCATCGGTACCCAAGCCGCCAATGCCGGATCCCGTGCTGGAGCCCCCGGTTCCGCCGGTGCCGGGTTCCGTTCCGGCGGGGCTGTTGCCCGTTCCCGTTCCGCCGGTGGCAGGCGTAGTGGCGCCCGGTTGTGCGGGGGCCGATGTCGGGCTTGGCGAGACCGTCGTTGTTGGTGATGCTGAGGCCGTCGCTGTGGGTGAGGCTGTGGGTGAGGCTGAGGCGGCGCACCCTGGCGTGGTGAAGACGTTCGTGTCGAGTGTTACCTGCCCGTTCCTGGCAAGTGCCCGTCCTTGGACCGTGGTGCCGGTCGTGACGGTAATCGAGGTAAGTGCGAGGATGTTCCCGTTGAACGTCGATGCGGTGCCCAGCGTTGCGGAACTGCCGACCTGCCAGTAGATGTTGCAGGCCTGGGCGCTGTTCGTCAGGACGATGTTGCTGGCCGAAGCGGTGGTAAGTGTTGAGGCGACCTGGAAGATGAAGACCGAGTTCGGGTTCCCTTGTCCGTTGAGGGTCAGGGCGCCGCTGACGGCGAGTGGGCCGGAGGAGTTGTATACGCCTGGGTTCAGCGTCTGCCCCACGAGGTCACCGGAGACGCTAGCCGTCACGGCACGCCCGGCGGCGTCGTTGTAGGCGGTTGTCAAATCTGACTGGGCTTGCCCTGCTGGGGCGTCACCGGCATGTGTGGCGCCGGCCGCGAGGCCGGGCGGAAAGCCAGTGATCGCGGTGCCCGGGTTCACTCCGAGATCCCCTGCCAGGGTGGTAGGGCCGGTGTTGGTCACTGCTGCTCCGCCCAGGACGGAGTAACTGGCCGCGGTGCCCAGCCCCACCGGAGCGTCGGCGGCGAACGCCGGAGACTGCCCGACAAGGGCCAAGCCCAACAGTGCTGCCAGTCCAAGTGCTGTACCGGCCGCGGCGCGCGGCTTGAATCGGTAGCCTCGCGGTAGGTGCCCGCAAGAGGCCTGTTTTTGGGGTTGCGTGAGGGTAGGGGAGATCGAAACCATGGCGGAATCCCTTTGCTGGCGGCCCGGCCGACCACTGGGGCCCCGTAGCTTTGCGTCGCGGACTCGCACCCGTTTTGCCTTTATCGATGGGCGAACGCCCGATCTTCCGTAACCGTAACAGCAATGTTGCCGATCCAATAACATGTGTTCCTAATTCAATCAACTTGATAGTCGGCGGCACGGTGGGTCCGTGCTGGGAACCGGGGTGCCTGCGCCGGGCAAGCGCAGGAAAATCACCGGCATTTTCACCACTGGTTAGCTGGCCGAACCGTCGCAAGGACGCCGCAATGTTGACGGCGCAAGGCGGCTGTCGGCCGCCGCACACCCTGTCGTTTAGGGCAGCACTCGCTCCATAAGGTGGGCCTTGCGCCCCGGCGTTGAATGGGGAGGGGGTGTCAGGTCGAGCCGCAAAAAGACCGCCATTTTCCACCGAAAGTCACACCACACATCGATGGCCCCCGGCCGAAGCCGGGGGCCACCGTGTCGGGAGGGTAAGGCCTACGCTGCCGATGCGCTGTCTGGCGCTGTGGCGTGCACCCAATGGCGATTCGCCCCAAAAGGCAGTCAACAGATGTGCCCGCCTCCCGAGCTTGCGGACCCCGCCCGGGTCCGGCAGCGGCCTAGGCGGAAATCTCCTGCTTGGCCCCCTTCGTTTCAACCTCAATCTTGCGTGGCTTGGCCTTTTCGGCCACCGGGATCCGCAGCGTCAGGACACCGGCGTCGTAGCTGGCCTTCACGTGCTCCGTGTCGAGCGTGTCGCCAAGGATCAGCTGGCGGCTGAAGACGCCGCGCGGCCGCTCAGCGGCAATCAGCTCGGTGTCCTTGCCCGCGGGATCCGGACGTTCGGCCCGCACCGTCAGGACATTCCGTTCCACATCCAGGTCCACCGAGTCCACTGTGACGCCCGGCAAATCGAAGGCCACGACGAACTCCTGGCCGTCACGCCAGGCATCCATCGGCATTGCGGCCGGGCGTGCAGCCGTACCGAGGACCTGCTGGGCCAGCCTGTCCAGTTCGCGGAACGGATCGGTTCGCATCAACATGGCTTCCCTCCTCGTAAGAGAAATTCCAATACCCTCATCAGCCCTATCTGTAATGACTGATATAGATTTTGTAGCACCGCAGAAGCAGGTCTTCAAGGGGTGCGGCAGGGATTTGGGAAGTATTCCGAAAGCCATTCCCGGAGATGCGGTCAGTCCCTGGTGGGATCAGGCCGAAGCGGTGCGGGGCCCGGATCCGGGACGGGCAGCGGGCCCGGCGCCGGCGGAGCGGGGAACGGATTGGGAGATGGCGGGCCCGGCGGCCGCGGCTGGGTGGGATCCGGCGACGTGGGTTCCGGGCCGGGCTCGGGCGGGAACGGCTCGGGTTCGTGCACTGGCGGGATGGTCATGGAACTTCCCCTCTCACGCTGGGCGGATGTGCCTTGAACTGAACAGACTACGCCTGCAGGCCTCCGGCAACTACCCTCCGCTCCCCCGGTAGCGAACGGCCTGCCGGCGTGGCGGCACCGGTCTATATATTGATTCCATGACCTCCACATCCCTGCAGGATTCCCCCGGCACTGCGATCCCGGCGCCCCCGGCCGCCAAGAAGATCCCCACTGAACGCACCCACCACGGGGAGACGTTCGTGGACAACTACGAGTGGCTGCGGGACAAGGAATCGCCGGAGGTGGTGGAGCACCTGCGGGCCGAAAACGCGTACCAGGAAGCCGTAACGGCGCACCAGGAACCGCTCCGCGAGGCCATCTTCCAGGAAATCAAGGGCCGCACCCAGGAGACCGACCTTTCCGTCCCGCACCGCAAGGACGGCTGGTGGTACTTCAGCCGCTCCGCCGAGGGCAAGGAATACGGCATCCACTGCCGGGTGAAGGCGCAGGACACCGGGGACAAGGTGGCTGACTGGACTCCGCCGGCGGTCGAGGCCGGCGTGGGGATTCCCGGTGAGGAAATCCTGCTGGACGGCAACGTGGAGGCTGAAGGCAAGCCGTTCTTCTCCGTGGGGGGCACCGCCGTCACCGTCGACGGCAACCTGTACGCCTACGCCGTGGACAACTCCGGCGATGAACGCTTCACGCTGCGGATCAAGGACCTGCGCACCGGGGAACTGCTGCCGGATGTCATCGAGAACATCTTCTACGGGGTTGCCTTCTCCCCGGACGGCACCCGGCTTTTCTACACAGTGGTGGACGAGTCCTGGCGCCCCTACCAGGTAAAAGCACACGTCCTGGGCACGCCGGTGTCAGAGGACGTGGTGGTGTACCAGGAGGACGACGCCGCCATGTGGCTGGGCTTCGAGCTTTCCGCGGACCGGCGTTACCTGGTGCTGGGGATCGGGTGCTCGGAGTACAGCGAAACCAGGCTGCTCCGTTTCGATGATCCCGCCGGGACCGTCACCACCGTGATCTCCCGCGACGAACGGGTCCTTTACGAGGCAGAGCCCTTCCTGCTCGAAGCACCGGACGGACGCAAGGCAGAGAAGATCCTGCTCACGCACAACCGGGACGCCATCAACTCCATGGTCTCCCTGGCGGACCCCGCCGAGCTGGAAAGGCCGCTGGCCGAACAGGCCTGGCAGACCGTCGTCGCGCATTCCGACGACGTCCGCGTCAACGGCGCCGGCGTCACCGCCACGCACCTCATCGTCTCCATCCGCAAGGACACCATCGAGCGGGTTCAGGTAATGGGGCTGGCCGGACTGGGCACTCCGGCGCAGCAGGTGCCGGTGGAGCCGGCGTTCGACGAGGAACTCTATACGGCCGGAGTGGGCGGCTCGGACTACGAGGCACCGGTCATCCGGCTGGGCTACACGTCCTACTTCACGCCGTCGCGCATCTACGACTTCGTCCTGCCCACCGCGGAGCAGCCTGCCGGCGAACTGCTGCTGCGCAAGGAAAGCCCCGTCCTGGGCGGCTACGACGGCAGCGACTACGTGGCCACCCGCGAGTGGGCGACGGCGGCCGACGGCACCCGCATCCCGCTCTCGGTGCTGCGGCACAGGAGCGTGAAACAGGATTCGACGGCGGCAGGCCTGGTCTACGGCTACGGCTCCTACGAGATGAGCATGGACCCCGGATTCGGGATTGCCAGGCTGTCGCTGCTGGACCGCGGCGTGGTGTTCGTGATCGCCCACATCCGCGGCGGCGGGGAGCTGGGCCGGCACTGGTACGAGGACGGCAAGAAGCTCACCAAGAAGAACACCTTCACGGACTTCGTGGACGCCACGGACTGGCTGGCCGGCTCCGGGTGGGTGGACCCTGCACGGATCGCCGCGCTCGGCGGATCCGCCGGCGGGCTCCTGATGGGCGCCGTGGCCAACATGGCGCCGGAAAAGTACGCGGCCATCGTGGCGCAGGTGCCGTTCGTGGACCCGCTCACCAGCATCCTGGACCCGGACCTGCCGTTGTCCGCGCTGGAATGGGAGGAATGGGGCAACCCCATCACGGATCCCCAGGCCTACGCCTACATGAAGTCCTACTCACCCTACGAGAACGTGCGGGAGGTGGCGTACCCCAGGATCGCCGCCGTCACGTCCTTCAACGACACACGCGTCCTCTATGTGGAACCGGCCAAATGGGTGCAGGAACTGCGGAACAGGACCACCGGATCCCAGCCGATCGTCATGAAGATCGAGATGGACGGCGGCCACGGCGGCGCCTCCGGGCGTTACGTGCAGTGGCGCGAACGGGCCTGGGACTACGCCTTCATCGCCGACGCCCTGGGTGCCACTGAACTCCTGCCCGGTGCCGGCCTCAGGTAGTCATCGACTGCTCCGTAGCTGCCGTTTCCACCCTCAGAACGGCAGCTACGGAGCAATGGATGGGCCTTGGCACCGGGAATGTTCATCATGCTTACCATTGGGGGGCACATGTTTTCCGGCACGGAATACCAGAGGAGCAGGCATGTCATTGAGCAAGGGAACCCGCGTGGAGTGGAACACGTCGCAGGGAAAGACGCACGGCAGGATCGTGGAGAAAAAACCAGCGACTTTGAGCTCGATGGCAACACGCACCGCGCCAGTGACGATGAGCCGCAGTTCGTGGTGGAATCGGACAAGACCGGCGCCCGTGCGGCGCACAAGGCATCCGCGCTGACTGAGAAGAAGTAGTGCCGTGGCTGGCCAGCATGAGGTAGTGATCATCGGCGGCGGCAATGCGGGCATTTCCCTGGCCGCCCGGCTGCAGCGCTACGGCGTCAAGGACGTGGCCGTGATCGAACCCCGGGACCACCACCTCTACCAGCCACTGTTCTCGCATATCGCAGGGGGCCGGGCGCAGGCCCGGGAGGCCATCCGGCCGCAGCAGTCGGTTGTCCCCCGGGGCGTTACCTGGATCCGGGATGCCGCCGTGGGCGTGGACGCGGTTGCCAATACCGTGGCACTGGAGTCGGGGGCCACGGTGGGCTACGGCCAGCTGGTGGTGTGTCCGGGGCTGCAGTACGACTGGAACGCGGTGCCGGGCCTCGCCGAGGCCGTGCATTCGCCGTACGGCGCATCCCACTACGAGTTCGACCTGGCCCCCAAAGCCTGGACGCTTCTCAGCGCCATGACCTCCGGGACCGCCGTCTTCACCATGCCGGCAGGGCCCATCAAGTGCGGCGGCGCGGCCCAGAAACCCATGTACCTGGCCTGCGACTACTGGCGGGAACAGGGGGTCCTGGACAAGATCCGGGTGGTGATGGTTCAGCCCTACCCCACCGTGTTCGGCGTCCCGGAAGTGGACCGCGAGCTGGACAGGAAAATTGCCGAGTACGGGATCGAGCCTGCGGACCAACAGCGAGCTTGTGGCGGTCAGCCCTGCCGGCCGCAGGGCCACCATCCGGGACCACGCCGCGCACACCACGGAGGACCTGGCGTACGACGTCCTCAACGCCGTCCCGCCCCAGTCCGCCCCGGACTGGCTCAAGGCCTCGGACCTCCCGGCCGCCGGCGACACGGGCGGCTTCGTGGAGGTGGACCGGCAAACCCTGCAGCATCTCCGCTACCCCAACGTGTGGTCCCTGGGCGATGCCGCCGGCACCACCAACTCCAAGTCCGGCGGGGCGCTCCGCAAGCAGACCAAAGTGGTGGCGAAGAACCTGGTGGCCGCCCGGAAAGGAAAGCCGCTGCGCGCCAAGTATGACGGCTACTCGGTGTGCCCGTTCACGGTGTCACGGGACACCGTGGTGTTCGCGGAGTTCGACGACAGGTACCGGCCCAAGCCCACCATCCCCCGAGTGCCCACCTGGAACGAAAGCAGGTTGTCCTGGGTTGTGGACCGGGATCTGTTCCCGAAGGTCTACTGGAACCTGATCCTCAAGGGCCGGGCGTAGGGCCAACCGCCGGACCGGTCCGCCATTCATCGGCCAGGATCGAGTAGACAAGCTCTGTAGCCCACTGTCCCTTGTAACGCCATTTGTCGATGTGCCGTGCCTCCAGCCGCATGCCCAGCCGGCCGCAGAGTGCGGCCGAGGCATGGTTGAGTTCGTCCAGCCTGGCTTCGATCCGGTGCATGCCCAGGTCCTCGAAGCCCAGGCGCAGGACGGCGCGCGCGGCCTCCGTTCCGTAGCCCCTTCCGCGGGCTGCGGGCGCAAGCGTCCACCCCACTTCGCCCTGGCCCATGCCCGGCAGCCACTTGAGCACCACTTCGCCCAGCAGCCCGGGCTCATCCACGGCCTCGATGGCGAGGGCCACCCAGTCCCCCTCCTTCTCGAAGGCAAAGTTGGCGTAGCGGCCCACGCGCTCCATTGACTGCGTATAGGTTTTGGCCGGCCCGGGAAGGAACCGCGCGGTCTCCGGCAGCGAGTGGTAGGCGTGGAAGGCGTCCAGGTCGCCGCCGCCGAACCTGCGCAGGACCAGCCGTTCGGTCCGGATGGGCAGGGAGATGGCCGGCATGGTGGCTTAGCGGCTGGGGGAGACGACGGCGGCCGTCGCCTCGGCGATGGCGCGTTCCTCGTCCGTGGGAACCACCAGGACGGGGATGGCGGACTGCGGCGCGGAAATGACGCGCGGTTCCTTGGACCGTTGGGCGTTCAGGCCGGCGTCGAGGCTCGATGCCCAGGGCGCCCAGCCGGTCCGCCACCTGCGCCCGGAACTGTTGCGAGTTCTCGCCGATCCCTGCGGTGAACACCACCGCTTTGGCCCCGCCGACGGCCACGTGGTACCCGCCGATGTACTTGGCCAGCCGGTAGGACGCCACCGCGAGCGCCATCGCAGCGCGTTCGTCGCCGGCCTCGGAGGCCTCCACCACCGAGCGCATGTCGTTGCTGCCGGCCAGGCCCTTCAGCCCGGATTCGCGGTTCAGCATGGTGTCGATGTCCTCCGGCGTCCAGCCTGCGCGGCCCAGGAACACCAGGATGGACGGGTCCAGGTCGCCTGACCGGGTGCCCATCACCAGGCCTTCGAGCGGGGTGAAGCCCATGGAGGTGTCAATGGAGTGGCCGCCGCGGATGGCGGTCACGGACGCGCCGTTGCCCAGGTGCGCGATGACGCCGTCGAACTCCTCGATGGGGAGGTCCAGCAGTGCTGCCGACCGGCGCGCAACGTACTCGTTGGAAGTGCCGTGGAAGCCGTAGCGGCGGATGCCGTGGTTGGTGTACAGCTCGTCCGGGACGGCGTAGCGCCAGGCATGCTCGGGCAGGGTGCGGTGGAAGGCGGTATCGAAGACGGCCACCTGCGGCATCCTGGGCCACTTTTTGGTGATGGCCCGGATGCCCAGGACGTTGGCGGGATTGTGCAGCGGCGCCAACGGGTTAAGCCGCTCGATGGCGCGGGTGATTTCATTGTCCACAAGCACGGGCTCGGCGAACCGCTCGCCGCCGTGGACCACCCGGTGCCCCACGGCGCCCAGTTCCCGGTCCCCAAGCTCGGCATGGATCGCTGCGTCCACCTGCTCCAGCGCCTCGGCATGGTCCCGCGGGCCTTCGATCTCGCCGTCCCCGCCGCCGCCGTTGCCCATGCCGATCTTCTCGATCAGCCCCTCGGTGAGGACCGTCCCGGCGGCCACGTCCCGGACCTGGTACTTCAGGGACGACGAACCGGAATTGATGACGAGCACGAGCATGCGGGGCCTCCTCAGCCTGGCGTCTGCAGTTCAACCCCCACTATAGGTGCCCGCCCGCGGGTTCCTTGCGGATCAGCCGGGCCTGTGCATAGAGTCGGCGGACAAGGCTGGACCACGCCGAGAGGACAATTCCATGACGAACGAGCCCAATTCGATCGACGAGAACGACCCCACCAATACGGGATCCAGCAGCACCGCCCCGCTCAACGCGCAACCGGATTCCGGCAGCAAGGATGATCCCACGGGGGTGGAGGGCGCCAACCCGGCCCTGGACGATACCGGCAACCTCAAGGCCGCGGAAACCGGGGAAGCGCCCCAGGCTCCCGAAGACCGGGAAGGCCTGGACCTCACACCGCAGGGCCTCTCCGACGAGCCCGCAAAAGAAGAAGACCCGGAGAGCCTGGCAAAGCCGGACAACAGCTGACTGAACCACGGGCAAAACCACGACGCCGGCACTTACCAAAGTGCCGGCGTCGTACGTTTGGTGTGTGGTGTCCCGTGAGTGGGGCGGCTCAGGAACCCGGCATTGGGGCCGTCGCCTGGACCTGCGCCTGGATGGCCGTGATGGCCACCGTGTTCACGATGTCCTCCACCGTGCAGCCGCGGGAGAGGTCGTTGACCGGCTTCCGCAGGCCCTGGAGGACGGGCCCCACCGCCACGGCCCCGGAGCTCTGCTGCACGGCCTTATAGGTGTTGTTGCCCGTGTTCAGGTCCGGGAAGATGAACACCGTGGCCTGCCCGGCCACCGTGGAACCGGGCATCTTGGACGCGGCAATGGAAGCGTCCACGGCGGCGTCGTACTGGATGGGGCCCTCCACGGCGAGGTCCGGGCGGCGCTGGCGCACCAGGTCGGTGGCCTGCCGTACCTCGTCCACGGCCTCGCCCGCGCCGGAGCCGCCGGTGGAGTAGGAGAGCATCGCCACCCGAGGCTCCACCCCGAACTGCGCGGCGGTCTCGGCAGACGCCAGGGCGATGTCCGCCAACTGCTCCACGTTCGGGTCCGGGTTCACCGCGCAATCGCCGTAGACCAGGACCCGGTCCGGCATGAGCATCAGGAACACCGAGGACACGATCCTGACGCCGTCACGGGTCTTCACGAACTCCAGGGCCGGCCGGATGGTGTGCGCGGTGGTGTGGGCGGCGCCGGACACCATCCCGTCCACCACACCCAGCTGCACCATCATGGTGCCGAAATAGCTCACGTCCTGCATGATCTCCAGGGCCTTGGGCAGGTCAACTCCCTTGTGCGCCCGCAGTTCCGCGTACTTCTCGGCGAACTTCTGCCTCAGGTCTGAGGTGGCGGGGTCGATGACATTGATGCCGGACAGGTCTATGCCGTTGGCGGCCGCCAGCTCCCGGACGTCGGACTCCGGGCCCAGGAGGGTCAGGTCGCAGACATCGCGGCGGTGCAGGATCTCGGCGGCCCGCAGGATCCTCACGTCCGTCCCCTCCGGCAGTACCACGTGGCGGCGCTGCGCCCGGGCCCGCTCGATCAGGTCGTGCAGGAACCGCAGCGGGGTCATCCGTTCGGCCCGCGGCAGGTGCAGCCGCTCCACCAGGCTCGGCCTCATCGACCCGGCGGGACCACAAGCCCAGGGCGGATGCCACCTTGCGCCGGTGCCCCGACCAGATCTCGCTGCGGACCTCGGAGACCCGGCGCGCTGTGTGGTAGGTGTCCTCGTCCGCCGCGAAGACCGGGAACGGCGCCTGCGCAAGGAGCGGGTAGATGTTGGCGTCCGGCGCCAGGCCGCCGGTGAGGATGAGTGCCGAGGCCACCGGGAATTCGGGTGAGAAGGACGAGGCCAGGCAGGCCACCATCACGTCCGCCCGGTCCCCCGGCACGATTACCAGGGCGCCCTCATCGAGCACATTGAGGAAGTTGCCCACGTTCATCGCAGCCACCTTGATGTCCCGGACGTCGCGTTCCATGTCCGGGGTGCCGGCGATCTGCCGGACGCCCAGGGCCGCGGCCACCTCTCCGGTGGTGGGGCGGGCGATCTCCTCCAGCTCGGGCAGGATGTACACCGGGCGGCCGGAGGCGCCGGGCTTCAGGGCGGCCGCAATGGCGTCCAGGTCGCCGGCGCCGGCACGGTTGACCATGATGGCCAGCAGCGCGCACCTTTCGGCGGCGAGCTCCTTGCGGGCAACTTCGACGGCGGCAGCGGTTTCGGGAACCGTCCTCCCTTTGGCTCCCACCACGGCCACCACGGGTGCGGCAAGGTTGTTGGCCAGCCGGGCGTTGAGGTCGAACTCGACGGCGGAATCCTGGCCCACCAGGTCGGTTCCTTCCACGATCACCACGTCGCAGTGCCGGGCAATGTCCGCGAAGATCTCCACGCACCGGGCGTCAATCTCCGCCCGGTTTCCTTCCGCGAGCAGGGCACGGACTTCGTCGTAGGTCAGGCCGCCGCGGCAACGCTCGTCTTCCAGCGCGAACCGTGCCTTCATCAGCGCCACCATGGGGTCGTTGGCTGCCGAGGGCCCGTGGACCACCGGCTTGAAGAACCCGATCCTGTCCGCATGCCGGTGCAGGGTGTCCGCCAGGCCGAGGGCCACGAGGGACTTGCCCGAGCCGGGGGTGGTTGCGCTGACGTAGATGCCTTTGGCCATGGTCCGCCCTTTGCTGTTCGTGCTGGTGCCGGTCC
The DNA here is from genome assembly GCA_024372495.1 of Pseudarthrobacter sp. Fe7. Taxonomy (GTDB): domain Bacteria; phylum Actinomycetota; class Actinomycetes; order Actinomycetales; family Micrococcaceae; genus Arthrobacter. The sequence continues at coordinate 1,457,453 of CP099977.1, read as the reverse complement.
CCCCATCCTTCCACTTCGTGCCGCCGTCGTGCGTTCCAGCCCAGTTGCTTTCCCTTCCACCGTGCGGCGCGCCGCGGACGACGGCGTGTCCCCGGCCCTGGTGCGTGGAGCCGCCCAAGTAACCGGGCGGGAAGGCACCGCAGGAGCGGCATCCCCCTTGACACCGACCCCCTCATGGGATTACCTAATGAACATTCGGTAAATAAAGCTGGAGGCAATGACGCATGGCTGAAACTACACTTTCCGGGGCCACGCACCCCATCCTGGAAAACGACTACGCCTCCGAATGGATGGGAATCGAGGTCCTCGCCCTCAGCGACGGCCACGCCACCATCCGGATGACGCTCCGGCAGGAAATGCTCAACGGCTTCGGCATGGCCCACGGCGGAATGATCTTCGCCTTCGGTGACAGCGCCTTCGCCCTCGCGTGCAACCCCATCCAGCCTGCACCCGGCGAGGAAAGCACCATCACCGTTGCCTCCGGCGTCGACATCAATTTCCTCAAGCCCGCGTTCCGGGGCCAGGTGCTCACCGCTGTGGCAGACCGCCGCTCCAGCGCCGGCCGCAGCGGACTCTACGACATCCAGATCTTCGCAGCCGACGCCGGCGCGCCGGCTCCCGAAGGCCAGCCCAGTTCCAGCACTCCGGGCGAGCTCATCGCCGAGTTCCGCGGACGCAGCCGCACCATCCCCAAGAAGTAGGAAAACCATGACCCTGCATGCCCCTGAAACCCCCGCCGCTGCCGGCGTCGACCCTGGCCTGGACCGCGAGGAAACCATCTCCCGCGACGAGCCTCGAAGCCCTTCAGCTCAGCCGCCTGCAGCACACCGTGGCCTACGCCTACGAGCGCGTGCCGCTGTACAAGCGCAAGTTCGACGAAGCCGGCGTCCACCCGAGCGACCTGCGTGAACTCGAGGACCTGGGCAACTTCCCCTTCACCACCAAGGACGACCTCCGGGCCGAATACCCGTTCGGCATGTTCGCCGTGCCGCAGTCCGAGGTAGCCCGCATCCACGCCAGCTCGGGAACCACCGGCCGGCCCACCGTAGTCGGCTACACCAAGCAGGACCTGGCCGACTGGGCCAAACTCGTGGCCCGCAGCTTCCGTGCCTCCGGCATCCGGCCCGGCATGAAGGTCCACAACGCCTACGGCTACGGCCTGTTCACTGGCGGCCTGGGTGCGCATGCGGGCGCCGAAGCCCTGGGCTGCACCGTCATCCCCATGTCCGGCGGCCAGACCGAACGCCAGATCCAGCTGATCCAGGACTTCAAGCCGGACGCCATCCTGGCCACCCCCACCTACCTGCTCACCATTGCCGACGCGATGGCGCACATGGGCATCGACCCCGCCTCCACCTCGCTGAAGTTCGCCGTCCTCGGAGCCGAGCCGTGGACCCAGGAGATGCGGCACGAGCTCGAGGTCATGATGGACATCAAGGCGTGCGATATCTACGGCCTGTCCGAGGTCATGGGCCCGGGCGTGGCTGGCGAGGCCGTGGAAACCCAGGACGGCAGCCACATCTGGGAGGACCATTTCCGCCCCGAAATCATCGACCCCTTCAACCCGGTGGCCGGCAAGGAAAACGTCCTGCGCGACGGCGAGCACGGTGAACTGGTCTTCACCTCGCTCACCAAGGAGGCGCTTCCCATCATCCGCTACCGGACCAAGGACCTCACCCGCCTGCTGCCCGGCTCGGCACGTCCAGCGCACCGCCGTATGGGCCGCATCACCGGCCGGAGCGACGACATGATCATCCTGCGCGGCGTGAACCTGTTCCCGTCCCAGATCGAGGAAATCGCGCTCCGCATCCCCGAGCTCAGCCCGCACTTCCAGCTCGAACTCACCCGCCCCGAAGGGCAGCGGATGGACCAGCTGACGGTCAGGATCGAGCGCCGGGACACGGTCACCACCGAGCAGGGCACGACGGCGGCACGCACCTTGAAGGAGCAGATCAAGATCCACCTGGGTTCTTCGTGCACCGTGAGCGTGGTGGATCCTGGCTCGCTGGAGCGGTCCAACGGCAAGCTCCGCCGCATCTACGACATGCGTCCGAAGGCGTAGCGACCGATGCTCCAGGGCGTAGCCGTCGCCGGCCGGGTTGCTGCCCGGCCGGCCGGTGCTCCCGGACCGACCGACCGTTCGTGAGAAACTAGCCACTATGCCCAGCACCACTGAAACATCCAGCCCCGCCGGCGCAGCCAAGCGCGGCCGCCCCGGTTACGATCAGCAGTCCGTGCTGCGCATAGCCGTGGACGTCTTCAACCGCCACGGCTACGACGCCACGTCCATGGGGATCCTCGCGGACAACCTGGGCATCTCCAAGTCCGCTATCTACCACCACGTGCCATCCAAGGGCGACCTGCTCAAGCTTGCCCTTGACCACGCGCTGGGCGGCCTGGAAGCCATCCTGGAGCAGCCGGAGGCCACCTCCGGGGCCGCGGATGCCCGGTTGGAGTTCGTGCTCCGGCAAACGGTGGCGGTACTTGTGGACCGCCTGCCGTTCGTGACCCTGCTGCTGCGGCTGCGGGGCAACACGGAAATCGAACGGGATGCGCTGGAACGGCGCCGCACCTTCGACCACAAGGTGGCCGTCCTGATTTCGGCCGCCCGCGATGAAGGCTCCCTCCGCCAGGACATCGACCCCCGGACCGTCACGCGGCTTCTGTTCGGCATGATCAACTCGATCGTGGAGTGGTACAAGCCCGGCGGTTCCCTCTCGCCGCAACGGCTGGCCGACGACGTCATCACCATGGCGTTCGACGGCCTGCATGCGGACGTGTAGGCAGCGCAGGCACTGACCCGAACCCAACTAATAAGCGTGCTTGGTATTTCCGGCGCCCGCGGCTACGGTGGTAGAAAGCCAGCATCCGCAGGAAGGAAACACCATGAGCCACCCCAAGGAAGAACCTGACGCAGGATTCATCGTCCCAGACCCGTCAAAGCTCCGCGAGGACATTCCCGGCGACGCCGGCGACGAGGCCAACGTGATCCGCTTCAGCGAGGAGCAGGCCCTGATCGAGGAACAGTCCCACGGCATCCGCCCCGACACCTACAGTGTCCCGGCAGGCGGCCCCACCATGGATGAGGCCCGCGGCAACATGGACCTCTCGGACCGCAGCGAAGAGGGCCGCGGCACCGGCCGCGAGGATGACAGCAGCGACGACGGCCTGCACGGCGGCGCCGAAAACTGACGCCGGAGCGCAAAGCAGGGCAGCAGGGGTACCCCAACTTGAACGGGGTGCCCCTGCTGCTGTCGTTTGGGCCGGCTAAACCTGGTACTCGAGCTTGTCGCGCAGGTTTTGGTGGATGCACAGGATGTTGTGCTCGGTGTCCATGAACCACGCGGACTTTTCCGAGCCGGTGGTGCGGATATGGTTTTCGGTCTTGAGGGTGGGCAGGTCGTAGTCCTGGAACGTGACTCCCCTTGCCTCCAAGTCGCGGACGCTTTCCTCGATATCCGCCACCTCAAAGCTCAGCGCGGTGTGATCCGAGTGCCTGCCGTCCGGGACCGGCATCAGCTGCAGCATCGGACCGCCGTCGGAGCCGAGTAATTCGCTTCCATCGTCCGTCATGCCGCGGTGCGGGAGTCCGAGCTTTTCGGTGTAGAAGCTGCGGGCGCGGGCTGCGTCATCGACGGGCAGGATGGTTGTGGCTGTGTTCATTCTCAGGGTCATTGGGCCACCTCCTACGGGCAGAATTTTACGCCCGGCACGCCCAAAAGACCCTCCCCAAACGCCCGCTCACCTTGACCCCCAAAACCCCAAACGCCCGCTCACTTTCCCGAAAGAAGTGAGCGGGCGTTCAGGTGGAAGCCGCAAAAAGTGAGCGGGCGTTGCGGGCTACTTCTCGACCAGGGTAAGGACGTCGTAGGTGGCTACGGTTTCGTCGTCCTGGTTGGTGAGCACGGCGTCCCAGGCCACCTCGCCGTACTCGTCCGTCTCGCGCGGGGTGATCTTCTTGGCGGTGAGGGTCACCCGGATGGAATCGCCGGCGGCCACGGGCTTGGTGAAGCGGCAGTTTTCCAGGCCGTAGTTGGCCAGGACAGGGCCCGGCGCAGGCTCCACGAAGAGTCCGGCGGCCCAGCTCAGCAGCAGGTAACCGTGCGCCACGATGCCAGGGAAGATGGGGTTGGCCGCCGCTGCTTCCTCATTGGTGTGGGCGTAGAACGTGTCGCCGGTGGAGTTGGCGAACGCCGTGATGTCCTCGAGTGTGACCTGCCGCAGGTCGGAGCGGACAGCATCGCCAATTCGAAGGGTTGAGAGGTGTTTCCGGAACGGGTGGGTCCCCTCGGTTTCCACGGTGAAGTTGCGGTCGGCTCCGGCGTGCCAGACGCCGGTGACAGCGGTGAGCATGTTCGGGGAGCCCTGGATGGCGGTCCGCTGCATGTGGTGCAGCACGGACCGGATGCCGCCCAGTTCCTCGCCGCCGCCGGCGCGGCCCGGTCCGCCATGGACCAGGTGCGGCACCGGCGAACCGTGGCCCGTCGACGACCGTGCGTCCTCGCGGTTGAGCATCAGGACGCGGCCGTGGTGCGCCGCGATGCCGGTGACCAGTTGGCGCGCCACCTCGGGATCGTTGGTGCAGACGGACGCCACCAGGGACCCGCCGCCGCGTGCTGCGAGGCGGACGGCGTCGGCCAGGTCCTTGTAGCCGATCACGGACGATACCGGCCCGAACGCCTCGAGCGAGTGGATGGCTTCCGCCTCCGGGTTGTCCCAGTTCAGGACCACAGGTGCCATGAACGCCCCGCCGTCCACTACCCCGGTGGTTCCGTCGGCGGAGGTGACCGACGGCGCATCGAGCGTTCCGTATGCGAGCTCACCGCCGGCGTCGAGCATTGACTGCACGGCGGCGCGGACGTCCTCCAGCTGTTCCACGGACGCGAGGGCGCCCATGGTGACGCCTTCGCCGCGCGGGTCGCCCAGGACCACGCGTTCGGCGATGCGCTTGCCGATGGCCGCGGACACGGCGGGCACCAGCTCCTGCGGCACGATGGCCCGCCGGATGGCGGTGCACTTCTGGCCGGCCTTGACGGTCATCTCGGTGACCACGGACTTGACGAAGGCATCGAATTCCGGGGTCCCCTCCACGGCGTCCGGGCCAAGGATGGCGGCGTTCAGGGAGTCGGTCTCGGAGGTGAACCGGACGCCGCCCTCCACCACGTTCCGGTGGGCCTTAAGGGACTTGGCGGTGGAGGCGGAACCGGTGAAGGCCACCAGGTCGCGGTAATCCAGCACGTCCAGCAGGCCGCGGACGGAGCCGGAGATGAGCTGCAGGGAGCCCTTGGGCAGGATGTTCGATTCCACGATGGCCTTGACCACGGCGGCCGCGACGTATCCGGTGGGCGTGGCCGGCTTGACGATGGTGGGAACGCCGGCCAGGAAGGCGGGGGTGAACTTTTCGAGCATGCCCCAGACCGGGAAGTTGAAGGCGTTGATCTGTACGGCGACGCCGGGGATGCGGGTGTAGATGTGTTCGCCGGCGAAGGACCCGTCCTTGGAGAGGACCTCCATGGGGCCGTCCACCATCACCTGGGCGTTGGGCGGCTCGCGCCGGCCCTTGGAGCCGAACGTGAACAGGACGCCGATGCCGCCGTCGATGTCCACCATGGAATCGATCCTGGTGGCGCCGGTCTGGTAGGAGAAGCCGTAGAAGTGGTCGCGGCGGGCGTTGAGGTACTGGGCCAGTTCCTTGAGCTTGAGGGCCCGCTGGTGGAAGGTCAGCCGGCCCAGTTCAGCCTGGCCGGTGGTGCGGCCGTACTCGACGACGGCGGCAAGGTCCAGGCCTTCGGTGCTCACCTTGGCCAGGACCTCCCCCGTGCTCGCATCCCGGACGGGGACCGCGGAAGCCGACGACCCGGCGTCGGGGGTCCACCAGGCGTCCATGACAAAGCTGGGCACTGTCTCCACGGTGTCGACCGTGGCCTGGGGAGCTGTGGCTGTGGTGGTCATCGTTGACGGTCCTTCCAACAAGGGGGCAGGCAAACCGGCCGGTCATTACTGACCGTCCGTTCGGTAATATATTCACCATACATGACGTGCCGTGCTGCAGACTAGAAGGCCAGGACCGAATTGGCCGCCTCAAAGGAGAACTCGTGAACGCCCCAGCCCCGAAAGACGATGCCGGAAACCCACCCTCCGGTCACGAACTGTGGAAGATCACCCTCGGGGAGCTGGACGAGAAGATGGGCGTGAAGATCCTGGAGGAGTCCGTGGAACGCGTGGTGGCCACCATGCCAGTGGAGGGGAACAGGCAGTCGTTCGGGCTGCTGCACGGCGGCGCTTCCCTTGCCGTTGGCGAGGCCGTGGGGTCCTGGGCCGCGGTGATCCACGCCAGCACCATGGGCAAGACGGCCGTGGGCGTGGACGTTTCCGCCACGCACCACCGTTCCGCGCGTGAGGGCACGGTGACCATCACCGCCACCCCGATCCACCTTGGCGGCACGCTCACCACGCACGAGGTGCTGATCACCAACGAGGCAGGCCAGCGGCTGTGTACCCTGCGCATCACCAACCTGCTGATGAAGCGCAACAAGTAACCGCTACCGGGCTGAACGCCGCTTCCGGCGCCGGACCAGCACCATCAGGAGGATCCCGACGGCGAGTGCGGCCCCTGCAGCGATCGCCGCCGTAACCAGTCCCCCGGCCCCGGTGGCCGCCAGGCCGCCGCCCGTGATGTTCCCGGCGGGAAGGACGGACGGCAGGGCGTCGATGGTGAACGTGAGTTGGGCGGGGGCGGACACCACGCCGTCCACCGCCTGCGCCACGGACACGGTATGCCCTCCCGCGGCCAGCCCTGCCGGGAACGGAGCCGTCCAGGTCCCACCGGACACCAGGACCAGCGGCGCCAGGACCTGGCCCACGGAACGGGAACCCTGCGGAGTGCCACCAACCGGCACGCCCGGGACCGGTTTCCCGTCGACGGACACCGTCACATCAGCGCCGTTCAACCCGGCCCCGGCGATGCTTGCCGGAAGGGCGTCCTGCCTGAGGTGCTGCCCGTCGGAAAGGCTGGTCACGGCCGGGGGCGGCGGCACGATGGCAAAGGTGGCCGTAGTGGCCGGGCTGTCCGGCAGGCCTGGGTAGGACTGCCCTGCCGTGACGTCCACCTTGCCGTACGGAGCTGCGGCAGCGAGGGACACCGACCAGCGGCTGTCGTTCCCAACCAGAGCCGAGCCTGCAACGTCACCGGACAGGGTGACCGTAGCGCCGGGCGTTCCCGTGCCTTCCACGTTCTTCAGCCCGGGCAGCGGCTCATTGGCCGGCGTGGTGATGGCCGGGGCGGGCAGGAACGACGGCGAAATGACAATACCCAGCGACACAGCGCCGGAGCGGCTGAAACCGTTGACGGTTTCAGCCGTGAAGCTGAACGGGCCCGGCGCTTCCGGCACGGTGAAGGACCAGTTGCCGGCGGCGTCCACGGGAACATCGAACGGCTGCCGGCCTGCGTAGGTGATGCGGACCTGCGAACCGGCGGCCACGGCGGAGGCGGGGGCAGCAGGAACGCGGCCCGTGATCCTGGTGCCGGCCTTGACCGTACTGCCCGCAGGAGCAGCGGGTTCCGGCTTGTTCAGGAAGAGTTCCAGCTGGTAGCCGGGGAGCACCTTCAGGGAGTCCTCCAGCGTGGCTGCCACCGCAAAGTTGGGGGGCGGCGGCTGGTTGGGCTGGGGATCATCGCCGGCGCTGTGGGTGCCCACCGCATAGTTTCCGCTGATCCAGGGGCCGCCGGAGTCACCGCCGCTGGACTGCACATCGTAGGACAGGAAACCGTTGAAGGCCCGGATGTCGGTGGGATCGGTGGGATAGGTGGGACCGCCCACCAGGAAGATCCCCACGGCACTGATGTGTCCGCAGGACCAGCCCGTCCTCCATCCCGAGCGGCAAACCGGCATGCCGGCCACCGGGGAAGCCGTACCGATGATCTTGACATCGGGCCCAGGCACTGACGGGTCTCCGTGGGTGCTCGCGGCCGGCAGTGGGTCCAGGTCCTGGCGGATGTTCCCAAGAACGGCAATATCGGTTCCGACGTTCCCAGGTTTGGGGCTGTTGGGGTTGAGGACCCTGGAGTTTCCAGGGCCGCCGAACTGGCTGAACTGAATGGTCCCCAGCCGCCCGTTGGGCACGCCCTGGAACAACAGATCTGCGGTCTTCGCGGCACCATCGTTGGCGCAGTGCCCGGCGGTGAGGACAGTGGGAAGGCCGGCGGGGTCGAAGGCGGAAAATCCGGTGGAGCAGATTTCCTGGCGGTCCGTCTGGTACCCCACGCCGCCCGGAACGTCCGCTTCCGGTTTGAGGGGCGCGCCACCGTCGAGCCTCCACGTTGGCATACCGGGACACGAACTGCGCAGGCGAAAGCTTCCCGGGCACTGCAGGTGCCGCGTTTCCGGCCGTTTTCAGCGAAGTGGGCAGCGATTCCGGCGCATTGATGGCGCCGGTCCTGATCACGAACTTTCCGCCGGCCGCCATGACTGCCTGCAGCCCGGCCGTACCCACCTCATGCACATAGGCCTGGAAAAGCTGCTCAGTGCCTGACGCCACCTGCGAGCCGGGTGCCGGGGCGGAAGTGGGTGTGGATCCGGAAGCGGACGACGACGGCGGGCTGGCGGGCGTGCCGGCAGGTTCCGTTGCAGGGGCTGCGGGCTTTGGCGCGGAAACAGCCGGCGCTTGAACCGAGATACCGGGAGCGGTTGCGGCCAACTTGTCCACGGCTGACTGCAGTTCCGCTCCACTGCCGGTCACCACAATCGAGCCTGCCCTCGATCCGGATCCCCACGTATCCCGGAACCGGGCGCAGTTGCACCGCTGCGGCTGCTGCCCGCGTACCCAGCTCACCCGCGGCTTTGAACTGCCCAGGGGTGAGCTTGAGGTCCCGCTGCACCGCATCTGCGAGCGCTGCGTCCGAGAGGCCCGGGGAGGCCCCGGATGCGGAGGCACCAGCTGTTGGCGGGGCCGCGCCGGGCGCCCCCACCGGCGCTGCCGTCGGCCCCGTGGTGGGCGTGGGACTGGGGACCGGTTCGCCGGCGCCGAAGGCGGGAACGGCCACGAATGCGGAGGATGCCAGGATGCCTGTGGCGGCGCCCAGGGAAAGAATCCGCCGCAGTTTGTCCGCGTTCATTTGGCCACCCCCGCGCCGGAAAGAGCCAGGACGGCGTCCAGTTCCGAAGGGCAGAGTCCGTTCGCCAGCAGGTAGCTCCTGGTATCCAGGCCGCGGACAAATGCCACCACCGTGAGCCCGCGTTGCTCCAGCAGGGGCTCCAGTTCCGCCTCGGCCAGGTACCGTTCGCGGTTGTGCGGCGGCCCGTGCGTGCGGTAGCGCTCATTGATTCCGCGGGCGGCCCGCCGGTAACCCTCCGCGATCGCCTCATCGGAGTCGCCCGCAAGGTCCTGGACCATGGCGGCGACCAACCCGCTGCGGTCACGGCCGGCGGCGCAATGCAACAGGACGTCCCCTCTGGGCGCGGCCAGGGCGATCGCACGGAAGACGTCCACAAGCTTTTCCGGGAACAGGCGCGCATTCTCCGCATAGTGGGCAGGATCGTTCAGGTAAGGACCGGTGACGGCAGTGAACCGCGGATCGCCTGGTTCCTCGGTGGGGGCCTGCACCACCTCGATCCCGGCGCAGGCCGCGGCAGGCACTACGGGATCGCTGTCCCGGCGCCGGCCCTCCGCGGTGTTACGGAGATCCACCACTGTGCGGACGCCGTCGTCGAACGCCTGCCTCCAGCCGGCCTCCGTCAGCCACTCACGCCGCCCCATCCGGTAAATACCGCCGGCAACGTGCCACGCATTGACAGCGCCATCCCAGTCCATGGACCTGCCCCGATTGCTCATCCGGACAGCTAACCACACGGGGCTGGAAGCCGCATGTCACACGAGGGGAAGTTTCGGTGAACCGCGAGTGTCCGAGGACCCGTGACAGCTGTGGCCCACGGGAGTACTGTGACCAAACTTGCCCGCACCGCAGGGCACTCAAAATGAGGGGAACAAATGGCAACTGATTCAATACGACGGCGGCCCCGGGCCTTCGCTGCGGCACTCGCCGCCCTGGCAATCACCGCTGGTTTTACGGCCGCTCCCGCCCAGGCGGTGGACAAAATCAAATACATCGCCCTGGGCGACTCCTTCGCCGCCGGACAAGGCGCCGGACCGTACTTGGACGCCTGCTACCGGAGCGGGAACTCCTATGCCGGACTCGCTGATGAAGCCAAAGCCATCAATCTGGTGGTAAACGCCGCCTGCAGCGGCAAGACAACCCAGGACGTGGTGGACACCCCGGCTCCGCCAGCTGAACAAGAGCACCGAACTGGTGACCATCACGGCAGGCGGCAACAACCTGGGCTTCGGGGACATCATCAATTTATGCGGCGTCGTCCTGGCGAATCTTCCCCCGGCTCCGCAATGTGGCAGTGCCCTGGGCCGGGCGGACGCCCAGCTCCAGAGCGGCCAGCTGGAAAGCGCCCTGGTGTCGATGATCCAGAGCGTGCGGGCCGCGGCGCCGAACGCCAGGATTGTGCTGACCGGCTATCCCTACCTCCTGGACCCCATCCCGGCAGGACTGACCGACCCGGCGGCACAGTTCATCTACACGGCCACTGACTTGGCAGACCGGCTGGACCAGACAATCGCCGCCGCAGCGCAGCAGGCCGATGCCGCCGCAGCCGGCGACCCCAAAGTGCAATACGTCGATGTGCGGGCTGCATTCCTGGGCCACGGCGCCTTGTCGCCGGACCCGTGGATCAACCTTGGCACCGCGCCCGATGGCTTCCACCCGAACGCCGCCGGCTACCAGGCCTACTTCATGGCACTCAGCCAGGCCGGCACCTACTCAATTCCCTAGCGCAACAACCCAGCCGCGCCGGTCCAGCCGGTATTGCAGTCCGGCGCGGACAGCGGGCCACTCATGCTCCAGGATGGAGAACACCACGGTGTCCCGCAGGTTTCCGTCACTGGTCCGTGAATGGCTGCGGAGCACGCCGTCCTGTTTGGCGCCGAGCCGGGCGATGGCCTCGCGCGACTGGTGGTTCAGCCAGTGGGTGCGGAACTCCACCGCCGGGCAGCCCAGTACCTCGAAGGCGTGCCGGAGCAGCAGGAGCTTGGAGTCGGGGTTGGTCCCGGTCCCCTGCGCGGACGCCGCGTTCCAGGTGGAACCGATTTCCACCCGGGGCGTGGCAGCGTCGATGTTCATGTACGTGGTCATCCCGATGATGCGGCCCGGTCCGCCACTGGCCGGGTCAATCAGCCGGGTGGTGAACGGCAGCATGGAACCCTGCTCCTGCAGGTGGAGCCGGCGGCGGATTTCCGCCGCCATGGCGTCCGGCGCGGGTACCGACGTGTACCAGAGCTTCCACAGTTCGCCGTCCCCGGCAGCGTCCAGCAGTCCGTCGTGGTGTTCCTCCGCGAGCGGCTCCAGGATTACGTGGCGGCCGGTCAGGGTAAGGGGTTCAAGGAAAGTCACTGCACCAGCCTAGGCCGCCAACAGGGCGGCTTACGCTGGGCCAGGCACCACGACGTCGAGAGAGGGAGTTATCGTGTCAGGAACAAACCCGGATCCCGAGGACGACAAAATCACCGGCCTGGAGCCGGGAGGCGGGGTTCCGCCGGGCGAAACGCCGCCGGGCGAAGCATCCACCGCGGGCCCGCAGGGTCACGACGAACACGGCCCCAGGAAGGGCACGCAGTTCCTGTGGATCGCCATCATCGGCGTGGTGGTCCTGCTGTGCCTCCTGTATTTCATCGGCTACATCGTGGGCTTCTTCGACTAGCAGGCCCTCCTGGGCCGGAAAGCCTAGCTGGGCCAGTCGAAAAACCCCTTGCCGGCCTTGCGTCCCAGTTCTCCGCGGGCCACCTTGTCCTTGAGGATCTGCGGCGGCGCAAACCGCTCGCCAAGGGTGGAATGCAGGTACTCCGCGATTCCCAGCCGCACGTCGAGGCCCACGATATCGGTGGTTTTGAGCGGCCCGGTGGGGTGTTTGTAGCCCAGCACCATGGCGGCATCAATGTCCTCAGCCGAGGCGACGCCTTCCTCCACCATCCGCATGGCTTCCAGGGCGATGGCAACACCCAGCCGGGAGGACGCGAACCCAGGGGCATCATTGACGACGACGGCGGTCTTCCCGAGTGCCTGCACCCAGGACTTGGCCGCGGCGGCAAGTCCGGGAGACGTGCGCTCCCCCAGCACCACCTCAATGAGGGTGGATGCCGGCACGGGGTTGAAGAAGTGCAGGCCCAGGAAGTTCTCCGGCCGCTTCAGTTCGCGGGCCAGACCGTTGACGGACAGCGAGGACGTGTTGGAGGCAATGTAGCCGCTCTCCCCCAGCCGTTCCTCAATGCCCCTCAACGCGGTCACTTTGAGGTCCCAGTCTTCGGGGACCGCTTCCACCACCAGCTGGCGATCCGCGAAGGCGTCGTAATCAGTGCTGACGGTCAGCCGTGTCACCAGTTCTTCGAAATTGGCGTCCACGGCCCCGCGCTCGATGCTCTTCAGCGCCGCCGACTCCACTCGTTCCTGCGCAGCCTCGGCGGACACGTCGTCCCGCTCCACCACTGTCACGTTGGCACCCTTGATCAGGAAGGCGTGGGCAATGCCTGCGCCCATGCGGCCGCCGCCCAGCACTCCCACGAAAGGGGGAAGGCCCGGGGTTATTGATGTATCACTCATGGTTTACTTTCCGTCGGCGGGGTTGGCGGAGTGTGCTTTCTTTGCTGCGTTGCGGTCCAGGAACGCCTGCATCCGGTCGAATTTGGCCTGCGACTCGAACAGGATGCCTTGGGCCGCCTGGTCGATCAGCGGATGCGCTTCTGCCGGGGCGTGGAAGACGGACTTGGTGATGCGGACGGCCAGCGGGTCCTGCCGGCCGATCCGGTTCGCAAGGCTGTGGGCGGCGTCCAGCAGGCTCGGCGGGGTCGTGGATCTCGGTGATGAGGTTTGCGGCCCTGGCTTCGTCAGCGCCAAGGACCAGTCCGGCCAGCAGGATCTGCTTGGCCAGCGGCTCACCCACAAGCTCCCTAAGCCGCCGCGGCACCGGCCGCCGCCAGGATACCCAGCCCTGTCTCCGGGTTGCCGATCCGCACGTTGGGGGTGCCGATCCGGAAATCGGCTGCGTAGGCCAGGCTCCGCGCCGCCGCCCAGGCAGTAGCCATCCAGTGCCGCGATGACCGGCATGGGCAGCTTGGCAATCCGGACGAAGATGGTGGAGTTGATGCCCTGCAGGGCATCGTCCCGCCGGCGCCCACGCAGTTGGGCGATGTCGGCGCCGGAGGCGAAGACGCCGTCGACGCCGGCGATGATCAGCACCTTGGGGTTCTGTTCGAGGGCTGCGCAGACCGTGTGGAGTTCGTCCACCATCTGCTGGTCGATCGCATTCTTCACCTGGGGCCGGTTGAGCAGCACCACTACCCGGTCCTCCCGCTCCTCCACGAGGAGCGCGGAGAAGTTTTCTGGCGCGAGGTCCGCCGCGGCCGTCATCAGATCTTCTCCAGCAGCATGGCGGTGCCCTGGCCGACGCCGACGCACATGGTGGCAAGGCCGAATTTGGCGTCCTCCCGTTCCATCCGGCCCAGCAGGGTGATGGCGATCCGCGATCCGCTGGAACCGAGCGGGTGCCCCAGGGCGATGGCGCCGCCGTCGCGGTTCACGATTTCCGGCTCCAGTCCCAGCCGGCGGATGCAGGCAAGGGACTGCGTGGCAAAGGCTTCATTAAGTTCGACGGCGGACAGGTCACCGACGCTCAGGCCGCTTCGCTTGAGCACTTTCTGGGTTGCGGGGACCGGGCCAATGCCCATGATCTCGGGTTCGCAACCGGCAGAGGCACCATCGATGATGCGGGCCCGGGGTATGATGCCCAGCCGTTCAATGGCCGCCTCCGAGGCAATGATGATGGCAGAGGCGCCGTCGTTCAGGGACGAGGAATTGCCGGCGGTGACCACGGAGCCGCCGTGTGCCACCGGCTTCAGCTTGGCAAGGACGTCCAGGCTGGTGCCTGGGCGGGGGCCTTCGTCAGTGTCCACCACGGTCTCCGACTTGCGGGTCTTGACCGTGACGGGCACGATCTCGTCCTGGAAGCGGCCGGCCTCGATGGCGTCCAGGGCGAGTTGGTGGGAACGGACGGCGAATGCGTCGGCGTCCTCGCGGGAGATGCCATCCACCCGGGCCACCTCCTCCGCCGTTTCCGGCATGGAGTACGTCATCTTTCCGTCCCGGGACAGCCCGCCATGCTGGAAGTGGGGGTTGGTGAAACGCCAGCCGATGGAGGTGTCGAAGATCTGGCCTGGCTTGGCGAACGCGCTGGTGGGCTTTTCCTGCACCCAGGGAGCGCGGCTCATTGACTCCACGCCACCGGCGATGACGATGTCCGCGGCGCCGGACTTGATCATGTGGCTGGCCTGGATGATGGCGCTGAGGCCGGAGGCGCAGAGGCGGTTGACCGTAATTCCGGGAATGTGGAGCGGCAGCCCTGCCAGCAGGGTGGCCATCCGGGCTACGTTCCGGTTTTCCTCCCCGCGCCGTTCGCGTTGCCCAGGATCACCTCGTCAATGCTTTCCGGGTCCAGGCCGGCACGTTCCACGGCCTCGCGGACCACCAGGGCCGCAAGATCGTCCGGCCGCACGGAGGACAACGCGCCCCCGTACCTGCCTACGGGCGTTCGTACGCCGCCAACAAGGAAAGCCTGCGGACCTGCAGTTGCAGCCATGGAAACACCCTTCACGCGATAAACAGCACTGTCATCGGGCGGCCGGCACAGCGGAATCCTCCACTTACCGACCGTTCGTTCTGTAAATGGTACAGGCAAGGCTGTTGATGCGCATCCGGTTACCTCACCTTCACCCCAAGGTGCGCGGCAACCAGGGGTGCCAGGAGGCCCCCTGGTAGTCATCAATGACCAGGCCGGAGAGGCTGTCCAGGCCGCTGATTTTCCGGAATTCCGTTCCCCGAAGGTCGAAGTCCTGCAACTTGGCGCCGGTGAGGTCCAGCGATCCAACCGTGCAGTCTTCCAGCCGCACGCGGCTTGCGCCGGCCGCTCCTAGGTCCAGTTCGTTGATGATGCAGCCGCTGATCAGTACGTCGGAAAGCTTGGCGCCGCGGAGATTCAGGAAGTCCACCTTGCCGCCGTCGATCCTGACGGACTGCCAGCCGCTTTCGTACAGTTCGGCGGAGCCAAGGCGGGGATTTCGGAACTCAACCTCGCGCCAGGTACTGCGGGCACCCCGGAACACGGGGGCATACAGCTCCGCCAGGATGCAGTCGCGGAATGAGGCGCCCCGGAGCTGGGCCTCGTTGAAGGAAGCGCCGTCGAACCGGCATTCGGCAAAGACGGCACCTCCAAGCTCGAGTCCGTCCGCAGCGAGCCGGCTGAAGCGGGCGTTTTCATGCCTGTCACCACGCTGGGGGGCCAGGTCCGGCAGGTCTTCAAGGTCCGGCAGGCTCCACCGGGGAGAGCCTGGGCGGTGCTACTTCGGCCGGCCGCTTGCCACGCAGTTTGTCCATGATCCCGAGCCTAGCCGTGGGGCCTGGCAAGAAACAGCATGCCGTTCTCGGGGACTTGAAATAGTAAGCAAGCTTTGCTTATCGTGAAAGGGCACGGTTGATCGATGGAAACGAAAGGAGCCGGAATCATGGGCCTCGGAGACAAGATCAGTAACGCGGCAGAAGGCCTTGGCGGCAAGGCCAAGGAAGCCGCAGGCAACGCAACCAACAACGACCGCCTGAAGGCAGAAGGCCAGGCCGACCAGGTCAAGGCAGATGCCAAGAAGGTGGGCGAGAGCGTCAAGGACGAATTCAAGCGCAACTAGTCCATGCTGGTGCAGCCGCAGCGAACGGCGTGCTGTATCAGCTCAACGGCGGTGGATCCAGTGGATCCGCCGCCGTTTCGCTGCCCACCCCTACCAGCCGCTGCGGGTGGGTGTGTGGCCCTCCCGCGAATCCTGGGGCATGGTCATCTCGGCCCGCAACCCCAGGAGCCGGATGGGCCGATCCGGCTCGATCTTCGCCACGAGGTCAAGGGCCCGGGCCAGCACTTCTGCCGGATCCGACGTTTCGGGCATTTTCCGCGCATACGTCCTGGTTGTGAACGGGGCGTAGCGCACCTTCAGGGTCAGTCCGATCACCGGCCTGCCCTCGGCCGCGACATCCTCCAGGACGTGCCCCGCCAGCTCCCGGACGGCGTCGACAATTTGTGCGCCGTCCGTCAGGTCGCGTTGGAAGGTGGTCTCCCGGCTGTGTCCGCGGGCTACCCAGGGCGTGTCATCGACCACCCGGGAACCGTCCCCCGTCCCAGCTGCGCGTACCAGGGCCCCATTTTTGGACCGAACTCGGGAACCAGGCCGCCGGGGTCTGCGGCCGCGAGCCTCCGCCACGGTCTTGATGCCCAGGGTGGCAAGGCGGCGGGACACCTTGGTTCCCACACCCCACAGGTCCATGGTTGGCCTGCTCCCCATGACTTCGAGCCAATTGCCCTGGGTGAGGCGGAAGACGCCGGCGGGTTTGCCGAACGTGGTGGCAACCTTGGCGCGGACCAGGGTGTCGCCGATGCCGATGCTGCAGTGCAGGCTGCGTTTCCGCCAGGACGGCCTCCTGGAGGTGCCGGGCACAGGCCTCCGGATCCGCTGACTCGATGCCAACAAACGCCTCATCCCAGCCGAGCACCTGGACTGTGGTTCCCGGCTGTGACCGCAGTACCTCCATAACCTTCGCAGACGCCTCGAGGTAGGCCTCGTGGTCCACCGGCAGGATGACCGCGTCCGGCACTTTCCGCGCCGCGATGCGCAGCGGCATTCCGGAACCGACCCCGTAGGCCCGGGCTTCGTAGGACGCCGTGGACACGACTGCCCGCTCCGTGGGGTCGCCGCGGCCGCCCACGATCACCGGTTTGCCCGCCAGCTCAGGGCGGCGGAGCACCTCGACGGCAGCAATGAACTGGTCAAGGTCCACATGCAGCACCCACGGTTCGTTCACAGGCCCCAGTCTGCCCCCGCCACGCAGCGGGCACCACCCCAACCTTCCGCCATCGCAATCCCGCGGAACTGAAAAGGCGCGCAATCCCCGGGACGGCCGGTTAGCCTAGGGCCATGACCAACGTGGACCTCAGCGCCGAAAGCACCGCTGCCGGCGGATCCCCCTCCTTGCGCGGCTACCTTGCCGTACCGGATGGACAGGGCCCTTTCCCCGGCGTCGTCATGATCCATGAAGCGTTCGGCCTCGATGACCAGACCCGCCGGCACGCCGACCGGCTGGCCCGGGCCGGCTACCTCACCCTGGCGCTGGACCTGTACAGCGACGGCGGCCCGCGGCGCTGCCTGGTGGGAACCATGCGTGCCATGGCGGCCCGCACCGGCCGGCCCTTTACCGACATCGCCACTGCCCGCACATGGCTTGCGGAATCGGAACTGGGCAACGGCAGGACCGGGGTGATCGGCTTCTGCATGGGCGGCGGATTCGCGCTGCTGGTGGCCCGGGACGGGTTCGACGCCGCCTCGGTCAACTACGGCAGGCTCCCGGGAAAACAGCAGCAGGACCTCGTTGAAGCGCTGCGCGGCGCATGCCCTATCGTGGCCAACTACGGCGGCGCCGACAGGTCCCTGAAAGGAGCGGCGGCGCGGCTCGAATCGGCCCTGGACCAGCTGGGCATCGAGCACAGCGTAAAGGAATTTCCAGGCGCCGGCCACAGCTTCCTCAACGATGAAGAGCTGGGCCCCGCACTCCTCCGGCCACTCATGCGGGTCATGGGCGTGGGACCGGACCCGGAGTCGGCGCCGGAGGCCTGGCGTCGCGTCGAGGACCACTTTGCCAGGTACTTGAGGGCCTAAGCCCTCCGGACTTCCCGGGGAAACACCGACGGCGGGCAGCCCACCAAAGTGGCTGCCCGCCGTCGTGCGTTGCTTGGTACGCCGCTGAAAAGCGCTAGCTGAAGAGCCTCGCTCTTGGGCTGGTTGGTCTTGACCTTCTGCCAGCCCAGCCACAGGACCACGGCGAAGAACGGAATGGTAGCCAGGGTCCAGAGGCCGAGGTAGAACACTTCGCCGTCCTTGCTGGTCATGGTATCGAAGCCGATCAGCACGGTGATGGCAAGCAGGCCCAACAGGCCTGCCCAGCCTGGTCCACGGCGAACCGGGCATGGGCAGGGTGGAGGTGACGCCCTTGCGGCGCCTCAGCATGATCTGGCTGGCGAAGATGGAGCCCCAGCAGAAGATCACGCCGATGGAGGCGCTGTTGAGAGCAAGGTCGAACGCATGCGAGCCGCCAAGCCAGATGTTCAGCAGGATGCCCACGAGGTAGAACGCGGCGATGGCCAGGATGGCCGCATACGGGACGTGCCGCTTGGACATTTTGGTGAGCCACTGCGGTGCGTGTCCGTTGTTGGCCATGGTGCGGAAGACCCGGCCGATGGAGTACAGGCCGGAGTTGCAGGAGGAGAGGGCGGCGGTGATGACGATCATGTTCATCACGTCGCCCACCCAGCCCAGGCCCATCTGGCCGAAGACGGTCACGAACGGCGACGTACCGGCCTTGTACTGGTTGGACGGCAGCAGCATGGCCAGCAGCAGGACGGACCCCACGTAGAACACCACGATGCGCAGCACGACGGCGCGGATCGCCTTGGGCACTTCGCGTTCCGGCTTTTGCATCTCGCCGGCAGTGACGCCCACCAGCTCGATCCCGTTGTAGGCGAAGATGACGGCATTCAGGACCAGGACCATCACCAGGGCGCCCTTGGGGAACATGCCGCCCTCGGCCGCGAAGAGGTTCGATACGGATGCGTGCCCGTCGCCCACCTTGGCGTTGGTGACCACCATGAAGGTGCCCACGACCAGGAAGATGACGATTGCACCGACCTTGAGGCAGGAGGCCCAGAATTCGAACTCGCCGAACGCTTTGACGCTCAACAGGTTGACGGCCACCAGGAGCGCCAGGGCGGCGATGGCAGAGGCTTCCACGGGGACGTTGGGGAAGAAGAACTGGAAGTACAGGCCGATGGCGATGAGCTCCGCGATGCCGGTCATGCCCCAGTTGATGAAGTACATCCAGCCGGACAGGTAGGCGCCCTTTTGGCCGAACATCTCACCGGAGTAGCTCACCAGGGAGCCGGAGGTCTGGCGGTACATGATGAGTTCACCCAGGGCCCGCATGAGGAGGTAGGCGATGACGCCGGCAATGGCGTAGGAGAAGATCAGGGCCGGGCCGGTGGATGCCAGGCGGCCGCCGGCGCCCATGAAGAGGCCTACGCCGATGGCGCCGCCCATGGCGATCATGGTGACGTGGCGGCGGCCCAAGGTCTTGCTGTAGCCCTCGGCGCTGAGGGATGGGTCGACGGCGGAGGATGGCGCCGTGCTGTTCTTTAGGTCTGTGGGGGTACTTTGAGGCACAACTGTTCCTTGTGGGTTGGGGGTTGGCCGCATCCGGACTTCGTATGATCGAGCTCACAAAATTCGGCCTTTAGGCCTGGGGACCAGCACATGTGAGGGTGGATCGGTCGAACTGCCGAAGCTTCACGCGACCCGACCATCTTACAAGACCGCCCGGAGTGGTGCGTGACGCGCGCTACACACGGACGCCGGCGATAGGCTGGAGTCATGGCCACAGCCCACCGCTTACCGCCCGCTCCGCAGCCCCAGCTGTACCGGTTCTCCCCGATGGACCTGGCCACCCTGGGCCTCTATGTCGCCATTGCCGGATTCTTCGCGGTGGCCGGGGACGTGCTGGCGCCACTGCTGCGGCAGCTGGCTCCATCCCCGGCAGCAGCCTCCTACGCGGTGAACCTGCTGTTCTATGCCTCAGTGGGAATACTGGCGCTGCTGGCCTCCCGGAAAGTGGTGGCCAGGGACCTCAAAGTCCTGGCGACACGGCCCTGGTTCACGCTGCTGATGGTGCCGGCAGCAGTCATCGCGATGATGATCCTCACCGCGGTGGTGGTGGCAGTGAACGGGCAGGTGGAAACCTCCGCCAACCAGGCCGGGCTGCAGGCGCTGATGCAGCAGGTCCCTGCATGGCTTATGGTCCCGCTGCTGGTGGTGGTGGGCCCGTTCGTGGAGGAATACATCTTCCGCCACCTGCTGATCGGCAAGCTGAGCCGGCGGGTGAACATCTGGATCTGCTGCGCCCTGTCCGTGGCGCTTTTCGCGGCACTGCACATCGTGGGGCAGGAGGCCCTCACCCTTACGGCGCTGCTCCCCTACCTGGCAATGGGTGCCACGCTGGTGTTCGTCTATATGTGGACCGGAAAGAATGTCATGTTCTCCTATTTCGTCCACGCCGCCAAAAACCTGCTGGCCGTGATCCTGGTCTACGCCATCCCGCCGGAACTCTTCGAACACATGCAGAACGTGCAGGCGTAGGCGGTCCCGTTCCCCGGCACCTTCCGCAACGCCCCGCCCGCCTTTACGGTGGACGGATGGGACTGAACATCCAGATCGTGGTCGATTCCGCCAGCCCGCATGAGCTCGCCGACTGGTGGGCCGAAACCCTGCAGTGGACGGTGGAACCGCAGGACGAAGGCTTCATCCGCTCCATGATCGAACAGGGCTTTGCCACGGAGCACCAGACCACGACGCACCGCGGCAACCTGGTGTGGAAGGACGGCGCCGCCATCCGCCCGCCGGAGGAGATAGGGTCGCCGGATCCCGAGCGGCGCATCCTGTTCCAGACGGCGCCCGAGGGGAAGACGGTGAAGAACCGGGTGCACTGGGACGTCAGGCTGGACGGCCGGGACAAGGATGAGGTGCGGCACGAACTCGAGGCACGGGGGCTTCCTTCCTCTGGTCTGCGCGGCAGGGACCGCATTCCTGGCACACCATGGCGGACCCCGAGGGCAACGAGTTCTGCATCAGCTAAGCACGATTACTAGACTTGGACGGTGAGCAACCAGATCCCCGCCCCGGTGTCCGACGTCTTCGATCCCACGCGCTGGCGGGTGGTCTCCGGCTTCGAGGACTTCCAGGACATGACCTACCACCGCCAGGTGGAGCGGGATGCCGGCGGCGGCTGGGTACGCGACCTGCCCACGGTCCGTATCGCATTCAACCGCCCCGAGGTCCGCAATGCGTTCCGGCCGGGCACGGTGGATGAGCTCTACCGCGCCATGGACCACGCCCGGATGACGCCGGACGTCGCCACCGTTTTGCTCACCGGCAACGGCCCGTCCCCCAAGGACGGCGGCCATTCCTTCTGCTCCGGCGGCGATCAGCGGATCCGGGGCCGGGACGGCTACCGTTATGCCGACGGCGAGACCCAGGAAACGATCGACCCCGCCCGGGCCGGCAGGCTGCACATCCTGGAAGTCCAGCGGCTCATGCGCACCATGCCCAAGGTGGTCATCGCCGTCGTCAACGGCTGGGCGGCCGGCGGCGGGCACTCACTGCACGTGGTCTCGGACCTCACCATCGCGTCCCGGCAGCACGGAAAGTTCAAACAGACGGATGCCACGGTGGGAAGCTTCGACGCCGGCTACGGCTCCGCACTCCTGGCCCGGCAGGTGGGCCAGAAGACGGCCCGCGAGATCTTCTTCCTGGCGCGTGAATATTCCGCCGAAGACATGGTTCGCCTGGGCGCCGTCAACGAGGCCGTGGACCACGAACGACTGGAGGAAGTGGCGCTGGAGTACGCCGCGGACATCGCCCGGCAGTCCCCGCAGGCCATCCGCATGCTGAAGTTCGCGTTCAACCTGGCCGACGACGGCCTGGCCGGCCAGCAGGTGTTCGCCGGCGAGGCCACCCGGCTGGCATACATGACGGACGAGGCTGTGGAGGGCAAGGAGGCCTTCCTCCAGAAACGCGACCCCGACTGGTCACGCTTCCCGCACTACTTCTAAGGCAGGACGGCAATGAACAGCGAAGCCTCACCCAGCATGCCCCCCGGCGGCCCGCTCAACATCGAGCCGGCCCTGAAGGCCCTCGCGGCCGCCCTCCACGGCGAGGGCCCCGCCGTCGAACTGTCCGTTGGACCGGACGGCGAACTGATCGTAGGCCATGTGGAGACCCCCGGCTGCGACGACGCCGTCGCCGTGGTCCGAACCTCCGGCTCCACCGGCACGCCCAAGGCAACCCTGCTGACCGTGGAGTCCCTGGCGGCGTCCTCGATGGCCACGGCCCTGCGGCTCAAGGGCGAGGGCCAGTGGCTGCTGGCCCTGCCGGTGCAGTTCGTGGCCGGCATCCAGGTGCTGGTGCGGTCCCTTTTTGCCGGCACCCGGCCCTGGGTCATGGACATGTCCGGCGGCTTCACCCCGGAGGCCTTCACCGCGGCTGCGCTGGAACTGACGGACAAGATCCGCTTCACCTCCCTGGTTCCCACCCAGCTCCAGCGGCTCCTGGAAAATCCTTCACCGGATACGCTCGCCGTGCTCCGCCGCTTCAACGCCATCCTGCTGGGCGGCGCCCCCGCGTCCCCGGCCCTGCTGGCCGCCGCCCGCGACGCCGGAGTGCGGGTGGTTACCACGTACGGCTCGGCTGAGACCTCCGGCGGCTGCGTGTACGACGGCTACCCCCTGGAAGGCGTTTCGGTCCGGGTGGCGGAGGACGGCCGGATACTGCTGGGCGGGGACACGGTGGCCGCCGGCTACATCGAGGCCCCGGACGAGGAAACCGGAACATTCTTCGAGGAGGACGGCGTGCGCTGGTACCGCACCAGCGACCTCGGCTCGATCGACGACGACGGCCGGCTCACCGTGCTGGGCCGGGCGGACGACGTCATCATCACCGGCGGCGTCAAGGTCTCGGCCGGGCACGTGCAGGAGCAGTTGGAAAAGTCCGACGCCGTCGCAGCGGCTTTCGTGGCCGGCGTCCCCTCCGCCGAATGGGGCCAAGCGGTGGTGGCCTACGTGGCGCTTGCACCCGAAGGCAACACCGGGACAAGCGCCGCCGCTGAAGGCGCGCCGGGGCAGGAAGCCGGGGACCCCGCCGTCGTCCTCCAGCAGCACTGGCAGCGGCAGCTGGGGGTACTGGCACCCAAAACCGTCCTCACCGCACCGGCACTGCGGATGCTGCCGAACGGCAAGCCGGACCGGCTCGCCATGACCGCCGAACTCAGCACCCTGCACGGGGGAAAGTAGAGTGGACCTGCACCACCGCGGCGGGTGCGCCCGTTCCATCCAGCCGTCTTATCGAAACAACACGAGGTACTAACCGTGGCAACAGCCGCCCAATGGATTCAAGGCGCCCGACTCCGGACGCTGCCGGCAGCGATCGCGCCGGTGCTGATCGGCACTGCAGCCGCGTACGAGATGGACTCGTTCCTCCTGCCCAACGCCATCCTGGCGGCGCTGGTGGCGCTCCTTCTCCAGGTGGGCGTGAACTACGCCAACGATTACTCGGACGGCATCCGCGGTACTGACGATGACCGGGTGGGTCCGCTGCGGCTGGTGGGCTCCGGCGCTGCCAAGCCGGAACACGTCAAGTGGGCGGCGTTCGGCACGTTCGCCCTTGCCATGGTGTTCGGCCTGGTCCTGGTGTTGCTGACCCAGGCGTGGTGGCTGATCCTGGTGGGCCTGGGCTGCGTGATGGCTGCGTGGGGCTACACCGGCGGCAAGAACCCCTACGGCTACATGGGCCTGGGCGACCTGTTCGTGTTCGTCTTCTTCGGCCTGGTGGCCACCCTCGGCACTACCTTCACCCAGGCGGGGCACATCAACCTGTCAGCGGTCATCGGGGCCGTCGGCACCGGGCTCATCGCCACCGCGCTGCTCATGGCCAACAATGTCCGGGACATTCCCACCGATATGCAGGCCGGCAAGAAGACCCTTGCCGTACGGCTTGGGGACAAGCACGCG
Organism: Pseudarthrobacter sp. Fe7; assembly: GCA_024372495.1. Classification (GTDB taxonomy): domain Bacteria; phylum Actinomycetota; class Actinomycetes; order Actinomycetales; family Micrococcaceae; genus Arthrobacter. The sequence goes on along the minus strand of CP099977.1, from coordinate 1,433,700 downwards.
CGCGAAAGCTACGTCCTGATGCTGGCGGTCGCCATCCTGCTGGTTGTGATCCTGGCGCCGGGCAGGCCGTGGATCCTGATCGTGCTGCTGCTCATTCCGGCGTGCCTGATGCCTGCCTGGCTGATGATCAACGGCCGCAAGCGCAAGAGCCTGATCCCGGTGCTGAAGCAGACCGGCCTGATCAACCTCGGCTACAGCGTGCTGTTCTCGCTGGGGCTGATCCTCAGCCACGGGTTCTAGCTCTTGTTGCTGCTGCCCTTGGCGTTGTTGATGGTGATGTCAGGGTTGGCGTCCAGCAGGGCGTCCTCGGCGTTGGCGTCCTGGACCTCACCGGCGGAGCGCAACGGCTTGGCTTTCCCGGAAAAGCGGTGCTGCAGTGCCGCGGAGGCAGCATCGCGCTGCTTCTGGAAGAAGAGGTAGCTGATGGCAAAGGCAATAAGTGCGGCGCAGATGACCGACATCAGCGCCCCGACCTGCAGGAGCGCGAACAGGACAAACAGGGGCACGAAGATTGCCAGGCGGATGAGGGAATATTTCAAAAAGGCCACTATCCAAGTTTAGCCGTCCCGGCCCGCGGCCCCTGCGCGTCCTGACGATAGACTTAATGGCATGCTCTTCCGTGTGGCTTTGGCCGTCGCAGTCCTCGTCATCTTTGTGTATGGCCTGGTGGACGTGATTCGCACTGAAGGCCGCCTGACCCGGGGCATTTCGAAACCCGCGTGGATCATCGTGCAGATCGTCCTCCCCGTCCTCGGCGCCGTCCTCTGGCTGCTGATTGGCCGGCCGCGGGGCACCGCGCAGCCGCGGCCCAGCTACCCGCATCCCACGGCTCCGGACGATGACCCGGACTTCCTCCGCAACCTTGAGGCGCGCCGCCGCAACCAGGCCGAGGCCGAGCGCCTCAAGAAACTGCGTGACGATCTCGAGGCAAAGGCCAAGGACGACGGCGGGAAGCACCATCGCGGCACCGACGAACACGATACCGACGGATTGAAGTAAGGCCCATGGTGTCCACACCCGGCGGAGAAGAGCGGCGTCTGTCCGCTCCACCACCGAGGCCGGGCCTGTCCTACTCCGCGCCGCCGCCCATCCCGGTCACTCCCCCGTGCCCCGGGCGGTCCGTACCGCACGCATCCTCTGGATCTTCAGCTTCGCCGCCGGGCTGGCCGTCCTGCTGGGATCCTTCGTGGCCCGCGACTCCAACCTGCAGCGCCTTCGCGGGTTGGTGGCGGACATGGCGGCCGGCAGCGACGCCCAATCGGTGGGGACGGCGGCGAACATCGTCTTCTGGGGCAGCATCGGCGCCCTGCTGCTGCTAACCACGGTTGAGGCAGCAGTCCTGGCCGCCGTGCTGGGCCGCCGGGCCTGGGCCCGCTGGGCGCTGATCCTGCTGCTTGCCACCCATGTGCCCGTCCTGCTCCTTGCCGCCAAATTCCTGGTCCCCAGCGGTGCCGCCGGCAGCTACGTGGTGATGTTGTGGGGGGCCGGAGTTCTCCTGGCCTTCGCTGGGCTGGTGCTTCTGTTCCTGCCGTCCGCCGGAGCATGGCTGAAGCGGGAACGCAGCCGGGGCTGAGCGTCCACCTTTGCTGCGGCTTTGCTGCAGCCGGCTCTTGGGCAGGCTTGCTGGCTAGGCGGACTGTGGCTGCCGGTCCAGGCCGGTGCATTCGGCCAGAACGCCCTCGCAGCTGCGGATCACCACCCGGCAGGCTTCCACAGCGGACCGGGCAGTCAGGGGCTTTCGGCAATCGTGCGCCGCCTGGCCAGCACCCGGCGGGCCTCGGCGGCCAGCACCTCCGGCGCCGAACCGGACGCCACGCCCAGGCGCTGGGAGGCTGCGGCGCCGTGCCCGCCAACGAGGCATTCAGCTTCCGCGGCCAGGTCAGGGGCAGGCTCCACCCCGGTAGTCCGCAGCGCCGCCAGCAGCCGGAGCTCACGGAACTCATGCGCGTTGGCCTGCAGCCGTTCCAGCGAAGCCGCCAGCCGTTCCGTCCCCTGCCGCGGGCGGCTGGCCAGGATGTTTTCCACGGCGGTGAGCGCCGTCCTGGCCTTCAGGGCCTCTGCCCTGGCCTGGAACTGCCGGTCCAGCAGCTCCAGCAGTGGGTCCAGGCCGCTGCGCCTGGCAAGTTCATGGGCCAGCGGAGTAGGCTCACCGAACCCGTTACGCACCAGGACCATGGCCAGCCGGATGCCGAAGAGCCCGTACCGCTCCAGCAGCGAGGCCCGTGCCTCTTCAGTCAGTCCCTCCGGTTCCGTGGAACGGCGGAACCTGTCTGCAGACAGCATCATCCGTTCACGCCCGGCGCGGTCCAGGGTGGACAGCAGCTGAAGGGCTTCGAAATCCGCCTGGCGCAGGGTGCGGGCGCTTTGGGCCAGGAGCCCGGCAACCGGAACGACGCCCAGTGCCAGCTTCCGGAGGTTGGGGTCCCGGCTGTATCTTTCGGCGATGGTGCCTGCGGACAGAAGGGAGTCGATGCGCCCGGCCCCCACCTCGTCCGCCCGGGACAACACCGCGATGGCGTTGACTGTCCCGGACCGGCCGGCCTCGGTGTCACGGAAGGACTCCAGGAAACGGACATCGGAGGCGTGCAGGTGCCGCAGCAGGTAGATCACGGCATCAGCTTCCGACGGCGAATCCTCCGGGGTCAGGAACCGGACCGACCGTGCGGACACATCCTGGGAAAGGGAGGCGATGCCGGGGGTGTCGATCAGGGTCATGGCCTGCAGCGCCCGCGACGGCCATTCGACGTCGAGCCGCTCCACTTCTTCCGCCCGTACGCCGTCCAGGACGAAGACCAGGCGCCCGTCCACGCGCTTCAGCGGCAGGTTGCGGGGCTCTCCTGCTGTGGGGTGGAGGGTAATGCGAGGGGTGGCTCCGTGCCGGTACCAGGTGACAATTCGGGTGCATTCGCCGGTGTCCGTGGGGGCGATCTCCTCGCCAATGATGGCGTTCAGGAGGGTGGATTTCCCTGCCTTGACCATTCCGGCAACCGCAATCCTCAGCGGCTCCGCCAACCGCCGCGCATACCCCTGCAGCGCCTGGACGGCTTCGGGGTCATCCGCATAAGCCTCCAGCGCGTCGCCGATCAGCGCCGCGGCCCCGGCCGTGGTGGACGCCGTCATCCCACCCCTGCCGAACTGCGGGTCCCGGCGACCTCCGCGGACACGGCTTCCGCGGCCCGGTGCAGGGCATCCACCTTCTTGAGTTCGGCCCTGATGTCCCGGATGCGCCCTTCATTCTCCTGGGCATACGAATTGGCTGCCTTCTGGGCTGCCGCCACTGAGTCCGACAGGGACCGGTGGTATTCGTCCGCGATCTCGGTGAAATGGTCCCGGATGGTCCGCTGAACCAGCCGCAGCCTGTCCTTCAACTGCTTGCCCACTTGGAACGTAACATCGTCCAGTTGGCGCCTGACCAGCGCTTTCGCCTCGCCCTGACGGCGTTTGAGCCGTGTTTCCTTGTCCTCCCGGTACGCCTTGCGCCCCAGGAGCAGCCCCGCGCCCACCGAGAGCGGATTGATCAGGGCCATCCCGAAAATGCCCGTCAGGAGGCCGAACATCAGGACACCGCCATAGGAGCCGCGCATGCCGATGAGGACTTTTTGGATCGGGTTCACCCGGCCCGGATCCAGCTCCGGCATCTGGTCCACCGGGTCCAGGGCGTCACCGGAATCGGAAACGTGCAGGATGGGCAACGAAACTTCGTCGGCGGCGAAGTGGTCGGCCACCTGTGCCGCCAGCCACTGCGACCGCTCGCTGGTCCAGACGAAGGTGTCAGAAACCGCCGCGGCAACGCACTCTTCGAGCCACTGGGAGAATTGCGGCCAGACAGGACCCGGATCGCCCTGGTCGAGGGCGGTCTCGGCCTCCCTTTGGATCCGGCGCAGGCGGTCGCGGAGGTCGTATTCCATGTCGGCGATGAGGTCGTTGATGCCGTCGCTGAGCGTCAGCTGCCACCGCGCGGACCGCTTCCGCAGTTCGTCCGCCTCCGTCTTGGCCTGTTCCAGGGCTGCGAGCATCTGCGGCGTGCCCTCTGGGTTCTCCAAGGCCTCAAGCTCGGACTGCAGGGACAGCCGCAGGTTCTCGGTCACGGAGAGCAGGTCCTGGCTGGCAGAGCGCCGCTGGATCCGCTGCGCCTTGCCCACGATGTCGTTGCGCAGGTGGGCCACCAGTGCCGGGAAGCCTGATTCGGCGTTGAGCTCGCTGTCCTGAAGCCGGGAGGCCTCGAGGCGCAGGTCTGCGGACACCGGATACAACGGAATGTCCGGTGCCACCTGGAGCAGGTGTGTCCTGTCCAGCTCTTCGACGCGCCGCCAGTCCGGGTAGAGGTCCGTCTTGGAGAGGACCGCGGCAACGCTGGGGGTGATCCGCATGGCCTGGCGCAGGAACCGCAATTCAGGTTCGGTGTATTCCTGCGAGGCGTCCGAGACCATCAGCATGGCGTCAGCGGTGGGAAGGGCTGTCAGGGTGGTCAGGGTGTGCGTGGACCCCATGCCCCCCACGCCCGGGGAGTCGATGATGGTCAGTCCGCCCGTGAGGATACGGCGCGGCAGGCACACCTCCGCGGCCGTGAGTTTCCTGGCGTTTCCCGGGTTGCCCTGCTCCGAGACAAGGGCCGGCAGGTCTGACAGCTCGATGGGCCGGCGCTCAACGCCGCCGTCCCCGCCATCGCCGGCAGGGTTTTCCGTTGCGGCGTTATCCGCTGCGGGGACCAGGACGGCAGCGGAGGCTGGTTCGCCGTAGCGGACGATGGTGGGCAGCGAAGTGGCAATGTCGTCATCCACGGGGCACACCGGAGCATTCACCAGGGCATTGATGAGCTTGCTCTTTCCCTGCTTGAACTCTCCGACCACAATTACCCGGATGCTGGGGTCCTGCAGCCGGACCATGGCTTGGTCCAGCCTTCGGCGGAGGTCCGTCCGGTCCCCGCTGCCCACCAGCTGCAGGCCCTGTTCCAGGAGCTTCATCAGCTGCCCCGCCGTCATGGACCCCGGTGTCCTGGCCGGTCCTGCATCTGCCACAGCGTGTCCCCTGCCCCCGTGCCCAAATGATCTGTTTCAGTGCTCCCGGAAATAGCGTGTTACAGCACGGTGGAGTCGTCAACCACCGAATCGTCGATGGGGGTGTGGTGGTCCAGGTCCACATCCGCGTGGGTGGGGTTGTCCTCGGTGAAATCGAGTTGGTTGCCCGCGGCCGCCAGGTTGTGTTCAACGATGCTGGTGGCCGGGTTGTCCTGGAAGGGGTCGTCCACGTGGACGTCCACTGCGGTGTTGCTGGAGCTGTCCTGGTTGAAGGAGTGGTCCGCCGCCGGTGAGTTGTGGATGGAGGTGCCGGAGTTGTCGATGTGCGGGTCCCGCACATCGGTGTCCACGTCGGTGCTGACGGAGTGGTCCGGGTACGAGTGGCCGGAATGGTCGGAGCCGTTGTTGAAGGAGTCGTCCACGTCCAGGCCGACGTCGGTGTTGAAGGAGTCGGAGATGGCCGTCTGCTCGTTGCCGAGGCTGACGTCACCGCCGGCGTGGAGGGAGTTGTCCGTGGAGTTATCGGTCGAATGGTCCGTGTTGTGGGAGTCCCTGACGCCGGCGTCGCCACCGGCAGCCATTGCACGATCGCCGGATGCCACCACGGCATCATGGTCGAACCACTGCTCCACGTCCCCGTGCGCCCAGATGTTTTGGCTGACGGACTGGTCGGTGATGGTGTCCCGGTGGTCCAGCAGGGTGCTGTTGGTGGTGTAGGAGAAGTGGTTCACCACCTGGTGGAGCTGTTGCACCGCGTGGGCGTGGTCGTCATTGTCGTAGCTGGACCCGCCCTGCCCTGCAGCCTGCCCTGCGGCATGGATGGGCGCCGAACTGCCGGCGTGGCCGGACGAAGTGCCTGGCTGGCCCGCCCACGCACTGTTGCCCGCGGTAATGTGCTCCCGGGCCATGGACGGGGCATTGACGGTGATGGGAGCGTAGTCGAGGACAACTGGCATGGCGGCGTCAACGTCAGCCGAGCACACGTTGGCCAGGCCGTGTTCCTCGAGCGCCCTTTCCGGGTCATCCAGGAAGGCCTGGACCGCCTCCCGGTTGCCGAAGAGCCTGCATCAGGAACTGAACAAGGTCATTTGCGAGTGTTGGCATATGCGTGGTCCTCACATCTTCTTTGACTTGCGGAGCATCCGGCTAACGTATCCTGCTGCTTCAAAACTAATTTCGCGGCCGGGGACAGGGCATCGGGCGCTTTCCCCTACCCGCCGCTTCCGTTCCGGGGCACAGGCACCTCCGCGCCTAGGGGTATTAGGGGGTCATTCCTGCTGCGGATTCAGCTGCTGGGAATGGTCCACACCCAGGGCCAGGCGCAGGCGGGCCAACAGGTCCGAGCGGTTTTCCGCTCCGAGCCGGCGGCGGATCCTGGCAATGTGGTGCTCTGCGGTCCGCGGCGAAATGTAGATGGCCTCGCCAATTTCCCGGTAGGTCTTGCCCTCAAGCACCAGCCTGGCCACTTCCTTTTCGCGCTCACTCAACCCGGAGGCATCCGGCTGCGATGCCTTCCCGCCTATGTCGGCACCGCTCCCGGCCTGCAGCTCAGCTGCCCCGGATGCTCCGCCGGGAGGACTGCTTTGCGGGTGCAGGTCCCGTGCGCAGGAGAGCAGGCGCATCATGTCCCGCCGCTCGTCAGCACGCGCTGCTGCGTGCCCGGCGAGCCGTGCACCTTCCCAGGGCATTCCCACGGCACCGAGCAGCCGGGCCGCACCTTCCACATCGCCGGTTCGGAACCGGCCGGCCAGCACCGAAACCCAGGCTTTGCCCGCCGTGGCCAGCACTGCGGCAAGCTGGCTGTGGGTGGAAGCCCGGGCCAGTGCCGTTGCGTGCGGGGCAAGATCGGCGGGGCTTTCGTTCAACAGCGCGGCCTGGACGGCGGACCAATGCAGGGGAACGGCCCACAGCGCAGGACCGCCCAGGCGGCCCAACAGCTTCCAGGCGTCTTCCAGATACTGCGCCACACGGCGTGTCTCGCGCAGCCGGGCCGCGGCGATCAGCAGTTCCCCCACGGCAGCAGGTTGTAGAGGTCCACGGAGGTGTGGAGCATGGCTTCGCGTGCCCGTTCCCAGGCCCTGAGGAGCTCCGGCACGTCGCCGTTCCGGCGGGCAAGACCCACTTCGAGGGCCGCACACATGAACTCGTCACGCGGGACCAGCGGCCAATGGTTTGCTTTGGCGGCTTCGGTAGCCGCGAGCCGGGCGTCCTCCAGCTTGTCCTGCATCATTGCCGACCAGGCCTGGAGCAGCAGGAGCCGGGGCTGGGCGGCGTTGCCTCCCTGCCCTGCCGCGGTGGCTGCCTTGCAGACGGTTTCCGCCAGGTGCGGCTCACCGCTGTGGAGGGCCAGCAGGGCTGCCAGTGCGGCTGGCGTTTCCGGGAGCGGAAGGGCCGTGCCCGCCGAGTTCAGCATGTCCGATGCGTGGATCAGGATGGAGAGGCCCTGCTGTGGCCTTTCCCCCAGGGAAGCAAGGATTCCCTGGCCGGTCTGGACCAGGGCGGCCGCCAGCAGCGTTGGGGAGGCCGCAGGAGCCTCGGGCTGGAAGAAGGCTTCCGCAGCCGCCCGGTCACCGGCACCGATCATGGCCACGGCGGCAAGCGGGGCAGAGTGGCCCACCCGCCCGGGGCCAAGCCAGCTGTAGACATCCGCTCCCCGGGCCAGCATTCCCCGCTGGGCCCAGACGGAGGCAGCCACATCGGCTCCGCGGCGCACGTCCGGCGGGTCCTGGCTGACCAGGAGAGCGTCGATGATGCGGGCCGCGGCGTCGAGTTCCCCGTCACCGGCTGCGGCCTGGGCCCGCCTTGCCGCCGTGGCCAGCGGGTCGGCACCGGCCAGCAGCGCTTCCTCGTAGAGTTGCGACGCCAGCCGGGGGTCATTTTCCAGCACTGCGTTGGCCGTTTGCTCCAGCTCCGTAGCTACCCGGGGATCGGCGAGCCCGCCCCTTACCAGGTCACGGGCCAGGGCGCCCAGCGGTTGTCCTGCGGATGCAAAGACGCTCACGAGCTCACGCTGGAGCGCGTGCACCTTGGCCGTCGGAGTGGCGGTCAGCAGCGCGTGCTGTGCTGTCCCCACCACCGTGCCATCGGGCCGCAGGAGGCCCGCGGCCTCTGCGCGGTCCACCAGGGAATCGAGGTCTTCCACCGTTCCACTGATGAACTTGCGCTGGAGGTCGGCCGGGAGCGGTCCGGGCAGCGCGAAGCCCACCGAGAGCGCCAGCAGCAGTTCCCGGACGGCGGCGTTTGCACCCTTCAACTGCTTGGCCATCAGCTCCGCTGCATGGGGCGGATGCCCCTGGTGGTCCGGGGCGGTGTGCAGGGGTACGGGCCGCTCCGCCCGCTGAAGGTGGCCGTCCACGTCAGGCTCCCGGTGATGTGGTCGTGGCCGTTGCGGCGGCGGTTTCAGGTGAACTGGAGGTGGACTCCTCAGGGGTAGGCGAGGGCGCAACGGCAGGAGTGGGCGTGAGCTCGGCGGTGGGGGAAATCAGCGGATCACCCGTTGGTGCCGGAGCAGCCATGGTGGTGGGCAGGACGGTGGAGGTCGCTCCCCCGGTGGTGGGCGGCGACGTGCCCGGATCGGTGGCGACGACGCCGGACCCAAGCGTTGGCTGGACAGTGGTACCCGGCGAAGCAGAGCCCGGGGACGTGGGTGTTGGCGAGGCGGTTGCCGGCGCTGTTGCCGTGGGTGTGGCGGTAGTTGGGGGTGCGGTGCTGGTGGGGGCAGGACCCGTCGGGACAGGCTTCGGGGTGCTCGACGGCGGTGCGGGGCCCACGGTGGCTGCCTCGGGAACGATGCCGGTCCCGGTTGCGCCCCCGCCGGACCCGGAGGCCGGCTTCACGGCAGGAGCGCCTCCTGTGCCCGGGGCGTTGGCCCCGCCGGCCGCGGCCGGCGCATCGCTGCCCCGGGACGGCCTGCTGGTGGGTGAGGCGGACACGTCGATTCCAGCCAGGCTGGCCAATCGGCTTCCGGGCACTGGCCTCGATGCGGGCGAGCGGTTGGGGCGCGCCAACGGCTGCCGCTCCCCCGCCCGGCGCTTCCGTTGCCCCCGTGCCGGCGGAACCGCCGGTGGTGCTGGCACCGGCCTGCGGCACGAACATCGCGGTCAGGCTGCCGAAGCCGTCAGGACTTTGCGCTGCGGTGGCCGTGAGGACCGTCAGCAGGGCTGCGGCCGCGGCCACAGCCGTGACCCGGACCGTAGGCTTCGGGGCGTGCGCGCCCCTTTCGCCATACCGTGCACCGCGGACGGCACGTGGCCCGGTTCCGGCGGCGCCCGCCGTCGTGTATTTCCGCGACCAACTGGGCATGCCCGGGCCGGTGGGAGCGGGCGGCACTGCCGGGGGCACGACGAGGTGCGGCGCCTCCCCGGCGGACGCTTCAGGTTCCGCCGCCGCAGCCTCCGCGGCATCCGCCAGGGCCGCGGCGGTGTGGGCAAGAAGCGCCGCCACCGCTGCCCCCAGGCAGATGGAGGACTTGGGGTCCGCGTCCACCGCAATGGGCCGGTCCAGGCTCCTCCGACACCACTTGTGCCACCAGGGGGATCCGGGACGAGCCTCCGATCAGCAGCACGGCGGACAGGTCTGCCGGCGCGAGGTGGAGCCTGGGCCAGGGAGTGCTCCAGCGCCTCAACGGTTTCCCGCACCGGCTCTTCGATCAGGGCCTCGAACTCGGCACGGACCAGCCGGATCTGCTGCTGGACGCCGGGCAGCAGCACCGGAATGCTTGCCTCACTGTCCGCGGACAGCGCCTCCTTGGCCTCCACGCATTCGCGCCGGAGCCGGGCCAAGGCCCCAAGGACTGCGGGATCTGCAGGGTCGAGGTCTGCCAGGGCATTGTCCGTATGCGCGGCAACGTAGCTGAACACAGCGGCGTCAAAGTCGGCGCCGCCCAGGTGCTCAATGCCCTCCGGACGCCCCAGCAGGCTCGAAGCGGCTGCTGCCGGACTTCTTCAGGACAGCAGTGTCGAAGGTGCCGCCGCCGAGGTCGTACACGGCGATGGTGCTGCCTTCCTCCACCCGCACCTGGGAGGCGTAGTGCAGTGCTGCGGCCTCGGGTTCGGGAAGGAGTGTGACATCCGCCAAACCGTGGGCGGCCAGGGCGTCACGGATCACGGACAGGCGGTGGTTGCCCCAGGCTGCGGGGTGGGTCAGGAAGACGGCCGACGCCGGGCCGCCCTCGCGTTCGGCAGCCCGGTCCGCCACCCAGCGGGCCATGGTGGCGAAGACGTCCTCCGGATGCAGCGCAAGGGTCCCCAGGATGATGGGGACGTCGTCACCGATCCGGCGTTTGAATTCCCGCACCACGCGTTCCGGCGAGTCCAGTCCGCGGCGTTCCGCAGCCTCGCCAACCAGCACCGTGCCTTCCTCCGGGAAGTACACCACGGAGGGAACGGATACTCCACGCGCACCGAGGGGCACGCACTCGGGCACAGCGGAGGGACCTTGGTGAAAACGAACAACGGCAGCTGCCGTGAAACTGGTCCCGACGTCAACGGCGAGAGCGTAGCTCATTGGTACCTCGAAAGGCTGGCCGTCCACATGCAAGCTTCATCACAGTGAACGTCACCAACGTAGCATTACCGAAGGACCCGGAACACCCCTGTTGCTACATCGAATGGCTATTCGGCGGCCCGTTGCACCACCGCTGTTGAATTCCCGGCCAAACGGCCAGGGAAAAGGCCCGGTTTAGAGGCCAGAGTAGGAGTGGAGTCCGTTGAACAACGTGTTCACGATGGTGAAGTTGAAGATCACGCAGCAGTAGCCCACGATCGACAGCCAGGCGGCGCGGGTTCCGGTCCAGCCGCGCGTGGCACGTGCGTGCAGGTATCCGGCGTAGACAACCCAGATCACGAATGTCCACACCTCCTTGGTGTCCCAGCCCCAGAACCGGCCCCAGGCCTTTTCCGCCCAGATCGCGCCGAACATCAGGGTGAAGGTCCAGCCGATGAAGGCGATGGCGTTGATCCGGTAGGACAGGTTCTCAAGGCTCAGCGCGGACGGCACCAGGCGCATGAAGCCGAGCTTGTCGGCACCGCCGGCGGCAACCGTTTTTTGCCGATGGGACTGGACCAGCTGCAGGGCGGACATGGCGAACGTCAGGGTGAACAGGGCTGAGGAAAGCACGGCAATGGACACGTGGATGACCAGCCAATAGCTCTGCAGGGCGGGGACGAGGTGGCCAACGGGGGTCCAGAACGCCACCGAGGCGGCCACCATCATGATGATCACCAGGCCCACCACGAAGGTGCCCAGGAAGCGCAGGTCGCGGCGGATGAGTGAAAGCAGGAAGACGGCTGCCACCAGGAACGCGCCCGTGGTGAGGAATTCGTACATGTTGCCCCACGGCACCCGCCCGGCGCCGAACGCCCTGGTAACAACGCCGGCGGCGTGGATCAGGACAGCAAGGGTGGTCAGGGCCACGGCGACCCGCGCCGGAACCCGGCGCTCGGTGGCGTACTTCATGTCGCCGTCGGCCGTCATGACGCCGCCGGCTCCTGCCCCGCCGGCCCTGGCAGCGGACGACGACGGGCGCTCGGCGCGGTCGGCGGGCCCGTCCAGGCGGGCCCCGGCAGAGCCTGCGGCAACCCCGGCTGCTACGGGAACCCTGGCGGCGGCTCCGGACTGGGCAGCCTTGAGGTCCACTGCGCGCAGGGCCTTGCTGCTTTTGGCGAGGTCCCAGGCGAAGGCGATGAAGGCTACCGTGTAGGTGCCCGCCGCCAGCAGCATGAAGAGTTCGCTGTACTGGCCCATGGTTTCGTTGATTCCAAATGGCATTACTGGTCCTTTTCGGGCCCGGCGGGGCCTGCTGGGGTGGTGGCGGGGCCTGCGGCCTTGTTGGCGGAGCCTGCGACATTATCGCTTGTCCGGCTGGGAGTTTGCTGGAACGCGGCGGTCTTTTCGGAGGCGGACTCTTCCGTCGCAGCCTCATCGGGCAGCTGCCACTCTTCGGAGAACAGTTTCCGCAGTGCAGGCTGCCTCGCCGGCCAGGCGGTGGTCCTCGCCGCGGGCCAGCAGCCCGTATTCCACCATGGTGCGGCCGTCAGCCGCGGTGCCGGTCCGCACCCAGACGCGCCGGCGGTTGACGTACAGCGAGAGGATCAGCCCCGCCACTGCGAGCAGGGCAAACACCAGGGCGTAAGCCTGGCCCGGGTTGTGGTGGATGTCCACACCGATGTACCGCTTCACGCCGTCAAAGCTGATGCTGCCCTTGCCGTCCGGCAGGGTGTAGCTGGAGCCGGGGGCGAGCGTGATGCCGCCCGCGGCGAGGTTCCTGGCATTGAGCGGCGTCAGGTTCTTGACGTCCAGGCTCGAAGACGTTCTGCGGAGTACCCTTGTTCAGGCCCAGGTCCCCGTAGTACGAGTTCAGGGTCAGCTGCGGGTTGAACAGCTCAGGGTCGGCGCTGAACGAGACGTTCTTGTCCGTGACGAACGCGGTGGGGAGGAAGAAGCCCACGAAGCCCAATTGGTCCGGCTGGGCGTCCGGGACCTTGATCACCACGGAGGAGTAGTAGTTCTCGCCCTGCAGCTTGGCTACAACCGGGCCCTGCATGGCCACGTTGCCCGCCCCGTCCCGGATGGTTACCACGGGTGCGTAGCCGTTGCCGGTGAGGTAGATGCTGGTGCCGCCCAGGCTCACGGGGTCGTTGACCTTCAAGAGCTCCTGCTTGGGCGGAGCGTCCGGGTTTTCCTTGGTGGTCACGGTGGCGGCGAAGTCGATGGGCTGGCCGAACTTGCCCTTGGACTCCCGGTCGAAGGTGATGTTGAACTTGTCCAGGCTGGAGCGAGTACGGCTGAGCTGGCTGGACTGGAAGTTGGTGCCCGGGGTGAACTGGTCGTAGCCCACCAGGGTGTTCACGAACGTGTCGCCTTCCACCAGGATGCGCTGGCCGCTGTACCCGAACAGGCCGCCGGCCGCCACGGACACCAGCACGCCGATAAGCGACGTGTGGAATACCAGGTTTCCCACTTCCTTCATAAAGCCGCGCTCGGCACCCAGGGACGGAAGGGCGCCGTCGGCATCCCTGACCTCCACCCGGTAGCCGCGCTTGCGCAACAGCCCTGCCGCACCATTAATGGCGTCCGACGCCGGGGTGGCGGCATTGGCGGGGATCACCAGGGTGCCGTACTCAGGCAGCCGGGACAGGCGCTGCGGGGTACGCGGGGGCTGGGAGCGCATGGCCTTGTAATGGGCGATGGCGCGCGGCACCACGCAGCCGATCAGCGAGATGAACAGCAGGAGGTAGATCGCCGAGAACCATGCCGAGGAGTAGACGTCGTAGAGCTGCAGCGAGTCCAGCAGCTTTCCGTAGTCCGGGTTGTTACTGATGTACTCCGTGACCTTCGATGGGTTGGCCGGCCGCTGGGGGAACAGGGAGCCCGGGACGGCCGCGACGGCGAGGAGCAGCAGCAGGAACAATGCTGTCCGCATGCTGGTCAGCTGGGTCCAGGCCCACCGCAGCATGCCCCTGGGGCCAAGGGCCGGAAGGGCGGCCTCTGCCTTGGCCTCTGCGACAGGGGTGGCTTGCTTCTTCTTTACGTTCACACGCTCGCTCATCAGATCGGCAACTTCACGTCGGTTTGGAACCAGTACTGCAGCCCGGTCACCCAGGCCCCCCAGACGCCGGTGGCCATCAGCAGGCCCAGCACCACCAGGATGCCGCCGCCGGTCCGCTGGATGGCAAGGCGGTGCTTGCGGAAGAACGCCATGACGCCCATCCCGCGGCGCACGGCCAGCGCGATCAGCAGGAACGGGATGCCCAGTCCCAGGCTGTAGACGAACGCCAGGAAGGCGCCCTTGGCTGCGGAGGATCCGCCGGAGAGGCTGAGCAGGCGCACGGCGGAATAGGTGGGTCCGATGCAGGGCGCCCAGCCCAGCCCGAAGGTCAGGCCCAGCAGGGGTGCCCCCCAGAGCCCGGCGGGGGGTTTGGCGTGGATTTTCGCGTCCCGCTGGAGCCAGCTGAAGCCCCCATGAACACGATGCCCATGATGATCACCAGGATCCCCAGGAGTTGGGTGATCCAGGCGTTCCGGCTGCCGCTGACCAGGGTGCCCAGCTGCCCGAAGGCGCCGCCCAGCAGTACGAAGACCACGGAGAAGCCCAGGACGAACAATCCGATGCCGGCCAGCATCCGTCCCCGCTTTTGCTTTTGCAGGTCCACGCCGCTCAGGCCCGTCACGTAGCCCAGGTAGCCGGGCACGAGCGGAAGGACGCAGGGCGAAAGGAAGGACACCAGTCCTGCGAGCAGTGCCACCGGGATGGCCAGCAGGATGGAGCCGCTGAGGATGGCTTGGGCGAAGGGGCTGTTCACGGTTCCCGGCCTGTCCTATTCCGCCACGGCTGCGGTGATGAGGGCTTTCAGGGTGCCCTTCTCGATTTCGCCGAGGACGCGGGAGGCTACCCGTCCCTGCTTGTCCAGGACCAGGGTGGTGGGCACGGCGCCGGGCGGCACCAGGCCGGACACGGACAGCAGGACGCCGCCGTCTTTGTCGTCGAAGCTGGGGTAGGTCAGGTTGAAGGTCTTCTCGAAGGCCTCCGCCGTGGGCTTTTCATCCCGGAGGTTGACGCCGAAGAACTGGACGCCCTGGTCCTTGAATTCCTGGTGCAGTTCCTCGAGGAGCGGTGCTTCCACGCGGCACGGCGCGCAGGCTGCGAACCAGAAGTTCAGGACGCTCACCTTGCCCTTGAAATCGGCAGGGGTAACGGCCGCGCCACTGAAAAGCGCGCCCTGGATCTGCACAGCTTCCTTACGGTCCCCTGAGGCGAACTCGGTTACGGAGCCATCGCCGGCCACATAGTTCTTGTTGTCGCCCGCCTTGGCCTGCTTGGCGAGTGCATCCTCCTGGGCACAGCCGGACAGCCCGAGGGTCAGCGCACCCAGGGCCATACCGCCTGCTGCGAGAAGGCTGCGCCGGGAGGGAAGGTTGTTGTTGCTCACAGCTAGGCTCCAGGGGTGCTGGCGGCACCGGGAAGAAGGGACGCCGCGGGCTCGCTGTACTCGACCCGCAAAAGCGAGCCGTCGTCGTCGAACACCAGCGACGTAACGGATGTCAGGGTGCACTCGCGCTTCCGCGGGTCATGCCACAGGGGCCGACCCTCGGCACTCAGGCGGGCGGCCCAGATGGGCAGTTGGTGGCTGACCAGGATGGCTTCGGGGCCTGCGGCGCCAAAGTCTCCGGCCGCCAGTTCGATTGCCTGGCGGCGCGCGTCCTGCACGGCAGCCGCCACCCTTGCAGCCTGCTGCTTGTATGGTTCGCCCCACGACGGGCGCAGCGGGTTGACCAGGCGCGGCCAGTGCTTTGGCCTGCGGAGTTCGGCTTTGGTGACCTTCATGCCCTCAAAGTAGTTTTCCGCTTCGATGATCCGCTCATCGGTGTGGATCTGCAGGCGCAGCGCTTCCGACGTCGGCCGTGCGGTTTCCTGCGCACGGTCAAGCGGTGAGGCGGCCAGGTAAGTGATCCGGGCACCGCGCTCGGCGCGCTGCCGGAAGTGTTCGGCAAGCGTCCGCGCCATCTCCTGCCCCAGTTCAGAGAGGTGGAATTCAGGGAGCCGTCCATAGAGAACGCCCTCAGGATTGTGGACCTCGCCGTGGCGGAGCAGATGGACAGTGGCTTGGGGCATGTTTACCAGTTTCTCAAAGATGGCGCGCGATCCGAAATCTCCTGCACGTGCTTTCTACAAAGAGTAGAACTGAAGTTTTTGAAGAAATGTTCCGCAACCGGGAACAAAACATGCAAACGCATGTTTATACTGGACGCAGCAAGTTAGTTGAGACTTCAACCGATGAAGGTTCAACCGCAGGACCACAGCAGGCATTTCACCCCAAGGAGCAACATCATGGCACTTCCCGCGGACGTCACCACCGGTACCTGGACCCTGGACAACTCCCACAGCGAGATCGGCTTCACCGTCCGGCACGCCGGCATCAGCAAGGTCCGTGGCCAGTTCAAGGAAGCAGAGGCCACCCTGAACCTCGCCGAGAACGTGGCCGACTCCAAGGTCAACGCCACCATCAAGACCGCCAGCTTCGACTCCGGCGACGTCAACCGCGACGGCCACGTCCGCGGCGAAGACTTCTTCGACGTCGAGCAGTTCCCGGAGATCTCCTTCGTTTCCAACGCGATCGTCCCCAAGGGCGACGCGTACGAGCTCCAGGGCGACCTCACCATCAAGGGCGTCACCCGTCCCGTGGCCCTCGAGACCGAGGCTCCACGGCGTGGCCGTCGATCCGTTTGGCAACACCCGCGCCGGCCTCACCGCCGGGACCACCATCAGCCGCAAGGACTTCGGCCTGACCTGGAACGCCGTCCTCGAAGCCGGCGGCGTGCTGGTCAGCGACAAGGTTGCCATCAACCTGGAGGCTCGCCTTCATCGCTCCCGCAGCCTAACTCCCCCTCCACCGCACCCCGGCACCCGGCCTTCCCGGCCCCGCGCCGGGGTGCGGTTTTAACGGCTCTCCAATCCCTCCTGAATCACCCACAACCCGGCCGGCCGGGGGTACGGTGGACTTAAGCCATGCTGGGGGAAGGCTGAGGACCGATTCCCGGCAGCCCACCTGGATCCCACCTGCAGAAGGAACGCCATGAGTACTCCTCCCGTCCCGCCTCCCGCGCCCCAAGACCCCCACTCCGGCAACGGCCAGCCCGGCGGCCAGCAACCCGGATCCGAGCAGCCCCGCTACGGCCAGAACGCACCGCAGTACGGGCAGAACGCACCGCAGTACGGGCAGAACCAGCCTGAGTATGGCTCCCAGCCGCCGGCAGCACCCCAGTACGGCCAGAACGCGCCGCAGTACGGTTCCCAGTACGGGCAGAACGCGCCCCAGGCGCCGGGCTACGGCCAGAATGCACCGCAGTACGGCCAGCCGCCGTATGGCCAGTCCCCCTACGGCCAGTACCCCTCGGAGCAGCCGCAGCCGGCCGGGAACAACGGCATCCCGCAGCTGGTGAACATTTCGTTCTGGCTGCTGATCGCGTCTGCCGTGGTTTTTGTCATTTCCATGCTCGCCGGACTGACCCAGCCTGGATGATCCCCAGTTCCGGCAGCTCTTTGAACAGCAGGCCCGGACCGGCGGGGCGAACGTCAGCTACGACGAGATCAAGCCCGTCATCGTCGGCACCCTGGTGGTCTTCGCCATCCTCGGCGCCGCCCTCTACCTGCTGGTGGCCTTCTTCATCCGCAAGGGCAAGAACTGGGCCCGCATCCTGGGAACGGTGTTTGCAGCACTGTCCATATTCGGCCTTTTCGGGGTGCCCAGCATCGGAACTCTCGGAACCGTCCTGGGGATCGCTGCCATCGTGCTGCTCTACCTCCCCGCCGCTGCCCCGTACTTCCGGAAGCAGCAGCCGTTGGCCAACCCGTATTCCGGCGGCTTCGGCAACCCTTACGGACGGTAACTGCCAACCGTAGAACGGAACGGCGGCCCGGGATGTCCTAGCATCCCGGGCCGCCGTTCTTTGCTGCATAAAAACTGCGATCAGGCTGTTTGCCCCGGCGCCTGGGCCCGTTGGGCGTGGTAGGCCAGGATCTGGAGCTCCGTGGCCATGTCCACCTTGCGGAGGTTGACGCCTTCGGGAACCTGCAGCATCACGGGCGCGAAGCTGAGCACGCTGTGCACGCCGGCCGCCACCACCCGGTCGCAGATGCCCTGGGCCACCGCTGCGGGCAGCGCCAGGACCACCATGTTGGCCCCGGTCCGGTGCAGGACGGTCTCAAGGTCTGCCACGTCACTGACCCGCAGCCATCCCACCTCATTGCCCACCACCATCTGGTCCGCGTCGAAGATCGCCACGACGTCGAACCCGCGGGACTCAAAGCCGCCATAGCGGGCCAGGGCCTTGCCCAGGTTTCCGGCTCCAACGATGGCCACTTTCCAGTCATGCGTCAGTCCCAGGGCCGCGGCGATGTGGCGGCTGAGGTACTGCACCTCATAGCCAACGCCCCTGGTTCCGTAGGACCCCACATGGGACAGGTCTTTCCGCAGTGTTGAGGAACTGACACCGGAGGCTTCCGCAAGGGATTCGGAGGAAACCCGCTCAACCCCCTCGGCCAGCAGGGTGTTCAGGGCGCGCAGGTAAAGCGTCAACCGGGCCACGGCAGCAGGTGGAATCTGCTTGGCCGTTGCACCGGTGGCATCCGGAAGGTCCGGGACAGGCTGGGGCGTTGCATCCAATGAGGTCACTCACATCCCCCTAATGGGCCATGGCGCGCCGCAGGACGCGTTCCAGCCGGGCTTCGTCGATCTTCCAGAAGTCGCGCTGCACCCCGTCCACCAGGACCACCGGGATCTCCTCGGCGTAGCGCTCCCGCAATTCGGGCTGGCTGTCCACCAGCTCTTCGCTCCAGCTAAGGCCCAACGAGGCAGTGACCCGGCTGACGGCGTCGCGCGCTTCTTCGCAAAGGTGGCAGTCAGCTTTGGTGACCAGGACGACGCGGGGGTAGCCATGGCTTAACGGTATCGCCGTTCGCGCAGTGTGGGTGACGTCAACGGCGGCCAGCGGGTGGATTGACTAGACTCAAGTCCATGCCCGAGGAGAAATACGTCGCCGTCGTCACACGGCCGGTTGCTGCGCCGCAGCCCGGTGAGGCGGCGTTTTTCGACGTGGACAACACCTTGATGCGCGGGGCCAGCCTTTTCCATGTGGCGCGGAAGATGCACCAGCGGGGAGCGTTCACCCTGCGGCAGGCGGCTGGTATGGCCTGGAAACAGTTCAAGTTCGTGGCCCGCGGTGAAAACATGGATGATGTCCACGCCGTCCGGGACTCGGCCCTGACCCTGGCAGTGGGCATCAGCGTCGACGACATCAGGGCCCTCGGCGAAGAGGTCTATGACGAGATGATCGCGTCGCGGATCTGGCCGGGCGCCAAGGCACTGGCGGAGCAGCACCTGCGGGTGGGCCGCCGCGTCTGGCTGGTGACCGCCACCCCCATTGAAGTGGCCACGGTGATTTCCACCCGCCTGGGACTGACGGGCGCCCTGGGCACCGTCGGCGAAGTGCACGACGGCATGTACACCGGACGCCTGGTGGGTGACATCCTGCACGGCTCTGCCAAGGCCGTAGCCGTCCAGGCCATCGCGGATCAGCAGGGCCTGGATCTCAAGCGCTGCTGGGCCTACAGCGACTCCTACAACGACGTCCCGTTGCTGTCACTGGTGGGGCATCCCGTGGCCATCAACCCGGACGCCAAGCTTCGCCGCCACGCCCGGGACCGGAACTGGCCGGTCTACGATTTCCGCGCAGGCCGGCGCGCTGCCACGCTGGGCCTCAAGGCAGCCACCTTTGGCGGTGTGGTCTACGGCCTCTGGAAGGGCTTCGCACGGATTCGCGGCCCCCGCATCTAGGTAAACAAAGGGAAAAGAAAATGCCCGCCGCCTCGGAAGGCGACGGGCATTTCCACGCTGCTCGAAGTATCCCTACTTCTTGTTGCGGCGCTGGTGACGGGTCTTGCGAAGCAGCTTGCGGTGCTTCTTCTTGGCCATACGCTTGCGACGCTTCTTAATAACTGAACCCACGAAAGTTCCTTACAAACTAGATGCAGTACCTGTCTGATGGAGAATGTCCGTGGACAGAGCTACGAACTGAACAACTGACAGATTCTTACAATGACGTAAAACGTTCCTTAACAGGGTACCGCCTATCGGGGGCGGCTCGGGACAGGCCGTCTCAGGCGGTCTCGGTGTGGCCGTCCACCACAGCACCTTTGAGGTACTGTTCAACGGCATTCTCGGGGACCCGGTAGGAGCGGCCGAAGCGCACCGCCGGCATTTCGCCGGAGTGCACCAGCCGGTAAACAGTCATTTTGGAGACGCGCATGACCTCGGCCACTTCAGCCACGGTCAGGAACTTCGCGTTGGAGAAGTTCTGTTCTGCCGACATTTCCCTATTTTCCTTTGCTGACGGATGGACAACAGTGACCCCAGGTACGTGCCAATGCGGTGTTCCGATGCTGAGCCATCCACCAACCACCTAGATAGATACTCTAGATGTTCGTGTGGCAGATGTGAAAGTAGTGCCTCCCCTATTTCGTCCCCTATTTCGACTGGCGCCGCTTCCGTGCGGACGCCGCGAGTTGCTCCAGGACGGATGCGGAAACATCCCAGTCCATGCAGGCGTCCGTGACGCTCTGGCCGTAGACCAGATCCGAGCGTCCGGCCGCGTGCTCGGCCACGTCCAGGTTCTGGGCGCCGCCCACCAGGAAGCTTTCCAGCATCACACCGGCCACCGCCCGCGCTGCCGCTCCCCTTCTTCAAGCTGGGCGCCGATCTCCAGCGCGACCTCAGCCTGCCGGTGGTGGCTCTTGCCGCTGTTGGCGTGGCTGGCATCAACGATCAGGCGCGGGTTGAGGCCCTTGCCGGCCAGTTCGGTGGAGGCACGTTCCACGTCGGCCGCTGAGTAGTTGGGTCCCTTGCGGCCGCCGCGGAGGATCACGTGGGTATCGGGGTTACCTGCCGTTGCCACCAGCGCGGCCCGTCCTTCGCCGTCAATCCCCAGGAAGGCCTGTGCCGCCGCGGCGGCCCCGCAGGCGTCGATGGCAACCTGCAGGCCGCCGTCGGTCCCGTTCTTGAAGCCGATGGGCATGGAAAGGCCGGAGGCAAGCTGCCGGTGGATCTGGCTCTCGGTGGTGCGTGCCCCGATGGCGCCCCAGGAGATCAGGTCCGCCATGTACTGTGGGCTGATCGGTTCGAGGAACTCGGTGGCGGTGGGCAGGCCCAGGGCCGTGACCTGCTGAAGGAACTGCCGGGCGGTGCGGAGGCCGGTCACCATGTCGTGGCTTCCGTCCAGCCGTGGATCGTTGATCAAGCCCTTCCAGCCCACCGTGGTGCGCGGCTTTTCAAAGTAGGTCCGCATGACGATCAGCAGGTCTTCCTTGTGCTTCTCGGCCTGGCTGACCAGCCGCCGCGCGTACTCCAGCCCGGCCTTGGGGTCGTGGATGGAGCAGGGTCCTACGATGACCAGCAGGCGGTCGTCCACGCCGTCCATGATGGCGCGCACTTCGTCGCGGCCGCGTTCGACGACGGCGGCAGCCCTGGCGTCCAGCGGCAGCTTGGTAAGAAGGTCCGAAGGGGTGGGCAGCGCCGTGAATTCGCTGACCCGCAGGTTCGAGGTGGACATGGTTTCGCTCGCGGGGGCGGCTTCTGTTGCGGTGCTCATGTTGGGGTCCTGTTCCAGATGGGAAGCGGGCCCGGATTTCAGAACCCGCCGGAGAAACGGCAAAGGGCAGAGAATGATCTCTGCCCTGTTGGCTCTGAAGGAATGTTGGATGCGTGTCAGTTAGACGCGGGCCCCTCCAGAGCCAACGAAAAATACGCATACCAACGGTTAGTCATGGAAGTGACCATAAGCCCGGCCCACCGCCGCCGCAAAATCAGCGTCCGTCACATTCCCGCGCCGGCCTACCCCAGCAGCTTGCGCAGGAACTGCAACTGCCGGATCCAGTGGTGTTCCTGGCCGCCTTCGTGGTTGTTGAACCGGTACACCTCAATTTCCTTTGCGGCTCCGGTGGCGGATGTTGCATCCGTTCCGGAACCGTACGCGTTGTAGCTGGCGAACACCGTGGACGGCGGGCAGATGTCATCCATTTGGGCAGCAGAGTAGAGCGCCGGAACGGTGGCCCAGCGGGCCAGGTTGACGCCGTCAAAGTAGTTGAGGACGCCGAGTGCGGAATCGTAGCGGTCCCGGTGCCGGGCAAGGAACTGGGCGATCTCGGGGTAGGGCCCCCGCGGGGTGATGTCGATTGCGCGCGGGAAGTCCTGCAGGAAGGGGACATCGGGCAGCGCGGCGATAACGCCGTCGAGCCGTCCAGCGGTCAGGCCGGCGGTGGCAACCACCAGGCCGCCGCCCTGGCTGACCCCGGCCAGCACCACGTTGGCGGGGTCGACGGCGGGGTGGGCCTGGGCGGCCTCCACCGCACGGAAGGCATCCACATAGACCCGCCGGTAGTAGTAGTCCTCCCGGCTGGAGATGCCCCTGGTCATCAGCCCGGCGTGCGCCACATCCCCGGCTGACGAGTGTGGATCGGCCGTGTCCCCCAGCGTTCCGCCGTAGCCCTGGCCGCGGGTGTCCATGATGAAATGCGCGTAGCCGGCCTGCGCCCAGCGCGTGTCCTGGTTGACCAGGCCGCGGCCGCCGGAATAGCCAATGTAGTTCACCACCACCGGAAGCCGGGCACCCGCCTCCCGGTTGGCCGGCAGGTGCAGCCAGCCCTTGACGGGCGCACCGCCGAAGCCGGCAAAGGTGACGTCAAAGGTGTCGATCACCGACAGGTAGTTCTCCACCGGCTCAAAGGTTGCGTCCAGCGGGAAGGCGCGGGCTTCGGCCAGGGTGGCGTCCCAGAATGCGCCCAGGTCCTCCGGCGGCGTGACGTCTGAGGTATAGCTGCGCAACTGGGCCAGGGGAAGGTCGAAGAGGGGCATCATTGTCCTTTTCTGTTTTCGGAAGTTCGGCGGGCTCCCGGTGGAGTTCTTCTATTTCTACTGCACGTACCCCGGTCGCACCGTGACAAGCGGTTCGTAGCGGCGAAGGTTGGTTCCGGCGGTGATGATTCGGCGCAGGCGCGGCAGCCCACCGGTGGCAGCCCCGGCGGCGCGTGCCTGGACCAGGACGTTGCCCAACGCTGTTGCTTCGACGGGACCGGCCATTACCGGGCGCCCGGCGGCATTGGCGGTGAGCTGGCAGAGCAGGGCGTTCTGGGAGCCGCCGCCCACCACGTACACCACGTCCACCGCACGGCCGGCGAGGCGTTCCGCAGCGGTGATGGTCCTGGCATAGCCGGCTGCCAGGCTGTCCATGATGCAGCGCGTGATGGCCGCGGGATCGTTGGGCAGGACCTCGCCCGTACGCCGGACCGCCGCACGGATGCGCTCGGGCATGTTGTCCGGGGCGATGAAGTACGGGTCATCAGCGTTGATCTGCGGGCCGCCGGCGGGAAGGGTCGCGGCGGCATCCAGCAGGGCGGCCAGGTCGGGCTGGAAGCCCTCACCGGCCCAGGTCCGCTGGCATTCGCTCAGCAGCCACAGCCCGCCTACGTTGCGCAGGTAGCGGATGGTGCAGTCCACCCCGCGTTCATTGGTGAAGTTCGCTTCCCGGCTGGCCTCAGTCAGTACCGGGTGCCGCAGTTCCAGCCCCACCAGGGACCAGGTGCCCGAGGAGATGTAGGCGAAGTTTCCCTCGCTGTCCCCTGTTGCCACGGCAGGAACGGCAGCGACGGCGGAAGCGGTATCGTGCGAGCCCACGGCCACCACCTTGGTTTCCGCCGGAAGCCCCACAGCCGCTGCGATGTCCGGGAGGAGGTTTCCGAACGCCTCGCCGGGCTGGATCAGCGGTGGAAACAGGTCCTTGCGCAGTCCCAGGGCGGCGAAGAATTCGGTGGCCCACTCCCCCGCCACGGCGTCGAACAGTCCGGTGGTGGAGGCATTGGTTACCTCGGTCCGGCGGACGCCCGTGAGCAGGAACGCGATCAGGTCGGGGATGAGGAGCGCCTGCAGCCCGTCAAGGTGCTTTTCCGTGGCCAACTGGTAAATAGTGTTGAACTGCAGGAACTGCAGCCCGGCGGTCTCATACAGGCGCGCGGGGTCCAGCTTGGCGTGGACGGGCGCGACGGCGGCCCTGCTGCGGTGGTCCCGGTAGCTGTACGGCTGTGCCACCAGTTTGCCCGCCCGATCCACCAGGCCGTAGTCCACGGCCCAGGTGTCGATGCCGATGCTCGCGACCGTCTCGCCCTGCACCGCCGCCACCGTGGCAGCGGACCGCAGGCCCTCCAGCACCTCCCCGTAGAGGGCGTCGAAGTCCCAGCGGAGGCCACCGTCGCGCTCCACCACGCCGTTGGGAAAGCGGTGGACGGTCTCCAGCAAAACACCTTCCGGGGAAACACGTCCCAGCATCACGCGGCCGGAGGAGGCACCGATGTCGACGGCGGCGAAAACACCGCCGTCGGCACCGTTCCAGGAAGTGCTCACCGCAGGAAGGCTGCTGCCACGCCGGCGTCCACGGGAATGTGCAGGCCGGTGGTGTGGGACAGTTCGTTGCCGGTGAGGACGGCGGCCGCGTTGGCCACGTGCTCGGGGAGGACTTCGCGCTTGAGCAGGGTGCGCTGGGCGTAGTACTCGCCCAGTTTCTCTTCGTCCACGCCGTAGACGGCGGCTCGTTTGGCGCCCCAGCCGCCGGCGAAGATCCCGGAGCCCCGGACCACGCCGTCGGGATTGATGCCGTTGACGCGGATGCCGTGCTCACCCAGTTCGGCCGCGAGCAGCCGAACCTGGTGGGCCTGGTCTGCCTTGGTGGCGGAGTAGGCGATGTTGTTGGGCCCGGCGAACACCGAGTTCTTGGAGGAGATGTAGACGATGTCCCCGCCCATGCCCTGGGCGATCATGACCTTCGCCGCGGCCTTGGCCACCAGGAACGAGCCCTTGGCCATGACGTTGTGCTGCAGGTCCCAGTCCTTTTCGGTGGTTTCCAGCAGCGGCTTGGAGATGGACAGGCCGGCGTTGTTGACCACCAGGTCCACGCCGCCGAACGCCAGAACCGCAGCATCGATGGCGGCGGAAACCTGGGCTTCGTCCGTCACGTCGGCCTGGACGCCGACGGCCACATCGGCGCCGCCGAGGCTCCTCGGCGACCTTCTGCGCGTTCTCCAGGTTCAGGTCCGCGATGACCACGCAGGCACCTTCCGCGGCGAGGCGGGTGGCGATGGCCTTGCCGATGCCGGACGCCGCGCCGGTCACCAGCGCGATGCGGGTGGCGTGGGACTTGGGCTTGGGCATCCGGGCCAGCTTGGCTTCCTCCAGCGCCCAGTATTCGATCCGGAACTTCTCGGCTTCCTCGATCGGTGCGTAGGTGGAGATGGCCTCGGCGCCGCGCATGACATTGATGGCGTTGATGTAGAACTCACCGGCAACCCGGGCGGTCTGCATGTTCGCCCCGAAGGAGAACATCCCCACGCCGGGGACCAGCACGATCGCCGGGTCCGCGCCGCGCAGCGCCGGGGACTCTTCGTTGGAGTGGCGGTCGTAGTAGGCCTGGTAGTCCTCGCGGTAGTCGGCGTGCAGTTCCTGCAGCCGCGCGATCGAGTCCTCGATCGAAGCCTCGGCGGGCAGGTCCAGGATCAGCGGCTTGACCTTGGTGCGCAGGAAGTGGTCCGGGCACGAGGTGCCCAAGGCGCCCAGCCTTGGGTGTTCGGCGGCTTCGAGGAAGTCCAGGACGACGTCGTCATCGCTGAAGTGCCCCAGCTGCGGCTTGTCCGTGGAGGCCAGGCCGCGGATCACCGGTGCCAGGGCAGCGGCCTTGGCGCGGCGCTCAGCTTCCGGCAAGGCTGCATATCCGGGCAGCTTGGGCCCGAAGGGTACGGCTTTGCCGTTCTCTGCGATGTACTTTTCGGCCTGGTCGATGATCCACAGCGAGTTGGCCTCGGCTTCCTCGCTGGTGGCGCCCCAGGCGGTAATGCCGTGCCCGCCCAGGATGGTACCGATGGCCTGCGGGTTGGCGTCCTTGATTGCAGCGATGTCCAGGCCCAACTGGAACCCGGGACGACGCCAAGGAACCCACACCACCTTGTCACCGAAGATCTTGGTGGTCAGCGCCTCGCCCTCGGCCGCCGTGGCGATCGCGATGCCCGAATCCGGGTGCAGGTGGTCCACGTGCGCGGCATCCACCAGGCCGTGCATGGCCGTGTCGATCGACGGGGCTGCACCGCCCTTGCCGTGCAGGCAGTAATCGAACGCAGCCACCATCTCATCCTCGCGCTCCACCCCGGGGTAGACCTTCTTCAGCGCGGTCAGCCGGTCCAGGCGCAGCACCGCAAGGTTCTGCTCCGTCAGCGTGCCAAGGTCCCCGCCGGAACCCTTCACCCACAGCAGCTGGACGTCCTCGCCGGTGACGGGATCCTTGTCGGTGCCCTTGGCCGAGGTGTTGCCGCCGGCGAAGTTGGTGTTCCGCTTATCCGCGCCCAAGCGGTTGGAACGGGAAATCAGGTCTTCAACAGTCTTGTTCGTCATAACTTCCTCAGGCGCCCCATCCGGCTTGCTGGCCGCCAACGCGGTCCTCGTTGATCTGTTTCTGGTAACCGCTGGCCTTGAAGGCAGCCAGCGGGTCCGGAGGCAGGCCGCGGGATTCACGCCACTCGGCCAGGATGGGCCGGACATCGGTATAGAACGCATCGTTGAAGATGCCGTTGGCGGCCAGCACATCGCCGGCACGCTGCGCTTCAGCCAGCGCCGCGGTATCCACCAGCAGGGCGCGCAGCGTCATTTCCTGGACGTTCAGCACGGACCGGATCTGGCCCGGGATCTTCTCTTCGAGGTTGTGGCACTGGTCCAGCATGAGGGCAACCCCGGAGTCCTTGCCGAACCCGCCGCCCCGGATCACCTCGTACATGATGCGGAAGAGCTGGAACGGATCCGCGGCACCCACAATGAGGTCGTCGTCGGCATAGAAGCGGGAGTTGAAGTCGAAGGAACCCAGCTTGCCCAGGCGCAGCAGGCTGCATCACGATGAACTCAATGTTCGTACCCGGGGCATGGTGCCCGGTGTCCAGACAGACAAACGCCTTCTCCCCCAAAGCCCGGGTCTGCGCGTAGGAGGTGCCCCAGTCCGGAACATCGGTGTGGTAGAACGCCGGTTCGAAGAACTTGTACTCCAGCACCAGCCGCTGCCCATCACCCAGGGCGGCGTAAATCTCCCGCAGCGACTCGGCCAGCCGGTCCTGCCGGCCACGCAGGTCATCCTGGCCCGGGTAGTTGGTACCGTCCGCCAGCCAGATCTTCAAATCCCGCGACCCCGTGGCGTGCATGATCCCGATGCAGTCCAGGTGATGGTCAATGGCCCGGCGGCGGACAGACTCGTTCGACGACGTAAGGGAACCGAACTTGTACTCGTCATCCTGGAACGTGTTGGAGTTGATGGTGCCCAGTCCCACGCCCAGCCCCGCGGCGTACTCCTTCAGGGCGGAATAGTCATCCACCTTGTCCCACGGGATATGCAGGGCCACGGTGGGGGCCAGGCCGGTCAGCTCGTGGACCTTCGCGGCGTCCGCCAGCTTCTCCTGCACGGTCCGCGGCGTTCCGGGCGTGCCGAACACCCTGAACCGCGTACCTGAATTTCCATAAGCCCACGAAGGGACCTCAATGGCAAGCTCCCCGAGCCTGCCCAGCGCCGTTGCTACGTCATTCATGATGGTTCTTTCCGGTGTTGAGCGTCTGCCTGATGCGTATGGTTGGTGCCCCGCTGCTGGAGCGTGCTGCTTGGTAATGCCTGCTGCTCCGGTTGCCCCGGAATCTTGTGTCCTGCCAGTCAGCCCGCGGAGGAGTGTGCCGCCAACTGGCTGTCGAGGTTGAAGACTTCCTCCAGCACCTGGAACCCCTCGTCGGGCGCCTGGCCGGAATCCTCAAAAAGTGTTGCCATCTCGGCCTGCCACCGGACATTGACCTCTGTCAGCGCCATGCGGGCACGGACGGCCTCAAAGTCGTCGCATTCCACGTGCCCCACCAGGAGGCCGTCTTCCCCCAGGAACAGGGAGTAGTTGTGCCAGCCCGCCTCCCTGAGGGCGTGCAGCATTTCCGGCCAGACAGCAGCATGCCGCCGACGGTATTCGTCAAACAGCGCCAGCTGCACCGAGGAACGGAAACACACCCTCATCCGGGTTCCTCCAAACTTCGAAGTTTATTGAATCGTTTCATTGGTACGATTCAAAGTACTCTTGGATTTGAGCAGGTGTCAAGCAATGCCAGAAACTTTTGACCTCCCGCGCGGAACCTTCCGGCGTGGGCATCCCAGCACGGAGAATCGATGAACCGCACAGCCAGCATCAAGGACGTGGCCACCCACGCGGGAGTGGCCGTGGGCACGGTGTCCAATGTCCTGAACTATCCGGACCGGGTATCGGAGCGGACCAGGGAGCGGGTCCTGCGCGCCATCGATGAGCTGGGATTCGTCCGCAATGATGCCGCCCGCCAACTCCGCGTTGGGCACAGCCGCACCATCGGACTCATTGTCCTGGATGTGGGCAACCCCTTCTTCACCTCGGTGGTCCGCGCGGCGGAGGACGCCGCAGCGCTGCAGGGCAGCGCCGTCCTGCTTGGCGACAGCGGACACAACGCGGGCCGGGAGGCGAACTACATCGACCTGTTCCAGGAGCAGCGCGTCCAGGGACTGCTGATCTCACCGGTGGGCGATGTCTCGGAGAGGCTGGACCTGCTCCGCGAGCGCGGCGTACCCACCGTGCTGGTGGACCGGCTGGCTGACGAGTCCAAGTTCAGTTCGGTTGCGGTGGACGACGACGCCGGCGGATACCTCGCCGCCCGTCACCTGCTGGACACCGGCCGCCGTCGGCTGGCATTCGTTGGCGGCCCCACGTCCATCCGGCAGGTGGCGGACCGCCTCCAGGGGGCCCAGCGGGCCGTAAAAGAAGAGCCGGACGCCGCGCTTGAGGTGTTGGACGCAGAGGGGCAGACCGTCCTGGCGGGCCGGAGCGTGGGCGACATGCTGGTGGAACGCGGCGGGGCGGAGCTGCCGGAGGGTATTTTCTGCGCCAACGACCTCCTGGCCCTCGGCGTCATGCAGTCGCTCACCATGACGCACACGGTCCGCATCCCTGAGGACGTGGCGCTGATTGGCTATGACGACATCGACTTTGCCGTCTCCGCCGTCGTCCCCCTGTCCTCCATCCGCCAGCCCACCCAACTGCTGGGCCGGACGGCCATCGAACTGTTGTCCGAAGAGGTGGAGTCCCAGAACCCCGTCCACCGGTCCGTCGTGTTCACGCCTGAACTGGTGGTCCGGCAGAGCACGGCCCCGGCCGACGCCGGCTGATCAGCGCAGCTTTATTTTCCGGCCTGTTGCAGCCACTTCATGGACTCGTTCCGCGAGGTGAAGAACCGCGTGGGGCAAGGCGGGACATGGACGCCCAGGAAGAAATTCGCGAGGATCCGGTCCACGGGACTCGTCCCAAGCAGGGCGATCCGGTTGGCTGCACACGGGATGGAGAACACTGCCCGGGCCTGGATGCTGACGTTCTCGGTGGTGGCCATATCCACCAGCATGGGGTAGTTTCCATCCCCCGCTATCCGGTTCACCGCCGCCATCGCCGCCTGCGCATCCTGGACCTCAATGCGGACCCTGGGTTCCCAGATGAGGTGGATGACGCCGTCATTGCGCAATTCCACGGTGCCTTTGCCGCCGTCGACCAATACGGGCTCCATCCCCGCCTCCCTCCAGTGGGCAGTTCCTGTCCCCTCAATCTTGCCCCAAGGACAGGAGGGCCGTCCGCCGAAGGCCCCCAGACACCAGGCGCGTCCTGCCAGCGGACTTGACTCATCAGCATACTTACTAATACGTTGGTCGACATGCCCGTGGCCTGGATCAGCTTCCACTGCCGCGTATCGCGGCCCGAAAGGGCTGCATCTGAAATGAACTGCATTTGAATTAAACAGTTCCGCCGGGGTTTCACTATGGGGGCGGAGCCTCGGAGGATTCGTTGCGCCGCAACCCGGCGCTGAAAGGATTTACCGAAAATGCGAACAAAGGTCTCAGCTTCAGTCACCGCCATTGCCCTCTCCGGTGCCATGCTCTTCGGCATGGCAGGCCCGGCGACGGCAGCGGCACCAGCGGCCCCGTCGGCCGCTTCCCAGGCTTCACGGACAGCCAACGTCACGGGAACCATCAACCAGACCATCGCCGGCGTAGGTACCTTCGCCGGTTCGTTTACGCCGTCCGGCTTCAGCGTCCAGAACGGCCAGCTGACCGTCACCGGCCTGGTGCAGGGCACCTTAACGGACGCCACCGGCAAAGTGACCCAGGTGAGCCAGCAGGTGACCACCACCGCTGCCGCCGCCCCGTCCACCGCTGCCGCACTGGCTTCGGGCGGCAGCTGCGACGTCCTCAACCTGGTTCTCGGGCCCCTGCACCTGGACCTCCTGGGGCTCAACGTCGATCTGAACCAGGTCGTTCTGAATATCACCTCCCAGACCGGGGCGGGCAACCTGGTGGGTAACCTCCTTTGCGCCGTCACCGGGCTCCTGGACGGCGGCACGGGCCTGAACGGCCTGGCCAACCTGCTCAACCGCCTCCTGGGACTTTAAGTTCCAGTAGTGCATCGGCATTAAAGCAACAAGCGGGCGGCCCTTCGGGGCCGCCCGCTTGGCTGTGCCGTCCATGCGGAGTGGCTAAAGTTCCTCCACCACAAGGTTTCGGTAGGCAGCCCGCAGCGGGGCCATCTGCCGGAAGCCGATGCGGCCGCCGCCGAGCACCTTCTCCGATGGATCGCGCCAGGCAAACAGCTCCAGGCCGTTGATGGAAAACGCCACCCGTGGCCCGTCCTTCACCACCTCCAGCCGGTAGAAATCAGTGGCATCTTCAGTGGGCGGCAACGGGTCCGCGCCCTGGGCCACAAGTTCGAAGCCCGCACTCTTGCGCAGGTTGCAGGTGCGGAAAGCCCGTTCGGATGCGTACTTGTGCCGGAAATAGGAGACGTGCAGGGCATCAATGTCACCGGAGTGGTACTGCGGGTAGGAGCCCGTCCTGGGTGCGAGCGCCGGGCTGAAGAGGTCCAGCCCGCCGTGCCCGCCGGCGGCGAAGAACAGCATGGCCAGGCCGGGCTCCGCGAGCGGCAGGAACTCCCAGCTGATGCGGATCCGGTCCGGGAATTCTTCCGGGCACCAGAAGGTCCAGTGCGCGTCGTCGCCAAACTCCCGGTCGTCACGCGAACCGGAGAGCACCAGCGCCCCGCTGCGGCTGTCCAGGCACAACGGCCCTTCTGCCACCCACGCGGCGACGTCGTCGGGCCCTGCCAGCGCATTGCGGTAGAGGATCCCGGCCTCCAGCCCCGCCGCGCCCACCTAGCCGCGTCCCGCCGTCGTGCGCAGTTCCTTGTCACCGGACGGCTCCGTGGGCTCGGGCTCGCCATACCCCAGGCCGCCAAGCTGCCGCGCCACTTCGGCCGCCACCAACGCGGCCCCCTGACGGGAGAAATGCGTATTGTCTGCCAGGCCACCAGGCCAATGGGCGTGCTCCCCCGGTGCGAAATGGCAGAAGAGTTCCCTGGATCCCTCCCGCCCCAGCCGCAGATACAGCCGCCGGGTCCACGTATTCAGGTCCACCACGGGGACCGCCAGCTCCCGACCGAGTTCACGGACTACGTCCGGATAGTCCTCCAGGGTCTCTTCGAGAACGTCCGACGACGGCGACGCCAGGAAGTGCCGCCGCTCCACGGACGTGCAGAGCACTGGAGCGGCACCCAGGGCCAGCACCTCCCCCACCATGGCGCGCAGGTTTGCCGCGTAGCCGGTGCGGGCAGCCAGGTGCTGCTTCTTCTGGTCGTTGTGGCCGAACTGGATGAGCACGGCATCGCCCGGTCCCGCATCGGCGAGCAGCGCCGCCCACAGCCCTTCGTCGCGGAAGGATTCGGTATCGGCGCCGCCCTTGGCGAAGTTGTGCACGGCACCCCAGGTGCAGGTCAGCGGGGCCAGCTGCGCCCCCAACCGCTCATGGGGAATTCGTGCGTGGGACAGTTGGCAACGGTGGAGTCTCCGGCCAGGAGGATTTTCATGGTGGTTCTTTCCCAACGGCGGGTCAGCCCTTGACGGAGCCGATGAGCATGCCTTTGGCGAAGTGCTTTTGCAGGAACGGGTAGAAGATGAGGATGGGCAGGGTGGCCACCACGATCACCGCAAACTTGATGCCCTGTTCCGGCGGAATGTAGTTGGGGTCAACGTTGCCCGTCCCCAGCAGGTCCGACGCCGCCGTGACCTGGCGCAGGTACATCTGCAGCGTCCACTTCGAGTTATCGGACAGGTACAGCAGCGGGGACATGAAGTCGTTCCAGATCCCTACGGCGTAGAACAGCGCGAACGTGGCCAGGACCGGTTTGGACAGCGGCAGCAGAATCCGCCAAAGGATCCCGATCTCCGTGGCACCGTCCATCTTGGCCGACTCCTCAAGCTCTGCAGGGAGTTCCTGGAAGAAGTTCTTGATGATGATCAGGCTGAAGGGGTTGATGGCCGCCGGCAGGATCAGGGCCCAGTAGGAGTTGAGCAGGCCCAGGTCCTTGACCAGCAGGAAGGTGGGGATCATGCCGCCGGAGAAGACCATGGCAAAAACCACCAGGGACAGGATGGCGTTCCTGCCCCGCAGGGTCTTCTTGGCCAGCGGGTAGGCCATGGTCACGGTAAAGGCCAACTGGACCAGGGTGCCCACCGCCGTGACCAGGATGGTGGTCACCAGGGCGCGGATGAACGCCGGGGTGGCGAAGATGTACTCGTAGGAGCCCAGGGTGAACTGTTCGGGCCAGACGAAGAACGCGCGGCGGGTGATTTCGGCTTCCGTGGCGAAGGACCCGGCGAAGACGTAGACGAACGGCAGCAGGGTGATGATGCCGATCAGGGACAGAAAGACATAGTTGGCGGCGTCAAAGATCCGGCCGCCGCGGGTGTTGTGGATTTTCATGGCTAGAACAGTCCGCTCTGGTTGAATCGCTTGGCCAGCCAGTTGGTGCCGAAGATCAGCACGATGCCCACCAGGGATTTGAACAGGCCCACCGCCGTGGAGTAGCTGTAGGCACCCTGGGTGATGCCCACAAAGTAGACGTACGTGTCAAAGACGTCCGCCACCTCACGGTTCAGGGCGTTGGTCATCAGGTAGATCTGCTCGAAGCCGGTGTTGAGCATCTGCCCGATGGCCAGGATCAGCATCACGATGATGGTGGACCGGATCGCCGGAAGGGTGATGTGCCAGACGCGCCGGAACCGGCCGGCACCGTCAATGATGGCGGCCTCGTACTGGTCCTGGTCCACCGTGGAGAGGGCGGCCAGGAAGATGATGGTGCCCCATCCGGTGTTCTTCCAGATTTCCTGCAGCACGATCAGGGGCCGGAACCAGGCCGGGTCGCTCAGGAAGTCGATGTTGGTGCCCAGGGTGTTGTTCAGGAACTGGAACAGCGGGCCGATGTCCAGGGCGAACAGCAGGAAACTCAGGGACGCCACGATGGTCCAGGACAGGAAGTGCGGGATGTACACCAGGGTCTGGACAGTGCGCTTGAGAACTGACAGCCTGACCTCGTTCAGCAGCAGGGCCAGGATGATGGTCAGCGGGAAGGCCACGCCCAGGTTCAGGAAGGCCAGGATCAGGGTGTTGCCCAGCAGCCGGGGAAAGTCCGGGTTGGCAAAGAAATCCTCAAAGTTCCGGAAACCCACCCAGGGGCTGCCGTTTACCCCGAGGAACGGGACGTAGTCCTTGAGCGCGATGGACACCCCATACATGGGGGCGTAGCGGAAGACTGCGAAATACACCACACCGGGCACCAGCAGCAGGTAGAGCCACTTGTAGTGCGCGAAGTGGACGGAGAACCTGCCCCCTTTCCGGGGAGCGGGCGGGGTCTTGCCCGCCCGCTCCCCGGTGAGGGTGTCAATGACAGGGGCTGCCATTTACTTGTTGTCCTGCCACAGCTTGTTGATCTCTTCCTTGACCTTGTTGCCTCCGCTGGTGTCCCAGAGCTTGATGGCGTCCTTCAGGCCCTGCTCATCGATCTGCCCGGCAAGGTACTTGATCCGGGCGTCGGCCACGATGTTGTCCAGCTGCGCGCCCTTGGCCACGTAGGTGGCGGAAACGTAGGGCGCGGCCGGGTTGTAGACGGCGCTCTTGAGGTCCTCAGCCATGACGTCGGTGCGCTTGTCGAAGACCTGCTGTTCGTAGTCGGTGGGCTGCTTGACGGGGTAGAACTGGTTTCCTGCAACGTTCATGCCCAGCCTGGGCGTAGCTCTTGATGTCGGTGCTGACGGCCTTTCCTTCCGGGGTTTCCGGCTTGATGGTGGCCGCCTTGCCGTCCTGCAGCGTGAAGTTCACGTTCTCGATGCCGTTGTTGAGCAGCACAGCAACGTCCTTGCCGTTCATCGTGTTCAGGAACTCCAGGACCTTGTCCAGTTCGGCCTCGCTTCTCACACTGGCCTTGGGGATTGCGAGGAAACCCGAGTAGCCGTCGGTGGGATGGGCGTGCAGCTTGCCGTCGGGGCCGACCAGGTTCCCAACAAAGCCCACCTTGTTCTGAAAGTTGTTGGGGTCTGCCTGCTTGAAGAGATTGACCAGGACGCTCACGCGGGAATCGACGTCGACAATCATGCCGCCCTTGCCGTTGAAGAACGGCTCGTTCCATTTGGTGGGATCAAAGGTGGCGAAGTCAGGGTTGATGAGCTTTTCGTCCACCATCTTCTTGATGAACCGGTCGGCCTGGAGGAACTCGTCGGTTTCGAAGCTGGGGACAAGTTTTCCGTCCCGCTCCGTCCACCGGTTACCGGCGCCGAACCATTCCTCGATCACGTCGTAGGGGCTGTTGGTTCCCAGTGCACCCCACTTGGGAATGGTGATGCCCCAGGTGTCGTTGATGCCGTTTCCGTCCGGGTCCTGTTCGGTAAAGGCCTTTGCCACCTTGTACAGGTCCTCCACCGTCTTGGGCGGCTGCAGGCCCAGCTTGTCCAGCCAGTCCTGCCGGAACATCACGGCGGTGCGCATGGGAGAGCGTTCGCGGAACAGGCCGTAGACCTTTCCGTTGACGCTCGAGTTCTTCTGGATGTCCGGGAAGGTGGTTTTGAGGTTGGGGTATTTGTCGAGTTTGTCAGTGAGGTCCCAGAACGCACCTGCCTGGGCATTCTTGACGAACCCGGGGCTCTTGGTCTGGATCACCATGACCTGGGGGATGTCGGACCCTGCAAGCGTGATGTTGGTCTTGTCCTCGTACGAGGCGTTGGGGGCCCAGTTGATCTTGACCTGCTTGCCGGTCAGCTCCTCCAGTTTCTTCTGGACCGCGCCATCCGCTGCAGGTGGCTGGGCTTCCAGGAACGGGGCCATGATGGACACCGAGGTGAGGTCCGCGGCCGGGGCATTCCCGCCGCTGCACGCCGTGAGGGACAGCGCAGTGGCGGTGGCGACGGCGGCGGCCAGGGTCAGTTTCCGATGGATCATGTTTTTTCCTTTTCCACTTCATTGGGGTTCTTCGGGCTGGTTGGCCCCAGAGGTTTTGATACGTTTCATTCCTGCATCCGCGCAGGGCGCACCGCACCAGGCGGCGCGAGGTGCCAGGGGGCGGCCTTCAGGCGGTGGAGGCCCCTTGCAGGGCGGGATGCGCGGCAGGGTGAGCCGCCATGGCTATCGCCTCATCGTTGGCAGCGAAGAAGCGCTGGGACAGCCAACCGGTGAGATACAGCCAGGCCCCGATGCTGAAGAACGGAACCAGCCCCGGAATGCAACTACTGGCGTAAGCCACCGCGGCGGAGACAAAAAGCAGGATGACGGTCCCGGCCAGGTGGCGAACGGCGAACCGGGAGGACATCAGCAGGTACTGCGGAAGCGGGAGCTCGTACCGCGCATACATGGGGAACACGTAGCAGACCGTTCCCGCCATGAAGATCGCAGCAACAAAGATGCCGGCCGCCATGAGCTGCGCAAGGATGCCGCCTCCCCTGGAAAAGTAGTTCCAGTTGAGGACCAGCGCTGCTGCGACAGCCA
This sequence comes from Pseudarthrobacter sp. Fe7, assembly GCA_024372495.1. GTDB lineage: Bacteria > Actinomycetota > Actinomycetes > Actinomycetales > Micrococcaceae > Arthrobacter. The sequence continues at coordinate 1,398,208 of CP099977.1, read as the reverse complement.
TGACCGGAAGCGCGAGGGCGTTGGCCCTGGAGAAATTCCGGAAGTACGCCCGGGTAAACCCGCGCAGCAAAGGAGCAGCATCCCCCGCGGCCCGCCTGCGCACGGCGATCTGCGCGGCGGCGGTGGCGGGGCCCACGCCAAAGACACCCAAACCCAGCAGGGTGGAAGCGATCCAGAGCAGGTTCAGGCAGGCTATCCACATGAGCGTGTCGAAAAACGAGTAGGCACGCGCACTGAAGGTCCCGGACAGCATGGCACGGCTCCCTTCTGTTCTCCATCGTTGCAGGGGCGGAGCGGAAAGTGTCCCGCATCACGCTGGTAATCGGTTTCTCGAAAATGTAGACCCCCCGCGCAGCTCCGGTCAAGCGAAATTTTGAATCGTTACATAGCTGGACTGGAGCCGGCCACATGCCGCACACTGGTTGGTGGAAAGCGCTTGCTGGACCGACGCAGGCGCCCAGGATATTGGTGCCGCAATGCTGGTGCCGACGGCCGGAACGGAGAACCATGGGAACGGCAACGGAAGCGGCCGGCAGCGACGCCCCAGCAGCTTCAGCACCACCACCAGCACCAGCACCAGCACCAGCACCAGCTGCGAGGGTTGCGCTGGTGGGTGTGCACGGCTTTGGCACCCACCAGCTGCGGAACCTTGCGCGGCTGGCGGCGGCCGGCAGGATTGAACTGGTTGCCGTGGCGGACCCACAGCCGCCGGTACCCTGCGCGGTCCCGCCCTCGGCGGCTGTGTACGCCGGGCTCGACGACCTCCTTCCGGCCACCCGGAACCTGGACCTGGTCATCGTGGCAACGCCCATCCAGACACACGCCCCGCTGGCCCTGGCAGCCTTGGCCACGGACGCGGACCTGTACCTGGAGAAGCCCCCGGTCGCTTCGCTGGCGGACTTCAACCGGTTGTGCGCGGCGGCACAGGAGTCAGGCCGCGGCGTACAGATCGGTTTCCAGAGCCTGGGCTGGCACGCCCTTGAAGCGATCAGCGAACTTCTCGCCGCCGGGACCATCGGAACGCTGGAAGGCATCTCCGCCACCGGCCGCTGGGTCCGGGACCGGGCTTACTACAAACGCTCCCGCTGGGCAGGAAAACGGAGCATCAATGGCGTGGACGTGGTGGATGGCGTGGCCACCAACCCGCTGGCGCACGCCGTGGCAACTGCCCTTCGGATTGCCGGCGCGCGCACCGTCGCAGATGTGGCTTCGGTGGAAACCGAGCTGTACCGGGCCAATGACATCGAATCGGATGACACCTCCGTGATCCGGATCCGCACGGCAACGGGCCTGCCCATCACCTGTGCCCTGACCATCTGCGCGTCGGAATCCGTGGAGCCGTTCGTCACCCTCCAGGGCTCGGCCGGCACCGCGGTGTTCCACTACACCGAGGACCGGCTCAGCATTGAAACCGCCGCCGGACGGACCGAGCAAGCGTACGGCCGCGACGACCTCACCGAGAACCTGCTGGCCCACCGCGCCGCCGGCGTTCCGCTCACCAGCAGCCTGTTGGACAGCGGAGCCTTCATGCTGGTACTGGAAGCCATCCGTACAGCACCGCTGCCGGCCCCCATCGATCCCGCACACGTCCGGTGGGAGGGCGACGGCGACGCCGCCCATGCGGTGGTTCCCGGCGTCGAGGAAGCCCTGGAGCGGGCCGGCCGGCAGCATGCCACGTTCAGCGAACTCGGACTCCCCTGGGCTGCCGCCGCACCGGTGGCGTTCGGCCTCCCGGCCTCCTGATGGCGCAGCAGGACGCGCTGCGCGCCGGGGACCTGGCCCGCCGGGGAGGCGCCGGGCGGCTCCACACCACCACCCTCTTCACTGACGGGATTGTCCCCTGCCTGACGGCTGGACCCTCCCCCGTCTTCGGCTGGCAACTGGGCCAGGATGACGGCGACGATCCAGCCCTTGCACGGCAGACCGGATACGACCTGGAAGTCCAGGACGCCCGGGGAACCCTGCTTTGGAGTTCGGGGCAGGTGGCATCCTCCTGCCAGCGCGGGGTGCCCTACGAAGGTCCGCTGCTCGACGCCGATGCGGACTACTCCTGGCGCGTGCGGGTCCGTGATGCGGCCGGCGTTCGGGGTCCGTGGTCATCGGTGCAGCCCTTCAGCACCGGCCTGACGGACAGCTCCTGGCACGCGGAGTGGATGTGCCGTGCACCGGGCGGACGTGCCCCGTTGGAAGTCTTCAGCCATGCGCTCCGGGCGGCCGGGTCACACTTCCTGCCCCTTCCCTGCCCCGCACTGCGCAGCTTTCGGATCGAGGCCCGGCTGCGCCCAGTGATGGGCAGTGCCGGCCTGCTCCTGCGGAGCACCGGCGCCGGAACCGGCCTGCTGCTGGAGCTGGACGCCACCGGAAAAGTGGTGCTCCGTCACGCGCCCGCCTGGGAGATCCCGGCCATGGCGGCTCCGGAGACGGCGGTCCTGGCCAGCGGAGGCCGGGCGGCAGCCGGGGCCGCAGACATCGCGCCGGGTTCCTGGCGAGAACTCACCGTCAGCGATGACGGGCGAACCATCCGCGTCAGCCTGGACGGGACGGAACTGCTGGCGGTCCACGAGCCGGCTGCCGAAGGCACCCAAGGCGTGCCCGCTTTGCACCAGGGCCCGCGGAGCCAGGCGGAGTACGCTGCACTGCGCATCACCGATACCACTCCCGGCCGGCCCGAAGACCTCCTGCTGGACCACCGCTTTGACGCCGGCGATGACCATGCCCTGGATTGCCTGGCGCAGTGGTCCCAAACCACCGGGCACCGACAGCCCGATGAGTGGACGCTGTTCCGGACCACCTTCCAGCCCACCGGGACGGTCCGCCGGGCCCGGCTGTACGCTGCCGCCCACCACCACGCCCAGTTCTCCGTGGCGGGGACCCACTGCCTGAGCACCACATCGTTCGGGTACCCGGGAGAGGGCTACTACGACGCCGCCGACATCACGGAGCCTGCTTGCCGGCCACCCTGAGGACACGCCCGTTCCGGTCACGGCCCTGCTTCACTGGTACGGTCCCGGCCAGGGCCGCGCCGCCGGCATCCCGGGCCTCCTGGTCCGGCTCACGGTGGACTACCTGGACGGCCGCCGCGACGTCCTCGCGTCCGGCCCGGGCTGGTCCGCGGTGGAGGCCCCATACCGGCAGGCGGGCTACCGCAACGATGAAGGCGACCCCTTGGAACACCTGGACGGCCAGGCCGCTGCGTCCCTCAACCCTGCCAGCCACATGGCCGCCGCCGTCAGCTCGTGCGGCCACCCGTCGTCGGACTTTCCCGCCCTGCACCCCCGCAGGACATTCCTTGCCGGCGGGTTCGTGGCGCCGCGGCAGTTCCTGACGGCCGACGACGGCACCATGGTTGCGGACTTTTGCCAGGTCCTTCCCGCGCGGCCGGAGGTGGACTTCCTGTCCGGCGTCCCCGGCCGCACCGTCATGCTCCGGGCCGGGTACGTCCTCCGCCCCGATGGCAGGGTGGACGCCGGGAAGACCGCCAGCCAGAACACGGACATGTCCTTCCCCTACACGCAGGCCGCCGGCCCCCAGCAGTTCCGATCGTCGGTGCATCTCGGTTTCCGCTACCTTGAGCTGCCCGGGATCGACGCCGCTGAGGTGAGCCGGGTGGGTGCCGTCACGGTCTACGGGAACCATCCAGGCGAGGGCAGCTTCAGCAGCTCCGACCCGACACTGGACGCGGTGTTCCGGCTGCTCCGCGACTCTGCGCTGTATGGCGTGCAGGAGCAGTTTGTTGACACCCCCACCCGTGAAAAGGGCCAGTTCCTGGCGGATGCCGCAAACATCTCCTACGCCACCATGGCGCTCTTCGGCGAGCATGCCTACACGGCGCAGGCGCTGCGGGAGTTTGCCTGGTCCGCCCGCCGCTACTGGACAGCAGGCGGGGAAAAGGGGCGCTACAACGCCGTCTATCCCAACGGCGACGGCAAGCGCGACATCCCCGATTTCTCCTTGATGCTGCCCGAGTGGGCGGAGGAATACCACCTGCGCACCGGCGATGCCGCCTTGGTCCGGGAGCTGCTCCCCCAGCTGCGCGACACGGCGGACTATGCGCTCCGCTACATCCCGGCAGAGGGCCCGACGGCGGGTCTTGTCACCAACCTGGGCGGCGGTTCCGGTCCCTACCTGCACGGCATCGTGGACTGGCCGGCGCCCGGCCGGTTCGGCTACGACATGGAGTGCGCGGCCAAAACCACCGTCAACGCCCAGGCCTACTCGGCACTGGTGTCCACGGCCCGGCTCTGCAGTGCCGCGGGTGACCCGGATGGGGCCATCCGCTATGCGGCCGCTGCCCGCAACCTCGCCAGGACGGTGCGGGAGCGTTTGCGGGTGGACGGGATCATGGTTGACGGCCTCCATGCGGACGGGAGCCCCAGCGCCCATGCTTCCCAGCACGCGGCGTCGTTCCCGCTGTCCGTGGGCATTACCGGGCCTGCCCACGCGGCTGAGGACGCCGCCCGGATTGCGGGAATGGGAATGCGCCAGGGACCCATGACGGTGCACCGGCTGGTCCGGGCCTTGTTGGGCCGGGGCAAGGTGGACGCGGTGCTGGACCTTCTCACGGACAAGGACCAGCCGGGCTGGGCACGGCTCCTGGACCGCGGAGCCAGCTTCACCTGGGAGGCCTGGGACCTCGACGACGGCAGTGACTACAGCCAGTCGCACGCCTGGTCCGCCTCGGTGGTAAAGGAGATCCTTGAGCACCTGCTGGGCGTCCGGTACAGCGTGCCGGGCGGCACCGAGGTAATGATCGAACCACCGCGGTGCCGGCTGGAGCATGCCGGCGGCAGCGTTCCCGTGGTCAACGGATACGTGCACGCCAGGCTGGCGCCGGCGCGGCGGCCTGGTGGAGCTCGAGTGCACGGTTCCCCCGGCACCACAGCAACCGTGCGGCTTCCCGCCGGCACGTACGGGGTGAAGGGGCCGGGGCTCCTTCACGACGAGCGTGCGGATGCCGCCGTCGTGCTTTCCGCCGCGGACAGTGACGGCGAAACGGGTCCTGCCACCCGCGACTTCCGGATACACACCGGAACCTGGACGTTCAGCCCCGCCCAGTCCTAACTCTCGAGATGACACCATGTAAAGGAACTCCCATGACAGAGAAGGAAAACACCGGACCGTCCAGCGTCTGGAGCAACATTGAGGGCATCGCCTTCGGCGGGGATTACAATCCGGAGCAGTGGCCAGCCAGCGTCCGCCTGGAGGACCTGGAACTCATGCAGGAGGCCGGCGTCAACTTCCTGAGCGTGGGGATCTTCTCCTGGGCCCTCCTGGAACCTGCCGAGGGGCACTACGACTTCGGGTGGCTGGACGAGGTCCTGGACAATCTCGCCGGGATCGGCGTGAAGGTGGCCCTGGCAACCGCCACCGCCGCTCCCCCGCCTGGCTGGTCCGCAAACACCCCGAAATCCTGCCGGTCACGGCTGACGGTACCGTGCTGGGGCCGGGCTCACGGCGCCACTACACGCCGTCGTCGGCCGTCTACCGCCGCTACGCCGCCGGGATCACCCGCGCCCTCGCCGAACGCTACAAGGGCCACCCCGCGCTGGCCCTATGGCACGTGGACAACGAGGCTCGGTTGCCATGTCTCAGAGTTCTACGGGGAGGAGGACGCAGCCGCATTCCGCGCCTGGCTCGAACGCCGGTACGGGAGCATTGATGCCCTCAACGCCTCCTGGGGAACAGCATTTTGGTCCCAGAACTACGGCTCCTTCGCCGAAATCCTGCCGCCCGCCGTCGCACCGTCCACCCTGAACCCGGGCCAGCAGCTGGACTTCCAGCGGTTCAACTCCTGGGCGCTCCTGGACTACTACCGGAAACTCGTGGCCATCCTGCGCGAGGTAACGCCGGACATCCCCTGCACCACCAACCTGATGGCCTCCAGCGCCACTAAGTCCATGGACTACTTCGATTGGGCCGGGGACCTGGACGTCATCGCCAACGACCACTACCTGGTGGCCGCTGATCCCGAACGGCACGTGGAACTCGCGTTCAGCGCGGACCTCACGCGCGGCATTGCCGGCGGTGACCCGTGGATCCTGATGGAACATTCGACGTCGGCCGTGAACTGGCAGCCGCGCAACCAGCCCAAGATGCCCGGCGAAATGCTGCGCAATTCCCTGGCGCATGTGGCGCGCGGGGCCGACGCCGTGATGTTCTTCCAGTGGCGCCAGAGCTTTGCCGGCTCCGAGAAGTTCCATTCCGCCATGGTGCCGCACGGCGGCCGGGACACGCGTGTGTGGCGTGAGGTGGTGGAACTGGGCGCGGCCCTGAAACGGCTGGAGCCGGTCCGCGGCTCGCGTGTGGAGTCCCGCACCGCCATCGTTTTTGACTACGAGGCGTGGTGGGCCAGCGAGATCGACTCGAAGCCCAGCATCGACGTGAAGTACCTGGACCTGCTGCGGGCTTTCCACCGCGCCCTGTTCCTCCGCGGAATTTCCGTGGACCTGGTGCATCCGTCCGCTTCGCTTGAGGGCTACGACCTGGTGCTGGTCTGCACGCTGTACGCGGTGTCGGATGACAACGCCGCCGGCATCGCTGCCGCAGCGGCTGCCGGGGCCACGGTGCTGGTGAGCTACTTCAGCGGGATTGTGGACCTCCAGGACCACGTGCGGCTGGGCGGTTACCCGGGAGCTTTCCTGGACCTCCTGGGCGTGCGTGTGGAGGAGTTCCATCCACTGCCGGCCGGGTCCGGGCTCACGCTGAGCGATGGTTCTGTTTCCTCGGTCTGGAGCGAGCACGTCCATCTGGCCGGCGCGGACGCGGTGCAGACCTTTACCGGGTACCCGCTGGAGGGCGTTCCTTCCCTTACGCGTCGGGCCGTGGGTACCGGTGCAGCCTGGTACCTGGCCACCTTCCCCGACCCCGCGGGCATCGATGCACTCCTGGACAAGCTCCTGGCGGAGTCCGGCGTCGTCCCCGTTGCCGCCGCCGATCCCGGCGTGGAGCCTGGTGCGCCGGCGTTCGGCCGACGGTCAGGGCTTCCTTTTCGCCATCAACCACACCCGCGGGGATGCTTCCATCTCGGCCGCGGGGAAGGATCTCCTTACGGGTGAATCCTTCGGCGGCACCGTCCCGGCCGGCGGGGTGGCGGTCATCGCGGAAGGCTAGGGCCCATCGTTGCCGTCTTGAACAGCTCCGTCCCGGAAAGAACCGTTGGTTCCAGCCGGGACGGAGCCGCCACCCGCCGTCGGACAGCCTGGATGGGGAGGCATCCATCCAGGCCGCCCGGAGCCGTATTGGCGGCGTGAAGACTAGCTGCTGATGGCAGACTTCATTTCATCGGTCGCCTTCTTCCCGGCTTGCTCAGGGGACAAACGCTCGAAGAGGACTTCCGAGGTATACCGCTTGATGATTTCCTGGATGGCACCGGCACCCTTCGGCGGCGGAGCCGGAGCGTCACCCAGGCTCGTCCTTGATCTGGTCGATGAACTTGACCACCTTGACGTCGGCGGCGGTAAGTTTCGGCTGGATGGCGGCCCGGACATCTGAGTTCGGGTAGACACCGCGGTCTGCGAGCAGGGCCTCACCGGCCTTGACGTTGTTGGTAAGGAAGTTGATGAACTTCGCGGTTTCCTGGGGGTGCTTGGTCCGCGATGATGCTGACCAGAACTGTGAGGCCTTGTACCAGAGCTTCGTGTCAGCGGCCGATCCGGTCTTGGTGGGGAACCGCAGGATCTTCAAGTCCCCGCCGCTCGCCTTTTCCAGGGCCGGCGCCTGGTTGGACCACCAGAAGGCCATGCCGTTCCTGCCTGTTGCCAGTCCGCTCTGGTCGAGCGGAGCAGCCTCGGCTTCCACCACCTCCGAGGCGGAGGGTACCGCCTTCTTCTGGCTCAGCTCTTTCAGGAAGGCCCACCACTGGGCGATGTCGCCCGGCTCGAAGCCCAGCTTGCCGTCGGAGGTGTACAGCGACTTGCCGTTCTGCCGGAGCCAGACCCCCAGGGAGGCCTCATCGGTTCCGTAGGCTGCCGCGCCGTAGGTCCCCTTGGGCGACTTGGTAGTGATCTCTGCGGCGATGCGGCCAAAGTCGACCCAGGTCCATTTGGCGTCGTCGGGAAGCGGGACACCTGCGGCTTCGAAAACCTTGGGGTTGGCCAGGATGGTGGCGGCGTTGATGCCTGCGGCGATGCCCGTCAGTCCCTTTTCACTCTTGCCTGCGTTCAGTGCCGCCTCATCCAACTTGGACGTGTCGATGTCGTACTTGGACAGATCGAGAAGGGCACCGCGGCTGGAGTACTCGGTGATGTACTTTTCGTCCATCTGGATGATGTCGGGGGCGTCGTTGGCTGCCACCTGGGTGGCCAGCTTGTCCCAGTAGCCGCTCCAGTCCCCGAATTCCGGCTTGACCTTGATCTTGGGGTTTTCGGCCTCGAATTGCTTGATTGCTTCCTGCGTCAGCTGGGCGCGCTTGTCGCCTCCCCACCAGGAGAAGCGGAGCTCCACCGTCCCGTCCGCGTTCTGCGGTGCGGCTCCGCCGCCGCAGGCACTGAGCGTCAGGACGGCGGCGACGGCGGCGGCAACCGCACTGGCTTTGCGGGTTCGGCCAATGGGGGGCGCGGGGCGGGCGCCGGACGTGGGTGCCCCTGCAGGCTGCTTGGCAGCAGATGCAGGACGGGGAAAAAGCGGCACTGGGTACTCCGATCTTCTTTGATCCAGGTGCGGGTGGTTGAGGAATTTGCCTGGGGAAGCGTGTCAACGGGCAACAAGCCGAAGGGCTGCCTGCGGATCCTTTCAGAGGGTCCCTGAAAGCGCTTTCTGCTACCGATACTACAAGTACTTAACTTGTAATACAAGATGCCCTGTACGGCACTTGGTTGGAGGGATTCCCGGCAACAGCAAACGGCCCGCCACCAGGGCGGGCCGTTCGAAGGATGACACTGTTCGAGGGGTTATTTGATGCCGGTGGTGGCGATGCCCTTGATGAGGAACCGCTGGCCAAAGAGGAAGACCAGGAAGACCGGCAGCAGCGAAACGATGGACATTGCAAACAGCGAGCCCCAGGCTCGTGGCCGACTGCGAATCCACGAAGGCGCGCAGCGCCACCGGAACCGTGAACATGTCCGGATCCGTGAGGTAGATCAAGGCCCCGAAGAAGTCATTCCAGGTCCAGATGAAGGTAAAGATGGTGGTGGTGGCCAGCGCCGGCACCATCAGCGGCAGGATGACCCGCAGGAAGATGCGCGGGTGTCCCGCTCCATCAATCCTTGCGGCCTCGTCCAGTTCCTTGGGGATGCCGCGGATGAACTGCACCATCAGGAAGACGAAGAACGCATCCGTGGCGAGCAGCTTGGGGACGATCAGCGGCCAGAAAGTGTTCACCCAGCCGATCTGCGAGAACAGGATGTATTGCGGAACGATCACCACGTGGAACGGAAGCATGATGGTCAGCAGCATGATGCCGAAAAACAGCTTCTTGGCGGTGAACTGCAGCCGGGCGAAGGCGTAGGCGGCCATGGAGCATGAGATCAGGTTGCCCAGGATTGAACCGATCACCACGATGGCCGAGTTGATCATGTAGTGCCCGAACGGATGCGTCAAGGCCGACCAGCCGGAGGTGTAGTTGCTCATTTCCAGGCTGCTGAGCCAGAGGCCCGGCTCCCGGAAGATCATCTCGTTCGGACGCAGCGAGGAGACCACCATCCACAGCAGCGGATAGATCATCAACGCGCCGGCAAGGATCAGGACGCCGTGCTTCATCAGCGATTTGCCGCGCTGGGCCCTGCTGAAGGCCAGCGTTCCCCGGGACTCGCGGACCCTGGGCTTGCGGTTCATAGGCTTGCCGGCGCCCCCGGACTTCTTCTCCGGGGTGGGCAGCGTCTCAAGCTTAGTCGTCATAGAAAACCCAATACTTAGAAGCGATGAAGTTGATGGCGGTGAAAACTCCGATGATGAGCAGCAGCACCCAGGCCATGGCCGAGGCGTAGCCCATATCAAACTGGCCGAAGCCCTTTTGGTAGAGGTACAGGGTGAAGAACATGGTGGAATCCGAAGGTCCGCCGTTGCCGCCGGAGACGATAAACGCCTGCGTGAACGACTGGAAGGAACCGATGATCTGCAGCACCAGGTTGAAGAAGATGATGGGGCTGAGCATCGGAAGGGTGATCCGCCAGAACTGCTGAAGCGTGGTGGCACCGTCCACCCTGGCTGCCTCGTAGTACATGTTGGGGATCTGGCGCAGGCCCGCAAGGAAAATGATCATGGGGGCGCCGAAGGTCCACACGTGCAGCAGGATGATGGAACCGAGAGCGGTACTGGGGTCCGAGATCCAGCCGGGCCCCTGGATACCGAACATGGCCAGGACCTGGTTGACCAGGCCGGTGGTGCCGAAGATCTGCTTCCACAGAATGGCAACAGCCACCGAGCCACCCAGCAACGACGGCAAATAGAACACCGAGCGGTAGAACGGAAGGCCGCGGAGCCCTTTGTCCAGGACGAGTGCGATCAACAGAGCCACAGCCAGCTGCAGCGGAACGCCGACGAGGACGTACGTAAACGTCACCCGGAGCGAGTTGTGCAGCCGGGCGTCGCTGAGCATCCGGGTGAAGTTGTGCAGCCCCGTCCATTCAGGGGGCTGGAGCAGGTTGTAGTCCGTAAAAGACAGGTACAGGGACATCAGCATGGGGCCGATAGTGATGGCCACCAGGCCCACAAGCCACGGCAGCAGGAAGATGTAGGCGGCCTTGTTGTCCCGCCTGTTCGCCTTCTTCTCCTCGGCGGTGGCCTTGCCCTTCCGCCGGCTCAACGAAGACAGTTCGCTGATGGCGCTCACAGGAGCCGCTCCGTCCGCGGCGGCAGGCCCGCTGCGGCCGGCACCTGGGCCGGACGCGGTGTCCTTGGGATGTGTTTTACGGCCATGTGGTCTCCTTTGGTCATCGTGGCCTCCACGTTGCGGTCATCGCCAGGCGATGGGGATCAGGCACCTCCGGCACGGTGGGCTGCTGCCTGTTCGGGCTGCAGGGGTTCCGGCGCCGCGGGTGCCATCGAAAATGCGGCTCCGTACCAAAGTAAACGTTTTCTTGACTCCTGTATAGCCCTTTTGTTAGTTTTGAGAAAACGCTTTCTGCTATCTGCAAAGGTCCAGGCGCCCACGCGCGTTGCAGCCGAGGGCATGATTTCCGAAGTCAACCAAAACCTGGGCTAACCCCGACGCTCCCAAGCAGCGGGCAGACCCCGCGAAAGGAGGTAGGCCGGATGACTCCAGCAAGAAGGCCAAGCGCCATTGCAGGCTATGACGACTGGCCTGCCTATGTCCGGGAAAACCCCCGGCACCAGGCTCCCACAGGCCCGGCGCAGGAGCTTTCAGATGCCTTGGGCGTACCGGGCGCGGGTGAACGGCCGGAAGTGACGGTGCACTGGGAGGAAACGTACGACGACGCCACCACCTCCCGGCTGAGCTGGCAGTTGGGCTTCGGGCCGCGCACTACGGGCTGGCTGGTCAGGCCGGCCGGAAGTTCCGGCCCCCTGCCGGGAGTCCTGGCCCTGCACTGCCATGGCGGCAACAAGTTCGGCGGCGCGGACCGGCTGGTGGAACTCCCGGATACCCATCCGTCGGCCGCCGCAGCCCGCGCGGGCCACTATGACGGCCGGGCCGTGGCCACGGACATCGCCCGCCACGGGTTCGCGGTCCTGGCCCACGACACGTTCGCCTGGGGCAGCCGCAAATTCGACCTTTCAACTCCACCATGGCGGACCGCCTCTGCTGCCGGGGCGAGGCAGGCGCAGTGGCGGGAGGACGGCGTCGTACCTTCAGACGCGGACGTATACAACGCCGCTGCCGGCTTCCACGAGGACACCCTTGCCAAGGCGGCCGGCCTGCTGGGCACCAGCCTGGCCGGCATGGTGGCGTACGACGACCTTGCCGCCCTGGACATCCTGGCGGCGTTCCCGGATGTGGACCAGGACAGCCTGGGCTGCATCGGATTCTCCGGCGGCGGGGGCAGGTCGCTTGCCCTTGCCGTCCTCAGCCCCCGTATCCGGGCGGCGGTGGTGACCTGCATGATGACCACCTTCGAGTCCCTTTTCCCTGCTTACCTGGACGCCCATTCCTGGCTGCTGCAGACCCCGGGCCTGTGGAAGCTTGGGGACTGGCCGGAGCTAACCGGCAGGGCTGCGGCCGCCCGGTTCCTGGTGCAGTACGCCCTGGCTGACGAACTCTTCCCGGAAGACGGAATGCGCCAGGCGCACGGGCTGCTGGAATCCCTGCATGCGGGGACGGATAAATACACGGGCAGCCTCTGGCCCGGGGGGCATGCTTTCACCGCCCCCATGCAGGACGAAGCCCTCGATTTCCTGTCCCAAGCCCTGGCCTCCCGGCCACTTCACAACACACTCCAAGGACCCACGTGACCACACAGCACTCCGCCGCCGCGGATCCGACGCACCAGCAGGCCCAATCCACCGCAAAGCCGCGGGTGGCCCTGGTGGGCGTGCACGGCTTCGGCGAGCACCATCTCGCCAACCTGGCCCGTCTTGAGGCAGCCGGTGCCCTGGAACTGGTGGCTGTCGCTGATCCCAACCCGCCGCAGGACGGCACCCTTGCCGCAGCGGTGGCGGTGTTTCCTGACCTGGACGGGCTGCTGGCGGCCCAGGCCGGTGTCGACGTCGTCATTCTTGCCACGCCCATCCAAACCCACGCCCCGCTGGCCGTCGCCGCGTTGTCCGCCGGGATGGATGTTTACGTCGAGAAGCCGCCGGTGTCCTCTTTGGCGCAGTTCGAAGAGGTGCTTGCAGCCGCCCGGGAGAATGGGCGTCTGGTGCAGGTTGGCTTCCAGAGCCTGGGGTCCCACGCGTTGCCGGCCATCGCAGGCATGGTGGACGCAGGCGACATCGGCACCGTCCTGGGCATCAGCGCCACCGGCCAGTGGCTGCGGACCAAGGCCTATTTCAAGCGCTCGCGCTGGGCCGGGATGCGCAGCCTGGACGGTACCGATGTGGTGGACGGCGTGGCAACCAACGCGCTGGCCCATGCCGTTGCCACCGCACTGCATGTCGCCGGCGCCCACACCCTTGCGGACGTCGCCTCCGTGGAAACGGATCTGTACCGGGCCCATGAGACTGAAAGCGACGACACCACGGTACTCCGGGTCCGCACGGCCAATGGCAGCACGCTGCTGTGCGCCCTCACGCTCTGCGCCCCGGAACAACTGGACCCCACCGTGACCGTCCACGGAACCCTGGGCGACATCACGCTCTCCTACACGCGGGATGACGTGGTCATCACCACCGCCCACGGCGAGCGCCGGGAAGCGTACGGCCGGACCGACCTGCTGGAGAACCTGCTGGACGCGCGCGCCACCGGAGCCCCGCTGCTCGCCGCGCTCCAGGACACCGGCGCCTTTACCGCCGTCCTGGAGGCCATCCGGACTTCCCCGCACCGGCGGCCATCGGGGACGAATTCATCTCGTGGGACGGGGAGGGCGACGATTCGCACCCGGTGGTCCATGGCATCAGTGACCTCACGGTGCGCGCCGTCAAGGCCCAGGCCACGTTCGCCGAGGCTCGGTGTCCCCTGGGCCCGGGCCCTTCCGCCGGTCCAAACGCTGACGCTGGACGGCCGGCCGGTGGCGGACTACCAGGACGGCAGCCACATCCGCGCGGTGTCCTCCCCACGCCCCTACCTGCACCCGGTCAGGACCCTGGGCGGCACCGTGGTGACGGACCACCAGCCGCTGGACCACGTGTGGCATCTCGGTGCCGGCGTGGCCCTGCAGGACGTGGACGGCGTCAACTTCTGGGGCGGCCGCACGTATACCAGGGAGGCCGGGAAGTACGCCTGGCGCCCCGACCACGGCAGCATCACGGCCACCGCCGTACACCAGACCGACGCCGGCAGCGGGCACGGGGGCGGCCTGCAGGAGTCCCTTAGCTGGAATGGCCCGGACGGCACCCCCATCCTTGTGGAGGAGCGCTCCTGGGCGTGGTCCGGCGTCGCGCCCTCAATCTGGCGGCTCTCGCTGGACTTTGCACTATCCCCTGCCGGCGACAACCAGGTCAGCCTCGGCAGCCCCGGATCCAACGGCCGGTTCGAAGGCGGCTATGGCGGTTTCTTCTGGCGCCTGCCCAAATGCGGGGACGCTGCGGTCTGGACGGCGGCGGGCAGCGGCGAGGCAGAGACCCACGGCAGCGTTACTCGTTGGCTCGCCTGGTCGGGAAAGTTCGACGGCGGCCCGGCCACCTTGGTGTTCGTCGCCCCGGAAGGCTCCGCGGACCCGTGGTTTGTCCGCGTGGACGGCTACCCGGGCGTGGGCCAGTCGCTGGCATGGGACGCCCCGGTCATCGCCCGGCCGGGAAGCCCGGTACGGCGCCGCGTAACCGTCTTTGTGGCCGACGGCAGCCTGGCCACGCCCGACATCGAAGCACTGATCAACCAGCAGGGGGACCCCTCGTGACCCAGACAACAACCCCGGCGGCTCCGCGGCAGGAGGCCCGTGTGGCTCCCGGATCGCCCACGGACCGGGCGGTCAAGCGCCAGCGGGTGCTGGACATCCTGGATAGTGCCGGGCGGGACTCGCTGCTCCTCACCAGCAACACTGTCCTGACCTGGTACCTGGACGGCAGCCGTGTCCACATCAGCCTGGCCGGCGATCCCATTGCCGCCATGCTGGTGGACCGCGAGGGCGACCACCTGGTGACGTTCAACAACGAGGCCGGCAGGATTGCCGCGGAGGAACTGCCGCTGGGGGTCAACCTGCACACTGTTCCCTGGTACGGGAACCTGCACCAGGCCGCTGCAGCCGTCGGCACCGGCAGCCAGCCGCCCCTGGCGGAAGCGGACGCCGCCGCTGAACTGCGCGCCGCCCGCCAGCAGCTCCTCCCGGCGGAAAGCGCCCGCTATTCCCTGCTCGGCGCGGAACTGGCCGGCATCATGACGGACGTCCTGGCCGCCGCCCGCCCGGACACCACGGAATTCGCCCTGGTCTCGGCGCTGGCCGCAGGCGTCGTGGCCGCCGGCGCGGAGCCGCTGGTGCTCCTGTGCAACGGCAGCTCCCGCAGCATGTTCCGCCACCCTCTGGCCACCCACTCCGCGCTCGGGCGGCGTGCCATGGCCGTGGTGTGTGCCCGCCGGGATGGCCTGGTTGCCAACATCACCCGCTGGGTGAGGTTCGACGCCGGCACCCCGGAAGAGCGCGACGCCGAGGCCCGCATCGCAGCAGTGGAAGCGGACATCTTCGATGCCACGGTTCCCGGCGCCCGGCTGGACACGGTCTTCGGCGAAATCCAGGCGGCCTACGTGCGGCACGGTTTCGGGGCGGACCAGTGGGAGCAGCACCATCAGGGTGGTCCGGCGGGTTACGCGGGGCGGGATCCCCGGGTCACCGCGGCTGTCACCGACATTGTGGTGCTGGACCAGGCCTTCACCTGGAACCCTTCGGGACCCGGCGTCAAGATCGAGGACACTGTGCAGCTCACGGAGTCCGGCCTGCGTGTCCTCACGGTGGATCCGCGCTGGCCGGCAGCCACGGTGAACGGGCTGGAACGGCCGGAGACGCTGCAGCTGTAGGCGAAACGCCCGCTCACATTCGGGCCCAAAGCGCCGAACGCCCGCTCACGTGTGACCGTCGATGCGGCCCCCAAGTGAGCGGGCGTTTCAGTTAAACCTCCGTTAATTGAGCGGGCGTTCAGGTTAAACCTGCTTTAGGTGAGCGGGCGTTTCAGGGAAGCTGCAGTTCGCCGTCCACGCGGCGCGGGATGCGCAGCGGGTTGTCCTCGCGCAGGGCCGGGTGCAGCACCGTCTCCGGGGCGTCCTGGTAAGCCACAGGGCGCTGGAACCTCCGGACCGCCGTGGCGCCCACGGAGGTGAACAGTGACGTGGTGGCCGGGTACGGGCCGCCGTGCTGCTGGGCCCAGTTGACGGCCACGCCCGTGGGCCAGCCCTCGAACAGGACGCGTCCGGCGAGCCCGGAGAGCTGCTCCACCAGAGCCTCGATGTCCTCGCCCTGCTCGCTGTGGAGCGTTGCCGTGAGGCTGCCCGGGACCTTGGCCAGGACGGCCGACAGCTCCTCCCGGTCCGCGTACTCGATCAGGATGGTGGTGGGTCCGAAGCATTCCTCCAGCAGCTGCTCCGGGTTTTCGAGGACCTTGGCAGCGTTGGTGGAAAAGACCACCGGAGCGGCGCCGTTGGCGGCAGCGTCCTGGTCCACGCTGCCGCCCACCACGTCCACGCCGTCAACGGAGGCGAAACTGCGCAGACCGTCCGGGTAGGCCTCGGCGATGCGGGTGGTGAGCATGCCCAAGGCCGGCTTGTCCTTGCTGGCCTGGGCCACCTCGGCGGCGAACCCGGTTCCTGCCGGGATGAACACCAGGCCTGGCTTGGTGCAGAACTGTCCCGCGCCCAGGGTGAAGGAACCGGCCAGGCCTGCCGCCAGCTCCCCGGAGCGGGCCTGCAGTGCCGCGGCGGTGATGACCACGGGGTTGAGGCTGCCCAGTTCGCCGTAGAAGGGGATGGGATCTGGCCGGGAGGTGGCGAGGTCGAACAGGGCACGGCCGCCGGGGATGGACCCGGTGAAACCCACTGCCTTGATGGCCGGGTCCTGGACCAGGGCTGTTCCCACTTCGCGGCCGTGGACCAGGGCAAAAAGGCCGTCCGGTGCGCCCGCGCCACGGAGGGCCTCCGCCACGATCTCCGCGGTCCGCTCGGAGAGCCGCAGGTGGCCCGAGTGGGCCTTGACGATGACGGAGCAGCCAACGGCCAGGGCCGAAGCCGTGTCGCCGCCGGCCACGGAGAAGGCGAAGGGGAAGTTGGAGGCCGAGAAGACAGCTACCGGTCCGATGGGCTTGAGGATCCGCCGGAGGTCAGGCCTGGGCGGGGTGGAGGCCGGGTCTGCGTGGTCGATGATGGCTTCAAGGTAGGAGCCCTCGGTGATCACGCGGGCGAACAACCGCAGCTGCCCGGTGGTGCGGGCCACCTCGCCCGTCAGGCGCGGAGCCCCCAGGCTGGTTTCGGCGTCCGCGATCTCCACCAGTTCGGCGGCGTTGGCGTCCAGGGCATCCGCCACGGCATTCAGCCAGCCCGCGCGTTCGGCGTCGGAGGCAGCCGCGGAAATTTTCGCTGCCGCCGTAGCGGCAGCAGTGAGTTCAGTCAGGGAAAGCGTTGCAGTTGTCACGTCAGGAACCTGTTCATCGATAGAGGTCGTCTGGAAATTCATCATTGCAGCCTGTCCTTGAAGCGGAAACCCAGCCCGGCGTGGTCCGCGAGGGTCACCCGGCTGTTGCTGAACCGCACCGGCGATTGCCCGTCCAGGATGCCCAACTGCTCGAAGGACGCCTCTTCGACGTCCTCCACCATGGTGGGCTCCGCCAGGGTCAGTGCCAGCTGTCCGGACAGTTCCGGCAACAGGTGCGGCATCACCTTGATGCTGTGGGTCCGGGCCAGCTCTACGATCCGCCGGAACGGGGTGATCCCGCCAACCCGGATGACGTTGGGCTGGATGATGTCCACCGCTTCCGCCTCAATGAAATCGCGGAACCGGTAGATGGTGTGCAGGTTTTCGCCCAGGGCGATGGGTACCGGCGAATGCTTCCGCAGCCGCCGGTAGGCCCAGAGGTCGTCCGCGCGGATGGGCTCCTCCAGCCACTCCAGGCCGAATTCGGCCAGCACATCCAGGGCGCGGAAGGTGGTGGGCAGGTCCCAGCGCTGGTTGGCATCGATCATGAGCCTGCGGTCCGGGCCCAGGACAGAACGCACCGCGGCAACGCGTTCGGCGTCTTCGCGGATGTCCGGTTTGCCCACCTTGATCTTGACCGCCTGGTGGCCTGCTTCAACCCAGCGCTCCACCTGGGCCACCAGGCTCGTCCAGGGTGTAGTGCAGGTTGACGCCGGACCCGTAAACCTCGGCTGAGTCCTGGCGCTGCCCCAGTAAGCCGGTGACCGAGGTTCCGGCACAGCGTGCCTGCAGGTCCCACAGTGCGAGGTCCACTCCGGCCATCGCGATGGTGGTGAGCCCGCCGCCCCCGGCTTCGTGCAGGCGTTTCCACACCACGTCCCACACCGCTTCGGGAGCGGCCGGAAGGCCGGTGACGAAAGGGGCGATGTCGTAGTCGAGCAGCGCTTTGACTGCCTGGGGACCAATGGTCGGCGTCCAGGAGAAGCCAAAGCCCGTGCCGCCGTCGTCCGTGGAAAGCTCGGTGGCAATCACGTGGTTCTCCGGCGCCTCCGCGCCCCAGCTGCGGCGAAGCGGAACCGTGAGGAGCCGGGTGGTCACGCCTGTGATGCGCGGAATGGTGCGGAGGGTTTCCGCCGCCGCTGCGCTCATCAGCGGCCGGCCAGGCTCGTGGCCCCTGGCGAGGATTGCCTTGAGCTCAACCAGTTGTTCCTCCGTGGGATCAACCAGCGGCGGACGCACCGAACCCACCGGCAGCTCAGCCAGCCTCAGGCCGGCCTTGATCAGGGACACGCCGAACCCGGGCGTCTGGTCGCGCAGGCGGACCAGGGGTGCGTAGAAGCCCTCCAGCAGGGCGTTGCGGCGGTCCTCGTCACCCGCGGCATAGGCGTCATAGTAGGCCGTGGCGATTTCCGGTGCCATGGCGAAAGCCGCCGAGGAGTACAGCGGGATGCCCAGTCCGCGGTAGGCGCCCTGGGTCAGCTCGGCCGTGAGCAGTCCGTTGAAAAAGGCAAAGTCCTCCCGGCCGGATGCGTTGACGGCGGACACTATTTCCTGGGCCAGGCCCACGTCGCCCAGGCCGTCCTTGAAACCGATGACCTTGGGGTTGGCGGCGAGCTTGACCATTGAGGCGGCTGTGAACTTTGCGTTGCCCCGGTGGTACACGATAACCGGGAGGCTGCTGGCGTTGGCCACGGCCTCGATATAGGCCACCAGCCCGTCGGTGGGACCGGTGACCAAGTAGGGCGGCAGTACCAGGAGGGCGTCCGCGCCGGCCTCCTCGGCGGCGCGGGCGGCGGCCAAGGCGTGGCCAAGGGGGCCGCCCGCTCCTGCCGCAACGGGAACCTGCCCGGCAACAACCTCGACGGCGGCAGCCACCACCGTGCGGACCTCGTCGATGCTGAGGGCATGGAATTCGCCGGTGCCGCAGGCGGGGAAAACGCCGCCGGGGCCGAAGGGCAGCCGGGAGCCGATGTGTTCCTTGAGCAGGTCCACGTCAACGGCGCCTTCGGCGGTGAACGGGGTGACAGGGAAGAACAGTACGCCGTCGAATTTCATGGTGTCTCCTTGCCGCCGCCAGCGGTAACCAGGGCGGTGGCCTCGTCGTTGAGGGTGTGATGCGATTTCAGTTCGGTGCGCCAGCTGCGCTTGGGCTGCCAGCCCAGGAGTTCCTGGGCCTTGGCAATGGAAAAGGCGGGGCTGGTACCTGTGAGGCCCGAGCTCAGCGCCCCGCTTCCCGGCAGGAACCTGGGCATCAGCTCGGCGAGCGGCGCCGTTGCGAGCGCGTCCGCTGCCCCCACGAAGAAAGTTTCCCCGTTGGGAATGTCTTCCATCTTCCGCAGCAGGACGTCCAGGAAGTCCGCCACGTCCCGGGCGTCCACGTAGTTGAACAGTGCCGGGGCGGACAGGGCTGGGTCGGCGAGGCGTTCGGCGAGTGTGTGTCCCTGCTGGGTGGGGGCGCCTTCCCATTCCTCAGGGGAGATCACGAAGCAGGGGCGGAATGCCGCGTAGCGGATCTTCTCCCCCTGGGCGGCCGCGAACATCTGCACGGTTTGTTCGGCAATGTGCTTGGACAGGGCGTAGGCGTTCCAGGGCTTCGGCGGGGTTCGCTCATCAAGCGGGAACGACGGCGGCAGCCAGCCTGCCGGGCATCCGTAGCCCAGGACGGTGGGGCTGCTGGCGGTGACGATTTTGTGCACCCCTACCTCCGTCGCGGCGCTGATCACGGCGAAGGCGAGCCGGGTGTTGGTGCCGAAAATGACATCCTCCGGCGCGCTGAACGGCACGGCGATCGCCGCAAGGTGGATGACGGCGTCGGGTTTAGCCTCCCGCAGGAGGCGCAACGCTTCACCCGGCGCCAGGAGGTCCGCGGTTTCCTGGACGACGCCGGCGGGCAGCAGGTCAGCGGGCACGGCGTCACGGTCTACCGAGACCACCTCATGGCCGGCCTGGGCCAGGCCCGCCACCACGCTGCGGCCCAGGCGGCCGGATCCGCCGGTAACAAAGATCCTGCTCATGGCTTCCCTCTACTTGCCGCGGCGAAGGTCGGCGCCGAGGCCCAGGTCCTCGACGCGCACGGGCTGGGACGTTTCCAGCGAACGGTTTCCGGCGATGCCGACGGACACCGACCGTAGCCCGTCAAGGTAGCCGGAGGGACGGCCCAGCGGATCCTCGCCAGGGCCATTGAAGAGGTCCGAGAGCAGCAGTTCGTCTCCGCCGCCGTGGCCGCCCTCACCGTTGACGATCGGCACCTCATAGGCGGCTTCCCAGTGCCGCTGGACCACCAGGCGCTCGCCGTTGCGGCGCACGGCATCCTCTTCCTCGACCGGCGTTGCGCTCGGGTCCACCACGGTCTTCTTGTCAGTGCTGTGCAGGACGGCGGCGCGTTCCACCACTTCAAGTTCGGCGCGGCCCTCGGTCCCGTTGACCGCCACGCGGTAGCCCTCCCAGGGGCTGTGGGCGTTCAGCGAGTAGCTCAGGCGCGGGCCGCCCTGGTATTCCACCACCAGTGCAAGGTTGTCCTCAATGGTGATGCCCCCGGTGAAGACGTCCTGGTCGCGGCGGTAGCCGTCGTAGTGCTCGTTGTCCAGGAACAGGGCCTTGAGCCGCTCGTCCTCCCTGAGGTCAAGCGCAAAGGGGTCCTTCGCCGTGTTGGGGGCATCGGCGTCGGGCGTTCCCCGCTCCGGGCGTGGCCCCAGGCCGCGCTCGGCAGCGTTCTTGTCGCCGTAGAATTTCAGGCCGCCGGAAGCGAAGACGCGCTCCGGGACATCGTCGATCCACCAATTGACCAGGTCGAAGTGGTGGGAGGCCTTGTGGATGAGGAGGCCACCTGAGTTCTTCTTTTCGCGGTGCCAGCGGCGGAAGTAGTCCGCGCCGTGCACGGTATCCAGGACCCAGCTGAAGTCGATGGAGGTGACCTTGCCGATCACCCCGCTCTGGATGATTTCCTTGAGCGCGCTGTTGCGTGGCGAGTAGCGGTAGTTGAAGGTGACCACCACGTTGCGGCCGGTCTCGTGGACGGCCTGGACGATGCGGCGGCAGCTTTCGGCGTCAATGGTCAGGGCTTCTCGACCACGACGTCCGCGCCGGCGCGGAGCCCCTCCACGATGTAATCGGCGTGGGTGTAGTCAGGCGTGGTGACGATGACCCGGTCAATGCTGTTGGCTTGGATGAAGGCGGTAAGGTCGGCGGGATCAAAGGATGCCACCGGCCCCGGGGCGCCCAGTTCCTGGCTGAGCCTCTGGTAGAACTCCACGCGGCCAGGGTTCACGTCGGAGAAGGCCACCAGTTCGGCAGTGTCCGCGTGCTTGCCGAAGATGGCGCGGATGTACATCTCGGAACGGCCGCCTGTGCCGATCAGGGCGATACGGGCGTTCCCGCCACCCTGCTGTCCGGCGGACGGGGCGGCAGCGGTGGCGGTACCGGCGGCGGCGCCGGGGCCGGAAGCAACTGCGGCCGGAGTGGTCTCGGCTGTGTTGACCATGGGGGTCCCTTTCAAAAGCTCATTATCCGGCCGTGGGAACGGCCGCTGTCGTGCGGCGATGACGTTTGGGCACGCCATGCGAGAAAGCGTTTTCTCAGTTCTCTATAGAAGTTGTATCAACCGCTCACCGGATCCGTCAACCACTCCAGCGCTGACAGAAAACGTTTTCTGTGTTCGTCGGCGGCTTCCCCGCCACTCCCGCGGGAAAATTGTGGGAAAAGGGTAGAAATCGCTTTCCCACTCCCGTATATGCTGTCTTTCAAAGCACCCGCCGCAAGGCCGGCCTGCCCCGGACACCACCTGGTCCCGGCGGCGCCGGCCCATGGCGCGAAAGAAGGGTTCCCTATGGCCAGGAAATCGGCAAGCGGCCGGATCGGCATCGCGGATGTAGCGGTGAAGGCGGGAGTTTCCCATGCCACTGTTTCGCGGGTCATGAACGGGAACTTCACGGTGGACCCGGACATCGCTGCCAGGGTCCGGGCAGCGGCCGCGGAACTGAAATACCAGCCCAACCCGGTGGGCCGCAGCCTGGCCCTGGGGAAGACGGACACCATCGGCATCGTGGTGCCGGACCTGGCCAACCCCACCTTCCAGGCGATCCTCCGCGGCCTGAGCCGGGCGGCGGCCCAGGACGGCTACCGGGTGCTCATCGCTGACTCATTCGAAGTGTCCAGCGAGGAATCCATCCTGGCCGCCGAGGCCCGCCGGCGGTGTGACGGCCTGGTCCTGTGTGCCCCGCGCATGACCGATGCGGAGCTCGAGGAGATTGTCCCGTCGCTCCATCCGCTGGTGCTGATCAACCGCACCACCGCCGCCCCGGGCGTCCCCAGCCTGGTGGTGGACTATGGCCAGGGCGTCCAGGACATCGCGGGGCATCTGGTGGACCTGGGCCACACGCGCCTGGCCTTCCTCGCAGGGCCGCCCCACAGCGCCTCCAACGACATGCGGCTCAAGGGCCTGGAGGCCTTCAAGGCCGCCCACCCCGATGTGGACGTCACCATGCTGGAAGGCGGCTCGGACTTCGACACCGGCCACGAAGCCGTGGACGCCGTGCTGGCGAGTGGGGCCACCGGTATCCTGGCCTTCAACGACCTCGTGGCCATGGGCCTGATGAGCGGCCTCCACGAGCGCGGGCTCGACGTCCCCGGCGACATCTCGGTGACCGGTTTCGATGACATCCCCTTTGCCAGATATACGACGCCGGCGCTCACCACCGGCGCCGTCCCCATCACCGAACTGGGCGAACAGGCGTGGCATCAGCTCCGGGCACTGATCCGCAAAGAAGAAAACGACGCACCCGGCAGCCGCTACCAGCCACGACTGGAAGTCCGTGCCAGCACAGGCCCCGCCAAGGCGCCGCGCAGCACCGTCCACGGCTGACCCGCGAGATGACACTTGACGGCAGTCCTGCCGGCCTGCACCGCCGCAAACTGCCGTCACAGGACGCTACCTGACCCCATAGGAGAGCCATGACCCACACCATCCAGCCCAACAACCCGGAAGCCACCCCGGCGCCGGACACCACGGACATCCCCGCAGCACCGGCACCCGCCGGGGCTCCGGCGTCGTCCGCCCTGCCTGCCGCCCTGAAGCGCCGCGTCCCCAAGTACTCGGACCTCGCGCCCCTGATGCAGTTCAAGAAGCCGGACTTCAGCAAGGCTGCCCGGCTGCAGCGCGCCAGCACCATCTGGGAGCTCCGGGACATCGCCAGGCGCCGCACGCCCAAGGCACCCTTCGACTACACGGACGGGGCGGCCGAAGCGGAAATCACTCTCCGCCGCGCCCGCCAGGCCTTCCTGGACATCGAATTCCGTCCCGGCATCCTGCGGAACGTCTCCAGCATCGACCTCAGCACGGACATCCTGGGCAAGCCATCGCGGCTCCCCGTCGGCATCGCCCCCACCGGTTTCACCCGGATGATGCAGTCCGAGGGTGAATACGCCGGATCGCAGGCAGCCCAAGCCGCGGGCATCCCCTACACCCTGTCCACCATGGGCACCGCCTCCATCGAGGACGTGGCCGCCGCCGCCCCCGGCGGGCGCAACTGGTTCCAGCTGTACCTGTGGACGGACCGGGACCGGTCCCTTGAACTGATTGAGCGCGCCGCCAAGGCAGGCAACGACACCCTCATGGTTACCGTGGACACCGCAGTGGCCGGGGCCCGCCTCCGCGACGTCCGCAACGGCATGACCATCCCGCCTGCGCTGACCCTCAAGACAGTCCTGGACGCCTCCTACCGGCCCGCGTGGTGGTTCAACTTCCTCACCCACGAGCCGCTGACCTTCGCCTCACTGTCCCGCTACACCGGCACCGTGGCGGACCTGATCAACTCCATGTTCGATCCCACGCTCACGTTCGGTGACCTGGACTGGCTGCGGGAAACCTGGAAGGGCAACCTGGTGGTCAAGGGCATCCAGACAGTGGAGGACGCCCGCCGCGTCGTGGACCACGGCGCCGATGGCGTGGTCCTCTCCAATCACGGCGGCCGCCAGCCTGGACCGGGCCCCGATCCCGTTCCACCTGCTCCCCGAGGTCAAGCAGGCCTTCACCGCTGACAATACCGACGCCGCAATCATGCTGGACACGGGCATCATGAGCGGCGCGGACATCGTGGCAGCGCTGGCCCTGGGCGCAGACTTCACGCTGATCGGCCGTGCCTACCTCTACGGCCTGATGGCCGGCGGCCGTGCGGGCGTGGACCGCACCCTGCAGATCCTCGAGAAGGACATGGCACGGACCATGGCCCTGCTGGGGGTCAGCCGGATCTCCGAGCTCACCCCGGAGCACGTGCGGCTGCTGACGAATTAGTCCCAACTGAGTAGCGCCAACTGTCGTTTTGCGCGTTCAAAACGGCACTTGGCGCTACCTACTTGGGTTCACGGGCTATTTTTTCCGGCCAAACTTCGGCAGGTTGGCCAGCAGGTCGGCCGCCTTGGTGGCCGCACGGCCAACGGTGCGGCCGATTTGTTGCGGAACGCTGTCGTCGCTCAGCGGAGCGGCCGGGCCCCCGGGAATGACGACGGCGGGACTCAGCTCGGCGCCTTCCCGCACCAGGAGGGGCACCGGGACTTCCCCCGGGGCACCGCAGACGCCGCCGGTTCAACTGTCCCGGCGGCCGGCGGCAGCGATGCGGCAGCAGCGGCGACGCCTTCCTGCAGATGGGCCGGGGCTACCGGGCCGGCGGCTGCGTGGCCACCGGCTGGCTGGTCGGCGGCTGGCTGGTCGGCGGCAGCCCCGCTTGGGCCGGCCGGTGAAGCGTCAGTGCTGGGGCCAGTGCCGACGTCGAACGTTTCCAGCCGCCTGGCGATACCCTCCAGCGGGCCCCGGTTCAGGGCGTAGTAGCGCTTCTGGCCCTGCGCGCGCATGCTGACCGCCTGGGCTTCCCGGAGGACTTTCAGGTGCTTGGAAATGGTGGGCTGGCTCGCCGCCAGTTCCTCCACCAGTTCCCCCACGGCTTTATCTCCCGCCCGAAGGGCCACCAGGATGTCCCGCCGGGTGGATTCCGCTATGACGGCAAATACGTCGTCTGTCACCATGCCTCCCACCCTAGCGACATATACGTCTAAAGGCATCAACTATTTCGGCGGTGCGGAATTCCTGCCCTAGTCGAACCAGGGATCCAGCCCGTGCAGCGGGAACACTGCCTTCCGGGTGGCCATGACGGTGCGGTCAACGGCGTCGTTGGGGTCGAAGCCCACTTCCCAGGACCGCCACCACAGCTCTACGTCATCGCCCATGAGGACCGGCGCCTCGGTGCCAAACTTTTCCATGACATACTGCCGCCACTCCCCTGGCACGGGCGTCCGCAGCGGCACGGGCCGTCCCGCGGCGATCGCCACAAGGTGGCTCCAAGCCCGCGGGACCACGTCCAGCACGTTATAGCCTCCGCCGCCGGTCGCGATCCAGCGGCTGTCGCAGTAGCGCTCGGCCAGGTGCCCCATGGCGATCGCCGCCTCGCGCTGTCCGTCAACACTGAGGTTGAGGTGGGTCAGGGGGTCGCTGCGGTGGGAATCGCAGCCGTGCTGGCTCACGATCACCTCCGGTTGGAAGGCCCCCACCAGTTGGGGGACCACGGCGTAGAAGGCGCGCAGCCAGCCGGCATCCCCTGTGCCTGCTGGCAGCGCGACGTTCACGGCAGTCCCCTCCGCCGCGGGGCCGCCGATCTCGTTGGCGAAACCAGTCCCGGGAAAGAGGGTCAGGCCCGTCTCATGCAGCGAGAGCGTGAGGACCCGGGGATCGTCCCAGAAAATGTTCTGGGTGCCGTCCCCGTGGTGGGCATCGACGTCGATGTAAGCCACCTTGCGCACCCCGCCGTCCAGCAGCTTCTGCACGGCGAGGGCGGCGTCGTTGTAGATGCAGAATCCGCTGGCGCGCTCCCGGGCGGCGTGGTGCATGCCGCCGCCGAAGTTCACCGCGTGCACGGCCGAACCATCCAGCACGCGCCCGGCCGCCAGCAGTGAGCCCCCGGCCAGGCGGGCCGAGGCCTCGTGCATACCCGCAAACGCCGGATCATCCTCCGTGCCAAGCCCGCGTGATTCGTCCGGCTGCGAGGGGTCCGCACTGACCCGGCGTACTGCCGCAACGTAATCCGCGGAGTGAACTGACTGCAGCTCAGCATCCGACGCCACCTCCGGCGCCGCCAGGTCCACGTGGTCCAGGTCGAAGAGCCCAAGGCTGCGGGACAGGCGCGCGGTCAGCTCCATACGCTCCGGCGCCATGGGGTGGCCCGGACCGAAGTTGTAAGCTGTCATGTCAGGACTCCACACCACCATCGTCGGTGGCGCGGGCTGGCTGAGTCCGGGCAGGTATGTCATCAATCACAGGCTACCCGAGCCCATGCTGCGGCCGGCCCGGCCATGACGCAGGCTTTAGTGGTTTACTACTGAAGGAAGCCGATACAACCGAGGAAAAGCCACACATGACGCAAAGCCAGTCGAGGCCCCGGACACCGGCCCCCTGGCACCCCCCGGCGCAGGAACGGGAGGGCCTCTGGATTTTCACGCGGCTGCGCGACTTCATTGACGACATCGCCAACACGTCGCCCGCACGGCTGGCCCTGACCGCCTTCGGCGCCGTGTGCACGCTGTTCACTTTCCTCCTGTCCCTGCCGGTCTCTTCCGCCGACGGAACTGCCACCCCCGTACACCAGGCGCTGTTCACGGCGGTCTCGGCGGTCTGCGTCACGGGACTCACGGTGGTGTCGACGGCGGTCCACTGGTCCTTCTTCGGCCGCCTGGTGATCCTGGTGGGCATCTTCATCGGCGGCCTGGGCACCTTGACGCTGGCATCATTGCTGGCGCTCATGGTGAGCAAGCGGCTGGGCGTGCGCGGCAAGATCATCGCGGCGGAGTCCATGAACAACGCCGGCCGGCTTGGCGAGGTAGGTACGCTGCTGCGGATAGTCATCACCACCTCGGTGGTCATCGAGGGCATCCTTGCGCTCGCGCTGGTCCCCCGGTTCCTCACGTTGGGTGAGCCGTTCTGGCAGTCCGTCTGGCACGGTGTCTTCTATTCAATTTCATCGTTCAACAACGCCGGCTTCACGCCTCACTCGGACGGCATCGTGCCCTACGAGACGGACCTGTGGATCCTGATTCCCCTCATGGCCGGGGTTTTCATGGGCAGCCTGGGGTTCCCGGTGGTGATGGTCCTGCAGCAGAACGGCCTGAACTGGAAAAAGTGGAACCTCCACACCAAGCTCACCATCCAGGTGTCCCTCATCCTCCTGGTGGCGGGAGCCTTCCTCTGGGCGCTGATGGAATGGGACAACGTCCGGACCATCGGGCATATGGGTTTTGGGGACAAGATCACCCATTCCCTCTTCGCCTCCGTGATGACCCGCTCGGGTGGATTCAACCTGGTGGACCAGAACCAGCCTGGAGTCGACCACCAAGCTGCTGACGGACGCCCTGATGTTTGCCGGCGGAGGGTCCGCTTCGACCGCCGGCGGCATCAAGGTGACCACCATCGCCGTGATGTTCCTGGCCATCATCGCCGAGGCCCGCGGCGACGCCGACGTCAAGGTTTACGGCAGGACCATCCCGCAGGGCACCATGAGGGTGGCCATCTCGGT
Source organism: Pseudarthrobacter sp. Fe7 (assembly GCA_024372495.1). Lineage (GTDB taxonomy): Bacteria > Actinomycetota > Actinomycetes > Actinomycetales > Micrococcaceae > Arthrobacter. Next base: position 1,370,553 of record CP099977.1, on the reverse strand, counting down.
GATCGTTGCCGGGGCCACCCTGGTTTCGGTATCCGCCTTCCTACTGCTGCAGTTCAGCGGCGCTTCGCTGGACCGGGTACTGTTTGAGACGATTTCAGCCTTTGCCACAGTCGGCCTCAGTACAGGCCTCAGCGCAGAGATCCCGCCGGAAGGTGTCTACGTCCTGACAGCACTCATGTTCGCCGGCCGCGTGGGCACCGTGACCCTCGCCGCGGCACTGGCCCTCCGGCAGCGCAGCCAGTTGTACCACTATCCCGAAGAGAGGCCGATCATTGGCTAGTTCCACAGACGCCCCCCGGCGCCCCGCCCACAACGCCCCGGTGCTGGTGATCGGGCTGGGCCGCTTCGGATCATCCACCGCGGAGCAGCTGGTCAAGCAGGGCCGGGAAGTGCTTGCCATTGAGCGGGACCGGAACCTGGTGCAGAAATGGGCGCCCCTCCTGACCCACGTGGTGGAGGCCGACGCCACCAACATCGATGCACTGCGCCGCCTGGGCGCCCAGGAGTTCAGCTCCGCCGTCGTGGGCGTGGGCACCTCCATTGAGTCCTCGGTGCTGATCACCGTGAACCTGGTGGACCTGGGCATCGAACACCTCTGGGTCAAGGCCATCACCCCGTCGCACGGCAAGATCCTTACCCGCATCGGAGCCAACCACGTCATCTACCCCGAGGCCGACGCCGGTGTCCGCGCCGCGCACCTGGTGTCCGGGCGGATGTTGGACTTCATCGAGTTCGACGACGACTTTGCCATCGTGAAAATGTACCCGCCGAGGGAGACCGTTGGCTTCACGCTGGACGAGTCAAAGGTCCGTTCCAAGTACGGCGTCACCATTGTGGGTGTGAAGTCCCCCGGTGAGGACTTCACGTACGCCCGGCCCGAGACCAAGGTGTCCTCGCGGGACATGCTGATCGTCTCCGGCCACGTGGACCTGCTTGAGAGGTTCGCAGCCCGGCCCTGACGCTCCCCTGGGTCAGCCCAGCTGCCTGGTGATCTCCGCAGCCCGGTTTGCTGCCGCGCGGGCGCCGGCCGCGATAATGGCCGGGATTCCCTGTTCATCGAACGTGGCGATGGCCCTTTCCGTGGTGCCATTGGGGCTGGTGACAGCCTTGCGCAGGGCTGCGGGGTCAGCCCCGGGCTCGGCAAGCATCAGGCCTGCACCGGCCACTGTTTCGCGCGCCAGCAGCAGGGACAGCTCCCGGTCCAGGCCCAGGCTCCTCCCCCGCCGACGCCATGGCCTCCGCCAGGTAGAAAGCGTAGGCAGGGCCGGAACCGCTGATAGCAGACAACGCATCCACCTGCTCTTCGGGGACCTCAACAACAGTTCCGGCTCCGTGCAGGATGTCCTTGACCATCTGAAGCTGTTCAGGGGTGCAGTGCGTTCCGGGCGAGACGGACACGACGCCACGGCCCAGCTTTGCGGGCGTGTTGGGCATGGTCCGGATCACCGGCTGGCCTGCGGGCAGAGCGGCCTCGAGCCTGGGCGATGGAGACGGCCGCTGCCACGCTGACCACTACCGTGCCCGGCGAAAGGGCCGGGCTGATTTCCCGGGCCAGGTCAGCGATGCCCACCGGCTTGACGCCAAGGATGACGACGGCGGACCCCTTGGCCGCCTGCCTGTTGTTGTCGGGTTCCTCCTCGCCCGCGATGGCGGTGATCCCGTGGTAGCGCCCGGCCAGTTCCGAGGCGCGCTCAGCGCGGCGGACCGTGGCCACCACATCCCCGGGATCCGTCCCGGCCTCCAGCAGGCCGCCAAGAATGGCTTCGTTCATGGATCCACAGCCAAGGAAGGCGATTCGGTTGCTCATGCCTCCATCATTACAGTTCGCAGCCATTCACAGGCAACTCCCATCTTCACCGCAGGCAGCACACAACTTGTGGTCCTACCGTAGTTATTACCTCATTGAGGGTGCGAGTGATGCGGCAGGCATGGGGATGCCTGCCAGGGCACCGGTGGCACGGCAGCAGGTTTTCCCCCATTTTCCTGTTGCCGGCCCCGGTGCTTCCGCTTTAACCGCTAGACGGCTTATTACTGCTAGACCGCTGCTGCCACCGGTGGCGCGCCGGCCACGTGCGGTGCTGGCTGAAGGGGCCCGGAAAAGACCAGTTGGTCCAGGCGCCGCAGGATGAGCCCTTCGCGCAGCGCCCACGGGCAGATGCGGAGCTTCTTGAACTTGAACATCTCCAGGGCAGCCTCGGCCACCAAAGCGCCCGCAAGGACTTGGAGGGCCCTCGCCTCCGAGACGCCGGGAAGGTGCAGCCTGTCCTCGGAACTCATGGCCGAGATCCGCTGGGTCCAGATTCCCAGGTCCGAGGCGTGCAATTCACGTTTAACGTAAGGGCCCTCGGCGCTGGGAGCAGCGCCGGCGATCCGGGCGAGTGAACGGAAGGTCTTGGAGGTCCCGGCTACTACGTTTGCCCGTCCCAGGCCGTCGAATTCGCGGACGGCTGGCTTCAGCGTGGCCCGGATATAGCGCCGGAGTTCCTTGACGCTCTTGGCCGTCGGCGGATCCTCCGCGAGCCAATCCCTGGTGAGCCGGCTGGCCCCCAGGGGCACGGAAGTCGCCACCTCGGGAAGTTCGTCCTGGCCGAAGGCCATTTCAAAGGAACCGCCGCCGATATCCAGGTTCAGGATGGGGCCGGCCCCCACCCGTGCCAGCGGCGTACAGCGAAGAACGTCATGGACGCCTCTTCACTGCCGCTCAGTTCCTGGAGGGTTACCGTGGTCTCGTGCTTGACCCGGGCCAGCACCGCGGGGCCGTTGGCGGCCTCGCGGATGGCCGACGTACAGAAGGCCAGCAGGTCCTCGGCCTTGTGCCTGGCGGCGAACTCCCAGGCCTCCAGCACGAACTCGGTCAGCTCGTGCTGGCCCTCGTCGCTGATGCTGCCGTCCGGTTCAAGGTACTGCACCAGGGACAGCGGCCGTTTGTGGGACGCGAAAGGGACCGGCTGCGCACCCGGGTGGGCATCCACCAGGAGCAGATGGACAGTATTGGAACCAATATCGAGGACGCCTAGACGCATGGGGACATTATTGCTCGTCGGCGCGCTTGAAGTCGCGCCTGATGTTCGCAACGCCTTCGGGGTTGATCTCGAAACCGTAGGCTGCTCCGGGGTTGATCACCATGCCCAGCTCATCGCCGATGTTGGCGATGATGGCAGCGCCCTGTGTTCCCAGAACGTTGGGAGCGGCTTCCAGGTACTGCTGGTCCACCCTGCTGGGGTGGGAGAAGACGGCCAGGACGGGATCGCCGTCGGCATTGGCGAGGACCAGGGGCTCCACCTGGGAATCCATGCCCTCCACCGTGTCCGAGCTGATGATATAGACCTCGCTGTTGAGGAACGACAGGATGACGTCCACTGGATTGGCGTCTTCCTGACCGCCGGTGGCTAGCTTCTCCTCAAGTTCGTTGAGCGGCTGGAGATCCGTGTGCGCGGGCTGTTCAGTCATTCCCCTAGCCGATCACGATACTGTGGCCGGTGCAAACGCACCGGCCACAGCGCTACTTCCTTGCCGTTGCCTTCTTCTTGGCCGGCGCCTTGCGGGTTGCGGTCCGCTTGACCGGTCCCTTCGCGCGCTTCTCAGCCAGCAGGCTCCACGGCCTGTTCCCGGGTGAGTTCCTCCAGGGAGGTGGCCCGGGGAACCGTGATGTTGGTGATGCCATCGGTGATGTAGGGCCCGAACCGGCCTTCCTTGACCACAATGTTCTTCTCGGACACCGGGTCCGGGCCGAACTCGGCCAGCGGGGGCACCGCGGCACGGGCACCGCGCTGCTTGGGCTGCGAATAGATCTCCAGGGCCTGTTCCAGGGTGATGGTGAAGATTTCCTCTTCGGAGCCGATGGAGCGGGAGTCGGTCCCCTTCTTCAGGTAGGGCCCGAACCGGCCGTTCTGGACCGTGATGAGGTTTCCTTCGGCGTCCTCCCCCAGCGCCCGGGGCAGGGACATGAGCTGAAGCGCCTCATCCAGCGTCACAGACTCAACGGTCATGGACTTGAACAGCGAACCTGTACGCGGCTTCGCCTTGACCGGCTTCTTGGGCGGCTTGGGCTTGCCGTTCTTGTAGTACTCCACCGGCTGGGCGGCGATCTGTTCCTCGGTCATTTCGGGAATGACCTCGGTGACGTAGGCGCCGTAGCGGCCGTTCTTGGCCACCACCGTGTGTCCCGTGTGCGGATCCGCGCCGAGCACGCGCTCCTCCGGTGCCGCCGTCTCCATCAGTTCAATGGCTTTGGCAGCTGTCAGCTCGTCCGGAGCCAGATCCTCGGGCACGTTGGCCCGCGCCGATTCCACGATCTCGCCCGTCTTGGGGTCCACCACGGCGGCTGAGCTTTCCAGATACGGGCCGAACTTGCCCACCCGGAGGGTGATCTGGTCCGTGATGGGGATCGAGTTGATTTCCCGGGCGTCGATCTCGCCCAGGTTGTTGACGATGCTCAGCAGGCCGGGGTCGGAATCCTCGCCGAAGTAGAAGTGCCGCAGCCAGGACGCGCCGGCTTCCTGGCCGTTGGCGATCTTGTCCAGGTCGCCTTCCATGTCGGCGGTGAACTCATAGTCCACGTAGTCGGAGAAGTGCTGCTCCAGTAGCCGGATGACCGAGAAGGCGATCCAGCTGGGCACCAGGGCCGAGCCCTGCTTCCGGACATAGCCGCGGTCCTGGATGGTGGAGATGGTGGACGCGTAGGTGGACGGGCGTCCAATACCTTTCTTCTCCAGTTCGGCGGTCAGGGACGCTTCCGTGTAACGCGGCGGGGGCGACGTCTCGTGGCCCACGGCCTGGATCTCTGAGGCCGTGAGGGAGTCACCCTTGGCAACGTTGGGCAGCCGGCGTGCTTCGTCCGAGTCGTCGTCGCCGCGGGTCTCGTCCTTGCCTTCCTCGTAGGCGGCAAGGAAGCCGGGGAAGGTGATCACGGTGCCGGAGGCGGAGAACTCCGCGTCCCGCCCATCGGTGGACACGGCGCCCAGGCGGATGGTCGCCGTCGAACCCTTCGCATCGCCCATCTGGGACGCCACGGTGCGCTTCCAGATGAGTTCGTACAGCCGGAATTCGTCCCCGGAAAGCTGCTTTGCCACCTGGGCAGGCGTGCGGAAGGAGTCGCCGGCGGGACGGATGGCCTCGTGCGCTTCCTGCGCGTTGGCGGCCTTGTTGGAGTACACGCGCGGCGACCCCGGAATGTATTCGGGGCCGTACAGCTCGGAGGCCTGGCGGCGGGCTGCCGTGATGGCCTCGTCACTCAGGGCCGACGAGTCCGTACGCATATAGGTGATGTAGCCGTTTTCATACAGCCGCTGGGCAACCTGCATGGTGCTCTTGGAGGAGAAACGCAGCTTGCGGCCTGCCTCCTGCTGCAGCGTGGAGGTGGTGAACGGGGCCGCCGGGCGGCGCGTGTACGGCTTGGTGTCCACGGAACGGACGCGGAATTCAGCGGTCTGCAGCCCGGCCGCCAGGGACGTTGCCAGTTCCTCGTTGAGGTGGGCCACGTTCCGGGAGGTGAGCTCGCCGTTGTCGTTGAAGTCGCGGCCCGTGGCCACCTTGGCGCCGTCGACCGCGGCGAGCTTGGCCTTGAACGAGCCGGACCCGGCACCGAACTGGCCGGTCAGGTCCCAGTAGGACGCAGCCTTGAAGGCCATGCGCTCACGTTCGCGGTCCACCACCATGCGGGTGACCACTGACTGCACGCGGCCGGCGGACAGGCCGCGGGCCACCTTGCGCCACAGCACCGGTGAGATTTCGTAGCCGTAGAGGCGGTCCAGGACACGGCGGGTTTCCTGGGCGTCCACCAGGTCCTGGTCCACGTCGCGCAGGTTGCCCATGGCACGCTGGATGGCTTCCTTGGTGATTTCACCGAAGGTCATCCGGTACACCGGGACCTTGGGCTTGAGTACCTCCAGCAGGTGCCACGCGATGGCTTCGCCCTCGCGGTCCCCATCGGTTGCGAGATAGAGTTCGTCGGCGTCTTTGAGCGCCGCCTTGAGCTCAGTGACCTTTTTCTTTTTATCCGGCGACACCACGTAGTAGGGCTTGAAGTCGTGGTCAATGTCGACGGCGAACTTGCCGACGGAGGTCTTCTTCAGCTCGGCGGGGAGTTCGGACGGCTGCGGCAGGTCGCGGATGTGACCGATGGAGGCCTCTACGATGAAGCCCTCGCCGAGGTACTTGGCGATGGTCTTGCTCTTGGCCGGAGACTCCACAATCACGAGTTTCTTACCGGTTTTGGCCTTGCTTGGCACGGTGCTCCTACAGAAAAAGGTTGCTGGGGCAGATGAGCCCATGTTCGCCTAGTTCACCATATTTTGGGGAATCGTGCGCATTCATGTGGAAAAGACGGGGGTCTGTTGAGGGCTTGAGGGGGCTCACGCCGGGGCGGAAATTCCGGCCGGGATGAGGAACCCGTCGCGGACCAGGTTGGCGACGTCGGCGAGTAGCGCACCCTGGAAGATCCCGGCCTCTCCGCCCAGGAGAGCATCCAAAGCCCCGGCAATTTGCCCGGCAGTGAGGTCGCCGTCGCACGCTGACACAAACCCGGCCAGGCTCGGTGCTCATCAGGTTGGTGCGCCGCAGCCCGGCACCCTGCCGGAGCAGGATCACGCCGGGGTGCTCAGCGCCCGGCCGCTGGTGGCGCTCCTCGGTGACGTCGTCCGCCACGAGCAGGTGCGTGCCGGCAAGGTCATGTGCAGCGAGCCAGTCGCTGCGTTCGACGGCGGCGCCAAGGTGGGGGCCGACTGGCTGCTCAATGGGGTACGTGATTTCCTCAAAGCGGCTCATGGCGGCGGGGCGCCCGTCGGCGGGGCGGCGCAGCCAGACCATGCCGAAGCCGATTCCGGCCACTTTCCGGGACCCGAAATCCGCGAGATAGGCGGCATACGCCTCCCGGTAGTGCTGCCGCTCCCGGGATTCCGAGGCGTCCTGGAGCCAGGTTTCGGCGTATTGTTCCGGGCTGACATGCTCGCGCTGGATAAACCAGGTGTCAATGCCCGGCCGAACCCACGACTTGGGCCGCTCATCCCAGTTGCTGCCGGCGGCGACTTCCCAGTTTCCCAGCATCTGGGCCCAGCCGCCGGGCGCCAGGATTCCCGGCAGTTCCGCCACCAGGGAGGCCACGATCTCATCGCCCGGCAGGCCGCCGTCGCGGTAGGTGAACTGGTCCGCCGCGTCCTCACCGGTGCTGCGCGGGGTGATGACGAACGGTGGGTTGGAGACCACCAGGCCGAATTCCTCACCGGACACGGGCTCCAGGAGTGAGCCCAGGCGCAGGCTGACCCTGTCTTCCAGGCGGTCCGGGTCGACCGAGAGCGCCTCCGCGTTGAGCAGGATGTTGAACCGGGAATAGGCGAGCGCACGCTCGGAGATGTCGGTGGCGGTCACGTGCTGGCAGTGGTGCAGCAGGTGGAATGCCTGGATGCCGCAGCCTGTCCCCAGGTCCAGGGCGCGCTCGGTGTGGCGGCGGATGGTGGTCTGCACCAAGGTGGTGGATGCCTGCCCGATGCCCAGGACGTGGTCGTGCCGGAGCATCCCCGCCTTCTGGTGGGCGGCGAGGTCGCTGGCCACCCACAGCTCCGCGCCCCCGCTGCCATCCTCGTTCTTGTCCCAGCCGTACGGGCGCAGGTCAGCCTTCGCCGTGAGCAACCCCGAGCCGGGAACGGGCTCCACCAGACCCAGTTCAAGGAGGCCTTCGGTGCCGGTGCCCGGCAGTGCGGCGTCGAGCGTTCTGCGTTCCTGCGGCTCCGCGAGGAGCCAGAGGCGGACGACGGCGGCAAGCGGCGCCACCCGGTTGTCCGCACTCACTGCCTGCTCAACAGCAAGCAGCGCGGGAATGATCTGGTCCCGGTTCAGCGCCGCCGAGGCCGTGGGGCCCAGCAGCCGTGCCACTCCCTCAAGCGTGTAATCCAGGCCCCGCAGGTCCGCGGCCAGAGCGGACAGCAGCGCGGGGTGGTCGCTGCGGGGAGCGTCGGGGGTGTTGCCGGCGGTGAACTCATAAGGGGATATAGGCACCGCCCAAGTTTAGTCCGGGGTGCGTGCGGGGTACGGTGGTCCCATGCCTTCCCGCCGCTCCCTCCTTCCGCGCGCCCGCACGGCAGCCGCTGCATTCCGCCGTCCGCTGCCGGGGACAGTGGCTGCCGCGGCGCTCTGCCTTGCTGTGGCGGGATGTGCACCTGCCACCTCAGTGGAGAAGGCGGATGTTCCCAAGTGGCGTGCCACGGCGCTTCCGTCTTCCCCAGCAGGCGTTGTGGTCCAGGATTCGGGCAAGATCCTCAACCGGGACCGCATTGTGCAGGAGGCCGCCCGGGTGCCCGCCGGCAGCTACACGCTCACGGCGGTTTGCGACGGCACCGGCAAGGCTTTCTTCGCGGTGTCGCTGGACGGAAAGGCCGTGACGGAGGCAGGGGCAGCCTGCAACGGCCGGCCGGAAACCACCAAAATCAACCTGCCCGCCGCGGGACGCGTCGAAATCAGCACCTCCAGCGTCGACGCTCCGCTGCTCTACGCGTACCAGCTGGCACCGGCGCAATAGCGCCCCTTTCCAGCTCTGGCCCGGCGCCCGCTATGGGCTTAAAGTCGGACTATGCCCAGCGTGCGGGGAGTCTCCGCGCCCTTCCCTGAAGGGACAGCACGGGCGCCCCTGGCACCGAAGCCAGCGGCCGCCGTCGCCCTTGGACTGGTGCTTGCGGCAGGTGCGCTGGTTGGCTGTGAATATACGTACGACGACGGCCGGGCCGGCAACGGCAATGCCCAAGGCACCGCGACTATTGCCCCCGCACCCGCCTTCACCCGCGACCCGCTGCAGCAGGACCCGGTCAGCGCTGCGGAGCCTGGACGACTGGGTATCCCGGGCACTTCCCGCCACCACCGGCCCCGTGGTCCAGGCCGACGCCGGGCTCCTGGGGGCCGGGGAGGTCAGGACGGCCTCGTCGCCCATGCTGGAAACCGGGACCTACATCCTGGCCATCGCCTGCCGGAGCCAGCGCCGGGTGACCTTCACGGTCCGCACCGAGACCCTCACGCTGGTGGACCTGGGCCTGCGGTGCGGCATCAACCGCGAAAACGTGATCTACCTGTCAACGGACAGTGTCCTCACCGTCAGGGTGGAGGCCAGGACCGAGGCGAACTTCGCGTTCCGCGTGCACCGGCTCTAATGCAGGCGGCGGTGTGCCGGCCGCACCGTCTTGCCTGGGCCGTAGGCGTGACCCATGGTTCGTGGCCCATGGCGTGGCAGGCCGGGGGATCAGGCCGCGGCGCAGCCATCCGCGCATCGGAGGGTCTCGGGGCTGGCGGCACAATCGGCGCAGTACAGGGTCAGGGTGCGGCAGCTTGGATTGGAGCAGTTCTCGAATTTGCTGGTGGGCGCAGAGCAGCGGGTACACTCGCCAATGGTCTTGGCGTCCTCGCTGAACTCCAGGTGCATGCGCTTGTCAAAAACGTACAGCGAACCCTCCCAGAGCCCCTGGTCCTTGAACGCCTCGCCGTAGCGGACGATCCCGCCGTCCAGCTGGTAAACCTCCTTGAAGCCGCGGTTCACCATCAGGCTTGAGAGCACCTCGCAGCGGATGCCTCCCGTGCAGTAGGTCACCACGGGTTGGTCCTTCAGGGAGTCATATTTGCCGGACTCCAGGCTCCTTGATGAAGTCGTGGGTGGTGGCGACATCCGGCACCACGGCGTCCTTGAACCTGCCAATCTGCGCTTCGAAGGCGTTCCGGCCGTCGAAGAAGACCACATCCTGGCCGTCCTGCTTCTTGGCGTCCACGAGCTCGTGGGCCTGCTCCGGCTTGAGGTGCTTCCCGCCGCCCACGACGCCGCCGGCGTCAACCTTGAGTTCTCCGGGCGCACCGAAGGAGACAATCTCGTCCCGCACCTTCACGCTGAGCCGGGGAAGTCCTCCGCACCGCCGTCGGACCATTTCACGTCAATGCTCCGGAACCCGGAGTACTCGCGGGTGGACTTGACGTACTGTTTAACGGCGCCGATTTCCCCGCCCACTGTGGCGTTGATCCCGTCCCTGGAAATGATGATGCGGCCGGTCAGGCCAAGCTTTTCGCACAGGGCGCGCTGCCAGAGACGCACGGCGTTCGGGTCAGCAATGGGGGTAAAGCCGTAAAAGAGCACAATCTTGTTCAAAGCCACGTATTTAAGGGTACCGGCTGTGCTGCCGCCCCGGTCCTGGCCAAGTTCACGGCCCGTTCCCGCTCCGTGCTGATCCGGGCTCGGGACTCCCGGCGTGCTTGTGCCGCATCACAATTGCATAAGCACTTCCGCACCCCCTGTTGCTTGCGATCGGGCTGGAATAGTGTTCTTGCCATGACCCCGGAAACCCTGGTTGAAGACATCACTGGCCTGCTCGAAGTGTGGGTTGCAGGCTGGGCCGGATGTCGCGGCTACCGGACCTCCACGGAGGGCCGTTTTCCCGCTGCGCTCCGCGCCGACACCAGCGGCGAGTGGGAAGTCTTTGCGTCCGAACCCACCGACGACGAGTTCGCCGCCCTCGCCGCCAAGACGGCGGAATCCCCCGCCAGGGTACTGACCATCCTCACTAACGACCCCTTCCGGTACGCCACCCTGGCCACCCGGCAGGGGCTGAACGTCACCTCGGATTCGCAGACGATGATGATCGTGGACATGGAGACCCAGGACGCCGAGGACCCCTGGCTTTCGGACGACGACCTGAGCCTGTCCACCTTCGAACAGGATGGTGTCCACTATGCCGAGGTCCGCTCCGGAGACGCCGTCGCGGCCAGCGGCAGGGTATTCGTTGTCGGTGATACCGCCGTGTTCGACAAGATCATCACCGAGCCGGCGTTCCAGCGCAGGGGCCTGGGCAGTTTCATCATGCGTGCGCTGGCGGCGCAGGCGTTTGGGCACGATGTCCGCAGCGGACTGCTGCTGGCTTCGCTGGACGGGCAGAAGCTCTACTCGCACCTTGGCTGGACCACTGTGGCCAGGGTCCTCATGCTGTCGGCATCCCATGACGGAGCAGACCTCTCACTGAGCTGACCTGGCTCCGCCGCTGGTGCCCGGTTCGTTTTCCCGTGGGCGAACCCTGGGCAGTCGATGCGGCACCGGATGAAAGAATGATGGGGTGAACCCCCATGACTCCCTGATTCCTTTGCTGGGCCGCGGCCCGGACCCGGAACAGCTCCGTCATGTCCGAACCATCCCGGCGCGGGAGGCGATCCACGCGCCCTGGCCGGAATGGGTGCATCCGGACATTGCTGCGGCGTATGGGGCACTGGGCATCGGCGAGCCGTACCGGCACCAGGTGGACGCGGCGAACGCAGCCCATGCCGGGGAGCACGTTGTGGTGGCGACCGGAACCGCATCTGGGAAATCCCTGGCCTACCAGGTGCCGGCGCTGGACGCGATCCACCGGTCCGAGCCTGCGGGTGCTCGCGGAGCCCGGCAAGATTCACGACGACGGCGCCGTCACCCTTTACCTCTCCCCCACCAAGGCGCTGGCGGCGGACCAGCTGAACGCCATCCGCGCCCTGAAGCTGCCCACGGTCCGGGCGGAAACCTACGACGGCGACACGGACCCCTCTGCCCGCCGGTGGATCCGGGACCACGCCAACTTCATCCTGGCCAACCCGGACATGCTGCACTTTGGCATCCTTCCCAACCATGCGTGGTGGGCCGGCTTCTTCCGCCGGCTCCGCTACGTCATCGTGGACGAGGCGCACAGCTACCGGGGCGTGTTCGGATCACATGTGGCCAACCTGATGCGGCGACTCCGCCGGATCTGCGCCTATTACGGGGCGGGCACCTCATTCCCCGAGCCCGTTTTCATTGCTGCCTCCGCCACCGCTTCGGACCCCGACGTCTCCTTCTCCCGCCTCATCGGGGCCCCTGTGAAGGCGGTGTCCCGCGACTGCTCGCCGCACGGGGCCACCACAGTGGCACTCTGGGAACCGGCGCTGACCGATATCAGGGGCGAGAACGGCGCCAAGGAGCGGCGGACGGCCGTGGCCGAAACCTCGGACCTGCTCGCCAACCTGGTATCCGCCCGGGTCCGCACCATCGCCTTCATCAAGTCCCGCCGCGGCGCCGAGACCATCTCCGCCATCACCAAGCGGCTCCTTGACGAAGTGGATCCGAGCCTGCCGCAGCGCGTGGCCGCCTACCGCTCGGGATACCTGCCGGAGGAACGCCGGGCCGTGGAGAAATCCTTGCGCTCCGGCCAACTGCTGGGCGTCTCCAGCACATCGGCCTTGGAACTGGGAATCGACATCTCTGGCCTGGACGCAGTCCTCGTGGCCGGCTGGCCCGGTACACGGGCATCCCTCTTCCAGCAGATCGGCCGGGCCGGCCGGGCCGGCCAGGATGCCATCGCGGCATTCGTGGCCAGCGATGATCCGCTGGACACCTACCTGGTAAACCACCCCGAGGCCATCTTCGACGTCTCGGTGGAGGCAACGGTCTTTGACCCCTCCAACCCCTACGTGCTGGGACCGCACCTGTGCGCGGCGGCAGCCGAACTTCCGCTGGGACCAGCCGAACTGGATCTCTTTGGCCCTACCGCCGAACTGCTCCTGGACCGGCTGGTGGCGCAGGGCTACCTCCGGCGCCGGCCCGCGGGCTGGTTCTGGACCCACTCGCAAAGCGCGGCTGCCATGGTCAACCTCCGGGCAGACGGCGGCGGCCCGGTCAGCATCGTCGACGCCGAGACCGGCTCCCTCCTGGGAACCATGGACTCGCCGCAGACCCACTACCAGGCACACACCGGGGCAGTGTATGTCCATCAGGGCGACTCCTACGTGGTGGAGGACCTGAACGAAGACGACCACTGCGTTATGGTCCGCCGGGCCAACCCGGACTACTACACAACAGCACGGGACGTAACCCAGATCGAGGTCCTGGACACCGTGCGGACCATGGGCTGGGGCGACGTAACCGTCCATTTCGGCGACGTGAAGGTCACCACGCAGGTGGTCTCCTTCCAGCGCAAGGCCCTGATTTCGAACGAGGTCCTGGGCGAAGAGCCCCTTGAGCTGGGCGCCCGGGACCTCTTCACCAAGGCGGTGTGGTTCGTTGTGGACAACCGCTCGTTGACCGCGGCCGGCCTCATTGAAGCGCAGTTCCCGGGCGCCCTGCACGCTGCGGAACACGCAGCCATAGGACTGTTGCCCCTGGTGGCCTCCAGCGACCGGTGGGACATCGGCGGGGTTTCCACGGCCCTGCACGCCGACACCGGGGTGCCCACCATCTTCGTGTATGACGGGCACCCTGGCGGTGCCGGGTTTGCCGAACGGGGATTCGATAAAGCCATGGTGTGGCTGGCAGCAACCCGGGATGCCATCAAGGCCTGCGAGTGCGAATCCGGCTGCCCGTCCTGCGTCCAGTCCCCCAAATGCGGGAACAAGAACAACCCGTTGGACAAAGCCGCCGCGGTAACCCTGCTGGATGTGCTGCTCAAGGACGCCACGGAGGCAACTCCGGTGGATCTGGCAGCCAGGAACTGACTCCCGGCAGGGCCTGTGCCCCTATGGCGGAGGACCTGCCCGGGCGTGTCCGGTCGCGGCGCCCAGCAGCGGGCGCTCGCCAAGCTCAGTGCGTACCTCAATCGTCTGGCCCGTGCCCTCAGAACAGCCAAGGACCGTGGCGCCGTGCCGCGCTGCCACTTCGGCGGCAACGATGCAGGGCTCCCCCGTAGTGATTCCTCGAAGGGCATCTGCCGCGGCAAGGGCCGCCAGGTCCGCGGCAGCTGCTGCCCTGCTTGCGAGCACGGCTGACTGGGCCAGCAGCAGCATCGCGGCCATGGCCATCATGACTACGAGCGCCAGCCCTGCCGCCAGGAGGGTCCCCGAACCGCGCTCCCGGCCATCCGCGTTTCCGATGATGGGGTGCCGTGGGCAGGCTTTCACCTTCACTTGAGGCCCTTTCCAGCCGCCAAACCGGCACCGCCACCCCCACCGCCACCGCCGGCAGCGCCGATACCCGCCGTCTCGCTGCGGGTGGAAGCTCGCGCGGTGAGGGTCCACGGGATGGAGGATCCCAGGGGTCCCGGCACCCGATCAGCGACCGTGATGGTGAGCCACTCTCCGTCGGTGGCAATTGACGCTGTTGCCGAGGCGCCGGCGAGCGTCCTGACGGTGCGTTCCACCGCCGCGGGACCGTCGCCCCGGGCCATGGCCCTGGCCCCGGCCCGGGCGCCCTCTTCAATGCGCAATTGCGTCATGCCCGCTGCCGCTCCGGCAAGCAGCATGGCCAGGAGTGCCATCACGGCTGGCAGTGTGACGGCAAACTCGGCCGTTACGGTACCCCGGGCGTTTGCCGCCTTATCCGCGGGTCCGGGCTCCCGGTCGCTGCAGGCCCTACTGCCCGTCTCTGCTTCAGGGTGCTCCCGTGCCGGCAGCACTCCAGCCAAACGCGCCACGGCAGCTCCGGTGCGATGCGGACAACGCGTCACGGCAGCGCCAAGGCGGTGCGGATGAGGTTCAGCAGGAAGCCCCTTACCTCATCGCTGCGGAGGATGAACACCAGCAGCCCGGCAAATCCCACCGCGGCAAGGGTGGCGATGGCGTATTCGGCGGTGGCCATGCCTGCTTCCGAGCCCACCAGCCTTATGCCGCGCCGGGCCCCGGGGGTGCCGCCCGCCCCGGGGAAAAGTTCCACCACGTTGCCGGGCGGCGGGAAGGAGGCAGCTGGAAACGATGCCCCGAGGGCCGGTGACTTCGCGACGGAGGCGCTGGGGACATCTGCGGTGGGGTCGAAGACGGGAGCGGACGCGAACAGTACCCCGTCCTTGTGACGAAGGCTGCCGCGTCGTCCTGCGGTCCTCGGCCGCGACGCGCTGGCTGCGTAGGTTCCGGCGGAGTTATTGCGGCGGTAGTAGTTGGTGGACATCTGGTTTCCTTCCGTTGTTGCCGGTGGTTTTCCCGGCTGCCTTGACTCTTCCCGGCGCCGCTGTTGCCGGTAAGGGAGGGGTGCGCTAAGTGGAAAAGCTGCGGGTGCTTCAGTGCTGTGGAGGAGGGGACGGACAGCGTCGCCGGAGGCTGTTAGGACCCTGATGGCACCAGGGCCAACAGCACGGGGACAACGCCAAGGCAGATGAACGCCGGGAGTGAGCATAGGCCCAGGGGAACCACCAGCTTCACGCCAAGCGAAGCGGCCCGCTTTTCCGCGGCGCGGAACCGTTCCCGTCGAAGCCGTGCGGCCTGGGCGTAGAGGATCGCTGACGACGGTGCGCCCGTGAGTGCTGCGAAGCCGAGGGCGTCCCGGAGCTCCAGGATGTCGGGGAGCCCGACCGCGGAGCTTCGCCAGGCCGTGTCCCAGTCGGCGCCGATGGCCAGCGCGGAGACCACCGGCCGCAGGGAATCCCTGTACTGTGGCGCAGCGGAGGCTGCCACCAGTTCGAGGGACCGGCCAATTCCGGCTCCGGCGTCCAGCATCGCCGCCACAAGTTCGAGCATCATGGCCGTGTCCTTCAGGCCATTGCCGCAACTCCCTGCCGCCCCTGGCTCCGATGCAGCCCGCGGCGCCCCTGGCCCCGTTGCACTCCGGGGTGCCCCTGCAGCGGCAGGAAACAGGTGGCGGAGCCGGCGACGCGGCCGGTCAGGGCCCGAACAGGCAAGCCACGCGCCCGCCGCAAGCAGCAGGAACAGTCCCAGGCCCTGGATCCATGCCGGCGTCATGGCGCTCCTGCCCCCGCAGCAGCCGAAACCAAACGGGCGGACCAAGCCCGTCCCACCGCCGTAAGGACAACCCCGCCCAACAACGCGGCCAGTCCGAGGGGTGTCCCCAGCAAGGTGGCCAACGGATCCACGCCCAGGGCGGCACCGAGGCCAAGGCCCATCAATGGAAGCCAGGTCAGGAGCCGGACGGTTGCTTTGGGCCCGGCGAGGGCCGTCTGCCGGGCAGCGCCTGCGTCATCTTCCGCTTCCAGGCTGGGCCGCGAACCGGGACAGCACATCGGCGAGTGGGCAGCCGCTGGCCTCTGCGATGTCGAAGCAGGCGGCCAGGCTCCGACCAGGTACGGGCTTCCCTGTCCTTGGGCGGGAACGCCGTGGGAACCGCCCGGCGGATGGCCTCCGCGACGGGAGCGCCCGTGGCCGCAGCCGCACGCGCGGATGCCAGCACTGCAGCTGAGCCGGTTGACAGCACCGCCCCGGACAGCGATGCAGTCCCCTGAACCCGCTCCCCGTTTTCACCTTGGCCGTATACCGTCCACAGCTCGTCCCACAGCCGCCCGGGCGTCCGTCCGCCCCTGAGCAGGGCGGCCAACTGCTGCGCAACAAGGGTCAGTCCCGGCCCCCGGGTCCTGGCCGCGCCCACGCCGCCAGCCCTGCCACGGGGCAACACACGGCCCTTCCTGGTAGCGGCTGCTTTGGCCCTGGTGCCGGTTGCCGCGCGCAACCTGGAAGCAGCGTCCAAAGGCGGCTTGAGTAGCAAGAGCACGGCGCTGCACAGGAGCACTGTGAGGAGGAGCGTCACAGGCAGACCTCGGAGTTCATCCCCAACCGGCCAGCCAGGGCCGCCCATGCCGGACCCGATACGCCGGATTCCCCTACTGCCGGCACAACGGTCAGTCCTTGCGGGCCATCGGTGACGAGTCCAATGCACAGGATTTCCCGGCCCCTCGTCGTCCTGCCGACATGGATGACGACGTCGAGGGCACTGGCCGCCTGAAGCCGCACAGCCTCCGGTCCGAGCCCGGCGAGCGCGCCGAGGGCGTTGAGCCTGGCCGGGACTGCCGCCGCCGTGTTCGCGTGAATGGTGCCTCCGCCGCCGCTGTGGCCGGTATTCATCGCGGTGAGGAGTTCGCGTACTTCAGCGCCCCGGCACTCGCCCACCACCAGCCTGTCCGGGCGCATGCGCAGCGCCTGCCGGACCAGCTCCCCCAGGTCCACGGCACCGCCGCCTTCAAGGTTTCCGTGACGCGATTCAAGTGCCACCACGTGGGGGTGGACAGGGTTGAGCTCGGACGCGTCCTCGATCAGGACCAGCCGCTCCTCCGCAGCACACAGGCCCAGCAAAGTGGACAGCAGCGTGGTCTTACCGGACCCCGTCGCCCCGCTGACCAGGAAGCTCAACCTCCGGTCCACAATCCTTTCCAGCACCATTTGCACCCTCTGGCCGAACATGCCGCCCGCGCGCAGTTCCGCGATGCTGAAGACCCGCTCCCTGCGGATCCTGACGCTCAGCAGCGTCCCGGACGTGGACACCGGGGGCAACACGGCGTGGACACGGTAGCCGCCGGCAAGCCGGACATCGACGCAGGGTGAACCGTCATCCAGGCGGCGGCCGCCTGCCGCCACCAGCCGGCAGGCCAGCGCCCGCAGTTGTGCCTCGCCATCGAACAGGACAGGCACGCGCTCGACGCCCCGGCCGCGGTCCACCCACACGGAGTCGGGGGCGTTAACGAAGATGTCCGTTACGGCAGGATCCCGGGTGAGCTCCTGCAGCGGACCCAGTCCGTTGAGCTCGGCACTGATCCGCTCCACCGCGGCAAGCGCTCCCGCGGTGCCCAACAGCTTGCCGGTGGCCTGTACTGCCGCGGCAACCCGCGAGGGTGTTACGGCTCCGGCCTCGGCCATCATTGACTCGCGGACCGATTCCAGCAGTCCGGCATCGACGGTCCGGCCAGTGCCGGCGGGCTCCCTGCCCCGCCCCTGGCGCACGGCCTGGTTCGCTTCCAGGATCCGGGCACTGCGCCGTGCACCCGGGCCTCCGGAGCCTGCTGCGCTGCCTGTTTCCCGGACAGGAACTGACGGCGTTCCGGGCGGCCGCATCATGCCGCATCCCCTGCCTGCAGGTCCTCTCCCAGCCAATCGAGCACCGTGGCGCCGAAATGCCGGATGGTCCGCCGCTTCCCCAAATCCAGCAGGCGCCCCGATTCCATGGCGGCCGGGACAGCCCGCAGTTCGGGGATACGGCCCTGCACCGGCAGCCCTACGGCGTCAGCGATCAGGGAACTGTCCAGCGCCGCACCGGGCCTCCCCCGCACCAGCAGGGCGGCCTCCACCGGCGGAAGCTCCTGCAGCAGCCGCACCGCGGCCACTGCTGCCTTCAGCTGTGCGGGTACCACCACTATTATCCGGTCGCAGTCCCAGGCCACCGTACGGAGCGGCTCCGCGCCCCGTCCCACGTCCACAACCACCAGGCTCGTAGCCGCGGCGGGCAGCGTCAAGCACACCCGCCGCGGCGGCGGCAGCCACGGGAAGCGGCTGTTCCCGGGTGGCGGGCCAGGACAGGAAGGAAAAGCCTCCGGCCACGGGGAGGGCATCGGAGAGCTGCAGGGGGTCGATGCTGCCCCTTGCCTCGGCAAGGTCCGGCCAGCGGAGCCCGGGGTTGTCCTCGGCGGCGAGTGCCAGTTCAAGGCCTCCGCCCCAAGGGTCGCCGTCCACCAGCAGCACACGCGCGCCCAGCCCTGCCGCGGCCTGGGCTATCCAGATCGCGGCAGTGGTGGCCCCGGCCCCGCCGCAGCCGCCCGTGATTCCCAGGACCAGGCCGCCGGGGCCCGGCGAGCGCGACCGGCTGAGGTGGTCTGCCAGCCAGGCAGCAGCATCGGGCAGCACGGCCACACGTTCGGCGCCCAGGGCGGCTGCGAGGTGCCAGAGGCTGTCGCCCTCGCCGTCGAGGCCCACCATGACTGCTGGCGTGCGACGCCGCGGTGGCAGTTCCCGAACGTCGCTGCCCACCAGCACGGCCGATGCAGCGTCCCAGTAGCGTCCGCCCTCCACTGCATCCGGGACAACGCGCAGTTGGGCGCCGGCGGCCGCCACTATGCGCTCCACCTCGGCGCGGAGGACGCCGGAAGCGGTGACCAGCAGCACCTCGCCTGAACCGTCCGGCAGCCACGCTGCGACGGACCCCAAAGGACCTCCCCGGACGGTGGTGCCAGGTCCGGTGGCCGCCGGGAGGATCCTGCGGCCTGTCCCGGCCCGGAGTGCGGTGCATTCAGCTGGTGCCTGCTCATGGAGCCACTCTGCCGCGGCCGCAACGCGCAGTTAAGGGAGCACATCCCCTATGTGGACAACCGAGGCACACTTCCAACAAGGAATAATGGGAGCATGTACCTGATGCTCGCCGCCCACCCCCGCGGCGCCGCACTTCAGGAACTGACACAGGCCGGCCAGCCCCAGCCAGCCAACCCCGAACCCCGTGTGGTGGCTCCCGCTGACCTTGCCGCCGTCGTCCGTCAGCTGGAAGCCCGGCGTCCCGGCGGCCAGGCGCCCCGCTGGATCTGGCAGCGGACTCAGGACTGGTACCCCGCGTTGCTGGCATCGGGCGTGGAGGTGGAGCGCTGCTATGACGCGACGCTCTGCGGTAATATCCTGGCCTTTTCCGAGTTCAGCGCCCATACCGATTACGCCAGAAATACCGACAGGGTTCCGGTGGAAGATCCCTTGCTTCCGCCGAAGGCGCTCCTGCCGCCGCGTCCCCCGGCAGACCAGGGCGCACTGTTCGACGATCCCGGGACCAGGCCGGCGCAGGGATGGGGCCTCGAAGAATTCCGCACCGAGTACGCCGCCCAGCAGGGCGCCCTGGCCGGTGTTGGAACGGAGGACAACCGCCGGAACCGCCTGCAGTTGCTGCTCGCGGCGGAGTCCGCCGCCGCCATGGTGGCCGCCGAGATGCAGCACGCCGGCGTGCCGTGGCGGGAGGACCTGCATGAACAGATCCTGGTCAGCCACCTGGGTCCCAGGCCGGCCGCTGGCCAGCGTCCGCAAAGACTCGAGGCCTTGGCCGCTGAACTGCGCGCCCTGCTTAACGCCCCGGGGCTCAACCCGGATTCGCCGCAGGAGCTCATGCGGGCCCTGCACCGCAACGGGATCGAGGTGAAGAACACACGGAAATGGGAGCTCAGGGAATCCAGCCACCCGGTCATCGAGCCGCTGCTGGAATACAAGAAGCTCTCCCGCCTCCACACGGCCAACGGCTGGTCCTGGCTGGACGCGTGGGTGGACGGCGGCCGGTTCCGCCCCGAGTACGTGGTGGGCGGCGTTGTTTCGGGGCGCTGGGCATCCCGTGGCGGCGGCGCGCTGCAGATCCCGCGCCAGGTGCGCGGTGCGGTGCACGCGGACCCGGGCCACAAACTGATTGTCGCCGATGCCTCACAGCTGGAGCCGCGTGTCCTGGTGGCACTGGCGCAGGACTCCACCATGGCAGAAGCCGCCCGGGACCAGGACCTGTACGCCGGCATCGCCGCAAAGGGCTTCGGCGGGGACCGGGCAAAGGCGAAAATGGCATTGCTGGGCGCCATGTATGGGGCTACTTCGGGGGAGGCAGGCCGCCTGATGCCACAGCTGGCGCGCACCTACCCGCGCGCTGTCGACTTTGTTGAGCGGGCGGCACGGACGGGCGAGGCCGGCGGGACGGTGACCACCCGGCTGGGCCGCAGCAGCCCTCCACCCTCGGCGCGGTGGTTCCTGAGCCAGCGCTCCACCACCGCCGAAGAGCAGCGGCGCGCAGAGTCGATTGCCCGGTCACGAGGCCGGTTCACCCGGAACTTCGTGGTCCAGGGCTCAGCGGCGGACTGGGCGGCATGCTGGCTGGCGGAATTACGACGGCGTCTGCGCACCTTGCGGACGCCCGGCACCGGCGGCAGCGGCGGGGCTGTCCGGGCTGAGTTGGTCTTCTTCCTGCACGATGAGGTGATGGTGCATGCACCGGCCGACGCGGTGGACGCCTGCATCGCAGCCATCGAGGAGTCGGCCGCCGCGGCGAAGGAACTGTTGTTCGGCCCAATCCCGGTGGAATTCCCGGTCAGCCTTGCCGTCGTCGACTCTTACAACCTCGCCAAATAGCGGTCCTGGAGCAGCATCAAAGGGCTGCCGCCGAGACGCAAGGTAACCTACCCGGCAGTAGCTCGACGGGTACGGTGCCGGAGGTTACAGTCGACAGCGGTGGCTGAAACAGACCGGTCCACACGCTGATGCAACGACGCATACCAGGGAGGTCCCCGTCCATGGCGGGAAGATTTGAAATACACCGCACGGCCGACGATTCCTACCGGCTGCGGCTCACCGACTCCGAGGGCAACACGGTGGCTGTTTCGCCGACCTTCAGGTCCCTGAGCACGCTCCGCGACGGCATCAAGGCCATGCGGGAGAACGCTGCCACTGGTGTGGTGGTGGATTTGCGCCAGCAGGCCTGAGGCCTGGACACCCCGAAGCCTAGACCCCCATTGAGTGCAGCCGGTTCCGGTCCCACGGAACCGACCACCCGAGCTGGTCGAAGAGGCCGCTCAGCACAATGCCCGTGAACCCCCACACCACCACGCCGTTCACGGTGAACGCGGGGCTGTCGAAGGTGCGGCCTGCCCGGTGGACGGTGGCCATCACCCGGTTGTCCGGATCCAGCAGGTCCCGCACCGGGACGCGGAAAACCTGGGCGGATTCGCCGTAGTCCACCACGCGGACCGGGGAGGGTGCCTGCCACCACCCGAGCACCGGGGTGACCAGGAAGTTGCTGTGCGCCAGGCCCAGCTCCTGGAGCGTGCCCAGCACTTCCACGCCGCCTGCGTCCAGGCCGGTCTCTTCCTCGGCTTCACGGAGCGCAGCGGCCACGGGGGTCTCGTCTGTGTCGATGCCGCCGCCAGGAAACGCCACCTGTCCCGGGTGGGACCCCAGGGTGTGGGCGCGCTCCAGGAGCAGGACGTCGAGGTCAGCCGGCGCTAGTGGCTTGCCGGACGCGGCGGGGACGTTGTCAAGGATGCCGAAGAGCATCAGTACGGCAGCCCGGCGGGCGCGTGCCGCGTCGACCGTCAGCGCTGCCCAGCGCGGATCGGGCGGACCTGCCGTTCCGGTTTCAGCGCGCCGGACCAGCCTGGCGAGGTCTTCGCGCGCGCTCACGGCGTCCTCCGCTGCGACGCCATCCGGATCTCCGCGGCCCGGTGCTGCTCCGCCAGGTACTGTTCGAGCAACGCCTCGCTGCCGGGGGCAAGCTCGTATTTCAAGAGTTTCGCTGCCTTGTCCGGGTCGGTCTCGCCGAGCCCGTAGCTGGGGCACCAGGTGGCCACAGGACAGGCGCCGCAGGCGGGTTTCCGGGCATGGCAGACCCGGCGGCCATGGAAGATCACCCGGTGGGACAGCATGGTCCAGTCCCTGCGCTCGAACAGCTCCGCTACATCCTTCTCGATCTGCACGGGGTCATCCGACTGGGTCCACCCAAACCTCTTCGCCAGGCGGGCAAAATGCGTATCCACTGAAATGCCCGGAACGCCAAACGCGTTCGCCAGCACCACGTTGGCCGTCTTGCGTCCAACGCCGGGCAGCGTGACCAGTTCCTCCATCCGTCCGGGAACTTCGCCGTCAAAGTCGTCCACCAGGCGGGTGCACAGGGCGAGGACGTTCCTCGATTTGGCGCGGAAGAATCCGGTGGGCTTGAGAATGGTTTCGAGCTCCGTGGGGTCTGCCTCGGCCAACGCCCGTGCATCGGGCCAGCGCGCGAACAGCACTTTGCTGACCTGGTTCACTGTGACATCGGTGGTCTGGGCGGACAGGACGGTGGCTATGAGCAGTTCGAACGGGTTTCGAAAGTCCAGTTCCGCATGGGCGTAGGGGTATTTCCCGGCCAGGGCCTTGTGGATCCGCCGCGCCCGCCGCTTCAGCGCCAGGACGGATTCGGTCGAGACCACGGGCATCCCCGCGGCCTGTCCTGGCGTGGTGCGGGCCCCGGCCACCGGCGTCAGCCGCGCTCGATGTTGCTGAGGTCGCGCAGGACGCCCAGCCGTCCGTCAGTGTGCTGGACCAGGAATTCGTGTCCGCGGTCCTCAAGTGCCAGCACCCAACCTCCGGGTTCAATCACGAAGGCCGGCGCACCGGTGCGGGGATCGAAGGCAGTACGGTGCTGGGCAACGGCAAACCAAAAGGCCTCGTGGATGGGCTGCCCGTCCAGTTCTTCGTGGCGGGTTGCGGGGTCCACCGTTGCCCCGATGGGCTGCTCGGCCCGGACCTGCTGGTGCACGGCCGTGGCGGCCGGCGGCTCCCACGCCGCGTGGGGCGCATTGGCTGCGGGGGCATCCCTGTGCTGGGTCTCCTGCACAGGGGGCGCGGCGGCGGGGCGGACGACGTCGGCAGCCTGGGTGGGCGGCCCGGCGTCCTCCTCGGGGGTCCGGTCAGAGACTTCGGGCGCGGTTGATACGGGCGCGGACACGGCGGCTCCGGCAGCACCAGTCCCGGCGCCTGCGGCTGCGGCGCCGCCGGGTGCGGCGCCGCCGCCTCCAGCAGTGCCAGCCGCTGCGCCGGGAACTGCGGCGCTGCCAGCTACTGCGTTCGAGGCCCCTGCCGGGGCAACGGGTACGGCAGCGGTAGCGGGCGCCTGCGCAGAACGGACGGACTCAGGGCTGGGGCTGGGGCTGGTGCTGGGAGACCCCGGCTGGACTGCCGAGGAGCCGGCACCGGCACCTCCGAAGATGCCGGCGCCCTTGAAGCCGCCCTTTGACTGGTTGGGGCCGGACTCGGGTTTGGGCGCCCTGGGGGCCCGTGGCTTGCGCGTTGGGACTGCGGCTTCGCGTGCCACGACGTGGGCCGGCACCTCGGCCCGGTCCCGGAAATCACCGGAAAGATACGGCAGGAAGCGGCCCAGCACCGTCGCGGCGAACAGGACCAGCGAGCCGATCAGGCCCACCAGCAGGCTGGTCACGAAGGCGCCTGCTGCCGACAGGAAGAAAAAGGCGACGGCGAAGGAAGCCACCACGGAGGCGAACTGGTCGATCGAGAGCGACCCCACCCGGATCCTGGTGGCCGGGGCCAGGCGGCGTGCGGCGAACAGTGCACTGGCAATCAGTGGCAGGATGATGCCCAGTCCCAGGAAAAACAGGTTGTTCAGGTTCCACAGGTTGTACCGTGCGCCGAAAAGGGGCAGCAGGGACGCGACAAACAGGATCAGGGTGCCGGCGAAGACGGCCAGGTCCCGCACGGTGAACGGACCGAGGACCGCCTGGTTGGCTTTGGGATCGATCTTTGCGGAGGCAGCCTTTTGACCTGCAGCCTGTCCCTTGGCGGCGTTGCCGGCCGGCGTCGGGTGCCCTGGTCCCCCGGCGGCGGGTCCGGAGCCTCCGGGCCCCGCTTCGGTGTCCGGGCCCGTTCGCTGGCCGAAGCTCTGCTGGTTCATTCTGCTCTCCTTAGCGTGGCGGCACCGGGTCCGGTCCGGACCCGAAAACTGTGCCGTCTTGACATGCGGCCCCGGCCCGGCCACGCGCTGTTTGCGCCTGGCCGGAGTGGTCCGAAATGAAGTCACAACTCCATCTCAGCCTAGTCAACAGCCTGACTGATCACTAGCTGGCACAGGCCTCCAACGCCCCGGGCCAAGTAATGAAGACGCCATTCACCGCTTAAAAATGCCGCTCGTAGTCGCTTCTGTGACGGGGAGCACAGCGGATGCGCGGCAAGCATTAGGCTAGGTTGCGGAACAGCTCCTTGCGGTATGCCCGCCGGCTGGAGCCCAGTGCCGTGCCAACGGCGGGGCCCCGCAGTGGCGGCGTCCCGCGCGGCAAAGATCGATGAATGATGAGGTTCACATGTCCCAGGACACCCCCAGGCTCCACGGCCACCGTTCCCTCCGCTTCCGCCCCGGCAGGCCAGGAAGGCCACCAGGGCGATGCCTTTGCGAACCTGCTGCATGAGACCCGGGCTTTCCCGCCTTCCCCGGAATTCGCGGCCGACGCCGTTGTCACCGCCGCCGAGTATGGGGAAGCGGATGCCGACCGGCCGGCGTTCTGGGCCAAGAAGGCGCGGGAACTGCTGACCTGGAGCAAGGACTTTGCCCAGGCCCTGGACTGGTCCAATCCGCCGTTCGCAAAGTGGTTCGTTGGCGGTGAACTCAACGCCGCCTACAACGCCCTGGACCGGCACGTCGAGGCCGGAA
Organism: Pseudarthrobacter sp. Fe7; assembly: GCA_024372495.1. Classification (GTDB taxonomy): domain Bacteria; phylum Actinomycetota; class Actinomycetes; order Actinomycetales; family Micrococcaceae; genus Arthrobacter. The sequence goes on along the minus strand of CP099977.1, from coordinate 1,345,754 downwards.
ACGGGGACCGTGTTGCCATCTACTTTGAGGGCGAACCAGGCGACACCCGGACCTACACATATGCGCAGCTGACCGAAGAGGTGAAGAAAGCAGCCAACGCCTTCGAATCCCTGGGCGTGGCCAAGGGTGACCGTGTCGCCGTGTACCTGCCCATGATCCCGGAAGCCGTCATCACGCTGCTCGCCTGCGCCCGGATCGGCGCCGTCCACTCCGTGGTGTTCGGCGGCTTCTCCGCCGAAGCACTGCGTTCGCGGATTGACGACGCCGAGGCCAAGCTCGTGGTCACCGCCGACGGCACTTACCGCCGCGGCAAGCCGAGCCCGCTCAAGGCCGCCGTGGACGACGCGTTGGCCCACGACGGCCACACCGTGCAGAACGTGGTAGTGGTCAAGCGCAACGGCCAGGACGTCGATTGGACGGAAGGCCGGGACCACTGGTGGGCTGACACGGTGGACACTGCCTCCGCGGAGCACACCGCGGTGGGCCATGACTCCGAGCACCCGCTGTACATCCTCTACACCTCCGGCACCACCGGGAAGCCCAAGGGCATCCTTCACACCACCGGCGGCTACCTCACCCAGACCGCCTACACCCACAGGGCAGTCTTCGACCTCCATCCGGAAACGGACGTGTACTGGTGCACGGCCGACGTCGGCTGGGTCACCGGGCATTCGTACGTCGCCTACGCACCGCTCATCAATGGCGCAACCCAGGTGATGTACGAAGGCACCCCGGACTCCCCGCACCAGGGCCGCTGGTGGGAGATCGTGGAGAAGTACAAGGTCTCCATCCTCTACACCGCGCCTACCGCCATCCGCACCTTCATGAAGTGGGGCGCGGAGATCCCGGCCAAATACGATCTCTCCTCGCTCCGCGTGCTGGGCTCGGTGGGTGAACCGATCAACCCCGAAGCGTGGATGTGGTACCGCAAGGTCATCGGCGGCGACAAGGCCCCGATCGTGGACACCTGGTGGCAAACCGAAACGGGCGCCCAGATGATCGCCCCGCTCCCCGGCGTGACCGCCACCAAGCCCGGTTCGGCGCAGGTCCCGCTGCCCGGCATCGCCGTTGACGTCGTCGATGAGATGGGCCAGTCCGTCCCGAACGGGCACGGTGGATTCCTGGTGATCCGGGAGCCGTGGCCGTCCATGCTGCGCGGCATCTGGGGGGACCCGGAGCGCTTCAAGGACACCTACTGGTCCCGGTTCGAGAATATGTACTTTGCCGGGGACGGCGCCAAGCGCGACGAGGACGGGGACATCTGGCTCCTGGGCCGCGTGGACGACGTCATGAACGTCTCCGGGCACCGGCTCTCCACCACCGAGATCGAGTCCGCGCTGGTGAGCCACCCAGCCGTGGCGGAGGCCGCCGTCGTGGGTGCCACGGACGAAACCACCGGCCAGGCGGTCGTCGCGTTCGTCATCCTCCGGGGAGACGCCGCGAACAACGGGGACGCGACAGTCCAGGAACTGCGCAACCATGTGGGCAAGGAAATCGGTCCCATCGCCAAGCCCAAGAACATCCTGGTGGTGCCGGAGGCGCCCAAGACCCGGTCGGGCAAGATCATGCGCCGCCTCCTCAAGGACGTCGCAGAGGGCCGCGATCCAGGGGACGCCACCACCCTCTCCGACCCCACGATCATGCAGCAGATCGCACAGTCGCTCAGAAAGTAACAGTGGCTTAGCAATTCGTTCAGAGCCACTGAATGGCCCCGATTTCCCCGTCACTGCGGGAAATCGGGGCCATTTCAAATTTGTGACGATTCAAAAAAATCGCCACATTAAATGTTATTTACCGTTCTTCCCTGTTCGCTTTTGCGAGGTTATAGTCTTCACATGTGAGGTGCCTCACATGCGGCTATTTTTCAAGGGAGAGAACATGGCTTCACAGTTCGATGCGTCGGCCACTGCGTTTCCGAGCAGGCGGACCATCCTCAAGACGGTCGGCATAGGAGCGGCCGGCCTGGCCGGCATCCCGTTCCTTGCCGCCTGCACCGGCGGCAGCGCGCCGTCGGCAACGGGTTCGGAATCCTCCGGGCTCACCTTTGGTTCCGGGTCCTCGGACGATGTTCCCAAGCGCGCCTACCAGGCGGTCACGGACGCCTTTACGGCCAAGACCGGCAAGAAGGTCACCACCAATGTTGTGCCCCACAACGACTTCCAGAACAAGATCAATTCGTACCTGCAGGGTTCACCGGATGACGCCTTCACTTGGTTTGCCGGGTACCGCATGCAGTACTACGCCGGCAAGGGACTGCTCGCGCCCATTGACGACGTCTGGCAGACCATTGGCGGCAATTACTCTGACGCGCTGAAGAAAGCCTCAACCGGGCCTGACGGCAAGATGTATTTCGTGCCCAACTACAACTACCCGTGGGGATTCTTCTATCGGAAGAGCCTGTGGGCCGAAAAGGGCTACCAGATCCCCGAAACCTTTGATGCGCTGAAATCGCTCGCCGCCAAAATGAAGGCCGATGGCATCATTCCCATCGGCTTTGCGGACAAGGATGGCTGGCCGGCCATGGGCACCTTCGACTACCTGAACATGCGGCTCAACGGCTACCAGTTCCACGTGGACCTCTGCGCCCACAAGGAATCCTGGGACCAGCAGAAGGTCACTGCCGTCTTTGACACCTGGAAGGCGCTCCTGCCGTTCCAGGACCCGGCAGCGCTCGGCCAGACCTGGCAGGACGCCGCCAAGGCCCTGGAAGCGAAGAAGACCGGCATGTACCTCCTTGGTTCCTTCGTCACGCAGCAGTTCACCGACCCCGCAGTGCTGGACGACATCGATTTCTTCGCCTTCCCGGAAATCGCAATGGAAGGCCGGGACGCGGTCGAGGCACCCATTGATGGCCTGCTGCTGTCGAAAAAGGGCGGCGAGAACAAGGCCGCCCGGGACTTCCTGGCGTTCCTCGGCACGCCCGAGGCCCAGGATGCGTACGCCAAGGTGGACAACTCGAACATCGCAACGGCCAAGGGTGCGGACACCTCAAAGTTCACGCCGCTCAACAAGAAGTGCGCGGACACCATCAAGAACGCCAAGAACATCAGCCAGTTCTTTGACCGCGATGCGTTGCCGGCCATGGCCAACAACGTAATGATCCCGGCCCTGCAGAGCTTCATCAAGGATGGCAGTGTGGATGTCAAGAACCTTGAGGCGCAGGCCAAAACCCTTTACGCAGCGCAGTAGTTCCGTCAAAGGGAGGACGACGGGGGCGGGAACCTTCCGCCGTCGCCCTTCCCACCTGCACCAGGCCCCAGCAAGGGAAAGATTTCCATGAGCAGCACCGCACAAGAACTGATCCCGCCGGAAGCGCGGGAACCCGCCGGCTCCCGGCGGGCCAAAGGCGGCCGTGTCCGCCGTTTGTCCGGGCGGGACAAACTGGTCCTGACCCTGATGGTGGGCATCCCCACCCTGGTCGAACTGGCCCTGGTCTGGCTGCCCACACTGATGTCCGTGGGACTTAGCTTCACCCGCTGGAACGGGCTGGACCTGGCGGACATCCATCCGGCCGGAGCCGCAAACTATCAATTCATCTCCCAGGACTACCCACCGTTCTGGCCGGCGGTACAGCACAACATGCTGTGGCTCCTCTTCCTGGCGCTGATTGCCACGCCGTTGGGCCTGTTGCTGGCCGTGCTCCTGGACCAGAACATCCGCGGCAGCAAGATCTACCAGAGCATCTTCTTCGCCCCAGTCATGCTGTCACTCGCCCTGATCGGCATCATCTGGCAGCTGTTCTACCAGCGGGACAACGGCTTGCTGAACTTCCTTTTGGGTACGGCCGGGACGCCGCAGGCAGTGGACTGGTTCGGCGACTCGTCGGTCAACATCTGGGCGGCCATGATCGCAGCCACCTGGCGCCATGCCGGCTACGTCATGCTGCTCTACCTGGCCGGCCTGAAGGGCGTGGACCCGAGCCTCAAGGAAGCTGCGGCCATCGACGGCGCCAATGCCGGACAGACCTTCTTCCGCGTGGTCTTCCCGGCCATGCGCCCCATCAACATCGTCATCGTGGTGATCACCATCATCGAGTCGCTCCGCGCGTTCGACGTTGTCTACGTGATCAACCGCGGCACCAACGGCCTGGAGATGCTCAGCGCCCTGGTCATCCAGAACCTGGTGGGCGAGGGCCAGGTGATCGGCGTCGGCTCTGCCCTTGCCGTGGTGCTCCTGGTCATTTCCCTTGTCCCCATCGTCTTCTACCTCAGCCGCACCTTCGGCAAGGAGAACCAAGCATGAGCATTGCCGCTGCCCGCCCCGCCGGGAACGCCACCGCCAGCCAGTCCCGCTCCGGCAGCCGGGCCAAGCGCCACTACGGGACGCATATCTTCCTTGTGGCCATGGCCGTCATGTGGCTGGTTCCGTTGGGATGGGCCCTCTTCACCGCGCTCCGGCCGGTGGCGTCCACCAATGAGCATGGCTACTTCAGCGTGGCGGGGGATTTCAACTTCGACAACTTCGTCCAGGCCTGGACGCAGGGCGGGTTCGCCACCTATTTCTGGAACTCCGTCATCATCACTGTCCCGTCCGTCCTGCTGACGCTGTTCCTTGCCTCCCTGATGGCGTTCGCCGTCAGCCGGGTGAACTGGAAATTCAACATCACGCTGCTGATCATGTTCACGGCGGGAAACCTGCTCCCCCGCAGGTCCTGGCTGCACCCCTGTTCGAGATGGCCAAACACCTGGCGGTGCCGTACTCGTTCAGCGACTCCGGCAACCTGCTCAATACCTACATCGTGGTGATTGCCATCCACATCGGCTTCCAAATGGGGTTCTGCACCTTCGTGCTTTCCAACTACATGAAGGCGCTCTCCGCCGACCTGACCGAAGCGGCGTTGGTGGACGGTGCGGGCATCTGGCGTCAGTACCGCGAGATCATCATGCCGTTGTGCAGGCCCGCGTTTGCCGCGTTGGCCACGCTTGAGGTCATCTTCATCTACAACGACTACTTCTGGCCGCTCCTCTTCATCCAAAGCGGCAACCGGCTCCCCATCACCACGGCGATCAACAACCTGCAGGGACAGTTCCTCAGCAACTACAACCTGCTGGCCGCGGGAGCGGTCATCACCGTAATACCCACCCTGGTCATCTACCTGCTCCTGCAGCGTCAGTTTGTTGCTGGGCTGACCCTCGGTTCCAGCAAGGGGTAGGCAAAGATGGAACCTGGAGGGGAAACCGCTCCCCTCGCCGCCCGAAAGGATCTCCATGCTCCCCGCAGCACGTCACCAGGCCATCGTGGACGCCGTCCAGCGGGAACGGGTGGTCCGGGTGTCAGACCTTGCCCAGCAGCTGGGTGTCTCGCTCATGACAGTCCGGCGGGACATCGAGCCTGCTGGAGGAAAGCGGCAAGCTGGAGCGGATCCACGGCGGCGCCAAGCTTCCCGGCGATGCCAGCACCCACGAACCCGGCTTCGAACTGAAGTCCACCCAGCTGACGGCGGAGAAGCGGGCCATCGCAGTTGAAGCGGCAGCGCTTGTCCATGAAGGGATGGCTGTTGGCCTGAGCGCGGGGACCACCACGTGGGCACTGGCCAAGGAACTGGTCGACGGTCCCCCCATCACCGTGGTGACCAACTCGGTGCGCATCGCTGATCTGTTCCACCATGCCGCCACGACAGGGCCGGCCCGCTACAGCTCCACCGTGATCCTGATCGGGGGCCAGCGCACGCCGTCGGATGCCCTGGTTGGACCTATTGCAACAAGCGCCCTGAAGCAGCTTCACCTGGACCTGCTGTTCCTGGGCGTCCACGGCATGGACTCGGTGGCCGGCTTCACCACGCCCAACCTCCTGGAGGCCGAAACGGACAGGGCTTTTGTCGCGGCAGCCCGAAAGACAGTGGTCCTGGCGGACCACACCAAGTGGGGGTGCTGGGCATCAGTTCCATTGCCTCGCTGGAAGACGTGGACGAGGTCATCAGCGATCCCGGCTTGGGGTCCGAAGCACAGCGCGTCCTGCAGGACCGGGTGGGCAGGCTTCGGCTCGCCGCAGCCTAGGGACAGCCAGCCTAGGGACAGCCGCAGGACTGCCTGATGTGCAGCTTTGTGGGGAAGATCCGGTGCCGCGGTTTTTCGCCGCGGCTGGCTCCCACCAGTGCGGCCACGGCGGCTTCCGCCATGGCGGCCACGGGCTGTTCGACGGTTGTCAACGGCGGCCACGAGTATTCGGAGTCCGCGGAGCCGTCAAAGGACGCCACCGCAATGTCGCCGGGAACGGAGAGCCCCGCTTCGTGGATGGCGCGCAGGAGCCCAATGCCCTGCATGTCCGACGTCGCAAAGATCGCCGTTGGCCGGTTCACCGAGGCAAGCAGCCGCTGCCCGGCAACATAGCCTCCGGGCCTGGTAAAGGCGCTGTACGAGATGGGCCCCTCCGGCAGGCCGGCCGCCTGGAGGGCCTCCCGCCAGCCCACTTCGCGGCCGTCAGTGGAGCCGGAGACGTTGGTACCCATCGCCAGGCCAATATTGGTGTGGCCATGGCCAATGAGGTGTTCCACCGCAATCCGGGCACCGGCCGCCAGGTCCACGCCGATGCTGTTGAAGCCCGGCGCATCGCGTTCCTGGTTGAGCAGCACCGACGGAATGTCTGCCGTTTCCAGGGCTTCCAGGTCCGGTTCGAAAAGGACGCTGGCCAGCAACACCCCGTCCACCTGGCGTGCAGCGAGGTTACGGACGTTCCGCCGTTCCTTGGCGAGGTTCCCGTCTGAGTTGCTTAGCACCAGGGCGTAGCCAAGGGCAGCAGCCGCATCCTCCACTGCATGGGAGAAAAGCGAGAAAAACGGGTTGGAGATATCCGGAACGATGAGGCCCAGCGTCTCGCTTGAACCCAGCTTGAGCGCCCGGGCGGCGGCGTTGGGCCGGTAGCCCAGGACGCGGATGGCGTCCTGGACCTTGGCCTCGGTGGCCGGGGCCACCTTCTTGGGACCTCCATTGACCACATAGCTCACGACGGCGGTGCTGACGCCCGCAAAGCGGGCCACATCCTTGCGCGTCACCGGCCCGCGCGGAGCCGGCACAGCCGAAGTGGTCATGGAGTACATGCTAGCTACCAGTTGGCCGGGGCGTCGCCAAAGTCACGGATGGGCAGCCGCGCGCCGTCCTGCCGGGCCGACTCGTGGGCCACGATCCCGGGGAGGGTGAAGCGGGCAGCAACCCAGGCGTTGACCGGCGGCAGCGTGCGGTTGTTCACGGCTGTAACGAAATCGTCCACCAGGAAGTGGTGGCTGCCTTCGTGTCCATTGGGGGCACCCAGGAACTCCGCGGGCAGCCGTTCGGCATCATGGACAGGGGAGAGGCCCGAGACAAAGGCGTCGCGGAGCCTCCGGGGCGACGTTGGCCAGCGACGGGTCGTCCAGGGGAATGCTGGGGCGGGTCTCCATCTGCTCCGAGATGTCCTGGACGTTTTGCTTGTCCTGCCAAACGGTAACCTTGGCGAGCCTGCTCGAAGCTGGCCTCGGTGCCGAAGAAGCGGAACCGGGATTCGCGGATGTGCGAGGGGTAGCCCACCCGGCGCATTTCGTTGGTGCGCATGGCGCCGCCGTCGTTCAGCTCGAAGAGCGCCGTGGCATTTGAAAAGTCGTTGCTGAACATACTGATGTCCTTGTCGAACACTCCGTCGTTCCGCTGGTCCCTGACTCCGATACAGCTCACGCTGACGGCATGGGACGGGATGGCGCCGAGCACTCCCCCGATCGCATGCGTCGGGTAGAGCATGGGCGGGTAGCTGGCAGTCTCCTTCCACCGCTCGCCGCCGCTGTACTGGTAGGCATCGTAGAAGCCAAGGTCCATGTCGTGGACGTAGTCGCCCTCGGAGTAGAAGATCCTTCCGAATTTGCCGGCGGCGTGCTGTTCCCGCGCATAGACCGTGGCGGGGTTGTAGTAGCTGGTCTCCCCCATCATGTAGACGTTCCCGGTGTCCCGGACGGCGTCGATGATGCGGGCGATTTCGTCTTCCGAGACGGCCATGGGAACGGCCGAATAGACATGCTTGCCGGCGCGGAGCGCCTGTTCCACCAAGGGGCCGTGGGTCCAGCGCTGGGTAAAGATCGCAACAGCGTCGACGTCGGAGGCAAGCAGGGCGTCGAAGTCCGCTTCCTGCCCGGCCAGGTTGTACCGGGCCACGGCGTCGGCGGCCCGCTCAGGGCGCTCGTCCACCACATAGACGGCGTCGACGCCGGGGTGCAGGTTGAAGAGGTGTGCGAACTGGGAGCCGAACTGGCCCGCGCCCACGATGCCGATAGAGAACGTCATTGTCATGCCTTCCGTCAGGGGGATATCTGAGTCTTGCACCGGTATCTACTCGAGTCAACATCCGGTGAATGGACAAAAGTCCAGTTGCTGAAACAAAAATAAACCTCTTGCCAGCCCTGTATCTACTCGTGTAGATTGTCTCGCAGCTTGTTACTTCCATCACATTTAGGAAAGGGTCGACGATGACCACCCTTACCAGGAACGCCAGCCCGGCGGAGCATAAAGAACAGCCGGCGCTGAGGCGCCGGGGACGCAGCGACCTGAAGATCGCCCTGTTCTTCATCGCCCCGGCAATGATCGGATTTATCGTCTTCTACCTGATGCCAACTCTTCGCGGCATCTACCTCAGCTTCACCGAATACAACATCCTCGGGGATCCAACCTGGATTGGAACCGCCAACTATGAGGCCATCGCCAAGGACCCGCTGTTCTGGAACGCCCTCGCGGTCACCTCGCAGTACGTCCTGATCAACATCGTCCTGCAGACCGCACTGGCGCTGGGGCTGGCCCTGCTCATGCACCGGGTTGCCAAGTCAACCCTCATCCGCGGCGCGCTCCTCCTGCCGTACCTGATGGCCAACGTGATCGCCGCCCTCCTCTGGTTCTGGCTGCTCGACTACCAGATCGGCATCGTCAACTACTTCATCGAGGCCATCGGCCTGCCTAAGGTCGCGTTCTTCGGCAGCGCGGAATGGGCCATTCCCACCCAGGCGCTCATCAACACCTGGCGGCACATGGGATACACGGCACTCCTGCTCTTCGCCGGCCTCCAGTCCATCCCCCACCACGTCTACGAGGTGGCCAACCTCGACGGCGCCTCCCCGTGGCAAACCTTCCGCAAAATCACCATGCCGCTGCTGCGGCCGGTGCTGGTACTGGTCCTGATCGTCACCGTCATCGGCTCCTTCCAGGTTTTCGACACCGTAGCCGTAACCACCCTGGGCGGCCCGGTCAACGCCAGCCGGGTACTGCAGTTCTACATCTACCAAAAGGCCTTCACGGAATCCGACTTCGGATATGGCTCCGCACTGGCGGTCATCCTCTTCGTCATCCTCGCCCTGGTGGCCTTCATCCAGATGAAGTTCCTCAAGGGCAACGAATCAGACCTGGACTAAGGACACTCCCATGACCACCGCAAAAGTCTCCGCACCTGCCCGGCCCATTGCCCGGCGTCGTCCGTTCAATTGGCGCCGCGCCGGCGCCTGGGTACTCGTGGCCCTCGCCGTTGCCGTATCAGTCCTTCCGTTCTACTGGATCCTGCGGACGGCGCTGTCCACCAACGGATCACTGGCCGGCAACGCCACCAACCTGCTTCCCGCGGATTTCAACCTCGGCGCGTTCAAACGCGTCTTCGGGTTGCAGTCCCCGGAAGAAGCAGTCGCCGAGGGCGGCTCCGGCGCCCAAATCGACTTCTGGAGCTACCTCCGCAACTCCGTGCTCTTCGCCTCCATCACCACCACCGGAGCCGTGTTCTTCAGCGCCATGGCGGCCTACGCCTTCGCCCGGCTGCGGTGGCGCGGACGGAACCTGGTGTTCAGCCTGTTCCTGGCCACCATGATGGTGCCGCCGATCTTCACGGCGCTGCCCAACTTCCTCCTCATCAAGAACCTGGGCCTGCTCAACACGATGGCGGGCCTGGTGCTCCCGTACATCTTCATGACCCCGTTCGCCATCTTCTTCCTCCGGCAGTTCTTCCTGAACATGTCCCGCGAGGTGGAGGAGGCGGCGATGCTCGACGGCGCCAAGCACCTCCGGATCTTCTTCCAGATCATCCTGCCCAACGCCGCAGCCCCCATCGCCACCCTTGCCCTGCTCACCTTCATCGGCCAGTGGAACGAGTACTTCTGGCCGTTGCTGGTAGGCCAGGACGAATCCGTCCGCGTCCTCACGGTGGGCCTGGGCGTCTTCAAATCCCAGTCGCCCCAAGGTGCACCGGACTGGTCCGGGCTAATGGCGGCCACCCTGGTCTCGGCCCTTCCCGTCCTGATCCTCTTCGCCGCCTTCGGCAAGAAGATCGTCAACTCCATCGGCTTCTCCGGCATCAAATAGCACCCGTCCCACCAACTCCCCCGCACCATCTCCGGCACCGGGCCATGGCGGCCTGCCCGGAAACACTGTGAAAGGAACTCCCATGAAAAAGAAGGCACTCACCTCCCTCGCTGCAGCCGCAGCGGCAGTCCTGGCGCTCTCCGCCTGTGGCGGCGGCGGCTCCGCCGACGCCGGCAAGGGCGAAATCAACTACTGGCTCTGGGACGCCAACCAGCTCCCCGCGTACAAGCAGTGCGCCGACGACTTCCACAAGGCCAACCCGGACATCACCGTCAAGGTCACACAGCGCGGCTGGGATGACTACTGGGGCACGCTCACCAACGGCTTCGTGGCCGGAACAGCCCCGGACGTCTTCACCGACCACCTGGGCAAGTACCCCGAATTCATCAAGAACAAGCAGCTGCTGGCACTCGATGACGCCGTCAAAAAGGACAACATCGACACCAGCGTCTACAACTCCGGCCTTGCCGACCTCTGGGTGGGACAGGACGGCAAGCGCTACGGCCTCCCCAAGGACTGGGACACCATCGCGCTGTTCTACAACACCAAACTCGCAGCAGACGCCGGTGTCACCCCGGAGCAGATGGCAAGCCTGACCTGGAACCCCCAGGACGGCGGCACGTACGAAAAGACCATCGCCCACCTGACCGTGGACAAAAACGGCAAGCGCGGCGACGAGCCCGGCTTCGACAAGACCAACGTGGCGGTCTACGGGCTGGGCCTTAACGGGTCCGGCTCGGGCCAGGGCCAGACCGAATGGAGCTACCTCACAGGCACCACCGGCTGGACCCACACGGATAAAAACCCGTGGGGAAAGCACTACAACTACGACGACCCCAAGTTCCAGGAAAGCATCGACTGGTTTGCCGGCCTGGTGGACAAGGGCTACATGCCCAAGCTCGAAACCACAGTGGGCGCCAGCATGGCTGACACCTTTGCCGCCGGCAAGTCCGTGATCAACGCCAATGGCTCCTGGATGATCGGCCAGTACACCGGCTACAAGGACATCAAGGTCGGCATCGCCCCCACCCCCACCGGTGCCAACGGCAAGCGCGCCAGCATGTACAACGGCCTGGCGGATTCCATCTACGCCGGCACCAAGAAGAAGGACGCCGCCATCAAATGGGTCGAGTACCTGGGCTCGGCGGCCTGCCAGGACGTGGTTGCGTCCAAAGCCGTGGTCTTCCCCGCCATCAAGACCTCTGCCGACAAAGCCGTTGAGGCCTTCAAGGCCAAGGGCGTGGATGTGACCCCGTTCAGCCAGCAGGTCAAGGACGGCACCACGTTCCTCTACCCAATTGCGGACAACGCTGCCAAGGTTGACGGCATCATGAAGCCGGCGATGGACGCCGTGGTGTCGGGCAAGGCCAAGGCCAGCTCCCTGACGCAGGCCAACGACCAGGTCAACGCCCTGTTCAAGTAACCCCTTCAACGTGGCTGCGTATGTGGTCGCAGCCACCCGGCCGGTGCCGTCCCCTCCTCGCGGCGGCGGCACCGGCCACCCCTTCCCGGATTCTGATCCTGTGCGTAACTTGAGACGCAACGCCAAACACTGAAAGAGACCTCCTATGGACCCCCTGTACCTCCGTTCCGCCGGCACCAGCCTGCTGATCAGCTTCGACAGCGGGGAGGCCGAGGTCATCCACTGGGGTGCGGACCTGGGGGCCGTGCTGCCAGACTTGGGCTTCCTCGCCGGACCGGTTGGGCATTCCTCGGTTGATGCACGGGTCCCGGCCGCTTTGCTCCCCCAGGCCTCTTCCTCATGGCGGGGGCGCCCCGGCCTGCGCGGGCACCGCATCACAGGTGACGGCGCCGGCTTCGACTTCTCCGCGCGGCTTCGCGTCACGTCCGTCACCACTGGGGATGCGGCCGGTGCTGTCGCCACCATCGTCCAGGCCGACGCCGACGCCGGCGTCAGCGTCTCCACCTCCCTCACGCTGCACGACGGCGGCCTGCTGGAATTGCGCCACACCGTCACCAATGACGGCACCACCCCGTTCCAGGTGGACGAACTGGCAACCGTCCTCCCGGTGGCCCCTGACGCCGTCGAACTCCTTGACCTCACCGGGCGCTGGTGCCGGGAGCGCCACCCGCAGCGGCACCCCATCCAGCAGGGCACCTGGGTCCGGACCGGCCGTCACGGCCGCACCGGGCACGATTCCTCGCTGATCTTCGCTGCAGGCACCCAGAGCTTTGGAAACCGGCACGGCAAGGTGTGGGCGACGCACCTGGCGTGGAGCGGCAACCACGAACAGTTCGCGGACACCATCGGTGACGGCCGAACCATGATTGGCGGCTCGGAGCCTGCTGGGACCTGCCGAGGTCGTCCTGGAACAGGGCGCCAGCTACACCACGCCCGCGCTGTTCGCGGCGTACTCCGGCCACGGCCTGGACGGCATCACCGAGGCCTTCTACAGCTGGTTCCGGTCCCGCCCGCACCACGTGCTGCCTGCCGCGTCCACGCGCCTGCCGGCCGGGAAGCCGCGCCCGGTGGTGCTGAACACCTGGGAGGCCGTGTACTTCGACCACAACCTGGACACCCTGATCGAGCTGGCAGATTCTGCCGCCGACCTCGGCGTGGAGCGCTTCGTGCTGGACGACGGCTGGTTCCGCGGCCGCCGCGACGACCACGCAGGCCTGGGCGACTGGTATGTCGACGAGACGGTGTGGCCGGAGGGCCTGACCCCGCTGATCGACGCCGTCACCTCCCGCGGCATGGAGTTTGGGCTGTGGGTGGAACCGGAAATGGTCAACCTTGACTCGGACGTCGCCCGCGCACACCCGGAGTGGATCGTGAGCCCCTCCGCCGTGGCGCACAAGGACGGCGGCCGGCTGCCCCTCGAGTGGCGCAACCAGCACATCATCGACCTGGTGAACCCGGAGGCGTGGCAGTACATCTTCGACCGGATCTCCGCGCTCCTGTCCGGGAACAACATCAGCTACCTCAAGTGGGACCAGAACAGGGACCTGGTGGAACACGGCCACGCCGGCCGCTCCTCCGTCCACGCGCAGACCCTTGCCGCCTACCGGTTGTTCGACGAACTCAAGAAGGCCCACCCCGGCGTCGAGATTGAGAGCTGCTCCTCCGGCGGCGGCAGGGTGGACCTGGGCATCCTGGAACGGACTGACCGCGTGTGGGCCTCCGACTGCAATGACGCCCTGGAACGTCAGACCATCCAGCGCTGGACCGGAGTGGTGGTCCCGCCGGAGCTGGTAGGCAGCCACATCGGCCCCACCACCTCCCACACCACGGCTCGTACCCACGATCTGTCATTCCGGGCCATCACCGCCCTGTTCGGCCACTTCGGGATGGAATGGGATGTCCGGAGCGTCCAGGGCGGGGAACGCGACGAGCCTGCGGCGCTTCGTAGCCCTCTACAAGGAGCACCGGGACCTGCTCCACAGTGGCCGCCGCGTCATCGCCGACCTCGCGGACGACGCCATCCAGCTTCACGGTGTAGTGGCCGGGGCTGCCGCGCCTGCGGGCTCGACGGCGGCCCTGTTCGGCCTGGTCAGCCTGCGCACGGCTGCAGCAGAGGCACCGGGCCGCGTGGGCATTCCCGGGTTGGACGCGGACCGCAACTACCGGGTGGAAGCCCTCTTCCCGGCGCCGGGGGACGCCGACTACGGCCATACCTTCACGCAGGTTCAGCCCCCGGCGTGGCTTGCCGGCGGGGCGGTGGCCAACGGCCGGTTCCTCGCCGAAGTAGGACTGCCCATGCCGCTGCTGAACCCGGAGCACGCGCTGCTGCTCAAGGTCACGGCCCTTTAGCTCCATCCCCCGAAACCCTGCCCGCCGCCCATCCCAACGTAAGAAATGCGCGGCGGGCAGACCCAACCGATAGATTTGCAGGCATGACTGAAGCCTCCTCTACTGCCGAAGCCGGCCGCGGCACCATCCTTGTGATCAATGGCCCCAACCTGAATATGTTGGGTACCCGGGAGCCGGAGAAGTACGGCACCTCAACCCTTGCTGATGTGGAAGAGCTGGCTGCGGCCGCGGGGAGGAAGCACGGGTTCGCTGTTGAGTGCGTCCAGTCCAACCACGAAGGCGTCCTGCTGGACGCCATCCACGCGGCCCAGGGCTCCGCCGTGGGAATTGTCCTGAACGCCGGCGCTTTCACGCACACGTCCGTGGCACTTCGTGACGCCCTTGCAGCCGTGCAGCTGCCCGCCGTCGAGGTCCACATCACCAACGTGCACCAGCGCGAGGAATTCCGGCACCACTCCTACCTGTCGCCGGTCTGCTCCGCGGTGATCGTTGGCGCCGGGGTGTTCGGCTACAAGCTTGCCATCGACTACCTGGCAGAGGTCCTGTAGCCGGAAGCTCTACTTCTTGATGCACTGCCCGGACGATACGGGCGAGGCCAGGGTGGGCGCCTGCTGCGCGACAGGGTCCAGGTCGTTCATGGTGATGGCGAACCCTACCTCGGCGTCGGAGGTTGCCTTGGCGAAAATTACTCCGGCCACCTGGCCGTCGGTGGTGAGCAGCGGGCCGCCGGAGTTGCCCGGCTGGACATCCCCGGCAAGGCGGTAGATGTCCTCCGGCGAGGCGTTGTTGCCATAGATGTCCGGAACCAGGACGGTGGCAATGTCCTGGACTGTGGCGGGCTTGGATTGGAAAGGCCCGCCGTGCGGGTACCCGGCGAACGCAGCCTGGCTTCCGCCGGGCAGGTCCCGGCTCAGTTGCAGGGGCTGGGATGGCAGGTTGTCCACCGCCAGGACCGCCAGGTCACGCCTCGTGTCGAAGTAGACCACACGTCCCGGCATCGCGCCGCCGTCGGGCATCTCCACAACCGGCTGGGACACGCCGGCAACCACGTGTGCGTTGGTCACCACGCGGTCCTCCGACACCACGAAGCCGCTGCCGGTCTGGTTCTGCCCGCATTCGTAGGCCGTGCCCGCGATCCTCAGGACGGACTGGGCTGCCTTGTTGAGCGCCGGCGTATTGGTGCTTGTGTTGGGCACCTGGACTGCCTGGCCCTGGTCGAGCCCCTCCAGCAATGTGGGGATGCCATTGCCGATCACCGTGGACCGCAGTTCCGCCATGGTGGCCTTGACCGGAGTAGGCGTCAGCCCGTCGATGAACCGGATCACCTTGGATTCGGCCAGCTGCTGGGACACGACAGGCACGCCGAGGGAGCTGACGCTGAAGGCCAGCATGGACATCACCAGCGCGGAGACCACCAGGTTCAGTGCCCCGCCCACCAGCCGGTCCACAGCCCGCAGAGGCCGGATCCGCACGACGCCGCGGAGTTGCCGCCCCACCATGGTGCCCAGGCCGTGCCCCAGCGCCATCAGGACGACGGCGGCAGCGATGATGGCGGTGAGCCTCCACCCGGAGTCCTCAACGAAGGTGCTGACCAGCGGGACGGCGAAGAAGGCTGCGATGGCGCCGGCAGCAAAACCGACGAGGCCACCGACAGTGACCAGGAACCCATTGCGGAGGCCGTAGAGCAGGTATGACAACAGCGCCAGGATCAGGACAATGTCCAGGACAGTCAGGCCGACCACAAAGGCTCCTTATTTACAGTTGAACCCCTATTCTAGTGGCGCACGCTGACAATTTTCTGTGGGGTCCGGCGCCCCCAGGCTGGCCCGGACCCGGATGTCCGCACGTGTTTCCCGTGCCAAGTTCGTCACAGAACCTTGAAAATTCTGAAACAATGGCAAAAGCGCCCACAGCCGATACTTTTACTCAGGAGATTTCATGGACATCGAGGTACTGCGCCGAGCACCCCTTTTCGCCACGCTGGACGACGACGCATTCCGGCTGCTGACGGACGAGCTCACCGAGGTGGACCTTTCCCGCGGTGCATCTGTGTTCCGCGAAGGTGACCAGGGTGACCAGCTGTACTTCATCGTCTCCGGCAAGGTGAAGCTGGGCCGCACCTCCCCCGACGGCCGTGAGTCGCTCCTGGCCATCCTCGGTCCGGGCGAGGCTCTTCGGCGAGATGGCCCTATTCGACCCCAGCCCCCGTACGGCCACCGCCACCGCAGTGTCCGAAACCCGGCTGGCCGGGCTTAAGAACGAAAGCCTGAACGCCCTGCTGCGCACCCGCCCCGAGGTCTCGGCCCAGCTGCTGCAGGCCCTGGCCCGCCGCCTGCGCCGCACCAACGACTCGCTGTCCGACCTCGTCTTCTCCGACGTCCCGGGCCGCGTGGCCAAGGCCCTGCTGGACCTGGCAGACCGATTCGGCCGGCCGGCAACCGACGGCGTCCTGGTGGCGCACGAGCTCACGCAGGAAGAACTTGCGCAGTTGGTGGGCGCCTCCCGCGAAACCGTCAACAAGGCCCTGGCCGAGTTTGTCCAGCGCGGCTGGCTCCGCCTCGAGGCCCGCGCCGTGGTCATCCTGGACATGCAGCGCCTCCGCCAGCGCTCCCGCTAGGCCCAACAGGGCCAGGACCACATGAAAAAGGCCGCCCCGAGGGGCGGCCTTTTTGTTGCCCTAGCGTCAGCTCTTCACCACATCCAGGCTCGACGACGGCCCAGGACAGGGCAGGAAGGCTAAGGCGCAGTTCAGAGCCGTTCGCCTTGGTCCCCTCCAGCGGTTTCAGGCCCACGCGGTCCGGGTTCTCCTGGTTGTTGATGGTGAACCGGTCACCGCCGTCCGGGATTTCCAATACTTCCGCCCGGAGCACCCGCTGCGCATCGAAGCCCCGGAGGTTTACCTCTACGTCCGCAGCTTCTTCAAGGCCCCGGTTGGCGAAGAAGAGCGCCACGCGGCCCGTCTCCTCGTTCCAGGTGGCACTGACATCCACGAGGTCGGTGCCGCCGAAGCGCTCGTTTTCGTACTTGTCCGAGTCGACGGACAACCTCAGGATCTGGCCCTTCGCGAGTTCTGCCATCCGGGAGAACGGGTGGAAAATGGTCTGGCGCCAGGCCGGCCCGTTCTCCTCGCTGAAGATGGGGCCGATGACGTTGACCAGCCTGGGCCTGGTTGGCGATCTTGACGCGGTCGCCGTGGCGGAGCAGCGAGTTCAGCAGGGTTCCGACGACGACGGCGTCCGTCACGTTGTACTTGTCCTCGATGAGTCGCGGGTGCTCGCGCCAGGCCGCCTTGACGACGTTTCGCAACTGATCCTCGGTGTCCCGGCCGCGCTGGTACCAGACGTTCCATTCGTCGAAGGAAAGGTTGATGTGCTTCTTGTGCTTTCCCTTCGCCCGGACCGCATCGGCAGTTGCTATGACTGATTCGATGAAGTAATCGGTATCCACTGCGCTTGCCAGGAAGCTGCCCGCGTCGCCTTCATACTCGTGGTAGTAGGCGTGCAGCGACACGTAGTCCACCTCACTGTAGGTCTGCGTCAGGACAGTCTGCTCCCAGTCGCCGAATGTAGGCATCCGTGAATTGGAGCTTCCGCAGGCCACCAGTTCGATGCCGGGGTCCACGTAACGCATGGCCTTGGCCGCCTCCTGCGCCAAGCGGCCGTATTCCTCTGCGGTCTTGTGGCCGATTTGCCACGGCCCGTCCATCTCGTTGCCCAGGCACCAGAGCTTGATGTTGAACGGGTCCTTGTGGCCGTTCTTGGCCCGCAGGTCAGAGAGACGGGTGCCACCGGGGTGGTTCGCATATTCCACGATGGCCCGGGCGGCATCCACTCCCCTGGTACCGAGGTTGATGGCTTCCATGATTTCGGTTCCGGCCTGGCGGGACCAGTCCACAAACTCGTGGAGGCCAAAGGCGTTGGTTTCCACCGTGTGCCATGCGCCATCAAGCCGGCGCGGGCGGTCTTCGCGGGGGCCGATCCCGTCTTCCCAGTCATAGCCGGAAACGAAGTTTCCGCCCGGATAGCGGATCACGGTGGCGCCCAACTCCTTGACGAGCTTGAGGACGTCCTGCCGGAAGCCGTTCTCGTCGGCCTCCGGGTGGCCCGGCTCAAAGATGCCGGTGTAGACGCAGCGGCCCATGTGCTCCACGAAGGAGCCAAACAGCCGGCGCGGCACTTCGCCGATGGTGAAGTCGCGGTCGATGGTGATTCTGGCGCGGGACATAAGAACTATCTCCTTGGTTGTGCAGCAGGTACGGGATGGAAAGTGACGGTGGGCATCAGGTGCCGGCGAGGCCCGTCGTCGCAACGCCCTTGATGATCTGGCGCTGGAAGAACAGGAACACCACGATCAGGGGCAGGGCCGCGAGCAGGGCGGATGCCATGTTCTGCGCGTACTGGATGCCGTAGGCGCTCTTGATGGTCTGCAGCCCCACCGGAAGGGTGAGGAGGGACGCGTCGTTGGTGGCGATGAAGGGCCACAGGAAGTTGTTCCAGGCACCGATGAACACGAAGATGGCGACGGCAGCCAGGATAGGCCGGGACAACGGCAGGACCACCTGGAGGAAGATCCGCATCCGGCTGGCGCCGTCCATCACTGCGGCTTCTTCGAGTTCGCGGGGAATCTGGTCAAAGAACTTCTTGAGCACGAACACCATGGCGGGATGGATAACCTGCGGCAGGATGATGGCCCACGACGTATCGATCATGTGCAGGGCGAGCATCTGGTAGAAGAGCGGAATGATCAGGACCGGCGGAGGGACGATGATGGAGGCGATGATCACCGTCATCAGCACCTTCTTTCCCTTGAAGTCGATCCGGGACAAGGCGTAGGCCACGAGCGCCGAGATCACCAGCGTGACGGCCGTGATGGACGCCGAGGTGTACAGCGAATTCCAGGTCCAGAGCGGGATGTTGCCGTCCTGGAACACCTTCACAAACGCGTCGGCGGTAAAGCCCGACGGCGGGATCCAGCTGATCTTCGGCGAGGCAGCATCCGTCTCGCTCTTGAACGCCGTAACGGTAGCCCAGGCGAAGGGGACCAGCCACAGGACTGCGATAACCGCGGCGACGACGACGGCAGCGATCTTGCCGGCCGACATTTTTCTGCGCGGCTGGCGGACTGCTGGGCTGGTGCTGGTGCCCAACGTGGCACGGTTGAGGGTCTGGGTTGCCATGGTTATGCGCTCCTGCGGCGGGTGATGACGAACTGCATGACCGAGACGAACACGATCAGTCCGAAGAAGATGTAGGAGATGGCTGCGGAATAGCCCAGCCGGTAGCCGGTGAACCCGGTTTCGAAGATGTACTGCACCACGGGCCTGGTGGCACCGCCGGGTCCGCCGGCTGTCATCTGGTACACCTGATCGAAGATCTTGAGCGAGGCAAGGACCTGAAGGAGCACGATCATCACGGTGGTGGGGCCCAGTTGCGGCAGGGTGATGGAGAAGAGCTGGCGCCAGGCCCCGGCGCCATCCAATGACGCCGCCTCGTAATGCTGGGCGGGGATGTTCTGCATCGCAGCCAGGTACAACAGGAAGTTGAAACCCACCGTCCACCACAGCGTGGCAATGACGATCGCCCACATGGCCACGTTGGGGTCGTTGAGCCACGCGACCTTCGGGATGCCGATCTTTGAGAGGGCATCGTTGATCAGGCCAAGCTGGGGGTTGTACATCCACGTGAAGAACAGTGAGACCACGGTGGACGCCAGCAGGTACGGGGCGAAGTACGACAGGCGCCACAGCCACTGCGCCGGCAATCCGACGTTCAGCAGTGCCGCCATCACCAAGGCGACCAGAACGAGCGGGACGGTGCTGATGACCGTGAAGTAGAGGGTATTTCCGAGCGAGCGCCACATGTCGGCGTCAGCGAAGGCTTCGGCGTAGTTCGCGAAGCCAATCACGCTGTCATTGGCCCCGGTAAGGGACTTACCGGTGAGGCTCATATAGATGCCGTAGACAACTGGCCACACAAGGAAAACGAGGAAGAATACCAGGAAGGGCGTTGCGAACCCCCAACCGCTGAGGTTGTTCCTGGTGACGCTGCTGCGGCTCCCCCGGGCTGCTGGTGAAGAAACCCGGCTCCCCGGGCTCCGCCGGGCTGTTAATGAAGAACTCATGAAGGACTCCTTTGTCGCTCAGTGGGGTTAGACCGGGTTGGGCCGGGAAAGAAGGGTGTTGGTGCGCTTCTCGAAGGCGGCCCATCCATCAGCTGCCTTATCGCGCCCAAGGAGGACGTTCTGTACGTTTTCCGCAAAGTAGGTCTGCCAGTCGGAGCCCGAGCCGCTGAACCAGGATTGGGGATCGTATGCAATGACGTTCGCGGCATTCGCGTAATGCGCCTGTGGCTTGAGGTCCTTGTAGGCCTGTGACTGGACCACCGGCTGGTAAGCAGGAATGTGTCCCGCTTCTGCCCAGGAAAGTGATCCCTTGAGGATGTCGCTGACGAACTTATAGACGTCCCGGCGCTTTGCTTCGTCCAGGTTCAGCTGCCGTGGCAGGACGAACGAATGTGAGTCGGCGTATGCAGCCGCTGTGCCATAGAGGGTGGGGATGGTTGCGGCGTCCACCGGGAGGCCGGCCTTCTTCATCGTCGGCAGCTCCCAGACACCGCTGAACAGCATGCCTGAGCTGCCGCGGGCGAATTCCGCGATGCCGGTGCTGATATCGCCGCTCTTCGCCGCGATGGTGTCATCGAAAAGCGATGCCATGAATTCCAATGACTCTATGGCCGCGTCCCGGTCAACCTTCATCGGCTGGCCGGGTGTCAGTTCCATGTCCGCGCCGTGCTGTTTGTAGAGCGTGTAGAAAAGCCGCCACATCTGGGCTCCATTGCCTAGGTAGCCAAAGGACAACCCGTGGGCTTGAGTAACCTTCTGCATTTCCTTGGCCATGGCGATGAACTCCTGCGGGGACTTCACTACCTGCAGCTGTCCATTGTCGGCCAGGACACCGGCTTTGCGCGCCACGTCCGTGTTGTAGAACATGATGAACGGATGTGAATCCAGGGCGATGTGGAACACCTTGCCGTTCTGCTGGCTTTTCTCCCAGATCCTGGGCGCAAAGTTGCCGGGCGTGACGCCGTTCGCGGACAGCAGGTCCAGGTCCCAGGGATCGATCAGTCCACCGGGCGCATAGCCTGGGACCCTGCTGGCGTGCATGATGGCGAGTTCCGGAGGCCGGCCGCCAGCCGATGCCATGGCGAGTTTGGTGTAGTAGGGAGCGCCCCATGCGAGGACGGTCGGGTGCACTTTGAACCCCGGGTTGCCCTCATTGGCTTTGCTGATCAAGGCTTGCATCTTTATCCCATCGCCGCCGGACAGGAGATGCCAGAACTGGATGTCCTTTGGAGCCGCGGCGGAGGCGCTTCCGCTGCACCCGGACAGGGTCGCCGCGGCGAACAGGCTTCCTAGTGCTGCGCTTCCTGACAGTAGCTGCCGCCTTGACAGCTTCCTGTCTTCGAAAAAATCAAACTGCTTCACCCGTCACTCCTTTGGATGGGTCCGCTGAAAGTTCGTTTCGTGCCTCAACCCCTTGCCTGCAGGATCCCCTCATTGCGGCCCCGCAGGCTTGGGTGTGACGCAGGCAACACGTTACATCGATGTAATGAGGGCCGCAATGAAAATTTGTTAGCGTTCGCAAAATGACGTGGCCAGTTTCGATTTGCCCCGGCTACAGGACCCGACCGCACCCGCCCCTAGGGGCCGTTGACGGTGCTTTCCCGTTCCACGATCTCATAGTCAATGGCCACCACCCGCTGCGGGCCCTCACGGTCCTGCATCCGCTCCGTGAGGAGGCGCAAGGCCTCACTGGCCACCCGCCGCTTGTCGAAAGAGACGGTTGTCAGTGACGGCACCGCGAACTTCGCGTCGGCGATGTCGTCGAAACCGGCAAGTGCGATGTCCTCGGGAACCCTGATGCCGCGCTTCCACAGCACACTCAGGGCACCAATGGCCATGGAGTCGGTGAAACAGAAAAGCGCATCGGGAACGGGGTTTGCATCCAGGTAAGCGGTCAGTGCACGGGCGGCCGAATCGGGGCTCCACTTTTCGCACGGAATGACCAATGAGTCATCCCAGGGAATGCCGAGCTCACCAAGTGCGTCCTGGTATCCCCGGGTGCGCAGGGCAGCTGCGGCGGAGCCACGGCCTCCGGCGGCTCCCAGTACGGCAATACGCTGCCTGCCAGTCCTGCCGAGCGCCAAGGTCATGTCCCGAGCAGCGGCGATACTGTCCACCCACACACGGTCAGCCAGCTTCTGGGACACTTCCCCCAGCAGGACCACGGGAGGGAGTGAAACCCCCACTTTGACGGCACTCTGGTCCAGCACCACGGGGTTGAGGATGAGCCCGTCAATCAGGTTGGACCGCGCGCGCGACATCAGTTCGTATTCGCGGGTTGGATCGGACCCTGTCTCCTCGATCTGCACGCTCCACCCTTGTTGGTGGGCTACTTCCACCACGCTGTGCGCTATCTCGGCGGAATACGGCGTGCCCAGGTCCGGTAGCGCCAGGGCGATGACGCCGGACCTGCCGTTGCGCAGGCCCCTGGCAGAGAGGTTGGGAACGTAATCCAGTTCCGCCATGGCCTGCTCCACCCTGAACCGGGTGGGGCCACTGACCGGAACAATTCCGTTCATGACGTTCGAGACCGTCTTTGGCGAGACCCCTGCGAGGCGCGCGACGTCCTTGACCGTTGCGCGCAAAGGCGCCCCCTTTGCTCCCGGTGTGGCTTTGTGACGATTTTACTCCGGCGCCCCGAGCCTCAGCGTTCGCGCTGGTGGTCTCCCGCCACGGTCTTGGCGGCCTCGACTTCAAGCATGAGCCTGCCGCCCTCTTCGACCAAGGCCGGTTGGTACACGTGGGGCTTGCGTTTGTAGCTCAGGTAAGCGATGCAGCCATTCGCAGTGGCCATCTTCTCAAGCATGATTTCGGAACCGGGAACCAGCAGTTCGCCCAGGGGGCGGCCCACGGTGTTCTCCTGGCCGGCCTCGTCGCCCAGAACGCTGGTATGCCGTTCGTGGACCACCTGTGCGGCGTTGACCCACCTGCCCCACACTCCCTTGCCCTCAAGCAGCGACGGCTCCTGACCAAGCGGCTGGGTGGCGGCGAAGTAGCGGGTGTCGAACCGGCGGTGCGCAAAGTCAGGACTGCGCCAGTTGACCAGGGACTTGAGCAGGTCGGTTCGCAGGGAGAGCCCGCGCTTGCCCAGGACCTGGGCCAGGGTCTTCTCCTGGTCCGCGACCGCGACGCGCGCACGCATCCATTCGGAAGTGGACGTGGCTTCCACCGTGTTGGACATGTCCGGACCAGCCAGCAGGATGCCTGTTTCCTCGAAGAGCTCGCGGATGGCGCCCACCACGTGGCGCCGCGCCAGCCCGACGTCGTCGGTTCCCATCTGCTCAGCCCAATGCTGCGGCGACGGGCCCAGCCAACCCATGGGCTCGTCGTCGGACGGGTCCAGGGACCCACCGGGGAAGGCGAGGACCCCCAGCGGGGAGGAGCCGGGCCGGTAGCCCAGCCACGTCTCCAGGCCGGTGGGCGAATCACGCAGCAGGACTACGGATGATGCGTAGCGCGCGGCCCTGGGGGTCCGCTCGCCGTGTTCGAGCCAGCTTTGCGCTGCCCCTTCAAGATCCTGGGGCAGTGCAAAAAGGCGTCGTGCGAGGTGAGGCAAGGGAAATGTCCGGTCTTAGCTGAATTCGGCGATCAGTTCGACCTCTACGGGAGAGTCGAGCGGAAGAACGGCAACGCCGACGGCGGAACGTGCGTGCTGACCGGCGTCACCAAGGACGCGGCCCAGCAGTTCCGAGGCGCCGTTGACGACGGCGGGCTGGCCCGTGAACGAGGGATCCGAGGCGACGAATCCCACAACTTTGACAATGCGGGTGATCCGGTCCAGGTCACCGATGACGCTCTTGACGGCAGCAAGGGCGTTGACAG
Organism: Pseudarthrobacter sp. Fe7; assembly: GCA_024372495.1. Taxonomy (GTDB): domain Bacteria; phylum Actinomycetota; class Actinomycetes; order Actinomycetales; family Micrococcaceae; genus Arthrobacter. The sequence continues at coordinate 1,321,745 of CP099977.1, read as the reverse complement.
CGCAGACAGCTGCGTAACGCTGGGCGTCCTCCGGGGAAACGGTGGGCTCGTCGGCGAACCCTTCCGTGCCGACAGACACCTTGCCCGTAGCTTCGAGCTTGCCCTTCATAAAGGGCAGCTGGCCCGAGGTGTAGACGTGGCTGCCGGAGACTATGGCGGGAACGTAGGAAGCCACCGGAGCGGCGACCTCTGGGAGGGTGATGCCAAGTTCCGCGAGGCGCTGCTCGACGGCGGATACCGGCGCCGTGGCGGCGCTGGACTGGGCTTCTGCGGGGGTGCTCATGCTACTGCTTCTCCCTCTTGAGGTAGGCAACAAGGCCATTGCCGTCAGGTCCGGGGACTACCTGGACGAGCTCCCAGCCGTCCTCTCCCCACTGGTCCAGGATCTGCTTTGTGGCGTGGATAATGAGCGGAATCGTCGCGTACTCCCATTTGGTCATGAGAGAAAGCGTAGCCCTTGCCGGTAAAGTGGAAAACATGGCCCCTCGCAACAACCCCTTATTCGACACTGCCACCACACTGGGTAAGATCCTCCTCTTCCTTGGTGTAAGCGCGGTTTGCGGTGTCCTCGTGGCGGGCCTTCTGGTCCCCGCCGCGGCCGTCTCCGGCAGTGCGGCAAGTGGTTCCATCGATTTCTTTAACTCCCTTCCGGCGGAATTGAAGGTCGATCCGCCCAGCCAGACCACCAGGATCCTGGCCGCGGACGGCAGCGAGATCGCCAGCGTGTACACGGAGAACCGCACCAAGGTTCCGCTGGACCAGATTTCGCCGAACATGAAGAACGCCATCATCGCGGTGGAGGACAGCCGGTTTTACGAGCACGGCGGTGTGGACACCACCGGCATCCTGCGCGCGCTGGCCGCCACTGCCCGCGGCAACAAGCAGGGTGCGTCCACCATCACCCAGCAGTACGTCAACAACGTCCTCAATGCCAACCTTGCAGCTGCCGGCGAAGAGGACCAGATCAAGCTCAACGGCGTCAACAAGGGTGTTGGCGACAAGCTCCGCGAAATGAAGCTCTCCATCGCATTGGAGAAGGAATTCACCAAGGACCAGATCCTTGAGGGCTACCTGAACATCGTCTTCTTCAACCGCGACGCATACGGCATCGAGGCAGCCTCCCGGTACTTCTTCAGCACCACCGCCAAGGATCTGACCCTGCCCCAGGCAGCCCTGCTCGCGGGCTTGGTGAACAGCCCCTCCGCCTTTGATCCCACCACCAATCCGGAAAAGTCCAAGCAGCGCCGCGACCTGGTGTTGGGGCTCATGAAGGACCAACACAAGATCACCGCGGAGGAGTACCAGGCCGCTGTGGCCACGCCGGTGGAACCCAAGGTCACCCAGCCCAAACAGGGCTGCGCCTACGCTGCCACCGCTCCGTACTTCTGTGACTACGTCCTGCACCTGCTGGAAAACAACCCGGCCTACGGCGCAGACAAAGAGGAACGGCAGCACGTCATCTACCGCGGCGGCCTTACCATCACCACCACCTTGGATCCCAAGGCCCAGGCGACTGCCCAGGAACAGGCTGATGCGGCTGCCGGCGCCAATCCCGACAAGTGGGGTGCCTCGATGGTGTCGGTGCAGCCGGGCACGGGCAAGATCATTTCCATGGCCCAGAACACCTCGTTCCTGGCCGGCCCCAGCGGCTTTAATTCGCAGTTGAACTTCAACGTTGACAAGATGGACAAGGACGGAAGCGACCTCAACGGGGTCGGCGGGTTCCAGCCGGGCTCCACCATGAAGCCGTTCACCTTTGCCGAGTGGCTCAACGAGGGAAAGACCATGAACACCGTGGTCAACGCCGCCCAGCGCGTCTACCCCATCGGCTACCCGTGGAAAAACACCTGCGGCAAAGTACAGGGCGCCTACAGTACGGCGCAGAAGAACGCCAAATTGGATGCCACGGATGACCTGCAGAATGCTGAGCCACAGTGGTACCGTCCGCTCACCGTTCTCGAGGGCCTCTACAACTCCATTAACACTGTTACTTTTGCGTCGGCCGCGCAGCTGGACTTCTGCGGAATCCAGAAGATTGCCGATGCAGTGGGGCTCCACAGCGGATTGCCCTCGGCCGACGGGAGCGAGCCGAATCCCAAGATAAATATGATGACCCTTGGCAACCTGCTGGGTTCCACCCAAACCTCACCGCTGACCATGGCCAGCGCCTTTGCCACATTCTCGAACGACGGCAAGTACTGCGAACCCATCGCCATCACCTCGGTAGTCGACGGCACGGGCAAGCAGCTGCCGGCACAGTCCAGCAACTGCCGCGACGCCATCAAGCCCGAGGTCGCCCGCGGTGTGAACTACGCTTTGCAGGAAGTCATGAACAGGGGATCGGGCGCGTTGATCCAGCCGCGTCTTTCGACCAAGACCAGCTTCCCCATCGGCGCCAAGACCGGTACGTCCAATAACAACGGTTCCACCTGGGTCGTGGGCCACACCACCGGCCTGGCTACCGCCGCGTGGTTTGGTGACCCGTTGGGCGACCAGGGCCGTGCCGGACAGAACATCACGGTCAACGGAAAGTTCTACCCGGGCATCGACGGGTACATGATCGCCGGACCCATGTTCTCTAATTTCATGACCAAGATCGCTCCCGCGTACGGGACCAACCCGTTCCCCGCGCCGCCAAGCAACATGGTCAACGGCACCACCTCCAACACCACCCCTGGACAGACCAGCCCGCAGGCCACCCAGGCCCCCTTCCTGCCCCGCAGGCAACGCAGGCGCCCGCAACCCAGGCGCCGGCCCCGGCGCCCGCCCCCAGCAAGGGCGGGAACAATGGAAACGGCAAAGGCTAAACACGCATGAGCATCGATAGCCTGGCAAGCCGCGCCCGGTCAATCGGGCGCGGCTTTGCCGTCACTGCAGGCGCCGGGGCCGCGGCGGGTGTGGCAGCTTTCGGATATGGACTGTGGGAGAAGGACCAGTTCGTCCTCCGTCAGGAGACCCTGGCGATCCTTCCCCCGGCCGCGAACCGTTCCGCATCCTGCACCTGAGCGACATTCATTTCGTGCCGGGACAGCGGAAAAAAGCTGAGTGGCTGGCGTCGCTGGCGGACCTCCGGCCGGACCTGGTGGTCAACACGGGTGACAACCTCAGCCACGTCAAGGCCGTGGACCCGCTGCTGGATGCGTTGAAGCCGCTCCTGCGGTTCCCCGGCGTCTTTGTCCCTGGCTCCAACGACTACTTCGCACCCAGCCCGAAGAATCCCGCGTCCTACCTGCTGGGACCTTCCAGGGTGAAGCTCAAGCCGGTTGCCCTGGACTGGCCGCGCCTGCGTTCGGGCTTCGGCATGAGCGGCTGGGTGGACCTGACCAACCGCAACCAGTCACTGGTGCTCAAGGGCATGCGCTTCGACTTCTCCGGGGTCGACGATCCCCATCTGAAGCGGGAGCGCTACGCTGGCTGGCCCCGCGGCACGGTCAATCAGGATTCGAACGACCATCTGCGGATCGCCGTCATCCACGCGCCGTACCAGCGGGTGCTGGACCACTTCACGGAGAGCGGAGCGGACCTCCTGTTGGCTGGCCACACCCATGGCGGCCAACTCTGCATCCCCGGCTACGGAGCCATCATCGCCAACTGCGACATCCCCACGTGGCGCGCCAAGGGCCTCAACGACTGGTCAAGCAACGGAAGCACCACGCCGGTCAACGTCTCCGGCGGCATCGGCACCTCGCGCTTCGCCCCGGTAAGGATCGCCTGCAAGCCCGAGGCCGTCTTGCTGACCCTCACCTCCCCCAGCTGACCCCTTGCTCTATCAGATGTGGTCCCCAAAATGCAGTCTTGGGGACCATTTCTGAAAGGCCATCCGGTATTACGGACTGCAATAACTGGGCAAGCGGTCAGCGGGCTGCGGATTCCCTGTGAATCGTCTCACTCCATGGCATAGGGTTGTTGCCAGAGGAAACTACATTCGTTTTAGAGCTTGAGAAGCGGGCATGGCCAAGCAGACTCCCTTTTTCCGATCCATCAGCCGTCTTTATCCGCACGTCCGGCCGATTATCCCCAGACTTTTGCTGGGGCTTCTTTGTGCGCTGGCGGCAAGCATCGTGGCCCTGACCATCCCCCAAGTGCTGCGCGTCCTGGTCAACACTGCGCTTCAGCCGGGGGCCACCACGGACGGAGTATGGATTTCCGCCGCCGTCATCCTGGTGCTGGGCATCGCCGAGGCCGGCCTGGTGGCGCTCCGCCGCCAGTTCGTCATCAACCCCGCCACTACGGTGGAAACCAGGATGCGGGTATCGCTCTACGACCACCTCCAGGAACTGACCGTCTCCTTCCACGACCGCTGGGGTTCCGGCCAGCTGCTCTCCAGGGCCATGACGGACCTGAACTTCCTCCGCCGGTGGATGGCATTCGGCGCCATCATGCTGGTGGTCACCACCCTTACCGTGATCATCGGGATCGTGGCCATGTTCGCCATGAGCTGGCAGTTGGCGCTGATCTTCCTCGCCGCCGCCGTTCCCATCACCATCAATAGCTTCCGGTTCCGCACCCGGTTCAGCAAGGTGGCCCGGCGCAGCCAGGACCAGGCGGGCGACCTCGCCACCACGGTGGAGGAATCGGTCCACGGCATCCGCGTGCTCAAGGCGTTTGGCCGCAGCCGGGAAGCCCTGGAGAATTTCAACGAACAAGCCGAGGAACTGCGCCAGACCGAAATCGAGAAGGCACGCCACCAGGCCACCTTCACCATGGTGGTCACCCTGCTTCCGGAGCTGGCGCTGGGGGCCGGGCTGGTTGTGGGTGTCATGCTGTGCGCCAGCGGCCAGCTGAGCATCGGCTCCCTGGTGGCGTTCTTCGCAACGGCCGCCGTCATCGCCTCGCCCGTGGAATTTTCCGGCATGCTGCTGGCCATGGCACTCACGGCCAAGACCGCCGTCGACCGCCACTACGAGGTGATGGATACGCAGAACACCATCACCAGCCCCGCCGAGCCCCGCCGCCCGGTCGAACTCGCGGGCGCGCTGCGCTTCGACACCGCAACGTTCGCCTTTGAGGACGCCCCGGACAAACCGATCCTCAAGGACATCAACCTTGAGGTGCGGCCCGGCGAAACCATGGCCCTGGTAGGCATCACGGGCAGCGGCAAAAGCGCACTGATCCAGCTGGTGCCACGCCTGTACGACGTCACCAGCGGTGCAATCAGCATCGACGGTGTCGATATCCGGGACTTCGACGTCGAGGAACTGCGCAGGACCGTGGGGGTGGCATTCGAGGACACCACCCTGTTTTCCAATTCAGTGCGGGACAACGTCCTGCTCGGTGCCCCGCTCCGCTCCGAGGAGGTCCTGGATGAGGCCCTCGACGTGGCGCAGGCCCACTTCGCGTACTCACTGCCCCAGGGGGTGAACACCCTGATCGGCGAGGAAGGCCTGAGCCTGTCCGGCGGCCAGCGCCAGCGGATCGCCCTGGCACGCGCCATCGCCGCCCGCCCGCGCGTCCTGGTGCTGGATGATCCGCTGTCCGCCCTGGACGTCCACACCGAGGAACTGGTGGAAGCGCGCCTCCGCGAGGTGCTCAAGGACACCACCACCCTGATCGTCGCCCACCGGCCGTCCACCGTGGCCCTCGCCGACCGGGTGGCGCTGCTGGAGGACGGGAGCATTGCCGCGGTCGGAACACACACGGAACTGCTGGCCCACAACCAGCACTACCGCTATGTCATTGCCAGCCTGGACCGGGAGCCGCGGGACCTGGACTCCGAATTGTCTGCGCTTGAGGACCAGGCCGAGGAAGTGACCCGATGAGCACCGCAACGTTCGGCACCGCCAACGAAGACAACGCCCACCTCAGCAAGAGTGACAGCAGGGCAGTACGACGGCGGTCGCTCGCCTTGCTGGGGTCGCTGATACGTCCGGTGCGGGTGCGGTTCTGGCTGACCATCGCCATGGTGGTCCTCTCCCAGGCTGCGCGCGTGGCCGGCCCCGCACTGATCGCCTTCGGCATCGACCATGCCCTCCCGGCCCTCCGTTCAGGTGATAACTTCCCGCTGGTGTTCACCGGCGTCGCCTACCTGCTGGCAGCCATTGCGACGGCGGGACTCACCGCCCTCTACGTGACCTCCACTGCGCGGCTCAGCCAGGCCATGCTGCTGGACCTTCGCGTCCGGGTCTTCCGGCACACCCAGCGGCTCAGCCTGGAATTCCACGAAAAGTACACGTCCGGCCGGATCATTGCCCGCCAGACGTCGGACCTGGAGGCGTTGCGCGAACTCCTCGATTCCGGCGTCAGCTCGCTGGCCTCCGGGATGCTTTTCATGGCGTTCACCGCCGCCACCATCTTTGCCTTGGACTGGCGCAGCGGCCTGCTGGTCCTGACTGCCGGCGTGCCCATGTTCTTCCTGGCCCGCTGGTACCAGAAGCACTCGCAGATTGCCTTCCGAGAGTCCCGGGTGGTCTCCGCGCGCCTGATTGTGCATTTTGTGGAGACCATGACCGGCATCCGCGCCGTCAAGGCCTTCCGCAAGGAGAAGGAAAACTCCCGGATATACGGGAAACTGGCCGAAGACTACCGGCTGGTCACCGTCCGCTCCATCAACCTCAATGGCATCTTCCAGCCGGGGCTGGTACTGATCGGCAATGCCTGCGTGGCAGTGGTCCTGCTGGTCGGTGGCTTCCGGGTGTTGAACGGCAGCCTTGCCGTGGGGGTGCTCCTGGCCCTCATACTGTCCACCAAGCGGTTCTTCCAGCCTGTGGACCAGATGGCCATGTTCTACAACTCGTTCCAGAGCGCACAGGCAGCGCTGGAGAAGGTCTCCGGGCTCCTTGAAGAGGTGCCGACGGTCCGGCCGCCGAAGAGCCCGATGGCCCTGCCCGCGGCCACGGGACGCATCGACTTCAACAGGGTCGAGTTCCGTTACGGCGACGGCCCCCTGGTAGTGCCCCGCCTGGACCTGCACATCCCGGCCGGACAGACCGTGGCGCTGGTGGGCCAGACAGGTGCCGGCAAGTCAACGCTGGCCAAACTCATTGCCCGGTTCTATGACGTCACCTCCGGCACCCTCACCCTGGATGGTGTGGATCTCCGGGACCTGGCCACCTCCGACCTCCGCCGGAACATCGTCATGGTCACCCAGGAAGCCTTCCTGTTCAGTGGCTCGGTGGCAGACAACATCGCACTGGGGCGGCCGGAAGCCTCACGTGAGGAAATCGAAGAAGCCGCCAAAGCCGTGGGGGCGCACCATTTCATCATGGAACTTCCCGAAGGCTACGACACCGACGTCAACAAGCGCGGCGGCAGGGTCTCCTCCGGCCAGCGCCAGCTGATCAGCTTTGCCAGGGCTTTCCTGGCCCGCCCTGCCGTGCTCATCCTGGATGAGGCCACCTCCTCCCTGGACATCCCGTCCGAACGCCTGGTGCAGGCCGGCCTGGCCCGTCTGCTTGCTGGAACGGAAGCGGCGCGGAGGACTGCGCTGATCATTGCGCACCGGCTTTCCACGGTTGAGACGGCGGACCGGGTCCTGGTGGTCCACGACGGACAGATCGTGGAGGACGGCACCCCTGACCAACTGATCGGCGGCGGCGGACGCTTCGCCGACCTGCACGGTGCGTGGAAGGATTCCCTGGTCTAGTTTTCACAGTCCGGGTCCCCGGCCCAGGATTTCGCATCGGGACCCGCAATCGGCTATCCTTGTAAAGTTGCTTTTGCAGCGGATCGGGATGTAGCGCAGCTTGGTAGCGCGCTTCGTTCGGGACGAAGAGGTCGCAGGTTCAAATCCTGTCATCCCGACCATAACGAAAAGAGGGTCTCCTTACGGAGGCCCTCTTTTTGCATCTCGATGTGGTCGCGGGAAGCCTTCCCAAAGGAACAGCCCCGAAGCTGTTGCTCCGGGGCTGCCTTCGCCTCCTGGTGTGAGGAAGCTATTTATGCGGGGTCGGGCCAGTTGCCGACGTAGGTAATGACGGTGGTGTTGGTGGTAGTGGTCTTCTTGTCCTTCTTTACCTTCGCGGAGGCAGGGTCAGGCCAGTTGCCCACAGCTACCGACGTTCCCGAATTATCGGCGACGGAACCTGAAGCCAGGACGGCCGGAGCCGCCGCGGAAAAAGCCAGGGCCCCAGCCAGGGCGGCCGCGGTTGCGATCTTCTTCAACATATAAGTTCCTCAATACGAGTCGGATTCGTTACAAAGCCAGCACTGTCCTTGTTGACACACATTGTAAAATATTTTCCACAGGGGCTGTCAAGCATTCGGTGGCCCAAGTGTCCAGAAGGAGGAAACGCGTGGGCAACGGGTTCGGAGAAAAGCTCCGCGCGGAGCGCCTTGAGCGTGGACTGACGCAGGCCGAACTGGGCAAGGACCTGTACTCACCCAGCTACATTTCGCTGCTCGAGACCGGCCGCAGGGAACCGACCGCGGAAGTTATCGAGGAATTGGCACGCAGGCTTGAGCTGGCGCCCAAGGCACTGGAGGCTTGGAGCCAGCCAATTTCCATCAGTGATGCTGAGTACGTACTGGCAGGGCTCTATGCACGCCAGGCTTGGGATCTGCGCGACTATCCCTTGGCCGCAAGCCACGCTGCCACGGCCGCCAAGATCGCCCTTGAGGGCCGGAACACCAGCGCGTGGTGGAACATGACATACATGCAGGCCGAGTGCCTCATTAAGCAGGGAAACTGGCGGGACGCGCAGAAAATCATGGAGCACCTGCTGGAGCACCCCATGGCCAGAGAATCGGCTGGCCTTGCTGTCCGGGCTCATCAGATGCTGGCTGGTATCTACCAGGGTCAGGGTCAGCTTAGCCTAGCTGTCGATCAAGGGATTCAGGCTGTGGACCTCTCCAACCAGCTCCCCAAGGGATCCACCCTAATCATCAATGCCCACCATGCGCTGATCGGCGCCCTCGCCGAAAGCGGACGGCTGGACGAGGCCTGGAAGTACTGCCAGGCAATGATCGACCACGTCGACGAGCTCTCGATGTCCCAACTCGCCGGCGAGGTGGCGTGGGTCGTGGGCAATGTGGCGTTCATGCGGCACGACTACGCGGAGGGCGTCAAGCACCACGAGCGAGCCTGCCCGTTTGCTCTCCCCGGCGAATGACATCGGGCTCTGGGCTCGGTTCAACAAGGCGTCTGCTGCCGTCCGACTTTCCTCGGGAATCGTCGAGCCGGAGACCTTGTCGGCGATTGAGCGGGCTGAATTGGCCTTGTCGATCGTAGGCGGAAACAAATCGGATCAGCTGGAGGTCGCCTTCATCCGTGCCCGGTGGCTGTACCTTACCGGGGACATCGTCGCCGCCGTCGAAAAACTCCGTGAAATCCATTCCGAGCGCACGGAACTAGCGAAGCACACAGCGGGAGAGGTTTCCCTCCTCTTGGGCAAGTCACTCAAGGCCTCTGGAGAACTCGACGAAGCGATGGTCCACCTCGAGGAGGCGCAGAAGGCCTTCGCGGCTGCAGGCGCCCAGGACCGGGTCCAGCAGGCCCTGGACGCGATCCTGGAAATTAGACTGGCGCAAAAACGCGCTGCGGCAGCCGCCAAGGCCAGCTGACCAAAAAAGCCAGGCAAGACCGCGGATGGCGGTCTTGCCTGGCTCTTTTTCACCGTCTAGGAGAACGTCTTCCCCGTGATCTTCTCGTACGCCTCGACGTACCGGCTGCGGGTACGTGCCACCACGTCAGCGGGCAGCGCCGGCGGCGGCGCGTCGGAGGACTTGTCCCAGCCGGACTCGGCCGAGGTCAGCCAGTCCCGCACATACTGTTTGTCATAGGACGGCTGGGCCTGGCCCGGCTTGTAGGTGGCCGCATCCCAGAAGCGCGAGGAATCCGGGGTCAGCACCTCGTCGCCCAGCGTAATCGAGCCGGAGACGGCGTCGTAGCCAAACTCCACCTTGGTGTCCGCCAGGATGATGCCGCGTTCCCGGGCGATCTTTTCCGCAGTGGTGTAGATCTTCAGCGTCAGCTCGCTCAACCGGGCAGCGATGTCGTCACCCACCAGGGCCACCACGGCGTCGTACGTGATGTTTTCATCGTGCTCGCCGATCAGGGCCTTGGCCGACGGGGTGAAAATGGCGTGGTCAAGCCGGGATCCGTCCACCAGACCCTCGGGCAGCGGGATGTCGCACACCGTGCCGGATGCCTTGTATTCCAGAAGCCCGGAACCCGTGAGGTACCCGCGGGCAATGCACTCCACCGGGAACATGTCCAGCTTCTTGCAGATCATGGCCCGGCCCTCGACTTCGGCCGGCACCCCGTCCTCGACGCTGGAGCCGAGCACGTGGTGTTCGACACCCAGCCTGGTCGAACCACCATAGGCTCAGCTGGGTGAGGATGCGTCCCTTGTCCGGGATTTCGCTGGACAGCACGTGGTCGTAGGCGCTGATGCGGTCGCTTGCCACAACCAGCACGCAGTCCTGCCCCAGCCGCTGCACGATGGCCTCGTCCGCGGGCTCGTAGAGGTCGCGGACCTTGCCGGAATAGATGTGCTTCCAGCCGGGCAGGTCCAGGGTTTCGGTGGCGTAGCCGCGGTTCTCCGGAGTTTCAGTCATGTCAGGCCTTTGCTTTCACGATGGGCAGCGAGCCCGTGGCGCCGTAGGGAACCTTGATTTCTCCGCGGGCGGCCTTGCGGGCAATGTCGCTGCGGAACTGCGAGCCTTCCAGCCTGGACCAGTTCCACGCCGTCGTACGCTCTTTCGCGCGCCTCAACGAGGTCGCTGCCCAGGGCTACGACGGCCAGGACGCGGCCGCCGGCGGAAACCACTTTGCCTTCCTCATCCAGGGCGGTTCCGGCGTGGATGACGTGCACGCCGTCCAGGGCTTCCACCTTTTTGAGGCCGCGGATGCGGTCGCCGGTGCGGGGCTTGTCCGGGTAGTTTTCCGAGGCAACCACGACGGCGACAGCCGCTTCCTTGGACCAGCGCAGCTCTTCTGCCTTGTCCAGTTCGCCCTTGGCGGCCGCGAGCAGCAGCGCACCGAGGGGGTCTTGAGCCGGGCTAGGACCGCCTGAGTTTCGGGGTCGCCGAAGCGGACGTTGAATTCGATGACCCGGGTGCCGCGAGATGTGAGGGCCAGGCCAACGAACAGGACACCAACGAAGGGCGTGCCGCGGCGGGCCATCTCATTGATCGTAGGCTGCGCCACCCTTTCGAGGACTTCCTGCACCAGGCCTTCGGGCGCCCACTCGAGTGGGGTGTAGGCACCCATGCCGCCTGTGTTGGGGCCTTCGTCGTTGTCGAAGATGCGCTTGAAATCCTGGGCGGGCGAGAGCGCTACCGTGTTCTGGCCGTCGCAGAGGACAAAGAGGGAAACCTCGGGGCCGTCCAGGAATTCCTCGATGACCACGGAGCCGCCGGCGTCGAAGCAGGACTGGGCGTGGGCCAGCGCTTCGTCGCGGTTCCTGGTGACCACCACGCCCTTGCCGGCGGCCAGGCCGTCGTCCTTGACCACGTACGGGGCGCCGAAGGTGTCCAGCGCGGACGCCGCTTCTTCGGCGTTGGTGGCCACCAGGGCCATGGCAGTGGGGACGCCGGCCTCGGCCATGACTTCCTTGGCGAACGCCTTGGAAGCCTCCAGCCTGGGCTGCTGCCTTGCTGGGGCCGAAGACGGGGATGCCGGCTTCACGCACGGCGTCGGAGACGCCCGCGGCCAGCGGAGCCTCGGGGCCAACCACCACCAGGTCCACGGCGAGCCGGGTGGCCAGGCTCCGCGACTGCCTGGGGATCGTTGCCGTTGATGTCGTGTGTGGGGACCAGCTTGCTGATGCCGGCATTGCCGGGCGCCGCGTGGACTTCGGACACGTTGGGGTCGGCAAGCAGGGAGCGGACAATGGCGTGTTCGCGGCCTCCGGGGCCAATGACGAGTACCTTCACAGTGTCCAAGGGTACTTTGTGCACCCTGCCCGCTCCTAAGCTGTGTCCTTCCCCGGCTGCTCGGTCAATCCGGACTCCCGCCCGCTCCGAACCATAGACATGACAAAGCTTCGGAACGGAAATACGGGCCCAGCCGCCATGGCCGCACTGGCAGGCGTGGTGGCGGCCGGCGTCGTACTTGCCGTGGCGGAGCTGATTGGCGCATTCTTCACCGCCAGGGCAACCCCCCTGTTTGCCCTGGGGTCCACCTTCATCGACTTCACGCCGCCCGGCCTGAAGGACTTTGCGATCGCCACGTTCGGCACCAACGACAAGGCGGCCCTGTTCGTGGGCATGGGCTTGACCATTGCGGTTCTCGCCTGCGTCCTGGGGGTGGTGGCCTACCGGAAGTGGGCGCTGGGAGTTTTGGGGGTCCTGTTCATGGGCGCCGTCATCGTGGCCTGCGTGGTGACGCGCTCCGGCGTGAGCGGCGCGGACGCCGTTCCTTCCGTGCTGGGAACGCTGGCCGGCCTGGTAGTCCTGCGCCGGCTCATGGTCCCGCTGTGGGGGCTGAAGAAGTGGCCCGAAGCGCCTGCCGGCCAAGCGGCCGACGACGACGCCCGGAATCAGGGCGAAGGCACCAACCGGCGTCGGTTCTTTGCTGCTGCCGGGGTTACTGCGGTGGCCGCCGGTATCGCCGCCACCGGCGGGCGGCTGCTAAGCACCGCCCGCAGCAACGTCACCAAGGCGCGCGAGGCCCTCACCCTGCCGGCACCGGCAAGGGCGGCGGCCGCAGTGCCGGCAGGGGTCCAGTCCCCCGTGCCTGGTGTTACGCCGTGGCTGACGCCCAACAATGATTTCTACCGGATCGACACCGCATTGAGCGTGCCGGAGATCAACATCAACGACTGGGCCCTTCGCGTGCACGGACTCGTCGAGCAGGAAGTGACCCTGACGTTCCAGGACCTCCTCGACGCCAAGCTGATCGAATCGCACGTCACCCTCACTTGCGTATCCAATCCTGTCGGCGGAAATCTCGCCGGAAACGCCAAATGGCTGGGCCTTCCCATCCGCGATGTCCTGGCCAGGGCCAAACCCAAAGACGGTGCGGACATGGTGCTGTCCAAGTCCATTGACGGCTTCAGCGCCTCCACTCCCTTGGAGGTCCTGCAGGACGACCGGGACGCCATGCTGGCCATCGGCATGAACGGTGAACCGCTGCCGCTGGAGCATGGCTACCCGGTGCGGATGGTGGTGCCGGGGCTTTATGGGTTCGTCTCGGCGACCAAATGGGTGGTGGACCTTGAAGTCACCCGGTTCGCGGACAACAAGGCGTACTGGACTAATCGCGGCTGGTCCGAGCGCGGGCCCATCAAGACCATGGCACGGGTGGACGTGCCAAAGTCCTTCGCAAAAGTACCGGCCGGGAAGGTTGCCGTGGGCGGCACCGCGTGGGCCCAGACCCGCGGCATCACCAAGGTGGAGATCCAGATCGATAACGGCAACTGGGCTGAGGCGACGCTTTCCGCCGAGGCGTCCACCGTCACCTGGCGCCAGTGGTCCTATGAATGGGACGCCACGCCCGGCCCCCACTACATCAAGGTCCGCGCCACCGACGGCACCGGGGAGGTCCAGACGGACCAGCGTGCCGATCCGGTTCCTGACGGTGCCTCGGGCTGGCAGTCGGTGATGGTCACCGTGCAGTAGGTCATGCGCCAGGCCGCGCCACGCGCCGGCCGGCCAATGCTGGACCATAGACTGGCGGTATGCCGCACAACCCGCATGCAACCTTTACCGTGGACTCCGCCGTCGAACTGGCCGTGATCGAACGCAGCGGCTTTGTGGAGTCACGGCACATCGGTTCCGCTGTCCTCCTGTCCGCCGACGGTTCGGTGGTGACCGAGCCTGGGTGACATCAACACGCCTGTTTACGCGCGGTCCACCTTGAAGCCGTTCCAGGCCCTGGCGTCCATGCAGTCCGGGGTACCCCTGCGGGGTGCCCAGGTGGCAATCGCCTGTGGAAGCCACACCGGATCCCTTGACCACATGGATGTGGTGGCCGGCATGCTCAAGGCGGCCGGTGTCCGTGAAGACCAGTTGCAGTGCCCCGAAGCCTGGCCGCAGGACGAAACGGCCCGGAACTGGCTGGTGCGCTCTGAGAAGGGAAAGTCTCGGCTGGCCTACAACTGTTCCGGGAAGCACGCCGCGTTCCTCTGGGCATGCACCGAGAACGGGTGGGACACCAACAGCTACCTGGAGCCCAACCACCCGCTGCAGCAGCGGGTCCGCACCGTCATTGAGGAATACACGGACGAAAAGATCGCTCATCTGGGAATCGACGGCTGCGGTGCCCCCGTGGCGGCTGTTTCCCTCAAAGGGCTGGCCCGGGCGTACTCACAGCTGGCCAAGGCCCCAGGCGACCAGAGCTTCAGCGCCAGGGCCGCCACCATCGCCACCTCGATGCTTGATTACCCGTGGGCGGTGCAGGGCCGCGGCGAAGCCAACACCATGGTGATGGACGAGCCTGGAGATCATCGCAAAAATCGGTGCCGAGGGAGTCCTTGCCATGGCCACGCCCCAAGGGGTTTCGGTGGCAGTCAAGATTTTGGACGGAAACATCCGGGCCACGTCGCTGGTGGCCCTGACCCTGCTTGCCGCCGCAGGGGCCGTGGAGATCCCGGGCGTGGCCAGTGCCCTGGAGAAGGTGGTGGAGCCCGTGCTTGGCGGCGGCCACCCGGTAGGCAAGATCCGGTTGGGGCCGGCGGTTTCCGCGCTCCTGGACTGATTCTCCGCCCAGTAAGTAGACCCAAAGGAAGACTGAAAGCATGGCCATAGCCCGCCGTCGTATTGACGTCCAGGAAGGCAAAGCAGCACTGAAGGCCTGGCTGGAAGGCGCGCAACCGCCGTCGGACGCTCCCCTCCCCCGGTCCGTCCTGGCCACCGCCGTGCGGTATTCACTGGAGGAGCTCACGGCGCGTGCGCCCGGTAACTCCGTGGAGGTGCGCGTGCCGCCGTTCGGCGTCACCCAGTGCGTCGAGGGCCCGCGGCACACCCGCGGCACCCCGCCCAACGTGATCGAGTGCGACGCCGCCACCTGGCTCGCGATGGTGACAGGACAGGTGGCGTGGACGGACGCAGTCGCGGCTGGCAAGGTGGCGGCATCCGGCCTGCGCGCGGACCTCTCGTCCCTGCTGCCCCTAAAGCGCCGTTCCGGATCAGCCCCGGCCGATGAAGGGCATGCCCGCGGCGGTGACCACGACTGAGCCCACGCTGGCCGTGGCCGGCATGTTGGCCATCATCAGCACCACGCGCGCCGCGTCCGCCACCGGGAACATCGGTTCGATCTTCCGGCTGCCGTCCGGCTGCAGCGCCCCAGAGCCAACACCGATGGTGTCCATGATTTCGGTGGCCGTGTTGCCGATGTCGATCTGCCCGCAGGTGATGCCGTAGCCGCGCCCGTCCAGGCTCGATGCTTTTGGTCAGGCCCGTCATCGCGTGCTTGGTAACCGTGTACGCCACGGTCCGGGGGCGGGGAGAATGCGCCGAAATGGAGCCGTTGTTGATGATCCTGCCGCCCTGCGGCTCCTGGGCCTTCATGGCCCGGACCGCGGCCGCGGCACACAGCATGGACCCGGTCAGGTTCACGGCCAGCGTTGCGTTCCAGTCATCCAGGCTGATTTCGTCTACGCCCGCCGCGGGGCCGAACACGCCCGCATTGTTGAACAGCACGTCCACGCGCCCCCACTGCCGGAGGGCTGCCTCGAAAAGGCGTTCGACGTCATCGGGCCGGGTGACGTCGCACGGCACCACCAGGGCGTCCGGGTGGCCTTGGGCCGTTTCAGCGAGCTGTTCTTCCCGGCGGCCTGCCAGCACCACGCGGTAGCCTTCGGCCAGCATCTGCCGGGCCACCTCCCGGCCGATTCCGGACCCGGCGCCGGTGACGACGGCGACGCGTGCAGTGGGCGGGGATGCTTTCATGTGTTCTCCTGGCTTAGGGCTGCGCCGGTACGGCCGGCTGGTTCAGCGGCCAGCCTATGACGGTCTTGGGGCGCGGCGCAGCGAAGGTCCGCACCTTGGAGGTGGAAAGGCGCATCCGTACCAGTGATTCGGCGATGGTCACCGCGGCGGCCACGCCGTCCACCACCGGGACGCCGGCCCGCTGCCTGATTTGCTCGTCCAGCCCGGCCATGCCTCCACAGCCCAGGACAATCACCTCGGCCCTGTCCTGGGTGACCGCCAGCAGCGCCTGGTTGATGATGGCTTCCACGGCGCGCTCCGGTTCCTCCTCAAGCTCCAGCACGGCCATGCCGCTGGCCCGCACGGAAGAACACCTGGCATCCAGCCCGGCCAGCTTCAGCCGGTCCTCGATGAGGGGAACGGTCCGGTCCAGGGTGGTAACCACGGAGTATTTGTGGCCCAGGAACATCGCCGTGCTGGCGGCGGCCTCGGTGATGTCCACCACCGGCACGTCCAGGAGTTCCTGCAGCCCCTCGCGGCCATGCTCGCCGTAACCGGCCTGGATAACCGCGTGGAACGGTCCAGGGTGCGACGTGACGGCATCCATGACGGCAATGGCGGCCAGGTAGCTTTCAAAGTTGCCCTCGCAGGAGTCGGCGCCGAACCATGGGGTAATGCCGATGATCTCCGTGCCGGGTGCGGCCACGCTGCGTGCTGAAGCCGCGATCGAGTCGGTCATCGATTGGGTGGTGTTGACGTTTGCGACGAGTATGCGCATGGGAAGTCCTTTGTGCTGCGGGCTCAGTGGGTGCTGACGACGGCGATGGACTCGCCGTCGCGGTCTTCGAGCCTTTGGTTGCGGTCGGCGATGAAGAAGTAGAGCGTGGCGGCGATGCCCGCCGCGAAGAACCAGGCGAAGGGCGCCGCGGCTGCCAGTCCCGGGACAAAGGCGATGAGGAGGGCCAGGACGGCGGCCGGGACCATGGCGATGATCGCCCTGGGGTTGACGCCCTTCTTATAGAAGTACGCTCCGTCCGGGGAGTCCGTGTAGAGCTCCGGGACGTTCACCATGCCACGGCGGATCAGCCAGTAATCGGCCATGACGACGCCGAACAGCGGGCCGAGCAGTGCACCGAGGCCGCCAAGGAAGTACACGATGACCAGCGGGTTGTTGTAGAGGTTCCAGGGCATGATGACCAGGCCGATGGTGGCGGAGACGATTGCCGCCTTGCGGAAGTTCAGCCGCCGGGGGAACAGGTTGGTTAAGGCGTAAACGGGGGCGACGAAGTTGGCCATGAGGTTCACGGCGATGGTCAGGATCAGCAGGGCAAGGCACGCCAGCACCAGGAAGAGCGTGTTGGGGATGGTCTGGACGATGTCCGAGGGGCTCTTGATGATGGTGCCGTTGATCTTGAACTGGCCGCCGGCCATGACCACCACGATGGCGCCGAAAAGCAGCATGTTGATGGGGATGCCCCAGAAGTTGCCGCGGACCACTGCCTTTTTGGAGACGGCCGAGCGGGTGAAGTCGCAGAAGTTCAGGACGAAGGTGCCATAGATGGATACCCAGAGGGCACCGCCCGCGAAGATCGTCAGCCACATCTCCGGCCCTTCGAGGGCCTTGTTGGAGGACCAGGCAATGCTTCCTCCTGCTTCCACGAAGATCCAGATGGCCATGGCCGCCATGGTGGCAAGGATGACAGGGCCCGCGAAGGCCTCATACTTCCGGATCATCTCCATCCCGAAGCTGACGATCACCAGCCTGGACCACCCAAAGGGTCACGAATGCCAGCCAGCCCAGGGTGGAGAGGCCCAGGATGGAGTCTTTGTCCATGTCCGCCAAGGCAGGGAACATGGCGGAGAGCATCACGCGGAACACCACGGATGCGAGGTACGTCTGGATGCCGAACCAAGCGACGGCCACTGCCCCGCGGAGGAGGCTGGCAATCTGCGCGCCCCTGATGCCGAAACTGATGCGGCTCATCACCGGAAAGGGAACACCGGTCTTGACGCCCATGAAACCGGACAGCGTAAGGAGGCCGAACAACAGCGCTGCACCGATGCCGAGTGCCATGAGGATCTGCCATCCGCCCAGCCCCAAGGCGAAAAGGCCGATGGCGAAGGCGTAGTTGCCCAGGCTGTGCACGTCGTTCGCCCAGAGGGTGAAGATACTGTAGCTGGTCCAGCTGCGGCCAGCGCGCTTGGTGGGGGCAAGATCCGAGTTGTAGAGCGAGGGGCTGATGCTTTTGCCTGAGGCCGCGCTGGCTGATTCGCACAGGGCTTCAACGCTGCCGGACGGATGAGTTGGGGCTGACGGCATTGTCTGGCCCTGCCCGGCTTCAACGCCCGCCGTGGGAGGGGTCTGCATGAGGGTCTCAATTCTATGGATATCCCGCGTGGTGAGGCCGACTGGAGCCGTTTCTGTTATTCCACAGTGCGGAAATGAGATATTGAATAGTGAAATAAGAGTATGACTCGGGTCACTGAGGGTCAAGTGGCTGCAGAGTCGCCAGCCGGTCATAATCCGTTTCTTCGAAGCCCACGCCCCAGCATTCGGGTCTCGTGGCACCCATCACGTTGACCACTCGCCCAGCGCTCTCTAATCTCGTATAGCAATAATGTTTTCTCACAATACGAAAACATGCACGTGTCGCATTCAACGATGAAAAGAGGCTGCCATGGCTGCAGGAGAAGATACCTCCCATATCCTCAGCGGGTTGACTAACCAGCTGCCTGATCGTGATCCGGAAGAGACTGCCGAGTGGGTTGAGTCCCTGGATGCGTTGATCAGGGAACAGGGCACCGAGCGTGCCCAATACATCATGCGGAGCCTGCTGCAGCGCGCGGGCGCGCAGAGCGTCGGGGTGCCGATGGTGACCACCACCGATTACGTGAACACCATCCCGGTGGACCAGGAAGCTGCGTTCCCGGGCAACGAGGAATTCGAACGCCGCTACCGGGCCTACATGCGGTGGAACGCCGCGGTCATGGTGCACCGGGCCCAGCGGCCCGATATCGGAGTCGGCGGACACATCTCCACCTACGCCGGCGCCGCGACCCTGTACGAGGTCGGCTTCAACCACTTCTTCCGCGGCAAGGACCACCCCGGCGGCGGGGACCAGGTCTTCTTCCAGGGCCACGCCTCCCCCGGCATGTACGCCCGGGCCTTCATGGAAGGACGCCTGTCCGAGGAAGACCTTGACGGGTTCCGGCAGGAAAAGTCCCGCGAAGGCCACGCCCTGTCCTCCTACCCGCACCCGCGCCTGATGCCGCACTTCTGGGAATTCCCCACCGTGTCCATGGGCATCGGCCCGATGAACGCGATCTACCAGGCCCAGAACAACCGCTACCTGCACAACCGGGGCCTGAAAGACACCTCCGACCAGCAGGTCTGGGCGTTCCTGGGCGACGGCGAAATGGACGAGCCCGAGTCCCGCGGCCTGCTCCAGGCTCGCCGCGAACGAGAACCTGGACAACCTGAACTTCGTCATCAACTGCAACCTCCAGCGCCTCGACGGCCCGGTCCGGGGCAACGGCAAGATCATGCAGGAACTCGAAGCGTTCTTCCGCGGCGCGGGCTGGAACGTGATCAAGGTCGTCTGGGGCCGGGAATGGGATGACCTGCTCACCCGCGACACCGACGGCTCGCTCGTGAAAATCATGAACGAAACCGTCGACGGGGACTACCAGACCTACAAAGCCGAATCCGGCGGGTTCGTCCGCGAACACTTCTTCGGCAAAACCCCACAAACCAAAGACCTCGTCGCGGACCTCACCGATGACCAGATCTGGAACCTCAAACGCGGCGGCCACGACTACCGCAAGGTCTACGCCGCCTACAAAGCCGCCACCGAATTCCAGGGCAAACCCACCGTCATCCTCGCCCACACCGTCAAAGGCTACGGACTCGGACCACACTTCGAGGGCCGCAACGCGACCCACCAAATGAAGAAGCTGACCCTTGATGACCTGAAGAAGTTCCGCGACCACCTACGGATCCCGGTCACCGACGAGCAGCTGGAAAAAGACTCCTACCAACCGCCGTACTACCACCCCGGTACCGACGCCCCGGAAATCAAATACATGATGGAACGCCGCGCCGCCCTGGGCGGAGCCGTCCCGGAACGCCGCGACACCCACGCCGAGATCGTGCTGCCCGAGGCCAAGTCCTACGAGGTAGCCAAGCGCGGCTCGGGCAAGCAACAGGCCGCCACCACCATGGCGTTCGTCAGACTCCTGAAGGACCTGATGCGGGACAAGAGCTTCGGCAAGCACATCGCCCCAATCATCCCCGACGAAGCCCGCACATTCGGCATGGACGCGTTCTTCCCCACCGCCAAGATCTACAACCCCAAGGGCCAGAACTACCTGTCCGTGGACCGGGACCTCGTCCTGGCCTACAAGGAATCCCCCGCCGGCCAACTGATCCACCCCGGCATCAACGAAGCCGGCGCCGTAGCAGCCTTCACCGCCGCCGGCACCTCCTACGCCACCCACGGCGTACCCCTGGTCCCGGTCTACGTGTTCTACTCCATGTTCGGCTTCCAGCGCACCGGCGACGCCTTCTGGGCCGCCGGCGACCAAATGACCCGCGGCTTCATCATCGGCGCCACCGCAGGACGGACCACCCTCACCGGCGAAGGCCTCCAGCACGCCGACGGCCACTCCCCCTCCTGGCCTCCACCAACCCCGCCGTCCTCACCTACGACCCCGCCTACGGCTACGAAATCGGACACATCGTCCGCTCCGGCCTGGAACGGATGTACGGGGAAAACTCAACCGACAAAAACGTCATGTACTACCTCACCGTGTACAACGAACCCATCATCCAGCCCGCCGAACCCGAAAACCTCGACGTCGAAGGCGTCATCAAGGGCATCTACCTCGCCGCCCCGGCAAAGATCGACGGTCCCCGCACCCAGATCCTCGCCTCCGGCGTCTCCGTGCCCTGGGCCATCGAAGCCCAGCGCATCCTCGCCGACGACTGGAACGTCTCCGCAGACGTCTGGTCCGTCACCTCCTGGAACGAACTGCGCCGCGACGGCCTCGCCGCCGAAGAAGAAGCCTTCCTCAACCCCGGCCAACCCGCCCGCGTCCCCTTCGTCACCCAACAACTCGAAGGCGCCACCGGCCCCATCGTCGCCGTCTCCGACTACATGAAAGCCGTCCCCGACCAGATCCGACAATTCATCCCCAACGAATACGCCACCCTCGGCGCCGACGGCTTCGGCTTCTCCGACACCCGCGCAGCAGCCCGCCGCTACTTCAAGAACGACACCCACTCCATCGTGGTGAAAGTGCTGCAGATGCTCGCGGCAAGGGGCGAAGTGGACGAGGGCGCGCCGTCGTACGCCATGGACCGCTACAAACTCCTGGATGTGAACGCCGGCACCACCGGTGGCGCGGGCGGCGAAGCCTGAGAATCACCGCCGGCAGCAGTCGGGTCAGTTTCCCAATGGGGCTGCCCCGACTGCTTTGGCATTGGCTAGGGTGCAGCTATGGGTGAGAGTAACGGGACCGGCTCGGCTGGCAACAGGACCACAGGGGTGGTCCTCGCCGCCGGGGCGGGCACCCGCCTGGGTCTGGGCCCGAAAGCCATGCTGCCCTACCGCGGGCGCCCGCTGGTGGAAGCAGTTGCCGCAACACTTCTCGACGGCGGCTGCCGGGAGGTTGTGGTTGTCCTGGGCGCCGGTGCCACGGACGTTGCAGCAGCCGCCAACTTGGACGGATACCGCGTGGTGTCCAACGCACTCTGGGAGTCAGGCATGGGCAGTTCTTTCCTCCTCGGCAACCAGGTCGTGGATGCGGCAGAGCACCTCCTGATCGCCCTCGTAGACCAGCCGGGCCTCACACCTGAAACGGTAAGGCGGCTGCTGGCCCGGCACCAGCGGGGCCGGATCACCGCAGCCGCTTACCGCCGTCGCGACAGTCCCGGCGCGGGCGAAGAAGCGGCGCTCCTCCGCGGGCACCCCCTGCTCATCGACGCCTCCCTGCGGGAGGCCGTGTGCGCAACGGTGACGGGCGACGCCGGGGCACGCGGCTTCCTGCGGAGTCATCCGGACCTGGTGGACGAGGTGGACTGCAGCGACCAGTCCACCGGCGAGGACGTGGATACGCCCGACCAGCCGGGACTTCTCCAGTAGTGCTGGCTCAACCAGCACCCGACCTCCCCTAGCACCCGAGGGTGGTCAGGCGTGGACGCGCAGGAACTGCTCCAGGGCATCCTCCCAAGGGGTCCCGGCCTGCCGAACGATGTCGACGCTGCCCGTTACCAGCCCCCCCCCCGGCCAGCGGGTTGGTTCCCAGTCCTGATGTTCGCTTGGATAGTGCCGGCCGGTGGGTGAGGTCCAGCCCGGTGGTTCGTCCTTGCTGGCCGGTGTTGGTGCCCAACCAGTGGTGTGCCTGAGTTTATGGTGCTTCGGGCAGGGCTGTCCCAAATTGGAGATCCCCGTGGTGCCGCCGCTGGCCCAGGCAAAATATGGTCGGCATCGTTGTCCAACGAGTTATTGCTGCAGCCCGGGAACGGACACTTGCCATCCCGCATCCGCAGCCACGCCCGCATCGCGCCGCACCGGTCACCCGCCCCCCGATCTCCAGCGGCGCCCCGTCCCGCGGATCCACCAACACCCGGTAGAACGAACCCGCCCGCCACCAGGTCCCGCCGGCCATCTCCCGCGCCTGCACCGGCACACCCGGCGCGGCAACAGCCTGGGCGCCCGGATATCCCCGAACGCCTTCACCACCGCCGCTATCCCCATAAACCCATCATGACAACGGGATACGACATTCAAGACCGGACGATGAGAATTCAGCTCAGGCCTGCATCCCGCCTTCCAACAGTTGCTCCAGCCCGTTCTTGAAGCCGGATCTGCCTCCGTGGGCGGGATGCCGGATCTTCGGTACGTCGAGGCCGCTGCGTTGCAGGCTGTGCTGGGCCACATTGCCCACCGCCACAATGGACGTAATGTCAAAGAGAGCCGCAAGGTCCTGCCAGAAGGGCGTGCCGAGCTTGGTCTCGGAGGGCTTGGGCGTTCGGTTGGACAACGGCTGCCCCACGCGGTGCGGATGCCAGGGGAAGGCACTCCACAGCAATGGAAGAAGCCCCACCTCTTCCAGCACCTGCCACAGCACCGTTGCGGTGGGTTCCGCGGCCACCCCTGCAGCTTCGGGCGGCAGCACGTACCCCTTGCCTGGACCGAACATCCCAAAGCTGTTGGCGGGGCCTCCGAGGATAACCCGGTTGGTAAAGGGCACTCCGGTAATCCGCATGCCCCTGAAGCCCGGAGCCTCCCCCACCAGCAACACCTTGGGCCGCTGGCCCAGCATCTCCTGCAGGTAAATTTCCAGGTTCTGGCGGCGAAGCGCATTCTCCGGGACTGAGTAGTCGAAAAAGTTGGTGCACGCAGGACCCAACTCCACAGCCGCAAGCCGCTCAACGAACGCCGTGATGCCGGAAGCAGGCTCCGCCACAGCCAACGTGGGTCCCGCCGCTACCAGCGGGGGTGGATGGCCTCGCGGAAGTAGTGGTCGTAGATCCAGCGGACACCGTCGTCGAACTCCTTGCCGACGCTGACCGCAGCCGCGGCAGCGTTGGCCTGGGCCTGCTCTACGTTGCGGGCTCCGGGGATGACGGTGGTGACGCCGTCCTGCGCGGCAATCCATGCGATGGCCGCCTGCGCAGTGGTGGCGCCCTTCGGCACCAGCTGCTCGAACTCCTTGACCGCCTTGAGGCCCAGGCTCGAAGTCGACGCCGGAGAAGGTCTCCCCGACGTCGAAGGCCTCGCCCTTGCGGTTGTAGTTCCGGTGGTCGTTCTCGGCGAACGTGGTGTCCTTGGAATACTTGCCGGACAGCAGGCCCGATGCCAACGGGACACGGGCAATAATGCCTACCCCCGCGGCTTTGGCGGCCGGCAGGACTTCGTCCAGGGGCTTGAGCCGGAAGGCGTTCAGGATGATCTGGACCGAAGCGGTTCCCTCGTGGCGGATGGCTTCGAGGGCCTCGTCCGTACGCTCCACGGAGACGCCGTAGTTGCGGATGGCGCCTTCGGAAACCAGGGTATCCAGCGCGTCGTAGACCTCGTTGCTGCTGTACACCGGGGTGGGCGGGCAGTGCAGCTGGACCAGGTCCAGGGTGTCCGTGCCCAGGTTCTTCCGGGACCGGTCAACCCACTGGCGGAAGTTGGCAAGGGTGTAGTTCTCCGGCCGCTGTTCCATCCGGCGGCCCATCTTGGTGGCAACCGTGACGCCGGAACCCGGGTTCTCCGCCCGGAACTTCCCGATGGCCTGCTCGCTCTTCCCGTCGCCGTATACATCGGCGGTGTCGAAGAGGGTAACGCCTGCCTCCACGGAGGCTGCGAGGATGGCCTGCGCCTGCGCCGGGTCCACGTTGCCCCAGTCCGCGCCGAGCCTGCCAGGTACCGAGCCCCACAATGGAGACGTTCCGTCCGGTCTTGCCTAAAATCCGCTGTTCCATCCCCCGACTATATGCAACGATGCAAGCTGACGTCGGATCCGCCCCGCTTTGGGTGCTTCGGGGGATGGATGTGACCCCGGCGTTGGCCTAGGCGGGTACGTGCTCCAACCCAGGCACCAGCCCCGCTTCCTTTAGGCCCAGGTAGATCCGGTCCCGGGCGATGGGCAGCGACGCGAACCGCACTCCTGTGGCATTCCGGATGGCGTTGGCAAGCGCCGGCGCCACCGGATTGAACGGGCTCTCACTCATTGACTTGGCGCCCAGGGGCCCCAGCTTGTCGTTGGTGTCAGCGAAGTACACCTCGCTGCGCGGCACGTCCGCGAAAGTAGGGATGTGGTACTGCCGCAGGATGTCCGTGGTGACCTTTCCGGCGTCGTCCACCACCACTTCCTCGTACAGCGTGGCGCCAAGGGCCTGGGCGATTCCGCCCTCGATCTGTCCGCGGCACTGGCGCGGGTTGACCACCACGCCGGCGTCGGCGGCCTGCACGCTTTGCAGGATCCTCAGCTCGCCGGTGCCGCGGTTCACGGCCACGCGGAAGCCATGCGCGTTGAACGCGACCGAGCGTGGGGTACCGCCCCAGCGCCCTTCGGCAGCGAGTTCGACGCCGGCATCCGCGGCCGCCTGGGCCAGTTCCGCCATTGCCACGGGGGTTCCGTCAATCACCACGGCGTCCCCGTCCAGGACGCAGGCGGACGCCTGGGTCTGCCGGATACCGGCGGCGAACGCCCGGATCCGTACCGCCAGTTCCTCGGCGGCGGCCAAGGTGGCCTTGCCGGCCACCACGGTGCCGGCCGAGCCGAACGCGCCGGTATCGTGCTCCACCAGGTCTGTGTCCGACTGCCGCACCGCCACCCGCGATGCCTCCGTGGACAGCGCCGTGGCGGCCAGCCTGGGCGTGCACCGTGGTGGTGCCATTGCCGAACTCGGCTGTCCCGACGTCGGCCTGGTATGTTCCGTCCGGCAGGAGCCGCAGGCGGGAATGGGCGAAGTGGCCGCGCGGCGGGACAGTGTCAATCATGGACAGCGCCGTTCCTTCGCCCACCATCCAGTCGGGGCCAAGATCGGCCAGGCCTGCATCCCGGTAGCGTGCCTTGCCGCGGTCAAGGGCGTCCCGGACCAGGTCAAGGCACTGGTCCAGGCCGTAGCTGCCGTAGTGGACGTCCTCTTCCGGGTCCGGCTGGGTGGACAGCATGTGGTCCCCTTCGCGGACCATGTTCCGGCGGCGGAACTCGAGTGGGTCCATCCCGATCCCGGCGGCCAGCTCATCCATGGCGGACTCGATGGCGAAGATCATCTGGCTGAGTCCATAACCACGGAACGCCCCTGCCGGGACGGTGTTGGTGTACACCGAGTGGGCGTCCACCTTCTTGTTGGCACAGTTGTACACCGCCAGTGACTCGCCGCAGCCGTGGAACATGACGCCGGGACCGTGGTTTCCGTACGCACCGGTGTTGGTCACCACGTCCAGCTCCAGGGCCGTGAGCCGGCCGTCCTTGCTGGCCCCGGCCTTCAGCTTGATGGTGAACGGGTGCCGCGTAGTGGTGGCGGTGAACTGTTCGGTGCGGGTCAGTTCCAGCTGGACGGGCCGCTTGAGTTTCAGGGCGGCGAGCGCCACGAGGTCCTCGGTGAGGACTTCCTGCTTGCCGCCGAAGCCACCGCCAACCCTGCCGGCCACCACATGTACCTTGTCCTCTTCCAGCCCAAACACCCGGCACAGCGTCCGGCGGACCAGGAACGGGACCTGGCTGGAGGTGCGGACCCGCAGCCGTCCGTCGGGGTCAACGGACGCGATGGCCGCGTGGGTTTCCAGCGCCACGTGCTGCACCCGCTGGGTTTGGTACGTGTGTTCGTGGATGAAGTCGGCTTCGGCGAAGCCACCGGCCACGTTTCCCAACTCCGAGTGCAGGCTCCGCCACCACATTCCGGCCCGGCCGGGAGATGCGGGCAGTGGCTGCGTCCTTGTCCCCGTGGACCTGCGGCGCACCCGGAAGCAAGGCGTCCTGGGGCGACGACACGGCGGGAAGCTCCTCATAATCCACCTGCAGCGCACGGACGCCTGCTTCCGCGGCGGCCACGGATTCCGCCACTACGGCGGCCACGCGCTGCCCGATGAAACGGACCACGTCATCGAGTACCCGGGTATCGTCCGGGTCATCCGTGAAGAGCTCATGCTGGGCCGTGGAGAACAGCTGCTCCGGCGCGTCTTTGTGGGTGAAGACCGCAACCACGCCCGGAACTTCAAGGGCAGCATCAGCATCGATGGACACCACCCGGGCATGGGCGTGCGGCGAGCGAAGGATTTTCAGGTGGAGGAGCCCCTGGAGCCTGCCCTGCAGGAACGTCCAGCGTGTAGCGGGCAGGCTCCGGTAACCACTGCGCGGCTGGCGGGCGCGGGCACGTCGTCACCCAGGCTGGCCCGGCTCAGGGTCCGGCTGGCCCTCCCCCGCGATGCCGGAGCCCGGACCGTGGGGATCGGGATGGCCGGCATCCCCGCAGATTGCATCCGCGATGGCGCGGTAGCCGGTGCACCGGCAGAGGTTGCCTTTGAGGCTGCGGGGCAGGTTCTCCTTCTGCGCATCACTGAACGTTGCCGCCGTCATCAGCATGCCGGCGGTGCAGAAGCCGCACTGGAACCCCTGGCGCTCCAGGAATTGCTCCTGCACCGGATGCAGCTTGCCGTCTCCGCCGTCAGCAGCGGCAGCCAGCCCCTCAATGGTGGTGACGGAATGCCCCTCCGCCCGGACCGCAGGGTAGATGCAGCTGTGGACCGGTGTCCCGTCGACGTGCACGGTGCAGGCACCACAGTCGCCGCCGTCGCAGCCCTTCTTCACGCCGAGGTTTCCCTGTTCCCGGAGGAAGGTCCGGAGGCACTGGCCCGGGCGGGGGTCCGTTTCGGCCGCTGCGCCATTGATGTTGATGGCCATGCTCAGGCCCCTTTCGCAAGTGTGGTGTGCCCGGTAGCCGGCCCCTCGGCCCGGGGAGGCCAGAAGTCGCCGGACACTGCCAGTCCCGGCGTTCCTTCGGGCGCTGCCAGTTCCGCACGGATTTCCTCGGCCAGCCGGTAAGTCATGTCGCGTCGCCAGGCCGGGAGCCCGTGGATGTCGTCGTGGTAGAGCTCCGCCGGGATGGCATCATCCAGGGCGGCGGCCAGCAGGTCAGCGTCCGGCAGCCGGTCGAAGCGCAACTGCACCGGCCGCTTGGTGGCGGCGGTGACGGTCAGCACCAGGGCGGTACCGGCGTCGAGCCTTCCAACCAGCAGCACCCCGGACCGCCCCAGGTTGCTCAGCGAGAGGCGGCGGAACGCCACCCTTGAGGAAAGGGCCGACGCCGGGAGGTGGATGCTGCGGAGCAGTTCGCCAGGTGCCAGGCAGTTCGCCGCGTCCCCGGTGATGAAGTCTGCCACCGGGACCGTGCGGCTGCCGCCGCCGGGCGCGAGGAGGGTGGCCACACCGTCCAGTCCCGCGCACAGCGAGATGACGGGACCGGCGGGCAGCGAAGTGCAGAGGTTCCCGCCCACGGTGGACATGTTCCACACCTTGAACGAGGCCACGAAGGAATCGCAGCACGCCCGGACCAAGTGCAGCCCGGGCCAGTTGCGGCCCGATACCTCCGGCCCACCGGGAAGGCTGTACAGCCCGGCGATGGTGCAGGTAGCGGCCAAGTCAATGCCGTGGCCGGTGACGGTGATGGGCTCCCATCCGGCCGGCCCAAGGTCAAGCAGCCGCTCAAGTGGCCGTGGACCGAAGGCGTAGCTGCCGTAGGAGAAGAGGACTGTGCCGCCGGCAAGCCAGGCATCCCCTTCGCGCCATTGTGCGGGGTCGGTGGTGCTGACCACCGCCTTGATGGTGTTCATGTCCATGCGATCTCCTGCCTGGCAAAGTTTGTGGGCGCCGGTTCCGGCGCGGGGTGTTGATGGATGGTGCCGGAAGTTTCCCGCAGTGGCAGGCAGCTGGCCGCGCAGGCTCCGGGCGGCAATCAGTTCGGCGGTGATGGACACCGCCACCTCGCCGGGGGTCACAGCGCCGAGATCCAGGCCAATGGGCGAGTGCAGCTGGGCGATCCGTTCCGGCGGGACGCCCGCGGCAAGGAGCCTCGTCAACGCGTTGGAGGTGGCTCCGGCGGGAGCCCATGGCACCCAGGTAGGCCAGGTCCAGGGCCAGCGCGGTTTCCAGCAGGGGGATGTCGAACTTGGGGTCATGGGTGAGGACGGCGGCCACGGTGCGGCTGTCCGTCCGTCCCGCCGCCGCTTCCGTTGCCAGGTAACGGTGCGGCCATTCAGTGACCACCTGGTCGGCAGCGGCGAACCGGGGCTGTGACGCGAAGGCCGGGCGCGCGTCCACCAGGGTCACGTGGTAGCCCAGCAGCTTGGCGGCCGGTACCAGGGCGGCACCAAAGTCGTTGGCGCCGAAAACCAGCATGCGCGGCGGGGCCAGCCGGGACTCCACCAGGATGGCGGGCCCACCCGAAGGCTGTTCTCCGGTCCGGTCAGGAGCGCATTTCCCGTGCCCCGCCAGTCGGACCAGCCCGGCGCTGCCGTGGCGCACCAGGGATTCCACCTGCAGCGCCGGTTCCCCGTCCAGCAGCGCTGCCGCTCCGGGTGGGCGGACAGGCGGAAGGCAGCCGGGTCGGAGACTACGACGGCAGCGCCTCCTTGCCCGCCCAGCAGCCGTACCAGCGCCACGGGTTGGCCCGGGCGGAGTCCCGCGAGACGCAGCAGAGCGGCGCGCAGGGGATGCCCTGATTCGGACGTGGCCGCGGGCACCGGCTGGATATGGATCTCCAGCTCTCCCCCGCAGGTGAGCCCGGCGGCAAAGGCGTCGGCGGAACTGAAGCCGAAAGTCCTGTGGCGGGTGGCGCCGTCGTCCATTGCCTCCTGGGCGAGCGCCACCACGGCGCCCTCCACGCAGCCGCCGGAAAGGCTGCCCAGCACCTGGCCGGACCCGGTGACCAGCATGGACGTGCCCACCGGCCGCGGCACGGAACCGGAAGCAGCCACAATGGTGGCAACGGCGAACTGTTGGCCTGCAAACTCCTGGCCTGCTGGCCTTGGCAGCCACGAGCCGAGCGAAGGGATCAGGTCAAGCATGGCGGCACTCCTTCTTCCGCGCGGCGGTGGTGTCCATTGTCGGTCCTGTGCGGGGCCGGGCCAAGGGTTGGCCCGGCCCCGCATACGGTAGGGGCGATGCTCAGCCGCCCAGCAGGTGGTTGATCGGTCCGCGCGCGAAGTACACCAGGAACCCAATGCTCACCACCCACATCAACGGGTGGATCTTCTTCGCCTTGCCGGACGCCGCACCAATCACGGCCCAGCTCACGAAGCCCACGCCGATGCCGTTGGCGATCGAGTAGCTCAGTGGCATGGTCACGATGGTGAGGAACGCCGGCAGGGCCACGGTGAACTTGGTGAACTTGATCTCGCGGATCTGGGCCATCATCATGGCGCCCACCACCACCAGTGCTGCGGCCGCGACCTCCAGCGGCACCACGCTGGTGAGCGGGGTAAGGAACATCGAGCCGAGGAACAGCACGCCGGTGACCACGGAGGCCAGGCCCGTGCGCGCACCTTCCCCGATGCCTGCGGCAGAGTCGATGTAGACGGTGTTGGAGGATCCCGAGGTTGCGCCGCCTGCCACGGCGCCGAAGCCTTCCACGATGAAGGCGGATTTCAGCCTCGGGAACGTGCCGTCCTTGTGGGCGACGCCGGCGCTCTTGGCCAGGCCAGTCATGGTGCCCATGGCGTCGAAGAAGTTGGTGAACACCAGCGTGAACACCAGCATGGTGGCGGCGAGCCCGCCGATCCTGCCGAACGAACCGAAGAGGTCGAAGTGGCCCACCAGGCCCAGGTCAGGTGCCGAGACCAACTGGCCGGACAGGACCGGTGTGTTCAGGTGCCAGCCGCCGGGGTTGATGGCGCTGGCGGCCCCAAGCTTCAGGGCGGCTTCCACGACGGCGGCCAGCACGGTAGTGCCAACGATGCCGATGAGCAGGCCGCCCTGGACCTTGCGCGCCACAAGGATGCCCATGCTGAGGAGCCCGACGACGAAGACGAGGGTGGGCAGGGAGGTGATGGAGCCGCCGTCGCCCAACTGGACTGGCGGGCCGCCCGTGGTGGGCCGGACGAAGCCGGAGTCAACGAAGCCGATGAAGGCGATAAACAGGCCGATGCCCACAGTTATGGCGGCCTTCAGCTCCTTGGGCACCGCCCGGAAGATGGCCGTCCGGGCGCCGGTGACGCCGAACAGCACGATCAGGATGCCGTTAATCACCACCAGGCCCATGGCCTCGGGCCAGGTGACCTCGTGGATCACCGAGACGGCCAGGAAGGAGTTGATGCCCAGGCCCGCGGCGAGGCCGAAGGGCAGGTTTGCGATGAGGCCGAAGAGGATTGTCATGACCCCGGCGGTGAGGCCGGTAACGGCGCCAACCTGGGCTGCGGAGAGCCAGCCGCCGGCAACATCGGTGGGGGCGTTGTCCGCGCTGAACCCGCCCAGGATGAGGGGGTTCAGGATGACGATGTACGCCATGGTGAAGAAGGTGACCAGCCCGCCGCGGAATTCGCGGGCCAGGGTGGAGCCGCGCCGGGTGATGTGGAAGAAGCGGTCCAGGAAGGATTCCGGTGCCTGCGGCAAGGGTGCTCCGGTTGCCTGGGCCGCAGTGCGCGGCGCCCGCCGGGAGGTACTGGTGGTTGGAGCCGAATGCTCCTCGTGGGAATGGTCCAGGATGGTCATCGAAGCCGCCGGGCCTAGTAGTCGATCCTGGATTCGAGCGTGTTCCAGGTGTTGAACGGCTCCAGGGGGCCGGCGCCTGGGGATCGCCCAACTCCAGCTTGGACACCGGCATCAGGGAATCCCTGTCCTGGTTGTCAAAGTATTCGTAGAACACGGCGTCATCGAATCCGACGGACGCTGCGTCGTGGCGGTCTGCCGCATAGATAACGCGGCTGACCCGTGCCCAGAGCGCGGAGGCCAGGCACATGGGGCACGGCTCGCAGCTGGTGTAGAGGGTGGCGCCGCTGAGGTCGAAGGTCCCCAGGCTCGCGGCAGGCGGTGCGGATGGCGGTGACTTCGGCATGGGCGGTGGGATCGTTGTCCGCGGTGACGCGGTTGACGCCGTCGAACGTTTTGCCGTCCGCTGTGACGATCATGGCGCCGAACGGGCCTCCGCTGTTGAGGACATTGGCCGTTGCCAGCCGGATGGAGCGGGCCAAGAACTGTTCGGCCGTGACGGTGGTACTCATGATGCGACTTCCTTTTGCCGGGAAGCCTGTTGCCGCGCAGGACCAGTAGAACCAGGTGCGAACGGTTACCAGGCTTCAGCATGTGCTGTGAAGGTTAAGTTGCGCCTGGTAGATAGCTTCCCGGGTTCGGGTGCCCGCCTTTGGCAGAATCGACATTAGCACCGCTTTGTGGGCCACGCCATAGTTTTCTGGAAAATTTATTTCGCTATGTGAAATCCACGTTTCGCGCTCTTCACCGTCCCGGTCACATTCCACGCGCGTTGACGGAAGCTATCCCTGCTCCCTACGCTGGTCCGAATCCGCCTTGCCTGCAGCACAGGAGTTGGCAGCCGGGCACCTGGATCAGCAGACAGGGCCGCACTGAGCTGGAATCAACCGCATCTGCGCTCAGACAGGACAGCCCATGACCATCCCATCCCCTGCACCCGCGTCCCGTTTGTGGATCCGGAATCCACTG
Source organism: Pseudarthrobacter sp. Fe7 (assembly GCA_024372495.1). Classification (GTDB taxonomy): domain Bacteria; phylum Actinomycetota; class Actinomycetes; order Actinomycetales; family Micrococcaceae; genus Arthrobacter. The sequence continues at coordinate 1,289,825 of CP099977.1, read as the reverse complement.
GCCGCTTTCACAGCCAATTCGCTGGACGCCGCAGGCGGCCTGGTGGTCAGCGGCGGTGTCATCGCCGAGGTCCTGGCCGCGAGCCAGCAGCCATCCGCACCCTGCGGGGAAGTCTTCGACGCCGGCAGCCACGTCCTGCTCCCCGGGCTGGTCAACACGCACCACCACTTCTACCAAACCCTCACCCGGGCCTGGGCTCCCGTGGCCAACGCCCCGCTGTTCCCCTGGCTTCAGAACTTGTATCCCGTGTGGGCCCGGCTCACGCCCAAGGACCTGGAACTGGCAGCAACGGTGGCCCTGGCCGAACTGCTCCTCTCCGGGTGCACTACCGCAGCCGACCACCACTACCTCTTCCCGGCCGGCCTCGAGGACGCCATCGACATAGAGGTGGACGCGGTGCGCCGGCTGGGCATGCGCGCCACGCTCACCCGCGGTTCCATGACCTTGGGAACGGACGACGGCGGCCTGCCGCCACAGTCCACAGTCCAGGATCCGGAGGTGGTGCTCTCGGACAGCGAACGCCTGGTGCGCCGGTACCACGAGCGTGGGGACGACGCGGTGATCCAGATCGCCCTGGCGCCATGCTCGCCGTTCTCGGTAACCAAGGAAATCATGGCCGAAAGCGCGGCACTGGCTGAGCGGCTGGACGTCAGGCTCCACACCCACCTGGCCGAAACGCTGGACGAGGAGGACTTCTGCCGGGAGCACTTCGGCCTGCGCACCGTCGATTACCTGGACAGCGTGGGCTGGCTGACCGACCGCACCTGGCTGGGGCACGGCATCCACTTCAGCGATGCCGAGATCAGCCGCCTCGGCGTGGCCGGAACCGCCGTCGCACATTGCCCCACCTCCAACATGCGCCTCGCCTCGGGAACGGCACGGGTCCTTGAACTGGAGGACGCCGGCGTCCCCGTTGGGCTGGGCGTGGACGGTTCGGCGTCGAACGATGCCTCCAACATGATCCTGGAAGCGCGGCAAGCACTGTATCTCCAGCGGCTGCACTACGGGGCCGACGTGCCGGTGGAGCGGGCGTTGGGCTGGGCCACGCGGGGATCGGCGGCGGTACTGGGCCGGAAGGGACTGGGCCAGGCGGCACCAGGAGTGCAGGCGGACCTCGCCCTGTTCACGCTGGACGACCTCCGCTTTTCCGGCAGCCACGACCCCATCGCCGCCCTGCTGCTGTGCGCGGCGGACCGGGCAGACCGGGTCATGGTGGGCGGACAATGGCGGGTGGTGGACGGCCGCATCCCGGGGCTGGACATCGCGGCGCTCATCGCGGAACATTCCGCCGCGGCTCGGCGCCTGGTCAACGGGTGCCGGTGAACGGCTGACAGCGCTGCGGGCCGCTGCTACCGTGTCGGCATGACTCCGTCAAAGACGCCGCCCCAGGTTCTCGACATCGATGGAATCGAAGTCCAGATCTCCAGCCCGGACAAGGTGGTGTTCCCGGAGCAGGGGCTGACCAAGCTTGACCTGGTGCGGTACTACCTCGCAGTGGCGGATGGTGCACTGCGGGGCGCGGGAGGCCGGCCCATGGTGCTCAAGCGGTTTCCGAAAGGCATCGATGCCGAGCCCTTCTTCCAAAAACGCGTACCGGAGAACCATCCGCCGTTCATCGACACCACCACGCTGCACTACGCGTCGGGAACATCGGCCGAGGAAGCCGTCATCCGGAACGCCGCAGGCCTTGCCTGGGTGGTAAACCTCGGCTGCCTGGACCTGAACCCGCACCCGGTCCGCGCCGAGGACCTGGAGCACCCGGACGAGCCTGCGCGTGGACCTGGACCCCATGCCTGGCGTGGACTGGTCGCAGATCGTGGACGTGGCGTACGTGGCACAGGAAGTATTGGAGGACACCGGGCTGGTGGGATGGCCCAAGACGAGCGGCTCCCGGGGGCTGCATATCCTGGTCCGCATCGCCCCCGAGTGGTCCTACAAGGACGTCCGGCTCGCCGCCGAAACCCTGGCCCGCGAGGTGGAGAACCGGGCCCCGGGACTTGCCACCGCGCGCTGGTGGAAGGAGGAACGCGGCGAGAGCGTCTTCGTCGACTTCAACCAGAACGCCAAGGACCGCACCGTGGCTTCCGCCTACTCGGTCCGGCCGCTTCCGGACGCCCGCGTTTCCGCGCCGGTCAGATGGGAGGAGATGCGCACTGCCCGGCCGGAGCAGTTCACTGTTCCCACGATGCTCAAGCGCTACGCGGAGATCGGCGACCCCCATGCGGGCATTGACGGGGCGGCAGGCCGGCTGGACGGGTTGCTGGCCCTGGCGAAGGACCTGGGGCCGGCAGAGAAAGCCCCACGCAGCGGCAACGGTTCAGGCCGCCGGCAGTCGCTGATGCCGCTCATCGAAGTGGCACGGACCAGGACCAGGCCCGAGGCACTCGCTGCGCTGGAGGAATGGAAGTCCGGGCACGCCGCCGTCGTCAAAGCCCTGCAGCCCGCCGACGTCCTGGTGGACGGAATGCGCGGCTCCAGGCTCGCTCTGGTACCGGGTGCGGGTGAACCTGCAGCACGTCCCCGAGGCCGAACGGCCGCCGCAGGAGGAGCTCATCGCGGACTACGACCCCTGGGCCGGCAAGCAGTGGCCGGGCCGGGCCGGCTCCTGAGGATTGCCGATACGGCATACGGATCAGGCGTTCCGCCGGTCATTGCCAGGCGCGAACCCAGTCCACCTTGATGGCACCGGCGGCACCGAACGTCCTCTGATCGGGATTCAGCCCGACATTGAGGATCAAGTAGTGCGGAGCGTTGCCGTCGGTTGTGGGGTAGGAAAACTCCAGTTTGCCATCAAAGTAGACGTCGTTCACACCGGCCTTCCGGTGAACTCCGTAGGTGTGGTAGCCGCCGCCCCAGCACCCAATGAACCATTTGGCGGGATCTCCGCCAGGGGAATGATAGACAGTGGTCATGGTTCCCGCGAGGGGTTCTGCAATATCGATCTCACCCGTCGCGGGGAATTTCTGGCCGGTGGTCCACCAGGCCGGCCAGTTGTGGATACCGCCCGAGCAGGTTCCCGGAAAGTAGATTCTCGCCTCCACATAGCCGGTGGTGTACTCGAAGCCCACATGGCCCTTGACGCCGTCTTTGGGGTTAGTGGAAAGCAGTGCGCCGGATTCCGAGTCGGACAGCTGGAGTACAGCGTTCCCGTTCTCCACCTTGACGTTGCTTGAACAGGTCTTAACCCCGTTTTTCGTTGATCCGGGGTTGCAGTCACGGAACCAGTAGGGAGTCCAGAGCGCGGTATTGAGGGTGTCGAACTCCTCGTCCAGCACCAGCTGCCACGGCCCGGGAGGACCCAGGGGGCCGGCTTCCTTGCTGGCCACCACGGGCGTGCCCTTCACCGAGGACTCGCTTACCGGACCATCCGCCGGAGCCTCGGCGGGCTTGCTTGATTCCGCCGGTGCCGGCGGCTGGGCAGCGGATGCATCAGTCCCGGCCGGATCCGCCGGTTGTTCCGTTCCTGTGCCACCGGTGGAATCCGAAAGCGCCGGACCAGGGGCCAGTGCCGGGGCCGTAGCGGACAACGACGCCTCCTGGCCGGACGGAGCAGCTTCAGGGGGTGCGCCCTGCAGCCGGATGGCGCTGGCCGAGAGCCCTGCAACCACCAGGACGCAGCATAGGAACTGCAGGAAACGTGCTCTGGCTCGTTGCATGGCAGTCCTTCCCGGCACGAAGCGCCGATGGCCAGACCATGGACGAAGCCTCCAAGCCCAGGGTTGGCTGTCTATCGTGCAAGGCTAGGAGAATTGCCGCCCCAAGTCCCGAGTAGCGGCTACTCAGCTTTAGGGACGGCTTTTACCCGCTTTCACCGCCGGGGTACGCAGTGAATGGATCCAGCGCGAGATGCGGCCGGTGGGATGAAGGCGGTCCTCCGGGACATAAAGGTCAGGGTCGATTCCACCGCCGAGCGGGAGGTAGAACTCCTGCGTGCCGGCTCCTGCGGCCGGCGCTGCGGGTACGGAAGGGGTGTCCTGCTGGTACATCGAGACCTCCTCGAGTTTTCGTATTATGGAAAGCAAATTCTGCTATATGAAAAGACTAGGCCCGCTCAGTCGAGGGGTCAATAGCGCTGTCCGCCGTTCTTGCGCACCACCCGGTCACAAATTGAAATTTGGATCTGTGATGTACACCACCGCTTACGAGGGGTACGCTGTAATCCAACTCGTGGCGCACGTCACGTAACCTGGGAGCAGCAGGCAGGGTCGTAATGAGCTGGCATCAACGGATGCCGGCTCTTTTTGTTGGGTCGGCTCCATCGGAAACGCGCATGAAACGCGCGCTTAATTTCAGTGATGGAACCTAGGTTCCACTTACCGGAAGTTGGGAAAAGACCATGAGCAGCAAGATCATCCTCGGCGAGAACCAGTACGGCAAGGCAGAAGTTCGAGTCGTCAAGATCACCCGCGACACCAACCGCCACGAGATCGAGGACCTGAACGTCACCTCGCAATTGCGCGGCGACTTTGCCGCGGCCCACCTCGAGGGCGACAACGCCCACGTCGTAGCCACGGACACCCAAAAGAACACCATCTACGCCTTCGCCCGCGAGGGCATCGGCTCACCGGAGGAGTTCCTCCTGCGCCTCGGGGAGCACTTCACCTCCAGTTTCGACTGGGTCAACGGCGGCCGCTGGGAAGCCGAATCCTATGCCTGGAACCGCATCCAGGCCCACGGCAGCGAACATGACCACTCGTTCGTCCGCAACGGCCAGGAAGTCCGGACCGCCGTCCTGGTCCGGGACGGGGCCACCAGCCACCTGATCTCCGGACTGAAGGACCTGACCGTCCTCAAGTCCACCCAGTCAGGCTTTGTCGGCTACCCCCGGGACCGCTACACCACCCTTCCCGAGACCACCGACCGCATCCTGGCCACCGACGTTTCAGCCCGCTGGCGCTTCAAGACCGGCACCGATTTCAGCGCGCTGGATTTCAACAAGAGCTACGACGACGTCAAGGGCCTCCTGCTCGAAGGCTTCACCGAGAAATACTCCCATGCCCTGCAGCAGACGCTGTTCGACATGGGCGCCAAGGTGCTCGAGGCGCACAGCGAAATCGACGAGATCAAGTTCTCCATGCCCAACAAGCACCACTTCCTGGTGGACCTCTCGCCATTCGGCCTCGACAACCCCAACGAGGTCTTCTTCGCAGCCGACCGTCCCTACGGACTGATCGAGGCCACCGTCCAGCGCGAGGACGCCACCGCGGCACCGGCAGCCTGGTCCGGCATCGCCGGCTTCTGCTAACTCCCTGATTCCCGCCCCGACGGGCCCAACCTCCGATTGGTTGGGCCCGTCTTACCCACCCACAGCTTCACCTGTTAGCCAGACACAAGTTAGCCAGACGATGACGTCTGCCATGAACCAAGAAAGTCTGCCATGAACATCAAGAAGAAACCGGCCCCTGCAGGCGCCCAAAGAGGCGCACGGCCGGCCCGCCCGGAAGACCAGCGGCTCCCCGTCGGAAGCATGTTTGCCTACGGTTTCCAGCACGTCCTGACCATGTACGGCGGCATCATCGCCCCTCCCCTGATCATCGGCGCCGCCGCGGGGATGAATTCCCAGGACATCGGCCTGCTCATCGCAGCGTGCCTTTTCGTCGGCGGGCTGGCCACCATCCTGCAGACCGTCGGCATCCCCTTCTTCGGCTCCCAGCTGCCGCTGGTCCAGGGCGTGTCCTTCGCCGGCGTCTCCACCATGGTGGCCATCGTCCACGGCGGCGGCGGAATCCAGTCCGTCTTCGGATCAGTGATTGCAGCGTCCCTGATCGGCTTACTGATCACACCGCTGTTCTCCAGGATCATCCGGTTCTTCCCGCCGGTGGTCACCGGAACCGTGATCACCACCATCGGCCTGACGCTGATGCCGGTGGCCGCCAACTGGGCCATGGGCGGGAACAACAAGGCGCCCAACTACGGCAGCGTGGCCAACATCGGCCTGGCGGCCGCCACCATGGGGATCGTCCTGCTCCTGAGCAAGGTGGGCAGTGCCGCCATTTCCCGGCTGTCCATCCTGCTGGCCATGGTCCTGGGAACGCTGATCGCCGTCGTCTTCGGGATGGCTGATTTCTCCAAGGTGGGTCAGGGCGAGATCGTCGCCTTTCCCACCCCCTTCGCTTTCGGACCGCCCACGTTTGAGCCGGCCGCCATCATCTCCATGCTGATCGTCATCCTGGTCACCCTTACCGAGACCTCCGCGGACATCATCGCGGTGGGCGAGATCGTGGGCACCAAGGTGGACTCCAAGCGGATCGGCAACGGCCTGCGCGCGGACATGCTCTCCAGCGCCATCTCCCCGCTTTTCAACTCCTTCACCCAGAGCGCGTTCGCGCAAAACGTAGGGCTGGTGGCCATCACCGGCGTCAAGAGCCGGTTCGTGGTCAGCGCCGGCGGCGTGATCCTGGTGGTCCTTGGCCTGCTGCCCGTCCTGGGCCGCGTGGTGGCAGCGGTGCCCACTCCCGTCCTGGGCGGCGCCGGCGTCGTACTGTTCGGGACAGTGGCGGCCAGCGGCATCCGGACCCTGTCCAAGGTGGACTACAAGAACAACATGAACCTGATCGTGGTGGCTGCCTCGATCGGGTTCGGGATGATCCCCATCGCTGCGCCCACGTTCTACGACCAATTCCCGTCCTGGTTCGGGACCATCTTCCACTCGGGCATCAGCTCGGCCGCCGTCATGGCCATCCTGCTGAACCTGCTGTTCAACCACCTCCGGGCCGGCAATTCGGACAACCAGTCAGTATTCGTGGCAGGCACCGAGCGCCTGGTGCGCGCGGAAGACCTCCACTGCCTGGCCGAGGGCGACCGCTTCGAAGGCGGCAAGCTCATCGACTGCGACGGCAAGGAAGTCCCGATCGAGTCAGCCGGCAAGGCAGCAGAGCACTGACCTTCGACGCAAACGACGACGGCGGCCCACTCCGAAAAGGAGGGGCCGCCGTCGTCGTGGTGGCACCGCCGCACCGTCCAAGTGCCTCAGGTGCGGTTCAGCTCGCGGGAGATGGCCTCGGCGGCCTCGCGGAGGATGGGCACGGCCTTGTCAGCGAAGTCTTCATCCACCCGGGATACCGGGCCGGAGACGGAAATCGCACTGGGCGTGGGGGCGTTGGGCACCGCCATGGCGAAGCAGCGGACGCCGAGTTCCTGCTCTTCCTCGTCGATGGAGTAGCCCCGCTCGCGGATGAGCTTGAGGTCAGCCAGGAGCTCCTCCACGTCGCCGATGCTCTTGGCGGTGGGGGTGGGCATGCCCGCGCGGGCCACGATGCCGCGGACGGTGTCGTCGTCGAGCCTGGGCCAGGATGGCCTTGCCCACGCCGGTGGCATGGGTGTGGGCGCGGCGGCCCACCTCGGTGAACATGCGCATGGAGTGCAGCGAGGGCACCTGGGCCACGTAGATCACCATGTCGGAGTCCAGCACCGCCATATTGGAGGTCTCCCCAGCCGGTCCACCAGGATCTTCAGCTGCGGCTGGGCAAGGGCGCCAAGCTGCTTGTTGGCACCCTCACCCAGCCGGATGAGCCGGGGGCCCAGGGCATAGCGGCGGTTGGGCAGCTGCCGGATATAGCCAAGCGATACCAGGGTGCGCAGCAGGCGGTGGATGGTGGGCAGCGGCAGGTCGGTGGAGGACGACAGCTCGCTGAGGGTGACGTCGCCGCCGGCATCGGTGATGAGCTCCAGCAGTTCAAAGACGCGCTCTACCGACTGCACTCCGCCAGGGGCTTTTTCTGCCATTCCGTTGTCTCCTGTGGCTCGGAATCCGACAACTCTTATCCGCATCGTGAAAAGAGTTGCTTAGAACACCCAACATACAGCACGCCGGTTCCCACCGCGACGCTCTCCCCCCAGTCGCATATGGAGGGGTTGTGTTTCCATAAAGTAGATAATAATATCCATAATACGAAAATATTCGGATTAGAACAGATGCCGGACAAGGCCTAAACAGGAGGACATTCAATGGCGAACCCCAGCCCCGGAAATTCGATCACCCTGCGCGTGGAAGCGCCGTCAAGCTTCACCGCCACCAGTGAGCTCGCCGCAGCCGTGGGAGCAGCAGGTGCCGCCATCACCGCACTGGACGTCACCGAGTCCCACCACGAGACACTGGTTGTGGACGTCACCTGCAACACCACCGACGACGCGCACGCCGCCCGCGTCAAAGACGCGTTGAACGCCCTCGACGGCGTCACGGTCCAGCACGTGTCGGACCGCACCTTCCTGATGCACCTGGGCGGCAAGCTCGAGGTGGTCCCCAAGGTCCCGCTGCGCAACCGTGACGATCTCTCCCGCGCCTACACGCCCGGCGTCGCCCGCGTTTGCCTGGCCATCGCCGAGGATCCCGCTGCCGCCCGCAATCTGACCGTCAAGCGCAACACCGTCGCAGTGGTCACTGACGGCTCCGCGGTGCTGGGCCTGGGCAACATCGGCCCCGCCGCGGCCCTCCCCGTCATGGAAGGCAAGGCGGCCCTCTTCAAGCAGTTCGCCAACGTGGACGCCTGGCCTGTCTGCCTGGACACCCAGGACACCGAGGAAATCATCCGCACCGTCAAGCTCCTGGCACCGGTCTTCGGCGGCGTGAACCTGGAGGACATCGCTGCTCCGCGCTGCTTCGAGATCGAGGCCCGCCTCCGCGAGGAACTGGACATCCCGGTGTTCCACGACGACCAGCACGGCACCGCCATCGTCACGCTCGCCGCCCTGGTCAACGCCCTGCGCGTGGTGGACAAGAAGATCGCCGACGTCAAAATCGTGGTGTCCGGCGTAGGTGCCGCAGGATCCGCCATCATCCAGCTGCTCAAGGCCCAGGGCGCACGGCACATCGTGGCCGCAGGCCGCTCCGGCGCAATCCACAAGGGCGAGACCTACAACGACTCCCACCGCACCTGGATCGCCGAAAACACCAACCAGGAAGGCTTCGCCGGCACCCTGCACGAGGCCCTGGTGGGCGCCGACGTCTTCATTGGCGTCTCCGCACCGAACATCCTCGGCGAAGAGCACATCGCTTCCATGGCGACGGACGCCATCGTGTTCGCCATGGCCAACCCCACCCCCGAGGTGGACCCGTCCGTTGCATCCAGGCACGCCGCCGTCGTGGCCACCGGCCGCAGCGACTTCCCCAACCAGATCAACAACGTCCTGGCCTTCCCGGGCCTTTTCCGCGGGCTCCTGGATGCGGGCGCAAGCGACATCACCCCGGACATGCTGGTGGCTGCAGCAGAGGCAATCGCAAACCGGGTGAATGATAATGAGCTCAATGCGAGCTACATCATCCCGAGCATCTTCGACCCGCACGTAACCGCCGACGTCGCCGCAGCCGTCGAGGCTGCAGCCCACGCCTCAAACGTTGCAACGGCTGCCGAAACGGCCGAATCCGCAGCGGAGCCAGCACTCGCCTCCGCCTGACCCGCCCGACTTCCCAGCCCAAGGAAAGGACCAGAAATGGCCATCACCGTCACAGATCCCCGGCCGATCAACCGCGCCGAGGAGATCCTCACGCCCAAGGCACTGGCCTTCGTGGAGGAGCTCCACAACCGGTTCGCCGGGACCCGCAACGAACTCCTGGCGGCACGTGCCGTCAAACGGCAGCGGGTAGCGGAGACCGGCAAGCTGGATTTCCTGCCGGAGACCAAGGACGTGCGCGACGGCGACTGGAAGGTCGCGCCGGCACCGGCGGCCCTGCAGGACCGCCGGGTCGAGATGACAGGACCGGCGTCACCGGCGAAGATGGCCATCAACGCGCTGAACTCGGGCGCCAAAGTGTGGCTGGCGGACCTTGAGGATGCCAGCACACCCACCTGGGGCAACGTCGTCGACGCCATCCTGAACCTCCGCGACGCCGCCCAGGGAACGCTCAGCTTCACTTCGGACGAGGGCAAGGAATACAAGCTCCGCACCGACGCTCCCCTCGCCGTCGTGGTGGCACGCCCCCGGGGATGGCACATGCAGGAAAAGCACCTCCTGGTCAACGGCGAACCCGCCGTGGGCGCCCTGGTGGACTTCGGCCTGCACTTCTTCCACATCGCCAAGCAGCTGGTGCTCAACGGACAGGGCCCGTACTACTACCTGCCCAAGATGGAGAGCCACCTCGAGGCCCGGCTGTGGAACGACGTGTTCGTGTTCGCCCAGGACTTCCTCGGACTGCACCAGGGCACCGTCCGCGCGACGGTGCTGATCGAGACCATTCCTGCCGCGTTCGAGATGGACGAGATCCTCTTCGAGCCTGCGGGACCACGCCTCGGGGCTGAACGCAGGCCGCTGGGACTACCTGTTCAGCATCATCAAGTACTTCCGTGACGCCGGCGAGGAGTTCGTCCTGCCGGACCGCGCCTCCGTGGCCATGACCGCACCCTTCATGCGCGCCTACACCGAACTGCTGGTGAAGACCTGCCACCGCCGCGGTGCCTTCGCCATGGGCGGCATGGCAGCCGTCATCCCCAACCGCCGCCAGCCGGAAGTCACCGCGGCCGCCTTCGAAAAGGTGCGTGCGGACAAGACCCGCGAGGCACATGACGGCTTCGACGGTTCCTGGGTTGCCCATCCGGACCTGGTCCCCACCTGCCGCGAAGTCTTCGACTCCGTCCTGGGCGACAAGCCCAACCAGGTGGACAAGCAGCGCCCCGAGGTTTCCGTCACGGCGGACCAGCTGCTGGATGTCCAGTCCGCCGACGGCCAGGTCACCGAGGCCGGGCTGCGCCTGAACCTCTATGTGGCAGTCGCGTACACCGCGGTGTGGCTGTCCGGAAACGGCGCCGTGGCCATCCACAACCTGATGGAGGATGCCGCCACCGCTGAGATTTCCCGTTCCCAGGTGTGGCAGCAGATCCGCAACAAGTCCATCCTGGCGGACACCGGCAACACCGTGACCCGGGAACTGGTGGAACGGGTCCTGGGCGAGGAGACCGAGCGGCTCCGCACCGAGTTCGGCGATGAGGCGTTCCACCGCTACTACCAGCCGGCCAGCGAGCTGATTGCGGACATCTGCCTCTCCGACGACTACACGGACTTCCTCACCACGCCCGCGTACGAACTGGTGGGCTGAGATGGCAACACCCAAACCCTCGCTCTCCGCGGGAGACCTTGCCGCCATCGACAGGCAGCTTGCCGCCACGGACCGGCTGCTGGAGCAGAACTACCCGGGCGACGACGGGTCCCGCCAGCCCGTGCACACGGTGTACGTGCCCGCCGACCGTTTCACGCCGTCGTTCGCCGCCGACTGGGGCGCCCAGGCGGCCGCAACGGCGGAGGCCCACGGCGGTTTCGAAAAGCTGGGCCGGCTCCTGGGGCAAGAAGCCGGCCTCGCCGCCGCCGTTGCCTCCCGGGTCGAGGCCAAGCTCGCCGGCGAGCCCATCGAGGACCTCCGGCTGGATTTCGAGGACGGCTTCGGGGACAGGGGCGACGACGCCGAGGACGCCGCCGCCGTTGCTGCGGCTTCCGCGGTGGCACTGGCAGTCGCGGCCGCGTCCGCTCCCCCGTTTATCGGCATCCGTTTCAAATGCTTCGAGGCGCCCACCCGGGCCCGCGGCCTGCGCACGCTGGACCTGTTCGTCTCGGGCCTGGCCGCGGCCGGCGAGCTGCCGGAAGGGCTGGTCCTGACCCTGCCCAAGGTCAGCACGGTAGCCCAGGTCCGGGCCATGGACTTCGCCGTGTCCCGGCTGGAGGACGTCCATTCGCTGCCCGCCGGACGGCTCCGGTTCGAGGTCCAGGTGGAAACCCCGCAGCTGATCCTGGGCCCGGACGGCACGTCGCCGGTGGCGCAGCTGCCGCACGCCGTGCCCGGGCGGATCAGCGGGCTGCACTATGGCACCTACGACTACTCGGCGTCGCTGCAGGTCTCGGCCGAGTACCAGTCAATGGAGCACCCGGTGGCCGATTTCGCCAAGGAAGTCATGCAGGCTCGCCGTGGCAGGGACCGGCATCCGGCTCTCCGACGGGTCCACCAACATCATTCCGGTGGGCGACAACGTGGAGAACGCCTGGCAGCTGCACGGCCGGCTGGTCCGCAGGTCGCTGGAGCGCGGCTATTACCAGGGCTGGGACCTGCACCCGGCCCAGCTGCCCAGCCGATTTGCCGCCACCTATGCCTTCTACCGCGAAGGCCTTCCGGCCGCCGCCGTCCGCCTCCGCAACTACGTCGAACACACCGAAGGCGGAGTCATGGACGAGCCCGCCACCGCCCGTGCCCTGGCCGCCTTCGTGCTCCGCGGCGTCCAGTGCGGCGCCGTTGGTGCCGAGGAGGTCCAGGCGCTTGCCGGCGTCGGAATCCCGCAGCTCACCGCACTGGCGCACCCGCGGCTGGCCACCTCCACCACTTCAGCAAAGGATCTCCTCCATGGGTAAGTACTACTCCCCCACCGGCGGGCTGCCCCCGCAGACCCACCTGACCACTGAGCGGGCCATCGTTACTGAGGCCTACACCGTGATCCCCAAGGGCGTCATGACGGACATCGTCACGTCCAACCTGCCCGGCTTCGCCAACACCCGCTCATGGATCATCGCCCGCCCCATCTCGGGCTTCGCCACCACGTTCTCCCAGCTGATCGTAGAGATCGGCCCGGGCGGCGGGGCACCGAAGGCAGAGTTCGAAGCCGGCGTCGAAGGCGTCGTCTTCGTGACCCGCGGGCAGGTCAACCTCACCCTGGACGGTGAACTCCACCAGCTGGAGGAAGGCGGGTACGCCTACCTGGCCGCCGGAGCACAATGGGGGCTGGAGAACGTCTCGGATGACGTCGTATCCTTCCACTGGATCCGCAAGGCCTATGAACGGCTGGAAGGCTACGAGGCCAAGTCCTTCGTCACCAACGAGAAGGACGTTGAGCCGACGTCCATGCCGGACACCAATGACGCCTGGAAGACCACCCGGTTTACCGACTCCAGCGACCTGGCACACGACATGCAGGTCAACATCGTCACGTTCCAGCCCGGCGGCGTCATTCCCTTCCCGGAGACCCACGTCATGGAGCACGGCCTGTACGTCCTGGAGGGCAAGGCCATGTACCTGCTCAACAATGACTGGGTGGAGGTGGAAGCAGGCGACTTCATGTGGCTGCGTGCCTTCTGCCCGCAGGCCTGCTACGCCGGCGGTCCCGGCGAGTTCCGCTACCTCCTGTACAAGGACATGAACCGCCAGGTGAAGCTGACCTAGGAGCGTCGCCTTCGGGCAGCAGCGGGGGCCGTTTTGGAATTTCCATAACGGCCCCTGCTGTTTTCTGTTTTTGGCCAGGTTCAGGCGCCGGGGTTCAGGACCACCTTGATGCAGCCGTCTTCCTTCTTCTGGAACTTCTCGTACAGGGCGGGCGCACCGTCCAGGCCCGAACGGTGGGTGACCAGGTCCATCACGCCCAGCGGGTCGGCGTCGTCCTCCACCAGGGGAAGGATGGCGTCCGTCCAGTTCCGCACGTTGCACTGGCCCATGCGCACCTGGAGCCTGCTTGTCGAACATGGTGAGCAGCGGCATGGGACTGGCCGTGCCGCCGTACACGCCGCTCAGGGACAGGGTGCCGCCACGGCGTACCGCATCGATGGCGGTATGCAGCACTGCGAGCCGGTCCACGCCCGCAGTCTCCATCGCCTTTTGCGCCAGCTTGTCCGGCAGGAGCCCCAGCGCCTGGTGCGCAAACCCTGCCACCGGTGAACCGTGCGCTTCCATTCCGACGGCGTCAACTATTCCGTTCGGGCCCCTCCCCTCGGTCATTTCCCGCAGTTCGTCGGCGACGCCTTTGGTGTAATCGAGCGTTTCGACTCCATGCCGGGCGGCCATCTCGCGCCGTTCCGGCACGGGATCGACGCCAATGACCCGGTAGCCGCGGTGGGCTCCGATCCGCGAAGCGAACTGGCCCACCGGCCCGAGTCCGAAAACCGTGAGGACACCTCCGGGTTCAACATTGGCGTACTCCACCCCTGCCAGGCGGTGGGAAGGATGTCGGAGAGGAACAGGTAGCGTTCATCGGGAAGTTCGCTGCCCACCTTGATGGGGCCATAGTCGGCGTGCGGAACGCGAAGGTATTCGGCCTGGCCGCCGGGGACCGACCCATACAGTTCCGAGAAGCCGAACAGGGCTGCGCCGGAGCCCTTCTCTTTCACCTGCGTGGTTTCACACTGCGACTGCAGGCCCTGGCGGCACATGAAGCAGTGGCCGCAGGAGATGTTGAACGGAATCACGACGCGGTCGCCCTTGCGGAGGTTGGTGACGCCGCTGCCCACTTCTTCCACCACGCCCATCGGCTCGTGGCCAACGATGTCGCCCTTGTGCATGTACGGGCCCAGGACCTCGTAGAGGTGCAGGTCCGAGCCGCAGATCGCTGTGGAGGTGATCCGGACAACCGCATCGGTCGGTTCCTGGATGACGGGATCGGGTACTTCTTCCACGCTTACCGACCGTTTTCCTTGCCACGTCAGTGCTTTCACAGTCTCCCTTTCGCTCTGCTTTGCCCCAGGGGGACCCCGGGGCAGGGCGCCCGTGGGCACCCTTTCTTCGACGCTATCTGTTTTGAGCGAAAAAAGTAAGCATGCTGATCAAAAGCTTGTGGCCGGCGTCGACTGCCGGGCGGGCAGCCGCTGCGACCTAGGAATACGGCTGGGGCGTCAAGAGCCTGCCGATGGCGCTGGAGCCCAGGCTCTGCAGCAGGTGGCGTGGGCCGTCATAGACCTCCACCGCGCCCGCATCGCGGAGTTTGGCTGCGTGGATGCCACCGCAGGTGAGCCCGATGGCGGGGATGCCCAGCGCGCCCGCTGCCTTCATGTCCCATACCGCGTCACCGACATAGACGGCGTTCGCGGCCTCGACACCGACGGCCTCCAGCGCTGCCTCCAGGATGTCCGGTGCAGGCTTGCTCTCCGCCGCATCATTGGCACTGGTGGCGGCATCGATGAAGGCGTCGGCGTCCAGGACGGAGCGCATGACCTGCAGGTCCCGCTGCCGCGCGGAGGACGCCAGGGCCACGGCCAGGCCTCCGGCGTGGCACTGGCCCAGCAGTTCCTTGGCGCCAGCAAGGGCGCGGAGGGATGGCCATTGCGACGCATACAGCGCACCATGGCTGGCCATAATGTCTTCATCCTCGGCCAGGTCGCGGCCAGCCGGCAGGAGGTTCTCCACCAGCCGGGCGCCGCCCATGCCCACGAGTTGGTGGATGTCCGCCATGGGTACGTCATGGCCGTACTGGCGGAACGCACGCCACCACGCGACGGTGTGGATGTACGACGAATCGATCAGCGTTCCGTCAACGTCAAACAGGACCCCCGGCGGGGACCGCCAGGGGGTGTCGTGGGTTCGGCCATCAGCCCACAGCCGCCCGTCGGGCATCAGGCGCTTTCTTCAGCCTGGCCGCCTCCTCCTTGGGAGAGCTGACGGGCCGTACGCGTTCGCGGATGACAGATCCTGCGCCATCCAGGCTCTTGTCCCGGATCAGGCCCGTACCGGCGATTTCCCGGGCCATGGCGACGCCCGCCACAGCGGCCCGCTTGGTGGGGAAGGTTACCGAGATGGCCATCAGGTTCCCGCTTCCGTCCATCATCCTGATCCGGTAACCACCGTCAGGGGCATCTACGAGCTCAAAAAATCCGGCCATAACTATCACTCCTCCGTCATTCACGGCATTGTGCTTGGGAGCACTCCATGACTTGTTAGTAAGTATACTTATCTATCCTGCGAAGGAGAAGTACAAACCCCAGTCCGCGCCGCTCAGCGCCAATCCGCACTCTCAGGCGGAATGGGGATGTCACTGCGCCGAACCGTATCCTGATGGAGCTCCAGGGCGCTGGTCACAAGCGCAAAGTGGCTGAATGCCTGTGGCGTATTGCCAAGCTGCCGGCCGGCTTTCACCGCCCATTCCTCACTCAGGAGCCCCACGTCGTTGCGCAGCTCCAACAGCCGCTCAAAAAGTTCACGCGATTCCTCGTGGCGGCCCGCCCCCAGGAGCGCCTCCACCAACCAGAACGAGCAGGCCAGGAAGACGCCCTCGTCGCCCGGCAGGCCGTCGTCGCTCTGGTCCGGACGGTAACGCAGCACGAATCCGTCCTGGGTCAGCTCCCGCTGAATTGCTTCGATGGTCCCCACTACTTTCGGGTCATCGGGAGGCAGGAATCCCACACGCGGAATCAGAAGAAGACTCGCATCCAGCTCCGGCCGGCCGTAGGACTGGACAAACGTGTTGCGCTGCACGTCGAAGCCATTGGCCATGATGTCCGCGCGGATCTGGTCCCGCAGTGCCTCCCACCGCTCCGCCGGGCCGGGCAGGCCGGACTCGCGCACGCCCTTGACCATCCGGTCCGCAGCCACCCACGCCATGACCTTGGAGTGGGTGAAGTGCCGGCGGGGCCCGCGCATTTCCCAGAGCCCGTTGTCAGGCTGGTCCCAGATGGTCTCCAGGTGCTCCATCAGTGCGATCTGCACGTCCCAGGCTTCGTCCGTGTGCTTCAGCAACGAATTCCTGGTCAGCGCCAGGCAGTCCAGCACTTCCCCCCACACATCGAGCCTGGAACTGTTCGGCCGCAGCATTTCCGATCCGTACAGGGACCGAATTCTCATAGCCTTTCAGCCAAGGGAGCTCCATCTCCGGCAGCCGCCGCTCGCCGTGGATCCCATACATGATCTGCAGGTCTGCGGGGTCGCCGGCGACAGCCCGCAGGAGCCAGTCCCGCCAGGCGGCTGCCTCGGCCGTGTAGCCGGCAGCCAGTAGCGCTTGCAGGGTCATGGCGGCGTCCCGCAGCCAGCAGTAGCGGTAATCCCAGTTCCGCTGGCCGCCCGGCTGCTCCGGAAGGGAGGTTGTGATGGCGGCGACGATTCCCCCGTGGGGGCGTAGGTCAGCGCCTTCAGCGTCACCAGGGAGCGGACCACAGCGTCCTGGTATTTGCCCTTGACTGTGCATTGCGAGGACCAGCCCCGCCAGAACGAGTAGGTGCTCTCAAGGACATCCTCGGCGTCGACGCTGACCGGCCGTCCCACGTGGCTTGGCGCCCAAGTGAGCACGAACGGCACCTTTTCCCCGGCGCTCACGGTGAAGTCGCTGACGGTGTGCATGTTCTCGCCGTGCAGGGGCGCGGGTGTGACCAGGTAGACGGCGTCCGGGCCGGCAATGGCGTGCAGTCCGCGCTTGTCCTTGCGCACCCACGGCACGATGTGGCCGTAATCGAACCTCAGGACCAGGCTCGCCGTGCATCTTGACGGTGCCGCTGACGCCCTCCACGATGCGGACAATGTCTGCGACGGAATCCCTGGGCGGCATGAAGTCGGTGACCCGCACGGTTCCGTCCGGTGTCTCCCACTCCGTGTCCAGCACCAGGCTGCCGTCACGGTAGCTTCGGCGGGTGCAGGCTCCGCCGCCCTCGGGTGCCAGCAGCCAGCGTCCCGAGTCCGGGGTGTCCAGCAGCGCATTGAAGCAGGCAGGGGAATCGAACCTTGGCAGGCAAAGCCAATCGATCGAGCCTTCCTTGTTGATCAGGGCTCCGGTCTGGAGGTCGCCCACCACCGCATAATCTTCAATTCGCGCCATGACCTAACCCTGCCACAGAGAGCCCGGAGTGGAAGGGGAACGCGGGTGTAGCCTGATGAAAATGGCTATCCACATCGGCACCTCCGGCTGGAGCTACGACCACTGGGAGAACGTCCTGTACCCGCCCGGGCTGCCCGTGCGGGACCGCCTCCAGTGCTACGTCTCCAGGTTCAGCACGGTTGAACTGAACGCCAGCTTCTACCGGTGGCCAAGGGATACCACCTTCGCGGGGTGGAACAGGCGCCTGCCGCCCGGGTTCAGCATGTCCGTCAAGGCACCGCGCGGGCTGACCCACGCACGCAAGCTCTATTCGCCGGAAGTGTGGATTGAGCGGATTGCCCGGTGCTGGCACGAGTTGGGGGACAAACGTGCCGTGCTCCTGGTCCAGCTGCCCCCGCAGTTGGAACGTGACGACGCGAGGCTGGACTACTTCCTGGCCGCCCTTCCATCCTGGATCAGGGTGGCCGTGGAGTTCAGGCACCCCAGGCTGGGACTGCCTCGAGGTATTCGCCCTGCTGGAGCGGCACCAGGCGGCCTACTGCATCATGAGCGGCGCCCACCTGCCCTGCATTCTGCGCACCACCGCGCCATTTACCTATATCCGGCTGCATGGTCCCGACCCCGGGCATTTGTATGGCGGCTCATACTCGGACGCGGACATGAACTGGTGGGCTGACCGGATCCGCGAATGGGCCAGCGGTGGCCTGGACATCTACGCCTACTTCAACAACGACGGGGGCGGGAACGCCGTGCGCAACGCCGAAACACTGCGCGGGATCCTCGGCGCCGGCTGATCCACGCCCCACCCTGTGGCAGAGTGGTGGCATGGACACGGCTCCCCAGCACCCGGCCCGGAAGACAGCACGCAAGCCCACGCCGGCAGTGCTGGCCCAGTACGCGCTCTCGGGGAACCAGGCATTCCGACTGGCCCACCGGGTCTCGGACGCGGTCAACAGCCTGCGGATCCGGTTGGCGAAGCGTTGGGATTTCGTGCCGCAGACCATCGCATACCAGGGCTATGGTTCAACCACCCGGGTCCGTGTGCTGGGCCGGGTGCTGCTGACGCAAAAGCCGCTGCCGGGAAGCCGGGCGGAGCACGAAGCGAAAAACGGCAACCAGAACATCCGGGGCTGGCGCGCCTTCACCGGGGTGCCGCTGCAGTTTACCGACGTCGAAATCACCATCGGGGATGTCGTCACCAACGTCACGGCGGACCGGGGCGGCCTGATCGACACCGAGGTGGATGTGCAGCTGTCGTCCGGCTGGCACACGGCGGTCCTGCGCGCTGAGGGAACCGAACCGGCAGAGGCGCTGATCCAGGTGATCGCACCGGAGGTGAAGTTCGGAATCGTCTCGGACATCGACGACACCGTCATGGTGACCGCGCTGCCCCGGCCGTTCCTCGCGCTGTGGAACACCTTCGTGCTCAGCGAGCGAGCGCGCATGGCCACGCCGGGAATGGCAGTGCTGCTGGACCGCTTGACCATTGAACATCCCGACGCCCCCGTCATCTACCTCTCCACCGGCCCCTGGAACGCCGCCCCGACGCTGGGGCGCTTCCTGACCCGCAACATGTACCCCAAGGGCGCGCTGCTTTTGACGGACTGGGGCCTGACCCAGGACCGCTGGTTCCGCAGCGGCCAGGAACACAAGCGGCGGAACCTGGAGCGGCTGGCCCAGGAATTCCCGGAAATGCGATGGCTCCTGATCGGCGACAACGGGCAGCACGATGAAGCCATCTACTCGGCGTTCGCCACGGGAAACGCGGACAAAGTGGCGGCGATCGCCATCCGGCAGCTGTCAGTCAGCGAATCGGTGTTCGCCGGCGGCCACTCGGAGGACGGCGACCACACCTCATCGAGGGTGCCGTGGATCTACTCGCCCGACGGCGCCGGCATCGCCAAGCAGGCTCGCCATGCTGGACCTGCTCCGGGGCTGACCGCGCCGGAGCCAGGCTCTTCAGGCCCTACGCGCCGGCACCCAGGGGTGCGCCGTCGTCGGGCGCTCGATCGCCCAACAGCGCTTCACCTCCGGACAGGTTTTCGCTGCCCACCAGCTCTTCAATGCCCAGGATGTCCGGAACCACGGCCTGCGCGATGGTGGCGGCGGCAACGGCGGCCAGGTCGCGTTCCTCGATGAGCTCCTGGAACCAGAAGTAGGAGGCCTTGGGCGTGCGTTCCAGCGTTTCGAAGTCCACGTGCAGCAGACCGAACGGCTGCTTGTAGCCGGCGGACCACTCGAAGTTGTCCAGGAACGACCACACGTAATAGCCGCGCAGGTCCATGGACTCCGCGACGCCACCGGGCGCCGTGGCGCGCAGCGCGGTTTCGAGGTGGTCGGAAAGGTACTTCAGCCGGCGCTCGTCCGGAATGAAGCGGGTGTTGGTGGACTTGTCCCGGACAATGATGTCCTCGAAGCTCGCTCCGCCCTCAGTGATAATCACGGGAGGCAGGTTGGGGTACCGGTCCGCCATTTCCTTGAGGGCCACCGCCATATATTCCGGCTTGACCGGCCAGCCGTAGGCGGTGATGTCCGCTTCCGGCCAGGTCTCGACGTGAAAGGGCGTTGCGCCGCTGCCCGTTGCGCTGAGGTCGCTGCCCATGGCCTCCGCCATGCTTGACGGTACGGTCCCGCCGCCGGGCCCAGCCGCCACCTTGGTGGGCATGTAGTAGTTGAGCCCGTAGAAATCCAGGGGCTGGGAGATGATCCCCATGTCCTCTTCGGGATGCTCGAAGGAGCTGAAGAACTTTGCTGCGCGGATCAGGTCCGGGTATTTGCCGGTGAGGACGGGGTCTGCGTAGAGCCGGTTCTGGCCCAGGTCCATGAGCCCGGCGCTGATCTTGTCCAGGGGGTTGATCGAGTTGGGCACCATGGGTGAGTACACGTTGGTCATCCCGATCTCACCCGGCACCCGGGCGGCGCGCAGGGCCTGGACGGCGAGTCCATGGCCAAGCAGCTGGTGATGGACGGTGGGGAATGCACCCAGGGCCAGGCTCCTTGCCCGGCGAGTGCAGCCCAAACGCGTAGCCGTTGGCGCTCACGGTCGCCGGCTCGTTGATGGTGACCCAGCGCGCCACCCTGTCCCCGAAGGCTTCCGCCACGATGGCCGCGTACTCCCCCAGCCGGTAGGCGGTGTCCCGGTTCATCCAGCCGCCTGCCTCATCCAGTTCCAGGGGTGTGTCCCAGTGGTAGATGGTGGCCATGGGTGAGATTCCGTTGGCCAGGAGCTCATCCAGGAGCCGGTCGTAGAACGCCAGTCCTGCGCGGTTTCCTGGCCCCCTCCCCCGGGCTGGACCCGCGGCCAGGAAAAGGAGAACCGGTAGGAATCGACGCCCAACTGCTTCAGAAGCGCCACATCCTGCGGCATCCGGTGGTAATGGTCCGTGGCCACCACCGGGCTGTGGTCCTCCACGATGGCACCCGCCTTGGCTGCAAACCTGTCCCAGCCCGAGGGTCCGCGGCCGTCCTCATCCAGTGCCCCTTCGATCTGGAATGCTGCGGTTGCGACGCCAAGCGTAAACCCCGGGGGGATGAGTGCTGCGAGGTCCTTGGCGGTGATGTGCATTGGGGTCCAGCCTTTTGGTCACGGTGGTTTGGGTACGTCCCAGAATGACACAGCGCCGACCAGCTGACGAGCACCAACTCCGCGCCCGGCGCCGGCGGTTACTGTGAACCGAAAAGGAACTCCTTGGCGTGCGCCACTGCCTTGCGGAAGGCGTCATTACGCAGGGTCACCAGGTGCTCCGAGTCGCCGTCGGACGGTTCAAGGTATCCGGTGAAGCCGGGCCGCAGGACCCAGATGTCCCCCGCCGGTGGCAGGTAGAACACTCCAAAGGAACGCTGCTGCCTCTCGTCGGCCGTCCATACCGGGACCACCGCAAGGGCAGCGCCGGTGGCCGGATTGATCCATTGCGCGCGCGGCAGCGGCTGCTCGTGGGCCTCGGGGTCCAGGAAGGGTGCCGTTCCCGGACCCCAGCGCTGCTCAAAGCGTTCGTGGAACGCAGGGATGAGATGTGAATCGTAGCGCCGCCAGTCGCTCATGCAGCTTTTCCGCCTCCTTGGATGAATGGCACTGCCTTGATGGATGGGCCCGGCTTCAAGCCCGGGTCAGGCCCAGGGCCCGCTTTCCCACTGCACCGGGGTGACGCGGATGGCAGGCCCGGATGGTGCGCCGGTGCTGCGGGTTCTCCGGACCGGGATGATGATGGGTGCCGCTGCCGCCAACCGCCTGTCGTAGTCGGCGCGGCGCCCGGGATCGCGCAGGACGTCGAACGCCTGCATGATCCGCAGGAGTTCGTCGCCCTGGGTGGGAGCGCCCGACCTTGCGGGTTGGTTTGCCGCGGCCTGGTTGTCCCCGCCCGCCTGCCGGCCGTCCATGTCAGGGTGGTGGCTGCGCATGAGTGCCCGGTACGCATGGGAGATCTGTTGCGGGGTGGCGTCCCGGCCTACCCCCAGGACGGTGTAGTAATTGGGGACATCAGCCATTCCAGCCTCCTGTTCCGCCTGTGCCCCCGCCGTGACCCGCGGGGGCACAGGCTCGTAAGCCCGGCCCTACGTGCCGATCTGCTGCATCGCGTCCTGCTGGGTGTGGATCTCGATCTTGCGCGGCTTGGCTTGTTCGGCCACCGGGATCCGCAGTGTCAGGACGCCCTGGTCGTAGCTGGCCTTGATCTTCCCGGTGTCCAGGGTGTCGCCAAGGATCAACTGGCGGCTGAACACGCCGCGGGGACGCTCGGACGCCACGAGGCTCCACATTCGGCTGCGTGGGGTCCTGGCGCTCGGCCCTCACGGTCAGCACATTCCGTTCGATGTTCAGGTCCAGCGAGTCAACCTTCACGCCGGGAAGGTCGAACGCCACCACGAACTCACCGTCCTCCTGCCAGGCGTCCATCGGCATGGCAGCCGGACGCGCGGCGGTGCCAAAGACCTGCTGCGTGAGCCGGTCCAGCTCACGGAACGGGTCGGTACGCATTAGCATCATTTCCCACTCCTTCAGCTTCCAAGTGTTGGATCTGCGCTCATCTATATCCACCGCATCGATCTATGGTGGTGGATATAGATTTTTTATAGCACTCGTGGGAAACTGAGGCAAGACACAGGCCGGAGCGATTTTGGGAGTGGAAATGTCAGAACCAGCTGCGGGACGTGGTGCACGTCCGCCCGGCCCAAGGGCCCTGTACGCCATTTCGGTCGCCGCGGAGCTGACGGGGACCGGGCAGCAGAACATCCGGTTCTACGAGACCAGGGGGCTGCTCACGCCCCTGCGGACGGCGGGCGGCACGCGCCAATACAGTGACGATGACATTGCCGTGCTGCTGCGGATCGGCCAGGCTCCTTGAGGAGGGGCTGAACCTGGCAGGGGTTGCCAAGGTCCTGGAACTCGAGGCGGCAAACGTGGAACTCCACCGGGCGTTGAGGCGCGCCAGGTCCCGGCAGCAGTGATTCAGTTGCTACTCAGCCGTGTCCGGGGAAGTTCTACTCCCGTGCGGATTCTTCCTTGGACAGCTCGCCCGTGACCGGCTCGCCCGGAATCCTGGCCGTCCGCCAGGTGTCCAGGGCGATGACGCCGCCCAGGATGAGCAGCGACAGGGAGAACGATGCAAGGGTGTCCGTGGGCCAGTGGTAGCCCAGGTAGAGGCGGCTGGTGATGGCCAGGACGATCCCGATCCCGGCCCCAATGAAACCGAAGACAGCAGCACGCGGGTTCCGCCGCCGGGAGAAGATCAGGTAGGCACCCACCAGCAGGAAGTCGCAGGCTCCCAGGACGTGCCCGGACGGGAACGAAAAGGTCTGGTCCGCACCGAACAGCATCTGGTCCACGGGGGCCGCGAGCGCTGGACGATGTGCAGGATGATCTGCGAGATGATCACCCCGGCCAGCATCGCGGACGCCAGGAGGATGGGGCGCCAGGCGTGTTTTGCTGCGAATCCCCAGACCAATATCACCACCAGCACGATGATGGGCAGGGCGATGGGGCCGAAGAATATGGCCAGGAAGATCATGATGGCGGTCGCCGCTCCTGAGCGCGTCGTCATGAGCCAGTCGTGCACCGGGTGGTCGGCGGCAGAAAGGCCGTCGGCCTGCAGCACGCTGATCAGCGTGGCAATGAAGAGTGCCAGCCCCACCACGGCCAGGATGGCCGATGCCCGGTAGAGGCGGCGCCGGTCGGCAGGGTCGACGTAGCGCTCCTCCACCACGAACTTCTCATGGAAGGTGTGCCACCTGCCGGATTTTTCCGTGACTGCGGAACCTGCTGATTCATGTGCCAATGTGCTGCCCGTCCCTGCGCCCTGTTGAATGCACGCCGTATCTGCGTGCAGTGTGAAAATACCTAGGCTGAAGATTATCCCCGCTGAACGGCCATTCACTCCATCACACTGTCCGGGGTCCCGCCCGGGCGGCCTCTCCGCCCGGATTCCCGGCCAGGTCCAGGATTGCTGCGGAGCGGGCGGGGACTACTCCTTGCTTTCTCCAGCGCTGGAGGCGACCGGTGCGTGGTTCCGCCAGCTGTGCTCGGGCTCGTAACCCAGCAGGCGCCGTGCCTTGTCGATGGACAGCATCGTTTCGCGCTCGCCCAGTTCCTTGGTGACCTTGACGCCGGGGAAGACCTCCGCCGCCAGGCTGGCGCTTGACCGGCTCATGACCGTGTCGGCATTGGCAATAATGAAGGCTTCGAAGCCCGGCTTGGCGTTTTCCAACGCCCGGGCCACGGCCTGTGCCCCGTCCCGGCCGTCAATGTAGCCCCACAGGTTCCATTTCCGGAGCGTCGCATCCCCGTCGAAAGAGGGGAACTTTGCGTAGTCGGCCTCGTCCATCACGTTGGAGAAGCGCAGGCCCGTGATGCTCAGGTCCGGGTCCCACCGCGTCATCTCCACGGCCATCTGCTCCTCCAGCGTCTTCACCAGCGAGTAGGTGCTCTCCGGCCGCGGCGGGTATTCCTCATCCACCGGAATGTAGGGCGGGTCGATGTCGAACGGCAGCCCCAGGACGGTCTCGCTGGAGGCGTACACCACCTTCTTGATGCCCGCGCGGCGCGCGGCCTGGAACACGTTGTAGGTGGAGAGCATGTTGTTTTCGAACGTTGCTGCGTCCGGAAGGATGCCCGGGGCGGGAATGGCACCCAGGTGCACCACGGCGTCGAACCCGTCATGGCGGTCATCGACGCCCAGCAGCGCGTCCACCACCTGGCCGTAGTTGCGCAGGTCCACCACCAGCAGTTCGGGGCTGCGGGCACCCGCGCGGTCCAGGGTGAGGACCTGGTGGCCGTCGTCGGTGAGCCGGCGCACGACGTGCCGCCCCAGTTTTCCGCTTCCGCCTGTAACGGCAATTCTCATCAGTGTTTCCTTCTGTTGGAGTGCGTTCACCGTGCGGTGTTTCGGTCAGGACGGGGGCCGCGGGGCGTTGAGGAACTGTTCGACGGCGGCGATCGCCAGTGCGGTGATCCCGCCGGGATCGCCGCTGCCGTTGACGGATACCAGAATGCCCCGGCCCGCGTACACCGAGACTACTTCGTGCGTCTGCTGATGGTAGAGGTCCAGCCGGCGCCGGAAGACGTCGATGGTGTCATCGGTGCGCCCCTGTTCCCGGGCACGCCGCTGCATTCGGTCCTCCAGTTCCGCATCCGGGGCCTGCAGTTCGATGACGGCGTCCAGCGCATGGCCCTGGGCAGCGAGCATGTTGTCCAGTGCCGTTGCCTGCGGCGCGGTACGTGGGTAGCCGTCCAGCAGGAAACCATGGCTGGCATCGCCCTCCGTGAGGCGGTCCTTCACCAGGGCGTTGGTGAGGTGGTCGGGGACGAAATGGCCGCCGTCCAGGTACTCCGCGGCCTGGTTCCCGAGGTCTGTCTTACGGCTGACGTTGCTCCGGAAGATGTCGCCGGTGGAAACGGCGGGGACACGGAAGTGGCGTGCCAGGTGTTCGGCCTGCGTTCCCTTGCCGGAGCCCGGTGGGCCGATGATGAGAAGCCTAATCATGTTCCTGTCCTTCCCCGGCGTGGCGGCCGGCGGGTTGCCACCCTGCCCGGTAGCGGGGACCCACTGTCGACGGGCCGGCGGAGGCAGCACCGGCTCCCGCTTCATTGTGCCGGTTGCCCCTGCCCGGCGCCAGCAAACGGCGGCAGCGCCCGGGCGGATATGGGCTGGGCCCTGCGCGGAATGTATATACTTTGGATATCGGTTTAGCAGCGGGCCGTTGGAAAGTTCGTCGATCCAGCGACCATCACCGGCTCCCTGCACAGTTGCGGGGCGTTTGTGTGAGTTGCCGGCTCGTTTTGACCTGAGCGAATGGCACCAAGAAACCGTGGCCAGCGAGTCAACAGCAAAAACCGATACATCTATTACCGAGCACCTGCATGAACTGGTCCTTGACAGCTCCGACGTTGAGGAGTTCCTCAACGAACTGGCGCAGGTGTCCGCCCGCAACCTTTCCGAGCCCGGCGACGAGATGCTGTGCGCCATCACCTTGCTCCGGCAGCGCAAGACCGCCACGGTAGCCAGCAGCAGTCCGGAAGCCAAGGCCATTGGACGGCTCGAACACCGGTTCGCCGAAACCCCCGGCCAAACTGCTTCCACAGCCCAGGAGATTGTCCACGTTCCGGATATTACCGAGGACGGCCGCTGGCCCGAATACTCCAGGCTCGGTGATTGCCCAGGGGGTGCGCTCGGTTGCTGCGCTTCCGTTCCGGCTTGAGGGGGAAACCAAGGCAACCCTGTTGCTGTACTCCCGCCGTGCGCGCCGCTTTGAGGGCCGCATGCTGAAGTTCGCCGAGGATTTCGTCAGCCAGACATCGCTGGCACTGCGGCTAGCGGTTCGGTTTGCGCACTACAGCGAGACGGCCGCGAACCTCCGTGCCACGCTGGAGTCCCGCACGGTGATCGATATGGCGGTGGGCATCATCATGGCCCAGAACCGCTGCAGCCAGCAGGACGCCTTCGACATTTTGAGGGCGGCGTCAAGCACGCGCAACTCCAAGCTGCATGATGTGGCTGCCGCGGTGGTCAAGTCCCTGGGCCAGGGCCCCGCGCGCACACATTACGACGGCTAGGGCGGCGTTCCCCGCCAGCGCTTCCTGCCCCCGGTAGACTTGTGCCAACTTTTCGCCGGGGGGCTTGATGGAACAGCAGCGCGTATGCCTTGTCGTGGAGGATAACGACGATATCCGGGGACTGATCTCAGTGGTCCTGTCCCGCGCAGGTTTTGTGGTCAGGGCAGTGGGCACGGGCGCGGAGGGCATCGCCGCCGCTGCGGATCCTGCCATCGCCCTGGTGACCCTGGACCTTGGCCTTCCCGATATGGACGGACACGTGGTGGCCCGCGCCATCCGGGCCCTCAGCACCGCACCCCTGCTGTTCCTGACGGCCCGTTCGGAGGAGGACGACGTACTCGCCGGGATGGCGTCCGGGGCCGCCGGGTACCTCACCAAGCCCTTCCATCCGAAGGAACTCACTGACCTTGCCGTGCAGTTGTGTCCGGCGGCTGTTCCTGCGGAGCCTGCGCCGCCAAGAACGGACACGTCCCTTTGCTGAACCCCCGGTTTTCCCGCGCGTCCGACGACGGTCCGGGCCGCCGTCGGACGCGTGTTTTTCCTACTTGGAAAGGAAGCCGAGCAGTGCCTCGTTGACCTCTGCGGCGTGCGTCCACAGCAGGCCGTGCGGGGCACCCTCGATTTCCACGTACTCTGCGCTTGGCAGCGCCTTGGCGAACAGGCGGCCGGTGGAGTCGATGGGCAGGATGTTGTCGGCAGTGCCGTGGACGATCAGGGCCGGAACATCGATCTTGGGGATGTCCCGGCGGAAATCCGTGAGCCAGGTGGGCTGCGCGGCAACAGACGCCGTGGCACCGGCCGCGGCAGCAAGGTTCGAGCTGGTCGTAAGGGCTTCCCGGCTAAGGCGCGGCCGTCGAACACGTCCTGCGGGACGCCGTCGGGGTTGTCATCGGTCTTGAGCAGGTACGGCTCCAGGGAACCGAGGAACGCAGCGCGGGCAACCCTGGCGGAGCCGTACGTGCCAAGGTAGCGGCCCACCTCGCCGGTACCCATGGAGAAGCCCACCAGCACCACATCGCCCAGGTCCAGCGTGGTGAGCAGGGTGTTGAGGTCCGCCGCGAAGGTGTCATCCGCCAACGTGCATACGGGCTCACACTATGACACTATATGCGCATGAATGCAGATAAGAATGCTTGCTCCTTGGCACGGACAGCCAGTACGTGGAGCCTGGCTGTGGAGGTCTTCGCCATGCTGGCGGACGCCACCAGGGTGCGGATCATCCTGGCGCTCCGTGACGGGGAAATGGCAGTTGGAGCCTTGGCAGACGTGGTGGGCAAGTCCCCCGCCGCCGTATCCCAGCACCTGGCCAAGATGCGCCTGGCACGGATGGTGTCCACGCGGCAGGACGGAACGCGGGTGCTGTACCGGCTGGAGAACGAGCACGCCCGGCAACTGGTGGCCGACGCCATCTTCCAGGCCGAGCACGCCCTTGGGGGAGAGCCTGCCCATCACCATGTGAGCAGCCACACAGTGCAAAGGAGTGCCTCATGAGCGGGCCGCACCAGGACTCAACGCATACGCACAGCCCCCACGCGGAGGGCCACGGCCGGCACCACCACGACCACGACCACGACCACGACCACGACCACGACCACGACCATCATCACCACGGCGGTTTCAAGGGCTGGCTCTTCGAGCTGTTCGTCCCCCACACCCACGACGCCGCGGACTCGATTGATGATGCCATGGAGGCAAGCAGCGAGGGCATACGGGCCCTGAAGATCAGCATGTTCGTCCTGCTGGCCACCACGGTCCTGCAGTTCCTGGTGGTCCTGTTCAGCAGGCTCGGTGGCATTGCTCGCGGACACAATCCATAACTTTTCCGACGCCCTGACCGCGGTTCCCCTGTGGGTTGCCTTCATCCTGGGCCGGAGGGCCGCCAACCGCCGGTACACCTACGGTTACGGCAGGGCAGAGGACCTGGCCGGCCTGTTCATCGTGGCCGTGGTGGCCCTCTCCGCCGTCGTGGCCGGCTGGCAGTCAGTGGACCGGCTGATCCATCCCCAGCCGCTGCAGAACCTGGGCTGGGTCATGGCCGCGGGACTGATCGGCTTCGCCGGAAACGAGGCCGTGGCGATCTACCGCATCCGGGTTGGCCGCAGGATCGGTTCCGCGGCGCTGGTAGCGGACGGCGTGCATGCCCGGACGGACGGCTTCACCTCGCTGGCGGTGGTTGTCGGCGCCGTCGGGGTCATGCTCGGCTTTCCGCTGGCGGACCCGATCGTTGGGTTGATCATTTCCGCAGCCATCATGGTGCTGCTGTGGGGCACCGTCCGGAGCATCGGGCGGCGGCTCATGGACGGCATCGAACCGGAACTGGTGTCCCGAGCCCAAACGGCACTGGCGGAAACACCGGGCGTCCTGGCAGTCCAACACCTGCAGCCTGCGCTGGTCCGGCCACCGGTTGCAGGGCTCGGCCCGCATCGAGCCTGGCCGACACGGAGTTGTCGCAGGCCGAGGACATCCTTGACCGCGCCGACCACAGGCTACGGCATGCCCTGCCCAAGCTGGACCATATGCTCCTGGCTCCGGGCACCCGGCGGTAAGGGCGCCCCAACGCAGAAGTGACCCGGCCGGGCAGGGCCCACCGGGTCACTTCTGCGTTTAAGCCGTTAGGCCCGGGCAGCCTTGCCAGGCAGCGCCAGCTTGAAGACCTTGGCCCACGACGAACCGACCTGCTTCAGCAGCGGCCCGGTGGTGTACTTCAGGCCGTAGCGCTGGCAGATCTCGCGGACCCTGGGTGCCACCTCGGCGTACCGATTGGAGGGCAGGTCCGGGAAGAGGTGGTGCTCAATCTGGTGGGAGAGGTTGCCGGTCATAAGGTGCATGAACTTGGAGCCCGAGATGTTGGCCGAACCGATCATCTGGCGCACGTACCAGTCGCCGCGGGTCTCGCCGTCCACCATCTCCTCGGTGAAGGTGTCGGTGCCTTCCGGGAAATGGCCGCAGAAGATCACCGCGTGGGCCCACACGTTGCGGATGGCGTTGGCTGCAATGGTGCCGAAGAGGGCCTGCTTGGCTGAGCCGGTCAGCATGGCCAGCGCAGGGGTTGCCGCATAGTCCTTGGTGAACTGGGTGATGACCTTCTTGCCCAGGGCCTTGAGGTCCTTGTTCAAAGCTTCCTTGGACTTGGTGCCTTCCTTGTACTCGGTCAGTTCCAGATCGTAGATGGCAATGCCCCACTCGAAGACCGGCGCCAGGATTGCGTTGAACAAGGGGTTGGCCAGGTTGATCGGCTTCCACGGCTGCTGCTCATCCATGCGGAGGAGGTTGTATCCGACGTCGTTGTCCTTGCCCACCACGTTGGTCCAGCGGTGGTGCAGGTCGTTGTGGGTGTGCTGCCAGGACCGCGACGGCGTCACGAAGTCCCATTCCCAGGTGGTGGAGTGGATGTCCGGGTCCCGCATCCAGTCCCACTGGCCATGCAGGATGTTGTGGCCCAGTTCCATGTTCTCCAGGATCTTGGCCAGGCTCAGCAGCGTGGTGCCGGTGACCCAGGCAGCTTTGTTCTTGCTGACCAGGAGCGCTGCGCGGCCGGACAGTTCCAGGCCGCGCTGGATCTTGATCATCCGCCGGATGTAGGCGGCGTCTTCCGCGCCGCGCTTGCCCAGGATCTCGTCCCGGATGGCGTCGAGCTCACGGCCCAGGCTCCGCCACCTGTTCGTCGGTGAGGTGGGCGGCAGCCGGCGGACGGACGCTGGGGCTGCCCGATTCGGCAAGCTTTCCGGGGCGCGTCCTGGAGGTGCCGGCGTTGGCGCCTGCGGCGGCTGTGGTCTTTGTGGGTGAGATGACAGTCATATGGTGCTGCTCCTCAGAGTTCGAGGTTGACGGGTCCGGCGGCTGCCGAAACACACGTTTGGATCAGTTGGCCCGGTTCGCCGTGGATTTCACCGGTACGGAGGTCGCGGACCTGTCCTGCCAGCAGCGGGGTAAGGCAGCTGTGGCAGATACCCATGCGGCAGCCGCTGGGCATCAGCACCCCGGCGTCCTCGCCGATGTCAAGGATGGGGGTGTCGCCGTCGGCCTCCACTTCCCGGTCCGAGGCTTCGAAGGTGACCAGGCCGCCGTCGTGCCCCACCCCGGCGTTGAAGGTGGTGTTGAAGCGTTCGATCATCAGGTTGCCGGCATCTCCGGCCACCGCGAGGTCGGTCCCGGGTGCGCGCGTGGTCAGGGCTGCCCGCTTCCACAGCGCCTCGGCGTCATCCAGGAAGCTGTCCGGGCCGCACGCGTAAGCTGCCCGTTCCTTCCAGTCGGGGCAGATCTCGTCCAGTTCTTGGGTGCTGGAGAAATCCATCCGGCCCTGCTCGCCGGTGTACCAGTGCGCCAGCCGGAAGTTGGGGAACTGGTCGGCGAGCCTCCGCCAGTTCTTCACGGAACAGGCTGTCGCCGGGGGTGCGGGCCGAGTGGACCAGGACGACGTCGGCATCCGGGCGCCGGGGCACAAGGGTACGGATCATGGACATAACCGGAGTGATGCCGCTGCCCGCGGTGACCATGAGAAGGGGGCGGGGATGCTCCGGCAGCACGAAATCACCCTGCGGCGGGGCCAAAAACAGGACGTCGCCGGGCTTGGTGGTCCGCACCAGGGTGCCGGAGACGGCACCGACGTCCGTGACGGTGATGGCCGGGTCCTTGCCGGCGGGGGCACTGAGTGAGTAGGAGCGCCAGTGGCGGACACCGTCGAGTTCGACGCCGATGCGGGCCCACTGCCCGGCAAGGTGCGCCTTCCAGCCGCGGCCGGGACGGAAGAAGATGGTTGCCGACTGGGCGGTCTCCTGGACCACCTTGGTGACAACGCCCCGGAGCTGCCGTGCTGAGTAGACAGGGTTGAACAGCGAGAGGACATCCTCTGGCGTTAGAGGGGTGGTGAGTACCGAAGCCGCTTGGGCCAGCTGTCGTAGCCGGATCATGCGTCAAAGCCTAGGGCGGCGCGAGCCATATTTCTCTCTCTCCGTCATATGACCGTTCAGCAGTCACAGTGTAGTTGGGGCGCGAAGCCCCCACACCGCACTTTAAGAGTAACGGTTCGGTATCGCAAAAAGTTCCCAGCGCCCTATCGGCTCCATCCCAGGGCCGGGGCCACGAACTGGACAATATTGCCCAGGAGCTTGGCGTTGAAGTCCACGCCCAGGCTGGTTGGGAACGGTCAACAGCAGGGTGTCGGCCGCCTGCACAGCCGTATCGGCTGCAAGCTGCTCCGCGAGGAGGTCCGGTGCGCCCACGTAGCTCTTGCCGAACCGGGCAGTCAGGCCGTCGATGACGCCCACCTGGTCGCGGCTGTCGCGTAGGGCGCTCCCCGCGAAGTAGTAATTGTCCTCCTCATCCACGATGGGAAGGACGCTGCGGCTGACCGAAACCCGTGGCTGATGCGCGTGGCCCGTTGCCTTCCACGCATCCTGGAAAAGCTGGATCTGTTCCGCCTGGAGTTCGTGGAAAGGAACGCCCGTGTCCTCTGTCAGCAGGGTTGAACTCATCAGGTTCATCCCTGATTCCGCGGCCCAGATGGCGGACTTCCGGGTCCCTGCGCCCCACCAGATCCGTTCCGCCAGGCCCGGGGACTGGGGCTGGATGGGGAGGAGTCCAGTGACGCCGCCAGCGTAGCGGGGATCGGCCTGGGCCATGCCCGCGCCGGTGATGGCTTTGCGGAAGTGGTCGGTATGCCGGCGGGCCATGTCGGCATCCGTCTCCCCTCCCCGGGCACATAGCCGAAGGCGGAAGCACCGTGCCGCGCCGGTTCGGGTGAACCGCGGCTGATGCCCAACTGCAGCCTGCCGCCGCTGATCAGGTCGGCAGCTGCGGCCTCCTCCGCCATGTAGAGCGGGTTTTCGTAGCGCATGTCGATCACGGCGGTGCCGATTTCGATGCGGCTGGTGCGGGCGGCGATGGCTGACAGGAGGGGGAAGGGCGATGCCTGCTGCCGGGCGAAGTGGTGGACCCGCAAGAACGCGCCGTCCACTCCCAGCTCTTCAGCGGCAACCGCAAGTTCGATGCCCTGGAGCAGGGCGTCCGCCGCTGTCCTGGTGCGGGAACCCTGGCCCGGGCCCCAGTGGCCGAATGAAAGGAATCCGATACGTTCCATACCTCCCCCAACTGTCCTGCCAACAGCTGCATTCCCGGCTGGGATGATGGCTGCGTGGGTATTCCGGGCGAAACTGTCAATCTTTTCAAGACCATTGTGCTGTTCGTGCTGGCCGCTGCAGCCGAAATCGGTGGCGCCTGGCTCGTGTGGCAGGCCGTCCGCGAGGGCAGGGACTGGTGGTGGGCCGGTCTGGGCGTGATCGCCCTGGGCGCCTATGGCTTCGTAGCCACGCTCCAGCCGGACGCCCACTTTGGCAGGATCCTGGCGGCCTATGGCGGAGTGTTCGTGGCCGGCTCCCTGGCCTGGGGCATGGCTTTTGACGGTTTCCGTCCGGACCGGTGGGACATCGCCGGATCCCTGGTCTGCCTTCTGGGCGTCGCCGTGATCATGTTTGCACCGCGGAGCGGCGGATAACTCCCAAACGGAGCGGAAAACAGCGGGCCGTGGCTAAAATCTAGCCACAGGTACGCCGAGCCGGGCAAGCTGCTGGTGGCCACGTCGGCGGTGGAGCTGGAACGGCTTGTCCTCCTGGAGGAACGCGCAGTCGTCCACGGGCTGGACTGCGAGCGCGTGGACCGTGCGGAACTCAACCGGCGGGAACCCAACGTCCGCGGCCTTGGCGCGCTGTTCATTCCCAGCACCGGCATAGTGGACTACCCGGAAGTGGCACGGAAGCTGGCGGAAATCGCCGGAATGGACATCGACGTCCAGATCATCCCTTTCCGCGGGGAGTATTTTGAGCTGCCGGACACCAAATCGGACTATGTCAGCCACCTGACCTACCCCGTGCCGGACCCGACACTCGCTTTCCTGGGCGTGCACCTTACTACCACCATTAATGGCGGCATCACCGTTGGACCCAACGCCGTGCTGGGCCTGGCCCGGGAGGGATACCCCAAGTTCTCGGTGGACCTCAAGGACGTGGGCCGCTACTTGCGCTTTCCGGGCTGTGGCAGTGGTTGAGCGGGCCAGGTCGGGTACCCGCTACTCGTTCGCCGGTCCTCTTCCCTTCGTAAGATCCGGCTACCGGGCGCGAAGTCAAACGCCTGGCCGTCACGATCAGAAGGGGTATGCCAGAGAACAAGGGCAACGGGAGAACCCGCACCGGGGCCGGGCCGCCGGCACCGGCGCACGGCGCGCCCCGCTGCCCCGGGGCAGGACCTGGGCAGCCGGCAATGCAGCCCAACCCAAACCCAAAGCGCAGCACTGAAGGGAGTTCCCGGCATGGACAGCCATCCGGAATACGAGTACATCACCGTCCCGGTGGACAATCGTCCACGGCAGCAGGCCAAGGAGCTGAAGAAACTGTCCAAGGCGGGCTGGCAGGTCCTGTCTGTCCGTCCCGGCACGATGTTCGCGGGCCTCAGCACAAGCTCGCTGGCCCTCTGCAGACGAACCCTCGGCTGACAGCGCGGAAGCCCGAACCGGCCACGGCTAAACTGGCCCGGTGATCAACAGCGAGCAGCCGCCCAAGCCAACGGTCCAGCCGTCGCGCGGCAGAATGGCCGAACGGCTGCTGCCCGGCGGGGAAGAACCGGACCCGCGCTTTACGCTTGCCAACGAGCGCACCTTCCTGGCCTGGATCCGGACGTCCCTTGCGCTCCTGGCGGGAGGCATCGCCATCGAGGCGTTCACCTCCGGACTCTTCATCGAGCCGGTCCGTAAAGGCCTGGCCGTCCTGCTGCTGCTGCTCGGCATGATGCTCAGTGGGGGCGCCGCCATGCGGTGGCTTCGGGTGGAACGGAGCATGCGCAACAAAGCCCCCTGCCGCTGCCGCTCTTCGTGCCCCTGTTGGCCGGGGCAGGTGCACTGGCTGCCGCCGTCGTACTGGTCTTCGTCCTCTGGCGCTGACTCTGTGGCATCCCACGCACCCAGCCCCCACGGCGATCCCGGCCTGCAACCGGAGCGAACGGCCCTCGCATGGGGCCGGACCATGCTGGCTTTGGTGACCGCGAGCGCCTTCTTCCTGCGCTGGCTCCCCACCTACGGGCCACCCATCCTGATGCTGCCGATGGTCTCCGGTAGCGCCGCCCTCGCCATTTACCTCACCCAGCGCCGCCGCTACCAGGCAAGGTCCCACGGCCTGGCGGGCGAAAGCATCGAAGCCGACCTGCCTGCCGTGCTGTGGACCGCATTCGCGGGTGTCGCACTTGGGGGCCTGGGCATCGCGGTGGTCCTGGTCAGCTAGAACATCGGCAGCACGAAGCCGGCCAGCAGTGCCACCGTGCCGATCGCCGTCAGGCAACGGCCCAGCACCGACGCCGTCCTGCCGGCTTGCTCCGGCTCGGTGGTCTGCCACTGTGTGGGGCGCTTGGGGTGGTAGTAGATGGGCAGGGTGTCTCCCGCCGCCATGTCCTTGATGTCGTAAGGGGACATCGGCGCGTTGTGCACCTGATGCTTTCGGTCGAACCAACGGAACCCCACCCCGGTGGAATCCGAATACACCACGGCCTCCGCCACGTCCCAGGGGTGGACGAAGCGCCGGAGAAATCCGGTGTAGAAGAGCAGTCCCAGCCCGACAGGCAGGCACAACCAGGTGAGCACTTCCAGGATGGGACCTGCCATATCGAGCGCAGTGGGCATGAAGTTGATGGTACAGCTCAGGGGCTGGCTCCTTCAGCGCCTGATACGTACGCTGAAGGAGACCGGACCGTCAGTGAGGGGAAGCCATGAATGATCAGGATATTTTGACGCACATCCAGGCCCTGGTGGAGGAGGAGCACTCGCTGCGCGAGGGTTCCGGCGATGGGCAGGCGCCGGACCAGGCAAGGCTGAAGTACGTGGAGGAAAGCCTCGACCAGTGCTGGGACCTGCTGCGCCAGCGGCGGGCCAAGAAGGATTCAGGCGACAACCCGAACGACGCCGAGGCCCGCCCCGTCAGCGAGGTTGAGGGCTACCGGCAGTAGCCCCGCCACACGGCACCGTCCTTGGTGCCCGGGCCGGCCTGGCCCGGGCACCTGTTCCCGTCACCGAACAGAGCGAGGCTCTTCCATGCGTATCGCAGTAGCGCAGATCATCAGCAGCGCCGACACCGCCGCCAACCTGGAACTCATTTGGGACTATGCTGCCCAGGCCAGGAACGCCGGCGCGCAGCTGGTGGTCTTCCCCGAGGCAACCATGCGCGCCTTTGGCCATCCCCTGAAGGACATTGCCGAGCCCGTTGATGGTCCGTGGGCCGGCGAAGTCCGCAGGATTGCCCATGAACTCCAGATCACCGTGGTGGCCGGGATGTTCACTCCGGGGAAAGACGGCCGGGTCCGCAACACGCTGCTGGTCACCGGGCCCGGTGTTGAGGCGTCCTACGACAAGGTCCACCTTTTTGACGCCTTTGGCTTCACGGAGTCCAGGACAGTGGACGCGGGGGAGGCGCCGGTAACGTTCGAGCTGGACGGGACCGTGTTCGGCCTGGCCACCTGCTACGACGTCCGTTTTCCGGGCCTGTTCACTGCCAACGCCAACGCAGGTGCCCAAGTGAATATCGTGTGCGCGTCGTGGGGCGCCGGCGAAGGGAAGGCCGAGCAGTGGGACCTGCTGGTGCGTGCCCGGGCGCTGGACAGCACCACTTTCGTCGTTGCCTGCGGTCAGGGCGACCCCGAAACCGTTGGTGCCGGTCCCGCAGGCTCGGCGCCCACGGGAATCGGCCACAGCGCGGTGGTCAGCCCGCTGGGCAAGGAGGTGGTGGCCCTCGGCGGCAAGCCTGAACTCGCCGTCGTCGACATCGATCCCTCCACCGTGGACGACGTACGGGCCACTTTGCCGGTGCTGGCCAACGCCCGCAGGTTCTGAGCGGGTGAGGTGCCGTTCATAGCTTCGAAACAGGCAACAGAGAGCGCACGACGGCGGCCCTCACCTACGGCGGCGCGTTCTGGCCTGTAATGACGGGGAATTTGCGGAGCGCGTACGCGTTGCGCCCCAGGCCGGAAGAGGCGCCGTTTACATGCCCGAAACATAGACGATACGTGAACTTCACGCAGGAGCGAATTGTGTAACGTGGCCGCAACTTTAGGCGGCATTGGCTGAAACACACGACGCCAAAAATGGATCCCGGGGGAAATAGCACGGGGCCAGAAGGGCCCTGCGCCACGATCACGTTGCGAAGGGACCCACCGGTGGAAATCACTGCCCAACACGTCTGGCTGATGATCTCGGCCGCAATGGTCCTGCTGATGACCCCCGGGCTCGGCCTGTTCTACGGCGGCATGACCCGCGCCAAGGCTGCCCTCAACATGATCATGATGAGCTTTATCTCGGCAGGAATTGTTGGCGTGGTCTGGGTCCTCTGGGGTTACTCGATGACCACGGGCAACGGCGTCCTGGGCCTGTTTGGCAATCCCTTCACGAGCTTCGGCCTGCAGAACCTGATGGGTTCACCGGACCTGCTCAAGGCCGGGTACAGCGCAACGTTCGCCATCATCACCGTGGCCCTGATCAGTGGCGCCATCGCCGACCGAGCCAAGTTCGGGGCCTGGGCCCTGTTCGTGCCCGTGTGGATCACCGTAATCTACTGCCCCCTCGCCTACATGATCTGGGGCGGCGGCCTGATGAGCGCAGGGGGCGCCGTCACAGACATCTTCGGCCAGGTCATCGACTTCGCAGGCGGTGCCGTGGTGGAAATCAGTTCGGGAACAGCAGCCCTGGTGCTGGCCGTTATCGTTGGCCAGCGCCACGGCTTCGCGAAGGACCCCAACCACCGCCCCCACAACCTGCCCTTCATCATGCTCGGTGCGGCGATCCTGTGGTTCGGCTGGTTTGGCTTCAACGGCGGGGCCGCAACCAGTGTTGAACAGGCCGGCCTCATCTGGATCAACACACTGGTGGCCCCTGCCGCGGCAATGCTGAGCTGGCTGGTCACGGAGAAGGTCCGCCACGGGCACCCCACCTCCCTGGGTGCCGCCTCCGGCGTTGTTGCCGGCCTGGTGGCGATCACCCCTTCCTGTGCCAACATCAGCCCGCTTGCGTCAATTGGCCTTGGCCTGGTGGCGGGAGCCGCATGCTGCGTGTTCGTGGACCTCAAGTACCGCTTTGGCCTGGATGACTCCCTGGATGTGGTGGGCGTCCACATGGGTGCGGGCCTCATCGGCACCCTGTCCCTGGGCTTCATCGCCCTCCCGGTGAACGGCCAGGGCGGCGGCCTCTTCTACGGCGGCGGCGCCCAGCAGCTCATTGCCCAGACAGCCGCCGTGGTCATCACCCTGCTGTTGTCCGGCATCGGGACGGCGGTCATTGCCCGGATCATCAACAAGACGGTGGGCTTCCGCGTCAGCCACGAGGCGGAAACCGCCGGGGTGGACCTGTCCGAGCACGCTGAGACCGCCTACGCATTCGGCGAGATCGGAGCAGGCTTCAATCCCCTGCGCATCGCCGCGGCCCACATTCCCACCGCGGCGACTCCCGCCGAAAGGCACGCCAAGGAAGACTCCTTCGCGTAACTTCCTGTCCTAGTCGGCAAGGATCTTATAGAGCGCGCGGCGCGTTTCGTCCATCTTTTCGATGGCCGCACCGCGCTGTTCCTCTGTCACCCCGGTACGGAACTGATGGATGGCACCCATAAGCTTGCCGATGCTCTGGTGGAAGTCCCTGTCCGCACTGTCCGGTTCAGCGTTCCAGGCGTTCTCCATCTCCTCCGCGTGTTCCGCCACATATGCCTTGCCTGCGTCCGTAAGGGAAAACTCGGTCCCGCGTCCTTCACTGAGGGCCTCGATCAGGCCCTCATCCACCAACTGCTGGAGGGTGGGGTAAATGGATCCGGGGCTGGGCCGCCAAATTCCGCCGGTCTTCGCGGCGATGGTCTTGATCAGTCCGTAACCATTGGACGGGGCCTCTGCCAGTAGCGAGAGGATGGCTGCGCGGACGTCGCCCCGGCTGGCCCTCCGGCCGCCCCGCCCGAACCCAGGACCAAAACCGGGTCCAAAACCAGGTCCGAACCCTTGACCAAAACCGGGACCGAATCCGGGTCCGAAGCCTGGTCCCCGGTGCCCGTGCGGGCCACGCCGGCCCCTTCCCCGCTCAAAGCGGCCCCTGGCGAATTCAGGTCCCGGTTGTTTCTCGTCGAATATGCCTTTCATGGTGGCATTTTCCTTTCAAATGAAGTACTCGCTGATCATTCAGCGATAGTTAACGATATGTCGGTAACTATCGCCGGTCAATGCTTTGACGTGACCAAATCCTGACCTTTCCCATCTGCTTAACCCTCCCAGGGAGCGTATTCTGGTCCCACCTTCGAGCGCGGGGGTAGCGGAATGGCAAAGAAGCGGAAGCGCAGGCGCGGCTTTGGTGCAGCCCTGGGAAGGATCCTGGGGTTCCTTGCAGCGAGTGTCATGTGCGGCGTGCTGGCAGCCAGCCTGGTGGTGCCCGCGGTGGCAGCCGCGGGCATGGGAGTCAGCTCCTCCATCGGCTTCTTTGAAAACCTGCCCGCGGAGCTCACGGTGCAGCCACCGTCGCAGGCAACAAAAGTCCTGACCTCCGACGGGCAGCTGATCGCCACCTTTTACGCAGAGAACCGCGTAAAGGTACCGCTGGACCAGATGTCACCCTTTATCAAGGACGGCATCGTGGCCATCGAGGACAGCCGGTTCTACGAGCATGCCGGGGTAGACCCGCAGGGGATACTGCGGGCGGTGGTGTCCAACCTGACCAAGGGCGGCGAGCAGGGTGCATCCACCATCACGCAGCAGTACGTCACCAGCATCCTGAACGAGGCGCAACTCTCCCAGGACAGGCCGGACGCGGTGGTCCTGAACGGGCAGAAGAACTTCGGCGACAAGCTGCGCGAGATGAAGCTCGCCATCTCCTTGGAGAAGAAGTACACCAAGGACCAGATCCTTGAGGGATACCTCAATATTGTCTTTTTCAGCAGCAACGCCTACGGGATTGAAGCCGCAGCACGCTACTTCTTCAGCATCAGCGCGAAGGACCTCACCCTTCCCCAGGCAGCCCTCCTGGCGGGCCTGGTCAACAGCCCAACCCTGTACAACCCGGCGACGAACCCGGACAAATCGATTGCGCGCCGGAACCAGGTCCTGTCGGAGATGCTGCGCCTGCACAAGATCACCCAGGCCCAGCACGACGAGGCGGTGGCCACGCCCATCCAGCTGAAGATCACGCCACAACAGCAGGGCTGCGCCAATGCGGCGATGGCGCCCTACTTCTGCGACTACATCTCCCACCTGATCCTGAACAACCCCGCTTACGGCCCCACCGAACCCGAGCGCGAGCGGCGCCTGTACCGCGGCGGCCTTACCATCACAACCACCCTGGACAGCAGGCTCCAGGCAGCCGCCCAGGCCCAGGTGGACGGAACTGCCGGCGCCAATCCGGACCGGTGGGCAGCATCCCTGCTGACCATTCAGCCCGGCAGCGGGAAGATCCTGGCCATGGCGCAAAACACAGTGTTCCTCCCGCAACCCGGCAAATTCGATACCAACCTGAACTTCAACGTTGACGCCAAGGACGCCCAGGGCAACGACCTGAACGGTGCCGGGGGCTTCCAGCCCGGGTCCACCATGAAGCCCTTCACGTTCGCGGAGTGGCTGAACGAGGGCAAATCGCTCACCGCACAGGTGGACGCCTCGCGGCGCGTGTATCCGCTGGGATTCCCCTGGAAGGACAGCTGCGGGAAGGTGCTGGGAGCCTACAGCACGGCGCAGGCGAACCCTGCCCTCGGCGCCACCGATGACCTGCAGAACGCGGAAGACGGCTTCTACCGCCCCATGCCGGTCAATTACGGCCTGTACAACTCGATCAACACCGCCACCTTCGCTTCGGCATCCAGCTCGATTTCTGCGGTATCCAGAAGATGGTGGACTCCGTAGGCCTGCACAGCGGCCTGGACAGCAGCCCCGTCAACATGCACCAGCCTGGGCAACCTGCTGGGCGGCACCGGCGTGGCCCCCTTACCCTGGCCAACGCCTTTGCCACCTTCGCCACGGACGGGCGCTACTGCGCACCCATCGCCCTGGTTGACGTTACGGATGCGGCCGGGGCAAAGCTGCCCGCCCAGGCAGCCGACTGCCACGACGCCGTCAAACCCGATGTGGCCCGCGGCGTCAACTCGGTACTGCAGGACGTCCTGAAGAAGGGTTCCGGCGTCTGGATCAACCCCAAGGTGCAGGACAAGCTTCCTACCGCCGCGAAGACCGGCACCTCGAACAACAACGGGTCCACCTGGGTGGTGGGCTACACCACCGGCATGGTGACGGCGTCCTTCTTCGGCGATGCACTGGAAGGCCAAAAGCGGGCAGGCCAGAACGTGACCATCAACGGCACCTTCTACCCCAGCCTTGACGGGTACATGATTGCCGGGCCGCAATGGGCCAACTACATGCTCAAGGTGGCGCCGCTCTATCCCGCAGCCCCATTCGCACCGCCGCCCGCGTCGATGATTGGGCCCAACCCGAACCCGAAGCCCTAAATCGGGTCCGCCGCCCCCCGGCCCATTTCTCCCCGCGGCCGCGCCGCACAGTGAAAGCACGACGGCGGTAGCTTCTTAGCCCGCGCCCTTCCACAGCCGCTTCCACCAGGAACGTTCCGGCTCCGGCTCCGCAGGTTCCTCGGCCGCCCGCACGGCGCGGCGGCTGCGCCAGCGCTCCACTTCCTCCTCCACGTCGCGGGTCTTGGTGATCACAGGCGGGCCGCCCTGCAACTGCCGGCGGGCATCGATCACCCGCCGGTTGAAGTCCTGCAGGATGTCCCGGACCTGCTGCTCCGTGTAATGGGCGTCCAGCTTGGCATCAAGTTCGGCATCCTCGCCGCGGAGCAGGATGGCCGCCGGGCCAAGGCCGCTGATGTTCTCCCGCTGGATCAGGCCCTTGACCCACCAGTCCGGATCATAGGAGTCGCCCAGGCCTGGAATCGGCTTGCCCGCGTACTTGAGGTTGTCGAACTTGCCGTGGGCCATGGCGTCGCGGACCAGGTATTCGGCACGGGCAGCGTCGCTGACCTTCCTGCGCTTCTCCCGTTCCTGGGCATCGATCGCATCCAGCGCCGCTTCCTCCTCGGCGCTGATGCCGGCACCGCGGTATGAACGGACCTCTGACGCCCGCTCCAGGCGCTTTCGAAAATCCCCTGCGCCGCCACTCATTGCCACCCGCTTTCCCTCGCGAAGCCCCCAGCTTCCAGTATTCAGCGGGCGGCTGGCACGTTCAACGCCCAGGCGGGCGGACGACGGCGGGACGTCCCGCCGTCGTCCGCTCACCTGGCGCCGTAGCGCCGGTGGGTGGCAGTGCGATGAAATCAGGCGCTGGCGTGCTCGGCGAGGATGCTGTCGATCTGGCCGACCGCCTGCTTCATGCCTTCTTCCATGCCCATCTGCACCAGCTGCTCGAGTTGTTCCTCGGATTCGAAGATCGACAGGATGGTCATGCGGGTCCGCTCCCCCACTGTTTCCAGGGTAACCGTGGCGTGGCTGATGCCATACTCCCCGGTTGGGTTGCCGTCACTGTCGGCAAAACCGTCGTCGAACTCAAGCTGGCGCGGAGCATTGATGCTGGTGAACTCCCACCAGCCGTGGGACTTATCACCGTCCGGTCCCGT
Source organism: Pseudarthrobacter sp. Fe7 (assembly GCA_024372495.1). GTDB lineage: Bacteria > Actinomycetota > Actinomycetes > Actinomycetales > Micrococcaceae > Arthrobacter. Next base: position 1,247,695 of record CP099977.1, on the reverse strand, counting down.
CATGTAGTAGCTGGCCTGGCCGCCCGGCACGAACTCGTGCTTGTAGAAGGTGGCCGGATAGGTGGGCGGCCCCCACCAGCGCTCCAGCTGCCGCGGGTCCTCGAAGAGCTGCCAGACGCGTTCCGCGCCGGCGTCGAACTCGGCAACGAGGGTAAGGCTCAGGGCCTCAGGGTTCTTCTCCGTACTGATGACTGTCATGGCAATGCCTTCCTAACCTTCAGCGAGAATGTCGGCCATCCGGTCGACGCGTTGGCACCACATGTGTTCATATTCGTCGAGCAGCCGGCGGGCGTTCTGCAGTCCTTCATGATTGGCCCGCACAATCTGCTCCCTTCCGCGCTTCTCCTTGGTAACCAGGGAGGCACGCTCCAACACCGCCACGTGCTTCTGGACGGCGGCGAAGCTCATGGCGTAAAGCGCCGCCAGGCCAGAGACTGAAAACTCACCAACGGTCACCCGGCGGACGATGTCGCGACGGGTGGAATCGGCGAACGCCTGGAAGAGGCGGTCCAGTTCGGTCTCATGGAGCTGATCTACAACCATTTGGTTGTAGGTTAGCCCCGCTGCGGGCCAAGGTCAATGGTTACTTTCCTGCCCTCCCTGCTGGCCGGAGATGCCAGCGGGTATCTTGAAGGTCATGAGCATCTTCCTTGCCTGAGCAGGCCCGGACCCGCTGGCTTTCCCGGAGGTCTTTGACCGGTTCGCGGACGAGGTCCGGCATCGTGCCACGCATGGCGGGACTCCCCGTATCGCGGTGGCCGTGCACCATGGCGCAGGAAACCCGCACGAGCTTGTGGACGCCTGCGCAGGGCCCCTCCGGGCCATGACTGGATGCGGGATCGTGACCGTCACGCGGGCGGCAGGCTGCCCGGCAGACCCCGCCGCCTTCAGCGATGTGGAAGGCGTGGTGGTGGGCGGCGGTCTGACGCCGGCATATTGGGAGGGCCTGCACCCGGCACGTGCTGCCATTTGTCGGACGGTGGCTGAAGGCACGCCATATCTGGGGTTTTCCGCAGGAGCCATGGGGGCGCCCCGCCGGGCGCTGGTCGGCGGATACCGGATCAACGGGGTGGAGGGGTGCCGGGAGGAGTGCTCGGAAGGCCTGGATGGAGTGGACACCCGCGCCAGGGCCCGGGGCGGGTCCCGTTCGCGGTGGATGTCCACGCCGCCCATGCCGGGACGTTAAGCCGCGCGGCGGGCGCCGTGGCAGCAGGCCAGGTGGATTGGGCCGTGGCCATCGATGAGAACACGGCCATGGTGTTGGAATCAGTAGGCGCCAGGGACTACAGGGTCATCGGCAGCGGCCACTGCTGGGACATCCGCGGAGCGAACGGCGAAGCGGTCGTAGCCGTCCGGGCAGCGGACTGACCCGGACAGGTCCGCCACCCGGACCAACCGCCGCGGAGGTGCCTGCTAGGAGTCGAAGTGCGTCTGGACGCCGCTGCCGGACAACTGCTCGATCAGTTCCTTGGCCACATCCCGTAGCTTACGGTTCCGGTTGCTGGAGACCCTGGTGAGGATTCCCATCGCTTCCTCTTGGGAGCACCGGTTTTGCGCCATGATCACGCCGCAGGCCAGGTTGATGGCGGTTCGGCTCTCAAGAGCCTGCTTCGAGGTCATCGGCCCGGTTCTGCGCGGTGTGGATGCGGACCGAAAGGTGCAGCGTGTTGTGGGCGGCGGCGGCGAAGCCCAACGCCTTGTCATAGACGTCAGCGGTGAACACGCCCGTTCTGGTGGCAAAGAAGTTCAGTGCAGCACTGGCATCGCCGCTGATTTCCAGTGGCACGCCCAGGGTGCTCTGCACGCCCCGCCGTGCCAGTTCCTGGTTGTATCTGTGCCACCGGGGATCCCGTGCGACGTCGTCAATGAGCACAGGCGCCATCTCCCGCAGGGCACGGATACAGGGACCATCGCCCATGGCCTGCTCGAGTTGGTCCAGCTCAAGGGCGCGCGCGCTGCTTCCCGCTGCCGTGGCGGGACGCCTCCGGAGCTTCAGGGTTACCGCGCACTCAATCGCGTCGTCGGCAACTTCTGATACTGCCGCTGCCGCCATCCCGGAGAGCCCGGACAGGAATTCGACGGCATTTTCAGCACCCACCAGGACTTCCTGGAGGTGCTGGACGGTCTCGTTGTCGGCAGGATTCAGCATGGGTTTCATCTTACGGTCACGCCAGCTGCCTGAGTCAGCGAGTTGCACCGGCTGGCTGCCACCCAAGCCCAAAAGCCCCTATACCGCAAACGCCCGCAGGAGCGTAGTGTCAAAGGTAGGAGATTTCAGGATGGCGACAGGATCCAGGGGTTGAATATACGGACTGCCCGCGTCAAGAGCGGCAGCCACCAGCCGGGCACGGTATGCCTGGCACAACCAGGGATCGAGGCCTCGTGGCCAGCAACTGCCCACCGACAATTTACGATGCATACCCAGGCCATCAGCCGCGTAACTCCGCCAGGCACTCCAGTATTTCAGCCCTGGCCCGGGACACCATCCTGCCCGCCCCGCCGAGCCGAGCCCGGCGGTGAACGCCGATTGGACCGGCGGCCCCGATCAGCTGTTTGAAGCCGACGAACAACGGCGCGAAACCGCCCAGCGTTTCCGTGACGCCGAGGTTCCGCTGATCAAGCTGTGGACGTATTACTACGGCCTTGGCGGCGATGCGGACGAGATGTCCCTGGACGCCTACCTCAACGAAGCCCTGTACCTTCCGGCCACCCAGGTAGGCCTGATTGCCACGGCCATGACGGAACTAACCGCAGCTGAGGACGAATGACCGCCAACGAAGGTCCTCCCCACGAGCCCGACGGGCTGGCCGCGGCAGAGACAGACATATCGCTTCAGCGCCTGGTCCTCGAAAGCCCGGACATCATGGCCTTCCTCGTGGAACTTACCATCGTGGCAGCCTCACGGCTGTCCAAGCCCGGCAACTCGATCCACAGTGGCGTCACCGTCATCCGGAACAGGAAGCCCCAGGCCGTCGCCGCGAGCGACGCTGCGGCCACGGCCCTGGATGAACTGCAGAACGGATTCGGCCAAGGCCCCTGCCTAACGGCGCTTCGCCAAAAGACCACCCTGCTGGTGCCGGATCTCACCGCAGAGACCCGCTGGGGCCCCTATGTCCGAACAGCGGTAGAGCACGGAGTCTCCTCGATCCTCGCCGTTCCGCTTGACCTCTCGGGGGACGCCGACGCGGTGCTCAACCTCTATTCAGGCTGCAGCAATGGATTCTCAAACGAGGACGTCGCCACAGCTGAGGCCTTCGCGCGGCAGGCGGCAAGCTCCCTGCGGCTGATCCTGCGGATCTCCCAACTCAGGGAAGCAAGGAACGACCTATCCGCCGCCATGCAGTCCCGCACCGTGATCGACATGGCCATCGGGGCCATCATGGCCCAGAGCCGCTGCGACAGGGATACGGCTTTCAACATCCTGACGCGGACGTCGAGCGCCAGGAACGTCAAGCTCCGCGAGGTGGCCGCAATGGTCATCACCGCCATCTCCGGCGAGCAGGGAATCACCACGCACTTCGACGAATAGGGCAGTGTCGCCGCTCACACGTGATGAGAATCACTCGCAACAAATGCGCCATGTGGTTGAGCCGGTTCATTCCGCACAGGCACTATGGATAGGCAGGGCCGGAACCATCCGCCCTTGACATCCTGGTGACGCAACGAGGCTCGCCGGTGAGCACAGGCCACCGGCCCTCCGAGCGCGGACAGGCCATTGCCGGACGCCACCAAGCCGGCTTGACAGAGGAAAGTACTGAACAATGACGTTTACCACTGCCGAATCCGTGACCCTGAAAATCTGGGACCGGGCCTCACTGCACGAGACCCTTGATTCCGCGGTCTCCGATCTCTCCTCCCGCCACAACACCACCAGTGGCGGCATCGCCGTTACCTGCAGCGGTCCCAACACCTTCACCCTGAGTGTGCGTGGGGGCGAGCCGGCACTGGCCCTCTAGACGATATGTAGATCCACGAAAGGGCGCGGACGACGACGGGGCCCACCCGCCGCGGTCCGCGCCCTTTTTGCTGCCTTGAGACAGCTGTGACGATGATCACGTAATTTCCTGCGTGAGGTTTTCCTCCCCCGCTGCGTCCTTACTTGTGAGGGCGCACGAGGCGCCCTGGAACCCTGTTCCAGAACGAAAGAGGAGCGACGGAATGACCACGCAGCCCAAACCCCCACAACGGTCCAGCAAGCGAAGGCCGCTGCCACGCCCACCCACGAGCTTTCTTCCAGCCATCTGGCCCCCGCGATGTCCCATTCGGGGCTTTGGCCCCTGTTTGATCCGGAGCGGTTTGGATAGCGTCTGCCCATACCTACAATCCGGTGCGAGCACGAGGAGAAGTCCATGGGCCATATCAAGGTGAGCATGCCGATCAACGCGCCGGTGGAGCGGGTGGTCGAAGTGGCGTCGGACCCCGGACACTGGGCGTCGTGGTGGGTCAACCTGGGCGAGGCGGAGAAAATTGAGGGCGACGGCGGTGTGGGAACCGTGGTGGAGCACAAGTACCTTATGGCCGGCGTTCCATTCCACGTCACCACGCGCGTGACCGGCAGGGAGCAGGCACCGAACGGCGGCCAGCGCCTGCGCCTGGAGTTCGACGGCCCGCTCAAAGGATGGCAGACCTGGGACTACGAGCCCGGCGGAAACGGCACCACCCTGGTAACCGCCGAGTTCGACTACAACGTCCCCGGAAGTGCCATCGGAAAGTTCGCCGATGAACTGATTATCGAGCGGATGCAGGAACGGGCACGCCAGCAGACGCTGGAGAACCTCAAGCTCCTGGTCGAAGCCAGCTCACGCTGACCTCGGCGCCTGTGCCCTGCCACATCGAACAGGGTTGCAGACCGGCGTAGCATTCGTCAGGGACATGCAAACGACGGGAAGGGCACATGGCTACGCAGCACAAGGGCACCAGGTTCCGTCTCGAGTCGCTGGCGCTGCCCGTCATCCAAGCCCCGATGGCCGGTGGCCCCTCCACCCCGCAGTTGGCAGCGGCCGTCAGCCAGGGCGGCGGGCTGGGCTTCGTTGCGGCGGGTTACAAGACCGCGGCGGCAATGCGCGCCGAGATAGAAGCGGTCAGGTCCCGGACGGACCGGCCTTTCGGGGTCAACCTGTTCGTCCCCCAGGCCTCCGCCATCAGCCCCGAAACCCTGCAGCAGTACGCCGAATCGTTGGCCCCGGACGCTGAACGTTTCGGCGTCAGCCTTGGCGAGCCACGGCATGACGATGACGGCTGGGACCAAAAGCTCGAAGCAGTGCTGGGCTCGCACCCGCCGTTGTCTCGTTCACTTTCGATTTCCCCGAATCCAGCGTGGTGGAGGAACTCCAGCAGCGGGGCGTGTATGTGATCGCCACCGTCACGGACCGTGACGAAGCGCTGCGGGCCCTTGCGGCAGGTGCCGACGCACTGTGCGTCCAGGGCCCGGAAGCCGGCGGCCACCGTGGAATATTCAAGGCGGACGCTCCCCTCCCCTGGTCCCCCTGCACGGGATCCTGGGCGAGCTGTCCGATCTTGAGGTGCCCCTCATCGCAGCGGGCGGCATCGCCACCTCGGAGCACACCCGGGCTTCGCTCGCCGTGGGTGCCGTGGCGGTACAGGCCGGCACCGCGTTCCTCCGCGCTGACGAGGCAGGAACCAAGGCGGCCCACCGGGCCGCATTGGCGTCGTCGGACAGGTTCACCACCACGTCCGTCACCCGCGCCTTTTCCGGACGCAATGCCCGTGGCCTGTACAACGAATTCATGCGCCGCCACGACGCCGACGCCCCCTATGGCTACCCGGAAATCCACCACCTCACCACTCCCCTGCGGGCCGCGGCAGCGGCGGCAGGTGAACCGGACTGGCTGAACCTGTGGGCCGGCATCAACTACCGGTACACGGCGGAAGGCCCCGCAGAATCGATACTGCGGAGCCTTCAGCCGTAAAGAATCGGCGCGTGCTTTAGAGGGTGGCGGTGTCTATCACGAAGCGGTACCGGACGTCCGAAGCGAGGACGCGCTCGTAGGCATCATTGATCTTCTCGGCCGGGATGACTTCAATCTCGGCGCCCAGGCCGTGCTCGGCGCAGAAGTCGAGCATCTCCTGGGTCTCGCGGATGCCGCCGATCATGGAACCGGCGAAGGAACGGCGTCCGCCGATCAATGCGAAGGCGTTGACCGGGAGCGGCTCGGCGGGGGCACCGACGTTCACCATGGCGCCGTCAAGCTTGAGCAGGCCAAGGTAGGAGCTGATGTCGATCGAGGCGCTGACCGTGTTGATGATCAGGTCGAAGCTGCCCGCAAGCTCGGAGAAGGTGTTCTCGTCACTGGTGGCGAAGTAGTGGTCAGCGCCGAGTCGCAGCCCGTCTTCCTGCTTCTTCAGCGACTGCGACAGGACCGTCACGTCGGCGCCCATGGCGTGCGCGAGCTTGACGGCCATGTGGCCCAGGCCGCCGAGGCCGACGACCGCGACCTTCTTGCCGGGACCGGCACCCCAGTGCCGCAGCGGGGAGAACGTGGTGATGCCGGCGCACAGCAGCGGCGCGGCGACGTCGAGCTCGATGCCCTCGGGGATGGTGACGACGAAGTCCTCGGTCACCACAACATGGGTGGAGTAGCCGCCCTGGGTGATGGTGCCGTCACGGTCCACGGCGCCGTACGTGCCAACGTTGCCCTTGAGGCAGTACTGTTCCTCGCCCTTCTGGCAGTTGACGCACTCCTTGCAGGAGTTGACCATGCAGCCAACACCAACGCGGTCGCCAATCTTGTGCTTGGTCACCTCTGCGCCCACCTCCGTAACGATGCCGGCGATTTCGTGGCCGGGCACCAGGGGATACTGCTGCGGGCCCCAGTCGCCGCGGACGGTGTGGATGTCCGAGTGGCAGATGCCGGCGAACTTGATGTCGATCAGGACGTCATGGGGACCCACTTCGCGGCGCTCGATAGTGGTTGCCACCAGGTCCTCCGTGGCGGACGGGGATGCATAAGCCTTGACGGTAGTCATGGTTCTCCTGTGATCTGTTGGGGGATAACTGAATGCTACAAGGGCTTGCCTGGTGAAACCCTGTGTATGGGCACAGCCAAGGTGGCCCTGTTGTAACTGGTCTTATGAGTCCTACCCTTGCGGACGTCATCGGCAGCGGGTTGTCACGGACGGAGGAGTACCTTGATGGCGCGCCGTTCGTCCATGGCCCTGTACGCCTCCGCAGCCTGTTCGAGCGGCAGTTCGAGATCGAACACCTTCTCTGGGTTGATGTCACCCCGGAGGATCAGGTCGATCAGCTCGGGCAGGTACTGCCGGACCGGGGCCGGACCGCCGTGCAGGTGGACGTGTGAGTAGAACAGGTCCCGGCCCGGAAGCGCCACGTCGTGGGATACGCCCACGAAGCCGACGTGGCCCCCGGCACGGGTGGCGTGGATGGCCTGAAGCATCGATTCCTGCGTACCGACGGCTTCGATGACTGAGTGCGCGCCCAGGCCGCCGGTGAGTTCCCTGATCTTCTGCACACCGGCCTCGCCGCGTTCCTCGACGATGTCGGTGGCGCCAAACTCGCGCGCCAGTGCCTGCCGGTCGGCGTGCCGGGACATGGCGATGATACGTTCGGCGCCCATCTGCTGTGCCGCCAGGACGCCCAGAAGTCCCACGGCGCCGTCGCCCACCACCGCCACCGTCTTGCCCGGCCCCACCTCGGCCGCCTTGGCGGCAAACCATCCTGTACCCAGCACATCGGAGGCGGCAAGCAGCGACGGAACCTTGCCGGCGTCGGGCATTTCCGGCGTGGCCACGAGGGTGCCGTCCGCGAGCGGGACGCGCAGGTACTCGGCCTGGGCGCCGCCCACGCCCTGCCGGTGGACGCAGCCGCTCTGGTAGCCGGAGCGGCAGATCTCGCAGGTGTTGTCCGACGCGAAGAAGGATCCGACGACGAACTGGCCCGGCTTGACGCTCTTCACGTCGGCGCCGGTTTCCTCGACGATGCCCACGTACTCGTGGCCCATTGTCCTCGGCTCGTTCAGGGTATCCGCACCCCGGTAGGGCCAGAGGTCTGACCCGCACACGCAGGCAGCAACGAGTTTGATGACCGCGTCCGTGGGCTGCTGGAGGGCGGGCCTGTCCCGGTCCTCCACGCGGACGTCTCCCGGGGCGTGCATGATGGCTGCGCGCATTATGGTCCTCCAAAGGGTGTGATGGCTGAGAGCGGACCTTTACATCAAACCCCGCCGCCGGAGCGTTTGGGAGGGCCTTGGCGGAACTGGTTCCGGCAGAACCTCCTTAGGGCCCCGGCATTCGTCGTAACGTGTTCCCTATGGATAACCGAGCCGAGGTCCGGCAGTTCCTGTCCTCACGCCGTGGGCGGATCACCCCGGAGCAGGCAGGCATCGAACCCTATGGCGGCCGCCGCCGAGTACCGGGACTCCGGCGCGAGGAAGTGGCCCGGCTGGCGGGCGTCAGCGTGGACTACTACACGCGCCTGGAACGGGGGAACCTCAGCGGCGTTTCGGACAGTGTCCTGGACGCCATCGCCGGCGCCCTGGAACTGGACCGCGCAGAGCATGACCACCTGTATGACCTGGCCAAGGCGGCCAACACGTCGGGCCGCAAGAGGGCCGCGGGCGCAGGCAGCCCGACGCCGTCAAAGGTCAGGCCGGAGCCTGCAGTACCTCCTGGACGCCATCACGGACGCGCCGGCATTCATCGGCAACAACCGGCTGGACATCGTGGCCGCCAACACCCTGGGCTACGCGCTGTACTCGGACATGTACCGCAACCCGTCGCGGCCCGCCAACCACTCGCGGTTCATCTTCCTGGACCCCCGCGCCCACAACTTCTACACAGACTGGGACCGGGCGGCCAACACCAACGTCGCCATCCTCCGGCGGGAAGCCGGCCGCAATCCGCACGACAAGGGCATTGCCGAACTCATCGGTGAGCTTTCAATGCGCAGCGACGAATTCCGCACGCTCTGGGCGGCGCACAACGTCCGCCGCCACTACGCGGGGACCAAGTTCTTCCAGCACCCCGTGGTGGGACTCCTCGAACTGAACTACCAGGTGCTGGGCCTGGAGGAGGATCCGGGCCATACCCTCACCGTGTATCCGGCCACCCCCGGCAGTTCCTCCGCGGAAGCCCTCAAGCTGCTGGCCTCCTGGGCGGTCACCGGGAACATCGTGGAAACAGCGCAGGCAAAGGTGGGCCGCTGACGCGGCCCCGATGCGAGTGCAAATGAAGAAAGTGGGTGTCCCGTTTGGCGCATGACCTGGGTTCAGATCCGTTTGTGACCGGCGGCCTTGAGAGGCTCAGCCGCGAGGCGTTCGGGCCGGAGGGTTTCGCCCCTGGCGCCGACGAAGTGGTCAAGGTTGTGGTCCATCGGGGATCCAGCACTTTGGGGCATGGTTACCTCGTCCCCGGTGGCGGGGACGCCCCCGGGAGCTGCGGGACCGCCACGAGGAGTTCTCCTATGAGGCGCTGATTGTCTGGCTGGATGAGTGCCGGAGCCGGTCCTACGAGCCAGGATCGGGCACCTGGACCACTGCGGAGGTGCATGTCTACCCCACCCGCCCGGGCATTGTGGAGGTTTTTGAGGAAGAGCACCTTCAAAAGATGCACGATGGCAGCTGGTACCCGGGTGCGCAGCCCGCAGATGCGTCGCTCTGGGCCCGGCAGCTGCTGGCCTACCCGCGGACCGCGGACAGGATCCCCCGCTGGATGTGGGACATCTTCAAAGCCGAAAACGTGACACCGCCGCTCTACAACCCGGACTTCAGGTCGGTCGACTGGAACAACAGGCGTTATCCCGTGGCCGAGTGGGGAACGGACTTCTCAGCCGGGCCGTCCGTGATTGATCCCGCACTGAAACCCGGATTTTTTGCGAGCATCAGCAAGAAGCTGTTCGGCGGATAGCAGGGGTCCTCCCAAACGGCAGCACCTGCCGGCCCAGTCACATGAACCTGCGTTGCGCTTCGTGGCGCCCGGTTGCCTGGTTTGTCCCGCTGATGGCGCCATAAGTAGCGCCGTTTCGCCGCGTTGAGCATCCATTGCGTGGCGCTGGCCAACGCCCTCCGGGCCATGTTTAGGTGTTTGCACGGCACCGGCCAAGCCGTACACAGCACCCGGAAGCACCACCCCAAAAGCACGTACCCACCGCCGCTCCGGTGGACCCACCCGCCTCCCCGCCCACCCGGGCACACACCCCGGGTGCCGTCGTCGTACCCGGAATCTTTTCCCGAAAGGAACACCATGTCCTTCCCAGCACCCCCTATTCACACGAGTCCAGGCACGCCCGCCTTTACCCGCCGCCGTGCCCTTGGCGCGCTACTGGCGGTTCCTGCCATCGGGCTGCTGTCCGCCTGCGGCGGAACAGCTACCGCAGGCGGCGGCGACCGCACCAGCCAGGGCGCCCTGGAACCACTGGCCGCATCGGTTCCCGCCGGGACCACCATCAAGGTGGGCGATCCCAGCATCAAAGTGGCGCTGGAGCTGTCCGGCCTGGTGAAGGAACTGGACGGCTTTACTGTGGAGTTCGCCAACATCTCCGGCGGCCCGCAGACCACCGAGGCGTTCCGCGCCAACGCCCTGGACGTGGGCTCGGTGGCGGACATCCCGCCCATCCACGCCACCTGGACCGGCCTGGACGTCCGCATCATCGCAGCCGGCTACCGGCAGGACGCGGTGAACCATCCCATCTATGAGTTGGGAATCACACCGGGAGCGGGCATCAGCCGGCTCGAGGACCTGCGCGGCAAGAAGGTTGCCTACAGTCCGGGCCAGGCGCAGGGTGCGCTGGTGCTGCGGATCCTGGACAAGGCCGGACTCAAGCAGGAGGACGTCAAGCTGGTGGAGCCTGCCCAGCACCGGGGACGCCTATGCCACCGCGCTGGCCAGCAAGCAGGTGGACGCCGCTCCCCTGGGCGGGGTCCAGATCAAGCGCTACCTGGCCAAGTACAAGGCCGACGGCGCCACCACCATCCGCCACGGACTGCGCGATGATCCCAGCCTCCTCTACTCCCCCGCCAAGATCCTGGCCGATCCGGCCAAGGCCGCCGCCCTGGCCGCCTACGTCAAGGTCTGGGGCAAGGCGCAGCGCTGGATCGAAGACCACCCGGCGGAGTGGCTTGAGGGCTACTACGTCAAGGACCAGGGCCTGTCCCGCGAGGACGGCCAGTACCTGATCGATGCCACCGGCAAGCGCGATCTGCCCACCGCTTGGACCGAAGCGATCGCCCGGCACCAGGAAACCATCGACCTCCTGGCCCGCGAGCAGAAGAAGCCGCAGCTGACGGCAGCCGACCTGTACGACACCCGCTTTGAGGCCATCGCCGGCACTGCTTTTGCATCCGCCGGGAAGGCGGGCGCAGCATGAGCGCGGTCCTGGACCGTCCCGTCGTCGCACCGCACCAGGATCCCGCGCTGGCCGGGCGGCCGGACGTGCGGCCCACCGGCAGGAGGTTGGGACCGGGACGACGGCGGCGGCTCGCCTGGGTGGGGCCGTCCGCGTTGCTGCTGCTCTGGACAGCCACTTCCGCCACAGGGCTCCTGGACCCAAGGATCCTGTCCGAGCCCTGGACCGTGGTGGCCACCGCCGGTGAACTGATCGCAGACGGCCGGCTCCAGGAGAACCTGGCCATCTCCGCCCAGCGCGCAGGCTTGGCCCTGTTCTTCGGCATCCTGGTGGGAGCGGTGCTGGCGCTGCTGTCCGGGCTGAGCCGGGCGGGCGAGGCGCTGATCGACGGGCCCGTGCAGATCAAGCGCGCCATCCCCGGCCTGGCCCTGATCCCGCTGCTGATCCTCTGGTTCGGCATCGACGAGACCATGAAGGTCCTCACCATCAGCCTGGGCGTCTTCGTCCCCGTGTACCTGCAGACGCACGCAGGCCTTCGCGGCATCGACCTGCGGTTCGTGGAGCTCGCCCAGACCGTTGGCCTGAGCCGGGCCGGCTTCATCCGCAAAGTCATCCTGCCGGGCGCCCTCCCCGGGTTCTTCCTGGGCCTGCGCTTCGCGGTCACCGGCGCCTGGGTGTCCCTGGTGGTGGTGGAGCAGATCAACGCCACCAGCGGGATCGGCTACATGATGGAGCCTCGCCCGCACCTACGGCCAAACCAACATCATCGTCCTGGGGCTGGCTGTCTACGGCATCCTCGGCCTCCTCTCCGACGGCATAGTCCGCTTCATCGAACGAAAGGCCCTCTCATGGCAGCGAACCCTGGCGGGCTGACCGCCGTCTCCGTCCGGGACCTGGTCCGCGGTTTCGGCCCCAGGGGCGTCCTGAACGGCGTGGACCTGGACATCGCACCAGGCGAGTTCGTGGCCCTGCTGGGGCCCAGCGGCTGCGGCAAAAGCACGCTGCTCCGCGCCCTGGCCGGGCTTGACCACCACGTCCGGGGCAGCGGCGTTATCAGCGTCCCGGACCGTGTCTCCGTGGTCTTCCAGGATTCCCGGCTGCTGCCCTGGGAGAGCGTGCTGGGCAATGTCATTCTGGGCATAAGAAAGCACGACGCCCGCGAACGGGCGTGCAAGGCCCTCGCCGAGGTGGGGCTCGCCGGGCGTGAAAAGGCCTGGCCGCACCAGCTCTCCGGTGGTGAACAGCAACGCGTGGCACTGGCGCGCTCCCTGGTCCGTGAGCCCCAGCTGCTCCTGGCTGACGAGCCCTTCGGCGCTTTGGACGCGTTGACCCGGATCAAGATGCACGGACTGCTCCAGGCCCTGGTGTCCGCCCACCGGCCGGCCGTCCTGCTGGTCACCCACGATGTTGACGAGGCCATCGCGCTCGCAGACCGGATCGTGGTCCTGGACCACGGCCGGATCGCCACGGTCCGCCCGGTGTCACCCGACATCCGTTCGTCGGCAAATGCGGCAGGGCATGACGCCCTGCGCCGAGACCTCCTCACCGCGCTGGGCGTCGAACCCACACATACTCCTGAACCCGCCGCCGCCGGCCACTAACCCAACTTCCTAGGAGCCACCCATGACCTTGCACAACCACTCCCAACGCCAACTCCACCTCAACGCCTTCCTCATGAGCACCGGCCACCACGAAGCCTCGTGGCGCCTGCCGGAAAGCGATCCGCTGGCCGGCACTGACGTGGCGCACTATCAGCAACTGGCCCGCACTGCTGAGCGCGGCAAGCTGGACTCGATCTTCTTCGCCGACTCCCCCGTCCTGTTCGGTGAGGTGGGCCGCCGGCCTGCCGGAAAACTTGAGCCCATCGTGCTGCTGACGGCCATTGCAGGCGCCACCGAGCGGATCGGGCTAATCGCCACTGCATCCACCACCTACAACGAGCCCTTCAACCTGGCCCGGCGTTTCGCTTCAGTGGACTGGGCCAGCGGGGGCCGTGCCGGCTGGAACGTGGTGACCACGGCCGGCCCGGACGCGGCACGGAACTTCGGCGTTGACGACCAGCCCGCGCACGCCGTCCGGTACGAGCGTGCCGGTGAGTTTATCGAGGTGGCACAGAAACTGTGGGACAGCTGGCAGGACGACGCCGTGCCGGCCGATAAGGAAGAGGGCGTCTGGGGTGACGCGGACAAGATCCGCACCATCGACCACCAGGGCAAGCACTTCAAGGTCCGCGGCCCCCTCAACGTCCCCCGCTCACCGCAAGGCCACCCGCTGATTGTCCAGGCGGGCTCGTCCGGGGACGGCAAGGACCTCGCCGCGAAATACGCCGACGCGGTATTCACCGCACACCAGACCCTCGCCGACGCCCAGGAGTTCTACCGCGACCTCAAGGCCCGCACCGCTGCTGCCGGCCGCGACCCGGAAACCATCAAGATCCTCCCCGGCATCGTTCCGGTCATCGGGGCCACGGCGGAAGAGGCGTTGGAACTGGAGTGCGAACTGGACCGGCTGATCAAGCCGGAGTACGCCCGGGTCCAGCTCGCCAAGACGCTGCGCGTGGATCCTGAGGACCTGCCGCTGGACCGCCGGCTTCCGGAGAACCTGCCCAGCGAGGACGACATCGAGGGTGCCAAGAGCCGCTACACGTTGATCGTGCAGCTGGCCCGCCGTGAGCAGCTCACCGTGCGGCAGCTGATCGGCCGCCTGGGCGGCGGCCGCGGGCACCGCACCTTTACCGGCACCCCGGTGCAGGTGGCGGACGCCATCCAGGAATGGTTCGACGGCGGCGCGGCGGACGGCTTCAACATCATGCCGCCGGTGCTCCCCTCCGGCCTGGAGACGTTCGTGGACCGGGTGGTGCCCATCCTGCAGGAACGCGGCCTGTTCCGCACCGAGTACGCGGGCCGGACTTTGAGGGAACACTATGGGTTGGCGCGTCCGGAGAACCGGTACACCGCTGAAAGCCCCGGCGGGAGGAAGGCAGACGCCCTGGCGGTGTGACCGCCTGCTGCACGGGTGGGGCTACGGAAGGTTCGACGGCGGCCCGGACGTCCCAGCGTCCGCCCGCCGTCGTCCCGCCAGGCTCGCCAAACCGGTCCACGGCCTGCTGGGCAGCACGGTACAGGGCCGGATCCGACCAGGGCGCCCGCGCCCAGGTGCCGACGGCAGCCAGGGCATCGGCCAGCACAGCCGGGGCCCGGTGCGCGGCAGGCGCTTCCTGCGCCAGGATGGCCACCCGGTCTGCCGCCAGGGTGTCCGCCATGGTCCTGGTGCTGACCCGCTGCCAGACATCCGGGACGCCGTCGACGTCCACCAGCCGCTCCCGTAGAGGCCAGTTACCGACGAAGCGTGCCACCCAGGCCCGGTGCCGCTTTTCGTAATCCTTCCGGCGCTGCCGGTTCCGCCACTGCCGGTAGACGCCAAAGGCAATCCCGCACGGAATCAGGAGCGCGAGCCACACGAGGGCCCGGCCGGCGTCCTCCATCTGGCCATTCCGCTCTGCGTTGGAGTACACGCTCAACAGGCCGCCGGCAATCAACCAGGGCACAATCCCGCTGACACCCAGGATGGTATGGCGCCGTTGCTGTCCCGTGGTGGCGAACATGGGAGGCGCCGGTTCTGCGGCATCGATTGCCTCCGCTTCCGTGAGGCCGGTGTTCAGGAGTTGGGTGGTGCCGGCGCCCGGCATCCCTGATTTGTCCGGCACGTCCACGTAGACCGGCGGGAGGCCCGCCAGGTCCCGCCGGGCTTGGTTGGCCGACCCACCCATGTTTCCCCCATCACTACCGTGTTTTGGTGTCCACCGTGTCCGGACCCGCGTTCAGAGTCTACGGTTACACGGGCTCCAGGCGGGTACTCCTTAGACTGACCAGTGGATGTTGTATGCCAGGACCGACGAAGGAGAAAAATGAGTGGAGTTGTGGTTGTGGGTGTGGATGCCAGCCCGTCCGCACGGAAGGCTGCAGAAGTAGCGCTGGGCCTGGCGGAGTCGCTGGGGGCGTCCCTGCATGTGGTGACCGGCTTCGAGGTCGAGAACGCCGAAACCTTCGGCGTGGGCTCGGACAAGGTAAGGATCTCCAACGCAGACAGCTCGGAGATGGTGGCAAAATCCTTGGGCGCATCGCGGCCGGGAGTGGAGATCACCCACTTCGCCGCCCGCGGCAAGCCGGCTGATTCCCTCATCAAGGAAGCCATCCGCCTGGATGCCCGGCTGATCGTGGTCGGCAACCGCCGGATGCGCGGCATCGGCCGGCTCCTGGGCAGCGTCGCCAACAGCGTGGCGCACAACGCCCCGTGCGATGTCTACATCGCCAATACGTACGAGGACTGACCTACGCCTCGAATGAGGAGGGCGGACGACGGCGGGACCTCCCGCCGTCGTCCGCCCTCCTTCTCTTTGGCTGGCGTGGTCAGGCGCCGTACTCTTCATCGGTGACGTGGTCCAGCCAGGTGACCACCTGCCCGTTTTCATCGGCTTCCTGCATGGCGACATGCGCCATGGACCGTTCCGGGGTTGCCCCGTGCCAGTGTTCCTCCCCCGGTTCGATGTAGACCACGTCGCCGGGCCGGATTTCCTGGACTTCGCCGCCGCGCCGGGCCACGAGCCCGATCCCGTCGGTTACGTAGAGGGTCTGGCCTTTGGGGTGGTGGTGCCAGGCGGTGCGGGCGCCGGGGGCGAAGCGGACGTGCGCGCAGCCGACGGCCGACTGTGCGTCGGGGTTACGGATTCCGTCGATCTGGACTGTCCCCGTGAACCATTCCTTGGGCCCGGCTGCTGTCCGGCCGCCGCTCTTGGTATACTTCATGTTCTCCTCCTGGAGTTTGGGATTACTGGCATATCTGTTGGTTGGTCAGGACGCTTGGCGGGTTCCGGCATTCGTAACGCGGGAGGTCACGAACGCGAGGGCGGACGCCACCGCGAGGACGGCTGCGGCCACAAGGAAGGCGCCGCGGTAGCCGGCGGAGTCGAACAGCACCCCTCCCAGCGTCGAGCCCACGGCGATCGAGGTCTGGACGACGGCCACCATCAGGCCCCCACCGGCCTCCGCATCATCCGGCATGGCTTCCGCCACCCAGGCTCCACCAGGCCACAGGAGCGGGGGTGGACATCAGGCCCCACAAGCCCAGGAGAACCACGACGGCGGCGGGCCAGCCACCGGTGGGAACAAGGGCAGCGGCGATGACCGCCATGAGCGCCGGAATGGTGGCCAGCGTCCGGTACAGGCCGTTCCCGAGGAACCGGCCGATCAGCAAAGTGCCGGCAAAGCCAGCCACACCGATCACCAGCAACACCAGGGACACGGTGGCCACGTCGACCCGGGTCACCGTCTCCAGGAACGGGCGGACGTAGGTGAACAGGACGAACTGCCCCATAAAGAAGGCCCCGCAGGCGGCCATCCCGCACGCGATGGCGGGGCTCTTGAACGCGGCGAAAATCCCGAAGACATTCCCGGCCGGCCGCCTGCGCTTGTCCGCCTTCATGGAAGGCAGGCTGATCCACTGCCAGGCCAGGGCGAGCGCCGCCACCGGAACCAGGCAAAAGAACGCTCCACGCCAGCCGATGACCGCGCCCAGGTAGCTGCCCAGTGGCGCTGCCAGCACCGTGGCCAGGGCATTGCCGCCGTTGAAGATGGCGAGGGCACGCGGCACCTGGTGGGCCGGCACCAGCCGCATGGCGGTGGCTGCGGACATGGACCAGAACCCTCCGATCACCACGCCGATGAGGGCACGGCCGATCATGAACAGCGGGTATCCGGGCGCCAGGGCTACCAAGGCACCGGAAACCGCCATCACCGCGGTCAGGCCCAGCAGCAGGGTCTTACGGTTCACGCCCCCGGCCAGCGTGGACACGCACAGGCTGGTGAGGACGGCAAACAGGCCGGAGATCGCAATGCCCTGCCCCACCATCCCCTCGGATACCTGGAGTTCCGCGGCCATGGGGGTGAGCAGGCTGACCGGCATGAATTCGGAGGCGATCAGCGCAAAGACGCACAGGGACATCGCGAACACGCCGCCCCAGTGGGCCGGTCGCTGCCCACGGCCGGCTGGTTTCTGCTGCTCGCTGGTACTGATGATGGGTGTTTGGGGGGCCATGGTTTCCATCAAACCGTGCCTCCGAAGCCCTAGCGAGGGCCCTGCTGGAACGGGTTTTGGCAGACCCCCTTACCGCAGCAGTGCCGACGACGGAACCTCCCGCCGTCGTCCGTTATCCCCGTCCGGTGGCTGGGGCTTGTAGACCCAGGCGCCGGACCACGGCCGCTGCTCCACCGGTGTGGAACTACGCACTGATCCCCTGTTGCCGCACAATGTGCGGACTCCTGCGCAGGTCCTTTTCGAGTTCGCCCAGGCAATAGTCCTTGAACCAGTGCCTGATGCCTTGTGGCAGCACCGGGTACGCGACCGCAAGAATACGCCATGCGTGATCGAACCGGCGCTGGTGGCGATCGCTCCAGGCCAGGCCGAAGTCCCTCCGCAACTGGTCGGGCAGGAGCCCCGCAGTCAGGAACCTTGCAGGGGGCATGATGGCGCGGTACCAAAGGGCAGTATGCCTGGGAAACAGTAGGCCACGGCCAACACGCACGCCCTCCTCCTCGGCCCGGAGGGCAGACAGCTGCTCCTCCCAGTAGCGGCGAAACGCTGCCCTGTCCTGCGGCCACATGTCCGGCGGCATCTGCAGGGCAGTGCCGATCCGAGCGTAGTCCTGGTACATGGCCTCGGCCGCGTCGTCGTCGAGCGGGCCGTAAATTCTCTCGATGATGTTGAGGGCGGTGTCGTAGAGCGTGGCCGCCACCCAGAGCTGCAGCGCCGGATTGAAGGCGTTGTAACCCGCGGAATTCTCATCCGCGGGGCGGCGCACCGGCACGTGGGCCCGGTTGACCCTGCGGCGGACTTCCTTCACCTGCTCATCGGTTCCGTACACGATGGCATAGACGTAGGTGAGCGTGCCCTTGAGCCGGTTCACAGGGCGCATGGTGAACGTGCTATGTGCCGCCACTCCGCGGCCAATGGCGGGATTGGCGAGCCGCAGCAGGATGGCTCTTCCCGCCCCGGCAAGCAGGATGCCTTCAGCCCGGTAATCGGCACGCTGCACCATGTGAAAAGGGTACCGGAGGGGCCCGGCAACCGGACGGGGCCTTTGGCCCATTCTGCCCGGGTGGAAGAGGGCCGGAGGGCCTGCCCTTGCCCTCCCCCGCCCGGGGTGAGTGTTACCGCTCCAGCAGGGACACGTCCCGGACGGCGCCCTTGTCCGCTGACAATGCCATGGCCGCGTAGGCGCGCAGCGCGGCGGACACCTGGCGGTCCCGGTCCTTGGGCTTGTAGCCGCCGTTGATCAGCAGCTTCTCGCGGCGCTCGGCCAGGAGTTCATCGGAGACCTCCAGCTGCAGAGAGCGCTCGCTGATGTTGATGCTGATGATGTCGCCGTCCTCCACCAGGGCGATGGTGCCCCCGGAGGCAGCCTCGGGCGAGATGTGCCCGATTGACAGCCCGGAGGTGCCGCCGGAGAAGCGGCCGTCCGTAATGAGGGCGCACTTCTTGCCCAGGCCGCGGCCCTTGAGGAAGGACGTCGGGTAGAGCATTTCCTGCATGCCCGGACCGCCGCGTGGGCCTTCGTAGCGGATGACCACCACGTCGCCTTCCTTGATGGACTTGTTGAGGATCTTCTCCACGGCCTCGTCCTGGGACTCGCACACCACCGCCGGGCCGGAGAAGGTCCAGATGGATTCGTCCACGCCGGCGGTCTTCACCACGGCCCCGTCGGGGGCCACGTTGCCGCGGAGCACGGCCAGGCCGCCGTCCTTGGAGTAGGCGTGCTCCACGGAGCGGATGCAGCCTTCTGCGGCGTCGGTGTCCAGCGAGGTCCACTCGTTCGACTGGGAGAACGCGGTGGAGGAACGGACGCCGCCGGGAGCCGCGTGCCACAGGGCCTTCGCTTCCTCGGTGGCCTTGCCGCCGCGGATGTCCCAGTCGTCCAGCCAGCCGTCCAGGTCCTCAGAGTGCACGGAGTGGACGTCCTTGTGCAGGAGGCCGCCGCGGTTCAGCTCGCCCAGCAGGGCTGGGATGCCGCCGGCGCGGTGCACGTCCTCCATGTAGTAGGTCTTGTCCTTGGCCACGTTCGGCGCCACCTTGGCCAGGCAGGGCACCTGGCGGGATTTGGCGTCCATCTCGGCCAGGCCGTACTCCACGCCCGCTTCCTGGGCCGCGGCCAGCAGGTGCAGGATGGTGTTGGTGGAGCCGCCCATGGAGATGTCCAGCGCCATGGCGTTGTCGAAGGCCTTGGCGGTGGCGATGGAGCGCGGCAGCACGGAGTCGTCGTCGCCGTCGTAATAGCGCTTCACGAGCTCGACGACGGTGCGGCCGGCCTTCTCGTAGAGCGCCTTGCGGGCCGTGTGGGTGGCCAGCACCGAACCGTTGCCCGGCAGGGCCAGGCCGATGGCCTCGGCGAGGCAGTTCATGGAGTTGGCCGTGAACATGCCGGAGCAGGAACCGCAGGTGGGGCAGGCGTTTTCTTCGATGAGGTTGATGTCCTCATCGGAGATGGATTCGTCCACAGCATCGGAAATCGCGTTCACCAGGTCCAGCGAGCGCACGGAACCGTCGGTCAGGGTCACGCGGCCGGCCTCCATGGGGCCGCCGGAAACGAACACCACGGGGATGTTCAGGCGCAGCGCGGCCATCAGCATGCCGGGGGTGATCTTGTCGCAGTTGGAGATGCAGACCAGGGCGTCGGCGCAGTGGGCGTTCACCATGTACTCCACGGAGTCCGCGATCAGGTCGCGGGACGGCAGCGAGTAGAGCATGCCGGAGTGGCCCATGGCGATGCCGTCATCCACGGCGATGGTGTTGAACTCGCGCGGCACGGCGCCTGCGGCGAGGATCGCGTCTGAGACGATCCGGCCCACGGGGGCCAGGTGGGTGTGGCCGGGAACGAATTCGGTGAAGGAGTTGGCAACGGCGATGATCGGCTTGCCGATGTCCGAGTTGGCGACGCCGGAGGCACGCAGCAGTGCGCGGGCTCCGGCCATGTTGCGGCCGTGGGTGACTGTTTTTGAGCGGAGTGCAGGCATGCTTACCATCCTCTGGCCTGGCAGGGCTGGGTGGAAGACAGCGCTGCTACTAGTAGTAGGAGTACCAGAGTAATAGTATTTCGGGGTGAGTAATCCCGGCCGCCGCAAAGAACTGGGCCTCTTCCTCCGGGCCCGCCGCGACCAGGCGCTGCGGGCGGACTATGGGCTGCCGCCCGTCGGCCGTACCCGTGAGCGGGGGCTCCGCCGTGAGGAGGTGGCCTTCCTTTCCGGCGTCAGCGTCACCTGGTACACCTGGCTGGAGCAGGGCCGGGACATCAGCCCGTCCCGGCAGGTGCTCGAAGCCATCAGCCGTGCGCTGCATCTGTCCAGCACCGGCCTGGGCTACGTGCTGTCGCTGGGCGGCTACGCCTCCGCAGCACCAGCGGCTCCGGCCGCAGATTCCGCCCCTCCCCACATCCAGCGCCTGTTGGATGCGCTGGACCCCAACCCGTCCTTCGCCCTGTTCCCGGACTGGGGCGTGGCCGGCTGGAACAAGGCCTACGCGGCGCTGTATCCCAACATCGCCAATGTGCCGGCGGCGGACCGGAACCTGTTGTGGCTGGTGTTCACCGACCCCTACGTCCGGAACCTGCTTCCGGACTGGGAGACCACCAGCAAGCGGTTCCTGGCCGAATTCCGGGCCGAAACCGGGCAGCGGCTGGGCGATCCGGACATCCAATACCAAGTGGAACGGCTCAAGGACGCGAGCCCCGAATTCCGGCAGGGCTGGGACCTCTACGACATCCTGGGGTTCGAGTCCCGCGAACGCCTCTTCCACCACCCCGCCGTGGGGGTGCTCCAGCTGGAGCACCACCAGGTGTCCCCCTCAGACCGGCCGGACCTGCACCTTGTGGTGTACACGCCGGCGCCGGGCAGCAATGCTGCTGCGCAAATGCAGTCCCTGCTGGCGGGGGCCTAACCGGGCTGCGCCGCGAGGTAGGCGAGCGCGGCCGCCGCCTGGGCCCGAGTGGCCACGGCGAGGGTGGGGTTGACGGCAGGGAGGAACGACGGCGAGTGGTTGGCCGGGATGTCGGCGTCCACCGTGCCGTTCGCCACCGCCCGCCGGTAAATTTCCGGGGGCACGGAGCCCACCACCCAGTACACGTACGGAATACCGAAGGCGTCGGGGATCCGGCTGAAATCCTCGGACGCTGTCTGCGGGGCAGTGCGGTAGACGGCATCCGCGCCGAAGGCCTCCGTGAAGGCGGCGGTGACCCGCGCGTTGGCCTCGGCGTCGTTGCTGGTCAGCGGGTACTGGTCGTAATACTCAAACTCCGGTTCCTGGGGAGAGCCGGCGGCCGCGCACTCGCCGCGGACAATCCGTTCGATCGCGGCAATCATGGCGGCCCGTACTTCCAGGCTGTACGTGCGGAGGTTGAGCAGCAGTTCGGCCCGGTCCGGAATGATGTTGGCAGTGGCCCCGGCCGTCACGGCACCCACGGTCAGCACGGCGAACTCCCCCGGCGCCGTTTCGCGGGACACCACCGTCTGCAGGCGGAGGACAATCGAGGCGGCCAGGACCACGGGATCCACTGATTTGTGCGGCATGGAGCCGTGGGCGCCGCGGCCGTGGACGGTGATCCGCACTGAGTCCCCGGCCGACAGCACTGGCCCCGGGGTGGTGCCGATGGTGCCCGCCTCGGTGGGCATGACGTGCTGGGCCAGCGCGACGTCAGGCCGCGGGATTCCGGCGGCCAGGCCGTCGTCGAGCATTGCCTGCGAGCCGGCCGCCGTCTCCTCCGCCGGCTGGAACAGCACGGTGTAGGTGCCCTGCCAGGTGTCGCGGTGTTCGGCCAGGTACTTCGCCGCGCCCAGCAGCGCCACCACGTGCATGTCGTGCGCGCACGCATGCATCACGCCCGCGATGGCGGAGGCGTAGCTGGCCCCCGTGGCCTCGGTGACCGGGAGTGCGTCCATGTCCGCCCGGGCCAGGACACAGGGACCGGCGCCATTGGCAAGGACACCCGCCACGCCCGTGCCGCCGAAGTGCCTGACATCGAAACCCCAGCGGGCCAGGTTCGCCGCAACGGCAGCGGAGGTCTGGTGTTCGGCAAGGCCGAGTTCCGGGTGCCGGTGGACCTCCTCGTAGAGCGGGACCTGCCAGTCCAGTTCCTGCTCGATGCCGGCTGTACCGTTTTCCGCAAAGTCCATCGAAGGTTCCTCCTGCTCGGCTCCGCCGCCCCTTCCGGCCACCATAGGCAGCGCCGGCTGATGGTGTCCATGGGCAACCAAAAAGCGGCCTGCGGATTAATCTTCCACCGCAGGCCGCTTTCGATGTCCAAGGACGCTAGGCCAGCACCCCCTGCCGCACCACGGCCGGCTTGAACTGTGCACCCGCGCCCGGGAATACCGGCACCTCGATCCGCGCGTGGGTGTGGACCTCGGTCACCGTTGCCTTGGTGTGCAAGGCGATTTGTTCCATGGTGGTGACCCACATGCCGTCCATTGCCTTGACCCGTTCGATCAGTTGCTCCAGGGCCACGGCTTTGGACGGCCGGCCGGAAATGAACGGGTGGTTGGTGAGCACGAAGCAGCTGCCCTGGGAGTGGTGGGCCTCGGCCTCAAGCGTCCACATTTCCAGGACCTTGGCCGGGGACTCGATCACGCCGCTGCCGGTCACGCCCGGGTAGAACGCGTACTGCTCCCAGTCGTCAAGGGTCCAGTCCACGGGGATCTCCACGATGTCCCGGGGGTCATCGGCGGCGACGGCGAAACGGTAGGGGGCATCGCCGTCGAGCAGGCTGGAATCGTAGAGGAATCCGCGGTCTGCCAGCAGGCCCGGTGAGTGCCAGTTCAGCTCCCACCATGGTGCCCGGTAGCCCACCGGGCGGATCCCGGCCACTTTGGCCAGCGCTTCCAGGCCGCGGTCGATGTAGCTGGCCTCGGTGGCGGCGTCGATGCCCTGCATGGGTTCGTGCAGGTAGCCGTGGTGCGCCACCTCGTGGCCGCCGTCGACAATCCGCCGCACGGTGTCCGGGTAGGACTCGGCGGTGAAGCCGGGGATGAAGAAGGTGGCCTGGATGTCCTGGCGGGCCAGGATGGCCAGGAGCCGCGGCACAGCAATTTTGGGGCCGTAGGACTGGTGGCTCATCAGCGACATGCGCTTGGTGCTGGTGGGATCGTGTGCGATGGTGCAGGACTCGGCGTCCACGTCGAAGGTGAAGGACGCTACTGCATTGAAACCGCTGGGCCAGGTAATGGGGTGCAGGGGGTCCGCGATGGCGGGCTGGTTCACGGGAATTCCTTTCGGCGGGCGCGGTGGGCGCCCGCCAGGTTCTGCGGGACGGTGGGGCTTAGCGGGCGGGAAGGGCGGGCGCGCTGTCCGCCGTCGGGCTCTTTGCCTCAGCTGCGGCGCGGGGCTCCAGGGCGAGGTAGCGGATGTGCTGGCGCGGGCCCAGGATGGCGTACACCCCGGCGCTGGTCAGGCCGCCGGCCAGCCAGGACAGGTCCCAGCCGCCCAGTGCCACCGCGATGGGGCCCTGCATGACGGGGATCAGGCCGTACATGAACAGCCACGTTGCGAAGATCCCGGCCACCAGGGAGATGACACCGGCAAAGTTGACCACCGGCAGCCGCCTGGTTCCCACGCCGTCGAACAGCCGATCGGTTCCGCCGGGCCAGCGCTTCTCCAGCCAGAAGTAGTGCACCAGCATGATTCCGCCCCAGGCGGCCACCCAGGCCACAAGACCGATCAGCCAGGCGTCGAGTACTGCGGCGAAGTCCTCCTGGAAGATGAAGAAGACGACGGCGGCGAGCGAGAAGACGCCGACGAACAGGTTGAGCTTGCGGCGGCTGATGGAGATGTCCAGGGCCTGGGTGGCCACGGAGAAGGTGTAGATGTTCAGGATATTGGTGGCAATGGGTCCATGGAGCACCATCAGCAGCACCGGCAGCGCCATGGCGCCGAAGTTGAGGACGATCAGCTTGCCGGGATCGATCTCGCCGCTGTTGGTGGCCAGGCTGGCGCCCAGGACACCGAGCCACACCACGGGGATGAACTGGCCCAGCACTGAAGCGAGGTAGACCTTCTTCTTGGGGACGCTCGTGCTGACGAACCGGGAGTAGTCGGCGGCGTAGGTGAACCAGGTGATGCCCCAGCCAATGCCGATGGCGGTCATGACGGCACTCATGGCGGCGATCCGCTCGGAGCCTTCCAGGATGTGCCCGGCCGGTCCGGCGTAGCCCCAGTCGATGTCCATACCGAACCAGGCGACGGCGGACATGACGGCGAGGATGAGGATGGTGGGCGGTACGGTCCATTTTTCGAAGGCCGCGATTGCCTTGTAGCCGAACCAGGCGATGGCCACCTGCAGGGCCATGATGAAGGTGGCGACGCCGATCTTCCAGGCATAGTTGGGGGCTTCCGGGTCAACCCAGCCAAGGGTTCCGAAGAGCGCCATGACCAGGTCCAGGATGATCCAGGTGTTCACCGCGCACCAGCCGATGACCAGGAGGGCCTGGATGGCAGCCGGCAGGTAGTTGCCGCGCCGTCCGAATGCCGCCCGGGCCAGGACCATGCCGGTGGCTCCGGTCTTCTGGCCCAGGAGGACGAAGCAGCCAAAGAGCAGCATTCCGATCAGGTTGCCCAGGACCAGGACGGTAATGGTGTCCGCGAGTCCGAGTCCCAGCTGGATACCGAGTGCCCCCAGCACCCAGTTGATGGGGGCCAGGTTGGCGCCCGCCCAGATCCAGAACTGGCCGGATACCTTGCGTGTGCGTGCTGATTCGGGGATGGGCTGCAGCCAGGCTTCGTGGTCCACGGCGCTGTGGTCCTGGGTTGCCTGGGCAGGTTGGCCGTGCGTGGCTGTGGAAAGCTTTTCTTGCATGGGGGCCTCCGTGAGGTGGATAAGTACCAAATAGGCTATGTGGCCCCCATCACAAGGAACAAGATACGATCTGTCTAACAGAATTTCCTATTACGTTACGGATTGTCGTGTCAGTGTTTCTCGGCGAAATACTCGCCCATCCTGCCCTCGCCGCCGCAGACCCAATCGTCCACCCCTTGGGCGTGATGGCCCACTCGCAGCCGGTCCGCTGGGTCCACTCCAGCGAAGTGCTTGACATTGCACCCCTGCTCCGTGGCGGCGAACTGCTGCTGTGCGGCGGGATCACCCTGGCCACGGCCACGCCTGCCAAGCGCGAGGACTACGTGCGCGAACTGGCCCAGCGCGGTATTGCAGCGCTCGCCATCGAGACCGGTGGCGCCCTGCCGGAGATCCCGGCCAACATGCTCGAAAAGGCAGAGGAATATGGCCTGCCTGTAGTGGAGCCTGCGCAAGGTGGTGCCGTTTGTGGGCGTCATGCAGGCCATCAACTCGATGCTGGTCAGCGAGTCGGTGGGGCACCTGCAGCAGGCCGACGCCGCCACGCGCGCCATGGCGGCGGAGCCTGGCCCACGGTGCCTCGCTGGACAGGATCCTGGGCGTGCTGGCCGGCACCACAGGCTCAGCCGTGAAGCTCACCTCCCCTGGGGAGTCACCATGGGCAGCGCGGTGCCGGAGGGCTGGAGTGCCGGGGACGCGGAGGCCGGGGAAGGAGCAGCGGACGACGCCGGCTTAAGGCAGGGCGCGCACGGCGCCTTTTACGCCGTGGCCGGCGGAACGGTCATCAATGTGGACATCCCTGTCCGGGGTGTCCTCATGGGCCGGCTCGAGGTACATGTGCCGGATGCCGCGGACACGGCACTGGGGCAGGTGGCCGGTGAGCGCGCCGTGGACATCCTGGGCCTGGCCCTGCTGCAGCACACTCCACCTGGGCTGCATGCCCTGGCGGGTGCTGAACTGATGCGCGCAGTACTCAATTCAGCTCCGGAGTGGCGCCTTGAGCAGGCTCGCTCCCGGTGCCGGCTTTCCCACGGACTCCCCCGCCGTGGTGGCAGCCATCCACGCTGCCGCGCCGCAGGAGCCTGCGTGGCGCCGTCGAAAACTTCCTGAGCTCACGCCGGATCCCCTGTGCCGCCTACCTGGACGACGCCGAGCCTGGTGGTGATGATCGGCCTGCCGTGTGCCGACACTGCCAGCGAGCGGCGGCAGCTCCTGGAGTCCCTGCAGGGGCTGGAAGGGGACCATGACGCGGTGATCGCCGTGGGCCCGCTGGCGGACGGGGTAGCGGACGCTGCATGGTCCCTGGCGGAGGCCCGCCGCGCGCTGGAGGTGCGCCAGATCCGGCGGCGGAACGCGTCGGCGCGCAGGCGGTATCCGGCCCGCGGCCTGGTGGTGGTCGACGCCCAGGACGCCGCCGTAGAAAGCCTCGCCCTGACCAGCCTCGACGCCTCGGCGCGGGAGGCGTTCGTGAACCGGCAGCTGCGGGCCGTCCTGGAGCATGATGCGCAGCGGCAGTCGCAGCTGCTGGAGACCCTGCAGGTGTGGTTGGACTCGGGCTGCAACACCGCGCAGTCAGCCCGCGAACTGCATCTGGAGCGGCAATCGATGCACCACAGGCTGCAGCGGATCTTCGAGCTGTGCGGCGGTGATCCGCGCGGCACAGGGCGGCTCGCGGCGCTGCACCTGGCGTCCCGGATGGCCGGGCTGCCGTGAGGTTCGAGTCGCGGCGCGTTGTGTCACCTCGGCGGCCGTGCCGCCGCCCGCTGGATGGTGCGGTAGATCGTAGAGCGCGCAACGCCGTCAGGGCTGCGCAGGCTGACGGCGGCACCGAGGACCGCCGCGAGCAGCGCGGCCATCGGACTTATGGCGGCGAGGACCCCCACCACTCTGCGGGCCGGCTGGGACGAATAAGTCGAGGCTGTCACGGCACCAGCTCAAGACCGCGCTTCCTGACGCGACTCGTGGTTGACGCGGCGGTCAGTGGCAACCCGGTCCTTTTGCCCCTGGGGCCCGGATTGGCTCAACACTAAGCTGATGCCATGAGCGACGTGCTGGCGCTGAGTCCTCCAATTCAACGCAACGTGGGCGCCAACCGGGCGCTGCATCCGGACCGTCTCTGGATCCGTCTAGTACGCGGCGGCACGGGACTTGCCATGCTCGCGGCCCTCGGCCAGGAGCTTTACGACGCGACCCAGCCCGGCAACTCCGTCGACATCCCCCAGCTCATCTCCCAGTTCACGTTCCAGTCAAACCTCGTCCTCGGGCTCGTGTTCCTTGTATCCGCCGCGCGGTCGCGTGCGCGGCTGCCACAGTGGTGGGATCACCTCTTCGGCGCCCTCGCTTTCTACCTGGTGATGACGGGCATTATTTATGTGGTGCTCGTTGCTCCGCCTGACGAACCGTGGTGGACGCTGGACATGTACTGGCCGTGGATGGTTACCCATCGCATCGCACCGCTGGTCGCAGGGCTCGACTGGCTCCTGGTCACACGCACCGTCCGGGGCCCGTGGCGGCGGCCCCTCGTCTGGCTTTGCTACCCGGGGTTGTTCCTGATCTTCTCCTGGGTGCGCGGTGCCCTCGACGGCTGGTACCCCTACGACTTCCTCAACCCGGGGCTCGACGGCGGCTGGCCGGCCGTCATCACCACCAGCGCTCTGGTCCTCGCCGCGTTTCTCTTCGTCGGCATACTCGTGCACCTCGCCGGCAATGCCCGGGTGGGTCTCGCCCGCGGGCCGGCTCACGGGCAGGACCGTTGGGGCGCCCAGCGCAAACGCTGAGGGATCCAGCTCTGCCTGTAGGCTCTGGTTCGTGATTGCTCAAATCCTCGGAGAAGGCCTTCCGGTGCCATGCCTCCGCTTCCAAAAGTATGCTTGCCTGGCATCGCCCATTGGCCCGGCTGGGCCGACCTGATGGAAAGAGGTGCCGGTTATGGCCAAACGGGATACGTCCTCGGTGGGTGCGCCGTGCTGGGTGGATACCTGGCAACCGGATCCCCGCGCAGCCAAAGACTTCTACGGTGAACTTTTCGGTTGGACTTTCGACGCGGCAATTCCAATGTCGGGCTTCGACGGCGAGTACTTTCCGGCCCGCCTGGACGGACACCTGGTGGCCGGCCTGGGGCAGTCCCCGCCGCAGTCGGCCGCGGGATGGCTGACCCACGTTCGCGTGGGCGATATCGAAAACGCTCTTGTGCACGTTGAGCAGGCAGGGGGCAAGCGGCTCGGGTCCTTTGACGCCCTGGCCCAAGCTGCGCTGGTTACCGACTCCTCCGGAGTGCTGTTCTGCCTCCGGCAGGCGGGGAGAAATGACGGCGTTGCGCTGGCCGATCAGCCGAACTCTTGGGCCATGAGTTCACTGCATACTCCGGATCTGGACCGGGCCCGGGAGTTCTACGGGGCTCTGTTCAATTGGCAGCTGGAGTCAACCCCGGATGCTCCCTTTTCACTTTGGCTTCGCGAAGGCCAGATGGTGGCCGTCGCCACCGCCACTGACGGCGTCAGCGTTCCTCCGCACTGGAGCGTGAATTTCGCGGTCAGCAGCGCAGACAAGACCGCTGACCTGGCTGTTGCCTTAGGCGGTGGCATCCTCATGGCGCCCACAAACACCCCGGGCTTCAGGAGCGCGGTGATCAGCGACCCCTGGGGCGGCGTCGTCGCTGTCAGCGCGGTCACCACCTAATTGAGCATTCCTGACAATCAGGCGGACGCTACCCTGCGGTTCGGCCGCCCAACCGGATGGTCACCTTGGCGGCGGCGGCCACGCACGCCTCGCCCAGGCTCTCAAACTGCTCCTTGGAAACCCGGAACCGCGGCGCCGGAATCAGGACGGCCGCCACCACGTCACCGCGGTGGTCGCGGACGGGCGCAGCCACGCCCACCTCGTCCATGGACGACTCGCCGTAGTTCCCCGCCCATCCCCGCTGCGCAACATCCCGGAGCCGGGCCTCGTACGCTGCCAGTCCGGCGTCGTCCATTCCCGGGAAGGTGATGGTGCCGCTCCTGAGCAGCTCCCGCACGCGCTCGGCCGGGAGGGTGGAGAGGAATACCTGGACGGAGGCGCTCATTGCGTCCCGGTAGCGCGCCCCCAAAGGCGTGGTGTGCTTGATCTGGTGGTGGCTGGCGATCTGCTCCACGCAGATGGCCTCGTCCCCGTTCCACAGCATGAGCGCACTGGTTTCGCCCGTCTGCTCCGTCAACTGCCGCAGTACGGGGTAGGCAACGCGGCGCTCCTCCATCTCAGCCAGCAGCGGACCGGCGACGGCGATGAGCCCCAGCCCCAGCCGGAACCGTTTGGTTTCCGGGTCCCGTTCCACCAGGTTTTCCTGCTCGAAGGTGGCCAGGATCCGGGAGACGCTGCTCTTGTGCATTCCGACGCGGTTGGCGATCTCCGTGACGCCCAGCAGGGGTTCGTCCGCGGTGAAGGTGCGCAGGACGGCGATGGCATTGACGACGACGGAGGCGCCTTTCGCGTCCGTCCCGCCGTTGGTGCCGGCGCCGTCAGCGTTGCTGTCAAAGGTTTTTGCAGGAGTCATGGTGGACACCATCTTTCCCTATGCGCGGGTGTTTGGCCCGGACGGCGGAAGCGGCGCCACGTGTCCGTGGCGCCGCTTCCAGGTGCTTTTACCTATGCCTCGATGATGTTTTTCTCCGGGCCGAACGGGAACTTGGTGATGTTCTCCACCGTGTTGTCCTCCCCGATCACCAGGATGTCGTGCTCGCGGTAGCCGCCGGCGCCCGGCTGGCCGTCCGCCACGGTGATCATGGGCTCCATGGAGACCACCATGCCGGGTTCCAGGACAGTGTCGATGTCCTCGCGCAGTTCCAGGCCGGCTTCGCGGCCGTAGTAGTGGCTGAGGACGCCGAAGGAGTGGCCGTAGCCGAAGGTGCGGTTGGCCAGCAGGCCGTGGCTGATGTAGATCTCGTTCAGTTCGGCGGCGATGTCCTTGCAGACGGCGCCGGGCTTGATGAGTTCCAGGCCGCGGCGGTGCACCTCCACGTTGATGTTCCACAGTTCCAGGGAGCGTTCGTCGGGCTGGCCCAGGAAGAGGGTGCGCTCCAGTGCGGTGTAGTAGCCGGAGGTCATGGGGAAGCAGTTGAGCGAGAGGATGTCGCCCTGCTGCAGTTTGCGGGTGGTGGCCCAGTTGTGGGCGCCGTCGGTGTTGATCCCGGACTGGAACCACACCCAGGTGTCGCGGACCTCGCGGTCAGGGAAGGTCCTGGCAATCTCGTGCACCATGGCCTCGGTGCCGATCAGGGCAACCTCATACTCGGAGATGCCCTCACGGACGGCGTTGCGGATGGCCTCGCCGCCCAGGTCACCGATGCGGGCGCCGTGCTTGATGACCTCGATTTCCTCGGCGGACTTGATCATGCGCTGGCGCATGGCGTCCTGGGAGACGTCCAGGAGCCTGCGCACCCGGGAACGCTGCGGCGATTTTCTCGCGGGTCAGGCCCGGGAGGAAGTCATCCTCGACGCCCAGCCGGTTGGCCTTGACGCCGCGCTGGCGCAGGGCTTCCTGCAGGCCGAAGTAGAAGTTGTCCCGGCGCCAGTCGGTGTAGACGATGTTCTCGCCGTACGAGGTGCGCCACGGCATGCCGGCGTCGATGTTGGCGGTGACGGTGACCGAGTCGTCGGCGGTGACCACCAGGGCGTAGTTGCGGCCGAACGTGGTGAAGAGGAAGTCGGAGTAGTACTTGATGCCGTGGTAGCTGGTCAGGATGACAGCGTCGAGTTCCTTGGCGGCCATGATCTTGCGGAGGCCGCCGAGGCGGCGCTCGAACTCCGCGTCGGAGAACGTGAGCTTGCCCTTGGTGCCGTTGTGGAGGACCTTGAGGCGCTCGAGTTCAGCGATGGAGGAGGCGTTGTCAGCGGTGATAGTCACGAAGGTGTGCCTTTCTAATGGGTGCCGGCTGCTGTTGCTGCAGCCGGTGTTGGTGTGCGTGGTGGGGTTGGTCTGGGTGGGGGCCCTGGTTGGTCAGAGGTGCTTGAGGGGCTTCCGCGATGTTTCGGCGGCGAACAGGACGGCCGTCAGGGACACAGCGGCGGCGGCCACGAGGTACCAGCCAGGGGCCAGCTTGCTCTGGGTCATCCCGATCAGCAGGGTGGCCATGAAGGGTGCGGTGCCGCCGAAGAGGGCGTTGGAGAGGTTGAAGCTGACGGCGAACCCGCTGTACCGGACCTTGGTGGGGAACAGTTCGGCAAGGAAGCTGGGCAGGGTGCCGTCGTTGAGGGTGAGCATGCCGCCCAGCAGGATCTGGACCAGGACGATGACAAGGAAGTTGCCGGTGTCCAGCAGCATGAAGGCCGGGACGGTCAGGAGCATGAACAGAACGGACGCCGTGATCAGCATGCGCTTGCGGCCGAACCGGTCCGAGGCGAGGCCGGTCAAGAAAATGAAACCGATATAGCTGGCCAGGGCGATCGTGGTGGCCAGGAAGGATTCGGTGGGCCCGAAGCCGAGTTCCTCCGACAGGTAGGTGGGCATGTAGCTGAGGATGACGTAGAAACCGACGGCGTTGAGCAGCACTGCCCCGCAGGCGATGACCAGCTGCTTCCGGTAAGTCCGGAACATATCCAGGGCCGGCGCTTTGGGCGCTGATTCTTCCTGGTCGGCCAGCGCGCGGAAGGCCGGGGTGTCCTCCAGTTTGGTGCGGATGTAGCGGCCGATCAGGCCCATGGGGGCGGCCAGCAGGAACGGCAGCCGCCAGCCCCATTCGTGCAGCTGTTCCGTGCTGAGCACAGAGCTGAGGAGCGCCGCAATCAGCGATCCCAGCAGCAGCCCCGCCGCGGTGCTGGCGGGCACCACCGCAGCGTAGAGGCCGCGGCGGTTCGCTGGCGCGTACTCCACCAGGAAAGCCGATGCCCCGGCGTACTCGCCAGCTGCCGAGAAGCCCTGGACCACACGGACCAGGAGCAGCAGGGCCGGGGCCAGCATGCCGATGGTGCCGTAGCCGGGTATCAGGGCGATGCAGAAGGTGGAGACGGACATGATGACGATGGAGAGGGACAGCGCCTTGCGCCGACCGAGCTTGTCACCGATGTGGCCCCAGAAGAAGCCGCCGAGGGGGCGGACAAAGAAGGAAATGGCAAAGACGGCGAAGGTTGCCAGCAGCGCAGTCTGCCGGTCCGCTTCGGGGAAGAACACGGAGGAGATGACGGCCGCAAGGTAGCCGTACACGGCGTAGTCGAACCATTCGACGAAGTTGCCGATGAAGCTTGCGGTGACCACCCGGCGTCGTACGTCTTTGCTGGCCACGGCACTGTCCGCGGCCTGACCTTCCCGGGCGGAACCGTTGGCGTCAGCGGCAACCATTCCGGCCCGGGGTGAGTTTTGTTGGGTACTCATGAAACCACCAATGAAAGTCAGAGTTGCATTGCTTGCAACGTGGTTGTTTCAAGATAGGCCGTGACGCGTGACACAGTCAAGGGCTTTCAGAATCATTATCAGTTGGTATCGCATGTTTCTCCCCGAGCCGGCCGACTAAAAGCGCTCCGACCGGCATCTTCATCATCTGTTGCACTAAAAGCAACGCTGTTGTTTCTAACAGGATGCTTGGGGTTTAACGCAGCAATGGCCGCCAAGCGGGGCTTGGCGGCCATTGAACGGCGAACAATTGGCAGGCTGGTTACCGGGCAGGAACACCTTCCGCAGCGATCACCGGGTGGTCCCGGTGCAGGTTCCCCAGGGCCGACGCCCCCTGGGGTGACCCCAGTTCGAAGAAGAACCCCACGTTGGCGCGGACGTAGTCTGCCCATTCATCCGGCACGTCGTCGGAGTAGTAGATGGCTTCCACCGGGCACACGGGATCACACGCACCGCAGTCCACGCATTCGGACGGGTGGATGTAGAGGGAGCGTTCCCCCTCGTAGATGCAGTCCACGGGGCATTCCTGGATGCAGGCTTTGTCCTTCACATCCACGCAGGGCTGGGCAATCACGAACGTCATGGCAGCTACACACCCGTGTAGACGGTCTTGCCCCAGGTGAAGAACTCCAGGGCGGACCTGCCCTGTTCGCGGAACGTGTTGGTGGAGGAGTCCTTGACTCCGCCAAACGGCACATTCAGGTCCAGTCCCGCCGTGGGCCGGTTGACCTTGATGACGCCCGCCTGCGCCCGGGCGGAGAAATCGGTGGCCAGCGCCAGCGAGTCGGTGCAGATGCCGGCGGTGAGGCCGTAGCGGGAGTCGTTGATGGCGGCCAGGCCGGCCTCGTAGTCTGGCACTTCCAGGACGGCCACCACGGGGCCGAAGATTTCCTCCGTCACGGCCGGATCGTCGAAGGCCAGCCCGGTGAGCACGGCGGCGGGGAAGGACAGCGCTCCGGAGGAATCGCCGTCGTACCTTCCATGCAGGAGGATTGCACCGCGTTCGACGGCGCCGCGCACGGCTGCCTGGTCCTGCTCGAACTGCTGCTGGCTCACCACTGCCCCCATGGCTGATTCGAGGCCGTCACCCGGTGTGTACTTGGCGGCTTCTGCCACGAGGGCGTCCAGGAACGCGGGGCGGATGCCGGGGGTGACATATACCCGGGATGTTGCCGTGCAGGCCTGGCCGGTGAGGCCGAAGGCGCCGGCCGCCACGACGTGGGCGGCCTTGGCTGGATCAGCATCGTCCAGGACCAGGACGCCGTTCTTGCCGCCCATCTCCAGCTGCACCCGGGCGCGCCGGCCGTTGAGGATCTCCTGCAGGCCCAGGCCCACCTTGGTGGAACCGGTGAAGGACATCCCGGCGATGCGGGGATCGCGGGCCAAAGCGTCCCCCACCACGCGGCCCTTGCCATGGACCACGTTGAACACACCGGCCGGCAGTCCTGCGTCCTGCAGTGCGCGGGCCAGGTGGGTGGCGGACAGAGGCGTGAGTTCGGCGGGCTTGATCACCACGGTATTGCCGCTGATCAGTGCGGGCGCCGTTTTCCAGGCGGGGATGGCGATGGGGAAGTTCCAGGGCGTGATCAGTCCGACGACGCCCAAGGCTTCCCGGCGGGTGGTGATGGTAGTGTCCGGCAGGCCGCTGGGCAGCACTTCGCCGGTGGCGGCCCAGCCGAGCGAGCCGAAGAAGCGCAACACGTCGGAGGCGCGCTTCACTTCGCCCTTGGCCTCGGCCAGGGTTTTGCCTTCCTCGCGGACAAGATCCTCCGCAATGGCGGCCTGGCGTTCGATCAGCAGGTTCCCTGCGGCGAGGAGGATGGCACCACGGGAGGGCGCCGGCAGTGCTGCCCAGGCCGGCTGGGCAGCTGCGGCGGCGGTGATGGCCGCGTCGACGTCCTCGGCGGTGCCGCTGGGCGACAGTGCCGCCAGCTCATCTGGCCGGGCCGGGTTCATCCGCCGGGTTTCTGCCTGGCCCAGCCATTGGCCGTTGATGAGGTGCTGGGCGATCAGGTGCGCGTGGGTGGCGGTTTGGGGGTCCAGTGCGGTGGAGGTCATGGCGTTCCTTTGAAAGTTTGGGTCGTGGCTAGAGGCTGCGGATGAGGCCGCCGTCGCACCGCAGTGCCACGCCGGTGATGTACGACGCCGGCGCGCTGCACAGGAAGGCGGCAGCGGCGCCGAATTCGGCGGGCTCGCCGTAGCGGCGGGCGGGGATGGTTTTGCGGGATTCCAGCCGGATGTCCTCCAGCGTGGTGCCGCGGCGCTTTGCGGCTGCCTGGTCCAGTTCGGTGACGCGGTCCGTGGCGATCCTGCCGGGCAGGAGCAGGTTCACGGTAACCCCGTCCAGGGCTACTTCGGCGGCAAGAGTTTTGAGGTAGGCAGCCAGCGCGGCCCGGCCGGTGTTGGACATGGCCAGGTTGGGCAGCGGCGCCACCACACCGCTGGAGCCGACGGCAAGGATCCGCCCCCATCGCCGCTCGCGCATTCCGGGGAGGGTCAGGGACACCAGCGCCTGCTGCGGCCTGACCAGGGTATCGAATGCTGCGGCAATATCCTCGGACCCCAGGGTGGCGGCAGCGCCGGGCTTGGGCCCGGGCCCATTGAGGACCAGGATGTCGATCGGTCCTAGGCCCGATACGGTCTGCGACGCGGCCGCCTGCACTCCCCGGGAGCGGTGAGGTCCGCTTCGACGGCCATGGCCCCGAAACCGGGAAGGTGGCCGTACGCTGCGGTCAGCTCGCCCACGATCTCCTGGGCCCGGTCGCGGCGGCGGCCAACGATGGCGACCTTGGCCCCTTCGGCCGCAAGCGTCCGCGCCACAGCAAGTCCCAGTCCGCCGGTGGACGCGGCCACCAGCGCAGTCCGTCCGGCGATTCCCAGATCCATCAGAGGCTCCCGGCCGGGACGGGGACACTGGCCAGTTTCAGTGCCGTGGCAGCTTCGCGGAGGTGGGCCGTCATAGCGTGCCGCAGGCTCTCGGGGAACGGGGCGGCCGGCGCCCGGACGCCGGCACCCTTGATCCAGCCCCGTTCCCGCAGGCATTCCTTCCGGATGGCCAGGGCCACTTTGGCCTGCTGCTCGAAGTTGATCAGCGGCAGGTAGGGCACCAGCTGCGCGGCGGCGGCCGCATAGCCCTCCCGCTGCCACGCCCGGACGCAGGCAATAAGCGCCTCCGGGTAAGAGAACCCGGTCATCGCTCCTGACGCGCCGGCCAGGAGTTCGTCCAGGAGGCCCTGGCCGCCAAGTCCGCCGAACACCGAGATGCCTGTGGCGGCGCTGAGCGTTGCGATGGCCACGCTGGTGGGTGGCGCCTCCGCCTTGATGGCGATGACTGCGGGGCTTGCCTTGACCACCGCGATCAGGGCATCGGTGGCAATGGTGACACCGCTGGCGAGTGGGTAGTCCTGCAGCACCACCTTGGCGCCGGTGGCCCGGTGGATGGCGTCCAGGTGGGCGCTGACCACCTCGGGCTTCGGCGAGTTGGCCTGCACCATAACGGCTGCGAGACGCTGGCCGGCTGCCTCCTGGGCGGCGCGGATCTCCTCGATCGCTGGCCGCGTGGTCAGGGCAGTGACCCCCACCACCAGCGGCAGTTCGGTGCATTCGACGGCAATCTCCAGGACCTGCCGGCGCTCCTCCACTGTGAGGGCTGCTGCCTCGCCGAAGACGCCCAGGACCGTCAGGCCGGTGGCACCGATAGTCTCATAGCGCTCCACGAGGTCCGAGAGGCTGTCCAGGTCCACGTCCAGGGTGCTGCCCTGGAACGGGGTGGCAACAACGCCCCACACGCCCGGGGTCAATGACTCCCGCATTGGGTTCTCCCTTGGCTGTTTTTCATCTGACGGCATGCCTTACTTGCCCTGCCAAACCGGAGCCCGCTTTTCCTGGAATGCCCGGACGCCTTCGGCGGAGTCCTCGCTGTCCAGGGCTGCCATGAGGGCCGGCAGCCGGAGGCCGCGGGCTTCGGCGGCCGTCAGGTGCGCGGTCCGGGCGGCCATCTGCTTGACCGCCCGGACGGAGGTGGGCGCGCAGGCGAGGATCTGGTCCACCCAACGCCGAACCGCGGCATCGAGGCTCTTCAGCAGGAACCACCTCGTTGACCAAGCCCATGGCCTGCATCTCGGCGGCGTCGGCTTTCCGGCCCGTGAGCAGCATGCCCATGGCCTGGGTGTAGGGGATGCGGCGCACCAGTTGGTGGATGCCGCCGTCGAGCGCCAACCGCCCAACCCGGGGCTCCGTCAACCCGAACTTGGCGTTCTCCGAAGCCACCACGATGTCCGCGCCCAGCACGATTTCCATGCCGCCGCCCAGGGCGTAGCCGTTGACCTTGGCGATCACCGGGATGTCCAGGGTGGTGCGCAGGCTCAGGCCGCCGAAGCCGTTGGGGTCCAGGGCGGCCCAGTATTCCAGGCCGGTCTTGTCCACGGCGGAGGCAGACATGTCCGCTCCCACGCAGAAGGCCCGGGACCCCGCGCCGGTGATGACCACGGCCCGCACGGACGCATCCTGCTCCAGCTGGTCCCAGATCTGGTTGAGCGTGGCCTGTGCCGTGCCGTCAACGGCGTTGAGGACGTGCTGGCGGTCGATCACCACCGTGGCCACGCCGGTTTCGATGCTCAGGGTCACCTGGTCCACCCGCTCTGCCACGGCCGTCACCGCAGGACCCCCAGCTGCTGCAGGCGTTCGATGGTCCGGGCGTCGAAGCCGTTTTCCAACAGGACCTCCACGTTGTGCTCACCAAGCCGCGGCGCCACACGCCGGATGGTGGGCGGGGTGGCGGAGAGCCGGATGGGGGCGTTGAGCATCTTCACAGTGCCAACGCCCGGGTGTTCGGCCTCCACGATCATGCCGTTGGCCTCGGTCTGGGCGTCGGCGAGCGCCTGCTCCAGGGTGTGGACGGGGGCGTTGAGGAGCCCGTGTTCCTCGAGTTTGCCGGTCCAGTACTCGGTGGTGTTGGCGGCGAACCGTTCCCGGAAGATGGCTTGCAGTGCCGGCTTGTTCTTGAACTGCTGCTCCAGCGTGGCGAAGCCGGGGCGTTCCGTGAGGTCCTCCTCCAGGCCCAGAGCCTCGGAGATGCGGGTCAGCGGGTCCGGAGTGAAGCCACCGACCATGCACACGGCGCCGTCGGTTGTTTCGAAGACCCCGCTCAGCGGCATGGCACCCCAGTTGACTTCGTAGCCGCGGTTGAGCTGCATGCACGCCTCCTGCATCTGCAAGTGCAGCATGGAGTCGTACATGGTCACCTCCACCTTCTGGCCCACGCCCGAGGTTTCCCGGGTGCGCAGCGCCAGCAGGATGCCCTGCATCAGGTGCATGCCGGTGATGTAGTCGCAGAGGGTGGTGGGGTAGATGGCCGGCTTCTGGTCATCCGATTCCCGCCGCCACATCACCCCGGAGTAGGCCTGGGCGATGGCGTCCTGGCCGCCCTTGTGGGAGTACGGTCCCACGGGGCCGAAGCCGGTGCCGGAGGCCCAGATGATGCCGGGGTTGTCCGCCTTGAGGTCCTCGTAGCCAAAGCCCATCCGCTCCATCACGCCGGAGCGGAAGTTGCTGACTACGACGTCCGCGTCGGCCAGCAGCCGATGCAGCACCCCGCGGCCTTCGTCTGTGCGGGTGTCCACCGAGATGCTGCGCTTGTTGCGGTTGATGGACAGGAAGATCGGGTTGTCCTGGCCGTCCTGGTCCGGGAACGAGTTGCGGGAGATGTCGCCGGCGCCGGGCCGCTCCACCTTGATGATGTCCGCGCCGTAGTCGCCCAGCAGCTGGGTGCAGGACGGGCCCATAAACACCTGGGTGAAGTCCACAATCCGGATGCCTTCCAGCGGAAGGGGCACCGGCGGCTCAACCGCGTTGGCGCCTGCCGCCGTCGTCCGTTCTTCCGTGCGTGTGCCTGCCTGTTCCAAAGTCACAGAGCTCATGCCGGCACCGCTGCTTCGGTATCCAGGGTGGCGTTCGACGACGGCACGTCGCCCGGGTCCGCGCCGTGCCGGCGCATGCCCTGCTGGATGTCCGCTGCCGCCACGTCGCGGACCAGCACGCCTGACTCGACGGCGAGCGCTGCGGCGACGCCGACTGCCTGGCCCATGGCCATGCAGGGCGGGATCTCGCGGGACATCTTCTGCGCCTCCGGGATGGCGGAGTAGTGGCGGCCTGCCACCAGGAGCCTGGTCCACTTCCTTGGGCAGCAGGGAGCGGTAGGGGTAGTAGTAGTCACGGCCCCGGGCCACGCTGTCCTGGAAGTGGCGGCGGGAGGTGACGTCTTCCTTGGTCATGACGTACTCGCCCTGGAGCAGGCGGGTCTGGCGGACGCCCATCTGGGAGGCGACGTCCAGCATGTAGCACTTTTCGAAGCCGGGGAGGTTGGCGCGGACGTAGTCCACGGCCTCGGAGATTTTGTCCCGGGCGGCGAACTCCGCAGCGGTCATGTCCGCCGGGTCCACGCCGTCGTAGCCGGTCATGTGCGGGGCATTGCACCAGACCACGCCGTCTATGGGGGTCTTGAGCCACCACAGTTCCCAGGCGCCGCCGAGCAGGCGCTTGATCTTGCGGTTGATGGC
This sequence comes from Pseudarthrobacter sp. Fe7, assembly GCA_024372495.1. Lineage (GTDB taxonomy): Bacteria > Actinomycetota > Actinomycetes > Actinomycetales > Micrococcaceae > Arthrobacter. Next base: position 1,208,567 of record CP099977.1, on the reverse strand, counting down.
GCGAGCTTCCCTGGGGTTGGCCTGTTCGAAGGCCTCGGCGGCGGCCGTGTCCACATTGCCCAGCCGGAACACCAGGGTGGTGAGGTAATTGTCCTTGGCGTAGCTGGCGCCGGCCCGGGAGGCCACGTCGATGTCGCCGGTGGTGTCGATGACAACGTCAGCCATGAAGGCCTGCGGGCCCAGCTTGGTTTCGCAGACGACGCCCTTGATCACACCGTTGTCCACGATGGGGCGGGAGAACCAGGAGTGGAGCCGCAGGTCCACTCCGGCCTCGCGGACCAAGTCGTTGGAGACGCGTTTCCAGCCGTCCGGATCGAAGGCTGCGGCGTAGCAGATGGGCTTGGGGGTGGTGTGGGAGTGGAAGTCGAAAGTGCCGTAGCGGCCCCATTTGTTCCAGAGTTCCTCGGAGGTGCGGCGGTCCTCTGCTGGCGGCACGATGGCCAGGCCCAGCGCCTGCAGCCGTTCCACATATTCGGAGACGATGCCGGTGACGGTGATGTCCTGGCCGTTGATCATGTCGTCCAGGACCAGCACCATGCCGCCGGAGGCCAGGCCGCCCAGGGAGGAGTAGCGCTCCAGGAGGGTCACCTTGGCGCCGGAGCGGGCCGCGGTGACGGCGGCGGCCACACCTGCGGGACCACCGCCTACCACCAGGACGTTGGATCGTGAGATCACCGGGGCGGTGAGGTCCGCCGTCGTGGTGCTCAGTTTCAGGGAATTCAATGCGGGGGTATTCACGGGGAATCCTTACTTGCCGACGAAGATGCCGTTGGAGCGGCGTGCGGCGAGGTAGAAGATGATGCTGAGGAGGGAGAGGACGGCTACGTAAACCGGGAAGATCCAGGTGAGGTTCAGGGACTGCAGCCACACCAGGAGGTAGGAGGCCGTCCCGCCGAAGATGGCCACGCCGATGCCGTAGCCCAGGGCCACACCGGCACCCCGAATGTTCTTGGGCATCAGGGACGAGCTGACCACGTTGTACAGGGTCATGTTCAGGACCAGGACGATTGAGCCGCCCAGCAGAACCGCTGCAAACCCGCCGATGCCGGGCTGTACGTAGAGCAGCATCAGGAACACGGAAGGAATGGCGAGGATCCGGGTTACCAGGAACCAGCGGGACATGGCCCGGCCGTCGGCCAGCTTGCCGATAATCCAGCTGCCCACTACCAGGATGACGCCCAGGACGGTGGTGAGGGCGAAGACAGCGGTGGGGTCTTCCTTGAAGCCGCTGCGTGCCGCGCTGGGCAGGCCCACGTTCCAGGCGTAGTTGTAGGCCTGGGCGGCGCCCACCACGAAGACGATGGCCAGGACGGAGAGCCAATGCTTTCCCACCCCGGACCAGACGGACTTCGCCGTGCTGCCGGCCATTTCCTCAGCCTTGAGGGTTTCGGGCAGGGAGCGGCGCAGGTAGAGCACCACGAAGCCGAAGACGGCGCCGATGATGAACGGGACGCGCCAGCCCCACTCCCCCATGGCCGCACCGCCGATTGCCAGGCTGCAGACGAAGCTGACCAGGGATGCGAGCAGGATGCCGATGTTGACGTAGAAGGACATGATGCCGGCCACGTAGCCTTCGCGGCCAACCGGTGCCAGTTCCACGGCGTGGGAGGTCGAGAGCGGTGCTTCGATGCCCGTGGAAATGCCCTGCAGGACACGGCAGGCAACCAGGATGATCCCCGACCAGGCGCCGATGGTGGCGTAGCTGGGGGTGATGGCGATGACCAAGGTGGTGCCGGCCATCAGCATGATGGACAGCAGCATCACGCGGCGGCGGCCGATGCGGTCCGCCAGCGTGCCAAGCAGGATGCCGCCCAGCGGACGGAAGGCGAAGCCGACGGCGAACACGGCCAGTGCGTTCAAGGTTGCCGAGAGGGGCTCGTCGTTAGGGAAGAAGTTTGGGCCGATGAAGGCGGACAGGAGGCCGAAGACCATCCAGTCGTACCATTCCAGGGCGTTGCCCAGGCCGAGGCCCAGGAGGCCCTTACGCACTTCCGGGGTGAATTTGTCGCGGTTGCGGGGGACGTGGTGTCGGAGCGGGGTGACGGGACGGCATTGTCCGTCGCTTGGATGTCGAGCATGGAAGTGTCCTTACGCTGGCGCCGGGGAGGGCGCAGAAGGGTATGACGCATCGGCACCTGTCGGAGGAGGCGCTTGATGCGAAGGTGGCAAGGATTGTCCGGGGCCACGGGGTGGGACCGGACGTTATGGTGAAGCGCTGGCGCCGGCGGGGGCCGGCACGGCTACCACTTGTGTGGTGCGTTCACCCAAATGGCTACGCATACCTCTTCGTAGCTGTTCTTGTACCAGTGCGGGGTTTCTGCCGGGTAGGTGATGGAGTCGCCTTCCTCCAGGCTGTAGCAAACGCCGTCCAAGTAGACGTCCTTGCGGCCCGAAATGATGTAGCAGAACTCTTCCCCGCTGTGGGTAAAAGGTGTTGCGCTGGTGTCGTGCCCGGGGGGCGTCATGATCCATTGCGCTTCGATGGTGCCGTCGCGGTCCGGGGTAAGCAGTTCGTGGACTGCCTCGCCGACGGATTCGCGGGTGACGTTTTTCAGGTTGCGCCGTGCGGACCTGCGGACGACGGGTGACTTGGTTTGGTCCTGGCCAATGAAGAACCTTCCCACGGGAATATCCAGTCCATGGGCCAGGCTGGGCAAGGGTTGTGAAGGACGGGTTGGCCATTCCGCGCTCGATCTGGCTGACGATCGCCTGGCTGAGTCCGGTGATGTCCGAGAGCTTGGCCAGGGTCATGCCCTTTTCCTTGCGCATGGCCCGAACTTTGTTGCCAACCGTGGCCAGCAACTCGCTGGTGGCCGGCGGTGCCGTGGTGCTACTCTCGGTGGTCATCGGTTGTCTTTCACTTGGTGATCTGACTCACACAACTATAGTGAAAAATTCCCCACAATCAACGCTTTTTCTTAATTATTTTGAAGATTCTGATTGGACGAGGCGGAACGAGGCCATAAGACACGGGCTTAAGTCCTCCCTCTGCCCCATACTTGCGCCATGGACGATACCGCCGCCGGGGGCCACACCGGGAGAAGACCGGACCGAATCCTGCTCGCCTTGGTGGGCATTGTGGTGGTGCTCGTAGTGGTGGCGCTGGCGGTGGTCTTCACCCGCGGCGAGCCGGCAGCGCTTGATCAGGCCAGCCCCGCCGGAGTGGTCCAGCGATACAGCAAGGCAGTGATCGACGGCGACATTCCCACCGCCGAGTCCTTCCTGACCCCGGGCGCCCGGAGCAGGTGCTACGGCTCGTCTTTCGGTGAGCCCCGCCCGGCCCGCGTGGTGTTGGTTTCGACCACGGAGCGCACCGATTCGGCCACCGTCAAGGTTTCGATCGTCCAGTCATCCCAGGGTGGCCCGTTCGGTCCATCCGAATATGAGATGGAGGACGCCTTCTCGCTCCTCAAGGTGAACGGAAAGTGGCTGGTTGACCAGGCGCCGTACCCCCTGACGGCCTGCAGCGCAGTGCCGGTGAAGCCATGACCGCGCCGGCAGCGTCAGCGGCCCCCACCGCGGCGGGCGGCCTGGCAACCCTCCGCCGGCTGATCCTGTATGTCCTCCTGTTCGCCCAGGTGGTAATCGCAGCGTCAGGCTTGAGCGGACTGCTGGAGCGCCTCTTCCGCACCGCATCCACCCTGGTCTCGGGTGATGTCACCGGCCTGGCCCTGTCCCTTGCCTTCGCCCTGATCGGCGGGCCCCTGGCATTGCTGCTGTGGTGGTTCGTGTGGAGGCGCCTGGACGACGAATCGGAGCGGCGGGCGCCTGGCTGGGGCCTCTACCTGACCGGGATATACACGGTCTCGCTCATCATCGCCACCACGTCGCTGCTGAATCTTGCCGCGTCCTTCATCGGTGCCCAGGAACGCCAGTGGCCGTCCCCGCTGGCCAACGGGATTGTTTGGGCGGCGATCTGGATGTGGCTCCGGTGGATGTGGAAGCACCCCCGCAAGCCGTCGTCGCACCTCGAGGACGTCCGGGCCGTCGTCGGCTCCGTGTTTGGACTGCTCCTGGGTGCCGGCGCCGCCATTGCCGCGCTGAGCACCCTGCTGGACGTGGCGATCCGGGGCTACGGGGCATCGGCCACCTTTGAGCCCTGGTGGTTCCCCATCCTTCGGTCCCTGGTGTGGGCGGCGGGCGGGGCGGCTGTGTGGTGGTGGCACTGGTTCCGCGAGGGCGGCCGGCGCTTCCAGACAGGGCTGGTGGACGTCTCCATCATCGCTGTGGGCATCTTCGTCGCCGGCAGCACCGCCCTGGGCGGGCTTGGGGTCATCCTGTTTGTGCTCCTGCGGCTCGCGTTCGACCGGAGCGACCCCCTGAACGACCTTCTCGAACCGCTCGCCCCGGCCATCGCCGCCGCGGTCATCGGCGCCCTGGTGTGGCGCTACCACCGCACCACCTCCGTCCACCGTTCCACCCGGACCCGCAGGGCCAGCCTCCTGGTGACGTCTGCGGTGGCGCTTGCCGCGGCGGCTTCGGGCGTCGGCGTGGTGGTCAACGCGCTGCTGGCCGCGGCGGTCTCGCCGCTGGCCGGCGGGGCCACACGAACCCTGCTCCTTGGCGGCATCAGTTCCCTGGCGGTGGGGGCACCGGTCTGGTGGCTGGCCTGGAAGCCGAGGCACCAGCCGCGTACCGCCGGGGACATCCCGCCCGGCCGCCGCGTCTACCTGGTGGCGTTTTTCGGCGTCAGTGCCGTGGTGGCCCTTATTACGCTGCTGGTCATCGGCTACCGGCTCTTCGAATTCCTGCTGGGGGATGTCACCGGCGGAAGCCTCCTTGACCGGATCCGCGCACCCCTGGGCCTCCTGGTGGCAGCGGGGTTGGTGGCGGGTTACCACTTCGCGCTGTGGCGGCATGACAGGGCCCTGCTTGCTGCCGTGGCACCGGCTCACAACCGGACGATCGAGCGGCTCACCCTGGTCACCGGGCACCCATCCGGATCCGTGGATCCCGAGGCACTGGGGCGCCGAATCGCTGACGCCACCGGAGGTGCCAAGGTGACCACCTGGCTGAGGGCGGACGACGGCGGCGCCGGACTTCCGCCGTCGTCAACTCCTCCTCCGGGAGTTGAGGAGGTCACGCGGCAGGTGGCGGCCGCTCTGGAAGCCGTCACGGCCCATCACGTCCTGGTGGTTACGGGGCCGGGAGCGCACATCGAAGTGATCCCGCTGGCAGCCACCGGCGGCGCTCCCGTCCTTGGCCGCCCTGCGCCGGGGCGGGACATACGGCCCTAGCTGGTCCAACGGGGCGGAGCCTAGCGTTGGTGCTGGCAAAGGAGGCCGGCGATGGCTGCTCGTGGACCCGCGAAACATGGCGGCGGTGCGCCGGGAGGGAACAGCAGGCGCGGACTCTGCTGCTTGACGGCCGTCCTGCTTGCTTTGCCGGGGTGTTCGTCCGGTGGCGGCTCGCCGAACCCCAGTCCTTCCGGCGGCCGGGAACCTGCTCCCCAAACGTCGTCCGCCCAGGGCCCAGTTTCGACGGAACAGCCTTCCAGGGCGTTCACGGACGCGGAACTCGCGGCCATCATCAACGGCGTGGGCCAGATCCACAAGCTGCCATATCCCGCGGCCCATGATTCAGCTTCCCTGCGCAGCGGCGCCGTGAGCGGGTCATTTCCCTCCACCAGCATGGAGACGACGCCCGGCGATTGCACCGCCTTTATTCCCGAGGCTCCCTTCACCCGCTGGGCGGACAAGGACATCACCTTCGCGGAAGGCGGTATGCCGCCGGCCGGCGCCGAATCCGGGCCTGCCAGCACCATCATGATCGTGCTGAGGAGCGCGGAACGGCATGCCCTCGCCAAGGCCGATTTCGGATATGCGGAGGCCCTGGTGTCCCGCTGCAGCCAGTTTGACCTGGCCTACACAGAGTCGGGCAGGAGCTCCGGCTTCGCAATCCAACTGCTGACTGCTCCCCCCGTTGCAGAGAAGCAGCACGCCTTTATGCAGGTCACCAGGCCGAAAGGGCCCGGGGACTTCGGGTCCGTCGGGTTGCGTGTCCTGGACGGCACCCTGTCCATCACGCTGAGCCTCGCGGTTGCCACCCTCAACTCGCCGTCGGATGCCCAGCCGGCCCTTGACGCCATGGCCGCATTGGCGAAGGAACTCATAGACCAGGCCAGGACGGGCCCTCCGTCGGTGGCCACGCCGCCGCCCAATTCACTGACCCCCGACCAGCCTGGTGGCGCTGTTCAGGGGCATCAAAGGCCCTAACGGGGAACCGGTGGAAATGCCGCAGGCCACGCTCATCGGAGCGCCCCCGGGCTTCACGCCCGGCACCTCCCCACCGCCATCGGACTCCCCCTGCACCTTCAACGAAGAGTCCTACGCCGCGGCACTGGCCGGCTCGGTGTCCGGCCAAGGGCAGATCCAGGGTGCCAGCAAGATGGACTACACCGACTTCACCGTCATCAGCATGCCCTCGACGACGGTCCCGCCCTATCCGTTCGACTCCCGGGCGGAGCACCTGCAGGGCTGTACAAGTATTGACGAAAGATCGTTTGGAGGCGGCGGCCGGCCGTGGTCCCCGGTTTCCGAACTGGCCACCGCCATTTCCGCTGACTCCAGCTACGCGGTGGCCTACCAGCTATCCGACGGTACAGGTGCCTGGCATGTCCGGAGCGGCGCGCGCAGGGGGACTTTGTCCATCGAGGCAGACAGCACTGTGGCGTCGCAGCAGGCCGCACAGGCTAAAGCCGACGCTCTCGGGGCCTTTTTCGGCACTGTTTTCTCGCGTTCCGGAAAGTAGGTCTGCCGGTGCGTTGGCAGCGAATATCTGTTAATCCTCAAGATTTGCGCAGTTTATCCGGACAGTGGATTAACCCTCTTCCCTTGGAATTCGGTGGTGCCTAGTGTTGGCACACACGCTTTACAAGGGGGATATGTGAAAAGCACGGTTGAAGGCCTTCAGGACGTCATAATCCAGGACGAGCAGCAAGTTGCAGCAGCGGATTCAATGGACGGACAGCACAAGGTGGCGGAGTGGACTTCCGACTGCCTCCTCACCATGCGGACCCCAATCCGCTTCACCCGCGCCGACTGGCCCTAACTGCTGCTCTTCAGCTTGAGGCGTCCCGCTCGATTTCTTCGGCCAGGTCATCCACTTCTTCGGGGCGGGCATCGATGCCCGCTTCCTCGAAGCGTTCCTCCAGGACATGGGCCACGTCGTCCTGGACCTGGCCAAGCTGGATGTCGTGGCGGACATCCTCGGCGATGGTCTCGGGCGTCTCATGGTGCCCGGTTCCGGCCACCATCTGGTCGTTGCCGTCAAAGGGATCGTTGGCGCCGTCTCCGGTATCAGTCATACCCCATGGTTACCCTTCTCCTTGCGGCAGTAAACGCACCGGATTCGAGAAGGTCCCGGCCGGCCTCAGCCAAGGAAGGTGCGGTGCACTTCGCTGCCATAGCGGCCAATGATGGCCCGCTTGGCGTTCCTGAAGGCTTCGAGGTCCCCGGCATGGCCGTGCTGTTCAACGCGGCGCCTTGCCGGCTCGTCCGAGATGACGTCCAGGAAGAGTTCGGCGAGCAGGAGCCTGGCGGAGTCACGGAAGCGGCCCCGGCCGTCGACGTAGAGCTGGACCGTGGGGGCTGCGGTGTTGATGATGACTTTCCGTTCCTCTTCGCTGTACACGGCCCGGTCCGTGCTGTTGTGGAGGTTGCGGAAGTCGTAGCCGGTGAAGAGGTCTACGCCGTGGTCCCGGCTGGGGCGGTGGACCTGGCTGTGCGGGGCGGCCGGCGTTCCAGTGGTGACGGCGGGGTGCGGCGGCTGGTTTGCGCTGCGGCGTGAGGCGTGCTCGGCGATGACCACTTCGCAGAGCGCCCAGTAGTCCCCCGCCCGGGCGGTGATTTCTCCATGGTCTCCTGTCCTGCCCCCGGTTGCCGTCCATTCGAGCCGGAGAGTGTCAGCCAAGGTGCTGACTGGCACCGGCGCAGGCGGCGGGTCCAAGCGGATCGAGGGTGGCAGGTCAAGCTCGAACACCAAAGTTTCGTCGTCGGGCAACTGGTGCGGATCCAGCAGCAGGGCTACGTGGAACGGATGCACGGGCGGACGGTAGTAGAAGGGCGTTGTGAACCGGAGCGCCGCCGGCAGTGGCGCCTCCGGCGGCTCCGAGCCGTCCCCGTCCCGCACTGGTGCTGTCTCCAGGCCAAGGTCCAGGACCGCTGCCTCGTTCATGTGCTGAAGCAGGTGCTCGATCATCTCTGCGGTTCGACCGGACGTGGTGGCGCGTTCCAGATGCGTGAGTTTGTCCTTTTCGGCCTGGACGGCGCCCGCGATCATCCGGCTCACGGCGCGGCTGAACGCCGCAACGAACGGGTCCTTGGTGTTGAGTCCCTCGCGCTCGTCGCTGATGATGCCCATGCCCTGGCCCAGCATTTCGGTCAGTGCCGGGCACCGGACCGTTCCGAAAAGATACTCGGTGCCCACCTGGTTCTCGTACTCGAACATCTGGCAGTCGAGCACTGCCATGCCGGATTCCACCACCAGGCCCGCGGTTCGCCCGTCCCCCTTCAGCGTCAGTTCCACGTCCTGCGCCCGCTTCAGGGTGACGGTGAACGCGTACTCCGTACCGTCGATGCTGAAGCTGCCCGGCTGGTCGGGGCCTACCACCGTGATGGCCGGGGGTTCCCGGAAACGGATGGGCTCGCTGCCGTAGTCATCGGCGCCCGGGTGTCCATGCACCAGTTCCACTTGGCGCCGCTCCAGCACGTCCCGCAGGTAGATATTGTCCGCGAGGAGGTCCAGCAGGGTTGCCTGCTGGGTAATGGTGGCGTGCGGGTTGTCGACGACGATGGTGACCCGGGTGCCGTTGCCGCCTCCGGGAACCCCCAGCCGGGCGTAATCCGCAGGGAACGCAGGGCGGTCAGCGCCGTCGTCGTCGTAGAGGTAGCCGCCATTCCCGCCCCGGAAGATGTCGATCCGGGTGAACCGGCCGTTGTGAGTGGTCTCGATCCAGCCGTGGCCCAGGCCGAAGATGGCCTGCTTGAGTCCGCGTCCGAAGTAGCCGCGGCCTGCGCCCTCCCCGCGGGCCAGCGGAGAATGGGCGCCGCCGTAGCTGAGGATCCGCCCGGCCTGTTCGAAGGACATGCCCTCCGCCTGGTCGCTGACCATCAGGACCGCGCCGGAGTGGTGCCGCTGGTAACCGACCACGATCCTGCCGGCGACGGTCCCGCCCGCCCTTTCCAGCCGTGCGTAGCTGTCATCGCTGTTGGTGATGAGCTCCACCAGCGCCTTTTCAACCGAGGCGAAGCGCCGGGAATCAATCCCGATCACGCGCTGGTCCACTTGGATCTGGGCAACCGTCATGGTGGTTCCTTCGCTCACAACCGAAGCTGATGGTCAACCCGAAGGCGCAACGACGGGCCAACTACGTGGAGCGTAGCAGCAGGAGGGAGGTCAGGACACCCCGGCAAGCACCCCGTCGATGCGGGCCAGCAGGCCCGGCCAGCCGTTGCCCATGCCGTCAATGGCGTGGCGGCCCATGGGGGTGTCCACTGGAAGCCAGCGTGTTCGAAGTGAAGGACGGTGCCGCCGTCCACGGCCTCCAGGCGCCAGGTAATGGTGGTGTCCAGGCTGGCCCTCGGAGAAGAGGAAGCTAACGGACTTCCCGGGGTCCACGGCCGTGACCTCGCACTGCTGCTGGCCCCAGGCGTCCATGTCCATGATGAAGCGGTGGCCCACCACGGGTGCGATATTGCCCGGCGCCCACCAGCGGGCGAGCAGTTCAGGGGTGGTCAGCGCGGCCCAGACCGCCTCGACTGGGTGCGGGTAGCGGCGTTCCAGCCGGATGGCGTTTTCGGTCATGACGGTTTCTCCTCGTCCAGAAGGTCTCCCAGCGCATCCAGCCGCTGGTTCCAGTAGTGCTCGAAGTGCTTCACCCAGCCGCCGATCTCGGCAAGCCGGGCGGGCTGGAGGTGGTATACCCTGTTGCGCCCCCGCCGCTCCTCCCTGACCAACCTTGCCCCGCGGAGCACGGCAAGGTGTTCGGAGGCGGCCGGGCGGCTGAGGTCCAGCAGGCCGGTGAGTTCACCGGCTGTCCTGGGCCCCTGGCGCAGGCTCGTCCAGGATGATGCGCCGCGCCGGGTTGGACACGGCGGCGAAGACATCGGGAAGCACCGCTTCAGTATACGTCGGAAATATCCGACGCAAAGTCCTCGACAGGCGGACATCCCCGGCGCCATCGACAAACTGCGCAAGGGCGGCGTGGTGGGCCGCTTCATCGCGGTGTACGACGACTATGTCCGGCGCGCGCTCCCTCAAACGGACTACGGCGGCTGCCTCCCGTCGTCGTCCGTCCACCGCTTTTCAACAAACCCGGGCGCTGACTGCCGCCAGTTCCGCTGCCGGGCAGGCCACGCCCGCAGGCTTCACTGAGAGGCGGATTTTGCCCGGAGGCCCAGCCTGTAGCCCGCCCAAAAGGCGAGTACCAGGAGCCCGGCGACCATCACGGCCAGCCCGATCTGGGTCCCTTCGGTGATGAAGGCCGCCCCATTGGCAGTGAACGGCTTGTTGCTGAGTGGCGCGTAGGCAAACCAGCCGGTGAAGTCGCGGTTCAGGTAGGCGATCAGGAGCCCGGCCAGGACGGCGGCGAGGCCCAGCAAAGGAACGACGCCGGCAGGGACTTTGGCGCGCTCGGACGGTTGGTGCTCTTCAGGTGTGCTGTTTTCCCCCATGCCCGCGAGTCTAGCCGGGCGGTGCAGCACGGGATTAGGCTGGGCGGATGTTGACCATCGGCACCATTGTCCTCGGCGTCAACGACGTCGCCGCCGCCACCGACTTCTGGCACGCCGCCATCGGTTATGTCCCCCGCGAGCCCGGTGACGACACGTGGGTGACCCTGGTGCCGGCGGCGGGACCAGGCGCGGCGCTGTCCCTCCAGCTCAGCGAAACGCAGGTCCAGGAGTATCCGAGGATCCACCTGGACCTCTACGCGGATGACCAGTCCGCGGAGGTTGACCGGCTCGTCTCGCTCGGCGCCAGGTGGGTGGACTGGGACTCCTACCCGGAGGACCCCGACTTCGTGGTGCTGGAAGATCCGGACCGCAACCGGTTCTGCGTCATCGACAAGAGCCCGCGGTAGCGCAGCTCCCGGGGAACAAGCCAGCCCCCACAGCCGTTGGCATCCGTACAACCCGCCACCTTCGCGTGGCGGCCGCGACGGAAGGGAACTCATGGTCAGGGCTATCTGGAACGGAAAAGTCATCGCCGAATCCGCGGACACCGTCGTGGTGGAGGGCAACCATTACTTCCCGCGCGATGCCGTCAACGCCGCCTACTTGCGGGACAGCGGCATGAACACGTTTTGCCCATGGAAGGGGACGGCCAGCTACCACACGCTGGACGTGGACGGCGAACTCAATGAGGCCGCGGCCTGGTTCTACCCGGAGCCCAAGCCGCGCGCCAAGCACATCGAGGACCGGATCGCGTTCTGGCGCGGCGTCACCATCGAGGACCAGCAGGAGGGCTGAGCGGCCGACCGCGGGCGGGCACCCGGCGGGCCGGCCGACATCGTTCAGCGGTGGTTCTTGCGATGCTTTACAACATGGAGTTCGCTGGTTTCGTTTTTCGCCCGTTTTTCGGCCCGTTTTTCGAGAATAGACTTGCCGACCTTTTTGGCGGCGCCACCCTTGGAGGATTTTCCGGACATCGGAATCACGCCTTCCTTTCTCGCGTTAAGCGCTACCATACCCACTTTTATTTTTTTAGCCAGCCCTGTTCTCCGGCAGCGCTGAGCCTCTTGGGCCACGCGACGAGACAGGCTTTCCCTAGCTTTGGGAGTTAGGGGCCAAGATCCGGCTCACCGCCAGAATTCGGCGAGTCTCCCGGAGAGGGTTTTGCCTTGGTTGTACCCTGCTTGGGCGGCGGCGGGACGCAGGGACAGATCCATCGCGTTGGCGCCGAACATGTGCTCGGCCCCGCTGTCAGGAACGATCACTTCGACCCTGCTGCCGCCCGCACGCAGTTCCTCCACCTGCGCCGACAGCTGCATGCCCCACTCCAGCGGCATCCGCGTCCTGCCGCCGAAAGGCGAAAGAACCAGAACCCGGCCGTATCCGGCGGCAAGGTCAGCGTTCTCGTTGCGCCGGTACCCGCCGTCGATATAGCTGCTGTCCCCGATCCGGTATGCGGAGACGCTGGAGCAACTGGCGGCCACAGCGTCAACCAGGTCAATGCCGGTGGTGCGGTTGAATACCGCAGGTTCGCCGGTGTCCGCATCCACAGCAGTGATCTGCAGGTCATTCTCCGGCCATTCCTGCCGTGGCAGCCGGGCCGCGACCGTGGCCCGCCATCGCCCGGAGCCGTCGTAGTCCGCCGCCAGGTCCAGCGCCGCCGCCCCCATGTTTCGGCGCATCTCAGCCACGTTCCCGGAGGCGGCGATGATTCTGCCGGTCCGCTCCAAGTGGTTTGGAACCGGGCTGCCGGAAGCTTGGGTTCCGGCCGGGCGTGGCCGCTGCGGAAGCGGAGCGTCAAGGACGGCGGCATAGAGTTCGGCCGGCGTGGCACCGGAGATTTGGGCGGCGGCGGTGGATCCGGCCGATGTTCCGATGACCCTGTCAGCGCCGGTCACGTCAAGCCCGGCGTCGGCCAGGCCGGCGAGGACGCCGATCAGCCACGCATTGCCTGTGGAGCCGCCGCCACCGAGAACCAGCGCGCGCCGTGGGGGCGCCGCCGGAGTGGCGTGCGGGGTGGGAGAAGGTGTTGTGTCCATGGGAGTCGCCTTTCGCGAATTTTTGCCTTTTCGGCGCTCCCGGTGGCGGCTGGTTCAGCCGCGGATCGTAGGCTGCGAGGGAGCACCCATTACGGATACAGCGTTCATGGGTCTCACCTCCAGATGTCGTGTGACGATCAAGGGGAATCCTGGCACACCGGTGAGGCTGCGTGCAACGGGTAAATTTGTGGAGATGGTTTCGCTTGACCAGGACAGCCCGTCGCCCGGGGACGGCAACCTGCTGCCTCGGCTTTAGCGCCGGCCCCGGCACCCAGGAGATACGGACGACGGCGGGCGGGCATCCGCCGTCGTCCGCCTACCGTGCAAAGTGCTTGGGCGCTCCACTGGATTCGCGGGGAATGAGTGTGGGCATGGATTTCCGGATGTGGGGTTCCTTGCCAGGGTTCACGATCAGGTCGATCGCTGTGGCGGCGATCTGGTCCAGGGGTACGCGCACCGAAGTCAGGGGTGTCGGGAGCCGGGCTGAAAGAGGTATGTCGTTGTATCCCACGAGGGCCAGGTCTTCGCCGATCTCGATTCTGTGATGATGAGCGGCGGCGATGACGCCCATGGCGATGTTGTCGTTGGCCGCGAAGATGGCCGTGGGCCGGTTGCCTGGAGTATTTCCGAGCAGTGTTTCGCCTGCTGAGTATCCGTTCTCGATGCCGTAGCCTGCCGCGATGAGCCACTCGTCGGGGATTTTGATATTCGCTTCGGCAAATGCTTTGCGGGCGCCGGCCAACCGCCCGATGCCGGTGGATGTGAAATCGGGACCGGTAAGGACGGCGATATCCCGGTGCCCCAGGTCAATAAGGTGCCGGACGGCGAGGTATCCTCCCACCTCGTCATCCCCGATCGCCGACGGACTTTCGCCGTCGGTCCGCAACACCAGGGCGTGCGCGACGCCGCGCTGCCGGAGACGTCGCGGAAGGTCGTCATCGAGGCGGGCCGTGGCGAGAATCAGCCCGTCCACGTTCCGGTCCAGGAGGGTTTCGGCCGCCCGGCGCTCGTCATCAGGGTCATCACCGCTGGTGGCCACCATGGCAAAGTAGCCCCGTCCCGAAGCGGCGCGTTCAAGGTGCTCAAACATCAGTGCCATGACGGTGTCGCTAAGCCGGGGCACCAGTACGCCGAGTGTCCGGGTTTCGCCCCGCCGAAGGCTTGAGGCGAAAGAGTTCCGCCGGTAACCGAGTTCTTCGGCAACCTTGCGTACATGTGCCGCAGCGGCGGACCGGGATCCGGTGCCCCGCTCATCAAGGGCGCGGCTTGCCGTGGAGATGCTGACGCCGCTGGCTTTGGCCACGTCCTTGAGGGTGACAGGCGCGCCTGTTGCCACCGGTTCCATAAAGCTTCTCCTCTTCAGCAGGGGTGCAGAAGCCACTCTATTCCTCCTTTGCAAACGTTCCCTTGACAGTGAGCCACGACACGTTGCAGTATTGAAAACGTTCCCGCAAACGTTTTCATCCTAGCGGAACTACCGACCATCAAAGAAGACAAGAAGGTAGCTGTAATGACACTCGATCTCCGCGGACTCAGCCCCGCACCTGTCACCCCGTTCACCGAAGATGGCGCTGTCGACTTCGATGCGATCCAGCGCCTGGGTTCATGGCTCGGATCGATTGATGGCGTGAAGAGCCTCGTCGTCCTGGGGCACGCCGGCGAAGGCACGTTCCTCACCGAAGAAGAGCAGCTGGACGTGATCCGCGCGTTCGTTGCCTCGACCGACGGCCGTGTACCGGTCGTGGCGGGCATTACGAAGGAAGGCAACAAGACCGCGGCCCTCGAGGCCAAGAAGGCCGTCGACGCCGGCGCGTCAGCTGGTCTCGTCTACCCCTCGCACGGGTGGCTGCGCTTCGGCTACCAGAAAGGCGCTCCGCAGTCGCGCTACCAGGAAATATATGAAGAGTCCGGCCTGCCGCTGATCCTCTTCCAGTACCCCGACAACACCAAGGCGACCTACGACCTCGACACCCAACTGGAGATCGCCGGCCAGGAGGGCGTCTTTGCCACGAAGAACGGTGTCCGGAACATGCGCCGGTGGTACACCGAGATCCCCGCACTTCGCGCCGCGCACCCCGAACTGCAGGTGCTGTCCTGCCATGACGAGTACCTGCTGCCGACCATGTTCGATGTGGACGGCCTGCTCGTCGGTTACGGCAACATCGCCCCCGAACTGCTCGTCGAACTGATCGAGGCCGGAAAGGCGCAGGACTACAAGCGTGCCCACGCAATTCATGAGCGGCTGCTGCCGGTGACCAAGAACGTTTACCACCGCGGGTCCCACATGGAGGGCACCGTCGCCTTGAAGTGGGGCCTCGTGAACCGCGGCATCCTGGACCACGCCACGGTCCGCACCCCGCTCCTGCCCCTGCCCGAGGGCGCCGAGACCGAAATCGCGGAAGCCTTCGCCGCCGCGAACATCGGCAAAGTCACCGCCGCTGTCTGATCCACGGATCCTAAGGATGGCGGGAGCAACTCCCGCCATCCTCCCCTAGGCTTTAGCCATCTCCACTCTTGGTCAATGAGGACCCCAGCATCACCGCTGGAGAAGGAGGACTCGCAATGCGCGAGCCGAACACCACCACCACCATGGCGGGCGGCCCCAACGCCGCCAGGATCAATGCAGAGCCTCGTAGCCAGGCTCGAGAGGCTCCCGCTCACCCGACGCCTGACCCTCATCCGCGTGGTCATCGGGTCAGCCACGTTCTTCGACGCGTACACCGTCCTGGCCATCGCCTTCGCGATGCCCCAACTGTCCACCGAATGGCACCTGAACGCCGGGGAAATCGGAATGATCCTCTCCGCCGGATACGTCGGGCAAATCTTCGGATCACTCTTCTTCGGCCAACTCGCCGAACGGATCGGACGCCTTCCAGTCCTGCTGGTCACGATTCTTCTCTTCGTCTCCATGGACATCGCATGCCTCTTTGCCTGGGGCGCCACGTCAATGATCATCTTCCGATTCCTCCAAGGCATCGGCACCGGCGGCGAAGTACCAGTCGCCAGCGCCTACATCAACGAATTCGTCGGCGCCAAGAAGCGCGGCCGCTTCTTCCTCCTCTACGAGGTCATCTTCCCCGTCGGACTCATGTTCGCCGGCATCGCCGGCTACTTCCTGGTCCCGGTGGTGGGCTGGAAGGCGATGTTCGTCGTCGGCATCATCCCGGCCCTGCTCACCATCCCGATGCGCTGGCTCATGCCCGAGTCCCCTCGCTGGCTCGCCTCGCGCGGCCACATTAGCAAGGCCGAGACAGTCGTCGCCATGCTGGAGAAGGAAGCCCTCAAAGCCGGGCACACGCTCTCCGAGCCGGTCGTGCGCCCCGTTGACCCGAAAGCGACAGCCCGCACCAGCTGGCGCGAACTTTTCTCAGGCATCTACCGCAAACGCACTCTGATGATCTGGATGCTCTGGATCTGCGTCTACATGGTCAACAACGGCCTGGTCACGTGGCTCCCCACGCTCTACAAGCAGACCTTCAACCTTCCGCTGCAAACCAGCCTCGCCTATGGCTGGGTGACATCGGCCGTGGGCGTCGTGGCATCCGTCCTGTGCGCACTGCTCATTGACCGGGTCGGCCGCAAACGCTGGTACTCGTGGGCCTTCCTCGCCGCCACGGTACCGCTGGCCGTGCTCACCGCCCTCGGCGCCGTCTCCGCCACCCAGGTAGTGGTATTCGCCAGCATCGCCTACGCCATCCTCCAGACCATCTCCTTCTCGCTCTACCTCTACTCCGCCGGCTCTACCCAACACGGCTCCGCGCCATAGGCACCGGTTTCGGCAGCGCGTGGCTCCGGGCAGGCTCCGCCATCGGACCCATCCTGGTCGGCTGGATCGTCGACAACTACGGCATCAGCCTCGTCTTCACGGTCTTCGCAGCCGTAACCCTCATCGGCGGCCTCGTCACCATCTTCTTTGCCATCGAAACGAAGGGGCGGGTCCTCGAAGAACTCTCGCCCTGATCCTCACCACACCCCACAGATAAGGAAGAGGTCGACGGCGGGTGGGCACCCGCCGTCGACCTCTTTGGTTTTTCATGCGTGTTCCTGGGGCCGGACCTCTAGACTTCCCCTCGCCAGCCGCCGGTTTCACTGCCGCGCGATTCGATGAAGTCCTTGAACTTCCGCATATCGGCTTTGACCTGCATCTCGTCGATCTTCAGTGCCGCGCCGGCCTTTTCAGTGGCGGCTTCCGGTGCCCATTCGAAGTGGACTTTGACCTTTGTGTGGTTGGCGTCCAGCGGCGTGAACCTGATGATGCCGGCGTGCGACTTGCCGTCGGTGCTGCGCCAGGCGATCCGGTCGTCGGGCGCCTGGTCGACGATTTCGGTATCGAACTCCCGGTGGACGCCGCCTACCTTGGTGACCCAGTGGTTGGTGGTGTCCGTCAGCTGGGTCACCGATTCGACGCCGGACATGAACTGCGGAAAGGATTCGAACTGGGTCCACTGGTTATATGCGGTCCGCACCGGAACAGCGACTTCAACGGTCTCTTCAACCTCTTCAATGTGTGCCATCTGCTTCCTCCTCATGACGGACGGCCACACGGGCGGACCGGCAGATCTAGCCATCCTGTCAGTCAGGCAGCCGCCACCCCTGCACGATAGATCCCCCGGTTACCGGTGTCCAGACCCAGACCCCGCAAATTCGGAAGCGGACGACGCCGGGCGTGCGCCCGCCGTCGTCCGCTTCGGGGTGGGTGCCTACTGGCTGAAGGGGACCTTTTCCCAAGTCAGGACGTCGGCACCCTTGGCGCTGTTGCCGGCCACCGTGAAGCGCACGTAGTCCACGGCATTGTTGGCGCCGTCCACGGTGATGCGCTGCAGGTTGTCCGCGGCGGGAACACCATAGATGTCCAGCCACGGCGAACCGGCGGCGAGCGGCTGGTTCTCGGTGAAGACGTGGCTGTCGCCATTGATGAGGTACACCGGGGCGCCCGTGTTGTTGGTTTCTTGGACGATGGCCTGCACGATTTCGCGGAAGCCGGAGACGGTGGCCGGGTTGGCGGTGGCGTCGTCCAGTAGGGCGGGGTCGAACATGTCTGCCTGCTGCATGAGCACCACGGCGCGGTCGTTGCTGCGCCTGGCGTCGGCGAAGGTCTGGTGGATCTGGGCGATCACGGCGCCCGTGCGGTGTTCTACCTCGGCCAACTGCTCCGGGGTTGGTGCGGTCTTGCCCAGGCCGGTCCATGGCAGGAGGGAGTTGTTGCTGCCCTGGACGTTCAGCGCCGAGAACGCCACCCGGTTCTTGTCGAAGCGGACGTCCTCCGGGAGCCCCAGGTTCTCCTGCGACTTCACCGGCATGGTGGTACCGAGCGTCTTGCCAGGCTGGTTGAAGAAGACCTCCCGGATCTTGTCCAGGCGTTCCAGCGGGTTGTAGGCGCCGTTGTTGGTGCGGTGGCAGTCCACCCACTCGTTGTCCCCGGGCGTGTAGACCAGCGGGTGGGTGAAGGTGTCGAACTGGGCGCGGATGTAGGAGAAGTATTCGTCCGAGCAGACGGAGGAGCCGTTCTTTATATCGCCCACATGTGCTACAAACTTCAGGTCCTTGTCCGCGTTGAGGTCCTGGATGCGGGACGGAAATTTTGCGATCTCGGCGGCGCCGTAGGGAATGTCGCCGATCGCGGCGAAGGTGAAAGCCTGGTTGCTGTCGGTGGCGTTGTCCGCGGCCTGTGCGGGAGCCTGCTGTTCCGGCCAGGGTGGCAACGAGGGTAAGAGTGGCAAGGGCAGATTTCACGTACATGGCGTACTCCTTGAACGGGGGCTGTTCCGCCCGGCTCATCAGGAGGTGCTGGACAGAGGGTGCCCGCTAAGACTGCTGGACCCGGGATAACGGCGAAGGGCATCCCGGTGGCCACCCGGTGAACACGCAGGAATAGAGAGCTCACGGGTACATTGGCACCTGCCGTTACGCTGGGGAACAGGCTCTCTGTGGGGGACAGACATGAAGCAGAGCATCACTTTTGCCGCGGCTGCGGTCCTCTTCCTGGCTGCGTGTTCCGCCCAGGAATCCGGTCGATCGGCGGCCGAAAGTCCCAGTCCTGTCACACACCAGGAGGTCACCACCAAGCTGGTTGTCTTGGACGGGGACGCCAAGGCGGTAACCCTCGAAGATGCGTCAACAGCGCCGCAGGTGGAAGCCAAGGTGGCAGGAAAAGTGTCCAGTGACGGCGCTGGCTGCGTCACTGTCATAGCGGGGGACGGCGACGACTGGACATTGCTCCTTCCCTCAGGCACCACTTCCAGCGGCGAAACAGTGGTCCTGCCGGGCGGCGCCTCACTGTCGCAGGGGGATCCGGTGGCCCTGAGCGGGAACAGGGTCCCCGCCAATGAAGGCGTAAGTATGTGTCTGAACTACGCCAGGCTCCTCTCGGTCGAAGCGGCAACTGTGGGTCCGGGCGGCTGACGCTTGCTAGGAGGCAGAGAGATAATCCACGACCATCATCTCCAGCACGCTGGCCTCTCCCGGCAGGCAGCCCGGCGGCCAAAGTGTAGGTTCGCGGTCCGCTTGTTCGGCGTCGTATTGGCGACCACTTGGTGAGGTCCAGCCTGGTGACTCATTCTTGGCCGCCGGCCCAGGCCTCCATCCGGTTCGATGCTTGAGCCGGTGATGCTTGGGGCACAGCTGTCCCAAATTGCTGATCCCGGTGGCGCCTCCGTGCTCCCAGGCCTTGAGATGGTCCGCCTCATTGTCCTGGCTGGGGTTGCTGCATCCCGGAAAGGTGCATTTGCCATCCCGCATCTTCAACCACCGCTTCAGTGACTCCGGGAGCCGGTAGCTGCCCCGACCGATTTCCAACGGTGCTCCGTCGCGGGGGTCCACCAGCACCCGGTAGAAGGAGCCGGCACCTTCCATGACGAGTCTGCGTGCCATGGATGCCGGGATGGGTCCGTAGTTGTCCAGGTCGGCTGGCTCGTCCGTAGTACCGAGGAGGGAAAGGATTGGTACCGTGACCAGCACATCGGCTTTGAGGGACGGCCCGGGTCCGGCGAGGTCCGTGGCGCCACCGAGGAGCAATTTGGCGGCTACGTCTGCCTTGAGCTGGGGAAGGGTTCTCGACTCGTCCGGTCCTTGCAGTCCACGTGCCAGGGCGGAGGTCCTGTTCCAGATGGCACAGGCCTTGTCAGCAGCCATGTAGACCGAAAGCCAGGCCATACCGTCCCGGTCCGGCGAGTATTCCATCCGTCGGTCCGACACGGACTTCACGTGCCGGGTTTCCAGGGACTCGGGATGATGGCGTTCCCGCCAGGCACGTGCCTTCCGCCGGAAACGGCCCGGCACCAGCTCTCCAGCAGATGCACCCCTGGCCGCGTTGGGCGCCTCCGGGTCCAGGAAGTGGGCTTCCAGGGCTGCCGTGGCTGTTGAGTCCAGGCCGCTGGATTCGTCAACCATAATTTGGGCATGCCGCCAGGAGACGATGCCGGCCTCCATGGCATTAAGCGTGGCGGGAAGAGAGGTAGTGAGCGCGTGGGCGTCCTGCAACAGCGCGGATGCGGCTCCCTCGCCGATGGTCAGCGTACAAGCGACCTCGGCGACGACACTCATGTCCCGCGCCGATGATTCATGGGTACTTTCCGCCGGCGTTTCCATGGCGGCTGCGGCCTCCGAAAACGCTGCGAGCAGACGAACTTTCACCGCTGCAGTAGCAGCTTCGACCCGAGCCACGATGCCCAGGCCGTCCAGGCAGGACTCGAAAAGCTCATGGAGTGGGTCGTGACCTTCTGTACGGCCCACACTGTCTGCCGCCTCCGAAGCAGGGGTCACAGCGCCCGCTAGCTCGTCAACCAATCCGGTTAGGGATGCGACGGCGCCGGCGAGTCCGCCCGCGCTTATCGCATCTACAACCGCTCCGGTTTCCATAACCAAAGACTGTCACGGGGGTCTGACATTTTGAGTTTGGCGCCTGCGTGCAC
Source organism: Pseudarthrobacter sp. Fe7 (assembly GCA_024372495.1). Taxonomy (GTDB): domain Bacteria; phylum Actinomycetota; class Actinomycetes; order Actinomycetales; family Micrococcaceae; genus Arthrobacter. The sequence continues at coordinate 1,187,948 of CP099977.1, read as the reverse complement.
AATGTCTTGGTTCGAGTTCTGCTCACTGGCTTCGGCGCCAACGGATTGCAACATAACGGCAGCATCAGCTGATTACGTGTAAATGTCGCCGATGCGATGTAGGTTTTTGCTCCATCAGCTTGAACCTGCCACCGGACACGAAGCTGTGTCAGGGCATGGGCCTTATTGGGGGGTAAGAAATGGAATTTGCGGAAAAACTTTCAGCGCTCGCAGCAAAGGTGAGGCAGCAGAGAGGTGTTATACAGACGGAGGAGGCAACGAAGAACGCGTTCGTAATGCCGTTCATCTCGACGATTCTGGGCTACGACGTCTTCAACCCGTTGGAAGTGGTCCCGGAGTTCATTGCGGACGTTGGACTCAAAAAGGAGAGAAGATCGACTACGCGATCGTTAGGGATGGCGAGGTCCAAATTCTGATCGAGTGCAAGAAGTCGACGGAACCCGTAAAAATCGAACACGCCTCTCAGCTGTTCCGCTACTTTGCCGTCACAAATGCCCGTATCGCGATCCTGACCAACGGTGAGGTCTACCAGTTCTTCACTGACTTGGATGCACCGAACCGTATGGATGCCAGGCCGTTCCTCGTGCTCGACCTGAACGACATCGACCAGTCTTTGATCCCGGAACTGCAGAAGCTGTCCAAGGATGTTTTCGATCTCGACTCCATCATCAGCGCAGCGGGCGAATTGAAATACATCGGCGAACTGAAGCGAACCCTGGCTGCGCAGTTCAGGGAGCCGGAAGACGAGTGGGTCAAGTTCCTAACAGCCAGGGTTTACTCCGGGCCGTATACACAGAAGGTTCGGGAGCAGTTCACCACGTTGGTTGGGAAGGCCACAAAGCAATTCCTCAACGATCAGGTCAATGAACGGCTGAAGAAGGCCTTGGGGAATCCTGGATTCCCGCAGTCGGAGGACACGACTGTACCCACCGCTGTCACCAGCGCTCCTGTCGCGGAAGCAGACCTCGCCGAAGCTGACGGCCTGGAGACGACGCTTGAGGAAATCGAGGGCTACCAGATTGTGCGCGCAATTGTATGCAGCGAGGTCAAGCCGGTTCGCGTCGCACAGCGGGACGCAAAGTCTTACTTTGCAGTTCTTCTGGACGACAACAACCGGAAGCCCATTGCCCGCCTCCACTTCAACCGGACGCAAAAGTACATAGGCATCTTCAACGACAGCAAAGAAGAAACCCGCGTGCCCATCAACTCGCTTGAGGAGATTTACGAACACACCGAGGCCCTTCGGGCCACCGTCAAGAGCTATCTGTGAACCCTGCCAGCAATGAAATGGAGATCATTCAGTGAGGATAGGCGGCGTCGCGACATAAATCGCGATGCCGTCTGTTTGGGACACATCAGGACGCCAAAGCGAAATCTCCAAGCCCCTAGACCTCCGCCACCGGGGCCGCGAACTGCGCCTCGTACAGCCGCGCGTAAGCCCCGCCGGCGGCGAGCAGTGATGCGTGCGTCCCCTGCTCCACGATCTGCCCGTTCTCCATCACCAGGATGAGGTCGGCGTCGCGGATCGTGGACAGGCGGTGCGCAATCACAAAGGACGTCCGGTCTGACCGGAGGGCGCTCATGGCCTTCTGCACCAGCACCTCGGTCCGGGTGTCCACCGATGACGTCGCCTCGTCGAGAATCAGTACAGACGGCTGAGCCAGGAATGCCCGCGCAATCGTCAGCAGCCTGCTTCTCACCGGCAGATACGTTGGACCCTTCGTCGTCCAGCACCGTGTCGTACCCCTCGGGCAGGGACTTCACGAACCGGTCCACATACGTCGCCCGTGCAGCCTCCAGCACCTCCGAAGAAGAAGCCGTAGGCCGCCCGTACGCGATGTTGTCCCGGATAGTCCCGCCGAACAACCACGTATCCTGCAGCACCATTCCCATCCGCGAGCGCAGGTCGTGCCGGCTCATGGTGGTGATGTCCACACCGTCCAGGGTGATCCGCCCGGCGTCCACTCGTAGAACCGCATCATCAGGTTCACCAGCGTCGTCTTTCCCGCACCGGTCGGCCCCACAATCGCCACGGTCTGCCCCGGCTCCGCCACCAGGGACAGCCCAGTAATCAGCGGCTTGTCCGGCGCATACGAGAAGGACACTTCCTCGAACACCAGCCGCCCCCGCCTGGCACCATCCGGACTCTGCAGGCTCCGCGCCGGAAGGATCCGCCGATTGCTCCTCCGTATCCAGCAGCTCAAACACGCGCTCGGCGGACGCCACCCCGGACTGCAGCAGGTTCGCCATGGACCCCAGCTGCGCCAGCGGCTGCGTGAACTGCCGCGAGTATTGGATGAACGCCTGCACATCGCCCAGCTGCATCGCCCCGGACGCCACCTGCAGGCCGCCCACCACGGCGATCCCCACGTACACCAGGTTCCCGATGAACGTCATGGCCGGCATGATCAGCCCTGATATGAACTGCGCCCCGAAACTGGCCTCATACAGCTCGGCATTCTTCTGCCGGAACCGCTCCCCCACCTCGCGCTGGCGGCCGAACACCTTGACCAGCGCATGCCCCGTGTATGTCTCCTCGATCTGCCCGTTCAACTCGCCCGTGTTCTTCCACTGCTGCACGAACAGCTTCTGCGAGCGCTTGGCAATCAGGGTGGTGATCCCCAGCGTCAGCGGGATGGTTACCAGCGCGATCAGCGCCAGCGTAGGCGAGAGGATGAACATCATCACCAGCACACCCAGCACCGTCAGCACCGACGTCACCGCCTGACTGATGGACTGCTGCAGGCTTTGCGAAATGTTGTCCACGTCGTTGGTCACCCGGCTGAGCAGCTCACCGCGCTGGATCGAGTCGAAATACCGCAGCGGCAGCCGGTTGATCTTCGCCTCAATCTGCCCGCGCAGGCCGAACACCGTCCGCTGCACCACGCCGTTCAACACATACGCCTGCCCCCACATGAACGCCGACCCCAGGACATAAAGCACCAGCGCCCACGTCAGCACGCCCGCCAGCGCCCCAAAGTCGATTCCGGCACCGGGCGTCAGCGTCATGGCACTGAGCATGTCCGCCTTCTGGTTCTGGCCGGACGCCCGCAGCATCGCAATCAGCTGCGCCTGCGTTATCCCTGGCGGCAGCTGCTTGGACACCACCCCGGAGAAGATCAGGTTGGTGCCCTCCCCCAGCAGACGTGGCCCAATCACCTGCAGCACCACGCCCGCCACAGCCATGACGAGCACCAGGACAAGCCAGGCGCGTTCCGGCCGCAGCGTTCCAAGCAGGCGTTTGGCAGAGCCGCCGAAGTTCATTGCTTTCTCCGCCGGCACGTTCATCCCGGCAAAGGGTCCGCCCCTTCCGGGTCCGCCGGCCGGACGCGGGATGCGTACGACGTCGGCCTGGCCGCCTCCGGAGGCGGGCGCAGCTTTGATGCCGCGAGCGGGAGTGGGTCCCTGGCTCATACCGTTTCCTCCGCTGCCAGTTGGGACGAGACAATCTCGCGGTACGTCTCCGAGGTCTCCAGCAGCTCATGGTGCGTGCCTTGCGCAACGATCCGGCCGTCGTCGAGCACTAATATCTGGTCCGCGTCCACGATGCTGGACACGCGCTGGGCGATGATCACCATGGTGGCGCCGGCGGTGTTGCGTTTGAGCGCCTGGCGCAGCCGCGCGTCGGTGCCGGTGTCCAGGGACGAGAAAGAATCGTCAAAGATGTAGAGCTCGGGCCGCTTAACCAGGGCCCGGGCGATGGCAAGCCGCTGCCGCTGGCCGCCGGAGACGTTGGTACCGCCCTGTGAGATGGGCGCGTCCAGCCCCTCCTCCATTTGCTCCACGAAGTCACGTGCCTGGGCGATCTCCAGCGCGGTCCAGAGCTCATCCTCGGTGGCGTCCGGGTTGCCGTACAGCAGGTTGCTACGGACGGTGCCGGAGAACAGGTACGGCCGCTGCGGCACCAGCCCGATGTGCCCCCACAGCAGGTCCGGGTCAAGGTCCCTGACGTCCACGCCGTCCATCAACACCGCCCCGGAGGTGACGTCGAAGAGCCGCGGCATCAGGTTCACCAGGGTGGTCTTGCCTGAGCCGGTGCTGCCGATGATCGCCGTCGTCCGCCCGGCGGGGGCTGTGAAGCTGATACCGGACAGGACGGGCTGGTCGGCACCCGGGTAGGCAAATCCGACGTCGCGCATTTCCAGCTCACCGCGCCGTACGGCGCTGGTGACCGGGTTGGCCGGCGGCACCACGCTGGAATTGGTTCCCAGTACCTCGCCGATCCGGTCCGCGGAAACCGACGCTCGCGGGATCATCACCGCCATGAAGGTGGCCATCATGACGGACATCAGGATCTGCATCAGGTAGCTCAGGAACGCGATCAGGGTGCCCACCTGCATGGACCCGTCCTCGATCCGGAACGAGCCGAACCAGATCACCGCCACGCTGGAAATGTTCAAGACCAGCATGACGGTGGGGAACATCAGCGCCATCAGCCGCCCCGCGCGCAGGGCAACATCGGTGACGTCGGCGTTGGCTCCGGCGAACCTTTCCGTCTCCATGTCCTCGCGCACGAAGGCCCGCACCACCCGGATGCCGGTGAGTTGCTCTCGCAGCACGCGGTTCACCGTGTCGATCCGGGCCTGCATCTTCCGGAACAGCGGCACCATCCGGGTGACGATGAGGCCGACGGCGATCAGCAGCACCGGGACGCACACGGCAATGAGCCAGGACAGCTGGGCGTCCTGCCGGATGGCCATGATCACCCCGCCGATGCTGAGCATGGGTGCGGCCACCATGAGCGTGGCGGACATCAGCACCAGTTGCTGGACCTGCTGGACGTCGTTGGTGGACCGGGTGATCAGGCTGGGCGCGCCGAACCTGGTGACTTCCTGCTCCGAGAATCCGCCCACCCGTTCAAAGATCGCGCCGCGCAGGTCCCGGCCCAGCCCCATGGCGGCCTTGGCGCCGAAGTACACGGCCACCACCGCGCAGGCGATCTGCGCCAGGGTGATCAGCAGCATGACGCTGCCGGTGGACAAGATGTAGCCGGTATCGCCCCGGGCCACGCCCTGGTCGATGATGTCCGCGTTAAGCGTGGGCAGGTACAGCGACGCGATAGACTGCGCCAGCTGGAAAACGACGACGGCGGCAAGCAGCGGCCGGTGCGGCCGCAGGTATTCGACAAGCAACTTCCAGAGCAAGGGCCGGGCTCCAACCTGACGGTGTGTCCACAAACGTGGTGCGAGCGTCAGTTTACGTCCAGCAGCTGGGACTTGGGCCGGTGCTGCCGGAGAAAACCCGGAGGTTCTCTCACGGCGTACAGCCCGGCAATTGGGGGGCGCGTGTGCCCAGTTTCAGGTCCAGAAGTCGGCGGCCTTCGCGGTGTCCTCCTGGAACTCGCTTACCTCGGTAACCTTGCCGTCCATCAGCGTGAACACGAGCACGCCCTCCTGCTCCATGGACTGGCCGTTGCGCTGCGCGTGGGCTTTCTGCAGGCTGACCGTGTGCTGTTCCCCGGCGATGACATCCTTAAGCTCCACCTTGGTGGTTCCTCCCGAGCGGGAGAACAGTTCACCGAAATAGGCCATGATTTCTTCCTGACCGGTCTTGTCGCCGGCCAGCCCGCCGCTGCCGCCAACGTGGTAAACCGCGTCCTGCGCAAACAGCCCCATCAGGGTCTGTACGTCCCCTGAATTGAAGGCCTCGTACCCGCGCCGCACCACCGCGGCGTCTTCCTGATTTCCCATCTCGAACCCTTTCCAACACCTTCGTGGGGTCCCAGCGGAGCAATTTTAGGCCTGCCGGATTGGCTTGTCTATTGGCCTTTTGGCCCCTGCCATGGTGCCCGCTTATCCCCGTTGCGCGAGTGCGAGGACGGGCGGCAGGGCCCGGTCGTCCGAGTCGCCGTGCCACGTCATCCGGGATTGGGTGTGACGGCTGCCTGACGGCAGCGCCCCAACTAGGGAATCAGGTAGTCGGCACGGTAGCGGTCAAACAGTGCGGTGAACGCATCCAGCGTCCGCCGGTACCCCATGAAGCCGGCGTCCCTGCTCTTGCCCATGTCCGTCACTACTTCGATGTTCCGTCCCAGGTCACCGTCGGTGTGCCACCAGGACGCCACGCGGCCCAAGTCCGGTTCTGAAAGGTTGTGGCGCGCGGCAAGTTCCCGCCACTGGTCCTCCCGCCCTGTCATTGACTGCTCAAGCGGACGCGGCTCCCCTGGTACCCCTCCCACTCCACGCCGAAGTAGGCGGCGAGCTTGGGCCACATCCAGCGCCAGCGGAACACGTCGCCGTTGACGATGTTGAAGGCCTCATTGGCGGCGGCGGGAGTTGTGGAGGCCCACAGCATGTGCTCGGCAAGCAGTCCTGCATCCGTCATATCGGTCAGGCCGTTCCACTGGGTTTCGGATCCGGGGAAGACGAACGGCTGCCCACTGTCCCGGCACAGGGTTGCCTGCGCGGCAAGCGTGAGGCCCATGTTCATGGCGTTGCCTACCGCGTGCCCGATCACGGTGTGGGCGCGGTGCACGGACCAGGTGAACCCCTGCTCAGCCGCCGCTGCCCAGAGTTCATCCTCCTGTGCGTAGTAGAAGTTCGCCGCCGGAAGCCGCGGTTCCTCCTCATGGAAGGGCGTGTCCGGCATTTCCCCGGCGGCATACGCTTCGAATGGTCCCAGATAGTGCTTGAGCCCGGTCATCAAGGCAACATGGGCTACGTCCTTTCCCCGCAGCGACGCGAGGAGGTCACGCACCATGCCCGCATTGACGGCGATGTTCTCTTCCTCCGTGGTGCGCCGCGACCATGCGGTGAAGAAGACATGGGAGGGGTTCTCCGGAGAAAACACACCGGCGAGGGATTCCGCGGAGGTCAGGTCTGCGGAGAGCCACCTGACGCCGGCGCGCTCCGGTCCGGGCCTGCGGGACAAGGCAAGGACTTCCCAGCCTTCGCCAACCAGGGTATCCACTAGGGCGGAGCCTGCAATGCCGGTGGCTCCTACGACCAACGCTGTCCGTCCGTTGCCCGATGCTGTTCCTGGTCCGTTGATCATGGTGCTCCTTCTGGTAGGTGCTTGATTGCATCCGCGCATCAGCACGGCCTCACGCCGTGGCAGAGGCCCGCGCGCTGCGTCGCGCCGGGACGTTGGGCCATCGGGCCCTCTTGCGACAAGACGGAGCACCCTGGAGATATTCCAACGGCGGCACGTGCCCGTCAGGCAAGCGCCGGGCAAAGTGCGTAGAGGCGGTGCAACGGCCGGGTTTCACCCAGGGCGCAGGCGGGTCCTCCGCAGTCACCCGTCCATGTTCAAATAGGAGGGTTGCACCGGCTGCCCGAGTCCAACCGCGGCCTCGGCCCAACGGAAGGAAAAGCACATGACCGATCCCCAAGACCATCCTCCGGTCCCCTCGTCCGGGGGCGCCCAGGGCCTGGACCAGAAGGCTGAGGGCGGGTGCCCCGTGGCCCATGGCAGTGCCACCGCGCAGGGAAGCGAAAGCGAAAACCCGGCGATCGATTCGCCAACCCCCAAGGGAACCCGGCCGCGGACCAACCAGGACTGGTGGCCCAACCAGCTGGACCTTTCCGTGCTGCACACGCAGGGCCTGGCAAGTAACCCGCTGGGTCCCTCGTTCAGCTACCGCCAGGAATTCCAGAAGCTCAACGTCGAAGCCCTCAAGCAGGACATCAGCCAGGTCCTGACCACCTCCCAGGACTGGTGGCCTGCAGACTTCGGCCACTACGGCGGACTGATGATCCGCCTGAGCTGGCACGCCGCCGGAACCTACCGCGTCTACGACGGCCGCGGCGGAGCAGGCGATGGAAGCCAGCGGTTCGCGCCGCTGAACAGCTGGCCGGACAACGCCAACCTGGACAAGGCCCGGCGCCTGCTGTGGCCGGTCAAGCAGAAGTACGGCCAGAAGCTTTCCTGGGCTGACCTGCTGGTCCTCGCGGGTAACGTTGCCCTTGAGTCCATGGGCTTCAAGACATTCGGCTTCGCTTTTGGACGCGAGGACGTGTGGGAGCCCGAGCAGGTCTTCTGGGGACCGGAGGACGCGTGGCTCGGCGATGAGCGCTACACCGGTGAAGGCACCATGGCGGACAGCGTGGGGTCCACCGAAATGGGCCTGATCTACGTCAACCCAGAAGGCCCCATGGGCAACCCGGATCCGGTGGCTGCTGCCGCTTTTATCCGTGAGACGTTCAAGCGCATGGCGATGAACGACGAAGAGACTTTCGCGCTGATCGCGGGCGGCCACACGTTCGGCAAGACCCATGGCGCCGGCCCCGCCGACGCACACGTGGGTCCCGAACCGGAGGGCGCAGACCTCGAAGCGCAGGGCCTGGGCTGGCTCAGCACCTACCGCAGCGGCAAGGGCGGCGACACCATCACGTCCGGCCTGGAGGTCACCTGGACGGACAAGCCCACGCAGTGGAGCAACCGCTTCCTGGAGATCCTCTTCGAATACGAATGGGAACTCGTCAAGAGCCCCGGCGGCGCCCACCAGTGGGTCGCCAAGGACGCCCCGGAGATCATCCCGGACGCCCACGACCCCAACAAGAAGCACCGCCCCACGATGCTGACCACGGACCTGTCGCTGCGCTTCGACCCCACCTACGAGAAGATCGGCCGGCGTTTCCTCGAGAACCCCGACGAGTTCGCACAGGCCTTCGCCAAGGCCTGGTACAAGCTGCTGCACCGCGACATGGGCCCTGTCGGCCCGCACATGCTCGGCCCGTGGGTTCCGGAGGCGCAGCTGTGGCAGGATCCCGTTCCCGCCGTCGACCATGAACTGAGCGGTGAGCAGGACATCGCGTCCCTGAAGTCCACGCTGCTGGACTCCGGCCTGACCATCCCGCAGGCTCGCGGGAACGGCCTGGGCCTCGGCAGCCACATACCGCAAGACGGACCGCCGCGGCGGAGCCAACGGTGCCCGGATCCGGCTGGAGCCGCAGCGCAGCTGGGAGGCCCACGAACCGGAGCAGCTGGACGCCGTCCTTCCGGTCCTTGAGCGCGTGCAGGAGGAGTTCAACTCGGCACAGTCCGGCGGCAAGAAGGTTTCGCTCGCGGACCTGATCGTCCTTGGCGGGGCCGCCGCCGTGGAAAAGGCAGCGGCCGACGCCGGGTTCCCCGTCACAGTGCCGTTCCGTCCGGGCCGCACGGACGCGACGCAGGAGCAGACCGACGTCGAATCCTTCCAGTACCTGGAGCCGCGGGCCGACGGCTTCCGCAACTACCTGCGACCCGGCGCGAAGGTCCAGCCGGAAACCCTGCTGCTGGACAAGGCGTACATGCTGGACCTCTCCGCGCCGGAGATGACCGCACTGGTGGGCGGCATGCGGGCCCTGGGCACAAATGCGGGTGGCTCCAGCCACGGTGTGCTCACGGACAACCCGCAGGTGCTGACGAACGACTTCTTCGTCAACCTGCTCTCACCGGGCACCAAGTGGAAGGCATCGGAGTCGGAGGAGAACGCCTACGAGATCACGGACGTCGCCACCGGTGAGCTGAAGTGGACGGCCACCCCGGTGGACCTGGTCTTCGGCTCCAACTCGCAGCTGCGGGCGCTGTCCGAGGTGTACGCGAGCGCGGACGCCAAGGAGAAGTTCGTGAACGACTTCGTGGCCGCCTGGACCAAGGTGATGGAGCCTGGACCGCTTCGACCTGGACTAGGCAGCTGACGCGCGTCCGGCCCGGCTGCATCCCGCAGCCGGGCCGGACCCGTCAAAGCGCTTCTTATTGATCCGTGGGGAAGCTGATGACGGCCGTGGTTCCCCCGCCGGGCGTTTCCTTCAGGCTCAATTCCCCGCCGTGGGCCTCAGCGATGCGGCGGCAGATGGCCAGCCCCAGGCCCGAGCCGTGCCCGTCGCCGTCCCGGTGCAGCCGGACCAAAGGTTCCAGCACGCGGTGCCGGTCCTCCGCGGCAATCCCCTTGCCGTTGTCCGCCACCTGGACCGTGACGCCGTGATAGTTCGAAATGCCGCCGATTCGTACCTTCAGGTCCCTGTCCGGGTTCCGATAGTTCACGGCATTGGCCACCAGGTTTTGCAGAAGGGTCCGCAGTTGGCCGGGGTCCACCTGGAGCACCAGGTCCTCGCTGTCCAGGACTTCGTCAGTTCCAAAGGACAGGCCCAGGTCGTCGGCCACTTCCGCCGCCACGCTGCGCAGGGACGCCTGCCGCCGCTGGATGCTTCCGCCCATCCTTGAGTAGGTCAGCACATCTTCGAGCATGACCAGCATCCTGGTGCCGCTGGCGGCGATGATGTGCAGGTATTCGGCAGCCGGGTGGTCGCCGTCCACTTCATCCTCCGCCAGTTCCACGTAGCCCAGCATGGTGGTAAGGGGCCCGCGAAGGTCGTGGCTGACGCGGCCCGCAAACTCCGCCAGCTTGGCGTTGCTCTCCCGCACATCGGTCAGGGCGCTGTTCAGCTGCAGGGTTCGCCGCTGCAGTTCCAGGAGCTGGACTGCCTGGCGGGCCAGGATCTCCAGCATGTCCAACTGGTCCCCGTCGGGTATGCCCGCTGAATTGGAGAAGACGCACAGCGACCCGAGCACGAAGCCCGACGACGTCTCCAGCGGCACAGAGGCATAGAACCTGACGGTGGCGATCTCCCCTGTCACAAACGGATTCGATGCGAGGCGTGGATCCAGGGAAGCGTCGGGAACAACGGTTGTCTTGCCGGAAAGAAAGACTTGTGAACACATGGAATCTTCCCGGGCGCAGACGGCTGCCTCAAAGCCGACGGCGGCAACCTGGCGTTGTTCGTCGGAGGTGAGGACGTTGATCACGCCGTAAGGGACCCCGCAAAGTTTGGCAGCGAGTTCCACGAGATTCTCAAGCGGTTGGGTGGACAGCTCGGCCGCGGTGGCCGGCGCACCTTTGCCGGTTGTGAACGCGAAACCGTATTCCTGCAGTAATTCGTCCCTGCCGACAGAATCCCTGAGAGCTGCCGTTGTCGAGTGAGTGCCCGCCACTAATCGTCCCCTTCCAGACCGCCAAAGGGTCCCCGGGGAGATAGTACAGGCCCGCAGCGTTGTCCCGGGAACGGGCTGCCAGGCTATTCGGTGCCGGTGCCGGCGCCGAAGGATGGTCAGTGGATGACCTCAGGGATCCCGCCGTGTTTGGCCGCTTCGTCGACGTCCACATCCAGGAAGCCCTGCATGCGGCGGCATCTGCCAGACTTGCCGGGTGATCACAGAACATGCGCTGCTTCCGGTCATTCCGGGCCAGGAAGAGGAATTCGAGGCCGCGTTCGGCCAGGCCAAGTCGATAATTTCAGCCATGCCGGGCTTCATTTCACTGGCTCTGTCCCGCTCGATCGAATCCCCCAGTACCTATCTGCTGCTCGTCGGGTGGGAGTCGTTGGAGGACCACACTGTCGGTTTCCGTGGATCCCCGGAGTACCAGCAGTGGCGCCGCCTGCTGCACCGCTTCTACGAGCCGTTTCCGGTGGTTGAGCACTTCAGTTCCGTGACATCTGCGCGGTAGGCAGGCGCCGCCAAATTTGGGGGAAGCCCCCACGCGAGTCTGGCTCCAGCGCAGGGGCTCCCAAAGCTTCCCGACGGGGAACTGACAGGGAAGCACTTAAAATAACCGGCCAGCAGCCTGCTCAATTGCCAGATTCCAACGGCTTTGGCCAATCTTGATCCAACTTTGAGGGTGGCTTAGTCCGCGGGACCCGCCGACGCCTCGGGGTCCTCTTCCGGCTCGAACGTGTTGGGCTCGGCTCCGTCGGAGATTCCGACGCCGTCCTTTCCGCCGGGGATCCGTCCCGTCAGGCTTTGTGGCTCACCAGGACAGCCCGGGCTCGTAGGTGCCGGCGCTCCACTCCCGTCCCTGGGGGTCGAGGACCCGGGCTCGGCGGGAGCCCCACTCTGTATCCTCCGGCGCAATGACCGACGTCCCGCCGGCGGCAACAGCCTTTTGGTGGAACCCGTCCACGTCGCCCAGCAGCAGGTACAGGCCTGCGCCTGTCGAACGCCCTGCCAGCGGCGGACGTTCGTAAGCCGCATCGTCGCTGGACACCATGACCACCGCATCGCCCATGCCCACCTCCGCGTGCACAACCCGGCCATCGGGGCCGTCCTGTCGACGAATTGTCCGGAAACCTACTTCCTCCAGCCACGCAAGGGCCGAAGCAGCATCCGGATAGCTGACGTACGCAAACAGCCTGGTAGCCATGCCGCGATGGTAGACCCCGGCAGCGCCAAAGAAACCACGACGGCGGGTGTGCGGCACCCGCTGCTTCACGGCACCGTGCACTGCCCGCCGTCGCACTTCCCGCCGCCATCCGCCGCCCGCTGTCGCACTTCCCGCCGCCATCCGCCGCCCGCTGTCCCGTACCCCTACCTGCCCGGTTCCGCGGCCCGCTGCTGCCTCAGGATGTAGCGCTGCAGCTTCCCTGACGGCGTCTTTGGCAGGTCCTTTACAAAGTGAATGCGGCGCGGATAGGCATGCGCGGCGAACTGCGTCTTGACCATTGTCTGGAGCTCGGCCACCAGGGCATCACTGCCCGTGGTTCCCTCCGCCAGGACCACGTAGGCCTCCAGTACTTCGCCGCGCAGTTCGTCGGGGGCTCCCACCACGGCAGTTTCCAGGACCGCCGGATGGGTGGCCAGGACACTCTCCACATCGAACGGGCCGATTCGGTAGCCGGCCATGATGATCACGTCGTCATCCCGGGAGGAGAAGAAATAGAAGCCGTCTTGGTCCACCATGCCCGCATCGCCGGTCAGGTACCACTTGCCGTCCGGGCTGAATCTTTCGGCCGTCTTGTCCGGCGCATCCTGGTAGCCCTTAAACCACATCATGGGGCTTTCGGCCACGTTGACGGCAACCCGACCCAGTTCCCCCGGCGCGGCCGGTTCGTCGGCGTTGTCCTTGAGGACCGCGCAGGCTCCACCCCGGAAGCGGCCGGCCCATGGAACCTGGCCTGAGCTCCGTCCGCACGTCATCGTGCCAGGCGTTGATGATCATCATCCCGTGTTCGGTCTGTCCATAATGGTCCCGCACCGGGACGCCCAGCACCTCCCTGGCCCAGCTGATCACCTCCGGGGTCAGTGGTTCGCCGGCGGACGAGGCGCACCGAAGGTGAAATGGACCCGTTCCGGCGCCGGTTTTCGCGCGCATAGTGCGGTACACCGTGGGAGCTGCCGCGAAGTTGGTGACGGAAAAGGCCTCCAGCACTTTGAAGCTGAGCTCCGGCGAGAACCCCGGGCGCAGCAGGAGGTTCCGCCGCCCTGCCGCCATGGGACCAAGGATCCCGTAGTACAGGCCATAGGCCCAGCCGGGGTCCGCTGCATTCCAAAAGACGTCCTCTTCACTGACATCCAGGCCCAGTTCGATGTACTGCCGGAACGCGGCCAGCGCACGGAGGGGCACCGGCACACCTTTTGGCGCACCTGTTGTTCCGGACGTAAAGATCAGCACCAGGGCACCGTCACCGCCCACAGCCTCTGACGCGATCCCCGGCTGCTGCCTGGCGAGGAGCGGCGTCAGCGCAAGGTCCGGCTGGGAAGCTTCGGCACCGGCCACCACCACGGCGGCCGTGGTCTCCTGAATCTTCACCCGCTGGTCGGCGTCCGTGATCACGGCCTTGGCGTCGGAGGCCGTCAACCGCAATTCGATGGCCGGCCACGCGAACGCCGTGAACAGAGGCACATGCACCGCCCCACGGCGCCAGATGGCAAGAAGCATGACCACCAGGTCTGCCGACTTGCCCATCAGGGTGGCTACAGCATCCCCGGGGCCAATGCCCAGGCTCCGCCAGCGCTGCGGCTCCCCGTTCCGAGCGTTCCCGGAGCTGGCCGTAGGTGATGTCCTCCGCGGAGAGGTCGGCGGCAACCACGGTAAAGGCGACGGCGCCCGGATCGTGGCTGTCGCAGAGGAGGTGGGCCGCGCAGGCATCGGCCGCACCGTACGTGGCTAGGAGGACATCAACGGCTGGAACCGGACGGGACATTCGTTCTCCTTTGAACAACGTGGCCTGGAAACAACGGCACCTGAAAACACGGTGGAACAAACCTACTGCACGGGGATGGCGGCCATGTGCCGGGTCCCGCCGTCGTGCGCCAACAGGTCAGCCCTTGGCGCCAGGCGGCCGGATGATCCGCCGCTGGGTGGCGGCAGCGATCGCGGCGGTTCGGTTGTCCACGCCGAGCTTGCCGTAGATGTGCACTAAATGCGTTTTCACCGTCGCCTCCGAGATGAAGACCTGCTTGGCGATGGCACGGTTGGACAGGCCGGTGGCCAGCAGTTCAAGCAGGCTGCACCTCGCGCGGTGTCAGCGAGGTGCCGGGATTGCTGATCCGGTCCATGAGCAGTGCCGCCGCCCGGGGTGCCAGGACCGTGCCGCCTGCGGCCGCCTGCAGCACGGCCTGCCGCAGCTGTTCCGGCGGCGCGTCCTTGAGCATGTAGCCGCTTGCCCCGGCCTCCACTGCGGCCAGGATGTCAGCGTCCGTGTCATAGGTAGTGAGGATGAGCACCGGCGGGGGAGCGTCGAGTTTCCGGATCTCGGCGGTGGCAGTGACGCCGTCCATCCCCGCCCCCATTTGCAGGTCCATGAGGACAACGTCCGGAGCCACTTCCAGCGCCCTCAGCCGTGCCAGTTCCTGCAGCGCGGCCTTTCCGTCAGACGCCTCGGCGGCGATGGATATGCCTTCAAAGCCGCTAAGCATGGCGCGCAAGCCGGCGCGGACTACGGGGTGGTCATCCACCAGCAGGACCCTTATTTCGCTCACGGCTCCTCCACCGGGATCCTGATGGCCACCACAGTGCCCTCGCCGGGCGCGGATTCCACATCCAGCGAGCCGTTCAACGCGGCCACGCGATCCCGCAGCGAGCGCAGCCCAAACCCGCTGCCGTCTGCTGTGTCCGCGGCACCGGCCGCGGCGTCCGGATCAAAGCCCGTGCCGTCGTCGTAAACGTCCATGGTCACTTCGGTGCCCAGGAAGGCAAGGCTGACGACGGCGGTACTTGCCCGGGCGTGTTCGCGGACGTTCGCAAGGCTCGCCTGCGCCGCGCGCAGCAGGGTGACGCGGACGGGCTGGGGCAGGTCCTGCGGGTCGCCGTCCACCTCGAGCCGGCACCTCACCGCCGCGCCTGAGGCAGTGGCCTCCGTCTGGGTGCTGTCGCACAGCCGCCGCAGCGCCTCCACCAGCGTGGTCCCCTCCAGTTGCGGCGAGGACAGGCCGCGGACAAAGCTGCGTGCCTCGGCCAGGTTGTCCGCAGCGGTCTGCTGCACCAGCGCCAGTCGGGCTGAAGCATTAGCGGCGTCACCATCCGCCAGCGACTGCCCTGCCGCCCGGCCCAGCAGCACGATGCTGGACAGGCCCTGCGCCAGCGTGTCATGAATTTCCCGGGCCAGCCGCTCCCGCTCAGCCAGCACACCTGCCTCATGCTGGGACCGGGCCAGGCTCCTCCCGCGTCCGGCGCAGGCTCGTCCGCCGCGCGGCGCTGGTTCTCGGCATCACGGTACAGAGCGGCGTAGGCAAGCCCGGTGATCACCGAGAAGATGGCACCCAAAACAGGTCCCACGACGGCCGCCGCGTGCGGGACGGGGGCGCCAGTTACGGCCCACTGGGACCCAATCACGGCCACCGTCATCAGGCCGATGGCCATCAGCGCCGCGCGCCGGGGCAGCAGGTGGAGGTGAAGGAAGAAGATGGGGAACGCCAGCCACGCGAAATCGGCACTTCCCGTGAGCAGCAACGCCCACAGCGCGGTGACCAGGCCCAGCCACAGCAGGCCGTAGCGGCGGGGATTGAACCCGGCGCGGCCTTCGGCGTGGCGCTTCTCGAGGACGGTGCCGGCCAGGTAGACAGCAGCCAGTACGACGGCGGCGCCCGCCCACAGCCAGCGCAGGGAACCACCGTCCAGCAGCATCCTCAGCAGTGCCACGGCCAGCAGCACCGCGAACCCCGCGTGCAGGGTGACCCGCAGGACCCGGAGAATGGCCGCCGACGACGCGTTTTCCAGGGCATTCAGCGGCCCCTTTGCCGGGGAGCCGCCGGCCTTCTCGGGAGCGTGCGGCAGGGACGTGGCGGGCATTTCATCAGCTTATGCCGGGACCGGCCGCCGCGGATCAACCAAAAGGTTGACTCCAGCCTCAACCGTTCCACTCCCGCGGATCAACCGTTGCCGCGATGCCGCCGCCGGTCCCTGCCGGGAAAGTGGAAGTACAGAACAATCCACCCCTGCTGAGAGAAGAAACAACGTGTTCCTGGCAATCCGCGATATCCGCTTCGCCAAAGGCCGGTTCGCCATGATGGGCGGCGTCGTAGCCCTGATCACCCTCCTGCTGGTCATGCTGTCCGGCCTGACCGCCGGACTCGCCGAACAGTCCACCTCCGCGATAGGCAGGCTCGGCGCATCAGCCGCCAGGCCGGTGGACACCGTTGCCTTCGGCGCGCCCGGCGCCGGCACGCCCAAGGCGTCCTACACGGAAAGCTCCGTGACGGCCGGCCAGGTGGACAGCTGGAAGAACCAGCCCGGCATCCAGTCCGCCGAGCCGCTGGGCATCACCCAGACCCGGGCGCAGGCTGCCGGCGGCGCAGGCACGGCGAACGTCGCCGTTTTCGGCGTCCCGGCGGGCAGCCCGCTGGCGCCCGTGGAGGTCTCCGCCCGTACCGCCGTGCTGGGGACGTCAGTGGCGGAGGCACTCTCGGTAGGCCAAGGGGACACGGTATCCCTGGGCGGCGTGGAACTTTCCGTCGCCGCCGTGGTGCCGGACCAGTGGTACGCGCACACCAGTGTGGTGTGGACCGCGCTGCCTGCATGGGCCAAAGCTGCGCACGTGTCCGACGCCGGACAGCTGGCCACCGTCGTCGCCGTCACCTACGCGGACGGGGCCCGGATCGACGGGCCAGCAGCAAACGCCGCCGCGCACACTGTCAGCGAGTCCCGCACCGGATCGTTCCAGGCGCTGGGTTCCTTCAAGAGCGAGAACGGATCGCTGACCCTGATGCAGGCCTTCCTGTACGGAATCTCAGCGCTGGTGATCGTGGCATTCCTGAGCGTCTGGACCATCCAGCGCACCCGGGACATCGCGGTCCTGAAGGCCATGGGCGCCCCGAGCCCTACATCCTGCGGGATGCCATGGCACAGGCCGCAATCGTGCTGCTGGCGGGAGCCGGAGCTGGTGGCGCCGTAGGCGTGACCGCCGGCTTCTTTGCCGCGCAGGCTGCCCCGTTCCAGCTGAACGCAGGCACCACGGTGGTTCCCGTCGTCGGGATCGTTGCCTTGGGCCTGGCCGGCGCCGCGCTGGCCGTCCGCCGCGTCACCAGGGTCGATGCGCTCCTGGCACTCGGCGGCAACTAACCCTCTCCATCCCCTGAAAGGAAGTCATCATGCCCACCTCTGCTCCCCTCACCCTGGCCAACGTCACCCTCGAATATCCGGACGGCGGCGGCACCACCACTGCCCTGGACCGGGTCAGCCTCACCGCCCAGGCGGGGCAGCTGGTCGCGCTCGTGGGCCCCTCAGGATCCGGCAAGTCCAGTCTCCTGGCCACCGCGGCCACCCTGGTCCGCCCCACCAGCGGCCAGGTCATCATCGCCGGCGCCGATACCGCCGGGCTCAAGGACAAGGAGCTCACGGCGCTCCGGCGCGGAAAGGTGGGCATCATCTTCCAGCAGCCCAACCTGCTCCCGTCACTCACCGCCGTCGAACAGCTCATCATCAGCGACCACCTGCGCGGAAAGCCTGCCACGGCGGCCAGGACAAGGGCAGCCGAGCTGTTGGACGTCGTCGGGCTGTCCGCGAGCGCCCGGAAGCTTCCACACCAGCTCTCCGGTGGCCAGCGCCAGCGGGTGAACATTGCCCGGGCATTGATGGGAAGCCCGAAAGTGCTGCTGGTGGACGAGCCAACCGCGGCGCTGGACCACGAGCGCAGCGCCGCGATCGTCGGCCTGCTGCGGCAGGTGGCCACGGAGTTCTCGGTGGCAACGGTGATGGTGACCCACGACACCGAGTTCGTGCCGCTGACGGACCTGGTGGCCACCATGCGCGACGGCAGGCTCACTGCGCCAGTGCCGGCCCCCACCCCAAGTGGTTCACGGTGAACGCTGTGATGCTCCTAGAACCACACCCCCGTGGCCCGCCACGCAGCCCGCGCAGAATTGATGGGATCTTGAGGCAAACCTTGCCGTCCCTAGACATTGCGGGTCCACGCTGGAGGTATCAGCCCAACCAGCTTGTGGGGAGCAGGAAGTCATGGGAAGCAGAACAGCGTTGGACAACGAGGTCACAACCGTGGGTGGCGTGCTGACGGACCGGCAGCCACTGGATTTCCACACCTTGGGGCTGGCCGGGTGCATCGACCGGCTGACGGCCCCCTGCGGCAGCGCGGGACCGCGGTCCACTGGGATACTCCGCACTGGGGCATCGAGATCCCGGCGGACTGCGCGTCCCTCCTGTACCAGTCCGCTCGGGAGGCACTCAGCAACGCATTCAAATACTCTGCCGCCTCCACGTTGAACATCCAGGCGGCAGCCGTTGACCACGGCATCCGATTGGTAGTGGCCGACGACGGCACGGGCTTTAACAGCAACCTCGCCACAATAGGGCGGCACCACGGCTACGGCCTGCGGCTCATGGCGGTGGCCGTACAGGAGGCCGGTGGCGCGCTGGACATCAGCGCCACCCCGGGCCTGGGCACCACCGTGACGGTGACACTGCCGCTGGACTGACATATAGCCCCGGACACGCAGGCAAAGCAGGCCTGCCCATGGACTCGGATGCCCGCCGCTGCTGGGACGGCGGGCATCCGTATGCCTGGTGGGAAACAACGCCTGGCGTAGGACAAAATCAGCGGGAGAGTTTGGCGGCGCCCGGCTCCAAGTCGCCGATGTGCGCCGGCGCAAGCCGAACCGTCCCACGTCCGAAAAGCCTTCCCACCCGTGGAACGCCCTTGCGGGGAGGGTTCCACACGACTATTTTGAAACGTATCAGAAAGCGTTTTCACTGCGACGCAGGACAATGGAGTTGGATACATGGCGGACACTCTCATCAGGTGGATCGACGGACGGGCCCCCACGGAAATCAGCGGCGGAGCCACCTGGGGCATGCCGTTCCCCCGCGGTACGGTGCCCGGCGTGGAGGCCCTCGCGGTTGCGGACGGCGGCGGCACCCGCGTGCCCAGCCAGGCATGGCCCCTGGCCACGTGGCCGGACGGATCCCTGAAGTGGGCGGGCGTCGCACTCCCGGCCACCGGCTCGCCGTCGGACACCTACCTGGTGACGTCCGACGCCGGCACAACCGCCGGAGCCGGCCAGCCGGCGTCGGGCAATCCGTCAGTCACGGTCACCGAAAGTGCCGACGCCATCACCGTGGACACCGGCGTCCTGCGCATGGTGATCAACCGCAGCGGATCCACCCTGTTCCGCAGCCTCTCGCGGGGTGGCAAAGCTGTTGCCCGGGACGCCCGGCTGGTCAGCCTGCTGCAGGACGATCTGCCCGAGGACGCCGGAACCGTGGGCCGGGAAGCCTTCACCGGCGAGGTCACCGGCGTCGTCCCGGAACAAAGCGGCCCCGTGCGCGCCGTGGTGCGGCTCGAAGGCAACCACCGTCCGGACGCGCCCGGGAGCGGCAAACGGAACTGGCTGCCCTTCATGGTGCGCTTCTACTTCTACGCCAACGCCCGCAGCGTGCGCATGGTGCACTCCTTCATTTGGGACGGGGACGCGGAGCACCACTTCCTGGCCGGACTCGGCGTGCGGTTCACCCTGCCACTGGAGGCCGAACTGCACAACCGGCACATCCGCATCGCCGGGGCGGACGGCGGGTTCCTCACTGAGGGGGTCCGCGGCCTCACCGGACTGCGCCGGGACCCGGGCGCGGAGGTGCGTGATGCGCAGATCGCCGGGCGCGCCACTCCCCCGCCGGAATCCTGGAACCCGGAGGTTTCCGACCGCCTGCACCTGGTCCCCGCCTGGGGCGACTACACGCTGACCCAGCTCAGCGCAGACGGCTTCGAACTCCGCAAACGGACAACTGCCGGCCATGGCTGGGTGGGGATCTCCG
This sequence comes from Pseudarthrobacter sp. Fe7, assembly GCA_024372495.1. GTDB lineage: Bacteria > Actinomycetota > Actinomycetes > Actinomycetales > Micrococcaceae > Arthrobacter. The sequence goes on along the minus strand of CP099977.1, from coordinate 1,167,988 downwards.
GCGGAACCCGTTCGGCCGGCTTCTGCTCGCTGAGCGATACCCGTGGCGGCCTGGGAGTTGGGGTTAAGGACTTCTGGCAGTCCCACCCGGGGCAGCTGGACATCCGCGGGGCGGCCACCGACGAAGCCTCCATCACGGCATGGCTTTACTCCCCGAAGCCCAGCCCATGGACCTGCGGTTCTACCACGACGGCCTGGGCCAGGACACCTTCGAGGAACAGCTCGAGGGCCTCGAGATCACCTATGAGGACTACGAGCCGGGCTTCGGAAACCCCACGGGAATTGCCCGCACCCATGAGCTGACCCTGTTCGCCTACGACGCCACCCCCTCAACGGAAAGCCTGGCAGCAGATGCCGCCTCCGCCTCCTCCCCCGCACTGTTGCAGGCCACCCCGGAGTACCTGCATTCGGCGGGCGTCTTCGGTGACTGGACCCCCGTGGACCGGAGCACCCCTGCACGGGCACGCCTGGAGGACCGGCTGGACTTCCTGTTCGACTTCTACGCCGGGCAGGTAGAGCAGCGGCGCTGGTACGGCTTCTGGAACTACGGCGACGTGATGCACACGTACGACTTCGACCGGCACGTGTGGCGGTACGACGTGGGTGGCTACGCGTGGGACAACTCGGAACTCTCCCCCGACCTCTGGCTCTGGTACTCCTACCTGCGGTCCGGCCGGGCGGACATCTTCCGCTTCGCCGAGGCCATGACCCGGCACACCGGCGAGGTGGACGTCTACCACCTGGGCCCATGGAAAGGCCTGGGGTCCCGGCACAACGTCCAGCACTGGGGCTGCAGCGCCAAGCAGCTGAGGATCAGCACCCCGGCCTACCGCCGTTTCCACTACTACCTGACGGCGGATGAGCGCACCGGGGACCTGTTGACGGAACTGGTGGACAGCGACCAGAACTTCCTGGGCCTGGACCCGGTACGTAAGGTCCGCCCGGACGCCGAGACCTACCGCCCCAACAGGGGTGCGTTGGGTGTGGGGCTCGGGACCGACTGGGGCTCGCTCGCGGCCATCTGGCTCACGGACTGGGAGCGCACCGGCAACCCGAGGTCCCGTGACCGGCTGCTGGGCACCATGGCGGACATCGGCGCGCTCAAGTACGGGTTCCTCACCGGCGAGGCGTTGTACGACCTGGACAAGGGAAGGTTCGATACCGGCCGCGAGCAGATCTCGGTGTCACACCTCAGTGCAGTGTTTGGGCTGGTGGAGATCTGCAGCGAACTGGTGGACCTGGTGGCCGATCCGGAGTTTGAGCGGGCCTGGCTGCAGTACTGCCGCCTGTTCCTGGCCAGCAAGGAGGAGCAGGTGGAAGCCGTGGGCCAGCCGCTTGAAGGCATCTACCTCACGCAGGCGCACAGCCGCCTCACGGCATATGCAGCAGCAAGGTTGCAGGATCGTGACCTTGCCTCCAGGGCATGGGACAGCTTTGCCGAAGGTGGCGAGCACCTGAACCACGCCTCAGCGTTCTCGCTCCGGAAGATCGAGCCCCCGCTCGTGCTGCTGCCGGTGGATGAAGCGCCCACCGTTTCCACCAATGACACAGCGCAGTTTGGGCTCGCGGTCATCCAGAACCTGGCACTGGTGGGCCACTACCTGGACTGACGCGGACTGCCTGTTCAAGACCCCCGACGGCGGCACCCGGCCAGGTGCCGCCGTCGGCCGTTCATCCCCTCCCGCGCACCTTTGGATCACGCTCGGATAACGGCGTTTTTGGGGTTCGCAGAAGTTACCCAGTCGACGCGTGGCACCTGTTTACACCCCTTTAAGGCCGCCATAGGGTGCTCACCTAAACAAGGTTGAAAGCAGCCTTGGGAAGGGAATAGAGCACCATGAAGAGCAAGATTGCCACCACGGCACTGGCCATCGCCAGCCTGGCCCTGGCCCTGCTGGTGGGTAGCCCTGCGTCGGCCCACGCTGCCGACAAGCCTCTGATCGGCCTGACCTTCGACGACGGGCCCTCGCCCGAGCGCACCGCCTTTGTCCTGGATGTTCTCAAGGAGAAGGGCGTCAAGGCGACGTTCTTCCTCAAGGGCTCCCACGCCCAGCAGTACCCCGACCTTGTCCGCCGGATCAAGGACGAGGGCCACGTTATCGGCAACCATTCGTGGGACCACGCCAATTTCCCCGCCCTCACCCAGGCGACCCAAAAACAGGAGATTGACAACACCAACGCCACGATCAAGTCGATCACCGGCACCACACCAACGCTGCTGCGTTTCCCGTTCGGCAACAGCACTCCGTACGCGCTGAACTACCTCAGGGGCATCGGCATGAGCGGCGGAATCCAATGGCACTGGGAGGTGGGAGAACCCGGCGACTACGAGTGCCCAGGTGCAGCTGGAGTCCAGAAGTACGTGCTGGATGAGGTTGCCTCCGGTGCGATCATCCTGCTCCACGACGGCAACGACGTCCTGTCCTGCCCCGCGTCCCAGTGGGACTACCTGGCCAGCACCATTGACGCAATCAAGGCCAAGGGCTACGACTTCGGCGTGGTGGCACCTTCATCCACACCCAGCACGCTCAACGAGGGCTCCTACGGCGTCGTCGTGGCTCCCTGAGCAAGCCAGCCCCCGGGGTTTCACCTTTCTCACAACCCGCTCTGGAATCCGAAGCAGCCAAAAGGTATGTTGGTAAGCATGCTGATGATTTTTCCCTGGTCGTCAGTCCCCCGGTAGCAAAGCGAAGGAGACGTTATGAGCACGAAGGTGGAAAAACGCATTCTGGTGAACGTACCGGTGAGCACCGCTTACAACCAGTGGACCCAATTCGAGGAGTTCCCGCACTTCATGGGCGGCGTCAAGAGCGTTACGCAGCTCAGTGACGACCGGCTGGAATGGGTGGCCGAGGTCGGCGGCGTCCGCAGGCAGTGGGAAGCCAGAATCCTGGAGCAGGTTCCGGACCGCCGGGTTGCCTGGGCCGCCACCGAAGGCGCCACGAACGCCGGTGCCGTGGACTTCGAGGACGTTGGAGGTGGCCAGACCTCCATCCAGCTGAGCCTCGAATACGAACCTGAAGGCTTGATCGAGAAGGTGGGCGACAAACTGAACGTCGTTGACCGGCAGGCCGAATCCGACCTGCAGAAGTTCAAGGAATTCATCGAGGATGAGGGCTACGCCAGCGGCGCCTGGCGCGGATCCGTCAATGCGGGCTCCGCCGTGGGCACGCCGGGCGTTGAACACGCGGGTGCCTCGCGCGGCGATTCCGGCAAGGCCGGCGTCTCCGGCAAGGTTGCCGCTGGGGTGGGCATTGCGGCAGCGGCGGGCGCAGCAGCGGTCATGGCTGCCAACAGCAACAAGGAAGAATCGGCTACGCGTGACGTGACAGTCACGGAGACCAGTCCCGTGGTCCCGGCAGAGCCTATTGTTCCCGCCGAGCCCCTCACCACCGGCGCCACCACCGGAAGCGCCTACCCGGGCACGGGGACAGCTGACACCTCAACGGCAGGCACGACGCCGGCAGCCGGCACGTCCGGCTCGGTCGCCGACCTCGATGACGGCAGGATTGGCCACCCGTTCGACCAGACCAACGGACTGGTGGACACCACCGGCGAGTCCGACGACACGGTGGAGGGTGAGAACCTGAGCGCCGGCGAACGTCGCCAGGACGACCACCGCGCCGACGGCGGGCTTCCGCCCGTGGGCGGCAACCTCGGCGGTCACTGACCCTCACGCACCAAAAGCAAGCGCCGCCCGCCTTTGAACTTCCAAGGCGGGCGGCGCTTTTGCGTCTGCCCTGGAATTGTTTGCCTGATCCGTCACCGCCCCTTGGCCGTTGCCTGCAGCAGCGGCACGGTGCGGGTGGGCATCACTTCCACCAGCGACATGGCGGTGCTGGTGCGGACGACGCCGTCAATCGCCAGCATCGCGTTGGTGATCCGGTGCAGGTCGGCCGGGTCCCTCGCGGCCACCTTGGCGAGCAGGTCGGCATCGCCGGTGGTGGCATGCATTTCGATGATCTCGGGGATGGTCTGCAGCGCTGCGACGGCAACATCGCTGGAGGACTGGCTGATGGAAATCGAGATGAACGCGATCAGCGGCAGGCCAAGGGCCTCGGTCCGAACCCGCTGGCTGAAGGGTGCCAGGCTGCCGTCGTTCGCGAGGCGGCGGAGCCGGGCGTGCACGGTATTGCGGGCCACGCCCAGCGTCCGGGAGAGGGACAGGACGGTGGCCTGCGGATCCCGGTCGAGTGTGAGGAGAATCTCTGCGTCAAGGGCATCGATGAGGTGCATGCTGAGCATTTTGCCACTCCAAGATGGCGCAGGGGTCTGATCTGTCCTGCACGTTTCTTCTCTGTTGCGCAGACGTCCCGAACTCCCACACGATGCTGTGCATGACCAGCACCCTTCCCGAAGCCGCGGCACCAGAGGTCCGCGCCGCCGTCGCCCAGCTTCCCGCCTACGTGGCGGGCAAGAGCGCCCAGTCGGACCTCACGGCCGCCTTGGCGTCGAACGAAAGCCACTTCACTCCCCTGCCCTCCGTCATCACGGCAATTTCAGCTGAGGCAGGCCGCATCCACCGGTACCCCAGCATGGGTGCTGTGGAGGCACGGGAAGCGATCGCCCGGCATTTCGGCGTATCGCCGGATGAAGTTGCAGCCGGGCCTGGAAGTTCCGGCGTGCTGCAGCAGATCATTTCGGCCGTCTGCGGGCACTGCGATGAGGTGGTTTACGCCTGGCGGTCCTTCGAGGCCTATCCCATCCTGGTGGCGGTGGCCGGCGCCGTTTCGGTCCCCGTTCCGCTGCTTGCTGATGAACACCACGACCTTGCCGCAATGGCCGCAGCCATCACCGAGCGCACCCGGCTGGTGATCCTGTGTTCCCCCAACAACCCCACCGGCGTCTCCATCAGCCCGGACGCGCTGGAGGAGTTCCTGAAGTCGGTTCCGCCGCGGGTTCTGGTGGTGCTGGATGAGGCCTACATCGAATTCCAGCGCGGACCCGGAGTCGACTCAATGAACTTCTACCGCCGCCACCCCAACCTCTGCATCCTGCGGACCTTCTCCAAGGCCTACGGGCTGGCAGGCCTGCGGATCGGCTACGCCATTGCCCGGCCGGACATCGCCGAAGGCCTTCGCCGCACGGCCGTTCCTTTCGGCGTCAACCGGATGGCGCAGGCCGCCACAGTGGCCTCGCTGGCTGCCGGGGACGAGATCCTTGAGCGGACCGAGGCAGTGGCGCAGGAACGCGAGCGAGTCATCCAAGCCCTCCGCGGGTACGGCTGGGATGTCCCGGACAGCCAGGCCAACTTCTATTGGCTCCGCGCCTCCGATGAATTGCGGATGCAACTCCTCGACGCGTTAGCCCAGGCCGACATCCTGGCCCGCGGTTACGCCGTTGACGGCGTGCGCATCACCCTGGCGGATGCGTCCACCAACGACCGGGTACTCGCCGTCCTGGCGGACCGCCGCCGGTTTGCTGCCCTGTGAGTACCGACGTGACTGCACCGGCCACCGCAACCAGCACTGATCCAGCCAGGCAGGGGAAGGCCTGACGGCGGCAACCCCTACGCCGCCGTTGGCCGTCCGCCACTCGGTGGTTGAGGATGTCCTGGGCATCCTGACCGGCTCGTTCGCGGCGTCGCTGGGGCTGTTCCTCCTCAAGTCGAGCGGGGCCGTCACCGGCGGGACCGCCGGGCTGGCGCTGCTGCTCAGCTACTCGGTCGCGCTGCCGTTCGGCGTCATCTTCTTCACTGTGAACCTGCCGTTCTTTGCGCTCGCGGTGTGGAAGAAGGGCTGGAACTTCGCCCTCCGCACAGGCGCCGCGATAACTCTGGTATCCCTGATGGCCAGCCTGCACCCGGCTGCCCTGGGGCCGCTGCGCCTTGACCCGGTCTATGGCATGCTGGGCGGAAACCTGCTTGCCGGCGTCGGCCTCCTGATCCTGTTCCGGCACCTGTCCAGCCTGGGCGGCTTCAACATCCTTGCGCTGCTCCTGCAGGAGAAGCTGGACTGGCGCGCAGGATATGTCCAGATGGTGCTGGACGTGGCCATCGTCCTGGCATCCCTTGTCCTCGTCCCGCCGCTGATGGTGCTGCTGTCCGCGGCCGGTGCCACCCTCCTGAACCTCATCCTTGCGTTGAACCACCGGCCCGGACGATACCTCGGAGAGTAGGCACGTACCGGGGCTTTTATTCCCCAAAGCGCCCTGAAATATCTGGGCGAGGACCCGTGTTGCCGCCCATACGACAACAATCGGAATCATCGGAGCAGGACATATTGGAAGCCAGGTTGCACGGAAGGCTGTGGAACTGGGCTACGACGTAGTGATCAGCAACTCCCGCGGCCCGGAGACCCTCCAGGACCTTGCGGCGGAGCTTGGTCCCAAGGCCCGCGCGGCAACAGCTGCGGAAGCGGCAGGGGCCGGCGACTTTGCCGTGGTCACGGTGCCGCTGAAGAACTACAAGGACGTTCCGGCCGAGCCCCTGGCCGGCAAAATTGTGATTGATACGAACAACTACTACTGGGAGCGGGACGGCAGGATTCCCGCCCTGGACAACGGGGAGGCCACCACCTCCGGGATGTTGCAGGAGCACCTGCCCCAGTCAAAGGTGGCCAAGGGCTTCAACCACATCATGGCCAAGGACATCACCACTGACGGGACTCCGGCCGGCACAGAAGAGCGGCGCGCGCTGGCCACTGCCAGCGACTACCCGGAGGCCGCCGAACTGGTGACCCGCCTCTACGACGAGTTTGGCTTCGACACCGTCAATGTGGGCCCGCTCTCCGAGAGTTGGCGCGTGGAACGGGACCGTCCGGCCTACGTGAAGCGGCAGAACGCCGCCCAGCTGAAGGACAACCTGGCCAAGGCTCCGCGCACCATCTGACCCGCAGCATCAGTTTCAGCCATACAGGACTGGCTGGCAGCCCTCGCTGCCAGCCAGTTTTATGTTTGCAGCACTTATGCGCGCGGGTTTATCTGCGGAAACCCAGCACGGTTGGTACTCCCAGTTAAGCGCCGGTATGGGGCACGCGAAGGCATGGGGGTACGCAATCTGCTTACAATCGAAACCTCTGACCACTACCGAGGGACCCATGAAGAAATTCGCCACAGCCCTGTTTGCCGCCGGCCTTATTGCTTCCGCTACGGCCTGCACCGCCACACACCAATTGACCACCGCTGAAACCTGCGAGCGGATTCAGGCCGTTGTGTCGAACCCCGCCAACAACGCCGGCAAGACGGGCATGAACAACCTCGCCAACCAGATCCGCCCCATCCACGCAGTGGCGTCGGACGACCTCAAGCCCGCCCTGGCACAGATCCTGGCGTACACGGACGAACAGGCCAAGGAAAACCCGGACAAGGACAAACTGGCGGGTCTGCAGTCGGGCTACCAGGAAGCCGGCAGCACCTACAGCAAGTTCTGCGGCCAGGCCGGCGGCTAGGACTTCGGTGAAGGGACCGGCCGCCTGGGTACGCGCAGCCGGTCCCTTCCGCCCGTTCTTCCTAAAGCGTCGCCGGGTCCGTGTTGGCGCCGCACAGGATGACGGCAACGCTTTCGCCTTCTGCCGGCACATACGCGCCGGAGGTGAGCGCGGCGTAGGCGGCTGCGGCGCCGTGCTCCACCGCAATCCGGTAGTCGTTCCACAGCGCCGAGCGGGCTTCGATGATGTCCGCGTCGCTGACCAGGACACTTTCGACGCCGCAGCGGACCGCCACTGAGAATCCGATGTCGCCTGCGCGGCGGGCACCCAGGGAGTCGGCTGCGATGCCCGATACCGCCACGTCCACCGGCTCGCCGGCCGCCAGGGCAGCGTGGAGGGTGGGCGCGGTTTCCGGTTCCACGGCCACCACTTTGGCGGAACCCTCGACGGCGGCGGCCACTCCCGCCATCAGCCCGCCACCGCCCACGGCCACCAGGATGGTGTCCACGTCCGGCACCTGTTCCAGGAGTTCGGAACCCACAGTTCCCGCGCCGGCAGCGATTTCGGGCTGGTCATAGGCGTGGCAGTAGACCGCACCGGTTTTCTCTGCGTACGCGACGGCTGCCTGGTAGGCGGCTGCGTACTCCGCGCCGCCCTGGACCACCGTTGCCCCGATGGCCTTCAGTTTGCCGACCTTGACGGGAGGAGCGGCTTCCGGGACGAAGACGGTGGCCGGCACCCCCAGCTGCTTTGCTGCAAAGGCATTGGCCAGTCCAGCGTTTCCACCGGAGGCCACCACGACGCCCACGTCGGCCCGCAGTTCGCCGCGCTCCTTGCTGGCCAGGATCCGGTTGAGTGCGCCCCGGGCTTTAAAGGTGCCCGTGTGCTGCATGAACTCGCACTTGAACCAGACCTGGTAGTTGAAGGTGCCGCGGTCCGCCTCCATGACCGGCGTCCTGCGGATGAGGCCGGCCGTCCGTCGCGCCGCCTGGTCGATATCGGCGTGGCTGATCATGGTTGGACGTCGCCGTCCCAGGTGCCCGGTTCCTCCAGCGCCTCTTCCGGGTTGGGCTCCCGGACCGCTTCTTCGCCTCCCACATAGGATGCGGGCACAGTACCGGCGGCGTGGGCCTGCTGTTCCTCGCGGATGTTCGCGGCGCCCGGCTGTTCGGGGTGCTGGCCGGACTGGGGCGCCTTCCTGGCTTCGGCCCTGGCCTCGTCCGGGTCACCCGGACCCCGGAGGTCTGCGGTGTTCTGGGGATCGTTGCTGGAAACGGTCATGGTCCTGCCTTTCACCTTGGAACTGCTGTGCCGGGTCAAGGAACTCCCGCCCGGCCTCCAGCCTACGGTCTGGAGGTAATCCCGGGCCCGTTACAGTCCATCTGGTGGGCCGCAACCCGGCCCCGGTGGTCCACCGGTGCGGTCACAAAGGGCAATTAGAGTTCCGTATTGTGGAAGTTGATTTTCCTCTTGCGGAATTAGTGTGACGAGGATTACTTTGGAAATGGCCCTGCACACGGGCTGTTCCCAATTGATAGGCAAGGTCAATGAAGATCCCAAACCCTGAGGCACTGAAGGCGAGTTCGGTGCCCGCGAAGCGGAAGCCACTGTACAAGTCGCTCTTCTTCCAGATTCTGATCGCCGTCGTGGCAGGTGTCCTCATCGGGCATTTCTGGCCGGACCTCGGCTCCCAACTGAGGCCGCTCGGGGATGGCTTCATCAAACTCATCAAGATGATCATCGCGCCGCTGATCTTCCTGGTGATTGTTACCGGAATTTCGGCCGTCGGCGACGTCAAAGCGGTTGGAAGGGTAGGGGTCAAGGCCCTGCTCTACTTCACGGCAGCAACCCTGTTTGCCCTGGTTTTTGGGCTGATTGTAGGCAATCTCGTCCAGCCCGGGGCCGGCCTCAATATCGATCCGTCAACGCTGTCCCAGGCGGACCTGGACGCAAAGACCGGAACCGCGGCGCCCAAGGATGCCGCATCCTTCATCCTGGACATCATTCCCGCCAGCGTCATTGGCGCATTCGCCAGCAACAGCCTCCTGCAGGTCCTCTTCTTCTCCGTCTTCTTCGGTGCTGCCATCGTGGTGATTGGGCGCGAGAAGTGCCTGCCGGTCATCAACGTCATGGAAACCGTCCTGGAACTGATCTTCAAGATCATGGCCTGGATCATGAAGGTTGCCCCGCTCGGCGCATTCGGCGCCATGGCATTCATCATCGGCCAGTACGGACTGGATACCTTGAGCACGTATGCCGTCCTGATCGCAGCGTGCTACGGCGCAGCATTGGTCTTCATCGGCCTGCTGTTCATCGTGGCGTGGGGGTTTGCCCGGGTGCCGCTGTGGCAGTTCCTGAAGTACACCCGCGAGGAATTCCTCCTGGCCCTGGGCACGGCGTCAACCGAAGCGGTGATGCCCAGGATCATGACCAAGCTGACCAACGCGGGATGTTCCCGCGCCACAACAGGCCTCGTGGTCCCCACCGGCTACTCCTTCAACCTCGACGGTGCAGCGATCTACCTTTCGATCTCCCTGCTGTTCCTGGCCCAGGCGTTTGGCCACCACCTCGACCTCGGCCAGCAGCTGGCGGCCCTGGGCGTGCTGCTGCTGACCTCCAAGGGCATGGCGGGGGTCCCGGGATCGTCATTCCTGGCCCTTTCGGCCACGGCCGCCGCGCTGGGCATCTTCCCAGTGGCCGGCGTGGCACTCCTCCTCGGAGCAGACAGGCTCATGGACTCGATGCGCGTGGTGGTCAACCTGCTGGGCAACTGCGTGGCGACCTTCCTCGTCTCCAAATGGGAGGGCCAGTTCGATCACAGCGTCATGGTGCGGGCTTTCAGGGGTGAGATCACCAACCATGACTCGGCCATCCTGCTCGGCAAAGAAGAGGACTTTGAAGGGCAGGAGCTGAAACGGCTGACCGAGGGCCAGGACCCCTCGCCGAAGTTCCGCGGCGCCCCCACCCGGGATGTCATCTCAGAGCTGCCATCCGATGACACTGCCCGCGTCGGATTGGGCGGAAAAGGCAAGTAGGTTCCCGGCCACTTGCTGGACATAAAGCGGGGCGGGCCAGGACTTTTGAGTCTTGGCCCGCCCCGTTTTGGTACCGGGAATAGTTGCCGCTAGCGCGAGGCGCTGGGAGAGGCCGACGACGAAGCGCCGCCGCCCGTGGACATCGTCGCCGCAGAGGTGGATGACGCAGTTGGCGAGGCCGAAGTGCTCGGCGAGGAAGTGCCCGCGGAACCGGACGAACTGGTGGAGGACGGGCTGGAAGTTGCCCCGCCGCCGTCGGCCTTCTTCAGTACGTCGTTGATGAGGCCCTCAAGTTCCTTCTGGTCCTTGTCACCCAGGTCGGTGCCGCTCTTGGTGGCGACCACCAGCAGGCGCCCCTGCGCAGCGGAAACCTGCATCAGCTTCTGCTGGTTGTCCCCGCTGCGGGTGCTGACGGTCGCGAAAGTCTTATCCGCGTTAGTCTTCGCCTGGAGCTTCTCGCTGGAAACGTCGTATTTCTGGCCCAGCGCGGAGACTGAGAACTTGGCGCACTGGTCCATCTTGCCGCTGATGTCATTCAGCGTCTTGACTGCATCGGGGCCGCCGCTGCCGGACTGGGCGGACAGGGTGCGCGGCTGGTTGCCCTCCGAAAGCGCCACGGCCACGTCACCGCTTTCCACCTTGTCCAGCAGGCCTGCGGTGGCAATGTCCTTGCAGTCCTTGGGGTCGATGGTTGCCGTGCTCATGAGCAGGTTGGCGATGTTTCCGCCCTGGCTGACCTGCTCCTTCGAATAGAGCTTGAGCTCGTTGCCGTCGGCGTCCTTCATGCCGGAGATGAGGTCGCGGAGCTGATCTTCCGAATACACCTTGGCGTCGGCGGTTTGGCTGGCCGACGCCGTCGCAGACGTGGTTGCCGTGCCAGACGGGCTGGCCGTACCGCCACCCCCTCCTGAGCAGCCGGCCAAGGCCAGCATCGCCGCAGCCACCACTCCAAGCGCAGAAATTTTTCGCATCAGGTTACCTCCGAAATAGACAGCATGCTTAGTACTTCCACTTTAGAGGTTCCCTCCGGGAGCGAAAAATAACGGTGCGGAATATGGGGGTGCCCCCAGGCCGGTCGCCGCCCGGGCTCCTGTGGAATAATCCGTGGCGGGAGGCGAATGAACCGTGAACAGCGAGTTGGTCCTCCGCGGACGGATTGCCTCCGCCACCCTGGACGTTCCGGACGGCGTTGTGGCGGTCGACGGCGGCTTGGTCACCTTCGCCGGGCCAGCGTCCAAATTCGCAGGGGTTCTTCCTGGGACAGTCCCCGCCGGCAGGATTATTTTGCCCGGCCTGGTGGACCTGCACTGCCATGGGGCTTCCGGTTCTGATTTTTCCGAAGGCGACCTTGCGGGTTCCGCCCGGGCCATCCGCTACCTGCACAGCCGCGGCACCACCACTCTGGTGGCCAGCCTGGTTACCAGGAAGCCCGGAGACCTCGTGCGGAACCTCGAAGTTGTAAAGGAGCTGACGGATCAGGGTCTGGTTGCGGGCTCCCATCTTGAAGGCCCCTTTCTCTCCAGACAGCAGTGTGGAGCCCACGACCCAGCGCTGTTGCTCAAGCCTGATCCTGGCCTGGTGGCCCTATTGCTGACGGCCGCGGGCCGTTCACTGGCAGCGATGACGGTGGCAGCGGAACTTCCGGGCACCATGGAGTTGGTTGATCAGCTGACCGCCCGGGGCATCATCCCGTCCTTGGGGCACACTGCCGCTGACCATTCGACCGCGGCCGATTTCCTTGCCCGCGCAGCAGCGGGCCTGGGTTCTGCGGCTGCGTGCGGAGGCAGGACCCGGCCCACGGTGACCCACCTGTTCAATGCAATGCCGCCGCTGCACCATCGATCCACCGGCCCTGTCGCGGCCAGCCTCAGTGCGGCACGGGCCGGGAAGGCAGTAGTTGAGCTCATTGCCGACGGCGTCCATCTGGCGCGGGAAACCGTGAAGCTGGTGTTCGACCTGGTGGGAGCAGACAACATCGCCCTGGTGACCGATGCGATGGCTGCCACGGGACTGGATGACGGGCAGTATCGGCTGGGTTCCCTCGCGGTGACCGTAAGCCACGGCGTAGCGCGGGTAGATGGCACGGATACCATCGCCGGCGGCACCAGCACCCTGCTGGAAGTGGTCCGGACTGCTGTTGCTGCGGGTGTTGCCCTGCGCGATGCCGTGACGTCAGCGTCGGCCGTGCCCGCATCGGTATTGGGTCTTTCGACGAAGGCAGGCGACCTGCGTCCCGGGATGCCCGCGGACGTCCTGGTGCTTGACCCGGATTTGGAGCCTGGCAGGGGTACTGCGCAGGGGTATGTGGGTCACCCCTGCCGCGTGAGCTGCTTGGCTGGATAACCGACCGTCCCGTTGATTGTCAGTGCCTCGATGGATGATGTGTCTATGGGAATCGGCGGTGGTGTTGGGGCGGGGTTGGAGGGTGTCCGTGCCTCTGTTGCTGCCCTTGATTCGCTGGGCCGTGAGGATAATTTGCTGGCTGCCGGGGTCGGCGTTGGCGCCGGTGTTGACGTGTTGCAGCGGCGGTATGAGCTCCGGCTGGAACGGCTGGAGCTTCGGTCCCGCATCGCGGCTCAACTCGCCGCCGGGCAGGCGCGGGACGCTGCCGAGGCCATGGGGTTTCAGAAGGCGATGACCCAGCCGGACGCATCAGTCCAGGAACGTACCTACGCCGAGATGTCAGTGGTGGAGGAGATCGCCGGGGTCCTGACCATCAGCTCCACCGCCGCAGGGGCGTTCGTGGAACAGTCACGGCGAGTCTGTTCGCTGGCGCCTGCTTTTGAGGCGTTATCTGCCGGGGCGATGTCCTGGCAGCATGCCCGCATCGTTGCTGACGAAACCGAAGGCCTCGACGCGGCGGGTGCCGCCGCTTTGGTGGCGCACTTCTTCGACCCTGACGCACCCAACCCCGCCCGCGGCGCAGCCCCGGGCGATCTCGTCCCGGCCCGGTTCCGCGCCAGGGCCCGTGCCTGGCGGGAACGCCACCACCCCGAATCCATCGGGAAACGCCACGCCAAAGGTGCTGCCGACCGCAGGATGGAATACGCCCCCGACCGCGACGGCATGGCCTGGCTCTCCATCTACCTCCCCGGAGACACCGCCTGCGCCATCTGGAACCGCACCACCGCCACCGCCCGCGGCCTCCAAGGCCCCGACGAAACCCGCACCCTCACCCAACTCCGCCCCGACATCGCCGCAGCCCTGCTCCTCGGCACCGGCAGCACTGCCGCGATCGGGAAAGTCCCTGCTCCGCGGGCCGATGTCCTGGTGATGGTGCCGGTGTTCTCCCTGCTCGGGCTGACGGACGAACCAGCAATCCTGGACGGTTTGGGCCCGGTTCCGGCGTCCCTGGCCCGGAAACTCGTCGCCGACGGAGCGGACTCGTTCTACCGGGTCCTCGTCGACCCGAGGGACGGGGCGCCCCTGGAAATCGGCCGGACGAACTACCGGATCACCGAAACCATCAAACGCTGGATCAGGATGCGCGACCGTAAGTGCACCTTCCCCGGCTGCACCAACCGCACCCCCGACAACGACACCGACCACCTCACCGCCTGGAAACACGGCGGCACCACCAACGTCAGCAACCTGGCACAACTCTGCCCCCGACACCACAGACTCAAACACAACAGCCAATGGACCCCCGACCCGGCCGCCCGGAATCAACCACCCGGCTGGACCTCACCCACAGGGCGGCACTACAAACCCGAACACCCCGACCCCCAACCAACCCACTGGCCCCGGGAAAGCTGGCCGCAATGGCCTACGCCCGCAGCAATCCAGGCAGAAAATCCCAGCCTGGAAGACCTCCCACCCTGGGAACCGGACAACCCCGCGCTCCTGGAACTCAGCGACTTCTCACCCGAGGACCCCGCCTGGGAAGAATTCTTCACAAAACCCTTCGTCCTCTCCGGCTGACATTCCTAGCTACGCCGGGTTGGGGGCACCCCCAAGCGGCGGCGAAGCTTGACCCGTTGCGCGTGCTCCTTCGCAGCCACGGCCCGGAGCCGGGGAACCACCCCCAGCGCCAGGGGCTGCCCGTGCCCGGGTGCCAGGATGCGGGGGCCCAGGCTCCGCGAGCCGAGTGATGGAGTCCATGGACAGCTTCCAGTTCCATGTGGTGAACCAGGGTGGCCCTGACAAATCCGGTTCTCCTGGCAAGAGCCCTCGCATCGAATTCAAGTTCACTGTGATAACGGCATCACCAGTTAGGAGGACGCCGTCGCCGGAGCGCCAGTATGCGACGTGCCCGGCGGTGTGGCCCGGCGTAGGAATGGCAACCCAACCCGGGAGGCCCGGCACTTCCCCGCTTCGAGGGAGGCCGTGTACGACGTCCGTGATATCGCCCGCGGCCTCAATCCGCCGGCGTGCGCGGGTAGGCAACGACCACAGGACAGGGGCAATGAACCACCGGTCCAATGGCACGGAAAACTCCGGAATGTACCTTCCCGCCGCCATGGGCAGGCTCGGCCTCGTGTGCATAAACCGGCACCTCCCACAACCGCGCCAGGGCGCCAGCTGCGCCGGAGTGGTCCGGATGGATGTGCGTCAAAAAGATGGCGGCAGGCACGGCGCCAGGCCCGAGAATCTTCTCGACCGCCCCACGGACAGGTTCGGCGCTGCCCGCCCACCCGCAGTCAACCATCGCCCACGTGCTGCCGGCCCTGACCAGGTAGAGGTTGGCCGCCAGCGGCCCGGCACCGGCGGTCACAAGTACAACGCCTGAAGCAATCCCCCGGGGTTCCGAAACTCGCATCACCGGACAGTTGCACCGCCGCGCACACGCTCAACGTGCGGAGGTAGTCCCGTGCATTGAAGCGAGGAGTGCCTGAACGGTTTCGCACCGCTGAACCTCGCCATGGACCCAGTCTTCCGCCACCTAACATTGGCCAGTAGGGCCGAACGGCCTCTCTACCCGTCAGCGCCGGGCAGGCACACTTCCACGAGTTCCCCGGTGATGCGCGTCTCGAAAACCGGCTGCCGGGACGTGGCGGGACCGGCCTTCACTTCGCCCGTGCGGAGTGAGAAAGTGCTCCGGTGCCAGGGGCAGACGACGCACGCCTCGCCGCCGTCGTCCTTGATCTTGCCTTCGTGAAGCGGCCCGGAAAGGTGGCTGCAGACGTCGGACAACACGTTGACGGTGTCGCCGTCCCGGTGGACCAGCAGGGGGATGCCGGCCACGACGCGCTTGTGGAGGCCTCCTTCGGGCAGTTCGGTCAGTGGAGCCAGTGGATGCCAGCCGGAGGGAAAGCGGTGCGGGATTTCCTCGCTGTGGTTTACCCCTGCGGCTTGACGGTACGTCAGGTGGCCGCCGAGGAAGCCACCCGCGCTGACTGTGGCAAGACCCAGATATGCCAGCACCTTGCCGCTGCCCTGAAAACCCCGCGCCCGCTGCACCAACGACGCGATGTAGAGGCTCGTTGCGGTGACATTGGCTGCGGCGTGCACCAGGCCCACCCGCTGCTGCTGCGGGTGCAGCTGGGACCAGTCGGTGAAACCGGCCAGGGCGGAGGGAACCACGCTGGCGGTGCCCACACCGATCAGCAGCCCGGCAGCCTTTCCGCCCCCGGGAACCGCGTCGAGCACCCCGGCTGAGAGCCAGGCGCCGATGGGAACCTGGACGGCAAGGGGGTGCACCGGGTGGCCGATGGGAACGCCATGGAGGACATCGCGGGCCCACTTGGGTTTGATGACCTTTTTGACTGCTTTCCGGACGCTCTTGGCCAGCGGGTCAAGCCATTCGGCGTCCTCGAGTCGGGCGACAAGCTCAAATGCAGGCATCGGTTTCATGTGACCTCCCTTACCCCAATCATGGCAATCCACTCATAGCGGAACACCCCGTTTAGGGCAAGGGACGTTTTGGAGGCAGTCGGCCAGCGTGGCGCAGAATCACCGGAGCGGTGAGCCCAGGACCGTGAACCGGTGGCCACCCATTTCTCCGGACAGCAGCGGCATGGCCTCGGCGATCGCCGCGCGCGTGCCGTCCAGCTGCAGGGACGCCTGATGCGACTCAGCGGACTCCCATAGCTCGGAGACGAACACCGTATCAGGCACGTCATCATTGACGCCCACTTCGTACAGCAGGCAGCCTGCTTCCTTCATTCCGGGCTTGGGGCGCAGCAGGATGGCCGCTAGTGCGTCGCGTTGTCCGGGCTTGGTGCCGAGCATTCCAACATTTGCGAAAGTCATAGGGACAGTGTGCAGCAGAGGCGGGCCGCCGGGAAGGCAAGCGGGCAAACGCGCGACGGGCGCCAATAAGACGGGCGCCCGCAAGGGAGCGGGCCCCAGCCCAAAACCCTAAGCGGCACGCGCGTCGCCCCCACTCGCCGTCGTACCTTTCTTGACCACCACCCAGCCCACACGTTTTTTATCCATACGATGCAGTATTGCCGTTGCCCGCCTCTGCTTCGACGCTGCCGAGGCCGCCATTGCCGCACTGCTGGGGATCTTGGGAGGCCTCCCGGGGCTCGCGCCATGGCTGATCATCGGAGCCCAGCTCCCGCTTCAAAACCCTTGGGCACTGGAGACGCTGCCCGGCGACATGCCCGTTGCCCCGTTGCCGCTGAGCATCAGGAGGGCAGCGGGCTTCTTAGGGCAATTGCCGTGGCCCGCCTGCAGGGGAAGCACGTGCGCCCGGATACAGCACCGCACGACGGCGCCCCCACTCCTTTGTCCGCCACGCTCACTCTGCGGCACCAGGACTGCCGGCATGGACGACGGCGCCGCTCGCCGTCGTATCTTCCTTCAGCATCCAGCCCACCCGCTTGACCGTCCGCAGCATCACCGCGCTCTCTACGATTTCAATGCCGGGCACCTTCTGCTGCAGCGCAAGCTCGGCGGACATGACGTCAGCCAGGGTTTGCAGCCACATGATGATCACGAAATTGGTGGGCCCGGTGGTGGAAGCGCTCAGCCGGACGTTGCTGATGGTGCGGATCTGCGCTGCGGCTGCGTCATGCTGGCCAGCCGGGACATTCACGAACCACTGGCATGTCACCGGGAACGACGAATAGCGCTGGGCGATTTCGCAGCGGAAAGACAGGATGCCGCTGGCCAGCACCCGGTTCAACTGGCGCTGCACGGTAGCGGGATGGCGGCCCAGGGCGCGGGCAATATCGGCCGCGGTGGCCCGGCCGTCCCGCGCCAGGAACGGCAGCAGGTCAAGGTGGCTCTCCGGAAGCTGGGCCGCCGGCGCGGACTCCCGCCCAGCCTGTGGCGCAAGCGTCCGGAGCGTTGCAAGCTGTGAGCGGCTCAGCACATTCAGCCGCCAGTCGTCCCCGCTGCTGTGCAGGCGCGTGCACAGGGCCACCTGGTACTTGGTGAGCCCCTCAACCGCCTTTAGCCGGGCAATAATTTTATCGCTGAATTCCTCCAGCGAGCGCGTGATGACGGTCAGCATCAGGTCACGGTTACTCGCAGCTTCCTCGACCGTGACAATCTCCGGAACCGCGGCAAGCTGCGCTGTGACGCTGTCACGCCGGTTCATCTCACAGTCAACGGCCACATAGGCCAGGAGCATCTGTTTTGGATCTCCCGCCAGGTGGGCCGTCACCCACGCAGACCCGCTTGAGGTAAGGCGTTCCCAACGGGCGGCCAACGTGGTTGCATGTACGTCCAGCACCTTCGCAGCATCAGCCCACCCCAGCCGCGGCGAGGCCTGCAGCACCTGGATAAGGGCAAGATCGTCCTCGCTGAGCTCCACGGAGCACCTCCCTCCTCCTGCGCGAATTCTGCCGATAAGTGGCATTTCAAGAATAATTCCAGTGCTTTTGGAAAGTGTGAACCACGCCACTCCACAATAGTCCACAAGCCCCGATGCCGATTGCCAAGGAGTTACACGTGTCCATAACCGACGACGCCAACGACCTGAAGGATGACTTGGTCCGCCTGCGGCACGACCTTCACCGGCAGCCGGAAATCGGGCTGCACCTCCCGCGCACCCAGGAGAAGGTCCTCGAGGCACTGGACGGGCTCCCCTTTGAGATCACCCTTGGCAAGGAGACGACGTCGGTCACTGCGGTCCTGCGTGGCGGCCACCAGGGTGCCGGGAAGGAAGGCACAGGGCAGCCGGGCACCGGGAAGACGGGCGGCGACGACAGCCAGTCCCGGCCCGCCGTCCTGCTCCGCGCGGACATGGACGGCCTGCCCGTCCAGGAGAAGACCGGCGTGGACTTCGCCTCGCAGGCTGACGGTGCCATGCACGCCTGCGGCCATGACCTGCACACCTCCATGCTCGCCGGAGCCGCCACCCTCCTGGCTGAGAAGCGGCACCAGCTGCAGGGCGACGTCGTCCTCATGTTCCAGCCGGGCGAGGAAGGCTGTGACGGTGCCAGCTACATGCTCCGCGAGGGCGTCCTTGACGCCGCCGGCCCCCGCGTCCAGGCAGCCTACGGCATGCACGTGTTCTCCTCGCTGGAGCCACACGGCACCTTCTGCACCAAACCGGGCGTCATGCTCAGCGCCTCGGACGGGCTGGAAGTCACGGTGCTCGGCGCCGGCGGCCACGGTTCGGCGCCGCACTCCGCGAAGGATCCGGTCACGGTGGCCGCGGAGATGGTGACGGCCCTGCAGGTGATGGTCACCCGGCAGTTCAACATGTTCGATCCCGTAGTCCTGTCCGTTGGCGTGCTCCACGCCGGCACCAAACGGAATGTCATCCCCGAGTCGGCCCGCATCGAGGCCACCATCAGGACATTCTCGGAAGCATCACGCCTGAAGATGATGGACGCCGTGCCGCGCCTGCTCAGGGGCATCGCGGCCGCGCACGGGGTGGAGGTCGCCGTCGACTATCTGCAGGAGTACCCGCTCACCATCACCAATGAAGACGAAACACACACCGCCGAAAAAGTGATCACCGAGGCTCTTCGGCGAGCGACGCCTGGCGCGTTGGGCAACACCACTGAGCGGCTCGGAAGATTTCTCGCGGGTCCTGGCTGAGGTGCCTGGCACCTTCGTGGGACTCAGCGCCGTGGCCCCGGGCGGCGACCCGGACGCCTCCCCGTTCAACCATTCACCATACGCAACCTTCGATGACGCCGTGCTGGCGGACGGGGCCGCCCTCTACGCGGAACTCGCCATCTCGCGGCTGGCCGCCCTTTCCCGGGCATCCTGACACAGCATCCTGAAACACGTCCCCAACCCGGCCACAGCGCCGCTGCCCCTATCCACAGACCAATTGACCAGGAAGAAGACCATGTCCGTTGCAGTAAGCAAGCCCCGGGCTGGACGCATGTCCACCGCCAAGACCATCGTCGGCACCGGCATCGGCAACGCCGTCGAGTGGTACGACTGGGCCATCTACGCCACGTTTACCCCCTTCATTGCCAGCCAGCTGTTCAGCAAGGAGGACCCGGCGTCGGCCGTGTTGTCCACCCTGGCGATCTTCGCCGTCGGCTTCGTGGCCAGGCCCTTCGGCGGGTTCCTCTTCGGCTGGATCGGCGACCGGGTGGGCCGGAAGACCTCCATGGCGTTCGCCGTCGGCCTTGCCTCACTGGGCAGCCTGATGATCGGCGTCGCCCCCACGTTTGCAAGTGTCGGCGCGTTCGCCTCGCTGATGCTGCTGGTGGCCCGGCTGGTCCAGGGCCTGGCGCACGGCGGCGAGCTGCCGTCGTCGCAAACGTACCTGTCGGAGATGGCGCCCAAGGAACACCGCGGCTTCTGGGCCACCCTGATCTACACGTCCGGCACCGTGGGCATCCTGTTCGGCACGCTGCTGGGCGCGGTCCTGAACATGGCATTAAGCACGGAGGCAATGAACGCGTGGGGCTGGCGGGTTCCATTCCTGATTGGTGCGGCCATGGGCCTGTATGCGCTGATCATGCGGTCCCGGCTGCACGAAACCGATGCGTTCCAGAACGAAGCAACCACCGAAAAGCGCGCCCCGATCTGGCCGCAGATTGTCCGCTACCGCAAGCAGGCCATGCAGGTGATCGGGCTGACGGTAGGCCTTACGGTGATCTACTACATCTGGGGCGTCGTGGCGCCGAGTTACGCCACCACCGCCCTGAAGATCGACCGCGGCGAGGCACTCTGGGCCGGGGTCATTGCCAACATCGTGTTCATTGCCGCGTTGCCGGTATGGGGAAAGCTGTCCGACCGCATCGGCCGCAAGAAGGTCCTCTGGGCCGGCGCCATCGGCTCCGCGGTCCTGCATTTCCCCATGACCTGGCTGCTGAAGGACGCAGCATGGCAGCTGGCCGTGAGCATGTCCGTGATGCTGGTTTTCGTGGCCGCGAGCGCCGCCATTGTCCCCGCCGTCTACGCCGAACTGTTCCCCACCTCGATCCGCACCGTAGGCGTTGGCGTCCCTTACTCCATCTGCGTGGCAGTGTTCGGCGGCACCGCGCCCTACCTGCAGCAGTGGCTGGGATCCTCACTGGGCGCTCCGCAGGTATTCAACATGTATGCGGTGCTGCTGCTGGTGGTCAGCGCGGCGTTCGTCTTCACCATCCCTGAGACCAAGGGCAAGGACCTGACGCACTAGGCCGTTCTACAAACGTCCCCGGCGCGGGGGTTGCTGCGCCGGGGATTTTTGGCGTCTCTAGGGTTTCGCGGCGGCCAGCCGGATGGCAGCCCTGCTAGGCAGCAGTGGGAAGCACCAGCAGGTAGCCGGCTGCCAGCCCGCTGCTCCAGCGCCGCGGCTCGCGGACCACGAACTGGGTGGCTAACTGCTCCGGCGTGAGCAGTGCATTGGGGGCCGGGGACGGGCCCCACTGGCTGCTCCCGTAAGGGTAGAGAGGGTCCAGGACGCGAATGCCGGTCACGGAAAAGTCCGGGAAATGGCGGGGATCGCCTACCGATTCGAATCCGCTCATCACCCAGGCGTGGCGCCCGCTCCACATCACGAGGCCCACAGGGCGGCCCGTCCCGGCGATGGCTCGGGCTGCCGTCCGCAGCGCTTCTTCATAGCTTGGAAGGCTCACCACGGAGTATGGCCCCATCCCCGTTTCAGTCAGGACCTGCGCCCAGCCGAAGGGGTTTGCACCATTGAACGAATCGGAGGAGCGGGCGCGGGCCATCTCCCACAGTTCATTCTGCTGCGCCCGGTCAGTCCAGGTGCCGCCGCCGGTGCCATCGATGAGGTTGTGCGCCATCTGGATGCTCGCCGCCACACACCAGTCGAAGGTGTACTGCGGAACGAAGTCCCCCTCCCGGTACAGGTTGAGGGCAAACGCCTCCGGCGCTGGAGCCGGGGCAGGAGCCTGTACTGGGGCCTCCGGCGCTGGCGCCTGCACAGGGGTCGGGCCAGGTGGCGAAGGAGTGGCCATTCGGATCGGAGCCGGAGGGAGCGCAAGGGCGGTCCCGGCCGCAGCCGCCCCTGGGGTGGCAGCGGCCGCTTCAGAAGAAGCGGACGGCGTGGCGGGAGCGGTGGCAGCCTCCTGCAGCCCAACCGGCGGTGTGCACGCAGCAGCGAATCCGGCGAGGGCAATAAGCCAAGCCGACAGACGCACACGGGTACCGGTCACTGGCGCTCCAGTCCCTTCCTGTTGAGCGGGCTTGCCTCCTACCAGTGTGCTGCCCTCGCCTCCCCTTGACTACCCTGCCCCACCTTCCCTACACTTTTCATAAAGCAGAATCTAAATTCCACAAAGCGGAAACAATGGTCAGGCCGGAACGGTCTCCACGCCGGAAGCTACGGGAAAATAGATCAAAGCCCCTCCCTCGGAAGGACCTACGATGACGTACACAGTGAACTGCTCCATCCTCCTCACGGAGCTCCCCCTGCTCGAGCGCCCCGCGGCAGCCAAGGCAGCAGGCTTCGATGCCGTCGAGTTCTGGTGGCCCTTCGAGACCTCAGTCCCTGCAGACAGCGAGATCACCAAGTTCGAGAACGCCATCACAGACGCCGGGGTGCAGCTCACGGGCCTGAACTTCAACGCCGGCAACATGCCCGGCGGCGACCGGGGCCTGGTCTCCTGGAAGGGACGCTGCTCCGAGTTCAAGGACAACATCGATGTGGTGGCCGGCATCGGGGGGCGCCTGGGCTGCAAGGCCTTCAACGCCCTCTACGGCAACCGGCAGGACGAATTCACCCCCGAAGAGCAGGACGAGCCTGGCCGTCAAGAACCTGGCGGCGGCAGCCGAAGGCGTCGCCCGCATCGGTGGCACCGTCCTCCTCGAACCCGTCAGCGGCGCACCCAGGTACCCGCTCCTCACCGCCGACGACGCACTCAAGGTCATTGCCCGCGTCAAGGCGGAGGCCGGCGTCGGGAACGTCAAGCTCCTTGCCGACTTCTACCACCTGGCGGTCAACGGCGACGACGTTCCGGCCGTCATCGAAAACCACGCCAGGCACTTCGGCCACATCCAGATCGCGGACAACCCCGGCCGCGGCGCCCCCGGGACGGGCACCCTCCCGCTGGGCGAATGGATCGCCCGCAGCCGCGAACTCGGTTACGAGGGCTACATCGGCCTCGAATACAAGGAACCGCAGGAAACGGCCTTCAGCTGGGCCATCCGCGAGCACGCCGCCAAGTAATCCCCCACCCAACTAAGTAGCAGCAAGTGTCGGTTCGACTCTCCAAAACGACACTTGGCGCGACCTAGTTGGGTCACAACAGACTTTCCAGAAAGAGAACCATCATGAGCAACGTTTCAGTCATCGGACTCGGAATCATGGGCCTGCCCATGGCCATCAACCTGGTCAAGGCCGGCCACACCGTCACCGGCTTCAACCGCAGCCAGGACAAGATCGACAAGCTGGTCTCCGAAGGCGGCAACGGCGCCTCGAGCATCGCCGACGCCGTCAAGGATGCCGACGTCGTCATCACCATGGTGCCGGACTCCCCCGACGTTGAGGGCGTGGTCAGCGGCGAGGACGGCGTCTTCGCCAACGCCAAGCAGGGCACCCTGTGGATCGACGCCTCCAGCATCCGCCCCGACGTCGCCAAGCGCCTCTCCGACGACGCCCGCGAAGCCGGCATCCGCCCCCTGGACGCCCCGGTCTCCGGCGGCGAACAGGGCGCGATCGACGCCGTGCTCTCCATCATGGTCGGCGGCGACAAGCAGGACTTCGAGGACGCCCAGGACGTCCTGAACGCAGTCGGCAAGACCATCGTCCATGTCGGCCCCTCCGGCTCCGGACAGACCGTCAAGGCAGCCAACCAGCTCATCGTCGCGGTGAACATCGAGGTCCTCGGCGAGGCCATCGCCTTCCTCGAGGCCTACGGCGTGGACACCGACGCCGCCCTCAAGGTCCTCGGCGGCGGCCTTGCCGGTTCCAAGGTCCTGGACCAGAAGGGCCAGAAGATGCTGGACCGTAACTTCGACCCCGGCTTCCGCCTGGCCCTCCACCACAAGGACCTGGGCATCGTCACCGCCGCCGCCCGCGAAGCCAACGTCGCCATCCCGCTCGGCGCCGTCGCCGCCCAGCTTGTCGCCGCCACCGTCAACCAAGGCGACGGCGCACTGGACCACTCCGGACTCTTCAAGCAGGTCCTCCAGCTCAGCGGCAGGAAATAAGCACCGCCGCCAAGGCGCCTAAGACACACCAGCAGGGCACCCGCCGTCGTACACAACTACGACGGCGGTCCCCTCAGCACACCCAAAAACAGACTTTTCAAGCTTTCAAGGAGCACCCTATGAGCAAGATGCGTACCGTTGATGCAGCGGTGGCCATCCTGGAAAAGGAAGGCGCCATCGAGGCGTTCGGCCTGCCAGGCGCTGCCATCAACCCCTTCTACTCCGCAATGCGCGCCCACGGCGGCATCCGCCACACGCTGGCCCGCCACGTTGAAGGCGCCAGCCACATGGCCGACGGCTTCAGCCGCGCAAAGGACGGCAACATCGGCATCTGCGTCGGCACCTCCGGCCCCGCCGGAACCGACATGATCACCGGCCTGTACGCTGCGTGGGCAGATTCCATCCCCATGCTCTGCATCACCGGCCAGGCGCCGGTGGCCAAGCTGCACAAGGAAGACTTCCAGGCCGTGGACATCGAGTCCATCGCCAAGCCCGTCACCAAGATGGCCATGACCATCCTGGAGCCCGGCCAGGTGCCCGGCGCGTTCCAGAAGGCCTTCCAGCTGATGCGCTCGGGCCGCCCCGGCCCCGTGCTGCTGGACCTGCCCATCGACGTGCAGATGGCCGAGATCGAATTCGACATCGACACCTACGAGCCACTGCCCGTCGAGAAGCCCAAGGCCTCCCGCAAGCAGCTGGAAAAGGCCCTGGACATGCTGCTCGCCGCGAGGCACCCGCTGATCGTGGCCGGCGGCGGCATCATCAACGCCGGAGCCTCCGCGCAGCTGGTGGAGCCTGGCCGAGACCCTCAACGTTCCAGTCATCCCCACCCTGATGGGCTGGGGCACCATTCCGGACGACCACCAGCTGATGGCCGGCATGGTGGGCCTGCAGACCAGCCACCGCTACGGCAACGAGAACTACCTGCAGAGCGACTTCGTGATCGGCATCGGCAACCGCTGGGCCAACCGCCACACCGGCGGCCTGGAGACCTACACCGCAGGCCGCAAGTTCGTTCACATCGACATTGAGCCCACCCAGATCGGCCGCGTGTTCTCGCCGGACCTGGGCATCGCGTCCGACGCCGGCGCGGCGCTGGCAGGGCTGGTTGAGCTAGCCAAGGAACGGGCTGCTGCCGGGTCCCTGCCGGACTACAGCGCCTGGGTTGCCGAGTGCCAGGACCGCAAGGCCTCCCTGCACCGCAAGACGCACTTCGAGAACATCCCCATCAAGCCGCAGCGCGTGTACGAGGAGATGAACAAGTCCTTCGGCCGCGACACCACCTATGTGTCCACCATCGGACTGTCCCAGATCGCCGGCGCGCAGATGCTGCACGTGTTCGGCCCGCGCAAGTGGATCAACGCCGGCCAGGCAGGCCCCTTGGGCTGGACCGCACCGGCAGCCCTCGGCGTCGCCCGCTCCAACCCGGACCAGACCGTGGTGGCGCTCTCCGGGGACTACGACTTCCAGTTCATGATCGAGGAACTGGCCGTGGGCGCGCAGTTCAACCTGCCCTACATCCACGTGGTGGTGAACAACTCCTACCTGGGCCTGATCCGCCAGTCCCAGCGCGGCTTCAACATGGAGCAGAACGTGTCCCTGGCGTTCGAGAACATCAACAGCTCGCACCTGTCCGAGGACACCCGCGGCTACGGCGTGGACCACCTGAAGGTGGCCGAGGGCCTGGGCTGCAAGGCCGTCCGCGTGGAGGACCCCAACGACCTCGCCGCCGCGTTCGACAAGGCCAAGGCCCTGATGGGCGAGTTCCAGGTTCCCGTGGTGGTGGAAGTGATCCTGGAAAAGGTCACCAACATCTCCATGGGCGTGGAAATCAACGCCGTGAACGAGTTTGAGGAACTGGCCGAATCCGCCGCCGACGCCCCCACCGCCATCCTGGCACTGCAGGCATAACCATGCGGATCGTGATTGCCCCGGACAAGTTCAAGGGATCCCTGTCCGCTCCGGAGGTGTGCAGCCATTTGGAAAAGGGCCTGCAGCGCGGAGCCGGGGGCAACCTTGACGTGGTCCGGATTCCGGTGGCCGACGGCGGCGAGGGCACCCTCGATGCCGCCGTCGGCTCCGGATTCACCCGGCGAACGGCCACGGTCGCCGGGCCCACCGGACAGCGTGTGGAGGCGGACTTCGCGGTCCGCGGGCACGAGGCCGTCATTGAGATGGCGACGGCGTCCGGGCTGGCGCTGGTTCCCCGGGTAAAGGAGGGCGGCCGCCCCGCCTCGGCGGATGCTACCAAGGCCACCAGCCTGGGCACCGGGCAGCTCATCCGGGCCGCGCTGGACGCGGGCTGCCGCCGGATCGTGCTGGGTGTGGGGGGCAGCGCGAATACCGACGGCGGTGCGGGGCTCCTGCAGGGCCTCGGCGCCCGGTTCCTGGACAGCAGGAACAATGAACTTCCACCGGGCGGCGCGGCGCTGGCGAACCTGCACAGCATCGACTTCACCGATTTCGAGCCCCGCCTGGTGGATACCCGTTTCGTGCTGGCGTCCGACGTGGACAACCCGTTGCTGGGCGCCCAGGGTGCCGCGGCGGTCTTCGGTCCGCAAAAGGGCGCCGCACCACAAGACGTCGGCATGCTCGACGCCGCCCTGGCCAGGTTTGTCGAAGTCCTGGCCAGGGAGATCGGATTCCGCGCCGTCAAGGCTGCCGAGGCTCCCGGAGCCGGAGCAGCCGGCGGCGTGGGCTACGCTGCCATCGCCGTCCTGGCCGCAACGCGGCGGCCGGGCATCGACGTCGTCCTTGAACTCACAGGACTGGCGGACCGGCTGGGGGCGCCGACCTGGTGATCACCGGCGAAGGCAGCCTGGACGAGCAAAGCCTGCTGGGCAAGACCCCCATGGGCGTTGCCCGGGCTGCCGCAGCGCAGGGCGTCCCGGTCATTGCCGTCTGCGGCCGCACCACCCTGGACCATGGCCAGGCCGCGGCCGCCGGATTCGAGGACATTTATGCTTTGACGGCGCTCGAAACCGATGTAAACAGGTGCATAGCAGAGGCAGGGCCACTGCTGGAGCAGCTGGGCACCCAGATCAGCGCGGGGATTGCAGCCAACAGGCCTGCTGCCGCAAGTACCAAGGAGGACCTCCGTGTCTGAAGAACGTTTTGACCTCGTCATCCGGGGCCAGCGCATCCTGACCACCGCCGGCATCGCTCCGCGCGAAGTGGGCGTCCGCAACGGCAAGATCGTGGCTATCGAGCCGCTGGGCAACGGCCTGGCCGGCACCGAGGTCATCGAACTGGCCAGCGACGAAACCCTGCTCCCGGGCCTGGTGGACACCCACGTCCACGTCAACGAGCCCGGCCGCACCGAGTGGGAAGGCTTCGCCTCCGCCACGCGCGCCGCGGCGGCGGGCGGCGTCACCACCATCATCGACATGCCGCTGAACTCCGTCCCGCCCACCACCACCGTGGAAAACCTCAAGCTCAAGCGCGAGGTGGCCGAGGACCAGGCCTTCATCGACGTCGGGTTCTGGGGCGGCGCCATCCCCGGCAACAAGGCGGACCTGCGCCCGCTGCATGACGAGGGCGTGTTCGGCTTCAAGTGTTTCCTCCTGCACTCCGGCGTGGACGAGTTCCCGCACCTGGACGCGGACGAGATGGAAGAGGACATGGCCGAGCTGAAGTCCTTCGACTCGCTCATGATCGTCCACGCTGAGGACTCGCACGCCATCGACCGCGCTCCGCACCCGGGCGGCGACCACTACGAAACCTTCCTGGCTTCCCGCCCCCGCGGCGCCGAGAACAAGGCCATCGCCGAGGTCATCGAACGGGCCCGCTGGACCGGTGCGCGTGCGCACATCCTGCACCTGTCGTCGTCGGACGCCCTGCCCATGATTGCGTCGGCAAAGCGCGACGGCGTCAAGCTCACCGTGGAGACGTGCCCGCACTACCTGACCTTGATGGCCGAGGAAATTCCTGATGGCGCCACGGCTTACAAGTGCTGCCCGCCCATCCGCGAGGCCTCCAACCGGGAACTGCTGTGGCAGGGCCTGCAGGACGGCACCATCGACTGCATCGTCTCGGACCACTCCCCTCCACGCTGGATCTCAAGGACCTGGAGAACGGCGACTTTGCCGTGGCCTGGGGCGGTGTCTCGTCGCTGCAGCTGGGCCTGTCCCTGATCTGGAGCGAAGCCCGGCACCGCGGCATCCCGTTGGAGCAGGTGGTTGCCTGGATGGCGGAGAAGCCCGCAAACCTGGCCCGCCTCACCAACAAAGGCCAGCTGGCCCTGGGCTACGACGCCGACTTCGCGGTCTTCGCCCCCGATGAAGCCTTCGTGGTGGACGTGTCCAAGCTCAAGCACAAGAACCCCATCACGCCATATGACGGCAAGACCCTCGCGGGCGTGGTCCGCAAGACCTTCCTGCGCGGCGCCGTAGTGGACGGCCAGACCCCCACGGGCAAGCTGATCCGCCGCGGCGGCGTCTGAGGACCCGCCATGGCAGTGGAAGCCCACCATCCACGAACGGCGGCGCCACACCCAGGTCCGCCTCCGGCAAGGCGTGCCACCGCCCACGGGTTGGCTCTGTGGGTGGTTCCGGCGGACGGAACCACCCCGGAGCTCCTGCGCCACGCCGCCCAAATGGTCCTCGCGAGGGCCCTCGAAACTGCTCCGGAGGCGGAAGTCCATTGGCCTGCCGCCGGAGCCCCCACGTCCGGGGTCTCCGCCAGTGCGGAAGGAGCCGCAGCCGACTCCTCTCGCGAACCTTCCGCGGCGGAGAACCCCGGCGCAACCGAGCCCGACGGCGGCACCCGCCTGCCGCCGTCGGCCGGCCCCGTCAGCCGGGTCGCCGTGGACCTTGCCGCCGAATCCGTCCTGCTGGATGGCATGCCGGTGTCGCTGACCGGCGTCGAATACAAAGTGCTGCGCTACCTTGTGACGCACCTCTCCCGCACCGTGGGCCGCGAGGAACTGCAGGAGTTCCTGGAATCGCTGGATTTCCCCGGCGCGACCGCGCGTTCAATCGACGTCTACGTGGGCAGGATCCGCAAGAAACTGGGCAACGCACGTCATGCCGTTGCCACGGTGCGCGGCGGCGGATACCAGTTCGTGCCGGGTCCGCACGCGGCCGTTCGTGGTCCCGCGGAATACTGCATATGACGCGCTGGTTTGTATGAGTAAGCGGCAACCCGCTTCACTGGATGTTTGGCCATCACTGACCGAGTCTTACAAAGGAACGCCATGAGCCCCACCCTGACCACCAAGCTTCAGCCCGGCACCCCGGCTCCTGATTTCACCCTCCGGGACGCCCAGGGCCACGAGACCTCCTTGGCCGATTACCGCGGCAAGAACGTCATTGTCTACTTCTACCCGAAGGCCGCAACCCCCGGCTGCACCACAGAAGCCTGCGACTTCCGTGACAGCCTAGCCTCCCTGCAGGGCAAGGGCTACGAGGTAGTGGGCATCTCCCCGGACGCCGAGGAAGCCCTGGCCGGCTTCAGCGGCGACTTCTCCCTCACCTTCCCGCTGCTCTCCGATCCAGACCACGCCGTGGCCCTGGCCTACGGCGCCTGGGGCGAAAAGCTGGTCCACGGCGAAATCCACGAGGGCATTGTCCGCTCCACGGTTGTGGTGGACCCCGAAGGAAACGTCACCCTGGCCCAGTACCAGGTGCAGGCCGACGGCCACGTCGCACGCCTCAAGGAAGCCCTGGGCCTCTAGGCCCTCCATCACTTCCTGCAGCATTTCCCCGGACGCCCTGGCAGCCACTGCTTGGGCGTCCGGCATTCTTCGGCCGAAACCAGTGAATGCGTCAGCGCTTGTCGCGGTCCTGGAATTCCTCATCCAGTTCGTAGTGGCGGAACTCCGTTTCGCGGTTCGATTCGCCGTCGACCACCATTTCATGGTCAAGCTGGCGTTGGATCCGGCTATCCAGGACCTGGAGCTCATTGTCCGATACTGACACCAGGTCCTCCGGAAATTGGTCTTCCGGGGTGAGGTGAAGTTTTTCGCCCATTTGAAGCTCCCATCCTTCTTGCCGTTGCTTGGTTGCCAAGTTTACCGCTGCTCCTTCGCCGTACGTATACCTGAAATGCGTTCGGCCCTGCACGAGCTACCTCATCCCTTCCAGATAGAACGTCGTCCTGCGGGGTGAGGAGCGCGGGCAGCCGGTCAGGCGGTGGGACGCCAATGACCCTCCACCCGGCGTCGTGGCGTACGACGGCGGCGAAGCGGTTGAGTGGGCAGGGATCCACCCATTCAGTGCTGGACGGCTTTGCGCGGATGTTGATGCGGCTGGGACTCTAGCCGCGGGTCCAGGGTGGAGGAGCACAGCGCTCTACTTGCGGCGCCAGTACTTGCCCCAATCGACTTCCATGGCCCACAACGCAAGCAACATCGCATCCATGGTCATGAGTCCCGCCATCAGGTATGACCAGCCCAGCAACAAACTCACAGCAATCTCCTGACTATCCCCCAGCCAATCGATTGCTGCTAAGTGTGGCACCTAAAGCGCCGCTACGGAATGCCCTCCACCCGCAGTCTTGAAAAGGACTTCGAACCTGTGGTGCGCCTCGGTCTCCAGCTTGAGGCGCCTGGTCAGTGTCTCCACGTGCCGGGACATCTCCTCCCCTACCGGAAGCCGGTCTCCCGGCCAGCTGGACACTTCCCGGGACTCGGCGAGCGCGTGCTCCAGTTCCCTGGCCGCTGCCCGTACCTTCCGTGAGTGGAAGTAGAGGCGGAGCAATGCCCTGGCCTTGTCCGTCCCCTTCCTTTTAACTTGTTCCATGTAGCTTCCCCGCCTTCCGCACCTTTCCGGCCTCCGCGCGGTTCGTCGTCGTACCTTGTTTCCTGAAAGCTGCTGCGTTGCTTCGAGTGTGACCGGCGTTCCTCAATGTCCTGGCAAGCAGATGCAAAGATTTCCGCAAGATCTGCTGTGTGGCGGACGCTCCAAAGCGCCCGGAAGGGGCAGCCACAACTTCTGTCAGGGACGTCACCGGAAACTGTGAAGCCTTAGACATGCCCTGTGCGCCTTAATACGGTAGAAGTAGAGCATGGTCTCTCCCTCCGAATCCCGCCGTGCGGTGGTCATCGAAGATGACCCGGACATCCGCGGACTGCTGGTCCGCGTCCTGGTCAAGCAGGGCTTCGACGTCACCCAGGCGGGCGCAGGCCTGCCGGGGGTGGAGGAGGTCCGCCGCAGCAAACCGGACCTGGTGACGCTGGACCTGAACCTGCCGGACCTTGACGGGCTGGAGGTGTGCAAGCTTTTACGGGAGTTTTCGGACGCATTCATCGTGATGCTCACCGCCCGTGCGGACGAACTCGACAAGCTGACCGGGCTCGACAACGGCGCCGACGAATACATCAGCAAGCCCTTCAGCCCGCGGGAACTGCAGTCCAGGATCAATGCCCTGTTCCGGCGCCGGCCCTCCGCCGCGGCGGAGTCCGCTGCCCGTGGCGAGCTGGAACGCGCCACGGAAGTGCAGCAAAGCCTCCTGCCCAAGGAGGACATCAGGGTTGACGGGTACGACGTTGCCGGCCTGTTCCGGCCTTCCCGCAGCGTGGGCGGCGACTTCTACGACTGGTACCAGACGCCCGAGGGGCTCCACCTGACTTTCGCCGATGCCATGGGCAAGGGGATGGGCGCGGCACTGATCGCGGCTACGGTCCGTGCGGTGATGCGTTCCACCGGCCGCCGGCAGGACCTCGACGCCGGATTCGCCACCGCCAGCAAGGCAATCGCCGCGGATCTGGACTCCTCCAATTCCTTTGTCACCCTCTTCCACGCCCGGCTGGACGCGGCGTCCGGCAAAGTCAGCTATGTCGACGCCGGACACGGCCTTGCGCTGCACGTCCAGCCCCTGGGGGCGGCGGACCGCCTCCCTTCCGGAGGGCCCCCGGTAGGCGCGTGGCCGGGGACGCAGTGGCCCCAGGCCGAGCTCGAACTGGCGCCCGGCGATTCACTGGTGGTGGTCAGCGACGGTGTGCTGGACGTGTTCGAGTCGGTGGAGGACTTCACCGACGCAGTGCAGCAGGCGACGCAGCGGGCAGGTTCGGCACATGATGCGAGCAACGCCATCCTGGCCCTGGCCCCGGCAGAGACCGCCGAAGACGACGTCACTGTTGTTGTGGTCCGCCGGCTGCCGCAGGAGCCGGGGGCGTGACCCGGTTCTGGACCCGCCTGGTTGTGGTGCTGACCGTCCTGACCGGCCTGAACTACATTGCGTGGCGCTGGGCGGCGTCCCTTAACTGGGACGCATGGTGGATCGCGCTGCCGCTGGTGGCCGCCGAAACGTACAGCCTCATCGACGTCATGCTCTTTGGCATGACCGTGTGGAAACTGAAGATCCGCAAGGGCGCGCCCCAACCGCCCCACGATGCAACCGTGGACGTCTTCATCACCACGTACAACGAAGACCTGGACATGGTGCTCACCACGGCGCTGGCGGCCCAGAAGATCCGGCACCCGCACAGCACCTGGATCCTCGACGACGGCGCGCGGCCCGAACTCAAGGCCCTGGCCGAACAGCACGGTCTGGGCTACGTAACCCGCAGCGTGGACTGGACCAAGGACCTCCCCCGGCACGCCAAGGCAGGAAACCTCAACAACGCCCTCATGGTCACCCACGGCGAATTCCTGCTGATCCTGGACGCGGACCAGATCCCGGAGCCGGACATCCTGGAAAAGACCCTGGGCTATTTCAACAACCGCCGGGTGGCGCTGGTCCAGACGCCCCAGTACTTCAGCAACGTGCCCGCTTCCGATCCCCTCGGCAGCCAGGCACCGCTGTTCTACGGTCCCATCCAGCAGGGCAAGGACGGCTGGAACGCCGCCTTCTTCTGCGGCTCCAACGCGATCCTGCGCCGCGAGGCCCTGATGCAGGCTCGGGCTTGTTGGTTACGTCAAGGAAACCGAAAAGAGCATCCGGCGCGCCCTGGCAGCATCCCGGGCAGCGATCAAGCAGGCCCGGAAGTCCGCCGACGTGGAGTCGCCCCTGGTGGCTGAGGTGCTGGACGAGGTGGAGGCAGCCACCCGCGAGGCCCAGGAGGAAGTGGACGGCGGCCGCCCCCTCAGCGAGGTCACCTACCGGGTCCGCCGCCGCGTGGATGCCGCCGTACAGACGCTGGTGCTGGCCGACGTCGCGGCCCTGCAAGCAGACCTGGAGGAGATCGCCGCCATGGAACTGGCCCACGTGGGCGAGTCCGGCGTCCCGGTGGTGGCGGACGACGCCGTCCAGCGCATGTCCGCCCGCGACTGGTCCCCCTGGGAGCCCTGGAATCCGTCCAGGCTGTCCTGGATGCGCTGACCGTGGAGCGCCGCAACGAGGCCCAGCCGGTGATGCCCCTGGCCACCATCTCCGTCACCGAAGACATGGCCACCGCCATGCGCATGCACTCCATGGGCTGGGAGAGCGTGTACCACCACGAGATCCTGGCCTACGGCCTGGCGCCGGAAGACATAGCGACCATGCTGACGCAGCGCCTTCGCTGGGCGCAGGGCACCATCCAGGTGCTGCTCCGCGAGAACCCGCTGGTACAGAAGGGCCTCAAGCTCGGCCAGCGCCTGATGTACTTCGCCACCATGTGGACGTACCTCAGCGGGTTCGCCGCGGTCATCTACTTCGCAGCCCCCATCATCTACCTGTTGCTGGGCATCCTGCCGGTCAGCAGCCTCAGTTGGGACTTCTTCATCCGGTTCATCCCGTTCATGGTGGTCAACCAGGCTGCTGTTCGCCGTGGCAGGCCGTGGCATCCCCACCTGGCGCGGCCAGCAGTACAGCCTGGCACTGTTTCCTACCTGGATCAAGGCATGCACGACGGCGGCGCGCAACGTCTGGTTCGGCCGTCCCCTCGGGTTTGCCGTCACCCCCAAGGCGCGCCAAAGCGGCGGACCCAGCTGGAGCCTCATCCGGCCCCAGATCGTGGTATCCATCCTGCTGGCCCTGGCCGCCGTCGTCGGCATTATCCGTTTGGCTACGGGGCTCGCAGAACCGCTGGGCACCCTGGTCAACGTCTTTTGGGTGGTCTTCGACCTGGTGGTCATGAGCATCCTGGTCCGCGCCGTGCTCTACAAGGGGTACGAACCGGCCGCAGAACCTGCAAACAGAGAGGAAGCCTGATGGAGTTCAGTTACGAGGTCAAAGATTCGTATGCGGAGGTCAAGGCGAATGGGCGGCTGAACATGGTCTCGGCGCCCAAGCTGCGCGAATTCGTCACCGACGTCATCGCCGGCGGATCCAACCGGATCGTGGTCAACCTGGAAAACACGGCCTTCATGGACTCCTCGGGCCTCGGCGCACTGATTGGCTGCCTCAAGGCCGCCCGCCAGGCCGGCGGCGACCTGCGCATCGCCGCCGTGCAGCCGCAGGTGAACATGGTCCTGAAGCTGACCAGCATGGACAAGGTCCTCACCGCCTACCCCACGGCCGCGGAGGCGTTCAGCAATGACTGAGGTGCTGGCCTCGCGCAGCTTCCGGGGACCTGCTGCCGAGGACGCCATCGAGGCGGTCCACAACGATCTGGACAGCCTCTGGCTCGACGTTCCGTTCGTCAACGACATGGACCAGATGACCTTCACCACCGCTGTGATCGAGTCCGCGTCCAACATCGTCCAGCACGCGCAGCCTGCCGGGGAACGCGGGGTGGAGCCTGGGCGTCGAAACCACGGTGCAGCCTGCGCTCCTGCAGGCGCGGGTCAGCGCCTACCACGCCAAGCCGCCGTTCGGCCCTATGGAGCCTGCCGTTCCCGGCGAAGAGGCCGAGTCGGGGCGCGGCCTTGCGCTGATCGAGGCGCTGGTGACCACCGTGACCTTCGAACGCCAGGACGGCACCAACACCTGGGTCCTGTCACGGACGTCGTCGCAGGACCAATGAGCCTGCATTGCTTGACAGTGCCATGCGTCTACTCTTGAATATTACGTATGCTGAAATAACAGTTCCATGATGCGGAAGCCTGCGCGCTAAGCGCAGGTGCCGGGCAGTCCGGCCTCCGCATAGCCGTCACCGTGGATGCCAGCATGACATCAAGGATTACGACCAGCATGAAGCTTGCCGAATTCAACAGCGCGGATTCCGCCGCGGCCCAGGCCACCCTCCGGCCCTGCATCGACGTCAGCCGCTGGGTGGAGGCAGTGGCCGCGGCGCGCCCGTTCGCCAGCCGGGAAGAACTCCTGGAGTTCGCCGCCCAGGCCGCCAATCCCTTCACGCCGGCCGAGGTCGAAGCAGCAATGGCCCACCACCCCCGGATCGGGGAACGGCCGACGTCCGCCAGCACCGAGGCGTCCATGTCCCGCTCGGAGCAGGCCGGCGTTGACCCTGCGGACGCAGAAGCCGCCGACGCCCTGGCAGGCGGGAACAGGGATTACGAAGAGAAGTTCGGCCGCGTCTTCCTGATCCGGGCTGCCGGACGCACCGCCCCGGAAATCCTGGCGGCGCTGAACCAGCGGCTCACCAACTCCCCGGACGAAGAAGACACCATCGTGGCCCAGCAGCTGCGCGAAATCGCCGTACTCCGGCTCGAAGGACTGATCAGCGAATGAGCGTTTCCCACGTAACAACCCACATCCTCGACACCGGTGCCGGGCGCCCGGCGGCGGGTGTCGCCGTCGTCCTGTTCCAGAACGACGACGGAACCTGGCGCGAGCCGGCAGCCTCCAGCACCGACGCTGACGGCCGCGCCAAGGACCTGGGGCCGGAACGGTTGGAACCGGGCCACTACAAACTGAACTTCGCCACGGGCGCGTACTACGCCGGCCTGCAGACGCAGACGTTCTTCCCGGAAGTGGACCTGGTTTTCGAGGTCACCGGCCCCGAGCACTACCACGTGCCGCTGCTCCTGAGCCCGTTCGCGTACTCCACCTACCGCGGCAGCTAGCAGTCCCGGCTGCCGCAGCCGCCGGGAGCGGGACGCAATGTCACGCCCATCACATGAACCGGCATAGGATCAGGAAGTATGGCTCCTAAAAATGAACCGGAATCCGATACCGACGCCGACGGCGGCCAGTCAGGCGGGGTCCAGTCCGTTGAGCGCGCGCTGACCGTCCTGGAAATCCTGGCCAGGGAAGGCCATGCCGGCGTCAGCGAGATCGCCGAGGAGATGGGTGTCCATAAGTCCACCGTCTCACGGCTGATGGGCTCCCTGGTCACCCGCGAGATGGTGCATCAAAACAGCGAGCGCGGGAAGTACCAGCTTGGTTTTGGGATCCTTCGCCTGGCCGGCTCGATTCCCGGCCGCCTGAGCCTGGTCCGCGAGGCGCGGCCGGTCCTGGAAAGCCTGGCCGAGGAATTCAAGGAAACCGTCAACCTCGCCGTCCTGCGCTCCAACTACGCCGTGAACGTGGACCAGGCG
Organism: Pseudarthrobacter sp. Fe7; assembly: GCA_024372495.1. Classification (GTDB taxonomy): domain Bacteria; phylum Actinomycetota; class Actinomycetes; order Actinomycetales; family Micrococcaceae; genus Arthrobacter. The sequence goes on along the minus strand of CP099977.1, from coordinate 1,131,821 downwards.
ATGGGCCCCTCCACCCTGGCCACTTACGACTGGGTGGGGAGCCTGACGCCGCTGCACGCCACGTCCAGCGGCAAAGTCCTCCTGGCCGCACTGGGGGCCGATGAACGGGAACGCATCCTCAAGGAGACCGGCCTGGAAGCCCGCACAGCCCGGACCATCACCAGCCGGAAGGAGCCTGGATGCCCAGCTCCTCGAGGTGGGCGCCTCGGGTTATGCCGTGGTCCGTGAGGAGTTCGAAATCGGCCTCAATGCCGTGGCAGTCCCCGTCTACAACCATCAGGGCGTCACAATCGGGGCCGTCAGCATCTCCGGCCCGGCGTTCCGTTTCGACCCTGAGAAGATCCCGGGGCTGCTGGATACGCTCAGGGAAGCCGGGCTGAAGATCAGCGCCAACATGGGGTACACACAGCGCTAGGAACAACAATGGGCCCCGAATCCAAAAAGGCTCGGGGCCATTGCCTGTTTGCACGCCGTGGTCCGTATGCAGGCGCGCCACCGCGGCACCCACCTCCGGGCCAAGCTGCGCGGCCCTCCAGCGCCGGGAGGCCGCGGCAGCGGGCACACGGCAGACACACCGAGGATCCATTACGCCTGCGGGTCAGGGCTTCGGTGGGAGGGCTGGCCATCATCGGTGATGAGCAGCGCCGCCCACCGAGTGAAGGGCTTGCCCGCGGGGCTCCCAGTATGGCAAGCGTCTATAACGCCCCCTTCCAAAGGCGCCTCCTGCGCAACACGGATCGCTAAATGCAACATGCTCAGTCATGGCACCTCCCCTGTCAAGACGCGTCCGCAGTTGTTATCCGCCGCCCCGTAACATCGCTGCGTTATCCGGAAAGCCTTGACAATAAGAGTGGCATAAATCACTCTGTTGCGTAATACGAAGTCCGTTGCGTCCCCTACCTGGGAATCCAGTTCCGAAAGAAGAACCCGCTTTACCGGGCATGCCGCCCACCAGCGTCACCCCATGGCAGGTAAGGCACACAGGAGCCGTGCCTCTCCTGCCACAGATCCCCCACTGACAAGCACGGCCCGAATACCTCCCCAACGTCGGTACCAGTGCCAGGCTCCGGATTCGCGAAGCATCAACACCCGGCACAGCTCTGCCTTCGGCCCAGCCATTGATTACAGCCTCCACACAAGCAGGAGTACAGCAATGAACAGCCCCGCCATATCCGTCCGCAACCTTTGGAAGGTCTTCGGGCCAGGTGGAGAGAAGATCCCGGGCAACCGTGAACTCTCGGCCCTCAGCTCTGCCGAACTCCTCGAACGCACCAGATGCGTGGCGGCGGTCCGCAACCTGAGCTTCGACGTTGCCAAGGGTGAGGTGTTTGTAGTCATGGGGCTTTCCGGCTCGGGCAAATCCACCCTGATCCGCTGCCTCACCAGGCTGATCGAACCCACCTCCGGGCAGGTCCTGGTTGACGGGAACGACGTCCTGCAGGCGGGCACCGCCGAACTCCGGGAGCTCCGCCGGCGCAAGGTGTCCATGGTCTTCCAGCACTTTGGGCTGCTCCCGCACCGCACGGTTCTGGACAACGTGTCCTACGGGCTGCAGATACGCGGAGCGGGCAAGAGTGAACGCCATGCCAAGGCCCGGGAAATCATCGAACTCGTGGGCCTCAAGGGCTACGAGCAGCACTACCCCGACCAGCTGTCCGGCGGTATGCAGCAGCGCGTCGGCCTGGGGCGCGCCCTTGCCGGAGATCCGGACACCATCCTCTTCGATGAGCCCTTCTCCGCTCTGGACCCGCTCATCCGCCGGGACATGCAGGCGGAAGTCATCAGGCTGCACAAGGAAATGGGCAAGACGATGGTGTTCGTCACGCACGACCTCTCAGAAGCGCTAAAACTCGGTGACCGGATCCTGATCATGCGTAACGGCGAACCGGTCCAGTGCGGCACGGGCGACGACCTGGTGGGATCCCCGGCGGACAAATACATCGAGGACTTCGTCTCTGAGGTCCCCCGCGCCGACGTCTTGACCCTCAAATGGATTACGCGCCCCCTTGCGGACACCACGCCACGGGATGCCGCGGTGCTCAACTCCCGGCTCATCATCCGGGACGCCATCCCGGCGGTGATGCACTCCTCCTGCCCGGTCCTTGTCGAAGAGGGCGGCCGGATCACCGGCCAGATCGACCGCGACAGCATTCTTTCAGTGCTGCAAGCGGCAGAATCGGCGGCCTGATGTCTGTCGTCCTCCAGGAACGGAAAACTGCCCGGCCCGCCCCTGCCCCCGTCTCCGAACCCCGCCGCAGGCCCAGCCGGCGGACCATCCTGCTGCTCAGTGCCGCCGCCATCTGGATCCTGGGATTCCTTGTCCTGAACGGCACGGCAACCCTGGCGTTGCCCGCGTCAGAACTGACGGACCTGCACCGTTCGCTCAACCAGTTCAATGCCTGGGTCGCGGCCAACCGTGCCGACAATCCCCTCTTCCTCTATGTCTTCACGCCCCTGCGCTCCGCCGTGGACGCCGTGGCTAACCTCTTCACCACCACTTTCGCGGCCACTGCGACAGGCCTGCGCCTTCCGGAGATCGGCTGGCTGGGTACCGTAGGCCTGCTGACCTGGATCGCGTTGGCCGTCGGCAATGTTCGGGTGGCGCTGTTGACGGCGGCGGTCTTCGTCTTTTTCGGTATTCAGGGCCTGTTCGTAGAGGCTACGTACACCTTCGCCCTGGTGCTGACCGCTGTGCTGCTCACGCTGCTGGTGGGCATCCCCCTCGGCATCCTTGCAGGCATCTACGGCCGGGTGGCCCGGGTGATAACCCCTGTACTGGACTTCATGCAGACGCTGCCGACGTTCGTGTATCTCGCTCCGCTGGCCCTGGTCTTCCTTATCGGGCCTGCCTCCGCGGTGATTGCAACGGTGATCTACGCGGCTCCTCCGGTCATCCGGCTGACCGCCCATGGCATCCGCCGCATCCCGGACAACACCCGCGAAGCATCCGACTCCCTTGGTACAACCGGACTGCAGCGGCTGCTCACCTTGCAGCTGCCCATGGCACGCCGGACCATCGTGATGGGGATTAACCAGGGCACGATGGCAGCCCTCTCCATGGTGACAATCGCAGCCCTGATTGCGGCTCCCGGCCTGGGCCAAACTGTGGTGCGGGCACTGCAGTCCCTGGACGTGGGCACAGCCGTCAATGCGGGCCTCTCCATCGTCCTGCTGGCCATTGTGCTGGACCGGGTGACAACCGCAGCGAGCCGCCGCGCGGAGCCTGGTTCAGCCCGAAGGCGCCAGGCTGGGCCGCAGGACCCGCGCCGTCCTCCTGGGGATTGCCTTCGCCGTAGTCCTGGTCATGGTGCAGTTGTCCAGGACTGTGCTGTGGGCGGCTGCCTTCCCGGCGGACCTCAACCTTGGTCCGCAGATTGTCCAGGCAGTTAACTCGGCGAGCCACTGGCTGCAGTCAAACCTGTCGCTCTTCACGGTGTCCCTGCGTGAAGGGGTCACCGGCGCAGTCCTCAACCCGTTCCAGTCGTTGCTCACGGACACGCCTTTCTACGTCCTCGTCACGGTGATCGCCATCGTGGCTTATGCACTGGGCGGATGGAAGCTCGCCGCCCTGACCACCGCGTGCCTGGGTGTCATCATCTACCTCGGCCTCTGGAGCGACTCCATGGTCACCCTCGCCGGAACCCTGGTCGCCACGGCAGTGGTAATGGTCCTGGGTGTCATCTTTGGCGTGGCCATGGGCCGGTCCAGCCGGGTCGACCAGTTCCTCCGGCCACTGCTGGACGCGGGCCAGACCATGCCTTCCTTCGTCTATCTGGTGCCCTTCCTCGGTCTCTTCGGGGCTACCCGGTTCACGGCAATCGTCGCAGGCATCATCTACGCCGCCCCTGTGGCCATCAAGATCACTGCCGATGGCATCAGCGGCATTTCCCCCACAGTCGTCCAATCCGCTGTCGCCAGCGGCTCCACACCGTGGCAGGTCATTACCAAGGTGCAGCTTCCCATGGCCAGGCAATCCCTCGCGCTCGCGGCCAACCAAGGACTGATCTACGTCCTGGCCATGGTGGTGGTGGGAGCCCTCGTCGGCGCCGGCGGCCTTGGATACGACGTCGTCGCGGGCTTCGTCCAGACCTCGATCTTTGGCAAGGGCCTCGCCGCCGGTCTGGCCATCGTGTTCCTCGGAATCATGATGGACCGGATGACCCAGGCTGCCGCGGCCGCTCCGGCGCGCAGAATCCCCTCCAAATCCAGCACGTAATGAAACCCCCGCCGGGGCACCCGGATAGCGTGCCCCGGCTCCATGACCCCTACACCCCAACAAGGAGAACCAACATGATGAAAGCTGAAAGGCTGATGAAACGCACCCTGCCGGCAATGGCTGGAGCCGCTGCAGCCGCCCTTTTCCTCGCAGGCTGCGGCGGTGCATCGGTGAACCAGACGGCAGCGGCCGCCGGTGCCACCGGAACTCCGTGCGGCACCGTTAACGTGGCAATGAACGCGTGGGTAGGCTACACGGCAGATGCTGCGGTCTACAGTTACGTGGCGAAGAACAAGCTCGGCTGCTCCATCGTCCAAAAGGACCTCAATGAGCAGGTTTCGTGGCAGGGACTCGCCTCCGGCGAAGTAGACCTCATTATCGAAAACTGGGGCCACGCCGACTTGACCAAGCAGTACATCACTGACCAAAAGGTGGCTGTTGATGCCGGCCCCACTGGCAACGAGGGGCACATCGGCTGGTACGTCCCGCCATGGATGGCAGAGAAGTACCCGGACATCACGGACGGCCAGAACCTCAACAAATACGCTTCGCTGTTCACCACCTCGGAATCCGGCGGAAAGGGACAGGTCCTTGACGGCGACCCCGCCTTCGTCACCAATGATGAGGCGCTCGTGAAAAACCTGAACCTGGACTACAAGGTGGTCTTCGCGGGATCGGAAGCGGCGCTCATCCAGTCATTCCGCACCGCGCAGCAGAACAAGACACCCTTCTGGGTTACTTCTACGAACCGCAATGGTTCCTTTCCGAGGTTCCCTTGAAGAAGGTAAACCTGCCGGCCTGGACTGAGGGCTGCGACGCCAACCCGGAAAAGGTGGCTTGCGACTACCCCACGTACAAGCTGAACAAAATCATTTCCAAAAAGCTCGAAGACAGCGGTTCGCCTGCGGCCAAGCTGGCCAGGGGCTTCACGTGGACCAATGAGGACCAGAACTCCGTTGCCACTGACATCCAGGGCGGCATGACCCCTGAAGCAGCGGCCAAGAAGTGGGTGGACGCCCACCAATCGGCTGTTGACAAGTGGCTTAGCTGAAAAGAGTTCCGCCTGCCACACCACGGGAAGCAGTCCGAGGGATTTCAGCCCCGGACTGCTTCTCTTGGTTTTGAACACTCCCCCGAAGGGCTCATCACCCTGTTGTCGTGGGGGTGTGACCTTCGGCGGTAAATGGCGGCTTTCTGACGGCACTTTTTGTCGCATAGCGCAGCCCGCAACGGGATCCTCTACCGCACGTGTAGAGGTCTTTCTTTGACATTTGGGTACGTTGGGCTCTCTCGGGCAGCCTCGGAAGAGTGATCTACGGGGCCGTTCCTGGATGAATTCTCGGTGCGTAGGATGCACCCATGTTCACATGCAGATTATCCGTTGTCAGTCAGAGCGGCATGGATCTCACGGTCCAGACTGTAGAGACCACAGAAACCCATATCCTTATTTGCCTCCGATCAGAGGCGCGTATTCCGTCCAAGAACCGGGCCGCCACCACCCTCGCGGCAGCACATGAGCGATTTACACTGACGGATGGCCATGGCAGGAGCCTGCTACTTGACCATATGAACTCGCTTTCAGATGGCCCTTTCAGAGGGATCCTCTATCTGGCCTTCCCTTCAGAGGGACAATTCGATCTAGGCACTCTGCTGAAACTCAAATCCGAGAACGCCGAGGTGAAATTTCAGCTCTGACTTAGACCTGCCCGGTCAAGGATCGGTCACCGGGACGCCTTCACCTGCCGAAGCTATGGGCGGCAAGGCGACTATGGTCAATCCATGAGTGCCGAGGAAATCGAGAGTGTGCGTCTACGGTTTCTCCGCGACCAAGTTGGTTTGATCCCACCTGAGCAGTATTCCGAGATGGCGGCAGATCTACTTGTGGACGGTTACGATTCTCCCGCGCTTCGAGAATTGGCTGGATACCCACGGAACGATCCACAGGGAACGCACGACTTGTGGTCTCAGGTGCGAGATGAGTTGGACAAACCTTTTGAGGATGACGGCCTTGCCCGCCGCATGTTAGTCCGACGCTGGTTACAGCAAATCGTTGACGGGATCCTCGACCCATATACCGGGGCCGACCTCATCCTCGGCCTCGCCTGGTTTGCCTTGGGCCGGCCTGCGGTATTCAACCCCCTAGTTGCCGGCCGAGATGACTGGGAAGAACTCCCCGAACGTCGCGACATGCTTCAGCGCGAGCTACTAAACGATGCCCGCGCGATCCTGGAGAGCTGGTAGCTCCGTGCACCGGTGAAGGATCCCTGATCGTGCAGTTCACTACTCCGGTTCAATTTGTGCGGGCAGGTAACGAACTTCTGCTCGCGTCAATCCAGGCCCAGTCACCTTGCCTAGTTCTTTCGAGTAGTACATGGACGCTCCATCTCGGCGGTCCAACCTGAAGCCTCTGGACTCATAGAGGCGCTGGGCGTCCTGCTGGTGCACACCGGTGTCCAGGACGATTTTTTCCACCCCTCGCGGACTGCGGTTTCGATCGCCGTGCGGAGCAGGTTGCGTCCCAATCCCTGGCCACGAAACTCGGGGCGAAGGTACATCCGCTTGAGCATTGTTACGCCGTCTTTGGCGGAAGTAAGCGCTACGGAGCCGACAACGGATGCCCCCATTCTGGCTACCCAAATATGACGATAGAACGCGGGCGGATCTGCCAGATCGGCATCTAGAACGGGATCATAGGAGTAACCGAACTCGGCGTGAACATCGTTGACCAGATTCACGAATCCGTCGTGGTCCTCGTCCGAGTAGGTTTTGAAGTCGGGCATCTGCATGAACTCAATCTTCACCTGAATTGCCGGCCGCTAGCTAAAGGATCCTCGTCGGCAGAGCCGGGTTTGAAAGCCCTTTAGCTGATCACTTCACGGCAACAGGATGTAGCGGCGTTCCGGCCGACCTGCTGAATTGCGGACTTGAACGTCACAAGTGGGAGTCCAGCCAGCATTTTCGTAGGAGGCAATCGCCCTCCTGTTATCGGCGATAACCCAGAGTTCCATAGGGGTCTGTGTTTTGGTCGAATGGGCCCGAAGATAGTCAAGGAGCTGTCGGGCAAGTCCCTTGCCCCACTCGTCCGGGTCAACCGCGAGGTAAAGCACTTCCGATACATCCTCATGCGGCAGAACAATCGAGAACGCGGCGGGACGCCTTCCGCTTTGCACCATAAGTAGCAACGCTCCGCTTTTTGAGAGCGCTGATTCAATACCCGGTAACTTGTCTTCGAGCGGGGGAACAACGCGAAGCTGGTCCCGCGCGGCGGTGGCACGAGCCCAGATTTCGGCCGCGGCCCGTGCCGCCTCACTTCCCTGCTCCACATAAACATTTGGTCCCGCCGACGAGTTCATCCATCGATCCTGTCACGACACCGAAGACAGAAGTGGCCGCCGGGCGTTCGACGCAGATCCTCGGTCACGAATGACGAACGTGCGCCCGTATGCCGGTCGATCACCGTACCGCGGAAGTTCCCCGCCACGTTCCGCGCGGTTGCTGGCCCAGGCCGTGTACGTAAGACCCGCACGATTAAATTCAAGGTGACGGGGGGATTACTGCAACCCATGTTCCTTAAGACTGGAATGAAGACCGGTTATGCGCGGGTCTCGACGAACGACCAGGACCTTACCGCCCAACGCCATGCCCTCGTTGCCCTGGGTGTAGAGGAGTCCCAAATCTATGTCGATCACGGACTTACGCGGGCGAATCGGGTGCGCCCTGGGCTCCGTGAAGCGATGGCGGCGTGCAGGGCCGGCGATACGCTCGTGGTGACCAAGCTCGACCGGTTGGCGCGCCCACTTTCTGATGCCAGGGACATTGCCGATGAGCTGACAGCCAAGGGGGTTGTGCTTAGTCCCGGCGGCAATAGCCACGATCCGACTGACCCGGTAGTCCGACTGCTGTTCAACGTCCTGGGAATGGTGGCCGAGTCTGAGGCGGATCTGATAAGGGCGCGCGCCCGCGAGGGCATGGCGGTCGCACAAGCGAAGGGGCGACTGAAAGGCAAGCAGCCAAAATTGTCCAAGACGCAGCGGAAGCATCTTCTTACCCTGCACGACGCCGGCGAGCATACGCAGGCTGAATTGGCCGAGCTGTTCCGGGTGTCACGCACGACTGTGTACAGCGAGCTCCAAAGGCGCACCATCTGAAGACCGACTCGGTGCCGATTGCTAGGAACGCGCCAAATAGCGCCGCAAAAAGACCGCCATTTACCGCCGAAAGTCACACGTGGGGCCCCGGACCTGAACTGCGTCGGAGGCAGTAGGCCAGCCGTTCCCGTGAGATGCCCTGGTGCAGCGTGAACCACTCCTGGAACTGCCCGAACGCCCTCGGGCGGTCCAACCGGCAGGCGGCATCTGCGGCGACACATCCGCCGCGGACTGCGTTAGGGCGGCAACATTGAGGGCGCGAAGAAGGGTCACACCCAGATCTGGTAGCCGGATGCCTTGTCGAAGATACGCCTGGTGCTGATGCCCTGGGCCGCTATCCAGAGCACCGAACCGTCCTCCGCAGCCTGATCCACCACACCGCTGGCCATCTGCTCTCCCCGCAGCCACACTTCGACTTTGCGGCCGGGCAGGTGCGCCCAGTCAGCGCGAAGGGCGAGGGCCTTGTTCGCCGTGCCCCTGCCCTGCTCAACGTACTCGAGGTCAGTGGTTTCACATGAGGCTTCAAGGGCTGCCTGGGAATTCATCGTTTGCTCCGGTCTCCGGCGCCATCGCCACTCATGAGAATTCGTCACTGATATTTGATTGATATATCAATGATCCGAGTATGGTCCAGGCCACATTCCGTGTCAACGCCCATGAAGCCAAGGGGCTACGCCTTGAAGAGCGCTTCCCGCACGGCATTTTCGAATCCGCTCACGTGAACCTTGGCGAGTTCCGCCGCCCGCTCCTCGTCGCCGTCTATGACGGCCCTCAGCAGGTCAAGGTGTTCGCGGACATGGTGGGACAGGTCCGGCAACCGGTCGATCACCATGCACCAGATCCTGGTGGCAAGGTTGTCATAGCGGATGAGGATGTCCTCCAAATGCGGGTTCGCCGCCGCAGCGTAGATGCCCTGATGCACCCGGGCATCCAACTGCAGCGTCTCCGTCATCGTCGCGGCAGCCACATCAAACGCTTCGACCTGCTCAAGGGTGGCACGGAGCTCGGCCCGGACCGCCGGCGAGGCTACCCGGGCGGCGCGGGCAGCGGCAAGAGGCTCCAACTGGGCCCTGATCTCCGAAATGAACGAAAGGTCAGTAACGTCCACGCGGGTGGCAAAAGTCCCGCGCCGCGGGTAAGTCTTCACCAGGCGGTCCAGGCTCCAGACGCTTCAGGGCCTCGCGCACCGGCGTCCGCCCGACGCCCAGGTTCTTGGCAAGGAGTTCATCGTTGAGCAACTCTCCGGGCTTGATTTCCAGCGTGAGGAGCCAGTCCCGGATGCTTTCATAGGCGACGTCAGCCAGCGATTTCCTCGCGGCATCGTCCGTTACCGCCAAAGCTTCAAAAGCCACGATGAGTTCCCCTCGTCTTGATCCCGGAAAAACTATTGACCTCGCCTGGGGACCAGTATACGCTGACATCCAATCTAATATATCAGTCCGAAGCTTTTGAATATATCTAGAAGGAGGAGGGACATGACCCTCATCGAAGCAGCCTCAGCAACAGCCACCCTGCCCGCGCTCAAGGAAGAGCACGCGCAGAAGTTCGTCCTGACCCTGTCCTGCCGTGAACAGGCCGGAATCATGCAGGCCGTGACCACGTTCCTCTTCGAGCGTGGCTTCAACATCGACGAGCACCAGCAGTTCGACGACAGCCTCCGCGAAACCCTGCACCTGCGTACCGCGTTCTCCGGCACCCCCAACTACACGCCGGCCATGCTCGAAGAAGAGTTCGCCGGCATTGCCAGCCGTTTCGACATGAAGTCAAGCTTCCACGACGAGACCCCCAAGCGCGTCCTGGTCATGGTGTCCAAGTTCGGCCACTGCCTCAACGACCTCATCTTCCGCTGGCGGGGCGGCACCCTTGGCGGAGAACTTGTCGCGGTGGTTTCCAACCACGAGACCCACCGCGCCATGGCAGAGGCCGCCGGGCTGCCCTTCATCCACGTTCCGGTGACGCCAGACACCAAAGCCGACGCTGAGCGCCGCCTCCTGGAACTGGTGGACGAATACAACGCCGACCTGGTGGTCCTGGCCCGGTACATGCAGGTGCTCTCCAACGATCTCTGCCGGGCGCTGGAGGGGCGCGCCATTAATATCCACCACTCCTTCCTCCCGGGGTTCAAGGGCGCACGCCCGTACCACCAGGCCTACGACCGCGGCGTGAAGCTGGTGGGTGCCACCGCGCACTACGTCACAGCCGACCTTGACGAGGGGCCAATCATCGAGCAGGAAGTCATCCGCGTGGACCACAGCTACGGCCCGTCCCAGCTGTCCACCGTGGGGCAGGACGCCGAGGCGCTCGCCCTTTCCCGCGCCGTCCGCTGGCACTGCCAGCACCGCGTCCTGCTCGACCAAACCAGCACCGTGGTGTTCCGCTAGCCGGCACCGCACCCAGCACACAGCACATCAATGACCTTTCAGCAGGAGAACCACATGGAATCGACGCCACGCATTGTCATCATCGGAGCCGGCATTGTCGGCACGAACCTGGCCGATGAACTGGTCACCAGGGGTTGGAACAACATCACCGTCCTGGATCAGGGCCCGCTCAACATGCCGGGCGGCTCCACGTCCCACGCCCCGGGCCTGGTCTTCCAGACCAACCCCTCCAAGTCCATGGCATTGTTCGCCAAGTACACGGTGGAAAAGCTCCTCTCCCTCACCGAGGACGGCGCCAGCTGCTTCAACCAGGTGGGCGGGCTGGAAGTTGCCACCACCGAAACCCGACTGGCCGACCTCAAGCGCAAGCTCGGGTACGCCTCTTCATGGGGCATCGAGGGCTCCATCCTCTCCGCCGCCGAATGCAAGGCGCTCTATCCCCTTATTAACGAGGACGACATCCTGGGCGGCCTCCACGTCCCCAGCGACGGCCTCGCACTGGCCGCCCGCGCCGTGCAACTGCTCATCAAACGCACCGAGGCGGCCGGCGTGAAGTACCTGGGCAACACCACGGTCACCGGCATCGAGCAGTCCGGCCGCCGGGTCACAGGCGTGGAGACGCCCGACGGCGTAATCCCGGCTGACATTGTGGTCTCCTGTGCCGGATTCTGGGGCGCAAAGGTGGGCGAGCTGATCGGCATGTCCGTGCCGCTGCTTCCGCTGGCCCACCAGTACGTCAAGACCACCCCCGTTCCGGCGCAGCAGGGCAAGAACAAACTGCCCAACGGCGCGCAGCTGCCCATCCTCCGCCACCAGGACCAGGACCTCTACTACCGCGAACACGGCGACCGCTACGGCATCGGCTCCTACGCCCACAAGCCGATGCCCGTGGACCTCGATGAGCTCGGCAGCTTCAAGCCGGACGAGATCAGCGAGCACAACATGCCGTCCCGCCTCGATTTCACCCTGGAGGACTTCCTCCCGGCCTGGGAGGCCACCAAGCAGCTGCTGCCCGCCTTGCGCGAAAGCGAGATCGAAGACGGCTTCAATGGCATCTTCTCCTTCACCCCTGACGGCGGATCGCTGGTAGGGGAGTCCAAAGAACTGGACGGCTTCTTCGTGGCCGAAGCCGTGTGGGTCACCCACTCGGCAGGTATCGCCCGCGCCGTGGCCGAACTCCTGGTGGACGGCAAGTCCTCCATCGACCTGGGTGACTGCGACATCCACCGCTTCGAGGAAGTACAGCTGACCCCCGAATACGTCAGCGAAACCTCGCAGCAGAACTTCGTGGAAATCTACGACGTCCTGCACCCGTTGCAGCCGAAACTGTCCCCGCGCAATTTGCGTGTCAGTCCCTTCCACGCCCGGCATAAGCAGTTGGGCGGCTACTTCCTGGAAGGCGGCGGCTGGGAGCGCCCCTACTGGTTTGAGGCCAACGCCGAACTGCTCAAGGACCTGCCCGCAGACTGGCAGCCGCCGGCCCGCGACTCCTGGTCCGGCATGTTCAGCTCCCCCATTGCCGCGGCCGAGGCATGGAAGACGCGCACCGCCGTCGCCATGTACGACATGACCCCGCTCAAGCGCCTCGAAGTCTCCGGACCCGGCGCCCTGAAGCTGCTGCAGGAACTGACCACCGCGGAAATGGACAAGAAGCCGGGGGCCGTCACCTACACGCTCCTGCTGGACGAGCAGGGCGGCGTCCGAAGCGACATCACCGTGGCCCGCCTGAGCCAGGATACGTTCCAGGCTCGGCGCCAACGGCAATATCGACACCGCCTACTTCGACCGGGCCGCACGGCACCAGACCGAAAGCGGAACCGCTGGGGACTGGGTCCAGGTGCGCGATACCACTGGGGGCACCTGCTGCATCGGCCTTTGGGGTCCGCTCGCCCGTGAGGTGGTCGGCGAGGTCAGCAGCGACGACTTCTCCAACGACGGCCTGAAGTACTTCCGCGCCAAGAAGGTTGTCATCGGGGGCGTCCCCGTCACCGCGATGCGCCTTTCCTACGTCGGTGAACTGGGCTGGGAGCTGTACACCAGCGCAGACAACGGCCAGCGCCTCTGGGATGCGCTTTGGAAGGCCGGCCAGCCCTTCGGCATCATCGCCGCAGGCCGCGCCGCCTTCAGCTCGCTCCGCCTGGAGAAGGGCTACCGCTCGTGGGGCACCGACATGACCACCGAGCACGACCCGTTCGAAGCCGGCCTCGGCTTCGCGGTGAAGATGACCAAAGACAACTTCGTCGGAAAGGCGGCCCTGGAGGGACGCACCGAAGAAAACCCCGGACGCCGCCTGCGCTGCCTGACGGTCGACGACGGACGCAGCCTGGTGCTGGGCAAGGAACCGGTGTTCTACAAGGACCAGGCGGTGGGTTACGTCACCAGCGCCGCCTACGGCTACTCCGTGGCAAAGCCCATCGCCTACGCCTACCTCCCCGGTGAAGTGTCCATTGGCGACTCGGTGGAAATCGAATACTTCGGCCGCCGGATCGTAGCCACAGTCACCCAGGACCCGCTGTACGACCCCACGATGTCCCGGCTCCGCGGATAGTGCCATGATCAGCTCAGAAACAGTCAGCAGCTACCTCACCCGGCTGGCAGCGAAACAGCCGACGCCGGGGGCGCCGCTGCGGCCCTGCACGCGGCACAGGGTGCAGCGCTGGTGGCCATGGTGGCCAGATACACCACCGGTGCCAAGTTCGAAGAGCACGGTGGCCTGGTGCAACGGGTTACCGCGGAGGCCGACCGGCTCATTGCACAGGCACTGGAACTGGCGGAAGCGGATGAGGCAGCTTTCCAGGGCGTCATCGACGCCTACAAGCTCCCCTCGGAATCGGACGAACTCAAGGCTTCCCGCGCCGCGGGGATCCAGGCGGCGCTGGTGGCAGCGGCGGAAACGCCTGTCCGTTTGGTAGCCCTTGCAGCCGGGGTGGTGGGACTGGCCACCGAACTGTTCGACGTCGCCAACGCCAACGTCATCAGTGATATTGCCGCCGCAGCCGATGCCGCCCGAGCCGCTGCCACCACAGCGCGCGTCAACATCGACATCAATGTGGTGGCGGTCAAGGACCCGGAAGCACGTGCGTTGCTTGCCCGGCAGACTGACGGCATCGAAGAAAAGGTGGTTCTGGCGGCGGATGCGCTGTCGGCGCGCGTCAGGGAAAGGATCCTTGGATGACCACTGAAACACTTTCCGGCAAGCCCTTGGCGGCGCTGATCCGGGGCAGGGTGCAGGAGCAGGTACGCGCCCTGGAACTGGAAGGCAACCGCCCACTCCTGGCGGTAGTCATGGCGACCGCGGACGAGTCAACGCGCTGGTACGTCCGTTCCATCGAGCGGGCAGCTGAACGCGCCGGAGTCGACTGCCGGATCATCGATCTTGGCCATGAGGCCACGGAACAGGTGCTCGCCGGCGTGCTGCGTGACCTTGACGCCGAACCCTCTGTCAACGGCATTATCCTGCAAGCCCCGCTGCCTCCAGGGGTACCGACCGAGGGCCTTGTGGGGCTTATCGCCCCGGACAAGGACATTGACGGCGCCAACCCGCTAAGCCTTGGACGTTTGGCCGTCGGGCAACCGGCCTTTGCGCCGGCTACCGCACGCTCCGTCGTGGAAATCCTCGACCACTACCAGGTTCCCGTTGCAGGTAAGGATGTAGTAGTCGTTGGACGCTCCGCCGTGGTGGGCAAGCCGCTGTCCCTCCTGCTCCTGGGACGCGATGCCACGGTAACGCTGTGCCATTCGAAATCGGGCCCCCTGGAGAAGCACACCAAGGGCGCCGACGTAGTGGTGGTGGCCGCCGGCAGGGTCGGGCTCCTGACCGGAGACCACGTCTCTGCCAAGACGGTGGTGATCGACGTCGGCACGAACGTCCTTCCCGACGGCTCGCTGGTGGGCGATGTGGACGAAGCCAGCGTCAACGGGACGGCAGCAGCGCTCACCCCGGTTCCAGGGGGCGTTGGCTCCGTGACCACGGCGTTGCTGCTACTCCACACCGTGGAGGCCGCACGCCGCCAATCGTCCCCGGTGCCGCTGCTGACTGGCGCTTCAGGTGTCCACGTCCTGGAAACGGCGGGCTAGGGCCCACCGTTCGCAGCGGGTGTCCCGTTTTCCGTAAAAGGTGCTTCGATGGGCCTAAGACCTGGGGAGGTATTCCTCATCGAAGCACCGCTTACGGAAAACGGGCTCACTATCCCAACGGGAAGGGCCTTCGGCATGCCCGGAGCAGGAGGCAAGAGCCCTTACACACTTCGTCTTTCACAGGTCACGCCCTTGACATTGAGTGTGACCTAGCGCACGATTTTGTTGCATAGAGCGAACGTCGTTGATCATCACGGAACGAAACTCAGGCGGATATTCTCCTCCCGCCCCCGGCGCTCCGCCCGTGAGGGCCTTGGAACAGTCGAACGAATTCATCAGGGCCGGTCCGAAGGGGAGCCCTGGCCCGCGCATCAGCCGCACAGCGAGGTCAGCATCCATGCGGCAGCGCTAAATCACTAAAGGAAAACTGTTTATGACTATCAAAGGTGGCAGCACCATCGATCAAAGCAGTACGGAGCGCCGGCACCGGGGGACGACGCCGAAGTCTGTCCGTGGGCCCAGGAAACGGCGCTCTGGCGCCTTCAGCGGCTTGCGCTGAAGCCGGAAGGGAACAAATCTCAATGATCAATCCAACCAGGACGACGGCCCCCGTCGACACCTCCACATCAAAAGAGACCAGGCTCCAAATTCAAACGCCGCTTCATGGTGCGGCTTGTTGCTGTCTTCATCGGCGGGATGTTCCTCGACGGTTACATCCTCGGAATCATCGGCCCCGTCACCGGACCCATGCGGTCCGATCTGCAGGCTCGACGCACTGTCGCTGGGCATGATCGCTGCCGGCCCGCTGGCCGGCATCTTTGTCGGCTCCCCGCTTGCCGGCTGGGCTACTGACAAGTTCGGACGCAAGCCCATGTTCCTCGTGGACATGGGCCTGTTCCTGGCCGCCTCGGCGGCCCAGTTCTTCGTAACCTCCGGCGACGGCGCCGTGATCCAGCTGGCAATCATCCGGTTCCTCATGGGCGTGGCGATCGGCGGGGAATACTCAATTGGCGGGCCATTGCTATCGGAGTTCTCCCCGCCCAAGCTCCGCGGGCGACTGCTCGGGCTGACTCTGATCGCCTGGTACGTCGGCTTCATGATGGCATTCATCATCGGCACCCTCCTGCACGACGCCGGCACCCCATGGCGCCTCGTCATCGGCACGAGCACGATACTCGCATTCGTCTTGTTCCTCGCCCGAATCGGCCTCCCCGAATCGCCGAGCCTGGCTCATTACGAAGGGACGGCGTGAGGAAGCACTCGCGATCGCACACAAGTACATCGAATCGCCCCAGATGCACGACAGCATCACCGAGGAGATCGATCTGAGGATGCTCCAGGAGGTCCAAGCCGCGCAGAGTGGGACCAAAATCAAGAACGCCTCCATTGGAATGCTGTTCTCGAGGCAGTATTGGCGCACTACCCTCTTCACCTCAGGTTTTTGGTTCTGCGCGGTCACTCCGTACTTCGCGATCGCCACCTTCGCCGACGACGTGCTCAACCAGTTCGGCTTCGGCGGCGGCTGGGCCGGTGGAGTGGGCCTGTCCGCACTTGCAACCGCGGGTGTTGTGACCACCGTGCTTTTGATCGACAAGCTCGGCCGCCGAATCCTCACCGTGCCCGGGCAGTGGCTCTGCGCAGGCATCCTGCTGGTCATCGGAGTTTGGGCGAACGCACCAGCAATCCTCGTGCTCGTCCTGTTCCTCGCCTTCTCCTTCTTCAATGCCAGCTACACCACGATGACCCAGGTCTATCCGTCCGAGGTATTCCCCGGCCACCTGCGCGGCATCGGCACGGGCTTCTCTGCTGCCTTCAGCCGCATCGGAGCCGCACTCGGCACCTTCGCCCTTCCATGGGCGATCAGCAACATCGGCATGGGTCCAAGCATGGTCGTGGCCGCCGCCGTCGCATTACTCGGCGCAGTCCTCTCGCAATGGCTCGCGCCTGAGACGAAGGGGCGTACCCTCGCCGAGATCTCAGCAGACTTCTCCCACTGACCCCGGGCTGCACCCCGAAACGGACCGTGGGATAACCGGTCCGCAAAGGAAAGAGGCCTTCGCCGCAACCGCGGCGGGGGCCTTCTTTCTTGCCCCCCGACATACTCCCGCCGGCTCCGCAAAAAAGCAGGCAACCCCTTGACATCTGATGTGAGCTGCGCCACCGTGTTGCATATAGTGAAGTACGTTGCTCATAGCGAAGCGAACGCGCATCTCTCAATCAACACCGTCAACCAGGAGAACCACACGCCATGACCGCATCGCCCCGCGTCGTCATCATCGGAGCCGGTATCGTCGGCACGAACCTCGCTGACGAACTCGCCAGCCGCGACTGGACCGATATAACCGTGGTCGAACAGGGGCCGCTTGAGCTTGCCGGCGGATCCACGTCGCACGCTCCCGGCCTGGTCTTCCAGACCAACCCGTCCAGGACGATGACGGAGTTCGCCACCTACACGGTGAACAAACTGCTCTCCCTTAGCGCGGACCGCAGTTCCTGCTTCAACCAGGTGGGCGGCCTGGAGCTGGCCACCACCGAGGCGCGGCTGGCGGACCTCAAGCGCAAGCTGGGCTACGCCACCTCCTGGGGCGTTGAGGGCCGCATCATCGATGCGGATGAGTGCGGGAAGCTCTGGCCCCTCCTGAACAGCGATGCACTGGCAGACGGCCGCAACGTCCTGGGCGGCCTCTACGTCCCGTCGGACGGCCTGGCCTCAGCAGCACGGGCGGTCCAGGCTCCTCATCGCCAAGGCCAGCGCGGCAGGCGTGACCTTCCGTGGCTCCACCGCCGTGACCGGCATCGAGCAGGCCGGCGGCAAGGTCACCGGCGTCCAGACGTCCGACGGCGTGATCCCGGCTGACATCGTGGTCTCCTGCGCCGGGTTCTGGGGCCGCGAGCCTGGGCAAGATGGCGGGACTGAGCGTTCCGTTGCTGCCGCTGGCCCACCAGTACGCCAAGACCACACCGCTGGAAGAGCTGCGCGGCGTCAACGAACTGCCTAACGGGGCCAGCAAGCCCATCCTGCGCTACCAGGACCGCGACCTGTACTTCCGCGAGCACGGCAACCGGATCGGCATCGGGAGCTACGCCCACAAGCCCATGCCGGTGGACATGCACCGGCTGCCACGCGTGGGCGCGGACGAGATGTCCGACCACCACATGCCGTCCCGGCTGGACTTCACCCTCGAGGACTTCGCCCCGGCGTGGGAGGACTGCCAGGACCTGCTCCCGGCGCTGCACACCGCCCAGATCAACGACGCCTTCAACGGCATCTTTTCCTTCACCCCGGACGGCGGACCGCTGATGGGCGAGGCCCCGGACCTCGAGGGCTTCTTCGTGGCTGAAGCCGTCTGGGTCACCCACTCCGCCGGCGTGGCCAAGGCCATGGCGGAGCTGATCATCGACGGCCACCCGCAGACCGACCTGCACGGCTGCGAACTGACCCGCTTCGAGAAGGTGCAGACCTCGGACGCGTACGTCAGCGAAACCTCACAGCAGAACTTCGTGGAGATCTACGATGTCCTGCACCCGCTCCAGCCGCGCGAATCCCCGCGGGACCTGCGCGTCAGCCCCTTCAACGTCCGCCAGAAGGAGCCTCGGCGCCTTTTTCCTGGAATCCGCCGCCTGGGAGCGCCCGCACTGGTTCGAAGCCAACCGCGGACTCCTGGCAGAACTGCCGGAAGAATGGCGGGCGCCCGAACGCGACGACTGGTCTGCCATGTTCCACTCCCCCATCTCCGCCGCCGAAGCGTGGAAGACGCGCACCGCCGTCGGACTTTTCGACATGACGCCGCTGAAGCGCCTCTCCGTCACCGGCCCCGGCGCCCAGGCACTGCTGCACCGGCTCAGCACGGGCAACATCGCCAAGAAGCCAGGTGCCGTGACGTACTGCCTGCTCCTGGCGGACGACGGCGGCATCCGCAGTGACGTGACGGTGGCCAGGCTCGCGGAGGAGGAGTTCCAGCTGGGCGTCAACAGCAACGTTGACTTCGACTACCTCCGCGTTGAGGCCCGCCGGCAGTCGGCAGCCGATCCCGCCCAGTGGGTCCACGTCACCGACATCACCGGCAGCACGTGCTGCATCGGGCTGTGGGGTCCCCTGGCCCGCGAGGTCATCGGCAAGGTCAGCTCCGACGACCTCACCAACGACGGCCTGAAGTACTTCCGGACCAAGGAAATCACGGTGGGCGGCATCCCCGTCACGGCCATGCGGCTCTCCTATGTGGGCGAACTCGGATGGGAGCTTTACACCACCGCGGAGTACGGGCTGAAGCTTTGGGATCTGCTGTTCGAGGCAGGCCAGGAGCACGGCATCATCGCCGCCGGCCGCGGCGCCTTCAACAGCATGCGGCTTGAGAAGGGCTACCGGCTGTGGGGCACGGACATGACGTCCGAGCACCACCCGTACCAGGCCGGCCTGGGCTTCTCCGTGGCCAAGGACAAGACCGGGTTCGTGGGTGCCGAGGCCCTGGCGGTCCGCAAAGAACAGCCGGCGCCCAAGACGCTGCGCTGCCTGACGGTCGATGACGGCACATCAGTGGTTCTGGGCAAGGAACCGGTGTACGTGGCCGGGGAAGCGGCTGGTTACGTTACCAGCGCGGCCTACGGCTACACCGTCCGCAAGCCGATCGCGTACGCGTGGCTCCCCACCGCCGTCGAAATCGGTGACTCCGTGGAGATCGAGTACTTTGGGCGCCGCGTGGCGGCCACCGTTTCCGCTGAGCCTCTTGTGGACCCGGGCATGGAGCGCCTCCGCGGCTGACCTGCCCCCAACACACCGAGTGGTTGGGCCTGCTTGAGACCAGCAGGCCCAACCACCTTTTTGTTGCCCGCACAGCGCACTGTTTCACCCCGGCACGACAACGGCGGCACCCGACTGAGCGGGGTGCCGCCGTTAAACCTTGCCGCTTGTCAGTGGCGGGAGCCAGGCATCAGTTGTTGAGGTAACCGTTCGGGTCCAGGACGTACTTCGTGGCAGCGCCGGCGTCGAACTCTTTGTACCCGCGCGGGGCGTCGTCGAGCGAAATGGCCGTGGCGTTGACTGCCTTGGCGATGTGGATCCTGTCATGCAGGATCGCCATCATCAGCTGCCGGTTGTACTTCATCACCGGGCACTGGCCCGTGGTGAAGGACAGGGACTTGGCCCAGCCGGTACCCAGTGACAGGGACAGGCTTCCTTCCTGGCGGCCTCGTCCGCGGCGCCCGGATCGCCGGTGACGTAGAGGCCGGGAATTCCCACCGATCCGCCGGCGGTGGTGAGGTCCATCAACGAGTTGAGCACGGTCGCCGGTGCCTCCTGGGCGCCGTGGCCGTGCCCGCGGGCCTCGAAACCGACGGCATCGATGCCGGAGTCGACCTCCCGGACGCCGAGGATCTGCTCGACCTGGTCTGCGGGGTCGCCGTTGGCCACATTCACGGTTTCGCAGCCAAAGGACCGGGCCTGGGCCAGGCGGTCCTCGTTAAGGTCGCCCACGATGACCACCGCGGCTCCCAGCAGCTGGGCGCTGGCCGCCGCGGCAAGGCCCACGGGTCCGGCGCCGGCCACATAAACGGTGGATCCAACGCCGACACCTGCCGTGACGGCGCCATGGAAGCCGGTGGGGAGGATATCGGAAAGCATGGTCAGGTCCATGATTTTCTCCAGGGCCTGGTCCCGGTCGGGGAACCGCAGGAGGTTCCAGTCGGCGTACGGAACCAGCACGTATTCGGCCTGCCCTCCGACCCAGCCGCCCATGTCGACATAACCGTAGGCGGACCCGGGACGGTCCGGGTTCACGTTCAGGCAGATCCCGGTCTTGCGTTCCTTGCAGTTCCGGCAGCGCCCGCACGAGATGTTGAATGGGACGGAAACGATGTCCCCGACCTTGATGAACTCGACGTCAGGCCCAGTCTCGATGACTTCACCGGTGATCTCGTGCCCCAGGACGAGGCCGGCAGGGGCGGTGGTCCGGCCGCGGACCATGTGCTGGTCCGATCCGCAGATGTTGGTGCTCACGGTCCGCAGGATGACGCCATGCGGGACCTTCCGGCCGACGTTGATGGGATTGACGCCGGGTCCCGCCTGCAATTCGAAGGTGGGGTACGGGGTGTCGATGACCTCGACGACCCCTGGCTCCTTGTACGCAACGGCTTTGTTACCTGACATGGGCATGGCTCCTATGGTTGGCGTTGGTTGCCACGGAACGCCCGACGCTGGGTGCATCAGACCTTCCGTGTGGCTCTGCTTTTCACTTGCGGTGAATCATGGGGGCTGCGCGCGGGCACACCGCTCCGGTGATCGGCTAGGCGTCGATCACCATGTCGGTGCGCGCGGTGGAGCAGCAGGGAAGGAATTTGCCGGCATCGATTTCCCGTTTGCGGATTCCGCCCTGGTGGTTCATGTCGATCTCGCCGGACAGCTTGACCACCTTGCAGGAGCCGCACATGCCCTCCTTGCAGTTGGCGCCGATCCGCACACCCGCACGCTGTGCCACCTCAAGGATGTGCTCCTCCGGGTCGATCCGCACATTGATCCCGGTGCGTATGAAGGACAGCGTGAGGCTGCCGGTTCCCATGGTGTCGAAGCTCGATGCATCGGGCTGCCCCGCCTCCGGCGCGGCAGCCCGGGTACCGGAGGCGGTGGGGGATTCCGGGTTGACGGTTTCCAGCGCCAGTCCCGTGGCTGGCAAGGTCCCCTTGGCGTCGTAACCAGGCTCATAGATCCCGAACGCTGCGGGCTGGCTTTCAAAGTAGTCCTCGGCGGACTCGGCAATATCCTCAGCGATCTCCCCGGCGATGTCCGCCGCCAGGGCGAGCTCGGCCTGGTATTCAAGGAGGGTCTGCCGGTCGCCGGAGAAAAACTCCATGTAGATGGAGGTCTCGTCGACGCCAACTGTCTTGAGCAGCTCAGTGGCGGTGTTCAGGTACCCCTCGGGTCCGCAGGCGTACACCTGCCGGCCGTTGGCGTCCGGCGTCACCTCATCGATCATGGCCGCCGTCAGCCGCCCTGCGAACCCTTCCCAGTCCTCGGGCCTGCCGCGGTTGCCCAGGGCGTAGAAGACTTTGATGCGCGAGTCCACGGAAGCGATGTAGGCCAGCTCCCGGTGGAAGGCAAAGCCGCCGGCTTCCGCGCCGTGGTAAAGGACCACCACGTCGGCGGTTCCGGGCAGGGAGTGGATGGTCCGAAGCATCGACATGATGGGGGTGATGCCAGCACCGGCGGCCAGGAAGAGGTACCGGGCGCGCCGGTCGGCGTCAGGCAGGTGGAATGCCCCTATAGGTCCCAGCATGTCCAGGACGGTGCCGGGCCTGACGTTCTGGTGCACCCACGGGGAGACCAGTCCGCCCGGGTCACGCTTAACGGTGACGTTGAAGGTCCACGGTTCAGTGGGCGAACTGGACAGCGAGTAGCTGCGGTCCACCGGTTCCTGGTCCTCGCCGTTTACCGGGAAGGCGATGTTCACGTACTGGCCCGGACGGAACGCCAACGGTGCACCGTCGGAGCGGCGGAAAACAAAGGTCATCATGCCGCCCGCCTCGGGAACGGTCTCGACGCATTCGGCCATGAACTCCTGCGGATGCCACGGGCCCAGGGCCTTGGCTGCGCTGGCCGGTCCTTCGACACTGCCCATCACCCGGTTCCACGGCATTTCAAGGCCGCGGATGCGCTGTGGTTCCTGGACGGGTGCCTCAGTGAGGACCTCCATCATGCCAAGTGCTCCTGCACCCGCTGGACGTACCAGTTGATGAAGGCCTCCACCTGGTATTCGCTCTTCATGTACGGGCCGGGCTCGTAGGCGGGGCTGGCAGCACCCTGCTGGCACAGCTCAACGAACGCCTTGTCCTGCAGGTTGGTCTGCTTCCAGGTGTAGGTGAGCTTGTCCAGATCGTAGTCAACGCCTTCCTCGGCGTCGTCAGCCACCAGCCAGGTGGTGCGGACCAGGGACTGATGCTCGTTGATGGGGAAGACGCCGAACGTAATGACGTGGTCGCCCAGGAAGTGGAACCAGCTGTTGGGCTGCAGGTGCATGGAGCAGCGGCCCAGGCGGAAGTCCCGCAGGTCGCCGAGCAGCTTCTTGGAGAGCCTGCGGCCATCGGCCGAGAACGATTCGCCTTCGCCGTCCAGGGATTCGCGCGAGATGCGGATGCCGGCGATACGGGTGTCGAGTTCCTCCACAACCTCGTAAGGCAGGCCGTACCGGCGGCACCGCTCCTCGAGGGAGGACTGGGCTTCCTTGTTGCGGTCCCAGACTTCTTCAAGGTGGGTCGGGATCAGGCCCTCAGTCAGGCCCCACGTGGGGAATAGCGAGCAGGCGAGTTCCGGGTGTCCGTCGCAGTGGTAGCACTCGCGGTTGTTCTCCATGACGAGCTTCCAGTTGCCCTCTTCGATGATGTTCTGCTGGTAGGCGATCTTCGTCTTGGACAGGTCGTGGGGCCCGAGGTAGGGCTCGAAGATCTTGGCGGTTTCATCGAAGTCCGCCGGTGGCTCGTTCGCAATGCAGACGAAGATGAGGCCGGCAACTTCACGGCTGTGGGCACGCTTAAGGGCGAAGCAGTTCTTGTCGAACTTGGCCTCACCCGGGGCGGAGGCGTGGATCAGGTTGCCCTCGGGGGAATATGTCCAGGAGTGGTAGCCGCAGACCAGGTTTCCGGTGGAACCGGCAGCTTCGGTCAGGACGCGGGCACCACGGTGGCGGCAGACGTTGTGCAGCACGTTCACGTCGCCCTCGTCGGTGCGCAGCACGATCAGGGAGTAGGGGCCGTAGTCCACCGTGATGTAATCGCCGGGCTCCGGAAGCTCGGCAACGCTGCCGGCAAAGATCCAGTGCTGGCCGAAGATGGCCTCCATGTCGAGCTTGAAGACCGTCGGGTCGGTGTAGAAGGGGGCGTCGAGGGAGTAGCCCGTGCGCCGCATGGCGAACAACTCGGTAATCTCAGCCAACTGCTCGGCAGGCATTGCTGACGCGAGCTTTCCGCGGGCGCTGAGGGGCGCGTTCACTGAGGTAGTCATGTGTTTCCTCCCAATGGGGCTGGGTAATGAGCGATTTGAGGTGATCACGGAGCAGGTGGGACAACAGGGGCTGTCCAAGACGTTCTGTTCATGAATGTGGGGAGGTCCATCGGCAACAGAATCGATGACTCCAGGAGAGCGCCGGAAGCATCTAACGCAACACCGATCACCATATGCAACAGTGTGACTCCTGCCACGCCCACTGTCAATCAATTTCGGATATGACGAAAAGCACGGGCGGTGCAAGGTGGATTGCCGTTGCTGAACGCAAGGAATCCGGTACTGGAGCCGTCGTTTGGCTGACCATCCCCTCCCGCGGAGAGGCGCGGCAGTCCTCTGAATGTCGTACCCCCTCGTCATGATTGGTTTTATGGGGAAGGCAGCGGTGGCTAAGGCTTACGGGGACATCCGGGCTGCCCTGGGTGTGCTGAATGCCGAGGCTCGATGGGTGCGGTTCCGAGCCGTTGTCGCTGACCGATCCGTTGGGTGGTTTGGCGGAGGGTTGCCTGGACATTCTTGCCGGCGCCCGTGAGGTTGAGGCCGGGTTCGCCGGCCTGAAGGCCAAGGCGGCGGTGACATATGCGGAGAGCGCCTACGCTGTTGCCGGTCCGGATACGCAGGTGCATGCCCAGGAGATGGCAATCGCGGCGGAGATCGGCTGCGTGCTGGCCCTGGGGCCGCGGGCCGCGGGTTCGTTCCTGGCCACCTCGCTCGCCGTTGTTACCTCGTTGCCGCGGACGCTGGAAGCTTTGCAGGCCGGTGCGATCTCCTGGAGCCACGCGGCCGTGATGGCCGACGAGACGACGAGTCTGGATGCCGCGGGGGCGGCGGCGTTGGAGGCCCATTTCCTTGACCCGGACGCACCGGATCCGGCGCGGGGGTGTCCGATGGGTGCGTTGCCGGCGCATCGGTTCAGGGTAAAGGCCCGGACCTGGCGGGAACGCCACCACGCCGAGAGCATCGAGAAGCGCCATGCCAAGGGGGTTGCGGATCGGCGGGTGGAGTTCCTCCCGGACCAGGGACGGGATGGCCTGGCTGTCCGCGTGCCTTCCCGCGGACGAGGCGCTGGCGGGGTGGAATCGGCTCACCGCGATCGCCCGTGGCATGCAGGGCCCCGGCGAGGGCAGGACCCTGACCCAGGCTCCGGGCCGACACCTTCGCCGACGCGATCCTCACCAACGGCACATCGAACGACAGCGATACCCGTGGCAGTGGCAGTTTGGGAGAGGGTGCGAGTGACAGCATCACCGATGGTGCGGGTGCTGCCCGGGACCGTGTGCAGCCGCCGGTACGGGCGCAGGTGCTGGTCACGGTCCCGGTGTTCTCGCTGATGGGCCTGACGGATGAGCCGGCGGTGCTGGACGGGTACGGTCCCATTCCACCGTCCATGGCCAGGGAGGCTCGTGGCTGAGGGTCCCGGGTCATTCTACCGGGTGTTGGTGGATCCGCGGGACGGGGCCCCGTTGGAGATCGGCCGGACGAGTTACCGGGTGACGGGTCCGATGCGGGCGTGGTTGCGGATGCGGGACGGGAAGTGTCCGTTCCCGGGGTGCAGCAACAACTCCTTGGACAACGACGCCGACCACATCCTCGCCTGGGCCAAGGGTGGCACCACCGGCATCAATAACCTAGGTCAGCTCTGCCCGAAACACCACAAACTCCGCCACACTACCGGCTGGAAACCCACACCCGCCACCAAGAACGAACCACCCGGCTGGACCTCACCTACCGGCCGCCACTACCAAAGCGAACACCAGGACTGGGAACCACCACGATGGCCGGACATCCAAGACAGCGTCGGGGTTTCGCAGGAGGGCAGCGCGCGTTGCACTGTTCCGGACCTGGTGCAGATCCAGGTATCCCCAGCAGAAGATTGGCTGGAGCTGGTCCTGCATGCCCCACCCGCCTGAGTGGGGAACAGCGACGGCGGCACCCGGCACCTGCCGGACTGCCGCCGTCGTTATTGCGCGCACCGGCGCAGCCAACCCACCCCGGTGGGGCTAAGCGTGTGTTCCGGCCAGCTCCCCTGCAGATTCCTCGGCTGCTGCCGCCCCGCCCTGGTGCGGCTCGAACCTGACGAACAGGGCCTTGAAGCCGGGGGTGTTGGACACGCGGGCCACGTTTTCCTTGTGGACCAGGCCGTTTGCTTCCGGGAAGTACGCGGCAGCGCAGCCCTTGGCGGTGGGGTAGGCCACCAGGCGGAACTTGTCCGCGCGGCGGTCAACACCTTGGAACGTGCTCACCACGTCCACGAGCTCCCGGTCCTGGAAGCCCGATTCGGCCAGGTCCTCAGGGTGGATCAAGATCACGCGGCGGCCACCGGAGATGCCCCGGTAGCGGTCATCCAGGCCGTAGAACGTGGTGTTGTACTGATCGTGGCTGCGGATGGTCTGCAGGACAAGGTGCCCGGGTGGCGGGGTGAGGTATTCCAGCGGGCTGACGGTGAAGCGGCCGCGGCCGATCTCCGTAGCGAAGGAGCGGGTGTCGCGCGGCGGGTTGGGCAGCACGAACCCGTTCTTGGTCCGCACCCTTGAGTTGAAGTCCTCGAACCCGGGCAGGACGCGGGCAATGTGGTCGCGGATCACGTCGTAGTCCCCGGCGATGCCCCGCCAGTCAACGGGATGGTCCGGGCCGAAGGTCGCCTCCGCCATCCGGGCCACAATCACGGGCTCGGCAAGCAGATGGTCAGAGACCGGAGTCAGCCTGCCCTGGGTGGAGTGGACCACGGACATGGAGTCCTCCACGGAGAGGAACTGTGCGCCCTTGGGATGCTTGTCGTCCTTGTCCGTGCGGCCCAGCGTTGGCAGGATCAGGGAGGTGCGGCCGTGCACGATGTGGGAGCGGTTGGGCTTGGTGCTGATGTGCACGGTGAGGCCGATCCGCTTCATGCCGGGTTCCAACATTTCAGTGTCGGAGCAGGCCAGCGAGAAGTTGCCGCCCATCGAGACGAACACGTCCACCTCGTCACGTTCAATCGCATCCACGGACTCTACGGCGTCGTAGCCGTGGTGCCGCGGTGACAAGATACCGAACTCGGCGTCCAACGCCGCCAGGAGCCATTCCTTGGGTTTTTCCCAGATGCCCATGGTCCGGTCGCCCTGGACGTTTGAGTGCCCGCGGACCGGGCAGGCGCCGGCGCCGGGCTTGCCGAAGTTGCCCTGGAGCAGCAGGACGTTGACCATCTCCTTGATGGTGTCCACAGAGTGCGGCTGCTGGGTCACACCGAGCGCCCAGCAGAAGATGGAGGCCTTGGAGGACACCAGCATCCCGGCCACCTTTTCGATCTGGGTCCTGGACAGGCCGGTGGCCCGTTCCGTCTCATCCCAGTCGAGGGTGCGGCGGGCATCGCGGTAGGCATCGAAGCCGTCCGTCTGCGTGGCAACGAAGGAATGGTCGACGACGGTGCCCGGGTTTTGTTCCTCGGCCTCCAGCAGCAGGTGGCCGAGCGCCTGGAACAGCGCCAGATCGCCGCCCACCTTGATCTGCAAGTACTCATCAGCCAGTGGAGTGCCCCCACCCACCACGCCCGAAACGGTCTGGGGGTCCTTGAAGTTGAAGAGTCCGGCCTCGGGCAGCGGGTTAACGGCCACCACCTTGCCGCCCCTGTCCTTGCATTCCTTCAGCGCGGACAGCATGCGCGGATGGTTGGTGCCGGGATTCTGGCCTACGACGAAGATGAGCTCGGCTTCATGGATATCGTCAAGGGACACGGTGCCCTTGCCGATGCCAATGGTCGGGTTGAGCGCCGATCCGGAAGACTCGTGGCACATGTTGGAGCAGTCCGGGAGGTTGTTGGTCCCCAGCGACCGGGCGAACAACTGGTACAGGAATGCGGTCTCGTTGGCGGTGCGGCCCGAAGTGTAGAAGACGCAGCGGTCCGGGGTGCTGGCACGGAGGTGTTCACCAATCAGCTCGAAGGCGTCACGCCAGGAAATCGGCGAATAGTGCGTTTCGCCTTCCCGGATGACCATCGGTTCAGACAGCCGGCCCTGATTGCCCAGCCAGTACTCGGTTTTACCTGACAGCTCGGCAATGGAGTGGTTGGCCCAGAACTCCGCGCCCACGGTACGGAGCGTGTTTTCCTCGGCCACGGCCTTGGCGCCGTTCTCGCAGAACTCGGCGGCCTTGCGCCTCTTGTCCGATTCGGGCCACGCGCAGCCGGGGCAGTCGAAACCGCCGCGCTGGTTCAGCCGGAGCAGGGACTGCGCCGTTCGGGTCACGCCCGCCTGTGCCACCGCGCGCTCCAGGGCCACCATGACGGCCTTGACCCCAGCCGCCTCGGTCTTGGGTTTGTGGACTTGGAGCTTGTCCTCGTCGATGTCCGCAATGGGGGCGGGCTGCTTCCCGAACTTCATTGTTCCAACTTCCTTAGCGGCTGTTGCGTTGATCGATGGCAAGGAAAGGCGCACCGGTCGTCCCGGCGCGCCTTTCACTGTTACATTGCCTTGCTCTTCAGCTGGCTACTGCGGAACCTTCGCCAGGGTTTCCTGTTCGGCCGCAATCGTGGTGCTGTCGCCGTGGCCGGTGCGGACCACGGTTTCAGCTGGCAGCGTCAGCAGCCGTTCGCGGATGGACCTCAGGATGGTGGGGTAGTCGCTGTAGGAACGGCCCGTGGCGCCGGGCCCGCCGTTGAACAGCGTGTCCCCGGTGAAGACCGTTCCTTCGCTTTCCAGGTAGAAGCAGGTGGACCCCGGCGAGTGGCCCGGCGTATGGATCGCCCGCAGGGTTGACCCGCCCACCTGGAACACCTCGCCATCGGAGTGGTAGTGATCCGGTGTGGCGTCCGGGTAGACCTGCTCCCAGAGGACCAGGTCCTCAGAGTTCAGGTAGATCGGGGCCTCCAGGGCGCTGGCTACTTCCCGTGCCGCACCGACGTGGTCGTTGTGGGCGTGGGTGAGCAGGATGGCCTTGACCTTCCGGCTGCGGACCTGGTTGATGATCGCGGCAGCGTCGTGGGGCGCGTCGATGATGACGCATTCCTCGTCGTTGCCCACGATCCAGACGTTGTTGTCCACGTCCCAGGTGCCGCCGTCGAGCGAAAACGTGCCTGAGGTGACCAGGTTCTCGATGGTGAGCGCCATCAGATCTCCACCACGGAACGCAGCACCTTGCCCTCGTGCATCTTGTCGAAGGCCTCCTCCACCTGATCGATGGTGATGCGCTCGGATACGAACGCCTCCAGGTCCAGGTGGCCCTGCTTGTAATGCGAGACGAGCATGGGGAAGTCGCGGGAGGGCAGGCAGTCGCCGTACCAGGAGGACTTCAGCGACCCGCCGCGGCCAAAGACGTCCAGCAGCGGCAGTTCCAGCTTCATCTCCGGCGTAGGGACGCCCACCAGGACCACGCGGCCGGCGAGGTCGCGGGCGTAGAACGCCTGCTTGTAGGTTTCAGGACGGCCGACGGCGTCAATCACCACGTCCGCTCCGTTGCCTCCGGTGAGGGCGCGGATGGCTTCCACCGCGTCCTCCTGGCGCGAGTTCACGCCGTGGGTGGCGCCGAGGGACTTGGCCATCCCGATCTTGTTGTCGTCGATGTCAACGGCGATGATCGTCGTCGCACCGGCCAGCTTGGCACCGGCGATGGCGGCGATTCCCACGCCGCCGCAGCCGATCACTGCCACCGACTCGCCGCGCTTGACCTCACCGGTGTTGATCGCGGCGCCAATGCCGGCCATGATGCCGCAGCCCAGCAAACCCACCGCCGCGGCGTCGGCTTCCGGGTCAACCTTGGTGCACTGCCCGGCGGCGACAAGCGTCTTTTCCGCGAAGGCGCCGATGCCCAGCGCCGGGGACAGGACAGTTCCGTCCTCAAGGGTCATCTTCTGGGTGGCATTGTGGGTGTTGAAACAGTACTGCGGCTGGCCCTTGGCACAAGCCCGGCACTCCCCGCACACGGCCCGCCAGTTCAGGATCACCCGGTCGCCGGGGGCCACAGACGTAACATCCGGCCCAACAGCGTTCACAACACCAGTGGCCTCGTGGCCCAGCAGGTAGGGGAAGTCATCGCCGATGCCGCCCTGCTTGTAGTGCAGGTCCGTGTGGCAGACACCGCAGGTGATGATGTCCACCAGCGCCTCCCCCGGGCCCGGATCCGGCACCAGGATGGTCTCCAGCGACACCGGGGCATTCTTCTCCCGGACAACGACAGCTTGAACTTTATGCACCATGGTTCTTGTGTTCCTTTCCTGGATCCGGCCGGATCCGGTGAGTCGGCACCACGTGCCAATCTAGCCGACATGCCGCGTCCGGGGACCACGTCATGCCGCTGCCTCGCCCGAAATACATTGCGTATTACACAACAAGATGCACATGGCGCTTACGTGAAAATATGACAGTGGCCACACCTCGTGTCAATAGATATATCAGTTGTGGCTCAGGGCGTGTATCCGTCACCGCAGCCCTTTCAGGTGAAGTTTCACGACGGGCAACGGGGGCCTCGCAGGCACTTGGGCTCGCGTTATGTGCCTTAAATCTCCGGCAGTAGGCTGGATGGCATGGCTTTTGAAGAAACCCCTGCCGAGCGGCGCGAAGTGACCGTCCGCCGCGCCCCCAAATATGTTCCCTTCTTGACTCTGGGTGCGCTGGTGGGCGTTGTTGCCGCCGCAGTGGTTGCTTACGCAGTGCCTGGCGATGCCACGTTCGACCCCGGGGCCGTCTTCGGATTCTTCCTGGTGATGTTCGCCGCAGCCGGCGCCCTCCTTGGTGCCGCACTTGCGCTGATCCTGGACCGGCGCAGCGTGCGGCGGCAGGAGCACGCCGTCGTGGAGGCCGTCCCGGAATCGGAACCGGATACCGATCCCCAGGCCTAGGCGGGTCACAAACTGGAGCCGGGGAAAGTGATACCCCATAACGTGCGATAATCGATCAGTGGCACGCGGCGATGGAAAACTTTCCCATGATCTTCTTCCCGGCGAAAAAGGACCCCAGGATGCCTGTGGCGTCTTTGGCGTCTGGGCACCCGGTGAGGAAGTAGCAAAACTTACCTATTACGGGCTGTATGCACTGCAGCACCGCGGTCAAGAGTCTGCTGGCATAGCGACCAGCGACGGCAAGCGGATCAACGTCTACAAGGACATGGGCCTCGTGTCCCAGGTCTTCGACGAGACCACCCTGAACACCCTGACCGGGCACCTGGCCGTGGGCCACTGCCGCTACTCCACTACCGGCGCCAGCCACTGGGCAAACGCGCAGCCCACGCTGGGTGCCACCTCCACCGGCACCGTGGCCCTGGCGCACAACGGCAACCTGACCAACACTGCCGAGCTGAACGCCATGATCACCGAACGCAACGGTGGCCAGCTCACCGGCGAAATGAAGCAGGGCAATACCTCGGACACCGCCCTGGTCACCGCCCTGCTGGAGGGTGAGCCGGGCAAGACCCTCGAAGAGACCGCCACCGAACTCCTGCCCAAAATCAAGGGCGGCTTCTGCTTCGTCTTCATGGACGAAGGAACGCTCTACGCCGCCCGCGACACGTTCGGCATCCGGCCACTGGTGCTGGGCCGCCTGGAGCGCGGCTGGGTTGTTGCCTCCGAACAGTCCGCACTGGCCACCGTCGGCGCCAGCTTCATCCGCGAGATCGAGCCGGGCGAGTTCATCGCCATCGACGAGGACGGCGTGCGGTCCAAGCGGTTCGCGGAGCCGACGCCGGCCGGTTGCGTTTTCGAGTACGTCTACCTTGCCCGCCCGGACGCCGCCATCGCCGGCCGCTCCGTCTACGAATCCCGCGTGGAGATGGGCCGCCAGCTGGCCCGGGAAAACACGCAGCAGGCGGACATCGTCATTCCCGTGCCGGAATCCGGTACCCCCGCCGCCGTCGGCTACGCCGAGGAATCCGGCATCCCCTTTGCGCACGGTTTCGTCAAGAACTCCTACGTGGGCCGCACGTTCATCCAGCCCTCTCAGACCCTCCGCCGGCTCGGCATCCGCCTCAAGCTCAACGCCCTCGAGTCCGTGATCCGCGGCAAGCGGGTTGTGGTGGTGGATGACTCGATCGTCCGCGGCAACACCCAGCGCGCCATTGTGCGGATGCTCCGGGAAGCCGGCGCCGCAGCCGTCCACGTCAAAATCTCCTCCCCGCCGGTGCAGTGGCCCTGTTTCTACGGCATCGACTTCGCGTCCCGCGCCGAACTGATCGCCAACGGCGCCACCATCGAGGAGATCTCCCAGGCCATCGGGGCCGACTCCCTTGCCTACATCTCCGAGGACGGCATGATCGGCGCCACCCGGCAGCCGCGCGAACGCCTCTGCACCGCCTGCTTCACCGGAAAGTACCCCATCAAGCTCCCCGACGCGGACAAGCTGGGCAAAAACCTGCTGGAGCGCACCGACCTGGGCGGCCTCAAGCCCTCCCCGTCGGCCCTCCCCGGCGAAACCGCAGCCCTGGCCGTTGACGCCACCGAGGACCCGGCGGAGAAGGCCGGCGCCACCGGCTGCGATCCGGGCCCGGACGCCGAATTCGAGAACCTGCTGACCGAAGACGACCTTGTGCCCGACGTACCCGCCGCCACCAGCGCCGACAAGAAAGAGTCCGTATGACTTCCGCAAGCCCCGCCGCAGAGAACTCCGGCATCACCTACGCCTCTGCAGGCGTGGACGTTGAAGCCGGGGACCGCGCCGTCGAGCTCATGAAGGATGCCGTGAAGGCAACCCACAACTCCTCGGTGATCGGCGGGGTAGGCGGCTTCGCCGGCCTCTACGATGTCTCCCGGCTGCTGACCTACAAGAAGCCCCTGCTGGCCACTTCCACGGACGGCGTGGGCACCAAGGTAGCCATAGCCCAGGCCATGGACATCCACGACACCATCGGCTTCGACCTGGTGGGCATGGTGGTTGACGACATCGTGGTGGTGGGCGCCGAGCCGCTCTACATGACGGACTACATTGCCTGCGGCAAGGTGGTTCCCGAACGCATCGCAGGCATCGTCCGTGGCATCGCGGCCGCCTGCTCTGTGGCCGGCACCGCCCTGGTGGGGGTGAAACCGCCGAGCACCCCGGCCTTCTCGGCGAGCACGAATACGACGTCGCCGGCGCAGCCACCGGAGTCGTGGAAGCCGATGCGCTGCTGGGTCCGGACCGCGTCCGCGCCGGCGACGTAGTAATCGGCATGGCCTCCTCCGGCCTGCACTCCAACGGCTACTCCCTGGTACGCCGTGTCATCAACCACGCCGGCTGGGCCCTGGACCGCCAAGTCTCTGAACTGGGACGCACGCTGGGCGAGGAACTCCTGGAGCCCACCCGCGTCTACGCGGCCGACTGCCTGGACATGGCCCGCACCTTCCCGGTCCGCGCCGGCGCGGCCGTCCATGGATTCAGCCACGTCACCGGTGGCGGGCTGGCCGCCAACCTGGCCCGCGTCCTGCCGCAGGGCCTGGTGGCCACGGTGGACCGCGCCACGTGGGAACTGCCCGCCATCTTCAAACTGGTATCCGAGCTCGGCAACGTTCCGCTGGCCGACCTGGAGCGCACGCTCAACCTGGGCGTGGGCATGGTGGCCATCGTCTCCCCCGACGCCGCGGACGCGGCCGTGGCACGCCTGAATGAACGCGGCCTGCCGTCCTGGATCATGGGCACGGTCACCGAGGATTCGGACTCCATCCTGAAGTCCGGTCCGGACTATGTCCAGGGCGCCAAGGGCGTGGACGGCGGCGCGGTCCGCCTGGTCAACGCCTACGCCTAAACCTCCGTCGCGTTTAAGCCACCTGGATCAGGTTGAGGACGCCACCCTGCGGGTCCTTGATGGTGGCCAGCGAACCATCAGCAGGGTGGTCGTCCGGCTCCACAACCACCTGGCCGCCTGCTGCCTGGGCGGCCGCTGCCGCCGCGGCAACATCTGCCACGCCGTAGTAGACCTGCCAGTCCGCTTCCTCGCCTTCATCAGCAGGAACGACGCCGGCCACCTCGCTGCCGTCGATGAGCAGCGTGCTGTAGCTGCCGCCGTCGTCCTGGGGGTACTCGGTGACCTCATGCCCGAAAAGCTGCTGGAAAAAGCCGACGGCGGCGTGCGGCTCCGGAGTGATGAGTTCCGCCCACGCCAGCGCGCCCGGCTCGTTGAACAGGTGGCTGCCGTAGTGGCTTCCCGCCTGCCAAATACCTGTGGTTCCGCCGCCGGGAGGGGCCAGGAAGCCCAGTACGCCGGCATCGCCCACCTGCTCCGGCCCGAATTGGGCCGTGCCCCCTGCGTATCCCGCTTCCGCAAGCAGGTCCCCAGTGTCCCCGGCGGAGAAATAGACGTTCCACTTCGCGGAGGTG
Source organism: Pseudarthrobacter sp. Fe7 (assembly GCA_024372495.1). GTDB lineage: Bacteria > Actinomycetota > Actinomycetes > Actinomycetales > Micrococcaceae > Arthrobacter. The sequence goes on along the minus strand of CP099977.1, from coordinate 1,097,763 downwards.
CCGGCCTGCAACTGCAGGGGGCTTTGCGGTGCAATGGTGGCAACCAGCTGCCCGCGGACAAAGGCCTGCGCGTAGCTGCGTCCGTCCGGGGTGGGAAAGTCCTGGTAGGTCCAGCCGAAGAGCCCGTTGTAGAAGTCCTTGGCCGCGGCGACATCAGGGGTCTGCAGATCGGCCCAGCAGGGCTCGCCGTTGGCATATGTGGTCCGAACACTCATCCGGTCAGGTTACCAACCCGGTATCCCAGAGACACGGAAAGCCCGTTGCCGTACCGGCAATCCGGTATGGAAACGGGCTCCATGATGTAAGCGGTGACCCGAAGCCGGGTTACAAAAGGAAATCACAGCAGCCGGGCCACAGGCCACGGCAGGCTTGCGACAACTAGCCGATGCGACGGTTGTCAACCTCGTCGTCATCGTCATCCAAATCATCCGCGTACTTGTCCACATAGGCCGAATAGTCCGGTTCAACCGGCTCATTCGAGTAATGGCTCGTCGAACGACTGCCCGGACCCGTCAGCTCACGCTGAAGTGCCGAATAGTCAGTGTTCGGGGAGTAGTACTTAATATCCCGAGCCTGCTTGGTAGCTTTTGCCTTTTGACGGCCGCGCCCCATGGCGTGACCCCCTTTTGTACTTGGACCGGAGGTGGTCACCTTGGCGATCGGTGAGGCCCCGGAATGTTTGGTCAATTTGTCGTACACCTAGATTACATGCTTTCGGCGGGCCCCGCTTGCCGCCTGCCGGCCCGGACGGCGGCGTGGGGTACCATGACGCACCCCGGCCCGCGGTATTCCGGGTTTTTTCTTCGGTAGAGTCACTAAAGAAGTGCCGATTTTGTGTGGCCTTTGGCGAGCCGCGGACCAAACCCCAGGAGGATGCGCACCCGTGAACCACCAGGACATCCCGCCGAAGCCGCCCCTGCCACCGCGCACCGGAAGCCTCCCAACCGTCCGGCACGGGGCCAGTGGTTCAGCCCCGGCCCCGGAGTCCGTCACATGGTCCCAGCCACGGCACGATCCGGAGCCGGAAAGGCGGCCGAACCGGAGGCCTGCGTACTGGAAGGCCTTCCTCGTCGCCGTCATCCTTGCTGTTGCCGGCTCGCTGGCGTGGCTCGCCGTCTGGCTGAACTCTGCTCCAGGCACCGATACCGCGAAAAGCGCGACGCCCGGCGTGCTGCAGACGGCCGTCACCCCGCCCGCCACTCCACTGCCCCTGCCCAGGGAAGAGGTGGCCCCCGCGGCGTACGCGGTAGGTGACTGCTTCAAGGACTTCGATCCCCAGGCCCTGGCCTCCACGGTGGTGCCGTGCGACACAGGCCATTCAGCACAACTGGTCGCCACCCTCCATTACCCCGAGAGCACCAAATACCCGGGGGCGGATCCGCTCAAGGCCAAGGCGCTGGAGGTCTGCCAGGCAGCGAAACTCAGCACGGCGGCAACACAGTTCCAGCTCAACTACCAGCGCAGTTTCCCCAGCAACACAAGCTGGGAATCCGGTGACCGGAGGGTGGATTGCTACGTCACCGCCGACGGTGGCAACGTGATCAATGCAAGCGTGCTGCCCTGACGGCCAGCCCGTCGGGGCAGCACACCCCCGCGCAGCCCATCCGGGCCCAGCGCAGCCGGTTAGTCCTTCCGCCGCACTGAGAGCCCGGAGCCCGGGGCACCGGTCAGCGCGTCGACGTTGCCGTCGGTGAGTTCGCCAAGGTCCGCGGCGGTATCAACAACCACGGTGTCGCCGTCGCTGATCCCCCCGGCAAGGATGGCTTTGGCCAGCCGGTCGCCGATCTCACGCTGCACCAGGCGGCGCAGCGGCCGGGCGCCGTAGGCAGGGTCGTAACCGGACAGTGCAAGCCATGCCTTGGCGCCGTCGGTGACTTCAAGGGTGAGGCGCCGCTCGCGCAGCCGCCGTCCCAGCTCTTCCACGTGCAGGCTCCACGATATGGGCCAGTTCGTCCACCGTGAGGGCGTCGAACAGCACCACTTCGTCGAGCCGGTTGAGGAACTCCGGCTTGAAGGACGCGTTCACGGTGGCCATCACGGCGTTGCGTTTGGCCGTGGCGTCCAGGGTCTGGTCCACCAGGAACTGGCTGCCAAGGTTGGAGGTCAGCACCAGGATCACGTTGCGGAAGTCCACGGTGCGGCCCTGCCCATCGGTGAGCCGGCCGTCGTCGAGCACCTGCAGGAGGATGTCGAACACCTCGGGGTGGGCCTTCTCCACTTCGTCCAGCAGCACCACGGAGTACGGGCGGCGGCGCACGGCCTCGGTCAGCTGCCCGCCCTCCTCGTAGCCCACGTAGCCCGGAGGGGCCCCGACCAGCCGGGCGACGCTGTGCTTCTCGCCGTACTCGGACATGTCGATGCGCACCATGGCGCGTTCGTCGTCGAACAGGAAGTCCGCCAGCGCCTTGGCAAGCTCGGTCTTGCCCACGCCGGTGGGACCCAGGAACAGGAAGGAGCCGGTGGGCCGGTTGGGATCGCTAATTCCGGCCCGCGCCCGGCGGACGGCGTCCGATACGGCGGTCACGGCCGTGGCCTGGCCGATCAGGCGCCGGCCCAGGCTCCTCCTCCATGTGGAGCAGCTTCTGGCTTTCGCCCTGCAGCATGCGGCCCGCCGGGATACCGGTCCATGCAGAGATGACCTCGGCGATATCCTCCGCGGTCACTTCCTCGGCAACCATCTGCGCAGGCTTGTCCACCACGGCCGCCTCGGCTTCCGCAGCGGCACGCGCTCGCGCTCAAGTGCGGGGATTTCACCGTAGAGGATCCGCGAGGCAGTCTCCAGGTCACCCTCGCGCTGGGCCTTGTCCGCGGTGGACCGCAGCTCATCCAGCTTGGCCTTGAGGTCACCCACCCGGTTGAGCCCGGCCTTTTCGGCCTCCCAGCGGGCGTTCAGGGCCGAGAGCTCCTCTTCCTTGTCCGCCTTGTCGGCCCGGAGTGCCGCCAAGCGCTCCACGGAGGCCGGGTCCGATTCGCCGGACAGTGCCAGTTCCTCCATGGTGAGCCGGTCCACCTGGCGCCGCAGCTGGTCGATTTCCTCCGGAGCGGAGTCGATTTCCATCCGGAGTCGGGACGCTGCCTCGTCAACAAGGTCAATGGCCTTGTCCGGCAGCTGCCGCCCCGAGATGTAGCGGTTGGAAAGGGTGGCGGCGGCCACCAGTGCGGAGTCGGCGATGGACACTTTGTGGTGTGCCTCGTAGCGCTCCTTCAGGCCACGGAGGATGCCGATGGTGTCCTCGACACTGGGCTCGCCCACGTACACCTGCTGGAAGCGGCGTTCCAGGGCCGCGTCCTTCTCGATGTTCTCGCGGTACTCGTCCAGCGTGGTTGCGCCGATCAGCCGCAGCTCCCCACGGGCCAGCATGGGCTTGAGCATGTTGCCGGCGTCCATGGAGGAATCGCCGGTGGCGCCGGCACCGACAACAGTGTGGATCTCGTCGATGAACGTGACCACCTGGCCCTCGGAGCCCTTGATCTCCTCAAGGACCGCCTTCAGCCGCTCCTCGAACTCACCGCGGTACTTGGCACCGGCCACCATGGAACCCAGGTCAAGGGAGATGAGCGTCTTGCCGCGCAGGCTTTCCGGAACGTCGCCCGCCACCATCCGCTGGGCCAGTCCCTCCACGACGGCGGTCTTGCCCACTCCGGGTTCGCCGATGAGCACCGGGTTGTTCTTGGTGCGCCGGGACAGGACCTGGACCACGCGGCGGATCTCCGAGTCGCGCCCGATCACAGGGTCCAGCTTGCCGGCGCGGGCCATGGCAGTGAGGTCCGTGCCGTACTTCTCCAGGGCCTGGAAGGTGTTTTCCGGATCCGGGCTGTCCACCTTGCGGTCGCCGCGGACGCCGGGCAGGGCAGCAAGCAGCGCCTCACGGGAAGCGCCCGCATCCCGCAGGAGGCGCGCAGCTGGATCGTTGCCGGCGGAAAGGCCCACCAGGAGGACCTCCGTGGATACGAAGGAATCACCCAGCCGGTCCGCTTCCTCCTTGGCATGCTGGATGGCCTGCAGGGCGGGCCGGCTCAGCTGCGCCTGCTGGCTGGAGCCGCCGGAGGTGGCGGGCAGGGCCTTGATGGCGCTGCTGGCCTGGACGCTGACGGCGTCCGGGTCTGCTCCGGCGGCACGGAGGAGCGAAACAGCAACGCCCTCCCGCTGGTCCATCAATGCCTTAAGGAGATGGGCCGGCTCCACCTGGGGGTTGCCGGCCGTCGAGGCGTTCATTGCCCCCGCGGAAAGAGCCTCCTGGCTCTTGGTGGTGAATTTGACGTCCAAAGAGAGCTCCTTTCGGGGGCTGGTTGACTAAGTTGAGTGTACTACGCTCAACTTTGCGCGGCGAGGTTCTTTAGCCATGTTTGCCCACGGCGAAACGGCTGTCCAGAGCCGGAGGTCCCTCCGGCCGGTAGATCCCCTGGCTGCCGCGTGCTGTCGCTAGGTCCCGTAAACGGATACCGCGGCGGCCTTGACCACGAAGTGCACCGTCATGCCGGGAACAAGCCCGAGGTCCGCGGAAGCTGCCGGAGTGATGTCGGCAGCGAGGCCGCCGGCGCGCACCCGGATCTGGTCGCCGTGGGGTTCGAGATCGGTAATGGTGACGGCGAACGAGTTCCGGGGGCTTCCGTGGGCGTCGTCGAGGAACACGGAAACGGCCGACGGCGGGAACACGGCCACGCCCGGACCGCCTGGTGTGGCCTGTTGGCCGGGTACCCCGGGGCCGCCCTGTTCCCCGACGTGTCCTGCGATCCCCAGGCCCTGGCTGGTGCGCACCCCGGCACCATCCAGGGTGCCCTGAACGAAGTTCAGGCCGGCGAGTCCGGCGGCAAAGGAGCCTGCGTGGGCGTTCCAGCACCGTCCGGGTAGGCCCCTCCTCGGCGATCCTGCCGTTCTCCAGGATGACCACACGGTCTGCCAGCATCAGGGCGTCCAGCACGTCGTGGGTGACGATGATGGCCTGCCGCCCCGACAGGACCCGCTTGAAGAGGCGGCGAAGCAGCGGGGCGGAATGGACGTCCAGGGCGGCCAGCGGCTCATCCAGCAGGAGGAGCGCGGGATCGGCAGCGAGCGCACGGGCCACGGCCACACGCTGGGCCTGCCCACCGGAGAGCCCGGCGGGACGCCGTCCGGCAAGGTGGTCCGCTCCGACGTCGGCCAGCCAGCGCAGGGCCTGCTCCGTGGCCTCCCGCTTGGGGACACCGGCGCTGCGGGGCCCAAAAGCGACGTTGTCCACTGCGCTCAGGTGGGGAAAGAGCAGGGGTTCCTGGGCGAGCAGTGCGGTGCCGCGGTGATGGGGAGGTACCCAGGCGCGTTTTCCCCCGTCGAAATCGAAGAGGGTTTTGCCGTTGAGTTCGGCCCGGCCGCCGTCCGGCCGCAGCAGGCCCGCAATGGTCGACAACAGGGTTGACTTTCCGGCGCCGTTGGGACCCATGACGGCCACGGTTTCACCCGGCCGGACGGCCAGTTCCACGTCGAAGCCCCGCCCGGCCACGACCGCACGCAAGGACAGCGTCACCGGACGTCCCCGCCTGCGGGCGCGGACGTCGTCGTCCGTTTCCCTGCCCCGGCACGGCCTTGTGCCGGCTGCCGGTACGCGAGGGCCACCACGGCGACGGCGACGGCCACCAGCACCAGGGACAGGGCGACAGCGGCGTCCGGGTCGGTTTCGCGCTGCAGGTAGATCTCCAGCGGCAGGGTCCTGGTCACCCCCTGGAGGCTGCCCGCAAAGGTCAGCGTGGCACCGAACTCGCCCAGGCTCCGGGCGAAGGAGAGTACAGCACCGGACGCCAAGCCCGGCAGGACGAGCGGCAGCGTTACGCGCCGGAACACGGTACCGGGCCGGGCCCCCAGTGTCGCGGCAACGGCCTCGTAGCGGGAGCCCGATGTCCGCAGGGCCCCTTCCAGGCTCACCACCAGGAACGGCAGCGCCACGAAGGTCTGGGCCATGACCACCGCGGTGGTGGAGAAGGCTATCCGCAATCCAAGCACCTCCAGGGCCTGCCCCAGCAGCCCCTGGCGGCCGAACGTGTACAGCAGTGCGATCCCGCCCACCACGGGGGAAGCACCAGCGGCAGGAGCACCAGCGAGCGCAGCAGCCCCTGAAAGCGGAAGGAGTCCCTGGCAAGGACCAGGGCGAGGGGGACCCCCAGCACTATGCACAGCAGGGTGCTCGCCGCGGAGGTCCGCAGGCTCAGGCCCAGCGCTGTCAGGGACGGCTCCGACGTCACCAGCGGAATGAACTGGCCCCAGTCAATGCGCAGCACCATCGCCAGCAGCGGGAGAACCACGACGACGGCGGCCAGGACTGCCAGCGCCCGGCCCCATGCGGGGATGCCGGAGTACGCCTGCCCGTCCACTGGTCTCCTGCTCACGCGGCGCCTTCCGTTCTGCCCATTCTGGTTACCGCGCCTGCCTTTCCTGGCTGCTCACCGGCTTTCCAGCACCTGCTTGAGCCTGGCCGCCTGGGCCACCTCAGACTGCATAGTCCGGGTGACCATCGAGTCCATGACCCGCATCAGGAGTGGGAGTTTGGCGTCGAGGGCGAAGTGCACGATGGTGTGGCCGGCGTCTTCGGCGAGGGTGTAGGTGCCGATGGGGCGGGCGGGTCCGGCCACCACTTCGAAGCCAAGCAGGCGGCCTGGTTGGGCCTTCGTGATCCTGTAGTCGCCCTGCAGCGGGCGGCCCCCGGGGCCCGTCAGCGTCTGGCTGTAAAGGGCTCCCGGTTCACCCGCCGCACCCTCCGTGAGGGAAATTGACTTCACACCCTCGCGCCATGCGTTGTTGTTCAGGCCGTCAGCCAGGAAGTCGTAGACCTCACGTGCCGGCCGGTGGATGGTGATGCTGTTTTCTGCGTGGGCCATGCTGTTTTCCCTTCTGGAAGTAGGCTGACGACTCTGGAATGACGTTACAGTCCGCCGGGCCCGAATCCAGCGGCGGACAGGACCCTGTGGCCTTCCGGGCCCGTGACCAGGTCCAGGAACGCCTGTGCGGTGGCCTTGTTGTGGCCGCCCGCGATGCCCACAATCGGATAGGTATTGACCGCACTCCCCGATTCCGGGAACTGGATGCCTGCCACCCTGGTCCCGGCCCCCTTGATGTCAGTGCCGTAGACCAGCCCGGCGTCCGCCTCGCCGGAGGTGACCTTGCCCAGGACGTCGGTAACCGCGTTTTCCTCGCTGACCGGGCTCAGCGTGAGCCCCGCGGCCGCCGCCACCCTGGCGGTGGCAGCCCCGCAGGGGACCTGGCTGGCACAGGTCACCAGCTTGATGCCCGGCCGGCCCAGGTCCCTCAGTGCCGAAACTCCGGCCGGGTTGCCCGGCGGCACAGCAATGGCAAGGGTGTTGGTGGCAAAGTCTTTTGGCGTGCCGTCCGCGAGGCCCGCGTCCTGCACTTTCTTCATGTTGGCCGTGTCCGCGGATGCGAAGACGTCTGCCGGCGCGCCCTGGCCGATCTGGCCGGCCAGGTCCGACGATCCCGCGAAGCTCAGGGTGACGGTGGTGCCCGGATTGTCCGCTTCGAAAGTGCGGGCAAGGTCGGTGAAGGTCTGTTTGAGTGAAGCAGCCGCGTAAACGGTGATGGCGCCGCCGGGCTTGGTGCCGGTACTGGCAGCGGGGGCGCCGCTGCCCTGCGCGGCACACCCGCTGAGCGCGGCGGGCAGGAGGAGGCCCAAGGCAAGCAGGGCAGCGGGGAGCCGGCGATTCAGGGTAAAGATGCTCTGCCGCCTCATGCCGTGGCCCGGCCCTTCGGGGACTCGATGATCACGGTGGTTGCCTTCACCACGGCGGTGGCCACCGCACCCGGTTCCAGCCCCAGCTCACGCACGGCTTCGCTGCTCATCAGCGAGACCACGCGGAAAGGCCCGCACTGCAGTTCCACCTGCGCCATGACCTTGTCCGTGATGACATTGGTTACCAGTCCCACGAACCGGTTCCGCGCCGAACTGCTGCCGCTTTTGGGGTCTTCGGGGAGCTGGGCGAGCTTTTGCGCATAGGCTGCAAGTTCCAGGCCGTCGACTGCGAGGCGGCCGGAGTGGTCCCGGAGCGCGGTGAGTGTTCCCTGCTCCGTCCACCGGCGGACGGTGTCATCACTTACGCCCAGGAACCGGGCGGCCTCAGAAACGCGAATAAGAGCCATTTGTCGATTCTAGTCCGCAAATGCGGTTCATTGACGGGGAGACAGGCGCAAATGTGGATAGTGGACTTCCCCATCGCCCGCGCGGCCTGCCGGTGAAGGGCAGCACTAGACTCCTTCCATGGCCATCTACATCGACCCGCCGCTGTGTACCTATCGGTCGGTTTGGCTTTGAATGGAAGTCTGACTAGGTCGCACTCTTTCGCGAGGATTGAAGACGTATCCCGAAGGAATCCCGCCAGACGTATTCGTCCAGACATCTCCGCTGAAAGCCCTACACCGGGTTATGAGGTGTGTCCATCACATTCGTCTTTTAGACAGGAGGTATTGTTCGACTAAATACGCTATCAGGGGGTAGAGAATGGATGTAACAACGGAGTTGGCGCGCGCATGGAAAGCGGTTGAAGAGGCCGGACTTCCTGAGCACCTTCACGATGCGGGATTCAAAGCCGCTCTGGCGCTGCAGGCGGGACATGTTGAGCGCCCAGCCAGCTCCCCGCTCGCCGGAGGAGCTTTGACGCCCACGCTTGCTCAGGCAGATCAGACGGTAAAGGCGGACACCCCCGCAAAGCCCTTGAATGCAGCCGAAGTTGATCCATTCGAAAAGTTTGCCTATGAAACTGGCATTGCCCGTGAGGACCTTGAAGAGGTGTTCTACTTCCAGGATGGTCAGCCAGGGCTGAACGGTCCAACACGGAAGTGGGGAAAGAGCAAAGCGGATCAGACTCGAAGGGTTGCGCTCGCAATCACTGCTGCGTACTACTTCGTAGTCGAGGACACGAATGACACGGTCAAGGCTGTGAGAGAGGCCTGCGAAGCCCTGCGCTGCTATGACGCGGATAACTTTGCCCGTCATCTCGCGAGCACCAAGGGTATTAACTACACAGGCCCCCGAAATCAAAAGGTCCTGCGGACGAAAAACGATACAATTCCAGAGCTTCGAGCTGTTATCTCAACATATCGGGGAGTCGAGGACTAACGTCACGTGTTGCTGGACTACGCCCAGGTTGAACTGGGCTTCATAACAGCGGGTGTACCAGCTGAACTCGCTCGAGAAACACTCCAATCTTTTTCGGAGGCCAAACGGAGGTTTCACCTCGCGGACTATATGCCGAACGCGGTAGCAGGGGGACGTTTTTCCGAGGCTGTTTTGCGGATACTGGAGTGGACGACTACAGGGTCTTACGTTGCGCTGTCGGACCCAAAATTCAAAGCTGAGACGATCATCAACAAGCTAGCCGCATTGCCGGCCGGTACGTTCCCAGAGAGTGTCCGTCTCCACATCCCGAGAGCCGTTCGGGTGATCTACGACATTCGCAATAAGCGGAACACTGCACATCTTTCGGACGGTATTGACCCGAACATGCAAGATGCAACCTTGGTCGGCTCGACAATGGCCTGGATCCTAGCGGAGCCTCGTCAGATTGCATCATTCGGTCCCGCCCCGAGAAGCTCAAGGCATAATCGACGGACTCATCACGCGTGAGGTACCGATGATCCAGATGTTTGACGAGCACCCACGTCTACTCAAAGACATCGGAGCCAGCGACCACGTTCTTGTGCTGCTCTATTGGGTCGGCTCGCCCGGCGTCAAGCGGGCCACCTTGTCGCAATGGCTTCCATTGTCCATGCGAACCAACCTCTCCCGCACGCTGGCGAAGCTGCATGCGACGCATCTCGTGCACTACGTTGACTCGACTGCAAGAATTACTTTGCTGGGCGAGCGAGAAGTCGAGCAGCGGGGTCTCGTGGCCCCTCTGTAGAGCTTCCCCCTTCCTTCTCAGCGAGGCTGGCGGTCCTTCCCTTGGAGCTCGATACTCGTGGGCACACCTTTCCAGAGGCTGCGGGGAAGTTACAGAACGGGGACCCTGGTGGCCCACTTCGCCATTCCGGAAGGCAGAAAGTGTTATACATCGATCCGCCGCTGTGGCCCGCACACGGAACCCACTTTTCGCACCTGGTCTCGGACGACTCGCTGGACGAACTGCACTCCTTCGCTGCCGCCGCGGGGATCCCGGAGCGGGCGTTCGACGGCGACCATTACGACGTGCCGGAGCGCCGCTTTGATGACCTGGTGGCGGCGGGCGCGGTTTCGGTGGAGGGCAGGGTGCTGGTCCGCAGGCTCATCGCAAGCGGGCTGCGGATCCCGGCACGCCGGCGGAACAAATCGCTGAAAGTCCCGCTGCTGAACCGCTGGGAGGCCATGATGCCGGGCCACGACGCCCTGTTCCTTGACCTGCTGGACCGCTGGAGTGAACCGCACCGCCACTACCACGGCTGCACCCACCTGCTGTCCGTACTGGAAGCGCTGGACCTGCTCACCGAACCCGGAGAGCCGCCGCGGACGGTGCTGCTGGCCGCCTGGTTCCACGACGCCGTGTACCGCGGCGCGGCGGGCCAGGACGAGGAGGAGTCGGCCCGGCTCGTGGAGAAGCGCCTTGCGGGGGCCGGCCTTCCGGAAGCGGAGGTGGCGGAAACGGCGCGGCTGGTCCGCCTGACCTCTGACCACCGGCCGGAGCCGGGTGACTGCGACGGCGCCCTCCTCTGCGACGCGGACCTTTCAATTCTCGGCGGTGGGCCGGAGGAGTACGCGCGGTACGTTGCTGCCGTGCGGAAGGACTATGCGCACATCGGCGATGCCGACTTTGCCGCAGGGAGGGCCGCCGTGGTGCGTCAACTGCTGGAACTGGATCCGCTCTTCCACCACCGGCGGGCCGCGGAACTCTGGCAGGACGCCGCACGCCGGAACCTGGAAGGCGAACTACTGTGAACGCACCCGGCTCCAGTCCCCGGCACACGTACTCCGCCAATGCGGCACACCGGCAGCTTCCCTTCACCGTCAGGCTTGACTGGGGGACGGAAGGGGCCAGGACCGTCGCGACCGGGGCCGACATTGCAGTGGTGGTGGATGTCCTTTCCTTCGGCACGTGCGTCAGCGTGGCACTGGACCGTGGTGCGCATGTCTTCCCCTACCGGTGGCGGGACACCACCGCGGAGGACTTCGCCGCCCGCCACCACGCCCAACTGGCCGGACCCCGCGACGGCGGCGGCCTGAGCCTGTCCCCGGCAAGCCTCCGCGCCGCGGATTCGCTGGAAAGGGTGGTCCTGCCCTCCCCCAATGGTTCCGAGCTGTGCCACGCGCTGGCGGCGGAAGTGCCGCTGGTGGCCGCCGTGTGCCTCCGGAACGCGGCGGCCACGGCGGACTGGGTGGCAGCCAACCTTCCTGCTGACGCCGTGGTGGCGGTGGTTGCCGCGGGTGAGCGCTGGCCGGATGGATCCCTCCGTCCTGCCGTTGAAGACCAGATCGGGGCCGGGGCGTTCATCGCAGGCCTGGCGGCTGCCGGCAAGGGCGGTTATGAAGCCGGGGACGGCAGGCACGGCTACGCTCCGGAGGCGGTGGCGGCCATGGCCGTTTTTGAGTCCGCCGAACCGCGCCTGCGGGAGATGCTGCAGCACTGTTCCAGCGGCCGGGAGCTGGCGGGCGCCGGCTACGCCGAGGACGTGGACATCGCCGCCGAACTGGACTGCAGCGACTTTGCCGCCATCCTGCGCGACGGGGTGTTCCGGCCGCTCTGACGGCGGTGCCTCCCGGCCCGCAGGTGCCGCTGCCTAGCGGTAGGTCCTGACGGGATAGGTGCTGGCAAACGGCGTGCTGGTGGGGACAATCTGCTTGCCCAGCGGCATCAGGGATACCGGGATGAGCTTAAGGTTGGCGATGGCCAGCGGGATGCCAACGATGGTCATGGCCATGGCGAACGCGGTAACCACGTGGCCAATGGCAATCCAGATGCCGGCCACCAGCAGCCAGATCACGTTGCCCAGCAGCGAGAAGACACCGGTGCCGCCCGGCTTGTCCACCACCATCCGGCCAAACGGCCACAGCGTGTAGGCGGCGATCCGGAATGAGGCAATGCCCCAGGGGATGGTGACGATCAGCAGGCAGCAGACCACGCCCGCGAGGAAATAGCCCAGGGCCAGCCAGAAGCCGCCGAAAACCAGCCAAATGATGTTCAGAAGTGTCTTCATGCACCCATTGTGCCCCCACCCCTCCGACAAAAAGCTGGGGGACATCCCTGATCCTGCCCTGATCCTGCTCCCTGGCACGCTTCGGGCGTCGGGCAAGCCCGCCTACACCGCGGCGCGCGCCTTGGCAGCGTGGACGAAGGCGCGGATCTTGGCCAGGTCCTTCACACCGAGGGAGGCTTCAACGCCGGAGGAAACGTCCACGCCCCAGGCGTGCGCCGCGGCTGATGCCTGGCATACGTTCGCCGCTTCGAGGCCGCCGGCCAGCAACCAGTTCCGCCCCTGGAGCGCGGGCAGGGACGCCACGGAAGCGTAGTCCCAGGACTTGCCGGAGCCCGGCACGGCGGCATCAATCAGAAGCAGGTCCTCGCCCCAGTTGTTGAACTCATCCTGCGCGGCACCCATGGTGACGGCCCTGACCAGCTTCATGCCGGCGTCGTGCACTGTCGCCACATCCGCCCGCGACCTGGCGCCGTGCAACTGGATCCACTCCAGGCCCGCAGCCCGCGCGATGGCAATGGCGTCCGCCACGGGCTCGTCGCGGAAGACTGCGATGGGGGAAACTGTGTCCGGAACCCCGGCCAGAAGGGAGGCTGCCTGCGACGGAGTAACAACCCGGGGGCTGGCGGTGAGGACGAATCCCACTGCGTCAGCGCCGGCGTCCACTGCTTCGCGGACCGATTCGGGCGTGCTGAGACCACACACTTTGACGAACATTCCCGGGCTCCTTCAGGCTGTTTTCGTGTTGACCCCCCGGAGGAGAGTAGCAGGGACGGGACCCAACTGCGACGGGCGGCCCTGGTGGGGAACTAGGCTGGGCTGATGCAGATCATCCGCTTCGCAGAGCTTAAGGCCGAACCATGGCGCAACGGCGGCGGCGTGACCAGGGAAATTGCGCGCCAGGGCTCGGAAGACGGCGGCTTTGACTGGCGGGTCAGCATCGCGGACGTGGCCAAGGCAGGGGACTTTTCGGCGTTCCCCGGGATGGAGCGCGTCCTGACGGTCATTGACGGCGAACTGCTGCTGCTCACCGTGGACGGCGCCGAGCACCCCCTGGAGAAATACCGTCCCTTCAGGTTCGACGGCGGGGCAGCCACAGCGGCCAAGTTGCCCACCGGGGACATCAGGGACCTGAACGTCATCACCCGCTCGGCCGCCTACCGGGGTTACACCTCCATCGTTGAGCTGTCCAAGAAACGCGCCCACCCCGTGTTTGAGGGACAACTGGGGGTGCTGCTGCAGGGCCAGGGGAACGTCAGCCAAGGTGATGCAGAGCCGGTGGAGCCTGGGCCGCTATGACGCCGTGGTGGGCTCCGACGCCGGCTCCCCCGAAATCCTGGGCCGCGGCTTCCTGGCAGTGGTCTCCATCGACCCGCTGGATCCGGCGAGCTAAGTACCGGTGAGGTTGGGCACCAACGGTGGCCACCCGCCGTAGTGCGTTGCTACCTTGGAAACCAAGGCTCCGCATCCGAGCCTCCGGACGACGGTTCAGTACCCGGCACGCGACAAGACTGGCCAAAGGACCTGGTCATGTCGTGGTTGATCCTCATTCTTTCCGGCGCACTGGAGGCCGTCTGGGCAGCTGCCCTGCACCGGGCCTCCCGGGCTTCCGGACGCCGTCGCCTCGCCCCTGCGGCCATGTTCCTGGTAGCCGTGGCCGCCAGCACCGGCGGGCTGGCCGTGGCCATGCAATCCATTCCCACGGGCACGGCCTACGCCGTGTGGGTGGGAGTGGGCGTGGTCCTGACCTCCGCCTACGCGATGGCCGCCAAGGTGGAACGTCCGACGACGGCGCGCCTGCTGCTGCTCTCCGGCATCGCCGCGTGCGTGGTTGGCCTGAAGGTGGTGGCGTGATGCTGGACCGGTCCGTTCCGTGGCTGGTGCTCCTGGCTTCCGCGGTCCTGGAGGCAGTCTGGGCAACGGCCCTTGGCCTGTCCGACGGCTTCAGCAAGCCCGTGCCCACCATCATCTTCGCCGTCACCGCGACCCTGAGCATGCTGGGCCTGGGGGTGGCCATCCGCAGCATCCCGCTGGGAACCGCCTATGCCATTTGGGTGGGCGTCGGCGCCGCGTTGACCGTCGGCTGGGCCATGGCCACGGGGGTGGAGCCGTTCAGCCTGGTGAAGCTGCTGTTCATCGCGGGGATCGTGGGGTGTGCCGCAGGCCTGAAGACGCTGCCCGCCGGAAAAGACGCACCGCGCACGCAACGGTGACTAGGCTTTTGCCATGGACTCCCCCGAGATCACCCTGGCTGTGGACGCGCTCCGGCGCCGACTGGTGCCCGGAACGCGGACCATCCTGGGCATAGCCGGGGCGCCGGGGTCCGGCAAGTCCACCTTTGCGGCCTGGCTGCAGGAGCAGTTCAGCCCCGGGACGTCGGTGGTGGTACCGATGGACGGCTTCCACCTGGGCAACGCGGTCATCGAGGGGACACCGCTCCGCCGGCGCAAAGGCGCCATTGATACTTTCGACGCCGGCGGGTACCTTTCGCTGCTGCGCCGGCTGGCGCGCCGCGACGAAGCAGTGGTGTACGCGCCGGAGTTCCGCCGCACCCTGGACGAGCCCGTGGCCGCCTCCATCGCCGTCCCGGCCGACGTCCCGCTGGTGATCACAGAGGGCAACTACCTGCTGGCGGACCAGGAGCCGTGGAAAGAAGTGCGGGCTCAGCTGGACGAGGTGTGGTTCCTCGAAACCCCGCCCGCGCTCCGGCTGCAGCGGCTGGTGGACCGGCACGTATCCTTCGGGATGGACCGCACCGCTGCGGAGGCCGGGGCCACCGGGCCCGACGAAGCCAACGCCCACCTGATCCAGGCCACCCGGCCGGCAGCGGACCGCATCATCCCCTGGCTTTAGACACCCAACTTTCAAGAGCAGGAAACGAACAGGAGCACCCATGGCAAACGCACCCACCAACGCAGGCGGCACCGTCCAGGCTCGGCGACGGCCTGGCAGTCAGCCCCCTCGGCTTCGGCGGCATGGCCCTCACCCCCGTGTATGGCGACGTAGACCCCGCCGAGGCACTGCGGACCCTGCACCACGCGGTGGACGCAGGCGCCAGCTTCATCGACACCGCGGACATCTACGGCGGCGGCAGCAACGAGGAGCTGATTTCGCAGCTGCTCAAGGAACGGCGGGGCGAAGTCCAGGCTGGCCACCAAGTTCGCGCTGGTGGGTACGCCGACTGACGGCTACACGGACATCCGCGGTGATGCGGAGTATGTCCGCGGGGCCGTGGAGCGGAGCCTGCAGCGGCTGGGCACCGACGTCATAGACCTCTACTACATGCACCGCCGGGATGTCCGCGTCCCCATCGAGGAAACCGTTGGTGCCATGGCGGAGCCTGGTGAAGCAGGGAAAGGTCAAGCACCTGGGCCTGTCCGAGGTCACGGCCCAGGAACTGCAGGACGCGGCAAAGGTCCACCCCATCGCCGCGGTCCAGAGCGAATGGTCCATCTGGAGCCGGGATGTGGAACGCAACGTTGTTCCCGCCGCGGCCGGCCTGGGCGTGGGGTTCGTCCCGTACTCCCCGCTGGGCCGCGGCTTCCTCACCGGAACCGTTGACACCGCAAGCCTGGGAGAAAAGGACTTCCGGCGGAACATCCCCCGTTTCGCCCCGGATGCCGCCAGCGCCAACCAGGCCGTGGTGGACGCCGTCCGGTCCGTGGCGGACCAGTTGGCCGCCACACCGGCGCAGGTTGCCCTGGCCTGGCTGTTCGCACAGGGCCGGCGGCTGGGCCTGCCGGTTGTCCCCATCCCCGGCACCCGCAAGGCCGCGCGGATCGACGAAAACCTTGGCGCACTCGCCCTGAACCTCACCCCGGCGCACCTTGAGGCCCTGGACACGGCGTCGGACGCCGTCGTCGGCTCCCGCTCCGCTGACCCCACCTGGGTGTCCGAAGGGCGGGAATGAGACGCGTTTCCTGAAGCCCATCAACCGTACATTCTGACCCACCCCTAAGGAGCACCATGACTGCCATCGTCCACTTTGAAGTCCAGATCGACCCCGCCTACCGGGAAGACGCCGCCAAGTACCTGTCTGAAACCCTCACGGCCACACGCGCCTGGCCCGGCAACCAAGGCATTGAGGCATTGGTGGACGACGCCGACCCCTGCCACATCCTGGTGGTGGAAACCTGGGCCACCACGCAGGACCACGCCGACTATGCCGCCTGGCGGGCCACCCCGGAAGGCAAAAGCGCGCTGCACGCGGTACTCGCCGCGAAGCCGTCAAAGCAGGTTTACTCGACCACCCTGCCGCTGACCCTGCAGGAATCCCAGGGTTAAGCCCATGGATTCACTTCTTTACGACCTGCCGGCCCTCACCATCCGCAGCATTTCCGTCAGCGGGATGGACAACAACGTATACCTGCTGACCGCCAAAGAGAGCGGCGCCCAGGTGTTGATCGATGCGGCAGACGACCTCCCGGCCATCCAGCGGCTGCTGGCGGACGGGGCTGCGGACACGGCGCCCCCACCGCGCCTCGCGCTGATCGCCACCACGCACCAGCACTGGGACCACGTGCGTGCGCTGAAGGACCTGGTGGAAGCTACGGGGGCACCAACCACCGCGGGAGCGGACGACGCCGACGCGTTGCCCGCTGCGGTGGACCGGCATCTTGGGCACGGTGACAAGGTTGCCGTGGACGGCTTCGAATTGACCGCCGTCCACCTGCGCGGCCACACCCCGGGCTCGATCGCCTTCGTGTACCAGGACCCGGAAGGACCCGCGCATATATTCTCCGGCGACTCGCTGTTCCCCGGTGGGGTGGGAAACACGCAGAAGGATCCGGACCGGTTCGCCCAGCTCCTGTCCGACGTCACGGAGCGGCTGTTTGGCACCTACCCGGACTCCGCCGTCGTGCATCCCGGACACGGCAAGCCCACCACGCTGGGTGCGGAGCGGCCGCACCTTGCGGAGTGGCGCGCCCGCGGCTGGTAAGGGTTTAAAACGAGTGCTCCGCAACTGCCCTTATGGCCTTCTAAAGGGCAGTTACGGAGCACTCGATGGATTAACTAGTGGGGATTAGCGGCCGCGGCGTTCGTTCGACGCCGGTGCGGACGCGCGGCGGGGGCCGCTGCGGGCGGGACGGCCGGAGCCGCCGTTGCCCGAACCGCCGCTGCCGGAACTGTAAGACCCACCGGATGTTCCGCCGGTGTTGGAGGACCAAACGGCTTTGCTCCCACCGGTTGCACCCGAGGAGCGCTGGCCGGACGTGCCAGCTGCAGCGCGCTGGCCTGTTGCCGGGCGTCCGCTGCGCTGGCCACCGGTTGCCGGGCGCCCGCCGGAGGCAGGACGGCCGGTGCCGCCGCGGGGAGCGGCGCTGCGGGTGATCCGGGAATCGCCCCGGCCCTCGCCTGCACGACCGTCGGATCCACGGCCGGCCGATGAGCGGCCACCTGCCGTGGGGACGTCGTTCCGGTGGGTGCCTGCAGCGGTTCCCCGGCCGCGGGCGTTGCGGCGGGCAGCTGCTGCTGCCACGGCGCGGTCCTCGTTCTGCTCGGCGTTGCGGTCGAAGGCTGCACGGGCCTCCGTGCGGCCTTCAAAGGCAACTGCCCGGCGCTCGGCGCGGGGTACGTCGGTGTGGACCGCCTCGGCTGCGACCTTGCCGCGACCGCCACGGCCGCCACGCCCACCGGCAGACGGTGCAGCCTGGCGGCGTGCACGCTTGCGCTCGGCATTGGCGCCGGTGGAGGTACCGCCGCCCTGCCTGGGTGCCTTGGCCGCCATCAGTGCGGCGCGGGTGCGGGGGTCGACCTTGTCGGCGATTTCGCCCACCAGGTCGGCCACGATTGGGGAGTTGGCCGTGACGCGCTCGAAGCTGACGTCCACGCCGGCGGCCTTCATGAGCTTCTTCACGTCGGCCTGCTGCTCAGGCAGGGTCAGGGTGACCACGGTGCCGTCGGAACCGGCACGCGCGGTGCGGCCGGAGCGGTGCAGGTACGCCTTGTGCTCTGTGGGCGGGTCCACGTGGATGACCAGTTCAACGTCGTCAACGTGCACACCGCGGGCGGCGACGTCGGTGGCCACCAGGACGCGGACATCACCGTTGGAAAATTCGGCGAGGTTGCGGTCACGGGCGTTCTGCGAGAGGTTGCCGTGCAGGTCGACGGCGGGGATCCCGGCGTCGGTCAGGGTCTTGGCCAGCTTGCGTGCATGGTGCTTGGTCCGCATGAAGAGGACGCGGCGGCCGGCACCGGAGGCGAGGCTCCACGATCAGCTGCTTCTTGACGGTCTGGTCGTTGACCACCAGCACGTGGTGCTCCATGGTGGTCACCGCTGCCTGCGGATCATCCACGGAGTGGGTGAGCGGATTGGACAGGTAGCGCTGGACGATCTTGTCCACACCGTTGTCCAGGGTGGCGGAGAAGAGCAGGCGCTGGCCCTGGCTGGGGGTCATGTCCATGAGCTTCTTGACCACGGGCAGGAAGCCGAGGTCGGCCATGTGGTCGGCCTCGTCCAGGACGGTGATTTCCACGGCCTCGAGGGTGAGGATGCGCTGGCGGATCAGGTCCTCCAGGCGGCCGGGGCAGGCGATGACGATGTCGACGCCGGCGCGCAGCGCCTTTTCCTGCCGGGCCTGGGAGATACCGCCGTAGATCACGGTCGTGTTCAGGCCGGCAGCCTTGGCCAGCGGCTCGATGGTGGCGTTGATCTGGGTTGCCAGTTCACGGGTGGGTGCCAGCACCAGGCCCATGGGGCGGCCGGGCTTACGGAAGTACTTGGCTTCCCGCTCAGCGAGTCTTGCTACAAGCGGGATAGCGAAAGCAATGGTTTTACCGGAACCGGTCCGGCCACGGCCCAGGACGTCACGGCCGGACAGCGTGTCCGGAAGGGTCTTTACCTGGATGGGGAACGGTTCAACGATTCCCTGCGCGGTAAGGGTGTCTGCAAGGGCCTTGGGAGTACCGAGGGCAGCAAAAGTAGTCATGTAGTTTTTTACGGTCTTTCTGGCGGTATCCGGGCGGATATCGGCCCCCGATGCCGGTTGGACCAGGGGTTTCGCCGAAGAAAAGTCAGGTGATCAACCGGGCGCTGTAAAAAAGGACAGCCGGCCGGGACCAAATGGAACGCGTTCATCGACGCAGGATGTGCCTCTCACATGAAGAAAGCCCGCTCCCTGGAAAGAACCTCCAGATCCGGAGCAGGCGGCATCACTGCACATCAAGTTCCTCAAGTCTAGCATCCCGGCGCCGTGCACGCATGCGCGGCGTTGCCTTCAGGGACACGGCGCGGCAGTGTTGAGGCATGAGCGAACACCCGGGGCAGCACCAGGACACGCACCAGCACCAAGATCACGGGCCCAACGGCGGCGGCCCACCGGAAGGGGTTGGCGGCGGCATCGACGCCGCGTCTGCCTGGGACGAGCGCTACCGCACCAAGGCGCGGCTCTGGAGCGGTAAGCCGAACCCGCAGCTGGTCCGTGAGGCCGGCGGACTGCGGCCCGGAAAGGCGCTGGAACTGGGGTGCGGCGAAGGGGCGGACGCCATCTGGCTGGCGCAGCAGGGCTGGTCCGTGACCGCCGTCGACGTCTCCGCCGTCGCCCTGGAACGGGCCCGCTCGCACGAGTTGGCCGAACTGGCACGGGAGAGCGTGAACGCGTCGAACGGCGATATCGAAAGCCGCATCACCTGGCAACTGGCGGACCTGGCGCAGTGGCAGCCGGAGGCCTCCTACGACCTGGTGACGTCGCAGTTCCTGCACTCCCAGGAGCTCGACTGGCGGATTCCCCTGCGCACAGCGGCCTCAGCCGTCAAGCCGGGCGGAACGCTGCTGGTGGTGGGCCACCACCCGGACCGGCTGCCGCCGTGGGGCCCCGGGCACCACCACGCAGGCATGTTCTATACAGGCGACCAGGCTGGTTCGGGAGCTCGGGCTGGACCGGACGGCGTCCAGCGGTGGTCCGGAGTGGCAACTGGAGGTCCTCACCAGCCGGGAGCGGCCTGTGACCGGGCCGGATGGGCAGGAGGCCACCATCGCGGACGTGGTCCTGCGCGCCACCCGCCTCGCCTGACCGCTTCAAGGCGTGCGGGTGGTGACCCGCGGTGCCACCAAAACCGCGGCGACCCCAATGGCCGCGGTGAAGGCGAAGACGCCTGCGAAGGACTGGACCGGCGTCGTAAATGCCGCGAAGACAATCCCGGTGGTGGCCAGGGACAGCGCACCGCCCAGGGAGTCAGAGATTGACATGGCGGAGCTGTTGAAGCCCTCGTCCGACTTGGTGGACAGCGCCAGGGTCATCACGCTCAGCCGCGGGTAGAGCAGGCCCATCCCCCGCCTGCCAGGACCCAGCCGGCGATCGCGATGGCGGCCGGCCAGTGCAACGCGCTCGTGGCCAGGGCCAGGAGCACGGCCGCCAGGACCATGAGCGACCCCGCCTGGACCGCACCCCGGTGCGGCAGCCGGGAACCCAGCCGGCCCTGCACCGCCGCAGCGCCTGCCCAGGCCAGCGCTCCCCCGGTGAGGGTCAGGCCGGCGAGGGTGGGCGGGAAGGCGTACTGGTCAATCAGAAGATAGGGCAGGTAGACCTCCGCGCCGAAGAACGACGCCGAGGCGAGTCCGCGTGCCAGGATCACGCTGGGCAACCCGCGGCGGGCAGCGAGGGTACCGGAGGGCACCAGGGGCCGGACAGCCACCAAGGCGATGACGACGGCGGCGAGCGCGAGCAGTGCCGTGGCTGGCGGAAAGCCGGGGATGCGGGCGTCCGCGGAGAGGTTGAGCCCCAGCACCGCGAGCGCCGCCAGCGCCGCCCAACCCAGCCGGTCCAGGGCCCACGGTGTTGCGGTGTGCGTGGTTTGGCCTGCGTCCTCCGGCAGCTTTGTCTCGTCAGGCTGACTGTCCCCGTCCGGTTCGTCCAGGCCGCGCAGCACCGGCACGATCATCACCAGCGCAGGAATGACCAGGACCACCACGCCCAGGAACACCCAGTGCCAGCTGAAGACCTGGGCCACCACGCCGGCGGCGAAGGGTCCCACCAGCGACGGGATAACCCAGGCGGCCGAGAACGCGGCAAAGATCCTGGGATGCAGCGGTCCGGGGAAGAACCGCGCCACCAGCACATAGAGGGCTACGGTGAGGGCGCCGCCGCCGAGCCCTTGCACCAGGCGTCCGCCGACGAGCATCGGCATGGACACCGAAGTGCCCGCGATCAGCAGCCCCAGCACGAAAAGGGCCACGGAGGCGTACAGCGGCTTGGCGGGCCCGCGGCGGTCTGACCAGTTCCCGGCCCCCACCATGCCGATCACGCCGGTGGCCAAGGGCCCCGCGAAGGCCAGGGCGTAGAGGCTTCCTCCGTTCAGCTCCCGGCTGACCACGGGCATGATGGTGGTCACCGCCAGGGACTCGAAGGCGGCAAGAAACACCAAGGCGCAGGTCCCCACGGTCACCCAAAGATACGGGGGCTGGAAGATCCCGGCAGTGGGGTGGACAGCCGGAAGGGTGGGGTCCCGCACAGTGTTTCCTACTCCACGAACCGGTTCCGGCCGGACCGGTAGCCAAAGACGGCAGCGAGCAGGCCCACGACCGTGAACAGAATCCCTGCAGGGACAAAGGAGCCCGTTGCCTGGTGCAGCTGGCCCACCATGAGCGTGCCCGTAGAGCCCACGCCGTAGCCAACGCCCTGCATCATGCCGGAGAGGTGCGCGGCGGTGTGCCCGTCGCGGGTGCGGAGCATGATCAGGGTGAGCGCGGCGGCGGTGAGGCTTCCCTGTCCCAGTCCAAGCAGCCCGGCCCACACCCAAATAAGGTCCAGCGGGCCCAGGATGCTCAGCACGAATCCACCGCCGGTCATCAGCGCAACCACGGTGTTGATGGCGCGCTGGTCGCGGAACCTCGCGGCCAGGGCCGGCGCGAACAGGGACCCCAGCATTTGCAGCACAATGCACACGGCAACGATCAGCCCAGCAGTGGCCCCGTCGACGCCCCGTTCCCGGAGGATGGGCGCCAGCCAGGCGAAGCCGCTGAAGGACATCATGGCCTGCAGGACCATGAAGATGGTGACCTGCCAGGCGACGGGTGAGCGCCACACGTTCACGCCGTCCCTGACCGCCTGGTGCCGGACAGTACCCTGCCGCACGGCCACGGGGAGGAACAGGAGAAGCACGACGGCGGCGGGCAGCGCCCAGACCCACAGCGCCCTGGTCCACTCGCCCGTCGCCGTGTAGACCGGGTAGGTGAAGCCGGCCCCCAGCGCGGCCGACGCGCAGATGGCAGTGGTGTAGAGGCCGCCCATGAGTCCAAGGCGATGGGGGAAGTCGCGTTTCACCAGGCCCGGGAGAAGGACGTTGCACAGTGCGATCGCCGCGCCGCAGGCTGCGGTGCCGGCCAGGAGGGCCGGCACGTGGCCGGAGCCGCCCGTTGCTGTCCCGGTGTCCACGGGCCGCAGCAGCAGCCCGGCCGTCAGCAATGCCATGGCACCCAGCAGCACGCGCTCCGCACCGAATCGACGGGCCAGGACCGGGGCGAGCGGTGCAAAGACACCGAGCAGCGTCACGGGAACAGTGGTCAGCACCACCACGGACCAGCCGGGCAGCCCGGCCTGGGAAGTCACTTCCGGCAGGACTGCGGAGAGGCTGGAAAAGACGCTGCGCAGGTTCAGTCCGATCAGGACCAGGCACACGCCCAGGTAGGCGTGGGCGCGCCGGCTGCCCACGCGGGTGGGTTCCGCCGCCGGGAACTCATCGATTTCTGCATCCACCAGGGTGCTGAGGTCCACCAGGCTGCTGCCCGTCCTGGTCCGGCCGTGGGCGTCCGCGAAGCCAGCCGTTCGCTGCTGCTTTCCCGCTTCGGCATTTGTTGCATCGGTCATCCGCCCATTCTTGCAGGCGCGCGCCGGAGTGGAGTTGTCCACATACGGGAACCGCTGCCTTCCGGCGATGCTCCCGGCTCCGTACGTTGTTACCAGCCGCAGCCACGCACCTGGCAGCACCAACCAACGGGAGCAACATGGAAACCACACCGTCACAGGACCCCCGCCGCGCCCGGCCGGAGAGCCGGGCGCTGGAGGGCGGACCGCT
Organism: Pseudarthrobacter sp. Fe7; assembly: GCA_024372495.1. GTDB lineage: Bacteria > Actinomycetota > Actinomycetes > Actinomycetales > Micrococcaceae > Arthrobacter. The sequence goes on along the minus strand of CP099977.1, from coordinate 1,074,611 downwards.
GGAGGACGCATCGCCGCAAAACGCACCGGCGGACGGGACGGGGCCGCCTCCCTTCCAATCCGGGACGGCCCAGCCGGCGGGAGCGCCCAGCCATAAAGCGACGAACAGCCTGGTGCTGGCGATCCTTGCCCCGGTCAGCCTGTTCCTGACCGGGCCGTTCGCCGGGCTGGCCATGCTCCTGACTTATTCGGACAACGGCCACTCCCGCACCCCTTGGGCAGCTCCCTTCGTACTATTCAGCTTGCCTCTCATCTTCGCCTCACTCAGTCTCCGGCTGGCACTCCCAGCGCTGAAACAGTTGCCGCGGGGATCGGGAAGCCGCGCCGCGGCGGCAGTCGCCCTCTGCATCTGCGGTGTCATCGTCGCCTTGGCACTCGGTCCGGCACTCGACCTCGTAGGCGTGTTCTGATCATCGGCGTGCTCAGGGCACACGCTGTTCCGGGCGCTCCGATCTTCCGCGGTCCCCGCGGCGCTATTCTGGAAGGGATGAGTGAATCCCCTGAAAACCCCCAGCAGCCGCATGTCCCCCGGCCTGTCACACCCGGAACCCAGGCCTCCTTCGGCACCTACGGCGGCCGCCCGGTCAGCTTCGTGCGCCGCGGCACCCGTCTGCAGGGCCGGCGCCAGGCTGCCTGGGCTGAACACGCCGAGCGGTGGGCAATCAACGTTCCACGGCACGTAGCCAACACCTCGGTCCACCCCGAGTACACCTTCGACGCCGCGGCAGAATTCGGCCGTGAGGCCCCGCTCATTGTCGAGATCGGCTCAGGACTCGGCGACGCCATCTGCCACGCGGCGGAACACAACCCGGACACGAACTTCCTCGCCGTTGAGGTCTACACGCCGGGGCTGGCCAACACCATCATCAAAATCAACAGCCGGGGCTTGGACAACGTCCGAGTGGTGGAGGCAAACGCGCCTGAGGTGCTGGCCACCATGCTGCCCGAGGGGTCGGTCAGCGAACTGTGGGTCTTCTTCCCGGACCCTTGGCACAAGTCCCGGCACCATAAGCGCCGCCTCATCCAGCCCGAGTTCGCCGGCCTCGCGGCGCGCGCACTGAAGCCGGGTGGGCTCTTCCGGATCGCCACTGACTGGTCAAACTATGCCGTCCATGTCCGGGACGTCATGGCAGGTTCAGAGGACTTCGAGAACCTGCACACCGGCGAGCGCCGCGGGCCGGAAAGTCCGCTGACGCAGGTGTGGCAGTCCGGCGTTGAATCCGTGGTGGGCGGTGCACCCGTCCGCGAGGGACGGGCGCCGGTGAGTACCGAACACACCGGGCCCAACGAGGGTGTGGACGAAACGGGCGGCTGGGCTCCCCGCTTTGAGGGCAGGATCCGGACCAGCTTCGAGGCGAAGGCCCACGAGGCCGGCCGGCTGATTTTCGACCTCTGCTACCGGCGCCGCTAAGCAACGCCCCGGGACATCACCGGCCGACGTTGATGGCGCCTACGATCTCCTTGAGCATGTCCAGCCGGGGCTCCGCGTCGGGGTTCAGGTAGGGCCAGACGACCACGACGCCGATAAACCGGCCGCTTTCCCACACGCCTACCGTGGCCGCCACCTTGGCCGGGCCGCCGTCGTCGTCATATCCCACAACCACGGCGTAGGCCGCCTTGCCCGGCAGGTTAAGCTCGCCCTCAGCCAGGAGGGTACCGCCGCGGTCTTCAAGATAGAAGTCCGACATCAGGTGGGCCCAGCCGTTGGCCTGGGGCGCATCCTGCACGGACGTGTCGTCCTTGATCACGGTGACCAGGACGCCGCCCAGCAGGCCGTACTGCTCACTGTTGGGCCCGGCGGTGGAATCGTCAAGGACCTGGGTGTGCTCGGGAAAGTCTGCGGTGAAGCCCAGTGGGGATTCGATGTGCACTGACATGTGTTTCAGAGCCTCTCGAGCTTGGTGTCGTTGGGGACCTTATAGTACGTGGATACATTGGTGGTGGCCTGGTTCTCGGTCTTGACTTCCACTTCACCCACCTTGACGTCGAAGCCAGCCTCGTTGGTGGCCGTCACCACGGAGTTCACCTGCACGGTGGCGGAGCCGGCCTCGTACAGCCTGGCGGCGTCGTTCGCGGCACCCGCGTCATTCCCCAGTGCCACGTTGCGCAGATAGCTGTCGATGATGGGGCGGTTCTCCGGGGAGTAATCAACGTCGATCTTTACGCTGCCCTGGGTTCCGGCGGTCACGGTGGAATCGAACTTCGCCGTCTCTGTCTTCATACCGGATGTGATCCCCTGGGCCACGGTACCGTCCATGGAGACGGAGACGGAATCGATGTTGTTGTCCTTGTCCATGTTGACCTGCAGGCCACCCTTGCCGGAGGCCTCGAAGACGCGGCCGTCCATCTTGAGCTGGCCATGGGCGGACACTTCGCCGCTGGCTGTGGAGGTGCCGTCCGTCAGGTTCCGCTCATAGGCAAGGTCCAGCTTCGCCCCACCGGACGCCGAGCCGGACTCGCCACTTGCATCAAGGGAGAACGTTCCCTTGGCCCGGTCCGTCTGTCCAGTGGAACCGTTGTCTTTCGCCGCATCATTGATGGTGTCCAGGATGTATCCGGGCGGATTACTCGCCACGTCCTTGATCTCGCCGATGCTGTCCGGTGGAAGGTCGCGGTACATCTGTTCGCGGGCGGCCATGGCTTCCTCCAGGCTGGCGAATCTGTATTCGCGGGAGACTTCACCGGTCAGGGTGGCCCCCGCTGTGCCGGTGGTGTCATTGACGCCCAGGCCCATGTTTCCGTATACCTTCATGGTGGCAGAGCCGTCGGCCTCCTCCACCACTTCGGTCCCCACTTCGGCACCGCCGTGGACCCACGCAACGCGGGCTTCGATGGAGGCCTTGCCCGTTTCCGTGTAAACCGGAATGTCCGCCTTGGCCAGTTCCTGCAGGTGCTGCTTTGCCAACTCCTGGGCGGACGCGGGAATGCCGCCGTCCATGCGCATGAGGTCCTTTGCGAAAGGACCATCGCTGCCTTCGCCCTGGATCAGGTAACTCCGGTCGGCATCGGACAGGCCGGCCCACCATTTGGCCTGCTCTTCCGGGCTCGCGTTAAGCATCCGGTCCAGGCCGGCCTCCAGCTCCCGGCGGTGTTCGGCGGCTGCCCTGGCTTCTTCGGCCCTTTCCTTGAACCACTCCTTCGCCTGCGCGGCCATGGAGGTGAGCCTGTCCCAGGTGCTGCTGCCGGACCCGCCGGTTCCGGCAGTCGACGCCTTTTCCTGCTCGTCGGCCTGCTTAATCAGGATTTTCGAGTTCTCCCGCAGGCTCGCCACCACCTTATCCAGGCTGGGACGGTGGCTGGCACTCCACTCCTGCCGGAAGCGTTCACCGTCCCGGCCCTTCCATGGCGCGGACTGGATCTGGCTGTGCAGGGACCCGGCGCGGCTGCTCAGCAGCGATGCTGCCTGGTCCGCGGCCCTGGCCAGTGCCCGCAGCTGGCTGATGTCTGCGCCGTAAAAGGTCATGATTTCCCCGGAAAGAGTGCGGTACGTGTCGATCGCTGGTCCTTATGGTTGCACACGTATCAAAGGGCGGCGATGGGGATCCCTACCCATCGCCGCCCTGCCGCACCGGGGCCGCACGGGGGCCGCACCGGGAGCCGGAAGCGGCCGCACCCGGGAGCCGGAAGCCGGGAGCCGCCTGGGCCGGCCTAAACGCTGGACCAATTCTTCATGAACCCTGCAGCAACACGGGGCCAACTGTGCGGGGCCCCGCGGCGTGGCACGATTGCTTTTATATGAAGGGCACGCACACTAGCGCACGACCGCGCCTGTCCACGAAGGAAAGACGATCAAAGAAGAACTGAAGCAGGTGGCGGACAAGGCCGAGGACGTCACCAATTCGCGCGTCCTTGAGATTTTCGCGCGGTCCGGGTTTGCGGCCAGCGGGATCCTCCACCTTCTGGTGGGCGCCATATCCATCAGGCTGGCGGTGGGCGGAACGGGCAACGCGGACTTCAGCGGCGCTGTGGCGGAATTGGCAACCATGCCCGTGGGACCGTTCCTGCTGTGGGGCAGCTTCGCGGCCTGCGCCGCATTGTCGCTGTGGCAGGCGGGGGACGCGATCTTCGACTTCAACCACCAGGCCACCAAGACGAAGGTGAAGAACAAGGCCAAGGCCACCCTCCAGGCGATCGTGTACGCCGTCCTGGCCCTGACCCTCTGGCACTTCGTCACAGGCACCGGAAACGGCGGTGACAACCGCAAGGCCGCGACCGACTTCACCGTGTCCATGATGCAGGCCCCGGGCGGCGTGGCCCTGCTGGTCCTGATCGGCCTGGCGGTCGCCGTCACGGGCGTGGTCTACGGCATCCGGGGACCGAAGAAGTCTTTCCAGAAGCAATTGCGGATGCCGCCTGCAGGCCCGGCCAGGACCGCTGTCACCGCGCTGGGCGTGGCAGGCTACGTGGCGAAGGGAACAGTACTCCTCCTTGCCGGCCTGCTCATCGCCATCGCCACCATCAAGCAACACCCTGAGGATTCAACCGGACTGGACGGCGGCCTGCGGGCCCTCCGCGACCAGCCCATGGGCCCCTATCTCCTGGCCGCGGTGGGAGCCGGGCTCATTTGCTACGGCGCATACATGATCATGCGCGCGCGGTTGGCAAGAATGACCAAGTAGCAGCCACCGGCGTGGTTAGGTGGAGGCATGCCCCAGGTACGCGCCGAACGGTTGATCCGCATTGATCCGGCGACTGCGTTCGCCTTCTCCCAGACCACGGGGGCCTTCCGGCTCAAGTGGGACCCCTTTATTTCCGCCCAGGGCTTCCTTGGCGGGGCGCGGGCGGCGGGGAAGGGTGTCCGCACCCGCACCAAATCCCGGCTGGGCTTGTCCATGGTGAGCCAGTACGTCTCCTACGCGCCGCCCCGGAACGTGGGGATGGCCATGGTGGCCGGCCCGTGGTTCTTTACGAATTTCGGCGGTGGCTGGCGCTTCACCGCGGACGACGGCGGCACCCGGGCAGTGTGGAAGTACACCTTTTCTTGCCGTCCGGCTTTGCTCCGGCCGGTGATGGAGCGGATCGGCAGCTGGCTGCTGGGCTACGAGATCGAACGGCGGATCGAGGCCTTCGCCCGCGCCTGCGAGGACCCTGCCTTGGTGGCAGAGTTCAGGGCCCTGGGCCGCGTCGGTGAAGCAGCCGGCCAGGAGGGGTCCCCGAAATCTAGGGAACCGTAATGACTGCCACGGCACGCTGGGCGCCGTCGCGCAGGCTCGACGCTTGAGATGCTGCCCAGCCTGGATGGGCGTGGCCCCGGTGACCTTGACCTTTCCGCTGGGGGTGGCGGTCCATGCGCAGGCACGGTCCTCGGTGCCGGCACGGTCACGCACCCACAGCGAGAGCGTCCCGTCGGCCGGCAGGCTGCTGCCGCTCACCGCGAGCTCGGTCCCCCAGGCCTTCCGGGCCATGTCGATGTTCACCTGCAGCCCTCCTCCGGATGCCACGGAATAGGTGGCGTCCGGCTGCGGAGCCCTCACGAGCATGGGCCCCACCGCCAGGCCCACGGCCAGGCACGCAGCGGCGACAGCCCCTGCCAGCGCCGCCCACCGCCGTCGTAATGCCTTGCGGCGGCGCGCCAGTTCGTCGAACAGGCGGGCGGGGACGTCCGCGTCCGGCGCCTCGCTGCCGCCGGGAACGCCGCTGAGGGCCAGCGCGTCCGGGAGGGGAAGGGAGTCCAAGAGCATTGGCACTTTCTCCAGCACCGCCAGTTCCTTCCGGCAGCCCGCGCAGTCCTGGAGGTGGGCCTCGAACAGGGTGAGGTCGGCGGCGTCGAGGCCCCCGAGGACATAGGCGCCCAGCAAGTGGTGCGTGTTGGTGTTCACCGTTCCACCCCCATTTCGTCCAGAATGGTGCGCAGCGCCCGGAGTCCGTAATAGGCGCGCGACTTGACCGTGCCGCTGGGGATGTTGAGCTGCACGGCGGCCTCGTTGACCGTGAAGCGGCGGTAGTGCAGCGCCACCAGGACGTCCCGGTGTTCCTTGCTCAGCCGCAGCAGCGCCTCCTCCATCAGGACGCGGTTGAGCAGCTCGTCGACACGGCCCATCACCCCGGCGGGGTCGGTGAGGCTGCTTTCCAGGGCGGCCTCATGCGGGCGGCGCTGGCTCCGGCGGTAGTTATCGATCATGATGTTCCTGGCTGTGCGGTACAAGTAACTGCGGAAGCTGCCGTTGACCTCCGGGGCGTGCTGCCAGACGCGGAGCACGGTTTCCTGGACCACGTCCTCTGCCAGCTGCGGATCCCGGGTGGCGCTGAGCACAAAGCGGCGCAGCGCGCTGCCGTGTTCACGGTAGATGGCCTCCACCACGTTGTCGTCGAGCGGCATCCCGGTCCTCCCGCCACTTCCTGTCCGCATCACTGCCATGTCCACGTCACTGCCCGCGGGACCGCCACGGCATCGCGCTCCCGGCTGTTACCACGACAGGAAGCAGGAATTGGTTCAATCCCAGCCATCCCGGCGTTCCTGTGAACCATTCTTTACCCGGAAGCGTCATAGGGGTTAGCGTCCCGGTGTTCCAGTGCGGGGCGCCGGAAAACGGCAACAGCCGCGACAGCACAAGCCAAGGAGCACACCATGAAACAGCATCTCGGGGCAGGCTTTGCCATCCTGGCCCTGGCGGCAGCCCTCACCGGTTGCGGCAGCAGCACCGGCACGACGCCGGCTGCGTCCAGCACCGCCGGGGTGGCTCAACCAGCGCGGCCGGCAGCACCGCCGGGGCCTCGTCCGGGACATCATCCTCAAGCCCCTCCGCGAGCCTCCGCCTCATCGTCGCCGGCAAGTTCCGTCGACCTTAAGACGGCGTCCTCCTCGGCGGGCAACATTGTGGTGGATGCGAAGGGAATGAGCCTTTATTTCTTCACCAAGGACACCAAGGACTCCGGCAGCAGCGCCTGCACCGGCTCCTGCGCGGTCCAGTGGCCGCCGCTGACCACCGCCTCGGGGGCGCCAGCTGCCCAGGGAGTGACCGGGAAGCTGGGGACCATCACCACGCCTGACGGCAAGAAGCAGGTGACCTTGAACGGTATGCCCCTCTACTACTTCGCGAAGGACACCAAGGCCGGCGACGTCCTGGGCCAGGGCGTCGGTGGCGTCTGGTACCTGTCGGACCCGTCGGGTGCCATGATCAAGGCAGCAGGCCAGGCCTACTAGGCATCGCCTACTTCAGGGGAACGTCCTGGGCCTTGCCCGGGAGCGGGATTTCCGTGGGCAACGGAACAGGCAGCTTGGGGCCCTGTTCCAGGCCCTTGCGGACATCCCCCGGAACACCCGTAGGCAGTGCCGGCTCCGAGGGAATCTCCGCGGGCTTCTGGGACGGCGCTGTGTGGGTGGGAGTGTTTCCCTGCCGCGCTGGAACGCCCGACGGCGGCACTACGGCAGGTGCGGAAGCGGGTGCGGGTGCAGGCGGAACGGCATCCGCGCTGCTGGTTGCCGACGGCCGGGGCGCTGCGGGCGCTGGCACCGGAACCTGCTTGGCGCCGTCGCCGGCGGGGGCCGCCGTGGAACCTGTCACGAACGAGGTGACGGCATGGTTCAGCTGGGAGATGGAGTCGCGGAACCCCTGGTCGGAGGCGGCAGCCATTGCGCCGCCGGCCGCGAGCGAGGCCGCCACGGAGAGCGTAGTGAGCGTGATGCGGCGCTTGGTCCTGCGCCGGGCGGCCACTCGTCGGCCGGTTTTTCGGGGCCAGTGCAGGCAGCCGGTCCGGCGGCGGGTTCGGCGGCGGGAAGCGCGGTGGTGGCGGCCGGTGCGCCGACGGGCAGCGCGGTGGTGGCGGCAGCTGTCGGGCCTGCCATCAGTGCTGCAATCCCGGCCGAGGGTGCCGGGGCCTCCGCCGCCAGGGCACGCAGGTTGAGCAGGGCGTGGCGGAGCCTGGCCGTCGTCGTCCATGCCTGCCTCCAGCAGAAGCTGGTCAACGGCCCCGTCGTTGCGGGATCCTGCGGTGTCACTCATGATTCGCCTGGTTTCTCTTGAGCGTTAGTGCCTTGAGGTTCTGCAGGGCGCGGCGCTGGAGCCTGCTTGATGGCTCCGGCGCTCTTGCCCATGATGGCGGCCACCTGCTCGATGGAGAGGTCCGCCACGACGCGCAGGGCCAGGACCTCCTGGTGTTCCTCGCTGAGTCCTTCCAGCATGGCTTCGGCTCCGCCGGTCAGTTCCACGGCGTGGTCCTCCGCGGACGGTGTGGTCCGGCCGTCGTGCTGGGGGTCGTACGGTGTCAGCTGGGGCCTGCGCTCCAGCCGGCGATAGTGGTCCACCATGCGGGCGTGGGCGATCGAGAAGATCAGGGACTTTGCGCCCTGCAGGCCGCCGGTGAGGGTGCTGATCCTGGGATAGAAGGCCATGAAGACGTCCTGGGTGACGGCCTCGGGATCATCGAGTCCGCGCGCTTTGAGGTATCCCTGCACCGGGCCCGCGAAGGTTCGATAGGCAGCAGCGAACAACACGGCCGGATCAGTTCCGGCTGCGTTGTCGAATATGTCGATCTGTTCTTGGGCCAAAGTGTCCAGCACCAGCGGCTCCTCCATCACGGGGCCCGGCCCGCGCCTGCTCCCGGTTTCCGTACATACCGCCGGTCCCCGCGGTCTTCGAGCCTGCCTGCTTGCCGGGTCTGCCAGGGGCGCTCTGTCAGAACTGCGCCCCCGCCCGGCTGCCCGGACTGCGGCCGCAGCCGCAGTCCAGACTAGCCAATGTTCCTTAGCGGGCCGAAACTGACGGCGTGTGAACGCTGTTGCCGGCTACGGAGGGAACAGCAGGAACAGCCGGAACGGTGTTCGCGCCGTCAACACCCGGAACAGCGGGAACGGCGGGCACGGCCGGAGCCGACGGAACGGCCAGGACGTGGGGCTTTTCAGCCTCAACGGAAGCGGAACCCTTGGCTTCGGCGCCGGCCTTGGCTGCGGCATCGGCCTTGGCCACGACGTCGGTGCAATAGCTCTTGATGTTCACGTCGCCATGCGCAGCGATGGACAGCGAGGAGAACGCCTTGGACGAAGCGTCCAGGCCGCCGTGCGTGAAGGCCGTGCAGAGACCCAGGGCTGCGGGACCGGCAGCGTCAACGGCGGTGTTGGCCTTTGCGGACTCAGCTGCGCTTGCGGTGACCTTGTCATCGGAAGCCTTGGCCGTCGCGGAACCCGTGGCGGTGGCCTCTGCGGTGGCGTCGGCGCTCTTCAGGGCGTCTTCAACTGCGGCGGTAGCGGTGGGGGCCGGGGTGGCCCGGGCATCGGCTGCTGCTTCTGCTGTGAGCTTGGGGGCCGGTGCGCCGAAGGCTTCGTGCGCGGCCTGCTGGGCCTGCGTGGGGAGGACGCCCGAGACGGCGGCGGCGCCGGTTCCTCCTACTGCCAGGGTTCCTGCGGCCAGGACTCCGGCTGCGACTTTGCTGGTGGCGAGAACGGTGAACACAGACATATTACTTCTCCAAACCTAGACAACACATCCGATTGGGCCGCCTTGCGGACCCATCACGGACTACATCGCCGGCGGCAGCGGAAAGGTTACGGGTGCCCTGGAATTTCTTTTCCTCCTCCAGCAGCTGGCCGATGTGCTGCTACAGCGTGTGCGCTGCCCTGCGGGTCGGCGAGGTCCCGGCGTCTTCCAGTGCCGCTGCCGCCAGACGCTGGATGTACGGACCCACTTCCTCGTCGTCCAGCACCAGCAGGTCCGGCTGGCTGCGCAGCCAACGGGCGTTGAGGGCGGTGATGTTCTCGTGTTCCAGCAGTTCCTCGAACTCGCCGTCGAGTTCCGCGAGCCGGAGGACGGCGCCCGCAACGGGCAGGTTGCCACCGACACCGCCCTCTGCGGCCCCGCTGGCCAGGTGGGACGCTGCAATCCCGGTGGACAGCACGCCGTAGGCCTCCACGGCCCGGTCGAACAGGTCCAGGTGTGCGGTGGCGCCCATTCCCGCCATGCCCTCGCGGACCAGCGGGTCCGTGGCGATGCGGCCACCGGCCATGACGGCATACTGCGCGAAGCCGCCCTCCAGCGCCTGGGAAAGGTAGAAATCCACCAGGCAGCTTTTGACGGCCACCGGGGACATGTCGTCCAGCCGCAGCATGGCCTTTCGCATGGCGTCGATAATGGCCGCGTTGGCCTCCACCACCTCCTCGTCCCTGCCTCCGATGCTGCTGCTTGTCAGGACGACGGGCTGGTGCGTGATGGTCATGGCGATCCTTGCTGGACGGGGGTGTTGCTCCGGACGCTTTCACGCTACGACGGCCGGTTCACGGCAGCATCGGGAGGGAAATGAACGTCAAGCGAAGTTTTCGGGACACCCAGGGAGGAGCGGCCGGCGGCATGGGGCTGCCGCCCGGCGAACTAAGATGGATCAGATAACCACCCACCGGACCCGGCTCCGCCGTGGCCTGCCGAAAGTAGCGCTCACCATGCCATCCCAACCGGACGAAAGTGCGGACCTGGCAATACAGACACCCGCCATCAACGACCGCTCGCTGGCGGCCGGGCTGGCGTATGCCATGGCAAGCAGGGTCTCCGGCATATCGTTCGACGCCGGCACGGGGCTCATGCTGGGAAAGGTCCGGGGCGGCGCGGAGGTTCCTTACTCCACCACAGCCAAGCTGGTCCGGAAGGCGGGCGGCTGGAGCGCACCGTGGGTGTGTGCAGCTGCCCGGTCCGCAAGGACTGCAAGCACGTGGCGGCCCTGCTCTTCGCGGCCGAGGACAATCCGTCCACTCGCGTACAGCTGCTGGCGCCGTCCACCTCCACGCAGGTGTCCCGCGTGACCTCCGCCGCCCTCTCCGACTGGGAGCAGGCGCTCAGCCCGCTGATCTCCCAACCCGGAACCGCCCCCTCCACCAGCGGTGTTCCGTTGGCGCTGCAGTTCGAGGTGGAGGAACCGCCGCCGCACTTTTCCTACACGGGCCGCCGCGACCCGGTGCGCGGCGTCAGGCAGCTGAAGGTCCGGCCTGTCATCATGGGGGCCAAGGGCAAGTGGATCCGCGGCGACATCTCCTGGAACACCCTGAGCTACCTGAACTTCCGGCGCGAATCGAACCAGGCGCACGTGGAATGGCTGCAGGAATTCCTGGCCGGCCATTCCACCGCCGCCAGCCGGATGCACAACTCTGCCGGCCTCTGGCTGGGCCTTAACTCCTACGCTGGCCGGAACCTGTGGAGCCTGCTGTCCGATGCCAGGAAGATCGGGCTCGCCCTGGTCCACTCGCGCGGCACTGAGCCGATCCGGGTCGCCGAGGGCCCTGCCGCCGTCGGCCTTTCCCTGAGCCGGTACGGCACTCCAGTGGCGGAGCCCGCCGCGGGCCCTGGCACCCGGGCCACCGCAGAGGCGGCCGACGGCGGCCTGGAGCTTTCGCCCACCATCACCGTTGACGGTGATGAGGTTGATCCGGCAGCGGTGGGCACCATCGGCAGGCCCGCTCATGGCCTCTTCTTCACGGCCGGCGAAGCTGCCCTGCCCGGTGTCCCCGACCCCAATGGCATCATTACGCTGGCACCGCTGGAGAACGGACTGAGCGAGGAACTGCTGGCGTTCGTCACCGCCGGAAGCATGCTGCACATTCCGGCAAGGGATGAGTCGCGGTTCCTGACCGGGTTCTACCCGAAGCTCAAGCAGACGGCCCGGGTGACGGCACGCGACGAGTCCGTGGAACTGCCCGAACTCGCCGTTCCCACCCTGTCCCTGCTGGCCAATTACGGTGCGGACCACCGGGTGCGGCTGCACTGGGAGTGGCACTACAAAACCGGCAAGCTGGTCACTGCCCAGCCCCTGTGGCGGCACCCCGGCGACCAGGGCTACCGCGACGATATCGCCGAGGCCCGCATCCTGGAAGGCATCGGCCAGCCGTGGGACGTGGTACACGCCCTGGGCGAGTCGGCCACAGGCGGCTGGGGCACTCCCCGCCTGGCCGCGTCCGCCGAACTGACAGGCCTGGACACCCTGGCGTTCACCGAGGAAGTGCTGCCCCGGCTGCGGGAAGCACCGGACGTGGACGTGGAGACGGCGGGTGACATCGCCGATTACCGTGAAGCCGAGGAGGCGCCGGTGGTGTCCATCTCCACCAAGGCGACTGAACAGCGGGACTGGTTCGACCTGGGCATCCAGATTTCCCTTGAGGGCCAGCCCGTCTCCTTCGCCGCCGTGTTCTCCGCGCTCGCCGCCGGCCAGACCAAGATGCTGCTGCCCAGCGGGGCCTATTTCTCCCTGGACCTGCCCGAGCCTGCACCAGCTGCGGGCCCTCATTGAGGAGGCGCGGTCGTTGCAGGACAACAAGGACGCGCCGCTGCAGATCAGCAGGTTCCAGGCCGGACTGTGGGACGAGCCTGGCGCAGCTGGGGATCGTGGACGAACAGGCCGCCGCCTGGCGGTCCGCGGTGGGCGGGCTCCTGGAGGGCGGCACGGACGGGCTGCCGTTGCCGGCCACCTTGAACGCCGAGTTGAGGCCGTACCACTGGAGGGGTTCAACTGGCTCAGTTTCCTGTATAAGCACGGGCTGGGCGGCATCCTGGCCGACGACATGGGCCTGGGCAAGACCGTCCAGGCGCTGGCGCTGATGTGCGCGGCGAAGGAACTCGCGGTTGAGGCTGCGGTTGCGGCTGAGGCCATAGCGTCCGACGGCGGGACTGACGCCGGCTCTGGTGACCCGGACGCCGGTATCAGGCCGGCCGCCGTCGCGCCCTTCCTGGTGGTGGCGCCCACCAGCGTGGTGGGCAACTGGGCCCTCGAAGCCGCACGGTTCGCCCCGGGACTCACCGTGCGGATAGTCGGCGAGACCTTTGGGAAGAGCGGCCAGGACGTGGCGGAGGCACTAGGCGGGGCCGACGTCGTCATCACGTCCTATGCCCTGTTCCGGATCGACTACGAGGCCTACGCCTCCCGTACTTGGAATGGGCTGGTGCTTGATGAGGCGCAGTTCGTGAAGAACCACCAGTCCAAGGCGTACCAGTGCGCCCGGAAGCTTCCGGCGGCGTTCAAGCTGGCCATTACGGGCACCCCGCTGGAGAACAACCTGATGGAGTTCTGGGCGCTGACGTCCATCGTGGCGCCCGGCCTGTTCTCCAGCCCCAAGCGCTTCGCCGAGTACTACCAGAAGCCGGTTGAGAAGAACGGCGACAAGGGGCAGTTGGAGAAGCTCCGGCGCCGGGTCCGGCCGCTGATGATGCGCCGCACCAAGGACCAGGTGATCAAGGACCTGCCACCCAAGCAGGAGCAGATCCTGGAAGTGGTGCTGAACCCGCGGCACCAGAAGGTGTACCAGACGCACCTGCAGCGCGAGCGGCAGAAGATCCTGGGCTTGATCGAGGACGTCAACAAGAACCGCTTCACCATCTTCCAGTCGCTGACGCTGCTGCGGCAGCTCAGCCTGGACGTCTCACTGGTGGATCCTGCCTTGTCCGCGGTGCGGTCCTCGAAGCTGGATGTCCTGTTCGAGCGGCTCGAGGACCTGGTGGCAGAGGGGCACCGGGCCCTGATCTTCAGCCAGTTCACCGGGTTCCTGGGCAAGGTCCGGGAGCGGCTGGACGAGGAGGAGATCGAGTACTGCTACCTCGACGGCGGCACCCGGAACCGCGCCGATGTGGTCAGCGAGTTCAAGAACGGCAGCGCGCCAGTGTTCCTCATTTCGCTGAAGGCCGGCGGGTTCGGGCTCAACCTCACGGAGGCAGATTATGTCTTCCTGCTCGATCCCTGGTGGAACCCGGCGTCCGAGGCCCAGGCCGTGGACCGGACGCACAGGATCGGCCAGGCCCGGAACGTGATGGTGTACCGGCTCGTGGCCAAGGACACCATCGAGGAAAAGGTCATGGCGCTGAAGACCCGGAAGTCGCAGCTGTTCGCCGATGTCATGGAGGGCGATGCCCTGTCCGGCGGAGCCATCACTGCCGAGGACCTTGCGGGGTTGTTCAAGGAGTAGGCTCCCCGCGGCTATGCCGGTCCCGTCGCGCAGATTCGGTTTTGACCGCATGCTCGGTTTCGACGCGCAGGCTCCGTTTCGATGCGCAGGCTCCGTTTCGATGCGCGCGTTCCTTTCCGCGGCCCGAATATCCGTAGCGCCGGGGAATCTGCGCAGCGAGGATCTGTTGGGGCGTCGAAAAACCCAACCTATGCTGGCACCAACGCAAAACTACAACGCTGGAGAAGCGGGACGGGCGACGGCGGCACGCAGCGCGCGCTGCTGGTCTGCTTTACGCACCCCTGCGGGGGCGGTGAGGACATCGACACGATGGCGGCGGACCGGCGCACCCGCCTCAGCCATCTCCGGGCGGCCGTGCTGGAAGTGCGGGACGGAAACCTGGTGCGCACCGAGCACGAGGACGCCCGCAGGCAGGCACCCAAGCCCTCGTCACCGGGCACAACGAAGGGCCAAACCCTGGAACTATAAGCCGGCGATGCCGGCACCGGTCCAAGGTTTGGCCCTGCCTCGTGCGGTAAGTCCCCGGACAGTACAGCTACACCCGCTGCGGTGAGCCCAGGCTCCACCGGATCGTCGTCCGTCAGGTACGCCAGTTCGGAGTGGGCGGCGAGGTCGATTCCGCGGAGCCTCGTCCTCTGGCCTGATCCGAAGACCGCCTACGGCCTTGTCCAGAATCTTGGCAAGGAGCCACGTGATGCCGAAGGAGTACACCAGCACCGAGACAGTGGCCAGAGCCTGCACGCCCAGCAGTTCCAGGCCGCCGCCGTAGAACAGGCCGGAGACGCCGTTGGGCGCCTTGTCGGTGGCGAAGAGGCCGATCAGCAGGGTGCCGATGATGCCGCCCACGAGGTGGACGCCGACGACGTCGAGGGAATCGTCGAAGCCCAGCCGGAATTTCCATTCAATGGCCAGCGAGCAGACGGCCCCGGCGATCGCACCGATGGCCAAGGCACCCAGCGGGCTGACCGCGCCACAGGCCGGCGTGATGGCCACCAGCGCGGCAACCAGGCCGGATGCGGCGCCCATGCTCGTGGCAGCGCCGTGGCGGACCCGCTCAACCAGGGCCCAGGCGAGCAGGCCGGCGGAGGCGGCCACGGCGGTGTTCAGGAAGACCACCGACGCCGACTGGCCGGCGGAGAGGGCGGAGCCGGCGTTGAAGCCGAACCAGCCAACCCACAGCAGGCCTGCGCCCAGCAGCACCAGCGGCCGGCTGTGGGGCTTGGCGTGTTCCACCTTGGGCCAGCCGGGCTCTTGCCCAGGACCAGTGCGAGCGCCAGTGCCGCGGCGCCGGCGTTCATGTGGACGGCCGTGCCGCCGGCGAAGTCGATGGCCTTGATGCCGTTGGCGATCCATCCCCCAATGCTGCTGCCGTCAGCTGAGTTGAAAGCGAACACCCAGTGGGCAATGGGGAAGTAGACAACCGTGGCCCAGATGCCGGCGAACAGCATCCAGGCGCCGAACTTCATCCGGCCCGCCGCGGCACCGGCAACGAGTGCCGTGGTAACGCAGGCGAAGAACAGCTGGAATGCGGCGAACAGGATGAGCGGAATGGACGCGGAATCGTCCTTCGCCAGCAGCTGCCCCATGCCGGGGAACTCGGTGACGTCACCGATGATTCCTAGTCCGCCCACGGAATTTCCAAAGGCCATCGAGTAGCCGAACAGTGCCCAGAGCACGGCAACCAGGCTGGCGCCGCCGATGCACATCATCATCATGTTCAGGATGCGGCGGGACCCCACCATGCCCCCGTAGAACAGGGCCAGGGCGGGAATCATCATGCACACCAGCGCCGAGCCTGGCCAAAATCCAAGCGACATTTCCCGAGTCCATGGGAAACCCCTTTCAAGATGCGAAAAGAACGGTAGGTTGCCGTCAGAGCCGTTCCGCCTGGTGGGACGCGGCCGGAGAAACCACGTCCAGCGGAGGGGCGGCTTTTGCCGTCTGATACCAATGTATGGCGGCCATTTTTGGATAGGTTTCGGCTGTGTTAAATGGTGGTTTCAGCCATCCACACCCGAGTTTCAGGTGTAACGCGAAGCGCAGAGGTTACCTGCAAAACCATTGGTTGCCCGGCGGGTCCGGCGTAGCGGAACCTGCACGCCCTGCATGTTTCGGCGGCAGCAGGGTACGGGTCTGTCACGCCAGCACGCTTTTGGGGCGCGTCCGTCGCCGGATTGCCGGATCTGCAGATAGCCTGCGGATCGGGCGGCTCCAAAAGGTGCTCCACGCGACGGTAATGCGGTCAGTAAAGGAAGCACTCTGTGAACAACCAGCAGTCCCCCGGCCCGCAGGCGGCCGCGCCACGAGAAAACGCCACCCAGGGTCTACGGGTGGGGGTGGTGGGCATCGGCTGGGCCGGCCAACAGCACCTGAAGGCCTATGCCGGCCTCGATGGCGTGGCCATCGTCGCCCTGGCGGGAATGGAGCAGGAACTCCGCGGGTCCCTGCAGGAGGAGTACTCCATTCCAAAGGTGTTCGCCGATTGGCACGAGATGCTGGACCACGGTGGCCTGGACGCCATCAGCGTGGCACTACCCACGTTCCTGCACGCCCCGGTGGCGGTCGCCGCCCTGGAACGGGGAATCCACGTGCTCAGCGAGAAACCCATCGCGCGCAACGCGGTCGAAGGCCAGGCCATGGTGGACGCGGCACGCAAGGCCGGACGCGTCCTGGACATTGCCTTCAACCACCGCCGCCGCGGCGATATCCAGGCCCTCAAGCAGGTCATCGACGCCGGCGGGTTGGGCCGCCCCTACTACGCGAAGGCATCCTGGCTCCGCCGATCCGGCATACCCACCCTGGGCAGCTGGTTCACCAACCCTGAACTGTCCGGCGGCGGACCACTTGCCGACATCGGTGTCCACGCACTGGACTACGCCCTGCACCTCCTCGGCGAGCCCAAGGTTGTGGCTGTCTCCGCCGCCACCCACTCGGGCTCGGGCCGCAGGGCAGGGGCGGCGGAAGCCGGTTCACAGCGCAGGCCTCCAGCCACGCCTTCGAGGTGGAGGACTTTGCGTCGGCGTTCCTGCGGCTTGAAGGCGGCGCAACGCTTGTGGTCGAAGCAAGCTGGGCCACCTACCGGGAGGCGGACGACCAGTTGGAGTTCACGGTCTACGGAACCGACGGCGGTGCCGAACTCAAGGCACATGGGGCTCCTTTTCCACCCATTGGGGAGCTTCGGGTGTTCACGGACAAGGACGGCGAAGCCGCGGACTACATGCCCGCAGTCGTACCGGGCCGCGCCCATGATGCAGTAGTGGAGGATTTCGTCACTGCGGTGCGCGGCGGCCCGCAGGTTTGGGTCCGGCATGACGGCTCCCTGGCGTTGTATCGGGCACAGATCATTGATGCTTGCTACCAGTCGGCGCTGGAGCAGCGGGAGGTTCGGCTCTAATGAACGGCAAACTGAGGGTCCTGGTGTGGAACGAGGGCGTCCACGAGGCCAACAACGAGCCGGCCCACATCGGGGAAATCTACCCGGACGGCATCCACGGCGCCATCGCCGCAGGCCTTCGTTCCCACCATCCGGACGCGGACATCACGACGGCGGTCCTGGCCTCGGACCCTGAACACGGCCTCGCTGAGGAGGTACTCGCGGAGACCGACGTCCTGCTCTGGTGGGGCCACATTGCGCACGCCGAGGTGGGCGACGCCGTCGTCGAACGCGTCCACCGGCATGTCCTGGGCGGAATGGGGCTGATGGTGCTCCATTCGGGGCATTTCTCGAAGATCTTCACCAAACTCCTGGGAACCAGCCTGCTCCCTGGCCTGGCGGAACGACGGGGAAAGGGAGCTGGTGTGGACCGTGAAGCCTTCCCATCCGATCGCCGAGGGCGTGGACAACCCCATCGTCATCCCCCAACAGGAGATGTACGGCGAGCTGTTCGACATTCCGGACCCTGACGACCTGATCTTCATCAGTTCCTTCGCGGGCGGCGAGGTGTTCCGTTCCGGCGTCACCTTTACCCGGGGCAGGGGCCGGATCTTCTACTTCAGTCCCGGGGACCAGGAGTACCCGGTGTACCACCACCCCCAGGTCCAGCGGGTTCTGGCGAACGGCGTCAGGTGGGCCGCGCAGCCGGGGCTGGACCGTTCAGCGCCCCAGGTAGCCAACCCTGCGCTGGAGTGGTTCCAGGCGGAAAAGCGTCATTGACATGGACTGCGCGCAGGAGCAGATTGGGATCGTTGCAACGCGAGGTTCGGCAGGTTCTGGACGGGCGCTTCCCGCACTGCCGGACCATTTCCCGGAGCGGCTCAGCGCACTTGGGTATGAATTTCATAACCACTCCCGGATGAGGAGCCAAAAAATGCCTGCAGTAGCCGTCAAGGACCTTGAATCCAAGTCCTTCAACGAGCCCGACGAGAAGCGCCGGCCACCCAAGACCGAGGTGGACGTGCTCACGCTGGCCGGCACCACCCTGGGCCGCTTCACTTTCGAGCCCGGCTGGCGCTGGTCAGAAACAGTCAAGACAGTGGTCCATACGGACAGCTGCCAAATCAGCCATCTGGGGGTCTGCACCGCCGGGACCCTGACAGTTCAGCTGGACGACGGAAGCCGAATGACCATCCATGCCGGTGATGCCTACTCCATTCCGGCAGGCCACGACGCCTGGGTGGAGAACGACGAAACGTATGTCAGCTATGAGGTCATGAGCGCAGCCGAGTACGCCAAACCCGCCTGATTGCGGGGAGTGCAAACGGCTAAGGGAGGCCCGCCAGGACCTCCCTTATCTGCGCCGGTGGCCCTACCGTGGAGGAATACAACGATCGGAGAGCAATGAAAGTCAGCGTCATTGGCGGCAGCGGCCACATCGGTTCGTTCCTGGTCCCCCGGCTGGTTCGCGCCGGCCACGAAGTCACCAACATCAGCCGCGGCACCAGCAAGCCCTACACGGACGCGCCGGAATGGCAGCAGGTGCACCAGGTCAACGCTGATCGGGAGGCGGAGGACCGGGACGGAAAGTTCGCGGACCGGGTCGCCGCCCTCAAGCCGGACGTGGTGGTGGACCTGGTCTGCTTCACCCTGGAATCGGCGGCGTCGCTGGTGGAGCGGCTGCGCGGGGAGGTGGGACACCTGCTGCACTGCGGCTCCATCTGGCGGTACGGGCAAAGCCTCAAGGTCCCCATCAGGGAGGGATCGGATTCGGCCGCACCGCCCTTTG
Source organism: Pseudarthrobacter sp. Fe7 (assembly GCA_024372495.1). Classification (GTDB taxonomy): domain Bacteria; phylum Actinomycetota; class Actinomycetes; order Actinomycetales; family Micrococcaceae; genus Arthrobacter. The sequence goes on along the minus strand of CP099977.1, from coordinate 1,055,580 downwards.
GCGATTACGGCGTCCAGAAGAACAGGATCGCCCTGATGCTGAAGGAAGAAGCCGCCCGCGGCGGGCTGGCCACCACGTCGCTGCACCCGGGGCACATTGTGGGGCCGGGCTGGCAGCCAGTGGGCCCGCTCGGAAACCTCGATCCCATGGTGTGGCAGACCATCTCCGCCGGACAGCCCCTGCGGGTTCCCGGCAGCGGCGCTGAACTGATGCACCATGTGCACGCCGATGACGTTGCCCAGGCGTTCGAGAAAGCCATTGCCCGGCCCGAGGCGGCCGCCGGTGAGGACTTCAACATCGTTGCCCCGACGGCACTCACGGTGCGCGGTTACGCGGATATCGCCGCGGCCTGGTTCGGGCACGCAGCGGTGCTGGAGACGGTTCCCTGGGACCGCTTCCGCGAAGGCACCTCACGGGACTACGCAGAGTCCAGCTGGAACCACCTCTACCGCAGCCAGTGCTTCAGCATCGAAAAGGCCGCCTCGGTGCTGGGCTACACGCCCCGGTACGAGCCCGAGCAGGCTGTCTTCGAATCAATCCAATGGCTCATTGACCACGGAAAGCTGCACGTCGCCCGCCCGCTGGGCGTCCCGGCGGGCTAAGGTGCGCCGCGCAGTACAGACCTGGTGACGCGGCCACCAGCCGGGGATGCAGGACTGGACCGCGCGCCTTCGGATCTTTTGCCTTGACGTAGCAGAAGCGAGGCATAGGCAGCCTTAAGGCCTGCATATCGGACCAAAAATTCCGGCCGAAAATGCGCCACAAAAATCGAAAGCATGCTTAGTATGGATAGGTCAGGCTCTGGCTATGCCAGGGAGAGCACCAATTGTTAGGAGCAACTCCATGGGTTTGGATGACAAGATCGGCAACGCGGCAGAGAAGCTTGGCGGCAAGGGCAAGGAAGCTGCCGGCAACGCTACGGGCGACGAAAGCCTGAAGGCCGAAGGCCAGACGGACCAGGCAAAGTCAGACCTCAAACAGGCTGGCGAGCACGTCAAGGATGCCTTCAAGAAGGACTAATCGACGCCGCAAAATGGGTGCAACTCCGACAGGAGTTGCACCCATTGGCGTTTTCAGGGCCGGTTCCTCATGGTCCGCAACTCCTGCAGCAGCTTCAACTGTTCGGAATTGATATTCATCAGCATCTCGATCTGCGCCGCGGCGCGGACATCAGTTTCGTAGTCGTGCTGCGCCATCGCCGATGCGATGGCATCCTGGCGCTTGGCGGCAATGAGCAGGATGGCGCCTTGCAGCCCGGCCAGCATGGATAGGAACAGATTCAACAAAATGTACGGGTAGGGGTCCCACGCCGTGTTGGCTAGGAAGATGGAGTTGACTGCGGCCCACAGCCCCATGCACCCCATGAATATTCCTACGAAGGGCCAGCTGCCCATTCCGTTTCGCAGGGTGTCGGCAGCCCTGTCGCCCGCAGTGAGGCCTTCCTTGTGCCGCCGGTGCCAGTTAACTCTCATCTCAACCATGGGCCCAGAATAAGCTGCTGCGCCGGGACAAGGCCCCAGGTGGGACGCTGAGCGCACCGCTCCTGTTGATGCGATTAGTGAATCAGCCCAGAAACCAGGTTGATGGTGGTGGCCAGGACGATTGCGCCCAGCAAATAGGACAGCAGGGCCTGCCGCAGGACGGTGGAGCGGATGGCGTTGGTCTTCAGGTCTGTATCCGACACCTGGAAGGTCATTCCAACCGTAAAGGCAAGGTAGGCAAAATCCCCGTACCTAGGCTGGCTCTCCTCATTGAAGTCGACGCCGGTGCCGTCACGGTAGTAGATGGCCGCATACCGCAGGGTGAACAGAGTGTGGACCAGGAACCACGACAGGGCAATGCTGCCAAGGGCCATGGCCACCGTGGCATCCTTGGCCCCGCCCTGTTCATTGGAGGCATCGAGCAGGATCAGGGCCACTCCCGCAAAGCTGGCCACCGTGGCGCTGAGCACCAAGGCGTCCGAGAAGACCCGGCCGGGATCCTCCCTCCGGGCATGGGCGGCAGTGGCGGCCGGTCCCAGGCGGCCGATCACGCTCCACACCCAGATGAGGTAGGTGGCCGAGGCGGCAGCCCACCCCAATGCGGGAGCGTAGGCCCAGGATCCGAACGCGCCGACCAGCAGCGCCGCCACCAGTCCGACGGTGAGCATCACCAGCAGGCGCAGCCGGGAATGGTGCGCACGTGAGTTGAAGTTGCGGCGGTGCTCCGTGGCAGCCGGCATTGTATTCATTGCCCGATCATGGCACGCGAGGCTTGGCCTTTGCTGGAAAAACAAAACCCAATTTTGCGAACCAGCAAAAAAGTTTACGTTGCAACTTATCGGATTGCGACCAAGGGCCGCTATGCAGAGAGCCATTACTCGAGATAATCTCCGTAATGTGATATCCAGATTCCACAATACGAGAGTCTCGCGTCCTTGGTCCTCCGCATGGAAGAGTCGCTGATGCCCTTCATTTGCCTCCTCCTCTCGGGTGCCGCGCTGCTGGTCAACGGACTGGCGACGCTCGGGCGGCTCCCCCGCCGCGATGCCGCCGTCTTCAGCCTGGTGCTGGGCGGCACCCAACTGGTGCTCGGCATCGTACATCTTGCCATTAGCGGTACCGGTGCTGAAGCCCTTCTGACGGCCGCCGGCATGTTCCTGTTCGGGTTGACATACGTCTATGCCGGGCTGGATGGCCTGCTGGGGCTGGGCTCCAAGGGACTGGGCTGGTTCTGCGGCATGGTGGCGTTCGCCGGCCTGCTTCTGGCGGGAGAGTGGCTTGGCGCGGATCCGCTGCTCGCCGTGCTATGGGTGTGCTGGTCGGTACTGTGGGGGCTGTTGTTCGCCTCCGCCGCACTGGGCGCCACGCGGCTGGACCCGTTCACCGGCTGGGCGCTGGTCCTGGCCAGTCAGGCCACGGCAACGGTTCCCGCGTTCCTGGGCCTTGCCGGTTTGTGGCCCCGGAGCGTGTGGGCGGCCTGGCCGGCAGCAGTCCTGGTGGCCGGACTTTTCGCCGTGGGACGGGTTCTGGCCCGGCGCGGACATGGCAGTCCGCACCGGGCCAGTGCAGGGGAACACGTAAGCGCTAGGTAAGAGCGTGGCCCAAGCAGCCGGCGCACTTTGGATATGAAGTTTTGCTCCGTTACCGGAGCACCACGGTGCGGTTGCCCTGCAGGATGACCCGGCCCTCGCAGTGCCACTTCACCGCGTTGGAAAGGGCCTTGCATTCGGTATCGCGGCCCGCGGCCACCAGGTCCTCCGGACCGTAGGTGTGGTCCACGTCCACCACCTGCTGGGAGATGATGGGCCCCTCGTCCAGTTCCGCATTGACGTAGTGCGCGGTGGCGCCGACGGTCTTGACGCCGCGGGCGTAGGCCTGGTGGTAGGGCTTGGCCCCCTTGAAGCTGGGCAGGAACGAGTGGTGGATGTTGATGGCCCGGCCGTCCAGCTTCCGGGTCAGGTCGTCGCTGAGCACCTGCATGTAGCGGGCCAGGACCACTAGTTCGACGTCGAGCCCGTCCACGAGGGCCATCAGCGCGGCTTCCGCTGCAGGCTTGCTCTCCCCAGTGACCGGGATGTGGTGGAACGGGATGCCGTGCCACTCCACCAGCGCCTCGTGGTCCCGGTGGTTGGATACCACCGCAACGATTTCCACGGGCAGTTCCCCGATCCGGGACCGGAACAGCAGGTCGTTGAGGCAGTGCCCGAACCTGGACACCATGATCAGCACCTTGCGTTTGGAGCCCTGGCGTTCCAGCTGCCAGCGCATGCCGAACTTCTTCGCCACGGGAGCGAAGGAATCCCGCAAAACGTCCAGTGTGGAATCGTCGCCTTCGGAGACAAAATGCACGCGCATGAAGAAGTGGCCTTCGGAACGCTCACCGAACTGCTTGTTGTCGATGATGTCGCAGCCGTGTTCCAGCAGGAAGCCGGACACGGCGTGGACAATGCCGGGCCCTTCCGGACAGTCAAGGGTCAGGACGTGTTCCACGGTGGTGGGCGCCTTGGGCGCGGGCGCGTGGGTTTCAGTAACAGTCATGGTTCAGCACTCGATCACATTCACTGCGAGTCCTCCTCGGGAGGTTTCCTTGTACTTGGTTTTCATGTCGGCCCCGGTATCGCGCATGGTCTTGATCGCCTTGTCCAGCGAGACCTTGTGGCTCCCGTCCCCGTGCAGGGCCAGGCGGGCGGCGTTGATTGCCTTCACGCTGGCGATCGCATTCCGCTCGATGCACGGGATCTGCACCAGGCCGCCCACGGGGTCGCAGGTCAGGCCCAGGTTGTGCTCGATCCCCACCTCGGCAGCGTTTTCCACCTGTGCCGGCGTTCCGCCCAACACCTCGCAGAGCCCGGCTGCAGCCATCGAGCAGGCGGAGCCCACCTCGCCCTGGCAGCCCACTTCGGCGCCGGAGATGGAGGCGTTCGTTTTGAACAGGATTCCGACGGCGGCTGCCGCCAGCAGGAAGCGGACCACACCGTCGTCGTCGGCCCCTGGAACAAACTTCACGTAGTAGTGCAGGACCGCCGGCACAATCCCCGCGGCCCCGTTGGTGGGGGCCGTGACGATCCGCCCGCCGGCGGCGTTCTCCTCGTTGACGGCGAGCGCGAACAGGTTGACCCATTCCATCGCCAGCAGCGGATCGGCCGGCGCCTGGACGGGCGACGGCGTTGCTGCCGCGGCTTCGGCGCTTTGGGCCGAAGCCGTGAGCGTGCGGAAGAGCGACGGCGCGCGCCGGGTGACGTTCAGCCCGCCGGGCAGGATGCCCTCGGCATTGCAGCCGTTCTCCACGCATTCGCGCATCACGGCCCACAGCCCCAGCAGCTGTTCGCGGAGCTCCGCTTCGCTGCGCCAGGTGAGTTCGTTGGCCAGCATGACCTCGGAGATGGACATGCCTTCACGGCTGCAGATCTGCAGGAGTTCATCCGCCGTGGAGAACGGGTACGGCAGCACGGTGTCATCAGGCACCACCTTGTCCGCCCCTCGGCGTCGCCGTCCACCACGAAGCCGCCGCCGATCGAGTAGAAGCTCCGCTCGCTCAGCACGGCGCCCGCGTGGTCCAGCGCCCGGAAGGTCATGCCGTTGGGGTGGGCCGGGAGGGACTTGCGCCGGTGGAGCACCACGTCCTCTTCCCAGTTGAAGTCCACCCGGTGAACCCCGGCGATGTGCAGTTCGGCGTCCAGCGCGGCCGCTGCCACCTGGTCGTCGGCCGTGACGGTGTCCACGGTTTCCGGGTCCAGGCCCTTCAGCCCCAGAACCACCGCTTTGTCCGAGCCGTGGCCGCGCCCTGTAGCGCCGAGGGAGCCGAACAGTTCGGTCTGGACGCGGGCGGTTGCGGCCGCCTGGCCGTCGCCCTTCAGCCCGTCTGCGAACAGCTTGGCCGCCCGCATCGGGCCCACCGTGTGTGACGACGAGGGCCCGATGCCGACCGAAAAGAGGTCAAGGACGCTGAGCGCCATCAGGGGACCTCTGGCGACGCGTACTCCCGCATGGCGTCCAGCAGCCACCGGCCCAGGAACTCGGCGAAGGAGGCCCGCGGGAAGATCCGGAAAGACTCGTCGCCGGCCTTCCAGAGGATCGCGGGGATGTTCGCGATTTCGGTGGAGAAGGCAGTGCCGGCCTTGAACACCCGCGGGTGCAGGTCCAGCGAGCAGCCCTTTTCCAGTACAGCGCGGGCCCGCGGGCCCGTCAGTTCGAACGTGGTCCGGTTGGCGGACAGGTCCACCACCTGGCCCGCGTCGCTGCCGAGGGCCTCCCGGAGCGCTGGGATGAGGTCCCCGCCCAGGGACTCGTGCGCCTCGGTGGGCGCAACCACCAGGAACTCAGCGGGGCCGAGCCACAGGACGGACACGTCACCGTTGGCGGCCACGGCACCGGACCCTGCGGGGAGGCCGCCGATGACACCGGCCAGGCGCTCCGCCGCGGCGGATCCGGTGAGGGCCCGGAGGCCCACCATGGTCAGGAAGGGCACCTCGGAGATTTCAACGGTGCCGGCCAGGGAGCCGGCTGCGAACTCGTCCGCGAGCTGACGCGCCGGGCTGACGCGGGCGGCGAGGTTTTTCTCGGCGTTGGTCTTGGCGGAGGTCGGGGATGCTGCTGTTTCAGCCATCTTTACGGGTCCCTTCAGAGTCAAAAAGCACTGTTTCTGCGACAACCACGTCCACCAGCTGGTCGCCGGCGGCAGCCACCAGCGTTTCGCCGATGCGGTTGCGTCCGTTCTTGATCAGGGCCAGGCCGAACGACCGGCCCAGCGCTGCGCTGTGGTAGCTGGAGGTGACGAACCCTTCCATCGGCACGGGGCCGTAGGCCGGATTGGTGGAGCGTCCCTTCTCCACCAGCCTGGGTGCCCTCGGGCAGGCGCAGCGTGCCGTCCACGGGAAGGACGCTGACCAGGTGCTTGCGGTCTTCACGCTGGGCGTCCGACCGCATGTAGGAGCGCTTGCCGATGAAGTCCTTGGCCTTGGAAACGATCCACTCCATGCCGGCATCCTGCGGGGTGACGGTGCCGTCGGTGTCCTGCCCCACGATCGGGTAGCCCTTTTCGGCGCGCAGCACGTGCATGGTTTCGGTGCCGTAGGGGGTGATGTTGAACTCGGCCCCAGCGGCGGCCACGGACTCCCAGGTGTTCAACCCATACCAGGCCGGGACGTTGATCTCGTAGGCAAGTTCACCGGAGAACGAGATCCGGCAGATCCGGGCGCGTACGCCGGACGCGAGCGTGGTTTCGCGGAACGTCATGAACGGGAAGGCTTCCGCATCCAGGCCGCCGTCGGCAGCCAGTTCGGGTGCCACCCGTGCGATGACCTCACGGGACTTGGGCCCGACGACGGCGATGGTGCTCCACTGTTCCGTCACCGAGGTGCACTGCACGTCCAGTTCCGGCCACTCGGTCTGCAGCCATTCCTCGAGCCAGTCCAGTACCTTGGCGGCACCGCCGGTGGTGGTGGTCATGAAGTAGGTGTCGTCGTCGACGCGGAGGGTCACGCCGTCGTCGAAGATCATGCCGTCCGGGGTGCACATGACGCCGTAGCGTGCGGAGCCCGGGGCGAGCTTCTTGAACGCGTTGGTGTACATCCGGTTCAGGAACTCTCCCGCGTCCTTGCCGCGGATTTCGATCTTGCCCAGGGTGGTGGCGTCCATGAAACCAACGGATTCGCGGACGGCGGCGCATTCGCGCAGCACCGCAGCGTCCATGTCCTCCCCGTCCTGCGGGTAGTACCAGGGCCGCTTCCACTGCCCGACGTCCTCGAACAGGGCGCCCTTGGCCACGTGCCAGGGGTGGATCGACGTGATGCGGGCGGGGTCGAACAGTTCACCGCGCTGGCGTCCTGCCAGTGCAGCGAAGGCCACCGGGGTGAACGGGGCGCGGTAGGTGGTGGTGCCGATGTCGCCGATGCCACGGGAGGCTTCGCCGGCCGTGCGGAGGGCCGCGGCGATCACGCCGATGGCGTTGACGCCCGAGGTCTTGCCCTGGTCGTTGGCGGTGCTGATGGAGGTGTATCGCTTGATGTGTTCAACTGAACGCATGCCGGCGCCCGTGGAGCGGAGGACGTCGGCCACGGACTGGTCGCGCTGGAAGTCCACGAAGTGGTGGTGCCAGTCGTCGGGGGTGCCGCTCTCGCCCGGGACCAGCCACAGCTGGCGGGTGGGGGCGGAGGCCTTCGGTTCGCCGAACACGGACGGTTCGACGGCGGATTCGAAGCCTGCGTCGATGGCCGCCTTGGCGCCGGCGGAGATGCCCTCCGCGACGCAGTCGTCGGTGGCGAAGGAACCGCGGCCGGCGCCGATGGTCTGCTGGCTGGGGACCTCGGTGCTGGGCACGAAGGCTGCCAGCTCTTCGTCCCAGCGCAGCTTGCCCTGGCGCTGGGAGTGCAGGTGGACCAACGGGCTCCAGCCGCCGGAGACAGCCAGCAGGTCTGCTGCGATCTGCTCGACGCCGGAGGTGAGCTCGCCGTCGTCGTTGATGCTGCGGACGGTCACGCCGTCCAGCCGGCCGCCGGCGCCGGCGGAGGTGTTGGCCACCGCGCTGCCGATCAGCACCCGGATCCCGGATTCGACGGCGGCAGTCGCCGCTGCGGTCAGGGCCGGACGGGCGTCCACGACGGCGGCGACTTTGACGCCCGCGGCGGCGAGGTCGGCTGCGACGGCGTAGGCGCTGTCATTGGTGGTGCTGACGACTGCGCGCTTGCCGGCGGCCACGCCGTAGCGGTTCAGGTAGCTGCGCACGGCGGAGGCGAGCATGATGCCGGGGCGGTCGTTGTTCTCGAAGACGAGGGGGCGTTCGTGGGCGCCCGGGGCCACGACCACCTGGCTGGCACGGATGTGCCAAATCCGCTGTCGGGACACGCCCGGGGCCGCGGGGCTGGTGAGGTGGTCGGTGCGGTTCTGGACGGCGATGACGTAGTTGGCGTCGTAGGCGCCGAACGCGGTGGTGCGGTTCAGGACCGTGGATTCGGCGCCGGACACCAGTTCGGCTTCGACGTCGGCCACCCATTCCAGGGCGGGCTTTCCTTCGATGGTCTCGGCATGGCCGGCAACCGCGGAACCGCTCAGCAGGGAGCCGCCGAGTTCGGGCTGGTCGTCCAGCAGCATGACGCGGGCGCCGGTGCGGACAGCCTCCCGTGCGGCGGCGAGTCCGGCGGGGCCGCCGCCGATCACCAGGACGTCGGTGTGGACGTACTTCTTGTCGTATTCGGCGCGGTCGTCCTCAGGGTCCAGCTTGCCCAGGCCGTTGAGCAGGGTGGCCTGGAGCCCGTCCACCAGGGAAACGGTGGTGGCGGGGAGCATGGATTCGGCAACGTGGCCGGGGAAGCGGGCTTCCACGCGGACCAGGGCGTTGGCCTCTTCCACGCCGGCGGACATGATGCCGCGGGGGCGGTCCTCGTAGAGGGAGTTGCCGGCGGCGATGCGGCCGTTGGCCAGCAGGGCCGAGGCCAGGGTGTCACCGGGGTGGCCGGTGAACTCCTCGCCGTCCACGGTGAAGCGCCAGGAGATGGTGCGGTCGATGCGGCCGCCGGTAGCCAGGCGGGCGTTCTGGGAAGTCATTTGGTCGCTCCTTCCGGGGCGGTGGTGCTGAGGGTGCTCGTGGTGGAGGTGCTGGGTCCGGCACTTCCCGTGGTGGTGCTGTCCGGGCCGGTACTGGCGGTCCCGGTTTCGGGTGCGCCGTCCGGGGAGCGGTCGGGCCGCTTCGCCCCCATCGGGTAGATGGCCTTGATGTCGTAGCTGACGGTGTCGCGGAGCATGTTGAACCACTGGCGGCAGCCGGTGCTGTGGACCCAGCGCTCGGCGAAGATGCCTTTGGGGTTCTCGCGGTAGAAGAGGTAGCGGGACCACTCCGTGTCGCTCAGCTCATTGGGGTTCTCCGGGTAGGGGACGTGGGCCTGTCCCCCGTAGTGGAATTCGGTTTCGTCCCGCGGGCCGCAGTTGGGGCATGGGATCAGCAGCATGTGCGTTAGTCCTTTTCTGGTGGCGGGCGGCTAGTGGGCCACGGCGGCGGCGCCGTGTTCGTCGATGAGGGCGCCGGTTTCGAAGCGTTCCAGCGAGAAGGGCTGGTTCAGCTTGTGCGGGTTGCCCGTGGCGATGGTGTGCGCGAAGGTCATACCGGCGGCGGGGGTTCCCTTGAACCCGCCCGTGCCCCAGCCGCAGTTCACGAACATGTTCTCCACGGGGGTGAGGCCAACGATCGGCGAGGCGTCCAGGGTGGTGTCCACGATGCCGCCCCAGGTCCGGAGCACGTGGGCCCGGGCGAAGATGGGGAAGAGTTCGACGGCGGCGGCCATCTGCTGCTCGATCACGTGGAAGGAGCCGCGCTGGCCGTAGCCGTTGTAGGAGTCCACGCCGGCGCCCATGACCAGTTCGCCCTTGTGCGCCTGGGAGACGTACACGTGCACGTGGTTGGACATGACCACAGTGGGGTGGACCGGCTCGTGCAGTTCAGAAACCAGGGCCTGCAGGGGGTGGGACTGGATGGGCAGCTGGAATCCTGCCATCTCGGCCAGGACCGAGCTGTGTCCGGCGGCGGCGAGGCCCACCTTTTCGGTGTTGATGGTGCCGCGGTTGGTCTTGACGCCCACTACGCGGTTGCCGTCCTTGACGAAGCCGGTCACCTCGCAGTTCTGGATGATGTCCACGCCCATTTCGTCGCACTTGCGGGCGAAGGCCCAGGCCACGTGGTCGTGCTTGGCGATGCCGGCGCGGGGCTGGTAGGTGGCGCCCATGACGGGGTAGCGGATGTTGTCCCGGATGTTCAGGATGGGGCAGAGTTCCTTGACCTGCTGAGGGTCCAGCCATTCAGCGTCCACGCCGTTGAGCTTGTTGGCGCCCACACGGCGGATGCTTTCGCGGACATCGCCCAGCGTGTGGGCCAGGTTCATCACGCCGCGCTGGCTGAACAGGAAGTCGTACTCGAGTTCCTCGGGCAGGATTTCCCAGAGCTTGAGGGCGTGCTCGTAGATGGCGGCGCTCTCGTCCCAGAGGTAGTTGGACCGGATGATGGTGGTGTTGCGGGCCATGTTGCCGCCAGCCAGCCAGCCCTTTTCCAGGACGGCGATGTTGGTCATCCCGTGGTTCTTGGCAAGGAAGTAGGCAGTGGCCAGGCCGTGCCCGCCGCCCCCGACGATCACGGCGTCGTAGGAGGACTTCGGTTCCGGGTTCCGCCAGAGGAAGTCCGGGTGCTCCGGAAGGTGCTGGGTGCTCACTGGGCGGCTCCAATCAGGTCTGCCTCGACGCCTGGCAGGTTGGTGTCAGCGGAGAGGTGCGGGTAAAGGGGAACTTTTCGGCCAGTGCCGTCACGCGGGCGCGGAGTTCGACGGCGGTGTCCCCGGGCAGGGTTCCCGTGGAGGCCGAGGCGATGAGGACCGAGGCGATGATGTCCGCAACCTCTGTGAATTCGGCGGCACCGAAGCCGCGGGCGGCCAGGGCGGGGGTGCCGATCCGGAGGCCGGAGGAGACCATCGGCGGGCGGGGGTCGAACGGGACGGCGTTGCGGTTGACCGTGATTCCGATCTTGTGGAGGGCGTCCTCGCCCTGTTGTCCGTCGAGTTCGGAGTGGCGCAGGTCAACGAGGACCAGGTGGACGTCGGTGCCGCCGTTGACCACGGAGATTCCCGCGGCTGCGACGTCTTCCTTGAGGAGGCGCTCGGCCAGCAGCTTGGCGCCCTGAAGCACCCGCTCCTGGCGTTCCCTGAATTCGGGGGCGGCGGCGAGTTTGAACGCCACGGCCTTGGCGGCGACGACGTGCTCCAGGGGCCCGCCCTGCTGGCCGGGGAACACCGCACTGTTGATCTTCTTGGCGTACTCCTCCTTGGCCAGGATGACCCCGCCGCGGGGACCGCCCAGGGTCTTGTGGGTGGTGGTGGTGACCACGTCCGCGTACGGGACGGGGTTGGGGTGCAGGCCGGCGGCGACGAGGCCGGCGAAGTGTGCCATGTCCACCATCAGGTAGGCGCCCACGAGGTCGGCGATGCGGCGGAACTCCGCGAAGTCCAGCTGGCGGGAGTACGCGGACCAGCCGGCCACGATCAGCTTGGGCTTGTGTTCCAGGGCCAGGGCTTCCACCTCGGCCATATCGATCCGGAGGTCTTCCTCGCGGACATGGTAGGGAACCACGTTGTAGAGCTTGCCGGAGAAGTTGATCTTCATGCCGTGGGTGAGGTGGCCGCCGTGGGCCAGGGAGAGTCCCAGGATGGTGTCGCCCGGGTTCAGCAGGGCGAACATGGCGGCGGCATTGGCCTGGGCGCCGGAGTGCGGCTGCACGTTGGCGAACTCCGCACCGAAGAGTGCCTTCACGCGGTCAATGGCCAGCTGCTCAATCACGTCGACGTGCTCGCAGCCGCCGTAGTAGCGCTTGCCCGGGTATCCCTCGGCGTACTTGTTGGTGAGCACCGAGCCCTGGGCTTCCATCACGGCGGTCGGAGCGAAGTTCTCCGACGCAATCATTTCAAGGGTGGACTGCTGGCGGTGCAGTTCCTGTGCCACAGCGGCGGCGACGTCGGCGTCGACCGTGGCGAGCGAGGCGTTGAGTACGTCCTGCATTGTTCTCCTTATGTGCCCTTCGGAGTTACTGACCTCTAACTGATCTGTAACTGATATATTAGAACTGTCGTAATAGTATGTTCCAGATCACTTGGACGTCAATAGCACTCCTGGGAAGGCTCGAAATGAGCGTCATATTAGAGAACCACCTGGCCGGCGACGGGGACCTCCCGCTCTCCGAACAGGCCTACCGGCACCTCAGGGACCGGCTCATCATGCTGGACATCCGGCCGGGCGAGGCGATCAACGACGGCAAGCTGGCCGCCGAACTGGGGATTGGCCGGACGCCGGTCCGGGAAGCACTCAAGCGCCTGGAAAACGACCATCTCGTGGTCTCATATCCCCGCCGCGGAACGTTCGCCACCATCGTCGACATCACCGAACTCGCCGACGTCTCCGAGCCTGCGCGAGTCCCTGGAGCCACTGGCGGCACGCCGGGCGGCCAAGTTGGCAACGCCGGCTTTGCGCGCGGAAATCCGCGAGACCGCGGCGGCGATCTCCACCATGGGCGATGACGACGATCCCTACGACCTCATGCGGTACGACATCAAAGTCCACCGGCTGATCTACCGGGCCGCGGCCAACGCGCACCTCGAAGACGTCCTGATCCGCTACGACAACCTGGCCACGCGTATCTGGTGCATGGTGCTGGAAAAGGTGCCGTCCGTCGCGTCCCACATCGCCGAGCACGTGGAGCCTGCTGGAAGCAGTGGCCGACGGCGATTCGGAGCGGGCGGGCAAGCTCGCCCTGGAGCACGTCACCAGTTTCGAACAGGCCATCCGCAACGTGCTTTAGTGGTGGTGCTTCAAGCGCAGTTACCGCAACCGGCCGCGCACTTCCTTGGCAAACTCCAGCGTGGTGGCTGAACCGCCAAGATCCGGCGTCGCAATTCCTTCCGCGAGCGTGGACTCGAAAGCGGAGGTCAGGGATCGCGCCGCGGCCTCCTCCCCCAGGTGGTCCAGCATCATGGCCGCGGCCCACAGGGCCCCCACGGGATTCGCGATGCCCTTGCCGGCGATGTCCGGGGCAGAACCGTGGACCGGCTCGAACATTGACGGGTACCGGCGTTCAGGGTTCAGGTTGGCGCTGGGAGCGATGCCGATGGAGCCGGCAACTCCGGCCACCAGGTCGGACAGGATGTCGCCGAACAGGTTCGACGCCACGATCGTGCGGACGCTGGTGGGCTTCATGACCAGTCGTGCCGCGAGCGCGTCGATCAGCACCTTGTCCACGGTGACGCCCGGGAACTCTGCCACCGTCCGGGCCACCACTTCGTCCCAAAACGGCATGGTGTGGATGATGCCGTTGGATTTGGTGGCTGAGACCAGCGTGCCGCCGCGTCCGGCGGCGACCTCCGCAGCGTAGCGAGCCGCCCTGCTAACGCCTGCCTTGGTGAACACGCTCTCCTGGACGGCGAATTCGGCATCCGTCCCCGCGCCGAAGCGGCCGCCGATCTGAGAGTACTCGCCCTCAACGTTCTCCCGCACCACCACGATGTCCAGGTCCTCGATCCCTGGCATCGCCCCCTTCACGCCGGGCAGCAGCTTCATGGGGCGAAGGTTGATGTACTGGTCGAACTCGCGGCGGATGGGAATCAGCAGTCCCCACAGGGTCACGTCATCCGGGACGTCGGGCGTTCCCACGGCTCCCAAATAGATGCCGTCGCCGCTGCTCAGCTGCTCGATGCCGTCAACCGGCATCATCCGGCCCGTCTTGACGTACAGGTCGCTGTTCCAGTCGCGGACCCGCCACAAAACAGCGAAGCCGTGCAGCCCGGCTACCGCGTCCACGCACTCCATGGCCACGTCGGTGACATCGACGCCGATGCCGTCACCGGGAATGGAATCGATGGTGTAGGTGCGGGTCATGGGTTTCCAATCATTTCCGGAGTTCCTGTCTCTGGGTAAAGCTTAGGCCGGGGTTGGCGCCACCTGCCTCCGGCCCGCCCGGGAGCCACTGAACGTAACGGGCCGCCGCCGTCGAACGCCTTCCGCTTGTGACGTGGAATACTTCCCTACAGGTGCGCGGCCAGGGAGGCCGGTGGAAGTGCGGGAAGGCCGGTCAACATGCAGGAAACGGTGAACGAGGACCAGGAAGCGCGCCGGCATGTGCTGTCCGCCGTATCCCGCGAACGGGGCCTTGGGCTGCGCCCGGACCCGGACTTCGACCGGCGCCTTGAAGAGCACTTCCCCACGCTCCGCAGCCTGTTTCACTCCCTGTACGGCGACCGCAACGACTGGCTGGACCAGCTCACTGACCTGGTCCTCCAATGCGCCCGGTCGTGGCAGGAGCGTTCCGCCGAGCTGAAGGCCACCGATGCAGAGCGGGAAGGCAACCCGGACTGGTTCCAGTCCAACCGGATGCTCGGTGGGGTCTGCTACGTGGACCGCTACGCCGAAAGCCTCGAAGGAGTCCGGGCCCGCATTCCGTACTTCAAGGAACTGGGCCTGACCTACCTGCACCTCATGCCCCTGTTCCTGGCACCCGAACCCCATTCCGACGGCGGCTACGCGGTCTCGAGCTACCGCGAGGTCAACCCCAAACTGGGCACCATGGAGCAGCTGCGGAGCCTCGCCGCGGAGCTGAAGGACAACGGCATCAGCTTGGTGGTGGACTTCATCTTCAACCACACCTCCGACGAGCACGAGTGGGCCCGCAAGGCAGCCGCCGGCGACCCCGGGTACAGCGACTACTACTGGATGTTCCCGGACCGCACCATACCGGACGCCTTCGAAGCCAACGTCCGCGAGATCTTTCCCGAGAACCACGCGGGCTCCTTTATCCAGGCCTGGACGACGGCCGGTGGGTGTGGGCCACCTTCCACACGTACCAGTGGGACCTGAACTACTCCAACCCGGACGTGTTCCGGGCCATGGCGGCCGAGATGCTGTTCCTGGCCAACCAGGGCGTGGACATCCTGCGCATGGACGCCGTGGCCTTCATCTGGAAGCAGCTGGGCACCCCTGCGAAAACCTGCCCCAGGCGCACACGCTGCTCCGGGCCTTCAACGCCGTGTGCCGGCTGGCGGCACCGGCGCTGCTGTTCAAATCCGAGGCCATCGTGCACCCGGACGAAGTGGCGCTCTACATCGACCGCGCCGAATGCCAGCTTTCCTACAACCCCCTGCAGATGGCGCTCATCTGGGAATCCCTGGCCACCCGGGACGTCTCACTCCTGGCCCAGGCACTGGAACGCCGGCACAACATCCCGGACGGCACGGCCTGGGTGAACTACGTCCGCAGCCACGACGACATCGGCTGGACCTTCGCCGACGAGGACGCCGCCGAACTCGGCATCAACGGCTTCGACCACCGCCGCTTCCTGAACTCCTTCTACGTCAACCGGTTCCCGGGAAGCTTCGCCCGCGGGGTCCCCTTCCAGGACAATCCCAAGACCGGTGACTGCCGTATTTCAGGCACGACGGCGTCCCTGTGCGGCATGGAGGTTGACCCGGCTGAGGCGGTGGAACGGATCCTCCTGGCCCACTCGGTGCCGTTCAGCACCGGCGGTATCCCCCTGCTGTACCTGGGCGACGAGGTGGGGCAGGTCAACGACTACGGTTACGCGTCCGAACCGGGCCACGGGGAGGACAGCCGGTGGGTCCACCGGCCGCACTTTCCGGCGGAGCAGTACGCCCGCCGCCTGGATCCGGCAACCCCGGAGGGCGCGGTGTACGCGGGCCTGAAGCGGATGATCGAAGTTCGGGCCGCCACTCCGGGCTCGCCGGAACCGCGCTGATCGACTTCGCCACGAACAACCGGTCAGTCCTGGCGTACCAGCGGCCAGGCGAGGCCGAGGGCGGCAGCATGGTCCTGGCCCTTGCCAACTTCAGCGACGCAGCCCAGACCCTCCCGGCGGAAACCTTCGGCGGGTACTGCCCTGCCGCCGTCGACCTTCTCTCCGAAGCAACCCTGCAACTCGACGACGGCGTGACGCTCCTTCCCCGGCAATACCTCTGGCTCCGCGTCACCCCCAACTAAGTAGCGCCAAGTGTCGTTTGCACCACTCAAAACGACACTTGGCGCGACCCAGTTGGGCCAGCGGAGGTAGCGCGTGAAACCATACGGATCATGGCCTCCAAGATTGCGTACCAGGGTGAGCCCGGCGCCAACTCCAATATTGCGTGTCAGCAGATGTTCCCGGACATGGAAAGCGTGCCCTGCGCCAGCTTCGAGGACGCTTTCGAGCTGGTGACCAGCGGTGAGGCGGACCTGGCCATGATCCCCATCGAGAACTCCATCGCCGGCCGCGTGGCGGACATCCACGTCCTGCTGCCCCAGTCCAACCTGCAGATCGTGGGCGAATATTTCCTGCCCATCCATTTCGACCTGCTGGGCATCCCGGGCAGCACCATTAAAGGTGCCACGGAGGTGCACAGCCACATCCATGCCCTGGGCCAGTGCCGGAAACTGATCCGCGAGCACGGCCTCAAACCGGTCATCGCCGGTGACACCGCCGGGTCGGCCCGGGAAGTGGCCGAGTGGAACGATCCGCGCAAGCTCTCCCTGGCGCCCCCGCTGGCGGCGGAGATCTACGGCCTTGAGGTTTTGGCCTCGCGCGTTGAGGACGACCCCTCCAACACCACCCGCTTCGTGGTGCTGGCCCGCGAGACGGCACTGCCGGAGCGGGAGGAGCTTCCCGGCCCGGCAGTGACCAGCTTTCTGTTCCGCGTCCGCAACGTCCCTTCCGCCCTGTACAAGGCACTGGGCGGCTTCGCCACGAACGGCGTGAACATGACCCGGCTGGAGAGCTACATGGTGGGCAACGAGTTCGCCGCCACCATGTTCATGGCCGACGTCGAGGGCCACCCCGGGGACCTGCCGCTGAAGCTGGCCCTCGAGGAACTGGACTTCTTCACCACCGAGGTGAGGATCCTCGGCGTGTACGCCGCGGCGGACTACCGGGCGGCTGCGGCCACCGCCTGACGCGGCTGCGTCACCGGCCCCCGGCGGTTCAGCAGCAGGCCGAAGAACGCGCCCAGGCTCCGCTGTTGCCGTGAGCGGCAGGACGTTTGCCACGTACTGGTCCGGGCGGACCACCACCACGGCACCGGCCCGGTCTACGCCGCGGAGCCTCGAAAATGTCCGCCTTGGGATCTGTGGCATAGACCTTTTCATAGTCCATCAGCCTGAACGGGCCCACCTGCGGCTTGAAGACGGCTGGCACCGCACCGATGTCGACGGCGGTGTGCGGCTGCTGGTAGATGACCTTCAGGTCAAACCACGCATCCGGGTCGGCCCCGGCAGGGGTGGCGGCCAGCGGGGACTCCGGGGCGCTGGCAAACCACTCGGCGAGCGTGTCCGTGGCCGAGCTTGTGCCCGGCAACGCGGGGTCGGCGAAGACGTAGATCCGCCAGCGGCCGTCGGCCGTCGCGTGGTGGCCCAGGTGAATGGGATTGGTGTCGGCCACCCGGACAACGGGTGCCGATTTGAACCGCTTGCCCACGGGGAACCCGGACGCGAAGTCCTGGTGGCCGGTTCCGCCAACAATCAGGGACGGCGTGTACTGCGTCATGAAGCCGGCAGGGAATTCGGCGGTCTGCACATAGAAGTCTTCAAGGTCGGACGGGTGCTCGAACTCCTCCGGCTTCTTGGCCATCATGGTTGACCATTCCTTGTCGAAGTCGATCAGGTTCTTGGCCACCACCTGCCGCTCCTCCGAATAGGTGGCCAGCAGGCTTTCCGGGCTGCGCCCCTCCAGGACATGCCCCAGTTTCCAGGCGATGTTGAAGCCGTCCTGCATGGAGACGTTCATGCCCTGGCCGGCCTTGGCACTGTGGGTGTGGCAGGCGTCGCCGGTGATGAAAACCCGCGGGGTGCGGGTCCCGCGCTCGGCCGGCAGGACGTCGTCGAACCTGTCCGTTAGCCGGTGGCCCACCTCGTAGACGCTGTGCCACGCGACATTCCGGACGTCCAGCGTGTAGGGGTGCAGGATGGCGTTTGCCTTGGCGATGATCTCCTCGATGGTGGTGTTCCGGACGGAGTGGTGGCTGTTCGGGTCCACTTCCCCCAGGTCCACGTACATGCGGAAGAGGTGGCCGCCTTCGCGCGGGATCAGCAGGATGCTGCCCTCGGCGCCCTGGATGGCGCACTTGGTCCGGATGTCCGGGAAGTCGGTGACGGCCAGCGTGTCCATGACGCCCCAGGCGTGGTTGGCCTGGTCTCCGGCAAGGGTGCAGCCGATGGCCTGGCGCACTTTGCTGCGCGCACCATCTGCGCCCACCACATACTTGGCGCGGACAATCCGCTCCTGGCCTTCGTTGGGCCCGGCGGTGTGGCGGAGGGTCACGGTAACGGGGTAGTCGCCGTTACCGGTCACCGTAAGGCCCTCGAAGTCGTAGCCGTAGTCAGGCTTGAGGCGTGTGGGCGAGTTCGCGGCAAATTCCGCGAAGTAGTCCAGCACGCGGGCCTGGTTGACGATCAGGTGCGGGAACTCGCTGATGCCCATCTCGTCATCCACGGCCCGGGCAGAGCGGATGATGTTTGCGGGGTTGGCGGGATCCGGCTTCCAGAAGGCCATTTCGGTGATGCGGTAGGCCTCGGCAATGATCCGCTCCGCGAAGCCGAATGCCTGGAACGTCTCCACGCTGCGGGCCTGGATGCCGTCGGCCTGCCCGATGGCGAGCCGGCCGGGGCGGCGTTCGATGATGCGGGTGGTCACGTTGGGGAACATGGACAGCTGGGCCGCGGCAAGCATGCCGGCAGGTCCGGTGCCGACGATGAGCACGTCCACTTCTTCGGGGAGCTCCTCGGGGCGGTTAAGGCCGACGCCGGCAGCAGGCTGGACGCGGGGGTCACCGGATACGTATCCGTGGTGGTGGAATTGCACGGGCTTTCCTCACTTCGTTGTGAATGACTATCGGGATTAGAATGTGTTCTATATAAGAACACATGATTCGATAATCGAAACTTTAGGTCTGGCTTCCACTGTACGCCCCCTGTGATCCGGGCTACAAGTGCCATCGGTATGCTCGTCAGGGCGCGGAAAACCAGGGGTTGACGGGGTGCGCCGGATGGGTAATAGTGATCGTATACGATTTCGTACCTGATGAGGAGAAGGCTTTGAAGCAGGTCAACGGCGACACCCTGGCGGAAGCGCGCAAGGTGATCGCAGTGCACATCAACTACCCCAGCCGGGCCGCCCAGCGGGGCCGCACCCCAGCCCAGCCGTCCTACTTCCTCAAGCCATCCAGGCTCGCTGGCGCTGGGCGGAAGCCCCGTAGAGCGGCCCGCCGGCTGCGAACTTCTCGGTTACGAGGGCGAGATCGCCCTGGTGATCGGCAAGCCCGCCCGCCGCGTCTCGATCGGGGACGCCTGGAGCCATGTGGCGGCCGTCACCGCCAGCAACGATCTCGGCGTGTATGACCTCCGCTACGCGGACAAGGGCTCCAACCTCCGGTCCAAGGGCGGCGACGGTTTCACCCCGGTGGGCCCGGCACTGATCCCGGCAGACGCCGTCGACCCGGCCAAGCTGCGAATCCGCACCTGGCACAACGGCAGCCTTGTCCAGGATGACACCACCGGAGACCTGCTCTTCCCGTTCGCCCGGCTCGTTGCGGACCTGTCCCAGCTGCTCACGCTCGAGGAAGGCGACATCATCCTCACCGGCACCCCGGCAGGCGCCTCGGTCGCCAAGCCGGGCGACGTGCTGGAAGTGGAGGTGGGCACCACGGACGGGGCGTTCTCCACCGGCCGCCTGGTCACCACTGTTGAGGAAGGCACGACGGCGTTCGCTGACTTTGGTGCCCGGCCCAAGGTTGATGACCTGCAGCGGGAGGAAGCCTACGGTTCCCGCGAAGCCGCAGGACCTGCCGCAGTCTCTCCTGCCCTCTCCCCCGAACTGAAGGCCAAGCTCGAGTCCGTCGCCACCGCCACCCTGTCCTCCCAGCTGCGCAAGCGCGGCCTTAACAATGTGAGCATAGACGGGCTGCAGGCCACCCGCCCGGACCGGCGCGTGGTGGGCCTGGCCCGCACCCTGCGCTACGTCCCCAACCGCGAGGACCTCTTTAAGACCCACGGCGGCGGCTTCAACGCCCAAAAGCGTGCCATCGACTCCGTCAACGAAGGCGAAATCCTGGTGATGGAAGCCCGCGGCGAAAAAGGAACCGGCACCGTGGGCGACATCCTGGCCCTCCGCGCCCAGGTCCGCGGCGCCGCAGCCATCATCACCGACGGCGGCGTCCGCGACTACTCCGCCGTCGCCGGCCTGGAAATGCCCACCTACTTCGCCAACCCGCACCCGGCCGTACTGGGCCGCCGCCACATCCCGTGGGACACGGACATCACCATCGCCTGCGGCGGAGCCACCGTGCAGCCCGGCGACATCATCGTGGCCGATTCCGACGGCATCATGGTCATCCCCCGGCCATCGCCGAAGAACTGGTAGAGGACTGCATCCAGCAAGAGAAGGAAGAGACCTTCATCTTCGAGATGGTCAGGCAGGGCAACAGCGTGGACGGCCTCTACCCCATGAACGCCGAATGGCAGGCACGGTACGCGGAGTGGGAACGAACGGGAGGCCACAATGAGTGAGGCCACCATGGTTGCCGGCAGCAAGTCCGAGCAGGCCTACCAGGCCGTCAAGACACGGATCGTGGAAGGCACCTACACCCCCGGCTACCGGCTGGTGCTGGGCTCCATTGCCAAGGACCTGGGGTTCAGCGTGGTCCCGGTCCGCGAAGCCATCCGCCGGCTGGAAGCCGAAGGCCTGGTGACCTTTGAACGCAACGTCGGCGCCACCGTTGCGGGCATTGACCCCACCGAATACCTGTACACCATGCAGACCCTCAGCATTGTCGAGGGGGCCGCCACGGCATTGTCGGCCCCGTTGATCGGCTCTGCCGCGGTGGCCCGGGCCCGGGCGGTGAACCAGGAGATGCGCGAATGCCTGGACCACTTCGATCCGGTCCGCTTCACCAAGCTCAACCAGGACTTCCACAGCGTCCTGTTCGAGCACTGCCCCAACCCGCACATCCTGGACCTGGTGCACCGGGGGTGGAACCGGCTCGCGGCGCTCCGGTCCTCCACCTTCCGCTTCGTTCCCGGCCGCGCGCGCGATTCCGTGGAGGAACACGAAGACCTGCTAAGGCTCATCGAAACCGGAGCGGACTCCGACACGATCGAAAAAGCAGCCCGCCTGCACCGGACCGCAACCCTGGACGCCTACCTCGCCCACACCACCTAGTACTCAAAGAACACAGTAAGGACTTCAACGTTGACTGCCTCTGTAGAAACCGCCAAGCACTACGTCCCCGAGGACCTGCCCACCCACATCCAGCACTACATCAACGGCCAGTTCGTTGACTCGGTGGGCGGCAAGACCTTCGACGTCCTGGACCCGGTATCCAACCGGAACTACGCCACCGCCGCCGCCGGCCAGAAGGAAGACATCGACTTGGCTGTCGCCGCCGCCCGCGAAGCCTTCGTGAATGGCCCCTGGCCCCGGATGAAGCCGCGCGAACGGGCCCGGATCCTGAACAGGATCGCCGACGCCGTCGAAGCCCAGGAAGCACGCCTCGCCGAGCTCGAAACGTTCGATACCGGGTTGCCGATCACCCAGGCCAAGGGCCAGGCCCTCCGCGCAGCAGAGAACTTCCGCTTCTTCGCGGACCTGATCGTGGCCCAGTTCGATGACGCCATGAAGGTTCCCGGCTCGCAGATCAACTACGTGAACCGCAAGCCGATCGGCGTCGCAGGCCTGATCACGCCGTGGAACACCCCGTTCATGCTCGAGTCCTGGAAGCTGGCCCCGGCCCTGGCCACCGGCAACACCGTGGTCCTCAAGCCAGCTGAGTTCACCCCGCTCTCCGCGTCCCTCTGGGCCACCATCTTCAAGGACGCCGGCCTGCCCGACGGCGTGTTCAACCTGGTCAACGGCCTCGGCGAAGAAGCCGGCGACGCCCTGGTCAAGCACCCCGATGTCCCGCTGATCTCCTTCACCGGCGAGACCACCACCGGCCAGACGATCTTCCGGAACGCCGCAACCAACCTCAAGGGCCTCTCCATGGAACTCGGCGGCAAGTCACCCTGCGTCGTCTTCGCGGACGCCGACCTGGATGCCGCCATCGACTCCGCCCTGTTCGGCGTCTTCTCCCTCAACGGCGAGCGCTGCACCGCGGGCTCCCGCATCCTCGTGGAGCGCGCCATCTACGACGAGTTCTGCGAAAAGTACGCCGCCCGGGCCGAGAACATCGTGGTGGGCGACCCCCACGACCCCAAAACCCAGGTAGGCGCCCTGGTCCACCCGGAACACTACGAAAAGGTCGCATCCTACGTGGAGATCGGCAAGTCTGAAGGCCGGCTCCTTGCCGGCGGCGGCCGCCCCGACCACCTGCCCGAAGGCAACTACATCGCACCCACGGTGTTTGCCGACGTCGCCCCCGAAGCCCGGATCTTCCAGGAGGAAATCTTCGGACCCGTCGTGGCCATCACCCCGTTCGAGAACGACGACGAAGCCCTCGCCCTGGCCAACAACACCAAGTACGGCCTGGCCGCGTACATCTGGACCCAGAACCTGACCCGGGCCCACAACTTCTCGCAGAACGTCGAGGCCGGAATGGTGTGGTTGAACAGCCACAACGTCCGCGACCTGCGCACCCCGTTCGGCGGCGTCAAGGCCTCCGGCCTGGGCCACGAGGGCGGCTACCGCTCCATCGACTTCTACACCGACCAGCAGGCCGTGCACATCACGCTCGGCACCGTCCACACCCCCAAATTCGGCGCCTAGCCCATACCCACCCAACTAGGTCGCACTAAGTGTCGTTATGGGCACCCAAAATGACACTTAGTGCTACCCAGTTGGGTCCCCACACACCCCTTTCAAAGAAGAGAGAACCGAAATGACCAACTTCGTCCCCACTCCCACCGTTCCGGCTCCGGACATCGTCCGCTGCGCCTACATGGAAATCGTGGTCACTGACCTCGCCAAGTCCCGTGAGTTCTACGTCGACGTCCTGGGCCTGCACGTCACCGAGGAAGATGAGAACAACCTTTACCTGCGCTCCCTCGAGGAGTTCATCCACCACAACCTGGTGCTCCGCAAGGGACCCGTCGCCGCCGTCGCGGCCTTCGCCTACCGGGTGAAGTCCCCCGCCGAGGTGGACGCCGCGGAGGCCTACTACAAGGAGCTCGGCTGCCGGGTGGAGCGCCGCAAGGACGGCTTCACCAAGGGCGTGGGCGACTCCGTCCGCGTGGAGGACCCCTTGGGCTTCCCCTACGAGTTCTTCTACGACGTGGAACACGTGGAGCGCCTCACGCAGCGCTACGACCTCTACTCCGCCGGTGAACTGGTCCGCCTGGACCACTTCAACCAGGTCACCCCGGACGTTCCCCGCGGCCGCAAATACCTGGAGGACCTGGGCTTCCGCGTCTCCGAGGACATCAAGGACTCCGACGGCGTCACCTACGCCGCCTGGATGCACCGCAAGCAGACGGTCCACGACACCGCCCTCACGGGCGGCAACGGCCCGCGCATGCACCACGTCGCATTCGCCACCCACGAAAAGCACAACATCATCCAGATCTGCGACAAGATGGGAGCCCTGCGCATAAGCGACCGGATCGAACGCGGCCCCGGCCGGCACGGCGTGTCCAACGCGTTCTACCTCTACATCCTGGACCCCGACGGCCACCGCATCGAGATCTACACCCAGGACTACTACACCGGCGACCCGGACAACCCCACCATCACCTGGGACGTCCACGACAACCAGCGCCGCGACTGGTGGGGCAACCCCGTGGTCCCCTCCTGGTACACCGAAGCCTCGCTCGTCCTGGACCTGGACGGCAACCCGCAGCCAGTCATCGTCCGCGAGGAGAAGAGCGAAATGGCCGTGACCGTGGGCGCCGACGGCTTCTCCTACACCCGCAAGAACGGCGCCCCGGAAGGCGACCGGACCGGCTTCAAGCTGGGAGTCCAGGTCTAACCATGCTGGAACCAAAGACGATTGAGGCCATCGCGGACGAGCCTGGTGGAAGCTGGCCGGACCCGCACCCCTGTCCCCCGCCTGACCGCCCGCTACCCCGAGATGACCGTGGAGGACTCCTACGCCGTGCAGCAGCTGTGGCGGCGCCGGAACGAGGACGCCGGCCGGACCCTGGTGGGGCGCAAGATCGGCCTGACGTCCAAGGCCATGCAGGCCGCCACCGGCATCACCGAACCGGACTACGGCGCCATCTTCGATGACATGGTGCTGGAGACCGGATGCGCGGTCGAATGGGACCGGTACACCCACCCGCGCGTGGAGGTGGAGCTGGCCTTCGTCCTGAAGGACGGGCTCAAAGGCCCGGGCGTGACCATCTTCGATGTCCTGAAAGCCACCGACTACGTGGTGCCGGCCCTGGAGATCCTGGACTCCAGGATCGAGATGGAGGGCCGGACCATCGTGGACACCATCTCGGACAACGCCGCGATGGGTGCCATGGTGATCGGCGGGAACCCCGTGAAGCCGGACGCCGTGGACCTCCGCTGGGTCTCCGCCATCCTCTACAAGAACCAGACCGTGGAGGAAACCGGCGTGGCCGCCGGCGTCCTGGACCACCCCGCCCACGGGGTCCACTGGCTGGCCAACAAAATCGCAGCCCACGGCGACGCACTCAAGGCAGGCGACATCATCCTGGCCGGCTCCTTCACCCGCCCCATGTGGGTCTACAAGGGCGACACCGTCCACGCCGACTACGGACCCCTGGGGAGTGTCACATGCCGTTTCGAATAGAGGACACCTTCCGTGATGCTTTAGCAGGCACGGATCGGCCGCTGGCGGGTATGTGGGTGTGCTCCGGCAGCCCGCTGGTCGCCGAGGCTCTGCGCCGGGTCCGGCCTGGACTGGCTCCTGGTGGACGCCGAGCACAGCCCCAACGGCCTTGAGTCCATCCTGGCGCAACTCCAAGCCATCCACGGCTACCCCGTGCAGACCATGGTCCGCCCCCGGTCAACGACACCGTGGTGATCAAGCAGTACCTGGACCTCGGGGTGCAGAACCTCCTGATCCCCATGGTCAACTCCGCGGCAGAAGCCGAAGCTGCCGTGGCCGCCACCCGCTACCCGCCCCAGGGTGTCCGCGGAGTCGGATCCGCCCTGGCCCGGGCCGCCCGCTGGAACCGGGTCCCTGATTACCTGAACCGGGCCAACAGCACCATCAGCGTCACCGTCCAGATCGAGTCCACCGCCGCCGTCGAAGCCGTCGAAGCCATCCTCAAAGTCGACGGCGTCGACGCCATCTTCGTCGGCCCCTCCGACCTCGCCGCCTCCATGGGCCTGCTGGGACAGCAGGAACACGCCGAAGTGCGAGCCGCCGTCGAACACTGCCTCAAAGCCGCCAAGGCAGCCGGCAAACCTGCGGGCGTCAACGCCTTCAACCCCGACACCACCCGGCACTACCTCGCGAACGGCGCCGAATTCATCCTGGTCGGCGCCGACGTCGCCCTCCTGGCCCGCGGCTCCGAAGCCCTCGCCGCAAAGTACATCAAACCCGTCGACGGCGGCACCCCCACCGGCTACTGACCCCAAAGGACTTGTGCCATGACAGTTGCTTCCGGGCTGCCCAATGCCGTTTCCGCTGAGCGTGAGCGCGACTTCAACCGGCTCCGGCGCGCCGCGGAGCAGATTGAATTCGGCATGGTGGGGTTCAACGCCGGCGTCATCTCCGGCGTCGGAGCACCGTTCGCCGGCCAGCAGCAGCGCCAGGCCCTGAGCTCCACTCTGGCCCAGTTTTAACGGCAGGACCCTGCAAAAGTCAGGGTCCTGCCACAGTTTCGGCTGCAAAACTGGGCCAGTGTGGTGCTGACGGGTCAGCCGACGCGCGTGTAGCTGATCCGGGTTTTCGCCGCCGGAGCCTGCGGGGACTGTCACGTACGTGCCCTGGGCCCTGCTGCCGTCTCCGGGAAGGGGTCCGGGCAGCGATACGTAGCTGCCCTCCAGCTGCGGCGACACCACCGGGCCGGCCGGCAACGTAACGTAGCCGCCCTCCAGCTGCGGCGCCGCCACCGGGCCGGCTGGCAAGGTGACGTAGCTATTCCTGCGGGGGATGCCGGTGGCCGCTGTTGCGGGTGTTTCAATGAGCTCGGACCCTAAAGTCATGATGTTCTCCTGCTTGCCGGGGCGACGGCGCAAAACACCCAACACCTGGTCCACGTGGCGCGGTAAGGCCGTGGTATCCGCAGCTGGATGCTTGGCGGGGTCGTTTGCCTGATTCCGGGGAGGAGTCACCCGGCGTTTCTTGAGGGCTACGCCGGCCTGACGTCGATTCTAGGGCTTAATCCGACTGGCTCACAATAAGGTGGCCGGGATTCTTTTACGCCGTTCCCTCTCCGCCAACAGTCCTGCGCACAAAGACAAGAGACCGGGCCAGCGGACAAACCACACTGGGAGCAGCCCGCTCAGCCGTCCGGCTGGCGTCCTTGCCTACTCGAAGTGGAGTATCCCGTGGAAACCTATGATGCGCTTCTCGCATCCATTGCCCCCGCCGCCGGCACCGGGCGGACCATGTTTGACCCGGCAACCGGTGAAGCCGTGGGTGACGCCCCCATCCACGACCTCGACTACCTGGAACGTGCCGTGGCCGCCGCCCAGCCTGCGTGGGCTGCCCTGGGCCACGAGACCCGGTCCGCCGCGCTCCTCAAGGCGGCCGACGCCGTCGAACGCTCCGCCGAGGAACTCGCCCAGTTGCTCTCCCGCGAGCAGGGCAAACCGCTGAACGGCCCCAACGCCCGGTTCGAGGTCGGCGCCTGCGTCGCCTGGCTCCGCGCCACGGCCAGCCTGCCGCTGGCACCGGAAACCATTGTCGACGACGGCGAAACGCGAGCCGAACTGCACTACCGGCCCATCGGCGTCGTTGGCGCGATCGGCCCATGGAACTGGCCATGATGATCGCCGTCTGGCAGCTCGCCCCCGCCCTGCGGATGGGCAATGCCGTGGTAGTCAAGCCGTCCGAATACACGCCTCTTTCGGTCCTGGCCCTGGCCAAGGTCATCAACGAGGAACTGCCGGAACGCCTCCTGGCCGTAGTGTCCGGCAACCGCGACGTGGGAGCCCGGCTGGCCGAACACCCGGCGATCGGTAAAGTCATGTTCACCGGCTCCACCACTACGGGCAAGGCGATAATCAGGTCCTCCGCGGACACCGTCAAGCGGCTCACCCTGGAACTCGGAGGCAACGACGCCGGCATCGTCCTGCCCGACGCCGACCCCAAGGCCATCGCCCAGGACATCTTCTGGGGCGCGTTCATCAACACCGGCCAGACCTGCGCCGCGCTCAAGCGCCTCTACGTCCACCACAGCATCTACGACGCCGTCTGCGAAGAACTTGCGGCGGTTGCGAAGGCGATGCCGATGGGCAACGGCCTGGACGAAAACAACGTCCTGGGCCCGCTGCAGAACAAGGCCCAGTTCGACGTCGTAGCGAACCTCGTGGAGGCAGCGAAGGCTTCCGGAGCCCGCATCCTGCTCGGCGGCGACCCGGACCCTCACCAGCCCGGATACTTCTACCCCACCACCCTAATGGCGGACATCGACAACGACAACCCGCTGGTTGCCCAGGAGCAGTTCGGACCCGCCCTGCCGATCATCCGCTACAGCAGCATCGATGAAGCGGTGGAAAAGGCAAACGGGCTCGACGTCGGACTGGGCGCCTCGGTCTGGTCCCCCCAACCTGGCGGCGGCCCGGGAAGTCGCGGCCCGCATCCAGGCAGGAACGGTATGGATCAACCGGCACGGCGCCGTCGATCCCCGCATCCCCTTCGGCGGAGCCAAGCAGTCCGGCTACGGAGTGGAGTTCGGCATCGAAGGGCTCAAGGCCCTCGGCGTCCCGCAGGTCATCAACGGCTGATTTCTCCGCGCGTCCGCTGCCCCGGTCCTGGCACCATCAGCCCATGGCCGGCGCGGCAGACGTCCGTGCGGCGAACTGTTTGCGGGCCCACCGTGCGAGCTTCTTGCCCTTGCCCTTCCACCAGTTGTCCTCGTCCTTGTTGTAGTGGAACCGGAAAACGATGGCCACCAGCACGAACATGCCCATCACCACATCCACCCAGGACGACACCACCAGGGCGATGAAGACGGTCAGGGCGTTGGCCATGACCGCCGGGATGGCCAGGGTGCGGAACACGGTGCTGGCCACGAAGCGCCGATGCGACCTTGGAACGGACAACTCACGGACCATGTCGAAACAGACGCAGACCACCACTATGCTCTGGCCGATGGCCAGCAGGACCTGGCCGGGCATGGAGCCGCTGAACGCGGCCACGGCTTGCATTCCCGGGCTCATGGCCGGGCCTTGCTGTTGAGACCTTTGCTGAGAACTTTAAGCACGGAAAACCCCCAGAACTTGCGGAACATCACCGCTGATCCGGCGATGGTTCCATTCAAGTTTCAGGGGGCTATTCCGTCACGAGTAGTGGGTACTCTAATTTTGCGGAACGCCGGAGCGCGGTACTTGCTGCCCGGCGTTCTTACTGCCCGATGGCCCGCGGCCGCCACACCACCATGGCCTGCGACCTGGGCCGGGGCCGCTGCCCGCGGGCAAGGCTCACCACGTCGCCCGCTGCACCGGCAGCAAAAATCCGGGAGTCCACCGCACGCGGACGGCGCCCGAGTTCCTCGGTGAGTTCCGAGATCCGGCTTTGGAGCGCGGCCACCTGGTTTTCGAGTTCCAGGATGCGCTTGATCCCCTCAAGCGACACGCCCTCATGGGAAAGCCGCTGCACTTCCCGCAGCATGTTCACGTCACGCTGCGAGTAGCGCCGGGACTTGCCCGGGGCACGGCTGGGCTTGACGATGCCAAGCCTGTCGTACTGCCGAAGGGTCTGCGGGTGCATGTCCGCCAGGCTCGGCCGCCACGGAGATCACGAAGATCGGCTGGTCAGCACTGATGTCCACGGCTCACCTCCGCTCCTACAGCCTGGCCTTGGCTGCCAGGCCCTCACGGACATCCGCCGACGACGTGGCCTCGGCGAACGCCTTGACCGCAGCTTCGGCATCCTTGTTGAGATTCTTGGGAACCGCGACGTCGATGGTCACCAGCAGGTCGCCGGTCACCTTGGACGTCTTCACGCCTTTGCCCTTGACCCGAAGGGTACGGCCCGACGGCGTGCCCGCCGGCACGCGCACCTTCACCTTGTCGCCGTCGATGGTGGGAACTTCGATGTCGGCTCCCAGGGCAGCCTCCGGGAAGGTAACGGGGACGTGGATGCGGAGGTTGTCGCCGTCGCGCGTGTAGAACGCGTGCGGCTGGACGGCGACGGACACCACCAGGTCGCCGTTGCCGGCAGCACCGGGCTGGCCTTTGCCCCGCACCCGGACCTTCTGCCCGTCCTTGATGCCAGCCGGAACCCTTACGTCGATGACCTCGCCACTGGGCTCACGCAGGCCGATGGTGGTTCCGCGGATGGAACCGGCGAAGGAAATGCTCGTGGAAGCGGTACGGTCGGCACCCTTCTGCGGGGTGCGCTGGAAGCCGGGGCCCCCCGAAGCCGCCGAAGAGGTCTGCGAACTCGGGCGGGATGCCGCCGCCTGCGGGGTTGAAGCCGCCCGCGTGGCGTCCGGTGTTGCCGGTGAACAGGCCACCGAACATGTCCTCGAACCCGGCGTTGCCGCCCGCGGCACCGCCGGGAGCAAAACGTGCGCCGCTCCCCATGGCACGGATGGCGTCATACTGCTGGCGCTCATCGGTATCCGAGAGCACCGAGTAAGCCTCGGAGATGTCCTTGAACTTCTTCTCGGAAGCAGCATTCCCCGCATTGGTATCAGGGTGGTGCTGCCGCGCGAGCTTCCGGTAGGCCTTCTTGATATCGGCTTCGGAAGCGTCCTTGGCAACACCAAGGATCTTGTAGAAGTCCTTGTCCACCCAATCCTGGCTAGCCAATGGCGTTTCCTTTCAAAAAGTTCGTGCCGAGATGGCAGCCCGCGTCAATGTTCCTTCGAATCACTGCCGCGAACTGCCATCTCGTTGGGGTAATGCTACGCAGGTACTGCGACGATGACCTGGGCTGCGCGGAGGACGCGTTCTCCTGACTTGTAGCCTGAGCGGAGCACCTGGCTGACAGTGTCAACCTCGATGTCCTCGCCGGGCTGCTGGATCAGGGCCTCGTGGATCGTGGGATCGAACTCCACGCCGGTCTCGTTGATGCGGACCAGGCCGTAGGTCTTCAGCGCGTTCTCCAGTTTGTTGGCGATCGCGGCGAAGGGTCCATCGGTGAGGTCGCCATGCTGCCGGGCGGCGTCGACGTCGTCCAGGACCGGGAGCAGGGAGTTCAGGACGCCGATGACGGCCATTTCCCCTGCCACGGCGCGGTCGCGTTCAACGCGCTTGCGGTAGTTGACGTACTCAGCCTGGAGGCGGAGCAGGTCGTTGCGCAGTTCGGCCGCCTCGGCGTTGCCGCCTGCTGCCGGAGCCCCCTGGGCCACGGATTCCTCGGCCGGCACGTCCACGCCGTTGAGAATCTCCTCGGCCTGGGCCAGCGCGTCGCCGTCGGAATCAGCTGCTCCGGCTTGGGACCCGGCGCCGGGGGCGGACTGACTGCCCTCGGGGTGCCGGGCCTGCCCGGTCACGGGGTCAACCTTGCGGTTGTCCCGGATGACCGGCTCCTGGCCGTTGCCCTGCGTGTTCTGCTGGCCGGCGGATGCGTTGTGCTCTTCCTCGTTACCGTGGTGCGGCATGGTTTACTTCTTCTTCGCTTCGTCTTCGTCGATGATCTCGGCGTCGACGATGTCCTCGTCAGCCTTGCTGCCTGCCGAAGCGCCGGCGGCACCCTCAGCGCCGGGAGCACCTGCGCCATCCGGGGAACCCGCCTGGGAGTAGATGGCCTCGCCGAGCTTGGTCTGGGAAGCCTGCAGCTTCTCGAACGCGGACTTCACAGCGGCGTCGTCGGTGCCTTCGAGGGCCTTCTTGAGGCCGTCGACGTCGCCCTGGACCTCGGTCTTGACCTCTTCGGGCAGCTTGTCCGCGTTGTCGGCGATCAGCTTGTCCACGGAGTAGGCGAGCCTGCTCGGCCGTGTTGCGGGTGTCGGTTGCCTCGCGGCGGGCCTTGTCCTCGGCTGCGTGCTCCTCGGCGTCCTTGACCATGCGGTCGATGTCTTCCTTGGAGAGGCTGGAGCCACCGGTGATGGTCATGGACTGTTCCTTGCCGGTGCCCTTGTCCTTCGCGGAGACGTGGACAATGCCGTTGGCGTCGATGTCGAAGGTGACCTCGACCTGGGGGACGCCGCGCGGCGCCGGGGCGATGCCGGTCAGCTCGAACGTGCCCAGCGGTTTGTTGTCGCGGGTGAATTCGCGTTCGCCCTGGAAGACCTGGATTGCCACGGACGGCTGGTTGTCGTCAGCCGTAGTGAAGGTCTCGGACCGCTTGGTGGGGATGGCGGTGTTGCGCTCGATCAGGTGCGTCATCACGCCACCCTTGGTTTCGATGCCGAGGGACAGCGGGGTGACGTCGATCAGGAGGACGTCCTTGCGCTCCCCCTTCAGCACGCCGGCCTGCAGGGCTGCGCCAACTGCCACGACCTCGTCCGGGTTCACGCCCTTGTTCGGCTCCTTGCCGCCGGCGAGTTCCTTGACCAGTTCGGACACGGCGGGCATACGGGTGGAGCCACCCACCAGCACGATGTGGTTGATGTCGGAAAGCTTGATGCCGGCTTCCTTGATGACGTCGTGGAACGGCTTCTTGGTGCGCTCCAGCAGGTCCTTGGTGAGGTCCTGGAACTTGGCGCGGGTCAGCTGCTCATCCAGGTGGACCGGGCCGTCGGGGGTGACGGAGAGGTACTGGAGGGAGACGTTGGTGCTGGACGAGGAGGAGAGTTCCTTCTTGGCCTGCTCGGCTGCTTCGCGGAGGCGCTGGAGGGCGATCTTGTCCTTGGAGAGGTCGATGCCCTTGACCTTGAGCTGGTTCAGCAGGTAGTCAACGACGCGCTGGTCCCAGTCGTCGCCGCCCAGGCGGTTGTCACCGGCGGTGGCGCGGACCTGGATGGTGGAGAAGTTATCTTCGTCCTTGCCCACTTCCAGCAGGGAGACGTCGAAGGTACCGCCGCCGAGGTCGAAGACCAGAATGAGTTCGTCTTCCTTGCCCTTGTCCAGGCCGTAGGCGAGGGCTGCGGCGGTGGGCTCGTTGACGATGCGCAGGACGTTCAGGCCTGCGATCTCGCCGGCTTCCTTGGTGGCCTGGCGCTCGGCGTCGTTGAAGTAGGCCGGGACGGTGATGACGGCGTCGGTGACCTTTTCACCCAGGTAGGACTCGGCGTCGTTCTTCAGCTTCATGAGGATACGCGCGGAGATTTCCTGTGGGGTGTACTTCTTGTCGTCGATGCCCACGGTCCAGTCGGTGCCCATGTGGCGCTTGACCGAAGCGATGGTGCGGTCGATGTTGTTAACGGCCTGGCGCTTGGCGATCTCGCCGACCAGGACCTCGCCGGACTTGGAGAATGCAACGACCGACGGCGTGGTGCGGCCACCCTCGGCGTTGGCAATAACGGTGGGCTCGCCACCTTCGAGAACGGAGACGACGGAGTTGGTGGTTCCGAGGTCGATACCTACTGCACGTGACATGTGTTGCTTCCTTCTTTCCTTGGAAACTGGCTGGCGCCCTAAGGATTGAGCGTTCTGCACTCAACTCTACTCAGGGCGCCGGCGATGTCAATCCAAAGTTGAGTGGAGGACGCTCAACTTCGTGTCGAATAGCTGCCTCCCTCTTCAGAGATCCTTAAATTTGCGGGGATCCAAGCGCGGGATCACGACGGCGGCACACCAGTTCGCTGAGGGAGAACGGTGCCGCCGGGCTGCCTTAGCGGTCCGAATGCCGGTCGCCGTGGAGCGGTCCGCGCTCTTCGTCAGTGGTCTGCACCTGGCCGCCGGTGAGCCCTTCCCGGATGGCATTCTCTGTCCGCGCCCCGCCCGTGGCGCCGGCGCCACCGTAGTCGCCTTCTTCATATTCGCCGCCCAGCGCATCGCGGTCGGGCTCGTTGATGGTGCCGGCGTCACCGTAGTCCCCGTCAACGTATTGGCCGCCTTCGCCCTCCAGTCCGGGAGCGCTGCTGCCCTCGCGGGGCTCCTCGGCTGCAACTTCAGGATGTTCAGTCATGGTGCATCTCTCCTTCGAGGCTCCGCGTCCATGCGGGCGCACTGGCAGTCTATCGACGGCGGCTGCGCACCAACAGGGTTCCGAGGCAACCCGTCAGGAGGCCTGGAAGGGAAGTCCGGCAACCCCCGCCAGGACGCCAAGATGGTGGTCGAACAGCTCCGCGGGGGCCTTGAAGGTATCCGGACCATACTGGTTGAACACCTCGAAGCTGACGGCACCAAAAAGGAGCTCCACACCAGCACGCCCCGAGCTACGAGTCCCTCCGGAATGGCAAGTCCAAACTCCGAACGGATGGCGGCAAGGTCAGCGGCGAGTATCGGCGGCATTGCCGGAGACCTATCGGGAAGGACAAGCCGCCCCGCGCGGGCGGCGGCATCCAGGATGCGTATGAGGCTGACGATGACGCGCGTTCCTGGACCCGTGGTGCGCTCGGCAGGGGCGTTGTAGCCGGGAACAGGACTGCCGAACAGGAGGGCATAGCTGGCTGGTTCACGCAGGGCCCACGCCCGGACGGCCCTGCCGAGCGCCAGGAAACGGCCAACATGATCCTCCTCCGGCACTGCCGCGACGGCGGCGTCCGCCTCATCCCCAAGCTCACCGAAGGCATCGATCAGCAACAGCGTGAGCAGTTCGTCCCGGCTTTCCACATACCGGTAGACAGCCGATGACACTACCCCAAGGTCCCTTGCCACCGCCCGAAGGGAGAGCGCCGCTGCGCCATGGGTTGCCAGGTGCTGCCGGCCCAGCCGGACGATGTCCGCAACGGTTTGCGCCCTGGCCCGCTGGCGGGGCGTCATGGGGCGGTCTGCACCTGCGGGCTTGCTGTCAGCTTCAGTCACGGGTCCAGCATGCCACATGAGAGAGCAGCAGCAGCAAAAGAGAGCACCGCTCTTGACATACTCACCAGCGCCGACCATGCTGTTTCTGAGAGCAGTGCTCTCCATTATGAGGAGGCAAAGATGTCGAATGTATATGTGGTGACCGGAGCGGGACCGGTGGGCTGGACGGTGGCCAGCCAACTGGCGGAGCAACGCCGGCGCGTGCGGGTCCTCACCCGATCCGGCAGCGGGCCACAGCACCCGCTGATCGAGCGCATCACTGGTGACGCCAAGGACCCGGCAGCGCTGCGCGCTGTCTTCACCGGCGCCAAGGCGGTATTCCACTGCATTCACGGATCGGCGTACACCGCCGCAGCATGGAGGGCGGAACTGCCGGCAGCCGAGCAGGCGGTACTTGCCGCCGCCCGGGAAGTGGACGCCGTCGTCGTCTTTCCGGAAAGCCTGTACTCCTACAGCGAGCCGGACAGCGTCATGGCGGAAAACAGCCCGCGCCAGGCCGTCGGCGGCAAGCGCGGCGTGCGCACGGAACTGTTGAAGGCACGCAGCACCTCGGCAACGCCAACCGTAAGCGTGGCTGCAGGTGATTTCTTCGGGCCCCGGGTCCGGATGGCACACGGCGGAGAACGCCTGGTGGTCCCGATCCTTGCGGGGAAGAACGTCAGCGTGGTGGGAAGCGCCAGCCAGCCGCACTCCTTCACGTACGTCCCGGATCTGGCCAGCGCCATGATTGCGGCGGCTGACAGGCCGTCAGCATGGAACGCGGTGTGGCATGCCCCCACCGGACCGGCAATCACCCAAAAGAAACTCGCACTGGCCTACGCGGCAGCGGCGGGCCGGCCAGCCCCGAAGGTGCGCGTCCTGCCTGGCTGGACGCTCCGGGCGGCAGGAATGTTCTCAGCCGACGCCCGCGAGCCGGCAGAGACGCTCTACCAGTTCGAACGGCCGTTCATCATGGACTCGGCCGCATCGCAGGCGGCCCTTCGCGTCGAACCCACCCCATTCGAAACAGCTGTTGCCGCCACCGTGGACTGGTGGCGGCAACAGGGTTAGCGGCTGGGAACCCCTTCGAGGGGTTCCACGCCAGGCTGGCGCGACTGCACCGCGCTGCCGCCGTCCGTCCGCCCCAGCTTGCCGGGCCACCAGATTTTTGGCCCGATGTCGTACGCCAGGGCGGGGACCAGCAGCGAGCGCACCAGCACGGTATCCAGCAGGACGCCGAAGGCCACGATGAAGGCCAGGCTGCACCAGGAACATGATGGGGATGACGCCCAGCGCGGCGAAGGTTGCGGCCAGCACCACGCCCGCGGAAGTGATGACACCGCCGGTCACGCCCAGGCCGCGGAGGATGCCGGGGCGGGTGCCGTGCTTCAGCGATTCCTCCCGGACCCGGCTCATCAGGAAGATGTTGTAGTCCACACCCAGCGCCACCAGGAAGACGAACCCGAAGAGCGGAACGGTGGCGTCGGCGCCGGGGAAGCCGAAGAGGTTGTTGAACACAAAGGCGGACACTCCCAGCGCGGCCGCGTAGGACACCACTACCGAGAGCACCAGCAGGACCGGGGCCACGATGGAGCGCAGCAGCAGCATGAGGATGAAGAGGATCACCACCAGCACCACCGGGATGATGACCACCAGGTCATGCTGGGCCGTGGTGTTGGTGTCCAGTGCCGTGGCGGTAACGCCACCCACCAGGGCGCTGGAGTCAACGGCCTTCACCTCGGCGCGAAGGGCCTTGATGGTTTCCTCCGCCCCGAGCGAGTCCGCCGCGCTTTTCAGCGTGGCGTTAATGAGCACTTTCCCCTCCCGCACATCCGGCGCCGCGGGAGCGCCCGGGGCTCCGGTGATGGGCACGCTGCCCGGGCCGAGCAGGTAAGCCTCGCCCACGCCGTCGTCCGCTTTCACCTTGGCCAGCACCTCAGCCGACTTGCCCTGGTCGGCGACCACGACGGCGGGGCTGCCGCTGCCGGCGTCGAAGTGGCGGGCCAGCGCGTCCTGGCCGTCCACGGCATTGGATGCGGTGAGGATGACATCCGTCTGCGGCACCCCGTTGGCCTTCAGCTGGAACAGGCCACCCGCAGCGACCAGCAGCAGGAGGACCGAGGCCACCCACACGGTCCTGGGCCGACGCGACACCAGCGAAGCGGTGGCACGCCACAGGCCCTTCTGGCCTTCCAGGCCGGTGACCAGCTCGGGCTCGCGCTGGTCTGCCGGCAGGAGCTTGGGCCGGAAGGGCCAGAACGCTGCCCGGCCCAGCAATGCCATCAGGGCGGGAAGCAGGGTCAGCGCGGCGAACAAGGCACAGAGGATCCCTGCCGCGGCAACGGGGCCCAGCGCCTTGTTGGAGTTGAGGTCGGAAAAGAGCAGGCACAGCAGCGCGATGATCACGGTGGCGCCCGACGCCAGGATGGGTTCGAACGATGCCTTCCAGGCCGTCAGGACCGCTGCCGTGCGGTTGGTGGTGTGGGTGAGTGCCTCCCGGAAGCGGGCCACGAAGAGCAGTGCGTAGTCAGTGGCGGCGCCGATCACCAGGATGGAGAGGATGCCTTGGCTTTGGCCGTTGAGCTGGATCCAGCCGGCCTTGGCCATGCCGAACACCAGCAGGATGGCGGCGCACAGGGCAAACACCGATGTCAGCAACACCATGATGGGCAGCAGCAGGGACCGGTAGACGACCAGAAGGATCACGAACACCGCGGACAGGGCCACCAGCAGGAGGATGCCGTCAATGCCTGCGAATGCCGCGGTAAGGTCTGCCGCAAGCCCGGCGGGTCCGGTCACGAAGGTTCGGGTGCCTTCCGGCGCTGAAGCCTTTACCGTGTCCCGGAGCTCCTTGACGGCGTCTTTGACCTTGGTAGCGGACCCGATTGGAACCACGAACTCAACCGCCTTGGCGTCCTTCGAGGGAATGGGGCCGATCACCGTACTGCCCAGCTTGAGGTTCTCAAGGTCGCTCTTGAGGGTAGCCAGGCCGCCCAGCTGCGCAGGCGTGAACACCTCGTTCTTCTCGATGACAATGATGCCCGGCACCTCGTCCGAGTCGCGGAATTTCGCCTGCCAGCCCTGCGCCTCCGTGGCCTCGGCGCTGGCGGGCAGGAAGGATGCCTGGTCGTTCGACGAGACCTCATCCAGGCGGCCGAACGTTGGGCCGCCGACGCCCGCCAGTCCCAGCCAGGCCAACACCAGGACAACCGGGACCAGCCAGCGCAGCCAGAAGGGGACGCGTGCCCTGGCAACTTTTGTGCGATTCATGATGCCTTCCGTGGAGAGCAGGAGGAGTACGATTTGTTCCAGCATAGATTATCTCCATTATAGAGATAAGTGCCAGTCGAGCTTTTTCTTTGTCGCGTCTCGAATTGGGCCGCCGGGTGGGGCCTCGAAGCTCCGGGGCCACCGCAGCTGGAGTACTATCCGTCAGTACGCTTGGGCAGAAGCACCGGCGCGGAACAGAAGCAGGGAGGTGGAGATGGCGGACCCCAACAGTCCGGACGTTTCCCCTGTGGAGCAGTCAGGCCCGGAGTTCGGCCACCCCCTGCTCCGGATCCTGCAGGAGTTCACCATCGAGGCAAACCGCTACGTGGACGCTGCCGGCGACCGGAAGGACATGCACCGCACGGACATGAACGCCCTTGCCGTGATCATGCGCCACACGGCCAAGGGCAACATTGTGACGCCCGGCCTGCTGCGGAAGGAGCTGAACCTGAGTTCCCCTGCCACCACGGCCTTGATCGACCGGCTGGACAACTCGGGCCATGTGGTCCGCGAGCGCCACAGCACAGACCGCCGGCAGGTCCAGTTGAAGATGACCCCCAAGGCGTTCCGGGAGGGCGGCGCCATCTTCGCGCCGCTGGCCCGGCACATGGGCGGCGCCATGGCGGGATTCTCCCCGGAGGAGCCTGGAGACTGTAACGCGGTTCATGACCGCAATGATCGAAGCAACCGTCGCAGCAAGAACCGAATCCGGGTAACGCCCGGCAGGGCACGGCGGGGAGTAGCGTTTGGTTATGAGTGCGCAGCAGCCCGAAGACGACGTTTACACGCACGGCC
This sequence comes from Pseudarthrobacter sp. Fe7, assembly GCA_024372495.1. GTDB lineage: Bacteria > Actinomycetota > Actinomycetes > Actinomycetales > Micrococcaceae > Arthrobacter. The sequence goes on along the minus strand of CP099977.1, from coordinate 1,017,627 downwards.
ACCACGAATCGGTGGTCCGCGCCCACGCCTCCAGGACCGCCGAAAATTCAGCGGCGTTCGTCCTCCCGTATCTCACCCCCGGTTCGACGCTGCTCGACGTCGGCTGCGGGCCGGGCACCATCACGTGTGACTTTGCCGCACTGGTCAGCCCCGGCAAGGTCACAGGCCTGGACCGCTCACCGGACATCATCGCCCAGGCGCAGGCCCTCGCCGTCGAGCGGGAAGTACCGAACGTCGAATTCGTGGCCGGCAATATCTACGACCTGGACTTCCCAGACGAAACGTTCGACGTCGTCCACGCGCACCAGGTACTCCAGCACCTGACCGACCCCGTCGAGGCGCTCCGCGAGATGCGGCGCGTGGCCAAGCCGGGCGGCGTCGTGGCCGTGCGCGATGCAGACTTCCATGGCATGAGCTGGTACCCGGATTTCCCCGAGCCTGGACGAGTGGATGGACCTGTACCAGCGGATCGCCCGCCGGAACGGAGCAGAGCCCGACGCCGGGCGGCGGCTGGTCAGCTGGGCCCAGGCCGCGGGGTTTACCGACGTCGCGCCCACCAGCAGCAACTGGCTTTACGCCACGGCGCAGCAGCGCCGCTGGCAGGCGCGCGTCTGGGGCGAGCGGGTGCTGCATTCGGCCTTCGCCGAGCAGGCGCTGGAGTACGGATTCGCCAACCCGGCCGATCTTGCCCGGATCTCGGCCGGCTGGCACCGCTGGGGCTCCACGGACGACGGCTGGTTCCTGATACCGAACGGCGAGGTCATCGCCCGGGCCTGATTCCCGGTTCTCCACAGAGCCCGGACCAGCCGCACCTGCAGCTGCGGGTGACGGGAGGGCGTGCTTTTGCCCGCGTAAGATTGTTTAGTGCAATTTTCCCTTTGGCTGGCCCTGGCGGGCGCCGGCGCCCTGATCAGTTTCACCCCGGGCGCCGGGGCCATCAACACCATGAGCAACTCCCTGAACGCCGGGTTCCGCCGCTCCATCTGGGGCATCCTTGGCCAGCAGGCTGCCCTGGTGGTGCACGTCCTGATCGTCGCCCTGGGCGTAGGTGTGCTGGTAGCCAGTTCGCCCGTTGCCTTCAACGTGATCCGCTACGCGGGCGCCGCGTACCTGGTGTACCTGGGCATCCGGCAGTTCCTCAGCAGGCCGTCCGTGGCCCAGGAGCAGGCGGCCACCCTTCGCAACGAACCCGCCTGGTCCATCTTCCGGCGCGGGTTCTGGGTCAATCTCCTGAACCCGAAGGCGATCGTGTTCTTCCTCGCCTTCACTCCCCAGTTCATCCGCCCGGAACAGCCCCTGTTCACGCAGTACGCGGTGCTGACGGCCACCATTGTGGTTATCGATATTTTGGTGATGTGGTTCTTCTTTGCCGCGGCCGCACGTTCCTTCCAGCGCTACACCAACACCGAGCGCGGTCAACTGGTCCTCAGCAGGGTGTTCGGCGTCCTGTTTGTCGGCGTGGGTATCCTGCTGGCGCTGATCCACTGACAGGGCGTTTGCCCGGCGTGCGGCGCATGCGCGGAAGGTACCCATTTCAACTTTAGTAATGCATCTTTACAAGCCAGTAAAACTTTATGAACAGGTGGCTAGCCAAAGGTGATCGGCAGCGCGCATGCTTAGTCGCATGACCTCAACGTCGAGCCCATACCGCGTCATCACTGTCTGCACGGGCAACATCTGCCGGTCCCCCATGGCCGAGCTTATGCTCCAGGCGGCGATTGAACGCGAGGGCCTTGACGGGCTGGTGGAAGTGGACTCCGCGGGCATCACCGGGTATGAGGCCGGGCGGCCAATTGATCCCCGTGCAGCGCGCCGGCTGGCCGTGACCCAGGCGGCATCGGAGCATCACGTGGCCCGCGAGTGGGAGCCTGCGTGGTTCCGCGAGCGCGACCTGGTCCTGGCGCTGGACATCGACCACTACGCGTGGCTCAGCGAAGCGGCCCCGGACCAGGAGTCCCTGGACAAGATCCGGATGCTCCGCAGCTTTGATCCCGCCATGGCGGGGCGGGACCGGCTGGACCAGGGCATCGAGGACCCCTGGTACGGCGGCCACGCGGATTTCGACGCCGTCTGGCACCAGATCCACACGGCAATTCCGGGCCTGGTCCAGCACATCAAGGCGGCGGTCATGCGGAACACCCAGCTGCAACCTCACTAGTACTGGTTACTGGCACTTGGCATCTTCCACTGCCGTGGCATGATTTAAGCGGTGCAGGTACTGGAAACGGTACGCTCTAGTCCATGAGCCCATCCCCCGTCATCATCGCCGTGGACGGGCGCTCCGGCGCAGGAAAGACCACCCTCGCCGTCGAACTTGCGGCCCGGCTCCGCGCCCACCACAAGGTCTCGCTGTTCCACCTCGAGGACATCTACCCCGGGTGGGACGGGCTGGCGGCCGGCGTGGAGCGCTATGTCGCCACGGTACTGGCGCCGCTGAGCCGTGGCGAGGCAGCCACCTGGACCAGGCGGGACTGGGAGAACCATTACGACGGCGGCGCCCGGGTCACGCTGCCCGCGGAAATTGTCATCGTGGAGGGAGTGGGGGCCGCCTCCGAGGCTGCCCGGCCCATGCTTGGCGCGGTGATCTGGGCGGAGTCCCCGGATGATCTCCGCCGGACCCGGGCGTTGGGCCGGGATGGCGCAACCTATGAGCCGTACTGGGACCGGTGGGCCGCCCAGGAGGAAGAATGGCTGGGCCGCGATGACGTGCCCGGCCATGCCGACCTCCTTGTCCAGAACCTGGCGGACGGATCGGCCCCGGCGGACTTGCTGCGGATCCTCCCATACCTGCCGGCGCTGGCACCGGTCCTGGCCCCCGAACTGTCAGCGCGCCGCGGCCTCCGGCTTCATGCCGAGCGCCTCAACGCCTTCCCGGACGCACCGGCACTGTTCCAGTCGCTGTACAGCCGCTCGGCCAACGCCGTCTGGCTGGACTCCTCGAACGCGGGCAGCCCGGCCGGCGCAGGACAGGCCGGCGCAGGGCAGGAAAAGCCAAGGCCGGACGGGACAGACCCGGCGGCGCTGGCTGCCGCCGAGCGCAGCCGGTTCAGCATCATGGCGGACGACGGCGGCACGTTCGGACAGTCCGTGACGCACCGGGCGGGGGTGAGCCTGGTCAGCACCGGCTCCTCCACCGCCAAAGTCGCCGGCCCCTTCTTCCGTTGGCTGGACACCGTCTGGGGCCGCCGGGCTGTGCGCACCCCCGATGGCTATCCCTGCGAGTTCACCCTGGGCTGGCTCGGCTGCCTTGGCTACGAGCTGAAGCGGGAAACGGGCGGCAGTGACCTGTCCGCGCCCACCCCGGACGCCGCCCTGATCTTTGCCGGCCGCGCAGTGGTCCTTGACCATGCCCAAGGCACCACCTGGCTCCTGGCACTGGACGCTCCGGACGCCGGCGAGTGGCTGGCACAGGCCCGGACAGCCGTGGACACCGCAGCCGCCCGGCCCGCGGCGGGCGGCCCCGCAGCGCAGGCCGGCGGCAGCACCGGCGTCGTGCCCTCAACACCGCCGGCCTTCCGCAGCCGGGACACGAGCGCACAGTACCGGGAAAAGATCGAGGCCGCCCAGCACCAGATCGCCCAGGGAAACACCTACGAGGTCTGCCTGACCACCACCCTCGAGGCCCGGACGCAGGAAAGCTCGCTCGATCCGTGGAGCACCTACTTGGCGCTGCGCCGCAGGAACCCGGCCCCGTTCGCCAGCTACCTCCGGCTGGGAAACCTTGCCGTGGCCAGCACCTCCCCGGAGCGGTTCCTGAAGATAGCGTCCGACGGCGGCATGCGCGCCGAACCGATCAAGGGCACCCGGCGCCGGGCTGCCGATCCGCAGGAGGACAGCCGGCTGCGCGCGGGCCTGGCTGCGTCGCTGAAGGACAGGGCCGAGAACATCATGATCGTGGACCTGCTGCGCAACGACCTCAGCCACTTTGCAGAGCCTGGCTCCGTCACCGTCAGCCGGCTGTGCGCGATCGAGAGCTACGCAACGGTCCACCAGATGGTCAGTACCATCGACGCCCGCCTCCTCCCGGGGGCGCCGCGGGCCGAGGCGGTGGCTGCCTGCTTCCCGGCAGGGTCAATGACCGGCGCCCCCAAAATCAGCACCATGGCCATCCTGGACCAGCTGGAGGGAGGGCCCCGCGGGCTTTACTCGGGTGCCATCGGCTACTTTTCGCTCAACGCCGCGGCTGACCTCGCCGTCGCCATCCGGACACTGGTGATCAGCACGGACGGTGACGGAACAGCCCAACTCTCCCTCGGCGTCGGCGGTGCCATCACCTCGGACTCGGTGCCGGACGACGAATATGAGGAAATCAGGACCAAGGCCTACGGCGTGCTCTCCGCCCTGGGTTCCGTCTTCCCTGAAGACTGACGGCAACCCCGTACGGCGGCTCGTCCATCCACACACCGGACGCCGGTTTAGGAAGACGCCGCCGGGGGTACGCCCCCGGTCTCAGCTGAACCGCTCAAGCCAGGCGGCGGGCCCATTCCCTGGGTGCTTCCACACAAGTTAGGTTTGCCGCGTGACGGATCCGTGCCCTCCCCAGAACTCCAGCAAGTCACCGCGCAGCGTCAAGTATGTCCTCATGCTCGGCGCCCTGGCCGCACTTCCGGCCCTCACCACGGACATGTACCTGCCCTCGCTGCCCGCGGTGGAGGCCGATCTCCACACCACCCAGACGGCCGTCCAGCTGACGTTGTCCGGTACCCTCGTGGGCGGCGGGATCGGCCAGGCTGGTCATCGGCCCGTTCTCGGACCGGTTCGGAAGGCGGCTGCCGTTGCTGATCGGCATCTCGCTGCACGTGGCCATCTCGCTGTTGTGTTCCATGACTCCGAACATCGAAACGCTGACAGGCCTGCGCGTGCTGCAGGGTTTCTTCAACGCCGCCGCTGCCGTGGTGGCACTCGCAGTGATCCGAGACCGCTTTGTCGGTTCCGCCGCCGCCCAGTTGCTGTCCCGGTTGATGCTGGTGATCGGCGTTGCTCCGCTCCTGGCCCCCACCGTGGGACAAGCCATAGCCGGACTCTGGAACTGGCGCGGCGTCTTCTATGCACTGGCGCTCATCGGGGTGGTCCTGGTGGCGATTGTCTGGAAATTCATGCCGGAAACGCTGCCGGAGGACAGGCGCAGCCCGGGCCACCCCCGCCATGTGGCCGGCGCTTACTGGGCACTGCTGCGGGACCGGCACTTCATGGCCCTGGCCGTCATCCCCGGGCTTGGGCTGGCCCTGATCATGAGCTACGTGGTGGGTTCGCCCTTCGTCTTCCAGAACGAATACGGCCTCACCGCCCAACAGTTCGCCCTCGTCTTCGCCCTCAACGGTGCCGCGCTGGTCCTGTCGGCCCAGCTCAATGCCGCCCTGGTCCGGAAATTCCCGCCGGTCCGCCTCCTGCGCACCGCCCTCCTGGTCCAGTTGGGCCTCGCCCTGGCGCTGCTGGGGGTGGTGGCCACGGGCGCCGGCGGCGTGATCGGCCTGGTGGCGGGACTGTGGCTGGTCCTGTCAGCCCAGGGAATGATCCCGGCGAACGCTTCCGTGCTGGCCCTGCACAACTACGGCCACATGGCGGGAACGGCCGCAGCAGTCATCGGCGCCCTGCAGTCCGGGGTCGCCGGACTGGTGAGCCCCCTGGTGGGGCTCCTGGGCGGCAACTCCCTGTCGATGGCCGCCGTCATGATCGGCAGCTGCACCACGGCGGTGATGGTGCTTGCCCTGGGAACGCCTGCCTACCGGAAGGCCGGCTGGCCTGAGCACGCCGGGCACGACGACGGCCGGCGGGTCAGTGCCGATGACTAGGTGGGGGCGGGGCCAGGAAGGGGTCCGGCAGCTTTACCGGCCAGGTTTACTGCAGGCGCCTGCTGCCCGGGCCTACTGCACCGTGGCCGTCAGCCGCGCCACGTTGTCGATGTACCGTGCGGCGAGGGGCCGGTTGAGCCAGTCCGCGAGCTTGAGCTCGTGTGAGATGTCGCGGTAGGTGTCCTCCACCGCCCGCATCTTGTTCACGATGCCCTCGCCCAGCAGCATCACCGACACTTCCAGGTTCAGCGAGAAGGACCGCATGTCCATGTTGCTGGACCCCAGGACGGCTACCTCATCATCGATGGTGAAGTGCTTGGCATGCAGCACGAACGGGGCCTTATACAGGTAGATCCGCACCCCGGCCTCCAGGAGCGCCTCGTAGTATGACCGCTGGGCGTGGTGGACCAGGAACTGGTCACCCTTCTCCGAGACGAACAGTTCCACGTCAACGCCGCGCTGGGCAGCGGTGGTGATGGCGTAGAGCAATGAGTCATCCGGGACGAAGTAGGGGCTGCAGATGGAGATCCGGTGCTGGGCCGAATATATGAGGGTGTTGAAGAGCCGCAGGTTGTTTTCCGTGATGAACCCCGGACCGGAGGGCACCACCTGGGCCGTGACGTGGCCGGGCTCCGGGTTCGCCGGGAGCTGCAGCTGGTGTTCCAGGGATTCGTCGGTCTCGCTCAGCCAGTCGGTGGCGAAGACGACGTTCAGGGTGGTCACGATGGGGCCGCGCAGGCATGCCATCAGCTCCACCCATTCCCGGCCTGCCTTGCGGTGCCGGGGGTTGTTGTAGGAGGGCTCGATCAGGTTCTGGGATCCCGTGAAGGCGACTTCGCCGTCGATCACCATGATCTTGCGGTGGTTGCGCAGGTCCGGGCGGCGCCACTGGCCGTGGATGGGCAGCAACGGCAGCATCCGCTTCCACTGGATCTTGCCCGCGCGGAGGCGTTTGAGCAGCTTCCGGTAACCCTTGATCCGCAGGGTTCCGATGTGGTCGAACAGGAGTCGCACCTCCACGCCCCGTTCCGCAGCTTCCTCCATGGCGGTGAGCAGGTCATTGGTGACGTGGTCCGAACTCATGATGTAGAACTCGGCGTTGACGAACTTCCTGGCCTTCCGCACTGCATGGGTCATTTCCAGGATGGAGTCCGGGTAGCCGGGGATGAGGTCCACCGTGTTGCCGTCCACCATGGGCAGCGAACCCAAGGTGCGGTTTAGCTCGGCCGCGGACTTGACCCATTCCGGGCCGGGGTAGTCGCTTTCGACGTCCGAGAGCGCGGTGATACCCGCCTGGACCCTCTTATTGACCAGCTGCTGCTGCGCGCGGCGGCGGCTGGACAACCGGAAGTTGCCGAACAACAGGAACAGGACGATGCCCACGAATGGAATGAAGAAGATGCCCAGCAACCAGGCCATCGCCGTGGTGGGGCGCCTGTTGCCGGGAATGATGCCCAGCGCCAAAACCCTGATGACCAGGTCGGCGAAGCCCAGGAGCACCACAACCCACGTCGGCGCAGTGCCGGCAAGCGAAAAAGGCCACAACACGTCTAGAACTCCCGGCTAAATTGGGCCCCGGAGGACGGCTTCCGGCCGGTGCACTCTGCCCAGCTTATCCGCGGCACAGCACTAAGCTGGTGCCATGACCTCTCCAGCCCCCGTGGTTCTCGCCTTCCTCGATCCCGCTTTCCCCGACGGCAGGGTGGCTGACGCGTCCCAACCCCAGCTGCTGGTCACGGATCTTGGGGTCACGCGCGGTGACGGCGTCTTTGAAACCATGCTGGCCGTGGGCGGGACGGTTCGGAAGATGCAGGCCCACCTTGACCGCCTTGCAGGCTCCGCCGAAGCCCTGGATCTGGACATCCCGGACCAGGGCGCCTGGCGGCGCGTCATTGCGGCGGCGGTTGCCCGGCATCGGTCGGAGAACCCGCCGGCGGACCCGGCCGCAGATGAACTGGTGGTCAAACTGGTGGCGACCCGGGGCGTGGAGGGCGCGCCCACCCCGACCGCCTGGGTGCAGGCATCGCCGGCCGGGGCCGCCGGCCGGCGCCAGCGCGAAACCGGCATCGACGTCATCCTCCTTGACCGGGGCTACGACAGTGACGTGGCCGAACGCGCTCCCTGGCTGCTCCTCGGCGCGAAGACCCTTTCGTACGCCGTCAATATGGCAGCGCTGCGCCATGCCCACAAACAGGGCGCCGACGACGTCATCTTCCTGTCCTCCGATGGCCGCGTGCTGGAGGGACCCACTTCCACAGTGCTGCTTGCCCATGTGGAAAAGTCCGACGACGGCAGCACGGTCAAGCGCCTCATCACACCCCAGTTGGACAGCGGCATCCTGGCCGGGACGTCGCAGGGTGCCCTCTTCGCTGCCGCCAAGGCGGCCGGCTGGGAACTGGGCTACGGCCCGCTGGAGCCCAGGGACCTCATGGACGCGGACGCCGTCTGGCTGATCTCCAGCGTCCGGCTGCTGGCGCCCGTGAACCGGATCGACGGCAAGGAAATCGGCACCCCGTCCCTCCAGAAAGAGCTGACCGCCGAGTTGGGCGACCTTTTCGCCGGCATCCAGTAGTCCGCATCCGCCAGTCCTCAACAAGCGGCTAAATTCCCTTTTCCCGCTCCCGCATCACCCGTAAGGTGTGGACCATGGACTCGCGAAACCTGCCCATCGAAAACCTGTCCTTCGACGACTGCTGGGAACTCCTCGACACTGACACGGTGGGCAGGCTGGCCATCGTGGTGGATGAACATCCCGAAATCTTCCCCGTGAATTACGCTGTGCACCTGCGCAGCATCGTCTTCCGCACCGCACCCGGCTCCAAGCTGTGGGGCGCCAGGATGGAGCGGCCGGCAGCACTGGAGATTGACGGCTACGATCCCGCCTCAGAGCAGGCCTGGAGCGTGGTGGTGCGCGGCGAGACGGAAATCATCGAGGACCAGGCGGTGAAGGATGCCGTGGACGGGCTTGGCCTGGAACCGTGGCAGCCGGGCGAGAAGGCCAACTACATCAGGCTCAACGCCAAGGCCTTGACGGGTCGGCGGTTCCGTGTGAACCGGCCGGACGTCTGGAACACCCGCCTGCAGGACCGGCGCCGGGCGTCCTTCGAGTAGCGTCGCGCCAACCAAGCTGGACCTTAGGGTTCGCCCGTCAGGCCCCGGATCCTGCCATCTGCCGTGACAGCTGGGCTTCCAGGCCGGACAACAGGATGGTGAGTCCCTGGTCAAGCTCCGTGGCGCCGTCATAATCAGCGAGGGCAGGGGCCAGGGCACGCAGCCGGGGGAATTCCTTTGCTGGCAGGCGGTGGAGCCCCAGGCGCAGCAGCACCTCGTTCTCCTCCGGGTCCACCACGTACTCCTGCAGTTCGTTCAGGATGTGCCCGTAGAGGTAGCCGTAGTAGGCGCGGTAGACGTGCAGCGCGTCCGCCGGCTGGAATCCGGCCGCCGCCAACAGGGCCAGGATCTGCTCCAGTGGCCGGAGCGTACCCAGCGGACGCAGGCCCAGCGGCGTGGAGAGGGGCCTGGTCACCAGCAGCGGGACCACGTTGGGGTGCTGGAGCGCCAGCATCCGCAGGTTGTGGGCGATGCTTCGCAGCTGGGCTTTCCAGTCCGGGTCCTCCGGATGAATCGGGAGCTGATCAAGGACCAGCTCAGAAACCCCGTCCAGCAGCGCGGCCCGGTTCTCGGCGTAGCGGTAGAGGCTCATCGGGTCCCGGCCAAGCTCCTGCCCCAGGCGGCGCATGGTCAGCGCGTCCAGCCCTTCGGCGTCCACCAGCTCCAGGGCCTTGGCCAGCACGATGTCCCTGCTCAGCCTTGCCTTGACGGGTGGGCGGCCGGAAGGACGCGGGGAATTCATGATGTTGTCCTAGCTGTGGAGTGACGACTCGGATAAATCGAGACGGTTGCCTTACTTGTAGTCTACGAGTAAAGTCTACAACGTAGACAAGCGCTGACAACGCTGATGTCCCAATGCATCCCAGGGGACTCAACCTATAGATCCGATGGCCACGTGCAGGGCATCCGATCTTGCTGCTGTAGCCGAACGGCGGCACCACGCACCGAGCGAAGGGACGCCATCATGGCCAATTCGCAGTTTGACCTCTTCCTCCACGAAGCCACCTACACCGACCAGGTCTCCGATTCCAGCCTGGACCGTGACCGCCTTTACGGTCTGTACACGAGCTGGTGCTTCATCAATGAGCAGCCGCCGGGCAACGAGTCCAGCTTCTGGGCAGGCATGAAACACCGGATCTCACCGCGCCGCAATGGGCTGCGCATGAAGGGCCCCGCCGCTGCGGACTACATCCTGGCCAGCTATCCGGGACTCGTCTAGGACCCCGGAATTTTCCAACCGGCCGCCGGGTAACTCGCGGCACACGAATAAAATGCTGTGGCACTTTTGGTGCCGCAGCATTTTCGTTCCCGGCAGGCCCGGATACCCAAACCGCGGCAAGCCGGCCGCCTGCCTAGGTGGGGATGAGCCGGAAAAGGAACCTGGTACGGACCATCACCCACAGCAGCCCCAGGACCACGGCGTAGGCCGCGGTGTTGAGGAGGATGCTTTGCTGCTGCAGCGCAGGAATGTTGGCCACCACGGCGATCAGCACCACATGCATGATGAACACGTAGAGCGTGGCGCGGCCCAGTGGGATCAGGAACCAGCCCAGGGCCCGCTGTACCGGCTTCCAGTAGGTGCTGAGGAACGCATAGGCGGCCACCACCAGGACCAGGACGTTAAACAGGCGCCCCGGTGCCAGGTAGGTCCGGCCGAAGAGCGCGTCATACATGGCCCGGTATGTTGCGTCCGGCATGAGCGCCAGGCGGATGTCGTAGTTGTTGGAAAGATACGGATTGCCCCAGGAGAGGAAGGCCAGCGCGAACGCGGCGGTGCAGGCGGCCACCACCCAGCTATGCGCCTGCAGCCAGGCGACGATGCTGCGGCGGTGGTAGCCAACAACCAGCCCGAGGACGAACAGCACCTGCCACACCAGCAGGGGGAAAGAGTCCTCGAACTGCGACGGCAGGAGCCTGACCCTGGTAACGGCACCCACTGCGTACACCGCGAGCGCTGCCAGCAACACCCAGACGGCCTTGCCGCGGTTCAGCGCCGCGAGGATCAGCGGGCTGACCAGCAACAGCACTACATAAAGGCCCATGACATTGAACTGCCAGGGCCCGAACTGGAGCAGCACGATGGCTGGCAGCACCTGCGGCGGCACGGGGAACTGGAACAGTGATGACATGCCGGCGTAGAGGTCGTAGGTCCGGCCGGCGCCATTGTGCCCTGCACCACCGGTTCCCTGGTCCACGAAGGTGGTCAGGGCCTCGGCGTGGAAGAACGGCAACAGGGAGAGAAGGAAGACGCCGATCAGTACGGCCAATGCCGTGACGTAGAGCTTCCCGGCACGGCGGGACGTGAGGTCCACAACCCGCCCGAAATCCTCCCTGGCCTTGGGCCCGTACACCATGCCCACCACCAGGCCGGAGAACAGGACGAACAGTTCAGCGCCTGATACGAAGCCCACGGCCTCCTGCGTGAGCAGCTGGAACAGCGAGGCCATGCCCAGGTGGTTGACAACGACGAAGACGATGGCCACGCCGCGGAGCAGGTCCACCCGCGAATCCCTGGTGGAGGGGTCCTGGTAACTCCAGGATGTGGCCGCATTGATACGCCGGGGAACCTGCCACAGGGCCACCAGGAGGATGACCATGGCCGCAGCAACCGTCCAGGGGACCGCACCGGAGAGGGTGTTGGCGCGGACATACGTGCCTCCCGGCGCCACGTCGGTGACCGGTCCGGTGACCATGGGCGATGCCTTCAACCGGGCCAAGGCCGCTTTGGCAATGTCCGGGCTGCCCGTAAGCAGCCAGCTGATGCTGGCCACGCCGGTATCCCGGGTGCTGGTCCGTTCATCCCAGACAACGGCGGCCGTCCCGGCGAATGCGGGCGACGTGGCAGTTGCCACCACCTGGTCCCACCATCCAGTTTTGATCTCCGCCTCAGGCACCCCGCCGGATGCCGGGCTGTAAAACGCCGAGGTCTGGAGCAGGAAGGGCTTCTTCCGTCCTTCGGCGTAGGTGCCGTAAAAGTTTTCGCCGCCGGAGACTGTCAGCATGTTTTCAAGTTCGCCCGCATGCGGGAGGGAGTTGACGGCGGCCGCGCCGGCAGTGTCGTCATGGTAGGCGGCCAGCCCCACCCAGTCCACGGCATCATCGCCGGGGTAGTACGGGGCATAGGCGCCGTCGATTCCGTTCCAGGTCCCGTCCCCGTTCGTGTCCAGGAGGGAGAACCCGTCACTTCCCGGCTGCGGCGCGTTCCGGTTCCGGTCGAAGGGGTAGTCCTTGCCCAGGTATGGCGCCCACACCATGGTTGCCCGGCCGCCGTCGTACTTCCTGAACGCAGCCGCCACGGCCTGGAAGGCCTTCCGGTAGGTGGCCGGCTGCTGGCCCCAGCCCACCCAACTGGTGTTCATATCGGGGGCAAACCGGACCAGCAACTGCCCCTTGAACCCGGTGGTCAGGTCACGCACCTGGGATGCGAACGCTTCCGCTTCGGAGGCACCAAGCTGGTCCAGGGGCACCGAGGGCTTCACCGTCAGCAGGGCGTGGGCGCCTTTCGCCGCAGTCTGCTGCAGGAAGCCGTCAATGTCATTGCGCTCCGAACCGCGGTAGGGAATGGTGATGTCGCGGCCGAACACGGCCGGGCTGGCGCCGAGGCGGTCGCTGAAGCCCGCAGCGGTATCCTCTCCCCATTCAAGCACCGCGCCCAGCCAGGGCTTGCCCTTGTCCGGTGCGGCATCGGCCGCGTGGGCCGCCCCTGCCGGGGCCACCAAAACCAGGAGGCCAATGAGGGCCGCTGCCAAGTACCCGGCGATGGAACGTCGACGGTTCCGGTGGGTTGCGGCGTACTGCTGCGATTTGTGTGCCCGCATGCTGGTAAGGACCCCCCGGTACTCTTTGCCCTGGCGACGGGGCGGCGCCCCGGTATGAACTTTATCGGCCCCCGCCGTGGCGCGTGGCGTGTTGGCTGCAGCTCAGTTACGGAACATGACGACGGCGGCGGTGCGGCTTGCCGCGGCAAGTGTTACGTTTTTGGGGAGTAATGAGTACCGGCGCCAAGCCCTGACTTGCCGGTCGGCAACCCTCCCTTTCGCGGCGGGGTGCCTCAGGTGAATACTCGGCATATCGACCGATTCGAGCGCAAGCGTGAAAGAAGGAGATCCGTCGTGTCCGACGCACCCGCCCCTGACGAAAAATTGTCCTACCGCCTGATCACAGGCCCGGATGACCGCTCTTTTTGCGAGCGGATCTCCGCTGCCTTGGCGGACGGCTATGTGCTGCACGGCAGCCCGGCGGCCACCTTCAATGGCAGCAGCGTCATCGTGGCCCAGGCCGTGGTCCTCCCCGCGGCGATCGCCTCGGCAGACGCCGCGGTGGCCACCGCCGTGGATGAGCTTGACGCTGAATTCGAGGGCGGGTTCGGCGGCGAGGGCCACGCATGAGCTACGCGGGAGACCTCACACCGGAGGAAGCATGGGCAAAGCTGGAGCGGGGCGCCATCCTGGTGGACGTCCGCACCGAGGGTGAATGGGCGCACATCGGCATTCCGGACACCAAAGCCACTGACAACGATCCCCTGTTCATCCAGTGGACCTTCCCCGGGGGCATTCCCAATCCGGACTTCATCAAGGACCTCTCGCAGCAGGCGCCGGAGGACCCCGGCGCGGAACTTGTGTTCCTCTGCCGCTCGGGCAAGCGTTCCATCGCCGCCGCAAGTGCAGCCACGCAGGCCGGCTTCACCGCCTACAGCGTCCTGGAAGGCTTCGAAGGCGATCCGGACCGCTATGGCGAGCGGACCGTGAATGGCTGGAAGAACCGTGGCCTCCCCACCAACCTCGGAAAGAATTAAGTGACCTTCAACCCAGACGCCCAAGGCTGGAGCCCCGATACGCAGGCCGTCCGCGGCGGCCTGGACCGCACCAACTTCCAGGAAACGTCAGAGGCCATCTTCCTGAACTCCGGCTTCGTGTACGAATCGGCTGCAGCAGCCGAACGCGCCTTCACGGGCGAGGACGAGCGCTTTGTGTACTCCCGTTACGGCAACCCGTCCGTGGCCACCTTCCAGGAGCGGCTCAGGCTGCTGGAAGGCACCGAAGCGTGCTTTGCGACGGCGTCGGGCATGTCTGCAGTGTTCACCGCGCTGGGTGCCCTGCTGGCTGCCGGCGACCGCGTGGTGGCTGCCCGCTCCCTGTTCGGTTCGTGCTTTGTGATCCTGAACGAGATCCTCCCGCGCTGGGGTGTCGAAACGGTCTTCGTGGACGGCCCGGACCTGGACCAGTGGCGCGAAGCCCTGTCCAAGCCCACCACCGCAGTGTTCTTCGAGTCCCCGTCCAACCCCATGCAGGAAATCGTGGACATCGCCGCCGTCAGTGAACTGGCGCACGCGGCCGGTGCCACCGTGGTGGCTGACAACGTCTTTGCCACTCCCCTGCTGCAGCGCTGCGGGGACCTTGGCGCCGACGTCATCGTCTACTCCGGAACCAAGCACATCGACGGGCAGGGCAGGGTGATGGGCGGCGCCATCCTGGGCACCAAGCAATTTATCGAGGGACCGGTGAAGCAGCTGATGCGCCACACCGGCCCCGCGCTTTCCGCCTTCAACGCGTGGGTCCTGACCAAGGGCCTGGAGACCATGGGGCTGCGGGTCAACCACTCCTCTGCCACTGCGCTTCGACTGGCCGCATGGCTGGAGGAACAGCCTGCCGTGAGCTGGGTGAAGTATCCGCTGCTGAAATCGCACCCGCAGTACCCACTGGCGGCGAAGCAGATGAGCGCCGGCGGCACGGTACTTACCTTCGAGCCGGCTTCTTCCGGTGGACGCTCGGGCAAGGAAGCGGCGTTCGCACTGCTCGACGGGCTGCGGATCATCGACATTTCCAACAACCTCGGTGATGCAAAGTCCCTGATCACCCACCCCGCAACCACAACCCACCGCGCCATGGGGCCGGAAGGGCGTGCGGCCATCGGACTCAGTGACGGCGTAGTCCGGCTCTCCGTGGGCCTGGAGGACCCGGACGACCTCATCCGCGACCTGGAACAGGCGCTGAAGCAGATCTAGGGTTTTCGACGCGCACCCTCCTCCAGGACGCGCTGATTCCTTTTCGCCGCCAGTGTTTTGGGTGCGAAAAGGAATCTGCGCGTCGCCGGGGAATCTGCGCGCTGAAATCGAATCTGCTGTCAGCAGGTCAGGACTGGCGGACCCGCAGCAACTCGGGCGTTTCCTCCACGTCCGAAAGATCCAGCGCATCCCGCATTGTCAGGTGGACGGCCTGGCGGACCACAGCGCCGAACCCCATGTCCTCCGGCGGCTGCCCCGCCATGGCCTTGTCGCGGGCGCGGCGCTGTTCAGCGGCACCTGTTCCGCGGGCAATGATGTCCTCGACGCCCTGCCGGGCCAGCGCCAACTCGCCTTGTTCGGCCAGGACGGGAGCCAGGTAATCCACCAGGGAACGGACCACATACGCGGCCGGTGCCGGCCGGAAATTCCCAAAGTCCAGGAGGCTCGCCGCTTAATCCTGCACTGCTGGCCTGCCAGGACGCCATCCGCAGAAGCACTGTTGGCACGGGGGCAGGCTCCACATCCGCACGCCACTCCCGGCTGGCGGATTCCACCAGCGCCCGGACCAGCACGGCGATAAGGGCGGCGTCCTCGGCCCGAAGGCATACGTCGGCCACCCGCACCTCCACGGTGGGGTGGTTGCGGGAAAGCCGGGCATCAAAGTACAGCATGCCTTCATCGAGCATGACGCCGGTGTCCAGCAGCCGCGCCACCACCCGCCGGTACACAGGGTAGGTTCCATAAATGCCGGTGGGGCCAGCGGTGGGCCAGCGGTTCCACGCCTGGGTGCGGTAGCTCTCGAACCCGGTGGGTACACCGTTCCAGAACGGCGAGTTGGCGCTCAGCGCCGTCAGGACCGCGAGCTTGTCCCGGATCCGGTCCAGGACCGCAACGCCCTCTTCCGGCGATTCAATGTACGTGTGGACGTGGAAGCCGCAGGTCAGCTGCTCCTGGGCCGTGAGCCCGAAGCGTTCAAGCATCCTGGCGTAGCGCGGGTCCGGAGTGGTGTGGCTGGTGGAGGCCAGCGGCGAAGTGGCCAGCGCCGCCACCCTGGCACCATGCTTCCTGGCGGCCTGGTCCGCCAGGGTGCGTCCCGCCCTGATCTGTTCCAGCAGGCTCCCGTGCTCCACGCACGGCCGGGTCTGCGTCTCGATCTGCTCAAGCTTGAGCTCGGCACTCAAGCCCATCTCGTCGTCGTAATCCCCCTGGTTTCCGGCGTGGTGGACATTGGGTTCCGGGGGAGATCATCCGCGGCTATGCGATGGCCGGCAAGGAGGGCGTCCGCCAGGGCAAGCGGTTCTCCGGACTCCGGATCAACAATGAGGAGTTCTTCCTCGACGCCGAATGTACGCATACGAACATTGTGCTTCAGTTGCCGGGCTTACAAAGGGTAGCCGCGGTTCATGACGAACCGTGAATGGTCAGTCCTGGAAGTACTCCACCTTGGCGCCGATGGTGTTCAGCCGCTCGGCCAGGTCCTCGTATCCCCGCTCGATCACGTAGATGTTCCGCAGTTCCGACACTCCCCGCGCGGCGAGCATGGCTAGCAGGAGGCAGGCGGCCGGCCGGAGCGCAGGCGGGCAGCCCACCTCGGCGGCGCGCCACTTGGTAGGCCCGTTCACGTAAATCCGGTGCGGGTCCAGGAGCTGCACCTGCGCGCCGAGCCGGTTCAATTCCGTCAGGTAGATAGCCCGGTTCTCGTAGACCCAGTCGTGGATCATGGTCTGGCCGTGGGCGTTCGCTGCGATGACCGCAAAGAACGGCAGGTTGTCGATATTCAGCCCGGGGAACGGCATGGGGTGGATCTTGTCCTCGGGGGCGCGCAGGCTCGGAGGGCCTGGTGGTCACGTCCACCAGGCGGGTGCGGCCGTTGCGTGCCATGTACTCGCCGGAAATTTCCAGCTTCTGTCCCATCTGGCCCAGCGTGGCCAATTCGATTTCCATGAACTCGATGGGAACCCGGCGAACCGTGACCTCGGAGTTGGTGACGATGCCGGCCGTGATGAGGCTCATGGCCTCAATGGGATCCTCGGAGGGGAAGTACTCGATCTCGGCGTCGATTTCCGGCCGGCCCGTAATTTTCAGGGTGGTGGTGCCCACGCCCTCAATGGTGACTCCGAGCATCTGGAGATAGAAGCACAGGTCCTGCACCATGTAGTTGGGGCTGGCGTTGCGGATCACGGTTGTTCCGGGCCGGTGTGCCGCCGCCATGATGGCATTCTCGGTCACAGTGTCCCCGCGCTCGGCGAGGACGAATGAGCGGTCCCGGGTATCCGCGGGCGGTGCCTGGACAGTGTAGAAACCCGCCGTTGCTTCCACCGAAAGGTCAAACTCGCGCAGTGCCTGCATGTGGGGCTCCACGGTGCGGGTGCCAAGGTCGCAGCCGCCGGCGTAGGGCAGCCGGTACTCCCGCGACTCGTCAAGCAGCGGGCCCAGAAGCATGATGACGCTGCGGGTCCGCCGGGCCGCGTCCACATCCATCGCGTCCAGGTCCAGGACGGCGGGACGGCGGAGGCGGAGGTCCGTGTCGTTTAGCCAGGTGCACTCCACGCCGATACTGGTCAGCACCTCGACAATCCGGTTGACCTCCTCGATCCGGGCCAGGCGGCGGAGCACCGTGGTTCCCCGGTTGATCAGGCTGGCGCACAGCAGGGCAACGCCGGCGTTCTTGCTGCTGTTCACATCCACCGCACCGGACAGGGTACGGCCGCCCTCCACCCGCAGGTGGGTCATCTGCGGTTTGCCAACGTTGACAATACTGCGGTCAAAGATGTTTTCCAGCCGCTGGATCATTTTCAGGCTCAGGTTCTGCTTGCCCTGTTCCATGCGGGCAACGGCGCTCTGGCTGGTGCCGAGCCTCGGCGGCCAACTGGCCCTGCGTCCAGCCCTTCTCGCTCCGGGCGTTCCTCAACATGGTGGCAACATGGCCAGCGGTCTCCTGCGTCATACCGCGAATATATCATAAATGAGTTACGCGGGATCCCAACAGGCCTTCCGTGAGTCAATCAGGAAAGGGTTTACCCGCCACATGCGATAGACCGGCTTCCTGGGTCGTCTTAGCTGCCCAGCCACACCATGTTCCACGTGCCCGCGGTCACTGCCGCAAAAAGGGCCAGTGCGGCCACCAGGACACCCCCGGCCACCACCCAGAGGTCCAGCAGGCTGAAGGTGGACGCCCTGGCCCAGGTCCTCGGTCCCCCGCCGAAACCCCGTGCTTCCATGGTCACGGCGAGCCTGGACGCACGGCGGATTGCCTGCACCAGCAGCCCGAAGCTCTGCCCCAGTGTCGCCTTCACCCGCTGGCCCAGGCTGCCGCGGGCACCCACGCCGCGGGCCCGGCGCGCCATCCCGATGGTCTGCCATTCCTCGGCCATGAGCCCCACCAGGCGCATCGCGGCCAGGGTTCCCAGGACGAACCGGTGCGGCAGGCGGGCTTTCTGCGCCAGCGCGTCGGCGAGGTCAGTGGGATCGGTGCAGCTCATCAGGAGCACCGCGGGCAGGGCAATGGCAAAGCCGCGCAGCAGGAAGCCGATCCCCAGCTGGAGGGAACCTTCGCTCATGGTCCAGATGCCGGCGTCGAGCAGGATCCGTCCGCTGTCCGGCGCCAGGATGGAGGTGCTCCAGCCCCCAATGGCGGCGGCGAGGATCAGCGGCCACCCGCGCTGCCACAGCAGGGACACGGTGAGCCCGGCCAGGGGAAACAGCAGCAGTTCGAAGACCAGGGCCACGGAGGCCGATACCCAGTCGATGGACAGTGCCAGGACGGCAGTGATGAGCAGGACGGCCGCAAACTTGCTGAGTGGATTGGCGCGGGCCAGGAGGGCGCTGTTGCCGCTCAGGGTGAGTTCCTGCCTCATGGCGCCACCGCTTCCGCCGCAGCCATCCGCAACTCCGCCCCGCCCAGGGCCTCCGTGAATTCGGCATCATGGGTCACGGACACCACCGCGGTGCCGGCATCCAGGAGCTCGGACAGGAATGATGCCAGTTCGGCCCACGTGTTGGCGTCCTGCCCGAACGTGGGCTCGTCCAGGATCAGGACCTGGGGGCTGGCGGCCAGCACGGTGGCCACGGACAGCCGCCGCTTCTCACCGCCGGAGAGCGTATAGGGGTTGGCGTCCACCAACTGGGTGAGCCGCAGCCGCTCCAGCAGCTCCTCAACCCGGTCCTCGCCGTGGCCCAGGTGGCGGGGGCCGAAGAGCAGTTCGTCAAGCACCTTCCCGGTGACAAACTGGTGCTCCGGCTCCTGGAACACCGTGCCCACGCGCGAGATCAGCTGCTCGGCTTTCCACTTGTAGGGGTCGATGCCGGCGCCGCGGCTGAGCTCCAGCGTGGCGGAGACCTTTCCGGACACCGGCTCCAGCAGCCCGGCCAGGGTCAGCGCGAATGTGGACTTTCCGGCGCCGTTGGGGCCAGTAATGGCAAGGGCCTGCCCGGCGCGGACCTGCGCGGCCACGCCCTCCTGGACCGGCACCGGCGGAATCGTCCGGAAGCCTCTGCGGCGGGGACGTTCGCGGGAAACACCCAGTTGTTCCGCTGCCAGCAGCAGGCTGCCTGCACCGGATGCCGGGGCGGCGGCGCGGGCGCGGGTCGCGGGCACGTAACCGGGCACCCATACGCCGGCTGCGGCAAGCATGGTGCGCGCCTCATTGAGCACCCGGTCCGGCGGCCCGTCCAGGAGCACGGCAGGATCGGCCGCCGAACCGGGCTGCAGGACCACGATCCGGTCCACCAGGTCCTTCCACACGGACACCCGGTGCTCCACCACCACCAGCGTGGCGCCGGTTTTGTCCAGGGAACGTGCCACCGCGTCCCGGACCTCCAGCACTCCGTCCGGGTCCAGGTTGGCCGTGGGCTCGTCCAGCAGGATCAGGCCTGGGCGCATGGCCAGGATGCCGGCCAGCGCCAGGCGCTGCTTCTGACCGCCGGACAGGGCCGACGTCGGGTGGTCCAGCGGGAGATGGGAGAGGCCGACGTCGGCAAGCGCCTCGTGCACGCGGGGCCAGATGGCGTCGCGGGGCACCGCAAGGTTTTCGGCGCCGAACGCGACGTCGTCCCCCACACGGGACAGGACCACCTGCGTTTCGGGGTCCTGCTGCATCAGGCCGGCGCGGCCGCGCCGGGCGCGGGGCAGGGCGCCGTCCACCAGCAGCGAACCGGACTCGTCGGCATCGCCTGCCTCGCCGTCGTCGTTAATGTCCCCCAGCACGCCCGCGAGCGCGTGGAGAAGCGTGGACTTCCCGGCGCCGGAGGGCCCCAGCAGGAGCAGCCGTTCGCCGGGGGCGATGTCCAGGTCAAGGCCGTGGACGGCGGGTTTGGCCCTGCCGGCATGCCGCCAGCCCCAGCCTCGGGCACTGACGGCGGCAGGGCGGACCGTGCCCGCGGCGTCCGGGGAGGGTGCCATCAGGAGAAGACGGGCTCCGTGGCAGCCTTGCGGGAGGCGAAGGAGCTCAGCACGCCGGTGCGGGCCAGGCCCCGGGTGGCGAGCCAGGACAGGGCGCCGGCCAGGATGGCGCCGGAAACGGTGGTGAGGACGATGTAGGCGAGCTTGTCCGCGCCGGAGTAGGCGATGTTCCAGCCCCACGGGGCAAACGAGTCATTCAGGCCGCAGAAGAATCCAGCCGCGGCGCCGGCCAGCAGGGAAACGGGCAGGTTGAACTTGCGGTAGACGAAGACCGCAAAGATGATCTCCGCACCCAGGCCCTGGATGAAACCGGAGAACAGGACCGAGGCGCCGTACTGGGAGCCCATAAGCAGCTCTCCGGTGGCGGCCACGGTCTCGCAGAACAGGGCGGCTCCGGGCTTGCGGACGATGAGCATTCCCAGCACGCCGGGAATCATCCAGCCGCCGGCGAGCAGCCCGGTTAGCGGCGGGTAGGCGGCATTCATGGGGGCGGACAGCGCGGCGGCCCCCTGGTCCCAGGCCCAGAAAATGACGCCGCCCGCGATGGCCACCAGCGCGGCGACGACGATGTCCACGACGCGCCAGGACTTACTGGTGGTCTTCTTGATTGCTGCAGTACTCATGTGATCCTCCTGGGAAACAGGAGGGGAAAGTGGACCGGGCTGACGGCCTGTTGCCGTGCAGCCCCGACACTTCGAGAACTCGACTCCCTTGCGCCGGTACTAACCGGATCAGGTTCGAGGGTCTGCGGCTGTCCGCACTCTCAGCGCCCACCTGCGGTGCCTGGCTTGCCAGGATTTCCGACGGCGGCGCTCCCCTGTCGTATTTAGTGTTGCTTTTCAGTGGGTAACGCTCAATATTCGCCCGGTTCGGGCGAGGTCAAGTTTACACCTGGCAGGGGTAGATTGAGGGCCATGAGCGCCAATCCACCGGATGTGACCGGGTTCGATCCTGATTCCAGCGACGCCCAGCCGGAAGGCTCGCTGGAGGCGCTGATTGTCCGGGTCGAGGCGGAGCTCCGGGAACTCCAGTTCCCCGGCTTTTCGCTGGATGACTCATTGAACCTGGGCCTGCTTCTCGTGGAGCCTGGGCAAGGAGCGGGGCCTCCCCATCGTCATCGGCATCTCGAAGGGTGACCAGGTGCTGTTCCACGTCCCACTGCCGGGCGCCACCCCGGACAACGGGCACTGGATCCGCGCCAAGCAGCGCACTGCCGCCCGGCATGAGGTGCCGTCACTCCTGGTGGGACTGCGCGGCCGGCTCGGTGGTGGCCGGATCGAGGACAACGCCTGGTTCGACCAGTCCCGGTATGCCGCGCATGGCGGGGCGTTTCCGATTTACGTGACGGGCGTTGGTGCGGTGGCAACAGTGGCCGTGTCCGGGCTTCCGCAACTGCAGGACCATGACCTTGTGGTTGAGGCGCTGCGCGACGTCCTTGGGTCGGCGCTGACTGACTAGGCGCTGCCTGATCAGCACAGGGGCGTCCCGAGGGACGCTGCTTAGCTTTTATTAGTAATCATGCTTACTATATTGTCTTCAGGGGTTTGGCGGAGGACAGGCATGGGAGCCGCCATGGGCAGTCCAGCGTTCGTTCCCGTCATCAGCGCGGCCGAACCAAGGAGCACCATGAAAATCCCGGAATCCAGGGGCCGCGTCAGCAGCGCACTGTTCAATGTCCTTTCCCAGGCTCCGGACGCCGCCGGGCCTGACCTGGACCATCTGTACCGCGTGGTGGCAGGGCATGTGGCCGGAGCCGGAGACATCATCGGCGATGAGGACATCCAGTTGACCCTCTTCTGCCTTTACGAACTCCATTACTCGGGCCTGGACGGCGTACCGGACACCTGGGAATGGGAGCCGGACCTGATCAAGGTCCGGCGGCTGCTCGAGGAACCGTTCGAGGCCGCCCTCCGCACCGCAGCCCACCAGGCCGCCGGGACCTTCGAGCCGCCCGCCGGGATTGCCATGACCAGCGATGCCGTGGCCGATGTCCTGTTCGGCCTCGCCGCCACGGACACGGGCCCCAGCGTGTCCCGCTACGTCGCCAGGAAAGCAAGCCTGGCGCAGCTCAAGGAATTCCTGGTCCACAAATCCATATACCAGCTGAAGGAAGCCGATCCGCACACGTGGGCCATTCCCCGCCTCAGCGGAAGGCCCAAGGCGGCCCTGGTGGAAATCCAGGCGGACGAATACGGCGGCGGCAGGCCCGAACGGATGCACAGCGCACTCTTCGCCCGCACCATGCGCGGCCTGGGCCTGGACGACAGCTACGGCGCCTACGTCGATGCCGTTCCCGCCATCTCGCTTGCATCCGTGAACCTCATGTCACTCTGCGGCCTCAACCGGCGCCTCCGGGGTGCCATCACCGGCCACCTGGCAATCTACGAAATGACGTCCTCCCAGCCCAACCGTTTCTACGGCAACGGATTCCGCCGGCACGGTTTCGGCGCGGATATGACCCGCTACTTCGACGAGCATGTGGAGGCCGATGCCGTCCACGAACAGATCGCGGGGCGGGACCTGGCCGGCGGCCTGGTGGAGGCCGAGCCCTCCCTCCTGGCGGACGTGTTGTTTGGGGCAACTGCCGCCATGGCCCTCGACAGCCGCCTTTCCGCCCACCTCATGTCCTCCTGGGACGCTGGACGGACTTCGCTGCGGGCATCGATGCCGGCGGCAGCGTGACACTCGCGACCCGCCCCGGACCGGGCAACCCGGCAACAACGATGGATACGGTCCAGGCATGAACCCCGAACAGAAGGGAACAGGAGCCGACGTGGACCCGGAGTCCGCCGCGGGCTCCATCGTGGTCTGCCCGGACGGGCCCCTGATTGTCAGGGGTGAGTTCGAGATTGTGACCCCGTCGGGTGACGCGGTACCCCGGGAGCGGAAAACCGTTGCCCTGTGCCGGTGCGGGGCGTCCGCCATCAAGCCCTATTGCGACGGCACGCACAAGCTGGTCAAGTTCCGCACCGGGCCTCCGGCCGGTTGAGCCAACCCGCCGCGGTAGTCCACCAGTCCCTATCAGTCCATCAAGCCGCCCCAGCCGGCCACGCCCTTGCCCTGACCGGGGCGGGTGTGAGGCTAGGCTGGGAGCAGTCCGTTTTCCGCCCGCAAGGAGTATCTGGAATGAACCTTCTCATCAAACTGCTCGGGACAGCCGTGAGCCTCGGTGCAGGCCTGGCCGGCACCAAGCTGGTCAACACCATCTGGGAAAAGACCACCGGGCAGAAAGCGCCCACCGGCAAGAACGAGGATGTGCCCACCAGCCTGCGGTCGGCCCTGACCTTCGCGCTGATCTCGGCGTCGGTCAGCGCCATCATCCAGGTCCTGGCAAACCGAGGCACCCAGCGCGCCATCACGCGGTTCGCCAAGACCCAGGACATCGTCTAGCAGCACTCCCCAGCGAGCGCTACCGGCCGTCGTCGGGGTTGTCCTTCAGGGCGGCCTCGGCGGCGGCTTTTGCACCACGGCCTCCAGGCTCGTCGGCGGTGAGCAGCTCCCGGTGCAGGTGTTTGGTGCGGTAGCCGGCGCGGCCCACCATGTGGGCGGACACGGGCACCGTGAGCAGCTGGAAGATCCACGCCACCACCAGGACCGGCCACACCCACCACGTCCGCATCTGCAGTCCGATGGCCGCCAGCAGCAGGAACAGGCCCAGCACCTGGGGCTTGGTGGCGGCGTGCATGCGGCTCAGCAGGTCCGGGAAGCGCAGCAGGCCAATCGCGGCGCCCAGGGACATGAGTGCCCCCACCACCATGAACACCGCCGAGACGGCATCGATCCAGCCATCAGGCCCGGAGAAGTCAGGATTCATTGGGCTTCACCCTCCGGTCCGCCACGAACCGGGCCACCGTCACGGACCCGATGAACCCGATGATGGAGATGGCCACCACCAGCATCAGGTTGTTCAGGTGCCGGTTCACGGCCATATCGATGCACAGCGACCCGCCCAGGATGGCGAGCAGCACATCGGCAGCCAGCACCCGGTCCAGCAGCGACGGGCCGCGGGCGATCCTGACGATGGCGCCGGCCGCTGCCAGCGAGAAAATGACGGCTGTGACAGCCAGGACAAGCTGCATCATGCGGTGGCCTCCCTACGCACTTCTTCGAGTTCCTCCGGGCTGCCCATGATGCGGATCAGGCCGGCCTCGATGGACCGCACTTCGTTCCGCAGGCCCTCCACGTCCTCCTTGGAGGTGATGTTGAGTGCGTGCAGGTACAGGGTGGACGTGGAGCGGTCCACCTCCACCACCAGTGACCCCGGGATCAGGGAGATGACGTGTCCGGTGGCCGTGACGATCAGGTCCTGATGGCTCCGCAGCTTCACCGCGATCACTGCGTTGCCAACCTTGGGGCCGCGGACCGTGCCGAGGTACAGAACCTGGGCGCTGGCCACCACCACTTTGCCTACGAAAGCCAGGGCAAAGGGCACGGCGTAGAGGACGTTGAAGCGGCCGCTGAGCTCCACCGGCGGAAGGTAGAAAAGCCGGGCCACGCCCACGGCCAGCAGGGCACCGAACAACAGGTTGCCGGGGCTGAAGTCCTGCCACAGGGCTCCCCAGACGATCACCAGCCAGACCAGGAGCGGCAGTTCCTGGCGCAGGGAAATGCGTTGGCGGCTCATCGTCCTCCTCCCGCAGCGGTTGTGCCCGGGACGGCGGTGCCCTCGCCCAGCACGGCCTGGATGTAGGGAGTCCGGTCAAGCATGTCCCGGGCGGCCCGGTCCGAAAGACCGAACAGCGGCCCGGCGAAGACGCTCAGGGCAACACCGAGGACCACAAGGCCTGCCGTGGAGCCCACCATGGTGCGCGGCAGGAGCGTCACGGTGTTGTTGACCTTGGCGCCCGGGCCGGAAATTCTCCCCGCAGGAGTGGCAAGGAGCACCGGATCCGGATGTTCGGCGTCGGTGGGGCGGCGCCAGAATGCGCGGTTCCAAACCCTGGCGATGGCCAGCAGCGTCAGGAGGCTGGTCACCACCCCGCCGATCACCAGCGCGTAGGCCAGCGGCGTGCCCAGCTGCACACCGGCCTGGAGCAGGCCCACCTTGCCCAGGAACCCGGAGAACGGCGGGATGCCGGCCAGATTCATGCCGGGGATGAAGAACAGCAGGGCCAGCATGGGTGACAGCTTGGCCAGGCCGCCCAACCGGTCCACGGACGAGCTGCCGCCGCGGCGCTCAATAAGGCCGGTGACCAGGAAGAGGCTGGTCTGGATGGTGATGTGGTGGGCCACGTAGAAGACCGCCGCTGCCAGCCCTACAGCCGAGGACATGGCCAGCCCGAACACCATGTAGCCGATGTGGCTGACCAGGGTGAACGAGAGGAGTCGTTTGATGTCGCTTTGGGCCAGGGCGCCCAGGATGCCCACCAGCATGGTCAGCAGCGCCGCGACCATCAGCGGCGTGTTCAGGGTGTCGCCGGGGAACAGCAGGGTCTCGGTCCGGACCATGGCGTAGACGCCCACCTTGGTCAGCAGGCCGGCGAACACGGCGGTGACCGGTGCCGGCGCCGTGGGGTAGGAGTCGGGGAGCCAGAAGGACAAGGGGAAGACGGCGGCCTTGATGCCGAACGCCACCAGGAGCATCACGTGCAGCAAGGTCTTGGTGCCCTGGTCCAGTTCGCCCAGCTTGATGGCCAGGTCCGCCATGTTTACCGTTCCGGTGGCGCCGTACACCATGGCGATGGCGATCAGGAACAGCACCGAGGACACGACGGACACCACCAAGTAGGTGACGCCGGCCCGGATGCGCGGCCCGGTGCCGCCCAGGGTCATCAGAACGTAGCTTGCGGTCAGCAGGATCTCGAAGCCGACGTAGAGGTTGAAGAGGTCACCGGAGAGGAACGCGTTGGACACCCCGGCCACCAGGATCAGGTAGGTGGGGTGGAAAATCGACACCGGGGCGTCCT
Organism: Pseudarthrobacter sp. Fe7; assembly: GCA_024372495.1. Classification (GTDB taxonomy): domain Bacteria; phylum Actinomycetota; class Actinomycetes; order Actinomycetales; family Micrococcaceae; genus Arthrobacter. The sequence goes on along the minus strand of CP099977.1, from coordinate 991,413 downwards.
CATCGCCGTCGGCCATGCCCTGCCCGGTGGCGTAGACCAGCACGGCGAGGCTCACTGCGGAGGACACCACCAGCATCAGTGACGAGAACTGGTCCACCACCATCACGATGCCGAACGGCGGGATCCAGCCGCCGATGGTTACCGCCGCCGTGCCGCCGTTCCACGCGGATGCCAGCAGGAGGCATTCGAGTGCCAGGGTTAGCGACAGCAGGCCGATGCTTACTGCCCGCTGGGCCCGTGAGTGCCGGATCAGCAGGAAGGTCAGGGCGGCGCCCAGGATGGGAAGTACGACGGCGAGCGGGGCAAAGCTTGCGATGTTCACTTTCCGCCTCCTTCCGGGCTGGGGCCAACGTTGAGTGAGCCGGGCTTTTCCTCCGCGGCAGCATGTTCTGCGGGCATCTCCCGGCCGCCTGCCACCAGCGTGGCCACCGGCCGGTCCACGGCCTGGTCCGCGGCCGCGCCCGAAGCCCGGCGGTCTGACACATCCCGGCCGTCGGAACCGAGCATGGTGAGCGGGAACTCGGAGGTTTCCGCCGGAACTTCGGCATCGTCCTCCGCATCAAAGCTGGGGGTTGCCGCCACGCGGCGGTCTTCCAGGTCGTCCTGGATATCGTCCTGGCGCGCCAGCACCCACGTGCGGTAAATGATGCCCAGCATGAATGCCGTGACCGCGAAGGAAATTACGATCGACGTCAGGATCAGGGCTTGCGGCAGCGGATCGTTGTAGTCCCGGGCCGGCGTGTCCTTGCTGAACAGCGGCGCCAGTCCCGCGTATCCGCCGGTGGCCAGGATCAGCAGGTTGGTGGCGTTGGCCAGCAGCATCAGTCCCAGCAGCACCCTTGTGAGGCTGCGTTCCAGGATCAGGTAGATGCCGCAGGCATACAGCGCACCCATGACGATCAGCAGGGTCAGGTTGACGCTCATGCGTGCCCCGGTGCGGTGGTTTCGGCAGGAATCCCGTCGGGGTCCTGTTCCAGCTGGCCGGGTCCCTGCTCTTCGACGGCGTGTTCCGGTTCCGGTTCATGGCCCTGTTCCAGGCCAGGGAAAGCGGACCGTTCCTCCATGTGCTCATCAATCTCGGCGCCGAGGCTGCGCAGCACGTCCAGCACCAGGCCCACTACCACGATGTACACACCGATATCGAAGATAGTGGAGGTGACGAACTTGATGTCGCCGAACACGGGCAGCCACACCTGGATGATGGCGGACTGGAACACCTGGCCGCCCAGCAACAGGGGCACCACGCCGGACAAGGCAGCCAGGGCCAGGCCCGTGCCCAGCAGCGCACCGGCGCTTAGCGGCGCGGCCTCCCGCAGGCTCGAAGCGGCCACCTGCCAGGTAGCGGATGGTCAGGGCAAGGCCCGCGGTGAGGCCGCCGGCGAAACCGCCCCCGGGCAGGTTGTGGCCGGCCAGCAGCAGGTAAAGCGAGAAGATGATCATGGAGTGGAAGATCAGGCGGGTGACCACCTCGAAGATAATGGAGCGGCGTTCGGGGGCGAGCGTCCGCCCTGCCACGATCCAGGGGTCGCGGGCGGCCGATGCGAACTTCCGGCTGATGGCCAAAGCAGCACCGTCGCGGGTGCCGGGGTCCACGCCGCGGTAGCGTCCCACCGTGCCTTCGGCGACGGACGCCGAGGCCCGCAGGCGGTCGCCGCGCCCGCGCACGAAGATGAGGCTCGCAACCCCGGTGGCGGCCAGCGCCAGGACGCTGATCTCACCGAAGGTATCCCAGGCGCGGATGTCCACCAGGGTCACATTGACCACGTTCAGGCCGCCGCCGCCCTCATAGGCAAGCTGCGGAAACTGCAGCGATACCGGAACGGCGGTCCTGGCGCCCATGGCGAAGATCGCGGCAAACACCATGGTCACACCGAACCCCACACCAATGATGATGCGCACCACGCGGTATTTGCCGCCGGTACGGTCGCGCAGTTCGGGCGGCAGGCTGCGCATGGCCAGGACGAACGCCACCAGGATGATGGTCTCCACCAGCATCTGGGTCAGCGCGAGGTCCGGAGCGCCCTGCAGCGCGAATACCAGCGCGATGCCGTAGCCGGTCACGGAGACCATGAGCACGGCCAGAAAGCGCTTGTTGGCTTTGACGGCGGCGAGGGCGCCGATCACGATTCCCACGCCCGCCACGAGCCTGCAGCGGCGAATTTGGGTCCACCAAATAGATGTCCTGCGGCATGGCGTTGCCGCCAAGCAGGATGGCCACGAGCGGAAGGACGAACGCCACGCTGAGGATCACCGCGAGGTAGAAGTACAGTGAACCGCGCTGCGTCCGGCCGGTGATCCAGACTGCCGCGTCGTCCAGTGCACCGATGGCCGCTGGTAGGCGCGGTCGCCGTCCACCCAGGCCGGGACGAACGACTGGGCGCGGGCCACCGCGTTGCGGCCAAAGTACATGGCAGCGCCGAGCGCGAAGGTGAACGTTGTCAGGCCCAGTGCGGGGGTCAGCCCGTGCCACAGCGCAAGGTGCCCGGCCTGTTCAGCGGGAGTGCCGGCGTCGGGCGCGTTTGAGGCGAACAGTGCGGCGTATGGCTGGATCCAGGCGTCCACCGGAACCGGCCAGAGGCCGTAGGCGATGGTCAGGATGCTCAGGACCGCCGGGGCGGCAATGAAGGATGGCCGGACCGCTTTGAACGGGGTGGGGTCCACACCGGGCTTGACCGCGAACGCGCCCCACATGAAGCGGGCGCTGTAGGCGAAGGTGAGGATGGAGCCCAGCACCAGCCCCACCAGGGCCACCATGCCCCACGGTCCGGAGTGCGGGTCCGCGGCGTGGTGCACGAATGCTTCCAGCACCGATTCCTTGGCCACGAAGCCGGCCAGAAGGGGAACGCCCGCCATGGATGCGGCACCGATACCGGCCACGATGCCCAGTGCACGCGAGGAGCGGAAGACGCCGGAGAGTTTGCGCACGTCGCGGGTCCCGGACTGGTGGTCGATGATGCCCACCACCAGGAAGAGCGTGGCCTTGAACAGTCCGTGGGCCAGCAGCATGGCCAGGCCCGCCAGCGCGGCGTCGGGCGTGCCCAGGCCCACCACCATGGTGAGGAAGCCCAACTGGCTGACGGTGCCGTAGGCCAGGATCAGTTTGATGTCGGTCTGCCGGAGGGCACGGTAGCCGCCCACCAGCATGGTGGCCAGGCCCAGCCCCAGGACTACGGGCTGCCAGAAAGCCGTGTCCGAAAATCCGGGAGCGAGCCGGGCCACCAGGTAGATGCCCGCCTTCACCATCGCCGCCGCGTGCAGGTAGGCGCTGACGGGGGTGGGCGCGGCCATGGCGCCCGGAAGCCAGAAGTGGAACGGGACCAGCGCGGACTTGGTGATGGCACCCACCAGGATGAGTACGACGGCGGCGCCCACCACGGTGCCGGACGTCCCGGCGGCCAGCACGGGGGCTTGCTCCATGATGGCGGAGATGCGGTAGGTCCCGGCGGCGTAGCCGAGCATGACCAGGCCCACCAGCATGGCCAGGCCGCCGGCGGTGGTGACCATCAGCGCCTGGAGGGCGGAGCGGCGGGCGGCCAGCCGGGTCCTTGCGAAGCCGATCAGCAGGTAGGACAGGATGGTGGTCAGTTCCCAGAAAATGAACAGCAGCAGGAGGTCATCCGCTGTTACCAGGCCGAACATGGCGCCGGCGAACGCCAGCAGTTGGGCGCCAAATGCACCGAGGTCCTGGTCCTTCCGCTTGAAGTACCGCGCGCAGTAGACCAGCACCAGCGAGCCGACACCGAGCACCAGCAGGGACATGACCCAGGCCAGCGCGTCCATCCGGAAGGCGAACTCAAGATGGAGGCTGGGGATCCATTCGAAGACCTCCGTGACCGCACCGGGACCGGCGTAGATGGGTTTGTGCTGGAAAATCAGCCAAGCAAAGGAGACAGCCGGGACGGCGGCCAGCACGTAGAAGGCGTTGCGGCCCCAGAGCCTGAAGAGGAAGGGCGCGAGGACAGCCACCGAAAAGTGCACGGCAAGGACTGTGATCACTGTAATTCTCCGCAACGTCAGGGATTCGATTGTCAAAAGTTGGAGCAGGCGGCAAAAAGTAAGGTTCGGGAGGGGATAGTTTACCAAGGTGCGTCCGGTATCATTTCCGGTTTTGCGGGCCGCTGCAGCCTGAATCCCCGGCATCAAGGGCCTGTGCTCCCGCAGGTGTTCGCCACGGGCGGATACGATGCATCGTATGAACAGCGCCAGCGCTCCGGAGGCGATGCAGCCCGCCTCGGATCTTGTTGCCGGAACCGGATCCTCCAGCAAAGGGCAGGTCCTGGCCTGGGCTTCCTGGGACTGGGGATCGGCTGCCTTCAATGCGGTGATGACCACGTTTGTCTTCACGGTTTACCTGACGTCCAAAGCCTTCGGCGGTGAGGACAGTGCCTCGGCAGTCCTGGGCGCCGCCCTGGCGGTTGCCGGGTTCGCCGTCGCGCTGCTGGCCCCCGTCACCGGCCAGCGCTCTGACGCGGGGGGCCGGCGGAAGCTGTGGCTGGGAGTCAACTCGGGCGCCGTCGCCATCCTCACCGCCCTGTGCTTTTTCGTGTTCCCGCACCCCGAGTTTCTGCTCCTTGGCGTGTCCCTGATCGCGCTGGGCAACGTCTTTTTCGAATTCGCCGGCGTCAACTACAACGCCATGCTGGCCCAGGTGTCCACGCCACGGAACATCGGCAAGGTCAGCGGTTTTGGCTGGGGTGCCGGTTATCTGGGCGGAATCGCGGCCCTCCTGATTGTCCTGCAGCTGTTCGTCCAGCCCGCCTTTGAATGGTTCGGCGCCTCCACGCAGGACAGCCTCAACATCAGGCTGGTGGCTGTTTTCTCCGCCCTGTGGTTCTTCGTCTTCGCCCTCCCCGTCCTGTTCGCCGTGCCTGAACTGCCACGCTCCGGGCAGGCCGCGCGCCCGGGATTCCTCGCCAGCTATGGGCTGCTGTTCCGGCGCATCAAGGCGATTCATGCCACCAGCCCGCACACCATCTACTTCCTCCTCGCCAGCGCAGTGTTCCGCGACGGCCTCGCCGCCGTCTTCACGTTTGGCGGCGTCATTGCTGCCGGCACCTTCGGCTTTGCCCTGCCGCAGGTCATCTTCTTCGCCATCTTCGGGAACGTGGTGGCGGCCATCGGCGCGGTCCTCGGCGGGTTCCTGGACGACAAAGTGGGCCCCAAGGCCGTCATCACCGGCTCGCTGGTGGGCCTCCTGCTCGCCGGGAGCGCAATCCTGGCCCTGGGCAACGGCAACTATGCCTTCTTCGGCATGGAATGGGCCGGCAGCACCACGTTCTGGGTCTTCGGGCTGTTCCTCTGCCTGTTTGTCGGTCCGGCCCAGTCCTCTTCCCGCGCCTACCTGGCCCGGCTGGCGCCGCATGGGGAATCCGGCGAACTCTTCGGCCTCTACGCGACCACCGGCCGGGCCGTCAGCTTCCTGGCGCCCGCCCTGTTCACGCTCTGCATCGCCGTGGCAACGCCGCTGGTGGCCGCCGGACAAGCGCAGCGGTGGGGCATCTTGGGCATCATGGTGGTCCTCCTCGCAGGGCTCCTGGTGCTGCTGCCGGTGAAGGCACCGGAGAAGGCACCCATCGCCGTGGTGCCCGCCCGCTGAGACCCCTTCCGGTCCCGTTCCAGGGCCGGGCCGGGTGTTGCCAGGCATACTAGGCTGGAGTCATGAACGTGGATGAAACGAACCTTCCCGGCCTGGGCCGCCGGAAGGATTTCATGACCGCCTCCGGACGCCGCATCGGAGTGGTGGAGTTGCGGGAAGGCCAGACGGAACTCATCGTGTCCACCTGGGACGACCCCGATACCTGCCAGGCTTCCATTCCGCTCACCAGCGACGAAGCTGCCACCCTGGGCAACCTCCTGGGCGGCACGCACCTGGCCATGAAGCTCGCGGAAGAGCATAAGGACGTTCCGGGCATCGTCACCCGGCAGTTCTCCATCGCGGCGGACTCCCCGTTCCAGAACCAGCCCATGGGCAAGGCATGCATCCGCACCCGGTGCGGCGTTTCAATCGTGGCCATAATGCGGGAAGGTGAGGTGCTGCCCTCGCCGGGACCCGACGTCGTCCTCCACGCCGGCGACCTGCTGGTGGCAGTGGGCACCCAGGAAGGCCTCGACTCAGCGGCCGACATCCTGCGCCACGGCTAGTTCCCATGGACCCGCTGGCCCAGACCCTCGTTGAACTGGGGGCCGTTGTGTTCTGCCTCGGCCTCCTGGCCAGGCTGGCCGGGCGGATCGGCATGTCACCCATCCCGTTCTACCTGCTGGGCGGGCTGGCTTTCGGCGCCGGCGGCATCATCAGGCTTGAAGGTATGCACGAGTTCGCACATCTGTCGGGCGAGATCGGCGTCATCCTCCTGCTGCTTATGCTCGGGCTGGAATATACGGCCGCAGAGCTCTTCACCGGCCTGCGACGCTCCTGGCAGGCCGGCATCCTTGACCTGGTCCTGAACTTCCTGCCCGGCGCCGGGCTTGCCCTGCTCCTGGGCTGGGGCGGGGTGGGCGCCATGGTGATGGGCGGCGTCACCTACATTTCCTCATCAGGCATCGCCGCCAAGGTCGTCACGGACCTGGGCAGGCTCGGCAACCGCGAGACCCCCGTCGTGCTCTCCATCCTGGTGTTTGAGGACCTGGCTATGGCCGTGTACCTGCCCATCCTCACGGCCACGCTCGCCGGCGTGGGTTTCCTCGGCGGGCTCACCACGGTGGGGATTGCCCTGGCCGTTGTCAGCGTGGTCCTCATGGTGGCGCTGCGGCACGGCCATCATGTCTCCAAGGCAGTGCACAGCGAGAACTCCGAGGTCTTCCTGCTCAATGTCCTCGGAGCAGCCCTGCTGGTGGCAGGCGCCGCGTCCGCCATGCAGGTATCGGCGGCCGTGGGCGCCTTCATGCTGGGCATTGCCATCTCGGGTTCAACCGCGCACAACGCCACCCGGATCCTTGAACCCCTGCGGGATTTGTTTGCGGCCATCTTCTTCGTGGCGTTCGGGCTCAACACGGACCCGTCATCTATCCCGCCGGTCCTGGGGTGGGCCCTGGTCCTGGCCGTGGCCACCGCAGCCACCAAGATGATGACCGGAATCTGGGCGGCCAAGCGGGCCGGGATTGCCCGGCCCGGCCGCTTCCGTGCCGGTGCCGCGCTGATAGCCCGCGGCGAGTTCTCCATTGTGATTGCTGGCCTGGCCGTCGCTTCGGGAGCAGTCCCGCACCAGCTCGCGGCGCTGGCCACCGCGTATGTGCTGCTGATGGCGGTGATGGGCCCGCTGGCCGCACGCTACGTGGAACCGTTGGCAAAGCCCTTCATCCGGAAGCCGGCGGTGGCGCGGCAGCTCTAACGGGGCGGCAGCCTGCCCGGCAGCTGTGGCGCGTGCGGGTGCCGGCCGGGACGTCTGCGGCTAAACGCTGGTGCGGTGGAAGTTCAGGTGGCTCCGGCTGGCGGTCGGCCCGCGCTGCCCCTGGTACCGGTTGCCGTACTCCCCCTGGCCGTACGGGTATTCAGCGGCCGAGCTCAGCCGGAAGAAGCAGAGCTGGCCGATCTTCATGCCCGGCCAGAGCTTGATGGGCAGGGTGGCCATGTTGGACAGCTCCAGGGTGACGTGCCCGGAAAAGCCGGGGTCGATGAACCCTGCAGTGGAGTGCGTCAGCAGGCCGAGACGGCCCAGGGACGACTTTCCTTCCAGCCGTGCTGCGATGTCGTCAGGCAGCGTCACGGTTTCGTAGGTGGACCCCAGGACAAACTCCCCCGGGTGCAGGATGAAGGCCTCGTCCTGCTCCACTTCCACCAGGCGAGTCAGCTCGGGCTGCTCCTGCGCGGGGTCGATGTGCGCGTACTTGTGGTTGTCGAACAACCGGAAGAATTTATCGATCCGGACATCCACGGACGACGGCTGGACCATCGCGGGATCGAACGGTTCCAGCACGATCCGCTGGGAATCAATTTCGGCACGAATGTCGCGGTCAGAGATCAGCACTGTCCCAAATTACCGTATGGGTTATCCACAGCTGAATTTTCCCGTTGTTGCTGTGGCCTCGTGGGGCTAATGTTGCGAATGAAAGCCGCCGGAATGGTCTCCCGGATGGCGTAACAGAGCTGGGGATGTCGTGAATAAATTAGTGGCACCGTCTTTACTTGGCGTGCTCTGCGCGTTGGCGCTGGTCTCTTCGTCCGCCACCGCGCCTCCCGCGCCATCGCTCCATAACCAGGCGGGGGCAGCGGGCATCTCGCTGGAGGCTCCCCTGGTGCGCCATGTCGGCACGTCGGACGCTTCCGGCGGGAGCATCACCCCGGCCGTGGACCCGGACATCCGGGTCGCTTCCCCCTGGCACAGGGCACCCCCGCGCCGGCTGCCACGTCCGCACCTCCGGCTGCGGGCCATTCCACGGTTGGGGTGGCGCCCGCCACGGAATCGACGCCTGCGCCGGCGTCGGTTCTCACGCCAGCACAGGATGCCCCGCAGACTGTTTCCATCCCTCCGCTCTGGGCGCCGGACCAGGAGCTTGCCACACCGTCGGCAACCCAACTGGCGGCGCCGGAGCCTGCTCCCGCCCTCGCGTCCACCCAGGCCCTGGTTCCGGACAGCAATTCGTCGGCAATCCTCACCGTGTTCACCAAAATCAACGAGTACCGCGTGGCCAACGGCCTGAACAAGGTGAAGTACCACCCCACGGTGGCCGGGATGTCCCAGGAGTGGTCGGACAACATCGCCACCAGGGAAGTGGTGGAGCACCGCGCGAGCTTCTGGACTGACCCGCGCGCCATGAGTCCCAATAACGGCGCCGGCGAGATCATCGCCATCCGCACCGACCATGACGCGGCCCAGGCTCGTGGAGTGGTGGAAGCAGTCACCGGGCCACAACGCCATGCTCCTCGACCCTCGGTTCAATGTGATGGGCGCGGGGATCTCCTACACGAACTCCACTTACCAGATCTGGGGAGTGGTGAACTTCTTCGGTTACACCACGCTTCCGGCCGGCACCCTCGATTCCCCTGGCGGCGGCGCATACGGGGGCGGGTTCCCTCCGCCACCGCCAAGCCTGTGCGATGCCCCCGCCAAGCACATGCCGCCCACACTCAACCTCGCCACCGCCGCAATCACCGGCCCTGCAGACCTCGTCTCGGTCGACTCCGCCGGACAGCTTCTCAACCGGGCGTCCACCGGGCCCCGCACCTACGCCGCTCCCAAAGTGATCGGCTCAGGCTTCAGCGGAGCCAAGGAAGTCTTTGTCACTGACTGGGACCGCGACGGCGCATTCGACGTCCTGGCCCAGTGGACCAACGGCAACCTGACGCTGTACCGGGGCATCGCGGGGGGCGGCTTCCAGGCGCCCATCACCCTGGGCATGGGTGGATGGGACACCCTGACCCTGGCGGTGGGAGGCTGGTGCGCCACCAACCGGATGCCCCAGATCCTCGCCCTGGACGGGGCCGGGAACCTGTACCTTTACGCGAACAAGGGCAGCGGCGATATTTCGCAGCGCGTCACCATCGCCACCGGTGTCTACGCCTCCCGGATGTCCATGGTGGACTACGACGGTGACGGCTTCCAGGACATCCTGGGGCTGAAGACCGACGGCACCGTCCAGCTCTACCGCGGCGGGGGCGCTACCGCCCTCCGCGCCGAGGCCCGGCCCACCGTCGCCAGCGGCTGGACGGATGTCACGGGAATCCGGGCGCTGCGCAATGTCACCGGATTGAACTCCACGGGGGTGGCGCTCCGCCGGGCCAATGACACACTGCAGTACTGGGACTTGACCGCCGGAAGCCTGGCCACGCCGTCGAACATTGCCGGGCCCTGGACGGGGCAGCGGCTGGCGCAGTGACCCGGCGCAGTAGAGCAGGGGCTGCTTGCCTCAGATGGCCGGCTGGAGTTCCAGCACCTTCTTGAGTCGGTCAAGCTGGGCCACGTCGGAGTTGACGCGGCGCTGGAGCATCCCGCCAAGGAACGCCAACCTGCTGAGGAACCCGAACTGCCCTTCACGCTTCGCCTCCATGGCGAACCGGACCCGGGTCCCGGCGTCTTCGGTGCTGAGGTAGTAGCCGCCCCAGCGGGTGGCAGGCCCGGAAACGATGTGGAACTGGATTTCAGCGCCGGGCCGCACATGGGTGATCTCCAGGCTCCGCGGGAATGCTCAAGCCTGAGCGGCCAGCGACCATTTTGCGGTACACGGCGCCCTTGGCTTCGGTGGGGCCCCGCAAGAGCTTCACGCTGCGGACATCGCTCCGCCAGGCTGGAAGATTGGTGGCGTCAAGGAGGTACTGGTAGACGGCCATGGCGTCGCGTTCTATGAGGACCTCGTGCTCAGCGATTGGCATGAAGAATTTCCTGTGGTTGACGTCGGCTGCCGCAATAGCTGCCTCCCCCGAAGCGGCCGCTACCCGGATCAGGTTAGCCACCACGCGGCACCCAGACCTAGCCGGCAGCGCTGACGTTATTGAAGAGTTACTGGATGACGACCCCGGGTTGCAGGACACGGATCCGCTGCTTGGCCGGGTTGGCAGGGAGCCGGCAGATCTGCGCTAAGCTAAGTTCTGCCCCGCGCGAGCGGCGGCGCTGCGGCTGTAGCTCAATGGTAGAGCGCTAGCTTCCCAAGCTTGATACGCGGGTTCGATTCCCGTCAGCCGCTCCAGTTCCGCCGCCGGACCAGGCCCGCCCACCAGCCCTCAGGCCGCCACCCGCCGTGCGATCCGCACCGGATGCCGCCGGTTCCGCCAGTCCACCTTGAGCTGCAGCGAACCCTTCCGCGCCAGGACCGCAGCCACAGTCACCGCCGCAAGTGCGGGCACCCCGCCGGAGACCAGCAAGGCGGCATGCGGGTCGGCATGTTCCGCGATCCACCCCAGCATGGGCCCGCCCAGCGCCTGGCCCCCGATCAGCACCATGATGTAAAGGCTCATCACCCGCCCCCGGATCCCCATGTTGGAACTGACCTGCACCACTGGTTGGACCCGGTAAGGAACATGAGGCACCAGAAGCCGGACAGCACCATCACCACCCCGAACCACAGCATTGACGGGGCAAGGACGGCCAGGCAGAGCATCAGCCCATACATACCGGCGCAGAACACCACGGAGCGCAGGCGCAGCTGCCGGCGGCGGGTGGACGCCACGGCACCGGACAGTGCGCCGAGCGCCACCAGGGCGTTGAGGAGGCCATACCCGCCGGCGCCTACCTTGAAAACGTGGTCAGCGAACGCAGCCAGCAGCACCGGCAGGCTCATGGCGAAGACGGAAATGAAGCCGGCCATCAGCCACGGCCAGTAGATGGTGGGTTTGCTCAAGGCATAGCGCAGCCCCTCCCGGAGCATTCCCTTGCTCTTGGGGGTTGGGGCGTTGACGTACAGCTGGTCCTTGCGCAGGAGCAGGAGCATCGCAACCGTGGAGTAGCAGGCCACGGCGTTGGCCGCGAACGCCCAGCCGGCACCTACGGCGGTCAGGAGCAGGCCTGCGATGGCGGGACCGATCAGGCCGCCCAGCTGAAACGTCGTCGAGTTGACGCTGATGGCATTCCGCAAGTACTTGGGGCCAACGAGCCTCGTTGACGAACACCTGGCGTGCGGGCTGGTCAAGGACCGTTACCAGGCCCAGGACCAGGGCGATGGCGTAGACGTGCCACACCATGATGATGCCGGTGAGGGCAAGGGTGGCCAGCGTTGCCGCCAGGATGGCGGCAACGCTTTGGCAGAGGATAAGGATCTTCCGCTTGGCGAACCGGTCGGCGACCATGCCGCCCCACGGTCCCAGCAGCAGGGAAGGCATGAACTGCAGAGCCACGGTGAATCCCACCGCCGTTACCGAACCGGAGAGCTGCAGCACCAGCCAGTCCTGGGCAATACGCTGCATCCAGATGGCGATGACAGCGATGAAGTGCCCGGCAGCGAAGATCCGGAAGTTGGGCACCTTCAAGGAGATGAACGTGTGCTTCCAGGGGAGCCGCTCGGCGACGACGGGAAGCGGCTGGGTTTGGTTGTCGGGCGGCGCTGAGGCCGCCGCGTCGATGACTGGCTGGGAGACGGAAGCCGACGAAGGCGGAGGCGGTGCCACAGGAATGTCCTCAAAATTGCGGGCGGTTTGGGATGTCCTTAACGCTAGGCTGGTCGAGGAGATTATGGAGGGGTATGGTCCCTATAACTCGTATTGCAGAACGTAATAGGTCCCAGCCGAGAAAAGACCCCGGAGTCCACAATGTTCGAACCAGCGCAACTCCGCTCCTTCCTGGCGGTGGCTGACACCTTGAGCTTTACCAAGGCCGCGGAACGCCTGGGGCTTGCCCAGCCCACCATCAGCCAGCACATCCGCAAACTCGAAGCGGCTGCCAAGCGCAGCCTGATCGCCAGGGACACGCGGGCAGTGCGGCTCACCGACAACGGCGACGCCATGGCCGGTTTTGCCCGCAGCATCCTGTCCGCGCACGACGCTGCCGCCCGCTACTTTTCGGGCTCGGCAATGCGCGGACGGCTGAGGTTCGGCACCGCCGACGACCTCGCCATCACCGGGCTGCCCAGGATCCTGCGTGAGTTCCGGCAAATCTATCCGCAGATCAACCTTGAACTGACGGTGGGGCAAAGCGACCAGCTGTACCGCAAGCTCAACGCCGGCCAACTGGACCTGGTGTTCGTGAAGTGGGTGGCGGGGGCAAAGGACGGCACCGTGGTCCAGCACGATTCGTTTTCCTGGGTGGGCTTGGAGCAGACCACGCTTGAACCGGGGACGACCGTGCCGCTGATTGCCTACCCTGCGCCCAGCCTCAGCCGGAAACTGGCCATTGATGCGCTGGAGGCCCACGGCAGGACCTGGCGGATTACCTGCACAACCCGCCAGATCAGCGGGGTCCTGGCGGCGGTCCGGGCGGGCATCGGCGTGGCCGTCATGCCGACGTCGCTGGTGCCCGAAGACCTGAAAATCATCACCCGGCGGTTCGACCTTCCCGCCGTGGGGGACGTGGACTTCACCCTGATCCGCAACCCGTTGGCCAACGCCGAGGTGATCGACGCCCTCACCCAGTCGATCGTGGGCAGGACCATTAACCGCCAAACTTAACTCTCCTGCAGCTCAATTTCCAGCATTTGGGGAAGTTAGGGGGCCCGTGTCCATTGATAGGGGGAGTGGCATAACCTATGCTGGTTTTCCAAGGTCAAGCAGCAGGCCAGTTCACCGAAAAGAGCGCGTTCCCGCATGGGGAGAAAACGCGCTTGGGACAGGCAGCCAATGACGACAGCCAGGAACATCCACCCAGGTTCTGCGCACGCACGCCCGTACTCCACAGCACGGCCGTCCACACGCCAGAACACCCTCGGAACCGGACACGCCTCCGTCGATTCCGGATATGTGGGAAAACCCACCTGCGACAAATGCCGTACGGACGAGTTCGTCTACCTCGAGTCGTACATTCCGCCCACCTACCGGCGCGACGGAACGGTGGCCACCCTTGGCGAGGCGGCCTACACCTGCACCCGCTGTGAAGAGTTTTCAGCCCACAGCGTCCCGGTCAGCTGGACCCCGCCCGGCTGGTACCTCGGGTAGCACCAGAGCGGCAACGAAGGAAGGCCGGGCAGCCACCATCAGGTGACTGCCCGGCCTTCCTCTTGCCTGGAACCTAGATCAGCGCGTCCGACAGGTGGTTCGGGGTGCCGAACCGGTGGGCGGTGATGCTGACGGCCTGCTCGTGCAGGAACGGCAGCAGTTCCACGCGGCCCGCTTCCGTGACGGGGTGGGCGTAGACGGCGAGGTCGGGGCGGCCGCCGGTGGCTTCGGCCAGCGCGGATGCGTCGCCGCCGATCAGGCGGATCCTGGTTCCGGACAGCTTGCCCGCCGCGGCGCGGCGTTCAGCGGAAGCCAGCCAGCCGGCGTCGGACTCCACCGTCACGTCGATGTCCTGTGCGGTGAGCACCGAGCGCAGCCGGGCGGGAAGTTCGACGGCGGTGGACACCGTCAGCGCCGAGCCCGCCAGCAACCCGGCCGCCACAGTCCGGACGAGGTGCGCCAGCGGCGCGCCTTCGGACAGCCGGATGGTGACCGGGAGGCTCCGGTAGCGGAAGATATTGCGTTCCGCGCCCAGTCCGGAGACATCCTTTGCGGTGCCGAACTCCTCGGCCCATGCCTCGGCGTCGGACGCCACAGCCCGCTGGACGGACTCAAGGCCGGCTTGCTCCAGGGCGGTGCCCGCAGCGTCGAGCACGCGGCGAACGCCGCTGTGGGTCACCGATGACGTGGCGCTGCCGGTGGCAGGAGCCCAGTTCCCCAGGCCGGCCAGGTAGTTGGGGCCACCGGCCTTGGTGCCGGCACCAACGGCAGACTTCTTCCAGCCGCCGAACGGCTGGCGCTGGACGATGGCCCCGGTGATGCCCCGGTTGATGTAGAGGTTTCCGGCCTGGATGGTATCCAGCCAGATGCCGAGTTCTTCGGAGTTCAGGGAGTGCAGGCCCGCCGTGAGGCCGTACTCGATCTGGTTCTGGATGGCGATGGCCTCTTCCAGGGTCTCGGCGGTCATCACGCCAAGGACGGGACCGAAGAATTCGGTCAGGTGGAAGTAGGAACCGCGCTTGACGCCATAGCGTACGCCCGGGCTCCAGAGCCGGCCGGTGTCATCGAGCTTCTTCGGTTCCACGGCCCAGTTCTCGCCGTCGCCCAGCGTGGTGAGGGCGTTGAGGAGCTTTCCGCTGGCGGGCTCGATGATGGGGCCCATCTGGCTGGTGGGATCCTGCGGGTAGCCCACCTTGAGCGAGGTTACGGCGTCGACCAGGCTGGTTGTGGAACCGCTTGGACTTGGCCACGGAGCCCACCAGGATCACCAGCGACGCCGCGGAGCACTTCTGTCCGGCGTGGCCGAACGCGGAGTAGGCCACGTCCTTGGCTGCCAGGTCCAGGTCGGCGCTGGGGGTGACGATGATGGCGTTCTTGCCGCTGGTTTCGGCCAGCAATGGCAGGTCCTTGCGGAAGGAGCGGAACAGTTCGGCGGTTTCGTAGCCGCCGGTGAGGATCACGCGGTCAACGGCCGGGTGTGAGATGAGCTGCTTGCCGAGCTCCCGCTCCCCCAGCTGCACCATGGTCAGCACGCCCTTGGGCACACCGGCTTCCCACAGGGCTTCGACCATGACGGCACCGCTGCGGGCGGCCTGCTTGGCGGGTTTGATCACGACGGCGGAGCCGGCGGCGAGTGCCGCGAGGGTGGACCCTGCGGGGATGGCGACTGGGAAGTTCCACGGCGGGGTCACAACGGTGAGCTTGGCTGGGACGAACGTGGCGCCGTCGACCGTGTCCAGCTTCCGCGCGGACTCAGCGTAGTAGTGGGCGAAGTCGATGGCTTCGCTGACCTCGGGGTCGCCCTGGTCGATGGTCTTGCCGGTCTCGCTGGCCATGACCTCCAGGAGGTCGGCCCGGCGGGCCTCCAGGATCTCCCCGGCCCGGTGCAGGATGTCGGCACGTTCGTTGCCGGAGAGGGCGCCCCAGGCCTTGCCCTTCTCCACGGCGTTGGCAATGGCGGTGTTGAGCGTGGCTTCGTCATTGATGGAGGCTGCCTTCACCGAGGCGTTGCCCAGGGTGGAGCCGGGGACCCGCTGAAGGATGGCCCGGCCCCAGTCACGGTTGGCCGGCAGGGACGGATCGGTGTCCGGGGTGTTGTCGAAGCCCGCGTGCGGCGTGGCCACCGGTGGCAGGCTGCGGTCCTGCCGGCGGTTGGGCAGCGGGACGCTGTTGTCCAGGGCTTCCAGCGAGGAGAGGAAGCGCTGCTTTTCGCGCTCGAACAGCCCTTCGTTGTCGCTGAGTTCGAAGACCGCCGACATGAAGTTTTCCTGGCTTGCACCCTCCTCCAGGCGGCGGATCAGGTAGGCGATGGCGACGTCGAACTCGGCCGGGTGCACCACGGGCGTGTAGAGCAGCAGGGAGCCAACGTCCTTCTTGACGGCCTCGGCCTGGCCCTGCGCCATGCCAAGCAGCATCTCGAATTCGATGCCGGACTCTACCCCGCGCTGTTTGGCCAGGAGCCAGGCGAAAGCGATGTCGAACAGGTTGTGGCCGGCCACGCCGATGCGGATGTTCTTGATCCGGTCCGGGTGCAGCGCGTAGTTGATGACTCGCTTGTAGCTGGTGTCAGAGTCCTGCTTGCTGCCCCAAGTGGCCAGCGGCCAGTCGTGGAGCGACGCTTCCACCTGTTCCATGGGAAGGTTGGCGCCCTTGACCACGCGGACCTTGATGCCGGCACCGCCGTTGGCGCGGCGTTCAGCGGCCCAGTCCTGGAGGCGGATCATCGCGGAGAGCGCGTCGGGGAGGTAGGCCTGGAGGACGATGCCAGCCTCCAGGTCCTTGAATTCGGGCTTGTCCAGGATCCGCGTGAAGACCGCGATGGTCATGTCCAGGTCCTTGTACTCCTCCATGTCCAGGTTGATGAACTTGGCCTTCCGGCCGCCCCCAGCGAAAGAGGCCGCGCGCCGGAAGAGCGGGGTGAGCTTGTCGACGACGTGTTCCACGGCTTCGTCGAAGGCCCAGGCGGAGTGCGGGGCCACGGTGGAGGAGACCTTGATGGAGACGTAGTCGACGTCGGGACGCGCCAGCAGGGTGTGCGTGCCCTCAAGGCGTCGGGAGGCTTCGTGCTCGCCGAGGACTGCCTCGCCAAGGAGGTTGACGTTGAGCTTGATGCCGTCCTTCCTGATCTTGGCGATGGCGGGGCCCAGCTTGGCGTCGGTGGCGTCCACGATCAGGTGGCCCACCATTTCCCGCAGTACCTTGCGGGCGATCGGGATGACCACCTGAGGCATGACGGGGGCCATGGCGCCGCCGAGGGCCACCGCGCTGCGCATGTACCAGGGCAGGAAGGCCGGGACCTTGGGGGCCAGCGCGGCCAGGTTGCGGGCGGCGACGGTCAGGTCCTCGGGGCGGACCACGCCGTCCACGAAGCCCACCGTGAAGTCCAGGCCGCTGGGGTCCTTCAGGACACCGGCCAGCTGCTCGGCGGAGGCGTCCACCGGAACCTTCGCGGCCTCGGTCAGCCAGCGCCGGACCAAGGCGACCGCCTCATTGGCGAGGGCCTTTGCCTGGGGGACGTCGACGTCGACCGTCTGCGGGGTGGCCGCTGTGGTGACTGCCGGCTTCATTGCAACGTGGGTCATTGTTTTCCCGATCTTTCCTAGTGTTCTGGGAGGTCTTTCCACCAGTATGAGCTTCAAATCACATAAGATAAAGCGATCTTTTCCAATCAATACAGGTTAGGAAATCCGATGTTTTAGGCACCTCTCCCAACCCCCGCTCACCTTTGACATTCAAAACCCCAACCCCCGCTCAGATCCTGCGATTAAATTCCAAACGCCCGCTCACATTCAGCGGCTAAACAGCGAAACCCTCCTGCACGTGATGCGCAGGAGGGTTCCCTGTTCTTGCAAGATGTGAGCGGGCGTTCCAGATACCGCCGCAGGATGTGAGCGGGGGTTTCAGGAAAAACGGTCAAATGTGAGCGGGCGCCGGGAGGGGGTCAGGAAAGCGGGCGGTGCATGTCGGCGAGTTCCTGATGGCGGGGGCTGTTGGGGTTCATCAGCGAGTGCTTGCGGCCGTAGCTGAAGTAGATGACAAGGCCGACGATGAGCCACACCACGAAGCGCAGCCAGGTCTCCCAGTGCAGCTGGAGCATCAGGAAGGCTGAGGCCAGGACCCCGAAGGCCGGGACCAGGGGCATCAGCGGGAGGCGGAACGTGCGCGGCGCGTCCGGGCGCTTGTAGCGGAAGATGATCACGGACAGGCAGACGACGACGAACGCCGCCAGGATGCCGATGTTGGTGAGGTCGGCGACGGCCTTGATGGGAAAGACACCCGCCAGGAAGGCAGAGGCGATGCCGCCGATCCAGGTCACCCGCTGAGGGGTGCCATGGCGGTCGGTCTTGGCAAACCAGCCG
Source organism: Pseudarthrobacter sp. Fe7 (assembly GCA_024372495.1). Classification (GTDB taxonomy): domain Bacteria; phylum Actinomycetota; class Actinomycetes; order Actinomycetales; family Micrococcaceae; genus Arthrobacter. Next base: position 973,542 of record CP099977.1, on the reverse strand, counting down.
GGGAGCAGGCCGTCGCGGCTCATGGAGAACCAGACGCGGGTCACGCCAAGCAGGAAGGTGAGCATCACGGTGAGGATGGACAGCACGGCGAACACAGAGATGATGGTGGCGATGACGGGCAGCCCCACCGAGTTGAAGGCAGAGGCGAAACCGGCCTTCGGGTCGATGTCCTTGTAGTTCTGCATCCCCGTGAGGACCAGGGTGGCGGCCACGTAGAGCAGCATGGCGATGATGAGCGAGAGCACGATGGCCTTGGGCATGTGCTTCTTCCCGTCCTTGGCTTCCTCCGCGGCGGTACTCATGGCGTCGTACCCGAACACGGCGAAGAAGACGGTGGCGGAGCCCGCAATTACGGGACCGAAGCCGCTGGGCATGAACGGGTTGTAGTTGTTGGTGTTGATGTAGAACATGCCGAGCCCGATGATGAACAGGATCAGGACCACCTTGATGGCCACGGCGACGGCTCGAACCTGCCGAACGCCTTGGTGCCGCGGGACAGGATCCATGTGACCAGGAGGCAGACCAGGATGGCGGGAATGTTCACGATGCCGCCCTTGCCTTCGTCCACGGTGGACGTCATCCAGGCGGGCAGATGGATGCCGATGCCGGCGAGGAAGGCGTCAAGGTAGCCGGAGATGCCAATGGCCACCACTGCCACGATGGCAATGTATTCCAGCAGCAGGTCCCAGCCGATGAACCAGCCGATCACCTCGCCGAGCGCCACATAGCCGTAGGTGTAGGCAGAACCGGCACGGGGAATCATGCCGGCGAATTCCGCGTAGGACAGGGCCGCCGCAGCGGAGGCCAGGCCCGCAATAAGGAACGAAATCAGCACCGCGGGCCCCACTCCCGGGTTGCCTTCGCTGCCGGCGGCCACCAGTCCCGCGAGGGAGAAGATGCCGACGCCGATAATTCCGCCAACGCCAATGGCGGTGAGCTGCCACAGCCCCAGGGACTTGAACAGTCCGCTGTGCTTGCTCTCTTCTTCGATGTCATCGATGGGCTTGCGCCGCATGATCGATTGGCTTAGATCTTTGCTGCTCATCAGGAACTCCTGGTTGGGGGCGACCCCGCCGCGGCACGCCAAGGAACCTGGCTGTGACGGGGGTAACTCGGTTTCAACAGTATGCGTGCGCGATTGCGTTAGATAAAGTGGCTACTTCTAACCTATATTCGTTAGTTTCAGTTAGGAATCCGTCATGCTTGATGTCCGCCGGCTGCGGCTGCTCCGCGAGTTGAGCATCCGCGGGACGCTCGCCGAAGTGGCGGAGGCACTGCAGTACAGCCCGTCGTCGGTATCCCAGCAGCTTGCCCTCCTGGAGAAGGAAGTGGGCGTTGAGCTGCTCCGGAAGACGGGACGGCGGGTGCAGCTGACCCCGCAGGCCGAGGTGCTGGTGGCGCACACCGCGCAGCTGCTGGAGACCATGGAACAGGCCGAGGCTGACCTCGCTGCCTCCCTGACCACGGTCACGGGAACGGTACGGATCGCGGTCTTCCAGTCCGCGGCGCTGGCCCTGATGCCGGACACCCTGACGCGCATGGCCGCCACGTACCCCGAGGTCCGGATCGAAATGATCCAGCGCGAGCCGGAGACGGCGCTGCATGAAACCTGGGCGCGTGACTTCGACCTGGTAGTCGCCGAGCAGTACCCCGGGCACGCGGCCCCGCGCTACCCCGAACTGGACCGCGTAAAGCTGACCACCGACGCCATCCGGCTGGCCATTCCCCCGGCGTCCGACGGCGGCCCCGCCATCCGTTCGCTCGCGGACACCGCGGAGCTTGCCTGGGTCATGGAACCGCGGGGTGCCGCATCGCGCCACTGGGCGGAACAGGCGTGCCGCAGCGCGGGCTTCGAACCGGATGTCCGCTTTGAGACCGCCGACCTGCAGGCCCAGGCCCGCCTGATCGAGTCCGGCAATGCGGTGGCCTTGATGCCGGACCTGGTGTGGACCGGCCGGGGCACCACAGCCCAGGCTCCTGGAGCTTCCCGGCAAGCCGCACCGCACCATCTTCACCTCGGTCCGCCGCTCCAGCGCCCAGCGCCCGGCAATCCTGGCCGCCCGGGAAACCCTCGCTGCGGCGGCTGCCGCAGTGGCAAGGGACGACGCCGGGTGACCAGCCGTCGTCGTACGTGTTCTTCCGGAGCCAAGACGCTGTGTTTCCTGCGTCACTGCGGGTAAGGGGCCGCAGGTCTAGACTGGATCCGTTATGAATCGAACAATGTTCAAGTCCAAAATCCACCGGGCCACCGTCACGCACGCCGACCTGCACTACGTAGGCTCGGTCACCGTGGACCTTGACCTGCTCGAGGCCGCCGACATCCTGCCCGGCGAGCCTGGTGTCCATTGTGGACGTCACCAACGGCGCGCGGCTTGAAACGTACACCATCGCCGGCGAGCGCGGGTCCGGCGTGATCGGCATCAACGGTGCAGCGGCGCACCTCATGCACGAGAACGACATCGTCATCCTGATCACCTACGCCGAAATGACCACCGAAGAGGCCAGGGCCTACGAGCCCAGGGTGGTCCACGTGGACCAGGACAACCGGGTGATCTCGCTGGGCAACGATCCCGCGGAGGGCCTCACGCCCGGCATGATGCGCCCCCTTTCGCGCTTAACAACGCCACCCTGTAACCGGAGCGTGCGTCCCGGCCCCTGCCTCCGCCATGCCCGAAAAGGTGACCCTTGCTAGGGGTGCTGGCGGGATTCTTCGTGGTCTGGTGCATCATCCTGGTGGGATGGTTCGTGGGCCGGCAGCGGATCCTGGGCGACAACGCCCGGCCCGTACTGAGTGGCCTCACCTTCTTCGTTGCCAGCCCGGCGCTGCTTTTCGAAACCCTGGGCAAGGCCCGCCTGCAGGAAGTCTTTGCCGAACCGCTGCTGGTCACCGCCGTGGCCGCCATTACCACCGCCGCGATCTTCTTCACCCTCGCCAGGTTCTGGCTGAAGCGGGCGCTTCCCGAAGCACTGATGTCCGCCATGTCCGCGTCGCTGGCGAACTCGGCGAACCTGGGTATTCCCATCGCGGTATATGTCCTGGGCGACGCCAGCTACGTAGCGCCGCTGCTGATCTTCCAGCTGGCCTTCTTCACCCCCACGTTCCTGATGATCCTGGACTCGAGCACCAGCACGCACCGGACTACTGTCCTGGGCTTCTTCCTGATGATCCTGCGCAACCCCATGATCGTCGGGTCCGGGCTGGGGCTGCTGGTGGCGGGCACCGGATTCCAGGTTCCGGCACTGGTCATGGAGCCCATCCATCTCGTTGGCGGGGCGGCGATTCCCGCCATGCTGATCGCGTTCGGGATGAGCCTGAACGGTAGCCGCCCATTGCAGGCGTCCGCCGGCCGGCGCGTGGACACCCTGCTGGCCAGCGGGTTCAAACTCGGTGTGCAGCCGGCCCTGGCCTACGTTTTTGCCCGCTTCGTGCTGGGGATGGACGGCCACGCGCTGTTCGCCGTGGTGGTCACGTCCTCCCTGCCCACCGCGCAGAACGTGTTCGTTGCCGCCAGCCGGTACCAGACCGGCCTGACCGTAGCCAAGGACACCGTGCTGATCACCACGGTGGTGGCGGTGCCGGCGATGATCGGCGTCGCGCTTTTGCTGGCATGACTGCAGACCGCACCAACCGACCCCTGGAGGGCTGATGAATACTGTGCTGGACACCGTGGTGATTGGCGGCGGGGCCATGGGGTCCGCGGCCGCGTGGGAGCTGGCGCGCCGCGGCCGGCAGGTGACGCTCGTGGAGCAGTTCGGCCCGGGGCACAAATTCGGTGCGTCCCACGGAGCCACCCGGAACTTCAATCCGGGCTACCACCAGCCGGATTACGTGGCCATGCTTGCCGAGGGCCTGGCCCTGTGGGACGAGCTTGAGCAGGAAAGCGGCGAGCAGTTGCTGGCACGCACCGGCATCGTCAACCATGGGCCGGGCGGGGACCTCCAGGAAGTCGCCGCGGCCCTCACGGGTGCCGGCATCTCTGCGGAATTCCTGGACCCGGCCGAGGCCGGCGAACGGTGGCGCGGCATCCGCTTCGACCAGCAGGTCCTGCACATGCCCGACGGCGGCCAGCTCAACCCGGACGCGGCGCTGCCGGCCTTCCAGCGGCTGGCCACCGCCCGGGGCGCCGAGATCAGGCACCACACCAAGGTGGTGGACTTCCTGGTGTTTGACGACGGCGTGCGGCTGGTGCTCGAATCGGCGGCGGGCACCGAGGTTGTCACCGCAGCCCAGGCAGTGGCGACGGCCGGCGGCTGGACGCAGAAACTGCTGGCCAGAGTGCCCGGCGGGGTCAGGATCCCGAAGCTGAGGGTCACGCAGGAACAGCCGGCGCATTTCCGGGTGGCGGACGCGGACGCGGTCTGGCCCGGTTTCAATCACTACCCCGGCCCCGACTACCAGGGCTGGTACTCCCCCGTGTACGGGATGCAAACGCCCGGCGAAGGCATCAAGGCCGGCTGGCACGGCGTGGGCCCGGTAGTGGACCCGGACCGCCGTGATTTCCTGCCGGAACAGAAGCAGCTCGCGGCCCTGCAGGACTACGCCCGGCAGTGGCTCCCCGGCGTGGATCCCGATTCCTTTGAGGCCATCAGCTGCACGTACACCACCACCCCGGATGAGGACTTCGTCCTGGACCGGATCGGACCGGTGGTGATCGGCGCGGGCTTTTCCGGCCACGGCTTCAAGTTCACGCCTGTGGTGGGGCGGATCCTGGCTGACCTTGCCACCGGGACCAGGCCCGCGCCGGCGATCTTCCGGGCGTCACGCTAGCGGCGCCGCCCCAGGGGCTCCGGAGCTAGTTGGGGCTGCCCTCAGCACTGCTGGGTACCGGCTCCGCATCTGCCGCACCGCTGTTTTCGGCCTTCACGGCGGGCATGGCCAGGACGGCCGCGACGGTGAGCAGCCCGGCCACCAGGGCTGCCAGGAACACGGCTCCGGACGCGCTGATCACGGTGGCCACATCAGCGTTGCCACCGCTGCTGCCGCCGTAGATCGAGTTGGCCACGGCACCGAATATGGCCACGCCCAGGGCGCTGCCGATGGACCGGGCAAACATGTTGGTGCTGGTCACCACGCCGCGTTCGTTCCACGGCACGCTGGACTGGGCGCAGATCAGGGTGGGGGTGGCCAGCAGGCCCAGGCCAAGCCCGACGACGAAGCAGCTGACCGCGATCAGCGCCACGTTGGGCGAAGAGGCCGTCAGCGACAGGATCAGCAGGCCCGCCACCGCGATGGCAATGCCGATCAGGGCGGTGGACTTGAACCCGATCCGCAGGTAGAACTTTCCGGCCTGCGAGGCGCTGAGCGGCCAGCCGAGGGTCAGGGCTGCGAGCGCCAGGCCGGCCACCAGCGGCGAAGAGGACAGCGCGCCTTCCAGGAAGGTGGGCACGTAGGAGGTCAGCCCTATCATCATCGCGCCGACGCCGAAGGACACCAGCGCGGTGGTGGCCAGCAGCCGCCGGGACACCACCCAGGCGGGGAGGATGGGCTCGGCTGCCCGGCGCTCCACCAGGAGGAACGCCACGAGCAGCACCGCACCGACCACGAACACACCGATGCTGATGGGCGAGTTCCAGGCCCAGGCCTGGCCGCCCTGGAGGGCGCCCAGGATGAGCAGTCCGAGCGATCCGGCCAGGAGCACGGCGCCCGCATAATCAACTTTGTGGGCAGCCCGTTCCACGTCTTCGTGCAGGGTGCGGATCAGCATCCATCCGGCCAGCAGGCAGAGCGGCACGTTGACCAGGAAGATGCCCCGCCAGATGCCCAAGGCGGAGAAGATGCCGCCCAGGCTGGGGCCCACCACGGAGGAGATGGCCCAGACGCTGGCCAGGTAGCCCTGGACCTTGGCGCGCTCCTGCAGGGTGTAGATGTCGCCGGCGATGGTCACGGCCACGGGCAGCACGGCGCCGGCACCGAGCCCCTGCAGGGCCCGGAAGGCGATCAGGGAGGGCATGCTCCAGGCCACGCCGCAGAGCACCGAGCCCAGCAGGAACAGGCCGATGCCGGTGAGGATGATCGGCTTGCGGCCCGCCATGTCGGAGAGCTTGCCGTAGATGGGCACGGACACCGCCTGCGCCAGCAGGTAGGCGGAGAAGAGCCAGGGGAAGGACGCGAAGCCGCCCACATCCCGGACGATCGAGGGCACCGCCGTGGCCACGATGGTGGAGTCGATGGCCACGAGTCCGGTGGACAGCATCAGGGCGATGAGGATGGGCCCGCGGTCGGACCGGAACCCTACGCCGTCTTTTGCGTTGGCCATGTCAGACCCGGGCCAGCCCGGCGGCCTCGGCCAGCAGTTCGACCGAGCGCAGGCGTGCCTCGGTACCGGTGCTCTGATGCGCCACGATCAGTTCGTCGGCGTCGGCGTGCTTGCCGAAGCTGTCCAGGTAGTCGATGACGGCGTCGGGCGTTCCCACTCCGGAGTACGTCATCATTTGTGCCATGTGGCGTCCCTGCGGCGAGTCGAGGATCATGTCCGCCTCGTCGTCGGTGAATTCGCGGCCGCCGCCGAAGAAGAGGGAGACGCGGGCGCGTTTAGTGGCCTGGAACATGGCCTGTGCTTCGGAAGCGGAGTCGGCGGCGATGACGTTGACGCCGGCGATCACGTGCGGGCCATCGAGCCTGGGCGGACGGCTTGAACTCGCTGCGGTAGATGGCCACGGCTTCCTGCAGCGCCGCCGGGGCGAAGTGCGAGGCAAACGCATATGGCAGGCCCAGCTGCGCGGCAAGGCGGGCTCCGAACAGGGACGAGCCCAGGATGTACAGCGGCACGTTGGTCCCCTTGCCGGGGGTCGCCTCGACGCCCTGGATGCGGGTGGGACCGGTCAAATAGCCCTGCAGTTCCAGGACGTCCTGCGGGAAGCTGTCCGCGGACATGGGGTCCCGGCGCAGCGCACGCATGGTGTTCTGGTCGCTGCCCGGGGCCCGGCCCAGCCCCAGGTCGATCCGGCCCGGGTGGAGGGTTTCCAGGGTGCCGAACTGTTCCGCGATGGTCAGCGGCGAGTGGTTGGGCAGCATGATGCCGCCGGCACCCAGCCGGATGCTTTCGGTGTGCGCGGCCACGTGGGCGATCAGCACGCTGGTGGCAGAGGAGGCAATGGAGGACATGTTGTGGTGCTCGGCGTACCAGATGCGCCGGTAGCCCAGCTGCTCGGCGTTTTGCGCCATGGCCACGCTGCCCGCAAAGCTCTCCGCCGCCGTCTGGCCTTTGCCGATGGTTGCCAGGTCAAGGATGGAAAGGGGAAGAGTCACGTCGGTTGCGGCCTTTCAGGAACGTTTCGTAAGAGTCGCCGGCCGGATCGCGGCAGGCACTTGATGCATAACGGCCGCGGGGCCCGGGTTATTTCGTCTTTCCCGGAATACTCAGCACGCTTACGATGTTGCCGCCCCTATGAGCCATGATTCAACGAACCAGCCTGGAACTGTCCGCAACGATCCACCTCAAGGACCTGGGAACCGTGCACCGGCTCGGTTTCGGTGCCATGCGCATCGTAGGCGACGGTGTCTGGGGCGAGCCCGCAGACCGCCAGGCGGCCGTGGCCGTGGTGCGCCGCGCCGTCGAACTCGGCGTCGACTTCATCGACACCGCCGATTCCTACGGCCCCAACGTCAGCGAGGAAATCATCGCCGAGGCCCTGCACCCGTACAAGGAGGGGCTGAAGATCGCCACCAAGGTGGGCTTCACCCGCACCGGGCCCAACAAGTGGGTTCCCGTGGGCCGGCCGGAATACCTGCGCCAGCAGACCGAGCTGAGCCTGCGCAAGCTCAAGGTGGACACCCTGGACCTGCTGCAGCCTGCACCGGATCGATCCCAAGGTGGACGCCGAGGAGCAGTTCGGCGTGCTGCGCGAACTGCAGGACGAAGGCAAGGTCCGCGCCCTGGGCCTGTCCCAGGTGAGCGTCGAGGAGCCTGGAAGCGGCCGGCAAGCACTTCACCGTGTCCACGGTCCAGAACCGTTACAACCTGACCGACCGCAGGCTCCGAGGACGTCCTGCGCTACTCGGAGGAGAACGGCATCGGTTTCATCCCCTGGGCGCCGATTTCCGCAGGCGAGCCTCGCACAGCCGGGCGGGCCGCTGGACGAGGCCGCCAAGCGCCTGGGCACCACCACGTCCCAGGTGGCCCTGGCCTGGTTGCTGCGCCGCTCCCCCGTAATGATGCCCATCCCCGGAACCGGCTCCGTGCAGCACCTCGAAGAGAACATGGCAGCAGCGGGCATCACGCTCGACGACGCCACATACGCTGAGCTTGAAGCAGCCGGCAAGTAGAGAACCAAAGACAGGAGAAACACCAATGGCAAACATCCTGATGGTCGTATCGGCCGCAGATTCCCTCACCATGAAGGACGGCAGCGAACACCCCACGGGTTACTGGGCGGAGGAACTGGTGGTGTCACACCAGACCCTCACAGAGGCCGGAAACACCGTCCACATCGCTACCCCCGGCGGACGCAAGCCCACCGTGGACCAGGTAAGCCTGGCCGCAGAGTCAGCAGGCGGCGAGGACCGGGCGCAGGGCTTCCGCGATTACATTGCGAAGATCGACGGCGAGCTTGCACACCCGCTGGTCCTGGCCGACGCCGACATCGCGGCCTACGACGCCGTGGTGATGCCCGGCGGCCACGGCCCCATGGCCGATCTCTACAAGGACGCCGACCTGGGCCGGCTGCTGGTGGCGGCCGACAAGGACGGCAAGATCATTGCGCCGTTCTGCCATGGCCCCGCCGGGCTGCTGAGCGCAACGGACGACGACGGCGGGTTCGCTTTCAAGGGCCGGCGCCTCACGGTCTTCAGCAACGAGGAGGAGCTTGGCGGCGGCACCGGCGAGAACACTCCGTGGCTGGTGGAGGACGCACTCAAGGAGAAGGGCGCCGTCATCGAAAACAGTGCGGCGTGGACCTCCAACGTGGTGCGCGACGGCAACCTCATCACCGGGCAGAACCCGCAGTCCAGCGAGGACGTGGCCAAGGAAGTCCTGAAGGCCCTGGGCTAAAGTCCCGCCGCACTACCCGGAACGCCTAAGCCGGAGGGGACCAGTTCATAGTGAACTGGTCCCCTCCTTGCGTGCCGCTCCTTGTGTACTTCCGGTGGTTGCAGCGGCCCCGGAATGTGACCGCCGCGGTCCTCCGGTTAAGCGCCGTTACCCCCTGTATCCCCCCGTTTCACGGTCTTTGATTCCCCCTCCGGGGCTGCCGGATAGTTGCTGCAACGCGCACATTCCACCGCATCCCCATCCACCTCCAGGAGGAACCATGGCCTTCAAACCCAAGCCCGCCGCCGTCGTGGCCCTGACCGTTTCAGCGCTGCTGGGACTGGCTGCCTGCGCCGATCCCGGCGCCTCGGCGGCGACAGCACCGTCGTCGTCCGCCACCAACTCCGCGGGCAGGACCTTCAACCTGTCACCGCAGCAGGACCGCTTCCCGGTGACCAAGGACGCCGCGGCAGCCGCCCTGGTACCTGAGGCGGTCAAAGCCGACGGCAAGCTCACCGTGGTCACCACGGGCGGCGCCGCGCCGCTCAGCCTGTTCGCCACGGACAACAAGACCCTGATCGGCAGCGAGGTGGACATCGCCTACGCCGTGGGCGAGGCCCTGGGGCTGGACGTCGAGGTGCTGCCCGTGGCGTGGGCCGACTGGCCGCTGGGCATCGAGTCCGGGAAGTACGAGGCCGTGCTGTCCAACGTGACCGTCACCGAGGCGCGCAAGGAAAAATTTGACTTCGCCACGTACCGCAACGACCTGCTGGGCTTCTACGCCAAGAGCGATTCGGGAATCGGCGAGGTCAAGGAAGCCAAGGACGTGGCGGGCAAGCGGATCATTGTGGGCTCGGGCACCAACCAGGAGGCCATCCTGGTGCGCTGGGACGAGGAGAACAAAAGGAACGGCCTGGCGCCGGTCCAGTTCCAGTATTACGACGACGACTCCGCCTCGAGCCTGGCCCTCCAGTCAGGCCGTGCGGACCTGACGTTCGGCCCCAACGCCGCTGCGGCCTACAAGGCTGCGCAGGACGGGAAGACCAGGCAGGTGGGCACGCTGAACGGCGGCTGGCCGCTGACGGCACAGATTGCCTTCACCACCAAGAAGGGCAACGGCCTGGCAGTCGCTGCACAGGCCGCGCTGAACCACCTGATCCAGGACGGGACCTACGCCAAAATCCTGGACCGCTGGGGCCTCTCCTCCGAGGCGATCCAAAAGTCCGAACTGAACCCGGCAGGCCTGCCCAAGAAATAGCTGGCCCGCCGACGAAGGAATCCCCGCCGGGAGTGTGAGCACACCACACGCCCGGCGGGGATTCTCCTGTGTTGGCGGGTATCCGGGAAAGTGCACTCGGCGCCACGAGGCAATAGTCTGGCCAGATGGGGACCAGTGCCGTGAATTCCGGCGAACAAGTGGACAGGCAGACCCGCATCCTTGAAGCGGCGATGGACCTGCTGTCCCGCCACGGAATTTCGGGAGTGAGCATGCGCGCCGTAGCACGCGAGGCAGGGGTGGCGCTGGGCCTGGTCAACTACTACTACGACGACAAGGCCACCCTGATCCGCGCCGCCCTGCGCCGCGTTGATGAGCACGACCTGCTGCTCGTCGCCCCCGACCCCTCCGTGGCCCCGGACGAACAGCTCCGCAAGGCCCTTCGGCGGGTTGCCGGCGCGGACCTGCTGACCACGCGGTACCTGTCCCTGCGCCTGCACCTTTGGGCCCTGGCCCAGGCGGACGAGGACTACGCCCAGATCAACGCCGCCGCCTTCGACCGGTACATCGACGGCCTGGCAGCACTGGTGGCAAGCGCAAACCCGGACCTCCCCTGGAAGGCATGCAGGGAGCGGGCGTCGGACATCGTGGTCATCCAAAACGGCATGTGGCTTACGGCACTGCTTGGGGTGGACAACGCCTCCATCCAGCGAAGTATTACGCGAACGGAACAGATTGCCTTCGCGTCAGCCCAGGAGACGGACCGGGACTAAAACGGCGGCGGCCCGGGACACCCAGCCCTGAAACCACCTATTGCAAGGAAACCGTAGCCGCCCAAACAGCATTGAACAAGTGTTCAGGAAAAGTATTGAACACTTGTTCAACGTGCATTACTGTCCTGCCTATGACTTATGCCACACCGGCCCAGGAAGCCGCCCAGAGCATCAAAACCGAGCCAGCCTCCTCCCTGTTCATCAACGGCAAGTGGGAGCCGGCGGCGTCCGGCGCTGTCCGCGAAATCCGCAACCCCGCTGACGGTGAGCTGGTGGCCACCGTATCGGAGGCGGGCCGCGAGGACGCCGAACGGGCCATCGCCGCAGCCCGGAAGGCCTTCGACTCCGGCGTCTGGTCCAGCGTCCCGGCGCCCGAGCGGGGTGCCTTCCTCCTGAAGGTCGCCGCGGGGCTGCGCGAACGCCGCGAAAAGTTCGCCCGCGCCGAGTCCCTGGACACGGGCAAGCGGATGGTGGAAAGCCGCATCGACATGGACGACATCGCAGCATGCTTCGAGTATTTCGGCAGGCTCGCCGGGCAGCAGGCGGGGCGGATTGTCGACGCCGGGAACGCCGACGTCGTCAGCAGGATCGTCTACGAACCCGTCGGCGTCTGCGGCCTCATCACGCCGTGGAACTATCCCCTGCTCCAGGCGGCGTGGAAGATCGCCCCGGCCCTGGCCGCCGGCTGCACCTTTGTCCTCAAGCCCTCCGAGCTGACGCCGTCCACCAGCATCCTGGCCATGCAGGCTGCTGCAGGACCTCGGCCTGCCGGACGGCGTGGCCAACCTCGTCACCGGGGCCGGCGCCCAGGCGGGCGCCCCGCTCTCGGAACATCCCGACGTCGACCTTGTTTCCTTCACCGGCGGCCTTGAGACCGGCAAGCGCATCGCCGCTGCCGCCGCCGCCACCGTGAAGAAGGTGGCGCTGGAACTCGGTGGAAAGAACCCCAACGTGGTGTTCGCCGACGCCGACTTCGACGCCGCCGTGGACAACGCCCTCAACGGCGCATTCGTCCACTCCGGCCAGGTCTGCTCCGCCGGCGCCCGGCTGGTGGTGGAGGAATCCATCGCCGACCGCTTCGTGGATGAACTGGTCCGCCGGGCGAAGGAGATCCGGATCGGCGGCCCCTTCGACGACGACGCCGAGACCGGCCCCCTGATCTCCGCCGCCCACCGGGACAAGGTGGACGCCTACGTCCAGCGCGGCATCCAGGAGGGCGCACGGCTGCGCACCGGCGGCGCGGCTCCGGAAGGCGAAAAGTACGACGCCGGCTTCTACTACCAGCCCACCATCCTGGACCAGGTGCAGCGCGGCATGTCCGTGGTCACCGACGAGGCGTTCGGCCCGGTGGTCACGGTAGAGACTTTCCGCACCGAGGACGAGGCCGTCGCCACCGCGAACGACACAATGTACGGCCTGGCCGGCGCCGTGTGGACCCAGGACGCCGGGAAGGCCCAGCGCGTTGCGGGCAGGCTGCGGCACGGCACCATCTGGATCAACGACTACCACCCCTACCTCCCCCAGGCCGAGTGGGGCGGCTTCGGCCAGTCCGGCGTCGGCCGCGAGCCTGGGCCCCACGGGCCTGGCCGAATACCAGGAAGCCAAGCACATCTACCAGAACACCAGCCCGCAGGTCACCGGCTGGTTTGCTGACCACGGCAAGGAGAACTAGATGCACTACGACAACATCGACGACGCCACGCAACGGGCATTCGACTACGTCGTCATCGGCGGCGGGTCCGCGGGGGCAGCGGTGGCCGCACGGCTGAGCGAGGATCCGGAGGTGACCGTGGCCCTCGTCGAGGCGGGCCCGGATGACCGCAACATTCCCGAGATCCTGCAGCTGGACCGCTGGATGGAACTGCTCGAATCCGGCTACGACTGGGACTACCCGGTGGAACCGCAGGAGAACGGCAACTCCTTCATGCGCCACGCCCGCGCCAGGGTGATGGGCGGCTGCTCCAGCCACAACTCCTGCATCGCCTTCTGGGCCCCGCGGGAGGACCTGGACGAGTGGGAATCCAAGTACGGCGCCACCGGCTGGAACGCCGCCAACGCCTGGCCGCTGTACAAGCGGCTGGAAACCAATGACGACGCCGGCCCGGACGCTCCCCACCACGGCGACTCCGGCCCCGTGCACCTGATGAACGTGCCCCCGGCGGATCCTGCCGGCGTCGCGCTCCTGGACGCGTGCGAACAGTCCGGCATTCCCCGCGCAAAGTTCAACACGGGCACCACCGTGGTCAACGGCGCCAACTTCTTCCAGATCAACCGGCGCGCGGACGGCACCCGCGCCTCCAGCTCGGTGTCCTACATCCACCCGATCGTGGACCGGGAAAACTTCACCCTGCTGACCGGCCTCCGCGCCCGCCAGCTGGTATTCGACGCGGACAAGCGCTGCACCGGCGTCGACGTTGTGGACGGAGCGTTCGGCCGCACCCACCGGCTCACCGCCCACCGCGAGGTCATCCTCTCCACCGGCGCCATCGACTCCCCCAAGCTGCTGATGCTCTCCGGCATCGGCCCTGCCGCCCACCTCGCCGCGCACGGCATCGAAGTGCTGGCGGACTCCCCCGGTGTGGGCAAAAACCTGCAGGACCACCCGGAAGGCGTGGTGCAGTTCGAGGCCAGGCAGCCCATGGTCCAGACCTCCACGCAATGGTGGGAAATCGGCATCTTCACCCCCACCGAGGACGGCCTTGACCGCCCGGACCTGATGATGCACTACGGCTCCGTCCCGTTCGACATGAACACCCTGCGGCACGGCTACCCCACCACGGAGAACGGCTTCAGCCTTACCCCCAACGTCACCCATGCCCGGTCCCGCGGCACCGTCCGGCTGCGCAGCCGCGACTTCCGCGACAAGCCCATGGTGGACCCCCGCTACTTCACGGACCCGGAAGGCCACGACATGCGCGTCATGGTGGCCGGCATCCGCAAGGCCCGCGAGATCGCCGCGCAGCCAGCCATGGCGGAATGGACCGGCCGCGAGCTCTCGCCCGGTATCGAGGCGCAGACGGACGAGGAACTGCAGGACTACATCCGCAAGACCCACAACACGGTCTACCACCCGGTGGGCACGGTCCGGATGGGAGCGGACGACGACGATATGTCGCCTTTGGATGCCCGGCTGCGGGTCAAGGGGGTCACCGGGCTCCGGGTCGCCGATGCGTCAGTCATGCCTGAGCACGTCACCGTCAATCCCAACATCACGGTCATGATGATCGGCGAGCGCTGCGCCGACCTGATCAAGGCGGATTACGCCCGTGCCGAGGCTGGAGACAAGGAGCTCACCACTTCGTTCGCCTGAGTCCAGGCAACCACCATCGTGCTTTTCTGACTTAGGAGTCCGTATTGGAACCCAGCAAGAGTATTGATTCAAGCGGCATGGATGAATTCGGCTACACCCAGACCCTGGACCGGAGCATCGGCAAGTTTGCCAGCTTCGCCGCGGGTGTCAGCTACATCTCCATCCTCACCGGTGTTTTCCAACTGTTCTACTTCGGCTTTTCCATGGCCGGGCCGGCGTATGCCTGGTCCTGGCCCATCGTGTTCGTCGGCCAGCTGATGGTGGCACTGTGTTTCGCCGAACTGGCGGGCCGCTACCCGGTTGCCGGCTCGGTCTACAACTGGGCCAAGCGGCTGTCCTCCGGAACGTCGTCCTGGCTGGCCGGCTGGCTGCTGCTGCTGTCCTCCATCATGGCGCTGGGCTCCGTGGCCCTGGCGCTGCAGATTACCCTGCCCCAGCTCTGGGAGGGCTTCCAGTTCGTCGGCGACGGCACCGGCCCGTACGACTTCGCCATGAACGGCGTGGTGCTGGCCACCATCATGATCACCATCTCCACCCTCATCAACGCGTTCGGCGTGAAGCTGATGACCCGGATCAACAGCATCGGCGTCTTCGTGGAGCTCATCGCCGCCGTCCTGCTGATCCTGGCACTGGGCTGGCACGTGGTCCGCGGACCGGAGGTCTTCTTCCAGGCCAACGGCTTCGGTGAAGGCAAGGACCTTGGCTTCTTCGGCGTCTTCCTGATCGGCGCCATGGCCTCCGGCTACGTCATGTACGGCTTCGATACCGCCAGCTCCCTGGGCGAGGAAACCAAGGACCCCAAGAAGACCGCTCCTAAGGCCATCCTGCGCGCCGTCACGGCGTCGTTCCTGCTGGGCGGGGGAATCCTGCTGTTCGGCATCCTGGCAGCGCCGGACCTCAGCGACCCACAGATCGGTTCCCCCGACGGCGGCCTGCAGCACATTGTGCTCTCCGTCCTTGGCGGCCCGTTCGGCAAGGCCTTCCTGGCCTGCATCGTGGTTGCCGTGGTGGTCTGCACCCTGGCTGTCCACGCCGCCGCCATCCGCATGATGTTCGCCATGGCCCGCGACAACAACCTGCCCTTCAGCCGGCAGCTCAGCAAGGTGGACCCGGTCCGCCGGACCCCCACGGTAGCGGCGATCGTCATTGGCGTCCTGGCCGTTCTGCCGCTCCTGGTCAATGTCACGCAGCCGGCCATCTTCACCATCCTGTCCAGCATCAGCATCGTGCTGATCTACCTGTCCTACCTCCTGGTCACGGTTCCCCTGCTGCGGAGGCGGCTCGCCAGGAAGTGGCCCATCCTCGATGATGGTTCCGAACCGGGGTTCTGCATGGGCAAGTGGGGGCTGCCCGTGAACATCCTCGCCGTCCTGTGGGGCGCCGCCATGACGGTGAACCTGGTGTGGCCCCGCCCGGAGATCTACAACTCTGTGCCGCCGTTCGAGTGGTACCTGCAGTGGGGCGGGGTGTTCTTCGTGGCCGCCGTGGTGATCGGCGGGACCCTGCTCTACCGCCTGAAGATCCGCCATCAAACCGGGGTGCTGGCCGAGCATGCCGCGGCCGTCTCCGCCCATCCGTCCTCCAACGACCCGCGGTACGACGTACCGGAGGAAGCGGTGCCGGCCGACGCGGTCATGGCAACAGAATCGGCGTAGCACCACATGCCAGGGGTCGACGGCGGCACTCGCTTGAGTGCCGCCGTCGGCCTTTTCCTTGCTCTGCCACCTGCCCATGTTGAGGACCGGCGTCACACAACGGAACGGCCATCGGTTCCGGACCGGCCACGCCCTACCCTTGACAGGTGACATTGACTAAACTTCGCACCGCCGCCGCGGGCTCCCTCGCCGCCGCCGGCCTCCTGCTGACCCTCGCCGCGTGTTCCACGCCGGCCACCAACCAGCCCAGGCTCCTCCGCACCCGCGTCGTCAGCTTCAGCGAGTGCCGGCGCCGCCTCTGCCTCCGCGGGCCCCTGCGCCGGGGTGAAGGTCGTCGTCGATTCGGGCGTCCTGAAGCAGTCCGCCGCCGACACCTCCTCTTGCGTGTCCGTGGAGGGGCCCACTCTGGCATCGGACGTGCTGGGCAAAGCCAACGTGAAGATCGAAGGAACCGCCAAGTACCCCACGAGCTTCGCGTGCCGCGTCAACGGCGTGCCTGCCGCGGACTTCGAAATCAAGCACAAGGGCGGCACCACCCGCGAAGCGTGCGATGACAAAAACACTGTCTCTTACTGGGCCCTCTGGGTGAAGCCCGCCGCCGGCACGTGGGCCTACGCACAGGAAGGCCTGGACAGCCTCAAGCTCAACCCCGGCGAGAGCCTTGAACTGCTCTACACCGTGGACAACGAACCGGCAGCACCCGCGTCATGACCTTCCGGCCCGCGCCGTTGCGCGCAGCAGCGGTTCTCGCTGCTGTGTTCATCGCGGCGCGGGTCGCCTACCGGGTCCTCTTCAATGGAGTGGCCACCGGCGCCCCGGTCCTCCTGGACCTGCCGCCCCTGCGGCTTCCCGCCCCGTACGCCCATGTGGTGTTCCTGGGCCCGGTCACCGCGCCGGGGCTGTGGGCGGCGGTGTTGTCCGCGCTGCCGATCGCTCTCACCATCCTGGGGTTCGGCCTGCTCAATGCCTGGGTGGATGTGTCCCGCGGCTTCGTCCGCCTGGCCCGGGGCGGACCCCTGCAGGGTGTGGCCCGCATGCTGGTTGTGGCGTGGGCGGCGCTCCCCGCGCTGGGCGACGCCGTGGCCTCGGTGCGCCTCGCGTTCCGGCTGCGGGGCGAACGCTTCGGCCCCCGGGCCCTGGTTCCAATCCTCGAGCGCACGCTGGAGCACGCCGGCCGCATTGCCGCGGCCCTGGAGCCTGCGCGGCTTCGGCAGCCGGGCACTGCGCGTTCCCGGGCCCGACGACGGCGGCCCGCTTCAGGTTCGCGACGCCCGGTTCCGCATTGCCGGCACGTGCATCCGGGTTGAGTCGTTCGCCCCGCGGGCCGGGTCCGTCGCGGTAATCACGGGGCCCACAGGCTCCGGAAAGTCCACCATCCTGCGCGGCCTGGCTGGACTCCTTTCCCACGTGGACGGCGGCAATTTGTCCGGCACGGTACAAGTTGCCGGGGTTGACCGCGCCTCCGCTCCCCCGCGCGATACGGCGCGCCTGGTGGGTGTCGTGCTGCAGAACCCACGGGCAGCGTTCGCCACCACCCGTGTGCGGGACGACATTGCCCTGGCGCTTGAACTCCGTGGCGTGCCCTCTGTCGCAGCGAAAACCCGGGTGCTGGCGGTGGCGGAACGGATCGGGATTACGGCCCTGCTGGACCGGGACGTCAGCACCCTCTCGGCGGGTGAAGCCACGCTTGTAGCCATCGCAGCCGCCGTCGTGGACCATCCCAAGCTTCTCCTGGTGGACGAGCCCCTGGCCGATCTCGACGCCACGGCCCGCGCCCGCGTCATCGCTGTCCTGGACACCCTGGCCCGCGACGACGGCGTGTGCGTCATCGTCGCCGAGCACCGGGCCGCGGCGCTGGTGCCGGTGGCTGGTTCCTGGTGGACCCTCGAGGCCGGTGCCCTGGTGCCAGGCGCCGCGCCCGCCCCCTCTGCTCCCGCCGCGGCCCGGACGGTGACCGTCGCCGCCCACAGCCAGGACCCCGTGCTGACGGCAACCCACCTCGAGGTGCTCCGGAAGGGTACGCCGCTGGTCAGCGACGCATCCCTGACCCTGCACCGCGGCGAGATCGTGGCCCTGGTGGGACCTAACGGAGCCGGAAAATCCTCGCTGCTGGTGGCGCTGGCGCTGAACAAAGGCAAAGGCGGTCACGTAACGGGCACGTTGAAGACGTCCGACGGCGGAAGGCTCGCCCTGGTGCCGGACGCGTCGGACGATCTCTTCACCCGAGACACGGTTGCGGGCGAGCTGCGGTCGGCGGAACGGCGGCTGGCGCGTGGAAAGAACGGTGTACAGCCTGAACCCGGGTTTGCTGCTGCGCGTCTTGCCCGGCTGCGCGGAACGGACGGAATGCCCATCGGCCACGAGCATCCGCGGGACCTTTCCGCCGGCGAACGCAGGATCCTGGCCATCGCGCTGCAGACCATGGACAACCCGGAGGTGCTGCTGATCGACGAGCCCACCCGCGGGCTCGATCCCGCCGCACGCGCAGCGGTTTCGGCGGCGCTGCGCGCTGCGGCGGAGGACGGCGCGGCAGTCCTGATCGCCACGCACGACCTCGACTTCGCCCACGGCCTGGGTGCCCGGATCCTGCCGATGCGGGACGGCGTGGCACCAGCCCTGGAAGCTGTGCCTGCTCCGGAACAGTACGTCCCGTCGCCCCGTCCCGCTGTTGCCAGCCCTCGACCGGTAGTGGCCATCGACCAACCAGAAGCCGGAGACACAAGGAATCCCCACCGGATCCGGATGCCGCGCGGCGCCGAACTGGCTGTCCTCGCAGCAGCCAACCTGGCCGCACTCGCGGCGTTCTGCTGGCCCTTGCTCGCCGCGGCACTCCTCCAGGACGCAGCCGCCGCAACCCCCTACATTGCCCTGGCCATCGCACCCGTGGCCGCGGTCGCCGTCGTACTTTCCCTGGACGGGTCCGTGCGCTCGGCACACACGGTGGCGCTGCTCGGCGTGCTGGCTGCCGTCGGTTCTGCCGTGCGGGTGGCGAGCACCGGCGTCGGCGGCGTGGAAGCGGTGTTTATCCTGCTGATCCTGGCCGGCCGGGCTTTCGGTGCCCGGTTCGGACTGCTGCTCGGTGCCGCCACCATCGCCGTCTCCAGCGCGCTGTGGGGCGGGATCGGGCCATGGACGCCGTTCCAGGTTTTCGCTTGCGCGTGGGTGGGCGCCGGAGCCGGGCTGCTCCCCAAGCGGGTGCGCGGCAGGGCCGAACTGTGGATGCTCGCGGCCTACGGCGTGGTGGCGTCCTATGTGTTCGGGCTGCTGCTAAACCTGTGGTTCTGGCCCTTCGCCGTGGGCGCCGGTACCGGCATTTCCTACGTTCCGGGCGCGCCGCTGGGCACCAACCTCAGCAGCTTCCTGCTCTACTCGCTGCTGACCTCGACGGCGGGCTGGGACACCCTGCGCGCCGTCACCACGGTGATAGGCATCGCCGTGGTGGGCCGGGCGGTGCTTGCCTCGCTGCGGCGGGTGAAGCCGGTGTCCGCGGGGACTGCCGGCTCTGACGCGAAGGCCGCCCAACCCTCCTCCTCCACACCGGGGCGCTCCGCCGGGGACCGGCGCCAGCTCACACCCTAAGGCGGGCGGTCCCCCATATCCGGGCACGCGGGGTAGTCCATCAACAAGCGGACACCGCGCCCACCGCACGTAAATGCCGTCGCGGGATTCGGGTACCGGCTACCCGGGTGCCCGCTGGACCGCGGCCGTACCGTGGACAGTGGCCTTGCTGCGCCCTACGCGCCGGGGCGCAGTGAAAGACAATCTGAAGGAGATCGGCCATCATGCCCCCTCGCGAAGCACCAGCCTACGAGCCGACGCATCACGAACCTGGATGGCGCTTAAAGCCGCGCCCGTGGCCTGTTGGCCCCAGCGAGAGCTACGGAAAAGTCGACTTTGATGACGGAGAAGGAAAGGCTGTCCTCACCCTCTACATCCAGCGGGCACCCGAGGAAGGTTACGTCCTGCACGTCGAGCACTTAGCCGCGCCGCTTCGGGTGGATGGAACACTCGTTCGCCTGAATCCGGCCCCACACGTGGACAGGGAGGCGGCTGACTTCCGAAGGATCGCCGCTGCCCGTACGGCTGCCGCGAAAGCCGCGGCCGAGCCTGGAGGCCGCCGTCAGCGCCGCCCGCGCGAAGGGAGACTCGTGGGAGGTTATCGGCGCCGCCCTCGGCACATCCGCTCGAACCGCCCGGGAGCGGTTCGGAAACCACTAAGGCGCCAGCTCACACCTTGAAGTACTTCGCCTCCGGGTGGTGGAACACGAACGCGTCGGTGGACTGTTCGGGGTGCAGCATGAGCTCGTCGCTCAGGATGACGCCCATGCGTTCGGGCTTCAGCAGGCTCGGTGACCTTGCGGCGGTCCTCCATGTCAGGGCAGGCGGGGTAGCCCAGGGAGAACCGGGCACCGCGGTAGTCCAACTTGAAGTACCCGGCCGTGTCCTTCGGCTCCTCGGACCCGAAGCCGAGCTCCTTGCGGATGCGGGCGTGCCAGAACTCGGCAAGTGCCTCGGTGAGCTGCATGACCAGGCCGTTGAGCTCGTAGTAGTCGCGGTACTGGTTGGCCGCGAACATTTTGGAGGTGAACTCCTCGATCTTCGAGCCGGCGGTGACCAGCTGCACCGGGAGCACGTCGATCTGGCCGGACTCGCGCGACTTCACGAAGTCCGCAAGGCAGAGGTGCCGGTCGCGCCGCTGGCGCGGGAAGTCGAACCGCAGGCGGTCGGTGCCGATCGGGGCACCTGTTCCACCGTCCGGGGCGAGGAGACCCGCCTGGCCCAGGACGCCGTCGGGATCCTCGCCGTGGTGCAGCACCACCACCTGTTCGCCCTCGGAGACGACGGGGAAGTAGCCGTAGGCGACGGAGGCGTCGAGCATGCCTTCGGCCAGGATGCGGTCCAGCCAGTAGCGCAGTCGCGGCCGGCCCTCGCGTTCCACGAGTTCCTCGTAGGAGGCGCCGTCCTCGCCGCGGCCGGGCTTGAGGCCCCACTGCCCCATGAAGGTGGCGCGCTCATCAAGGAAGGCGGAGTAGTCGTGGAGCGAGACGCCGCGGACGATGCGTGTGCCCCAGAACGGCGGCACGGGCACGGGGTTGTCTTCGGTGACGTCGGAGCGGCCGGGCATGGCCTCGGGCTCGGTGATGGTGAACTTGGCGCCGCCCTTGTGGATGCGCTTCTTCAAAGGCGGCAGGCCGACGTCGTCCGGCGATTCACCGCGGGCCACGCGGACCAGCGGCTCCATGAGGGACAGCCCCTCGAAGGCGTCCTTGGCGTAGCGGACCACGCCGTCGAACTGCTCCGCGAGGTCCTGCTCCACGTAGGCGCGGGTCAGGGCAGCACCGCCCAGGATCACCGGCCACTTCTTGGCCAGGCCGCGGGACTGCAGGCTCCGCGAGGTTTTCCTTCATCACGACCGTGGACTTCACCAGGAGCCCGGACATGCCGATGACGTCGGCGTTGTGCTGCTCCGCGGCGGCGATGATCTCGGCGATGCCCTGCTTGATGCCGATGTTGATGACCCTGTAGCCGTTGTTGGTGAGGATGATGTCCACCAGGTTCTTGCCGATGTCGTGCACGTCGCCGCGGACGGTGGCGATCACCATGGTGCCCTTGCCGGAGGAGTCCGACTTCTCCATGTGCGGTTCGAGCAGGGCAACGGCGTTCTTCATGACCTCGGCGGACTGCAGCACGAACGGCAGCTGCATTTCACCGGCGCCGAAGCGTTCGCCCACCACCTTCATGCCTTCGAGCAGGTGGTCGTTGATGATGCCCAGCGAGGTCATACCCTCGCTGCGGGCCAGGTCCAGGTCTGCTTCGAGGCCCTTGCCTTCGCCGTCGATGATGCGCCGTTCCAGCCGAGCGCCCGTGGGCAGCGCGGCGAGTTCGGCGGCGCGCTGGTCCTTGAGTGCTGCGGTGTCCACGCCGGCGAACATGTCCAGCATGATGGCGAGGGGATCGTAGGTGGTGTTGCCGTCGGCGTCGTATTCGCGGCGGTCCCAGACCAGGTCCAGGGCCACCTTGCGCTGCTCATCGGGCAGCGATGCGAGCGGCACGATCTTGGCGGCATCGATAATGCCGCTGGTCAGGCCCGCCTGGACGGCCTCGTGGAGGAACACGGAGTTCAGCACGACGCGCGCGGCCGGGTTCAGGCCGAAGGAGACGTTGGAGACGCCGAGGGTGGTGTTGATGCCCGGGTACTTGGCGGTGATCTGGCGGATGGCCTCGATGGTTTCGATGCCGTCCCGGCGGGTTTCCTCCTGGCCGGTGGCGACCGGGAAGGTAAGGCAGTCGACGATGATGTCCTCGACGCGCATGCCCCATTCACCCACCAGGGAGTTGATCAGGCGGGAGGCGATGGCCACTTTGCCCTCGGTGGTGCGGGCCTGTCCCTCTTCGTTGATGGTCAGGGCGATCACGGCGGTGCCGTGTTCCTTCACCAGCGGCATGATGCGCGCGAAACGGCTGTTGGGGCCGTCGCCGTCCTCGTAATTGACAGAGTTGACCACGGGGCGGCCGCCGATGAGTTCCAGGCCGGCTTTCAGGACCGGGGGTTCGGTGGAGTCGATGACCAGCGGGAGGGTGGAGGCGGACGCGAAACGGGAGACGATCTCCTTGACGTCCGCCACGCCGTCGCGGCCCACGTAGTCCACGCAGACATCCAGCAGGTGGGCGCCGACGCGGATCTGTTCGCGGGCGATGTCCACGCAGTCATCCCAGCGTTCCTCGAGCATGGCCTGGCGGAAGGCTTTGGAACCGTTGGCGTTGGTGCGCTCACCGATGGCCAGGTACGCGGACTCCTGATCGAAGTTCACGTGCTGGTAGAGGGAGGCGACGCCGGCTTCGCGCTCTTCGGGGATTCTCGCCGGTGCGTTGTCTGCTTTGGTCTCCACGGCTTTGGTGCGGAAGGGCGCCAGACGTTCGACGACGGCGGCCATGTGCTCCGGCGTCGTACCGCAACAGCCGCCCACCAGGCCCAGGCCGAACTCGCGCACGAACTGTTCGTGGGCGGTGGCGAGTTCGGTGGGGGTTAGCGGGTAGTGCGCGCCGTTGGCGCCGAGGATGGGAAGGCCGGCGTTGGGCATGCAGGCGATGGCTACGGTGGACTGCTTGGCGAGGTGGCGGAGGTGCTCGCTCATCTCATCCGGGCCGGTGGCGCAGTTCAGGCCGATGGCGTCGACGCCAAGCGGTTCCAGGGCGGTGAGCGCGGCGCCGATTTCGGAGCCCATGAGCATGGTTCCGGTGGTTTCGACGGTCACCTCGACGAAGATGGGGAGGCGGATGCCCTTGGAGACAATGGCCTGCTTGCAGCCGTTGACGGCGGCTTTGGTCTGCAGGAGGTCCTGGCTGGTTTCGATGAGGAACGCGTCCGCGCCGCCGTCGATGAGGCCCTCGGCCTGCAGGGCGAAGGTCTGCTTGAGGTAGTCGTAGCTGGTGTGGCCCAGGCTGGGGAGCTTGGTGCCGGGGCCCATGGAGCCGAGGACCCAGCGCATGCGGCCGTCTGTTTCTTCTGCCGCCTCGGCGCGTTCGCGGGCGATCCTGGCGCCCTTTCTTGCCAGTTCTTCGATGCGGTGGTCGATGCCGTAGTCGGAGAGGTTGGACCAGTTGGCGCCGAAGGTGTTGGTTTCCACGGCGTCGATGCCGGTGGCGAAGTAGGCGTCGTGGATGTCCGCGATGACGTCCGGGCGGGTGTCGTTGAGGATCTCGTTGCAGCCCTCAAGGTTCTGGAAGTCTGTGTCTATCTGCAAGTCGCGGCCCTGCAGCATCGTGCCCATGGCGCCGTCGGCGATGACCACCTGGTGGTTCACGGCGTCCAGGAGTTCCTGTGAACGGGCGGGACGGGGGACGGACTCGATGTCCAGTGCGAAGCGAGGCATTTAAACAGGTTACGGGCGGGGGCTCCATCGTTGCGCTGTGTGTCTGGATACTACGGCGGTGGGCGCCTGCGTTGCGGTGTGTGTCTGGATGCTACGGCGGGGGCGCCAGGCTGTCGATAAATGGGGACCTCAACTAAGGGCCGAAACAAAGATAGTGGGAAGCTCCAAGGATGACCTCATCCCCTCGTTCTCCCGCATATCTACGAGCTAGCCTGTGTGCAGTGGAGACGTGTGCTGATTGCTACTGGGCTGCTCCGGGGTTCATCTACTTGGGCTACACACGATGCTACTGGCAAGCAGAATCTTCGATTTCGAACTAGGGCGTGTCTCCTAAAGCTGTCAGCCAGATGCTGATTGCTCGGAGGACTGCTCCGCCGCGGTAGGTGAGGGCGAGTTTGTCGTAGCGGGTTGCCAGGGCCCGCCACTGTTTGAAGGTGTTGAAGTTGCGTTCGACGACGTTGCGGCCTTTGTAATCCTCTTTGTCGAAGCCCGGAGGCCGGCCGCCGGAGGAGCCACGTCGTTTTCTGTGACCGACCTGATCGGAAGGCTGCGGGATCACCGCTACTATGCCGCGGTCGCGGAGGTGGGTTCGGATCGCCCGAGATGAGTAGGCCTTGTCACCGCGGACCAGGTCCGGGCGGGTTCGGGGCCTGCCCGGACCGGCCCGGTTGATCTTCAACTGGTTCATGAGGTGGGCGAACATCGGCGCGTCGCCGCCCTGGCCCGGTGCGACCAACAGAACCAGGGGCCTGCCTTTGCCGTCAACCAGGGCGTGGATCTTGGTGCTCAGACCGCCGCGGGACCGGCCAATGGCATGGTCGTCCGGTTCAGCAAACAGATTCATGTAATTCGAGCGGTCCCCCTGTGGCGCGGGGAAGGTTGGTGCCGTGCTGGTGGGCGCGGTTGACCGTCGAGTCGACCGAGACGGACCAGTCCACCTCACCCTGAGAGTCCGCGACCGTCAGCAGCGCCGCCAGAATGCTGTCCCACGTTCCGTCACCGCTGTAGCGGCGGTGACGCTTCCAGATGGTCTGCCACGGACCGAACTCGGCAGGCACATCCCGCCAAGCGATCCCGCAGCGATACCGGTAGATGATGCCCTCGACCACTCGGCGGTCGTCCCGAAAAGGACGACCCCGCCGGCCTGCAGAAGACGGCAGTAGCGGCTGGATGCGGGCCCATTGCCCATCAGTCAAAACAGAAGTACGCGACACCCATCAAGCATCCCGGATGCGGCCATCAGGCTTTAGGAGACACGCCCTAGTCGTGTTTCTCGAGGGCGCTAGATCGTCCGACTGAGCACACCCCAACCTGACGTCAGCTAAGTATTCGAAAGACGTCAGAATAGGTCCCTCTCTGTTTTGTTGTCTGACGGACTCGGCCGAGCTTCTTTGAGCTAAATCTGACAGATTCTCATGTGTCTTACGGCCCTTATACTCGTCGCGCTGCAGCACAATCCCAACGATTGCTCAGACAAGGATCCCCAGCTCAGTCGCGCCGCCTGCGGTTAGCAAGTGCCTCGGTTTTCACGTTCATCGTAGTAGGGGTGGTCCGGAGGGCTGACCCGTTCCAGGCGGGGCCCCGGCCTCAACACGACTTGGACAACAGTCGAACTATCGCTCGGCGCCTCGGCTGAAAGGAAGAAGCCAAATTTCACACAACTTGCCCAGAACTTTCCGCCGGTTTACACTCAATCGTGGACAAGATCAAGAAGGACCTTGCGAATAACCTCGTCGAACTTCCAGAACCATCTTCTGAGACACTCGGCGCATCTCCCCTCGAGCCTCGTCGTCTTTCAGGGTAGGCACGAATCTCGGCCGTCTGTAAGCGAACCCACTACGGCCCTTCAAATTCAGGATGCACTTAGGCATGACTATCCGACGCTCGAGCAGGCGTCTGCGGGCGAGGTGGTGCTTGAAGCTGGACCCGCCGGATTTCAAACATCCAGCGGAGAAGTCCGCCCCGGTTGGCGCTTGCGCTCTAAAGATCAAAGATGGACCGTTGTCCTCATGCCCGACTTTTTCGCACTGGAGTCAACGGGGTATACAACATGGAGCGAATTTAACGCGCGGCTTGAGGATCTCACCCAAGTCATTCACTCGTCCTACCAGCCGGCCCTTATCCAGCGGGTGGGCTTGCGGTACATCGACCGCATAGTTCACCGGCAGGCCTCCAAGCCGAGTGACTGGAATGGCTTATTGGATCCGAGCCTGCTGGGGCTGGCCGGCAAGCCTGGCCTAATGGAGGCCGTCATCGGAGCGCAAACCTTTTCGCACCTCGATCTCGGAGACGCTCAAGTTGTTCTAAGAAGTGGCTGCACGCCTGATCCTGCTCAGGCTAACGGCTACAGCACAGTGTTGGACACGGACTGCTTTGACGCGCGCGCCCGGGCATTCGATGTTGCCGATCTTCATCAAACGGCCAAGCAGCTTCATCGTCGAGCACTTCAGGTGTTTCAAGCCGTAGTCGAACCTGAACTGCTCGACTATCTCAAGACTTAGAGTCGTTACGTAGACTCAGAGGAGAAATGGGGGACCGCATGTCTGATATGAGTTACGGCGTCACTCTAGAAAGATACGCCTCCGGGGGAACCTACAGCAGGGCGGATAAAGCAACGCAGTTCTACGAGAACTGGGGCGGTAACCTCCGCTCTTGGAACTCTCCTGCCGCGCGGACCCGCGTTTGGAATGTGGCCGCGGCCGCAGCCCTAACCCTTGCTGCCGTCCCAGGTACACCCATCCTTCAAAGCGCGGGATCTGATATCCCCAGCGAGACCAACCTCATCCGGGTCGGGGCGGATTATTGGCCATCTCTCTTGGAAGATGGCACCTCGGCAACAGATCAAGGCCTGACTTTCCGCGCGCCGGGTGCCTACGGTCACCAAGCGGCTGGACGGCCGAGCGCAGTGGAGACCGCCCGCTCTGAACGTGATCGACGCGTCTCGGCGGCTTCTGTATCAGCCGTTGACGATCTCGCAGAGTGGCTGCACTTAACTGATTCTCAGGTCGCCCAGCTAGGAAACGTCTCGCGACGGACTTTGGGCAATTGGCGAAATGCCGGAGGAGCATATGGCTCTTCGTCCCGGCACCTACTTGCTGTGCACGCGTTTGTATCCCAACTCGTTGCGGTCCAGGGAATCGAACGGGCACGCTTGTGGCTTGCGCTCGGTACGGATGATGGCACTGACCGTGTAGCCCGTATAGGCCAGGGCGCCGAGGGGCTCCGACACGTTTTGGCACTAGCTGAGCCGCTGCTTTTCCCAACACTGCAGGGCCCGCGGAGGCTTGTAGACGATGAGGATCTCGAGGCTTTTGGTCAACCAGGAATTGATCAGGTCTCCGTAGACCAAAACTCTGCGGAGGGATTTGTTGCCCCACCCCGCAGACCCAGGACCATCTCGACGTAATTTGAGGCCCACTTAAAGCTTCGGTGGGCTATGCCCAGATATCAGCCAACTACTACTTTGGAGGCGCCCGCGGATGTCGGTCCCTGACATTACTGCAGGCTTGCCTGTTGAACGCCAGCAGTGGCCGGACGAGGTACTGGCCGCCGCGGCAGGCTTCACAGCTGGAGACATTGTAGAAGACCCGCCCTTTTTCTACTTTGCTAACCCGAAATTCGCAATATGGGCTGCAACGCGCAATTACGTTGAAGACTCAGAAGGTCCCGAAGTGATCTTGGCTGATCACGTCGCTCCGCGCTACGGCATTATTACGAGCCAGACCTGTGATCTCGGCGAAGTGGATTTTGATCCACCTACGCGCCCATGGATATCCATCGCTCCTGTTTATGACATGAGCAACATGGACGGTGGTACGAGATCCCTTGTTAAAAAAGGCAAGGGACCACTACACCTACTCCATGTACCGAAATTGACGGTCGATACTCCGGAAGTGTGGGTTGCAGACCTCAGGATCGAATTCCCAGTGGAAAAGTCCTGGCTCGTAGGGAAACAGCCGATTGCCGGTTTCACAAATGAACGAGAGCAACGTGCAGTACTTAAGCGACTGGAACTGATCCGATGCAGGCCGTCTTGGGCAGACAAAGTCGTAGACGTGGTGCAGCGTGTCCTCATGGCGGAATTGAAGACCCTCAAGGCGTCGGAGAAGAACACCTACGATGCTGTCGTAGCGGAAATCGAAGAGATCGGTGGGCGCTCGGACAGCCTTCTCGAGCCCTCGTTCATTCAGCTCGGTGCGTTCAGTCACCAACCACTATCTGAGCCCGTCGAAGCATGGTGGAATTCCGTAAATGATGTAATCCGGGATGCGGGTGGTCAAGTTGGGCTAAGTGTTCAGCAACCAACGAACGAGATCCTTTCGAGCCTGCCCGGTAACTCGCTACCGTCAGTTTGAACCGGTGCCGCTGACCAGATATTCACCGCGATAAGAACCATAGGTCGACCTAGGGATCACGGCTGCCAGGCGTGCCGCTCCGTATGGGGAGTGGGCTAATGTACCAGCAGGTCATCATGCCATCCATAATCGCTGCCCGCGATTCGGCCTCCGTCGCCAAGGTGCATTACCGCCTGCAGGATCCAAGCGTCGTGGTTGTCCAGCATCTCCTGGACGGAGGTGTTCTTCCCCGTTGGACCTGGGCAGGTGTGCCGGGTAGAGGCAGGTCACGCCTCTACCCGAAGACATGTCGGCTGTAATTTTCTTAGCTTGCGGTTCCGGTCGACGTGGGGCCGCACGGGGGTGAGTCCGACGCAAGGCGGAAGCAGACCGTGCCACATTCCGCAACAGTGCAAATAGGTTGATCCACCGTCCCGTCGTTACTGCCTGGACAACTGCCTCTCCTGTCCACAGCCAGGGACAATCCCTCCGAGCTTGCTTTGCCTTCCCTTGCCCATGGATTTCTTCCTTAAACGGGGCCCTAATGGACAGTTAGATCGGACCTAGTGGCTTCACTGACCGATTCGTGGAAGTGAGTTGAGCTCATAGTGCGAGGACGGTTGATCCACTTTATGGTTGTTTTTCATAGGAGTATGCGTGATTTTCCAGCACGAAGGGTAGGGGCATGGCAGGTTTTCTACATAGACACTTATTACTAGGGTGGCGCAGCCAGCGCGTCGCGGTACGTTCCAAATCCGATTTCTCGATTTCGTCGGCGCGTCGAGCCTTTTTGACGGAGGTCTCCTGGGACGCATCGGCTACCGATCGAGTTTGCCAAACACTGGATCGCGTCCCATCGGGTCGCACATACCTCCTTGTCCTTTGGTTGCCGGTGCTCGTGGGTATCATAGGATATTTTGTTGTGGCCTTAACCGGATGGCACCTCGCGCATTGGCTTCTACCTGAATCCCTATCTGGCTTGGGAATTCTTCTCTCTTTAGCTTTAGCTGTATGTGTTTTGGTTGCGCCGATGGCGAGACAAGCACGTCTCGACGCAAACTACACTGACGCGCAGGTCATCAACCGCATGTTCCGCGTGCTTGACATTGCTGAGGCCCTAGAAGGGAGCATCACTTCCGGTGAAATTCGACTGCAGTTAGCGAAGGAAGTCAACAATACCGCCGATTTTTTTCAACGTGCCTACTCGCGGATACCTGGGGTTACAAGGGTGATTAGAAAGCAGCGAAAACGGTATGCGAGACAGTGCTCGGTGGTATTGCACGAGTACGTAAATGTGGCGCTACATGGGCACAGCGGGGAAATCACCAACCTTCGGAAAGACTTCGCTAGGTCCATACTCAGAGTGGGATCGGGTAACTGGCCTCAAGTGGCACATCTGAATACCTCAGTTCAAACTGAGCGTCGCTTCTTGGACTTCCTACCTTCACTGGATCCCAAATGGATTGGGGCCTTAGCGGGGGCTTTGACTCTGCAAGCGGTTCAGATTGCGGCGAAGTTGAACCAAGGCTGATTGGCGGAAAGGGCTCTCCTCGAATCATCAAGCAAAGCATCAATTATCGACCTATAAAGCACGAGGGCAGAAGTAGCTGCGGAAACTCCGATGCTCTGTGGCTTGCCGGCTTCTGGCGGATGGCTAGGGCGCCAGAGGGCCGCGGAAAGGTTCTCGCACGAGCAAGCCGCCGCCGACAGAGGTGGAGCATGAAGCTGCCTAGCCTTCAGGTGCAATTTCGGCCAAGACACCCGGCCCTACGGGAGGTGCGAATAGGTCTCAGTACCGATAACAGCGCATATCTCCGATTTCGTCCTCCGATCTCCACACTTACAAGGTTGGCTTACGCTCACCTAATCAGTTGGCGGTTGTTACGTACCAAGGTGACAGAAACCCATGTGTATTCTTACCGCTGGTCCAGAGGGCGCCGCATCGTTCGCTTGACTATACGGGTCACGACAAGGTGGGCCCGCGTCGAACTTCTCACACGCTGTCGCTGCCGGGGCGCTTTGCTGCGCGCACGCTGAAGTCAGACCTCCATAGGAGGCGAAATCGTCCAAAGTTATCAGTGAACATCTGACGAGGTGCTCCGACGAGGAAGTAGGGCGCTGAGTACGGTGAAAGTGACGCCTTCGATCCGCGTATTTAACCCAACCCCGCCTTTAGGGAATCAGCCACTCTACAGGGGCTGCATTTGCATATCCCGCGCACTACCGCACAGGCCGCGAGCCTTCCCCGGACGCCCACCCCAAAGCCGGCCCCAGCTTCCCCGCCATGTCCGTCAGGATCTGCCCATAGTCCTCGTGCTCGAAGCTGAAAGGCAGTGCGAACGCAACCTCATCCACCTCCTGAAAACCGGCGTGGGCGTAGAGCTGTTCAGCGATCTCATCACTGGTGCCGATTAGATCAGCCGCGAACATCATGCCCCGCGGCCCTTGCGGAGCAGCGGTGCGGGGAGTGCGTTCGTCGACGTACCGCTGGTATTTTTCCCGTTGGGCCTGAGTCGCCGAGTCAGTCGGGATCACCACCAGACCCTGCGAGACCCGAGCCCCAGCGTGGCCGGCAAAACCAGCAGCCTCCCGGAACGCACGGATCTGCGACTGCTGGACCAAGGCGAAATTCGGTTCCTGCCCCTTGTCCGGGAAGATGACGCTGCTGGACAGCAGATTGAACCCATTCGAACCGGCCCAGACGGCAGACTTCGTGCTGCCAGCCCCGTACCAAAGCCGTTCCCGCAACCCGGGCGAGTGAGGCTCCACGCGGTTGGAGAATTCCTCCACGACGCCCTGCTTGCCCGAGAACTCCCGAACCGGATCCCCGGCAACAAGCCGCGCAAACCGCTCCACACGGGCGTAGCTGAAGTCCTCCAGGCTCCGCGGTGTCCGGGTACAGCTCGTGCTTCACGGTGTCGTACTGCATCGGTTCCCCCACGCTCACGCCGGGATTGATCCGCCCTCCAGCGAGCAGATCCACCGTGGCCAGGTCCTCGGCCAGGCGCAGCGGGTTCTCCCAGCCCAGCGGCGTCACGGCGGTTCCCAGCTCAATCCGGGAGGTGCGCTGGCTCGCCGCGGCCATCACCGCCACAGGGGAAGAGATGCCGAACTGCAGGTGCCGGTGGCGCAGCCAGGCACTGTCGAACCCCAGCCGCTCCCCCAGCTCGATGATCTGCAGCGTGGACTCGTGGCCAGCTGCCGGATTATCGGGATCAAACAGGCCGATGGTGAGGAATCCCAGCTTGCGCAGGGGACGGGTGGGATGCGGCATCGGCTTCCTTCCAGGGCAACGAGACGGGATTGGTTTCAGACTAGGCGGAAGCCCCATCAATGAACCAGCGATCATTGACGAAGATGACAGCACTGTGGATAGGCTCGCCTCAAGCCAGCGACGGCGCCGGCATGGGAGGAAGATATGTCACTGCAGGAAATCGAGTTCACGTCCGCCAACGGCCGCGACACCATCCAGGCCTGGGTCTACGAACCCATCGGGCAGCCCAAGGCCATCGTCCAGCTCATCCACGGGCTCGGCGAGCACTCCCGCCGCTACCTCCACCTCATCTCCACCCTGGTGGACGCGGGGTTCATCGTGGTAGCGGGCGACCACTCCGGGCACGGGCGCACGGCGATGCAGCAGGGCACCTGGGGCGACGCCGGCGAGGACGCCGCCCGCGTAGTGGTCGCCGATGAGGTCACCCTGCAGGCCAAGGCCCGGCAAGCACTCCCCCACCTTCCGTACGTGGTGTTTGGCCACAGCTGGGGCTCCATGATTGCCCGCGCCCTGGCCACCGACCCGCAGGCGCAGCTTTCCGGCCTGATCCTCTGCGGCATCGCCGCCCAGATGCGTGGCATCGAGAAGATGATTAACCGGCCCGAACTGGCCCGGCTTGCCTCCGGCGAGCGCGGCGCCGATCCCGCCCCACAGGAACTGGTGGCCCAGTTGTTCGACGGCTTCCTGGGCCGCTTCGGCGAGAGCGCCGGTCCCACCGCCTGGGTGGCACTCGACGCGGACGTCGTCACCGACCACGGGCGGGACCCCTTCAACAACTTCGGCGCACCGCTCAGCGCCCGCTTCCTGCAGGGCTTCGTGGACCTCTACGACCAGGTCACCTCCGACGACTGGTACAAACAGCTCCCCGTGGAACTCCCCGTTCTGATCCTCGCCGGCGACCAGGACCCCGTCACCAACTACGGCGAAGGCGCCTACCACGTGGCCAACCGCCTGGCTGATTCGGGCCACGCGGATGTCCGCACCCGCGTCTTCCCCGGCGTCCGGCACGAGGTGCACAACGAACCCACCACCCGCGCCGAAACGGAACGCGAGACGGTCGAGTTCGTCCAGCGCGTAGCCGGCGCCTGACGGTCCCCCAGCACCTTCCACGGAAGGTACGACGGCGGCGCTCACTTCCCCGCCGTCGTCGTGCCTTCCAGCAGAAGTACCCCCGCAGCACTTAACGTTGCTTAACGCTCAAGTGCGCTCCTACTGTAATTGACGTCACAAGGACACCGTGGGTGCACGTCATTGGAGAGGGGGCGGTGGGTGAGCGGCCATAAAGTCAGCAGAACCTCCGGGCCCCGCCCCGCGCCGGTTTCCGCCGCCGCTGTTGCCCGTGCAGCGGGCGTTTCCCCTGCCACAGTGTCCTACGCGCTGAACGGCAAGGGTGGTGTGTCGGTCGAAACCCGGCGCCGCATCATCGGCGTGGCGAATGAACTGGGGTTCAGGCCCCGTAAGTCGTCTTCATTTTCTGATCCGCTGCGGACCCGCGTGGTGGGGCTGATCCTGCCCAACATCATCAACCCCATGTATCCCCGGTGGGCACAGGGCATCATTTCCGCTGCCGCCGAGTCCGGCTACGAAGTGTTTGTGGCAACCACGCAGGACGATGCGGCCACGCTTGCACAGGTCACCGCCACGCTCGCGAACCGCAACGTGGACGGCGTCATCCTCGCCGCCGCCCTGCGGGAGGACGCCACCGCCTTACGCACCCTGCGAACTGCGCGGATTCCCTACGTCTGCCTGTCCCGACGGGCCGACTTCCTGCAGGGCGACTTCGTAGGCATTGATGACGATGCCGCGGCAACCCTGCTGATGGAACACATGCTGGGCCACGGTTACCGGGACATCGCCACCGTGGTGGGACCGCGCTTCTCCACCGCGTCCCTCACCCGGGAACAGGCCTTTGTCCGCACTGCGGCTGCTGCGGGCGTCACCATCAGCGGCGAGTGGAAGATCAGCACGCGCGTCAACAATGAAGGCGGCCGGCTGGCAGCCGAACGGCTGTTTTCTTCGGCCAAGGCGCCCCGCGCCGTGGTGTGCGGCAGCGACGAGCCTCGCCATCGGCGTCATGGAATACGCGCTCGACCGCGGCCTGCGCATCCCCGAGGATGTGGCGGTCGCGGGGTGCGACGGGCTGGCCCACAGCCGTTCCGGTCTGATCAACCTGACGAGCATCGTCCAGCCGCAGCAGGAAATGGCCCAGGAGGCATTCGCCATGCTGCTCCGCAGGATCGAAGCCCCGTCCAACACCTACAGCTCCTTAACTTGTTCGCACCGCATCCACATAGGGAGAACGTGCGGGTGTAACGCACCGCCCGCCTAACCGCCCGTCCACTTCCAACCGCCGGCATCAGCGTCCATCGCTGATGCCTTGATCCCCCACGCCCAAAAAGTCTGCCCACCCACCCAACAAGGAAACACCATGGATTTCAGTACTAAACGCGTCCTGGTCACCGCCGGCGCAAACGGCATCGGCATGGCAATCGCCACCAAATTCAAGGCCCACGGGGCCAGCGTCTTCGTGACGGACATCGACCCCGACGCCGTCGACAAAGCACGCGCCGAGGGCTTCCTCGCCGCTGTCAGTGACGTATCGGACGAATCGCAGGTCCAGGACCTCATGGCGACGATCCAGGGCGAATTCGGCGGCCTCGATGTCCTGGTGAACAACGCGGGCATCGCCGGACCAACGGGTCCCATCCAGTCCCTTGACAGCACGGCCTGGAAGGCAACGTTCGACGTCAACATCCACGGACAGTTCTACTGCATCAAGCACGCCCTGCCGCTTCTGCGCTCCGCACCGGGGGCATCAATCATCAACCTTTCCTCGGCGGCTGGTCGCCTGGGCATGGCCGGGCGGAGCGCCTACTCGGCATCCAAGTGGGCGGTGGTCGGGCTGACCAAGACTCTGGCGATTGAGCTCGGGGCAGAGGGGATCCGGGTCAACGCGATCTGTCCCGGCGCCGTCAACGGTCCGCGCATCGATGCGGTCATCGCCGCCAAGGCGGACATGCTGGGCGAACCCGTGGACACCGTCTCCGCCCTGTACCGCAGCCAGTCGTCGCTGGGCCGGCTCATTGAAGCCGAGGACATCGCCAACATGGCCCTCTTCGCCGCCAGCGACATGGCGCGCAACGTCAACGGCCAGGCCCTGGCCGTCGACGGAAACACCGAAAAGCTCTACTAAGACCCCGAAAGGAAACGTCCCGTGGCAACAACACGCAAGGTCATCATCACCAGCGCCGTTACCGGCGCCATCCACACCCCCTCCATGTCCGAACACCTGCCCGTCACGCCCCAGGAAATCGCCGATGCCGCCATCGGCGCCGCTGAGGCGGGCGCTGCCATCGTGCACATGCACGCCCGCGATCCGCGGGACGGGCGCCCATCGCAGAATCCCGAGCACTTCGAGCCGATCCTGGACAAGGTCAAGCGGAACACCGACGCGGTCATCAACATCACCACCGGCGGATCACCGCACATGACCGTTGAAGAACGCATGCAGCCGGCCGCCTTGTTCAAGCCCGAGCTTGCCTCGCTGAACATGGGGTCCATGAACTTCGGGCTCTACCCGATGCTGGACCGGTTCAAGGACTTCACCCACGACTGGGAACGCGAAGGGCTGGTCAAAAGCCGCGACCTGGTTTTCAAGAACACGTTCCAGGACATTGAAACCATCCTGGAAATCGGCAATGCCAACGGGACGCGCTTCGAGTTCGAGTGCTATGACATCTCCCACTTGAACAACCTGGCCCACTTCCATGCCCGCGGCCTGGCCAAGGGACCGCTGTTCGTCCAGTCCGTCTTCGGCCTGCTCGGCGGCATCGGCGCACACCCCGAGGACCTGATGCACATGCGGCGCACCGCAGACCGGCTCCTGGGCGACGACTACCAGTGGTCCATCCTTGGCGCCGGCAAGAACCAGATGCCGCTTGCCACCATCGGCGCAGCCATGGGCTCCCACGTCCGGGTGGGCCTGGAGGACTCCCTGTGGATCGGCCCGGGCCAGCCTGGCACGCTCAAACGCCGAGCAGGTCACCCGCATCCGGACCATTCTGGAAGCGCTCAACTTTGAGATTGCAACACCCGATGAGGCCCGCGAGATGCTGGGCCTCAAGGGCAGGGACAACGTCGGATTCTGACCGGTACGCCGTTGCCCCAAAGTGTCCAGGACGCCCTTCGGGGCCGGCCACGTTCTCCGGCTATGCCTGGAGAATGTGGCCGGATGCTCGTTTACTAAATTTCAAAAGTGGCGGTGAGCCTGGCCCGTCCAATTGCGTGGCTAAAGAGCTGGAAGCCGAGGTAGGCGGGGCTTGCATCGGCCGGGATGTCGAGTTGTTCCACGTCCACTGCGTGAACCACGAAGTGGTAGTGGTGGGGGCCGTGTCCTTCGGGAGGAGCCGCGCCCACGAATCCCCGGAAGCCGGCGTCATTCATCAGTTGCACCGCAGGCGCGGGCAGGCCGGCCTCGGCAGCGCCCGAAGGGAGGGAGGTAGTGGACGCAGGCAGGTTGAAGGCTGCCCAGTGCCAGAAGCCACTGCCGGTGGGAGCGTCCGGGTCCAGGACCGTCACGGCAAAGCTTTTGGTCTCCGGCGGGAACCCCTCCCAGGCAAGTGCCGGAGACCGGTCTTCTCCGCCGTCGATTCCCATCTTCCCACTCGCCTGGGCCACGGGAAGCGCCTGCCCGTCTTGGATATCCGTGCTGGACAAGGAGAATTCAGGAAGCTGGGGAAGTGCGGCATACGGATCGTGGGACATCTCTTTATTACCTTTCCTGACAACGGGATCGGAACTGCCGGCATAACGCGGTTGGAACGGTTGCCTGCTGCACACTCTAACGCCCGGTTCGGTGGATGAGTTCGATTCCCTGGGAGTGTAACCGCTGATGCCCTGGAGCCCGGTGGGACGGTGCCGGCTAGCAACAGCCCCTACCCGGCGGGATCCTCTGCGATGTCCTCGGCCCACAGTTCCGGGTTGTCCTCCTGGAACGCACGCATCATGTCCACGCACCGCGGATCATCCAGGACCACCACCTCAACCCCACGTGACCGCAGAAGGTCGAACTCGCCGTCGAACGTTCTCGCCTCCCCCACGACAACGCGCGGGATCTTGAACTGGATGATGGTTCCCGTGCACATGGCACACGGGGCCAGGGTGGTGTAGAGGGTTGTGTCCCGGTAGCTCTTCTGCCGGCCGGCCGCGCGGAGTGCGGACATTTCCCCGTGAGCTATCGGGTCGCCGTTCTGGACCCGTTCGTTGTGCCCGGTC
This sequence comes from Pseudarthrobacter sp. Fe7, assembly GCA_024372495.1. Taxonomy (GTDB): domain Bacteria; phylum Actinomycetota; class Actinomycetes; order Actinomycetales; family Micrococcaceae; genus Arthrobacter. Next base: position 936,863 of record CP099977.1, on the reverse strand, counting down.
GCGATGACCACACCGTCACGGGCAAGGGCTGCCCCGATCGGGATGCCGCCCTCGTTGAGGCTCTTTTGGGCGGCCTGGTAGGCGGCTTCGAAGGCGGGATCAAGGGGCGGGTGGCCCTCTGCTGCGGCAGCGGGCGCTCGGGTTCGTGGGTCATGGGGCCATTCTCGCATGCGGTCAATCTGCGCTGCCGCACTCGGCGCGTCGGATCCGGGCGGGATCAGCACCGGGGCGTCGCCGGCGCAGTTCCAGGGCAAGGGACTCCTGCCCGCGGGCCATCGCCCACCGATGGTTCGCCGCAAAGGCCGGCTTGAGCAGCCAGCTCAGCCGCCGCAGCAACGGTTTCGCCGCACTGACCCGCCAGTCATAGGTGACCACTGTTTCCGGGCCGTCCTGCTCGAAGGTCCAGCGCCCGGCGCCGTTGAGGTCTCCCCGCGCCGAGATCGTGAACCCGTGTTCCGTGACGGGACTGGTGACGGCGAGTTGCCACGTCAAGGTGTAGGGAAGCCAGCCTTTGGTGTGGAGGAGGAAGACTTTTCCGGTGCCGTCCGGATGCCCCGGGTCCAGCTGGTCAACCGCCAAATAGACGGAGGGCCACCAGCGCGGAAGTGTTCCCGCATCGCCCAGGATGTCCACCACTTCGCGGGGAGTCCCGGCAACGCGCCAGACGGTCAGGAATTCGTAATCAGTGCTGCTGGCCGGCTTGCCGCCCATGGTTGCCTCCACGGCAGGGGTGAATGGTTGCCCCACAGTACTCACGCCGGCGTGCGTGGTCAACGGTCCGCTGCGGCAGCTGCCCGCACTCCCACCTGGCCTTTCAGAGCGTGGCGGTAACCAGATGGGTGCGGAGGGTGGACTGGCCTCCTGTGTGCCCGGCCGGGACCTGCCCAAGCCGGCCAAAGTTCGCTTCGGGTTGCCCCGGATACACAACGGAACATTCCCTCCATCCGCCGGCGCTGAAAAGCTGTTCAGGGTGATCCGTGCAGAAGGGCAGCTCCTGGCCTGCGCCCTTGCGCGCGGCAACCAGCGGCGCCATGGACTCCAGCGTCAGAAGCCCGGTGCCAAAGATGTCCGCGACGAAGGACGATCCGGCGGCGGACAGTGCCGCGGCGTCCCGGACCAGTGACCTGGACGCCGCCGCTGTCAGGTAGAAGAACAGCCCCTCTGCCACCCAGATGGTGGGCACGCTGGTACTGAAACCGGCGTCCAGCAGTGCGTGGGTCCACGGCCCGGACAGGTCTGCGGGTACAACGGTGCGCCTGCATCCTGGCCTCTCCGTCCGCAGGACCAGGCTCCTTCGCCTCCAACGCCTCCGCAAAGTCGATCTCGAACACCGTGCAGGACGCCGGCAGCGGCAGCCGGAAGGCGCGGGTATCAGATCCGGCTCCGAGCAGGACAATCTGCCCGCCCCTACCCGCTGCGGCGGTGATGGCGTCGTCGAAGTAGCGTGTGCGGACCGGGAGGAACGGGTTGTAGGGGGCCGCCTCCAGCGATGCTTTCCCGGTTTCTCCTGCCAGCCGGGCCGCCCACGGATCGTTGAAGAGCCGGTCCGGGCGGTCCGACTCCAGCGCCCGGGCGGCGGCAATCCAAAGACCGGTATTCACAACGCCGGCACGGGCTTGTCCGGCACGCTGGGTAGTCACCCAACCACCCTAGCGATCGTTTCACCCGGGGCCGGGAGTCAATACGTGCTCGCGTCGGCGATGAGGTGCGGCGGCAGGGGCGCCTGGTTGAAGTCGAAGGCCTGGGTGAGGTCGCCCAACAGTGGACTGCTTTCCCGCACGTCGGGGCGGCCATCGGGACGGCCGTCCGTGGCGGGATCCAGCCGCTGCCCGTGGAGGAAATCGTCCTCGATGAACTTGATGTAGGCGTCCTGGCTGAGGGTCTGGTGGTCGATGTACCCCTTCCTGGCGAACGGGCTGATGACCAGGCTGGGAACCCTGAGCCCGTAACCGTTGGCATCCGCAGCGGGTGGCTGGACGTGGTCGTAGAACCCGCCCCAGTCGTCCCAGTTCAGGAAGATGGCGGTGCTGTTCCAGTCCGGCCCGCTCATGATCGCGTTGATGAGCCCGGCGACGTACTGCTGCCCGGTGCTGATTTTCGCGGGGGCATGTTCGCTGACCTTGTCGGTGGGGGCGATCCAGGTCACCGCGGGCAGCGCTCCGCGCCGGGCGGCGTCGTAGAAGTTGGTCAGGGGCTGGATGTTGCCCAGCTCCCCGTCCTGCTTGACGGTGTCGAAGTACAACAGCGGGTTCCACAGGCCTGGGGTCTTGGAGTCCTGTTTGACCGGGGCGCAGGTGGCTGCGTCGTTACGGCAGTCCGGTTCGGTGCCGTTGAAGACGTAATAGTTCCACGGGACATGCTGCTGGTGCAGCAGGTAGGTCAGGTCCGTCCAGGCGTAGTCGGGCAGGTGCAGGTGGGTGGCGGCGGCAGCGAGTTGTTGCTTCAGGGCGGCGGGGACGCGGGCGGCGTCGACGGCGGCCTGGCAGGCGTTGTAGGTGTCGGTGGGCTTGCAGCTGGTGTTCACCAGGCGGTCGACGCCGGCGGCAAGGTCCGGGCTGATGCCCGCCGAAACGAGGGCTTCCTTGCAGGGGGCCAGGTCAGCGGCGGACTGGCACTTGCCGATCAGGGTGTTGCCGATGATTTCGGGGTCGGGCCCGGAGTCCGGGTTCTGCAGGGCATTGGTGCACGACGCCGGGTCCCCCGCCGTGGTGCATTTCGCCGACCATTCGGAGACCAGGTAGAGGTGGGCGGGAAGGCTCCAGGCTGAGGCGGACGCGAACATGTGGTCCTGGAGCGTGAAGTTGCTGGCGTAGTCCCAGTAGGTGGGCAGGTCAGTGCCGTCGTGGTACCCCATCACATCGGTGGTGGCGGCGGGCCGGTAGGAGCAGTGGGGCTGCACGGCGGTACACCCGGCCAGGCCCTTGTCTGCCTGTGCCACGAAGCCGTCCATGGCTCCGCCGTGGACGTCGGCCACTTCGTCATTGTGGCTGTGCGGGGCGCCCACGTTGCTGTCCGCCGGGTTATGGAAGGGTTTGACGCACCCGCCGTGGGCAGGGTCCGGTAGACACACCGCCGGCTGGTTGTCCACCATCGGGATTCCGTCGGCGCCCGGGTAGGTCCCAAAGTAGCTGTCGAACGAGCGGTTTTCCTGGGTAATGATCACCACGTGCTTGATCCTGGAAATCCCCGTGCCGTCGCTGACCAGCCCTCCCTCTCCCCCGGTACCAGCGAACGCCAGCAGCATCCCGAGGACAACCGCCACCAAGCCCGCCGGCATGCGGCCAGGAAAAAGGCGCCAGGCTGCCCAGCGGGTGTTCCGAAGGCCAAACAGGCTGGTCCTGCTAGGCATGGGCCTGGTAGACGTCGGTCCCGAACGCCGTGACTCCGGGCTCCCCCGCCACCGCGAGCCGGGGCAGCGAGAAGAAATCTTCGATGCTGGCGAGCAGGCTGTAGTGGTTGTAGGGCTGGGAGGACGTTCCGCCTTGGGGGCTGAAGGGTGACAGGACCAACGCCCCGACCTGTCCTCCGGCGGTGCCGCCGGGGATGGCGTTCGAGGGCCCTACCCGGCCGCTGTCCGCTTCGTCCAGGGTAATGATCAGCATCCCGTCCTGCTTGAAGGCCGGTGAGTCAAGGATGGCCGGCACTTGGCTTTTCAGCCAGGCGTCGGCTGCCCGGAGTCCGCCCGTGCTGCCGTCGGCGCACGGGCTGTCGTGCGCGTCGTGGCAGAGGTTGGGGGTGATATAGGACAGGTTCGGTGTCGTTGCTACGCTACCCAGGTCATGGGCCAATGAGGCGTAGTTGACCACATCCCTGGCGCAATCCGGGGAATCTGTGACCGACCTGAAGTAGACAAACGGGTTGTGATGCGTGGAGTACTGATCTGCCGGCGTCGCCGTCCTGTGATCATCAGGGGCACCCAGTGCGGGATGCAGGCAGGGGCTTTGCAGGTCTTCCATGTAGCCTTTCCAGGTTTTCCCGGCCCCGGTCAACTGCCCGGCCACGGTTGGAACATCTGCCGGATATACGCATCCGCTGCCCAGCAGGCGTCCCTGGCTGTCCGTCCCGGACTGCGTGAAAGGGCTGAATGTTGGGCAGTCCTTGACGGTGCTTTCGTTCGGCATCTGGCCTGAAATCTGCGCCAGGTAATCGGGCAAGGAGTCATGGGCGATGCCGTAGTAGTTGGTCAGCAGAACCCCCTGGGACCGGAGGACGCCGGCCAGGTACGGCATGGTAGACCCGGAACCGAAAACCCGGTCGTAGCCCTGGTTTTCGAGGTTGATAACGAAAACATGCCCGGGCGTTCCGCTGTGGGCAGGGGTACCCCCACCGGGCTGGCAGCCGGAAAGAGCCGGCACCAGGGCCGCCACCATCAGCAGAACGAACACGGGCCGGCGCCGCATGCGACGCCGGCAATCCGTTCCTGCTGCTGCACGCTCCCTGATGCCAAACATGGCGTCCTCCTGACGCTGCTCCTGACAACCGGCCAGCCAGCGTCAAGGGGTTCCATCCGGGGGCTGGCAGGCCAGTGGGGCTACCTTCCCACACCCTCTTTGCGCGCCGGACGTGAATTGGCTGGGAATTTGCCCCTAATCAGCAGCCGCCTTCCGGCCGCCTTGATGCTGCGCTACTGGCGCGCCGGCCGGGACCTGTAAACGTGCCCGGGCAGCAGCGGAATTCCTTCGAAAAGCTGGGGGACGGACACCAGCTTGTAGCCCTGTCCCTGCAGGCTGGTTATCAGCTCCTGTTGACCGGAGATGGTGGTGGGCTGGACATCGTGCATCAGAACCATGGCGCCGGGCGTGATTTCCTTGAGCACCTTCGGCACGAAGGCCGCTGGATTCTTGCTTTGCCAGTCCAGTGAATCGACAGCCCAGATCATCAATGGTTTGCCCACAGCGGCCTGGACGGCTGCATCCGCCGCACCATATGGTGGCCGCATGGTGGCAGGTGTGGAGCCGGTGGCTGCCAGGATGGCGGCGTCGGTCCGCTCGATCTCTTTCCTGACCGCGGGCGGGGACAGTTTGGTCAGGTAGGGGTGGCTGAAGGTGTGGTTGCCGATTGCGTATCCTGCCTCGGCAACCTGCCTTGCTGTCGCGGGGTTGGCTGTGGTGTTGGACCCGGTCATGAAGAACGTGGCTTGGGCGTTCTTCTCCCTCAGGATGTCCAGTAACTGGGGTGTCGTGCGCGCGTCCGGGCCGTCGTCGTACGTCAGTGCAGCGCACGGGACGAGGTCGCAGTTCACGTGCCTCAGTGCCGGCGATGTTGCGGGACCTGGTGCAGCGGCGGCGTTCAGCTGCCCGAGGGCCTGGCGGCCATAGTCGCTGAGGGCCGCTGCCGTATCCGCCGCATCCATGGTCATGGCCACCTGCTGGCCTGGCCTTCCGGGCAGCCCTGCGGTAACGGTCAGTTCCCCCGCCGGGCTCAGGACGAGGTCCGTCGGAGCTTCCTGCGGGGCGGGGGCCGCGATGTCCGCGGGGATCCCCGTCATGCGCGCCCGGAGGGCCGGTATGGCCTCCGGCCTCAGCAGTTCCGTGCCGCTGTGGACCGCACCGGAAGCTGCATCGACGTAGACGGTGGCGGACCGGATGGCCCCCGTCCCGTCGGGCCCGGTGTCCGTCACTTGTTCGCGGACCACCAGCATTGCGCCCTTGGCCTGCACGGGTTTGGCTGAGACAGTCATTTCCCGGCCTTGGTGCTGCCCGGCATTCAATGCCATCGCAGGCCGATAGCGGCCACCCGCCGGGGCGGCCGCATCAAGGAGTCCGAGCAGCCACGAATCCATCTGCGCGTTCAGTGCCGGCAGCCCATCAACATAGGTCCAGGATGCATGGACGTGGCGGGCTCCCACCTGGGCGGTCATCGCCATCGCGTACCCGCCCGGCACCCCGGCTGGCTGGTCCAGCACGTCCGAAAGCGGCGGTGGCATCGGAACCACTTGTGGTTGGCTGGAAACCCGTTCATGCGGGCCCAGCACCACAGAAGGAGCCATGGCCACACTGTCGCCGCCACAGACGAGTGCCACCAAACAGAACGGGACCAGAAGGAATCGCAGGCAGGCGGTGCCAACGCTTGGGCTACCGTGCCACAAACGCTTCCCCATCCCCGATCTCCTTCGGTGTCTTGACGGCCGGCGGCCAGCCCACACCCGCCTGGCCACAATATTCATCGTATCCGCCTCCCGCCCCCTGCCGGCTGGAGGCACAAGCGCGGCGGCAGCCGCTCTTACTCAAATAAATTGATTTAGTGCTGAGTGTGGGCTAGATTACTTTTGTCCAGATTTGGTCCCTTCTGGCACGCGAGCCATCGGCTCACAGGGGCCGCATGACTTTTCCCTTTAGCACTGCGAGGAGATCCCCTTGATTGGAGTTGCGGGTGCACCCGTGAGTTTTGGCGTCTTTGATTTAGGCGCATCCGCAGGAGGCCGGTTGCCGGGGCCTGACGAAATATGCACCGTCCTGGAAAAACGCGGGTATTCGGGGATCGATCTCGGGCCCGTCGGCTTCCTCGGCCGGGATCACAGGCTCCGCAGCCGGCTGGAGGAGCACGGCCTGTCCCTCGCCGGCGGCTGGATCGATCTTCCCTTTACCGACGCCGATGCCTTTGACGCGGCGCTCCCGTCGCTTTCGGTGGTGCTTGACGTCTTTGACGAAGCTTCGTCCGGCCAGCACGCGCGGCCGCCGCTGCCGACGCTGGCAGACAGCGGCTCCGACCGCCGTCGTGCAAATCCCGGAGGCGGCAAGGACGTGGCCCTCGACCTTGAAGGCTGGACCGTGCTGGCACGGAACGTGGCCACAGCCGCCCAGCTTGTCAGGAACCGCGGGTTTGAACCCACATTCCACCACCATGCCTGCACGTACGTTGAAACACCGGAAGAGATTGAGAGGTTCCTCGACTGCACCGATGTGGGGCTCACGTTGGACACCGGCCACCTCATCCTTGGCGGCGGTGATCCGCTGGAAAGCCTCGAACAGTGGAATGAACGGGTCAACCACGTCCACATCAAGGACGCCCGGGTGGACGTCCTGCGGTCAGTCGTCAGGGACAAGGGGGACATGCGTGATGTTTGGGCCGGGAAAGCGTTCGTGCCCCTGGGCAGCGGCGACCTGGACGTCGACGGGTTCATGGACGCCCTCCTGCGGACCGGCTACGACGGCTGGCTGGTAGTAGAGCAGGACTCCATACCCCGGCCGGGAGACGACCCCCAGGCTCGCAGACGAGCACCATGCCATCAACCGGAACGTCATCAGAAAGTGGATCCCGTAATGACTTTGCTTCGAATCGGAGTCGTGGGCTTGGGCGCTGTGGCCCAGTCCGTGCACCTGCCCCTGATCAAAAGGCGATGGGACCTCTTCGACCTTGCCGCCGTGGCGGACCTCTCCCCCACCCTGCTCGCCCAGGTCGGCGCCCAGTACGGAGTCCCGTCCGAGCACCAGCACCAAAACCTCGCCGACATGCTGGACGGAGAGGAACTGGATGCCGTGGTGCTGCTGACCTCGGGCTCGCACGGCGGCGCGGCGCTCCAATGCATCGAGGCAGGGGTTGCCGTGTTCTGCGAGAAGCCCCTGGCGTTCTCCCTTGCGGAGATCCAGTTGCTTCGAAAGGCTGAACACGGCCAAGGCAGGCCAATGCTCCTGCTGGGCTACATGAAGGAATACGACCCCGCCGTCCTTACCCTCAAAGAGCGGCTGCCCGGCATGAAAGACATGCGCTTCCTTAACGTGGAGGTGCTGCACCCCGCCGGATCCGCCCAGCTGGCCTTCGCAAACCTCCGCCCCGGCGCCCGGGACATCCCTGCAGAGGTGCTGTCCAAGCTTGTTGCGTCCGACGCCGCGAAACTGGATGCGGCCCTGGGCCAGGACAGCCCCGAGCTGCTGCGGCGGCTCTACTCCGGCGTCATCCTTGGCAGCCTGATCCACGATATTGCGCTGGTCCGGTCGCTGGTGGGCCCGCTGCAGAAAGTCGACGCTGTCCACTACTGGGCAGAACAGGACGAACCGGGGTCCATCGAGATCAGTGCAACAGCCGCCGATGGAGTTCGCGTGCACTTCAACTGGCATTATCTGGCCGACTATCCCGTGTACCGCGAAACCGTGACCGTTCACCACACGACGGGGAGCGCCAAGCTGGAATTTGGAGTCCCTTACCTGCTCAACGCCCCCACCACGCTGCAGATGACGGAAAAAGCCGGCGCGGGAGTATCGGACAGCGTCACCAGGGATGTGACGGAAGCGTTCGAGCAGGAACTCGTTGCCTTCCACCGCATGGCCGACAGCGGCGAGGCACCTCCCACAGGGATCGGTGAAGGTGAAGCGGACGTCCGGGTTGCCCAGCTGATCGCTGCGGCTTTGGCCGCTTCGCTGCACGCGACCATTGGCGGAGAGGCGGCGTCGGCATGACCGGGACAGAGGAAACCGGCATCGTCCTGGTTCCGCATACACACTGGGACCGGGAGTGGTACGAACCGTTCCAGGTGTTCCGTTTCAAGCTTGTCCAGATGTTCGACACCGTCCTGGCGATGGCCGAGGAAGACCCAAGGTTCCGGTTCACCCTGGACGGCCAGACGGCGGCAATCGAGGACTACCTGGAAATCCGGCCGGAAAACGAGGACCGGGTACGGGCGGTGGTGGCCAGCGGCCAGCTGGCACTGGGCCCATGGCAAATCCTGCTGGACGAGTTCCTGTGCTCGGGCGAGACAATCATCCGCAACCTACAAATGGGCATGGCCGGCGCGAAGCGGCTGGGCGGATACATGAACGTTGGCTACCTTCCCGACATGTTCGGCCACGTCGCGCAGATGCCGCAAATCCTTAGCCGGGCCGGCATGGAGCACGCTTGCCTGTGGCGGGGCGTGCCGTCCAAAGTCTCCGGACACTCATTCAGGTGGGAGGCACCCGACGGCTCCTCAGTCCGGGTGGAGTACCTCTTCGACGGATACGGCAGCGCCCTGGACCTCCTCGCCATTCCGGACCACATCCCGCACGCGCTGAAGGAATACCGGGAACAGACGGCCGCCCGCTACCGCGGCGACCCCATCCTGGGCATGGTTGGCACCGACCACATGCCACCCGACACGGCCCTGATGCGCCACGTTGACAGCCACGATTCCCCGGTTTTCCCAATCAGGGTGGGCACCCTGGAAGACTACGTGTCCGCCTTCGACCCCACGGACGAAAGCCTGGAGCCGGTCAGCGGGGAGCTGCGATCGCACGCCCGGGGCAACATCCTCCCGGGCGTGTTCTCGATTCGCCGCAACCTCAAGGTCGCGATGGCCGCTGCCGAGCGCATGGCCCTGGACGCCGAACGGCTGGCAGCCGCCCATCTGGGAGTCGACTTTGAACCATACATCAGCATGTCCTGGCGCCGCATCATCGAATCCACCGCGCACGATTCCGTGGTGGGGTCCGGCACCGACGAAACCGTCAACCAGGTAGAGGCCCGCCTGCACGAAGCAGCCCAGATCGCCCGCGCCGCGCGCGACGAAGTGGCGCTTTCGGTGGCGGGGAGTGTTCCCAGCGACGCCTTCGTCGCGCTCAACACGTTGCCCTCGGACCGCAATGTCGTGGTTGAACTTGAAGTTCCAGCCCCGGTCGAGGGAACCCCGGTGGTCGCCGTGACCGGGGACGGCGAATGGCTGCAGGTCCAGGAGACGGGGCACGCCCCCACCATGCTCGGCGACGAGACGATGGACGCGTCCGTCCTGGTGGAGCGGATGATGAACCGCATCCATGGACGCGAACTGTTCGGCCAGCTGATCGAACAGTACCGGGTGGCGCCCTATGCCCTCGAGTTCGATGTAGCCCAGGTACCGTCGGCGCCGGTGTTCGACATCGTGGCGTTCAAGGCCGAACTGGCAGCTGCCGTGGAGGCTCACCCGGGTGACTGGAAGGTCCGTATCACCGCCCAACCCAGGCGGCGGGTACTCGTCGATGTCCCGGTCGCAGCAATGGGCACAACCCCGTTCAAGGTCCTCCAGGCGGAACGCCCCGAAGCAGGGCAGGTCACGTGCAATGACGGCATCCTCGGCAACGGACTCATTTCCGCGGCGATCGGCGCGGATGGGGAAGTCTCACTGACCGGCGTGGACGGCACCGTCCTGCACGGCATCGGCAGGCTGGTTGATGGGGGTGACTGCGGCGACAGCTACAACTATGGCCCTCCTGCCGTGGACAGCATTGTCACCGAGCCTTCCCGCGTAGACGTGGAGGTTGTTGAGCTCGGCGCCGTCCGCGCCGTCGTCAAGGTAACCCGGCACTATGCGTGGCCGGTTTCCCTGGACCGCAGGACGGGCGCCCGGGACAGCGAAATCGTGGACGTTCCCGTCCACATGTTCGTGGAGCCTGCGCCGTGGTGAACCGTTCGTCCGGCTGCGCATCCAGTTCACCAACCCGGCGGCAGACCACCGGCTGCGGATGCATATACCGTTGCCCGCGGCGGTGGAGTCCTCGGCTTCGGAAGGACAGTTCTCCATCACCCGGCGCGGCCTCACCGCGGAAGGAGGGGGCGGGGAATTCCCGCTTCCCACGTTCCCCGCGTATACGTTCGTCTCCGCCGGGCCCGCCACCGTTCTCCTGCACGACGCGACCGAGTACGAGGTGGTGGACGGCAAGGAACTGGCGCTCACGCTGCTGCGCGCCGTGGGCTCCATCAGCGTCAACGTGCACCCCCTGCGGGACGAACCGGCTGCTTCGGAGATCCCCATCCCGGGCGCCCAGGAGGCAGGTACCGTCGTCGACGTCGAATATGCGGTCATCGCGTCGGCCCAGGGTTACCGGGACGCGGACGCGGTCCAGGCTCGCCGACCACTTCAACGCTCCCGGCCTGGCCGTCCGCGGCCGGGGTCCCCAGGCCGCCTCGGTTCCAGCACCCATGGAAGGACTGCGGCTCAGGGGTGACAACATCCGGATGAGCAGCATGCGCCAGGTGGGCGCCGACGTCGAAATCCGCCTGGTGCTGCTGGCAGACCAGGCCACCGGTGGCGTCATCACCGGCCCCTTCGGCGGTGTGTCCACCATGGACCTGGCGGGCGGGGAACTGGCGTCCGAACACGCTGACGGTGAGTTCAAATTCGAACTTGCTCCATGGGAAATCAGGACACTGCGCCTTACTCCCACCAGGTGAAACAGGTTCGGTGCGCCCGGCTTCCCCTGAAGCCGGACGCACCGAACCTTTACTGCTAACCGGCCTTGCCGCACAGGAAGATTCCCGTGCGGGTTCCTATGCGGTAAGGGCTATGATCCGGCGGTCCGCCGTTTCGAGCCGGTACGGCCCTGCTCCCGGAACATTGAGGGCTTCACGGGGGTTCCGGATCAGCTGCCGGCGGCCTTCAAAGTCCACCAGGATGGTCCCCTCGGCGTCGATGGCGAGCAACTCGCCGTCGACGCGCAGCAGCAGCGGCGCGTCGATTCCCATGCTGAGGGCGGTGGGGCCCGTCTTGAGCGCGCTGAGGAGACCCGCTTCACCAGGGTCTTCAGACTGCACCCAGGTGGTGGGCAACCCGGTGGGATGCCCGTCCTCCAAACGGTGGAAGTCCCCGCCGCCGAGCGGAATGACAGGCTCCCCCACGCGCTCAGCCACGCCCAAATACTGGTATCGCGCCGGTTGGGCAGCCAGGTTTCGTGCATGACCTCAGCGTGGGTGGGCTTCCGGGACAACTGCCACTGCCACGAGCAATCCGTAGCTACGGGATGGTTAATGGACAGGAATCCGCCGTCTCCTTCCACTTGGTCAAGCCAGGCGTCCGGGTGGCGCCGGAAATCGACCCAATCGATGCGACCATAGGCATTGGCATGGCCCCGGGCGGTGGTGACTTCCTGCCCTGGCAGGAGCGTGATGCCGTAATCGCCACCGACGCCCTGCAGGTGCGGATAATGGCTGATCGTGTTGTGGTCTGTCACGGCCAGGAAATCCAGCCCGTTCCGCGCTGCCTCTCCTGCCAGCTGCCGCAGTGAGAGGCTGCCGTCGGAATGGAGGCTGTGGGCATGGCAGTCCCCGGCAAACCACCGCTTCCCCGCCCCCGCCGGAAGGTTCCGGCGGCGGCTCGCTGGAACGGTGCTGACAGGGAAGGGCGCGGAAGGTTCGGCTTCCACTTCCCCGGTTGCCGGGGCATTGATGGTCAGCTGGACTGTTGCGCCTTCGGCCGGCACGAGGTGCAGGCCCAGCACCACCTTCCACACGCCGGCTTCCAGTTCCCCCGGACAATATCCCGTGGACGCCGCCGTCCGGCTAATCACAAAGCGCTCCTTGGCGCCGCCTGACCAGCCCCGCCAACCATCAGGCCCCATGCACCCCAGGTCAATGACGGCACGGGACCTGTCGTACTCCAGGAGCACTTCCAGGGAGTCGCACTTTCCTATCTCGAAGGGAACGTCGAAGTAGAGGCTCTCCACGCGGTCTTCGGGGGTCAGCGTCCGGCTGATGCGCACCCTTAGTCTCCGATCCGCAGACCTTCAGAATCGAACAGCAGCGTCCGCCGGGGCTCAAACGTGACCCACACGTGGGTTCCAATCCCAGGCTCCCGGTCCTCGCTGACCACAACCTGGACCAGGTCCCCGTTCTCGGGAAGTTCCACGGTAATCAGCGCGGATGCGCCCAGGTTCTCGGATACGGTGACCGTTCCTTCGAGGCCGCCGGGAGCTGCCACCAGCGATATGTCCAGGTATTCCGGGCGGGCACCCCAGGTGATTTCCTGGCCGTCGCCCACCCTGTCCACAGCATCGGTGGGGATGGCTACCCGCTGGCGTCCAATCAGCACACTGCCGGCACTGACCGTGCCCTTGAGCAGGTTCATGGAAGTGGATCCGACGAACGAGGCGACAAACGTGTTGGCCGGACGCTGGAACACTTCCCGCGGGGTTCCGAGTTGCTGCATCTTGCCGGAGCGCATGATCGCGATTCTGTCGGCCAGGGCAAGGGCCTCGGCCTGGTCGTGCGTGACGAAGACCGTGGTGACGCCCAGGTCCGGCTGGAGCTTCTTCAGGAAGGTGCGGGCTTCGAGCCGGAGCCGTGCGTCCAGGTTGGACAGGGGTTCGTCGAAGAGGAAGACGTCGGGCCGGCTGGTGACCGCCCTGGCCAGGGCGACGCGCTGCTGCTGTCCGCCGGACAGTTGCCCGGGGCGGCGCTCAAGCAGCCCCTGGAGGGACAGCTTGTCCCCAACCTCTTCGGCCCTGGAGTGGCGTTCGGTCTTCGCCACCTTCTGGATCTTCAGCGGGTAGGCGATGTTGTCCGCGATGGACATGTGCGGGAACAGTGCGTAGTCCTGGAACACCATGGCCACCCTGCGTTGCCCGGGTTCCATGTTGGTGACTTCCCGGTCGCCGATCTTGATGCTGCCCGAGGTGGACTTTTCCAGTCCGGCGATGGTTCGAAGCAGGGTGGTCTTGCCGCAGCCGGAGGGACCCAGCAGCGCGAAGAACTCGCCGTCGTGGATGGTGACATCCATTTCGTCCACGCCGCGGACCCCGCCGGGATACTCCTTGATCAGGGAGCTGGTCGTAATGCTGGCCATTAGCTTTTGATACCTCCATGGAAGCGGAACCCGTAGCGCCTGTTCACGAAGAAGTACATGGCAACGACGGGGATTGAGAAGAGCAGTGAGAAAGCGGAAATCAGGGCGAGGTTGGGCTGGCCGCCTTCGGTGTAGAAGGTGTACATCACCACGGCCGCGGGCGACTTGGACGGGGACCTGAGGAGGATGTACGGAACCAGGAAGTTTCCCCAGACCTGGACGACGGCCCACACGGCGATGGTGGCAAGTCCGGGCCGGGCCAGCGGAATGACGACGTCCCACAGGATTCGCAGGGGCTTGGCCCCGTACAGGCGGGCCGACTCCTCGTAGGACTTGGGGGTTGAGTCCATGAAGTCTTTGAGGATGAAGATCACGGTGGGGAGGATTCCGCCGCTGAGGACCAGGATCACGCCGAACTGGGAATCGATGAGGCCCAGCTTCACCATCAGCAGGAATGTGGGCACCATAGCGGCCGTGCCGGTGATGATGGAGGAGAGCAGCAGCAGCGTATACAGGAGCAGGTCGCGCCCGGGGATCTTCACCCTGGACAGCGAATACGAGGCCAGCGAGCCCAGGACCAGCACCACCACCATCGAACCCAGGGCAAGGATCAGGGAATTGCCCAGGGACGCGATGGCCGTGGGGTTGTCGAAAAGGACCTTGAAGTTGTTGAGGGTAAACTCCGGCAGCTTGACGTTCAGGCCGGGGTGGGCGTCAAAGGGTGCGAACACCAGCCACAGCACGGGTATGACGAAGAATGCCAGGACCAGGGCCGTGAAAACGCTTTTGCCCATCAGCCCAAGGAAATGCCCCAGCATCTGCCGGCTCTCCTTTTGGGCGGTTCTGCTGGATCCACGCAGGGCGGTCATGACTTTCTCTCCTTCAGCAGTCGCAGGTAGACCGTGGCAATGACCAGGTTGATGATGATCATGATCAGCGAGATCGCCGAGCCCTGCCCGAGCGCGCCGTCGTTAAGGGCCAACCGGTAAATGAAGATCGGCAGGATGTTGGAACGGTCGTCGGGTCCGCCTGCGGTGAGCAGGTAGGGGGTGAAGGTGTTGAACGTCCAGAGCGTGATGAGCAGCGTGTTGGTCAGGACGTGTCCGCGGATGTGGGGGAACACGACGTCGCGGAACTGTGCCCACGGGCCGGCGCCGACCATGCGTGCGCTTTCAAGCTGGGACGGCGGCACGGAGGCGAGGGCGGAGCTGAACAGGAGCATTGAAAAGGCCGTGCCCACCCAGGTGTTGAAGACGATGATGCTCTGCAGCGGGTAATCAAGCAGCCATGCAGTGTTGCCCGTGGAGAGCATCGCGTTCAGCGTTCCGTTGCTGCGGTCCAGCATCGCGTACCAGAGGAAGGTGGTCACCGAACTGGGGATGATCCAGGCCAGCAGGACGAAGAATTCGACAACGGCGCGCACCGATTTCCGGACCCTGGTCATGGTCCAGGCGATGGCGAAGCCCAGCGCGGACTGTCCGATGACGGCGGAACCGAACACGAAGATGAGCGTCAGCCCGAGCGAGTTGAAGAACCGGTCATCGGAGAGCGCATGGATGTAGTTGTCGATGCCGACGAACTGCGGGTTCTTTGCGGCAGAACCGCTCAGCCGGTAATTCGTCAGGCCAAGGTAGAGCGTCCACAGAGCCGGGAAGACCAGGAACAGTGAGATCAGGAGGAGGCCGGGCGCCAGGAACGCCACGGCCCTCGCCTTGCCCAGGCCGGCTACGTCGCCGTCGTCCACCACTGCCCGGGAGGGCCCGGTGCCCGCTGCGGGAGCGGGCACCGGGGCCTCCACCTGTGGCTTACTTGAAGGTTTTGTCGTTACCACCGACGATTCCCTCCAACGCCTTCTGGTACGAGCTGCCGGCATCCTGCGCCGACTTGCCCGAGGCCACCTGGCCGGTGGCGTCCTGCAGTGCCGCCGAGACCTGCGTGTAGTCCGCAAGTCCGGGACGGTATGCGGTCACCGGCAGGACCTCGGTGGAGATGAAGTTCAGCAACGGGTCGGCCTTGAGGATTTCGCCGTTGACGTCGTCGCGTGCTGAGATCTGGGGAGTTGACCCAATACGTGCCTTGATCGCGTCCGCGGACGACATGAACTGGAGCAGTTCCCAGGCCTGCTGCGGGTACTTCGTCTTGGGGTTGATGACCTCGCCGGAACCGCCGGACATGCTCACGAAGTCCGCGCCGTTGGGGCCCTTACCGGCCGCCTGCGCCGGGATCTTTGCCCATCCCACTGAGCTGTCCCGGTCGGCCATGGGGGAAACACCCTTCGAGGGGTTGATCACCGAGCGCCACAGGTAGTCACTTTCGATCAGGATGCCCAGCTTGTTTTGCGAGAATTCCTGGAAGGACTTGTCCCGGCCCTTGGCATCCTGCTGCAGCAGCGGATCGCCCAGCTGCTCGGAACCGTAAACGGTGGAGTAGAAGCCCAGCACGTCCTGGACACCCTGGCTGTTGCCCTGCCACTTGCCGTCCTTGTTGATCGGCTGGCCGGTGCCCTGCAGCAACGGCAGGAACCCCTGCATCGTTGCCGCCTCTCCCATTGCCTTGCCCGCATTGATCTGCAGCGGGGTTACGTCCGGAAGCTTCTTGAGCTTGCGGGCGGCATCCAGGATGTCGTCCCAGCTCTTGGGTTGCCAATCAGCCGGCAGGCCGGCCTGGCTGAACAGTTTCTTGTTGAAGTAGATGACGCGGCCATCGGTTCCGTCCGGAACTCCGTATTGCTTGCCCTCATATGTAGTGAGCTGCTGGACGGAGGGTTTGATTTGCTTCCAGCCGTCCCAGGCCTGGACCTTGTCCTTGCCGACAATATCTTCGAGCGGGCTGATGTATCCGGCGTCTGCGAACTCGCCAAGCCAGATTCCATCGATGGATGTGACGTCCGCGCCCTGGCCGGTGGAAAGGTCAAGGGAGACCTTGGTCTTGTAGGCTTGGTCGTCCACGCCGTTGGGCTGGTAATTGACCTTTGCCGTTACGCCTTTCGCCTTCTGCGCTTCCTCGAATTTGGGGATGACGTAGTTGGTGATCCAGTCAGCGCCGGCGGCGTTCTTTCCGCCGGAGACGGCGTTGGCCGTGATGGTCAGCGTCACCTCCTTGGCGTCCGCGTTCTGGTCGGTTGCCGTGGATGGTGCTGATGAACTGCCGCAGGCGCTCAGGGCAACGGTGCCCGCGAGCAGACCTGCTGCGGCCGCAAAAATCTCTTCCGAGTCATATCAGGGGATCCCTTTGGGAGACAGAGCTCCGCCTCTGCGAAGCTTCTTATTGGAGTGTCCGAACTATCTGACAGGCTGTGACACAGGCCACTATAGTCTAGGATCGGGCTTAGTCAAATAAATTGAGTTAGGGAGTTTGGATGCCACGCGGATCGAATTTAGAGCGGGTGAGCGCCTTCAACCAAGCCGTTGTCCTGGACCTCGTCCGCAGGTCGGAGGCCGGGATGAGCAGGGTTGAACTCATCGGCGCAACGGGTCTGTCGACGCAGACAGTCTCAAACATTGCCCGGCGGCTGCTGGACCTGGGGCTGATCCTGGAAAGCGGAAAAGTCCATGTGCCGCAGGGCAAGCCCCGGACCACCCTGACTATCGATCCCAAGAGCAGATATGCCGTGGGAGCCCACCTGGATCCATCCATGCTCACCTTCGTGCTGCTGGACCTGGCAGGCACAGTGGTGCACCGCAAGCATCTTCCGGTCGAGGCCGTTGCCGGGCCGGAGGAGACGGTGGCCCGGATTGCCGCTGCCATTGAAGAGTTGATCAGCGAGACCGACATTCCCAGGGCGCGCGTCCTGGGTGTGGGCATCGCAGCCCCGGGGCCTATCGAATTCGATCAGGGCGCGGTTGTTGGACCGCCGATGCTTACCGGATGGGAACGGGTGGAATTGCGCGAATCCCTGGGGAAGGCCACGGGGTTCCCCGTCTTCCTGGACAAGGATTCAGCCGCGGCCGCACACGCCGAGCTGTGGGTGCGTGACAACCGGTCCGACCAGAATTTTGCCTTCGTCTATCTCGGCAGCGGCGTCGGCGCAGCAGTGGTCATGAACGGCGAAGTTGTGCGCGGGTCATCGAACAACGTGGGCGAGATCGGGCATTTTTCCACGGGCGACGGCGGCCGGTTGTGTGGGTGCGGACGCACCGGCTGCCTGGGCGTATCCGTCATGCCGGTCCGGCTGGTCAACGACGCCGTCAGCAAGGGAGTCCTGCACGGCCCTGTCGACACGGCGGACCTGCGGCAGGTCACCGACCACTTCCACAAACTTGCTTCCCTGGCCGACGCCGGGGACGGGAAAGCGTGCGCACTCCTCCACGAGGCGGCGGGCCGCCTCGCCCGGGCTGTGGAGGACGTCGCAAACCTGCTCGACGTCGACGGCATTGTCTTCGGCGGACCCTCCTGGCCACCGATTGGGAATCATTACCTTGAGGTCCTTCACGCAGCCCTTGCCAATCGCCTGGCCATGGGGATGATCCACAAAGTCGAACTCCTGGGCTCCGCCCTTGGCGAGGACATCACTGCGGTGGGCGCGGCCTGCATCGTCCTGGACCACCTGCTCGCACCCCGGTCCGGAGGCCTGATGCTGGAATGATCCGACGCCCGGCCAGCCGGGCAGTTCATGGACTTGAATACCTCGAAATGGATCCAGGGTGATAGCGAGGTGGGGCAGGCTCATGGGAGCCTGCCCCACCTCTTGCGCCGGCTGATGTCCTGCACCCGACTTTCGGGGTACCTGTTGCGATGGAATACGCAGGAACATCGGCCGGCGGGTTTTGTAAGGGACGTTGCCAGGCCTCGTGCGGCCTAGAGCGTCCTGGGATCTTCGGCGTACATCTTCAGCCTGATGGTCAAAGCGTCCGACATGTGGCGGGCGGCGATCGTCCCCGCGCGTTCAGGGTCGCCGTCCCCGATGGCGGCCAGCAGTTCGGCGTAGTCCGCCAGCACCACCGGCCACCTGCCGGGGTAGGTCAGCGTGGTGAGGGTGTACCGGCGCACCTGCTGGTCCAGGCGTTCCAGCAGGCCGATGAGCGACGGGCTGTGAGTCGCGTGCCACAGCTGGGAGTGGAAGGCGCGGTTGGTTTCGGCGAGCGCCCGGCCATCGCTGGGGTCCAGTTGCTGCATCTTCAGCAGCAGCGCTTGGAGCAATTGGTGGTCCAGGGCGGTGGCCTTGACGGCAGCCTTCGCAGCGGCAGCCTGCTCAAGAATGATCCTCGACTCGTAGATGTCAATGATCTCCTCGGCCGAATGCGTGCGGACAACCACTGCTTTCCCGCGCCGTTCGACCAACCCGTCCTGTTCCAGCCGCTGCAGCGCCTCCCGCACGGGCGTCCGGGAAGCCCCGTAGCGCTCGGTGAGCTTGGCCTCCGTGAGCGGCTCGTCAGGCGCAAAGACGCTCGCGAGAACATCCTCGCGGAGCCGCTGGTGGATGGGACTGGCCACTTTTTCCTCTTTTCCGTTGCTTGTGGGGCATGCTGGGTTGCTTACGCGATGGAGCCCGCGCGGCGGCCGAAGACGGCGCCCGCCGCAAGCCCGGAGCCGCCGGGGTAGTTTCCGCTGAACAGTCCGCCCAATGCTTCGCCGCAGGCAAAGAGCCCTTCGAGCGGCTCGGCGTCTTCGGTGAGCACGCGTCCCCAGGTGTCCGTCTTGAGGCCACCGAAGGTGAAGGTGATGCCGCAGGTCACCGGAAACGCGTAGAACGGGCCGGTGGTGATGCTGCGGGCCCAGTTGCTCTTGGGCGGCCGGGTATCGGCGCGGCGTCCGTCCTTGATGTTGGGGTCGAAAGGCGCACCCTCAGTGATCGAAGCATTGAAGCCCTGCACTGTTTCCGCCAGCCCCTGGGGACTGATGCCGGCCTTCTGGGCCAGGCTCCGCCAGGGTCGATGCGGTGACCACCGAAACGCCCGGCATGTCGTACTCCTCCGCCCGCAGCATGGGCCGGGAGGACGAGTCAAAGATCTGGAACGCGGCCGATCCCGCCTGGGCAAGGATGTCCCGGCCGTACTTCGCGTAGGTGTAGTTGCGGTAGTCGGCGCCTTCGTCCACGAACCGCTTGCCCTCGCTGTTCACCACGATGCCCAGCGGGTACCCGCCGCGGGTGAGCTGGTTGGTGAGTTCCAGGTTGCTCTCATTCTCCGGGTGCCAGGCGTCCCAGGCCACGCTGTGGCAGGTGGACCAGTCGCCGCCCCTGGCCGCCCCGGCGTCCAGCGCGGCGAGGATCATCTCCCCCGTGTTGCCCGGCGTGCCGCGGACCTTCGCGTTCTGCCAGCCCTCACCCAGATGCCGGCGGCGCAGTTCCGGTGAGGCTTCAAAACCTCCCGAGGCGAGGATGACCGACTCGGCCCGGAGCTCACCTTCTCCGGTTGAGGTGCGGTACCGGACCCCGCGCACGCGGCCGTCCTCCTGGATCAGTCCGGTGGCTGCGCAGTCATAGATGACCTCCACACCCATGCGCTGCGCGGCGGCCCGATGGTCGGCCATGAGCCCCTTGCCGCCGCCCACGTTGCCCACGTGCAGTCCGCCCCAGAACAGGTAGCCGCCGTCCTCGGTCCGGTAGGCCTGCCGTTCGTACATCAGGCGGTACTTGAGTCCCATGCCCTGGAGCCAGCGCAGCGTCGGGTTGCTTTCGTTGACCAGGACCGCGGAGAGCCCGGGGTCGTTGCGCCCTTCAGAAACCTTGGACAGATCGGCAAGGTATTCTGCTGGGGTGTAGGCGGGGACCTCGCTGGCGGCGTGCCGCTCATCAGGTTCCACAAATTCGATGAGTTCCTGAAGCCCGTCATGGGAGATGCGCGTGGCCCCGGCGGTGTAGAAGCTGTTGCCTCCCGAGGAGGCCTCCTGCGCCTTTTCCAGCAGGACAACTTTGCGGCCGCGCTCGGCGGCTGCAAGTGCTGCCGCGAATCCGGCGTTGCCGCCGCCCACTACCAAAACGTCGCTCTTGGTCATCATCAATCTCCTCAGCTCCATCGCTGTACACGATTGTATACATAAGTATGCCGTCGCATGCAATAGCATTTCGCTTACTTTGCGGGCCTGGCGGGAGAGGTTTAGGGCCGGGGTTTGCGGCTACCCCAGGCGGGGGCTGCTGATTTCCTGCGCGTCGATGTACATCTGGATGCGGATGTTCTTTGCCTCGTCCATGTGGGCGCTGGCGATGCGGCCGGCCTCCTCCGCGTTTCGCGCGCGGATGGCCACCAGCAGCTCTTCATGCTCCTTCAGCACGCGGTCCCAGCGCTCCTTGGTGGAGAGTGTGGTGCCGGGGTAGCGAATGAAGTGGACCAGGATCCGGTCGAGCAGGTCAAGGAGGGCGGCGCTGTGGCTGGCGGCCCAGATGCGCTCATGGAAGGTCCGGTTGGCGGCGGCCAGTTCAGCCGGAGTGGCAGCATCAAAATCAAGGGTGACCATGGCCTGGTGCGCGCGGTCGATCAGCATCAGGTCCATGTCCGTGTGCCGGAGAGCCGCCGTTTTTGCGGCGGCCTCCTCCAGGAAGGTCCGCACCTCGTAGAGGTCCAGCATCTCCTCCGGGCGGTACTCCCGCACCTGCATGCGTGAGCCGTAGCGCTCCACGAGCCCCTCGGTCTCAAGGCGCCGCAAGGCTTCCTGATGGGCGTCCTAGAGACGTTGTATTTCTTGGCCAGGGCGCTTTCAACGAGCCTGGGCACGGGGAGGCAGGCTCCTGCGAGATGATGGCGTTCCTGATCATCAGGTAGGGGCTTGTCTCTGGTTGCGACGCCACGGGCGGCCTCCGGTCTTCATGCAAACAAGCGGCAGGACGCGCCGGCGCGCGCCATACCTTTAGCCGCAATTCTAACGCACTGCATACCGTTTGGGCGTGCGGTGAACATCAAGCCGACTTCGCGCAAGCCCCAAAACGCCGCAAGGCACCCAAACTGCCCTGTTGGTATTCATATTTTAAAGACTGTTGCTTAAGTCATACCAACGGTATACCGTTTGTGATCAACGCCATACAACACAGCAATTACCGGATTCCGGCTTGCTCAGCTTTGAACATTTACCTGGCAGCTGCACACGCCGGCTGGGGTACTTCAGGAGGACCAATGACGCTTCTATTCAGGGAAGAGCCGCAGGCCGGCACCCTCCCGGTCACCCCGGTCCCGGCCACCCTGGTCCGTGGCGGAACCAGCAAGTGCTGGATCTTCCGGGACGAGGACCTTCCGGCTGACGCCCTGGAGACGGACCGTCTCCTCATCCGCACCTTCGGGTCGCCGGACCTCCGCCAGATCGATGGCGTAGGCGGCGCCTCGTCAACCACCAGCAAGGCGATCACCGTGGCCGGTACCGGCCCGGACGGAACGGTCCGCTACCGGTTCGCCCAGGTGGCCATCGACAAGCCGGCCGTCGAATGGGCCAGCAACTGTGGCAACTGCGCCACGGCCCTGGGCCTGTACGCGCTGCATGCCGGACTCGTCACTCCCTCCGGCGAAGTCACCCGTGTCCCCATCCTGAACACCGTGACCGGGCTTCGCCTCGTTTGCGAGATCCCCACACCCGGGGCGCAGGTGCCGGCCTACGGCGGGCGGCGACTCGACGGCCAGCACTACCCCGGCGTCCCCATCGACGTCATCTTCCAGAAAGCCTCCTGGTCCAGCTACGGGTCACAGTTCCCTACGGGCAACGCCGTTGATGACATCGAGGTCGACGGGAAGCGGCACCAGGCGACACTGATCGACGCCGGCGCCCCGGCGGCGCTCTTTGCCGCACAGGACCTGGGGCTGGACGCAACCGGCAGCGAGGAAGCCCTGGAGACGCTGGTCCGGATCGCCCCGCAGGCGCGCGCAGCGGCAGCCCGCCTGATGGGCCTGCCGGAGAATCTCACTTCCATTCCGAAGGTGGGCATCGTGGGGCCCCCGCCCGCAGGCGCAACCGGCGTTTCGGCCCGGATGATCTCGATGAGCGCGCTGCACCCCGCCATCGGCCTCACCAGCGCCGTCGCCGTCGCTGCCGCTTCGGGCACAACAGGCAGCGTGGTGCAGCGCAGCGTTGTTCCGGCGGCGGAGGCCGGACTCCTTATCCACTTACTGAAAGGCAAGACGGCGCTGGCATTGGATGCAGCCGATCCCGCTGAAGTCTCCTTTCAACGCTCGGCCCGCGTGATCAGCGAAAGCACCATCCTGGTGCCCAGCGACTGAAGAAACCCCTACCGGACAAACCCAGCCAAGGAATCAGCCATGAAAATCAGCATTCAGAACCTGCAGCTGAAGTACGGAAGCTTCACTGCCATCGAAAACCTCAACCTCGACATTGAAGACGGGGAGGCCCTGGTCCTCCTGGGCCAGTCCGGCTGCGGCAAGACCAGCACGATGCGGTGCATCGCCGGCCTGGAGGAGCCCACCTCGGGGCGGATCATCATCGACGACGTCGTGGTCTTCGACTCCGAAAAGGGCATCAACCTGCCCCCGAACAAGCGCAACGTGGGCATGGTCTTCCAGTCCTACGCAGTGTGGCCGCACATGACCGTGGCCCAGAACGTTGCCTATTCGCTCAAGCAGAAGAAACTCTCCAGGAGCGAAATCGATGAGCGCGTCATGGAGGCCCTCACGCTGGTGGGCCTGGAACCGTACGCCGACCGCGGCGCCAGCCTGCTCAGTGGTGGCCAGATGCAGCGCGTCGCCCTGGCCCGCAGCCTTGTCATGCGCCCCAGCGTCCTCATGCTCGACGAACCGCTCTCCAACCTTGACGCCCGCCTGCGCGACCGGCTCCGGGTTGAACTGCGTGAGATCCAGCTCCAACTGGGGCTCACCTGCGTGTACGTCACCCACGACCAGCACGAAGCCTTCGCCCTCGCAGACCGCATCGCCCTGCTCCAGGGCGGCCGGATCGTGCAGATGGGCGCCCCGCAGCGCATGTACGAAGCCCCCGCCAGCGCCTCGATCGCCCACTTCCTGGGCGTTTCCAACATCATGGACTGCACCCCGGAGGGCACGGCCACCGGGGCCACCACCGCACGCGTCACCAACAGCGGGCTC
The DNA here is from genome assembly GCA_024372495.1 of Pseudarthrobacter sp. Fe7. GTDB lineage: Bacteria > Actinomycetota > Actinomycetes > Actinomycetales > Micrococcaceae > Arthrobacter. Next base: position 913,382 of record CP099977.1, on the reverse strand, counting down.
ACCATCGAGTCGGCGCAGCAGGCAAGCGATGCCGGCGCATCCCCCAAGGTCTGCATCCGGGCCGAGGACCTGCAGATCACCGCCATGCCCACCGAACACCCCAACTCGTGGCCGGGAACGGTCCGCGTGGCGGGCTTCCAGGGCAACGACATCCGGTACGCCATCCAGCTGGAATCCGGACCCGAACTGGATGCCCTGGGCGGCCTGCGCCGCGGCGAACAGCACAAGGTGGGGGACCGCGTGTGGGTCACCGTCAACCCCCGCGAAGTCCAGATCCTGCCGGCTGAGGTCCTCGCATGAGCCTCAAGACCACCGAAGCGGCCACCGGCGCCGAGGCCCGCCTGGCACCGAAGCCCGAACCCCGGGACTACCGCTCTGCCCGCACCCTTGCCGGCCTCCGGAAGAACACGCCCGGCCTGATCGTCCTGGTCATCCTCGGCGTCCTCATCGTCCTCCCCTTGCCCTGGTCCTGCTTGCGGCATCCTCGGACAGCGTCCCCCGGCCGGGCAGCATCTCCCTGGGCGGCCTGACGCTGTCCAACCTGGCACTGCTGGCCACCCCGGAAGCGCTCGGGGCCTTGGTCAACTCGCTCATGGTCGGCGCTGGATCGGCACTCATCGCCCTGCTGATCGGCGCCTTCCTCGCCTTCGTCTGCGCCCGCTCCGATGCGCCGTGGCGGAAGTTCATCTTCTTCATCGGCATGGCGCCGATGTTCATCCCCGCCCTGGTGGGCGCCCTGGCCTGGTCCCTGCTGTGCTCCCCCAGCGCCGGCTACATCAACATCTTCCTGCGCGACCTGGGCATTGACGCCGCGATCAACATCTACAGCCTGCCGGGCCTGGTGTTCGTGCTGGGAATCTTCTACGCCCCGTACGCCTTCCTGCTGCTGCACAGCTCCCTGTCGATGATGAATGCCGACCTCGAAGAGGCGGCAACCGTCCACGGGGCTCCGCTGCGCACCATGCTGCGGACCGTCACCCTGCCCCTGGCCCTGCCGGCCATTCTGGGCTCGGCCGTCCTGGTCTTCGCGCTGACGATGGAGAACTTCCCGGTGGCCCAGGTCATCGGCAACCCCGCCGGCGTGGACACGCTGCCCACCTACATCTACCGCCTGATGAGCGCCACCCCGGCCAAGAGCAACCAGGCTGCCAGCGTCGCCGTCATCCTGACCGTTGCGCTGATGGCCGTGACCCTCATCCAGCAGCGCATCATCAACAAGCGCAAGTTCACCACCATGACCGGCAAGGGCAACCGTCCCCGCCAGGTACCGCTGCGCAGGATGCGCTGGCCCTTCACCATCCTGGCCGTGGCCTACTTCGCAGTCTCGGTGGTCCTGCCCATGCTCGCGCTGCTGGCCGCGTCGATGCAGGCCACCCCGTTCGTGTCCTCGATGTCGCAGCTGCTCGAAGCCAATTCCCTCAGCTTCGCCAAGCTGATCGAGGTCCTCGGCTCCAATGACTTCCAGGCTCGCCCTCAAGAACAGCGTGCTGGTGGCCTTGATCGCAGCCTTCGCCGGGACCACCCTCAGCTTCATTGCCTCCTACATCCGGTACCGCACCAAGTCCAAGGTGGGGCGGCTGATCGAACTGGTCGCCATGACCCCCTCGCCGTCCCCGCCATCGTCATGGGCATCGGACTGCTCTGGACCTGGCTGCTGCTGCCGCTGCCCATCTACGGCACCCTGGCGATCCTCGCCGTCGCCTGCGTTGCAGTGTTCATGCCCCAGGGCTACCGCGGCGTCTCGGCGTCGATGCTCCAGATGGACCAGGACCTCGAGGACAGCGCGGTCATGCTCGGCGCCGGACGGACCAGGTCCGTCCTGGACGTCACCCTGCCCCTGATGCGCGTGGGCATCATGTCCTCGTTCCTGCTGTTCCTCATGCTCTCCATGCGTGAGCTCAGCGCCTCCATCTTCCTCTTCACCTCGAACACCCGGATCCTGTCCATCCTCGTGTTCGACAACTTCGACAACGGCCAGAGCCAGGCAGCTGCCGCCGTCAGCGTCCTGTACTGCCTGGTCATCGGGATCCTCGCCGTCATCGCCCAAAAAGTCGGCGGCGAACGCAAGACCAAGAACTGAACTCACACCCACCTTTGAAAGGGACACCCTCAATGAAGTTAGCGTCCAAACTCCCCGCCCTCACCGCCGCCGGAGTGCTCCTGGCCCTCAGCCTGACCGGCTGTGGAAGCGCAGCCCAGAGTGCCGGCGTCGTCACGGCAAGCGCGGCGGTGAAGACCGACGACGGGCTGGTCATCAACGGCGAGTCCATCGCGGACAAGGCCACCTACGAGAAGGCCAAGACCCAGACCCTGTCCCTCTACTCCGGCTACACCGATTCCTCGGAAAGCGCCCTGGTGGACGCCTTCACCAAGGACACCGGGATCAAGGTCAACGTTGTCCGGCTCACCCCGAACAAGCTCTCCGAACGCGTACTGTCCGAACAGGGTGCCGGCAAGCTCAGCGCCGACGTCATCCGCACGTCCGACTACCGGATCGCCAAGTCCATGGAGGATGCCAAAGTCTGGAAGGCCTATGACGTCCCCGGCGCCTCCGCCCTCAAGGACGTCTCCGTGGACGGCGGCCAGTTCACCCGTATGTTCAACTCCGTGTACACCCTGGGCTACAACACCCCCTGGTAAAGGAAGCCGATGCCCCCAAGTCCTGGGCGGATGCCGTCGGCGGCAAGTGGCAGGGCAAGCTGGGCATCGTCCAGGGCGGCTCAGGCGGCAGCACCGCTGCGCTGAACAGGTTCATGGAAACCAAGATGGGCGGCGACTACTTCGCCAAGTACGCTGCACAGAAGCCCAAGATCTACGATTCCCTGGGTGCTGAGGCCACAGCCCTGGCCCGCGGCGAAGTGGCCGTCGGCACGGTGACCATCAGCGGTACCAACATCTCGGCGGTCCAGGACAAGGCTCCGGTCAAGTTCATCGTCCCGGAGGAAGGACTGGTTTCCTACGACTACTATTTGGGCATGACGGGCACCGCCACGAACGTGGAGGCCGCGAAGGTGTTCATGAACTACAACCTTTCCAAGCAGGGCCAGCAGGTCTTCGCGCAAATCGGTGAATACCCGGTCCGCACCGACGTGGCACCGCCCACCATCATGGGCGTGACCCTCCCCGCCGTCGATTCCGGCAAGGTCTACCGCATGCAGAACACCGACGCCGTGACCTTCGGCAAGGACGACCTGGCCAAGTGGAACCAGGTCTTCGGTTACACCAAGTAACCCGGAATCCCGCGCCTGGGGACCCGGCCTCCGCCGGGTCCCCAGGCTTTTTGGTTTCACCCACCACCAGGAGCCCCCTGAACGCACCGCACACAGCCTTGCCCGCGCACTGGTTACCGGCCCCCTGGCCCGGTAGGCATCAGGAAACACAGCGCACGACGGCGGCACCCCCTTTATCAGTACGGCTTGGTCAGGAACCGCCCTTGGCGATGGACCGGAACACCTTGGTGGCCTGCTGCGCGGCGGGGCTGAGCCGCCGGTTTGCCAGATGGGCAAGGAGGATGCGGCGCTTTGGCGAACCGGCGAGCGGGACCGCGACGACGTCGGGGCGGAGGGCGGTCAGCGCCAGCTTGGGTGCCAGGGCGATCCCGATGCCTGCAGCCACCATGCCCTGTGTCTCCTGGTAGTCGTTGGCCGCGAACGCGATCCGCGGCTCGAAGCCCGCATCGCGGCATACCCGGCTGAGGACGTCGGCCACGGGGTGCTCGTCGCGCACCACCCATTCCTGGTCGCTCAGTGCGCCAATGCGGACAGAGCCCAGTTTTGCGATGGGGTGCTCCCGCGGTACCAGCAGCACAGTTGGATCGTTCGTCAGCCTGACCAGGGTCAAGTCAGGATCGTCGATTTGCTGCCAGGGATAGTCCCACAGCAGCGTCAATTCGATTTCCCGCCGCCGCAGCCGTTCCAGCAGGCCGTCCCGCCGGGCACTGACAACGGTGACTGCCACCTCCGGGTGGCGCGCGCGGAACGCCAGCACGACGTCGGGCATCAGCGAGGCTCCACCCGTGGGAAAGGTGCCCAGACGAAGCTGGCCCCGCCGAAGCCCGGCGAACTCCCCCATCTCGGCGCGGGCAGCTTCAACAGTCCTGTCGATGTCGTCGGCGTAGTGCAGGAGGGCGTGTCCCGCTTCCGTGAGGACCACGCCGCGGGGATGGCGCTCGATGAGGACCACACCCATCTCCTGCTCAAGTTTGGCTATCTGCTGCGAGACCGCCGAGGTCGTGAACGAAAGGGCCGCGGCAGCGGAGGTCAGCGAGCCGGAACGGCCCACTTCACGGAGCACATGAAGCCGGTGCAGGTCGAGGATTGCCATAGGTTGAGTTTAGCAAAAGTAGATAGTCGTCCATTTATTTGCGATTGTGCTGAAGGCTCGCATCCCGGATCGTATAAGTACAAGGTGCTGTGAAGTAGAGCACCTGCACGTTACGAGGGAGAAATACAGTGGGACTCAAAGGACATTGGTACCGGGGCGGCACCAGCAAGTGCTGGCTCTTCGATGCCAGGGACGTGGCCCTCCACGCCCCCACCCGCGAGGAAATCCCCGCACTGCTGTCAGCCGCTTTCGGCGCAGCGGATGCGCGGCAGCTGGACGGCGTGGGCGGCGGAACGTCCACCACGTCGAAGGCTGCAGTCATCTGGGCGACCCCGGGTGCCGAGGCAGACCTCGACTACCTTTTCGCCCAGGTGGGAATCGGTGACCCCACCGTTGAGCTCGGTTCCAACTGCGGCAACTGCGCCACCGCCATTGCCCTGTTCGCAGTACAGTCGGGCATCGTTCCCACCCGGGACGGCATGACCAAGGTCCGCATGCGCCATGTCACCTCCGGCGCGGTGCTGACCGGAACGGTACCCACCCCGGGAGGGCGCATTCCCAAATCGGGTTTGGCCAGGGTTCCCGGCAGCAGCGCCGCCGGTGTTCCCGTCAGCCTCTCGTTCCACGGCCCCTGGGGCCAGAACACCGGTGCACTCCTGCCTACCGGCAACACAGTGGACCAGGCTCCAGGTCAACGGCAGGATCCTGAGCGCAACGATGGTGGACGCCGGCGCACCCGCTGTGCTCCTCCCGGCCGAGGAGGCCGGCGTCGATCTTTCCTCGATGACGGACAACCTCGCCGGGCAACTGCCCACGCTCACCGCGGCACGGGCATCAGCCGGCCTCATCATGGGGCTGCGGAAGCCTGAGGATCCGCCGCAGAACGCTGTCCCGAAAGTCGGGGTTGTGGCGCCTGCCGGCGACTACACCGCCGCGGACGGAACAACCATCCCTGCCGGCAGCCACGACGTGCGGGTGCGGATGCTGTCCATGCTTGCACCCCACCCCGCCATCGGCCTGACCTCAGCCGTGGCAGTTGCCCTCGCAGCCTCGCAGCCGTCGTCGGTCGTAGCCAACGCGGCGGGCCAACCCTCCACCGCCGGAACTCCCCGCATACTGCGGATCGGAACGCCCGCCGGCGTGGTCACCGCCGAAATGATTTCCGATGTAAACGGCATAGTCAGCGAAGTGGCGCTCCACCGGGCAGCCCGCCACATCGCCACCGCAGACATCGACGTGGCCCCGGCCGCCGAACTGTCCGCTTAAAACCCCTTCTTTGCCCCATCATTAAAGGGCCGCACCAACCAGGAAGTTGTTCAATGAAGATCAAATCCATCCTCGGACACCTGTATGTCCAGGTACTCATCGGAGTCGCCCTCGGCGTCGTTGTGGGCGCACTGTGGCCGGACCTCGGCGCCTCCCTCAAGCCTATCGGCGACGGCTTCGTGAAACTCGTGAAGTTCATGATCGCCCCCATCGTGTTCTGCACCATCGTGGGAGGCATCACCTCCCTGCGGGACACCAAAAAGGTGGGTCCCACGCTGATCCGCTCGCTCGGCCTCTTCTACGCCCTGACGGCACTCGCCCTGGCCCTGGGCCTGGCCGCGGTGACGCTGTTCCAGCCAGGCGCCGGCATGCACATCGATCCCACGCACCTGGACTCTTCGGTGGCCCAGAAGTACACAACCCAGCTGCCCAGCAGCAACCCGGTGGACTTCATCCTGAGCATCATCCCCACCACCTTCGTGGGCGCCTTCGCCGACGGTGAAGTCCTGCCCGTGCTGGTCATTGCCCTGCTGTGCGGCTTCGCCTTCAGCAAGCTCGGAGCACCCGGCAAGCTGGCACTGGACGTGGTCAACAGCTTCAACAAGCTGCTCTTCATCATGTTCGGCTACATCATGAAGGTTGCCCCGCTGGGCGCCTTTGGGGCCATGGCCTTCACCGTTGGCAAGTACGGCGCCCACTCCATCGGAAACCTCGGCATGCTGATCCTTGCCTTTTACGCCGCCTGCATTGTTTTCGTGGTGGTTGGCCTGGGGATCCTGGCCAGGATGACCGGCTTCAGCCTGTGGCAGATCCTGCGCTACTTCAAGGACGAATTCCTGATCGTCCTGGCCACGTCCTCCAGCGAACCCGTCCTGCCGCGCCTGCTGTCCAAGCTCGAACGGATCGGCTGCGACCGCAGCGTGGTGGGCCTTGTGGTCCCCACCGGCTACTCCTTCAACCTCACCGGCACGGCCATTTACCTCACCCTGGCCTCCATGTTCATCGCCCAGGCCTGCGACATCCACCTCAGCTGGGACCAGATCCTGCTGATGCTCGGCATGATGCTGCTGACCTCCAAGGGCGCGGCAGGCGTCACTGGAAGCGGCTTCGTGGCCCTGGTTGCAACCCTGACGGTGATGCCGACCCTTCCCGTAGCCGGCGTGGCCCTCATCGTGGGCATCGACCGCTTCATGAGCGAGGCCCGCGCCCTCACCAGCACGGTCTGCAACATCGTCTCCTGCGTGGCGATCGCCAAGTGGCAGGGTGAGCTGGACATGGGCAAGCTCCGTTCCGAGCTCCAGGCCGGCTTCGTGCCCACCGAGGCGGAAAAGGTTCAGCTGGCCGAGCCTGCCCTGGCACACTAACCTGCCCGGCAGGCCACCCGCCCCCGGTGTTTGCCCGGGATCCCAGCAGGGGTTCCGGGCAAACCCTTGCAAGGGGTTCTACTTCACAATCCCCACGGAAAGGACCCGGAATGAGTGAGCGCCAAACGGAGCAGGAAACAGCAGAAGACTGCGACGCCGGCACCTGCTTCTACTGCCAAAGACCGGAAACCGACTAGTGGTGCCCAACCCTATAGCCACTGCTCCCACACCGTCAGCTGGAGCCTGACGGTCCAGGCGCAGGCATCCACGGAAGGGTTCGCGCTGGAAGGGCCGACGACGGCACTCACCCCGCCGCCGTCGTCGTCCCTTCCAGCACGTCCGGCCATGCGCATCAGGCGCGGACCGCCGCGGCGGCCTCATCAGCGGACCGCACCGGCGTTTCCAGGCCAAGGTGTTCGCGGAGCGTGCGCCCGCGGTACTCCGTGGGGTACACGCCGCGTTCCTGCAGCTCCGGCACCAGGTGGTTCACGATGTCATCCAGCCCGGAGGGAACCAGCCACGGCGAAATGTTGAAACCGTCCACCGCGCCCACCCGCGCGTACTCGGCCGCCTGGTCCGCCACCGCCGCGTAGGAGCCGGTGAAGGTGGAATCGATCCGGGCCGTCTTGGAGGTGACGAACTGCCGGATGGACAGCCCCTTGTCCTTGGCCTCGGCCCGCCACTGGTCCGCCAACTGCCGTGCTTTGGCACCATGGAAGCCGCTGCCGCGGGTCTCCGAGGTCTCCTCCACCACCGGATCGATCTCCGGCAGCGGCCCGTCCGGATCGTACGAAGACAGCTCGCGGCCCCAGAACTGCTCCAGATAGGCCACGGCCTGCTGCGGTCCGATCTGGAGGCTACGCACCCACTCCTTCTTTTCCGCGGCCTCTTCCGCCGTGGCGGCGAGGATGAACTCGCTGGCCGGCATGATCTGCACGGCGTTGGCACCGCGGCCCGCAGCCCGGGAACGCTCCACGAGGTCCTTGCGGAACTCCACGGCGTCGTCGAACTTAGGGTGCGCGGAGAAGATCACGTCCGCTTGCCGCGCTGCGAAGTTGCGGCCCTCAGGCGAATCCCCGGCCTGGAACAGCACCGGCCGGTACTGGTCGCTGCGCGGCAGCCGCGGCGTCACGTCCACCGTGTAGTGCTGGCCTTGGTGCAGCACCCGCCGGGCAGGCCCGTCCGGCGTTTCCCAGGAGTCCCAGATCCGCTTGGCCGTCTCCACGAACGCTTCGGCGTGCTTGTACCGGTCCGCGTGGTCCAGGTAGCCGCCGCGCCGGAAGTTCGCCCCGGTCCAGGCATTGTCCGTGGTCACGATGTTCCACGCGGCACGGCCGCCGGAGATCAGGTCCAGCGACGCGAGCCTATGGGCAAGGTCCGCGGGATCGTTGTAGGTGGTGTTCTGGGTGGCCACCAGGCCAATGTTTTTGGTCACCGACGCCAGGGCGGCCAGCATGGTCTGCGCGTCCGGGCGGCCCACCACGTCCAGCGCGTGCGGGCGTCCGAGGTGTTCCCGCAGGCGCAGGCCCTCGCCCAGAAAGAACGCGGCGAACAGTCCGCGCTCGGCGGTCTGGGCGATGCGGCGGAACGATTCGAAGTCCGTCTGCGAGCCCGATTCGGCCGCCTTCCAGATGGTGCCGGAGTTGACGCCCTGGAAGAAAATGCCGAACTGGATCTGGCCGGTGGGCTGGAAGACGTCGGATTTAGCACGGTTGTGCTGTGTCATGGATTTTCCTTACTTTCCAGCGCCGGCAGGCACGGCGGGGGCAGATGCGTAGCGGCTGGCCGGGCGTTCCAGGCCAAGCAGGTCGCGGAAGGTGCCATCCTGGAGCACCGGACGGAGAGCCCCGCGGCGGCGCAGGCCGGCAGCACCAGGCGGCCCAGGCTCCTCGATCTCCACAAAGAGCGACGCCGGGTGCAGCCGCACGCCGTCGGCCTCCTTGAGGAGGTCCGCGAGGAAGTCAGCGAGGCCGTCCGCAGATCCTGTAAAGGCCGCACGGCCGCCGTCGAACAATGCACCCCGCGCAGCCGCGGCCTGCCCCCGGGCGTCCAGGACCACGTCGAGCCCGGCAACAACCGCAACGCCGGCTCCCACCCTGGCCCGCACATCACGGACCTCGGCAGCGAGCAGTTCCGGCGTCGGGGCGGACACCAGCACGGCGTCCACTGCCTCCACCGGAACCTCGCCAATCAGCGAAGCGGCGGCCAGCACGGGCAGCTGCCCCTGCAGCGGCCGCGGGATGATGGACGGCCCCTTCACGGAATACCCGGGACCGGCAAAGCCCGCAGGCGTTTCGAAGTCTGCATAGTGCAGCTTGTCCACGTCGATGTACCGGCCGGTGCCAACATCGCGGATCACGGCGTCGTCCTCCCAGGAATCCCACAACCGGCGGGACACCTCGACGGACGCCGCGGCCTCCTGGCCCAACGCGGCACCAGTGACGGAAGAGCGGCCGACGGCGGCAGCAGCCTCGGGTGCCTCAGCTGCGGTGACGATCCATCCGGCGCGGCCGCCGGAGACGTAGTCCAGGCTGGCCAGCCTGGGTGGAGATGTGGAACGGCTCCGTATATATGGTGTCCACCTCGGGCACCAGCGCAATGGTTCGGGACACCGGTCCCGCGAAAGCAGCCCGCTGGAGCGCGTTTGTCCGGCCCGGAGCGGGCGCATCGGTGAAGGTGGCGGCGTGGAAGCCGGCGGACTCGGCTGCCAGCACGGCACGGGTGATGTCCGCGCCGTCCCAACCTGCGCCGTCGAGGCTCGATGGCCAGGAAGCCTTGTTTGCGTGGGTGTACTGCGTTCATGATGCCTTTCCTGCCTGTGAAGGCACGGCCGTGGCCTGCGTCGCCGCGTAGTTTTCGGCAGTGATGGTTTTGGATTCCGGCAGCGCTTCCTCGGACAGGCCCCAGCGTTCAAGGACCTTCCCGTAGGAGCCGTCCTTGATGACCTCGTTCAGCGCCTCGGAAATCACCGGCGCCAGCCCGTTCCCGCGAAGGGTCGTGGCGGCCACCAGGGTTTCGGACGGCCAGCCGGCGTTGACCTTGCCCACCACCTTCAGGTCGTCACGGGTGTTCTCCCGGTACACGGTGGACGGGTACGGCGCGATGTTGAGGTCCGTCCGGCCGGAGGACAGGGCCAGGATGGTGTCGGCGTCGGACGAGTAGTACTGCAGCGTGGCCGGCGGCTTCCCCTTGCCCTCCAGTTCCTTGTTCCAGGCCAGCAGGATTTTCTCCTGGTTGGTGCCGGAGCCCACCGAGATTTTCAGGCCGGAGATGTCGTCCGCGCCCTTGATGTCATAGGTGGCGGACTTCTTGGCCTCAAAGCCCATGTACGCGGCCCGGTAGCTGGCGAAGTCGAACAGCTTCACCCGGTCCTTGTTCACGCCCACATTGGAGAAGACGGCCTCGAAGTCGCCGGACTGGGTCTTCAGCGGCCAGTTCTCCCAGGACGTCACCTGCACGTCCAGCTCCAGGCCCAGCTTGTCCGCTACCGCCTGGGCGATGTCCAGCTCGGAGCCGATCGGAGTCTTGTCGTCGGTGGCGTGGAAGGACAGCGGGATGGAACCGGCCGTGGTGGCCACGGTCAGCTTGCCGTCCTTGCCGATCAGCTCGGGGACCTTGGCGGCGAGCGCCGCGTCCTTCTCCGCCCGGATCCGCTGCTGGTCAGGTGAAGTGTTGTAGACCACGCCGTTGCGGGCCGCCGTCGTCTGCGTTCCTCCGCTGGGGTTGCCCGCGGCGGAGGCGCCGGGATCCGCGCAGCCGGACAGCGCGGCTGTGCCAAGAAGGACGACCGCGGGAAGTGCGGCGAGTGCGGACACCCGGCGCCTGCCGGCCTGGGTTGGGGTGGGGAAAGCCATGGGAGTTCCTTAGATGTTGAAGGCCGGTTCGAGCACCTTGGAGAAGAAGCTCCGGGTGCGCGGTTCCTGGGGGTTGCTGAAGATGTCCTGCGGAGTGCCCTGTTCCACGATCTGGCCCTGGTCCATGAACACCACGGTGTCCGCCACGTCGCGGGCGAAGCCCATCTCGTGGGTGACGATGATCAGCGTGGTCCCGGACTTGGCGAGTTCGCGGATCACGTCCAGGACCTCGTTGACCAGCTCGGGGTCAAGGGCCGAGGTGGGCTCGTCAAACAGCAGGATCTTGGGGTCCAGGGCCAGTGCCCGGGCAATCGCCACGCGCTGCTGCTGGCCCCCGGAGAGCTGGCGCGGGTAGGCATCGGCGCGGTCCTTGAGGCCCACCCGGTCCAGCAATTCCAGGCCGCGGCGGCGGGCTTCCGCCTTGGAGCGGCCCTGGGCTACCACCGGCGCTTCCGCCACATTCTCCAGCGCGGTGAGGTGCGGGAACAGGTTGAAGTTCTGGAACACCATGCCGATTTCGGTGCGCTGTTTCAGGATGTCCTTTTCGCGCAGGCTCGTGCAGCCGGTCGCCCCGGACCTCGTAGCCCACCAGCTTGCCGTCGATGGCGATGTGGCCGCCGTCCACCTTCTCCAGGTGGTTGATGGTGCGCAGCAGGGTGGACTTCCCGGAGCCGGACGGGCCCACGATCACTGCCACGCCGCCAGGTTCCACGGTGAGGCTAACGCCTTTGAGGACTTCGGTGGCGCCGAACGACTTGCGGACGCCGGTGATTTCCACCAGGCCGCGGGTGGCGGCGGGGGCGGTAGGGGTCTCAGTCATCAGAAGTTCCTCCGGGTGGGGACGGACGCGTGGGTGGCGAAGAATTTGCGGGCCTTCTGCAAGGGCGTCAGCGGCAGGTTCCGCACCGCGCCCTTGGAGTAGTGCCGTTCGATGTAGTACTGGAACACGCTCAGCACGGAGGTGATCGCGATGTACCAAAGCGTGGCCACCAGCAGCAGCGGCAGGACCTGCTGCGTGCGGTTGTAGATCACCTGGACCGTGTAGAACAGCTCGGAATAGGCCAGCACGTAGACGATCGAGGTGCCCTTGACCAGGCCGATGATCTCGTTGAACGCGGTGGGCAGGATGGCGCGCATGGCCTGCGGCAGGACAATCCGGGTGGAGCGGCGCCAGGCCGGGATGCCCAGCGCTGCCGCGGCTTCCAGGCTGGCCTTGGTCCACGGACAGGATGCCGCCGCGGATGATCTCGGCCGAGTAGGCTGCCTGGTTCAGGGTCAGGCCCAGCACTGCTGCCGCAAACTGGCTGATCAGTGTGGTGGTCTGGACCTCGAAGAACCGGACGTCCGTGAACGGGATCCCCAGGCTGATTTTCTCGTACAGGTAGCCCAGGTTGTACCAAAGCAGCATCTGGACCAGGAGCGGGGTGGAGCGGAAGATCCAGGAGAACATCCAGGACACCGAGACCAGCAGCGGCGAGGCGGAGAGCCGCATGAGCGCCAGGACGAAGCCGAGCAGGAACCCGAGAATGCCGGAAATGGCGGTCAGCTTCAGGGTTTCCACCAGCCCGTTGACCACGGACTGCGCGGTGAACCACTGTGCCACCACACCCCACTCCCAGCGCGGGTTGGTGGCCAGCGACCACGCCACCGCCAGGACGCCAAGCGCGACGGCGGCCGTTCCCACCCAGCGCCACGGATGCTTCGCTGCCACCACCCGGTAGGACGAATAGTCCGTGGCAACCCGCGCCGGTGGGTTGTCGCCGGCCGGCGGCGCTTCCGCCGGTTCTGCCGGCTGCGGTTGTGCCGGCTGCTGCCGTTGGGACTGCGCCACGGTCGTTGCTGCTGAACTCATGCGCCACCTCGCTTCTCTTCGTCGTTTTCCAGTTGGGCCACAGCCCGGGTTGGGACCGTATGGACCGATGCTGGCTGCAAATCTAGGACCGGCCGGAACAGGCCAGCAAGGCGGCGGGTTGCAATAGTTCACGCGGCTTCGCAGAGCGTCATGAGTCGGTTTTTTGCGTCGTTTGACCCGCCGTGACGCGGGGTTAACGGGCGTGACCAGGTGCTCGACCGCCGTCGTCACCGCTGCCTAGCATGGGCACTCAATCCCCCGTCCTGCCGTCAGGAGTACCCATGCCAGCCACCATTCCGGCCATCGTCTTCATTGGCGGCGGACCGCGCACGGCCGGGGTGCTGGAACGGATCGCGGCCAACCGCCCGGACGTCTTCGCCGGCCCGCTGCAGATCCATGTGGTGGAGCCGCACGTTCCTGGCTCGGGCCGCATCTGGCGGTACCACCAGGATCCCGGCCTCCTGCTGAATTCGATGGCGGCGGACATCACCATGTTTACCGACGGATCGGTGGACTGCGAGGGGCCGGCCGCTCCCGGACCGGGTCTTGCGCAGTGGGCCGCCGGCGTGCTGGACGCGTCCATCATCGACGTGCCGGACTTCCCGCAGCAGCTCTGGGACCAGCTCCGGACACTGGACGGCACTACCTTCCCCACCCGCCAACTGCAGAGCCAGTATTTGGAGTGGTTCTTCCGCCGGGCTGCCAAATCGCTGGGCCGCAGTGTGACCGTCCACCGGACCACTGCCGTGGGCATTACGGCCGGGCCCGACGGCGGACATGAGGTGGAGCCGGCCAACGGCCGGACGCTGCACGCGGACATCGTGGTGACCGCCCTGGGCCACACCGATTCCCAACCGGACGCCGTTTCCGCCGGCTACTCTGACTTCGCCGCCCGGCACGGCGGTTACCACGCGGCACCCAGCTACACCACCGACGTCGACTACTCCCCCGTCGCCGCCGGGCAGGACGTGATCGTCTCCGGGATGGGCCTTGGATTCGTTGATCTGCTGGTCCTGCTCATAGAGGGCGCGGCGGCAGGTTTGAGGAGACGGACGACGGCGGGCTGCGCTACCTTCCGTCCGGACGGGAGCCACGGCTGTGGGCCGGCTCCCGGCGCGGCGTGCCGTACCACTCGAAGATTTCCGCAGCCCTGCGGGGCCAGACTCCGGGGGCGCCGCGGTTCTTTACGGCCGCGGCGGTGGAATCCCTGCTGCAGCAGCACGGCGAACTGGACTTCCACCAGCACCTATGGCCGCTGATTGCCAAGGAATCCGGTTACTACTACTACCGGGAGATCCTCACCGGCAGCCCGGAGCGCAGCGCCATGGGATGGGATGAGTTCGCTGCCGCCTACGCCGGGCTGGACTGGTACAGCAGCGAACGCGCGGACCTGGTTGCCGCGGCGGTCCCCGGCCCAGACCTGCATCTGGACCTGGAGCGGCTGGACCGGCCCTTCGACGGCCGCACCTTCACGGACCACCAGGACGTGCAGGGCGCCGTGGCCGGCTACATCGAACACGACCTTGCCCTGCGTGACAGCCCGGACCATCCGGAGACGCTCGCCCTGTTCCTGGCCCTGCTGCACGTATATATGGAAGTGGGCCGGGTGGTTCCGCCGGAGCGGTTGAACGCGCGCTCCCAGCAGGTAGTCCATGGCTGGTGGCACGGCTTCTTCAGCTTCGTCGATTCCGGGCCCCCGCCGCACCGGCTCCGCCAAATGCTCGCGCTGCACCGGGCCGGCCTGCTGCAGTTCCTGGGCCCGGGCCTGGACGTGACCGCCGACGAAACCACAGGGACCTTCGTTGCCACATCGCGGCAGTCCGGGGTCACGGTGTCAGCCACGGCACTGATCGAGGCAAGGCTCCCGTCCACATCCGTTGCCCGCTCGCTCAACCCGGTGCTCGCCTCGCTGCACCGAACCGGTTTGGGAAGCGAGCAGCAGCTGCTGACCTCGGACGGCATCCACTCCACCGGAAAACTGCTGGTCTCACGGCAGCACCAACTGGTGGATGCGGACGGCAAACCCCAGGACCGGATTTTCGGCATCGGCCCGGGAACGTCCGGCTGGGGTGCCGGCGCCTTTGCCCGGCCCAACAGCAACGCCGCACCGTTCCGGGAAAACGATGCCCTGGCCCGCACCATCCTCGGCGCGGCCAGGGACATCACCTCAGAGCCGGCGTCCGCCACAATTGGTCCGGAACCAGCAACTCCAGAACCAGCCGCAGCCGCGAAGAACTGACCCGTGATAAGGAATGACCAGTGACCGCAGAACCCGGGCTCCAACCCACCCCCTGGACCGCAGCACCCTGTCCGTCCTCAGCCTGCCCATGCACGATCCCCGGGTCCGGCCGCTCCTGGACCAACTCGCCGTCGAATATGACACGCGCTACGGGGACCTGTTCGGGCGCACCGCCGCCGCGGACGAGCTGAACCGCTATCCGGCGGCGGAATTCGAAGGACCGGACGGTGCCCTCCTGGTCTTCCAGGAGGCTGGCGAGTCGATCGCCGGCGGGGCGTTCCGCCGGTATGACCAAACCACGGCGGAACTGAAGCGGATCTGGACGGACCCAGCCCACCGCCGTCGTGGTTTGGGCCGGGTGGTGCTGGCCGAGCTCGAGGCCCTGGCCGCCGCCCGCGGCTACACCCGGCTCTACCTCACCACCGGGCCGCGCCAGCCGGAAGCCAAACACCTCTACCTTGCCACGGGGTACCAGGCGCAGTTTGACCTGGATGCAGACCCGGAAACCATCGGGCCGCTGGCATTCACCAAGGAGCTGCCGAAAAATTGACTGCCCGGCCTGCCCGCCAGAAGGGGTGACGCCGCTAAGCTGGCGCCATGGCCACCAAAACCACAGCAGAGAAGCTTGCCACCATCCAGCAGGGCTACACGCTGGAAGGCGCCACCATCGAACTGGGAGCCGCCATCATCGACGGCGAGCTCCACAAGGACGCGCCGGTGCGTTTGCCCCTGGCCATGATGAACCGGCACGGGCTGGTGGCCGGTGCCACCGGTACGGGCAAGACCGTCACACTGCACATGATGGCCGAACAGCTGTCCACCGCCGGCGTCCCCGTGTTCCTGGCCGACATCAAAGGTGACCTCTCTGGCCTGGCGACGGCCGCGGCCGGCAACGACAAACTGACCGCCCGCACCCAAAGCATCGGCCAGCCCTGGGAGGGCAAGGCGTTCCCGGTGGAATTCCTGGCGCTGGGCGGCGACGGCAACGGTGTTCCGGTCCGCGCCACGGTGACCTCGTTCGGGCCCATCCTGCTCTCGCGGATCATGGAACTGAATGACACCCAGGAGTCCAGCCTGCAGCTGGTCTTCTACTTTGCGGACAAGAACGGCCTGGAGCTGATCGACCTCAAGGACCTCCGCGCCGTCATCCAGTTCCTCACCTCGGACGAGGGCAAGGAAAAGCTGGAGGAGCCTCGGCGGCCTGTCCAAGGCAACCGCCGGCGTGATCCTGCGGGAGATCGTGAACCTCGAAGCGCAGGGGCTGGAAAAGTTTTTCGGCGAGCCGGAGTTCGATACCGCCGAACTGCTGCGCACCGCCCCGGACGGGCGAGGCGTGGTCACCTGCCTGGGCTGCCCACCCTGCAGACCAAGCCCATGCTGTTTTCCACATTCTTGATGTGGCTGCTGGCTGACCTGTTCGAGGACCTCCCCGAGGCCGGCGACTTGGACAAGCCCAAGCTGGTGTTCTTCCTGGACGAGGCCCACCTCCTCTTCAACGGCGCCAGCAAAGCCTTCCTGGACGCCATCACCACCACCGTCCGGCTGATCCGTTCCAAGGGTGTGGGCATCTTCTTCGTGACCCAGACCCCCAAGGATGTCCCTGCCGACGTCCTGGGCCAGCTGGCCAACCGGGTCCAGCACGCCCTCCGCGCGTTCACCCCCGAGGACGCCAAGGCGCTCAAGGCGACGGTGTCCACCTTCCCGCTCAGCGACTATGACCTCGAAGAGACACTGACCTCGGCGGGCATTGGCGAGGCCGTCATCACGGTCATGAACGAAAAAGGGGCGCCCACCCCGGTAGCACTCACCCGGCTCCGGGCACCGGAATCCGTGATGGGGCCCGCCGAGGAATCCCTGGTCCGCAGCACGGTGGCGGGTTCGGCGCTGCTGGCCAAGTACGGGACCGCCGTGGACAACCCCTCCGCGTACGAGAAGCTGACGGGCAAGGCAGCAGCCCCCACAGGACCGGCGGCTTCTGATTCTGCTGCCGGAGCTCAGGGCGCCGGCCCCGGTGCCCCTGCCGGTGCGTACGACGTGGACGCCGAGGCCCGCCGGATCGAGGAGGAAATCCTTGGCCGACCCAGCAGCCGGCCCGCCCAGGCCCCCGAATCCCAGCACAGCGCGCCGGAGGACATTGCACCCTCCACGCCGAGCGGCAGGACGCCGCGGGCCCCGAAGCCGGAGCCCCGCCAGCCGGAGCCGCAAGCGGGCGGCATGATGGGCGACCTCGGCGGAGTACTCGGCGGCGCCCTGGGCGGCGGGCTGAAGAGCATGGCACGGTCCATGGGCACGCAGCTGGGACGCGAACTGCTCCGCGGAGTGTTCGGCACATCGTCCCGCCGCCGACGCCGCTGACCTTGCGCCCGGTGCCGCGGAAGGCCGCCCACGGCTTCCTTGACGCAGTCCCGGCGCCCCGCCGTCGGGAGTTAAACGGGCGTTGCCCGGCAGATTAGGGGACACCAACTTTAGAGTGAGTCCGCACTGACGTTACTGTGTAGAACGTGCAGATGAGTCAAGCGTTGGTGAGGATCGCGGCCGGATGGCTGCTGGGCCTCATGCTTGCCATCGCCGGAGCCGTGGTGGCCATCAACGTCGTGAACAATACGGTGGCCAGTCCGCAGCAACCGGTCAGGGAATACCTGGATGCGTTGAAGAGCGGGGACGGCGGCCGGGCGCTGGGGATCCTGCGCGCCGGGGTTCCGCCCAGCAACGCGGCCATGCTGGACGGCACCGGGTTGCAGACTGCGGCATCCCGCGTCACCAATGTGGCCATCGGCGATCCCGAGGAACGCCCGGGAAACCAGGTGATGGTGCCCATGGAATACACCATCGACGGCAGCCGGCTGCACACGGAATTCCTGCTGCAGAAGACCGGTGCCGAGTGGCTGTTCTTCAACACCTGGGCCTTCGTCCCGTCGCGGCTGCCCACCGTTGACATCACCGTGGTCAACGGCAATGAAGCCGCGCTGAACGGGGTCCCGGTGAACATGCCCAACGGCCGCAATTCCTTCGCCGTGTTCTACCCGGGCGAGTACGAGGCCTCCCTGGACGGGCAGTACTTCTCGGCTCCCGCCACCCGTGCCACGGTCACCTCCAAGGACGCCCCGGTGGCCCCGCTCAACCTGCTGACCCAAGCCACGGACAAGCTCAAGAAAGATGTTGCGGCCAAGGTCAGGGAATTCCTGGACGGCTGCGCCGCGGAAGCCGTTAAGGAACAGAAGCTCCAGCCGGACTGCCCCTTCTACTACGCCAGCAACAACAGGGTCCAGGACGGCACCATAAAATGGACCGTCACCCAGTACCCGGGGGTATCGGTGGAGCCGTTCGACGGCCGATGGGTAGTGTCACCGCTGGATGGCAAGGCCAAGGTCGAGGCGCTCCAGCAGAACTCCTTCACCGGCGCCTGGTACCCGCTGGACGCCGAGGTGGACTTCAGCTTCACCACCCGCCTGGACGTCGCCGGCGACACGGTCAAGGTCACCCCGATGCTGAGCTTCTAGGCCTCCTGCCAAACTGGCGTCACGCCGGGCATCCTTTTGGGGTCACTTCCGAAGTGGAACCCCGGGATTCCGGGGTTCCCGCTGTTTCACTTGTCTTAAACCCTGCTCTGCGTGACGGCAGCAGTCGCTTGTCGTGGCCGCTTCAGGACGGCCAAGACCTGGTCCACCATCTCCTGCGGGTGGAACACCACGTCTGCGTAGTAGTACCGCAGGGCCGTATACCCCTGCAGGACAGACTCGTTGTTCCGGCGGTGGTCCTTCTGGACCTGCTTCCAATCCGCGTGGTGGCGGCCATCCAACTCCACTACAAGCCAACCATCCAGCAGCAGGTCCACGGACCCCACCCGCTCCAGGTAAACCTGGGCCTGAACCCGGATACCGGCCTGCCGGAAATACGTCCGAGCCAAAGTCTCAAGCAGGGAGTCCGCCCCCGTATCCACCCACTCCAGCACTGCCCTTGCTTTTCCGTTGCGTTTCCCGGGCAGCCGCTGGCGCAGGAAATCAACAGTCATGTCGCCGCGGCCCACGGCACACTCGACCATCACCAGCGACTCCGGGAAGGGCAGGCAGCGCAGCGCGTGAATCAGCACGTCCGCCAAGGCCGCCACCGGCTGAAGACGGGAGGGCGGCAGCAGGAGCCCTGCATGGTGGACGCCGCCTGCAAGCACGGCTTCACGGCGGCGGTGGTAAACGTGGCGTCGCCCGTCCGAGGGCAGCGACCAGAGGCTGTGGGCAGCTGCGGCACTTGAGCAGGTCAAAAGCTCCCGGTCCGCAGGGCGGCCACCAAGTCCTGGGACGCTGCCGGAAGCGCATAGAGTCCCCGCGCCGGCTGCAGGACTCCTGCCCGGACGGCGCGCCGGAGCGCAGCGTCATCTACCCCCAGTCTTGCCAGTGCAGGCCTTCGGGCAGGCTCCGCAGCAGGTTTCCAGCGCTTTGAGTGCATCCATGCGGCCATGTTGGCTCTCCCTGTCACCCCAGGGCAGCTCCCGCCGGCCATATGTGGACAGCGGAGGACGCTCACCGCGTCACGCCGGGCACGCTTTCCAGCCTTTCAGCCGATGTGTTCCCCGGAATCCCGCGGCGGCCTGAAGTCCGAAGACGCAAAAGGCTGCTGCCCGTGACGCGTAGTCACAGGCCGCAGCCTTCCAACAGTCAAACGAGGCGGGTCAGTCCATGCCGCGCAGGTCCAGGACCAGTTCGGTATCCCCGTCGGCCTGCAGGACCACGGGGATACCCCAGTCCTGCTGGTACAGGTGGCACGCGGCGTGGTCCGGGATCTCGCCGTCCTCGGTCTCGGGGCCGTCGCAGGCCGCGGCGCGGGCGGTAATGTGCAGCACGCCCTCTGGAACGTCAGGGGACAGCTCCAGGGTGCGCAACAGGCCCACCGAGGTGCCCCCACCGGACACCAGCAGCCCAGGCGGGGTGGAGGAGATCTTCAGCTGCGTGGGATCACCCCAGCGGTCATCGAGCTTCTGCCCGGTTGGAGCGGTGAAGCGGACGGTCAGGTCAAGCGTGCCCGGTGCCACGGGGCTCTTGGGCCGGTGGGTCTGGGACGCGCCCTCATCCACTTGCTGCGCTTCCTTGGGGATAGGCACGTACACCAGTTGGTGCTTGTTTGCCTCGACCACTACCAGGAGGGGCTCGGAGCCGGCGGACTGGGTGTGGTCCACGATCACGTCGGAGGGTTCGGCGAGGCCGCGGGCCAGGGTGGACACCGTGCCGGAAGCGGGGTCGTAGCGGCGCACCGCTCCGTTGTAGGTGTCCGCGATGGCCACGGAGCCGTCGGGCAGGATTGTGACACCGAGCGGGTGCTGGAGGCGGGCTTCGGCGGCGGGGCCGTCGCGGAAGCCGAAGTCGAACAGGCCCTTGCCCACGGCGGACTCCACGGTGATGGATGCATCCTCAGCAATGGCCAGCTTCCGGAGGGCGGACGTCTCGGAATCCGCTACCCAGATGTTCCCGTCCGCGTCTTCGGCGAGGCCGGAGGACTGGGCGAACCAGGACTCGTGGGCGGGGCCGTCGAGGAGTCCCTCCAGGCCGTTGCCGGCGATAATCGCCACGGCACCCGTCACGGGATCAAAGCTGAAGATCTGGTGCGTACCGGCCATGGCCACCACCACCGCGTTCAGCTTGCGGGACCACACAACATCCCACGGCGAGCTCAGCGCGACATCCAGCGGGTCCGTGCCCAGTGAGCCGCTGAAGCCGGCGCCTTCCTCGTCCACGCGGGCGGGCCCAGTTTCCAGCAGGCGCTGGATGCCGTTGCCAGCCAGGGTTGAGGCCTTTCCGTCCGTCAGCGACAGTCCGCGAAGGCGGTGGTTGACCGAGTCGGCAATCACGACGTCGTACCCCGCCTTGGCTGCCACGTCTTCCGGCAGCAGGACAAGGCCCTGGGGCTCGTTGAACTGTGCGCTGGCGGTGTCCCCCGCGGCGGCTCCATCGGCGTAGCCCTTGATACCCGAGCCGAAGGTGGCAAGGACGGTCTCGAAGTCGGTTCCGAGGCTCTACCAGGCGGTGGTGCCCGGTGTCGGTGACCAGCCAGGACCCCTTCTCCGCAGCATCCTGGACGGCGGCACCTGCTGCCGTGCCGGCGTCGGCCGTTCCAGCCAAAGCCGTGGAACCGCGTCCGGCCGGCAGGAAGAGCGCCTTGCCCGGGAAGCGAAGGGTGCCGGACGTCGCCTCTGGCGCCACGTACGGGCCGGAGCCGCGGTGGAGGGTGCCCTTTGCCTCGTGCTCGGCGATAAGTTCGGGGATCAGCACGGCGAGCCCGTCCGCGTGGCCCTCACCGGAGAGGTGCGCCACGATGTAGCCCTCGGGGTCGATGACCACCAGGGTGGGCCAGGCGCGGGCGGTGTACGCCTTCCAGGTGTCCAGTTCGGGATCGTCCAGCACGGGGTGGTGGATCTCGTAGCGCTCCACGGCGGCCGCGAGTGCAACGGGGTCGGCCTCGTGCTCGAACTTGGGTGAGTGGACGCCCACCGTCACCAGTACGTCGGAGTACTGCTGCTCGAGCGGCCGCAGCTCATCCAGGACGTGCAGGCAGTTGATGCAGCAGAAGGTCCAGAAGTCGAGCAACACGATCTTGCCGCGCAAGGCTTCGAGGTCCAAGGACTTGCCGCCGGTGTTCAACCAGTTGCGGCCCACCAGTTCGGAGGCCCGGACCCGGGCATGCGTGCGTACGGTTTCGCTCATCAGCGTCCTTCCAGCTTGTTGCGTTCAGCCATCCTGGCGTCGCGTTCGGCCAATTTGGCAAACATATCGTTGTAAGCGGTCAGATCGGCGTCGTTATTCCTGTCCGCCGCCCGGTCCACCCGTTTGGTCTCCCGCTGGTCCGACCTGGACCACATGATGGCCACGCCGATCGCCACCAGCAGTGTCGGCACCTCACCGATGCCCCAGGCCACCGCGCCGCCGGCCTGCTGGTCGAGGAGGGCCGACGGTCCCCAGGCGCGGCCCAGGTTGCCGAAGTAGTCCGCAGCCATCAGCCCCGTGCCGCCCATGATGGACACCCCGAAGAAGGCGTGGAAGCCCATGGTCGCCAGCAGAAGGAGCAGCCGCATGGGGTACGGGGCCCGGCGCGGCAGCGGGTCGCTGCCGATCATGCTGAGCACGAAGATGTACCCGGTGAGCAGGAAGTGCAGGTTCATCAGTTCGTGGCCCACGTGCTCGCGCATCGCGTAGCCGAACAGGTCCGAGTAGTAGAACAGGATGATGGAGCCGGCAAAGTTTGCTGCCGCGAACAGCGGGTGGGTTACCAGTTGCGAGAACTTCGAGTGCACGAAGACCAGGATCCACTCGCGGACACCGCGTGATCCGTCGCCTCGGGCTGGCAGGGCGCGCAGCGCCAGGGTCACCGGCGCGCCCAGCACCAGGAAGATCGGGGCCACCATGGTCAGGGCCATGTGGTCCACCATGTGCGCGGAGAACAGGATGCGTCCGTATACCGACGGCGGCCCGGACGTGATGTAGGTCAGCACCACTGTGCCGATAACCCAGTTCACGGACCGAAACCATTGCCAGGAGTCGCCGCGGCGGTGGACCTTGGCAACGCCCAGGAAGTATGTCACCAGGCCGAAGAGCGCCACGCCAACCCAGATCCAGTCCAGCCGCCATTCAGTGAGCCAGCGTTCGGGCGTGAGCTCCGGGGGCGGCTCGTACCCGCTGAGGATGAAGGCGGGCGAGGCGTCGGGCGCCAGGCTCCGTTGGCTGCGGCGGGGCGGAGCGGCCCAGGGCCACGGCAATGCCCGAGGTTGCGCCCATGACCAGCAGGCTCCGCCAGGACCAGCTGCCAGAGCACCCGACGTGAGGACATGGTGGCACCCTTGCGGCCCAGCTGCGGGATGACCCACTGCCGGTGCATGAAGCCGATGCCGCCCAGCACCACCGCAGCGGCCGTCTTCGCCAGGATCAACTGCCCGTACGCAGAGCCGAACAGATCGGACCAGTTGGTGACGCGGATGCTGGCGTTGATGATGCCGGAGCCGAAGACCAGGACGAAGGCGAACCCTGCCAGGGTGGAGAACCGCTTGAGGGTGGGTTCGGTGATATCCGCGGCTACCCCGGCCTTGGGTCCGGTCAGGATTCCGGACAGCAGGGCCAGGATGATGATGCCGCCTACCCAGGAGCTGACCCCCACCAGGTGGAGGCCGAGCGAGTTGATGGCGCCCTCGTGGTCAGACGAGCGGAGGAGTGTCCTATAAGGGCGGTGGGGACCAGGCCGATGAGGGCAAGGACGAGGGTGAGGGCAAGGCCACCGAGGGACCGGACACCAAAGAGCGCCGTTGTGACCACTGCGGCGATGATGGTGACGGCGAGCCAGGCCCTGCCCGTGTCGATGTCCGTCATGAAGTACACAAGGGCCTGGGTGAAAGCGGGATCGCCCGACAGTCCCTGCCCAGCTACGTCGGCATAAGTAAGCACCAGGACCGCGATGGCGGACAGGGTCCAAACAGCACCCGCGACGGCGGCCACGGCCAGGGCGCGGGTAAAGGCGGGATGTTCCGGTGCCGCATTGTCTGTGCGCGTTGCCCGGTCCCGGTCGCGGGCGTTCCGCCCGTGGAGGTTCTTCGGAAGGATGCCAACGGCGAAGATCAGTCCCCCGACTACGGCCGCCAAGGACACGTTGTGGATGGCTTTGCTGATGGGAAGTCCCCAGCGGACCAGGGCTCCGGGGTCGGCCACGCTGCGGGCCGCTGCTGCGCCGGAGAAGATCAGTGCTGCTGCGAGGCCCAGGAAGAGCGCTGCCAGGCCTGCCAGCTGCCAGGGCACCGGTATCCCCTGGCGCCCGGCGTCCCGGACCGCAGCTCCCTTGCCATGACTGGATTGGGGCGGGGTGGAACGTGGTTTTGCGGCAGAAGACACCATTCCATTGTCCGCTACGCCTGCCCGGGCCGCGAATCCGGCCTTAAATGCCAAGGAGCGGCAACCCGGGGGTCGCCGCTCCTTTTCCAACCGGCTGCGTGCCGGACAGGAATAAGCCCTACTTCTTGGAGACTGCAGCCTTCAGCTTGGAGCCGGCGGTCAGCTTGACGCTGTGGCCTGCTGCAATCTGGATAGTCTCGCCCGTCTGGGGGTTGCGGCCGGTGCGTGCTGCACGGTCGGTGCGCTCGACGGCGAGCCAGCCCGGGATGGTGATCTTCTCGCCGGCGGCGACAGAAGTCTCGAAAACCTCGAACAGTGCGTCGAGGACGGAGTTGACGGCAGCCTGGCTGGTGCCGGCCTTGCCAGCTACCTCTGCAACAAGTTCACTACGGTTCTTAGCCATTGATGTCCTCCTGGACGGTTCTGATTCTGAAGCCTGCACGCGGCATGCGCGCAGGCCACTGTTCGAAAACTTACCAGCTTGGGCGGTTCGGGACCGCAAATTCCGCGTGTTTCCGCCATTTTTTGAGGTTAATCACCGATTCCTGGACATATTCCACGCCTTCAGCGCCCCTTTGTCCTTCCGGGCCGGTTTCCCAACCATCAGATGCAGGTTTTCAGGGGACGCGTCATCAGGTCCTGCGGGTTTCACCGGGGGCGTGCCCGGGGGCGTGGCACCGGCGTGGGGGTGGTTAAGTGGTAGGGCCCTGACAGTCCTTGTCAGGGCCCTACGTTAATGTGTGTCCGGCGGTGACCTACTCTCCCACACCCTCCCGGGTGCAGTACCATCGGCGCTGTGGGTCTTA
The DNA here is from genome assembly GCA_024372495.1 of Pseudarthrobacter sp. Fe7. Lineage (GTDB taxonomy): Bacteria > Actinomycetota > Actinomycetes > Actinomycetales > Micrococcaceae > Arthrobacter. The sequence goes on along the minus strand of CP099977.1, from coordinate 888,817 downwards.
GCTTCCGGGTTCGGAATGGGACCGGGCGTTTCCCCCACGCTATGACCGCCGTAACCCTTGTACCCGGCCGTCCCCGGGGCTGGTGCCGCGGGGGTGGCGGGAAATCTTGTGTGGTTACAACATTGTGGTGTTGTTATTCAGTTGTTGGTTTCCGTGACCAGGGACAACCCGGCTGGGTTGTTGGTTGGGAACCACATAGTGGACGCAAGCAGAATTTTGTATGTTTCTGTGTGGTGTAAGTTATTGGCCTATTAGTACCGGTCAGCTTCACGAGTCGTTAGTCCTCGCTTCCACATCCGGCCTATCAACCCAGTGGTCTGGCTGGGGGCCTCTCACACATAAAGTGTATGGAAATCTCATCTCGAAGCGAGCTTCCCGCTTAGATGCTTTCAGCGGTTATCCCATCCGAACGTAGCTAATCAGCGGTGCACTTGGCAGTACAACTGACACACCAGAGGTTCGTCCGTCCCGGTCCTCTCGTACTAAGGACAGCCCTTCTCAAATTTCCTGCGCGCGCAGCGGATAGGGACCGAACTGTCTCACGACGTTCTAAACCCAGGCTCGCGTACCGCTTTAATGGGCGAACAGCCCAACCCTTGGGACCTACTCCAGCCCCAGGATGCGACGAGCCGACATCGAGGTGCCAAACCATGCCGTCGATATGGACTCTTGGGCAAGATCAGCCTGTTATCCCCGAGGTACCTTTTATCCGTTGAGCGACGGCCATTCCACAATGTACCGCCGGATCACTAGTCCCGACTTTCGTCCCTGCTCGAGATGTCTCTCTCACAGTCAAGCTCCCTTGTGCACTTACACTCGACACCTGATTGCCAACCAGGCTGAGGGAACCTTTGGGCGCCTCCGTTACTTTTTAGGAGGCAACCGCCCCAGTTAAACTACCCATCAGGCACTGTCCCTGACCCGGATTACGGGCCGAAGTTAGATGTCCAAAGTGACCAGAGTGGTATTTCAACGATGACTCCACCCGAACTGGCGTCCGGGCTTCAACGTCTCCCACCTATCCTACACAAGCCACTCCGAACACCAATACCAAACTATAGTAAAGGTCTCGGGGTCTTTCCGTCCTGCTGCGCGTAACGAGCATCTTTACTCGTACTGCAATTTCGCCGAGTTTATGGTTGAGACAGCGGGGAAGTCGTTACTCCATTCGTGCAGGTCGGAACTTACCCGACAAGGAATTTCGCTACCTTAGGATGGTTATAGTTACCACCGCCGTTTACTGGGGCTTAAATTCTCAGCTTCGCCTTGCGGCTAACCGGTCCTCTTAACCTTCCAGCACCGGGCAGGAGTCAGTCCGTATACATCGTCTTGCGACTTCGCACGGACCTGTGTTTTTAGTAAACAGTCGCTTCCCCCTGGTCTCTGCGGCCCCGATCCCCTCCACACCGCAAGGGTGTATCAAGGTAGGGGCCCCCTTCTCCCGAAGTTACGGGGGCATTTTGCCGAGTTCCTTAACCATAATTCTCTCGATCGCCTTAGTATTCTCTACCTGATCACCTGTGTCGGTTTGGGGTACGGGCGGCTAAAACCTCGCGTCGATGCTTTTCTCGGCAGCATAGGATCACCAAATCCCCCCAAACGGGGGTCCCATCAGATCTCAGGCACCATGAGTGGCGGATTTGCCTACCACTCGCCCTACATCCTTAGACCGGGACAACCATCGCCCGGCTCGGCTACCTTCCTGCGTCACACCTGTTAATACGCTTGCCTCCCAGGATCAGGTCCCGCGCTCCACCAAAACCCTCACACCACAAGGGTGATCGGGCAGGTCTCGGGCAGTTAGTATCCCCTGTTCAACATGGACGGTTTTTCGCCGGTACGGGAATATCAACCCGTTGTCCATCGACTACGCCTGTCGGCCTCGCCTTAGGTCCCGACTTACCCAGGGCAGATTAGCTTGACCCTGGAACCCTTGATCATTCGGCGGACGGGTTTCTCACCCGTCTTTCGCTACTCATGCCTGCATTCTCACTCGTGTAGGCTCCACCACTGGTTTACACCGCGACTTCACCGCCCACACGACGCTCCCCTACCCATCCAAACACCTGAACCACGAAGGCTTAGTCAATGCTTGAATGCCACAACTTCGGCGGTGTACTTGAGCCCCGCTACATTGTCGGCGCGGAATCACTTGACCAGTGAGCTATTACGCACTCTTTTAAGGATGGCTGCTTCTAAGCCAACCTCCTGGTTGTCTTCGCAACTCCACATCCTTTCCCACTTAGCACACGCTTAGGGGCCTTAGTTGGTGGTCTGGGCTGTTTCCCTCTCGACTATGAAGCTTATCCCCCACAGTCTCACTGCTGCGCTCTCACTTACCGGCATTCGGAGTTTGGCTGACGTCAGTAACCTTGTAGGGCCCATTAGCCATCCAGTAGCTCTACCTCCAGCAAGAAACACGCAACGCTGCACCTAAATGCATTTCGGGGAGAACCAGCTATCACGAAGTTTGATTGGCCTTTCACCCCTACCCACAGCTCATCCCCTCCATTTTCAACTGAAGTGGGTTCGGTCCTCCACGACGTCTTACCGTCGCTTCAACCTGGCCATGGGTAGATCACTTCGCTTCGGGTCTAGATCACGCCACTCACACGCCCTATTCAGACTCGCTTTCGCTACGGCTGCCCCACACGGGTTAACCTCGCGACGTAACACTAACTCGCAGGCTCATTCTTCAAAAGGCACGCCGTCACCAGAATCAGACTGGCTCCGACGGATTGTAAGCACACGGTTTCAGGTACTGTTTCACTCCCCTCCCGGGGTACTTTTCACCTTTCCCTCACGGTACTGGTCCGCTATCGGTCATTAGGGAGTATTTAGGCTTATCAGGTGGTCCTGACAGATTCGCACGGGATTTCTCGGGCCCCGTACTACTTGGGATACTCTCACAGGCGGTACAAACACATTACGGTTACGGGACTAACACCCTCTCTGGCCGGCCTTTCAAAACCGTTCACCTATGCGCGCACATCACACCCCACCAGCCCGGCAGAACTGGTACGGAAAGTCCCACAACCCCGACCATGCAACGCCCGCCGGCTATCACACATGGAACGGTTTAGCCTGATCCGCGTTCGCTCGCCACTACTAACGGAATCACTATTGTTTTCTCTTCCTGCGGGTACTGAGATGTTTCACTTCCCCGCGTTCCCCCCACGCACCCTATGTGTTCAGGTACGGGTCACTGAGTCACTCACGCGCTCAGCGGGGTTTCCCCATTCGGACACCCTGGGATCACAGTCCGGTTATCGACTCCCCCAGGCTTATCGCAGATTCCTACGTCCTTCTTCGGCTCCTAATGCCAAGGCATCCACCGTGTGCTCTTAAAAACTTGACCACAAAGATCAAAAACTACTTCACGAGAGAACCACGGAACCAAACAGCAAACCAACCACACCCAAAAAAGCGCAGCCAGCCAACCATCAGATCCAGGTTCATATTCTTGGAAATTGCTTCTTATACAAGATGCTCGCGTCCACTATGTAGTTCTCAAACAACAACCCCACACCACACACCCCACACACAACCCCACAAAGGGACCAACGCGCATGCTCGGTGCAGCAGGGAAACCAGAAACAAACAAGTCCCACACCACCAGAACAGCACCCCCCAAAGGGAGACACCACCCGGCGCCGTGGCCCTGTTGCCTCAGGACCCAACAGTGTGCCAAACACTACCCAGCAGACCAAACCACCCAACGTTCCTGAACCAACCCATCAAAGAGCTAAGCCCGTACTAGCAAAAACGGTCTGTGCCACCAGGCACCTATTTGTTGATATTCCACCCATGAGCACCCGCCGCAGAACAATCGCCTGCGCAACGGGATTGCTTCCTGACAACACCACACCACCAACATGCGTCAGTGGTGGTTGTTGTAGGTGCTCCTTAGAAAGGAGGTGATCCAGCCGCACCTTCCGGTACGGCTACCTTGTTACGACTTAGTCCCAATCGCCAGTCCCACCTTCGACAGCTCCCTCCCACAAGGGGTTAGGCCACCGGCTTCGGGTGTTACCAACTTTCGTGACTTGACGGGCGGTGTGTACAAGGCCCGGGAACGTATTCACCGCAGCGTTGCTGATCTGCGATTACTAGCGACTCCGACTTCATGGGGTCGAGTTGCAGACCCCAATCCGAACTGAGACCGGCTTTTTGGGATTAGCTCCACCTCACAGTATCGCAACCCTTTGTACCGGCCATTGTAGCATGCGTGAAGCCCAAGACATAAGGGGCATGATGATTTGACGTCGTCCCCACCTTCCTCCGAGTTGACCCCGGCAGTCTCCCATGAGTCCCCGGCACTACCCGCTGGCAACATGGAACGAGGGTTGCGCTCGTTGCGGGACTTAACCCAACATCTCACGACACGAGCTGACGACAACCATGCACCACCTGTAAACCGACCACAAGTGGGGGACCTGTTTCCAGATCTTTCCGGTTCATGTCAAGCCTTGGTAAGGTTCTTCGCGTTGCATCGAATTAATCCGCATGCTCCGCCGCTTGTGCGGGCCCCCGTCAATTCCTTTGAGTTTTAGCCTTGCGGCCGTACTCCCCAGGCGGGGCACTTAATGCGTTAGCTACGGCGCGGAAAACGTGGAATGTCCCCCACACCTAGTGCCCAACGTTTACGGCATGGACTACCAGGGTATCTAATCCTGTTCGCTCCCCATGCTTTCGCTCCTCAGCGTCAGTTAATGCCCAGAGACCTGCCTTCGCCATCGGTGTTCCTCCTGATATCTGCGCATTTCACCGCTACACCAGGAATTCCAGTCTCCCCTACATCACTCTAGTCTGCCCGTACCCACCGCAGATCCGGAGTTGAGCCCCGGACTTTCACGGCAGACGCGACAAACCGCCTACGAGCTCTTTACGCCCAATAATTCCGGATAACGCTTGCGCCCTACGTATTACCGCGGCTGCTGGCACGTAGTTAGCCGGCGCTTCTTCTGCAGGTACCGTCACTTACGCTTCTTCCCTACTGAAAGAGGTTTACAACCCGAAGGCCGTCATCCCTCACGCGGCGTCGCTGCATCAGGCTTGCGCCCATTGTGCAATATTCCCCACTGCTGCCTCCCGTAGGAGTCTGGGCCGTGTCTCAGTCCCAGTGTGGCCGGTCACCCTCTCAGGCCGGCTACCCGTCGTCGCCTTGGTAGGCCATTACCCCACCAACAAGCTGATAGGCCGCGAGTCCATCCAAAACCACAAAAGCTTTCCACCAACCACCATGCGATGATCAGTCATATCCGGTATTAGACCCAGTTTCCCAGGCTTATCCCAGAGTCAAGGGCAGGTTACTCACGTGTTACTCACCCGTTCGCCACTAATCCACCCACAAGTGGGCATCATCGTTCGACTTGCATGTGTTAAGCACGCCGCCAGCGTTCATCCTGAGCCAGGATCAAACTCTCCGTTGAAGTAAAAACAAAAACAGACACAACCAAGAACCACGGAAACAACGCGGAACCAGGCTGCACAAAATCTGAAACCAGCCAAAAACACCATGCACACCACGAGGTGGCGGCACAGCACAATCAACCAATCACATAACATAATCGGTATCAACAAACTTGGCACACTATTGAGTTCTCAAACAACAGACACACCCAGCACCACCCAAACACCCGTTCAGGATCGCTCCGGAGCAACTTTCCAAACTTACCCGATCACCCCCGGCTTCGCAAACCACGTTTCCGCGCTCCCGAAACCCGCAGGCATCAGCCCCCACCCACCAACAGCACGCACAAAAAGCGAACCATTTCCAGGCCGTTCAAAAAAGGGGTTTGGCCGCTATCTTTCCGCTTCAGCGGCGGCGACTCAGAAAACAATACCCGCACACAACCCCCACCGCAAATCGGGCCTGATCGGCCTCCTGCGCCGTCATAAACCCCGGGATATCAGGGTTTTCGACGACGCAGGAGGCGGTTTTCAAGCCTGCAGGCCCGGATCTCTGCCGGTATGGAGTGGATCACATACCCCGGACGTCCCCGTCCTCCACCTTGAGGACCACTTCGAAGTCCGCCGCCCGCGGCTTTAACCGGTAAGGCGCCAGCACACCGGGGCCGCACGCAGCCGTGCCCACGCCCCGCATGGCATGGTCGAGGTAGACGTAGGTCCGTCCATCCGGAACGAGATCGGGCCTGTGGGTTGCCGCTTCAAGGGCCCCCATGCTGTAGGGCCGGACTGTCAGCGCAAACGGCTCACCTGAAATGTGCAGGCTCCCTGCCGCCGGTCTGCAGCACGGCCGACCGCACGCCGGCCCGGGCTCCCGACTCCTGGGGACGGACATACCCAACATCCAAGTCGTGAAGGGGGACGAAAACCAGCCTGTCCGTGTGCCTTGTCCGGTGTCCGGGTAACTCTGGTGCGGACCGTGGCCAAACCAGCGTACGGCGGCTGTCTCCGCACCCAGCACGAGCTCAAGCCCGATCCGCGCCCACTCCACCTCGTGGCCGGCGTTGACCCAGTCCCCCACCGGCCTGACGTGCGTCCGCAGCGCAAGGGAGCCGGCGTCGCTGGTCCACAGGTAGTCCACCAGTACCCCGAACTGCTTGTCCGCCGCACCCATGCGGGTGCTGACGCGCAGGTGCTCGCCGCCGTCGGGCGATGCTTCGGCGCTGATACCCAGCAGGCGGGTGTGAAGCCGGTCGAGTCCGGCTTCCTTCCACTGGGTGGCAAGCGGCCGGGCGTCCTCACCGCCCCACTCACGGCCAAGGTCGTTGTCGGTCGGAGGCCACCACAGGACCAGGCCGCACTTTTCCACGGAAAGGCCCCCGATGGACGTGGGCATACCGGTGGCCCGGCTGAACACGGCAGGACCCAGGCGCAGTTCCCCATCCGTGACCTCAACCGCGTCCCGTGCCGGCACCCCGGCGCCTGGAGGCGCGGCACGGACAGCCTGCGCCCAAGCTACCTCGTGGCCGGCGGCGGCCCAAGCAGTATCCGATGCGAGCACGGCGCTGACTGTGAGCACCGCTGTGTGGGCGTCCTGTAGCCGCCTCTCAAGGAAATCGGCAACTTCTGCGGGCAACTCCACTACAGCCGTGGACTGCGCCGCAAGCGGGGGAACTGACACCGTTCCCTCAAGCCGTGTGCCGCCGTCGGCCTCCACCTTGTACCGGAAACTGAGTGCGGAGGTGTCCGCGAAATCCTGCCCATTCCGCACGGTGAAGTTTGTCCATGACGGCCCCACCTCCAGGCGCAGCGGCGCAATTACCTTCTTGAAATCCAACAGGCCGGGGCGGGGATTGCGGTTGGCATCCACCAGGCCGTCCGTGACGAAGTTTCCGTCGTGGACTTCTTCGCCGAAGTCCCCGCCGTAGGCGAAGTGCTCTCCGCCCCCGGGGGTCGGCACGGTGATCCCGTGCTCCAGCCACTCCCAGACGAAGCCGCCCATCAGGCGCGGATACTTTTCGAACAGCTCCTGGTACTCGGTCATGCCACCCGGCCCGTTGCCCATGGCGTGGACATATTCGCAGAGCACGAACGGCATGGCACGGCGCCGCGCGTCCAGGGCCGATTCCTCCAGGGCCGGCTCGATGCCCTGCCCAATCAGCTCCGTCTCGGCCTGGCTGGCGTACATCCGGGAGTAGACGTCAACGTCGGGCGAGGACCAGTCGCCCTCGTAGTGGATGGGCCGGGACGGGTCGCGGTCCTTGGCCCAGCGCGACATGGCCGCCAGGTTCCGGCCCGTGCCTGCCTCGTTGCCCAGGGACCACATGATCACCGAAGCATGGTTCTTGTCCCGCTCCACCGTTCGCTGCATCCGGTCCAGCAGCGCAGCTTCCCACTGCGGATCGTCACTGGGGTTCTGCGCCCATGCGGCACCCACGAAGCCGTGCGTTTCGAGGTCGCATTCGAGGACCACGTAGAACCCCAGGCTGGTCTGCCAGCGCCAGGAAGTCGGGGTGAGGCGGGTAGTGCGAGGTACGGATGGCATTGATGTTGTGCTGCTTCATCAGCCGCAGGCTCCGCCTCCACCACGTCCCGCGGCACCACGCGGCCAAGCCGGGGATGGTGTTCGTGGCGATTCACGCCACGGAGCAGGATCCGGCGGCCGTTCACCTTGAACTGGGCGTCTTCGATGGTGATGCTGCGGAACCCCAGCTGCATGGCAACCGTCTCGCCCTGGGTGCTGACGGTGGCGCCATAGAGGCGCGGGGTCTCAGCGGACCAGGGCTCTACGGCCGGGAGGCGGTGCTCCACACCCGCGGCCAGTTCGAGGCCAAGCTCCGGAACGCGGACGACGGCGTCGATCACCTGCCCTGCCCGGGTCACCTCGACGCGGAGCGATCCGTCGCCCGTTCCCGGGTGGTAGCCGGCGTGAACGAAGACGTCGTCGATGCCGTCAGCAGGCCGGCCCTGCAGCGTTACGTCCCGAAAAATGCCCGGGAGCCACCACATGTCCTGGTCCTCCACATAACTCGAGGCGGAGAATTGGGCCACGCGCACCGCCAGGGTGTTGGTTCCTTCCACGAGGACGCCCGAGACATCGAATTCGTGGGCCAACCGGCTCCCGCGGGTGGTTCCCAGGCTCCACCCCGTTCAGCCAAACCGTCCCGGCGGAGTCGATGCCATCGAACCGCAGCACGGCGTGCGGGAAGAACTCAGGACCTGCGTCAAAGGTCACCAGGTGGTCACCGATGGGGTTGGCGTCGGGTACGTAAGGCGGTTCCACCGGGAAGGGGAACTGGACGTTGGTGTAGGCCGGGGATCCGTGGCCGTGCATGTTCCAGCTGGAGGGGACAGGGAGCCCGGTGAAGCCGGAGAGCTCCTTGCCGTGCTGCCACCCGTCGTTGGGCGCCGTCCTGATCCCCTGGCTCAGCCGGAACTGCCACTCCCCGTTGAGGGACAGCCTGGGCGCATCCGAGACCAGATAGGCACGCGCGGCGAGGCTTCCCCTGCCCGGCGCCGGCGATGCCAGGCTCCGCGGCTCCGGCGGCGCCCAGTTCAAGGCTGCGGGAAGGGCTTGAATCCGTCGGAGAGGGCTGCGGTTCGGCAGTTGCGTTGGGGGTGTGCACTGGCATGCTTTTCCTTGCTGGGAGGATTTAAAGGACTGGCCGTGAACGTTCACGTCACTGCATATAAGCCTATCCTTTTGACACCCGCTTGAGTAGGGGTCAGGCGGATTGTCGGAGGACCAGCTCATGCTGCAGGGTCAGGAAGGCTTCCGGGCTGCGGCCCCTGACAGCTCCCGAGAGCAGGCCGTCAAGGAGGCCGACAGCGGCACGGCCGACCGACCGAAGGTCCAGCGACAAGGTGGTCAGCTCAGGCGTAAGGAGCTCGCCCAGGGGTATCCCATCCATGCCGATGACCGAACAGTCGGCCGGAACTGACCTGCCAGCCTCCTGCAAAGCCTTCAGCGCACCGGCTGCCATCAGATCGTTGAAGGCCAGAATGCCGTCGATGCGCTCCCCGCCGGTTGCGAGGAGGGCGACGGCAGACTTCGCCGCGGCCGCAGAGGGCGCCGCCTGTATACGGGTGAGGTGGATGCCGGTTTGAGCCGCCACTGCCGCTGCTGCGGTACTTCGGCTGCCGGCGGGCCCGCCTTGGTCCGAGTCCAGGAAGATGATGTTCCGGCACCCCCGGGATGACAGGTGGGTCAACGCCAGCCGGGCAGCGTGTTGATAGTCAAAAGAGATGCCGCCGGCGGTGGCCGCGTCCGGTGAGTCGAGAGCGACGACGGGCCTAGGGCCCATGAGCCCCTGAGCCTCGTCGGGGTGCGGCGCGAGATATCCAATCAAAGCGTCCACCTGGGGCGCAAGCCGGGCAGCGGCGTCTATGGGGCTGCCGCTGCCGTGGCCGTAGTCATCCACCACCACATTCCAGCCGCGCTCGGTGGCGGCCTCCACCACGCTGGAGGCAAAGGCGGGGAAATAGGGGTTGGTAAGGTCCGGGATGGCGAGACCAACAGAGATCCGGGCCCCCTGCACCAGCCCCTTCGCGAAGCGGCTGGGACTGTACCCCATCTCTGCTGCGAGGTTTTGGACGCGTTCCCTGGTGTCCGGGCTGATGCCCGGCATGTCATTCATGGCCCGGGTTACGGTTTGGCGCGATACGCCGGCTGCAGCCGCCACATCAAGGATGGTGGCGCGCTTGCCCCTGGGGCCTGGGGTTCGGGGGGTCATAAACGGTAAGTCTAGGTGCCACCGTTGGTGTGGTGGTTGTTTAACTGTGGGAGGCCCCAACCGTGTGTGGTTGGGGCCTCGACCATTTAATGTGTGTCCGGCGGTGACCTACTCTCCCACACCCTCCCGGGTGCAGTACCATCGGCGCTGTGGGTCTTAGCTTCCGGGTTCGGAATGGGACCGGGCGTTTCCCCCACGCTATGACCGCCGTAACCCTTGTACCCGGCCGTCCCCGGGGCTGGTGCCGCGGGGGGTGGCGGGAAATCTTGTGTGGTTACAACATTGTGGTGTTGTTATTCAGTTGTTGGTTTCCGTGACCAGGACAACCCGGCTGGGTTGTTGGTTGGGAACCACATAGTGGACGCAAGCAGAATTTTGTATGTTTCTGTGTGGTGTAAGTTATTGGCCTATTAGTACCGGTCAGCTTCACGAGTCGTTAGTCCTCGCTTCCACATCCGGCCTATCAACCCAGTGGTCTGGCTGGGGGCCTCTCACACATAAAGTGTATGGAAATCTCATCTCGAAGCGAGCTTCCCGCTTAGATGCTTTCAGCGGTTATCCCATCCGAACGTAGCTAATCAGCGGTGCACTTGGCAGTACAACTGACACACCAGAGGTTCGTCCGTCCCGGTCCTCTCGTACTAAGGACAGCCCTTCTCAAATTTCCTGCGCGCGCAGCGGATAGGGACCGAACTGTCTCACGACGTTCTAAACCCAGCTCGCGTACCGCTTTAATGGGCGAACAGCCCAACCCTTGGGACCTACTCCAGCCCCAGGATGCGACGAGCCGACATCGAGGTGCCAAACCATGCCGTCGATATGGACTCTTGGGCAAGATCAGCCTGTTATCCCCGAGGTACCTTTTATCCGTTGAGCGACGGCCATTCCACAATGTACCGCCGGATCACTAGTCCCGACTTTCGTCCCTGCTCGAGATGTCTCTCTCACAGTCAAGCTCCCTTGTGCACTTACACTCGACACCTGATTGCCAACCAGGCTGAGGGAACCTTTGGGCGCCTCCGTTACTTTTTAGGAGGCAACCGCCCCAGTTAAACTACCCATCAGGCACTGTCCCTGACCCGGATTACGGGCCGAAGTTAGATGTCCAAAGTGACCAGAGTGGTATTTCAACGATGACTCCACCCGAACTGGCGTCCGGGCTTCAACGTCTCCCACCTATCCTACACAAGCCACTCCGAACACCAATACCAAACTATAGTAAAGGTCTCGGGGTCTTTCCGTCCTGCTGCGCGTAACGAGCATCTTTACTCGTACTGCAATTTCGCCGAGTTTATGGTTGAGACAGCGGGGAAGTCGTTACTCCATTCGTGCAGGTCGGAACTTACCCGACAAGGAATTTCGCTACCTTAGGATGGTTATAGTTACCACCGCCGTTTACTGGGGCTTAAATTCTCAGCTTCGCCTTGCGGCTAACCGGTCCTCTTAACCTTCCAGCACCGGGCAGGAGTCAGTCCGTATACATCGTCTTGCGACTTCGCACGGACCTGTGTTTTTAGTAAACAGTCGCTTCCCCCTGGTCTCTGCGGCCCCGATCCCCTCCACACCGCAAGGGTGTATCAAGGTAGGGGCCCCCTTCTCCCGAAGTTACGGGGGCATTTTGCCGAGTTCCTTAACCATAATTCTCTCGATCGCCTTAGTATTCTCTACCTGATCACCTGTGTCGGTTTGGGGTACGGGCGGCTAAAACCTCGCGTCGATGCTTTTCTCGGCAGCATAGGATCACCAAATCCCCCCAAACGGGGGTCCCATCAGATCTCAGGCACCATGAGTGGCGGATTTGCCTACCACTCGCCCTACATCCTTAGACCGGGACAACCATCGCCCGGCTCGGCTACCTTCCTGCGTCACACCTGTTAATACGCTTGCCTCCCAGGATCAGGTCCCGCGCTCCACCAAAACCCTCACACCACAAGGGTGATCGGGCAGGTCTCGGGCAGTTAGTATCCCCTGTTCAACATGGACGGTTTTTCGCCGGTACGGGAATATCAACCCGTTGTCCATCGACTACGCCTGTCGGCCTCGCCTTAGGTCCCGACTTACCCAGGGCAGATTAGCTTGACCCTGGAACCCTTGATCATTCGGCGGACGGGTTTCTCACCCGTCTTTCGCTACTCATGCCTGCATTCTCACTCGTGTAGGCTCCACCACTGGTTTACACCGCGACTTCACCGCCCACACGACGCTCCCCTACCCATCCAAACACCTGAACCACGAAGGCTTAGTCAATGCTTGAATGCCACAACTTCGGCGGTGTACTTGAGCCCCGCTACATTGTCGGCGCGGAATCACTTGACCAGTGAGCTATTACGCACTCTTTTAAGGATGGCTGCTTCTAAGCCAACCTCCTGGTTGTCTTCGCAACTCCACATCCTTTCCCACTTAGCACACGCTTAGGGGCCTTAGTTGGTGGTCTGGGCTGTTTCCCTCTCGACTATGAAGCTTATCCCCCACAGTCTCACTGCTGCGCTCTCACTTACCGGCATTCGGAGTTTGGCTGACGTCAGTAACCTTGTAGGGCCCATTAGCCATCCAGTAGCTCTACCTCCAGCAAGAAACACGCAACGCTGCACCTAAATGCATTTCGGGGAGAACCAGCTATCACGAAGTTTGATTGGCCTTTCACCCCTACCCACAGCTCATCCCCTCCATTTTCAACTGAAGTGGGTTCGGTCCTCCACGACGTCTTACCGTCGCTTCAACCTGGCCATGGGTAGATCACTTCGCTTCGGGTCTAGATCACGCCACTCACACGCCCTATTCAGACTCGCTTTCGCTACGGCTGCCCCACACGGGTTAACCTCGCGACGTAACACTAACTCGCAGGCTCATTCTTCAAAAGGCACGCCGTCACCAGAATCAGACTGGCTCCGACGGATTGTAAGCACACGGTTTCAGGTACTGTTTCACTCCCCTCCCGGGGTACTTTTCACCTTTCCCTCACGGTACTGGTCCGCTATCGGTCATTAGGGAGTATTTAGGCTTATCAGGTGGTCCTGACAGATTCGCACGGGATTTCTCGGGCCCCGTACTACTTGGGATACTCTCACAGGCGGTACAAACACATTACGGTTACGGGACTAACACCCTCTCTGGCCGGCCTTTCAAAACCGTTCACCTATGCGCGCACATCACACCCCACCAGCCCGGCAGAACTGGTACGGAAAGTCCCACAACCCCGACCATGCAACGCCCGCCGGCTATCACACATGGAACGGTTTAGCCTGATCCGCGTTCGCTCGCCACTACTAACGGAATCACTATTGTTTTCTCTTCCTGCGGGTACTGAGATGTTTCACTTCCCCGCGTTCCCCCCACGCACCCTATGTGTTCAGGTACGGGTCACTGAGTCACTCACGCGCTCAGCGGGGTTTCCCCATTCGGACACCCTGGGATCACAGTCCGGTTATCGACTCCCCCAGGCTTATCGCAGATTCCTACGTCCTTCTTCGGCTCCTAATGCCAAGGCATCCACCGTGTGCTCTTAAAAACTTGACCACAAAGATCAAAAACTACTTCACGAGAGAACCACGGAACCAAACAGCAAACCAACCACACCCAAAAAAGCGCAGCCAGCCAACCATCAGATCCAGGTTCATATTCTTGGAAATTGCTTCTTATACAAGATGCTCGCGTCCACTATGTAGTTCTCAAACAACAACCCCACACCACACACCCCACACACAACCCCACAAAGGGACCAACGCGCATGCTCGGTGCAGCAGGGAAACCAGAAACAAACAAGTCCCACACCACCAGAACAGCACCCCCCAAAGGGAGACACCACCCGGCGCCGTGGCCCTGTTGCCTCAGGACCCAACAGTGTGCCAAACACTACCCAGCAGACCAAACCACCCAACGTTCCTGAACCAACCCATCAAAGAGCTAAGCCCGTACTAGCAAAAACGGTCTGTGCCACCAGGCACCTATTTGTTGATATTCCACCCATGAGCACCCGCCGCAGAACAATCGCCTGCGCAACGGGATTGCTTCCTGACAACACCACACCACCAACATGCGTCAGTGGTGGTTGTTGTAGGTGCTCCTTAGAAAGGAGGTGATCCAGCCGCACCTTCCGGTACGGCTACCTTGTTACGACTTAGTCCCAATCGCCAGTCCCACCTTCGACAGCTCCCTCCCACAAGGGGTTAGGCCACCGGCTTCGGGTGTTACCAACTTTCGTGACTTGACGGGCGGTGTGTACAAGGCCCGGGAACGTATTCACCGCAGCGTTGCTGATCTGCGATTACTAGCGACTCCGACTTCATGGGGTCGAGTTGCAGACCCCAATCCGAACTGAGACCGGCTTTTTGGGATTAGCTCCACCTCACAGTATCGCAACCCTTTGTACCGGCCATTGTAGCATGCGTGAAGCCCAAGACATAAGGGGCATGATGATTTGACGTCGTCCCCACCTTCCTCCGAGTTGACCCCGGCAGTCTCCCATGAGTCCCCGGCACTACCCGCTGGCAACATGGAACGAGGGTTGCGCTCGTTGCGGGACTTAACCCAACATCTCACGACACGAGCTGACGACAACCATGCACCACCTGTAAACCGACCACAAGTGGGGGACCTGTTTCCAGATCTTTCCGGTTCATGTCAAGCCTTGGTAAGGTTCTTCGCGTTGCATCGAATTAATCCGCATGCTCCGCCGCTTGTGCGGGCCCCCGTCAATTCCTTTGAGTTTTAGCCTTGCGGCCGTACTCCCCAGGCGGGGCACTTAATGCGTTAGCTACGGCGCGGAAAACGTGGAATGTCCCCCACACCTAGTGCCCAACGTTTACGGCATGGACTACCAGGGTATCTAATCCTGTTCGCTCCCCATGCTTTCGCTCCTCAGCGTCAGTTAATGCCCAGAGACCTGCCTTCGCCATCGGTGTTCCTCCTGATATCTGCGCATTTCACCGCTACACCAGGAATTCCAGTCTCCCCTACATCACTCTAGTCTGCCCGTACCCACCGCAGATCCGGAGTTGAGCCCCGGACTTTCACGGCAGACGCGACAAACCGCCTACGAGCTCTTTACGCCCAATAATTCCGGATAACGCTTGCGCCCTACGTATTACCGCGGCTGCTGGCACGTAGTTAGCCGGCGCTTCTTCTGCAGGTACCGTCACTTACGCTTCTTCCCTACTGAAAGAGGTTTACAACCCGAAGGCCGTCATCCCTCACGCGGCGTCGCTGCATCAGGCTTGCGCCCATTGTGCAATATTCCCCACTGCTGCCTCCCGTAGGAGTCTGGGCCGTGTCTCAGTCCCAGTGTGGCCGGTCACCCTCTCAGGCCGGCTACCCGTCGTCGCCTTGGTAGGCCATTACCCCACCAACAAGCTGATAGGCCGCGAGTCCATCCAAAACCACAAAAGCTTTCCACCAACCACCATGCGATGATCAGTCATATCCGGTATTAGACCCAGTTTCCCAGGCTTATCCCAGAGTCAAGGGCAGGTTACTCACGTGTTACTCACCCGTTCGCCACTAATCCACCCACAAGTGGGCATCATCGTTCGACTTGCATGTGTTAAGCACGCCGCCAGCGTTCATCCTGAGCCAGGATCAAACTCTCCGTTGAAGTAAAAACAAAAACAGACACAACCAAGAACCACGGAAACAACGCGGAACCAGGCTGCACAAAATCTGAAACCAGCCAAAAACACCATGCACACCACGAGGTGGCGGCACAGCACAATCAACCAATCACATAACATAATCGGTATCAACAAACTTGGCACACTATTGAGTTCTCAAACAACAGACACACCCAGCACCACCCAAACACCCGTTCAGGATCGCTCCGGAGCAACTTTCCAAACTTACCCGGTTCCCACCTCCGAAGCAAATCCATGTTCCAGGATTCCCATCGGGCTGAAGACCGCCCCCCACCGTTTTCCAGCGCCCTAATGAGCAACCAGATATTGGCTTTGATTTGGGGGGTTTTGGCCACCCGCGGTTACCAGCTCTTCGCTGTCCCCCGCGGCGACTTAGAAAACAATACACGCACTCCGGGCCCACCGCAAACCGGCCCTCACAGGGAAGGCAATCCCCGGAATTCCGCGGCGAAACGGGCCGGGCGGCACCCGGGTCACCTCCCGCCGTCGTAAATTCCGTCGTGTGGGCTGCCGCACAGCCGGCCGGCCAACCACGGAAGCTTTGCGCTTAACGCAGAAGGGCCGGCAACCTTAGGTTGCCGGCCCTTCTCAAGCAGCTGGAATCAGCGGTGCTGGATTACCAGGAAGACTTGGTGATGCCCGGGAGTTCGCCCTTGTGTGCCATGTCGCGGAAACGGACACGGGAGATGCCGAACTTCTGGAAGGTGCCACGGGGGCGGCCGTCGATGATGTCGCGGTTACGCAGACGGATCGGGGACGCGTTACGCGGCAGCTTCTGCAGGCCCAGGCGGGCTGCTTCGCGTGCTTCGTCGGTTGCGTTTTCGTCAACCAGGGTCTTCTTCAGTTCGAGGCGCTTGGCAGCGTACCGCTCAACGATGACCTTGCGCTGCTCGTTACGAGCAATCTTGGACTTCTTAGCCATGTTTAGCGCTCCTCTCGGAATTCGACGTGCTGGCGGATCTTGGGGTCGTACTTCTTCAGGACCATGCGGTCCGGGTCGTTACGACGGTTCTTGCGGGTTACGTAGGTGTAACCCGTGCCCGCGGTCGACTTGAGCTTGATGATCGGACGTACGTCCTTGTCCTTAGCCACTAGAGCTTCACCCCACGAGCCAGGATCTGGGCGACGACAACGTCGATGCCGCGTACGTCGATGGTCTTGATGCCACGCGCAGAAACCTGCAGCGTGACGTTACGGCGCAGGGACGGAACCCAGTAGCGCTTCTTCTGGATGTTCGGATCGAACCGACGCTTGTTGCGCCGGTGCGAGTGCGAAATGCTGTGCCCAAAGCCCGGCTCGGCCCCGGTCACTTGGCAGTGTGCTGCCATGACTTCTCCTCAAGAATTGAATGTAATGATCCGCATATCTGCTGCTGGACCATGCTGCTAAGGGCGACCCACAGAATGTACGGGCAACGGTTAGATACGCAACTTGAGCCCCTAACTACCGGCCACCCTGGAGAAAATACCGGGCAACCGGAGCAATTGCGCACGCTCCGCGCACTTAGCGCCTACCAAGTCTACGAGTTGACGCAATTAAAGACCAATCGGGTGTATAAGGGTTTCGCCGCTTATGCAACGTCACAGCAGCCGCTGGCCCCTTTTCACAGCAGGGACATAGCTTCCCAAAGCATCTTGGAAGCATGAACACGCAGGCTCCTGCCGGCATCACCGGCCTCAAGCCGCTCCGGCCGTCCGGAGCGAACACCTACGAAGAGACCGGCCCGTGGCTGGTTCGCCCGCCAGTACCGCCAGCGCATGCTCCGCACCGACCTCCTTACCATTATTGCGTGGGCATCCGTTGCCGCCGCCGTGGCCCTTTGGCTGGCAGACGGCGGCGCCACCAACATCACCTCACCCGCTTCGCTGTTCACGGCGGCGGGAATCGTGGCAGGCCTGGCGGGCATGGACCTGGTCCTGCTGATGCTGCTCCTGGCCGCGAGGATCCCGTTCATCGACCGGACCATCGGCCACGACCGCGCCCTGGAATTCCACGGCAAACTGGGCAAGCCTTCCCTCTACCTCCTCCTGACGCACGGACTCCTGCTGGTCATCGGGTACGGCATGGCCGAAGGCCTTGACCCGGTCAGCGAGTCCATCAACCTGTGGGTCCAGGTCCCAGATATGTGGCTGGCGTTCGTCTCCATGGCGCTGTTCATCGCCGTCGTGGTGACCTCCCTGGTGGCTGTGCGCCGGCGCTTCCCGTACGAGTTTTGGTACATGGTCCACCTGCTGACCTACGCCGCGGTGGCAACGTCGATTCCGCACCAGTTCAGTGTGGGCGGCCTCTTTGCGGCCGGCACCTGGCAGCGCTGGTACTGGCTTGCCATCTGCATCTACACCGGCAGTGCCCTGGTGTACTTCCGGATCCTTGAGCCGGTGCTGGCTACGGCACGGCACCAGCTCACCGTGGCACGGGTGGAAAGGGTGGCCCCGGGTGTGGTGAACATCGTCATGCGGGGACGGAAGCTGGACCAGGCTGGCAGGGACGGGCGGACGTTTCTTCATCTGGCGCTTCCTGGCTCCGGGCATGTGGTGGCACCCGCACCCGTTCAGCCTGTCCGCGGAGCCCGTGGTCGGCGGCCGGGACGGCCAGGGGACGCTGCGGGTCACCGTGCGGAACCTCGGTGACGGGTCCGCCCAGCCTGCTCCGGCTGCGGAAAGGCACCAAGGTGGCGCTGGAAGGCCCCTACGGCCTGCTCAGCACGGCAGCCCGGACCAAGAACAAGGTGGTGATGATTGGCGCCGGCATCGGCATCACGCCGCTGCGGGCGCTGCTGGAGACCACGCCTTTCGCGCCCGGCGAGGCCACGGTCCTGCTCCGCGGCCACACTGACCAGGACCTTTACCTGGGCAACGAAATCCTTGATCTCTGCCAGGCCCGGGGGCGCGGCTCTTCCACCTCACCGGTCCGCGCGCCCACGCCCGGTCCACGTGGCTGCCCGAGGACTCGGTGCGCAACGGTTACAGCCTGACCTCCTACGTGCCGGACATCGCCGATGCGGACGTCTACGTCTGCGGCCCGGCGGCGTGGGCGGCCAATGTCATAGCGGACGCCGGGAACGCCGGCGTCCCAGGGGAACAGATCCATCACGAAAGGTTTGACTGGTGAAAATACGCGGAACAGTCGCGGCGGCCCTGGCCTCCGCCGGGATCCTCCTGGCGGGCTGGCAGACAGGCACCCAGGTCAACGGCATCAGCACCGTTGCATCAAGTACGACGGCGACGGGCACCACGGGTGCAGGCTCGTCCGGCTCGGGGTCCACCGGATCGACGGGGTCTTCCGGCTCCGGGGGTCGTCAGGCTCGTCAGCGACCTCCAGGCTCGTCGGGCACATCGGCCTCCGGCACCTACAGGGGAAACTCCGTGCAGACCCGGTTCGGTCCCGTGCAGGTCCAGATCACGGTGGCCAACGGAAGGATCACGGATGTCACGGCGCTCCAGCTGACAAATACCGACGGCAAGTCGATCCAGATCAGCAACCGTGCGGCTCCCCTGCTTCGCAGCAAGGTCCTCGCGGCCCAGTCAGCCAATGTGCAGACCGTCAGCGGCGCCACCATCACCAGCGACGCATACCTCACCTCGCTCCAGGCAGCCATCGATGCAGCGCACCTCTGATTCCCTTCCGGTACCGGCCGGTACAGTCCTCAAGGCCCGCACTTTTGAATGCATGGGAACTGTCATCGGCCTCACACTTCCGTTGGACTCCCCCGCGGCAGGGCAGCCGGACTCCGACGAGCCTGGCCGCTGCCACCGCCGTCGTCGAACGCCTGTTCCGGGACCTGGACGAAACGTTCAGCCTCTTCCGCCCCGATTCGGAGGCGAGCAGGCTGGCCCGTGGGGAACTGACCCTGCCGGCCGCCTCGGCCCAAATGCGCGAAGCGTACGCGGAGGCGCATGAATGGCGGCTGCACACGGAGGGGGCGTTCACCCCGGAACGGCCGGACGGAGTGCTGGACCTGTCGGGGATCGTCAAGGGCCACGCAATCCGGGAGGCCGGCACGTCGCTCCTGGCGCTGGGCCGCCGCGACTGGTGCCTCAATGCCGGCGGCGACGTCCTGGTCAGCGGCTCGCCCCGCCCGGGCAGCGCCGAACCGTGGAAAGCCGGTGTGGTGGATCCTGCCGACCGCCGTACCCTCATCACCGGTTACGCGCTTGGGGCCAACAGCCGGCACAACGCAATCGCCACCTCCGGCTCCGCCGAACGCGGCGAGCACATCTGGCGGCTGGGAAGCGGCATGGAATTTGTCCAGGTCACTGTGGCCGCGGCGGATATCGTCACTGCCGATGTCCTGGCCACCGCGATCATCGCGGGCGGACCACGGATGCTGGACCGCGCTGCGGATGAGTGGGATGTTGCCGTGCTGGCCATCCGTGCGGACGGCTCTATGCTGGCGACCCCTGGTTTCCAACCGGCCTAAGCAGGCCGCTCTCACGGCGGCTCAGGCGGGACCCCCTACAGCCGCGTCAGCTGGGGGTACTTGGGCCGCAGGTTGTCGCCGGAGGACTTTCCGGTGACGCGGCGGACCACCCACGGCGCCGCGTACTCGCGGAACCACTGGGCGTTGGCGCGGAGGGCCTCGGCGCCGCCGAGTTCGGGCACGGGAGCCATGGGCGGGACCTCGATGGAGTGCTCGTACTTGAGGACCTCGAGCACCCGTTTGGCCATGTTGGCGTGGCCGGCGGCGGACATGTGCATCCGGTCGTGGGCCCACATGGCCCAGTCGTAGTACTCGCTGAACCGCCAGTAATCCACCAGCAGGGCACCGTGGTCCCCGCGATCCCGCGGACCAGTTCGTTGTAAATGGCGGTGCGGCCGCGCATGGTGCCGAACACCTTTGAACCCCGTGCGTCGAAACCCGTAAACATCACCACGGTGGCGCCGGTGGCCGCGAGCTTCCCCACGGCGTCGTTGTACTCCACCAGGAGCTCATCGATGTCCACGCGCGGGCGGAGGATGTCATTGGCACCGGCATAGATGGTCACCAGGGTGGGATTAAGGTCGACCGCGGCCTCCACCTGCTCGGCCAGGATCTGGCGGAGCTTCCTGCCGCGGATGGCCAGGTTGGCGTAACCAAAGGCCGGGTCGGCAGCGCAGAGCCTGCTCTGCCACGCGGTCCGCCCAGCCGCGAACGCCGTTGGGACGTGCCGGGTCGTCGTCGCCAACGCCTTCGGTGAAAGAGTCGCCGAGTGCCACAAACCGGGAAGTGAAATCCATGCGGTTAGTTTGCCATCCGTTGCCGGAAGCAACCAATCGCCCGGAATGTCCGCAGGTCAGCCTTGGGGTTCGCGGAGAATCCAGTGGTCGGTGTCCAGCCGGCCCACCACTTTTTCGCCGATCCGGGCCAGGTCCAGCACATCCTGCTCGGTCAGGGCGTCGAGGAACAGGTCCCGGACGTCCTCCACATGGGCCGGCGCCAGCCCGACGATGGTAGCCATGCCCTCCTCGGTGAGGTGCGCAGTGGTCACCCGGGCGTCATGGGGGTGCGGGCGGCGCTCCACCCAGCCGCGCTTCTGAAGCTTGGTCACCACGTGCGACAGGCGCGACAGGGAGGCGCTGGTGCGGGCTGCGAGTTCGCTCATCGGCAGGAACCGGTCCTCGGCCTCGGACAGCATGGCCAGCACCGTGTAATCGAAGAGGGACAGCTTTCCCGCAGCATGCAGCTTGGTGTCCAGGGCCGCGGGCAGCAGCGTATTGATGCTGACCAGTGCCAGCCAGGCGCGGCGTTCGTCTGCGTTGAGCCAGCGGGGTTCGGTCATGTTCCCCATTCTACGATTGATCCTTCAACCAGCTTGTGCAGCGCCGGTAGGCTTGCCGCATGTATGTTGTCTCCCTCACCTACCGCGTGCCCCAGGAGATCGTCGACTTCCACAACGACGCGCACATCACCTGGCTGCAGAAGGCGTTCGACGACGGTGTGTTTATCGCCGCCGGCCGCAAGATTCCACGCACCGGAGGGTTGCTCCTCTCGCAGGCTGAACGGGGAACCCTCGACGCGAGCCTGGCGCAGGATCCGTTCTACACCAACGGGGTTGCCGACTTTGAGGTGATGGAATTCCACGCCGGGCGGGTTGCCCCTGGGTACGAAAACCTGCTGGATACCCCGCAGCAGCCCGCGCCCTAAGGCCTGCTGCCCCCGCAGGGTGCGCTGCCGGCGTCGTACGGCTCTGCGGCGAGCTTCTTCAACCCGCCTTTCCGCGGCACCTTCACGGGCTGCGGCCAGCGCGGCGTGAGGGTGTCCCCGAGGGTGACTCCGCGGAGCTTGCGGCCGAAGAGCGGCAGGACCCAGTCATGGACCCAGCGCCGCTGGTGCCGCTCCCACTCGCGCAGGCTGAGTGGGGCCGGCGGTTCCCAGTCCTTGGGCTTGATCTTGTGCGGCACGCCCAGCTGGTCCAGCACCTGCCCGGCGAGGTATTTGTGCCCGGCCTTGGACATGTGGAGCCGGTCCGAGTCCCACATCCGCCGGTCGTGGAAGGCGTCCAGGCACCAGTAGTCCACCAGCACGGCACCGTACTCCTGCGCTATTCCGCGGACGCGTTGGTTGTAGTAGGTGTTGCGCTTCTTCAGGGGCTCCAGCAGCGCGGAAACCTTCACGTCGAAGCCGGTGAAGAGCACCACCGTGGCCCCGGTGGCCGCCGCCTGGGCCACCAGTTGCTCGTAGTCAGCCATGAGCGCGGGCATGTCTGTTTTGAGGTCCAGGATGTCGTTGCCGCCCGCGTAGAGCGTGACCAAGGTTGGCCGCATCCGCAGCGCCGGTGCCAGCTGTTCGTCAATGATGTGCCGCAGCCGCTTGCTCCTGATGGCCAGGTTGGCATATTTCCACCCGGGCTGCGCTTTGGCGAGTTTTTCGGCCACGCGATCAGCCCACCCCCGCACCCCGTTCGGCAGCCGCTCGTCCCGGTCCCCCACCCCTTCGGTAAAGGAGTCCCCCAGGGCAACAAACACCCGCCGCCCGGAATCAGGAAGCAAGGATTCAGGAACCACCGCCCCAACGTAGCGGGTCAAGGAAAAGCAAGGACGACGGCGGGATGAACACTAAGTTCAGGAGCGCCCGGGAAAACAGGCATGACCTGACGGCGCGTTGGAGGTTTCTACGCAGAATCTGGTGCCTCCCGCCGCGCGTGGCAGGCACCGAATCAGCCCCCGGCTTTGCCCTGCCGCCAAGCTCCGTGGACACGGCCCGCCCTATTTGGCAGGATGGCCATGCCGGTCCGTTGCAGAGACACCGGACGGCTGAACAGGAAAAGGACAACGGGAACAATGCGCATGCAGAAGGTCGTTCCGGCCGCCGCTGCCATAGAGGGCGGGGTGGCCGCTTTGGCCTGCACCGCGGGGACTGACTGACTCCCCCGTTACCCCTGGCCCGGCTCCGGGCTGCCCACCTGCACGAAAGTTCAGCCATGCAATCAGTCACGCCTCAACAGATCCGCTCATCCTTCGTCAATGCCAGCCGTTCAGAAGCCGCCAAGCTCACCCTGCCCAAGAACTTCGACTCCCTGGACTGGGACAGCCTGGAGTTCCTGGGCTGGCGGGACGGGAAGATGCCGTTGCGCGGCTACCTGGTGGTTCCCGGGGCCAAGGGCCTCACCGGGATCATGCTCCGGGCACCCGAAGGAGGGGCCAAGAAGAAACGGTCGGTGCTCTGCGAACTCTGCCGCGACGTGTTCTCCAAAGAGGACGTGCTCCTCTGGGTCGCCAGGCGGGCGGGCCAGTCCGGGCGCAACGGAAATACTGTGGGCACGCTGATCTGTGCCGATTTCCTGTGCTGCGGCAACGTGCGCAAGGAACCGCCGGCTAACGAGATCAACCCGGATCCGGCCGCCGTTGTGGAACGCCAAATCCAAGGCCTGAAGGACCGCACCGCGCAATTCCTTGGGCGCGTGCAGTCCAAATAGGACGCCAGGCCAAGTAGCGGCGGTTACCGCAGGACGATGTCCACCGGGTTCGCCTCGGACCGCCAGGCCCCTTCCTCTCCCGGGCGGGGGCGGATCACGGGCGCGGTGAGGACTCCGGAGCGGTTGGTGCGCCGGTCACGGAGGATTTCCGTGACCGAGCCCAGGTGCCGGGACAGGTCGATCACGTTTTCGGGCGCCGCCAGCAGCAACTGGAAACCGAATTCGTGCAGGGCCTTGATCCCGGCACCGGCGAACTCCTCGGAGGCGAGCACAAAGGCTTCGTCCATCATCACGGTGCCGTACGTGGTGAAGCCCTGCTCGGCGATGCCCAGCCTGGTAGCTCAAGGCCGCGGCCATGATGAACGCGGTGAACCGCTGCCGCTCGCCGCCGGACATGGATCCGGTGTCGGCGTGCATGAACGCCTCGGTCTTCCTGCCGCCACGGGGACCTGTGACTTCCCGGTGCTCCTTGCACTGGATGAACAGGTGCCCGCGCACATCGAGCACCTCTGCGCGCCAGCGCCGGTCCTCGGGCGCCTGGGAACCGAGCCGTTTGACCAGCGTCTCGAGGGATTTGTAGCGGGCGGTGAGCTCGCCGTCGTCGTCCGCTTGGGCACCGGCACCTTCCGCCCGGCCGGCTTCTGCTTTCGCCGGCCGCGCGTGCCGCACCTTCAAGGCGTTCTGGATGGCGTCCTTGAACTGTTTGGCCGTGGGCGGCAGCGTCTGCTTGATGTCCAGTTCCAGGTAGCTGCCCTCGTGGAAGTTCACCTGGGACAGGATCCCGTTCAGGGGCAGGATGCGGCTGGTGATGGAGCGGCGTTCCTCGTCCAGCAGGTGCAGCAGGGTGCTGAAGGATTCGTGCGTGCGCTGGTTGAAGAACTGCCGGAATTCGGCTTCCTGAGCGGGCAGGCCATCATTGACGATCGCGTGGTAGCGGGCCTCGAATTCGCTGGCCGCGCCGATGCTGGTGCCGTGGTCCGCCGAGATGGCGCTGCCCCACTCGCGCACGAAGCTTTCAAAAATGCGGGTGAGCCGCTCGGCGGTGGCCTGTCCCCGGGATTCGGCGGCGTGCAGGTCCCCCAAAAGCGCGGTCCGCACCCGGTTGGCAAGGTTGTCCAGGCTCGTGCATCTCCGTGACATCGCCGAATTCCGCGAAGTACGGCTCCAGCGCCGTGACGGTGGCGTCCGACGGCGGCGCCTGGGCCAGGCGGTCACGCGCAGCTTCCAGCAGTGAGTCCGCAGTGGTGAGCTGGCGGTCCAGTGCCTTGTATTCGCTTTGCAGGACCGCGGCGGACTCGGTGCTGGACTGGTGCTTCTGCCGGACCTCTTCGATGGTGGCCCGCAACGGTTCCAGGTCCGCCTGTGCGGCCAGGGCGTCCTGGAGCCGCTGCTCGATCCGGGTCAGCTCATCCGCAGCGACCGCAGCGGACACCTGTTCCCAGGGGCGGTCGTCCTCCGCGATCCGCCGCAGCGCATCAAGCTGGCGGCTCATGCCCTGGTGCGAGTCCTCGCGGCTCTGCGCCAGTTCGGCGGCCTTGGCCACTTCCTGCCGGAGGTCCTCCACCTGCCCTGCCACGAGTTCCAGTTTGGCGGCGTTATCGAAGCCTAGGACGTAGTCCTGGCGGCTCGTGAAGCGGTCGTCCTTTTCCACGGTGTGCCGGTTGCGTTTCACCACGCCGCCCAGGCTGAGGCCCTTGTCCAGTGCGGCCACTGGTCCGGGTCCTCTACGCAGGGGTAGGCGAAGTCGAGCGCAATGCGCTCGCGGACCCATACGCCCGCTTCGGCAGCCCCGCCCGCGGCGAGGATGTCCAGCTTGGTGAGCAGGTCGCCGTCGCGCGCGTCCTCCACGGCCAGCGCGCCGCCGGCGAGGGGCTTGGAGACGTCCACGGCCCGCAGCGCTCCGCGGACGTTGTGGTCGTTGAGGTAGCGGGTCACGGCACCAAAGTGCTCGCCCGGGACCAGCAGCGTGGTGGCCAGGTTGCGGAGCGCACGTTCGGCAGCGGGGCGCCACCGCTCCTCCCCTTCGGCGAGGTCCATGAGCTCGCCGGCGAACGGCATCCGGTCCTCGGGAATCCCGGTTGCGGCGGCAATGGCCGCGCGGTTTTCAATGCTCGACGGCGGCAGCAGGGATTTGCGCGTCTTCAGTGAGACGAGTTCCTGCTCAGCCGCGGCCAGGCTCGCGTTTGCGGGTGGCGTGCGCGTCGAACGCCTCGAACCTCAGCTCCTGCAGGGCCTGCGAATCATCCTTCAGCTCGGCGGACCGGGCCGCCGCCTGTTCGTGGGCCTGCTCCCAGCCGGCGGCGCTCCACTCAAGCTGCAGGCCGGCGTCGGCCAGCGCCTGCTGGGCTGCTTCCTCCAGCTGTTGGCGGAGTTTAAGGCCAACCCGGGCGTTCTCCAGCGACTGTTCGATGGCTGAGATCGCGTTGCCGCCCTGGTTGTTGTAGTCGGTTTCCAGCTGCCGCAGTTCCTTTGCCAGGCCGTCCCGGACCGCACGCTCGGCACCAAGTTCCCTGGCTTTCGCCTGGGCCAGGCTCGCGGAAACGGAGCAGCGTCTTCTGGTGGACCGTGACGGCCAACTGCTGCCGGTACGCCTCGAACTCCCCGCCCGCCAGCTCACGGAGCCGGTTCGCGTCAAGCAGCGACTGCGCGTACTCCCGGTTGAGGCCCGGGACCGGGGCCAGCCTGGTCACGCTGCTGCCGGACGTCCTCCAGCCGCTGGCGGATGGACATCAGGTTGCTGAACTCCTCCACCACGTCGTCGGCCGCGGCGAGCGTTGCCGGCGCGTCGAGGACCTGGTCGCGGAAGAAGGTGTTGACGCTGCCCCCCAGCCCCTTGCCGGCCTGGATCACGCGCAGCAGGGGCAGGGCCTGGTCGGAACTGATCCCCAACAGGCGCCGGAACCGCTCCGCGAACGCCTTGTGGACATCAAACACCTGCGCGTGCGGGAAAATCGCCTCCAGCGCGCCCTTGGTGAACCGCTTGTCGGCGATGCCCTCGACCGCTTCCAGGTCCAGCGGAACATTGTCCACCAGGTAGAACCGGCCCACGCTGGACTCCGTGCCGTTCTTGGGCAGGTCGAACAGCGCCGACACCGTCACCCGCGTGCCGGCGGCGTTGTCGAACGTCAGGGCGACGGCGGACCACGTGGCCCCCGGGCGCTGGAACGCACTCGCCGAGCCCTCACCTACGGCCTTGTCCCCCACCTTGCCGCGCATGTAGGTGAACGTGGTCCGTTTGTCCTCAACCGCACCGCCCGACCGCTGCGCAGCCGCCTCATTGGACCGCGGCCGCGCATCGAACACCCGCAGCATCGCATCGAACAGCGTGGACTTTCCCACGCCCGAATTACCCGTCAGCAGCGTCCCGTTCCGGTCCACGTGGATCGTGTGCGCCCCGTGGAACGTCCCCCAGTTGACCACCTGCACCAACGCAAGCCGCATCTGCCCCGGGTTGGTCACGTTCCCCAACGGAAGCATGCTCGCGATACTCACTTGGCTTCTCCTTCAGGTGCTGGTGCCGGCTCGCCGACCGCGGCATCGGCGGACACATGCTCTGCGTGCTCGCTCGTTCCTCGCTTAGACGCACGCTGCCGCATGTCCCCGGCGTCACCGCTCGTGCCCAGGACCTGCGCACCCGACGACGACGCCGATGCCGCCCCGGGAGTGGCATCTAAGGGGACGGACGAGGGTCCCGATGCGAGCTTGCGAGCATCGGGAAGTCCGGATCCGCTGTCGGAGCCGGGCGCATCGTCCGTAGGACGAATGCCGCCCGGCGAAGGGGCGGGGGCGGCATCGGCGTCGTCGTCCCCCGCACCGTCCTCGTCCTGTGAGCCGTCGAGTTCCAGCATTGCTTCTGTGCCGGTGGGATCTGCCGAGGCCGCTACCAGCGCCTCGATGTGGGCCGGGATGTCGCCGATGTTTTCGAAGGGCAGAGCCAGGGGCAGGGCGTTGGAGATGGTGTAGACGTCGTCCAGGCCGGTGGGGAGCAGGAGCTGGCGGGCCAGAAGCTTGGTGATGGCGCGGGTGACGACGTCCGAGTCGCGGAGGGCGTCCTGCTGTCCGGCGGGCTGGTAGTGGGCCACCAGGTCCGTGATTTCCTCGCGGGTGATGGTGGGATCGGTCTGTGCGGTGACGTGCCTGTCCAGCAGCAGGCGCAGGCGGAGCAGGACGATGGTTTCCACCCGGCTGAGGGCGCGCTGCTGCCGCAGGATGCTGGAGCGGGTGCTGCCGCCGATCACCTCCGGGTCCACGGGACGGAGGACGGCGATCTTCCGCTCGTGGTCAAGCTGCAGTGTCAGGAACAGTTCGGAGAGCCGGCTGCGCAGGATCACCTGGTTGTCCAGCAGCACTGTCCAGAGCTTCTCGTCCCGGCCACCGTCGATGTACGGGCCTTTGAGGAGCTTGACCAGGGCCTGCCGCACCTTCATGGACAGGACTCCGGTGTCGCCGGGAAACAAGGCAGCACCATCGACGAAAGTGTCGCGTGGGGAAACAGGTCCGGGGTACCCAGCGCCCGATGCCGCCCGGGTTTCATCCTGCCCAACCACCGGCTCGTCCATACGCCCACCCGCCGGCGTTTCCGCCGGTTCAACTGCCGGCGTCGTGATTTCCTCAGTCATCTGAATCCTTTGCGAGCGTGACCACCGGCAGGTAGGCCCTGCGGGTGGAGCCGTCTATCTGTTCGAAGTCCAGGCCATCCCAGGCGCCGCGGTGGAAATGCGCCCCGGCGTGCAGGGCTTCCGACAGGAGGGCGCGGATGGTGTTAATGTGCTGCTCTTCGGGCGGCAGCTGCTGCCAGGCGTCGGCCAGCGTTGCCGCCCCTGCCATGGCCGCCCGGACCACGGAGGGCTTGGCCTTGCCTGTCCTTGGCGAGCGCACCCGGTCCGAGTCCGTGAAGGCGATGGGGTCCGCCAGGCGGGGCGGTGCCGCGAACTCGTCCGGATCGAACAGCTTCACCATGGACAGTGACTCGAAGCCGGCGTTGTACAGGACCGGCCCCGGCACCAGGCCCGGGCGTTCACGCTCGTACGGGAGGGACCGGATGGCCTGTTCGGCTTCGCGCAGGACCTGCCGGAGCCTGACGGACTGGCGGAAGTCGTCGCTCTGGACGTAGGTGTTGAGGCTTTCGCTGAGCTTGCCGTAGATTCGCTGGATCTGGCTGTGCTGCTGGCGGAGCTCGGCCACCAGGTTCTTCAACGTCTCCCGGTCCTCAAGTGAAAGGTCGTCGGCGAACTGTCGGCTCAGGACCTCGCCAATCGCGGATCGGAAGCGAACCTGCTGCTGCGGATCCTCCAGGAACGCGGTGAAGGACCGGAACGTCCTGCCCTCGGGACTTTGGCGGAGCCGCTTATCTGCCTCCAGGACCTGGGCCATGGTGGCGCCCTTGGTCAGCGACTCCTCGATGATCTGGTTGCGGAGCCCGCCCACCAGTTCCTCGATCCGGTCACGCATCTTCTTGTAGTCAGCGGGCAGGCTGGCGGCCAGGTCAAGGATGTTTCCGGCAGCCTCCACGGCCTCGTCGTCGTCCAGCAGGCCGTCGAACTCGCCGGTACTGATGTCCTCGATGAGCTGCTGACGCTCTTCGATTTCCTCTTCGAGGGCTTCGAGGCGGGCGCTCTGGTCCGGGTTGGTCTCGTTCGCGAGCTTCTCCACGTCCCCCAGCAGGGTGCCCAGCCGGGAACCGTTCAGGGTGGAGCGCTCGCTGGAAAGGCTGTCGAGGAAGGCGAGCACGCGGGCTGCCGGTTCGGTGGCCTCGTAAACGATCTGGCCTGACTGGTTCCGGCGGGTCAGGAACTGCCGCCGGGTCCACTCGTCACCAAAAGCCTTTCCGTTCGCCCCTCCTCCCAGCCCGGGATCCTGGCGCCGGAGCTCCTCAAGGAAGGAGTCGACGTCGGCATGGAATTCCTCGAGGGGAACTTGCGGCCGGGTGCGGGTGAAGGAAGCCTGGAGCACCGCAATCACCCAGGGTGCCGAACGGGTCAAGGCCCAGGCGGGCCCCTTGGTGAGGAGTTCGAGGTCCCGGAGCCGGGCGCTGATCGCGTCAGCGGATGACCTGGCGGAGCGGGGCACACACTCTCCTTGGGCTGCTGGCTGCTGGACTGTTCAGGGGCTGGGCTGGGCCGGTCTGAAAGGGCCGGACCGGAAAACTGCCAACTACAAGGTTAACGCAGGCCGCCGCGACCGCTCCGTGACCTACCTGTGGGTAGTGTTTCAATCCAGTATCAACAGTCACTTCTGCCCCACTCTGCTCTGGCTGCCCGCGCGGCTGTCCTCCTACGCTTCTGCTACCGGTCTTCACCACAGCAGTCTTTCGCAAAGCAATGTCGCAGCAGGGGGATACATGCAGTTCGATCTAAGCTCCGTGGAAACAGCCACCTTGGTCTTCATCGGGACCCTGGTATTTGGCGCAATTCTGGCCGCATTCGTCCTCGCCGCAGGACTGATCGCCCTGGTAGTACTGGGCGCGGGCAAGCTCGCGTGGACGGTGGCGGCCAACACGCTCCTGGCGGTAGTCCACGGCATCAACGCAGGTTGGGACATGCTGGTCCACCGCGCCTCCACCGTGGAGCCTCCCCGGCGATTTCCAGGCCCAGCCATCCCCTAGCACCGGAACCTACCCGCGGGTAATCTTGAGGGACAGCTGAAGGGTTCTCCAACCCGGCGGATCCATGGCTACACCGGCCAATCCGGCCAAGGAGATAACCCATGACCTCCGCAACTGACAGCCAGGCCAAGGACGCCCCGGCTGAAGAAACACCCGTCCCTGCCGGCAACATCGGCGCCGGAGCCACCGCAGAGGATGCCCGGGCCGTCGCTGAGGCAGCCCGGGAATCCGGCTGGGAACGGCCCAGCTTCGCCAAAGGCCTTTACCTGGGCAGTTTCGACCTGGACCTGGTCCACCCGTGGCCCACAGCGGACCCTGCTTCCGTTGAGCGGGGCGAAGAGTTCATGTCCCGCCTCACGGAGTACGCAAAAACCATGTCCGGGCGGGTCATCGAGCGGGAAGCGGAAATACCCGACGACTACATCAAGGGCCTGGCGGACCTGGGCGTCTTCGGCATGAAGATCCCGGAGGAATACGGCGGGCTGGGCCTCTCCTTGGTGTACTACGGGCGGGCCCTGGCCCTGCTGGGCAGCGTGCATCCCAGCCTGGGCGCCCTGATCTCCGCCCACCAGTCAATTGGCGTGCCCGAGCCCGTCAAGGTTTTCGGGACCCCGGACCAAAAGCGCGAGTATTTACCGAGGTGTGCCGCCGGTGCAGTCACCGCCTTCCTCCTCACCGAACCGGACGTGGGCAGCGATCCCGCCCGGCTGGGCAGCACGGCAACACCGACGGACGACGGCGGCGCGTACCTGCTGGACGGCGTGAAGCTTTGGACCACCAACGGGGTGATCGCCGAACTGGTGGTGGTCATGGCGGTTGTTCCGGCACATACCGATCCGGACGGTACCCGGCACAAGGGCGGCATCAGCGCATTTGTGGTGGAAATGGACTCGCCGGGCATCACGGTGGAACACCGCAACGCGTTCATGGGCCTGCGCGGCATCGAGAACGGGGTCACCCGCTTCCACCAGGTGCTGGTGCCCGCCGCCAACCGGCTGGGCCGTGAGGGCCAGGGCCTGAAGATCGCGCTGACCACGCTCAACACCGGCCGGCTCGCACTGCCGGCGCTGTGCGTGGCATCCGGGCGCTGGAGCCTGAAGATTGCCCGCGAATGGTCCAACGCCCGCACCCAATGGGGCAGGCCCGTGGGCGAACACGAGGCCGTGGGCAAAAAGATCGCCTTCATCGCGGCTTCGGCGTTCGCCCTGGATGCCGTGTTTGAACTGTCCGCAGAACTTGCCGATGCCGGGCAGAAGGACGTCCGCATCGAAGCCGCGCTCGCAAAGCTCTGGGCCACGGAGATCAGCTGCCAGATAGCCGATGAGCTGGTCCAGATCCGCGGCGGCCGCGGGTTCGAAACGGCAGAATCGCTGGCGGCCCGCGGGGAACGCGCGGTGCCGGCCGAACAGCAGTTGCGGGACCTTCGCATCAACAGGATCTTCGAAGGGTCCTCGGAGATCATGCGGCTGCTGATTGCGCGGGAAGCAGTGGATGCGCACCTGGCCGCCGCGGGTGACCTTGCCTCACTTGACGCGAGCCTGGCCGACAAAGCGAAGGCCGCCGTCGGCGCCTCCGGCTTCTATGCAAAGTGGCTGCCCAAGCTGGTGGCCGGGGCCGGCATGGACCCCCGCTCTTACGGTGAGTTCGGCAGGCTGGCCAAACACCTGCGGTTCGTTGAACGCTCGTCACGGCGGCTGGCCCGGCAGACGTTCTACGGCATGGGCCGGTGGCAGGCCAAACTGGAGCGGAAGCAGGCATTCCTGGGCCGCGTGGTGGATATCGGCGCCGAACTGTTCGCCATGACCGCGTGCTGTTCCCGCGCCGAGATGCTCCTGAAAACGTCCCCCGACAAGGCCGCAGGTGCCTATGAACTGGCCGACGCCTACTGCGAGCAGGCCAGGGTGCGGGTGGACGAGTACTTTGACCGGCTGTGGCGCAACACCGACGACGCCGACCATGCACTGACGCGCAAAGTCCTCGCCGGTGACTATGCCTGGCTGGAGGCGGGGGTCCTGGACCAGTCCGAAGGCACCGGCCCGTGGATCGCCGATGCCTCGCCAGGGCCATCAACCAAGGAGGACCTGCACCGGAAATACCGGTAAACCCGCAGGTCACAAATTAGTAAGCACGCTTGCTATCACCGTGGCCGGGTGGTTGAGTTGAGCCATGAGCAGCTCAACGGACCCAGAGAACCTGCCTCCCCGCCGTGCCCGGGAGGACGAGACCACCCGCAACGGAAGCTACCGAGCGGGAGCCGCGGACGATTCCGCCACGCGCTCGATGGAGCCGGCGCCGGCCCGCGCCGGCGAACGGGACACCACCCGGATTCCCAGGGCAGAGCGGTCCTCCGAGCCTGCCCCGCCCTCCGCGGAGCGGGAGTACCAGCCTGCCCCCACCGCCGCCACACCAGTGGTGGACCCTGGACTGGCAGACAGGAAACCGCCGTGGCGCGCCAGAAGGAGCGCTTTGGCGGCATCAAGGTTGGCTCTGCCTTCTTCGGGTGGCTCGCCGCCACCGGAATGGCCGTCCTCCTGACCGCGCTGGTGGCAGCCGCCGGGACCGCCGTGGGCCTTGCGAACAACACCGACGTCAACCAGGCCGTGAACCAGGCCGCCCAAAACAGCGGCACGGTAGGGCTGGTGGGCATCATCGTACTGCTGGTGATCCTGTTCCTCTCCTATTACTGCGGCGGTTACGTTGCGGGCCGGATGGCGCGCTTCAATGGTGCCAGGCAGGGGCTCATGGTCTGGGTCTGGGCCCTGATCGCAGCCATTGTGGTGGCCATCCTGGGCCTCGTCGCAGGACAGCAGTTCAATGTCCTGGCCAACCTGAACAGCTTCCCCCGCATCCCCATTAATGAAGGACAGCTGACCACCACCAGCATCATCGCCGCGGTGGTGGTGGCAGTGGTGGCCCTCATCGGTGCGGTGCTGGGCGGCCTGGCCGGCATGCGGTTCCACCGGAAGGTTGACCGCGCCGGCTTCACGCCGGACAGCGAGTTTTACGACGACGAGGAGTAGTCAGTCGCGGATGTCGCCGTCCACATAGACCCACCGGCCGCCCTCCCGGACGAACCTGCTGTTCTCGTGCAGGACTCCGCGCTTGTTGCCGTGACGGTAGTACGCCTTGAATTCCACCGTCCCTGCGGTATCAAAGGGGCCACCGCCGCCGGTTGCAACGATGTCCAGGCGCCGCCATTCCATGGCGGGGTCCAGGTCCAGGCCCTCCGGAGCGGTGGAAGGGTGGTGGGTGCGCAGCAAATAGTCCTCATCCAGCCTGACGAAAGCGCTGTAGCGGGACCGCATCAGCTGCTCGGCCGTGGATGCCTGTTCCCGGCCGGAATGGAACCGGCCACAGCACGAAACGTATGGCTCGCCGGACAGGCAGATGCAGTTCGCGGGCTCAATGGATTCGGTCACCCGGTGATGCTGTCATATCGGGTAACAGCTTCGCTACAACCTGGGACCGCGCCCTGCCCACCGCGGCACGGCCGGACAAAAATCCGTATGGTTGAGAAGGAGCTTGCCCCGGCACTGTGCGCCGGACGCGGGCCCGGGATGTTGGCCAGAGAGGAGAAGACGTGGAGCACCCTGACACTCTCGTCCTCAACCTGACCTTCCTGGGCACCATGGGTGTTGCCGCCCTGATGTTCCTGGTCCTCTTCCTGCTCGGAGTCATCACCCTGGTCCTGGCCGGCCTGGGGCGCCTCACGGGCGTCGTGCTGATGACCCTGCTCGGACGGAGTCCCGGCAGGCGGGATCCCGACCGTTCTGCCGGCGCATCCGCCCACCCCCGCAGGCCGCTCCGGGAACGCGCCTCCATGCTGAAGCCCGCCCGGCTGAAAGAGTCGCTGCGCACCGCCGTCGTACACCACCCGAAACTGGCTGCCGCCCGACCCGAGCCGCCGGTCCTCGCTGAAGACTGGGCCTCTGCCGTCGCCGAAGCCGATAAGCGTGCCGAGGCGAGGGCACGGGTAGCCGCACCGGAAATCAAACTGTCAGTGCGGGATCTTCCGGACCCCGCCGTACCTGCGGACAAGGTCTCCGAAGTAGCTCCGCTGGTGGAGTCCGCCCTGCACAACCACTGGCCGCCGCACGAGATGCCGAGGTCCTTCAAGAAACCACAGCCGCTGCATCCCGTGCCGCCACTGGAGACCGGCTCCCTCGTTTCGCTGGCCGGCCCGCAGCAGGTACTCAAGGAGCAGGCCAAGGAGAACGGCTAAGCCCTTACCCTGAGCAACCATCTGGGTTAGCGTGAACATATGGAATTCAGATACCTCGGAAACAGCGGCTTCAAAGTCTCGGAAATCACGTTCGGCAACTGGCTGACACACGGCTCGCAGGTGGAGAACGATGTTGCCACCCAGTGCGTGCGCGCTGCCCTGGACGCCGGCATCAGCACCTTTGATACAGCAGACGTCTACGCCAATACGGCTGCGGAGACCGTCCTGGGCCAGGCCCTAAAGGATGAGCGCCGCGAGTCCCTGGAAATCTTCACCAAGGTCTTCGGCCCCACCGGCCCCAAGGGCAAGAACGATCTTGGCCTGTCCCGCAAGCACATCATGGAATCCATCAACGGTTCGCTGCGTAGGCTGCAGACGGACTATGTGGACCTGTACCAGGCCCACCGCTACGACTTCGAAACGCCGCTGGAAGAAACCATGCAGGCGTTCGCGGACATCGTCCGTCAGGGCAAGGCGCTCTACATCGGGGTGAGCGAATGGACCGCGGACCAGGCTCCGCGAAGGACATAAGCTGTCCAGGGAGCTCGGTTTCCAGCTCATCTCCAACCAGCCGCAGTACTCGATGCTGTGGCGCGTGATCGAAGCCGAGGTGGTCCCGGCGTCGGAGGAGCCTGGGCGTGTCCCAGATTGTCTGGTCACCCATGGCCCAGGGCGTGCTCAGCGGCAAGTACCTCCCAGGCCAGCCGGCTCCGGAAGGCAGCCGCGCCACGGATGAAAAGGGCGGCGCCAAGATGATCCAGCGGTGGATGCGCGACGACGTCCTCGCAGCCGTGCAGGAGCTGAAGCCAATCGCCCAGGAGGCGGGGCTGTCCATGCCGCAGCTTGCGGTTGCGTGGGTGCTGCAGAACCCGAATGTTGCCTCCGCCATCGTGGGCGCCTCCCGGCCCGAGCAGATTGCCGACAGCGTGGGGGCCGCCGGAGTGAAGCTGGAGGCCGAGGTCCTGAAGCGGATCGATGACGCCGTGGGTGGCCTCGCCGAACGCGACCCCGCGCAGACCAAGTCGCCGGCCACCCGGGAAGCGTAAGTGGCGTCCCCGTCGGAACTGCCGGATCTTGCGGTAACCGGCTCCACCGGAGGCCTGGGCGGAATGGTGGCGCGGCAGCTTGCCGCGTCCGGTTTCGCCCAGCGCCTCCTGGTGCGTGACGCCGCGCGGGCCCCGCAGCTGGATGGCGCGCACCCGGTGGTGTGTTCCTACGGGGATCCTGCGGCGTCACGGCAGGCGCTGGACGGGGCAAAAGTCCTGTTCATGGTCTCCGCCGCGGAGGCCGAAGACAGGCTGCAGCAGCATTACGCGTTTGTGGACGCCGCTGCCGAGGCCGGGGTGGAGCACGTGGTGTACACGTCCTTCTACGGGGCGGCGCCGGATGCCACCTTCACCCTGGCCAGGGACCACTACGCCACGGAGGAGCGGATCAAGGCGTCCGGGATGGAGTACACGCTGCTGCGCGATAACTTCTACCTGGACTTCCTGCCGCTGATGACCGGGGATGACGGCGTGATCCGCGGCCCTGCCGGTGACGGCGTCTTCTCGGGGGTGGCACGGGAGGATATTGCCCGCTGCGCCCACGCCGTGCTGCGTGACCCGGCCATCCACAAGGGGAAGACCTATGACCTGACGGGCCCGGAGGAACTGACCATGGCGCAGGCCGCGGCGGTCATCAGCGCCGGGACCGGGCGGGCCATCAGGTACCACGCGGAGACGGTGGAGGAGGCCTACGCGTCACGGGCTTCCTACGGCGCTCCGCAGTGGCAGCTGGACGCGTGGGTCAGCACCTACACGGCGATGGCGGCCGGTGAGATGGCCGGGCTCTCGCCCGACGTCCACGGGTTGACCGGACAGGACCCCATCAGCCTTGCCGAGTTCCTGACCCGGCCGGTGCTGTAGTTGATTTAATTTCGTTGACGGGCGGGTGGGCCCGGCGTAGACCTGTGGCGGGGGGCTTGGTCCACCGAGCAGAATCGCACCGCCATGAACTACAGCAACCAGCAGTCTATCCGGCAGGAGCCGGGGGCAGGGCAGGCGTTGGACCTGCCGCCGGCGGCCCAGCCTACGTTCGGCCCGCTCACCAGTGAGGAACTGCGGCTCGCCGTCCGCAACCATTCCATGCCCCTGGAAGCGCTCCGCCGCGGGGTCACGCCGGCGGGGCTCCACTACGTCCTTACGCACTTCGATATTCCGGACCTTGACGCTTCCGCCTGGCACCTGCGGATCGGCGGCGCGGTGGAGCGCGCCCTGGAGCTGGGCATGGCGGCGCTTCGCCGGGACCCGGCCATCACTGTGCCTGTCACCCTTGAGTGCGCGGGCAACGGCCGCTCGCTCCTGGAGCCGCGGCCGTTAAGCCAGCCCTGGGTAATGGAGGCGGTGGGCACGGCGCTGTGGACCGGCGTGCCGCTGGCGTATCTCCTGGGCAAGGCGGGCGTGCTGCCGGACGCCGCGGAGGTGGTCTTCACGGGCGCCGATGCCGGGGTGCAGGGCGGCGTCCCCCAGCAGTATGCACGGAGCCTGCCGATCCGCGAGGCGCTGCGTCCCGACGTCGTCCTTGCCTACAAAATGAACGGCGCCGACCTGCCGCCGCAGCATGGCTACCCGCTGCGGCTGGTGGTGCCGGGCTGGTACGGGATGGCCAGCGTCAAGTGGCTGGCGTCCATTGATGTGGTGAAGACGCCGTTCACCGGCTTCCAGCAACAGGTCGCCTACCGCTACCAGGACTCCGCGGACGACGCCGGCACGCCGGTTTCGCGGATAAGGGTCCGTTCATTGATGGTCCCGCCCGGTGTCCCGGACTTCTTCACCCGGCAGCGGTTCCTCCGCGCGGGCCCGGTCATGCTGGAAGGCAGGGCGTGGTCCGGGGAAGGTGCCGTGACCACCGTCGAGGTAGGCATTGACGGCACCTGGTTGCCCGCCCACCTGGACAAGCCGGCGGGCGGCTACGCGTGGCGGAGGTGGAGCCTGCCCTGGGTGGCGAACCCCGGCGAGCACGCCCTTTCCTGCCGCGCCACGGACATCACGGGTGCCACCCAGCCCCTACAACAGGCCTGGAACTTCCAGGGGATGGGCAACAACGTTGTGCAGCGGGTCAACGTGATGGTGGAGTGACGTCGACGGCCCCGGGGCTATACTCGGTGCCAACCATGACCAGCCTCCCTGCCTCCCCCGCCAGTGTCCGGATCGACGCCTGGCTGTGGGCCATCCGCGCCTACAAGACCCGGTCCGCTGCCACGGCGGCCTGCCGCGCCGGGCATGTGCGCCTGAACGGAAGCCCCTCAAAAGCTTCGGCAACGCTGGTCACGGGCGACACCGTCACAGTCCGCATGCCCGGGTACGAGCGCATCCTCGAGGTGCGGCGGCTCATCGCCAAACGCGTGGGGGCCGAGGCCGCGTCGCACTGCTTCACGGACCACACTCCGCCGCGTCCCGTGGCTCCGGCGCTCGGGCTCCCGCAGCGCGACCGCGGGGCCGGCCGGCCCACCAAGAAGGACCGGCGCGAGATGGAGCGCCTGCGCGGGCCTGCGTAACAGGCGGGCCGGCAGTGTCAACCGCCTGACTTGGTGCGCGCCTGCACGAGGTTGGCGTACGGCAACCGGCCGAATTCCGCCACGAAAGCTGAATGCCACGCCGCTTCCGCGCTGTTGAGTTGTTCCGCCGGAAGTTCTTTCCACGCAATGGCCAGTGATCCGGCGTCGGCAAGCTGCCAGATGGCCCGGCCGTCCCAGTGCCCGGGCGGCTTCCCCGCCCGAAGTCCACAAACTCCTGGACCTGGCGCCGAAGTCCCCGGTTACCCTTGCTTCCGGGCCCGGCCTTTCCCACGTAGAGAACGACGGCGCCGTCCACCCATTCGGCACCCAGCGCGGCTGCGGGGAGGGACGGGTCCTTCTTCTTGAAGACGCCGGCCGTGCTTTTCGTGAGGAAGCGCGGCTGGAAATCTTCCGGGGCAACTACGGTGAAGAGTCCTGTTCCTTGCGGGATCCTCACGGTTTCAAGGTCCTGGATGGGCCGGAAGCCGGCGAAACCTTCGGCCTTCAGGCCCTTCCTGGTGAACTGCATAATTCATTGAACAGCATGTTCCCGGGCCCTGCGGTCCAGCAATCGCCACACCTGGGACTGCACCGCGCCGCCTGTCCCCCGGA
Source organism: Pseudarthrobacter sp. Fe7 (assembly GCA_024372495.1). Classification (GTDB taxonomy): domain Bacteria; phylum Actinomycetota; class Actinomycetes; order Actinomycetales; family Micrococcaceae; genus Arthrobacter. The sequence goes on along the minus strand of CP099977.1, from coordinate 850,177 downwards.
ACACGGACAGGCGGCTCTCAGGAACGCCGTCTACAATTTGGGCCGTGCCACCCCTTGAGATCCTTATTTCCTCCTGGCAACTCGACTGGGCTGCGGCGGCTTTCGTCGCTGTGTCCGGCATCCTGTATGGGTGGGGAATGCGGTCGGCCGCGCGGGGAGGGCACCGATGGCCTGCCTGGCGGGCTGCGGCGTTCTACGTCCTGGGCCTGGGTTCGTTTGTGGTTCTGACCTGTGGATTTACCGGGGTTTACGGTCCCCAGCAACGGTGGGCGTTCACCCTCAAGGTATCCCTGCTGCTCTTTGTGGTCCCACTGCTCATCGGCCTGGGTAAACCACTCACGCTTGCCCGCGCCGCCCTGCCGCCGAAGGGCACGGCGGCCCTGGACGCTGTCCTGTCCAGCCGCCCGGTACGCTTCGTCAGCAATTCATTCGGCGCACCCTTGCTGGGGCTGGCGCTCTTCTCGACTTTCCTCACCCCGGCCTTTTTCACCTTGCGGACCGACCCGGTAGCCGGCGCGCTCCTGACCATCGGCGTACCCCTGCTGGGCTTGCTGATGGCGTTGCCCATCATCGAGGAGTCCGACTTCCAGCGCTCCAGCGCCTACCTGACCCTTGAGTTCATGTTCGTGTTCATCGAGTTGCTCATCGACGCGGTCCCCGGCATCCTGCTGAGTCTCAACGGCCAGGTGCTCGACCACGTGATGTCCGTCCCCAATCCCCAATGGTGGTTCCGGGACGCTCTCCAGGACCAGCAGTTCGCGGGCAATCTGCTGTGGTTCATCTGCGAACTGCTGGACCTGCCCCTGATCATCCTCATGTTCGTCCGCTTCTCACGCAGCGACAAGCGGGAAGCGGGCGTCTTCGACGAGCTGACCGACGAACAACTCGACGAACTCCAAAACCAGCACCTGCGCGGGCGGCAGTAGGGAGCGCGATGCTGCGCGCCCGGGGCCTGGAAGGGTACTCCGAAATTCGGAGTGCCCACCCCTACCCGGGAAAGCGTAGAGTGACATAGGACGCCTGATTCTGGACGCCTCGCTGCCAAGGGAGAAATCGTGACGATTGATTGGGACGAAAAAAAGGCCCTGCTACAGGAACCGAATATCGCGAAGGTAACCCAGCTTTGCGATGAACTGATGGAAAAGAAGCCCGGTTCCACGGTCCCCTACATCGACCCCGTCCACGACGAAGACGAGTGCAGAATCATCAGCCTCCAGGCCAGCCCCGGCAAAGGGACCGAGTCCGGATTCGTCTCCCACAACAACGATGACGAAGCCGCCCGCCGCGCCACCCAGATCTACGAGCTCGCTGAACTGGACCCCCGCTATGTCATGCCCTGGAATGCCTACCCCTGGGTCCGCGAGAGCGGAAGCCCCTCGGCGTTGAGTGTCCAGGAAAAGACCGACGGCCTCCGCCCGTTCCGCCAGTTCCTCAAAATCAATTCCCGGGTCTCGGCCATCATTGCGCACGGCACGGACGCATCCACGTTCCTGACCCTGTTTGAGAAGACCTACCACTCATCGCTGAAGAACAGCGGCATCAAAATCTACAAGGCCTCCGCCCTCGGCGGCAGGGCCTTCGCTGTTTCAGAGGCCAAGCAGGAAGAGCTCCTCACAATGAGCGTCGAAACCTATCGGGATGCGATGCAGCGGGCCGGCATCCAGCACCTGTAGCGGGCCGGGTTTCACAGGTTCCTTTCAGCCGCCCAGGCGCATACTCGTAGGTACCCTGACCGGCGAAAGAACCAGGCTGAACCTTGACGTCCCACTCCAACCGTTCCCCGAAGGCGGCGCCCCCAACGGCGGCCTCAGCCGTGCGCGTGGTGGCGTTGGCCGTGCCCGTCCTGCCGGTGCGGGTGCCGCTCCTGGCGAGGCCCGGCCCCGTCCCGGCCAGGCAGGCATAAAATCCTGCCATGACAGGCTTCATCGACGGACTCCTGAATGTCAGTCCACTCGTGGCGTACATCGCCGTCTTCTGCCTGGTGTTCGCCGAGGATGCGTTGTTTATCGGCTTCGTGATCCCCGGTGAAACGGCCGCCGTGCTCGGTGGCGTCGTGGCGAGCCACGGCGAAGTGGACCTGGCCACCATGATGGCCCTGGTGGTGGTCGCTGCCATCATTGGCGACAGCGTGGGCTACGAAGTGGGCAAACACCTGGGCAGCCGCATCCTGAAAACCAAGGCGTTGACCCGCCACTCCGGGAAGCTGGAGAACGCCCAGGACCTGCTTCGCCGCAGGGGTGGCTCCGCCGTATTCCTGGGCCGCTTCACCGCCTTCTTTCGGGCGGTCATGCCTGCATTGGCCGGCACCTCGCGGATGCCCTACGGCCGCTTCCTTGCCTATAACGCAGCCGGGGGTGTGGTGTGGGGCATCGGATTCGTCCTGCTGGGCTTCCTGGCGGGCAACTCCTACGAAACCGTAGCCAAGACAGCCGGGCAGGATATCGCCGTCGTCATCGCTGCAGTGGTGGTGGCAGCACTCGTTGCCTGGCACCTCCGCTCACGACGGCGGGAGCGGAGGCGCGCAGCCGCCCAGCGGCAGGACAGCGCCCCCGGCTCCTAGGGAAAGCTTGACAGCGACTGTGACCGGTGCCATATTTGAAGGGTGAACCTGTCAGACAGCCGGACAGCAGGACAGCCTGCAGTCCGCCCCCTTGCCCGGCTGAGCGCTGCCGAGGCGGTGTTCAACACCATCCGCGGGGACATCGAGTCCGGTGTCATCGCAGTTGGCACCAAGCTCAGCTCGGAGGCAACCCTCTCGCAGCAGTACGGAGTCAGCCGCTCCGTGATCCGGGAAGCCCTCCGTTCCTGCACCGCCCTAGGGCTAACGGTCACCAGGACCGGCAAGGGCACGTTCGTCGTAGCCAGCAAGGTGGCGAACGACCTCACCCTGGGCCAGTACTCGGCGCGGGACCTCACGGAAGCGCGACCGCACATCGAGGTCCCCGCCGCCGGCCTGGCGGCAGAACGGCGAACCTCGGAAGAACTCGAGATTCTCCGGGGGATCGTTGCCGCCATGGCCTCCGAAACCGATCCGGAATCCTGGGTGGCACTGGATTCCAGTTTCCACGCCACGATCGCCCGCGCCAGCGGCAACAAAGTTTTCGCGAGCGTGGTGGCTGACATCCGGGACGCACTGGCGCACCAGTCCGAGACGCTGAACATGGTGGCAGACCGCCAGTACGCCTCCGACATCGAGCACCAGAACATCCTTGCCGCCATCGAGACCGGCTCCGCGGCAGAAGCCCGCGCCGCCATGGCCCACCACCTGGAAGCCGTGGGCGTGGCCCTGGACTCCATCCTCAACAGCTAGCCAGAACCAACCAACCCTCCCAAGGACCCCATGCCATCCCCCGTGTTTTCCGCTGCCCACACCGCTGCCCCGGCCGAGCCTGGCCCTGCCGCAGCACATCCCGCTGGTCGCCGCCATCCGCGACGGCCTGGTGGAGAGTGTCCACTACGGCTCCGCGGTCGCCCTTGGCGCCGATGGTTCAGTGGCGGCATCAGCAGGCGACCCGCTGGCACCGTTTTACCCGCGCTCCGCGCTCAAGCCCCTCCAGGCAGTGGCCATGGTCCGCGCCGGCCTTGAACTCCCCCCGACCTCCTGGCCCTGGCCGCCGCAAGCCATTCCGGTGCGGCTGAGCACCGCGACGGCGCGCTCCGCATCCTCGAACTGCAGGGGCTCGCCCCCTCCGACCTGGACAACAGCACGGACCTCCCCTACGGCACCGCAGAGCGCGAGGACTGGCTGCGCAACGGCGGCAGCGCCACCCAGATCAGCCAGAACTGCTCCGGGAAACACGCCGCAATGGCGGCCACCTGCGTGCTCAACGGCTGGCCCGTGCAGGGCTACCTGGACCCCTCCCACCCGCTGCAGCAGCTGGTGGCCCGGACCGTCACGGACCTGGCCGGGGAGGAACCGGCCAGTGTGAGCACGGACGGCTGCGGCACCCCCTTTTCGCCCTCACGCTGCGCGGCATGGCCCGCGCTTTCGGCCGGATCGCCAAGGCTGCCGCGGACGACGACGGCAGCCCGGAAGCCGTCGTCGGGCTCGCCATGCAGCAGCACCCGCAGATGGTGGCCGGCGAAGGCCGTGACGTCACCGAGCTGATGCGCCTGCTGCCCGGCACCGTGGCCAAGGACGGCTTCGAGGGCGTGCAGCTGGTGGGCCTGGCTGACGGCAGCGCCGTGGCCGTCAAGATCTCCGACGGCGGCGACCGCGCCCGCATGCCCGCCACAATTCCCCTGCTGGAGGCGCTGGGCGTGAACACGGAGCCGCTTGCCGGCATCGCCACCGCCCCGGTGCTGGGTGGCGGCCACGAGGTGGGCCGGCTGCTGGCCACCGATTTCTTGAACGACCTGTCCACGCCCGACAACGAAGCCCTGTGAGGACCCCCTTGACTACCATCGAAACCGCCGTACCCGCCCAGGTCCGGTCAGAGCATGACCTGCTCGGCGACCGGGACGTCCCGGCGCACGCCTACTGGGGTGTCCACACGCTCCGCGCCGTGGAAAACTTCCCGATCACCGGGCAGAAGCTGTCCTCCAACATGCATTTGGTCCGCGGTCTGGCGGCCGTCAAGCTTGCTGCCGCCCGGACCAACCGGGAACTGGGGCTGTTGGACGCCGAGCGCGCCGAGGCCATCGAGCAGGCATGCCTGGACGTCATGGCGGGCCGGCTCGCGGACCAGTTCGTGGTGGACGTTGTCCAGGGCGGTGCCGGGACGTCGTCGAACATGAACGCCAACGAGGTCATCGCCAACCGTGCGCTGGAAATCCTGGGCCACCCCAAGGGCGACTACGCCCGGCTGCACCCGAACGACCACGTCAACCTCAGCCAGTCCACTAACGATGTGTACCCCACGGCCGTGAAGCTGGGCACCATCTTCGCCGCCCGGGAACTGCTGGCAGCACTCGAAGAACTTGAGGACGCCTGCGCTGCCAAGGCACTGGAATTCCGCACCGTGGTGAAGATGGGCCGCACCCAGCTGCAGGACGCCGTGCCCATGACCCTGGGCCAGGAGTTCGGCAGCTACGCCGTGACCATCGGCGAGGACCGGCTGCGCCTGGCGGAGGCCGAGCCTGCTGATTCACGAGATCAACCTCGGCGCCACCGCGATCGGCACCGGCCTTAACGCCCCGGCCGGCTACGCCGACACAGCCTGCCGGCACCTGGCGGAGATCACAGGACTCCCGCTGGTGACCGCCGTCGACCTCATCGAAGCCACCCAGGACGTGGGCGCCTTCGTGCACCTGTCCGGCGTACTCAAGCGCGTGGCGGTCAAACTGTCCAAGATCTGCAACGACCTCCGCCTGCTCTCCTCCGGCCCGCGCGCCGGCTTCGGCGAAATCAACCTCCCGGCCGTCCAGTCCGGGTCCTCCATCATGCCCGGCAAGATCAACCCGGTCATCCCGGAAGTGGTCTCCCAGGTGGCCTACGAGGTGATCGGCAACGACGTCACTATCACCATGGCCGCCGAAGCCGGGCAGCTGCAGCTCAACGCCTTCGAACCGATCATTGTCCACAGCCTCCACAAGAGCATCTCCCACCTGGAAGCAGCCTGCCGCACCCTTACGGCCCGCTGCATCCGGGGAATCACCGCCAACACCGAGCACCTGCGCCGCACCGTGGAGCAATCCATTGGCCTGGTCACTGCATTGAATCCCCACCTCGGCTACGCCACCGCCACTGCCATTGCGCAGGAAGCACTTGCCACCGGCAAGGGCGTGGCTGAGCTGGTCCTGGAACACGGGCTCCTCACTGACGCCCAGCTCCAGGAACTCCTGAGCCCCGAACGCCTGGCAAACCTCAGCAAGTAGTCCCCACCTGCTCCCTCGCCCCGCAAGCTCGGCCAGGGAACCCGGCAGGCGTGGGCCCACCACCCCCAAAGGACACTCCCATGACAAATACCCCACTTCCTGACCACCTCATAGACGGCGGTCACGCGCATGCGTCCGAGACCTCCCTGCACGCGGAGGACAAGGGCTACCACAAGAACCTCAAGCCGCGGCAGATCCAGATGATCGCGATCGGCGGTGCGATTGGTACCGGCTTGTTCCTGGGCGCCGGCGGCCGACTGAACGCCGCGGGCCCGTCCCTGGTCATCGCCTACGCCGTGTGCGGGTTCTTCGCGTTCCTGATCCTGCGCGCCCTGGGCGAACTGGTCCTGCACCGGCCCTCCTCGGGCTCCTTCGTCTCCTACGCCCGCGAATTCTTCGGCGAAAAAGCCGCATTCGTCTCCGGCTGGTTCTACTGGATCAACTGGGCCACCACCACCATCGTGGACATCACCGCCGCAGCCCTCTACATGCACTTCTTCGGCAACTACATCCCCTGGATGGCCGACGTCCCCCAGTGGGCCTGGGCACTGACCGCCCTCATCGTCGTCCTGGCCCTGAACCTGGTCTCCGTGAAAGTCTTCGGCGAAATGGAATTCTGGTTCGCCCTGATCAAAGTCGCCGCCCTCGTCGCCTTCCTGATCATCGGCACCTACTTCGTCATCTTCGGCACCCCCGTCTCCGGCCAACCCGTCGGCATCAGCCTCCTGTCCGATAACGGCGGGATCTTCCCCAACGGCCTGCTCCCCATGATCATCCTCATGCAAGGCGTCCTGTTCGCCTACGCCTCCATCGAACTCGTCGGCACCGCCGCCGGCGAAACCGAAAACCCCGAAAAAATCATGCCCAAAGCCATCAACTCCGTAGTCTTCCGCATCGCCGTGTTCTACGTCGGCTCCGTGATCCTCCTGGCCCTGCTGCTGCCCTTCACCTCCTACCAAAAAGGCGTCAGCCCCTTCGTGACGTTCTTCGGCTCCATCGGCGTCCAAGGCGTAGACGTCATCATGAACCTCGTCGTCCTCACCGCCGCCCTGTCCTCCCTGAACGCCGGACTTTACTCCACCGGCCGGATCCTACGCTCCATGTCCGTCAACGGCTCCGCCCCCAAATTCGCCTCCCGCATGAACAAAGCAGGCGTCCCCTACGGCGGCATCGCCATCACCGCCACCGTCTCCCTCCTCGGCGTCCCCCTGAACTACCTCGTCCCCGCCGACGCCTTCGAAATCGTCCTCAACATCGCCTCCGTCGGCATCATCATGACCTGGGCCACCATCGTCCTCTGCCAAATCCAACTCAAACGCTGGGCCGACAAAGGCTGGGTCGAACGCCCCACCTTCCGCATGTTCGGCGCCCCCTACACCGGCTACCTCTCCCTCCTCTTCCTCATCGGCGTCCTCATCATGGTCTTCATCGACTCACCCCTGACCATGCTCGTCACCGCCATCGCCTCCATCCTCATGATCATCGGCTGGTACGCCTGCCGCACCCGCATCCGCCACATCGCCGAAACCCGCGACGGCTACACCGGGACGGCACCCGTCATCGCCAACGCGGCGGCTGAGACCTTCAAGAACTAACGGCTCGACGACGTCCGACGGCGGCACCTGGGTTCCGGAATTTTGGAACCCGGGTGCCGCCGTCGGGGTTTAACGGCAGTTCCCGCCCGTCACTTCGACGGCGTAACCACCATGGCCGATCCGCCGCCGCGCCTGACCGGCTCGGCTGCGGCCAATGTCCGCCCATCCTCAAGGAACTCGATGGCGGTGGCGGCCCCGATCTCAGAGGCCGACGTGAACGAGTCACCCGACGGTGTCAGCTTGTGGCCAAACCGGGACGTCAACGCAGGCTCCGTACTTGTCGATGAAGGCCGGTTCAGCAGTGACGCTGGCCGTGTTCCGCTGGGAAGCGCGCGGTGCAGCGATGGCATCCGGTGTGCTCATGCCCAGGTCGATCCGGTTGACGATGGTCTGCAGGACGGTGGTGATGATGGTGGAACCGCCCGGGGAGCCCAGTGCCAGGAACGGCTTGCCGTCCTCCAGCAGGATGGTGGGCGACATGGACGAACGCGGCCGCTTGCCCGGCTCGATCCGGTTGGGGTCCGTGGCGCTGTAGACCGTTGAGAAATCGGTGAGTTCGTTGTTGAGCAGGAAGCCGCGGCCGGGGACAACCATGCCGGAGCCGCCGGTCTGCTCGATGGTCAGCGTGTACTCCACCACGTTGCCCCACTTGTCCGAGACGGTCATGTTGGTGGTGGAGACGTTCTCCGTGTCCTTCTCATCGGCGAGCGCGGCAGGTTTCGCCGGGCAGGTTCCATCGTAGGAGGCGACGTTGCCGGGCTTTACGGGCTTGGTTGCCGCATGATTGGGGTCGAGTTCGCAGGCCCGTTCCTTGCCGAAGACGGGATCAGTCAGCGCCTCGGTGGGCACATCCACGAAGGCGGGGTCGCCCACGTACTTGCCGCGGTCCGCGAACGCCAGGGCGCTGGCCTCAAGGTAGTGGTGCAGCACGGCCGGCTGGTCTGCCTTGAGGCCGGGCAGGTCAAACACATCCAGGATATTGAGCGACTCGCCCACGGTGGTGCCTCCGCTGCTGGACGGTGCCATGCCGTAGACGTCATAGCCGCGGTAGTTAACGTGCGTGGGGTCCTGGTCCACGGCTTCATAGTTGGCCAGGTCCTTCGTGGTCATGGAACCCACGGGAACCGGGAGCTTGGTGTCCGGGGACTTGGGCGGGTTCTGGACGGTCTTGGCGATCTCCTCAGCCAGCGGCCCGGTGTAGAACGCGCTCATGCCCTTGCGCGCCAGCAGGCGGTAAGTGTCCGCGAGGTCGTGGTTTTGGAAGACAGACCCCACCTCCGGCAGCTTGCCGCCTTGAAGGTACAGGTCCTTGGTGGAGGTGAAAGCGTTGAACCGCGCCTGGTTGTCAGCGGTTTGGCTGCGGAACGTCTCATCCACCACGAATCCGCGGTCTGCGACTTTGATGGCGGGCTTCAGGGCATCCCCGAGGCTGATGCTGCCCCAACGTTCCAGTGCCCGCTCCCACGTGGCGGGCGTCCCCGGGACACCCACCGAAACTCCGCTGGTGACAAGTTCGGGGGTAAACCGGTAGGGCTTGCCGGTGCCGGGATCGATGAAGGCATCCGGCTTGATACCGGCCGGAGCGGTTTCCCGCCCGTCAATGGTGCTGACCTTCCCGGACTTGGCGTCGTAATAGACAAAATAGCCGCCACCGCCGATTCCGGCGCTGTACGGCTCGGTGACTCCAAGGGTGGCTGCCGCGGCGACGGCGGCGTCCACCGCGTTCCCGCCCTTGCGGAGGACTTCGATGGCTGCGGCTGATGCTTCCGGGTCCACCGTGGTGACCGCGCCGCCGTAGCCGGTGGCCGTAGGGTTCTTGTCGGTCTGCCGGGGATCGGCCGAAGCGGGGCTGATGGGCCCGGTAGTGACGCTTATCGCCAGCGCCGCAGTGACAGCTGCGAGCCGGCGTCCGAGATGTGGCATGGTGGCTCCTAAGGGGATGTCGAGTGATGTGGGCCACGCTACTCTTCGGGTAGGACACACTCAACGAGTCCAGGAAGGCAGGGCACCATGGCAGGCTCCAAACTCGCGGTGGTAGGGGCCGGGAGCGTCGGCACCTCGCTGGCATACGCCGCATTGATCCGCGGCTCCGCCAGCAACATCGCATTGTTCGACGTCAACGCGCCCAAGGCGGAAGCGGAAGCCCTGGACCTGGCCCATGGCAGCCAGTTCGCCGCGGCGTCGGCAGCCGTCACCGGCGGCGGGGATATCGCCGTGACGGAAGGCGCCGACGTCGTGGTCATCACGGCAGGTGCCAAGCAGAACCCCGGCCAGAGCCGGCTGGACCTGGCAGGCACCAACGTACGGATCCTCGAACAGCTGATGCCGCCACTCCTTGAGCGGGCACCGGACGCCGTCTATGTCCTGGTGACCAACCCCTGCGATGTCCTGACGGTGGCCGCCCAGCGTATTTCCGGCCTGCCCCCGGAGCGGATCTTCTCCTCCGGCACGGTGCTGGACACGTCCCGGCTGCGCTGGCTGCTGGCACGCCGGGCCGGTGTTTCGGTCACCAGTGTCCACGCCAGCATGGTGGGTGAGCATGGTGACACGGAGTTCCCGTTATGGTCCGGCGCAACCATTGGCCCGGTGCCGATCCGCGCCTGGACGGCCGGCGGCGAGCGGATCTTCACGCCCGAATACCTCGCCGACACCGCCAGGGAAGTGGTGCAGGCCGCCTACAAGGTCATCGCGGGCAAGGGGGCCACGAACTATGCCATCGGCCTGTCCGGCGCCCGCATTGTGGAGGCGCTGCTCCGCGACGACAACGCCGTCCTGCCGGTCTCCACGGTGCTGTCCGGACTCCACGGCATCTCCGGGGTGGCACTCTCCCTCCCCAGCGTGGTGGGGCGCGGCGGCGTGCACCGCGTGCTGGAAACGCCCATGGACGACGGCGAGCCTGGCGGCACTGCACCATTCGGCGGATACCCTGCGCCGCACTATGGACGCGCTGGGACTCTGAAGGGCCGTCATGCAACGCCGCCGCAACCCTTACGGTGGCGGGTTCGAATAAGCTCACCAACAGAAGTGCACGCTGTGCAGGCTCAACGACGAACCAACAGGAGCAACCCATGACCAACTGGCGGATCAGGGATTTCCACTCAGCAGACCTGGACGGCATCCTGCACCTTTGGGAGACGCTCAAGGCAAACAACGTGGAACCCGTCTATGCCCTGTCCGAGGTCCTCGCCTCCTGCGAAAAGGACCACGCCGTGGTCGCGGTGCTGGGCGAGCAGGTGGTGGGTGCCGCCGTGGGACGTGCCGCGCACGACCAGGGCTGGATCGTCTTCCTGGCCACGCTGCCCGAGTACCGCGGCAGGGGCATCGGCACTTCACTGCTGGCCGCCGTCGAAAACCGCATGGCGCCGCACGGGCTGAACAAGCTCTCGGCGCTGATGCCGGAATCCGAAACCCGGGTGGAGGCGTTCCTGGGCCGCGGCTTCGCGCTCAAGAAGAACCTGCGCTACTTCGAACGGACCATCCCGGTGCAGCGCCAGGAACTCGGGGCGCTGGGCCAGCCTGGGCGGCCGCGTGCTGGCGCGTGACCTCTGGGAAAACGTGGCCGGAATGCGCAAGGAAAAGGAACTGCTCGAACGGCGCCTGGTGCTGCCGCTCGCCGAGGCGGACCTGGCCGATGAATTCGGCGTGGTGCCGCCGCGCGCCGTCGTCCTCTTCGGGCCGCCCGGCACCGGCAAGACCACCTTCGCCAAGGCCATCGCTTCCCGCCTGGAGTGGCCGTTCGTGGAAGTGTTCCCGTCCCGCCTGGCCGGGGATCCTCAGGGCCTGGCCGGCGCGCTGCGCGAGACCTTCCTGGAGATTGCCGAACTGGAGCACGCCGTGGTGTTCATCGACGAGGTGGAGGAGATCGCGTCGCAGCGTGCCGGGGACCCGCCGTCACCGCTGCAGGGCGTGACCAACGAGCTGTTGAAGATCATTCCGGCGTTCCGCGAACAGCCCGGCCGGCTTTTGGTGTGCGCCACCAACTTCATCCGCGCCCTGGACTCGGCCTTCCTGCGCCACGGCCGGTTCGACTACGTGATCCCCATCGGCTTGCCGGACCGGCAGGCGCGGGAGGCGATGTGGCAGCGGTTCATCCCGGCGGCCGTAGTGGACGGCGTGGACGTGGAACTCCTCGTGGAGAAGACCGAGGGCTTCTCACCTGCGGACATCGAGTACGCCGCCCGCAGCGCCTCCCAGCGGGCGCTGGAAAAAGCGGTGTACGACGACGGCGGGCTGGCATCAGGCGGCGAAGTTTCGGTCCGCGAGGCGGTCCGCAAGGGTCCCTCCACCCAGGACTACCTTGACGCCATCGGGGACACCCGGACTACCGTGAGCGCCGAGGTGCAGGCGGACTTCCTTGAGGACATCGAGGCGCTGGGGCGGGTTTAGTCCCCGGGGCCGGCGTCGTACCGGAGGTTTTCGTAGTCCGTGTCATCGGCTTCGTCCAGGCTGGGCATCGAATTCCTCCAGCAGCCATGGGTTGGCCCTGGCCAGGATCTTCCGGACTTCTTCCGCTTCCACAGCGGCGTACAGCACCGGCCGGGCATCATGGTATTTGGTGACGGGAGGCTTGTCCGGCCACTTTGCGGCGAGTGCCTGGACCCGCTCCGGCAGCGAATTGTGGGCATTGTCGGCGATCTTGACCAGAGCCGCGTCATGGTCCTGGGCGATCTCGAGTATGCCGGCCTGGTAGTCGTCCGGGTTGCTGTGCAGGCGGTTGGTGACGCGCTCGATGATGTCCACGGAACGCTCCGGGACGCCCATGTCCAACAGCGCCTGCCGGGTGATGGGGGTGTCCTCGGCGATGTCATGGAGGTACCCGGCGATCCGGATCTCATCGTCGAAGTCCGCCAGGGCATCGCCGACGGCAAGGACGTGGTCCCGGTAGGGGCGCTTCAGCTTGTCCTTTTGCCGGTTGTGGGCCACTTCGGCCAGGACCCTGGCTGTTTCCACCGAAAACCTGGGTGCTGGGCTCTGATCCGGAATGTGCTCGCGTGACATGCACTAAGCCTAGGGCGTGGAGGCAGCCTTGAACGTCCACACCCAAGGTTCCCGGGGCAGGCGGCGGGGATCAAAAGCAGCCAAAGCCTGTTCCAGTGACCCGCCAGGTAGCGCAACGGACGCAAGCAACCGGCTGCGGACCTCCTCCACGGGTATGCCTGCCTTGGCGAGGTCCCGAAGCGTGACGGCACCATCGCGCTTGGCCAGCCGCGCGCCGTCGTGGTTCACTACCAGGGGAACATGCGCATATTCCGGTATGGGCATATTCAGCAGCGATGCCAGGTAGGCCTGCCGTGGCGTGGAAGGGAGCAGGTCATCTCCCCGGACCACTTGGTCTATGCCCTGTTCGGCATCGTCAACCACCACCGCCAGGTTGTACGCCGTAACGCCGTCATTGCGCCGCAGCACAAAGTCATCCACTACGCCGGTGAACTCACCGTGGAGGACGTCCTGCACAGTGAATTCCGCAACACCGGCGCGCAGCCGGAGGGCGGACGGCCGGATGGAGCGCTTGAACTCCAACTCGGCGCGGCCCAGGTTCCGGCAGGTTCCGGGGTAGGCGCCCTGCGGTGCGTGGGGAGCCGACGCCGCCTCCTGGATCTCCCGGCGCGTGCAGAAACACTCATAGGTCAGGCCTGACTGCTCGAGCCTGGCGATCGCCTCCTCGTAGAGGGGGCCGCGCGCCGTTTGCCTCACCACGCCGCCGTCCCAAGTGACGCCGATGGCGGCCAGGTCCCTTAGCTGTTCGGTTTCAGCTCCGGCGCGGGCCCGGTCGAGATCCTCCACCCGCAGCAGGAACTTCCGGCCCGTGGACCGGGCGAAGAGCCAGGCGAGGATGGCGGTGCGCAGGTTCCCCACATGCAGTTCGCCGGAAGGGCTGGGGGCAAAGCGGCCGGCGGAGGTCATGGGTCCACCTTAGGCGGATCGACACAAGAGCCCCTCAGCTACCGATGACTTCGTCAGATCCGACGTCGGTAGCTCAGGGGCTCTTGCCGTGTGTATGCGAATGACGATGCGTGAACAAGAGTCATCAGCGGCGGCGTCCTTGCGGGAAGCGTGGTCCAGGGACCGGGTGGTGTGCCGGGGCTCCTGTAGCCTGCGGGACGAGGCGGTGGCCGATGTCCCGTGTTGCCACTATCTCAGCAGAAGCCCTACATTAGGTGCAACGAGCACGCATGCAACTGGTCAAACTGATCAACCAAAGGGCGGCACGCGTGCAGGAAGTGGTCAAATTGCAGGAACTCGATTCAACGGACCGGCGGATCCTTTCCGCACTGGACGACGATCCCCGCGTCCCCATCATGGTCCTGGCCCAGAAACTGGGCCTGGCACGCGGAACTGTACAGTCGCGCCTGGAGCGGATGACGGCGTCGGGCGCCCTCCGGCCCAACAGCAGCCGGGTGCTGCCGTCAGCCCTGGGCCGCGGCGTGGCCGCTGCCGTCAGCGCGGAGCCTGGACCAAAGCCACCTGAACGAGGCCATAGCCGCACTGCGCGAGATCCCAGAGGTCCTGGAGTGTCACGCGCCGGCCGGGGACACCGACCTCCTCATCCGCGTGGTGGCCAAAAGCCCGGACGACCTCTACCGGGTCTCGGAGGAAATCCGCCTCTGCCCCGGCATCGTCCGCACATCCACCAGCATGTTCCTGCGCGAGGTGATCCCGTACCGCACAACAGGGCTTTTGGAGGGATAGCCCTCCCCATCGCCGGGGCGCGGCAGCCCGGTTAGGCTTGCGGGAGGGTTCATTGGGGGAGAAAAATGGCGGGACACTTCTACGGTGCGGGCGCGGCACTCCTGGGTTGCGCGCTCCTCTTATCTGGTTGTGGAGTCATACCGGCCCGGGGAATGATGCCCGTGGTGGCCGACGGCAACTCGCAGTTCACCCCGGAGGGCATCGATGCCATCAAGAGCAGCGGGAGAGCCTTCTTCGATTTCGCCAAACGGCCCATGGACATGTCTGCCCTGGGGTTTCCGGCGGGATCCGACGGAGCCCTGGTAGCGGCTGATTCCGGCAAGCTGATTGACGTCAGCATGATCACCCCCAACGGCGTCGTTGAGATGTCAACGGACACCATCCGTATCCGGCCCGGTGCGGACAACACGGTGGACCACGTGGATATCTTCGTCAACTACCCTGCCGCGCAGGACGCGAACCGCGAAATCAAGCGGGCCGCGGACGAACTCGGCTTCGTCATTCTCCAGGATGCCGAGGCCGGAATCGCGTCCACGGGCAAGCCGTAGGCCGCCACTCCTACACCGGCGGCCCCGCGTTCGACTTCAGGTTTTTCATCACCAGCGTCGACGTCAGCCGTTCCACCCCCGGCAGTGAGGTCAGCTCCGTATCGTAGAAGCGCTGGTAGGCCGGCAAGTCGGCGGCTATGACCTTCAGCAGGTAGTCCGGGGAGCCGAACAGCCGCTGCGCCTCCACGATGTTCGGATTGTCCGCCACCCTGTTCTCGAAGATTTCCATGGTGGGCCTGTCCACCTGGCGGAGGGTGACGAACACGATCGCCTCGAACCCCAGGCCCACGGCCGCCGGATCGATGTCCGCCTTGTACCCGCGGATCACTCCGGACTGCTCCAGGTCCCGCAGCCGCCGGTGGCATGGCGCCACAGTGAGGCCCACCTTTGAGGCGAGGGCGGTGGCAGTCATGCGGCCATCCTCCTGGAGGTAACGCAAAATATTTCTGTCGATTCGATCAAGCACGCAATAAATGTACTGCCTGGGCCGCGGGGCGAGCGAAAACCGGACAGCACTTTTGGCCGGATTCTCCCTATGGTTGCTCCTGAGAGCCCCTCGACAGGAGAACCCCATGAATCCGCAGCTGTTCCTGGCCTTTTTAGTAGTGGCCGCAGCCCTGGCCTGCACGCCGGGAGTGGACTGGGCCTACACCATCGCGGCGGGCCTCCGGCAGCGGAGTTTCGTTCCCGCAGTCGCCGGGCTCTGCGGCGGCTACGTCCTCCACACCGCCCTGCTGGTGGCAGGCCTGGCCGCGGTGCTGGCCGGAATGCCCGGCATCCTGGGCTGGATCACCCTGGCCGGCGCCGGCTACCTGCTGTGGCTCGGGGTGGGAACGCTCAGGTCCTGGCGCGCCGCCAGCTTCAGCGCGGACGCCGCCGTCGGCCCCGGCACCCAGCTGCGCACCTTCCTGCAGGGCATGGGCACCAGCGGCATCAACCCCAAGGGCCTGCTCTTCTACGTGGCCCTCATTCCGCAGTTCGTCAGCACCGACGCCTCCCTGCCCGTACCGGTCCAGTCGGGGCTCCTGGGGATGACGTTCGTGGCCCTGGCAGGCCTGGTCTATACGGTGGTGGCCCTGCTCTCACGCACGCTGCTGCAGAGCAGGCCCGGTGCCGCCCGGGCGGTGACGCTGGCCAGCGGTATCATCATGGTGGCGCTGGGAACCGTGCTGCTCGGCGAGCAACTGCTGCCCTTCCTGGCCAGCCGTTCCTAGCTGTACTGAGCCCCCGCACCGACTAGTCCCCGCTGAGTTCCTTCCAGTCCCGCTCCCAGATCCGCCGCATTTCCTCGTCCTTGCGGATGGGCACCGGCGCCTCGAGTTCCCGCTGCGGTTCGGCATCCCCGCGTCGGCGTCCCCAGTCGCGCGGATTGAGGGACCGGCGGCTTGATTCCAGCACCAGCAGCGCCCGGTCCGTCAGGGCGTCGTTGCGGAGCACCAGGTGTGTCTTGCGGCGGCGCAGGACTTCGGCGATCGCCTGGTGCGCCGCGTCCAGCCGGCCTTCCCTCCGGAGCGCCCTGGCGCGCACCAGCAACAGGGCGGCAGAGAGGTCATCCGCGTTCAGCAATCCCTCCGTCCAGTCGATGACGGTGCGGCTCCGGCCCAGGCCAAGGGCAACGGAGCAGCGCGCCAGGGCCATGGGGAGCGACGGCGGAAGCCCCGTCAGGGCGTCCAGCGCCGCTTCCGTGCGGCCGGTCTCGCGCAACGAGTGGGCCAGGGCAAGGAAAACTGATTCCTCGCTGAAGAGGACGGGGATCTCCACCCGCTCGGCCAGGCTCGATCCGGGTGATGATCCTGGTGAGGTAGGTGGACGAGTACCTGTTGGCTTCATCGTCGTTCCTGGTGGTGAGGCCCCGCTGGAGGAGCTCGGACGCGCGCAGGTGGCCGCCGTGCTTGTACACCAGCAGCCCGGCCATGAGGTAGCAGAGCCCGGCCCATCCCGGGTAGGCGCGCGCCAGGGTGATCAGGCGCTCCGGCTCGCGGCTGGTGAAGACGGCTTCGTGGACCGCCTTGGCCGGTTTGGGAAGCAGCCGCTTGAGCCGCGGCACCTCTCCGTCGATGGAGAGCAGTGCGGGGTTGCGTCCGCCCAGGACGCCGGTGAGCAGCCCACCCACTCCCCCGGCAAGATCGTGGACAGGGGTGCGCAGCTGTGCCTGTCCGAAGGGGGTAAGGTCGCGGCTGTCCCAGTAAATCGGTGCGGTGTCCCCGGCGCTCATCCTTCCATGCTAACCGGCAGCCCGGGGAGGCCGGGCGGCTACGTACCGCCGGCGGCCGCTATCCACACACCGATCACCCAGGTGCTGGCGGCAAGGCAGGCAAGCCCGAATTCGGCAAGCATGCCCAGGCCGGTGGCCTTCAGGGCCGCCCACCTGGACCTGGCGGCGGCGGGAAAGTTCCGTGTCCGGAGGAATTCGGTGGCCAGCAGTCCTGCGGCGAAGCCAACGAAGAGACCCACCACCGGGATGATGAACATGCCCGCCACGCCCACCACGAGCGCAGCCACGATACTGCGGCTGGGTATGGCATGCTGTTTGAGTTTCCTGCCCGTGAGGACAGCGCCGGCCGTCATCCCCGCCGCGACAAAGATCATGGCCACCGCGAAGACCACCCATCCCACGGTCCCGGCGCCACCCCAGATGGCCCATGCCAGCAGGCTCAAGCCGACCAGGACGCTTCCTGGCAGGACGGGGATAATGATGCCGGCCACCCCCACCAGGATCGCCAGGCCGCACAGGATGGTCACCACGGTTTCGGAGCTCATGCTGCCCAGTCTAGGGCGCGGGGTTAACGCACGACGGCGGTGCCTCCTTCAGCTGAAGGAGGCACCGCCGTCGGGGTTTCCAGGCAGGGAGGCCTACTCCGCCTCCACCGCCGCTGCCACGGCAGCGGTGACCGCGGGAGCCACCCGCGGGTCCAGCGGGCTGGGGACGATGTAGTCAGCCGAAAGGTCCTCGGCCGCGAGGCTCGGCGATGGCGCGCGCCGCTGCAAGTTTCATGGCCGGGGTGATGCGGCGGGCCCCGGCATCGAGTGCGCCCCGGAAGATGCCCGGGAACGCAAGGACGTTGTTGATCTGGTTGGGGAAGTCGCTGCGGCCTGTGGCCACCACGGCGGCGTACTTCACGGCAACCTCGGGCAGGACTTCGGGGTCCGGGTTGGACAGCGCGAACACGATTGCGTCCTTGTTCATCGAGGCAAGGTGGGCCTCATCCACCTTGGAAGAGGACACGCCGATGAAGACGTCAGCTCCGGCCAGCGCCTCAGCCGGGCCACCGGCAACACCACGGGGGTTGCTGCGGGCCGCGATGTCGGCCTTCTTGCTGGTGGAATCGGCGGCGAGGTCTGCCCGGCCACTGTTGATGACACCACGGGAATCCAGCAGGACGACGTCGGTGATACCGGCTGCGAGCAGGATTTCGGCCACGGCGATGCCAGCGGCACCGGCACCCGACACCACCACCTTTAGCTCCTCCAGGCCGCGGCCGGTCACTTTGGCGGCGTTTGTCAGGGCGGCAAGGGCAACCACGGCTGTGCCGTGCTGGTCGTCGTGCATGACGGGGCAGTCCAGGGCCTCGATCAGCTTTTCCTCGAGCTCGAAGCAGCGCGGCGCCGAAATGTCCTCGAGGTTTACGGCACCAAAGCTGGGCCGCAGCCGTACCAGGGTTTCCACGATCTCGTCGACGTCGGTGGTGTTGAGGACCAGCGGGATGGAGTCAAGGTCACCAAAGGTCTTGAAAAGGGCGGACTTGCCCTCCATGACGGGCAGGGAGGCGCTGGCACCGATGTTGCCAAGGCCCAGGACGGCCGTGCCGTCGCTGACAACAACCACCAGGCGCTCGGCCCAGGTCAGCGTCCGGGCGAGTTCGGGGCTGGCGTGGATGGCACGGCTGACCTCTGCCACACCAGGGGTGTAGGCGATGGACAGGTCGCGCTTGTTGGACAGCGGAACAGTGCTGGTGACGGACAGTTTGCCGCCCTTGTGGGCGCCGAAGATCTCGTCCTCGGTCAGGGCCGTAGCTGCTGAATTGTCGGTGGCGGTGAATGCGTCAATGGACACGTCGTTGTCTCCTGGTGCTTGCCGTGGGCGCACGGCACATGGGGCTGGAGCCCGGCCGGGCCCCAGCATGGAAAAGTAGTGCGACAGGAAACCCAGGGGTGGCGGGTCCGCGGGAACGCCGGGGATGTTTCCGCCCTGCCGCTCCTGTGCCTCCATGGTAGGCAGCGGTGCACGCGGCCTCCGGCCCCTCTTGACAGCGACATGGCCCGACAAAACGTTTAGGCAAGACGTATTGTGGCCCGCATCACATGATTATGGCGGATTTAATGCGGCTTTGGTCTAGACCAGTTACGCGGATCGGCCCACTGTTAACTCGGATTCGGCAGCGGGCGACAGCCGACCGCAGGCCTTCTTGAGGTCTTCCTCGGCTTCGAAGAGGGACAGCCGGCGGTTGCGCACGGACTGGACCAGACCAGTGACTGTCAGGAGGAGGACCCGTGCTCCCACGGCGTCGCCACAGGCGCCGGCCACGAGCTTCTCACTCAGCGCATCGATCTCGCGCAGGAGCTCGGTGGTGTCCTTTTCCGGGAGGTACACGCCCCGGCTCAGGCACTGCTCCACCGCAGGCTGCATGACGCGCATATGGAAGATCTCCATCAGCAGGCCGGAGAGTGCCCGGCCCCGGAAGCGCGGGGAGGAGCCGCGGGAGCCGGCCTGCAGCTCGTCCAGCTGCTGCCGGTACAGCGCCAGCATCAGGTGGGTGGGGGACGGAAAGTAGCGGTAGAGCGTGCCCAGCGGCACGTCTGCTTTTTCTGCGACCTCGGAGAGTTCCACTGCATCGAGTCCCGTGCGGGCAAACCCTGCGGCGGTGTCCAGGATCCGTGCGTAGCGGAGGCGCTGGCGTGGAGCGGAAGGCCTGGCGGCCATGGGCGGATGGTCTGAAAAAGTCTCGGGCATCAGCATTCCGGGGTTGTGTTGAAGGGACTGCGGCCAGGAGCGCCCCCACTTCCATACCGCCCTGCAGCCCGGTTCAACTATACGGCACAGGTCCATGCCCTAATTAGTCAGCGGCCTTACCAACAGGCCCCCGCAGGTCAGTCGACGCCCTTGATCTTCACCACGAAGACGGCACCCAGCAGGCCGATGACCGCCGCGGTGAGGAACAATGCCCGGTAGCCGCCCCAGTGGGTCACGGCGAGGAGTGCCAGTGCCGGGGCAACCACCTGCGGCAGCGAGTTGGCCACGTTGATGACGCCCATGTCCTTGCCGCGGCTGACGGCGAACGGCAGGACCTGGGTCAGCAGCGCAAAGTCCACGGCCAGGTACGCGCCGAACCCCACACCCAGGACGGCCGCACCGGCGAGCGCGCCCGGCCAGACAGGGAAGAACGCCATGATGGCGCCGGCCATGGCAATGGTGGCGGAAGATCCGATAACGAACGGCTTCCGCCTGCCCACCCGGTCGCTCCAGGGGCCTGCCAGCACGGCAGTGATCATCACCATCACCGCATAGATGCCGGTGAGGACCAGCACCCCCGCGGCCGGATCCTCGTAGTGGATGATGTCCCGCAGGAAAAAGAGCAGGTAGACGATGGTCAGCTGGTTGCCCACGTTGACCAGGAAGCGGGTCAGCCAGGCCCACGCGAAGTCCGGGTAGCGCCGCGGGCTGATCCAGAAGCCACGGAGGAAGCTGCCGATGCGGAATTTGCTGTGGGCATCCCCGGGCAGTGCCGGGTCGTTCCGGTGGAACAGGTACGGCAGCACGGACAGCAGCAGGGCGCCCGCACACAGCCAGTAGCCCACCATGAAGTTGCCCGAGACCACCGCGCCGAAGACGGCTCCGGTCAGGATGCCAAGGGTCTGGCCCATGGCCGCGAGCCCGCCCACTCCCCCACGCTGGACCACGGGCACCCGGTCCGGAACCGCCGCCGTGATGGCAGCGTAGGCGGCGTTTGCTCCCAGCTGCACCAGGCACCAGAACAGCACCATCAGCGCCACGGCGCCCGAGAAGGACAGGGCCACCAGTGCCGCAGTGGCCAACACCGCGCCGGCCAGCACCCACGGGGCCCGCCGGCCAAAACGCGAGGTTGTCCGGTCCGAGAGCGCCCCGAAGAGCGGGTTGGCCACCAGTGACACGGCTGCGCCGCAGGCTGTGACCAGCGAGAGGATGGCTTCCTTGCCCGGCGCGTCGATGCTGATGGCCTGCTGGCCGATGAAGATGTTGATGGGCCCGAAGAAGGCGGCGTTGATGCCCACGTTCACCAGTACCAGCCCGGTCACCCAGCGGGCCGTGACCTTCTGCACCGGCTCGGCGAGCGCCGCCGTCGTTCCTTCCCCTGCGGTGGCGCGCTCCAATGGCGCGGGCGTGTCGGACAGACTCATTGGCTTGGCTCCCCTGATGCGGCCGGTTGGCGGTGGAACCAGACTATCGTGGGCGATATCTTGCCGCCCGGGCATCTGTCCGCCGGTCCACGATGCCTGAGTACCAAGGAGATCCAGATGAGCGCACCCACCCCGGCAGAAGGCGCAGCGGTCAATACCGCAGACCTCTACGACGAGCGCGGCGACGGGCTGGCGTCCGTCTCCCTGCAGTTCCAGTGCCTGGGCGGCCGGTCCCATTTCAGCGGCCCGGTCCGGACCATCCGCTGTTTCCAGGACAATGCCCTGGTGAAGTCGACGCTCGGCTCGCCCGGAAACGGAGCGGTACTGGTGGTGGACGGCGGCGGCTCGCTGGGCACTGCCCTCATGGGGGACATGATCGCCGAGAGCGCCGTGGCCAACGGCTGGGCCGGCGTGGTCATCAATGGAGCCATCCGCGACCGGCTGGCAATCGCGGAACTGGACCTCGGCGTCAAAGCCCTCGGCAGCAACCCCAGGAAGAGCCAGAAGGCCGGCGTCGGCGAGGTTGACGTGGACGTGGTGATCGACGGCGTGACCTTCCGCCCCGGAGCTACCATCTGGTGCGACCCGGACGGCATCCTCGTGGAGCCGTAAGGTAAGGGCCGCCAAAAGCTTCGCTGACAAAATACGCGGGGTGGGGAATAGAAAGTACCGGTAAGATAGTTACTGAAAGCAACTATCGCTGCTTATATCCTTTTCTTCCCCTTGGAGCATCCATGTCCAAATCCACTGCCGCGCCGGGTGCCGGAGAAGCCCTGACGCAACGCCAGATCGTCACCGTGATGGTGGGCCTCATGCTGGGCATGTTCCTGGCATCCCTTGACCAGACCATCGTCTCCACCTCCATCTACACCATCGCCAACGATCTGGACGGGCTCTCCCTGCAGGCGTGGGCCACCACCGCGTACCTGATCACCTCCACCGTCAGCACTCCCCTTTATGGCAAGTTGAGCGACATCTTCGGACGCCGTCCGCTGTACCTGAGCGCGATCGGCGTCTTCCTGGTGGGCTCGCTCTACGCCGGGTCCGTGCACTCGATGACCGAGCTTGCTGTTGCCCGCGGCATCCAGGGCCTGGGTGCCGGCGGCCTGCTGGCCCTTGCGCTGACCATCATCGGCGACATCGTCTCGCTCAAGGACCGTGCCAAGTTCCAGGGCTACTTCATGTCGGTCTTCGGCATCTCCTCCGTCCTGGGCCCCGTAGTGGGCGGCGCGTTCGCCGGCTCCGCCAACATCCTGGGCTTCGACGGCTGGCGCTGGGTGTTCTTCATCAACATCCCCATCGGCCTGGCCGCACTGACGGTCGTGTTCCTGTTCCTGCACCTGCCCGCCAAGCACCTGAAGCAGAAGATCGACTACTGGGGCGCCGCTGCGATCACTGTGGCCATCGTTCCGCTGCTTCTGGTGGCCGAACAGGGCCGCACCTGGGGCTGGACCTCACTGAACTCGTTCCTCTGCTATGGCCTGGGCGTAGTTGGCATTGCCTGGTTCCTGCTGGCGGAAAAGCGCGCCGGCGACTACGCACTGATCCCGCTTCGCCTCTTCCACAACGTCACGTTCGGGCTGTCCTCGCTGCTGAACTTCATCATTGGCATCGGCATGTTCGGCGCCATCGCCATGCTGCCCATGTACCTGCAGCTGGTGAAGGGCCTGACCCCCACCGAGGCCGGCCTGATGATGATTACCTTCACCGTGGGCATCCTCTTCGGTTCCATCACGGCGGGCCGCACCATCTCCGCCTCCGGCACGTTCCGCATCTTCCCCATCATGGGTACGGGCATCCTGACCGCGGCCGCCCTGGTGATGGGCTTTTCGCTGGGCGTGGACACCGGACTGTGGGTGCCGGGCCTGATCGCGGTGTTCTTCGGCGTCGGCCTGGGCTTCTGCATGCAGCCGCTCACCCTGGCCATGCAGACCTCGGTACCGCCGCGGGACATGGGCGTGGGAACCTCCTCGGCAGCGTTCTTCCGCTCCATGGGCGGCGCGGTGGGAACCGCCGTCTTCATTTCCATGCTCTTCAGCCTGGCCGCCAACCGGATCGCCGACGGCATGAAGTCCGCCGCCACGGATCCCGCCTACCTGGCAGTCTTGAAGGACCCCGCCGTCGCGTCGGACCCGGCCAACGCGAAGCTGTACGACTTCTTCAAGAACGGCGCGTCCAACGACTCGCTGAACGACACCAGCGGCTGCACACGGCCAACAGCACCCTGACCCGGCCCATTACCGAAGGGTTCGCCACGTCCATCGACACGGTGATGCTTACGGCCGCGGCCCTGACGGGGCTGGCGTTCCTCATCAGCTTCGCCCTTCCCCGGAAGAAGCTGACCGACCAGAAGGCAACCCCGCAGGACGACGACAGCATGCAGATTCCGGCGCACTAGACGCGGGAACGCAGGGACTTAAAACGACGACGGCGGCTCGGCCCGCCGTCGTCGTTGTTCTTTCCGGGGAGGCGCCGCCAAGTGGAACCTGCGGCGGTGACGTGCCACACTGTTTAGCGCGTGTGCGCCGGCCCTTCCGGCCGGTACCGCAGCCGACGACGTCCGCACCGCATCCATAAACCCCCAAACGCAGGGAGAACCATGCCCACTGCACAGGAGCAGACCAATACCGGGATACCGCAGCGGGTGATCTGGCTGGCACTTGCGGGGGCGGTGGGCGGATTCCTCTTCGGCTTCGACTCGTCCGTGGTCAACGGGGCCGTGGACGCCATGAAGGAAGAATTTGCCCTGTCGGAGTCAGTGACCGGTTTTGCCGTGGCCATCGCCCTGCTGGGCTGTGCGGCCGGAGCCTTCCTGGCCGGCAAGGTGGCTGACCGCTACGGCCGCATTCCGGCCATGAAGCTGGGCGCGCTGCTGTTCCTGGTCAGCGCCATCGGCACCGGATTCGCGTTCGGCGTGTGGGACCTGGTGTTCTGGCGCCTGGTGGGCGGCCTGGGCATCGGGCTCGCGTCCGTGATCGCACCGGCCTACATTTCCGAGATCTCGCCGCGGAAGGTCCGAGGCCGCCTCGCATCCCTGCAGCAGCTTGCCATCACCACCGGCATCTTTGCCGCCCTCCTCTCCGACGCGCTCTTCGCCACCAGCGCAGGCGGCGCAGGCCAGTCCTTCTGGCTGGGTATTGAGGCGTGGCGGTGGATGTTCCTCGCTGCCGCCGTCCCGGCCGTCGTGTACGGCTGGGTTGCCTTCACCTTGCCCGAATCCCCGCGGTTCCTGGTTTTCCAGGGCAAGGTGGATGAGGCCCGGACGATCTTCGACTCGATCGCACCCGCGGAGGACACGGACCGCCATATCCGCGATATCCGCGAGGCCATCGAGGAGGACAAGGTGGCCGGCCAAAAGGGATCGCTGCGCGGCAAGACCCTGGGCCTGCAGGCAGTGGTCTGGGTGGGCATCATCCTGTCCGTGCTGCAGCAGTTCGTGGGAATCAACGTGATTTTCTACTACTCCACCACCCTGTGGAAGGCGGTGGGCTTCCAGGAGAAGGACTCCCTGGCCATCTCGGTGGCAACATCCATCACCAACATCCTGGTCACCCTGGTGGCCATTGCGCTGGTTGACCGGGTGGGCCGCCGGCCCATCCTGCTGGCCGGTTCCGTGGGAATGGCCGTGTCCCTGGGCGCCATGGCCCTGGCGTTCTCGTCTGCCACCGGCTCCGGTGAGAACATCACCCTCCCCGGCGCGTGGGGCCCCGTGGCCCTGGTGGCAGCCAACATCTTCGTGGTCAGCTTCGGTGCGTCCTGGGGTCCGCTCGTGTGGGTGCTCCTGGGCGAGATCTTCCCGTCCCGGATCCGCGCCCGGGCCCTGGGCCTTGCGGCGGCCGCGCAGTGGGTGGCCAACTTCGTGATCACCCTGAGCTTCCCGGTGATGGCCTCCGCGTCATTGCCGCTGACTTACGCCCTGTACGCCCTGTTTGCCGCCGCGTCCTTCTTCTTTGTCATGTTCAAGGTGCCGGAGACCAACGGCATGTCCCTGGAGCAGGCGGAGACACTGTTCGTGCCCAAGGGTTCGGCAAAGGCCAAGTAACGCCCCATCACATCCGGCGGCCTTTCCGGCGACGCCACATCAGCTTTCGCCGGAAAACAACAAACCCTCCATCACCTGGCGTGACGGAGGGTTTGTTTTTTGAAGAGCAGTAACTACACGACGTGCGGTTCGTGCGAGGACAGGTAGGCGCGGCCGCCGAATGCGATCAGGATGGCAACCGCCATGGCCACGGCGCCGGCGAAGAACGGAACCTGCGGGCCGAAGTGTTCACCGAGCCTGGGCCGCCGCGAACGGGGCCAGGGCGCCGCCCATCCAGCGGACGAAGTTGTAGCCGGAGGATGCCACGGGCCTTGGCGAATCGGAGACGCCCATGGCAAGTTCGGTGTAAATGGTGTTGTTGACGCCCAGCAGGGCACCGGCAACGATCACCAGGACGACGACGGCAGGAACCGAGTGCCCGGCAGCCAGTCCCAGCCCGGCCAGGTCCAGCATCAGCAGGAACAGGGTGCCGGTCAGGACCTTGACGGCGCCGAAGCGGGCCTGCAGGGGCGGGGCAACGAAGACAGAGAAGACCGCCACGGCCACGCCCCAGCCGAAGAAGACGCCGCCGATGCCGTAGGCGTTCATGCCCAGGATGAAGGGGGTGAAAGCCAGGATGGTGAAGAAGCCGTAGTTGTAGAACAAGCCGCTTGCCGCCGTCGTCCGCAGGCCCTTGTGGCCCAGTGCCAGCAGCGGGTCGCGGAGCCGGACCTTGCGTTCGGGCAGCGGCGTTTTGGGCAGCAGGGCGATCAGGGCGATGAAGGCGGCAGCCATCAGGACTGCGGTGCCGAAGAACGGTGCGCGCCACTGCCAGCCGCCCAGGAGGGCTCCGAGGAGCGGGCCCAGGGAGATGCCCAGGCCCAGGGCAGCTTCGTAGAGGATGATGGCGGTGCCGGCACCGCCGCTGGCCACGCCCACGATCACGGCGAGGGCGGTGGCCACGAACAGGGCGTTGCCGAGGCCCCAGCCGGCGCGGAAGCCCACCAATTCACCCACGCTCCCGGACAGGCCGGACAGCGAGGAGAAGACGACGATGACGGCCAGGCCGATCAGCAGGGTCTTCTTGCCGCCAATCCGGGAGGAAACAAACCCCGTGATCAGCATGGCGAGTGCGGTGACCAGGAAGTAGCTGGTGAAGAGCAGCGATACCTGGCTGGGGCTGGCGTCCAGATTGGTGGCGATGGCCGGAAGGATGGGGTCCACCAGCCCGATCCCCATGAAAGCGAACACTGCGGCGAGGGCGGTGGCCCACACCGCCTTGGGCTGCTTCAGGAACGAGGCCTTTTCGGCCTGCAGGGTGGATTCTGGTGCCGGCAGGGTTTCTGCGAGCTGGCCGTCCATGGAGGGTACTCCTAAGTTCGTGGCTAATTCAGCGTGGGTGTCTGGTTCAGTTCTGGAGTGATGCATTGATTTTGTCGATCACCGGCAGGGCTTGGGCCAGGGCTTTGCGGTCCTGGTCGGTGAGGCCGCTGAGGATGTCTGCCATCACCTGGTTGCGGCGCCTGTTTGCGGCGTCGACGGCGGCGCGGCCTTCGGGGGTGAGGATCACCCGGACGGCGCGCGAATCGGCGGGATCGGGTTCCCGGTGCGCCAGGCCCGCCCGTTCGAGCTTGATGATCTGCTCCGTTGCACTGGGCACCCGTACACCCAGGTTCCGGGCAATCTCGCCGACGCGCTGGCCTTCGCCGAGCAGCATCTTGAGGGTGCTGAGCTGGGCGGCGCTGAGTTCACCGTCCGCATCGAGGCGCCGGACCAGGTACACGCTGTGGCGGAGGGCTTCGCGGAACCCGCCGGCGAGTTCCTCCAGTTGGGGATCAATGTCATTCATCGTTAGGTAGCCTAACATTTAGGGCACCTAACGGTCAAGGTTTACAGGACCAGCTTCATACCGACGTGACTGGCCTCGAATCCCAGCTGTTCGTAGAACCGCTGGGCGGCTGTCCGGCTATGATGCGTGGTCAGCTGCATCAGGGTGCAGCCGCGCCTGCGGGACTCCCCGACGGCCCAGCCCACCATCAGCTTTCCAATGCCCTGCCCGCGGAGGGATGCGTCCACCCGGACCCCCTCGAGCCGCGAGCGCCATGCCCCGTGCCTGGAAATGCCGGGAAGGAAGCTCAGCTGGAAGGTGGCAACCACCGCTCCTGCAGCTTCGCCGTGAGGCACCAGCTCACCGACGATCAGGAGGTGGGCGGGGTCGGCATCGATCGCTTCAAAGGCCCGTTCGTAGGGTTCCATGTCCGCGCCATACTCGCGCCCGGCCCCCATGGCGTCATCGGCGAGCAGCCGCACCACGGCGGGCAGGTCGGTCCGGGCACCGTGGCGGAGGCGGAATGTCCCGCCGTCGACGTCGGCAGTGAACAAAACAGGAACGGCATCTTCGGTAGGGATCATCCGCCCAGCTTCGCACAGGATCTGAGCGGGCGATTGGAGAGAATCGGTCAAAGGTGAGCGGGCGATTGGAGGGAACAGGTCAAAGGTGAGCGGGCGTTGCCGGGCACAGCAAAAACCACGACGCCGGCACTTCAGCGAGTGACGGCGTCGTGGTTTATGCAGTACGTCGGTTAATACGGGAGGCGGCCCGGTCAGGCCGGGGTGCGGGCCAGGCTCCGCCTGCCGCTCCTCCACCAGGGTGGCGACGGCGTTGAACAGCGGGTGGTCCGGCTCAAGGCCGGTGATCCTGGCTGTGGCCTCCGCGGGGGTGGCGGAACGCAGGATTTCTGCCAGGCTCGGTGGCTTCGGCATCCGCGGGATCGGTGAACCGCAGGGCTGCGGCAATGGCACCCAGCAGGGCCTCCGGCACCACGCCACGTTCCGCCAGTTCCGCGGCCGGGCCGATGAACCGCTCGTGCCGGCTCAGCTTCCGCAGGGGCGCCCGGCCAACCCGGTTCACGGTATCCGGGAGGTACGGGTTGGAGAACCGGACCAGGATCTTCTGGACGTAGGCCTCCTGCTCGTCGTTGTTGAACCCGTGCTTGGCCACCAGGAGCCTGCTTGGTTTCCTCCAGCACGGCCCGCACGTCCTCGGCCACATCCTGGTCCGCCATGGCATCGGAGATCTTCTCCACGCCGGCTTCGAAGCCGAGGTAGGCGGCAGAGGCGTGGCCGGTGTTCACCGTGAACAGCTTCCGCTCGATGTAGGGCGAGAGGTCGTCCACGAAGGTGGCACCGGGAATTACCGGAGCGGAATCACCGAAGGGGGTGCGGTCGATGACCCACTCATAGAAGGTCTCCACTGTCACGTCCAGGCCCTGCCCGGCCTCCTGGTTGGGCACAATCCGGTCCACGGCGGTGTTGGCGAAAACCGCCTTGCCGTCGAGGACTGCGGCGGTGACACCGGGCTGGGAGGCTACTTCTTTGGCCAGGATGTCCGTGGCGTTGATGGCGTTCTCGCAGGCCATGACCTGCAGGGGCGCCAGGCCGGGCTCCCGCGCAACGATGCCCTTGGCGATCACCGGCGCCACGAACTTCAGGATGTGCGGGCCCACAGCGGTGGTGACGATGTCCGCCGTCGAGATCTCCTGGACCAGGCTCCGCTTCCTGGGCGTTGGAGTTCAGCGCCCGGAAGTTGTCCACGGTTCGCACGTCGGGATTCTCCCCCACCTCGTGCACCGCGTAGCTCTCCGCCCCGGAGAGCCGGTTGATGAGGTCCTCGGCGACGTCTGCGAACACCACCTCGTAGCCGGCATTATGCAGGAGCAGGCCCACGAAGCCACGGCCGATGTTGCCGGCTCCGAAATGTACTGCCTTCACTATGCGTTGACCTTTCCGAAGAGCTCCAGGACTTCATCCAC
Source organism: Pseudarthrobacter sp. Fe7 (assembly GCA_024372495.1). GTDB lineage: Bacteria > Actinomycetota > Actinomycetes > Actinomycetales > Micrococcaceae > Arthrobacter. The sequence goes on along the minus strand of CP099977.1, from coordinate 821,319 downwards.
CGAGCCTGCGGCTTCCAGCCGGGCCACCTGCTCCTTGTTGGTGAACACCTTGGCGATGGAGGACAGGATGTGCAGGTGCTCGTTGTTGATGCCGGCCACGCCCACCACGAACTTCACCTGCTTGCCGTTCCAGTCGATGCCCTCGGGATAGCGGATGACGGACACCGCCGACTTGCGGATGTGGTCCTTGGCGGCGTTGGTGCCGTGCGGGATGGCCAGGAAGCTGCCCATGTATGTGGACACAGATTCCTCGCGTTCGTGCATGGCGGCAATGTAGCCCTCATCCACGGCGCCGCGAGCCAGCAGGAGCCGGCCCGCTTCGTCGATGGCGGCGTCGCGGGTGGTGGCCGAGCCGGTCAGCACCACGCTCTCGCGGGCCAGGATCTCGGAGGTTCCGTTGGCGGATGCGCCGGCCGCTGCGGTTGCACCTGCAGCTGTTCCCGCAGCAGCGGGCGCTGCGTCCACCGGGGCTTCTGCGGCGTGGGCGCCGTGGGTTGCGCCGGCGCCGGACGTTCCGTCATCGGTGTTGCTCTCGCGGACCAGGCTCGACAATTTCGTCGTACCGCGGGCTGCTCATGAAGTTGTCCACGGAGTAGTGGACGGCGCTGGACGTGGCCGGCCTGGCGCGTTCGGTGAGGTCCTGGTGGGTGACCACAACGTCGTAGGTGTCGCTGAGGCTGGCGATGGAGGCGTTGGTGACCTTGACATCCGGGAAGCCCGCCGCCTTGATCTTGTTCCGCAGCACCGAGGCGCCCATGGCGCTGGAGCCCATGCCGGCGTCGCACGCAAACACGATGTTGCGCACGGGACCGGCCAGGACGGCCACGCCGCCGTGGCCAGCCGCTGCGCCTGCAGCGGCTCCGGCACCGGTCAGGTGCGAGGACACAGAGCTCTTCTTGCCCTTCATCGCCTCCATGCGGGCCGTGGCATCGCCCAGGTCCGCTTCATCGCTGTGCTTGGTGGTCTTCATGATGACGGAGGCCACCAGGAAGGATGCGGTTGCGGCGAGCAGCACGGAGAGGATCACGCCGAGGTAGCTGTCGCGGGAGGTCTGGGCCAGGACCGCGATGATGGATCCCGGAGCGGCCGGGGCAACCAGGCCCGCACCGGTGACGGCAAGGGTGGCGATACCGGTCATGCCGCCGGCGATGGCTGCCAGGATCAGCAGCGGGCGCATCAGGACGTACGGGAAGTAGATCTCGTGGATGCCGCCCAGGAAGTGGATGATCGCCGCACCGGGCGCCGAGGCCTTGGCAGCGCCGCGGCCGAACAACATGTACGCAAGCAGGATGCCCAGGCCGGGGCCGGGGTTGGCTTCCAACAGGAACAGGATGGACTTGCCCTGGTCCAGCGACTGCTGCACGCCCAGCGGGGTGAGCACGCCGTGGTTGATGGCGTTGTTGAGGAACAGCACCTTGGCCGGTTCGATGAAGATGCTGGTCAGCGGCAGGAGGCCGTGGTTGACCAGGAACTTCACCACCTCGCCGGCACCGGCACTGAAGGCGGAAACCAGGGGGAGATTCCGTAGAAGCCCAGCAGCGCCAGCAGGGCGCCCCAGATTCCGGCGGAGAAGTTGTTGACCAGCATTTCGAAGCCGGGGCGGATTTTTCCGTCCCACAGCATGTCGATCTTCTTCATGGTCCAGCCGCCCAGCGGGCCCATGATCATGGCGCCGATGAACATGGGGATACCGGCACCGACGATCACGCCCATGGTGCCGATGGCCCCCACCACGCCGCCGCGGACGTCATAGACGTTCTTGCCGCCGGTGTAGCCGATCAGGAGGGGCAGGAGGTAGGTGATCATGGGGCCGACGAGGCCGAGGTTCGGCTTGCCGTCCGTTTCGCCGAAACCACCCAGTTGGGGTACGGGCAGCCAGCCCTTCTCGATGAAGAGGGCGGTGATAATGCCCCAGGCGATGAACGCCCCGATGTTGGGCATGATCATGCCGGACAGGAATGTCCCGAACTTTTGGACGTGCACGCGCGCGCTGGTGCGGGGTTTTGCAACTGTCTCTGTTGCCATGTGATTTCCTAACCGTCATTCCTGCTGCTCCGCAGGATTGGTCCGATGATTACGACGACGTACTGCTGGGTATTACGGGTTTGCTGGCTAACCGGCGGGGCTGGTGGAGATCCGGTGGAGCCATTCGAGGAAAAGCTTGAGTTCCGAGCCTGGAAAGCTGGTCAGAGTGCGAGGCCTGAAGTGCGGCGTTCAGGGCGATCGCTGCCACCACCACCGAGGACTTCCCGGTGCCGCCCGGGGCCGGGCCGCTGGCCGGCTCGGCGGACACCGCGAAGATCATGGCGTCCCGGGTCATGGTGGACAGTTCGAGGTTGCGTTCGGTGGCGGGCTCCGCAATGAGCATCAGCGTCACGCCCACGTTGGCCGCCAGGATGGACCTGGCCGCTTCCCGGGGCTGGACGTTCAGCTGGCCCGCCGCCGCTGCCTTGTTCAGCATCTCCTCCATCAGAGCTTCGGCATCCGCCACGATGGCGGGCCGGCTTTCCGGACGGATATTGCCGAACATCACCAGGTACAGCTCGGGCTGGTTGAGCCCGAACTGGACATGGTTGTCCCACATTCTCCGGATGTCCTCAAGAGGCTGACCGGAGGGGGCGAAATCCCTTTCGCCCGCGACATATTCCTCAAACCCTGCGGCGACGACGGCGTCGAACAGACCTTCCTTGTCACCGAAGTGGTGGTAAAGCGTGGGAGCCGAGACCTCTGCCAGCTGGGTGATCTGGCGGGTGGAGACCGGAGCTCCCGCGGAATTTGCCAGCAGTTCCGCGGCAGCACGGAGCAGCCGCATTTTGGGGGAAGCTGGCCATCCAAACTCATAACCGCTACCCTAGCACCTATAGCGTTGCTATATGAACTGAATCACATACAATTTTTTCAGGCTCGTTTCCGCCTCCTGACGTGGCAGTCCGGCGGTATTCCGGCATGGCGCCGGAAATGTTTGGCGGGCCTGTCTACCGGCAGAGAATGAGGACCTTCAGTGCAGAACTTCCCAGGAGTAGGCGTCAGTCCAGGCCGCGTCATTGGCACCATCCGGCAGATGCCTAAACCGATCAGTGAGCCTCCCGCCGGTGAACAGCTGGCTGCGGACACCACTGCCGAGGAAGCCACCGCAGCCCTCAAGGCGGCCTCACAGGCCGTGCACGATGAACTGAAGGAACGCGCCACGCTTGCCACCGGTGACGGGAAGGCGGTCCTGGAAGCCACTGCACTGATGGCCAAGGACACCATGCTGATCAAGGGGGCCGCCAAGCTGGTGGCCCGGGGCGTCTCGGCCGAACGCGCCATCTGGGAATCAGGCTCCTCGGTGTCCGAGATGCTGCACAACCTGGGCGGCTACATGGCCGAACGCGCCACGGACGTCCTGGACGTGCGCGCCCGGATCGTGGCGGCGCTGCGGGGCGTCCCGGCACCCGGCATCCCCGCCTCCAGCACTCCGTTCATCCTGGTGGCGGAGGACCTGGCCCCCGCCGACACCGCAACACTGGATCCCAACAAGGTCCTGGCGCTGGTCACCGCAGGCGGCGGCCCCCAGTCCCACACCGCCATCATCGCCCGCTCGCTCGGCCTGCCGGCAGTGGTTGCCGCGGTGGGTGTCGACGAGATCGCAGACGGCACCGAGGTATACGTGGACGGCGCCGCGGGCAGCATCACGGCCGAACCTGATGAGTCCCTCCGCGCGGCAGCGGAAGCATGGGCGGCCACGGCATCCCTGTTGGCTGAATTCACCGGCACGGGTACGACGGCGGACGGCCACCAGGTGCCGCTGCTCGCCAACGTGGGTGGCGGCAAGGACGCAGAAGCCGCCGCCAAGCTTGGAGCGCAGGGAGTGGGCCTGTTCCGCACCGAGTTCTGCTTCCTGGAACGGGACACCGAGCCCAGCGTCGAGGAGCAGGCAGCCGCCTACAAGAGCGTCTTTGATGCGTTCCCCGGCAAGAAGGTGGTGCTGCGCACGCTCGATGCGGGCGCCGACAAGCCGCTGCCGTTCCTCACCGACTCCACCGAGCCCAATCCGGCCCTGGGTGTCCGCGGCTACCGTACCGACTTCACCACTCCGGGTGTCCTGGACCGCCAGCTGGAAGCCATCGCGCTGGCCGAGCAGCAGTCCCAGGCCGATGTCTGGGTCATGGCCCCCATGATTTCCACGGCGGAAGAAGCCTCCCGCTTCGCTTCCATGTGCGCGGATGCCGGCATCAAGACCCCCGGCGTCATGGTGGAGGTGCCATCCGCCGCCCTCACCGCCGAATCGATCCTCCGGGAGGTGGGCTTCGCGAGCCTGGGCACCAACGACCTTACGCAGTACGCCATGGCTGCCGACCGGCAGCTCGGCCCGCTGGCCAACCTGAACACCCCGTGGCAGCCCGCGGTCCTGCGCCTCGTGGGGCTGACCGTCGAAGGGTCCCGCGCGGAAGGCCACAACAAGCCCGTGGGCGTCTGCGGCGAGGCTGCCGCCGATCCCGCCCTCGCCGTCGTCCTTACCGGCCTTGGCGTCAGCACCTTGTCCATGACGGCGCGTTCGCTCGCCGCCGTGGCCGCAGTCCTGAAGACGGTGACCCTGCCCGAGGCCCAGGAGCTGGCCAAGCTGGCCCTCTCCGCGCCAAGTGCCACGGAGGCGCGTGCCTGGGTGCGGGAGAAGCTCCCGGTCCTGGAGGAACTGGGGCTCTGACACCCCGGCGGGTTGGCTCGGCTGCACCCGGGATAGGCTACGTCCATGGCACTGATAGCCCCCGCGTCACCGCCGGCCTGCCCGCCGGCGAGGCCCGCGTCCTGACGCGCGCCCTTGAGGACAGCAATGACATCACCGTGTTCGTGGACGGCACTGTCCACCGCCTGCCCGGGCAGGCAAGGGACGCCGTCGTGGATCTCCTTGCGAGGCTGGGCCGCGGTGAAACGGTGACCGTGGGCAGCGTGGAGGAAATGCTGACCACCTCGCAGGCGGCTGAGCTGGCCGGAATCTCGCACACCTTCCTGCGCAACATGACGGACCGCGGCGAGATCCCGGTGGAGTACCGCGGATCGCACCGCCGGATCCGGACAGCCGACATCATGGCGTGGCTAGAAAAGCAGAAGCTGGCGGAACAAAAGCGCAAGCACGAAAAGCACGCCGGCGACCACGCCGGCACGGGCGCATAGTGCGGGCACGAATGGCGTGGCCGCAGCGCCGGAAAGAGGCCCGCCTGCGGTCGGCCGACGTGGAAGGCCACGGGCTCAAGGGCCGGATCCTTTGGGCTGACGGGACACCCGCACCCGGGCCGGACGCCGCCGCTGCCCCGGCAGCACCCGCCTATATCCTCATCCATGGCATCGGCGTCTCCCACCGCTACCTTCGGCGCCTGCACGGTGAACTCGCCGCTGTTGCCCCTACCTATTCGCTTGACCTGCCGGGGTTCGCCGGAACCCCCAGGCCGGAGCGGCAGCTGTCCGTGGAGGACTACGGCGCCTTCATCGCCCAGGCGCTGAAGACGAGCAGTATTCGTTCATACATCCTGGTGGGGCATTCCATGGGCGCGCAGTTCGCCATCGAGGCCGCGCTCTACGCCCCGGGGCAGGCTCCAACGGCTGGCGCTCATGGGCCCGGTGGTGGACTCGCGGTACCGGAACGTACGGCGGCAGGGCCTCGCGCTCTTCCTGGACGCCGTCCTCAGGGAGAGTGCCGGGTCCAACTGGATCGTGTTCTCGGACTACTTCCGCTGCGGACCGCGCTGGTACTTCACCGAACTCCCGGTGATGATGTCCTACCCCACGGAGCAGCGGCTGGCAGGGATCAATGTGCCTGTCCTGGTGCTGCGGGGCAACCACGACCAAGTGGCGGGCGCCGATTGGTCCCTCCGGCTCTCGCAGGTGGTGCCACGGGGAAGTTTTGCGGAGATCCAGCGCGCCGGACATGTGGCCCAGCACCTGCGCCCGCGGCAGGTGGCCGACGCCATCAAATCCTGGGCCGGGCTGCCCAGCGCCGCATCTTGAGGGCGGCGTGCAGTTCCAGCCGGGGCATCCCCTTGAGGGGGTCCACCCCCAGCAGCTGCCGGATCCGCCCCAGCCTGTTGTAGATGCTGCTGCGGTGCAGATGCAGCTTGGTGGCGACGTCCTGGACCGACCCGTCATTGTCATAGAGCAGGCTCCAGGACGGGAATGAGCTCGCCGTTGCGGTCGTGGTCCTCAAGCATCCGGAAATACACCGACCCGGAGTCCGCCCACGCACCCACCCCACCCCCGGCGGACGCGAGCAGCTGGTACACGCCCGTGGCCCTGCAGTCCACCAGCTCACCGAGCCGGGGATCCACCGCGGCGGCCTGGGCCGCCATCCGCGACTGCCGGTACGCCTCGTAGAGCTGGCGGGTCTTCGCGAAGCCCTCGCTGATGCCAAGGATGATCCGGTGGACCGGACGGCCCGAGCGCTTGGCCAGCCAGCTGGTAGTGCACCAGGACCTGGGCGTGGTTGGCCCGGCCGGTGGATTCGCGGAACAACACCACCGAATGCGTTTCCGTGCCTGCGCTGAACAGGGCGGCGTCCACGCCCACCGTGGCCTGGAGCGCGGTGGACCGGTGGATCAGGGTTGACGCTATGGGGTCCGGACCGCTGGCCCAGCCGTCAGCGTCCAGTACGGTGACCATCTGCCATGGTCCCCTGCCCTGGACTTCCTTCCAGCCGGCCACGGCAGCTACCGCGTTGGGTTCGCCGGCACACGCCGCCAGGAACTCACGCTCCCGGCCGCGCCGGAATTCGGATTCGGCAGTGTTGGAGTCAAGCAGGAGCCCGGACAGCAGCCCAGCTCGTGGTTGACGCCCGGCAACTGGGTGAGGATCGGCGTCGGGCTTTCCTCGGCCGAGTCCTGCTGCACCCAGAGGTAGCCCACGCGGAAGCCGCGCACCATCAGCGGAACGCAGACCCGGCCCAGCATGCCCAGGTCCGGGTTCGCCGGAACCACCACGGGACGCACGGCGGTAGCGATGCCATGCGAGAGCTGCCATGCACTCACGTCCGCCGGAACCTTCTTGCTCAACAGGAAATTCACCCGAACCCGGTCGGCGTGGGACTGGTTGGAGCTGTAGGCGAGGAGCAGGCCGTCCAGGTCCTCGAGCGAGAGGCCGCGGCCCAGCTTCTGCGCCACCTGTTCTACGAGCTGTTCCACACCCTGCTGCTGCATGGGCCAACATTACTGCCCGGGAGGACCCGCGAACGAACGGACACGAGGCGACACCTGACGCTTCAGGACTCGACAGGTGTCGAGTCAAGCGGGTCAAAAACCGCGGAATTACAGGATTTCGGGGGCGGCCCGGCGCACCATCATGTCGCCTGGCTCACAGCCGGATTTATCGTTGAAACACGAAAATCCTTCCGCCTTTCCGGCCTACCGGCCCCAAAAACTGGAGCAGACGATGATCATCGGCGTCCCCAAAGAAATCAAGAACAACGAATTCCGCGTGGCCATTACCGCGGCCGGCGTCCACGAGTTCCGCACCCACGGACACACCGTCCTGGTAGAGCGCGGGGCCGGCGTGGGCTCGGGTATCACCGACGAGGAATACTCGATCGCCGGCGCCGAGATCGTCAACGAGGCCGATGACGTCTGGGCGCGCGCGGACATGGTGATGAAGGTCAAGGAGCCCATCAAGTCCGAATACCACCGCTTTCGCAAGGGCCTGATCCTCTTCACCTACCTGCACCTGGCCGCCGAGCCGGAGCTCACCACCGAGCTCATCAATTCCGGCGTCACCGCCATCGCCTACGAAACCGTGCAGGAGGGCCGCTCGCTGCCGCTGCTCGCTCCGATGTCCGAGGTCGCGGGCCGCCTGTCCGTCCAGGTGGGTGCAACGTCCCTGATGGCCCCCGCCGGCGGCAAGGGTGTCCTGCTGGGCGGCGTGCCCGGCGTACGCCCCGCGAAGGTGGTAGTCCTGGGCGCCGGTGTTGCCGGCACCAACGCCGCAGCCATGGCCCTGGGCCTGGGTGCCGACGTCACTATCCTGGACATCAACATCAACCGCCTGCGCGAACTGGACGCCCAGTACCAGGGCCGGCTGAAGACCGTTGCCTCCAACAAGTACGAGATCGAAAAGTCAGTGGTTGACGCCGACCTGGTGATCGGCTCCGTCCTCATCCCCGGCGCCAAGGCCCCCAAGCTGGTCACCAACGACCTCGTGGCCCGCATGAAGCCCGGATCGGTCCTGGTGGACATCGCCGTGGACCAGGGCGGCTGCTTCCAGGACACCCACCCCACCACGCACCAGGAACCCACGTACAAGGTGCACAACACCATCTTCTACTGCGTGGCCAACATGCCCGGCGCCGTCCCCAACACCTCCACCTACGCGCTGACCAACGTGACCCTCCGCTACGCCGTGTCCCTGGCCAACCTGGGCGTCAAGGCCGCCTTCGACCGCGACCCCGCCCTGGCTGCCGGCCTCAACATCGCAGCCGGCCACGTGGCACACCACTCCGTATCCGAGGCCCACAACCTGCCCCTCGTGGCCGACTGGCACGAACTGGTCTCCGCCTAGTCTCCTCGTCCGCTGCTCGTCCTGCTGCGCCGGACGACAGACGTCCTCTGCGTGCTGCTCCTTCGTCGCTTTGACGCACGCTGCCGGATGCCTGTCGTTCGGCGTTTCCGGTTAAGTCCCATGCGACGCCAGTTCGCGTGCCTTTTCAATGATTCTCAGGACCTCGACGGCATCCCCCGGATTTACCGGGAGGGGCAGGGACGACCCTGCGCCGCCGTCGAGGATCTTGTGCGCCAGGATCCGGTAGAACTCCGGGTAGTTCCCTCGTTCGGTGGGAAGTTTATCCAGGTGGCCGTCGCGTCCCAGCAGTCCCGCCCATTCCGGCGCCTCCACACCGTAGTCCCTGTCCAGGGGGCTGCCGCCGGCCACGATGTAGGGCTCCTGCGGATCCACCCCGTTCTTGGTGTAACCGCAGATCGAGCCCAGCACCCGGAAGCGGGGTCCCTGCTGGGCGCACAACAAGTTCATCGCCAGGTGGCTGATCACTCCGGAATGGTGCCGCAGGACCAGGAACGCGTCATCATCGGCGCGCTCGTCGGACCGCCGCGCGGTCAACTCCGCGTGAAGGACGGTGGCCGGGCCAAAAAGCTGCAGCGCCTGGTCGATCAGGTGGCTGCCCAGGTCGAACAGGACGCCTCCCCCGTCCACAGCGGTGGCCCGTGCCTTCCACGCCTTGGCGATGGCCGGGGACCAGCGCTCGAACCGCGACTCGTACCGGGTCACCTTGCCCAAGGCCTGGGCGGCCAGAAGCTTTCGGAGGGTGAGGAAGTCACCGTCCCACCTGCGGTTCTGGAATACGGTCAGCACCCGGCCCAGTTGCTGCGCCAAGGCAGCCGGCTCCTGTCCCTGCCCACTGGTGAGCGCGAACGGCTTGTCCACCACCACGTCAAGCCCCGCCTCCAACGCAGCTTTGGCCAGGGGGTAGTGGGTCATTGGCGGCGTCGCCAGGACCACAAGGTCAAGGTGAGCGGCCCGCTCAAGGACCGCGGCGCCGTCGCGCACCACCTCCACCCCGGGAAGCCGGGACGAGGCAGCCGCCTGCCGCCCGGCGTCGGACGTTGCAATGGCGTCCAGCGAGTAGCTGGTGTTGGCTGCCAGCAGCGGCGCGTGGAATACGCTGCCGGCAAGCCCGTAGCCGACGACGGCGGTGCGGATGGTGCGGGGGTCCCCTTCGGTACCGGTCATGGAACTACGCTACCCCCGGCCCCGCGCGCTTAGGGGCCGGCACCCCTGGTGGACAGGGGTGCCGGCGTTGCGTTATGCGGCTAAGCCGCAGGAACGGTGGTTACTTCTTGACCCAGCCGATGGTGGTCCAGTCCGGAACCTGCGAGGTGCTCTGGAACAGGGAAGGACCGTAGTTGGCCAGGCCGGTGCGGACGAACGAGATCTGCGGGCCGTTGAAGACCACGCCCATGGAGTAGTACTTCGCCATGTGCTCCTTCTCCACGTCCATGGCAGCCTTGTTGCGGGCCGCGTTGTCCTCGATGGAGGCGAGGTCGGCAATCTTCTTGTCCAGGTCGGCGTCGCCCAGCTTGTTTTCGTTGGTCTTGGAGTCGTAGTACTGCTTGACCGCATCCGTTGCGTCCGGGCCCACGGTGTAACCGGAGATGCTCAGATCGAATTCGCGGCTGCCCAGGACCTTGCCGAAGTCAGCGGAGGCCCGCTGGTCGATCCCGACATCCATACCGCCGGCCTGGAGCTGCTTCTGCAGCGTCTGTGCGACGGCCAGGGTGGTGGGGTCGTCACCGAAGTTGCTGATCTTGAAGGCGGCGGGCTTGCCGCCCTTCTCCATGATGCCGTTGGCGTTGGCCGTGTAGCCGGCGTCGGTGAGGACCTTCTTGGCGGCGTCCGGGCCCGTTTCCTTGACCGGGTAGTTGTCCTGGTAGTAGTCGGAGAACGGCAGCAGCATCATGGAACCGGAGCTGGGCTCCTCCCAGTTCAGCCCGTTGAAACGGACCTTCCGAATGGCTTCGCGGTCCACGGCGGCAAAGATGGCCTTGCGGACGTTGACGTCGGTGATGCGCTGGGCGTTCAGGTTCAGGCCGCCGGCGAAGAGGCGCTGGCCGCGGCGGATGTCCGTGTCCTTGGTGCCGTCCAGGCCTGCTTGTACAGCGAGATGGTGTTGGCGGACATGGCATCGATCTCACCATTCTTGAACGCCGCGATCTGCGCACTGGTTTCCAGCTGCCGGAAGACGACGTTGGAGAGGACCGGCTTCTGGCCCCACCACTTGTCGTTCGGCACCAGGGTCACGGTCTTGGCCGCAGTGTCGTACTGGTCCAGCTTGAAGGGGCCGGCCATCCACTCCGGGTGCATGTTGCCGTTGAAGCCGTTGTTGAAGATTTCAGGGGTGTTGACAGCGGGGTGGATCAGTCCGAAGAACAGCGAGTCGACCGGGAAGACCGGACGGGAGGTCTTGACGATGACCTCTTTGTCGCTGCTGCCTGCCTCAACGGAATCGACGAATTCGTAGGCGCCGGAGCTCACGATGTCGTAGCCGGCGTCCGGGCTCTTGAGGATGTTCCAGGTGTTCTTGAAGGCCTTCACATCGATGGGGGTGCCGTCGTTGTAGGTGGCCTTGGGGTTGACCTCGATGGTGATGGTCTGCTTGCCGTCCTTCACCTCGCTCTTCACAGATTCGCAGAAGTCCGGGTTCGAGGTGACCTTGCCCTTGAAGTCCACCTTCCAGCAGCCGCCGATGCCGCCGCTGTTCATGGCGACCGGGTTCATGGGGATCTGCAGGGCGGAGTTGTCCGCGCTGTTGCCGTTGTTGGAGAACCCGTTGAAGTCCGGCCCGATGTTGCCCAGTGGAAGGGTGACCTTGCCGCCCTGCTGGAGGTCGGCGGCCGGCTTCTCATTGATGCTGATCAGCTTGGAGAGGTCGCCTCCGGATGCTTCCGCCTTGGCTGTTTGGGGGCCGCTGGCACCGCCACCGCCGCAGGCCGTCAGCGCCAGGGCCGCGGCAATGGCTGCAGCCCCGCCGATCCTGTTCAGTTTCCTCATGGGTTTTCCCTTCAATAGGTGCGAGTGGTGGTGCATGGGGTTCGAAAAATCCTAGGGTGCATGGTTGTCCGCCGGTTCGTGGACCACCAGCATGTCCTCATCCAGTTCCCCGTCCGGAAAGAAGCAGGCGAACTGCTGGTCCGTTGCGGACGCCGCCGGTTCCAGGGGCGGTTCCAGGCTGAGGCACCTCTCCTGCTTGGCCGTCGGCAGGGCCGCGAAGACAGGGCAACGGGTGGCAAAGTTGCAGCCCTTGGGCGCCTGCAGCGGGGAGGGCAGGTCGCCCTGGAGGATTATGCGTTCGCGGGTGCGTTCCAGCTGCGGGTCCGGCACCGGGATCGCGGAGAGGAGAGCACGGGTATAGGGGTGGCGGGGGTTATAGAACACACGGTCCACGGCACCGATCTCCACAATTTTCCCCAGGTACATGACCGCCACGCGGTTGGAGATGTGCCGCACCACCGAAAGGTCGTGGGCCACCAGGAGGTAGCTCAGGCCCAGTTCGGCGCGCAGGTGGTCCAGGAGGTTGATGACCCCGGCCTGGACCGACACGTCGAGGGCCGAGACGGGCTCGTCAAGGACCACGAGCTTGGGGTTGACCGCCAGTGCGCGGGCAATCCCGATCCGCTGGCGCTGGCCGCCGGAGAACTGGTTGGGGAAGCGGTTGACGTGGTCCGGCTGCAGGCCCACGAGCTTCATCAGCTCCATGATCCGCTTCCGGATGGCTGGCCGGTCCATGCCCGCGTTCTGCAGGGGTTCGGCAAGGACTTCGTAAACCGTGAACCGGGGGTCCAGGGCGCCCGTGGGGTCCTGGAACACCATCTGCAGTTCGCGGCGCATCCTGCCCTTGGTCTTGGCGTCGGCCGCCTGCTTGTTGCTCAGGCCGCCGATCACCACCTCGCCGTCCTGGTCCGGATGGAACTCCATGATTTCCAGGAGGGTGGTGGTCTTCCCCGATCCCGATTCGCCCACGATGGAGAAGCATTCGCCTTCGCGGATGTCGAAGCTCAGGCCGTCCACTGCCTTGACCGTGCCGATGGTTCGTTTGATGAGGGCGCCCTTGGTCAGCGGGAAGTGCTTCCGCACGTCCTTGAGCTGCAGCACCGTGGACCGCTCGGCCCGGGGAATTGCGTCGAAGCGGGATACCGGCACCGGCGGGGCGGCGAACACGTCGTGCACATCCACGGCTCCGCCCAGGGAATCGGACTTGATGCAGGCCGCCCGGTGCAGCGCGCCGTTGTCCACCGCCGTGCTGTGCAGGGCCGTGCCCGCTACGGCCACCAGGGCGGGTTCGCCGTCCAGGCAGGCGTCCGAGGCCAGGGGGCACCGGGGAGCAAACGAGCACCCGGTGGGGGTGTGCAGCAGGTTGGGCGGCATGCCCTCAATGGGAACGAGCGAGGACTTCTCCGCCACGTCCACGCGGGGCACGGCACCGAGCAGGCCCATGGTGTAGGGCATCCGCGGGTTGTAGTAGATGTCATCCACGGCGCCGGATTCCACCGGTTTGCCCGCATACATGACCATGATGTCGTCCGCCATCCCGGCCACCACGCCAAGATCGTGAGTGATCATCACAACCGCGGCGCCGGTCTCCTCCTGCGCTGTGTGAAGCACCTCGAGGACCTGGGCCTGGATGGTGACGTCCAGCGCCGTCGTGGGCTCATCCGCGATCAGGACGCGCGGGTTGTTAGCGATGGCGATGGCGATCATGACGCGCTGGCGCATGCCACCGGAAAACTCGTGCGGGAAAGCTTTCAGCCTGTCCTTGGGGCTGGGAATCCCCACCATGGCCAGAAGCTCGACGGCGCGGGCTTCTTTGGCCGTCCGGCTCATTGCGGGGTTGTGGATGGTGAGTGCTTCGATGATCTGGGTGCCCACGGTGAACACGGGCGTGAGGGACGACAACGGGTCCTGGAAAACCATGGCAAGTTCATTGCCCCGGTATTCGCACATGGCCTTGTCGCTCAGGCCCAGCAGTTCCCGGCCCTTGAGCCGGACGGAGCCGGAGACCTGGGCGGCCGGCGGAAGGAGTCCCATGATGGCCAGGGAGGTGACCGACTTTCCGGAACCCGATTCACCCACGATCCCCAGCGTCTTGCCCGGCATCAAGTCGAAGTCGACGCCCCGGACGGCGTGGACCGTGCCGTTCTCCGAGTTGAAGCGGACCTGAAGGTCCCGGACGGACAGGACAGCGTCGCCAGGGGCATGCAGTCCCGCCACATGCAGGCGCTCCACGTCCCGGCGTGCTGGTTCGGTGGCTCCGGTGGTGATTTCGCTGCTCATGCCGTCTTCTTTTCCACGGTGGTTTTCCGGGCTTTGGCCTTCTTGGCTTTGCCGGTGGAGCCTGGAGCTGGGATCGAAGGCATCGCGCAGGCCGTCGTTCATCATGGCCAGGGATCCGGTCAGCAGGAACATGACCGTGAGCGGAACCCAGAACATCCAGGGGAAGGTCTGCACCTGCGAGGTGGCGCCGCCGATCAGCACGCCGAGGCTCACGTCCGGGACCTTGATGCCGATGCCGATGAAGGAAAAGGCAACCTCGGCGAGGATGGCGGCGGTGACGCCCCGGGTGATATCCAGGATCAGCAGCGAGCCGATGTTTGGCACCAGGTGCCGCCAGACGATGCGGCGCGGCGGAACGCCCATGTACTGGGCCGCCTTGACGAAGTCCCGCTGCATGAGGGACATGGACATGGAGCGGATCAACCGTGCGGTGCCCATCCAGCTGAAGACCAGCAGGACGATGATGAGCAGCAGCCATGAGGGAAGGTCGCGTTTCAGGCCGGCAGCTCCGCCGCTCGTGGCCACAGCCACCACCAGGAGCGCCGGCATCATGATCAGCGCCTCGAGGATGAACAGCATTACCTTGTCCACTTTGCCGCCGAAGTAGGCCATGGTGCAGCCATAGACGGCGGCGACCAGGACCGATACCAGGCCCACCACCAGGCCAATCAGGATGGAGATCCGGGTGCCCTCCACGGTCATGGCGTACAGGTCGATTCCTGCCTGTGACGTGCCGAGGTAATGGTCGGCCGACGGCGGCATCCCGATGTTGAAGGGATCGATGGTTTCCTTGTCCCACTGGGTGAAGAACCCGCCGATGAACGAGAAAACAGTCAGGGCCAGGAATATGGCCAGGCCCGCCACTGCTGTCTTGTTGCGCAGGAAGCGGCGGAAGATAATAGTGGTTTTGCCAATGACGACGTCGGCGCTTTCCAGGTGCGCGTCCTGCGCCACTGCTGCCGGGTCAACGGCGTTCAGGTTGGTCATGGCTACTGCACCCGCACTCTCGGGTCGACAAGCGTCGTGGCGAAGTCCGCCAGGATGGCGCCCAGGGCAAAGATCACTGAGCCGTACGCCAGTGTGGCCGTGGCGGCATTGACGTCCTGAAGCGAGATGGCATCGATGCTCCAGGACCCCACGCCCGGCCACGCGAAGATCTTTTCGGCGAAGAAGCCGCCCGCGAAGATGGCGGGAATGGTGAAGGCGATGCTCTGGGCCACCGGAATGAAAGACACGCGAAGTGCGTGCCGGGCAATCGCCTGGTTCCTGGTCAGTCCCTTGGCTCGGGCGGTACGCACAAAGTCCGCGTTCACGTTGTCCAGCAGGTATTGCCGCTGCGCGATCTGGTAGGCCCCCCAGCCAACCAGCGTGATGGCCACGGTGGGCACCGCGTAGTGCGCCAGCATGTCGACGAATTGGGCCCAGCCCGGCGCGATGCCCGGGGTGGAGATGCCGGTGACGAAGAAGATCCGGTCGCCCACGGCTTCATTGATGTTGATGGCACCCAGCTGCACCAGGAAGTAGGCGATGGGCGCGGGCACAATGTAGGCAAGATAGCTGTAGGAAGTGATCACGCGGTCCTGGAATTTGTACTGCCGCGCCGCCGAATAGACGCCGAGTGCGACGCCGATGACCAGGGTCAGGATGATGGATGCCAGGAAGAGCCTGGTAGAAATCCAGACGCGGTCCCCAAACTCGGCATTGATGTAGGCGCCGTTGGGGCTGCGTCCCCAGTCCCAACGGGTGACGATCCCGGTGAGCCAGTCAACGTAGCGCTCCCATGGGCTGAGCGCCGGGTCCAAACCTTTGAGCCTCATCGAGTTGGCCACCTGCTCGGGGGTGGGCCGGGGGATGCGTTCTTGTTCGAGCAGTGCCGGTTTGAGCGAGCTGACGGCCAGGAAATAGCCGGCGGTCGTGGTGAGGAAGATCATCACCACATAGGTGATGCCGCGCTTGGCGAGGTACTTGAGCATGAGCGCTGCTGGATCCTTCCGTCTTCCCCGGACGAGCACGGATTGTGCCGCCTCACCCGGTCCCCTGCACCAGCGGGTAGCTGGCTTCCCGCAGCCCTGGGGGCAGGTCCTGGTGGACTATGTCGCGGGTCACATTCCAGAGGAAACTACCACAAGCTCCAAGCCCAAAAGCCCGGGAATCCCCGGAAACCAGACGCGCCGTATCAGATCGTTATGAATAGTTCTGTGAAGTTGCTTTGACTGGACCCAAAGCGCGTTCAGCGCGTAGCCTCCGCGCTGATGACAAGCCGTGTCACAAGCTCGCGCCACGACGCCGCCAACCGCTCACGTGTGACTCCGTGTTCACGGATGAGGTGCAGGAGCCGCTCAGGGTCCAGCGTGGCGTTCAGGGATCCCGCCATCAGCCATGGTTCCGGGGAATCAACGCCGCCTTCACGGAGCAGCATCTCCACGTGCCGGTTCCACAGGGCGGCCGCCGGGACTTCAAACCGGCCCCGTGAAGCATCGCCGGCTGCGAGGACCAGGTCCCCGAATTCCAGCACGTAAGCGATTCGTTCGGCCCCAAAGGCGATGAGCCGGTCGAGCGGCGGAGCGCCGGGGCCCAGGGGCGGCGGACCGAACAGGAAGCGGGCCTGGAAGGCGGCCTCCGAATCATTCAACAGGGTCAGCATCAATCCGGCCCGGCTGCCGAAGCGGCGGAACACGGTGCCCTTGCCCACGCCGGCCTGCTCCGCCAATCTGTCCATGGTGAGCGCCGCGGCGCCGCCTTGCTCTATCAATTCCCGGGCAGCCAGCAGGAGGCGCTCCCGGTTCCGGGCAGCATCGCTGCGTTCCGCGGCCGTTACCGGGGTCATTCCCGGCCGCACTGGGATGGAACTCACACAGACAGTGTAGTCAACGGGAATATAAGCGGACTACGGTCCGTTTACTCCGGTGAAGGCTCCGCGAGCCTGAAGTTTGATCCATGCGGCCCCCGCCGCTCCCCCAGCCAGGAGTTCCCATGACCAAGAGCACAGTCCTTACCCTTGTCGGCAGCCTCCGCGCCGAGTCCACCAACCAGAAACTGGCCGAAGCCATCCAGCTCAACGCTCCGGAGCAGGTTGACGTGGTGATCCACGAGAGCCTGGGCAACATCCCGTTCTACAACGAGGACCTTGACGTCGAAGGCCAGGTCCCTGCTGCCGCCGCAGCCCTGCGCGCCGCCGCCGAGGACGCCGACACCCTCCTGCTGGTCACCCCCGAGCACAACGGAACTGTTCCCGCTGCCCTCAAGAACGCCATCGACTGGCTGTCCCGCCCCTTCGGCGCCGGCGCCCTGGCTGGCAAGCCCACCGCCGTCGTCGGCACCGCGTTTGGCCAGTACGGCGGCGTCTGGGCCCAGGATGAAGCCCGCAAGGCCGCCGGCATCGCCGGCGCGCAGATCCTGGAAGACGTCAAGCTCGCCGTCCCCGGTTCCATGGTGCGCTTCGCCGAAGTCCACCCCAAGGACGACGCCGAGGTAGTGGAGCAGATCAAGGGCATCTTTGACGCCTTGGCCGCAGCAGGCTCCGGCAGCCTAGCCTCCCGGCTTCACAGCGCCCGGCACGCAGCTTTGCGTGCCGGGCGCTTTTGCGTCCAGCCGCCGTGACCAACTCTTGTCCCAACCGGTACCGTCCGGACATCCGCGCCGGCAGGTGCCGCCGTAGCGTTGTTCCCTGGACCTACCGGATCGGATTGCGGTGCCGCATGGCAAAAAGATGGACCTGCGACGGGCGGATGCGCCGCGCCCATGCGGCTGCCGCGGGCGGCCTGGCGCTGCTGCTTTCCGGGTGCAGCCTCCCCCTCCCCCAACCCGGCGTGCCCTCCGCGCCCGCGAGCGGGGGCAACGCCGGGTCCAGCGCAGCCCCGCTGGCCCTTCTCCCCGCCACGCTGCCCGGCGCTCCTTCGGCCGGCGCGCCCGGAAGAGCCGGCGGACAAACGGAGAACCCAGCGGCAGCGGCGTCTCCGGTCCCGGGCAGCAGCGCCGGAGCCACGGTTCCGCCGGTGACGGCGTACTTCGTGCTGGTGGACGACGGCGGGAGGCACGGCGTCCGTTTCGGCTGCAATGACAGCCTGGTTGGCTCCGCCCAGCCAGGTGGGGCAGGAGACGCCAGGCTCAAGGCGGCGATCCGTGCCCTGCTGGTTGACTCGCAGCAGCCCCGGAATGCATACAACGCACTGGGCGCCTCCCGGCTGAGGTTCCTCTCCGGCAGCTTCGACGGCACCACCGTCACTGTCTACCTGGCGGGATCCTTGATTACCGGCGGGACGTGCGACCAGTCCCGGGTAGATGCCCAGCTCACCCAGACCGCCCTCGAGGCCGTCGGCGCCATCCGGGCAGACATCTACATCAACGGCGAATCCCTGGCGGACTACCTGAAGCAGTAATAGCACCGGAGCCAGTGAATCATGGATAAACAGCTGTAGCTTTCCGGGCAACAGCTGGCTGTATCCTGACTCTGTGACCCACGAAACACTCGACGCTGCGGCCGGGACGCTGCCCGCCGAAGCCATCGACGCGATCGAACGCGCAGCCACGTCGGCCCACCGCCACGAGGAACTGTTCTCCGAGCGCGCGGCGAACATCCGCCAGTCAGCCGTCCGGGACGTTTTCGACATCTCGATGCGCCCCGGCCTGGTGTCCCTGGCCGGGGAAGCCCGTACCTGCAGTCACTTCCCCTGGACCGCCTGGCGTCAACGGCGGCGAAAATCATCTCCGACGACGGACTCACGGCCCTGCAGTACGGCGCCGGGCAGGGAACCCCGGAGCTCCGGGCCCAAATTTGTGACGTCATGGCCGCCGAAGGCATCCTCGACGCCTCGCCGCAGAACGTGGTCATCACTGCCGGTTCCCAGTCGGCCCAGGACGTGGCCACCAAACTCTTCTGCAATCCGGGAGACGTGGTCCTGGTGGAGGACCCCACCTACGTCGGCGCGCTGAACACTTTCGAGGCCTACCAGGTCCGGGTGGAGACCGTCGAAATGGACCAGTACGGGCTGGTCCCGGAACTGCTGGAGGCCCGGATAGCGGCCCTGCAGGCTCGGCGGCAAGAGCATCAAATTCCTCTATACCATCCCCAATTTCAACAACCCGTCCGGCATCACCCTGGCCAGGGAACGGCGCCAGCAGGTGGTCGATATATGCCGCAGGGCGAATGTCTTGGTCCTGGAGGACAACCCCTACGGCCTGCTCCGCTTCGAGGGGGAGCCCCTGCCTCCCCTGCGCGCCGCCAACCCGGACGACGTCATCTACCTTGGTTCCTTTTCCAAGATCTTCGCTCCCGGCCTCCGGATCGGCTGGGCCCTGGTGCCCGAGCACCTGCAGCGCCGCTACTACCTCGCCGCGGAATCCGTGACACTCTGCCCGCCCGCCCTGAACCAGATGCTGGTCTCCGCCTACCTCCGCGACTACGACTGGAAAGGCCAGATCGAAACCTACCGCGGGCTGTACGCCGAGCGCTGCCGGGCCATGCTCGCCGCCCTCAAGGAATACATGCCGGCCGGAACCACCTGGACCCGCCCGCAGGGCGGATTCTTCGTCTGGGTGTCGCTGCCGGAGGGCCTGGACACCTACCCGCTGCTGCACAAGGCGATTGACGCCGGCGTGGTCTTTATCCCGGGCGCCGCCTTCACGCCGTCGGACGAGCCGTCCAACAAGCTCAGGCTCGCCTTCAGCGCCGTGCCTCCCGAGGCCATCGCCGAGGGAGTGCGCCGTTTGGCGCCGGTGCTGCATGAAGCCATGGCGGCGCTGTAGCGTAAGCCACACGAACGCCGGAAACCGAGTAAAGGAGCATGCATATGGGTGGAATCATCGTTGTAGGGGTTGACGGCAGCGAGACCGCGAAGAGGGCAGCGGAGTCGGCCAGGAACCTGGCTGCAGGCCTGGGCGCTGCGCTGCACGTCGTGTCAGCCTTCGACAGCGACCGGACCGAAGTGTTCGGCAGCGGCAGCGACCGCTGGATCGTCTCCGACGCGGACGCGGCGGAGCAGGTGGCGCGGACGGTTGCTGAGTCTTTGGGCCGCGACGTCGCCGTGACGTATTCGGCAGCCCGCGGCCGGCCCGCCGACGCACTCATCAAGGAAGCCGTCCGCATGGACGCCCGGATCATCGTGGTGGGAAACCGGCGCATGCACGGCATCGGCCGGGTCCTTGGCAGCGTGGCCAACAGCGTGGCCCACAACGCACCCTGCGACGTGTACATCGCCAACACCTACGACGCGGACTGAGCCCCGTAAGCGCTCGAGGTAACGCAGGACACCCCCGTGGTGGCGGACATCGCCCCGGGGGTGTCCGTTCTCACCGCATCATCACCGTTTCGGCTGCCGGCGCAACGATAAAATTGAACGGGCCCCAAAGGCGTGGACACTGACGACATCCACCCCAGCGAAGGGCTTCCCTTGATCACCATGCAGCGCCGCCAGCTTGTTGGCCACGACATCCTCCTGGCCCGCCACGGCAACCACATCAGCGCCATGCGGGTGGACCGCAGCAACGACAGGGTGGTTGCACTCCTTGATGACGGCAGCCTGGACAGCGCACCGAACCTCATCACTCCCGGGCTCCAGCTCCCCCAAACGGTCCGCAGTGTCCTGCGCGAGGACTGGAAGCTCCTGAGCGCGTGGGCCGGCATGGCAGCGCTCATGGGCGGCCTGATGACTGCCGCCACGGTTGTCCTGGGAACCACTGCCGATCCGGCCATGCTCGAGGCCTTCACCGCGTACTCCGCGTACTAGGCCAGCTTTCCGGCCCGCAGGGGCCGGGGCGTTCAGCCCAGCAGCCAGCCCTGCAGCACCCACCAGATCCCGGCCATCACCAGGCCGCCGAAGAGCGAACCGGCCACCACCTGGGCCGGGGAATGGGCCCGCAGGACCACCCGTGACCAGCCCACCGCCGGGATCAGGAGCAACAGCGGGGTCCAGGCAGTGCCAAGCATCAGCACTGCTACGACGGCGGCGCAGGAGACTGCGGCCGCGTGGCCGCTCATTTTCCAGAACGGGCTGACCACGGCCAGTACCGCCACGCCGCCCACCACCGCCAGGACCATCGCAATGACGCTTTGGGGCGCATCCACGGCGCGCAGCACCAGCAGCCCCAAGGCGATGCAGCCCAGCGCCATCAGCAGGACGGGGGCACGCTGCTTCCGGTCGCTGACGTGGTGGTCCGTGACCTTCCCCAGCCTGACCAGGACCAGCAGCACCACCAGCGGAAGCACGCACACGAAAAGGGCCGCCAGCGCCCCGTAGCCCATGGTTCCCGGGAATCCTGCCTGAGCCAGCGGGCTGATCAGCAGCTGCAGCGAGACCACCACCGGTGGCTGGAAGACCTCCGTCAGCCACCTGGCCGTACGGTTTTTGACCCGGACCGACTCATTGCCTGCCACCACGTCCTGACTCAGCAACCTAGTCCAGCAGGAGCGCGGGTTCTTCCAGGATGGCCGCGACGTCGGCCATGAAACGGGCGGACAAATCACCATCCACCACGCGGTGGTCGAAGGATCCGCCGAGCGTAGTGATCCAGCGGGGAATCACCTCTCCGTCCAGGACCCAGGGCTTCTGCTTGATGGTTCCGAAGGCAACGATGGCCACCTCGCCCGGGTTGATGATGGGTGTACCCGTATCGATGCCCAGGGCGCCAATGTTGGTGATGGTGAGCGTTCCGCCCTGCATCTGCGCCGGCTGCGTCTTCCCGGCCCTGGCCGTGGTGGCAAGGTCGTTCAGCGCCAGGGCCAGGCTCCTTCAGAGACAGGTCCTGGGCGTTCTTGATGTTGGGGACCATAAGGCCGCGCGGGGTGGCTGCGGCAATTCCCAGGTTCATGTAGTGCTTGACCTGGATCTCGGCCCCGCCGTCTTCGTTGTCCACCCAGGCAGCGTTCACGCTGGGGTTGCGGGCGGCGGCCCAGATGACGGCTTTGGCCAGGATGAGGAGCGGCGATACCTTGATGCCTTCGAAATCGCGGGACGCCTTCAGCCGCTTGACGAACTCCATGGTGCGGCTGGCATCGACATCCACGAAGATGCTGACGTGCGGCGCCGCGAACGCCGACTCCACCATCGCCTTAGCCGTGGCCTTGCGCACGCCCTTAACAGGAATGCGCTCGACGCGCTGGTCCTGCGGCTTTCCGGCCTTGCCCCAGAAACCGTCCGCCTTGTCCAGTTCTGCGTCACGCTGTGCCTGGTAGCTGACCAGGTCCTCCCGGGTCACCTCCCCGCGGGAACCCGTGGCAACGACGTCGGCGAGGTCAATGCCCAGGTCGCGGGCAATCTTGCGCACGGGCGGCTTGGCCAGCACCCGGTTGACCAGGCCGGTGATGGTGCCGCCAAGGGTGGGCCGGTTGTCGACGACGACGGCAGGACTGTTGGCGGACACTTCGGCGGCCGTGCGGGGCTGGACCGGCTCAACTTCGGGCTCGTTGACCGTCACGGCGGCGGCCGGCGCAGTCTTCCGCGGGCGCCGTTTGACGGCGTCGGCCTTGGGTCCGGAACCTACCAGGGGCGCGTTGGCCGGGGCAGCGGCCGTGTCCTCCGCCGCATCCAGGGGAAGCTTGCCGTAGAGCGGCTGGGCGGGGGCAGCAGGGAAAGCGGCGGCCTGGGGGGCACGGACGTCGGCAGGAGAGGGGTCGCCGGAGACCTCGTCGCTGACGCTGATGATGGCGGTCCCGACGTCGACAGTCACCCCTTCATCCACCAGCAGTTCGGTGACGGTCCCGGCGAAAGGGGACGGCAGTTCCACGATCGACTTTGCGGTTTCGATCTCGCAGATGACATCGTTGACGGCGACGGTGTCCCCCGGCTTGACCTTCCAGGAGACGACTTCCGCCTCGGTGAGGCCCTCGCCGACGTCGGGCAGGTTGAACTTGTTCAGGGTCATGGTGTCCTCAGTAGGAGAGGGCGCGGTCCAGCGCCTCCAGGATGCGGTCGATGTCCGGAAGGTAGTCTTCCTCCACCTTGGCAACGGGGTAGGGCATGTGGAATCCGCCCACGCGGATCACCGGGGCCTCAAGGGAGTGGAACGCCCGTTCGCTGATCCGGGCTGCAATCTCGCCGCCGATTCCGCCGAACGTGGGGGCCTCGTGCGTGACGATCAGCCGGCCGGTCTTCCGGACAGAGGCGGTAACGGTGTCGAAGTCGATCGGGGAAATTGACCGAAGGTCGATGACCTCGAGGCTCCTGCCGTCCTCCGCCGCTGCGTTGGCGGCCGCCAGCGCCACGGGCACCAGGGGCCCGTAAGCCACCACGGTGGCGTCCGTACCCTCGCGAAGGACGTGGGCACTGAACGGATCCTCCGACGGCCCGGGCGCCTCGACGTCAACATCGCCCTTGAGCCAATAGCGGCGCTTGGGTTCGAAAACGATGACCGGGTCCTGGCACTCCACGGCCTGCTGGATCATCCAGTAGGCGTCATGGGGATTGGATGGGGTGATGATGCGAAGGCCCGCCGTGTGGGCGAACAATGCCTCGGGGGACTCGGAGTGGTGCTCGATGGAGCCGATGCCGCCGCCGTACGGAATCCGGATGACCACGGGCACACTGAGGTTGCCGTTGCTGCGCGAATGGATTTTGGCGAGCCTGCGTGGTGATCTGGTTGAACCCGGGGAACACGAACCCGTCGAACTGGATCTCGCAGACGGGGCTGTACCCGCGCAGGGCCAGGCCAATGGCGGTGCCGATAATTCCGGACTCCGCCAGCGGGGTGTCCACCACACGGTCCGGGCCAAACTCGCCGATCAGCCCGTCGGTTACCCGGTAGACGCCGCCCAGGGGCCCAATGTCCTCGCCCATCAGCAGTGTTTTGGGGTTGGCGGCCAGAGTGGCGCGCAAACCTTCGTTGATGGCCTTCGCGATGGTCATGGTGGTCATCAGTGGCCTGCCTTTGCTGCATGTCCGGCGGACTCTTCCTCGCCGGCGAATCCTGCGCTGTATTCCTCGAACCATGCCAGTTCCTCGGCCACCAGCGGGTGGGCCTCCCTGTAGACGTTGGCGAAGGCCTGCCGGATGTCCGGGTTTTCAAGATCGTGGGCGGTTCGCCGGACGTAGGCGGCCAGTTCGTCGCCGTCGGCTTTGACCTTGGCGAAGTAGGCGTCGTCCGCCAGGCCCTCGGCCCGCAGGTACTTCTCCAGCCGCGCCAGGGGATCCTTGGCGCGCCAGGCGTCTTCCTCCGCCGGCTGCCGGTACTTGGTGGGATCGTCCGCAGTGGTGTGCGCCCCCACCCGGTAGGTGAAGGCCTCGATGAGGACCGGACCCTTACCCTGGCGGGCGTGCTCCAGCGCCCACTCCGTGACAGCGTGCACGGCGATGACGTCGTTGCCGTCCACGCGGATGCCGGGGAAGCCGTAGCCCTTGGCGCGGTTGGAGAGCGGGACGCGGGTTTGGACATTGCTGGGCACGGAGATGGCCCAGTGGTTGTTCTGGCAGAAGAACACCACGGGCGCCTGGAATGAGGAGGCGAACACCATGGATTCATGGACGTCGCCCTCCGAGTGGCGCCGTCGCCGAAATAGGCGATGACGGCGGCAGCCGGCTGCTTGCCTGCTGCGTCGGATGCGGCAGTGAGCTTCTGGTCGCGCTGGATCCCCATTGCGTAGCCCACGGCATGCAGGGTCTGTGCCGCCAGGACCAGGGTGTACAGGTGGAAGTTGGTGTCCTTGGGATTCCAGCCGCCGTTGGAAACGCCGCGGAACTGGCGCAGGAGCTCGGCAAGGTCCACGTTGCGGGTCAAGGCCACGCCGTGCTCCCGGTAGGTGGGGAAAATGTAGTCCTGCGGCTGGCTGGCCCTGCCTGAGCCGATCTGAGCTGCCTCCTGGCCGGTCAGGGGTACCCAGAGCGCGAGCGGCCCTGGCGCTGGAGGGCGGTTGCTTCGACGTCGAACCGCCGAATCGCGGCCATATCCGCATACAGTCCGCGGAGGTCCTCCGGGGTGAGCTTGTCCGCGTAATCGCTGAACACCGGATCGGCGCCCAGCTTCCCGTCGGGACCGAGCAGCTGCACCATCTGGGCCGCCGGCTCGCCCATGACGGCTTCAGCATCGGCTTCCCGCTGGTCGTCTACCGCTGTTCCGTCGAACTCGGTGGAAGGCAGATGAGTGCCCATACCGTCTCCTTGCTTGCCGCATCCGGATGCAATGCAATGTCGCTGGGATATATGCCGCAGGCGGAATACATTCCCGTCGCGGCATATACATTGGCTTACTGATCCTAACTTTATCTTCGGTAAGTAGGGGGAGGGCTACTTGTTAAGTGCTAGGAAGTTGCGGGCGCCTTTGTATAGTCGGCACACAACTGGAGAAATCTGGTGTTGGCTTCAGGTTCCCCGATACTGACCCGCACACCCTCGCCTGCGAAGGCGCGCACCGAGAGGGCACGTGCCCCTGCCATCTCCGCGAAGGCGGTACTTTCGGCACCAAGCGCCAGCCAGACGAAGTTGCCCTGCGCATTCGGGACCGTCCAGCCGAGGTCACGGAGGCCGGCCGTTACCCGCGTCCGCTCGTCAACGAGCTTTTGTACCCTTTCCACAACCTGGGCGTAATTCTCGAGGGAAACAATTGCGGCCTTTTCGGCTATTTGGGATACGGCAAAGGGCGTTGCGGCAACCCTGAGGTACTGGGTCAGTTCGGGGTGGGAGACGCTGTAGCCAACACGGAGCCCGGCCAGGCCGTGCGCCTTGGAGAAGGTCCGCAGCACCACCACGTTGGGGTATTTCCGGTAGAGGTCGATCCCGTCCACGGCGTCGCCTGCCCGGACGAACTCCTGGTAGGCCTCATCAATGACCACCACGACGTCGGCCGGGATGGATCGGATGAAGGCTTCGGTTTCGTCCGCGGCAAGGGCCGGTCCGGTGGGGTTGTTGGGGGTGCAGAGCAGGATGACCTTGGTGCGGGCGCTCACGGCGGCGGCCATGGCCTGCAGGTCATGGCGCCCGTCTGCGGTCACCGGAATGCGCACGCTCTCGGCCCCCGCCAGGCCCAC
The DNA here is from genome assembly GCA_024372495.1 of Pseudarthrobacter sp. Fe7. GTDB lineage: Bacteria > Actinomycetota > Actinomycetes > Actinomycetales > Micrococcaceae > Arthrobacter. The sequence goes on along the minus strand of CP099977.1, from coordinate 795,566 downwards.
GCTGATGGGGTACGCCTCAAAGGAGCGCCATGCATAGATGACTTCGTCCGCTTTGCCGTCCTCGTTCTGGCCGGCAAAGGCTGCGAGGATCTGGTTCAGGGCACCCAGGCTGCCCGCTCCGGTGACGATGTCCTCGGCCGGCACCTCCAGGAATTCCGCGAGCGCCGCGCGGAGCTTGCTGCTCAACGGGTCCGGATATCGATTGAAGTCCGACTGGCCGGCAATGGCCTCGAGCACAGCCGGAATGGGCGGCAGCGGGTTTTCGTTGGAGGACAGCTTGTAGCTGGCCAGACCGCTGACAGCAGCCGGCGGTTTGCCTGCCGCGTAGCGGGGCAGCCGGTCCAGCACCGGGCGCGGCGCGATTCCGCCGGCCCTGGTATCAGAAGAAGTCATGGCTCCTAGCCTACGTCCAAGCCCCATGGGGGTCCGGGGAGCTGGCACCAAAATCCGGTCCCGCCGCCATCGGCCCATGGGTGACGGTATGGAACCATGGTGCCATGGGTTCATTTATCCTTCGGGTCGTCGTCAATGCCGCAGGCTCTTTGGGTGGCCAGCTGGATCCTGCCGGGGATGGACATCTCCAGCACGGCGGCATCTGACGCTGTTGCCAGGACCGGCATTTCGCAGGACACCGAGACAGTGGGCATTGTCCTGGCCTACCTCTTCATCGGCCTGATCTTCGGCGTGGTCAACGCTTTCGTCCGCCCGCTGGCGCGGCTCCTTGCGCTTCCGATCACCATCCTGACGCTTGGCCTGTTCGCCATCGTCATCAATGCCGCCATGCTGTACCTGACCGCCTGGATCAGCAGTTACACCCCGGTGCACCTGACCATCGATTCCTTCTTTTGGACTGCGCTGCTGGCCGCGATCATCATCTCCCTGGTGTCACTGGTGGCGGGCCTCCTGCCGGGCGGAAGGCGTTGACTCCCCGGCAGCGGCCCCGCCTTTCCAAGTAGCAGGCGGGTGGAAAACAGGTACCCCCTAGGTGCCGGCCCCCGAAACGGTTGCCAAAACTTCAGTACCGGACACCCATGACCCCCACATGACCGGCCGCATAGGCTGCCAATCGGGCCCCCAAAAGGCCCGCTCGTGTCAGTCAGTTCCGGATATCGGGGGCCCGAATGAAGCCCGTAAAGATCCTGCTTGCTGCCTGCCTGCTTCTCACATGGCAGGCCGGCCCCGCACACGCAGAAACAGAAGCACTGCCAGTGCCCCAGCGGTCCGCCGTGCTGGGCAATGACATCTCCTGGCCGCAGTGCGGGGGTGCCCTTCCGGCACCGCCGGCATTTGCAATCGTCGGTGTTAATGGCGGACGGCCGGACACGGTGAACCCTTGCCTGGATGCCCAACTCGCGTGGGCAGACCAGAGCGCGGACGGAACCGCAGGAATCCCGGCGGCCGTATATGTGAACACGGCGGCAACAGGGCCTGTGGAGTCCTTATGGTGGCCGGCGAACAACACCTACCAGGGGGCAGAGGTCAGCAACCCGTACGGACTGTGCGACGGCAGCGCGTCTGCAGCCTGCGCCTATGTCCACGGCTATGCCATGGCTTTCACGGACACTGCGTTGGTAAAGGAAGCAGACGCCGGAGTGACACGCCGTATGTGGTGGCTGGACGTTGAAACCGGAAACAGCTGGATGTCCGACAAAACCGTCAACACCGCTGAACTGGAAGGCATGACCGCTTACCTGCGGGGCACCGGTGCGGAGGTTGGAATCTACTCCACTGCCTACCAGTTTGGCCTGATCGTGGGCGACGTCAGTCCCGGCAGCAACCTCTACCCGCTGGGGAACTGGCTGGCGGGCCCTGACTCGGCATCGTCCGCGCAGGAGTTCTGCACGGCGGCGCCCCTGACCGGCGGCGGGACCGTCACCACCACCCAGTTCACTGCAGACAACCTCGACTACAACTATCGTTGCCCGGCCGCCGCCCCGGCACCCGCTCCACAGCCTCCGCCACAGCCCGCTCCCCCACCTGCCCCTCAACCCGAACAGCCCCGCGTCAATCGGTACGCTGAACTGCACGCCGCCCAGATCTCCTGAGTCCTGCCACACGCGGCCGCAATCACCTGCCTACTTTGCACCCCGCTGAAGTTTTCCCGAAAAGGGATCCCTCCGGTCCATGGGCGGAGGGGGCTTTGACAAGGAGAAGCGGGTGGCAGTGGCAACACCGCCGGCACCCAGCACCCCGCCCAGCACCGCGGTGGACTGGGCCAGCGACGGGTCCTTGCTGGCACCCACCAGGGCTGCCGCTTCCTGATAGCCAGCCAGGCTGTGCCCGGGTCCCAGGCCGGCGTCTTCTCCCCGCGCACGTACAGGTCATTTGTCACAGTCACGGTGACCTGGTTCCTGGTATCCCGGTTCGGTAAGCCGTCACTGCCCGGCACCCAGTCCGTGCGGTGTTCCAGGTGGAGCGAGCTGACGTCCGCCGGAGGCGTGATGCGGGCGACGGGTGATCCGGCGGTGAGAACGTACTTCACGTGATATTCCCTGCGGAAGTCTTCATCGGCCGCAAGGTTCATGGCATGAATGCCGCCCTGGCTGTAGCCGACGGCAACCACATCCGCGCCCGGTTGCGCGCCAGCGGCCCTGAGGGCCTGGAGAACTGCGGCATCCACCTGCTCGGAGTTGCTGCCCATGGCGTCGACAATGCCCGAAAGGTCGAACGGATTGGTGCCTTCGTCGGCGTCGTTCACCTGGGTGCCGGGAATGACCGCAACGTACGCCTTGCCACCGCCGGTATCCACCTCGATAACTTCTATGTAGCCGCTGCCGCGCTCCTCGATCAGCCGGACCCGTTCAAGCAGGCCGGCGGGAGTGGCATCGAGATGGATGGGCACGCTCTCTTCCTGCCTGACTGACACCGGCCCAGGGCGCAACGAGGGGACGAGCCATCCAACCCCCGGCTTGATCGCGGGAAGGACCGTTACTGCATTCGCGACCAGCATTTCGGTCGCGGCACCGTTGAGGAATCCCGTGCGCCAAAAGTCCACGTGCTTCTGAAGTTCCACCGCGGGAGGGGACAGGCCCAGCCTCCCCTGCATGTGGGCATTCGATTCTGCGATTTCATAATCCCAGCGGCAGTTCCGCACCTGCCCACTGATCCGCTGCAGTTCCAGGCGGACTTTCTGCACCGCATCCCGGGCCTCTCCAACGGCGATAAGGGCCGCGGTGCCCGTGGAACGCGGCTGGTTCTGGTAGCGACCCAGGTCCTGCCAAGCGCCGAAGAGTTCGGACTCGACGGCGGTGAGACGCCCGGCGAGACCATCCAGCTTCGCGGCACCCGCCTCCAGTTCCTCCAACTGCACGGTGATGCCACCCACGCCGCCCGAAACTGTCAGGATGCCGTCCGGGGGCGGTGGTGAAACCTGGAGCGGGCCGCCGGATCCGGAGGGTGTTGCGTCTGCCATCAGAACCGGCCGTCGGGCGAACAATCGGCCGTGAGTGCTGCGCGGGCATGGGCAGCCACTGCCGCGGAAGCCTCCCGGATCCTGTCCAGCGCGCGCCGTATGGCCACCGCCTGGAGGCTCACGGAGTCGCGGTATGCCTGCCCGGCCGGTGATTCCCAGTCCAGCAGCTGGATCCCGTGAAAGCCCGCGAGGACCTCTTCAGCCTTGTCGGAACACAGCGCCACCTTCCTGCCCACCTCCTGGACTTCGCTGCTGATGCCCAGCCCGCCGCCCCATATGTCGTCCATCACGCCCCCTGCCAGTCACGGCTTCCCCGGCCGGATAACACGCCCCGGCTTTGCCGCTTTCAACGCTAAGCAAACGCCCCTGCCCGGGTAAGCGCCGTCGTCGGCCATGTGGATAAGTAACGTAAGCAGCCCACTTAAGGCGCCGCCGGAGTTCGTGAAAGAATCAGCACATGCCTGAAACTGCCGCCACAGCTGACACCCGTACGCCCTCAGGACGCCTGGCCCTCGCCGCGTCACCGGAAAAAATCGCGCTCGGACCCCTGGACGGCCGCTATCAGTCCGCCACTGCACCCCTCGTCGACTACCTGTCAGAGGCCGCCCTGAACCGGGACCGCGTGGCCGTCGAAGTCGAATGGCTCATCCACCTGACCAGCAACAACGTCCTCCCCGGCGCCGGCCCCCTGAGCGCGGAGCAGCAGGACCAGGCTCCGCGCCATCGTCACCGAATTCGATGCCGCGTCCGTCGCGGAACTCGCTGAAATCGAAGCCGTGACCGTTCACGACGTGAAGGCCGTGGAGTACTACATCGGCCGCCGCCTCCCCGCCATCGGCATCGAAAACCTGACCGCCATGGTCCACTTCGGCTGCACGTCCGAGGACATCAACAACCTCTCCTACGCCTTGGGCGTCAAGGGCGCTGTGGAGGACGTGTGGCTGCCTGCAGCCCGCGCCCTGGTGGCACAGATCAGCAAAATGGCGGAGGACAACCGGGCCGTTCCCATGCTGTCCCGCACCCACGGCCAGCCCGCCACCCCCACCACGCTGGGCAAGGAACTGGCCGTCATCGCGCACCGCCTGACCCGCCAGCTGGACCGGATCACGAAGACCGAATACCTGGGCAAGATCAACGGCGCCACCGGCACCTACGCGGCGCACGTGGCTTCCGTACCCGGCGCCGACTGGCAGCAGGTCTCCGAGTCATTCGTGGAGGGCCTGGGGCTTACCTGGAACCCCCTGACCACGCAGATCGAAAGCCACGACTGGCAGGCCGAGGCTCTACGCCGACGTGGCCCGCTTCAACCGCATCCTGCACAACGTCTGCACGGACATCTGGAGCTACATCTCCATTGGCTACTTCGCGCAGATCCCGGTGGCCGGCGCAACGGGCTCGTCCACCATGCCGCACAAGGTCAACCCCATCCGCTTCGAAAATGCCGAGGCGAACCTGGAGATCTCCAACGGCCTCCTGGACACCCTGGGCGCCACGCTGGTGACCTCCCGCTGGCAGCGCGACCTCACCGACTCCTCCAGCCAGCGCAACATCGGCGTGGCGTTCGGCCACTCCCTGCTGGCCATCTCCAACGTGGCCAAGGGCCTGGACCGGCTGGACGTTGCAGAAGACGTCCTGGCAGCGGACCTGGACACCAACTGGGAGGTCCTGGGCGAGGCCATCCAGATGGTCATGCGCGCTGAGGCGATTGCCGGCGTCGAAGGCATGGAAAACCCTTACGAGCGGCTCAAGGACCTCACACGCGGCCAGCGCGTGGACGCTGCGCGCATGCAGGAGTTCGTCCAGGGCCTGGGCCTGTCGCCTGAGGCAGAGGCACGCCTCCTGGCCCTGACGCCCGGCAGGTACACCGGCATCGCCAACCAGTTGGTGGACCACCTGAAGTAGGAACCGCAGCAGGGCAGGAACGTACGCCGGCGGCGCCGGGCTCCCAGGGGCCCGGCGCCTTCCCTTGGGCGGCAGCGTGGCGGACGAGGTTCAGGCGTGGGCCTGAAGCCGCCCCGGGGTGGGAAACTGGGAACATGAAGTTGCTCCTGATCCGCCACGGCGAAACCCCCGGCAACGTGCTGGGCCAGGCTGGATACCGACCACCCCGGCCCCGGATTGACTGAACTGGGCGAACGCCAGGCAGAGGCCATGGCAAGGTCACTGACTAACGAGCGGATCGGCGCGCTTTACGCCTCAACGTTGATTCGGACGCAGATCACTGCCGCTCCGCTGGCGCTGCTGCATAGCCTTGATGTCCAGGTGCTGGAGGGGCTGCACGAAATCGAGGCCGGATCCCTGGAGAAGCTCACCGACCACGAATCCCACAAGCGCTACATGGGAACGGTCATCTCCTGGGCTTCCGGCAACCTGGACCCCCGCATGCCGGCAGGCCCGGACGGCCATGCCTTTTTCGAGCGGTTCGACGCCGCCGTCGCACTCGTGGTGGAGCGGGCGGAACGGCAGCAGCACGGGACCGTGGCCGTGGTCAGCCACGGCGCCGCCATCCGCACCTGGGCAGGGCTTCGGGCCGACGGCATAGACCACGAGTTCGTTGCCCGCCATATCCTGGCCAATACCGGAATCGTGGCCCTCGAGGGCAGCGTGGCCACAGGCTGGAACCTGATCCACTGGGACGGGAGCCCGGTGGGAGGCCTGGCCCTGGCGGACCACGCCGCGGAGGATCCGACCGGCCGGGACGCAACCGCCCCCTAGTCCTGCTGGCGGTGGCGCCGGGGAGGGAATGCCCGCATCGCGGGACACGGTCCGGAAACCATCTGGGCACCCCAGCTGCCACGGGGACCCTGGTTGCCGTGCCTGCTGGAGTCGACCGTGGGGATGAGGCGCGCCGCCATCTCTGCGGCGGCTGCCGCCGTCGGACGTTCCCCGGGATCCATGGCCGTCAGGTGACGCAGCAGGAGGGCCCACTCACCAAGGAGGTCCGGCACCTCCGGTGACCGCAGGGTCCGGGCAACGAGGGATTCGATGGCGGTGCCCGGAAAGGCTTTTGAGCCCGTGAGGAGCTCCAACAGGACCAACCCCATCGCGTACACATCCCAGGACGGCGCGGCCACCCCGCCGGATGCCTGCTCCGGACTCATATAGTGCACTGTGCCGGACGAGATTCCAGGTTCGGCAGCCGAGCCGGTTGAGGCGACAATTCCAAAATCGATAATCCGGACCGGGCTTCTCCGCAGGCCGCTCAGCATCAGGTTCGCGGGCTTGATGTCACGGTGCACAAGCCCGTTGGAGTGAAGGTGCGCCAGCGCATCGAAAAGGCTCCGGGCCCAAAGTGCCACCTCACCAGGCCTGGCACGTTCCAACCGGATGGTCTCAGCCAGGCTCGAGCCCAGGGCCAGTTCTTGCACGAGGTACGGGCGTCCGGAATGGGCTCCGCGTCCGGCCACGACGCCATGGTCCACGAGCCTCACGATGGATGGGTGGTTGAGGCCGCCCAGGACGGCGGCTTCGCTCCGGATCCTCTCATGCTGCTTCCGGCCGTCAGCTGCCGCAATCTTCGCGGCGACGTCCGGCCCCCTTCCAGGTCAACGGCACGGAAGACTTCCGCGGCAGACCCCCTGCCCAGGCGTTCCCTTAGCTGGTAGCGGCCCGCCAGGAGCACTCCGGCATCCATCGACGAACGCGGCAGCACCGGCACTGCGGCCCTCACGCGGGGAAGACTGCGGAGGACGCCGCGCCGGGACCGGCTATCCAGGCGTCGAGCCTGGAAACCGCAGGCGCAACGCCACACGGGCGGAAGTCCGGTGCCTCCGGCATCAGCCGGAGCAAATGTATAGCTAATCCGCTCCCGGCCGAGGGCCGGAGTAACGAGCCTGCATGGGAAGACCGCAGTGGACAGCCGCCTTTCCCTGCGGCGCAGTGGTGCCGTCCAGGGTGGATCGCATCAGGTCCATGGGTCCGTCCGCGGCTGTTGCCCCTATGTGGGAGGGCTCACGCGGTGAAACTTCGGTGAAAGTAACCAACACACTCACGACTCCGTTGGGAAGCAACTCTTGGGAACATCGTAAGCATACATATAACTAGCCCATCTAGCTAGTCATCCTAGTGAACTTTTAGTTCTTCACCTTCACGCGCCTGGAGCGACTCAGTCATCCGCTGGAGAAAATCGACCACCGTGCGCGCTTCCTCGGCAGTAAGGCCTTCCGCCACCGCCATCATCCGGCGATGCATGGCCCCGAGCGTCTCCCGGACCTCCTTGTCCGACTCAACCGTGGGAACCACCACGACCGATCGGCGATCCGAGGGGTGCGCTTCGCGGCGGACGTGACCGCTGGCCACAAGCCGGTCGATCAGCGAAGTGGTGGAAGCACTAGTAATATTGAGGAACCGGCTGAGGTCCTTGGGTACCACCTGCTTGCCCGACGCCTGCACCCTCAGCAGGTACCTGAGGGCCAGGATGTCCGTCTCGCCCATGCCCATTGAGTCCCGGGTGCTGCGGCGGATCTCGGTCTCGGCTGCGCGGTAGTCGCGAAGCGCCTTCAACACCGCCGCACTGTAGTCCAGTTGCCCGTCGGGTCCGTACCAGTAGCCGGATCCCTCGTTGCCCATAGAAGCCATGCATTCATTTTAGACCAACTGGTAACTAGACTGCCAAGTAACTTGGGTTTGAGCAGCGGGTAGTCGTTATCCGGGTGCTAACCGCCAGGAAACACATGCGTAACTCCCCGCGCCTAGCCTTATCGGGCATACCCCTCCGGCGAATCGAGGCAGATATGCAGACCAACCCCAGGCTCAACATCCGGCATGTCCCCTGGTCCAACCCCGTGGGCGCCGACCTTCGCGGCGCCCAGCAGGCCGAACTCGACGCCCGCTTTGGCCGGCCCGACCACGAACCCGGACCGCCGCCGTCGGGCGCGGACTGCGCAGTGTTCCTGGTGGCGTACGACAAGGGATCCGGCCAGCCTGTTGGCTGCGGCGGCCTAAGGCTCCTGGATGGATCAACAGCCGAAATCAAGCGGCTCTACGTGCTGCCGTACACCCGGGGTTCCGGCGTGGCCAGGCTCCATCCTCGCGGCCCTGGAAGCAGAAGCCTTCAAGCAGGGCATTACCCGCATCAAGGCTGAGGCCGGATCGGCCCAGCCGGACGGCCGGAACTTCTATGAGACTTCAGGTTTCGAGCCGATCCCAAACTTCGGGCCCTACATGGGCGTGGAGCACTCGCACTGCTACGCCAAACGCATCAACGCCCACAGCGCTTCCCAGACCGCCATGGCATAACGGCCGGTGCCTGGAAGGCCCGTCACGCTGGGATTGCGGGCAGCGCCTTGGGCTAGTCCCGGCCTATGGAAACAGCAGACATCACCTTCCGGACCCGCAAGTGGGTCCGGCCTGAGGACCTCAACGCCAACGGGACCCTCTTCGGCGGGAGCCTGCTGAAGTGGATTGACGAAGAAGCAGCCATCTACGCCATCCTCCAGCTGGGAAACGGCCGTGCCGTCACCAAGTACATCTCGGAAATCAACTTCGTGAGCTCAGCCGTGCAGGTCGACCTCATCGAGATGGGCCTGACGGCCACCCGGTTCGGCCGGACCTCACTGGCCATGCGGGCCGAGGTCCGCAACATGATCACCAGGCAGAGCATCCTCACCATCGAGGAGATCGTCTTTGTGAACCTGGGCCAGGACGGCAAGCCACAGCCGCACGGCTACACGGAAATCACCTACGACCGGGACCGGATCCCCACCCACCACCTGAGCGGGACCACGGTCCAGGACTAACGTTTCCCCGCGGTTTGCACCGAGGACCCCCACCGTTTTCCCAACTGGGCCAGAGTGAGCAGCCGGGCTGTTTATCGAATCGATAGCTATAACAGCCCGGTTTTAGTCATGCCCGGCTATAGGCTGTGCGGACATGCTCCGATTCCAGCCCAGAAATGAGTCCTGATCGTGCGTAAATTGAAGACTTTGGTTGCCGCCGCCGTCGCCGCCACCCTTCTCGCCGGCTGCGGCGGGGCCTCCACTCCGCCGGCCGCATCCGGCGGGGCTTCCGGAGCCCCGGCAGGTGCGTCCGGTGACACCTTGGTTGTCTACACGAACTCCAACGGCGAAGGCCGGGGCGACTGGCTGGCGGCCAAGGCGGCCGAGGCCGGGTTCAAGATCGAGATCGTGGGGGCCGGGGGCGCCGATGCCACCAACAAGCTCATTGCCGAGAAGAACAACCCCATCGCGGACGTCGCCTTTGGCCTGAACAACATGTACTTCTCGCAGGTCAAGAAGGAGGGCGTACTGGAGACCTACCAGCCGGCATGGGCCGGCGAGGTGGACAAGGGCCTTGGCGACGGGGAGACGTATTGGCCTCTGGTGAAGCAGGCCATCCTCCTTGGCTACAACTCCAACAAAATCAGCAAGGACGCCGCGCCAAAGGACTGGACGGACCTCTGGACCAAGGACGAGTTCAAGAGCCGCTACGAGCGGGTCACAGGGCTGGGCACGGCCACGGCGCAACTGGTCTTCGCCGGCATCCTCTCCCGCTACCGGGACGACTCCGGTGATCTGGGCATTTCCAACGACGGGTGGAAGCAGGTGGAGCAATACTTCAAGAACGGCAGCCCCGCCGTGGCCAAGACCGACCTGTTTGCCCGCATTGCCTCCGGCGAGGTGGACATGGGCCAAATGCCGTCCTCGATCATTGCCGACCGTGAAAAGTCCTTCAAGGTAAAGGTGGACACGGTCATCCCTTCAGTGGGTGTCCCGCTTGCCGTGGAGCAGATCGCCCTGGTGAAGGGAAGCAAGAAGAAGGAGCAGGCGCAAAAATTCATCGACTGGTTCGGCAGCGCAGAGGTGCAGGGCGAGTTCGCCCAGAAGTTCAACTCCATGCCCGTCAACAAGAGCGCCCAGGCGAAGGCCAACCCTGAGGTGGTGGACTTCTTTGCCGGCCTGAAGCAACAGGACATCGACTGGGACTTCGTGCAGAAGAACATGGGCGCCTGGGTGGAAAAGATCGAACTCGAATACATGACGTAACCCGTCCTGCCAGCCGCCCTCCCCGCGTTCCATCAGACAGGTTTGCCATGATCCGCTTGGAAAACATCGAAGTTACCTTTGGCGATTTCACCGCCATTCCGCACCTGGACCTGCATGTCCTCCCAGGCGAGTTCTTCACCCTCCTGGGGCCCTCCGGCTGTGGAAAAACGACGGCGCTGCGAACCCTGGCCGGCTTCATCCAGCCGGCCAGGGGCACGGTCAGGGTGGACGGGAAGGACGTGACCCGCCTTCCCAGCGACAAGCGGCAGGTGGGCATGGTGTTCCAGAACTATGCCTTGTTTCCGAGCATGAGCGTATGGGAGAACATCGCCTTCGGGCTCCGGGTCCGGAAGGAAAAGCCTGCCGACAGCGACCGGCTTGTGCGGGACATTGCACGGCGCGTGGAACTCAGCGACGGGCAGCTGGCGAAGAACGTGGCCGAGCTGTCCGGCGGCCAGCAACAGCGCGTGGCTGTTGCCCGCGCCCTGGTGCTGCGGCCCAAGATCCTGCTGCTGGACGAGCCGCTGTCCAACCTGGACGCCAAGCTCCGGCACCAGCTGCGCCAGCAGCTCAAGGACCTGCAGAGCGAATTCGGCATCACCACTGTGTATGTCACCCACGACCAGGACGAGGCCCTTGCCATGAGCGACCGCGTTGCGGTGTTCAACAAGGGGGTGATCGAGCAGGTTGGGACGCCGCAGGAGATCTACGACCATGCCGCTACGGAGTTCGTCTGCAACTTCATCGGTGACAGCTCGGCCCTGACGCCGGACTTCGTGGCGGAGGTCAACCGGCTCTCCGGCGCCGGCCTCAGCACGGATGCCAGGTCCTACCTACGAGTGGAAAAGGCATCCCTGGACCGGCCCGCGGACGGAGGGACCGCCGTCGGGCTTCCCGCCACTGTGGTGTCCCGCACCTACCACGGGCTGCACAGCCGGTACGTGGTAAGCAGCCATGGCGCGGACATCCGCCTACTTGTCAGGGAAGACGGCGGCGCGCACCCTGAGGCCGGCACGGCCACAACGGTTTACGTCCAGCCCGGGCACATCCTGCAGTACCGTCCGGAAACCGGTGCCGCACTGGCACAGGACCGGGCGGTTGCACTGCCATGAGTGTCAACAACCCGGTGCGCAGCATGGTCCGGTCCCCTTTCGTCCTGGTGGTGGGCGCCGTTCTCACGTGGTTCATTGCCGCATTCCTGGTATGGCCCAACGTCAACATCCTGATGGCCACCTTCTTCCCTGACGGAAGTTTTTCGGGCCGCGCCGCGGAGAAGCTGTTCTCCTCGCAGCGGGCCATGAAGGCGCTGGGCAACAGCTTCCTCCTGGCCGTGGCGCTGTCCGTCACCGTCAACCTGGTGGGCGTCTTCATCGTCCTGGTGACGCATTATTTCCGGATCCGCGGCTCAAGGATCCTTTTCCTGGGCTATGCCTCCACTTTCATCTACGGCGGCATTGTGCTGGCGGCCGGGTACAAGTTCATCTACGGGGACAAAGGGATTGTCACGTCGCTGCTGATCAGGCTTTTCCCTGGAATTGATCCTGGCTGGTTCTCGGGGTTTCTTGCCGTCCTGGTGGTCATGACCTTTGCCACCACCACCAACCACATGCTGTTCGTTGCCAACGCCCTCAAGGGCATCGACTACCAGACCATCGAGGCCGCACGGAACCTGGGAGCCTCCACGTGGACCATCCTGCGGCGGATCGTCCTGCCAATGCTCAAACCCACGCTGTTCGCCGTCACCATCCTGTCCTTCCTCACCGGCCTGGGCGCCTTGAGCGCCCCGCAGGTGCTGGGCGGCCGCGATTTCCAGACCATCACGCCGATGATCCTGACCTTCACCAACAGCCCCACCTCCCGGGACCTGGCGGCACTGCTGGCCGTGATCCTGGGCCTGGCCACCATGCTGATGCTCGCCGTGATGTCCCGCCTCGAGAAGGGCGGCACGTACTTTTCGGTGTCGAAGGTGTCCTCCGAGCCTGCAGAAACAGGAAATTACCAACCCAACAGCCAACGTGGCCGTACATGCCGTGGCCTATCTCCTTTTTGCCATCTACACACTCCCGGTGGTGTTGATCGTGCTGTACTCGTTCGCCGATGGAGCGGCCATCCAGACGGGACAACTCTCGCTGGCCAACCTGACAGCGGACAACTACGTCCGTGTCCTCACCCAGCAGTCCGGCCTTCGGCCTTTCATCGTCAGCGTCGTGTACAGCGCGCTGGCGGCAGTCATCGCCGTCGGCGGTCTGCTCTTCGTGGCCCGGCTGCTGCAAAAGTACAAGAACTGGGTGGCCTCAGCCTTCGAGTACCTGCTGCATATCCCGTGGATCCTGCCGTCCGCGCTGCTGGCCCTGGGCCTGATTGTCAGCTACGACCACCCCAACCCCCTGGTAGCCGGCGCGGTCCTCACCGGAACGACGGTGATCCTGCTGATCGCCTTCGTCACGGTGAAGATCCCTTTCACGCTCCGGATGCTCAAGGCGTCGTTTGCCTCCGTGAATTCCTCCCTGGAGGAGGCCGCAGCCATCATGGGCGCCAAGACGCTGTATGTCTTCCGCCGCATCCTGCTGCCGCTGGTGCTCCCGGCGGCAGCAGCCATCACGGCCCTGAACTTTAACAGCCTGCTGGACGACTATGACACCGCCATCTTCCTGGCCCACCCGCTGGTGCAGCCGCTGGGGCTGGTGATCAAGGCCAACACCGATGGGGCAGAAGGCACCGAGGGAATCGCCAACACCTTTGTGTACACGGTGCTCCTCATGCTCATCACCGGGGTGACGATGTACTTGGTCTACGGCAGGTCCGGACGGCGCAGGGCCAGAAAGCAACTGCCCGCGGACACTCCCGGCCCTCAGGTCCCCGCCCCGGGACCTTCCGGCGCCAAGGCCCCGGGCGAAGACGACGCGACACGCCCGGCCGCAGCCGTCCGCTGACTACCGTTCCGAACCGCTGCCGACTGCGGCACGATCGTTCCGCCGTCGTGCCAGGTTAAGCAGGCGGTCACGCAGCGGCTGTGCCCGGTCCGCGAGGGCTACGCGCCCCAACGCCGAGGAGGCCACGCTCACGGCGAGGGTCGGCAGGCGCCGTCGGCGGTCAAAGGCACGGAGCGCCTGTTGCTGGGGCAAGGTGTTGAGAAGGTCAGCCAGCGTGACCGCGTCCACCAGCGATTCGCAGGCGCCCCGGCCCAGCGTGGGCATCATGCCGTGTGCGGCATCGCCGATGAGCACGGTCCCGTCGCGGACGTAGGAACGCAGGTGCGGAACTGTCCACAGACGCTGGACCAGGCATTCCTCCGGGGTGGCGGCCGCCAGCGCGCGCCGAATGGCCGGCGCGTGGCCGGCGTAGCGTTGGCGGGCCTGTTCCAGCACTGACGGCACGTCTATTCCGTAGGGGCCGAGTCCGGACCGGTAACTGGCGTACCAGAAGGACCCGCCCCTGGCGGCGGCCATGCCGAACAGGTCGCCGCGCCCCCAGTATTCGCCCACCTCCTCCTGGGCCACGGGAGCGGGGAGGGTCCCGCGAAGGGCAAGGTATGGCGTCAGCCGGGCATCGGCGCCAGGGCCCCAGCCCTGGCGCCGGACCACGCTGTGGACGCCGTCGGCACCGACCACCAGTCCCCCGTCCGCGGGAAGATCGCGTACTTGCCCGGTGATCCGGCGGACGCTCCCCGGGACTGCGGCATCCAGGAGCCGCAGCAGGTCGATCCGCGAAATGCCGAACATCTCCCCGGCGTCGACGGTGATCCACGGTTCACCCTGGGCGTTCCGGACCGATCCGCTCCCGAGCACCGGGCTCACCGCCCGCGCCTGGTCCAGGATTCCCAGCCGGGCCAGGGCGCGTTGGGCGTTGGGCCACATCCCGAGGGCATTGCCGACCCCCGGCAGTTCCGACCGCTTCTCATACACCGCCACCTGGAAGCGGTTGGAGTCCAAGGCGGCCGCGAGGGCAAGCCCGGCGATGCCGCCGCCAACGATGGTGATTGTTTCCATGCAGCACATTTTACTACTTTTGTAGTGAACAGGAAGAGCCCAATTACACTGAACGCATGCCGGACCGCCGTACCCAACTGCTTGATGCCGCCCTGGCCGTGGTGGCGGACCGGGGAATGAAGGGCCTCACCCACCGGGCTGTTGACGCCGCAGCAGAAGTCGCCGAGGGAACCACCTCCAACTACTACCGCAACCGCGCCACCCTGGTAGCGGCAGTGATGGAGCGCCTGCTGGAGCTGGACGCAGCGCTCCTGGCCGAGCAGGGGCCGGCCGGCCCGCCACGCAGCGTTGAGGAACTGGCAAACCAGTTGGCCTCCCTGGTGCTGGCGCTTGCGGGTCAGCATGCCGGCCTGACCCGCGCACGGCTGGCACTCTCCCTTGACAAGCCCGAGTCAGTAACCGCCGGTCACTTCCGGCTGGTGGGCGGCTTGGAGCAGGCGCTGGCCGCTTTGGGCGTACCGGATGCCGGAGCCAGGGCACGGGACGTGGCGGACTACGGCGACGGCGTACTGCTGCACCTGCTCACCGTGCGGCGGGATGACACTCCCGACGCCGCCGCCATCGCTTCGGCAGTCCGGCGGCTGCTGGCGCCGTAAGACCGGCTGGCAGCCCGCCGTCGTAATCCTCCCCGGCTCAGGAGGCTACGGTGGGCCAGCCCGTGTAAGCCTCGGCCAGGTAGGCCCTGCCATGCCGGGAGGAGACCACGGAGTTCAGTTCCCCGAGCTGGCGGGCGCGGGAGAAGTCATCGGCGTCCGCGGGGGTGTGCAGCATGGTGGTCATCCAGTAGGAGAACTGCTGCGCCTTCCACACCCGGTCCAGGGCGCGGTCGCTGTAGGTCTCCAGGAGCGCATCCGAGCCGGAGTTGTAGTGGCTGTCGAGGCCTTCGAAGAGGACCTTGACGTCATTGATGGCCAGGTTGAGGCCCTTGGCCCCGGTGGGCGGGACGGTGTGCGCGGCGTCGCCGGCCAGGAAAAGGTTGCCGTGGCGCATGGGCGTGTGGACGAAGCTGCGGAACGGCAGGACCATTTTTTCCAGGACCGGGCCTTCCTTGAGCTCGAAGCCGTTGCCGTTCACGCGGCTGCGGAATTCGGCCCAGATCCGGTCGTCATCCCACTCGGCCACGTTTTCCTTGGGATCGCACTGGAAGTACATCCGCTGGACGGTCTCGGTGCGCTGGCTGATCAGGGCGAAGCCATTGGCCGAGTTGGCGTAGATCAGCTCGTCCGAGCGCGCGGCGCCTCGGCCAGGATGCCGAACCAGGCGAAGGGGTATTCGTGGAAGTACCACTTGCGGTGGGCTTCGGGGATCTGGAACCGGCAGTGGCTGCGCGAGCCGTCGGCGCCGACCAGGAAGTCGGCCTGGATCTCGAACTCGACGCCGTCCGCATCGGTGAACCACACCTTCGGCTTGCCTTCGAGGTCGTGCACCGAGGTGTCGGTGACGCTGTAGCGGACGTCGCCGCCGTCGTCCTTCCGGCGTGCGGCGAGGTCCAGGAAGACGTCAGTTTGCGGGTATAGCCATACGGACTCCCCCACCAGGTCCTTGAAGTCGATGCGGTGGCTCTCGCCGTTGAAGCGCAGTTCAATCCCGTCGTGGCGGTCGCCGTCGCGCAGCACCCGGTCTGAGACGCCGCTGTCCACCAGCAGGTTGACGGTGCCGTGCTCCAGAATGCCGGCCCGCACGGTGTGGGCGATCTGCTCGTGGCTGCGGATCTCGATCACGGTGGACTCGATGCCTGCCTTGGCCAGCAGGTGGGAGAGCATCAGTCCTGCCGGACCGCCTCCCATGATGGCTACCTGGGTGGTGACGACTTTTCGTGCCATGGCTGCGTCTCGCTTCGTTGCGGGGCCCGGGAAGGGCCGGAATGGTTGCCTGGCTTCAGTGTGCGGCAGGACCGGTGACCCGCGTTACAGTCATTCCGTTGATCGGAACCGTCGCGGAGGATCAGCCCTTGGCCATGCCCCGGGCAATGCCGCGGGCCGCGGTCTGCAGAACCGGAACCAGTGCCTGCAGGCGCATCTCCTGGAGGGGCACCACCACGCCCAGCGAGGCCACAGCCCGTTGGCGGCGGTCCAGTACCGGAACGGCGATCCCCCAGGTCCCCGGATCCACCACGCCTTTCAATTGGGCGAAGCCCTGGTGCGAGGTTTCCGCCAGCAGGGAGCGGACGTCATCGGTGGCCAGTTTGCCGTACGGGTCGGCGAACTGGTTTAGGTACTGCTGCTGCAGCGCCTTATCCTGGTGGGCCATGAGCGCCAAGCCGGCAGACGAGATGTGGATGGGCATCCTGCCCGCCACCTGCGCGCGGTTGGCCACCGAGCCTCTTCGGGACAGCCGCTCCACGAACAGCGCCTCCCACCCGTCCAGCACCGCCAGGTTGACGTTCTGGTTCAGCACCTGCTGAATGTCCTCCATGAAAGGCATGGCCGCCTGCCGCAGCGCCAGCGCGGGCGAGGCCCGGTTCACCAGCTCCCACAGCCGGAGCCCGGGGCGCACCATGCCGCCTGGCGCGGTTTCGAGCAGTCCGTGACCGGCGAGCCTGGCCCACCAGCCGGTGCGTGGTGGTCAGGGGCAGGCCGGACCGCTCCGCGAGTTCGGACAGCCGAAGGGCACCGACGTCCAGCGGGAAGGCCGAGATCAGCCGCACGATCCGGTCCACCACCGAATCACCCGAGGTTGAGTTTGCCACCGCCGCGCTCCTTCCGTTGAACGGGAAATCCAGCGTACCGCGCGGCGGGGGTCATGCCAGGACGAAGGGCCTGCACCAGGAGTAAGGGGCCGCGCCACCCGGCCAGTCGCCAGGGCAATCCGGCGGTCAGGCAGTCGTCGTGCCTTGCCTGATCCGGCGCCACGCGCCCGGTGCCAGCACCACGGCGATACCGACGGCGGCGCCGATGACGGTCTCGATGATGCGGTCGCGCAGCAGGATGGACGGCGACGCCGGGACCACCAGGAGTGTGGAGACCAGCGCCAGGGGTGTCACGAAGACCTGGGCCAGCAGGTACTGGCGGATGATGAACATCTCCGCCCCAAACTGGCACAGCGCCATCACCAGCACAGTCTGCCAGGGCTGCAGACCCACC
Organism: Pseudarthrobacter sp. Fe7; assembly: GCA_024372495.1. Classification (GTDB taxonomy): domain Bacteria; phylum Actinomycetota; class Actinomycetes; order Actinomycetales; family Micrococcaceae; genus Arthrobacter. Next base: position 778,099 of record CP099977.1, on the reverse strand, counting down.
AGCAGGACCGCAGCCAGGACCAGCAGGCCCAGGACGGTACCAATGATCCTCTGGACGCCGCGGCGCACGCGGTGGCGCGTGGTGTGCCCCACCAGGGGCACCACGGCCGCCACCATGGCCCAGTAGTTGTGCCCGAATCCAAGGCGCCCTCCGGCCCAGGTGGCAAGCGTTCCGGCGAGAGCCGCGGCCACCAGGTAGCCGAACCCTTCAAGCCAGGCCGCGCGTTTTTCCGCCGGCGTGCGCCGGATCCGGGGCGGACGGCTCCAGGGGGTGCGGTGGCTGGGAAGGATCCGGGACGAGAAGCCGACGAGCAGGGCGAACATGGTGGTGAGGACCGTCACCAGCATGCCCTGCCACAGCGGCGGCTGGTTGGGAATGGACGCGATGGCGGCGAAAGCGAAGATGTGGAAGAGGGATCCGGCGGGACGAAGCCTGAGCCAGGAGATGGCGACGGAACAGGCGCCTGCCACCAGCGTGGTGGCCAGGACCAGCAGCCAGGTGTGCGCGGCCGCGTCCAGGCCCCACGCGGGACCCATGCGCTGCGAGCGCAGCGAGGAAGATCACCAGGAGCATCAGCAGTCCGGCGCGCAGCTGCAGCATGAAGCGGACGGCGTGCGGCTCTCCCCGCCCGTAGATTCCGGTGAAGGCACCGAAGGATGCGAAGATTGCCAGGTCCAGCCGTCCCAGCAGCACCAGGGTGATCAGGGGGACGAAGACGCCAACGGCACAGCGGAACGCCGGGTGGTGGTCCTGGTTACCGGGGCCAATGCTGAACATCTCGGCAAACATCTTCACGGGCAGCGCCTTCCTGGGGGTGGAATCTAAAGGGCGGCCGCGCTGACGTTCCTGGTAAATCCTACGCGGGCACCCCTCCGAGGCGCCCGGCGCGTTCCCATGAATGGAATGGGGAGGCAATGCAGCGGAAACAGCACCCCGCGATGCTTGGGTCATGAAGCGCCCTCCGCACAACACGCCCGCGGCCGAACTTCGCTGCGAGGTCTGCGGCCAGATGCCCGAACCGCCCAAGGCGCGCCTGACCGTGGCCAACGTCGCCGTCATGCTGCCCATCGAGCCTGCTGGTCCACGCCCTGGTGGTGCAAACCCATCTTCCCTACGTGGCCAAAGTGCTGGTGCTGGCGCTCACGGCGACGGTTCTGGTGATCTGGGTGGCCGAACCGTCCGCCGCCCGGATCCTGCTGCGCTGGCTGCATGGCCCCGCCCTGCGGCAGCGCCGGCAGCTTGCGGCGGCCCCGTCCCTTTGGCGGGCGCGGACGCAGCTGCGGGACCAGCCCGGATCCCTGCAGCGGATGACGCGGGCCCTGGCCCGGAACGGCATCAACATCCTGGGCATCCATGTCCACCCGGTGCCGGGAGGGGTCCTGGACGAGTTTGTCCTCTCAGTCCCGGGCGATGTTGGCGAACGTGACGTCCTGGCCGCACTGCACGACGGCGGCGGGAGCCTTTCGCACGTCTGGCCCACCACGGCGCTGGCCATGGCTGACGGGCAGACCAGGGCACTGAGCCTGGCGGCGAGGATTGCCGCCGCCCCGGACGAACTGCCTATGGCGGTGGCCGAGCCTGCTGCACGCAGGGATTGTGCCGCCGTCGGACGCCGGCCCGCAAGGGCCCGACGACGGCACACGCCTCAAGATCCCCACGGCATGGCACGGCCCCATCACCTTTTCCCGCCCGGGAGAGCCGTTCACCCCGGCCGAGGCGGCGCGGGCCCACAGGCTCGCCGAACTGGCCGAAACAGCGTCCTACCGGCTGGCCGGACCGCCGGCGCAGGCGTGCGCCGGCAGTCACAATCCGTTGGCAGCCCGGAAGGACCCCGGCGGAGAAGAAAACCCTTGACAGTGGCGGGAGTCACTTCTACCTTTGATTTTGGGATCCCAAATTGGGATCCCAAAAGTCCAGCCTTGCTGTACGCTCCGGATCGTCCAGCGGGCCACTTTCGCCTCCGGGCTGGCTCCGCGCCCTCCCCGGCAGACACCACGCACCTTTCGCATCCCCCATCCGTAAACTTCCCCGTGAAGGAGAAGCTGTGTCCATCCCAAACACTGAAACAACGGCCACGTCCGACGAGGCCACCCGCATTGCAGAGAAACCCGGAAAGGACGGCACGCAACGGCGCACCGCCGTCCGCTGGCGGCTGTTCCTGCTGCTCCTGGTCCTGGTCTCGGTCAACTACATCGACCGCGGATCCATCTCCGTCGCCCTGCCCATCATCCAAAAGGAATTCAACCTCGCTCCGGAGCTGGTGGGCCTGCTGCTGTCCGCTTTCTTCTGGACCTACGCCCTGATGCAGGTTCCCGTGGGCTGGCTGATCGACAAGTTCGGTCCACGCAAGGTCATGACCGCCTCCTGCCTCGGCTGGGGTGTTGCCACAGCGGCATCCGGCATGGCCGGCGGCTTCCTGAGCATGTTCATCGCCCGGCTCGGAATTGGCGTGACCGAAGCCGGCGTGATGCCTGCCGGCGGCAAGCTCAACGCGATCTGGATGCACAAGTCCGAGCGCGGACGCGGCGCAACCATCCTTGACGCCGGCGCACCCCTGGGTGCAGGGCTCGGCGGCATCATCATCGCCGGCCTTATTGCCTCCACGGGAAGCTGGCGCTGGTCCTTCGTCATCGCCGGCGCCGCCACTGTCTTCATGGGACTCGCCGTCTGGTGGTATGTCCGGGACAATCCCCGCCAGCACAAGGGCGTCAACGACGCCGAGGCCTCCTACATCGAAGCGTCACACGCTGCCGAAGATGCCGAGGCAGCCGGGGACGGCAGCGTGGGCAAGCGCGGCCTGCTTCCCTACCTTAAGTTCCGTTCCTTCTGGGCCATGTGCCTGGGCTGGCTGGGATTCAACGGAGTCTTCTACGGCCTGCTGACCTGGGGCCCGCTGTACCTGGCACAGGCCAAGGGCTTCGACCTGAAGACCATCGGCTGGTCCACCCTGGTGATCTTCGGCGCCGGGTTCGTCGGGGAAATCATCGGCGGCACCATCGCCGACAAGTGGCGCGCCTCCGGCGCCTCCGCCAATCTGGTAATGCGGACCCTCCTGGGAATCTCCAGCGCCGTAGTCATCGGCGGACTGGTGGGCGTCACCGTAGTCCCCGATGCCACCACCGCCGTGGTCCTGCTCTCGCTGGTCCTGTTCTTCCTGCGCTGGGTAGGCCTGTTCTGGAGCATCCCATCCATCCTGGGCGGCCGCACCAATGCCGGCGTCCTGGGCGGAGCCATGAACCTCAGCGGCAACATCTCGGGCTTCGTAACCCCCATCGTTGTGGGCCTGATCGTGGGCGCAACCGGTTCCTACACCTGGGCCTTGCTGTACTTCGTCGGTTCCGCAGTGATCATGGGCGCCTCAGTCCTGGCCCTGAACTACAACAAGCGGCTTCCTGTCTAAGCTGACCCTCGCAGGGAAACTTGCAGACAAACGCCCCCGCAGCCGGGAGCAGTGCCGCACAAAATCCGAATGGAGCACCATGCTGACCGCAGAAGAGACCCAGGACAAGGACCGCCCCCTCCGCGAGACTGTCCGGGACACCCTCCGCACCCGGATTTTCGAAGGACACTACGCTCCCGGCACACGGCTGGTGGAACGCGACCTGGCAGCCGAATTTTCCGTCTCCCGGCTGCCGGTACGCGAGGCTCTGCGCATGCTCCGCCAGGAAGGCCTCATCAGTGACCGCGGTGCCCGCGGTGCTGAGGTGAGCAGCCTCAGCCCCAAGGACGTGGAGGACCTGTTCGACGTCCGCCAGTCCCTTGAGGTGCTGGCCTGCCGGCTTGCCGCCAGGCGGGCCACCAAGGAGGACCTCGCCTACCTCAAAGGACTGCTGGACAATGCGGAGGCCTTCCTGGCCAAGGGCGCGGTGATGGAGGCGCACCGGTCCAACAGTGAATTCCACGACGCCATCACCGGCATCGCAGACAACAATTTCCTCAAGTCCGCCCTGGAACCCCTCCAGGGCCGCATGCACTGGCTGTTCCGGCACGTCAGCGACCTGCCCGAACTCGTCCGCGAACACCGTGAGCTGTACTCCGCCATCGCCAGCGGCGATCCGGACAAGGCAGCGGCCCAGTCCGCATCCCACATTGGAAAGTACCGGGACCAGTTCCCCGAGGACTTCCAGAAGACCGAACCAGAATTCCACCGGAAGAGAAAATGAAACTCCTGGTCATCAACCCCAACATCAGCGCCGACGTCACGGCGCTGATCGAGTCCGAGGCGCTCCGCTCCTGCTCCCCCGGCACCGACCTGCTGCTGCGGACCGCCGGCCACGGCGTGGAGTACATCGAGACCCGCTTCGAATCCCTCATCTCCGCCGGCGCCGTGGCCGAAATCATCGCCGAACATACCGGGCCCGGTGCCGACCCTGTGGACGCGGTGGTGGTTGCAGCCTTCGGCGACCCCGGGATGCCTGCCCTCAAGGAACTGGCGGACGTACCCGTCATCGGCATCACCGAGGCCGCGCTGTGCGCAGCGGCGCTGCAGGGCCACCGGTTCTCCATCATCGCCATCTCGAACCGGATCAAGCCCTGGTACCGCGAGTGCGTGGAGCATTTCGGCCTGGCCGGCAGGCTGGCCTCCATCCGCTCCATCAACGACTCCCTCAGCAGCATCGCTTCCGTCCAGCAGGACTTCCGGGAAACCCTGCTGGCACTGAGCCGGCAGGCCGTGGCCGAGGACGGGGCCGACGTCGTCATCCTCGCCGGCGCGCCCCTCGCCGGGCTAGCCCGCGAACTGCGGGGCCAGATCCCGGTACCGGTGGTGGACGGCATTTCCGCCGGCATCCGCATGGCCGAAGCGGTGGCCGCGCTGCAGTCAGGAACCCACCGCGCCGGCGCCTTCGCAGCGCCCCCGGCCAAGGACCGCAAGGGACTCTCCGGCAACCTGGACGGGGCCCTCGCAGCCCGCCAGCAGCATGCCGGCACGCCCCAGCCCACGGCCTGAGCCCCACACCCCCAACCCTAGGAGGACACCGATGTCCCATCAGCCAGAACTCGTCATCTCCAACGCCACCGTGGTCAACAGCGACGGACGCCAGGAAGCCCACATCGTGGTTTCCGACGGCCGGATCGCAGCCCTTGTGGACGCCACCCAGCCTGTCCCGACGGCGGCCCGCACCATCGACGCCGCTGGCATGCTCGTGGTTCCCGGCGGCGTGGACGGCCACTGCCACGTAGCGCAGGTGACCGGACGCTTCCGCACCCTGGACGACTACCGCACCACGTCCACCGCCGCCCTCTGGGGCGGCACCACCACCATCATCGACTTCGGCATCCCCCGCGACGCCCAGGAAACTCCGCTCGCCGCGGTCCTGCATAAAAAGGAACTCGCCACGCAGTCACGCTGCGACGTTGCCCTCCACGGTGCGGTGGTCACCTGGGACGAAACGGTCCCCTGGCAGCTCGAGCAACTCGCAGCGGAGGGCGTGCGCTCGGTGAAGATGTACACCACCAACCGCGGCACCACCATGGCAGACGGGGACACCATCCTGAAGGTCATGCGGGAACTGGTCCGGCTGGACGGCCTGGCCTACATCCACGCCGAGCACGATCCCATCATTGCCGACTGCACCGAACAGCACGCCCAGGACGGCCGGATCGGCATCGAACACCTGCACCGGACCCGGCCCGAGCCTGGCCGAGGAGATCTCCGTGAAGGAGACCCTGGCCATGGCCGAATACACGGGGGCGCCCGTCTACTTCGTCCACCAGTCCACCCCGGGTGCCGTGGACCTCGTGTCCCAGGCACGGGAACGCGGCCTTGAGGCGTACTCCGAGACCTGCCCGCATTACGTCACCCTTGACGACACCGTCTACGCCTCCACCTTCCCCGAATGGTTCGCCTGCTGCCCGCCCATGCGCAGCGCGGAAACGGTGGCAGCCCTCAAAGAGCGGCTGGTGTCCGGAGCCATCCACACCATGTCCTCGGACCACTCCTGCTACGACCTGTCCCAAAAGCGCGAGCGCACCGATGACGTGCGCGCCATGCCCCACGGGCTGCCCGGAGTGGAAACACGCATGCCGGTCACGTTCACCGCGATGACGTCCGCCGGCGCCACGGTGGAACAGTTCGTCAGCGCCTTCGCTTCTGAACCTGCGCGGATCAACGCCGTTCCCGGCAAGGGCCGGATCGCCGAGGGCTTCGGCGCCGACCTGGTGGTGTTCGATCCCGCCGAGGAACGCCCGGTCAACGGCGCTGCCCTGCACATGGGAACGGACTTTTCGCCCTTTGACGGACAGGCACTCACGGGCTGGCCCGCCGTCGTGGTCTCCAACGGCCGCGTGGTCCTGGACGCGGACGGCTTCCACGATCCCGGCGCCGTAGGCCGGTTCATCAACCGCAACGGCTTCCGGCAGCACCAGTCCGCTGTCCTGGAAACCGCCCAACTCCCCGCCGCCGCCCTCTAGGAGTCCCCATGCCCGCCACCATCCGCCCCCGCAGGATCGGCATGATTGTGCCGTCCTCCAACACCTGCCTGGAACCGCAGACCTACCGCATCCTGGGCAGCCGCACCGACGTCACCGTCCATTTCACCCGGATCCCGGTCACCCGTATCGCGCTGGACGATTCCTCCAACCGGCAGTTCGACCCAGCCGTCATGCAGGAGGCAGCAAAGCTGCTGGCGACGGCGGACGTGGACGTGATCGCGTGGAACGGCACCTCAGGTTCGTGGCTGGGGTCAGCCCACGACCAGGAACTGGCCGACGGGATCACCGGCGCCACCGGCATCCCCGCCACCACGTCCACCCTTGCCTACTTCGAGGCCTTCCGGACCTTCGGGACGGAACGGATCGGCCTCTTCACCCCGTATACGGAGGACGTGAACCACCAGGTCATCGCGTCCTACGAACGCGAAGGCATCAAAACGGTGGACCACCGGGCGCTGGGCCTGAGCGACAACGAGTCCTTTGCCCGGGTCACCGACGACGAGATGCGCCCGGGATCCATGGAGCTCGCAGCCGCGGCCCCCGACGCCCTGGTGTACCTGTGCACGAATCTCTATGGGGCCAATATCACCGCGGAAATCGAGGAGGCCACCGGGGTGGCGGTCCTGGACTCCGTGGCTGTGACGCTCTGGCACGCCCTGAAACTGGCGGGCGCGCCGCTGCTGGAGCCGCGCTGGGGCCGGCTGCTGGCGTAGGCCGGCGGGGGCCTACATCCGGAGCGTGAGGGCACCGGGCTCCATGGTCATGAGCACGTGCTTGCCCTCGCCCTCGTGGTCCCCGTCCAGCTGGTAGTCGTCGTTGTGTTCCAGGGTGATCTCCACGGTCTTGCCCTGGAAGTACTCCACAGCGGTGTCCGTGTTCTTGCCTTTGCCAATGATCCCGGCCAGCACGGAGACCCAGCCCAGCTTGCCGTGGTGGGGGGCCAGGACCGCGATGTCCAGCAGCCCGTCGTCCACCTTGGCATCCGGGAAGATCTCGAGGCCACCCTGGACCTTGCCGCAGTTGCCCACCATCACGCTGCGGACGCCGCGGTGCACCACTGACTCGCCGTCGATCACCACGGTTGCCTTGACGGCCTTGCCGGGCAGGTTACGGATCCCGGCGTCCACGTAGGCCAGCCAGCCCACCTTGTCCTTCAGGTCTTCATTGGTGTCCGCCATGATGGTGGCGTCGTAGCCCATGCCGGCCATGACCAGGAACAGCTGCTCCTTGTCCGGGTCGCTGCGGCGGGCACGGACCACGTCGATCTTCCGTTCGGTACCGGTCAACGCCCCGGCCATGGCACCGTCATAGTCCGTCACGTCCATGCCCAGGTTGCGGGCCAGCAGGTTGCCGGTCCCCAGCGGCAGCAGGCCCATGGGGGTGTCGCCGCCGGACAGGACCTCGGCGACGCAGCGCACGGTGCCGTCGCCGCCGGCTGCGATCACGATGTCCGCGCCCTGCGCCAGCGCTTCCTTCGCCTGGCCCACGCCCGGGTCCTCCTTGGTGGTCTCCAGCCAGATGGGCTCGCCCCACCCGTTCTCCACACAGTGCTTGGCCACCAGGCCGCGCACATCGATGTCCACCGGCTTGGCCGGATTGACGATGATGGCGGCGCGTTTGGGCGAAGTGGAGCTGGTCTCAGTCATGGCGTCCTCTGGTGGCGGATGGAAAGCAAGCTTCTGAGAGAAGGGTAACCCGCCGGGATGGCCGTTCCGCGCCTACAGCGCCTTGACCGCGCCCAGCACCTGCGCCAGGGACTCCTTGGCGTCGCCGAACAGCAGGGACGTCTGTGGCTCGTACAGCAGGTCGTTCTCGATGCCGGCGAAGCCCGGGCGCATGGAGCGCTTGAGGAACACCACCTGGCGTGCCTCCGACACTTCCAGGATGGGCATGCCGTAGATCGGGGACCCGGAGGAGGTCTTGGCGGCGGGGTTCACCACATCGTTGGCACCCACCACCAGGGCCACGTCCGTTGTCTTGAACTCCGGGTTAATCTCGCCCATTTCCTTGAGCGACTCGTACGGCACGTTGGCTTCGGCCAGGAGCACATTCATGTGGCCCGGCATCCGGCCGGCCACGGGATGGATGGCGAAATCCACTTCGATGCCCCGGGCTTCCAGCGCCAGGGCCAGTTCGGCGGCAGTGTGCTGGCCCTGCGCCACGGCCAGCCCGTAGCCAGGGACGATGATCACCCGCTGGGCGTACCCCAGGAGAACTGCCACGTCTTCCGGTGAGGACGAACGGACCGGGCGCTCACTCACTGCCGTGGACCCCGCCGTCGAACCTCCCCGGAACGCCCCGAACAGGATGCCTGCCACGCTCCGGCCCATGGCAGCGGCCATGGCCCGGGTGAGGATGGTGCCCGAGGCGCCCACCAGGGTGCCGGCCACCACCAGCAGGACGTTGCCCAGCACCAGGCCCGACGCTGCAACGGCAAGGCCGGTGAAGGCGTTCAGCAGCGAGATGACGATGGGCACGTCGGCACCGCCCACGGGCAGCACCAGCAGGATGCCGGCGCCAAGTCCCAGGACCAGCAGCAGGACCGCCAGGGACAGCGACCCGCCAAGGACCACGGCCACGCCGGCGGCCACCGCGGCGAGCAGGACCACGGACATCGCCACCGGGAGGCCGGGGAACACCACTGGCCGGGTGGTCATCAGTTCCTGCAGCTTCGCGAACGTGACGCCGGAACCGGCGAAGGAAACAGCACCCACCAGGAGCGTGAAGACGATCGCAACCCGGCCCCAGGCACTGTCCGCGTGGCCCAGGCTCCAGGAGGGCCACCAGGGCGGCCGCACCGCCGCCCACCCCGTTGAACAACGCCACCGCCTGGGGCATCTGCGTCATCTTCACCCTGCGGGCCACGGGCGCCGCCACCGCCGAGCCCAGGGCGATGGCAGCGAGGATCCAGGGAATGTTCTCCAGCCGGGCGGACAGGAAGACGGTGGCGACGGCGATCAGCGCCCCGAGTGCCCCCACCAGGTTTCCGCGGCGCGCCGTCCGCGGGGAGCTGAGTCCGCGCAGGGCCAGGATGAAGCAGACCGCCGCAGCAAGGTAGAGCAGGGAGGTCCAGACGGGATTGAGGATGCTCATTTGCTGCCGGCCTTGGGTTCCGCGCCGCTCCGGGCGGCATCCTTTTTGGCGTGGAACATGTGCAGCATCCGGTCCGTCACCACGAACCCGCCCACCAGGTTGGCCGTGGCAAGCACGACGGCGAGCAGCGCCACGGCCAGGACCCACGGGTCCGCTGCCTGGCCGGCCACGATGATGGCGCCCACCAGGATGATCCCGTGGATGGCGTTGGCGCCTGACATCAGGGGCGTGTGCAGGGTGGTGGAGACCTTGGAGACCACCTCGAAGCCGACGAACACCGCCAGCACAGTGATGGTCAGCAGTGCTGCTCCGTCCATCAGAGCGCTCCTTCCTGGCCGGCAGCAGCCGTGGCAGTCCGCGCCGCCAGCAGGTCCGCCGTGGGCCGGTGCCGTACCTCCCCGGCGTGGGTCAGGCACGCTCCGGCCACCACTTCGTCGCCAAAATCCAGCGTGAGGTTCCCGTCCCGGACCAGCAGGGCCAGCACATTGGCCACGTTCTTGGCGTAGAGGCGGGAGGCGTCCGACGCCATCGCGGAGGCCGGATCCTTCAGGCCCACCAGGGTGACGTGCCCCGTTCCGTCGGCAGTGGGGATGGGGATGTCCCGCCCGGGCACGGAGCCCTCAACGTTGCCGCCGGATTCGGCGGCCAGGTCCACGACGACCGAACCGGCGCGCATTCCCTGCACCATCTCGTGCGTCACCAAAAGGGGCGCGGACCGCCCGGGGACGGCCGCCGTCGTAATCAGGACATCCGACTGCGCTACGTGGGGTGCCAGCAACTGCCGCTGCCGGGTGCCGGCGTCGGAACTCAACTGCCGGGCGTAGCCGCCGGCCGCCTCCGCGGTCTCAAGGTCCAGCCGGATGAAGGTGCCGCCCATCGACGCGACCTCGTCGGCGGAGGCGGGGCGGATGTCGTTGGCGAAGACCCGCGCTCCCAGTCGCTTGGCGGTGCCGATGGCCTGCAGCCCTGCCACGCCGGCGCCGAGCACCAGGACGCGGGCCGGGGGATGGTGCCCGCCGCGGTCATGTACAGCGGAAAGAACCGGGGCAGCCTGATCGCGGCCTCCAGGACGCAGCGGTACCCGGCCACCAGCGCCTGCGAGGTCAGGGCGTCCATGGACTGGGCGCGGGAAATGCGGGGCACCAGTTCCAACGCGAAGGAAGTCACCCCGCTGTCCGCGAGCGCCTGCACGGCCGGCAGCTCGGACGACGGCGACGCGAGCCCCACCGTCACGGCTCCCCGGTGCAGGGTCGCGGCGGTGTGCGGGTCAAGTGGCCGGACGTGGACCAGGATGTCGAGGGCGGTGGTGTCCAGTTCCGCGACGATGGTGGCGCCGGCCTGCCGGTAGCCGGGATCGGCGTGCCCCGCACAGTCCCCGGCCCCGGCTTCCACCAGGACGTCCAGCCCCATCCCGGCCAGCTGCCTGACGGTATCGGGAGTGGCGGCGACGCGCCGCTCGCCCTCCCGGCGTTCCCGCGGAATCCCCAGTTTCACCCGCCGACTCCTCTTCCTGACGAGCGGTGCAGCGGCTCTGCTGCACGCAGTTGGCTTGAGTCTAGAGCGCTGGGGGCCGCGGCGGGAGTGGGCTGCGGGGAGGTTGTGGGTAACGATTCACCTGTCAGGCCGCCCCGGCCAAGCTGCTGACGTCCCTCCCACCACCCGCGCGGCGGGGACGCCGTCGCGCGGGTGGTACGTGGATCAGCCGGAGCGGACGGCGGGACCACCGTAATCAAGGGCAATGCGCCGCGCGGCCTCCATCAGCTGCGGAAGGACAGTGGCCTCGATATCCCGCGCCGCGGCCCGGTGGGTCTGGAGGGATACGTTGGCGGCAGCAACCACTTCCGTTCCGCGGCACACGGGGACGGCCACGCCGCGCAGGCCTTCCTCAAGCTCCTGGGAAACCATGGACCAGCCCCTGGTCCGGGCCGCTTCCACCTCTGCCCGGAGGTCCTCGACGCTGCCGATGGAGCGGTCCGTGTAACGGTGCAGCTGGACCGACTGGAGGTACTCCTCCAGCTGCGGCGCGGGCAGCCCGGCCAGCAGCACCCGGCCCATGGACGTGGCCCAGGCCGGGAAGCGGGTGCCAACGGTAATGGAAACGCTCAACAGCCCCGGTGACGGCACGCAGACCACATAGACCACCTCGCCACCGTCGAGGATGCACAAGGCGGTGGTTTCGTTGAGCTCAGCCGCCAGGTCCCTGAGGTGCGGCTCCGCCACCCGGGGCAGCGCCAGGCCTGCAAGGTAGGAGCGGCCGATGTCCAGGGACCGGGCGGTCAGTTCAAAGGCAGGCCCGTCGGCACGGAGATAGCCGAGGTCGGCGAGGGTCAGGAGGAAGCGGCGTGCTGATGCACGGGTCATGTCCGTCCGGGCGGCAACCTGGGACACAGTAAGCCGCGGCTGGTCGGGAGTGAAGGCGAGCAGGACGTCGAACGTCTTTTCAACCGACTTCACATAGTAGGCTGCCTGCTCCTCCATGGACGTTGCTGTTCCTCTCCGAACGGTTGGCGCAGTGGGACCGCCCTTCGGTGCCTGTCCGATCCTATCGTCCAGCCCTTCCGCCCGCTCAGTGCGTGTCCCGGAGGACGCCCAGGGACTCCCGCAGCAGGCAGCCCGCTTCCGGGTCCAGGCCCAGGAGGGGCACCATGGCCACGGCCTGTTCACGCAGGTGGTCCCACCCGTCGATGCACCGGACGCCGAGCTCGCGGGCGCGCCCAACACTGGCGGTAACGTGGCCCGCGTAGACGTAGTCATAAAGGACAGCATCAGCGGCCAGCGGGGCACCGCCCCACACCGGCCCGTCGGCAGGGCTCTTCCCCACTGGGGTGGCGTTGACCACCAGGGACGCGTCGGGGGCGAGTTCCCGGGCCTCCTCCGAGGTCACAGCCTGCGCCTCAATCCCCAGGTCCCGGGCCAGGCCAAGCAGTTCCTCCGACGCCCGGGGGTCCCGGTCGGTGATCGACACTGTCCCCACGTCCGCCCTGAGCGCGATCAGGGCCGCCCTGGCAGCTCCCCCGGCGCCCAGCATGAGGGCATGCCGCTGGTACCGCCCCTTCAGGAGTACACCGACGGCAGTGATGTCCGTGTTGTGGCCCACCAGCTTGTCCCCGTCCGGCACCAGCAGGTTGCAGGCGCCACTCAGCTGGACGGGGGCGTCCGCCTGGTCGGCGGTCTCCGCCGCCCAGTGCTTGTGTGGCATGGTCACGTTGGCTGCCACCACGCCTGCTTCCAACAGGCGGCGCCGGACCTGGTGCATGTCAGCCCCGGGAGCCACGTCCCAGGCCTCGTAGGTCCACCCGGTTCCCAGCCGGCGCAGGACCGGGTTCCACAGCCCGGGGGACATCGCCTGCGTTGCAGCCGACCCAATGAGGGCCATGCGCGGGGAGTGCGCCGGGAGTTCCATTCAGCATGCACCTTTCCTTGAAGCTGCCGTTGTGATTCGGCTCACGGACCAGTATCCTCTTTCTAGGCGCATTTCGCACACTTGTTCGTATAGCGCACAAAATACATAAGACCCCCACCTTCAGCGTGGAAGGAAACCCTGAAATGACCGATATCGCAGCAGGAGCCAAGGCCCAGTCGACGCCGGAGGCACAGCGCCGGATCAGGCGTGCAAGGAAGGCAGCCCTGGCCGCCTTCCTCGGCGGCGCCCTGGAGTATTACGACTTCTTCATCTACGCCACCGCGGCCTCCCTGGTCTTCTCGAAGATCTTCTTCCCATCGGGCGACCCGACTGTTGCCCTCATTGCGTCCTTCGCCACCTTCGGCGTCGCTTACGTCGCCCGCCCCTTTGGCGCAGTGGTGTTCGGACACCTGGGCGACAAGATCGGCCGGAAGAACACACTGGTGCTCACGCTGGTGCTGATGGGCAGGCTCCACATTCCTGATCGGCGCCCTGCCGGACTTCAATGCTGCAGGCTACTGGGCTCCGGCCCTGCTGGTGCTGCTGCGCCTGATGCAGGGCCTCTCAGCCGGCGCGGAGACGGCAGGGGCCTCCGCCCTGTCCACCGAGGAGGCCCCGGAGGGCCGCCGCGGCTATTTCGCCAGCTTCGCCATGAGCGGCATCTCCGCCGGCATCGTCCTGGCGTCCCTTGCCTTCCTGCCGGTGGCCGCGATGAGCGAGGCGGACCGCCTCGCGTGGGGCTGGCGGATCCCGTTCTGGCTCTCCCTCGTGGTGCTCATCGTCGCCTACCTGGTGCGCCGCTCCCTGGAAGAGCCCGAGGTCTTCGAGGAAGAGCATGACCATGGCCAACTGGTGAAGCTCCCCTTCGCCAAGATGTTCCAGACGCACCCCGCGCAGTTCTTCCAGGTGGCGCTGATGTCCTTCGAGACAGTCACCAACACCTTCATGCAGTCCTTCGGCCTGGCCTACGCCGTATCGGTGGGCGTCCCCGCCTCCACCATGCTGTGGGTCAGCATCCTGGGCAACGTCCTGGCCGTCGCCAGCCAGCCGCTCTTCGCGCGGCTGTCCGATACCTTTGGCCGCCGGCCCATCTTCATCGGCGGCGTCCTGGGGTCCGGCGCCATGATCTTCGTATACTTCTCGGTGATCTCCACGGGGAACATCCCCATGATCTTCCTCACCAGCACCCTGATCACAGCGGGCACCTACGCCATGTCCAACGCAATCTACCCCGCGTGGTTCTCTGAGCTCTTCAACGTCAAGGTGCGCTACTCCGGCATGGCCATCGGCCTCCAGATCGGCATCCTCTGCGCCGGCTTCACCCCGCTGCTCGGCACAGCCCTTGTGGGCGCTGACAAGGCCAACTGGGGACCGGCAGCCTGGATCGTGGCCGCTTCGTCGGTCCTGGCAGTGGCCGGGGCATGGTGGGCCCGGGAGACCTCCAAGACCCCGCTCCGCGAGCCTGGGCAACCACGTCCGCTAGGACCGGTGACCCCACACGCAAGGAAAGGCCGACGGCGGGAGCCCTCCTCCCGCCGTCGGCCTTCCTGCCTATTGGCCGGCCGCGCCCGTGGGGGCGTTTGCGGGGGCGGTGGCACCATTGTTGCCGTTCCGGCGCCCCTGGCCCGGCGCCTGCGTGCCGGACCCGTCCCCCGTTCCGGCGCCGGCGCGGCCGTTGCCGCCCTGGAAGTTGCCCACGTTGGTCCGGGCTGCCCTGTTGCCCAGGTCAATCTGCTTCTGCACGATGGTGCCGCCGAAGAATCCTGCCGCCACCAGCAGTACGCAGGCAAGGATCTTGGTGGAACGGCCGGGGGTGAAGCGCTTCTTCGGGATGAAGGGCTCGTCCCCGGCCGGGGCGTGCGCGGCGTGCTCCGGGAGGGTTGCGGGCTCTTCGTCCGGGGCTGCCAAGGGGACGGGGGACGGCAGGGCCTCGGTGGGGGCGTCCGGGGTGTACGGGCTGTAGCTGCTCATGGGTTTCCTATTCGTAGCGAAGGGCATCGATCGGCCGCAGCTTCGCGGCCTTGTTGGCGGGGTAGACGCCGAACACCAGTCCGATGACGGCCGAAACCGCCAGGGACAGCCATACGGTCCAGGCCTGCACCTCAGGCTGTACGCCGAGCACGGGGAAGGCGCTGCCGGCAAAGCCGACGGCGATCCCGGCCACGCCGCCGATCACCGAGATGACCAGTGACTCGATCAGGAACTGCGTCACGATGCTGCCCCTGGATGCGCCGATGGCCTTGCGGATGCCGATCTCCCGGGTACGTTCGGTCACGGTGACCAGCATGATGTTCATGACGCCGATCCCGCCCACCAGGAGGCTGATGGCCGCCACGGCGCCCAGCAGGATGGTCAGGGTCTGGGTGGTGTTGGTGGCGGTGGTGAGGATCTGCGCCTGGTTGCGGACCTGGTAGTCCCGGTTGGTGGAGTCGACATGGTGGCGGGCGTCCAGGATCATCTGGACCTCATTCTGTGCCTGGTTCATGACGTCTGCGGAGGCTGCCTGCACCGTGATCGATGCCAGGGTGGGCGCGTAGCCGGTGAACTTGTTCTGCGCAGCGGAGAACGGAACCACCACGATGTCATCGGGATCGTTCAGGCCGGTGGAACCCTTGACCGCGAGGACGCCCGCGACGGTGAAGTTCTGCCCGTTCAGTTGGATGGACTGGCCTACAGCGGTGCCGGTGGCGGAGCCGAAGAGGTCGCTGGCCACCGTGTTGCCGATGACGGCCACGGGGTTCCCGGCCTGCTGGTCGGCTTCGGTGAAGGACGCCCCGGACGCCATGGTGCTGTTGCTGATGTCAAAGTACGACGCCGTGGTCCCCAGGAAGCTTGCCACGGAATGGGTGGCGCTGGTGTAGGTTGCGGTCACCCCCTGGGCCTGGACTATCGGCGCAGTGGTGGCAACGTCGGGAGCGAGCACCGGATCCGTGAGCGCATGTTCGTCGTCCCGCGTGAGGTTGGTGCTGCGGGTCCGGCTTGCCCCGGCCTGGCCGCCCGTGGTGCGGCCTCCCACACTGGTGGCACGGCTGACGGTGAGGACGTTGGTGCCCAACTTGCCGATCTGGGCCTTGATGTTGTTGCTGGTTCCCGCCCCCACCGCGAGCAGGATGATCACTGCCGCGATGCCGATCAGGATTCCCAGCGTGGTGAGCACCGAACGCATCTTGTTGGCGGCAACCCCGGAGAGGGCGAACCGCGCTGATTCAAGGAGGTTCACTGCGCCACCGCGAAGGTTCCGGCCGGTACCGGCTGCTGCCGGACATCGGAGACGATCCTGCCGTCCTGCATCCGGATGACCCGCCCGGCCCGCTCGGCAACGTCCATTTCGTGGGTGATCATCACGATGGTCCGTCCGCTGGCGTGCAGGCTTCCGAAAAGGTCGAGGATTTCGGCGGAAGACTTTGAATCAAGCGCTCCCGTTGGCTCATCGGCCAGCAGGAGTACCGGGTTGCTCACCAGTGCCCTGGCGATGGCCACCCGCTGCTGCTGGCCGCCCGACAGCTGCGACGGCTTGTGCCCTGCGCGGCTGGACAGCCCAACGGTGTCCAGCATGGCCAGTGCCCGGCTGCGCCGGTCCTGCCGCCCCACTTTCGCATAGGCGAGCGGCATGGCCACGTTGTCCACCGCCCTGGTCCTGGAGATCAGGTTGAAGTTCTGGAACACGAAGCCGATCTTGCGGTTGCGGATCTGCGCCTGCTGGAACTCGTCAAGCTCCCGGGTGTTGATTCCGTCCAGGCGGTAGTTGCCGGTGCTGGGGGCATCGAGGCATCCGATGATGTTCATCATGGTTGATTTCCCGGACCCGGAAGCCCCGATAATGGCCACGAAATCGCCGCGTTCGATCGCAATGTCCACGTTGTCCAGGGCGCGCACCTCCGCTTCGCCCTTGCCATAGACCTTGCTGACGCCGGACAGTTCGATGACCGCCGCCATGGCTACTGGCCGCCGTTCCGGCCGCCGCGGTTGCCGCCGCCCAGGCCGCCGGCGCCGAAGCCTCCGCCGGTGGTGGTGCTGCTGCCGGTGTCCAGGGTGCTGGAAACAGCCGGAAGTTCCACCTGGTCCCCCTCGGCGAGGCCGGTCAGGATCTGGGTGCGGCCGTTCGCGCTGATCCCGGTGGTGACCGTTACCGGCGTCGGGGTGCCGTTCTTCAGGACGTTGACTGTCTGCCGGGTACCCGTGGTGGTGATGGCGAGCCCGGGTATCACCAAGGCGTCCCCGGCCGCGGCGGTGGTAACCGAAATGTTGGCGCTCTGGCCAAGGCGCAGGCCGGCCGGCGGGTTGGCGATGGAAACCGTCACCGGGTAGGTGACCACGCCGTTAGTGGTGCTGGAGGTCTGGGCGATGGACACCACTTTGCCGGTAACGGGCGGGGCGGCGGGGTCCTGCGGCAGGGCGGGGAACGTGAATTGGGCGGTCTGGTCCGGCTTCATGCTGGTGATGTCCGCTTCCGAGAATCCGGCGACCACCTGGAGATGTCCCGTGTCGCTGATGGTGACCAGGCCGGAGCCGGACGTCGCGGCCGCTGAGGCGCCGGCGGAAGCGGCCGAAGCAGCGCCGCCCGCGGAACCACCGCTGGCGGCAGCGCCGGAGGACCCTGACTGGCCCGTCAGCGCACCGGCCGTTGCGCTGACCCCGGTGACGGTGCCCGCCACGGGGGAGGTCAGGTTGCAGGCTGCGAGGTTTGCTTTGGCCGTCTCCACCGCGAGTTCGGCGCTGGTCACGTTGGTCCCGCCAGCCGAAGCCGCGGAGTTCTGGGCGTTGCCGAGTGCTGTGGTGGCGGAGGCAACCTGCTGTTTGTCCTTGAGCTGCGTGGACGCGGCCTGGTTCTGCGCCTGGCTGAGGGCCGCCTGGTCCTTGGCGAGCCTGGTTCTGGGCAGCGGCCACCGGGTCCTGCCAGTTGCCGGGCTTCGGGCTGGGAACCGGTACTGCCTGTGCTGCGGTCACGGCGGCGTTGTCTGCGTCCACGGCCTTCTGCGCGGTGGCCACCGCCGCGGACTGCTGGGACGCGTCAAGGGTGGCTGACTGCTGGGCGTTGACCAGGCCCTGGTTCGCCGTGGCCACCTGCCCGGCTGCGGAGACCTGCTGCTGGTTGCCCTGGGCCGTCACGGAATCCAGTTGGGCCTGCGCGGCATTGAGGGCATTCTGGGCATTGGTGGGATCGATGGAGACAAGTGGCTGCCCGGCGGTGACCTGCTGGCCCAGCGTTGCCGCCACGGAAAGGATCACGCCGCTGCAGTTTTGGGCATTGACCACAGTGGTGGTCTGGGGGGCGACATTGCCCGAGGCTGTGGCCACCGAGGAAATGGCCGCCTTGCTTACCGTCACCGTGCGCGCGGCCGCTGCCGTCGACGAGGAACCCGCGGCCGTGGCCGTCAGGTAGGTACCCGCGCCGAGGGCCAGAATGACGGCGCCCAGGCCCAGGTTGATAACAAGGGTTTTTGAGGTCATGGCTGGACCCTAGAAGCAGCACCTGAAGGAATGCCGGGAAATTGGTGGGAGCCGGACCGCTGGACGGTTTATTTCGACTTATTTCGGCCCGTTGGGTCCTGTGGGGCCAGTCCCGGCACTAGCCGCGGGCGGTGAGGTCGGCCGAGATGAGCTTGGCCGTGGCCACGATCTCCTGCGCCACGGCTGCCAGGTACGCCTGGGGGTCGGGTTTGGCCTCCACCGACTGCGCCTGCAGCGAAACGTTGACCGCAGCGACCACCTTGGGCCCGTCATACACCGGCGCGGCGACGGACATCAGGCCAAGCTCCAGTTCCTGGTCCAGCAGGCACCAGCCCTGGGCCCGGACGGTGTCCAGCACCGCCAGCAGCGCGGGCACGGTGCCCAAAGCGCGGGGCGTGAGCGGCTTGATTTCGGCAGCCGCAAGGTACGCCTTGAGGTCCGCGGGCGGCAGGTGGGAGAGCAGCACCCGGCCCATCGACGTGGCGTAGGCCGGGAAGCGGGTACCCACGGTGATGCCGACGGTCATGATCCGCCGGCTGGTCACGCGTGCGATGTAGGCAATGTCCGTGCCTTCCAGCACGGCGGCGGACGTGGATTCGCCCAGCTTGAGGGACAGCTCCTCCAGGTGCGGCTGCGCCAGCTGCGGCAGTGACAGCCCGGAAAGGTACGCGTACCCCAGCTGGAGGACCTTGGCCGTCAGCGCGAACGTCTTGCCGTCGGTCCGCACGTAGCCGAGGCTCCACGAGGGTGTGCAGGAACCGGCGTGCGGTGGCCCGTGTCAGGGCCGTGCGCGCCGCCACTTCGGTGAGCGTCATGACGGGCCGGTCGGCGTCGAAGGCACGGATCACGGCCAGCCCCCGGGCCAGCGACTGGACGTACTGGTCGCTGGCCTGTGGGGCGGGCTGGACAGCGGTACCTGCGGCGTCGGTCATGGTTACCAATCCTAGGGTGCGCCTTGGTCCTGAAGTCCGACGGCGGCCGCGGCCTTGAGTGGGACGGGGATCAGTTCCTGGAGTTCTTCGAGGGTGCAGCCGAAGGTTTCGCGGACGGTCACGCCGTCGGGGCCGGTGAGGAAGACGCCCTTGTCGGTGTAGACGCGGGTGACGCAGCCGACGCCCGTTATCGGGTAGGTGCAGGATTCCACGATCTTGGAGGCGCCTTCGCGGGTCAGGAGGGTCATCATGACGAAGACGTCCTTGGCCCCGGTGGCCAGGTCCATGGCACCGCCGACGGCGGGGATCGCCCCGGGCGCGCCGGTGTGCCAGTTGGCGAGGTCACCGGTGGCCGAGACCTGGAACGCGCCCAGGACGCAGATGTCCAGGTGCCCGCCGCGCATGATCGCGAACGAGTCTGCGTGGTGGAAGTAGGAGGCGCCGGGGAGTTCGGTGACCGGGATCTTGCCGGCGTTGATCAGGTCCTCGTCGATCTCCCCGCCTTTGGCCTCCGGGCCCATGCCGAGCATCCCGTTCTCCGTGTGGAGGGTGATGTTCTGTTCCTCGGTGAGGTAGTTGGACACCAGAGTGGGCTGACCGATGCCCAGGTTCACGAACGACCCCGGGGCGATGTCCCGGGCCACCAGCCGGGCCAGGTCATCACGGCCAAGGGGGTCTCTGAAGTTTTGATGGATGTTTTGGTGAGGCTCATCTCAGGCCACCTTTCCTGCCGTGCTGGACGATTGGCCGCTGCCGGCAACCGTGACGATGGTGTTGACGTAGATCCCGGGGGTGACCACGTTTTCCGGGTCCAGCCCGCCGACCGGGACGATCTCGGTGACCTGGGCGATGGTGTGCTTCGCGGCGGCGGCCATGATGGGGCCGAAGTTCCGGGCGGTCTTGCGGTACACCAGGTTGCCCTTGCCGTCCGCCTTCAACGCCTTGATCAGGGCGACGTCGGCGTGGATGGGGGTCTCGAAAACCTGGCCGCGGCCATCAATGATCCGGGTCTCCTTGCCCTCGGCGAGCATGGTCCCGTACCCGGTGGGGGTGAAGAACCCGCCGATCCCGGCCCCCGCGGCGCGGATGCGTTCGGCCAGGTTGCCCTGCGGCACCAGCTCGAGTTCGATTTCGCCGGCCTTGTACTTGGCGTCGAAGTGCCAGGAGTCGGACTGCCGCGGGAACGAACAGATCATCTTTCGAACGCGGCCTTCCTTGATGAGCAGGGCCAGGCCCTGGTCGCCCTGGCCGGCGTTGTTGTTCACCACGGTCAGGTCCTTGGCGCCGCACTCGAGCAGCGCGTCGATCAGTTCGAACGGCTGCCCGGCGTTGCCGAACCCACCGATCATCACGGTGGAGCCGTCCTTGATCCCGACCACGGCCTCCTGGACCGAATCAACAAAATGCAGCATGGCTTATGCCTTTCCGTTTGAAGCAGTCACGTTTTCGAGCACGACGGCCAGGCCCTGGCCCACGCCGATGCAGATGGCGGCCACGCCCCAGCGTTCACCGGAGGCCTGCAGGGACCGGGCCAGGGTGCCCAGGATCCGGGTACCGGAGGCGCCCAGCGGGTGGCCCATGGCAATAGCGCCGCCGTGCCGGTTCACGATTCCGGGGTCGACGCCCCAGGCGTTGATGCAGGCCAGGGACTGCGCGGCGAAGGCTTCGTTAAGTTCGACGGCGCCCACCTGCTCCCAGCCGATGCCCGCCTTCGCCAGGGCCTTGTTCGCGGCCTCGACGGGAGCGTAGCCGAAGTACTGCGGATCGTTCGCGTGCGCCCCGCGCCCGGCGATGCGGGCCAGCGGGTCCAGCCCGAGCAGCCCGGCGGCAGCCTCGGAACCGATCCAGGCCGCGGAGGCGCCGTCGGACAACGGCGATGCGTTCCCCGCAGTGACCGTGCCGTCCTCGGCACGGAACACCGTCTTGAGGCCGGACAGCTTCTCCGCCGAGGAACCCGCCCGGATCCCCTCATCCCGCACCAGGTCAGTGCCGGGCACGGGTGCGACGAGGTTGTCGTAGAACTCCTCGTCCCAGGCGGCAGCGGCCAGGTTGTGCGAGGCAGCGGCGAACTCGTCCTGCGCCTCCCGGGTCACGCCGTACTTCTCGCGCAGCCGCTCGGTGGCCTCACCCAGGGAAATGGTCCACTCCTTCGGCATCGCCTTGTTCACCAGGCGCCAGCCCAGCGTAGTGGAGGCCAGGGTCATGTCCCCGGCCGGGTACGGCTTCTCCGTCTTCGGCAGCACCCACGGGGCGCGGGACATCGACTCGGCCCCGCCCACGAGCATCAGGTCCGCATCACCGGCGTTGATCTGCCGGGACGCGATGATCGCAGCGTCCAGGGAGGACCCGCAGAGCCGGTTCACCGTGGTCCCCGGGATCGAAACCGGCAGGCCGGCCAGCAGCGTGCCCATCCGGGCGATGTTGCGGTTCTCCTCGCCGGCACCATTCGCGTTGCCGAACACCACCTCGTCGATCCGCTCCGGATCGAGTCCCGGTGCGCGCTTCGCGGATTCCTTGATCACATGCGCTGCAAGATCATCCGGACGGACGGCGGCAAGGCCGGAGCCGAACTTGCCGAACGGGGTGCGCACAGCGTCGTACACAAAAGCCTGGTTCATGGTTCCTCTGGTTCTTTGGGACCCAACTGGGTAGCAGTAACTGTCGTTTTGAGGGCGCAAAACGACAGTTGGCGCTACCTAGTTGGGTGGGGTGGCGGGGGTTTCTTTGGTGGGCGCGGCGTCCAGGCTCGCGGAAGACCTGCTGGGCGGTCTTGAAGGCGGTGTTGGCGGAAGGCACTCCGCAATAGACGGCGGTCTGCAGCAGGATTTCCTTGATCTCGTCCCTGCTGAGGCCATTCCGGAGGGCGGCGCGGATGTGCATTGCCAGTTCTTCCCAGTGCCCGTGCGCCACCATGGCGGTGATGGTGACCGCCGAGCGCATCTGGCGGGTCAGGCCGGGCCGGGTCCAGATCCCGCCCCAGGCGATGCGGGTGATCATGTCCTGGAAATCGTCGGTGAACTCGTCCTTGTTGGCGTTGGCCCGGTCCACGTGCGCGTCGCCCAGGACCTCGCGCCGGACGGCCATGCCGCCGTCGTAAATTTCCCGGCTGGTGGCGCCGGGCTGGACCACGCCGTGGCGCTCAGCCCCGTCGTGTTCAGCGCCGCTCACTTGGCTGCCTGCCGTGATTCGGCCCAGGAGGCCAGGCTGCGCATCAGGTCCGCGACGTGGGCCGGTGCCTCGGCGGGTGCCAGGTGCGAGATGCCCTCCACGGTCACCGCCGTCGCGGTGCCGCCACCTGCGGTGATACCCGCTGCCACTTCCTCGGCCATGGCGGGCGGGGCTACGCCGTCCAGGGCCCCGGCGATGACCTGGGTGGGGACGGTGATGCTGCCCAGCTCTTCCCGGACGTCGAAGGCGGCCAGCGCTTCGCAGCAGAAGGCGTAGCTGAAGCGGTCGGCGTCGCGCAGGGCGTGCAGGAGCCTGCTGCTGAAATCGGGTTCCCGGTCCATGAAGCCGGGCGCGAACCAGCGCTCGGCGGAGCCCTGGATCATCACGGGGGTGCCTTGGGTGCGGACCGTTTCGGCGCGCTCCAGCCACCCTTCGGGGGTGCCGATCTTGGCGCCGCTGTTCTGCACGGAGAGGCTCTTCAGCCGTTCCCCATGCTTGATGCCCAGCTGCAGGCCCACCGCGCCGCCCAGGGAAACCCCGGCGTAATGGAAGTTTTCGCCGGGGGCGATGGAGTCCACCAGGTCCACGACGGCGTCGGCAAGCGCGGCCACGTCGAACCCTTCGCCGGCGGCGGGCGAAACCCCGTGGCCGGGAAGGTCCCAGGCCACCACGTCGTAATCGTTGCCGAGCAGGGATGCCACCTTGTTCCACAGGATCGTGGAGGTGCCAAGGGACGGACCCACCAGCAGCAGGGGGTGGTCGCCCAGGGTTCGTTGGGGGGACAGCAGCGCTGCCTTCAAGGCCGGCTTAGCCACGGAAAGCTCCATTCGCGTCGGTAGGTGTAACAAATTCAGGGTAGGCGGCCAGGATGCGGCGGGAGATCTCCGCCGCCTGGCCCAGGTAGCCGGCAGGGTCCAGGAGTTCCTCCAGCCGGGAGTCAGGAACGACGGCGGCGGGAACAGCCCCGCGGAACAGCTTCCGGTAGGTCGCGGCCTGCTCCGAAGGGGGTGCGTCGAGGGTCCGGTCCACCACCTGCTGCAGCTGCTGCTTGCCGGTGCGGCCATCCTGCTCCGAAAGCAGCGGAGCCACGGCGGCGGTGACGCCTTCGGCCAGCAGCAGCGGGCCGGACAGGTCGAGGTTGCGGCGCATGCCCTCCGGGAACACCCGGAGCCCTTCGGCGAGTTCCCTTAGATGCCCGGCAGCGCCGAGGGCCAGGGCCAGCAGCTGGCGGAGGGCCGGCCACTCGGTGTGCCAGGCGCCGTCCGGGCGTTCGTCGTTGAAGTTGGCGGCGGCCGCATGCAGCTGGGCGGCCAGCTGCGGCGCCTGCAGCGCGGCGCTCCGGATCAGGACGGACAGCACCGGGTTCTGCTTCTGCGGCATGGCCGATGACACGCCGCGCCCGGCGGCCCGCGGCTCGGCGACCTCAGCCACCTCGGGCCGGCTCAAAAACGCCACGTCGGCCGCGATCTTGCCGCAGGCGTCCAGCACGGATGCCAGCGCATGGCCCAGGGAGGTGATGGCCAGGCGGTTGGTGTGCCAGGGAGCCGCGGCCGGGGCCAGGCCCCCTGGGACGCCAGGGCGTCGGCCAGGGTGAACGGCGTGGCCTGGGAGCCATCCGTCAGCACGGTCCCGGCAGCGAGGGTCCCCACCGCCCCGCCGAACTGGACCGGGAATCCGAGGCTTTCCAGCTGCCGGGCCGCCGCGGCCACACCCTGGAACCATTGGGCCGCGCGCAGCCCAAAAGTGTACGGAAGCGAATGCTGCGTCAGGCTCCTGCCCACGCACAGCGTGTTCGTATGCTGCCCGGCCAAAGCGGCGAGCGCCGTCGTCGTACCTTTCACGTCGGCAAGCACGGCGTGGACGGTGTTGCGGGCCAGCAGCATGAGTGCGGTATCCAGCACGTCCTGGCTGGTCAGGGACGTGTGCACGGCCTTTCCGGCTCCCACGCCGGCGATGTCCAGGGCCGCCACGTTTTTCCGGAGATCGGCCAGGAGGGGGATCACCGGGTTGCCGCCGCCCTGGGCGCGCAGCGCGATACCGGCCAGGTCGTAGCGCCCCGCCTCTGCGGCGGAAGCAACGACGGCGGCCGAACCGGCGGGTGCCAGCCCGGACCGTTGCAGCACCGCTGCCCAGCCGGACTCAACGGCGAGGATGGCTGCCAGCACTGCCCGGTCCCCCGTCAGCGCCGACACCAACGGCGACGCTGAAACGGGACTGAGCAGGCCGGCGTCGGCCTCTTCCGCGAAGGCGCGCAAGTCTCCCACGGCGGCGGCGTGGGTCACTGGAAGTCCAGGAAGACCGTCTCGCCCTCAGCCTGGAGGCGGATGTCCCAGGTGAGGCCCCCGTCGGCGTCCCGGCGGGCGATGAGCGTCTTGCGGCGCTCCGGGTCCAGCGAGCTGAGCAGGGGGTCGTTGGCCAGCGCCTCGGTGTCTTCCGGGAGGTAGATGCGCGTGAACAACCGGTTGGTCAGGCCACGGGCGAAGAGTGCCACCGAAATGAATGGGGCCGCGCCGGGCTTGGTGGGGCCGGGGTTGACGGTGGTGAAGGTGAAGACGCCCGTGTTGCCGACGGCGCCGCGGCCCCAGCCGGTGAAGGTGTAGCCGTCGCGGACCAGGGACCCGGTGCGCTGGACAACCTTGCCCTCGCCGTCCGGCTGCCAGATTTCCAGGATGGCGTCGGGGATGGTGTGGCCGGCGCCGTCGTAGACAGTGCCCTGCAGGCGGATGGAGCCCGGGAAGCCGGGCGGCAGGAGTTCGTTGTCCTTCTCGAACGGCAGCGCGTAGCCGTAGAACGGGCCCACGGTCTGGCCGGGGGTGGGTACCAGTTTGGTGCTCATCTTTCCTACTCTCCTGCCTCTTCACTGCTGTCGCCTGCTGTACCGAAAGCCTCGTTTTCGGTCCAGGTCCGCTTGGGGCCGGTCAGGACGATGTCCCAGTTGTAGCCCAGCGCCCACTCGGGCTCGGTGATGCTGTGATCATAGGTGGCCACCAGCCTGTCGCGGGCGTCCTGGTCCACGATGGTCTGGTAGATGGGGTCCAGCGGGAAGAGCTGGTCGCCGGGGAAGTACATCTGGGTGATGATGCGCTGGGTGAACTCGGTGCCGAACAGGGAGAAGTGGATGTGCGCCGGGCGCCACGCATTCAGGTGGTTCTTCCAGGGGTACGCGCCGGGCTTGATGGTGGTGAACCGGTAGGAGCCGTCCGGGCCGGTGATGCAGCGGCCGATGCCCGTGAAGTTGGGGTCGATGGGCGCCGGGTGCTGATCACGTTTGTGGATGTAGCGGCCGGAGGAGTTGGCCTGCCAGATCTCCACCAGCCTGGCCGGCCACGGGGCGGCCGTCGCCGTCGAGGACCTTCCCGGAGACGATGATCCGCTCGCCCAGCGGCTCGCCGTTGTGCTGGATGGTGAGGTCCGATTCCAGCGCGTGCACGTCCTGGTGCCCGAACGCCGGCGAGTAGAGCTCGATGGTTTCCGGGTCCGCGTGCTGCAGGCTCTTGGTGGGGTGGCGCAGGATGCTGCTGCGGTACGGCGGGTAGTCGAGGCGCGGCTGGATCTCCGGCTGGCCGCCGTCCTTGAGGGCGCGCCGGTAGGCCTCGCCGATGGCGCTGATCTCCGCACTGAGGTCCGCCTGCGATTCGATGGCCTTGTCCAGGGGCTGGTGGGCAGCCTTCGGTTCGGCCGGGGGCACGAGTTCCTCCGACTCCAGCTCAGCGGTGATGTCTTCCGGCATTGCTGGCTCCTTTCTCATCTGTTGGGTGTGTAGTTGTGTCTAGGGCTTTGCGGCCTGGCTGGTGCGGTGCAGCGAGTCGTACTGCACTGCGTGCCGCACCGGGGCATTGGGGGCGCCGTATCCGTCGTAACGGCCGCGGCGTTCCACCATCTCGAAGAACACGCTGCCCACGGTGGCTGTATAGAAGTGCAGGAACTCGCCGTCGGCATCCCGGTCGAAGAGCAGGTTGAGATCCTGCAAGGTGGCCAGGAAACCGGGGTCCAGGTCGAACCGCGCGTCAAGGTCCTCGTAATAGTTGGCGGGGATCTGGAGGAATTCCAGGCCGCGCTCCCGGGCGCCCCGGGCGGTGGCCACAAGGTCCTCCACGGCGAAGGCGATGTGTTCCTGGTAGGTCTTGCGGGCCTCGCTCCTTGCCTGCTGAATGGGGGCCAGGTTCAGGACAAGCCGCACCGCGCCATCGGAGGTCTGCATGACCTGCGAGCGCACCAGGCCGCTGGGGCTGGGTACCTCGGCGAACGGCTGGGGCTCCAGGGCCAGGGCGCTGGTGTAGAAGAGGACGGCTTCATCGAAGTGCTGCCACGGCTGGGCGAGGTTGACGTGGTCAATCACGGCCCGGGCTCCGGCAGAGGGGTTTTCCAGCCCTTCCCCGAACTCGTGCGTCCACGCCGCGGTGCCGTCCGGGCTGCCCTGGCAGAGGAAGATCTCGGTGGAGTCCGGCGCGCAGATACCCTGGAAGACTTCCTCGTCCGCCTGGACCTTGCGGGCCACCACGGGGGCCTTGAGCTGCTGGGCACGGGCGGAGGCAATCACGGGCGAATCGACGTCGAACCCCAGCGCGGCGATTGCCGGTTCGGCGTGCCGCGCGGCCTGCTCGTTGATGATCACGCGGGCCTGGCCCATGGTCCACAGCTGGACGTCCTTGGTCCGGTGCCGGCCCTCGAACTCGAAGCCGAGCCTGGCTCAGGAGCTTCTCCAGCTGTGCCGTATCGTCCGCCTTGACCTCGGCAAAGTTGAAGCCCGCTGGTTCGTTCACCTTGGGCAGGGTGGCCAGTTCCATGGGATAACGACGGCGGGAGGCGGCCGGGGAGGCGGCGCCGGCCCCGGCGGGGGTGCTTGCCAGCCACTTGGCGCTCTGTTCCTCGAGCCAGATCAGCGACCGCATGGCATCCACCGCGGTGCGCTCCAGGTCCGACTGGCGGAAGACGTCATTGAAGACCTCAAGCGAAACCGGCCCGGTGTAGCCGGCGCGGACCACATGCCCCATGAACTTGGCCAGCTCAAACTGCCCCTCGCCCGGGAACACGCGGTAGTGGCGGCTCCAGGAGAGGACGTCCATGGAGAGCTTGGGGGCGTCCGCCACTTGGACGAAGAAGATCTTCTCCGGGTTGAAGCCCTCGATGTGGGAGGTCTCCCAGTCCCGCGACAGGATGTGGAAGGAGTCCAGGCAGGTACCCAGGTTGGGGTGGTCCACCATTTCCACCAGCCGGTAGGCGTGCTCGTAGTCGTTGACGTACTTTCCCCAGGCCAGTGCTTCGTAGGCCACCTTGACGCCGTGGTCCCCGGCCAGGTTGGCAAGCTGTGCCAGCTGTTCGGCCCGGACGCCGTCGTCATCGATCGTGGCGGTGGCAACATTGGAGCACACCAGGATGGTGTCCATGCCAAGGCGTGCCATGAGCTTGAACTTGGCCTCCGCGCGCCGGAGGTTGGCTTTCAGCAGGTCCGGGGTGACGCCGTCGAAGTCCCTGAACGGCTGGTATAGGTCCAGGCCCAACCCAAGATCGGCTGCCATCTTCCGCACGTCTTCGGGGCTGAGCGGTGAGGTGACCAGATCCTGCTCGAAGATCTCGATGCCATCGAATCCGGCGATGGCGCAGGCCTGCATCTTTTCCTTCAGGGTGCCGGACAGGCAGACGGTGGCGATTCCGGTGCGCATCAGGCTGCCACCTCCTCTGCGGCGACAAGCTCCAGGAAGTGGCTGCGCATGCGGTCAGGGTCGGCGTCCAGCCCGGTGAAGATCCGGAAGGCGTCGGCGGCCTGGCCTACTGCCATCCGGCCGCCGTCAAGAACCTCGCAGCCCTTGGCGCGGGCACCGCGGACCAGTTCAGTGTCGATGGGGCGGTAGACGATGTCCGCCACCCAGTGCCGCGGCTCCAGCAGGTCCAAGTCCAGCGGAACGCCGGGGTGGGCTGACATGCCAACCGGGGTGCAATGCACCAAACCGTCGGCCAGGCGCATCAGCTGCGGCAGCTCCGCCGTCGTGCCTGCCGTGACGGTGCTGTCGGGGAAAAGGCCCTGCAGTTCGGCGGCCCGCTCGGCGGCCCTGCCAGGATCCATGTCCACCAGGTCCAGCGCCTGCACGCCGGCGGTCAGCAGCGCATAGGCGACGGCGGATCCCGCGCCGCCGGCACCGAGCCTGCACCACGCGGTCCAGGCGCGCACCTGGGAGGCCGGCAGCAAATGCGGCACCAAAGCCGGAGAAGTCAGTGTTGTGGCCGATGAACCTGCCGTCGCGGATCACCACCGTGTTCACGGCGCCAAGCCGGCGGGCATCCGGGCTGACCTCGTCCAGGTGCTGCAGGACCAGCTGCTTGCAGGGGTGGGTGATGTTCAGGCCGTTGAAGCCCAGGGTGCGGGCGCTCTGCAGGATGGCGCCCACCGCTTCCCCGGTCAACCCCAGCTCAAGCAGGTCAATGGGCCGGTACAGGTAGCGCAGGCCCAACACGTCACCTTCCCGTTCGTGCATGGGCGGCGTGAGCGATGGCGTGACGCCGTCACCAACGAGTCCCACCAGGTAGGACTCAGTTCGAATGCTCATGCGTGCAGGCTCCTTTGGTACGCACCGGGCCGGGCCCACCCGAGGGGCCGGGCCGGTGATGGGGATAACAATACAGAAGATGTTCACTTATCGCACTAATGTTCGAGATGCGAACGAAATATTTCTTGCGACTGGTAGTTGCGTGCCCTAGCCGCGCTGCGGAAGGCGGGCCGCCAGTTCGGCGGCGGCCTCCTGCAAGGCGGGGACATGGGACTCCAGGCTCCTCGAGGCTCAGGCGGAAGACGGGCACAGCCGTGGCCAGGGAGGCGAAGGCGTGCCCCTGGCTGTTGAGCAGCGGTACCGCGACGGCCCGCATGCCGGCCTCATTTTCCTCATCCATCACGGCATAGCCGCGTCGGCGAACTTCCTCGATTTCCGCACGGAAGGCGCCCCGGTCCGTGATGGACCGGGGCGTAAGGGCCTCAAGGGGAAGTTCGGCGAGCAGGCGCTCCCGCTCGCCATCCTCGGCGAATGCCACCAGGGCCTTTCCGACGGCGGTGGTGGACAGGGAGCCCAAGTGGCCCGGGTCGCTGGTGACGCGGAAGATTTGCGGGCCATCCACCTTGCTGACAGTCAGGTGGTGCTGGCCGTCGCGGACACTGAGGATGGTGGCCTCTCCGGTCTGCTCGGTCACCCGGCGCAGGATGGGCATGGCAGTCCCGGCAAAACCGTGATGGTTGGAAACCCGCTGGCCCAACTGGAAGATCCGGAGGCCCAGGTGGTACCGGCGGCCGTCCGGCTCATAGTCCACAAAGCCGTCGCGGGCCAGGGACCCGAGCAGCCGGTAGGTGGTGCTGAACGGCAGTTCTGCCCGGCGTGAAATCTCGGCGGCACTTGCCCCGCGGGGCTCCTCCCCCAGCAGCACCAGCAGGCCCAGCGCCTTACCCACCATGTCGGTCCGGTCCGCGGCTTTCTTTCCACCGGGCGCCGCCCCAGCATCCCCGGGACCGCCGCCGGGCGCCCCGGGCAGCCCGGCCGGGTCGGGCTGAACTTCGTCGTTCATTGTGGCTTGGTTCACACTCATGCCTCGATGTTGCCACAATGTGAGAGCTATTTCTAGATGGTGATTATTTTCTTGACAGGTGACTGCCCTCACAGTCATAGTTTCTGTATCGCAAAAGTAGCTCCCACCATGTGGCTACAAATGCCGGGTCATTCTTACGGACTCCAGCCCGCCTCCCCCGTACCAAGGCAGCGGCGGCTGTGACCCCCAGATCCATCCGCGACAATGTCGTCACACCAAAGGAACACCATGAGCCAGACACTTCCGTCCGCCGGGGAGGATGCCCTCACCCGTGCCGGGACGCCCAAGAGGGCGGCCGTCGCCAGCTTCCTGGGCAGCGCCGTCGAGTACTACGACTTCTTCATCTTCGGCTCCGCCGCAGCACTGATCTTCCCCAAGGTCTTCTTCCCCGATGCGGACACCAACGCTGCCATCATGTCCTTCGCCACCTTCGGCTTCGCCTATGTGGCACGACCCGTGGGCGCCATGATCCTGGGCCATTTCGGTGACCGGGTGGGCCGCCGGAAGGTCCTGATGTTCACCCTGCTGCTCATGGGCGCATCGACGTTCGTGATCGGCTGCCTGCCCGATTTCCACACGGTCGGCTGGTGGGCCCCGGTTCTGCTGGTGCTGGCCCGCCTTTGCCAGGGACTCTCCGCCGCCGGTGAGCAGGCAGGAGCCTCGTCCATGACGCTGGAGCACGCCCCGGACAACCAACGTTCCTTCTTTACCTCCTGGACCCTCACCGGCACCCAGGGCGGCCAGATCCTCGCCGCTCTGGTCTTTATCCCCGTCCTGGCCCTGCCGGATGAGGTCAAGTACGGCATCGGCTGGCGCATCCCGTTCTGGCTCAGCGCCGTGGTGGTTGTGGTGGCGTTCCTTATCCGCCGCACCCTGCACGAGCCGCCGGCCTTCGAGGAAGCCCGGAAGAACGCCGAGATCTCCAAGCTCCCGGTCGCCGACCTCCTCAAAGGCCACTGGCGCGACGTCCTGCGAGTCGTCGCCTGCGCCTTCATCGCCGCTGTCTCCACCGTGTTCGGCACCCTCGCCATCAGCTACGCCAAGACCGTCGCCGGAGTGGACGGCACCACCACCTTGTGGCTCGTCGTCGGCGCCAATCTTGTGGCCTTGGGTACCCAGCCGCTCTTCGGAAAGCTCGCGGACAGGATCGGCCGCAAGCCGGTCTTCATCTATGGCGCTGTGGCCAGCGCAATCCTTACCCCGCTGTTCCTGCTCAGCCTGGAATCCCACAGCATCCCGTTGATGTTCGTTGCAGCCATCGGTTTCTTCTCCTTCGGCTACGCCGCCTCCAACGCCGTGTGGCCGTCCTTCTACGCCGAGATGTTCAGCACCAAGGTCCGCTTCTCCGGCCTGGCCATCGGCACCCAGGCTCGGGTTCCTGATGGCTGGCTTCGCCCCGGCCATCGTGGCCGCCATGGGCGGCATCCAGGCGGGCGGCTGGGTCCAGATCAGCATCTTCACCGCGATCATCTGCGCCATCGCCGCCGTCTCGGCACTCACTGCCAGGGAGTCCTTCCGGACCCCCACCAAGCTGCTGGGTTTGAAGTAGCGCCCTGCCGCGTACAGACTGGCCCAGTTTCCAGACCGGAGAGCCCGCCATTCCCCCAAATGGCGGGCTCTCCCTCGTTAAACCTGGGCCAATTTGTCAGCTGGCCGCTACCCCCGGCCGGTGTCCAGCACTGAAGAAAGGTCGAAGTTCACCGGCTCCTCCAGCTGCGCATAGGTGCAGGATTCCGGGTCCCGGTCCGGCCGCCAGCGATTGAACTGGGCGGTGTGGCGGAACCTCTCGCCTTCCATGTGGTCGTAGCGGACCTCCACCACCAGCTCCGGCCGGAGCGGCACGAAGGACAGGTCCTTCCCGGCACTCCACCTGCTGCCTTCGGCTTTCCGCGGCGTCCGTTCGCCTTCCTCCTGCTTGGCCCACGCCCAGGGATGGTTGTCGAAGTCGGTCACCAGCGGCTGCAGGCTGCTCGAACAATTCCTGCCGGCGTTTCATCGGGAAGGCGCCGATCACGCCCACGCTGGCCAGGCCGCCGTCGTCCTTGTAGAGCCCCAGCAGCAGGGAGCCGATGGCGTCCGGTCCGCTCTTGTGCAGGCGGTAGCCGGCCACCACGCAGTCCGCGGTGCGCTCGTGCTTGACCTTGAACATCACCCGCTTGTCGGGTTCGTACCGGCCGTCAAGCCGCTTGGCCACGATGCCGTCCAGCCCAGCCCCTTCGAACTGCTCGAACCACTGCGCGGCGGTGTCCTTGTCCGTGGTGGCGGCGGTGAGCTGGACGGGTGCCTTGCTGGCGGCGAGCGCTTTCTCCAGCGCGGCCCGACGCTCCGCGAAGGGCCGCCCGGTGTAGTCGTCATCGCCCAGGGCCAGGAGATCGAAAGCCACGAAGCTTGCGGGGGTCTGTTCCGCCAGCATCTTCACCCGGCTGGCAGCAGGGTGGATGCGTTGCTGCAGGGTGTCGAAATCCAGCCGGTCCCCGGAAGCCCCCACCAGGATGATCTCGCCATCCACCACGCAGCGCGGGGAAGGTTTTCCTTAAGCGCGGCCACCAGTTCCGGAAAGTAGCGGGTCATCGGTTTTTCGTTGCGGCTGCCAATCTCCAGGTCGTCGCCGTCACGGAAGATGATGGACCGGAAGCCGTCCCACTTGGGTTCGTAGCTGAGGTCCCCGCTGCCGGGGATGCCGTCGATGCCGCTGACGGCCTTGGCGAGCATGGGCGGGACGGGCGGCATCACGGGAAGTTCCATGTGCCCATTCTTGCCCGGCCGGCCGCCCGGAGGGTAGGGCGGCGCGGCACAATGCCGCGTTTCAGCCGGCCAGGAGCCAGACGATCAGGACCAGCACGGGCGCCGCGGCGGCCGTGGAGAGCAGGATGGTCTCCCGCGCCACGGCCACGCCCCGCCCGTACTTGCTGGCAAACAGGAACACGTTCTGGGCGGAGGGCAGCGCCGCCATAAGCACCACGCCCAGGAGCATGTGGTGGTCGAGGTTGAACAGGAAGCGTCCGACGACGAATGCCACCGCCGGCATGACGGCTGACTTGAGTGCCGTGGCAGTGAGGATTTCGGCCGTGTGGCCGCCGCTTCGGAGCATTTTGGTGCCGTGCAGGGACATGCCGAACGCCAGCAGCACCACCGGGACGGCCGCGCCGCCCAGGAGTGTCAGCGGCGCCATGGCCGGGGCCGGGAGCTGCACATGGAGCGCCGCCAGGACCACGCCCAGGAGCGAGGCGATGATCATGGGGTTGCGGAACGGCTGCGTCAGCATCAGCCGCGGGGAGAACCGGCCGGCGGCGGAGAGGTCCAGCAGGGTCAGGACCAGCGGGGCGAACAGGAGCAGCTGGACCAGCAGGACCGGTGCCACGGGCGTGGCGTCGCCCAGGGCGTAGAGCGTAATGGGGATGCCGATGTTGTTGGCATTGACGTAGGAGCCTGCCATCGCACCGACCGCCGTTTCGGCCAGCGGCCTTCGGAACCAGATCCGGCTGGCAGCCACATACAGCAATGCTGTGACCGCTGCGGTGATGATGGCGAGCGGAACATAGGCGGAAAAGACCACGGACAGGTCCGATTTCAGCACCACCGTGAAGAGCAGCACCGGGTTGGTGATGAAAAAGGCGGTGCGGGTCAGCGCCGAGATAGTGGGTTCATCGCCCAGGCCGCAGCGCGCGGCGATGTATCCGACGGCAATGACGACGCCGATCACCGCCAGTCCGATCAGCACACCGCCCACGTGGGGTACTTCCTTCCGGTTCTGCCGTGCACCACCGCAGGAAGGCAGTACTACAAGTTCAAAACTTATCGAATAAGGAGCCGTCTGCCAGCAGGCGTCCACAGAATGGCCAACCCCGCCTCCCGTCGTCGTGCTTTGTGAAAAGATCAACCATGCGCGCCATGCAACACTCCAGCAAACTCCGGAACGTCCGCTACGAACTCCGCGGCCCGATCCATGAGGCGGCGAAGAACATGGAGGCCGAGGGGCACCGGATCCTCAAGATGAACCTCGGTGACACCGCGCCTTTCGGGCTGGAAGCACCGGAGTCCGTGGTGGTGGACATGATCCACCACCTGCGCGGCGCCCAGGGCTACAGCGATTCGAAAGGCATCTTCACGGCGCGGACAGCCATCTCGCAGTACTACCAGACCCGCGGCCTCATGAACATTGGTGTCGAGGACATTGTGGTGGGCAACGGTGTCAGCGAACTGATCTCCATGTGCCTGCAGGCCTTCATGGAGAACGGTGACGAAATCCTGGTTCCCGCCCCGGACTACCCCCTGTGGACCGCCGCCGTGACCCTGACCGGAGGCAAGGCCGTGCACTACATCTGCGACGAGGCGGAGAACTGGTGGCCGGACCTGGCCGACGTGGAAGCAAAGATCACCAGCCGCACCAAGGGCATTGTGATCATCAATCCGAACAACCCCACCGGCGCCGTATACCCCCGGCACATCCTGGAACAGTTCGCCGGCCTGGCCCGGAAGCACAACCTGGTCCTGTTCTCCGACGAGATCTACGAAAAAGTGCTCTACGGGGGTGCCACGCACATCCACACCGCGGCCGTGGCGGAGGACGTCTGCTGCCTGACCTTCAGCGGCCTGTCCAAGGCCTACCGGATGCCCGGCTACCGCGCCGGCTGGGTGGCAATCACCGGGCCGCTGGCCGCCACCGCCGCATACCGTGAGGCCCTGGAACTGCTGGCGTCGCTGCGCCTGTGCGCGAACGTCCCCGCCCAGCATGCCATCCAGACCTGCCTGGGCGGCTACCAAAGCATCGACGCGCTGGTGAAGCCGGGCGGCCGGCTGCGCGAGCAGCGGGACCTCGCCCACAAACTGCTGACCGCCATTCCCGGCGTGACGTGCGTCCCGGCGTCGGGCGCCATGTACCTGTTCCCGCGCCTGGACCCGGAGCTGTACCCGATCGAGAGCGACGAGAAGTTCGTCCTGGACCTGCTTCGCGACCAAAAAATCCTGGTCTCCCACGGTTCGGCGTTCAACTGGCCCGCGCCGGACCACTTCCGCTTTGTCATCCTTCCCTCGGTGCTGGACATCGAGGAGGCCGTGCGGCGGATTTCCACGTTCCTGGCGGCCTACCGGAGCGGGGCGGCAGCCTGAAACGGGGACGGCGCGAAGAACTAACCGTGCCCTAACCGCGGGGAAACCGGTACGCAACATTCCAGGCCCACACTTGGTAGTGCAGGCAAGAGCCGGCACCGAACCAGCCAGGAGGCCCCGCGATGTTGAAGAAAGCGACCACGCATGTAACACGAATCCGCGCCCTGGACCAGGCTCCACCGCGGCGACGAGATCGAAGCCCGCCTTTCCGTGGGGCCCTCCTACGACGACGTGGTGATTCGCCGCGGCAGCGTGCAGGAGACAGCTCCCGGCATCGGGGTGGTCTGGATCCTGGACCGGATCAGTGGCGTGCGCAAGGCAATCAATACGGACGA
Organism: Pseudarthrobacter sp. Fe7; assembly: GCA_024372495.1. GTDB lineage: Bacteria > Actinomycetota > Actinomycetes > Actinomycetales > Micrococcaceae > Arthrobacter. Next base: position 742,607 of record CP099977.1, on the reverse strand, counting down.
GTGCAGCGTCTGGCGGGTGGCATAGCAGGTCCGGGAAGAAGGTGGCGGGCGTAGTCAGCAAGGACTGCCCGCAACCTCACCGCCCGTCCGGCCGCCGGGATCCAGGGTCAGTTCAGCCGCCCGCAACGGACTGGATGACCAGCACTTCCTGTCCCGGCACCACCTCCGTGTCCAGCCCCTGCAGCCGCCGCACCTCGTCGCCCCCGACGTAGATGTTGACGAACCTCCGCAGTGCCCCGGTTTCGTCACGGAGCCGCCGGCCCAGCACCGCATAGTCTGCGGAAACCGCGTCGAGCAGGCCTGCCACCGTCACCGGCCCGTCGGCGGGCGTGGTCAGTATGGACCGCCCGCCGGCCAGGGGCTGCAGGACACTTGGAAGCAGCAGTGAAATCTCAGGCACCGGCAACCACTGCCGCCCGGACGCAGAGGACATCCGGCAGGTGGGAGGCCACCTCCCTGAACGTCTCCCCTTCGTCCGCACTGGCGTAGACCGTCCCGCCCCGCGTCCCGAAGTAGACGCCGGCCGGTTCCGCGGTATCCACCGACGCGGCGTCCCTGAGCACACTGTTGTATTCATGCTCCGGGAGCCCGGCGCTGAGCCGCTTCCAGGTGTTTCCGGCGTCGTCAGTGCGGTGTACCGCCAGCTTTCCATCAGGAGGGATGCGTTCGCCGTCGGCCTTCAGCGGAACCACCCAGGCGGTGCCGTCCCGGCGCGGATGCGTCAGCATTACGAAGCCGAAGTCCGCGGGCAGGCCCTCGGCGATGGAGTTCCAGGTATCGGCATTGTCGTCCGTCCGGTATACCCCGTGGTGGTTCTGGGCGTAGAGGCGCCCTTCCACGGCGGCGTCCGCGGCGATCTTGTGCACGCACTGGCCGAACTCCGGGTTGGGGTCCGGCATGAAGTAGGCCGAGATGCCCTTGTTGCGCGCTTCCCAGGAGGTCCCGCCGTCGACCGAGCGGTACACGCCGCCTGTACTCATGGCGACGTGCACGGTCTCGCCCGCCGGGTCAACCACGATTGAATGCGCCGCCGCACCGCCGTAGCCCGCTCCCCATTCACTGCGGTGCGGATGGTCCCACAGGCCGCGGTTCAACTCGAAATGCTCGCCGCCATCGGTGGATTTCCAGATCGAGATGGGCTCGGCCCCGGCCCACACAACTCCGGGCCGGGACTCGGCGTCCGGGTAGATCTGCCAGACTCGGTCAAGGGCGGCGCCAGTGTCCTGGGGAAACTTGACGGCACCCTGCTCCGGCTCGGACCAGGTGGCACCGAGGTCATCGGAATGGGCAACCGTGGGTCCCCAGTGCGGGCTGCTGACACCCACCAGGATCCGGGTGCGGCCCTCCCGGGTATCAATCCCGATGCTGGGAATTTCAGCCATGAGGAAGTGGGGGCCGGTGAAGGACCAATCCTTCCTGTCCGGGCTTGTGGCCAGCCACAGCCCTTTCTTGGTGCCGATTGCCAGGAGGAATGATTCTGCCGCCGTTGCCATGCGGACCATGCAACCACCGGACGGCCCACCGCGCAATGGTTTTCACACCTTCGCGTCCCCCCACCGTAGATGGGAAAGGTTCAGTCCACGAACTCCGACTGCGTCTCGATGAAGTCCCAGTCGGCAACGGTGAGTGCGGCAGCGGGATTTCCCGGGTGCGGACCGCCCGCCTCCGCGATGCCCTGGAGCACCGGAAGCGGAAGTTCCCCTGCATGGAGGTTCTGCCGCAGCCACTCCTTGCTGGCGAGATCAAGGTCCAGCCACCACATGAAGATTTCCACGATTGCCCTCCTTGCTTCATTTAAACGTTAAGCGCGGCCATGGCCGCGGACAAGGTCCCCTGCAAAGTAGCAGGTGTGCCCAGGCCAGCCTTAGGGTACTGGCAGGTAACCTGGCCCGCCGGCACCAGGAAAAGACGAGTATCCCCTACTGGCGACTGCCCCGGACGGCGCCCCTAGCCTGAAATCTCAAAGCAAGCTGACCGTGCTGCTGGGGCATACGGCGCCACCGCTGGCACGTCCTCGCCATGGTCCGTTTCACACATATATGGGGAGAAATCATGAAACGCACCTTCGCCACCCTGGGGGTGGTTGGGCTCGGCCTGATCAGCCTCACTGCGCCTGCCATGGCCGCCTCTGACCGCGTGGTGGTCTGCCACAGGGACGGCATAACCCTGACACCGCTGGAACTGGATGCCAACGGCATAGGCGGTCACGCCCAGCACACTGCCGACATCATCCCGCCGACACCACCCAAGCTGCCTCACGGGTTGAACTGGACCAACGCGGGCAAGATCCTCTATGTCGCCAACTGCGCGCCGCTGCCGCCCGGTGAAGTGATCGATCCGGTGACGCCACCCGTCGTCGTTGATCCCCCCGTAACCCCTCCCGTGGTGACGCCACCCGTCGTCGTCGATCCCCCCGTAACCCCTCCCGTGGTGACGCCACCCATCGTCACACCGCCCACCGTCGTCGACCCACCCGTCGTCACACCGCCCACCGTCGTCGACCCACCCGTCGTCACACCGCCCGTCGTCACACCGCCCACCGTCGTCGACCCACCCGTCGTCACACCGCCCATCGTCACACCGCCCATCGTCACACCCCGCACCGTCGTCGACCAGCCTGTGGTGCAGCCGCCAGCCGTGGCTCCGGTGGTGGGCCCGCCCGCTGCCGTCGTCGCCGCGGCCGAACCCGCCCAGCCTGCTCCTGCCCAGCACGTTGCTGTACCCCAGGCCGCTCCGACGGCAGCCCCCGTCAGCGTGGGAACCAACCAGGGCTTCAACGCCCAGACGGCTGTTGACGCCAGGGACGGCGGCCCGGCATGGCTTGCCGGCGTGGGAGCACTGGCGGCGGCAGGAGCCGCGGTGGCGGTACGCCGCCGGTCCCGCTCCGTGAACGCCGCCGGGTAGACGGAACAGGCCACTTCCGGTGGCTCCGTGACAAGGAAGGCGCCCTGCCAGTGCCCGGCAGGGCGCCTTCCTTCCAACACCGAACCAAAGCAGGAGGAGTGCCATGCCACAGGAACGGAGCCGGCACGCTGCCCGTACGCGTGGGCCGTGGCGGCGCTTGAACCGGGGCGACCTGGCCATCCTCTCCTGCGGCGTGCTGGCCTTCCTGTCGTTTACCTTTGGCAGCCCGCTGTTCCAGCAGGTACACGTGGCGCCCCACGCCAGCACCCCGCTCTCAGCCCCCATCACAGCCGCTGTGCCGTCCGGCAGTGTCGCCGCTCCGATCGCGGTAACAGGCCGGCCGGATGCCATGCCGGCCCCCGTCCAGGCAACGCCGGCCGCAGTCACAGCGGGACCCCAGCTTCCGCCCGCTGCACAGCCACTCCACATCCGCTACCCTGCCGCCTCCTTCGACGTGGCCATCCATCCACTGGACCTGGACGGCGAAGCCCAGTCCAGCCGCACCATCGAGCCTCCTGCCACCAAGGACGGGTACTGGCTCACGGCTTTTGGCAGTCCGGGCAAAGGCTCCGGGAACACCACCTATGTCATCGGCCACTCCTGGGACGGGGCGGACGCTCCCTTCAACCATCTGAGCTCTGCGGCGGCCGTTGGCGACCGGCTCGAGGTTGTTACCCCGGCCGGAACCATCAGCTACCGGGTGGACAGCGTGACGACCTACCTGAAGTCCGGCCTCAAGGACAGTCCCGTCTGGGACATGGTGCCCAACCGGCTGGTCCTCATCAGCTGCTTCACAGAAGATCCGTGGGGCAAGAACGTGGTGGTCACCGCCTCACCCGCGGTTTCCTGAACCCCGGCCCGGCAGCCACGGGGCGCCGGGCCTTAGGGACCTGTTCACACGGCGTTGGACGGGCGCACAATTGCGAGCATGACATCGGAACACTTCGACAGAGCCCCACTGCTGGTGGGGGTCATGCCCAAACAGCACCCTGAGGTTATCCAGACCGCAGCCGCCCTGGCCGCACGGCTTGCAGCACCCTTGGTCTGCGCTTACGTGGACGAGGCCAGCTACCTGGTGGAATGGGACCCGGCCCGCTCCGCCCACCGCCTTTCCCTCCATCCGGACGCCGATGACGAGATGCTGGCGCTGACAACGGAGCTGAAGGCGCAGGTCCAAGCGGCAGTGGACACGCTGCCGGGGGCCGGAAGTCCCCCGGAGTGGTCCTTCCGCACCCTCAGCGGGGACGCGGCCCGCGCCCTGGGACAACTGGCGGCCGAAGTGAACGCCCCCATGATCATTGTGGGAACCTCGGAACGGGGATTCTCCCACAGGCTCTCGGAGGCCCTGGGCGGATCCGTTGGGGACTGGCTCAGCCACCACCAAAGCCGACCGGTGCTGGTGGTTCCTTACCGGATGCCAGCGCATGAGGACCGGCCTTGAAAGGCACAAACCAGGGGCACATTGCCTCCATCCAGCACCCGCTTAAAGTAAAGCGAAAGTAGTTATTCGCGGTGCTGGCGCAGTGCCGTACCAGCCAGTAAGCTGAGTCAAGCAAGGCCGATCCACACAGGTGGAGGACGGACTTGCCCAGAAGCTGCTCCGGAGTGCGTATCCCCCAATAACGCACTCCGGAGCTTTTTGTGCACCGGCGGGCTGGCGCACCAGGGTCTGTAGCACTGCAGCCCCGGGGTATACCCCCATGGGGTACTTGTGCCGATACCCCTCCCGGGTATATCTTGGCTGCATGAACGCTATCGAAGAAGCCGTCGCGCCCACTGGACGGCCCGCCCCGGAGGATGGCACTGCCCCGCAGCACGGGTACACGGGAAACAAAGACGCTTACCTGCGCCGCCTGAAACGTATCGAGGGCCAGGTACGCGGCATCGCCCGGATGGTGGATGAGGACAAGTACTGCATCGACATACTGACCCAGGTTGCCGCCGTCACCAAGGCCCTGCATGCCGTCAGCCTCGGCCTGGTGGAGGAACACATCGGCCACTGCGTGGTGGGGGCGGCCTCCGAACCGGATCCCGAAGCACGTGCAGAAGCCATTGATGCCAAAGTGAAGGAAGCCGCCGACGCCATCGGCCGGCTGCTTCGCTGACACCACCCCACATTCCACCCCGGCGAATGCCGCCCCCACTGAAGGAGCAAGCCATGAGCACCACCTCCCCCACCACCACGACCATCAGCGTCTCCGGCATGACCTGCGGACACTGTGTGTCGGCCGTCAGCGAAGAACTCGAAGCCCTCGAAGGCGTGGAAGCAGTCGACGTGGACCTGAATGCCGGCGGCATTTCCACCGTGACCATCACCTCCGCCAAGGACCTTTCCCCCGCTGAGATTGGCGAAGCGGTGGCCGAGGCCGGCTACCTGGTGGTTGCCAACGAGGCCTAAGGCCCCTCCCACCGTCCTCCTAGCAACGGAAAGCTGACAATGAGCCACCAGGAACTGCTCCGTCCGCCGGGCACCCGCGTCGTCGAACTCGACATCCAGGGGATGACCTGCTCGTCGTGCGTCAACAGGGTGGAAAAGAAGCTCGGCAAGCTGGACGGTGTGGCAGCAACGGTCAACCTGCCACTGGAGTCCGCCTACGTCACGGTCCCGGAAGGCATCACCGACGAACAGCTTGTGGATACAGTCAACGCCGCAGGCTACAAGGCCACACTCCGTACCGCGACACACGGCAGCCGGAGCAACGGTCAGGAACGTCCGGCACCTGCAGCGGCGACCACGAGCGGCGATGACGGGGACTTGCGGCAGCATGCGTCTAAGCGAGGTACGAGCGAGCAAGAAGAGCAAGTGTCCGGCGTCGCCGCCCAGCTCCGCCCGCGCCTGGTCGCCGCTGCAGTCCTGACCGTCCCGGTTTTCCTGGTCAGCATGGTCCCGGCATTCCAGTTTCCCAACTGGGGCTGGGTGGCGGCCGTGCTCGCGCTGCCGGTGGTCACATGGTCGGCGTGGCCCTTCCACCGGGCGGCGGCGGTCAACGCGCGGCACCTCGCCTCCACGATGGACACCCTGGTGTCGCTCGGGGTGGCGTCTGCCTACCTGTTCTCCGGGTGGCAGCTGCTGGCGGATCCGCGCATGACCGAGCACCCAGGCATGGAGGGCATGTCCGGTGGCCTGTACTTTGAGGTGGCGTCCGTGGTCACCACCTTCCTGCTCCTGGGCCGCTACCTGGAGGCCAACGCCAAGCAAAAAGCCGGCGACGCCCTCCAGGCCCTGCTGAACATGGGCGCAAAAGACGCCACGGTCCTGCGCAACGGCACCGAGGAGAAGATCCCTGCCGACGTGTTGCAGGTGGGCGAAGTCCTGGTGGTCCGGCCGGGCGAAAAGATCGCCACCGACGGCGTGGTGGTGGACGGGGCCTCCGCCGTTGACGCCTCACTGGTGACAGGCGAATCGGTCCCCGTGGAGGTGGGCCCGGACAGCCGGGTCACCGGAGCCACCATCAACACCTCCGGCCGCCTGCTGGTCAGGGCCACCCGGGTAGGGTCCGAAACCACGCTTGCCCAGATGGCGCGGCTGGTGTCGCAGGCCCAGACCGGCAAGGCACCCATCGCACGGCTCGCCGACCGGATCAGCGCCGTCTTCGTACCTGTGGTCCTGGCGCTTGCGGTCCTGACGTTCGTGCTCTGGCTGCTCCTCGCTGGTCCTGCCGCAGACGGGGGCCAGCTACGGCAGGCGTTCACGGCAGCTGTCGCCGTGCTGGTTATTGCCTGCCCCTGCGCGCTGGGGCTGGCCACGCCGGTGGGCTTGCTGACAGGCACCGGCCGGGGCGCCCAGGCTGGGCATCCTGATCAAGGGCCCGCAGGTCCTGGAGGATACCCGCACCGTGGACACCATCCTGCTGGACAAAACAGGCACGGTCACCACCGGTGTCCTGGCCGTGGACGCCACCGCCGTATTCTCCGGTTTCCATGACTGGGACGTCCTCCGCCTTGCCGGGGCCGTCGAGGCCGCCTCCGAGCACCCGGTGGCGCGCGCCATCGCCGCAGCCGCGGCGGCACAGTCCACGGGCGCAGCGGACGACGCCGGTGCCTCGGCACCCGTCCTGGGGTTCAGTTCCGCCCCGGGCGGCGGAGTGGCGGGAATTGTCGAGGGCAGGCCCGTGATCGCAGGGCGGGTCGGGTGGCTGGAGCAGAACAGGATCGTCCTGGACGCCGGCCAGCGGGCAATGCTGGTGGCCGCGGAAGAGGGAGGCGCCACCGCCATCTGCGTGGCGGTGGACGGCAAAGCGGCCGGAATCATCAGCCTCCGGGACACCGTAAAGGAAGGGTCCGCCGCCGCCGTCCGCCGGTTGAAGGCACTTGGCCTGCGGCCCATCCTGCTGACCGGGGACAACGCCGCCGTTGCCGCGCGGGTGGCCGCCGCCGTCGGAATCGCTCCGGACGACGTCTATGCCGGCGTCCTGCCGGAAGGAAAGGTCGAGGCGGTACGCAAGCTCCAGGCCGGCGGCGCCACAGTGGCCATGGCCGGCGATGGCGTCAACGACGCCGCGGCGCTGGCGCAGGCGGACTTGGGGATTGCGATGGGCTCGGGCACGGATGTGGCCATCGAAGCCGCGGACCTGACAGTGATGGGCAACGACCTCGCCCAGGTGGCACAGGCCATCGAACTGTCCCGGAAGACCCTGGGCACCATTAAGACCAACCTGTTCTGGGCGTTCTTCTACAACGCGGTGGGGATACCGGTGGCCGCCTTGGGGCTGCTCAACCCGATGATCGCCGGCGCCGCAATGGCAGCCAGGCTCGGTCCTGGTGGTGGCCAACTCGCTGCGCCTGCGCAGCTTCGGCGAGCAGCAGCCGCAGGCCTGAGCGTCAGGCCGCGCCGTACCGCACTGCCGCCCGCGCCTTGGCCTTGGCGGCCTCGGCCTCGCGGTCCTTGGGCGGCGCCTGCGTCACCAGCGAATCCAGCAGATGCTGCGTGATGTGGGCGATCTGGTGCACCGCTTCGTCAAAGGCTTCCTCGTTAGCCTTTGACGGTTTGGTGCTCCCGCTGATCTTGCGGACATACTGCAGCGCGGCCGCGTTTACTTCCTCGGACGTGGCGTGCGGCTCAAAGTTATGGAGGGTTCGGATATTCCGGCACATAACGCCATGCTAGGCTCTTCCAATGCCTGGGATCGACCCCTTTTTCATGGTCTCCGCCCGGCGTCCATGGGGAGCCCGGCATGGGCAGGGCTGCCCATCGACACTGTTTGGGGGCCGGGATAGGTTTTAGGCAATGGATCTTCCGGATGAGCCGGGGGGCCGCTGGGGATGCCGATCTGGTTCGGATCAACCACCTAACAAGGAGAAACTGATGGCTATTTGGGGTGCAGACGTTGAGCAGCTTCGCCAGGCTCGGCAGCAAGCTTCAGGCAGGGGCGTCCGAGATCGAGACGCAGAAGTCCACTCTCACCAAGGTTCTGAGCAGCACCAACTGGGAAGGCCCGGACGCAACCAAGTTCCGCAACGAGTGGTCCGGTACCCACACCGCGATGCTCACCAAGGTTGCCGAGGCACTGAAGGAAGCCGGCTCGCAGGCCAAGCGCAACGCCGAAGAGCAGAGCCAGGCCTCTCACTAGGCTTAACGCCACCAGCTGGCGGGGGCAGGGACACCAAACGGTGTCCCTGCCTTTTTGGTGTCCGACGGCGGCGCCTGGTTGTGAAGGGCCGGCGGGCAATGCTGCGGGGCCGGGTTTGGACGGCTGACTAGGGGACGGGCTCGACGTCGTTCGCGTGTTCCAGGGGTGACACCGGAAGTCCGGCCGCGTCTCCGTCGAGGGGACCGGCAGCAGCGGCGCGCAGCTCGTCGAGCCGGACCAGGATGACCCCGCCGACGATCAGCACACCGCCCAGGAGCTGGATGGCGCCGGGAAGTTCGCCGAGCAGGAGCCACGCCCACAGCACGGCGAACAGGACTTCGGTCAGCGACACAAAGGATGCCACCTTGGAACCGAGGGCCCGGGCCGCCACGATGCCCGAGGTATACGCCAGGACGGTGGCCAGCACCACCAGCCCTGCGAGGGAAACCCACCATGGAGTGGTCCAGGGGCCAAGCGTGGTGTTCGCGGTGCTGAAGGCCATGGGCAGCAGGCCGGTGGCAGCGGCGAGCCACATCACGGCGGCGCCCGTCATGAGGCCGCCTGAGGCCAGCACGATGGGCGGCAGGGTGTCGTTTTCCCTGGCCGTGATGAAGAAGTAGGCGGCCAGGCACACTGCGGCCGCCATGCCCCAGAGGACGCCCACCAGGTCCACCTTCACCGCTCCGGTGAGGTCAAGGACCAGCACCAGCCCGGCCAGGGACAACAGCGTCCCGCCGGAGGTCAGCATCCGGGGGCGCCGGCGGCTGGCGGCCCAGAGCCACAGGACGATGATCACCGGGGCCAGGTACTCCAGCAGGAGCGCCACTCCCACGGAGAGCCGCGCCACCGCATTGAAGTAGAACAACTGGCACGCCGCTACCCCAATGAGCCCAAACAGCACAATAGTGAGCCAGTTGTCCCGTAACTGGTGCCAGCGGCCCTTGAGTGCGTAGACGGCGGGCACGGCAAGGATCAGGGCGGCTCCGGTCAAGCGGGCAGTGACGGCCGCGCCTGGAGACCAGCCGGTTTCCAGCAGTGACTTGGCAAAGGATCCGGACAGGCCGAAGACCGCGGAGGAGAACAGTGCGATGCCGAGCCCGGATGCCAGGAAGCCTGGCCGCTTGGTTGGCAGCTCCGGGAAAGGTGTGGGGTTGTTGGCGGCAGGCACCGTCGCCTCCTGTCAGGAGTAAAGTGGGGTAATGCTCATGACACTACGCTCGGGTACTGTAAGGAGTCAACATGGTCTTCGCCCCTGACACGGAAGTGGCGCTGCGTACGGTGGTCAATCTCATCAACACGTCCGCGAACGGCAGGGAAGGGCTGGCCTGGGTGGCGGACCTGGACGCCTTTCTGGCTGCCGAGGGGTTCTCCGGGGCCCGGAGCCGGGATGCCGCGGAACTGGAGAGCGTGCTGCAGCTGCGCGGTGTACTGGCGGGGGTGTGGAGGGCGGACGAGGACGCCGCCGTGGACACGGTCAACAGGCTGCTGCGGGATGCGAATGCCCTGCCGCAGCTGATGAAGCATGACGGCTGGGACTGGCATTTGCATGCAACGACTCCCGAGGCTCCCCTCGCGGACAGGATGGGTACCGAGGCAGCGATGGCCCTGGCTGACGTGATCCGCAGCAAGGAGATGGAACGGCTGCGCATTTGCGAGTCGGAGGACTGCGATGCCGCCGTGCTGGATCTGAGCCGCAACCGGTCGAAGCGGTACTGCGATACGGGCAACTGCGCCAACCGGGCACATGTTGCGGCCTACCGGGCCAGGCAGGCGGCCGCGGGTTAGCCAGCCGGCTCAGCGTGCCCGGTTTTACCCCTAGTGCTGGGGCGTGCCGCCGGGCTCCTCACCGGACGCGGGCGGCTTCTGGTCGCCGGGAGCGCTGAAGCCGTGGCCACGCCCGGCTTGCGGGGAAGGTTTGGGCGCGGAGCTCAGGTTCACGCCCGATCCCTTGCCCAGGTGTTCGGCGTTCTCCTTGTAGCTCATGGACAGCATGGCGGCGATCACCAGGGTGACGATGAAGGCGATGCCGGCTGCCGTGAAGGCAAGGTCGAAGCGGGGTGCGCGGGCGCTTCCCCCGGAGGCGAAGATCAACACAGCTACGAAGGCGACGACGGCCCAGAATGCCGAGAACATCAGCGGCCCCTTCACCGAGGTCCGCAGCTTGCGCGGTTTTCCTTGATGCTGGTCAGCCACGGTGGTTCCTCCCTGCAGGCGGCACACGGCCGGCCTGGTTTACGAATTGCGGTGTCGCACCGGATTTTCTACAGAAAGTAGAAGGGCGCTCCCCCTAGTTTACGGCTTTCCTGCGCCGGCGCGGGCATCGTGCCGCAGCGTCAGGCCGGACAGTACCCACAACACGCCGGAAATGATGGCGCCTCCCCGGCCACACCCAGAAGGGCATGGGCGCCGAGGTTGATGAAGAACGGCACCAGCAGCGCTGTCCCGATCCCGACGACGCCGGACGCTATCCAGTCGCGGGCAAGGACATGCCGGCCCCGGTGCTGCAGGCCGACGGCGAGTTCCAGGACGCCGGCCACGCCCAGTCCCAGGGCGGCGATTACTCCGAACAAGAGGTCACTGTGCAGCAGGATCACCACCACGCCCGCCCCGGCCGCCGAGGCGCCTGCAAAGGACAGCATTTTCCCCGACACCGACTTTTGGGCGATGCCCGCTGCCGGGATGGCTCGGAGGGACACCACCCCGAGGGCCAGCAGGTAGAGGCCGCCGGCCCAACCCATGACTTCCACGGAAGGCGATGTCCAGAAAACCGTCAGGGCGCCGAACACCAGCGCAGCAGCAGAGCGGAGCAGGACCGGCTTCCAGAGGTCATTACGGGGTGCGGTTCCCGGGGCAGCGCCTGCAGGGGTGGATGGTTGCGTCACCGGTCCAGTTTAGTGGGGGCCGCTGGGAGGTCGAACCGGACCGCCCTGCAGGCCTACCAATCGCGGCTTTTCAGGCGGACCCCAGGACCATCCACCGGTCAGAGCGGGCACGTAGGCCCAGCGTCAGCGCCCGCGCCGCCATGTACCCCAGTCCGAAGGCAATCCACAGCCACCCCAGCCCTGCGGCACCCGCGGCACCGGAAACCGCAACCCCCGCCAGCAGCGGCACGTAGACGGCCAGGTTCACCAGCCCGGCGAGGGCCAGGTACCGCGCGTCCCCGGCGCCGATCAGGACACCGTCCAGGACAAAGACGTAGCCGGCGATGGGTTGTCCGGCAGCCAGGACCCAAAGGGCCACCGTGAGGACCGACTGCACCCGGGTATCCGGCGTGAACAGGGCCCCCAGCCAAGGGGCAGCCGCGGCCAGCAGCAGTCCGGTCACCACGCCGAACCCCGCGCCCCAGCGGATCATGGTGCCGGTCAGGAGCCGGGTCCTGGCCGCATTCGACGCCCCCAGTTCCTTTCCAATGAGTGCCTGCGCCGCGATGGCCAGGGCATCCAGGGCAAACGCCAGGAAGGAGAAGATGGTCATGGCCAGCCTGGTGGGCGGCGAGGTTGACCTCACCCTGGCCAGTCACCACCAGGACCGTTGCCAGGATTGCCGCACGGAGGCTGACCGTGCGGAGCATGAGCCAGGAGCCCACGCGCGTCATGCTGCGGATGCCCCGCCAGCTTGGCAGCAAGCTGATGCCGTGGCGTACGGCGTTCCGGCGCACCATCGCCACATAGACTGCCGCCATCCCCCACTGGACCACGCTGGTGCCGATCGCAGAACCGGCCACGGACAGCCCAACACCGTAGACAAGCCACAGGTTCAGCAGGATATTGAGTCCAAATCCGGCCGTGGCCACCACCAGCGGGGTCCGGGTGTCCTGCAACCCGCGCAGCACGCCCGTGCCGGCGAAGATCAGCAGCATTGCCACCAGGCCCGGCATTGACCAGCGGAAGTAGTCAATGGCGAACGTCCGGACACTGCCCTCCGCGCCCAGCAGGTCGATAAGGGGTTCGGCAGCGGCGAATCCGGCCGCCGCGAGGAGCACGCCGAGGAGCGTCGCCAGCCACACGCCGTCGCGCCCTGCCGCGAGGGCTTTGCCCAATTGCCCGTCACCGACGGCGCGGGCAACGGCGGGCGTCGTGGAGTAGGCCAGGAAAACCATCAGTCCGACGGCGGTCTGCAGCACTGCGGATGCCAGCCCGACGCCCGCGAGCCTGGGCGACACCGAGATGCCCCACGATGGCGGAGTCGGCCAGCAGGAACAGGGGTTCGGCCACCAGCGCCCCGAAGGCAGGGACGGCGAGCCGAAGAATTTCCCGGGCGGGTCCGCGGGCGCCGGCCGCGGCGGCAAGGGCAGGTTGTTGGGGCACGCTGAAAGCCTAGCCGCGCCCGCCGCCCGGCAGGAGCCCGGCATGACAAAGCCCACATTCAACCGAAAATAGTTGACAGTTCAACTATCGGTCCGGGACAGTGGAATCCATGAACAAGCCCGCACTGACCACCACAGCCCTGACCGCCCTCCGCATCATCCTTGGTTTCCTCTTCGCAGCCCACGGCTGGCAGAAGTTCAATGAATGGACCATCGCCGGCACGCAGGCCTCCTTCGCCAAGATGGGCGTTCCGGCCGCGGACGTCATGGCCCCCGCCATCGCGGTCCTGGAACTGGCCGGCGGCGTGGCCCTGATCCTTGGTATCCTCACCCGCGTCGTGGCCGGACTCCTTGTCCTGGACATGCTCGGCGCCCTGTTCCTGGTTCATGCCCCTGCCGGCATCTTCGCCGCCAACGGAGGCTTCGAACTTGTCCTGCTCCTGGCCGCAGCGTCCTTCGCACTGGCCCTCACCGGGGCCGGCCGCCTGTCCCTGGACCGGGCGCTCTTCGGCCGCCGCCCCGGTTCCCGGCTGGCAGTCCTCGCGTAGCCCCTTCCCACGCAACCCACGCACGACGGCGGCGGGTCACTAAAGCGACCTGCCGCCGTCGGACTTTAAAGCGGGGGCAACGCTTTGTTGCAGGCCCAACCGGCCGGTAACCGGGGCCCTCAGTAAGATCGCAGCATGACTGAGACCGGCCGCCCCAACTCCGTAACCCTCCGCTTCCTCGCCGCCCCCACCGACGTAGGGCACAGCGGGTCGGTGGATGCCGGCACGGTCCTCGAATGGGTGGACAAGGCCGCCTACGCCGCAGCCGTGGGTTGGGCGAAGTCCTACTGCGTAACCGCCTATGTGGGAAACATCCACTTCGCCGACCCGGTCAACAGCGGAGACATGGTGGAGGTCGAGGCAACGATCGTCTACACCGGCCGGTCCTCCATGCACATCCACACCGTGGTCTCCTCCGGCGACCCGAAAGGCGGCCCTGCCACCATGCGCAGCCAGTGCATGGTGATCTTCGTGGCAGTTGGGGCGGACGGCAAGCCGATCCCCGTGCAGCAGTTCGAACCCGCCACCCGTGCCGAGATCGAGCAGCGGGACCACGCACTGGCAAGGATCAAGGTCCGGGAGCAGATCGTGGAAGCTATGAACCGGCAGGAATATACGGACGCCGGTACGGCCGAACGCGTGACACTGCGGTTCATGGCCGCCCCTACCGACGTGAACTGGGGCGGCAAGGTCCACGGCGGCATCGTCATGAAGTGGATCGACGAGGCCGCCTATGTCTGCGCCTCCCGCTACTGCGGCAGGAACACGGTGGCGGTCTTTTCCGGCGGCGTGCGCTTCTACCGGCCACTGCTGATCGGCCATGTCGTGGAGGTGGAGGCCCGCCTGGTGTACACCGGGACCAAGGGCATGCACATCGCCGTCCACGTCCGCTCGGGCGATCCCAGGGGCCGGGAACTGCACCTCACCACGTACTGCCTCACCGTGATGGTGGCGCGCGACGACGAAGGCACCTCCGTGCCAGTCCCGGCGTGGGTGCCGGTCAGCGAGGAAGACAAGCGGCTCCACGCGCATGCCCGCGAACTCCTGGAGATCCGTGGCACGGCCCCCGGGAACCGCCTGCCGAACCATCTGCTGGCCGCCGCCGAACCTGCCGGGGGCGGCGTACCCCGGTCCGGCGGCCAGGGCGCCTAGAAGCCGCCGCCGCCGGCGGCGTCGCCCGCCATGTTGGCAAAGCGGGAGTAATGGCCCTGGAACGCCACCACAATGTCCTTGGTGGGGCCGTTACGGTGCTTGGCCACCAGGATGTCCGCTTCCCCGGCGCGGGGTGACTCCTTGTCATAGACGTCTTCGCGGTGCAGCAGGATGACCATGTCGGCGTCCTGCTCGATGGAACCGGACTCACGGAGGTCCGAAACCATGGGCCGCTTGTCCTGGCGCTGTTCCGATCCACGGTTCAGCTGGGACAGGGCGATCACAGGGACCTGGAGTTCCTTGGCCAGGAGCTTCAGAGCACGGGAGAATTCAGAAACTTCCTGCTGGCGGGACTCCACCTTCTTGCCCGAGCTCATGAGCTGCAGGTAGTCGAGGATGACCAGCTTGAGGTCGTGCTGCTGCTTCAGGCGGCGGCACTTGGCCCGGATCTCCATCAGTGACATGTTGGGGCTGTCGTCGATGAACAGCGGGGCATCGTTCATCCGGCCCATGGTGGTGGCGATCTTGGACCACTGCTCGTCCTTAATGGTTCCCTTGCGGAGGTCCTGGAGCCCAATGGTGGCTTCGGCGGACAACAGGCGCATGGCAATTTCGTTGCGGCCCATTTCCAGGGAGAACATCACGGTGGAAAGGTTGTTCTTGATGGCCGCAGAACGGGCGAAGTCAAGGGCGAAGGTTGACTTACCGACCGCGGGGCGGGCCGCGATGACGATCATCTGGCCGGGGTGGAGCCCATGGGTCAGTTCGTCGAGCTCATAGAAACCGGTGGGCACGCCCGTCATGCCCTCGCCGCGGTGGCCGGACGCCTCGATTTCGTCCACCGTGGACTCCATGACGTCCTTCAACACCACGTAGTCCTCTGCGGTGCGGCGTTCAGCGACGGCGTAAACCTCCGCCTGTGCCTGGTTGACCAGGTCCTCAACTTCGCCGTCGGAGCCGTAGCCCAGCCTGGACGATCTTTGTTCCCGCGTTCACCAACCGGCGAAGCACGGCCCGCTCGGCCACGATCTCGGCGTAGTAGCCGGCGTTGGCCGCAGTGGGAACGGTCTGGATCAGTTCATGAAGGTAGGCCGGTCCGCCGATCCTGTTGATCTCGGCGCGCTTGGTCAGCTCATCAGACACCGTGACGGCGTCCGCGGGCTCCCCGCGGCCATAGAGGTCGATGATGGCTTCATAGATGGTCTCGTGCGCGGGGCGGTAGAAATCCTGCCCACGCAGGATCTCAACCACATCCGCGATGGCGTCCTTGGACAGCATCATCCCGCCCAGGACCGACTGTTCGGCCGGGATGTCCTGCGGCGGCTTCCGGCTCGCGTCCGATCCACGGGTTGCCTCGACAGGGTCCAGATGCGCGATTGACAAAGCTGCCGTCCTCCATTTGTACCGGGCCTTCTGCCCGGTGATCCATCCTGTTCGCGGCCTCCGATACCGGATCCGCCACCCATCCAGGTTTACCCGCAGGCCCTGACAATCAGGCGCAGGGGTCAGGAAAACAGCTCCGGACCGGAGTTATCCCCAATATCCACAGCTTTTCCACAAAGGGGCGAGGGAGGCGGTACGAAGGGGTCCCGAAACCTAAGCACGAGGCCCTGTTCCGACCACGGAGAACAGGTACCCCGCTACGCTAGCCGCCGCAGGGCCGCCCGCAAAGCCGGCAAGCTGGAGACCCTGTGGATAACCTGTGCAGTACGGGGCATAGCTTGTGCACAGCCTGTGGGGAAGCCTGTGGATACTCAATTATTTTGGCGCCGACTTCGCGTCTGACCTGCGAAAACACCTCCACCAGCATGTGGAGTAAATATTTCTTTTGGGGAATTTCATCCACAGGCACTGACAGGGATCCGGGGCAGAAGGGGGCGGGTAGCTCCCGGCACGGGCCCGGGATGCAGCCAGTGGCGCGCCTCATATGCCGCGCCGGGAGCTTGACTGCCATCCCGCTGGCCCTGTATGCGGCACGGTGAATATTGCTGTGGATAAACCCAATCTGGATTAGGCTCTAAGTATGGGCGATCTCCTGCTGGTGCTGTTGCCGGCCATAGTACTGGTGGCGCTCATGTGGGGCGTTGCCACTGCGTTGCGGCCGCGTGATGGAGGGACGTCAGAGGCCGGGAAATACCAGCGCGAACTCGCCGAGCGGTCTGCCCGCCACTACGCAGCCCAGGTCCAGGCGGCCACCGCCGCCCGGGCACGCCTGGAGGCGGCCACCCACCCCAGCCAGAACGCCCAGCAGTACAGCCAGCAGCAGGAACATATTCGCGCGGCCGGCCAGCACAGCAACCGCACCTGGCCAGGGCCAGGAAGTACATAGAAGAACGGCTCGTAAAAAATGGAATCCCTTGTGGTCCCGGTCCTTATCCTGCTCGCGGTGGTTGCGGGGGTCACGGTGGCTTACCGTGCCGCGCGGAGGCGCAAGGCGCCACACGGCACCAGCCAGTCCCAGCCGGCCGCCTCTTCACAGGAGCTGGCCCGGGCGGCTGCGGACCGTTTATCGGAAGACCAGCACCGGCGGCTCTACGCCTTGATCGCCCAGGGCCAGGCCATGGCGGCCGTCAAGTTCTACTACGAGGTCACTGGCGACAGCCTGCGGGCCTCACGCGACGCGGTGGGGGCCCTGGCGGCCCACCCCCAGCCCTACCGGAGCCAGGAGCCGCCGGAGGTCCCGGAGGAGGATGACGATGAACCCCAGCGGTTCCCGTACCGCTACCGGGCGATCGCCAGCAAAGGCGACGTGACCCGCGAGGTTAGCAGCAATATGCTCAACGACGAGATCTACGGCAGGATCCGCACCCTGGCCCGGAGGGGCGAAACCGAAGCGGCTGCCACGGCGTTGACGCGGCACTCGGACATCTCCCTGAAGCAGGCGCGGGAATTCATCGAACTGCTGGATGACTAACGGGATCCGGAGATCCCCGCCAGCAGCCTGCTCGAACGGAAGGGACTCCAGCGGGTCGGATTTCCGGCCGGGCAGCGGTCCGTCCAGCAGTCGCGTGAACTCGCCGGCCGCGCGCTCAATGCGGTCCGCGAGGGACACGCCGCCCTCCTCTGCTGTTCCCCAGTCTTGGGGCCCTGCAAAGACGCCGGTTGCCGCCATGCGTGTCCGGAGGTAGCTGAACAGCGGCCGCAGCGCGTAATCCAGGACCATCTGGTGCCGGTCCGTTCCGCCGGTGGCGCCCAGCATGACTGCCTTGCCGTCCAGTGATTTGGGGTCCAGCAGGTCGATGAAGGACTTGAACAGGCCGCTGTAGGAGGCGCTGAAGACGGGCGTCACGGCGATGATCCCGTCCGATGCCGCCACATTGGCGATCACGTCTGCCAGCCGGGGTGCCGCGTACCCGGTGACGAAGTTGTTGGCGATGTCCACGGCAAGGTCGCGGAGCTCGACGACGTCGACGGCCACCTCGTAGCCGGCTGCGCTGAGCTGCCGCGTGGCGGCCGCTGAAAGCTGGTCGGCCAGCAGCCGGCTCGATGAAGGTACGCCAAGTCCTGCGGAAAGGACGGTGATGCGGCGGGTTTCCATGGCATTCTCCTGGTGCTTGTTCAATCCATCATACATGCGTTTGCATCTATACGTTTGAACTGTTGCCGGCAGCGGAGTATTCCCGGCCCGGTACCGGCGGCCAACAGGTCAGAGCAGGACGGTGCCCCGGATGCAGGTGGTGGACTCGCCGCCCACCCAGATGTCCCCACCCTCAGTATTGATGTGGATGCGCCCGGCCCGGCCCAGCACAGAGCCCTGCGAGGCCACATACTTCTCCGGCGCCCGGCCGCTTTCAATCAGCCATTGGGCAGCACCGGCGTTGAAGCTGCCCGTGACCGGGTCCTCCGCCATCGAATCGCCGGGCAGGAACGTACGGACCTCGAAGTCGGTACCGACGCCAGGAGCATGGGGCCCTATAACGCCGATTTTCAGGTCTCCCATTGCCGCATAGTCGGGCCTAAGGGCCAGCACGCGCTCCGCGGATTCCAGCAGTACGCCAATCCATTCGGGACCATTGACCAGCCAGGACGCGTCGATGATATCCCCGGCGGACATCCGCAGGGCCGCTGCCAACCGCCGGCGGGTGGATTCCCCGACCGGGCCACAACGCGTCAGGGGCGGAGCCGCGAAGGCCAGCCTGCCGCCGTCGCGCTTTATCCGGACCAGCCCCGCGGCGCACTCCTGCACTACATAGCCGCCGGCCTTCGGCACTCCGCCGGCGTCCAGCCAGGTATGGGCAGAGCCCAGCGTGGGATGGCCTGCGAACGGGAACTCCTCGCTGCCGGTGAAGATCCGGACCCGGTAGTCGGCGCCGGGATCCCGGGGAGGCAGGAGGAAGGTGGTTTCCGAGAGGTTGGTCCAGTTGGCGAAATGCTGCATGGTTGCCGGGTCCAGGTCCTGGGCATCAAGAACGACGGCGAGCGGGTTGCCGCGGTAGGCCTGGCCGGCGAAAACATCCACTTGGTGGAATGGGCGGCTGCGGGGGTTCGGGTTCACCGGAGCAGGCTACCACCGGCCTGGGAAAGGATGGGGCTGGCCCAGGGAACAGTGATGATCACCGCGCAGCAAACCAGGTTGATCCACCGGTAGGTTGCAAGGATGGCGACAAATTCCCGCAGGAACGCACTGGGGATAAAGTAGCCCGCGGTCCTTGCCCCGATGACGTGCGCCCTCAGTCCGGCGCGCCGGGTGAACATGGCCGCCCGGAAGACGTGGTAGCTGCTGGTGACCACCGTGACGGGCGCATCCGGCCGCTCCATCAGCCCACGCGAGAAGTCCAGGTTTTCCATAGTCGTGGTTGCCTGGTCCTCCACGATGATCCGGTGGGCAGGAACACCTTTGCGCTGCAGGTACCGGGCCATCGCTGCTCCTTCCGCGAGGAGTTCGTCCGTCCCCCGGCCGCCGCTTGGAATCAGGGCCTTGATGGAACCACCGTGCTTGCCCCGGTACAGGCGGACGGCCGCGTCCAGCCTGGAAGCCAGCAGGGGCGGGACGGATTCGCCGTTCAGGCCGGAGCCCAGAATCACCACATACTCAGGGTGCCGGCGCGGCGGAAGGTGCGAGTAGATCAGCGAATAGACCAGGTAGCTGACGAACACGAATCCCACATAGCCAGCCATCATGGCCACCACGGAAGTGACCGCGCCTAAGCCAGGTACTTCGGACTGCAGGGCCGCCAGCAGG
Source organism: Pseudarthrobacter sp. Fe7 (assembly GCA_024372495.1). Taxonomy (GTDB): domain Bacteria; phylum Actinomycetota; class Actinomycetes; order Actinomycetales; family Micrococcaceae; genus Arthrobacter. Next base: position 722,945 of record CP099977.1, on the reverse strand, counting down.
AGTGGCAGGGCCACCACTGCGAGTCCTGCCAGCAGGGACAGCAGGTTACCCGGACTGCGGCCCTCGCGATGCAGCATGATGATGCCGTTGAGCACCAGGAAGAAGGCAAGAAGCGGCCCGGACACGATGAGCAGGACGGCCAGGGCCCACGTCATGAAGGCCGGAGCAGAGTTGTTGCCGGAGACCAGGACCACCCCAAGCCACCCGAATATCACTCCCGAGACCAGGAAGACTCCGTTCCGCAACCGCCTGCGGTCCGTCACGAAGCTGATGATCGCGGCCACCAGGAGGATGCTGCTGACGGCAAGGAACGGCAACGCGGCGTGACCTTCCTGGGAAATGGCGGTTTGCTTCCGCACTCAACGTCCGGCGGGGTATCCCAGCAAGCTTACGTTGCTGCCTGCCGGCAAGGGGAAAAGCCGTGCGGTGACATTGGACGTAAAGCGAAAGACCCCCGCCGCCGGAGTCCGGCAACGGGGGTCCTGACGTGGAGTGGGGAAATTACTTTCCTGCAACCACGTCGAGTTCGATCACAGCGGCAACGTCAGCGTGGAGGCGGACGTTGGCCTGGTAGGAACCGACCGACTTGATGTGGGCGGGCAGTTCAACCTTGCGCTTGTCGATCTTGCCAAGGCCAGCGGCCTCAACAGCGTCGGCGACGTCGCCCTGCTTGACGGTGCCGAACAGGCGGCCGGACTCGCCGGCCTTGACGACCAGCTTGACCGGCTTGGCGGACAGTGCAGCGGCCTGCTTCTGAGCATCTTCCAGGGAAGCGTGCTCGCGGGCAGCGCGGGCAGCCTTGATGGACTCAACCTGCTTCTCGCCACCCTTCGACCAGGTCAGGGCGAAGTTGCGGGGCAGCAGGTAGTTACGTGCGTAACCGTCCTTGACCTCGACAACATCGCCGGCAGCACCGAGACCGGTGACTTCGTGGGTCAGAATGAGCTTTGCCATGTTAGTTAATCCCTTCCTTAGCCGCGGCCAGCGCCGGAGTAAGGCAGCAGAGCAACTTCGCGTGCGTTCTTGATTGCCTGGGCGATCTTGCGCTGTTCCTGCACCGTAACGCCAGTGACGCGACGGGCGCGGATCTTTCCGCGGTCGGAGATGAACTTGCGCAGCAATGCTACGTCCTTGTAGTCGATGACAGTGATGTCAGCGGCCTTCAAGGGGTTGGACTTTGGTTTGGGCTTACGGAGTTCAGCCTTAGCCATCGTGGAGCTCCTATTCTAGGGAGCCCGTGGATATTGATCCACGGGATGGTGGTGGTCCGACGGCGGCAGGACCGTGGGTGCGTTGCGGCACCCGGGCAGCCACCGGAGTCGGGCCGTTATTTGGGGTTTTAGAAGGGAGGTTCGGAATCGGGGCCGTTGCCCCAGCCGCCTGCGTTGGACACACCGGGCGTGGCCCAGGGATCGTCCTGTGCAGCCTGCTGGTTGCCGCCGCCCCAGCCTCCACCGGAGTTGCCGCCCTGGTTTCCACCAGAGTTGCCGCCTCCGAAGCCACCGCCGCTGTCGCCGCCACCCTGTCCGCCGGAGCGCTGGGTGCGGTTGACCTTGGCATTGGCGTAGCGCAGGCTGGGGCCGATTTCGTCGACCTCCAGCTCAATAACGGTGCGCTTTTCGCCTTCTTTTGTTTCGTAGGAGCGGCTCTTCAGGCGGCCGGTAACGATCACGCGCATGCCCTTGGTCAGGGATTCGGCTACGTTCTCGGCCGCTTCACGCCATACAGCGGCGCGGAGGAACAGGGTTTCCCCGTCCTTCCACTCGTTGGACTGGCGATCAAAGGTGCGGGGGTGGAAGCGATGGTGAAGTTCGCTACTGCCGAACCGGACGGTGTGAACCGCAATTCCGGGTCATTGGTGAGATTACCGATGACCGTAATGGTGGTCTCGCCTGCCATCTACTGCCTCCTTGTTCGATCCTGGGTGAAGAGTGCGTTTCCTGCGGGGTAAAGAATGAAGAATTGTGCTGGATTACTCAGCAACAACCTTCTGCTCTTCGGGGCGGGTGATCTTGGTGCGCATGATGGTCTCGTTAAGAGACAGCTGGCGGTCAAGTTCCTTGGCGGTCTCCGGCTTGGCGGTGAAGTTCACCACGGCGTAGATACCTTCGGACTTCTTCTTGATCTCGTAAGCCAGACGGCGACGGCCCCAGATGTCAACCTTTTCGATGGTTCCACCATCGTTGGTGATGACGTTCAGGAACTTCTGAAGCGACGGCTCAACGGTACGCTCTTCGACCTCGGGGTCGATGATTACCATCAATTCGTAAGGACGCATATGTGAACCCACCTCCTTTGGGCTAAGCGGTTACGGCATTTCCGTAACAGGAGGTTCATTTGCGATTCCATGCAATGCCTTGCCGCCGGAACGGAGGCAGGACGCAGCACAGACTTCAATATCTTAGTGCATTTGGACCCGATAGGCGATTCGCGCTTGACCCTAGGCTAGTCCCGTGACGCGCAGCCCGCGCAGCCCAACTCCCCTATGTGGAAAACGACGCGAAACAATCCCGCATATAAGGCCTCCGCGGCCGGCACGAGACGCCACGCCGTTGGAGTGAGGTCCGTTACCTGATTGTGATTCTGCAGCTTCCTTCGTGTACGGTCATCCAGGGGCCGCCCCCAGCCGGCCCCCGTCCAGGAGGCCGCCCAGCTCTGCCACCTTCGGGACTTACATCAAATTGCAGGCAGAGGCGGGGGACCCGAGCGTCCCGGGCACGGCCCCGCGCCTGCCCTCGGGGTGAAGCCGCATTGTGCGGCCGAATGGCCTCATTCGAACCCGACAGCTAACTCCGCAGGCGATGAGAGGTAACTCCCCCATGCCCGCACTCCGCAACGACGGCGCCAAAGCAACGCACCGTTATCAGAATGAGACATCACCTGCCGGAACACCTTCGATGTTCAGGTCCACCATGAAGAGCCGGTCCCGGCGTCGTTGGCCCCTCGCCGCAGGCCTTGCCGCGGCCCTCCTCGGGGCCGGTTCCCTGGGCCTCGGCCTGACCCACAGCGATGGCGCCGGGGACATGGCGCGGGTGGCCAGCGCCGCCGACGCCGGCAGCGACGCGGCCACCCAGGCTCCAGAGGCCGTTCCTTCCCCCGTGGCTCCTGCTCCGGCGCCGGTCCCGGCAGTTGCCGCCCCTTCCCCGGAACTGGCTCCGCCGGCGCCCGCAGCCTGCGCCCGCCGCGGCGGCTCCTGCGCTCCAATCCCCCATCGCAATGGCGCCGGCCGCAGCACAGCTGGCCAGCAGCGGGGCCCCCGCGCCCGTCGGCGTTCCGGGCAACTGGACCATGACCTTCGCCGATGAGTTCAACGGGGCCGGGCTGGACACCTCGAAATGGTCCGGCTGCTGGTTCTCCCCCAACTGCGGAACCATGAACAAGGTCTCCACCAGCCCGGCGAACGTGTCGGTGACCAACGGAAACCTGGCCCTGGGCCTCTCGTCGGCTACCTCCGGGGGACTGGTATCGACCAACCCGAAGGGCGGGGCAGGCACCGGCTTCCAGTTCACCACCGGCTATGTGGAGGCCCGGATCAAGTTCCCGGGCAATGCCAACGGCCTTTACAACTGGCCCGCATTCTGGACCACGGGACAGTCATGGCCCGCCACCGGCGAGAATGACATTGCCGAGGTCCTGCAGGCCAAGATGACCGTTAATTACCACTCAAGTGCCGGCTCCCAGAACCAGGGCGGCGTGGGCGGCAACTGGGCCAACGAGTACCACACCTTCGGCCTGCACAGGATGGCAAACTCCTCCGACGTGTACTTCGACGGTGTCAAGGTCAAGTCCTACCCCACCAGCGACGGCAACGCGGCGCAGTACATCGTGCTGAACGTAGGCGCGTCCTCAACCAACCCGGCCTACGGCCCGCAGTCCCAGATGATGGTGGACTACGTGCGCGCCTGGCAGTAGCCGGCCACGCACCACCCGGCGAGAGGGGCGACGACGGGACCTCCCGCCGTCGCCCCTTCAGCATCACCTCAAGGTTCCCCAAAGGCGCCCTCCACGAACTATGTGATCCAGTACACTCTTGCAATGAGGCTCCTGTACGTGACGGAAAGCGTGCCCAACCGGGATCCGGAACTGGGCGATGGAAGCTCGATGATTCCGTACGAAGTGATCCTGCACCTCCCTCCCCGCGTTGCCGTCACGCTGCTGACTTTCTCAGGCCCTGTCCCCGTTCCGGCGGAGATCAGGAACCGCTGCGAAACCGTGCACGAACTGGCGCCGCGCGAGGAACTGTCAGCCTTTGTCCGTTCCCTGGGCGGCCTCGCCGGTCTTGGGAAGCACCGCCGTTCAACCCCGACTGCCCGCGCGGCAGCCGCCCGGTTGTCCGCGGAAAGGGACGCCACCCTCATCCACGGACCGCACGCCCTCTTCCTGTCCCATCACGTCGCCGGGCCATTGGTACTTCAGACAGTTGACCCCTGGTCCATCCGGGCCGGCATGGACACGGACATTGCGCGCACCCTCCGGCCCGCCTACCGGTTGCGCGAGCAGCTGGCCGCCCGCGCTGAGCTGCAGCTGCCGCCCTGGGCACGGCTCCTCACCGTCGGAGCCCAGGATGCTGCGGCCTGGTCCGCCAAGCTGGGCAGGGCCGTGCGGAGCATCCCCAACGGAACCTCACTGGCGGCCGGTCCCCGCCGGGAGCAGGACAACCCCGTTGTGTGCTTTGCGGGCAGCCTGAACTACGCCCCGAACGTGGACAGTGCCACCGTGCTGGTCAGCAGGATCGCGCCATTGGTGTGGCGGGAAGTCCCCAACGCCCGCTTCGTCATCGCGGGGCGCCGGCCCACCCCGGCGGTGCAGGCACTGGCCGGACCCCAGGTGGACGTCCTGGCCAACGTGCCTTCCATCCTGGACGTCTTCCAGGCTGCCGACGTGGCAGTCTTCCCGGACGAGCACGGCGTGGGCATCCGGAACTCCGTCCTGGAAGCCCTTGCCTCCGGCCTGCCCGTGGTGGCCACATCCGTGGCAGCGAGGGAACTGCCAGCGCACCCGCTGCTGACCGTCCACGACAGCCAGGACGCACTGGTCCGCAAGGTGGTGGAATTTCTCACCTCCCCCACGCCATCGCAGAAGCCTCCCGTCAGCGGGACGGCGGAAGGTTCTGCGGGCACAGTCCGCACCTGGGACACCGTGGCGGAAGATTACCTGGCGGAAGTCCGCGCGGCCATGGCTGCTTCAGCCCCGGCCGGGGAGCTTTCCCGAGCGAACAGGCACCCATGACGTACGCGCCGGGGGAATTGGAGCGCAAAGGCGTCCGCGGGGCCCTGTGGCAGGGGCTGGCCTTTGCCTCTGGCAGGGTGATCGTGCTGGTGACCACGGTGGTGCTGGCACGGCTCCTCTCACCTGAGGAATACGGCCTCGTAGCACTGGCGCTGGTGCTGATGGCCTACGCCGAAACCATCGCCGATGCCGGGGTGGGCCAGGCGCTGGTCTACCTGCCCAGGACCCCCGTCATCGCCCGGTCGGCGCTGCTGCTGTCCGTTGCCCTGGGTGCGGTGCTGGCCTTGGTGGCGGTGCTGGCCGCGGACACGGTGGAGGACCTCCTGGGGCTGGACGGCGTGGCCCCGCTGGTGCAGGTCCTTGGGGTGTCCGTGCTGGCCACTGCCTGTGGTGCCGTCCCGGAGGCCATCATGCGCCGGGACCTGAAGTTCAGGCAGCTCACGGCGGCGCCGGTGCTGCGCGCGGCAACCATGGGGACGGTGACCCTGTACCTGGCCTTTACCGGCCACGGTGCCTGGTCGCTCGCCGTCGGAACGGCTGCAGGGTCCGTGGCCTATGCCGCCACCTGCTGGTTCCTGGTCCGCCATGAGGCGCCCTGGCAGATCTGGCGCGTCAGCAGGAGCGCCATTGGGGAAAACATCCGCTTCGGTGCCCCGGTGGCCGGCAGCACCATGCTGGCCAGGGCCATCTTCGACGTCGATTACCTGGTCATCGGCATCATGTTGGGCGCGCACGCGCTGGGCCTCTACACCCTCGCGTTCCGGCTTCCCGAGGCCCTGATCCTGAATGTCTTCTTCGTGCTGTCCACCGTCCTGTTCCCCCTCTATACGCAGGTCCGCGGCGACCCGCAGCGGCTGCGGGACGGATACCTGAAGAGCGTCACCGTCCAGGCCCTTTACGGCATCACGGCAGGTGTGGGACTCGCCGTGGTGGCGCCCGTCCTGGTGCCCGTCCTTTTCGGGCAACAATGGGAGGAATCGGTCACGCCGCTGGTGTTCCTGGCCCTGTATGCGGCCGCCCGTTCCCTGGGGGCCGGGGCAAATGACGTTTACAAGGCAATGGGGCGGCCCGGCCTTTCCATCTGGATCTCCGTGGTCCGCCTGGTGGTCCTCCTCCCCGCCCTGATCTTCGCCACCCAATGGGGCATTGTGGGTGTTGCCTGCGCCCAGATGGTGGTGGCCGTCGTCTTCGCGTTCGGCATGCAGGCGGTGGCCGCCAAGGTCATGGGGACCAGGATGCGCAGGATGATGCGCGCGGCTGCGCCGGGCCTGGTGTGCGGCGCCGCAGTGGCCCTCGCGGGCCTGGTCAACCTTGCCCGGCACGCCCTGGGACCCGTGCCCGCGCTGGTTGTCATGGTGGTTGCCGGGGTAGGCGCGGTGTATGCGGTGCTGCGGTTCGGCTACCGCGGCCTGCACGACGAGATATTGGGTCTCTTCAAGCGCCATCACGAGGGGTGAGGAGGCACCGGAAGAAGGGCTTCCCAGGGACCAGTCCGGGAATTGCGGACCGGCCCACCCGGGGCCGGCTCCAGCCTCCGGGCCCGCCCCAGGTTCTTTGCCCCCTTAGGCGGCTTCCACCACGTGGCGCCACAACCAGAAGTCCCTGTCCGCCTGGAGGGCGGCCCGGACTTTTCCATTGCCCTGCGACGGGTCCGCCTCCGCTTCCTGCGCCAGCCGGTCGGCGAGAGTGGCGGTGGAGCGCGCCCACGTGGCGGCCACCAGCAGCGGAAGGAGTGAGTGGTCCACCTCCCGCATTCCAAGATGGCGGGAAAGTGGGTCCAGCGCCCAGCCGCCCGGGCCGAAGGCCTTGTCGAAGGCCGCAAGCTGGGCCTCCCTGACGAAGGCCTGTTCGCTGGACTCGCTGAGGTACTGGAGGTAGAACACCAGGTCGTGCCCGGGAACGCCGTCCGTGAGTGAGCGTTCCCAGTCCATGACCTGCAGCGCACCGCCGGGCTTCACAAGCAGGTTGGGATGGCTCAGGTCGCCATGTTCGATGACCGCGGGCAGTTCCGCCTGCCGCAGCGGCACCAGGAGTTCATGCGTCCGCTCAACCAGTTCGTGTGTTCCCGGATCAGGCCCGGCCAATCCTTCCAGTGCTGCCAAGGGCAGGGCAACGGCGCGCTGGTACCAGTCAACGTTGCCGGCAGCCGGCCGGGTGCAGGGAAGGGCTCCAACAAAGTCGGTTCCGGCGGCGACTGCGGCGGGCAGGTCCGCTGCCACCGTCCTGGGGTCCAGAGGCATGCCGGTCAGCGCGGTTTCGACGAGGACCGTGTATGGCCCCGTGTCCCTGATGCCTACCAGCCGCGGAACACCGGCGCCTGGGCTGCCGACGGCGGCGGAAAGTTGGGCCAGCATGGCGGCCTCACGGCGGACGCCGCTGTTGTCCCCGGGCTGGCGGGGCACCTTCACCACCAGGGCGGGCTCGCTTTGCCGCGACGGAAACACCAGCGCCACCACGTGCCGGGAGGTAGCAAAGCGGGGGTCAGCAGCAGCGTTTCCCAGCGCTTCCCCAGGCCGTACTGGTCAAGGGCGAACTCTTCGAAGTGGTCCTGCAGGAACTGGTCTATGAAGCTCATTGCTCCGGGCTCCCTTCCGGTCGCCGCCCCGTGATGGTGCCCTCCGGAACCAGGAGATCGAAGACGCGCAGGGCCAGGGCCACGTGCACCGCAGCGGCTTTGAGGGCCCCGAAGCGCACATCCTTGCGCAGGGCCAGGGTGTCCCGGATGGAAACGCCGGACGTCACCGGAACCAGCCGGGCGGTCCGCTCCCTGTTGGGGGCATTCCAGTACAACGCAACGTCCTGGTACCCCCGGCGCTCCAGCATCCGCTTCCAGCCCCTCAACGTCCGGGGGCCCGAATGCTGCAGCAGGGAGCGGTTGGCCTCCACGCAGATCCAGCCCCCGGGTTCCAGGGCCAGTCCAGCACTCTCGACCTGGCCCGGGCCCGGGGACGCGAGCAGCACCACGTCGCATGTCCTGCCGCCCGGCCCGGTGGCCGTCTCCGCCAGCCGCACGGCCCGGGGATCCAGCAGCCGCAGCGCCGACTCTGTTTCCGGGCTGATCCTTCCGGCGAAACCCAGGGTGCGTGGCTGCAGGACGGGAAGAAGGAACCGCCAGTCCAGGAGGCGCCAGAGGTGGAGCGACAAGGCCTCGCCGGTGCCTGCTTCCGGGGCGGCGCTACTACTGGAAGAGGGGCCATTATCGGAAGGGGAGCCGACGGCGGGGGCAGGGTGCGTGCCGCGGCTGGCAGTGGCTGCCCACCCGGCCGCCGGGAAGCACGTATCCCAGATGATGCCGGTAGCCACACGCTGCACGGCTTCCACGGGCTGGGCCGCATCGACCACCCGGCTGCCGGGGAGCCGTCCGGCCAGCCTGAGGTAGTCGTTCCGCCACGATTCCAGAAGCTCCGGGCTGTGTTCACCCTTCCGCTCGAACATCACCCTGCCGGGAACATCAAGCACCAGGAGGACATCCGGGGCAGGGATCACGGCCAGCGCCAGCTTGTTGCTGATCCACACCAGCGGGCCACCGCCGGTGCCGGCAAGCAGCGCGTCATACGCCACGCGGTCCATCAGCACCACCTTGCCCAAGCGGCGGTAAAACCTGGCCAGGACTCCACCGCGCACCAGCCGGTACACCTTCTTGGCAGTACGGCCACCGGGAATCCGGTTGAGCACCGCGTCAAAGGGCCCGGCCCCCCACAGGCCCATGTACACGTACTTGGTGGGCAACGGTACCTCGGCGTGAAGCCCGTTCAGCAGCGTGGTCTTGCCCGCTCCGTCCGGGGCCATGACTCCCAACAAAGGAGTATGCCCCCGGAGCCGGGCCCCCGAGCGCCGCAGGGTCCGGTTGACTGCTTCGGTGAGCATGGGGCTCGCCCCGCCGTTCCAGGATTCCCTCAGCCGGGCGGCCATGGCGGGCGCATCGTCGAACCGTCCAGCGAGGACAAGGTTCAACATGTCTGTTGCCAGCCCCGCACCCACCCTGCGCCGGACCGACTCTGCGATCCTGCCGCCGTCGGCCGCCACCTTGGCAGCCGCCCGCGCAGGCTCCTGCCGTGCCGCCGCGATTCCGCCCTTGTCCATGAACAGGTGCAGCAGCAGCAGCCAGGCCTGGTCTGCACCGTCGGGCGTCCAGAAGGAGCCGCGGCGGATCCTGCGCCGCAGGCAGCGGGCCGCCCACGAAGTGCGCCACTGCTGGTAGGGGCCGAAGGCCAGATCGGAGACAACGTCCAGCTTGATCCAGGCTCCCTCCTCCGCTGAGTAGCAGAAGTAGAACCTGTGGCTGCCGTGGCCCCATGCCAAAACCCGACAGAATCCTGCTGCCCCCATCAATTCATCGAGCCGGGGAAGGAGGTGCTTGTCCACGAGGATGTCCACGTCCCCGGCGGGCAGGGCCAGATCGTCCTCGCCACGGAGCAGGAGCCATGGCAGCCCGGCCCTGTCCAGGGCGTCGAATACTGAGCCCACCTTCGGGTGGATCTGCTGCGTCGCGGGGGCCAGCGGCTCCGGCGGGGCGCTGAGGTGGCCCAGGCTCGTCGGGAACAGGAATGTCACTGGCGGTATCCATCGTGCAATCCCCCAAATCGTTCTAGAGCGCGGATGCGGCAATTGGTTCGTTCACGGCGCGTAGGCATATTGGGCCACCCAATCAACCTGCAGGTGCCCGTCTGTCCCGGCGGCGGGAAAGGTTGCTGTGGCGTCATCGGCGGTTTCCGCCTGGAGCGTCCAGCGCATGGGTGTGGTGGGCACCCCTTTGGGCTTGGTGGTCTGGTCCACCAGCTCGTCATCCAGAAACCACCGGACCAGCCCGGGGCTCCATTCGATGGTTGCAACATGCCACTGTCCCGGGCGGGACGCCGAGTATTTCTTGTCACCAGGATCAAATTCCATGCCGTTGGACGTGCGGGTCCCTTTGATGGCCGAGTTCCCGTAAAGGGACCCGTCCAGGGCTCCTTCCGGCCAATCGATCTCCCCTTCATTCCAGTCATCGCTGGCTGGCCAGAGCAGGAAGGCCATCTTGTAACCGGGAATGGAGTCGTACCGGAACCTCACGGAGTACCGTCCGTACGTCTGGCCCGTGTAGCCGAAGGGAATGACGCTGGCTACCCGCGGCCTGCTGCTCGAGTAGTGGAGGTGGAAATCGAGGTAGCCGTCATGGACCGACAGGACGTCATCCGGTGTGTACGTGCCAAAGCCGGATGAGTCGGATAAACCGCTATATCCGCGCATGTCGGGGCCGTATACCTGGCCCACGGCCCCCGGTGGAGCGGCAACATCGAAGTCCTGGACCATGGTCTGCCGCCAGCCCGGCAGGTCCCCCGCCGGGGGGCCTGCGACTTTTGAGGAATCACCGTGGATGGCCAGGAGGGCGGCCCCGACGATGGACAACGACGTTACCGTAACGAGCGACAACTGGTACACCCGTCCACTATTTTCCCCAGTCAGCACGTGAAACCTCATAGATTCTCACCGACTTGTTCTCAAAGACGAGTTCGGTGCCCGTCGCCACGTTCAAATCGTGCTCCAGCGGGACCAGGATGTCCTTCGGGAATTGCCGTGTAACGCCGGTCGATGTGCGCTGCTGGAGGTCCGACACCACCACGAAGACCCGGTCCGAGGGCCGCAGTTTGGCTGCTGCCCTGGTCTTGTCAACGTAGGCCAGCATGTCGTCCCCCGTGAACGGTTGGGACCTGTTGTGCAGCTTCGATGCAACCGAGACAAGCTGCCCGGTGCGGAGGTAGAAGGCGTAATGCGGGCCCGACAGCAGCGGCAGGTGGTAGTTGGTTTCAACCACCGCGTCGCCCTTGCCGACGTTCGAGTCGAGCCAGCGGCTCGCCGATACATCGGCAGCAGGAACCCTGACGTTGGATTCGTTCTGGAAGTACACGATTGTGAACAGCACGGCCATGACCGAAATCGCCGACGTAGCTCCCACCACTGCTTTCCTGCCGGGGAGCTTGCCGGACCAGAAAAGCCAGGCTGCACCGATCGCAAGCCACGGAAGGGCAAACATGAAGACGCGGAGCCTGCCCTCGCCGCCGTAAGACGTTCCGAACAGTCCAATGATGGGAGTCGCTGCCAGCGTCCCCACGATCAAGGTGGTGCGGACATTGCCCCGAAGGAAGTTGCGGATGAGGCCCAGACCCGCAAGCAGGGCGGTGAACAGGGACAGGGCCAGGGCCTCGCGCGCCAGCCAGCGTCCGGAGAGCAGGGATGGACCCGGTGCACCGCTGGTGACTTTGTAGCCGGCGTTGGCAAGGAAATCGAAGCCGTTGAGCAGTCCGTACTTGTCCTTCACGAACTCGGCGTTGGGAAGGAGATAGAGCAAGGCCATCAACAACAGTGCCGGCGCCACCCAGGCCGGTTTGAAGTAGCGCGCCAGGAAGAGGGGAAACAGTCCCAGGATGGCCAGGTACGGGGTCAGTTGGTGGCTCATCACAATCATGGCCTGCAGGACCAGGACCGCTGTGATTGCCAGTGCCTGCTGGCGCCCGCTGTAGATCTTGATCTCTTCCGGCTCTGGTGCCGGCTTCGAAAGCCGGCTGGAAAGCTTGCCCTCAAGTTTGAGTACCCAGGGAGCGGGAGTGCCCCGGAGGAACGTGAGGATCACCAGGCACATGGTCAGGTGCAGGGTGTAGGCAAAGGCCTGCGGCGAGTAGTAGTTCTGGTTCAGCCAGTTCGAGAGGGCGAAAACCACCGCACTGGTCCAATAGATCCGCGGATTCTTCGTCAGGGTCCTGGCAATCGCAAGCACCAGCGCCACGTTCATCAACGCAAATACCGGCTCAGCCCACCCCGCATAGGCCATGGCGTCCTTGTAGCCACTGGATTCACCAAGGAACGCGCTGAACAGGAAGAATCCGGGCCAGCGGTTGTAGATATCGATGTCCGGATCGAACTGGCCGGTGGTCTGGATCAGGTCGGTGACGGCAATGTGCTTGTAGGTCCAGGGCAGCCGCGGGACACTGGCCAGCAGGCCAGCGGACGAGTAAAGGATAACCACCAGTCCGGTGATTGAGGCCCCTGTGAGCCATCCGGCGTGCTCGCCGCGCCGGACGATACTCCAAATGCAGAGAGCAACAACCAGCCCCAACGCTACGTACCAGGTGACCGGGAATGCGGTGAGCAACCCGAGATCGCCCAGGTGCGGGTTAGTGGACCCAAGCGTGGCTGCCCACAGGACCATGGCAGCCAGGAGAACCAGCCATGGCGCGTAGGTGCTGAGCTCTGGACGTGGCAGCCGGCGGGCAGTCAGCGCGGCGCCGGGCCGCGGGACGAGTAGGGCGGCCGCAGATACCAGCATGATGCCGACGGCGGCGGGCCGGGGATTCCAGAGCTGGAGCCACCCCATGACGGCGGCGGCCAGGGCGAAAGCGGTTGCGCCGGCGACGATCGTGAAGATCAGGCGGGCCACCGGGTCCACATGCCGGACCCAGCGGACCAGTGCCCAGCCCGGGATCGCGAGGCACACCAGGAGTTTGGCGCCTGCCATGGACTCACTGCCGACGTCGAACAGGATCAGGACCGCCGTGACGGCACCAAGCAATGCCAGGACGTAGTCGGAATACCTTGGCCTGCGCCGGTGTGAAATGCGGGAGTTCATCGGGCCGGACACGTCACCCCTGATGAGAAGCGCCATACTGTTTCAACTCCTGGATTGCTTTCCGCCGGCGGAGCGAGCCTCCGCCGGCGGCCCAAATGTGGACTGTTGTCTTAGCTGCCGGCAGCAGCCCTGCGTGACTGCAGATATTTGTAGGGGCCGAAGGCCACAGCCAGCAGCTGCAGCCACACGAGCCTGTCGACCTGGGCTTCAAGGGAACTGTGGATGGGCGGGCTCTGGATCGCGGGCTGGCCGGCCTGTTGGCGCCGGTTCAGGAACTCGAGCCCAACGCCCCAACTCCTGGCGAGTGCCAGCCTGGCGGTACGGGGATCCATCATCACCTTGGTCATCCACGCCCCAAGCCCATTGCCGTAGCCCCGGGCCTGCACCCGCAGGTCTTCGAGCCCGTCCCGGTGGCGGTGCCAGACAATGGCCGCCGGCTGGACCACCAAAGCGTGCCCTTCGAGGATGACCCGCGTGAACATGTCGATGTCCTCCCCGCCCCCTGTAGGAGTTCCAACCCCCAGGGCGGGATCGAATCCGCCAAGGCGAAGTGCGGGCTGGCGCCTGAGGGCGAAATTGGCACCCGTACCGAAAGCTCCCGGGCTGAACGGGAACTTGGCCAGCGCAGCGGGCGGGTTGGCCAACGAGTAGACCTGCGGAACCAGGGACCGTGACCAGCTGACCTTTGAATCGAAATAGCCTTGGGCGGGCGTCCGGAGCTCTCCCGCGGGAACCAGCCCTGTCACGCAGGCAGCGGCAGGAACGGTTTCGAACGCCGCAGCGATTTCCCTCAGCCAGGACCTGTCCACCACAACGTCGTCATCAGTGAAGGCCACGAGGTCTCCCCTGGCGTGCCGGAGGCCGGTGTTCCTTGCGTGGGAGAGGCCCGGAACCGGTTCCTTCACCAGCTGTACCCGCTGGTCCCTGAACTCCCGGCGCACCAGTTCTTCGGTGTCGTTCGTTGCGGGTGCGTTGTCCACCACCACCACGTCAAAGTGCGGGTAGTCGAGGGCAAGGATGGTCAGCAGGGCGCCGCGCAACTGCAGGGTGCGGTCCCGGGTGCACACCACCACCGTGATGTGCGGGGCGGTCACCGCCGGCGGGAATGATGGGACTGGCGGCAGGGCCGCCAAGGCGTCTTCGAAGACAGCCCGATCCACGATTCCCGCCGGCGACGGCACGTCGACAAATCCCCGCACAGCCCCCGACGCACGCACCAGCAGCCGTGCCCGTTCGTATCCAGCATGGTTCTCCAGTTCAAAGCGCGAACAGTCCGCGAGGTCCTCCAGGTCCACCGACCCGATCCACCGCGCCCCCGGCCAGGCCGGAGGCAGCAGGGACTCCATTGCGGGCACCAGGATCAGTGCCTCGCCCTGGACATCCTCAAGCACTTGGCTGGCACCTTCGCTCATTGCACTTCCCTCCACTGGCCGCCGGCAGGGACCAGGACAACGTCCTGGTCCTCCGGCCCGGTCCAATGCTGAAGCCGGCGTCCTTGGAAGTAGCCGGCTGCGGTGCAGGCCAAAACAGCAATGACGGCCCCGGCACGGCCCAGCCCATCGGGGCTGCCGTCCCGGCCCCATGACTTCAGCCCGGTGAATACTGCGCGCGGGAGGACACTCCGGACATACCGGCGTTCCGGCCCGAGGGCCCGCTTGTGGCCAACCAGCTGGCTGACCTGGGCCTTGGACAGTCCCTCGGACCAGGACCTGGACAGCATGTACCGCCACGTTCCGCGGGATGCGGGAACGTGATGGCGGACCAGCGCCGCTGGTTCATAGACAATGCGTGATCCCGGGGACCCCATCCGCGAACGGATGCAGATCTCGGTTTCCTCGCACCCGAGCGGCAGCGTGCCTTTGCGTCCCAGCGACAGGTTGAAGCCGCCCACTTGGCGCAGCACCTCAAGCCGGAAGGACATGTTGGCGCCTATGACGTTGCGGACTTCGGACGCCACCCGGGGCATGCCCCGATGGCTGCACCCAACGATCCAGTCCAGTTCCTCGGCGAAATAGCCCGGTCGGCCGGATTCCCACATCGGGACAACCTTCCCGCCCACAGCCAGGACGTCGGGATCGTCGTACAGCGCAAGCAGGCGTTCGAGCCAGTCCGGCGCCGCCTCTGCGTCGTCATCAAGGAAGGCGACGACGTCGGATTCGGCGAGGCCCACCCCCGTATTACGGGCGCCTGAAAGACCGGGAAGGCCGGTGCTCTCCACTACCGTGACGTCGTCGACGATTTCAATGAGCCGCTCGTACAGGTCCTCGTTGTGGTCTATGACCACCAGTACCTGGTCCGGGGCGACCGTCTGGTTGCGGACCGATTCGATGACGTCCAACAACAAGCCCCACCGCTCCGAGGTGTAGGCGCAGATCACCACTGTCACGGACAGGGGTTTGATTCGGTCAAGCATGCCGGCTCACCGCCGGCGTAAGGACGCTGTGAGGATCCACGGGGAGGCGCGGGAAGCGGACGTTGGAGTAGGTGTACTTGACCCGGCGGAGGGCCTCCGGACGGGCGCCGGCGGTTGGTGCCTCCCAGACCGCACACTCCCGGGCCAGCGTGTGCAGTACCCTCCAGCCGTCGCGGAACGTCTGCAGGTTGGATGCCCCCGAGATCCGGTCCAGCTCAAGGCTGGGAACCTCGGCAATCCTCAGCCCGGCCTTGGCAGCCCGGACAATGAGTTCAGTCTCGATTTCGAAGCCGTCGGACTGCGCCTCCAGCACCTCAAGGCATTCCCGGCGGAAGGCGATGTATCCGTAGCAGAGATCCGAGTAATTGCTGTGCAGTACAGCGTTCGCGAGCCCGGTCAGTGCCCTGTTACCGGCCTTGCGCAGGTGGGTCAGGTCTTCGGACCCGCCACCGGTTACATGCCGGGATCCTTTCACGAAATCGAAATCGTGCTGGAGGGGCGCTACGAACCAGCCGATCTCCTGGGGGTCCATGCTCCCGTCCGCGTCCAGCATCACGATGATGTCACCCTTGGCGGCTGCAAAGCCGGCGCGAAGGGCCACCCCTTCCCCTTACGTGATTCGTTGACCACCACCACATCCGGGCGCAGGGCCTTGGCCACTTCAACGGTGTTGTCCTGCGAGCGGCCGTCAACGATAACCACTTCATCGACATAGGAGGGCATCCGGCGAAGAACCCAAGGGAGGTTCTTTTCCTCGTTCAGGGTGGGAATGACCACGCTGATGGAGGCTTGTGGAAATAAATGTCCCGGCTCGGAAAAGAGAGCCGGAAGTTGGGGCGAAATCGACAATTGCCTCACCACTTCATGACAGTTCGGATTCTTGACAATGCCGTCGACCGTGTGGCCGTGGCACTAACGCTTCATCCGGTCATGGTCCGGTCGCTGACCCCCCAGCAACCCATCGCCAATCCTCTGGCCGTTCCGGAAGACTACCCCCTACCTAATGCGGGTATCACCAGTAGTAGGTACTCGCTTTTTACCTAGGATTCACCCGTTGTTAGGCAAGTAAAGGGCTCGGGGGTTGCGGGAAACACTAGGTATAGGGGATAGCGGAGACCCTGAAAACATTAGGTAGGGGGTGGAATAAACCCCTAATTAGGTACGGCACCTGCATTGCCCCTGGAGGTGGGCGGGCATACGCTTCTGGGTACTTGGGGGCTGAGAGCTCTTTGTGACTGGGCCAAACGGGCAGACGTTCCCCGAATTCTTCCGATGCCCCAGGAGTTCCCTTATGAAGCTCAGACGCAAACACTATTCGAGCCGGACGGGCCAGGCCCTTGCCGTTGCACTGTTTCTTGCGGCCTCCATTCTTGGCCTGCCAGGTACGGCCGTAGCCGATCCCGTTTACGGCACTCAGGGCATTGCCTATTCAGGGGTGTCCAATCCGCCCACGTCGGACAAGCCGCAAAGCAAGCTTTGGTGGAACGACGGGTCCTGGTGGGCCGACATGTGGAAGTCCGGCACCGGGTGGAGCATCTACCGGCTTGACCGGGCCTCCAACACCTGGGCGGACACAGGGGTGGTGAACGACACGCGGGGAAGCACTCTTGCGGACACCATGTGGGACGGGTCCCATCTCTACATTGCCTCCCATGTGGTGACCATCACTGGCGATGGAACACCCAAGCCGTCGCTCTCCAACTCCCCGGCCAAGCTCTACCGGTACAGCTACGCCGGCGGCAAGTACACGCTCGACGGCGGTTTCCCCACCACCATCACCAACAATTCCAGTGAATCCATGACGATTGACAAGGACACCACCGGCCGGGTCTGGGCGACCTGGACGCAGGTGGCCGGAAACTCGACATCGGGATACACCAACACGGTGTACGTGAATGCCGCCACCAACAGCGGCGCCTCCTGGGGGACTCCATTCGTCCTCCCCGTCAGCAACCCAAACCCCGCTCCGGACGATATTTCGGCAGTGGTGGCCTTCGGCAACGGCCAGGTGGGTGTCATGTGGAGTGACCACAAGGCCAACACGGTCTGGTGGGCCACCCACAAGGACCCAGACGCCGCCAATTCGTCCTGGAAGCTCCAGCCGGCACTGCGGGGCAACGGCCAGTCCGATGACCACCTGAACCTCAAGACCCTGCAGGCAGACTCCACCGGCCGGGTCTTCGCGGCGGTCAAGACCAGCCTGAATGACATCTCCAGCGACAAGACCCTGCCGCAGGAGATCCTCCTGGTCTTCAAGCCCGGAACGGGAGCCTTCACGCAATCGACCATTGCCAAGACCGGCGATTGTGTATCCCGGCCGCAAATAGTCCTGGATACCCAGAACAACCTCGTGCGGGCGTTCCACACGGCTCCCCCAACCTCGGTGTCCGGCTGTGCCTACTCCGGTGTAGCGGGCAGCATCTATGAGAAAACCGCGTCCATGGACAATCCTGTTTTCGGGTCAGGCCGCGGCACGCCCATCATGCAGGCTGCATCGTCGTCGAACATCAATGATGTGACCACCAGCAAGCAGAGCGTGAACAACACCACTGGCCTGGTGGTCATGGCCAGCGACAACGTGGCAAAGCGCTACTGGTTCTCGGACCGGTCGCTCGGCGGCACTCCGCCGCCCGCGGGCCAGGCGCCGGTGGCATCGTTCACCGCCAATCCCACGTCGGGTGCCGCACCGCTGAATGTCACCTTCACTGACACGTCCACCAATACAGCCACTTCCTGGGCATGGACGTTCGGCGACGGCGGCACCTCCACTGCGCAGAATCCATCCCACTCCTACGCGACGGCGGGCACCTACACCGCCAAACTAACGGCGACCAATGCCGCGGGATCGTCCTCCGCGACGGCCACGATCACCGTGGGGACCGCACCACCTCCGGCAACCGGCGGCATCACCGTGGTGAATTCAACCACCGCCAACTCCGGTACTGCCGTAAGCACTGCGTCCCTGCCGGTTCCGGCCGGCACCGCAGCGGGCGACGTCCTGGTCGCCGCAATCACCACGGACCTCAATCCGGGCCTGACCGCGCCGGCAGGCTGGACGGCAATGGTCAACGGGCAATCGATCAACAGCACCTCCACCTCCGGTGCGCGGGCGTTCGCGTACTACAAGGTGGTGGGTGCCTCGGATCCGGCAACCTACAGCTGGACCCTCAGCTCAGCAGCCAAGTGGGGTGGCGGCATCACGGCCTACCGTGGCGTCAACAACACCACGCCGCTGGACAGCCCTGTGGTGACTGCTGCTGACACCAGTTACTCAGCCACCAGCATTACGGTGGGCAGCATCACCACGGCCAGCAACGGCGCCATGCTGATTGGCGGGGTGGCCTGCGACTGCAGCACACCTGTGGTCACCGCCCCATCCGGCTGGACCGAACGCTGGGAGGCAGCGGCAGGACAAATTGCCGAGCAGGCGGACAAACCGCAGGCGACGGCGGGCACCAGCGGAACGGCCACCTGGACCTTGATTGCCGCACGGGCGGTGGCCGCCTGGCGGACCGCGCTCAAGCCCGCAGCGTAGCTGAACTCATAACTGAATAGATAACTGAATAGGGAACGGCTCCGGCCCGCCACTCACGGTGGACCGGAGCCGCTCCACCTGGGGACCCAGGCGCCAGGTTGCAGATGAGGAGCCGGCCGAGAAATAGCCCGGTCGCCCGAGGCCGTGAATTGCACAGAGGGGGCATTTGTAACCATTTGTTCCTGGCAGACCCAAGACCGGTACAGGCCACCGCCGCAAGGGCTGCGGTCGCGAGGCGGTTACCCGCTCATCCCATTCGCCGTCCCAGCAGCGCTGCACACCCAAGGCGTTTGGACCAAAGAATATCCGGTCGAGTCCAGAACTCGCGGGGGACCTTGGCCCCAATCCCGGCGGTGAATCACGGGACCGAAGTCTTGAGCAAGTGCAGGGTCCAATCTTGATGGAATCCAGCGTCAACCCTGTGGTGTCGCTGTTTGTGTGAGCGTTATATTCGCTGTGTATCGACTGGGGCCCAAGCTGGGGAGCGGGCGCCGTGACGTGACAATGGTTCTGCATGAAGCGGTCTCCTTCTTCGATGATTGGGGAACGCCGTGGCGCTTGTGGGCCGTAGTAAAGAACTTGACCGAATTCATTCCGTTATCCGTGGGCCCAAAGAAGCCGCCCTGGCAGTGGTCGGACGCAAAGGGGCGGGCAAGACAGCCATCTTGTCGGAGATCCCGACCCTGTCCGATTACCGCACCGTTTTCCTTGCCGCCACTGCTGCTGAATCGGGCTGGCCTCTCTCCGGGCTCACCGCCCTCTTGAACGACATGGACGATCCCGTCCTGAATCGGATCGCGGACGAGGCTCCTCCGGAATGCGGCCGCCACCATCAGCGTCCCGTTCCTGTCCAGCATGCTGCTCAACGGCCTGCACCAGCGCTCAGCATCACGCACCATCATTGTGATCGATGATGCAGACCAGCTGGATCCCAGCAGCCAGGCAATCATCGGGTTCCTGGCCAGGCGGCTGATCGGTTCCGACATCGTCCTGTTTGTGGGCTTGCGGGATCTCCTCCCGGAGAGTCCTTTCAGCAGCCTGCCCGCCCTGCGGCTGGGAACGCTCGGTTACAGCGACACGGTGCGGATGCTGGAACGTGTGGCACCCAAACAACCAACGACGGCGACGTCCCACGCGGTTGCCGCAGCCACCGAAGGAAACCCGCTGGCCGCCGTCGAACTCTATGCCCACCTGATGGAAAGGCACGTGGAGGGAAAGTACGCGTTGCCCATTCCGCTACCTTCACAGGGCAGTTTCGACGCAGAGTACGCTGCAATGGTGGGGGCGCTGTCCGACGGTGCCCGGAATGTCCTGGACCTTCTCGCACTGTCCTTTCGCAGCGATATTTCCACAATCGAGAAAATCGACGGCGAAGTATGGTCCAGCGTGGACGAGTTGCTGACCGCGGGTTTGGTAAAGCGGGCCGGACCCCACATAGGAATCGGGGACCAGGCTCCTCCGGGGATACGTCTTCTCGGCCATGACGCCTGCGGTCCGAATAGCCAACCATCGGGCCCTCGCAGATGCCGCAACCGAGAACGACCCTTACGCCCGCAGATGGCATTTGAGCTTCACCGCCTTGGAACGGCAGACCCCCTTTCAGCTGCTCCGGCACGCCGTGGATCTTATCCGTGGGGGCGAGATAGCCTTCGCGGTGGAGTACATCGAACGTGCCCTGGCCATAAACCCCTGGGAAGCGGAAACGGCGGCACGCCTCACCAGCGTTGCTGAGCTGCTGTTCAACCGCGGCGAGCCTGGTTTTTGCACGCCGTTATCTTGAATGGGCCCAGCGAGTGACGCGCAATCCTGCGCTCATCCTGAGGCTGACGGGACTGTCATTTGAGATCCAGTTTGCCCAAGGGGCGGCCGTACGGTCCAGCCTGGTGCTGCGGCTTGTGAAGGAGTTTGGCCAGCACGACCCGGCATATTCGGCCAGCCTGCTGGCCATAGCGGCCCTGTACTATGCCGAGAGGTGGGAGCTGGAGGACGCCGCAGAACTTCTGCGCCACGGCACCGGGTTCCGGGTCTCTGCGTCTGCGCAGGGCTTAGCTATGGCGGACAGCGCGAAACACCTGCTTGAAACCATCAGCGGTAGCACGGCCAATCTTGTTCCCAGCCACGAACAGTCGGACACTGCCCAGATACCTGGTCTCCTGATCCACGGCCGGGCCCTCACCTACGCTGAGCACTTCGAAAGTGCTCAAGAAGCATTTGCTGTGCTTCAGAGGACCGACGACCCCGGCTGCGAAAACTGGCGGGGAACCGCGGCACTCATGGCAGTGGACAATGCTGTCCGCGCCGGCAAGGTGCGCGCAGCCATAAGGTTGATCGAGGAACTCGAGCTTTCAGAACCTGAACTGAAGTACCACCGCGGTATGCGGCACCTCTTCCGGGCGTGGCGGGCACACTCCCTTGGCGACGACACGGAGGCCCGTGCATATGCAGCGGAGGCGCTTCGCCTTGCAGGTGCGGGCAGCTATCCAGCCATGACGGCACAACTCGCGGCCTATGAGGGTCATTTCGCCCTGCTGCGGGGCGACTTGGCGGAGTCCGTTGCCCAGTTGTCCCGCGCCGCCGAGATTGGCAAACGGTTTGGCAACCCCACCCTCCTTCGTTGCGAGGCCGACCTGGTGGAAGTCTTGGTCCGGCTGGGCCGGCACCACGAGGCCACCCAGGCACTTCTGAGCCTGGAGAGCCGCTCGGTGGGGCTGCGGTCACCATGGTTAATGATGGCTGTTGCCCGCAGCCGGGCCATGCTTGCCGACGGTGACCAGTCACTCCAGCTTTTCTGCCAAGCACTCCAAAACAGGAACAGCCACCTGCTTGAGCGGGCCAGGACCCTCATGTGCTACGCGGAGAGGTTGCACGCCTTTGGAAAGCTGCGCGATGCACGGGATGCATTGCTTCGATCCAAGGTGCTGTTCGACGAGGTTGGGGCAGATGCATGGACCCAGCATGTGGACTCACTCTTGCTGGACGAAAGGATGGATCCACTCCCCCACAGGGCAACCCGGCGTTGCTTTTGCTCACGGACCATGAACGCACGCTGGCGAAAATGGTGGCCCGGGGCATGCGCAACAAGGAAATTGCCGGCAAGTTGTATGTGTCCGTACGTACCGTCGAGGTTCGGTTGACGACCATCTACCGCAAGCTCGGCGTTGAATCGCGGGCGCAACTAACCGCCCTTGCGGCTGACAAGGGCCCGAAGGCTCCTGAGCCGTACGTCCTGCCCGCTCTATAAGACGAAAGACGGTGTCTGCAGGTACCCGCCGTTTCCACACTTTTTCCCTGCAGGCCGACTGGGACACCTTCGGACCATAGTCAAACTGCCCCCAAGGTAGCTACCTTGGCAGCACGCTCCGGGGACAGTAGTGAATGCGGAAGGAAGAGCCATGGCAGTATCAGCGGTCAGGGCCGGTGGATGAGCGAACTCATCCTCGTAGGCGTCAGCGGCCTGGCCCGCGAAGTCCTGGCCATGGTCCGCAGCAGCGGCCAATACGACGTCGTGGGACTACTCGACGACGAAGAGATGGCAGGCGTTGCGGTGGACGGGGCCCCGGTGCTCGGCGGCATTGAGGATGCCAGCGGTTACACCCATGCTTTTCTCTTGGTCTGCATGGAATCCGGGACTGCCCGTGAGTCCGCCGTGGAACGCCTGCGCGCCCTTGGCTTGGAGAATGCACGCTACGCCACCGCAATCGACCCTACCGTCCAATGTCCGGAAGGATGTCATGGGGGCAGGGGCGGCATACTACTGCGAAACGTCACCCTCACCGCCTCCGTCTCCTTGGGGTCGCACGTAGTGGCGATGCCATCGGTAACATTCATGCACGATGACGACGTAGCCGATTTCGCCACTTTTGGTGCCGGAGTGTCGCTCGGCGGCGCTGTGAGGATTGGGCGGGGAGCCTCCCTGGGCATGAACTCCAGCGTGCGCGATAGCACCTCCGTGGGGGCATATGCCACAGTGGGAATGGGCGCTGCTGTCCTGGGCAACGTCCCTGCTGGTCAGACCTGGGTGGGAGTCCCTGCACGCCAGGCTGATGGAGGGCTCTTCAACCCGGATTCCACATCCTGAACGGTGGAGATTTACCAGGGAATTTACACGCTAGTCCCGAAAAACAGCTCCGTTACGGCGGCCAGGCGCAGGGGATCCTCCACTCCGCACAGTTCGCGGGCGGAGTGCATGGACAGCAGCGGCACGCCCACGTCCACGGTCCGGATCCCCAGCCGGGTTGCGGTGAGCGGACCAATGGTGGAACCGCAGGGCATCACGTTGTTGGAGACGAACTCCTGGTAGGGGACGCCCGCTTCGCCGCAAAGCCTGGCCCAGAAGGCCGCGCCGAACGCGTCCGTGGCGTAGCGCTGGTTGGCGTTGATCTTCAGGAGCGGGCCGCCGTTGAGTACGGGATGGTTGGCGGGATCGTGCCGCTCGGGATAGTTCGGGTGGACAGCGTGCCCCGCATCGGCGGACAGGCAGAACGACGCCGCCAGGGCCTGCCGCCGCTGGCTCACCGTGGCGCCCAGTCCGTCAGAGATGCGCACCAGCACGTCTTCAAGGATGGGCCCGCAGGCGCCGGAGCGGGAGTTGGAGCCGATTTCCTCGTGGTCGAACGCTGCGAGCACCGCAATGGGCCCGTCGGTGGCCGCGGACCCCGCATGGGCAATCAGCGCCGCCAGCCCGGCGTGCGTGGCCGAAAGGTTGTCCAGCCGCCCGGATGCGAAGAACTCCCCCTTGCCCCCGAAAACCGCAGGCGCCTGCGTGTCCGCAATGACGACGTCGTACCCGCCAATGCCGGCAGGATCAACGGAGGCGCCGTCAACGGACGCGGCCAGGACGCCCAGCAGGTCCGAGTCCGTGGGGTTTCCCAGCCCCCACACCGGGTTCATATGGCGCTGTTTGTCCAGGGTAAGCCCGTCATTCACGGCCCGGTCGAGGTGGATGGCCAGCTGCGGGAAGCGGAGCAGCGGACCGGTGGCGGTGAGGTGCTGCGTTCCGTCAAGCATCACCAGCCGGCCCGCGAGCCGCAACTCGCGGTCCAGCCAGGAGTTCAGCAGGGGCCCGCCATAGATCTCCACACCGGCCTGCAGCCAGCCATGGGCTCCGGTGGTGGGCTTGGGCTTGAGCTTGAAGGATGGCGAATCCGTGTGCGCGCCGAGGATGTTGAAGCCCGTGGCTGGTCCCGCACCTTCCGGGACCACCCACGCGATCAGCGCGCCGTCACGGATCACAAAGAACGATCCTGCTCCGCCCTCCCACGGCTGCAGCTCATCCAGGCGGACAAACCCAGCCTCCGCCAGCCGCCGGCCCCCTCGTGCGCAGCGTGGAAGCTCGACGGCGATGCGCTGACATAGGCGCCAAGGTCACGGATGTGGTCTGCGGCAGAGGAAGGCAAAGGCATGGTCCCGAGTCTAGCGCCGCGCCTGCTCCGCCGGCGCCGGGGCAGCCTCGGGTGCTACTGCCGGCCGGGCGGCAGATGCTGCGTCCTTCCGCCGGTAGCGGAGCACGCCCATTGCCACCACCACGGCTGCCAGTGCCAACGACAACAGCAGGGATTCGCGCGTGGATTCCACGATCACCATGCCGATGAGCAGGGCCACGATGCTGATGATCGCTGCCCAGGTGAGGTAGGGGAACAGCCACATCTTCAGCTGCAGGTCCTTGGCGGCGGCGCCCATCCGCCGTCGGAGGACCAGCTGCGAGGCCGAGATGACCAGCCATACGAACAGGGCAATCGCACCGGAGGTGTTGACCAGGAAGAGGAACACGGTGTCCGGGGCAATGTAGTTCAGGCCCACCGTGACGAAGCCGACCACGGTGGAGGCCAGCACGGCAGCGGCGGGGACTCCACGGCGGGAAATGCGGGTCCATGAGCGGGGCGCGTCGCCGCGGGTGGACAGCGAGAACAGCATGCGGCTTGCGGTGTAGAGGCCGGAGTTCAGGCAGGAGAGGACTGAAGTCAGTACCACCACGTCCATGATGGTGCCGGCTCCGGGGATGCCGAACAGTTCGATGACCGCTACGTACGGGCTCTTGGCAACGGAGGCGGAGTTCCACGGAAGCAGGGTGACCACAATGGCGATGGAGCCGATGTAGAAGACCAGGATGCGCCACACAGTGGATTTCACGGCCTTCTTCACGGCGTCCACGGGGTTTTCGGATTCGCCTGCTGCAATGGTGGCGATCTCGGCACCGAAGAAGGAGAAGACAACTACAAGGATGCCGGCCAGGACGGCTCCGGGGCCGTTCGGCATGAAGCCGCCGTTGTTGACCAGGTTGTCCAGGCCGGGAGCGGGGACGCCGGGGATGAGGCCCAGGATGGCAGCGACACCAAAAATCAGGAAGAGGACGATTGCCGCCACCTTGATGGAGGCGAACCAGAACTCGAACTCGCCGTAGGACTTCACGGAGCCGAGGTTGGTGAGCGTCAGCAGCACCATCAGGGCGAGGGCCCAGACCCACTGGTCAATGCCCGGCACCCACCGGTGCATGATGGCTGCGCCGGCGGTGGCCTCGATGCCCAGGACGATGATCCAGAACCAGGCATAGAGCCAGCCGATGCTGAACCCGGCCCAGCGGCCCAGCGCCTTGTCTGCATAGGTGGAGAACGAGCCCGTTTCGGGGTTCGCCGCGGCCATCTCGCCCAGCATGCGCATCACCAGGATGACCACCAGACCGGCTGCCGCATACGCGACGAGGATGCCGGGGCCGGCCT
Source organism: Pseudarthrobacter sp. Fe7 (assembly GCA_024372495.1). Lineage (GTDB taxonomy): Bacteria > Actinomycetota > Actinomycetes > Actinomycetales > Micrococcaceae > Arthrobacter. The sequence continues at coordinate 697,449 of CP099977.1, read as the reverse complement.
GCTGGATTGCGGCACCGGAGCCGACGAAGAGTCCTGCACCAATGACGCCGGCGATGGCGATCATCGACAGGTGCCTGGGTTTCAGGGACTTGGAGAGTTGCTGGTCAGCATGCATGGAAGCGCCGTCCTGTTGGGAAATAGCAATGGGTTAAGCGACGTGCCTTGGTGCATCACGGGGGACCGTGTGGTGCACCACATCGTCGTTTCACCCTAGGTCCGCCATTATGCGCCTTGCTTTGTGCACTCCGACAGACCTGCCTGCGCCCAACAGGACGGACCTCCAAGCAGAAACCCTAATGGGCAAATAAAGTTTCCTGCCAGGCATATTTGTAATGTGCCCGAAACCACGCGCATACATGTGGCGCGCTGCGGAAACCGGGCCTGGGGCTTACACGTCCCGCCGTTTCAAAAGGACCGCCGCCAGCAGGACGGGGATGGCCACCCAGGCACCCAGGACCAGCCCGGCCTGCCATGCCTCCAAGGTGTCCGGAACGTGTTGGGCCGCCGTAAGTGGCTCAACAGTGTTGCCGGGGAGGTACTTCCGGGCTTCCTTGAAGAAGTCCCCGGGAATGAGCTGGAAGGCAATGGGGGCTACGAAGAAGATGCCCACCAGGCTCATGATGCCGCCGGCCGAATTCCTGATCAGCGTGCCGAGGGCCATGCCAATGGCGGCGACGGCCGCCACATAAATGCTGTTGACCACGAGGAGCTTCACGGACTGTGAACTGCCCAGGTCCAGCTTGAGGCCGTAGTTGTCCAGGATGGGCGCCGCCACCAGTCCCGCCACCCAGGTGGAGAGGGCGGTGACCACGAACGATGTCACCATCACCACCACCAGCTTGGCGGCGAACGCGGGGAGGCGCCGGGGCACGGCTGCGAAGGTGGACCGCGCCATGCCCGTGGTGAATTCCGAGCTCATCAGGAGCACGCCCAGGGAACCGAGGATCAGCTGGGCGAAGGCGATGCCTGAGGTGGGCACGCTGATAGCAAGGTCCCCGCCCTGGGACGCCATTCGTGCTGCCGCCTGCGGGTCGCGGGTGGCTGCATTTGCGAACTGGCCCGTCCCCCACGCGGACAGCGCACCAAAGCCAACCATCACAACAGCGGTGGAAGCGAGCAGGATCAGTGTGGAGAGAAGGCTGCGGAACTTGATGACTTCCGAGTTGAGGACCCGGATGAAGGTGGGCCCGGGCAGGGACCGCCCCCACTGCTGCGAGGGGTGCGGCCTGCCGGCGACGACGCCGGTTCCGGCAGGGGCGTTGATTCGGTGGTCATGGAGCTCATTACTTGCCCACCTCCGCGGCGGGAAGGGAGTGGTATTCGACGTCGTCCTTGGTCAGTTCCATGTATGCCTCCTCGAGGCTGGCAACCAGGGGCGTGAGTTCGTAGACCATGACCTGGTTTTCCAGGGCCGCCCCGGCGATGGTTTTGGGTTCCAGGCCTGTTACTTCGAGCAATTCCCGCTCCCGGGCATCGACGGACGCCCCCAGCGCGGCCAGCAGTTGGGACAGCCGGTCCGGCTGATCAGTGCGGACGCGGACGCGTGACTGGCCCTTGCCGGTGATGATGTCGCGGATGGGGGCGTCGGCAATGACCCGGCCGCGCCCGATCACGATCAGGTGGTCGGCGGTCTGCGCCATCTCGCTCATCAGGTGGCTGGAGAGGAACACTGTGCGTCCCTGCCCGGCGAGGTACCGCACCAGGTTGCGTACCCAGACCACGCCCTCCGGGTCCAGGCCGTTGACGGGTTCATCCAGGATGAGCGTCTGCGGGTCCCCCAGCAGGGCAGCGGCTATACCGAGCCGCTGGCCCATGCCCAGCGAAAACCCGCCCGCCTTCTTACGTGCGACGGCGTCAAGCCCGGTCATCTCGATCACCTCGTGCACCCGGGCCTTGGGAATGCTGTGCGTGGCCGCCATGGCCAGCAGGTGGTTGTAGGCGCTGCGGCTGGTGTGCACGGCTTTGGCGTCGAGCAGGGCACCCACCTCACGCAGGGGCGCCTTGTGCCGGACGTAAGGCAGCCCATTCACCGTGACGGATCCCGACGTCGGCCGGTCCAGTCCCATAATCATGCGCATGGTGGTGGACTTCCCTGCCCCGTTCGGGCCCAGGAAGCCCGTGACTTGCCCAGCCCTGACGGTGAAACTAACGCCGGCCACGGCAGTTTTAGCGCCGTACACCTTGGTCAGCCCGTTTGCCTCGATCATGAAGAATCCTTTGGACGGCAGCGCGCGGCTGCGGACGGTTCGATGGGAATGCACTCCCCACGCTACCGAGGCCGGCGCCGCTTTTCGCCCATATCAGGGATGAATCAGGGGCGAATCAGGGTCATCCTTCCTGCGCAGCCGCAGGTCAGCGGCGTGGGGAGTAGTACCTCAACGCCTTCGGCCGGACACTGTAGGCGACACTGCGCACTCCGGCCAGCGCTTCTCCGTCCACTGCCAGCGCCATCGGCGCGCCGCCGGCGTCAATCCTGGCCTCCGTGGCCTCCCGCAGGTGTGTGATCCCGGAGCTCCCGACTGTACCCGTCAGTACCGACCACAGCAGCCGGAGCCGGGCAAAGGGTTCATCAGCGGTGATCAGCCGGACGTCCAGGACCCCGTCATCCATAACGGGCCTGAGCAACGGCGCGTGGTCGCGGGGATAGTAACGGCCCCGTCCCAGGTAGGCGATCCACACTTTGTGCCGGAGGCCGTCCACGGTCAGTGTGATCGGCGTGCCGGCGGCAAAGGTCCGGAACATCGCCACGACGCCGGCCAGGGGCTTCCCCAATGCCGGTTGCAGGTGTTCGCGCCGCCTCACAAAGTTCGGGTAGAGGCCAACGCTGGAGGTGTTGAGCATGACCAGTTCCGAAACTTCAGGGTTACCGGCCAGCCCCCGTTCCGCGGTGACTACTCCAATGTCCGCCAAGGCGGCTTCGCCCTTCGTCGCGGCCTCTACCGCATCCTTCAGGCTTCCTGTTCCCGCGTCGCGGGCAAAGTGGTTGAGCGTTCCGCCGGGCAGGACCAGCAGGGGAATGGAGCGTTCGACGGCGGCGGCAGCCGCCGCGCCCACGGTCCCGTCCCCGCCCCACACACCCAGGGCCCGGGTTCCGGGAAAGTCAGCAGTGGCACTGATCCGTTGCACCAGGTCCTCTTCAGGCTGCACGGTATTTATATGCGCCTTCGGGAATACTTTCCGCAGCGCTGAGGCAGTCTCCTCCTTGAAGGACCCGCCCAGGGTGTTTACCACGATGCTTAGTCCCTCACCGTCCGGCAGTGCAGGTGCGCTTGTCCACGCGCGCATTGTCTGCGGGATAGGTGGGCGGACAGGCCACCAGTGGCGGGTTACCAGGGCAGCCCCTGCACCCAGCGCCGAGCCGAAAAGGACATCCGATGGCCAGTGTGCACCGGTGTGGACCCTTGAGTAGGCCACGCCCATTGCTGCCGGGGCGAGGGCGAAACCCAAGGCCGGGCGGACCAGGCCGGCACCCACCGCGAACGCCACTGCTGACGCCGAGTGACCGGACGGCATGGAGGAACTCGTAGGTTGCGGATGCACAAAGCGGAAGACGGGCAGGTGTTCGGGCAATGGACGTGCCCGGGGGAGCAGCGTCTTGAAGACCACGTTGGTGACGGCGGAGGCCACCCCTTGGGCGATCAAGCCGTGCAGCGCCGCCCTCCGGGTCTTGCCTGGAAAGAGTGCAAGGACCGCCGCCGTTCCCATCCACAGCTTGCCCTGGGTGGCCGAGGCTGAAAGGCGCCGGAAGAAGGTGTCGTGGTTGCCGCCCGGCAGGCTCGAAACATGCCCAAGAAGGTATCTGTCAAGGCGGCTGATCCAACTCCGGCCCTTGGGCCTCCTGTTTTGCATGTGATCACCCTAAACCCCGGCGGCTACTCCCGCTCGGAAGTCTCCTGCTCAGCAGGTTCCCGGCCTGCCCGCAGCGGCCTGGCAGCCCCGGCAAGGAGCAGCGCCACCAGGATCGGGGCCATGATCGCCAGCAGCGCCGTGTGGATGCCGGTGAGGTCGCCCAGGTATCCGAGCACGGGGGGTCCGGCCAGGAACGATATATACCCCAAAGTGGATACAACGGAGACCCGGGCTGCTGAATGCTTTGGGTCGTCTGAAGCGGCGGACATGCCCATGGGGAAGGCCAGTGCGGCACCCACGCCCCACAGGGCTGCGCCGATTCCTGCCAGCCAGATGTTGGATGCCAGCACGAAGAGCCCCAGCCCCGCGGCCGCCGCCGCCATACTGGCCCGGAGTACCGCCACCCGTCCGTACCTGTCGATGACGCTGCCGCCCAGGAACCGCATAGCGGTCATGGCCAGGACGAACAGGGCGAACATGAGGGCGCCGGTGGATTCGGAGGTGGCCAGTCCGTCCACTGAGGCCTTGGCGATCCAGTCGTTCCCGGCCCCTTCGGTGAGGGTGGCACCCAGGACCACCACGCCGATGAGCAGGGTCCTGGTGTCCCGCCATGCGGATGGTCCCTTGGCCGGTTTCGGTTCTCCGTCCACAGGGGCGGTTGATATGTGGGGCAGGAAGTACCGCGGCACAGTCAGTGCCACCAGCACCACAACGGCCGCGATCACCAGGAGATGCAGGGGCAGGTCCACTCCGAGGGTCGACAGCCCTGCCCCCACAAGGGCGCCCACGAAGGCCCCGCCGCTGAAGGCTGCGTGGAACTGGGGCATCACGGTCCGCCGGAGTTTGTGCTCCACGTCGGCACCCTCGATGTTTTGCGCCACGTCCCAGAGACCGATGCCGATGCCGAAGAAGAACAGTGACACCGCGGTTCCCGGAATGGACGTGCCCAGGAGAGACATGCCGATGCCAACGCCCGCGGCCGCCGCAAGGAGGCCGGCAAAGCGGACCGTGTTGGCCGTCCCTATCCGGCCCACCACCAGCCCGGCTGTGGGAAGCGCCAGCAAGGAGCCCACCGCAGTGCACAGCAGCAGGGTGCCCATTTGGCCGGAGGTGATGTGCAGCGTCTGGGTGACAGCAGGGATCCTGGCCGCCCAGGCTGGCGAAAACCAGGCCATTGATGCCGAAAACCACGAACGTTGCCGCAGCGGCGGCCTTCAGTCCTGCCTGCTGTTCCGTACCGGTGTTGGTGCTCATACGCTCACTACTTCCACTGGGTATTTTTCAAGTTCGGCACTGTCCTGCGCGCTGAATTTTCGGTCCGTGACGATGACGTCCGCCCGGGCCAGGCCTGCCACCAGCACCCTGGCATGGGCCTGCCACTTTGCCGCGGAGGCGGCCACCACCACCCGTGCCGCTGATTCCAGGCCTGCTGTTTTGACGGCGGCATCCTCGAGGTCGTGGGCCAGCAGTCCGTCCTTGAAATCCACGGCACACGGCGTGAGCACTGCGGTGTCAAAGCGCAGGGACCTGATGTTGGACTCTGCAAGGGGTCCGCGGAAGGAGAGTTCGCCGGGCACCACGCTGCCGCCGGGCAGCAGCAGGGCCGGGCGGGACCCGGCGGGACCGTCGCCTTCAGCTGCGGCGTTGAGGGCCTGCATGCACATGGGCATCAGCGTCAGGTCCCTGCCTGCCACGGCCCGTGCCACCTCCGTGGCCGTGCTTCCACTGTCCAGCCAGACATGCTCCCGGTCGGCCAGCAGGGCGGCAACTGCTGCCGCGATCCGCCGTTTGCCGTCCCGGTCCTCCAGCTCACGCTGTCCGTAGCCGGGGTTCCGGCCCTGCCCGATCAAACTCCTGGCGCCGCCGTGGACCCTTCGAAGCACACCATTTGCGGCGAGAACCTCAAGGTCGCGGCGGACGGTGGCACCGGAAGCGCCGCACGCCTGCATCAGCTCTTCCACGCTTGCCTGTGACTGCACCCGGAGGATTTCGGCAATAGCCCGGTGCCGCTCGTCCGTCTTCATGATCAAATGCTATCAACTTCTGATCATTTGATCATTCCATCGTCGTGCTGAAGTCAGCGGGCGCGCTCAACCCGCTGCTCGTCCCACACCGGCTCCTGGGATTCGTAAACCTTCCCGTCCGAGCCGAACACCAGGAACCTGTCGAACGTCCTCGCGAACCAGCGGTCATGGGTGACTGCCAGGACGGTGCCTTCAAAGTGGTCGATGGCCCTTTCCAGGGCTTCTGCCGAGTGCAGGTCCAGGTTGTCAGTTGGCTCGTCCAGCAGCAGCAGGGTGGCACCGCTGAGCTGAAGGAGCAGGATCTGGAACCGGGCCTGCTGGCCGCCGGAGAGGGACTCGTACTTCTGTTCCGACTGGCCCGCAAGGCCGTAACCGTCCAGCGCACCCGCAGCCGCCTCCCGGCCCAGCCCGGACCGGTGTTCGTCGCCGCGGTGCAGGATCTCCAGCAGCGTCCGGCCCAGGAGGTCGGGGCGGACGTGGGTCTGGGCAAAGAATCCGGGCCGGATCCGCGCCCCGAGTTTCACGGTCCCTTCGTGCGGGACCTCGGCGATTTCCACGTCCGAGACCGGCAGGTGTTCCCGTTCGGGATCGGTGCCGCCGGTGGCGAGGAGACGGAGGAAGTGTGACTTGCCGGAGCCGTTGGAGCCCAGCACGCCGACCCTGTCACCGAACCACACCTCGGTGGAGAACGGCTTCATCAGGCCGGTCAGCTCCAGCCGCTCGGCCACAATGGCGCGTTTGGCGGTCCGGCCGCCCTTGAGCCGCATCTGGACGTTCTGTTCGACGGGCAGGGCCTCCGGCGGTCCGACTTCGAGGAACTTTGCCAGGCGCGTCTGGGCTGCGTGGTAGCGGTTTGCCATGTCAGAACGGAAGGCGGCCTTGTTCTTGTACATGTTGACGAGTTCCTTGAGCTTGATGTGCTCCTCGTCCCAGCGCTTGCGCAGTTCCTCGAAACGCGCATTCCGGTCCGCGCGTGCCTCCACGTAGGAGCCGAAGCCGCCGCCGTGGATCCATGCCGCGGCACCGTTGATGCCCGGTTCCAGGGTGACAATGCGGCCGGCTGCGTTGTTCAGCAGTTCCCGGTCGTGGCTGATGAAGAAGACCGTCTTCTTCGACTCGTTCAGCCTTTCCTCGAGCCAGCGCTTGCCCGGCACGTCAAGATAGTTGTCCGGCTCGTCCAGGAGCAGGAGATCGTCCGGGCCGGCGAACAGTGCTTCCAGGACCAGGCGCTTTTGCTCCCCGCCGGAAAGGGTCGACGCCGGGCGGTGCTGCGCGCGGTCAAAGGGGAGCCCCAGGGCAGCCATACAAACCTCATCCCAGACCGTTTCGACGTCGTAGCCGCCTGCATCTCCCCAGTCCACGATGGCCTGGGCGTATCGCATCTGGGTGGGCTCGTCGTCGTGCTCCATCATGGCCAGGCTCGGCCTCATCAACCTCGCGGGCAGCGGCAGCCAGCGCCGGGGGAGCGGCGGAGACCAGGAGGTCCCGGACCGTGGAGCCATCCCGGACCTGGCCCACGAACTGGCGCATGATGCCCATGTTCCCGGAGCGTCCGATGACGCCCTCGTCCGGGACCAGGTCCCCCGCGATGATCCGGAACAGTGTTGTCTTCCCTGTCCCGTTGGGCCCGATCAGGGCGGTCTTGGTGCCGTCCGGAACCTTGAAGGTCACCCCGTTCAGCAGCTGGGTGCCGTCGGAGAGGAAGTAGTCGATGCCGGAAACGTCAATATGGGCCACGCCGTCAATCCTCCCATGCCGCCACTTAGCCGGCGGCGGTGAGGAACTGCTTCAGCAACGGACCGGAGGTTGTGGCGCCCAGGCCGCCGTCCTCCACGAAGACGGCCACAGCCAGGTCACCGTGGACCGCAACGATCCAGGCATGTGTCTTGGGCGGGTTTTCGGTGCCGAACTCCGCCGTTCCCGTCTTTGCCCCAACCGGCGCGCCGGGCACGCTGGAAAGGAAGCCGGCGTGGCCGGAAGTGACCACGGCGCGCATCATGTCGGCCAGCGATGCCGCCTCGGCTGCGGTGATCGGCTTGTCCGACGCCGCTGAGGGCGCCTCGGCCGTGGCGGTGGCCGACGCTTCCGCTGCCGGGGCCGTGGATCCGGCGGTCGTCCCGGCGGCGGGAGCACCGGCATCAGGGTTAAGGACCAGTTGCGCGGACACCGGCGCGCCCTTGGCGACGGATCCTGCCATGATCGCCGCAGCCAGCGGCGAAAGCAGCACCTTGCCCTGGCCGATCATTGACGCGGCGTGCTCCGTACCCTGGGCCTGGCCCGGGACAGAGCCCAGGAAAGCTTCCGCACCCAGCTTGGGAGCCTCAACCGCCACCCCCATGGACGTGGCGGCCGCTTCAAGCTGGCCCTGTGAGACCGAGTCGCGCTGCGAGATGAAGGCAGTGTTGCACGAGTGCGCAAAGGCGTCCCGCAGGGTGACCGCGCCCAGGGAGGTCTCGGGGTAGCCTTCCGAGTTCTTGAAGGTCCGTCCGTCGACGGTGAGGGTCGGCGTGCACTGGACGGTTGAATCCGGTGTCATCCCGTTGCGGAACATTGCCAGGGAGTCCACCATCTTGAAGATGGAGCCCGGGGCGTACTGCCCCAGCATCGCGGTGTTGTAGCCGTTGCTGCCGGGCCCGGAGGCCGCTGCCAGCACGGCCCCGGTTGAGGGACGGAGCGCCACAATGGCCGATGCCGGTCCCACTTTCTCGAGGGTGGTTTCGGCCAGCGTCTGCAGGCGTGGATCGAGCGTGGTCTTCAGGGGCGTGCCGGGCTTGGGCGCAACTTGGAAGAGAACGCGCCGGGGGTCCGTTCCCGCTGACTGGATCTGTTCGCGGGTCAGGTCTGCCCGCTGCGCGCGGATAACCACGGCGTCCGATCCACGTAGCTGCTTGTCATACTGCTGCTGGAGGCCGCCGATGCCCGTGACATCCCCCGCTGCCAGCTTGCCTGCCGAGGCTTCGATCTGTTCTGCGGTGGCCTGCCCGACCGACCCGAGCACGGCGCGGGCGAAGGTCCTGCTCGGCGCCAGGGGGACCGAGTCCGGAATGGCGCGGGCGCCCGCGATGGCTGCGATCTGTTCGTTGGTGATGCTGCGGCCTTCTTCGCGCAGGGTGATGGCCGGAACGAACGCTTCCGCTCCCGAGGCCTTGACCTGCTGCGTGTACCCGGCCGGGTCCACCCCCACGAGGGCCGCCAGTTTAGCGGCGGAATCGGCGGGATCCGTTGCTCCCAGGCCTGGGGCTTGTCGATGCCCACATTCACCACGGGACGGTATGTCACCAGCGGGACATCACCGGCACCCAGGATGTCGGCGCGTTGCGGGGACTGGGCTCCCTTGGTCACGATCTCGCTGTCCACGAGGCCCGGCGCGAGGATGCCCGGCTCCCAGACGGTAAGCCATTTGTCGCCGGACTTTTTGAAGTTCGCAGCGATGGTGTATTTCCACTCGGCGTCGCCGAACTTCCAGGTGTAGTTCAATGGCGCGGACGCCTTGTCCCCGTCCAACGTCAGGCCGCCGGCCTGGACGTCGGGCTTTTGCGGGTCCAGGGCCGCAAAGACCTGGTGCAGCTGGTCGTTGGCTGCGGCAGCGTCCTTGCCTTCGAAAGCCACAGACCCTACGTCCAGTGCCGAGACCGCACTGGCCAGTTGCTGTGCCGCGGCTTCAGCCCCGGATTTTCCGTCATCGCAGGCCACCAGCGAGGTACCGAGAATGAGCGCAGCTACGGCAAGCGAAAGTTTTGTTGATTTCCCCATCGCGCCATTATCCCCCGGGCGGGGCGCCGGCAACGCCATGATGACGCCGGCCTTCGCGGGCCCGGTAAACCTAGGAGAGCCCCAGGTCCGGGACGGGCAGCCTGAAGACGTCCTTGAGGGCGTACTTTGCCGCGTGCATCCCCGGCATGCCCGTGACTCCGGGCCCGGGCGGCGTCGACGACGAACAAAGGTAGACACCGAGCAGCGGCGTCCGCCACGGGACGGGGGATACCACCGGCCTCTGGACAAGCCCGCGGACGTCCATCACGCCGGCGCTGAAATCACCCCCGATGTAGTTGCGGTTGTACTCCGCCAACTCTGCTGCGGTGATGACATGCGACTCCACCACCAGGTCCCGGAAGCCCGGGGCGAACCGCTCCAACTGGGCCACCACCTGGCTGGTCATGTCCTTCGTCGAGCCGGAAGGGACGTGGCAGTAGGTCCACAGGATGTGACGGCCCACCGGGGCGCGGCTCGGATCGAAGCGCGAGGGCTGGGCGACGAGCACGTACGGCCGTTCGGGGTGGCGTCCGGCACTGACCTCGTTCTCCGAGCGCGCCAGTTCCGCCCGGGTGCCGCCCACGTGCACCGTGCCGGCGTCGGAAAGGCCGGCCGCCTGCCACGGCACCGGACCGGACAGGATGAAGTCCACCTTGCAGGAGCCATTGCCGTAGCGGAAGCGCTCCAGTGCACGCCGGTAGTGGGTGGGAAGAGCATCCCCAGCCATGCCCAGCAGCCCCCGGGGAGCGACGTCCAGCAGGGTGGCGCGGGCGGCAGGAAGCTGTTCCAGCCGGTTGATGGGTGTCCCGGTGTGGATGACGCCGCCGTGGGCCCGGATGTCATCGGCAAGTGCTGCGGCAATCGACGCCGAGCCGCCGCGGGGAATGGGCCATCCACCCGCGTGCCCGAGGGCTCCGAGCATGAGTCCGGCCCCGGAGGCTGCAGGAGAGGGCAAATGGGAGATCGCGTGGGCGGCCACGCCGCTGAGGAGGGCCGGCGCCAGCTCTTCGCGGAACCTGGCGTTCCACAATCCGCTACCTTGTTCCAGGGTCCGTAGCCCGTAAACCGCAGCCACCAACGGGTTCCTGGGAATGCGGAGGAGCCTGGTTCTGCGTGAAGTCCATGACGTCGTCGATATGCCGGACCAGCGGTTCCATCAGCCGCCGGTAGGCCGGGCCGTCCTGCCCCAGTTCCCCCGCCGTCCTGTCGAGCGACTTGTAGGCCAGTGCCGCGCGGCCGCCGTCCAGTGGTGAGCCGAAGGATATTTCGGGGGTTATCAGGTCCACCCGCCGGGCCAGTTGGAAGGCACGGAAAAAGGGGACGCGACGGCCATGGGGTGCACTGCGGAGCAGACGTCGTGGAAGTGGCCGGGCTGCATCAGCTCTGTGGTGCGGGTCCCGCCGCCGATTGTGGCTGCTGCCTCGAAGACCTCCACTGACAGCCCGGCCCGCGCCATGACCGCTGCTGCCGAGAGTCCGTTGGGACCGGAGCCTACTACCGCGACATCAGGCATGGGACCTTGCTTTCGAAGGAAGGGGCGGCGCTAAGGGACGCCGCGGATTAAGCCGGAACCGGTCCGGCGCGTTGCTGAAAGGGCCGCCGTGGGGATCGTCGAGGTGGTGGCGGCGGATGGGGTCGTACGTGGGGTCGTAGATGTCCCAGACGACCCGTGCCATGAGGTAGGCCACCGCTGCCATATGTGCGACGACGGCGAGGACGTAGTACGGCATGTCCAGGTTGTGCTGGGAGGAGCCTGCGCTGGTCACCTGTCCAAGGTACATCCAGATAGCGGCCCAATGCAGGGCTTCGATTCCCTGCCAGACCAGGAAGTCGCGCCACCGCGGCCGGGCAAGGGCCAGCAGTGGAATGAGCCACACCACGTATTGGGGCGAATAGACCTTGCTGGTCAGGATGAATGCCGCCACGATCAGGAAAGCGAGTTGCGCCAGGCGCGGGCGGCGGCGGGCCGTCAAGGCAACGGCGGCAATGCCTGTGCAGGCCATCACGAAGAGTCCAGCCGACAGGACGCTGACGCCATCGGCACTGAGCCCGGACCAGCCCAGCCTGTTCGCCACAAGATTGTAGGCGAACCAGGGTGAGCTGTATCCGGCGCCCCGGTCGGCGCTGTACTGGAAGAAATAAGCCCAACCGGAAAAATTGGCGGCGGCGAACGGCAGATTGACCACCAGCCACGCGGCGGCGGCGCTGCCGGCTGTCACCAGCAGCGGGCGCCATCGTCCTGTCCGCACAGCAAGCAGCAGGATGGCCCCGAGCACCAACAGCGGATACAGCTTGGTGGCTGTGGCCAAACCAATCAGGACCCCGGCAGCAACGGGACGGCGCCGGGCGAAAGAGTACATGCCGAGGGCCAGCAGGCATGCAGCCCAGAGGTCCCAGTTGATGGTTCCGGCCAGCACCACTCCCGGGGCCACCGCCACCATGGCGGCGTCCCACGGACGGCGGCCGGGCATGCGGGCAATCACCACAACCGTGACCATGGCTACCGCGGCCAGCAGGGCGGCGTTGATGTCGAAGTAGGCCAGCGCCCGGGTGTTGGCGTCCCCGCCAGGCACCAGCCACGCAGTCACCCCCGCGATCAGCCCGATGAGCACCGGGTATTCGAACTGGCTCCCGCTGCCCAGGATCGGAAAGATCCCCTCCGCCAGCCCACGGTTCCGGAACAGCTCCGGGAAGTCGGAGTAGCAGGTGGCATAGAACTGTGTGGGCGTCTCCCACCCGTTGACCCTGCAGTATCCCTTCAGCACGATGCCCAGCAGGGCGGCCAGCGCCGTGAGGACGATGAGCACCCGCTCCACGGTGAAAATGCCCGGGGTGAACACGCCGGGATCGGTCCTTGCACCGAGCGGGCCGCCGGCCACCTCGGTGAAATTCCGCAACAGGGCGTCGCTGCGGCTGGGCACCACGATGCGGCGCCGTCGTACATCCTGCGGCGGCTGGGTCTCGTGCATGGGATCGAGCTTACCGCCGGCCCCGTCCCAGGAGATCAGTGTCCGGCAGGATCGGGGCCGGCTGTCAGCGCAGGCCGCCCAGCTGCTGGTGCATGAGTACGAACACGTCGTTCCGATGCTGCTCAAGCAGCCCGGTGTTCAGGGAACTGCGGCGCTGCAGGGGCCGGGACAGAAGTCTTATGATTCTTTGCATCAAGGGAGCCACCTCTTTTCTTTGATATTCAGGCGCGTAAGGGCATGGCGAATCAACGCCGCTTATTGGCGCGCAAAATTACGGGAATATTGGCGCGGAAATGCATAACCGGAATTAAACGAAATTATGCAAAGTACCCCATTGAAGGGGACGCGTGCTGACCGTGCAAGCCGCTGCCGCTGATCCGCGAAAGCCAGACGCCGGGTTCTCCGAAGACAAATCTGTTCGGAGGCAAAGCGAAGATGGGATCAGCGATTGTTCCGCGGAGTCGGCGGAAGCACGTCAGCCGGCCGCAAAAGGAATCCTGGCGGACGCTGTCGCGGCGGCGGCAACCTGGAAGCTGGTGCTGGCTAGCGGCGCCGCAGCAAGCCGGAGAAGGTGACAGCCGTCAGGGTGCGGGAGTTGACCGTGGCAACGCGCGTGGAATCAGCAAAGGCCGGGAACGCATTGATGGGGGCATTCCATTTGCCAGTCCAAGTCATCATTATCCCAACCTCCTTTTCTGCTGCCCGCTGCGTGGATTGCGATGCGGTCCAAGACCCTGGCAGATCACTGCGGGGTCAGCAATAAAGATATCGCAGGATTCCGCGAATTGCCAGCAATTTCCGGAGAAAAAGTAAAACTTGGTTAAAAGCCGCTTTAGAGACCCCACCGCACAATAGCGGGTGTCTTTTTATCCCATCCCAGGGTGCATACCTTGGCAGTTCCCAGGACAAAGTGCCGTCCCTCTGTTGGGGGCAACTCGAGCCAGCGGGCGGTGAGGATCCGGGAGAAATGGCCATGCGCCACGATGAGTACGTTATCCATCCCGGATTCCAGGATCCTGCCGATGATCTTGTCCGCCCTCGCGGCAACCTCGTCCAGCGTCTCGCCGTTGGGCACACCGTGCGTCCAGATGAGGTAGTCCGGGTTGTCCTTGCGGATCAGGTCGGAGCTGATGCCCTCATAGTCGCCGTAGTTCCATTCGACGGCGAGCGGTTCGTGCCGGGCATCGGGGAAGCCGGCAAGTTCCGCCGTCCGCCGGGCGCGCCGCAACGGTGAGGTGAGCACCAGGTCGAAGTCGACACCGTCGAGCACCTTGCGTGCCTCAACGGCCTGCTGCTCGCCTTCCACGGTCAGCGGGAGATCGGTGAGACCGGTGTACTGACCACTCTTGGACCACTCGGTCTCGCCATGCCGGAGGATCCAGAGCTGGGGGCGCGGGGCGAAGGCGGGATTGGTCACTTGGACTCCTCAACGGGTGAAGGTTCGACGACGGCGGGAAGGGCTTCAGGGCCAGGTCCGGCAAGTGCTGATTCAGGCTGTTCGGCCCACCAGCGGAGCAGGCGCGCCTCGGCTTCTTCGCTGGGCAGTGGTCCGTATTCCATCCGTTCGTTAAGGAGGAATTTGTAGGCTCGGCCCACCACCGGTCCAGGCTTGAGGCCCAGCAGGGCCATGATCCGGGCACCGTCCAGGTCCGGACGTACCGCGTCCAGGGACTCCTGTTCGCGGAGTGCGGCGATCCGCGTTTCGAGGTCGTCGTAGGCGAAGGCCAGTCGTTCCGCCTTCCGCTGGTTCCGGGTGGTGACGTCGGAGCGGGTGAGCCGGTGGAGCCGTTCCAGCAGGGGCCCGGCGTCCGTGACGTAGCGGCGGACGGCGGAGTCGCTCCAGCCGGCGTCGCCGTAGCCATAGAAACGCATATGGAGCTCCACCAGCCGGGCCACAGCCTTGGTGGTGTCGTTGTCGAACCGCAAAGCCTTCATCCGTTTGCTGGTGAGCTTTGCCCCCACCATGTCGTGATGGCGGAAGCTCACCGCGCCGCCCGGTTCGAAGCGGCGTGTAGCCGGCTTCCCGACGTCGTGCATTAATGCTGCGAAGCGCAGCACGAAGTCCGGCCGGGGTACTGCCCCGTCCGCGTCCGTTTCAAGCTCGGCCGCCTGCTCCAGGACCTGCAGGGAGTGCTGGTAGACGTCCTTGTGGCGGTGGTGCTCGTCGGACTCGAGGCGGAGGGCGGAGACTTCGGGCAGCACGTGCTCGGCCAGCCCGGTTTCCACCAGAAGATCAATGCCTGTCCGCGGCTGGGCCCCGCACACCAGCTTGACCAGTTCGTCCCGCACCCGCTCCGCGGAAATGATCTTGATCCGGTCAGCCATGCGCGTCATGGCGTCCCGGACGTCGTCGTGGACCGAGACGCCCAGTTGGGCCGCGAAGCGGGCAGCGCGCATCATCCGCAGGGGGTCATCGGAGAAGGACGCTTCGGGCGCGCCGGGCGTGGTGAGTACGGAGGCGTGGAGGTCCCGCACGCCGCCGAAAGGGTCCACCAGTTCCATGGAGGGCAGTTTCAGCGCCATGGCATTGATGGTGAAGTCGCGGCGCAACAGGTCATCGGTCAGGGAAGAGCCA
Organism: Pseudarthrobacter sp. Fe7; assembly: GCA_024372495.1. Classification (GTDB taxonomy): domain Bacteria; phylum Actinomycetota; class Actinomycetes; order Actinomycetales; family Micrococcaceae; genus Arthrobacter. The sequence goes on along the minus strand of CP099977.1, from coordinate 682,279 downwards.
AACGCCACCACGGGCTTGCGCGAGTCCGGATCGTAGGCCTCGGCCCGGTAGGTGGTGATCTCTATCTGGAAGCCGGCCTTGCGCATGCCGATGGTGCCGAACGCCCGGCCGATCTCCCAGAAGTTGTCCGCCCACTTCTTGATCAGGGCCACGGTCTGGTCCGGGGTGGCGTCGGTGGTGAAGTCCAGGTCGGGGAGGTCCGGCCGAGGAACAGGTCGCGCACCGGACCGCCCACCAGGGACAGCTCGTGGCCTGCGTCCACGAAGCGCTGCCCGAGCTCAAGGACCACCGGGGGCACCTTGAAGTCGACAGTGTGGGAATCAATCTTGTGATGTGCGTGCGCCATAGTTCCTTAAGCTTGGCAGAAACCAGCGCCTTGGCAGTCCAAAAATGCGTCACGATCCGCGCTGATTGGCGTTCGCCTCCGGAAAGTACGTCATATCCCGTCCATGTTGGTGTCATGTTCCGGTCATCACGGGAGGGCAACAGTCGTTAGAGTGGACTCCATGGCCCATCCAGTACCGAGCGCTCCAGGCAGGAGGACAAACGCACCATTGCCGTCGGCAATCGGTGCGCACGTCGCCCCTGCCCAGCAGTCGGCACCGGCATCGCTGCCGACGGTTGAGGAAGTATCTGCCGGTGGCGTTGTTGTGGACACGTCCGACGCCGAATTGAGGGTTGCGATTATCGCCCGCCTTAACAGGGGTGGACGCCTCGAGTGGTGCCTGCCCAAAGGTCATCCGGAGGGCAAGGAGAACAACGAAGAGGCCGCGGTCCGGGAAATTGCCGAGGAAACCGGCATTGAGGGCTCCATCCTGGCGCCGCTGGGCAGCATCGATTATTGGTTCACCGTCAGCGGCCACCGCGTCCACAAGACCGTGCACCACTACCTCCTGCGCGCCACGGGCGGCGAACTCACCATCGAGAATGATCCGGACCAGGAAGCCGTGGACGTGGCCTGGGTGCCTATCCAGGAGCTGGCCCGCAAGCTGTCCTTCCCCAACGAACGCCGCATCGCGGACCTCGCCCGCGAGGTCCTTCCCGGGCACCTGTAAGCCCGGACGCCGCCGTCGTCATTGCGGTGTTAAGTGCCCGCGGGTGAGACGATGAAGTCGATGTCAGCTACCAACTTTCCTTCCGACCGGTCCGGCCGGCCCGATGACGCCGCGCGCGATGGCGTACCTACCGAGCCAGCGGCCCCGGACCTTGCGGAGCCTGCAGCATCCGGTGTCAGCGAGACCCGTTCCAGCGCCATCATGGCTGCCGGGACGCTCGTGTCGCGTTTCCTGGGGTTCGGCAAGACCTGGATGCTCGGCACCGCCCTTGGCCTGGGCTCAACGGTCAATGACACGTTCATCAACGCCAATAACCTGCCCAACCTGATTTTCCTGCTGGTGGCCGGCGGCGTGTTCAATGCCGTGCTGGTGCCGCAGATCATCAAGGCCAGCAAGGCTCCGGACAGGGGAGCGGACTACATCAGCCGGCTGCTGACGCTGGCTGTCCTGCTTCTCTTCGGCCTGACGGCATTGGTTACCCTGGCCGCGCCGGGGGTCATCGAACTGACCACGCAGGGGTACTCGCCGCAGCAGAAGGCGCTGGCGGTGACGTTCGCGTTCTGGTGCCTCCCGCAGATCTTCTTCTATGGGCTCTACGCCCTGCTCACCCAGGTCCTGAATGCCAACGGCGCGTTCGGCCCTGCCATGTGGGCACCGATCCTGAACAACGTGGTGGCCATCGCCGGCCTGGGGATGTTCATCTGGATCTTCGGCACCAACGACGTCAATACCCACACCCTGGACAACTGGGGTTCCACGCAGACACTGATGATCGCCGGATTCTCGACCATCGGCGTGCTGTCGCAGACGGCAATCCTCCTGGTACCCGTCTTCCGTCTGAAGCTGGGACTTCGGCCCAGGTTCGGCTGGCGCGGCGTGGGACTTGGCCACGCCGCAAAGCTGAGCGTGTGGACGCTGCTGACCGCCGCCGTCGGGCAGCTGGCCTTCCTGTATGTCATGCGCATCGCCACCATTCCCGGTGCGGAGCGCATCCGGCTGCAGGAGGCGGGGGACCCGGCCGCGTCCACCCTGCCCGGCAACGCCGTCCTCGAGGTGGCCAGCCAGCTGTACCTGCTGCCGCACTCGATCATCGCACTGTCCCTGGCCACCGTACTGTTCAACCGCATGACCCGCGCCTCCCAGGAGGGCAACCGGGTGGAACTGCGGGACGCGCTCTCACACGGCCTGCGGACCATGGCCGTCGCCACCGTCTTCGGGGCCCTGGCGCTCTTTGCCCTGGCCGGTCCGCTGGGCATGTTCTTCTCCGGCGGCCTGCGCCAGGACGGCGTCATGCTGGCCCAGACACTGACCATCCTGGCCCTCAGCACACCGTTCATGAGCGCCAACTTCATGATGTCCCGCGTGTTCTATGCCAACGAGGACGCCCGCACCCCGTTCTACGTGCAGTTGCTCCTGGCGGTGGTCTACGTGGCGGGTGCGTTCGCCATCCAGTTCCTGCCGGTGGGCCAGATCATCTATGCCATCGCCGTCCTCTACATGGTTGGGAACATCCTTTCGGTGGTTATCAGCGCAGTGTTCCTGCGCCGCATGTTGGGGCACCTGGACGGCGCCCGGATCGCCAACTCGTACATCCGGATGGGATACGCGGCCCTGGGCTCGGCAATCGCGGGCGCCGTCGCCCTGTGGCTCATGGGCAGCTACAACCCGAACGGTTTCGCATGGAGCGGCCGCCTCCAGGCACTTGTGACGCTCGCGGTCGTGGGGCCTGTCATGTTGGCTGTCTACTTCCTGCTGCTCCGGGCGTTCCGCGTCTCCGAGCTCAGCGACATGCTCCGGCCTTTGCTGGGGCGGCTTGGACGCGGCGGCCACACCCCTGCCTCGGAAGCCGGGGACGCGCCGTCGTCCCCTCCCGCCGGCCCTGGCCGCGGGCACCGTCCGGAGCGCGCCACTACCTCCGTGGACACCGGCCTGATTCCCCGGATTTCCGGCGAGTTCGACGCCGTCTCGTTCCGTGCGGGGCCGGACCCGGAGCGGGGCGCCCCGCGCCAGGAAACGTACGACGACGGTTCACGGCAGGGTGCGGACGGCGGCTACCTGCCGGGCGAGGACCAGCCGAGCACCGCCCGCGGCGGCCTGCTCAGCGAACAGATTCCCCTTCCCGGGCGCCGGACCTATCAGGGAAAGGCGGGCGAGAACCCGTTCTTCAACAACCGGCGCAAGCGCAATAAGTGACGTCCGTGCGCTGCGGCAGCCGTCTTCTCCACAGCCGCCGGGGGCGGATCGGCTAGGATCGAACAGGTACAGGGGTAGTTGCATTCAGGGCAGGCCGTGCGCGGACACCTGAAGGGCGGTTGCGTCATTGAGCCGGCAATCCCGGACAGTCTAGGAGGAACACGTGTCCAACCCGATCGATGTCGGATCAGTACTGGGCGGCCGCTACAAGGTCACCGCCACAGTGTTGGCCTCGCACGACCACGATCTGGTGCTGGACGGTGTGGACCAGGTCCTTAACCGCCCGGTCAGCATCCTGGTTGCCGGACCGGAAAACACCGAGCAGGTTGCGCAGAGCGCCCGCGAAGTGGCCACAGGGGAACGCCCCGGTACCGTACAGGTCCTGGACCTTGGCGTCACCGAAGACGCCACCTACCTCATCACCAACCACACTTCCGCCGCCGATCTCCTGGACCTGGTGGTGGCCCCCAGCCCGCCGTACGTGGAACCGTTCTTCACGGACACCCTGGGCAGTGAAATTTTCGGACAGGCACGCTCCCATGAGCCCGAGCCGTACGACGAAGAAGACCACGTCGAGGCCGGCTACATCAGCTACTCCGATTCGCACCCGAACCAGGTTGAAACCGGCCGCTCGGCTCCGGCTGTTCCGCCCAGGCCACCTGTCCGTCCCGCCAGCCAGCAGCCCGCATCAACGGGGCGCGCCGGTGCGGCTCTTGCCGGCGCTGCCGGTGGCGCTGGTTCAAGAACGGGGGCCGGCGCCTCCCGAGTTGACCCGGATGCCACGGCCGCCCAGCCGGTGGCCTCCAACACCTCACCTGACCCGGAGCGCGCCGTTGCTGCGGAAGCAGACACAGGCCCGAACGATACTGCTGCTGCCGGCAAAAACCCCGCTGCGGCCCAATCGCCCGTCAGCGAACGCAAGCCCAAGGTGTCCCTCTGGTCCAATGACGACTACTCCCAGATCGGGGACCAGGAGCACGATGAGGACCCGTACGGGGACACCGGCGAGGCCCCGCAGGAGCCGCGCCCCGTCAAGAGCAAATCAGCCCTGTTTGCCAGGGCCGCAGCACCGGCTGCCGCCGGTGTCGCGTTTGCTGACCGGGACGACTACGACGATGACCGGGAGGAGTCCGACAACCGGCCCCGGTCCATGCGCTGGTTGGTCGGCGGCCTCCTGGCTGTAGTCCTGATCGCCGGCCTGATCTTCGCCGTCACCAACCTCGGAAGCCTCTTTACATCGGCCCCCAGGCCAAGCCGACGGCCGCGCCGGTCACCACTGCTGCTCCGCAGACATCCGCGGCCGCAACGAAGCCAGGCTCCTTCGGCACCCCCGGTTGTTCCGCCGGCCATCGAAAGTGTCAGCCGGCAGGGCAACTTCGACTTCGCCGCCACGTTCGACGGTGACCTGGTCAAGGCGTATGACGGTAATGCCGCCAGCTACTGGTCAGACATGGAGTTCGCAACGGAGAACTGGGGTGGCCTGGCCCCCCAGGGTGTTCCCCTCGTAGTGAAGCTGAAGAGCAAGTCCACCATTTCTTCCATCACCCTCTCCCAGCTCGGGGGATCGGGTGGCAACATCTCCGTCTACACCAATGACCAGCCCAGCACTGACGGCGCCAAGTTGGTTGGAACCAACAGTTTCACTTCCACTGACCTGAACATGCCGCTCCCTGAACCCGTCCAGGCACAGTATGTGATCATTTCCATCAATTCGCTTCCCAAGCTTGCGGCGCCCAAGACCCGGTACGGCTACGGCCTCCGCCTCGCCGAAATTAAGGTGCAGTAGCGCCTTCCGACTTTGCACTCTGTTACTGCTTTCCAGGCCTGCGGCAGCAGGAATGTAGTCTGGAGGGTGCGCCCTGCCACGGCCGGCCCTCCGGCTTCGGTGACGTCCACGTTGTGCGGGCACCGGAATATTCAGCACGCGGACACAGTTGTGCCATGTGGCCGGCCTCCGCGGGGAGGCGAGTCGAACAAGGAAGAGGTTCACGGTCCAGTGACCAACGAAGAGAAGACAGCGTCGGACGTTCGCGACGTCATTATTGTGGGCTCCGGCCCAGCGGGCTACACGGCGGCCGTCTATACCGCGAGGGCAGACCTCAAACCTCTGCTGCTGGCTGGTTCTGTGACCGCTGGCGGTGAACTGATGAACACCACTGACGTGGAAAACTATCCCGGATTCCCAGAGGGCATCATGGGACCGGATCTGATGGAGAACTTCGAGAAGCAGGCCGCACGCTTCGGAACCGAGATCCAGTTCGAGGACGTTACCGCGCTGGAGCTCTCGGGTCCGGTCAAGACGGTGACCATCGCAACGGGGGAGACCTTCCGCGCCAAAGCAGTCATCCTATCCACTGGTTCTGCCTACCGGGAACTGGGCTTGCCCAACGAAAAACGACTCTCAGGCCACGGTGTCAGCTGGTGCGCAACCTGCGACGGTTTCTTTTTCAAGGACCAGGACATCGCCGTGATCGGCGGGGGTGACTCCGCGATGGAAGAGGCCCTGTTCCTCACCAAGTTTGCAAAATCGGTAACGGTTATCCACCGCCGCGACTCGTTGAAGGCTTCGAAAATCATGGCCGACCGCGCACTCGCCCACGAAAAGATCAACTTCGTGTGGAACAGCGCTGTCGATGACATCCACGGCGCCGACAAAGTCACCGGTCTGCGGTTGAAGAACCTGCTGGACGGCTCCCTCTCGGATCTTGCCGTAACAGGCGTCTTCGTGGCTATCGGAAATGATCCGCGCACTGACCTCGTCAAGGACGTGCTGGAGTTGACTCCAGAGGGAACTATTGCCGTGGATGGGCGGAGCTCCCGGACCAGCATTCCGGGGGTTTTTGCTGCCGGTGACGTAGTAGACCCCACCTACCGTCAAGCGATCACTGCCTCCGGTTCAGGTTGCGTGGCGGCTATCGACGTCGAGCACTACCTGGCAGACCTGCCCGCCTAATCAGCCCCACTGTTATTCGAAGAGAAAGATAAGGTTATGAGCAACGCCAAAGATGTAACTGACGCAAGTTTCGGATCTGACGTCCTGTCCGCAGACAAGCCGGTAATCGTCGATTTCTGGGCCGAATGGTGCGGTCCCTGCCGCAAGCTCGGTCCTATCCTGGATGAGATATCGGTCGAATACGGCGAAAAGGTTGACGTCGTCAAGGTCAATGTTGATGACAACCCTGCCATCGCCGCCCAGTATGGCATCACTTCCATTCCTGCTGTTTACCTGTTCCAGGGCGGCGAAGTGAAGAGCACCGTTATCGGAGCCAAGCCGAAGCAGTTCTTCGAGAAGGAATTCGCAGACGTTCTCTCCTAATGCTCAGTGGGCCTGCACCGGCCTAGCGCACGAACGGAATTGAAAAGTGGTCATCGCCGAGGGGCGGTGGCCACTCTTTCGTTTCTCTGGCCTACACAAGCAGGGGACAGGGGGTGGCACTGCTCGTCAGTCAGCCCTGGCTGCCTTTGAAGCGACTACCCCTTGCTTGTAGGCCGGGTGGTGTTTCACGTGAAACACCTGCTTGTACGGAGTCTGCGTCTGCGCTCTCGGTGTAGAGCGAGGAAGCGGTCCGCGTTTCTGATCTCCCGCTTACACTGCACATGTCTTGAAGAACTCGGAGTTCGCCATGCCTATGATCAGGGGAACGTCGCAGTCCCTGCAGTGGACAATCCTCTGGCACGTGACCTCCAACTTTCATACAGAATCGGTACGACTCTTGAGACCCTCCTGGCGGCGTGGCTAGACACTGCCCAAGGCTCCTATCTGGCGCTTTCTTAGGACGTTTCACGTGAAACACGATGAACACCCAAGAAATTTTGCCGTAGCGTCCATGATTGGTCGTGGGAAAGGAAGACGAGCACGCCTCGATACACCTTTCAGTCCAGGATGCCTTCCCATACAGCAGTCCGCGCTGCCCACAAGCAAGTGGACCCTCAGAGTGGCCCGCGCAGTGCTAATTGTAATGGTGTGTACTTCCGTGCAATACGGGACTAATCTGCAGTGCGTACCCTCGCTCGGCAACGGCGTCAGGCGCCTGATTCGATGGTTAGTCTTACTCGGCCGCGAACCCCTGCCGCCCACGTCGTATCGCTTGTGCCCGCGCAAAGCGAGCCACGGGTCGTCTGCCCACAGCTGAGGAGATCGTGCTGGGCACTCGCTTACCGGCTGGTGTAACAAGGGGGCCGGCGTTTATCGTCGCCTCCGCAAAGAGGCGCGCGTCGGGGAGGGGCGGCCACGCGGCTTGGATCACTCGACCCAAACTAGTCAGTGGCGGCTCGTTAAGAGCAGCATGTTGCCATATCCGAGCTCACCTTAAGAGTGATGTACTTTGGGAGCGCTGCAGGTGACGTTTGTGCCTTTGTGAACTAAAACCAGATTCAATGTCCTTCCGAGTTCAAAAGGCGGCGACCACCCCGCAGTCTCCAGACCTGCCGCAAATCTCCCCGAAACAACTCGCACTCTGCACAAGAATGCCGACTCTGCCGCACTGGTAGCCAGGAAGCAGAGGCAAGGAATTCAGCAGCTACCGACGCCAAGCAAGGTTGCGCCCGGAACGGCGGGTCTCACGCCTCTGCGTTGAGTGAGGGGTTGCCGATATCCGACGTGGAAGAGAACGTAGCTACTCGTGGGTGCTCCGAATGGTTTCACGTGAAACAGCGGCGGTGCCGGCGCCAGGGGTACGTTTCACGTGAAACGTACAGGGAAATTTTTCAGTCGAAATTCAGGTGCCGTCAACTATCGTTGCCCACCCCGGGCTATACCAGGCGGGTAATTCTGCCATCGAACACTCCTCTAGGCAGGCAGAGCGAGACACGGCACCGGAGCCCCTTCCACCGCCCACAGACTCGGCGGTAGGGTCTTCATGCGCAGTCTTCACTGTGCGACATATCCGCCATGAATGACAAGGACAAATTCTAAACGCTCTACAGGTGGCCTTTGGGCCGGAATCCGGTGTCGACCTGTCGGCCCAATAGGCGCGCAGTGATCCGTCGGAGGGGGCCGCGCCATGTTTGCTGGGATCGGTTGGCGATACCAACGTACCTGGTTCCAACTACTTGGCCGAACCCCTGCGTCAACGCTCCACGTACCTATAGCAGTACCGCACACGCCAAACGGGCGCGGCCTGACCCGGCAACACCCGGTTCCAGACTGTCGGGCTGTCCGACCACGCCCGTTGGAGTGATGCCCGTGCGCAGCCACCTCCCACGCGTCACCAAGATGCAGGCTGAACCCCTGCAGGACCGAAGGTTGTCCACAGGTTTATCCACAACAGCCAAAGCCATTCTCCACAGTATTATCCACACCCGCGAGACGGGCGTCGCTCCGACCGTCGGGCCCGTCCGAAATCAACATCCCCCGCGGTAGTGCTATGCGACCTTACGCATCATAGGGCCGAAGCAAGATCGTCGCCGCGTGACGGACCAAATATGGGCCGAACCAGCCTGGAATCACACCGAAGAGATAGAGAATGGAGCCCGGTTCGCTGCCGACGCGATGACGAACTCAATGATTCACGTGAAACTGGCCGTCCACAAGATCACTGCCCGCACCGCAGATCAAGGACTACTCACGTTGGTCCAGGACACCCATCTCTGAGAGCCAGCTTGCCAACAGAAGAGCCACTGAATATCCACAATCTTATCCACAGGGATATCCACCGCAGGGAAGGTGACCGCACAGGCAAGACTCCTACTATTTCCCGCCTCAATAGATCCGCTAAACCCAGGCAATGACTGGCTACACCTCACCCAACGTGCCGGTCGTGGAACCTGACCTTTCGCACTCTGCGACGGACTCACCCCCGCCTCTTCTCTGTGGCTCGGAAACCTGCCAGGCCGTGGCGGAGCCCCCAAGCGCGGGCATCGACAGATCGACCGCGACTGCCTTGCGCACATGCATCCGGGGGAGGACTACGGCACCTATATCGAGAGGCGGGTCGCAGCCCACCCATCTTTGGCCGGTTGTGGACCACTCAACGATATCGACGACTGATATAGGGATACCAGTCAATGACTGAACTAGGCACCACGGTGATATTCTCCGTGGGATCTGCCGCTTGTGTTGGTTTCCACGCCCGATCCTGCGGTTGGGTATGGCTGTCACTATGGTCAGGGCGCTCGACCTTCATACAGAAGGTCCTGTTTAACGGAAAAGTACGTGGACACTGGGTCCGCGGACGTGCCATAGTTCCGCGAGCCAAAACGGGAAGACGATGACCGAAGGATTCTGGTCATCGCCAAGGACAATAGAAGCCGAGGACAGCACCAGAGTCGGCCCCTTGGGAGCCTATCGCGAGCCTGCCCGTCAGATAGATTATGGTGGAGGACTCCTGGAGATCGACAAAGCTTCCCCAGGCGGGACCCCACAATGTTTCACGTGAAACATTAGCCTTTGCGGAGGCCGCAGTAGACCTGGCCCCACGATGACTCACGATGACTGTTCCCGGGGGCCTCCACAGCTTGCGACTCCGCTATTGCCCGCAGCGCCCAAGATGTTTAGCCGCAGTCAATACGGCTGAACCCCGATCGGCTCATCGGTGCGGCTGCACGCGAGACTTCCGGCATTCTAGTTTCACGTGAAACAGCAGGACGCTCCGGGTAGGGGAGCTGAGTTTCATGCGAAGCTGGCCCGGACACGTGTAGCCTCGCTTTATACTCTGCAAATACCTTCGGTGAACAGCCCTTAAACACGAAGGCCGGCCTAATTTTACCGATGGGCGGGAACTGAAGCCAGATTGTCGCGCTTTCACGGCTGAAGGCTACAGCCACTACATCGTCTAGGCACAGCAACCCGCCTGGTGGACGCGCGTGCCCGGGTCATCATCAAAGCCCGGTCAGCGCTTCCGAGCCCCTCCGAGGCAAGACTGTAGGAAGGGAATCATGACAGCCGATGACACGTCGGCGTCTCGGGTAACAAGGGGCAGAGCCCACCAAATTCGTCGCGCGGCGATCCGTTCATCCCACCCCGGAACAGAATGGTTGCATGTATATCCGGGCTAGATGTGGAATAGCCCCGGATTGAGGGCACCCGACGCCGGATGATAGCGTCCTAACCGAGCCGAAACGATGAGTTGAAGACAGGGCCAGGCGGCGGTTGACGCGCAAGTCCGCGGGCTCGGCATACACGCAGCGATACATCAGGGCGCACCTTCCACTCTTAGTGCCCCGCGAAGTACCTGCGCTGGCGTAAAGCCACCACCTTAACCCGGCAAAAAAGCTCGTGAAAACTTCAATGACCTGCTTGCCAGTGACTGCGCAGCCCCACCAATGACCCGGAGGGAGTCATGCAGCGCACTGGCCCGGTTTCACGTGAAACTTTACACTGCCGGACGCTTGAGGAACCGGAAAGAAACTACAGCTGCCAGCCAATCAACAGGCGAGTATCGAGGAGCATGGCTATTCATCCGATCACTTATGGCACACACCGCGTACCACCGCAAGAAGCTCGAGATGTCGTTGTGCACAACTATCGTGGCCTCCGGGATAGCCGGCTTGCGCCCGGCCCACGGTCCGACACCACAGAAATGGAGCTCTGGGGGACCGGACGGCCCAATTTCAAGCGACATCATGCTCGCATCCTGTACGCACGGCTACGGCCGCGTGGCCCGCTGATCAACAGGCAGCAAAAAGGCCCGATTCGCAATGAATCGGGCCTCTGCGCGCTACCTAGTTAGTGGAACCGGGAGCCAGAACGTCCATAATCCGGTTCAAATCCTCGACGCTGGCAAACTCGATGCTGACTTTGCCTTTCCTTACGCCAAGTGAGATCTTGACGTTGGTGTCCAGACGGTCGGACAGCGATGAAGCCAGGTAGTCCAGCCGCTCGTGCCTCGCACCGGGGCGCGGAATGTTGTTCTTGGCCGGTGTGGCAGGATCCTGATAAAGGGTCACTGCTTCCTCTGTCGCCCGTACAGACATCCCCTCAGCAACAATTCTCTGCGCCAGGCGTTCCATAGCAGCGGCATCGGGAAGGGACAGAAGTGCCCTTGCGTGACCGGCTGACAGGACTCCGGCGGCCACCCGGCGCTGAACCAGTGGAGGGAGCTTCAAGAGTCGAAGCGTGTTGGACACCTGGGGCCGCGAGCGGCCAATACGGTCAGCCAGCTGCTCGTGGGTGGTGCCGAAGTCCTCTAAGAGCTGCTGGTAGGCTGCGGCCTCTTCGAGGGGTTCAGCTGGCTGCGGTGGAGGTTCTCGAGCAGGGCGTCCCGCAGAAGGTCATCATCCGTTGTGTCCCGGATGATGGCGGGGATGGTCTCCAGCCCCGCTGCCTGCACAGCGCGCCAGCGGCGTTCGCCCATAACAAGCTCATACGGTTCGCTACCGCCTTCGGTTGAAGTACGGACCACAATCGGCTGCAGGACGCCGATCTCGCGAACGGAGTGGACAAGCTCAGCCATATCGTCTTCGTCGAAGACACTGCGGGGCTGCTTACGGTTGGGGTGGATGTCGGCTACGGGAATCTCGGCAAACCGGGCACCCGGTACCTCCACGAGTTCGACACCGGAGTCTTCTGGACGTATGACGTCCACCGGCGATGAAGGAGCTTTGCTGCCGCCCCCAACTTGGGCCGCGGTCACTTCCGGTGACGGAGCGGTGTCGGCTGCCGTCTTCGGCTTGCTGGCATGAGGCTTCCTGGCGGGCGCCTTTTTTACTGGCGCCGCTGCAGCTTCAGGAACAGCACTCTGCTCGCCCTGGCTGCCCTTGTCCGCAGCAATATCTGCAGCTGCCGGTTTGGCTGAGGAGGGGCGCGGCGCAGCATTCTGGGATGCCTTGTCTTGCGTCCTCGCAGCAACCGGAGCCGCAGGCGCCGCGGGCTGATCCGTCGGCTCGATCTTCTTTCGGCCTTCCGGAAAGAAAAGGTCCACGGGCCGGGAAACCGCGCCACCGTTACCGGAGGACCCATTGGCTGCGGCGGAACTTGGAATCAGCGCGCCAAGACCGCGGCCTAGGCCCCGTCGCTTCTCGCTCATGGGTAAATCCCTCCAGTGATTGAGCCAGGCCCAGCCTGCCTCCTGTGCGTTGCGGTATTGAAGATTCTAGCGTTCTGCGATTTCGGCAGCGGCTTCCAAGTAGGACAGGGCACCACTCGAGGAAGGGTCGTACGTCATGACCGTCTGCTGGTAGCTGGGGGCTTCGGAGATCCGTACGGATCGCGGAACTACGGCGGACAGTACCTGTTCGGGGAAGTGCTGGCGTACCTCAGCGGCAACTTGAGCAGCAAGGTTGGTACGGCCGTCATACATAGTGAGCAGGATGGTCGACACCACAAGGTCCGCGTTCAGGTGCTTCTGGATCATCTCAATGTTCTTGAGGAGCTGGCTGAGGCCTTCCAACGCGTAGTACTCGCACTGGATAGGGATCAATACTTCGTTCGCCGCACAGAAGGCGTTAACCGTCAGCAGGCCAAGGCTGGGCGGGCAGTCGATGAAGACGTAGTCCAGGCGCTCTTCGCCGTTCTTCTCACGCGTCTTCGCATAGACATCAATGGCGCGCCGCAACCGCTGTTCGCGGGCGACGAGCGATACCAGTTCGATTTCAGCACCGGCGAGGTGGATCGTGGCCGGTGCGCAGATGAGTTTCCCAATGTCCGGGCACGGGGCAACGACATCAGCCAGGGGAACGTCGTTGATCAGGACGTCGTAGATGCTGTCCACGTCTGCGTGGTGTTCAATTCCCAGTGCCGTGGAGGCGTTGCCCTGCGGGTCGATGTCGATAACCAGGACGTTCAGTCCCGCAGCAGCTAGGGCGGCAGCGATATTAACGGTGGTGGTGGTCTTACCCACGCCGCCCTTCTGGTTGGACACGGTAAAGATCCGGGTCTTCTCAGGGCGCGGGAGCTTTCGTCCCACCAACCGCTCCCGCCGCTTCGTCTCATGGGCAAGCTCGCGTGCGATTGGGCTTGAATCATCCATGGCGTCGATGACATTGGAACGGCCGGATGAGGTTGTTTCACGTGAAACTGCGGACCCTGAAGATGGCGAGGCAACCGTTTTAGGATGGTTGGCGCCTCTGCCAGGCGCCATGCCGGTACCGGCTAGCCCCGACCCAGCGACAGAACGTGCCGACCCCAAGGACACAAACGGTGGGATCCGTTGTGCGGAGGCTTCACTACTGGTCACTGGGGCACACTCACTCTCGTTCAGCCAATTTGCTGCCGTTGTCTAGCCTAACCGCTCCGGCCTGCTGACAGCCGTCAGCGGGCCCGCATTAGGACTTCTTTTGGGACTTGTTCACCACGATGCGGACCACCGTGGTTGGCTCCTCCAAGAGGTTGTCACCCACAGTCAGCACCGAGGTCTCCACACCGCCCAACTTGCGGATGGTTTTGGTCGCCTTTTCGATCTCTTCACCTGCGCTGCGTCCCTTGATCGCCACCACTTCACCGTGCCCACCCAGCAACGGGATGGTAAGCCCGGCCAAGTTGGTCAGCGCAGATACGGCCCGGGCCGTCACGACGTCCGCCTCCACGTGCCCTACGGCCAACTCGGCCCGGGTGCGCATCACCGTGACGTTGTCCAACCCCAGGTCATCAACCACTTCCTGGAGCCAGATCACCCTGCGCTCCAGTGGTTCAATGAGGGTCAATTCAAGGTCGGGACGCGCGATGGCAAGGCAGAGGCCGGGCAGCCCGGCACCACTTCCCACATCGGCCACATGGCTTCCTTGGGGAATCTCGCTCTCGATGACAGCGCAGTTGAGTACGTGCCGGCTCCACAGCCTGGGAACCTCGCGCGGCCCAATGAGGCCCCGCTCCGTCCCGGAAGTCGCCAGATGCTCAACATAGCGCTTTGCCAGGCTCCAGGCGGTTGCCAAAGATCTTCTCAGCAGCGCGAAGCTCTGCTGCCGTGATGTCAACCATAACTATTGGGTCAGCATTCTCTAGTCTGCGGAAACGACAATATGGCGTCCGGCGCCTTCGCCCTCGGACTCGCTGACCAGACCCAGATCGGCCACTGCGTCGTGGACGATCTTGCGTTCGTAGGCGCTCATCGGCTCAAGGGCCACCGACTTGCCGCTTTCCTTCACGGAAGCTGCCGCGTCTTCGGCAATCTTCTGCAGATGCCCTGTACGCTCCTGCCGGTAGCCATTGATGTCCAGGACAAGCCGGGAACGGTTCTCAGTCGCGGACAGCACTGCCAGGCGGGTGAGCTCCTGGAGGGCTTCCAGGACTTCACCGTCTTCACCAACCAGTCCTTCCAGCCCTTCGGTCTCATCCTCGGCAACGATGGAGATGTAGGTCCGTCCGTTCCGGACCTCTATGTCGATGTCACCGTCTATATCGGCGATGTCCAGCAGTTCCTCCAGGTAGTCGGCAGCGACGTCTCCCTCTTCCTCGAGGCGGCTGGCGGCGGAGCCCTTGGCGGAGGAATCATCCTGGTTCACGGACGCGTCCTGATCTGCGATCTCTTCAGAAAAGTCGTGTTCTGTGCTCTCGGCTGACATTACTTCTTCTTCCTGTTCTTGCGCTGGGGCTGGACGCGCTGTGCCTTGGTTTCAACTGCGGCAGCGGCAGCGGGGTCCGCTGGTTCATCCCGTTTCCCGGTGAGAACTGACAGTGCCGGCAGGCCCTTGGCGGCACGGCGTTCGGCGAGGGCCTTGGCTGCGGGGGATCCCGGCGTCGGCATGCGGCGGATGACAAAGAACTGCTGGCCCATGGTCCAAAGGTTGGTTGTGGTCCAGTAGATCAAGACGCCGATGGGGAAGTTGATGCCACCCACACCGAAGACGATAGGCAGGATGTAGAGCATCATCTTCTGCTGGCGCATGAAGGGACTGGCCATGGCTTCTTCGGACATGTTCTTGGCCATGATCTGCTTCTGGGTGATGAACTGCGAGGCCGTCATGGCCAGGATCATCACGACCGAGAGGACCACCACGGCTACGTTGCCGGCACCTCCGTGCAGCAGGGCGGCGGACAACGGAGCCCCGAAGATGCTCGAGGCGTCGAATTCGACCACCTGCTCATGGCTCATCGCGCCGATGCCGGCGCCCTGGTCCTTCGCCTGCGAAATACCGGACAGCACCTGGAACAGGGCGAAGAAGAACGGCATCTGGATCAGCATGGGCAGGCAGGCGGAGAACGGGTTGGTGCCGTGCTTCTTGTACATGGCCATCTGTTCCTGCGCCATCGCCTGGCGGGACAGCTGGTCAGTTTTGCCTTTGTACTTTTCCTGCAGCTTTTTCAGGTCAGGCTGCAGGAGCGCATGCCGCGCTGCGCCTTGATCTGCTTGACGAACACAGGGATCAGGGCGGCGCGGATCACCAGCACCAACCCGATGATGGCCAACGTCCACGTCCAGCCATTCTCGGCGGGCAGGCCGATGGTGCTCAGCCCATCGTGGAACGCCACCATGATGAACGAAACCAGCCACTTGAACGGGGCGATTATTGTCCCAAAGATGTCCATAAATATCCCTATTCGTCAGGCCGCACTGCGGCCTTCTTCATCAGTCCGAGCAACCAGGTATTTGTCCGGATTGTTCAGCACAACAATTGTGGGGGTCTGGCCTGGGGGCCATTCCCGGCCGCCGGCGGGGACATGGTCCACTCCACCGGCGTTCCATGGGTGGCAGTGGCCAAGGCGCCGGGCTGCCAGCCAGCTTCCCTTGACGGCGCCGTGGACGGTGACCGCTTCAAGGGCATAGGCCGAACATGAAGGGAAAAATCGGCAGACCGGACCGTACAAGGGTGAAACCACCTTGCGATAGGCCATCAGCAGAAGAATGAGGATGTTCCGGGGCAGGTTCCAGAGGAACCTCCCGACGGCGGCAATCACGGTACGGGAGCGGGCGACGACGGCGGTGGCGTTAGGCACGCGGTGTCCCCTCCTGTGTTGTACCGGCCGAACCTTTGGCGGCAGCCCGCGGAGGGCGGCCAGCCAGCCGGTTCATCGTAGATTCCAGTGCAGCGTTGTAGTCCGACAGCAGCTGGTCCCAGGCGGCCGAGGCGGACGCCGGAAGCGCCCGCACCACGATAGCGAGTCCCGTACCGTGCTCGCGCAACGAGGCAGCACCCGCTTCTCTCAGTCTCCTCTTAACGAGGTTCCTGACCACAGCGTTCCCTACACTCTTGGAAACAATGAACCCAATCCGGCTGGGTTCGTCGGCAGCAATGGCTGCCGCATATAACACTACGTTCCGGCGCCCATTGCGGACACCGGAACGTACAGTTGTTGAAAAATCGGTTGGGGTCCTCAAGCGGTTGCGGGCGGCCAGCACCTTAAACTCGCAAGGGAATGTCTACCGATAAGCCAGTTATTTAGGCCGACAGTTCGGTGCGGCCCTTGCCACGACGGGCTGCCAGGATGGCGCGGCCGGCACGGGTACGCATACGAAGGCGGAAGCCGTGCTTCTTGGCTCGACGGCGGTTATTCGGCTGAAAAGTCCGCTTGCTCACGTTAGTTACTCCAGTGGATCAAAGGTGCGCCCACCCGATCAGTAAAGGGGGAAGAACTGGCCGACGCTAAGTTTTGTATATGCACGCTTCCCCCGACTGACCCAGGCACTATGCGCTTGGATGTTCAGATGGGGCCCGAAAAGCGGACACAAAGGACTTCACAACGTTAGGGCAATTTACGGCGCCGAGTCAAACCGGAACGGCCCGTGAGGGATGTCCCCAGCTGTTCCTAAGTATCCCCAACAGCCTGTGGATGAAGTGGCTCACAAGGGCGCTTCGCGAACCACAACCATGTAATTATCCACAGCCAGATAGCCAGCTATCTTCTAGGCTTTTCATCCCCTAGAGTGTCCCAGTAGCCGATTATCCACGGACTGTGCATAACTCTGTGGATTAAGCTGGGCCAGCTCCCTGGTTCCGGACTTGGGGCTGCAGGCAATGCAGGCAAAGCAAGTTTTGAGGGAACCGATTGATGACAGTAGACGAAGCCAACCACGCCAATACTGTCGGAAGTTCCTGGCGCCGGGTTGTCAGCCTGCTGGAACAGGACCACCGGGTATCGCCACGCCAGCGCGGATTTGTCATCCTTGCCCAGGCACAGGGCCTCATCGGTTCCACACTCCTGGTCGCAGTACCCAACGAACTCACCCGTGAGGTGCTCCAGACCCAGGTCAAGGAAGCCCTTGACGACGCACTGCACAACGTCTTCTCCGAGGACATCCGCTGCGCCATCGATGTGGATACCGACCTTGTTCCCCTCCATGAGGAGCCCGAGCCCGTCGTCGAGCCGGCCTTCGCTCCGGACCAGGTCATAGAGCAGAAGCCGCAGCCCATGCTGCCCAGCACGTCGCACGAGTTCGGCCGGCTGAATCCCAAGTACGTCTTCGATACTTTCGTGATTGGTTCCTCGAACCGCTTCGCCCACGCGGCCGCGGTTGCCGTCGCGGAGGCACCTGCCAAGGCATACAACCCGCTCTTCATTTACGGTGACTCCGGCCTGGGCAAGACCCACCTCCTGCACGCAATCGGCCACTACGCCCGACGACTGTACAGCGGAATCCGTGTCCGTTACGTGAACTCGGAGGAATTCACCAACGACTTCATCAACTCGATCCGTGATGACGAGGGCACCAGCTTCAAGACCACCTACCGCAACGTGGACGTCCTGCTGATCGATGACATCCAGTTCCTGGCCGGCAAGGACCGGACGCTGGAGGAGTTCTTCCACACCTTCAACGCCCTGCATAACAACAACAAGCAGGTTGTCATCACATCTGACCAGCCGCCCAAACTGCTGGCCGGGTTCGAAGACCGCATGAAGTCCCGGTTCGAGTGGGGCCTGCTGACGGACATCCAGCCGCCGGAACTTGAGACGCGAATCGCTATCCTCCGAAAAAAGCGCTGAGCGAGGGCCTGTCCGCACCGGATGATGCCCTGGAATACATCGCCTCAAAAATCTCCAGCAACATCCGCGAACTTGAGGGCGCCCTGATCAGGGTTACGGCATTCGCCAGCCTTAACCGCCAGCCGGTTGACGTAGCCCTTGCCGAGATGGTCCTGAAGGACCTGATTACCGACGACGGAGCCCAGGAGATCACTTCCGCCCAGATCCTCCAGCAGACGGCCGACTACTTCAAGCTCAGCATGGAAGAACTGTGCAGCAAGTCCCGGACGCGGACGCTGGTGACTGCACGACAGATCGCGATGTACCTCTGCCGCGAACTGACGGACATGTCGCTGCCCAAGATCGGGCAGGAACTTGGCGGACGCGACCACACCACCGTCATCCACGCCGACCGAAAGATCCGCGAACTGATGGCAGAGCGCCGTGTGATTTACAACCAGGTGACGGAGCTGACCAACCGGATCAAACAGCAACAGCGTGACTCCTGAATCCACACCGCACCCTGCACTCCATACCTTATTAACAGTGGCATGTGGATAAGCCTGTGGATACTTAAGGGGACAAGCGCGGTTAATGGGCTTAAAACCCTTAAGCCGTCTGTGGATCGTTAAAAACCGGCTTTCGCATTGTCCCCATCCACACCCTGTTTAAAACCCACTTAACGCACACTCCGTGAACAGGGCTCAAGCGCGGAACCGTGCGACAGGACCGGGTTATCCACAGTTTCCACAGCAGTTATTAACACTACTAATCCCAAAAAATTGAAATCCCTCAAACAACAAGAACGGTCCGCCCATCCAACGTGGGGCCCTGGCGGCCCCATGACGGGCCAGGCCGGACTCCGGGGGATGGGTTAATCCCGGATCTTGCGGCTAAGCTGTCAGCAGCGCTCCCATCCCTGGGTTTTCGTGTGGTTTCTCCATCCGTGGACCATGCACCAGCCGGGATGCGCCCGACTTCTTCCGGAGTTTCCTGCGAAATTCCCGGGTTTTACATGGCAGCAGCAATGAAAGGCGGCACCCTTCCGTGAAGTTCAGAGTCGATCGGGACGTCCTGGCAGAAGCCGTTACCTGGACAGCCCGGTCGTTGTCTCCGCGGCCGCCAGTGCCTGTCCTCTCCGGCCTTCTCTTGAAGGCTGAAGCGGGAACCGTCAGCCTTTCCAGCTTTGACTACGAGACCTCGGCACGGCTTGAGATCACGGCGGACATCAGGGAAGAGGGCACCATCCTGGTCTCTGGCCGGCTACTCGCCGACATCTGCCGCAGCCTGCCGTCGGCGCCCGTGGATTTGGAAACCGACGGCAACAAGGTCACACTCAGCTGCCGCCGAAGCAGCTTCCATCTCGCAACCATGCCGGAGGCCGAATATCCGCCACTGCCTTCCCTGCCTGCCATCAGCGGTACCGTTCCGGGCGATGCCTTTGCCCAGGCCGTTTCCCAGGTCATCATTGCGGCGAGCAAGGACGACACCCTCCCCATCCTCACCGGCGTACGGATGGAGATCGAGGACGACCTGATCACACTCCTCGCCACCGACCGTTACCGGCTTGCAATGCGCGAAGTCCCGTGGAAGCCGGTTACCCCTGGCATCTCCACCAGCGCCCTCGTCAAGGCCAAAACCCTCAACGAGGTAGCAAAAACACTCGGCAACAGCGGCGACATCAACCTCGCCCTGTCAGACGACGACAGCCGCCTCATTGGTTTCGAAAGCGGTGGCCGCACCACCACCTCACTGCTGGTGGATGGCGACTACCCCAAGATCCGGTCGCTGTTTCCTGAATCCACGCCGATCCACGCCACGGTCCAGACCCAGGAACTCGTCGAAGCTGTCCGGCGTGTATCGCTCGTTGCCGAGCGCAACACGCCGGTCCGGCTTGCCTTCACCGCCGGCCTCCTGAACCTCGATGCCGGCACCGGAGAAGACGCGCAGGCGTCGGAGGAGCTCGAGGCACACCTGTCCGGCGAGGACATTACGGTCGCTTTCAACCCGCACTACCTGATCGAGGGACTCAGCGTCATCGAGACCAAGTTCGTCCGGTTCTCGTTCACCACGGCCCCCAAGCCCGCCATGATCACCGCCCAGGCAGACGCCGACGGCGAGGACCAGGATGACTACCGCTACCTGGTGATGCCTGTCCGCCTTCCCAACTAGTCCCCAACCACCGACCCCTCCCACTAGCGCAGAAAAGAGATCCACGATGCACATTGGACTGATCGGCCTCGGCAAAATGGGATTCAACATGCGTGAGCGCCTGCGCAAGGCAGGCCTGGAAGTCACAGGCTATGACCGGAACCCTGACGTGACTGATGCGGCGAGCATCGACGAGCTCATTGCTGCGGTGCCGGCGCCAAGGATCATCTGGGTCATGGTGCCTTCTGGGGCCATCACGGACGCCGTGCTGACTGAACTCAGCGAAAAACTGCAGCCGGGCGACCTTGTCATCGACGGCGGAAACTCCCGGTTCACGGAGGACCAGAAACACGGCGGGCTCCTTGCCGCCAATGGGATCAGCTTTGCTGACTGTGGCGTCTCGGGCGGAGTGTGGGGCTTGCAGAACGGCTATGGGCTGATGGCCGGCGGTGACGCCGCAGACATCGAGCGGGCGTTGCCGGTCTTCGATGCGCTGCGTCCGGAAGGTGAGAGGGCGGACAGTTTTGTGCACGTCGGTGGCGTCGGCGCCGGCCACTACGCCAAAATGGTCCACAACGGAATCGAATACGGCCTCATGCAGGCGTACGCCGAAGGTTACGAACTTCTCGTGGCCAAGGACATCGTCACCGACCTGCCGGGCACCTTCCGGGCATGGCAAAAGGGAACGGTAGTCCGTTCCTGGCTGCTGGACCTCATGGTCAAAGCCCTTGACGAGGATCCTGGCCTTGCCTCGATTGACGACTATGTGGAAGATTCCGGCGAGGGCCGCTGGACGGTGGAGGAAGCCATAGCCAACGCAGTCCCAGCCCCGGCCATCACCGCGGCGTTGTTCGCCCGGTTTGCGTCCCGGGAAGACACCTCGCCCGCCATGAAGATGGTTTCCGCGCTGCGCCACCAGTTCGGCGGCCACTCCACCCGACCCGCCAAGTAGCACCCACAGGGAACCAGCAGGGTTCCCGGAATTGCCGAAAACCGCGTGTATCTGGAACACCTTTCACTGACCGACTTCCGCAGTTATGCCCAGGTGGACCTCGCCCTGGGACCTGGAGTCACCGTCCTGGTGGGGTACAACGGCATCGGGAAGACCAACCTGATGGAGGCCATCGGCTACCTCGCCACCCTGAGCTCGCACCGGGTGAGTTCCGACGCGCCCCTGCTGAGGTTTGGAACGGAACGTGCATTGGTCCGTGCACGGTTGGTCCGTGGCTCCCAAACCACGGTCCTTGAGCTGGAAATCAATGCCGGCCGTGCCAACCGGGGCCGCATCAACCGCAGCAACCCGGTGCGCGCCCGAGACATTCTTGGCATCTGCCAGACCGTCCTGTTTGCTCCGGAGGACCTGGCATTGGTCAAGGGGGATCCATCCAACCGCCGGCGTTTCCTTGACGAACTGCTGGCAAGCCTGATCCCGCATCATGCGGCCACCCGCAGCGACTATGACCGTGTTCTGAAACAGCGCAATGCCCTGCTCAAGTCCGCGCGTGCCGGAAAGTTCACTGCAGCGCATGAATCCACCCTTGACGTGTGGGACCAGCACATGGCCCGGGCCGGCGCTGCACTGCTGCACGCCCGCCTGGAGTTGGTGGAACGGCTCCGTCCGCACCTTGCCCGGGCCTACGCTGAACTCACGGATGCGTCCAAGCCCGCAGACGCCACCTATCGTTCAACGATCCAGGACCAAATGGACGACGACGGCGTCCCGGCGGGAAGCGCGCAGGGCTCTACTGCGGTAGGTTCCCCGGAAGGCGGGGATGACCTCCGCGTTCTCTCCGTCGAGCAACTCACTGAACTGTATGTCCAGGCGTTCGCGGATTCGCGCAAAAAGGAACTGGAACGGGGTATTTCCCTGGTAGGCCCGCATCGTGACGAACTGGAGCTGATGCTGGGGCAGGCTCCCGCCAAAGGGTATGCCTCACACGGTGAAACCTGGTCCATGTGCTTGTCCCTTCGGCTGGCCTCGTACTACGTGATGCTGGACGATGCCCGTACAGGAGGCTCCGCTCCCATCCTCATCCTCGACGACGTCTTCGCCGAATTGGACGTCCAGCGGCGGCGTAAACTGGCGGCAATAGTCTCCGGCGCGGAACAGGTCCTGGTGACCGCCGCCGTCGACGCCGATATCCCGGAAGAGCTGTCCGGGCGGCGGGTGAAGGTCATCCCGGGAGGTATCGATGAGCAGTAATCCGGATGGCGGCCGGCAGCCCGGCCGGGAGCCTGACGACATCGATGCCCCGCAGGCGGCGTTGAACCGGATGCGGGAGGCCGCGGCCGCGCGGGGCGAAGTCCGCCGAAAAGTGGCACGGCCGGGTTCACAAAAGGCCAAGGGCAGCATCCGGGACACCCGCGGTTTCAGCCAGTTCCATGCAACCGGACGCGACCCGCTGGGCTTGGGGAAAGTGGTTGGGCGACTGGTCGCGGAGCGCGGCTGGACGTCACCGGTTGCAGTCGGCTCGGTCATGGCAGAGTGGGCCACACTGGTGGGACCGGAAATCTCTGCCCACTGCACCCCCGAAAGCTTCACCGACACCACCCTGCACGTCCGGTGTGATTCCACCGCGTGGGCCACACAGCTCCGGCTCCTGAGCACCAGCCTGCTCGACAAATTCCGCCGGGAACTGGGTGACGGCGTGGTGACCAAAATTCAGGTGCTGGGACCGTCCGCGCCCAGCTGGCGCAAGGGCGGACGCAGTGTCAACGGCCGCGGTCCCAGGGACACTTACGGATAGCCCGGAGCGGCAGCTCTTGAAACTGCGCGCCAGGGCGTGTAGGGCGCTGTAGGGGCCGCGGGGTGTATAGGCACCCGGAGGGCGCACCGCTGGGCCGCCCTGGGCGCAGCCAAGAGCCTTGCACAGCCATATTCGCTGGCGGCGAAGGCCCTGGAATGCGGGGATATGAGGCGGTTCACGGTAGAATTGACGCAGATAACTGGGCGCGGATGAAACGTTGACATCAGTCCGTTCTCCGCGCGCTCTCCGCGTGCGGAGCGTGGATCACCACCGTCAGCAGGTCACCGGCGCCATAAGTTTGTGCCTGTTGGCGGGTTGCTTTTCCCCGGGGAAGAGGAACCGGCCGGCCATCATCGAGAACAGAGGAGTCGCAGCGCCTGTGGCTAACGACAATACAGATATTCTGGCAGCAGATACAGCAGTCGAGGATGGCCGAACCCCTGATACCCCGGCTGCCGCAACCGGCCACAGAGAGTACGGTGCCAGCGACATCACTGTCCTTGAGGGCCTCGAGGCTGTTCGCAAGCGTCCGGGCATGTACATCGGCTCCACCGGCCCCCGTGGGCTCCACCACCTGGTCTACGAAGTGGTGGACAACTCTGTGGATGAGGCGCTGGCCGGGTACTGCAGCCATATCGAAATCGTCCTGCAGGCCGATGGCGGCGTCAAAGTGGTTGATGACGGCCGCGGCATTCCGGTGGACATGCACCCCACCGAACACAAGCCCACCGTCGAGGTGGTAATGACCATCCTGCACGCCGGCGGCAAGTTCGGCGGTGGCGGATATGCCGTCTCCGGTGGCCTGCACGGTGTGGGTATTTCCGTGGTCAACGCCCTCTCCAGCCGCGTGGACACGGAAGTGCGCCGCCAGGGGCACGTGTGGCGGATGTCCTTCGCAGATGGCGGCAAGCCGCAGGGCAGCCTGGTCAAGGGTGAAGAAACAGAAGCTACCGGCACCACCCAGACTTTTTACCCGGATCCGGCAATTTTCGAATCCACCGAGTTCGACTTCGAAACCCTGCGTGCCCGCTTCCAGCAGATGGCGTTCCTGAACAAGGGCCTGCGCATCACCTTGACGGATGAGCGTGTGGCTGCCGGTGACGACGCTGACGGCGACCTGGACCTTGACGACCTCAGCACCGAGGGCGAAGTAAGTGCTGAACACCGCACCGTGGTGTACCAGTACAACGAAGGCCTGCTGGACTACGTCAGGCACTTGAACTCGGGCAAGAAGGTGGAAGTGGTCCATGAGGACGTCATCGCCTTCGAAACCGAAGACACTGAGCGCCGCATCGCCCTGGAAATGGCGATGCAGTGGACCAGCGCCTACTCCGAGAGCGTGCACACCTACGCCAACACCATCAACACGCACGAGGGCGGCACACACGAGGAAGGCTTCCGCGCTGCCATGACGTCCCTCATCAACCGGTACGCCCGGGAAAAGGGCATCATCAAGGAGAAGGACGACAACCTCACGGGCGATGACATCCGGGAAGGCCTCACTGCCGTCATCTCCGTCAAACTGGCCGAACCCCAGTTCGAGGGCCAGACCAAGACCAAGCTGGGCAACTCCGAGGTGAAGGGCTTCGTCCAGCGCGTGGTTACTGACGGCCTCGGCGACTGGCTGGAGCGCAACCCAGGTCCCGCCCGCGATGTGATCCGCAAGGCAATCTCCGCCGCGCAGGCCCGAATGGCCGCCAGGAAGGCGCGCGACAACGCCCGTCGCAAGAGCCCGCTGGAATCCTTTGGAATGCCCGGCAAGCTTTCCGACTGCTCCTCCAAGAACCCGGAAAAGTGCGAGGTCTACATTGTGGAGGGTGACTCGGCCGGCGGTTCCGCCAAGCGCGGCCGCAACCCCGAAACCCAGGCCATCCTGCCCCTCCGCGGCAAAATCCTGAACGTGGAGCGCGCCCGCCTGGACAAGGCCCTTGGCAATGCCGAGGTCCAGTCCATGATCACCGCTTTCGGTACGGGCATTGGCGAGGACTTCGATCTGGCCAAGCTGCGGTACCACAAGATCGTCCTCATGGCAGATGCCGACGTGGACGGCCAGCACATCACCACCCTGCTGATGACCCTGCTGTTCCGTTACATGCGGCCCCTGATCGAGAACGGCTACGTGTACCTGGCCCAGCCGCCGCTGTACCGCATCAAGTGGTCGAACGCCCCCCACGACTACGTGTACAGCGACCGCGAACGCGACGCCAAGCTGGTGGCAGGACAGGCCGCCGGGCGCCGTATCCCCAAGGACAACGGCATCCAGCGCTACAAGGGCCTTGGCGAAATGGATTACACCGAGCTGTGGGACACCACCATGGACCCGGATCACCGCACACTGCTGCAGGTCACCATGGACGACGCCCTGGCCGCCGACCAGATCTTCTCAGTACTGATGGGCGAGGACGTGGAATCCCGCCGCAACTTTATTCAGCAGAACGCCAAGGACGTCAGGTTCCTGGATATCTAAGGACCCGCTCCAAAGTATTCGGAACCAGACATATACCTGAAACGGAAAATAACTTATGAGCGACGAAACCCCCGAGATTCCAGCCGATGAGGCCGGAAGTCCGGAAACCGTTCTTGAAGGCGACGTGCTGATCGACCGCGTGGAACAGGTGGACCTGCAGACGGAAATGCAGCGTTCGTACCTGGACTACGCCATGGCGGTCATCGTGGGCCGTGCCCTCCCGGATGTGCGGGACGGCCTCAAACCGGTTCACCGCCGCGTGCTGTACGCCATGTTCGACGGCGGCTACCGCCCGGACCGGTCCTTCAACAAGTGCGCCCGTGTTGTGGGCGAGGTCATGGGCCAGTACCACCCGCACGGTGACACCGCTATCTATGACGCCCTGGTGCGCCTGATCCAGGACTGGACCATGCGGTACCCGCTGGCGCTCGGCCAGGGCAACTTCGGATCGCCGGGCAACGACGGTGCCGCCGCACCGCGATATACCGAAACCAAGATGGCTCCGCTGGCCATGGAGATGGTCCGGGACATCGACGAGGAAACCGTTGATTTCCAGGACAACTACGACGGCAAGAACCAGGAACCCACCATCCTGCCGGCCAGGTTCCCCAACCTGCTGGTAAACGGCTCCTCCGGCATCGCCGTGGGCATGGCTACAAACATCCCGCCGCACAACCTCCGGGAAGTTGCCGACGGCGTGCAGTGGTATCTGGCCAACCCGGGTGCCACGCGTGAGGAGCTCCTCGAGGAACTGCTGGTGCGCGTCAAGGGCCCGGATTTTCCAACCGGCGCCACCATCCTGGGCCATAAGGGCATCGAAGACGCCTACCGCACCGGCCGCGGGTCGGTCACCATGCGCGCAGTGGTTGCCGTCGAGGAACTGCAGGGCCGCACGTGCCTGGTGGTGACCGAACTTCCTTACCAGGCCAACCCGGACAACCTGGCCATTAAGATCGCCGAACTGGTCAAGGACGGCAAGATCCAGGGCATTGCCGACCTCCGCGATGAGACGTCCGGACGCACCGGCCAGCGCCTGGTAATCGTGCTGAAGCGGGACGCTGTGCCCAAGGTGGTGCTGAATAACCTCTACAAGCACACCGAACTTCAGAGCAACTTCTCCGCCAACATGCTGGCCATCGTGGACGGCGTTCCGCGGACCCTGAGCCTTGATGCCTTTATCCGTCACTGGGTAACGCACCAGATGGACGTCATTGCCCGCCGAACCCGGTACCGCCTGCGCAAGGCGGAGGAAGAAGCCCACATCCTGCGGGCCCTGCTGAAGGCACTGGACATGCTGGATGAGGTCATTGCCCTCATCCGCGCTTCCAGCACCACCGAGGCCGCTCGGGACGGGCTGATGGAGCCTGCTGGATATTGATGAGCTGCAGGCCCGGGCCATCCTGGACATGCAGCCTGCGCCGCCTTGCCGCCCTGGAACGCCAGCGGATCCAGGAGAAGCACGCCGAACTCGAAGCAATGATCACCGAATACAAGGCGATCCTGGCTTCCGAGGAGCGCCAGCGCGGAATCATCAGCACCGAGCTGGGCGAGATCGTGGACAAGCACGGCGATGACCGGCGCACCAGGATCCTCATGGGTTACGACGGCGACATGTCCATGGAGGACCTGATCCCCGAAGAGGAGATGGTTGTCACCATCACCCGTGGCGGCTACGTCAAGCGCACCCGCAGCGACAACTACCGGTCGCAGCAACGCGGCGGCAAAGGCATCAAGGGTGCCCAGCTGCGTGGCGACGATGTGGTGGAGCACTTCTTCGTAACCACCACCCACCACTGGCTGCTGTTCTTCACCAACCTGGGACGCGTCTACCGTGCCAAGGCATATGAGCTGATGGAAGCGGGCCGGGACGCCAAGGGCCAGCACGTGGCCAACCTGATGGCATTCCAGCCCGATGAGCACATCGCCCAGGTCCTGGACCTCAAGGACTACCAGCAGGCACCCTACCTGGTACTTGGCACCAAGAGGGGACTGGTGAAGAAGACCAGGCTGGAGGATTACGACACGAACCGCTCAGCGGGCGTGATTGCCATCAACCTGCGTGACGGAGACGAACTGGTCTCCGCCCAGTTGGTGTCTGAGACCGATGACCTGTTCCTGGTCTCCCGCAAGGGCCAGTCAATCCGGTTCACCGCCACGGACGATGCGCTGCGCCCCATGGGACGTGCTACATCCGGCGTCACCGGCATGAAGTTCCGCGAGGACGATGAGCTGCTGGCCGCAGATGTCGTCACCGACGGTTCGTTCGTGTTCATTGTGACGGAAGGCGGCTATGCCAAGCGAACGGCGGTGGAGGAATACCGACTCCAGGGCCGCGGCGGCCTGGGCATCAAGGTAGGCAAGTACCAGGAAGAACGCGGACACCTGGTGGGTGCACTCATCGTCCAGGAAGAGGATGAAGTCCTGGTGGTTATGGAGGGCGGGAAGGTTGTGCGGTCCTCCGTTGCCGGTGTTCCTGCCAAGGGCCGTGACACCATGGGCGTCATCTTCGCCAAACCGGACAAGAATGACCGGATCATTGAGGTGGCGCGCAACAGCGAACGCGGTCTTGAGGACGAAGAATCCACCGGGGATGACGTAACGTTGGCTGAAGATGGTGGGACCGCTGGGGAATCCGCCGCGCCAGCAATGGCAGAAGAATCACCGGCCGATGAGTCAGAGGACGCCTCGGGCGACGCTGAGCCGAACGAAGACAACACGGAGGTAACGAGTGAGTAATTCCGACTCATTTCCCAAGCCGAACAGTACTGTTCCCGACGGGAACCGGCCTTCAGCGGCACCCCGCGTGAACGCCCCCGTTCGTCCGCAGCAGCGCCCCACGGCGCCGGCAGGGGCTCCGGGCCAGCGCCCGGCAGTGCAGGGACAGCGACCCCAGCAGGGTGACCGTCCTGCGCAGCCCGGCCAGCGCCCCTTCCAGGGCCAGTCCGGGCAACGCCCGGCAGCGGCTGGACAGCGTACTGCACAGGGCGCCTCCAGCCAGGGAACACCTGGCCTGGTCAAGCCGGCCCCGAAGGCGAAAGTCCGCCGGGCCCGGCTGCTGGTCAGCAAGGTGGACCCCTGGTCTGTCCTGAAGATGGCATTCCTGCTCTCCGTGGCACTGGGAATCGTCACCGTGGTGGCTGCCATTGTCCTGTGGACGGTCCTGGACCTCACCGGGATCTTTGACCAGGTGGATAGCCTGCTCGGGACGCTGGCGGGCTCCGAGAGCGGCGGCTTCGAACTGAAGAAGGTTGCCTCGCTGGGGCAGGTGGCATCGTTCGCCACTATCATCGCTGTGGTCAACGTTGTCCTGTTGACGGCACTCTCCATGCTCTCGGCAGTCCTTTACAACATCTCCGCCACCCTGGTGGGCGGCATCGGCGTGACCCTCACCGACGATTAGGAGGCCCTTTTCGCCGGCTCCGCATCGGCGAAAAGGCCCGATTTGAGATCGGGCCGGGGTGTGCTGTAAAGTCATGTCTCGGCCCGATGAGGGATTGAGGGCGTATAGCTCAGGCGGTTAGAGCGCTTCGCTGATAACGAAGAGGTCCCAGGTTCAAGTCCTGGTACGCCCACGGAACCTGTGCAGGTTTCAAACTGAGGTCTGGTCCGGTTCATCCGGCACCTAAACCGGAATGGGGAGCATGTGAAAAAGTTGCTCGTACTGGCAGCGGCAATCGCAGGCTTCCTGGTCTACCGGAAAGCACAGGAATCCGAAGCCCGTAAAACGGTCTGGAGCAAGTCAACCGATACGGTGGACTAGCCCGGCTACCCGCTCTCCGGGAGCCTGTTAGAGGCTCTGTGGTTCTAGGGTATGATGGACGGGTTGCTTCTTATGGGGGCATGGCGCAATTGGTAGCGCACCTGCTTTGCAAGCAGGGGGTTCGGGGTTCGAGTCCCCGTGCCTCCACCATAAGGAAGTCCCGGTCAGCGGAAACGCCGACCGGGACTTTTTGTTTCCATTTCCGGAACCGTACCAGCACCAGGAGGCTGCAGTGAACTTCTTCTTCGCGGCCGTCGGCGTCCTCGGCGTTGCGTCGTCCGGACCCCTGATCGCGGCGACGCTTGGCGCCACCAGCGTCAGCGCCCTTGCCATCGCCTTCTGGCGCAACGCCATTGGTGCCGCCGTCATGGCCACTCCCACCCTGGTCCGGGAGCCGGGCCAGTTCAGCAGGATCAGCCGCAGCGAATTCCGCTGGTCCATGCTGGCCGCCATCGCCCTTGCCCTGCACTTTGCCTGCTTCATCACCTCGCTTCAGCTCACGTCCGTAGCCGCCGCCACAGCCCTGGTGTGCCTGCAGTCTGCCTGGATTGCCGTGTTCCAGCTCTTCCGCGGCATCCGCCACCGCTGGCAGGTCCTCGCGGGGCTCGGGATCGCCTTCGGCGGCGTCGTCGCAATCACTGGCTTCGATATGGGGTCCTCCCCGCAGGCCCTCACGGGCGACCTGCTGGCGATGGCAGGCGGCGCACTTGCCGGCCTCTACACGCTCGCGGGAGGCAAGGCACGGCAAAGCATGACGACTGGAACCTACACCACTCTCTGTTATGGGATGTGTGCCGCACTGGTGGCTCTGCTGGCCCTGATTGCAGGCCAGCCCCTGGCAGGGTTCGAGCCGGCAGGATGGCTGGGCATCGCAGCCATCACCGTCTGCGCCCAACTGGTGGGCCACACTGCTTTCAACCACCTGCTGGCCACTATGAGCCCGCTTATCGTCTCCATGATCATTCTCCTGGAAATCCCCGGGGCGGCGCTGTTGGCGGCTGTGTTCCTGCACGAGACCCTGCCTGCGGGCACCTACGTGGGACTCGGGCTAATCCTGGCGGGGCTCGCCGTCGTGGTCCTCGGCCAAAGGAACGGCAGACGCGGCAGCCGTGGGCCGGCGTCCCGGGAGGAACCGCCGTCGGAACGCCTTGCCGGGTTGGGGACTGACTGAACGCTACTGGCCGCCGCGACGGACTGGCTGGGCAGTATTGACGGTGTGAATGGCCCGGAGAAGCTTGGCGGGGAAATATACCGAGAAGAAGACCACCATGGGGGCCTTTAGCGCCATCTTCCTGACATTGTGGGCCTTGTAGGTGCGGTCGAACCGGGTGACGTAGTAGCGGTAGTCCCGCGGTGAATCCTCCAACCGCCGTGCGGACATCCCTGATACCATCTGCGGCCAGTAGCGCACTGGCAGTTCATGGTCGGCCAGATGCAGGGACAAATCGATGTCCTCGTGCATCTCGTCCTTTTCGTCCCGGCAGGTCTCGGAACGGATGGTCTCCCAGGCCGTGGCGCGCAGGGCCATATTGGAGCCGAACAGGAAATGGTACTGGTGCTTGGCCAGTTTCAGCATCAACTGGCGCATCTTGTCGTCGGCCTTAAGCCCAAAGCGGCGCATGGGCATGTCGTAGTAGACCACGGGGCCGGTGGCAGCCTGGACCGAGTGGTCCGCGAAGGCCCTTTGCACCTGTTCAACCCAGTCGGGTTCCACGATGGAGTCGGCGTCAATCCGCCCCAGGATGTCCCCGGTGGCACTGTCGAGCCCGAAGTTCCGGGTGGGAATGAGGCCCTGTTCCCGGTCCTGGCTCAGGAGGATGATGGGGCTTTCCGGATACTCAAGCTGCATCTGTCGGACAATGTCAGCGGTCCGGTCCTTTGAAAGGTTGTCCACCACGATGATCTCGTGGGCAGGAGCGGACTGGTAGATCGCAGCTATCAGGCACTGCCTGATCACGCTTTCCTCGTTGTACGCCGGTATGACGATGGACACGCGGAGCTGTATGGCTGCGTCGTTCACGGCATCCCCAGAGGATCGATTGGCTGACATCACTCCAAATCTAGCATCCGGCCCGTGGCCTCCCGCGGACGGTAGTGGATTGTCGAGGGCGGGCGCAGGGATCCGTGAAACCCGGTTAAGGGGCCTGGCCCGGGCATGCAAAAGGGCCCCGTCTCCTGAAGACGGAGCCCTTTCCATGCGGTGTGAAGGCTAGGCCTGGTTGCCCTTGTCTTCCTTGGCAGCCTCCGCAGCGTCGTCGGCAACGTGCTTAGCCTTGTCAGCGGCGTCTGCGGACTTTTCCTTGGCCGTCTCAGCCGCGTCGGCCGCCTTGTCGGCGGCGGCGGTGGCTGTAGAAGCGGTTGCAGAGGTACCCTTGTCAGCGGCGTCAGCGGCGTTTTCCTTGACATCGCTGACGGTCGTGGCAGGAACGGGCGCAGGAGTCGGCGTGACCGGCGACGGAGTCTTCCAAGGGTCCTCCACGGGCTTGGATGCTTTCCAGGCGGCCACGCCCGCAGCGACGGCGGCGGCAACAACCCCAAAGATCAGCCAGCCACGCTTCTTGGGCTTCTGGGGCTGCGCCAGCTGCACGTCCACTGCACGGCTGGCTCCCGCTGCGGCTGCCTTCAGCTGGGCGCCGGTTGCCTGGGCCTGCTCCTGGAGTGCGTGGATAAGTCCCACGTCCCCCAGCTTCTGCGCCACGGCGTCAACCCGGGCCGGCGTGTTTTCCAAGGTGCGGTGGACTGCACCCGACGCCACACCGATCTGATCCGAGAGCTTGGGCAGGTACTCCACCACTACCCGGTCACGGGCATTCAGGACAACGGGAGTGGCCTTGTCCAGGGCTTCGTGCAGCCTGGGCGAAGCGCCTTCAACCACGTCATTGATCTTGGGGGCCAGGTGGGCCAGTCCGTCCTGGATCCGGGGCGTCACGGTGGCTACGCCGTCGGCCAGGCTGTGGGCCGCCGTCTTCAGGCCTTCCTGGATCTTGGGAGATGCGGTATCCAGGCCCTGCTGAAGCCGGGGAACAGCCCAGTCCACGGCAGCTTCCACCCGGGGGCGGCCCAATCCTTGGCGTTTTCCACCGCACTGGTGACCGACTGCTCAAGGTCACGGGCAATACGATCCGATTTCTTCACAACTACCTCCCGATTAATGTGACGGTTCTGTCGCTAGCCTACGTGCCCAGATCATCACGAGCTATTCACTTTGCGGATTTTAGGGCGATTTCACCCAGCGCGGAACTGCCCCCGCAGCCGTGGCTGCCCAGAACCGGCATGGGAGAATCAACCTATGACTGCCATCGCAACCGCAAAAGCAACCATTCACACCAGCCTCGGCGACATCGTGGTTAACCTCTTCGGTAACCACGCGCCCAAGACGGTCAAGAACTTCGTCGGCCTTTCCACCGGCGAGCAGGCATGGACCCACCCGGAATCCGGCGAGGACAAGACCGGTACCCCGCTCTACAACGGGACCATCTTCCACCGCATCATCAAGGACTTCATGATCCAGGCGGGCGATCCCCTGGGCCGTGGAACCGGTGGCCCCGGCTACCGCTTCGACGACGAGATCCACCCTGAGCTGAGCTTCAACCAGCCGTACAAGCTCGCCATGGCCAACGCCGGGATCCAGATGGGCAAGGGCACCAACGGTTCACAGTTCTTCATCACCACCATCCCCACGGACTGGCTCCAGGGCAAGCACACTATCTTCGGTGAAGTGGCTGATGAGGAATCCAAGAAGGTTGTAGACGCCATCGAGGGTGTCCGCACCGGCATGGGTGACCGCCCGGTTGAGGACGTCACCATCAACAGCATCGACATCGAACAGCTGTAACGCCCCACCATGAGTTACGGAATTCCGTCGGCTGAGCCGTCCGCCCAGGTCCCGGTCTGCCCCCGGCACCCGGACCGGCCGTCCTATGTGCGCTGCCAGCGCTGTGGGCGCCCCACCTGCCCGGACTGCCAGCGGGCGGCCGCCGTCGGATTCCAATGCGTTGACTGCGTCAACGAATCAAAACGTACGACGCCGGAAGTACGGACCGTCCATGGCGGTGCCGTTGCCACAGGTAAGCCTTTGGCGACGTTCGGCATCATCGCGGCCTGCGTAGTTGTCTACGCACTGCAAATGCTCATTCCCGGTGACTGGGTGTACAAGCAGTTCGCCTATAACAATATCTTCGCCGCCCCGCAGTACGGGGCCTTCGAGCCCTGGCGGATGCTGACGTCGGCGTTCCTGCACTCGCCGGATTCGTTCCTGCACATCCTCCTTAACATGTACACATTGTGGATTTTCGGCCAGGCGCTGGAGCCGGTCCTCGGCCGTGTCCGCTTCCTGGCGCTGTACCTTATCTCCGCCGTAGGCGGATCGGTGGGTTATTTGCTGATGAACCCGGTACTGGTGCCGGGACAGGGCCTGGTGGGGTTGGTGGGCGCTTCCGGTGCCATCTTCGGCCTCTTCGGCGCCATGTTGCTGGTCCAGCGGCAGCGCGGCGGCGACACCCGGCAGCTTTGGGTCCTGATCGCCATCAATGGCGTGATTGGATTCCTGATCCCGCACATCGCCTGGCAGGCCCACCTTGGCGGACTCATTACTGGCGGCCTCTGCGCTGCCGTCCTTTCGTACACGCCGCGCGGGCCCCGGCAGGGCGTCGTCCAGGCACTGGGCCTGGCCGCTGTTCTTGCTTTGCTCCTGGCCGTGAGTTGGGTACGCGTAACGCTCTAACCCCTTCCACCCCGAATTAACCCCGATGCCCCCGGCGCCCTAGGTGCCGGGGGCATCGCCGTTTTCCACAGCACTTATCCACAGTGTTGGTAACTTACATAGCTGTAGTTCAGTCGCTGGCTCCCCGTGTGCCTGCTCCTACAGGCGTTTGGTCTGTTAGGCGGACAGTATTTCTCCACATCTGTGGATAAGTTGTGGGGATATTGCTGTGCGTAAGTGGATAAGAGTCTCCTTTCGCCGAGAACTGTGGAAAACCGTGTCATTGAGGCCCGTCTGCGTCCTCGTCGTCAGCCTTCGCAGACGGTTGTTGACAGCCTTATGCACACTGTTAACAAGTCACAGGGATGTGGTTTCGGCGCCATTGCGGCCCGCGGCAGTAAGGGCATGAGCCCATGCGGGAGAGATTTCCACGCGGTTTCCCACAGCTGTGGATAACTTGTGGGTATCGCAATGTTGGTAAGTGGATAAGCAGTAATGGCTGGCGGCCACCCCCTGCCTATGATGGTTGCCTGCGAAGCCGTTCGACCGATAAGGACCTCCGTGAGCGCCACCGAGCACCTGTACCTCGACAAACAGCATCCGGCGCTCTGGAGGGCGCTCAGTGGCCTTGGGCTGAAGGTGCAGGAAGCGGCGGAAGAAGCCGGGCTTGGGCGCGGCCTCCTGGAACTCATCAACGTGCGGATCTCCCAGATCAACGGCTGCGCCTACTGCCTGGATCTGCATGTGCGGAAGGCCGGGGAAGCGGGGAAAGCCCCCAGCGCCTGGCGGTGTTGCCCGCCTGGCGCGAGACGGCACTGTTCTCGGATAAAGAGCGGGCCGCGCTGGCCTTGGTGGAAGCTATCACCGAACTCCGGGATGCGGGGCGGATGGAGCACACGGAGGCCTATGCGCGCCAATGTCTTACGGAGGAGGAGTTTTCAGCAGTGAGCTGGGTTGCGGTGACGATGAATGCCTTCAACAGGGTGTCCATTACCAGCCACCAC
Source organism: Pseudarthrobacter sp. Fe7 (assembly GCA_024372495.1). Lineage (GTDB taxonomy): Bacteria > Actinomycetota > Actinomycetes > Actinomycetales > Micrococcaceae > Arthrobacter. Next base: position 647,424 of record CP099977.1, on the reverse strand, counting down.
CCGGTAAGGCGGCAGCGCCCGTAGCCGCCGGAGTCCGGGCGCACGAAGGTTATCCATGCATGGTGCTACGGGTTATCCACAGGTATTCCACACTGTTAATAACCGCACCCGGCCGGCAGGTTTGACGAAAAAGGCACGACGCGGGGATGCCGCTGCTGCCTCAAGGGGCGGCTGGGAAGGTTATCCCCATTGTGGATAACCTTCCCAACAGCTGGGGATAACGGGCTGCGGTAGGGGCTTCAGGCCTGAATTGGCCAGATGCCGGAGGATCCGCGGCGGTGGCTGTCCAGGAGGTGGGTGTCAACCATCCCCACTGCCTCCATGAGGGCGAACATGCTGGTGGGACCTACGAAAGAGAAGCCGCGCTTACGAAGCGCCTTGGACAGGGCCACGGATTCCGGCGACTGGGTGGGGATTTCCGCGGGCACACTGGGCGCGGGAGTGTTGGCGGGGCGGAAGCTCCACACGAAGTCAACCAGTCCGCCGTCGTTGCGAAGCTCCAGGGTGGCCTGGGCATTTTTTACGGCGGCGTGGATCTTCAGCCGGTTCCGGATGATCCCGGGATCCTGCATTAGCCGCTCCACGTCGGCGGCACCGAACATCGCCACCTGCTCCGGATCGAATGAGGCAAACGCGGCACGGAAGGCCGGACGCTTACGCAGGATGGTGGCCCAGGAGAGGCCTGCCTGGAAGCCTTCCAGACAGATGCGCTCGTACAGGCCCTGCTCATCCGTGACGGGGAGTCCCCATTCCTGGTCATAGTAGTTCCGCATGAGCGGATCTGTGGCAGCCCAGGCGGGGCGGGCCAGGCCATCCTCGCCACCAATCACTGCAACGGAATCGGGAGCCAATGCTGACCTCCTTGGAACAGTCCTGCGGCGAACCTAGGAACGCCAGCGGGTAGTCATCAGGAACCCGACAATGGCGATGCCAAAGCCCGCCACGATGTTCCAGGACTGCCAGGCCTGGACCGGGAAGCGGCCCTCGCTGATGTAGAAGGTAATGATCCAGAAGAGGCCAATGATCATGAGGCCAAACATGACGGGCTTGAACCACACGGGGTTTGGCTTGTAGGCCTGGGGGGCTGCCGGCTGGGCGGTGCTGGCGGTCTTCCTGCGAGGCTTTGACTCAGGCACTGGCTCTCCTTGGCGAACTGGGCAAGCTCGGCGTCCCGGGCTTGGTATCCTGCAAGAAGGAAATTGCCAGCGGTCTGCGCGATCTTGGTCAAATCTGGATTCTTACTAGCAGCCAATTCTAGCCGCAGTTGATGGGCAGCCGGTGCCCAGGGTAAACGCCCGGAGGAGAACGCGTGGTATTGCAGGAAAAGGCGGGGCCCGCAACTGCGCCCGCGCCCCGCCGTGCCCTGCTGCGCGGCACCATCCAGGTGCTGGGTGAATTGCTCATCACTGCCGGTGTCATCCTCCTGCTCTTCGTGGCATGGCAGTTGTGGTGGACCAACGTCGAGTCAGATGCCAAGCAGACCCAGGTCATCAAGGAATTCGCCAAGGATCTTGGCAGCGCCGCGCCAACCCCGGCAGCCTCGGCCCCACCCGCCAAAGCGGCCGCAGGTGAGGATTTTGGAAAGCCCGTGGTGGGTACCGCTCCCGGCCACGCCGGCACCATTGGCATCATGTACATCCCCAGGTTTGGCCCCACGTACACCCGCCCCATCGTCCAGGGGACCAGCCAGGACGTCCTGGACACGCTGGGCCTTGGGCATTACAGCAACACGGCAATGCCAGGGGCGGTGGGCAATTTCGCCGTGGCAGGACACCGCCAGACGCACGGCGCCGTGCTGGACAACATCCACACGCTGGTGCCCGGTGACAAGATCTATGTCCAGACCAAAGACGGCTATTACGTCTACGTATTCCGCAACAACCAGATAGTGATGCCCTCCCGCACCGACGTCCTGGAACCCGTTCCAACCCAGCCGGGCGTCGCGCCCACCGAAAGCTACCTCACCATGACCAGCTGCAATCCCCGCTTCGGAGCGGAAGAACGCATCATCGCCTACGCCCTGTTGGACAGCTGGCGGCCGGCAGCGGCGGGACCACCAGCGGAAATTGCGGCGCAGGTTGCAGCAGCCACGGGAAGGGGCTGACAGTGTACGCCTGGATATTCCGCCACCTTCCCGGACCGCTCTGGCTCAGGATTCTCATCTCGCTGGTACTGGTCTTCATTGCCCTGGTATTGATGGTCCAGTTCCTCTTTCCCTGGATGTCCCATTTCACCCAATTCACCGACTCAACGATTGGTTCCACAGACCAGCCATGACCACAACCAAGATCCTCGTAGTGGATAACTACGACAGCTTCGTCTACACCCTGGTGGGATACCTGCAGGAACTCGGCGCCGAGACCACTGTGGTCCGCAACGACGACGTCACCCTGGCAGAGGCGATTGAGCTTGCCGGCACCCGGGACGGCGTCCTCATTTCCCCCGGTCCCGGAAATCCTGCTGAAGCGGGAGTCTGCATTGAGCTGATCAAATGGTGCGGTGAAAACAGCGTTCCCATGTTCGGAGTTTGCCTGGGCCACCAGGCGCTGGCAGAGGCCTTTGGCGGCAAGGTGACCCACGCACCGGAGCTCATGCACGGCAAGACCTCACAGGTGGAGCACAGCGGCACCAGTGTGTTCGCCGGGCTCCCCTCCCCCGTCACGGCCACCCGCTACCACTCCCTGGCGGCGGTGCGGGAATCCATCCCCGATGTCCTGGAAGTAACGGCACAGACCGCCTCCGGCGTGATCATGGGGCTGCAGCACCGGACGGCGCCTCTGTGCGGGGTGCAGTTCCATCCCGAGTCGGTACTCACCGAAGGCGGGTATCAGATGCTCGGAAACTGGCTGGAGTCGCTGGGCATGAAGGGTGCGGCCGCACGCGCCGCAAAGCTTAGCCCGCTCATCCAGCACTGACCGGGGCCGCCTATACCGGGTGCGGGGCGTCAGCCCTTCTTGGTGGGTTTCGGCGTGGGTGTGGCGGTGGGCGTCGGGGTCTCCGTTGGCACCGGCGGTGGCGGCGGTGCCTTTGCCACCGCGATGGTGATGGTCTTGCCCTGCTCAACGGCGGTGTTGGCCGGGACGCTTTGGTCCGTGACCTTGCCGGGCTCCACCTGCGAGTTTTCCACCTCAACCACCGAGGGCACCAGGCCGAGCTCCTTTAGTGCTGCCTCGGCCTGGTCACGCACTAGGCCACCCAGTTCCGGGACAACCACCTTGCCGGTGGAAACGATCAGTTCCACGCTGGTGCCGACACCGACGCTTTGCCCCGGAGCCGGTTTGGAGGTGATGACGATTCCGGCCGGGATAGTGGCACTGTTGGCGGTGGTGGTCGACGGGGCGCCCACCAGTCCTACCTGGCGGAGGATGTCCCGTGCGGCTGCCTCGGTCTTGCCGGGCAGGCTGTCAGGGATCTTCACCGAGCCTGGGTCCGTCGGAAATGTTGAGGATCACCTCGGCCCCCGGATCCAGCGAACCGCCCGCCGCGGGATCAGTTCCCACCGCGGTTCCCTTGGGGACCGTGTCGTTTGCCGCCCGCGCGATCTTGGGGTGAAGGCCTGCGTTGTACAGTTCCTGGAGTGCAGCAGTTTCCGACATGGACGCCACCGACGGGATGGACACCTTGGGCGGAGCGGGAGCGGGCCGGTTCACCGTCTGGTACAGCCAGAGGCCGCCGCCTGCGAGTATCAGCAGGGTGAAGATCACCAGCGTCGCGATCCAGGCACGACGCCGGGACTTCTGCCGTTCGCTCCGCTCACGTTCCGGAACCAGGCCCAGCGGGAGTGGGCCGGCACCGTACGCATCTGCCCCGTGTTCATCCGCGACGTGCTCATCCGCGAGTTCCAGCGGAACGGCTGATCCCGCGCCGTCGTGGAAGAGGTCAGTGGCGGCCAGGCGCCCCGTCGGTGCGTCATCAAGGAAGCCCGCACCCGTTGCAGAAAGCGCTTCGGTGGGTGGGGCGGCCTGGGGAACGTGGTCATTCGGGTCGGTGGGTGCCTCGGACGCCGGGACGGCCGGGACGGGCACACCGGCCTTGGCAGCGCGCAGGGCGCGCCGGAAGGCTGCAGCATCCTGGAACCTGTCCGCCCGGTTCTTCTGCAGGGCCTTGGCGAGGACAGTGTCCAGCGCCGGTGACACCTCCGGGTTGAGGCTGCTGGCCGGCTCCGGAATTTCGCGAACGTGCTGGTAGGCCACGGACACCGGGCTGTCCCCGACGAATGGCGGCCGCGAGGTCAGCATTTCGTAGAGCAGGCACGCGGCGGAATAGAGGTCGCTGCGGGCATCCACAGTCTCCCCCGGGCCTGTTCCGGCGAAAGGTATTGGGCCGTTCCCACCACGGCCTGGGTCTGGGTCATGGTGGCGGAGGAATCGGCGATGGCGCGGGCAATGCCGAAATCCATGACCTTCACCGAATTGGAGCCTGGGCAGTACATCACGTTGGCAGGCTTGATATCCCGGTGCACAATGCCGGCCTTGTGGCTGTATTCGAGGGCTCCCAGGACGCCCAGGCAGTAGTCGATTGCCTCGCTGATGCTGACCTCGTTGGCACGGATCAGTTCGCGCAGGGTCTTGCCCTCCACATATTCCATGACGATGTACGGCACCCGCACGTCCTCGGTGGACCCGTCATGGACCACGTGCTCGCCGGTATCGAAAATGGCCACGATGGAGGGGTGGTTCAGCGCAGCCACCGCCTGCGCTTCGCGCTTGAACCGCGCCTGGAACTGCGGATCCCGTGCCATGTCAGGCCGGAGCAGCTTAACTGCCACCGTCCTGCCGAGGCGGGTGTCCGTGCCTTTGTAGACGTCCGCCATGCCGCCACGGCCAATGAGGTTACCCAGGCTCGTAGCGCCCGTTCAGGACACGCCGGTTATCCACCGGCAGGCTGTCCTCCCGGTGCAACGGGGTGCGTGGTGACTCATTCACTGGTGGTCCGGACCTCTAGGGTGCGCAGGTTGGGGGCATTCCGGGCGTTTGGCCGGCTGCACAGGTTGCCAGGGGTGAGATGGGCGTGGGTCCCGCCACCGGTGCCGAGGTAGTGGGCACAGGTTTAGGCGCCGCCGTGGTCGGTGCGGGGCTGGGAGCCGTGGCGTAGATGACGGTAATGAGCGAACCTTTGGGCACCGTCCCGGTGGGGTTGAGTTCCAGGACGGTTCCGGGATTGTCAGTGCGGCTCTCCTGCGGAAGGACGGTCACCTGGAGTCCCAGGCCCGCAAGCGCAGCCTGGACCTGCCGGTAGTCCTTGCCGAGGTACTTGTCAGGAATCACGTTGACCGTGTCCTGCGTGGGGGTGGGCGTTGGGGTCGGCGTTGGAGTGTTGCGCGTCGGCGTGGGTGTAGCCGACTGGGTGGTCCGCGTGGGCGTCGCGGACGACGGGGGCGCGCTACTGGTAGTGGTACCGGACGTGGGGTTCGCAGCCGGCGAGAAGAGGCCCATCTGGTTCAGGAGGAAGCCCACCAGAGCGAAGAGGAGCAGCAGGATCAGGGCCACCAGGGGCCATGTCCACGGGCTGCGTCCCTTGCGCCGGGGCTCATCGGAGGGCCCGTCGTCGTACGCTTCCTCTTCCTGGTCCCAGTTCCGTTCGGCGGCCAGTGCGTTGGCGCGGGCCAGCGGCCCCTGCCGTGCCTCCCGTTCGGCCGCGGATGCACCCGCGGCCCCGGCAGCCATCCCGGCGGCCACGCCCGCTGCGCCCGCGCCCACCACCGGAAGGGCCGACGTGGCGGTGGGCGTGGAATCCCGCTGCGCGCCAATGACGCCGGTAGGGGCGGTGGCGGTGTCCACGGGGGCAGTGATGGGGCCGGTATCTGCGTCGAAAAGAAGCATGCCGGGTACGGCGGCGCGTGCTGCACTTACATCCCCGTTGCGGATGGCCTCAGCTGCCTCCGCCAGCTTGATGGCATTGGCCGGCCGGTCCTTCGGGTCCTTGGCCAGCATGGACATCAGCAGGGCGCGCACGGGCGTTGGCAGGGTCTCCGAAAGCGGCGGCGGAGCGTCGTTCACCTGGGCCAGTGCGATGGCAATCTGGGATTCGCCGGTGAAGGGACGGTGGCCGCTGAGGCATTCGTACCCGATGACCCCAAGGGAATAGATATCCGAGGAGCCCGTGGCGGTTTGGCCGGTGGCCTGCTCCGGTGCCAGGTATTGCGCCGTCCCCATGACCTGCCCGGTCTGGGTGAGCGGAACCTGGTCGGCGAGGCGGGCGATGCCGAAGTCCGTGACCTTGACCCGTCCGTCAGGGGTGATCAGGAGGTTGCCGGGCTTGACGTCGCGGTGGACCAGGCCCTGGGCGTGCGCAACGGCCAGCGCGCGGGCGGTCTGCGCGATGATCGACAGCGTACGGTCCGGGGACAGTACCTGCTCGTGTTCGATGATGCTGCTCAGCGGCTGCCCGGGGACCAGGCTCCATGACCAGGTACGCTGAACCCTCTTCTTCGCCGTAGTCAAAGACGTTGGCGATGCCCACATGGTTCAGGAGGGCTGTGTGGCGGGCCTCCGCGCGGAAGCGCTGGAGGAAGCCCGGGTCACCGGTGTACTCCTCCTTCAGCACCTTGATGGCGACGATGCGGCCCAGGACGAGGTCTTTGGCCTTCCAGACTTCCCCCATGCCGCCGATCGCAATCCGCGTGGTCAGCTGGAATCTGCCGCCGAGGGTGATTCCTGTTGTAGGCCTCACTTATTCAACACCGCCTCAAAAATCTTCTTCGCGTTGGGACTGGTCAGCCTTGCTCCCGCGTAGATGTCTACGCCTTCCATGACGATCGTGACGCTGACCTTCGGGTTGTCAGCGGGGGCGAACCCGGTGAACCACGAGTTGTTGGTTCCATTTCCGAGTTCGGCGGTGCCTGTCTTGCCCGCGACCTGTACGCCGGGGACAGCGGCACCCTTGGCAATACCGTCAGTAACCACGCTGGTCATCCAGTCGGTGATTTGCTTGGAGATCTCCGGGGTGGTGGACGTCCTGAGCTGTGCCGGCTGGGGCTCGTCAATGACGCGCAGGTCCGGGGACCGCAAAGTCTTGACCAGGCTGGGCGCCATCTGTACGCCACCGTTTGCGATGGCGTTCGTCATCATGTTGACCTGCAGCGGTGTGACCCGGACATCCTTCTGGCCGATGGCGGACTGGGCCAGCCCGGGAGCGTCCAGTTTGTCGGGGAACCCATTTCCTGTTGCGTGGCCCAGCTTCAGCAGACCCCCAACATCCTCGCCGAACCCGAACTTCTTGTACTGGGCGGCGATGGCGTCGCGGCCAAGGTCCAGGGCGATGCTGGCGAACGGCGTATTGCAGGACTGCTGCAGCGCGAAAGCGAAGCTTGCGGTGTCTTTGGTGTAACAGTTACCGCCGGCGTAGTTGGGCAGTTTGTACTGGATGCCGTCGAAGGGCATTTCAGCGGGGTTGGGAAGGACGCTGTCTTTATTGTACTTTCCGGATGCCAGGGCGGCCGCCGTATCCACGAGCTTGAAAACCGAACCCGGTGCGAGGAGTTCGCCGGTGGGGCCGCTGACGTTCTGGTTCAGGTTGATACCGGGAACCTTCACCAGTTCGTTCATGTTGGCGCTTTCCGCAGCGGCGTTCTGCGTGGCCGCCAGATTCGGGTTGTAGGACGGCTTGGATGCCATGGCCAGGATGGCGCCGGTCTTGGGATTGGTGACCACTATCGAACCGCGCTGGCCGTCCGGGATCAGGCTGTAGGCGAGCTGCTGGATCTGCGGATCGATGGTGAGCTCCACCGACGCTCCCTTGGGCTGGTTACCCAGGAAGAGTTGGCCCACCCGGTCCAGGAAGAGCTGGTCGGAATTACCCGCAAGTTCGGCTCCCATGGACTGCTCCAGCCCGGTGGCCCCGTAGTTTTTGGAGAAATATCCAGTGAGCCCCGCGTAGAGCTCCGGCTGCGCGTAAGTGCGTTGGAACTTGCAGGTCTCCGAACCGGTATCCACCGACTCTGCCACCGGCGTCCCGCCCACGATGATGGCGCCGCGGTCGTTGCAGTAGTTCTGGAGAATGGCGCGCTGGTTCAGCGGATTGGTTTTGAGGTCGTCGGCGCCCACCACCTGCACAAAGCTGATGGCGCCGAAGATCAGCGCAAACATAGCCACTGCGGCTACCCAGGAGTGTCGGATCGCCTGGTTCATGCCTGTTTCACCGCCTCGGTTGGAATATCAATGCCGATTGCCGCCGCCGTTCCGGTGGGCGGGAGCGGAGTTGTGTCCACAGGGCCGCGCGCCGCGTGCGAAATCAGCAGGAGAAGGCCTGCGATGATCCAGTTGGCCAAGAGCGAGGAACCGCCGGCAGCAAGGAACGGTGTGGTGAGCCCGGTCAGGGGAATGAGCCGGGTGACGCCGCCAATGACCACAAAGCATTGAAGGGCGATTGCGAAGGACAGGCCGCAGGCAAGCAGCTTCCCGAACGCATCACGCGTGCCCAGGGCGGCGCGGAAGCCGCGGGTGATGAACAGCAAGTACAGCAGTACGACGGCGAACAGGCCGATCAGGCCCAGGCTCCTCGCCCAGTGAGGCGACGATCATGTCGCTGTTGGCGAAAGGAACAAGGTCCGGCCGCCCCTGGCCGAGGCCGGTGCCCACCAGCCCACCATTGGCCATGCCGAACAGCCCCTCGATGACCTGCCGGCTGCCGTTCTCGTACACGTCGGGGGAGAAGGCGTTGAGCCAGCCGTAGACACGCTGCTGTACGTGGGAAAACACCTGGGCTGCAATGAAGCCGCCGCCAAGGAGCAGGGCCAGCCCGATCACCACCCAGCTGATCCTGCTCGTGGCTACGTAGATCATCACGATGAACAGGCCGAAAAACAGCACGGAGGTGCCCAGGTCCCGCTGGAAGACAAGCACGCCGATGCTGACCAGCCATGCCGTGATCATGGGGCCCATGTCCTTGAACCGCGGAAACTGCATGGGACCGATCTTGCGGCCGGCCAGCAGGATGAGGTCGCGGTTGGAGGAGAGATACCCGGCAAAGAATATGGCCAGGGTGATTTTGGCTACCTCGCCCGGCTGGAAGGTCATGGAACCGAACCTGATCCACACTTGCGCGCCAAGGATCTCGCCCGCACCAATCCCGGGCACCAGCGGCAGGATCAGCAGCAGGGCCGAGGCGGCCAGCGAGATGAAGGTGAACCGGCGCAGGATGCGGTGATCCCTGAGGAAGAACACCACCGCGATGGCCACGGCCATGGCGATAAGGGTCCACCGCAGCTGGTTGTTGCCCGTGTCCTCGCCGGGAGCGTCCAGGCGGTGGATCATCGCGAGGCCCAAGCCGTTGAGGGCAACGACAATTGGAAGTATTACTGGATCGGCATATTTTGCCCGGAACCGCAGCACTGCGTGGAACACCAAGGCGGCAAGGGCAAGCAGGCTCGACTGGAACCAGAAGTCGGAATCGAAGGCCTTCTCCTGGTCCACGCCCACCATCATGTTGGCGCCGATGCCAACGGCGAGGGCCAGCAGCAGCAGGGCGAGTTCAACGTTGCGGCGAGGCTTGGGCGGGGTGGTTACCTGGCTCATTTGGCCGCCTCGCAGGTGATCGTGGGTGTGGGTGAAGAAGATGGCGGCGTCGGGGCAGGAGCGGACGCATCCGCCGCCGGCGGTGGGGCTGCCGCACTGGCGGGAGGCGCGCTGTTGGATGGTGCGGGGCGAGTTGCGGACGCTGAAGGCTTGGGGCACTCCTCCTCGGGGGAGGTGGTCCCGGTGAGCTCCAGGTTCTTGACAATCCGCTGGGCGTCGTAGAGGTCATTGGCAGGGACCGTCTGGCGGACCCGCTGCTGCGAGAACGCCGGAAGGGAGTCCATCCGGATATCCGTCACGGCTTCAAGCGAGGAAAGCTGGATGGGACCGAGCCGTTGGGACACTCCGTTGTAGATGGCCACGCGGGAATCGAACTCACCCACGTAGTACCGGGTCTGCGTCCAGGCGTACCCAAGCCACAGCCCTACTGCCACCACAATCAGCACGGCGGCCGCGATGGACCAGGTCAACCAGCGGCGAGGACGCAGTGCCGGCAGGGCGTCTTCCCCGCCTGCCGGTTCCGCCTTGTGGGTGAGGAGGGTGGCTGCCCGCCTGGCCACGGTGCGGCCCGCCACGGTGGGGATGGAACCGGACTCTGCGGCAGCAGCTGCGGCGCCGACCAGGCTCGTGCGGGCGGGAGGCGAGCTCTTCCCGCAGGACCTCAGCAGAGAGGTGCTCGCCCAGGTGGGGGTCGGTGCTGCCGGACTCGGCGGAGTGGGCGTCGCCGTCCCTGGCGTCGCCATCTGCGGCTTCCTTGGCAGGTGCGGAGCCCTGGTTGGCGCTTTCCGGTCCGGAACCGGCCGGTTCCTTGGGGGCATCCGGAATGGCCGGCTTACCGGTGGCAACGTCTGCGGCGGCAGCGGGCTTACTGCCCTGCACCGGCGCGACGATTTCGACGGCGGCCGTGCTGACGTCGTCGGGCGTTTCCTCCACGATGTCCACCATGACTACGGTGACGTTGTCCGGAGAGCCGGCCTCGAGGGTCAGTTCAACCAGGGTTTCGGCGCATTCATGCAGGTTGTGGGTTTCCCGGACCGTCCGCTCCACGGCATGCCCGGCAACATAGTTCAGCCCGTCCGAGCACAGCAGCCAACGGTCCCCGGGCCGGGCGTCAAGGGTGTCCAGGTCAAGCTCAGGGCTGGCATCCACATCGCCCAGGACGCGCATGAGGACATTCTTGTGGGGATGCGTTTCCGCTTCCTCCGGCCGCAGCCGGCCCTCGTCGATGAGTCGCTGCACAAACGTGTGGTCCACGCTGACCTGCTTGAATTCGCCGTCGCGGAGCCGGTACGCGCGGGAATCGCCAATGTGCGCGAAATGCAGTTTCCCCTCAGCCAGCAGGAGGGCGGTCACGGTGGTGCCCATGCCCGCCAGCTTGGGGTTGATGTGCACCAGTTCGGAGAGGAGGGAGTTGGCGGTCTGGATTTCGTCGGCCAGCACGGTCCCGGCGTCTTCGCCGTGGTCCGCGCTGTCCAGGTGGATCATGTCCAGGACAGTTGCGGCTGAGGCAACGTCGCCGCCGGCGTGCCCGCCCATGCCATCGGCGACGACCGCAAGGTGCCGGCCTGCGTATGCGGAATCGTCGTTCTTGGCCCGGATCCGGCCGACGTCGGACCGCGCCGCAAAGCGCATGATGAGGGGCCGCTGCGCCGGACTGGGTCCGGTTGCGGGGTTTTCAGCCACGGCCACGGTTACGGCCTCAATTCAATGACCGTCTTGCCGATTCTCACGGGTACCCCTGGCTCGACGGGCAGGGCACGGGTAAGTTGCTGGTCTCCCAAGTAGGTCCCATTGGTGGAACCAAGGTCTTCGATGAACCAGCGGCTGCCCTGCGGGAAGAGCCTGGCGTGGCGGCCGGAGGCGTAGTCGTCCTCAAGGACCAGCGTGGCTTCCTGGGCACGGCCCAGCAGGATGGGGCTCGCTGCGAGCGGCAGGGTCCGGCCTTTGAGCGGGCCCTCAAGCACCACCAGTTGACGGGCTTGCTGCTTCACCGGCTGCGGCGGTGCTTCGGCAAGCTCGGGGTTGCGCCGGACCTGGCGTGCAGTCGGTGCGCCTGCGGCGGCCTTGCGCCCCAGCATAAGGTCCCGGCGCATGGCGGAAACGATGCTGAAGATGAGTACCCACAAGAGCAGCAGGAAGCCGAACCGCAGTGCGGTGATAGTGAGGTCACTCATGCGTGGCCACCCTGGTTGGCAGGAAGCAGGCGGAAGATGATCTTTGTCCGTCCCATCGTGATGGTGGAGCCGTCTGTGAGTTCCGTGCTTCCGGAGACCTTCTGGCCGTTGACGTAGCTGCCGTTGGTGGATCCCAGGTCCACGGCGCTGGTAACGCCGTTGGCCGTGCGGATCTCCAGGTGGCGCCGCGATACGCCCGTATCTTCTACATGGATGTCTGCCTCGGACGACCGGCCAAGGATGATGGACGGGGCGTTCAGGGAATAGCGCTGGCCGTCGATGTCCAGAACTGGCTGCAGCCTGACGGGCTGCCGGCTCGGGGCTGCCGGGACGTTGGGCTTGGGTTGCGGGGCGCCCGAGCCTTGGGACTTTTCGGTTGCGGAAGCGATTTCGAAGTCACCGGCGCGTAGCCCGGCATCGTGCCGGAAGGAAATGCGGACCGGGCCCTGGAGGGTGTAGCCCTGGCTGCGGACGTGGTTGATGACCACATCGCACAATTCCTCGGCCAGCGGGGTACCCCACTCCTGGGCGCGGCCGAAGTCGCCGTCGCTGAGTTGGACGTCGAAGACGTTGGGCACCAGGGTGCGTCCGGCCGCCACGGTAAGGGCCTTGTGGTCCACCTCGCGGCGAAGCCTGCTGGCGATCTCCACGGGTTCGACCTGCGCTTTGGAACCGGTGGAGAAGACACCGCGGACGGCCTTTTCAATGCCACGTTCAACCTTGTCCAGCAGACCCATGGTTCCTCTCCTTTCCCCCGGCTCCGGGGCAGTAGTTATTGCTGGCCACCACCTGCGGGGCGGCCCACCGGTGCGCGGTGATGCCCGCCGGCAGTGGCCACTCCTACATTCGATACTACTGGCCACCCCTGCGAATGACCTTAATCCACAACGGCCGGGCGCCGGCAAAAGTTCGGAGGCGTGACTGTTCGGCCCCGTCCCGGCCCGGGCTTCCGGGCTCGATGGCCAGCCGCGTGATGCCAGTTTCTGCACGGCTTCTCCCCGGTTTAGGAGGGACGCGGGAGGGCCGCCGGAGGCCAATTGGTAATTTCCGGCATCTGTCCGTTATGCTTGATCTCGCTGCTTTTACGAGGCGCGGAACGGGAAACCGGTCCAGCTTGGTGGAAGAAGTTGCGCGCGAGTGGCGGAACGGCAGACGCGCTGGCTTCAGGTGCCAGTGTCCGAAAGGGCGTGGGGGTTCAAATCCCCCTCGCGCACGCAGATAAAAGAGCCCCGGTCTTGGACCGGGGTTCTTTTGCGTTCCCCGTGAAATGGGCGTCGGCGGGACGGCACCTAGGTGGACGGGCGCGCCGAAGCCTTGAACCGGCGTCGTGAGTTGGCCAGGTGGCTGCGCATCGCTGCCGCCGCGGCAGCCCCGTCACCGTCAGCTATCGCCTCCAGGATGGACCGGTGCTCCTGGACCACCTGGTCAAAGTGGTCCCGGGCATAATGCTCGACGCCGGTCATCAGGCGGGTGCGCGGCATGGCAATCATGGTTTGGCCGAGGGCGGCCAGGCAATCGGAGTAATAGGGGTTGCCTGACGCTGCGGCCACGGCCCGGTGGAACTCGAAATCCGACTTCATGGCATGGGCGGGGTGGCCGGCGCTTTCGGTGAAGGCGTCCAGCGCCGTGCTGACGGCCCGCAGTTGCCTCTCCGTGCGGTTCCGAGCGGCCAACGCCGCAGCTTCCGTCTCCACCCCCATGCGGAATGCCAGCAGGTGCAGCCGGTCCTCGGTGGTTGTCACCGGACGTATGCCCGGGCCTGCCGACGGGCCGTCCGACGGCGGCGTGAGGGCGAAGCTGCCCCGTCCCCGTTCCGTCTCGACGAGTCCCTCAGCCTGCAGCCGGGTGAGGGCGGCCCGGACCACCGTCCGGCTGACGCCGAAGTCACTGATGAGAGTGTTCTCGCTGGGCAGTTTCTCGCCCGGCTGGATCACGCCGTCCACGATGCGGTTGCGAAGGTCCGCGGTGAGGTCCGCGGTGAGGTTCCGGCTCATTGCTCAAGGGTACGGCTTCAGGGTTGCGCGCCGAACTCCACGCTTTCTGTGGTCCAGGCGCGTGCCTGGTCGCTCAGGGTCACGCCGAGGCCGGGCCGGTCCGGGACGATCATCCGGCCGTCCTTGGTTTCCAGCCGTTCGTTGAACAGGGGATCCAGCCAGTCGAAGTGCTCCACCCATGGTTCACGCGGGTAGGCGGCGGCGAGGTGGAGATGGATTTCCATCGCGAAGTGCGGGGCCAGGCCCAGGCCGCGTTCGTCCGCGAGGGCGGCGAGGCGGAGGAACTGGGTGATGCCGCCGACCCGCGGTGCGTCGGGCTGGATGATGTCGCAGCCGTTGGCGGCGATGAGGCCCTTGTGCTCGGCTACGGAGGCGAGCATCTCCCCGGTGGCGATGGGCGTGTCCAGGACCTGAGCCAGATGCGCGTGGCCCTCGAAGTCGTAGGCATCCAGTGGCTCCTCGATCCACACGAGGTTGAATTCCTCGAGCTGGCGGCCCATGCGCAGGGCCGTGGCACGGTCCCACTGCTGGTTGGCGTCCACCATGAGCGGGACATCCCCGCCAATGTGTTCCCGGATCCCGGCGACGCGGCGCAGGTCCTCCTTGCTGTCCGGCAGGCCCACCTTGACCTTGATGCCGCCAATACCTTCTTCGATGGACCGGGTGGCGCGGTTCTTTACTTCCTCTAACGTGGCGTTCAGGAAGCCGCCAGAGGTGTTGTAGGTCTTCACGGAGTCGCGGTAGGAGCCAAGGAACTTGGCAAGGGGCAACCCGGCGCGCTTGGCCTTGAGGTCGTACAAAGCGATGTCGACGGCGGCGAGGGCCTGGGTGGCGACGCCCGACCTGCCCACCGAGGCGCCTGCCCAGAGGAGCTTGCTGTAGATCTTGCCGATGTCGTTGGGGTCCTCGCCGATGAGGCCGTCGGCGACTTCCTTGGCATGGGCGTACTGGGCAGGGCCGCCGGCGCGCTTGGAGTAGTTGAAGCCGATCCCTGAGTGGCCCAGGCTCGGTGGTGATCTCCGCGAACAGGAACACCACCTCGGTCATGGGCTTCTGGCGGCCCGTGAACACCTTGGCGTCGCTGATGGGGACTGCCAGGGGAAGGCGGGCGGTGGACAGCTTGACGTGCCGGATGAGGTCGACGGTGCTCATGAATGCTCCTTGGGGCGGGACGGGGCTCCTTCGCCCACAACCTTAGGATATAAGTGCAGTACTTGTATTACAAGTAGCGATCAGCCGCGGAGTGCGCCCAGTCCGGAGACCAGGGCATCGAGTCCCAGTCCGAAGGCGGCGTCCGCCTGGCGACCCCGCTCGTGGTTGCCGGACCCAACCCTTCCGCCCGGCGCATCCGTGGCGGCTGCGGAGCTTCGCACGGCCGCGGTGAAATGGGGGGTCGACTCGGCCATGGATCCGGAATCGAAGATGTCCTCCGGAGCCGTGACGTCATATGCAGAGCCAAAGATGAAGGACTCGAGCGCCACGATGGCGGGGATGATCCGCTCTCCGGGAAACCCGGCGTCGGAAAATCCCGCGCTGACCGTTTCGTACATGGCGAGGGTTTGCGGGGCGTCCGTCACCGGCAGGACCGCGATGACGGGAATGAGCGGGGTATGTTCGGCGAAGACGTCCCGGTAACTCCAGGCCCAGGTGCGGACGGCGTCTTCCCAGCCTGCTCCCGCCAAAGCCCGAAACGTCCACCAGGGACATCAGGTGGTCCTCCACCAGGAGCAGCACATCCTGCTTTGATGCCACGTGGTTGTAGAGGGCGGAGGGTGCAACGTCAAGCACCTTGGCCAGGGCTGCCATGGTCAGTCCGTCGTAGCCCTTGCGGCTGACCAGTTCCAGTGCGGCCACGGTGATCCCGGCCTTGTCCAGCACTGCCGCCGACGGCCGGCCTGCCCGCCTCCTCTGCGCACCGCCGTTGCCGGTGGTGCGCCCTTGTGCGGCTGATACTGCCGGCATTGCTGCCCTTTCGTCGTTGGTCCCCTGCATTATTCCATCAGGCCCTTCCGCCCGCGGGAGCCACAGGCTATAGTTCTACTAAATGAATGACATTCATTTAGTGGTCTCCGCCACCAGGGGCCCAGAGAGGACATCATGCTGAACCTGAACCGCGACGTTGTGGTTGTTGGAGCCGGGCCGTCCGGACTCACCGCCGCCCGTGAACTGAAGAAAACCGGCCTCACCGTCACCGTGCTCGAGGCCCGCGACCGGGTGGGCGGCCGGACCTGGACCGACACCGTGGACGGCGCCATGCTTGAAATCGGCGGACAGTGGGTCTCCCCGGACCAGACCGCCCTCCTGGAACTGCTCCAGGACCTGGACCTGGAAACCTACCCGCGCTACCGTGAAGGGGAATCCATCTACATCGGCGCGGACGGCGCACCCGTGCGCTACACCGGCGACACCTTCCCGGTGGACCCGGACACCGCCGTCGAAATGGACCGTCTGGTGGCGCTGCTGGACGGACTCGCCGCAGAGATTGGAGCAACCGAACCCTGGGCGCACCCCAAGTCGCGCGAACTGGACACCATCTCCTTCCACCACTGGCTCCGGCAAAACTCGGCCAATGAGGAAGCCTGCAGGAATATTGGCCTCTTCATCGCCGGCGGCATGCTCACCAAGCCCGCGCACTCCTTCTCCGCCCTGCAGGCCGTCCTGATGGCAGCCTCCGCGGGTTCCTTCACCCACCTGACGGACGAGGACTTCATCCTGGACCGGCGCGTCGTGGGCGGAATGCAGCAGGTCTCGCTGCTGCAGGCCCGGGAGGTGGGGGAGGACGTGGTCCTGGACTCCCCGGTGCGCACCATCAACTGGCAGCCCGCCGCCGACGGAGGCTACCGCGTCACCGTGGAATCGGACCGGGCCACAGTGAATGCCCGGTTCGTCATCATGGCCGTGCCGCCCAACCTCTACTCCCGCGTCTCCTTTAACCCGCCGCTGCCGCGCCGCCAGCACCAGATGCACCAGCACCAGTCCCTGGGCCTGGTCATCAAAGTGCACGCCGTCTACAGCACCCCGTTCTGGCGTGACAAGGGACTGTCCGGCACCTGCTTCGGCGCGGATGCGCTGGTCCAGGAGGTGTACGACAACACCAATTACCGCGACCCCCGCGGCACCCTGGTGGGCTTCGTTTCCGATGAGAAGGCTGACGCCATGTTCGAGCTCAGTGCGGAGGACCGCAGGAAGGCCATCCTGGAGTCGATTGCTGGCTACCTGGGCGATGAAGCCCTGGCCCCGGAGGTTTACTACGAGTCCGACTGGGGCTCCGAGGAGTGGACCCGCGGCGCCTATGCGGCCAGCTATGACCTGGGTGGACTCCACCGCTACGGCAAGGACCAGCTGGCCCCTGTAGGTCCCATCTACTGGTCCTCCTCCGACCTTGCCGCCGAGGGATACCAGCATGTGGACGGCGCCATCCGCATGGGCCGCATCACCGCGGCGCGCATCGCCGAAGTTGCCAAGGTGCCGGTGGCATCCGGCTGGTAAATAAGCATGCTTACTAATAGGCTGGCGGCGGGGAGCGTCCCCGACTTTCGACGAACGAGGTGAGGCATGACTGACGCCCAGGGCATCAGCAAGGTTACGGAGATCATCAACGATTCCAAGATCGGAATGGTCACCACCATCAACGAAGAAGGCGCCCTCGTCAGCCGGCCGCTGGCCGTTCAGGAGGTCAAGGACGACGGCGACATGTGGTTCTTCACGGGCCTTGGCACCTCGCAGGTTGCGCACGTCCGGGCTGATCCGCGCGTCAACGTCTCCTTTGGCAAGAAAACCGAATGGGTTTCCGTAGCCGGGACCGCAGAGGTGGTCACGGACCGGGCCAAGATTCACGGCTCTGGAACCAGGTGGTTGAAGCCTGGTTCCCGGACGGCCCGGACACCCCTGAGGTGTGCCTGGTTCGCGTCGATTCGGACTCCGCGGAGTATTGGACCAGCCCGGGCGGCACGGCCGCCACAGTCCTGCAGTGGGTCAAGTCCAAGGTGACGAACAGCCGGATGAGCGTAGGCGAAAGCGGCACTGTGGAGCTGTAGCGCAGTCCAACTGAAGGGGGCGGGACGGCTAAGGCTGGTCCGCCCCCTTCAATGCCCCCAGTACTGCCGGCAGCAGAACGTCATTGCGCCCCCACACGGGATCCAGGATTTCCACATACCAAGAGTCCGCGAGCAGGAGGGCCAGGGCATCGTTGGTCTCACCGGCCCAGTCCTGGATCTGTTCCTCCGCCACAGGGTTTTCGCTGGACCCGAGGACAGTGGTGATCTCCGTTCCGGCCAGGGTCACCGGGATTGCCGCGCTGCTTGCCTCGCCCGGAGCATGGGCCACGGTCACCAGTTCAGTGCGGGTGGAAAGAGCCAGCAAGCCGTGCGCCGTTGCGGCGCTGCAGAACCCCGTAACGTACTGCCGCTGCGCGGCGGTGCTGGAACGGATACCCGGCTGGGACTCCTTGGTGAACAGCCCGTTGCGGTTCAGTTCGGCCAGGCCGGCGGCAATCGGTTTGGTTTCATCATCGGAGGCCGGAGCGAAGTGTCCGGGCTGGTACGAGCTTCCGCCCTCCAGCCACCGGGCGGTCAGCTCGCCGGCCCCTTCCAGGGTGGTGGCTTGCCGCCAGACTCCCCGGTCTTCCAGCAGCCGGCCATACTCGTCATGGACAGGCAGTTCCTCAGGCTTCATCCAGGGATGCTACCGCCGGGGCGCCGGACCGATCCAACCCCGGCGACACAGCAGTTAACCTCAGTGGGCCTGTTCCGCCCGGAAGGCCGCAGGAATCCCCGCCGCCCGTTCCGCGGCCGTAAGCGACGCAGCCAGGCTTCCGACGGCGTCCGGGTAGCCCTTGTGCGTGGCCGTCCGCATTTGCTCTGCGGTCCGCATGGCCTTGATCAGCGCGGAGGTCTCGGGCAGCCGCACGTCCGTCAGCGCCGGGTAGTCGATGCTGCAGCCGGGATCGAGCTCGTAGCGCTGCCACCGCAGCATGAGTTCGTCATGCTGCATCCGCGCGGCCTGGTGGGCGGAAAGCTGCTGCCGGTGCTCCCGGCGGGCTGTGCGCCACGCCAGGAACCTGGGGCTGCCTCGGTAGGCGGCAATGCCCGAAGCGGCAGCCGCCCCGGCCAGCACCAGCCCCGCCCAGGGCGATACCAGCGCGGGGATCAAAAGGGCAGGAAGGGCAACGCAGGAACCAAGGAAGAGGTCCCAAAACAACTGGTCCGGAGCCTCCGGTGCGCCGCTCACGGGCGCCAGGGACCGCCGTCGTACGACAAAAACGGTGGCGGCCACGCTCGCAACCAGTACCGGACCGCACAGCAGGACCGCCCACACACCATGAAGCAGTCCCTGCATCAATGACTCCACGATTGGCATCCTGCACCTCCAGCGACCGTCAATCCGATTCACCAGGGCCCCGGCCGGAAGGACCGGGCTGGTCATTCCATTGGACCGTCTTCAGGGCACAGCGTCAATGGCTGCAAGAAAGGGAGGGGAGGCACTGCAAACAGCGCCCGACCCGGCGGTACCGTGGGACCATGCGACTCAAAATGTGCAGCATCCACGTCCAGGATCCCGCCGCCGCCCATGCCTTCTACACCGGCACACTTGGCTTTGACACGCTCATGGCCATGCCGGAGTACAACCTGTACATCATTAAGGACCCCGGGGCGGACGACAGTTCGGTGGGCCTGCTCTTGGAACCCAGCGACAACCCTATTGGCGCCAACTACATGAACGCGGTGCGCGAGGCCGGCCTGCCCGCCATCGTCTTTGGGGTGCCCGATGTCCAGGCGGAGTACGAGCGCCTTGCGGCAGCGGGGGTCAGTTTCAAGACGCCGCCCACCACGGACCCGTTCGGGACCAGCGCAGTGTTCGACGACGGCTGCGGCAACTACGTCCAGATCCACCAGGACTGAAGGACCCGGGCAGTTATGCCTGTGCGCGGTCCTTCCTGGACTGCTTCTTCGCGGCCTCGTCCTTGACCCGCTGGGCCTCGGCGCGGACGGCTGCGTGCGTGGCGCGTTCGGTGACCAGCCACTGCGGCGGAGCCTGCAGCAGCGCGGTGATTTCCGCCGACGTGAGCGCTTCCTCCACGCCGCCGCGTGCCAGGCCGCTGATGGATACGTTCAGCTTCTGTGCCACGACGGGGCGGGGATGCGGCCCGTTGCGGCGGAGCTCGGCGAGCCATTCCGGCGGGTTGGCCTGGAGTTCGGCAAATTCCTCACGGGTAATGGTTGAATCCTGGAACTCCTGCGGGGTGGCCGGCAGGTAGATGCCAAGTTTCTTGGCAACGGTGGCCGGCTTCATGGACTGGGAGTTTGCAGAGGTCATGCTTCAAGGGTATCCGGGCGCCGGGTACTGTGAAGACGTGCCCGCCGACAATACCCCCACGCCTGAAGCCCAAGCCGCTCCTGATGAGGCGGCCCCGCGGGTGCTCCGCATCGCGTACGTGGCAGGGGTGACGCCCGGCAAGTGGATTCGCCGCTGGGAAGAGCGGATGCCGCACATTGCCCTTGACGCATTCATGATGGACGACGCCGTCCAGCAGGAAGTGCTGCGCGCCGGGGAAGCGGACATGGGCTTCGTCCGCCTTCCCATCAAGCGGGAGGGCCTCAGCGTCATTCCGCTGTACGAGGAGCAGCCAGTGGTGGTTGCCCCGAAGGGCCACGAGATTTCAGTGTTCGAGGAAGTGGCGCTTGCGGACCTCGCGCAGGAATCCTTCCTCGATCCGGCAGCCCTGGGCGGACCGGAGGCAGCGCTCCAGGTGGTCGCCGCCGGTGCAGGCCTGCTCATTCTCCCCATGTCGGTGGCACGCCACTTCAACGCCAAGGACACCGTGGCACGCAGGCTCACCGGTGCGGAAGGAACCGAAATTGCCCTGGCCTGGCCCACGGAGGCCACCGACGATGTGCTTGAGGAATTTATCGGCGTAGTGCGCGGCCGCACCGCACAGAGCTCTCGCCAGCCCTCCGCCCAGCCACAGGCGGTGAAGAAGCACCCAAAACCGGACCGCCGCGGCACCGGCACCAAGAAGGCGCCGAAGGTGGCCCAGCGTTATGCCCCCAACCCGGACAAGGGCCGCGGCAAGGGGTCCCGCAAGAAGGGCAAACGCTAGCCCAAGGGCCCTGCTGGTGGCCGGGCGCCGTCCGGAAGCAGCAAAAGCCGGCCCCGCAGTATGCGGAGCCGGCTTTCCTTAGTCCTTGGTTACCTTCGCAGGTTAGGTGTTTTGGACGTTGTCTTTGGCGTCGGTGGCGCGGTCTTTGACGTCGGTTGCGGCTTGTTGGCCTTCGGTTTTGACGTTTTGGGCGGCGTCGGTGGCGGTGGCTTTGACGTTGTCCATAGCTTCCTGGGCTGGTTCCTTGAGGTCCTGGGCCATGGTTTTGGCGGCGTCGGTGACCTGGGTTGCCAGGGGCTGGGCTGCGGTTTTGAGTTGGTCCGCGGCTTCGCGTTCTTTCTGGCTGGCCGGGATCAGGGAGGAGACCAGCATTCCGGCGCCGAACGCGATGAGTCCGGCGGCCAGGGGGTTTCCGGCGGTTTTGGCTTTGACCTGGTCCGGGGCCTGGCTGACGGTGTGGCCGGCGTCGGAGAGTTTGGCCGAGACGGCGTCCTGTGCCTGGTGGAGGCTGTCGCCGGCGGAGTGCACGGCGTTGGTGGTGGTGGTGTTGTGGATGTTGGTGGTGGTGGTGTCTGCTGCTCCCATGATTTTCTCCTTCACCCCGGTCACGGCGTCGCGGACTTTGTCGGTTTGGCGGTGGACGATGTTGGACGGGGTGACTTTGTCGGCCACGGCGTCGACGTTGGTGCCCAGGCGTGCTCGGGTGGCTTCTATGTCTGCGCGGATGACGTCAGGGTTTTCGCTCATCGGTTTACCTCACCTGGTTTTAGGGTTGGGGGAATTTCTGCGAGGGTTTCGCTGGTTTGGGGCAGGCCCTTGATCTGCTTGAGTTCCTTGCGGCCGGTGGAGGCAAGGACGGCGGCGATGATGGCCCAGATGACGGCGACGATCAGCGCGGCCCAGCCCAGGGCCATGATGGCGCCCAAGGCCCACATCAGGGCCAGGGAGAGGAAGAGCAGGACGAAGTGTCCGCCGACCCCGGCGCCGGCGAGCATGCCGGCGCCTTTGCCTGCGCGGGATGTGGTTTGTTTGAGTTCGGCCTTGGCCAGTTCCACTTCCTGGCGCATCAGGGTGGACAGGTCCCGGGTGACGTCCCCGAGCAACTCACCGAGCGAGGCGTTGTCCGCTTTCTCATGCGCCGCGGTAGGCGGCGGCTCCGGAATCTGGCTACTCATCACAGACCACCCGTCTGGCCGTGGCGGCCGGTCCCGGACGTGCCGTCAGTGCCAAAGGGCTCTTCGGCGCTGTACACGGCGTTTTCGGCCCGGTATGGGTCGTTCTCAAACCGCAGCGGGGTCTCTTCGGCGGTTCCCGAAGGAAGGGTGCTGGTTGACACCGGGGCGGCGCTGCCGACCACCGGCTCTTCGAAGAGGTTGTCCGTGCCGGCGGCGTACACGGTCTCCTGGCGCAGCGGCGCTGCCGGCGGCGACTGCACGGCGCGGTGCTGGCCAGGACCCTGTACCTGCGCCTGTGCTTCGGGTGCGCCTGCGGTGAGGCCGCGGGTGAGGCGTCCGGCCAGGACGCCGGCGCCGGCAGCGAGGAGCAGGAACGTTCCGGGACGGTTGCGGGCAAAACGCTGGACCTCGTTCAGGAGGTCACCGGGTTCGCGGTTTTCCAGCCAGGTTGCCATCGAAGAGGTGCGCTCGGCTGCCTGCCGGACCAAATCGTTGGCCATGCCCTGCTGGTCCGGGGCCGTGGCCATGCTGTGCAGCTGGCTGGAGATGTTACGGATGCCCTCGGCGGCCTTCTGCTGCTGGGTTCCTGCCTGGCTGGTAAGGCCCGACTTTGCCTGGTGCAGCAGGTCCTGCGCATTGGCCTTCGCCTCCTGTGCCACGTTGGCTGCCTCGTCCTTGGCAGTCTGGGCGACGCCCTGGGCGGCGGATGCTGCCTCGCCTGCAACATTGGATGCCTCATCCTTGGCTGCCTGCGTCTTGGAGGTGTCATCCGAAGTGCTGGGGTAGGAGGCCTGCCGGGGAGCTGCCTCCGTTGCACCGTAGGGATCGGCGATGGCCGGCTCCGTGGTGGTGTGCGGGGTCTGGGGCCATTGGTTCTCTGTCATCTTCGCTCTCTTTCGGAAAGGGTTAGCTGGCGATCAAGAACCAGCAGTGCTGGCGACTTAGTAAGCAAGGTTACTAATTAGATACTAAGCACACTTCCCATTTGGATTGCAAGGGGAAGTGCTGGGCTTTTCGGGCCTGGCGGGGTTGGGCGGCCAGTCGGCATGCCGGGCGGATAGTAAGCCTACTTGCGAATATGTTGCTAAGCATGCTTATTGTAGGGGGTAGCGACGCAGGGTGACCAGCACTTCGCCACCTATAGGAAGGCCGCGGCCGATGACCAGCAATCTCGATCCGGACGCCCGGAGCAGCTACCGCCTGATCACTTTGGCGGCCCGGCTGATCCAGCGGCGCCAGGACGATGCACTGGCCCCCTTGGCCTCACCCGTGCAGCCGTTATCGCATTGGAAGGCCTGACGGGGGGCCCACTGAACCAGGAACAGCTTGCAGACGCGATCAGGGTCCAAAGCCAGACGCTGGGCCGTGTCCTCACACGGCTTGAAGGTACAGGACTCATTACCAGGACCCGCCACGCCTCGGACCGCCGGCAGCTGAAAGTGGAGTTGACGGACGCCGGAATGGCCGCAGTGGACGCGGCGCGGCAGGCGGAAGTCAATGCTTATCCGGACGATCCGGACATCTGCTGGAAGGAACTCCGGGAAGAACTCACCAAGTTCGTCCGCGCCGTCCCGCTCAGCCGCGACACCGGCGTAGTCCCCTTCGCTCCGCCGGAGCACCGGGCCGGGCACCGTCCCCAGGCGGGGCGGGCGGCCGGTAGTCGCGGCTGGGAACAGCCGCACCAGAACTGACCCGACCTCCGAAAGGCAAGGGGCCGGCGCAGCGTCGCAGGGACGGCGGCGCTTACGACGACGGGACCACGGGTCCCGAGGGCCAGCGCAGCAATGCCGCTACGTCAATGCCCTGCGGCAGTACCGGGCCCGGGACCAGGAGAACGCGGGCGTCCGTCAACGCGGCAGCCCGCAGCAGGGCCGCGGGGGCCGGCACTTCCCCCAGGATTCCTGCAGCAGCCAGGGCTTCTTCCTTCGCCGTGGCGACCCACGGTTCTTTATCCAGCGCCAACAGGGTCCGTTCGGACAAAGCCTCATCATCAAGAATGAGGACGTCCACCTGCGCCTGCTGCAGTGCATGCACCACGGCCTCCACGCCCTGTGCGGATTCCGGGTTGGCCTGGCCCTCCTGGACCGCCAGCCTGTCCATCACCGCCTGCTGTTCCCAGGCCCACAGCTCGGCTACACGCCCGTTGACCTGGTCCGCCAGGTCCGCGCTGTCCGCGCCGGGGGTATGGGTATGCGAATCCACCTCCGACACAAGTGCCCGGCTGGCCTCGGAGAGGTTGTCCTTGACCAGCCCGCGTGCACGGATGTCGCCGGCGAGAACGATCAGCCGGGCGCCGCTGGAGCCGGCCACCCTGTCAATTTCACCTGCCACTTCGTCCGCGTTCCGGCGCCAGACGTCCTCGGTGTGGTGCTGGAACCGCAGGCTCCGACCAACCACCGCCGTGGAACTTATGCACGTGCTCGGACTCGCCTTCCACCTCCCGCACGCTGCGGGGAGCGCCTGCCCCTGCACGGTACAACCGGATTTCACCGTGTTCCCGGCTCACTTCAGCCACCACGTAGGCCAGCTCTCCAGGCCGGTGCTTGACCAGTGGAAGCAGGTCCGGGATGTGCCCCACTGCCACCCGTTCCGGCAATACCAGGTTGCCCGGCAGCAGTTCATTCGCTGCGGTCGTACCGCCGTGGACCAGGACAAACCTGGACACGGGGAGGGGATCCCGGCCGCAGGCTGGAGGGCCTGTTCCATCGCCTCGACGTCACCGGGCGCCGCCCCTTGTGCTTCAAGCTGCGCACGCGTGTTCCCGGCCCTGACGTCACCGGCCTCAAGCGTGTCCACGGTTCCGGTCCCCGCAGCCACGTAAGCGGTGCACCAGGGGCCGGGAATACGGTACAGGTCGGCATATTTCTGCAGGCTGGTTGTCACTTTGCCGCCTCCTCCGGGGTGGGTAGGGCGGAGGTGGTGTAGCCAAGTTCCGCCCCGACGATCTCCTTCGCGCGTGATTCAGCATCACAGGCTTACTGGTTCGTCGTTTCACCGTACTGCCGCGGACCCGGGCATTGTAGGGACTTCCGGCCCCTGCCGTCAGGCCTTGCAGGCGTCCTTCAGGGCCCGGACGGAGTCAGCCGGCACCTGGTCCCCGGCCTCCGCTATCTGGCCCAACGGCGTCGTGATCTCGGGCGGAACTCCGGCCGTCCGTGCGGCCGAGACCATGCCGGCCAAGGCCTGCCGGTCCGACGCGCTGACCAAGCCGTCCTGCACTACCGCGCATATTTGCCGGTTGACCTCCTGCGCCGCGGCCGAGGCCGCCTTGGTCGCAGCGTCGCTGGCGGCGGTGCCGGCAGCATCCCCCACCGCACCGCATCCCGTCAGCAGCAGTAGGACAGCGGCAAGGGCGGTGGCGGGGACGACGCCGGCGCGGAAAGTCATTCCCCCAGCGTACCGGGGCTTCCTATCGGCGGGCTGGAACGCCCAGGATACTGTCCAGCAGGCTATTCCGGAATTTGCCCTGGGGATCGTGCCCGGCCGCATAGGAGCGGAATTCGGCGAAGCGGGGGTACAGCTTCTCCCAGTCATGTCCGTCCGGGGTGAACAGCTTGCCCCAGTGCGGCCGGGCACCGAAGGGCCGCAGGGCGTCCTCCAGTACCGGCAGGACGGCTTCCACCTCGGGCTGCAGCGGTTTCCAGGTGAAGTGCAGCGCCACGCTTTGCTGCCGGTAGAACGGGCTGAGCCAGAATTCGTCGGCGGCGCCGGTCCGGATTTCCGAGACGAACAGCAGCGGGGCAAGATCTTCGGCCAGCCCACGGACTGCCTGGAGGGCGGCGGGGGCGTGCTCCAACGGAAGGATGAACTCACTCTGGAGTTCGTCCCCGTTGCTGGGGGTGAACTCGTGGCGGAAGTGCGGCAGCCGGTCCAGCCAGAGCCCGGGTTGGTCCAGCTGCACGGTGCAGTTCTCCGCGGACATGTCAGGCAGGGGATGCCGGGGGTTCAGGGCCGCTGTTGCCCCGAACAGGTTGGAAAGCGGCTGCTCGTCCTCAAGTGCCTTAAGCCAGACCTGGTTGATCGTGCCGCCGGCGTAGTCGGTAAACAGGCTCACGCTGTAGGCGCTGGACACAATGGTGGTGAAATCGGCCAGGGCGTTGTCCCAGGGCAGGTCCTCGAGCACACGCTGGCGCATCCTGAAGCTGGGCCGCACCGCCAGTTCCAGCCCGGTAACGATGCCAAGGGCCCCGATGCCCACCACACTTGCCAGGAACTCGTCGCCGTCCGCCCGGGTCAGCGTGACCTGCTCCCCTGAGGCCCGGACCACGTCGATGGATTCCACGGCGCCGGCCAGCGAAGGGTTGTCCACTCCGGAGCCATGCGTTCCGGTCTGCACCGCACCTGCCACCGAGATGTGCGGCAGCGAGGCAAGGTTGTGGATGGCAACACCGGACTCCTCAAGGGTCCGGCACAGAGCCCCGTAGCTCACGCCCCCACTGACGCGTACTGTCCCCCGGCTGGAATCCAGCTCGACCTGCTGCGGCAGGGCGTCGAGGAGGACGTGGACGCCGTCCGTGTCGCCTACCCGGTTGAAAGAGTGCCGGGACCCCAAAGCCTTGACCCGCGGTGAATCAGCCACGATCGCTGCCAATTCCGCTGTGGATTCCGGCCGCCTGACGTCAGCGGAGGAGTATTCGAGGTTTCCTGCCCAGTTCTTCATCGAGTGGCTTTCGCTTGGTGTTGGTTTCCCCTCACTGTCAGCGCTAACAAACCCGGCTGTCAAGGCGCTTCCGATGGGCGGGCAGAGCCGTTTGCCGAGGCGCAGAAAAGCCTGCGCCTCGGTTTGGCCGGCTTAGCCGGGAGCATTCCCGACCCGGGCGGCGTCGTGCGCGGGGGCGGGACGCGTCGTGTGCCTGTGGCCTCGAACGCTGCTGCCAGTCGGAGCAGGTCTGTGTCGTTGTAAGCCTTGCCGGCGATGGTCAGGCCCACAGGCATGGCGATGTCCGCTGCGATGCCCATGGGAACCGTGACCGTGGGAATACCCAGGTGCCGGGGGCCAGGTTCCCATTGGCCACCCATACGCCGTTGCGCCAGGCGATGTCCGCCGAGGCGGGGTTGGTGTCCGCGTCTGCGGGGGCAACGTCGGCGGCGGCAGGGAACACCACGGCATCCAGGCCAAACCGGTCCATCCATTCCTCCAGGTCCACCCGGCGGGTTTCCTCCAGCCCGGCCAGGCCTTCGGGCAGGTGCGGAATGTCGGCCAGGACGGGCACGCCGTGCTCCCGGATCCAGTCCGGGTAGTCGCCGATGCCGTCGTCGAAGCCGTCATAGCGGTCCGGCAGTGCGCCGTCCGGGGCGGGGAAGATGGTGGAACCGTCCACGTCGGCCAGCCGGAACAGCTGCGGATCGCCGTTGGCGGCCAGGAAGTCATTCCATGCCCAGGCGGACAAGTCCACGATCTCCCGCCGCAGATACTCCGGGGACACCAGGCCGCGGGTGGCGATGGTGGGCGCGCCGGGCCGGTCCCCTTCGTAGTTGGAGACGGCGGGGAAGGCCACCTCCACCACCTCGGCGCCGGCGGCTTCCAAGTCGCGGCGGGCGGCGTTCCACAGCTCCATGACGGATGCCCGGGTGTGGATGCGCTGCCCTGTGGGGCCCCCAACCCCTGGTGCTTCCGCGGTGCCGGCCTCTTGGTCCGCGTTGATGTACATCCGGGGTACGCCCAGCCGCCGGCCTGCGAGCACGCCTGCCGCGGCGGTTGCGTCCGGAACGGCCAGGGCAACGTACGACGGCGGGCGGACAACAGATGCCTTGGGCACCTGGATCCAGGGCTGGACGCGCCAGAAATCACCGCGTTGCTCGGCGTCATCGGCCACCACAACGTCCAGGACCTCCAGCAGGTCTGCCATGGTGCGGGTGTGCGGAACCACCACATCCATGGTGGGAACCAGCGGCCAGTTGCCGCGCACCGAGATGACGCCGCGGGAGGGCGTGTAGGCGCAGAGGGCATTGTTCGACGCCGGAGCCCGGCCGGAGGACCAGGTTTCCTCCGCGAGACCGAAGGCTGCAAAACTGGCGGCTGTTGCAGTGCCGGAGCCGTTGGATGAACCGGAAGCGAAGGCCGCGGTGAGGAAATCCGCGTCGTAGGGGCTCTCTGCACGGCCATATACCCCTCGCTGCATACCTCCATTGGCCATGGGTGGCATGTTGGTCAGCCCAATCAGGACTGCCCCGCCGGCCCGGAGTCGTTCGATGGTGAAGGCGTCCCGCTGGGCCCCCAGATCCTTGAATGCCGGGGAGCCGGCAGCGACGGTCAGGCCGCGGACCTGGTAGCTGTCCTTGGCGGTATACGGGATGCCATCCAGGGGGCCGAGCGTTTTGCCGCGCGTCCGGCGCTCATCCGATGCACGGGCTTCGGCGATGGCGTCGGGGTTCATCACCACCAGCGCATTCAGGGATATGCCTGAAGAGTCATACCTCTCGATGCGCTGCAAGTACAGGTGGACCAACTGCTCGCTGTTCACATGCCCCGCTTCGAGGGCGGCCCGAAGCTGTGCGATGGTCTTTTCGACGACGTCGAACTTTTGCCCCAGTGGCTCTGCGAGTAGTGACGTGGCAGCTTTCATGCTGTGACCCCGGCCTTGGCCGCAGGCTGCTGCTGGGTGATGCAGTGGATGCCCCCGCCGAACGCGAAGACGTCCCGGGCATCCACCAACTCAATGGTGCGCCCGGGATAGGCACGCCCCAGGATGCCTGCCGCGATGGTGTCGTTGGGATCGTCGAAGCCGCAAAGCACCACTACGCTGTTGGCCACGTAATGGTTGATGTAGGACCAATCCACCCAGCCCTCATGGTCCGTGAGTACGGTGGGAGCCGGAACGTCGATGATGCGCAGAGGCCGTCCCTTGGCGTCCAGTTGCCCGCCCAGTACTGCCTTCAGCTGCAGGTAGACGGCATGGTCGGGATGGTCCGGGTTGTC
The DNA here is from genome assembly GCA_024372495.1 of Pseudarthrobacter sp. Fe7. Classification (GTDB taxonomy): domain Bacteria; phylum Actinomycetota; class Actinomycetes; order Actinomycetales; family Micrococcaceae; genus Arthrobacter. Next base: position 618,548 of record CP099977.1, on the reverse strand, counting down.
CTGACGGTGGAGCAGGATGGTCCCCGCTCCCGCGAACGTGGCCACTATGTCCACGTGGCCGCGGGTGCCGAACCCGCCATAGTCCCGCGTAAGTCCGCGCGGAAGCCAGATGGCCTTGGTGGTGCCCAGGGCTGCGTGGATTTCGGCCTCGACTGATTCCTTGGTGGCGCCGGGGTTGCGCCCGGGATCGAGCTGAACCGTTTCGGTCAGCAGCACGGTACCTTCGCCGTCCACATGGAAGCCGCCGCCCTCATTCACCAGGGCTGACGCCCGGACGGGAACGCCGGCTCCTGCTGCCACTGCGCGGGCCACGTCCTGGTCCTTGGTCCAGGCGGCCCACCCCTGCGCGCCCCATCCATTGAAGACCCAGTCGACAGCGGCCACGGATCCGTCAGCTGCATGGACAAACGTGGGGCCGCTGTCCCGCAGCCACGCGTCATCCAGCGGAACCTCCACCACATCGATGCCGTTGCCGAGCCATTCCCTTGCGGCCGTGGCATCCCGGGGGTCGGCTATGACCGTAACAGGTTCGTGGCGGGCGATGGTCTGCGCCACTTTCGTCCAGGCTGCCCGGGCGTTGTCCAGGGTTGGACTTCCCGCGGGGCCGAAGGTGTCATTGGGCGGCGGGAAGGCCATCCAGGTGCGCTGGTGTGCCTCCCACTCCGCGGGCATGTGGGCAGGCGGGCGGGGAGATGCAACATCGGGGGCGGCGTTGTCCCCGACTGCGGTCGAATTAATGAATGCCATTCATTTATTATGAAGTTGGGATGGCCCGTGCGCAAGAGGTTTTCAGGATCAGTCCTTGCCGGTGCGGTCAACCGCAGCCACGATGGCGTGCGCCAGTTGGTCCGGCTTGGTGAACTGGGGCCAGTGCCCGGTCGGCAGGTCTACGTACTCCACGTCACTGATTCTGGCGAGCTCTGCAACGAGCGGGTGTCCGGCGGCGGTCCATTCCCGGAGCATGGCGGAAGGGAATTCGCACGTGATCACGGTGACGGGAACGGCATAGCGCCGCTCGTCGTGCAGGTGCTGCCGGCCATACGCCACGCCCCGGGGCTCCGGCACGGCGCGCGCCCTGAAAGCCTGGCGGAGTCCGTCGTCGAGGTCCACCAGGTCGGCGTCGTCAAAATCCCCCCAGGGAGGCAGGGGCACGTCGTCCCCGACAGCCCGCAACTCGTCGTTGATCACACCGCCTTCACCGAGCGGTCCGCTGTCCACGTAGATGGCGCGCTCCACCCTGTCCGGCCGCGCGTCCACTGCCCCGTGGATGATGGCGCCGCCCCCGGAATGCCCCACCAGGACCACTTTGCCGGGCATGCCGTCCAGGATCTCCACCACTGTGTCGATGTGGTCCTGCAGGTTGATGCCCGCCCGGCTGGCCGCTGCTGACTCCTTGCCCGGAAGCGTGAGGGGATGGGTGCGGTGTCCCGCTGCTTCCAGGACAGGCGTCACCTCCTCCCACGACGAGGCGTCCAGCCAGAACCCGGGAACCAGGATGATGTCCATGACGGAACCCTACTCCCCGGTGCGGGATAAGGGTGTGCCTACCACTTCCGCTTCCGGATCTTCCCTCCTGTTCCGCTGCCGCGTCCAGAAGCTTCACGCTCCGCCCACCGCTGGGACTTTCCGGCAGAAGCCACCTTCTGGTGCCACTCGCGGTAGTACGCGCGCTGGGCCGCGACGTCCGATCGCCGTGCCAGCGCTGCCAGTTCCCGCTGCATCTTCAGGTAGGAGTTCCAGCGGCGCTCCGGCAGGATTCCGCCGTCGATCGCTTCCCTGACAGCACAGCCTGGCTCACCGCCGTGGGCACAGTCAGCGAAGCGGCAGCCGGCTGCCAGTTCCTCCACATCGCCGAACATTCCGCCCAGGCCTTCCCCGGCGTCGAACAATCCGAAGCCGCGCACCCCGGGCGTATCCATCAGCACCGTCCCGTTGGACAGCGGCACCAGTTCGCGTGCGGTGGTGGTGTGCTTGCCCTTGAAGTCGCCGGACCGTACCTCCCCGGTTTGCTGGACCTGGCGGCCCACCAGCGCATTGATCAGGGTGGACTTGCCCGCGCCGGACGGACCCAGGAGGACAATCGTGCCACCGGCGGGGATGAGGGACATGAGTTCGTCGATCCCGTCGCCGTTTTCTGCGGAAGTGGTGACCACCTCCACGCCCGCCGCCTGCAGGATGACCTTCCCGACGACGTCGTCCGCCACCTGCGCCAGGTCAGCCTTTGTGATGATCACAAGCGGGGTGGCGCCGGAGTCCCACGCGGCAACGAGGGTGCGTTCGAGCCGGTTGTGCGTGAGTGGCCGGTCAACGGGCACCACCACCCCCACGGTGTCCATGTTCGCGGCCAGGACCTGTTCCTCGGAGGAATCCTCGAACGCACGCTTGCGGCTGAGCTCCGAGCGGCGGGGAAGGACTGACAGGATCTGGCGCTCACCGGCCCGGTTGGGGCCGATCCAGACCCAGTCGCCGGTGACCGTAACCCCTCCGGACAGCGGGTAGGGCAGGTGAAGCAGCCTGTCGTCCACGGCAACGAGCAGCAGCGTGCGGTCCACGCGGACCACCCGTCCGGCTTCCGCGGCGCCGGGACAGGGGTGCTGATCGAAGTGGCGGGCGATTCCGGGCGTGTAACCGTAAGCCGTGGGGCCCGGCGCTGGTCGGTTGATGGAGGCGGTGTTGCCGTGGGCGTTACTTGAAGAAGGGTGCACTGTGGTTTCCTTGCGGGGATCCCGGTGCAGGGGCGGCCTGTGTCAGACAGTTGCCGTCAGGAACGCGGGGTGCAACCGGAATGGATGGTTGATGTGGTGAATGCGGGGCGCTCAAGGCGCGCGGCAATTGCAGTCATCAAAACCACCTCCAATCCCTCGTGCGGGGTCCCGTTCGCCTGCCGGGGACGGCAGGGTGGGAACCGTGTCCAACTCTAGCGGCCGCCGCCGTCGGGGGCCAGGCCTAAACGCAAACCTTCTGGCCGCGGTTGCAGTCACGGGACTGGCACCGGAGTATCCGGTGGCCGTCACCTGTGGGCTGGTCCTGTTGGGCCTGGGGTGGTCCGCCACTACCGTGGCGGGGTCCACCCTGCTCGTCGCCGCGCTGGCGCCTTCCCAGCGGATTCCTGTCCAGGGTTTTTCGGACGCCGCCATGTCCTTGGCGGCAGCGCTGGGAAGCGCGGCGGCATGGCCTGCCATGGGCGCCCCCGGGTATTCGGGAATCAGCGCCGGAGCAGCCGTCCTGGTGGCAGCTGCGGCCGTTGCCCTGCTGAGAGCTTAGGCGCTGGTGCGTCCTGCACGGGGGCCGCAATGAAGTTCCCGGGGCCTTTACCGGAGTTCCAGCGCCCGCTTCCGGCGCCCGGTAATAGAGGAGACGTAGCCGCAGTTGGTGCAGGTGATCCGGTATTTCCGGGACACCGTGAGCACCGGGATGAAGAACAGGGTGAACTTGGTGGCCTGCTCCTCAAGGAGGTGGTGGATGAAGGCGCCGCAGTGCCGGCACGTCGCTGCCCGTCCCGGCATTGCCTTAAGTGCGGTTTTGAACCCGAAGAGAAGGAGCATGATGGCCTTTCGTGGTCCCCTGGTTAAACCCCAGCCTAGGCGAGTTTGAATGGGTCCCGTCGGGGGTAGGAGATCTTCTGCACCGTTTGGGTGAAATGCAATACTTGCGTGAGCAGCATTCGCCGCGTTTGGGGGTACTTCTGGCACATGGTTCTGGACACGGCAACCCTGCGCATCGCTTTTGGCCTGATGGCCCTGGTGCTGGTGGTTCTGTTCTACTTTTCCGCGTACCGGGTGACGCGTTCGCCGTACAGTGCCTGGTGGTGCGGCGCCCTGTTGTTCTTCCTGTCCGGATCCGGCTGTTTCCTCCTGGACGGCACGCCCCACCAGGTGTGGGCCAACCCGGTGGGGAACACCCTGCTGGTCCACGGCGGGGTTGCGGTGTGGGCGGGCGCGCGCTCGTTGCGGACGGTGCGCCCACCCAGGTGGGCCTTCACCGGGATTCCCCTGGTCACGCTCGTGGCCTCCCTGCTTGACCATCCGGCCACCAATGCCTGGTCCGGCGGCTACGTGTTCCTTGCCGCGATGAGCTTGACCATTGGGTTGGCGTCCCGTGAGCTGTGGCGCCTCGAGCCGGGCTATTCACGGGTGCGGATCCCCATGGCGGTGGCCGCGGGAGGGCTTTCCGTCTTCTACTTCTTCCGCTGGCTGGCATTCCTGGCGGAGGGCCCGAACGGCGCTGTCTTCGTCACCGTTTTCGGCTCGGCCCTCACCACGCTGGTGACCATGGTGCTGCTGGTGGTGGTTTCCTTCAGCATGGCGGCGCTGAGCACTGAACAGCAGACCCGGGCCCTCCGCGTGGTGGCCAGCCGGGACGACCTCACCGGGCTGTTGAACCGCAAGGCGTTCATGGACCTCGCCGCGGAACAGTTGGCCGACCGGAGCATCACGGGAGGCTCCGGTGCCCTGATCCTGGCCGACCTTGACCACTTCAAGGCGGTCAATGACACCCACGGCCATGCAGCGGGCGACTTGGCATTGCAGGCCTTCGCCAACGCTTGTGCTGCCACCGTGCGCTCCACCGACCTGACCGGGAGGTATGGCGGGGAAGAGTTTGTGATCCTGGTTCCCGGGGCAAGTGCCGAACGTGCGGAGACCATCGCCGAGGAAATCAGCAGGCGCCTTGCCGGGACCAAAACGCAGGAGGGGATGGAGATGCCCACCGCCAGTTACGGGATTTCAACATACGACGTCGGTACCTCCAACGTGGACGATCTCATCGCCTCCGCGGATGCCGCCCTTTACAGGGCAAAGTCCCTGGGCAGGAACCGTGCCGCCCGCAGCGACGAGCCTGCACTAGCTCCACTGCGGCGGGCGGCACGGTTCCGGATGGCTACTTGGACTGAAGGGCGTCTGCCTGCTCGGCCAGGACAGTCAGTTCGACGCTCTCCGGCCGCTCAACAGTGCTCTGGATGCTCACGCTCATGCCGCTGTTCGCGGCCTTCAGGACAGATTCCATGACCTCCAGGGCATGGTAGGCGAGCTTCCCACCCGCCCGCGGTTCCTTGCCTTCCGGGGTGGACGCCAGGTCGGCGATGCCAAACCCTCGCCCGGAATCCACGTACCCTGCCGAGGCGGGAAGTGTCTCCCAGTCCTCCGCCCCAAGGGAAAACAGCTGGACGTCCCCGTCGAAGTGGTTCGGGTCCGGCACCACCAAAGATCCGCGCTCGCCGTGGATCTCGATGTTCGGCGACTTGGACTTCACGGCGTCAAAGCTCATGAACAGGGTGGACAGCGCACCGGAGGCGTGGACCAGGACGCCGGTGACGTGGGAATCGATGTTCACGGGTACCTTTTCACCCTGCCGCGGGCCGGAGCCAATGGTCCGCTCGTTCCGGGTGTGGCTCGCGGCTCCCAGCACCGACACCACAGGACCCAGCAGCGTCACGAGTGCCGTGACGTAGTAGGGGCCCATGTCCAGGAGGGGTCCGCCGCCGGGCTGGTAGTAGAAGTCCGGGTTGGGGTGCCAGCGCTCGTGGCCCGGGGTCACCATGGTTGCGGACGCCGAGATGGGGGCGCCGATCAGCCCGTCGTCGATGGCTTTGCGGGCGGTCTGGATCCCGGTGCCCAGCACCGTGTCAGGCGCACAGCCGACGACGACGCCCGCCTGCCGCGCTGCGTCCAGCACCCGGCGTGCCTCCGCAGTTGTGGCGGCCAGGGGCTTTTCGCCGTAGACGCTCTTACCGGCGGCGATCGCCTTCAGGGCCACGTCCGCGTGCGCTGCAGGGATGGTGAGGTTCAGGACCAGGTCCACGTCATCCGCTGCGAGCAGTTCTTCCACTGGGATGGCACGGACCCCGTCGTAATCATCCGCGACAGCCCGGGCGCGTGCGGGGTCCAGGTCCGCTACGGCCACCAACTGGACCTGCTCCAGCCGCCGGAAGTTGGTGAGGTACTGGGCGATGATGGCTCCGCAGCCAATGATTCCAACTTTTAACGGCTTGCCCACAGCAGGCCCCTTTCGATGATGGTGCGTACGTTCTGGTCCTGCAGGATTTCCACCCGGTGTCCGGGCGTGCAGACGAAGATGCGGCCCTTGCCCCACTGGCGGGTCCAGATGGCAGGGGAGGTCACTTCCCGGTTCCAGGGGTCCCACTCGCGGACCTGCTGGGTGGTGGTGGCCAGGACGTCGACGTAATCATCCGAGAGGACCCAGTACTGCTCGGTAACCAGGTCGAAGTCCTTGATGCCCGTTGTGATGGGGTGCTCGGCGGCTGCAGGCAGCATGTTCACGGTGTAGGGCACGTAGTTGTCCGACTGCTCGCCGATGCGCTCGTCCGGGTGCTTGCCGGGGTGGCAGGCGAACTGGCCGCCGATCAGGTGCAGGTAGTCGGAGGTGTTCCGGTACGAATCGGCGATCCCGCCGTGCCAGCCGGCCAGGCCGGTGCCGTTTTCCACGGCAGTCCGGAGCCCGGCAAACTCGTCCTTTTCGATGGTGCTCATGGTCATGCACTGCATGATCAGGTCAACCCCCGCCATGTATGCGGCGTCGGCATAGACCTTGGGGGATTCCTCCACCCGGACGTCGTAGCCGTTGTCCTTGAGATAGGGGATGAAGAGCTCGGTGGCCTCGTAGGGCTGGTGGCCGTCCCAGCCCCCGCGGACAACCAGCGCATTCTTGGTTTCTGTCATTGAAGCTTCCTTTGTTTGGCTGCCGGCTGTTGCCGGCAAGGCGTGGGGTCAGTGGCTGGCGAAGGCGGCGTCGAAGGCGGCTGTGGGTGGGGCGATGCGGGCCAGTTCCTGGACCATGGCCAGGGCCTGCGGGGCGCCGATGAGGCGGTCCATTCCGGCGTCCTCCCATTCAATGCTGGTGGGGCCCTCGTAGCCGATGGCGTTCAGGGTCCGGAAGATCCGGTTCCACTGCACGTCCCCGTGTCCTGCCGTGACGAAGTCCCAGCCCCGCCGGGGATCCGCCCACGCAAGGTGTGAACCCAGGCGGCCGTTCCGTCCATCCAGTTGGCGGACGGATTCCTTCACGTGGACGTGGAAGATCTTGTCCGCGAAGTCCTGCAGGAACATCACGGGGTCCAGGTCCTGCCAGATGAAGTGGGAGGGATCGAAGTTCAGGCCGAAATTCTTCCTGTGTCCGATCGCCTCGAGGGCCCGTTTGGCTGTCCAGTAGTCGTAGGCGATTTCGGAGGGGTGGACCTCCAGGGCGAAGCGGACATCCACCTCGTCGAAGACGTCAAGGATGGGGTTCCAGCGGTCCGCGAAGTCCTGGTACCCGGCGTCGATCATTCCCTGGGAGGCCGGCGGGAACATGGCCACGGCTTTCCAAATGGCGGAGCCGGTGAACCCGGTGACGGTTTTCACGCCGAGCCGCGCCGCGGCCCGTGCGGTGTCCTTCATGGAATCCGCGGCCCGGCGGCGTACGCCTTCAGGCTCGCCGTCGCCCCAGATTTCAGCCGACAGGATGCCCTGGTGGCGTTCATCGATGGGGTCATCGCACACGGCCTGGCCGGTGAGGTGGTTGGCGATGGCAAAGACCTGGAGGTTGTTCTTCTCGAGGATGTCCAGCCGGCCCTGGAGGTAGTTGTCGTCCTCCGCCGCGCGGCGCGGGTCCAAGTGGTCGCCCCAGCAGGCAATCTCCAGGCCGTCAAAGCCCCACTCGCCGGCGAGCCGTGCCACTTCCTCAAAGGGAAGGTCGGCCCACTGGCCGGTGAACAGGGTGATTGGTCGTGTCATGTGTGTTTCCTTGGATTGCTTGAAGCCGTACGTTACTCAGACTTTTTGCCACTGGCTGGAATTTGCTGCGCTGGACTCCACGGCGGCGAGAACCCGCTGCACCTGCAATGCGTCCGCGAAGGACGGTTCCGGCTGGCGGCCTTCGCCGATGGCGGTGACGAGGTCCACCACCTGGTGCGTGAAGCCGTGTTCGTACCCCAGGCCGTGGCCGGTGGGCCACCAGTTTCCGACGTAGGGGTGCTCGGGCTCGGTCACGAAGATCTTCCGGAACCCGGCGTCGGGGGACTCCGCGGCGTCATAGAAGGACAGGACGTTCATGTCCTCGAAATCGAACGCGAGCGAACCCTTGGTGCCGTTGACCTCCAGCCGCATCGCATTCTTCCTACCCAGGGCGTAGCGCGTTGCCTCAAAGACACCGATGGCACCTGGCGACGCACCGCCGTCGAACTTTGCGCTGAAGATGGCCGCGTCATCCACGGTGACTGCTCCGCGCGGGGCATCGCTGCCCACGTCGCCGTGGCCGCCCAGGCCGACAAGGTCGCCGGCCAGTGGACGTTCCCGGACGAAGGTTTCCAGCAGCGCCGAAACCCCGCTGATGTTCTGGCCGGTGACCCACTGCGCGGCGTCGATACTGTGTGCTCCGATGTCGCCAAGGGAGCCGGAGCCGGACTTGCTCTTGTCCAGCCGCCAGGTCATGGGGGCGTTGGCGTCGGAGAGCCAGTCCTGCAGGTACTGGGCACGAATGTGGCGGATTTCGCCGAGCCTGCCCTGGTCCACGAACCGTTTGGCCAGTGCCAGCGCAGGGGTGCGGCGGTAGCTGAAGCCGCACATGGAGAGGACGCCGTGCTTGGCCGCGGTCTCCGCAGCGAGCGTCATCCGCTCGGCTTCCTCCACGGAGTTGGCCAGCGGCTTTTCGCACAGCACATGCTTCCCGGCCTCAAGGGCGGCGATGGCAATCTCAGCGTGGGTGTTGCCGGGGGTGCAGATGTCGATGAGGTCGATGTCGTCGCGCTCGATCAGGCGGCGCCAGTCCGTCTCAACCGATTCCCAGCCCAGTTTCTCCGCTGCGGCGCGGACGCCGTCGGCATTCCTGCCCGCCACGGCGGTGAGCTGTGGCTGCAGGGGCAGGTCGAAAAACCTCGGGGCGGTGCGCCAGGCGTGGGAGTGGGCTGCACCCATGAAGGCGTAGCCCACCATGCCGACCCGCAGGGGCTTTGCGGTGGTCATGGTGAAAGTCCTTTCTACTTGCTGAAGCCGGCGGTCAGGCCTGCGAGCAGTTGGCGGCGGCCGATGACGTACAGCACCAGGATGGGCAGGGTGCTGAGCACCACGGAGGCGAGCACGGCGGGAATGTTGACGCTGAATTCACCCTGGAAGGTCCACAGGCCCAGGGGGAGGACGCGCAGGCTGGGGCTTTGGGTGAGGACCAGGGGGAGCAGGAACCCGTTCCAGACATGCAGGCCGTTGTAGATGGCAACGGTCACGATGGCCGGGCGGGTCAGGGGCAGCGCCAGCCGCCACATGGTCTGCCACTCGCTGCAGCCGTCCAGCCGCATGGACTCGAACAGTTCGTTCGGGACGTCACGGATGAAGTTGGAAAGGATCAGCACCGTCAGCGGGATGGCGAAGGCAATGGACGGCAGCATCAGCGCCAGCAGGCTGTCGTACAGGTTGAGCCGGATGATCATCAGGTAGATGGGGATGATCGTGGCCTGCAGCGGGATGGCCAGCCCCATGAGGAACATGCCGTTGACCAGCTTGAGGAACCTGCCGGCGCCGCGGACGATCGCGAAGGAGGCCATGAAGGAGATCAGCACCGTGGGGATCACGGAACCGAGCGTGACGATGGCGCTGTTCATGAAGTACTGGGCGAAATCCGCCTCCAGGACCGACTGGTAGTTCTCCAGCGTGGGTTCAGTGGGCAGCGCCAGCGGGTTCTGGCCGAAGTAGCCGGACTGCGTCTTGAGGCTGGTGATCACCACGTAGTAGACCGGCAGGATGATGACGGCGAGCCACAGCCAACCGCCCAGGCCGCCAGGGATGTTCAGCCGCCTCAGCCGGGTGCCGAGGCCCCGCTTGGCGGCCGCGGAGCCGGTAACGGTTCCGGTCCGGGCCTCCTGCGCATTGCTTTTCAGGACGGTACTCACCCTACAAACCTTCCAATTGGCTGCCCTGCTTGTCCTTGCCCCCAAGGCGCTGGAGGAACAAGGCAAGTGCTAGGCCGATGATGACGAGAATGACGGCGATGACGCTGGCGGGGCCCATCAGGTTGGCACGGAAGCCCCGCAGGTACATGTCCAGGGCCAGGATCCGGGTGGAGTTTCCCGGTCCGCCGCCGGTGAGGATAAAGATCAGGTCGAAGTAGGTCAGCGAGCCCACCACCATCAAGGTGGATGAGGTGATGATGGTGTACTTCAACTGGGGCAGGGTGATGTGGAAGAACTGCTTAATGGTCCCGGCACCGTCGATCTGGGCCGCCTCATACAGCGACTTGGGGATCTGCCGCACGCCGCCTTGGTAAATGAGCGTGTGGAACGGCACGAACTGCCAGGCGATCACGAAGATGACCAGGCCGAGGGCCAGCTGCGGAACACCCAGCCAGTCCTGCGCGAGGAACGGCAGCCCCAGGCCGGTTGCCAGGCCGAAGTTGGGATCCAGCAGGGCCTTGAAGGCAATGGCGACGGCGGCCGAGGACAGCAGCAGGGGCAGGAAGTACAGCACCGCCAGGGCGGCACGGTAACGCTGGCTGCCAGCCGTGAAGACGCCAAGCAGGAGGCTGATGGGGGTCTGCACCAGCCACGAGACGATCATGATCAGGAAGGTCAGGCCCAGGGCGTTGTACAGCCCCGGATCTGCCAGCACGGAAAACCAGTTGTCCAGTCCCGCCGCCCCGATGGCTCCGATCCCGTCCCGCCTGGTGAAGCTGAGGATGAGTACACCCGCCAGCGGGATGACGGCGAACACAAGGAAGAAGAACAGTGCAGGAACGGTCAACCATGCCAGGGCGGCCTTGCGTTGTTCTGTCTGCTTGGAATCCTTGACGCCGACGGCGCGCCCCGGGGCGGTGGAGACGGCGTTACTCATTTCCCGAGGGTGCCGTTCATGTTCTCAGCGAACTGCTGCGGCGTAATGGACTTCAGGAACAGCTGGTCGATGTTGTTCAGCAGTGCCTCGGCGGCGGTGGGGCTCAGGGCCTGGTCCCACGACTGCTGGAAGCTGGGGGCGTTCTTTGCAAGGTCGTAGACGAAGTTGAGGAAATCCTTGTCCGGGGACGTGTTCAGCTTGCTTTCGATGCCGTTGACGATGGGCACCGATCCGGAGTTGATGTAGGCGTCGATCATGGTATCGGTCATGATGCCGTCCTTGAGGAACTTCTTGGCGGACTCCTTTTCCTTGTCGCTGGCCTTGGCGGAAATCGACTGGTAGTTCGCCGGGTTGCCCACGCCGTTCTTCGGATCGCCCTTGCCGCCGGCAACGGCGGGGAACTGGACGAATCCCAGCTTGCCGTCCTGGACGAAGTTCTTGCCGTCCCTCTTCATGGGGCCATACGTCCAGGAACCGTGCAGCATCATGGCGGCCTTGCCGGTGTACAGCAGGGCCTGGTCCGCATTGGAGTCAGCCGTGATGGAGGAGAAGCCCTTGATGAACCCGTCAGCGGAAACGAGTTCCTGGATCTTGGTGCCGGTCTCGATGACGGCCGGGTCCTTCCAGGCGTTGGGCTTGCCATCGAAGATCGCCTTGAAGACATCGGGGCCGCCGATGCGGTCGAGCAGGTACTCAAGCCACATCATGGAGGTCCAGCGCGACTGGCCGCCCAGCGAGAAGGGGGCCACCCCCATGCCATTGAAGGTCTTGACCAGGGACATGACGTCTTCCCAGGTCTTGGGGGCTGGACGCCGGCCTTCTGGAACAGTTCCTTGTTGTAGAACAGGACAATCGGACCCACATACATATTGGGGAGGGCGTAGATCTTGCCGTTGACCGTCGCGGCACTGAACGTGGACGGGAAGAACTTCTTCTTCAGGTCCGGTTCGGAATCCAGCCGCTGGTGAGGTCCTCAACCTGGTTCGCCTCGGCGTACGTCTTCAGCGTGCCGCCGCCCCAGTTGTAGATAATGGTGGGCGCCTGGTTGGCGCCGATGGCGGTCTTGATCTTGGTCTTGTAGGCATCATTCTGGAAGAAGGTGACCGCGATCTTGTTGTCGGGGTTTGCCTGGTTGAAGGCGTCGATTGCCTTCTGCATGTTGGTCTGGTTCGGCTCGCCGGACAGGAACCACATGCTGGCGCCACCGTTGCCGCTGGAGGCGCCCGGACCTGACGTCCCGCAGGCAGTGGTTGCCGCAACGGCAAAGGGAGTGAGGGCAGCGAGGGCGAGGAAAGAACGCCGTGAGGTCTGGGGTTGCTTCATTGCTTCTCCATTGTGAATTTGCTGTCGAGGTACGGGGCGTCAGCTCCGACTGTCGTTCGAAACATTTCGAACGGTGATATAAGTCACGCTGTAAACTAAAGTCCTAAAGATCCGCGTAGTCAAGGGATCGTAGAGGATATTTTCGAAGAACGGTTGCCTTTTACGAGACGCTTGACGGCAGAACCGCCTCTTCTACACAATTAGTGGACTACTCTTCTTCGAAAGATTGCGAACTCATGACGACCAAAATGCCTGAGCGGACCAAACCCACGCTCGCGACCGTGGCCAGGCAGGCCGGCGTTTCGGCTCCGACCGTCTCCAAGGTGGTAAACGGACGCGACGATGTGGCTCCCGAAACCCGGGCCCGCATTCTCGCGGCGCTGGAGCAGGCGGGATACAGGTCGCCCGTGCAGCGCCGCGCAGCTGTCGAAAACGGCACCGTGGTGGAGGTGGTTATCGACGTCCTGGACTCCGCCTACACCATTCAGGTCCTGAACGGGATTCTTCAGTCTGCGGCAGGTGCCGACGTCGAAATCCTGGTGAGCGTGACCGGACAATCCACCTCCGGCAGGCAAACCCCGGAACGCCGCGCCCAGCGGATGCTCGAAGAGGGAAGGGCCGGGATGATCGTGGTCACCTCTGCCTTCAGCGAGGCGCAACTGCACGCGTTCCGGCGCCGCCAGATACCCGTCGTCGTCATCGATCCGCTCAATCCGCCCTCCGCCGACGTGGTCAGCGTCGGGGCCACCAACTGGGCCGGCGGCAAGGCGGCCACCGAGCACCTCCTGGGGTTGGGGCACCGGCGCATCGCCTATATCGGGGGCATCGAGGGCGCTGAGTGCAACCAGGCGCGGCTGCACGGGTACATGGCCGCGCTCATGGCCCAGGGCATCGAGGTTGATCCCCGGTACGTCGTGTCCGGCGGCCGCTTCCGCACTGAGAGCGGGGTCACCGGCTTAAAGGAGTTATTGAAGCTTGAGTCCTTGCCCACTGCCATCTTTGCCGGCAGCGACTCCATTGCCCTGGGTGTCCTCAGCGAGGCGCGGCACCACGGGATCAGGGTGCCCGAAGACATCAGCCTGATCGGTTTTGACGGCACCAACCAGGGTGAGCAGTCGGTGCCGTCGCTGAGCTCGGTGGCGCAGCCGCTGGAGGAGATGGGGCGGGCGGCGCTGAGGTCCCTGCTGCGGCAGGCGCGCGGGGAAGTCCTGCATTCGCACCGCGTGGAACTGGCCACCCAGGTCATCGTCCGCGAATCCACCGCCCCTCCCGCGGGCTGAGCTGCCGCCGGCTGCGGCGCGCCCGCTCCACTAACGAAGGCTGTCAACGCATGAAAATCACCAACCTCGACACCGTGGTCGTGGACTTTTACAGGACCAACCTCATCTTTGTCCGGCTGACAACTGACGAGGGCCTGACGGGAATAGCGGAGGCTACCCTCGAGGGCCAGGAACAGGCGGTCCTCGGCGCAGTGGCCGTCCTTGCGGAGGCCGTTCGCGGCAAGGATCCCACCCGGATCACCCAGACCATTTATGAAGTGAACCGCGATGCCTACTGGCGCGGGGGACCCGTCTCGATGACCGCGCTCAGTGCGCTCGAAATGGCCATGTGGGACGTATCGGCGCGGGCGCTGGGGGTTCCGGTCCACCGGATGTTGGGCGGACAGGTGCGCGACCGGGTCAGGGCGTACGCCAATGGGTGGTTCTCGGGTGCCACAACGCCTGCTGATTTCGCCGAGGCCGCCATCCAAACCGTTGCCCAGGGATTCCGCGGGCTCAAGTGGGATCCCTTCGAGGCTGCGGACCTCACTCTTGAGCCCCGGGACCTACGGCGGATGCTCGAGCCTGTTGCGGCTGTCCGGGAGGCAGTAGGCGATGACATTGAGCTGTTCATCGAAGGGCACGGCCGTTTCGACGTGCCGACCGCCATCCGCGTTGCCCGCGGGATTGAACAGTTCCAACCGGTCTTCTTCGAAGAGCCCTGCCCGCCGGATAGCATCGATGCCCTCATCGAAGTACGCAGCAAATCCCCGGTCCCAATCGCGGCAGGAGAGCGGTGGATGGGCCGGAACACCTTCATTCCCGCCCTGGCGCGCAAGGCCGTGGACTATGTCCAGCCCGACGCCACCCACGCCGGGGGCCTGCTGGAAATGTCGTTCATTTCCACGCTTGCGGCCGCCCACTACGTTCCCTTCGCACCGCACAACCCGAGCGGACCCCTCAGTACCGCCGCAACGCTGCAGGCTCGGCGCAACCCTGCCGAATTTCCGATACCTGGAAATCATGGCGACCGACGTGCCCTGGCGAAGTGGAATCTCCACCGAGCGCCTCCAACTGACTGCGGAGGGCGACATCCTGATCCCCCAGGGCGTGGGACTGGGCATCGAACTGGACTACGACGCGATTGCCGAACACCCCTTCACGCCGCATCCCATGCGGATCTTCAGTGATGCGGTGGCTGACATCCGGCCGCCGGATGCGCGGTCCTACTTCAATTTGGAAGCGGCAGGCGTCAGCTAAGCCGCGCTCCCACGTCTTCGCGCGCCAGGTTTTCTCCCACCGGGCGCGGCCCAACGGATCCCCGCCGCACAAGCGTTGCCGTGAACTGGGCCGGGGCGGCGGCCGGCAGCCCCTCCATCTGCCTGATCAGCGCCTTGGCCGCGGCCACGCCCATGTTGTAGACGGGCTGGGCGATCACCGTCAGGGGCGGGGTGGTGAGCCTGGTCCAGGCGAAGTCGTCGTACATGAGAAATGAGACGTCGGCGGGGATGGACAGGCCCAGTTCCTGGATGGCTTCAACCACGCTGAGGGCGATCAGGCCGTCGGATGCCACCACCGCTGTGGCCCTGTCCGGGCCCCGGAGCACTTCCCGGGTGACGCTGCGGATGGAGTCCTCGTCGCCCGCATTCAGCCGGACCAGGTCCTCCGGAAAAGGCAGGCCCGAACTGAGGAAGGCCTCCCGCATGCCCTCGATGCGGTCTGCGATCTGGGAGGACTCGAGGGTCATCCCGGCCGCGTAGGGGCTGTCCGTCCTGAGTGTCGAGATGAAGGCGATCCGGCGGTGTCCGGCATCGAGCAGGTACTGCGTGGCCTCCCGCGAGATTCTTGCCATGTCCACCGCCATGGTCTCCACCTGCATGTCCCCGGCCGTGCGGTCGATAAAGACCAGGGGGCGTCCGGACCGATGTACGTCCTGCAGGTGGTCCGTGTCCACCGACGATGCCGGAGCCACGATCAGGCCGTCCACCCGCTTGTCCAGAAGCACCCGGACGGCCTCCACTTCCGCGGACCGGTCCTCGTCCGTGTTGACCAGGATGACGTTGTAGCCGGCCTTTTTGGCGGTGTCCGTAATGCCCCGGGTGGCAAGCCCAAAGTGGGGGTTTTCGATGTCGCCCACCACCACCCCGATGGTGTGTGATTTTCCCGTGTTCATGCTGCGGGCAAGCTCGTTGGGCCGGTACGAAAGCGCCTCAGCCGCAGCAAGAACGCGTTCGCGGACGTCATCGCTGACGGCGCCGTAATTGCCCAGTGCGCGGGCGGCCTGGGCCTTGGAAACCCGGGCAGCCTTCGCAACGTCTGCAACGGTTACGTCCCGCCGTCGCGCTACTTCGCCGTTCATCTTCACCTTTCGAAGGGCTGTTGACGGCCCCTGTGACTTCGGCTACATTTCTATCCATCGATGTGAGTCCGGTCTCAATCCTAGGGTGTGAGACCGGACTCAACAAGAACCATCGGCGACATTCTTCGGCGGCCCTGACAGCACCGCCGCCCCACCAACGATTGGACACCGCTGTGAAGAAAAAGAATCTCCGCCCAGCCGGCATTGCCGCCGCAGCACTCGCTGCGGTCCTGGCGCTTTCCGGTTGCAGTTCCACCTCCGCCGCCTCCACTACGGAGAACAACCCCTACGGCCTGATCCAGCCAGGCACCATCCGCGTTGCCAGCCTGGGTGACTCCAAGCCGTACACCTTTGCCGACGCCTCCGGTAACTTCACCGGGTTCGACGTGGAACTGTTCAAGGATGTGGCCCACCGGGCCGGTGTGGACAACGTGGTCTTCACCGGCCAGGACTTCTCCGGCCTCCTTGCCGCGGTTGCCAACGGGCAGTTCGACGCCGGAGTGGCAGCCATTGGCATCACGGACAAGCGCAAGGAAACAGTGGACTTTTCTGACGGCTACCTGGCCGGGTACCTGACCGTCATCACCACCAAGTCCTCCGGCATCACCGGTGTGGACGGCCTGGCCGGCAAGCGCCTGGGCGTGGTCCAGGGAACACTGCAGGAAGCCTACGCGGTTAAGAACTTCACCTCGGCCAGCCTGGTCCGTTTCCCGGACAACAACACCGCCATTGCGGCCGTGAACAGCGGCGCCGTTGACGCCCACTTCCTGGATTACGAGGCCGCCAAGGCCTACGAGCAGCAGCACGGCCTGGTCAGCGCCGCGGACATTCCGTCCTTCGATGCACCGGCCGGATTCGCCGTGGCCAAGGGCAAGACCGCTTTCAAGGAAGCCCTGAACAAGGGCCTGGCAGCTGCGATGGAGGACGGGACCTGGAAGAAGCTTTACCAGAAGTGGTTCCCGGGTTCGCCAATGCCCAAGCAGTACCTGCCCAAGGCCGAGCAAGCCGCTTCCCCCTCACCGGCACCGAGCAAGTAGGCGCCGGCCCACTACGCCTTCGGGCGCATAGCCGGGCAGGCCGCGATCCGCGGCCTGCCCGGCACCACCACACAATCTACGTCTGAGAGCAATCATGGACTGGTTCAACACCATCATCCGTACTTTCTTTGACTTCGGCGCTATGGCCGAGGTCCTGCCCCAACTGTTGGCTGTCGGCCTGCTGAACACGCTGATCATTTCCATTGCCGCGCGACCGTCCTTGGCACCGTGCTGGGCATGGTGGTGGCCGTCATGGGCATCTCACCGTCCAAGTGGCTGCGGGTTCCGGCCCGGATCTACACGGACCTCTTCCGGGGGCTGCCGGCCATCCTGACCATCCTCTTGATCGGCCAGGGCTTCGCGCGGCTGAGCCAGTCAATCTTCGGCCCGTCCCCCTACCCGCTCGGGATCATCGCGCTTAGCCTGATCGCCAGCGCCTACATCGGGGAAATCTTCCGCGCCGGCATCCTCAGCGTGGACAAGGGCCAGGGGAGGCCTGCCGCGCGCTGGGGATGAGCTACGCCAAGTCGATGGCACTGGTGGTAATACCGCAGGGCGTCCGCCGGGTTCTTCCCGCCCTGGTGAACCAGTTCATCGCCATCGTCAAGGACTCCTCCCTGGTGTACTTCCTGGGCTTGCTGGTCACCGAACGGGAACTCTTCCGCGTGGGCCAGGACGCCGCCGTGCTGTCAGGCAACCTCTCACCCCTGGTGGCCGCCGGTCTCCTCTACCTGGTGATCACCGTCCCGCTGACACACCTGGTGAACTACTTCGACAACAAGTTCCGCACCGGCCGCCGCCGGGCAACACCACCCACCAGCGGCCTGAAGGAAGTCAAGGAACTTGACTTGGCCTCGCCCCTCACCACTGGGAGCAACACATGAACACCCCCACCACCACGAGAAGCACCGTGTCGAAAACGCAGACGTTCCACGGCTCCAGCCTGGAACTGCGCAACCTGACCATGGCGTACGGCGACATAGAGGTACTGCGCAACGTCAGCCTCACTGTTGCCCCTGGCACCACCACCTGCATCATCGGGCCCTCCGGCTCCGGCAAGTCGACCTTGCTGCGCGGCATCAACCGCCTGCATGAACCCAAAAGTGGCGACGTCATGCTGGCCGGCGACAGTACCCTGGGTGCCAACCCTGACACCCTGCGCGCCCGCATCGGCATGGTCTTCCAGCACTTCAACCTCTTTCCGGACCACACCGCCGAAGAAAATGTGGCCCTGGCGCTCTGGAGCGTCAAGGGAATGCCCAAAGCCAAAGCCATGGACAAGGCCCGCCAACGGCTCGCCGAAGTGGGACTCGCAGAACGCGCCGACCACCGGCCCCGCGACCTCTCGGGGGCCAGCAGCAGCGCGTCGCTATTGCCCGGGCCCTCGCCATGGAACCCGAAGTGATGCTTTTCGATGAAGCAACCAGCGCCCTGGACCCTGAATTGGTGAAGGGCGTCCTGAACCTCATGGCCGGCCTCGGCCGGCGCGGCATGACCATGCTCGTGGTCACCCATGAAATGGGCTTCGCCCGCAAGGTGGCCGACCAGGTGGTCTTCATGGACGAAGGTGAGGTGGTCGAGGCAGGAACCCCCACCCAACTCTTCGACAATCCCCGCAGCGAACGCCTTCAGCGATTCCTCTCCGAGGTGCTCTGATGGGAACGCGCGCAGCGGCACCCATCCGCACCGCCGTCGTCGGCTTTGGCGTCTCCGGGAAGGTCTTCCACACGCCGCTGATCGCGGCCAACCCGGAGTTCTCGCTCGATGTCATCGTCACGGCGCAGCCTGAGCGCGCCGCGGAGGCGGCACGCCGCCACCCTCAAGCCCGGATTGTTGGAACTCCCCAGGAGCTTTTCGCCCTGGCCTCGGAGCTGGACCTGGTCATCCTGGGCACCCCGCCCCACACCCACTTCGGCCTGGCCGCAACGGCCATCGCCCACGGCCTGCACGTGGTGGTGGACAAGCCTTTCGTGCCCACGTCCGCCTTGGGCGAGGAGCTGATCAGCAGGGCGGCCGACGGCGGGGTGCAGCTTACGGTGTTCCAGAACCGCAGGTGGGACGCCGACTTCCTGAGCCTCCAGAAAATCCTGGATGGCGGCGCGTTGGGGGAGGTCAGCAGCTTTGAATCGCGCTTTGAGTGGTGGCGGCCGGAAGGGTTTGGGAACTGGCGGGACACGGTGTCCCTTTCCGACGGCGGCGGCATCCTGCACGACCTCGGCGCCCACCTGATCGACCAGGCCATCCAGCTGTTCGGCCCTGTGGAACGGAGCTACGGCGAGACGGCCAACCGCGGCCCGCACCCGGACGCCGCAGATACCGAGGCCTTCGTGTCACTGCTGCACGCCTCAGGCGTCCGCTCGCGCCTCTGGATGAACGGCATGGCGGCCCAGGCCGGCGCCCGCTTCCACGTCCTCGGCTCAAAGGCCGGGTACACCAAATGGGGCCTTGACGGCCAGGAACCGGCCCTCGCGGCCGGGCTGCCGCCGTCGGACCCCGGGTACGGCATGGAACCCCAGGAGCGATGGGGGCTCCTTGGCGTGGAAGGGGCCACATCTGCCATCCCCGCCGAACGAGGCGGCTACCCGCAGTTCTATGTGCAGCTTGCCGCGGCCCTGCGCGGGCACGGGCCACTGCCCGTCGATCCCGCCGGGCCGCTGGAAGTACTCAAGGTCATCGAGGGCATCCACGCCCGGGTTTGACGTCCCTACCCGAACTTTCCCCTTGGGCGCACCGTCAGCGTCCTTACAGAACCACGAATTCCACAGAAAGGGACACCAATGTCCTCTGCTACAGCCACCAAGCGCGTCGCCATCATCGGCGGTGGCATCCTGGGCGTCTCCACCGCCGTGCACCTGCTCCGCGAAGGGGCCTCGGTAATCCTGCTGACCGAGCGCGGCCTGGCCAGCGAAGCCAGCGGCCGCTCGCTGTCCTGGCTCAACTCCGCCGGCGAACGGTCCACCCCCTACCACCGGCTCCGGATGGCCGGCGTTGACCGCTACCGCACGCTCTTTGCCTCCGACCCCAGCCGCGAATGGCTCCAGTTCGGCGGTGGCCTCATGTGGAACACTGCCGGACAAGGTGCGGCTACTGAGGCGCGGCACGCCTACGAGAAGTCCATTGGCTACGATTCACGGCTGCTTGCCCCCGAAGAGATCTCATCAGCCACTGCCGGGGTTGATCCAGGCGCCGTTCCGGAAAAGGCCATCTTCAACCCCGGCGAAGGCTGGGTCAGCCTCCCGGACCTGATCGAGTTCCTGATGGAGGAGTTCCACTCCCGCGGCGGTGAACTGGTGCTCAACGCAGGCAAGGCCTCCGTGATGGTGGAGGGCGGCCGGACCACGGGCGTGGAGACCACGGCGGGCGGGACGTACCCCGCGGACGCCGTCCTGGTGGCCTGCGGCGCCGCTACACCCGCCGTCGTCGAACCCCTGGGGGTGCACATCCCCAACGGTTCGCCCGTGTCCATGCTGGTGGTGACCAAGCAGGTGCAACATGACGTGACAGCCGTGATGAACACCCCGCGCGCCGCGCTCCGCCCCAACCCTGGCGGCACGTTCGCCCTGGACCACGACTGGTACGAGGAACGCATCACCGAGCACGCCGACGGTTCCTTCACCATTCCGGACGAGGTGGTGCAGGAATTGGCCGATGAGGCGTCCAAGTTGGTTGGCGGCAACCCGGAACTCAAGCCTGCCTCATGGAAGATGGGCTACAAGCCGATTCCCGGTGACGGCGAACCTGTCCTGGGCGAACTGGGCCAGGTGCCGGGCTGCTTTGTTGCCTTCACGCACTCCGGTGCCACCCTGGGCCTCATTGCCGGTGAGCTCCTTGCCGGCGAAATCCTCACCGGCAGGAAGCACGCCCTGCTGGCAACCTTCCGGCCGGGACGTTTCTCCTAGTCCCGAGGTCAGAAGGGGGCGGGGCCGTCCACGGTGGCCCCGCCCGATTGCCTGCGCAGGCGCGGTCAGGCGCCCAGGTGCCCCGTAAGGCGGCGGTGGAAGCCGGTACTGCGCTCATCGAGGCCTTTTATGGTTACTGTGACCCCGTGGTCCGCATATTTCGCTTCGATGGAGTCCAGGGCGGCGACAGTTGAGGCGTCCCAGATCTGGGCGCGGCTGAGGTCGATGGTCACCGAGGCGGGATCGTCGGCGTAGGCGAACTGCTCCACGAGGTCGTTGCTGCTTCCGAAAAACAGCGGCCCCACCACCTCGTAGTGGACGGTTTCACCGCCGGCCGCCAAGGTCCGCTCAACGCTGATGACGTGGGCCACCCGGCGCGCGAACAGCACCATGGCGAGGATGACGCCCACCAGGACGCCGTAGGCCAGGTTCCCCGTGAGGACCACGACGGCGACCGTGACGGCCATGACGAGCGTCTCCGGCACCGGCATCCGCCTCAGGGTGGACGGTTTCACGCTGTGCCAGTCAACCGTAGTCACGGCGACGACCATCATGACTGCGGCAAGGGCCACCATGGGGATCTGCCCCATGATCGAGCTGAGCCCCGTCACCAGGGCCAGCAGGAACAGCCCGGCCACGAACGTGGAAATCCGGGTGCGTGCCTGTCCTGTCTTCACGTTGAGGACCGTCTGGCCGATCATGGCGCAGCCGGCGATGCCGCCGTAGAACCCGGCGAGGATGTTCGAGACGCCCAGGGCCCAGGACTCGCGGCCCTTGTGCGAGGGCGTCTCCGTGATGTCATCCACGAGCTTGGACGTGAGGAGGGTTTCCATGAGGCCGACGAATGCCACGCTCAGAGCCGTTGGCAATACCAGCCGGAAGGTCTCAGGGTTTACCGGGAAAAGGAACGGCGTGATCCCGGGCAGTTTCCCCGTGAGTGGGCCTTCGTCCGCGACGTTCGGAACGGTGAGGCCGGCGAAAATCACAATCGCGGTGACGACGACGATGGCCACCAGCGGCGGCGGCACCACCTTGGTGAAACGGGGCAGGATGAAAATGATGGCGAACGTGAGGGCGAACAGGACGTAGGCGAGCCAGGGAACGTTGAGGACGTGGGGCACCTGGGCCATGAAGATCAGCACACCCAGGGCGTTGACGAACCCGATCATCACCGATCGCGGGATGAAGCGCATGAGGCGGGCAAGGCCGGCCAAGCCAAAGACCACCTGGATCACTCCGCCAAGGAGCACCGCGGGCAAGACGTACTCGACGCCGTGCTGGTGTACGAGCGGGGCAATGACCAAGGCCACGGAGCCCGCGGCAGCCGTCACGACGCCGGGCCGTCCGCCAAGGATGGACATCGCCAGGGCCAGCACGATGGAAGCGACCAGGCTGACCATCGGATCCACCCCGGCCACGATGGAGAACGAGATCACCTCCGGGACCAGGGCAAGCGTGGTGACCATTCCGGCAAGGACCTCGCGGGAAAGCTGCCGCGGAGAACGCAGCGCCGTGAGGACGGTGGTCGGTTGCCGAATCGGACGGGGGCTGTCGGCTACGGCCAAGGAACGACTCCAGGAACTTGGCTCTCCTTGGGAGAGCGGGTGGGCAGCGTTTCTGCACGCCACGATGCGCACGGGTCCAGCCATGCCATGGACGACAATGGGTGGATGGGAAGGAAGAATGCGTCGGTGACTTCCGGTTGCACACGCAAGACTACCGTAACGTGAGGGTTGAGCAGGGTTGGTGACGTGATGGCGAAAGAGATGACCGCTGAAGAAGTGGTGGCGACGATGCATATCGGCGAACTGGCCGACCGCTCACAGATGTCCCTGCGGACCATCCGCCACTATGACGAGGTGGGCCTCCTCAAGCCGTCCGGCCGCACCGAAGGTGGATTCCGCCTGTACACCGAACGCGACTTCACGCGGCTGCTGTTGATCCGCAGGATGAAGCCGCTGGGATTCACGCTCGAGGCCATGTCCGGTCTCCTGCGCATCATCGACGCACTGGAAGCGTCCCAACCGGGCCACGATGTTGCCGGCATCAGGGCTGAGTTGAACGGATTTATCGAAGAGGCGGCGATGCGCCGGGCCAAGCTGGAAGAACAGCTCGCCATGGCCGACGAATTCCTGGCGCTGCTGCGGGCCCGGTAGGGCAGGTGGCCGCCGTTGCCAAACTGTGCCTTCCCGCCCGGCCGCGGCCCGGGGCAGCCGTAAGCTCGGCTGATAAAATGACCGGGTTGCACGGCGGCCCAAAGCGCCGGAGCAACCAATGCCGTAACAAAGTAGGGGACCACACAATCATGACGGCAGGCGGGTCACATCTGGAGACGTCGGAGAGCCGGCCGGGCAAACCGGTCGACGCCTCCGCGCCTGCCAAGGGCCGCGCCTACCTGGCCACCATCGAAGGCTTCATCGGCGCCCTGATGATGTTTGTCGGCTCCATCGGAACGGGATGGATCGCCAACGGCTCGCCGATGATCCGACAGCCGGTGGTGATCGCGCTCCGCACCGAAGGGTGGGGCGTGGCGGTATCCACCGTGCTGCTGACGGCAGGCGCCATGCTCCTGATGCGCTCCTGGCTCCGGCTGGGCCAGCGGCTGGGGGACTGGGGCCACTCGTCGCTGCAGTCCGTGGTGGTGGCCATTTCCGCCTGGTCACTGCCGCTGTTGTTTTGCGTTCCGGTGTTCTCCCGCGACGTCTACGCCTACACCGGCCAGGGCCGCCTGGTCCAGGAAGGCCAAAACCCGTACGAGGTTGGCATCTCCACCCTCAACAACTGGTTCGCGCTGGGTGCCGATCCGGCCTGGGCGGAAAACCGGACCCCCTACGGCCCGTACTTCCTGTGGCTTGCCCGCGGAGTGGTGGGGCTTACCGGTGCCCAGCCCGATGCCTCCGTCCTGCTCTTCCGCCTCCTGGCCGGCATGGGCGTGCTCCTCTGCGTCATTTATGTGCCCAAGCTGGCCGAACTGCACGGCATCAACGGCGCCCGCGCCCTCTGGATCTCCGTGGCCAACCCCTGTTCCTGATCAGCTTCATCGCCAGCGCCCACAACGACGCCCTGATGGTGGGGCTCGCCGTCGCCGGCGTCTACCTGGCCGCCACCCGCCGCTACCTGCTGGGCATCCTCCTGGTCACCGCCTCCGTGGGCATCAAGCCCATCACCGTGCTGCTGCTGCCGTTCATCGGGGTCATGTGGGCAGGCCCCTCGGCCTCCTGGCCGCGCAAGTTCCTGATGTGGGGCGCGACGGCGGGCATCAGTTTTGGTGTGCTGGCCCTCAGCGGCATCCCGTACAACCTGGGCATCGGCTGGACCTGGGCCATCATGGACCCAACCCCCGGCTACACGGGCTACTCACCGTCCGGTTTCATCGGCCAGCAGGTGGAGATGCTCGCCAACGCCTTGGGACTCCCCGGCGGAACCCTTGCCACGTGGCTCCGGACCGCCATGAAGTGGGCCGCCATCGTCTTGGTCCTGCTGCTGATGTTCCGCGGCGACTACTCGCGGGCGGTGCGCCGGATGGCCCTGGCGTTTACCGCCGTCGTGATGCTTTCACCCATCATCCAGCCCTGGTACATCCTGTGGTTCCTGCCGTTCCTGGCCGTCACCGGGATCCGGGACGACTGGCAGATCCGGTCGCTGTATGTGTGCGTGACGTTCTTTGTGGTGTTCGGCGCCCAGGACCAGCTCTCGGTCTGGTCCTTCGTGGAACTGCCCATCGACGCGTCGTCCCTGGCGTTCTTCACTGCCCTGGCCTTCACCTTCTACCTGCTGGTCCTGGACGTCCATACCCGCAAACTGCTGATCGAGGGCAGGCCGCTGGACCTGGGCCGCCGCGGCTGGCAGTGGGCGGTGGAACGCCGCGCCGCGCGGCAGGCCGGCGCGGCCGCCCGCCACACTGATACCGCCGCAGTCGAGCGCGGCGAAACCCCCTAGGCTCCGGCCGGCACCTGCGCCGAGGCCTTCCGGCCCAGGCTCCGCCGTGCGCTTGACCGACCACCACAGCAGCACCACCAGGAGCACGTTGCGGGTGGTCAGGATGGCCGCCATGACCGGGTGGGCGTGGATCAGCGGCGTGTAGAACAACGGGTAGATCACGAACGTGGTCATGGCGATGCCCATCAGCAGGGCTGCCGGCACCTTCCAACGGTCCCAGTCATGCGCCAGGCCGGCGATAATCACAGGCGCCAGCCAGATGATGAACTGCGGCGAGCCCACCTTGTTGAAGACGATAAACGCGGTGACCATCATGAGCGAGCCTTCGAGGAACAGCTCCTCCCGTTCGGCGCCGCGACGCATGGCCCGCACCAGCAGGATGGCCGCCGTGATGGCCGCCAGGACCAGCAGCGGCTGCATCAGGAACGCCGCGGTGCCGGCGCCCGGGCCGTAGACCTCGGTGGAGTTGATGGCCGTGTTGTCAGCCATCCTGGACCCGGCGATGTGGAACACGCTCAGCCAGACCCAGGGCGTGGAGAAGGTGGCCTCGAGCCTGCATGCCGCGTTCGCCCTGGTTGAGGAGGAAGTCCATGATGTGCGGCAGCCCGCCGGTCAGCCACGTGCCCAGGCCCACGACGGCGGTGACGGCGGCGCCGGCGAGCACCACCTGGATCCGCTTGTGGCTGGCGATGACGATCGGCACCAGGACTGCGGCGGGCCACACCTTGATCCACGTGGCGACGCTGAGCAGGACGCCCGCCACCACCGGCCGCTCGGCCGCGTAGAGCAAGGCGATCAGCACGACCGGGGCCGTGATGCCTTCCACCCGCGCGAAGCTGAGGTAGCCCATGAAGACCGTGAAGAACAGCCACCACCACGCAGGCGCAACGCCCGTCACCTTCCGCGGACCGCGGGTGAGGTAGAGCAGGCCGACGGCGTTCAGCGCGGTAATGATCAGGAACCAGACCAGCAGGTAGAGGCTTGGTCCGGCGATGTTCGCGAGGAAGATGGGGATCTGCGCCAGCACGGGGTAGACCCAGGGGCTGATCTTGCCGGTCAGGTCCGCCGGGTTGTACCCGGCCATGGCCCACTGCCGGTACTGCTCGGTGTCGCTGAACGTTTCGCCGTTCAGGAAGAAGGACGCCATCCAGCCCAGGAAGTACAGATGGACGACGGCGAAGCCCCACCAGACGCTGGACGGGCGGGCGAACCAGTCCACCACTTTTGCCGGGAGCAGTTTGGTGCGGACGGCCACCAGGCGGTCGAAGAACCTCGTGGAAATCTTAGGTCTCCTTGAGCGCGGGGGCGGGTGCGGAGGTCTTCTTGCCCAGCGAGTACAGGCGCCGGACGCTCCACAGGAACAGGACCACCAGCAGGACGTTGCGGATGGTCAGCACCAGCGCCATCCACGGGTTGTTGTGGCTGAGGGCGTCGTAGAAGAGCGGATAGATGAAGTAGGTGGCCACGGCGATGGCGATCAGCATCAGCGCCGGGACGCGCCATTCACGCCAGCTGTGCGCCAGGCCGACGGCGACGGCGGGGCCCAGCCACACCATGAACTGCGGGGAGCCCACCTTGTTGAAGACCACAAAGGCGGCGGCGAGGGCGAGGGCACCGGCCAGGAGCAGTTCCGTGCGGTCCACGCCGCCGGCCACCTTGTGCTGTTTACCGTTATGCAGGGCCCAGAACGCCAGTCCG
Source organism: Pseudarthrobacter sp. Fe7 (assembly GCA_024372495.1). Lineage (GTDB taxonomy): Bacteria > Actinomycetota > Actinomycetes > Actinomycetales > Micrococcaceae > Arthrobacter. The sequence goes on along the minus strand of CP099977.1, from coordinate 592,220 downwards.
GCCACCAGCAGGGCAGCCAGGACCAGGAGCGGCTGCATCAGGACGGACATGGTGGCGGTGCCCGGCCCGTCCACCTGCATCGAGTTGATGTCCGTGTTCATGTACATGCGGGAGCCTCCCGCGTTCAGGACGGAGAGCCAGAGCCAGGGGGTGGTGAACGTGGCTTCGAGGCGCATGCCGCGGTCGCCCTGCTGGGTGAGGAAGTTCAGCAGCTTGGGGACGCTGCCCAGTGCCGCTCCCAGCGCAACGACCCCCGCCGTCGCCGCGATTCCTGCCAGCACCACCAGCAGGCGGTTCCTGACGACGGCGAAGAGGGCCAGCATGATCGCCGCGGGCCAGACCTTCACCCAGGTGCCGATGGCCAGCAGGACCGAGGCAATGAAGGGGCGCTTGACCCCGTACGCGAGGGCCACCAGGACCAGAGGGGCGGTGAGGCCGTCCACCCGGGCAAATCCGAGCCAGCCCATCAGGAAGGTGAACACCAGCCACCACCAGCCGGCGGGGATGGCGTTGGTGCTGCGGCCGCGTTCGGTGAGTTTCAGCAGCGCCCAGCCGTTGAGCAATGTGGTCATGAGGACCCAGATGAAGAAGAAGGGTCCAGGGCCTGCCAGGCCCGCGATGGCCATGGGGATCAGGGCCAGGATGGGGTAGACCCAGGGGCTGGGACCGCTCCGGAGGTTGGCGTCGTTGAAGCCCGCCATGGCCCAGTCGCGGTAGATGAAGGTGTCGCTGAACGCTTCGCCGCGCAAAGAGAGCGATGCCGCGAAGACCAGGAAGACCAGGTGGACCACAATGAAGCCGCCCAGCAGGCCCCGGCCGGTGTTCAGTCCGGTCCGCACGGGGGTGGGGAGGATGACGTTGCGGATCCTGGTCAGATTGCCGAAGAGAGCGTCGGTGGAAATGTCGGAATCCTTGTCAGGTCGTTGCACAGTCAGCGGTCGCGCAAAATGGCTCGGGTCAGGCCGCGAGGCGGGCTTCAGGGGCAGTCGGAAGCCTTGAAAACCGGCTTCCACTCCTGTCCAACTCTAATTGACGGCGCCTCGCGGCCATAAATTGTCAGGACAAAGTGAGGGGCGCAAGGCCCTGACCTGCGTCATTTATCTAAAGTTGCTGGCACTTTCAACCTCGGGCACCATGGTTCGAGGCACGGACGTGCCCAGCCGCCCATGCAGCCAGGGGAGCGCGGGCGGCGTATGCCCACCCACCCCTTGAAAGACACAGGCAACATCCATGAACTTCCCCGTGACCATCACCGTCTCCGACCGCCACAGCATGGACACTGAGCTCGACGCCGCCGTCGCAGCCGCCAAGGCCCACGCTCTCACTGGCAGCCGCCACGGCATCCTGGTGACCCGGCATGGCGTCGACAAGTTCACTGTGGACCTCAGTGACACGGTCCCCTTCGGCCTCACCCGCGAACACCAGGCCTGGTAGGGGGCTCTTCTCCAGCCCGTCTGCGGCTAGCTGCCGGCGCTGGTGTCCCCGTCGCCGCCCACCCGGTTGCTGCGCTGCTGCAGCCGGTCGATGTGCTTTGATGCCTCCGCCTTGCTCAGGTCTGCCGGAAGTTCCTCCCCAGCCTCCCGCGCAAGGGTATCGAGGTAGCTGCGCTGTGCCGCCGTCATGGGTTCATCCCCGGTCACCCAGTCCTCCGGGTCCCTGTTGAGGCCTGCGTTCGGTTCCGGTTCGGAGGCTGCCGATTGTTTCCTGGTTGCTGTCGCTCATGGGTACGAGTCTAGGTCGGGGCGCCGACATTCCGCCGGAGCGTGCATGCCGAAGTGCCTGCGCTTGAATAAGTCGGGGAATCATGGAGACGTTGAATGGGTACACGCCAGACCTCAACGCAGCCAGGAGAATGACTCGATGGATACCAAGCTCAAAGTCGCCGTGCTCGGGACGGGAATCATGGGAGCGGCCATGGCCCGGAACCTCCTGCGGGCCGGCCATGACGTAGCGGTGTGGAACCGGGACGCGGCCAAAACGGAACCCCTGGCTGCTGACGGTGCGCGGCGCGCCACAGACCCTGCCAACGCAGTCGAGGCGGCCGACGTGGTCCTGACCATGCTCTACGACGCCGCCGCGGTGGAAGAAGTCATCCGGGCGGCAGCCCCCGGCATCCGGGCCGGCGCGGCCTGGGTCCAGTCCACCACGGTGGGCGTGCGTGATGTGCCCGTGCTGGCAGCCCTGGCCGGCGACGTTGGCCTGGACCTCGTGGAGGCGCCCGTGTCCGGTACCCGCGCCCCGGCCGAAGCCGGCCAGCTTCTGGTACTGGCGGCCGCCCCCGATGCCCTGCGCCCGCGCGTTGCGCCGGTCCTCGATGCGATTGGCGCCCGGACCATCTGGACCGGGCAGGATGCCGCCGCAGGGTCCGCCACACGGCTGAAACTCGTGGTGAACAGCTGGGTCATCGCTGCCTCCAATGCCGCCGGCGAGGTGGTTGCCTTGGCTGAGGCGCTCGACGTCGACCCGCAGCAGTTCCTCGGCGTGCTCGACGGCGGCGGCCTGGACCTTCCCTACCTGCGGACCAAGATGGGCCTCATCACAGGCCAAGGCCTGGAGCCGGCATCCTTCGCGGTGGACACCGCGCGCAAGGACGCCCACCTCATTGTCGATGCGGCCGCCGGACAGGGCCTGAAGCTTGACGGGGCCGAAGCCTTCGCCGCCAGGCTGGACCGGGTGGCAGGGCAGGGCCGCGACAAGCAGGACATGGCTGCCGCCTACTACGCCAGCCGGTAGGAGGGTGGTTCGGCCTGCTTGCGTCACGCAGGGCACGGTTTCAGGCAAAGCACGACTGCGGGCCCCCGGTTTCCGGGGCTTCCCCGCCTCAGGCGGCCCGAAAAAGTGCCGTGCGTGACGCCGTCGTGCGTCTACCTTAGACTGCGTCTTCCTACGGCAGCCGGGACGGGCGCAGCAGGCTCGCCTCGCCGGCCTTCCCCGGGTCCAGCGGCACCGGGCTGACCAGCACGGCGGGGCCGCGGTGAAGGAGTCCTGTGGAGAGGGCCTGGCAGCGGATGCCGCCGCGGCCGCGCATGGCTGGGTGGGCGCCGGGGGCGAGCATTTCGTTCATCCATGCGCAGGGCTGGGCGTGCCGGCCGCCGTGCAGGGAAACCGAGGACCCGCCGGATTCCAGCGTGAAGTCCTGCCCCAGCAGCGGGGCCAGCTGCGCGCCGCGGAGCACTACGTTCCGGCGGGTCAGCAGGGGATCGAACGGTGCGGTGCCCAGGCTCGCCGGCGATGGCTTCCAGGGACTCGACCGCGAAAAGGGTCACCGCCGCATCCATGTGTGCGGCCTTGCCGAAGAACCGGTCACCCACGATGCCCTTGCCGGCCACCACCTCCGCCTGTTCAGCATCAGTGGTGGGAACGTCGGCGGCCCCCTCCTTGGCCCGGCCAAAAAAGGCGTGCGCCGGGGAGACCAGCAGGTGCAGGATCTCGACGTCGTACCGGAAGTATTCGGACATACGGCCAGCGTAGGGCAGGCCGACATTGAAATCCCGCCGTCCGGTGGAAGGATCAGGAAACCATGGACGAATCTTCCCTTAGGGAAACCACCGCACCGCCCCGGAAGCGCAGCGCCATCTTCTGGGCCTCGGCGGCGTGCGCTGCAGCACTCGCGTGGGTGGCGGTATGGATGCTTGCCGGGAACCCGGCCGTCCTGGGCGGCCACCCCCTGCTGCCGGGAATCCTGCTGGCGGCTGCCGCCGCCGGCGTGGCGTGGGCGGTCCTGCTTTGGCTCCGACGGGATGCTCCCCGGCCCCGCTCCCGGGTCCGGGCTGTGGCTGCCTGGACCGGCCGGCTGGTTGTCCTGGCGCTCGCTGCCGGGCTCGCCTGGCTCAACCCCTTTACCTACCAGCCCGGCGCGACGGCGGAGGCGGGTCCGGCGTCGGACTTCACGGTCACCGAGACAGACACCGCCCTCACCATGTCACCCGAGGGAAGCCCCACCACCAAGGGGCTGGTGTTCTACCCCGGCGCGCGCGTGGACGCCCGGGCTTACCAGGACATCCTGGCCCCCGTGGTCGGTACCGGCTACCGCGTGGTCATCCTGAAGGAGCCACTCGGCCTCAGCCTCCTAGATGGCAACCAGGCCCGCGGCGCCATCGGGAACAACCCGGACATCACCACCTGGGCGGTGGGCGGCCACTCCCTGGGCGGCGTGTCAGCCTCCTCGTTTGCGCTCAACAACACCGACGTGAGCGGGCTGGTGCTCTACGGCTCCTACCCGGTGGACTCCCTGCGCGGCCGGGCCGGTCTCCCGGTCCTGTCCGTTTCCGGCACCGCGGACGGACTTAGCACCCCGGCCAAAATCGCGGCCTCCCGCGACCTGCTGCCCGTGGACACGGAGTTCATCGCCGTCCAGGGCGGGGTGCACGCGTTCTTCGGTGACTACGGCACCCAGCCGGGCGACGGCGAGCCCGGCATCAGCCGGACGGCGGCGCAACAGCAAACCGCGGCAGCCACCGTGTCATTCCTCGGCCAGCTGCCCGGCCGCCGCTGAGCAGGCCGCCGCGGGCCTGACCATCCGCGTCAGGCCCCTACATACGCCGCCAGGTGCTGCCCGGTGAGCGTGGCCCGGCCGGCCACCAGGTCAGCAGGCGTGCCCTCGAAAACGATTCGACCGCCGTCGTGCCCTGCACCCGGGCCGATGTCGATGATCCAGTCACCGTGGGCCATTACGGCCTGGTGATGCTCAATGACGATGACCGATTTCCCGGAATCAACCAGCCGGTCCAGCAGTCCCAGCAGCTGTTCGACGTCCGCCAGGTGCAGGCCCACGGTGGGTTCGTCAAGGATGTACACGTCCCCGGATTCGGCCATCTGCGTGGCCAGCTTGAGCCGCTGGCGCTCGCCGCCGGACAGGGTGGTCAGCGGCTGGCCCAGGGAGATGTAACCCAGGCCCACATCTGCCAGGCGTTCCAGGACCTTGTGCGCCCCGGGCGTATTGGCTTCGCCCCCGGCGAAGTATGCCAGCGCCGCCTCCACTGACATGTCCAGCACGTCCGCAATATTCATGCCGCCGAGCGTATATTCAAGCACGGCGGGCTGGAAGCGGCGCCCCTCGCAGTCCTCGCAGGTGGACTCCACCGTGGCCATGACGCCCAGTTCGGTGAAGATCACGCCGGCGCCGTTGCAGGTGGGGCACGCGCCCTCGGAGTTGGAGCTGAAGAGTGCCGGTTTCACGCCGTTGGCCTTGGCGAAGGCCTTGCGGATGGGCTCCAGCAGGCCGGTGTAGGTGGCCGGGTTGCTCCGCCGGGACCCCTTGATGGCACCCTGGTCGATCACGATCACGCCCTCCCGCTTGGCCAGCGAACCGTGGATAAGGGAGCTCTTGCCGGACCCGGCCACGCCCGTCACCACGCACAGCACGCCCAGCGGCACATCCACGTCCACATCCCGCAGGTTGTTGGTCGAGGCGCCGCGGACCTCCAATGCACCGCTGGCCGTCCGGACGGAATCCTTCAGGCGGGCCCGGTCGTCCAGGTGCCGCCCGGTGATGGTGCCGCTGGAACGCAGCCCGTCCACATCGCCCTCGAAGACGATCTCACCGCCGCCGGTTCCGGCTTTAGGGCCGAGGTCGACGACGTGGTCGGCGATGGCAATCATCTCCGGCTTGTGTTCCACCACCAGGACGGTGTTGCCTTTGTCCCGCAGCTGCAGCAGGAGCGTGTTCATCCGCTCGATGTCGTGCGGGTGCAGGCCGATGCTGGGTTCATCGAAAACGTAGGTGACATCCGTGAGGGAGGAGCCCAAGTGCCGGATCATCTTGGTCCGCTGCGCCTCGCCGCCGGAGAGGGTGCCGGCGGGACGGTCCAGTGACAGGTAGCCAAGGCCGATCTCGGCGAAGGAATCCAGCAGGTCCCGCAGCCCGGCGAGCAGCGGCCGGACCGACGGCTCGTCCAGTCCGCGGATCCACTGCGCCAGGTCGCTGATCTGCATGGTGCAGAGGTCGGCGATGTTCTTGCCGTTGATCCTGGAGTTGAGCACTTCCGGGGTCAAGCGCGTGCCGCCGCAGTCCGGGCAGGTGGCGAACGTGACAGCACGCTCCACGAAGCGCTTCACGTGCGGCTGCATGGCCTCCACGTCCTTGGAGAGCATGGACTTCTGGATCTTGGGGATGACGCCTTCGAACGTGAGGTTGACGCCTTCCACCTTGATCTTGGTGGGCTCGGCGTACAGCATCGTGTCCAGCTGCTTCGGCGTGAACTTGGCGATTGGTTTGTCCATGGGCAGACCCATGCCCTCGAACAGGCGGCCGTACCAGCCGTCCATGGAGTAGCCGGGAACGGTGAGCGCGCCCTCGGAGAGGGACTTTGAGTCGTCGTACAGGGCGGTCCGGTCAATGTCGCTGATGTTGCCCATGCCTTCACAGCGCGGGCACATGCCGCCCAGGTAGGTCACCTGGCGCACCACGTTCTTTTCCACCCGGCCGCCTTTCTCCGTGCTCATAATGCCGCTGGCCTTGCGGGTGGGCACGTTGAAGGAGAAGGCCGTCGGCGGCCCGACATAGGGCTTCCCCAGGCGGCTGAACAGGATCCGCAGCATGGCGTTGGCATCGGTGGCCGTGCCCACGGTGGAGCGCGGGTTGGCACCCATGCGCTCCTGGTCCACGATGATGGCGGTGGTCAGGCCCTCCAGCCGGTCCACGTCAGGCCGGGCCAGGCTGGGCATGAACCCCTGCACGAACGCGCTGTAGGTTTCGTTGATCATCCGCTGGGATTCGGCGGCGATGGTGGCGAACACCAGGGAGCTCTTGCCCGAGCCGGATACCCCGGTGAACGCGGTGAGGCGGCGCTTCGGCAGCTCCAGGCTGATGTCCTTGAGGTTGTTTTCCCGGGCGCCCTGGACGCGGATCAGGTCATGGCTATCGGCAACGTGCACCCCCGCTGTTGTGCCCGGCCCCTCGTCTGTGCTGGTGTCCGTGCTCAAGGTGTCGCCCTTCTTCCTGGAGCGGCACCGGGGGAGGCTGCGCTGGCAGCCTCCTCCGGCGTCGTCCGTTATATACGTGTCTGTTTATATGCCTAGGGCTGCTGGTTGATGCGGACGGTGTTGCCGGCCGGATCGCGGAAGGCGCAGTCGCGGATGCCGTAGGGCTGGTCGATAGGTTCCTGGACGACTTCGGCCCCGGTCGCCTCTACCTTGGCGAACGCGGCGTCCACGTTGGGGGAGGACAGGACGATGGTGGCGTAGGTGCCCTTGGCCATCATCTCGGTGATGGTGCGGCGCTCGTCCTCGGTGATGCCCGGGTCCACTGCCGGCGGGTGCAGGACGATGGAGACGTCCTTCTGGCCGGCGGGGCCCACGGTGATCCAGCGCATGGTGCCGCGGCCCACGTCGTTGCGGATTTCGAAGCCGAGCGCGTCGCGGTAGAAGGCGAGGGAGGCCTCGGGATCGGTGGCGGGAAGGAAGGTTGAGGAAATGTTGATGTCCATGCCAGTCATGCTAGTGACGGCTCGCGGGCCGGCGCTTCTCGATTCCTGACCGGTCTGGTGACCTGTTTTGCCACGCAGGCCGGGATCCCCGCCGTCGACTCCGCTGCCTCCTGCTTGTAGGCGCTCGGCGGCATGCCCACCAATTCGCTGAAGCGGGTGCTGAAGGTGCCCAGCGAGGAACAGCCGACGGCGAAGCACACCTCAGTGACGCTGAGGTCACCTTTGCGGAGCAGCGCCATGGCCCGTTCGATCCGGCGCGTCATGAGGTAGCTGTACGGGGATTCGCCGTAGGCCAGTTTGAAGCGGCGGCTGAAATGGCCGGCCGACATATGGACCTCCTTGGCGAGGGATTCAACGTCCAGAGGCTGCGCATATTCGCGGTCCATCCGGTCCTTGACCCGCCTCAGCTGGGTGAGTTCGCGCAGGTAGGGATCGGAGCCGGAACTGTTGGTCACAGCTCTGATCGTGCTACGCCGGGCAGGCCTTGTCCAGACGTGGGGAGAATCACGTTTCGCGGGTAAAAGTGGTGTCCGGGCGCGGGATATGATTATGCCGCCGGCCAGCATGAGGTCCTCGCCCGATCAGGGCTCGAGTAAACAAGCCCCGGTAAAACCAACCCCCGTTTTACCCCTCCTGAACCCTGCCCGAATACTGCTCGGGAACCTTGAAAGGACGCCATGAATCTGCTGTGGGAACTCGCCGGCTGGGCAGGCGCTGTTGCGATTCTCAGTGCGTACCTCGCCGTTTCCATGGGCTGGCTGAAGGCAGGCAAAGGCTTCCAGACCGCCAACCTGTTCGGCTCCGTGGCCTTCATCATCAATGGCACCCTGCACAGCGCCTGGCCTTCCGTGGTCACCAACGTGGCCTGGTTCCTGATCTCCGCCGTGGCGCTGGTCCGCATGCGCTCCGAGGAGGCTGCCGCCCAGCCGGTTGAGGCGGCGCACATCCAGTACCCCGGCGTTCCGGATTCCACCGGGCAGCTGGCCGTCGTCGAGGCCCTCACTGATGCCCTGCCCGTCGTCGGTTCCGCACCCGTCATGGCAGACGGCCCGCGCCTGGCCCTTTAGGCGCTCGGCTCTCGCCTGAGTGCACGATCGTCCATATAGCTAAGCGACAGTGCGGAGCGGAAGGGGTAGCTAACCCTCATGTCCTGACAGCAGGGGATGGTCCTGGCCTGCCGGATCTTCGGGGCGGACGGTGGCGCGGTCCACGATATCCTGCGCAACGGCATGGACCTTGCGGTTGGTGTCCTGGCTCAGCTGGCTCATGAGCTCGTAGGCCTGATCGGCGGTGACACCGGTGCGCCCCATAAGGACACCCTTGGCCTGTTCGATGACTGCCCGGTTGAGGGCCGAAGCGGCGACGGCCTCGGTGGCGAGCCTGGTGCCGGTCCGTGTGGATTGACGTTGTGAGGTCCACGACCACGCCCCAGACGCCAATCGGAGTGCTTCCGTGGAGGATGTAGTCCGCGGAATACAGGAGCTTGTGCTGGCGGTCCTTGCGGTCCCGGATGGACACGTAGATGGATGACGGGCCGCCGTGGGTGGACACGTGCTCCCAGTACGCCTGGACCCTTGGCCGGTCTTCGGGCTCGATGTGGGGGAGCGCCATCTCCATGGAAGGGACTACCTCGCCCCGTTCATACCCGTACATGCGGTACAGGCTGTCCGACCAGCGGAAGATGCCGTCCGCGAAGTAGTACTCCACGAGCCCGGTGGGGCAGTTGAGGAAATCATTGTTCGGTGCATTCCCGGACACGGATCCTGTATGTTCGCTGCTGGAAATCACTGGCGGGCCGTTCGACGTGCTTCAACCCGGCTACCTCTGAACCTGGCTGTAGAGGAACAATATATAGCAGGCCTTCGGCTAATGCCGCAGCCCGACGGATCCTGCACGCGTGGGCGCAGGATCCGTCGGGCAGGGAGATGCTGCCGCTGGTTACCTGGCGTCCTCCACGACCAGCAGGTCACGGCCGTTGGTTTCCGGGGTGAAGAACGTGGTGACGAACGAGATCGCCGCCAGGACCAGCGAGTAGAGCGCCGGCACCAGCCAGGAGTGGTTGGTCGCGGCCAGCAGGGCAACGCCGATCATCGGGGCGAAGCCGCCGGCGAGGACTGCGGACAGTTCACGGCTGAGGGCCACGCCGGTGAAGCGGTGCTGGGAGCCGAAGAGTTCCGGGAGCAGGGCGCACTGCGGGCCGAGCATGGCCTGCACGCCGAGGGCGATGCCCACCACCATGACCGTCCAGACCAGGGCGACATTGCCCAGGGTGACCAGGTAGAACGCGGGCAGGGCGATGACCGCCTGGAAGAGGGCGCCATAGCGGTAAACCGGCACCCGGCCGAAGCGGTCGGACAGGGCGCCGAAGGCAACCACCAGCACCGCTGCAAAGCCCGCAGCGATCAGCAGGCCGGTGGGGCCGATGAACTTGTCGCCGGGGAATACGCCGGCGGGCATGCTGATGAAGGACACCAGGAGCGCCGAGTAGATGGACGAGTTGCCGTTTTCCCCCATCCGCAGGCCGATGCCCACCAGCACGTTCTTCTTGGAGTGCTTCCAGATCTGGCCCACGGGGTTCTTGACCACGGCTTTGTGCTTCTCGAGTTCCTTGAAGACCGGGGTCTCCTTGAGGCGGAGCCTGATGAAGATGGCGATCGCGATCAGGATGATGCTGGCCAGGAAAGGAACGCGCCACAGCCAGCCCTGCAGGACCTGCTTGTCCGCAAGGGCCATCAGGGCAAAGGTTCCGGCGCCCAGGAGGGTGCCCAGCTGGATGCCGACGAACGGCAGGGAAGCGAAGAAACCACGACGGCGGCGCGGGGCCACCTCCGAGATGAGGGTGGTGGCGCCTGCCTGCTCGGCGCCGGCGCCAAGGCCCTGCAGGATGCGCAGCGTCACCAGGAGTACTGCCCCGAGCATTCCCGCCTGGTCAAAGGTGGGCAGGAGGCCGATGGCGCAGCTGGACAGGCCCATCAGTCCGATGGTCAGGATCAGCACCATCTTGCGGCCGAAGCGGTCACCGATGTGGCCGAACACCACGCCGCCGAAGGGCCGCGCCGCGAAGCCGACGCCGTAGGTGGCGAACGAGGCGATGACGGCTCCGCTCTCGCCGAGCGGGGCAAAGAACAGCGGGCCGAAGATCAGGGCCGAGGCAAGGCCGTAGATGTAGAAGTCGTAGTACTCCAGGGCTGATCCCACGGAGCCGGCAAGAGTTGCCCTTCGCAGCTGGTCCGGATCGACGACGGCGCCGTCCGCGGTGGCCTGCGGTGAGTTAGTACGAGTTGTCACGAGAACTCCCTCTGGTGCACTCCAGGCCCCCGTTGGCCTGGTGGGATAGCGACAACACCTGTTGCGTCGGTCACTATGCTGAACACAATACAGCATCCTGAACGGCAGGCAACAGTTTGAGGATTTGGGTTACTGCAAGGAGCGGATGACCTTCTATCCCATGGGGTTGCCCAGGGAATGGGCCAGGCTCCTGCAGTTCCTTGACTATCTGCGACCCCTGTTCCGGGGTGTAGGTGGCCTTGAGGGCTGTCACGGAGAGGCCCAGGCTGGGGCCGTGGGCTCCGCGGGTGGGTACGGAGACGGCGAGGCACACCACGCCGGTGGTGGATTCCTCGTCCTCGAAGGCGAAGCCCTGCTCGCGGATCTCCTTCAGCTGGGCCTTCAGCTCCGCGCCCGTGCGCAGGGACTTGGGTGTGAGGACCGGCAGCTCCGCGTCGTCCGGGAACATTTCGTCGATGTCATGCCAGTTCAGCCGGGCAATCAGTGCCTTGCCCACCGCGCAGAGGGAGACGGGCATTTTGTCGCCGATGTTGGAGGTGAGCCGCACCGCGGGGTGGCCCTCGTATCGGGCCAGATAGATGACGTTGCTGCCGTCCAGCATGGCGATGCGAACGGTTTCGCGGGACAGGACGGAGGCCTGTTCGCAGTAGCGGTAAAACTCCTGCACCTCATCCATCCGGCCCAAATAGGCGGCGCCGAGTTCCACCAGCTTCCGGCCCAGCGTGAACTCCGCGCCCTGCCTGCTGATCAGCCTGGCTTCTTCCAGCGCCAGCAGGAGGTTGGAGGTGGACGACTTGGGGATGCCCACTTCGCGGGAGAGATCGCTCAGGGTCAGCCGGCCGGTGGCCGAAGCGGCAAGGGCGTCCAGTACGGCCGCGGCCCGGGTGACTGCCGGCGCCGGAGAGGCGGCTCCCGGCTTTTCGGATGAAGCGGGGGCATGGGAATCGGCCATGATTCTCCTTAGATCGCCGGGGGACTTGGCTGCGCGTTCAGTCAACTGAACGCTATCCATCATAAAGGCGCCGATGCCGCCCCTGCTGCCCGCCCTCAGACCACGGTGCTGCTCAGCGTGCCAATTCCTTCCACCACGATGTCCACCCGGTCTCCGGGGCTGACGGGTACCGCCGTTGCAGGTGCGCCCGTCATCACCACATCTCCCGGTTCCAGGGTCAGCCACGCGGTGACGTAGACCAGGCAGTCCACCACCGTGGAGGGCAGGTTGAACGTGCCGGAGGTGGCCTTGGCGGTTCCGTTGACATAGACGTCGATCCCGAGCCTGCTCAGGATCCGGGAGGTCGGTTTCTATCCAGGGGCCAAGGGGCGTGTAATTGACGCCGGCCTTGCCCTGGAAGTTCCGCTCGTCGACGGCGTTCTGGTCCACGTTGGTGACGTCGTTGACGCAGGTGTATCCAAAAACGTGCTCCAGGACGTTCTCTGCCGTCAGGCTGGTGGCTGTCTTGCCGATGACGACGGCGAGTTCACCCTCGGCGTGGACGGTGCCGCGGTCGCGGGCCGCCATGATGGCTGCTCCCGGCGGGGCGACCGTATGGACGGACTTGTGCCAGGCCTGGATGGGCAGGGCGTGGTCGTTCAGCGTCCGGTTGTGGCCAATGCCGATCACGACGGCGGGCGTCACCGGGGCGAGGAACGTGGCCTCACTGCCTGTGGTGGTGCCGCCGGTGTAGCGGAGGGTTTCTTCAAACGGGTCGACGATGTGGTCCCAGCCGCTGTCGCTCTCAACGGCGTGCTGCGGGCCTGCTGCTGTGTGGATTCTGGCGATGCGCATCGGGTTTTCGCCCCGGCTCAGTAGAAGTGGACCGTGTCCACGAGGTGGGGGAGGTCCCCGCCGTCGAGGAATGTCCGGAGATTGCTGCAGAACCGTTCGGTGATGAGGCGGTTTTCGGCGGCGCTGAGGGCCGAGGTGTGCGGCGAGACCATGACCTTCGGGTGGTTCCACAGGGGGCTGTCCTGCGGCAGTGGCTCCACGGCGAAGACGTCCAGGCAGGCGTAGCCCACCTGGCCGTTGTCGAGTGCTTCCAGCAGTGCGTCCTCGTCCACCACGGTTCCGCGGCCCACGTTGACGAAGGTGGTTCCTGGTTTCATGGCGGCGAACAGTTCCCGGTTGAACAGTTTCTCCGTGTAGGCGGTGCCGGGCAGGGTATTGACGACGGCGTCTGCCGTGGCCAGGAGGGCGGGGAGGCCTTCGTTGCCGGCAACCTGGTCGATGCCGTCGATGTGTTCCACGGTCCGTTTGGTGCCGCTGACCCTCATGCCCAGCGCCCTGGCGATCCTGGCCGTTTCCAGGCCGATTTCACCGAGACCGGTGACTACCAGGTTGGAGCCGTTGACCAGCCGGGTGGGGACCCGGAGTTCGGGCCAGGCCTTGGCCGCTTGGTCCTGGGCCAGTTCCGCGCTTCGCTTGAAGCCGTTCAGGATTCCCATTGCTGCGAACTCTGCGAGGGGCAAAGCGTGCACGCCGGCCGAGGTGGTGATTTTGAACTTCTGCAGGACGTCCTGGCCGAGTCCCGATGCCTTGACTGCTCCGCCCGCACCCGCTGCCATGGCGTGGATCCATTCCAGCCCCGGGTTTTCCCGCGCGATGCGGGCCAGGCCTGCGGGGCTTTCATTGGGGAATCCGTAAAGTACCTGGGCGCTGTTGAGCATGGCCCAGTAGCGTTCCTCCTGCTCATTGGTGCGTGCGAAGGCAGGGTCACCGGCGTGGTCCGCCGGGTAGCGTTCCGGGGGAACAAGCCCGGGTTGGTAAAGGACGGTGATGGAGGGGTCAATGGCACGGATCCGGTCCACGAGCTCTGCTTCGAGCGGGACGGCGATGGCCACGGTCTTACGGAAAGTCATCCGTTCAGCATACTGGACGCGATCCTAAGTGGTGAACGTGATTGGGCCTGGTTTTCTGCGTGACCACCGTTAGCGGCTACTGCGACTGCGTGATCGTTGCCAATATGTCCCTCTATCTCACTCTGACGGGTCCTCCGCCGGCATATGTGTCCGGTTGAGGTCTTAGGCCGTCAAGTGAGCGCGTCAGGGAAGATGGCTTCTCACTTCACTCTGACGTGGTTCAGGCGACGATATGACGTCGGGTTGGGGTGTGCCCTAACTTGGCCGTTCCAAATGAAGACCCCGTCGAAGAAGCTTGGAAGGCGGATGCTTCCTTATGGGCGGATGCTTCCTTATGGGCGAATGCAAGGAGGGCGTAGTACCGCCCGGACCAAGCCTTGAGTTCATCGTTGCTCCGTAAAGTCACCAGCATGGCTGCCCATCCCCGGTCTGAACAGCTCCTGAATGCCTTCGCTGGCGCTGGAGGGCTCCTCGCCAGCACCGAGTGTTAGCATGCCGCGTACTGACCAAGAGTCGTGGACTGAAGGTTCTGCAGGGTGAAGTGCAGCCCGATGTGGCTTCCGGTGTGGGGACCGCGTACAGGATGTCCATAATGCCGAAGGCCGGACTCAGACTCATTGCTACCCCCAATAGTCGGTGCCCCAGGCTACGCGAGACTTTTCTTCCCCGGGCACCCCCACCCACGAGACACCTTTTGGTAACCTCCGCGTGCCACGCTGCGACCATGGACAATTCCGACGTGATCCACTCCCACAACGGCCGCACGATCAGCTCCAACAGCGAGCTGTCTTCCGGCGACTTCATCGAGGCCTACTGCAAGGACACTCTCGTCCACCGGGGCGACGTGACCGACATCGCGCCCAACCATGAGCTGTTCTGGATCCAGGATGTCCTGACCGGCGGCCGGCGGCTACTGGACATCGCCGAGCTCGAGATCCGCAAACCCGCCCGTGCCCATCTTTCCTTCTAACGCAACTGAGGAGCTTCGAACCAGGGACGAGCGGATGGACAAGGGGTCGGCTCACCTCTATCTTCAGACGACCAACATCAGCTGTCCTTGTGGCCGGCCCTTCGGGAGTGCATTGTGAAGACCTTCAATCGGCGAAAACACGAGGTGGTGGCCCTCCATTTCGATGCGTTCCTGCGGGAAGCAGTCAAGGCGGATCCGGGCAGCGACAACGGCTTGGACTGTGAAGAACTCTTCGGGTTGTACACGAGCCTGGTGCCTGCTCACCGGACGCCTGCCGCAGCCCGCCAAGGCTCTGTGGCATGCGCTGCACGAGAGGGGCATCACCCCGGGCAAGAACACCCTGGCCATGACCGGGCCAGCCGCATGGGACTACATCGTCTCCAGCGCGCCCAGTCTCGTCTGATTGTCTGGACGCTATTTCCGCGCTGTCTCCACATCGGGAGACAGCGCCTTGGCAGTCCGAACAGGGTGTCTGCCCTCCGCTCCCGCCCGACGCCGGGCTCTGGACAAGGCCAGCAGCATTCTGGTGACCGTAGCCATCCAGGCGAGCCCGGTGAGGAACACCAGGGCGATCGCCGCCACGGGGTGCATCGCGCAAGCTTAGGCTGGGGCGGCCGGGATCCTCGGGTGAAACTCCGGGCCGCAGCCCGCGCCTGTCGTCGACCGGTGGCAGGGGCGCCCGATAGACCACCCCAGTGCCCGTGACAAAACGCCTTCGCATGGGTATCTTTTAGCCACTCGTGGTTGAGCAGTCGGCCGGCATGGCACCCGGAGAAAGCCTTCGATTGAACCCCAATACTGACCACTCCCATCCTGACGACACGACTCGGGCTGACGCCAGTCGGCCGACCCTTTCGGTCCTTCCACCGCTGGTCAGCGGTCCCAGTATCCGACCTTTTCTGGATAAGGCATATGCTTTTTGTCGCAGCCGCCGCGAACGCACACCTGCTCTTGGATCCCGTGGACGCCGAACTTGCCCGCAGGTCATCATCCCCTGGCGGCATCATCCCGCCACGGGGCCGCAACCACCATCCGGAAGCGGGCTGAAAACTGCCGGCTCAACCCCGGCTTCCACGGTCAAGCAGCCATGACGCGTCCATCTCCGCTGGCGACCGCCCGCGATCAGGAGGGCAACGATCAAGATGATGTCCGGGACGTACAGGAGGAGCATCCCGACCGTGGCGGCAAGGTATCCGGCGGTAAGCGCGAGGATCCTCCCGGTATCCATGTTCTGCTCCAAAGAACGGTCGCCCTGACAGGGGTGGAGCTTATTGAATTGGTGATTGCCGCGCGGCAGACGAATCTTTCCTGATCAGCCGCCACACCGATGCGGTGCACCCGATTGGACGGCCAGTGCCGACGGAAAGGTGAGCAGGTGGGTGAGGGCTTCAGGACAATTGGAAGCGGCCGCGGCCATTCGCCGTTTATTTTCATCGGCTGACCGGCTGTGGTGGCAACTGTTCCGGATCAAATCTGCTGCTGGCGGCCCAGTGCAGGGGAGGTGGTGATCTCCCGGGCGGGAAGGTGACTTTTTCCGGCGTCGCAAGTGGGTGAATAATCAATTCCTTCATTCGGTCGTTGCCCGCTGTTCGGGTGGTGTTGGTCTGTCTCACCAGTAACAGCCGGACACTGCGGAGACCCGGTCTGCAGAGCGACCGGTCGGACGTCTCGCCGTGGAGGCGCTGGAGAGCTGGTGGAGGCCTTGTTGATCGAAGACCGTGAGCGGGCAATTGCTTATGTGACCGGGCGTATCTGTACGTCCTCCAATGCCAGGCTGATCAGGGACGTGGACAGCGGACGGTTCGCGGTGATGAGTGGGGAAGTCTCCGCGGATCGCGTCCACATCTACGATTTCCAGACCTGCAGCTACCTGGCCGGGAACAGAACAGCTGGCCGGTGGAATCTGTTCCACGCCCGGGACAACGCCACGATTGAGCTGATCCCGACTGAACCAGGGCGGTTCGCGGGGTTGGATCATGCTTCGGGCCAGTGGTTCAGCGTCACCGTGACCGGCAGGACCGCCTGGGTCAAAGACATGGTCCCGGGAAGGTCCAGGCGGTACGCGCTCTGACCTGACCGGTGTGGCCTGCGGTTCGGTCGGCGTCTGGGCTGGTTTGTCCTTTGGGTTGCTTCCGGTTGGGGAGCGTGGCGCTTTGCGGCCCCCGGGGTATCAGCTGTCTGTGGGTGGTGGTTTGTTCAGGGCAGTGTCGCGGACGGGAAGGTTTTCCATTTCTGGTGGAAGCGGTGTTCGGCGGTTAGTGCTGCGGACTCTTCAAGTGCGTGCAGGCGTCCGAAGCTGAAGCCGTTTTCGTGGTGGACGAAGGCTTCGGCTCCCAGGCGGCGCAGTACGTTGCGCGTGACGATGCTGTCCTGGTGGTCGCCGAGAATCTTTTGGACCTGGTGGGCTGCCTCTGCCAGGCGCGCTGTTTTTTTCGGGCTGACGGGGGTAGCTGCTTCGGCGGCGTAGCGGAGGCGTTTGCCGTCTTTGCGGGCCTCGTGCAGTGCCGGATGGTCACCGGTGCCCGCGGGGTGCTTTTTGGCTTCCCTGACAGCTCGCTTCAACCGCCTGGCATCGGACTTGATTCGCGGGGGTATGACTTTACGGGCGGGCCGGGTCCCATGTTTGGTCAGTGCTGCTGCCTTGATGAAGACGTCGAGTTGTTCGATGAGTTGGAAGTAGCGTTTGCTGTCCAGTGCTTCCACTACCTGCGTGTGGGCTTTTTGGTATTCGGAACCTAATTCGAGGTCGATCCGGCGGGCGACAGGACCCATGACCAGGCTCCACCGGTTCGTGGGCGATCATGTCGTTGAGGCGTTGGTGCATGACTTCCGCGTCGCGGGCCTGGCCCAGGACACCGGCGAGCCACTTCAGCTCACCGCGCAGCGTTTTGCCGTCCCGGTGTCTTTGAAAAGTTTGAGGTACGTTGCCAGGACTGAGCGGATCTTGCGGGTGGCGACCCGCATCTTATGGACGCCGTCGTGCTCGTCGAGCCTGACCCGCGGGTCCTGCTCGGTGAGCGCGTGTGTCTGCCCGGCGAGGTAGGTGAGCAGTACATCGCCGCCGGAGCCCTTGAGTCTGGCTGGCAGTGCCGGGTACGCCCCGGGCAGGTTCTTGCCCAGGGCGCGAACCAATTTGGAGCTCTCGGGTGCGGGCCGGAGGCCGGCCTTGGCGAGCAGTCCCTGCCCGGCGTCGAGCAGCGTCCGGGGGCCGCCGGTAAGTTCAAGCTCCCATTCGCGCCAGTGCTGGCTGCTTGGCCTCGGGACGAGGGTCTCGGCGTGCACCTGGTCATCGCTGAATTCGGCCATGACATTCCCCTTCTTGTTCCGCAGGCGGTAAACGGTCCGTTTGGTGCTGAGCCGGGCCACGACGGTCAGGGCGCTGTCCCTGACATGGACGCGGATCAGGCGCAGGAGCGGCTCGGGGACCCCACCGCCGTCCTGGCCGAGCGGTTCGAGGTATTCGTTGCGTTCACCGGGGCCCGCGGGGAGTTTCAAATGCCAGCCGGCGTCGCTCCCGCCGGTCCGGCGGCGCAGGGTGATCTGCTGCGGGGCCAGGCGCAGATCCACGGTGTCAAAGTACTCGGCCTCGAGCCTTTGTCGGGCGGGTTCATCAACCCGCGCCACACCGGGCAGATCTTTGAGCCGGGGAACTGCGGCGCCCTCCTTGACGTCGAACTTGCGCTCCATCTCAACCACGGTCGTTGAAGGCATAGACCAATTTTAGATCCGGTCCCAGCCGGTGTCACCGGACTAACGCACGGCCCGTACGCGCCCGATGGCCGCCGTCCCATAGAAGTCCAGGGACAGCCAAGGCCGGTGAGTTCCGGGGGATGTGGGGGAGGGCAGAGCGGGTGTGTCCGGCGTACCATGAGCCTCGTGCACGTGAGTGGAAATGCTGAGGTGCGACACCGCCTGGGAAGGCTCGCCCCTTTCCTGTATGGCCTTGGCCTCATGGCCCTTGATATCTATCAGGCTGGAGGAATACTCTCTGCCATTCCGGATGAATCCTTCCCTGTCGCTGACGCCCGTTTCAAGCGCCATCACGCCAGCATCACCTACCATCCTCGAGGCGCGGTCTATTTCACCATCACCCGCGAAGGCGAGCTGAAAGTCGCTGGCCAGCCGGCAGGAACCGCGCTAACCGCTGCGCTGGCCCCGTACGTGACGCTCGGCCGGCTCCGGACTTCACAGGGAGCCAGGACCGAGGAGGCGCCGACCGAATGGTTTCCGCCACCGAGACTTCTCCTCGACAACGAAACCGCCGAACTCTTCATCGCCAGCATCAGCCCGGGGACCGAACCAGGTTCAAGGACGGTCTTCGTGCCATTGGATCAGTACATCGCCGAACGCGCACGACTCTTCGTCGAAGCCTTCAAAGCCCTGTCCGAACTACCCCTAAGCCACCAGCCCGAAGGCGGCACCTGATCCCACGGCGTCCTCCCACACCACCAGCACGGCGGAGCGATATTTAGTTTCTCATGTCACGTTCCTGAGTCAGCCCGTAGGGAACTTCCTCGCTGAGCGTGACGGTAAACGACCCAGGCGCACGGCGGGTGATCAGGATTCCCTTGCGACCGCCACGCAGGGCATGTTCGCGGACTTCCGCGACGGCGGCGTCCAGTTTTAGGTCCATGCTTTCCCTGTCGACCGCGGTCACCCCAATGCCCTGATCAAACCTGCCGATCTCCATGCGTCCTCCGCCTTCTCGAAGCCATATTCTGAAAATGCATCCCGGCCATGCGGTCCTCAGCATGCAGGGCAACCATAGGACATTGCCGTGAAGGGCCAGCAAACACAAACGGCCGATATTGTGCCGGCAACGGTCTCCTCGCCAAACTCAGCAGGACCCCGAAAAGGGGCCGTGGCAGACAGGCTCACCAGAAGACAAAACCCACCCAACGGGGTTGGTCGTACCCCACAACACCCGATTGTGCGGAAGAGGAAACGGCTTCACCAAGCAATGAAACAATCCGGGCCGCGGATACCGAAGCTGTGCGCCGGCCGTGTAAATTCTGAGGGTGGCCGATGTTCCGTACGCTTCCCTGCTGAACCGCCGAATCCCGGCTGCCGGCCGTCAGTTGGTTCCCGCAGCCGCCGGTGTCTACGCCTGGTGGAGCCGGGATGACATCAAACAGGCTGAGGACAGCCCTTATGGAGCCAGCGTCCGGCCCCTATACATTGGTGCCGCAAGAAACCTTGCCGCCTCGGTCACCGACGATGCAGCCGGCCCCAGCGACACGTTCCTGCGTAAGCACCTGGCAACGGACCTGAGCCAACAGATTGGGCTCCGGCCCCGAACGAGTGCCGAACAGCGCCCATTAACTATCGGTGAACGCCAGCGAATCGATCACTGGATCAGCGCCAACCTCCTGGTCAGCTGGAGCGAACTACCTCACCCGACCGCATACCGGGACGCCCTCGTCCGAGCACTGGACCCGCAATTCAAGCCCAAGGATTAAATTCCCGTGCAGGTTGAGAACAGCGTAGTGGCATGCAAAAAGAAGGCCTCCGGCATCTGATGGGCAACACCGAATACGCCACGGCTTTCCATCGCGCCATGCAGCGGGCTCGGCAACCCGCAGGCTCCCACGTGGACTACTTCCGGCAGCGGGCTGCTGGTCCGCATCCTGGGCGCTGACCCGGCGAGCCTGGCGGGAGGGTTCCGCGGGACGGGTCCATCGGGCACTGCTGGCCGCTGATTGGTTTCCTGTTCACCTGGAATTTGTTGTCCTGCGAGGGGACTTGCACGACGGTGATGCGACGGTGTCTGTTCTGCGCTAACGGGAGGAGACTACATCCGTCTCGTCGGGGCCAGGTGCCAAGAAAGGCGGGACCGGCTCCTGGTCTCAGGATGTTTAGGTGCCGGTCCCGCTGAACACCGGCAATTCCGGTGCAGGCGGGTGAAGGCGGCCCCGGGCAAGGTGACCGGGGCCCCGGTTTAGAGGCGTGTGATTTCGAACTCGGTCAAGCAGCCGTGGCCTCCGCTGGGGTGGTTCGGTGATCCAGAACAGTTCCTGCCCCGGGGTTGATCTGGGTGACTTGGCCCGCTGGCGAATCCCTGCGCCTCCATAGGCCGGCCTCGATGTGGTCTCCGCGGGAGAGCACTGCCGTTGAGTGGATGCTGGTCCTGTAGCAGTGCGACGGGGTGAGGGGTTCTTCGGTGGTCATGCACGCACGATCGCGTGGGAAGGTTTCAGGCCGGTTTCCGCAGGGTTCAATGGGCGGGTTGTCGGCGTCCGGGAGTTTTGCAGCATGGCGGGGCCGGAAATTCCAGTCTTGAACAACTATCTCCTGGAGCTGACAATCGGCGAATGGGAGTCACTGAAGAATTGCGGGCACTGGCCCATGTTGTGGACCGACTCGTCGATAAGTACCCCGCGGTCCCACGCGAGGACATCGAAGACATAGTTCACCAGGAGCACCGATTGCTCGATACCGGCAGGGTACGGGACTACGTCCCGATTCTGGTCGAGCACGCTGCCAAGGACCGCTTGAATCACTGACCCCGTTCGATTCTCCGCTTATGGCCGGGTGGCCATCATTTCCTTCGGAAGCCCCTGCCCTTCGTGCGAACCGCCGGGTTTTCCTTCCGGAGGTCATCGTCTGCCCGCAGTAGGAGGTCAGTTTCTCGGCTCGACATACCCACTGCCAACCATCGACCATCAGACTCGGCAAAAAGTACCCCATACGCTGCGGGCAGGCTCCGGCATCGAACCAACGGAGCGCCCGCAAACGACTTCATAGGGAACCGGCCACTGTGCGATCCCGCGTGCCCGGGTCGGCATCGGCCGGCTTGTCGTGCGGGGTGAAGTGCCCGATCCGCTGCCTGGCCGTATGTGTGTCGGCCCCGATCGGAACGTGGGTCGTGGCCTTGGCAAGGCCGAACACTGGCATCCCGCTGTAGACGGTTTCGATCCCGGCTGCCTGAACCTGATAGGTCTCGTGCCAGATACCAACATCGCCCGTGCCGGAGAGTTCCGTCATGAAGCGACCCATGGCCCCAGGTGCGGCGCGGCCCGGTCCGCAGCGAACCTGCGCAGGTGGTCGAGGCTTTCCCAGTAACTGACCAGTATGGTGGTCCGCCCCAGCCACTGGTCAAAGCCCAGCATGCCCGCCTCAGGATTGCCGGCGAGATGACGGAGCATCCGGGGCATGGCCCCGGCGACCCGTCGTGGACGACGGTTTCCGGTCGTTCGGCACTTCCCAAGCCGACGCGGTGAGTGAGGGACTGCGCGGACTGGGGCGTGCCATACCGGCGGTGGGCGCTGAGCCACCCAGCGCTGTACCGGCTGATGTTTGGCGGCGCGCTGGCCGCCTTCGCCAACTGCGCACCCGGCCCGGAAACCACGGCCGACGCCATGACGCCCCTTAAGGAAGCCGTCCTGGCCGCACATGCCGCCGCTGCCCATCCATCGGCTCAGGTGGACATAGTGGCCGCGGCAATATGGGGCCAGGTCCACGGCCTCGTAAGTCTGGAACTGGCGCAGGTAGGCGCGCCCGGCATGGACTGGGACACAGCTTACGACGCGGCCCTTGACGCCATCGCACGCAGCTGGGCGCCGCGGCCGGCAGCGGATACCAAGCGGCCCAGGCTCCTGACCCAAAACGCCGTTCGGCGGGGCCGGACGCTCCCGCCAGCCATCATCATGGTGCATGCACGGGCTGAGGCGGGACCCCCTCAGCCCCGGCCACGCCGGAATGCCAGAGATGACTTTACACACCATTTGACCCGGCATTTCACCGAAGTACAGGCATCCGCCATCTTGCCGCGGTTAAGAGAACAAGACGGGGCAATGTGCAGCTCCCGGACCCGCCGGTCCGACAGACGCTGCGTGAGGTGCTGAAATTGGCGAAGCGAAAGGCCCCTTAACTACTTCAACTCCGTCAGCATTATCCGAAACCCATCGTCCGGGTGGTACGTCCAAGTCGCAGAAATTTTGCCCCAGGTGGCATCTTGCGTGCCGTCCAGGGCACGCGTCCCGTCCATCTGGCTCGCGATGGCATCGGGGACTTTGACTACGTCCAGAACGCAATCGATTTCTGTGAGGCTGAGACCACCGCGGGATCCTTTTTTCGGCTTGCTTTGCAGGGTTATCGAGTAACCGTCGTCTCCGATTGCTCCGTAGGAGCTGCCGTTCAGACCGCACGAGCGGGCTGCTTGTTGGAGGTGGGTCTCTGCAGGTGCCGACGAAGTCGCACCTGCAGGCGTGGAAGTCTGGTCTGCTGCCGAGCCCGGCAGGCTTCCGCATCCCGACAAACCTGCGATTATGATCGGGCCCAGCAGCGCCCAGCCGGTTACTGGAGCCATGCGTGCCTGTTTGTCGCACGGCACTGGCGTCGGTGAGTCTCGCTGGTCGAGTTCACAGTTACCCAAGGCGCGGTTGCCGAGGGGCGGCAGACGTCCAGCCCCGGAATTCCTGCCCCGAACTTGATCTCCCATTGCTGGATCCCTGCCCCAGCGGCACGTTCCTGGCTCCATCGTAGGAGTCAACCCGCTACGGCAGCCCACGAAGGGCACAAGAATCTATCAAGACTGGTCCACTACCTGCTCCTCCACGCACGCCTGACACCAAACCGGGACGACAAAATGGGTCAGTCGTGGTTGGCGTGGTCCGCGACGATGCGCTGCGGGTCGGTGGTGGTGGGGCGGTGTTCGCGGAACCTTTCTGGGTTCTCCGCCCAGGCGTCTATGGCTGGATACAGGGACGGGAAGTCGGGGCCCTGGAGGGTGGTTGGGCCGCTTGGGTGATTGTGACGGTCGATGTAGGCTGTCGCGCAGCCCGCTTCATGGGGGAGCCGGAGGTCGTTTTCCCAGATGTCGCCGACGCTGAGCAGGCGGTAGTGCGCCCGGTGTCGGAGCATTTGGGGGAGCAGCTCACTGAATCCGGCGGGTTTGCCGGCGTCCGCCCTTACGGCATCGATGTGGGCCTGGAGCCCGAGCGTCCTGAGGCTTTCGTTCACGCCGGAGGAGGGAGCGTTGGTCACGACGACCCGGAGTGCACGGCCTGTGAGGTTGTCAAGGAAGTCCGCGAGGCCGGGCGGGGGTGTTATTGCCACGTCGCCTGAGGCCAGGCGCTGACGGCTTTCGGTGAAGGCGGCGTTGAGTTGATTGGCATGAAGGTGCGGGCCGAACAGGTCCGCGACGGCTGCGTAACCGTCCGGATAGGGCCTGCAGCCCGGGCCGTTGCTGAGGAAGTGTTCCAAGGCCTCGAGCAGAGGTCCGCTGGTTGCTGCGGGGAGCCTGCGGGCGGCGGCTTCGGCGTACGCGTGTACGGGGCCGTCTCCGAGGCAAATGGTGCCGTCGAAGTCCAGAACGAGCAGTGGCAGCGGTGAATCAAAGACCGCGGCATTGTTGGCCTGGTGTGGCGGGAGGAGGTTCATGGGAGACTTTCGATCATCGCTGAGTGTGTGGGTGGGGGAGCGGCGGCGTGGCTGCGGGGTCCGCCGGTCCGTCACAGGGTGCCGCCAGACGGTGCCACGTCTAGCGGATCCTCTGGCCTTTAAGGGTGTAGGAGGCGCCGTATTTGGGGAGGAGCCTGGGAACGTCCACTTGGAGGGCTTCGGGACGGAATCCGTGGATGGGCACGACGACGCCGGGGTGGATGTCCGTGACCATTTTGTGGAGCGCTTCGCCGGTGGCGTGGCCGGTGGAGCCGATGCTGACAAAGGTGATGTCGAGCCGGTCGAGCCATTCCAGGTAGGTGTGCCAGTTGGCCATGAAGGGTCCCAGTGGTTCGCCTTGGGCGTGGATGTACGGTACGAATGTTCCCGGCGGCCGATGCGGGGCGGTCAGCGGCAGGTCCAGGAGGCTGGGTACGTCTGAGACGTCGGGTTGGATCAGGTACGAGGACGGGCAGGCCCGTACGGCGTCCAGGCTTACGGTCCGGATTGTCCCAGGGCCGGCCGCTTCGGCACGGACCACGGCTTGGGCGTGACCGGGCGTCTGTGGACGGGAGCGGTCCCAGGTGGTGACGCCCTCGACGCCGAAGTGGTGCAGTAGCGCTGCGGACTGTCCGGGCCAGACCAGAACACGGCCGTGAGCGGTTGCGTGGGCGATCAGGCGTTTGGCGCGATCCACATCACGGACGTACAAACTTACCAGGGCTAGCCCGGGTGCGCGCGTCATGGCTTCTGCGGCGAGATCGAGTATTTCTGCTTCGCTTCGGGGTTCCAGGGTGGGGGCGTCAGCTGGCGCGTCGAAGGAGAGCATGGTTGTTTCGGTGACGAGCATGTCCACGCCGGCGACCCGATCCACGAAGCCCCGGCTGCGTTTGGCGCCGTCGCGGTGGAAGTTGATATCCCCGGTGTACGCCAGTGTCCCGTCGGGTGTGGTGACGAGGAATCCGCAGGCGCCCGGGATGTCGTGGTCCACCGGGACAGCTTCGACGGTGATGTCCCCGACGGCGACAGTCCCGGTCATGGGGGTCAATTCCGGCTGGCTGCCGGGCCCGGACGTCCCGGAGACGGTTATGGCCGCTTCGAGCAGTACCGTGTCGGGGTGCGCGTAGACGGGGATATCGGGCCTGAGGAAGCCGAGGGCACCGTCGTGGTCCAGGTGGGCGTGGGACAGGAACACGGCGGTCAGCCGGTCATCGGACCAGGCCAGGGTTGCGCCCGGGTCCAGTTGAGCGGGGTCATAGATGCCGGGCATGGCGGGTGCATACCCGACGGCGAGGCGGTCGCGCAGTTCGAAGCCGGGGCGTTCACGCACCGGGGCGCGGAACAGGTCCTGGTCGGACGGGATGTCCAGTCCCATGTCCAGCAGCACGCGCGCGGTGGGTGTGGAGACCATGATTTTGGAGGATCCGATCACTCCGATCCCGCCAAAGAATTCAATCGTTGTCATGCCAGGTCCCGTTCGTGGGTGTTGATCGTGTTGTGGTTCGTCAGCCACGGACACTGCCCTGTGTGCCGTAAACGCCAGTGACGAAGTATTTTTGCAGGAACAGAAAGAGCACGATGATGGGCAGCGTCGTGAAGGAGACTGCCGCGCAGAGCCCTGTCCAGTCGGTTCCCTCTGTCCCGTAAAAGGCTTGAAGTCCTACTTCTATCGGCCGGACAGCGTCGGATTTGGTCATGATGTAGGGCCAGACGAACGCGTTCCAGGAACCCATGAAGGAGTTCAGCGCCACCAAAACGAGGCTGGGCGCGGCAAGCGGCGCAGCGACCGAGAACAGCATCCGGAGCGGCCCGGCGCCATCCATTTCGGCTGCTTCGAAAAGTTCCTTGGGCAGTGTGAGGAAGAACTGGCGGAGCAGGAAGATGCCGAATACCGATGCGCCCCAGGGGACGATTTGGATCAGATAGGTGTCGTACCATCCCAGCTTTTGGGCCATGATGAAGTTCGGTATGAGCAGCACGGTTTGGGGCACCATCATGGCGCTCATTACCAGCAAGAAGAGGACCCCCTTGCCGCGGAACCGCATGAGGGCGAACGCGAACCCTGCCAGCAGCGATGTGATCAGGACCAGCAGGACGACGCTGCCTGCGATCAGCACCGTGTTTCCGAAGTACGTCAGCCACGGGCTCTTGCCCCAGGCCTTGGCATAGTTGGAAAAGTCCCAGGCCGGCCAGAGTCTGGGCGGGAACGTGAAGACGTCCGCGTCCGATGCGACGCTGGTGATCAGCATCCATAAGATGGGAACCAGGAAAATGAGTCCCACGGCGATGGCGGCACCGGGCTGCAGCAGCCGCCCCACCCGGCCGTTGTGGCGGCCCGGGGTGCGCCCTGCTGGTCCCCTGCTGATACGCGGTGGCCCGGGGCGCCAGCCCGCGCGTCCTACCGAGGCGTTCGTTTGCGTTCTTGTGCTTGGGGTCATCGTGGGCGTTTTTGTTTCCACGGCCGTTACTGGGAACCCTTCATGGCTTTCATGGCCGAGTCCTGGGCTGCGGCCAGGGCATCCTGTGAACTTGATGATCCGTTCACGGCGGCTTGGATGGCTTGGGCCAGGGCACCGGAGGCTTTGTTGACCCAGGACTTCGGGGGAGTGGAGTGGCTGCGTCAAGCTGGTTGGTGGCGTCGGTTACGAACGGGGTCTTGGCGGCGTAGTCCTTGAACGCCGGCTGGTCCATGGCGTCCTTGCTGACCGGCAGATAGCCCGTTGTAGCGGACCAGTAGGCCATTTCCTCCGGCGAAGTCAGAAACTGCATATATTTCCATGCGGCGGCCTTTTCGGCATCCGAGCTCTTGGCGAAGAGGGCAATGTTGGTGCCGGCCAACTGGTTGGCCGCGCCTTTGGGGCCTGAGGGCAGAGCGGCGACACCGAGTTTGAACTTGTCCCCTACTGCCTTCAGGTTGAATGGGTAGCTCGCCACGGTGGAGACATCAAACGCCCCGGTGCCACCGCCCAGTGCGGCCTGGCCGGGGTAGTTGGTCCCCAGCACCAAGGACCCCTCTTTCTTCATTCGGACCAGATAGTCCATCGCCTTGGCCGCGCCGTCCTTGGTGAACTGTGGTGTCCCGTCGGCGGCGAAGACTGGTTCGCCCATCGATTCGGCCAGGATTTCAAACAATGCGGTGCCACCGGCAGGTCCTGAGGAACTGCCCGGGTCGATCGACAGGGCAACAGTGTTGCCTGTGGAGGCTGTTTTCGCCGTTGCGGCGAACTCGTCCCAGGTCTTGGGCGCCGCCGGGACCATGGCCGGGTTGTAGTACTGGACTACGACGGATTTGTTGAACGGCCACATCCAGGTTTTGCCGTCCGCGAGTTTCATGTCCTTCTTGATGCCAGCGAAGAAGCTCTGATATTGATCGCTTTTTGCGACGTAGTCGTCCAGCGGGACGATGACTTCGCTTGTGGCGAATTCATCGGCCCAGCTTCCGTACACCTGCGCGATCGTCGGGGGCGTTCCCGCGGCCGTCTGGGCGTTGATTTTCGTCTGCAGAGTTCCGTAGTCGGGCTGGTCCTGTAACTCGACCTTGATGTTCGGGTTTTTGTCCATGAAGTCTTTGGTCATCTTAGCCAGTGCGGTTTTCTGTGCGCCTGATGACATTGCTTCCATGAAGGTGACGGTCGCAGGCGCCCCGGTGTCTGCTGGCATAGTGCTGTCTGTGCCCGTGCCGGCACTCGTGTTGGCGCCGCAGGCGCTGAGCGTCAGCCCAGCGGCAACCAGGACTGAGGTGGCAAGGAGCCGGCCACGGCCGCCCGTGCACAGAGGTTTCGTGTTTTGCGTCATTTTGTTCTCCTACAAGTGATGGTGAAGTGAGTGGTAGAGCAGGGGTTTTGCCGCAACGTCTCAGACAGTCCGGCCAAGGGAGCGGGTCGTTCGCAGCTGCAGGATTGAGAGCGCCACCGTGATGCTGAAGAGAATTACGGCCAGCGCGGCGGCGTAGCCGGTTTTTCTGAATACGAATGCCTGCTGGTAGAGCTGGAAGCCCAGCGTTGCCGTGTCGAACCCGGGGCCGCCTCCGGTCATCATGAAGAACTGCGTGAAAGCCTGCAGAGAAGCCACGGAGGAGACCACGATGACGAAGATGGCGACGGGTCGAAGCTGCGGGAACGTGACGTTCCAAAATTCCTGCCAGGCGTTGCATCCGTCGAGGCGGGCCGCCTCGGACAGTTCAGTCGATATGGTGGTCAGGCCGCCGAGGAAGATCACGGTGGTGAACCCGATTTCGTGCCACAGCGAGTAGATGATCACTGCCGGCATGGCAAAGCGGGAGTTGCCGAGCCAGTCAATATTGGGGATCCCAACCCAACTCATGACCAGGTTGGCCAGGCCGAATCGGGGATTGAAGATCCAGACCCAAACAATCGATGTGGCCACAAGTGGGGTGACATGGGCTAGGAAGACGGCAGTGCGGGCGGCAACGTTGATTCGTCTCGCTTGGCGCAGCAGCATGGCCAGTCCCAGTGAAATCGCTGTTCCGCCCACCACCATGGCGCCAACGAAGTAGCCGGAGGTCAGCAACGTGGCGGCAAACGGTGGATCCTGCGAGCCGTCCACCAGCATTTGGTAATTGGCCAGGCCCACAAATTTGTTCTGGTCGGGGTTCAACCAGTTCCACTTGAAAGTGCTGACGACAAACGTGAAGATGGTCGGCCCGATGGTGAACACCAGAAAGATCAGCATGGCCGGGAGGATCAACAAATACGCCACCGGTGATCGCAGACCGGACCTGCCCCGGGATGCCGCGGTCCTGGATGCCGTCGTGGTCCTGCCCTGGAGGATCGTCTTCAAGGTAACTCCCAACTTCAGGTCGACCTGAACGGCCCTTGGCGGGTCACCAAGATTCCAACCTTCCGGGCACAACGTGACGCGACGGGAACGGAACAATGAACCGACATGGAACAAAAGCGGACGTTACCGCCCGTCGGCTCCCACCTGTGTGTCCGGGGCTCTGGGCCGGCCCAATCCCGGGACGCGAAAAAACTCTTTCCCAAGCGGGAGATCCAGTACGCGTTCCGGGACTGGATGGTCACCACGGTTACGGAAGTGCTGACCTGGTTGGCATGCGCTTGGCCCTCGAATCGCCCACCTCCCAGCGCTCCCGTGCACACGGAACATCGATAACCGTAACGGCGACGGAGTGCCGCATCGGGTTACGCCGGAGCATCACGCTACGCCGAGGAAGTCCTCCAGTAGCACAACTTGCAGGCCGGCAGCGTCCTGCGCGGCACGGAAAGCGGCGAAATCGGCGGCGAATTCGGGCCGGAAGTGCATCAGGACGATGTCGCCGGGCCGTAGGGTGTTGCCGTATTGGTAGTCCATGCGGCCGGCATTGGCCTTGGCTTCCCAGGTGATGATTGCTTTGAGTCCGGCGGCTGCGGCTGCTTGCCGCATGGTCGTGGAGTAGGCGCCTCCCGGGGGCCTGAACAAGGCGGGTTTGCGGCCGTACTGTTGCATGGCGAAATCCTGCATCCCAATAATGTCGTCGAGTTGCCGCTGGTAGCCCCACTGAGTGGTCATGTTCACGTTATGGCTGACGGTGTGGTTTTCGATCCGGCTGCCTTGTTCCATGAAGGCTTTGAAGAACGCCGGGTTGTCCCGGACGGTGTTGCTCGTCAGGAACAAACTCGCAGGAAAGTCGTTTTCGGCGAGGAGCCGGACGCTGTCCGGGGATTTCACCGCTCCGTCATCGATCGTGAGGAACACAATGGGCTGTTTGGTCGGGATCCTGGTGATCACTGGAGCAAGGCCGTCTTGGATGGGAGGCAACGAATAGTCCGGAACGAAGGAGCCCCGGGGGCCCTTGGTCGATGTTGCGGGGCTTGCTGCATGACTCGTTGCCGGCCCGTCAGGGCCGGCCGACGACTCAGCCCTGACGGCTCCCGAGGCTGGATCTTTCGCGGACGTGGTTCCGGGCGTCGAACATGCAGCCAGTGCAGTCGCCAGGGATGCCCCGAGGAAACCGATCGCAGCGCGTCGACTGGTGTCGGCAGGGTGATCGTCACACATAGAATTTCCCGGGCCTGGAGGTCTGAAGATACGCTCTAGTAGGAGAGCAATTTGCGGAGTAACACTGCCAGTCCCTCGATGCTGAGCACCACGGCGATTACCAGCAGCGTGAAGGTGGCCACGACGTTGTATTTGCTCAGCTGGGCGGCGTTGAACATCGCTTGGCCAACGCCCCCGGCACCGACCACGGCAAGGACAGTTGCCGCGCGGACGTTGGTGTCCAGGGCGTAGAACATATGTCCGATGAACGCGGGCGATGCCTGCGGCATGGTGGATGAGAAGTATACCTGCGGCCGGGAAGCCCCGACGGCTTTGAGCGCACGTTCGGGGCCGGGGTCGACTTCCTCGATCGAGTCTGCCAGAAGCTTGCCGAGCAGGCCTACTGTGCCGATGCCCAGGGCGAGTGCCGCAGCGCTGCCGCCAAGGCCTGTCACGAGGATCAGCACAATGGCGAGAATTAGTTCGGGGATGCCGCGCACCATCAGCAGGAGGAGTCGGGCACCGGTGCGGGCGGGGCTGCTGGCCGCCACGTTCCGCGCTGCAAGGGAACCGATGATGATGGAGAAAACGACGCCGATCAGCGTGCCTGCGAGTGCGATCGCGGTGGTGTCCCACAGCATGGCGAAGGCCTGGGGCCAAGTGTATTCGCCGGTGGAGAACGGGAAGAAGTATGCGATGCGCTCGGGCAGGACAGCCCAAATGGTGAGGAAGTCGCCCCAGTTGGGCTGGGCTATGCATGCAGAGGCGGCAATTACCGTGACCGCGGTCCAGCCCATTAGGGCCCCGCGGGCACGTTCCCATGGGGTGGGCGTCGCCGATGCCGTGTGCCCGCTGTTCAGGACCATCCGGCGTATAAAGACCGAGATAATCTCCATGACAGCACAGAGCAGGAACAGGAGCAGGGCAACAGCCATCGCACGTTTGTAATCGAGCCGCTGGATGCTTGCGGAGAGCTCGTAGCCCAGCCCGGGCATGCCGACGTATCCGAGGATCGCCGATGCCCTCAGGTTGATGTCGTTGCGGTGCAGGATCGTAGCGATCCAGGCTGGGCGTCACCTGCGGGAGGATGCCGGAGACGAACTGCTGCATTTTTGTCCCCCCGGCTGCACGGATAGCGGTTCGGGGGCCCTCGTCGATCTGCTCAATCGCATCGGCAAATAGTTTGGCGACCATGCCGACCGAGTGCAGGCCGATGGCCAAGATGCCGGGAAGAGAGCCGAGGCTGAACATCGTGGCCAGAATGATGATGAGGATGAGTTCGGGAAATGCGCGTGCCAGCACGGTAGTGGCACGTCCGATCCACTGCAGGCTTGGGTGCGGGCTCGTGTTTCGGGCCGCCCAGTAGGCGACAGGTACCGAGATGATGGCCGACAGGACGGTCCCGCAGATGACAATGGCGAGGGTTAGGACCGTGAGTCGGAGCAGTTCCCCGGGCTCGGAGAAGTCGAGGGGGAACATGCGCGCAAAGAAGCGTTGGGTAGAAGTGATGCTTTTCTGAAATCGGACGCCTGAAAAATCCAGAGTCGCGAACGCCACGATCGCGGCGGCAGCGAAGAAACCCAGCACGCCCGCGATCGTAAGTGAGGCCGCCCGGCGACGGCCAGGTCCGCCACCGACCCGTGGAATCTTGGCTTGGGCTTTGGGAGTGGCGAGGGTTGTCACGATACCGCCTGCCGGAGATGCGGGACGGTTGCGTCCAGCGCCGCCAGGCTCGGCCGGCACCCCGGGCGCGACCGCGCTGTAGATCTGCATGACGGAATCTCTATCGACGCCCGAGGCGGGCGTGTCCAGGACTACCTTGCCCGCGCGCAGTCCAACCAAGCGGTCGCCCCAGGACATCGCAAGCTCCACCTGGTGGAGACTGCAAAGGACCGTGAGGCCCCGCTCCCGGCCGATCTCGCGGATGAGGTCCATGACCTGTTGTGAGGACTCGGGGTCCAGTGATGCTACGGGCTCGTCGGCAAGGAGGATCTCGGGGGACTGCATCAGGGCCCGCGCGATCGCGACGCGCTGCTGCTGGCCCCCTGACAGTGTGTCGGACCGCTGGTGCTCGCGGCCGGCAAGGCCGACGCGGTCGAGGTGGCCGAGCGCTGCGGTACGGAGTTCCTTAGGGTACATCCAGGTGCCCAAGCGAGGTCCGCTGAGACGTGCAAGGGCACCGGTGAGGACATTTTCGAGTACCGAAAGTGAGCCGACGAGCTCGAACTGTTGGAACACGACGCCGACGCGGGAGCGCAGGTGTCGCAGCCCCTTGCCCCGGAGCGAAGCGACGTCCTCGCCCAGGACGCGGATGTGGCCTTCGGTGGGGACATCGAGCTTGTTGATGTGGCGCAGAAGGGTTGATTTGCCGGATCCCGACAGGCCGAGGAGGACAACGATTTGGCCCTCCCCGACCGTGAGGCTCACACCGTCGAGCGCGCGGGTTCCGCCGTAGAGCTTGACAAGCCCGTCGATTTCGACGGCATGAGCGTTGGACATGTTCAGACGCCTTCGCAGGTTTTGACGTCGGGAAGCGTCTTGCAGAGGTCGCGCAGGTTGTTGTAGTATGCGTCGTCAACCGGCTTGTAGCCTTCGCCGAAGAACTTTTCAAATGCCGGCGAGGTGGTAATGCCGGCGGCCCTGAGGTCAGCAGTTGTCACGGTGGACAACTTTTCCTTCAGCTGGGACTTGAGGTCGGCCGGGAGGGCGTCGCCTACTGAGAAGGGCGGACCGGGAACGAAGGCCTTATCAACCACTTTGAGGTCTTCGGCCTTGAACAGGCCAGCGGCCGGCCCGGTGGTGGTGACGGTGATTTCCTGCGCAAAGCCCGCGTCGCACTCCTTGCCCTGTGCGGTCTTCTGTGCCGAGACGTCGTGTTTGCCTGCAAACACGGGCGTGTAGTCACCCTTCGTGAGGCCGGCCTTGTGGAGAAGGTACTGCGGGAACAGGTAGCCGGACGTCGAGTTTTCGTTGACGAAGCAAACCTTTTTGCCTTTAAATCCGGCAAGGTCCTTGATATCCGACGCGGCCGGAACGATGGCGTTTGAGTAGTAGCCGGGCTGGTGCGTACTGGCGTCCACGGTGGCGCCTACCGGTGTGAACTGTGCGCCCTTGGCCTTGGCCTGGAGGTAGGTGAAGGCCGAGAACGAGACGACGTCCACCTGGCCGGCGACGCTGGCCTCAATCAGCGCGGCGTAATTTGAGGATTCCTTGACCTCAACCTTTTGCCCGTCACTTTGGCAACGTAGTCGGCAACGGGCTGCCACGTGGAGGTTGCGGAGCTCTCGTCGGGAACCATGCCGATGATGAGTGTGCTGGAGTCCTTGGCGAACGTGCCGGCCTCGGGTGTGGCCGTGTTTCCGGCAGAGGTGGCGCAGGCGCTGAGGGCGAGGATCGCGGTCAGCGCAATTGCCGAGGCCTTGACGGCGCGGCTCGCAGTGGCGAGTGACATGGGGGTGCCTTCCGGGATATGTGTCGGGGTACACGCAAACTTTGTTCCGCGGGCGGGAAATTTTTGTACTGAATTTGGGTGGGAAACGTTAACAAAGATCGAACTCTTGCAAACGGGTGCCCGGCGCCGCGTGGCAAGGGCCCGGCAACTGTGTCAAGCACCCCGTGACGCGCCCCCGAGGTGTGTTGTCAGCTGAGTAATTCGGGGATGTCCTGGACGCCTCTGACAATGTGGTCGTGGGGGTGGGCCGCGAGATCTTTGCGCCCCAGCTTGCCGGTCAGGACCCCGACGGCGGTCACGCCCGCGCGGGTCGCGGCGAGGAGATCGTTGACGGTGTCGCCCGCGGCGAGGACCTGCGTGACGTCCTGGACGCCCGTGCGTTCCATGGCACGGTGGATCATGTATGGCGCGGGGCGGCCGGCGGCGACTTCGTCGGAGCACACAACGGCGTCGAGCAGGAGGCTGGCCGGTCCGGCGTCGTCCGTTTCCTCCAGTGGCGCGACAACCCAGCCGAGGCTGGCCAGGAGCGGGCAGGCCACGTCACGGGAGAACCCCGTCGTGAGGGCGATCTTCATCCCGCGCCCCCGGAGGTCGGCGAGTGTTTCCTCGACGCCGGGGAGGGCGACGGGCGGGCGGGCTGCATAGTAGCGGGACAGCAGAGATTTGAAAAGATTGACGCCGCGCTCGACGAGTTCAGTTGTCGGTTCCCCGCCCACAACGCGGGTGAGGCCAGCGAGGGCTTCTGTCTTGTCGGCGCCCATCCATTCCTGGACTTGAGACTCGTTGGGGCGTGTTCCGGCGACCTCGCCGACGGCGTCCGCAAGGGCCCGGTACACGGACCCGTGTTCATCAATCGTGGTGCCTGCAATGTCGCAGACGACAAGGGTGATGCTCATGGTGTCTTCTTTCGCTCGACAGAACCCGGCCGGACTGGCCCGGCCATCCGGAATAGTCTGTTGGGCCCGTCGTTCGACGCGGGCGGGTTTGGGCCGGGCACCCACAACCTGATGCTATTCGTTGGGCCTCACGTGGGGACCGCGCAGAGGCTGCGAGGACCCAAATAGTCCATGAACAGCATGACTCCAAGGAAAATCCTGTCCAAACTTTGCCCAACAGCATTAGCGCAGGCTTGATCCCGCGCCGGTAACGCCGGAATGTCAAGGGTATGAACGCGCAGATGCCGCCAGAGGCGATCCTCCCTGCTTCCGCTCCAGAATCACGGCTCGATGCTGACCTGGTGGTGGTTGGTGCCGGAATCGTCGGGTTAGCGCACGCTTCCCTGGCACTGGTCTCCGGCCTTAGGGTCATCGTCATTGACCGCGACTACGAGGCCGTCGGCGCTTCCGTGCGCAACTTTGGCCACGCATGCATCACCGCCCAGTCCGGCGATCTCTACGACATAGCCCAGGCATCGCGCCGCCACTGGCTGGCGATGGCAGCGCGGGCCAATTTTTGGGCCAGCGAGGCCGGGGCTGTGGTGATTGCACGCACGACGACCGAGCTCACCGTGCTCGAAGAACTCTCGGCTTCGCGCGAGCCGGGGCAGGTGGTGCTTCTTGACGCGGACGAGACCGCACGCAGGACGGGGCGGCCCAATGCTGCAGGCATCCGCGGCGGCGCGTGGCTACGGGATGATCTCCGGGTGGATCCGCGCACTACCGTGGCCAAGCTGGCTGACTGGGTCCACGCCCATGAGGACGGGAGCGTGCGGTGGAACACCGCGGCAATCGGCTTTGAAGCAAGCCGCGACGGCGGAGCGGTCACCGTCCGCACGTCGCGAGGGATCCTGCGAGCCATCAGGGCGATTATCTGCGTGGGACACGACGTGGACTACCTATGGCCAGCGCTTGCGGCCGAGCACCAGATCCGGCGCTGCTCTCTGCAGATGGCACTTACCGCCGCACCGGAAGGCCTTGATCTGGCTCCGGCTGTCCTGACGGCAACGTCCATGCTCCGCTACCCGGCCTTCAGGGACATGCCCTCCGCAGACCGCCTTCACGACGAGGTCCTCGCAACCCGTCCTGAATTACTGGACATCGCGGCGAACGTCATGTGTACCCAGCGACCCGATGGAACGCTGATAGTGGGCGACTCGCACGCCTACTCACTCACCGCGATCCCGTTCCTGGATGAGGACACCAGCAAGCTCCTCCTGGATGAACAATCGGATATCCTAGGCCGCGACCTCAAGGTCATCCAGCGGTGGCAAGGCATCTATGCGTCCTCCGACGTCGGGTCCTACCTCGTGCGTGAAGTGGAACCGGGTCTCACGGTCGTTTCAGTTACCTCCGGGGTAGGCATGACCCTGTCCTTCGGGCTCGCCGAGCGGACGCTCGCACAATTTGAACCTGCTCTGGTCCGGGAAGCCTGATTGTCCAGGCGCACGCGCTGCGCCCAGAACGTTCAGAGGGTGCGGCGAGCCGATGACCGTCGGCGCACTCATGTGGCGGTTGACACCCCTGGCCTGCAGCACCCGCTGCGACCCACCCCTAGGTCAAGGCTGAGCAGACGCCATCTGTGGGCAAGCCGTCGGAAGGTCTTGACCCGAACTGGCTAGGAGAGGGGGATGGTTTTGGACACTGGGATGAAGGCATGGAGGGATTCCCAAGCCAAGAACATGGTCCCGGCGGCAGGTCAGGCCCCGCGACAAAAGGCCCGCTGACTGTCTCTCGTGCCAGCAGTAGGAGTGGACAATCCAGGTAGGGTTCACCCCGAACTTTTTCTCCGTTTCCTCGTTGTTTGCTCTGTTTCCGTCCTCCGCGTTTCCATGTGATATCACGTGGATGTGAACTCAGTAAATGCCGGATCTTTGCCTCCGCCTGAACTCTCTCCTGCGTGTTTGGGGGATCTCGGGACACCGGCCCTCGTAATCCCGGGCTTTACGCCGGTCAGTGAGCTTGCCATGCTGTTCGCCAGCGACCAGCATCTACGCGCCGTGGTCGTGGAGCACAATGCGTCGTTCGCGCTGCTGACGCGAGAGAAGCTGCATGACAGCCTGACTGGTCGCCTGGGGTACGGCGCTGCCCTGAATGTCAGGGCCGCCGCCTCCCAGGTGGTCGCCGGCTGTGAGCTCGCGATGCCGGCTGAACTGGACCTGCCAGCCGCGGCGCAGGCAGTCCTGGACAAGCCCGAGCACTGCCGGTACGAGGATTTACTCGTGCTGACGGCCGAAGGCCACCGGGTCGTTAGCGTCTCCGAAGTTTTCCAGGCAGTTTCAGCGGTCTTCCACCGTGCCTCATTGCACGACCCTCTGACGGGGGCTGCCGAACCGGCGAATGCTCGAAGAACGCGGCCTGCGCGCGAGCAGCGGTGCGGGGCTATCCGGCGTCGGCATTCTTTTTGTCGACGTGGACAATTTCAAGGCCGTCAATGATACCTACGGGCACCGCGTTGGGGACGCGGTGCTGGCCGAGTTCGCCCGGCGCCTCCTTGGCTGCGCACGGTCCACGGACTCCGTCGTGCGCCTTGGAGGGGATGAATTCGCTTTCCTCCTGGTGAACGTCGATGCGGTCACGGCCTGCGCCGTGGCCAAACAGGTCCTGGATAGTCTCCGAGCGCCCTTTCAGCATGATGGCCACGAACTCAACCTTGGGGCGACCATCGGTCTTGCGATGGGCGAAGACGTCAGCGAAGAAGACGAGCTCTCCGCTGTCGAAGTCCTTCTCCGCCATGCGGACGCAGCGATGCTCCGGGCCAAACTGGAAGGCAAAGGCCGACTCGGACGAATCATAGCCCGCCGCGAACCGTCCCGGTTCGCCCGGGAGGCGCACATCCGGCGTCGGCTGCCCCACGTGCTCAGCGACGCGGCACTGAGCCTGCATTACCAGCCCGTCAGGGACCTGGCCACGGACGAAGATGCCGGTGTTGAAGCCCTGCTGCGCTGGACTGATCGGGATCTCGGCACCATCGCCCCCGACGAATTCATCCCGGTCGCTGAACATACCGGGGAGATCCACCGGATCGGGGCCTGGGTCATTGACCGGGCCTGCGCACAGGCCCGGTCCTGGATTGATGCCGGGACGCCACGGAAGATCGCTGTAAACGTCTCTCCGCTCCAGCTAGCGACTGGAACATTAATCGGGGATATCCGGTCGGCCATGATGCGACACAATGTTCCCGCCCGGATGCTTGAGATTGAAATAACCGAAGGAGCGGCCATCGTTGATGTTCCTGGTGCCGCTGGGCAGCTGCGGGAGCTTATCGACTCGGGCCTCGGCGTTGCGCTTGATGATTACGGGGCGGCGTACTCATCCCTGTCAATGCTGCGGTCCCTACCGCTAACAACCGTCAAAATCGACAGGACCCTGATTAACGAGATCGATACTGATCCCTACCTCGCAACCATCGTTGGAGAGCTAATCCACATGTTCAAAGCCCTGGGTCTCCGGGCCACCGCAGAAGGGGTAGAACGGCCCACTCAACTGGCCGTCCTCCGCGGCCTGGACTGCGACACCGCACAGGGATACCTGATCTCCCGCCCGAAACCCGCCGCAGATTTCCCGGCTGCGGCGACAACCGCCGCCCAGAACAACGAAGGCCAAACCGGGACTGAACTGCCCCTTTGACGGTGTCTCCCGCTCCAACCACCCCAGCTATTGGGTTGGCAACTCTGAACACCGAGAACTTTTTGGGGCCATAAAGCGGCCGTCGCCAGGCTATCCCGCTGCTGGGATGCCGGTTTCGGATTGAAAGGCTTGGGGAACTTCAAGCCGCACGCGGCCTGTTACTCGGCTTCCAACCGCCGGCAAAGGTGTGGCAAGTGTGGCGCCTATCCGCCCTTGTTCGAGCCTCGGGCGAACACGTCAGACAAAAAGCGGCTGAAGAAAGCGGCTGCGACGAACAAGGGAGATCACCATGTTGCTCTGGATAGCCGTCATTATCGCCGTGCTCTGGCTGCTCGGCTTGCTCGCCCACATCGGCGGCGGTCTGATTCACATCCTTCTGGCCGTCGCCGTCATCGTCCTGATTGTCCACTTTGTCCGTGGCAGGTCGCGGATCTGAACCGCCCATTACGAAAGGAAGGCCTGGGCCGTGGACTCGGGCTTTACTTGCGTGTGCGCCCTTGTAGCAGTAAACGATGAAGTTCTGATCGAAGTAGGCGCAAAGGTTGATCCACTTGCAGCGCCGTCCGTTCTTGACGTCCCAGCAGGGCCTGGGCGCAACGTTTTTGTAGCCAGGGTCGGCGGCGTGGGGCCGGCGACCGGTGCCTCGATTGCACGTACCGATGGGTGGGAGCCCTTTGACGGTGTTGCGCCCGGTTTGGCGGATCTTAGTGTCCCTGCAGTCCACGTGGTAGATCCGGTCTTGGAAGTCCCAGATGAAGGAGACGGGGCCGATGCCCTTCACGTCGTGTGGGAGGGGTCCCAGTTCAGGCCGATCGCTTCGAGGTTGCGAATTGAGACGTGGCGGGGAAAATCCCGGCGACTGCCAGTCGCAGGCACTGCAACAAGCTGGCTGAAGGAGCAACAAGCCGCCCCGTCAGGGCAGCGCTAACTGTTTGTCAAGGTAACGGGAGGATGAACGGTAAGGAAGAATTCGTAAGGGCAGGCTAACCTTTGTTACGATCTCTTGGCGGTTCCGTCCGGGGCCCGCGAGCCCTGTCCAGGAGTTTCGATGCCTTTCTTCCGCAAACACGCCCGATCCGGGCAATCCCGGGAATGCGCACCCAATCTGGGAATGCTCGTTCCTGCTGTGGTCCTGGCCGTGAGCATGCTCGCCACCCTAGGCGTAGCCGGGGTTCTCAGCAGGACGTCGTCAGCTGCGGGGCATATGCAGCTGGCGGCAGCGCAATCCCGGGCTATGACTCCCGGAGCGGTGCTGGCTGACCCGCCGTCGGTCGCTGCCGGTTCCGAGGGCAACCTGGCAGTGACGCTGGAGGCCTCCAAGACCCGTTTCGAACTGTCTGGCCAGCAGATTTGGGGGCAGTCCTACAACGGCTCCTTCACGGCGCCGACGATTCATGCCGAGCCGGGGCAGACCGTGTCAATTACCTTGCGTAATCGCCTGAACGTGGCAACAAACCTTCATTTCCACGGTCTGCACGTTTCGCCTTCAGGGGACTCTGACAACCCGTCCTTGTGCATCCCTCCTGGGGCGACCTTCACCTACAGGCTGGCTATCCCGGTTGATCATCCGCAGGGCACCTACTGGTACCACAGCCACGCCATGTCCACCGAATGCCCGAAGGGTGACATGAACGGAATGCACGGCGGGCATGCCACGACGGGAATGTTGGGGATGGCCGCGCCGGGCAACTCGAACCCGGCGCCATTCACCCCAGGGGATGTGGAGAACCAGATCTCCGCCGGCCTGTCCGGAGCCCTTGTCATTGGGGACACCCGCGCTGGTTTGCCCGAGCCGCTGCAGAACGTCGACATCCACACGCTGGTCTTCAAAGACATTCAGACCGACTCTTCGGGTGCGGTTGTGCAGAACACCAAGAGCACGTCTATCGATTCGAATGCCGCCACCACCCGCCTCGTCAACGGCCAGCTCAAGCCTGTCCTGTCAATGCATCCGGGTGAGACCCAGTTCTGGCGGCTGGTCAACGCCGGCGCTGACATCTTCTACAAGCTCCAGCTCGACGGCTACCAATTCACCGTGATCGCCGAGGACGGGACCGCCTACCCCCAAAGCGCAGCGGCCGGTGAGCTCCTGCTTCCGCCGGGCAAGCGCTTCGACGTGCTCGTCACCGCAGGCCCGGCAGGAACCACATCGCTGCGCACGCTCGCCTACAGCAACGGACCTCAGGGCGACTCCTACCCCGACACGGCGCTCATGGACCTCAAAATCACCGGAGACGGCGTTCCCGGGACGCCAACCCCGGCAGGCTTCGCTATTTCAGGGGCCCTTCCGGACCTCAGCGACGCACCACTCGCCCAGCACAGGAACATCGAACTTTCCGAAGACCCCTCCGCGCCAAACTTCTTCATCAACGGCCGGCAATTCAGCATGGGCACCCCAACCTTCGACACTCCAGCAAAACTCGGAACAGTCGAGGAATGGACCCTCACCAACACCAGCGGTGAAGACCACCCGTTCCACATGCACAGCAACGCCTTCCAAGTCAACGCGATCAACGGCACCCCGGAGCTGTCCCCGCACCGGCAGGACACCGTCATCGTTCCCCATGCCGTCAACGGCACACCCGGCCGGGTAGTCATCCGGCAGGAGTTCTCCGACTACCCGGGCACCTGGATGTTCCACTGCCACATCGCAGCACACGAAGACCACGGCATGATGGGCTACATCCAGGTCAACCCCTGACAACTCTCCGTCAACCCCCGCCCCCGCGCCTTCCCGTTCCGCTTCACTGGCGATTTGTTTAGGTAAGGCTTACCTAATAGCATTGGCGGAATGACCGCGCAGCTTGAACTTGCGGGGGTACCTTTCGCTTGGGGGCTGGCGGACTACGGAGATACCCCTGCCATCATTACCGACCGGGTGACCGTGACCTACCGTGAATTGGCGCGGCGGGTTGACGAGTTAGGTCGACAGCTTGGCACGGGACGGCGGCTGGTGGCCCTTGCGGCGTCCAACGATATCGAATCGTTGGTGGCGTATCTGGCCGCCCTTGTGGGCGGGCACCCGCTGATCCTTCTTCCGGAGGACAAGCCCTCCGCCTGGGAAGCATTGGTGGCCGCCTATGACCCGGACGTGGTGCTTCGCCCTGCCAATGGGGAAATGTCGCTGGTGGAGCGGCGACAGGGGAGCCGGCACGAGCCTGCACCCGGACCTTGCCCTGCTCCTGAGCAC
This sequence comes from Pseudarthrobacter sp. Fe7, assembly GCA_024372495.1. GTDB lineage: Bacteria > Actinomycetota > Actinomycetes > Actinomycetales > Micrococcaceae > Arthrobacter. The sequence continues at coordinate 551,095 of CP099977.1, read as the reverse complement.
GTCGGGTTCGACAGGTTCGCCGAAGCTGGTGCGTCTTTCCCATAGCAACCTTCAAGCAAACGCCGAATCCATTGCCTCGTATCTGGGCATCACAGTCAGGGACCGGGCGGCCACCACGTTGCCGATGTCCTACTGTTACGGGCTCTCGGTGATCAACAGTCACCTGTTGCGCGGCGCCACGCTGGTGCTGACCGGACTGTCAGTGGTCGACCCGTGTTTCTGGGAGCTGTTCCGGTGGCAGCGCTGCACGTCGTTCGCTGCCGTTCCCTACACCTTCGAGCTTCTGGACCGGGTGGGTTTCGGCGATATGGATCTGCCGGACCTGCGCTACGTCACCCAGGCCGGTGGGCGCCTTGCGCCCGACCAGGTGCGCCGCTACGCACAACTTGGGGGGCGCCAGGGGTGGGAACTGTTTGTCATGTACGGGCAGACCGAGGCGACGGCGCGGATGGCCTACCTGCCCCCGCACCTTGCCGCCGAGCATCCGGAAGCCATCGGAGTCCCCGTGCCCGGGGGTGCGTTCCGCATCGACCCCGTCGAGGGCATGCCCGACGGCGGCGAGCCTGGTGTATACCGGGCCGAACGTGATGCTCGGTTACGCAGAAAGCCCGGAGGACCTGTCCCGGGGGCGGACCGTCACGGAATTGCGCACGGGAGACCTGGCGCGGAAGAGCGCCGCGGGCCTGTACGAAGTGGTGGGCCGGCGCAGCCGGTTCGTCAAGATCGTGGGCCTGCGCGTTGACCTCGGACAGGTCGAACGCATCCTGGCGGACCTTGGGGTGGCCGCGGCCAGCACAGGCACCGACGACCGCCTGGCCGTGGCCGTCGAGGGTGATCATGACACCCAGCTTCTGTCCAAGGTCCTCGCACAGGGCGTGGGGCTGCCGCGCACCGCCCTGAGCCTCTACGCCGTCGAGGAACTGCCCCGTCTGGGCAGCGGCAAGCTGGATTACCCTGCAGTCACAGCGCTTGTTGCTGACAGGACGCAAGTGACCGGACTCCTTTCCGATGCTTCCGCCCCAGGGCGAGCCCCGGCGGAGACCCGCGACCGGGCATCAACTGGACCGCCTGACGACAGGCCGGCCAGCACTCCGACCAGTGTCAGCGTGAAGCAGATATTTAGGGACGCCCTTGAGGTCGCCGAGGTCGAGGACAGCGACACGTTCGTATCGCTCGGCGGTGACTCCCTCTCCTTCGTGGCCGCCTCCGTCCGGTTGGAACAGGTACTGGGCGACCTGCCCCCTGACTGGCATGTCACACCGGTCAGCAGGCTCAAACCCGACAGCCAGCCCCGCCGGTCCGGGATCAAGCGAATTGTGGCGCCGATCGACACGAGCATCGTCCTTCGGGCCGTTGGCATCGTCTTCATCGTCAGCACCCACATCGGACTTTTCGACTGGCAGGGCATGGCCCATGTCCTGATAGCCGCCGCGGGGTACAACTTCGCCCGGTTCCAGGTCCCGGGGCAACGAATGCCCCGCCTTCGACGCCAGTTCGTCAGCATTGCCCGGATCGCACTGCCCGCGATGGTGTTCATTGCTGTCGCATATCTGGTCACCGACCGCTACAGCCTGGCCAACATCCTGCTCCTCAACGCCGTGCTCGGCCCGGTGGAGGTCACCACCCAATGGCATTTCTGGTTCATTGAAGACATTGTTTACATCCTTCTGGCCATGACCGCGTTGCTCGCGATCCCCTGGATCGACCGCGCCGAACGCAGGTTCCCGTTCCTCTACCCGCTGATACTGTTCGGCGCCGGGCTCCTCACCCGCTACGAGATCGTTGAACCGGGCGTGCCGCACACCATCCCGGCACTGTGGCTGTTCGCCTTGGGCTGGGCCGTGGCACGCTCGCGTACCCTCCTGCAGCGCCTGCTGGTCTCAGTATTGGCGGTCGTAACCATTCCCGGGTTTTTCGACGGCGACGCCCACCGCGAATCCACCATCATGGCCGGGATCCTGCTGCTCACCTGGCTTCCCGCCCTCCCCGTGCCCCGCGCGGTGGCCCGGCCCGCCGTCCTCCTCGCCGGCGCCTCCATGCACATCTACCTCGTCCACTGGCTCGTGTACCCGCCTCTCGCCGACGTCAATCGTCCCCTCGCTGCGGCTGCATCCCTCGCCGCTGGCATCGCCTACTGGGTGCTCTGTAATCAGCTCGTGAGTGCGTGCCGGCGAATCCGAGAACATTGTTTTCACTCCCGAAGTTGAGGACCAAGAGCGAGCCGGGCGCGGTTCGAGTTGGTCCCCACGCGCCGTTCACCCGCTTTCGGGACCGTTCACGTGTAAGGCTGAATTGTTTGTGATCTCGACCGCGATGGGGTGCCGGAGCATCACGCTACGCCGAGGAAGTCCTCCAGTAGCACAACTTGCAGGCCGGCAGCGTCCTGCGCGGCACGGAAAGCGGCGAAATCGGCGGCGAATTCGGGCCGGAAGTGCATCAGGACGATGTCGCCGGGCCGTAGGGTGTTGCCGTATTGGTAGTCCATGCGGCCGGCATTGGCCTTGGCTTCCCAGGTGATGATTGCTTTGAGTCCGGCGGCTGCGGCTGCTTGCCGCATGGTCGTGGAGTAGGCGCCTCCCGGGGGCCTGAACAAGGCGGGTTTGCGGCCGTACTGTTGCATGGCGAAATCCTGCATCCCAATAATGTCGTCGAGTTGCCGCTGGTAGCCCCACTGAGTGGTCATGTTCACGTTATGGCTGACGGTGTGGTTTTCGATCCGGCTGCCTTGTTCCATGAAGGCTTTGAAGAACGCCGGGTTGTCCCGGACGGTGTTGCTCGTCAGGAACAAACTCGCAGGAAAGTCGTTTTCGGCGAGGAGCCGGACGCTGTCCGGGGATTTCACCGCTCCGTCATCGATCGTGAGGAACACAATGGGCTGTTTGGTCGGGATCCTGGTGATCACTGGAGCAAGGCCGTCTTGGATGGGAGGCAACGAATAGTCCGGAACGAAGGAGCCCCGGGGGCCCTTGGTCGATGTTGCGGGGCTTGCTGCATGACTCGTTGCCGGCCCGTCAGGGCCGCCCGACGACTCAGCCCTGACGGCTCCCGAGGCTGGATCTTTCGCGGACGTGGTTCCGGGCGTCGAACATGCAGCCAGTGCAGTCGCCAGGGATGCCCCGAGGAAACCGATCGCAGCGCGTCGACTGGTGTCGGCAGGGTGATCGTCAAACACAAGGTTCCCGAAGTTTAGAGGGGCTGGTTCGCTCTATTTGATGAGTGCGAGCCAAACGACAAAGCCTGCGGTACCCGCCAGCAGGAGTAGGGCTGAGTACTGGACGCCTTTCCACCGCCGACGCGTGGAAAGCGATCTTTCGTATCTGTAGTAATTAGGCATGTATCAGAAATACAGGCTAACTCTCAAGATTCTCTCAAGGTTTGTCAAACACGGCGATAAATTGTCAGGGTCTGACTCGTAGACCACAAAAAGCTGCACCCTCACAGGAGACCTGCATCTCTCGATAGTTCTGTTGGCGTGGTGTCATTCTTTCCAGCGCGCCCGACCTCACCTAAGTGAGCCCTTGTGGCTTCCCGGACAGTCGCGATGAAGCGGAATACAGTCCCTGAGGCGCCTCTCACCCGCCCATTTCAAAACGCCGATAATGGACGTTTCGTAAAGCTGCGGCCTAGTCAAACTTCCGCAATGCTGCCCAGGCCTGGAAGCCGCCGATGAGGTCGGTCGCGCGCGTGAGTCCCAGCCGTTGCAGGGTGTGTGCCGCGAGACTGGAGCTGTAGCCTTCGTTGCACACCACCACGATCCTCCGGTCCGGGTCGTCAACGACGGGGAGGCGGTGGGGGCTGGAAGGATCGAGCCGCCACTCAAGGACGTTCCGGTCAATGACCACCGCGCCCGGAAGATCACCATCGCGGTCCCGCTGGTCGGCCGGCCGTGTGTCAACTACGAGGGCGCCCGCTGCCATCTCCTGCTCAAGATCCGAAGGGTGCACCCGCTCAAGGCCAACGCGGCTCTCCTCCAGCAATTGGTCGATCGTAAGAGTCTCCGGAGCAGAGCCCGGATCCAGGCTGCCCTGGCTGGAGGCACCGCCGTCGTCGGAGCTGTGGGACCGATTCAAAGTTCTCCTCGCTTGCCTGCTGATCGGGATACGCCGAGTCATGTGGACGCTGACTTCAAGCGTATGTCTAGCGGAACCCCGCCGTACTCAACCCAGCCAGGTTAAGTAAGTCCTTCAGCATCGCCAGGGCGGCCCCGGCAGGGCTGGAGCGACCGCCCTGCACTGTGATGTCCCCGGCTTCCGGGCAGCCAAAGACCATCGCCTTCTCCGGGCCGGCGATGTGGAAGAGCGGGTCAGTGGGCGCCACAGCTTCCAAACGGACGGTGACCACCAGGGGCCGGTCAAGGGACGCGCGCGCCACCGCGCGCAGACGTGACCCCTGCCGGGCGGCGGCCAAAGCCAGGGCCGGCACCCGCCGATCGATCGGTTCCGCCTCTACCGCAATCCGGGCAACGTCCCAGTCCCACAGCAGCCCAGCAATCAGCCGAACCTTCGTGGCCGCATCCTTCCCGGACAGATCCGCGGACGCGTCCGCCTCTGCAATACCGCGCCGCTGGGCCTCCAGCACCGCAGCGTCAAGCCCAATACCTGCGGACAGCTGGTCCAAGACGAACGTTGACGTCCCGTTCGGGCAGGCACGCACCGCAGTGCAACCCATCCCTCTCAGTGCCACGCGGGCAAGGTCCGCCGTGGGCAGCGCCGCTCCGGTTGCCCCCGAAATCCTGATCCGGCTTTTGCCTTCCACAGCGGCCTGCTCAAGGTCGCGCCAGTTGCTGAGGATGTGGCTCTTCGTTGCCGTGACAACATCAACGCCGCTCCGCAAAGCAGCAAGCGCCTCCTGCAGGGCCCGGGCGTGAGCTTCGGGCGAAGACGTCAGCGCCTGGACCAAAACAGCGGCACCAGTGCTGGCAAGCGTCTCCCCAAGAGGACGGAGGGGCTCCCAGGATGAGCGGTCCGGCACCCCGGAGCCGGGCGCAAGGAAGACCTGAGAGGCATGCCCCCTGATGGCGGCGATCCGCAGCCCGGAATCCTGCCTCAAAACAAGATCCACAAAGGCCTGGCCCACGGCACCAAACCCGGACAGAACCAACGGCACCGGTACCAACGCCGGGCCTACTTCTTCGTCATCCGGTACCGCTCGATCTGCCGCAACCGCCGCAGGAGGCTGTCGCGCCGCGGGTGCGGGACGGCGTCGGGCTCTTCTGCGGTGAGGTCGATGTGCCTGGTGCCGTACTGCCAGAGGAGGAGATCGTCCAGGAGCCGGTCCGGGCCGGGGGAGTAGCGGTGGTCCAGGGCCTTGCGGACCTCCGTGATTTGGTTGGCGCTGAGCAGTGCAGCCAGCTGCATGGTCTGGTTGAGCCCGTGCGCGGCGAGAAGCTCGGCCGCCCAGCCCCAGTCATCGTCCACCTTGCGGTCCACGTGGGGGAGCAGGGTCCGCCAGACGTCCCGGATACGGTTGGGCGTCAGTGGAGCCGCACCCTCGCCGTCCATGTCCCAGTAGCCGCGGACTTCCTCATAACTTTCGTGCAGGTCAGAGAATGCAGTTTCCACGGTTTCCAGCATGGCTGCGGTGGCGGTGAACTGCCGGTCGAAGTGCGGCGTCCACGCGCGCGGGTCCTCGGCCTTGAAGCGGATATCGTGCTCAATCTCGCTCCACGCGTGCGCAAAAATGGTGCGGATCTGGCACTCGAAAAAGTAGCTCCCGTTGGGCTGCAGATCGGGATTGAAGACCTGCTGGTACTCCTTGACGGCCTCATTCTGGATGGTGCGCAGGATCAGGTGCCGGCTTGAATACCCGTAGGTGCCGGACTCAATGGAACCGATGTCCTTCTCGCGGTCCCCCCGGCAGTCGAACAGCTGCCGCTGGCGCTTAATGATGTTGGCCACCGCGGCATTCTCCGCCGGCAGCTTGGTGATCACCCGGATGCCCACCATGTCATTGAGGGTGCGGAACGGATCCGGGAACTTCAGGAGCCTACGGCCGCCCGGCTCCAGCGGCTCCTCGGTGCGCGAGATCTTCTCCTTGAAGGATTCCACGGTCTTGGTGCGGCCGGTGACGAACAGCGGCGTGACTTCGCTGTCCTTCAACATGTCCCGCAGGACCAGCAGGACATCCCGGGTAACCAGCTTCAGGGCAGGCCGGACGCGCTCATAGATCTCCACGTTGTGCTGCACCGACTCACGCAGCGGTGCGTCCAGGCTTTCCCAGTTACTCGGCATGATCCCAGCTTACGGCGGGGGTCTGACAGGAAACCTACGTGTCGGCGGCCATCGTGGAGCCGCGCACCATCAGCGAGGTCTCCAGCGTGACGCCGCCAGGCCCCAGGGACTTGCCTTCCATGAGCCGGCGCAGCCTGCTCGCCGGCCTTCTGGCCCAGGGCAGTTGCCGGCAGGTGCACACTGGTCAGGCCCGGATTGCTGGTGGCCGAATAGGGCAGGTCGTCGAACCCGGCAACCGCGAGGCTCTTCCGGGATCCGGACCCCTGCCACCCGCGCTTCCTGAAGCACCCCGTAGCCATGCGTATCGGTGGCGCAGACGACGGCGGTCACCCCCGCACGCTGCCACTGCGGCCAGGCCGCGGCGAACGCAGCCGCAGCCGTGCCCACGTCGATGGTGGTGCTGATGATCCGGTCCGGGCTCACGGAGATGCCGCGCGCCGCGGCCTCCTCCAGGAACGCCGCACGCCGGACCGCGAACGTCTCGGTGCCGGTCACGCTGTCCACATACGCCGCTTCCCTGTGGCCGGCCTCAGCCAGGTGCGCCGCCAGCTGGCGGGCCCCGCTGGCAACGTCCAGGTTCACGGACGGCGCATAGGATTCCAGCCCCGGCGCATCAAGCAGGACAAGGGGCGACGGCGACGCGAGGTCTTCGAGGAAAGCGGCGTTGGGTGCGTCCACCAGCAGCCCCGCCGGGCGCAGGGACATCAGTTTCCGGACGTCGCCGGCCTCCGGAAACTCGCCGGCCTCGGTAACGGAGAGCAGGAGCCTGGTACTGGGGGCCCAACGATTCCCGTACACCCGCGATCACCTTGGCAAAGAACGGGTTGGAGATGTCCGGTGCCACCAGGATGACGATCGAGCTGACGCCCTTGGCCAGGGAGCTGCCGATCCCGTCCACTACGTAGCCGAGTTCGGCGATGGCATCCCGCACCCGGGTGATGTTGTCCCCGGAAACGCGGCCGGCGGTCTTGCCGTTGGCCACCAGCGATACGGTGGCCACCGAAACTCCGGCCCGAGCCGCGACCATCGCGGCCGTCACCCGCCGCGGCCGCGGCCGTTGCTGCTGCACCTGTTCCCCGGAATCCATACTTTGATCGTAGTAGCCGCCGGAGCCCACCGGCCCCCGCTCCCGGACCTATGTGGACATGCCGGTTCCCAACTTCCGCGCTGACACGCGCATCAAGCGTTTGACGTGCGGCAATACCAGATCAACGTTAAGCGCTTGACGTAGACCACAAAACCCTGCCATGATCACTTCCGGAATACTCAAGACCCCTGCCGCAAGGCAGGCCCCAATGACGTGGAGCACCATCGTGGAACCAACCCGCACAAGCCAGCCCCGGACGAATCCAACAGAACTCAGGAAAATCATCCTGGACTGCGACCCCGGCCACGATGACGCCGTGGCCCTCCTGCTCGCACACGGCAACCCCAACATCGAACTCCTGGCCGTAACCACGGTGGTGGGCAACCAGACCCTCGAAAAAGTCACCCGCAACGCCCTGGCCGTCGGCACCATCGCCGGCATCACCGGCGTCCCCTTCGCCGCCGGCTGCCCCCGCCCGCTGGTCCGCAGCATCGAAACCGCGCCGGACATCCACGGCGATTCCGGCATGGACGGCCCCGCCCAGCCCCAGTCCACCATCGAACTGGACCCGCGCCACGCCGTCGACCTCATCATCGACACCGTCATGGCGCACGAACCCGGCACCGTCACCCTGGTCCCCACCGCCGGCCTGACCAACATCGCCATGGCCGCCCGCAAGGAACCGCGCATCGTGGACCGCGTCAAGGAAGTTGTCCTGATGGGCGGCGGCTACCACGTGGGCAACTGGAGCGCCGTGGCCGAGTTCAACATCATCATCGACCCCGAGGCCGCCCACATCGTCTTCAACGAAAAGTGGCCCGTGGTGATGGTGGGCCTGGACCTCACCCATCAGGCGCTGGCAACCCCGGACGTGGTGGAGAAAATCGCCGCCATCGGCACCGGCCCGGCGAAGTTCGTCACCGAGCTGATGGACTTCTTCGCGCACACCTACAAAGACGCCCAGGGCTTCGACCACCCGCCGGTCCACGATCCCTGCGCGGTCGCGTACGTGATCGACCCCAGCATCGTCAGCACCCGCAAGGTCCCCGTGAACATCGAGCTGACGGGCACCCTGACCCTGGGCATGACCGTGGCGGACTTCCGCGCCCCGGCCCCCGCCGACTGCCATACCAGCGTGGCCGTGGACCTGGACCACGAACGGTTCTGGGACCTGGTCACCGATGCGCTGGTCCGCATCGGCGAGCCCGGCAGCAAAACCAGCGCGGACGACGCCGGCACGCACCAGGGCGCGGACCGCACCCAGGGCGGCGCGGCCGACGTCGTACGCCCGGAAAGTGCCCAGCTCACCGCCGGAGGGGTCAAGTAAATGACGACCGCAACCCTGACTGAAACCAAGACCGGCCGCGGCAATATCGCCGCCCTCATGACCGCGCTGCTGGCCGCCTGCGTGGCGTTCCAGCTCAACGCCTCCATGCTCAGCCCCGCCCTGGTGACCATGGGCCAGGAACTCAAGGCGGACCAGGCCGTCATCGGCCTCTCGCAGACGTGGTTCTTCACCGCCGCCGCGCTGTTCTCCCTGTTCCTTCCCCGCCTGAGCGACATCGTGGGCCGCAAGAAGGTCCTGGTGGGCATGATGGTGCTCATGGCCGTGGGCTCAGTCATCGCCGCGCTCGCCCCGGACATCACCTGGCTCTTCGTGGGCCGCATCATCCAGGGCGTCAGCGGACCCACCGTCCCGCTCTGCCTCATCATGCTGCGCTCCGCCGTCAGCAACCCGCGCAAATACGGCACGCTTATGGGCCTGATCACCGCCGTCAACGGTGGGGTGGCGGGCGTGGACTCCTTCGTGGGCGGCTACTTCGCCGAGCACTTCGGCTTCCGCAGCATCTTCTGGCTGATGGTGGTCCTGGCCGCCGCGGCCACCGCACTGGTCATGTTCCTCGCCACCGAGAGCAAGCCCGCCGCCGGAACCCGGATGGACTGGCTGGGCGTGTTCTTTATCGTGGTGGCCGTGGGAGCGCTGCTCACCGCACTGAACGAGGGCTCCAAGCTGGTGGCCGGGTTCAATGCCGGCACGCTGATGCTGAGCGTTGCCCTGGTGCTGATCTCCGCCGCCGCGTTCCTTGCCTTCTGGCGCACCGAACAGCGTGCCGCCCAGCCCATGGTGGAAACCGTGCACCTGCGCCAGCGCTCCACGTGGGCGCCGCTGCTCACCACCACCTTGACCATGACCGGCATCTTCGCCGTCATCAACGGCATCGTCCCCGCCTACGTCCAGGCCGCCGACCCAGGTTTCGGCATCGGCCCCACCGAGATGTCCCTGCTTATCCTCACCCCGTATGCCCTGCTGGGCTGGCTGGTGGGACCCATCAGCGGCAGGCTCGCCCCGGTCTTGGGCTACACCAGGGTGCTGCGGATCGGGCTTCTCGGCAGCATCGCCGCGCTCGCCGTCATCGCGTTCCTGGGCCTGCACAGCCTGCCGATGATGATCGCCGGAACGGTCTTGCTGGGCATCATGTACGCCGGTACGGTCAACATCATGCTCAACGGACTCGGCGTTGTCCTCTCGCCCGCCGGCAACCCCGGCTTCCTTCCCGGCATGAACGCCGGCGCCTTCAACCTGGGCGCAGGCCTGAGCTTCCTGATCCTGCCCGCCGTGCTGGTGGCGACGTCGGCACTCGGCGACGCGAAGGCCTCCTACCTGAGCGTCGTGGTGGTGGGCCTGGCCCTGACCGTCGCCGCGTTCGCGGCCTCGCTGCTGATCCCCAAGCCGGTTGAGGCCGAGGTAGCCGCGTGAGTGCCGCAGCCCCGGGCGGTGCCGGCCGGATCGTCGTCGTCGGGTCCCTCAACGCCGACCTCACCATCTACTGCGAACGGCTCCCGCAGCCCGGCGAGACGGTGCAGGGCAACGGGTTCGCCGTGAACCCCGGCGGCAAGAGCGCCAACCAGGCCGTCGCCGCCGCCCGGCTGGGAGGGCACGTCAGCCTGGTGGGTGCCGTGGGCGGGGACCCCAACGGTGCCATGCTCGAGGCCTCGGTGGCTGGTTCCGGTGTGGACGTGGGGCACGTGCGGACCTCGGGCGAGCCCACCGGCGTCGCCGTCATCGCAGTGGATGCCAGCGGCGAGAACAACATCATCATCTCCGCCGGTGCCAACGGCACCCTGTCCCCGGCCGACGTCGCCGCGGCGGCGGACGTCCTGGACGGGGCGGCCGTGGTGAGCCTCTGCCTGGAGGTCTCCATGCCCACGGTGCTGGCGGCAGCGCAGGCAGGGCACGACGCCGGGGCAACGGTTTTGCTGAACCTGTCACCGTACGCGAAGATTCCGTCGGCCCTGGCCGGGTTGGCGGACGTCCTCCTGGTCAACGCCCACGAGGCCGCGCTGTTCCTGGATTCCTCCGTGCCCGGGGCGGATGCTGCTGCCGCCGAGTGGGATGCCGTGCGTGGGCAGTTCGCCGCCCACGGGATCCAGCAGGTCCTGGTGACACTGGGTTCGCACGGATCCGTGGTGCTGGACTCCCTGGCTCTGAGCGGCTCTCGCGTGACCCGCGTCCAGCCCACCACGGTTGCGGCTGTGGACACCACCGGTGCCGGCGATGCGTTCACCGGAGCGGTTGCGGTGCGGCTGGCGGCGGGCGATGCGCTCGCCGATGCCGCCGCGTTCGCCTCCGTAGCCGCGGCTTTGGCCACCACCCGCAAGGGGACCCAGGCGGCCTATCCGGAAGCGGCCGACGTCGAACGCCGCCTCCGCACCGCCTAACCCCTCCTCACCCCCATCGATTGCTCCGTAAGCGCCCTTTTCCGATGCCAGAACGGCGTTTACGGAGCAATCGATTTAGGTCAGTGCGTCCAGGGTGACGCCGGTGTGCTCGACCAACTGTGCGAGCAGGGCGTCCTGGAACTGGGGATCGATGGCGGCTTGGTGCGGGGTTTGCCGGTGCTGGTGGTACCAGTAACCGCCGCTGGCCAGGGCCCCGGGATCGTCACTCGTGGCCAGCCATTCCTGGGTGCGGTGGCCCAGTTCCAGGCTGTCCGGCGCCGACCGCCCACCCATGCGCGTGGGCACCCAGCCAGGATCCACGGCGTTGCTGGCGACGCCCGGCACCAGCCGGGCCACCGCTGCCGAGAGCGCAGTGACGTGCAGCTTGGTGGTGGAGTAGGAGGCCGTCGTCGTCCGTCCCGTCCAATCCAGTCCGCCCAGGCCCGTGTCACCGCCCCGGTGCATTCCGCTGCTCAGGTAGATGAGCCGGCGGGGTCCGGGAATGAGGACCGTGAGCAGGTACGGGGCCACGACGTTCACGGGCAGCAGCGAGGCACCGTTCAGGACTCCGGCGTTGTGGATCACCGCGTCGATGCCGCCGATCCCATTGACCTGCTCAGCGATGGCCCGGACCTCGTCCATCACGGCGAGGTCCCCCGTGACGCACTGTGCCCCCCGGTCCAGAAGGTGCTGCACGGCGGGGACCCGCTGGGAGGACCGGGCGTGCACGATCACCTCGTGGCCGTCCCGGAGCAGTGTGTCCGCTGTTGCCAGCCCAAGCCCGTCGGTGGAGCCGGTTATAAAGACGAGTGCCATGCGGAGCCCTTCTTTCGCTGGTGGTTGCCTTGCCCTTAGCGCCCGATGCTGCCGGCCGTCACGCGCACGGTCTCCTGGGAAAACACCTGATCCACAGCGGCAGGCGAGAAAATCTTCCGCATCACCAAGGTAGCGAGCCCTGAACACGCCGCCTGGTCTTCCGGACGTCCGGCTTCCACTATGAGGCCCTCGGCGATCCGGTCCACAACGTCAGTGATGACACGCTCTCCCACCTGGTGCACAAAAAGGTCCAGGGAGCCCAAATCGCCTCCCAGGACAAGCCGGTCGGGGTTGAGTGTTGTAATTGTGGCGGCCAGGGCCCTGCCCAGGGTTTCTGCTGCCGACTCGAGGGCATCCAGCACCCCAGGGTCGCCCGCCTTGGCGGCGGCATGGATGTCTGCCATGGTCTCGAGTCCCCGGCCGCCCAGCTTCTCACGGAGCGCCCTTCCCGAACTGTAGGCGGCCAGGCAGCCGTGCCGGCCACATCGGCAAAGAGGCCCGTCCGACGTCATCCGGATATGCCCAATGTCGCCGGCGGCTCCGTGGGCACCGCGGAGTATGGAGCCTTCCACCACAATGCCGCAGCCAATGCCCGTGCCCACCTTCACGTACACCACCGTTTCGGTGTCGCTGTTGCGCTCACCCAGGCCCGCTGCCCTGGCATCGTTCTCGACCACGAGGGGCAAGGCCCAGGCTGCGCGCACCGCCTGCACCACGGAGTCGGGTGCCCAGCCGGGGATGGTGGTGGAGTGCCTGACGTACCCGGTGCCGGCCTCCACCGGAGTCGGAAGGCTGACGCCGATACCCAGCAGCGTCTCTTTGGGCCCCTGCGCCAGAAGTCCGCGGCCGTCGGCGATCAGGGGGCCGAGGACGGAGTCGGCAGGCCCGCTGATATCAAGTTCCCTGGTTACCGAGCGCAGCTGACGGCCTGTGGTATCGGCGATGCTGGCTGTGCCGTGGGTCTGACCGAGAGTGAGCGCCAGGACCACCCGGCCCCGGTCTTCAAAACGGATCTTCCGCGACGGACGTCCACCGGTCGAGCCCAGGGGCTCGGCTTCGTAGATGTAACCGCGCCGGGTGAGGGTGTCCAGCCGCTGATACAGGGTGGCCCGGGACATGCCCGTGGTGGAAAGGAGTTGCTGCCGCGACAACCCGTCCGCCGAGCGGATGAGTTCCAGCAGGTGCCCATGCGATGTCGCCCCAACCAAACCTGCAGGCACTCTTTCAACCGTCACTCCGGCCCCCTTTCCCGGCTTCCCAGCCTACTTGCCCGTGGGGTTTCCCGGCGTCGATCCCGCCCACTCCAGCGCTGCAGCCGCTGTCCATGCCTGCGAGAGGCTTCCAAGGGGTTCTCCCGTGAAGGGCTCGTAGTACTCGCCGAACTGAAGGTCTGAAAGCTGCTCAAGGGACGCTGACCTGAGCGTTTCCAAGAGGGCGTCCTCACCGTCGCGGGCGCAGGCCCAGCCAAGAAGCAGGTTGAGGAAGGGCCACACCGGCCCGCGCCAGTAGGTCCGCGGCCGGAAAGCCTCACTGGCTGGGGACGTGGAGGGCGGCAGCGCGAACCGAAGGCCCGGGAATCCCATCCACCGCGGTCCGGCCAGGAGCTCCCGCTGGGCTGCGAGGAGGGCAGGGTCGCCGCCTGCGACGAGGGGCGCGAAGCCTGAGACGGTCTCGGTGCCGATCCACTCCTGGGCCAGCACGTCGTAGTCCCGCGCCAGCCCGGTCGCAGGGTCCACTGTTGATGCGACGCCCTTCCGAAAGCGTGCAGCCATCCTGCTAAGTTCGCCGGCCTCCTGATTCCGGCCGAGCTCCCCGGCAAGGCCTGCGAGCACCTCGCTGGAAGCCGCCATGATGGCGGAAAAACACGTCGCGGACGCGGAAGTCCACCACCTCCTGCACTGCGGCGTCATCGAACTTCACCTCCGCCATTTGCTGCACCAGCCACAGGTACTTGGTGTATTCGTCGTCGTCGGGGCGTTCGCTGGCGTCCGCAACATGCAGGACATCGCGGCGGGTAAAGGGCGGAACGGTTCCCGGCACGATCCGCGAGTACGGGCCGTCCCAACGGGGCGAGTTGTCGAAACCCGATTCCCAGCCATGGTGGATCTCCACGAGTCCCACGCCGTCGGGGTCGCGCACAGCGGCGAGCCACCGGTGCCAGGCCAGCCAGCCGTCAAAGGACTCAGCCAGGAACGCCTCCGCCGCCTCCTGGTCCGCCCCACCGTTCTCGCGTCCGCGGTCCATGATGTGGCGCAGGGCGATGGCGTGGACAGGCGGTTGGCAGATGCCGCTGCTCTGCATCCCTTCCGGCAGCGCCGCGGCGTCCGCCGTTCCCCACCGGTCAAAGCCCGGGAAGTAGCCGGTGTCATTGTCGCTGAAGACGATGTGGGGGATCATCCCGGTGGACCACTGCGCGCTGAGCAGGCTTCGCAGGCTCCGTGACGGCCCTCGGGACGTTGGTCCGGGCAAGCCCGATGGCAACGAACGCTGCATCCCGGCTCCACATGTGGGGGTACAGGTTGGGGGCTGCACTGGTCATGGTGCCCAGGTCGTTGACCTTCAGCACCTCAATGGCGGCGGAGCGCAGTTCTTCCATGGACAGGGAGCGGGTCGGGTTCATTTGGCCTCCAGTGCCATCGATGTTTCGCGGTCATAGACGCGCATGGTGTTCGGGGCGAAGCCCAGCCAGATGGTGCGGTGGGGTGCGGTCTTGAATGTGGGCGGCGCCTGCACCTTGAGGGTGTGCCCGTCCACCTCAACGGTGAGCAGGATAGTGGAGCCCATCGGTTCAACCACCATGACCGTAGCGGCCACGTCGCCGGACGAGCGGGTGCTGTTGACCGTCACGTTTTCGGCGCGGACCCCCAGGAGGACGTCCTTGCCCGCGAAGGACCGAAGGATGGACGGCGCCATGAGCTGCTGTTCCCCCAGGACCAGCGTGCCGCCGTCGCGGCTCACTGCAGCATCCAGGAAGTTCATCGGCGGGGAACCGATGAAGCCGCCCACGAACCGGTCGGCGGGTGCGTCATAGACATCCAGCGGGTCACCCAGCTGCGCGATTCGGCCCTTCCGCATCACCGCCACCTGGTCTCCGAGGGAAAGTGCCTCGCTTTGGTCGTGCGTGACGTAGACCGTGGTGGTCCCCAGGTCCTGGACGATCTTCTTGAGCTCGGACCGGAAGGTAAGCCGCAGCAGGGCGTCCAGGTTGGACAACGGTTCGTCCATCAGCAGGACGTCGGCGTCCATGACGATGGCCCGGGCCACGGCCACCTCTGCCGCTGGCCGCCGGAGAGGTTTGCCGGGAGCCGGTCAAGGTACGGGCCCAGCTGGAGGAGGTCCGCTGCCCATTGCACCTTGCGCTCAATTTCCTCGACAGGGACTTTGGCCATCCGCAGCCCGAATCCGATGTTGTAGCGGACCTTCCGGTGCGGGAACACGGCGTAGGACTGGAACACCATGGACAGGTTCCGCTTGTTGGGTGGCAGGTACGTGACGTCGCGGCCGCCAATGGAGATGGAACCGGAGTCCGGAAGTTCAAGTCCCGCAATCATCCGCAGCAGGGTGGTCTTTCCGCAGCCGGAAGGTCCAAGGAGGACGGTGAATTCGCCGTCGCGGATGGAGAGGGACACGTCATCCGTGGCGCGTTCGGATCCGCCCGGATAAGTCTTGACGAGGTTGGAGATTTGGATGTCAGCCACGATCGGCTCCTTCAAAAGAATGGTGGTAGGCGGGGGCGGGCTTAGCGGATGGTTGAGCCCCACATGTTGGTGAGGTACCGGCGCATCAGGGCGATGAAAATGATGGACGGGATGACCAGGGCAAAGCCCCCGGCGAACCTGTAGGCCAGCGGTGAGTCGGACAGCGAGCTGAGGACCTGCGCGGGGAGGGTCCGGTGGTCAAGGGTGAGGATCGACGCGCCCAGCACCTCGTTCCAGGACATGACGAACGTAAAGATCGACGCGGCGGCGAGGCCCGGAAGTGCCATGGGCAGTACCACCCTGCCGAACGCTCCGAGCGGGGAGCAGCCGAACAACCGGGCAGCTTCCTCAACATCAACGGGGACGCTGAGGAAGACGCTCGCCGAGATGAGGATGGTGGTGGGCAGGGCCAGTGCCGTGTGGAGCAGGATGACGGCGTAGGTGGTGTCGTAGATGTCCATCGTGAGGAAGAGCCGGGCCAGGGGAACTGACAGCACCACGATCGGCAGGGCACGGGTGAACAGCAGGAACAGTTGGTAGGGGTCCTTGCCCGGGAAAGTGAACCTGGCCAGCGCGTACCCCGCCGGAACGCCGATAAGTGCCGAAAGGAGGAGCGTTCCGGCGCCGACAATCAGCGAGTTTCCCAGCGCGGCAAAGATGCCCGTTGAACCAAGGAAGGCGTTGAGCGTTTCCACGGAAAGGTTGGTGGGCAGGAGCGACAACGGAAATTCATTGAGCGATTCACGGGTGGAAAGCGCCGCAAGCGAGATCAGGTAAATGGGAACCAGCATGAAGAGGGAGACTGCGATGCACGCCGCCTGCAGCATGAACCGGTTCCGCTTCTGCCGGGCGATGGGGGTGGTGTCCACTGTGGTGCTCATCGGAGCCCTCCCTGGTTCTTGTCGCGGAGAGCCCGCAGGTAAAAGACTGACGTCAGCATCGACACAACCAGGATGACGAGTGCCAGCGCGGCGGCGACGTTGGGGTTTTGCAGCCCTGTGTACCAGCGGTAGGTTTCCCCCACCACAAGGGGGAAGTTCTGGCCGGTGAGGGCCTGGGCCACAGCAAAGGTCTGGAAGGCCAGGATGGTCCGAAGGATCAGCGCCACCTGGAGACTGGGCTTGAGCAGGGGCAGCGTGACATGCCGCAGGCGCTGCCAGAACGTGGCGCCGAATACCTGTGCAGCCTCGTCGTAGTCCTTGGGGATGCCCTGGAGTCCGGCCACGACGATGATCAGCACCAGGGATGTTGCACGCCAGAGCTCGGCGATCAGGACACAGATGAACATGCTGGTCTGGTTGTCGTACGCCAGCCAGGAGGCGCCCTGCAGTCCAAACCAGGACAGGGCAGAGTTCAGGTACCCGCGGTCATTGAAGATGGAGAGCCACACCAGGCCTGCTGCGAGGTCGCTAAGCGCCAGGGGTATGGCCCAGACGAAGAAGTGGACCTTGTGCAGCCGTGGGTTGCTCCGCAGCATCAGGGCCATGGCGATGGCGAGGGCGAATTGCAGGGGAATCATCACCACGATCAGCAACAGTGTGTTGCGGACCGCCGGCCAGAAGTAGGGGTCCTGGACCATGCGGTTGACGAACTCCAAGGTGAAACCCTGTTCGTCCCTGAAAGCCTGCAGGACGCCCTGGATGACAGGCCAGCCCAGCAGCAGCGCCATGAATATCACCGACGGGGCGATCAGCAGGACCGCCGGCGGTATCCGGCGCCGGCGTGGCGGCGCCACCGTTGCCGCGGGGGTGGGGGGTGCCTCTACAGCCATTACGCTACCTCGCACTTGGTGGAAATCGGGTCGGGCGCCCAGCAGGGAACATTCAGGGCCTTTAGGATGGTGTTCAACTGCGTCGCCTGGGTATCGAGGACCTGCTGGATGGGGCGGGTTTCCAGGCAGATCTGCTGGAAGCAGTTCTTGAAAATCTGTGACACTTCGCCTTCCTTGGCACCCAGGCCTACCGGCGGGAGGGCAAGGAGGGCGCCTGCGGACCGTTGCTGCCGGCGCACTGCCGCAGCTTCAAGCGCTATGGCGCCGGTGAGGTCGGCGGGAAGCTCCGTTTGGACCACGGGGAAGAACGCGTTGCTGCGCAGGGTCTCGATCTGGGACGCCGGTTCGGTCAGGGCGCGGATGGCCTTTTCTGCCAGGTCACGGTCCTTGCCGTTCTTTGGCAAGGCCATCCCGGCAATGATCAGCATGTAGCCGCGTCCTTTGGGGCCGCGGGGTGCGGGAACCATAAGCCAGTCGTCAGGCTTGTCGGCGGGGGCGTGGACCAGGCGGGCCACATGGTCCCATGCAACCAGTACCTCGCCCCGTGCCAGGGGTTCCTGCATGTAGTCATAGTTGGTGGAGGCCGGGGACATTGCGGACCACAGTTCCTGCATGTAGTCCCAGCCCGCCACGGCATCCTGGTTCCGGAACGTGGTGATCTGGCCCCCGGTGAAGCTGGGCAGCAGGAAGCCCTGGTAGAAGCGGTGGTGCAGGCCTTTGGGTCCGGCGGGCATCCCGAAAACCGGGCGCCCCGCTCCTTGTTTGGCCGCCTTGGCCCATGCGAGATAGCCCTCGTAGGTCAGGTCGTTGACGTCCACGCCCGGGGGAGCCACTCCAGGGCTTTCTTGTTGACCGCCACCACGTAGGTTGCCTGCATCCAGGGGACATACCGTGAGGTGGAACCCCCTACCTTGGTCAGGTCCAGCATCTCCTTGGTGAATCCGCGGCCTGACAGATCCCGGAGGAGTCCATCAACATCCTCAAGGGAGTCGGCCAGCGGGGCGAGCTCACCGTGAAGTCCGCCCAGGAGGGATGTCTTGACGTTGCCGGCGCTCGACTGGGAGGTCACCGTGGAGGCGAAGACACCGGGATCAACGGAGTTGTAGGCGGTGGGGACTTTCGCGAACTTCTTGAGGACCGCCTCGTAGCGTTGTTTTTCCTCCACCGGCGTGAACTGGGTGGACAGGAAGCCTACGGTCCCCTGGCCGGCCGCCGCGCCGCTCGTGTCGAACCCGGCGCAGGAGGCGAGGAAAGGGGCGGACATAGCCGTTCCCAGTCCGGCCATGAGAAGGGACCTGCGGGAAACGCCCCCTTGGCGGGGCTGGAATTTCGGGTGGTTCATTGACTCTCCCATCGAGTGTGCGCCACTGCACAAACTTTCGTTTAAGCATTAGACATAAGTGGGAGAGTGTCAACCCTCGAATTGGACGGATGAGGGGCGAAGCCGGCAGGGGAGCATGGTCAGGTCAACGGCGGAAGGCGCCCCAATCCAGGGGTGGGGCGCCTTCCAGGCCCGCCAAATCGGGGCCAAAACCCGGCGGTGCGAGGCGCAACGAAAGGGGGCACCGCCGTCGTCCTGCTGTCCAGCCGATGGCCCCGGAACCGGGTCAGCCGCGCTTCTGGCCCAGGATCAGTGCGAGCAGTCCTCCGAAGGCCAGAAGGAGCAGCCCCACCGTCAGCAGGCCTGTGTTGGCGCCCGTGGTGGCCAGGGTCTCGGGGACGGAGGCGCCGGCCGATGCCGACGCGGCGCCGCCGGCAGAAAGCAAAAGGCCGCCTGCGGTCACGGCGCTGAGCAGATATCCACGGAAATTGCGGTGCATCATTTGGAGTTCTCCTGAAAGTTGGATCGGGCCTACTGCTTAGGCCCGGGATTGGCTCAATTCCGCGGCGGGGCGCGGCAGGGCCTCAACTAGTCAGGAGATGATCCGGGGTCGAAGGACAACGGGGCCGGGGCAGCGCGCCAGCCGCCTTGGACGGGGACCATGCCATCCGCAGGGACTTGGAGGTTGTACCCGCCCATCCATGCGGGCATGGCGGATCCATTCCCGCCGGACGGGCTGCTTCCGCCAGTGGCGACGCCCGTCGTGCCGGGCAGGGAATTCGACGGGCCGCGAAAGGGCGCGTCCTGCGGAGCAGCCCCTAGCACCAGCGGCGTCGCGGTTGCCGGCTTCGTTTGCGGGCCGCAGGCGAGGCTCCTGCCAAGCGATATCTCCGGGAAGGGCCTGGCGGAAACTGCCGCAGCGCCGGCGGACTCCGCCGCCATTTCGGCGGCCGATGCAGGGGCGCCGTCAACCACCTTCGGCACATCACCACTTGCAGGAAGGGCGGGCGGCGCAGCCGTGGGTTCGGCTGCAGCGGGCATGGGCACCGGCAAAGGCACAGCGCCGATGACCGGTTCAAGGACAGGGGCAAGTGGTGCGAGGACCGCGCCGGCCACGGGAGTAACAGCCCCCACCGTCGCGCCGACGGCGCCGTCCACGGTGCCCACGGCCGGAGCCACCACTGACGTTACGGTTCCTGCCGGGACAACGGTGTTGACCACCGGAACATCCTGCACAACGTCGTCGGTTAGGGCGGTGACCTCTTCCACCGCTGGGCGGAGGACCGGCGCGGCAGCACGGGTTGGGATGGTGGAGGCAGGGGCAACCGTCGGCTTGGCGGCCGCATTTGCCATAACCGGTTCCGGGGAGTCCGCCGCCTTGTGGGTGACGCTGGCGGTGACTGAGCCCAACGTCGAGGTGGCAGCGCCGAGGAGCGGGTCGCTGGAAGTCGAGGAATCGGCGGAGGCGCCCACGGCGGATAACGCGATCCACCCTGCGGCTACCGCCACGGCGAGCAGAAGGGGGCGGAGAAACGCCCAGGCGCTAACTTCCGACTCCACGTTGTACGCCTCCCCCGGGCTTGCCTGCAAACAATGCTGCCCACCATAAGCACAGGCCAGCGGCGGAGTCCAACGGCTGATCAACGCAATTAGATTTACGCACTCACATGCTGGCGATCCTCAGGCCGCGTCCGTCGGGGCGGCGCGGTGGTCGATGTCCGCGGCCAGGGTGTCTATGCGGTCCATGGCTTGATTGAGCTTCCCGACGGCGGCCCACAGGTCCGGGTGCTGGTCCCGGACCTGTTCCAGGCTGGACCCTGAAGACCGGAGGGACCCAAGGTCGAAGCTGACGTTGGTGCGGGCCCCGGCCAGGGCAGCGCGGAGGGCGCCGAACGCGACAACGACGTCCGCAACCAGTGACCGGTTGCCGTGGGCTGCCAGCCAGGCGAGGTCGTCGATGGCCTCAATGGCCTGCCCACCAAGGACGGCAGAAGACGCAGCGGCCTCCACAGATGCGCGCCGGATGGCCTCGTCCCGTTCCGGGCCCGGCTCCAGCCTGAAGGCGGCGCCGAATGCCTTGGAGGCGGACGCGTCGTCATCCGCGAGGCGCAGCGCTTCCCGCCGCAGCGCCTGGGCCCGCCCGCGGATGCTGGCTGGCTCCCCGCCGTCGTCCCCGCTGTAGCCGGCCACCATCGACGTCAGGGACGCCGCCACCGCCAGCATCAGCCCGGTTCCGGCGCCCCCGCCGGGGGAACCGGTGGACTCCGCCAGCGCCAGCGTCCACTCCTCGACAGTGGATCCCTGTGTGGTCGCAACAGGTTCATCCATGTCAGGAAGCGTGCCCACAAAGGTGGGCGGCTAAACAGCGGTGAGGCCGCCGGCATGCACACACTGGCCCAGTTTTGGAGGTCCTGACCCTGAAGGCCCCCGACGCTCCCGCCGTCGGCAGCGGATAAAGTGGGCCACTGTGACGCAGCGCTACCGCTATGAGTACGGCGAGGACCCCAGTCAGTGGGGCGAGCTTTTCCTGCCCCATCTTCCGGCAGGCGGAGCACACCGGGGCGTGGTGGTGGTGATCCACGGCGGCTACTGGCGTTCCACCTACGGCGCCGAACTGGGTGAACCGCTGGCGAAGGACCTCGCGGAGCACGGCATGGCCGCCTGGAACCTGGAGTACCGGCGCGCGGGCAACGGCGGGGGCTGGCCCGGCACGTTCCAGGACATCCTGGCCGGCATCGACAAGCTTGCCGGGCTCGCGGAACCGCACGCCCTGGACCTCAGCAAGGTGGTGGCGCTGGGACATTCGGCAGGCGGCCACTTGGCCGTGTGGGCCGCGGGCAGGGACAGGCTGCACGGTCTTGGGGCGGCGGAGGGCGGCCTGGAGAACAGGAACGACGGCGTCCGCCTCACCGGGGTGGTGAGCCAGTCCGGCGTCCTCAACCTGGCCGAGGCCGGACGCCTCCACCTCAGCAATGGTGCGGTGGGCAACCTGCTGGGCGGGCCGCCGTCGGACTTCCCGGAAAGGCACCGCGTCGCCGACCCCATGGCCGCGCTGCCGCTGGACGTTCCCGTCTATGCCGTCCACGCCGAAGACGATGTGGACGTCCCGCTCACCATGTCCACCACGTACGCCGAGGCCAGCCGCACGGGCACCACGCCGGCAGAGCCTTATGGTGCCCGGAGACCATTTCGCGCTGATCGATGTCACCGCGGAAGCCTATGTGACGTGCCGGGAGCTGGTGCGGAGGCTGCTGGGCTGACACGAACTGCTGGCGCCCGCCTCTTTCTGGCAGAGTATGACCATGCTCACAGTGATCGGCGAAGGCCTTGTTGACGTTGTCCAGCGCGCCTCCGGAATTGAGGCCCACGTGGGCGGCAGCCCCCTGAATGTCGCGGTGGGCCTGGCCCGGCTGGACCACCCGGTGCAGTTCATCGGCCGGTACGGCCGGGACCCCTACGGTGACTCGGTGGCCGCCCACCTGCGGGCCAGTTCGGTGATGCTGCCATTGCCGCCGGATGACTTGCCCACCAGCGTGGCCACCGCACTGATTGACGACGACGGCGCCGCCACCTACACGTTCGACCTCGCCTGGGAGCTGCCGCACCTGGCGGACCGGCTCGGCTTCATGCTGCAGGGCACCACCCTGCTGCACACCGGCTCCATTGCCACCATGCTGGCGCCGGGTGCCGCGGAGGTGCTGGCCGCCGTCGAACACGCCCACCCGTCAGCCACGATCAGTTTTGATCCCAATTGCCGGCCCAGCATCATCACCGACGTGGACTACGCGCGGCGGCAGGCCGAAAAGTTCGTGGCGCTCTCAGACGTGGTCAAGGCATCCGATGAGGACCTGGCGTGGCTGTATCCGGGGGAGGATGTGCTGGATTCGGCCCGCAAGTGGCTTGCCCTGGGCGGTGCAGAGGGGCCGGCAATGGTGGTGGTGACCCGCGGCGCCGAGGGGCCGTGGGGTTCCTGCCGTGCCGGTGAAACATCCGTTCCCGCGCCCAGGGTGGAGGTGGCGGACACCGTGGGGGCCGGGGATTCGTTCATGGCTGCGCTGCTGTCCGGCCTGGTGGACCGGGAGCTGGACGGCGCCCAGAACCGGCAGGACCTGCGCGACCTTCCAGCCGAAGGCCTGGCCGAGCTCTTGGAACATGCCGCCCGGGCTGCCGCTGTCACCGTTTCCCGCCCAGGCGCCAACCCGCCCACCCGCGCCGAGCCTGCACGGGGCTGAAGTCAAGGAGGGATAGTGCAAATCGATTGCTCCGTAGATGCCGTGGGCCTCAAAAGGGCATCTACGGAGCAATGGATGAGGTACCACTGAGGCGTTAAAGCTGCGGGACGCAAGGCCCGCTGCCCAGCAGCGCCAGCCCCGCCCGGTCGCCGTCAGCGAAATCCAGGACGCCCCTATTCTCGGCGTTCATCAGCTGGGTTGGATCGGCCACGTGGTCCAGGCCCAGCACGTGTCCGAGCTCGTGCATGATGATGGCGCGCACCTCGGCAGCGCCGTCGGGGCGGCTGGCCATGATGCCGGCGAGGTCAGGGGCGTCAAGGCTCACCTGCCCGGCGGCGAGCACCAGTGGCTGACCGGGGACCTGCGCATAGCCGCTTCCGCCGAGGCCAGCCACATTTCCGGCAAGGCCGGGAGTCTCTTGGGGCGTTGACCAGACGATCAGCACGGGCGCCCACCGCTTTCCGTAGCGGTCCGGCTGGAAAGCTGACCGGTTATCGGACGGCGCTTCCGTGGTGGTTCCGTCATAGACAAACTGCAGGCCGGAGGCAAGGGAGGCTGCTGCCACTGCTTGCCGGATCAGGGCATCTCCACCCGGCAACGCGTTGTCCGGCCGCATAACATAATGGACCGGGCGGCAGGGATCGTAGGCGACCAGCCGCTGACCCTCTTTCGGTGACTTTTCCAGCACGAAGGCGGTAGAGCCCGTGCTCGCTGGCGGCGTGCCCAAGGGGGCGGGGGCAGCCTCGTACCCCGGCGGCGGGATCTTCGCCCCGGGCAGATAGGGGGCCGCCACTGGAAGAATCACCCGGTCAAAGAGCGACGGCGTGAAGTACAGGCCGACAACCAGGGCGATCCCGAGGACGGTCCGTAACCGAATGGACCGCATGGACAGGGGCCGTCGTCGTGGGCGGCGCTGGAACTTCCTCCGATTGGCTCGAGGAAGTTCAGTGCTCCGCCAAGGCGGAGGAGTCGCGGCACTGCCAAAGGCCTCATCGATGGCCCATTGGGGTATGCGTCCGCTGGCGGATCGCCGGACCGGTGGTGGGACGAAGCCGCCAGGCCTGTCCTGTTGCGAATTACTGCCATTTCCAAAACCGTGCACCGGCATCCCCCTGATTCCTGCCGCCCGCCGCCGGCCAACCTCCCCAGCTTAGGGGCCGGCTGCCCGGCCTGGGCGCGGGAAATGCGCAGGATTTGGGCAAGAAAGGGACGCAGCGGCGGAGCCCGGGGCGTCCCGAGGGCCGGCAGGAGGGCCATGGCGGAATCGATTGCTCCGTAACTGCCGTTCTGAGGGGGCCCAAAACGGCAGGTACGGAGCAATCGATGAGGTTTACTCCTTGCCGAGTCCCGCCGCCGAGGTCTTCCCGCTGGACACGCTGTTGAGGGCCCGCAGGTCGAAGATCCCGTTGATGTCGGCCTGCTTGGTGGTGCCTGCAGTGACGCCGTCGGCCAGGAGCTTCTGGTAGGTGCCGGCCAGCGGGTCCACGGTGAACACGATGTTCCTAAGGGACCGGTCTATGACGTCGGCCTTGAGCTCGGCGCCGGCGGCTTCCTTCAGGGCTGCGTTAATAACGCTGGCCTTGTCGCCGGAAGACGCGTTGTTCAACCACTCAACCGCTTTCACATGTCCCTTCAGGAGTGCCTTGACAGTGTCCGGGTGGTCCGCCGCGAACTTCTGGTTCACGATCAGGATGGTGGTGGGGAACTCGCCCGGCTTGCCGGACAGCGAACCGTCCCACAGGTCCTTTTCGTCCACCAGGACCCTGGCTCCGGCGTTCAGCACCAGCCGTGACGCCCACGGTTCAGGCAGCCACGCGCCGTCGAGCTTCCCGTCCTGGAACAGTTTCAGGGTCTGGGCGTTCTCCGTGGGGTTGATGGCGACATCGCCACTGCCGTCCACGTTGGTCTTGTAACCCTGGGAGGAAAGCCATGCCCGGAGGGCGACGTCCTGCGTGCCGCCAAGCTGGGGCGAGGCAAGGGTTTTGCCCTTCAGGTCCGCCGCGGAGTTGATCGTCGGCTTGACCACCAACTGGGCCCCGCCGGCTGCGGCGCCGGCGATGATGTTCACCGATTGGCCCTGGCTCTTGACGAACGAGTTGATAGCCGGATTTGGTCCGATGTAGGTGGCATCGATGGCGCCCGCGTTCAGGGCCTCGATGGCTGCCGGGCCCGCGTTGAACACCTGGGTGCTGAGTCTGGTGCCGCCGAGTTCATCGGCGATGAAGCCCTTGCTGACCCCCACCAGTGCGGGAGCGTGCGTGACGTTCCCAAAGTAGCCAAGTTTCAGCTCTGCAGCTGGGTCTCCGGCCGCGGCAGTGTCCGGGGCGGCCGCCGGGGCGGCGCCGTTCACGGCGGAGGCGACGGCGGCGCCCCCGCCTGCGAGGGCCAGGAGTGCGGCGGCGATGCCGATCTTCAAGCCCAGTGGGCGCCTGGGCTTTGCTGACTGGCCGGCGACGATGCGGGTGGAGCCTTGCTGGTTCTGCGGATTCTTGTCCTGCGGGTTTGCCATGGAATTTCCTCTGCTGGGGCGGATGCTGAGACGAGATTACGGAGCGGCCGGCAGCCCCACAATCAACCGTGTCGCATGCGTTCACCGGGAGACGCGAACGCTCAATGCGGCGTAGCAGGGCGTCTAAAACCGTCGCGGGACGTCTTGATCAGGGGCTAAGACCCCGGCCGGCATGAGCGGCGGATGCGATCCGCAGGCGCGGCCCTGATTCGGGGGGCCTGCTGGTGGGTAAGGTAGGCGGCATGGGGGCTTTGGAAAAATAAACAAGGAGACACTCATGCTGCTTTGGATCGCTATTATCATCGCCGTTCTTTGGCTTCTCGGACTGCTCGCAAACATTGGCGGCGGCCTAATCCACATTCTTTTGGTGGTTGCCGTGGTGGTGCTTATCTTCCACTTCGTCCGGGGCAGGTCCCGCGTCTGAACGCGGACTGGATTCCCGCTTCCGGCGCGCCGGCGGCGGGAATCCTGGGCCTCAGGCGGCCTTAACGAGGGGCAGTTCGTCCCAGTGCGTGGTGTACCGGGGCGAGCACATATCGCGTTTCATGGTCCAGTCCAGGCCGGACCTGATTCCGGCGTGCCCCAGCCCGATGCGGCCCCGCCCGAACCGCCGGCTCACATCCTCGAGGAGGGGGCCGATACCGCGCTCCTCATGCCTGTTCTCGAACAGCTCCAGGGGCGGCTGGTTTCCCGTGGGCCGGAGGTCTGTGAGCATCAGGCCCGCCTTGGCGTATTTGAGTCCGTCCCGGATGCTGGGCAGCAGTGCGTGAGCCGCCCTGGTAAGCAGGAGGGGATCAGCCGTGGGCATGGGTAGCGGGACGCAAACTGATGGATACGCCTGTTCGTGCTGCCTGAAGGGTGACGTGGCCGCGAACGCTGTCAGCACCTTTGCCTGTAGCCCGTGCTTGGAAAGCCGCGCGCTGGCCTGCTGCCCATAGATGCTGAACACCTCCCGCAGGCCGGCGGCTGTAGTAACCGGGGTGGCGAAAGAGCGGGAGAAGATCAGCTGGTCGCGGCCGATGCGCTCCTCCTCCATGGGAATGCAGGGGGTGCCGCGCAGTTCAAGGATGGTGCGCATCAGCACCACGGAGAACTTGTCCCTGATCATCACCGGGTCAGCGCCGACGAGGTCCTGCACACTGAAGATTCCCAGCGCATTGAGTCGCTTTGACAGCCGCCCGGCAATGCCCCAGACTTCGTCCACCGGCAACCGGTCCATCAGTGCCCGCCGCACATCCGCCGGAACGGAGTCCCACAGGCAGACCCCGCCAAAGGCGGGATTGTTCTTGGCCCACTTGTTGCAGAGCTTCGCCAAAGTCTTGGTGGGGCCGACGCCCACGCAGACCGGCACCCCTACGTGCCGCCGTACCGCATCTTTCATGGTGCGGCCCAAGGCCAGCAATTGTTCCGGAGCGCCCGTGACGCCCAGGAATGCTTCGTCAATGCTGTACACCTCCAACCACGCCGAGTACCTGCCCAGCAGTTCCATCACCCGCGAGCTGATGTCGCCGTAGAGCCTCGTAGTTGCTGGATTTGGCCACCAGGCCCCACTCCTTGGCCCGCGGCGCGAGTTTGAACCACGGTTCGCCGGTCGCGATGCCGAGGGCCTTCGCCTCGGGGGAGCGGGTCACGGCGCAGCCGTCATTGTTGGACAGCACTACCAGCGGACGCCCCTCCAGCGACGGATCGAAGGCCCGCTCGGCGGAGGCATAGAAGCAGTTGACGTCCACGTGCGCTATTTGCGGCGTCCTTGTCATGAGCGCAGGCTTAGGCACGGCGGACCTCACACATGGTGAAGGCACCTGGTGGCGACACCCCAGATGGTCAGCTCGGACAGGGCGGGCACGCGGATATCCGGGTATTTTGGGTTCTCGGCCTGCAGCACTACGCCGGTGCGGGTGACGCGGAGGCGTTTGACCGTCAGTTCCCCGTCCAGGACTGCGATCACCACGGCCCCGTCCTTCGGCTCCAGTGCCCGGTTCACGATCAGTTCGTCGCCGTCGCTGATGCCGGCGCCCTCCATGGAGTCCCCGGTGACCCGGACCACGAACGTGCTGGTGATGTCCTTGATGAGATGCGCGTTCAGGTCGATCCGGCCGTCAAAGTAGTCCTGCGCCGGGGACGGGAAGCCTGCCGCCACCGCCACGGGGGAGACCAGAACCGAGAACAAGGAGGCGCCCGCGTCTATCACGCGGGGACCGACAATAACGCCCACAACACACCTTTATTCGAATATATGTTCGATAGCTTCAGTGTAGCCCTGGCGACTGACATTGGACATCCGCCCGTGCGGACGACGGCGGCTGGCAGCCCACGTAGACTTGCAGGATGCGGTTGGTAGCAAGCGATATTGACGGAACGATCCTTGGGCACGACGGAAAAATCAGCCCCCGCACCATCCGCGCCTTCCACGCCTGCCGTGATGCCGGCGTCGAGCTGGTGTTCGTGACCGGCCGGCCCCCGCGGTGGCTGCACCCCCTCGAGGAACAGCTTGGCCATACCGGCCGCGTCATCTGTTCCAACGGCGCCGTGGTCTGGGACCTCGAGGCGGACCGCTTGGTCTCCGCCCGCACCCTCGCCATCAAGACCGTCCTGGAAGCGCGCCGGATCATCAAGGAACTCCGCCCGGCGGCGTTATTTGCAGCGGAAACGCTCACCGGCTTCCACCTGGAACCGGGCTTCATCGAAAACGAATCCAGCGAACTCCTTGCCGAATTTACCCCGGCACCGCTCAGGGACACCCTCACGAACGATGACTCCGTGGTCAAATTCCTCGCCATCGTCCGCGATGGCACGCCCGACGACTTCCTCGCCGAGGTGGCGCCCGCCGTCGAGCACCTGGCCGCCACCACCCACTCCTCACCCGGCGTGGCGATGCTGGAACTGTCCCTCCCAGGGGTGAACAAGGCCGTCACCCTCGCTGAGTACGCGGCAGCGCTGGGCATCGGTGCCGCGGACGTGGTGGCCTTCGGCGACATGCCCAACGACATCGAGATGCTCCGCTGGGCCGGCCACGGCTACGCCATGGCAAGCGGTCACCCGGAGGCCATCCGGGCGGCAGGGCAGCAGGCGCCGCATTTTGACGACGACGGCGTGGCCCAGGTCCTGGAGGCCAGGCTGGCGTCCCTGGGCGTCCAGTTTTCCTGAACCCCGCTTTCCAGGGCCTGGCCGCCGGTCCGGCACCCCAATCTCACAGCTGGCGCTCACCTGGCGTTTACCTTCCCTCCGTAGCGTGAAGCGTGGAGAGCAGGCACCCTCCCGCCAGCTCAAAGGGGGTAACCATGGCAAAGAACGTCAAGCAGCACGCGGCCGACGCGCCGCTGCGCAAAGCAACGCCCGCCCCGCACTGGAAGCCTGCGCCAGGGGGACCGCGTCCGCGTCCTGTTCGCGCCCGGTTTCGAGGCAGGCGGCGTGGTGGACACCATCACGGCCGACCACACCGCTGTGTGGGTCCACCTGGACGGCGGCCGCGGCCGGACCCTGCTGCACTGCGGTGACGGCGTGGACATCCTTCCCTGCGGAGAGACCGGCTGCCGGGACTGACCCGGCCCATCCGGGGTACGCTCGCAGGGTGACCCTGCCCTTTTTCGAACACGCGGACGACGCCGGGCGGCAGCTTCCCATTGCCATGGCCCACCGCGGGTTCTCTGCTGAGGGCCTGGAAAACTCCATGGCAGCGTTCCGGGCCGGCGTCGACCTTGGCTTCCGCTACCTTGAGACGGATGTGCACACCACAGCGGACGGCGTGCTGCTGCTCTTCCACGATGAAACCCTGGACCGCGTCACCGACGGCAAAGGCCGCGTGGCGGAACTCCCGGCTGCGGATGTGGCCAAGGCTCGGATCGGCGGCCGTGAGCCCATCCCCACCTTCGACGACCTGGTCACCCAGCTCCCCGATGCCCGGCTGAACCTCGACGTCAAGGACTGGGGCTCGGTCCACAGCGCGGCCGCCGCGATCGAGCGGCACCAGGTGCACCACCGGGTGCTGGTGACGAGTTTTTCGGACCGGCGGCGGCGGGCGGTCCTGAAGCTGCTCAGCCGGCCGGTTGCCTCCTCGGCCGGAGTAGCCTCGAATGCCCTCTTCACCTTGCTGGGCCCGGTGCTGCCGCGCCCGGTGTTCCGCCGGCTGATGCGCCGAGCGCTCCGGGACGTGCAGGCACTGCAGGTACCCGTCCGCTACGGCCGGGTACCTGTTGTTACCGCCGGCTTCATCCGGCGAGCGCATGACCTTGGGCTGGTGGTGCACGTCTGGACCATCAACGAAACCGACGAAATGCACCGCCTCCTCCACTTGGGCGTGGACGGAATCGTCACGGACCGGGCTGACCTGCTCCGCGACGTGCTGCGGGCCCGCGGTCAGTGGCCGCAGCGCCCGGGCGGGCGGCCGCCCGGTCCGGCTGGCTAGCCCCGGTCTGTTTGGGTGGGCGCCGTAGCGTCCCCGGCCAGGCCGCCGTCGTCCGCCGTGTCCTTGCGCGCCCCGTCGTTGAGCGCACGGTCATTGTCCGTTCCGTCGGCGTCCCCGCCCAACGGGCTGCTGGATACCGGCGCCGGGGCAGCACCCGTCTTGAGGCCGGGCGCCTTCTGCTTCTCCGCCTCCAACGCGTTTGAGCCCTCGCTCAGGGACGAGTGGACCTCCACGTCGTCATTGGGGTCCGCGGGGTCCGGAACGTCCGTCTTCTCCGTCGGCTTGGATGTCCCGGCCAGGTCCTCCATGGCGTTTTCTGCTGCCTTGCCGATGCTGTCGCCGATTCCCATGTGACTGCTCCTTCCGACACCGCATGCCGGCGCCCCAGCGGCGTACCGGCCCTACTCCTCCAGAATTATCAGCATGCTTACAATTAGTCCAGTGCTGGGGAAACGAACCGCAGCCGGAAAGGAAGGAAAGGCAATGAGCACTTACCATCCGGAAAATGATCCCGCGAACCCTGACCGTCCGGGCAAGGACCAGGTTGGCGCCGCCCAGCCCCACCTGGCGGAACAGCGCAGCAGGGAATCGGCCGGGTCGCCGAACCCGGACCCGGCGGAAGGCAACATCACCGGCCTGGAACCCGGCGGGGAGTGCCGCCGGGAGAGACGCCGCCGGCCGAGGGCCAGATGAGCAGGGACCAGGGCCACTCCGAATAGCAGCTGGACTTGGCAGTGGGCGGCAGGCAAACTGGCCGCCGCCCACTGCGAGCGTCAATATTCTAGGAAGGCTCTTTCCCTTGGGGGATGGCGCGCGATTCGCCCTGGCCCGCCAGGTGCCGTTCCAGGCCGTCCACGTCCAGGCGCGTGTTCCAGTTTGCCCAGTCCTTGGGGCGTACCGAGGGGCGGCCCAGCAGGTACCCCTGGCCGGCGCTGATGCCCAGTTCGGTGAGGACCTTGAGCTCACCCACCGTCTCGATGCCTTCAGCCACCAGTGTGATGCCGATCTGGTCGGTGAAGTCCACGAGGCACGCGGCCAGTGCCCTTTGCAGGCCGTCGTTGTCGACGTCGCCAATCACGTTGCGGCCCACCTTGAGGAAATCGGGCCGCAGGTGGATCATGCGCCCCAGGGCGCCGGCGCCGGTATGTGTGTCATCGACGGCGATGCGCAGCCCTTTTTCCCGCAATGGATTGATCGCGGAAAGGAACTGCAGGTATTCCTCTTCGGGTATGTCCTCGGTCAGTTCGAGCACCACACGATGGATGGGGAGTTCAATGTGGTCAAACAGTTCCGGCAGGCGGGGGTCCATGCAGGATGTGGGCGAAATGTTGAGGGACACATAGAGGCTGTCGGGCAGGTCCCGGGCGGCTGCGGCCGCGGATCCCAGCGCCGAGAACTCCAGGTTTGCCCCCAGGCCCACGGCCGCTGCCTCTGCAAACCACAGCTCGGCGGCTGCACCGTCATCGCTGACGAAGCGGGAGAGCGCTTCCGCGCCCACCACGGTTCTTTCTCCAAGCCCATAGATCGGCTGGAACGCGGTCATCAGCATCTGGTTTTCGAGCAGGGCGCTGATCCGGGACGTGCTGCGGATGGCGTCCAGCTGCTCGGCGAACTGCGGCGGCAGCGCCGGTGGTGTGAGGCGCATTTCCCTGGCGGTTTCCAGTGTTTCCACCGTGTTGGCGTCGCTCCGCCGGGTCTCGAGGAGATACTCCAGCAAGGCCCTTTCGGGCACGCCGGGATTCTCATCGAGGCTGTTGCTCAACCGCTGCCGGACGGCGGCTCCCGCAGGATCCGTATCCGCCAGCACGGCGGCGATAATTCCCCATGCCTGTACCCGAACCGACATTAGCAACGCCCCCAGTTGACGAAGTAATGACCCGATGGCCCAATAATGTTCAAATTTCCAAACGCCTTACAAAAGTACGGTGCTGCCGACCTGAGTTTCCTAGGCGGCGAAAAACCAGACACCGCACGCTGATCGTATAACGGCGGCTCCAAAAGCGCAGTAGTTTTTGCGCTACTGGTTAGCGCTTTCCTGCTGGTCAGGGAGCAGTTCCGGGATCTGCTCAGGGGGAACCGGCCTGCTGAAGTAGTAGCCCTGGGCGCTCTGGCAGCCCAGGCCGCGCAGGATTTCCGCCTGCTCCGCTGTTTCAACGCCCTCCCACACAGCTTCGAGCCCGCATGCCCGCACCAATTGCAGCACCGCCGCCACCAGCGCGGGCTGGTTCGGGTCGGTCTCCAGCCCGGAAATCAGCGATCGGTCCACCTTGACCCGGTCCACCGGCAGCCGGCGGAGGTAGCTGATGGATGAATAACCGGTGCCGAAGTCATCGATCTCGATGCCAACGCCCAAGCCGCGGAGACCGCCCAGCGAATACCGGTCCAGCTCATTGCCTTTGACGATTGCCACTTCCGTCAACTCCAGGACAACCTGTTCAGGCTTAACGCCGGTCTCCTGGAGCGTGTTGCGCACGTCCTCGATGAACTGCAGGCTCTGCAGGTCTGTGGCCGAGATGTTGATGCGCACGGAAAAGCTGCTGTCCACCAGGGCGGCGTCTATCCAGGCCCGCAACTGCTTTACCGCAGTCCGGAGGACCCAGAGGCCCAGTTCCGAGATCAGCCCCGCCTCTTCGGCCAAGGGGATGAACTCGTCGGGCATGATGAAGCCGCGGGTGGGGTGGTTCCACCGGACCAGCGCCTCCACGCCCTCAATCCGTCCGGTGCCTAGCTCCACCACCGGCTGGTAGTGCAGCGTCAGGCCATCGTGTCCGATGGCGGCGCGCAGGTCATCCACCAGGCTGGCTGCGGAGCCGGCGCATCAGCAGGAGCGCCGGCTCGAACCGGTGCAGCTTGTTCTGCCCTTCAGCCTTGGAGGCATACATGGCGACGTCCGCCTCCATCAGCATGTCCTCCGGGCTCTGGCCCCCGTTGCCCACGCTAAGCCCGATGCTGGCTCCGCAGCGCACGCTCCGGCCGGGGAGCTCAATGGGTTCGTTGAGGGACGCCAGGATGCGGTGCGCCACGATGGCTGCCTGGTCAGCCGATGCGGAGGGCATGACAATGGCGAATTCGTCGCCGCCCAGGCGGGCTACGACGTCGGACGCGCGCACCGCGGTGCGGAGCCTTTCGCCGACGGTCACCAGGACCTGGTCGCCGGCCGTGTGCCCCAGGCTGTCGTTGATGGATTTGAACGCGTCCAGGTCCATCAGCAGGATGGCGGGCCCTTCTTCCAACTGCCCGCCGTCAACGGCCGTGCGCGCTTCCAGGGCGCTGCGAAGGGCATCAAGCAGGGCTGACCGGTTTGCCAGTTCCGTCAGCGGGTCCTGCATGGCCATCTTCTGCATCTCAAGGTGGGCTTCGTGCAGGAGCCTGGGTCCGGACCTGGACCCGCTGCTCAAGTTCCTCGTAGATGACCTGGAGGTCCTCGGCCAAGAGGTTGGTTCCCATGATGATCGCATCAAGCTCATCCCGGGCCGGTGACACCTCTATCCGGGACGACAAGTCACCGGAGGCAAGCCGGACGATGCCTTCCAGCAGCTGCGAGAGACGGGGGTCGTCGTCGGCAAACATGGCCAGTCCTCCTTCGGCGCCTAGTTGGCCTGGACGCGGTCAGTGCCGAGGGGAAGGCTGACGGTGACGGTGGTCCCGGCACCCAGGATGGAGGCGACGTCGATCCGGCCACCGTGGCGGTCCACGATGTCCTTTGAGATGGCGAGGCCCAGCCCTGTTCCCGGTATGGCGCCGTTCATCGCGTTGGAGGCCCGGTAGAACCTGGTGAAGACGTGGTCGATTTCATCGTCGGAGATGCCAATGCCGGTATCGGCGATCCGCACGGTGGCCCATTTGCTTCCATCTGCTGCGGCGTGGGATTCACTGCCCACTTCAATCCGTCCGCCGCTGGGCGTGAACTTGATGGCGTTGGATACCAGGTTGGTGAACACCTGCTGCAGCTGCACCTCATCGGCCAGTATCTCCGGATCCTCCGGGACGGGGTCCACATCGATGGTGACGTTCTGCAGGGTGGCCAGCGGCCGGAGCGCCGCGGCCACCAGATCCAGGGTGCGTCCCAGGCGTACCGGCGCCAGCTGCATTTCGGCGCTGTCCAGGCCGCCGCGCGAGACGCTGAGCATGTCCTCGATCAGTGTCCGGAGCCGTTCGGTGTTCCGCACCACGATGTCCAGCATCTGGTGGACCTCCTTGGACACCGGGTGCTCGGTGCTTTCCTGGATCATGTCCAGGTACGCCATGATCGATGTCAGCGGGGTGCGCAGGCTCGTGGTTCACCGTGGCCAGGAAGTCCGTCTTCGCCTTATCGAGTTCGCGCAGCTGCTTCACCACCTGCTGCTGGCTGCTGATCAGGTGGCTTTGGATGAGCCCGTACGCGGCGTTGCCGGCCACGTGCTGGATCAGCCCCAGGCTCGGCGCTGGACCATGTCCGGGGACGGTCCATCATGGCAATCCAGATGATGCCCAGGGAGGAGTTGCCTTCGCCGATGGGCACTGCCAGCGTGGAGGCCGCTCCGGCCACGGCCCGGGCCGGCTTTTCGTCGGCCCGGGGCTCGGCGTCATTTCCGTCCGCTGACAACGTTTCCGTCCCGGCCCAGAGCGCATCAGCCGTTGCGCGGGCCTCCTCCTCGGCGGGAAGCGCGTCCGGCGGCAGTTGCGCCACGCCCTGCCGTTGCCAGGTTGCCGTGATCACCGGGACCCGGTGGTCCTCGAAGGTGGCAAGGACTACGTGGTCTGCCTTGAAGGTCCGGCCGAACCCGGAGACGACGTGGTTGGCGATCTCCTGGGGATCGTTGGTGGCGCGCACGGCCGCGGAAACCTCGCGGAGCCTGCTCGCGGAGCCCCTCGGCCACCTGCCGGGAGGCGCGGCGCCGGGACACCTGCTCGATGAGGACGGTTGCGCGGTGGACCAGCTCTTTGGGTTCCGGCGGTTTGGTGATGCAGTCGTGGACGCCCGGCGGGTTCGCCGCGGCAATCTCCTGCGGGTTGTCCAGGTCCACCATGACCAGAACGGGCGCCGCGGACTGGACCGGGGACAGCAGTGCGTCGGTAACGACGACTGAGGGTTGGGCGGCATCCAGCAACGCGGCCAGGCCGTTGGCGTCGGCCGCTTCCAGGACGGTGTATCCGGCGTCGCGAAGTGCCTCCGCGTTGCGGGCCAGCCTGCCGGCGTCGGGATCGGCGACGACGGCGGTGCGGGCCAGGCGCACGCTACTCGGCACAGCCGTCACAGTGCTCCCTTCCTCCCAGTTGAGTACATTCTAGGGGGACGCGGGCCGCGCGGGTCCAGAGCCGGCGGAACCGCGGCCCCGCCCCGCCATTCGTGACGCCGTGGGCGGGGCGCGCCGTAATGTGGCCGGAGCTGCGCCGCCTTCCCGGCGGGGAACATATATTTGACCCGTGTCCTCCCCAACGAAGTCGCCGCGGTCTGTCCTGCAGAAGTACCTGATGATCCCCAAGCTCGTCAGGTTGTCGCGGGGTGCGCCGAAGGACCGGCACAAGGCGTGGGACACATACTGGGCGGGCATCACGGCCACCGGCCCCGGTGGTGAGGTCCTGTGGGACTCTGGCAGCGACCATGAATTCCTGGGCTACAAGGACAGCCTCCTGCGCTACCTGGACCCCGCCCTTCCCGTAGTGGACACCGGCTGCGGCCACGGCAGTTTCACCCGTGCGCTGGCGGGTGTCTTTCCCCGGGTGGTGGGTGTGGATGTTTCCCCGCACGCTGTTGCCAGGGCCCGGGCGGAGTCCACGGAAACTGTCAATACGGCCTACGAAGCACGGGACATGACGGCCCGCGGCGCCGGAGCCGCCCTGGCGGAATCCATCAACGCGGACGCTGACGGCGCCAATGTTTTCATCCGCGGAGTCCTGCACGTTCTTGCCCCGGTGCACCAGAGGGCACTCGTGGAAAACCTCCGCCTCCTGGCGGGCCGCCACGGCACGGTCTTTATGGCGGAAACCAACTTCCAGGGGAACCCGGTGGAGTACGTGTCCCATCTCGGAGCCACCACGCGGGGCATTCCGGCGCCGTTGAGCCTGGCCATCCGCGGACTCCCCATGCCCGGGCACTTCGGCCCCGAAGAGCGCGAACGCGCGTTCCCGGCGTCGGACTGGGAACTGCTCGAAGACGGCCACACGGCCATCGAAACCAACCCCGTGACCGGCGTGCCGGGCCAGGACCGGGTGCCCGGGTACTACGCGGTGGTCCGCCCCCGCCGGTAGCCCCCGGCAGGCAATCCCTCTGCCATCCGCAGACGTGTCCGGATTCCCGCAAACGGCCCGCAGAGTACCTGCCCTCCCCTTGACAGGGGGCCGGGTCCGGAGGCTCCATGGTAAGTAGACTTACTAGTTAGCCCGAGGTGAAAGGAACTCAACTTCATCTACCAGGAACAGCGCAGCCACGGCACCCGATCGACCGTCTTCCGGTTGGAAAACCCCAACAGGGAAGACGCCTAAGCCGCACCCGCGCCCCAGCGTCCTCCCGGCCCCCGGATTACCGTCCGGTACCGGTGCACCGGCCGCCGGCGCAAGACCCACAGGAACCACCATGAGCAACCTCATTCCGTCCGGCGAACTCCGCCGGATGCTGCTGCCGCCCACGTATGGCCGGCACGTTACCTCCGCCACCGAGTTCACCATCCTGTCCGTGGAGGTGTGGGCCTCCGGGCTGGTGGTCAACATCCACCTTCCCTCGGACGGCGCGCCCGAACCCCGGCTTGTGCTCCAGGACCACTTCGGGACCGACTACACCTTGCGGGAGTCCGCTACCGTGGGCACCCGCAACCTGCAGGTGTTCACGCCATCGGTTCCGCCGGGCACCAGGAGCCTTACCGTCAGGTCGGCGGACGACGCCGGCGCCAGTCTTGTGGTGACCTTCGCGGTGCCCCTCATGGCCGTACCGGAACGCAGGCCCAACCTGGAGGCAGCAGGCCCCCAGGCCTCAACGGCCGGAGACGACGAGTCCTACCAGCCTGATCTGCGCCGCCCCGCCTGACCGCCCCGCCTGACCTACCGAAAGGCCCCGCCATGCCGGACACCAGCAACTTCACGCCCACCACCGCCATCGTCACCGCCTCCGATTCTGGAATCGGCAAGGCCACCGCCGTTGCGCTGGCCCGCGCCGGAATGGATGTGGGCGTCACCTGGCATTCGGACAAGGCGGGGGCGGAGGGAACGGCCGACGAGATCCGGAACCTGGGCCGCAAGGCGGTGGTCCGGCAACTGGACACCACCGAACTCCACGCCGCGGCGGCCGTCATCGATGATCTCGCCGGGGAACTGGGCGGCTTGGACGTCTTCGTCAACAACGCAGGTACGGGCGCAAGCACCAAGTTCCTGGATGTGGGCATCGACGAATGGATGCGAATCCTGGACACCAACCTCAACGGCGCGTTCGTCTGCCTGCAGGCGGCCGCCCGGCGCATGGTCAAGGCCGGCAAAGGAGGCCGGCTGGTGGCGGTTTCGAGCGTGCACGAGTTCCAGCCCCGCGTCGGATCTGCTGCCTATGATGCCTCCAAGCATGGCCTGGGCGGCCTCATGAAGACGTTGGCCCTGGAGTTGGGCCAGTACGGCATCACGGCCAACACGGTGGCCCCCGGTGAGATTGCCACCCCCATGACGGGGCAGGAGGACCAGGACCCGACGACGACGAAGCGGCCCGGGGTGCCGCTGGGACGGCCGGGGCATGCGCGGGAGATCGCAGATGTCATCGCCTTCCTCGCCTCGCCCGCCTCCAGCTATGTGACCGGTGCCGCGTGGGTGGTGGACGGCGGAATGCTCCAGATGGGTCCGCAGGCGGGCTCGCACCTCACCGGCAATGAGTGGCGCGAAGGCTAGGCGGTTCCGTCCTGCTGCAGGTCAGCCAGTCCGGATTCCGGATCTGGCAAACGCTTTCCTTCCGGGTGCTGGCATGATGGAGCGCATGCGCATTCTTATCGCTCCGGACAAGTTCAAGGGGTCCCTGACGGCAGCTGAGGCCGCCGCTTCCATCGCTGAAGGGGCGCTCCGGGTCTACCCGGACGCCGTTGCCACCCAGTTTCCCATCGCGGACGGCGGGGAGGGCACCCTGGAGGCAGCCGTCGCGGCAGGCTACGAAGAGCGGCTGAACGCCGTGGTGGGACCCATCCTTGCCCCGCTCGGCGCGGCCTGGGCCATCGACAAAGCCGGCGGCGGCAAAGTCACGGCAGTGATCGAGACTGCGCAGGCGTCCGGACTGGCCGACATGGAGCCAACCCCCGCAAACGCCCTGCGCGCCCACAGCTACGGTTGCGGCCAGCTCATTGCCGCGGCCCTCGATGCCGGAGCCACGGAGATTGTCCTGGGCCTGGGCGGATCAGCCATGACGGACGGGGGCAGCGGCGCCCTGCGCGCGCTGGGCCTGAAGCCCCTGGACTCCGCCGGCAACGTGGTGCCGCTGGGCGGCGGATCGCTGGCCGACATCGTCACGCTGGACACGAGCGAGCTGGACCCGCGGCTGTCCGCAGCCACATTCCGCCTTGCCGTGGACGTCCGCAACCCGCTGTACGGGCCGTCCGGCGCCGCCCACGTATTCGCCCCGCAAAAGGGCGCGGACCAGGACAGTATTGAAATGCTCGACGCCGGCCTGCGCAACTGGGCCTCAGTCCTGCGGGAAGCAACGGGCCGTGACGTCAACGTCCCCGGAGCGGGCGCCGCCGGCGGCTTCCCGGCGTCGTTCCTTGCCTTCACCGGAGCCACCCTGGAAGGCGGCTTCGCGCTGGTGGCCGGATTGACCGGCCTGGCCGGCCAGCTGGACCATGCGGACCTGGTGATCACCGGTGAAGGCTCCATGGACTCGCAGTCCCTGACCGGCAAGGCGCCGATCGCGCTCGCGGACGCGGCCCGGGAGCTCGGCATTCCCGTCATCGTGGTGGCCGGCAGGATCCTGGTGACCTTCGAGGACCTTGCCGGTCACGGGGTGGTGGCTGCAGCGCAGCTGCTGGATGTGGCATCCGGCCCCGATGATGCCGTGGCAAACGCCGCCAAGTACCTGGCCTGGGCAACAAGCCAGGTACTCGAAGGGGCGTAGGCAAGGCGGCCGAATCACGCCCCGGTTTCGTAGTGGGGTTCGGCAACCGGTTTCGACTCAGGGGAGCCCTTTTCCCGGAGGTAGACCGAGGCCCCCACCAGGACCCCGACGGCCAGGAACTCGCTCTGCCAGTTCTGGAAGGACTCGAACCAGAAGCGGCTGCTGCCCAGGTACTGCAGGAAGGTGATGGCGGGCTGCCCGTGGCTTTGCTGGTCCTGGTTGTAGTCCTGCACGCCGCCGGCGGCGTGCAGGAGGAATGAGGCAAGGAACAAAGCGAAGAACAGGATCGACAGGGAGTGCTCGTACACCTTGAGCGCCACTCCGCCCCGCCGGATCGGCCACGGCGTTGCAGTGCTGAGATGCGCCTGGTGCGGGTCCTCGTCCTGCGGGGCCTTCTTGCCCATGGGCTTGGACTCGGATGAGCCCTTCTGGAACAGGAACACCGTGAGGACCACGTACATGGCCATCTGCAGGAACTCCGATTCCCAGTTTTCGAAGGTTGCCTCCACGAACGCGCCGGTTCCCAGGAACTGAAGTACAGACACCCCGGGCTCGCCGTGGGCCTGCTGGTCCTCGCTGTAGGACGCCGCACCGGAGAAGACCATTCCGACAAAAAATGCGAAGAACAGGCCCAGGTTGGCTACCAGCAGCCCGTGCTCTTTAGCCCACTTACGCATTCCTCACTCCTTTTCCTCAGCCACCGGGAGGATCCTCCCGGTGGCCCGTTTGTTCAGGCGAAGCGGAACGAACACCAGCATGACCAGCATGACGCCAAGCAGCGCGCCGCCGGCGGTCACCCCCGCGGTCCGGCCGGCGGCAACATCGAACACCAGGGCGGCGGTCCCCGCGCTCAACAGGGCGATACCGCCAAGGGCAATCTTGGTGATGGTGTCGGCACTGGAAACGAGCGTTTCCTTCAGCCGTTTCCGGAAGAGCCTCCGGTGCACGCTGACCGGGAGGAGGATGAAGGCGGTGGTCAGGGCGGCGATCACCACGTTGGCGAGGTAGAGGCCAACCTCCCAGCCGTCCAGCTTTTCAAACCGCTGCTGGAACGGCAGGGTCAGCAGGAAACCTGCGAGGATCTGTACCCCGGTCTGGAGCACGCGCAGTTCCTGCAGGAGTTCGGCCCAGTTGCGGTCCATCTGCTCCTCGGGGGTCTCGTTCCGTCCCGTGCGGCCTGAGTAGTCCTCAACTTCGGGCATCGGCACACCTTCCTCTCCGGCGGCGGTTCAAGCCTTCTTTCTACTCCTCCCGTACCCAGAAACAAGGCCGGCCGTTGCGCCCGCGACAACATTTGATAAGTTTACTGATTATTACCCCTCGGTGGTGGACTTGGTCCTCCGCCCGGGATAGCTTCGAAGGGCCGGAGCATGGCGGAGCCCTTCTACATCGACACAGGTCAACCGACACCAGGAGGCGGACTATGAGCGACACGGACAAGCAGACGGACCAGCCAAAGGATCCGCGCGGCGGCTACCACGCGGGCCCCTTCCCGGAGCAGGAACAGAAGCAGCCGGGGCTCACGGCGCCGATGGATCCCAAGCCGGACCACGGGGAGCTCAGCTACGAGGGGCACGGCAAGCTCGAAGGCAAGGCAGTGCTCATCACCGGCGGCGACTCCGGCATCGGCAAAGCTGCAGCCATCGCATTTGCCCGGGAAGGGGCCGACGTCGCCATCTCCTACCTCCCGGAGGAAGAGGATGACGCGCAGGACACTGCGGAGTGGATCCGGAAAGCCGGACGCCGGGTCCTCCTGTTGCCCGGCGACGGACGCGAAGAGGAGTTCAGTACCCGCATCGTGGAGGACGCCGTATCCGAATTCGGGCGGCTCGATGTCCTGGTGCTGAACGCGGCCTACCAGAAGAACCGCGAGAGCCTGGAGACCCTTCCCACCGAGGAGTTTGACCGGGTGTTCCGCACCAACCTCTACTCGCTGCTGTGGTCAGCGCGGGCGGCCGTGCCCCACTTGAAGGCCGGCGCCTCGATCATCACCACGGCCTCGATCCAGGCCTTCAACCCCTCACCCGGGCTGATCGACTACGCCATGACCAAGGCGGCGCAGGTTGCCTTCACCAAAGCCCTGGCACAGGAACTCGGCCCCAAGGGGATCCGCGTCAACGCAGTGGCTCCCGGACCCATCTGGACGCCCCTGATCCCCGCCACCGAGTGGCCGGACAAGCTGCCGTCCTTCGGGCAGGACACGCCGCTGGAACGCGCCGGGCAACCGGCGGAACTCGCCGCGGCGTACGTGCTGCTCGCATCCGAGGACGGCTCCTACATTTCCGGTGCAGTCCTTCCGGTCACCGGCGGCAAGGGGCTGTAGGCAGGACACCGCCTCTGACAATCCCACGACGGGGTCGTCGGAGGCAGCATCAATAAGACCAGCAACATCGGCAACGCACAACAGGAGGAAGCATGACGCAGGAAAACCAGCAGGCTGAACCCGAGTCGGCCCCGGGCGGTTACGGCACCCCCACCGCAGAGCAGGAGGCTGCCGGCACCCAGGGCGGCCAGCAGTCCAGCGGTGGCACTTCGTCCGCCGGCGCGGACACCAACGAACCGCAGTCCGGAACAGGTCCGGACCCGGTCCCGCACGATATGGACCTTCCTTCCAGCGCCGCGGAGATCGATGAGTCAAATGACGATTCCCAGGGGTCGGCGCCGGTCTCCTCGGAATCCGGCCAGGAAGCCACCGGCATTCCGGACGGCAGCGGAAACGACCTTCCGCAGGAGAAATCGCCCAATGACGACGACGAAAGCTTCGACGCCGGATAGGGCACCGCGGTCTGTTGGCCCCCGTTTCCGCTGCCCGCATTGGCAGTGGAAACGGGGGCCTCTTCCGTTCCCCAGGGCCTCAAACGGACAAGTGCCGGCGGGCCACGGCAGCGGCATACATCACCGACGGCTGGGTACGGAACACGCGAAACCACATTGGCCGGCTGGCAGCACAGGGCATCCGCCGCCGGCACTAATTTCTACGCCAGGAGGGTGGACTGTGGGCAGGAGATCTTCGGAACACCGGGCGCGGCAACAGGACGGGCCGGACAAAGTGGGGGTGGACGTCCTGGTGCCCACCTGCAACCGGCCGGCCGAGCCTGGCCGTCACCCTCGCCGGTCTGGCCGCCCAGCAGGAACCAGCGTTCGCCGTCGTCATCAGCGACCAGTCAGCCGGCCAGCCCGCGTGGGAGCATCCCGCAGCCGCGGCGATGGTGCGGGTGCTGGAAGCCCAAGGCCGGCCCGTCACCGTGCTGCGCCACCTTCCGCGCCGCGGACTGGCCGAACACAGGCAGTTCCTGCTGGACCAGGCAACGGCGGAGCAATGCCTCTTCCTTGACGACGACGTCTGGCTGGAGCCGGGTGCCCTGGAGTTGCTGAGCCGGGCCCTTCGGGAGCTGCAGTGCGGTTTTGTGGGAATGGCGCCGCAAGGGTTGTCCTTCCTGGACGACAGGAGGCCCGAACAGACGGCGCCCTTCAAGCCCTGGGACGGGCCGGTGACGCCGGAACGCATTCGTCCGGACGGGCCGGGTTTCGAGCGGTGGCCGCTGCACAGCGCAGCCAACCTCAGCCACCTCACCGCCGAACTCGACCTGCGGCCCGGCCAGTGGGTGCCCTACCACGTGGCGTGGCTGGGCGGCTGCGTGCTGTACCGCAGGGAGGCGCTGGACGACGCCGGCGGGTTCCGTTTCTGGACCAGCCTTCCGGCCGGCCACGCCGGCGAGGACGTGGTGGCCCAGTGGCAGGTGATGGAACTGTATGGCGGGGCGGGCATCCTGCCCTCCGGTGCGGTCCACCTGGAATCGCCCACTACCGTCACGGAGCGTCAGGTTGAGGCCTACGACGTGGTCCTTGACCCGGAATCCGCCGAGGCGCCGTAGTCCAGAGGGTACGCCACACCTCGCAGCGTTGGCCCGGCCGAAGCCTGCGCAACGGCTCAGTCCTTGCTGCTGAAGGCGGCGTCGAAGCTGGTTTGGGAGGCGGGGAAGTCGTACTTCTTCAAGGCGGCGAGGGCTTCGGGGGCGCCGTGGAGGCGGTCCATGCCGGCGTCCTCCCACTCGATGCTGATGGGGCCGTCGTAGCCGATCGCGGACAGGGCCCGGAAGGAGGCTTCCCAGGGCACGTCGCCGCGTCCGGCGGAGACGAAGTCCCAGCCGCGGCGGGGGTCGCCCCAGGGCAGGTGGGAGCCCATGACGGTGTTGCGCCCGGTCTGGCGGATCTTGGTGTCCTTGCAGTCCACGTGGTAGATCCGGTCCTTGAAGTCCCAGATGAAGGAGACGGGGTCGATGCCCTGCCACATCATGTGCGAGGGGTCCCAGTTCAGGCCGAACGCCTCGCGGTGGCCGATCGCTTCGAGGGTGCGGACGGTGGTCCAGTAGTCGTAGGCGATCTCGGAGGGGTGGACTTCGTGGGCGAACTTCACGCCGTTCTCGTCGAAGACGTCCAGGATGGGGTTCCAGCGGTCGGCGAAGTCCTGGTAGCCGGCGTCGATGACTTTTTCCGGGACGGGCGGGAACATGGCCACGTACTGCCAGATGGCGGAGCCTGTGAAGCCGACGACGGTGTCCACGCCGAGGGCCTTGGCGAGCCGGGCGGTGTGTTTCATTTCCTCGGCGGCACGGGTGCGGACGCCTTCGGGGTCGCCGTCGCCCCAGACCTTGGACCCGACGATGGCCTGGTGGCGGAAGTCGATGGGGTCATCGCAGACGGCCTGGCCTTTGAGGTGGTTGGAGATGGCCCAGACCTTCAGGTTGTATCTGTCCAGGATTTCGAGTTTGGACTCGACGTAGCCGGGTTCGTCCCAGCGCCAGGCGTCCAGGTGGTCGCCGGAGACGGCGATTTCCAGGCCGTCGTAGCCCCAGCCGGAGGCCAGGCGGGCGACTTCTTCGAAGGGCAGGTCGGCCCACTGGCCGGTGAACAGGGTAAAGGGGCGGGGCATTGGGTTTCCTTAACTGGGATGCGGCGCTAGTGGCGGACGACGGTGAGGGTGCTTTTGTTGGCCGCGGATGCCTCCACGGCGTCCAGGACGTACTGGACATTCAGGCCTTCCTCGAACGACGGCGAGGGCTGGGTTCCGTCCATAATGGCCAGCAGGAAGTCCCGCACCTGGTGGGTGAAGGTGTGTTCCCAGCCGATGATGTGGCCCTGCGGCCACCACGCGGCCAGATAGGGGTGCTCGGGTTCGTTGACCAGGATCCTGCGGAAGCCCTGTTCGCGGACCGGAAGGGTGGCGTCCAGGAAACCGAGTTCGTTGAGGTTCTCAAGGTCGAACAGGAGGCTTCCCTTGTCGCCGTAGATCTCGATCTGGAGGCTGTTCTTCCTGCCGGTGGCCACCCGGGAGACCTCCACTGAGGCGATTGCCCCCGACGTGAGGGACAGTGTGGCCCACGCGGCGTCGTCGACCGTTACCTCCTCCAGCCCGCCCGCGGGCCCACCTGCGCCTGGGCGGCGGTCCACGAACGTGTTGAGCCGGCCGGAGACCTCGGTGACCTGGTCCCCGAGGAGGAACAGGACCTGGTCGATGGCGTGGGAGGCGATGTCCCCGAGGGCGCCGGACCCGGCGGTTTCCTTCCGCAGCCGCCAGGTCATCGGGGCCTGTGCGTCGGCGAGCCAGTCCTGCAGGTACGCCGCGCGGACGTGCCGGACCGTGCCCAGCCGGCCCTCGGCGATCAGTTCCCTGGCCAGGGCCAGGGCTGGGACGCGGCGGTAGTTGAAACCGATCATGGACTGCACTCCCTTGGCACGGGCTTTGGCCGCGGCGGCGGTCATGAGTTCGGCCTCGGCCAGGGTGTTCGCGAGGGGTTTTTCGACCAGGACGTGCTTGCCGGCCTCAAGCGCGGCAATGGCAATTTCGGCGTGCATCCAGCCGGGGGCGCAAATATCGATGATGTCGATGTCGTCGCGGGTGATCACCGTGCGCCAGTCCGTGGCTGACTCGGCCCAGCCGTACTTGGCGGCGGCCTCCGCGACGGCACCGGCGTCCCGGCCCACGAGGACTTTCTGCTCGAAGGCCGGGACGTCGAAGAAGCTGGCCACATTCCGCCACGCGTTGGAGTGGGCCTTGCCCATGAAGGC
The DNA here is from genome assembly GCA_024372495.1 of Pseudarthrobacter sp. Fe7. Classification (GTDB taxonomy): domain Bacteria; phylum Actinomycetota; class Actinomycetes; order Actinomycetales; family Micrococcaceae; genus Arthrobacter. Next base: position 506,182 of record CP099977.1, on the reverse strand, counting down.
GTAACCGATCGCGGCGACGCCCAACGGGCGGGAGGCCGGGGTTTCTGACGGGTGTGCGGGTGTGGTCATAATCGCGTTCCTGCTTGCTCTGTTAGAGGGTGGCGGTTTCCGGAGCCCAGTCCTCCGGGATGGCGGAGGATGCCGGGGCTGAGCTCTCGACGTCGACGAACGTGCCGGCGTCGATCGACTCGCTGATGGAAACCATCGTGTCCAGGACGTGGTAGGCCAGTTCACCCGTGGCGCGGTGCGGGACACCGGCGCGGATGGAGCGGGCCATGTCCAGGACGCCCATGCCGCGGCCGTTGGCCGGTCCCGTGGCGGGAACGGTGGTCCAGTCCTCATCCCCGGCGCGCCAGAGCCTGATGTCGCCGGTGAAGTAGTTGGGGTCCGGCAGCGAGATGGTGGCTTCAGTGCCGGTGATCTCAACGAAGCCCATCCGGGTCCGCGGGGACTCGAAGGAGAAGACGCTGTGCGAGGACGCGCCGGATTCGAACTGCGCCATCGCGGAGACGTGGGTGGGCACCTCGACGGTGAACTCCTCGCCGGCCTTGGGTCCCGAGCCGATCACGCGCACGTCCTTGGCCTTGGACCCGGCGGCGGCCACCTTGCGGATGGAGCCGAAGGCCTGGACCAGGGTGGTGAGGTAGTACGGGCCCATGTCGAACAGCGGACCGGCACCGTGCTGGAAGAGGAAGGCCGGGTTGGGGTGCCAGGACTCCGGACCAGGGGTCTGGAACGTGGTCATCGCCGTCAGCGGGGTGCCGATGTCGCCGCGCTGGATCAGGCGCAGGGCCGTCTGGATCCCGGCGCCCAGGAACGTGTCCGGGGCGCAGCCCAGGCGGATGCCGGCGGCGTCAGCGGTCTTGAGCAGGCCCAGACCGGATTCGCGGTCCAGGGAGAACGGCTTCTCCGTCCAGACGTGCTTGCCGGCGTTGACGGCGGCGGTGGCCACCTCCACGTGCGCGGCGGGGATGGTGAGGTTGACGATGATTTCGACCTCGGGGTGGTTCAGTGCTTTGTCCACACCGCCCCATTCGGGGATGCCGTATTCCTTGGCGCGGGCCTCGGCTGCCTCCTCGAAGAGGTCGGCGATGACGTGGACCTTGAGGTCCGGGAACGCCGTGAGGTTGTCCAGGTACTGCTTGCTGATCACGCCGGCACCGATGACGCCGACGCCTACCGGACCGCTGCGGACGGGCTTGGCTGCGGGAGTGCTCACGCGTTGGCTCCTTCGTTGCTGTTGGCTTTGTCGTTCAGGAAGGCCAGGCTCTGGGCGATGCCCTCGAAGATGTCGCCGGAGTAGTCGTCGAACTCCACCACGCCCACCTCCAGTGACTTTGCCGCGGCAATCACGTCCATGACCGGCACCTTGCCCTGGCCTGCCGGCTGCTGGGCCTTGTTGTCCCGGTTCAGGGGGCCGTCCTTGATGTGGATGAACTTCACCCGGTCACCAAGCTTGGTGAGGATGTCCGCGGGGTCCTGGCCGCCGACGGCCACCCAGTACGTGTCCACTTCCAGAACCAGTTCCGGATCCAGCAGGGACTCGAAATACTCCAGGGCGGTGCGGCCTTCGATGATGGACTCCAGTTCCCAGGCGTGGTTGTGGTACCCGACGCGGATGCCGTACTCGGCGCCCTTCTTCGCGGCCGCGTTGAGCTTCGCGGCGATGGCCTGGATGTCTTCGGCCTTCTGCCAGTGCTCTGCCGGCAGGAACGGATCGATCACCGTGCTGATGCCCAGCTCTTTGGCTGCGGCGAAGATTTCGTCCTGGTCCTGGCTCATCAGGGGTGCGTGGCCGGAGGGCGCGGTGAGGCCGTTCTCCTTCAGGGCGGTGCCGAGTTCCTTCGCCGTGGCCACGAAGTTGTAGGGCTCAACCTGGGTGTAGCCGATCTCCGCCACCTTCTTGATGGTGCCCGGAAGATCCTCGGCGACGGCGTTGCGGAGCGTGTAGAGCTGAAGTGAGTAGGACATGGGTTTCCTTAGAGGTTCAGTGGGTGGATCGAAAGAGGGCAGCGTCAGCGGCCCGCGAGGGAGCCGCCGATGCCGCCGACGCTGAAGTACTTGTTGAGCGTGGCGAAGACGATGACCGGCGGGAGCATCATGACCACGGCCAGGGCCATGACCGAGGTCCAGTCCGTGGCGTTCTGCTGGAAGAAGGATTGCACGCCCATGGGAAGGGTAAAGATTTCGTTGGAGCGCAGGAACACGATGGCCACCAGGTAGTCGTTCCAGGCCAGGAGGAAGGCGAAGATCGCCGTGGACAGGACGCCGGGAAGGGAGTTCCGGAGGACCACCTTGGTGAAGGAGCCAAAGACGGAGCAGCCGTCGATCCAGGACGCCTCTTCCAGGCTGATGGGGATGGAGTCGAAGTAGGCGGCCATCATCCAGGTGGCCACCGTCATGGTGGAACCCACGTAGATGATGGTCAGGCCCAGGAGGTTGTCCACCAGGCCCATCCCGGCAAAGAGGATGAACAGCGGCACCACCGAGGTGATGATAGGCAGGGACTGCATGACGAACAGCAGCAGGGAGTACCCGGAAACCGCCTTTGACCGTCCGCGGGAGAGGACGTACCCGGCAGGGGCGGCCACGGCCACCGAGACCACCACGGTGGAGAGGGTGGTGACCAGGCTGTTCTTCAGCCAGGTGGCGGCCAAAGTCTTGGAGAAGACGCCGCTGAGGTTCTCGAAGGTCAGGCCGGTGGCGGTGCTGTTGGGGCCCGGGGTGAAGGCCAGGACCACGGTAACCATGATGGGTACCAGCACCACCGCGGTGATGATGAGGATTGCGCTGAAGCGCCACCAGCGGCCGCGCTGGCCGGCTTCGGACAGCGCCCGGCGGGTCTTGCCGGTCTGGTCGACTCCAAGGGCCGGCCCGGACTGGGGATGGGCGTGGACTGCTGCGCTCATTATTCGACGCTCGACTTTCGGATCTGGCGGTACAGGATGACCGAGATGACCACCAGGGTCATGGTCATGAGGAAGGCGATGGCCACGCCGGGACCGGTGGCGAAGTCCTGGAACACGGTCCGGTAGGCCAGGACCACCAGGGAGGTGGTGGCGCTGACCGGGCCGCCGCCGGTGAGCAGGTAGATGGTGGGGAAGTCGTTGACGCAGAAGATGGTCATCAGGATCCAGCTGATGTAGGTGGAGCGGGCGATCAGCGGCAGGGTGATCTGGGTGAACTGCTGCCACCGGCTGGCACCGTCCATGCTGGCCGCCTCGTAGACGGTGGTGTCCACTGAGGCCAGGGCGGCCGAGATCATCATCATCATGAAGGGGAAGCTGACCCACACCTTGAACACCATCACCGTGACGGAGGCCAGGGTGGGGTCGGCCAGGAAAAGCGGGGTGCCCAGCCCCAGGTTCCGGAACAGCGACGGAATGAGGCTGTCAGGGGTGGCCACCAGCCAGTTCCACGCAGTGGAGGACACCACGATGGGCACCACCCAGGGCAGGAGCAGCAGGACCTTGAACGTGTTGCCGGCCGGGATTTTGGTACGCAGGAGCAGGGCAAGGCCCAGTCCCACCAGCCAGGACCCGAAGACCCCCACGATGGTGAACCACAGCGTGAACTGGGCCGCCTTCCAGAACGCCGGCGAGGTCAGGACGGTGGAGAAGTTCTGTACCCCCACGAAGTTGCCGGTCTGGAGCAGGTTCCCGTCGTGCGTGGCCTGCAAGGCGGCATAGATCAGCGGGTAGCCGTGGATCAGGACAAGGAGGACGACGGAGGGGAGCAGGAGCCAGAAGAACGTCCTGGTGGCCTGGGCCGAAAGCTTGCTCTTGCGTTTCCCCGGGACGGTCCCGGGCCCGCCGGGGGCAACGCCCCGGCGGGCCCGGGCAAGGCCGGACTGGGTGGTGGTGCTGGACATGGCCGGTCCCGTTCTACTTCTTCAGGACCGATTCGAGGCCGGACTGGAAGGTCTGCAGGGCAGTCTTGGCGTCAGCCTTTCCGGTGATGATGGTCTGGCTGAACTGGTTCAGCGCCTGTCCGCCGTCGAGGGCCGCGAGGTTGGCGTTGAGCTTGCTGCCCTGGGCGGCGAAGGTCTTGGCGATGGGCTGCCAGTCCTTGACGATCTTGACGTTGTTGGGGTCGTTGGCGAACTCGGGGATTTCGGTGATCGACTTGAACACGGGCAGGGCGGACATCAGCTTCTTCTGCCACAGCTGCTTGAGCTGGCCCAGGTAGTACACCAGGAACTCTTCGGAAGCGTCCTGGGACGGGGTGTTGGTGTACATCATGATGTTGTTCGGGAACACGATGGTTGCCTTGTCCCCGTGCGGGCCCTTGATGGGGTCGGCTACCAGCAGGTCGCCGGAGGTGTCGCCGACACGCTGCGGGACGTTCACCTGGAACAGGCCATAACCGGCCTTCCCGTCCTTCCACTGGGCCGACATGTTGTCCGTGGTGTAACTGACGGCGGCGGGATCGACGATGCCGTTGGAGACAAGTTCCAGGACGAACTCCATGGCCTCGACGTTGCGGTCATTCATGAGGTCCAGGCTCGCCGTCCTTGTTCCAGACACCGCCGCCGTTGTTGACCATCATCATGATCATGGAGTGGTTGGCGTAGTTGTTGCCCGTGCCCGCGCCGGTGGTGAAGCCAAACGCGCCGACCTTCTTCAGGGCCTTGCCGGCTTCAAGGAGGGACGGCCAGTCCGTGGGAAGGGCAACGTTCGCCTTCTCGAAGAGCGACTTGCGGTACCAGAAAACGCGCATGTCCAGCTGCCAGGGGACGGCCACGTAGCCCTTGTCCGACTTGAACGGGTCCAGGACGCCGGGGAGGAAGTCGTCGAACTGGCCGTTGGCCTTCAGCTTGTCGATCACCTTGTCCGCGTACGCGATCTGGCCCTGCTGCTCGAACTGGAACGCCTGGAAGCCGCCGCCCGTGGAAACGGCCGGCCCCGTCTTGGAGGCGATGGCCGATGAGAAGGTCTGGTAGAAGTTGGCCCACTGGATGATCTGGTAGGAAGCCTTGGCGCCGTTGGCACCGGAGAAGCCCTCAGCGACGCTCTTGGCCGCGTCGTTGTACGCCGGTGTTGCCCACGGCATGTCCCAGAACTTGACGGTCCCGCCTGCACCGCCTCCGCCGCCTCCCTGTGATGCCGAGCCGCCGCCGCATGCGGCGAGCAGGGGCGTTGCGGCGGCTGCAGCCGTCAGGCCCAGGAAACCGCGCCGGGAAAAGGAGCGGCGCTGTTCGGGAGTTGCGTTCATGATGTGTCCTTTCGGGACCGTCTTGCGCTGTGCGCCGTTTGTGCGGTCCTGCTCATCGTTGAGAGTGGAGGTGGGACTGGACTGTGTTTATGGACTGGACTGTGCTGTTGGACTGCTGGTTCGGTTGCGTATCTGTGGGCTGGTTACGTGGCAGCGACGGTTGCGTAGAGATCGGTCAGCCGGGAGAACCCGGCCAGATCGTCCGGCCGGGTGCCGGCGCCAAGATGGTCCTTTAGGCGCCGCCACGCAGTCCGGTGGGCGGATTCGTACAGTGTGGGCAGTAAAAGTTCGCCGTGCGCCCCGGTGACCCGGACCTCGGCCGGCCACGCAGCGTCCGGATCGGGCACCTGGACGCTCACCCCGCCGTCGGCCGTGTAGAGGCGGATATCGACGCCGAACCGGCGTGCCGCAGTCAGTACCCCCTGGGCGGTGAACGGTGCGCCGTTGGCGAGCCTGCCGCTGAGGGCGTACCCGGTGGGGCCGCTCCGGAGGACGGCCACGGCGTGGAGCCCGCCGCTGACGGCCAGCAACGCAGCGAGGTGGTCGCCGAGGAGCCGCTGCGGATCTGTGCCGGGAGCGGCCGTGGCAACACTGTCCAGCAGCGATGCGGTGCCCAGGGCACTGCGGACCGCATCGCGGGCGTCCGGGGCGGCAGTACCGCTTGCCAGGGCGGCGTTGGAGGCCCACCGCAGGTCCAGGACGACGGCGGTTCCTGCCGCGTCTGCCGCGGCCGCCAGTTCCGTGGTGTCCTCGGGAACCGGGTTGGCGACGACGATGCCCCGGGCACCTGCGGCGACGGCACTGGCCGTCTCAGCGGTCCAGCCGGGTCCGCCGTCGACCACCAGGATGTCTGCCGTGCCCCGCTGGTCTTCAGCGGCGGGGCCGAAGGTTGCCGGCAGCGAGGCCACTGTCTGTGTGACCGCACCGGTTTCGTGGGCCGCGGAGGTTGCCGAAACGCTGTACTTGCCGCTCATGCCGGGGCTCCTGCTTCTGCCGTGGCAACTGCATGTCCTGCCGCCGCGCTTGCCACAGTCGCTTCGGCAATGGCGAGGGCGAAGGTCAGGTCGTCGATCAGGGTCTGGGCCGGGGGCGCCTGGCGGGTACCCCGGGCGAGCTCGGCCAGTTCACGCCACTCACCCTCGTAGCCGTTGTGGCCATACGGGCCGAAGGTGGTGGTTTCGCTGCCGTCGTTGCGGGAGAACGTGGCGACGGCGGACCCGGCCTGGACGTAGGACGGCGTGAAGTCGATGTGCAGTGCGGCATCATCGGCGATTGCCTCGAACGTCCATTCGGGCTTCCAGGTGCTGTTCATGACGGCACGCAGTTCGATGGTCCGCGTCGGGGTGCGGAGGGAAACGGCGTAGCCGAACGGGCGGACGTGGAGCGCCTGGAGGACCTCAATGTCCGCGAAGTCCGGCGTGAACCGGCGTACCAGCGGCAGGTCGTGGATCGCCAGGCCCATGATCCCGCCTTGGAGGGCCCCCTTGATCACCTCGATGTCCGAGTAGTCGGGCCGGCCGGAAGCCGGGCGGGTGATGATTTCCGTTGCGAAGTCCTCGAACCGGGCGTTCGGCGGCAGGACGATGGAGGAGCGGATGGTGTGCGCCTGGTCCGGAAGATTCCCCCAGTTCTGCTCCGCCTCAAGCCAGCCGGGATCGAAGGTGTGCATTGCCCCGACGACGATTGGCACGCCCGTTTCGGTGCTGACGGCCGAGATGCGGGCAGCTTCCGCGGCGTTCATCGCGAACGGTTTTTCGCAGAGGACCGCTTTCTTGCCGGCCCTGCAGGCGGCGATGACCTGGTCTGCGTGGAACTGGTGGGGGCTGCAGATCGCCACGATGTCCACGTTCGGGTTGGCCAGCAGCGCGTCCATGCTGGTGCTGGCTGCGGCTCCGACGCGTGCCGCCACCGAAGAGGCCACGGCCGCGTCCACATCCATGATGTGCCGTACTTCGAGAATGTCCTGGAGGCGGGCCAATGCCGGAAGGTGGATGGCCTGGGTGACGGGTCCGGCGCCGAGGATGCCGACGCCGAGGGGCCGGCCTGCTGGCGCTGCGAGATGCGACAAGTTCAATTACCTCTTTGTAAGCGGACTCTGGAGTACCGGAAGGATCACTGCGGTGAATGGTTACCATCCGAACCGCGAATGTGCCCTGAGTCACAACGTAGAACGACTTCTGACGTGCGTCAAGCAAAAGTTGTTTGTTTCGTGTCATTCTTCTGCCGTGATGACAGCACTAAGTAAGAGTGTTATGACTTAGACATGACTTCAACGACGGGCAGGCAGGCCGGAAAAGACTCCGACGCCGGCAGCCTCTCGCGTGCAGGGGACCTCTTCCAGCTGCTGCGTGACGGCAGGGCCCGCACCCGTGCCGAGGCTCGCCCTGAGTACGGGCCTGGCCCGCTCCACGGTGGCCTCCCGGATCGACGCCCTCATGCTCTCCGGCCTGGTGGGCCCGGCAGGCGAGGCGCTCTCCAGCGGCGGCAGGCCGCCGTCGCGCTTTGCCTTCAACCCGTCCGCCCGCCTGGTGCTGGCCGTGGACGTCGGGGCCACGCATGTCATCGTCGCGGTCACCGACCTCGGAGGGAAGATCCTCGCCGAACACCGCTTGGCGCAGCAGGTGGCCGACGGGCCGGAGTCGGTGCTGGACCAGGTGGTTGCGCAGGGCAAGGAGCCTGCTGGCCTCGGCGGGACGGAGCGTCGCGGAACTGGCCGGGATCGGCATCGGCCTGCCCGGCCCCGTGGAACACGACACCGGCAAGCCGGTGAAGCCGCCCATCATGCCCGGCTGGGACGGGTTCGACGTGGTCAGCTACGTGCAGCGGTCACTGCCTGTCCATGTGCTGGTGGACAACGACGTGAACATCATGGCGTTGGGGGAGCAGTCCGCCCACTGGCCCGAGCACAACAACTTCTTCTTCGTGAAGGTGGCCACCGGCATCGGCTCCGGCATCATCAGCAGCGGGGAGCTCCAGCGCGGCGCGAACGGCACGGCAGGGGACCTCGGGCACGTCCAGGTGGCGCGGGGCGCGGATGTCCTGTGTGCCTGTGGAAACTATGGGTGCCTGGAAGCGCTGGCGTCCGGTCCCGCCGTCGTGCGTTCCCTCCGGGGCCAGGGCCTGGACGTCGCCAAGGGCACGGACGTGCTCCGGCTCGCCGCCGACGGCAACCTGCAGGCCATCCAGGCGCTGCGCCAGGCCGGCCGGGACATCGGCGAGGTGCTGGCCACCGTGGTCAACCTGCTCAACCCGTCCGTCATCGTGGTGGGCGGCAGCGTGGGCGAGACGGGGGAGCACTTGGTGGCCGGCATCCGAGAGGTGGTGTACCGGCGCTCGCCGCCCCTGGCCACCTCGCACCTGCGCATCAATGTCTCCCGCGCGGGAGACCAGGCCGCCGTGCTCGGGGCAAGCCGCCTGGTAACCCAGTACGTGCTCTCGCCGGCCATCATTGAGGCCACCCTGGCAGGCGCCATCGCCGGGTAGCGCCGGGGATTCCCGGCGCCGCCCGGCGCCTGGCTTTTACGCCTCCGCTTCCGCCTCGGGAGCCTCCGTCAGGAGCAGCGCGGTTCCGCCGTAGGCAGGCAGTTCCAGGAAGAAGCTGTGCAGGTCATCCACCTGCCCCACCGTCTCACCGCTGAACAGGTCCTGGACGTTGGCGCCGGACGGCAGTTCGTTGGACTGGATGCTGCCGGCGATGTCCTGGCCGGAGAAGTTGAGCGCCGTGACCTGCAGGGCCCCGTCCGTCAGCCGGTTGACCAGCACCAGCGCCGCCCGGTTGGAGACCTCTGGCACGTCGAGCAGAGTCCCGGTGGCGATCCCGTTTTCCTCACGCACGGCGAGGATCCGCTGCAGCCGCCGTGCGAACGAGTCCTGGTCCTGCAGCTGGTCCGGCAACGACCCGTAAAGGCTGCGGGCCCTGGGCATCCCGGCCGATGAGTTGGTGGCCTCGGGGCTGGTTCCCATGAGGTCGTGGGCGCCGCGGTTGATCCAGCGGGTGTCGCCCTGGGAGGTGAGTTCGCCGACGCTGCTGCGGTCCAGGGCCAGGATGCCCGTCAGGTCCCAGCCGGACAGGGCAAAGACGCCGGGCTGCAGGGCGTTGTACATGGCCAGGAGCAGGTGGACGTCCCGGATCTGCGCCTCCTGCTCCGGAGTTACCGTGGCCGGGTCCTTGATCCCCAGTGCGGCCATGATGAAGCTGACCGTGGTGCAGGCAATGCCGTTGGTGGTAAAGACGGCGTTGTAGGGCGCGTTCTCGCCGGTCAGCCGGTCCCGCAGGGTCTGCTGCACATTCTCGGCCAGCCTGGGCGCCGGTCATTTCCTCGCCGTTGAGCTCGAACATCTCGTCCCGGTGGCCGGCGGCGAAGTGCAGCAGCTCGTAGGTGAGTTCGTCATGGTTCTGCAGCGCATGCACCAGCGAGGCCTGGTCAACGCCGATCTCCATGGACAGGCGGAGGGTCAGCCGCAGGAACTCGGTATCCGCCGTGACCAGTGCGTAGTGGTACGCCGGCCGGGTGATGAAGTCGTAGGAAAGGTCCGGACCCGCCTCCGAGGTCGCCTTGATGTCGTCAATGGTCAGGTTCAGCTCCTGGAACGAGAACCCGCCCACTTTGCGGATCATGGACCCGATGAGCTGGTTGGCGGCCTCGGACAGCGGGTGCCCTTCGGACCAGCCGGGCTGCTCCTCGGCGCTCTTTTCCACGCCCAGGAAGCCGTTGGCGTCCAGGCGCAGCGCCCCGGTGCCCAGGTCCACCAGCGAGTGCAGGGCATCGCCCACCACCAGGCGCATCCCGGCGAAGGTTGGGTCAAGCCAGTTGATGGAAGGCTGGCCGGCCTTGAAGTAGTGCAGGTACACCCAGCGGCGGGTCTTGCCGGTGGTGTCAACGATGGGCCGGGTGGCGCTCCAGTTGGTCTCCTTCACCCCCGGCTCATAGAAGATGACCCGCTGCAGCCGGCCGATGATGTAGCCCGCCTTCTGCAGCGCCTGCTCCGAGTCGGGGCTGAGGTTGACCGAGTCCGCACCCTCCGGGACATCCGGGAGGAGGTTCCAGTCCTCTTCCGGAATGTCCACCATGTGGTAGATGCCGGGGTAGTCCCGGAAGTTCATTTCAGCCAGCCGGAAGTCCGCACCCTTGCCGGTGTGGCCGGGGACGATGTCGTCAATCACCGTGCCGTCGTGCTCGGCAGCGACCTCGCACATGCTGCGGAACTCTTCCTCGGTGCCGAAGACCGGGTCGATCGCCATGCTGATGCGGTCGAAGTGCCCGTCAACGCTGGGTGTGTGGGACCAGCCGCTGATGCCGCCGGCGAGTTTCACGGGCCCGGTGTGGATCCCGCGTATTCCGATTTCGCGGAAAGCCTTCCACATTCCCGGGTCGCCCAGGGCGGAAAGGAATGACTGGCCGGTCCGGGTGATGAAGGACAGCGGGTAGGCGGTGAACCATACGGAGGCCCGTTCGACGGCGGCCCGCGGGTTGGGGTGGGCGTACGAGTTCTGCCACATGCTGGCCTGGCCTGACAGCTGCCGCGCAAGCGTGTTCGCGTCCCCGAGCATGGCCTGGTTCCGCAGCCACTCCACGTACGCCGCGTTGCGCCCGTCGAATTCGAAGGACGGCCGGCTGCCCACGAACTGCCGCCGGCGCGCAATGGGACGCAGTGCCTTGGGGCGGGCCGCGAAGAACTGCTCGTCGAACGTGACCTCAAGGTCCGGTGACGGCTCCGCCGCGTCCTCTTCCACTTCGACGCTTGCCTCCGCGGCTGCATCCGCTTCCGAAGTACGCTCGCTGGTGCCCGGCTCCCGCATAAGCTCCTCTTTCCATTGCTCGTTTCCGTGCTGGCATGGATGCTCCAAGACCCCTTGCCCAAGGTCAGGTACCCATGCGGGCAGGGAGTACTCGGTGTTCCCTCTCCCGATGCTACTGCCCGGCGGAGCCAGTGGAAGGGACAACGGCGCGCCGCCTACCCCCAGCCGGTGAATCCCCCTTGTTTTCCCCGTATCCCCCACCAAAGCGTCAACGGGTCGTATTCTTAGAGCACGGGTTTTGCAGTGGGCCGGAGCGCTGATAGCAGGGCTGGAACATGGCCGCTGAACCCACGGGGCAGGTTGGCTGGGGACCGCTTCCAGTTACTCCTGAGCCGGTCTTCGACAGCAAGGACGTTGAAGACTACCTCTGGGAAGTCACCCGCGACTTCATGACGGGTATCAAAGGTGAGCGCCGCAGCATCAGCTGGGCGGCCACCCTCTTTCGGCTGGGCAAGGCACGCACCCTTGCGGCCAGCACGGAGCAGGCACGCGAGGCGGACAGGGAGCAGTGCTCCTTCGCCGACGGCCCGGTCATGGAAGCCGTGCGCACCGGGGAATTCGTTCTGCTCTCGGACCTGGGCCGGGACCGCCGCTGGCCGGGATATTCCAGTGCCGCCGCCGTCCACGGCGTGCAGTCCCTGCTTTCTGTCCCCATCCTCACCGAAGGCGCGACCAGCGCTGCCATTAGCCTCTACGCACCGTCCCCGCATGCCTTCACCAGTGACGACCTGGTGCGCAGCCAAAGCTATGCGCGCCAGGTGGCGCGGGCCCTGCGCGTGGTGGTCCGCGTGGCTGAACGGGCGGAAGCGACGGCAGGCCTCGCCGTCGTCCAAAGTTCCCTGGTCCTGGTGGACCTTGCCGTGCGCAGCCTCATGAACGAATACGGGCTCACGCGGGAGGGCGCGCTGCTGTTCCTGCAGACGCAGGCGCTGCACCACGAACTGGACCTCCGGGACGCTGCACTTAACGTCGTGGCCCCCAGCGGCATGGACCGCGGGGCCGGGCAGCCTGCGGGGCTGCGGCAGGAAACGTACGACGGCGTCGCGGAACTCCCGCGGCCGTCGGCGGCGGGACGGGACTTTCCAACCGGAAAGTCGCCCCGCAAGGACGCTGCGGTGGGGAAGGAACCCCCGGCCGCGGCGGAAGGGAGGACGGCATGACCATCGAGAAGCAGGAGTTGCGCTCCATCGCGGACGGGCCGGAAAGGCACCCCTGGCACCGGTTCGTTGCCCTGGGGGACTCCTACACCGAAGGAATTGGCGACCCTGAGCCGAACAGCCTTGGCGGGCTCCGGGGCTGGGCCGACCGGGTGGCCGAGGAACTCGCCGACACGCAACCGGACTTCGCCTACGCCAACCTGGCGATCCGCGGCATGCTGCTGAAACAGATCCTCGACGGGCAGCTGGCGCCGGCCCTGGAACTGAAACCCGACCTGATCGCCATGTCCGGCGGCGGCAACGACATCGTGTTCCGCCACGGCGATCCGGACAGGCTGGCGGAGAAGATCGACGACGCCGTCGGCATCCTGTCAGCTACCGGTGCCACCGTCCTGCTCTACGCGGGTCCGGACTGGGGCAACACGCCTGTCTTTGGAAAGATCCGCGGGCGCGTGGCGATCTACAACGAGCACCTGCACAGGATCGGGGCGCGTCACCACGCGATCATGGTGGACCTGTGGTGCCTGCCGGAGCTTCAGCATGCGGTCATGTGGGATCCGGACCGGCTGCACCTGTCCCCGGTGGGGCACCATTCCGTGGCCGTGGCCACCCTGAACGCCCTGGGCGTGGCGCATGCGCTTAAGCCGTCGCAGCCGCGCCCGCTGCCGGCCCACGGGTGGACGCAAGCCCGGGCGGAGGATCTGGTCTGGGCGCGGCAGTACTTCGTGCCGTGGGCGCTGAAGCAGCTGATTCCCCGCCACGCCGGCGACGAGCCGGCGGCGAAGCGGCCCCAGCCCGGGCCCGTGTTCGGCCTTGGCCGTCCGGGCCCATTCCCGCCGGGCCACCCCGTTGCAGGCCTGCACACAGGAGTCCCGGACGGTCCGGCACCGGAGGGCCAGGCGGCCTAGGACCTGCGGGCGTCCCTGCAGGGGGTGCATCTGCCCTTCCCGGTGTTCCGCCTTAGCGCTTCTTCGGGCCCCGCTTCGCGGCGGCGTTCATGGCGGCCTTGACCGCCGGCGGCAGCCCGGCCTGCTCGGTTTCCGGCTCAGCCACCGTCCCACGCGCCTTCGCGATGGCCTTCATACCGTGGTAAATCACCAGCGCGGCAGCGGAACCCAGGGCGATGCCGGTGAACTTCAGGTCCCCGATGGTCCAGGTGTAGTCCGCGATGCCGATGATCAGTGCCACGGCGGCCGTGGTCAGGTTGACGGGGTTGGAGAAGTTGACCTTGTTCTGCACCCAAATCTTCACGCCCAGGATGCCGATCATGCCGTACAGCATGGTGGCTGCGCCGCCCAGCACGCCTGCCGGGACGGTGGCGATCAGCTCGCCGAACTTGGGGGAGAAGCTCAGCAGGACGGCGAACATGCCTGCCACCCAGTAGGCCGCGGTCGAATACACCTTGGTGGCGGCCATGACCCCGATGTTTTCCGCGTAGGTGGTGGTGCCGGAGCCGCCGCCGAAACCGGCCAGCATGGTGGCGGCCCCGTCGGCCATGAGCGCGCGGCCGGAGACGCCGTCGAGGTTCTGCCCGGTCATGGCCGCAACAGACTTCACGTGGCCGATGTTCTCGGCCACCAGCACCAGGACCACCGGGACGAACAGCCCCAGGATGCCGATGTGGAACTCGGGGGTCTGGAAGTGCGGCAGGCCCACCCACGCCGCGGCGTCCATCTTGTCGTACTTCACCTCGCCGCGGAGCATGGCCACGGTGTAGCCCACCACCACGCCGACCAGGATGCTGAGCCGCCCCAGGATCCCGCGGAACAGGACGCTGACCAGGATGATGGTGACCAGCGTGACCAGGGCGGTGATGGGGGCGGCATCGAAGTTCTGCTTGGCGGCGGGGGCCAGGTTCAGGCCGATCAGTGCCACGATGGCGCCGGTGACGATGGGCGGCATCAGCCGGTTGATCCAGCCGGCGCCGAACTTCTGGACCACGGCACCCACCAGGGCAAGGGTGGTCCCGGCAAGGACGACGCCGCCCAGGGCGCCGGGGATGCCGAACTGCGCCTGGGAGGCGGTGATGGGGGCGATGAACGCGAAGCTTGAGCCCAGGTAGCTGGGCACCCGGCCTTTGGTGATCACCAGGAACAGCAGCGTGCCGATGCCTGAGAAGAACAGCGTGGTGGCGGGCGGCATTCCGGTGATGATGGGCACCAGGAAGGTGGCGCCGAACATGGCCACCACGTGCTGCATGCCCACGCCGATGGTCAGGGGCCAGGCCAAACGCTCATCCGGGGCCACCACCTGGCCGGGCTTGATGGTTTTGCCGTTGCCGTGCAGCTTCCATTTGATTCCGAGCATGCTCATGGGAAGGAATGCCTTTCAGGGGGTGCCGCGAGTGGGCGAAGATCAACTCGGTCCAGAATACCGCCAAGTATTTCGCCCATGCCCGCTGTGGCCAAGATCACCCCTGATGTGGGAAGAGCCAGCGTTCAGTTGAAGTTGCAACTATGGAAAGCAACCAGGGGCCACCGCGGCAGGCGGGTGGCCCGCAGCGAAAGGTACGCCAATGACCATTGCCCACGAAGAAGCGGTTGTCGATTCGGCAGCCGTGGACGCCATTTTCGCGCAGGCCCGCACCGCCAACTCCTTCACCGGCGAGGTGACCGAGGAGCAGGCCCAGGCCATCTATGAGCTCACCAAGTTCGGCCCCACCGCCTTCAACTCCCAGCCGCTGCGCGTCACCTACGTCCGCTCAGCAGAGGCGCGGGCCACCCTGGTGGACGCGTTGTCCCGCGGCAACCAGGCCAAGACCGCCTCGGCCCCGCTCGTGGCCATCCTCAGCTACGACACTGACTGGGCCGGCAAGTGGGACAACTTCCTCCCCGGCTACAACGCCCCCAAGGCCATGTACGACGCCGACCCCGCACTCGCGGCCGCCACGGGCAACAACAATGCCCACCTGCAGGCCGGTTACTTCATCCTGGCCGTCCGCTCGCTCGGTTTCGCAGCCGGCCCCATGACCGGCGCCGACTTCGATGCGATTGACGCCGCCTTCTTCCCGGCCGGCGACCAGAAGAGCTTCCTGGTGGTCAACATTGGCCAGCCCGGTGAAGAAGCCTGGGGCGAGGCAAAGCCCAAGTACTCCTACGGCGAGGCCGTCCGCACCGTCTAACACCACCGCTCAAAAACACCGGGCGCCCGCTCACTTTTGCCGGTCTTCCAACAACGCCTGCTCACTGTGGTGAGCGGGCGTTTTTTGTTTAACTGTCAGAGATGAGCGGGCGTTTGAACGTTCATTGCCAAAAGTGAGCGGGCGTCTGGGGGACGGGTGGGAGACTGTGGCTATGCCGATGCGGAACCTGATTTTCGTGGTGTTCGTCGAGCCGGTGGCTGAGGGTCAGGTTTTCCCGCGGACGGACTGGCCGCTGCACATCACGCTTGTAAGGTTCGACGCCGCCAGTACGGACAGTGCCGACGCCGCCGAACGCCTTGCCGGGCTGGCGGAAGCACCGGCCGCGGCAGCGCTTGGAGCCGCGCTGGCGGTGGGGGAGGACGCGGCCTTTGGCCGGAACGGTTCGGTGCCCGTCAGCCTCATTGCCCCGCACCCGGTCCTGCAAACGCTGCACGAGGCATTCGTCCAGGCCGTCACAGCCGTGCATGGGCGGATCCTCACGCCAGCCCACACACTGTCCGCCTACCGCCCGCACGTGTCGCACCACGGGGACAAGCGCCTGAACCAGGGCGACGCCGTCGTACTTGACCGCGTCGCCCTGGTGGACATGGCTCCGGGCGGGGACCACAGCGTCAGGCACGTCCTCCGGCTGTGGAGCCTCGGGGTGGACTCTAGGCGATGACGCCGTCCACCAGTGCCTTGGCCTCGGCCTGCACCTGCTTCAGGTGCTCCTCGCCCTTGAAGGACTCGGCGTAGATCTTGTACACGTCCTCGGTGCCGGACGGACGCGCGGCAAACCAGGCGTTCTCGGTGACCACTTTCAGGCCGCCGATAGGGGCGCCGTTGCCGGGGGCCTCGGTGAGCTTGGCGGTGATGGTCTCGCCCGCCAGGCTCGGTGGCCGTCACGTCCGCCGCGGAAAGCTTGCCCAGCTTCGCCTTCTGCTCACGCGTGGCCGCGGCGTCGATCCGCGCATAGACCGGGGCGCCGAACTGGTCCGTCAGCCCCTTGTACAGCTGCGACGGGGACTTGCCAGTGACCGCGGTGATCTCGGACGCCAGCAGGGCCAGCAGGATGCCGTCCTTGTCAGTGGTCCACACGCTGCCGTCCAGCTTGTTGAAGGACGCGCCTGCGGATTCCTCGCCGCCGAACGCACCTTCACCGGAGAGCAGGCCGGGGACGAACCACTTGAAGCCAACCGGCACCTCAACGAGCTTCCGGCCCAGGCTCTGCGCCACGCGGTCGATGATGGAGGAGGACACCAGGGTCTTGCCCACCACCGAGGCCGGGTTCCAGCCGCTGCGGTTGCGGTAGAGGTAGTCGATGGCGACAGCCAGGTAGTGGTTGGGGTTCATCAGGCCGCCGTCGGGGGTGACGATGCCGTGCCGGTCCGCGTCGGCGTCGTTGCCGGTGGCCACATCAAAGGCGGAACCGGCGGCGGACATCCGTTGGATCAGCGAGGCCATGGCCGACGGCGACGAGCAGTCCATCCGGATCTTCTCGTCCCAGTCCAGCGTCATGAACGCCCACTGCGGGTCCACGGTGGGGTTCACCACGGTGAGGTCCAGGTGGTGGCGTTCGGCGATCTCGCCCCAGTAGTCCACGGAGGCGCCGCCCATGGGGTCGGCACCGATGCGGACCTTGGCGTCGCGGATGGCGTCCAGGTTCAGCACGGACGGAAGGTCGTCAACGTAGCTGGAGGGGAAATCGAACTTGCCGGTGGTGTCTGCGGCCTGGGCATCGGCCAGCGGGATGCGCTTGACGCCGCGCAGGCCGTCTTCCAGCAGTTCGTTGGCGCGGTTGGCGATCCAGCCGGTGGCGTCGGAGTCTGCGGGGCCGCCGTGCGGGGTTGTACTTGAAGCCGCCGTCGGCCGGCGGGTTGTGGCTGGGGGTGACCACGATGCCGTCAGCCTGCGGCGCTCCCGGCGCTGCCTTGCGGTTGTAAGTGAGGATGGCGTGGCTCAGGGCCGGGGTGGGGGTGTAGCCATGGCGGGCGTCGACGAGGACCTGGACGCCGTTGGCGGCGAGCACCTCGAGGGCGGAGTTCTGCGCCGGCTCGCTCAAGGCGTGGGTGTCCTTGGCCAGGAACAGGGGCCCGGTGACGCCCTGGGCTGCCCGGTATTCCACGATGGCCTGGGTGATGGCCACGATGTGCTGCTCATTGAACGACGCCTTGAGGCTGGACCCCCGGTGCCCGGATGTCCCGAACACCACACGCTGGCCAGGGTCACTGAGATCCGGTGCGATGTCGTAATACGCGTCAAGGAGCGCAGTGATGTCAACAAGGTCCTGGGGTTGGGCAACTGTACCCGCGCGGCTAGCCATGGCTCCAGCATGCCAGAAGCTGGCAGGAGTCAAAACGACCCGCCCAAAATCCGGACCCTGTGACCTGCCGTGACGGACGCCAACCAAGTAGTCCACCTGAGTACAGGGCCGCGAAAGTACCTATATACCGGCCCTTCCATGCCCTGCTAATTTCAAGAAAATTCCATGCAAACAAGCGAAAGGAACGGACGACGGCGGCCCGCCGCCGTCGTCCTGTCCGGCAAGGAAACGGGGACGTCCAATGGGGGCAGGAGACGGGGCAGCGGAGCAGTCCAGGCTTGCTGCCGAGCGGGTTGCGCGGCTGAAGCGCCGGTTGGACCAGGCCGAACACTCCAGCAGGGCGTGGGACGCCGGCGCGGTGGGGGAGCGGCTGGTGGCCGACAAACTCAGCGAACTCGTTCCGCGCGGCTGGTACGTGCTCCACGATGTCCATTGGCCGGGCAGGCCCAAAGCGAACCTGGACCACGTCGTGGTGGGCCCCGGCGGCGTGGTGGTGGTGGATTCGAAGGACTGGACCGGCGAAGTGCGGGTGGCGTCCGGCGTGCTGTGGCAGGGCCGCTACGCACGGACCCAGGCGGTGGAGGGTGCCCTCGCCCAGTGTGCTGCCGTCGCGTCGGTGCTGTCTCCGCCGCACCGCAGGCTGGTGCGTCCGCTCATCTGCATGGCTGCGCAGCCGGACCTTTTCGGGGTGACTGATTCGGACGTCGCCGTGGCGGGTTCGCAACGGCTGGTGGGGGCCATCGAGGCGCTCCCGGCGGTGCTGGACCAGCAGGCGGTGGTGGGGCTGTACGAGCAGCTGGGCCGGCAGCTCACACATGAGCAGGAACCCGGCATCACGGCGCTGCGCAACGTGCACCCGGGAACCGTGGTGCGCCCGGCGGGGGCTTTGCCGCCTGCCAGACCCACGGCAAACCCGGGAGGTAAACCCGCAGCGTTCCCGGGAGGCAAACGCGGTTCTGCCGAGGAAGCGGACAGGGCCGGGAGTGTAGCGCGGCATCCCGCGGGCCGGGCGCTGCCCCCAAAGGGAACGCACGCAGGACCGCGGGCGGGTGCGCCGGTCGCATCGGGGCGCCATGGCCGGAACGCCAAGGCGCAGCAGCACGGGGGTACCAGCGGAGGAAAGCTGGCCGTCCTCGCCGCCTTCGTCATTTTTGCCGTCTATATCCTGCCCTACTTGGTCCGTTAGCCTCCCGGCCGTCTCCGGGACGCAGCCGCCCTCCGGCGGCCGACCGGACGGCGGCGCTGATCCGCGTGAGCCGCTCCGAATCCAGGGTCCAGGCCTGCCAGTAGAGCGCCACGTCCTGGTGCGCGTCCTCGTCCAGCCTGACGAGTTCGCCGTCGGCCACCTCGGCCGTGAGCTGGAGCTCCGGGATCATTCCCCAGCCCAGGCCGGCGTGGACTGCAGCGAGGAACCCCTGCGAAGAAGGCACGGTGTGAGTGGGCGGAAGCTGCCGTACGCCCTTCGCGGCAAGAAGCTGCTGCTGCAGGGTGTCCTTCATGTTGAAGTTCAGCACCGGCATGGCCGCCCAGTCCACGCTGCCGGCGGCTGAGAAGCGGTGGTGCAGCCCGGGGGTGGCCACCGGGATGTACCGCATGGAACCCAACAGTTCCACCTTGCATCCACTCACGGGTACGGGGTCCGAGGTCACAGCGCCCATTACTTCGCCGTCGCGGAGCAGCGGCTGCTGTAGCCCTGGTCCTCCACGTGCAGGTCCAGGGCCGAGTCCTCCCAGCCGGCGGCCTGGTGCAGGACCGGGACAAACCAGGTGGCCAGCGAATCCGCGTTGACTGCCACCGGAAGGTGCGCCCGCGCGGACCATCCCCCTCCCAGTGCCGCCGACGTCTCGGCCTCCAGCACCTGCACCTGGCGGGCCATCCGGAGCAGCAGCGCACCGGCGCCGGTAGCGGTGCAGGGCAGGCGGCGGCGCACCAGGACCTGGCCCACGGATGCTTCCAGCGCCTTGATCCGCTGGCTGACAGCCGACGGGGTGATGCGGAGCCGGTCCGCCGCCGCCTCGAATGTTCCCTCGTCAACAACGGCGACGAGGGCCTTCAGGTGCTCAAGGTTCATGAAGCTATTCTAATGAAGCGACAGAATCATTTATTTGCCTACATTGCTGTGCGGAACCTACGGTCATTGCTATGTGGACCGCAGGAATAACGGGAATGCTGACCGGGCTGGCACTGATCGTGGCGATCGGCGCCCAGAACGCCTTCGTGCTGCGCCAAGGCATCCGCGGGGAGCATATTGGTGCGGTGGTGGCTGTCTGCATGGCCGGGGATGCCCTGCTGATCGTGGGCGGAACGGCGGGCATCGGGGCGCTGGTCACCCGTGTCCCGGAGGTGCTGGAAGTCTTGGGCTGGGCTGGTGCCGCCTACCTGCTGTGGTTTGCTGCGCGGTCCTTCCTGGCGGCGGCGAGGCCTTCAGCACTGGCGGCGCAGGAGTCCAGGTCCAAGAACTCGGTAATTGCCACGACGGCGGCCCTGACCTTCCTCAATCCACATGTCTACCTGGACACCGTGCTGCTCCTGGGGAGCCTTGCCAACCAGCAGGGCCCTTACCTGCGCTGGATATTCGCCGCCGGTGCCGTGGCCGGAAGCGTGCTCTGGTTCACCGGCCTGGGGTACGGGGCCAGGGCCCTGGCGGGAGTGCTCAGCAGCCCGCGCACCTGGCGGTGGATTGATGCGTCCATCGGCGTCCTGATGGTGTTCCTGGCCATCCGCCTGGTCCTGCACTGAAGTAGGCTGTAGCCAGATTCACAGGGGAGAAATCATGAGCAACCAGCCGTCCCAGGGGCCCGATTACCAGCGTCCCGAAAACCAGTACAACGGTTCGCCGTGGCCCGGGTACCAGCCGCCTGCGCAGCCCGGGCAAGGGGCGGCCTCGGGCCAGCCCCAGTATGCCCAGCCCCAGTACGTGGGCCAGCCGTCCTACTACGGCGGGACGGTCGAACCCAGGCAGCTGAGCATCGCCAGCATGGTCTGCGGCATCGCCTCGGTGATCATGGGCTGGCTGCTGCTTCCCCAGTTCGCCGCCATCATCACCGGCCACCTGGCCCTGCGCCGCGAACCCTCCGGCAAGGGGATGTCCATCACCGGCCTGGTGCTGGGCTACCTTTGCCTGCTGGGGTACGGGGCCCTTTGGGTGCTGTTCGTCATCGGCCTGGCAGTCGCCGGCACCGGCGGGTCAAATACCGGTACTTTCTAGTCCGGAAGACGAGGCGTTGTCTCCGCGGAGCGGATCGGCTGCTAGCGGAGCAGGCTCCACGTCGGAGACCAGTTCGATGTGCGCCAGCATGGCCTTCGCCGCGGCGTCACCGTCCTGCGCGCGGACGGCGTCTGCGATCTTCCGGTGCGACGCCAGGGACTGCTCCGGCCGTCCGGGCTGGCCCAGGGACTCCATCCGGGTTTCCAGGATCATTTCGGCGATGAACGCCATCAGCTGGGCCAGTACCGAGGAGTGTGCGGCGGCGGTGATGGCCTCATGGAACAGTTCGTCGCCATGCGCACCGCGGTCGCCGCCGTCGATTTCCTTGGCCATGACATCCAGGGCATGCTCGATGGCGGAGAGGTCCTGGTCGGTACGGCGTTCGGCTGCGAGGGTGGCAAGTTTGACTTCCAGGGTGCTTCGGGCTTCCACAATTTCCGGCAGCCGGCTCTGGTGTTCCCGCAGGCCCTTGACCACTGACGCCACGCTGGGCCGTCGGGCCAGGACCGCGCCGGTACCGTGCTGCACGTCGATGACGCCAAGCACTTCCAGGGCTACCAGCGCCTGCGCCAGGGTGGCGCGGGAAACTCCCAGCCGCTCCGCAAGGTCCCGCTCCGCCGGCAGGAGGTCGCCGGGGCGGAGTTGGGCGGACTCGATATAGGCAAGGATCTGTTCCACCAGCTGCTCATAGAGCCGCGGCCGCGTGACGCGCTCCAAGCCAGCCCGTGCTGTCTTCTCCACAAAGCCCTCCCTTGGGTCGTAGGGACCAGAATACCTCCTCCATTTATTGACAGAATGACTTACTGTCTAAGAGGCTAGTCCAGTGAGCCAGTAACTCACATCACACTTCCCGCACCCCAACGGAGGACCAACGATGTCCGCTCCTGTCTTATCGATCATCATCCTGGCGGCGATGTTCCTGCTTGCCACTGTCCTGCCCCTGAACATGGGCGCACTCGCCTTCGTGGGCGCCTTCCTGCTGGGCGCCGTGGTGCTGGGCATGTCCACCAATGAGATCCTGGCCAACTTCCCCGGTGGCCTCTTCCTGACAATCGTCGGCGTCACCTACCTGTTCGCCATCGCGCAGAACAACGGCACCATCGACCTGCTGGTCCGCGGCGCAGTCAAGCTCGTGGGCAGCCGCGTGGCCCTCATCCCCTGGGTCATGTTCGCCATCACCGCCGTCATCACTGCCGTGGGCGCACTGTCTCCCGCCGCCGTCGCCATCATTGCGCCCATCGCCCTGAGCTTTGCCGGCAAGTACAAGATCAGTCCGCTGCTGATGGGCATGATGGTGATCCACGGAGCCCAGGCCGGCGGCTTTTCGCCCATCGCGGTCTACGGCGTCACCGTCAACGGCATCCTGGCCAAGACGGATCTTGCCTTCAGCCCCACCGCGCTGTTCCTGTCCAGCTTCATCTTCAACCTGGTCATCGCGCTGGTGCTCTTCGTGGTCCTGGGCGGCAGGAACCTCCTCTCCTCCAAGGTGGGGCACTTCGTGGAGCAGGCCGCCGAGGCCCGGATGGCAGTCAGCGTCGGCGCCAAGGCCGCCGGCGGCGACGTCCCGTTCAAGGGCTTCGGCTCCGGTATGTACGGTCCCCGGGATCCCGCGGGCGACGGCGTCGATGCCACCAAGGAGCGCTCACAGCGGATCCCGCAGCTTGTCACCGTTGCCGGCCTGATCGTCCTGGCCGTGGTGGCCCTTGGCTTCAAGATGGACGTCGGCTTCGTGTCCATCACCATCGCCATCGTCCTGGCACTCGTCTCACCCGCAGCACAGAAGGGCGCCATCAACAAGATCAGCTGGTCCACCGTGCTGTTGATCTGCGGCATGCTGACGTTCGTCGGGGTGCTGGAGGAGGCCGGCACCATCAAATTCGTCTCCAGCGGCGTGGCCGGAATGGGAATGCCGCTGCTGGCGGCCCTCATTATCTGCTTCATCGGCGCCGTGGTCTCAGCGTTCGCGTCATCCACAGCCATCCTGGCGGCGCTCATCCCGCTGGCCGTTCCGTTCCTGTCCACCGGGGAGATCGGCGCCGTTGGCGTGATCTGCGCCCTCGCGGTGTCCGCCACCATCGTGGATGTTTCGCCTTTCTCCACCAATGGAGCCCTGGTGCTGGCCAATGCCCCGGAAGGCGTTGACAAGGACCAGTTCTACAAGCGCATCCTCGGTTACAGCGGAGTGGTCATCGTGGCAGGCCCCGTCCTTGCCTGGCTGGCGCTGGTGGTCCCCGGCTGGCTCTAGCCGCCACAGCATCCGCCGGCAGCACCCGTTCATCAGAAAGGAAACTCCAGCACATGAGCACAGTCGAAACTTCCGAAGGCCCGCTGGCCGGGCACATTGTGGTCGACCTCAGCCGGGCACTGGCCGGACCGCACGCCGGCATGATGCTGGCGGACCTCGGCGCACGCGTCATCAAGGTGGAGAACCCCGCCAAGGGGGACGACACCCGCGGCTGGGGTCCGCCCTTCGTTGGCCCGGAGGACGACCTCCAGTCCACCTACTTCATGTCCTGCAACCGCAACAAGGAATCCATCAGCCTGGACCTGAAGAGCGAAGACGGCCAGGCGGTGCTCCGCGGGCTCCTGGAACGGGCGGATGTGGTGATCGAGAATTTCCGGCCGGGCGTTATGGACCGGCTGGGCTTCTCCACCGCGGCAATGCACGGACTCAATCCACGGCTGGTGATCCTCTCCATCACCGGCTTTGGCCATGACGGGCCCGAGTCCCGGCGCAGCGGCTACGACCAGATCCTCCAGGGCGAGGCCGGGCTGATGTCCCTCACGGGGTCGGGGCCGGACGACCCCCAGCGCGTGGGTGTGCCCATTGCCGACCTGCTCTCCGGCATGAACGGCGCGTTCGGCGTGCTGGCTGCCCTGGTGGAGCGGAACCGGACAGGCCAGGGCAAGGTGGTGCGCACGTCGCTGCTGGCATCGCTGATCGGCGTCCACGCCTTCCAGGGCACCAGGACCACCGTTGCCGGTGAAGTCCCGCAGGCCCAGGGCAACCACCACCCGTCCATTGCCCCCTACGGCCTGTTCAACTGCAAGGACGGGAGCGTGCAGATCAGCGTCGGCAGCGAGAAGCTCTGGCAGTCCTTCGCTGCAGCCTTTGGCCTGGATCCGGCCGCCCCGGGCTTTGCCAGCAACGCCGAAAGGGTGCGGAACCGCGGCGAGGTGATTGCCGCCGTCGAACGCGCCTTCGCAGGCTATGGCGCGGCGGAACTGCTGGAAAAGCTGAACGACGCCGGGATCCCGGCAGGCAAGGTCCGCTCGCTGGATGAGGTGTACGCGTGGGAGCAGGTGGCGTCCCAGGGCCTCCTGGTGGACGTGCAGCATCCGCTGCTCGGAAAAGTAAGCCTGCCCGGGCCGCCGCTGCGGTTCTTCGCGCCCGGCGATGCCGCGGAAACCACCCTGACTGAACACGACGCGCCGCCGCTGCTCAATGAGGACGGGCCGGCAATCCGGGAATGGCTGGGCCTGGCCGCCGCGGCTCCCGGGGCGAAATAGCGTGGCGACCATGGAAAAGGTGCGGCACCTGAACGCCACCGAGGCTCCTTGAGGCCGTGGTGGACCCGGGCTCGTTCGTCTCCTGGGACGCCGAGCCGAAACAGCCAGTACTGACCGAGGAGTACGCCCGCGACCTGGCCAGGGCGCGCGAACGCAGCGGCGTGGACGAGTCCGTAATCACCGGCGCCGGGCTCATCCGCGGCCGCCGGGTGGCGTTGATCGTCAGCGAATTTTCCTTCCTTGCCGGGTCGATCGGCCACGCGGCGGCGCAAAGGATTGTTGCCGCCGTCGAACGCGCCACCGCGGAGGGACTGCCGCTGCTGGCCGGCCCGGCGTCCGGGGGACCCGCATGCAGGAAGGGACGCTCGCGTTCCTGTCCATGGTGAAGATCACCGGGGCCGTCCGGGCGCACCGCCAGGCTGGCCTGCCCTACCTGGTCTACCTGCGTCATCCCACCACCGGCGGCGTCATGGCTTCCTGGGGGTCTTTGGGCCACATCAACGTGGCCGAACCCGGCGCCCTGCTGGGGTTCCTGGGCCCGCGCGTCTACGAGGCGCTGTACGGCCAACCGTTCCCGGAGAGCGTGCAGGTGGCGGAGAACCTCTTCAGCAAGGGATTGATCGACGGCGTAGTGGAACCGGGCCACCTTGCCGACCTCGTTGGGCGGGCGCTGGACATCCTGGCCGCGAACGGCGGCGGCAGGGATACGGACGGCGCGGTGCCCGCGTCAGTGCCCGTTCGGCCCGGAACCCTGGACGTCCGGCCCTCAACCCTTGACGCGTGGACGTCCATTGAACTCTCACGCCGGCAGCGGAGGCCGGACCTGCGCCAGGCTCCTGAAGTTCGGCGCCACCGACGCACTGCCACTCAACGGAACCGGGCAAGGGGAGAAGGACCCGGGGCTGCTGCTGGCGCTGGCCCGCTTTGGCACCCAGTCCTGCATTGTGCTGGGGCACGCGCGCCCGCTTCGGAAGGACGCCGCGGGCATGGGCCCGGGGTCGCTCCGCGAGGCGCGCAGGGGCATGAAACTGGCTGAGGAACTGCGGCTGCCCCTGCTCACCGTCATTGATACGGCCGGCGCCGCCCTGTCGCAGGACGCGGAGGAGGGTGGCCTTGCCGGCGAGATTGCCCGCTCGCTGCACGAACTGATCGGGCTGGAATCGCCGTCGGTCTCCGTGCTGCTTGGCCAGGGTGCCGGGGAGGGGCCCTGGCGCTGCTGCCCGCTGACAGGACCATCGCCGCCCAGCACAGCTGGCTCTCGCCCTTGCCCCCGGAGGGTGCCAGCGCCATCGTGCACCGCACCACCGAGTTCGCACCCGACATGGCCCAGGCTCAGGGCGTGAACGTCGCGGCGCTGTATGCCAACGGGCTGGTGGACCATATCGTGGATGAGCGTGGCGACGCCTCCCTGGAGCCGCACGGGTTCTGCGCCCGGATGGCCCAGGCCATTGAGTATGAACTGGGCGCGGTGGCCAGCGTTCCGGTACCGGAACTCGTGGCCGCCCGCGCCCGCAAATTCGCAACCCTGGGCGTCCGGTAGCGGAAGCGACAGCCATTCAGCGGGCGTCCGGGCGTTACCTCCGCTGCTTGGCCCTGGACCGGTGGGTATTCCGGCGCAACTGCAGGATGCGCGCGCCGCCTGCAGCCGCTACCAGGACGCCTCCCGTTACGGCGGCGATGAACAGTGCCATGCCCAGCGGAACGGATCCCTCGAAGCCCAGGAACTTCACCAGGACCAGTTCCTGGTTCTGCAGGATGAAGATGATCAGCAGGATCAGGAGCACCAGCGCGGCCACCACTGCGGCCCAGATGACTCCGGCGCGGGTAACTTTCCGTTCTGGAGCGCCACCGCCGGGTGATGGGGCTGTTGCCGTGTCAGGTGTTGCCGGACCTCCGGCTGAGTAGGACGGGGCAGTTCCGCGCGTGGTGGCGCGGTCTTCCGCGGGCGGTCCAAGGTTCGACGGCGTCCGGCTGGCTTCCGTCCCAGGTGCGCGGTCCGGTCCCGGCGTGTACTGTCCTTCACTCATGCTCGTCCCCTTTCCCAGAATGCTAAGCATGCTTATGGTTCAACCATAGACGCCGGTCGGGCCGGAGCACAACGGCCGCAGCCGTGGATGAGGGGCAGGGACGGACAGGAAACCCGGCCGGAAAGGTGCCGACGTGGGGGAGGGGCCCCTTGCGGGAACCCCTCCGTCGGCTCTTGCCATACTGTTCCAGGGTTGTTCTGCCCGGGCGTCAGACCCGCTCCTTGCTCTTTTCAGCGGAGGGGGTGCGCGGCGCAGGCTGCCTGCGCCAGTTGGGGAAGGCCCAGAACGTGAAATCCTGTGCCTTGACCGGCTCCACGGGGGTTTCCGCTGGGGTTTCCGGTTCCGCTTCAGGCCGGCGCTTGGTCTCTTTCCTGGCGCCCCACCCGAAGTCCTTGCTCGATGCGTAGCACATCACAGACCTCCTCTTGGTGACTGCCCTTTAATGGTCCTCCTGCCCGGCGCGCGAGTCGAGACCGCGGGAAGGGGTCATGGCGCAGTGCCCTGTCAGCTGCCGCCCGCAACTATGTCCTGCGCCTCCTGCGGGCGGTGGAACTCACAGGGACCCTTGTGGCGGAGGGGGAGCAGGCAGGTCCGGCCCGTGGGCAGGTGAACCAGTGCGCAGCGGCCGGCCATGGCCAGGTCCTCGCGGACGTTGGAGTTGCTGAGGTCCGGCCGTCCTTCATCTGATGTCTCGGTTGTGCCGGGGCTGGTGACAGGGAATTCAGCGTTCATTGTGGGGCAACTCCTCGATCGGGCAAAGGGCGAGTGGAGGGTGCTGCAACGTGCTTTTCCAGTTTCTGCCGCTGGGGTTACGGGCGGGTTAATCCGGTGTTAGGTTCAGGTCAACAGCAGCAACCAGGCCTTGTCCCCTAGTAGCCCAGGCTGGTGCGCCACCTGCAGGAGGAGGGCTTCCGATCCCATGGGACCCACCAACTGGATTCCCATCGGAAGTCCGCTGCCGGCGGCACCGCCGGTCCAGTGCACGGGGATGCTGATGGCCGGCAGCCCGCACACATTCACCATTGAGGACCACGGCGCGTATTCGCACTGCTTCCGGTAGTCACCGTCGGCGTCCCCCGGCCACTGGGCCGACGGCCAGCGGTCGCTGCCGTGTGCGGTGCCGGTGAACCAGCCCACCGGCCGCGGCGTCTGCGCCAACGCCGGCATCAGCATCAGGTCCCACTGCCCGTACTGCACCAGGGTGTCGTGCTGGAATTGCCGCAGGAAAGCCAGCGCCTCCGCCAGCTTCGCGGGGCTCCGCTGCTGGGCGCGTCGCCGGAAGGTCCGGGTCAGGGGCGCCAGCAGTGCTTCCCGGGATGGGCTGATCCGGGCAGCGCCCACTCCGGCGGTCCAGGCGGTAGTGAAGGCGTCCGGGTAGCGGTTGTCGTAGCGGATGCCAGCGTCGCCCAGGGCATGTCCTGCGTGCTCCAGGAGCGTTTCGCCGGCTCGAAGCGCATCCAGGGCTTCCCGGTCCGGCGTAAAGGGAAAAGTGCCCGACCATGGGCTGTCCAGCGTGACGCCGATCCGCAGCCGCGGCGGCTCCTGCCCTGCCGTCGCAAGGTATCCGTTCCCGGGCGCAAGGGCGTCCATCATCAAGGCGGCATCCTCCGCGCTCCGGGCAAGCGGACCCGGCACCACCAGCCGCGCCGGGTCCCCGGCACTTTCGCCGGCCGCCACCAACCCCCGGCCCGGCTTCAACCCCACCAGGCCGCACGCGGCGGCCGGGATGCGGACCGATCCGCCGCCGTCGGTTCCGGGGGCGAACGGCAGCAGCCCTGCCGCCACGGCGGCCGCACTGCCGCCGGACGAACCTCCGGAGCTCCTGCTGGGTGCGTGCGGATTGCGCGACGGCGGGGCGATGCGGTTCTCGCTGTAGGCCGTCAGGCCGAATTCGGGCACCTGGGTCTTGCCCAGCGACGTCCCGCCGGCATCCTTGAAGAGGGCCACGAGGGGAGAGTCGGCGGGGGCGGGTTTGTGCTCCAGGGCGGCACTGCCGTGCGTGGTCACGACGCCAGTCACGTCAGTGAGGTCCTTGAAGGCAACAGGCATGCCATGCAGCGGGGGCAGGTCATCGGCGTCGGAGCGGGAGCGCAGGGCATCGGCCGCCCGGGCCTGCTCCAGGGCCTGGTCCGCCGTTACGGTGATAAAGGCGCCCAGGAGCGGGTTCTGCTGACCGATCCGCGACAGGAAATGGGCAGTGGCATCCACCGCGGACACTCTTCCACTGCGCAGGAGGTCCCGCAGCCCCACGGCCGGGAGTTCGTGGAGTTCAGGCACGCTGGCGCCGCCGCAGTTGTGGCCCGGCGGTCCTGCCGGGTTGGGCAGACGGTGCGGAGGGGGCGCTCAGCTGCTGTGACATGAATACCTTCCTGGAGCTTTCCAGCGTAACCCGCAGCGCTTTTCCGGACCTGTTCAAGGCGGCTGGAGCACGAAGGGCTAGGCTTAAACCTGACTTTGATCCGCCACCATCCGCCAAGACAGGACTCCGATGAGCGATTTCGATACCGTCCCCGTCCATGACGTCCCTGCTGACGCCGTGCTCCTGGATGTCCGGGAGGACTACGAGTGGGTGGCCGGGCACGCTGAGGGCGCGCTACACATCCCCATGGACCAGATCCCTGCCCGGCTCGAAGAACTCGATCCGGACGAGGACGTCTATGTCATCTGCCGCACGGGCGGCCGCTCCTTCCGTGCAGCCCAATGGCTTACCGGGCAGGGATATACCGCGATTAACGTAGCCGGTGGGATGGACCAGTGGCTGGAATCCGGCAAGCCCCTGGTCTCGGACAACGGACTCAAGCCGCTGGTGCTTTAGTGCCCGGCACGTCCCGCACCTACGCCTTCCTGGGCCCAAAAGGTACGTTTACCGAGGCTGCCCTGCTGCAGGTTCCTGACGCCCTTCAGGCAGTCCGGCTGCCGGCCTCGAATGTCAACGCCGCCCTTGACACCGTGCGTGACGGAACGGCCGACGCCGCCATGGTCCCCATCGAGAACTCCGTGGAGGGCGGCGTCACCGCCACGCTCGACGCCATTGCCACCGGCGAGGAACTGCGGATCATCCGCGAAGTCCTGGTTCCCATCAGCTTTGTCCTGGTGGCCCGGCCGGGCGTTCGGTTGGAAGATGTGCGGCGCGTTTCCACGCACGGCCACGCATGGGCGCAGTGCCGGCTGTGGATGGACAAGAATATACCCGGCGCGGAATACGTTCCCGGCTCATCCACCGCCGCCTCGGCCGTGGGCCTGCTGGACGGCGACTGCCTCTACGACGCGGCAATCTGCGCACCGCTGGTGGCCAGGGAGCATGCAGGGCTGTCTGTCCTGGCGGAGAACATCGGCGACAACCCCGGTGCGGTGACGCGCTTCATCCTGGTCAGCAGGCCCGGCGCGCTGCCGGCACGCACCGGCGCGGATAAAACCACGGTCGTGGTCCCGCTCCCGGAGGACCGCCCCGGCGCCCTCATGGAGATCCTGGACCAGTTCGCCAGCCGCGGGGTCAACCTCAGCAGGATCGAATCGCGCCCCACCGGCCAGTACCTGGGGCACTACTTCTTCAGCATCGACGCAGATGGGCACGCCGGCGAGGCCCGGGTGGCGGATGCCTTGGCGGGGCTTCACCGCATCAGCCCGGCCATTCGCTTCCTGGGCTCCTATGCAAGGGCGGACAGGCAATCCACACCGGTGCCGGCGCATACCTCCGATGAAGCCTTCGGGGCGGCCCAAGCATGGGTGGAATCTATACTCGCCGCGGAATCCATCGCAGGTGAAAGCGGTTCCGGGGCTTCGCCCAAAGCGTAGGCGAATGCCGTCAGAAGTACTTCCGTGGGCTGTGGACAATGCGTATGCTTGCCTGATCCACACGGGGTATGGCCCCTGATGAAGGGAGCGGGTCATGACCAGCAACAGCACTGACAACGACGGCCAGGGGATGATCGTCAATCCCAAGCCCACGGGAGATAACCAGGACTGGGACGGCGACGACGCGGACCGTGCCGACCGCCTGCGCTTCGAAGAGGAGCAGGCCATGATCCGTGAGCAGTCCGAAGCCCACGCCGCCGCCAAATCCGCCGCGGCGGCGGAGAAGGAAGCGGACGCCTGACCGGCGCACACTTGCCTGCGCCTTACCGTTCCTGCCCTCTGACCCTGACCAGGAGCGACCGGGGCTCCACCCGGACCGTCAGCTGAGTTGCCTCACCCGAGGTGTCGCCGTCGAGCCTGGGTGGGCATGGGTTCGGGGCATTTGATGACCACCTTGACTGACCTGTAGACGGTCATGATGGGCAGCTTCCCGCTGTGCTTGAACATGATTTTCATGTACATCAGCAGCCAACCCAGGGCACTGCGGGGGCTCATGACCACAACGTCCAGCATGCCGTCGTCGATCATGGCCTGCGGGATGAAGTCGATGCCCCCGGGGACCAGGCCGCAGTTGGCGAAAAGTACGCTGCGGATGTTCCGGACCTGCTCCGGACCGTCATCCATGGCGATCGAGACCTTCTTCCGCCGGCCCGGAAGGTGCCGCACACCCGCCTCCGTGTAGGCAAGCCACCCTACGGCCTTCTTCAGCCCCGCATTGGTGTCCGCCAGGACCTCGGCGTCCATGCCGATGCCGGCGATCACAAGGAAGACATGCTCCGAGTAGTGGCCTGTGCGGGAGTTCTCAATGGCCATCCGGGCGGTGTCGATGTACCGCTGCCGGCCGAAAAGGGCCGTCTGGACATTGCCGTGGAGGTCGTTCACATCCAGGTCCACGTTCCGGGCCAGCAGGTTGCCTGTGCCCAGCGGGATCAGCCCCATGGCAATGTCGGTGTGCGCGAGGGCCTCAGCCACCACGCGGACGGTGCCGTCGCCGCCGCCCACCAGGACGACGTCGGGCTTTCCTGCCAGAGCCGCCTGCATCTGCGAAAAGCCGGGGTCCTCCGCCGTCGTCTCGAAGAAGACCGGCTCCTCCCAGCCGGCGGCCAGGCAGGCCCGGTGGATCATCCCCCTGGCTTCCTCGGCCCGCGCCTTGATGGGGTTCAGGACCACCGCCACGCGTTGCTGCGCCAGCCCGGAGTCGTAGGCTTCGCCGGCCACGGCGCTGCGCACGTGCAGGGCTTTGAGGCGCCGCACCCCCACCAGCTGGAGGTGGCGAACGCAAGCGCCACCGCAATCAGCAGGTAGAGAATCCAGTCGCTCATGGTGCTTCAACAGTAGCCCGGCGCGCGGCGGGGGACCGCACGGGGCCGCGCGCCCGCCGTCGTGCACTGAATTGGATACCCTTGTCTGGTGATCGACGTAAAAGACCTCAGCGAAAACCCGGACAAGTTCCGTGCCAGCCAGCGCGCCCGCGGCGCGGACGAATCAGTGGTGGACGCGATCATCTCCGCGAATTCCGCCCGCCGGGAGGCCCTGCTCCGTTTCGAGAACCTCCGCGCGGAGCAGAACGTTTTCGGCAAGAAGGTAGCGAAGGCGAAGGGCGAGGAGAAGCAGGCGCTGCTCGCCGAGGTCAAGGAACTGGCCAACTCCGTCAAGGCGGCCTCCGCGGAGGCCGACGCCGCGCAGACCAAGCAGGAAGAACTGCTGCGCACCATCCCCAACCTGGTGGAGGACGGCGTTCCCGAGGGCGGCGAGGACGACTACGTGGTGGTCAAAACAGTCGGCACCCCGCGCGAATTCCCCGACTTCGAGCCCAAGGACCACCTGGAGATCGGCGAGCTGATCGGCGCCATCGACATGGAACGCGGCGCCAAGGTCTCCGGCGCCCGCTTCTATTTCCTCCGCGGCGTGGGTGCCCGGCTGGAAATGGCACTGCTGCAGATGGCCATGGACCAGGCCATCGAGGCCGGCTTCGTCCCCATGATCACCCCCACGCTGGTGCGTCCCGAGACCATGCAGGGCACCGGCTTCGACGTAAAGCACGACGCCGAGATCTACCGTCTCGCCGAGGACGACCTTTACCTTGTGGGCACCTCGGAGGTGGCGCTGGCCGGGTACCACGCCGACGAGATCCTGGACTTCTCCGCGGGCCCCATCCGCTACGCGGGCCAGAGCTCCTGCTACCGCCGCGAGGCCGGTTCACACGGCAAGGACACCCGCGGCATCATCCGCGTGCACCAGTTCAACAAGGTGGAGATGTTCATCTACACCACCGTTGAGGAGGCCGCCGCCGAGCACCAGCGCCTCCTGGCCTGGGAAGAGGAAATGCTGGCCAAGTGCGAGCTCCCGTACCGGGTCATCGACACCGCCGCCGGGGACCTCGGCACCTCCGCGGCACGCAAATACGACTGTGAGGCCTGGGTCCCCACGCAGGGCGCCTACCGCGAGCTGACGTCCACCTCGAACTGCACCACGTTCCAGGCCCGCCGCCTCAACATCCGTGAGCGCACGGTCAACGCGGAGGGCGTCGCCAAGGGCACCCGCGCCGTGGCCACCCTGAACGGCACCCTGGCCACCACCCGCTGGATCGTGGCGCTGCTTGAGCACCACCAGAACGCCGACGGCTCGGTCAACGTCCCCAAGGCGCTGCAGAAGTACCTGGGCGGCATGGAAGTCCTGCCGGTCCTCTAGGCGTCTGCGCACCCAGCATTGGACAGTGCACCCTGTAACGGACTGTGCACCCCCGGACGCGGGGGTGCACAGTCCGTCAGCGGGTGCGGGATACTCCGTTGCGCGTGATAGGCAGTCCTGCCTCACGGAGGCATGTGGCAAAGCGGGCCGGGTCTGAGGCCGTTGCCCAATCCCACCTGACAACACGGAAGCCCGCCGCCCGAAGCCTGTCCTCGCGCTTCTTCTCCGCCAGCACGGCTTGCCGTGCGGTCCGGTTTCCCAGAAAAGCGTCATCCAGATACTTCGCGTCGCCGTCGAACTCCCCGATCAGCCTGTACCGCGGCCAGTAGAAATCAGTCCGGGCGAGCAAAAACCCTCCCTGACGGAACTTTGCCTGCAGCATGGGAGCCGGAAAGCCGAGAAGATGCATCTGTGCACGGCTGAGCGATTCGCCGGCTGACTCAGAATTGGGCACTGCGAAGTCGAGCACCTGTGCCACCCAGTTTCGGCGCGCATCTATCGCAAGCTGCGAAGCTGCCCGCAACAGTTCATCCTTACCGAGCGGCGGCCCGGAAACACGGCGGCTGCCGATTGCATGGTCCGCCAGGACCACCCCGGCCGCGAATCCCTCCCTCGCTATGACGCCAATGACTGTGTCTGCCATCGGTGTCACCAGCAGCTCTCCCCGCCGGACTGCCGCAGTATCTCCGGGATGCCGGTGGATGCCGTAGGCCGTGATGTGACTGATGCCGGTCCGTCCGGACCTGTCGCAGGCCGCCGAAGTTGTTGGTTGCCTGCGGCCGGTATGCCCCCTGGACGCCCCGGACAAGTGCACATATCCGGGCACCGCAAGAAGCTCCAGTTCCCAAATGACCGCGGCCGTGTGCAGGCAGAACGTGGATTTGGGGAGTTCCAGGTCCACGGCACGGACCGTCTGGAGGTACCTTTCCCACGGAGCCAAAGAAACCCACTCATCCTTCGCGGCGTAAACACCCTTCCTAACGCGGACAAGTTCCCCCTGGGCATAGCGCCTGCTGAGAGAGCGGATGTCTCCCGTAGCCCGGCGGTGGTCTCGGGCGGAAATCAGCTGCATGCCCCTCATCGTCATCAGAAGCCAGCGATGGCTGAAGAGGGTAGCGGGTGCATGTGGATAACCTGGCATGCAGGCATTCGCACCGTGAAGTGGACGATGCACCCGCGCGTGCGGGGGTGCGGTGTCCGTAGCCGGGTGTTCGCAGGAGATGAAGCCCAGAAACGCGGCCCGAATGTGGGAACCCGCCGAGTTAACCAACAGTTCAATAAACCTGTGGCCCGCGTCCTAGCGCGTGTCAGCTACCTCTGGTTCACTATGTGGATGACAACGCTGACTGAAACCTCAGTCGCCGGCAACGATGACCGGCGAGACAACAATCGAGACTACAACCAGGACAACATCGGCTTCACCGCAGCAGACCAGAAGTTCATGGTCGCGCTGGACGTGGACGGCACCCTGGTGAACCACGACGGACACATGTCCCCTGGCGTCCGCGAAGCTGCGCAGGCCGTGGTGGCTGCCGGCCACGAGGTGATGATCGCCACCGGCCGCTCCCTCAACGCCACGCTTCCCATCATCGAGAAGATCGGGATCGAGCGCGGGTACGCCGTCTGCTGCAACGGGGGCGTGACGCTCCGGCTCCACCCGGAACTGGAAAACGGCTACGAAGTGATCCACAAGGCCACGTTCGATCCGGCGCCGGCCCTGCGTGCCCTCCGGGAACGGCTTCCGTCCGCCAAGTACGCGCTTGAGGACGCCGACGGCAACTTCCTCTCCACCGAGCGGTTCCAGGACGCCAGCTTTGGCGTGGAGGCGGTAGGCGTGGACTTCCACACCATGCTCGAGGCCACCGCGGTCCGCGTGGTGGTGTTCAGCACCGAGAACACGCCAGAGGAGTTCAACGAGGCCATCAACCACGTTGGCCTCGCCGGTGTGACCTACTCCGTGGGCTGGACCGCATGGCTGGACATCGCTGCCGCCGGCGTGACCAAGGCCAGTGCCCTGGAAAACCTCCGGCTCCGGCTTGGTTTCGAAGAGCACCTTACGGTCGCCGTGGGCGATGGCCGGAACGACATCGAAATGCTCACCTGGGCCGGCCGCGGCGTGGCCATGGGGCAGGCTCCGGCCGAGGTGGTCGCAGCAGCAGACGAGGTCACCCACTCAGTGCACGACGACGGCGCCGCCCACGTGCTGCGAAGCCTGCTGTAAGGCGCTCCGAGGCAGCCTCCGCTGCCGCGATTCCGGCACGCACCGGCGGCCAAGGCAGAATAGGGGGCATGACCCTTACGACGTTCGCCCTCGTCCGCCACGGCCAGACCGACTGGAATGCCGAGCGGCGGCTGCAGGGAGCAACCGACATCCCCCTGAACGACGTCGGACGCGGCCAGGCGCGGGACGCCGTCGACGTACTTAAGCCCTACGAGTGGGACGCCGTTGTCTCCTCGCCCCTGAGCCGCGCTGCCGAAACCGCGGACCTGATCGCCGAGGGGCTGGGGCTCACGGTGTCCCGGCGCGTCCCGGAACTCACCGAGCGCAGCTTTGGCCCGGCCGAAGGGATGCAGGCCGGACCCGAACTGGAGGCGCTGCGTGTGCCCGGCGGGTTCAAGGGCGCCGAGAGTGAAGATGAAGCGGCGGACCGCGGCCTCGCGGCCCTGGAGGCCCTGGCGGAGGAGTACCGCGGCCAGCGGCTCCTGGTGGTCACTCACGGGACCCTGCTGCGCGTCAGCCTCAGCCGGGCGATCGGCCAGACCCTGGGCAGCGTGGACAACGCGGCCCTCAACCTGGCGCACCACCACGCGATCGATGGCTGGAAGCTGGAGTACTTCAACGGCGAGCCGGTCATGGCGGCCACCGGCAGCTAGGTCCCCAGGGCTGCGAAGACAAGGGACGACGGCGGCAGCCGGCTCAGGCGCCTAGACCGCTGCCAGGATCAGCGCCAGCAGCCTCGCGGCGGCAGGCCGGGCGGCATGTTCCTCATTCCACTGTGCCCGGGCCACGGCTTTGCTGACCGCCTGGGTGGTGATGCCCAGTTCCTGCGCCACTGCCTTCTGCTGGCCGCGGACTCCGGGAGTCAGCAGGTCCAGCACCCGCCACTCGGCGCCTGAACGGTCCCGCACAATGTGGCCCAGCAGCCGCAGGATCGCTTCGGCGTCGCGGGCGACGTCGGCCAGCGGACCCTCCACGGCAACCGGCACCCGCTCCTTGCTGCTGCGGAGCCGGTCCACTGCACGGCGGGCATACACCAGCCCGTGCCCTGAGGCGTCCTTGATCTGGTTGGGCAGCGGCTCGTTCACGGGCCCCGCGCCGATCCCCACATACCAGTGGCCGCTCCGCAGTGCGATCAGCGCGGCGTCCACGGCCTGATGCGGGCAGTCGACGATCCCCTGGACTTCGTCCTCGACAGACCGGTCAAAATCGAGGCGCGCGGGGATGTGCCGCAGCGCCTTGAGCAGCTGCGGCACCTGGTCGCCGTCGCGCCGGCTGTCCGTTTGGTTGATGGTCAGCGTGAACATTCTGGGTCCACACTACCCGGAAGTAGTTACGGCGGAACGGCCAGTTTTGACGGTGCCCAGCCCGCCGGTTCCCGCAGTAAACGGCTGAGGGCCCACGCCGTTTGGACGCGGGCCCTCAACCCGTTAAGCCTGCGGGCTGACCGGACGGAGTCAGTTTTCCCGGTGGGCAGCCGCGCCGGTTGCCGGGAACCGGTCCCAAGCGCGGTGGGCGGCGAGGAGCCCGGAAATGCTGTTGGCTACCGAAGCCGCATCGCTCCCGCCAACAACACCCGTCACACCCAGCCTGGATGCCGGCCGCCTCCAGCACGGCCGAGGCGGAGTCCCAGTAGCCGATGGCCTTGGCATGGCGGTAGGCCTCGGACAGCATCAGGCCGACTCGCGGATCAAGTCCTCCGGCCGGCTCCCCGGCTTTGGCGTCGCGCCCGGCGGTGGCATCAGGGGCGGATTGCTTTGAGCCTGCGACGATCAGTGCGTCGAACTCCGTGGACCTTGCCGTAAGGAAGGTCCGCTGGACAGTGACCGAAAGGCCGCCGAAGGAAAGCGCACCGCCGGTTGGTGCGATGACCAGCGGAACCATGCCGTCGCCGTCGAGCGCCTTGCGGGCGGCCTCCACCTGGGACAGGTCGCTGGACGAATCGGCGATGATGCCCACCACGCGCCCGGCAACCGGCCAGCTACCGCCCACCTGGGAAACGGCTGGGCTGGGATCGCGGTCGGCCACTTGCTCGGTGGCCCCAGGTGCGGGCATGCCCAGGCCGGCGGCGACGGCGGCGCAGAGCGCGGAGTCGATGTTGGCAAGGGCCTGGCCTGGCGTTCGCGGACGACAGTTTCATAGCATTTGCCGAGCTCGAACGTGTACGCCTGGATGACGTGGTCCTGTTCCACTGGGCTCAGGCTCCGGAAGAACAGCCGCGCCTGGCTGTAGTGGTCATCGAACGAGGCAGGATTCCGCCGTTCCTTGATGGATTCCGCAACCGCCTCCGGCACCTCCACGAACGCGCCCATGTCCTGACCGGCCAGGAACGGGCACCCGCCATCCAGCGAGTTGGGCCGGTATGGGGCAACCCCTGCGTGCACGGCTGCCTGGTGCATGCCGTCGCGGAGCATGTCGTTGACCGGGGCGTGCGGCCGGTTGATCGGGAGCTGGGCGAAGTTGGGGCCGCCAAGCCGCGAAATCTGGGTGTCCAGGTAGGAGAACAGCCGGACCTGCAGCAGGGGATCGTTGGTGACGTCGATGCCCGGCACCAGGTGCCCCGGGTGGAAGGCCACCTGCTCCGTCTCCGCAAAGTAGTTGGTGGGGTTCGCGTTGAGGCTCATGAGGCCGATGGGCTGCACCGGGGCGAGTTCCTCCGGAACGAACTTGGTGGGGTCCAGGAGGTCGATGCCTTCGAACATCTGGTCTTCCGTGTCCGGGAAAGTCTGGATGCCCAGTTCCCATTCGGGGTAGGCCCCGGCCTCGATGGCGTCGGCGAGATCGCGCCGGTGGAAGTCCGGATCCATGCCGTTGATGATCTGGGCTTCCTCCCACACCAGCGAGTGCACTCCCTGTTTGGGCTTCCAGTGGAACTTCACCAGCGTGGTGGCGCCGTCGGCGTTGATGAGCCGGAACGTGTGGACGCCGAAGCCTTCCATGGTCCGGTAGGAGCGGGGGAGGCCGCGGTCTGACATGTTCCACAGGGTGTGGGCCTGCGCCTCGGTGTGGAGCGAGACGAAGTCCCAGAACGTGTCGTGCGCGCTCTGGGCCTGGGGGATTTCCCGGTCCGGGTGGGGCTTGGCCGCGTGCACCACATCCGGGAACTTGATGCCGTCCTGGATGAAGAACACCGGGATGTTGTTTCCGACCAGGTCGTAGGTGCCCTCATCCGTGTAGAACTTGGTGGAGAATCCGCGGGTGTCCCTGACGGCGTCCGCGGACCCGCGGGAACCAAGCACTGTGGAGAACCTCACGAACACCGGTGTCTCCACGTCCGCTGCCAGGAAACCGGCGCGCGTGACTTTGGCAGCCGTCCCGTAGGACCGGAACACGCCGTGCGCTCCTGCTCCCCGGGCGTGGACAACGCGCTCCGGGATCCGCTCGTGGTCAAAGTGGGTGATCTTTTCCCGCAGGTGATGGTCCTGGAGCAATATGGGACCCCGGGCACCGGCTTTCAGGGAATGGTCCGTATCCGGCAGCCTGAGTCCCTGGGCCGTGGTCAGGTACTGGCCGGACTGGGCGCGCGCCCCGGCTGGAGCCCCGGTGGGGCTTCCTGTAGGGGATACCGCTTCGGGGCCGCGCTGGTCCGGTTTGGGCGGCAGCGGCTCACGCGGTGTGGTGGGCTCTTCACGTGCCGGAGGGTCGCTGGATGGAACCCCGGGAATTACAACGTCGTCTTCGGCCGGCATGTCTTGATCTCCCCACATTGGATTGTCCCAGCCCCGCCAGGCGGAAGCTAAGCTTACTTACTACCCTACAGGGCCGCCGTCGGGCCCTTCCCGGGAGGACGCACGGCGCCGGGGGTTGCCTGCCTGCCCCTCCATCTGTTGCGATGGGGGGACGGCCGCCTGCAGCGGCACACCCAAGGTGAGGATGGTTATGGCCGGCAGCACAGGGCAGGACGAAGCAGGGCAGCAACAGACCGGGCGGGAAGAACCCGGGCAGGAGGAACTCGAGCTCGTTGACCGGTGGTGGCGGGCCGCCAACTACCTTTCAGTGGGGCAGATCTACCTGCGGTCCAACCCGCTGCTGCGTGAGCCGCTCCAGGCGGAGGACACCAAGTCCCGCCTGCTGGGCCACTGGGGCACCACGCCCGGACTCAACTTCGTCTACGCCCACCTGAACCGCGTAATCCGCCGCGACAACCTCGAGATGCTCTTTGTTGCCGGTCCGGGCCATGGCGGCCCCGCCGTCGTCGCCAATGCCTGGCTTGAGGGAACGTATTCCGAAATCTATGCCCACGTGGGCAATGACGAGGCAGGCCTGGCCGAGCTGTTCCGCCAGTTTTCCTACCCCGGCGGCATCCCCAGCCACGCGGCCCCGGAAACCCCTGGGTCTATCAGCGAAGGCGGCGAGTTGGGGTACTCCCTGGCCCACGCCTACGGATCGGTGTTCGACAACCCGCAGCTGGTGACCGCCGTCGTGATCGGTGACGGCGAGGCGGAGACCGGGCCGCTGGCCGCCAGTTGGCATTCGCACAACTTCCTGGACCCGGCAGTGGACGGCGCCGTCCTGCCCATCCTGCACCTCAACGGCTACAAGATCGCCAACCCCACCGTCCTGGCCCGGATGCCGCAGGACCAGCTGGAGCAACTGCTGCGCGGCTACGGGCACGAGCCCTACTTCGTCACCGTGGCGGACCCGGACAACACCGAGCAGGCGCACCGCGATTTCGCCGCCGTCCTGGACCGTTGCCTGGCGGACATCAAAGCCATCCAGGACGCCCACCGGCAGGATCCGGCCGGCGAAGCGGCGGGGGAGGGCGGCCACCGCTGGCCCATGATCGTCCTGCGCTCGCCGAAGGGCTGGACCGGGCCGCGAACCGTGGACGGGCTGCAGGTGGAAGGCACCTGGCGGGCCCATCAGGTGCCGCTGTCCGAGGTCCGCACCAACGGTGAGCACCTGAAGCAGCTGGAGGAGTGGCTGGAGTCCTACCGGCCGGAGGAATTGTTCGACGGCGACGGCCGGCTCCGCCCCGACGTCGCCGCAGGTGCGCCTACCGGCGACTTCCGAATGAGCGCCACGCCCCATGCCAACGGCGGACTGCTGCGGCGTGCACTGAAACTGCCCGCGTACCGGGACCACGCCGTCGAGGTGCCAAGCCCGGGCATCGACAGGGTCAGCCCCATGGTCACTCTCGGCTCCTGGATGCGGGACGTCATCGCGGAAAACATGGAGAACTTCCGGCTGTTCGGCCCGGACGAGACGGCGTCCAACCGGCTGCAGAACGTCTACGAGGTCACCGACAAGGTGTGGCAGTACCGGATTGACGACGTCGATGAGCACCTGGCGCGCTCCGGCCGGGTGATGGAGGTGCTGAGCGAGCACCTCTGCCAGGGCTGGCTGGAGGGCTACCTTTTGAGCGGGCGGCACGGGGTGTTCAACTGCTACGAGGCCTTCGTGCACATCGTTGACTCGATGTTCAACCAGCACGCCAAGTGGCTCAAGGTATCCCGCAAGCTGCACTGGCGCCAGCCCGTTCCATCGCTGAACTACCTGCTGTCCTCGCACGTGTGGCAGCAGGACCACAACGGTTTCTCGCACCAGGACCCGGGGTTCATCGACCATGCCGTGAACAAGAAGGCCGAGGTCATCCGGGTGTACCTGCCACCGGACGCCAACACCCTGCTTTCGGTCATGGAGCACTGCCTGGCGTCCACGGACTACGTGAACATCGTGGTCAGCGGCAAGCAGCCCTCACCCACCTGGCTTGGCCCCGCGGACGCTGCCAACCACTGCCGCCGCGGCCTGGGGATCTGGACCTTCGCGGGGTCCGAGGTGCCAGGTGAGGAGCCGGACGTCGTCCTGGCCTGTGCGGGTGACGTCCCCACCGTGGAGACTGTGGCGGCCGCCGAGCTGCTCCGCGAGGGTGCGCCGGGGCTCAAGGTCCGCGTGGTGAATGTGGTGGACCTGATGCGGCTGCAGGACGACAGCGAGCACCCGCACGGCCTGCCCGCCCACGATTTCGACGGGATCTTCACGCCGGACAAACCTGTCATCTTCGCATACCACGGCTACCCGGCGCTGATCCACCGGCTGGCCTACCGGCGCACCAACCAGCAAGGCCTGCACGTGCATGGCTACAAGGAGGAGGGGACCACCACCACGCCGTTCGACATGGCCATGCTCAACGGAATCGACCGCTACACCCTGGCCATTGACGCGATCGACAGGGTGCCGGGGATGGCGGAGAAGCACTCGCTTCTGCGCCAGGACCTGCAGGACCGGCGGATCAGCGCCCGCGAGCACACCCGCACGCACGGCGAGGACCCGGAGGAGATCCGGAACTGGAAGCTGGGGGGCTAGTTCTCCCCTCAGCCGGGCAGTTCGTCCAGGCCGCAGGAGGGCAGGTGGATCCAGCCTTCGCTGCGGGCGGCGTGCGCGTGCGCTTCGTCAGGGAGCAACGTACGACGGCGGGCAGCGGCCCGGGCGGTGAGCGCGGCGATGACAGCGTCGAACAGGTCGTCTGAACCCGTCAGCCGGTCCCGGTGCCCGCCAAGGTCCAGCCAGGGCGCCTGCTCTTCGAGGGCCGCCAGCAGGAGGCCCAGGCGTTCGGTTTCGGGGATGCCGCGGCCCTTGTAGCCGCGCCCGTTGAGGCCCCAGATCTTCAGTGACGCGGCCGGGTACACCTCGGCAAGCCGGCCCGACCCGTCCCGGGGCTGGGGCCCGTGCAGCGCCGCGATTTTTGCTTGGATTACCGCGCAGCGCATGGCCGGGTGCGCCAGCCGGTCTGCGGAGACGCTCAGCGGGATCAGCTTGGTTGCGCGGGTGACGAACCGGTCCCTGTCCCGGTAGGCGAGGAGCCGCCGGCCTGCGATGCCGTCATGATCCAGGACGGGTTCGGCGTCGCAGGCCAGGTGGCCGGTGAGGAACGGGATCAGGGCGTCCGGCCAGCCCACGGGGCAGTCGACGCCGGTCATCTCGCTGGTGCCGAACAGGTCCACGATCTCCTGGTCGCCAACGTCCAGGGCCAGGTGTGTGAGGCGGGCCCGGTCCTTGCCGCTCGAGTCCTGGCCGCTGGAGCCACTGTCCCATTCGATGACGGCAACGGCGGTTTTCTTCGTTGCTGCCGCCAGATCCACGCCGAGGGTCCTCATTCGCCCTCAGACCCTCTTGTAGTGCAGCGCATCATCCACCGCGCCAGCCTCACCCAAGTCATCGCCCCGCGCAAAGCCGGCCCACAGGGCCCGCACGGAACGGCCGGTAGAGTCCACGTCCTCCCAGCGGGCGCCGGCGATGAGGCCCACACCGTCCCAGGTCTTCCGGTTGCCGAGCAGCAGTGGGAGGTCAATGGTGTGGGCGGCGCCGAAGATGTTGCCGGGGGCGTGCCAATTCACCACGTAGCGGTGCGCCCGGCCGCGAGCCTTCGCGTGCCGGCGGGCAAAGCGGCGGGTGGCCCGGCCGTACACAGTTTCGGTGATCACCCAGTCGATGGCGCGGACAGCAGCGGCCCCCACCAGCGGAACGGCGGCCAACCGCATGAGCCACGGGCTGCGGGGGAGGAACAACCGGGCTTCCTCAGTTGTGTGCCCGATCAGCACGTCGATCGCGGGGGCGGACCGGTCCCAAGCCGCCTCGATGGCATCCTCCTCCGGGAGCGGATCATGGCCGTACTGCGTGCCAAACGGCATGGCGGCCAGCATCCCGAACTTCCGCGCCACCTGGGCTACCTGTGCCTCGCGTTCCACCACCTCCATGGCCGGTGTTTCCTCGGTCACCGTTTCAGCGGCGATGCCCATGGCCTGGTTCATTTTGGCCCTGCCCCGGGTAATGCCCAGCGGCGCGCTCTGGATAATGGCACGCTGAAAGAGGGTTGGCGCCTCCGGAGTGGCCATGAGGTGGGCGATAGCGTCGCCGCCGGCGGACTGGCCGAAAGCAGTGACCCGGCGGGGATCACCCCCGAATGCGGCGATGTTCCGCTGCACCCAGCGGAACGCCTCGAGCTGGTCAAGGAGTCCCAGGTTGCCGGGCCTGCCTGCCGGTGTTGCCAGAAAGCCAAACAGCCCAAGCCGATAGGTCACGGAGACCACCATGACGCGGTTCTCGGCCACGAGCCGGGCGGGGTCGAAGATGGCCAGGTCCCCGGAACCTGTGGTGTAGGAGCCGCCGTGGATCCAGACCATCACCGGCAGCTTTTCCCCGGGCGTGAGGTCGCCGGGCATGGTGATGGAAAGGTTCTGGCAGTCCTCGCTGCCCGGCAATTCGCCGTATTTGGTGCCCAGGACGTCGTCCAGGAACGGCACCGGCGCCTGTGGGCAGGCGGGCGCGGGGGACGTGGCGGAAAACTCCGAGGTCCAGTCCAGTGCCGGCGCCGGCGGCTGGAAGCGGGGTGCCGTGGCGTAGGGAATGCCGGTGGCACGGACAACGTCGCCGTCCCGCCAGCCGCTGACAGGGCCGCACGGCGGATGGAACAGAAGCTGGGACGTCAGTGCTGGCTCGGAACTCACAGCCCCACCATGCCACAACTTCCTGGGACAACGACGGCGGGTGGCCGGCTTCGAAAAGCCGGCCACCCGCCCTCGGTCGTAAGACTGGCCCCACGCCGTTAGGGGGACGGCGGGTGGGCCGACGCCGTCAGGATTCCCTGGCCGAGCGAAGCGAGGTTAGGGGACGGTGGGTGGGCCCACGCCGTCAGGATTCCCTGGCCGAGCGAAGCGAGGTTAGGGGGACGGTGGGGACTAGTGTCCGGTGGGCACGTAACGCTTGATGGAGGCTTCCAGCTCAGCTTCGGCGGCGGCGCGGTCGCCCCAGCCCTCGGCCTTGACCCACTTGCCGGGCTCCAGGTCCTTGTACCGGGTGAAGAAGTGCTCGATCTCCCTGATCAGGAACTCGTTGACGTCGCTGACTTCCTGGATGTGGTCAAAGCGGGCATCCACCGGGACGCACAGGATCTTGGCGTCTCCGCCGCCGTCGTCGGTCATGTTGAAGACGCCGATGGGGCGGGACTCGACGATGACGCCGGGGTGCAGGTCGAAGTCCTGCAGCAGCACCAGTGCGTCCAGCGGGTCGCCGTCCTCGCCGAGGGTGTTTTCGAAGTACCCGTAGTGGGTGGGGTACTGCATGGAGGTGAAGAGGACGCGGTCCAGGCGGACGCGGCCGGTCTCGTGGTCAACTTCATACTTGACGCGTGATCCCTTGGGGATCTCGATGGTCACGTCGTGCTTCATGGAATGCTCCTCGGCAATTACAGGGGGTGCGCGGCACACTTGACGGCCCACAAAAGAGAGTGTCGGTACCGCCGACTATTATTGAGG
The DNA here is from genome assembly GCA_024372495.1 of Pseudarthrobacter sp. Fe7. GTDB lineage: Bacteria > Actinomycetota > Actinomycetes > Actinomycetales > Micrococcaceae > Arthrobacter. Next base: position 461,804 of record CP099977.1, on the reverse strand, counting down.
ATATAGCGAGAGGCCCTGGAATCAGGAACTTGTGGGGAAATTTCAGGACTTGAGGACCAGCACCAGCATGACAAAATCAACCGGCGGGGAACGCCTGCGTGCCCGCCCGTCGCGGCGCCGGGGAACTCCGGCCGGGAAGCCCCGCACGTCCTGGCCGCTGGCACTGGCATCACTGGTCCTGCTCGTCCTGGCCATCCCCGGAGCCCTGCTGGTGGCCCCCGGGTTCCTCGGCCCCGGTTTTTTTGGTTCCAACGCCCCGGCGCCTGCGCCCGCACCGCCCGCGTGGCAACTGGCCCCCGCCACCCTTTCTGCCCCGCAGGTGCTTGCGCCGCTGCAGCCGTCCGCCCCGGTGCCCGTGGCGTCAGCGGTGACGGCCCAGGTGGACCCGGTGTTGACGGCCGACGGCGGCGGTACTTTCACGGGCATGGTGCAGGACGCGCTCACGGGCCAGGTCCTCTTTGATCGGGGCGGCGCGGAAGGCCGGGTGCCGGCGTCGAACCTTAAGCTGCTGACTGCCGTGGCAGCGCTGCGCACCCTGGGACCGGACCACCGGTTCACCACGAAGGCGGTGCAGGGCCCGGCGCCGGGCCAGGTGATCCTGGTAGGCGGCGGGGACGTCCTCCTGGGCGCCGGGGAGTCGCAGCCTGGCCAGACCATGGGCCACGCCGGCCTGGCCACCCTGGCCGCCCTTACCGTGCAGGCCATGCAGGCCGCCGGCACGGCCGGGGAGATCAAGGTGCTCGTTGACGACTCCTCTTCGCCGGTCCGGCGTTGAACCCCAACTGGCAGTCCGGCGATGTGGAAGCCGGCGAGATCGCCCCGGTGTTCCCGCTGGCCCTCAACTCCGCCCGCTTCGACCCAGCTGTCACCACGGGCCCCCGCCCCCAGGACTCCGCCATGGCCGCGGCGTCGGAGTTCGCTGGGCGGCTCCGTGCGGCAGGTGCCGGGGCGGGACTGACGGTAGCGGCCGGCGTCGACCGTTCTCCTGGCGCCGCGCCTTCCGGCGCCGCAGTCCTGGCCGGCGTTGACTCTGCCACCGTGGCGGAGCAGGTGGACATGATGCTGCAGGTCTCGGACAACTACCTGGCCGAAACCATGGGCCGGATGGCGGCGCTTGCCACCGGGCGCCCCGGGAGCAATGACGGGGCCACCGCTGCGGTGGCGGCCGAGGTTGCGGCCGCCGGCATCACCCCGGACGCCGTGAAGCTGGTGGATGTGTGCGGGCTGGCCATGGGCAACCAGGTTTCGGTCCGCCAGTTCACGGACGGGGTGCGGGCCATCACCACCGGCTCCGATACCAGGCTTCGCGCTGCCCTGGACGGCTTCCCGGTGGGCGGGCTGTCAGGCACCCTGGACACGCGCTACGGGGACGCAGCCACCTCGGGCGGTGCCGGGCTGGTCCGCGCCAAGACCGGGACCCTGAACACCGTGCTGGCGCTGAGTGGCTATGTGGTGGACGCCGACGGCCGGCTCCTGGTGTTCTCGTTCATCGGCAACGGCCTGACGCCCGGGGCAGCCGGAAACAAGGTGGCGCTGGACCGGGCGGCCACCGCCCTGGCAGGCTGCGGCTGCCGGTAGCGCTGCCGCGGCTGGACGCCCGGCAACGCAGCCACGGCGACGGCGGCAAGCACGTTGACTTGTGATGACCGGCCCTTGCCCGCATAACCGGTGCGGGGCAGCAACGCTTATGCGGGTCACGGCCGGTTCTGCCGGGTCGGGCCGCTGGCCCTCCCGGTACCGGGGTATCTTGCGGTTTCCAGCGCGGCCCGGCCGGATGGGGCGTCGCTTTCGCCCTCCTGTGCGGCGGCTGTGGAAGTTCGCCGGTCAGCGAACTTAAGGACGATCCCACGCCTGCTGTGTTCTGATGGGAACCATGGAGTCCACTGCGCGCGAGTCCGCATCGACGTTGTCCCCAACAGCCCAGTCCCTGATCAACTGGGACCTCGCGGCGTCTGCTGCGGCGCGGCTGGCTCCCGCCGGTCCGGTGCTGGACCAGGCGGCCATCGGTGAAGCGGTGGACAGCCTGCGCCGGCTCGCGGACGCATCGGTGCCGCACGTCCACGAAATCACTGGCCTGGAGGCGGCGCGCGACCTTCGTGACTCCTCCGTGCTGGTGGTGGACAGGGCGTCCTGGGCCAAGGCCAACACCCAAAGCTTCGCCGTCATGCTCAAGCCTGCCATGCAGAAGATGCTGGATAGCCGGCGCGGAAATCTCAGCCCCGCTGCCGCCCAGCTCAGCGGCGCCATCACCGGCAGCCAGGCTGGGCGCCGTCCTGGCGTTCCTCTCCAGCAAGGTTCTGGGCCAGTACGATCCCTTTGCTGCCCTGGCGGAGAACTCCACGACCCCCACCGCGGGCCGGCTCCTGCTCGTGGCACCGAATATCGTCTCGGTGGAGCGCGAACTCAACGTTGCGCCGGAGGACTTCCGGCTCTGGGTGTGCCTGCACGAGCAGACCCACCGCGTGCAGTTCGCGGCAGCGCCGTGGCTCCGCCACCACATGCTGGAACAGATCGATGAACTCAGCGGCCACCTGCTGGGCAACGTGGATTCCCTGATGGAGCGCGCCTCAGCTGCCGCGCGCTCGCTGAAGGACCGTTCCGCCACGGGAAACACGCCGGGCCGCGGTGCCATCCTGGACCTGCTTCAGGATCCGGAGGAAAAGGCCGCCATTTCGCACCTCACCGCCGTCATGAGCCTGCTCGAGGGGCACGCGAACGTGGTGATGGATGCCGTGGACGCCAGCATCGTGCCTTCCGTGAAGACCATCCGGCAGCGCTTCAACGACCGCGGCAAGGACCGCGGCGTGATCGAGAAGTTCATCCGCAGCCTCCTGGGCCTGGACGCCAAGATGCGCCAATACTCGGACGGCGCACGCTTTGTCCGCGCCGTGGTGGACGTGGCCGGGATGGACGGCTTCAACAAGGTCTGGGAGTCGGTGGACCACCTGCCCACCGAGCCCGAGATCCACGACGCCAAGTTGTGGCTCGACCGGATGGGCCTCTGATTGCCCCACCCCCAGTTGCCTGGCGTTCCCGAGCCTGTCGTCCGCGTGCCCGAGGTCCCGGTCCCGGGCGTTTCGCCCGCGCGCAGCGGACGACGCCGGCCGGGCAGGCTCGCGCCAGTCGTCGGCGCTGCGCGCAAAATGCTGCAGGACGCCCTGGCCGACGCCGGGTATCCCCGCCATGTCGTCGTCGCGTGCAGCGGCGGTCCCGATTCCCTGGCACTCGCAGCCATCGCCGCCTACTTTGCGCGCCGCGGCCACGTGGAAGGCCGCCCCCTGACCGTGGGCGCCGTGGTGGTGGACCACCAACTGCAGGAAGGGTCCGGCCAAATTGCCGCCCGTACCGCGGAGGCACTGACGGAATTGGGCCTGCACCCCGTGGAAATCCGCACCGTCACAGTTGCGGGCGCCGGCATGGGTCCCGAGGCCGCGGCCCGCGACGCACGGCACGCCGCGCTCGAGGCCGCAGCCGTGGCGCAGGGCGCGGAGGCGGTCCTGCTGGGCCACACCCTGGACGACCAGGCTGAACAGGTCCTGCTGGGCCTGGCCCGCGGCTCCGGGACGCGCTCCCTGGCAGGTATGCGTCCCGCCCGGGCAGGCGCAGGAAACACTCTGTTGCTGCGGCCGTTCCTCGGACTCCGGCGGGCAGGCACGGAGGAAATCTGCGAGGTGGAGGAGCTGGACCCCTGGCACGATCCCACCAACTCCGATCCCGCATTCGCACGGTCGCGGACCCGGGTTGAGGTCCTCCCGCACCTCGAGGAAAAACTCGGTCCCGGCGTGGCCGAATCCCTGGCCCGGACCGCCGCCATCCTCCAGTTGGACGCCGACTATCTGGAGGATGTGGCAGAAAGCACGTACGCCTCCCTCGTGGAGCGGAACGGCAGCGAACTGGGCCTGCCGGAGGAGGAGCTTCGCGCCCTGGCCCCGGCCATCAGGTTCCGCGTCATTGCCAAGGCAGCGGCCGACGCCGGGGGCAGCAGCCCAGCTACCGGCGCCTTTTGGCGGCGGAAGCGCTGCTCCGGCGGCAGGGCTCGGCCGGTCCGGTGGAGCTTCCCGGCGGCGTGAGTGTGTACCGCCTGTCACTGGCGCAGCTTGGGCAGCCGAAGGACGCTGGTGGGCCGGGGGCCCCTGGGAGCACCGGTTCTGTTCCCCGCGATCGCACGCGCTGTGGGAAGCTAGTATTCCGGCCTCAAAAACCGCCCGCAAAATAGTCGCACCCCGCATCTAAACAGGAGCCATTGGTGGATTCAAACGACGTCCAGGCAGATCTCAAGCACGTTCTCTACACCAGGGAACAGATCCAGCAGCGCATCACCGAACTCGCCGCGCAGATCGACAAGGACTACGAAGGGCGCGAAATCCTCATCGTTGGCGTCCTGAAGGGCGCCGTAATGGTCATGGCTGACCTGGCCCGGGCCCTCCACAGCCACATCTCGATGGACTGGATGGCCGTGTCCTCCTACGGCTCCGGCACCCAGTCCTCCGGCGTGGTGCGGATCCTCAAGGATCTGGACACGGACCTGATGGGCAAGGACGTGCTGATCGTCGAGGACATCATCGACTCCGGCCTCACCCTGTCCTGGCTCAAGACCAACCTGGAATCCCGCGGCACCGCGTCGGTGGAAATCTGCACCGCGTTCCGCAAGCCCACCGCCGCCAAGGTGGAAATCGACGTCAAGTACGTGGGCTACGACATCCCCAACGAATTCGTGGTGGGCTACGGCCTGGACTACGCCGAAAAGTACCGCAACCTGGACTTCGTGGGCACCCTGGCCCCGCACGTCTACGAGTAAAGCCCCCGCCCGCGAAATGGCAGTTCAGGGCAGTATTGCCGCCAGGGACTGCCGCCAAATGCCAGTTCGCGGAGGCCCTCGGAGGAAGTCCGGGGAACGCGGGTAGCAGCAGCGTGGGATCCGGGACGTGGCGCGCGAAGCCGGCGCTTCGGTCACCACAGTCTCGCACGTCCTCAACAACGTCCCTTCTGCCCGGGCCAGCCCGGAAACCGCGAAAAAGTAAGGACGACGGCGGTCCGGCTTGGTTACAGCCCCGGCCGCCTGGCCCGCGCGCTCCGCAGCCGCAGGTCCGGCACTCTGGGCCTGCTCAGTGAGGACGTGGGCACCGCGCCGCACGCCGGCCGCATCATCCTGGGAGCAGACCAGGCGGCCCGCGCCCGCGGCTACACCCTGATGCTCGTCAACACACCAGGGCAGCCCGGCCCGGAACGCAGCCAGGAACACGGCCAGCCCGGAACCGACCCCATTCAAGCTGGCGTGGAGTCCCTCCTGGGGCGCCAAGTGGACGGAATCCTCTACGCCCCAAACCAGCCGTCGGCCCTCATTTGCTGCAATGACCGCCTGGCCATGGGGGTCTGCCTGGCCGCCGCGGAACTGGGCCTTTCCATCCCGGGCCACCTGTCCGTCGTCGGCTTCGGTGACGAGGAACTGATTGCCGCCAGCCTCCACCCGGGCTTGACCTCTGTTGCCCTGCCGCACTACGAAATGGGTGCCTGGGCGGCCAATCGGCTCAACGACGGGATTGAGCGTGGTCCGGCGGACGCCGATGCGGTCCAGCCCGCAGGCAGCCCGGACCCGGTGCTGATCGAATGCCGGCGGGTGACCCGCGGATCCGTGGCTGCGCCAAGCACCCCCTGCAACAGCGCTGACGTGCGCGTCCGGCAGCGTGGCGCACCCGCTACGCCCACAGGGAACTTTTGCTTTTCGCTATGCGTGATTTACTGCGGACGGTGTATAGCTAGAAGCTGACGCAGCACCATCACGCGCGCAGATTACTCGCCGTGAAGCACTACCGGAAGGGACGGGGCCAGCCCCCGAACAGATGAAAGCTAAGAACTTCTTCAAAGGCCCGGGCATCTGGATCGTCGTTGTGGTCGGTCTGCTCCTTGTGGCTTTTGCAACGCTCGCCCCCGGCGGTGCGGCCCGGATCGACACGGACAAGGGCCTGGAACTGCTCTCCAGCAACAAGGTGGAGCAGGCCAAGATCTTCGACGGCGAGAACCGCGTTGACCTTACGCTGAAGGACAACCTGCAGGTGGACGGGCAGGACAAAGGCAAGAGCGTCCAGTTCTTCTTCGTCGATGCCCGCGCGCAGGACGTGGTGAAGGCGGTCACCGAAGCCAAGCCGGCCCAGGGCTTCACTGACCAGCCGATTGAAAGCAACTGGTTCTCCGGCCTGCTCTCCCTCCTGATCCCCGTCATCCTGCTGGGCGCACTCTTCTGGTTCCTGATGACCCGCATGCAGGGCGGCGGCTCCAAGATCATGCAGTTCGGCAAGTCCAAGGCCAAGATGGTCAGCAAGGACATGCCGCAGGTGACCTTCGCCGACGTCGCAGGCTCCGACGAAGCGGTGGAAGAGCTCCAGGAGATCAAGGAATTCCTCCAGGAACCGGCCAAGTTCCAGGCCGTTGGCGCCAAGATCCCCAAGGGCGTGCTGCTCTACGGCCCTCCCGGCACCGGTAAGACCCTTCTGGCCCGCGCGGTGGCAGGCGAGGCCGGCGTACCGTTCTTCTCCATCTCGGGCTCCGACTTCGTGGAAATGTTCGTCGGCGTCGGCGCCTCCCGCGTCCGCGACCTCTTCGAACAGGCCAAGGCCAATTCGCCCGCAATCATCTTCGTGGACGAGATCGACGCCGTCGGCCGGCACCGCGGCGCCGGCATCGGCGGCGGCAACGACGAACGTGAGCAGACCCTCAACCAGTTGCTGGTGGAGATGGACGGCTTCGACGTCAAGACCAACGTGATCCTCATCGCCGCCACCAACCGCCCTGACGTCCTCGACCCGGCCCTGCTGCGTCCCGGACGCTTCGACCGCCAGATCGGAGTGGACGCGCCAGACCTGATCGGACGCGACCAGATCCTGCAGGTACACGCCAAGGGCAAGCCCATGGCACCCGGAGTGGACCTCAAGGCCGTGGCCAAGAAGACCCCCGGCTACACCGGCGCGGACCTGGCCAACGTCCTGAACGAGGCCGCGCTGCTCACAGCGCGCTCCAACGCAAACCTCATCGATGACCGCGCCTTGGACGAAGCGATCGACCGCGTCATGGCCGGCCCGCAGAAGCGCAGCCGCGTCATGAAGGAACACGAGCGCAAGATCACCGCATACCACGAAGGCGGCCACGCCCTGGTTGCTGCCGCCCTGCGGAACTCCGCCCCGGTCACCAAGATCACGATCCTTCCCCGCGGCCGCGCCCTGGGTTACACCATGGTGGTCCCGGAGAACGACAAATACTCCATCACCCGCAACGAACTCCTTGACCAGATGGCCTACGCCATGGGTGGCCGGGTCGCCGAAGAGATCGTCTTCCACGATCCGTCCACCGGTGCTTCCAATGACATCGAGAAGGCCACCGGGACCGCCCGCAAGATGGTCACCGAGTACGGCATGAGCGAACGGGTCGGAGCGGTCCGCCTGGGCCAGGGCGGTGGCGAACCCTTCCTGGGCCGCGACGCCGGGCACGAGCGCAACTACTCGGACCAGATTGCGTACGTGGTGGACGAGGAAGTGCGCCGCCTGATCGAGCAGGCCCATGACGAGGCCTACGCGATCCTCACCGAAAACCGCGAGGTCCTCGACCTGCTGGCCCTGGAACTCCTGGAACGCGAAACGCTGAACCAGGCCGAGATCGCCGACATTTTCCGGGATATCCGCAAGCGCGATTTCCGCGAAGTGTGGCTTTCCAAGGAGACCCGTCCGGTCCAGATGGCAGGGCCCGTGGAGTCCCGCCAGGAGAGGGCCGAACGCGAAGCGCAGGAAGAGGCCAAGAAGGCCCGGCTCGACGAACCGCTCGACGCCCAGCCTCCGCACCCCCAGGGTGTCCCGGAAGACGCACCGTTCCAGGGCGGCGTCACCGACGCGGGGCCTGACGCCCTTCGCGGCTAAACTTTCACCGTGACCCACTTCGACGACGACGACGTTCCCGCCACCGCCGCCCACCCCGCGGGGGACGGTTCCCGCCGCTCCAAAAGCGAAAAGGTGGACCGGCCCCGCATCGAGGCAGCCGTCCGCGAAATCCTCCTGGCCATCGGGGAGGACCCGGACCGCGGGGGCCTCGTGGACACCCCCAAACGGGTAGCCAAGGCCTACGCCGAGGTGTTCGCCGGACTGCACCATGATCCCGCGGACGTCCTGTCCACCACCTTCGACCTGGACCACGAGGAACTGGTCTTGGTCAAGGACATTCCCTTCTACTCCACGTGCGAGCACCATCTGGTGCCGTTCCACGGGGTGGCCCACGTTGGCTACATCCCCTCGCACGACGGTAAGGTGACCGGGCTGAGCAAGCTGGCCCGGCTGGTGGACATCTACGCCCGCCGCCCCCAGGTGCAGGAACGGCTTACTACTGAAATTGTCGAAGCGATGGTGCGTCACCTCAAGCCCCGTGGCGCCATCGTCGTTGTTGAATGCGAGCACATGTGCATGTCCATGCGCGGCGTCCGCAAGCCCGGAGCGAAGACCGTCACCAGTGCGGTCCGCGGGCAGCTTCATGACCCGGCCACCCGTGCCGAAGCCATGAGCCTCATCCTCGGAAGGTAACCACAGACCATGGATTCACTCGCTGCAGCCCCAGGAACGGGGCCCGCAACGTCCCCGCTGCCCATCCTGCGCAAGCCACGCCCGGCCGCGCGCTTCGAAGACCTCCCCACGGGCCGCACCCTGGTCATGGGCATCCTGAACGTCACCCCGGATTCGTTCAGCGACGGCGGCAAGCACGCCACTGCGGACACCGCGATCGCGGCCGGCCTGCGGATGTTCTATGCGGGAGCGGACATCATCGACGTCGGGGGCGAATCCACACGGCCCGGCGCTGAGGATGTCACACCGGATGAAGAGCAGCGCCGCGTCCTGCCCGTGATCGAGGCGCTGGTGAAGGCCGGCGCCCTGGTCAGCATCGACACCACCCATGCCTCCACCGCGGCCGCAGCCCTCAAGGCTGGCGCGGCCATCATCAATGACGTCTCCGGGCTGACCATCGAACCGGAGATGGTGGAGCCTGGTGGCAGCGTCCAAAGCCCCCTACATCCTCACGCACCGCCGCGGGGACGCCAGGACCATGAACTCACTCGCCGAGTACTCGGACGTGGCCGGGGAAGTGGTGGCGGAGCCTGGCAGGAGTACGGGACAAGCTGTACGCCGCCGGTGTCAGCCGGGAGCAGATCATCATCGATCCCGGACTGGGCTTCGCCAAGAACGACGCGCAGAACTGGGAGCTGCTCCAGAACCTGGACCAGCTGGACAGCCTGGGCCACAAGGTCCTGGTGGCGGCATCCCGCAAGCGTTTCCTCGGCACCCTGCTCACCGTCGCCGGAAAGTCCGCAGCTCCCGAGGAGCGCGACGGCGCCACGGCTGCAATCACCGCCGTCAGCGCCTTCCGCGGGGCCTGGGCCGTCCGCGTGCACGACGTCGGCTCCAGCCTTGACGCCGTCAAGGTGGCCGCGCGCATGGCGGCAGTACCCAAGACACAAGCCGTACCCAAAATGCAATAGGGCCGGGGGACCCATGGACAGGATTACGCTGACCGGAGTTACCGCCGTGGGCTATCACGGTGTCTTCGATTTCGAACGCCGGGAGGGCCAGCCCTTTGTTGTGGACGCAGTGCTTTACCTGGACTTCACCGAAGCGGCGCAGTCCGACGACGTCCGGGACACTGCCCACTACGGTGAGGTGGCGCAGCGTATTACCGACTGGATCACCGCCGAGCCCCTGAACCTCATCGAGGCACTCGCCGTGCGGATCGCCGACAGCCTCCTGGCCGAATTCAGCCTCCACGCCGTCGACATCACCGTCCACAAGCCCCAAGCCCCCATCGAGGTCCCGTTCGGCGACGTTGCAGTGACCGTCCACCGGGAACGCGTCCCCGCCGCCCATGCGCTGTCCGGGACAACGGCATGAACGGGATCTACACCAAGGCCGTGCTCGCCCTGGGAAGCAACCTTGGTGAACGGAACGAGACGCTGACCGAGGCCGTGGCGGACCTGGTGGATCCGCCGGAAGTCCGGCTCCTCGCTGTCTCGCCCATCGTCCAGACCAAGGCCGTCGGCGGGCCGCCGGGGCAACCGGACTTCCTGAACATGGTGATCACGGTGGAAACCATCCTGACACCGCAGGAACTGCTGGAACACTGCCAGGCCGTGGAGAACAAGCACCTCCGCGTCCGCGAGGTCCACTGGGGGCCGCGGACGCTCGACGTCGACATCATCACCTACGGCGAGCTCCGCAGCGACGACCCCGACCTGACCATCCCGCACCCCCGGGCGGCGTCCCGGGCGTTCGTGCTGTACCCGTGGTCGCTGATCGAACCCACCGCCACGCTGAACGGCGAACGGATCGGCACCCTGGCGGTGCAGGCGGACGATTTTCGCGATCTCGCCCCATTTGACGGGTTCGGGGACTTTGACGGCATGCCGACAGCGGGAGCAGTGGAGGAGCGATGAAACCCATCAACCCCCTGCGCCTGCTCCTGATCTGCGTCATCCTGGCCGTCGCGGGCTGGTCGGCCACGGTTGTCACCAGCCGGTACAGCATCGCCACGCCGGTCCTGCCGGCCACCGCCCTTGCCACGATGGGCGTCATCGTGATCATCACGCTGATTCTCGGCCTCCGGGTCCTGAGGTGGCGCAACAGCCTCAAGCCCAACAGTACGGCCAGGAAGACCCGGCTGGATCCCCTTCTGGCTGCACGGACCTTGATCCTGGCGCAGGCGTGCGCTTACGCGGGAACGGTGCTGCTGGGCTGGCACGTTGGCATCTTCCTGGACCAGCTGCGGATTTGGAGCCTGCGCAACGACCAGGGCATCACCTGGCTGGCCCTGGGCATGGCCGGCGGCGGCCTGGTGATGATCGTGGTGGGGCTCGTAGTCGAGCGTTTCTGCAGGATCCCGCCGGAAGACGGCGACACCAACGGCATTGAGGGGAAGAAGGGCCGGCCTGCCCGCGGGGAAGCCGCGGGGGAAGGCGAATATGCATACCGAGGCGATTGACCCGCCGGGTATCGCCTGGCAGCGGGTGTCACCGAAATACGTCACGGTCCGTCTGGTGGAATGGGCCCTGGCCAACCTCGCCGCGGTGCTGGTCCTGTCCGCGCCACTGGTGTTTGTCCTCCTGGGATGGTGGCGGTGGCCGGCGCTGTGGCTGGCCATTGCCGTTCCGGCCATCACCGTGGTGGTTGCTTTATGGCGGCTGGTCCTGATCCCACGGCAGGTCCGGGCCATCGGCTACGCGGAGCGCGACGACGACCTTCTGGTCAGGAGCGGCATCTTCTTCCAGCGCACCATGGCTGTCCCGTACGGCCGCATGCAGTATGTGGACATCGCCGTGGGACCGGTGGAGCGCGGGCTGGGACTGTGCACCGTAAAGCTGCACACTGCGTCACCCGGCACCAACGCGCGCATTCCCGGCCTCCCGGCAGCGGAAGGCGCCCGGCTGAGGGAACAGCTGGCCGTCCGCGGCGAAGCCAGGCTGGCAGGACTGTGACCACTGACGGTCCGGCGCCCGGGGCGCCTGCGCTCCCACCTGCCGCGGTATCGGAAAGCTACGGAACATCCGACGGCGAATGGCTGCGGGTGCATCCTGCCTCACCTTTCGTGCGCGGCTGGGTTGCGCTGGCTGCCATTGCATTCTTCTTTGGCCGGGACCTGTTTGAGCGGACGCTTCAGGGCCAGCCCGTGTTTGAGGACGGCTTCGCCCGACGTGCGCCCTGGCTCCTGGGCGGTGGGGCGGTGGTGCTTGCGGTGGCGGTCCTGGGGTTCGTCCTGACCTGGTACTTCACCAAGTACCAGGTTTCCGGCGGCTATGTCCGGGTCAACAGCGGGCTCCTGTTCCGCCAGCACCGGCAGGCGCGGCTGGACCGGGTGCAGGCCATCGACATTGTGCAGCCCCTGCTGGCCCGCATCTTTGGCCTTGCCGAACTCAAGTTCGAGGTTGCCGACGCCGGCGAATCCGCCGTGCGCCTGGCCTACCTCAGGATTGGAGACGGCCGCCAGCTGCGAGCCACCATCCTGGCGCGCGCTTCCGGCGCCGTATCCGTGGCTTCGGCCGGCGCCGGTTCAACGGTGGCCACTGGTCCGGGGGCCGGTCCGTCCACGTTGGCCAGCCAGCCCCCGAGGCGCCGGAATTCACGGTACTCAGCGTGCCGCCGTCGCGCCTTATCGGGTCGCTGCTGCTGAGCGAGCAAAGCTTCTTCATCGTGGTGGGCGGCTTCGCCTCCGTGGTCCTGTCCGCACTGACAGACAACCGCGCCTTCTACTTCTACCTGGTGCCCGCCGCGCTGGGCCTTGCAGCCAGCTACTGGAACTTCTTCAACAAGGGCTACAACTTCACGGCGGCGGTCTCACCGGACGGCATCCGGCTCCGGTACGGACTGCTGGACACGCAGGCACAGACGCTTCCCCCAGGCCGGATCCAGGCGGTGAAGATTGCCCAGCCGCCGCTGTGGCGTCCGTTCGGCTGGTACCGGATGCAGGTGAACGTCGCCGGCTACGGGACGTCCGGCAACGCCGTGGAGGGTAACACCAGGACCATCCTCCTGCCGGTGGGCAGGCTCGCGGACGTCATGGCCATGCTCTCCCTGGTCCTGCCGGACCCCGGAACGGACCGGCCGGAGGCGGTGTTTGCCGCGGGCCTCACAGGAAAGGATTCCGACGGCGGGTTCGTCACCACGCCGCGGCGGGCCCGGTTGCTGGCGCCCTTGGCCTGGCGGCGGAATGGTTTCGCCGCCACGGACACGGCCCTGCTGATCCGCTCCGGGCGATGGTGGCGGGAACTGGTGCTGGTGCCCCACCAGCGCACGCAGTCACTGGCGCTCCAGCAGGGGCCCCTGGCGCGCCGGTTCCGGGTGGCGGACCTGGTCCTGCACACGACGGCCGGCCCGGTCTCCCCGCGGCTGACCCAGGCAGGGCTGGACGAGGCAAGGCAACTCTTCGATGAGCAGTCGGCGCGTGCCCGGCTGGCCAGGAAGCGGCAAACCACCGAACAATGGTTGCGGCAGGTTGTTCCCGCTGGTGTGCCGACGCCGCCGCCTGCGACGATGGCGCCTGGAACTTCGCTGGCTGGCACGCCACTGCCGGCGGCGGAACTCCCGGGGCCCGCAGCCAGTGAAGCCCGCACCCACTACCAACAGGAAGGTCAGCAGCATGGCTAAGCCCGGACGCCTCGGCGTCGGAATCATCGGCGCCGGCAAGGTGGGGGCCGTGCTCGGCGCGGCCCTGCGTGCCGCCGAGCACGCCGTCGTGGGGGTGTCAGCGGTCTCCGACGCAAGCCGGGAACGGGCTGAGACATTGCTCCCCGGCGTGCCCATCCTTGAAGTGCAGGACATCGTGGAGCGCGCCGAACTGGTGCTGCTGGCGGTGCCCGACGACGCCCTGCCAGGCCTGGTGGAGGGGTTGGCGAAGCTTGGGGCCTGGCAGCCCGGACAGCTCGTGGCGCATACTTCCGGCCGGTTCGGCGTAGGGGTGCTGCATCCGGTGCGCGCCGCGGGCGCCGTTCCCCTCGCGCTCCACCCGGCCATGACCTTCACGGGAATGAGCCTGGACCTCACCCGGTTGCTCGACTGCACCTTTGGTGTGACAGCCGATGCCGCCATGCTTCCCATCGCGCAGGCGCTGGTGGTGGAGATGGGGGCGGAGCCCGTTGCCATCGCGGAGGCGGACCGGACGCTCTACCATGCGGCCCTGGCCCACGGTTCCAACCACCTGGTCACCTTGGTGGCCCAGGCATCGCAGGCTCCTGCGCGAGGTGGGTGTGGAATCGCCCGAGCGCATGCTGGGGCCGCTGCTGCGGGCCACGCTGGAGAACGCGCTGGCCTCGGGGGAGTCGGCGCTGACCGGCCCGGTTGCCCGCGGTGACGTGGGGACCGTGCGGGCGCATGCCGAGGCGTTGCGGGAGTTCGACGGCGGCGGGCCCGGCAGCGGGCACGGCGACGTGCTGGCAGCCTACCTAGCGATGGCGCGGGCCACTGCCCTCCGCGCGGAAGGGCGCGGGCTGCTGAAACCTGACCAGCTGAAGGGGCTGCACGAGGCCCTCGATCCGAAGGAGGACTGAATGTCCATTCAACTCGTCACCACCGTGGCCGGCCTGCGGGCCGAAAGCGCCCGGCTCCTCGGCGCCAAACGGGGGTCCTCCCAGGGGCTGGTGCCCACCATGGGCGCACTCCACGAAGGCCACGCCACGCTGGCGCGCACCGCCGTCGAGCACAACGACGTGGTGCTGGCCAGCATCTTCGTCAACCCCCTGCAGTTCGGCGAAGCCGCTGACCTGGACCGCTACCCGCGGACGCTCGACGCGGACCTTGCGCTGCTGGAGGAGCAGGGCGTCGACCTGGCCTTCGCTCCTTCCGTGGAAGAGGTCTACCCGGGCGGACAGCCCTTGGTGCGGATTACGTCGGGCCGCCTTGGCGAGAAATGGGAGGGTGCTTCCCGGCCCGGACACTTCGATGGCGCCCTGACCGTCGTGGCAAAGCTGCTGCATTACGGGACACCGGCGGCGGGCCTCCCGGCCGGCACGCCAGATGGGGCCTCCGCCAACGGCGGCCTGCCGGCATACCGGGCCTATTTCGGGCAGAAGGACGCGCAGCAGTTGGCGCTGGTCCGGCGGATGGCCGCCGACCTCAATTTCCCGGTGGAGATCGTGGGAGTGCCCACGGTTCGCGCTGCGGACGGACTGGCGCTGTCCAGCCGGAACCGCTTCCTGTCCGAGGCGGAGCGGGACGCCGCGCTGGTTCTGTCCAGGGCGCTCCGGCTTCTGGAGGAGCGGGCGAACGCCCATGAGCCGCTGGACCTTGATTCCGCGCTGGCGCTGGTGGAGTCCCAGCCGCTGGTGGAACTGGACTACTTCGACGTGGTGGACCCGGACACCCTCGAGCCGCTGGCCGAGAACTGCCGGGAAACACCATTCCGTGGCGAAGCACTGGCGCTCATTGCGGCCAAGGTGGGCCCGGTGCGGCTGATCGACAACGTGCGGCTGAGTTCATAACTGTCCGGGGTGGGGGCCTGTCCCACTGTGGCCGCTACAGGCCTGAATGGTCCCGGTTGATCATGAGCTGTTCGAGCAGTGCGCGCTCAGGCTGGCCCGGGTTCCTCGCGACGCAGCGGCGGAGGCGGGCCCGCGCAAGCTCTTCACTTGGGTCCTGGCCGCAGAGCAGCTCATCGATGATTTCCTGCGCCTGCCACCGGAGCGACTCTATGGCGAACTGCCTGACCTCGTCAGGGGTGTCATTGGACATCCAGGGATCCGGGTCCGACGGCACACTTTGGAACATCCGCTCTGCTGACATTGGGGCCTCCTTGCTCCAAACCGGGGACCCCTGGGGTCCCCTTGCGGTGTTCTAAAGAACTGCGTAGGAAAAACACTACAGCGGGGAAGACTGGTCTGTCTTCCCCTGCGCTAGACTCCATGTCCTATGAGCACAGAGGCGAAGGTCCCGATTTCTGACGCGCCCTCCGAACTGGCGCCGGGGGCGGCGCCACCAATTCCGTGGAACGGATCCTCTCGGTGGCCTATGAACTGTTCTCCCGCCGCGGAATCCGGGACGTTGGCGTCAATGAGCTTATCGAGCGGTCAGGGGTGGCAAAGGCCACCTTCTACCGGCACTTCCCCTCAAAGAACTCGCTGGTCCTGGCGTTCCTTGAGCAGCGGGACAAGCTGTGGACCGTCGAGGCGATTGTGTCCCAGGCCCGGCGGCGGGGACAAACACCCGTTGAGCGCCTGCTGGCCATCTTCGACGTCCTCGAGGAATGGTTCCGGCGCGACGACTTTGAAGGCAGCACCTTCACCCACGTCCTGCTGGAGATGGGACCTTCCCACCCGCTGGGCCAGGCCAGCATCAACTACCTGGCAAAGCTCCGGGGCCACGTGCAGGCGCTGGCCGAAGAGGCCGGACTCGTGGACCCCGACGGGTTCGCGCGTTCCTGGCAGATCCTGATGAAGGGATCAATCACCTCGGCCACGGGCGGCGACCTGGATGCCGGGAAGCGCGCGCGGCAGATGGCGGGCTGGCTGATCGAGCACCACGGGGCATAGCCCTGGCACTGCAGCAGGACTAATCCCCAACCGCGAGTTGCTTTAGCCGGAGAGGACGAAGGGTTTTGTGAAGAATTCTTCCCAGGCGGGGTCCTCGGGTGAGAAGTCGCTGAGTTCCAGGAGCGCGGGGTTGTCCGGTTCCCAGGGTGGGAGGTCTTCCAGGCTGGGATTTTCTGCCTGGATTGCTGCGGGCGTAGGCCATTGCGGCCAGCTTTCCCGGGGCCAGTGGGTTGGTTGGGGGTCGGGGTGTTCGGGTTTGTAGTGGCGCCCGGTTGGTGAGGTCCAGCCGGGTGGTTGATTCCGGGCGGCCGGGTCGGGGGTCCATTGGCTGTTGTGTTTGAGTCTGTGGTGTCGGGGGCAGAGTTGTCCGAGGTTGCTGACGTTGGTGGTGCCGCCGTGTTTCCAGGCGGTGAGGTGGTCGGTGTCGTTGTCGGGGGTGCGGTTGCTGCAGCCGGGGAAGGTGCATTTTCCGTCGCGCATCCTGATCCAGCGTTTGATGGTTTCGGTGAGCCGGTAGTTCGTCCGGCCGATTTCCAGGGGCGCCCCGTCCCTGGGGTCGACGATGACCCGGTAGAAGGAGTCCGCTCCGTCGGCGACGAGTTTCCGGGCCAGGGACGCCGGAACCGGGCCCAAACCGTCCAGGATTGCTGGTTCGTCCGTCAGCCCGAGCAGGGAGAACACCGGCACCATCACCAGGACATCGGCCCGCGGCGCGGGGACTTTCCCGATCCCGGCGGCATTGCCGGTGCCGAGGAGCAGGGATGCGGCGATGTCGGGGCGGAGTTGGGTGAGGGTGCGGGTTTCGTCGGGGCCTTGGAGGCCGCGGGCGGTGGCGGTGGTGCGGTTCCAGATGGCGCAGGCGGTGTCCCCTGGCAGGTAGAGGGAGAGCCAGGCCATGCCGTCGCGGTCGGGGGTGTATTCCATCCGCCGGTCGGCCACACCTTTGGCGTGGCGTTTATCGATGGATTCGGGGTGGTGGCGTTCCCGCCAGGTACGGGCCTTGGCGCGGAACCGGGCCGGGGCCAGGTCGCCCGGGGCTGCGCCGCGGGCGGGGTTGGGTGCGTCAGGGTCGAAGAAGTGCGCAACCAACTCGGCACCACCAGCAGGGGTGAGGCCTTCGGTTTCGTCAGCAACGATGCGGGCATGCTGCCAGGACATCGCCCCGGCAGATAACGCCTCAAAAGCAGGCGCCAGCGAACAGATCCGGCGTGACTGTTCCACGAACGCCCCGGCTGCCGCGGAGCTGATGGTCAGGACCCCTGCGATCTCCTCCACTACCGACATCTCGGCGTAGGTGCGGTCCTGGACTGATGCGTCCGGCGGGGTCATGGCCTGTTGGAACCAGACGGCCTCGGCAGCGTCGCTTGCTTTCACCGCGGCGAGTTGGGCCTCCAGGCGGGCTGTAAGCTCCAGCCGTTCCAGCCGGATCTCATACCGCCGCTGCAACACATCAACATCAGCGTCCATGCCGACCCCCGCAGCCAGCAAATTATCCTCACGGTCCAGCGAATCAAGGGCAGCAACAGAGGCGCGGACTCCCTCCAACCCTGCCCCAACACCACCGCCGATTCCCATAGACGCATCATCCATCGAGGCACTGACATTCTGACCGGCCACCCCTGAGCCCCAAAGCCGCGTGCCGCCGTCGTACGCATTCCCGCTGCGCAGCATACTTTTCGCACCCCAAATACCTGGAGCAAAAAGGAACCTGCGCTGCGCAAAAATTCATCCGCGGCGGGAAGCCGGGGCAAGCCGAACCGCCGCAGCAACGCTAAGTAAAATAGTCAGCTTGCTTATTACTTTCCTCTTTCCTAGGCTGGAAGGCGTCAGGCAATCAACTCTCGAGCGGGACCAGGCCGTGCCCAAAGGCCAGCCGGCCCCCTCAAGCGAGGAGGAACAATGTCAGAGCACAGCATCGCAGGCAAAAAGGTCGCATTCCTGCTGACTGACGGCGTGGAGCAGGTAGAGCTCACCAGTCCCTGGCAGGCCGTGAAAGACGCCGGTGGCGAACCCACACTGATCGCACCCAAGAGCGGCAAGCTGCAGGGCTATAACGGCACGGACAAGGGCGACACCTTCGACGTCGACCTCACCGTCGCGGATGCGAACGCCTCGGACTTCGACGCGCTGGTACTCCCGGGCGGCGTCGTCAATGCAGACCACCTCCGTGTCGACAAGGACGCCCAGACCTTCACCCGCAGCTTCTTCGAACAGCACAAGCCGGTGGCATCGATCTGCCACGGGCCGTGGCTGCTCATCGAGGCCGGCGTCATCCGCGGCCGGAACGTGACGTCCTACTTCACGCTCGAAACCGACCTGAAGAATGCCGGCGCCAACTGGACGGACCAGGAAGTTGTAGTAGACCAGGGCCTGGTGACCAGCCGCAACCCTGACGACCTCCCGGCGTTCAACAACAAGCTGGTGGAGGAAATCTCGGAGGGCCAGCACGCAGGCCAGACGGCCTAAAGCAAACCCCTAATGTTCCCTCGGGGGTAAAAGAACCCATGCGGAGGAATTACTCCAACGGGTAGAGTGTTGCAATCTGCAGCGGCGCCGACCGCGCATCACTCTTAAAGCACCCCCGAGGGAACACCCATGTCTACCGAAGTCTCTCCCAACGCCAGCGGACAGCCAGCCCCTGACCAGGGAGCCGGCGAAGGAATCCGCCCAGGCACCCTTCCCGCTGCGCCTGAGAAGATGTCCCGGGAGTCCGTAACCATCATCAGCACGCTGCTGGTGGCGACGTTCGTGGTAATCCTCAACGAGACCATCATGAACGTCGCCCTGCAACGGCTCATGGTGGACCTCCGTGTGGACGCCCCTACCGTCCAGTGGCTGTCCACCGGGTTCATGCTCACCATGGCGGTGGTCATCCCCACCACCGGCTTCATCCTCCAGCGCCTCTCCACGCGGGCCGTGTTCATGCTGGCCATGGGCCTGTTCGCCGGCGGAACCGCGCTTGCCGCCGTGGCCCCCGGGTTCGAGGTCCTGCTCCTGGCGCGCATCGTCCAGGCGGGCGGCACTGCCATCATGCTGC
This sequence comes from Pseudarthrobacter sp. Fe7, assembly GCA_024372495.1. Lineage (GTDB taxonomy): Bacteria > Actinomycetota > Actinomycetes > Actinomycetales > Micrococcaceae > Arthrobacter. Next base: position 442,731 of record CP099977.1, on the reverse strand, counting down.
CGCTGCTGATGACCACCATCCTCACCCTGGTGCCGCTGGCCAGGCGCGGCGCCGTCATGGGAAACGTCAGCATTGCCATCTCGGTGGCACCGGCCATGGGCCCAACCGTATCGGGCCTGATCCTTGAGCACCTCAGCTGGCGCTTCATGTTCGTCTTCGTCCTGCCTGTGGCCCTGGCGGCCCTGGCGATCGGCGCCAAGTACCTCACCAATGTGGGCGAGGTGGAGAAGGGCAAACTCGACCTCCTGTCCGTCATCCTTACCGTCCCCGCCTTTGGTGGCCTGGTGTACGGCCTTAGCCAGATCGGCGGTGGCCACGATGGCCAGGCAGGCCCCGGCGCCGGTGCCATCGCAGCGCTGGTAATCGGCGTTGCTGCCCTGACCGTGTTCGTGCTGCGCCAGCTCCGGCTGCAGAAGTCCGCCGCGCCGCTGCTGGATCTTGGCGCCTTCAACTTTCGCATGTTCACCGTCTCGGTCCTGCTGATGGTGGTGGCCATGATGGCACTGTTCGGCGGCGTCATCCTGCTGCCGCTCTACCTGCAGGAAGTCCGCGGCCTCGGGTCGCTTGAGACCGGACTGGCGCTGCTTCCCGGCGGCCTGGCGATGGGCCTGCTGGGTCCGGTCATCGGCCGCGCGTTCGACAAAGTGGGCCCGCTCCCGCTCACTGTCACCGGGTCCATCCTTATGGTGGTGTCCCTCTGGCAGTTTTCAATGCTCGACGCCGGTACGGCAGTTTGGTGGATCGTCACCCTGCACGTGGGGCTGAGTTTTGGCCTGGCGCTGCTGTTCACCCCCGCCTTCACCACCGGGCTGAATCCCCTGCCGCCGCACCTTTACTCCCACGGCTCGGCGATCATGAGCACCACCCAGCAGGTGGCTGGCGCCGCGGGCACGGCTCTGCTGGTGTCCATCTTCGCGGTGGTGAGTGCGGCGTCGGGACTCGTCGCCGGGATGAGCGCCGCCTTCATGACGGCAACCGTGATAGCCCTTGCCGCCGTCGTGCTTTCAGCGATGATGCGCAAGACCGAAGGTGCGGGCCACGGCCCGGCGCATTAGCCCAACTGGGTGGCAGTAACTGTCGTTTTGACCGTTCAAAACGACAGTTACTGCTACTTACATGGGTCAGCCGGCGAAGAATTCGCTTAGTTCCTTGATCAGCTTGTCCGGGGCCTTGATGGCGCCGTCGTGGCCGTAGCCGGGCAGGATGGTGTAGCTGGAGCCGGAGAGCACGTCGTGGATCTGGCCACAGGCGATGCCGAAGTAGGCCGGGCTCTTCTCGCCGACAACAATCAGCGTCTCCAGCGGGAGTGCCTGGAACGGCTCGGCCGGCATGTCGGCGGCGATGATCGCCTTGATCTCGCGGACGCCGGTGCGCATCAGCTCGCGCTGCTGCCTACCCTCCGTGGTGCCGGCCGTCAGCTTGTTGGCCAGGGTCAGCATGGACAGCGGCATGCGCGAAGAGAATGCGCCGCCGGCTTCCAGGCCGCGCTGGATCACAGCGAGGGCGCGGTCGTCATCCTTGGCGGCGATGGCACGCTCATATTCCACGATCCAGTCGGCCGTGACGCTGCCGTTTACGGAGACCGCGGGGTCGTAGACGGCCAGCCGTTCCACCGGAAGGGTCCGGGCGGCGTGCAGGGCAACGGCGCCGCCGAAGCTGTGGCCAAAGACGTCGGTGCTGGAGGTGTGCTTCATGACCGTGTCCAGGTCCCGGATGTCCACGTCCAGCGTGTAATCATCGGGCTGAGGCGACGACGAGCCGCGGCCGCGCCGGTTGAACGTGTGCACCGGCCGGCCCAGGGCGGCGCTGAGCTTCTGGGCAAATTTCGTGTAGTCCGCGGCCGTCACCATGGAGGGCGGCACAACCACCACGCCCGAACCTGCCGAAGCCAGTTCCGCGCCGGTGGAGAGGAGCTCCACAGTGCCGCCGTCGGGGGTCCTGATGTTCTCTCGCGTCATGCTCCGAGCCTAGTCGAGCAAGCGGTTGCAGGCATCCCGGGCGCGTGCGGACCGGAATTCATGCCAGGCGGTCGATGAGGGCTTGGCTTGCCGCCCGGATGGCCGGCAGCTGCTGGCCCAGCCCGCAGAGGATCAGCCCGGCATCTGCCGCCTGCAGCGGCGATCCCGCATCAACCGCCCCGTCCGCCCGCAGGTAGATCAGCGATTCGACCAGGCGAAACGAGAAGTCGCCGCCGTCAGGTCCGGCGGCCGTTGCCGCCAGTCCGCTCCCCGGATCCCCGTACATCCGCCGGAGCTGGCGGCGGGGCGGGCGTCGATCCTACCGTTGGAGGCATCATCCGGGCCGCCGGCACCCTGCCCGCGCATAGATACGTCGCCGATACCGCCCGGCTGGAGCAACTGAAAAACAAATCCATGGCCCAGCTTGAGGGTTTCGATGCCCTGCTTGTCCCCACCGCGCCGTTCCACCCCACGCTGGCCGATGTGGCTGCGGACCCTGTTGGCATGAACTCGCTGATGGGCACGTACACCAACTTCTGCAACCTCTTCGACCTGTGTGCCGTGGCCGTCCCCGCCGGCGAAGTGGACGGTGCGCAGTTCGGGCTCACGGTGGTGGGCCGTACCTTCGATGACGCCGTGGCGGGGGACATCGCACGCCGGATCGAGACCACGCCGGCCGCGCCCGCGCTCAGCGCTGCCGGTGCGGCAGTTGGGGAAACGGCGGAAGCCGGGCAGCCGTCGTCGTCCGTTCCCTGGCCTGTGGTTGCAGGCGCCGAAGCCGTTCCGCTGGTGGTGGTGGGTGCGCACCGCAAAGGCTAGCCGCTGGCGCCCAGGCCTGGAGGAACTGGGGGCATTCTGGGACGGCCCGGTCCGGATGTCCGCGAGGTACCGGATGGTGGCGCTGGACACGGTGCCCGCCAAACCGGGTGTATACAAGTCCGACGACGGCGCGGAGCCGGCGGGGGAGCGGTGGCTCCTGTCCCCGGCAGCCCTGGGGATGTTCCTTGCCGCCCTTCCCGAGCCGATGCTGTTGGGGTCGGTGCAGCTCTCGGACGGGTCCACCGCCGTAGGGTTCGCCAGTGACGCCGTTGCCGCTGCGGGCGGGGAGGACATCACCGCCTGGGGTGACTGGCTGGCTGACCGGAGCGGTGAGCCGAAGCCGCGGATCGTCTGGCGGGACTTTGGGGAAGCTGCCCTGGCCGGGTTCAGCCGCGGGGAACGGGCATAGCGTCACGGGCATCCGGGCGGGACTCCCCGTCCGGATGCCCGTCCTTGAAGTAGGCGGAAATATCGGTGACCAGTTCCTTGACGGCGGCCGGGATGGACCCGTGGAAGCACTTGGGTGAGAGCTGGAAGGTGCTCCCCGGGACGGCTGCGTGGAGCTTTTCCGCCGTCACCCGGTAATAGCTGGGGCTCTTTCCACCCGCCATGAAGTGTGTTCCGGCGGGCAGAACGCTGAAGTCCCTGGCGTGGCCCTTTTCGTCGTATGCCGCCCGCAGCTCACCCACCCCGCTGGGCATGACCTGCTGGAACATCCTGTTGACCTTAGTCCGGGACAGCACTGCCATCAGGCCGGCCAGGACGGGCGCGGGGATTCTGGCCATGGCTGTGCCCGGGCTGGTGGCCCTCTTCATATGCGCCAGCGCGTGGCCCACTTTGCCGTTATTGACGGCGTCCTCGAATCCGTCCAGCCATGCGGTGTCGATGCTGCCGTCAATGTTTACCGCCGCGTCGTACACGGCCAGCTTGTCGGGGACGAATGCGGTTCCCGTGAACTCCTGGACTGCGTTCAGGGCCACCGATCCGCCCAAGCTGTGGCCCAGGATGTTCCGGGCACCGGTCGCCTTGAGGACCGTCCGGACGTCCTCGACCTCGGTGGCCATGGAATAGTCCGCGGGCTGCTCGGAGGAGTTGCCCCGGCCCCGCCGGTCGTAGACGTCAACAGCCCAGCCGTCGCCCAGGCCCTTCGCCAGCGAATTGGAGAACGGCCGGTAGATCAGGGCCGTCAGGAACGCGCCACCGATCAGCAGCACCCGCTTTTCCCCCGGCGCGTCCTCGGTGCCGTAGCTGTACAAAGCCAGCCTGCCGCCGTCGTGCGTTGGAAGTACCCGTTCTTTCACCCGCCCATCCTAGGGCGCAAGCCTGCGCGGCAGCTGAAAGTCCGGGCAGCCAATGCCCGGTAAACTTGATGATTGTGACTTCCCAAAACACCCCCGCGCCCAAGAATGCCCCAGAGCCCGTCGACGCCAGCGAGCAGATGCGGATCCGCATGGAAAAGCGCGCCAAACTTCTTGCGCGCGGCACGGAGGCGTACCCCGTCGGAGTGGAACGCACCCACTCCCTCGCGGAGATCCGGGAAAAGTACGCCCACCTCGAAGCGGACGACGCCACCGGCGACACCGTGGGCGTCACCGGCCGCGTGGTCTTTGTCCGCAACACCGGAAAGCTCTGCTTCGCCACGCTGCAGGAAGGCGGCACCGACGGCAAGGGAACACGCCTGCAGGCCATGCTGAGCCTGGCCAACGTGGGCGAGGAAGCGCTCGCGGACTGGAAGGCCCTGGTTGACCTGGGTGACCACGTGTTCATCAAGGGCGAGGTCATCTCCTCCCGCCGCGGCGAACTGTCCGTCATGGCCGAGTCCTGGTCCATGGCCTCCAAGGCCCTGCGCCCACTGCCGGTGCTGCACGCGGACCTAAACGAAGAAACCCGCGTCCGCCAGCGCTACGTTGACCTGATGGTCCGCGATGAGGCCCGTGAGATGGTCTACACCCGCGCCGCCATCACCCGCTCCATCCGCGAAACGCTCTTCCGGCACCGCTACGTGGAAGTGGAAACGCCCATCCTGCAGCTGGTCCACGGCGGCGCCCTGGCGCGTCCGTTCGAGACCCACATGAACGCTTTCGACCAGAAAATGACCCTGCGCATCGCCACCGAGCTGTACCTCAAGCGTGCCGTGGTGGGCGGGATCGACCGCGTCTACGACATGGGCCGCGTGTTCCGGAACGAAGGCGTAGACTCCACGCACAGCCCCGAATTCACCACCCTTGAGTGCTACGAGGCCTGGGCCGACCAGTTCATCATGGCCGAGCGGATCAAGGAGATCATCCTCGACGCCGCAGACGCCGTGGGGGCCGGACGCGTCCTGCAGACCGAGGCGGGGAGATCAACCTCGACGGCGAGTGGACCTGGCTGGCCGTCTACCCCGGACTTTCCGACGCCGTTGGGCAGGAGATCACGCCGGACACTTCCGTTGAGGTGCTTAGGGAGCTTGCAGCCAAGCACGACGTCAAGGTGGATACCAAGTGGGATGCCGAGAAGCTGGTAGTGGAGCTCTTCGGCGAAATCGTGGAGCCCACCCTGCTGAACCCCACCTTCGTCTACGATTACCCGCCCTCCGCGCAGCCGTTGGCCCGCCCGCACCGCGAGGACGGCCGGCTGATCGAGGCCTGGGACCTGATCATCGGCGGCATGGAGCGCGGTACCGCGTTTTCCGAGCTGATTGACCCCGTCATCCAGCGCGAGCGGCTCACCGAACAGTCCATGCACGCGGCGGCCGGCGACGTCGAGGCCATGCAGGCTCGATGAGGACTTCCTTCGTGCCCTGGAGTACGGTGCCCCGCCCATGGGTGGCATCGGCCTGGGCATCGACCGGCTGGTGATGCTCTTCACCGGAGCCGGAATCCGCGAAACCATCCTGTTCCCCCTGCTGAAGCCCGAAGGGCACTGATCATGGAATACGTAGCCGTCATTCTTCCTTCCCTCGTGGTTGGCCTGCTTTTCTGGTTTGCCATGAAGGCGATCTTTAACGCGGACAAGGCCGAGCGGCAGGCGGAGGCCCGCGCCCAGGCCGAAGCGGATTCCCACCCGGGGCAGCCCACGGACCGCCCGGGTTCGGAATCCAAATAGATAAACCCCAACTTTCCGGGTTTATCCCCAAGGAACCATTAGGCGCTTTGACGCGTTGCCAAGATAAGAGTCATACTTTTTTTGGGAAACATCCTGCTTTTCTGAAAACCGAACTTTCCAGCAAGAGGAAGACCTAAATGGCACAGAAAGTAAACATCATCCTCGTTGATGATCTGGATGGGGGATCCGCAGACGAGAATGTTAAGTTTGGCCTCGATGGGGTCAACTACGAGATAGACCTGTCGGCGTCCAATGCCGCAGAACTTCGGTCTTCATTGGAGAGGTTCACCACTGCCGCCCGCAAGGCATCCGGAGGCCGCGTCCAGCGGGCCAAGGCAGCAACCGGTGGCCGCAGCCACGACTCGGCGCAAATCCGGCAATGGGCGCGGGATAACGGTTACACCGTTAACAGCCGCGGCCGAATTCAGGCCGAAATCCAGGAAGCCTACCAAAAGGCAAATTCCTAGGACCGCCTTTAGCTCCGCCGAAACCCCGCTCCCGCCGCCAGGCGGGGCGGGGTTTTTCAATTTTCGGAAATTACTGCTACGGAGGGCTTCCGCACAGGGTCCTTTGGCCCAATTGCGGCGTTGTCCGTGAGCTGGTGCTGCCGGGCATTATTCGCTTGGCCGTGGGTGCTCCGGCCGGCGCCTTGCCCGGCGGCTGCCCGGCCTTTGCCGGTCCGCTCCACCGGGCCGCAACTGCCGGCAGCCGTTATTCCCGCAAGGGGCGCGGTTTCCCCTGTGGCGAACACGCTCCACAACTCAGGGGCGGCCACGTAGCATCAAAGTACGTCGTAGCTAGGAGTGTGGCGAAATGTTTGAGCGATTTACGGACCGTGCCCGTCGCGTAGTTGTGCTTGCCCAAGAAGAGGCACGCATGCTGAACCACAATTACATCGGTACCGAACATATCCTCTTGGGTCTGATCCATGAGGGTGAGGGTGTTGCCGCCAAAGCTCTTGAGTCCTTGAGCATTTCGCTCGACGGCGTTCGCGAGCAGGTGCAGGAGATCATCGGGCAGGGCCAGCAGGCTCCCTCCGGTCACATCCCCTTCACCCCCGTGCCAAGAAGGTACTGGAGCTCTCGCTGCGCGAAGCCCTGCAGCTGGGCCACAACTACATCGGTACCGAGCACATCCTGCTCGGCCTGATCCGTGAAGGTGAAGGCGTTGCCGCCCAGGTTCTGGTCAAGCTCGGCGCCGACCTCAACCGGGTCCGCCAGCAGGTTATCCAGCTCCTCTCCGGCTACCAGGGCAAGGAAACCACCGGCGCAGGCGTCGGCGGCGGACAGCCCGAGGGCGCACCCGCCGGTTCCGTGGTCCTGGACCAGTTCGGCCGCAACCTGACCCAGGCTGCGCGCGAGAACAAGCTGGACCCGGTCATTGGCCGCGAGCAGGAAATGGAACGCGTCATGCAGGTCCTTTCCCGCCGCACCAAGAACAACCCGGTCCTGATCGGTGAGCCCGGCGTCGGCAAGACGGCCGTCGTCGAGGGCCTTGCCCAGGCGATCGTCCGCGGCGACGTGCCGGAGACCATCAAGGACAAGCAGCTTTACACCCTGGACCTCGGTTCCCTGGTGGCCGGCTCCCGCTACCGCGGTGACTTCGAAGAGCGCCTGAAGAAGGTCCTCAAGGAGATCCGCACCCGTGGCGACATCATCCTGTTCATCGACGAGATCCACACCCTGGTGGGTGCCGGTGCCGCCGAAGGCGCCATCGACGCTGCCTCGATCCTGAAGCCCATGCTGGCCCGCGGCGAGCGCAGACCATCGGCGCCACGACGCTGGATGAATACCGCAAGCACATCGAGAAGGACGCTGCGCTGGAGCGCCGCTTCCAGCCGATCCAGGTCAAGGAACCCTCCGTGGCGCACGCCATCGAGATCCTCAAGGGCCTGCGCGACCGGTACGAGGCGCACCACCGCGTCACCATCACCGACGGCGCACTGGCCTCCGCCGCCAGCCTCGCCGAGCGCTACATCTCGGACCGTTTCCTGCCGGACAAGGCCATCGACCTGATCGACGAGGCCGGCGCCCGCCTGCGCATCCGCCGCATGACCGCTCCGCCGGAACTCAAGGCCATGGACGAGCGCATCGCGAAGCTGAAGATGGAGAAGGAATCCGCCATCGACGCCCAGGACTTCGAAGGCGCCGCAGCGCTCCGCGACAAGGAGCAGAAGATGATCTCCGAGCGTTCGGAGAAGGAGCGGCACTGGAAGTCCGGCGGCATGGACGACATCTCCGAGGTGGATGAGGATCTCATCGCCGAGGTGCTGGCAAACTCCACCGGCATCCCCGTCTTCAAGCTGACAGAGGAAGAGTCCTCGCGTCTGCTCAAGATGGAAGAGGAACTGCACAAGCGTGTTGTCGGCCAGGACGAGGCCATCAAGGCACTGTCCCAGGCCATCCGCCGCACCCGTGCAGGACTCAAGGACCCCAAGCGCCCCGGTGGCTCGTTCATCTTCGCCGGCCCCACCGGCGTCGGCAAGACCGAACTCGCCAAGGCACTCGCGGAGTTCCTGTTCGGTGAAGAGGACGCCCTCATCACCCTGGACATGTCCGAGTACTCCGAGAAGCACACCGTTTCGCGGCTCTTCGGCGCCCCTCCGGGCTACGTGGGCTACGAAGAGGGTGGCCAGCTGACCGAGAAGGTCCGCCGCCGTCCGTTCTCCGTGGTGCTGTTCGACGAAGTGGAAAAGGCCCACGCGGACCTGTTCAACTCGCTGCTGCAGATCCTGGAAGACGGCCGCCTGACCGACTCCCAGGGCCGCGTGGTGGACTTCAAGAACACCGTGATCATCATGACCACCAACCTTGGTACCCGCGACATCTCCAAGAGCGTCGCAACGGGTTTCCAGTCCGGCACCGACACGCAGACCGGCTACAACCGCATGCGTGCCCGTGTCACCGAGGAACTCAAGCAGCATTTCCGCCCCGAGTTCCTGAACCGTGTTGACGACGTTGTGGTGTTCCCGCAGCTGACCCAGGACGAGATCATCGAGATCGTGGACCTGTTCGTCACGCGCCTGGAGAAGCGCCTCAAGGACAAGGACATGGGTATCGAGCTCACCAAGGCCGCCAAGGTGCTCCTGGCGACCCGCGGCTACGATCCCGCCATGGGTGCCCGGCCGCTGCGCCGCACCATCCAGCGCGAGATCGAGGACCAGCTCTCCGAGAAGATCCTGTTCGGCGAGATCCACCCCGGCGACATCGTCGTAGTGGATGTCGAAGGCGAAGGCGACGACGCGAAGTTCACCTTCGCCGGCAACGCCAAGCCGCGCATTCCGGAAATCGCCCCCAGCGTCTAAGCGCCAACCCGAAAGCCCCGCCACTCCCCAAGGAGCGGCGGGGCTTTCGCTTTCCCCTCTTCATCCCGTCGGCGGCTGAGTTCGCTCCGGCACCGGCGCCATTTGCCGCTTGCTGCTCCTTCGTCGCTTTGACGCAAGCTACACAAATGACCCCGGCACCCTCGCTCGGTGCCTGACGGGGAGTTTGCAGCGCTGCGCACAAGGTGCCGGGCATCGGGGATTTATGTAGGCGCCGTCAAAGCGACGAAGGAGCAGGCGCCGGGAAATCTCCGATGCCCGGTACCGGACCCAGCCAGGGAGAGGCACCCGGGCGCGCGGCCGCGACCGCCGTGTGGCGACTGTGATCGGCAGCACAAAACGTGTTGAATCGGGGACATGGCTAATCAGAATCCGGTGATCCCGGACGGGCAACCGCTGACCCCTTTCCACGACCTCGACCACTACCTGTCCATCCCTCGGGTAAGCGGCCTGGCCTTAAGTCCGGATGGCTCCCGGCTGGTCACAACCGTCAGCACCTTGAACGGCAACGGCACCGAGTTCGCCACTGCGCTGTGGGAGCTGGACCCGGCCGGGCAGAAGCACGCCCGCCGCATCACCCGGAGCGCCAAGGGGGAGGCAGGTGCTGCTTTCGCCGCCAACGGTGACGTCTACTTCACGTCGGCGCGGCCCGATCCGGACAGCCCGGAGGAAGAGCCGGTCAACGCGCTGTGGCTGCTTCCGGCCGACGGCGGGGAAGCCCGCGTGGTCCTGAGCAGGCCCGGCGGCATCAGCAGGGTCATGACGGCGCGGGATGCCGACGCCGCGTTCGTGACCGCCGAGGTGCTGGCAGGGTCGGCCGATGAAGCTGACGACGCAGAGCGGCGTAAGGCCCGCAAGGGCAAGAAGGTCGCGGCCATCCTGCACAGCGAATATCCGGTCCGCTATTGGGACGCCGACCTGGGCCCGGGCCAGCCGCGGATCTTCTCCGTGGAAGCGGGGGAAGACGCGGCACCAGGAAGGCCCTCAACCGTTGACGCGACGGCTCCGCTGGTCCTGCGCAACCTGACAGCTGGGGCCGGGCCTCGGCTGCGTGAAGCGGAAACCGTGGTCAGCCCGGACGGGACGACCGTCTACAGCAGCTACACCAAGCCGCTCGCCAGGGCGGACAGCCGCTCTGTCCTGGTGGCGGTGGATGTGGCGTCGGGCAGCCTGAAGGTGCTCCTGGACCAGGAGGGAATGAGCTATTTCCCGGGTCCCGTCAGTCCGGACGGCAAAACCCTGGTGGTGCTCAGCGAAAGCGACTCCACCCCGCAGCAGGCTCCCGAGATCAGGCTGCACCTGCTGGACGTCTCCGGCGCGGCTGCTGCCGATGCCGCCGGCTTGCAGCCGCTGGCACACGACTGGGACCGCTGGCCCAAGCCGGCAGCATGGCTTCCGGACGGTTCCGCCCTCCTGGTCACAGCGGACGACGACGGCGCGTCGCCGGTCTTCCGGGTCAGCGTTCCGGGAACTGCCGCTGAAGTTGGCGTCACCCGGGTGACGCAGGACGAGGCGGCCTACTCCGACGTCGTTGTTTCTCCTGAGGGCCGGTACGCCTACGCCCTGCGGAGCTCCTACGAATTCCCGGCTGAAGCCGTGCGGATCGACCTGGCCACAGGGGAAACCACGCGCCTGCCTGCGCCGGCCGAACGGCCGTCCTGCCCCGGGCGGCTGGAGCGGGTCGCCGCCACGGCCCCCGACGGTTCACGGGTCCCCGGCTATCTCGCCCTGCCCGAGGACGCAACGGCTGAGCGGCCTGCACCGTTGCTGCTCTGGATCCACGGCGGTCCCCTGGGATCCTGGAACGCATGGACGTGGCGGTGGAACCCTTGGCTCCTTACGGCCAAGGGTTATGCGGTGTTGCTTCCTGACCCTGCACTTTCCACGGGCTACGGGCAGGCCCACATCCAGCGCGGCTGGGGCTCCTGGGGCAAGGCACCGTTCACCGACCTGATGGCTATCACGGACGCTGCGGTGGAACGGCCGGACATTGATCAGGACCGGACCGCTGCGATGGGCGGCTCCTTCGGCGGGTACATGGCCAACTGGGTAGCCGGCAACACCGACCGGTTCAAGGCCATCATCACCCACGCCAGCCTGTGGGCGCTTGACCAGTTCGGACCCACCACCGATGCCTCGCAGTACTGGCTGAAGGAAATGACCGAAGAGATGGCGCTGGAGAATTCCCCGCACCTGCACGCGGAGAAGATCAGTTCGCCCATGCTGGTGATCCACGGCGACAAGGACTATCGGGTGCCCATCGGCGAGGGCCTGCGGCTCTGGTACGAGCTGCTGTCCAAGTCCCGGCTCGCGGCGGACCAGGACGGGCAGACGCCCCACAGGTTCCTCTACTTCCCGGACGAGAACCACTGGGTCCTGCAGCCCCAGCACTCCAAGGTCTGGTACCAGGTGGTGGAGTGGTTCCTGGCAAAGAACGTCCTGGGCCAGGATCTGGACCTGCCGGAAGAACTCGGGCTGTAGGTCTCAGGCCACTGCCCGGCTCGGAGGCTGGGACATTTGCCGCTTGCTGCTCGTTCCTCGCTTTGACGCAAGCTACACAAATGTCCCAGCCTCCTTCGCCTCGTAGGATTGCCTAGTGACCGACTCCTTCCACATCCGCCCAGCACGCACCAGCGACGTTCCTGCGATCAAAAGACTCGTGGCGCCTCTGGCCGACGAGCGCATCCTCATGGCGAAGGAGACGGTGGCGTACTACGAAAGCCTCCAGGAATTCCGTATCGCGGAGTCAACCGACGGCGAAATGATCGGCTGCGGGGCCCTGCACGTCATGTGGGAGGACCTGGCAGAAATTCGAACCCTCGCGGCGTCCGGACAGTGGCGCGGCAGGGGGTGGGCCACGTTTTGGTAGAGAGCCTCCTGGAGGAAGCCCGGGCCCTGGGCGTATCCAGGGTCTTCTGCCTTACCTTCGAGGTGGACTTCTTCAAGCGCCACGGCTTCGAGGTCATGGCCGACCAGTCCGCGGTGGACCCGGACGTGTACTCAGAACTCCTCCGCTCGCACGACGAAGGCGTGGCTGAATTCCTGGACCTGGCGCGGGTCAAGCCGAACACCCTGGGCAACACCCGGATGATCCGCACTCTCTAGCAGCCAGCAGCCAGCAGCCAGCAACCAGCGCCCCGGCGAGCACACGGCCCACCCCTCTTGGCATTATTCGAATTGATGGATAAACTTCTGGAGGCCGATATGTGGGGGGCCGCAGGAAAGGGACAGTCATTGGGGGCTGTCCCTTTGCTGCGTCATGGGCCGGTACGCGCAGGAAGCAGCCGCAAAACCGGGGCGGGCGGCACCTACCGCCACCTGTGATCCCGGTAGTAGGGTCAGACACACATCCTTCAGGAGCACAGCCAGGAGCACCGCCATGAAGAAACTCATCAACGATCCAAAATCCGTTGTCCAGGAAGCTGTCCAGGGTTTTGGCCTGGCGCACGCCGGGCTGGTCACCGTCAGTGAAGACCCCATCTACGTCACGCGCAAGGACGCGCCAGTGGGCGGCAAGGTGGGGCTGGTTTCAGGTGGCGGCAGTGGACACGAGCCGCTCCACGCCGGCTACGTGGGGCGGGGAATGCTCGACGCCGCCGTGCCGGGGGCCGTGTTCACCTCACCAACGCCGGACCAGATCCTTCCCGCAACCCTGGCAGTCAACTCAGGTGCCGGCGTCGTGCATATCGTCAAGAACTACACCGGCGACGTCCTGAACTTTGAGACGGCGGCCGAGCCTGGCCGAGGCGGAGGGCGTGAGCGTCCGTACCGTACTGGTCAACGACGACGTTGCGGTGGAGGACTCGCTTTATACGGCCGGCCGCCGCGGGGTAGGCGGCACAGTGCTTGTGGAGAAGATCGCCGGTGCTGCTGCCGAGCGCGGTGATGGCCTGGACGCCGTTGCTGCCATCGGCGAACGGGTCAACGCCAACGTCAGGACCATGGGCGTTGCGCTGTCAGCATGCACGGTCCCGCACGCGGGGAAGCCGAGTTTCGACCTCGGCGAGGATGAGATCGAGATCGGCATCGGCATCCACGGCGAACCGGGCAGGCACCGGATTCCCATGGAGAACGCGGACAGCATCACCAACCGCCTGCTGGAACCCGTCCTTGCGGACTTGAAGGTCAGCTCCGGCGACAAGGTGCTGCTTTTCGTCAACGGTATGGGCGGCACTCCGCTGAGCGAGCTCTACATTGTGTACCGGCGCGCCGTGCAGGTGCTGGCGGACGCAGGTGCCACGGTGGAACGGTCGCTGGTGGGCAACTACATCACCGCGCTGGAGATGCAGGGGTGCTCCATCACGGTCCTCCGGCTTGACGACGAGCTCACGGAACTCTGGGACGCCCCCGTGCACACCCCCGCGCTGCGTTGGGGCGTGTAGCCGTGGTGCTTGACGCCAACTGGGCCGTGAAGTGGCTGACCCTGTGCGCACAGGCCATGGCCGAACACCGCGTCGAACTCATCGAACTGGACCGCGCCATCGGGGATTCGGACCACGGTGAAAACATGGACCGCGGCTTCCAGGCGGTCCTTGCCAAGCTTGGCGAAGCCACGCCGGAGACTCCGGGGCGGCCCTGAAAATGACAGCCATGACGCTGATGTCCAAGGTGGGCGGCGCTGCCGGCCCCTCTACGGAACCGCGTTCCTTCGGGCCGCTGCCGCACTGGGCGATTCCGCTGAGATCGAGCCCGCCGCCTGGGCCGGCGCCCTGGAGGCGGCCAGGGACGGTATCGTGGCGCGCGGCAAGGCCGAATCCGGGGACAAGACCATGGTGGACGCGTGGACCCCGGCAGTTGATGCTGCCCGCGCCGCGGCCGACGGCGGCGGTGGGGATGTCCTGGCCGTCCTGGTGGCGGCCGCTGAGGCTGCCGAGGCCGGGGCGGTGGCCACTGACCCTATGGTGGCGCGGAAAGGCCGGGCCAGCTATCTCGGCGAACGCAGTGCCGGGCACCGCGATCCGGGAGCAGTCTCCAGCGCGCTGATCCTGCGGGCAGCGGTTGGGGCGGCTGCGTGACCGTAAGCATCGTGGTGGTTTCCCACAGCGAAAAGATTGCCGACGGCGCCGTGGAGCTTGCCGCGCAGATGGCACCGGACGTGGTTATCCTGCCGGCCGGGGGCACCGACGACGGCAGGATCGGCACCAGCCTCGAGAAGGTCCTCGCCGCCATTGAACAGGCAGGAGGGCAGCCGGGCGGACGGGAAGGCGGGGCGGGCACCGTGGTCCTGACGGACCTCGGGTCCGCGGTGATGACCGCCGAATCGGCACTCGAGTTCCTGGAAAATCCTGCCGATGTCCTGCTCGCGGACGCGCCGCTGGTAGAGGGACTGGTGGCCGCGGCCGTCGCTGCGCAGGGTGGTGCCGACGTCCACGGGGTCCTCAAAGCGGCTGAAGGCACGCGGGTCCCGGCCAACCAGCCCGCGACGGCAACGGCGGAGGCGGAGCAAGAGCCTGTCAGCAGTGCCGCACCCGACTCCACCGGCGACTTTGAGTTGGTTAACCAGGCCGGCATGCACGCCAGGCCCGCCGCGAAAGTAGCAGGGGGCCTCGCCTCGCTTGAGGCGGAGGTGACCATCAACGGGGTGGACGGCGCGTCCATGACGGGGTTGATGACACTGGGGGCAGGCAAGGGCACGGTGCTGCATGTGGAGGCGTGGGGCGCGGATGCCGAACGGGCAGTCGAATACGTTGGTGGCCTGGTGCAGGCCGGCTTCGGCGAGCCCTGAGCCCCATCCCGCTTCCTGGGAATATGCTCGATGCCATGGAACGGCCGTTTGCAGAGAACTCCCAGGAAATCGAAGTGCTGGACGGCCAAATCTCAGTGGAGGAACTGCTCGCCGAACTTGGCTTCACGTGGAGCGCCGAACCGGTGGGCGGCAGCCCGTTGGCCGGAACCCCTGGCGGCGAAACCTTCACCCAGCCCGCTCTCTTCTAGCTGGGCCCTGTATTAGCTGGACCCTTGGGGGCTGGCACTACGCCGGCTCAACCAATCGGGAAGACACTGATAAACCAGAAAGAAACGACGGCAAAGACCGCAAAAAATGCAATCAGGCAGCCCGTGGCAGTGCGCGGCTCCCGGGACACCTGCAGTGACTCATTGGGGTTCGCCGGGTTGTAGGCCACCTCGATCAGCGAACCCGGAACGGGCTGCTCAACTCCTGAGATTTCGGACTTGCCCATGAAGAGGGTGCCCTGCGGATCGGTGAACTGGTACGTGGGGAAGTAGCGGAGGTTCCGGTTGGAGCCGCCCACGCCGCTGGTCCAGCCGTTTGCGCTGCCGGTGACGGTTGCCTGCGCCTTGGGCCAGGACGCCATCTGCCGTTCCTGGCGCTTGGTCCTGCGCGCCGCGAAGAGCAGCGAAAATACCGCGCCGGCAACGAACAGCGCCCACACGATGTACAGAATGGTCTTCATGGCTTCCCCCGGTTCCGGTCACCAAGAAGTATGCCATCCCGGCCCGCGCCCCGGTGGGTCAGGCCGGGAGCCGATAGCCGCCGTCGTGCATCTCTGCCAGGCCGTCAGCCAGCAGCCCCGCCAACGCCCGCTCCAGCTGTTCAGGGGCGGAGTTGAGGCGGTGCAGCGCGGCCAGCGGCACCCCGATTCCCTCCGGGGCAAAGCCAAGATCTGCCGGTTCACGCTGGAACATGTCCGCCGGCACAGGGATTTCTGCCAGCCGGAGGACGGCCAGCACGGCGCCGCGGACCTGGCGGTCGGTGCCGTGCCACGCCTGGCCCTTGGGAACGTACGACGGCGCGGGCTCACCGGCCGCCAGCCAAGCACAGGAATCCTTTACCGGGCAGGCAGCGCACTTTGGCGCCCGGGCCGTGCACACCAGAGCCCCAAGTTCCATGACCGCAGCGTTCCAGCGCACGGAGGTTTCGTCGTCGTCCGGCAGCAGGGCGCCGGCCAAACGCATCTCCGCCGCGGTAAGTGCCGGGGCGGGAAGCGCGACGCCGGAGACCAGCCGGGCGTGAACCCTGCGGATGTTGGTGTCCACCACAGTTTCCCGGCGGCCGTACGCGAACGCCGCCACCGCCGCGGCTGTGTAGCTGCCCACTCCGGGCAGGGCCAGCAGCGCCGAGTAGGTGTCCGGGACCTTGCCGCCGTGGTCCTGCACGATGGCCGTGGCCGCGGCGTGCAGCCGAAGCGCCCGGCGCGGGTAGCCCAGCCGGCCCCAGGACCGGACAGCTTCCCCTGCCGGTTCGCCGGCCAGGCCGGCGGGCGTGGGCCAGCGTTTGAGCCACTCGTGCCAGACGGGGAGCACCCGGACCACGGGGGTTTGCTGCAGCATGATTTCGCTGACCAGCACGCCCCAGGGGGAGCAGTCGGGCTCGCGCCACGGAAGGTCGCGGGCGATGCCGGCGAACCAGTGGTTGATCCGGTGGTGGAGGGTCTCCAGGGCTGAGTGACCCGCTGGCGCGTCCGTGGCGGGGGAGGTTTGAGTGTCGATGCCAACACTGTAGTTGATGGGTTGAGGCGGACAGCAAACCCGTTGTGACCAGAGCGATGCCGGCGCGGCGGCGTGGTGGCGGGGCAGAAGCTGCGCCGTTCCCTAGCCTAGGAGGATGGGCAGGCAAGGCGATTCACCAGCACGCGGCACGGCATCGGGTTCCAGCAGCGTCCGGAAACCGAGTCCCGCCGTGTACCGCCGCCGCCGGCTGGCCGCTGGGGGCGCGCTCCTGCTGGTGATCGTGCTGGTGGTCAGCGGGTTCGCGCTGGCCGGTGCCTTTAAGGGCGGTTCCCGGCAGGCTTCCTCCCCCAGGTTTCTTCCCCGGGCCCGGCTGGCTCCCCGTCTGCTGCCGCCACCCCTTCTGCTTCCGCCTCCGCAACTCCGTCCGCCACGCCGTCGCCCACTGCCCCGGCCACCCCCACCTGCAACCAGAACCTGGTGACCATCTCGGCCGCCACTGACAAGCCCGTCTACGGCCCGGGGGAAAACCCGCTGCTGACCCTGAAGGTGACCAACGGCGGAACGGTCCCATGCGAAGTCAACATTGGGACCTCCCAGATGGAATTCCTGGTGACCAGCGGCTCTGACCGGATCTTCTCCTCGAAGGACTGCCAGGCATCGAGCGAGGACCTGGTAAAGGTGATCGCGCCGGGCGCCAGTGAAACCGCAAACTTCCCGTGGAGCCGGAACCGCAGCGCCGATGGATGCAAGGCCGTGGCCGCAGCCCCCGGCGGCGGGGGGCGTACTACATCTTCACCGCGAAACTCGGTTCACGGGCCAGCCCCAAGGCCGTCTTCCAGCTGAACTGACCACACCCCGTCATCGATTGCTGGGTAGATGCCGTTTTCAGCCGCCCTCAAAACGGCATTTACCCAGCAATCGATTGTGCTTTCAGGCGCTGGAGCCGGGCACGGAGGGGTTGGCCGGACGGGCTTAGAGGAAGCGGTCCAGGAGGCTTGCTTCGGCCATCCGGCTCAGGCCCTCGCGTACGCTGCGGGCGCGCTGGTCGCCGATGCCGTCAACGGTCATGAGGTCGTCAATGGTGGCGGCCATCAGGAACTGCAGGCCGCCAAAATGGTCCACAAGGCGGTCGGCGACGGCCTTGGGCACTGCCTTGAGGCCGGACAGCAGCCGGTAGCCGCGGGGCTGGACCACTGCGTCCAGGTTGGCTTCGCCACCGGCAAATCCTACGATCCCGGCGATCTTGCCCAGGTCGATCAGCTCCGTGGGACCCAGATTGACCAGTTCATGGACGGCTTTCTCGATTTCGTCCGCGGAGGCGTTGGGGCTCGCGTAATCGCGGATGATCACGTCGCTGCCGGGACCCCTGCCGACTGTGAGTTCGTCGAGCTGGAGGGAGAGAAGCCGGCCGTCTTCGCCCAGGCTCCAGGACATACTGGGAGATTTCCTCCGAGATACGGCGGACCATTTCCTGCCGCTGAAGGGTCACGGCAACGTCGCGCACCGTCACCATTGCCTCGATTTCCAGGGCGGACAGCGAACTGGTGACCTGGTCCAGTCGTGCGCGGTAGCGCTCCAGGGTGGCAAGGGCCTGGTTGGCCCGGGCCAGGACGTTCTCCGAGCCCTCCAGGACGTGCCGCAGCCCGTTGACGTACAGCGCAATGATCTGCATGGACTGGCTCACCGAGATGACCGGAACTCCGGTCTGCTTGGCCACCCGTTCGGCCGTCCGGTGGCGGGTACCTGACTCCTGGGTTTCGATGCTTGAGTCCGGGACCAGCTGCACGGCAGCGCGGAGGATGTTGCCCGCATCCTTGTCGCAGATGATGGCGCCGTCCATCTTGGCCAATTCCCGCAGCCGGGTAGGCGAGAACTCGATTCCGATATCGAACCCGCCGGAGCAGATGGAATCGATGGTGCGGTCAGAGCCAAGGACGATCAATGCGCCGGTGCGTCCGCGGAGGATCCGTTCCAGGCCATCGCGAAGGGGAGTTCCGGGTGCAACCCTGCCCAGCGTGGCCCTCAGCGATTCTTCGGGGCTCCGCGCCATAGGTGTTTCCCTTCAAAGGTGCGGACCGCCGCCCGCAGGAATGCCGGCATCCGCAGTTCGCCGGCAGGATCAACAAAGTGCTCTGATTCCCGCAAGCTCAATGATAGAGGCAAGAAGCCCAAGTTCCGCACGGGCAAGCCCCAAAGTGGTCCATTAGGGGGTGGCCGGCAATGACCGAAAAGTGCCTCTTGGGCACCATGCCCGGCGGGTATTTTTGCTCCATGTGCCCGCGTACCGCTGTCCGCTCAGGCGGCCTCACCCAGGGGTGTGACAGTTTTCGTGCTGCTGTCCCACAGCCGCGCGGCTTTACAGCTGCCCCCGATGCGCAGGTCCACCAGGTCCATGGCGGTACCGAGTGGTGGCCGGGAATGCGGCGGGAGATGGTGACGTGCGGCGTCCATGACCCCGGCAGGGTCAGCGGCAGTGCGCCCGACAGGCCTTGGTGCAGCTGCCGGTGGAGGTCCAGCAGGGAAGTGGTCAGCAGGACCGACCGGGCCAGCACATACTTTCCAGTGCCGGCCGGAAAAACGAGGGCACCGGAAAACGTGACTTCAATGGGCAACGCCTGCCAAACCTCTTCCTGGTGCTGCCCTTCCCGGCCTGCCTGCAGGTCCACTCCTGCCGCCAGCGTGATGTGCGGGCTGTTGCCGGCGGAAGTGTGCGCCGCGAGGCTCGGGAGGCCCGCGGCCTCGAGCCGCGCCCAGTCGGCCCTGAGGAGGGCGTCGGTGGGGTCATCAAAGACCAACTCGATGCTGCGCATAAGCACATCATGCCCTTGCGCTTTGCCCCTTCGCAGCATTGTGGTTCGGCGCCTGCCCGGGAAGTTCAGCAGCCGCGCCCGGAAACCTCAGCGCCTGCGCTCCCTGAGCATCCGCTCCAGATCCCTGCCGACCTTGGATAGGGACGCGGACCGGAGCGCCTTGTGCTCTGCCGCCGTCTGGACGCCCCGCTTCTGTGCCGGACCGGGAGGAAGCGGTGTGCCCTGCCCCTGTGCCTCGGCGGTGCCGGGGGTGATGACCAGGTTGGTGGCCAGCGGGTCGAAGAAAAGGTTGCCGGAGAAGGTGGCGCCATGCATCATGGGCCAAAGCTAACTGCCCTGCATTTCGCGGCTTTGAACGTCGGGTTTCGCCTGCGTTAAGCGGACCCGGTGCCCGTTTGCGGCCCTGCGATAAACTTGTACTTTGGCCGTTTGCCAATCCCATTCCCCGCCCTCGAGTCGCAGTGCAGAACCCGAAAGGCCCCTGGGCAGCCACAACCGCAGCGAAAGTAGCACCGTGTCCCAAGATGTCCTGACCCCCGCCCGGATCTCCGAGATTCACAAGCAGGCGGGCCGCCGCAGGACCTTTGCCGTCATTTCCCACCCGGACGCCGGGAAGTCCACGCTCACCGAGGCGCTGGCGCTGCACGCAAAGGTGATCGGCACCGCGGGCGCGTCCAGCGGCAAGGCCAACCGGAAGGAGACGGTCTCCGACTGGATGCAGATGGAAAAGGACCGCGGCATCTCCATCAGCTCCGCAGCCCTGCAGTTCTCCTACCGCGACACGGTCATCAACCTCCTGGACACACCCGGCCACGCAGACTTCTCCGAGGACACCTACCGCGTGCTGGCCGCCGTCGACTGCGCCGTGATGCTGGTGGACGCCGCCAAGGGCCTGGAAACCCAGACCATGAAACTCTTCGAGGTCTGCAAGCAGCGCAACCTGCCCATCATCACCGTCATCAACAAGTGGGACCGGCCCGGCCTTGACGCCCTGGCGCTGATGGACGAGATCACCGAACGCACCGGCCTGCAGCCCATGCCGCTGACCTGGGCCGTAGGTATTTCAGGGGACTTCCGCGGCGTTTGGGACCTGCGCAATGACCGCTTCGCCCGGTTCCAGCGCAACAACGCCGGAGCCCAGATCGCCATCACCGAATACTTCACCCCGGAGGAAGCCGCCGAGAGCCAGGGCAACAACTGGTCCGACGCCGTTGATGAAGCGGGGCTGGTGATCGAATCCAACCTTGAGTTCGACGTCGACGCCTTCCACGCCGGCAAGGCCACCCCCATCCTGTTCAGCTCCGCCGCCCTGAACTTCGGCGTCAAGGAACTGCTCGACGCGCTGGTGGACTTTGCCCCTCCGGCGGCCCCACGCCCCGACGTGGACGGTGCCCCGCGCCCGGTTGAATCCCCTTTCTCCGGCTTCGTCTTCAAGGTCCAGGCCGGCATGAACAAGGCCCACCGCGACCACGTGGCCTTCATCCGCGTCTGCTCCGGCGTCTTTGAGCGCGGCATGGTGGTCACCCAGACCCGTACCGGCAAGTCCTTCGCCACCAAGTACGCACAGCAGGTGTTCGGGCGCGAACGCGAAGTCATCGACGAGGCGTACCCCGGGGACGTGGTGGGCCTGGTCAACGCGTCCACCCTGCGCGTGGGTGACAGCCTGTTCCTGGAGGACCCTGTGGAGTACCCGGCCATCCCGCTGTTCGCTCCGGAGCACTTCCAGGTGGCCCGATCCAAGGACCCCAGCAAGTTCAAGCAGTTCCGCCGCGGCATCGAGCAGGCTCGAACATGAGGGCGTCATCCAGGTGCTCCGCTCCGACGTCCGAGGCGACCAGGCGCCGGTGCTTGCCGCCGTCGGTCCCATGCAGTTCGAAGTGGTGGAGGACCGCATGGCGCACGACTTCAGCGCCCCCATGCGGCTGGAGCGCCTGCCCTACTCCCTGGCCAGGATTTCGACGGCGGACGCCATGCCCGCGCTGGCCAACGTCCCGGGCGCGGAGGTGCTTTTGCGGTCCGACGGCGAATACCTGGCCTTGTTCAACGACGTCTGGGCCCTGCGCCGGATCGAGAAGAACCATCCGGACCTGACACTCGTGCCCATCGGCACGCACAACCCGGCGAAGTAGGGTGGGCAGCTTTCCGGCGATGCCGGCACAACAACGCGCAGTGGTCACCGGTACCGGTACCATCAACCCGCTCGGCTCCACAGTCAAGGAGACTTGGGAGGCCCTGCTTTCCGGGCGCTCGGGGATCGCGGCGCTGGAACATGACTGGGCTGGGCCGCTGCCCGTCAGGATCGCCGGCCAGGTTACGGCCGACCTTTCCGGGCACCTCAGCACCCGCGAACTGAAGCGCATGGACCGCTGCGGCCAGGCTCGCGCTGATCGCAGCCAGGGAGGCATGGGCCCAGGCGGGCGCCCCGAAGGTGGACCCCGAACGGTTCGCGGTGGTGATCGGCTCCGCCTACGGCGGCCTCGGTTCCACCCTCGAGCAGGACCGCACGCTGGGCCAGTCCGGCCCACGGAAGGTGTCGCCCCACACCCTGACCCGGCTCATGGTCAACGGCCCCGCCGCGTGGGTGTCCATCGACCTTGGCGCCCGTGGCGGTGCCCGGACGCCTGTCAGCGCGTGCGCTTCCGGCGCTGAGGCGATTGTCCAGGCAGCCGAACTGATCCGCTCCGGTGCCGCCGACGTCGTGATTGCCGGCGGTGTGGACGCGTCCGTGAACGATTTGGTGATCAGCGGATTCTCCCAGATTCGTGCCCTGTCGACCCGATCGGACGAGCCGCAGCGGGCCTCGCGTCCGTTCGACGGCGGCCGGGACGGCTTTGTGCTGGCCGAAGGCGCCGGAGTTGTGGTGCTGGAGAGCGAGGAGCACGCACGTGCCCGCGGCGCCGCCATCCTTGGAGCCGTGGCTGGTGGAGCCGTGACGTCCGATGCCAACGACATCGTGGCCGCCGATCCCGCCATGCAGCGCAGGGTCATGCAGAAGGCCCTGGACTCTGCAGGCCTGCAGCCGACAGACATCGGCTTTGTGCACGCCCACGCCACGTCCACCCCCGTGGGTGACCGGCTGGAGGGCCAGGCGATCAACGCAGTCTTCGGCCCTGATGTCCCGGTGACTTCCACCAAGGGGCACACCGGCCACCTGCTGGGCGGTGCCGGTGCGCTGGCCGCCGTCGTGGTCCTCGAAGCCCTGCGCACCGGCATGGTCCCGGGAACGCTGAACGTGGAGGTGGTGGATCCGGAAGTTGACCTGAATGTCATCACCGGCCGTACCCACGAGTTGGCGCCCGGGTACGCCCCGGCCGGCCTGGTGAACGCGTTCGGATTCGGCGGCCACAGCGCCGCTTTGGTGATCACCGGAAGCTAGCCAAACGTCGGGAACGCCGGAACGGTGCCGGGACGCCGGGACGCTACGGCGGGCTGGCACCGTTCCGGCGATCAGGACGCCGCCGAGCGTCAGGCGCAGGCAGGGCGGCCTATCTGGCCGCCACGTCCTCAACCAGCGCGTCGAGGATGGGCAGCTGGCCCTTCACGAGTTTGAGCCGGGCCTCCTGCTCCGGGAACCAACGGGCATCGTCGATTTCGGGAAAGTGTTGGATCTTGCCCGACCCCTTGGGCCATTCCAGCGGGAACGTGTTGCTGTTGATTACCTCCGGGGCAAACTCAGCCTGCGACGCATAGGCGGTGATGAGTTTTCCCGAGGATTGCCGGAACTCTCCAAGCAGCCGGTATTCAGCCTCCGGGGCAGCGGTCCCCATCTCCTCGGCGAACTCGCGCAGGGCGGCGGCCAGCGGGTCCTCGCCGTCGGCGTACTCGCCCTTCGGAATGGACCAGGCATGCATGTCCTTGCGCGCCCAAAAGGGGCCGCCCATGTGGGCTATCCACACCCGCAGTCCATCCCCGCTGCCGGCGGGGGTAGCCGGGTCCTGCCGGTACAGCAGGATGCCTGCGCTTCGAATGGGCATTGAATCTCCAGATCGTAAGGAAGTGCAGTTGCCGTCTGCCGTTAACGTGGAGTTCACGGCGCTGCTTTAGGTTATTCCTTCAGGCACTCCGCTCGAAGGGACCACTCATGGCCAACATTGCTGAGGTTTTGGGCCGGCTCACGCCGGAAGAAGTGGATGAGCTCCGCAGCCTGGGCCCGCAGGGCCACCTGCCGCGGCACCTGGTGGATGCCCTGGACCGGGCGGCCGGGGGCACAGGTTCGGGTCGCGGGTACTACGTGGCGAACGGCAACGTCAGCGCCACCGGCGGTCCGCTGCTGGTGCTGCGCAGTGACGTTTCCGGCTGGCTGGCCGCCGCTTCCTGACTGTGCCGGCCCTGGCACGGCTGCAGCCCCTGCGGCAAGCAGGTTCCGGACTTCCCTGACCGGTCAGGATGACGGCAGGACAAAGGACGCCGTGGTGCCGACCCCGGGTTCACTGTCCAGGCTGATGGATCCGCCGTGCCCTTCAACGATGGTCTTGCTGATGGGAAGTCCCAGGCCTGCACCGGGGATGGCCGTTTCACGCGACCGCGCCGAACGGAAAAACTTGGTGAACGCCTGGTCCTGCTCTTCCTCCGTCATGCCCAGGCCCGTGTCGGTAATGGAGCAGACCAGGCCCTCGTCGGTCCTGGTGGCCCTGGCCGTGATGACACCCCCACTGGGGGAGTACTTGATGGCGTTCGAGAGCAGGTTCCGGACCACCTGGCTGATTCGTTCCGGATCCACCCTGGCGCGAAGCGGCTGTTCCACATCCAACACCAGCTGCAGCCCGTTCCCGGCAGCCTTGGGTAGTGCCGCGTGCACCTCCATGGCCAGCACTCGGGAAATGTCCGTCTCCGCCAACGATAGGTCAACCCGCTCGGATGCCACAGCGATCAGGTCATTGACCAGGTTCAGCAGGTGTTCGGCATTCCGGCGCACCACCTGGAGCTCCTCCCTGATGTCCTCGTGTCCCGGTTCGTCCAGGACCAGTTCCAGGTAGCCCAGGATGGAGGTCAATGGTGTCCGCAGGCTCGTGCGAGACAGTGGCAACGAAGTTGTCCTTGGCCGCCAGGGCACTAACCAGGCTGGTGACGTCTACGAAAGTGATCACCGCACCGCCTTCCTGGCCCCCGGCCGGCGGGAAGCCGTGCGAGCTCACGGAGTAGGCGTGCTGCCGGTCAGGGGGCCGGCCCAATACAGCTCATCGGTAAAGGCGTCCCCGGCCGCGGCCCGGGCTGCGGGAAGAAGGCCGGCGGGTACGGGAGTGCAGCGATCCGCCATCAGGAGGCCCTGCACGCCGGCATGATCCACAACGCCGGCGAGGGCAGGCTCAGTGCGCATGGCCTTGTTTGCCAGCACGGTGCGGCCCCGGGCATCAACCACCCACACGCCCACACCCACGGCCTTCAGCACCGCGTCGAGCAGACCCTGCCGGCGGATACTTTCGTCCAGGGTGCGCGCAAGGTCCTGCTCGTTCTGAACAATTCTGGCGCGATGACGGCGGATAGTGGTGGCCACCACATGGGCACTGACCGCGATGACGGCCATCACCAGGGGGAGGATGAGGACCCGGATCATTGATCCGCCGGCCGGTACCGAGCCCTGGAGGACTGAGGGGGCCACGGTACTGAGGACGGTCCCCGCAATGGCCAGAACCGGCATGTACGGCCGGACCTGTGCCGAAAGCCAAGTAACGGGGAAGAGCAGCGTCACGCTCAGGACGCTGAATGCCGGGCCTCCTGCCTCGCGCGTGAACCCGATGGCCAGGCAGTCAAGGAGCGGAATAACGGCGAACGCGCTGCCCGGGAGCCTGCCCCACGGGACGGCAACGCATGTTGCGGCGATGGCCAGATGGAACAGCAGCGACCCCATGAACAGGTTGCTGGCCAGCGTCGCCGGACTGAAGACGGCCGCGGCAACCACCACCAGCCCGACAGTCAACGTGACCGGCAGTTGGCACAGGGCTACGCGTTTGCGCGCACTCAGGCCCCCGAACAGGCCATCCAGACGGTCCGACACTACAGGCTGCATGGGCGCCCTGCGTGCCTGGCCGGCAACGTCTGCGGCGCCCTGCTGTTCCTGGATCACCAAGCTTCCCCCAGCAAAGAAATCAACGACCTCCGTCTGCCTGAAGGTTCTGCCCTTACAGTACCCGCCAGAAACCCGTTCAGCAGCCAGGACCGGCAGGCCGCCAGGCGCGGGCTGCTAGCCAATCAACAGGCTGAGTGCCTCCGTGAGGTGCTCCACTTCACGCACCGAGAATCCTGCCGGCACCGGCCCCGGTCCAGTGTGGCTGGCTGGGACTACGGCGTGCGTGAATCCCAGCCGGTGGGCCTCCTGGATGCGCTGGTTGATGCCTGGTACGGGCCGGACCTCACCTGCCAGGCCCACTTCGCCGAAGGCAATCAGCCGTATGGGCAGGGGCTTGCGGGCCTTGGCCGAGGCAACTGCGAGGGCCACGGCAAGGTCCGTTGCCGGTTCGCTGAGTTTCACCCCACCCACGGTGGCAACGTAGGAATCGTCCTTGTGCAGCTGGGTTCCGGCCCGCTGCTGCAGCACGGCCAACAGCATGGACACACGTGAACTGTCCAGGCCGCTGGTGGCCCGGCGGGGCTGCGAGTTGGGGCTCTCGGCGAGCAGCGACTGAACCTCGGCCAGCAGGGGACGCCGCCCTTCCATGGTGACGGTAATGCAGGTACCTGAAACCGGATCCTTGGTGCGGCTGACGAACAATCCGCTGGGATCGGCAAGGCCCTCAATGCCGTTCTCATTGAGGTCGAAGCAGCCAACGTCGTCCGTGGGTCCGTACCTGTTCTTCACGGCGCGCAGGAGCCGCAGCCGGGAGTGGCGCTCGCCCTCGAACTGGCACACCACGTCCACCAGGTGTTCCAGCAGGCGGGGCCCGGCGATGGACCCGTCCTTGGTGACGTGCCCCACCAGGAGGGTGGTCATGTTCCGCCGCTTCGCCGCGGCAATGATCGACGCCGCCACCTCGCGGACCTGGGACACGCCGCCGGCGCTGCCGTCCACGTCCGCGCTGCTGAGGGTCTGAACGGAGTCCACGATCAGCAGCCGCGGTTCAATCTTTTCCACCTGGCCAAGTGCCTGGCCCAGGTCCGTCTCCGCGGACAGGTACAGGGATTCGGCGACGGCGTCGATCCGCTCCGCGCGCAGCTTCACCTGGGCAGCGGATTCCTCGCCGGTCACGTACAGGACATCCTGGGCGGTCCGGGCGAACTTGGCTGCCACGTCCAGCAGCAGCGTGGATTTACCCACGCCGGGTTCGCCGGCGAGCAGGATGACTGCGCCCGGAACCAGGCCGCCGCCCAGCACCCGGTCCAGTTCGTCCACGCCGGTGGGCAGGAACGCTGCCGTGGTGGCGTCAACGTCGGCAATCCGGCGCGCAGGCTCCGCGACTGTTGTGGCCGCCGTCGTCCGCGCCACGGCCGTGCCCGTTTCCTCCACCGTGCCCCATGCCTGGCACTCGCCGCAGCGGCCCACCCATTTGGCGGTGGTCCAGCCGCATTCGGCGCATTTGAAGGCGGGCGCCTTGGACGCCCGGGAAGTCTTTGTTGCCATGCGTTCAACCCTAGTGGCGGCCACTGACAGTGGGCCCCATCCGGCGGTCCGTAGCTACAGGGTGGGCAGCACGTCCCTGGCCTCGGCCGCGTTCATGCCGGTGGCTTCCAGCAGGTCCACCATCAGCGGGCGGAACAGCATCACAACGGTTTCGCCCTCCAGGCGCTGCACGTCCAGCAGCTTGGGGTGCAGGCGAAGCGCAATCTCGCTGAGGTCCCGCCGGGCGGTGCGAAGGTGGGCGCGCCGGACGCCCTCGTGCGTTTCCGCGAGGCCCAGCGAGAGCTCATCAATGGCGGCAGCAGTCTCCTGCAGCACCCCCGCGATGCTGTCAGTGGCCTCGTCCGAGAGGGCGGCGTGGTTGATGGCGCTGGTCAGCCGCCGCGCGAACACGCGGCTGTTCCGCAAGGCGAGGTCGATGAAGTCCAGCGACTGCTTCAGCCGTTCCAGCTCATCCCGGTGCCGGCGGTAGGCCGGCGCCAGGGTGGCCACCTCGCCGGACGCGCGGAGGGACTGGCGCATGGCATCGACCAGCGGCTGGCAGTTCCGGCCGCGGATCAGCGCATGCCAGGCCTGGGTGGAGTCACTGTTGGCCAGCGCCCCGGCACATTCACGCAGTACCTCCGCCAGTTCATGCAGCAGTTTCTGCACGTCCCTGCGCGGCTCCTGGCGGGGATCCTTGGGCACCAGGATGGTCACCAGCAGGGCGCACATTCCACCCACCACGGCATCGATACTCCGGGTGAACGGGCCGCCGGACGGTGCCGGCAGCAGCACCACCAACAGTGACTGAAGCGCCAGTTGCGTGGTGAAGATATTTCCACTGTCCAGGAAGCGGGCCAGCAGGATGGAGAAGAGAAGCACGACGGCGGCCACCCAGATGTCGCCGCCCAGCCAGTGCAGCAGCAGGTCGCCCACGGCGATGCCGATGGTGCAGCCCAGGCCCACCTCCATGACGCGGCGCAGCCGGGGCTCCCGCGAAAACCCGAGGGCGATCAGTGAAGAGGTGGCGGCGAACAGTGGACCGGAGTGGCCCAGGACGTACTCGGCGAAGGCGTAGGCGCCCACCGCGCACACGGTCATCTGGATGGCGGGGACGAACGAGTTGCGGCTGCGGATCAGCCCGGTCCTGATCCGGCTGCGCAGGAACCGCCTGGATGCTGTGAGTCCTGCTGGGATGGCCATGGGCTCAAGTCTATTCAGTGGCCAGCCGCTACCCGGTGTATGTGCAGACCCCCTACGACCGGGCATGTGATCTGCGCAATGGTGACCCGGCATTTGTCAGCCAATATCCCGCCGTCGTTAATCCTCCGTTCACTTTGGACAGCCCATCCCGTTACCTGCGGCCCTTAACTTTCTTGAAGGTACACAACGTACGCATCGCGCAGCAGGGCTCTCCGTCCCTGTCCCGCACCTGAATAACCCTGGAAGGGGTACATCTAGTGAAGGCACTCCGCTTCGGCCGCCACGCGGCTATCGCTGTTATCGCAGCCGGCGCACTCGCGCTCACCGCCTGCGGTTCAGACAACGCCACGGGCACCGCTCCTGCCGGCACCCAGTCCGCCGGCGGTACCAAGGTCACCGGTACCCTGACCGGCATTGGCTCCTCGGCGCAGGGCGCCGCCATGGACGCCTGGAAGACCAACTTCGCCTCCGCCAACTCCGGCGCCAGCGTTCAGTACTCCCCGGACGGCTCCGGCGCCGGCCGCAAGGCAATCCTCGATGGCTCGGCCCAGTTCGCCGGCTCGGACGCGTACCTGACCGATGCCGAGTACGCATCCTCGAAGGACAAGTGCGGTCCGGCCGGCGCGATCAACGTCCCGGTCTACATCTCCCCGATCGCCGTGGCCTTCAACGTTCCCGGCGTCACCGACCTGAAGCTGGACGCCGCCACCGTGGCTAAGATCTTCCGCGGCCAGATCGCCAAGTGGAACGACCCCGCGATCGCCGCCCTCAACGCCGGCGTCTCGCTGCCTGACCTCAAGGTCACCCCGGTGAACCGTTCCGACGACTCCGGCACCACCCAGAACTTCACTGACTACCTGTCCGCCACCGCGTCCGACGTCTGGACTGACAAGGCCGCCGGTGTTTGGCCCGCCAGCCTCCAGGGCGAAAACGCCAAGGGTACCTCCGGTGTGGTCAAGACCGTGACCGATACCCCCGGTGCCGTGACGTACGCTGACGACTCTGCCGTGAGCGGCAAGCTGGGCGTGGCGCAGATCAAGGTGGGCGATTCCTTCACCAAGATCTCGGCCGATGCTGCCGCCAAGGCAGTGGACGCCGGCAAGCCCGTTGACGGCCGCGCCGCCAACGACCAGTCCATCAAGCTGGACCGCAAGACCACCATCGCAGGGGCCTACCCGATCGTCCTGGTGTCCTTCCACGTCCTGTGCACCACGTACGACAAGCAGGAGACCGTCGACCTGGTCAAGGCGTTCGAGCACTACGTAGTTTCCACTGATGGCCAGAAGGCTGCAGCAGACTCCGCCAAGTCCGCCCCGCTCTCCTCGGACCTCGCAGCCAAGGCTGTCAAGGCCATCGACTCGATCAAGGTCAAGTCCTAGCCAACGCTGTAAAACCGGGTTCCCCGCCTGCCGCAAGGCAGTGCGGGGAACTTGGCTTTGCACGCGCTTCCTATTAATCCAGCAACGAATCGAAGGGCCGTCGAATGACCGCCACCTCCCTGACCAGCACCCAGGGCGCCGGCCGCGCCGGGGACAAAGTCTTCTCCGGCGCCACGCTGGCAGCCGGGTGCGTGATCCTCGCCGTCCTCTTCGGCGTCGCACTCTTCCTGGTAGTCCAGGCAATTCCCGCGCTCACCGCGCCGGCGGACAAGATCCAGGGCGGCCAAGGCTTCTTCGCCTACATCTGGCCCATCGTGATCGGTACGCTGATCGCCGCCGTCATTGCGCTGGTGATCGCCACCCCCATCGCGATCGGCGTGGCGCTGTTCATCTCGCATTTCGCGCCCCGCGGCCTGGCCTCCGGACTCGGATATGTCGTGGACCTGCTCGCCGCGATCCCTTCAGTGGTCTACGGTGCCTGGGGTGCCGCCTTCCTGGCCAAGGAGATTTCGCCCTCCTACGGCTGGCTTGCGGAAAACATGGGCTGGCTCCCGATCTTCGAAGGCCCGGCCTCCACCACCGGCAAGACCATCCTGACCGCGGGCATCGTCCTGGCCGTCATGGTCCTGCCGATCATCACTTCGCTGTCCCGCGAGATCTTCCTTCAAGCCCCCAAGTTGCACGAAGAAGCTGCGCTGGCGCTTGGGGCCACCCGCTGGGAAATGATCAAGATGGCCGTACTGCCGTTCGCCCGTCCCGGCATCATCAGCGCCGTCATGCTGGGCCTGGGCCGCGCGCTGGGAGAGACCATGGCCGTTGCCCTGGTGCTTTCGTCAGGCGCCCTGACCGCCAGCCTGATCCAGTCCGGAAACCAGACCATCGCCGCCGAGATCGCCCTGAACTTCCCCGAAGCCAGCGGCCTCAAGGTCAGCACCCTGATCGCCGCCGGCCTGGTGTTGTTCGTCATCACCCTGGCCGTGAACATGATCGCCCGCTGGGTTATCACCCGGCACAAAGAATTTTCGGGAGCCAACTAAATGACCTCCACAGTTAGCCCCGTCCGCAGCAAGCGGTCGGCACTGACCAAGGGCCAGCTGCCCAAGTACGCCCCTTATGCCGTCCTGGCTGCCGCACTGATCGTCGGCGCAGCCATCCTTGCCCTGGTCGGCTTCAATGCGTTCGGCTGGGGGGTGGTTTCGGCGATACTTTTCGCGATCGGCCTGGTGTCCTGGAGCGCAGCCGTTGAAGGTTCCCGCAAAGCCAAGGACAGGCTGGCCACCTGCCTGGTGGTGGGCTCGTTCCTGGTGGCGCTGCTGCCCCTGGTTTCGGTGATCTGGACCGTGCTGGTCAACGGCATCCCGGGGCTCCTGAACCCCGGATTCCTCACCAACTCCATGAACGGGGTCACCGGCGCGTTCGACAACAAGGCGGTGGACAGCGGTGGACCCGTGCTGGGCGGCATCTACCACGCCCTCCTGGGCACCGTACAGATCACGCTGCTGGCCACCGTTATCTCCGTCCCCGTCGGTCTGCTTACCGCCATCTACCTGGTGGAGTACGGCAACGACGGCCGGCTGGCCAGGGCCATCACGTTCTTCGTGGACGTCATGACGGGCATCCCCTCCATCGTGGCCGGCCTCTTCGCCGCGGCGTTCTTCTTCGTGGTGGTGGGTCCGGGCACCAAGACCGGTGCGGTGGCCGCCGTCGCGCTTTCGGTGCTGATGATCCCCGTGGTGGTCCGCTCCAGCGAGGAAATGCTCAAGATCGTCCCCAACGAACTCCGTGAGGCGGCCTACGCCCTGGGCGTCCGCAAGTGGCGGACCATCCTCAAGGTGGTCATCCCGACGGCGATCTCCGGCATCGCGTCCGGCGTCACCCTGGCGATCGCCCGGGTTATCGGCGAGACGGCGCCCATCCTGGTCACCGCCGGTTTTGCCACCAGCATCAACACCAACGTCTTCGGCGGCTGGATGGCGTCGCTGCCCACGTTCATCTACACCCAGATCCTCAACCCCACGTCGCCGTCCAACCCGGACCCGTCCTCGCAGCGCGCCTGGGGTGCGGCCCTGGTGCTGATCATCCTGGTGATGGTCCTGAACCTGGTGGCGCGCCTGGTGGCCCGGATCTTTGCCCCCAAAACCGGCCGGTAGCCGGTCCGGTTACACCTTCCGCCAGCAAGCGGCGGATCCTAGACTTCAATCCATACCCAGTAAGTGAAGGAACACCATGTCTAAGCGCATCGACGTCAAGGACCTGAACGTGTACTACGGCGATTTCCTTGCCGTGGAGGACGTCAGCATCAACATCGAGGCCAAGTCCGTCACCGCGTTCATCGGCCCGTCCGGCTGCGGAAAGTCCACCTTCCTCCGCACCTTGAACCGTATGCACGAAGTCATTCCCGGCGCCCGTGTTGAGGGCGAAGTCCTGCTCGACGGCGACAACCTCTACGGCCCCGGTGTGGACCCGGTTACGGTGCGCTCGCAAATTGGCATGGTCTTCCAGCGCCCCAACCCGTTCCCCACGATGTCCATCAGGGACAACGTCCTGGCGGGCGTGAAGCTGAACAACAAGAAGATCTCCAAGGGCGAGGCCGACGTCCTGGTGGAACGCTCGCTCAAGGGCGCCAACCTGTGGAACGAGGTCAAGGACCGGCTGGAGAAGCCCGGCTCCGGCCTTTCCGGCGGCCAGCAGCAGCGCCTCTGCATCGCCCGTGCCATCGCCGTGGAGCCGCAGGTGATCCTGATGGATGAGCCCTGCTCCGCACTGGACCCCATCTCCACCCTGGCCATCGAGGACCTCATCAACGAGCTCAAGGACCAGTACACTGTGGTCATCGTCACCCACAACATGCAGCAGGCCGCGCGCGTGTCCGACAAGACCGCGTTCTTCAACATCGCGGGCACCGGGAAGCCGGGCAAGCTGATCGAGTACGGCGATACCCACACCATCTTCAGCAATCCGGTGCAGAAGGCCACCGAGGACTACGTCTCCGGACGCTTCGGATAAGCCCCGTTACCGTTGGCGATCTACTGGAGCAACTAGTACGCTAATCGAGATTCTTTTGAAACTAGTAGTAAGCCAGCATAAGGAGTTGTGCCATGAGGCAGACGGCCAGTAACCCCCTGGGCAGCCAGCTTACTGTTTCCATACCCGAGGCGGCCGCAGTCCAGGAAGCCGTGGAGCCGGCGCAGGCTTTCGCCGCGGCGGCCGGCCTGGCGGGGCCCCTTGCGGCGGGTCCCCTGGCGCCGGAACTTGAACCACACCTCGCTGTGGCCGCACCCGCCGTCGAGGAAGAAGATGTCCTGGCTGCGGTGTGGCGCACCAGTTCGCGCCTCGAAAGCATGCAGTGGGAACTGGATACCGCCCAGGAATCGTTGCGGCAGGCGGTCCGCAACGCCTCCGCAGCCGGAGTTGCGCAGGATGAACTCTGCACGGCGGCCAACCTGACCCAAGGCGAGGCTCGACGCCGTCCTGGTGGCCGCCGCGGAAAGTCCCAGCCCACTCGAGCTCTAGCAGGACCATAGGTACGCCTGCGGGGAACCGTACGCGGGAAACCGTGCGTGTGGCGGCTATTCCGGGACTTCGAGCTGGAACCCGCAATGGCAGCGCAGGACCCGGGTGGGCAGGGATACGGCGCTAAACCCGCTGCCTGGCCTGTTGCTGCGGTAGCAGAGCCGTTCAACCTCCAGGCTCCGCCTCCTCCATGGGAAAGCCGCAGTGGATGTAGTCGTCCCCGAAAAGGATCACCTGCGCCATCCACCGCACTTGGTTCAGCGCCGCCGCGACGTCGGTGGCATACGCGGTGTGCTCCTGGAACAAGTCGCAGTCGTTGCAGGTATACGAGACCGTGACCAGATCCCCGCCGGCGGCGCCAATGGCCGTGATGGCGTGGATGGTCAGCTGGTGCTCCGTTCCGCAGGCCTCGCATTGGGGCTGCCGGGGCTGCGGCAGGGGGCGCTTGGAATACGAGGGAGACATGACGCCTGCTCTTTTCCGCGTTGTGCATCTCCAGGCCGCCGGGTGGCTGCAGCGGCGCCTCGTCCGCAACCCTGCACACGGCGCGGACGCCGGTCCCCGGCACCGTTGACCGGGGGCGCATTTCCGAATCTACGTCAAGGGGAATGCCGTGTACAGGGCAGCGCGGCGCCCGCTGCGCCGGTCTGGACGGAAAGCTGGCCCCCGCCTAGGCGGAAATAGGAGACAGTGCCAGAGCGAGCACGAAAGCCAGCGCGCAGGTGGCCAGGGGAGTCAGTGCCCAGAGCCACAGGATCCTGATGACCAGCTTCCGGTTGGTGACCGAAAAATGCTGGTTTTCGCCGGCGCCGAGGGCGCCGGCCGTGACGGTGTGGGTGGTGGAGAGCGGCCAGTGGAGCCCGATGGCGCCCACAAAGAGCATCAGCGCGGTGAAGGTCTGGGCCACGGAACCACGCAGGGGATCAATCCTGGTGATTTTGTAGCCGATGGTGTGAGAGATCCGCCATCCCCCGAAGAGCGTGCCGGCAGTCATCATCACGGCGGATAGCGCGGCCACCCACAGGGGGATCCCGCCGTCGGAATATCCTGCGGCCAGGAGGGCCAGCAGCAGTACTGCGCTGACGCGTTGCCCGTCCTGCAGGCCGTGGCCAAAGGCGACCGCGCCGGCGGCGACGGCCTGCCCCCGGCGGAAGCGCTGGTTAACCACGTTGGGTTGGGTGTAGCGGGCCACCCACGTGGCCGGGTACACCAGGAGGAAGGAACCGCTGTAGGCAACGAGCGGGGACAGCACCAGCGGCAGGACCACCTGGAACAGCAGTGACTGGTCGACGCCGGCAACCCCCGGGCCCCCGATGGCCAGGCTCGCGAGGCCTGCACCGGCAAGCCCGCCCACCAGGGCGTGGGTGGAGGACGCCGGGATGCCGCGCCACCACATCAGGAGGCCCCACGCGCAGGCACTGGCCAGGCCCGCCACCAGGATGGTCAGGCCGTCAGTGCCGGCCGGAAGGTTGATCCAGGTCCGGCTGGCGGCGACGGCGAGCAGGGCGCTCAGGAGGGCGCCGACGAAGTTGAAGAAGGCCGCGAGGAGCACGGCCACAGTGGGGGTGAGGGCCCGGTTCCGTACCGCCAGGGCCACCGAGGTGGAGGCATCGCGGAAGCCGTTCAGGAAGGCAAACGCGGCGGCCAGCAGGACCACCGCGGCAAAAATGGCTGCCGCCACGTCAGGATTCCTTGACGATGATGCTGCCTACCTGGGTGGCCACCCGCCGCATGTCCTTGGTGACCTCCACCAGCTGGTTGGCGATGTCCCGGTTGCGGGAGTACTGCGCCCACTTCATGTCCGCGATCATGTCCGCCACCCACACCCGGTGCGTCCGCTCTGCCCGCTTGGCCAGGCGCAGGATCTCGATCCAGTAGTCCTCAAGGTCGTCCAGGTCATTGAGCCTGCGCATGGCATTGACCGTCAGCTCGGCCTGCCGGCTGATGATCTCCAGGCTGGTCCGCGGCGCGTTTGGGCAGGCGGTCCAGTCGATAGAGGGCCACCAGGTCAGCCGCGGCGTCCATTTTCTCCATGGCCTCGTTGAGGTACCGGGACAGCGCGTACATGTCCTCGCGGGGGAGCGGGTTCACAAAGCTGGTGCGCATGTGGGTCAGCAGCGCGAAATGCAGTTCGGCGGACTTGGCCTCGATGTTGTGCATGTCCTCCACGAGTTTGCCGTGCTCGTCCGCGGGTACGCCGAGGATCTCGGCCAGGGTGGCGCTGGCCAGCACGATCTGTTGTGCCATCTGTGAGAGCAGGTTCAGCCCTGCGGGCTCCTGGGGAAAAAGGCGCAGTTTCACGTGTTTACCGGTCTCCGGGACTTATCAAGGCGAGGGTTGCTGCCGTTTGACTTGACCTGGGCACGCAACTGTCGCTAACTCTACCGGCCCGTAACAGCACCCTCGGAATCGCCACCTGGAGGAGGGCAGAAAAATGGTGCCGAACCGGATACGCCTCTCGGCGGTAGGCCGCTCTAGGCGGCTAATTGTTGAAGCCCGGGGGTTTCGCGGCTCGGCACCGGTTTCAGTCTTCTACTTCACCCGGCCCAAGTCAATCTTGACAGCGGGGGGCTTGGTTCGTCCCGGAAAGTCCGTTCCGCCGGTACGAAAGGGGCTCAGTCCAGTTCGCCCAGTCGCCACGCGTTGGCGGCGTGTTCCAGGTCCTCGGCGGTCTTCACCAGGCTGGTGGGAGTTGCGGGTCAGCTTGCTGGCGTGCGCCTCGTTGGCGTGCTCTGCGCCGTCGGCCAGGGTGGCCTGGCCGAGCGCCACCACGCGGCAGAAAGCGGCGGAACGTTCCAGTGCGACGTCGAAATCGCCGTCGAACGCGCCCGAGAGGATGGCATCGGCCATGGTGCGCATTTCATCGGCACCCGGCGGTTCAGCCGCCCCGGCCACCACGTTGGAGACCTGGGCGGTGTCCCTGCCCGCGCGGAAGTAGACGGAGATGCGTTCGGGGTCCTGGACGGTGGCCGCGCGCAGGGCGTACAGCCGCCACAATGCGCCGGGGAGGGAGCGGGCTGGGCTCTCGGCCCACATTTCGGCGATGGCGTCCAGGCCCTGTTCGTCGGCAAGTTTCACCAAGCGTTCGGTGATCACGGGATCGTCGCTGTCGCGGCCATGCCGGACCAGGGCCTGGGCGGCGAGGTGGGCGGCCTCTGACACGCGGGCGGGATCGGCCCCGCCGGCGAAGGGCTCGAAGTCCATCGGAGCAAAGGGCTTGGGCTTGTGGTGCCGGTTGCTGCCACCGTACGGACTGGTTCCTGCTTGCTCGCTCATGCCCCCCACGCTACTCCTGTGCCGCCGCGGAAATCGAGCATCCACAGGGCCGGCCAGGTGCCTGCGGCAGGAGCCTGAAAGCGTCCGACGACGAGGCCCGGGACGTGTGCGAAGTGGCCGGAACCATGGGTTAGAGTATTAATGTCCAGAAATGGATTGGGCCGTACGGGCATGCACACTGTGTTTGACCGGCCGGCAGGGGCCTTTAGCTCAGTTGGTAGAGCATCGGACTTTTAATCCGTGGGTCGTGGGTTCGAGCCCCACAGGGCCCACCCATCGAAACCGCGATCGTCCGCGGCGACTGCAGGCGGGACGCCGGCCAGGCAAAACCACCCACGCCGGGGAAGCCCACCGCCGCCCCGGCGGAATGCGGCTGCTTCACCCATGCACCACACTCCCATTCCGTGGCAGCCCGTCCGGGAATGAGACGGGAAGCGCGGACGCCCGCCCGGGATCTGCCAGGTCCATCGCCTGCACATGCAAATGCGGCTCCGTGCTGTTGCCGGAGTTCCCGCACCGGCCCACGGGTTCGCCGCACCCAACCCGTTGACCCGGCTCGACGCAGACGCTCCCGCGCTTGAGGTGGCACAGGGCGATGAACACTCCGCTGAACTCGATAATCACGTGGTTGCCCGCCAGGGCCGGCCACCCCTCCCGGACGCGCCGTGCCTGCGTCGCGGCGTAGCCGATTGACGGAAAGCCCCGGAAAGCAGCGTGGTCAGGCTCCCCGTCCCGGGCCGCGCGCACCACCCCGGAAACCGGCGCCGTCACAGCCCGGCCAAATCCTGCGAACAGTTCCGGCGGCTGGGCCCGGAAGAGCGATGCAAGGGTAATCCGCGCGGACCTTCCGCTGCCATCCACCGGCGTGAAGTCGATGGCGTAGCTGGTGGCAAAGAGGCGGGTGCCGTGGCTGGGAACCCGGTCCGCGGGAGAGTTCTGAACCATCCAGGGCCCCGTGAAGGGATACGCCAGCTCAACCGCAGGCACCGGTCAGCTGGCGGGATCGTATTGGAAGGCGCGCACCTCCTGCGCGCAGCGGCAGGCCCCGGCGATCTTCGCAGCCCAATGCAGCGCATCATCGTAGGTGGGCAGTTCCAGCACGGTGTAGCCTCCTTCGATCTGCGCGGTCTGGGGGTAGGTGCCTTCCGTGACGGTCCCGCCGCCGTCCACCATGACAGGCGGGATGCTCTCGTCGATGCCGCCGCCGAAAACCCAGACGCCGGCGTCCTTTGCCTCCTGGACCACCGCGTGCGCTGCGTCCGCCAGTTCCTGCAGGCCGCCGTCGGGAACGTCCATGGCACCACTGGGAAACGAGATCAGGTACTTCGTCATTCAGCCGGCTCCTTCTATGCGAACGTGGATCCCCTCATCCTCACTGCCGCGCCGGTGCAGTGCAAGGACGCAGGGGGCTGCCACGCGCGGCGCCCATCCCGTGCCGCAAACACGGCAACAGGCACAATAGGCACATGGCAAAAACCAGCAAGGGCCGGATGCCGCGCCTGGAAGACGTGGCCAAGGTTGCCGGCGTCTCCCACCAGACCGTCTCCCGCGTGGTCAACAACCACCCCAATGTCAGCAAGGCAACCCGGGAAAAGGTGGAGGCAGCCATCGCGGAACTGGGATACCGGCGCAACACCGCGGCCCGTAGCCTGGTCACGCGGCGCTCGCAGACCATCGGCGTGCTGGCAAGCGAGGCTCTCCCAGTACGGTCCTGCCAACACACTGCTGGGGGTTGAACACGCGGCCCGCAATGCCGGGTACTTTGTCAGCATCGCGGCCTTGCGGGAAGTCAGCCGGGACGCCATCTCCAAGGCAGTGGGCCACTTCATGGACCAGGCGGTGGACGGAATCGCCGTGCTGGTGCCGCACTCCGACACCCTCGCCGTGCTGGAACAGATGAACCTTCCCGTTCCCGTCGTGGCCGTCGGCTCGGCGGGCAGCGCCTCCGTCAGCGGGGCCATGGTGGACCAGCGGGCGGGCGCCAGGCTCGCCGTCGAACACCTCATCAAGGAGGGCCACCGGCAGATCGGTCATATCGCCGGGCCTCCCGACTGGACAGACGGCGCGGAACGCGCGGCGGGCTGGCGTGCGGCGCTCCGCGAGGCGGGGCTGGACGAATCGCTCCTGGTGGAGGGGGACTGGAGCGCGGGGAGCGGTTACGCAATCGGCCGCGGGCTGGCGTCCGGACTCAGGGCAACGGCGATCTTCGTGGGGAACGACCAGATGGCGTTGGGCGTCCTGCGCGCGTTTACCGAGGCGGGTGTGAAAGTGCCCGACGACGTCTCCGTGGTGGGGTTCGACGACCGGCCGGAAGCTGGGTACTTCACGCCGCCGCTGACCACAGTGCGCCAGGACTTCGAGGAGCTGGGCCGCCGCTGCATGGACATCATGCTTGCGGAAATCGAGTCCGGGGCCGCTGTAAGCTCCACCGTTGTCCCGCCGCAGCTGGTTCTGCGCGCCAGCACCGCAGCGCCGGCGTCCGCCTGAGCGACTCTGGGAAGGTAGCCCCTGGTCAGCGGCCGAAGTGCGAGTGTGGCGCGCCTTCGGGCAGGCGTTCCAGGATGTCCTCTGCTACTTTGCGCACCTTGATGTTCCGGTGGCTCGACGCCTTGGCGAGGATGGAGAACGCCTCCTGGTAGGAGCACCTGTTCTGCGCCATGATCACTCCGCAGGCCACGTTGATGGACGTGCGGCTGTCCAGCGCCGATCGGAGGTCGGTGGCCAGCGAACGGGCACTGTGGAGGTTGATGGCCATCTGGAGGCTCTTGGTTGCCATCACAGCGAAGGAGCGTGCTTCCGCGATGACTTGGAGCGGAAATGCCTTTGCGTCCTGGGCGAAGAAGGCAAGCGCGGCAGTGGACTGGGCAAGTTCGCTGTTGCCGGGGATACCGTCGTCGGCAGGAACGTCCGTGTCCAGGCGGAGCCGGACCGCAAGGGCGCTCCCAAAGCCGGCCGACTGCAGTTGGCCGGAGTAGTGCCGCCAGCGGAAGTCACCGTTCCTCTGGAGAACGGCAACGGGATGGCCGCCGGACAGCACGTCTGTTACCGGGCCCTCGGCCGTTTCCCGTTCCCAGTCCAGCAGGCGGACCACCTGGTCGGTAGTGCCGGTGATGGCCGGGCCGCGCTTGGGCTGGTGCAGCACCACGCCGCAGCCGACGTCGATTCCGGCGGTCCTGACCACATGTCCGGCCGAGGCGGCCACCAGCAGGTCCAGGGAGTCAGCCAGGGTTTGCGCGCCGTTGACCAGATCCAGGAGGAGGGCTGTGCTCCGTGGTCCTGCCTGCCCATGGCTGTTCGCCGCGGTAAGCGCGGTGCGGACCCTCCGGGGGACCGGAGTGGCAAGAGGGCCGGCGACGGCTGGGGGAGAGCCCTTGGTCTCGAAGGACTCCTCGTCGCCGGCCCCGCCTAGTACCCGGGTCCTATGAACCGGGAAGCCTGGGCCTGTATGTGCTGAATGATGCATTGCCAGTCTCACACCCCCTAGTGAGCCAAGTACCGGGAGCCTGAAGGTCTTGTCTCTGTGAAAAACCTAATGGCCGTCCAGCCCGCGGTGAATGCGTAGCTGGTACCTGTCTTTTGGATTAGGTAGTACTTGGAGATCCGGGGGCCCGGTGCCGGTCGGGGGCGTTGCCGCAGGTCGGCCTGCCGTTAAGGGCCCGGGCCCCCGCAGGAACCCTCGGACGGGAGCACCGGCAAAACACTTGACTCCCGAAGCAGGCTCGGCAAAGAATGTCTTCTATAACGTTGTAAAACAAACTTGAGGATACCTTCGTGACCCAGCCAGAACCCACCCCAGCAAAAATCACTGTAGATCCCTCATTCACCGTGGGGCCCGTCCGCCGTCGTACGTTCGGCGCCTTTGTGGAGCACCTTGGCCGGTGCGTGTACACCGGAATCTTTGAACCGGAGCACCCGGACGCCGACGGGGACGGCTTCCGCACCGACGTCCTGGAACTGACCCGCGAGCTGGGCGTTTCCACCGTGCGCTACCCCGGCGGCAACTTCGTCTCCGGCTACCGCTGGGAGGACGGCGTGGGCCCGGTGGACCAGCGCCCCGCCCGCCTGGACCTGGCCTGGCACTCTACCGACCCCAACACCGTGGGCGTGGACGAGTTCGCCAAATGGTCGGCCAAGGCCTGTGTGGAACCCATGATGGCCGTGAACCTGGGCACCCGCGGCGTGCAGGAGGCACTGGACCTCCTGGAGTACTGCAACATCGACGGCGGGACCGCCCTCTCCGACCAGCGCCGCGCCAACGGGGCCTGCAGCGGCTACGGCATCAAGATGTGGTGCCTTGGCAACGAAATGGACGGCCCCTGGCAGATCGGCCACAAGAACGCGCTGGAATACGGCCGGCTGGCAGCGGACACCGCCCGCGGCATGCGCATGATCGAGCCGGACCTGGAGCCGTGGCCTGCGGCAGCTCAGGGCCTACCATGCCCACCTTCGGTGAGTGGGAGCGGGTGGTGCTGTCCGAAACCTACGAACTGGTGGATCTGGTCTCCGCGCACCAGTACTTCGAGGACTTCGGCGACCTGCAGGAGCACCTTGCCGCCGGACACAAAATGGAAGCCTTCATCCGCGACCTGGTAAGCCACATCGACCACGTGAAGTCAGTGAAGAAGTCCACCAAGCAGGTGAACATCTCCTTTGACGAATGGAACGTCTGGCACATGAGCCGCGACGAATCCAAGGTTCCCACCGGCAAGGACTGGCCAGTGGCCCCCGTACTGCTGGAAGACACCTACACGGTGGCGGACGCCGTGGTGGTGGGGGACCTCCTGGTCACGCTGCTCCGCAACACGGACCGGGTCCACTCGGCAAGCCTGGCGCAGCTGGTGAACGTCATTGCGCCCATCATGACCGAGCCCGGCGGCCGCGCCTGGAAGCAGACCACCTTCCACCCCTTCGCCCTGACGTCCCGGCACGCTTCCGGGACAGTGCTGCAGGCTCGCCGTCGAATCCCCGCTGGTCAGCGGCGGCAAGACCGCCGGCTTCGCCGCCCTTTCCGCCGTGGCAACCTACGACGCGGACAAGGCCGAGGCCGTGGTGTTCGCAGTGAACCGCTCAGCCGAGTCCGCGCTCACGCTCGATGCCGCCGTGGCCGGCCTGGGCAATGTCCGCGTGGTGGAGGCGGTGACCTACGCCAACAAGGACCCGTACTGGCAGGCCAGCGCCGATGACTCCACCTCCGTCCTGCCCTCGGAAAACGCCACGGTGAAGGCCGACGGCGGCCGCCTCACCGCCGAGCCTGCCTGCAGTGTCCTGGTCCATGATCCGGCTCGCCGTGGAGTCCTGACCGGGCCGGCTGGGAGGGTGGGGGAGTCCTTATGACGACGGCGGCCCGCAGGTGGGAGGATGGACGGCATGGAACTGCACATCACGGGCAATCCCGCTGCGGACAAGTTGTTGAGTGAGGACGACTTCGCCCTCCTGACCGGCATGCTGCTGGACCAGCAGGTGACGATGGAATCTGCCTTCGCCGGGCCGGAGAAGATCCGGAGCCGGATCGGCTCGCTGAAGCCCGGAGCCATCGCAGCGCATGATCCCGCGGCGTTCGTGGAGATGTTCAAGGAACAGCCCGCCGTCCACCGCTTCCCGGGCTCCATGGCGGCGCGCGTCCAGGCGCTCGCGGAAGCCGTCGAGAACGAATGGGACGGCGACACCGCCGCCATCTGGACCAAGGGTTCCCCGGACGGTGCCGAGGTGCTGCGCCGGCTCAAGGCACTGCCCGGTTTCGGGGAGCAGAAGGCGAAAATCTTCCTGGCCCTGCTGGGCAAGCAGCGCGGCCTCGGCGCGCCCGGCTGGCGTGAAGCCGCCGGCCATTACGGCGAAGAGGGCGCCTACCTCTCCGTGGCCGACATCGTGGACCCGGAATCCCTGGCCAAAGTGCGTGCCAGCAAGCAGGCTGCCAAGGCGGCGGCGAAGGCAGGAAAAGAACGTTAATGGCAGTCACCATGAACGACGTCGCGAGGGCCGCAGGCGTCTCCCTCAAGACCGTTTCCAACGTCCTGAACGACTATGAATTCATCCGGCCCGCCACCAAGCAGCGGGTGCAGGATGCCATCGCGGAGCCTGGGCTACGAAGCCAACCTCACTGCCCGCAGCCTGCGCTCGGGCAAGACGTCCATGCTGGGCCTGGTCCTGTCCGATCTCTCCGCCCCCTACTACGCCGAGCCTGGCGTCAAAGCTGATGAAGGCCGCCGCCCGCCACGGCTACCGGGTAATGGTGGAGCAGTCCGACGCCGAGGCCTCCGTTGAACTTGGCGCCCTGCAGGGGACCTTCCGCCAGCTCACCGACGGCCTGCTGTTCACGCCGCTGGTGGTGGACGCAGATGCCATTGCGGCGCGGGCAGGCAACAAGCCCATGGTGATGCTCGGTGAGCACATCGTGGATCCACGCTTCGACCTGGTGACAATGAAGAACGAGGAAGCCGCGGCTGCCCTTACCAGGCACCTGCTTGCCGGCGGCCGCCGTCGTATTGCCGTGATCGGGGCGAACGCCGGGGAATCCGCGGGGAGCGCGGGCCTGCGCCTGAATGGCTACCGGACTGCGCTGGAGGAGGCGGCCATTCCTTTCGACCCTGCGCTCGTGGCTTCGGCTGAATGGCGCCGCGACACCGGCGCCGCCGCCGTGGACGGCCTGCTGGCATCCGGCGTGGAGTTCGACGCCGTGTTCGGGTTGAACGACGTGCTGGCGCTCGGGGCCATGCATGAGCTGCTGATCCGCGGCGTCAAGGTGCCGCAGGACGTCGCGGTGGCGGGTTTTGACGACATCGACGAGGCCCGGTTCGCGTCTCCGTCCCTGACCACCGTTTCGCCGGGCATGGACGAGATCGCGGAGCGGTCCATCAGCTTGTTGCTGGACCGGATTGCCGGCCGCGAACCGTCGGAGCAGGGCGTGCACATGGAAGCCGGGTTC
The DNA here is from genome assembly GCA_024372495.1 of Pseudarthrobacter sp. Fe7. Taxonomy (GTDB): domain Bacteria; phylum Actinomycetota; class Actinomycetes; order Actinomycetales; family Micrococcaceae; genus Arthrobacter. Next base: position 399,498 of record CP099977.1, on the reverse strand, counting down.
GAGTTGCGGGTCAGGGAATCCGCCCCGTAGGGCACCCCGCTGAGTTGCGCATAATGGGTCTGAAACCTGGCGGAAACGTGACCGGCTTACGCTGGCAGCACGCCGCAGGCCGTCGAAGGGAACCCCATGCATCTGATGCCGCGTGAACAGGAAAAGCTCCTGATCGTGGTGGCCGCCGACCTCGCCCGCCGGAGGCAGGCCCGCGGCCTCAAGCTCAACTACCCCGAGGCCGTGGCCATCATCAGCTATGAACTGATCGAGGGCGCCCGGGACGGCAGGACCGTGGCCGACCTCATGAGCTACGGCACCACCCTGCTCACTCGCGAAGACGTCATGGAAGGCGTACCGGAGATGATCCACGACGTCCAGGTTGAGGCCACCTTCCCGGACGGCACCAAGCTGGTCACCGTCCATAACCCCATCCGCTAAGGAGCGCGTCAATGATTCCAGGCGAGTACGTCCTCCGGCCGGAACCCGTCACCGCCAATGCGGGCCGGGAAGCCATCGACGTTGCCGTGACCAACACCGGCGACAGGCCCGTCCAGGTGGGCTCGCATTTCCATTTCGGCGAGGCCAATGCTGCCCTGGCCTTCGACCGGCAGGCGGCCTACGGCCGGCGCCTGGACATCCCGGCGGGGACGGCTGCCCGGTTCGAGCCGGGGGACTCACGGACCGTCCGGCTCATTGAGCTGGCAGGCTCTCGCGAGGTCTACGGCCTCAGCAACGGAGTCAACGGAAAGCTCGACGGCGGCGCCCGCCCCGGCGGGACTTTCACGGAAAGGGACGGCAAGTGAGCTTCGAGATCCCGCGCCGGCAATACGCCGACCTTTATGGACCGACCACCGGGGACAAAATCCGCCTGGCGGACACCGAGCTCTTCCTCGAGATCGAAAAGGACCTCACCGTTTACGGGGAGGAAGTGGTGTTCGGCGGCGGCAAGGTGATCCGTGACGGCATGGGCCAGAACGGCCGGGTGACGCGCGATGAAGACGTCCCGGACACCGTGATCACCAACGCCGTCATCCTGGACTACACCGGCATCTACAAGGCAGATGTGGCGCTGAAGGACGGCCACATCTTCCGGATTGGCAAGGCGGGCAACCCGCAGATCACCGATGGCGTGGACATCGTGATCGGCGCCAGCACCGAAATCATCGCCGGGGAACGGAAGATCCTCACCGCCGGCGGCATCGACACCCACATCCACTTCATCTCCCCGGACCAGATCCCCACGGCCCTTGCCAGCGGCGTCACCACGATGATCGGCGGCGGCACCGGGCCGGCGGAAGGCACCAAGGCCACCACCGTCACGCCGGGGAAGTGGCACATCCAGCGGATGCTGCAGGCGGCCGAGGCGTTCCCCATGAACATTGGCCTGTTCGGCAAAGGCCACGCGTCCGCCGTCGAACCCCTCGCCGAGCAGATCCGCGCCGGGGCCATCGGCCTCAAAGTGCACGAGGACTGGGGCGCCACCACCTCCTCGATCGATACTTCGCTGACCGTGGCTGACGAGTATGACGTCCAGGTTGCCATCCACACCGACACCCTCAACGAGTGCGGGTTCGTGGAGGACACCATCCGCGCCATCGACGGCCGCGTGATCCACACCTTCCATACTGAGGGCGCGGGCGGCGGCCACGCGCCGGACATCATCAAGATCGCCGGCATGCCCAACGTCCTGCCCGCGTCCACCAACCCCACGCTGCCGTACACGCGCAACACCATCGAAGAACACCTGGACATGCTGATGGTCTGCCACCACCTCAATCCGGACATCCCCGAGGATGTTGCGTTCGCCGATTCCCGCATCCGGGCCGAGACCATCGCCGCGGAGGACGTGCTGCAGGACCTGGGCATCTTCTCCATCACCTCCTCCGACTCCCAGGCCATGGGCCGGGTGGGCGAGGTGATCACCCGCACCTGGCAGGTGGCGGACAAGATGAAGAAGCAGCGCGGGGTGTTGGCGGACGATGACGGCGGTGCGCACGGTTCGGAAGGAAGCGACAACTTCCGGCTCAAGCGCTACGTGGCCAAGTACACAATCAACCCCGCCATCGCGCAGGGCATCGCGGACTCGGTGGGCTCCGTGGAGGTGGGCAAATTCGCAGACCTGGTGCTCTGGGACCCGGCCTTCTTCGGCGTCAAGCCTGATCTGGTACTCAAGGGCGGCCAAATTGCCTGCGCGCTGATGGGGGACTCCAACGGGTCCATCCCCACCCCGCAGCCGCGCACCATGCGGCCCATGTTCGCCACCTTCGGCAAGGCCGTCCAGCAGTCCGCCATCACTTTCCTCTCCCGGGCCGCCATTGACGCCGGGGTCCCGGAAGAACTTGGCCTTGAAAAGGTCATCCGGCCCGTCTCCGGCATCCGGAACCTCACCAAAGCCGACCTCAAATACAACGACGCCACCCCCGAAATCCAGGTGGACCCGGAAACCTACCAGGTCACGGTCGACGGCGAGAACGTCACCTGCGAGCCGTCCGACGTCCTGCCCATGGCCCAACGCTACTTCCTCTTCTAGGCCCGCGAATTCCAGACCCCTGAAAGAAACCACGTGATCATCGAACGAGTCCTCGGCAACCTCCACGACCTGCCGGACACCGGCCTCGCCGCCTACGCCGGGCTGCACCGCGAAAAAGTCGTCCTGCCCAGCGCCCAACTGGTCAAACGCATCCAACGCGCCACCACCGACCACGGGAAGGAAATCGGCATCCGCCTCCCCGCAGGCTCCGCCGACCTGCGCGACGGCGACATCCTCCACGTCGAAGAGACCAACATGATCGTGGTCTCCGTCCCGCCCACCGACGTCCTGGTCATCGCGCCCAGGACCATCACCGAAATGGGTATCACCGCCCACTCCCTCGGCAACCGGCACCTCCAGGCACAATTCTTCGATGAGGCGAGCGAATACGGGGCCGACGTCATGGTGTGCGCCTACGACCACACCGTCGAGGACTACCTCCGCCACAACGCCGTGCCCTACACCCGCCAGGAACGTGTCATGCCTGTACCTTTCCGCCATGCTGAACACTCGCACTAGTACCAGCGGCACCTTGGGTACGGCGGCGGGTGAAGGGGCTGTGCCCGCTCCGCGGTGCCCACCACACCGCAGCCCCTTCACCCGCCGCCGCCAGCGGCGGCAGCTATCAGCTTGCTTTGCAGCAGCTCACTGACTCTGCGCTTCCTACTGGGGCCTTTGCTCACTCGCTTGGGTTTGAGACGTATGTCGACGCCGGTGTGGTTGCTGATGAGGCTGGGTTCGGGGCTTGGTTGTCCGCGTTCATCTCTCAGTCGCTGACGTATTCCGATGGGTTGGCTGTTCGGCTCCTTTATGAGGGGGCTGATCTTGGGGAGCTGGATTCTGTTCTCTCTGCTTCTCTGTTGCCTCGGCAGGTCCGGGAAGCGAGTGTGAAGATGGGCGGCCGTCTTTTGGAGATTGGGGCTGAGGTGTTTCCCTCGCCCGCCCTGGAACTGTACCGGGACCTCGTGGCCACCGGCCGCGCCGCAGGGCACCAGCCTCTGGCGTTCGCCGTCGTCGCCCGCTCCCTGGGCGTGCCGCTGGAGGAAGCGCTCGCCGCATACCTCTTCGCCACCGTCACCTCACTGACGCAGAACGCCGTGCGGGCCATCCCGCTCGGCCAGAACGCCGGGCAACGGATCCTGCGGAAAGCGCACGACGACGTCGCTGCCGCCATCGAGGCGGTCACGCACCTCACGCCGGACGACTTCGGCGCCGTCAGCCCCGGACTGGAAATTTCGCAAATGCGGCACGAACGCCAGCGTGCCCGGATGTTCATGAGCTGACAGTGCTTTCGAATTCAGGAGGAAACCATGACTGAACCCATCAAAATCGGCATCGGCGGGCCCGTCGGTGCCGGCAAAAGGCTCGTGGAGCGGCTCACCCGGCACATGAGCGGCGACATCTCCATGGCCGCCATCACCAACGACATCTACACCATCGAGGACGCCAAAATCCTCGCCGCGAACGGCATCCTGCCCGTTGACCGGATCATCGGCGTCGAAACCGGCGGCTGCCCGCACACCGCCATCCGCGAAGACACCTCCATGAACACGGCCGCCATCGAAGAACTCAAGGCCCGGCACCCCGACCTGCAGGTCATCTTCGTCGAATCAGGCGGCGACAACCTCTCCGCCACCTTCAGCCCCGAACTGGTCGACTTCTCCATCTACATCATCGACGTTGCCCAGGGGGAGAAGATCCCGCGCAAAGCCGGCCAGGGCATGATCAAGTCCGACCTCTTCATCATCAACAAAACCGACCTCGCCCCCCACGTCGGAGCTGACCTTGCCATCATGGAACGGGATTCCAGGGCATTCCGCGGCAACAAGCCCTTCTGCTTCACCAACCTCAAAACCGATGAAGGCCTGGACAAGGTCATCGACTGGATCCGGCACGACGTCCTGATGCTCGATCTGGCCTCATGAGTACGACGGCGGGAGCGCCACCGGCGGCTTCACCGGATTTTGGGCCGTGCCCGTCCCCAGGCGCTCCCAATCCTCGCAAGCTCGGATCGGGGCCCTCGCGCCAGTGGGCCCCCCGCGAGGCCCACCATGCCGCGGCCCCAAAATCCGGCCTCGCCGCCTCAGTGCGTACGTCACCAATGGGGGAGCTTGAGCTTCGGGTTGCCTTGCGAGGTCAGCGGTCAGTCGCCACGCATCAGTACCACCGGGGTGCCTTGAGGGTATTGCGGCCTCACTACTTGGATGATTCCGGGCAGGTTTGCTATGTCGTCGTCAATCCTGGCGGGGCGTATCTTGGCGCGGATCTCTTTCTCATGGATGTTGAGGTCGGGGGTGGGGCTGATCTCCTGCTGACCACTCAATCTGCCACCAAGGTGTACCGGACTCCTGGGTCTTTTGCTGAGCAGCGGACGACTGTTCGGCTGGGGGAGGGGGCCCGGCTGGAGCTGATGCCGGACCAGCTCATCGCCTACCGGGAGGCGAGCTACCGGCAACGGACCTCCGTGACCCTGCAGCCGTCGTCGTCGCTGGTCATGGCCGAAGTGGTGACACCCGGCTGGTCCCCGGACGGGGCCGCGTTCCGGTATGAGGAAGTCCGGCTGCGAAACGAGATCCGCGTCGAAACTGAAGTCGGCACCGAACTGCTGGCGCTGGACAACCTGCTGATCCGGCCGCCGCTGGCCGATGTCACCGGGCTTGGATTCATGGAGGGATTCAGCCACCTTGGGTCGCTGGTGGTGGTAGATGCACGGGTCAACCAGGCGCTCGCCGACGAGCCTGCACTTGGTCACGGCCGGACGGGAAGCCTTGACGGGAATATCGCTGACGCGCCCTGTTTCGGGGACAGCTGGCCTGATGCTGCGGAGCCTCTCCAACAGCACGGACGAACTGAACCGGCTGCTCCGGTCCTGCACCGACCTCCTGCGCGAACGCTGGCGCGGCCAGGGCCCGCTGAACCTGAGGAAGCACTGATGGCCAGCATCGCCGCCCTGTACCGGGACCGGGACGCCCTGCCGCTCCGGACCCGGGTACTGTTCACTCTCGGTGCCGTGGCCGCACTCCATGCTGCCGCCGTCGTCCTTCTGCTTGCCGGAGTCCGGAACGGGGGCGGCCAGGCGCTGTCCTGGGGCCTGGTCCTCACCGCCTACCTCGCCGGCGTGAAGCACAGCTATGACTGGGATCACCTGGCCGCAATCGACAACTCCACCCGCAAGTTCGTGGCGCAGCGGCAGCATCCGGTGAGCGTGGGTTTCGCCTTCAGCCTGGGGCACAGTTCGGTGGTGGCCCTGGCCGGCGTGCTGGTGATCGCCGGCGCATCCCTGGCCGGCGGCCTGATGAAGGACGGAAGCACCGGAAGCCTGGTGCTCGGCCTGATCGGCAGTGGCGTGTCCGGCCTGTTCCTGCTGGCGATGGGCCTGTTCAACGGCTCAGCCTTTGCCCGCTCGGCCAGGGCTTACCGGCGCTCCCGGAGCGGCGCTGCAGTCAACGCCCGGGACCTGGAATCGCAGGGGCTGGTGGCGCGGCTCCTCGCCAAGCCCCTGTCCAAGGTGCGCCGGCCGCGGAACATCTACGTGATCGGCTTCCTATTTGGGCTGGGGTTCGATACGGCCACCACTATCGGGTTGCTGATGATGACGACGGCGGCGTCCCTGGCCGGCGTGCCGCCGTTCGCCCTGCTCGCGCTGCCACTGGCCTTCGCTGCCGCGATGACGCTGTGCGATTCCCTGAACGGCTTTGCCATGATGCGGATGTACCGCTCCGCGCTGGATGACCCGCAGCGGAAGCTTGGCTTCAACGCGCTGATCACCGGCATTTCTGCGGTGTCGGCCCTGTTCATCGCCGTCATCACGCTTGGCGGCTTCCTCCACACGGCGCTTGCCCTGGACGATCCCGTCACGGCGTGGCTTGGCTCAGTCAACCTCGGCGACGCCGGCCTGCTGCTGGTGGCACTCCTGCTCGCGGTGTGGGGCGGGGCTGCCGTGAAGGGCCGGCTCGCGCGCCGGCCGCAGATTGGCGCAACTTCCTGGCGCCGGCGGATCAGGCCGCCATCCCACCCCTGGTTTTGCGGTGCGGCCGGTGCCGTGCCGGCGTCAGGCGGGAGTGCATCCCGGCGAGGACCTCGCTGCCGTCAGGCACTGTGCTGTCCGAATCCAGGTGGACGCCGTGCTCAATAAGGACGCTCGAGCCGATCCGCGAGTGGCTGCCGATGTGCACTCGGTTGCCGATGACCGTACCCCGGCCGATGCGCACGCCGTCGCCGATCACCGTGCGGTCTCCGATGACGGCACCCCGGTCGATCCAGCTGCCGTGGCCAATCCGGCACCCCGAACCCACGTGCGCGCCGTGCTCCACGTAGGCCATGGGGCCGATCCGGGCGCTGTCCGCCACGCTGGCTCCAGGAGCGATGAGTCCTCCGCCGTTGTCATGGCGGCTGTACCGGGTGACCTTCCCGGCGTCGTCCTCGACTGACACAAACTTTGCGGTCATATCATCCCTCGCTACCACCGCGGTAATTTACCGCTCAGTAGGTTAACGGCCGGGAGCGCGCGAGGATTCCCTGAACGCGGGCCGGAAGGCCGCTACGCCACCAGGTTGGCGGCGGCGGTGTCCATGTGCTCCAGGATGGTTTTCCGGGCGAGGGTGGCATCGCCGGTGTCAATGGCGCCCACGATGTCCTTGTGCCGGTCTACGCTCATGTTCCTGACGCCCTTTTCCAGGCCCGCGAACATGATGGACATCCGGATGGAGCCCTCCAGTGATTCCCAGGAGTGGAGGAGGGTCTCGTTGCCCGTGAGCCGGCAAAGGGTGCGGTGGAATTCGAGGTCGGATTCGATCCGCTCCTCCAGGCTTCCGTTCGTGGCCTCCGTCATGGCGTCGATGGCTTTGTGCAGGGACTCGGTGACGTGCTGCCGGTCCGGCAGCTCGCAGAGCGTCCTCGCGGCAAGCGATTCCAGGGCGGCACGGACAGCATAGATATCCCGGATTTCCTTTTCGTCCAGGTGGCGGACGGACAGGCGTCCGCGGGGGCCGGCGGACAGCAGGCCTTCCTGTTCCAGCTGGCGGAGGGCTTCACGGAGTGTACCGCGGCTGATCTGCAGCATCTCGGACAACTCGGTCTCCACCAGGTGCCGGCCAGGCTCCAGTTCGCCGCTGGTGATGGCGGTCCGCAGCGCCGAGAGCGCCTGTTCACGCAGGCTCTTCTTTTCCAGTCCCAGCAGGGGTGCGCCCAATCCGGCCATGGCTCTGTCCTCAATGTCTTAAGTCGACTGCTAACAGTCGGTAGTAATTCCGATGGTACGGCAGAAAGCACGGCACCGGCCTGGACCGGTGCCATGCTTTCCCACATGTCCTGAAATCCCTTAGCCGAGTTCGGCGAGGACTTTGGCCACGATGCGGTCCACCGAGAGTCCGTAGCGGTCGTGCAAGGTGGGCAAGGCGCCGGCGTCGAGGAACTGGTCCGGGAGTCCGATGGGCACCACGCGCTTGCCTGCACCGGCGGTGACGACGGCGGAGGCGACGGTTTCGAACAATCCGCCCACCACGGAGTGGTTCTCCAGGGTGACGGCGAGGCGGTCCGTGTTGATTTCCTTGAGGACGGTTTCGGCGTCGAACGGCTTGATGGTGGGAGTGTGCACGACGGCGACGTCCACGTTGTGTGCCGCAAGGGCCTTGGCTGCCTGCAGGGCACGCATGGTCATCAGCCCGGAGGAGATGAAGACGACGTCGTTGCCGCCGCGCAGGACCTTGGCCTTGCCGAGTTCGAACGTGTAGTCGTACTCGTCCAGGACGGTGGGCACGTTGCCGCGCAGCAGGCGCAGGTAGGTGGGTCCGTCGGAGGCTGCGGCGCGGCACTGCCTGTTCGATGTCGATCGAGTCGCAGGGGTCAACGATGGTCAGGTTGGGCATGCCGCGGAAGATGGCCATGTCCTCGGTGGCCTGGTGGCTGGGGCCATACCCGGTGGTCAGGCCGGGCAGGCCGCCCACGATGTTCACGTTCAGGTTCGGTTCGGCCGCGTCCAGGCAGAGGAAGTCGTAGGCGCGGCGGGCGGCGAACACCGAGTAGGTGGACGCGAACGGCACGAGCCCGGTCTCGGCGAGCCCGGCGGCGGCGCCGAAGAGCAGCCTGCTCGGCCATGCCCATCTGGAAGAACCGTTCCGGGAAGGCCTTGGCGAAGATGTGCATGTCCGTGTACTTGCCCAGGTCCGCGGTAAGTCCGACGATCTTGTCGTTCTCCTGCGCGGCCTTGACCAGGGCGTGCCCGAACGGCGCATTGGAGGTCTTCTGGCCCGGGTCGGCGAACGACGCGATCATGGCCGAGGTCTTCAGCTTCGGCTTGGCGGGCGTGGCCGTCGTCGTGGTGGTGCTCATGCTGAAGCCTTTCCTTCGTAACCGGCAGTGAGCTGCTCGCGGCAGATCTGCCATTCGTTCTCTTCGATGCGCATGAAATGCGCCTTTTCGCGGTTCTCCAGCAGCGGAACGCCCCGGCCCACCTTCGTGTCGCACAGGATCACGGAGGGACGTCCGACGGCGGCGGCCTGGGCAGCTGCGTTGTCGAACGCTGCCAGCAGCGTGCCGACGTCGTTCCCGTCCACCCGCTGGGTGTACCAGCCGAACGATTCCCACTTCTCGGTGACCGGTTCGGTGCGCAGCACCGTGTCCGTCTTGCCGTCCGCCTGCAGGGCGTTGATGTCCACCATGGCGGTGAGGTTGCCCACTGGTGGTGGTGCGCGCCCATCGCGGCCTCCCAGGTGGAGCCCTCACCCAGGCTCGCCGTCGGAGAGGAAGTTGAACACCCGGGCGGATGAGCGCTGGTAGCGCAGGCCCAGGGCCATGCCGACGGCGATGGTCAGGCCGTGCCCCAGGGAACCGCCGGAGATTTCCATGCCGGGGGTGTAGCTGGACATTCCGGACATTGGCAGCCGGGAATCGTCCGAGCCGTAGGTTTCCAGCTCCTCCACCGGGACGATCCCGGCCTCGGCGAGGGCTGCGTAGTGGCCGATTGCGTAGTGCCCGGTGGAGAGCAGGAACCGGTCGCGGGCTTCCCAGTGCGGGTCCTCCGCACGGAAGTTCAGCTGGTCCGCATACACCGTGGCGAGCATGTCGGCCGCACCCAGGGCCTGGCCCACGTACCCCTGGCCCTGGACCTCGCCCATGTTCAGGGCGTGGTGCCGGATCCGGTACGCGGCGGCGCTGATCTTGTCCAGCCGTTCCGGGCTCACTGCAGTCTGCAGTATTCGTCCCTGCAGTGTTTGTCCCTGCGGGGCGTCCTGGACGGTATCTGTAGGCATTACTGGCTCCGTGTTCGTTGCGTACGTGGCGGTCATTCAGGCGTTGACGGTGTTGGGGGTGCTTTTGGTGGCTTCATCGGCCGGCTCGCGCTCCCGCTTGCCCCAGGTTTCCCGGGTGGCGACGGCGGCCCAGAGGCCGATCAGGGCGTAGGCGCCGAAGAGCAGGGCCGGGCCCATCCAGCCGAAGCTGACGAACAGCAAGGTGGTGATGAAGGGGGTGAAGCCGGACACCATGGCGGAGATCTGGTACGCGAGGCTGGCACCGGAGGCGCGGGTCTTGGCCTGGAAGAGTTCGGGGAACCAGGGGCCCTGGGCGCCGGCGAGGGAGTTCTGGCAGACGGCGTAGGAGATCACGATGGTGATGATGATGGCGATGAACAGGCCGGTGTTGACCAGCAGGAACATCGGGATCGCGAACAGTGCGGCAAAGGCGGTGGACCAGATGTACAGGGGCGGCGGCCAATGCGGTCCGTCAGTGCTGCCCAGGCCTGGGTGGCGAAGATGCCGATGGCAGACGCGATGCAGAGGGCGATCAGGGTCTGGGTCTTGTCCGCCAGGTGCTGGCTGTTGAGGTAGGAAATCATGTAGGTGATGGATACTGCGTAGCCGGCAGTCTCGGCGATGCGCAGGCCGATGCCCTTGACGATGTTGCGCCAGTCAGTCTTGATGACCTCGACGATCGGTGCCTTCACGATGGTGCCGCTGTCCTTCACCTCATCGAAGACCGGGGATTCCGGGACCTTGGACCGGATGACCAGGCCCACGATAACCAGCAGGATGCTGGCAAGGAACGGGATTCGCCATGCCAGCTCACCACCGAGGCCGGTGCTCGCCAGGAAAGTCAGGTTGGCCAGCAGCAGCCCCACGGGGAAGCCGGCCTGCACGGTTCCGGTGTACTTGCCCTTGGCCTTCCAGGGGGCGTGCTCGTAGCTCATTAGGATGGCGCCGCCCCACTCGGCGCCGAAGGCGAGGCCCTGGACGATGCGGACGAACACCAGCAGCGCCGGGGCCAGCAGGCCCACCGCGGCGTAGGTGGGGAGCAGGCCAATCGCGAAAGTTGCCAGGCCCATCAGGATGAGGGAGGCGACCAGGACCGGCTTGCGGCCCACCTTGTCGCCGAGGTGGCCGCCGATGATGCCACCCAGGGGACGGGCTGCGAAACCCACGCCCAGGGTGGCGAAAGAGGCCAGCGTTCCCGTAACGGGATCGGTGCCGGGGAAGAATGCAGTGCCGAAGTACAGTGCGGCAGCGGTGCCGAAGCCGATGAAGTCATACGTCTCGATGACGGCCCCCACGCCGGATCCGATGGCAACTCGCCGGGCGTCCTTGGTGCCGTGGACCGGCCCGCGCATGGTCAGAGCATCTTTGCTCATGGTGGTTCCCTTTCGAAAAGCGGCTGGAGGAGGTCCGCCGCTGTCGACTGTTAACAATTGATGGACTCCAGTGTGACCCACACCATTTTGACTGTCAACAGTCGACTTTTAGAGTTGACTGTTGACAGTTAACGAACGTATTGTGGTCCGCATCACTACAGCACGCACGAACCAAAGGATCAATGATGTTCCACTCCAGACTTGGGTGCTCATCCATCAGCTTCCGGCACCAGGACCTGGGCAACGCCCTGCGCACCATGAAGGGGCTGGGCTTCGAAGAGATCGACCTCGGCGCACTGCCCGGTGTCTGTGACCACGTCCCGTACGAACTTGATGCCGAAGCCGTTGCCACGGTATCCGCCGCGGTGAACGCTTCCGGCCTCCGGGTCCGGTCCGTCAACGCGGACATCGGGAACCTCAATGCAGTGCTCGACGCCGATGCCCGGGCAGCACGGCAACGCCACCTCGACGCCCTGCTCACCCTCACCGCCAACACCTGTGCGAAGGCGCTGGTCCTGCCCTGCGGCGCCCTCAACCACGAACCGGTGCGCAGCGAACGCGAGGACCTGGACCTCATCGCCTCCCAACTGATCGGTGCCGGACAGCGGGCGGCGGAGTTCGGCGTAGAACTTTGGACCGAGTCCCTGCACTTCCTTCGGTTCTGTTGGAACCTGGAGCGCGCAGGACTCCTGGCCGACCGCCTTGCCGGCTCCGGCGTCGGAATCGTCATGGACTTCAGCCACATCGTGGCGGCCGGCGAAGATATCCAGGCCTATCTTGACCGGCACGCCGGCCGGATCAGCCATGTCCACCTTCGGGATGCCGTGCCGGGGAACATCAACCTCAGCATCGGCAACGGGAACGCCGACTTCGCAGGGGCCTGAAGCGGCTCGCCGCCGACGGCTACACCGGCCACTTCTCGCTGGAACTGGAAACCCGGGACGTCACCAATGACGAACGCCCGGCCGCCGCCGCCAAAGCGGCAAGCTTCATCACCGACCTCATCTGAACTCACTAACAAGGAGCACCACCATGGCCACCATCCAGCGCACCGCCGTCCTCACCGGAGCCACCTCGGAACGGGGCATCGGCATCACCACCGCCCGCCGCTACGCCCGCGAAGGCTGGGGCATCGTTATCCTGGACCTCGACGGCGAGAAGTCCGCCAAGGTCGCCACGGAGATCGGCAACGAGTTCAACGTTCCCGCCTTCGGCCACGAAATCGACGTCGCTAACGAAACCTCCGTCACCGCTGCCCAGGCTGCCGTCGCCGCGGAGGTCGCCGCCGGGAACCTGCCGCCTGTCGGTGCCCTGGCCAACATCGCAGGCATCACCTCGCCCGTCCCGTTCCTGGAAACCACCCTTGAGCTGTGGCACAAGGTCATGGACGTCAACGCCACGGGCACCTACCTGGTCACCAAGGCATTCCTGCCGGACATGATTGCCAACGGCTGGGGCCGGATCGTCAACATGTCCTCCGTATCGGCACAGCGCGGCGGCGGCGTCTTCGGCAAAGTTCCCTACTCAGCGGCGAAAGCGGCCATCCTCGGCTTCACCAAGGCCTTGGCCCGTGAAATCGGCGACACCGGCGTGACCGTCAACGCCATCACCCCTGGCGCCGTGGACACCAACATCCGGGTGGGCAGCACCGATGAGCAGGAAGCGGCCATCAACGCAGGCATCCCGCTGGGCCGCAACGCCACCACCGAGGAGGTGGCCTCGGTGATCACCTTCCTGTCCTCCGAGGACTCCGCGTACCTCACCGGCACCACCATCGACATCAACGGCGGCAGCCACATCCACTAAGCGGCCCCGACTGCCCGCCCCTGTAAAGACCGCAGGCGCCGCAGAAGCCACCATGACCAAAATCTGCAACGACCCCCCAGAGTTCGCCGAGGAAGCCCTGGCCGGCGGCGGCTCCGGCCACTACCCGGCCTTCGCCGGGATTATCGGAACGGGCTTCGCCGACGGCGCGGTGGGGGAAACATCTTCACCTCCCCATCTACCCAGCAGGCCTACTCGGTGGCCAAGGCTGCGGAGTCCGGCGACGTGATGACTTCGGCATTAGCCGGCGAGCGCCTCGCCGCCGAGGGCATCGCCGTCGAGAGCGTTCTGGTAACTGACGACATTGCCAGCGCTCCGCCGTCGGACTCCGCTTAGCGCCCCGGCGTCGCCGCTGACTTTATGGTCTTCAAGGTGATGGGAGCCGCCGCCGATAACGGCACGGACCTGGCCGGGGGTCCCCTTGGCCGCGAGGCCAACAGCCTGACCCGCACCATCGGCAGCGCCTTCGCCGCGATGGGGCCGCACTTAACTGGCGCCATCCAGGCAGCGGTGGGCCACGGGGGCGGGATCCTGCCGTCCACTGCGGAACCGGCGGGTACAAAGTAATGACGGCAACGGAAGGATACGCCAGGGGGCTTCGGCTCATTGTCGGCGCGGACGAAGCCGGCAAAGTCAAGGTCCTCACGGACTTCGAGGGCTGCTGGCCGGCGAGCTTGGCGCGCAGCCCCGGGCCGAGCCCTCACTGTCCGCCAGGCCCTGGAAGGTCGCCGGGCCGTCCGTAAGCCCGGCCCTGCCGCGCGGGGGCTGGGCTTACGGAAGTCCCGTTCTTACACTGGGGTGATGATCACAGTCACCGGAAGTGTGGAAACCAACCTGTCCGCGGAGAAGGCCTTCGCCTTCATGAGTGAGTTCGAGAACGCCAGCAAGTGGGACCCTAACACGCCCGTCATGGACAAAATCACCCCGGGACCGGTGGCCGTGGGACACAAGTACCATGCCGAGTCCGAGTTCCGCGGGAAGCGCCAGGCCCTGGTCTACGAAGTGATCGAGCTGACCGACAACCACATCAAGCTGCGCGGCGAGAACAAGACCGTTACATCCTTTGATTCGATCGACGTCAGCCCCAGCGGCACCGGCTCGGTGGTGAAATACACCGCCGAGTTCAGCATCAACGGGCCGTTCAGGATCATCCAGCCGCTCCTGAAACCTGCCTTCAATTCCCTGCGCGACCCCGCGCTTAATGGGATCCGCGATACCCTCAACGCGCTGGCAGCGGCCTGACGGCTTCGAAAAACTCCCTGATCTCCCGGCGCGGGTCGGCTTCCAGCCGCGGGCCGTCGTCGAGCACCATGGTGTTGCGCTCCTGACAATACTCCCGCCAGCCAAGCGCCGGTCCTGGCGTACCAACATGTGCAAAGTACGCCCAGGCTCCGCTCATGGCGTCGCCGAGGGACTGCGGCGCCCTGCCCCTGGTGAGGAAGGCAGCCTCCGGTGCATCGAGGTGCCGGAACACGAAGGGGATGTCCAGGGCGTGGCAGGCCCCGAGCTTTCCTCCCATGGCAGGGCTCCGCCACGTGAACAGGTAGGCGAAGTTGCGCCCAGGGGTGCCTCCGGCGCGGGCTGCGTCAGTGGCGGCGCCGCAACGTGCCGCCAGGAGCCGGTTGCTGGGCTGGCGGTACATGGAATCGGCGATGGCAGCCTCCAGGAGTTCCTTGCCGGAGGGTTCCTGGGACATGGCCTCGGAGAGTGCCGCCGTGTAGCCCGGCGCCTGTGCCGGCGGGATCCCTGCACCCGCCAGCACCGCGGCGGTACGGTCCGGGTAGTCCGGATCCCCGGGTGTGTCCGGACGCATTTCCACCGCGAACGAGCCCTCGTTGAGGTTGGTTCCGATCAGCAGGTCCACCCCGGCGTTGGTCCCGCTGCGTACGCTGTCCAGCGGCGCAACCGGCAGCGACGGCGTCCCCACTGTGGGCTGGAACGGCAGCGGAACCGCGAAGGATTCCGCGGCAACGCGCCGTTCCAGGGCGGCCTGGGCCTTCAGCAGCCGCTCCACCGGAAGGGTCAACAATTCGCCGGCGGATCGGGAATCGAGTCCGCATGACTCCAGGAACAGCGCGGTCATGCGCGCTGAGTCCTCCGGCCGGCGGTACCGTTCGGCCGTGCCGCTTTGCATGATGGTCCGGTGGAAGAGCCCTTCCGACGCCGGCATGCCCAGCAGGGTGCCGATTGCCGCCGCACCTGCGGACTCGCCGAAAACAGTCACGTTGTGCGGGTCCCCACCGAACGCGCCGATGTTGCGACGGATCCAGCGCAGGGCCTCCAGCTGGTCCAGCAGGGCAAGGTTGGACGAGTCCTCGTACCCGGGGCCCAGCAGGTCCGCCAGGTGCAGGAAGCCAAGGGCGCCCAGGCGGTAGTTGATGGACACCAGCACCACGCCTGCCGCAGCGGCGAGCCTGGCGCCGTCGTACATGCCGTCACTGTTGGCGCCCAAAAGGTACGCGCCGCCATGGATCCACACCATCACCGGCCTGGCAGGACCATCCGGAGCGGGGGTCCAGATGTTCAGGTTGAGGCAGGCGTCCTCGCTCCAAACCCGCGGTTTGGCGTCCGGGGGCGCCGGGTCTTCCGGATTCTGGGGAGCTGCGGGGCCGGGGAGGTGCAGTCAAGGACGCCCGTCCAGGGCAACACCGGAACCGGGGGCCGGAACCGGCTGGCTCCCGACGGCGGCCCGGCGTACGGGATGCCAAGAAACCGCTGGATGGTGGTCCCGTCAGTCTCCACGGAGCTGCCGCGGACGGACCCGACAGAGGTGGTGAGGCGCGTCATGATCACAGGTTACGGCGCTGGCGCAGGTAGGCTGGCATCACCGTTTGGCAGTGAGCGGCCACAGTTCCGTGGCTTTTCACTAGCGTCCAGGAGGTAAGACGCGTGCTCGACGCCGGCGTCCCTTACGACGAGGACTTCGTAGACGTTGCCCTGCACCTTCAGGAGTCGTTCCTGCAGAACCCCGAGGTAGAAGCGCTTCTCCAGGATTTGGCAGCCTACGCCGCGTCCCGGCTGGGGAGCCAGTGCCCGGAGGCTTCCTGCGGGATCACCGTACTCCGGCCCAAAAAGCCTGCGGCAACGGCCGGCAGCAATCCGCGGGCGGCAATGGTGAACCAGTGGGAATCCAAACATGGTGAGGGTCCCGGAACCACCGCCATCCGCACGGCAGCTACCGTGCTGGCGGCAGACCTCCGGCAGGAAGGGCGCTGGCCGGTGTACGTCCCCGCCGCCCGCGAGCAGGGAGTCCTCTCCGTCCTCAGCATCCCCGCAGCACTGGACGGGGATGCGCAGGGCGTGCTGACGTTCTACTGCCCGGAGCCTATTGCCCCCGGCAGTCTGGGGATTATCGCCGCGGAGGCGTTCGTCCGGCGCGCTTCGAAAGGCTTGTCACTGGCCCTGCGGATGCTAAAGCTGGAAGAGACGAAGGACGGCATGAGCGCGGCGATGCAGACCCGCACCGTGATTGACCTGGCCACCGGCGCCATCATGGCGCAAAACCGCTGCACCCAGGCTGACGCCTTCAAGCTGCTGCGGAACGCATCCAATACCCGGAACATGAAAATCCGTGATGTTGCCGCCGCCGTGGTTGCGTCGGTTGCCGGTTCCGGTGAGACCTTTACCTACTTCGACGAGTAGGGGCCTTTCCGCTCCGGGTCATGCCGCTCCCGCTGGAGGAGGAACAGGGCACAGCTGCTGAGGGGAGCGCGGAGCAGCAGGCCCTCGGCGGCGCAGTGTTCATTGACTGCCTGCGCCAGGGCATCCCGCTCCTTCGGTGAAAGAGTGGCCTCGCCTTCGCAGTAGTCCCGGATGAGCTGCTCCGAGGCGTCCCCGCCCAGCCCAACGAACTCCAGCCACAACTGTGCCAGGTCCAGCCGGTGCTCCTTGATGACAGCCCCTGTCAGGGCCTGTTGGTCAACGGCATCCATCGTCCCGTCCTAGCTTTGGTTGCACTCCCACACTTTGTCTTCGGAACGGGACGCACGGTGGATGGGAAAGTTGTGGAAAAACTTTTGCTGCGAGAATGGGGCCATGCCCCTGCGCACCTACCCCGTCCGGCGCCTGGCAGAGGATCCTGCGAATGTCCTTGACCGGGCACTCTGGCCGGCTGTGCTGCCACCGGTTTCCCAGGTCCTTGACCAGGGGCTCGACCTCGGCCCTGCCACCATCCTGGTGGGCGAGAATGGCTCGGGAAAATCAACGCTGGTGGAGGCCCTTGCCCTCGCCTACGGGCTGTCTGCCGAAGGCGGCTCCACCGGCGCCCGGCATGCCACCCGGCGCAGCGAATCCATCCTCGCCGACCATCTCCAGCTTGTCAGGAACGCCGGCACCACCCGCCGCGGCTACTTCCTCCGGGCGGAGACCATGCATGGCTTCTACACATACCTGGAGCAGAACCCCAACACCGCCGTCCCGGACATCCCGTTCCATGACATGTCCCACGGCGAGTCCTTCCTGCAGCTGGCAGCCGACCGGTTCAAGGGGCCGGGCCTGTGGGTCCTGGACGAACCCGAATCCGCGTTGTCCTTCTTGGGGTGCCTGAGCCTGCTGTCCGTCCTGAAGGAACTGCTGGCCGACGGCAAATCCCAAGTGGTGATGTCTACCCATTCCCCGCTGCTGGCGGCCCTTCCCGGCGCCGTCATCCTCGAAGTGGGGCCGTGGGGACTGCGGTCCCGGCCCTGGGAGGAACTGGAGCTTGTGGCCAACTGGCGGAGGTTCATGGACTCGCCCGAACGCTACCTCAGGCACGTCTAGCTGTCCCCGGGCCAACCCGGTTTCCGGGGGACTTTTGCCCCTAGGCATAGAACTCCTGCAGGCAGTCAACTTGAGTGTCTGGAGCAGGCAAGCACAACAGGAGGCAAGGACCATGGGCGCATGTGATGTCTGCGGCAGCAGCGAGGGCCGCATGTTCACCGTCAGTATGGGGAACCAGACCGGCACGTTCGACAGCTTCGAATGCGCCATCCATATGATGGCCCCGGCCTGCGAGCACTGCGGCTGCCGGATCCTGGGCCACCCCGTTGAAAGCGCAGCAGGCATCTACTGCTGCCTCCATTGCGCAAAGGAAGCGGGCAACCCGCACCAGGCCGCCAAAGCGGAGCATTCGACAGTGGCCGTGCCGGCACAGGGAACCGCAGCGACCCAGGGCTATCCTGCCGGAAGCATCACCAGAGGAAAAGGGGGACCCGTGGCCGGTAACGGAAACTTCAGGATCGTGGTGGGCGTGGACGGTTCGGACCAGTCCAGGGCGGCGATGGACTGGGCCATTGAGGAGTCCAGGCTGCGCAACGGGGAGGTGCAGGCCTTGACCGCCTGGAGTTTCCCTTACGTCAGCGATGCCCTGGGCACGGCCTGGGACTATGACATCTTCCAGAAGGACGCCCAGGCCATCCTGGAAGCAGAGCTGGAACGTGTCAAGGACCACGGCGTGCCCATTACGGGGCGCATCGTGGAAGGCAACCCGGCCTCGGCGCTTATCGATGCGTCCCGGGACGCGGACTTGGTAGCGGTGGGTTCACGTGGCCACGGTGGCTTCACCGGAATGCTGCTGGGCTCCGTATCCCACCAGACCATCCACCACGCGCACTGCCCGGTGCTGGTCATCCGCGAACCCGGCCCCGACTAGGGCATCCGGTAGGGCCCGCGGGTGGTGGGGATCCAGCAGCGCACCGCCGCACGGTACTGCTGGAATTCGTCGCCAAACCGCTCCGCGAGGTCTGCTTCTTCCAAAGGCCGGACGGCATAGTTCCATACCAGGGAGCCGAGCACTGCATAGCCCACCACCAGCCACGATTGCAGAATGAAGCCCACCGCGGCCCCCTGCACTATGCCTGCGACCGCCATCGGGTTGCGGATCCAGCGGTAAGGCCCGGCGACAACCAGTCGGTTGGGCATCACCGACGGCAACGGCGTTCCGTCCCCCAGGGTGGACATCACGGCTGCGGACCAGATCCCCAATGCGCTCGCCAGGACCAGGACGGCGATACCCGCCGGAGCTGCCAGCGGGGGAAAGGGAACGGCCAAGCCCCATCGCTGTTCAACTAACGCCAGGCAGGGCGGAACGAGCCCCAGGAAGAAACCCCAGAACACGATGATCTGCGCAAACGTTCCTGCCACATGGAGTCCTGGACTTCGGCGGCTGCGGGCCGGCCGGAAAGCGAAGGGGCCGCGGACAATCCACTCCGTGGGGATGCGTCCCAGCAGGACAAGGCAGAGCGCAGCGGCCGAACCTGCGGTGGCAGCCCCCATGGCCAGGACACCCGCGCCTGCCTGGGCGGTGGAGGCGGCATAGGCGGCCAAGGCGGCGGTGACGGCGATGGTCCACACGGCACTGACGACGCCGGCAGTCCGGGCGGCGGTTCCTGCGCCGGCGGCTGCGGCGGCTGAGGCAACAACAAACAGCGGGATGTCGAAGGCGGCGACGACGAGGGGGTCGAGGCCTCCAAGGGTGGCGCGGCGAACCTCCGGCGAAACGAAAACAGCGACCCACCAGAGACAGCCCGCCGCCGCCTGCAGGGCAAAATACGCCCGGCCCCGCCGGACCAAACCACCCCGGACCAGGCTTCCTTGGACCAAGCGCGGCACGGATCCCCCGAATCGTTCCAGTGAATGAAAGTCGCCGGCCCGTAACGGGCCGGCGGCAAAACTTGTTCCTGAGACTACCTGCTGAGCCCGGGCCTGGTACTGGATGCGGTCTGGGCTCTGATCTGCAACGATGTGCCACAGGATCAAACACAGGAGGACCCATGCCGTACACCGTCGATTTCAAGAACGTGTCCACCGTAGGCCTGGAATCGTCGCCAGTAGTGGACGCGCTGGCGGGGCTCCGGGCCAACGAGGCGCGCTATTACAAGAACAAGTACGACCACGACTTCACCGTCACGGCAGCCGAGGAAGATCCCGAGACACTCGCGTACATCAGCAACATCCTGTCCACGGAGCGGAACCTGGTGATCGCCTCCAAGCCACTTGAGGTGTCCTCCTTCGAGGTGGACGGGCTGCGGATGGCGTACGTGTTCTACGAGTCCGGCCTGTCCATCAACGTCATGTACGGCATCGACGAGGGAGCCAAGCGTGCCGTGGGTTTCAAGCTGTCCGACGGCATGGAGGTGCCCGAGGAACTGGCCTCCAGCTTCAAGTTCGCACGGCAGAAGTCCAAGCTCGCGGGCACCATCCGCGGCTCCTACTTTGTGATCAAGGGACAGTACTAAGGCCGGAGCGCCGAAGGCCGCTGCGCCATTCGACCGGCGCCACCACAGAGACGGTGCATCAGTACCAGGAGACCCTGACGGCGCTTGCCCTCGTCGCTGCCGGCGCCGTTGACCGCCTGCAGCGGCGTGGGTACTGTGAGCGCACCACCCGCGCCGCTGGCGAATCCCACGGGCAACGGACGCTGCGAGCCGGCACACCGGCAGGAAAGGAGCCGCATATGAGCGACAGCGGCAAGGGCGGCGTCATGTGGCTGCCCGAACCTGAAGCGAAGGACTATCCCGCGGCGGCGGACTACCTTTCCCTGCTGGCGCCCGACGACGTCGCTGCCGCCATCGCCGCCTCGCTCCAGGGTGCCCCGATCCAGCACCGCAAGGCCAAGGACATTCTCCGCGCCGCGAGGCTGGTCCTGCTGCCTCCGGACAATGCCCATGTGGCATCGGACCTGAAGAAAATCAGGGACGGCAGGAAGCTTTCGCCCATCCTGATGGTTCGCGGCGACCTCGCCAAAGGCATCCCGGCCCAGATTGCCGACGGATACCACCGGGTGTGCGCGAGCTACTTAACGGACGAAAATACCGACATCCCGCTCAAACTGGCCGACGCACCCCGGTAGCCACCGCAACCTCGACCCCCCGGCAAAAGGAGTTAGGTGTCGTTCTTCCAGCTTTCGCTGATCGCCGCCGTCGCGCTCCTCGGACCCGTGCTGGCGTTCCCCCGGCAATGGCACCTTCCCATGGTGCTGGGGCAACTGCTCGCCGGAATCGCCATCGGGCGCACTGGCCTGGGCCTGGTGGAGTCCGCCGATCCCACCTTCACGTTCGTTGCGGACGTCGGGTTCGCCCTCATTATGTTTGTCGCCGGAACGCATGTGCCGGTGCGGGACCGGGCCATCCGTCCCGCCCTTGGCGGCGGCGCCCTGCGTGCCGCCACCGCCGCAGCGCTCGCGGCCGGCGTCGGAGCCGCCATTGCATTCGCCTTCGGCACCGGACATGCCCCGCTCTACATCGTCCTGCTCGCGTCGTCCTCGGCGGCCCTGGTCCTGCCCATTGTCGATTCCCTGCGATTGACGGGCCCAAAGGTCCTCACCACGACGGCGCAGGTGGCGGTGGCCGATATCGCCTGTATTGTGGCGCTTCCGCTCGCCGTCGACCCGCCCAACGCGCCGAGGGCGGCACTCGGGGCAGCCGCCGTCGCTGCGTGTTCAGTGGGGTTGTTCTTCGTGCTTCGCTGGCTGGAGGTCAGCGGCACCCGGGGCGGGTGCATGATGTGTCCGAGGAGCGGAAGTTCGCCCTGGAACTGCGGATCCAGGCTCGCCTTGCTTTTCGCGCTCTCCGGGCTTGCCGTGGCAGGCCACGTGTCTGTCATGCTGGCCGGATTCTCCTTCGGGCTGGTGGTGGCGGCCGTGGGCGAACCCCGCCGGCTCGCGCACCAACTCTTCGCCGTCAGCGACGGCTTCCTGGGGCCGGTGTTCTTCGTGTGGCTTGGCTCATCACTGGACCTGCGGGCGCTCGCCGGCACTCCAGGCATGGTGCTCCTGGGAATCTGCCTTGGGGTGGGGACCCTTCTGGTCCACGGAAGCCTGCGCCTGCTCGGCCAGCCGCTGCCGCTCGCGGTGCTGTCGGCATCCCAGGCTGGGCGTGCCGGTTGCGGCCGCCACCATCGGCTCCCAACTGGACCTGCTGCAGCCGGGAGAAGCATCCGCCTTGATCCTGGGCGCCCTCATCACCATCGGGGCAAGCGCCGCGGCAGGTTCACGGGCCGCCCGCAGCTTTGCCCCGAACACCCCGGCGCCGGCGGGATAGACCGGGAAGTCAGGGCATCCCCGGCTCCTCCCCGGCCGCATGGCTGCTGGACCAGATATCGCCCATCTCCTCGGTGGATTGTTCCACGATCCTGCTCATCGCGGCGTGCGCGGCGCCTGCCTCGCGGCGCTGGATGGCGCTGGCCACGTCCACATGCAACTGCAGCGCTTCGTGGTCCGGAAGGTGCGGCATCAGCCCGTGCTGGGTCCGCCCCGCCAGCACCTCTGCCACCAAATTGTGCAGCTGCGAAAACATCAGGTTGCCGGAGGCATTGAGGACTGCGGCGTGGAACTCGATGTCCAGGCGAAGGAATTCCCCCTGGTCGCCCCGCTGCCCCACCGCCCACAGCCGCGCCGCCATGGAGACAAGGTCGCTGGCCTCATCCAGTGTCGCGCGTTCGGCGGCCAGACGGGCGGCCTGCGGCTCGATGGCGCCGCGCAGTTCGTTCAGCGACCGGAGCCTGCTCCAGTCGTTTGGCAGATGCCAGCCGCCACCTGATCACCTGGGGGTCGTAGAGGTTCCAGCTTGCCTCCGGCTGCACCACCGTGCCGAGGCGCCGGCGGGATTCGAGCATCCCCATGGAGGACAGGACACGCGTGGCCTCCCGGATTACGGAGCGGGACACCTTGTGCTGTGCCTCCAGGCTCGTCCAGCCGCAGGATCGAGTTCGGTGCCAGCGTTCCCTCGGCAATGGCTAGCCCCAGGTTCTCGACCAGCGATGAGTGCAGGTCAGGGGACAACGCCGCCTTTGGGATGGTCATGAATAAATCATATGGCGGCGAGGCAAGGCCTTGTATATGTCTGCCTTATTTGTTTATGCTCGCTGAACAGAGCAGACGTAAAGAGGCGTCTGTAACCGGCCCGCGGAGTTGCGGGCCCTATAGGCAAAGGGAGGCGTAATGAAGCGGCGTTCAATTGTGAAGTACGCGGCAGTAGCTGCGGCGATGTCGCTGGGGCTGACAGCCTGCGGCGGCGGAGGAGGCGGCAGCGACCAGGCGAAGCAGTCCGGGACGGTCCGCGTCACCCTCGCCAACCACGTTTGGACCGAGGGCATCAAGGCGGCCATTCCCGAGTTCGAGAAGTCCAGCGGGCTCAAGGTGGAACTGACCCAGGCTCGGCGAGGACCAGCTATCAGACCAGTACAACGTCAAGCTCAACGCAGGCAGCGATGAAATCGACGTGATGATGTACCGCCCGTTGCAGGAAGGCAAGGCGTTCGCCAAGAACGGCTACCTGGCGGACCTGACCAAGAACGTATCGTCGGACTCGGGCTGGGACTGGAAGGACTACCAGGAGGGCCCGGTCAAGGCCACCACGGTTGACGGCAAGGTGGTTGGTGTTCCGATCATCACCGAGCGCGAGGTCCTGTACTACCGCAAGGACCTGCTGCAGGCAGCAGGGCTCCAGGTCCCCAAGACCATGGACGAGCTGGAAGCGGCAGCCAAGGCCATCAAAGCGTCCTCCCCGGGTACCGCCGGATTCGTTGCCCGCACCGGCAAGTCCACGGCTGTCACCCAGTTCTCCAGCTTCCTGTACAGCTTCGGCGGCGACTTCATGGACTCCAGCGGCAAAGCCTCGGTCAACACCGACGCGGCCAAGAAGGCCTACGCCTACTACGGCGGCCTGATCCGCAACTACGGACCGGCCAACGTCAGCACTGACATGAGCTGGCCGGAGGCAATGGCCATCTTCACCCAGGGCGGCGCCGCCTTCTACACCGAGGCTGACTCGCTCTACAAGAACGCCACGGATCCCGCCAAATCCAAGGTGGCGGACAAGGTGGGCTTCGCCGCGCTGCCCGCCGGGCCGGCCGGTTCCAAGCCGTACAACATCCCCTCCTGGGCCCTGGGCGTGAACCAGAACTCCAGCAACCAGGAAAACGCGTGGAAGTTCATCCAGTGGGCAACCAGCAAGGAGCGCACGCTCGAAGCCCAGAAGGCCGGCGTCCCGGGCCCGCGTACTTCCGTCTGGTCCAACCCTGACGGAACCTCCACCTACCCGAAGGACCTCGCCGACGCGATTGCCACCAGTGCCAAGAACGGTGTGGGCCACGACCGCCCCGAGGTGGTCACGGTCGGCAAAGCCCGCGAAATCGTCGGCGCGCCTATTGTTGCGAGCATCACCGGCGCTGACCCCGCCGCCGCGGCCAACGACGCCCAGACTGCTTTCCAGACCTTCCTGGACAGCGAAAAGAAGTAGGACGCCTGGCGCCCAAAGTCGCCACCCCAACCCGCCGGGACGGCTCCCCAAACCGTCCCGGCGCGGCCCACTTCATCCGCAAACTCCTTAGGTGAACCATGTCTGTATTGAACCCTCCCCGCAGCGCCCGCACCCGCCGGCCGGGCGGCCGTGCCGGTGCCGGGGGAACTTTTCCGCCTGGGCGAACCGGCACCGCAAGTGGCTTTTCGCCGCCCCGGCGATGATCTTCGTCGGCGTCCTGATCATCTTCCCGCTGGCCTGGACCCTGTACCTCAGCCTCACCGACTCCCAAGGCTCCGTCCGGGCCGCCACCGAGTTCATCGGCCTGCAGAACTACCTCACGGTCCTCAGTGACACAGAGCGCTTCTGGCCGGCAGTGGGCCGAACCCTTGCCTTCACCGGCGCCGCGCTGGCCTTCGAAGTGGTGCTCGGCATGGGTGTGGCGCTGCTTCTGTGGCGTCCCTTCCGCGGGGAAAAGTGGGTCCGCGTGGCCATCCTGCTGCCACTGGTGGCCACCCCCGTGGCCGTCGGTATGATGTGGCGGCTGATCTTCGATCCCAACATCGGCTTCGCCAACCAACTCCTGGGCGCGGTGGGCATCCCGCCGCAGCCGTGGCTCTCCGGACAGGACACCGCGCTGGGAACCACCATCTTCATGGACGTGTGGCAGTGGACCCCCATGGTGGTCCTGATCCTGCTGGCAGGACTGACCTCGCTGTCCGATGAACCGGACGAGGCCGCGCGCGTGGACGGCGCCAACGCCTTCCAGCGCTTCTTCTACATCACCCTGCCCCTGATGATGCCCACCGTGATTGTGGCCATCCTGCTGCGCGGCATCGATGCCCTGAAGACCTTCGACATCCTGTACGCCACCAAAGGCAAAGGCGGCGGCTCGTTCCACGAAGTGGAGACGCTGAACGTCTACGCCTACGGGCTCAGCTTCGACTACAACCAGTACGGGCTCTCCTCGGCGGTGCTGATCCTTTTCTTCATGATCATCATCGGCTCCATGTGGCTGCTCACCATGCGCAAGAAAGCGGTAAGCAAATGACCGTCATAACTGATTCGGCCGCTACCGCCACGGACAAGCACGCCCCGCGCCGCCGCAAACCGCTTGCCACCCGGGCCTACAAGGTCTTCCGCGTGGTGGCACTGATCGTCGTGGTGCTCTTCCTGCTGGCACCGCTCTTCTGGATGCTCCTGGCATCGCTGAAGACCAACGTTGACATCTATGACACCGGCAAGGCCTTCCTGTTTTCGCCCACCTTCGAGAACTACGCCAACGTGCTCCAGCGCAACAACTACTTCGTGTTCATCGTCAACAGCTTCTGGGTTGCCTTCGTCTCCACGGCGCTTTCGATCGTCCTGGGCGTCCCCGCCGCCTACGCCATGAGCCGCTTCACCATGCACCGCTCCGCGCTGGTGGTCCTGATGGCCCGCGTCATCCCGGGCGTCTCCCTCCTGGTGCCCTGGTACTACGTCTTCTCCAACCTGCGCATGGTGGGCAAGTTCGAGGTGCTGATCCTCAGCCACATGTTCGTCGCCCTCCCGCTGATCGTCTACATCATGATGAGCTACTTCGACTCGCTGCCCCTGGAGCTGGAGGAATCGGCTGAGGTGGACGGACTCACTCCGATCGGCGCGTTCCGGCTGATCACGCTGCCGCTGGCGGTGTCCGGCATCGCCACCGCCGGCATTCTGTCGTTCATCTTTTCGTGGAACAACTTCATGTTCGCCCTGGTGCTCTCGGGCGCCAAGACCAAGACCCTGCCGGTGGCGATCTTCGACTTCGTCTCCTACGCCAGCATCGACTGGGGCGGGCTGATGGCAGCGGCAACAGTGGTGACCATCCCCATCATGATCATTGCGCTCTTCACGCAGAAGTACATCGTCTCCGGCCTGACAGCCGGCGCCACCAAGGGTTAGGAACCGCCGCGTGACCGTCATCAGCCGGATCGAAACATTCCTCGTCGCACCCCGGTGGCTCTTTGTCCGGATCGAGACGGACAGCGGAATCGTAGGGTGGGGCGAGGCCACCTGCGAGGGCCGCAGCGAGACGGTGCGCACCGCCGTCGACCAGCTCTCTGAACTGCTCATCGGCAGGGACCCCCTCCGGATCGAAGACCACTGGCAGATCATGACCAAGGGCTCGTTCTACCGCGGCGGCCCCATCCTGGCCAGCGCCGTGTCCGGCCTGGACCAGGCGCTGTGGGACATCGCGGGCAAGCACTTCAACACCCCCGTCCACCAGCTCCTGGGCGGCCACGTGCGCGACCGAATCCGGATGTACGGCTGGGTGGGCGGTGACGAGCCCAACGAGGTGGCCGACCAGATCAGCGCCCAGGCTGGAGGTGGGGCTCACCGCGGTCAAAATGAACGCCAGCGGACGGATGAGCCCGGTGGCCTCGGTCGCGGAGATCGACGGCGTCATCCACCGGGTTGCCGCCGCCCGCCAGGTCCTTGGCGACCACCGGGATGTCGCGGTCGACTTCCACGGCCGCTTCAGCCTGGCCAACGCCAAACGGGTGGCACCCCTGCTGGAACCGTTCCGGCCCTTCTTCCTTGAAGAGCCCGTGGTCCCGGAAAACACCCACCTGCTCCGGGAGTTCACCTCCTCCACCACCACGCCCGTGTCCACGGGGGAGCGGCTCTACAGCCGGCAGGAGTTCCTGCCCGCCCTGCAGGCAGGAATAGCGGTGG
The DNA here is from genome assembly GCA_024372495.1 of Pseudarthrobacter sp. Fe7. Lineage (GTDB taxonomy): Bacteria > Actinomycetota > Actinomycetes > Actinomycetales > Micrococcaceae > Arthrobacter. Next base: position 372,614 of record CP099977.1, on the reverse strand, counting down.
CGCAGCCCGACCTCTCGCACGCAGGCGGCATCACCGAGGTGCGGAAGATCGCCGCGCTGGCCGAGGTGTACGAAGTCCAGGCTGGCGCCGCACTGCCCCCTGGGGCCCCTGGCGCTGGCTGCCTGCCTCCAAGTCGGCTTTGCCACGCCCAACTTCCTCATCCAGGAACAAAGCATTGGCATCCACTACAACCAGAGCGCCGAAGTCCTCGATTACGTGGTGGACAAGACGCCGTTCAAGTTCGTGAACGGCCACATCGAACGCCTCACCGGGCCAGGGCTGGGCGTCGACATCGACGAGGCCGTGGTCCGGGCAGCGGACAAGCGCGGCCACGCCTGGCGCGGCCCGGTGTGGCGGCACCCCGACGGATCCTTCGCAGAATGGTGAACCCTATGACAACCCAAAACCCAGCTGTTACTCCCGCCGGCCTGCTGGCAGGCATCCGGGAGGCGCGGCTTGTTGGCATCGTCCGCGGGAACGACGGCGATGCTGCCGCCAAGGCAGCGCTGGCGGCGATGGCGGAAGGCTTCCAGTATGTGGAGATCGCACTCACCACGCCCCATGCGCTGGAGGCCATCCGCGAAGTCCGCGCGGCTGCCCCCGCCGGCTGCCTGGTGGGCGCGGGCACCGTCCTCAGCGAGGCCGACGTCGAACGCGTCACCGCAGCCGGTGGCCAGTTCATCGTCACCCCCTCGCTGGCCCCCTCGATCAGCGAGGCAGCCAGTGCCGGCATCCCGGTCCTGGCCGGCGCGCTGACACCCAGCGAGGCCTACGAGGCAATGGAACGCGGCGCCACCGCCATCAAGCTCTTCCCGGCATCGATCGGCGGCCCCGGCTACCTGAAGGCCGTCCGGGATCCCTTCCCGGACATCCCGTTCATCGCCGTGGGTGGCGTGGGGCTCGGCGAAGCCACCGGTTACTGGGAGGCCGGTGCCATCGCGGTTGGCCTGGGCGGGCCCTTGTTCGGCAAGGCGTCATCCGGCGGTGACCTTTCGGAAATGCGGGACCGCGCCCGCAGCTTCCTGGGCCTCGCCGCCGAGTTCGTCGCGCGGACCGGGACGTCTTCATGACTGCTTCGGCACTGGACCCGGTGGGCCTGCTGACTTTCGGCGAGTCCATGGTTTCGCTCCGGTCCACCGGCCCCCTGGCGAACGGCGGAACGCTGAACATGCAGGTGGCCGGGGCCGAATCCAACGTTGCCATCGGTGTGGCACGCCTCGGTCACACGTCCGCCTGGGCAGGGGCCGTGGGGGCGGACCCGCATGGCGAGTTCATTCTGAAGCAATTGCGGGGCGAGGGCGTCCACCTGCACCACAGCGTGCATCCGGACCGCAGCACGGGCGTGATGTTCCTGGAACAGCGCACCGCCGACCTCAGCAGGGCCTTCTACTACCGCGCAGGTTCTGCGGGCGCCACCATCTCACGGGACCATGTGGCTGCCGCGCTGGACGGAGGTGCGCGGATTCTGCATCTCACCGGCATCACGCCGGCACTCAGCGCCGAGGCTCGTGACGCGGTGGAGTATGCCGCCGAGCGGGCTGCCGGCGAAGGCATTGTCGTTTCCTTCGACGTGAACTACCGCAGCAAGCTGTGGTCCCGGGACCAGGCGAGGGCCGTGCTCGGCCTCCTGGCGCGGCACGCCACCATCGTCATAGCGTCCGACGACGAACTGGACCTGATTGCCCCACCCCGGGCTGGGAGCGGAGCGGCCGGGCAGCCGGGCAGTTCGTCCGGCAGGCCTGCCGGCAGCGAAGAAGCCGATGCTGAGGCCTGTGCCGCCAGCCGGCTGCTGGACGCCGGGGTCCGCGAAGTGGTGGTGAAGCGCGGCGCCGCGGGCGCAGCCGTCTACACGACGGAAGGCCGGCGTGAAGCGTCGGCCGTCGCCGTGACCTGCGTGGACACCGTGGGGGCGGGGGACGCGTTTACCGCCGGCTACCTTTCCGCGCTGCTCGATGGCGACGACGTTGCCGGCCGCCTGCACCGCGGCGTCCTGGCGGGTGCCTTCGCCGTCAGCACGCGCGGCGACTGGGAGGGGCTGCCCCGTCGCGGGGAGCTTTCCCTGCTCGACGCCGCGCGGGGCAGCACCCAGCGTTGAGTCCGCCCCGTGCCGGTCTGTACAACGGATGCCGACCAGCGTGAGACTGGCCCCATGCGGAACCTGACCTTCGCCATGAACGTGAGCCTGGACGGCTATATTGCCGCGCCCGGCGACGACCTCGGCTGGGGCATGCCGGGCGACGAGCTGTTCCAATGGTGGTCCGACCGGGTGGGGGCGACCGGCCTGGCACTGTACGGGCGCAAACTGTGGGAGACGATGAGCTCCCACTGGCCCACTGCCGACCAGCGGCCGGACGCCACGCCGGCACGGATCGAGTTCGCCCGCCGCTGGCGGGACATGCCGAAAGTGCTGTTCTCCTCGACTACCAGCACGGTTGACTGGAACACCCGCCTGTTCACCGGCGACGCGGTCACCGAGATCACCCGGATCAAAGCCGGGGACGGCGGCCCCATGGACATCGGCGGTGCCACGCTCGCCGCTGCGGCCATGCGGGCAGGGCTGATCGATGAGTACGTGATTGTCACCCATCCGGTCCTGGTGGGCGGCGGCACGCCGTTCTTCACGGCCCTGGACAACTGGGTGAACCTGAACCTGGTGGAGAACCGGACGTTTCCCGGTGGAGTGGTCCTGGCCAGGTACGGGACCAGGCGCTGAGGCGCCTACTCCGCCGCGCCCCACAGTGCTTTGCGGAGCAGCCGCTTCAACTCCTGCGACTCCTCCCCGGACAGTACTGCCAGCTGGTCCAGTTCGGCCGCGTCCATGGCCCCGCGTGCCTTGGTGTGCATCTTCCGCCCCTCCGCGGTGGACACGATGATCTTGGCGCGCCGGTCCTGCTTGCCCTGCGCCCGCTCCACCAGGCCGCGCCGTTCCAGGTCGTCCACCAGGGTGACCACCTGGCTGGGATCCAGGCTGAGGAAGTCCGCCAGTTCCCGCTGCGTGGGCTCAAGCCCGCTGCACGCCAGTGTCAGGATGGAGAAGGACCGCTCCCGCAGCCCGAAGTCAGCCAACGCCTTGTTGTTCAGCAGCGATCCGGCGGCGTGCAGCTTGGCGAGCAGCAGGCCTACGTCGCTGCCGATCCTGGCGGCCGCGAGGCGGGGGTCTGAACTTCTGTGCCTAAGGTGGCCATCACAACTCCGGTGCAAAAAACAATCGTTGACTTTTTCAATGATCCGTATTTTCATTGATCTCAACAAGGATCTCACACCGCAGTGGGACCACCCCACCGGCTTCGGCCGGCGCATGCGAAGGAGCAGGCCATGAGCTTGAACGGCAAGGTTGCAATCGTCACCGGCAGCGGGCAGGGCCTCGGCCTCGCCTACGCAAGGGAACTGGCCCGCCAGGGCGCCGCCGTCGTCATCAACGACGTGAACGCGGAAACCGCAGCGCAGGCCGTCGCGCAGATCGAGGCCGACGGCGGCCGCGCCACCGCCGTGGTGGTCCCGGTGGGAACCACCGACGCAGCCAAGGCCCTGGTGGCCGGCGCCGTCGACACCTTCGGCCGCCTGGACATCCTGGTCACCAACGCCGGCATCCTCCGCGACAAGTCCCTGCTGAAGATGACGGACGAGGACTTCGACCTGGTGACCAACGTCCACCTCAAGGGCACCTTCACCTGCGTGCGGGAGGCCTTCGCCTACTTCAAGGAAAACAACGTCCAGGGCCGCATCATCACCATCGGTTCCCCCACGGGCCAGCGCGGCAACTTCGGCCAGACCAACTACGCCGCCGCCAAGGCCGGCATCGTGGGAATGGTCCGCACCTGGGCGCTGGAAATGAAGAAGGCCGGCGTGACGGTCAACAGCGTCATCCCCGTCGCCGCCACCGCCATGACCAAGACCGTGCCCTACTTCCAGAAGGCCGTGGAGGCAGACGAGCGCGGCGAGGCGATGCCGTCCTTCTTCCGCCACGACCTGGGCTTTGGAACGGCCGACGACGTCTCCGGACTGGTTGCCTTCCTCGCCTCCGATGAGGCCGCCAACATCACCGGCCAGGCTATCGGAGCCGGCGGTGACCGTCTGCAGGTGTGGACCCACCCGGAGGCAGCCACTACCGAATACCGCGAGGGCGGTTGGAGCTATGAGGCGCTGCAGGAAAAGGCCGGCCAGCTGTTCACCGCGGAAACCCTCCAAAGCTACGGCGAGGAATTCCTCCCGCTGCCGGAGGACCTGAAGCCCGCACAGCCTGCCGAGGCCCGCTGACCATGGCGGACCGTTACGAACTGGCCATCGACCCGGCGACACTCGATGCCATCGACATGCACGTCCACCTCGAGGTGGACAGCTGCGGCCACGGCTCCCTTCCGGAGGAACTGACCGAAGCCTCGGCCAAGTACTTCAAGGCTGAGGACCGCACCCCGTCCCTGGACCGGATCGCGGACATCTACCGCGAACTGAATATGGCCGCCGTCGTCTTCACCGTGGACGCCCGCACCCAGCTCAAGCACGAACCCAACAGCATCCCGGAGCTCATCGCCGGCGCCGCCCGGAACAACGACGTACTGATCCCGTTCGGCAGCGTCGACCCGCGCACCGGCGAGGACGCCATCGCCGGAGCCAAACACCAGGCCATCGAGGCTCGGCGCGCGCGGCTTCAAGTTCCACCCGTCCCTGCAGGGCTTCGACCCCTCCAACGAGCGCTTCTACCCGCTGTGGGAGACCCTCCAGGAACTGGGCCTGCCCGCCATTTTCCACACCGGCCAAAACGGCATGGGCGCAGGCCTCCCCGGCGGGTACGGCATCAAGCTCGCCTACTCCAACCCGCTCCTGCTGGACGCCGTGGCCGCGGACTTCCCCGGGCTGCAGATCATCATGGCCCACCCCTCGGTGCCGTGGCAGGACGAAGCCAACTCCATCGCCACCCACAAGTCCAACGTGTTCATCGACCTCTCCGGCTGGTCGCCCAAGTACTTCCCGGAATCGCTGGTGAAGGCCTCCAACTCCTACCTGCAGGACAAGGTGCTGTTCGGCACCGACTTCCCGCTCATCACCCCACAGAAATGGCTCGGCGCTTTCGCGGACCTGCCGCTGAAGGACGAGGTCCGGCCCAAGATCCTCAAGGACAACGCGGTGCGGCTGCTCGGGCTGGGGGCCTGAGATGGGCACGCTGACGACGGCGGAGGCCGGCCTGGGCGCCCGGCTCTACGAAGCAGCTGACTGGTACGACGCCGAGTCCCTGCTCACCAACGGCGAGCGCCAGGTCCTGGCGCGGCTGCGAAGCTTCCTGGACTCGGAAGCCAAACCCCTGCTGGCCGACTACTGGGAACGCGGGGAGTTCCCGGAGCAGCTGGCCCGGCCCCTGATCGACCTTGACCTCATGGAACCGGCGGAACTCACTGGCGCCCCGGGTGCAGGACACCGCCCGGCCCGCGGGATCTACCAGGGCTTCCGGATCTTCGAACTTGCCCGGACCGACGCGTCCCTGGCCACCTGGTACACCGCCCAGGCCGGCCTTTTCCGCACCGCCATCCGGGTGGGTGCCTCAGCTGAGCAGCAGGCGGAGTGGATGCCCAGGGTCATCGACTTCTCGCTCAAAGGCGTCTTCTCGCTCACCGAACCCGAGTCGGGATCGGACATCGCCGGCGGGCTGTCCACGACCGCCCGGCGGCAGCCCGACGGCAGTTGGATCCTGGAGGGTGCCAAGCGCTGGATCGGCGGCGCCGCCACCGCGGACGTCCTCGCAGTATTCGCCCGGGACACCGCGGACGGGCAGGTCAAGGCCTTCCTCGTGGACCGCACCGCCGACGGCGTCACCCTGGAGAAAATCCAGGGCAAGACCTCGCTGCGGATGATGCAGAACGCCCACATCACGCTCACCGGTGTCCGCGTCCCCGAGGCCATGCGCCTGCACAACGTGAACTCCTTCCGGGATGTGGCGGCAATGCTCCGGGCCATGCGCTCGGACGTGGCCTGGATTGCCACCGGCATCGCCGCCGGCGCCTTCGAGGCCGCGCTTGCCTACGTCAATGAGCGCCGGCAGTTCGGCCGCACCCTGGGTTCCTTCCAGCTGGTCCAGGAGAAACTGGCCCGCATGCTGGGAAACGTCACCGCGAGCCTGTCCCTGGTGGTCCGGCTCACCGAACAGCAGGCCAAAGGCATCTACCGCGACCAGGACTCCGCCCTGGCCAAGATGCAGACGTCCCTGTTCATGCGCGATACCGTCGCCCTGGCCCGTGAGGTGGTGGGCGGCAATGGCATCACCCTGGCCACCGACGTCGCCCGTTTCCACGCCGACGCCGAAGCCGTCTACTCCTACGAGGGCACCCACGAGATCAACGCCCTGATCATCGGCCGCGCCCTCACGGGCGAAAGCGCCTTCACCCGCTGAACCACTACTTCCTCACCCAACAAACAACTGCCAGGAGGCAACGATGCCCAATCTCGTCGTCGATTTCGACACCCTGCTCACCCTGTCCGGCAAGGACCTCGGCACCACCGACTACCGCCAGATCACCCAGGACCAGATCAACCAGTTCGCGGACGCCACCGACGACCAGCAGTGGATCCACACCGACCCCGAACGCGCCAAGGACGGCCCGTTCGGCGCCCCCATCGCCCACGGCTTCCTCACGCTGTCCCTGATCATCCCGTTCTGGGGCGAGCTGTTCGACGTCGAAGGCGTCACCACCAAGGTGAACTACGGCCTGGACAAGGTCCGCTTCACCTCCCCGGTGAAGGTGGGCTCCAAAGTCCGCATGCAGGCCACCATCGCCGACGTCACCGAGGTCAAGGGCGGCGCCCAGATCAAGGTCAACGCCACCATCGAGATCGAAGGCCAGGAACGCCCGGCCGTCGTCGCCGAATTCCTGGCCCGCTTCTACAAGTAAGCCACTTCCACCAGTAACAGCAGTTCCAAACCCCAGACGGCGCCCTCCGGCGCCGCCGCCTCAGGCAACCCCAAAAACCCCCAATTCCTCCGTCTTTAGGAACAGCCATGTCCGGACACACCACGCTCGCACCTGCGGGCACGGCCGCCAAGCGCAAGGAAGCGCGCACGGTCATCCTGTCCAGCTATCTGGGCAGCACCATCGAGTTCTACGACTTCCTGCTCTACGCCACGGCCGCAGCAGTGGCCTTCCCCAAGGTTTTCTTCGCCGGCACGGACGAATGGGTGGGCGTCGTCGCCGCCTACGCCACCTTCGCCGCCGGGTACGTGGCCAGGCCGCTGGGCGGCATGATCTTTGGCCACTTCGGCGACAAGGTGGGCCGGAAGGGCATGCTGATCATCTCCATGGCCATGATGGGCGTCGCCTCCACCCTCATCGGCCTGATCCCCGGCGCCGGCATGATCGGGCCCTGGGGCGCCGTCATCCTGGTGCTGCTGCGGGTCTGCCAGGGCATCGCCGTCGGCGGTGAATGGGGCGGCGCCGCGCTCATGGCCCTGGAGCACGCTGACCCGAAACGGCGCGGCTTCGCGGCGTCGTTCGTCAACGCCGGCGCTCCCACTGGCGCCGTCCTGGGCACCCTGGTGATGGGCGCGTTCTCGGCACTGCCGCAGGATGCGTTCCTGGCCTGGGGCTGGCGGGTGCCGTTCCTGCTGTCCTTCGTACTCCTGGTCGTGGGCATGTTCGTCCGCCTCCGGGTTTCTGAAAGCCCCATCTTCGCCGAGGCCGTGGCCAAGGAAGAAGCACAGGGCGCGAAGCGCAAGATCCCGCTGCTGGACGTGCTCCGCCGGCCCAAGGCACTGATCATGATCATGTTCGCCGGGGCTGCCGGGTTCGGCCTGCAGGTGGTGCTGCCCACCTTCTCGGTGACCTACGCCGTGTCCAAGGGTGCACCGCAGCAGGGCGTGCTCTACGCGTTCGCCGGAGCCTCGGCCATTTCCATCGTCTTCGTCCTCCTGGGCGGCCGCCTGTCGGACCGCTTCGGCCGCCGTCCGGTGATGATCGCCGGCCTGGCACTGTTCATTGCGTACCTCTTCCCGATGTTCGGGATGCTCGGCTCGGGCAATGTTGCCATGGTGTTCGTGGCCTTCACCGTGGCGCTGATCCTGCACTCGTCCCTCTACGGGCCGCTGGCAGCGTTCGTGTCCGAACAGTTCGGCACCACTTCCCGTTACACCGGCGCCGCCGTGGGCTACCAGCTGGCCACCCTCATCGGCGCAGGCTTCACCCCGGGCATCATCGCAGGCCTCTACAAGGACTCCGGCCAGAACATCCTGCCGGTGGTGGTGTTCCTGTCCGTCATGGCGCTGGTCTCGATTGTCTTCATCGCCCTGACGCGGGAATCTAAGAACAACGACCTCACCACGGTCCGTTAGGAGAACCATGGACAACAACGGAGTTGGCTCCTGGCTGCAGCGCCGCCGCCGCAAGTCGGGCACCAAGACGGCCCTGCTGTCAGCAGCGGGCACCCTGAGCTACGAAGAGCTCGCCGAACGGACCGACCGCCTGGCCAACGCGCTCCGCGACCGGGGAGTGGCCAAGGGGGACCGGGTGGCCTACCTGGGGGAGAACCACCCCTCGTTCGTGGAAACGTTCTTCGCCTGCGGCCTCCTCGGCGCCGTCTTCGTCCCGCTCAACACCCGGCTGGCACCGCCCGAGCGCAGTTCCAGGCTCCAGGATTCCGGAGCCCGGCTCCTGGTCAACGCCGGCGCCCTGGAGGCCACCGCCTCCGCTGCCCTGGAAGGAACGGCGGTGACCTCCCGCCTGGTCGTAGCGGCCGACGGCGGGACGGGACCTTCCGCCGTGACGTCACCGGCCGCCGTCGGACACTCCGTCACGGTGGAACGGTATGGGGAGGCGCTGCAGGCGGCAGCCGCCGAACCCATCGACGTGCCCGTGGGCCATGACGACGGCGCCATGATCCTGTACACCTCCGGGACCACGGGCAAGCCCAAGGGCGCCATGCTGACGCACGGAAACATCACGTGGAACTGCATCAACACCATCGTGGACATGGACCTGAACCGCAATGACGTGGCGCTGATGATCTCGCCGCTGTTCCACGTGGCGTCCCTGGACATGGGGCTGCTGCCGATGCTCCTCAAGGGTGCCACCGTGGTCTTGGAGGCCAAGTTCGATCCCGTCCGGGTCCTGGAACTCATCCGGGAACACAAGGTGACCACCCTCAACGGCGTGCCCACCACGTTCCAGCTGCTGCGCGAGGATCCGGGCTGGGCGGCGGCCGACCTCAGCTCCCTGGACAAGCTGACCTGCGGCGGCTCAGCGATTCCCCGCCGGGTCCTGGACGCGTACGAGGACCGCGGCATCGGCTTCACCAGCTGCTACGGCATGACCGAAACAGCCCCCGGCGTCACCATGCTCCCCGTGGACCGGTCACGGGAAAAGGCGGGCTCGGCCGGCCTGCCGCACTTCTTCACCGACGTCCGGATCGCCGATCCCATGGGCGGCGCGGTAACCCCGGGAGAAGTTGGCGAAATCCAGATCGCCGGCCCCAACGTGATCAAGGAGTACTGGAACCGGCCGGACGCCACCGCCGGCAGCTATGCGGACGGCGCCTGGTTCCGCTCCGGCGACATGGGCTACCGGGACCCGGAAGGCTTCCTGTTCGTCTCGGACCGGCTCAAGGACATGATCATTTCCGGCGGGGAGAACATCTACCCGGCGGAGGTGGAAGCGGTCATCTCCGAGCACAGCGCCGTGGGCAGCGTCGCCGTCATCGGCGTCCCGGATGACAAATGGGGCGAGGTCCCGCAAGCGATCGTGACGTTGCGCGAGGGGGAATCGCTGACCGCGGAGCAGCTGCGCAGCTTCCTCGACGGCAGGCTTGCCCGCTACAAGATCCCCAAGTCAATGGTGGTGGTGGAGGACATGCCGCGTACCGCCAGCGGCAAGATCCGGAAAATGGAGCTCCGGAAACAGCTCTAAAGGCGGAGCCCCGTCCGGGACTGCCACCGGTATGGTTCCGCCGTTGTTACCGTTCACGGTCATCAATTGGCGGAACCATACCAGCCGGTGCCACCATGATTGGATGCTTGAGGCAACTAAACCCCAGAATTCGGACGGGACACCCGTCAACCCCGCGCTCGAAGCGGAAAGCAAAATCGCCCGCATCGCGGTGACCGTGTTCCCCATCCTGGTGGTGGCCGCAGGCGTCATCGGCTTCCTGCTCCCCGGAGTCTTCAAACCCATCGCGCCCAGCGTGCCGTACCTGCTGGGCATCATCATGTTCTGCATGGGCCTGACCCTGACCCCGCCGGACTTCGCTGCCGTGGCCAAGCGCCCGTGGGCCGTGGCCCTGGGAATCGTGGCCCACTACATCATCATGCCCGGCGCCGGCTGGCTGATCGCGGGGGCCCTCAACCTCGAGCCCGAACTGGCCGTCGGCGTCATCCTGGTGGGCTGTGCGCCCTCCGGAACTGCCTCCAACGTGATGGCCTTCCTTGCCAAGGGCGATGTTGCCCTCTCAGTCGCAGTGGCCTCCGTTTCCACCCTGATCGCCCCGATCGTCACCCCGCTGCTGGTCCTGTTCCTGGCCGGTTCATACCTGCAGATCGACGCCGCCGGCATGGTGGGGGATATCGTCAAAACCGTGCTGCTGCCGGTGATTGCGGGCCTCCTCGCCCGGCTCTTCCTCAAAAAGCTCGTCGCCAAGGTGCTCCCGGCACTGCCCTGGGCATCCGCCGTCGTGATCTCCCTGATCGTTGCCATCGTGGTGGCAGGCAGCGCCAGCAAGATCATCAGCGCCGGGGCCATCGTGTTCCTCGCCGTGGTGCTGCACAACGGCTTCGGCCTCGGCCTGGGCTACCTGGCCGGTAAGCTGGGCCGGCTGGATGACAAGGCCCGCCGTGCCCTGGCCTTCGAGGTGGGCATGCAGAACTCGGGCCTGGCCGCGACGCTTGCCACCGCACACTTCAGTCCGCTGGCCGCGCTGCCGTCCGCGGTCTTCTCCTTGTGGCACAACGTTTCCGGTGCCATCGTGGCTGCATGGCTGGCCCGGCGCCCGCTGGTGGACAACCAGGCCAAAGCACCGGAGCCGGCTAAACAGGCCTGACCAGCACAGCCACTGCCCGGCGGCACAAAAACCCCTGTTACCAGCCGCACGTCCTGGGTACAGGAACCGGTAGGGACAACGTCGTTTCGACGCTGCCCGCCGGTTCCGGACAGGAGATGGACAGATGGCTCGGATTGACCGAATAGCTGAACCATGGGGGACAAGGACGCCGTACGGCAGCGGCGGCGAGTGGCCGGTAAGGGTGGACACCCACCTGGCCGAGGGGGTGGCCCCGGAGGACGTTGACCGGTGGGTCCAGACGGCGTCGCTCCTCCACTCAAACGGCGACGCCATGGACATTGCCGTCATGGACAACCGGATTGTCGGAGTCCGCGGCCGGGCCTCGGACCGGGTCAACCACGGCCGCCTGGGGCCGAAGGACCTGTATGGCTGGCAGGCGAACGCCTCCCCGGACCGGCTCACCAAACCCCTCATCCGCGAGGGCGGCAAACTCGTCGAAACAGACTGGGACACCGCCATGCAGCGCGTAGTGGACCGGTCCAGGGCGCTGCTGGCGGAACAGGGCCCCAGCGCCCTCGGGTTCTACACCACAGGCCAGCTCTTCTCCGAGGAGTACTACACCCTGGGAACCATTGCGCACGGCGGGATCGGCACCAACCATGTGGACGGCAACACCCGGCTCTGCACGGCCACGGCCGGGGAGGCGCTGAAGGAATCGTTCGGCTGCGACGGCCAGCCCGGCTCCTACACGGACGTGGACCACGCAGACGTGATCGCCCTCTATGGCCACAACGTGGCCGAAACCCAGACCGTCCTCTGGACCAGGATGCTGGACCGGCTGGCGGGGCCCAACCCGCCAAAGATCATCTGCGTGGACCCGCGCCTGACGCCCGTCGCGAAGGCGGCCACGCTGCACCTGGCCCCGCGGCCGGGCACCAACGTGGCCCTGATGAACGGCATCCTGCACGAGATCATCGCCAACGGCTGGGTGGACCACGGGTACATCGAGGCTCACACCGTGGGCTTCACTGACCTGGAAAAAGAGGTCAAAAACTACCCGCCGCCCCTGGTGGCAGAGATCTGCGGTATCCCGGCGGAGCAGATCTCCGAAGCGGCAAGCATCATCGGCCACGCGGAGCGGCTGCTGTCCACCGTGCTGCAGGGTTTCTACCAGTCCAACCAGGCCACGGCCGCCGCGGTCCAGGTCAACAATGTGAACATCATCCGCGGCATGCTGGGCAAGCCCGGCTGCGGCATCCTGCAGATGAACGGCCAGCCTACGGCGGAGAACACGCGCGAATGCGGGGCCGACGGCGACCTCGCCGCCTTCCGGAACTGGTCCAACGACGCGCACATCCAGGACCTCGCCCGGGTATGGAACGTGGACCCCATGTCCATCCCGCACTACTCGCCGCCCACCCACGTCATGCAGATGATGCGGTACGCGGAGGACGGCTCCATCCGGATGCTGTGGGTCAGTGGCACCAACCCGGCCGTCTCGCTGCCGGAGCTCGCCCGGATCCGCGGGATCCTGGAGCAGGAGCGGCTCTTCCTGGTGGTCCAGGACATCTTCCTGTCCGAGACCGCCCAGGCGGCCGACGTGGTCCTCCCCGCCGCCACATGGGGCGAAAAGACCGGGACCTTCACGAACGTGGACCGCACCGTCCACCTGTCGGAGAAGGCCGTTGACCCACCCGGCGAGGCCCGGCCGGACCTGGACATCTTCATCGACTACGCCCGCCGGATGGGCCTGCAGGACAAGGACGGGCAGCCGCTGGTCAAATGGCACGATCCCGAATCCGCCTTCGAGGCCTGGAAGGAGTGCACCCGCGGCCGTCCCTGCGACTACACCGGCATCACCTACGACAAACTTCGCGGCGGCTCCGGCATCCAGTGGCCGTGCAACGACGAGAACCCGGACGGCACGGAGCGCATCTACACCGACGGAAAGTTCTGGGCACACCCCGAGTACTGCGAGACCTACGGCCGCGACCTCATCACCGGCGCGCCCGTCGACCCCTCCGAATACAAGGCGCTCAACCCGGAGGGCAAGGCGATCATCAAGGCCGCCGAATACATGCCGCCGCACGAGCGCCCAGCCGGGACTTTCCGCTGCAGCTCATCACGGGCCGCACGCTCTACCAGTTCCACACCCGCACCAAGACAGGCCGGGCGCCGGAGCCGCAGGCAGCCGCACCGGACGTCTGGGTCGAGCTGTCGGCGGACGACGCCGGCGCGTACGGGATTGCCGAGGGCGACCTTGCGGAGGTGGAGACACCCCGCGGTTCCGTCCGTGCCAAGGTGCGGATCAGCGGCATTAGGAGCGGGGTGCTGTTCCTGCCCTTCCATTACGGCTACTGGGACACCGACGGCGGCCACCAGCCCGATGGTGCGGGCCGCGCTGCGAACGAACTGACCATCACCGACTGGGACGCCGCCTCGAAGCAGCCCATCTTCAAAACGGCGGCGGCCCGCATCACCCGCATTTCCGGCGGCGACGGCCCGTCCCCGGCGCCCACCACCACGGCATCCGCTCCCGCCGGCGACTTCCCGGACGGGGCCAGGACCAAGGGAATCGCCTCTGCCCTGGCGGACGAAGCCACCGGAACGGCAGGAGGGGCACGATGAAATTCGGGCTTGTACTTGAGGAAATGCACCGCTCCGAAAACGACCTGGCACACCACCTGCTGACCATTTCGGAGCGGCACAAGGTTGACCACGAGATCTACCACCTGGCCAGGGACCTTGCCCGGTGGTCCCAGCAACACGTGCGGGACATCGCTGGGATCGCCAAAAATTACGGCCAGGACCTGGATCCGGAGCCGCGCGGCGAAACGGGACTCATGGAAACCTTCCGGGAAAAGGGCAGCGAGATGGCGGGCCGGCGTCCCGAAACCGGGATGCTGCTGCTCCGGGACCTGCGGGAGCTCTACCTGAAGGCCTGCGGCGTGTCAGCCGACTGGGAACTGCTGGCCCAGGCCGCCCAGGGGATGAAGGACAAGGACCTGCTGGCCCTGGCCGAAAAGTGCCATCCGCAGACCATCCGCCAGATGAAGTGGGCCAACGGCAAGCTGAAGGAATCGGCCACCCAGGTCCTTGTCAGCTGAGAAAAAGGGCCGGCCGACCTCCCACGCGCCGCGCTGCCCGGGCCCCGTCCCCTGCTAGCCCTCGCATTCCCTGCAGTATTTCCTGCCGTCCTTCTCGCGCGCCAACTGGCTGCGGTGGTGGACCAGGAAGCAGGACATGCAGGTGAATTCGTCGGCCTGCACCGGGACCACCTGGATGAGGAGTTCCTCGTTGGAGAGGTCCGCCCCGGGCAGGCTCGAAGCTGTCCGCGAGGTCCGTTTCGTCCATGTCGGGAGAGGCCTCCCGGCGGCCGGACTTATCCGTCTTCAGTTCCTCCAGCGCGACGTTCGGTTCCTCCTCGGGAGCCACCCGCGGAGCGTCGTAGTCAACTGACATGTGGTGCGTTCTCCTGTCCAGCTGCTGATGTCCGGATTGTTCCGGACAGATCGACAACGCAGGGCGCGGGCAACAAATTCCCGTGGCCTGCGCGGTTGCTGCCGCCCGGCCCCGCGCGGTCACCGGCGGTTGTCCCGCAGGGCCAGCGCGGCCTGGACCATGGCGGCGTGCGTGAGGGCCTGGGGATAGTTGCCCAGAAACGCGCCCGACGCCGGATCCAGGCTCCTCGCTGAAGAGTCCTAACGGGGAAGCAAGGTCCAGCAGCGCACCGAATGTTTCCCCCGCCTCTTTCCTCCGTCCCGTCAGGGCCAGCGCCTGGACCAGCCAGAACGAACAGGGCAGGAAGGCTCCTTCGCCGCCCTCCAGGCCGTCCTGGCCGGGCGGGTACCTGTAGAGGAGGGGCCGCCGGCGCCCAGTTCGGCCCGGATGGCGTCAACAGTCCGGCGGACTACCGTGGCGGCAGGATCTTCCAGCCCGATCAGCGGAAGGACCAGGAGCGCAGCGTCCAGGTCCGCCGACCCGTAGGTGCGTGTGTAGGTGCCCCGCGCCGGGTCGAGGCCTTTGCTTCGGATTTCGGTCCCCAGCCGGTCAAGCGAGGACTGCCACCGGCGACGTTGCCTGCCGCCCAGGCGATGGGTGGCGCCAATCCGCAGCGCCCTGTCCAGCGCGAGCCAGGCCATAAGCTTGGAGTGGACGTGGTGCGCCGCATCATCGCGGATTTCCCAGATCCCCGCGTCCGGGGCCGCCCAGGACGCGGTCACCATGTCGGCGAAGCCGCGCATGGCCCGCCACGTTTCCGAGTACAGCCGGTGGCCGCCCTGTACCAGCACCCAGGCGGCGTCCAGCACCCAGCCGTAACCGTCCAGCTGATGCTGCCCCGCGGCGCCGTTGCCCGTCCGCACCGGGAGGCTCCCGGAGTAGCCCGGCCAACCGCGCAGGCTCGCGCTCCCGGGGGACTGCGCGGCCGGACAGCGTGAGCAGCGCCGGAAGCCGTGGCCGCTGCAGCCGGCTGGCGTGCAGCAGCCAGCCAAAGAAGTTCAGGGCCACATCCGCCTTGCCGGCGTGCAGGAAAGCGGCCACGCCGATGCTGGCATCCCTCGGCCATGCGAACCGGTAGTCCCAGTTCCGGATCCCGCCCGGGTTCTCCGGCAGCGACGTGGTGGGTGCGGCCACGGGAGCGCCGGACGGCGAATAGGTCAGCAACCGCAGCGTGAGCAGGCTCCGGAGCACCTGTTCCCGGAACGGGATGCCGGCGTCCACCTCCTCCGACCAGGTTTCCCAGCGTCGCTCGTCATCCAGCACCAGCTGCCAGGCGGTCTCCGGGTCCACATGGATCAGTGGTTCGCCATAGGCCACGGACAGCACCAGGGTCAGGGGGTGGCCGGGATGCACCACGAGGGCCTGTTCTTCGCCATCGGGGAGCGGGCACCCCTGGTTGGAGCCCAGGGACAGGGCCAGCGGTCCCCATTCGCACACCAGGTCCCGCGCCCGCCGGCTGATCCGTGGCACACGGTGGGTTTCGCCCAGCCGCGGGGAAAAGCGGACGACGGCGGCTACCGGAGCACCGTGGGCGGAGAGCCGCCGCACCAGCAGCGTAGTGGGTAACAGGGCGCCCGATACTTCCGCCACCATCCCCTCGGTCAACATCAACGTGCCCGCGCCGGAGGACCATGTTGTTTCCAGTGTTGCCGTGTGGCCGCGGTAGCGGCGCGTGAGCAGGCGGGCGGGGCCGGCCGGTCCGGCGATGAACTGGCCCGCTTCCCTTCCTCCCAGCAGGGCGCCGAAGATTGGCTCGCCGTCGAACGCCGGGGCGCACATCCAGTCCAGCGATCCCGTGGAGGAGACCAGGGCGGCCGTCCTGGTGTCCCCGAGCAGGCCGTAGTCGCCGATCGCAGCGGGTTGCCAGGGCTCGTTGGGGAAGGGACTGACGGCGGGCTTCGGCTCTGCCGGCTCTGTCACGGGAGGGCGGTGCCTCCGCTCGGATGAGATGCTCATAGCGTCCTCAACTCGCGGCCGTGCCAAGCTCACAGCGCCCTCAGCAGGAGTCCCAGCACGGCTCCGTATGCCACGTGCGCCACGATGGCCACCGCCGGGGTCTGGATGCCGTAATTCAAACCGAGCAGCCCCGGCGGCTCCAGCACGGCGGTACTGGTCAGCCCGGCCCGCGTGGATGCCATCCGTGGATGGACGCCGGGCAGCAGCGGCAGGACGACTGTCAGCACCACGGCAACGTGCAGCAGGCCCAGCAGTGCGCCGATCCACCAGGTGACCCGGCCCAGGAGGGCGAAGGCAGCAGCATAGCCAAGGGCGAAAAGCTGGCCCGCCCCGAGATGGATGAAGAAGCCGGCTACGCGGGCCCGGTCAGGGTCGGGCGTCACCAGGGTGCCAAGCACCAGCGGCAGGTCCAGCCGTGTCAGGCCGGCCATCTGCGCGGCGATCATGATGATGGTCAGGACCGCGGTGGCCAGGAGTCCGAAAAGGCCCCATCCTTGCCAGTCCATCTCACGCCGCCCAACCCCGGGGAATGGGGGCAGGCGCGGGTGGGGAAGGAAGCGTGGCCGGTGAAGTGGAGTTCTTCACGAGGAGCTGAGGAATGTAACGCATCGTTGCCTCGATCTAAAATTGTGTATCCTGACTTTAGAGGCAAGGGCGGTCGAAGTCAAGATTCACCAAACTCCTCCCGCTGGTAGGTAGACTGGTCTACCTACCAGCGATTGAGAGACCAACATGCCAGCTTCAAACGTTCCTGCCGCTGCCCGCCGCCCCGCCCGGGAACTGCTGCTTGAGGCCGCGGCGCGCCTCTTCTACGCAAACGGGGTAGCCGCCACCGGAATCGACGCGATCACCACCGAGGCGGGAGTGGCCAAAAAGAGCCTCTACAACAACTTCAGCTCGAAGGCGGACCTGGTGGCTGCCTACCTGGAGGCCAGGCATGAGGAATGGCTTGGGCTCTACCGCAGGCGGCTGGAGCCTGGCCGGAACCCCGCGGGAACAGGTGCTGGCAGTCTTCGACGCTTACCTGGACCACGCCAACGCCGCCTACCAGCACGGATTCAGGGGCTGCGGGCTGCTCAACGCTGCTGCCGAACTGCCCGCCGGGAATCCAGGGAGGGACAGTGTGCGGCGCCACAAGGAGGAGGTGCAGGAACTCCTTGCGGGGCACGTGGCATGGCTGCTGCCGGGCCGGGAAGAACAGGCATCCGGGACCGCCGCGCACCTGGCGTTCCTGCTTGAGGGCGCCATGGCCAGGGCCGGCCTGGCGGGCAACGACGCTCCGCTTCAGGAAGCCAAAGTCATCGCCGGACACTTGCTGGACGCCCTGTGAGCAGAAGCCAGGCCCATGCGAGGGCGCACCTGTGGGGAGCCCTGTCCGTAGCGGCAGCGTCCATCCTCTGGGGAACCACCGGCACGGCTGCCACCTTCGCGCCCGCCGTGGGCCCGCTGGCCATCGGTGCCGTGGCCATGGGGCTGGGCGGGCTGCTCCAGGCTCTCTACGCCGCGCGCCACATCGCCCTGCAATCAGGCAACCTGCGCGAACGGTGGCGCCTGGTTTCGCTCGGCGCCGCGGCGGTGGCCGTCTACCCCCTGGCCTTCTACAGCTCAATGCACCTCTCCGGCGTGGCCGTGGGAACCGTGATCTCCATCGGTTCGGCACCGGTGGCGGCAGCCCTCATCGAACGTTTTGCAGACGGGAAGCCGTTGAGCCGGCAATGGATCCTTGGGGCGCTGCTGGGAGTCGGCGGAGCCGCCCTCCTGTCGTTTGCCAGCCATGCGCCTGCAGGGTCCCGGGGCGCCGATTCCTGGACCTCGACGGCGGGAATCCTCCTTGGTCTCCTGGCCGGCAGCGCCTATGCCCTGTATTCCTGGGCGGCACACCGCCTGACCGGACCCGGCATTACCCCCAGGGCCGCCATGGGGAGCATCTTCGGGCTCGGGGGACTCCTCCTGATGCCGGTCCTCGCGATGACGGGCGCCCCGCTGCTGGGATCCTGGCGCAGCATCGGCGTGGGCGCCTATATGGCAGCAGTCCCCATGTTTGCCGGGTATCTCCTCTTCGGCTGGGGCCTGGCACGGGTGGGGGCGAGCACGGCCACCAGCATCTCCCTGCTGGAGACCGTGGTCGCTGCTGTCCTGGCGGTGCTGGTGGTTGGCGAGAAGCTTCCGGCACTCGGCTGGCTCGGCGCCGTCGTCGTCCTCGCCGGCCTGTCCATCCTGACGCCTCAACGGGTCCGGCAGCCCGCAAGAGGACGGCCAGCGCCGACGCCACGGGCAGCGCCAACGCGGTCAGCCGGTGTGCTGCCGCCCTGCGCTGCGGGCCAGCACGGTGGTGCCCAGCAACAGGCAGGCGCCCAGCCCCAGCAGCAAAATCCCTAAGACCACCGCGCCAGGTGCCGGGATCCCGGCACCTGCAACGATGAGGACAACACCCACCAGCGCAACAGCCATCCCCGGGAGCAGGCCTGCGGGGAAACGCCGCGCGGGATAGCCGGACAACAGCTCCATGGCCAGATGGGGATCGTCCGCGATCAGCCCCAGTTCCAGGCTCCTTGAGGAGGCGTCGCTCCTCATCGGACATTGGCATGGCGGGCCCCTGTTTTCCCTTGGAGGCGGTAACGGTATCGACCGTAGGAGCCTTCTACCGGTTAGTCAATAGCAGCAGCGTCACCGGAGACGTCGTAGCGCAGCCCGTTTCCCAGCACCCGCACGCCTTTGGTGGGGACGTGCGGATCCGTCTTGGCGGGCGGCATCAGATGTTCAACGGGCAGGCCGGCCAGCAGGAGGCAGTGGTCTGAAATGAGCCTGCGGTGGCAGCGCCACCAGAGCGTTTCACTGCACATGATCGCGGTCCGCGCCGCCTGGGAGCCGGCAACCAGGCTCCGCGGCAGCGGCCGCAAAGTCCTCGGTTCGCATGTAGCCCGCGTACGCGCGGAACGACTCATTGCGGAGGGCCGTATCCGGAGAGCCGGGGAGCAGCTTCCGGAAGCCGCCCAGCCGTTTCTCCCAGCGGTAGTCGATTCCCGCCTCCGGCAGCCACACCGCCAGCCGGTCCTTGCCGAAATGCGGATGCTTTCGGCTGCCCGGCCCGATCCGGACGTCCACCAGGGACGTCACCCCGGCGCCGCTGAGCAGCCTGGTGAAATCCTCCTGGGAAGCGGTGCCGTGACCTACGGTAAACAGGGCCTTCATCCAAGCCATGATAGGCATGCACCCCCGCAGCACGGCCCGGCCTGCCACCACGGCAGCTCACAACGGCGCACAGGCTTTGGGAGCGTGCGGCACCCGGGCGGGGAAGCCTGCGGGCTGGGGACCCGGGCGCGGGGCGCCTGCGGCGGAGTCCTGCCGAAGCCGCTTAACGCCGTCGTAATTCCGCGAACTCGATGGACGGGACAATGGCGCCCGCGTCCCGCTCCACGAAGTTGGTCCCCGGGGGCACCAGGTCATCGATGGCATCCAGCACGGTCTCGCCCAGGCTGGACGTCGGCCGCGCGGAGGTAGGCCTGGAGGTGTTCTTCGCTGCGCGGTCCGATGATCACGCTGCTGATGGCGGGGTGCGCCAGGGCGAACCCCACGGCCAAGTCCACCAGGGACAGCTCCAGCTTGTCCGCCAGGCGGGCCAATGAGTCCGCGGCAAGCAGCTTCCGCTCGCTGGAAGGTCCGGAAATGTCGTACCGGCCCGGAAGAGTGTGGACCCGGGTGGGCGGCTTGCCTGATTCCAGGGCGAAGCTGCCGGAAAGCCAGCCGCCCGCCAAGGGGCCGTAGGCAAGGACACCCAGGCCGTACTGCTGGGCGATGGGCAGCACGTCGCGCTCATTGCCGCGGACCAGCATGGAATAGGGAACCTGGTTGCCCAGCGGCGGGATCAGGTGGTTGGTGGTGGCCAGCCACTGTGCCTCCACAAGCTGTGCCGGCGTGAACACCGAGGTGCCGTAATACAGGATCTTGCCCTGGCGGATCAGGTCATTGAGGGTGGTGATGGTTTCCAGGACGTCGGTGTTGTAGTCCGGCCGGTGCGCCTGGTACAGGTCGATGCGGTCTGTCTGCAGCCGGCGGAGGCTGCCCTCCACCGCCTGGGTGATCCAGCGCCGCGAGTTGCCGGAGTGCGCCGGGTTGGGGCTCATCTGGCCGTGGAACTTGGTGGCCAGGAAGACGTCATCCCGGCGGCCGCGTAGCGCCCGGCCCACCACCTGCTCCGACTCGCCCTGCGAATAGACGTCTGCGGTGTCAACGGCGGTAATGCCGGCGTCCAGCGCAGACTGGATGATGCGGACGCCCTCGTCCGCCCCGGTGGGAGCGCCCTGGCCGTTGCCGGTCCCCTCGCCGAAATTCATTGTCCCGAGGGTGAGCGGACTGATGGGGGTTCCCGACCGTCCGAACACCCGCAGGCTCGCTTAGGCTCATCTCCGGTCTCCTCCATTCGGTTGCCGTGCCCTGGGTCGTCACGACGCTACACAGATCCAGCAGGCCGGCGCAGATTTCCGTTTTAGTCCTTCTCTTTTCGTCGCATGGAGTAACCGGAGCCGCGGCCATGACGTTTTGTGGCGCCCGCACAGCGGGAAACAGCGTTTATATTGGGGCATGGGCACCCTCAATAACGATGAACCGTTCGTCCAGTTACACGACCTCATCATCGGCAGCAGCAACGTGGCTGACTTCCTGTCCGAGTTATCCGGCGTCGCTGCAGCCACGCTCAGCGATGCGGCAGACGTTTTCATCGAATGCGGGGTTACGCTCCGCCGCCGCAAACGCAGCACCACCATTGCCGGCAGCAGCGAACGGGCCGCCATCCTGGACAAGCTGGAACAGGCCCTGGGGGAGGGGCCCTGCATTGCCTCTTTGGACGCGATGGAGCCCATGATCCTCGCAGACGTAAAGACTGACACCCGCTGGCCCGAATACCAGAAGGTGCTGGCCGAAAACGGCTGCCGCAGCGTGCTGGGCGTTCCCCTGGCCCTGGATGAAAACCAGGCCGCGGCGTTGAACTTCTTTGCCGCGGAGCCTGACGTCTTTGCGCACAACGTCACCCGCACGGCGGAGGGGTTCGCGGACCTTGCCGGCCGGGCGCTGCGGCTGGCACTGCGGATCGCCGACGCCCAGAACCTGGCGGACGATTTGAAGGCGGCCATGTCCAACCGCACCACCATCGACCTTGCGTGCGGGGTCATCATGGCGCAGAACCGGTGCACCCAGGATGAGGCCATGGCCCTGCTCACCAAGGCATCCAGCCACCGGAACCAGAAGCTGCGGGACCTGGCCGGTGAAATCATTGGCCGGGTGAGTGACGGGGCGGTGACCACGCACTTCGATCCATAGGCCGCACGCTTCAACCCGCCCAACCGGCCCCGACCCGCGTGCATGCCGCGTGGGTTTCGCCTCCGCGCCGCCCTGCAATAATCTGAACCAACGGTTGTGCACTGGGGTGTGAGCGCCCGGCACGACAGGCAGCACTGTAAGTTCCGGGACCATCACAGACGAGGCGGACACCCATGACGGAAACAGACCAGCAGCACGCAGCACAGCCAGCCATGCCCGCGGACCCTCCTGCACCCGGGCCGGTGGACCCGCACCTGCTGCAGCAGCTGGCCGACGCCCATGGCGTGGGCACGTCCTTCCAGGGCTGGGACGGCCTTCCGCATTCCGTGGCCCAGGTGACGCTGATTAAGGTGCTGGCCGCGCTCGGGGTCGAGGCGCACACCAACCGGCTTATCGAGGCTGCCCTGGCCGAGGCGGAACTGGCGCCCTGGCGGCGGATGCTGCCGCCCGCCGTCGTCATCAAGCAGGGTGAACCGGCACAGGTCCCGGTCCACGTACGGGACGGTGCCACGGCGAGCCTGGCGATCACCCTTGAAGGGGGACCGGATCCCGCGAGGCGCTCCAGCAGGATGTCTGGATCCAGCCCCGGGAGGTGGACGGCGTCTCCACGGGACGTGCCACGTTTTCGCTTCCCGAAGACCTGCCCCTGGGCTGGCACACCCTGCACGCGGAGTCGGAAGGCGCCACGGCCACCGCCGCCCTGGTTGTCACGCCGGCCCGGCTGGACACGGCGAAGCGCCTGGAGGAGCGCCGCGGATGGGGACTGGCCACGCAGCTGTATTCGGTCCGGTCAAAGCGTTCCTGGGGCATCGGCGACTTTGCAGACCTCGCTGACCTGGCGGCAATCAGCGGCTCGCGAGGCGCCGACTACGTGCTGGTCAACCCGCTGCACGCCGCCGAGCCCATACCGCCCGTCCAGCCCTCGCCCTACTCGCCGTCCACCCGCCGGTTCTTCAACCCGCTGTACATCCGCATCGAGGCCATTCCCGAGCCTGGCGTACCTCCGGACCCGGAAACGCGCGGCGCTGGAAAAGCTGCACGAGGAAGTCGCCGGCCTGAACAAGGACGGCGTGCGCCTGCACCGGGACGCCGTCTACTCAGCGAAGCTGCAGGCCCTCGAGATGCTCTACCACACGCGGCGTTCGCCGGCCCGGCAGGCCGCCTTCGAGGAGTACTGCCGGACCTCCGGCAGCGGCCTGGACGATTTTGCCCTCTGGTCCGCCATCCGCGAGGACCTGGCGCCCGGTGATCCTTTGTGGGCGGATCCGGAGTGCGCCATTGGTACACCGGAGGCGGAAGCGCTGCGGGAGAAGCTGGCGGACCGGATCGGGTTCCACCGCTGGCTCCAGTGGATCTGCGACGAGCAGCTGGAAAGTACCCAGCAGGCCGCACTCCGCTCCGGCATGCGGCTGGGGGTGGTGCACGACCTCGCAGTCGGCGTGGACCACAACAGCGCCGACGCCTGGACCCTGCGCGGCGTGCTGGCCCCGAATACCAGCGTGGGCGCGCCCCCGGACATGTACAACCAGCAGGGCCAGGACTGGGGCCAGCCGCCGTGGCACCCCGCCCGCCTCGCGGAAGCCAGCTACGAACCTTTCCGCAACATGCTGGCCAACGTTCTGCGCCACGCCGGCGGCATCCGCGTCGACCACATCCTGGGCCTGTTCCGGCTGTGGTGGATCCCCACGGGCAATGCGCCGGGGGATGGCGCCTACGTCCGCTACGACCACGAGGCCCTGATCGGCATCCTGGCCCTCGAGGCGCACCGCGCCGGTGCCGTGGTGATCGGGGAGGACCTGGGCACCTTCGAACCATGGGTGCGTGACTACCTCGCCGCCCGCGGCATCCTGGGCACGTCCATCCTTTGGTTTGAGTACGACGGCGATTCGCCCCTCGCGCCGGAGAAGTACCGCACGCAGGCGCTCGCCAGCGTGAACACCCACGACCTCCCGCCCACCGCCGGCTACCTCGCCGGGGACCACGTGGCGCTGAGGAGCAGGCTGGGGCTGCTGGAACGGTCAGAGGAGGAAGAACGGGCCGAACACAACGCGTCATTGGAAAAGATGTTCGCGCTGCTGCGCGAGCGCGGCTACCTCTCCGAAGCGGCCGGTACTGCCGGACAGTCCGCGGAGGAACACACCATCGAGGCGCTTCACCTCCTGCTGGCCCAGGCGCCGTCGGTCCTGCTCGGCGTGGCCTTGGTGGACGCGGTGGGGGAGCGGCGGGTCCAGAACCAGCCCGGGACCACCGAGGCCCTGTACCCCAACTGGCAGGTCCCGTTGGGCGGCCCGGACGGCAAGCCCGTCTACCTTGACGACCTTCCCGGCAACAGGCGGTTCAACGCACTGCTCGCCGCGGTGGACGGGGCCCTGCACAAGCCGTAGCCCTTAGCGAAGCAACGTGGCCCCGCCGCTTTTGTGAACGGCGGGGCCACGTTGCTGTAGAGGCGCGGGAAGTAGCTGTACTGGCCCGCCGCGTGCTATCCCGCGGCTACCAGGGCGGTGGGTGACGGGGTATTCAGGTTGTGGAGCGGCGGCCCCGGGAGACCGGTAACGGGGTCCAACTCAAACGATGCGATGTTGTCCGACCGTTCATGGGCCACGTGCAGCCAGTTGCCCCGGACCAGGTGGTGCCGCGGCCAGTCCCCGCCGCTGCCGAAGTCCTTGACATGGATCAGCTCGGTGCCACCCGCCGCAACCTCCAGGACGCTGACGATGTTTGAACCACGGACGCCCGCATAGGCGAAGTTTCCCTGCGGGCCGAGGCAAATCTCAGCGCCTGAATCGCCGTCCTGGCTGCCGCCGGCCGTCGCTGGTCCACGGAATACGAGCTCGTAGGTGCCCGCCTCGGGCCGGACCACGAAGACCTCCACCGAGTACTCCGACACGATGAAGACGTTGCCCGTGGGGTGCTCCACCAGATGCCGGGGGCCGCTGCCATAGGGGAGGACCACCTCATGGTCGGCGATGAGCCCGGCGCCGGGCTCATAGTTCCAAATGCGGAGGGTGTCGTGGCCCAGGTCCGAGGTCATGATGCGTCCGTCCCGCAGCATGAGACTGGCGTGGGCACGGCTTTGCCTGGGGCTCCCCGGGGTAAGACTGGCATGGGGATCAGCCGACGCTGAGGCGGGGAAGCGCCCGGTCATGCTGCCGTCAGCATCCAGCTCATAGAGAAGCACCTGCCCGTCACCCCAGCATGCGGCGGTGGCAAACCGGCCACGGGGGTCCACATTGACATGGCAGGTGGCTTCACCGGCTGGCTGCGGTTCGCCATACGGTTCCAGGGCGAAGCCGGCACCCCGGCGGTACGCCTGCACCTTACGGCGCTGTTCGGCGGCGGCGTACACCACCGGCAGCGTTGTGTGGACAGCAACGAACGACGGCGATTGGGCTTCGACTGCCGTCCCCAGCCATTCGAGGCTTCCGTCCCGGTGCTCGCGGACAGCGCCGATGCCCTTGGCGCGGCCGCCGCCGTCGGGGGTGTAGGTGCCGATCCAAAGGATGTTGCCGGCGGAGCCGGTGCCGGCGGGTGTGGTCATGGTCCCATCCTGCCAAGAGTTGGCCCCCATTCCCGTGCGCGTTGCCACCTATTAGCATGGGATTTTCCGGCAACGGCAGGAGGCGATGGGTGCGATGACCGCTGTATCGGTTTTGGTCGCCTTCTTCCAGTGCCGCATGGAGAGCTTGGCCTGAACGGCGTGGAGGTGCCAGTCGTCCCACCGAAAAGCGTTGCCACGCCACCGTCCGGACCACGCGCTGTCCGTGGCGGGTCAACGCCGCCGGGATTTGACCGCATCGTCGACCTGTTGCGGTCTTCCGGATGCGTTTTCGCCGAAGATGAGGCCCGTCTCCTGCTGGCTGAGGACTGTAGCCCCTCGGAACTTTCCCTTTGTATCCGGCAGCGGATGGAAGGCGTCCCCTTGGAGCACATCCTGGGCTGGGCGGAATTCGCTGGCCGGCGCGTTCGGGTTGAAGCCGGCGTCTTTGTGCCGCGGCTCCGGACCGGGCTGCTGGTCAACCAGGCCCTTGCACTGCTGGCCGACGACGCCGGGAAGACGCCCCCGGTTGTGGTGGATCTGTGCTGCGGATCAGGGGCGGTGGGTGCGGCCATCCTGCACCAGCTACCGGCGGTGGAACTGCATGCCGCAGACATTGACCCAGCGGCTGTGGGGTGTGCCCGGCTGAACATTGAACACCTGGGCGGCCAGGTTCATGCGGGCGACTTGTTCGAAGCCCTCCCGCCCGCACTGCGCGGCCAGGTTCAGGTGCTTACCGTCAACGCTCCCTACGTGCCCACCGAAGCCATCCTCACTATGCCTCCCGAAGCCCGGCTCTACGAACCGGTTGCGTCGCTCGACGGCGGCCCTGATGGACTGGACTTTCACCGGCGGATAGCTGCAGAAGGCGCCGGGTGGCTTACGCCGGGCGGGCACCTGCTAATCGAAACCAGCCGGCAGCAGGCGGCCGGCACCTCCACCATCCTGGCTGCAGCCGGTTTCGCTGTTCGGACGGCGCGGTCGGAGGAGCCTGGATGGAACTGTGGTTATTGGACGCATCGACGCGGAGAATGTGCGGCGTTAGCTTCCCGCTGCTCTGGTCCATCCAGGAGGGAGCCCCGGGCGGTGTAGGGCATCGTTCACACACTCGGGTGTGGGGTTAGCCTCTGTTGGTGGGGTTGGGGAAGAGGTCCTGGTAGTGGATGGCGGCGATGATTTGGGGCCGGTTGCCGCCGGTTATGGGCAGGGTGTTGGTGGCGAGGGCGGCTTTGGCGGCGGTGATGAGGCCGTCGAGTTGTTTTTGGGCGCGGGTGCGCCGGTCCAGGTCGAGCAGGGCGGTGTACTCCGTGGTGGCGTGCTCCGTTGTGTTGTTAGCTGGCGGGTTGTCTCCAGTGCCGGGGCTTGTGTTGGGGGTGGTGGTGCGGGGGTTGGTGGCGGTGTGCATGACGGTGAGGAGGTGTTCGTATTGGTCGGTGGTGGCGAAGATTTCGAGGTGGTGCAGGCCGTGGCGGGGTTTGCGGATGAAGGCGCCCTGGGTGTGGCGGAGGGTTTCTTCTGTTGGTTCGGTGCCGTCGGCGTCGATGGCGTCGGTCTCCCTGACAGCCTCTGGGCTGGTGTTCACGGTTTCGGCCCCGGTGGCGTTCCATCCGGCGGTATAGCCCCGGGCGCGTCCCGCTGACAGGGTTGAGCGGCTGGTACGGGTTTTAATTGCGGCGGCGTCGCTGATGGCCTGGGTTCGGGTCCGGTCCACGGCTTCCGCGCCCACGAGTTGCAGATACTTCACGCCGCGGGCCAGTCCCTCCGCCCAGGCCACCTCGGCCATGACGTCCGGTTGTGCCGGGGCGGTTGTGCGTGGCTGGAAAGGCTCACCGGGGACGGCGTGAAGGTGGGCCGGACGCGGCAGCCACCCGCCGGCGTCGTCCGCCTTCCCAAGATCTTCCCCAATGGCCTCCATGACCGGACCCTGCCAGCCGCCACCGATAATCAGGCCTCCCCAAAACCGCTATGTGGATAACCTCGGGCAGCGGCTTAAGCACTGCCGGCCGCCGCGTCCCCCAAGGATCGCGACGGCCGGCAAGGCGATTCAGTTGTAGCACAAAGCTGGTCCACTCACATGTCACGCGGCTACGGCCACGAGATGGAACAAGAATCAGGCCTTTGCGCCGTTCCCATCCGAGGTGCCAAGGTTGGTGGTCTCCGGGTGGGTGCTGTGCGCGGGGATGTGGTCCTCGCCCAGGGCGGCGGCGTCGCCGCCCGTCGAAGTGCCAGTGAATGCACCAGTTGCAGGGGTGCTGCTGGAAGAGGACTGGCCCCCGCCGGATCCGTCACGGTGCATTGCGGAGCCGATCACAGTGCCTGCCCTGCGTGCGGCTTCCCCAAGCTGGTCCGCCACCTCAGGAGCCTTTTCCTTGATGGTTTCCGTAGCCACGGATACCTTGTCCTGGACCGGCTTGCTGTCCCAGATGCCGGCCGCGCGGGCCTTCAGCTTGTCGTATGCAGCACGGCCTGACCGCGAGCCGAGGACGTAACCGACGGCAACGCCTACACCCAAAAGAAGCTTGTTTTTCACGATGAACTCCTACCCTGCGAGAAGGTTGTCAGTCCCGGCCGGGGTAGCGGGCTCCCGTTGCCGGAGAAAATGAAAACCGGCCTGGGGATGATGTCCCCAGGCCGGCTTCCTGGCTTGCCCGTACAGTTATCCGCGGGCGCTGCGCTTGGTGACCATGCCGTAGATGGCAAGGACGATCAGCGAGCCGACGATTGCCAGCAGCCACGTCTGGATCGAGAAGAACTCCTGCAGTCCAGTGCCGAAGATCATCCCGCCCAGCCAGCCACCGAGGAAAGCGCCAACGACGCCCAGGATCATGGTGATGACCCAGCCGCCACCCTGCCTGCCCGGGAGGATCGCCTTAGCGATCGCACCAGCAATAAGTCCGAGAATCAGAAATGCAATAAATCCCATTTGAAGCTCTCTTCCTAAGTAAAGGAGGCCTCCAGATCCGGAGGCACTTCATCCTTCTGGCTCAATAGTAATCATGCTTACTATCTTTTTGCCAACCCCGTTTGTGGAAAAAGTGCAGTTCAGGCCGGTTTTAGTGTCCTGTTTTGTCCGAGTCGTTGCCCGCCCCGGGACCCTCGTCGAGGATCGAAAGTTCCGCTAGATCCTGCGGGTCCAGGGCGAAATCGAACACGTCCAGGTTCTCCGACATCCGCTCCGGGGAAGCCGTCTTGGGAATCGTTACCAATCCGTTTTGTATATGCCACCGAAGGACCAGTTGGCCAGGGGTTTTTCCGTGCTTTTCCGCCAGTTGGGAAAGGACAGGTGCGCCCAGCAAACCTGCTCCCGAGCCGCCCAGCGGACTGTAGGACTCAGTAACTATGCCATGCCGGGTGTGGAATTCCCGCTCTGCGGACCGGGTGATGGCCGGGCTGAGTTGAATCTGGTTGACCGCCGGTACAACGTTGGTCTCCGCCATGAGCCGTTCGAGGTGCGCGGGCTTGAAGTTGGACACCCCAATGGAGCGGACCTTTCCCTCCGCCTGCAGCCGTTCAAACGTCTGCCAGGTGGAGACGTACTGGTCCCTGCCGGGCAGCGGCCAGTGGATCAGCAGCAGGTCCACATAATCCAGTCCAAGGCGCTTCAAGGACCCTTCCAGGCCCGCCACCGCGCGGTCGTGGCCTTGGAATTCGCCGTCGAGCTTGGTGGTGATGAAGAGCTCGCCGCGGTCCACGCCGCTGGCCCGGATGCCGTTGCCCACGCCGCGCTCGTTGCCGTATTTCACTGCGGTGTCGATGTGCCGGTACCCGGCCTCCACGGCCTGGACGACGGCGGCCGCCACCTGTTCGTCGTCCAGCGGCCAGGTGCCAAGCCCCAGCTGCGGAATCCTGTTGCCGTCATTGAGTTCGATGAGCGGTGCAAGTGTCATGCGATCAGTCTGCCCCCTCCCGGCCGTCCTGTCCCAAAAACGATTGGACAACCTCCGGAAGCACCCCACGTCAACGGGATGTTGCGTTCTCCTGGTCCAGCGCCCCGCGTACTGCGGCCGCAACCCTTGCGGCCCCGGGACCGCCCAGCACGACGGTGTAGTGGTTGACGTCAGGAACCAATTCGGCCCGCAGGGATGCGTGGCCCTCCAGGTGCGTGCCCACTCTCTCCTGCATATAAAGGCCGGGGGACTCGTCGCGGAGGCCGCGCGGCGCCCACAGCAGCGCGGGATGCTGAAGGTCTTCCAGCGCGCGGCGGACTGATTCGCCTGCCAGGAGGTCCGCCGAGTCCTCACTCATGGCCTCGACGGCGGTGGAGGGGCGGAGCCCGGAGCCTCACCCCTCAGGTCGTAACGCGCATAGGCTTCGACGGCGTCGTTCCAGCCGTCCGTGAAGGCCGGGTGGCTCCGCCAGAAATCGAGGTAGGTTTCGTGGTCGGGGAAGGTCATCGACAAACGGGCGGCTGCAGGACCAAGGATTGCCTGGATGGCCTGGGGAATGGTGACGCCCGGGGGTACGGGGAGCGGCAGGCCGCCGTCGACCAGGATGAGTGAGCTGACCCGGTCCGGATACTGGTGGGCGAAGACCTCTGCCACGAAAGCGCCCATGGAGTGCCCCAGCACCACCACCCGCCCGGCGTCCACGGCGTCGAGCAAGTCGGTCAAATCCTGGGCATGGGCGGCCATTCCGTAAGGCCCTGGCAGGCTGCTGCTGCGGCCACGGCCGCGCAGGTCCGGAGCGATGATGCGGACGCCGGGAAGGGCCCCGGCAAGCACGGCCCACTGCATGTGCGACGACGTCACGCCATGCACGGCCAGGACCGTGGCCGCCGCTGGATCCGAGGGTCCCCAGATCGCGGTGCGGAGCGTGCCACCACGCACGGGGACGTCAAGGGTGGTGTACTCGGTATGGGCGGGAGCGGTCACAGGCCGGGTCCTTTCGGGGGACGGAACGGGTCATCAAGGGGCGGCGCCCGGCAGGGCGTCGAGGCCCCGGCCTCAGGCTGGTTCCTCAGCAAGCTTCCGCTTGAGGATCTTCCCGCTGGGACCCAAGGGAAGTTCGGAGAGGATCCGGATCACCCGCGGGTACTTGTACGCTGCCAGTTGGGCGCTGGCGAAGTCGATCAACTCGGCTTCACTGACACTTGTGCCGGCATCCAGCACGATGGCGGCCGCGATTTCCTGCCCGTGGACGTCATCCGGGATGCCGTACACGGCGGCGCTGACCACAGCCGGGTGGGTCAGCAGGACTTCCTCCACCTCGCGGGGATAGACGTTGTACCCATTCCGGATGATCATGTCCTTCTTGCGGTCCACGATGGTGAGGTAGCCGTCGTCGTCCTTCGTCCCAAGGTCCCCGCTGCGGAACCAGCCGTCCACTACGGCCTCCGCGGTAGCCTCCGGCCGGTTCAGGTAGCCCTTCATCAGCAGGTGGCCGCGAATGACAAGCTCGCCCAGTTCCCCGTTGGGCAGCAGGCTCGATCCGCTCCACCACCTCGGGCCGGGCGATCTCGATATCGACGCCCCAGATGGGGATTCCGATGGTGCCGGGCCGTGGCTGCATGCCGACGTGGTTAAAGGCGGCCACCGGCGAGGTCTCGGTCAGGCCGTAGCCTTCGTGGATTTCCACCCCGTAGACGTCGCGGAACCGGTCCATGACGGCCAGCGGAAGGGATGCGCCGCCGGAGATGCCGTACCGCAACGCCGTGGGCCGGTCCGGGATAGTCTTGGCGGCTTCCAGCAGTGCCACGTACATGGTGGGCACGCCGAGGAAGATGTTCACGTCGTGCTTCGCCAGCAGCTTCAGGGCGTCCGCGCCGGTGAAGCGTGGCATCAGGACGATCGTGGCGCCGGCACGCAGCCCCGTGTTGAGGACCACCGTCTGGCCAAACGTGTGGAAGAGCGGCAGCCCGCCGAACAGGACGTCTCCGGGCTGGAAGTCCATCACGCTGGTCAGCAGGACGCTGGTCTGCTCCACCAGGGCGAAGTGCGTGCCCAGGGCGCCCTTGGGTTTGCCTGTGGTGCCCGACGTGTAAAGGATGGTGGCCGTGTCCGACGGGCGGCAGGGTTCATAAGTCCGGATGGGTTCGGCAGCGGCGGCTTCAGCCTCCAGCCGGGGGAACCCGTCGTCGTCCGGTGCCATGACTGTCAGCACGTCCACTCCGCTGGCCGTGGCACCTGCGGCACCCTCCGCGAGAAGCGGGGCAGCACAGACCAGCAGCCCGGCCCCGCTGTCCTGCAGGACATATTCGATCTCTCGGGCCTTGAGCAGGGCGTGCACCGGGACAACGATGGCGCCCAGCGACAGGATGGCGTAGTACACCCGCGCGAAGTCCGGCACGTTGGGAATCAGGACGGCGACGGCGTCTCCCGGGCCAATGCCGCGCGCCCGCAGTGCGCCGGCGTAGGCTCGGGTCTGGTTCCACAGGTCGCCATAGCTGACCTGGTCCCCACCGACGACGAGGGCGATGCTGTCCGGAGTCCTTTTGGCTGATTCAGCCAGGATCGCTGCGACGGAGATGGTGGCGAAGCCGTCGGCGGAGTTGGTGTTGGTCATTGCCTGCTTCTTCGTTGGGTTGGTCATGCTGTGAGGATCAGGGCGTCGCCCTGGCCGCCGCCACCGCAGAGGGCAACGACGCCGGTGCCTCCGCCGCGGCGCTTCAGCGCCAGAGCCTGGTGCAGTACCAGGCGTGCGCCTGAGGCGCCCACGGGGTGGCCCAGGGCGATGGCGCCGCCTTCGGCGTTCACGGCTTCGGTTTCGATGCCAAGATCGTTGGCGGACTGGATGAGGACGGAGGCGAAAGCCTCGTTGATTTCCACCAGGTCCAATTCCTGCACGGTGAGTCCCTGGTCCTTGAGGGCCCGTTCGATGGCCCGGGCGGGCTGGGAGTGGAGGGAGCCGTCAGGGCCGGCGGTCTGGCCATGGGCGCCAATTTCGGCGATCCACTCCAGCCCTGCCGCTTCCGCCGCTGCCTTGCTGGCAATGACCAGTGCCGCGGCACCGTCGGAGAGGGGAGATGCCGATCCGGCAGTGATGGTGGCGGTCTCCGCCTTGGAGAACGCCGGCCGGAGCCTGCGCCAGGGATTCGGCCGTGGTGTCCGGGCGGATGCCTTCGTCGTGTTCGAGGGTCACGGCAGGTCCCTTGCGCTGCGGGACCTGGATGGGTGCGATTTCCTCAGCCAGCACGCCTGCGGCGCCGGCTGCGGCGGCGCGCTGGTGGGACCGGGCAGCGACGGCGTCCTGCTCTTCGCGGGAGATGCCGCGTTCGGCGTTGCCGGAGTCGGTGGCCTCACCCATCAGCTTGCCGCTGACCGGGTCCTGGAGCCCGTCGTGGTTCAGGGAGTCCAGCATGGGGGCATCACCGATGACGACGCCGGCGCGAAGCCCGGGGACCAGGTGCGGCGCGTTGGTCATCGACTCCTGGCCTGCGGCAATAATGAAATCGGCCTCCCCGGTGCGGATCATCCGGGCGGCATCGATCACGGCGGTCAGCCCGGACAGGCAAAGCTTGTTGATGGTGATGGTGGGGACGTCCCAGCCGATTCCCGCGGCCAGGCTGGCCTGCCGCGCGGGGCCCTGGCCGGCGCCGGCCTGGATGACCTGCCCCACGATCACGGCGCCGATCTGTTCCGGTGCAACGCCGGTGCGTTCCAAGGCGGCGCGGATGGCATGGGCGCCCAGTTCGCTGGAGGAGAAGGGAGTGAGCCCTCCGCGGAACCGGCCGAACGGGGTGCGGGCGCCGCCCAGGATGACGGGGATGTTGGCGTTCTGGTTCAAGAACAGTCCTTTCGGGATGACGGGCGGCGAAAGCCGAACGATAGGGCTCAGGCGAAGGCGGAGGTGCCGGTGATGCCGCGGCCGATGATGAGGGCCTGCATGGTTTCGGTGCCCTCGTAGGTGTGGATGGCTTCGATGTCCGCCAGGTGCCGGGCAACGCGGTTTTCCAGCAGGATGCCGTTGCCGCCCAGCAGGTCACGGGCGTTGGAGGCAATACCGCGGGCGGTGCGGGTGCAGGTGTATTTGGCCAGCGACGCCTGCTCCGGGGTGAGCGTTCCGGCTTCGTCCAGCCGGGTCATCTGCACCACCATCAGCTGCATGGTGGCCAGGCTCGCTGAGCATCCGGGCCAGCCGTTCCTGGACGATCTGGGAAGCGGCCAGGGGCCGGCCGAACTGCTTGCGCTGCTTGGCATACTGGACGGCCGTTTCGTAGCAGGCGGTGGCATGCCCGACGGCGGACCAGGCCACGCCCAGCCGGGTCGCCAGCAGGACCCGGGCGGTGTCCTTGAAGCTGCGTGCGCCGGGCAGGACATTCCCTTCCGGGACGAAGACGTCCTCCAACCGGATGTGCGCCTGCCAGATGGCGCGGAGGGCCAGCTTGCCTTCGATTTTGGTGGCGGTGTAGCCGGGGAGTCCTGGGGAACCAGGTAGCCGTGGACCCGGCCGTCGTCGCCACGGGCCCACACGATGCTCACGCCGCCGACGGAGCCGTTGCCGATCCACTTCTTTTCGCCATTGAGCAGGAACCCGCCGTCGGTGCGGGTGGCGGTGGTCTCCAGGGCCACCGAATCGGAACCATGCGTGGGCTCTGTCAGGGCGAACGCCGCGTATTCCGTGCCGTTGGCGATCGCCGGGAGCCAGCGCTCCTTCTGCTCCGGGGAGCCGCATTCCGCCACGGACCGCAGGGCCAGGCCGCCCTGGACAGCGATCATTGTGGCAACGGAGCCGTCCCCGCGGCTGATTTCCATGTTGACCAAACCGGCGGCCATGCTGCTCATCGGGGCAAAGCCCTCCACCGGCACCCCATCCCGCAGCAGGTCCAGTTCGCCAAGGCGGCGCAGGAGGTGCAGCGGGTACTCGCCGCGTTCCCAGTAGCCATCAATGACCGGGAGAACCTCTTCCTGCACGAACACGCGGGCGCGGTCCCAGTACCCCCGGTCTTCGTCGCTGATGCCGGCGAGGACGGATGCAGGGTCCGACCCCAGGGCCTCGGTGAGAAGGTAGCCAGGCTCAACCGTGCCGGCCGGGAAGCCGGTGGGGCCTCCGGCGCGGGCGGGCGCGAGGCTGGGCGACGTCGTCGTCATGTATCTGCATCCTTTGAATCAGCGGTGGCGGGCCCACCGGAGTGTTGTGGCTTGCGCCACACAAACTAAGAATGCAATGAAACGCAGTTCCACGTCAAGAAACTGAGTACCAAAAGGCGGGGGTGCCGCGGATTGTGCTTAGGGCAGGGCGTCCCGGACCGCCTGGGCAATGGCGTCTTTGTTGGTGACCGGGCCGGAAAGGATAGTCACGACGACGGTCGGCCCCGGTGGGGCGGCGGCGGCACCGGGGAGTGCAGGCCGAAAAGTTTCCGTGAGGGCCTGGAGTTCGGAAGCCAGGTCCACGGCCCTTTTCCGGTCTGTCGCAGGGTTCTCCTCCTTGGGGGCCGCTCGCAGCCACTGCCGGAGGAAGGCATTGTGGACTGCCACCACGGCCGCGGCGAAGGCAACGGCCTTGTACTCACCCCGGCCGTCGCCGGGCAGCCTCTCATTCAGGTACAGCAGGAACGCCCGCTCATACCGGTGCGACGTCACCAGCTCCCGGTCCCGAAGCGCCGGAACCGCCTGCAACAGCGCATACCGGGCGCGGGAGGTCCCGGGGTTCCGCAAATGGTGGTCGAAGACCAGCAGGGCTGCATCCGCCACCGCTGCCAGCGGCTCAAGCTTCGATTCGGCGAGCCTGTCATTGACTTGGTGCAGGATCCGTTCGTGGTCGGCGAAGACAACGTCCTCCTTGGACCCGAACCTGCGGAAGAACGTGCTGCGGCTCATGCCGGAGGCTTCTGCGAGCTCATCAACGGACGTCGCATCGAAACCCTGCTTCGCCAGAAGGCCAATGGCTGCCGCAACAGGCCAGTCGGCAGGATGGCTGGAAGGGGGTGACGAGGTCATGCGCCGAAATTTAGCACAGCAGCCAACCGCGGACTGGCCTGCCGACGCCTGCGGCAGGCCAGTCTTACCGGTGGCCAGGGCCAATATTGGTCCCGGCCGGGCTCAGGCGCCCCGCCGGGACCAGCCGGTCAGCTTGTCGGAAAGCTGCATGTAGGCCTCGTTCACCTGTTGCAGTTCCGGGTGGCTGTCGTACCACTGGACAATCTCCCGGGCACCGTCCGCGAACGGGATGGTGGCAGTATATTCCGGGACCAGGGACTTGATCTTGGTGTTGTCGAAGACCACCGAGTGGGACCGGTCGCCCAGGAGGTTGGAACCCAGTTCGGCGTCGTGGACAGCAATGGTTTCGGACGCCACGTGCACCAGTTCCGGTTCCCGGACGCCCGCTGCGCGGGCAAACAGCTGGTAGATCTGGTTCCAGGGCAGGTATTCGTCGGAGGTGATGGTATAGCTCTCACCCACCGCCTGCGGCCTTCCGAGCAGGCCGACGAATGCCTTGGCAAAGTCCTTGCTGTGAGTCAGCGTCCACAGCGAGGTGCCGTCCCCGTGGACCATGACCGGCAGGCCGCTGCGCATCCTGTGGATGTCCGTCCAGCCGCCCACCATCGCAATCTTGGTGCGGTCGTAGGTGTGCGAGGGCCGGATCACGGTCAGTGGAAAGTCCTGCTCCCGATAGGCCCGGAACAGCAGTTCCTCGCACGCGATCTTGTCCCGGGAGTACTGCCAGAAGGGGTTCTTCAACGGTGTGGACTCGCGGATGGGCAGCCGCGTAGGCGGCTTCTGGTACGCGGAGGCGGAGCTGATGAAGACGTACTGCCCGGCCCGCCCGCCGAACAGCTCCATGCTGGTCTGCGCCTGGTCCGGGGTGTAGGAGATGAAGTCCGCGACGGCGTCGAACTCCCTGCCGCCCAGAACCTCCCGGACCGCCGCTGCATCCCGGACGTCGGCGTGCAGCACTTCCGTGCCCTCCGGGATAGGCCTGGCAGACCGGCCCCGGTTCAGGATGGTCAGGCGGTGGCCCAGCGCGGCGGCGCGTTCTGCCGCCGCCGCGCTGATGACCCCGGTACCGCCGATGAAAAGGATGCTCCTCGGCGCCACCGTATCCCCGGATCCCAGAAGGGTTACCACGCGTAGTCTTCCGGTGCCGTGCGGTGCCCCGGGAAGATGTCGTCCAGCCGCTTGAGTGCGTCCGCATCGAGGGATACGTCCAGGGCGCGGATGGCGGCATCCAGCTGTTCCTGCGTACGCGGGCCAACGATCGGAGCCGTCACGGCGGGCTGGTGCAGGAGCCAGGCCAGGGCGACGTCGCCGGGTTCGTGGCCCAGTTCGTCCGCGAAGTCCTCATACTGGCGGATCTGGTCCTGGTGCTTTTTCAGTGTTTCAGCAGCCCGCCCCTCGGTGCGCCGCACACCTTCGCGTTCCTTCTTCAGCACGCCGCCCAGCAGCCCGCCCTGCAGCGGCGACCAGGGATGAGCCCCAGGCCGTACTGCTGCGCAGCCGGGATGACTTCCAACTCCACCTGGCGCATGAACAAGTTATAGATGGACTGCTCGCTGACCAGGCCGGTGTAGTTCCGGCGGCGGGCGGCTTCCTGCGCCTGGGCAATATGCCAGCCGGCAAAGTTGCTGCTGCCCGAGTACAGGATCTTCCCCTGCTGGACGGCCACCTCGATGGCCTGCCAGATTTCGTCCCACGGCGTATCACGGTCGACGTGGTGGAACTGGTACACATCGATGTAGTCCGTCTGCAGGCGCTTGAGGCTGGCATCGAGTGCGCGGCGGATGTTCAAGGCTGAAAGCTTGGACTCGTTGGGCCGGTCCGTCATGGTGCCGTAGAGCTTGGTGGCCAGGACCGTGTGCTCGCGGCGCTCGCCGCCCTTTGCGAACCAGCGCCCGATGATTTCCTCGGTCCAGCCGCGGTGGTCCACGCCGCCGTACACGTTGGCGGTGTCAAAGAAGTTGATGCCGGCATCATGGGCGGAATCCATGATGCTGTGGGCGTCCGCCTCCTCCGTCTGCGGCCCGAAGTTCATGGTGCCAAGGCAGAGGCGGGAGACTTTCAGGCCGGAGCGGCCCAAGTGGGTGTACTGCATGGAAAATCCTTTCAATGGGAAGCCTGCCGAACCGCTGGTTGGGCCTGCTGGAACCTACATCTGGGTGAAAGAGGCGACGGCGGGATCGGAGCCGATGCGGGCGCCGGCTTCCAGCGCAGTGATGGCGGCCAGTTCGTCGTCGGACAGCTTCAGGGACGAGGCCGCGAAATTTTCCCGGATCCGGCCAGGGTTCGCGGACTTGGGGATGACGATGTTTCCGTTGGCAAGGTGCCAGGCGAGTACCACCTGGGCGGTGGTGGCATCGTGGGCGTTGGCGATCCCGGTGACGGCGTTTCCGTTGAGGTCCCCGCCCTGGCCCAGCGGGCTGTAGGCCTCGACGGCGATGCCCAGGCCGCGGCACTTGGCCGCCAGGTCTGCCTGCTGGTAGCTGGGGTGAAGTTCAATCTGGTTGACGGCCGGGACGGTTTCGACCGACTCAAGCAGGATGTCCAGGTGGTCCGAGAGGAAGTTGGAGACGCCGATGGCGCGGATTTCCTTGTTCTCGTACAGCCGCTCCATTTCCTTCCATGCCTGGACGAAGAGCCCCTGAGAGGGGACCGGCCAGTGGATGAGGTAAAGGTCGATGAAATCCAGGCCTAGCGCCTTGCGGCTGTTCTGGAATGCTTCCTGCGCTCTTCCCTGCTCGCCGTTGCGGAGCTTGGTGGTGACGAAGATGTCCTCGCGCTTGATGCCGGTGGCGGCGAGGGCCGCCCCGACTCCTGCCTCGTTCCGGTAGGCGGCGGCGGTGTCAATGTGGCGGTAGCCCGCTTCCAGGGCATCCTCCACGGTGCGCTGGGTTTCTTCCGGCGGGACCTGGAAAACGCCGAAGCCAAGCTGGGGGATGGTGACGCCATTGTTGAGTGTCAGCTCTGACATGGGTGTGCTCCTTCTGTGGACGTGGTGCTGGAAGGTTGGGGTTGCTGTAAAACAGCGCCGGCTGCTCAAGGGGTGAGAAAGCGGTTTCCACCGGCTCACTCCTGAGCCTATGCACTTTTCGCCACCAAGTCAGCAGGCAAAGCTGTTCCTGTTTTTCCTAGGACTGCCAGTCCTACCTTCGTTGTAGAGCGGGGAGCCGAACGCAGGCACAATGGTCTGCATGGGTCAAAGCGCCGAGTTCGGAAAATTCCTCAAAGCCATGCGTTCCCGGTTGAGCCCGGAGGTGGCCGGGACCGGCCCCAGCACCGGTGCCCGCAGGGTTCCGGGCCTGCGGCGGGAGGAAGTGGCGCGGCTGGCCGGGGTCAGTACCGACTACTACGTCAGGCTGGAGCAGGGCCGCAACATCCACCCGTCGCGCACGGTCCTGGACGCCGTTGCCAGGGCCCTGCGGCTGGACAGCAGCGAGCACGCCCACATGCTGGACCTCCTGGAGAACTGCGCAGGCGCTCCCCGCGAGCCCGGAGCCAATGCGGCCCAGGGTGTCCGGCCGGCGCTGCGCCAACTCCTCGATGCCGTGGGGGAGGTGCCGGCCATGGTCCTGGGCCGGCGCAATGACGTCCTTTCCGGCAACAGGATGGCTTTCCTGCTGTTCACCGATTTCCCCGCATTGCCGCCGGCGGAACGGAACCTGACCCGCTGGACCATCCTGGACCCGGCCGCCCGGGAGTTGTTCAGGGACTGGAAGACGGTGGCGGCTGAAGCAGCCGGATCCCTGCGGCTGGACGTGGGCCGGCATCCCAACGATCCCCAGGCCAACCACCTGGTGGGCGAGCCTGGCGGTCCACAGTGAGTACTTCCGGCAGTGGTGGGCCGGGCACCGGGTGGCAACCCGCTCCGCGGGAACCGTCCGGCTGCACCACCCCGCGGTGGGGGACCTGGAACTGAATTTTGAAAACCTGGTCCTCCCGGACGACCCCGACCAAACGCTGAGGGTGTACTCCGCCCGGCCCGGGTCGCCGTCGTCGGATGCCCTGGCCCTGCTGGGCAGCCTTGGCGCGCCGGCTGCTGACCTGGACCGGGACCCTGCTGCGGCTGCCGAAAGCGGCGAGGTGGGTTAGCAACAGCGCCCGGAGCCAGGTAACTGTACATTCGTCCAGCCCGGACGCCTGATACTGGCCAGCCGCCCATTGGTCCGGGGCCGGCCCTTTCCTAGGCTGGGGGTACTTGCTTCCCCACGCCCATTTCCAAGCACACAGGATGGTCTCAACGATGAAACGCATCGCCCTGCTGAAGGAACGCCAGGCATCTGCCGGCACCGCCTCCACCGCCACCGGCTCGCACTGCCCTGCTTCCGGCCTCTGGAGTCCGGAGCTGGACCCGCACACCGTGCTGTCCTTCTTTGAGGGCCATGTTTTTCCGGTGTTCGACGGCGTGCCCACAGTCTGGCGGCGGCGCAGCCCGGGCACGGCAAACTAGGCGCCACTTAGAGGCAAACAGACGCGCAGTTATCGCCGCCGGTTCCGGGGCGATAACTGCGGCCAGTTGCGTGGCTTAGTGCTCTTCCAGGCGGAATCCGATCTTGATGGTGACCTGCCAGTCCGCGATCTTCCCGTCCTCCAAGTGGCCGCGGACCTCCTTGACCTCGAACCAGTCAAGGTTCCGCAGGGTCTTGGAAGCCTGGGCGATGCCGTTGCGGACGGCGTCGTCCACGCCCTGGGTGGAGGTGCCGACAATTTCAGAAATGCTGTACGTGTGGTTGGACAACTTCGCTCCTCGTGATCGTCGATGCTCCCGGTTGCGGGCCGTCCCTGAAGCCTAGTAGGACTGCGGGAGCGTTGAACAGGGTCAGGGCGATCAGGACCGCCGCGCTGAGGCTACTTTGCTTCCAGCACCAATTGCTTCAGGTCGTCGAGGGTCTGCTGCATATGCGCATCCATTGCCTGGCGTGACCGGGCGGCGTCGCGGGACTCCAGGGCCTCGGCGATGTTCTGGTGGTGGCCGATTGCGTGCTCCTGGATGGCCGGAACGGCGGAGGTCTCGGTCCTGCGCTTTTCCAGCACGCGATGCAGCGGTTCAAACAGGACCGGCACGAAGGCATTACCTGACGCGCGCAGGATGACGTCATGGAAGGCGAGGTCTGCCTCCACGAAAGCCGCAACGTCATTGATGCTGTGGGCGGCCTTCATGGCCGAGATGTAGTTGAACAGTGAGGTGATGTCCTCCTCGACGATCCGTCCGGCGGCCAGGCTCGCAGGCTCCCGTTTCGAGCATCCTGCGCAGGCTCGATGAGCTGGATGGAGGCGTCGGCATCATTCTTGCCCTCGGACGCCGCGCGGAGCACGGCCTCCAGGGAGGCCCAGCGGCTCATCGGATTGACGAAGGTTCCCCTGCCGCGCTCAACGCTGAGGATCCGTTGGGCCTGGAGCGTCTTCATCGCCTCGCGGACCGTCATTCGGCTGACCTCGTGGCGTGCGCTGAGTTCGTGCTCGCCGGGAACGGTGGAGCCCGGCGGAAACTCGCCTTCGATGATGCGGTCCAGCAGGCTCGTCGGCCACCACGCCTACCAGCGACTTCCTTGCCATGTTGCCCCCGATCCCTCCTCCCGGCCGATCGCCCGGCGGATATGTCAGACAAGTGTACTTGCGCGTCCGTATGCCGTGTGCCACACTAATTTTCAAATGCAAGATGTCAGACATCTTACAGTTACCTTTACATCAGGATCCGCGACCCCGGATCGCAACACAACGGAGTGCACTGTGACGCATGAAGCAGACGTTCTGGCCGCCTATCCGGCAGACCTCGAGATTCCCGCCGGGCTGGTTGCCCGCGCGGTAGCCGCTTCCAACGCGGAGGTTCCCCGCGTCCTGGTAGTGCTCGACGATGACCCCACCGGCACGCAGTCCGTGGCAGACCTGCCCGTGCTCACCCGCTGGGAAGTGGAAGACTTCACCTGGGCCTTTGCGCATATCGCGCAGAGCTCAGCCAAGCCGGCTGTCTACGTCCTGACCAACACCCGCAGCCTTGACCCCGCAGAGGCGGCGGCGCGCAACGAGGAAGTGGTCCGTAACGCCCTGGCGGCAGCAGGATCGCCGGAGACCGCCGGTTCCAGTCTTCGGCTGGGCTTCGTCAGTCGGAGCGATTCCACCCTCCGCGGCCACTTCCCGCTGGAACCGGACGTCATTGCAGCCACCGTGGCCGCGGTCAGTGGGGAAAAGACCGACGGCGTCGTCCTGGTTCCGGCCTTCCCCGACGCCGGCCGGCTCACCATTGGCGGCGTCCACTACATGCGCGGCACCGGCGACGCCGAAGGAACCCTGGTTCCCGTCTCCGAGACCGAGTTCGCCAAGGACGCATCCTTCGGCTTCAGCACGTCCGTCATGGCCGACTACGTTGCGGAGAAGTCCCAGGGCAGGTTCCCGGCCGACTCCGTGATCGTCCTGGACCTGAATATCATCCGCGCGGGCGCGTCCGCGCAGGACCCCGGCATTTCCGCCAAGGCCATCGCCGACGCCATCGAACCGGCCAACGACTCCACGCCGATCGTGGCAGACATCGTCACCGAGAACGACTTCCGGGCCCTGGCCCTGGGCCTCGAGGAAGCCGAACGCCGCGGCAAGAAGCTGCTCTACCGGGTTGGCCCGCCGTTCGTCCGCGGCCGCATCGGCCAGGAAATCCGCACCGCGCTGACCTCTGGCGAGGCCTACGAAGGCAACACCCCGTCGGAAGCCGGCGGCCTGATCGTAGTGGGCTCGCACGTTGGGCTCACGACCCGGCAGCTCAACGTCCTCACCGCGGTACACAGCTCCGCGCGCATCATCGAGATCGACGTCGAGAAGCTCCTCGGTGCAGAACCGGACGCCCAAGCCCACCTGGACCAGACCGTGGACGCCGTCGTCGAGGCCCTCCGTACCGGGGACGTCATCGTCCACACCAGCCGCCTGCTCATCAAGACAGATGATCCCGCCGAAAGCCTGCGGATCGCACGGACCGTCTCCGCCGCCGTCGTGGACGTGGTTAACCGGACCCTGAAGACCTTCCCGCCGCGGTTCGTCATCGCCAAGGGCGGCATCACGTCCTCGGACGTGGCAGCGCATGGCCTGGAAATCCGGCACGCCATTGTCCGCGGCCCCATGCTCCCGGGCATCGTCAGCCTCTGGGAGCCCGTGGACGGTCCCGCCAAGGGCATCCCGTACATCGTCTTCGCCGGCAACGTGGGCGACGACGACTCCCTGGCCCAGGTCACGCGCAAGCTCAGCACCACTTTCTGATCCCCACCAGCCCCGCAGATATTCAATGGAGAACACCATGACCAGCAATTACACCGTCACTGTCCTGGGCCTCGGCGCCATGGGCCTGCCCATGGCCACCCGCCTGGCCTCCCAGCTGACCGTCCACGGCTTTGATATCGCTGAACCGCGCCTCAAGCTCGCGCAGGAAGCCGGCATTGCCACCTTCACCACGGCCCGCGAAGCCGCCAAGGGTGCCAACGCCGTGCTCCTTGCCGTCCGCAACGGTGAACAGCTCAACGACGTCCTCTTCGGCGAGAATGGCGTAGCTTCCGTCCTTGAGCCGGGCGCCGTCGTGATCCTCGGCAGCACTGTGGGTACCGATGCGATCCCCGGCACCGTGGCCAGGCTGGCCGAATTCGGCGTAGACCTGGTGGACGCCCCGCTGTCCGGCGGCCCCAAGCGCGCCGGCGAAGGCGACCTGCTGATCGTGGTGGGTGCTTCCCCCGGAGTCCGCGAAAAGGCCGCCCCGGCCCTGGACCTGCTCGCCTCCACGCTCACCGTCGTGGGCGACAAGCCCGGCGACGGCCAGGCGCTGAAAACCGTCAACCAGCTCCTCTGCGGCGTGCACATCGCCGCCGCCGCCGAGGCCCTGGCCCTTGCCGACGCCCTGGGACTGGACCAGGCCAAAACCCTCGCCGCCCTCGAAGCAGGCGCCGCCGGTTCGTTCATGCTCTCCAACCGCGGCCCCCGCATCCTCGAGGCATACGACGAGGAAGGCGCCGAGGTCCTCTCCCGCCTGGACATCTTCGTCAAGGACATGGGCATCGTGGGCAAGGCCACCCGCGCCGCCGGCCTGGCAGCCCCTGTTGCCGCCGCTGCCGAGCAGCTCTACCTCCTGGGCCAGGCACAGGGACTCGCCGCCGCCGATGACTCCGCCGTCATCAAGGTGGTCGCGCCCGCCAAGCGCACCAAGTAAACCACCCCTCCTGCCCTTGCGGCACAAGAAGTACGACGACGGCGGTCCCCCTCCGCCGTCGTCGTGCCTCCCGGCGTTGACGGCGCAGTCCCGCAGCGTTCGTTTCACCCCTCACCCTTCCCTGATGCCGCCCTGCCCCGGGGCCGGCACGTCAAAGGAGACACCTCCCCGTGAACCACCTGATCAACCCGCTGATCCAGCGGGCGGCCGATGCCCCGGCCATCAAGCCCGCCGTTGAGCTGGGCACCCCGCTGCTCCTCACCATTGCAGCCATTGGCATCGCCATCCTGCTGGTGATGATCATCCGCTTCAAGATCCAGGCCTTCGTGGCCCTCCTCACCGTCAGCATCCTCGTTGCCGTGGCGGCAACCATCCCGCTGCAGGACATCTTCACGGTGGTCTCCAGCGGCGTGGGCAGCACCATGGGCAAAGTGGCCATCCTGATCGCACTCGGCGCCGTACTGGGCCGCATGATCGAGGTGTCCGGCGGCGTCCAGTCCCTTGCCGACCACTTCACCCGCAAGCTCGGTGCCCGCCGCGTAGCCGTGGCGCTGACCGCCGTCGGCTTCCTGGTGGCCATTCCCGTCTTCTTCGAGGTGGGCATCATCGTGCTGGTGCCCATCGTGTACGCCTTCGCCAAGATCGCCAAGGTACATCCGGTCAAATTCGGCCTGCCCATGGCCGGTATCATGCTCTCCATCCACGTTGCCGTCCCGCCGCACCCGGGCATCGTGGCCGGCGCCGGCGTACTCGGTGCCGACATCGGGCTCATCGCCCTGATCTCCCTCCTCATCTGCGTACCCCTCGGCTTCCTGTCCTACTGGGTGGCGTCCATCATGAACCGCAAGGACTACGAACTGCTGCCTGCAGTGAAGGCCCAGGTGGAAGAGTTCGGTTCAAAGTCACTGGTCAAGGTGGGCCATGACGGTCCCGGCGCCGCCGCCATCGCACCCCGCGGCCGGGCCTGATCATCTTCCTCATCGCCGCTCCGATC
Source organism: Pseudarthrobacter sp. Fe7 (assembly GCA_024372495.1). GTDB lineage: Bacteria > Actinomycetota > Actinomycetes > Actinomycetales > Micrococcaceae > Arthrobacter. The sequence goes on along the minus strand of CP099977.1, from coordinate 328,293 downwards.
GTGCAGATCCTGCTCGGCACCGTCGGCACGCTCATCCTTCCGAAGAGCGACCCCCTGTACGGCGTGGCCTCCTTCGTGGGCAACCCGTTCCTGGCGCTCCTGGTGGCCGTTGCACTGTCCTTCTTCCTGCTGGCAGTCCGCCGCGGCTGGTCCTTCAAGGAAACCGGTTAAATCTTCGAAGGCTCACTGCCTCCCATCGCCTCCATCCTGATGGTGGTGGCCGCCGGCGGTGTGTTCGGCAACGTACTGCAGGTATCCGGCATCGGCTCCGCGCTGTCCAAGACCCTGGACACGCTTGGCGTGCCGCTGCTGCTCCTGGGCTTCATCATCTCGCTGGCGCTCCGCGCAGCCCAGGGTTCGGCCACCGTGGCCATCGTGACCACCACCGGCCTGCTCTCGGCAGCGGTCAGCGGTGGCGGCTACAGCCCGGCGCAGATCGCCGTGATCGTCATCGCCATCGGCTTCGGTGCACTGGGCTTGTCCCACGTGACGGACGCCGGCTTCTGGGTGGTGGTCCGCTACTACGGGCTCACGGTTTCGGACGGCCTGAAGACTTGGACAGTCCTGACCACGGTCCTGGGCCTGGCCGGCTTCGCGCTGACGTTTGTGGCATGGATCCTGGTGGGAGGCCTGGGCGCCTGATGCAGACCCGACTTGACCACCTGGTCACCTCCGCACTGCAGCAGGGTTCCGCGGTGCCCGCCTTCACCTGCTACGACTTCACCACCGCTCTTGCCGTCGTGGGCGCCGCCGAGGAATCCGGCCGCGGGGCAATCCTGCTGGTGGCACCCAAGACCGCCGGCACCGCCGACGGCCTCCGGCTCATCGCCGCGCTTCGTGGCCTGGCGGACGCCGCCACGGTTCCCGTCGCGGTGCAGCTTGACCACGCAAGTGACCTGAAAGTGATGGCCGACGCCGTCGCGGCGGGGCGGATTCCGTCCTCGCCGACGGTTCGTCCCTTCCTTACGAGGACAACATCGCGCTGGTCCAGGCGGCCCGGGCCCTGCTTGGCCCTGATGTGGTGCTTGAGGCGGAGCCTGGGCGGCCTGGCCGGCGACGAGGACCGCGCCTTCTCCGCCGATCAACCGGCGGACCAGTCCGGCGTCGACGTGGCGGGCCTGACGGATTCGGCGCAGGTGGAGGACTTCGTGTCCCGCACCGGCGCGGAACTGCTGGCCGTCGCAGTGGGCAACGTCCACGGCAAGTACAAGGGCGAGCCGCGGCTTCGGTGGGACGTGCTGCAGGACATCGCGGCGCGGATCCACATACCGCTGGTGCTGCACGGTGCCTCCGGCATCCCGGCCGAGGAGCCTGGTCAAAGCCGCGGCCATGAATGTTGGCAAGGTCAACTTCAACACCGAACTCCGGACCGGCGTGCTGGCCACCCTCCAGGACCAGCTTCCGGCCCACCGGGCGGACGGCGAAAACCTGCAGGGCCTGCTGGCCACCTGGAACCAGTCGGCGAAGGGGTTCGCCGCCAGCACGCTGGCCACGCTGGCACGGTAGGGAAAACTTCCCCAAACGGGAGGCTAGGATCGAGCAATGATCCTGGCCTCCCTTCTTTGCCTTCCTTGCCGCCGCGCTGCACGTTTTCATCTTCACCATGGAGTCCCTTACCTGGACCCGGCCGGCCACCTGGAAGCGCTTTGGGGTCGCTTCCCAACAAGACGCCGAGACCACCAAATCCCTTGCGTACAACCAGGGCTTCTACAACCTGTTCCTGGCCATCGGGGCATTCGTTGGCGTGGGGCTTGTGGCACTTGGCGGTGCAGGGTCGGCACAGGGCGTGGCAGGCTGGACCCTCATCTTCAGCTGCTGCGGTTCCATGCTGCTGGCGGCCGTTGTCCTGGCGCTCACCGGACGCAAGTACCTCCGCCCCGCGGCCACCCAGGGCGCCACGCCCCTTCTCGCCGTCGTCCTGGGCGTCCTGGCCACACTGTAGTAGGGCATCCCCGGGCCCTATGGTCCTAAAAATGTGCCTGGCACGGGGGCACAATAGTGCCGTGGGCAGCGTCGAGTCGTTGTAGGTCCCCTTGCGCAGCACCGGCAGCCGGGGGACAGGAACGCCGCCGGACACGGCAAGCCGTGACCGGGCCATCGACCTTGTCCGCTTTGTCTGCCTGGTACTGGTGGTGGTGGGCCATTCCATGATGGTCAGCCCGGTCCTGCACCCGGACGGTACCGTGACCACCGAGAACACGCTGGCGCTGCAGGGCTGGTTCGAGCCCGTCATCTGGATCTTCATGGTCATGCCCCTGTTCTTCGTCACGGGCGGGGTGACCGGGCTGCAGTCCTGGCGCCGCCTCAAAGCGGGCGGGGGCACGGCAGCCCAGTTCGTCCGCGCCAGGCTCCTGCGCCTGCTCCGTCCGGCCACCGCCCTGCTGGCAACCATGGTGGCGGGCTTGTCCGTGGCGGGTGCGCTGGGCGTCGACCGGCAGGTGGTCCAGCTCATCGCCACCGGCGCCGGCATGCCCCTGTGGTTCCTGGCCGCCTACCTGGCGGCGCAACTGAACGTTCCGGTGCTGGCGGCCCTCCACGCCCGTGCACCCTGGCTGACCTTCGTCCTGCTCACAGCGCTGGTGGTTGCCGTGGACTGCCTGCGGGGTGCGCTGCCGGATCTCGCCAACATCAACCTGGTGTTTGTCTGGTGCGCCGTCCAGCAGCTGGGTTTCCTGGTTGCGGACGGCTACATCTCCCGGCTCTCCCGCTCCGGTCTGCTGGGCGCGGCAGTGGCGGCACACCTGCTGCTGGGGCTCGTGACCGGGCTGGGGCTCTATCGCGGGAACATGCTGGTGAACCTCAACCCGCCCAACCTGACCCTGGTGATCCTGGCCGTCCCGCAGCTGGCCACGATGGAACTGGCGCGGCCGGTCCTGGCGCCGCTGGCAGAGGTCCGGTGGATCGGCCGGGTGCTTGCTCTGGCCGGTTCCAGGTCCCTCACCGTCTACTTGTGGCACCTGCCGCTGCTGGCGGCCATGTCCGGGCTGCTGCTCCTGGCACCCATCCCCAAACCCGGCTCCGGCACCGCTGGATGGTGGTGGTCACGGCCGGTGGTGGTCCTGGCGCTGGTCATCCTGCTCCTGCCGGTGGCGGCGGCCTTTGGACGCCTGGAGGAACGGACGACGACGCCCGTCACCATCCGCTGCCGGCCAGCCATGGCGGGAGCCGCCGTCGTGGTGGTCTTCATTCCCGTGGCGGACGCCGCACTTAACGGGCTGTCGCTGGGACTTCTGGCAGCCGGCGCAGTGTGTTTTTCGGTGGCGATCGTTTTGCTGGGCGGCTCTCCGCTGCGGCGCCGTCAACCGGACCGCCGCCGCCATGGCCGAAGGACCATTGCCAGCGGACTGAACTAGTGCCAGTGTCGAACCATGACCGAGAACACCACGTCCGCGGAGGACAAGTTCACCGCAAATGTCTCGCTGCGGCGCAATGACGCGCAGCACTGGTATGAACTCCTGGTGGACGGCAGGCTGGCCGTCCAGGCCTTCTACCACGATCTTCCCGGGCACATCGATTTCACGCACACAGAGACGGGCCCGGAATTTGAGGGACAGGGCCTGGGCAAGGTCCTGGCGCATTTTGCCCTTGACGACGTGGTGGCCACCGGCAAACGCATCATTCCGCACTGCCCGTTCATTTCCAGCTACCTGCGGAAGCACGAAGGATACGAACAATTCGTCGACTGGCCGGAACGCTGACTGTCCCTGTTGCTGGTTCTGCCGAGGCGGTGGCTCCAGGTCAGCTGGCCAGGGCCTGGTCGCTGACCGCCATGGCGGCGGTGCCCGGATCATCGATGGTGAAGCCGCAGGCGCAACGGTAGGTAACGATGCTTTCCGGGACGGATCCGGGCCGCAGGGAAACAACGGTGTTCCCGTCAACGTACACAGGCTGCCGCACCGGCAGTTCCTCGTGGTCAACAAGCTGCATTGGCGTGCGGCAGTGCATGCGCGAATTCAGGGTCACCAGCAACCCTGCGTCCACGGGTACGGTGGTGGACAAGATCTGCCCAGCTGCCTCGGTGCGCTCCCCAGACGCCGTCAGCTGGTGTTCCATTGCGGTGGTCATTGTGTTCTTCCTTGGGCTTCTTCACGGAGCCGCCAGCGTTGGCAGCCCCGCCGCGAACTGCTTGCGGAGGTTCATCTATCCCAGTAAGCAAAGCATGCTTACTAATTGATGCACAAGTCGCGCCCGTCGGATCAGGCCTCAGCTGTGCCGGGACTGCCAGCGCCAGGCGTGCCAGAAGAGCAGCGCAAGGAGGACGGCTGCTCCGCCGGAAATCCCTTGCGGGGCGAAAGCGAAGACCAGGTACTCGAACGAGGCCCGGTCCGCCATGCCCACGGACATGGGACCGCCCAAGAGCGCCGCCAGGCCGCCGGCTATCAGTCCGACAGCCAGCAGCCACAACACCACGATGAACGGATTCGGCGCGGTCCAGGACCTCTCCGTCCCCGTGTGTCTCGGATCCTCAAGCCCTGGCGGTACAGGGTTCCCGTCCCTGTCCACCTCACGGAAACCGAGCGCTCCGGATTGTTGCTGGTCCATGTCTTCCCCCTTCATGGCAGCAGCCTGGCCGGCCGCCGGCGGTACCAGCCTAGCGGCCCTGCTTGCGCGCAGGTCAGTCAGTCCGGCCGTCCCTCTGGCTAGGCTGGCAGCATGACGCCATCCAGCACACGTACAACAGCACTCGTTACTGGCGCCAGCGCCGGTCTGGGCCACGAGTTCGCAAAGCGCCTCGCGGCCCAGGGGCATGACCTGGTCCTGGTCGCCCGCAACGCCGCCCGGCTTGCAGAAACAGCGGAGGATTTCCGGCGGCGTTACGGCATCACGGCTGAGGTGCTTCCCGCCGACCTGACGCAGGACGACGACGTTGCGGCCGTCGTCGAGCGCCTTGGGGACGCCGGACGGCCGGTGGGGATCCTGGTGAACAACGCGGGGATCGGCCTGCTGCACAACTTCGAGGACAACCATGCCGCGGAGGAGAGGACCCACCTGAAGCTGCATGCGGAAACATCCATGGTGCTCACCCACGCGGCCCTGAAGGGGATGCTGGAGCGCGGGGAGGGCAGGATCATCAACGTGGCCAGCGTGGCCGCGTTCCTTCCCCGCGGCACCTATTCGGCGGCGAAGGCCTGGCTGGTGAGCTTCAGCCGGTGGGCAAACCTGGCCTACCGTAAGCGCGGCATCAAGGTCACGGCGGTCTGCCCGGGCTTTACGCACACCGAGTTCCATGACCGGATGGGGATGGACAAGTCGGTGGCGCCGTCGTGGACGTGGCTGCGCGCGGAGCGGGTGGTCAGTGAAGGCCTGGCGGACAATGAGCGGGGCAAGGCGGTGTCCATCCCGTCCAAGCGCTACAAGGTGGTTGCAGCAGTGGCCAAGGTGGCTCCGGCGCGGCTAATGGCCGGACCGGCGCGGAAGCCGAAATAGGGTCCGGCGCCCCGCCGGACCGTTGTGCGCGGCCGGACCGCCGGGAAGAACCTTCTGCGGCCGCCGCGCACCGGGCCGGCGGACGGCCACTACCACCAGGATCCCCAGCAGGGCGCCCACCAGTGTCTCGACCGCCCGCTCGAGGATCAGGATGCGCGGTTCGATCGGCGAGGCCAGTTGGGTTATCAGCAGGATGACCGGGGTGAACCACACCATGGCCAGGCCATAGTGCCTGGTCATGAACAGTTCGGTGGCGAACTGGAAGAGGATCACCAGCAGGGCCAGCACAACTGCCCGCCGGGCGGGCTCCTGGAGCGCGGGGTAAAGCGCGGACAGGGTCCCGGGCCCCGGAATGAGCACGACGGCGGTGACCGCCAGTCCAAGCAGCGTCCCCACGACGCGGTGGACGCCCCGCCGGACGCTGCTGGGCAGGTCTGCTCCGGCCAGGGGGACGGCAGCGGCAGCCATGGCCCAGTGCGGGTGGCCCGTGCCGCTGATCACGCCCACTGTCCCCGCGGCACCCACCGCCAGGACGTACCGTGCGGCGTGGACGGACAGTTCCCGCCGCCGCGCCGCCGAACGGGGCGGGATGCTCCTGGTGGCGCCCGGTTCCCAGGACCTCTGCCGCAGCCAGCCGCTGAATCCAATCAGGATGGAGAACACCGATGATGCCACCGCGATGAGCATGGCAACGTACCAGGGGACCGTGGTAGTGACGGAGGCGCAGGCGCCCAGGGCGAGGATTCCGAAGAACGGTCCATTCGGTTTCAGCCGTACCCGGTCCGCGTACACCGAGCCCACTCCGGCGAGGGTGGCTTCCACGGCCACCAGCCACCAGGAGTGGATGTGGTTGACGGACAGGGTCACCCCCACGGCCACGCCGCTGAGCAGCACCAAGGCGCCCTGCCCCTGGTGGGGAGCCGCAGCTGGTGCGGTTCCAGGCGGCCGTACATGCCGGTCAGGGCGCCGAACACGGCGTAGATGATGAGGTTGGTCTGGCCCGCGGCGAGCAGCAGAAGGGAGGGGACGGCTACGCTGACGGCCACGCGCAGCGCGGCAAGGTGGTCATTGTTGGCTGGTTCCAGCCGGTGCAGTGCGCGCAACTGCGCCACCACGTGTTTCATGTCCCGACCTGTCCTGTTTTGTTGTCGTACTGCGGCCCGTAGGCCCTTGCGAACGTATCACCGCGTCTCCGGCCCAGTCACATTGCCGGCAGTCACAAGAGGACATCCGGCAAGGGACGCAAAGGCCCGCCCTGCGTGCTTCCCCAGGGAAGCACGCAGGGCGGGCCTGTGAGCGTGGGCTACAAGAATGCCCGGGCTTCTGCCTAGGCCCCGGCCGGAACCTCGCGGTGCGCCTGGGGCTCGGTGCCGTCCTGATGGGTGTCGAACGGCAGTTCGTCCAGGTTGATCAGCGGGTTCTCGTCCTGGGTCGCCACCAATTCCTTCGCTTCCGCCTGGGTGTCGACGCTGGGCATCGAACCCGGGAGGGGGCGGTTGGCGGATTCCTTCAGGAAGTAGATGGAGACGGCACCGGCCAGGGAGGTGGCCATGAGGTAGTACGCGGGCATCATGTCGTTGCCGGTGGCGCTGATGAGCGCGGCCACGATGAACGGGGTGGTACCGCCGAAGATGGCCACGGCGAAGTTGTAGGCGATGCCCATTGCTCCGTAACGGCTTGATGTGGGGAACTGGGCCGGCAGGGCCGACGCCAGGTTGGCCACGTAGAAGGTCACGGGGAAGGCAATCAGGGCCAGCCCCGCAAGGGTGGACCAGATCTGGCCGATACCGATCAGCATGAAGGCCGGGATGGCCAGGACGATGGTGCTGACGGCGCCGATCCAGAGTACGGGACGGCGGCCGATCCGGTCGGAGAGCTTGCCGGTCAGCGGGATGCAGAGGCTCATGATCACCAGCACGGGGATCGTCAGGAGAGTGCCGTGGATTTCGTCGTAACCCTTGGACTCCGTCAGGTAGGTGGGCATGTACGACGTCAGTGCGTAGCCGGCCGTGTTGGCAGCGGCCACTACCACCATGGCAACAATGATGGGGCGCCAGTAGGCCTTGAGGATCCCGACGGGTCCCTTGGCCGTGGCGGTGTCACCGGCGGATGCGTTCTTTGCGTTCTCCTCCTGGGCGTCAAGGGTGGCCTGGAACTGGGGCGATTCCTCGATCTTGCTCCGGAAGTAGATGGCGATCAGGCCCAGAGGGCCGGCAACCAGGAACGGGATGCGCCACCCCCAGTCCTCCATGGTGCTTTGGCCAAGGGTCAGCTGCAGGACGGACACCAGGGCTGCGCCGATGGCGAAGCCCAGGTAGCTGCCCAGGTCCAGGAAGCTGGCAAAGAAGCCGCGGCGTTTATCGGCCGCGTATTCGCTGACGAACGTGGTGGCACCGGCGTACTCGCCACCGGTGGAGAAGCCCTGGATGACCTTGAGGAGCACCAGCAGGGCGGCAGCCCAGAGCCCGATCTGCGCGTATCCGGGCAGGAGGCCGACGGCGAAGGTGCTGGCCGCCATGATCATCAGCGTGGTGGCCAGGATCTTCTGGCGGCCCACCTTGTCACCCAGCCAGCCGAAGATCACGCCGCCCAGGGGACGGGCGATGAAGGTGGCAGCGAAAGTTCCCAAGAGGAACAGCGTCTGGGTGGTGGGATCGGACTCGGGGAGGAACACCGGGCCCATGGTGGTGATGAGGTAGCCGAAAACGCCTACGTCGTACCATTCCATCGTGTTGCCCACGATGGTTCCGCCCAGTGCTTTCTTAAGCATGGGCTGGTCAACCACGTTGACGTCGGATTCCTTGAGCCGGCGCCGTGGCAGCAGCCTTGGCTTCTTGGCAGCCGTGGGGGCTGCCGGGTCAGTTCCGCGGGCGTTCCTGGCGCCTGCTGGAGAGTCGGTCGTGCTTCGGTCTGTGGGCATTTGGGCAACTCCTGTGGAGGTCATTTGCTTGCGACTTGTAGCTGCCCCGCTCCGGGCAGGCCTTCAATTTTACGGGAAATCGGTACCGATGGCTCGCCGGATGGCCTAGGATACGCCCGTTTGCACCCCGGAACGGGTGCTATCCGGAGGAATTTTCCAGCGGTTTTCCCGCGCCATTATTGGGAAGCAGGCTGAGGAACCGGATTGTTACCGAAATTTTTCGTCCAGGGTCTCTTTCCGGGCCCATTCTGCCGCCGGTCCGGCTCCGAAAGTGACCGCGGCCACCGTCTTTTGAGGGGTTCACAGGAGCCTCCGACGCTCCTATGGTAGAGCGATGAACACACTTCTTTCCGGGCAGTAGTCCCCGCGCGCCCGGGCGCTTTTGGTTGGCGTTCCGTTTCAAGGAAGAACGAAGGAAAGAAGGGAAGTGCACTATGGGTGAAGAGTCCAGCCAGTTCCACATCAGGCCTGAGGTTGCGGACCATCTTGCTGCAGCAATGGATGCGCCGGTATCGCCGGGTCCCGCAGCAAGTGGCGCCGTCCCCCTAGCGGAGCAAAGCGGGTGGCCGGACGGGTACGGAAAGCGGCGGCACCCCAAGGACCGGGATGCCGGGCATGGCCGGACGGGACACGAAGCCGCAGTGACGGCAGTCCACCGCACCGGCCGGCCCCAGATGCCGCACTCCTCATAGCGGCCGGCCGGCGCCCGGTTCCAGCAAGGCGACGCGCGCTGTCCATATCGACACGGAAATTACCTGGCGCCCCCGATATACGGAATATGGGGGCCTGCCAGGTAATTTGCGCCTCGCGGGCCCACAATCGCGTCGAAGTAGCGGCCGCCACGACCGGATCAGTCTTCCCGGACCACGTCCGACGGGTCTTTGTCCACGCGCCAGCCCCGCCACCGCGGGTGCCTGAGCCTGCCCGGTCCGGTCCATTCGCTGTAGGTCACCTCGCCCACCAACTCCGGTGACACCCAGTGGGCATCGGCGGAATCCGGGCGGGGGACTTCGTGGAATGGCGAAGTCTTCCGGCCGAGGCGTTCCACCGTTTGCCGCAGTTCCGTCAGCTCCCTGGTACTGAAACCAGAGCCAACGCGGCCCACATACTGCAGCTTGCCGCCGTCGGGAATGCCCACCAGCAGCGATCCCACGGTGTCCTGGCGGCCGCCCTTGCCCGGCCGCCAGCCGCCCACCACTACTTCCTGGGTCTGCGCCGTCTTGAGTTTGATCCAGGTCCTGGTCCGCTGGCCGCTCACGTAGCGGCTGTCCGTCCTCTTGGCCATCACCCCTTCGAGGCCGAGCTCCTGCGCGCTGTCGAGGAGATGCTGGACGGGTTCGTCCAATACGGGGGACAGCTCCACCGGGCAGTCGGACGGCCCAAAGAACTCCTCCAGCCGCTGCCGGCGCTGGCTGAGCGGCAGTCGACGAAGGTCCTTTCCGTCGTCGAAGAGGAGGTCGAACAGCATGAGCTGCACCGGGATCGCGGTGCGGGCCTTGGCGACCTCGGCCGCCCTGGTAAGTTTCATCCGGCCCTGCAGCAGGCCGAAATCGGGCCTTCCACCAGGCCCGACGGCGATGATCTCACCATCAGCCACAAACGGCTGCTCCGGCCAGCATGCCCGGTCCGTGAGCTCAGGGTAGGTCCTGGTGACGTCGTTGCCGTTGCGGGAGAAGATCCGCACTTTCTCCCTGTCCGCCACCAGGAGGGCCCGGACGCCGTCCCACTTGAGCTCGTACTGCCACCTGCTGCCTTGGAGGTCGGCAGTGCTGCCGGAAGTGGCCATCATTGGCGGGTATTCCAGCGGGTCCGGGGCAGTGCCGGCGGAGGGTGCCCCGGGTGCCTGACCGCGTGGTTCCCGCCCAGGCGACCCTCCGCCGTCGTCGTCCGACTCTTGTACGGCCGGAACTCCCGCAGCTGACACCGGTGGGTGCCGCCGTCGTCCGCCCGGATGGTCCTGGTCCATCAGGTGGATGAGCCACTGCCCCTCAGCGTCCTTGCCCTGGCCGCGTCCCGTGTGGATGAGGGCCACCTTTTTGCTGCCGCCCAGCCCGCCGCCGTCCGAACCCGTCAGGGTGACGATGACTTCCCGGCCGTTGATCCACTTGTGCGGCTCGTATGTGCCGGTGTCCCAAATGGTCATGATGCCCGCGCCGTACTGCCCCTTGGGGATGGTCCCGTGGAAGGTGAGGTAGTCCATGGGATGGTCCTCGGTCTGGACAGCGAGGTGGTTCCTGCCGCCGGACTCGGGGATGCCTTTGGGCAGTGCCCAGGAAGCCAGGACCCCCTCATGTTCCAGCCGCAGGTCGTAGTGCAGGCGGCTGGCATGGTGCTCCTGGATGACAAAGCTGTTGCCGCCGGCGGGGATGCCCGCGAACGGTTCCGGCGTTGCGTGGGGGTCGCGCATGGAGCGGTACCTGCCCAAGCGGGGATCGCCGTCGTGGGGTGCTTCGTTGCGGCCCTGCGGGTCCGCCGCGCTGTCCGTCCCACCAGCCGCCGGGCCTTCCGCAGCGTTGACGACGGCGGCGAATGGGTCCTTGCCGTCCTGCACCCGCCGCAGGACTTCCTGGTAGTCGAGGTGTTCCAGCTCCGGAGCCTCGATTTCCTGCCATGTCCGCGGCGCGGCCACCATGGGCGTGGGCCGCCCGCGCAGCGAGTAGGGGACCACGGTGGTTTTCGCCGCGTTGTTCTGGCTCCAGTCCACCAGCACCTTGCCCTTGCGCAGCGACTTCTTCATGTCGCTGACCGCGAGGTCCGGGTGGTCGGCCTCCAGTGCGCGGGCCAGCTCCCGGGCGAAAGCGGAGATCTGTTCCGAGGTCTGGGTACCGTCCAGGGCTGCGTAGAGGTGAATGCCCTTGCTGCCGCTGGTCACCGGGACCGGTTCCAGGCCCACGTCCTGGAGGATGGCCCTGGCCAGCAACGCCACCTCGCGGCATTCCGGCAGGGCGGCCCCGTCGCCGGGGTCCAGGTCCAGCACCAGCCGGTCCGGATTGAGCTGGTTGCCCTGCGCGTCCACCCGCCACTGCGGCACGTGGATTTCGAGGGAGTTGATCTGGCCGAACCAGGTGAGGGTGGCGGCATCGTTGACCAGGGGATAGTAGATGGTCCGGTCCTTGTGCGTGATCGCCGCCCGCGGCAGCCAGCCCGGGGCCGAGTCCTCCAGGTCCTTTTGGAAGAACACTTCCCCCGGCTTGTCCGCGGTGCCCACCCCGTTGACCCACCGCTTGCGCGTGGCAGGCCGGTTGGCCGCCGCGGGGATCAGGACATGGGCCACGGCGGCGTAGTAGGCGAGCACATCCGCCTTGGTGGTGCCGGTCTCCGGATAGATGATTTTGTCCAGGTTGGTGAGCGTCAGTTCCCGTCCCGCAACCCTGACACGTTCCCTGCTACCTGCCATGGGTCTTCACCTCCGGCCCGCACTGATGTTGACTGTAGGAATGAGAGCCATCTGGAAAGGTGCCATCGCGTTCGGCCTGGTCAACGTGCCCGTGAAGGTCTACAGCGCCACAGAGGATCATGACATCAGTCTGCACCAGGTGCACAATGCCGACGGCGGCAGGATCCGCTACCAGCGCCGGTGCGAGGTGTGCGGCGAGGTGGTGGACTATTCGGACATCGAGAAGGCGTTCGAGGAGGATGGCCGCACCGTGGTGCTGTCCAAGGACGAGCTAAAGTCCATTCCCGCGGAGAACAGCCACGAGATCGAAGTGGTGCAGTTCGTCCCGTCCGAGCAGCTTGAACCCATGATGTTCGAGAAGAGCTACTACCTGGAGCCGGACTCCAAATCGCCCAAGGCCTACGTGCTGCTGCGCCGGGCGCTGGAGGATACGGACCGGGTGGCCATCGTCCAGTTCGCGCTGCGGGAGAAGACCCGGCTGGGTGCGCTCCGGATCAAGGACGACGTCCTGGTGCTGCAGTCGCTCCTCTGGCCCGATGAGGTGCGCGAGGCAAGCTTCCCGTCCCTGGACGCGGACATCAGGATCTCCGCCCAGGAACGCGACATGTCCGCGGCGCTGGTGGAGTCCATGGCCGCCGACTTTGAACCCGCCTCCTTCACGGACGAGTACCAGGTGCGGCTCCGCCAGCTGATCGAGGCCAAGCTGGAACAGGGCGAATCGCTGGACACGGAGGAGACGTTCGGCGTCGAGGCCGGCGAGGGCGGCAAGGGCGAGGTCATCGACCTCATGGAGGCCCTTAAACGGAGTTTGGACAGGAAGCGCGGCGGAGGGGCGGCGGCCTCCGCCGGCGGTGATTCCGACGACGACGCGGACACCGGGGATCGGGAAGCGGACGGGTCCAAGCCCGCGCGCAGGGCCTCCGGTACCCGGGCGGCAGCGTCGAAGACGGAAGCGAAGACCGGAACGGACGATTCAGGGGCTGCGCCCAGTAAGTCGTCCGCCAGGTCCACGTCCACGAGGTCAACCGCCGCAAAGTCCACCGCGTCCAAATCGCCTGCGGCCAAGTCCACAGAGTCCAAGACAACCGCGGACAAGGCCGCTGGATCCAAGACGACAGCTTCCAAATCGACGGCCTCCAAGGCTGCGGATTCCAGGTCCGCAACCAAACCGGCGGCCAAGACAGCCCGGGCGCGCAAGCCGGCTTGACCAGCAGGCGCGCGTGACCACCGTCGTGAGCCGGCGCCCTTACCCGCATGCACTGCCTTTACAGCGGCCTGTATCGCGTCCACAATGAGTCGCATCACAGCCTCCGCTGTGCCAACAGCGTGCTGACACCCAATGGACGGACACGTAAAGGGGCGCGGGCATGAATGACCAGACCGATACGGTGGAGGCGGACCGGGAGCTCAAAAAGAAGCACCGGGCCATGTGGGCGTCAGGCGATTACCCGGCCCTTGCCGACGAGATGCTTTTGGAACTGGGCGCCGTCCTGGTGGAGGCCTGCGGCATCAGGTCCCGCCAGCGAGTGCTGGACGTGGCGGCCGGAACAGGGAACGCGGCCATCCCGGCCGCAATGATGGGCGCCAAAGTCGTGGCCAGCGACCTCACCCCGGAGCTTTTCGAGGCGGGACGCAAGGAGGCCGCCAACCGGGGCGTCAGCCTTGAGTGGCAGGAAGGGGACGCTGAGGCCCTGCCGTTCGGCGATTCCGAGTTCGATGCCGTGATGTCCTGCATCGGCGTGATGTTCGCGCCCCACCACCAGATGGCGGCCGATGAACTGTTGCGGGTCTGCAAACCCGGAGGCTCCATAGGGCTGCTCTGTTGGACGCCGGAGGGATTCATCGGGCAGATGTTCGCCGCCCTGAAGCCCTTCGCCCCGCCGCCCCCGCCGGGTGCGCAGCCGGCCCCGCTGTGGGGGAGCGAAGAGCATCTCCGCGAACTGCTGGGCGGGAGGATCACGGACGTCCACACCCGCAAGCAGAACCTGGCCGTCAGGAGCTTCCACCAGCCCGGGGACTTCGTCAGGTACTTCAAGTCGCACTACGGCCCCATCATCTCCGTCTACAAATCCCTGGCCGAGGACCCGGACAGGGTCAAGGCCCTGGATAAGGCCCTTACGGACCTGGCTGACGCCTTCGGCGATGCGCACGGCGATTCGCCGTTCCAAATGGAATGGGAGTATCTGCTCTTCATGGCGAAGAAGGCTTGAACGATGCCGGAAAATTACGTGGCCACCTCCGTTGCCGCCATCAGTGCCCGCCCGGAGCGTGTGTGGGAGGTGATGACCGATCCTGCCGCCGTCAAGGAGTTCATGTTCGGGACCACGCTGGAGACGGACTGGAAGGTGGGAAGCCCCATCACCTGGCATGGCGAGTGGGAGGGCAAGGCGTACCAGGACAAGGGCCGGATCCTTGCGGTTGAACCGGGACGGAAACTGGTGCACACGCACTTCAGCCCGTTGTCCGGCCAAGAGGACAAACCCGAAAACCACCACACGCTCGAGTGGACGCTGGAGGACCAGGGCGGTACCACCCGGCTGACCCTGGCACAGGACAACAACCCCAGCGAGGAAGCCGCCGCGCACTCCAAAGCCATGTGGGACAAGCTCTTGGCCGACGTCAAGGCGCTCGCCGAACGCGGTTGAACCACGCCACCCCGCTCAACTAGGTAGCGCCAAGTGCCGTTATGAAGCCTAAAAACGACACTTGGCGCTACCTAGTTGGGTTGCCCAAGGCTTAGGTGACCGACGCTTAACACCAAACGGCCGCCGTCGGGCATTCCCTTGCGGGGAAAAGCCCGACGACGGCCGCCGGCGTTGTGCTGCTTCAGGCAGCGGGGCTGCTACTCGGCGTCGTGATCCGTTTCCAGGATCTGCACCAGGCGCTCCAGCGCATCGTCCGCGCCGGCGCCTTCGGCGCGCAGGACCACCACGTCGCCGTGTGAGGCGCCCAGGCTCATGAGGGACAGGATGCTGGCGGCATCCATGGCCTCATCGACCGGCTCGCCCTCACGGGCGATGGTGATGTCCAGGTCGAACTCTCCGGCCGCCTCGGCAAAGATGGCGGCCGGGCGGGCGTGCAGGCCGACGCGGCTGGCAACGGTTGCGGTGCGTTCTGGCATTTTTGCTCCTTTAGTCTTTCGGCGTGCTGATGGTTCAGCGCCGGGAAGGTATGTGGCTAAACCGGATCAGACGGTTACGGGAACCGGTTCAACCGTATCAACGGTCTTCTTGACTGCCCAGCGCTTCAGGGCGATCACCGACAGGGCGGTTACCACTGTGCCGACGGCGATGGAGACGACGAACATCAGGAAGTTGTCGATGGCGAAGAAGACGAACAGGCCGCCGTGCGGTGCCTTGGATCCGACGCCGGCAGCCATGGAGATGGCGCCGGTCACCGCGCCGCCCAGCATGCTGGCGGGGATGACGCGCAGCGGGTCGGCGGCGGCGAACGGGATGGCGCCTTCGGAGATGAAGGATGCGCCCAGCAGCCAGGCTGCCTTGCCGTTCTCCTGCTCCGCCAGGCTGAAGAGCTTCTTGTTCAGGACAGTGGAAGCCAGCGCCATGGCCAGCGGCGGAACCATGCCCGAAGCCATGACGGCGGCCATGATCTGCCACGGTGCCTGGTTGTCGATGGTTGCGGCACCAAGGCCGGCGACGGCGAAGGAGTAGGCAACCTTGTTGACCGGGCCGCCGAGGTCGAAGCACATCATCAGGCCCAGGATCACGCCGAGGGCGATGGCGCCTGCACCGGTGAGTCCGGAGAGCCAGGAGTTCAGTCCGTTGGTGATGGCGACGATGGGGCCGCCCAGGATCAGGAACATCAGGCCGGATGCCACCAAGGAGGCCAGCAGCGGGATGATCACCACGGGCATCAGGCCGCGCAGCCAGCGCGCCACCTGCAGGCGGCCAACGACGTGGGCGATGTAGCCGGCCAGCAGGCCGCCGACGATGCCGCCCAGGAAGCCGGCACCCATGAACCCGGCCACTGCACCGGCAACGAAGCCGGGGGCGATGCCCGGACGGTCAGCGATCGCGTAGGCGATGTAGCCGGCCAGCGCCGGGACCAGGAAGCCCAGCGACAGTGCACCGATCTTGAACAAAACGGCACCGAGGTAGGCGCCCAGGGGACCCCAGGCGTTGTCCGGGAACTGGGTGGGCAAATTGAACAGGCTGTTCTGGACAACGATCGTGTCCGCATATTTGGTGATCAGGTAGCCCCCCATGAGGAAGCCCAGGGCGATCAGCAGACCGCCGCCCGCCACGAACGGAATCATGTAGCTGACGCCGGTAAGCAGGGCCTTCTTGAGCTTCTGGCCGATGTGCTCGCCCTTCTCCTCAGCCTCGTGCTCGGCCTGCTCCTCCGCGCCGAAGTGCGGGACGCGGCGGGCGTGCGGGTTGTCAGCCGCTGCGAGGGCCTCCTGGACCATCTTGTCCGGTTCGTCGATGCCGCGCTTGACCGGCGCGTTAATGACCGGTTTGCCGGCGAAGCGCTCCTTGCCGCGCACGTCGACATCAACGGCGAAGATCACGGCGTCCGCTGCGGCGATGACGGCGGGGTCCAGCGCCTTGGCGCCGGAGGAGCCCTGGGTCTCCACCTGCAGGTCGACGCCTACTTCCTTGGCAGCGGCCACCAGCGAGTCGGCGGCCATGTAGGTGTGGGCGATGCCGGTGGGGCACGCGGTCACGGCTACCAGGCGCTTGGTGCGCGCACCGGTTGAGCCGGCGGCAGCGCCGTCATTCGAGGCTGCCGAAGAAGAACCTGCGGCCCCTGCTGCTGCGCCAACGCTGGCGCCCACGGGCACCGCATCAGCCGGCGCCGCTGCGGCGTGTGCCGCGGGCTTGTCCGCCAGGGCGCCGTCCACGAGCCTCCACGATCTCTGCTTCGGAGGAGGCGTTGCGGAGGGCCGCGGTGAAGTCCTTCTTGATCAGGGACCGGGCCAGCTTGGACAGCAGCTTCAGGTGCTCCTGGTCCGCCCCGTCCGGAGCGGCGATGAAGAACACCAGGTCTGCCGGGCCGTCCTTGGCGCCGAAGTCCACCTTCGGGTTCAGGCGGGCCATGGCCAGGGTGGGCACGGTGACGGCAGCCGAGCGGCAGTGTGGGATGGCGATGCCGCCGGGGATGCCCGTGGCGGTCTTCTGCTCGCGGGCCAAGGCGTCGGCGAAGAGGCCTTCAACCTCTGATGCGCGTCCGGTGGCAGCTACCTTGCTTGCCAGATGCCGGATCACCGTCTCGGGGGCGTTGCCCAGGTTCTGGTCGAGCTCGACCAGGTCCGTGGTGATGAGCTGGGTCACTGTCAATCCTTTCGAAGGGCCGTGATGGTTACGGCATCCGGGGTGGTTTGGTTTACTGCCGGCACAGTGGAACCCGGCAGCGAGGCAGCGGCGGCACCGTGGGCCACCGCCTGACGTAGGCAGTCGGCAGGGGCGGCGCCCCGGCCATGGGCAAGCAGGTAGCCGGCAAGTGCGGAGTCGCCCGCACCTACCGTGCTGACCGCGGCGACCGGCGGGTGCGTGGCCAGCCACGCGCCGTCGGCCGTTACAAGGACAGCTCCCTTGGAACCGAGAGTTGCCAGCACAGCACCCACACCGGAACGAACGACGGCGGCTGCGGCGGCAGCGGCAGCAGCCGGGTCCGCTTCCAGGCTCGTCACCGGAGGCCGGGGGAAACCGGCCGCTGCGGCCAGGCTCCGCTAGTTCCTCGGCGTTGGGCTTAAGGAGGTCCGGCATTCCCTCCGGGCCGCCGGTGAGGGCGGCGGCAAGGGGCAGTCCGGACGAGTCGACGGCGATGCGCGGGGCGGTGCCGTCGGCGAAGGAACGCAGGCGGTGGGCCGCCGTCGCGTAGAAGTCCGCGGGGAAGCCGGGCGGCAGCGAGCCGGCCAGGACCACCCAACTGGCACCCCGCGAGCTTTCAACCAGCAGCTTGATGAGGGCTTCCTGCTGGTTTTCGTCCAGCACGGGTCCGGGTTCGTTGATCTTTGTGGTGACGCCGCCGGGCTCGGTGAGCGCCACGTTGGTGCGTAGCGGTTCGTTGATGGGAAGCGAAACGAAGGGCACCGCATGTTCGCGCAGGCCGGCCAGGACGGGATCGCTGTCCGCTCCGGGGAGGACGGCGAGTGATTCCAGGCCGGAGGCCACCAAGGCGCGGGAGACGTTGACGCCCTTGCCGCCGGACTCCTGGCGGACGGAGACGGCGCGCTGCACCTCGCCGCGTTCCAGTGGGCCGGGCAGGGCGACGGTGCGGTCAAGGCTGGGGTTGGCCGTGAAGGTGACGATCATGCGACCACCACGTCTACGCCGGCATCTTCCAGGGCGGCTGCGAGTTCAGGCCCGGGTTCACTGTCTGTGATCAAGGTGTCCAGATCTTTCAGGGAGGCGAACTGGACCAGGGTTTCCGTGTCCAGCTTGGAGGAGTCGGCCAGCACCACAATGCGGCGTGCCGACTGGACGAAGGCTGCCTTGACGGCGGCTTCTTCAGGATCGGGAGTGCTGACGCCAAAGGTGGCGTGGATGCCGTTGGTCCCGATGAACGCGATGTCGGGGCGGATGCGGGCGGCAGCGTTCACGGTGGCCTGTCCCACGGCCACCTGGGTGAGGCCGCGGACCCGCCCGCCCAGGATCTGCAGGGCAACGCCCGGGACGTTGGAGAGCTTGCTGGCGATGGGTACTGCGTGGGTGATGACCACCAGTTCGTGCTGGGGAGCGGTTCCGTCGGAAGGTTCGACGGCGGCGCGGCGGGCCAGCATGTCCGCAAGCACTTCGGTGGTGGTGCCGCCGTCCATCAGGACGCTGGCGGGTGAGTTCCGGGGGATCAGGGCAAGGGCGGCTTCGGCGATCCGGATTTTTGGTCCGGCCGCTGGATGGCCCGTTCTGTGACGCTTTCCTCGGTGGTGCTGAAACGGTCTGCCGCCACTGCGCCGCCGTGGACGCGGCGGACAGTGCCTGCGTTTTCGAGGGCGGCGAGGTCCCGGCGCACCGTTTCGGTGGTGATGCGGAAGCGCTCAGCCAGCAGGGTCACGCTGACCCGGCCGCTGCCGGCGACAAGCTCGGCAATCTGTTGCTGGCGCTCTTCGGCGAACACGTACCCTCCGTTGCGTAGGTCCTGCTGGGTGCCGCCTCTTCCGTTCCCGGCGCTGGCGTGACTGGCATCACATTGATGTTGAGTTACTTGACTTTATCTTTGCTTCTGTTGGTTTGTCAATGGAAACCAACATGAAACAAAGTTCGCCGTGCCGCCTGTTGTTGGAGACGCGAAAGCCGGGCCGGACGCGTTGTGGTCCAGCCCGGCTTTTCGGGTTCATGGATGGCTCTCCGGGACCTCCCCCGGGTTGGGCTGCGCTTAGATGCCGCCGTCCCGGCTTTCGTGGCGCGTGATGCGTTCGCCGGTGTTGGGATCAATGACGGAGCGGGACTCGCTCACCCGGCGGCTGCGGCCCGGCGAGGCGAGGATCAGGGAAGCGATCAGCCCGATGACGCCCACGGCCATCAGGATGTAGCCCACCAGTTGCTGGTCCACGAACGGGATGAGGCCGGGGGCCACTGCCCAGGCGAGGATGGCGCCAAGGGCGATGAGGAAGATTGACGAGCCGATTCTCATGACTTGCTCCTTATGGCCGCGTCCTGCGCGGCGCTGGTAGGGCGTTACGGAAGGGTGTTGCGTGCACTGCCAAAAGCTAAGCCTGCTGTCTGTCAAGCGTCACGCTACATCCCGGTGATCGCCGTTTCAATGACCCGGCCGGGGCGCCGTGCTTCCTCGCTAGGCTGGTCCGGTGGAAACAGTTGTGTGGTCCAGGCCGGAAGGCCAGCGCGCGGGTACCCCCTTGCTGGTGATGATGCACGGCTATGGCACGGATGAGTCGCGGATGGTGCGCCTCTTCGAGCACCTGCCTTCGGAGTTCACGTTTGCCGCGGTACGGGCACCGATGCCCATCGGCGACCACTGGGGCTGGTTCCTGCTGGACTACTTCCTGGCGAACGATTTTGCGGACGTCATCTCGGCCGCCAACTCGGTGCGCGCCTGGATCAGCTCGGTGAGGGACCAGCACAGCAATGTCACCCTGATGGGGTACTCCCAAGGCATGGCCATGGCCACTACGCTCCTGCGGCTGCACCCGGACGACTACAAGGCCGTGGTGGGTCTGTCCGGCTTCGTCCTCAAGAACGAACTCCTCTCGGTGACGGATTCCTTCGAGGCCAAGCCGCCCTTTTTTGGGGCCGCGACAAGGCGGACCTGGTAATCAACGAGGACGCGGTGGCCTACACCTCCGAATGGTTGGAAGAGAACACACAGCTGACTGCCCGGACCTACCCGGGAATGGGGCACGCAATGTCCAGGACCGAGATGGTGGACGTCAGCGCCTTCCTGCGCCACTACGTGCTGCGCTGAACCGTGTGACGGCCCAAACCAGTGGGTACGATAAAACAGTTGCCAGCGAAATTTGCAAGCGCTTACACTCGTCTACGGCCATGATCGGTCCTGCAGTGGGCGGACGAGGAAGTGATGCTGCGCGCCTGAGGCGCAGCGGACACCTCCTTCAGGCTGCCCGGCAGGGCCGGCTGTCCACCAACCGAAAGGACACCGCACTGCCGATGACACAAGAGACTAGGACCGGGACAACCGACTGGACCGGCGCCGCAGCAATCCTTTTCGACCTTGACGGGGTTTTGACGCCCACGGCGACTGTGCACGAGCGTGCCTGGCAGGAACTGTTCGACGGTTATCTGTCCTCGCGCCCGGAGATTTCCGGGTACAGCGAAAGCGACTACTTCGACCACATCGACGGCAAGCCCCGCTTTGACGGGGTACGCGACTTCCTGGCCTCGCGCGGGATCACGCTGCCGGAGGGCCCGCTGGACGACGATCCCGCCCACGAAACTGTCCAGGGCCTGGGCAACCGGAAGAACGCCGTCTTCAATGACATCGTGAGTGCCGGCGTCGAGCCGTTCCCAGGCTCGGTGCGTTTCCTCGAAGCCGTACTGGAGCGCGGACTCAAGGTCGCCGTCGTCTCCTCTTCCCGCAACGCCCCCGCCGTCCTTAAAGCCGCCGGACTCAGCCAGCACTTCGCAGTGGTGGTGGACGGGGTGGTGGCCGCGGAACAGGGCCTGCCCGGGAAGCCGAATCCGGCCACCTACGAATACGCGGCGAAACTGCTGGACCTCTCCAGCCCGGAGTGCGTGGTGGTGGAAGACGCAGTGTCCGGAGTGCAGGCAGGCCACGCGGGATCCTTCCACTCCGTCATCGGCGTTGACAGGGGTGCCGGACGCCAAACCCTCCTGGACGCCGGCGCCACCCTGGTAGTCAACGACCTCCAGGAACTGGTCCCCTAAACCCCGCATCAAACCCCGTTGCCTGCCCCCAGGCAACCCTGCTGCTTCCCCGGCAGCACCCATCCGTGAACCGCCCTTCCCCCGAATATTCCGTGCCGGCCAGCCCGGCACCACAGCAAGGCCAAAAGGACCCCACCATGGCACTGATTACCGCGGACCGCGAACGGTTCCCCGACACCCCTTGGCAGCTCGTTGAAACGCGCTACGAAACCGACGGCGCGGGAACCCTGGAGACCCTGTTTGCCCTGGGAAACGGGCATCTGGGTATCCGGGGTGCGCACTGGGCGGCAGCCGATGCCGATCTGCCCGGCAGCTTCATCAACGGCCTGCACGAGATCTGGGACATCAAGCACGCCGAAAACGCCTTTGGTTTTGCCCGGACGGGGCAGCGCATCCTCTATATCCCGGACGTCAACAACTTCACCGTGGTGGTGGACGGTGAAAGCCTCAGCCTCGCCGAATCGGAGGTCCTCGACTACCGGCGGAGCGTCGACTTTTCCACCGGGATCTACGAGTGCCGAATCACCTGGCAATGCCGGTCCGGGGCCACGGTGACCACCACTGAACGCCGGGCGGTAGGCTACGAGTCCCGCGGCAGCCTCGGCATTTCGCTCGAAGTGGCAGCGGACCGGCAGATCTCCCTCGACGTCACCTCCACCGTGATCAACCGGCAGGACCAGCCGGTGGAAGACCACTCCGTGCACGATCCCCGGCGGGCTGGAAGGCACGCCGGGCGGGTGCTGCTCCCGGTGCGGCTCGACGGCGGCGACGGCTCGCTCCGACTGTCCTGGGAGGCGGCTGAATCCAAGCAGCGGGTGGGGATCGCAGTGGACCACTGGACCTCCCCAGGGCACCAGCCGTTCGAAACCTTGGTGGACCAGGATGACAGCAGCGTCCGGTATGTGCTTGCCGTTGAGGCCGGCGACCCGTTCCGGCTGGAGAAAAGCGTCAGCTATGCGGCAGGCCGCACCATCCAGGACCCGGACGTGGATGCAGCCGCGGTGGCGGAAGAAGCGCTCCGCCCGGTGGACAGTATTTTTGCCGAAAGCATGGCCCACTACCGCGGCTACTGGGCCACCTCCGACATCGTGGTTGAGGGCGGGCGACCCGGATTGCAGCAGGCCATCCGCTGGAACCTCTTCCAGCTGGCACAGGCTACGGCGCGCGCCGATGTTGCCGGCATTCCTGCCAAGGGCGTAACGGGCTCGGGCTACGAGGGGCACTACTTCTGGGACCAGGAGGTGTACCTGCTGCCGTACCTCACCTACACCAATCCCGACGGGGCCCGGCAGGTCCTGGAGTTCCGCCACGGGATGCTTCCCGAGGCCAAGATCCGGGCCAAGGAACTGAGCGTTGACGGCGCCCTCTTCCCGTGGCGCACCATCAACGGGCTCGAAGCCAGCGCCTACTACGCCGCCGGCACCGCCCAGTTCCACATCGCGGCCGCGATTGCTTTCGCCACCAACAGGTACCTCTGGGCCACCGGCGATGCCGGGTTCCGCGACGGAGTGGGTGCGGAACTGCTGATCGAGACCGCGCGGATGTGGATCTCCCTGGGCTTTTTCGGCAAGGACGGGCTCTTCCACATCCACGGCGTCACCGGCCCCGATGAATACACGGCCGTGGTGAACGACAACCTGTATACGAACGTCATGGCCCGCTTCAACCTGCGCGCGGCCGCGGCGCTGGACCACGCCGAAATTACCCACGAGGAGCGCCAGCTGTGGGAAGCAGCCGCAAAGCGCATGCAGCTGCCGTTCGACGAACGCATGCAGGTGCACTCCCAGGACAACGACTTCATGACCCTGGAGGCCTGGGACTGGACCACGCCCCGGTCCAAGTACCCGCTGCTCCTGCACTTCCACCCGCTGGTCATCTACCGCCACCAGGTCCTCAAGCAGGCTGACACGGTCCTGGCCATGTTCCTGCAGTGGCAGGACTTCACAGCCGGGGAGAAGCAGCGCGCCTTCGACTTCTACGATCCCATCACCACGGGCGACTCCACGCTGTCCGCGTGCGTACAGGGCATCATGGCGGCGGAGGTGGGCTATTCGAGGGAAGCCCTGGAACACTTCACCAATGCCGCGTTCATCGACCTTGACGACACCCACGGGAACACGATCGACGGCGTGCACATCGCCTCCACCGGTGGAGTCTGGAGTTCCCTGGTGTGCGGGTTCGCCGGCCTGCGCGACCAAGGCCAGGTCCCGTACTTCGATCCGCGCCTGCCCGCTGAGTGGGAGGGGCTGGCCTTCCACCTGAAAATCCGCGGGCGGCTGCTGCTGGTCCAGCTTGCGGCCGGTTCCATCACGCTGACGGTCCAGGAAGGCGGGCCGCTGGAGGTGGACGTCCGCGGCCGGCGCCTCACCGTGGCGGGCCAGTCCGTGCAGGTGCCGCTGGAACCGGTGGCGGAGCCGGAGCCCACGGTATTCCCCAGCGGATTGCCGACCGCGAGCATCCCCGTGGTGCGCGGCAACAGTTAGGCAGAGCGTCCGACGGCGGGAAGGCAGGCACTTCAGCCGGCCCGCCTTAGCCTCCTGCCGCCGTCGTGCGGTCCAGTGCTTCTAGCCGGCGAGGAGGGTGCTGGCTTCCTGGCGGGTGGTGCCGGAGTCTTGGATGCCGTCGGCGATGTGGGCGAGTTCGGTGGGGATGTCGCGGCCTTTTTTGCGCATGGCGGTGGCCCAGAGGCGGCCGGCGCGGTAGGAGGAGCGGACCAGGGGTCCGGACATGACGCCGAGGAAGCCGATTTCTTCGGCTTCGTGCTGGAGGTCGACGAATTCCTGGGGTTTGACCCAGCGGTCCACGGGCAGGTGCCGTTCACTCGGGCGGAGGTATTGGGTGATGGTGATCAGGTCGCAGCCGGCCTGGTGCAGGTCGGTGAGGGCTTCTGAGATTTCCTTGCGGGTTTCGCCCATGCCCAGAATGAGGTTGGATTTGGTGACCATCCCGTGGTTGCGGCCTTGGGTGATGACGTCCAGGGAGCGTTCGTAGCGGAACGCGGGGCGGATCCTTTTGAAGATCCTCGGGACGGTTTCGACGTTGTGGGCGAAGACTTCGGGGGCGGAGTCGCAGATCGCTTTGATGTGGTCGGGGTTGCCGGAGAAGTCGGGGATGAGCAGTTCCACGCCGGTGCCGGGGTTCAGTTCGTGGATTTTGCGGACGGTTTCGGCGTAGAGCCAGACGCCTTCGTCTTCGAGGTCGTCGCGGGCCACGCCGGTGACGGTGGCGTAGCGCAGGGCCATGGACTGGACGGAGCGGGCCACCTTGGTGGGTTCGAACATGTCCACGGGGGAGGGTTTGCCGGTGTCGATCTGGCAGAAGTCGCAGCGGCGGGTGCATTCGGACCCGCCGATCAGGAAGGTGGCTTCCTTGTCTTCCCAGCATTCGAAGATATTGGGGCAGCCGGCTTCTTCGCAGACGGTGTGCAGGCCTTCTTTTTTGACCAGGTTCTTGAGGCTGACGAACTCGGGACCCATCTGGACCTTGGCCTTGATCCATTCCGGTTTCCGCTCCACCGGGACCGCAGCGTTGCGCTGCTCGATCCGCAGCATCTTCCGGCCTTCAGGTGCCAGGGTCATGATCGTGTTTCCTTTGTTTGCTTGGGAAGTCGGGACGTGCTGGGTGTCAGCATTCGACGACGTTGACGGCGAGGCCGCCCATGGCGGTTTCTTTGTATTTGTCGGACATGTCTTTGCCGGTTTCGCGCATGGTGATGATGACTTCGTCGAGGGAGACGCGGTGGGTGCCGTCGCCCCAGAGCGCCATTTTCGCGGCGTTGATCGCTTTCGCGGCCGCGATCGCGTTCCGTTCGATGCAGGGGACCTGGACCAGCCCGCCGATCGGGTCACACGTCAGGCCCAGGTTGTGTTCCATCGCGATCTCGGCCGCGTTCTCCACCTGCGCCGGGGTGCCGCCCATGACCTCGGCCAGGCCCGCGGCGGCCATCGAGGACGCGGACCCCACCTCGCCCTGGCAGCCGACCTCGGCCCCGGAGATCGAGGCCTGTTCCTTGTAGAGCACCCCGACGGCGCCGGCGGCAAGCAGGAAGCGCACCACCACGTCGTCGCGGTCCTCCTCGGTAGCCTGGTCCATGCCCGGGGCGAAGTGCAGGGCGTAGAACAACACCGCGGGGATGATCCCGGCCGCCCCGTTCGTCGGGGCGGTGACCACCCGGCCGCCGGAGGCGTTCTCCTCGTTCACCGCCAACGCCACCAAGTTAACCCACTCCTGCCAGTACCGCGGGTCGTAGTGGTCCTGCCCGTCCTGCCCGTCCTGGCCGGTGTCTCCGGGCCGGGCGGTTTCCTTTTTCAGCCGTTCGTACCAGTCCGGGGCGCGGCGGCGGACCTTCAACCCGCCCGGCAGTACCCCTTCACGCTTCAGCGAGGTCTGCACGCAGTTCTCCATCACGGACCAGATATGCAGCAGCCCGGAACGGATCTCCTCCTCGGTGCGGGTGGCTTTCTCGTTCACGGCCATGACATCGGCGATACCCAGCCCCGTCAAAGCACAGTGCTCCAGCAGGCTCCGCGGCGGTCCGGAACGGCAGCGGCAGTTCCTCCTTGGACGCGTCCAGTTCCTGCTGCGCCGCGTCCTCCTCACCCTCCCTGACGATGAACCCGCCACCGACCGAGAAAAACGTCGCCGCATGCAGGGCACGGCCGTCCGCGTCCGTGACGGTGAAGGTCATCCCGTTCGTATGCCGCGGCAACACCGTCAACGGCCGCAACACCATATCGCCCACCCCGTATGGCAGGGACACCGCCCCGGCCAGGTGCAGCATCCCGGTCTCCGCGATCGAGGCCAACCGCTCCTCCACCTGCTCCGGCAGGATCAACTCCGGATGAAACCCCTCCAACCCCAACAACACCGCCGTCATCGTCCCGTGCCCATGCCCCGTCGCGGCCAGGGACCCGAACAGATCCACCCGCAACGACGCCACCTCAGCGAGCTTGCCGGAGACCTTCAACTCCTCAGCGAACACAGCAGCAGCCCGCATCGGCCCCACAGTATGAGAAGACGACGGGCCAATCCCGATCGAAAAAAGATCAAAGACTCCAACAGCCATGCGATTGGTTCCTAACTAAAACAGTGTGGTCGGGGGTGGTGGGCGGGTGACCGAATTCCTCCGCGTGCTGCTCCTTCGTCGCTTTGACGCACGCTTCCGGAATCCGCTCACCCGCCGCTGGCATGTCACCTTTGCTGCCAATCGCCAGCTGTTGAACCGGTAAAGGTGAGGCGGCGCGGCCCCTGTGGGACCGGTATCCGGAAGCGTGCGTCTAAGGGAGCGTCACGTCCGCTCAGCGGGCGTCTACGCGACCGAGCACGCGGAGGATGCCGATCCCACCGGGCCAAGGTGACCAGAGCCAAGCGCTTAGGCGAGGTTTGCGAGGCCCGGGTAGAGCGGGTGGGCTGCGGCGAGTGCCTCAACGCGGTGACGAAGCCCGGAAAGGTCTGCGTCGGCGTCGGCGATCAATGCCTCGGCGATGATGTCTGCAACCTCGCGGAAGGCAGCCTCGCCAAAGCCGCGGGTGGCCAATGCGGGGGTGCCGATGCGCAGGCCCGATGTCACCATCGGCGGACGCGGATCGAACGGGACCGCATTGCGGTTGACGGTGATGTCGATCGCGGCGAGCCGGTCTTCTGCCTGCTGTCCGTCGAGTTCGCAGTTGCGCAGGTCCACCAGGACCAGGTGCACGTCGGTGCCGCCGGAGATCACGCTGATGCCCTTGGCGGTGACGTCCGGCTGGACCAAACGCTCGGCCAGGATCCGGGAGCCGGCGAGGACGCGCTCCTGCCGTTCCTTGAACTCCTCGGACGCGGCGATCTTGAATGCCACGGCTTTGCCGGCAATGACGTGCTCCAGCGGGCCGCCCTGCTGGCCCGGGAACACGGCCGAGTTGATCTTCTTGGCGATGTCGGCGTCGTTGGAGAGGATGATGCCGCCGCGCGGACCGGCGAGGGTCTTGTGCGTGGTGGAGGTGACCACGTGGGCGTGCGGCACCGGTGACGGGTGCAGCCCTGCGGCCACCAGCCCGGCGAAGTGCGCCATGTCCACCATGAGGTAGGCACCCACCGAATCGGCAATCCGGCGGAACTCAGCGAAGTCCAGCTGCCATGCGTAGGCGGACCAGCCGGCAACGATGAGCTGCGGCTTGTGCTCCTGGGCGAGCCGCTCCACCTCGGCCAGGTCGATGGTGTGGGTGTCTTCGCGGACCTGGTACGGAACCACGTTGTAGAGCTTGCCGGAGAAGTTGATCCGCATGCCGTGGGTCAGGTGGCCGCCGTGGGCCAGGTTCAGGCCCATGATGGTGTCGCCGGGCTTGATCAGCGCGTGCATCACGGAGGCGTTGGCCTGGGCACCGGAGTGCGGCTGGACGTTGGCGAATTCGGCGCCGAACAGGGCCTTCACCCGGTCGATTGCCAGCTGTTCGATGACGTCGACGTGCTCGCAGCCGCCGTAGTAGCGCTTGCCCGGGTAGCCTTCGGCGTACTTGTTGGTCAGCACCGAGCCCTGCGCCTGCATTACTGCAGCAGCGGTGTGGTTCTCGGAAGCGATCATCTCCAGGCCGTCGCGCTGGCGGCCCAGTTCGTCGTCGATCTTTGCGGCGATTTCGGGGTCCACGGCGGACAGGTCCGCGTCCAGGCTCGGGGAGACTACCTGTTCGAACACTGCGGTGGAAGCAGCGCCGCTCACAGTTCGCCGCCGTTCGCTTCGGCGTATTCCTGAGCGGACAGCAGCGGGCCCTCTTCGCTGACGGTGACCTTGAAGAGCCAGCCGGCGCCGTAAGGATCGTTGTTGATCACGGCAGGGTCGCTGACGACGTCGTCGTTGACCTCCGTGACCTCGCCTGTGACAGGGGAGTACAGGTCCGAAACGGACTTGGTGGACTCGATCTCGCCACAAGTCTCACCTGCGGTCACCGTGGAGCCGACCTCGGGCAGGTCCACGTAGACGATGTCGCCCAGCGCTTCGGCGGCAACAGCGGACACGCCCACCACGGACGGGCCGGAGCCGTCGGCGGCGATCCATTCGTGCTCGGCGGAGTACTTCAGTTCAGCGGCAACTTTAGCCATGGTGTGGTTCCTTAAGTTTGGTGTTCAAAGAGGGAGGGGTGAGACGGTGGGGCTGGTATCCGGCAGCGTGCGTCAAAGCGGGGAACGAGCAGCACGCAGAGGATGTCAGGCCCACCGGAACCCGAGGACTTATTTTTGGCGCTTGTAGAACGGCAGGGCCACAACTTCGAAGGGCTCGGCCTTGCCGCGCAGGTCCACGTCGAGGGCCGTGCCCAGTTCGGCGTGCTCGACGTCGACGTAGGCCAGTGCAACAGGGTAGCCCAGGGTGGGTGAGGGCTGGCCAGAGGTGACTTCACCGACGACGTTGCCGTCCTTGAGGACCGGGTAGCCGCCACGGCCGGCGCGGCGGCCGAGGCCCTTCAGGCCCACGAGCTTGCGCTTGGAGCCGGACACCTTGGCTGCCTCGAGTGCGGCCCGGCCGACGAAGCCGCCTTCCTTGGACTTGAGCGCAACTACGGGGCCAAGCCCGGCGTCGAACGGTGAACGCTCCAGCGACAGCTCGTTGCCGTACAGCGGCATGCCGGCCTCAAGGCGGAGCGAGTCACGGGATGCAAGGCCGCAGGGGACAATGCCGAACTCTTCCCCGGCCTGGGCCACGGACTCCCACAGGGAAGCGGCGCCTTCATTCGGCAGGAAGAGCTCAAAGCCGTCTTCTCCGGTGTAGCCGGTGCGGGCCAGGATGACGTCCTGCCCTGCGATGGTCAGCTCGTTGAACGCGTAGTACTTCAGGTCGGTGACCAGCGCGTGCTGGGATTCATCGGTCAGCTTGAGCAGGATGGCCTCGGCCTTGGGGCCCTGGACTGCGACGAGCGAGGTGGCCGCTGAAGCGTCCTCCACCGTCACATCGAAGTTGGCTGCCCGTTCGGCGAGGGCGGCCGCGACGGTGGGAGCGTTGCCGGCGTTGGGGACCACCAGGTACTTCTCACCGCCGAAACGGTACGTGATGAGGTCGTCGATGATGCCGCCGTCTTCATTGCAGATCAGCGAGTACTTGGCCTTGCCGTCCGCGATGGCGGACAACTTGCCCACCAGGGCGTAGTCCAGGAAGGCACCGGCTTCGGGTCCGGTGACCCAGACTTCGCCCATATGGGAGAGGTCGAACAGGCCCGCGGCCTTGCGGACGGCATGGTGCTCGGCGAGTTCGGAGCTGTACTTGAGCGGCATCTGCCAGCCACCGAAATCGGTGAAGGAGGCGCCAAGCTTCTTGTGCTCTTCGTAAAGAGCCGTGTAGTTCTCAGTCATGGGGGATCCTTAGTTCTCGAACTCGGACAGCGGCGGGCAGGAGCAGATCAGGTTCCGGTCTCCACCGGCGCCGTCGATCCGGCCCACCGGCGGGAAGTACTTGTCCTGCTTGAGGTGGTGGACGGGGAAGACGGCCTGCTCGCGGCTGTACTGGCGGGTCCATTCGGAGTTCACGACGGCGGCCGCCGTGTGGGGTGCGTTGCGCAGCGGGGAGTCCTGGACGGTGAAGTCGCCGTTGGCCACCTGGTCGATTTCCTTGCGGATGGTGATCATGGCTTCGATGAAGCGGTCGATCTCGGCCAGGTCCTCGGACTCGGTGGGTTCCACCATCAGCGTGCCCGCCACCGGGAAGGCAAGGGTGGGGGCGTGGAAGCCGAAGTCGATCAGGCGCTTGGCCACGTCCTCCGCGGTGACGCCGGTCTTGGCGGTCAGTTCGCGCAGGTCCAGGATGCACTCGTGCGCCACGAGCCCGCCTTCACCGGTGTAGAGGACCGGGAAGTACTCGTTCAGGCGTACGGCAACATAGTTCGCCGCGAGCAGTGCCGCCTTGGTGGCCTCGGTCAGGCCTTCCCCGCCCATGAGCTTCACGTACGCCCAGGAGATCGGGAGGACGCCGGCGGAGCCGAAGTTCGAGGCGCTGATGGCTACGCCATGGCCGTCCTGGTGCGCTGCCTTGTTGGCGTCGCCGGGCATGAACGGTGCCAGGTGGGCTTTGGCTGCAACCGGTCCGACGCCGGGTCCGCCGCCGCCGTGCGGGATGCAGAAGGTCTTGTGCAGGTTCAGGTGGGAGACGTCGCCGCCGAACTTGCCGGGCTGGGCCAGCCCCACCAGGGCGTTCAGGTTGGCGCCGTCAACGTAAACCTGGCCGCCGGCAGCGTGGACGGCCTCGCAGATTTCGGTCACGTCCGCGTCGTAGACACCGTGGGTGGACGGGTAGGTGATCATGATCGCCGAGAGGGCGTCCTTGTTCGCCTCGATCTTCGCGTACAGGTCCTCGTGGTCGATGGTGCCGTCCGCGGCGGTGGCGACGACGACGACCTTCATGCCGGCCAGGACTGCGGAGGCGGCATTGGTGCCGTGGGCGGAGGCGGGGATCAGGCAGACGTTGCGCTGTTCCTCACCGCGGGAGTAGTGGTAGCCGCGGATGGCCAGCAGGCCGGCGAGTTCGCCCTGGGATCCGGCGTTGGGCTGGAGGGACACCTGGTCGTAGCCGGTGATTTCCGCCAGGTCGGCTTCCAGGCCGCTGATCAGCTCACGCCAGCCCTCGGTCTGGGAGTCCGGGGCGAAGGGGTGGATGGAGGCGAACTCCGGCCAGGAGATGGCTTCCATCTCGGCCGTGGCGTTCAACTTCATGGTGCAGGAACCGAGCGGAATCATAGTGCGGTCCAGCGCGAGGTCCCGGTCGGAGAGCTTCCGGATGTAGCGCAGCAGGCTGCGTCTCGGACCGGTGGGTGTTGAACACCGGGTGCTGCAGGTACTCGGAGGTGCGGAGCACCTCTGCGGGCAGGTCGAAGCCCTCGGCGTCCACCACCGGGCCGGCACCGAAGGCGACGGCGATCGCGGACAGGATGTCCGGCGTCGTGGTTTCATCCGTGGAGACACCGATGGTGTCGGCGTCGATGTAGCGCAGGTTGATGCCGCGTGCTTCAGCCGCGGTGATGACCTTGGCGGCCTTGCCGGGAACGGAGACCGTGACAGTGTCGAAGAACGTCTCGGTGGCCAGTTCCCGTCCGGCGACTTTGAGGGTGGTGGCGAGGACGCGGGCGTTGTTGTGGACACGCTCGGCGATGGCCTTCAGCCCGTCCGGGCCGTGGTAGACGGCGTAGAAGGAGGACACGATGGCCAGCAGGGCCTGCGCCGTGCAGATGTTGGACGTGGCTTTCTCGCGGCGGATGTGCTGCTCGCGGGTCTGCAGGGCCAGGCGGTAGGCCGGGAGGCCGGCGTCGTCCTTTGAAACACCTACCAGGCGGCCGGGCATGGAGCGTTCAAGTCCCTTGGCCACGGCCATGTACGCGGCGTGCGGGCCGCCGAAGAACAGCGGTACCCCGAAACGCTGGGTGGAGCCGACGGCGATATCGGCGCCCTGCTCGCCCGGAGGGGTAATCAGGGTCAGGGCCAGCAGGTCTGCGGCGACAGTGACCAGCGCTCCGCGCTCCTTCGCTTCGGCGATGACGCCTGCGTGGTTGAAGACGCGGCCGGAGACGCCTGGCTGCTGGAGCACGATCCCGTTGATTGAGCCTTCGGGCAGGCCCTTGGACAGGTCGGCGACCTCCACCTCGAAGCCGAGCGCCTCGGCGCGGCCCTGGACGATGGCGATTGTCTGCGGCAGCAGGTCGGCGTCCAGGACGGTCTTGCCGTCGTGGGCGTCCTTGTTCTTGTTGGCGCGGCGCATCATCAGCACGGCTTCGGCCACGGCGGTGGCTTCATCCAGAAGCGAGGCGTTGGCGATGGGCAGGCCCACCAGGTCCTGGACCATGGTCTGGAAGTTCAGCAGCGCCTCAAGCCGGCCCTGGGAAATTTCGGGCTGGTACGGGGTGTAGGCGGTGTACCAGGCCGGGGCTTCCAGCACGTTCCGGCGGATCACGGCAGGCGTGATGGTGTCGTAGTAGCCCTGGCCGATCATCTGGACGGCAGTCTTGTTCTTGGCGGCGAGCCTGCGCAGTTCCGCAAGCACCTCAACCTCGCTCAGGGCGCCCTTGAGCGCGAGCGGCTTGGACTGGCGGATGGAATTGGGGACAGCGATGTCCACCAGGCCGTCAACGCTGTCGTAGCCAACGGCCTTGAGCATGGTGTCGACGTCAGCCTGGCGGCGTGCACCAATGTGCCGGTCCGCAAAGACAGACGGTTGGGATTGAATCGTCATGAGGAACTCCAGGTTTGGCCGGCCACGGATGGCACGGCATGGATCGGGTCCCTCCCCGCTCTGTATTGGACCTGAGAGATTCCGCAAACCCAGCCAGGGCCTGCTTGCACCGTCGGTGAGTGCCGCCGGAGCAGCACTGCTTTCCAGAGTCGCCTCGCCGTGACGGTACATGGGCCTGAGAGATTCCCGGGGAGGATTTGCTCCTACGGCGCCTGCCCGGTGATGGCCGGGAGAACTCTCCCGCCACAGCTCGAAAGGCTTATTGAAATGTGGGTGATTCGGCTCACAAGGTACAGGTAAAACGGTGCGGGGGCAAATCGGCCCGTCATGAAGCGTGCCGGGAGGAGCGTTACGGAGACGGCGTAATGTTGCGCTTGACTTTTGTTCGTGACGGACGCCACACTGAACCCCGTGATCCGGCCGGGCAGCCGGACTGGCCCAAAGAACGCTGGGCGCTCCGGTCGCCGGCCGACATCACAGGGAGGGCCCACCTGCGGAAAAGCGCGCCAGGGTGGATGACCCCTGATAACTGAACACTGATTTACCAATCAACGCTTTTGACCTGCGGCGGGAGAGCCCTGCCGGTACATTCAGCAGGCGCCGTAGGAGCAAACCCTCCCCAGGAAACTCTCAGGCCCACGTACCGCCGCGGTGAGGCAACTCTGGAAAGCAGTCAGGCCCTGTCCTGGCTCACCGACGGTGCAAGCACGCCATCCCGGCGAGTGGAAACTCTCAGGTCCCAGACAGAGCGGGGAGGAAATCCAATCTTTGCGACACCCCAGGTGCCGCTCGAACGATGGAGTTCCTCAATGACGACACATTCCCCGACGTCCCCCGGCGGCGGAGCCCCGCACCTGGAGCGGCAGCTCAGTAACCGCCACATCCAACTCATCGCCATTGGCGGTGCGATCGGCACCGGCCTGTTCATGGGTTCCGGCAAGACCATCTCGGCGGCCGGCCCTTCAGTGATCTTCGTGTACATGATCATCGGCTTCATGCTGTTCTTCGTCATGCGCGCCATGGGGGAACTGCTGCTCAGCAACCTCAACTACAAGTCCTTCAGCGATTTTGCCGCCGACCTGCTGGGCCCGTGGGCCGGCTTCTTTACGGGCTGGACCTACTGGTTCTGCTGGGTCATCACGGGCATCGCCGATGTCATTGCCATCGCCGGCTACTCCCGTGAACTGTGGCCCGGGGTACCCCTGTGGATCCCCGGCCTGGCCACTGTCGCCATCCTGCTCCTGCTGAACCTCACCACCGTAAAGGCCTTTGGTGAGACAGAGTTCTGGTTTGCGCTAATCAAGATCATTGCCATTGCCGCGCTGATCATCGTTGGCCTGTTCATGATCTTCACCGGTTTCCAGTCCGACGCCGGCCCTGCCACCTTCACCAACCTGTGGGGCCACGGCGGATTCTTCCCGAACGAATTCATGGGCTTCGTGGCAGGCTTCCAGATCGCCGTCTTTGCCTTCGTGGGCATCGAACTGGTGGGCACCACCGCCGCCGAGGCCAAGAACCCGGAAAGGAACCTGCCCAAGGCCATCAACTCCATCCCCATCCGCGTGCTCCTTTTCTACGTAGGCGCCCTCATTATCCTGATGGCTGTCACTCCCTGGACCGAGTTCAGGGCCGGCCACAGCCCGTTCATCGCCATGTTTTCCCTGGCAGGCCTGGGTGCCGCGGCCACCGTGGTCAACCTCGTGGTACTGAGCTCCGCAATGTCCTCCGCGAACTCCGGCATCTACTCGACCTCCCGCATGGTCTTCGGCCTTGCCCAGGAAGGCGACGCCCCGGACGTCTTCGGCAAACTGTCCCGGCGTAAAGTGCCCCAGAACGCACTGTTCCTCTCCTGCGTGCTGCTGCTGTCCGGCGTCGTCCTCATGTACGCAGGCCAGGACGTGGGGAAAGCCTTCGACATGGTGACCACGGTCTCCGCCGTCTGCTTCGTCTTTGTCTGGTCGATCATCCTGGTCAGCTACATCGCGTTCCGCCGCCGCCGGCCGCACCTGCATGAGGCCTCGAAGTTCAAGATGCCCGGCGGCATCGCCATGGTCTGGGTGGTCTTCGCGTTCTTCGCCTTCGTGATCTGGACCCTGACCACGCAGCCGGACACCCTGGTGGCGCTGCTGGTCACCCCGGTGTGGTTCGTCCTGCTGGGCGCCGCATGGTTTGTCCTCCTCCGCCGGCCCGCACACCAGGCCCGTTTTGCCGCTTTCCAGGCTGAACTGCAGGCGGACCAGGACTTTACCGACGCCGCATCCGTGAATGCCGGCCGCCAGACTGCCGCCGCAGAAGCGGGCGACGGGCGGGTCAAGCGGTGATTGGCACGGAAGCCCGCACGTCCCAGGCCAACACGGCCGCGGCCGGGCAGATCCAGGACGTGGTTCCGGAAACGGGCAGGGAATTCGTGCTGACCTTCCACTGCCCGGATGCGCTGGGAATTGTCCAGGCGGTGGCGGCATTCCTGCTGGAGCAGGAATGCTACATCGTAGACATCAAGCAGTTCGGGGACAGGGCAAGCGGCCGGTTCTTCATGCGCATCCACGTCACCTCGCAGGTTGAAGTGGAACTTGACTGCCTCCGGGCCGGTTTTGGCAAGGTGGCCCAGGCGTGGCAGATGGACTGGCGCCTGGAACGCCACGGCCGCAGGCAGCCCATCCTGGTGATGGTGTCCAAGTACGACCACTGCCTCAATGACCTCCTGTTCCGCGCCCGCAGTGGCGAGTTGCCCGTGGAGATCACCGCAGTGGTGTCAAACCACCCGGACCTGGAACCACTCGCCGCCTGGCACGGTATTCCTTTCCACCACATCCCTGTGACCCCGGAAACCAAGGCGTATGCGGAGGAACGCCTGCTGGACCTGGTGGACCACTACGCCGTGGAACTGGTGGTGCTTGCCCGCTATATGCAGGTGCTCAGCGATGAGGCCACCACCCGCCTGAGCGGAAAGGCCATCAACATCCACCACTCGTTCCTGCCCAGTTTCAAGGGTGCAAAGCCGTACCACCAGGCCTACGAGCGCGGCGTCAAAACGGTTGGCGCGACAGCCCACTACGTGAACTCGAGGCTCGACGAGGGCCCCATCATTTCGCAGCAGGTCATCGAGGTGGACCACACGTACTCCGCTGCAGACCTGGTCACCGTTGGCCGCGATGCCGAATGCAAGGCGCTCACAAATGCCGTCCGCTGGCACGCTGAAGGACGTATTGTCCTGTCCGGAAACCGGACGGTCATCCTCCGCTGACTGCAGGCTCCGTCGCTGCGGCCGGCGCCGCACTCCGTCCAGTCATTGGGACGGCGCCGGCCGCACCACCACATTTGAATACAGCCTTTCGAGCTGTGGCGGGAGAGTTCTCCCGGCCATCACCGGGCAGGCGCCGTAGGAGCAAATCCTCCCCAGGAATCTCTCAGGCCCATGTACCGTCACGGCGAGGCGACTCTGGAAAGCAGTGCTGCTCCGGCAGCACTCACCGACGGTGCAAGCAGACCCATGAAGGGTCTGCGGAATCTCTCAGGTCCAATACAGAGCGGGGAGGAACCCGATCCATGCGTGCCCTCCGTGGCCGGCCCAACCTGGAGTTCCTCATGACGATTCAATCCCACCCGGCAGCAGCCGCTGCTTCACGGCCTTCGGAACAGCGAGCCCACGGTTCCGGGGAGAATGCTCTCCCAATCCGGTTAGAGATCATTCCGTCCGAGGGCATTGCCGCCCGGGTCCACGCCGACGTGCCTGCCGGGACGGCCCTGACGGTGACCTGCCTGCCCCGCCAGGGGTGGGGCCCACCATCCGGACGGCCAGCGAGCTTGCCTACCTCGGTTTCGAGGTTGTCCCGCATCTTGCCGCGCGGAGCATCGAAAGCCGTGAGCAGCTGGCTGGTGTGGTCCGGAACTGCCATGATGCCGGGATCACCGAAGTGTTCGCCGTCGGCGGTGACGCAGGGGAACCGGCCGGGCCATATGAAAGCAGCCTGCCGCTGCTGGAGGACCTCGCAGAGCTGTCCGGCGGCACCATCCGGGCCGGCGTGGCGGGTTACCCGGAAGGGCACCCGGGCCACAGCGAACTCCACATGCTTGAGGCCTTGCTGGAAAAGCAGCATCTGGCATCGTCGGTGGTGACGCAGCTGTGCTTTTCGGCCCCCGCATCCAGTGGTACGCGGAAACACTGCGCCGGGAAGGGGTGCGGCTGCCCGTCTGGGCGGGAGTGCCGGGAGCCGTTCCCCGGGCGCAGTTGATTTCGCTTGCCACGAAGATCGGTGTGGGCCCGTCCCTCAAATTCCTGAACCGCCGGGGTCCCCTCGGCCGCCGTCTGCTCAAGGGCGGACACTACTCACCCCAGTCCGTCCTCGCGGAACTGCAATGCGGCGGGTTGGTGGAAGGCATCCACCTTTACACCTTCAACCACCTGGCCGGCGCCACTGACTGAAGGGCCGCGGCCACGGCCATGGCTGGCCGGGACGCGGGGGTAAGGGACGCGGAACTGAAAGTTCAGCATGCTTAGTGTTTGTCCACATAGGATGGATAAGCACGGCAGCCTACCCGCTGCAAGGTCGATTTGAATGAAGGTGACCATGGCCAGGCGCAGCAATCCCGCAGTACGAATCGCACAGGAAACCGCCCACAACGCAATGTTTGATGCCGACGGCAAGCCCAAGCCCGGCGTCCACAACGTGCTCCTGAAGGCAGTGCAGATCCAGCGGCCCCTGGTGGTGGCCTACATCCGCCGGCTCCAGAAGAAGCATCCGCGCGCCACGGCCGCGCAGCTGGCAGGCATCGCAGAGCGCGACTACCTGCGGGCGGTGGCCGGCGGAGGAGCCCTGGTGGGTGCCACCGCCGTCGTCCCCGGTGTTGGAACCGTGGCGTCGCTGGGACTTTCCGCGGCTGCCACCGTCGGCTTCCTGGAGGCAACGGCCCTCTACGCCACCTCGCTGGCAGAGCTTCACGGCATCCGCCTCACCAATCCCGAGAAGGCCGGCACCATGGTCATGGCCATCATGCTCGGCGAGGAAGGGACCGCACTGCTGGGGACGCTCAGTGGACAGGCGGCAGGCGGGGCAAAGCCTGCGGACGTCTGGGGAAACGTGCTGTCCAAGTCATCGGTCCCGGGATTCGGCAGCGTGCGGAAGAGGATCCAGAACGCCTTCCTCAAGAACCTGCTCAAGCGCCAGGGAACGGCGTTGTTCGGCAGGGCACTCCCGTTCGGCATAGGGGCGGTTGTGGGTGGAGCCGGTAACCTCGTGATGGGCCGTGCAGTGGCCAAGAACGCCCGTGAGGCGTTCGGACCCATGCCGGATACCATCCCCGGGGAGCTGACTGCGGCTGCCGGGCCCGACAACCTGACCCTGGAAGGCAACATACTTGGATCTCAACGCTGACGTAGGCCAGTCATTCGGCTCCTGGACCTCAGGGGGCGATCAGGCGATGTTCCAGTTGGCCACCAGCGCCAACGTAGCGTGCGGGCTCCATGCAGGGGACCCCATCACCATGCTGGACAGCTGCCGGGCTGCCTACGAACTGGACGTCACCGTGGGTGCGCACATTGGCTACCGCGATTTGGCCGGCTATGGACGGCGTTCGCTGGACATGAGCTTCGATGAGCTCTTTGGCGACGTGCTGTACCAGTTGGGCGCGCTCGACGGCGTTGCGCATGCCGTGGGTGCCTCCGTTGACTACGTGAAACCGCACGGAGCGCTGTATGACACGTTGATCCACGACGCCGAGCAGGCCTCCGCCGTGGTTGCGGCCGTGAACGCGTACGACCCCGGCCTTCCCATCCTGGGCTTTCCGGGCTCCCAGCTGCTTACGCAGGCAAAGGAGGCCGGGCACCCGGTGTTCACCGAAGCCTTCGCGGACCGCGCGTACCTTGCGGACGGCAGCCTGGTGCCGCTTTCCGAAGAGGACGCCGTCCTGCGAGAGGTCGACGTGGTGGTTGAACGCGCCGTTCGGCTGGCAACGCAAGGGGAAGTGGTGGCCATCGACGGAACGGTGCTTGCACTCCGCCCGGACTCCCTGTGCATCCATGGCGGGACCCCTGGTGCCGTAGAGACCGCAGCCCGGATACGGACAGGCCTTGAGGCCGCAGGCGTAGAGCTCGCGCCCTTCGCATAGAGGATGTGCCGCAGGACTGGTTAGGGCCCTGCCTCGAACCCACATCACACGGATGGTACGAATGGCGTTGAGAGTAGTTCAGCCCAGAGTGGATCGTCTGGTGCGAGGTCATCGGGGTCTATGAGTGAGTCGTCGTCGGGTTCCCATGCTGGGAGGTCTTCCGGGCCGGCGTCGAGGGTCCGGGTGTCCGAAGACTGCAGTTCGGCGAGCATCAGCCATTGCGGCCAATAGGTGGGCTCGGTGTCCGGGTGTTCGGGTTTGTAGTGGCGGCCGGCGGGTGAGGTCCAGCCGGGTGGTCTGTCTTCTGTTGCCGGGTCTGGTGTCCATTGGCTGTGGTGTTTGAGCCGGTGGTGTTTTGGGCAGAGTTGTGCCAGGTTGCTGGTGCCGGTGGTGCCGCCGTGTTCCCAGGCCTGTAGGTGGTCGGTTTCGTTGTCACGGGTGTGGTTGCTGCAGCCGGGGAAGGTGCATTTTCCGTCGCGCATCCTGATCCAGCGTTTGATGGTTTCGGTAAGCCGGTAATTCTTCCGGCCGATCTCCAAAGGCGCCCCGTCCCTGGGGTCGACCAGGACCCGGTAGAACGAGTCCGCCCCGTCGGCAACGAGCTTGCGGGCCATGGATGCCGGGATCGGCCCTACCCCGTCCAGCATGGCGGGCTCATCGGTCGCACCGAGGAGGAGAAGACCGGAACCATGACCAGGACGTCCGCCCGCGGCGTGGGGACCTTGCCGATCTCCATCACGGCCGACGAACTGGCGTCTGTGCCGGTCCCGTCGTCGTTGCCGGTCCTGTCGTCGTTGCTGACCGGCTCTGCTGCGGCGCCAGTGCTGGTGGCTGTCAGGGTGGTGCCGGTGCCGGTGCCGGTGCTGAGGAGCAGGGATGCTGCGATGTCGGGGCGGAGTTGGGTGATGGTGCGTGGTTCGTGGGGGCCTTGGAGGCCGCGGGCGATCGCGGTGGTGCGGTTCCAAATCGCACAGGCGGTATCGCCCCGGAGGTAGAGCGAGACCCAGGCCATGCCGTCCCGGTCGGGGGTGTACTCCATCCGGCGGTCCTTGAACCCTTTGGCATAGCGTTTCTCGATGGATTCGGGGTGGTGGCGTTCGCGCCAGCTACGGACCTTGGCGCGGAACCGGGACGGGACGAGTTCGCCAGGGGCGGCGCCTCGGGCGGGGTGGGGTGCCGCGGGGTCGAAGAAGTGCGCCACCAGCGCGGCAGCCCCCGCCGGATCGAGGCCCTCGGTTTCGTCGGCGACGATTTTCGCGTGCTGCCAGGACATGGCACCGGTGGACAGGGCCTGCAAGACGGGCGGAAGGGAGCAGATTTTCCGGGACTGTTCCACTAGAGCACCTGCGGCGGCGGAGCTGATGGTCAGGATCCCGGCGATCTCCTCCACCACGGACATCTCAGCGTAGGTGTAGTCCTGGATAGAGGCGTCAGGCGTGGTCATGGCCTGCTGGAAGCCGATCGCCTCGGCTGCGTCCCGCGCCTTCATCGCCGCTAGCCGCGCTTCCAACCGGGCCGTGAGTTCGAGCCGTTCCAGCCGGATCTCGTACCGCCGCTTCAGGACGTCGACACCGGCACCAACAGCAACCCCGGCGGCCAGGAACGCATCCACCCGCTCCAGCGCACATATGGCATCCAGCGCATCAAGGGCAGCAACAGAGGCATGAACACCCTCCAAAGCCATCCCACCGCCGCTGCCGATTCCCATAGAAGAATCATCTATCGGGGGTCTGACATTATGAGTTGGCCCGCCGCCGCCCGCCCGGGTAAAGCCGGAGCACCAGAGCCGACGTGCCGTCGTCGCAGGTATTTCCGTCGCGCAGGTTCCTTTTCGCACCCCAAATATCCGCCGCGAAAAGGAAGGTGCGCGGCGCCAGTATTATCCGCCGCGATAAAGCCGCAGGCCGGGAAACTCACCCAAAAATCAGCTGCGCCACGGTGAAGATCGCCAGCCCGGCAAGCGACCCCACCACGGTGCCGTTGATGCGGATGAACTGCAGGTCCTTGCCCACCTGGAGCTCGATCTTCTGGGACGTTTCGACCGCATCCCAGCGGGCCACCGTGTCCGTGATGACACCGGCGATGTCCGAACGGTAGGTGCGGACCAGATAGCCCGCCGCGTCACCGATCCACGCGTTGACTTTCCCGGCAAGCTCCGGATCGTCCACAAGCCGCGATCCAAAGTCGCGCACCGCTGCCTTGAATTTGATGGTGAGCTCGCTGTCCGGATCGTCCACGGCGCCCAGCAGGGCGTTCTTGACGGTGCCCCATGTCCGGGAGGCGAGTTCGCGTACCTCGGGATCGCCCAGGACCTGGGCCTTGATGTCCTCTGCGCGCGCAATCATCGCCGGGTCATGCTGCAGGTCCTGCGCGAGGTCGTTGAGATACTTGTCGATCGACTGGCGCACCTGGTGGCGGGGGTCGGCCTGCACGGCCCGCACGAACTTCAGGATCTCCAGGTAGACCTTGTCGCCCACCAGGCCGTCAACGAACTGCGGAACCCACGTGGGGGAGCGGTCCGACACCAGGCGGGTCACGGTCACGTGGTTATCGTCCACCCAGTCCGCTGCCCGGTCCACCAGCAGGTCCACCAGCGTGTGGTGGTGCCCGTCGTGGAAGATCCGCTCTGCCAGCCTGCCCACCGGGGGTCCCCACGGCGGAGTGAGCAGGTGTTTGCGCACCATGCCCTCGATGACGGCCTGGACGTCGTCGTCGTTCAAAACCTTGAAGGCGCCGCGAATGACCGCAGCCCCCTCCTTGGCCACCCGGTCGGCGCCGCCGGGCCCGGAAAGCCACTCACCTGCCCGGCGGGCGATGTTGACGCTGGCCAGTTTGTCCTGGACTACCTGCTCGGAAAGGAAGTTGGTCTCCACGAATTCGCCCAGGGAGGCGCCGATCTGGTCTTTCCGCCGGGGAATGATGGCGGTGTGCGGGATCTTGATGCCCATGGGGTACTTGAACAGGGCAGTGACGGCGAACCAGTCAGCGAGCGCACCCACCATGCCGCCCTCGGCAGCCGCGCGCACATACTGCAGCCACGGGTAGTCCTTCTGCAGCGCGAACGCAAAGACAAAAATCACCGCCATGGCAATGAGCAGGCTCAGCGCCAGCAGCTTCATCTTCCGCAGCGCTGCCGCCTTTTGAGCGTCACCGGCACCGAGTTGGCTGCGTACGACGGCGCCTGCCGCCGCAGTGCCCGGCTGCGCCTGCTGCGCGGGTTTGGTGGGTGCTTCCTGCGTGGTTGGCCCAGTAGTTGCCTCAGAGTTCACCTGCATGTGCCAAGCCTAGCCCCGAAGCCCGGGCCGGGTCGGCTACCGTGTGTCCATGACAACTGACGAGTCAGTGCCGCAGCGGCCGCTGGTCTTTGCCCACCGCGGTTCAAGCGGCGCTTATGCCGAACACACCCGGGCCGCCTACCTGCAGGCCCTGGCAGACGGGGCCGACGGGGTGGAATGCGATCTCCACCTGACCCGGGACCAGCACTTGGTCCTGCTTCACGACGCCAATCTGGACCGCACTTCGGACGGGACAGGTCCGGTGGCCGAACGGACCCTGGAGGAGCCTGCGCCAGCTGGATTTCTCATCCTGGAAGGGCGTCCGCATTCCCGAAACTTACGGGGCGCGCTCGGAACAGCTCCTCACACTCCCGGAGCTGCTGGACATCCTCCGCGGGGCGGGGCGGCCCGTGAAACTGGCTATCGAGCTCAAGCATCCAAGCCCATACCAGCTCAAGCTGGAGGACCGGGTCCTGGAGGTACTTCGGAGCGAGGGCTGGGACCCGCAAAGCTCCACTGTGGACAACGTGGCCGTGACCTTCATGAGCTTCAGCCCGGACTCGGTCCGCCACCTGCTCCTTTCCGTTCCGCCGGAGTACATCTGCCGGCTCGTGGACGACCTCACCATCCATGAGATCCGCGGCGGCCTGGGGGTGGGCCCCATCACCGGGGGCGCGATCGCCAACCTGATGAAAGCCACCCAGCCTGGAGGGCGAACGCATCCTGGACGACCGCGAAGTGGGCATGGCCGGACCCGGCATCGAGTACGTCCGCGAGCGCCCGGACACCGTCCGCCGCTGGCTGGACTCCGGCCGCCGGTTCAGGGTGTGGACCGTGGACGAACCCGAGGACGTGGCGCTTTGCCAGGAGTTGGGCATCCACGAGATAACCACCAACGTCCCGTTACGTGTCCTTGACCAGGCTCCACGTGGGCGCACCGCAGGGAAACTAGCGCGGACATGGAAGCCCTCCGCCACTATTCCCCGCGCCGGTGGTGGGCGGGACCGCTCGACGTCGAAAGACTGGCGATGCAGTCGGTTCAAGCTGCGGCGGATGCGTTCAACCTGTACGCGGGCACGCCTGGCCGCTTCAGCACCACCCCTGCGCTGACGGCAGCTTCCTTCGATTCCTCCGGACACCTGCTCATTGCCGGGCGCAAGCCACAAGGGTTCGCGCCCCTGTCCGGTTTCCGGCCCACCGCCGACGGCTGGATCCGGCTGCACGCCAACTACCCGCACCACGAGCAGCGGCTGCTGCAGGCGCTGGGTGCAAACTCCGCGGAAGGGGTGGAACGGACACTTCAGTCCATGACCGCGTTGGAAGCCGAGGCCGCCATCCAGGGCCATGGAGGGATTGCCGCGGCCGTCCGGACGCGCAGTGAATGGCTTGCCACGGACATGGG
This sequence comes from Pseudarthrobacter sp. Fe7, assembly GCA_024372495.1. Taxonomy (GTDB): domain Bacteria; phylum Actinomycetota; class Actinomycetes; order Actinomycetales; family Micrococcaceae; genus Arthrobacter. Next base: position 285,262 of record CP099977.1, on the reverse strand, counting down.
CCGCGCGGCAGGCTTAGGACCCTGGGCAGCCATGGATCATCCGGACGGCACAACCAGGGACTTCGGGCTGCGGGACTTCGCCGCGGCACCAGGGCGCGCTCGCGGCACCGGAAGCAGGCTCCGGAACCGGCGGCCCCAGCCTCAACGGCCTGCCCTTGGAGGGGATTCGGGTCCTGGACCTGACGCGGGTGATCGCCGGGCCGGTCGCCACCCGCCTGCTCGCGGCGCTCGGAGCAGACGTCCTGCGGATCGATCCGCCCGCCTTCCCCGAGCTCGAGGACCAGTTCGTGGACACGGCATTCGGCAAGCGCAGCACGGCAGCAGATTTGGGGCTCCCCGCCAACCGGCACCGCCTCCAGGAACTCCTGGCCAGCGCGGATGCAGTGGTTACCGGCTACCGGCACGGCGCCCTGAACCGCTTCGGGCTTGGTCCGCTGCAGCTGCTGGCAGAACACCCGGGGCTGGTGGTTGTCACCCTGGACAGTTGGGGCAGCAGCGGGCCGTGGAGCGGCAGGCGCGGCTTCGACAGCATTGTCCAGGCCGCCAGCGGAATCGCCCACGTTTACGGCAAAGAGCTTTACGGCAAAGAGGCCGACGACGGCGGGTGGCGGCCCGGAGCCCTTCCGGTCCAGGCACTGGACCACGCCACCGGCTACGGGGTGGCCGCGGCGGCCGTCCAGCTTCTGGCCGCGCGCGCCCAGACAGGCTTGGGTGGCGCCGCCCACTTGTCGCTGGCCCGCACCGCAGAGGAACTGTTTTCGTTGTCGAATTATCCGGAAAGCCCGGGGAACGCAGAAAGCACAGGCAGGCCGGTGGAACTGCCCGAGCCCGACTACCGGTTCAGGGACAGCAGCTATGGGAAGCTCCGCTACGTTGGTCCGCCCCTGCTGGACGCGGGACGGCCGCTGGACTATCAGTCGCCGCCGCCCGCGTACGGAAGCTCGCCGCCAGCCTGGACGTGAAGCGAAGCAGAGCCGCCTTGCCGTCGTCGCCAGCGTCGCCGCCGTTACTGCCTTGGCCCAAATATCGGTTTCAGGCCGCCGCCGTGGCTGTGATTGAGTGGTTCCATGTCTTTTCCCAGGTCCGTCCGCGCTGCCAAGGGCCTGTCCGCTCCGTACCCGCCCCTTCAAGGACCGGCCCTGCAGCATCTGTCCGCAGCTGCCATGGGTGCCCTCCTGCTTGCCAGCGCCGGCAAGCATTTCAGGGACCCCGGCTTCTACCGCGACGTCGTTCCGGCGTATCTTTGCCGGCAGGATCCGGCCACTGACACGGCCCAAACCAGTCCGGCCCGGACTGACACGGCGCAAAGCGGCCCGGCCCAAACCGGCCCGGCCAAAACCGGCCCGGCCAATATCGCCTTCGCCCCGCATCCTTTGGCCGTCCTGTCCCGGGACGAGTGGATCGCCGTCAGCGGCCTGCTGGAGCTGGCGGCCGCCGTCGGGATTCTCCTCCCGCCCACCCGCAGGCTGACAGCCACTGCCGTTACGGCGATGTTTACAGCGTTCCTTGCAGGGCACATCGACGCCCTGGTCAGGGCATACGGCCCGCACGGGACGCTCCGCCGTCGGAAGGTCCATGCCGTCCGGCTTCCACTCCAGGCGCCGCTGATCCTTTGGGCCTGGAGCCTGCGGAAACCGGCAGTGGGCGGCCGCAGCCGGGGAGGCCGCTGGTGAAGCTGCTGGCCTCGCCGGCGGTCAGGGTGGGTATCTCCGTCAGTATTGCCACAGGCCTTTACGGCGTATCCTTCGGGGCGCTCGCGGTGACGTCCGGGCTCAACTTCTGGCAGACCATGGCGTTGAGCCTGCTCCTCTTCAGCGGCGGCTCGCAGTTCGCGTTCATCGGGGTGGTGGCGGGTGGCGGCTCGGGCCTCGCGGCCATGAGTGCGGCCACCCTCCTGGGCATGCGCAACGGCATTTACGGCATGCAGCTGAACGCGCTGCTCCGGCCCACCGGGTGGCGGAAGTACATCGGCGCGCAGCTGACCATCGACGAGTCCACCGCCACCAGCACGGGCCAGACGGACCCGGCCGAGCAACGCCGCGGGTTCTGGACCGCCGGAATCGGCGTCTACGTGCTTTGGAACCTCTTCACGGCGGTGGGTGCGCTGGCCGGGAGCGGGCTGGGCGACCCCAAGCAGTGGGGGCTTGACGGGGCTGCGGTCGCGGCGTTCCTGGCGCTGCTCTGGCCCCGGCTCAAAGGCAGGGAGCCCATCGCCATTGCGGCGGTCTGTGCCGTTGCCACGGTAGTTGCCGTTCCCTTTGTGCCGGCGGGCGTGCCCATCCTGGTGGCCGCAGTAGTCGCCGCGCTGGTGGGTTGGTTCAGCCATGGGCGCCGTGACGAAGGACTTGAGCCCGACGTCGAGCCTTACGGCGATCACGGCCACGGCCCTGGCCATCACCCGCAGCCGGACAGCTGTGGCACGGCAAGGGAACGCAGGGAAGGCACCGGTCCGGAGGCGGGCGCATGAGCCTGTGGATCTGGCTGCTCATTGCCTGCGCGCTCGCCTATGCATGGAAAATCGTGGGCTACTTTGTTCCCGCCCGGTTCCTTGAGGACCCGCGGACTTCACGTGTCGCAGGAACCATGACCATCGGCCTGCTTGCCTCGCTGACCGTGGTGAACGCGGTGGTATCAGGCCAGGGACTCGCGGCAGACGCCAGGCTGGGGGCGCTCGCCGCGGCCGCCACAGCCTTGGTATTCCGGGCACCGTTCCTGGTGGTGGTCATCGCCGGAGCGGGCACTGCGGCCCTGTTGAGGTTCCTGGGCTGGAACTAAGCGGGCAACCGCGGCATAAAGAAGTGATGCAGCCCACTTTACTGGGCGGGTGCCGGTTGTACTATGAGATCGGCTTATGCAGTTGGCCATGGATTCCCTATGAACGGCAACCATGGAAAATCAGCTGCATCCGCCGGGCGGTTTGGCGGCCAGGCTCCGCCATAAGAATGCCCGACGGCGGGCGGGCCTCCCTGCCAAACGCTTCTTCAAGCGCTTTTCCGGGCTTTCGGACGTGCCGGAAGAGGACCTGGAAGTTCTCTCCGAAAGGCTTCGGGAGGCACTTGACCTTGATCCGTCGTCGTCCGTGCCTGCCCTCCAGGCCCTGGTGCGCCGGGAAATCCGGAAGCGGACAGACACCGGCAACCCCTAGCGGCCCAGCATTCCGGGCGCCAGATGTGGTGCACTGGAAGAGAGGCAGCCCACACCCAGGCGGCCACCAAAGGAGGAATCGAGATGGACGAACAGTCACGGCCGGTTGAGCCGCAGGACGGTCACGGCACCGAGGACACCGGCGAGAACGTGCGGGAGGGGCACGACGCGGGAGTGCCGGCAGCAGAACCGACCGCAAAGCCGCGGGCCGCCTATCTTGACCCGCGCGGCTCGGAATCAACCCGGGAACTGCGCGACACCGCCCGGAGGCGCAGGGATGCCGAAGAGAAGCTCCAGCAGCACCTGACAGAAGCGAAGGGCCACGTCCCCAACGAGTTCCACGAACACCCAGGCCACGGTTACCACGGACACGGACACGCGGGCCACCAGCACCCTGACCAGGAACACCCTGACCGTGAGCAGCTTGGTCATGAAGACCCTGCGGAAACGCAGCAGGAGCCCCGCCACGGCGGAGACAGCGGCACCGGGGATAGGCAAGCCGAAAAGCCCTGACAGGAGTCAGCACCTGGCTGCTGGTTCGCATTGAGCGGCTGCCAACTGCAGGTCAAAAGCCGCTCTTGGCGCCAAGCCAGGTGCAGTAGCAAAGCCAAGCGCCGGAGCAAGGCCGGGTGCTGGGCCCGGTGGCGGCTAGGCTACCCCGTGGGCCGCGCCGTCAGGTGAGACTGTGCGGCGGCAACTTTCCTCCAGTCCCATCTCGTACCAAACCTGTGCGCCGAACTCGGGCTCCGGGGTATCGAGGTTCTGGTACAGGGCGTCAAGCAGTTCCACCAGTTCCCCGTTGGTCAGGGTGGGGAGGACTTCCTCCGGCCCGAGGGGATCTGTGAGGTAGCGGAGAAGCGTCGAGTGGTTCATCTCAGTGCAACCGTTAGGTGGCGGACAGGCGCGAAGTGCATGGATCGCTCCAACGTGGAAGTGCCGGGGGCTGGCTGCCTAACCCCAGCTCCGAGTCTATTGCACGTACTTACTGGTAACAATGGAGCCAACCGGCAACGCAACCGCGTAACGGGCACTCTCCGCGGGAGGCCTAATCCTGCCGGCCTCCGGGCTGTGCCGGGCCAGTGAGGAAGCCAGGGGCAGCCGGGACGGGCACGAACACGGGAAGCGGGCGCGCCGGGCGGACGGTGCGGATGGCGTCCTCAACCAGGGCCAGTGGGCGGCGCCAGGCGTCAGAGCCAGGTTCCATCGTGTCCACCACGCCGATCAGCATGGCCAGCAGCCGGAACATGTCGGTCATGGAGATGTCCGGGCGCAGGCTTCCTGGCCTTGCCCGCGGGCCAGCAGGACGCTCACGGATTCCATGAAAGATCCCGTAATCCCGGTGAGGAGCTCCCGCCGGCCCGCCACCGCGCACAGCAGGTTGGCGTCGTCGCTGGCTGCGGCCATCAGGGCTTCGAGGACGCGCAACAGGCCTGCGGCGGCGTCCATATCGGCAAGGGCACCGTCCATGACGGGGTCCACAGTGAGGCGGAGTTGCCGGTTGAGGGCGGCAAGCACCAGTTCTTCCTTGTCCGCAAAGTTGCGGAAGAGGGTTGCCGGGCCCACACCGGCGGTGGTTGCGATGGTCTGGAGGGGTACTTCCGGGCCGAACTCCCGGAAGCACTGGCGCGCCGCCGTGATGATCTTGTCCACGTTCCGCGCTGCGTCTGCACGGAGGGGCTTTCGGGCGACTGCGAGGCTCATGCCCAAAAGGGTAGCAACGGAGCTTGCGGCCAACACGGTTACTGCAGGGTAGGCGCTTATGTGACGGCGGCGGCCGTTGTCCAGGCCTGTGGCAGGCCGCAGCCGCGTGGGAGACTGGGGAACATGTTGCTTGCATTTTCTGTCGCCCCGTCAGGCGTCCCCAGCGAAGGTTCCAGGCCCAACGATGCCTCAGTGCACGACGCCGTTGCGGCCGCAGTGAAGATCGTCCGGGAGTCCGGGCTGCCCAACCAGACGGATTCGATGTTCACCACCATTGAAGGCGAGTGGGACGAAGTGTTCGGCGTCGTAAAGCGTGCCACCGAAGCCGTGGGGCGTTACGGCAGCCGTGTTTCCTTGGTGATCAAAGCAGACATACGGCCGGGCTACAGTGGCGAGCTGACGGCGAAAGTGGACCGCCTGGAGAACGCCCTGGCACAGGAGCCCTAAGCCTCCTCGGGGGCAAACGTATCTGGACCACCGGGACGCCGCGTGCCAAACTGTGGCCATGTTCGAGCACAAACCCCGCCCGGAATGGATTGCCACCGAGGAGTTCCTGTCCAATGCCGTGGTGCATCCGGACAGCGCGGTTCAGCACGCCATCCACTCGGCGGCGGAGGCCGGGATGCCCGCCATCGAAGTGGCACCGAACGCGGGGAAGCTCCTGCAGGCTCCTGGTTCAGCTCTCCGGCGCCCGCCGCATCCTGGAGATCGGAACACTGGCGGGGTACAGCACCATCTGGATGGGCCGGGGGCTTCCCCATAACGGCAAACTGGTCACCTGCGAGTACTTGCCCCAGCACGCGGAGGTAGCGTGGGCCAATATCGACGCCGCCGGCCTGGGGGAAAGGGTGGAGATCCGGCTGGGGCCTGCGCTGGATACCCTGGCTGCCCTCGAGGAGGAGGAGCGGGAGCCGTTCGACTTCATCTTCATCGACGCCGACAAGCAAAACAACAGCCGATACCTCGACTTTGCCGTCAGGCTCGGCAGGCCCGGTGCTGCCGTCGTCCTGGACAACACCATCTGGGAGGGGGCGGTCCTGGACCCGGACATCGACCCGGTCAACGCGCCCGGCATTATCGACGCGCTTAAGATGCTTGGCGACCACCCGCGCCTGGACGCCACAGTCATCCAGACGGTCGGCTCCAAAGGCTGGGACGGCTTCGCGCTGGCGCGCATCCTCCCGCAAAACAGTAAGTAAGCTGTGGAGATGTGTCCGGTACCCCACCGGACAATCTTCCATGGAGGCCGTACTTGCAAGCGCCACCCATTCCCGTGCTCCTAAGTTCCACTCCCTCCGCTCTCACCCCGTGGCTTTCCATCCTTGATTCAGTCGCCGACGCCACTGGTGACGTCCCGGCCTTGCTGGCCCTCGCTGTCGAGGCCGGGCGGACGTGGCCGCGGCCCGGCGAAGGACGCACCGCGGTGTTGTGGGAGCTCCTGGCGTCGGTGGCTGCCACCGACGTGGCCGCCGCCCGGGTGCTGGAGCCGCACCTCGACGCCGTCGCCATTCTTGCACAGGCCGCGCAGGCGTCTCCGGCCGTCGATCCCGTGCCAGGCGGTGCCGCGGAGGCTGCGTGGGGCGTCTTCGCCGCAGAGGCCCCAAACGCCCGGCTTGAGGCGCGTTCCGGAAGTGCCGGTATTGTGCTCAGCGGAACCAAGCCCTGGTGTTCCCTCGCCGGACGCCTGGACTGCGCCGTCATCACCGCCCGCACGGACGACGGCGGCAGGGCGGCTTTTGCCGTCAGCCTTCGCCACCCGGGCGTGGCAACTGAGGAACCGGGCTGGATAGCACGCGGGCTCCGGGAGATCCCCAGTGGAAGCGTTCGCTTCGACCAGGTCCCGGCGATCCCTGTGGGTGGAACCGACTGGTACCACAGCCGGCCCGGCTTCGCCTGGGGTGGAATGGGCGTCGCCGCCTGCTGGCTGGGCGGAGCAGTAGGCCTTGCCCGCGACTTCCGTGGCGGCCTCCTGACCTCTGCGGACACCGGACGGGAGCCGGACCAGGCGGCCCTCGCCGCGTTGGGCGAGGTGGACCGAACCATCGCTGCCGCCCTGCAGTACCTTGCCCGGACGGCAGCCCGCATCGACGATGGCACGCTCGGTGCCGACAGCGGCCAAAGCGCCTGGAGCGAGGCCCAGCGCGTGCGCGGGACTGTTGCCACCGCCGTCGAACGTGTCCTTTGCCTGGTGGGCGCCAACCGCGGTCCAGGTCCGCTCGCCTTCGACGAACCATACGCCAAGAAGATGGCGGACCTGGCGCTTTACGTCCGGCAGCACCATGGCGCCCGGGATGATGCCCAACTGGGCCGGTTGGCGCTCAAGGGTGACTGCCCGTGGTGACCTTCTCCCACGCGGACCAGGGGACCGGCGAGGCTGACTGGGCCCGGAGCGGACTGGCGGTGGTGCCGGAGCCTGCCCCTTGATCCCACCGAACTGGCGGGCATGCGCTTCGTGGTCCTGGCAGCGCATCCGGATGACGAAACACTTGGCGCCGGCGGCCTCATGGCCTCGCTGGTGGCCCTGGGCGCCGGGGTTGAAGTCCTGCTCTGCACGGCGGGAGAGGGGTCCCACCCGCGTTCGCCCACCACCACCCCGGAGCAGCTGGCCACTATCCGGCTTGCCGAATTTTCGGCAGCCCTGGGGGCCCTGGGCCTGGCGGACCACTGGACATTTCTCGGTTTTCCGGACCGCGGTCTGGGTGCCCACGCTGAGAAGATCGCCCGTGCTGTCCGGGACGCGGCACAGCGGCTGCCCGGCGACCCGGACCGGCTGGCCCTCGTGGCACCCTACCGGGCCGACGGCCATGGCGACCACGATGCCCTTGGCGCGGTGGCGGCAGAGGTGGCCCGGGACGACGGCCATGCACTCCTGGAGTACCCCATCTGGTTTTGGCACTGGGCCACGCCCCACCACCGGGAATGGCAGCAATGGGTCCGCTTCCATTTGGACCAAGCCTCCCGCAAGGCCAAGAAGTGCGCCATGGCGGAGCACGCAACCCAAGTGCAGCCACTCTCGCCTCATCCAGGGGACGAGACACTGCTCAGCAGCCCGTTCCTGGAGCACTTCTCGCGCGGCTATGAGGTTTTCGCCTGGACGCCTGCGGCAAGTGCATCCGGACGGCCGCATTCCAGCAGCGACGCCGAGTCGGTTTTCGACCGTGTCCATGACGGCGCCGAGGATCCGTGGAACTACACCGGAAGCTGGTACGAGCGCCGCAAACGCGCACTCACCCTGGCGGTCCTCCCGGCAGAATCCTACGAATGCGGCCTGGAAGTGGGCTGCTCGATCGGAACCCTGACAGCCGCATTCGCTTCCCGGTGCCGCAGCCTGCTTGCGGTGGACGCCAGCGGAACCGCAGTGCGCCGCGCCACCCGACGGCTGGAAGGCCTGCCCGGGGTCCAGGTGGAGCAGCGGGTGGTGCCGGGCTCCTGGCCGGGAGGAACGTTCAACCTCGTGGTGGTTTCCGAAGTGGGCTATTACCTGGCCGTTGAGGAGCCTGGCACAGTTGTGGGACCGGGTGGAGGCATCCCTGGAGCCCGGCGGAACCCTGCTCCTGTGCCACTGGCGGCATCCCATCGCCGGGTGGGAACTCGACGGGGACACCGTCCACGCGATGGCCCGGCAGCGGTTGGGATGGCGCACCGCAGGGCTCTACCAGGATCGCGACTTCACGCTGGAAGTCCTGGTTGCGCCGGGCCGCGGGGCAACCGGATGACTAAGGCGCCGCCGAATGGAGGTGCTTCAGAGGACCGCGCTGTGCAGGGCAGCCACAAGATCCAGCAGGTTGCGGTTGTCATTCCGGCCCACAACGAGGAGCAGCACCTGGCACGGGCGCTCACCGCCGTCAGCCGCGCCGCGGACCGGGTGGAATCGGAGCTGCCTGATATCACCGTGCGCGTCGTGGTGGTCCTGGACGGCTGCACTGACGGTTCCCCTTCGGTGGCCGCGCAGGTTGCTGCCGGAGACCCACGGTTTATGCTGCTGCCGGTGGGCTTCGGGAGTGCAGGAAAAAGCCGGCAGGCCGGGGTCCGCGCCGCGCTGGGGAACGCAACCAGGCCGCCGAGGGCCGGCGGTGCGGCGCCTGATCCGATGCAGCGGATGTGGGTGGCCAATACGGACGCGGATTCCTGCGTGCCCGAACACTGGCTGGTGCGCCAACTGGAACTGGCCGCACTCGGGACTGATGTTGTCCTTGGCACGGTGCAGCCGGACCCAATCGACCTTCATCACGAGCTTTTGGCCCGCTGGCATGCCCGGCACGGCGGCACCGAGGGCCATTCCCATGTGTACGGAGCCAACCTTGGAGTCCGGGCCTCGGTCTATCTTGCTGCCGGAGGCTTCCCCGGTGTCGATTCCGATGAGGACCAGGCGCTGGTGGACCGGCTTCGAAGCATCGGCGCGCGCATAGTTGCCACGGACACGACGAGGGTCCTCACATCAGGAAGGACTGCAGGCCGGGCGCCCCGGGGTTCGCCGCGTATCTCCTGGCCCTTGCGCGTCCATAGACCCGGCCTTGGCCGGGAGGGCCCGGCACAGAAGAGGGCTGTTGCCTGGCGGCAACAGCCCTCTGTCCCTAAGGACTCAATCTCCTGTAACGGCGTCCCTGCTCTTTCCGCGGGCCGGCGTCAGGAGACCCTTCCACCCACTGTCAGACCAGGTCCGGAGCACTGGCAACGATGTAGTCCGCCGCCACCGGCCCAGTCATGGAGAGGTTATTGCTGTCCGGGTTGATCCCGGCTTCATGCATGGCTTCCCAAAGGGCTGCAGGCGGCTGGAGTTCCGCCTTATGCAGCAGGCACCAACTGGTGTAGAGGCCGTATAGCTCGTCGCGTCCGAGGCCCAGCCCGGGCTCCCTGTCCGCGACAACTGCATCGGCAAGAAACTGTTCAAAATGGGTAGCAGGCATGTTCGCTCATTAAAGGGTCGACAGTTACTTCCGCCGTTTGCTTCAGCGGCCTTGCCGGTCTCCAGCGGATTCCGGCAAGGTATTGAAGAAATTATTGCAGTTCAACGCGCTTTGTCCAGTTGGATCCGGTGGCGCCCCATCCGCGGGGGCGGCTCCCAACCGGGTGGACCACCGGGGGGTGTTGTGGGGTCCAATTGCGCCCGGACATGGGCGGGCGCATGCGCCAGATGGGTTTGAGGGGGCCGACGGCGACTGGGGGGACTGGCCTCGGTCTCAGAAGAGGCCATCTCACCGCCGACCCCGCATAAGCCCGGGTTTCCTGCATCCCGGGAAAACCAAACAGGACCTTCAAGATGAATTTTCCTCCATCTCGAAGGTCCTGCCTAGTCCCCTGTGCGGCGGCTGCGCCTGTCTGCTTAAGCGCTCCCGCGGGGGCGATCGCCGTCGTCGGACTCTCCGTTGCCGGCGCGGTGCTGCACCTTTTCGCGGACCCTGTCACGGTGGCTCTCATAGCGAGCGGAGCCGCCCTGGCCGTTGCCGGCAGGCTGGTCATCCTGGCTGTCACCGGAGCGGTCGTGGTTGTCCTCGGAGCTGTACTTCTCCCGGAGTTCGCGGCCGTGCTTGATGTCTTCCTCGGTTTGCTTTTGCAGCTTCTCGCTCTTCTTGGTACCCCGTGGCGGAAGCTGGATCGTCTCCTCTGCCTTAATGCCGGCCTGGAGTTGGCGTCCCCGTTCCGTCTCGGCATCGAACTCTGCTCCGAAAAGCAGGGACATGTTCAGGATCCACAGCCAGAGCAACGCGACGATAACACCGCCGATTGCACCGTAGGTCTTGTTGTAGCTGTTGGAGTACGCCACGTAGAAGCCGAACGCCAGCGAGGCCAGCAGGAACACCACCAGGGCGATAGCCGAACCCATGCTCATCCAGCGGAACTTCGGCTGCTTCACGTTAGGGGTGGCGTAGTAGAGGACAGCGATTGCCACGATGATCAGCGCCAGCATTACCGGCCATTTGGCGATGTTCCAGACCGTTAGGAAGGCGCTCCCAAGCCCAATCAGGTTTCCGACGGATTCTGCCACAGGGCCGCTCAACACGAGCATTGCCGCGATGACGACGACGATCAGCAGGTTCACGACGGTGACGCCGAGCATGGTGCCCCGCAGCTTCACGAACGCGCGGCCCTCGTCGATCTCGTAGACCCTGTTCATCGCCCGCCCAAAGGCCCCAACGTAGCCAGAGGCAGACCAGAGCGCGGTGAGGAGGCCCAGGACCAGGGTGAGGCCGGCAGCCGAGGAGCCTGGCGAGGTCCTGCACCAGCGGTCGGATCGTGTCGACGGTCTGGCCGGGGGCGAAACCCTGGACGATGTCGAGCAGGGCGGAGGTAGTCTTTTGCGGGTCCCCGAAGATCCCAAGAAGCGACACCAGCGCCAGCAGGGCCGGGAAGATCGAGAGCACTGAATAGTAGGTCAGGGCCGCCGCGAGGTCGGGACACTGGTCTTTCGAGAACTCACGGAGCGTCTTCTTGGCGATGTACTTCCAGGACGGTTTATCCACGTCCCGCGGGCTGCTGGGTTTCCTGGCGTCATTTGGATCCGGAGCCTGGCCGGCCTTGGCGGTACTGGTCTCGGCATCATCGTGATTGGCCATGGGGTGTCCTCTCCATCAGGGGGTGAAGCGAACAGGCCGGCTCCGCGGGATACGGTGCCGGCCTGTCGAACAGAGCTGTTGCCTTGCGGTGCCGCGGTGGGCTGATCTAGGTGTTTTGGACGTTGTCTTTGGCGTCGGTGGCGCGGTCTTTGACGTCGGTTGCGGCTTGTTGGCCTTCGGTTTTGACGTTTTGGGCGGCGTCGGTTGCGGTGGCTTTGACGTTGTCCATGGCTGCCTGGGCGGGTTCCTTGAGGTCCTGGGCCATGGTTTTGGCGGCGTCGGTGACCTGGGTTGCCAGGGGTTGGGCTGCGGTTTTGAGTTGGTCCGCGGCTTCGCGTTCTTTTTGGCTGGCCGGGATCAGGGAGGAGACCAGCATTCCGGCGCCGAAGGCGATGAGTCCGGCGGCCAGGGGTTTCCGGCGGTTTTGGCTTTGACCTGGTCCGGGGCCTGGCTGACGGTGTGGCCGGCGTCGGAGAGTTTGGCTGAGACGGTGTCTGATGCGTTGTGGAGGGTGTCGCCGGCGGAGTGCATGGCGTTGGTGGTGTGTCCGGCGCCGGTGGTGGTGGTGTTGTGGATGTTGGTGGTGTCTGCTGCTCCCATGATTTTCTCCTTCACCCCGGTCACGGCGTCGCGGACTTTGTCGGTTTGGCGGTGGACGATGTTGGACGGGGTGACTTTGTCGGCCACGGCGTCGACGTTGGTGCCCAGGCGTGCTCGGGTGGCTTCTATGTCTGCGCGGATGACGTCAGGGTTTTCGCTCATCGGTTTACCTCACCTGGTTTTAGGGTTGGGGGAATCTCTGCGAGGGTTTCGCTGGTTTGGGGCAGGCCCTTGATCTGCTTGAGTTCCTTGCGGCCGGTGGAGGCAAAGACGGCGGCGATGATGGCCCAGATCACGGCGACGATCAGCGCGGCCCAGCCCAGGGCCATGATGGCGCCCAGGGCGAACATCAGGGCCAGGGAGAGGAAGAGCAGGACGAAGTGTCCGCCGACCCCGGCGCCGGCGAGCATGCCGGCGCCTTTGCCTGCGCGGGATGTGGTTTGTTTGAGTTCGGCCTTGGCCAGTTCCACTTCCTGGCGCATCAGGGTGGACAGGTCCCGGGTGACGTCCCCGAGCAACTCACCGAGCGAGGCGTTGTCCGCTTTCTCATGCGCCGCTGTGGGCGGCGGCTCCGGAATCTGGCTACTCATCACAGACCACCCGTCTGGCCGCCCCGGGTGCGGTCCTGGGTGAGGGGATCGTTTGCCATGGGGTCGTCGGCAAGGGCGCGGTCACGGAGCGGATCGTCGGAGAGCTGGTTTCCCGACCAGGGTTCTTCGACGAGTTGCGGGCTGTCCAGGCCGCTGGCGGGACCTGGGGCCTGGGGATAGCTGCTGCCCGGTGCGCCGCCGTCGTATCCGGCGGTGGTGGTGGCCGGCCCGGGGAGCTGGACCGGCGGGGGCGGAACAGTCCCGCCCGCAACGGGGTACGACTGGTTGTACTGGTTGCCATACGTGCCGCCGGAGTACTGGCCGGAGAGGCCGGCCGCGCCGGTGCCGGAGGAGGTGGTGGCGGACGCTTCGGGCGCGCCTGCGGTGAGGCCGCGGGTGAGGCGTCCGGCCAGGACGCCGGCGCCGGCGGCGAGGAGCAGGAACGTTCCGGGACGGTTGCGGGCAAAACGCTGGACCTCGTTCAGGAGGTCACCGGGTTCGCGGTTTTCCAGCCAGGTTGCCATCGAAGAGGTGCGCTCGGCTGCCTGCCGGACCAAATCGCTGGCCATGCCCTGCTGGTCCGGGGCCGTGGCCATGCTGTGCAGCTGGCTGGAGATGTTACGGATGCCCTCGGCGGCCTTCTGCTGCTGGGTTCCTGCCTGGCTGGTAAGGCCCGACTTTGCCTGGTGCAGCAGGTCCTGCGCATTGGCCTTCGCCTCCTGCGCCACGTTGGCTGCCTCGTCCTTGGCAGTCTGGGCGACGTTCTGCGCGGATCCTGCGGCAGTACGAGCCACATCTGCAGCCTCATCCTTGGCCGCGTCCTTGCGTGATGAACCGTAGGTGTCACCGGCCTGGTTGTCCCCGGCAAGGGGAGCGGCGGTTGAGGGGAAGGTGGCGGGCTCACGCTCGCCGGGGATTCCTGTATGGGCCGGCGGAGCCGTGTAAGCGGGATCCTCGGGCCATTGGTTCTCTGTCATCTTCGCTCTCTTTCCAAGAAGGCCGGTTATTGATCAAGAACCAGCAATACTGGCCGTAAAATGATAAGCATGATTACTAATGAAAGGTAAGTACCCTTGCTAAGCAAGTTGTAACCGTTCCAAAAAATGTCTGCCGGAATGGCGATGGCCTGCCCGGTCACAACGAAGTGGAAAGTGGTGGGAAACGTGGACACAGGCTCCATGGGTATGGATAGTGGTCGCAGTGGTTGTTGTGGTGCTGATCGTGCTGCTCCTCCTGGCTGGCGGAAAACGCCGGAAGGCCATGCAGGAGAAGCGGGACCAGGAGCACCGGGAAAAGGCCGCCGAAATCCGGCGTGAAGCCCAGAACATGGAAATCGACGCCCGCGAACGGGAGGCCAAGGCCATCCGGGCGCGCGCCGACGCCGAACAGGCGCAGGTTGATGCGGCACGGCTGCGGCAGGAAGCCGAACAGCGCAGCAAGGAAGCCCAGTCCCTGCGGGGCGACGTTGCCGGCCGTGCACGCAAGGCGGACGAAATGGATCCCGACGTCGGGCGGGACGGCAGCCGCCAGGACCGGCACGGGGAGTTTGACGGCCGCCAGGACCAGGTAGGGGAGGCTGGCCAATACGAGCGCGGCCCGGCCCATGTGGGTCCTTCCGGGGCCACGGGCGTTGGCAGGGAGGCAGAGTATGGGGACGCTGAGCGCGCCGACATCAGGCATGCCGACGCCGGACACGGCCCCGGCGGTCAGCACGGCACTCCTGCTGCCGGCGCTGAGTCAGGGATCCCGGAAGCTGACCCCGGACGGAGGCACCAGGCTGACGCCACGGACGCTGCCGCTGAACATGATGTACGCGACGAGGGCAACCCGCGCACCGGAATCTGACGCCGGCGGCCGCCTCGGCCAAAGCCTGCGGCGGCCCTCCTAGCCGCGGCTCCGTTTACCGGATGATGCCGGGCGCTGCTTCCAGGCGCGTCCACGCGGCTTGAGGACGGGGAGGGACTGACTCCTTCCCCCGTTCCCATGCCCGCAAGAAGTTCCTTGACGGCGTCGATCGATGACACTTTTGGTTCCCACCCCAGGATCAGCCGTGCGCGGCTGGTGTCCATGATGGGCGCGCCGGCCGCCATCTCCACCCATCCTGAATCCGTGGGCTGGACCCGTGCCCGCCACGTCAGGTCCACAAGCGCGTGGAGCAACCGCATAGGGATGGGCAGGATTCTCTTGGCGCCTAGGATGCGCCCCAATTCCTGCGGCGTCAGGACCGGTTCCGCAGCGATATTGAAGGCGCCGATGGCGCGCTGGTCCACCGCCCGCCAATAGGCCTCTGCGACGTCATCCGCATGCACGGCCTGGAAAACCAGGTTGTCCGGGGCCGGCAGTACCGGCAGCCACGGTTTCGCCGGCACCAGGCGGGAAAGAACGCGGCCCAGGAAGTATCTGCCGATCTCTGCTCCCGCGTTTCCCTGGAAAATGAGCGCCGGCCGAAGCCTGGCGACAGAAATGCTCGGCTCAGCGGCGGCGAACTGGTCGAGGAGCTTTTCCTGCTCAGCCTTGTGTCGGCTGTAGTGCGAGCCCGCCATTCCTCCCGCCGGCCATGACTCGTCCCTGCGCGGGTCCTTGCCGGACTTGCTGTAGGCGCCCACCGACGAGGCGCAGACAACCTGCTTGACACCCGCCCGGGCGGCAGCGTCCAGGACGTTCCTGGTTCCCGTGACGTTGGTCCGATGCAGAAGGTCGAGGTCACGGTTGGGCTGGATTTGCCACGCCAAATGGACCACGGCATCAACCCCTGAGAGCGCCTTTTCCAGCAGGGGGATGTCCCGCTGGAGGCCCACATCCAGGGTGTGCCACTGCACGCCGCCGTAGGGTTCCCGGGACGTGTCGGGCTCCCTGCGGCTGATTCCAACCAGTTGCAGGCTGCCGGGCTTCCTGGCCAGTTGGCGCTGCAGGTTTCGCAGCAGTGCTGTTCCCGCGTTTCCACTTGCTCCGGTGATGGCGATGCGCATGACAAAGACTCCTTGGCGGGTGGGCCTGGATGGCGCTTACATCTCGAGCTTATAGCGGAGGAGGATTGTTTTATAAGCAAGCTTATGATTTGCTGCTTCTAAGTCTTGCCGCAGGCTTTCGGAACCAGACCGAGGGAAACCAACACTCATGCCCGAATCCTTTGCCGCACTTGCCGTGGACACTGCGCCTGT
The DNA here is from genome assembly GCA_024372495.1 of Pseudarthrobacter sp. Fe7. Taxonomy (GTDB): domain Bacteria; phylum Actinomycetota; class Actinomycetes; order Actinomycetales; family Micrococcaceae; genus Arthrobacter. The sequence goes on along the minus strand of CP099977.1, from coordinate 269,512 downwards.
CCACCATCAACAGCCGGTACCCGCACAACAACAGACTCCTCCGGCCACCTCAGGGCGGCTTCGGGAGGCGTTCGAAAACGACCTGGTCCTCAGGTACCTGGACCTCGCCGAAGCACTCGCCGCGCGCTTTGAGGCGCGCGGCAGGGAGCGGGCGGACCTGAACCAGGTGGCCTACCTGGGCCTGGTGAAGGCAGCGCGTGGTTTCGACCAGGCCAAGGGGAGAGCTTCCCCGCCTACGCGGCGCCTACCATCACCGGCGAACTTAAGAGGTACCTGCGCGACCGGACGTGGGTTGTCCGTCCGCCGCGCCATATCCAGGACCTGAGGACCCGGCTGTTCCGGGCCGAGCCGGAGTTGACCCAGTCGCTTGGCCGGAACCCCAGTGTTGCGGAGTTGGCCGGTGAGCTGGGGAGCGATCCGGCTGAGGTACAGGAAGCCTTGTCGGCATCCAGCAGCATGCACCCGGATTCCCTGGACGCGGTGAATCCGAACTCGGACGCACCCTCCATCGGTGAGGTGCTGGCCTGCCCGGAAACTCCGCTGGAACGGCTGGAAGAGCTGGCCTGCCTCCGTGATGCCATGCAGGACCTTGATGACTCGGACCGCGAACTCCTCTACCGGCGTTACTTCTGTGAGGAAACCCAGGTGCAGGCTCGGGAAGCGGTTGGGAATGTCCCAGATGCAGGTATCCCGCCGCCTGGCCAAGGTGCTGGTGGAACTGCAGCGCCGGCTGGAGGCGAGCTCCCAGTTCGGCAGCCCGGAAGACCCCGCAGGCAACGGAGCACCGGCCCGCTTTGGCGGGGCAGGCTGCCCCGCCGGCGCAGTTGCACCCTTCCGCCGGCCCGGGAGGACTGGACACCCTGGCAGTACCGGCAAGGCAACGGGCCGACGCGGCGGAACCGGCACCAGGTAGCACTCCAACAGCGCAGTAGCGCACAAACGCTTATCTTGCCTGTTCAACACGGTGGACGGTGCCCCGCCGCCGCGGCCGAAAGCCCGCGGCCTTGTTTAGGACAACAGCAGGAGGGAACAGGTTGGTTATGGGAAGCTCTGAAATGTCCAAGCTCCGGGCTGTCCTGTTCGACCGGGACGGGACCCTGGTGGTCGATGTGCCCTACAACGGGGACCCCGGCAAAGTGAGGCCCGTGGCCGGCGCCAAAGCGGTGCTGGACAGCCTGCGGGCGGATGGCATCGCCACCGGCGTGATCAGCAACCAGTCGGGCATCGCCCGCGGCCTGATTACGGCTGAAGACGTGCACAAGGTCAACGCCCGGGTGGAAGAACTCCTGGGACCGTTCGATGTGTGGGAGGTCTGCCCCCACTCGGAGCAGGACGGCTGCTCCTGCCGCAAACCTGCCCCCGGCATGGTCCACAGCGCCTGCCGCAAACTGGGGATCCAGGAATCGGAGGCCGCCCTCATCGGCGATATCGGCGCCGACGTGGGGGCCGCCGAGGCTGCCGGCGCCACCGGGGTCCTGGTTCCCACACCGGTGACCCGTGCTGAGGAGGTGGCCGCGGCGCGCCTGGTCGCCTCCGACCTGGCATCCGCCGTCGGCCTGCTGCAGGAGACGCATTGATGGGCCGCGTCCTGGTGGCCAGGCTGGACAGCATGGGCGATGTCCTGCTGGCCGGTCCTGCCGTCCGCGCGGTGGCCAATGGCCGCGGCCAGCACGGCGACGGCGGCAACCACGTGGTGATGCTGTGCGGCCGGCAGGGCGAAGCCGCCGCCGCCATGATCCCCGGCGTTGCCGAAGTTTACAGCTGGGACAGCCCCTGGATCATGAACCCGGCACCCCGGATGGCCGGCCCCCATGCTGACAGGCTGATCGAATACGTCCGCAATTCCCGCATCACCGAAGCCGTCATCCTCACCTCCTTCCACCAGTCACCGCTGCCGCTGGCGCTGTTGCTGCGGCTGGCCGGTGTGGAGCGCATCACGGGTGCCTCCACCGACTACGCCGGCTCGCTGCTTGACGTGCGGTTGAAACCGGGCGAGGACTTCCCCGAAGACCAACCCGAAGCGGAACGGGCGCTGGGCATCGCCGAAGCTGCAGGTTTCCGGCTTCCCGGGGGCGATGACGGAAAGCTGCGCGTTGACTCTGTCGCCGACGTAGCAGGACTGGTAGGTACGGAACCCTACGTTGTGGTCCACCCCGGTGCGGCAGTTCCGGCCAGGGCGTGGCCCCCGCTCCACCACGCTGCCGCCGTCGAACTCCTCCAGGGCGCCGGGTACCGCGTGGTGGTGACCGGCGGCTCCGGCGAGAAGTCGCTGACGGCCACCGTAGCGGGCCCCTCAGCCCTGGACCTTGGCGGCCGCACGGATCTTCCCACCATGGCAGGCGTCATGGCCGGAGCCGATGCCGTTGTCAGCGGCAACACCGGCCCGGCCCACTTGGCGGCCGCGGTGGGCACACCCGTAGCGTGCTTGTTTTCGCCCGTGGTCCCCGCGATCCGCTGGGCACCCTATGGCGTGCCCCTGGAACTCCTCGGCGACCAGAATGCCCCCTGCCGCATGTCCCGCGCCCGGGATTGCCCGGTTCCCGGACACCCCTGCCTCGACTCGGTATCGCCCGAGGAAGTGGTGGCGGCGGTGGAACGCCTGATCAGCGGAGTGAGCTCCTTCAGCACCCACGTCAGCACCCGTAGAAAGGCCCGCAACAGATGAGAATCCTGCTCTTCCATGTCCACGGGTCATGGACGGACGCTTTGTCCGCGGCCGTCACGAGTACCTGCTTCCCATCCTGCCTGGCGGTGGGGCCTGGGGACTGGGCCGCGCCGGCAGGGAATGGCCGGAATCAGTGCGGGAGGTGGACCTGGCGACCCTCGACGCCGACGCCGTGGACGCCGTCGTCCTCCAACGGCCCGAAGAGATCGATGAAGTGGCTCGCACGCTGGGACGAATGCCCGGCGTTGACCTTCCTGCCGTATTCGTGGAACACAACACCCCCAAAGGAAATTTCCCCAACACCCGACACCCCCTCGCGGACCAAACCAGCATCCCGGTGGTCCACGTGACCCATTTCAACCGGCTGGCCTGGGACAACGGCTCCGCCCCCACCATGGTGATCGAGCACGGCATCCCCGACCCCGGGCAGCTGTACACCGGTGAGGTGCCCGAACTGGGAGTGGTGGTCAACGAGCCCCTGCGCCGTGGCCGTGTGACGGGAACCGACCTCCTGCCAGCCTTCGCCTCCGTGGCGCCGCTGCAGGTGTTCGGCATGAAGACGGACGGCCTCGCGGCAGCCACCGGAATCGGGGACTCGCGGCTGACGTCCCGAGGCGACCTGAAGACGAGGGACCTGCACCGGGAGCTTGCCCGCTGCCGCGTCTACGTCCACCCGATGCGATGGACCTCGCTGGGGCTGTCCCTCCTGGAAGCCATGCACCTGGGCATGCCGGTGGTGGTGCTGGCCTGCACGGAAGCTCCACGGGCGGTGCCTCCGGAGGCGGGCGCCATTTCCGCCAATGTGGACGAACTGCTCCGCAGTGCGGAACGGCTGGTTGCCAATCCGGATGAAGCCCGACGGCGGGGAGTCGCCGCCCGGGAGGCGGCGCTGGAGCGTTACGGTCTGGGGAAGTTCCAGGACCACTGGGATGAGCTCCTGGCGGACCTGCGGAACCGGCCCCGGCGTTCCGTCAACGAGCGGCCGGACGAGGGGATCCTCGTTCCGGCACGGGAGGGGAAGAACCCATGAAAATCGCGATGATTTCCGAACATGCCAGTCCGCTGGCGGCCTTGGGCGGGGTGGACGCAGGGGGCCAGAACGTCCATGTCGCAGCGCTGTCCGAGGCCCTTGCCAAACGGGGCCACCACGTCACCGTCTATACCCGCCGGGACGCAACGGAGCTCCCCGGACGGGTCCGGGTGGGGAGCCGCCTTGAGGTGGTCCACGTGGACGCCGGTCCGGCCCGGCACGTACCCAAGGACGAGTTGCTGCCCTACATGGGCGAACTCGCCGACGGCGTGGCCAGGGACTGGGGGCAGCGGCCGCCGGACGTGGTGCACGGCCACTTCTGGATGTCCGGCCTGGCAGCACTGGACGCTGCACGGCGTCCCGACGCCGGATACCGCGTGCCGATGCTGCAGACCTTCCACGCGCTGGGCACCGTCAAACGGAGGCACCAGGGTGCCGGGGATACCAGCCCGGCGGAGCGCCGCTGGCTGGAACCCGGCGTGGGACGTTCTGCGGACCGGATCATCGCCACCTGTTCGGATGAAGTCTTCGAACTCAAGGCCATGGGCATCGCCACCGGAAAGATCTCCATTGCCCCCTGCGGCGTGGACCTCAGCTTCTTTTCGCCAGAGGGGCCGGCGGCCGCAAGGAAGCGCCGCCACCGCATCCTGTCGGTGGGGCGATTGGTGCCGCGCAAGGGTGTTGACCTGGTGATCCGTGCGCTCCCGTACCTCAAGGCGGCAGGTCTTGACGACGTCGAACTGTTGATCGTGGGTGGCGGGGGCGACTCCAACGTGATGCATGCCGACCCGGAAATCCGCCGCCTGCTGGACCTTGCCGCTGAACTCGGCGTGTCCGGACAGGTGACGCTGCAGGGGCAGGTGCCCCGGGCCGACATGCCGGGCATCTTCCGCAGCGCCGGTGCTGTGGTGTGTGCGCCCTGGTACGAGCCCTTCGGCATCGTGCCGCTCGAGGCCATGGCATGCGGCGTACCCGTGGTGGCAGCGGCGGTGGGCGGCCTGCGGGATACCGTGGTGGATCACGCCACCGGCTTGCACGTGCCGCCCCGGGACCCGGAGGCCATCGCGTCAGCCCTGTCGTTACTGCTGGAAAATCCAGCCCTCAGGACCAAGCTCGGCCAGGCCGGCGAACAGCGCGCCCGCACCCGTTACTCCTGGGACCGGGTGGCCGCGGAAACGGAAAAGGCGTACCAGGCGGCCGTGGCCGGAGCGCATTCCGGTGCATCGGCCGGGATCGTACCGATGGAAGGAGCCGCACTGTGACTGCCGAATCGTCCCTGCGCGAGTCGTCGCTGCGCGAAGTAGACCTGCGCACACTGACCGCGCCCCCGGCGTTGCCCGCAGTGCTGCCAGGCGCCACGTTCGTTGATCCCGCCAGCGCCGACGCCGTCCGCATGCACCTGGACAACGTGGTTCCGGCGCTGGACTCACTGCGCAGCCAGTCCGGCCGGCTCGCCGCCTGGGGAGTGGAGCCTGGCACAGCGGATGCTGCGCGGCCAGCGGCTCCTCGCCGCGGGAAACGGCGGCTCGGCAGCTGAGGCCCAGCACCTGACCGCCGAACTCGTGGGCCGCTTCGACAGCGAGCGCGTCCCGTTCTCGGCGATCTCCCTGCACGCGGAATCATCCGCCGTCACCGCGATCGCCAATGACTACGGCTTCGACGACGTCTTTGCCCGGCAGGTTCGCGCGCATGGCCGCTCGGGAGACGTGCTGGTGCTGCTGTCCACCAGCGGCAAGAGCCCCAACCTGCTGCGGGCCGCGGAGGTGGCTTCCCGGCTCAACGTGACCACCTGGGCGCTCACCGGCTGCGGGCCCAATCCGCTGGCCGACGCCTGCGATGAGGCGGTCATGATCGACGCCCTGAACGCCAACGCCCAGGAAGGGCACCTGATTGCCCTGCACGCAGTCTGCCGCGCCTTCGACCTTGAAGTTGCCCGGCACACTCCGTCCGTGGTCGCCGGGCTGGCGAAAGTCCCCGCGCCGCCGAAAGGGGGCCGGCCGTGAGGATCGTGGTCGTAGGGGACGTGATGCTCGACGTCGACCTCTCGGGTGAAGCGACCCGGCTCAGCCCCGACGCCCCCGTGCCGGTGGTGGACATTTCGGGTGTCCGCCGGCGCGCAGGCGGCGCCGGCCTCGTGGCACGCATGCTGGCCCAGGATGGTTGGCCTGTCACACTGGTGACGGTCCTGGGGGATGACGACGCCGGCAGCCAGGCGCGTGCGCGGCTCGCCGGGGTGCGGCTCGTGGCGGGAGCCAGCGGCTGCCCCTCGCCGGTCAAGACCCGCGTGCGTGCAGGTTCGCATCCGGTGGTCCGATTTGACCAGGGTTGCGAAAAGTCGCCGGTCCCCGACGTCAGCCCGGCAATGCTGCGTGCCGTGGAAGAAGCAGGCGTGGTCATCGTTGCCGATTACGGCAGGGGACTGGCAGCCAACCCCCAGCTGCGCGAACTCCTGGGCAGGCTCGCCGGGGACGTGCCCATCGTGTGGGACCCGCACCCCTCCGGCGCGGAGCCGGTATCCGGGGTGGCCGTTGTGACCCCGAACATTTCCGAAGCAACCAAAGCGGTGCAGGCCGCCGGGAACGTCCCCCGTCCGCCGAAGGCATCGCCCGGGTCCTGCTGGAGCGGTGGCGCAGCCAGGCCGTCCTGGTGACCAGGGGCGAGGAAGGGGCTGTCCTGCTGCGGCAGGGAGATGGTTCTTCCCGGGCCGTTCCCGCGCCAAGGGTGGAAGCCGGCGACCCCTGCGGAGCCGGCGACCGGCTGGCAGCCAGCCTTGCAGTGCACCTCCTGGCCGGCCACGACCTGCCGGAAGCGGCTGACCTGGCGGTGAATGACGCCGCCGATTTCCTGGCCGCCGGAGGGGTTTCGGCACTGCCGGACAATGTGGAGGATGATCCTGCTCCCGGAAACCGGGTTGCACCGGCACGGGTCCGGCGCACCACCGAGCCGCTGCTGCTGGCCCGTTCCGTCCGTGAAAGCGGCGGGACGGTGGTGGCCACCGGCGGCTGCTTCGACCTGATCCACGCCGGCCACATCAGGTCGCTCGCCGCAGCCAGGGAACTGGGGGACTGCCTCATCGTTTGCCTGAACTCCGACGACTCGGTGCGGCGGCTCAAGGGCCCGCAGCGCCCCATCATTGGCCAGCACGACAGGGCGGAACTGCTCCTTGCGATGGAATGCGTGGACGCGGTGATGGTCTTCGACGAGGACACCCCCGAAGCCGCGCTGGACCGGCTGCGCCCCGATATCTGGGTCAAGGGCGGCGACTACAAGGGAGCCCGCCTGCCCGAGGCGGACCTGGTGGAAAGCTGGGGCGGCCGCTGCCTCACCGTCCCGTTCCACCCGGCCCGCTCCACCACAGGCCTGGCGGACGCGCTCGCCAAGGTCAGCTGAACTTCTTTCCCGATTGTCTTGTTTTCCCCATTGAAAGGAACACCATGACCGCAGAACCAACTGCAACTGCCACTACCCCAGGACGCGTCCTTGTTACCGGAGGTGCTTCGGGGCTGGGTGCCTCCGTCGTCGACGCCGTGCTCCGCTCGGGCGGAACGCCGGTGGTCCTGGACCGCGACATCAGCGGCGTCTCCGGGGTGAAGGCCTTCGAAGTGGACGTTTCCGACCGCGCGGCCGTGGAGCACGCAGTCCGGGAGGCTGCCGAGACCCTGGGCGGTTTGGACGCCGTTGTCACTGCGGCCGGGATCGACCGCTGCGGCAAGCTCGCCGACGTCGAAGCAACCGAGTGGGAAAAGGTCATCGGGGTCAACCTGATGGGCACCGTTTCAACGGTGCGCGCAGCCCTGCCCTACCTCAAGGAATCCCACGGCCGCGTGGTCACGGTGGCCTCCACCCTGGGCAAGCGCGCCGTGGCGGACGCCACCGCGTACTGCGCCTCCAAGTTCGGTGTGGTGGGCTTCAGCCACGCACTGGCAGCGGAGACCGGCGGGGAAATCGGCGTGACCACAATGATCCCCGGCGGTATGAAGACCCGGTTCTTCGATGACCGCACGGAGCAGTACAAGCCGCAGGACGACTCCCGGCTCAACGATCCTGCCAACACCGCGCAGGCAATCCTGTTCGCCTTGAACCAGCCCACCGGCTGCGAGGTCAGGGAAATGTTGATCTGCCACGAGGAAGAGGGCTCCTGGCCGTAAACCGGACCCGGCCACGGCCTTCGGCCAAAGCAGGACCACCAGCACCGACAAACCAGCACCGAAAGGCGGGAGGAACACCGTGCCAACCACAGCCACCGAAACAACCGCAGGCAACGAAACCACCGGGGTCGCAGGCATCACCATCCAGGATCCGCGAACCGGAGAAGTGCTCTGGACGGTGCCCGAAGCGGGACCCCAGGCAGTGAATGACGCCGTGGACGTGGCCCGCAGGGCTGCGCCGGGCTGGGCGGCCACCGCCCCGGCCGAGCGGGGCGCCGCACTCCGCGCCGCCGCCAAGGCGCTGGATGCTGCCGCGCAGGAGCTCGCTGGCCTGAACGCCAGTGAAACCGGCCGGCCGGAAGAAGAGGCGCTGGCGGGCATTGCAGCCGCCGTATCCACCCTGGAGCAGTACGCCGAGCTGGGCCCGGTGCACCGCGGACACAGCCTCCGCGGCGCCCGGCTTGCCTCCGATTACACCGTTGCCGAACCACGCGGCGTAGCCGTCCTGCTGACCCCCTGGAACGACCCCGTCGCGGTAGCCTGCGGCCTGATCGGCGCCGCACTGGTTACGGGCAACGCGGTCATCCACAAACCCAGTGAGCGCTGCCCCCGCCTGGGCGAAGCGCTGGGCGAGGTCCTGGCACCCGCCTTCCCCGCCGGCGTCTTCCTGACCCTCTCCGGAGGCGCGGACGTGGGGGCGGCCCTGTCGGAGGCGGAGGTGGATGTGATCGCCCATGTGGGCTCCAGCGCATCCGGTGCCCGGATTGCCGGTGCCGGCGCCCTCACCGGGGCGCACGTCATCAGGGAAAACGGCGGCAACGACCCCCTGCTGGTGGACCGCGACGTGGACCCGGTGTGGGCCGCTGAACAGGCCGCCATCGGCGCATTCAGCAACAGCGGCCAGATCTGCACCGCCGTGGAGCGGATCTACGTCCACAAAGACGTCGCGGCGGAGTTCTGCAAGGCACTGGAAGCTGAGGCCGCGCTCCGGAACGCCAACGGCACCGTGGCGCCGCTGGTGGACCTCCGGATGCGCGACGCCGTCCACGCCCACGTAGCCGAGGCCGTCGCCCAGGGTGCCCGGCCCGTGGAAGGCGGTGCCCTGCCGGACGGGCCGGGCTCCTTCTACCCGGCCACAGTGCTCCTCAACTGCACCGACGCGATGCAGGTCATGACGGAGGAAACATTCGGCCCGGTTGCCCCGGTCCAGGTGGTGGACACGTTCGACGACGGCCTGCGCCTGGCGTCCAGCGGCAAGTACGGCCTCGCAGCCACCGTCCTGAGCAGCAACATTGCCCACATCCAGCAGGCGGTGGCTACCCTGCCGGTGGGAACCGTGAAGGTAAATGCGGTGTTTGGCGGCGCCCCCGGCGGGGCGGCCCAGCCCCGCGGCGGGAGCGGCGCCGGGTTCGGGTACGGACCCGAACTCCTGGATGAATTCACCCAGGTCAAAGTGGTGCACATCGCCGCGCCGCCGGCGCCCGGCGACGGCGTGGAACTGGCCGGCAGCGCTGAAGTGGACCAGCCGTGAACGCGTCCCCGGATTTTATTGACCTCTCCACGCAGCGGGCATTGTCCGACTGGCTGCCCGGGCGGCTGGCAGCCGAAAAGCCCTCCATCCTGGTGATCGGCGATGTCATGCTGGACGGCTGGTGGAGCGGCGGCATCGAACGGCTGTGCCGGGAAGCCCCGGCGCCGGTAGTGGACATCCAGTCCCGCGAATCGGTGCCCGGCGGTGCCGCGAACACGGCCATGAACCTGGCGGCCCTGGGTGCGAAGGTGTCAGTGGCGGGCATCATCGGCACGGACGACGCCGGTGAGGACCTGCGCGCGCAGGCTCGCCGCGGCCGGCATCGACGTCCGGCACCTGCAGTCGCACCCGGACATGGTCACCACCACCAAGATCCGGATCAGCAGCGGCGGCCAGGTGATGCTGCGCCTCGACGACTCGGCCAGGACTGTCCCGACCGGCGCAGTGGACGCGCTCGCCGCCTCGGTGCGGGCCGCCGTCGAACGCCAGGATGCCGTGCTGGTGTGCGACTACGGGACCGGCGTGGTGGCGGACCCCGTCCGCGCAGCACTGGCAGACGTCCTGGGACGTGCGACGGCTGGAGGAGACCGGCCGCTGGTGGTGGTTGATGCCCACGATTCCAGGGCATGGGCGGCGCTGGAGCCTGACCTGGTAACCCCGAATGCGCAGGAAACCGCCCGGCTGCTGGACCGGAAGCTTCCGGAAGGCCCGGAGCGGGTGGAAGCCGTGGCCGCGGAGGCGGAGTCGCTGCTGCAGGGCACCGGCGCGCGGGCCGTGGTGGTCACCCTGGACCGGGACGGGACCGTGCTGCTGACGCCCGACGGCATGCGGCACCGGACATGGGCCAGGCCAGCCGCTGAGAAACAGGCGTCCGGGGCCGGCGACACGTTCGTCGCGGCCCTCACGTTGGCCCGCGCCGCCGGCCTGCCGCTGACCGCCAGCCTGGACCTGGCGCAGTCGGCCGCCGACGTGGTGGTCCACCAGCCCGGCACCTCGGTCTGCAGCACCGCCCAGCTCAGCCGGTACCTGGAAGCCTTCGCCGATACCGCCCTGAGCGGGGACGAACTGGAGCGGCAGATGGAGCCTGCACCGGGCGCAGGGCCAACGGATTGTGCTGACCAACGGCTGTTTCGACGTGCTGCACAGCGGCCACACCAGGTACCTTAACCAGGCCAAGCAGTTGGGCGACATCCTGGTGGTGGCCCTGAACAGCGACGACTCCGTACGCCGCCTCAAAGGTGCCGGCCGGCCGATTAACAACATGGCGGACCGGGCAGCAGTGGTGGCCGCATTGAGCTGCGTGGACTACGTGACCGTGTTCGACACCCCCACTGCCACCCCGCTGATCCGCCGGCTCCGGCCCGAGGTCTACGCCAAGGGCGGCGACTACACGCCCGGGATGCTGGCGGAGACGCCCGCGGTGGAGGAGTACGGCGGGCGCGTAGCCATCCTGGACTACGTGGCAGAGCGGTCCACCACCGCCGTGGTGAACCGGATCCGGGACGGCCACGGGGCAACCAGTCCCGCCAACTAGGGCCTGTCACATAGGGTTGAAGCATGACTGAAGCGGAGCGCGGGTAATGGGCAAACGCGGAAAGTCAGGGGGCAGGGCCGGCCGCCCGGCAGCCGGCGTGGTCGAGGTGCCCAAAGGCTCTGTGGTGAACGGTCCGGTGGAGGGTGTCTACTACATCGACACCGGCGACTGCGAACTGATTGCGGACCAGGACAACTCCACCGGCTGGCTCCTTAAGATCAACGGCGTAATGAGCTCGCACATCGACCTCGCCGACCCGCTGTTTTTGGACTTCGAGTACATGCGGTGGATGGCGGCACTCATCGAGTCCCGCTGGCCGCCGTCGGACGCTTCATCGGAAAAGCTGCGCGGGCTGCACGACCACAAGCTGCGCGGGCTGCACCTGGGCGGCGGTGCCTGCTCCCTGGCGCGCTACTTCGCAGCCGCCTACCCCGATGCACGGCAGGTGGTGGTGGAACTGGACGGAAAGCTGGCCGAGTACGTGCGCGGCTGGTTCGACCTGCCCAAGGCGCCCCTGCTCCGGATCCGTGTGGGTGAGGCCCGGGCCGTCACGGAGGCCCTGACCGAACAGACCAGGGACTTCATCATCCGCGACGTCTTTGCCGGCGCGTTCACCCCGCGGCCGCTAACTACGGCCGAATTCACGGAGCACGCAAAGCGGGTACTGGCCCCCGGCGGGCTGTATGTGGCCAACTCCGGTGACGCGCCGGACCTGAAGAACGCCCGGGAAGATGCCGCCACCATCGCGGCCGCCTTCAAGCACACGGTGATCATCGCCGATCCCGCAATGTTGAAGGGGCGGCGGTACGGAAACATGGTGATGGCCGGCAGCGACGTGCCCTTCGCGGACGATCCACAGCTGCGCCGCCGGCTCCTGGGCGGGGCCGTCCCGGCGCACCTCTGGGACGACGCCCAGGTCCGGGCGTTCGCGGCCGGGGCGCCGGTCCGGCATGACGAGCCGGTTGAGCCAAGCATCCGGTGATCTAACCCCGGCCCAGGAGTGCGTCGCGGTGCTCGTCCATCCGTTCCCGGAGCGCCTGCACGACGGCGGCCACCGCGGGGCGGCGCAGCGAGTCCGGGCGCAGGACCATCCAGTAGGGGAGCAGGCTCGCCGATTTTGTCGGGCAGCAGCCGGACCAGGTCATCGTGGAGGTCTCCCATGAAGCACGGCAGGAAGCCCACCCCTGCACCGGCCCGGGTGGCCTCCACATGGACGAACACGTTGGTGGAGGTCAGGCCGTCGCGCATGGCGGGAACCAGCCGCCGCGGCGCGTCGAGGTCGTCCACCTGCAGCATTGAGTCCACGAAGTAGACCAGTGGGTGCGCGTTGAGTTCGGCCACGGTGGCCGGCGTCCCGTGCTCGGCAAGGTAGGCGCGGGAGGCGTACATGCCCAGGCGGTATTCGCCCAGCCGGATGGCCTCCGCGCGGTGCACCTGCGGTTCACCCACCACCACCTCGATGTCCAGCCCGGACCGCTGCTGCAGTGCCCTGCGGGTCATGGTCACCACTTCCACGCTCAGGCCGGGATGGTCCCGGCGCAGCCGCGCCACCGCCGGGGCGGCGATGTAGGCGCTGAACCCGTCCGTAGCGGTCATGCGCACGACGCCGGCAATGGGGTCTGGTGCCTGGCCGGCCGGTCCCAGCATGCCCAGGACCGCCTCCACCTGCTCCGCCGCCCGCACGGCACGTTCGCCCAGTTCCGTGAGCTCCCAGGCGCCGGCGGCACGGGACAGCACCCGGCCGCCGAGCGACTTCTCAAGCGCGGCGATCCTGCGCGAAACAGTGGTGTGGTTCAAGCCCAGGGCCTGGGCCGCCGTCGTAAATTTTGCAGAGCGGGACACCGCAAGGAGGACCAGCAGGTCATCGGGGTTCGCATTCATATCTGCAATTGTGCACACGCTGGCTGCCTCTTTGGCCATTGAAGTGCCGGTCCTGTGCAGCAATACTCATCTGAGTCACTTGTGCTGGAGATCACAGCACGTGTCAATGTGGACACTGAGGAGAACCATGAGCATTGAGCAAGGCCGGGCAAACGATGCCGGGCATGCACCCAAGGAATCGGGACTGAAGAGGATTGTTGCCGCCTCCATGGTGGGCACGGTAGTGGAGTGGTACGAGTTCTTCCTGTATGCCACCGCCGCCACCCTGGTCTTCGGCAAGTACTTCTTCCCCGCCACAGGCAACGACCTGGACGGGATCATCCAGGCCTTCCTGACCTATGCCGTGGGCTTTATCGCACGCCCGCTGGGCGGCATCGTGTTTGGCCAGATCGGCGACAAGCTGGGCCGCAAGCCCACCCTGCAGCTCACCATCGTGATCATCGGCATTTCCACGTTCCTGATGGGTTGCCTCCCCGGCTTCGCCGACATCGGCTACCTGGCGCCGGCACTGCTGGTGGCCTTGCGGTTCATCCAGGGCTTCGCGCTGGGCGGCGAATGGGGTGGCGCTGTGCTCCTCGTTGCCGAACACAGCCCGAACAAGACGCGCGCGTTCTGGTCCAGCCTGGCCGCAGGCCGCCGTCCCGGTGGGCAACCTCCTGGCAACCCTGGTGCTCTACGTCATGTCCACCACCCTCAGCAGCGAGGCCTTCCTGGGCTGGGGCTGGCGCGTGGCCTTCTGGCTCTCCGCCGTGATCGTCTTCGTGGGCTACTACATCCGTACCAACGTCAGCGAATCCCCCATCTTCCTCGAGGCCAAGGAACTGGTCGAAAAGGAACAGGCCGTCAGCTACGGCGTCTTCGAGGTGCTCCGCAAGTACCCCAAGGGCATCTTCCAGGCCATGGGCCTCCGGTTCGCCGAAAACATCATGTACTACCTGGTGGTCAGCTTCTCGATTGTCTACCTGAAGAGCGTGCACAAGTACGACACCTCATCCCTGCTGCTGGCACTGCTGATCGCGCACGTCATCCACTTCGCGATCATCCCGCAGTACGGACGACTCGCGGACAGGATCGGCCGCAAGCCCGTCTACCTTGCCGGCGCCGTCCTCGGTGCCACCTGGCCGTTCTTCGCCTTCCCCATGTTCGACACCCGGAACGCAGTGGTCATCGTCCTTGCCGTGACCATCGGCCTCGTCCTGCACGGCCTCATGTACGCCGGGCAGCCCGCGATCATGGCCGAAATGTTCCCCACCCGCATGCGGTACTCCGGCGCGTCCCTCGGCTCGCAGGTGACGTCCATCTTCGCAGGATCCCTGGCACCGCTGCTGGCTACCCAGTGGCTGAAGGACACCGGTTCGTGGGTGCCCACCGCCATCTACTTGGCAGTGGCCTGTGTCATCACTGTCGTTGCCGTGCTAAGCCTGAAGGAAACCAAGGGTATTGCGCTGGAGGATGTGGACAAGGAAGATGCGGCCCGCGAGGGGCTGCTGACCGCTGGACAGCGTTGAGCCCGCTCTTGGGGTGAATCAGCCGTCGGACCATTTGGGCGCATGGAGGAGAACTGCAATGGACAACACACTGAATGGACGCAAGGCGCTGGTCACCGGCGGTGCCAGCGGAATCGGGGCCGCCTGCGTGCGCGCACTTGCGGCGCGGGGAGCGAAAGTGGTGGTGGCCGACGTCGACTCCGCCGCCGCTGCGGCCCTCGCCGATGAGGTGGGCGGAAGCGCCTGGGAAGTGGACCTGCTGGACGTTGACGCCCTGGCCACGCTGAGCCTGGACTGCGACATCCTGGTCAACAACGCGGGGATCCAGCGCATCAGCCCCATTGAGGAGTTCGATCCTGCTGACTTCCGCCGGATCATCACCCTGATGCTGGAGGCCCCGTTCCTGCTGGTCCGGGCAGCCCTGCCGCACATGTATGCCAACAAGTTCGGCCGCATCATCAACCTGTCCTCCGTGCATGGCATCCGCGCTTCCCCGTTCAAGAGCGCCTATGTTTCCGCCAAGCACGGCCTGGAAGGGCTGAGCAAGGTGACCGCGCTTGAGGGCGGCCCGCACGGTGTCACCTCGAACTGCGTCAATCCCGGATATGTGCGCACGCCACTGGTGGAGAAGCAGATCGCGGACCAGGCCCAGGTGCATGGCATCCCTGAGTCCGAGGTCCTGGCCAAGGTGATGCTCACCGAATCGGCCATCAAGCGCCTGGTGGAACCGGACGAAGTGGCGTCCCTGGTGGCCTGGCTGGCGTCCGCGGATGCGGGCATGGTGACCGGCGCAAGCTACACCATGGACGGCGGCTGGTCTGCCCGGTAGGGCACTATTCCAGGGGCTTGACCATCCGATGGTCGAAAAAGAAGACGCCGTTGGGGGTCTTTACCCCCACTGACCGGCGGTCCTGCCAGATGACGACCCCTTCGCGCCTGCCGCTGAAGGGGTCGTCGCCTATGACTGCGTCCCCCACCCGGTAAGGGCAGCGGGGGCTGAAAACCCTCATCGTCCGGCCCCACGCGCCCGCAAGGGCCGACCCAACGCTGATGGGCCGGCCCATGCCGGAAAGATCCTGGATGTAGTCCCTGGCCATGTGACCAACTCCTCGAGGCGGCAGCCTGCCGCCTGCTAACGGTGCTGGTGGGCGGAACGCTCCCAGCGGAGGATGGTCCTCCCATTCCGGCCGCCACCGTACGCCCACGCTAAATGCTATTCACACCAGTCACACCAGTAACAGGTACTCAAGTTTTGGTGGCGGTACTACTTGGCCGTTTCGGCCCCGTTGATGATCTCTTCAGCGTTGTTAAAGGCCCACGCCGCCAGTGGCACCAGCAATGCGCTCAATTCATAGCCCCGCCCGGTGAGGCTGTAGTCCACGCGCGGCGGAATGACTGGCTGTGCGTTCCTGCTGACCAGGCCGTCGCGCTCCAGCGTCTTCAATGTCTGTGCCAGCATCTTCTCGCTGATGCCCTCGGCCCGCCGTCGTAGCTCACTCCACCGCTGTTCGCCCTCGGACAGGGCAACCAGGATCAGGACCCCCCATTTGCTGGTGACGTGGTCCAGCAGGGTCCGGCTGGGGCAGCCGGCCGGGAACACGCCGTCCGCGAAGGAGAGGGGGAGTGGGGCTGCTTCCATGCCTTCAGCTTACCGACAGGTCAGTACCTTACTTTAAAGTGCGTACTCTCTCCTGGGAAGTTATCCCGTGGCGGGCTGGTTGTGCACCCTGACAGAACAAAAACCCGAAAGGAATCATCGTGAGCATCGTTGTTACAGGCGCCACCGGCCAGTTGGGCCGCCACGTTCTTGAAGCACTCCTGGAGCGCGGAGTGCCGGCCGGGGATATCGTCGCGGCCGGCCGGTCAGTGGAGAAGCTGGCGGACTTCGCTGAGCGCGGCATCCGCGTACAGTCGATGGACTACGCCGACGCCGGCTCGGTTGCCGCCGCCCTCAAGGGAGCCGCCCGGGTGCTGCTGATCTCGGGCAGCGAAGTGGGCCGGCGGGTGGAGCAGCACCGCACCGTGATCGATGCCGCCAAGGCTGAGGGCGTGGAGCCTGCTGGCCTACACCAGCATCGCCAATGCCGACACCACCGGAATGAAACTGGCCGACGAGCACAAGGCCACCGAAGCGCTGCTGCGCGAATCCGGGATTCCGTTCGTGCTGCTGCGCAATGGCTGGTACCTGGAAAACTACACGGAGCAGCTGCCCGGGACCCTCGCCCAGGGCGCCGTTGCCGGCAGCGCCGGCGAGGGCAAAGTCAGCGGGGCGGCGCGCGCTGATTACGCCCACGCGGCCGCTGCGGTCCTGGTGGCGGACGGCCAAGCCGGCAAGGTTTACGAACTGGGTGGTGATGAGGCCTTCAGCATGGCGGACCTCGCCGCGGAGATCACCGCGGCCACAGGCAAGGCCGTCACCTACAGCGACCTTCCTGCCGGGGACTATGCCGGCCTGCTCGCGTCCGTTGGCGTGCCGGAAGGGTTCGCGGAAATCCTGGCCGATTCCGATCTTGGCATTGCCCGCGGGGATCTCCTGGTCAGCACCGGCGACCTCCGCCGGCTGATCGGACGCCCGGCGACGTCCCTCGCTGAGGCGGTCCGCGCCGCCGCTGCTGCCGCATAGGACAGCCGAACGAAAAGGTGCCCGGCCCCCTTTCTGGAGACCGGGCACCTTCCTGCATTCAGCTGTCAGCCGGGGACCTGCCCGCTGCGGCGGACGGTCCCGACCACCGGCAGCGGCGAGGTTTCGTCCTCGAGGTGCGCCCGGCGTCGTCCGTCACCCTTGATCCACAGGCGGTACGCCAGGACCAGCAGCCCCAGCCAGGCGCCGCCCACATACAACGCGACCCGGGTGTCCTCGAAGGCGCCCAGGATGGAGATCACCAGCGCCATGAACGCGATGGTCAGGACAGAGGCGGCAGGCCACCACGGTGACGGGAACTCCGAAGCCGGCAGGCCCTTGCGCGCAATTTCCCGCTTCATTGCCACATGGGACGCCAGGATCATCACCCAGACCCAGACGGTGGCGAAGGTGGCGATGGAGGCGATCACCAGGAACACGTCCTCCGGGATGACCGCGTTGAGGACCACGCCCACCAGCAGAATGCCGGCCATCATGACCACGGTCATCCAGGGAACGCCGTGCCGGGAGACCTTGCCGAAAGCGGCCGGCGCGTGGCCCTGGTTGGAGAGCCCGAAGAGGATGCGCCCGGCGCCGAAGATATCGCTGTTGATCGCGGAGAGCGCGGCGGTGATCACCACGGCGTTCAGGATGTGGGGTGCTGCCGGGATGCCCAGGCCGCTGAAAATCTGCACGAAGGGGCTGCCGCCGGTGCCCACCTGGTCCCACGGGAAGAGGCTCATCAGGACGCCCAGGGTCAGGACGTAGAACAGCAGCACACGCACGGGGACGGTGTTGACGGCCTTGGGAATGACCTTTTTCGGGTCAGCTGCCTCGCCGGCAGTGATGCCCAGGGTCTCGATGCCGCCGAAGGCAAACATCACCACGGCGAACGATGCCAGCAGGCCCTCGAAGCCATTCGGGAACAGGCCGCCATGCTGCACGAGGTTGCCCAGCCCCGGATCCACGCTGGTTCCGCCGCCCTGGAATCCGAACACGATCAGGGCGGCACCGCCTGCAATCATGGCGACGATGGCGGCCACCTTGATCAGCGAGAACCAGAATTCCAGGCTCGCCGAAGACCTTGACGCTGAGCAGGTTCAACGCGGCGAGGAAGCAGATGACGGCCAGGATCCAGATCCACCGGTCCACCTGCGGGAACCAGAAGCCCATATAGATGCTGAACGCGGTGACATCGGCAATGGCAACGATGGCCATCTCGAAAACGTAGGTCCAGCCGGTCACGAAACCGGCAAGCGGGCCAAGGTAGCGGCTCGCGTACTGGCTGAACGAGCCCGAGACCGGATGCCGTACGGCCATCTCGCCCAGGGCACGCATCACGATGAAGACGGCGGCGCCGCCGATGATGTAGGCCAGCAGGACGGCCGGTCCGGCTTTTGGATGGCGGAGGCTGAGCCATAGAAGAGGCCGGTGCCGATCGCCGATCCCAGGGCCATGAAGCGGATGTGGCGGACGTTCAGTCCCCTGTTGAGGGCATTTCCGACGGCGGCGCTTGGGGTCCGCTGTTCGGCCGGACTTTCGGTCCGGGTTGGGGTTGGTGCTGCTTGCATACAGATACCTTCTCGTCTTTGGGAGGGGAGCCGCTAACCAGCAGACCACTTCCGGGGCCGCCGTGATGCGGCTCACGGAGGGTTGGTGTCTTCGGTTCCAGACTGGCTGGCACGGCATTTTTCGCGTGGGCTGAATTCTTGCGCAGCGGGAAAGAGCACGACGGCGGCGCGCGGCTTTCGCGCTCAGGGGTAGCCGGCCAGAATGTCAGTGCCTCGATGGATGATGCGTCTATGGGAATCGGCGGTGGTGTTGGGGCAGGTTTGGAGGGTGTCCGCGCCTCTGTTGCTGCCCTTGATTCGCTGGACCGTGAGGACGCTTTCCTGGCTGCCGGGGTCGGCGTTGGCGCCGGTGTTGACGTATTGCAGCGGCGGTATGAGATCCGGCTGGAACGGCTGGAGCTTCGGTCCCGCATCGCGGCTCAACTCGCCGCCGGGCAGGCGCGGGACGCTGCCGAGGCCGTCGAATTCCAACAGGCCATGACCCCGCCGGACGCATCAGTCCAGGAGCGCACGTACGCCGAGATGTCGGTGGTGGAGGAGATCGCAGGGGTCCTGACCATCAGCTCGGCCGCCGCAGGGGCGTTTGTCGAGCAGTCACGGCGAATCTGTTCGCTGGCGCCTGCTTTTGAGGCGTTATCTGCCGGGGCGATGTCCTGGCAGCATGCCCGCATCGTTGCTGACGAAACCGAAGGCCTCGACGCGGCGGGTGCCGCCGCTTTGGTGGCGCACTTCTTCGACCCTGACGCGGCCAACCCCGCCCGCGGCGCAGCCCCGGGCGATCTCGTCCCGGCCCGGTTCCGCGCCAGGGTCCGTGCCTGGCGGGAACGCCACCACCCCGAATCCATCGGGAAACGCCACGCCAAAGGTGTGGCCGACCGGCGGATGGAATACGCCCCCGACCGCGACGGCATGGCCTGGCTCTCCCTCTACCTGCCAGGGGACACCGCCTGCGCCATCTGGAACCGCACCACCGCCACCGCCCGCGGCCTCCAAGGACCCGACGAAACCCGCACCCTCACCCAACTCCGCCCCGACATCGCCGCAGCCCTGCTCCTCGGCATCGGCAATGCCCTTGCCGGGGAGAGTGAGGCGGGGCCCGCGGGAGTCATCGCGATCGGGAAAGTCCCCGCCCCGCGGGCCGACGTCCTGGTCACCGTTCCGGTGTTCTCCCTGCTCGGCCTTACCGACGAACCAGCAGTGTTGGATGGGTTCGGGCCGATCCCGGCGTCCATGGCCCGGAAACTCGTCGCCGACGGGGCGGAATCGTTCTACCGGGTCCTCGTCGACCCCAGGGACGGGGCGCCCCTGGAAATCGGGCGGAAGAACTACCGGCTCACCGAGACCATCAAACGCTGGATCAGGATGCGCGACGGAAACTGCACCTTCCCCGGCTGCAGCAACCGCACCCCCGACAACGACACCGACCACCTCACCGACTGGGAACACGGCGGCACCACAGATGTCAGCAACCTCGGACAACTCTGTCCCAAGCACCACAGACTCAAACACAACAGCCAATGGATCCCGGATCCGGCCACGCGGAATCAACCACCCGGCTGGACCTCACCCACGGGGCGGCACTACAAACCCGAACACCCCGACCCCGAACCAACCCGCTGGCCGCAATGGCTCCGGACGTTGTTTAGCGGCGCCTCGGAATGGGAAACATCAACGGGAGCAACCGAGCAGGCAGACGTGTGCGTGCTTGAAGACATCAGCTTTGTTGAGGAGCTTGGTGTCCCCGACGACCCCGGCCCACTGGAAGGTCAGCTTCCTGCTGACCCATTTCCGGAGTGGAACTTGTTTTTGGACTTCGAAGAGCTGGCGGCGCATGGTCTCTCGTGCTGAGGCGTGGGGGCGGCCTGCGTGGCGACGCCTGGTGCCTGTGTTCAACAATGCTGGCTCGATGGACTGCGCCATGTCTGGTATTCAAGACACTGCGGCAAAAGATGAATCACAAAACGTGCCACCAAGGGCGCAAGCTTAAGTACGGGATACCGGACACAGCTACCCAGAAGGACCTCTGCAGCCCATGAGCACTGCACTAAGCACCGATACGTCGGCACCCCGCGCTGCGGCCAAGGTGTCTTCAAAGGTCCCTGCCGCGGAAAACACCCTGCGCATCCTCAAGCTGCTGGCTACGCGCCGCGGGCCCATGGCGGCTTCGCAGATCGCCTCCAGCCTGGACCTGCCGCGCTCCAGCGTCTATCACCTGCTGGGCGTGATGGAAGCCAATGGCTTTGTGCTCCATCTGCACGAGGAACAGCGCTACGGGCTCGGCATCAGCGCCTTCGAACTCAGCTCCGCTTACTCCCGGCAGGAACCGCTGTCCCGGCTTGGGCGCCCGCTGCTTGCCAGTTTGGTGGACGCCATCGGCGAGAGTGCACACCTCGCCGTTCTGCATGGCCGGGACGTGCTCTACATCGTGGAGGAACGCGCCAAGAACCGCCCTTCCCTGGTGACCGACGTCGGGGTCCGCCTTCCCAGCCACCTCACCGCCAGCGGCCGCGCCATCCTTGCCGCACTCCCCAAATCGCAGGTGCGGGCGCTTTACCCGAATGCCGCCGCCTTCAGCGCACGGCATGAGGTGGAGGGAGCCATCATGAAGTACTCGGCGTTGTCCTCGCACCTTGACCAGGTCCGCCAGCGGGGGTACGCAACCGAACACGGCGAGGTGACGCCCGGCTTTGGCTCCATCGCCACCGCAGTCACCGACCATCTGGGCTGGCCCACTGCTGCCGTCGCCGTGACCTTCCTGGAGGACAAACTTGCTCCGCAGGAATGGCCGGTACTGGCTGCCCGGGTCCAGAAGGTGGCCGATGACCTCTCCGCCCGGATCCACGGCCGCCCGGCCAAATAAGCGGCCGCCACACGACCCGGCGCGCTTGTCTGGCATTCCGGACATCACGCCGTCGAAAGCCCCGTCAAGCCTTCCCCTGAAGGGCTTTAGTGGATACAGAACTTCTTTCTTTAACCAGACACCACCAGAAGGAGCCCATCATGGCACCCGCCGATTTCACCACCGGTGCCCGCCCGGTCAAAGCAGCCCGCGGCACCGAGCTCACCGCCAAGTCCTGGCAGACCGAGGCGCCGCTTCGCATGCTGATGAACAACCTCGACCCCGAGGTCGCCGAACGCCCGGATGACCTGGTGGTTTACGGCGGCACCGGCCGCGCCGTCCGCTCCTGGGCAGCATTCGACGCCATCACCCGCACCCTTGAAACCATGGAGAAGGATGAGACCCTGCTGGTCCAGTCCGGCAAGCCGGTGGGCGTGTTCCGCACCAACGAATGGGCACCCCGCGTGCTGCTGGCCAACTCCAACCTGGTGGGCGACTGGGCCACCTGGCCGGAGTTCCGCCGGCTCGAGGCCGAGGGCCTGATGATGTACGGCCAGATGACCGCGGGCTCGTGGATCTATATCGGCACCCAGGGGATCCTGCAGGGCACGTTCGAGACCTTCGCCGCTATCGCCCGCAAGCTCACCGGCGACGAGAACGGCACCCTCGCCGGGACGCTGACCCTCACCGGCGGCTGCGGCGGCATGGGTGGCGCCCAGCCGCTCGCCGTCACCCTGAACGAGGGCGCCTGCCTGATCGTCGACGTCGACGAGTCCCGCCTTCGCCGCCGCGCCGGCAAGCGCTACCTGGACGAGGTGGAAACCGACCTCGACGCCGCCATCGCCAAGGTGCTCAAGGCCAAGGAGGAGCGCCGCGGCTGGTCCGTGGGCTATGTAGGCAACGCCGCGGAGGTGTTCCCCGAAATCCTCCGCCGCCACAACGCCGGCGAACTCACCGTTGACATCGTCACGGACCAGACCTCGGCCCACGATCCGCTCAGCTACCTGCCCGAAGGCATCACCGTCGAGGAATGGCACCGCGAAGCCCAGGCCGACCCCGAGGGCTTCACCAAGAAGGCCCAGGCCTCCATGGCACGGCACGTGCAGGCCATGGTGGAATTCCAGGACGCGGGCGCTGAGGTCTTCGACTACGGCAACTCCATCCGCGATGAAGCCCGCAAGGGCGGCTACACGCGCGCCTTCGAGTTCCCCGGCTTCGTTCCCGCCTACATCCGGCCGCTCTTCTGCGAAGGACTGGGCCCGTTCCGGTGGGTGGCACTCTCCGGCGACCCCGAGGACATCCGCGTCACGGACGAGGCCATCAAGGAACTCTTCCCCGAGAACAAGCACCTGCACCGCTGGATCGACGCAGCCCAGGACCGCGTGGAATTCGAGGGCCTGCCGGCCCGTATCTGCTGGCTGGGCTACGGCGAACGCGCCAAGGCAGGCCTGCTCTTCAACCAGGCTCGTCAAGGACGGCAAGGTCAAGGCCCCCATCGTCATCGGCCGCGACCACCTGGACTCCGGGTCCGTTGCCTCCCCGTACCGCGAAACCGAGGCCATGGCCGACGGCTCGGACGCCATCGCCGACTGGCCCATGCTGAACGCCTTGCTCAACACCGCCTCCGGCGCCACCTGGGTGTCGCTGCACCACGGTGGCGGCGTCGGCATCGGCCGGTCCATCCACGCCGGCCAGGTCTCAGTCGCCGACGGCACCGACCTCGCCGCCGAAAAGCTCGAACGCCTCCTCACCAACGACCCAGGCATGGGCGTCATCCGCCACGCCGACGCCGGCTACGAGCGAGCCCTCGCCGTCGCCAGGGAACGCGGCGTCCGCATCCCCATGCAGGAAACCGAAACCCGCTGACCCGGCCAAACCCCGCATCGATTGCTCCGTAACTGCCGTTTTGGGGGTCCAAAAGGACCGTTACGGAGCAGTCGATGAAACAACACAAGGAACTTAAATTGACCATCACGACCCACGAACCCCTCACTGTCACCCTCGGGGCGGCCGGCGTCACGCCCCAGGATGTCCTCGCCGTCGCTCGCCACGACGCCAAGGTGACCATCTCCCAGGACGCCCTGGAAGCCGTCGCCGAGGTCCGCGCCCACATTGATGACCTCGCTTCCAGCGACACCCCTGCCTACGGCATTTCCACCGGCTTCGGCGCGCTGGCCAACCGCCACATTCCCAACGAACTGCGCACCCAGCTGCAGAAGTCCCTGATCCGCAGCCACGCGGCAGGCATGGGCCCGTCGGTGGAACGCGAAGTGGTCCGCGGCATCATGTTCCTGCGCGCCAAGACCCTCGCGTCCGGCCGCACGGGAGTCCGCCCCGTTGTGCTGCAGACCATGGTGGACGTCCTCAACGCCGGCATCACCCCTGTGGTCCGCGAGTTCGGTTCGCTGGGCTGCTCGGGCGACCTGGCGCCGCTGTCGCACTGCGCCCTGGTCCTGATGGGTGAGGGTGAGGCGGAAGGGCCCGACGGCGTCACGTACGGCGGGCGCGGAGAACGGCCTGTCGCAGAGCTGCTGGCGGAGTACGGCATCGAGCCGGTCACCCTGGCTGAGAAGGAGGGGCTCGCGCTGGTGAACGGCACCGAGGGCATGTTGGGAATGCTCCTCATGGCCATCGCCGACCTTCGCCAGCTGCTGTCGACGGCGGACATCACCGCCGCACTCAGCGTCGAGGCGCTGCTGGGAACCGACCAGGTGTTCCTGCCAGAGCCTGCACGCGGCGCTGCGGCCGCACCCCGGCCAGGCCGCCAGCGCGGACAACATGCTGCGCGTGCTCTCTGATTCACCGATCGTGGCGTCCCACAAGGTGGGGATTCCCGGGTGCAGGACGCCTACTCGCTGCGCTGCGCCCCGCAGGTAGCAGGTGCCGTGCGTGACACCGTTGACCACGCCGAACTGGTGGCCAGCCGCGAATTGGCGGCCGCCATTGACAACCCCGTGGTCCTGCCCGACGGCCGGGTCAGCTCCAACGGCAACTTCCACGGCGCGCCCGTGGCCTACGTCCTGGACTACCTGGCCATCGCCGTGGCCGACCTGGGCTCCATCGCCGAGCGCCGCACGGACCGGATGCTGGATCCCGCCCGATCACACGGGCTGCCCGCCTTCCTCGCTGCTGATCCCGGAGTGGACTCGGGGCTGATGATTGCCCAATACACCCAGGCCGGACTGGTCTCGGACAACAAGCGGCTGGCCGTTCCCGCATCCGTGGACTCGATTCCGAGTTCCGCCATGCAGGAGGATCATGTGTCCATGGGCTGGCACGCGGCCCGGAAACTGCGCAAGGCGGTGGAGAACCTTCGGCGGGTCCTGGCCATCGAACTTGTGACGTCTGCCCGGGCCTTGGAAATCCGCACGCAGCTTTCCGGAGGCGCCCTGACGCCCGGCCCGGCGGGCTCAGCGGTGGTCGCTGCCCTCCGCACGGTGGTGGAGGGGCCGGGGACGGACCGTTTCCTGTCGCCTGAACTGGAAGCGGCTGACCGCCTGGTCGCCTCAGGAGACGTGCTCCGGGCGGCCGAATCCGCCGTCGGGCCGCTCGCCTGAAACCGAACAATCTTCAGTAGCTGCTGCGCGTCCGTCCGAAGGGCGGAATTTCCGGTGCCACGGACCACCGTGGCGCCGGCAGTGTAGTAGAACTGAAGGTGTAGTGAAAGTCACATCAAAGAGGCTGTGGCTGTAGAACGATACAAAGGGGTAGAAGTTCAAATGAAAGCACGTGGGGCAGTCCTGTCGAGGCGCAATGCCCATTCCGCCGCGGTGTCCAACTGGAAGTCCCTCCAGGCCGGGGACCGCGTCGAGATCATCAAGCATGCGCATGTGGTGGCCGCCGGGGAAGTTGAAGAGGTGTCGCAAAGTGGCAACGTCCTTTGGCTGGCGCCGGCCGGCCCTTCAGGCCCGGCGGAGAAGCAGCTTTTCCTGAAGTCCGACGGCGTGCAGGTCCGCCGCAGCTAGGAGCCGGCAGGCAGCAGCGAATGCCAGCAGCAACCAAGAAATCCCCGCACTCCGAACCGGCGTGCGGGGATTTTTGTGGCGTTTGTCAGGCGGCGAAGGACTCGTACGTTTCGCCAAACGGTACTGATTCGTCCAGGGCTACCGTGTAGCGTCCCGGGTGCAGCCTGGTGACCAGGATGCCGCAGGTAGCCTCCTGTGCTGCAACCTCGATCAGTTCGGCCACTGCCTCTTCCAGTCCGGCGTGGACCTCGCTGGCGCTGGAGAATTCCAGGCTGATGGACCGGGGCGCGGGTCCTTCGGTGGGCTGGGCGGCGGCGGGGACGCGCTCCAAGGTGGCTGTAGTCATGTACTGATCTTTCTGTGTTTCGTGCCAGGATGGCTCCAACATTCTACCGACTGCTTCTGTTATATGTCAGATGACTGCCCTATGGAAGACCCCTGGACGCGGTCATAAAGCGTCTGTTCGCGGCGCCGCAGGAAAATCGAGGACCATGGAAGCGGGTCCCCGCAGGCCCCCCGTAACCCCTATCGACACAGCTTGAGGAGAATCCGGTATGAAGATCATGCGCCTGGGTGAAAGCGGCAGGGAGCAGCCTGCCGTGCTGGTCACCTCGGAAGGCGTCGACCAGTATTTCAGCCTGGTGCCCCTTACCGTCGACGTAAACGGCGCATTCCTTGCTGCCGGCGGCCTGGGCAAGGTTCGGACGGCGCTGGAGGCGGGGAGCTGCCGGTCCTGGAGGGGGCCGGTGCGCTGCGGGTCGGTTCCCCCGTGGCCCGCCCCGGCTCCGTCGTGGGCATCGGGATGAACTACGCCGCCCACGCCGCGGAATCGGGTGCAGAACCCCCACCATTCCCGTGGTTTTCCTCAAGCCCAGCAACACCGTTACCGGCCCGTTCGACCGGGCCCCGCTTCCGCCCCGCTCCACCCAATACGACTGGGAGGTGGAACTGGGCATCGTCATCGGCAGGGAGGCCAGCTACCTTGGTTCCACCGAGGAGGGCGCCGCCTGCATCGCCGGTTACGTCACTGCCAATGACTTCTCGGAACGGGAGTACCAGTTGCCGGGAGCTGCGGGCCAGTGGACCAAGGGCAAATCGCTGCCCGGGTCAACGCCGCTGGGCCCGTGGCTGGTTCCGGCCGAGGCAATCGACGGCGGCAACCTGCGGCTGCGCAGCTGGGTGAACGGTGAGCCGCGGCAGGATTCGACGTCCGCGGAACTCATCTTTGATGCCGCCACGCTGGTCCACCACTGCAGCCAGTACATGCGCCTCGAGCCGGGCGACGTGATCCTCACCGGAACGCCGCAGGGAGTGGCCCTGAGCGGCCGTTTCCCCTACCTGCAGCCCGGCGACGTGGTGGAGGTAGAGGTGGAGGGCCTGGGCCGCCAGCGCCAGGAGCTTTTCCGGGCGCGGGCGGCCGCCACGGCCTGGACCTGACTGCCTGGACCTGCCGGCCCAAACCGTCGGCCCAGTCCTCCTGCTTAGCCCGCTTTGACGGCCAGGACCGGGCAGTCCGCCTCAAGCAGGATGCGCTGGGACGTGCTGCCCATGATCAGCTTTCCCACCGGGGTACGGCGGCGCAGGCCTATCACGATCAGGTCGGCCTTGTGCTCCTCGGCGGCATCCAGCACTTCGGCCGCGGCATCATGGCCGCGGACCGGCCGCTTGACCAGGTAGTGGATGCCCTGGCTGGCCAGCCGCTGCTCGATGTCCTGGATGTCGCCGTCCTGGGCGAAGCGGTTGTCCACCACCGCTTCGCCCTTGGAGGAGTTGACCAGCACCAGGGTGCTGTTGCTTTTTCGGGCCTCGGCGATGGCCTGGGTGAGGGCAGCTTCGCCCTCGGGTGTCGGGACGTATCCCACAACGACCGTCATGGTGTCTCCTTGTTTCTGCTCGAGGTGGTAGATGGCTGTGGTGCGGATGCTTAGTCACTGTAATCCGCTGCACCCGAGTTGGCGGGAACAAGCGGCCCGCGCTCCGGACGGCTGCGGCGGAACAGCTTGTACGCAAACGGCCAGAGCAGGATGAGGCCAATGATGACATAGATGCCGACGGCGATCGGCTCACCCATAAGCCCTGCCGGATCGCCCGCGCTCAGTTGCAGCGTCTTGCGGAGCCTGCCCTTCGATCCGGGGGCCCAAAATCACGCCGAGGATCAGCGGCAGCACAGGAAGCCCGAAGCGCCGCATCATGAACCCGAGCGCGCCGAGGACCAGCAGGATCACCAGGTCGAATGCCTGCAGGTTCACCGAGTAGGCGCCCAGCGTGGCGAAGAACAGGATGCCCGCGTACAGGTACGGGCGGGGAGCTGCAGCAGCTTGGCCCACATCGGTGCCAACGGCAGGTTGATGATCAGCAGCAGGAAGTTGCCTATGAAGAGGCTGGCGATCAGCGCCCACACCAGGGGACCCTGGCTGGTGAAGAGCTGCGGGCCCGGCTGGATGCCGTATGACGTGAAGGCGGCGAGCATCACGGCGGCCGTGGCGTTGGTGGGCAGTCCCAAGGCCAGCATGGGGGTCAGGGTGCCTGCGGCGGCAGCGTTGTTGGCTGCTTCCGGACCGGCAACACCTTCAATGGCGCCCTTGCCGAACTCTTCGGGGTGCTTGCTCAGGCGCTTTTCCGTGACGTAGGAGAGGAACGTGGGGATCTCGGCGCCGCCGGCGGGCAGTGCACCGAAGGGGAAGCCGAACGCGGTACCGCGCAGCCACGGTTTCCAGGAGCGCTTCCAGTCGGACATGCCCATCCAGGGCTGCCCCACGGGGACCGCATGCATCGGGGTCCGGCGCAGGTGCGCAGCGACCCAGAGGGCCTCGCCCACGGCGAAGATGGCCACTGCCACTACCACGATGTCCAGGCCGTCCGCCAGGAGCGGCTGGCCGAACGTCAGGCGGCGCTGGCCGGTGACGGAGTCCATTCCCACCAAGCCAATGGCCAGGCCGAGGCCCAGGGAAGCGAAACCGCGCAGCCGCGATGAACCGAGCACCGCCGTGACGGCCAGCAGGGCAAGCACCATGATGGCGAAGTAACTTGGGGCGCCGAGGCTGACGGCGAACTTCACCACGATCGGTGCGCACACGGCGAGCAGCCCGGTGCCAATGGTGCCGGCGACGAACGAGCCGATCGCCGCCGTCGCTAGCGCCTGCGCAGCCCGGCCCGCTTTGGCCATCTTGTTGCCTTCGATGGCGGTGACCACGGAGGACGATTCGCCGGGGGTGTTGAGGAGGATCGAGGTAGTGGAGCCGCCGTACATGCCGCCGTAGTAGATGCCGGCGAACATGATGAAGGCGCTGGTGGGTTCCAGGGCGTAGGTGACCGGGAGCAGCAGGGCCACGGTCATGGCCGGGCCAAGCCCGGGGAGGACGCCGACGGCGGTGCCCAGGATGACGCCGATCACGGCGTACATGAAATTCATGGGAGTCAGGGCGGTGGCAAAGCCGTCCATGAGGGAGGACCAGACGTCCATTTAGAGGATTCCTTCCAGGAGGCCGGCCGGCAGTGCGATGCCCAGGCCGAGGTAGAAGCCGTAGAAGGTCAGCAGGGACAGTGCCACGGAGATCAGCCCGTCCCGGACGTAGTGGCGGCTGCCGAGGGCCAGGACGCTGCCCCAGAACAGGACGGTGCCCGAAATGACCCAGCCGGCCCAGTCGATGAGCAGGATGTTCAGGATGAAGGCCCCCGCCAGCGGCAGGATGGTCTTCCAGTCGGCGGGGTGCGCCAGGTCGACGTCCTCGCCGCCCTCGGCTTCACCCTTGCCGCCGCGCAGGACGTTGATGGCCAGCAGGACGGCGCAGGCCACCAGCATTCCGGCCACGATGAACGGGACGGTTTTGGGCCCTGGGACTGCCGCGTGACTGTGTGGGCAAACGCGTGGCGGCCCTCGCCGTCGAGCCAGCCCTCAAGGAAGTCCTCACCCGCGAGCAGCCCGGGCCGGACCAGTTGGTGCTGGTAGGGGACCGGCTGGTGGTGATGAACCGGGTGCCCTTCCAGTCCCGCGGCAGGGTGATTGGCTCGGTGACCACCCTTCGCGACCGCACGGAGCTCTCCGAACTGGAGCATGAGCTCGGCACCACCCGCACCGCCACGGACACCCTCCGGGCCCAGGCGCACGAGTTCGCCAACCAGGCTCCACGTCATCTCCGGCCTGATCCAGATCGGCGAGTACGATTCCGTGGTCCAGTTCGTCAATGGCGCCACCGTGGACCGGACCCGGCTCAATGACGAAGTGACCGCCCGCATCGAGGACCCCGCGCTCGCCGCCCTGCTGATCGCCAAGTCCAGCCTCGCCGCCGAACGGGGCGCGGCCTTGCAACTGGACCCGGACTCCGTGCTGGACAAGGCCGACGACGGGTTGTCCCGGGACCTCACCACCGTGGTGGGGAACCTGGTGGACAACGCGTTCGACGCCGTCACCGGCTTCCGCAGGCAGCCGTCAGGGTGCTGGTGGAGGGCAACGGGGCCGGAGACGTTGTGGTGACGGTGCGGGACAACGGTCCCGGTGTCCCCGGCGGCGCCACGGACCGGATCTTCCGGCAGGGCTTCACCACCAAGGACCGGGGCCGGCCGGCAGCCGCGGCTTCGGGCTGGCGTTGTCGCGGGCAGTGTGCCGCCGGAGTGGCGGGAACCTGAGCGTGACGAACGATAATGGGGCAGTCTTTACCGCTGTGCTGAAACGAGGGAGTACCCGGCCATGATCAAGGTGTTGATCGTCGATGACGATTTCATGGTGGCCAAGGTGCATGCCGGCTTCATCCAGCGCACGCCCGGATTTACCGTGGTGGGTGCCGCCCACAGCGGAGCGCAGGCCGTCGCCGAGACGGAACGGCTCCAGCCGGACCTGGCCCTGCTGGACATCCACCTGCCGGACATCAACGGCTTGGACCTGATGCGGCGCCTGCGTTCGGTTGCCCCCGAGCTGGATGTGCTGGTGATCAGCGCCGCCCGCGAGGTCGAAACCGTCCGTAAAGCCCTGCGCGGCGGCATTGTCCATTACCTGATCAAACCCTTTTCGCAAACGGACCTTCAGGAGCGGCTGGAGCACTACCGGAATGCGTATCAGGGCCTGGATGCGTCCAAGGACGTGGCCGAACAGTCGGACGTCAACCGGGTGTTCGACCTGGACCGGGCCGAGCGTCCGCTGCCCAAGGGCTGCAGCATCGAAACGCTGAGGCTGGTGGAGTCCGCACTGAACGCTTCAGCCGGTGACGTCTCGGCAGCTGAAATGGCCGAGCAGCTGGGCACCTCAAGGGTCAGCGCCCGCCGCTACCTGGAATACCTGTATGACGAAGGAACGCTGGACGTGCGGCTCAAGTACGGCGTGGGACGGCCGGAACGGCGGTACGTGCTGAAGGCCTGACAGGCGTGCTGAAGGAATGGCCAGGCCCGCGGCTAATGGCTCCACAGTCCACCAGCTCTCAGCCCAAGAGCGCCTCAGCGCAGCAGCGTGTCGACCAGCCGGGCGGCAGTCCTGGCAGTCCGGCCGTCGATGTCGAACGCCGGATTCAGCTCGGCCACGTCCAGGTGCAGCAGTTTCCCGCTCCGGGCCACCTGCCGGCACACCGCCGAAATGACCGGCAGCGGCACCCCGTAGGCTGCGGGCGCGCTCACCCCGGGCGCCACCGCGGCGGGCAGCACATCCAGGTCAATGGTCAGGTACAGGACGTCGATGTCCGCCAGGAAGGCAGCCACGAAGTCCCGGACCCGGTCCGCTTCGCAGTCCTCGTCCAGCAGGTACCGGACGCCCAGCCTCCCGGCGGTGTCGAACAGGGCCTGGGTGTTGTTGGGCTCCGAGATGCCGACGACGGCGTAACGGAATTCGCGTCCGGCGTCTGCTTCCGAACGGGCCATCTGCAGGAACGGCGTCCCCGAACTGGGCACCGGCTCGTCGCGGAGGTCGAAGTGCGCATCGAGGTTCAGCACGCCAAGGCGCTGCCCGCTTTGGACGGCGGACGATGCGCTGACACCCAGGTAACTGGCATAGGCGGTTTCGTGGCCGCCGCCCAGCACCACCGTCTGGTGGCCGGCATCGAGCAGGGCTGCAAGGGTCCGGCCCAGCCGTTCCTGCCCGGCTTCCAGGGCTGCCCCGGACACCACCACATCGCCAAAATCTGCCACCGTACGGTCCAGATGGAAGGCCAGCGGACCCAGCGCTTTCCGCAGCGCGGCCGGGGCCGCTGCTGCCCCGGTCCGGCCCTTGTTGCGGCGGACGCCCTCGTCGCTCGCAAACCCCAGCAGGGCTGCCGGCCTGGGGCCGGGCGCGGCCGGCTGTACCTGGCCGGAGGCGGTTACCGCCTGCCACCAGCGGCGGTGGGCGGTGCCGTCGCCGTCGAACCTTCCTGTCCATGGCTGGGGCGGGTTATCGGCGGCGGGGAGCTGGAGGGACATTCCTCAAGCTCACCGCATGCCGGGCACGAAAACCAGCGACGCCGCCGCGGTCCTGTCCGGGATTCAAGAACCCGGCGGCATGGCGGGCACGGCACCGATGCCTGGTGCAGGGGATATGGTGAGAGCAGTCCGCCCGGTCGAAGCGTGACGTGCCCGCGCCGAACCCACGCAACCCTTTAAGGCTGGAGAGCCGCTCCAATGTTTGAAGCCCCAGATATTCTCTTTGCCGCGGCCGGACTGGCCGTCTTCGTCGCCGCGGTGCTGCCCAAGCTGCTGCGCGACATTCCCCTGTCCATGCCCATGGTCTTCCTGGGTGCAGGGATGGGAGCCTTCGCGCTGATTCCCTCGCTGCCCAACCCGGATCCGGTGGAGCACAGCAGCTTTGTCATGCACCTTGCGGAGGTCTGTGTCATCATCTCGCTAATGGGTGCCGGGCTGGCCCTGGACCGGCCGGTGGGGCGCAAACGCTGGTCCACCACGTGGCGGCTCCTGGGCATCGCCATGCCGCTGTGCATCCTGGGGCTGACCCTGCTGGGCACGTGGTTCCTGGGGCTGGGGCTGGGTGCAGCCCTGCTGGTGGCCTCCAGCCTTGCCCCCACGGACCCCGTCCTTGCCTCCGAGGTCCAGGTGGGCGAACCCGCGGACCAGGATGAGCACGCGGACAAGGAGGACGAGGTCCGGTTTGGACTCACCTCGGAGGCCGGTCTCAATGACGGGCTGGCTTTCCCGTTCGTCTACATGGCCATTGCCATCAGCGTTGCCGGCGCAAACCCGTCCGCCTGGTTCGGCGAGTGGTTCGGGCTGGACGTGCTGTGGCGGCTGGCCGTCGGGCTCCTGGTGGGCTTCCTTACCGGCAAGGTGCTCGCCAGGCTGTTCTTCTCCGCCCGTGCGGACAGCCTCAGGTTGTCCAACCATTCCGAGGGCTTCGTGGCCCTGGCAGCGACATTCCTGGCGTACGGGCTGACCGACATGGTGGAGGGCTACGGGTTCATCGCGGTGTTTGTCTGCGCCGTGACCATCCGCGCCGCCGAGCGCACCCACGGCTACCACCGGGTGCTGCATTCCTACGTGGAGCAGCTGGAACGGCTCCTGACCGTGGTAATCCTGGTCCTGCTCGGCGGTGCCATTGCCCGCGGTCTGCTTGCCGGTGTGGGGCTCGCGGAACTGCTGGTGGCCCTGGCCTTCCTGCTGGTGGTCCGGCCATTGGCGGGCTGGCTGGGCCTGTTGGGCGGCAAGACAGGACCCCGGGAACGCGTGGCATTGTCCTTCTTCGGCATTCGCGGCATCGGATCGCTGTACTACCTGGCCTTCGCGCTGGGCGAAGGCCACTTCACGGACCAGGCCCACTGGCTGTGGTCCTTCATAGGATTGGTGGTGGCACTGTCCATCGTGATCCACGGGGCCACTACGTCGCCCCTGATGAACCGGCTGGACCGGTTGCGCCAGAGGAAGGCGCTGGCGGTTTCCGGCGACGAAGGGCTGGCACCGAACACCCCGGTGTAAACAAAGGGCTGGTGCGGCAGACGCCACACCAGCCCTTCCCGTAAGGGGGTTACTTCATCCCCAGGGCCGCCTCGATGGGGCCGATGGCGAAGAACAGCGCGAATGCCGCGGCCACGGCCCACATCAGCGGGTGGATGTCCTTGACCCTGCCCTGGACCGTGCGGATCAGGACGTAGGCAATGAAGCCCGCACCCAGGCCGTTGGCGATGGAGTAGGTGAAGGGCATCAGGGTGAACGTGAGGAATGCGGGGATGGCGATGCCCCAGTCCTGCCAGTCGATCTTGCCCACCTGGGACACCATCATGAAGCCCACCACCACCAGTGCCGGGGCCACGGCCTCGAACGGCACCAGGTTGATCAGCGGGGTGAAGAACATGGCCACCAGGAACAGGAAGCCGGTGACGATCGAGGCGACGCCCGTGCGGGCGCCTTCACCGATGCCGGCGCCGGCCTCGACGTAGATCTGGTTGGAGGAAACGGACGCGCCGCCGCCGAGGATGGCGCCGAGTGCGTCCACCTGGAGCACGCGGTCGACGTCGGGAATGTTGCCTTGTTCATCCACCGTGCCCGCTTCGTTGGCAAGGCCCACCATGGTCCCCATGGCGTCGAAGAAGATGCTGAGCAGGATGACGAAGGCCAGCAGCGTGGCGGCGACGAAGCCGAGGTGCTGGAAGGCGCCGAACGGGTTGGCCTTGCCAATCAGGGAGAGGTCCGGGGCGGCCCAGCCGGAGAACGCCGGGGCCACCAGGGACCAGCCCTGCGGGTTGAAGTTCTTGCCGTCGAAGCTGGGGCCGATGTGCAGCGTCGTTTCGAGGAGGACGGAAAGCACCGTGGAGGTGATGATGCCGATCAGGATGGCGCCCTTGACCTTGCGCACCACCAGGGCGATGGTCAGGATCAGGCCGAAGACGAAGACGGCGGTGGGCCAGCCCAGCAGCTTGCCTTCGAAACCGAGGCCAACGGGCACGGTGGTGCCTGCGACGTCGGGGATGCGCCGCACGAAGCCGGCGTTGACCAGGCCGATCAGGGCGATGAACAGGCCGATGCCCACCACGATGGCCGTCTTGAGTCCGTCTGGAACGGCCTTGAAGACGGCGGTCCGGAAGCCGGTGAGGACCAGGATCAGCATGGTGACGCCGGAAAGGACTACCAGGCCCATCATGTCGGGCCAGGTCAGCCCCGGGTTGGTGGCCACGGTGACGGCCACGAAGGCGTTGACGCCCAGGCCGGTGGCCAAGGCGAAGGGGTGCCGTCCCCAAGCCCCCATGAGGATGGTGAGGATGCCTGCCACCAGGGCGGTCACGGCGGCCACGGCGGTGAAGCCCAGCGTGGTGCCGCTGGAGTCCGGGCCGGACAGGATCAGCGGGTTCAGCACCACGATGTAGCTCATGGCGAAGAACGTGGCGAACCCGCCGCGGATCTCGCGGGAAAGGTTGGAACCGCGCTCGCTGACCCTGAAATACCGGTCCAGGGCAGAGCCTTGCTTAAGCATTAGTCCTCCGGGGAAGTGTGTGGGAATACCTGCATCCTAATGGTGCTGGAGGGGTTGAGCCGCCAAATTCGCCTAGTCTGTAAGGAAGCCAACACAAGGAGCAGCCCAGACATGCGCCAAATCCGCCGCCAGTTGCTGGGCCTTGTGCTCGGATCCTTTATCCTTGCCGCCGCAACGCTGGGCCTGGCAGGCCCGGCCTCCGCCCACGACGCTGCTGAGTCCACTAGCCCGGCCCAGGGTGCCGCACTGGCTTCGCCGCCAACCGAGGTTTCGGTGACCTTCAGCAACAAGCCCCTGGGCATCGGATCGTCCTTCTCCGTCAAGGACGCCCGCGGCACCGAATGGGCTGACGGGTCCGTCCGGATTGTTGACAACGTGGCCACGCAAAAGCTCCGGCCCGGCGGCCCGGGGGAGCGTACACGGTCACATGGCGCGTGGTCAGCTCGGATTCACATCCCATCGAGGGCACATTCACCTTTTCTGCTGCGTCCGGCGCCGCAGCGTCAGGAACGCCCACCGGGGAAGTTCGACGGCGGCCGGCGCGGTACCGGGCATGGGTACCGCTCAGCCCGGGACCACGGAAGAGCCGTCGGAGCCCGCGGGCGCGGGCGAGCCGTTTCAATGGAGCATCGTGATTTTTGCGGTGGTCGCCGTTGGCCTGCTGGTAGCGCTCGGCGTCATTGCCAGGCGCAGGCTCGCCGGTGACGGAGACGCCGAGGAGGACGGGGAAGGGGAGTAGTCCCACCCGCCCGGCGTGGAGGAGTCCTGCCGGGCGCCCGGCCGGCGGACCCTCAGCAGGTGAGTACCGCAAAGCCGCCCGCGGCCGGGAAGGCACCGCCGGAGAGCCGCCTGCCGGGCGCCTGTCCGCTGTCGGGGTTGACCTTGGCGGAGATGGCCTGGCCCACGGTCTTGGCCTGGCGCAGCACTTCCTTGGGCGATGGCGTGATGAGTTCGCCCACCCCCACCAGGTAGATGCCGATGGCCCGCATGGCGGCGACCACGTTCCGGCCCACGGCGATGCCAAAATCGTTGAGCATGCGCCGCAACTGGCTGTGGGCGCAGCGGGTGAGCACAATGTGGTCCGCCACCAGGATGCCCGTGGGGGTGTGTACCTGCCACTGGGGCGCCGCCTGGTCCGGCGCTTCAAGCATGGTCAGTTGGACCGCCCGCGTGGTGTTCCGGACATCCACGCTGTGGCTGGCGGCGTAGTTGCGCAGGTGGCGCAGGATCTCGTTGCGCTCCCGGAGGGTGTCGCTGTCCGCCGCGTCGCACCGTTGCAGCGAAGTAGTGTTCGCCGGCTGTGCCTGGCCGAGGATATCGAGGCCGTCCACCACAATGGAGTCCACTCCATGGCGGCGCAGTTCAGCGGCCACGGCCAGCCCGGACAAGCCTGTGCCAATGACGACAGTGGTGGTCTGTTCGGTCCCGGCATTCCCAGGCGTGCTTGACACTACAGTTTCCCTCCTTTGGAGCTTCGGCAGGTGCCGGCGTCCTCGCCGGCCAGCGTTCCGTTACCCCCAAGTACGGCCGCAGCGCATGGCCCGGGACCGTCCTGGCAGGAAGATGCGGTTGGCGTCCCGGACCAACAATGTCCTGAAGACTACAGAACAAACGCGGCCGTGGATAGCCCAAAGGAGAAAACATCTTCGTCCTGTGAAGACGCTTTCCGGAAACGGCTCGAGAGCCTGTGGATAACTTCGCCCTCATGGCGCTGAACAGGCTTGCTAAGCAGTAGGGGACGGAGAATAGTGGGAGCAGGAGCGGTCCTGTTCCTGCCGTCGCCGGTGTTGTGCCGGGTGCGCAGGGAGCGGCCCGTTTTCTGGCAGAATAGCCGCAACATCAGGCGTATCGCGAGGAGGCGGCCCCCATGGGCTCACGAGAGTTGCATCCGGACCCGGCCCGGGACGGTGGCGGTGCACCTGCCGCTCCGCATGGCATCGTGGTCGGCGTGGATGGTTCGGACCATGGCCAGTGCGCCCTGGTGTGGGCCGCGCGGGAGGCCCAGCGCCGCCGTCGTCCCCTCCATATCGTCACCGCTTATTCCGTGCCGATCTTCGCCGCGTCCGGCCTGGACGGGGGCTACGCCACCGTGGACGACTCCGTCATCCGTGAAGGTGCCGAGGCCATTCTCCGGCAGGCACTGGATAAAGTTGCCGCCTACGATGTCGACGTCACGTCTTCGGTGGAGAACGGCGACGCCGCCGGGGTCCTGCTGGACATCTCCGAAACGGCCGAACTCCTGGTGGTGGGCACCCGCGGCCGCGGCGGCTTCGTGGGGCGGCTCCTCGGATCCGTGAGCAGTGCCCTGCCCGCGCACGCAAAGTGCCCCACTGTGACGGTGCCGTTGTTCTGCTCAGACCGGCTTGGCGAGTCCACGGAGGACCGCCGCGTCAAGGCGGAGCAGGCCAAATCCGGCCACCGTCCGGTGGAAAACGTGGTGGTGGTTGGCGTGGACGGCTCCGAGCAGGCCCGCGTTGCCGTCCTCGAGGCAGCCGACCAGGCCGAACGCCTTGGCGCCTCCCTCAGGGTGGTTTGCGCCGTGCCCCAGTACAGCGGTTCCCTGGCCTGGGTTCCCGCGCCCATGGACCGCAAGGCCCTGTTCGACGACATCCGGGTCACCCTGGAAGCCGGCATGGCGTGGCTCCGCAGCCACTACCCCAGGCTGCAGGCAGAGTACGAATTGAAGGACGGCTCGCCGGTGGACGTGCTCGTCGAGGAAAGCCGGCACGTTGAGCTGGTGGTGGTGGGTACCCGCGGCCACGGCGGCTTCACCGGGATGCTGCTGGGCTCGACGTCCGACGGCGTGCTCCACCATGCAAAGGGCCCTGTCATGGCTGTCCCGGATCGGGAGGACCCCGCCTGGCGGACCGCGGACGGTTCGGCCCCATCCTGGGCGACGCCGCGTAGACCGCGCCTTCCTCGGGCAGCCAGCGGAAGACCGCGGACATGACGCAGCGCACCCCAGCCGATGAAGGATCCGGCGGGTTGGTGCTGGACCTGGCCCGGCTCAAGGCCGGGATGCTGGCGCTGGTAGGCGGAAAGGCAGCCAACCTGGGTGAGCTGTTGTCCGCCGGGTTGCCCGTCCCGGAGGGTTTCTGCCTCACCACGGACGTGTACCGGCAGGCAGTGGGCGCCCCCGGCGCCGTGCTTCCCGCGCTGGCCGAGGTTTACTCCGCCCTGGCAGATACGCCACAGGGCGCCGACGGGGAACGCGTGGACGTGGCCGGCCTGGCCGGAAAGGCGCGCGCCGCAATCCTGGCGGCCCCGCTTCCATCGGCCGCTGTCCAGGCAGTGGAACAGGCCTATACAGCGCTGGGTGCGGACGTTCCGGTGGCGGTTCGGTCCTCGGCCACCGCTGAGGACCTGCCTTTCGCCAGCTTCGCCGGCCAGCAGGACACCTACCTCAATGTCATCGGAGTACCGGCGGTGCTGGATGCCGTCCGGCGCTGCTGGGCGTCGCTGTGGACCGACAGGGCAACCGCCTACCGGGCAAGCCTCGGGATTGACCCCGCAGCCGTGGCACTCGCCGTGGTGGTACAGCGGATGGTGGATGCGGAGGCCGCGGGCGTGATGTTCACGGCGAACCCCCTCACCGGCAGCCGCCGCCAGGTAGTGATCGACGCCAGCCCCGGCCTCGGCGAGGCCGTGGTCTCCGGCGCCGTCAATCCGGACCACTTCGTGGTCGACGCCCTGAGCGGCAGGATTCTGCAACGGAAACCGGGCCACAAAGGCGTGGAAGTACGGCCGCTTGCAGGCGGCGGGACACAGATCCGGGAGTTGCGTGGCGCCCCGGGCACTGCCTGCCTCACGGACAGCCAGGTGGCCGGCCTGATGCGGCTCGGGCTGCAGGCTGAAGAGCATTTCGGTGCCCCGCAGGACACCGAATGGGCTGTGGACGGCGCAGGGACCCTGTGGCTCACGCAGTCCAGGCCCATCACCACGCTCTACCCCATTCCGAAAAGCAACGGCGCTGCCGGCAGGGTCCCGCAGGGCACGTCCGCAGGCGGTACCCGGGCGTACCTCTGCTTCAGCCTGGCCCAGGGGCTTACCCGGCCGCTCACGCCCATGGGGCTCGCGGCTGTCCGGCTCATAGCCTCGTCAGTGGCCACCGCCGCCGGTTTCCCTGTGCCCGATCCACGGGCAGGTCCGTCCCCGTATGCCGAGGCGGGGCAACGGATCTACGTCGACTTCACTACTCCCATCCGCAGCGCCGTGGGCCGCCGCCTGGTTCCGCGGGTCTTCGACATCATGGAGGCGCGGACGGCAACCGTCATGCGGCAACTGTTCGCGGACCCAGCCTTTTCAGTGACCACAAGGACGCCCTTCGGGCTGCTGCGCCACGTGGGGCCCGCGGCAATCCGGGCAGGGGTTCCCGGCACCTTCCTCCGCGCGCTGGCCAGGCCCGCTGCGGCCCTCCGCCGGCTGGAGCGCTTCACCAAGGAGTTCGATGCGTCGCTGGCTCCCGGGGACGGCGCCGGCGCCCTTGCCCGCCTTGACCACGCCGAGCGGCTGGTGGCGTCACGCCTGTTCCCGATTGTTCCTGCCATCCTCCCCTTCCCGCCCTGGGGTTCGCGATGCTGGGCGTTGCAGGAAAGCTGCTGGGAGGGAACGCGTGGGACGAGCGCAGCCGGTGATCCGCGGCCTGCCGAACAACGTCACCACGGAAATGGACCTGGAATTGTGGTACCTCGCAACAGCAATCCGGGAGGACGCTGAATCGCGGTCCGCGCTGATGACGCAGGATCCAGCAGCGCTTGCAGCCGCTTTCCAGGCCGGGCAGCTGCCGGCGCGCCTGGACGCCGGCCTGGCCAGGTTCCTGGACAGGTACGGCCACCGGGCGGTGGGCGAAATTGATGTTGGACTGCCGCGGTGGTCCGAGGAGCCGGCACACATCCTGGGCATCCTGGCCAACTACCTCCGGCTGGAGGACCCCGCCATGGCGCCCGATGCCCAGTTCAGCAAGGCCGCCGAGGACGCGGAAGCCCAGGTTGAGCGGCTCGTTGCCCGCGCCGCCGCCCGCGGCAGGATCAGGGGAGACTGGTGCTTGCCGCCCTCCGGCGGGCCCGGCTTTTCGCCGGCCTGCGGGAGCTGCCAAAGTACCAGTTGGTTGTTGGCTTCGGGGAAGTCCGCCGGCAGCTGCTCCAGGTGGGCGCCGAACTGGTGCAGGCGGGCACCCTCGAGCGGCAGGACGACGTCTTCTTCCTGGACTTCGCCGAGGTCCACGAGGCTCTGACCGGAAATGCAGCGGGCAGCCAGGCTGCTGTCCGTCACCTCCGGGCACTCGTCGCGTCCCGGCGGCAGGATTACGCCCTGGAGCTCAGGCGCCGGCGCATCCCCCGGGTCCTGCTATCGGACGGGACCGAACCTGAAGCGGTGCCGACCGCCGTCGGAATTGCCGGAACCGGAACCCTGGCCGGCAGCCCTGCCTCGGCCGGAACGGTGACCGCTGCCGCCCGCGTCATCCTGGATCCGGTTGGAGCGCGCCTTGAGCCGGGCGAGATCCTCGTGGCCCCGTCCACGGACCCCGGCTGGACTCCGCTGTTCCTGACGGCAGGAGGGCTGGTGATGGAGATGGGCGGAGCAAACTCCCATGGCGCCGTCGTGGCCAGGGAGTACGGAATTCCAGCCGTTGTCGGCGTGGCGGACGCTACCGGCCTGATCACCACGGGCCAAAAGATCACGGTCGACGGCGGCGCCGGAACCGTAGTGCCGGAGCGCCCCAGTACCCCGGAGAACGGACAGGCCGCCAAGGGCCCCGACGCTCCCGCACGGGCGTAGTCTTTACCTATGGGTTCCAACAGGCTGGATTCCAGCGCACGGTTCCAACGAAACAGCACGCAGGGCCGCAGGGCGTGGCTGCGGTGGCTGCCCGCCGTCGCGGCTCCGGTGGCCATCGCCTCCGGTGCCCTGATCGGGTCCCTGCCGGCGGGGGCCAG
The DNA here is from genome assembly GCA_024372495.1 of Pseudarthrobacter sp. Fe7. Taxonomy (GTDB): domain Bacteria; phylum Actinomycetota; class Actinomycetes; order Actinomycetales; family Micrococcaceae; genus Arthrobacter. The sequence continues at coordinate 228,929 of CP099977.1, read as the reverse complement.
CAATCCGCTGCCCGCCAAGTCGCCTGCCGAGGTCCTGGAACTGGCAGCCGGCCACCACGTCCAGACGTTCTCGGGAACGGTGGAACGATCTGCGGAACTCGGGCTGCCGGAGCTGCCCGCCACCGGGAAGCCGTCCGCGGCTGCGTCCCCCGGCAGCGTAGCTTCGGTGATTGAACTGCTGTCAGGCAAGCACACGGCGCGCCTCTACGTGGACGGCAAGGACAATGCCCGGGTGCAGGTGATGGACCAACTTGCCGAACGGGACGTGGTCCGCCACGGCAGCGACGTCTGGTTCTACTCCTCCAAGGACAACACGGCAGCGCACCTGACGCTGCCCGCGCACACGGAGGACCCAGCGGATGCAAAGGACCATGCGCCTTCGAACGACACCCAGACCACACCCGGCCTGCACACTCCGGCTGAGTTGGCCCAGCAGTTCCTGACCAAGGTCGGACCGAGCACCGCCGTTTCCGTGGGCCCCGACGTTTCCGTTGCAGGCCGCGCCGCCTACAACCTGCTGATCGAACCCCGCACGGACGCAACACTGGTGAGCAAGGTGGCCATCGCCGTCGACGGTGAAAACGGCATGCCGTTGTCCGTCCAGGTGACAGCGCGCGGGGCCGACAAACCCGCCTTCACCTCCGAGTTCACCAGCCTTTCCCTCGATGCGCCGGACCCCTCAGTCTTCACCTTCACCCCGCCCCCGGGCGGAACAGTCAAGGAACTCCCCGTTCCGGACAGGTCACACGAGCCCGCGGACGCCCATGATCCGGGCGCCAAGCACGCCCAAGCCAAGGGAAACGTCGCAGTGACAGGTACGGGCTGGGAGACAGTGGTTGGCACGGAGCATGGATCCGCTGCGGCGGCCGAACAAATGCTGCAGGACCCGCTGCTGTCCCAGGCTGCCGTCGCTGTACCCGGCGGCCGGCTGCTTTCCACAGCCCTGCTTAACGTCCTGATTACCGACGACGGCCGGATCTTCGCGGGAATGGTGCCGCCGGAGAGGCTGCAGGCCGCAGCAGCAACGGCCCGGTAAGCATTGGACGGGCGGGGGAGTGATGGCAGGGCCGGAGCCGGCCCGGTGACCGCTGGCCTGGCCATTGAGACCCGGGGCCTCAGCAAGCACTTTGGCCAGCAGGCCGCCGTCGACCACGTGGACCTGGCCGTCCCGCACGGGACGGTCTTCGGTTTCCTGGGACCCAACGGGTCCGGCAAGACCACCACCATCCGCATGCTGTTGGGACTGGCCGCCGCGTCCGCAGGGACGGTGAACCTGCTGGGCCGGGAGATGCCGGACAAACTGCACGAAGTCCTGCCCCGCGTAGGCGCGCTGGTGGAAGGCCCTGCCTTCTACCCCTTTCTCTCCGGCGCCGCCAACCTTCACCGGCTCGACTCCGCCAGCCCGCATACCGTGCCCGCCACGCGCAAGGCCCGTGTGCAGCAGGCGCTGGAGCGCGTGGGCCTGGAGCACGCCGCAGGGAAACGGGTGCATGCCTACTCCCTGGGAATGAAACAGCGGCTGGGCATAGCCAATGCCCTGCTCTCACCGCGGGACCTCCTGGTCCTGGACGAACCCACCAACGGACTGGATCCGCAGGGCACCCGGGAAGTCCGCAACCTGGTGCGGTCCCTGGCGCACCAAGGCACCACTGTCTTCGTGTCCAGCCACCTGCTGGCCGAGGTGGACCAGATGTGCACCCACGCGGCCGTCATGAGCGCAGGAAAGCTTGTGGCCCAGGGGCCCCTGGCGGAGTTGCGGCAGGCCGGAAGCACGCGCCTTCGCCTGGTAACGCCCGACGCCGGCGCGGCCCGGCAGGTCCTGGCAGGGCTGGGGCTGGCGCCCGCGCCCGGGGAACCTGACGCTGCGCAGCCTCAAGCTGCCCAGCCTGAACGTATCGATGTTCCGGGCCGGCCTGCGGTGCCGGAACCCCAGCGCGCACGACTGGACGGGGAGACCATCGTGGCGACGCTGGGAACCGGCAGCGGCCAGCGGGCGGTGCTGCCGGAGGACGTTGTGGCGCAGCTGGTCCAGGCCGGCGTCCGCGTCCGGGGCTTCGCCGTCGAGCGTGAAAGCCTTGAAGACCGCTTCGTTGCCCTCACCGGGGAAGGATTCGACGTTGCCCAGTAGCGTTCAAGCAGACACGCCGGAAACCGCCGGAACTGCCCGGCCGGCGGCGGGACCGCGGAGTTCCGGGCTGTCCCTTTTGGGGTCGGAGCTCAAGGTGCTGTTTGCGCGTCGTCGGACCTGGGCGTTGCTCCTGGCGCTCGCCGCGATTCCGGTACTCATCGCCGTCGCGGTGAAGGTTTCCTCTGCCGTCCCGCCGGGGCGGGGCCTGCCTTCCTTGACCGGATCACCCAGAACGGGTTGTTCGTGGCCTTCACCGCCATGCTGGTTTCCGTCCCGTTGTTCATGCCGCTCGCGGTGGGTGTGGTGGCGGGGGACACGATCGCCGGGGAGGCGAACCTGGGGACCCTCCGGTACCTTTTGGTGGCGCCGGCCGGGCGGGTGCGGCTCCTCCTGGTCAAGTACGCCGGCGCGCTGGCCTTCTGCATCGTGGCCCCGCTGACCGTAGGCCTTGCTGGGGCGGCCATTGGAGCGGTGCTTTTCCCTGTGGGACCGGTGACGCTGCTGTCCGGCGGGGTGGTCCAGCCCGCTGAAGCCGCCCTGCGGATCGTGTTGATCGCCGCCTACCTGGCCGTATCGCTGGCCGGGCTCTCGGCGATAGGCCTGTTCCTGTCCACCCTGACCGTGGTGCCCGTCGGGGCGATGGCCGCAACCGTGGTGGTCTCGGTGGTGTCGCAGGTCGCGGACCAGCTTCCCCAGCTGGAGTGGCTTCACCCGTGGCTCTTCAGCCATTACTGGCTGGGTTTCGGGGACATGTTGCGCCAGCCCCTGGTGTGGGATTCCTTTGCCAGCAACGCCTTGCTCCAGGCGGGCTACGTGGCCGTGTTCGGGGCGCTCGCCTACGGCCGCTTCGTCACCAAGGACATCCTGAGCTGACGGCGACGGCTGGAACCTTCACTGCCCGCCGCCGGGGCTTCTGATCAGTAGCGGGCCGCGTACGGGTACAGGTCCATGCCCACCATCGAGCTGATGGTGGAAACAGTGATGCCTTCCTGCGGGTTGAGTGCCTGTACCACCTGGCCGTTACCCAGGTAGATGGCCACATGGTAGAAGTTTGGAGCCGAACCCCACACCAACAGGTCGCCGCGGCGGGCCTGGGAAATGGGAACGTGGACCGGCGCAGCGGCATACTGCTGGGAAGCGGTGCGCGGAAGGTACATACCGGCCGCGGCGAAGGCGTTCTGCACCAGGCCCGAGCAGTCGAAACCGTACACCCCGGTACCGCCCCACTGGTAGAAGTACGGCGCCCCCACCTTGCCCAAAGCGACCGAGATGGCTGCCTCGTAGGTGCCTGAGCCGGAGCCGGTGGGAGGTGCAGGGGCTGGCTCGGGTGCAGGGGCTGGGGCAGGAGCCGGAGCGGGTGCCAAAGGTGCAGGAGCCGGAGCCGGTGCCGGAGCGGGTGCCGGAGCGGGATCAGCGGGTGCCGGGGCAGGAGCGGGCGCAGCTGGCGCCGGCGCGGCGGGTGCGGGCACTGCAGGGGCGGGAGCCGCGGGGGCTGCATCCTGTCCGCGGCTGTTCTGGCCGGCGGACTGGCCTGGTGCTGACCCGGTCTGTGCTGCCTGGTTCTGCGCGGTCTTGTCCTGTGCTGCCTGGTTCTGCCCGGTCTTGTCCTGGGCTGCCTTATCCTGTGCCGCCTTGTCCTGGGCTGCCCTGTCGGCGGCGGCGGACAACGCGGCAAGGCGTGCCTCCTCGCGCTGCCGGTCAAGGGCGTCAACCCTGGCCGATTCGAGCGCTACGGTGGTGTTTCGGCCTGCGCCGCCTGGTCCACCAGGACGGTCCGCTGAGCTTTCGCGTCCGCTACGGCCTTGGCCTGCGCGGCGTTGGCCTGCTCCGCCTGGGACTTCCGTTGTTCGGCAGTCTTCGCCGCGTCATCGGCGGCTTTTGTGGCATCGTCGGCGGCTGCCGTCAGGGAGCGGTAAGCGGTGGCCGCGGCGTCCGCAGCCTCAAAGGCCCGGCTGCGGCTGGCAGAGAGGGCCTCAAGCGTGGCCGCCTGCTGCAGGCTGTCGCCGCCGCTGGCCAGGGTTCCGAGGGTGGGGTTCAGGCCGCCGTTGCGGTACAGGTCCCCGGCGAGCCTGCCCCACCTGCTTGCGGGTTTTGTCCTGTTGCTCCCGCGCCGAGGATGCCTTGGCGGCAGCAACTGACGCTGCCTCCGTCCTCTGCTGCGCTCCACCAGCGCCTCGCTGTAGGAGTTGTTGGCCTGCATGGCCACAGCGAACGCTGCCTGCTGGGCTGTGGAAGCATCCGCGAGGATTCGCTCGATCGCGCTGACCTGGTCCGCCGTCGCGGTCTCGCTCGCTTTGGCAGCAGCAATGTCCTCCGGCGACGGAATCTCCGGCGTCGCCGGAACGGCCAGGGGAGCGGAGGGCGCGGGTACTGCGAGTGCGGGCGTTGCAACGGAAGCAAAGAGTACGACGGCGGCGCACAGCACGGCTGTCCTGCGGCCGGATCCGGGTAATGCCATCTGCAGAGACCTCGCAACGGTAAGGCTGGGAGTGAGGTTCTGGATGCGGCACGACTGTGCCCCTCAGTTGCTCGCCAGCAGTCCGAGGCTACGTGACGTTTTGCACATTGGCAACAACAGTCACATCAATAACATAAACCACACCGATGTCATTCGCGGGGGAATCCGCGGGGGCGTGTCGGGGTCAGGCGTGTTGATGTTCCTCGTGCTCCGAGTGGCTGGCGGGCTCCAGCTGGAAGGTGCAGTGGTTGGTATCAAAATGCGAGCCCAGGCAGGTGGCGAGCTTGTCCAGCAACTGGTCGGCGCCCCGCGCGTTGAGCGCGCCGTCCTCCACTACAACGTGGGCAGAAAAGACGGGGACACCGGACGTGATGGTCCAGATGTGGATGTCATGGACGTCTGTCACGCTGGCCACCGAAAGGATGTGCTCGCGGATCATCTGCACCTCCACTCCTTTAGGGCTGGCCTCCAGCAGGACATCCACCACGTCCCGCAGCAGGCTCCAGGCCCGGGGCAGGATCATCAGTGCGATGAGGACCGACGCAATGGTGTCTGCCAGCTGGAAGCCCGTCAGCATGATGACCACGGCGGCAATGATGACGGCCGCCGAGCCCAGGAGGTCGCCAAGCACTTCCAGGTAGGCGCCGCGGATGTTCAGGCTCTCCTCCTGTGCCGCACGCAGGACCAGCAGCGACGCAAGGTTGGCCACGGCTCCGAGGATGGCGGCAAACAGCATGATGTCCGTGTGCACTTCCGGCGGTGCCCCGAACCTTCGGATCGCTTCGGTGAAGATCACCACGGAGATCACGATCAGGATCAGCGCATTGGCAAGGGCCGCCAGGACCTCTGCGCGTTGGTATCCGTAGGTCCGCTGGCCGCTCGCAGGGCGGCCTGCAATCCACGCCGCCAGCAGCGCGATAGTGACCCCGGCCGCGTCGGAGAGCATGTGGCCCGCGTCTGCGAGCAGGGAGAGCGAACCGGACAGCGCAGGCTCCGATGACCTGGATGACCACCACGCCAAGCGTGACGCCCAGGACGGCCACGAGACGCTTCCGGTGCCGGCCGGTGGCGGTGGTCCCGTGGCTGTGGTCGTGTCCCATGTTTACAAGGCTAGCCCCAGCCCAGCTCGTGCAGCCGGTCATCGGAAATGCCGAAGTGGTGGGCGATTTCATGCACTACGGTGACGGCCACCTCGTGGATCACTTCCTCCCGGGAGTCGCAGATATCCAGGATGGGTTCGCGGAAAATAGTGATGCGGTCGGGGAGGGAACCGGCGTCCCACCACGAGTCGCGTTCCGTCAGCGGGACACCCTCGTACAGTCCCAGCAGGACGGTCCCTGGATCTTCCCCCGGGCCGGGCGCGTAGTCGTCATCGATGAACACCGCCACGTTGTCCATGGCACGGGCCAGCCGTTCCGGGATGCTGTCCAGGGCAGCCTGGACTGCCACCTCGAACTCGTCAGGGGACATGGTGAACCCGTAAGGCTCGTCCGGGCCATCCGGAATGATGGGCAGTCCCGGTGGAAGGCTGGCAGGCATACCCTGACTCTAGCTCCGAAGCAGCCGCTGGCGGTTGCGTGCCGGCCGCGTCCTGCGCCGGGTCAGTCCCACTCCAACCAGGCACACCAGCCCACCCACCAGTCCCCAGGCCGTGGGGATCTCCCCGAGCAGCAGCCAGGAGATGAGGACCGTGGTCCCGGGGACAAGGTAGGTGGTGGCGGCCAGCTTCCCGGCGTCCACCAGCGACAGTGCGTAAGCCCAGGTGGTGAAGGCGATGGCCGTGGGAAACACCCCTAGGTACACCAGCGCCCCGGTGGCCTGCGGAGGAGCGGCCTGTACTTCGGACGCCAGTTGCCCGGCGAAGGGCAGGCAGCACAGCGCGCCCACCACGATGCCGAACCAGGTTGCCTGCGCCGCCGGGAATTTCCGTACCACCGGCTTCTGGATGATGACGCTGACGGCGGCGAGCACCGCCGCAAGGAGGCAAAGCGCCACACCCGTCAGGTCCGCCGTCGAACTTTCCCCCGGAGTGCGCGGCTGTCCCGAACCCAAGGCGATCAACGCCACACCCGCGAACGCCACGGTGCTGCCGATGAGCATCCAGCGCGGGAAGCCCTCCTTGAGGAAGATGCCGGCCATGATGGCCACCAGGATGGGGTTGACGTTGATCAGCAGGGCACTGGTACCCGCATCCAGGATGTGCTCGGCGGCGTTCAGGGCCACGTTGTAGCCGCCGAACCACATCACGCCATAGGCGAGGATGGGCAGCCATTCCCGCCCCTTGGGCAGCACCCGGCTCCTCAACAATTGCGGTACCACCAGGAAGGCCAGGACGACGGCGGCAACCGCCAGCCTGCCAAGCGTCAGGGAACCGGGGGAGAAGTGCGGGCCGATGGCCCGGATGCCTACGAAGGCCGAGGCCCACAGCACCACGGTAACCACCATGGCCACCACGCCCAGGGCCTTCACGGGGGCAACTGCCGCGGCTTGGGGAGTCAGTGGTTCGCGCGCGGGACTGGTGGAAGGCATGCAACAAATGTACGGGGGCAAAGGAGGAGGGTCTGGCGGAAATCGGCCGGGTCGGTGCCCCGCCCACGATCCGGCTCAGCCGGGCTGCACCGCCTGAGCCGGAGGCCGTCCTATTTCCCGGCCGCCCAGTCGAGCAGCTTGTCCAGCGGCCAGGTGGTGATGATCCGATCGGGCGGCACGTTGTTGCGCGCTGCCCGCTCCGCGCCGTATTGAAGGAAATCCAGCTGCCCGGGGGCGTGGGCGTCGCTGTCGATCGAGAACAGGCAGCCGGCCTCCAGCGCCAGCCTGGATCAGGTCATCGGGCGGGTCCTGCCGCTCCGGGCGGGAGTTGATCTCCACGGCAACGTTGTTTTCCGCGCACGCCGCGAAGACTTCCTTGGCATCAAAGTCCGACGGCGGCCGGGTTCCTCGTGATCCTTCCACCAGCCGGCCGGTGCAGTGGCCAAGGACGTTGGTCTGCGGAGCCCGGATACCCCCGAGCATCCTGGCCGTCATGGCTTTCCGGTCCGCGCGGAGCTTGGAGTGGACGCTGGCCACCACGATGTCCAAGCGGTCAAGCAGTTCCGGTTCCTGGTCCAGTTCGCCGGACTCCAGAATGTCCACTTCGATACCGGTCAGCAGCCGGGTCCCCCGCCGTTGCCGTTGATGCCCGCCACCACATCCAACTGGTTCCGCAGGCGCTCTGGTGACAACCCATTGGCGATGGTGAGGTTGGGGGAGTGGTCGGTCAGGGCCAGGTACTCCCTGCCCAACACCTCAGCGGCGGCCACCATCAACTCGATGGGGGAGCCTCCGTCGGACCACTCGCTGTGGCTGTGCAGGTCGCCCCGCAGAGCCCCGCCGATTTCGGCGCCGCCGGTGGCGAGCGGCTGGACGCCCTTCTTCCTGAGGTCTGCAAGGTAGTCAGGGACCTGGCCGTCCACCGCCTGCCGGATTACTGCAAAGGTCCGGTCGCCGATTCCCTTCATGGACTTGAGCCGTCCGGTCAGGGCCCGCGCGGCCACTTCTTCCGGGCCGAGTGGAGCGATGGCGGCGGCTGCCTTGCGGAAGGCCTGGACCTTGAACGTGGCAGCGCGTCCGCGCTCCAGCCAGAAAGCGATCTCATTGAGCGCTGCGACGGCATCCATCCGTCCATCTTTACCTGTCCGGCGGCCCGATGGCGGGGTTTTCACCGATTTTGGAATATTCCCGGTTAGCCCCTATAGTTTTAGAGTCCAGTTCGGAGAAACGCAGAGGACAAAGACGGAAAGCCCCGCTTGACGCCTTTTCTCTTGTTCCGAACGGGTTCTGGCCCCCATCGTCTAGCGGCCTAGGACACCGCCCTTTCACGGCGGCGGCACGGGTTCGAATCCCGTTGGGGGTACGCAAGGAACTGGTCAAGCAGGCTGAAAAAGTCTGGTAGGCTGGAGGCCTTGAAAAAAGCGGTAGAGATACTGCAAAAGCAAGAAAAGCAAGGCCCTGTAGCGCAGTTGGTTAGCGCGCCGCCCTGTCACGGCGGAGGTCGCGGGTTCAAGTCCCGTCAGGGTCGCTCTGATTGTTGGAAGAGATTCCGGCTGTCATGGTGACTAGTCACCTAGGCTCTGTAGCTCAGTTGGTAGAGCGTTCGACTGAAAATCGAAAGGTCACCGGATCGACGCCGGTCGGAGCCACCACTGGGAAGCATCAGTTCTTCGGAACTGGTGCTTTTCTTCATTTAACCCCTCCATCGATTGCTCCGTAAGTGTCGTTTTCGAGCTTGGAAAGTCAAGTGGTCGTTGCAACGGTTAGGCTGCCGCGGCGAGTAGGAGTTCGTTGAATTTCTGCTTGGGTGTTGCGAGGCCGAGGGTGGGGCGTGGCCGGTTGTTCAGGCTGTCCTGAACTCGTTTGAGGTCCTTGGCGGTGTGGACGGACAGGTCGGTGCTTTTAGCGAACCAATGCCGCAGGAGCCGGTTCGTGTTCTCGTTGGTTCCTCGTTGCCAGGGCGAGTGCGGATCGCAGAAGTAGATGTCCGTATCGATCGCGATCTGGATTTGGGCGTAGCGGGCCATCTCGACGCCGCGGTCATAGGTCAGGGTTTTGCGCAGGTCCTTCGGCAATTCAGCGAACGCCGTGATCATGGCCTTTGCGACCTCGTCTGCACTGTGACCATCGGGCAGGTGAAGCAGCATGGTGTACCGGGTGGAGCGTTCAACGCAGGTTCCGATCGCTGCCCCTTCACGGTTTCGTTGCAATGACCGTATGAATCCGCCGCTCCTAAACGGCGGATACGGAGCAATCGATGGGCTTTGACCGGGGCCGACGCCGGCAACCCACCTGCGCGCTTGGGCGCAAGCTGTGACCGCGGCAACAACGCTGCTCCGCGACCCTTTCACCCTCGCGGCACACACCCCTTTTCTTTGCGGCCGGGCCGTTGGGTTTCCCGCGCATCTGTCGCAGGCTGGGGATAGGGTGGAACCAACAGAAGGGGGAGTGCCTGATGGAATACCAGAACCCACAACCCGTGGTGCCAAGCCGTCCTGCCGCCAACCCGGCTCCCGGTCCGGGCCGGACAGTAATCTCCGAGACCGCCGTGGCAAAAGTTGCGGGAATCGCCGCGCGGGCGGTTCCCGGCGTCTATTCCCTCGGGTCGGGCCCATCCCGTGCCCTTGGCGCCATCCGCGACGCCGTCGGAAGTTCCGATCATGCCGCCGGTGTCCACGCGGAAGTGGGCGAAACGCAGGTAGCCGTGGACATCACCCTGGTGGCCAGCTACGGAACACCCTTGCATGCACTGGCCGATAACGTCCGCGCGGCCGTCTACCACGCGGTTGAAGAACTCGTAGGACTGCAGGTGATTGAGGTGAACGTCGAGATCACCGACGTCTACGTACCGCCGCCGGTCAAGACAACAGCACCGGTTGCCCCGGAACGGGAGGCGCTGCTGTGAACCTCACCGTGGCGGGCGTGGCCATTGGCGCCTTCGTGGCTTTCATGTCCCTGCAGTTCGGTCTTTGGGGCTTCCTCGTCTCCCTTCTCTTCATGGCCATCGGAGCTCTCCTGGGGCGTGCCGCCGAAGGAAAGCTGGACCTTCGCGGCGTTTTCGATGCCATCACCGGCCGGCGCTCTTCCTCATGAGCTCGCCCGCGCCCGTTGTGCGTGGGCAGGCGCTCAGCGGCCATAACCGGATCAGCACCCAGGCTTTGACAAGCCTCGCCAAGGCGGCCGCGGCGCAGGCGCTGGGTGTCGATGCCCAGGACATCCGGGCGGACTGGACGGACGACGACGGCCTGCTGGCTTTGTCCCTCGTCGCCCCCATCAGCATCCCCGCTTTGGAAGCCGTGGTCCTCGATCCTGCAAAACTCGATGCCGCCGGCGGATCCATCTGGGACCGCACCGTTCGGGCCAAGGAAATCATCCTGGCGAAGGTCTCGGAATTGAGCGGTTCGCAGTTGAGCCGGGTGGACATACGTGTCAGTGGGGCAAGGATCAGTACAGGAGGGCGGGTGCGATGAGCAGCAGCGTGGAAAGCCCCCGGGCCAACAGCGGATCCCGGAGAAGCAACGGCCCGGACATGCGCAGGGTGGTGTACCGCGAAACCCATTCCCCGCGGGCCGTGGTCTCGGTTGCGGCCGCCATCCTGGTCCTGGTGCTGGCCGGCTACGGCGTCCTCGAATCAGGGGTGCATGCCGTGGGGCAGCCGGCCTGGCTGATCGAGCCGCAGGTGGCTGCCCAGCGCATCGTGGACCTCCCCGCCGGCATCCCGCCGTTGCTGCTGGCGGCGATCGGCGCCGTGCTGGCCATGCTGGGGCTGATCTTCCTCCTCAACGGGATCCTCCCTGGAAAGCGGGCGCGCCACCTGCTGGCCGGCGCGCCCGGCGAGGGCCTCCCGGCCGTGGTGGTGGATGACGAAGTTATCGCCTCCTCGCTCGCGCGCCGCGCCCGGCTGGCTGCCAACGTCACGCCGGACCAAGTCATGGTGGTGGTCTCCCAACGTCAGGTGCTGGTGAATGTCCGTCCCACCTCCGGGGTGCCCGTGCACCCGGACCGGGTCCTTGACGCCGTGCGCGATGAGTTGGACCAGATGCTGCTGGAGCCGGCGCCGGCTCCCCGCGTCAACGTGACACCGTCAGGGGTGATCGGCGCATGAACAGCACACCCGCGCTGCTCAACCGCGTCCTGCTCACGCTGTTGGGCCTGATACTGCTCATGGCGGGGCTCTTGGCGCTGCTACTGGCAACCGTTCCTCCAGTGGGCCCTTGGTGGCATTCCTGGTCTGCCCGGGCCTGGGGTGGTATCAACCAGGTGTTCGAATCCACCCGGTTCCCCGGCCGGCCGGAAAGCTGGTTGTGGATCGTGGTGGCGCTGGCGCTGCTGGCCCTGATGGGGCTCATGGTTGCCTGGATAGCCCAGCAGGGCAAGGGCCGGTCAAACCTGCTGGCCGCCGAATATGATCCCGGTGAAATCGCCGGTGACGTCCGGATCGGCGGCGGGGTAGCAGAACAGGCGCTCCGGCAGGCCCTCGAGGGACGGCCGGACCTCGCCGGAGCCACGGTCACTACTTATGACGTCAAAGGATCGCCTGCGCTGAAGGTCCGCCTCCTGCCGCGCCAAGGGGTGGCTCCGCACCTGCTTGCGGCCGAGGTCTCCGGACTCCTGGATGCACTGGAGTCAGTTGTAGGCAAGGAGATTCCCGTCCTCATCCACATTGGGGCCGGGGCGCGGACGCGCTTCAGCCGAGCTGAGCGCGTCCGCTGACCTGCCTTACGGGCAGCCGCTCCAGGCCCTGCTGCTTCCGGGCGCTGCCAAAGGACGGCCACTGCTGGGATGCGGGCCCACGCATGAGGTACACCGTGCTGTCCACGGGAACCTCCCGCAGGGTGGTCCACTCTTCGGCCGGTTCGGGGCCGCTTGACAGCACTACGGCATAGCCGTCCGGGACCGGGGCGGACGCGAAGCCCATGTTGGACAGGACCACCACATTTCCGTTCCGGAAGGCCAGCAGTCCGCTGTCCGGTGCGTGTTCGTCAGTCCATGCCACGGCGCCGCTGCCCAGCTGCTGTGCGGACCTTAAGGCCAGGGCTGCCCGGTAAAGCTCAAGGGTGGACCCCGCCTCACCGTCCTGCTGGTCCGCGGCCAGGGGGCCGAAGCTTTCCGGCTGGGGGAGCCACGGTCCGGAGCCCTGGCCGGACAGCGCTCCGGAGAACCCGAACCCGGGCTTGTCCTCCGCCCACGGCAGCGGGACCCGGCAGCCATCGCGGCCGATTTCGGCGCCATGGGTCCGGAAGAATGTGGGGTCCTGCCTGGCCGCGTCGGTAAGTGTGGTGTGCTCCGGAAGTCCCAGTTCCTCGCCCTGGTAGAGGTAGGCGGAGCCGGGCAGCGCCAGCGCAACCAGCGTGGCGGCACGGGCGCGTGCCAGGCCCAGCGCTGCGTCGGGCTGTTCGTCGGCAGCGCCAATGCCCTTGGGGAACGTGGTGGGATCCTTGAGCCCAAACCGGGTGGCATGCCGGACGGTGTCATGGTTGCTGAGCACCCAGGTGCACGGAGCCCCCACCGATGCTGCCGCTGCCAGGGAGGCGTCAATGGCGTCGGCCATGCGTTCGGCATCCCATCCCGCCAGCAGGAAATCAAAATTGAAGGCCTGCTGCATTTCATCCGGCCGGACATAGCGCGCCAGACGCTCGGCCGGTTCCACCCAGGCCTCCGCCACCATCATGCGGTCCCCGCCGTATTCGGCCAGGACGCGGTGCCAGTCCCGGTAGATGGCGTGTACCCCGTCCTGGTCGAAGAACGGCGACGGCGGGTACATGGGGGAGACTGCCCTGTGGGGTTCCTCGGCATCGGTGTGGGCGTGCGGGGCATCACCCGGCAGGTGGCTCTCCGGACGGGCAGCTGACGTTCCTTCCACCATGGCTGCGACGCCGTCCCAGTCCGGTAGGCCTGCCTCTTTCACCAGGCCATGGGCAACGTCCACCCGGAAGCCGTCCGCGCCGCGATCCAGCCAGAAGCGCAGCACAGAGCGCATTTCCTCCTGGACTTCCGGGTTGTCCCAGTTCAGGTCCGGCTGCTTGGTGTCGAAGAGGTGGAGGTACCACTGGCCTAGCGACCCGTCGGCTTCTTTCACGCGGCTCCATGCCGGGCCGCCGAACACGGACTTCCAGTTGTTTGGCGCCCGCTTGCCGTCGCCGGATCCCGGCACCTCGTCCTTGCCGTCCCGAAAGATGTACCGGTCCCGTTCCGGGCTTCCCGGGGCCGCCGCCAGCGCCTCACGGAACCACACGTGCTCGTCCGAGGTGTGGTTGGGAACCAGGTCCACGATGACCTTCAGGCCGCGCTGGTGAGCTTCCTGCAACATCGCGTCGAAGTCGGCAAGGGAACCAAAAGGGGGTCCACCTGGCGGTAGTCCGCGACATCGTACCCGCCATCGGCCTGCGGTGATTTGTAGAACGGGGACAGCCAGATGGCGTCCACCCCAAGTTTCTCAAGGTAGGAGAGCCGGCCGGTGACGCCCCGGAGGTCGCCCATTCCATCACCGTTGCCGTCTGCAAAGGACCGGGGATAGATCTGGTAGACCACGGCGTCTGTCCACCATGCAGAGGGGGCGGGGCGCGGCACGGGAACGGATGGATCGGGCATTTGGTTCCCCTCTGATAACTTTTTGATGTAAACGCTTGCATTGCAGACAGCTACCTTACTAGTGTGATGGTCACCACATCAACCTCACCTAGCAAGCGCACTGTCGACTTACTTGTCACTCAGCGAGGAGCTTCAAGCTAATGAAAACCCCGAGATTCCTTCTTCCGGCTGCCACTGCCGGCATTCTGGCCCTGACGTTGTCCGCCTGCGGCGGCGGAGGTGGAGGGGGCACCACGGGCGGTGGAGGCAGCGATGCCGATCAGAACCTTGACGCCCGCGGCCCCATCACGTTCGTCCAAGGCAAGGACAACAACAATGTGATCCGCCCCCTCATCGACAAGTGGAATGCGGCTCACAAGGATGAGCAGGTCACGTTCAAGGAACAGACCGACCAGGCGGACCAGCAGCACGATGACCTCGTCCAGCACTTCCAGGCCAAGCAGTCCGACTACGATGTGGCTGACGTGGACGTTGTGTGGACGGCGGAGTTCGCTGCCAAGGGCTGGCTGCAGCCGCTGAAGGACAAGATGGCGATCGACACCAGTGCGATGCTGCCGGCCACAGTCAACAGCGCCACCTACAAAGGCACCCTCTACGCTGCCCCGCGGACGTCGGACGGCGGCATTCTGTGGTACCGCAAGGACCTGGTCCCCACCCCGCCCAAGACCTGGGACGAGATGATGGGAATGTGCTCCATCGCCAAGGCGAACAACATCGGCTGCTACGCAGGCCAGTTCAGCAAGTACGAAGGCCTGACAGTGAACGCATCCGAGGCTATCAACTCGGCGGGCGGCTCGGTCCTCGACAAGGATGGCAAGCCCAGCCTGAACACTCCCGAAGCGAAGGCCGGCCTGGAAAATCTTGCCAAAGCGTACGCCGATGGCAACATCCCGAAGGAAGCCATCACCTACAAGGAAGAGGACAGCCGCCAGGCGTTCCAGAGCGGCAAGCTCTTGTTCCTGCGCAACTGGCCCTACATTTACAACCTGATGAGCACCGAAGGCTCCTCCGCCGTCAAAGACAAGTTCGGTATGGCCGCGCTGCCCGGTAAGAGCGGCCCCGGTGCATCGTCACTGGGCGGCCACAACACCGCCGTCAGCGTCTACTCCAAGCACAAGGCCACCGCGCTGGACTTCGTGAAGTTCCTGACCTCGGCGGAAACCGAGAAGTTCTACGCTACGCAGGGCTCCCTGGCTCCGGTCCTTGGTTCGCTGTACACGGATCAGGAACTCGTCGCCAAGCTGCCCTACCTGCCGGTCCTGAAGACGTCCATCGAGAACGCCGTGCCGCGTCCTGTAACGCCCTTCTACCCGGCTGTCACCAAGGCAATCCAAGAAAACGCCTACTCCGCAATCAAGGGAGAGAAGCCAGTGGACACCGCACTTTCTGACATGCAGAAGTCCATCGAATCCGCCGGTGCGGGATCGTAGTTCTGCCATGGCAACCGAACTAGGCCCGACGCCGGTCAAGGCACCGGCGTCGGGCGGTACCCCCGTCCATCACGCGCCCAAGGGCGTCGGGGAGGACAACAGGATCGCAAGCCAGGGACGCTGGGCGTCCTGGCTGCTCGCCCCCACGGTAGTGGCCCTGGGCGTGGTGATCATTTACCCAATCATCAGCGCGATCGTCATGTCCTTCCAGAAAGACGCCGGCCTGGACCCCGCCACCGGGCTCTTCACCCAAGGCGGCTCCGCCGGCATCCAAAACTACGTCAACTGGCTGGCGCAGCAGTGTTCAGCGCCGGGCGGCGGTACCGTCGCCTGCCCGCCGGGCACCCTGGGCGGCCAGTTCTGGTCCGCCACCGCCACCACGTTCTTCTTCACCGTGGTAACGGTGACCCTGGAAACGGTCC
Organism: Pseudarthrobacter sp. Fe7; assembly: GCA_024372495.1. Classification (GTDB taxonomy): domain Bacteria; phylum Actinomycetota; class Actinomycetes; order Actinomycetales; family Micrococcaceae; genus Arthrobacter. The sequence continues at coordinate 213,371 of CP099977.1, read as the reverse complement.
TGGGATTCTGGATGGCCATGATCATGGCACGCACGTTCCGCGGCCGCAGCTTGGTTCGCGCAGCCGTGCTGGTGCCCTGGGCCATCCCTACTGCCGTCACCGCCAAGCTCTGGTTCTTCATCTTCGCTTTCGAAGGCATCGCCAACAAGCTGTTCAACACCACCATTCTGTGGACGGGCAGCGAGTGGCCGGCCAAGTGGGCTGTGGTCATCGCCGACGTTTGGAAGACGACGCCCTTCATGGCGCTGCTGATCCTCGCGGGCCTGCAGATGATTCCGGCGGAAGTGTATGAAGCGGCCAAAGTGGACGGGACCACTGCTTGGCAGCGGTTCCGGCTGATCACCCTGCCGCTGGTAAAGCCGGCACTGATGGTGGCTATCCTGTTCCGTACCCTTGATGCGCTGCGCATGTTCGACCTGCCCTACATCCTCACCGGCGGCGCGAACAACACCACAACGCTCTCCATCCTGGTAATCAGCCAGATCAGGCAGGGCTTCAATGCGGCGGCCGCGTTGTCGACCATCACGTTCATCATCATCTTCCTCGTCGCCTTCATCTTTGTCCGCTTCCTCGGGGCAAACGTGGTTGAGCAGAGCGGCGCCACAGGAAAGGGGAAGAAATGACCACGGCAACAGCAGACGGCTCGACGCTCAGGGCCCAGCAGGACAAGGGCCGCCGGGCTGCGCAGAACCGGGAGAAGTGGGCGCAGGGGCGGACTTACCTCAGCGCCGCCATTGTCCTGCTCTGGTGCCTGGCACCGGCGTACTGGATGGTGGTCACCGCGTTCCGCGAGGTGGGCTTCACCTATGACACGTCCATCCTGCCCACGCACGTAACGCTGGACAACTTCAAGACTGCCTTTGATACGTCGTTCGGCAACAGGTTCGGCCAGGCTCTGCTGAACAGTGTGTTCATTGGCGGAGTGGTCACCGCCGTCTCGCTGTTGATCGGCGTGTTCGCCGCATACGCCCTTGCCCGGCTGAACTTCAAAGGTAAGTTCCTGGTGCTCGGCTTCATCCTGGGGGCCTCCATGTTCCCCGGCGTTGCCCTGATCACCCCGCTTTTCCAGCTGTTCACCAACATCGGCTGGATGGGCACGTACCAGGCGCTGATTATCCCGAACATCTCCTTCGTGCTCCCGTTGACGGTCTACACCATGACCTCGTTCTTCCGGGAGATGCCGTGGGAGCTCGAGGAATCAGCCCGTGTTGACGGCTGCACCCAGGGACAGGCCTTCCGCAAGGTCATCATGCCCCTGGCTGCACCGGCAATCTTCACCACCGCAATCCTGGCGTTCATTTCCTCGTGGAATGAGTTCCTGATTGCCAGCCAGCTGTCCAGCGACGCAACCCAGCCGGTGACGGTGGCCATCGCCAACTTCGCCGGTGCACAACCCAACCAGATCCCGTACACGGCCATCATGGCCGCGGGCACCATTGTCACCATCCCACTGGTGATCCTGGTGCTGGTCTTCCAGCGCAAGATTGTTGCCGGCCTCACGGCAGGTGCAGTCAAGTGACGGCCAACGGTTCCCGCCCCCGCACCCCGGGGGCGGGAACCCGCAGCCGGCTGGTCCGCTCAGGCGAGGACTTCGACATCATCATCGGCTTCCTTGCATTCTGGGCGCTGATCCTCCTGGTGGTCACAGTATGGATGGAAGCCACCGCCCAGCCTGCTCTTGGATGGGCGCTGGGCCTGCTGGCATCACTGCTGGCCCTCTATGGAATGGTGCGGCTGCGTCGGAAGCTTCCGGCCCGCAGGTAGGACCACTGACGGCAACGCCCGTCCCGGCCGCAGTTGTTACTGCCCGGGTTGTAACTGCCTGTCCCCCGGAGTGGAAAATACAGGGCCGGGTGTAAACGCAGGGTCAGCCGGCCCTACGCCGAAAAGGAGCTTAAAGGGGGACGTGGTGGCAAGGACAACGGAGAGGTCCCAACGGGGCGGCCATAACGGCGTCAGCATCGAGGATGTGGCGGCCGCTGCCGGAGTCTCAACAGCCACCGTATCCCGGGCAGTGCGGGGCTTGCCCCGGGTCTCGCCGTCCACCAGGGAGAAAATCCTGGAGGTTGCCGGGAACCTGGGATATGTGGCATCTTCCTCCGCCTCCGGCCTGGCCACGGGACGGACCAAGACCATCGGCGTCCTGGCACCATTCGTGAGCCGCTGGTTCTTCTCCAAGGCCATTGAGGGCGCCGACCGCGAGCCTGCACGCCCGGCACTACAACCTCTCCCTTTAACTTGGGGGCCACGGCAGCAACCGTGAGCGGCTGTTCAGCAAGACCATGGTCTACAAACAGATCGATGCACTCCTGGTGCTGTGTATGGCGCTCAGCCACGAGGAGATCGAGCACCTGCAAAAGATCGACATACCGCTGGTAGTGGTGGGCGGCCACGTCGAGGAATGCCCCTATATCGGCATCGATGACTACGCCGCCGCCTCCACCGCGGTCCGGCACCTGATTGACCTGGGCCACCGGGATATCGCCCTGCTGCATGGCGATGATGAAACCGACCTGAACTTCGACGTCCCCCGGGTGCGCATCCTGGCGTTCAAAGACATCATGGCGGCGGCCGGCCTGCCAACCCGGCCGGAATGGGACGAATGGGGGACTTCACCGTCCGCAGCGGCCAGGAGGCCTTCCGCCGCCTGTGGTCCAGGCCGGGACAGAAACCCACAGCCATCTTCTGCGCGTCGGATGAGATGGCCATGGGCGTCATCTTCGAGGCCAACCGGATGGGAGTCGGCGTCCCCGGCGAGATCTCCGTGGTGGGCATCGACAACCACGACTTTGCAGACGCCATGGGGCTCACAACGGTGGGGCAACGCCCGGACGAGCAGGCCGAACTGGCAACCAAGATGCTGCTGGACGAACTGGACGGCGAGGCCGGATCGGTCCGCTCCGCCGTAGCCCCCCACGAACTGATCATCCGGCGCACCACCGCGCCTCCCCAAAACCTGTGACAGCCTGGGAACCTATGGCCCGCTACGACGCGCGGGCCAGCTGCCGGATGGGAATCCACCGCGAGGCAAGCCGGCGGTAGGCCGCCTGCGCCGGTCATGTCACCCTCCGCCAGGCATTCGATGCCCAGCCGGATGTCCATAGGCGATTCGTCCGGGTACACCTTGTCCGCGACCGCGCCGTAGTCCAGTTCCACCATGGAGTTCACGTGGAATAACTCAAGCCACTCCGTCAGCTGGGCCAGGTCATCGAGCATGTCCAGGTCCGGGGCGGCGAGGGCCAGGTTGGCCACGGCATAGCGGGCCCGTTCCAGGGCCTCGGTGATGGGCGTCCAGACGCGCACAGTAAGGATGCGCCCGGCGGCCTCCACCACGTCCTTGCGGTCGGACTCCATGAACAGAGAGAACCAACTGAACGGAATGCCCCAGGTGGACGCGCGGGTGTGGACGCGGACGGATCCGTCCCGTGCCTTCACCAGGTCGATCCGCTCCTGGTGCCGGTCCCGCTGCTCCTCCGGGATCAGCAGGCTCGGCCAGCGGACCATGGATTCCTTCCATCAGGGCGTTGGCGGCCAGCCCGGCACGGAGCACAAGCTGGCTGGGACAGTACAGGAGGACGGGCTCGGCGCCGGCGTCAGCACCGTCGTCGGCCGTTCCGCCATCCGGCCCCGGGACTGCGGTGACGCGCACCAGGTCGGTGCGCCCGGTGGGGAACGGGTCACCGCCGGAGCGGGTGATCCGTCCCAGCGAGGCCAGCAGTTCAGCGTTTTCGACGGCGGCACGCGAGACAGCCTGCGCGCCCGCTGCCTTGATGGCCGCGCGTTGTTCCTCCGGAAAGGCTTCCAGGGGTTCGTAGACGCGCAGGGTGGACGAAAAGGCAGGCCAGCCTGGCCCCGGTAGAGGTTGCCCGTCATCACGGTCTCCTTGAATGGGTCCAGGGTGCAGTCATCAGTCCGCCAGTTCCACCAGTACCGGAGCGTGGTCCGAGGCGCCCTTGCCCTTGCGCTCCTCGCGGTCGATCGAGGCGCCGGTGACACGCGCTGCCAGTGCCGGTGAGGCCAGGACGAAGTCGATGCGCATGCCTTCCTTCTTGGGGAAGCGCAGCTGGGTGTAGTCCCAGTAGGTGTACACGCCGGGGCCAGGGGTGTATGGGCGCACCACATCGGTGTAGCCGGCCGTCTCGAACGCATGGAAAGCCTCCCGCTCCTGCGGGCTGACGTGCGTGGCCCGGTTGGCGATGAACAGGTCGATGTCCCAGACGTCATCGTCGAAAGGCGCAATATTCCAGTCGCCCATCAACGCAACCTGCGCCTGCGGGTCCTCCGTGACCAGGGCCTGGGCGTGCGTCTTGAGGCTTTCGAGCCACTTGAGCTTGTACGGCATGTGTTCGTCGTCCAGGGAGCGGCCGTTGGGGACGTAGAGGCTCCAGACGCGGACGCCGCCGCAGGTTGCCGCCATGGCCCGCGCTTCCTGGACGGGATCCTTGCCGGCCTTGCCGAACGAGGGCTGGTCCAGGAACGTCCGTTCCACGTCCCCGAGCCCTACCCGGGATGCGATGGCCACGCCGTTCCACTGGTTCACCCCGAAGTGGGCCACCTCGTAGCCCATCCGCTCGAAGAGTTCCCACGGAAAGTTCTCGTCCTTGCACTTGGTCTCCTGGATGGCCAGGACGTCGCAGTCGCTGCGCTGGAGCCAGGCTTCAACGCGGTCGGCGCGGGCACGGAGCGAATTCACATTCCAGGTAGCTATCTTCACGTTTCCTAACTTACCTTGGCAGCCGCACGGCGGGTAAAGCCCTCCAGGCCCGTGCCCCGCCGGCGGCCGCGGTTGGTCCCGGGGAGCAGGCGGCGGGTATATTCGCACCAGAATGACCTGGATCACACGTCCGGACACCATGCGAAGGAGCACCACGCGATGACCGCAGCCACGGGCAACACAACGGACAGCACGGAAGGGAGCGGAGCCGCGGAAGTACTTTTTGAGCGCCGCGGCAGGCTCGGTGTCATCACCCTCAACCGGCCCCGGGCGGTCAACGCGCTCACCACGGACATGGTGGACCTGCTTCTGCGGCAGCTCACCGCGTGGGCCACGGACGACGCCGTGGCCACCGTCCTCGTGCAGGGCGCCGGGGAGCGGGGCCTGTGCGCCGGCGGAGACATCGTGGCCATCTACAAGGACATACTGCATGGCGGAACCCGGACTGCCGCTTTCTGGCAGACCGAGTACCGCGTGAACTCGCTCATAGCCCGGTACCCCAAGCCGTATGTTGCCCTCATGGACGGGCTGGTCCTGGGCGGCGGGGTGGGCATCTCGGCGCACGGGAGTGTCCGTGTGGTTACTGAGAGGACAAAGATGGGGATGCCGGAAACCACCATCGGGTTTGCGCCCGACGTCGGCGGGACCTACCTGCTTTCGCGCGCACCCGGACAAACGGGAACCCATGCCGCCCTGACCGGGGCCCACCTGGGCGCGGGGGATGCCCTGTTCCTGGGCCTTGCCGACCATTACGTCCCGTCGGAGGCGCTGCCCCAGGCGGTGGCGGCGCTGGAGAACGAAAGCCCGGAAGCCGCCGTCGCCCGTTACGCCGCCCAGCCCCCGGCCTCGGTACTGTCCGGGCAGCGGGACTGGATCGATACCTGCTACGCCACGTCCGACGCCGGTGAAATTATCACCCGGCTCCGGGACTGGACCGGTCCCGGGGAGGAAGATGCCCATGAGGCCGCCGACACGATGGCAGCCAAGTCGCCCACCTCGGTCAAGGTCACCCTGGCCTCGCTGCGCCGGGCTGCAGGCCTGACCCTTGATGAGGCCCTGGCCCAGGAGTACCGAGTAGGAATCCGCTTCCTGGCCGGACCTGATTTCCGCGAAGGAATCCGCGCCCAGGTGGTGGACAAGGACAGGAACCCGCAGTGGAAACCGGCCTCCCTGGCCGAGGTGCTGCCGGGACAGGTGGACAGGTTCTTCCAGCCGCTGGACGGCGGGGAACTGGACCTGCAGCCACAGCCGGACCTGGAAATGACGGAGGCGGACCATGCCTGAGAAGGGCAGCGTGGCCTTCCTGGGCCTTGGACACATGGGCGGTCCAATGGCCCTGAACCTGGTGCATGCCGGTTACCGGGTGGCCGGATTCGACGTCGTGCCCGAAGCCGTTGAAGCGGCCCGGGCGCAGGGCGTGCCGGTGGCGGCCAGCGCGGTGGATGCCCTTGCCGGCGCCGAGGTGGTGCTGACCATGTTCCCCAGCGGCAGGCACGTCCTGGACGCCTACCAAGGCTCTGGACATCCTGGACAGCCGGTGGCGCCCGGGCTGCTGGCCGCGGCGCCGCCCGGAACCATGTTCCTGGACTGCTCCACCATCAACGTCGACGAGGCCCGGGAAGCGGCCCGACTGGCCGTCGAAGCAGGCCACCACTCCGTTGACGCCCCCGTTTCCGGCGGCGTGGTGGGGGCCCAGGCCGGCACTTTGACGTTCATGGCCGGCGGAGACGTGGCGGACTTCGAAGCCGTGCGGCCGCTCCTGGAGGTCATGGGCAAGCGCGTGGTGCACTGTGGCGGCCACGGCGCCGGCCAGGCAGCCAAAATCTGCAACAACCTCATCCTTGGCGTCTCCATGATTGCCGTCAGCGAGGCCTTTGTCCTTGGCGAAAAGCTGGGCCTGACCGATCAGGCCCTTTTCGACGTCGCTTCCGCTGCCTCAGGGCAATGCTGGGCGCTGACCACCAACTGCCCGGTGCCCGGACCGGTTCCCGCCAGCCCTGCCAACAGGGACTATCAGCCGGGATTTTCCTCAGCCCTCATGGCCAAGGACCTCAACCTGGCCCTCAACGCGCTCAACAGCACCGGGGTGGCGGGGCACATGGGGGCACTCGCCGCCCGGATCTACGATAGGTTTGCCGCCGGGGGCGGCGCAGGCCGCGACTTCTCCGCCATCATCACGGAGATCCGCGGGGCATCGGAGCAACACGCCGGGGCCGGGCACGGGCCCGCAGGGGAGGGGGCCGGCACGGAGTTGCCGGACCGCCGCCAGGCCATAACAGCACACGACGACGGGAGTCCCGAATGACGGAGTACGCAAACATCCTGGTGGAGCAACAGGGCAGGGTTGGGGTGGTGACCCTCAACAGGCCCTCGGCGCTGAACGCACTCAACAAGGCCACCATGGAAGAGGTTGTGGCCGCCGTGACCGCCATGGACTCCGACTCCGGCGTGGGGGCCGTGGTGATCACGGGCTCCGGCAAGGCGTTCGCCGCTGGAGCCGACATCAAGGAGATGGCGGAGCAGGGCTACATGGACATGTACGCCGCGGACTGGTTCCGGGGCTGGGAGGACCTGACCCGCCTGCGGATCCCCACCATTGCCGCGGTATCCGGCTTTGCCCTGGGTGGCGGCTGCGAACTGGCCATGATGTGCGACCTGATCATCGCCGGGGACAACGCCAAGTTCGGGCAGCCGGAAATCAACCTTGGCGTGCTCCCTGGCATGGGCGGTTCGCAGCGGCTCACCCGAGCTGTAGGCAAGGCCAAGGCCATGGACATGATCCTCACCGGCAGGTTCATCGATGCGGAGGAAGCGGACCGGTGCGGGCTGGTGTCCCGGGTTGTTCCGGCGGCCGACGTGGTGTCCGAGGCACTCAAGGTAGCGGCGTTGATCGCAGCAAAGTCAAAGCCTGTGGCGATGGCTGCGAAGGAAGCCGTGAACGCTGCGTTCGAGACCGGGCTGGCCCAGGGCGTGGTGTTCGAACGGCGGCTCTTCCACTCCGTCTTCGCCACCGAGGACCAGAAGGAAGGCATGGCGGCGTTCACCGAGAAGCGTGAGCCGGAATTCAAGCACCGCTAAGCCGGATATACCCGGCTGTCCGGCGCCGCAGCGGCCGCACCCCGACGCGTTAGAGGTACTTTTCCGCGAAACCCTGCAGCGCCGCCCGGACGAAGCGGGCTCCCTCCAGCCCGCCGTAATTGGCGGCGAAACGGGGGTCCTCCACGTACATGTCGGCCAGCCCGGTGACGTACCCCCGGATATCGCCGCCGCTTTCAGCGGCAGGTGTTCCCGGGATGGACTTCAGCCACGCCACATGCCGCCCTGCCAGTTCGCGGGCTTCCGGCCCGTCCGCGGGAACGCCCGCCGCCGCAGCAGCCGTCCAGTCCCGGCCAAGCTTCTCCGCCTGGGACTTCCACTCCCGTTTCTCCGCAGGCCCCATGCCGCGCCACCACGAATCGGATGCCGCGTAGGCGTCCTTGCCCCACCGTTCTTCAACTTCATCCTTGTATTGCGTGTGGTCGAAGCCCTTGAACATGTCCTCCGCCATCAGCTGGCCTCCTGCCTTGACTGTTTCGATTGTTTGACGCACGGAATCAGCCTGCCGGGCCAGCCGCTGCTGCTCCTGGCCCAGCCAGTCAAGATGCCGGCTCAGCGCCGCCACCGGATCCGCGTGGCGGTGGAAGACTGCCGCGATGGCCGGCAAACCCAGGCCCAGTTCGCGCAGCAACAGGATGCGCTGCAACTGGAGGAGGGCGGCGCCGTCGTAATAGCGGTAGCCGTTGTGGCCTACCCGGCTGGGCTTCAGCAGGCCGATGTCGTCGTAGTGACGGAGCGTGCGGCTGGTGGTGCCGGCGATCCTGGCTACGTCCTGGATGGACCAGTCCCGGCCGCCGGTGTTGGAAAAATCCTGCATGCTGCGAGCCTAGTGCTTGACGCTGCGTCAAGGTCAAGGTCAAGGTCAAGCTCAAGGTCTCGGACAGGGGGCGCAGGGAATGTCATCCCGCCCGCCGGTCACGGGGCGTCCGATGCCTGGCCTGCGCTACCAGCCGCGTGAACGCGAAGATAAAGATCGCCTCAATGATCAGCATGAGCCCCAGCAGCAGCCACTGCTGCCGGCTGATGAAGACGATGCATCCGGTCAGGGCCAGGATGGTTCCCAGTGCCAGCGCATAGACGGCAAAACCGACGGCCACCCGGGCGCTGCGTACACCGGTGCGGAATCCGAAGCCGTGCGGCTCCCCGCCGGGCTGTCCGGGCACACGGTCCGGTGCGGCGGGACCGAGGGAGTCGAACTCCTCCCACGGGTCCCTGTCCTGGTCCTGTCCGTTCATGGACCAATTATCCCAAAGGCCGGAACCTGAAGGCGCGTCGCACAAAACAGCGGCCCCTCCAACTGGTGTTGGAGGGGCCGCTGGATGGGGTCCCGGCGGTTGCCGGAGGCCGCCGAAGACTTAGAGCGGGCGGATGTTCTCTGCCTGCGGGCCCTTGGGGCCCTGGGTCACATCGAATTCGACCTTCTGGTTTTCGTCCAGTGAGCGGTAGCCGCTGCTGGCGATTGCCGAGTAGTGGGCGAAAACGTCAGCGGACCCGTCATCGGGGGCAATGAAGCCAAAACCCTTTTCGGCGTTGAACCATTTAACTGTGCCTGTTGCCATGGCTGCATTCCTTCATGTGACTCTGATTCTCTCCCCGGGAGATCGTCCCGGAGTGTGCGGGAGTTAGTCCCCCACAAACCCCAACGTACGGGGCTCGGCGCCCGGGTGCAAGGGTAGGCGCCATAAAAGCGCCATTAGCCTGCGCTTTTAGGCGGCTTCAAGCACGCTGACATAGTTCGCGATGCCCACGCCGCCCATGTTCTGCACAGCCGCCCGACGGGCGCCGGGCAGCTGCATGTCACCGGCGGTACCGGTGAGCTGCATCGCGGCGATGACGTGCTGCGACACTCCGGTGGCCCCCACCGGGTGGCCCTTGGCCTTGAGGCCCCCCGAAACGTTGATGGGCAGCCTGCCGTCTTTGAAGACCCAGCCTTCCTTCACGGCGCGCGCACCCTGGCCCGGTTCGGTCAGGCCGATGGCCTCGTACATGAGCAGTTCGGCGATGGTGAAGCAGTCATGCACCTCGGCGAAGTCAAGGTCCGCCAGTCCGACGCCGGCCATCGCCATGGCGCGTTGCCACGAGGCGCGGGTTGCGGCGAAGGCGGTGGGGTCCCGGCGCTCGGCGGGGAAGAAGTCGTTGGCCTGGCCGAAGCCTGCAAGCCGGACCGGCGCCGTGGCACCACCCGTGGGGGCCACCGTCAGGACGACGGCGGCCGCACCGTCCGAGACGGGGGAGCAGTCGGTGCGGCGCAGCGGGTCCGCCACCATGGGGTTCTTGTCCGAGACGGTCTGGCAGAACGCCTCCCCAAGGTCCTTCCGGAGCTGGGCGTACGGGTTGTCAACGCCGTTGCGGTGGTTCTTCGCTGCGATGGTGCCCAGAACGTCGGAGACCGGGCCGTAGCGCTTCTCGTAGTGCTTCGCGACCTCGGCGAAAAGACCCGTGAACCCGGTGGTGGACGGCTTGCCGGCCATATCGTAGTCAGCACCGAGCAGGGCCGCGCCCACGACGTCTGCGCCGGCGTGCGTCATTTTCTCGGCGCCGATCACCAGGACGGTTTTCGCGGTGCCGGCCAGCAGCGACTTGGTGCCCTGCTGGAACGCCGCGGAGCCGGAGGCGCAGGCATTCTCGACGCGGGTGGAGGGGACGTTGGTGAGCTGTTCGGAAACCTGCAGTGCCAGCGAGGACGGGAAAGCCAGCGGCATCATGCCAGAGTTGAACTGGCCCACGTAGATCTCATCGATCTGGCCGGGCTCGATCCCGGCGTTGCCGATCGCCTCGGTGGCCACCTGGACCATCAGTGACTCGAGGGTCTCCTCCGTCAGCTTGCCGAACCGGCTATGGCCCCAGCCCGTGAGCAGGACGTCCTTGCCGAACTGGACTTTGAGGCTCATGCCGTGGCTCCTTCGAGTGTGGTGGTTGCGGGCAGCGGGGGAGCGACGTCGAACTCGGCGTCGGTTTTCTCCCGGATCTCCGCTTCGGTAACTCCCGGCGCCAGCCGCGTCAGCGTAAGCCGCCGCCCGCCGTCGTCCGTTTTGTACAGGTCAAAGACGGCGAGGTCGCTGATGATCCTGTCCACGCAGCTGAGTCCGGTCAGCGGCAGGGTGCATTCGTGCACGATCTTGGCGGTGCCGTCCTTGGCATTGTGTTCGGTGAGGACCACGACGCGCGGCGTCCCGGCCACCAGGTCCATGGCTCCTCCCATGCCCTTGACCATCTTGCCCGGGATGGTCCAGTTGGCCAGGTCGCCGTTGCCGGAGACCTGCATGGCGCCCAGGATTGCCACCTTGACGTGGCCGCCGCGGATCATGCCAAAGGAGGTGGCCGAGTCGAAGATGCTCCCGCCGGGCAGCACCGTGACGGTCTGCTTGCCGGCGTTGATCAGGTCAGCGTCCTCCTCGCCTTCGTAGGGGAACGGGCCCATGCCCAGCAGGCCGTTCTCGCTCTGCAGGACCACCCGCACGCCCTCGGGCAGGTTGTTGGCCACCAGCGTGGGGATGCCGATCCCCAGGTTCACGTAGTCGCCGTCGTTCAGTTCCTCGGCCGCGATCGCAGCCATTTCATCCCTGGTCCATCCCATGGGGTTTCTCCTTGATCTGTTAGCTGTACTCAGTTGGGTATTACCGGCGGAACGAACCCGAACGTCATTCCCAGCAGCCACGCGAGCAGCAGGACCACCGGCAGGTGGAACAGGAACTGCTGGAACGTGAAGCCCACCAGGTCCCGGGCCCGCAGTCCCAGCACTGCCAACAGCGGGAGCATGAAGAACGGGTTGACCAGGTTGGGCAGGGCCTCGGCCATGTTGTAGATCTGCACGGTCCAGCCAAGGTTCATGTTCACGTCCGTGGCGGACTGCATGACGTAGGGCGCCTCGACCAGCCACTTTCCACCGCCGGAGGGAACGAACATGCCCAGGATGGCCGTGTAGACCGCGATGATGACCGCGAACGCCCCATTGCCCCCGATGCTGGTGAAGAAGTGTGCCAGATGCTCCGAGACGGACAGGCCCCCGGCGCCCTGTGCCTTGGTCAGGATGGCGGCCATCGCGGCATACAGCGGAAACTGCACCAGGATTCCTGCCGTGGCAGGGACGGCCCTGGTGACTGACTGGAGGAACTTGCGAGGCGTTCCGTGCAGCACCAGCCCCAGCATCAGGAACACCAGCAGGTAGCCGTTGAGCGAGCTGACCACGCTCAGGATGGGCAGCGTCAGCAGTTGGGACACCAGCCAGCCCAGGGTCAGCACCCCGGCCAGGATGGGCAGGACCCTGCTGTATTCGAGCCACTCGCCGGGCCGGGACTTTTCCGCCGGCGGCTCGGGCTGGTCATCGAGGTCCACGCCGAGATCGGCGGCCGTCTTCACGGCGACTCCAGTCGGGGCCGAAAAGTGTGCGATGACAGTGGTGAGCAGCATGAGGATGAGCAGGGTCAGCAGGGACTGCCAGGTGAAGATGGTGGTCCCGAAATCCAGGACGCCGGTGATCTTTAGCAGCGCCGTCGGGATGGAGGCTTTGGTTGCCTGCAGCTGGGCTGCGGACGAGGACATCCCCAGGGCCCAGACTGCGCCGAGTCCCATGAAGGCGGCTGCGCCGAGTGCCCGGTAGTCGACGCGGAGGTCCGTCCGCCGAGCCACGGCCCGTGCAAGGAGTCCGCCAAAGATCAGGCTCAGGCCCCAGTTCACGAACGACACCGACATGGACATGACAGCCACGAAGCTGACGGCTGAGCGTGCGGAGGGCGGCACCTGCGCCAGCCGGTCGATCAGCCGGGCCACCGGAGGTGAGGTTGCCACAACGTACCCGGTCAGGACCACCATGGCCATTTGCAGGGTGAAGGCCGTCAGGTCCCAGAACCCGTTGCCGAAGGAATCGACCACGGCTTTGGGGGAGGCGCCGATGGCCAGGGCGGCGATGGCTACCAGCAGCACGGCCGCCAGGGCAAAAATGTAGGCGTCCGGAAACCACTTCTGGGTCCATCCGGCCAGCGTTTCAGCCATCCGGGCCAAACCCTTCTGGCGGACGTCCTGCTGGGTGGGCTGCATGGTGGTCATGAGCGTGATTCTCTCCATTGAGTGATGTGTTGCAGGTCAGGGCGGCGGTCAGGCCGGGACGAGGCCGGTGCGCTGCCGGACGGTGCGCTGCTCGATGTCCTTGACCCTTTCCGTTGCCTGCACCAGCCGCTGGACAAAGACGCCCGGGGTGGCAATGTGGTTGGGGTCCAGGCTGGCCGGGCTCAACAATGGCTTCCGCCTCTGCAACAGTCAGGATCCCAGCCGTGGCCACTACCGGATTGAAGTTCCGGGCGGTGTAGCGGTAGATGAGGTTGCCGTCCGTGTCCGCGGTGTGGGCATGGACCAGTGCGACGTCGGCACGGATGGCACGTTCCTGGACGTACGTTTCGCCCTCGAACACCTCGTGCGGCTTGCCTTCGGCAACCAGGGTGCCCACCCCGGTCTTGGTGTAAAAAGCCGGGATGCCGGCGCCGGCGGCGCGGAGCCGCTCCGCCAGGGTGCCCTGCGGGGTGAATTCCACCTCAAGCTTGCCGGCGAGGTACTGCTCGGCAAACAGCTTGTTTTCGCCCACGTAGGAGGCGATCACCTTGCGGACCTGGCCCGCCTCGATGAGGATGCCCAGCCCCTTGCCGTCCACCCCCATGTTGTTGGACACCACGGTAAGTTCCCGCACGCCCGAATCGCGGACGGCTTCGATCAGGTCGGCAGGGATGCCGCTCAAGCCAAACCCGCCGACGGCGAGGGTGATGCCGTCCTGCAGGGCCCCTTCCAGGGCGGTGGCGGCAGAAGCCTGGAGTTTCTTCATGACGTCTCCTCGTTGAGCGCGGTGGCCGTCCACTTAGTGGACAGCCGGGATCTGAGTTTGGAGACTACGGGCGCCCGGCGGAACGTGTCAAGAATCACTCCAGAGTGCCTTACAGTATGGACGGTAGGGTAAAAAGTATCCATATTGTGGACAAAGGGGAAGTTATGGCTGCAACGCCGGTGCAGGGTGCCCAGGTGGTGGGACGGATCGCCGGGCTGCTGCGGCTGGTGGGCCGGGGCGCCGAGGGGATGCCGCTCGCGGGCCTGGTCCGGGAATCGGGCCTCACCCGTCCCACGGCCCATAGGCTCCTGACCTCGCTTGCCGCGGAAGGTTTGCTGGACCACGATCCCGTCACCGGCAACTGGGTCCTGGGCCCGGAGATCCTGCTGATGGGATCGGTGGCGTCGGCCCGGTTCCCCCTGGAGGACATCGCCCGGCCCAGCCTTCGCCGGCTGGCGCAGGCCACGGGGAGAGCGCCTTCTTCTCGATCCGCCGCGGCGTCGAAACGGTCTGCCTGCTGCGTGAAGAGGGAAGCTTTCCGGTCCGGTCTTTTGTCCTGCACGAGGGCGTCCGCTTCCCGCTGGGTGTCGCGTCGGCCGGGACCGCCATCCTGGCCTTCCTGCCGCAGGGCGAGCAGGAGGAATTGCTGGGCCGGTGGCCGGAGCACGCCGGTGCCTTCGCCGCGAACCACACCCCGGAACGGGTGCGGGAGAACCTGGCCCGCACCCGGTTGGCCGGCTACTCAGTGAACCCCGGAATGGTCTTGGAGGGAAGCTGGGGGATGGGCGCCTCGGTATTCGACCGCTCAGGAAGACCCGCCTGGGCGTTGTCCTTGACTGGCATTGAGCCGCGCTTCAAACCTGAACGGCAGGAGGAACTGGGCGGGCTGCTGATGGCGGAGGCCCACCGGATCACGCAGCAGCTGGGCGGAGCCGGCGACGGCCCGCGGCGGACCCGCTGAGTGTCCCCGGCTTTGGCGTTAAACCGCGACGGCGCACCGCGCCTTTCGGGTGCGGCGCGCCGTCGTACGCCCCAAAGGTGGGGGAATTCAGCGCCGGGGCCGGCTACAGGCCGGCGCGGGGCTCCTCCGGGCCTTCTGCCTTCCACCACGTGTCAAAAATGGTCACCGGCACAGTGCGCTTGTGGCGGGTCCGGAGGAACTTCTGCTCGATCGACTCGGCGACGGCGTCCGGAACGTCGCGGCCTTCGAGGTAGTCGTCGATCTGGTCGTAGCTGAGGCCCAGGCTCGTCCTCGTCCGTGCGGCCCGGCCGGTCATCGAGCAAGTCCGCGGTGGGCACCTTCTCCCAAACCCGCGCCGGCGCTCCCAGCTCAGCCAGCAGGGCCCGGTTCTGACGCTTGTTAAGGCCGAACAGGGGCAGGATGTCCGCGCCGCCGTCGCCGTACTTGGTGAAGAAGCCGGTAACCGACTCCGCGCCATGGTCCGTGCCCAGCACCAGGTAATTGAACTCGCCGGCCAGCGCATACTGGGCGATCATCCGGGTGCGGGCCTTGGTGTTTCCCTTGTGGAAGTCGGAAATTTCCGAGCCCACGGTCTTCTCGAACTCGTCCTCGAAACCGTCCACCGCCGCCGAAATGTTGAACGTCCACTCGGTCTTGGCCTTGATGAAGTCCAAGGCAGCCTGGGCGTCCTCCTCATCGTGCTGTACACCGTAGGGAAGGCGGACTGCCACGAAGTTGGCCTCTACGCCCTCGGCCTCAAGCTCCTCAACCGCCAACTGGGCAAGCTTTCCGGCAAGGGAGGAATCCAGTCCCCCGGAGATGCCCAGGACAAAGCCCTTGGTGTGCGTGGCTTTCAGGTATTCCTTGAGGAATGTGACGCGCTTGCGCACCTCCCCTGCGGGATCGATCCGGGGCTGCACGCCCATTTCTTCAATGATCTTGGCCTGGAGTTCGCGCATGTGGTCCAGCCTAGCCAGCGCTGTCAACAACCCTCAACTGTTCCCGGCGGCCCCTGCGCGGCGTAGCTTAATTCCATGGAGCGCACGGGATGTGCCGTGGTGGGCGGGGGCCCCGCGGGAATGATGCTGGGCCTGCTGCTGGCACGGGCCGGGGTGGACGTGGCCGTCCTGGAGAAGCACAGTGACTTCCTGCGGGATTTCCGCGGCGACACGGTGCATGCCTCCACCATCCGGTTGATCGACGAGTTGGGGTTGGGGGCCGGATTCCGGGACCTGCCGCAAAGCCGGCTGAACAACGTCGCCGTCCCGGTCCCCGGCGCCGGACTGGTTACCCTTGCTGCCTTCGACTCCCTGAAGCCCCCGTACAACTACGTGGCCATGATGCCCCAATGGGATTTCCTGGATTTCGTTGCCTCAGCTGCGTCCGTGGAACCGACCTTTACCCTGCTCAGGGAAAGCGAAGCCACTGGCCTGGAGTTCGACGGCGGCCGCGTCACCGGAGTGCGATACCGGGCCACCGGCAACGGCGCTGCGGGCGCCGAACAAGTGCTGCACGCCGACGTGGTGGTGGCCGCCGACGGCAGGCATTCGGTGCTGCGGCAGGCAGCCGGACTGCGGGCCAGGGAGTACCCGGTGCCTTTCGACACCTGGTGGTTCAAACTTCCGCGCCGCGCTTCCGAGAAGGGAGAGGTTGCCGGCGTAGTGCCGGCGCTGGGGGACCGGGACGCCATGATTGCCCTTAACCGCTCCGACTACTACCAAATGGGGTACCTCGCCCCAAAGGGCTCGGATGCCAGGATCCGCGAAAGCGGTGTGGAACAGTTCCGCCAACGGGTGGCCGCACTCCGCCCGGACCTCGCTGACCGCGTTGATTCCATCCGCAGCCTGGCGGACCTCCACTGGCTGGATGTGAGGCTGAACCGCCTCCCGCGCTGGTACGTGGACGGCTTCCTGTGCATTGGCGATGCGGCGCACGCCATGTCGCCGGCCGGCGGGGTGGGGATCAACCTTGCCATTCAGGACGCGGTGGCGGCCGCGGAACGCCTGGCACCAGACCTGCGCCAGGGGCGGGTGCAGGCCAGGACCCTCGCAGCGATCCAGCGCCGCCGCCGCATGCCCACGGTGGTGGTGCAAACTGTCCAGCGCATAATGCACAGGGCCGTATTTGTTCCACTCTTTGCAGGGACATTGTCAGGTGGCATGCTCGCCGGGAAAGGTGGCCGCGGACGGTTCTCCATCCCGCGCATGGTCTTCTTCATCCTCCGCCACAACCCTGTGGTAAAGCGCGTCCTTCCCCGGCTCGTCGCAATCGGGCCGCGCCCTGAGCACGCTCCGGGCTTCGCCCGCCCGCTCACAGTCCGCCCACCCACTAAACTTGGGCCCATGACTTCGCCCACTGACACTGCGGTAGACACCGCGGCTGCCCGCGCCCGACTGCTCGAACTGATCAAGGAACTCGCCGTGGTCCGCGGCAAGGTGACTCTCTCCAGCGGAGCCGAGGCCGATTACTACATCGACCTTCGCCGCATCACCCTGCACCACGAGGCGTCAAAGCTGGTGGGCCAGGTGATGCTGGCACTGGCGGACGACGCCGGGATCGACTTTGAGTGCGCCGGCGGGCTGACTATGGGTGCAGACCCGGTTGGCACCGCGGTGATGCACGCCGCCGTGGACGCCGGCCGAACGGTTGACGCGTTCGTGGTCCGCAAGGCCCAGAAGTCCTACGGCATGGGCCGGCAGGTGGAGGGCCCTTCTGTTGAGGGCCGCAAGGTGCTGGTCCTGGAGGACACGTCCACCACGGGCGGCTCCGCGCTGACAGCGGTGGAAGGCGTCCGGAAGGCCGGCGGCAACGTCGTGGCGGTGGCCGTGATCGTGGACCGCGATACCGGCGCCAAGGAAAAGATCGAAGCCGAAACCGGCGTTCCCTACCTGTTCGCGTTTGGCAAGGACGAACTGGGTCTCGCCTAGCCAACCGGAGCCGGCCTCCATGGCTGGCTCCGGCGGCGCATTTGGGTTTGGCTGTTGGCGCGGCACTCAAGGCTGCCATATCATATGCGTTAACACTTTTCAGTTGCTTGGAGACCCTGCATTTTGCTCCCCCCACAACAGCCTTTGAGCGCAACCGACCAGGTCCAGAACCTCATCCTGGAGAGCGCCGACTTCGAGGACTTCCTTAACGAATTGGCGCGCTTCTCCGCGCACCAGATGGCAGGCGACGGCGACGACGCCCTGTGCGGTATCACGCTGCTCCGCGACCGCAAGGCAGCCACTATCGGCTGGAGCAGCGAGACGGCCCGGGAAGTGGATGAAATCCAGTACTCCCTTGCCCAGGGCCCATGCCTTTCGGCGGCAAAGGACGAGCGCGAAGTCTACGTCCCGGATCTTTTGCAGGAGGACCGGTGGGGTCCGGACTACGCTTCTGCGGTTGCCTCCCACGGTTTGCGCTCGGTGCTTTCCCTGCCGTTCAACCTGCAGGGGAGGCCAAGGCGGCGCTGAACCTCTACTCCGACGCCCCGCATAAGTTTGATGGGCGGGCCGCGGACAGGGCGCGGGACTTCACCCGTGAAATTTCCGAAGCACTGCGGCTCGCTGTCCGGTTTTCACTGCACGCAGACAGTGCGTCGAACCTCCGGGCCACGCTGGAGTCGCGGACCATCATCGACATCGCCATCGGCATCGTCATGGCGCAGAACAGGTGCAGCCAGGAGGCCGCCGTCGAAATCCTCACCGAGGCATCCAGCAACAGCAACACCAAGCTGCGGGACATTGCCAGGTCACTGGTGGACTCTGTGGGCGGTGCCAGTGCCCGCACCCACTACCAGGAGCCGGGGAAGGTAAGTCCGGGCCGCAGCGCTTGAAGTGGCTTGTGCCGGACTTCCGCGCAGGTTACGCTTGCGGAGGTTGAGCCGTCGGCCATAGACCTCTTTTGGAGTACCTATGGACCGTATTTTAGACGCACTCGTTAACTTCGATGTTCCCGCAGACATCGTCCGGATTGAAGTCCGGGGGCCCTTCACCGCGACTCCCGTGGTGAGCTGGTACACATCATCGGACGTGTCCGGAGGATGGGCATCCGCTCCCGTATCTGCGTGGATCTTTCGCAGGCCAGCCTGGTTGAATCAGCCGCTCTGGCCGGACTGCGGAATGACCTTAATACGCTGGATGCCAACTCATTGCTGGGCGTTTCGTCCGCCGGAGTATCCCTTCAGCTCGTGCCCGCCGCACACGACTGGACAACGGCGGACGCTTCCAGCCGCCAACCGCTCCCCATGGACGACGATGTCAGGGAGCTTTTCCCGGGCGGCCGGTTTGCCGGGGAATACCCGCACCTGCCCGTCATGTGGATCGAGGAGCTGTACGGCCGGCCACTGAGCGAATACACGGACCAGGAACTGCTGCACGCCAGCGACTCCGCATTCGCTCTGCTGGACAACCCGGAGGCACCTGACGGCGCCAGCCTGCTGGGCCGCTACAACGACATCGGCCTGGAAATCCACCGCCGCCAGCAGGAGCCGCAAGCGCCCTTCCCGGCCACCGAAGGGCAGGCGGCCAGCTGACCCCTCCGCCAAGGAACGGTTAACACCTGCACCTTGCGGTGGCACGTTTGGCAGGGCTTACGGTAGGACTGTGCCGTATGAGGGGGAGGTCAGTCCGCAGAACCGGCGAGGGGTTTCCGACGCCCGGCTGCTGGCGGAAGCGGCTGCCCTGAAGCGCTTCTCGCGGCGCACCT
Source organism: Pseudarthrobacter sp. Fe7 (assembly GCA_024372495.1). Taxonomy (GTDB): domain Bacteria; phylum Actinomycetota; class Actinomycetes; order Actinomycetales; family Micrococcaceae; genus Arthrobacter. The sequence continues at coordinate 194,099 of CP099977.1, read as the reverse complement.
TCCTGGCCGGTGCCGGGGCCTCAGGGCTGCTGGCCGCGGACATGCTGGTGACCCGGGAGGTCCAATCACAGCGCCGGAGCACCAGGATCCTTTCTGTTCCGGATGACTTCGCTGACGCCTACTACCCGGACGCCAGGCTGGTTCCTGTTCCCCGGATACAAAACCAGCGGGAAGAAGCGCAGTGGATCCTGAACACCCTCCGGGGTTCGCTGAACAAGCGCGCCCGGCTCGCCGCCGTCGGATATTCCAACCTCGGCCTGAACATCACCGAGGTGGTCAACGCGATCACCGACTACGTCGCCGCTGAAAAAATCACGAAACTCTTCTTTTACGGGCACAGTTTCGGCGGCATGCTCGCCACCCAGGTGGCCGCCCGGCTCCTGGCCCTGCAGGGCATCCAGGTGCAGTTCATCCTCCTGGACTCCAGCCCCTACAGCGCCCACGACGTCCTGGACCAAAGCTGGTTCGACGGCGTGGTGTTCCTCTACGAAAGCGGTGTCAGGTTCCCCTCAACGCTGCGCGGCGGGTACGAACTGGGGGAGCGGATCATCCACAAGGACGAACGGAGCCTGGCGCCAGATCCTGAACCAGACGCTGGAACAGCTCTCACCGATCGCCCCGTCCAACGTCCTGGTCCAGACGGAGTCCGCGTACATCTACCACTTCGAGGGAAGCCAGTTCGCCGGGAAGCTCGGCACAGCCAAGATGGCATACATCGGCAACCCGAAAGACGGGACTGTGGACTACGAGACCGCGGCCGAGACCTGGGCGGTGGTCTTCAAGGACAACATGGTTTCCAGTAACCTGCAGACCACAGGGGCAGCGCCCGCCCACGCCAGCCCCGGGTGGAACCCGCAAATCTACCGGCCCCTGGTCACGGAGTTGCTGGACGAGTACTTCCCGCTGCCCCGGGGCGGTACCCGGGTCAGCATCTTCTAGATTTGGTTCTTCAGGTCCGCCACCGAGTTCATCACCTGGTTGGGCCGGAACGGGTATGCGGCGATGTCGTCCTTGTGCGTGATGCCGCTGAGGACCAGGACCGTGTGCAGGCCCGCCTCCATGCCGGCGATGATGTCCGTGTCCATCCGGTCGCCGATCATGGCGGTGGTCTCGGAGTGTGCGTCGATCTGGTTCATGGCCGAGCGGAACATCATGGGGTTCGGCTTGCCGACGATGTAGGGCTCGCGCCCCGTGGCCTTGGTGATGAGGGCTGCGATGGCGCCGGTGGCCGGCATGGGGCCGTCCTTGGACGGGCCGGTGGCGTCCGGGTTGGTGGCGATGAAGCGGGCGCCGCCCAGGATCAGCCGGATCGCCATGGTGATCGCCTCAAAGGAATAGGTGCGGGTCTCGCCGAGTACCACGAAGTCCGGGTCCTGGTCGGTGAGGATGAAGCCTGCCTCGTGCAGCGCTGTCGTCAGTCCGGCCTCGCCGATGGTGTAGGCGCGGTTTCCGGAGTCGGAGCCGCGCACCTGGTCCTTCAGGAACTGGGCCGTGGCCAGCGCGGAGGTCCAGATGTTCTCCTCCGGAATCTCCAGGCCGGAGGACCGCAGCCGGGCGGCAAGATCGCGCGGGGTGAAAATTGAATTGTTGGTCAGGACCAGGAAGCGCTTGGACGTGTCCACCCACCGTTGGATCAGTTCTGCGGCCCCCGGGATGGGCTGGTTCTCGTGGACCAGGACGCCGTCCATGTCCGTCAGCCAGCACTCGATCTCCTGGCCGCTGCGGTATACGGCCGGTGACCCCGTGACCTTGTCCTCTTCTGCCATGCCTGCCTCCGCCTGTGATGGTTGCCCGAAGAGTCCAGTCTAGTGTTGAAGGGTGAACCAAACGCCCGGCATGACAGAGGAACCCGACCACCAGCCCGGGGAGGCCGAACCCGCGAAGGCGGAGGTCGGCGTCGGGCCCTGGGAAGGGGAGCTCCCGGAAGGCGACCACTGGGATCCGGACCTGCTGGCCGACGGCGACCGGCGCAATGTCCTGGACAAATACCGCTACTGGAAGCACGAGGCCATCGTGGCCGAGCTGGATTCGCGGCGGCACAACTTCCACGTGGCCATCGAAAACTGGCAGCACGACCTCAACATCGGAACGGTGGTGCGCACCGCCAACGCCTTCCTCGCCAAAGAGGTGCACATCATCGGACGACGGCGGTGGAACCGGCGCGGAGCCATGGTCACCGACCGCTACCAGCACGTCCGCCACCACCCCACCGTTGAGGACTTCGTCCACTGGGCGGAAGGGGAGGGGCTGGCGATCATCGGGATCGACATCTTCCCGGACTCGGTGCCGCTGGAGACGTACGAGCGCCACGCGACTGCGTGCTGGTCTTCGGGCAGGAAGGCCCGGGGCTGACCCCGGAAGTCCACCAGGCCGCCGTCGCAACCCTTTCCATCGAGCAGTTCGGCTCCACCCGGTCCATCAACGCCGCCTCCGCCGCAGCGATCGCCATGCACGCGTGGATCCGGCGGCACGTCTTCAACCAGCACGCGGGGACGTAACCCAGAGCACTCCTCCCCCGGGAATGGCTAGGATGGTGCCAAGCCGTAAGCGGTCTACTTGAGGGTCTCCCACCCACAGACGAAACTCAGCAGAGGAGCCAGCATGCCCATTGCAACCCCAGAGATCTACGCCGAGATGATCGACCGTGCGAAGACGGGCGGATTTGCCTTTCCCGCCGTCAACGTCACGTCCTCGCAGACCCTGAACGCAGCCCTCCGCGGTTTTGCTGAAGCGGAGTCCGACGGCATCGTGCAGGTTTCCACCGGCGGTGCTGCCTACTGGTCCGGCGCCTCCACCAAGGACATGGTTGCCGGTTCCCTGGGCTTCGCGGCCTTCGCCCGCGAAGTTGCCAAGAACTACGGCGTCAACATCGCCCTGCACACGGACCACTGCCCCAAGGACAAGCTGGACGGTTTCGTCCTGCCCCTGCTGGCAGCCTCGGAAGCCGAGGTCAAGGCCGGCCGCAACCCGCTGTTCAACTCGCACATGTGGGACGGCTCCGCTGAGACGCTCCAGGAAAACCTGAAGATTGCCCGCGACCTGCTGGCCCGGACCGCTGCCGCCAAGATGATCCTCGAGGTGGAGATCGGCACGGTAGGCGGCGAGGAAGACGGCGTGGAGAACGCCATCAACGACAAGCTGTACACCACCGTTGAGGACGCCCTGGCCACCATCGACGCCCTGGGCTCCGGCGAGAACGGCCGCTACATCACCGCCCTGACCTTTGGCAACGTCCACGGCGTCTACAAGCCCGGTGGCGTCAAGCTGCGCCCGGAGATCCTCAAGGACATCCAGGCGCAGGTGGGCGCCAGGATCGGCAAGGACAACCCGTTCGACCTGGTGTTCCACGGCGGCTCCGGCTCCTCCGACCAGGAAATCGCCGACGCCGTCTCCTACGGCGTGATCAAGATGAACATCGACACCGACACCCAGTACGCCTACACGCGTCCCGTGGCGGACCACATGTTCAAGAACTACGACGGCGTCCTGAAGGTTGACGGCGAAGTGGGCAACAAGAAGACCTACGACCCCCGCGTCTGGGGCGCCTCCGCCGAAGCCGGCCTGGCAGCCCGCGTGGTGGAAGCCACCAAGCAGGCTCGGCTCGGCCGGAAAGACCTTCTAGATGTCGGACGAGTTCCGCCGGAACCTGATGGGGCCGGAGCCCACGCTCCTGCCCGCCGAAACCGAGGTCTACGGACAGCTGGAGGCCGGGCAGGAAGCCCTGGACCTGGTGGAAAAGCACCCCACGTCCTCGCTGCTCTGGGCCGTGCTGGCCGAGGAAGCGTGGACCGAGGGCCGCACCATCGACTCGTACGCCTACGCACGGGTGGGCTACCACCGGGGCCTGGACGCGCTGCGCCGCAACGGCTGGCGAGGCGTGGGCCCGATCCCGTGGGAGCATGAGCCAAACCGCGGCTTCCTGCGGGCCCTCTACTCCCTGGGCCGGGCATCCTCGGCCATTGGCGAGGCGGACGAGCCGGAGCGGATCGAGAAGTTCCTGAACGACTCCGACCCGACGGCAAAGGCAGCCATCGAAGGCACGTGACGCCTTAGGGCTTAAAGCGCGACGGCGGGCGGTGACTTTCGGAATGAAAGCCACTGCCCGCCGTCGTTGGTTAAGGTTTGGCGATGCCCGTGCGCGCCATGGCGTCCGCGTAGGCCGCGCGCATGTCCTCGAGGTATTCCTCCTGGCGCGCCGGGGAACCGGCGAAGGCGCGGCCGCTCAGCGACCGGACCTTGTAGGTCTTCAGGCCCCGGCGCCACAGCAGGGGAACCTCGGTCTTGAGCAGCAGGTTGGCCAGGCGGTTGGCTTCAGTGCCGTGGGCCACGATCACCGAAGCGCGGGGCACCAGGGCCAGGAACTTCAGCAGCGGCTTCAGGCCGGCCTGGATCTGGTCCGGAGTAAACTTGCCGTTCGCTTCGCCGGCGACGTGCCAGGGGTGGACGTTCCACGGCATCACGAACTCGGGGCGCAGTCCGAGCTTCCACTGAAGGCCAAGCATGCGGGTGGCGGCGTCCTGGTCCCCGGCCGTGATGAAACCGGACGGGTCCACCTCACCGATGTTGGAGAACAGGCTGATGATGCGGCATTCCTCCACGTCGTGCATGGGATCCACGTAGGGGACCACGGTTCCGGGCTTGGCCTCCTGCAGGGAATCACACAGTTCGTTGACGGCGGCAACGCTGGGTTCGTAGCGGCGGCTCATGAGCTGTTCGTGGAATGTTTCGGGGGCCAGGGCTGTCATGTAGGGCTGGTACTCCTGCGGGGATTGGCGTTGCTGCCGCCACAAAAAGAGCGCGCCATAGCGCACCACAGTTGCGGTGGTTGATGGGGGTGGACCGATTCCTGGTCGGCCTTACCCAGTTTAGCAAGCCCGGCAAAACGAAACGCCGGTCCCCGGCACCTAATTCAGCCAGGGCACGGAACAGACGTTTCCTGCTTCGCCTCCCGCAGCTACCAGAGGCGGGCTGTGGCGCGGCGGGCGCCCTCGCCCAGGGCCTCCAGTTTGGCGAACGCAATCTGGGGGTGGACCCGCCCGCCCAGGCCGCAGTCGGTGGAGGCGATGACGTTGTCCCGGCCCACGACCTCGGCAAAGCGGACAATTCGGTCTGCCACCAGGTCAGGGTGCTCCACCACGTTGGTGGCATGCGACACGATGCCTGGGATGATCACCTTGCCCTCGGGGAGCCTGGTGTCCTCCCATACCCGCCATTCGTGTTCGTGCCGGACATTGGCCGCCTCGAAGGAGTACGCTCCGGCATTGACCTGCAGCACCGATCCGATGATGTCGGCGAAGGGGATGTCCGTGGTGTGCGGGCCGTGCCAGGAACCCCAGCAGACGTGCAGCCGGATCTGATCCTGCGGCAGGTCCCGCAGGGCCCAGTTGGTGGCCTCTACGCGCAGCTGGATGAACTTCAGGTAGTCCTCCAGGGACGGCTCGGGATTGATCTGGTCCCAGCTCTCGGCCAGGGATGGATCGTCGAGCCTGCACGGTCAGGCCGGCATCGATGATCGCCTTGTACTCCTCACGCATGGCGTCGGCGCAGGCAAAGAGCAATTCCTCGTCCGATTTGTAGTACTCGTTGGCCACGCGGGCGCACGAGCCGGGGAGAGGGACGCTACGAAGCCGTCCGACAGCCCGGCGGCGGCGAGGCCGGTCTTCAGGTTCCTGATGTCCGATCCCACCAGGTCCTGGCCCGTGTAGGTCAGGGGCCCGGCGATCTTGGGCTGGGTGACGCTCTTGCGGTGGGCCAGGATGCCGGAGGACGGGTCGTTGTAGGCCTCGTTGAACGCCTGCCGGTCCCGCCGGTCGGGGAAGGAGGTCAGCACCACGTTGCCGGGGGACGAGCGGCGCACCTGCGTATCGGCCCAACGGTCCACTTTGGTTGGCTCCAGGCCGCCAAGCCGCGCGAAGGAGTAGTTCCACCAGGCGCCGTAATCCACGGAGCCTGGACATCGTGTGCCCGTATTCGCCGTCGTTGGGGATGTCGATGCCCAGGTCCTTCTGGCGCTGGACCACCTCCACCACGGAGGCCTCAAGGAGTTCCAGGAATTCCGGGGTAACGCCGTCGGTTTCCTTGGCAGCGTTGGCTGCGATGAGTTCGGGGGTGCGGGGCAACGATCCCGCGTGGGTGACGCGGATGTGGTCGGTGTTCTGGGGCATGCTGGAATCTTCCTTTCCATCGGTCCTGGCAGTAGCACCTTCGGCCGGCAGGAATCCTGCTGGACCGTGGTTGCTGCGGCGTCATCGAGCCAAGTCTCGCGACCGCTCCGGATGGTTCACTCTCACATAAATCGAGATGCCGCCGTCGGGCAAGTCTGCGCCGCTTTGTGTCGCGTCCGGCTGCCCAAGGACGGGTAGCCGCCGCGGCGGCCCACAAACAGTGGACAAAGTGCCCTATCGGCTAAACTTGGGTGGTAAGAGCCCCGGAACTCTTGCTTCGCCGCGCCGCGCTGCGGCTGTGCGAAGGCCGGTATGTTCGGGGCATTCTCATGAACGGTGCTGCATGGACCGGCCACCTGGTGGCTTGGCCCCGGCAGCCCGAACGAATGGGGGAGGATCCCATGCCAGCAATTGTGATCGTAGGAGCCCAGTGGGGCGACGAAGGAAAGGGCAAGGCCACCGACCTGCTGGGCGGCCGTGTTGACTACGTCGTCAAGCCCAACGGCGGCAACAACGCCGGGCACACCGTCGTCGTAGGCGGTGAAAAGTACGAACTCAAGCTGCTTCCAGCGGGCATTCTCAGCCCCAACGCCGTTCCCATTATCGGCAACGGCTGCGTGGTGAACCTCGAGGCCCTCTTCCAGGAAATCGACGGACTCCAGGCGCGCGGCGCCGACACCTCCAAACTGCGGGTCTCCGCCAACGCCCACTTGGTGGCCCCGTACCACCAGGTGCTGGACAAGGTGACCGAGCGCTTCCTGGGCAGCCGCGCGATCGGCACCACCGGACGGGGCATCGGGCCTGCCTACATGGACAAGGTGGCCCGGCTGGGCATCCGAGTCCAGGACGTATTCGACGAATCCATCCTCCGCCAGAAGGTGGAAGGCTCGCTGCGCCAGAAGAACGAACTCCTGGTCAAGGTCTACAACCGCCGCAGCGTTGTGGTGGACGAGATCGTGGAGTACTTCCTGTCCTTCGCCGAGCGGCTGCGCCCGCTGGTGATCGACAGCACCCTGGTCCTGAACTCCGCCCTTGACGAGGGCAAGGTTGTCCTTATGGAGGGCGGCCAGGCAACGTTCCTGGACGTGGACCACGGCACCTACCCGTTCGTGACCTCCTCCAACCCCACCGCGGGCGGCGCGTCCGTAGGTTCCGGCATCGGGCCCACCCGCATCTCCCGCTCCATCGGCATCATCAAGGCCTACACCACCCGTGTTGGTGCCGGCCCGTTCCCCACCGAACTCTTCGACGAAATGGGCATGTACCTGCAGAAGACAGGCGGGGAGTTCGGCGTCAACACCGGCCGTCCGCGCCGCTGCGGCTGGTACGACGCCGTGCTGGCCCGCCACGCGTCCCGCGTGAACGGCTTCACTGACTACTTCGTCACCAAGCTGGACGTCCTCACCGGCATCGAGCAGATCCCGGTTTGCGTCGCCTACGACGTGGAGGGTGTCCGGCACGATGAGATGCCGATGACGCAGACGGAGTTCCACCACGCGAAGCCCATCTTCGAGTACTTCGACGGCTGGAGCGAGGACATCACCGGCGCCCGGACGCTGGCTGACCTGCCGGAGAACGCCCGGAACTACGTGCTGGCACTGGAGAAGCTCTCCGGCACGCGTTTCTCCGCCATCGGCGTCGGCCCCGACCGGGACCAGACCATCGTGGTGAACGACCTCATCAACGACTGACACGCTCTTCCGGAGCAGCATGTCGACGGCGGCAGGCCACCTTTGCAGGTGGCCTGCCGCTTGTTCTTTGCCGGGTGGGAAACGAATTTACACAGGCTTAACGCGAACGGTCTTGTAGGGCTGCCGTTGCCGCAGCCAGACTCTTCTGTACCCCCTGGTGCCCAAGGAAGGATCGTCATGGCCGGAAAATTCGAAGCATTCATCGACGCTGATTCGTTCTTCCGATTCCGGCTCCTGGCCCCGGACGGGGCTGTGATCGCAGTCTCCGGCCCGTTCGAGGACAAGGCCGCCGTGGTGGCCGGGATCGCCGCGGTGCGGGAATGTGCCGGGACCGGCCTGGTCACCGACCTTTGTCCCGCCGGAACCGCATCCCGTCCCGTGGCTGTAGCTGTTGCGGCTGCCGCCGCTGTCCCGGTTGAGCTGCCTACCGTCGTCGTACCTGCCTGCAGCGAAGAACGCACGCCCTCCACGGCGCACGCCTTCGCGCTGGCGAAGGGGCCGCGACGGTATGCCACGACACCACGGTGGACACGGGCAGCAACCCGCTGAAAGGCGGAAGACGGGATTCAAAAAGTATTTTTGAAAACGCGTAACCCTCCGGGGGACCGGAGCGATTACCCCTATGAAGTGCCGGTCTGGAACCTGTCCCCCATCACGTTCCAGGCCGGCCCTTTTGTCTTTCCGCGAGTGGCGGGGCTTCGTGGCCCTTCCGGCTCGGGAGGTTACTGGAGGGTAAAGTGGGGGCAGCGTTCCGGATGTACTGAGCGCTTGCCTTGCCACCACCCTCCTTGACGGAAAGCACCACGTCAGTGACCGATGCACAGACAGATAAGGCCCGGGACCAACAGGTTTCCGGGGCCGCTGCCTTCAACCTGGTCTACAAGACATACGCATCACAGGTTCTGGGCTATCTCACGGCCCGGGGAGTAGAGGATCCGGAGGCCGCCATGCAGGAAGTGTTCCTTTCCGTGCTGCCCCGGCTCGACACCGTGCACGGCGGTGAATCCGGGCTGCGGACCTTCATTTTTTCCGTCGCGCACGCGCGCATGGTGGACGACCACCGGCGGCAAAGCCGCAGCCCGGTGAAGCTTCCGTTCGAGCCCGGGCTCGACCAGCGCGAAGACACCTCGGCGGAGAAGGAAGCCCTGCGGCGCATCTCGCCCCGGGAAGTCCTCGACCTCCTGGACGGGCTCCCGCAGGACCAGCGGGAAGTGCTGTCCCTCCGGCTGGTAGGTGGCCTCACGGTTGAACAGACGGCGGAGACCATGGAAAAGAGCGCCGGTTCGGTGAAGCAGCTTCAGCGGCGCGCGTTGCTGAAGCTACGGGAACTCGCCGCAGTGAAGGAGTATCTCGCGCCATGACATCTGCCTCGGATAACCTCGCCGCCCTTGTGGACGACATGCTCCAGGACGCCGGCTGCGCCCAGGACGCGGAACTTCGCGGCGCCCTGTTATCGCTGGCCGCCCTGGCCTCCCTGCCTGCGCCGGCGCCCACCGGCGAACTTGCAGCGCTGCTCACAACGGGCGTGCCGGCACCGGCGGAAGACGACGTTCAGGCCGCGCGGGGCGAGGAGCGCACAGTTGAACAGCGTGGGGAACAGCACGATGAACAGCCGGACGATGAACTGGCACGCCGCCGCCGGCGGCGCCACCGCCCCACCGCGCTGGGCCTGGTCTTGGTGGCCGGAATGGGGCTGGGCGTTGGCGGAGTAGCCGCCGGCTCCACCCCCTCCGGAAGCAGCGCCGTGGAGCACCTGCTTGAGGAGTGGAAGCCCTGGAGCGCCCCGGCCGGAGAACGGTCGGCCGTCGGCCGCGGCTACCGGGCCCCCAAAGTGGCTTCCGAAGGGGAACTTGCTGCTGCCGGTTCACCTGCAGCGCCCGGTGGGTCCATCGATGCCGCGAATCTAGCTTCCCGTCTCGTTCGGGATCCTGACGCATCCTCACGCCACGCCGGCCAGGGGCACGCCGGGGCGCACGCCGGCATCCCGGCGTGTGCCGGCCCGGTCCAACACGATGCCGCGACTGGAGCGGGGAAGTGTACGCCTGCGGCCGCCGGGGGCGCATCGCATGGCAGCGTGTCCGGCAGCGGCAAGGAGGACGCCGGCGCGGCGGCGGAAGGAACGCCTTCAGGGGCAGGGGCCGGGGCTGCCGGCATTGCGAAGACCGGGCAGCCGGCATCAAACACTCCGCCGGCAGCCGCGGACGCAGCAGGAGCGGCACCGAAGGCTGCAGGCACTGCGGCCGGTGCTGCGCCTGCGCAGGGCCAGGGCCAATTCGGCTCGCAGGGCGTCGGGCAGGGAAACGGCCCAAAGCCCACCTCCCCGGCGAAATAGCCTGCATGAAGCAACAGCGGGTCCGGTGGACGGACCCGCTGTTGCTGTTTTCAGTCGCCGGTCAGGCCATGACCTGGCGCTTGGCGGAAATCACTCCGGTATCGAAACCGGCGAGGTGCAGTCCGCCATGGAAGCGCGCATGCTCGATTTTCACGCAGCGGTCCATCACCACGTTGAGGCCTGCAGCTTCCGCGCCTGCAGCCACGCCTTCATGCCATGAGCCCAACTGCAGCCAGAGCGTCTTGGCGCCCGCGGCCACTGCCTCGTCCAGGACACCGGGAAGGTCGTCGTGCTTGCGGAACACGTCAACGATGTCCGGGCTCTCAGGCAGGTCTGCCAGCGAGGCGTAGGTGGGCTGGCCCAGGATCTCCTTGACCACGGGGTTGACGAAGTACACCTTGTAGCGGGTGGAGGACAGCAGGTACGTGGCCACGAAGTAGCTGGCCCGGGACGGCTTGTCCGAGGCGCCAACAATGGCTATCGACTTCGCCTGCCGGAGCAGGGCCAGCCGCTCCGGTGCTGACGGGCCTGACCAGGTGCGTTCCGCGGTGGTCATGCGTTTGCTCCGATCGTGCAGGCTTCTGCGGGTTCGTCAGCGGCGGCTCCGGGCACTGCTATGGACGCTTCGGTGAGTGCCTGGTCCAGGTCCCACAGGATGTCCTCGATGTCCTCGAGGCCCACCGAGATGCGGACCAGGTCCTCCGGCACGCCGGCGGATTCCAGCTGCGCCGCGCTGAGCTGCTGGTGGGTGGTGGAGCCGGGGTGGATCACCAGGGTCCGGGAGTCGCCCACGTTGGCCAGGTGCGACGCCAGCTGCAGGGACTCGATGAACCTCTGGCCGGCAGCGCGCCCGCCCTTGACCCCGAAGGAGAACACCGACCCGGGACCCAGCGGCAGGTACCTGCGTGCCCGGTCAAAGTGCGGGTGGGATGGCAGTCCGGAGTAGTTGACGTACGCCACCCGGTCATCGTTTTCCAGCCATTCCGCCACGGCGCGCGCGTTCTTCAGGTGCTCGTCGAGGCGCTGCGGCAGGGTCTCGACGCCCTGGAGCAGCTGGAACGCCGACTGCGGCGACAGGGCCGGCCCGATGTCCCGCAGCTGCTCGCTGCGCAGCTTGGTGAGGAAACCGTACTCGCCGAAGTTGCCCCACCATGAGACATTTCCGTAGGAGGCCACGGGCTCGGTCATGGCGGGGAACTTGCCGTTGCCCCAGTTGAAGCGCCCGCTTTCCACCACCACGCCGCCCAGCGTGGTGCCGTGGCCGCCCAGGAACTTCGTGGCGGAGTGGATCACGATGTCGGCGCCGTGCTCGATGGGCCGCACGAGGTAGGGAGTGCTCAAGGTGGCGTCGACCACCAGGGGGATCCCGGCGTCGTGCGCCACCTTTGCCAGCGCCGCAAGGTCCTGGACCTCCGACGACGGGTTGGCCACCGCCTCCACGAAGATCGCCTTCGTATTGTCCTGGACAGCCGCGGCGTAGTCAGCGGGGTCGGTGCCGGTGACGAAGGTGGTATCCACGCCGAAACGGCGGAGGGTCACGTCCAGGCTGGGTCACGGTGCCGCCGTACAGCTGGGAGGCCGCCACGATGTGGTCGCCCGCCTGGGTCAGGGCGGCGAAGGTGATGAATTCCGCTGCCATGCCGGACGACGTCGCTACTGCTCCAATTCCGCCCTCCAGGGATGCGATGCGCTCCTCGAAGGCCGCCACAGTGGGGTTGCCGATCCGGGAGTAGATGTTGCCGTACTTCTGCAGGGCGAACAGGTTGGCGGCATCGTTGGTGTCCTTGAAGACGAACGAGGTGGTCTGGTAGATCGGGACGGCACGGGCGCCGTGCTCGGCATCGGGGGTGCCGCCGGCGTGCAGGGCGCGGGTGCGGAAACCGAAGGTGCGTTCAGCCATCAGACAGCCACCGACTCGGCGGCAACCGGGGCCTGTGACAGGTCGAGTTCGGTGCCGTTCTTCCGGGCCAGGTCCGCCTCAAGCTCGCGGACGATCGGCAGGATGTCCCGGCCGAACGCTGCCACCTCTTCCTGGAAGTGCAGGTAGCAGGTGAGGAACAGGTTGACGCCGATCTTCTTGTATTCGACGATCCGTTCCGCGATCTGCTCCGGGGTTCCGATGAGCTGGGTCTTGAAGCCGTCGTTGTACTGGATCAGGTCCTCGAACGTGGAGTCGGCCCACATACCCTTGCCGTCCTTGGTGGATGCCCCGGCTTCCTGGACCGCGTCCCGGAAGCCCTGCACGGCCGGCTTGTGTGCTTTCTCCACGATCTCGCGGAGAGTGTCCCGGGCTTCCTTTTCGGAGTCGCGGGCAATGACGAAGCCATTCAGCCCGAACCGGGGAGCGGCCAGCTGTCCCGGAGTGCCGCGGCGGGCCTCGCCTGCCGACGCGACCACGCCTGCGATGTTCTCCTTGAAGCCCTCCAGGTCCTTTCCGTTGGAGAAATACCAGTCCGCCACGCGGCCCGCGGTGGCCTGCGCCGCCGTCGAGTTTCCGCCGAAGAAGATTTCCGGGTGGGCGCGGCCCGGCACGTTCACCGGTGCGGGGTTCAGGGTGAAGTCGGTGATGTTGTAGTACTTGCCGGACTGGCTGTACTCCTGCTCGGTCCACAAACCGCGCAGCACGTTGATGAACTCTTCGGTGCGGACGTAGCGCTCGTCATGCTCCAGCCATTCCAGGCCGAAGTTGGTGAACTCGCTCTTCAGCCAGCCGGAGACAATGTTCACCGCGGCGCGGCCGTTGGAAATGTGGTCCGCGGTGATGATGTACTTCGCCAGCACGCCGGGGTGCCACATGCCCGGGTGGACGGCGGCGATCACCTTGAGTCGCTCGGTGGCGGCCAATAGGGCCAGGCTGAAGGAGGTTGCCTCGTGCTGCTTGTCCGCACCGTAGGAGGCGGCGTAGCGGGTCTGGGTCAGGGCGTACTCGAAGCCGGATTCTTCGGCGATCCGGGCCAGCTTCTTGTTGTAGTCGAAGTCCCAGCCGGTGCGCTGTTCAATGGTGGAGACCACCAGGCCGCCGGAGACGTTGGGTACCCAGTAGGCGAACTTGAGCGGTTCGGAGAGACGGGCGGCGTTGCTGATGTCTGTCATGAGTTTTCCTTTGCTAGGGCCCGCAGGCGCAGGACTTCCTGGATACCGGCGATGGCCGGTTCGTTCTGGAGTGAGGTGGTGTCGCCCAGCCCTGTTCCCTCGAACAGTTGGGTGAGCAGTCGGCGCATGATCTTTCCGCTGCGGGTCTTGGGGACGTCCGGGACCACGACGACGTCGCGCGGCTTGGCGATGGGGCCGATTTCCCTGGCTACGTGGTTCCGGAGGTCCGCAGTACAGTCCGCCGGAGCGCCTGTCTTCAGGACGACGAACGCAATCACGGCGTGGCCGGTCTTCGGGTCCGCCACCGGGCAGACTCCGGCCTCCACCACGTCCGGGTGCGATACCAGGGCGGATTCGATTTCGATGGTGGAGAGCAGGTGGCCGGAAACGTTCAGGGTGTCATCCACCCGGCCCAGGATCCAGATGTCGCCGTCGGCATCGTACTTGGCGCCGTCGCCGGCCAGGAACCAGCCCTGCTGTGCGTACTTGCTCCAGTAGGAGTCGAAGTACCGCCGCGGGTTGCCCCAAACGGTGCGTGCGATGGCGGGTCCCGGGGAGTCAACCACGATGTTTCCCTGGACGCCCGGCGCAACGGTGTTGCCGCCGTCGTCCACGATCCTTGTGCTGACCCCGGGCAGCGGGCGCGCTGCACAGCCGGGCTTGAAGCTGGTGTCCGTGGGCGCGGGGAGAGGATGGTGGCCCCGGTCTCGGACTGCCACCACGTGTCCACCACGGGGGCGGTGCCGGCGCCGACGTTGTCCCGCAGCCAGCGCCATGCCTCCGGGTTGACGGCCTCGCCCACAGTGCCCAGCAGGCGGATGGAGGCGAGGTCGTAGGTGTCCGGCACGCCGTCCGGGAACCAGCCCATGAGGGACCTGACCAGCGTGGGCGCGGTGTAGTACTGCGTCACGCGGTAGTGTTCGATGATCTCGAAGTGGCGGCCCGGGTGCGGGGTGTTGGGAGTGCCCTCGAAGATCACCTGGGTCACGCCGTTGGACAGCGGGCCGTAAATTTCGTAGGTGTGCGCGGTGACCCAGGCCAGGTCCGCGGTGCACCAGTGCACGTCCTGGTCCCGGAGGGCCGGGTCCGGGTTGCTGAACAGGTGCTCGAAGCTCCACGACGCCTGCGTCAGGTAACCACCGGACGTGTGCACCAGGCCCTTGGGCTTGCCGGTGGTGCCGGAGGTGTACATGATGAACAGCGGCGTTTCGGCGTCGAAAGCCTCCGGCTCGTGGACGTCCGCGGCGCTCCCGACGACGTCGTGCCACCAGACGTCGCGGCCTTCGGTCATGGGGACCGCGGCAATGTCCGCGGCCGGGGTGGTGCGGTTTACCACCAGGACGTGCTCGATGGCGTTGTCCCCGGCGACGGCGGCGTCGGCGTTGTCCTTCACGGGTACCGCCACGCCCCGGCGGAACTGGCCGTCGGTGGTGACCAGGAGCTTGGCGCCGGTGTCCTCCACCCGGAACTTCAGCGCCTCCGCGGAGAAGCCGCCGAACACCAGGGAGTGGATGGCGCCGATACGTGCTACGGCGAGGGTGATGATGATGGTTTCGGGGATGACCGGAAGGTAGATGACCACCCGGTCGCCTTTGGTGATGCCCAGGGCAAGGAGCGCGTTGGCGGCCTTGGCAACCTCGCGCTGGAGTTCGGCATAGGTGATGGACCTGCGGTCACCGGCCTCGCCTTCGAAGTGGAGGGCCACCTTGGCGCCGCGGCCGGCCGCGACGTGGCGGTCCACGCAGTTGGCGGCGACGTTGAGCTTGCCGCCCTCGAACCAGGTGATCTCCGGGCCGCGGCCAGCCTCCGGGTCTGCCGGAAGCCAGCGGTGGGCCGTGTGCCACGGTGTTTCCCAGTCCAGGCGCAGCGCCTGCTGCTCCCAGAAGGCAACATTGCCAGGGTGGACCCCCGCGTTCAGGCCCATCGTTTCAGCGGCGCTCAAGCCCATCGTTTCACTCCATCGGTCCTGGCGGTAGCACCCTTCGGAGGCAGCCTTCCGGAAAAGTCGGTTCCGGACATCCGCGGCTGTCGTCCTTGTTCGCGCCTGAGCGTCGGGGAACGTCCGGCGACCAAGGTTGCTGCGGCGTCATCGATCCAGGTCTCTCGGCCGCTCGGGATGGTCAAAGACCACTACACTCCAGTGAATCCGCGAGAGCAAACTCTCGCACTCCACGCTTAATATTCGTTCACAGGGGCCCAAGGTTGCTGCAGTCGTTCTTTTATTCGATTCTGCCGGACTTCTGGTGTGGAGCGTAGGCTGATCCCATGGGCCACACGAACGATCCTGCAGTCATTGAACGCCTCATGCGAACCAAGGGGCGTTGGGCCATCGTTGGACTGACCACCAATGAGTGGCGCGCAGCCTACGATGTATCGCTGTTTATCCGGGACAGGCTGGGCATGGAAATCATTCCCGTCAACCTGCCTGGTGATGCTGTCCACGGCGAGGCCGGCTATCCCACCCTTGGTGACATCCCGGCGGAAAAGCGGCCCATCGACGTCGTGGATTGCTTCGTGAACTCGCAGAAAGTGGGCAGCGTGGTGGACCAGGCCATCGCTGTTGGGGCCAAGGCCGTGTGGCTGCAGCTGGGCGTCATCGATGAGGCGGCAGCGGATCGTGCCAAGGCCGCAGGGCTCGATGTGGTGATGAACGCCTGCCCTGCCCAGCTTGCCTGGAAGTACGGCCTCTAGGGCTTCATCAGGCCCGGCGGCCCATCAACTGCGGGTAGTGCCGTTCGGTGACGTCCGGATGGGCGCGCATGCGGCCCTTGAGCATGTTCAGGCCGAAGGACGCCAGCAGCGGGTTGGCGGGATCATCAGTGATGCCACGGGCGGCGGCCTTCAGCTCGGGAGCCAGCGGGACGGGCTCGATGACGGCATCCAGCCGGGGCGACCAGAAGAACGGGACCGAGTAGCGGTCGACGCCGGGCGGCGGCGCCTGGACGCGGTGGATGGTGGCCGCCAGGTATCCCTCGGTGGCTACTTCCAGCATTTCGCCGAGGTTCACCACCAGAGCGCCGGGAAGCGGCTCCACGGGGAGCCATTGGCTGGTTCCGGGCGGCAAGACTTCAAGGCCGCCGACGTCGTCCTGCAGCAGGAGGGTGACGAACCCGTAGTCGGCGTGGGAACCGACGCCCTGGTCACCGGCCGCCTCCACCACGCCGCCGACGTAGTGCACCAGCTTGCCCATCCACGCTGGGGTGTCCCGGAACGGTTCATCGAAATAGTCCTCCGGCAGCTGCAGCGAAACCGCGATGGCCCGCAGCAGGCTCCATCCCAACCTCGGACATAAGTTCCGCCCATTCCATGGCGGCGGACTTGAGTTCGGGAAACGACCGGTCGGGCCAGAGGTTGGGGCCCTGCAGCAGCCAGTAGGGCTGATCCTCCGGATAGTCCGTGACCGGCCCGCGCTCCGGGGAGTAATCGATCTGCTCACGTGCGTCTGCCCGGCCTTGGGTCACCTCGGTGCCCATGCGGGTGTAGCCGCGGAAGTGCGGAGACAGCCGGTTGTCCAGCTTCATCCGCTCCTCAAGCGGCAGGCTGAAGAAGCGCCGGAGAATGTCCAGCAGCTCTTCCGCCTGTCCGGGCCGGGCGCCGTAGCCCGTGATTTGAAAGAACCCGACGTCGTGGGTGGCATGCCGCAGGCTGCTCGATGAACTCGGGGCGGAAGGACCCGTAGGGCTGCCGTGCGGAGCTTAGATCCAGAACAGGTATGGCTCCCTGGTCGCGTGACATCCTCGCAGACTAGCACCGCGCCGGGCTGCTTTATAGGCTTCCCTCATGGACCCAAACGCGCTGCGGAACATCTGCCTGTCGTTTCCGGGAGCCTATGAGGATTTTCCGTTTGGACCGGAGACCTCAGTTTTCAAGGTCCGGGCCCCCATTGCCGGTGGCACCCGCCCTGCGGCCAAACTGTTTGCCTTATCTGCGATGGACGAGCGCGATTTCTCGGTGAGCCTGAAGTGCGAACCGGCCCTGGCGGCGCAGGCGCGCAGTGCACCCGGAGATCACCGGCGCCTGGCATATGAACAAGACCCACTGGAATGGTGTGCGCCTTGACGGCTCGCTGCCGGACGGCATGGTCCGGGACATGGTGGAGGACTCATATGACCTGGTGGTGTCAGGCTTAAGCCGGAAGCAGCAGGAACAACTGGGGTGGGCACGCCTCGGGACGGCAGGCAGCAATGGCGAATAGGGCGGCGGGCAGGCTCGACTACCCGGGAGTGGGCAGCACGGAGCAGGGGAACGCTCCCGAGGGATACCCCCGTGTCCTGGAGGAGGCGCAACTGGGCGCCGGCCTGGGCGTATACCGGCGGGTGGCGGACGGCATCCTTGCCTGGGAGCTGCAGCGGCGGGCAGGACTTCGAGTCCGCGCCGATTCGCCGAGGGCAGTCACCGGCGCATACGTGGTGAGCGGATTCGGCGTCGGGCCCTTCCGCCTCCCGGCGCCTTGCCGGGTGGTTTGGGTACACGAGCCGGCCCCTAAAGGCGTTCCCCAATCCGCCGGGTTCGGCTATGGGACGCTGCCAGGCCACCCGGCCCGCGGGGAGGAATCATTCGAGGTGGAGATCAACAGCCAAGGGGAAGTGTGGCTGAGGATCCGCGCCTTCAGTAAGCCCGCCAACTGGTTCTATGCGGCCGGCGCACCGGTCACCCGGGCGGCGCAGCGCTACGTTACTTCCCGGTACATTGAAGGGGCACGCAGTCTCGCCGCGGAAGGAAAATCCCAGTGATCTTTATCGTCGTCAAGTTCAAGGTCAAGCCCGAGTGGTCCGAGCGCTGGCCGGACCTCGTGGCTGACTTCACCGAAGCCACGCGGAAGGAACCTGGCAACCTGTGGTTCGACTGGTCCCGGAGCCTGGACGACCCCAACGAATACGTCCTGGTGGAAGCCTTCAAGGACGACGCCGCCGGTGACCACGTCAACAGCGACCACTTCCAGAAGGCCATGGCGGATATGCCCCAGGCCCTCATCGAAACCCCCAAGATCATCAGCCGCCAGATCGACGGCGAAGGCTGGGACCTGATGGGGGAGCTCACCATCGGGTAAGGAAGGTCCAGGCCATGTGGATCGGCTGGATCGAGTTCGACATCCTGCTTGGCGACGTGCACAGCCTGAAGGAGAAACGGTCCGTTGTCAGGCCGCTCCTCGCTGAGCTCAAACGCCGGTTTGACGTCTCGGTTGCCGAAGTGGGGGACCACAGCCAGTACCGGCGCACGCGGCTGGGCGTGGGCCTGGTGGCTGCGGACCGTCCCCACCTCGTGGAGGTGCTCGCCGCCGTCGAACGCTTTGTCGCGGGGCGCCCCGAGATCGAACTGCTCAGCGCCCGTCAGCGGGAACTCCACAGCGAGGATTAGCCCCATCGATTGCTCCGTAAACGCCCTTATGAAGCGTCAAAAGGGCGTTTACGGAGCAACCGATGAGGGTGTGGATAACTTCTGCGGACAGCAGCGCCGTTCTGGTCTTATGGACCGATGAAGACTCCGCTCCCGCTCCCGGCAGCACTCAAAGGCCGTCCGTTCACCGCAGCCGAGGCTGGACAGGCGGGCGTCTCAGCCAAACGCCTGCGGCATCGGTCCCTGACGCGGCTTGGCAAGGGCATCAGGGAAGACGGCCCGACGACGGAACAACCGTTGAGCACGCGGGTGCGGCCATTCATTGAGGTTAACAAGCGATGCGCCGCATCCCACCTCACCGCCGCAGGGCTGCTTTCGCTGCCTCTTCGGCTGCGGAAGGAGAAACCCGACATGCACCACATCATCCGACCCGAGGGTGAAGCCCACCTCGATCGACCACATGTGATCGTCCACAGAATGAAGCTGTACGACGATGAAGTGACAGTTCATGAGGGTATTCCTGTCACGACACCGGAACGAACATGGCTGGACCTCGCTGAGCTGCTCAGCCTCGATGCCCTTGTAGTGGCCGGTGACAGTTGCGCCCGCGTGCCGAGGCCGGAACTTGAAGGCCGCGATATGCCGCTGTGCTCCGTAAGCGATCTTCAACGGATGATTGACCGGCATAAAGGGAAGCGGGGAATCCGCAAAGCCAAGGAGGCCATCCAGCTGATCCGTGTGGGTTCGGACTCGCCCCAGGAAACCCTGCTTCGGCTGGCGTTGGTCCGGGCCGGCCTGCCCGAGCCGGAATTGAATGTTCCGATCATCGATGACACAGGCAGGCGGCATCACGAGCCTGACCTCTCATACCGGAAGTACCGGATCGGGATCGAATACGAGGGCGAGCACCATGCCGAAGAGGGGCAGATCGCCAGGGACATAACGCGCTCTGAACGGTATGCCGCCTTGGGCTGGACGGAAGTCAGGATCTCAAAGCGCCACATGGTCAACGACGCTAAACCGGCTGCGGCCAAAGTACTCGTTGCCCTGGTGCAGGCAGGTTGGCGTCGGGGTTCTTAAAACGATTGCTCCGTAACTGCCGTTTTGAGTGCTCGAAAGGGCAGTTACGGAGCAATCGATGAGGGCTAAATCAGCCGAAGTACTTCGGCAGCGTCCCCTCATGGGCTTCGCGGAGGGCGTCGAGGGACAGGCTCTCCACGCCGTTGATCTCCAGGGCGCCGCTGGCTGCGTCCACCACGCCGATGCGGGCGTGCGCGAAGCCGCGGGCAGTGCACATGTCCGTGAAGCGGACTTCCTCGGACCGCGGGACGCCCACAACGGCACGGCCCTGGGACTCCGAGAACAGCGCCGTGAACAGGTCCACGCCGTCCCGGTCCATCATGTCCTGCAGCGCGATCCGGGCGCCCACGCCGTAGCGCAGCGACGACTCAACCAAGGCAGCCGCGAGGCCGCCCTCTGACAGGTCGTGCGCGGCGTCAATCATGCCATCGCGCGAGGCGTTGATCAGGATCTCGCCCAGGGCACGCTCTGCCTCAAGGTCCACCTTCGGTGGCTGCCCGCCCAGGTGGCCGCGCATGTTGGCCCATTCCGAACCGTCCAGGCTCGGCGTCCGTGGTGCCCAGCAGGTAGATCGCCTGGCCATCCTCACGCCAGCCGGACGGCGTGCGGCGCGCGACGTCGTCGAGCTTGCCCAGGACCGCCACCACGGGGGAGGGGTGGATGGGCGTGGTGCCCGTCTGGTTGTACAGCGAGACGTTGCCGCCGGTGACCGGGATGCCCAGCACCATGCAGGCGTCGGACAGGCCGCGGATGGCTTCGGCGAGCTGCCACATTACATCGGGGTCCTCGGGGGAGCCGAAGTTCAAGCAGTCGCTGACGGCCATGGGGATGGCGCCGGCGGTGGCAACGTTCCGGTAGGCCTCGGCCAGGGCCAGCTGCGCGCCGTGGTACGGGTCCAGGTACGTGTAGCGGCCATTTGCGTCGGTGGCCAGGGCCACGCCCAGGCCCGTTTCCTCGTCCACGCGGACTACGCCGGCGTCGTCGGGGAACGCCATGGAGGTGTTGCCGCCCACGTAGCGGTCGTACTGGTTGGTGATCCAGGACTTGGAGCACATGTTCGGTGAGGCCACGAGTTCCGTCACTGCCGCAGCGAGCTCAGCCGAAGCGGCCGGGCGGGCTGCATCCTGCACGGAACCGGTGAAGGTGTCGGCCTGGACGGAATCCTGCCACTCTGGACGGGCAAACGGGCGGTCGTAGACCGGGCCGTCGTGCGCTACGGTGCGGGGATCGACGTCGACAATCACGTCGCCTTCCCAAGTGATGATCAGGCGGCCCGTGTCCGTCACCTCGCCCAGCCAGGAGTATTCCACGGCCCACTTCTCCATGACGGCCTCGAACGCTTCCACGTTCTCCGGGGTGACCACTGCCATCATGCGTTCCTGCGACTCGGACATCAGGATCTCGCCCGGGGTCAGCGTGGGGTCGCGCAGCAGGACGGAGGTCAACTCAACCTGCATGCCGCCGTCGCCGTTGGAAGCGAGTTCGGACGTGGCGCAGGAAATACCTGCCGCGCCGAGGTCCTGGATGCCTTCCACCAGCGAGCCCTTGAACAGCTCCAGGCAGCACTCGATGAGGACCTTCTCGGCGAACGGGTCGCCCACCTGGACGGCCGGGCGCTTCGAGGGCTTGGTGTCGTCGAAGGACTCGGAGGCCAGCACGGAAGCGCCGCCGATGCCGTCACCGCCGGTGCGCGCACCGAACAGAACCACCTTGTTGCCCTTGCCCGAGGCGTTGGCCAGGCGGATGTCCTCGTGGCGCATGACGCCCACGGCCAGCGCATTGACCAGCGGGTTGCCCTGGTAGACGGAGTCGAACACCATCTCGCCGCCGATGTTCGGCAGGCCCAGGGAGTTGCCGTAGCCGCCTATACCCGCCACGGCGCCGTGCATGACGCGGGCGGTGTCAGGGTGGTCGATGGCACCGAAGCGCAGCGGGTCCATGACGGCAACGGGGCGGGCACCCATGGAGATGATGTCCCGGACAATGCCGCCGATGCCGGTCGCGGCGCCCTGGTAGGGCTCAACGAACGACGGCGAGTTGTGCGATTCGATCTTGAAGGTCACGGCCCAGCCGTCCCCCAGGTTGGTGACGCCGGCGTTTTCGCCGATGCCCACCAGCATGTCCTTCTTCATTTCCTCGGTGACCTTCTGGCCGAACTGGCGTAGGTGGTTCTTGGAGGACTTGTAGGAGCAGTGCTCGCTCCACATCACGGAGTACATGGCCAGTTCGGCGCCGGTGGGGCGGCGGCCCAGGACCTTGACGATCTCGTCGAACTCGTTCTGCTTCAGGCCAAGCTCGGCCCACGGCAGTTCGGTGTCCGGAGTCTTGGCGGCGTTCTCGACGGTGTCGATGTTGAACTTCTTGGTGGTTTCGGTGGTCACTTGTCGCCTCCCACAATCTTGTTCAGTACGGAGGTGAAGAATCCGAGGCCATCGGTGTCGGAACCGCCGATGCCATCCAGGGATTCGGGGCCAAAACCCGGCTCCACGGCGTGCTCGGGGTGCGGCATGAGGCCCACCACGTTGCCGGCCACGTTGGAGATGCCGGCTATGTCGCGCCGGGACCCGTTCGGGTTGAAGCCCACGTAACGGAAGACGACGCGGCCCTCAGCCTCAAGGGCATCCAGGGTCTTTTCGTCAGCGATGTACTGGCCGTCCTGGTTCTTCAGCGGGATGGTGATTTCCTGGCCCGCCTCGTAGTCCAGCGTCCAGGCGGTGTTGCTGTTCTCGACGCGCAGCACCTGGTCGCGGCACAGGAACTTGAGGTGGTCGTTCTTGATCATCGAACCGGGCAGCAGGTGCGACTCGGTGAGGATCTGGAAGCCGTTGCAGATACCCAGGACGGGCAGCTTGGCGTTACTGTTGGCGGCGTCGATGATCTTGGACATCAGCGGTGCGAAACGGGCAATGGCGCCGGCGCGGAGGTAGTCACCGTAAGAGAAGCCTCCGGGGATGACGACGGCGTCCACGTCACCGAGTTCCGTGTCGCCGTGCCAGAGTTCGACGGCGGTGGCACCGGCCAGGCGTACGGCGCGGGCGGCATCCCGGTCATCAAGGGTGCCGGGGAAGGTGACGACGCCGATCCGGGCGCCGGCGAGGCGCGGCTCCGCCGCGACGGCGATGGCCTCGCCGATCAGGGGAAGTTCAGTCATCTCAGGCCTCGACGACCTCGACGTTGACGACGTCCTCGATCACCGGGTTGGACAGGAGGGTTTCGGCGGCGTCGCGGGCCTGGGCCAGGATTTCCTCCGTCACCTCGCCGTCGACCGTCAGTTCGAAACGCTTGCCCTGGCGGACAGAGCTGAAGCTGGTGAAGCCCAGACGGGGGAGAGCGCCGACGATCGCCTTCCCCTGCGGGTCCAGAATCTCGGGCTTGGGCATGACGTCAACAACGATCCGGGGCATCCGGCAACTCCTGTGCGTGAGCTTGGGTAAGGGCGCAGCGGAGTGGTGCCGTCTCACGCCGTACCGGGTGTCGGGGACAAGTGGTCACCTGCGTTGGTTCACCATGAGGTCGGGCGCTCCGCGAGCTTGCCTCATCATTCTACCGGCCCGGGCGCATCCCTCCGCATTCGGCTTACTTGTGCCCGGGAGCCGAAAGAAACGGCCCGTCCACGGAGTCCTTCCCGGCATGGTTCTGGAGTTGCAGGAACGCCTTCACTAGGATTGCTGGATGGCTGAGAATTCGAAGTCCATGCTGTTGCCGGTGGTTGCCGCCGCCGTGTTCGCCGGCCTGGGCCGGATGGTCTTCCAGAAGGTGAAAGCCGACCGGTTGGCGCGTGACACCCGCGTTGCCGGCCCAGTGGATGAAAAGACCAGGCAATGGATCAGCGACGTGGTGCGAACGCCCCGGCAATAGCGCAGGCAGGCATCATCCGCTCCTGGGAGGGCGCCCTTCGGGGCGCCCTTTTTCCATGCCCGGATCTCCTCGGCGGCTCCGATATGACAAGCAAAAAATTGCAGAATGTGCTCTATGTCATATCCCGCTATCAGTCTGTACTCTGTGAACAGTCTGGTCTCAGCAAATTACAAAACCTGTAATTTTCTCTGCAGTTCCAGCCAGACGCCCACCAAGACTGGGCGGCTCATCGTGAAAGGGTTGCACGTGAAATCAACTGGAAAGAGCCCCTTGCGGGCTGGGGGACTCCGGAAAGCGGCCGCACTGGCCGTCGGGTTGCCCCTTCTCTTTAGCTCGCTGGCAGTAGGCCCCGCTTCGGCGGCGCCTGGGGGCCAAAGCCGGAATGCCGCCGCCACCGCAAAGGACAGTCAATTCAAGGACGGCCGCTACATCGTGGTACTGGCCGGCCCGGCTGCCGCGGCATACGACGGCGGCGTCGCGGGACTGGGCGCAACCAAGCCGCAGGCTCGGCAGGAAACTCGATGCCGGAAGTCCCAACTACAAGGCCTACGACGCCCACCTGCGCCAGCAGCAGCGTAACGTCGCAGCGGCCCAGGGTGTCAGTCCCGCCAAGCAGTACACCGCGGCCCTCAACGGGTTCACGGCGGAACTGACGGCGGCGCAGGCGGGAGCCCTGTCGAAGGACAAGCGGGTCCTGGCAGTTGCACAGGATGTCGAAAACAAGCCCGACTACACCACCACCGACTTCCTCAAGCTCACCGGTCCAGACGGCGCCTGGGCCAAGCAGTTCGGTGGAGAGGCCAATGCCGGCAAGGGAGTGGTGGTGGGCGTCATCGACTCCGGCTACGCGCCGGACAACCCTTTCCTCCAAGGGGAACCGGTGAAGCCGCTGCAGGGGGATGCCCAGATGGGGGTCCCCTACCGCACCGGCGACGGCAAGATCGCCATGCTTAAGGCGGACGGCACCACCTTCCAGGGGGAATGCCAGAAGGGGCAGGGAACCGGGGCGGCCTTTGACGGCTCCCTCTGCAACTCGAAGGTCGTCGGCGCCCGCTACTTCGCCGATTCCTTCCTGCAGTACGTGCCACCGGAAAGCCGCGCACCCCAGGAGCAGATCTCCCCGGTGGACGTCGGCAGCCACGGCACCCACACCGCCACCACGGCAGCGGGCAACGCCAACGTTGAGCAGGTAATCGACGGAGCCAGCTTCGGAAAGGGCTCAGGCGTGGCCCCCGCGGCCAAGGTTTCGGTGTACAAGATCTGCTGGGAGGACACCAATCCGGACACCGGCGGCTGCTATTCCTCCGCTGCCGTGGAAGCCGTAGACGCAGCCATCAAGGACGGGGTCGATGTCCTGAACTACTCCATTTCGGGCAACAACGACAGTACTACTGATCCTGTCGCGCTGGCTTTCCTGAACGCCGCTGCCGCAGGCATCTTCGTCTCGGCGTCGGCCGGCAACTCCGGTCCCACAGCCTCTACCGTGAACCACGCTTCGCCGTGGCTCACGACGGTAGCCGCTTCCACCTTCCCCAGTGATCTGCTGGGAACGGTCAAGGTCTCGGACGGATCGCTGTACCGCGGCGCGTCCATCATGAAATCGGAAGTGGCGGACAAGCCAGTTGTCGTCGCGGCCGCCGCGGCCGCTCCCGGAGCCGCAAACCCCAACCTTTGCGGCCCCGGAACCCTTGATGCGGCAAAGGTTGCCGGCAAGGTTGTGGTCTGCGACCGCGGTGTGGTGGACCGGACCGCCAAGAGCCAGGAAGTTATGGCCAAGGGCGGTGTGGGCATGATCCTGGTGAACCTCACCAGCAGCTCCGAGGATGCCGACAACCACGTCATTCCCGCCGTCCACGTCAACGCACCGAAAAGCCTGGAACTGAAGGCCAAGCTCGAAGCCGATCCAAAGCTGACGGTTAGCCTGGTCAAGGGCGACCTGACCGGGCTCCCCCGGCCGCGGCACCCCAGATCGCGGGCTTCTCCTCCCGGGGTCCCACCCTCGCCTCCGGCGGTGACCTGCTCAAGCCGGACATTTCCGCCCCGGGCGTCAATGTCCTGGCCGGCGTCTCCACTATCGGCAACCACGGCGCCCAGTTTGGATTCATGTCCGGCACCTCCATGGCCGCACCCCACATTGCCGGCTTCGGCGCCCTGGTCCTGGGAAAGCAGCCCAAGTGGACTCCCGCAATGGTGAAATCCGCGATGATGACCACCGCCTACCCCTTGGTTAACGCCGACGGTACGCCCAACACCGACCCGTTCCAGGGCGGTGCCGGGCATATCGATTCCACCCATGTCCTCGATCCCGGACTGGTTTATGACTCCGGTATGCAGGACTGGCTTGGCTTCCTGAACGGACAAGGCGTGGAAACCGGTGCGCCGCAGGCAGGAACCATCGCTGCCCGCGACCTCAACCTGCCCTCCATCGCCCTGGGCAGCCTGGTGGGAGAGGTCCAGGTCAAACGCAAGCTGACAGCCCTGGTGCCGGGCATGTACCGTCCCGAGGTGAACCTGCCGGGTTTCAGCGTCAACGTCGAACCCAAGGCCCTGAACTTCGCCAAGGCCGGCCAGACGCGTGAAGTGACCGTCACCATCCGGAACGTCAGCGCCCCGGTGGGCAAGTTCACCACCGGAAGCCTCACCTGGAAGGGTCCCCGGACCGTGACGTCGCCGCTCGCCATCCGCCCTGTCGACGCCCAGATCGCCCCGTCCTTCTCGTTCGGTTCGGCCACGGGCTCCGGCAGCGGCACCATGGGGCTGGTATCCGGCTCGGACAGCCCCATCGCCGTCGGTGTGCAGGGCCTGGCTCCGCTTAGCCAGACCGCTATCACCAAGACCCCCGGAACGTACGCGCCCACGAACGACGCCCACAACGCACTGCTGCAGGTGAAGGTGCCGACGGGTACCACGTTTGCCCGCATGGGCGTCCAGGCGCAGTCGACCGACGTCGACTGGGACATGGTGGTCTACGCGCCGAATGGCTCGGGCGGCCTGACCCCGATCCAGGTAGCCACGGCATCTGCCAGCGAATTCCTGGACCTGGAATCACCCCGCGCCGGGACCTACTACGTGGTGGCAAACCTGTATGCCACACCGGGCAATGGACCGGCCACCGCTTCCGTCCAGGCAGTGAACTTCGCCGGTGATGCGGGCAACCTCACGGTGAACCCCAATCCCATCGTGGCTCCGAACGGGACCGCCACCTCGGCAACACTGAACTGGACAGGCCTGTCCGAGGGGTCCTACCTCTCACGGCTGAGCCTTGGCAGCAATGGCATCAAAACCTGGGTGAACGTGAAGGTGGGACCGGGCTCCGCCCCGGCCCCGGCCGGCGCTCCCCAGCTTGACCTGGCGCAGGTGGTACCAGCCGCCTGACCGGGAAAACATGGGGGGAGGTCCCGGGTGGTCGCCAGGCCGCCCGGGACTTTTTCTGTTCTCCCACGTCCGTTCGTGCCGCTCCGTTCCTGCCGCGGAAGGCTAAGTGGCGGTCCCGCCCAGCAAGGGGCCCATGGCCTTCCAACGTGCGATTTCGCATCCGTCGGTACGGGTAAACGTCGAGTGGACGGCGCGTCCACGGAACGTTCCGGTTACTACGGCGACTTGGGGGCCGCCGTACTGCTGCGTGCACAGCTTTGGCGGCCCGGGCTCGGGGAAGAAAATGTCCTCGCCGAACCGCTCCACGGCGGCCAGTGCGGCCACCGGCTCCGGGATGGTGGTCCCGGCAACCGGGTGCCCGTCCCGGGATACCAGCCGGAACACGTGTTGGGGAGCGTCTGGGTGGTCACGGATGCTGATGGTCAGGTCGATCACTGGGGCGCTCCTTCCGCGATGGCTCCGAGTTCTGCTGCAAGTCTTTCCCGCAGGACCCCCGCTTCGGCGGCGAAGGCGCGCTGGTGCTCAACATAGGCGGCCTTGCCATGGGGCGTCTCGATGGCAATGGCGGGGTAGCCCCAGTCGGCCAGGTCGTACGGGGATGCCTGCATGTCCATGGCCCTGATCCGCCAGGACAGTTCAAAGCAGTCCATCACCAGTTCGCTGGACAGCGCCGGCAGCAGCTTGTAGGCCCACTTATAAAGGTCCATGTTGGCGTGCAGGCATCCCGGCTGCTCCATGTGCCGCTGCAATTCCCGGCTGGGGGAGTGCTCATTGAGCGGGATGGCGTCCGGGGTATAGAACCGGAACGCGTCGAAGTGGGTGCAGCGTATCCTGTTGTCCTCCACCACCTTGTCCGTACCGGCCGCCCCCAGCCGCAGCTGCAGGTACTCGTGACGGAGATCGAACTTGTCCTGCCGGTAGACCATGGCCCACTCGTGGAGGCCGAAGCAGCCGAACTGGGCCGGCCTGGCCGCGGTTCCGCGGAGGATGACGCCGGCGAAGGCCACCGCATCCCTGCGGTCGGCCAGAAAGGCGCGCCGATCGAAGGTGGCCGCGGTGCTTCCCGCAGCCAGCCCCAGGGAGGCGAGCTCGCCGTCGTCGAGCATCCGGTAATGCTTCCAGCCCAGCCGCTCGGCTGCCGGGGCGCCGGTGAGGACTGCTCCGGCACCCGGGTGCCACCGCTTCAGCTGGCCGGGTTTCTGGGTGTAGTAAGTGAAGAGGAAGTCCTCCACCGGGTGCTTCTGCCCCGCTGACCGCCGGGCCAGGTAGGGGTCTGCGTAGCGGCCGACGCGCTGCAGGTGGGCCTCTTCCCGCACCCGCGCCCCGTCCGCCGCCAGGATTTTAAGAGGCTCCACCGGATGCGCCTAATACGTCCTTGGCAGCATCCCACGCGCCGATCTCGCATCCGTTGGTCCGTGCAAAGGATGAGTCCACGGCAACGCCGTCCACCATTCCGGTGACAGTGGCTTTTTGGGGGCCGCCGTACTGCTGGGTGCAGGGCTGCGCCGTCCCTGGGACCACCGGAGCAATGATGCCGGGGTTCGCCTTCAGCGTGGTGCAGGCGGCAGCGGCGTTGGGATGGCTGCTTTCCGCGGCCGGCGTCCCCGCGGAACAGACCAGCGTGTAGTTGACGTCCGGCGCGCCCTGGGACGGCATCACCGTAATCGCGAGTTCAGCGTTCCCCTGCCCGGGACCGGGGCTTGGCCGCGACGTTGCGGGGGCGGGAGCAGGCAGGGAGGTTTCGGTGTCGGGGGACGGCCCGGCCGGGGAGCCTCCCGGGGACGGGGAGGAGGGGCCGGCTGAAGCTGTGGATGGGGCAGTCGATGCGGGCGTGCCGCTGTCAGGAGTGCCGCTGCAGCCGGAGATCAGCCCGGCGCCAACCGCCAGGAGCGCTCCGAGCATCCGAACTTTACGCATCAGGCCACCTCTCCTTCGTCCAGTAATTCTAGTCGCTTGTCCCAGTGCGGGCGGGCTTCTGTCCTGCCGCGACCACTCACTGGGAGGTAGCGGCGATCAACCCCGTCATGGATGCGTGCAGTTCCGCGACCTGGTCCCGGGTCAGCCCCAACCGCTCCATCATGGTTCCCGGCACCCGGAGCGCCTGCTGCCGCAGGGCGGCGCCTTTTGGGGTCAGCTCGACGGCGAGTGCGCGCTCGTTGCCGTCTGCGCGGCGCCGTGTGATCAGATCCGCTGCCTCCAGCCGGCGCAGAAGCGGGGAGATGGTGGCCGGTTCCTGGGCGAGGGCATCGCTGATGTTCCGCACGGTGCGGGGGCTGTCTTCCCACAGTGAGAGCATTACCAGGTACTGCGGATGGGTGAGGTTGAGTTTTTCCAGCACAGGTTTGTAGGCGCCCACCACACTGCGGGCAGCCACCGTCAACGCAAAGCAGAGCTGGTGTTCAAGCAGCAGGTCTTCTTCGTGTGCTGTGTCCGTCATTTCTGGGTCCGTTGCCGCTGTGGCAGTCATTCGCCCTCCAATTGTTAGTGCATTAATCATTAGTGTACATTTGTTGCTGGTATCGGTGAGTGGAAGGAACCGCTTCATGGGCAGCGACAGGACCGCGGACAAGGGCAACGCCTCCCAGCGCTTCATGCGAGCCACAGGAAAGTTGAGGGCCATTTTCGGTCCCGCCAGCCGCACTGCCCTGGCACACGACATGACGGAAGAAAACCGGCGCCTGCTGGCCCAGCGCCAGGCGGAAACCCAGCAGTGGGAGACCATCACCAGGCCGGACGGCAGCACCTACGTGGTGCCAAGGAACCCTGAAGACCGCTCCCTCCGGTAGCAATTCCGTCGCTCTCGCACCGGCGCCTTTTTCCTGCCCCGGGCATAAAATGAGGGCACTGGCTCCTGCCGGAGCCTGTTGCACTTTCGCCCGATTTCCGGGAAGGGGGTGGATAACAGTGGCACATGTCCTCAGCAGCTTCATGGGCCTGACCGACAGGCTGCGCTTCTTCTTCGGTCCCGCCACCCGACTGGACGCCGATGCGCCGGTGGTGCACAAACACGACGACTTCGAACAGGCCTCGGAAGAGGATCTTTCGCATTTCGTGGTGGAGACCGATTCAACCGGCCACCACTACGCGGTACGCCGGGAAGACCTGGAACGCGAGATCTGACTGCTTGTTTGATACGAAAAAGCCGGGCTGCCCGTCCTCTAGGAACGGGCAGCCCGGCTTTTCCTTTACGCCTAGCGGCCGGTGCCGCCGTACACAGTTGCTTCGCTTTCGGTATCGAGCCCGAACGCCTTGTGGATCACGCGCACCGCCTCGTCCAGCAGATCGGCGTGGGTGACCACCGAAATGCGGATTTCCGAGGTGGAGATCATGTTGATGTTGATGCCGGCGTCGGACAGCGCCTTGAAGAACGTGGCGGAAACGCCTGGGTGGGACCGCATGCCGGCGCCGATGAGGGACAGCTTGCCGATCTGCTCGTTGTATTCGATGGTTTCGAAGCCGATCTGGTCCTGTGCAGCGTGCAGGGCGGCGAGGGCGTCGGCGCCTTCAACGATGGGCAGGGTGAAGGAGATGTCCGTCTTGCCCCTGCCGGCGGTGGACACGTTCTGGACAATCATGTCGATGTTGGAGTGCGCGTCGGCGATGACCTGGAAGATCGCGGCGGCCTTGCCGGGGATGTCGGGGACGCCGACCACGGTGACTTTCGCTTCGGAACGGTCATGCGCAACGCCGGAGATGATTGGCTGCTCCAAGGCAACTCCCTCTTGAGTGGTGATCTTGTCGTCGGCGCTGGGGATGACCCAGGTGCCTTCATGCTGGCTGAATGAGGAACGGACGTGCAGCGGGACGCCGAACCGGCGGGCGTATTCCACGCAGCGCAGGTGGAGGATCTTGGCGCCCGACGCCGCGAGTTCCAGCATCTCTTCGCTGGAGATCGTGTCAATCTTTTGGGCTGACGGGACAACGCGCGGATCGGCTGTGAAGATGCCGTCGACGTCGGTGTAGATCTCGCAGACGTCCGCTTCGAGGGCTGCCGCGAGCGCCACGGCCGTGGTGTCCGAACCGCCGCGGCCCAACGTGGTGATTTCGTTGGTTGCCCGGCTCATGCCCTGGAAGCCCGCCACGATGGCGATGTTGCCCTTGTCCAGGGCGGTGCGGATGCGGTGCGGGTCGACGTCGATGATCCGGGCCTTGCCGTGGATGCCGTCGGTGATCATGCCCGCCTGCGACCCGGTAAAGGACTGGGCGGAGGCGCCAAGCTTGTTGATGGCCATTGCCAGCAGTGCCATGGAAATGCGCTCGCCGGCGGACAGGAGCATGTCCATTTCGCGGGCGGGCGCGGAGTCGGTGACCTCCGCGGCCAGGTCAAGGAGTTCGTCGGTGGTGTCGCCCATGGCCGAAACAACCACCACCACTTCGTTGCCGGCCTGTTGGGCAGCCACCACCCGCGCGGCCACGCGCTTGATGCCGTCTGCGTCCGAAACGGAGGAACCGCCGAATTTTTGCACGATGAGCTGTTTGGTCACCGCGCCGGAGGCGGGGCGGCCTGCGGCTGTGTTGCGTTGTGCACTTCGGTGGTGGGCGTACTCATGCGCGTACCTTCATTGGGTTAATTGGAGTTCTGGAGGCCAGGCAGCCTGACGCCGGACGGCGCGACTTTCCACCGACAGTTTATCGCCGTGCCCGGAGGGACGTTGAATTGTGACCACATTCCGGCCATGGGGCGCCGTGGTACCCGTTGGCCAGGCCGGCAGGCCAAGCCTGGGGGTGACGGACGACGGCGGGAGCCCGCCATGTGCCTCAGCCCAGGGCGTTGCGGCGTCCCTCGAAGGCGCGGCCCAGGGTGACCTCGTCGGCGTACTCCAGGTCACCGCCCACGGGGAGGCCGGAGGCAAGGCGGGTGACTGCGATGCCGATCGTCTTGAGCATGCGGGCCAGGTAAGTGGCCGTTGCCTCGCCCTCCAGGTTGGGGTCCGTGGCGATGATGACTTCCTGGATTTGGCCGTCGTTCAGCCGGGTGAGCAGGCTCGCGGATCCGCAGCTGTTCCGGTCCAACCCCGGCTATCGGATTGATGGCACCGCCCAGCACGTGGTACCGGCCACGGAACGAACGGGTGCGCTCCACCGCCAGGACGTCCTTGGACTCCTCCACCACGCAGATGACGGCCGGATCGCGGCGAGGATCGCGGCAGATGTTGCACAGCTCCTGCTCCGTGACGTTGCCGCAGACTGTGCAGAACTTTACCCGTTCCTTGACAGTGGTGATGGCCTCAACCAGCCGCCTCATGTCTTGGGGATCGGCTTCAAGAATGTGGAACGCCAGCCGCTGTGCTGACTTGGGTCCCACTCCCGGAAGGCGTCCGAGCTCATCGATCAGCTCCTGGACAGCACCTTCGTACACGTTTCCCTCTTTAGCTTGGTGTGATTAGCGGGTGGATCAGTCAGGTGGCAGTGCCCCGGCGGCAGCATCGCCCGCCGTCAATAGCGAGGCGTGACCGGGCTTCCGTCCAGGGACCGCTCCTCGATCAGTTTTCCGCCCAGGATGCGCTCCACGGCGGCCCGGCCGAACACACCGGATTCCTCGATCGTTTCATCGTCGGCGCTTGGTATGTCCTGGACAAAAGCGCTCGGCGCAGTGGCTCCCCTGGCCGGGGCCTTGGCGCGTCCGGCCTCGGCTTCAGGGCTGTTGGACAGCCGCTGGTAAAGGCTTTGCCGCGTTTCAGTTCGTCCGGGTCCGGGCGCGGCAGCCGGCGCAGCAGCCCCCGGCTGGGGGCGGGAGGGTGCAACAGTGGCCTGCCCAGCAGTGACGTGGACAACCGCAGCCTGCATAACAGGTGTCTGCGTCACAGAGGCCTGGGCAACCGCCGCTGGTGCGGCAGCGGCCATGGCGAATTCCGGGACAGGGGTGCGGCCGGGGGACGATGCCTGGTAACTTCCCGCGGCCGCCTCCGCCTGGCCGGGGCGGGAACCTGCACCCGGAGTCCAGCCGGGCCCTGTCGCCGCCGTGGCCGCGGCGGCGGGAGCTGCCGGGATGGACGGTGGCACCTGGGCCGTTGCGGGCGCGTAGTGGGGGACGGAGGCCGATGCCCCGATGTTGTCTTTCGCTGCAGCAGGTGCTGGCTTGGCGCCCACGTTGCTCTTGTCGCCAACCACCCATATGCCGGGTGCCTGTTCCACGGCGCGGGTCCAGGGATCGTGGGCGTCTCCCGGGTGCTGGCCGGCGGGGTGGCTAACGGGGCCAGCGGTGGCCGGGGGTTGGCCATCGGGGACAGACCCCTGGGCGCGTGCAGCAGCCTCGGTTTGGCCGCCATCTTCCGCCTGGCGGATACCAGTGGCAGAAGGTGGTGGCGCCGTCCGGTTGCCGGCGCGCGCAGCGGGCTCCCAGTCAATGGGCGGCTCCTCATCCAGCGGGGGAGCGTCCTCATCCCGGGGCGGGCCCCAGTCGTCATCGGAGTAGGAGTAGTCTCCTCCCGCGGGCGGGTACGCGGGCGGGTACGCGGGCGGGTACGCGGGCTGGGAGGCTCCCGTGCCGGATATGGTGGAAGCGGTCTCCGCGGCGTTGGCGGTGGCGCGGACCGGCGCCGTGGCCTGGTTACCGTACGCGGTAGCGTCACCTACCGGACGCGTTTCCGGAGAAGCGCCAGCCGGAGGAGTGCCCGCAGGCGTGGCCGACGGGCGCAAGCCAACAGCAGAGCTGCCGGAAGGGCCGGCCGGAGCGGAGCCTTGCCCAACGAAGGAGCTGCCGGCCTCGGCGGATTTGTCAACTTTCGCGGTGCGCACGGAGCTACCGCCCAGCGAAGCCCCAGGGGCTCCCGAGGCAGGTGCCGGCGTTGGGGGAGCTGCTTGGGCGGCGGGAGCCAGCCCCCAGGCAACGTCAGCTGAAGTGGCCGGAACCACCGGGCTGGCGGGCACTTTTGGGTTTGGCTCAGAGCTCGCCTGGCTGGTGCCCCCGGCAACCGCATGGATCTGGCAGTCGATGCCAACGGTCTTGTGGATGGCCCGGCGCAGATTGTCCGAATGGTCTGCCCTGCCGAAGGCCCCGGCAAGCCCGGACGTGCTGAAGGACAGCGTCAGGACGCTGCCGTCGAAGGCGCTGACCTGCGCATTGGGCTCAACGAGAGCCCAGGTGCTGCGCTTGATTTTGGACAATGCCTGCAGCACGTCCGGCCAGGCCCTGCGAAGGACTTCCACGTCGCCCATGGCCGGGGAAGCGGCAGGGAGGGACCCGCCCGGCGATTCCTGGTGCGCCGGTGCCTGGTGGGCAGGAGGTTGCGGAACTGAGGGCTGGTTGCCTGGACCCTGGTTCGGCGCCTGGGTTCGGGTGCCCTGCGGCGTGTCCTGGGCCTGGGGCGGAACTCCGTGGCCGGGCACCCGCCGGTCTTCCTGTGCCTGCGGCACAGCGTTTGTTCGCCGCCCTGCAGCGGGCTGCGCAGCAGCGGTGGTCGGCTGGGCGGCGTTGTTCGTTTCCGCTGCGGCGGCGGCCTGTGGTGTCCTGGCCCGGGCCGGGTCCTCGACGGGCCAGTCGCTGGTGCTGACCCGCGGCGGCGTAAGGGGGTGCGCTGGCCGTCCGCGGCGGTAGCGACCTGCCCGTCACCGGTGCCGGGCGCGACGGGAGCAGCCAGGCTCGGTCGGTGCCGTGTTTCCGGCGCTGCCCGGGGCAGGAGCCGGCACGGCAGACGTGCCGGTTCCGGATTGAGCCGGCGTGGACGTGGCCGATGCGGGGTGGGTCGGTGCGGATTGGGCAGGCGGCTCTTGCACAGCCGGTTCCTGCGGGCGCTGGGGGGCTGTGGCAGGAGTGGCAGCGGGGGCTGTCGCAGGCACCGGCGCCGCTGGAACCGCCGCGGCTGCCGGCGCTGCCGTGGCGGGAGTACCGACGTCGTTCCCTGCATAGTTGAGCCGCCGCTCCACCCGGTCGATCCGGGCCGCCATGCCGCGCTCGTTCTGTTCTGAGCTGGGCAGCAGGATCCGGGCGCACAGCAGTTCCAGGTGCAGCCGGGGGGACGTGGCCCCGGTCATTTCGGTCAGGGCCGTATTGGTGACGTCCGCGGCCCGGGAAAGCTCCGCCGCGCCAAGGTTGTGGGCCTGGTTGTGCAGGCGGGCGATTTGGTCTGCCGGCATCCCGCGGAGGATGGCGTGGGCGCTCTCGGGCATGGCCTGGACAATGATCAGGTCGCGGAAGCGCTCCAGCAAGTCCTCAACGAACCGGCGTGGATCGTGGCCAGTCTGGATGACACGGTCCACGGCCCGGAAAACGGTGGCGGCGTCGGAAGCAGCCACTGCCTCCACAACGTCATCCAGCAACGAGGCGTGCGTGTAGCCGAGCAGCGCCACGGCGAGCTCGTAATCCAGCCCATTGGGTCCGGCACCTGCCATGAGCTGGTCCAGGACCGAGAGCGAGTCACGGACGGAGCCGCCGCCGGCCCGAATGACAAGGGACAGGACTCCGGGGGCGACGGGAACGTTTTCCTGGCGGCACAGGAGCTCCAGGTAGGCCATCAGGGGCTCGGGCGGTACCAGCCGGAACGGGTAGTGGTGGGTCCGGGAACGGATGGTTCCAATGACTTTGTCCGGCTCCGTGGTGGCGAAGATGAACTTGATGTGTTCCGGCGGCTCTTCCACGATCTTCAGCAGGGCATTGAACCCGGCGGAAGTGACCATGTGGGCTTCGTCAATGATGAAGATCTTGTAGCGGTCCCGCACGGGGGCGTAGGTGGCGCGTTCGCGGAGGTCCCGGGCGTCATCAACACCGCCGTGGCTGGCGGCGTCAATCTCGATGACATCAAGGGAGCCTGAGCCGCCGCGGGCCAGCTCAACGCAGCTGGGGCAGGTCCCGCAGGGGGTGTCAGTGGGGCCTTGGGCGCAGTTGAGGCAGCGGGCCAGAATCCGGGCGGACGTGGTTTTGCCGCAGCCCCTGGGGCCCGAAAAAGGTAGGCGTGGTTGACCCGGTTTTTCCGCAAAGCCGTCATCAGCGGCTCGGTGACATGCTCCTGCCCGATAACGTCAGCGAACGAGTCGGGACGGTATCTGCGGTACAGGGCGGTAGTAACTGTCACAGAGAAAACCCTACCAATCCGGGCTGACATCGCGCCGCCCTGTGGGGGAATAGTAAAGACCCCCCATGCACCCGCCAGAGCCCGTCTACCCTTGCTACCTTCCGGTCCTGGGGGAGTTCAACAGGATGACGCCACATGAGGGGCCGTCAGATACTTTACCCGAACATCCGGCCCGACTCGAATCGGCTTCCGGTGCCGCGTCAGGTGGTGCCTGGACGCCCCGGTGCGGTGCGGGAAGGCATCCGGTGTTCGGATTTCCATTGCTTATCCAGGCCCCAGCCGGGATCATGGTTATGTACACCGATTGGGGCAATCTCAAGGTTGTGAGCTGCGCGGCCTGGCTTAACGGGACGGACCCGGCAGCTCAACGGTGCAACAGGGAATGGGCGCATTGGGGGCGTCCATTTTCAAGTTAAGGCACCACCCGCCGCCCCTTCAGGGAGTGGACGGGGACGCCCTCAAAACCGGTTCCGGATGGGCCAATTGGGTGATGCGGAAAACTTCAGGTAATCTAGTACCTGCTTTTGATTCAGAAGCAGTTGGAGAATTCGCCTAGCGGCCTATGGCGCACGCCTGGAACGCGTGTTGGGTTAACGCCCTCGGGGGTTCAAATCCCCCATTCTCCGCCGGTCAAGAACCCGGCCCTGGTAACCCCGGGGGCCGGGTTCTTGCTTTTCCGACGTCGCAGCCGTGGTTCGGGAGGGTCAGGCCACCTCCGCGAAGGGTTCACCAAGCCGCCTCAGGCGCTGCCGCGCCGCTGTCTCGCTGGGACCCATCCGTCTCCGGGGACCGCCCAGGGCGAGATGGACGACGCCGAGCACGGCTTTTGTTGCCAGCCCCACCGGCAGGGGAAAGGGGCCCAGCCGTGGAACAGAGAGCCCGAGCATCTGCCGGTACTTCGGCTCCAGGCTGTACACGGCAGCGGCAAAGAGGACCCGATAGCCAGGCTTGAGCAATGGATGCAGCGGAGCGTTGCGGATGAACTCCACGGTTTCCTTTACCCGGCCATCCGCCCGAAGATCACCCTGCGCGTACCACTGATCCAACTGGCTGCGCATCTGTTTTTCCGTCAGCGGCGGCTCTTCCACGCCCATCATCCGCCCGGCCTGGGCCCACTCGCGGACGTATGCGTCCGCACCGCCGGGGATGGGTCCGCCCCAAATCTTGTGCGCTGCCAGGAAACCGTCCGTGAAAGCTATGTGGATCCAGTTGGCCAGGCTCCGGATCGTTGGCGCTGTAGCCGCGCACTCCGCCGCCGTTGTCCTCGTAGCTGCCCTGGACAGGCTCGTGGAGGCGCCGGACACGCCGTGTTGCCTCTTCGGCGGCCGCCGTGGACCCGTAGGTCACCGTGAAGATCCATCGGATGGTGTTGGCCAGCCGGCGCAGGGGATCGTCGCGGAAGTTGGAGTGCTCGTGTACCCCTGCCAGGGCGCCCGGATGGAGCGACTGCATGAGCAGGGTGCGGATTCCTCCCACAATGGGCGTCATGGACCCGTGTACGGCCCACACCGCTGAACCGGGCAGGTGGTACCCGGGGTCGTCGCCCTCGGCCAGCTTCAGCGTCCAGTCAGGCGGGGCGTCGGCCCTGCCTGAGAACGTCTTCTTGATCTCGTCCTGCCATGTACGAAGGACATTGCGCATGGGACATTCTTGCCTATTTCCAGGCGGTCGGCTGGATGCAGCGGTGAAACGAGGACCCGATTCCCCTAACGGCCCACAAAAAACCCGCATTGTCCCGCCCCGGGGTTTCCACGCCTGCGGTCCTGTGGTCCCATGGGACATACCGTCGAGACAACGTGCGGCAGGCCACGTCGTGGAGTCAGTAAATTGGGCAAGAATTCCGTGCGAGTCAAACGCAAGCCGGACCAGCGTGCTTTTCCCCCTATTGCCCGCGCCGCCGCTGCCGCGGGTGTACTTGCGGCATCCGTTTGCGCCGCAAACCTTTCGTCAGGGTCCGCAGAACCCACCCTGTTGGCGCGATCCGTTGCCGGAGCGCGGACGGCTGCTGGCCCTGCTGCACCCTCCGGAACCTTCGGAGCACACAACGGGCACGAAGCGCCGGGCGATCCGGCCTCGACGGCGATGGACCAGGTTAACGCGGGCGCCCTTCCGCCGGCCATCCTGTCCAATCCGCAGGTCACCCTGGCCTTCCCGCACACATCAATCGGCGGCGTCGCCCAGGGGTCCGGGGGCGCCCTGACAGTTGGCCCGGCCGGTGCGGGCAGGCCGTTGGCCGGCTTCCTGATGGCTCCACTTCAGCGTCTGGACCCGAGCTCGCCGTTCGGTTTCCGGGTCAGCCCGATCAGCGGGGCCGCGGGAGACTTCCACCTGGGCCAGGACTACGCAGCGCCGTGCGGGACACCCGTCTACGCCGCTGATTCCGGTGTGGTGCGCGCAGCGGCTGGCACCCCTGGGGCGGCGGCAACCGGGTAGAGATTGACCACGGCGACGGGCTGATCACCACCTACAACCACCTGGAATCCACCGGCGTGCACACCGGTGACAAGGTGCAGGTGGGGCAGGTCATCGCGCGCGTGGGCACTACCGGATCGTCCACTGGCTGCCACCTGCACTTCGAGACCATTCTGAACGGCCGCTACACCAACCCCTTGAGATGGAGTTTCCTTCAGCTCCGCGCGCTGAACCAGGCAATTCCGGCCGGGATGGCGTCGTACGCGCCCGGCCAGGGGCTGTCCAGCGGCTGGATCAGCTGGACCATCCCGCTCCAAATCGACCCCGGGGACGGATTCCCGGCGGCCGGGCTCCAGGCATCTCCCTTCCCGCCGCTCCTGGACCCGGCCCCGTCGCCCGCCTGGGCGAGGGGCGTTCCGCTCCCCCTCCCAACGTGCAATTGACGACGACGGCCCCACCAGCTGCTGAACCGCTAAGTGCCGCGCCGCCTTCGCCGAGCCCGGCCCCCAGCGGTCCGTCGGCTGTACCGGCGAGCCCGTCGCCGTCGCCCGCTGCTCCAAGCCCCACGCCGTCGCCAAGCCCGTCACCGTCGCCCGCTGCTCCAAGCCCCACGCCTTCGCCAAGCCCGTCGCCGTCGCCCGCTGCTCCAAGCCCCACGCCTTCGCCGAGCCCGGCCCCCAGCGGTCCGTCGGCTGTACCGGCGAGCCCTTCGCCGTCGCCCGCTGCTCCAAGCCCGAGTCCGTCGCCGTCGCCCGCTGCTCCAAGCCCGAGTCCGTCGCCGTCGCCGAGCCCGTCGCCAATCCCTATGCCGTCGCCAACGCCTGTTGCACCTGCACCTGCGCCGTCGCCAACGCCTGTTGCTCCGGCACCCGCACCGGCACCTGCACCTGCTCCAGCACCGGCACCGGCACCTGCTCCAGCACCTGCACCTGCGCCAGCGCCGTCGCCAACGCCTGTTGCTCCGGCACCCGCACCGGCACCTGCGCCAGCACCGGCACCTGCACCTGCGCCGTCGCCAACGACCGTTGCGCCCGCTCCTGCTCCAGCACCCGCCCCGTCTCCTGCGCCTGCCCCGGCACCCAGCACTGTCGCGCCGCCCACGCCCGCACCAACCCCCACGTTGACCCGACCCGCACCAACGGCGCCGCCGGCCTAGATGATTTCCACCCGGGACCCGTACAACGGGCCGCCGGCACCGAATTCCATCCATGGACAACCTTCCGCTGACACGGCGCCCGCGCCCCCTCTACCCGATCCCGCTGGTCCTCAATGACGGCACCAGGACGAATTTCGGCCAGTTCAAGGGGAAGGTGGTGATGGTCGTCAACGTGGCCTCCAACTGTGGCTTCACGCGGCAGTACGCCGGCCTGGAGGCCCTCTACGGCCAGTTCCGGGACCGGGGGTTCGAGATCCTCGGCGTTCCGTGCAACCAGTTCGCAGGGCAGGAGCCAGGCACGGACAGCGATATCGCGGACTTCTGCGAACGGAACTTCGGTGTCTCGTTCACGTTGACGGGCAAGGCCGAGGTCCGCGGCAGGAACCAGCACCTGCTCTACTCCGAGCTCACCAAGTTCAAAACCGGGCTGCTGCCGGGGCTGGTCAAGTGGAATTTCGAGAAGTTCCTGGTCAGCCGGGACGGGGAAGTGGTGGCCCGATTCGCCCCTACGGTTGAGCCCGATTCGGCAGAGGTGATCGACGCGATCGAGCAGGCCCTCGGATAACCGGCGTTGACCGAATTTGGCATGAAAAAGCGCAGTTCTTTTAACTTTTTCCACATCAGCAACGGAGATTTACCCCAAGTTTGCCAAATGTCTGATTGGATAAATATTACTGAAGGGTACAAGGGAAGAACGGCTTCCCACCGACCATAGAGGTAGCAATGGAGCACATCGAGGCCGAACACCCCCGGCCACGCCACTTCCTACTCCACCTGAGCGATCCCCACCTGTTGGGAGGTCCAGAACCCCTCTACGGAACCGTCGACAGCGAAGCCAGGCTCATCCAGCTCTTCGACGAAGTAAAGGCGTCCGGGGCCAAACCGGAGGCCGTAATTTTCACGGGCGACCTTGCCGACAAGGGCGATGCCGAGGCCTACGTGAAGCTCCGCGCCATCGTTGAGCCCGCGTGCAAGGAACTCGGCGCCCAGGTCATCTGGGCCATGGGAAACCATGACGACCGCGCGAATTTCCGCAGGGGCCTGCTTGACCAGCCCGGCAGTGACGAACCGGTGGACCACAGCTACTTCATCAACGGACTGCGCGTGATCACCCTGGACACCACCGTCCCCGGGTACCACCACGGCGAACTGAGCGCGGCGCAGGCTGGGTGGCTGGCCGGCCAGCTGGAAACCCCTGCCCCGGACGGCACCATCCTGGCGCTCCACCACCCTCCGGTTCCGTCCGTGCTGGACCTCTCGGTGCTGGTGGAACTGCGCGACCAGGCATCCCTGGCGGCGGTGGTCCGCAACTCGGATGTCCGCACCATCCTGGCCGGCCACCTGCACTACTCCACTACAGCGAGCTTTGCCGGCGTTCCGGTCTCGGTTGCTTCCGCCTCCTGCTACACCCAGGACCTCAACGTTCCTGTGGGCGGAACCCGGGGACAGGACGGCGGCCAGGCCTTCAACCTGGTGCACGTGTACGAGCACACCATCGTGCACTCGGTGGTGCCGATGGGCAGTGCGCCCACGGTTGGCGAGTATGTGTCACCGGAAGAGACGGCCCGGCGGCTGGAGGCTGCCGGGGTCCGGATCCCCGAGACCACCAAGCAGCGGGGCAGCGCAAAGCGCGGGCTGCCCACGCGGAGCTAGGACCGCTTCCACAAAGGGCCGGCCTGACGCGCAGGCCGGCCTCGACGCATGCGCAGGCTGCGCGACCGGCCTATTTTTCCCAGGGTGCCTTGATGGGGAAGTACCTCTCCAGGAAGTCAGTCACCACTTCGGCGCGCTCGTCCGCACTGACCTCGGGGAAGCTGCCGTCGTTCAGGCAAAAGAAGTCCATGTTGCGCTTGGCGAGCAGCTTGGGCAGGTACTTGAGGCCGGCGCGCATGGTGGTGTCCACATAGCGCACCTTCGCCGCCGTCTGCGTGACGGCGCGGCCGGTCAGCAGGGCGTAGTAGTGGTAGAACGAGTTGGTGACGGAGATGTTGTCCGCTGCACGGAACCGGCTGGCCGCCGTCTTGCGGAACTCCTCCGGGAACTCCTCCTCCATCTGGTTCACCACGCTGCGCCGCAGGGGCGCGGCGGTGTGTTCCAAGTGACGGGTGGTGATGCGGCCGAACCGGTTCCAAAGGAGCTTGCGGTTCACCCGGGCCGCATTCTCGAACC
This sequence comes from Pseudarthrobacter sp. Fe7, assembly GCA_024372495.1. Classification (GTDB taxonomy): domain Bacteria; phylum Actinomycetota; class Actinomycetes; order Actinomycetales; family Micrococcaceae; genus Arthrobacter. Next base: position 152,421 of record CP099977.1, on the reverse strand, counting down.
CGCTGCGCTCGGCGTCGTTCTCGCCCAGCCCAATCCTGGTCTCGGCCTCGATGAATTTGGTGATGCCGCCGGGAGTGAAGAACATGTCCGGGCCTACCGGGCGGCCGAAGAACATGTCGTCGTTGGAGTAGAGGAAGTGCTCGGACAACCCCTCGATGTTCTGCAGCTGGCACTCAACGGCCTGCGAGTTGTGCGTGGGCAGCACCGAGGGATCGGAAAAGAACTCCTCGCTCCGGACGATTGTGACGGACGGATGCTCTGCCAGCCAGGAAGGCGCGGGGGAGTCGGTAGCGATGAAGATCCGGCGGATCCACGGCGCAAACATGTACACGGAGCGCAGTGCGTACTTGAGTTCGTTGATCTGGCGGAACCGGGCCTCATGGTCATCTCCCTCGCCCAGGACATAGCCTTTTTGCTGGGCCCTGCGGGCGGCAATGTATTCCGGGGAGCTGCCGTCCACCCAGGAGAAGACCATGTCCACGTCGAAGCTGATGTCGCTTGCGTGGTCGGCAAACATGTTTTCGATGGTGGGCCAGGTGTGGCCGTAGCGTTCGACGGTGCCCCGGACCGCATCCTGGCGCAGCATGGTCCTGCGGGTCAGCGAATTTTCGATCGGCAGGATAAGCTGTTCGCCCTCGAAGGACCAAAGCTCGATCTGCACGCCGGCAGAAGCGCCGAACTCAAAGCCGCCCTCCGGTTCCACCCGCGGACGGTACAGGCGGAAGATGCGTCCCTGCCGGTTGGGGGACAGTTCCCCGTCCGCCACCAGGACGGAGGTCTTCTTCTTGGCGTCCACGGTCATGGAATAGAACGGCTCGTCCCGGCACGCCTCCACCAGGGCAGCCCGGAGCTTCTTCCGGTCCTTCCAGTCCAGGGCCAGCACAGGCCGGTCGTTGTTGCCGCGGACCAGGAGGTACGAAAGGCCCGCACTGGCCAGGACATTGCGCAGGAACAACAGGTCTTCCACCATGGCCTGGTACGGGGTCCTGGTGTCATTGATCAGGGCATAGCGGCCCTTGTGCCGAATGACGTCAGGGCGGTGTTTGAGCCGTTGCTCCGCCGCCGCCGACGTGATCTCGGCGTGGAATTGTTCCTCTACGGACGCTTGGGCGCCGTAATATACCTCGTCCTGGACCGGTGCTTCTGTAATGGTTTTCTCCGTGCTGGTGGAAGTGGGCATTCTTACCTGCATGATAGACCCGCCGGGGTAACGGCAGGTTTCGGGGCCGTTTTTGCCCGCTGCGAACGGCCGACGGCGGTCCGGCAGCGGCTCAGCCGTCCAACGCCTCCCGCCAGGCACGCAGGAAGGCGCCTCCGGCGTCGTCGTGGATCACCGTCTCCTCCAGCCCCAGGTCTGCTGCGGTCAGCACGGGGTATGGCTTGCTGGGCACGCCGTCCGCCGGCCGCACGTCAACATGCTTTACGGGGTGGTCGTTGTGGTGCAGCCAGTCCGCCATGGCGTAGTCGGTGCGGGAATCGCCCACCGTCCGCCACGCCTGAGGCGTGATGCCCTGGGCGGCAAGGAGCTCCACCGCGCGGCTGGCGCCCAGGTCCTTCCCCAGCCGTACCGACTCGATGTCAGTGGAAATGATGGTGGGATCCACGCGGTAGTCCACCTCGTCGTCGGAATTTGGGGCGTGGTGGCCAAGCCGCACGACGCCGAGTCCGTGGCGTGCCATGAGCTCCATTGCCTCGGCGTCGAACAGCTTCTGCTCTGCCAGGTAGTCGGCGCTGGGCACATTGATGTGCTGCTCCACGGACACCATGGCGCGCTTGGTCTCGTCAAAGAACATGTGCGCGGCATAGTCCTCCGCCACCAGCCGGCGGATGTCGTCGCCGTACTCCGCCGGAACGGCAAGCTCCCGGTCCACGTGGATGGGGCCGGGGCCGGCAGAGGTATAGCTGAACCAGACCGCGCCTTTTTCGCAGATGGCGTGGATGACGGTTCCTGCCGGGATGCCGGCGGCGATCATCGGCTCCATGACCTGCTCGCGGATGAAGGCGTCCGAACGGCCGGTATTGAAGATGACGGGAATGCCGGCCGCTGCGAGGGCCACCAGGTCCGCGATGATCTCCGGCTTGACGTCCCGGGTCACGGGGCTGGCCACCGGGCCGTCGACGTCCAGCAGGAGTGCCAGCGGCGGTGCGGACGGCAGGCGGATTCCGGGCGCGGACGCGGCGGGGGACTCGGATATCGTCATGGGTCCATTCTGTCAGCAGGACCGGCGCTGTCCTGTGCGGAGGCTGGGAGCCGCGCTGCGTGGCGGATGGTCACTGTTTGGCTACAACCTGACGCGGGCCAGCCCTGCTACTTTCGCTGGGGCACCGCGGTGCCTACTGTGGCATGGTGATATTCAAAGCTGTGGGCGAGGGTCGCCCTTACCCCGACCATGGTTACAGCACTCCCAAGCAGTGGGCCACGCTGCCGCCCCGACCGGTCCGGCTGGACGAGCCTGGTGACCACCAAGCGCACCCTGGATTTGGAAGCGCTGCTCGCGGAAGACTCCACGTTTTTCGGTGACCTGTTCCCGCACGTGGTGCAGTACCAGGGGACCCTCTACCTGGAAGACGGACTGCACCGCGCCGTACGCACCGCCCTGCACCAGCGCACTGCGATCCATGCCCGGGTCCTGGTGCTCGATGGCTAGCAGGCGGCCGAAGGACCCTGGCGTCCTGCATGGCCACCATGTTGTTTCCGGACCTGAGCTGCGCGCCGCCATGGAAGCTGCCAGGGATGCCGACGAGACCGTCCGGGTCCGCCGCCGCGTTCTGCACGGGGTGGTCCTGGTCCTGCTGATCGGCCTGATCGCCGCAGGCATTCTCCTTGCCCTGGCCATCATTAACGGCCGGCTGAAAATTCCTGCCGCGGCGCCGGTCCCGGCGCCGGTGTCATCCTGCCCGGCGACGATGTTCGACTTCACGCCCAGCGACAAAATCAACCTCAACGTCTACAACTCCACCAGCAGGCCCGGGCTGGCCCGCTCCGTGGCGGATGAGTTCCTGGCACGCAAGTTCGTGGTGGGGAACGTCGCGAATGTCAACGCCGGCTACCGTGGCGTGGCAGAGGTGGTTTCCGGAACAGCAGGGCAGGCGGCGGCGTTTACCGTGCAGCGCAACGTGCCTGGCTCGGACTACTTCCAGGACGGCAGGAGCGATGCCAGCGTGGACGTCATCCTGGCGCAGGACTACAAGGCGCTGGTCCCGCCGGAGCTGGTGGACCAGACCCCCGGCAAGCTCAGCTGCCCGCGGGAAAACCGGCGCACCGCGGACATGGACAAACTGCCTGTCATGCCCACCGCGGCCCCGGCGCCCTGACTGCAGGCGGCCGGACTTAGCCGGCTACTGCCGGAAGCTGGGCCGTCCGGACGGGCCGCCCGTCGCCGTCGAACCTTGCTCCTGCGCCCAACTGGATGAAACGTACCGTGCGGGCCACGCGCGCCTCCAGTTCGGCCGGCTCGTCGCTGCCCCTTGCAGCGCTGGAGGACAACGTGCCCAGGATCAACTGGGACTGCTGGCCCACGTCCGCCACGGGCAGGTAGCCCTGCTCCATGCCGTCACGCAGGATGCCCTGCAGCAGGACACTGAGCTCGCCGACATGGTCGGAGAGCTTGGCGAAGGACGACGGCGACAGGACAGCCCCCATGGCAGGTCCCGGCGGGAGATGGCGGCGGCTGAGGTCCACCACCTGGGCGCGGACGTACAGGGCCAGCCGCTCTACCGGGTTCTCCAGCCGGTCCAGCGAGTCGCGCAGGTCGGCAAGGAACTTCTCGGTCTCGTCCAGGGCGTAGGAAATCAGGAGTTCTTCGATGTCCGCGTAGTAGTTGTATACCGCGGTACGGCCAACGCCGGCGTGCCGGGCCACGTCCGTCATGGTCAGCCCGGGAAGTCCATGGGTGAAAAGGAGCTCGCCGAAAGCGGTGAGTATACGGCGCTGGGTATCCGCGCGTTGTTCGGCATTGCTGGCCGCTGAAATCCTGGGCATACAGACACTTTACCGCTATGTGTCAGTAAAAGACGTCAGACCGCGCAGCCGTCGGGGCCGCAGGCTTCAGCAGCTGGGGAATTGACCATGACCAGCGGGTTGGCATCCTGCCATGCCTGGTTGAGGGCGGCGGTGAACGTCTCCGCGGGCTGGGCGCCGGACAACCCGAATTTGCGGTCGATCACGAAGAACGGGACGCCGCTGATGCCCAGGCCCTGGGCTTCCTGGAAGTCGAACCTGACCTCGTCCGAGTACTTGTCCGTGGTGAAGAGTTCCGCCACCTCGTTGGAAGGCAGGCCAAGGTCGCTGCCCAGGGACGTCAGGTAGTCCCGGCTGCCGATGTCCTTGCCGTGTTCGAAGTGGTCGCTGAGGAGGCGTTCCTTGGCTGCGTCCTGCCTGCCGTGGGCTGCTGCAAGGTGGATCAGACGGTGGGCAGTGAAGCTGTTGGCCACCACTACCTTGTCGAACCGGTAGTCCAGGCCTTCACCCTTGGCCTGTTGGGCCACATGCTCAAACATCTGCGAAACCTGCTGGGCCGGCATGCCCTTGCGGCTGCTCAGGTACTCCAGTTCGGTTCCGTCGTAGTGATCCGGCAGCGTTGGGTCCAGGCTGGTAGCTGCGCCACTCCACGTCGACGGCGTCACGGTGCGGGAAGGCCGCCAGGGCGGCCTCGAACCGGCGCTTGCCGATGAAACACCACGGGCAGGCAACATCTGACCAGATCTCAATCTTCATGCCCTGCACAACCTGCGGGCCGCCGCCGCCATTCCGGGCCGCCACTATGAGATGCCACACACGCACTCTTGTGGCCGGCGGCTTGGTGCGGAATAGTCTGATTCAGAGGTCAAGCAGCAGGCCCTTTCGAAGCTCAAGACACCGCGGTGGACCGACCATGCCCGGTGGAGTAGTGCCCGGCCAGGCTGGGGAGCCCGGCCTGTATCACCTGGGAGGCCAGGAATGCGGATTGGACTTGTCACAGGACCGTGGATTCCGGTACCACCGGCAACATACGGTGGGACCGAAAGAGTAGTGGACACCCTGGCCAGGGGTTTCGCCGCGGCCGGACATGAGGTGCTGTTGGCGGCACCGTCGGAGAGCACGTGTCCGGTGAAGCTCGTTCCCGGGATGCGGCCCACCGACTATGAAGGACTGGGAACCACACTCTCCGAGCTCAGCCACGTGGTCAGGGCATATGAGGGGCTCCAGGACGTGGACATCATCCACGACCACACCCTGGTGGGTCCCCTGTACCTCCATCGTCCGGGCACGGTTCCGGTAGCAACCACAATCCACGGCCCCATTCACGCCCAGGCAGCGGACATCTACCGTGCCGTAGCCCGGAAGGGCGCGGTCATCGCCATCTCACGGGACCAGGCGTCGCACGCCCCGGACGTTCCCGTCACCCGCGTGATCCACCACGGCATGGATCTCTCAGCCGTACCGGTGGGGACCGGAAGCGGTGGATACCTGTGCTTCGTGGGCCGGTCATCCCCGGACAAAGGACTGCTGGAAGCCATTGCCATCGCGCGGCAGGCCGGACTCCACCTTAAGATCGCGGTCAAGATGCGGGAACCGGAAGAGGTCCGCTACTTCCAGGAGGTTATCGAACCAATGCTGGGCCCCAACGAAGACTTCGTGGGCGAGGTGGACGATGCCGCAAAGTACCGGCTGATGGGGGAGGCACTGGCCTTCCTGAATCCCATCCAGTGGTCCGAACCGTTTGGACTGGTCATGATCGAGGCCCTGGCCACCGGCACTCCCGTGGTGGGTACGTACATCGGTTCCGCCCCTGAGATCGTCAAACACGGACGGACCGGGTTCCTGGGAAAGACAGCCGAACTGGCCGCCATGGTCCCGGAAGCCGCCGCCCTGGACAGGGCGGAGTGCCGCAAGGCGGTGATGGATAAGTTCAGTGCCGAGCGGATGGTTGCCGAGCACCTGGAACTCTATAGCGACCTTATTGAAGGCAGGATGCCTCCGGGGGTTCCGCACGGTACGCGGTTACACCAGAATCGATAGGGGGCAGAACTGCTTTTCCCGATCCCCGGGGAAGGACGGCTTCCCCTTGAGAAGGGAGTGTTTCCATGACCGCCTGGAATGCAGACAATGAAGCAACCGTGTCCGAATCCGGCTCTGTCACGGTCCTGGAGGGCTCATCCTTTTGTATCTCATCCGGCAGCGGCGACATCAGTCCCGACGCCGGCACGAACGGCGCGTTCTACCAGGACACCCGCATCCTGTCCCGCTGGGTCCTTCGCGTCAACGGCTCGCTGCGCGAACCGCTTTCGGCCCAGCGGCCCCAGCCGTTCCAGGCAACCTTCGTGGGCCGGGCCAAGTGGCCGGACGGCAGGTACGACAGCCCGCTGGTGGTCCGGCAGGTCCGGCACATCGGCCCGGGCCTGCAGGACGACATCACCTTGGAAAACTATGCGTCCGAACCCGTGGAATGCGAGGTTGAGCTGCTGGTCGGTGCGGACCAAGCCGACCTGTTCGACGTCAAGGGCGGGCGCGCCACGGGCCCGGATGACACCACGCGGACCGTGTCGGAGGGGCGGCTTATTATCGAGGCGGCCCGGCATGGCCAGCAGCGCGGTTCCGCGATCGGGGCCCGGGACGCGGAAGTCAGCACCGAAGGGCTGCGCTTCCGCATCACCGTCCCGGCCCGGGGCAAATGGACCACCAGCGTCATTGTGGTGCCCCTGGTCAACGGGGAAGCGCCGGAGAAGCCCTTCAAGGAAGGACAGTTGCCGCACCACCGCGAAGGGGTGCGCCGGCACCTGGCATGGGAAGAGGGACTCCCGCGGATCAGTATCGAGGACTCCCACTTGCAGGACCTGCTCAACCAGAGCCAGACCGACCTCGGCGCCCTGCGCATCTTCGACGCACACCACCCGGAACGGGCAGCCGTGGCCGCGGGCGCACCGTGGTTCATGGCCCTGTTTGGCCGGGACTCGCTCCTGACCTCGTATATGAGCCTGATGGTCAACCCCAACCTGGCGCTGGGCACGCTGCAGACCCTGGCCGGAATCCAGGGAAAGAAGGTGGACCCGGATTCGGAGGAGGAACCCGGCCGGATCCCGCACGAGGTCAGGCTGGGCGTGACGGCAGGACTCTCCCTTGGCGGCACGGCCTATTACGGCACGGCCGATGCCACCCCGCTCTTTGTTGCTGTCCTTGGCGAGTTGAGCCGCTGGGGGCTTTCCCGGGAGAAGATCCAGCCGCTGCTGGCGCACGCCGACCGGGCGCTGGAATGGATCGGGAAGTACGGAGACCGTGACGGCGACGGGTTCGTGGAATACCACCGGGCCAATGACCACGGCCTGGTCAACCAGGGCTGGAAAGACTCGTGGGACGGCATTAACTTCGCTGACGGCACCATCGCCGAGGCGCCGATCGCGCTTTGCGAGGTCCAGGCCTACGTGTACGCCGCGTATCTGGGCAGGTCACTGCTGGCGCACTGGAGCGGTGACCCGGCCCTGGAGATGCACTGGGCGGACAAGGCCGCGGCATTTAAGGAGGAATTCAACAAGAAGTTCTGGCTGCCGGACAAGGGGTACTTTGCCGTGGCGCTGGACAAGGACAAGCGGCCTGTCGACGCCCTGACCTCCAACATCGGCCATTGCCTGTGGACCGGCATCGTGGACGAGGACAAAGCGGTGTCCGTGATGGAGCACCTGATGTCGCCGCAGATGTTCACGGGCTGGGGGATCCGTACGTTGGCCTCCGACATGGGCGCCTACAACCCGGTCAGCTACCACAACGGTTCCGTGTGGCCGCACGACACTGCACTGGTGGCCACTGGCTTGATGCGCTACGGATTTGTGGACGAGGCCAAGCGGGTGGCCCTGGGGATCTTCGACGCCGCAGCGCACTTTGAAGGCCGGCTGCCGGAACTGTTCTGCGGCTTTGACCGCGGTGAGTTTCCCAGCCCGGTGCCGTACCCCACGGCCTGCTCGCCGCAGGCGTGGGCTGCGGCGGCGCCGGTCCAGGCTGGCACGGATCCTGCTGCGGTTCGATCCCGTCTTTACCCGCGGAGTGGTGCACCTGGCCCCGATCCTGCCCGAAATCGTGGGCTCCTTCCGGGCCGAAAACGTCCTGCTCGACTCAAGCCGCGTCACCATCACCGCCACGGGGACCAAGGGCAGCATCGAGGGGCTCCCGCCCGGGCTCAGGTTCCTGGCGGAGCCCCGGCCGCCGCTGGCCTACCCGCCCAATGGATTTGCCGGCAGTACCGTACGGCACGGACTCAACCAGCCCGGCGCGTGAACGCGCCTTGCCCCGGACCGTCCCGGCGGCTTGACCGGCTTGCCTTTCGGGGCAGGGGCAGGGGCAGCGGCACGGGCTTCAGGACAGGGCGCGTTCCAGGACGAAGTCGTGCTCCATGGTGCTGCCCAGCCGGAAGGACTTGGTACCCACCTTTCGGAAACCGGACTTTTCGTAGAAGCGGATGGCGCGGGCGTTCTGGCTATTAACGCCCAGCCAGGCCCCGGCGCCGCCGGCGGCCGCCGCGGCATGCAGGCTGGCCTGCATGAGTTCAGCGGCCGCGCCCAGGCCGTGATAGTCGGGGTGGACATAGCACTTGCTGATTTCCACGGAGGGCAGCAGCGCCAGGGCGGACGCCACATCCGGATCCGCGGCGGGCCTGTCCACTATGAGGCTGTAGCCGTTGAGCTGCCCATCGGCGTCGATGACCAGGATGGTCACGTCCGGGTCAGCGAGATAGCCCCTGAAGTGTTCCTCGCTGAGCGTGTTGGCCAGGTGCGCGGCGATGTCGGCAGGTGACGACGACGGCGGGCAGGCCAGCGGAAAGGTGACGGCCGCCAGCGCGGCGAGCGGGCCGGCGTCGTCCGTTGTGGCCTTGCGGATGGTGTGGGTCATGCGGTGTCTCTCCAAGTCAGGTGCTGATGGTGCGGATGGGGGCACCGGCCAGCCAGGCGTTGATGTCCTCGATGGCGCCGCCGTAGAACTGCCGGTAGCTTTCCTGCGTGACGTAGCCCAGGTGCGGGGAGAGCACGGTGTTGGGCGCGGCCAGGAGCGGGTGCCCGGCCTGCAGCGGTTCCTGGTCAAAGACGTCCAGGGCTGCGCCGCGGATCCACCCTTCATTCAAAGCCTTGACGAGCGCTTCCTGGTCCACCAGCGGCCCGCGGGCGGTGTTCACCAGGATGCCTTCCGGCCCCAGCAGCCGCAGGCTCGGCCTCGCCCACGGTGTTCTCCGACCTGGGGGAGAGCCTCAGGTGGAGAGTGGCGACGTCGGCTATCGTGAAGAGCTCGTCCTTGGACACCAGCCGGGCGCCTGCTTCAGCGGCTTCCTCTGCCGTCAGGTTCTGGCTCCAGGCCACCACGTCCATCCCGAACGCCTGCCCGTAGGCGGCTACCCGCCGGCCAATGTTTCCCAGCCCCACGATGCCAAGGGTCTTCCCGGCCAGCTCGATCCCCACGGTTGACTGCCAGGTGCCGGCCCGAAGCGAGTGTTCCTCCGCAGGCACGTGCCGGGCGATGGCCAGTAGCAGGGCCCAGGTCAGTTCCGGCGCTGCCGTTGGTGAGCCGGGGGTGCCGCAGACCGTCACGCCGTGCTCGGCTGCCGCTGCCACGTCGATGGCGGCGTTTGCCATTCCAGTGGTGACCAGCAGTTCAAGCGCCGGCAGCTTCTCGAACACTTCACGGGGGAACGCCGTCCGCTCCCGCATGGCGATCACCATGGTGGTGTCCGCCAGCGCCGACACCAAGGCATCCCGGGAAGCGAAAGGTTCACGGTAGGACGTTACGATGACACCGGCCGCCTCCAAGGCCGTAAAGTCGGCGAAGCCGTGAGCTACGTCCTGGTAGTCATCGAGGATGGCAAGGCGGTGCGTCATCGGTGTCCTTCGTAGCGTCCTACGTCCTTGGTCACGTTTATCGTATGGCAGGGCTGGCGGGCAGGGTGCCTGAAACTCCAGCCACGCCCGGCGTGATAGCAATGGGAGTGATGAATCAACACCCACTCCCGATTTTGCCCCTGTGAGCGGCCGCGTCCTGTCGCGCATCCCGAAAAGCTGGGTCCTGCTGGCCTGCATCGGCCTGCTGGCGCTGAACCTCCGGGGCCCCTTCGTTGCCGTAGCACCCCTGGTTGACAACATGCAGGCGGAACTGCAGTTCACGCCGGTCATGCTGGGACTGCTGACCAGCATCCCCGTACTGTGCTTTTCACTGGCGGCCCCGCTGGCGTCCCTGGCCGCCAGGAAGTTCGGCGCCGAGTTTGCCGTGACGCTGACCATCCTGGGGGTGCTGGCCGGCGTGCTGCTCCGCTCCGCCGGAGGCCCGGCGCTGGTGGTGGCCGGGACCGTGGTTATTGGCGTGGCCATCACCGTGGGCAACATCGCCGTGCCGCTGATCATCCGCCGTGATTTTGCCCCGCGGCGGCAGGGGACCGCCATGGGGATCTACACCGCCGCGCTGAACATCGGGTCCTTCCTGACCTCGGTGGCGATGGCCCCGCTCGCGGCTGTGACGGGGTGGCGGCTGGCCCTGGGCGCAGTGGCTGTCCTGGCGGTTGCAGCGGTGGTGGTGTGGGTGCTCGCAGTGGGACCCCGCACGGCATTCCTGGTGGCGGCTGACGGCGCCGGCGACGCACCGTTGCCACCGGCACGCGGTTCCGGTTGGATCACGTTCGGGCTCACAGCCGGCTTCGGCGGGCAGGCGTTCTCTTACTACGGCATTACGGCCTGGCTTCCCAGCTACCTGCACGACGAGCCTGGGCATGACCGCCGCGGAGGCAGGCGCTGCGTCCTCGATTTTCCAGATCCTTGCCATCGTGGGCGGGCTCGGCGTGCCCTTCGCGGCCAAATACCTGAGTACGACGGCGGTGGCGGTCACCTTGGGCACGTTGTGGCTGGCCGTTCCGATCGGGCTGCTTTTCCTGCCGCAGTTGTGGTGGCTGTGGTCCACGTCGGGTGGAATCGCCCAGGGCGGCGGCATCACCCTGATCTTCATCGCCATCATCAAGCTCGCGCGCGACCAGGCCGCTGCCGGCCGGATGTCCGCCACGGTCCAGGGCCTGGGGTACTGCCTCGCCGCGGTGGCACCCCCGCTGGTCGGGTTCGTCCACGATTCTTCGGGCTCGTGGGCGCCGGCCCTGCTGGTCATCCTGGCATCGGTGCTGGCCTTCTTCCTCAGCACAACACTGTCCGTACGCAAGGTGCCCAAGGGCCGGTAAGGCCGCGTCCGCCGTCGGACGTTCCGTCACCCCGACGCCCGCTCACTTCTTGCACTAAACGGCGGAACGCCCGCTCACTTTCTTTGGGAAAGTGAGCGGGCGTTCCGGGTTTTCCTGCAACAAGTGAGCGGGGGTGTGAGGGGTGCTCCGTCGCCGGGCCGGCGCCCCGGATTTCGGGGGGCCTGTTGCGGAGGGCGTGCCGGCCCGGCGGACGGAAGTTGCGGGTGGTTCAGGCCGCGGCCAGGCTCCTCGAGGGTGGCCTTTTCGCGGGCCTCGGTCAGGTAGCGGGCGTAGGCGGGGAGGGTGAGGAAGGACGGGAATTCGGTGGCCAGGGTGACTTCTTCGAAGATGTCGCGGGCGTCCTCGAACCGGTCGCCGTCGAAGCGTTCCAGCCGGGCGAATTCCTCGTCCAGGAGTTCCTCGACCCATTCGTGGCTGATGATCTCGCCCTGGTCGGTGATGGCCCGGGCGTAGATCCACTGCCACAGCTGGGACCGTGAAATTTCCGCGGTGGCGGCGTCCTCCATGAGGTTGTGGATGGCTACTGCACCGTTGCCGCGCAGCCAGGATTCGATGTAGCGGATGCCCACTTCGATGTTGTTCCTGATGCCCTGTTCGGTAATGGTGCCGGTGGTGGCAGCAACGTCGATCAGGGCCCGGTCGTCAGGGGTGACCTCCTCGCGGAGCCGGTCCAGGCTGGTTCGGTTTGGTGCCCAGGACGCCGTCGAAAACCTCGCGGCAGATGGGCACCAGGTCGGGGTGCGCCACCCAGGAGCCGTCGAAGCCGTCGTTGGCCTCGCGGGTCTTGTCAGCACGGACCTTCTCGAGGGCGTTGGCGTTGGCGTCCGGGTCCTTGCGATTGGGCACGGCTGCGGCCATACCGCCGATGGCCATGGCGCCGCGCTTGTGGCAGGCCCGGACCAGCTGTTCAGTGTAGGCGCGCATGAACGGCTGGGTCATGGTCACCTGGCCGCGGTCCGGCAGGACGAAGCGGGGGCCGCGGGTGCGGAAGTTCTTGATCAGGGAGAAGATGTAGTCCCAGCGGCCGGCGTTCAGGCCCGCGGCGTGGTCGCGCAGTTCGTAGAGGATCTCCTCCATTTCGAACGCGGCAGTGATGGTCTCGATGAGGACCGTGGCGCGGATGGTGCCCTGCGGGATGCCGAGCAGGCTCCTGGGCCAGGATGAAGATGTCATTCCACAGCCGGGCCTCGAGGTGGTTCTCGATCTTGGGCAGGTAGAAGTACGGGCCCTTGCCCTGCGCGAGCAGTCGGCGGGCGTTGTGGAAGAAGAACAGGCCGAAGTCCACGATGCCGCCCGCGATGGGCTGGCCGTCGATGAGCATGTGCTTTTCCGGCAGGTGCCAGCCGCGGGGGCGGACCACGATGGTGGGCAGGTCCCCGGTGGGGCGGAGCTTGTATTCCTTGCCTTCTTCGGTGGTGAAGTCGATCCGGCGTTCCAGGGCGTCGGTGAGGTTCAGCTGGCCCTTGATGACGTTCCGCCAGGTGGGGGTGGAGGAGTCTTCCATGTCCGCGAGCCACACCTTGGCTCCGGAGTTCAGGGCGTTAATGGTCATCTTCTTGTCCACCGGTCCGGTGATTTCGACGCGGCGGTCCTCCAGACCGGGGGCCGGGGGAGCGACCCGCCAGGACGGATCGTTGCGGATGTGCTCGGTTTCCCGGAGGAACCGCGGATCGGCGCCCGCTGCAATATCGGCCCGCCGTGTACGCCGTGCCTGCAGCAGTTCCTGCCTGCGGTCAGCAGTGGCGCGGTGCAGCTTGGCGATAAAGGACAGGGCATCGGGCGTGAGCACTTCATCCTGCCGGCAGATGGGCTGCGCAGTCAGGGTAATGCCGTTGATCGTGAAGCTATCGGTGAAGCTGTTCATTTCAGTCTCCTTAAAGACGAAAGGGAAGTTCGACGGCGGGACTTGCCTGGGTGGGGCCGGGAAAGGAAATCCTCCGCGTGCTATCCCCATCCCCGACGTATGACCTCGCAAAGCTCGGTCGACGCCGGGGACAGGGCCCCTTTACGCACGCTTCCGGATTCCCCTTCCCGACCCGTCAGCGGTCACGCTTAGGTGAGTGCCGCCGTCGTGCCTTTTCGGTGAGCGAAGCGAACGGCCCACCTTGGGCGGCTGGGGATTAGTGGAACTGGCCCTCTTCGGTCGATCCGACCAAGGCGAGGGTCGACGCGTTCGGGTTGAGCGCCGTGGAGATGGTGTCGAAGTAGCCGGTGCCGACTTCGCGCTGGTGCTTGGTTGCGGTGTAGCCGCGGGACTCGGAGGCGAATTCCTTTTCCTGGAGTTCGACGTAGGCGCTCATGCCTTCACGGGCGTAGCCGTGGGCGAGGTCGAACATCGAGTAGTTCAGGGCGTGGAAGCCAGCCAGGGTGATGAACTGGAAGGTGAAGCCCATGGCGCCGAGTTCACGCTGGAACTTGGCGATGGTGTCGTCGTCCAGGTGCTTGCGCCAGTTGAACGACGGCGAGCAGTTGTAGGAGAGCATCTGGTCCGGGAACTCGGCCTTGACCGATTCGGCGAACTTGCGGGCGAGCTCCAGGTCCGGGGTGCCGGTCTCCATCCAGATGAGGTCGGAGTACGGGGCGTAGGCCTTGGCACGGGCGATGCAGGGTTCGATGCCGTTGCGGACCTTGTAGAAGCCCTCAGCGGTACGCTCGCCGGTGATGAATTCCTGGTCGCGCTCGTCGACGTCTGAGGTGATGAGGGTGGCTGCCTCGGCGTCGGTGCGGGCGATGACGACGGTGGGGGTGCCGGCGACGTCGGCCGCCAGGCGTGCGGCGTTCAGGGTGCGGACGTGCTGCTGGGTGGGGATGAGGACCTTGCCGCCGAGGTGGCCGCACTTCTTCTCGGAGGCGAGCCTGGTCTTCCCAGTGCACACCTGAGGCGCCGGCCTGGATCATGGACTTCATGAGCTCGTAGGCGTTCAGCGGGCCGCCGAAGCCGGCTTCGGCGTCGGCGACGATCGGGACCAGCCAGTCCTCAACGGTCTGGATGCCCTCGGAGAATTCGATCTGGTCGGCCCGGAGCAGGGCGTTGTTGATGCGGCGGACCACGGTGGGGACGGAGTTTGCCGGGTACAGCGACTGGTCCGGGTAGGTGTGGCCCGAGTTGTTGGCGTCGGCTGCAACCTGCCAGCCGGAAAGGTAGATGGCGCGCAGGCCCGCCTTGACCTGCTGGACGGCCTGGTTGCCGGTGAGGGCGCCCAGTGCGTTGGTGTAGCCACCGGTCTGGTGCTCCTCGGTCAGCTGCTTCCACAGCTTTTCGGATCCGCGGCGCGCCAGGGTGTGCTCTTCGGAGACGCGGCCGCGGAGGCGGACGACGTCGGAGGCTGAGTAGTCCCGGGTCACACCTTCCCAGCGGGGGTTGGCGGCCCACTCGAGCTCCAGGGCGGCTGCCTGCTGTTCGGGCGTCTGCTGGTTGGGCTCAAATGCTGCAGTCATCGTTGATCTCCTTGATTGAGCTCCGGATGGAGTAGGTGGGAACCGCGTCATTGAGGTTCCCACCGGCTTATCCGGTGCGGTGTTTCTTTCCGTGACAACTACTTTTCAGCACTTTCAACCCCCTTTCTAGAGAAAAACTATGGAAAGAAATGCACTTCTTCACGTATTCTTCAGAAATGTCGCCTTCAAGCTGGAACCGGGACGTTTCCCAGCCGCCGTCAGCCGCCGCAGCGGAACTGGACGTCATCGCGCTGGGCCGCCGCGTCCGCCATCTGCGCAAACAAGCCGGGCTCACGCTCGATGACCTGAGCGTCGCCGTCGGGACCGCTCCCAGCCAGCTCAGCCTGATTGAGAACGGCAAACGCGAACCCAAACTGACGCTGCTGCAGCACCTCGCGTCGGCTTTGAATGTCAGCATCGACCAGCTGCTCGGCGCCGAGCCGCCCAGCCGCCGCGCCGCCCTGGAAATCGAGCTGGAGCGCTACCAGCGCGGGCCCCTTTACGAGGCTCTGAACCTGCCTAAAATCCGCGTCAGCTCGCGGCTGCCGCTGGATGTGCTCGAGGCGCAGGTGGGGCTGCTGCATGAGCTGGAACGGAAGATGAATGAGCAGGTGGCAACCCCGAGGAAGCCCGCCGCGCCAACGGTGGGCTGCGGGCCATGATGCGGGAGCGGGGCAACTACTTTCCGGAGTACGAGGCCGAGGCACAAAAGGTCCTCAAGGAGGTGGGCTACACCACCGGACCACTGAGCCAGCACGTCATCGCGGACATCGCCGAGCACCTTGGTTTCACCCTTCACCATGTGGGGGATTTGCCGCATTCCACCCGCTCCGTGACGGATTTGAAGAACCGCAAAATTTACCTGACGCAGAGCCAGCGGCAGGACCATGATCCCCGCTCGGTGCTGCTGCAGGCCCTGGGGCATTACGTTCTGGGCCATGAAACGCCCAAGAACTACGGCGACTTCCTGGCCCAGCGGGTGGCCACCAATTATTTCGCCGCCGCCCTGCTCCTGCCTGAGCAGGCAACCGTGGAATTCTTGCAGAAAGCCAAAGCGGCCAAGGAAATCGCTGTAGAGGACATCCGGGACGCGTTCGCCGTTTCCTACGAGACTGCGGCGCACCGCTTCACCAACCTGGCCACCAAGCACCTGGGCCTCACCACGCACTTCCAGAAGACGCACCAGAGCGGGATCATCTACAAGGCGTACGAGAACGACGGCGTGAACTTTCCCCAGGACCACACCGGCGCCATCGAGGGCCAGCCGTCGTGCAAGGCCTGGACATCCCGCGCGGTATTTGACGTGCCGGACAAGTTCAGTGCCTACAGCCAGTACACCGATACGCCGTCGGGAACCTACTGGTGCACCGCGCGCACGGAACGGTCCGCCAGCGGGGAGTTCTCCCTCAGCATCGGCGTCCCGTACCAGCACGTGAAGTGGTTCCGCGGACGGGAAACCACCGCCCGGGCCACGTCCAACTGCCCGGATCCCAACTGCTGCAAGCGGCCGCCGGCCGAGCTGACCAGCCAGTGGGCCGGGAACGCGTGGCCATCCGCCAGGGCGCACTCGCACCTGCTCGCCGCCATGCCCCCGGGTGCTTTCCCCGGCGTGGACGAGACCGAGGTGTACAGCTTCCTGCAGGCCCACTCCGGGAGCTGACCGCACGCCCGCTCACATTTTGCGGCTATTCCAGCAACGCCCGCTCAGATCCTGCCGGTTTCCTGCCGACGCCCCATCACTTTCCTGATGAAAGTGATGGGGCGTTTGGGTTAAGCCGCCAAAGGTGCGCGGGCGTTGGGTCAGCCGTGGAGCTTACGGTAGGCGGCCGCGGCGGCCGGGTGCAGGGGGACGCCCGCGGTGTTGATGAGGCTTTCCGCGCTAAGGAACTGGACGCCCAGGGTGGACTGGGGAATCAGCTCGCCGGCGTTGTGCACAAGCAGGCGCACAGTGCGCTCGACGGTGGCGCTGTCCAGGTCCTTGCGGCACAGGAGCAGGTTGGGAGCGCCCACCGTCCACACCGCCGGAACGCCCGGGTAGCTGCCTTCGGGTATCAGGACGCGGTCGTACATGCCGCCATAGCGCCGGCGCAGTTCCGGCAGCAGCCCCGAGAGGTCCAGGAGTCCCAGGGCCACCTCCTGCTGGGCTGCGGCGATGGCAGCGGTTGGAACGCCGCCGGACCAGAACAGGGCCTCTACGGTGCCGGCCTTCAGCGCGGCGATGCCGTCATTCAGGCCAAGGTTTTCGACGACGGCGGTCCCGGCAGGGGGCGCAGTGGCATCCGTCGAGGTGCCCAAGCCGGCTGCTTCAAAGAGCCGCGGCGTGGTCAGCGACGTGCCCGATCCGGGCTGGCCCACGGCAACCTGGCGGCCCGCCAACCCGGAGATGTCCCGGATCCCGCTGCCCTTCCGCACCACGCAGTGGACGTAGTTTTCGTACACTTTCCCGATGGCGGCGATCTCCCCGGTGTCCCCGCCCGGCTGGCTGGCGGCATCAGCCAGGGCCACCGCGAAGGCGGCACGCCCGGCCCGCAGGCTCGGCGATGTTGTCCAGGCTGCCGCCGGTGGCCACCGCCCGGGCGTGGCCCGCCACGGCGTGGCGTTCCAGCGCCGCGGCCAGCAGCGTCGAGAACTCCAGATAGAACCCGCCGGGTTCACCGCCTGCCACCGTGAGGTTCTTCGGCCGGTCGCCTCCGGTGCACGCGGCCAGGGCGGGAGGCAGGCAGGCCGCGAGTCCGGCGGCGACAGCTGACGTGAGTACTGAGCGGCGGGATAGCGCCCGCGTGGGCGCGTGAACGTCACTCATTCTGCCCACCGCCGCCGGGGGCTGACGGGACTTCTGCCGCGTAAGCAGGAAACTCGATCCGGGCGGACAGCCCATGCGGGACCGCGCCGTCCAGCACCAGGCGCCCGCCGTTTGCCGCGGCAAGTTCGCCCACTATGGTCATGCCCAGCCCGGTTCCCGGGATCGCTGAATGCTGCGGGGACCGCCAGAACCTGGTGGCAGCCGAGGCACGCTCCGGGGCGGAAAGCCCTGGCCCGTCGTCGGAAATCTCCACCACCACCGTGTCCCCTTCCGGCCGGACGGCGGCCGTCACGGTGGCGCCCGGGGCGTATTTGATGGCGTTGTTGAGTAGTTCGCCCGCCATCTGGGCCAGTTCCGCCGGCCGGCAGCCAATCAATGCGGGCGGCCGTGGCGGCCCGGCAAGGACGAGGCGGCAACCGGCCTGTTCCGCCAACGGTGCTGCCCGTTCAATCTCCCCTGGAGCACGGGATAGGGGTCCATCGGATGTGCCGGCCCAGGGTCCACGGGTCCGCCGGCAGCCCGCAGGTAACCCTCGGACGCCCGGTGCTCGGCGGCCGCCAGCTTGAGTACGCCGTCCAGGATGTCCTCCACCCGTTCCAGGCTCCGCCATGGCCCTTTCGGCCGCATCGTGTTCCCGGGCGGTCTTCAGTTCAAGCTGCAGCAGGTCCAGCCGAAGCCGGAGCGCCCCCACGGGGTTGCGGAGGCTGGTGTGACGTGTCCGCAATCAGCTGCCGCTGCGCTGCCATGCTGGCACTCACAGTCCGGGCCATCACGGTGAAGGACCGGCTCAGTTCCCGCAGGCTCCGGCGGCCCGTCTTCCGGAAGGCGTCCCGCACGGCCGGTACTTTCCAGTTCGTGCACCGCCGAGTTCAGCCGTTGGACGGGCCGGAGGACCCACCAGGTGACGCGGGCCGCCCCCAGCAGAAGCACTGCGGCAAGCGCAAGTGCCGCCACCCCCACCGCCAGCCAACGTTCGCGGAGCTTCTGCTGGGCGGTGCCGGCGTCAACGTCCAGCACTACGGCGCCCAGCACCTGGCTTGCGCTGCCGAAGGGGCGGAAAATGACCTGGGGGCCGGAACCGAAAGGCTCCAGCGGGTCCAGGGCCGTGTTACTGACATTCAACCTTGCCCGTGACAGGGCTTCCTGCACATCGGCCCGGCCCGTATCAAGGTCCCCCGAATGGAAGGTGGCCTGCTGGACCCGTACCACGATCCCTTCCCCGTAGAGCCCCGAGTATGTGTCCATTTCACGCTGCAGCCGCGCGGTGTCGCCGTCGCTGGACGCATCGAACGCCACCTGGGCCAGTCGGTTCAGGGAGGCCGCCCTGTTGATCTGCAGGCTCCTGGGTCAGCTCACGCGAGGCCGAAGTGAGGATGGTGCCCGAAATCAGGAAGACTACCACCAGGCAGAGCACGCTCAGGACGCCCAGCACCCGCAGCCTCATGTGCCGGCCGCCTCCACACGGTAACCCACCCCTCGGACGTTGATGATGAATCCGGGTTTCTGCAGTTTTGCCCGCAGCCCGGTGAGGTGGACGTCAAGCGAGCGGGATGATGCCAGGAAGGCGTCGCCCCACAGTGCGTCAAGGATCTGCTCCCGGGTGACCACCGAGCCTGCATGCCGTGCCAGCAGCCCGAGGAGTTCGAACTCCGTTGCGGTCAGGGGAGGGGCCGCGCGGCTTTGGAGGCGGTGCGCCGGTTCAGGTCGATCGCCAGGTCGTCCAGCACGATGATGTCTTCCTGCTGGACGCCGCCGGCGCGCCCCGCCCGGCGCGTCACCGCCTCGATCCGGGCCAGCAGTTCCACGAGCTTGACCGGCTTGACAAGGTAGTCGTCCGCGCCGGACCGCAGCCCGAGCACCACGCTGCGTTCGTCGTCGCGGGCGGTCAGGATCAGGATGGGGATGTCGGTGACCTGGCGGAGCTTGCGCAGCACCTCCAGTCCGTCCATGTCCGGCAGGCCCAGGTCCAGGAGGATCACCTGGAAGTTCCGGTGGGACAGCAGCGCGTCAGCGCCCCGTGCCAGACGCTGCGGGTGGTGCCCCGCGCTTGCAGCGGCGGCGGTGAGGGCGCTCGCCATGGCGTCGTCGTCTTCGACGATCAGCACGTCCATTGCCATCTTCCTTGCCCTTGTGCGGTCTCCCGGATCATCCCCCGCCTTTGGAGACTACCGCCTGCGAAACGGTATTGCCCGACGGCGGCAGGCCAGCAGGGCGGGATGGGGGCGCGGCAAAACCTAAGGAAGTGTTAGGAAATGCCCCGCTGCATTGGTTGTGCGGTGGATCACCCATACCGTGAATAAGGCCCTCCGGCGTTGGAGGCCGACGTCACTTCAAGGAGGAACTCACCGATGAGCACCCAACAAGCCGCGCCCCTATCGGAGGCCGCCCAGACCCGGCGGGCCGTGGGCAACATCCTGAAGGGTTCCGCCGGCAACCTCGTGGAGTGGTACGACCTTTACGTCTACACCGTCTTCGCCGCCTACTTCCAGGCCCACTTCTTCAACTCCAAGGATGAGCTCCAGGCCGGCCTCGAAGCGATGGCCGTCTTCTCGACGTCGTTCCTTATGCGGCCCATCGGGGCCTGGTTCTTCGGCCGGTACGCCGACCGCAAGGGCCGCAAGGCCGCGCTGACGCTCAGCGTTACCATGATGTCCGCCGGATCCTTCGCCATCGCCGTGCTGCCCACCCAGGACGTCATCGGACTGTGGGCAATGATCCTCCTTGTGCTCATCCGCGTGATCCAGGGCTTCTCCGTGGGCGGTGAATACGGCACCAGCGCCACCTACATGTCCGAGGCCGCCACCACCAAGCGCCGCGGCTTCTTCTCCAGCTTCCAGTACGTGACGCTGATCGGCGGCCAGATGCTGGCCCTGCTGGTCCTGGTGATCCTGCAGAACGCCATGCCCAAGGGCGACCTGGGCGGGTGGGGCTGGCGCATTCCGTTCGCCATCGGCGGCGTGGCCGCACTGGTGGTGCTGTGGCTGCGGCGCTCCATGGAGGAGACCGTTTCCGCCGAACAGATCGAGGCGGCCAAGACCCCTGCAGTGGCCGGCCAGGCCCAGCCGGGCTCCATGAAGCTGCTGTTCACCAGTTACTGGAAGCCCCTGCTGGTCTGCATTGGCATTACGCTCGGCGGCACGGTGGCGTTCTACACGTACACCAACTTCATTCTGAAGTTCATGAACGATACCTCCGGCATCGCCAAGACCGACACCTCCGTGATCAACTTCTGGGCCCTGTTCATCTTCATGCTGCTGCAGCCCGTTTATGGCATCATCTCGGACAAGGTGGGCCGCAAGCCGCTGCTGGTCTGGTTCGGCATCACCGGCGTACTCTTCACGTGGCCGCTGCTCTCCA
This sequence comes from Pseudarthrobacter sp. Fe7, assembly GCA_024372495.1. Taxonomy (GTDB): domain Bacteria; phylum Actinomycetota; class Actinomycetes; order Actinomycetales; family Micrococcaceae; genus Arthrobacter. The sequence continues at coordinate 131,628 of CP099977.1, read as the reverse complement.
CCCTGGCCGGCACGAAGGATCCATTCACCGCGTTCCTGCTGATGATGGGCGGCCTGCTGATCGTGGGCGGCTACACCTCCATCAACGCCCTGGTGAAGGCCGAACTCTTCCCGGCCTCCATCCGCGCCCTGGGCGTGGGCCTGGGCTACGCGATCGCCAACTCGCTCTTCGGCGGTACGGTCCCGCTGATCGGGGCGGCGTTCCAGACCGTAGGCCGGGAGGACCTGTTCTTCACCTACGTCACCGTTGCGATCGCCATCTCGCTGGTGGTCTACATCTTCGCCCTGAAGAACAAGAAGGCCACGCACCTGGACGACGAACAAGGCCACGCCTGGGAGCAAGCACACCAAGGCGGCAAGGACAAGGACGCCCTCGGCGTTTAGTCCGGACGGCACCAAAGGTGCCTGCCTCCCAAAGGAGGCGTACGACGGCGGCTGCCGGGCCGCCGTCGTACGCCTCCTTTGTTTGGGCTTGCTGGCTGCCTGTTCCCAACTGCCCGCCGCGGTGGGCGGGCTATATTGGCCATGTCAGCACACCACCACAATCGCGGGAGTCTGCACCCATGGCCAAGGAACTTGCCACCCAGCTCATCGAACAACTCCAGGCTGCCGGCGTGCAGCGGATCTACGGGATTGTGGGTGACAGCCTCAACCCGATCGTGGACGCCGTGCGCCAGACCGGAGGCTCCGCGAAGGGCGGCATCGACTGGATCCACGTACGCCATGAGGAGGCCGCCGCATTTGCGGCCGCAGCCGAAGCCCAGCTCACCGGCAAGCTTGCCGTGTGTGCCGGATCCTGCGGCCCCGGAAACCTGCACCTGATCAACGGACTCTACGACGCCAACCGCTCCGGTGCGCCGGTGCTGGCCATCGCCTCGCACATCCCCAGTAAGCAGATCGGCAGCAGCTTCTTCCAGGAGACCCACCCGGACCGGCTCTTCAACGAGTGCTCGGTGTATTCGGAACTGGTCAGTACCGCGGAGCAGGCGCCCCGGGTGATGCACAGTGCCATCCAGCATGCGCTGGGGCTCGGCGGAGTGGCCGTCGTGACCCTTCCCGGGGACATCGCCGGGCTGGAAGCCGCAGGCCCCACGCCGCTGCCCGCCACGTTCCGGCCTGCCAGCCTGGTCCCGGACCCGGCAAGCGTTCAGGCCCTGGCGGATGCGATCAACGACTCCGCCAAGGTGGCCATCTTCGCGGGCGCCGGCGTGGAAGGGGCGCACAGCGAGCTGATGGCGCTCGCCGAACTGGCCAAGGCGCCGGTGGGGCACTCGCTGCGCGGCAAGGATTTTGTCCAGTACGACAACCCGTTCGATATCGGCATGACCGGGCTCTTGGGATACGGGGCCGCCGCGGAAGGCATCGAAGACGCCGACCTGCTGATCCTGCTGGGTACGGATTTCCCCTACGACCAGTTCCTGCCGGACACCCGCACCGCGCAGGTGGACCGGGTGGCCCACCGGCTGGGCCGCCGGACCGACGTCGACATTGCCGTCCACGGCGACGTGCTGCCCACCCTGCGCGCGCTGCTGCCGCTGGTGAAGGCCAAGAAGAGCCGACGGTTCCTGGACCAGATGCTCAAGAAGCATGACCGGCTGATGAACAAGGCCGTGGGCGCCTACACGCGGAAGGTGGAGAAGAAGCAGCCCATCCACCCAGAGTATGCGGCGTCGCTGCTGGACCAGGTGGCCGCCGAGGACGCCATCTTCACCGCGGACACCGGCATGTGCAACGTCTGGACCGCGCGCTACATCAACCCGCTGGGCACCCGCCGGCTCATCGGGTCCTTCCTGCACGGCTCCATGGCCAACGCCCTGCCGCACGCCATCGGCGCCCAGTTGGCGTATCCCGGGCGCCAGGTCATCTCGGTGTCCGGCGACGGCGGGCTGTCCATGCTGCTGGGCGAGCTCATCACTGCCGCCGCCTACAAGCTGCCGGTCAACGTGGTGGTGTTCAACAACTCCACCCTGGGCATGGTCAAGCTCGAGATGCTGGTGGACGGCCTGCCCGATTTCGGCGTGGACGTCCCGGACGCCAACTACGCGGCGGTGGCACAGGCGCTGGGCTTCCACGCCGTCCGGGTCCAGGATCCGGCGCAGATCGAGGCAGCGTACCGGGAAGCCTTCGCGCACCCCGGCCCGTCACTTGTGGAGCTCATCACCGACCCCAAGGCGCTGTCCATCCCGCCCAAGATCTCCGGCTCGCAGGTCATCGGGTTCGCTACCGCCATGTCCAAGGTGGTCCTCAACCGGGGGCGGGCGAGGCCGTAAGCATGGCCCGCAGCAACCTGCGCAACATCCCCCGGCGCTAGGCACACGTCGAGTTCGCCGGAAACTGCCGGGTTCGCCGCACAATTCCGGCGATCTCGAGGGTTTCCGGCGAACCCGGCGCGGGGAGAGAGGTTCTAGCGGGCGCCGCCCTGCCACAGGGCATCGAACGGGGCGCCGGAGGCAACCCGGTTGCGGATGCCTGCGGTGACGAACTCCTTGGCGGTCCGTGCGGCCTCCAGCGGGCTGGCACCCTTGGCCAGTTCCGCCGTCACGGCGGCTGCGAGCGAGCAACCGGCGCCGGAAACGGCCACCTCGCCCACCTTGGGGGCGCGCAGGACTTCGAGGGTCTCGCCGTCATAGAAAACGTCGACGGCGTCCGGGCCTTCCAGCCGCACCCCGCCCTTGGCCAGGACTGCCGCATCGCTGAGTTCATGGATGCGGACGGCTGCTGCCTTGAGTGACTCCACATCCGTGATCTCCAGGCCGGACAGTGACTCCGCCTCGAAGTGGTTGGGGGTGACGAACGTGGCCAGCGGCAGGATCTGGGCTTTCAGCGCCTGGTCCGTGTCCAGCGCGTGGCCGGGCTCCTGGCCCTTGCAGATCAGCACTGGGTCCAGGACCACATTGGCGAAGCTGTTCTCCTGCAGTGCGCTTGCCACTGTGCTGATGGTGGCCGGGCTGCCCAGCATGCCGATTTTCACCGTATCCAACGCGGAAGGTGCGCCCGACGCCGGACCGTACGCCGCCGTCGTCGCCTCCAGCCTGGTCCGCGATCACCTGCTGGTCCACCGGCACGAACCGGTGGTTCCAGCTGTCCTTCGGGTCGAAGGACACGATGCAGGTGAGGTTGGCGATGCCGAAGACGCCCAGGCTCCTGGAAGGTCTTCAGGTCGGCCTGTGCGCCGGCGCCGCCCGTGGCCTCGGAGCCGGCGATGGTGAGGACGACGGCGGGGGCGTTCGCGGACAGCGTGGCATCAGGGGAAACGGAAGTCATCCACCCATCCTGCCACCCGGCGTCGGACCCCTGCCAAACCGGTGCGCAGGCCTTCAGCGTGCCGTCCACGGGACGCCCCCGGATCCCGACACGCCGGAAAGGTGCTGGTTCGCCGGAAAGAACCGGCGATCTGGTCCCGTTCCGGCGGTTTGGCGCTCCGGAGGTATGGGGCTACCGTCGGAGCGCGGCCAGGACGCGGGCTTTGAACTCGTGTTCGCGGAAGAGGTCGGCCCATGTCACGCGCACAAAGGTCCACCCATTCTCGGTGAGGGCATTCTCCCGCTGCCGTTCCTGGAACAGCACCTCGGCCGTGGGCTTGTAGTCGAAGTACTTCGTTTTCCCGTCGAATTCGAGGGCCACCTTCTTTTCCTTCCAGGCGAAATCCAGGCGGTAGCGGCCCGCGGGCGTAGCTACACCGACCTGGGGCTCCGGCAGGGGAAGGTTGAGCCGAATCAGGAGTTCGCGGGTCAGTGTCTCACCGGCCGACTCCGAACGCGGATCTGCGTGGGTGAGCGCGAGCCGGAGGGTCCGGATCCCGCGGCGTCCTTGCAGGCCGTCAGCCATTCTTTCCATGAGGGATTTGTCTGCACCGAGCCGGAGGGCGTGGTCCATCAGTATCAGTGCCTGCCGGTAACCCAGCATCATGGCGCAATCCACTGCAGTCCGCTCCAGCGAGGTCACCCGTAAGCCTCCGAGAGTCACCACCTCTGGCGCGTTCCAGGGCCGGGTATGGCCGCGGACATCCTTGCCGAGCCGCTCGTTGGACGGTCTTCCCGGCAGCAGAAGGTGGATCAGGTCATCAACATCCCATAGATACAAACCATGCAGCCGGGCGGCCGAGGTGTGGCTGTACACGTAGCCGCCCGTCGAGCCTGGTCAGCGTCCCGTGCGCATGGGCTCGAATCAACTGCCTGCTGCGGGCAGGACCCGTCTGCTTCTCCCACAGCTCAGCGCGGATGTAGCAGCCATGCCGGAGGCGGACCAGCTTCCCGTTGAGGATCAAGGCCTTGATGGCCCTGGAATTGAGGCCCATCTCGTGCAATTGCCCGGTTCGCCACAGGTTGCGGGTGTCTGGAAGTGCGGGGAGACGGGCTGGCTGCTGTGGTGTCATCCCGACAGGATCCTGCGGCTGCGGCAGCCCCGGAAGGCGCCGTCGTCGTCATGTGGAAAACCCGCCAGGGCGGTCCCGCGTGCCAGGGTCGCCGGAAACCGTCCGGATCGCCGAAACGTTCCGGCGAAGCGGCAGCTTTCCGGCGGGTTCGACGGCGGCGGGCCGGGTCAGGCCTTCAGCGTCCCGTCCAGCAACGCCCGCAGGCTCCTGGAAATGCCGCTCGGTGGCTTCCGGGTGGAACGCTGACGTGTCCGCCATGGTGTAGCCGTGCGGCGCACCTTCATAGATTTCGTTGGATGCTTCGAGGCCCGCGTCCTTGAGCGCCCCACCCAGGCGGGCAACGGCGTCGGGATCCATGCTCCGGTCCTTGTCGGCATGGCCGAACACGAACCGCGCCCGGGCATTTCCAAGCCCCACGTGCGGACTGTCCGGCTCGTCCGTGGCCAAGCCGCCGCCATGGAAGCCGCCGCACGCTGCCACGTCCTCGGGGTGGGAGGTGGCGGTGCGGACGGCGAGCCGGGCGCCCATGCAGTAACCGGTGGTGCCGATGGGACCCGGCGCCACGTCGTCGAGCGCGGCCAGCGCGGAAACCCAGGCCTCGATGTCCGGCACGGCCTTGTCCGAGGTCAGGCGGCCGACCCGCGGGAAGGCTGCCTTGCCGGCAGCTTCGCGGCCCTCCTGGGTGGTCATGTCCACGGCCGGGGCCAGGCTCGGCAGCCGTTCCTTCACGGTAGAAAACGTTCGGTGCCAGCACCACATAGCCCCAGTCGGCGATGCGCTGGGCCATGTCCTGGATGCGGGGGCGCAGGCCGAACGCATCCATGTAGAGGATGACGCCGGGGAATGGGCCGGTTCCGGTGGACGGGCGAACCACCAGGGCCTCTGCGGTGCCTTCTGCGGCAGTGATTTCAATGGATTCGATAGGCATGGGGCCACCCTACCGGAGCTCCCTGACGGTACTGCCTAGGAGTAGTACCGGCCCAGGGTCTCGGCCTTGAAGTCGAAGAAGGTGCCGGACTCGATGGCCAGCCGGGCATCGTCCACCATCTTCACCACGAAGCGCTCATTGTGGATGGAGATCAGGGTGGCGGACACCATCTCCTTGGCCTTGAACAGGTGGTGGATATACGCCCGTGAGTAGTTGGCGCAGGCGTAGCAGTCGCAGCCTTCCTGCAGCGGCCCGAAATCGCGCTTGTACTTGGCGCCGGAGAGGTTGAACCGGCCATGCGGAGTGTAGAAGGCGGAATTGCGGGCCACCCGCGTAGGGGAGACGCAGTCGAAGGTGTCTGCGCCGTTCTCGATGGCCGTGAAGATGTCATCCGGCTCGGAAATGCCCAGCAGGTGCCGCGGCTTGTCCTCCGGCAGCTCCTCGTTGCACCAGCGGACAATGGTGCCCAGGTTCTCCTTCTCCAGCGCCCCGCCGATGCCGAACCCGTCGAACGGCATGGCGCCGAGGTCGCTGCACGCCTTCCGGCGCAGGTCCTCATACTGGGCGCCCTGGATCACGCCGAACAGCGCCTGGTACGGCTTGCCCGCCCGTTGCTCCGTCAGGCGGAAATGCTCCTCAAGGCACCGCTCCGCCCACAACCGGGTGCGTTCCAGGGACTCCTCCTGGTAGCGCCGCGAGTTCTGCAGCGTGGTGAGCTCGTCGAACGCGAACATGATGTCCGCGCCGATCTGGTGCTGGACCCGCATGGAAATCTCCGGGGAGAAGCGGTGCCGGTCCCCGTTCAGGTGGGACTTGAACCAGACGCCGTCATCGTCGATGTGCGCCAGGCGTTCCTTGCCGGGGGCCACGGCGTCATCGGGGCCGGAGGCGTCCACGGACTTCATGTCGATGACCTTCTTGAACCCCGAGCCCAGGCTCATCACCTGGAATCCGCCGGAATCCGTGAAGGTGGGGCCGGACCAGTTCATGAAGGCACCCAGCCCGCCTGCCTCGTCCAGGATGTCCGGGCCCGGCTGCAGGTACAGGTGGTAGGCGTTGGCCAGCAATGCCTGCGCGCCCAGGTCTGCCATGGACTCCGGGAGTACGGCCTTCACCGTGGCTTTGGTCCCGACGGCGATGAACGCCGGGGTCTGGATCTTACCGTGCGGGGTGGTGATGGTGCCGGTGCGGCCCAGGAATTCCCCGTCGTTTTCCGCTACCTGCGCTGCCGACGGCGGGCAGGAGTCCGCCAGGCGGGTGCCGACCGTGAAGGAGAACTGGGAACGGGTTTCAGGAAGGGCGAAGGCGGGGTTGGCTGGCACCGTACCAGTGTGCCAGCAAACCGCGACGCGCCCGTAAAGCCGGCGCCAGCGAAGCCAGCGCCAATAAACTCAGCTGGCCGCTTCCGAGGCCGGGTAGTTCTCGGACCGCCAGGAATCCCAGGACGACCGGATGGTATCGAAGGCGCCGGCGCCCAGGTCGTAGGTGGAGGCGATGACCAGGGAGCCATCGCCCTCCGCCCGGACATCCTTGATGGCAGGATGGTCCGCCACCACCAGCAGGCCCTCGCCGTGCTCCGCGTAGCCGTGCACCGTGAGCCCCACCTGGTGGCTGGTCCGGTACCAGACCTTGCCGCTGATATCCTCGCCGGTGCCGAGCGTCAGGCGGTACGCCTCGCCGGGTGCGGGGAGGTCTGAGAGCCCCAGCTTCTCGATGGCGGAGCCCTTGCCCTCGGTCAGGTGCAGGAACAGGGTATGCCGCTTGCCGTGCGGGTGGCGTTCAAGGGCGAAGCGGAGCCTGCTGCAGGAAAGTCAGCCAGCCCTGGGTAATGTCCTCGTCCCAGGCAGCCCACTCCGAGTCGTGGTCCACGGCGCCGCGCGTGACGCTGACCCTGGTGCCGTCGGCCACCGGGTGAAGCTCGAACGTATCGCCGCCGTGCACGGTGAGGCTGGTGTGGTCCGGGGCTTCCTGCACATCGGAGAAGTAGATTTCCTTGATCTCGGACTCCAGGTCCTCGGCCTGCCAGCCATGCCACTGGGCCACCTTGGAGGGTTCACGCAGCATGGTCCAGACCTGCGGCGCGTCGGCGTTGATCACTACGCTGAGATTGTTGGTCATGCCCCGAATGTACGCCCCGGACATAGCCTCGGGTAGGGGTAATTTCCCCTGCCCTCAAGACCATGGGAAGCCGCCCCCTGCTCAGGAGCGGACGGCCTCCAGTTCGTTGCTGATGCGTCGTTCCAGCTCGGACATCCCGATGGTTTCCGAACCGCCGTGGGCCCGCAGGAACAGCAGCGATTCCAGCCGCAGCAGCCGCCATTCGCGTTCGGCGTCGTGGTTGGAGTTGTCGATGGAGCGGAAGATTTCCTTGTCGTACAGGTTGGGTTCGTTGAGCGAGCGCTGCCGCACCTTGGCTGCCATGCGCGCCTTGAAAGGGTCCGTCTCCTGGTTTTCCGGGGTACGGATCAGTTTCTCGTAGACCTCGGCGCGTTCGTCCTGTCCGTCCTGCCGGCAGATGTAGCTGGCCAGCGCCAGTGACGCTTCCACCGATGTCCACCGGCCCGGGTTTCCGTCGTAGGGCAGGACGGTGATCAGGTCCGCCACTGATAACGCGCCGTCCGCGTCCTTGAGCGTGATGAACAGTTCGTGCGCCAGGTCGCTGAGGTCCTTCAGGCAGCTGCCGGACTTGAAGTTGACGCCCTTGGAGAGCCGGTCGGCCAAAAGCAGGACGCCTTCCGCGTCCGGGTGCGCCTCGGCAGTAGCCTCCACCACGGATTCGGGCGTGCCGGCCGGAGCCGGGATGAGGGCAAGTTCCTCCTCGCCGGGCCCGGTCACCGCGGGCGGGACCTGCGGAAGGGGAGGTACGACGACGGCGGGTGCCACGGCGATGGGCCCGGTCCCGGCGCCGGGCTGCTCCTGCCGGAAATCGTTGGGCGCGGCGGTTTCCACGGGCGGTGCTGCCTCCGGAAGGTCCGCGGGCAGCGGAAGCTGGGTGACGTCGTCGTGCGCGGCGTCCACCACGGTGACCATGGTGCCAATGGCCACCCGCAGCGTTCCGCCGCCGGAAAGGCTGGCCAGGACCAGCGCGGGGGAGCCGAAGTCGTCGTGCTCAAGCTCCACCTGGTCGATTTCGGCAGTGCGCCGGCCGTCGGGGAGGAGGATGTGGCTGCCGGTGGTCAGAGATCCAGCCTGCTGTTCACGGTGGTGCCTGGCGGCTGGTGATTCGGTCATGGGAGTCCTTAAGTTCTCTTGCGGTCCGCCCTACAGTCTACAAAGGCGGGCGCCTAAAACCGGGGACCCCCACGTCCCGGCGGGGTTGTCAGAAGCCCACACCTGCGAAGGCCAGGGCCTGCCGGATGAGGCCGCCGCGGCCACCGGAGAATTCCATCTGGACGCCCGGGCTGAGGACTTCTTCCGGGGTCATCCAGGTCAGTTCCAGGGCGTCCTGGCGGGGTTCGCACTCGCCCGTGACGGGGATGACGTAGGCAAGGGACACGGCGTGTTGCCGCTCATCCGTAAAGCCTGTCTGGGACGGTGCCGGGAAGTATTCAGCCACGGTGAACGGCACGGGGCTGAGCGGCAGCTGCGGAAACGCCAGGGGACCCAGGTCCTTTTCCATGTGCCGGAGCAGGGCGGCCCGGATGGTTTCGCGGTAGATCACGCGGCCGGAAACGAGGGAGCGCACCATGGTCCCGTCCGCGTCCGCCTGCAGCAGTGTTCCCACCTCGTTGACGTAGCCCAGCGGGTCCAGCCTGACCGGTACTGCTTCGACGTACACCATGGGCAGCCGCCCCCGCGCCTCAAAAAGGTCTTCTTCAGAGAGCCAGCCGGGATTCGGGTCAGGTGTGCGCACGTTCATGGTTAAGTTCTACCCCATGGGGCGCCGCTGGGAGATCCACACCGTGGCGGGCGCGTTGGGGCTCCCGGCGTCTGGATTGGCCACGTGCAGGGTGCTCCCAAAAGCCTCCTCGGTCAGGCTGGTGGAGAAGCCGGCGGCCGTTATGCGCTCCAGCAGGGGTGCCAGTCCGCCGCCGTACTCGAAACCCAGCCCGGAGCGGGGCGGCCCGGACGCCGGCCGCACCAGGAGGATGCCGCCGTTCTTCGCCGTGAAGTCTGCGGTTTCGTCGTTGTCCGGCACGGGACGCGGGCGCGCGCCGGCGTGCAGCAGCGTGCGGGCGGCGCCGTCCGGGTCCGCCGAGTACCAGACGGCGGCGACGGCAAGGGCGGGGTCGGCGTCGGCGCACTGGGCAAAGTGGGAGGCCTTGTCCGCCAGGAAGCTGAACCCGTCCGGCGCGGTGACCCGGCAGGCGTCGCCGTGGTCCGCGGTGACAAGCTCGGCCGGCTGCGGTGCTTCTTCGCCGGCACCATCCTCCTGCGCCGACAGGTTGGTTCTGCGGGCGAACTCCGCCACGTCACCCACCTCAACGGCAAACACGGTGCGGCCGTCCTGCCCGGAGCCGGCCTGGGTGCCGTGCAGCGCCAGGCGGCCGGAGGCGGAGTCGAAAACCTGCCACCCGCCGTCGTCCTCTGTTTGAACCATCCCCAGGGCGGTGAGGAGCCTGCTTCCAGGAATCGGTGCGCGAGCTGAAATGGACGGGGCGGACTCGGAGCATGGCGTTGTCCTCGGGTGGCGGATGGTCTGTAGGGCCATGATGCCACTTGGAGCCGCTCTGCACACGGGGCTTGTGGCACGGGATTCCGCAGGCAGAATTAGGCCATGGCCAATGACCTTGAGGAACTCCTCCTGCCGGACGCTGCCGCCTGGCGCGCCTGGCTTGAGGCGAACCACAGCACATGCCCGGGTGTCTGGCTGGTTCTTTCCAAGAAGGGCGGGACAGCGACCGGACTGGACTATGCGGGCGCTTTGGATGAGGCCCTGTGCTTTGGCTGGATCGACGGCCAGGGCCGGCGCCGCGACGGGGAAACCATGTTCGTGCGGATGACTCCACGCCGTGCCCGGAGCGTCTGGTCCGCGCGGAATGTGGGGCATATCGCGCGGCTGGAGGAAGCGGGGAAGATGGCCGCTGCCGGCAGGGCGGCCGTGGAGGCCGCCAAGGCTGACGGCCGCTGGGGCGCGGCCTACGGCGGCCAGGCCGACGTCGAGGTCCCGGCGGACCTGGCGGCAGCCATCGCCGCTAGCCCCGCCGCGCAGGCCACCTTCGACGTCCTGACGAAAACCAATCTGTTCTCCCTGGTGTACCGGACGAATTCGGCCAAGCTGGCGGCCACCCGGGAGCGCCGGATCGCCGGTTTCGTTGAGATGCTCGCCCGGGGTGAGACTCCTTATCCGCAGAAGAAACGCCCGGCCGGCCAGGGTTAGGGCAGGGCCGCTGCCGCGGTGACGGCGGCTGCGGCTTCCAGCGTCATCCAGGCCTGGAGTTGGGTGGAAAGTTCGACGGCGGCGCCCACGGGATACGTTGCGGCCGCCGGTTGGGCGGCATCGACTGAAAAGATGCTCTTGCCTTCCAGACGCGCCCCCGCCTCGCCGTCATGCACGGGGCGCCGCCCGGACCAGAACGCCTCAGCGGTGTCCGTCACCAGCCGGGCCGCCGTGGCGCCGGTGGCCCCGGGAAGCCGGCGGTCTGCTGCCGCGAGCGCCAGGTAACGGCAGAGGATCCCGGTGAAGAGGCCGCCGTCGCCCGTACCTTCACAGCGGAGCACCGAGCTGTCCGGAACAGTGAGCTTCCTGTCGACCGCTTCCACCAGCGCCGCCGCCCTGGCCAGGTTCGCCTCGCCGCCCAGTTCCAGGAGCGCCCCCAGCACCGGGCCCTGGTTGTAGGTGTACACGGCCCTCTCCAGGACCACCTCGCCCGCGGGATTGAGGCGGGCGCCGTCAAGGTACAGCGCCTGGTCCGGGTCGAAGAGGGTGGCGTCGAGCCAGTCCAGGAGAGCCTGGGCCTTGGCGTGCTGACCGGTGCGGGCATAGAACAGGGCCACCGGGGCGGTTGCGGGAGTGTTCTTGAAGTCCCGTTTCTTGCTCCAGAACGTGCCGCCGCCCAGGTCGTCCGTGCAGGCGGCGTCGAACTGCAGCGCCAGCGATGCACGGACCGCCGCGTTGCGGCGCCGGCCGGGACGCCGGGTCTCCTCGGCCAGCCTGTCCAGTCGAAGCGTTGCCAGCGCAAGCCACGCCATGTCGTCGTAGTAGCTGTTCACGAAGGTCAGCGCGTTGCGGAGCCTGATACCGGTGACCAGCCGCGAGGCCAGATGCCCCGCGCTGGGCAGGTCCGGGCCATTGAACCGGGCCGCGGGGGTGGCGCCGCCGCCAAGCTCCCGCCTGCCCGCGTCCACCAGGCAGTCAACGTAATGCGCCTGCCACCAGTAGTGCCAGGGGAGGACCAGTCCCGCGGCCGGCCGTGCCCTGCGGAGCGCGCCGAGCCAGCGCGCCGGGGGCTGGCTGCCCGGTTCATGCCCCTGCTCCGGCGCCGGGGGCTGCCCTGCCCGGCCGGGTGCTTGCCCTGCCACAGTATGCGGCCCAGGTGGGTTCCGGGCAGGAACAGCAGCTTCCGGCCGAACAGGGCGGTCACGGACCGGGCCGCGTGGGTGGCCCTGTCCTGCCAGATGGTCAGAGGGGTGCTGCTGGACATCATGCCGTCCACCCTAACGGTGCCCCAGGCGGCGGACGCGCACCTGGAAATGCGGTGGAGTGCGGCGGCGCCTGATTTCAGTTAACATTCGTTAACTGTTGCTCGAGGCCGCGCCGCGGCATGGGGACACGCATCAAGGAGGATGTATGGACATCAAAGGCAGTGTCGCGCTGGTGACAGGCGGTGCTTCCGGGCTGGGAGCAGCCACTGCGCAGAGGTTGTTCGACGCCGGCGCTTCAGTGGTGCTGGTAGACCTCCCTTCCTCGAATGGGCAGGCAGCGGCGGCGGAACTCAACGGCCGGGCCCAGGCCGGCCAGTCCGCCGTCTTCGCGCCTGCGGATGTGACCAGCGAGACCGATGTCCGGGCCGCCGTCGGGACCGCCACGGGGCTGGGACCGCTGCGGATCGTGGTGAACTGCGCCGGAATCGCCACCCCCGGCAAGGTGCTGGGACGCGACGGCGTACTGCCATTGGAAACCTTCAGCCGCGTCATCCAGGTCAACCTGGTGGGAACCTTCAACGTGCTGCGCCTGGCGGCCGAAGCGATGGTGGCCACCGAACCCGTTGCCACCCCGCTTGGCGGCCCGGAACGCGGCGTCATCATCAACACCGCGTCCGTGGCGGCATTCGACGGGCAGATCGGCCAGCCCGCGTACTCCGCCTCCAAGGGCGCCGTGGCGGCCATGACGTTGCCCATCGCCCGCGAGCCTGGCGCGCTCGCTGGTCCGGGTGGTCACCATTGCCCCGGGCATCTTCGAGACCCCCATGATGGCGGGCCTGCCGCAGGAGGCACAGGACTCGCTCGGCGCCCAGGTTCCGCACCCCTCCCGGCTGGGCAAACCGGCGGAATACGCCAACCTCGTGGCGCATATCGTGGACAACGCCATGCTCAACGGTGAGACGATCCGCCTGGACGGAGCCATCCGGATGGGACCGAAATGAGCGCACCGGACATGCCGCAGCTGCCGGCGGCGGACTTCTTCGCGGTCGAGGCGATGCTGAACCAGGCCGAGCGGAACAAGCTGGCGGAGCCTGCGGGGCTTCCTGGCAGCCGAAGTGGCGCCGTATGCCGCGGACTGGTGGAACAAGGCCGAGTTCCCTGCCCAGATCCTCCCCAAGCTGGCCGCCCTGGAACTGAGCACGCCGGTCCACCGCGGCTACAGCCATCTTTTTGCCGGGCTGGTCATCGCGGAAATCACCCGGGTGGACACCTCCCTGGCCACCTTCTTCCTGGTCCACCACGATCTCTTCGTCGAGTCCCTGCACACTTTCGGCACGGAGGACCAGAAGCAACGCCTCCTGGCCGACGCCTCGGAACTGCGCACCACCGGCGCGTTCGCCCTCACCGAACCGCTGCACGGATCCGACGTGGCGGGCGGGATGGAGACCAGGGCACGGAGGATCTCTTCCAGCACCGGGGAAGCGGACGACGACGGCGACACGTGGGTGCTCAACGGTGCCAAGCGGTGGATCGGCAACGGGACGTTCTGCGACTACATGCTGGTGTGGGCCAGGGACGAGGCAGACGGTTCCGTGCGCGGCTTCATCGTGGACGCCACCCTGCCGGGGGTCAGCCGGAGCAGGATCGAGAACAAGATCGCCCTGCGCACGGTCCAGAACGCTGACATCGTGTTCAAGGATGTCAGGGTTTCGGAAACGGACCGCTTTGGCGGGATCAGCAGCTTCGAGGACACCAAGGAACTGCTCCGCAGGCTCGCGGATCATGGTGGCCTGGCAGGCGGTGGGCCAGCAGGCTCGCGGCGTTCGACGTCGCCCGGCAGTACGCGGTGGAAAGGCACCAGTTCGGCCGGCCACTGGCCCACTTCCAGCTGATCCAGCAGCAGTTGGTCACCATGCTGGGCAACGCGGTGGCCAGCATGTCCATGATGGTTGGGATCGCCCGGCTGCAGGATCACGGTGCCGCAGGGATGCCGCAGGTGGCGCTGGCCAAGTCCTACCTCAGCGCCCGCATGCGTGAAACCGTGGCGCTGGGCCGGTCCATCCTGGGCGGGAACGGGATTGTCACTGATTACCGGATGGCCAAGATCTTCGCGGACGCCGAGGCCATTTACACCTACGAGGGCTCGTTCGAGGTCAACACCCTGATCGTGGGCCGTGCCATCACCGGAATTTCCGCCATTTCCTAGGCGGGGTACGGTTCTTTCTCGCCGGCTTCCACCCGGATGTCCAGGCTGTTGTTCTTCACCGGCATGGGGCAGGTCCCGTAGGGGGTGAACGCGCTGGGGTAGTTGATGGCCCGGTTGAAGTCAAGCACCACCGAGCCGTCCGGCCGCGGCCTGGGGACGGAGAGTTTCCGCCAGTCATCCGTGGTGTCACCGTTGGTTTCGTCGTGGAATGTGACGGTCAGGGCGCCGAGCTTCTCCTCCTCCGCCTGGAGCCGGAACTCGTGGCTGCTGCCGGGGAGCCTGAACACCACCTCGCCCACGCTGCGGTGCACGCCGTCAACCAACGGGTTCGCGGTCCCGATCGGCACGTCCACGGGTTCGGGGTAGGGCTCGAACCTTCCGGCCACCTCCCAATCCGGGTTGTAGGCGTAGGTGGGGACGCCGTCAAACTCCGTAAAGACCGTTGATGCCGCGTCGCGGGTGCGGATGGCGTACCGCCCTCCGCGCATGGCCAGTTCCACCACCACCTGGTCCCCGTCCGGGCCGCCGAACTGCACCCACATCAGCGACTCTTCGTCCGCCAGGACGGCGGACACGGTGCCGCCCACCGGTTCCCCCGTCCCCACCAGCGTGAGCCCCTCGGCCGGGACCGCGGTGAGGAACGCCGTCGTGCCCGTTGCGTCCGTGGACCACTGGCCCGGGGCAAGGTCGACGGCGACGGGCGTGGCCTCCAGCCACTGGAAGGAGGTGAGAGTGAGCCAGCCGTGCGGCGTTGCCAGGGCCTTGTTCCGGTTGGCGCGGAAGCGCTGCCAACGTTCAACCCTGGCGGCGGGGGCAGTGGCGGCTGGGGTGGTGGTCATGGTTCCTTCCGGTTGCGTTGCCCCCGCTACAACCGCCGGCGGGGCATGATCATTCCTCCCGGGCCCGACATCTTGTGAGACGGATTCGGCGCTGCACAGCACCGGGGGTAGCATCTTTAGCTAGTAACGTGGCTCACAGTATCCAGCGCAGTGTACGGGCCAAGTCCAAATCCCATCGAAAGATTGTTTCAATGGCTCACACTGCAACACCTCCCGAATCCGATCTTGCCTCCGAACTGCGCGCTGACGTCCGGCGTGTGTCCACCCTGCTGGGCGAATCACTGGTCCGCCAGCACGGTCCGGAGGCTCCTAGACCTTGTGGAGCAGGTCCGGCTCCTGACCAAGGAATCCAAGGAAGCAGCGCGCGGCGGTGCGCATGCCACGGGGCCCTGGAGCGCGCACGACGTCGTTGCCCAGGTCCGCGAGATGCTCGGCTCCCTGCCCATCGAGCAGGCAACAGACCTGGTGCGCGCCTTCGCCTTCTACTTCCACCTGGCCAATGCCGCCGAACAGGTGCACCGCGTCCGTGGCCTGCGGACCCGTGCCGAAAAGGACGGCTGGCTGGCCAAGACGGTGGCGGACATCGCCGCGCAGGCCGGTCCGGACGTACTGCAGGAAGTGGTCAACGGGCTGGACGTGCGTCCCATCTTCACCGCCCACCCCACCGAGGCATCCCGCCGCTCCGTCCTGGACAAGATCCGCAAGCTCTCCGATGTCCTGTCCCAGTCCACTGCCGAAGGGTCCACTGCCCGGCGCCGGCAGGACCGGCAGCTGGCGGAAATCATCGACCAGATGTGGCAGACCGACGAGCTCCGCCAGGTCCGGCCCACCCCTGTGGATGAGGCCCGCAACGCCATCTATTACCTGGGCGGCATCCTCACAGACGCCATGCCGGAAATGCTGACCGAACTCTCCGAGCCTGCTGGGCGAGCACGGAGTCACCCTTGCGTCCAAGGACGCCCCCATCCGGTTCGGCTCCTGGATCGGCGGTGACCGCGACGGCAATCCGAACGTCACCGCAGCCGTGACCCGCGAAATCCTGCAGATCCAGAACCAGAGCGCCATCCGGATCAGCATCGGCATGATCGATGAACTGATCTCCATCCTGTCCAACTCCACCGCGCTGGCAGGGGCGGACCAGTCACTCCTTGAATCCATCGACGAGGACCTGAAGAAGCTGCCCGGCCTGGACAAGCGGGTCCTGGAACTCAACGCCCAGGAGCCGTACCGGCTGAAGCTCACCTGCATCAAGGCCAAGCTCATCAACACGGGCAAGCGCGTGGCCGCCAACTCCAACCACGAGCACGGCCGCGACTACAACGCCACTGAGGAACTCCTGGCAGACCTGCATCTGCTCGAGCTCTCGCTCCGGAACCACTCGGCGGCCCTGGCCGCCGACGGCTCCCTGGCCCGCGTCCGCCGCGCCATCGCCTCCTTCGGGCTGCACCTCGCCACCCTGGACATCCGCGAACACGCGGACCACCACCACGACGCCGTGGGCCAGCTGATGGACCGGATCGGCGGCCCCGGCCTGCGCTACGCCGAGCTGAGCCGCAAAGAACGTTTCGAGGTGCTGGGCTCGGGCTCGCCTCCCGGCGTCCCCTGTCAGGCCACCCGATCAAGCTCGACGGCGCCGCGGACGGCACCTACGACGTGTTCCGCGAGATCCGCCGTGCATTGCGCATGTACGGCCCGGACGTCATCGAGACCTACATCATCTCCATGACCCGCGGCGCCGATGACGTCCTGGCCGCCGCGGTGCTGGCGCGCGAAGCCGGTCTGGTGAACCTCTTCGGCGACAAGCCCTATGCCAAGCTGGGCTTCGCGCCGCTGCTGGAGACGGTGGAGGAACTGCGGGCCTCGGCCGAGATCATCGACCAGCTGCTCTCCGACCCCTCCTACCGGGAGCTGGTGCGGCTGCGCGGCGACATCCAGGAAGTGATGCTGGGCTACTCGGACTCCAACAAGGAATCCGGCGTGATGACCAGCCAGTGGGAGATCCACAAGACCCAGCGCAAGCTGCGGGACGTCGCCGCCAAGCACGGCGTGCGCGTCCGCCTGTTCCACGGCCGCGGCGGTTCCGTGGGCCGTGGCGGCGGGCCCACCTACGACGCCATCCTGGCCCAGCCCAACGGCGTCCTGGAAGGCGAAATCAAGTTCACCGAGCAGGGCGAAGTTATCTCCGACAAGTACTCCCTGCCGGAGCTTGCCCGCGAAAACCTCGAGCTTTCGCTCGCCGCCGTGCTGCAGGGGTCGGCCCTGCACCGCGATCCGCGGACCTCCGAGGACCAGCGGGAGCGCTACGGGCACGTCATGGAGGCGATTTCGGACGCGGCGTTTGACCGGTACCGCAAGCTGATCGACCACCCGGACCTGCCCGCCTACTTCATGGCCTCCACCCCGGTGGAGCAGCTGGGTTCCCTGAACATCGGGTCGCGCCCGTCCAAGCGTCCGGATTCAGGCGCCGGGCTGGGTGGGCTGCGTGCCATCCCGTGGGTGTTTGGCTGGACCCAGTCACGGCAGATCGTGCCCGGCTGGTTTGGCGTGGGCTCCGGGCTCAAGGCGGCCCGGGAGGCTGGGCACTCGGCGCAGCTGGTGGAGATGATGGACCACTGGAACTTCTTCCGCTCGGTGCTGTCCAACGTGGAAATGACGCTCGCCAAGACGGACATGGACATCGCCGGCTACTACGTGTCCACGCTGGTCCCCGAGGAACTGCACCACCTGTTCAGGACCATCCGGGAAGAGTACGAACTCACCGTTGCCGAGGTGCGCAAGCTCACAGGGGAGAACATCCTCCTGGATGCCCAACCCACCCTGAAGCGTTCCCTGGAGATCCGCGACCAGTACCTGGACCCCATCAGCTACCTTCAGGTGGAACTCCTGCGCCGCATCCGCACTGAGGCCGGGATCAGCGGGGCGGAAATCGACGAGCGCCTGCAGCGGGCCATGCTGATCACTGTCAACGGTGTGGCAGCCGGCCTCCGCAACACCGGGTAGAAACGCCCGCTCACTTTTGGCAGCTTTTCCTCAAACGCCCGCTCACTTTCTTAGGGACAGTGAGCGGGCGTTTGAGTTTTGGGCGCAAGATCTGAGCGGGCGTTTGAGTTTTGGGCGCAAGATCTGAGCGGGCGTTTGGATAGGGTTGGAGGCATGCCGTCCTTCCAGACCCGCCTCAAGATCACCGGGCTCCGGCCAGGCAATCCGCCCGAGTCCGTCATGGACGCGGCCGTGGAGGCGCTGGAAACCCGGCACCATGTGGAGGCGCACCAGCTGCAGATCGCCGGCGGCGTGCCACAGCTGAACCTGCGCTTCCTTGTGGAGGCGACGGAGTACAGCGGTGAGAACCGCCGGGCGGTGGAATCGGCAGCGATGATGCGCGACGCCGTCGAACGCGTTGCGCTGACCGGTTCACTGAGCGTGCTGCGGCGCAGCCGCGGCAAGTGGCTGCCGGTCTAGCCTGCGTCGGGGAGGGGCTCGTCCTCCACGGGGGACCGGTCACCGCGGCGCCGGGTGACAAGGATGCCCACGACGGCGCCGATCACCAGGCCAACGGCCACGCCAATGAGGGAGCTGGCCCAGAACGGGAGCTTGGTGGTTGAACCGGTGAAGTAGCCCAGGCCCACCAGCCAGCACGCCCACAGGACCGCTCCCAGCCCGGCGCACAGGCTGAACCCGCGGACGGAAACGTTGGCGACGCCGGAGGCCGCCGAGGTGGCAAGCCGTCCGCCGGGAATGAACCTGGCGCCGATGATGGTGCCATAAGTAGAGGAACGGCCGGCCTTGGCCAGGGCCACATGGATGCCGGCGTGGACGCGGCGGCCCCACTTCCACCGGTCCAGCACATGGCTCAGCCGCCGCCGGAAGAGGTGGAACACCACCATGTCGCCCAGCCACGACGCCACGGCAGAGAGCGCCAGCACCAGGAACACGTTGGCCCGGCCGTCCGCGGACAGGGCGCCTCCGGTGATCACCAGCATCTCTGACGGGATGGGCGGAAAAATGGCATCGCCGATCACCATGGGGATGACCCAGAAGTAAAGGGCCGTCCCCCAGCTGTCAACGCTGCCGAAGTCCATTGCCACAAGGTACCGCACTTGGGAAACTGGCGGCATGCGGACCTCGGTTCTGCAGGGCGACATTACGCAGCGGCACGTGGACATGGTGGTGAACGCCGGTGGAGCGCTGCGGCCGTTGCGCAGGCGGCGCTGGACGCGGTACAGGCTTCCGGGCCACGCATCCCGCCAGTGGGCTGGAGTTGGTGGAGTTCGTGCTGCACACCGCTGAGGTGGAAGCGGTGTTCAGGGACGTGCCCGGACCGCTTCGCTGAGTTCCAGGCGGCTGCGGTACTCCACGGGCGTGCCGGAGATCGGATCGATGAACCTGATGCCGCGGGCCAGGAGCTGGAGCGGTTTGGCGTAGTCGTCCGGGGCCTTGTCCAGCAGGTCGGGATAGAACGCATCGTTGATGATCCCCAGTCCCAGCGAGGCCATGTGGACCCGGAGTTGGTGGGTCTTGCCGGTGTGCGGTTCCAGCCGGTACCTGGCCAGGAGGCGTGTTGCGCCGTCGGCACTCCTGGAAGTGCCGCCGTCGAACGTTTCCAGCCGCTCAATCCTGGTTTCCGCGTTCGGCTCGCCGTCGATGACCTCTGCCAGCAGGTAGCTGCGGGACTTGGTCATCCGGTTGCGGACCACCGCGGGAAAGTCGATGGCGGGGTGCCCCGGCGCCGGCTCGGCAGCGGACACGCACTCGTACTCTTTCTGCACCTGCCGCTTCTCGAACAGCACCTGGTACTTGCCGCGCGTTTGCGGATTGGTGGAGAAGAGCAGGACACCGGCGGTCATGCGGTCCAGCCGGTGCATGGGGATCAGGTCCGGCAGGTCCAGCCTGGTTCCGGAGGCGGACCAGGGCGGATTCCTGGATGTAGGTGCCGCCCGGCGTGGTGGGCAGGAAGTGCGGCTTGTCCACCACCAGCAGGTGGTTGTCCTGGTGCAGGATGCTGACCTCCACCGGCAGCCGCGTCTCCGGCGGCAGGGTGCGGTAGTACCAAATGAAGGTATGGTCCTCGAGTTTGGTGTCCCGGCTCAGGGGCACGCCGCCCTCGCCAACGATCTCGCCGGCGTCGAACCTGTCCTCGATGCCCTGCGGATCGATGTGGCCCCACCGGTGCATCATGTAGTCCATCGCGGTGTCCCACGGGCCCTCCTCCGGGAGGCGCAGGCGGGTGGCATTAACGCCGTCGCGCACGGGAAGGGGGATTGCATCACCGGCCCATTCTACCGGCGCCGCCTTGACCGGCTTTGCCCGCAGCGGGTCGCCGCCCGCGGGCCTCTCCGACGATAAAAAAGTTCTTGACAATAAAAGTTGTCGGAAGTCATGATGGGTGCATGCAGGACATCGCAGTCATCGAGGACCCGGCCGCCGCCGAGGTATCCCTGGACCCCATCCGCACCCGCATCCTGCGGGAGCTGGTCCAGCCGGCCTCTGCGACGCAGCTGGCGGTGCGCGTCGGCCTGCCTCGCCAGAAAGTTAATTACCACCTCAAGGCGCTGGAGCGTCACGGCCTGGTGGAACTGGTGGAGGAACGCCGCAAGGGCAATGTGACCGAGCGCCTGCTGCAGGCCACGGCAGCCTCATACCTGATCTCCCCTTCCGCGCTCGCCGCCGTGTCCCCGGACCCGGGCCGGTTCGCCGACCGCTTCTCGGCGTTCTGGCTTCTGGCACTCGCGGGCCGGATGGTGCAGGAGATGGGCAGGCTGATCACCGGCGCCGCCGCTGCCAGGCAAAAGCTGGCCACGTTCGCGATCGACGGCGACATCACCTTCCGCACGGCAGCGGACAGGGCCGCGTTCGCCGAGGAGCTTGGTGTGGAGGTCACGCGGCTGGTGGCGAAGTACCACGACGGCGGGGCCTCCGCGGGTGGCCGCCGGCACCGGCTCGTGGTGGCGCTGCACCCGGCCCTCAAGGAAGGTGCCCCGAAAGCAACCAGGGAATCAGAAGCAGACAAGGAGCAGGACAAATGAGCGACAAGCGGGACTTCGAGATCGTCCACGACACGGAGCTCCCCGGCACCCCCGAGCGGGTGTGGGAAGCCGTCACCAACGGAACGCCGGCCTGGATGTTCCCCACGGACCAGTGGCCGGCAGTCCGGACGGTGGAGGAGTACCCCCACCACCTGGTGTCCCGGATGGACGGGCCCGACGGCTGGTTCAACCAGCTGGAGCACGTGCTGGAGCCCCTCGACGGCGGCCGCGCCCGGCTGCACTACGTCCACAGCGGCATCTTCGCGGACAACTGGGACCAGCAGTACGACGGCGCCAGCCGCCACACGGAGTTCTATCTGCACACGCTGGGCCAGTACCTGCAGTTCTTCGACGGCCGCCCGGTGGTCTTCACCGACATCCAGGCCCCCGCCGCGTCCCAGGCAGCGGACGGTTTCACAAGGCTCCGCGGAGCGCTGGGCATAGGGGCCGCGGGGCAAGGATCCCCGGTTGACGTGGAGCTCGACGGCGTGGGGCGGCTGACGGGCGAGGTGGACTTCTCGAATGAGCACTTCCTGGGTATCCGCACCCCGGATGCGCTCTATCGGTTCTTCGGCCGCAATGCCTTCGGCGCTCCCGTGGGCATGACGGTGCACGACTTCAGCGGCACGGGCCACCCGGAGGCCACGGCCAAGGCCTGGGGCAGCTTCCTGGAGCGCGTCTACGGGTAGCTCTCGCTTCCCGTCTCGGGCCCAGAACGCCGGAACGGTGCGGGGTCGCCGTCTTCTTCCGGCGGTTACGCACCGTTCCGGCGAGCCCGTGGCTGCCGGTCAGGCGATGGCGACGGCGGGCGCCTGGGTCAGCGAGCGCCGCAGCTGGGGCGCGGCGTCCAGCCGGTCCTGGGCTGCCCGGAGCGCCAGGACCGCGGCCTCGAGTTTGTCCGGCGGAAGGGTGAACGGCAGCCGCAGGTAGCGTTCGAAGGCGCCGCCGATTCCGAACCGGGGTCCAGCCGCCAGCCTGATGCCATAGTCCGGTGCGATGACGGTCAGGGCCGTGCTGATGGGTGCGGGGAGGCGGCACCAAACCGAGAGGCCGCCGGTGGGCCGCGCGGCTTCCCATTCGGGCAAATGTTCCTGCAGGAGGGCCAGGAGTGCTGCCCGGTTGCCGCGCAGCGTTCCCAGCAGGGCCGGAAGGGGCTCATCCAGGGCGCGGACCAGGTGGGCGGCCGCAAGCTGTTCCATGATGGGACCGCCCAGGTCCAGGGTTGTCCGTGCCGCGGCAAACCGCTGGATCATCGGCTCCGATGCCCGGATCCATCCCGTCCGCAGGCCACCCCAGTGCGACTTGCTCAGCGATCCAACCGACACCACCGCGTTGCTGAAGCCGGCCAGGGGAGTGCTGGCGATGCCGTCGAGGTTCAGCTCGCGCAGGGTCTCATCCGCCACCAGCACGGTCCCCGCCGCAGCGGCGGCCCGGACCAGGCGGCGGCGATGGTGGTCGGGCATGATCATGCCCGTGGGATTGTGGAAGTCCGGGACCACGTAGGCAAGCTTCGGCCGCTGCTGGGCCAGGGTGGATTCCAGTGCCGGCATATCCCAGCCCGACTCGGTGAACGGTACCGGGACCGGCCTGCAGCGGGCTGCCCGGACAGCGTCCAGGGCGTTGGGATAGCTGGGGTGCTCAACGAGGATGCGGTCCTGACGGTCAGCCAGGGTGCGGATGATGATGGTCAGGGCATGCTGCGCACCGGAGGTCACCATGATCTGCCCTGCATGGGTGGGCACCCCGGCCGCCGAATACCGGTCGGCGATGGCCTGGCGCAATGGCGGCAGGCCCAGTGCATCGTATCCGAAGCCCGGCAGCAGGGCGGGCAGCTCGGTCAGTGCCGCGGCGAAGGCGCGGTGGACCACCTCGCCACTGGCAGGCATCGCAGAGTAGGCCAGATCGATCAGCCCTTCAGGGACTGTCAGTCCAGGCGCGGTCAGTGGACCGGTGGCCTGCGGCTGCGGCCCGTAAAGTGACCGGCCGAAGGGCGTGAGCTCGGGGATGCGGGTCCGTCCCCGGCTGCCCTGTCCGCTGCTGAGGAACCCCTGCTCCCGCAGGCTCGAATACGCGGCGGTGACGGTGGTCCGGCTGACAGCAAGGGCTGAGCTCAGTGAACGCTCGCTGGGCAGGGCCGTGTCCAGGGGAATCCGGCCGTCCAGGATTAGCAGGCGCACCACCTCGGCAAGTTCCCGGTATGCCGGCCCGGCGCCGGTGTTCCATGGGCCAAGGAGCCGGGACAGGGCGAGGGCGGTAAGGGCGGCGGCCATAAAGCCAGTATCTCAAACTGGATATGTAATTCAATGCCAGTTGGCTGGAAGCATGGTTTCATGATGACCCGCAGACTCCTCCAGCTCTTCACCGGCCTCGCCATGTACGGCATGTCCCTGGCCATGTTCATCCGCGCCGGCCTGGGCCTGGACCCATGGGACGTGTTCCACCAGGGGCTGGCCAACCGGACCGGGCTGAGCATCGGCGTGGTGGTGATTGCCGTGAGCTTCCTGGTGCTGCTGCTGTGGATCCCGCTGCGCCAGATGCCAGGCTTCGGGACCCTGTGCAACGCCATCCTGGTAGGGGTATTCGCGGACATCGGGCTGGCAGTGCTCCCGCCGGTAACCCACCTTGCCGTACAAATTGTGCTCCTCGCGGGCGCCGTCCTGGTCAACGCGGTGGCCTCCGCGTGCTACATCGGTGCCGGTTTCGGGCCGGGTGCCCGCGACGGCCTGATGACCGGACTGGCCCGGCGCAGCGGCTGGTCCGTCAGGTTGTCCCGGACGCTCATCGAGGTGACGGTGCTGGCGGCCGGCTGGCTCCTGGGCGGATCGGTGGGGGTGGGTACGGTGGTCTACGCCTTGGCGATCGGTCCCCTGGTGCACCTCCTGCTGCCCCGCTTCATGGTCGCAACCAACCAGTCCAAAAGCGCCAGGGAACCCAGCCCCGCAAACTGTTAAGGTGGCATGCGTTGCGTCAGGCCGGGGCGGGCTGGCACTTCGGACAGAAGTAGATATCCCGTTCCTCTTCGCCGTTCGGCTTGCCCAGGAGCCCGCGCTGGATGGGGGTGCCGCACTTCAGGCATGGTCGCCGCTCTCCGCCATATACCCAGTAGCCGGGCCGGCCCGACATCCTGCCCACCGGCAGGCCGCGGGCGTTGAGGACGGTGACCCTGCGTCCCGGGCCCAAATTGACCTCCAGGAGCCTGCTTGGCGTCGGTCATCATGGTCCGCACGTCCGCGACGTCGGAGACGGGTGTGGCCGGATGCACGCCGGACAGGAAACACGCCTCGCAGCGGTAGATGTTTCCAATTCCCGCGAGGTTCCGCTGGTCCAGCAGCGCTACCCCGATGGGAACCTCGGGGCGCGACCGGATGCGGCGTTCCGCCTCGTCCAGGTCCCAGTCCGGGCCCAGGAGGTCAGGGCCGAGGAAGCCAACGATCGAGTCTTCGGCAGCGGTGGCCACCACTTCCACGATTCCAAGGGAGAAGCCGACGGCGTCAGCCACGGCGGTGCGCAGCACGCACCGTGCGGTGAAACCCGGTTTCCGCCACCTCCCGCCGGGCGGATAGACCTGCCATGCGCCTTCCATCTTCAGGTGCGAATGGATGGTCAGTCTCTTGTCCTCCGGGCCGACCACCCGCATCAGCAAATGCTTGCCCCGGGGAACCACCTCCTCGACGGTCCAGCCGGCAAGGTTCAGGGTGGCAAACCGGGGCACGCGGAAGTCCGAGGCAGTCAGTGTTTGTCCTGCCAGGGCCTCATGCAGCTGGTGCGCAGCCCGCCAAACGGAATCGCCCTCAGGCACGGATCCTCAACCCTTTCGGAGTGGAGTAGGCACCGGCGGCGCTCAAGGCAGCAGCGACGGGGGTATCCAGGATCCCGTGACCGTTCACCTTTTCCATGATCAGCTTGTCCACTGCTCCCCGGGTCACCACACCCACCAGCGCCGCCCCTGCCGCCGCCAGGACGGCGTCGTCTTCGCTGAAAGCCAGCAGGGTCTTCCCGCCACGCTCCACGTAGAGGACCAGCGCACCGTCCACCAGGACAACAAGCGCACCGGCCTTCCGGCCGGGACGGTGGCCGGTGCCGGCGTCATCCTGCAGTGCCGGCCAGGGCAGGGCTGCGCCGTACGGGTTGGCCGGATCGGTGGCGGCCAGGGCCAGGGCCACGGGGTCCGCCGTGGCCGCCTGGGTATCCTCCGAATAGGAGCGGAGCCGGTCCACGGTGGCGGGGACCGCGAACTGGGCAGCACCGAGGTGCTCGATGAAGTAGCCGCGGCGGCAACGGCCCGCCTCCTCCAGCCGGGCCAGCACCTTGTACATGAGCCCGAAGCCGCCCAGGATCTGCTCAGCCATGACGGAGCCCCGGGTGACCACTCCGTAGCGGTCCAGCAGCAGTTCCGCGGTGGCGCGGGCGTGGATGGTGGCGTCAAGTTCGGGTTCAGGCAGGGCAGACCATCTGCCGGCGGCGGTGGGCGGGGTGCCGGCACCCTGCTGTCCATACCGGCCGCCCGAGAGCCCCGGGGATCCCATCAGGCCGGTTCCGTGGGAACGGCCCAGCCGGCTCAGCCGCGGGGCCCGGGCGCGCGGTGCGCGGGCAACCTGCCGGTGGGCGGTGTGGCCCCCGGCAATCAGTGACCGGACAGGGGCGAAGGTGTCCCCGGTGATCCTGCCTGCCCAGGCGAGATCCCAGAGTGCGGCCACCACCTCCTGGTCGCTGAGGACGGTGTCCATGCCGCCGGCCACCTCCGTGAGCTGCCGGAAGAAGTACCCGCCGCCGTTGTTCCGCAGGTGGTCAAGGAGCCGTTGGCCGGCGTCGCCCGGTTCAAACTCGGGCGACGGGTTGAGCGTCAGCTCCACCGAATCCGCCAGGTGAAGGCTGATCCAGCCGTCATTTCCGGGCAACGCCCCGGCCCCCGACCACAAAACTTCACCGGCAGCCATCAGTTCGTCAAGCATGGCGGGCTGGTAGTTGGACACCCGTGTGGCCAGCACAAGGGGTTCCCATGCCGATGCGGGAACGGGTACCCCGGAGAGCTGGTCGATAGCGGTGATGATGCCGTCCAGTCCCCGCAGCGAGGGCTGGCCGCGGCCGCCGCCCGGGGTCCTGACATGCTGCCATGCGGGCAGGAAGCGTCCGTAGGCGGTGGCGTCCACCGGCTCCACTTCCGCGCGCAGGGCGGCCAGCGAACGACGGCGGAGCTTGCGCAGCACTTCGGCGTCGCACCATTCGCTGGCGTTGGTATGCGTGGCATCGGCGGCGTGCGGAATGACAGCGGCGGAAGCAGCGGCTGGTACCGCCCCTTCATCCGTTGGCTGCGTGCCGGCAACAGGCCCCGGCTCCCCGTCGGCGCCGTCCTCGGGGGTTGACTGCGGAGGTGTTGCACCTGGCGCGGTGACGTGGGGCCTGAACTCGCCCTCCACCACCCGGCCGTCCGCTGCCAGGCGTTTCAATGCGGCGCCCACCACTGCCACGCCCAGGCCCAGCCGGGCCGCCGCCTCGGTTGCGGTGAAAGGGCCGTGGGTGCGGGCATACCGGGACACGAGATCACCCAGGGGGTCGGCAACCGGCTCGATGAAGGCCAACGGAACACCCATGGGCAGCGGAACGCCGATTGCGTCGCGGAGGCGCGCTGCATCCTCCACGGCCGCGAAGCGTTCCACGCCGCCGATGTTGACCTTGATGGCGCGGTTGGCACGCTGCAACGCCATGAGGTGGGCGGTGGCTTCCGCCGCAGTGGCGGAGGGGTTTCGGCGCGTGCAGTCTCCACAGGCTCAATCACCGGTTCGGCGGACTCATTGACCGCGGTTTCGGGGGCTCAACCACCGGGTTTTCGGCACGTTCCAGCCGCAAAGCGGCCTCTTCCGGGTCCAAGGGCCCCAGCAGCCGCAGCAGGTCCGCCACGCCTTCCATTCCGCGTGCCCTCCGGTCCGGGGCGAGGCGCTGCAGGCTCGCGTTCGGTGGCGTCAATGACCTTGGCGTCCAGGAGTTCGCGCAGGCTCCACCCGGCCCAGCAGGCTCGTTGAGGAGGGTGGAGTCCAGGGCCAGGGCGGCGGCGCGGCGTTCCGCGAGCGGGGAATCGCCCTCGTAAAGGAACTGGGCCACGTAGCCAAAGAGGAGGGACTTGGCGAACGGAGAGGGCTGCTGGGTGGTGGTCTGCAGGATCCGCAGTTCCCGCCGTTCCACCGACGCAGCAATGTCCTTCAGCGCCGGCAGGTCGTAGACGTCCTGCAGGCACTCGCGGACCGTCTCCAGCACGATGGGGAATGTGGGGTATTTCCTGGCCACGTCCAGCAGCCTGCGCCGACCGCTGGCGCTGCTGCCACAGAGGCTGGCGTTTACCGGGCGTCTGCCGGGGCAGCAGGAGCGCCCGGGCCGCGCACTCCCGGAACCGGGAGGCGAACAAGGCGCTGCCGCCCACCTCGGCTGTGACAATCTGCTCCAGTTCCTCGGGATCAAAGAGGAACAGTTCGGCGCCCGGCGGCTCGTCCTCCATCATGGGCACCCGCAGCACAATGCCGTCGTCGGCTGCCATGGCAGAGCCGTCCAGTCCGTAGCGCTGGTGCAGCCGCTGCCCCACGGCCAGGGCCCAGGGCGCGTGCACCGGCATGCCGAACGGGCTGTGCAGGATGACGCGCCAGTCTCCCAGTTCGTCGTGGAACCGTTCCACCACCAGGGTGGTGTCGCTGGGGACCACCTCGGTGGCCTGCTTCTGCTCGCTGAGGTACTGGATGAGGTTGTTCGCGGCGAAGTCGTCCAGGCCGCTGGCCTTGCAGCGCTCGATGGCAGGGCCGGCGTCGGACGCCGACAGTTCGCGGACGAACGCGCCCAGGGCGCGGCCCAGGTCCACCGGCCGGCCCAGGGAATCGCCCTTCCAGAAGGGAAGCTTGCCGGGCTGCCCGAAGGCCGGGGAGACCAGGACGCGGTCGTGCGTGATGTCCTCGATCTTCCAGCTGGTGGCGCCCAGGGCAAAGACGTCACCCACCCGGGACTCGTAAACCATCTCTTCGTCGGCTCTCCCACGCGGCGGCCGCCCTTGGGTGCCCGTGCCGGTTTGCCGTCCTCCGAGGGGGACGCCGAACCTTCCTGTTCGGTGCCGATGATGTAGACGCCGAACAGGCCGCGGTCCGGGATGGTGCCGCCGGAGGTGACGGCCAGGCGCTGGGCTCCGGGCCGGCCCTCGATGGTGCCGGCATTGCGGTCCCAGATGATCCTTGGCCGGAGTTCGGCGAATTCGTCGGACGGGTACCGCCCCGCCAGCAGGTCCAGGGTGGCTTCGAACGCCGACCGGGGGAGGGACGCGAAAGGTGCGGAACGCCGGACGGTGCTGAACCATTCCTCCACATCGATGCTGCCCAAGGCTGTGGCCGCCACGGTCTGCTGGGCCAGGATGTCCAGCGGGTTGGCGGGAATGCTGAGCCGCTCAATTTTGCCGCCAAGCATGCGCTCCACCGTGATGGCGGTGTGGACCAGGTCCGCGCGGTGCTTGGGGAAAAGGACACCCTGGGAAATTTCGCCCACCTGGTGTCCGGCGCGGCCCACCCGCTGCAGGCCGCTGGCCACGGAGGGCGGCGATTCCACCTGCACCACCAGGTCCACGGCGCCCATGTCGATGCCCAGTTCCAGGGATGAGGTTGCCACCACGCACCGCAGCCGCCCGGACTTGAGGTCGTCTTCAATGAGCGCACGCTGGTCCTTGGAAACGGAGCCGTGGTGGGCCCGGGCCAGCACGGGGTCAGCCCCTGCGGAACTTCCGGCCTGCGCCATCATGTGCGCGGGCGTGGCGGTTGACGCGGGAAGGCTTGACGGCGGTCCCCCCGAAGTGCCGGGTCCGCCACCCTGCCCTTCCGTTCCGGGCTCGTCCCAACCACCGCCCACGGCAACCAGTTGGCGTTCGGCGTAGATTTCGTTGAGCCGGGCGGTGAGGCGTTCGGCGAGCCGCCGGGAATTGGCGAAGACGATGGTGGACTGGTTGGCCAGCACCAGGTCGACGATCTTTTCCTCCACGTGTGGCCAAATGGACGCCTGTGGCTGCAGCCCGGACGCGGGGCCGGAATCAAACGCCCCGGCCGCGCCCTGCAGGTCCGACATATCCTCCACCGGCACGGACACCGTAAGGTCCCAGTTCTTCCTGGCGGGCGGCGCCACAATCTCCACGGGGGCAGACCCGGCAAGGAACTGTGCCACGAGCTCCCGGGGTTCCACCGTGGCGGACAGCCCGATGCGCTGTGCGGGTTTGGGCAGCAGCGCGTCCAGCCGCTCAAGGGAGACCGCGAGGTGTGCACCGCGCTTGGTCCCGGCCACGGCGTGGACCTCGTCGATGATGATGGTGTCCACCTCGGCCAGGGTCTCCCGGGCCTTGGAAGTGAGCATGAGGAACAGTGACTCGGGGGTGGTGATGAGGATGTCCGGCGGGTTGCTGAGGAGCGTGCGGCGCTCCGCTGCGGGAGTATCCCCGGACCGGACCCCCACGGTGATAAGCGGGGCGGGAAGGCCCAGCCGCTTTGCCGTCTGGGTGATCCCGATCAGCGGGGAGCGCAGGTTCCGTTCAACGTCCACGCCCAAAGCCTTCAGGGGCGAAATGTAGAGGACGCGGGTCTTACGCTTGGGTGCCCGCGGGCGTTTGCCCTTCGCGGGTGCCTCCGCGGCGGCAGGGTCAGGGGTATTGGGCGCCGAGGCCAGGAGCCGGTCCAACGCCCAGAGGAAGGCCGCGAGGGTCTTACCCGAACCGGTTGGGGCCACCACCAGGGCGTGCGAACCGGAGGAGATGGCGTTCCAGGCCCCGGATTGTGCAGGCGTGGGCTCCGAAAATGCGCCCAGGAACCAGTCCCGGGTGGCCCGGCTGAACTGGCCCATGGGTGCAGCCGTGCCGGAGGCGCCGCCGGAGGCAGGACGCTGTTCCTGGTTCATGCCTCCATCATGCCCCAAGGCACCGACACTCAACTCCGCAACCGCCCCCGGCTCCGCCGCCAGCAGAACCTCGCCGGATCCGCCTCAACAAACCGCCTCCTGATGCCCCCGCAATGCGGCCCCGCTCATGCAGTCCCGGCCCGTAACCGGAGGCGTCCGACGGCGCCCCAACAGTACGGAAGGCGGCCAGGCTTATGAGCCTGGCCGCCTTCCGTCGTCTGGGTCCTTCCCGGGTTGTCAGGCGGGCTGGAATGCTCCGATGCTGAGCAGTGCGATGTCTGCGTTGCTGCAGGCGGTGGTGGG
This sequence comes from Pseudarthrobacter sp. Fe7, assembly GCA_024372495.1. Taxonomy (GTDB): domain Bacteria; phylum Actinomycetota; class Actinomycetes; order Actinomycetales; family Micrococcaceae; genus Arthrobacter. The sequence continues at coordinate 101,526 of CP099977.1, read as the reverse complement.
CTGGGGGATGAACAGCGAGTCAGTGTCCTCCGGCGGGTAGACGCGGTAGCCGGCGGCGTCGACGGCTGAGCAGCCCTGGTAGTTACGGGCCTGCGTGTAGCGGAGCACGGCGGTGCCGGTCTGGCCGGGAGCAAGGAGGACGTCAACCACGCCCGCCGAATCATCCCGCGCCGCCGGAGCGCCGATGGGGGCTCCGGCGGCATCGGCCACCAGGGAGACGCCGGGGAATCCCCTGAGGATGCAGGGATCGGAGCCTTTGTTGGTGAGGTTGAGCTTCATGTAGAGACTGCCGGCCGCGCCGCCCCCGGAGGCGTCGGTGGCCGCGGTGAGCCCGGCTGCCTTGCACAAGGCTGGCCCGGCGGCGGGTGTGGTGCCGGGGGCCGGCGAGGCCGGTGTCGAGGTGGCCGGCGCTGAAGACGCCGGAGGTGTCGTGGACGCCGTGGCCGTGGGGGACTGGCTGGCCTGCCCGGTGGCGGGCGACGTCGTCGGCTGGGACTGCGGCTGGCTTGGACCACACGCGGTGAGCAGCAGCGCTGCCGCTGCGGCCGCCGTCGTCATGGCAAACCCCTGGGAAATTTTCTGAGACCTCATGGCACCACCTTCGCGGTAGCCGTTGCCCGCGTCAACGATGCCACATGCCGTAGCAGCAATTTGATGCCCGGATCGTGATGATCCGGGCCTTAAACCGGTCCTTTCCGGTTGCCCTCTCCGACAGGTCCGTGCCCGGTGCGCCAGGCCCTGTGACGGTGTGGAGGCACGGGGTTAGACTGCCTGCGTACTTGTTGGCGATCGAAGGAGAAGTTCATGGACTACACCGGAAGCCAGACGGAGAAGGCCGTTCAGGCCGGTGAACTGGGCCGCAGCCATATCGGGCAGACAATCAGTTTCCAGCCGAACGAGTTCACTGTTGTCTTCGGGAAGCTCGCAGGGATCGCACGGACTGAGGCCATGGTGTACCTCTCCCTGACGGGAGTAGGAAACGGCACGCACCTGAAGGATGAATACGACCTTCCGGTCACGCATGAGGTTTATGTTCCCGTGGATGTCATTTCCAACGCGGAGTCCACCATCAAGGACCTGTTCGGGAAGGTACAGGAGAACCTCCGCGGGGCAAGCCACAAGGGCGGCGAAGACCGGACGGACCGGCTTTAGCCTGGAAAGCTCAAAGCGGAAGGCCGGCACGAAAGTGCCGGCCTTCCCCTTGCGGTTGTAACTGCGGCAGTTCCTGCTAGGCCGCAGGGACAGAGCTGAGGGCCGAGGTCCACTGGAACTGGGGCAGTTGCCCGTTGGCTGAGAGCAGGATGTTCAGGAAGCCTGCCTGTTCCAGCTGCCGGACGACGGCGGGACGGCGGGCCCGCCGTCGTCCGCCTCACCAGACCTGCCCCGCGTGAACGGGCCGTGTTCCCTTAGTAGGCCTTGACGCGCTGATCCACCACAAGGTGGATCAGCGCGAACACCCCGTCCTGGTCGATGGCCGCCAATGCTGCGTCCAGGGCACCCGGCACCTCCCGGTCCTCGGTGACCGTGACGCCGAAACCACCAAATGCCTTGGCCATCAGCCCGAAGTCGGGGTTCCGGAGTTGGGTGCCGGATACCCGCTGCGGATAGTGCCGCTCCTGGTGCGTGCGGATGGTGCCGTACTCCTGGTTGTCCATGACGATCACCAGGGGCGTGGCCCCATACTGGGTGGCGGTGGCCAGCTCCTGGCCGTTCATGAGGAATTCGCCGTCCCCGGCGATGGTGACCACCCGCCGTCCGGGATCAGCCAGGGACGCGGCGACGGCGGAGGGGATGGAGTACCCCATGGAGCCATTCCGGGCGCTGAGCATGGAGGCGTAGCGGCGGGTGGGGAAGTAGCGGTGCGCCCAGTTGGTGTGTTCACCGGCCCCGAACGTCACCAGCGCATCCTGGGGCAGCCGGGGCACCAGGTTCGCCATCAGGGTGTCCATCCTGGCCCTGCCCGCCGCGGGGGTTGCCGGGGGCAGCGCGGCGAAGCGTTCCTGTTCCGTGCGCATCCTGCCCGTCCAGTCTTTCCACTCTTCCTTTACCGGCAGGGTGATGCCGGCAAGGTCGCGCACAAAAGCTTCCGGCTTTGCCAGGATCTGGCGCGAGACCGGACCCGATCTTCCGCGCAGCGACGGGTCCACGGTGACCAGGAAGTTCTTCTTGGCCCAGTCCTGCCGGCAGACGAAACCGTCAGTAATCACATCGCCCGGGACCGTCCCCACGAAGACCAGGAGGTCTGTTTCCTCCAGCAGGTCGTAGGTGGGCCTGGGGCGGCCGTACCCGATGGGACCGACATAGGACGGCGAATCGAAGGGAACCGTTCCCTGCGTCCGCCATTCCGCCGCCGCAGGGATACTGTGCCGTTCCAGCCAGCCGGTGAGCTGCCCGGCGGCTTCGGGGTCCAATCGTTGCCGCCGGTGACGAAGAGCGGCTTCCTGGATCCGGCCAGCGCCGCCTCGAGCGCCGCAATGTCCGTGCTGTTCATGCCGCCGGCCGCCACGGGAATCGCGGGATGGAGCGCTGGGCTGATGGTCTGGCGGATAACATCCTCGGGCAGGCCGATGACCACAGGCCCGGGCCGTCCGCTCATGGCGGCAAACATGGCTTCTGCCACGATCTCCGATGCCCGCTCCGCGTGGTCCAGCACCATGACCCGCTTGGCCCCGGTGTCGAACCAGGACTTGATGTCGAACTCCTGGAACGCTTCACGGTCGCGGTGGGCGAAGGGGATAAGGCCCACGAAGAGCAGCATGGGGGTCGAATCCTGCCAGGCGGTGTGCAGGCCCACATGCGCGTTGGCGGCGCCGGGGCCGCGGGTGACCATCGCGACGCCGGGCCGCTGGTTCAGCTTGCCGTCGGCTTCGGCCATGTAGGCGGCGCCGCCTTCGTGCCGGCACACGATGGTCTCTATCGCCGAGTTGTGCAGGCCATCGAGCACGTCGAGGAAGCTCTCGCCCGGAACCACGTAGGTGCGTTCCACGCCATGGGCCACCAGGGAATCGACAATGACGTGCCCGGCGGACTTTAAGGCGGGCCGGACGGCGTCCGTCCCGTCTGGCCGGGCGTCGCTTTGTCCGTGATGGACGACGGCGGCCGGCCGGGCAGCGGAGAGGGTCAGGGTGGACTGGGGCTCTGGTGTCATGTTCTTTCTTCAGGTTGCGTGTCAGCGGAAGTCTGGGCAGTTACGCGATGGGTGTCCGGTTGGCGATGACGGGTGCCGTCCCGGTGTAGCCGTCGCGGGTTTCGGCGATGTGGCGGATGCGGGTGCGGCAGGCGTACCAGCCGATGATCATGAGGATGGAGGCGATGGCGGTGACGAGCATGGTCAGGGGTGAGTCGATGAAGACCATGATGAGGACGCCGATGAGGAAGAGGAGGGAGAGGTAGCCGGTGTAGGGGGCGCCGAACATGCGGAAGGTGGGGCGTTCGACCCAGCCTTTGTCGGCCCAGCGTTTGAGTTGGATTTGGCAGAGGACGATGGTGGCCCAGGTCATGATGATGCCGACGGAGGCGATGTTGAGGACGATTTCGAAGGCGTCGGCGGGGACGAGGTAGTTCAGGGGGACGCCGAGGAGGGAGACGGTGGCGGTGATGGCGATGCCGCCGTAGGGGACGCCTGCTTTGTTCATGCGGGAGGCGAATTTGGGGGCGGAGCCGTTGACGGACATGGAGCGTAGGATCCGGCCGGTGGAGTAGAGTCCGGCGTTCAGGGAGGACAGGGCGGCGGTGAGGACGACGAGGTTCATGATGACGTCTACGCCTTGGACGCCGATGGAGCCGAAGAACGTCACGAAGGGGCTGACGCCTTTTTGGTAGGAGGTGAAGGGCAGCAGCAGGGCCAGGAGGATCACGGAGCCGACGTAGAACACGGCGATGCGGAAGACTACGGAGTTGATGGCTTTGGGCATGATTTTTTCGGGGTTTTCGGTTTCGCCGGCGGCGGTGCCGACGAGTTCGATGGAGGCGTAGGCGAACAGGACGCCTTGCATGAGGATGATCATGGGGAGCAGGCCGTTGGGGAAGATCCCGCCGTTATCGGACAGGAGGCTGATGCCGACGGGTTGGCCGGAGACGGGGGTGCCGAAGATGACGAAGTAGGTGCCGATGATCAGGAAGGCGACGAGGGCGGCGACTTTGATCAGGGCGAACCAGAATTCCATTTCGCCGAAGACTTTCACGGAGACCAGGTTCAGGGCCAGGACGACGATGAGGGCGGTCAGTGCCCAGGCCCACTGGGGGACGTCGGCCATCCAGGGGATGTAGTTGCCGAAGAAGTGCATGTAGAGGGCTGCGGCGGTGATGTCCACGATGGTGGTGGTGGCCCAGTTGATCCAGTAGAACCAGCCGGAGACGAATGCGGCTTTTTCGCCGAAGAATTCGCGGGCGTAGGAGACGAAGGAGCCCGAGGAGGGCCGGTGCAGGACCAGTTCGCCCAGGGCGCGCAGGATCAGGAACGCGAAGAACCCGCACACGGCGTAGGCGATGACCAGGGACGGGCCCGCGGCGTTCAGTCGGCCGCCGGCGCCCAGGAACAGGCCGGTACCAATCGCACCGCCGATCGCGATCATCTGGATCTGCCGCGGTTTGAGGTTCTTGTGGTAGCCCTTGTCCTCCGCGTGCAGGGAGGTCTCGGACGCATGCGCGTGACCGCCGTCAATCAGATGGTCGAACTCAACCTCGTCATTGGGGTTGTTGGGCATGGGTATTCCTTTCAATCCGGTAAAGATCTGTCAGGGTTGGGGAAAATTAGAAAACGGACCAGCCGGTGCGGTCGGACAGGTCGGCGAGGGCTGCGGTGCCGGCAAGGGAGTTTCCTTTGGCATCCAGGCGCGGACTCCAGACGCAGATGGCGCACTGGCCCGGGACGATCACAAGGATGCCGCCGCCTACCCCGCTTTTACCCGGAAGTCCCACCCGGTAGGCAAACTCGCCCGCTGCGTCATACATGCCGCAGGTGAGCATGATGGAGCCGATCCGTTTGGCCTCGCTGCGGGACAGCACCGGTCCGGATGCTCCCTGGCCATCATTGGCAAGGAACAATCCGGCCCTGGCCAACTGCTCGCAGGTCATCATGATCGAGCACTGCCGGACGTAGTTGTCCACCACCGCTTCCGCAGGCTGCGTGAGGTTGCCGAAGTCCTTCAGGAAATGCGCCAGGGCAAGGTTGCGGCTGCTGCTGGCCAGTTCGCCGGCGGCGGCGGCCTCGTCGATGAACGGGCCCTCCCTGCCCGGCCCCGGCTGCGGGGTGCCGGACTGTCCGGTGAGGAACCGCAGGACCTGCGTGGCGGCGTCGGGCGTTTCTTCCATCAGGTGGTCCGTGACCACCAGGGCACCCGCGTTGATGAAGGGGTTGCGCGGGATGCCGTGTTCGGCCTCGAGCCTGCACCAACGAGTTGAAGGACGTTCCGGACGGTTCGCGCAGGACCCGGGACCACAGCCGGGCGGATCTGTTGCCCTGCAGCGCCATGGCCAGCGTGAACACTTTGGAGATGCTCTGGATGGAAAAGGGGACGTCCGCATCGCCGGCGCTGAAGGTAGCGCCGGCGGTGGTGGCGATGGCGATCCCGAAGCGGTCGAACGGAACGTCGGCCAGGAATGGAATGTTCCGTGGGACGGTCCCGGTCCCTTGGCGGGGCCGGTGGTGCCGGACGATCTCTTCGACGAGGGCATCCAGGGGCGCGGTGTCCAGTGTTGTTGTCATTTCCTGCCTGATGCGTGGTTGGGGGTGGCTGCCCATTCCTGGATGTGGAGCAGCGCCACCAGGGAGTCACGGGGGTTGCCGAAATCAAGGCCGGTGACCCGGGTGGCTTTGCCCACCCGGTAATACACCGTGTTCTTGTGCAGATTCATCCGGCGGGCACACTCTGCGACGTCAAACGATGCGTCGAAGTAGGCACGCAGGGTTTCAGCGAGTTCGGGGTCGCCGCGCAGCAGCGCGGTGAGGCTTCGGTGGCGGAACGGGGACGTAGCGAAGTTCCGGCCGGCCTCCCGGTAGAGGATTTCCGCCTCGAACTCGTCCACCGAAGCCACCCCGCCGCTTTCAGAGCCTGCCCACGCATGCGAGGAGGGCAACAGTCAGGCGGGTGGCGGTGTGCAGGGTCAAAAGGTCCGGTACCAGGGGGCCGACGGCGGCGAATGCGCCGAGGCCGAGGTGTTTGCGGGCGTCCCGGACCACTGCCTCGGCCAGCGCGCGCAGTCCCTGCTCCCCGGTGCTGGACTGCAGGTCCGGCACGATGATGGCGGTGTCCCCGTTGAACTGCCCCACGACGGCGGTGGCCTTGTATGCGGCGGCGTGGATGGAGGCGAGGTTGGCGAGTTCGCCGTGCTTGAGTGCGGCGTCGTCAGCCAGGGAGTCGGCGTCTGACATGCCGATCAGGATCAATGCGGCCGGCCGATCCGCCGGGATCTTCGCGCTGTGGGCGCTGGCGGCGGCCTCGGCGGGGCCTGAGAGGATCCGGGCGATCCTGTCCTCCCGCATGTGCATGGATTGCTGGTTGCGGTAGCGGATCAACTCGGCGGATACCCGTGCCGCGGCTCCGGTCAGGACGTACTCGACGTCCGGTCCGAAGCCGTCCCCTGTCTCCTGGAGCCAGATGTAGCCCATGATCCGCTCGCCGGCGAACAGCGTGACGGCCACGCGCTCCCGCAGGCCGTCCTGGGGCCGGGCAGGAACGCGGACCGGTTCGCGGGTGCGGTGGAGTTCCCGGTATGCGCCCAGGTCCTTGAGCAGCAGGCTCGTATTTCCGGGGGCCGCGGCGGGCAAGGATGGACGCCTTGCGCAGGCTCGTCGATGTCGTTGGTGACTGTTGAGTAGGCAAGGACTTTGTTGGCCGCATCCTCGATGACCACGTGGCTGGACGTCAGCCGGGCCGTGGTCTGGGCGATGGCGAAGAGATCTTCTTCAAGCAGCGTCAGGACTTCGCTTTGGTAGCTGCGCGGCTGGATCCGGTCCTTGGCGATGGAGAGGAGCCGGTCCCAGTCGGCGCCCGGATCCACCAACAGGAGGCCGGCCCCGGCGGCGCGGATGAGTTCCTCCACCTCAGCGAGGTCGTCCCGGCTGCCCTTGACCGCGACGACAGGTGGCGGGGTCCTGAGCAGCCGCCGCAGGGCCGGCAGGGCGGTGCGGCCACGGACGCCGATCAGCAGCACGAAGGCGCCCGAAGCGTCGACCGGTCCATCGTCCGCGTCAAGGATCAGGAAGCGTTCAATCGCGGCCGCGGACGGGGCCGGCCGCAGGATGAGGCTGGCGAAACCGAGGGGGAGGTCCGAGAGGATGTCATCCACCGTAACCACGGACATGGGGTTTCCTTTTACGTCGATCCCACCGGACGGCTCTGTCCGGTCACCTCATGGTACCGAGGGCGAAGGGTTCGAAATATGGAATAGCATCCAATCCCGGGGCAGCATTTTTGGTTCACGGACCGAGGCGGGCCAGGATCCGATGAGTCAGACCCTGGCCGGCCTTCACGCTAGATCCAGGCGGGTGCCGGGAGCGCCGGTGTGGTGGATTCGCCGTCGCGCTGTGCCGTGGTTCCGTCCGTGCCCCGGCCGGTAGCCCACTGCGCGATGGCCGGCAGGGAGCCTGACACCACAGTGGGGGAAGCGGCCGTGGTGTCCCCTAAGGTCAGCGGGTTCGGCTGTCCGGTGACTTCGACCACCAGGTCCTTGTCGGTGCTTCGGGCATGCCAGGCGCCGGCAATGTCCGTCAGGAGCCGTTCCAGGACGGGCTCAGGGATATCCTTGAACGTTGCCCCGTTGTCCAGGTCCACCGCATGGACCCAGACCTCACGGGTCCGCATCCACACGGTCTCTTCCGCCGGGACGGTCCTGCCCTGGACGGTTTTGACCTTGTGGTGCCAGTTGTCAGCGGGCAGGTCGCGCCACTCGACGTTCAGATGGACCGCGGAGTGGTCGAACAGGTTCCGCAGCGCGATGGGGGACAGGGTGGCCCCGAAGTCGATCTCGTGGTTGCGCACCTCGACCGACGGATACATGGGTGTTTCCACACCGGTGGCCGCCCATTCGACCAGACGCGCGACGGCACGGGCGTTGTAGCCCACGTGGGCTACAACGTGCCGGCGGGTCCAGCCCGGCAGGAGCGAGTCCCCGTCCAGTTCCGCGTCGGTGAGCTCGTTGAGCTTGCGGGCGAAGAACGCGGTGCCGCGCCGTGCCTGCAGGAGCCCTTCGAGCAGGACGGGATCGGCGGTCTGGTCGTGCCGGGCGACCATCAGGCTTCCTTGACCACGCGGTTTGTCAGCTGGCCCAGGCCCTCGATGGTGGTGACCAGGACCTGGCCCTCCTGCAGGTAGCGCTTGGGGTCCTGGGCGTGGCCTACGCCGCCGGGGGTGCCGGTGGCGATCACGTCGCCGGGGTTCAGCGTGATGATGGTGGAGATGTAGGACACCAGGAATTCCGGGGTAAACACCAGGTCGGACGTGGGGGTGGACTGCTGGACGTCACCGTCCACTGCTGAGGTCATCAGCGGCCCGGCAGTGAATTCGTCCTTGGTGACCAGGGCGGGGCCGAACGGGGTGGACTTCTCCCAGGTCTTGCCCTGCAGCCACTGGATGGTGCGGAACTGGTAGTCGCGCATGGAGATGTCGTTCAGCACGGAGTAGCCGGCGATGTGCTCCGCGGCCTGGGCTTCGGGGATGCGGCGGCCGGTTTTGCCGATCACCACGGCGAGCTCGGCCTCCCAGTCCACGGTGTCCGACTCCTGGGGCAGGGCCAGGTCGTCGTTGGGCCCGATCAGGGATTCGGCGTACTTGGCGAACAGGGTGGGGTGCTCGGGGACTTCGCGCCCCATCTCCTTGATGTGGTTGCGGTAGTTGTGGCCCACGCAGATGATCTTGCCCGGGGCAGGTACGACGGCGGCGAGGTCGGCGCCGTCGAGCGCGTGCGTTGGGCCGTTGGCCGCCTTCGCGGTGGTTTCCCAGTTGGGGTCCTGCAGCAAGGCGCCGACGTCGGAGAAGCCCGGGATCTCGGTGAGGGTGTCGCCGTCCTGGCGGACCGCCTTGTTGCCGGCAGGAGTGCGGAGGGTGAGGAGTTTCATTACTTGGTGCGTCCTTCGATGTAGGTGCGGTTGAAGTTCAGGCGCTCAAAGATGGGGGCGTCGCTGAACCGGAACAGATCGAACTCCGTTCGTGAGCCAGCGTCGGCCTGTAGGGACCATGCAGCCCAGGACGGGACCACGAACAGGTCGCCCTTGGCCAGGACCCTGGTTTCGCCGTTCAGGGTCACGGTGCCGGTGCCCTCAAAGACCTGCCAGACGCTGGAGCCCACCTCGCGGACGGTCTCGGTGCTGGCGCCGGCGCGGAGCCGGTGGAATTCGGCGCGGATGGTGGGCATGACGTCCCCGCCGGTGGTGGGGTTGGTGTACCGGATGGCGGCGTGGCCCTGGGAGACGGTGGCGGGGTGGCCCTCGTCTTCGAGGAGCAGCTGTTCGCGCAGGGCGGCGTCTGTGTACTTCCACCGGTAGGCGGCGATGGGGGAGTTGGTGGTGTTCTCCAGGCCGGAGAGCGGACGCAGGCCGGGGTGGGCCCAGAGCCGTTCGGAGCGGGAGATGTCCGGGGTGGCCTCGTCGGTGACGCGCTCGGTGCCGAACTCGAAGAACCCGGCATCGGCGTAGTGGACGAACGGAATGTCCAGGCCATCGATCCAGGCCATCGGCTCATCGGTGTCGTTGTGGTGGCCGTGGAAGTTCCAGCCCGGGGTGAGCAGGAAATCGCCGCGGGACATGCGTACGGGGTCGCCGTTCACCACGGTCCATACGCCTTCGCCCTCCACCACGAACCGGAACGCGTTCTGCGAATGGCGGTGCTCCGGGGCTGTCTCGCGGCCGCCCAGGTACTGGATGGCTGCCCACAGGGTGGGGGTAGCATACGGCGTGCCGCCCAGGCCCGGGTTCGCCAGTGCAATGGCCCGGCGCTCCCCGCCACGGCCCACCGGAACAAGGTCCCCGGCGCGGGCGGCCAGCGGGTACAGGTCGTCCCACCGCCACACATGCGGCACCGCCTTTGGGGACGGGACCATCGGCATCAGGTCCGCGATCTCCGTCCACAACGGAATCAGGTTCTCCTTGTCAAAGTCCTGGTACAGCTGCTCAAGCTGGGCAGCCTCTTCCGGGGTCGGCTCGGGAACGTGGTGTTCCTGGGCCACAGATTCATGTGTTTGGTTTTCAGCTCTGATCGACACTGGCCTTCTCCTTGCGTGCGGACTGACTGCGGCGTGGATTCGACCATAGGGAATGCGGGCTGTGATCCCCAGCATATTCTGACAGGCAGAATATTTCTCTGGATGCGTGTCCGCCGAGGTCAACTCCCCGCTGCGCCGTCCACCGGATTGGCGGCGATATCAATCTCCAATTGGCGCCGGGTTTCCATCATGACGCCCACCAGGCCGGCGTCGAACAGTGGCCGGAACCGGGCAACCGGAGTGGCCACGCTCAAGGCACCCACCACCACGCCGTTGCCGTTGTGCAGCGCCATCCCAAAGGCGCTGATGCCTTCCTCGGTGCCCTCAAAGTTGGCCGCGAATCCGTTGGCCCGCACCGACTCAAGTTCGCGCAGGAATGCCGGGTACTCGGCGTCGGAAATGTAGTCACCCGCCAGCTCGGCGTTGGGGCTGCGGAACAGCTGATCCAGCACAGCGGGATCCAGGCTCGGCGAGGATGGCCTTCCCGCCGGAGGCCCTGTGTGCAGGAAGCAGGGTCCCCTGCCGGTCACCCACGCGGAGGATGTTCGAGCTTTCCACCGTGTCCAGGAACCGGACCTTGGTGCCCACCCGGATCATCAGGTTGACGGTTTCATTGGTGCGCGCACAAAGCCCCTCCATGTGCGGCCGGGAAATATCCCGCAGTTGCCGGGTCCAGCTGAAGCCGGCAGGGCCGGCGCCCATGGCAGGCCCTGGCACGTACCGGCGTGTCTCGTCCTGGACCGCAAATCCCCGGTACACCAGCATGGCCAGGAGCCGGTGCGCCGTGGAGGGCGCCACGCCGAGTTCCGCGGCCGCGTCCTTGAGCCGCAGGCTGCCCACGTCCCGCAGGAGCTGGAGGAGCCTGCAGGGCGTTGTCCACAGCTTCGATGGAGTAGGTGGGCTTCCGTCGGGCCGGAAGATTCTGCATAACAGAATCTTATGTGCGCGGCGGTATGACTGCCAGCACAGTGGTGGGATGAATCACATAACTTCCGCTGCAGCGCCGCAGCGCATGGCCGCCCCCGCCCCGGGCGCCGGCCTTTCCGGGTTCCCCCGGCGTTCCGTGCTCGCCGTCCTGGTGTGCTGGCTGCTGGTCGTTTTCGACGGCTATGACCTGATTGTCTACGGCACCGTCCAGGGCTCGCTCATCAGCGACACCGGCTGGGGCCTGACCAAGGCCACCGCAGGCACCATCGGCTCGATGGCCTTCATCGGCATGATGATCGGGGCGGTCTTCGCCGGCCGCATGTCCGACACTTGGGGCCGCCGGCGCACCATCATCGGCTGCGCCCTCGTCTTCTCCCTCTTCACCATCCTCTGCGCCTTCGCGCCCAGCGCCCCGGTCTTCGGCGGACTGCGCCTCTTGGCAGGTATTGGCCTGGGCGGCCTGGTTCCCTCAGCCAACGCCCTTGTGGCCGAGCCTGGTCCCGGAAAAGTGGCGGTCCACCATCGCCACCCTGATGATGTCCGGTGTTCCCATCGGCGGTTCCATCGCCGCCCTCGTCGGCATTCCGCTGATCCCGGCCTTCGGCTGGCCCGTCATGTTCCTGGTGGCCGTGGTCGCCCTGGTGGCGGTCATCCCGCTGGGCATCCGCTACCTGCCGGAGACGCTGGCGCCGGGCCACCAGGGCGCAGCCCAGGGCCAAGCCGCCAAGGAATCCGTCGGGTTTGGGTCCCTGCTTCGGGCGCCCTACCTCGGCACCAGCCTGCTGTTCGCTGTCGGCACCCTGGTGACCCTCTTCGCCTGGTACGGGCTGGGAACCTGGTTGCCCAACCTCATGCAGGCTGGCAGGCTACAACCTCGGGTCTGCCCTGACGTTCGCCCTGGCCCTCAACCTTGGTGCGGTGGCGGGTTCGGTGCTCACCGCCTGGGCCGGCACCCGGTTCGGCCCCATCCCCACCGCCATCGCGGCAGCGGCCGTGGCCGCCGTCGGATTGCTGGTCCTGGTCACCGGGCCGCCCGTCGCCGTCGTCTACCTCATGCTGGTGCTTGCCGGCGTGGGGACGCACGGCACCCAGTGCCTGATCATCGCCGCCGTGGCAAGCAACTACCCGGCACACCTGCGCGGCACCGCCCTTGGCTGGGCCCTTGGCGTGGGCCGGATCGGGGCCGTGGCAGCACCCCAGGCCGGCGGGCTCCTGCTTGCAGCGGGCCTGGGGGTCAACTCGAACTTCCTGGCATTTGCCGGAGCAGCCGCAGCAGCAGCAGTCCTGCTCGCAGCCGTCGGTACCAAAATCAAGAAATCAACAGCAGTAGGAGTTTCCAATGTCTAACCTCAAAGCGTCCACCGACGTCCTGGTAGTGGGCGGCGGCATGGCCGGACTTGCCGGAGCGCTGGCGCTTCGCGAAAACGGCGCCGATGTCACCCTGGTTGAAGTGGCACCCGCCTTCGGCGAGGTCGGCGCCGGCCTGCAGATGGCCCCCAACGCCTCCCGCGTCCTCAAGCGCTGGGGCCTGCTGGAGAAGGCACTGGAAATCGGCGTCCAGCCCAAGCACCTGGTGTTCCGCGACGCCATCACCGGCGAGGAACTCACCCGCCAGACCCTGGGCAGCGAGTTCGAGGAACGCTACGGCGCCCCTTACGTGGTGATCCACCGCAGCGACCTGCACCGGATCCTGCTTGAAGCCTGCCAGGAAGCCGGCGTCACCCTGGTGAACGACGTCCTGGTGCAGAAGGTGGAGACCGACGGCGACCGGGCCCGTGCCTACACCGCCAAGGGCGAGGTGTTCGAGGCTGACGCCATCCTGGCAGCGGACGGGTTGAAGTCCACCCTGCGCGCCACCGTTGCCAACGACGGCCCGGTCAACTCCGCCTACGTGGCGTACCGCGGCACCGTGCCCATCACCGGGGAAACCCCCGCGGCGGACCTGGAGGACGTCATCGTCTACCTCGGCCCGAACTGCCACCTGGTCCAGTACCCGCTGCGGAAGGGCCAGCTGCTCAACACTGTGGCAGTGTTCAAGTCCCCGTCGTTCGAGCGCGGCGAAGAGCAGTACGGCGGCGTGGACGAACTCCAGGCGGCCTACAAGGACTGCGTCCCCGCCGTGCAGGAAGCCCTGAAGAACCTGGCCACCGGCATCCGCTGGCCCATGTACGACCGCAACCCGATCGAGACCTGGGTTTCCGGCCGCATGGCGCTAATCGGCGATGCCGCCCATCCGATGCTGCAGTATCTGGCCCAGGGTGCCTGCCAGGCGCTGGAAGATGCGGCAGTGCTCCAGGACGCCGCCAGCAACCGCGTCTTCACGCCAGTAGGCATCGACGCCGGCGCGTGGGAAGATGCCTTCCGCGAGTTCAACGAAACCCGCGCAGCCCGCACCGCCCGCGTCCAGCGCACCGCCCGTATCTGGGGCGAGTCCTGGCACGTGGACGGCGTGGCCCGTGTACTGCGGAACATGCTGTTCAAGAGCCGTGGGGACAACAACTTCCAGTACAACGACTGGCTGTACGGCCGCAACGAGCCCGGCGCCCCGGCCGAGGTTCCTGCCGGCGCCACGCTGGTGGAAGCCTAAGCACAGCCAACCAGGGCGGGCGTACGACGGCGGGTGGCCCCCGGCGTCGTACGCCCGCCTTTCCTGGACGGAAGGGTAGGCGTCGGAATAGATCCTCAAAGTTGAATGTTCAACTAATATGGACTTTGGCATATTTACCTTTGGCGAACTGTCGCGCAACGGACAAACCGGGCTGGCCCAGTCGCCGCACCAGCGGCTGGAAGAGATCATTGGGCTGGCGAAGCTGGCAGACCAGGCCGGCCTCAGCTTCCTGGGCCTGGGAGAGCACCACCGCCATGACTTCGCACTGTCCGCGCCCGAGATGGTGCTCGCCGCCGTTGCGCGGGAGACCGTCAACCTACGGCTGAGCACGGCAGTCACGGTGCTCTCCACCCAGGATCCGGTGCGGCTCTTCGAGCAGTTCGCCACCCTGGACCTGGTGTCCGGCGGCCGTGCCGAGATTATCGCCGGACGCGGCGCGTTCATCGAGTCCTACCCGCTGTTCGGATACGACACCGCGGACTACGACGCACTCTTTGACGAAAAACTGCGCATGCTGCTGGAGCCTGCGGGACAACGCAACCCTGGCCTGGCAGGGCACCTTGACCCAGACCGTCCCCGGCATGGACATTGCGCCCCGGCCCCTGCAGGAAAAGCTTCCCGTCTGGGTGGGGGTGGGCGGGACGCCGGCGAGTTTTGCACGTGCGGGACGCCTGGGCCTGCCGCTGTTTGTTGCACTGCTGTCCGGACCCGAAAGGTTCCGCCGCCTGGTGGAGCTGTACCGGCACACCGCGGCCGAGGCCGGGCATGACGCCTCCGCCCTGCCGGTGGGTGCCGGCGGCCACTTCTACGTGGCGCCCACGTCCCAGCAGGCCCGCGATACCTTCTATCCCTATTACCGGGCGTATTTCGAGCAGAACATGCCCCGGCCCGTGGGCCACTTCCCGCGCTCCACCTTCGATGACTGGTCCGAACCCGGCGGCGGCCTGCTGGTGGGAAGCCCGCAGCAGGTGGTGGAGAAAATCCTCGCCATCCACGAGGCACTGGGAACCAGCCGGTACATGGCCCAGATCGGACTGGGCGGGCTGCCGTTCGCCGAAACGGCGCGTTCCATCGAGCCTGCTCGCCACCGAGATCATGCCCGCAGTCAACCGTGAAATCGGGGCCCCGGCCCCTGCCTGACGACCACCACTACAAAAACCGGGCAATTATTCCTGCCAGGACTCTCCAACAGCACCACCGAAACCGAGGACACCCTATGCATGCACCGTTCGCCGAACCCACCGTCGCCTGGCAGAGCCCCGACGATCCCGACCGCCCACTCGTAGTGCTGCTGCACGGGCGCGGATCGGATGAATCAGGAATCATCGGGCTGGCCAACCACCTTCCCGACGGTTTTTCCTATGCTGCTGTCCGGGCCCCGATCCCGGCAGGGGGCGGGTTTGCCTGGTTCGCCAACCGGGGAACCGGGCGGCCCATCGCCGAGTCGCTGGCCCAAACTATGGCATGGTTCCGGACCTGGCTGGACCCGATTGCCCCGGAAGGTCGGCCGGTAATCCTGGTTGGCTTCAGTGGCGGTGCGGCGTTCGCGGGCGGGTTGCTGCTGGCTGATCCGCAGCGTTACGCGGGCACGGCCATCCTTTACGGGACGCTCCCGTTCGAGGCAGGTGTGCCAACGTCGCCGGACCGGCTTGCGGGCGCCCCGGTGTTCCTGGCCCACGGCGAGGCCGACACTGTCATCCCGGCTGACCTGCTGGGCCGGACCTGGGACTACCTCCCGGGGGCCTCCGGTGCGGACACCCACGCCCGGAAGGACCCCGGCGGGCACTCCCTCACCGCGGAAACCGCCGCCGAACTTGGTGCGTGGATCTCCGAACGGGCCTAGCTCCCGCCAGCCCTGGTCCCGCGCGCGAACCCCTACGCGGGCGCGGGGCCGGTGGATTCCCGGATGGTCAGGTGCGTGGGCATCACGGCCAGCTGTCGGGACGCGTTCCCCGCCAGCGGGTTGAGCTGGGCCAGCAGCATGGACACCGCCACCCTTCCCGCCTGTTCGATGGGACTGGAAATGGTAGTCAACGGCGGATTGCAGAAGTCCGCCCCAAAAATATCGTCCGATCCGATGATGCTCATGTCTGCGGGCACCCGGATGCCACGGGCCTGCAGCCGCTGCAGCATGCCGATGGCCAGCAGGTCGTTGAAGACAATGCAGGCCGTTGCCCCCGTTCTGACCGCTGCGTCCGCGGCAGCGGCGCCGGACGTTGTTTTCGGGGTGTAGGGCCCGATCCGGTGGACCTCCATGCCGCGCTTGGTCGCATCCTCCTCGAAGACCTTCCACCGCATCTGGTTGGACCAGGACGTGGGCGGACCTGCCACGTAGCAGACCTTGTGGTGCCCCAGCGAGGCCAGGTGCTCCAAGGCCTGGATGATGGCCGACGGGGTATCAATCATCACGGTCGGTGCGCTGGTGGAGGCACGGTTGAACGTCACCAGGGGCTGTGACTGCGACACCTCCGCAAGCTGGGCGTCAGTCAGGCGGGAAGCGGCAAGGATGAAGCCGTCGGCGGATTTCCGCATCTTATGCAGCGCGTCCAGGCTCCATTTCACTGGACTCCTCGGTGTCGACCAGGAGCTGGGTTACCCCGGCTGCCTTGAGCTGGTGCTGCGTGCCCCGGATGATGTCGAAGTAGAACGGGTTGGTGATGTCGGGCACCAGCACAGCTACCGCATTGGTCCGTCCCGAGCTGAGTCCGCGTGCCTGCGAACTGGGTACGTAATTAAGTTCCGCTGCCGCCTCTTCGATCCGCACCCGGGTGCGGGGATTCACACGGTCCGGACGGGCGAGGGCGCGGGACACCGTGGAGGTGGCAACACCGGCCAGTTCTGCCACGTCGCGGATGGTTGGGGGCCGGTCCCGTTGCGTGCCCGCGTCGCGGCGAACCTGTGCTGACGCCTTGACTGTGGAGTCTGCCATGGCTGCGGGCCTTCCTCGCGGACCGGACTGGAACCGGCCAGATGGGGCCTCCAGGGCTAGGCGCCCATGGATGCCTGGTGCATCTATCTGAGCACTTATGGCAATTTTTGGCAACCGCTTGCCACTTGCTTGCCAGATTCCTAGACTGGCTTTCGAGTCGCCTGCAGTGATTTCCGCCACAGGACGGATGTGGCCATGTGGGTGTCCTAGAGGAGAAAAACAATGAGGTTTAAATCGACTACTGGGCTTGCGGCGATAGTCACGGCTGCAGCGCTCGCCTTGACCGGCTGCGGATCGAGCTCCGGGAACGGCGGGGGCTCCACGGGCTCGGACGGCAAAGTGGATGGGACGGGCAAGACCCTCAACGTCCTGACCGGCGTCCTGAGCCAGTACCCGGAGCAACAAAAGCAGTGGCAGAGCGATATCGCGGCCAAGTTCAAGGCCCAAACCGGCGCCGACGTAAAGTTCGAAACGTTCGCCTCCGCCAACGATGAGCTCACCCGCATCCAGACCTCCGTTGTGTCAGGCCAGGGCCCGGACATCTACGGACTGGGCACCACTTTCACTCCAACGGCCTACGCCACCAAGGCCTTTGTCACCCTGTCAGACGATGACTGGAAGGCAGTGGGAGGCAAGGACCGCTTCAACCAGGCCGCCCTCGGCATCTCCGGGCCGGACAAAGACCACATGGCCGGCATCCCCTTCGTGAGCCGTCCGTTCGTCATGGCCTACAACAAGGACCTGCTGGCGGCGGCTGGAATCGACAAGCCCGCCACCAGGCCTGGGATGAGCTGGCAGCCCAGGCCAAGAAGATGACCAAGGGCGACACCTACGGCATCGCCACCGGATACAAGGACAACTACGATCCCTGGAAATTTATTTGGGCCATGGCTGTCCAGGCAGGAAACCCCCTGGTTGACGGCAAGAACCTGAAGATGGACGACCCCACCGTCAAGAAGGCCTACGAAACCTACTTTGGCTGGCTGACCAATGACAAGGTTGTTGATCCTGCCTCCGTTGGCTGGAGCAACAGCAACGCCGTGGCCGCCTTCGCGAGCGGCAAGGCCGGCTACCTGATGATGACCACCTCCAGGCTCCATCCCCACGCTTGACAAGTCAGCAGTTGCGGGCAAATACGAGTACGCCCTGATGCCCACCATTGCCCCGGGTGAGACGCAGTCCAAGTCCGACGGCGCCGCCGCCAGCATCCTCTCCGGCGACAACCTGGTAGTTGCCGATTACTCCAAGCAGAAGGATCTCGCCTTCGCCTACATCAAGCTGATCACGTCCAAGGACGAGCAGCTGAACTACCAGAAGACCTTCGGCGACCTGCCTGCGAACTCCGAAGCCCTCGCCAGCCTCACGGACCCCAAGCTCAAGCCCGTTGCCGATGCCGCCGCCAAGTCCAAGGCCACGCCATTCACCGGCGCCTGGGGCGACATCCAGCCTGGGCCTGCTTAACGTCACGGTGCAGTCCATTCCGGACCTGGCCGCGGGCAAAGTGGACGGGTCCGCCCTGGATCAAAGGATCAAGGACGCCCAGAACAAGGGCCAGGCTTCCCTGGACCGGGCCTCCAAAGGATAAGTTCTGATGTCAACCGACGCCTCTCATGAAGTGCGGCCTGCGGTGGATCCCACCGCAGGCCGGGCGCCCCGTCCCGCCGAAGATACCGGGCAGCGGCCCGGCCACAAAGACGGCATGCGCCGCAAGGGCCTAAGCGAAAGCAACCGCCCGCTTTGGATGCTGATCCCCGGCGGGGTCCTGATGATCATCATCATCGTGGTGCCGCTGCTGCTGGGCATCTACATGTCCGTCCTCAACCTGGACCAGTACACCCTGCGGAAGTGGATCAGCGCACCGCTCATTGGAGTTGAAAACTTCGTTGAAGCGGTGACGGACTCCCCGCTGCTCCACGCGGTTTGGCTCAGTGTCAGCTACTCGCTGCTGGCCATGGTGGTCACCCTGCCGCTGGGCATCGCTGCCGCAGTGGCAACGCAGAACGCGTTCAAGGGCCGGGCCGTGATCCGCTCGATCTTCCTCATCCCGTACGTCCTCCCGTCCTTCGTGGTGGCAACCGTTTGGCGGACCATGCTCCAGCCTGGCGGAATTGTGGACGAGGCACTGTCAACGGTGGGGATCCACGTTGGCCTGTGGCTCAACGGGCCGCAGACCTTCTGGACCCTGGTCCTGGTCCAGATCTGGGCTTCCTGGCCGTTCATCTACCTGCTGGCCCTTTCCGGTCTGCAGTCCGTGGACCACGAGGTGCACGAGGCGTCAGCCCTGGACGGAGCGCTGTGGTGGAACAAGCTCCGGTACGTCGTCTTCCCGTATCTGAAGGGCCCACTGGCGCTGGCCTTCCTGATCGGGATGCTGCACCACATCAACAACTTCACCCTCCCGTTCGTGCTCTTCGGTGTCCCGGCTCCGACCGACGTCGAAGTCCTGCCGATCCTGACCTACGTCACCAGCTTCCAGAGTTTCCGCTTTGGCCTGAGTGCTGCGATGGCCTTCATCTCCCTGGTGCTCATCGCCATCCCGTTGTTCGTCTACCTACGCGCCGTGAAGCTTGACGACGCCGACACGTCAGGAGCGAAGAAATGAGCGCCACGACAGCCACCCGGCGGAGCGCGCCAAGTGCCGCAGTTGACCGTCCGGGCTCGCACCGCCAGCACGAGGTGCTCCGGCTCCTCCCGGGCCCCCTGCTCGTTATCATCCTGGTGTTCCTGGGCGCCCTCGTCCTGATTCCGGTGCTGTACATCTTCCTGGCGTCGGTGAACTCGGACATCGGGGTGGCCAAGGGGGAGTTCTGGCCGTCCACGGTCACGTTGGAGAACTACTCGAAAATCTGGACCAGCGTGGGCCTTGCCACCGGCCTGACCAACAGCGTCCTGGTGGCCGGCGCAACCGCAGTGGTCTCTGCGGCGCTGTCCATCTCCACGGCGTTCGTCCTGGTCCGCTACACCTTCCGCGGAAGATTGACCATCCTCCGTGGCCTGCTGGCTCTGCAGTCCGTCCCCGGAACCCTGATGGTGCTGCCGGTCTTCGTCCTGTTTTCCTCGGCTGCGACCTACCTCGGGATCCAGGTTATCGGCACCCAGTGGGGCCTGTTCGTCACCTACCTGACGTTCGCCATGCCGTTCTCCACCTGGGTGATGGTCACCTACCTCCGGGGGCTTCCCAAGGAGCCTCGAAGAAGCAGCCCGCATCGACGGCGCGTCCCACCTCGGGGTCCTCTTCCGCATCATCCTGCCGCTGAGCTGGCCGGGCATCGTGGTCTCCGGCATCTTCGCGTTCCTGCTTGGCTGGAACGACGTGCTGTTTGCCTCGGTGATGACACGCCCTGAAAGCCAGACGGCCGCCGTCGCACTCCAAATCTTTGGTGCCTCGCAGGAAGGCGGCGCCATTCCTTTCTATGGCCAGATGATGGCGGCGGCACTGGTGTGCGCCGCTCCGGTGGTCATTCTTTACCTGATTTTCCAGCGTTACCTAGTAGGCGGGCTGACCGCCGGAGGAGTTAAATAACCATGGTTTCGACCACTCAGGTCACCTGGCAGCTGTCAGGTTTCGGCGATGAGATCGACGATGACCCCGCAGTCCAGATTGCCGTGCTGCAGGCTCTTGGCGCCAACCACATCGAGGTCCGCAGCGCGTGGGGCACCAACATCGTGGACCTCAGCGACGAACAGCTCCAGGCCCTTGCAACCCTGCTGGCAGAGAAAGACATGAAGGTCTCAGCCATTGCGTCCCCCATCGGGAAGGTGGACGTCAGCCTGCCCGTGCAGCACGAGGTGGAACGCCTCCGCCGGGCGGCCAACGCCGCCAAGGTCCTGGGGGCCAGGTACATCCGCATTTTCTCCTTCTACTACGGAGAGTCGGTGCAGGTGGAGAGCATCCGGGACGCCGTGATGGAGCGCATGCGGGCCCTTGCCGGCGTTGCGGAGGAAGCCGGTGTGGTCCTCCTGCACGAGAACGAGAAGGACATTTTCGGAGACATCCCGGACCGCGTCCTGGACATCATCGAAACCGTCAACTCGCCCGCGCTGAAGGTGGCCTGGGACGCCGCCAACTTCGTCCAGGTCGGGGTCAAGCCCTTTGATGAGGCATACGCCAAGCTGCGCCCGCACCTTGAGTACCTCCAGGTCAAGGACGCCCTCTTCTCGAACGGACACGTGATGCCCGCCGGTGAAGGCGACGGAGACCTCCTTCGCACCGTGGAAGCGCTCAAAGCCGACGGGTACCAAGGCTTCGCCTCCCTGGAACCGCACCTCGCCGGTGCACACGGGCTGGGCGGGTTCTCCGGCCCCACCGCCTTCGGCATCGCAGCACGAGCCTTCGCAAAAGTCACCGCAGAAGCAGGAGTCCAGACCGCATGAGCACCCTGAACGTAGCCATCACCGGGTGCGGCACCATTGGCCGCACCCACGCCGTAGCCCTCCGCGAATTCCCGGAAACCAGCATCGTGGCACTCGTTGACGCCATACCCGCAGCAGCCGAGGCCCTGGCGGATTTCATTGAGAAACAGGGCGGGGAACGGCCCGCCCTGTACACCACGCTGGCGGAAGCGTTCGCCGCCGAAGACATCCACCTCGTGGCGTTGGCAACGCCCAGCGGCCTCCACATCCAGCAGGGCCTGGAAGTCCTGGCCGCCGGCAAGCACGTAGTGATCGAGAAGCCCCTGGATGTGGACCTGAGCCAGGCCCAGGAAATCGAAGCCGCAGCCACCACGGCTGCGGAAAAGGGGATCGTGGCCTCGGTGATCAGCCAGCACCGCTTCGACCAGTCAAGCGTGGCCGTGGCCGACGCCATTGCCAAGGGACGCTTCGGCCGGCTGACGTCTGCCATCGCTTCCGTCGCATGGTGGCGCAGCCAGGGCTACTACGATTCGGGCGACTGGCGCGGCACCTGGGCCATGGACGGCGGCGGCGCCCTCATGAACCAGGGCGTCCACACCGTGGACCTGCTCCTGTGGTTCATGGGACGTCCCGTGGAAATCCACGCCCACACTGCCCGGCTGGCCCACGAACGGATCGAAGTCGAGGACACTGCAGTAGCCACCGTCACCTTCGAAAACGGCGGCCTCGCCGTCCTGCACGCCACCACTGCCGCCTACCCGGGGCTGACCGTCCGCGTCCAGCTCATGGGATCCGAAGGATCCGCTGTGGTGGACAACGACCGGCTGCAGTACTTCCACAGCAAGGACGCAGGCGGCGAGTCCGCCGACATGGGCCTCCAGGGCGGCGGCAATCAGGCCGAACAGGAACTGGCCAAGTACCCCGTGGAGGACTACAAGGCCGCCGACCCCACCACCTACCCCGCCGGGCATGTGCGGCAGTACCGGGACATCCTGTCCGCCATCGCGGCCGGCAGGCAGCCGGGTGTCACCGTCAGTGACGCCGTCAATGCGCTCGCGGCAGTGCGTTCCGTCTACGTTTCGGCCACCCTGGGCCAGCCCGTCCTCTTCGACGATGTCCTGGCGGGCAAGTACAACGACCTTGAAGTCCGCACCGGAAGCACCGCGGCAGAAAGCGCCTAAGACCATGAAGTTTTCAGTATTTACTGCATCAACCCCCGAATGGACCCCTGAAGAAGCAGTGCAGCACCTCGCGGAGCAGGGTGGGACGGGGTCGAATGGCGCATTACAGACCAGGCTGAGTCTGCCGAGCCGGGCTTCTGGGCCGGCAACAAGGCCACGGTTCCGTTGACCGGCATGGAAGACCACCTGGACCGGATTGCCGCCATCACCAGCACCGCCGGCCTGGAGTTCTCCGGCATCGGCGGGTACGCGCGGTGCGACAACCACGCGGACGTGGACCGGATGCTGGCCGCAACGGCCAAGCTGGGCGCACGCCAGGTGCGGGTCACCACGCTTCCGCTGGGAACTGCGGCGTGGGGCAATGAACCGGCCAGCGGCACGCCCTACCCGGAGCTCTTCGACCAAGCCCGTCGCGACTTCGAATGGATCGCGGAGCGGGCCGCCCACCACGGCGTCAAGGCGCTGGTGGAGCCTGCACCACCGGACCATCACCGCATCCGCCTCATCGGCGCTGCGGCTGCTTGACGGCCTGGACTCCCGGCACGTCGGCGTCATCCACGACCTGGGCAACCTGCTGATCGAGGGGCAGGAGGACTACCTCCCTGCCTTCGAGGCTCCTGGGCGATTACCTGGCGCACGTGCACGTGAAGAACGCGGTGTGGGTGGACAGCGGCGAGACCGATGAATCAGGAGCAGCCCTTTACCGGAACGAGTGGGCGCCGCTGCGCGCCGGCCAGGGCAGCGTCCTGCAGTACTTCAAGGCGCTCGCCGCCTTCGGCTACGACGGATGGGTCACCGTGGAGGACTTCTCCACGGAGCTCCCGCTGGCCCAGCGAACCGTTGACAACCTTGACTACCTCCGCTCGACTGCTGCCCTGGCCGGGCTCTCAGTCCCGGCGGGGAGGGGTTGAGCCATGCCCCAACCCCTGGCGGACCACCCGGACCGGCTGCTGCCTGCCGATCCCGGTGTCCGGAACATAGCACGGTCGCTTTTCGAAAAGGTAGAGCGGCTCCCCATCATCTCGCCCCACGGGCACGTGGACGCGGCGGTCATCGAACAGAACACCCCCTTCCCGGATCCTGCCGCACTCCTGGTCACCCCTGACCATTACGTCACCCGCCTGATCCACGCCGGCGGGGTGTCCATGGACCAGGCTGGGGCTCGGCAGCGGGCCCGCGGATTCGCGGCAGGTGTGGCGGCATTTCTGCGAAGCCTGGCCCAACTTCGAAGGGACGGCATCCGGCTACTGGATCCGGCAGGAGTTCGCCCACGTGTTCGGCCTGGCGGAGGAGCCCACCCCGGACAACGCGGACCGGCTCTACGACGCACTGCAGGCCAAACTTTCCGAGCCGGGTTTCCGGCCGCGCGAGTTGTTCAAGGAGTTCAACATCGAGGTGCTCGCCACCACGGATGATCCCCTGGACTCACTGGACAGCCACGCCGCCCTGCATGCGGACCCTTCGTTTTCGGCCCGGGTGCTGCCCACGTTCCGGCCGGACCAGTACTTGAACATGGCGCACCCGGCCTGGCACGACAACGTTGAGCGCCTCATCAGCTCGGCGGGGGAGGGCGCCACCGGCTACGCCGGGTACATCAAGGCACTTGAGGCGCGCCGGCGCCACTTCGTGGAGCGCGGCGCTGTGTCCGCTGACCACGGCGTGTTCACGCCCACCACGCTGAAGCTGGACGACGCCGAGGCGGGACGGCTGTTCGAGCGCGGCAGGACGGGGCAGTGGACCGCCGCCGACAGGGAGGCCTTCGAAGCGCACATGATGTACCAGATGGCGCGGATGTCGGTGGAGGACGGGCTGGTCATGACCATCCACCCGGGTTCGTTCCGCAACCACCATGCGCCCACGTTCGAAGCCTTTGGCGCGGACACCGGCCACGACATCCCGGTGGCGGTCAACTACACCGAGGCCGTGCGCCCGCTGCTGCAGGACTTCGGGACGGCCAAGGACTTCCACCTGGTGCTGTTCACCCTGGACGAGACGGTTTTCTCCCGGGAACTGGCCCCGCTGGCGGGCTTCTATCCCTCGGTGTACCTTGGCGCGCCGTGGTGGTTCCTGGACGCACCCGACGCCATGCTCCGCTTCCGCTCGGCGGTGACGGAAACGGCAGGGTTCTCGCGCTCATCCGGTTTCATCGATGACACGCGGGCGTTCTGCTCCATCCCCGCCCGCCACGATACGGCCCGGCGGATCGAGGCTTCCTTCCTGGCCCGGCTGGTGGCTGAGCACCGGGTCACCGAAGAGCGGGCCCATGACCTGATCGTGGACATCATCGATGCTTCACCGCGGCGGGTGTTCAAGCTGTGAACGCCGTGCGGCCCGCACCGGGATCACTTCCGGTCCTGGATCGGGGCCTGATGCTGCTGCCCAAGGCCCCGGTGCGCATCGTGCACCTCGGCCTGGGAGCATTCCACCGCTCCCACCAGGCCTGGTACACCCAGCATGCGCCGGACGCCGCGGAGTGGGGGATCGCGGCATTCACCGGGCGCCGCCCGGACGCCGCAACGGCGCTGTCCGCCCAGGACTGCCTCTACACCCTGGTGGAGCGGTCGGCAGGTGGCGACAGCTTCGAAGTGGTGGGCAGCATCGTCGAGGCCGTAGACGGCGCCAACATCGCCCGGCTCCGCGAGCCTGGTGGCGGCGAAGGAGACGGCCATTGTCACGCTGACCATCACCGAGGCGGCCTATGGACTGGCCGCGGATGGAACGTTCGACGCCGATGCGCCGGCCGTGGCGGCTGACCTCCGCACGCTGTCAGCAGCGGCGTCCGGGGGGACAGGGGTGCCCGGCACGCCGTTGGGGCGCCTGGTGCTGGCCCTCGCGGGCCGGAGGGACAGCGGGGCGGGCCCGATCGCCGTCGTCAGTTGCGACAACCTTTCGGCCAATGGTGACGTTGCCCGCCGGGCCATTATGGGCCTGGCCTCGGGATGGGGCCCCGGGCTGGCCGAGTGGATCAGCGCGAATGTCAGCTTCGTCAGCACGTCGGTGGACAGGATCACGCCGCGGACCACGGACGCTGACATTGAGGAGGTGGCGGAACAGTGCGGCTACAGAGACAGCTCGCCCGTGGTGGCCGAGCCCTTCCGGAACTGGGTGCTCAGCGGGGATTTCCCGGCCGGGCGTCCGCGCTGGGAGGAATCCGGCGCCGTCGTGGTTGCCGACATCGAGCCCTATGAGAACCGTAAGCTGTGGCTCCTCAACGGCTCGCACTCCATCCTTGCCTATGCGGGGCAGCTGCGCGGGCACGGCACCGTAGCCGAGGCCCTTGCTGATCCGGCTTGCCGGAAGGCCGTGGAGGACTTCTGGGACGAGGCCGCCAACCATTTGCAGGCTGCAGGGCTGGACATTCCTGCGTACCGGCAGGCCCTGCTGGAACGTTTTGGGAATGCCCGCATCGCCCACCGGCTTGCCCAGATCGCTGCCGACGCCACCACGAAGCTGCGGATGCGCGCCGTGCCCGTCATGACGGCGGAACGGGCCAGCGGCCGCAGCGGTGCCGGCGCTGCCTTGATGCTTGCCGCGTGGATCGACTATGTGGCTGCCACCGGGGACTTCCAGGATCCACTGGCTTCCGGTATCCACGAGGCAAACGCGCTGGAAGGCAGCGGGAGGGTCCAGGCCCTGCTCCGCCTGGTCAGCGCAGACGTCGCCGGGGACCCTGGCGTTGTTTCCCTGGTTCACGGACTGTGCGGATCCTTCACAGCCACTACGGCGGTATCCGCCACCCCAACACGTCTCTAGACCCTGCTTTTTACTTCCGGAAGGAACAGTTAGTCCCATGAAGATCATTGCCGCTGATGTGTTTGTTACCAGTCCGTCGCGTAATTTTGTGACGCTCCGGATCACTACCGAGGATGGTGTGACGGGTATCGGTGATGCCACGTTGAACGGGCGTGAGTTGGCTGTTGCCGCGTATTTGAAGGAGCATGTTGCTCAGCTGCTGATTGGCAAGGATGCGCACCGGATCGAGGATACGTGGCAGTTCCTGTACCGGTCTTCGTATTGGCGGCGGGGTCCGGTGACGATGGCGGCGATTGCTGCAGTGGATATGGCGTTGTGGGATATCAAGGGCAAGGTGGCCGGTTTGCCGGTGTACCAGGCTCCTCGGTGGTGCGTCCCGGAACGGCCTGCGGGCGTATGGCCATGCGTCGGGTTCGGATATCGAGTCGCTGTTCGATTCCGTCCGGGAACACCTGGAGCTCGGGTACAAGTCGATCCGGATCCAGACCGCTATCCCGGGGATCAAGGCTGTGTACGGGGTCGCGGCGCAGGCCCAGGCCTCGGGGGAGCGGTATGACTACGAACCCGCCGGGCGGGGCGCGTTCCCGCAGGAAGAGGACTGGGATACCAGGGCATATTTGCGGCATCTGCCGACGGTTTTTGAGGCGGTGCGGAACGAGTTCGGTCCGGAGATCCCGTTGCTGCATGACGGGCATCACCGCATGACGCCGATCCAGGCGGCGAAGCTGGGTAAGGCGTTGGAGCCGTATGACTTGTTCTGGTTGGAGGACTGCACGCCGGCGGAGAACCAGGAGGGCCTGCGCCTGGTGCGGCAGCACACCACCACGCCGTTGGCGATCGGGGAGGTCTTCAACACCGTGTTCGATTTCCAGACGTTGATCAAGGAACAGCTGATTGATTATGTCCGGGCGGCGTCCACGCACTTCGGCGGGATCAGCCCGTTGAAGAAGGTCATGGATTTCGCGGCGCAGTACCAGATCAAGTCCGGTTTCCATGGTCCGACGGATATTTCGCCGGTGGGGTTCGCGGCGCAGGCGCATGTGGGGTTGGCCATCCATAACTACGGGATCCAGGAGTACATGCAGCACTCGGCGAAAACCAACGAGGTCTTCGAGCAGTCCATGACGTTCGTGGACGGGTACCTGCACCCGGGCGACAAGCCCGGTATCGGCGTCGAATTCAACGAAGAAGCCGCTGCGGCCTACCCCTACCAGCAGGCCTACCTGCCCTACAACCGCCTCGTCGACGGCACCGTCCACGACTGGTAAAACCGGCCACGACTGGTAAGAAGGACAACTTCGGTGAGCATCAACAAACCCGCCCCTGCAAAGCCCCGCGTGGTGGTCATGGGCGTCTCCGGCTGCGGCAAAACCACCATCGGCGACCTCGT
Source organism: Pseudarthrobacter sp. Fe7 (assembly GCA_024372495.1). Taxonomy (GTDB): domain Bacteria; phylum Actinomycetota; class Actinomycetes; order Actinomycetales; family Micrococcaceae; genus Arthrobacter. The sequence continues at coordinate 74,185 of CP099977.1, read as the reverse complement.
GGCCCGTGAACTGGGCGTCCCGTTCCTCGACGGCGACTCACTGCACCCTGTGGAGAACGTGGCCAAGATGGCGGCCGGCCACCCCCTGACCGATGAGGACCGGTGGCCCTGGCTCGCAACGGTGGGCGCGGAGCCGGCAAAGGCAGGCGACGGCGGACTGGTCCTGGCCTGCTCGGCCCTTCGCCGCAGCTACCGCGACGCCATCAGGCAACAGGCCCCGGACACCATCTTCCTGCACCTGAGCGGCAGCAAGGAGGTCCTGAAGGTCCGCACCGAAGGACGGACCGGGCACTTCATGCCTCCAGCACTGCTGGACTCCCAGGCTCGCCACACTCGAACCGCTCCAGGACGACGAGCGCGGCGTCGTGGTGGACATCGCCGCACCCGTCCCGGAAGTGGTGGCCCAGGCACTCAAGGCGATTGCCGCCGTCGTACATCCCGCCAAGGATGGCCGGGGCACCAAACTGCGCCAGTTCGACGTCGACCTGGCGGCCGCTCCGTTCAAGCTCGACGGCGATGCCATCGCCTGGGTGGAGGGCACCCTGGGTGCCATGACGCTCGAGGAAAAGATCGGGCAGCTCTTCATCAACCACAACAACGACTACTCACACGAGTACCTCGACGGGGTGCTGGAGAACTACCACGTGGGCGGCATGCGGTACCGGCCAGGTCCGTCCGCCGCGGTGCAGGAACACATCCGGTACGCCCAGTCCAGGACCCGGATCCCTTTGCTGATTGCGTCCAACCCGGAGATGGGCGGCGCCGGCAGCTGCGACGACGGCACGTTCGTGTCCACGCACCTCCAGGCTGGTTCGCACCCGGACAAGTCCATCGCCCGGCAGATGGGGCAGGTGGCCGGAGTGGAGACGGCGGCACTGGGGTGCAACTGGGCATTCGCTCCGATCGTGGACATCCACTACAACTGGCGCAACACGGTCATTTCCACGCGCTCCTTTGGCAACACGCCGGAAATCGTGGTGGAGCGCGCCAAGGAATACTTCGACGGCATCAGCGAATCGCCCACGGCCTGCGCCATGAAGCACTTCCCGGGCGACGGCGTCGACGAGCGGGACCAACATGTGGTGACGTCCTACAACACCCTAGGCTACGAGGAATGGAACCGGACTTACGGGCACGTGTACCGGGAAATGATCGCTCACGGCGTGCAGTCCATCATGGTGGGCCACATCGGGGCGCCGGAGGTTTCCCGGCATTTCCGGCCCGGCCTGTCCGACGCAGAGATCCTGCCGGCCACGTTGTCTCCTGAGCTGCTGCAGGACCTGCTGCGCGGGGACCTCGGGTTCAATGGCCTGGTGCTGACGGACGCCTCGCAGATGGTGGGCCTCACGCAGGCGAAGAAACGCAAGGACCTGGTCCCGGCCACCATCGCTGCCGGCTGCGACATGTTCCTGTTCTTCCGGAACCCGGCAGAGGACTTCCAGTACATGCTGGACGGCTACAAGTCCGGGATCATCACCGAGCAGCGGCTCCATGACGCGCTGCGGCGGATCCTGGGGCTGAAGGCGTCCCTGGGCCTGCACCACAAAACTGCGGACCAACTGGTGCCGCCCACCACGGCTCTCGCCGTCATTGGGTCCGATGCGCACCGTGCAGTGGCTGCGGAGATCGCGGAGAAGACGGTGACGCTGGTCAAGGACACGGCCGGGAACCTGCCCATCACCCCCTCCACCCACCCGCGGGTCCGGCTTTACGGAATCTCCGGCGGGGCCGATTTCACCCGGGCCGACCCGCTGGCCTACCTCGAGGTGGTGAAGGAGGAGTTGGAAGCTGCAGGATTCGAGGTGCACCTGTTCCGCACCGCTGAGCAACGTGAAGCTGCGGGGGAGGCCGGGATGAACTTCATGCGGGTCCTGGCAGAGGAAGCCACGGGGGACTACGCGGAGAAGTACGACGCCGCGTTTGTCTTCGCCAACGTGAAGGGTTTCGCGCAGGAAGCAGCCATCCGGATCAAGTGGTCTTCGCCGATGGCTGCGGAAATCCCGTGGTACGTCACAGAAGTGCCCACGGTATTCGTGTCACTGAACCAGCCCAACCACCTGATCGACGTGCCCATGGTCAAGACGGCAATCCACGCGCACGCCGGGACCCGGGAAGCCATCCGCGCTGCCGTGGAGAAGATCCAGGGGAAGTCCGAGTTCCAGGGCACGTTCAACGAGAACGTGTTCTGCGGGTCCTTCGACACCCGGCTGTAGATTCACTGGCTGTTGCTTTGCTGGCCGTAGAACTACTGGAGGAAGCGCCACCGCCGCAGCGGTGGCGCGTCCTCCTTGACGTGGCTTAACACGTCCTCCCGCAAGGAGGCGTCCGTCGTCGCACGCCGCAGTTACTGTGACAGCTCTCAACGCTCCGTCTGCTGTGCCCTGTCCGGGCTGCCGGCCCGGGTGCACTGCTCAAATAACCAACGAAGGGCAGCATGCCCGTTGGTGAAGTACGCCGTGGGAGTCAGGGACCGCCGGGAAAACGCCGCCACAACCTTGCCCATGGGACCGTCCCCGATGAGCGCGACAGCGGAGAAGCCGCGGTAGGCGTTCATGCCGGCCCTGGCATCCGGCGTCAACCCGACGACTCCTGCGAGATCAACGAGGAGAGGCAGGACCCGGCCGCCACTGAGGCCTTTCAGGACCCGGGCAGCCCGTACGGCAACGTCGTAGGTTATGAGGACTTCCGGGGTCCACCGCAACTGAAGCATGCCCTTTTCGCAGGATGCAGCAAAGCGTTCGTTCATTCCCGTCCTGGATTCCCATCGAAGCGCTTGTATGCCGGACACCTGAACAAGTGAGACCTTATTGTGCCTGATCACTACGACATTTAGGCCACGGGCAGGCAGGCATAGATCATTGGGGCCGGTGCCGCTGTCCCGCCTGTGTACTGTGAATCAGTGGACTTCTCCCGTGAACTCGCCGATGGTATTGTGCTCCGTCCTGTCGAGGCGGGGGATGCAGCCCCATTGGCTGCGGCGTTCCAAGCGAACCGGTCCCACCTCGCCCCTTGGGAGCCGGTCAGGGCAGAGGAGTTCTACACGGTCGAGGGGCAGCACGAGGTGATTACACGACGGCGGGAAGAATGTGAGTCGGGCACGGCGCTTTCCATGGTGCTGAAAGCTGCCGACGGCATCATGGGCATGGTGATCCTCAGCTCGATCGTGCGCGGCGCGTTCCAGAACGCCCACCTGGGCTACTGGATCGCCCACTCAGTCCAGGGCAAGGGGATCATGACGGCGGCGGTGGCCGCAGCCCACGACATCGCGAAAAATGACCTCGGCCTCCACCGCCTCGAAGCCGCCACCCTGGTGCACAACGTGGCATCGCAAAGAGTCTTGGAAAAGAACGGGTTTGAGGCCTACGGTACGGCGCGTGCATACCTCCGCATAGCCGGTCAGTGGCAGGACCACCGCATGTACCAGCGGATTCTCTAGCTGCACCTCGGTTTTCATTTGACTGGGAGAGCCACTGCTTTGGTCTTGGCTACCAATGCCGCGATGGCACATGCGAAGATGTCGGCCGGACCCGCGGACGGATCCAAACGGGCGAAGTAGATATATGGAGGTCATGTGCGCGCGATTGTCTTGGACCAGATAGCAGGGCCGTTGGCTGTCCGGGAGGTTGATGAGCCAAAGGCGCCCGAAGGCGGCGTCGTCATCAGCGTCGTTGCCACCGGGCTGTGCCGCAGCGACTGGCATGCCTGGGCCGGCCATGACGAAATTGCCCTGCCGCACGTTCCCGGCCACGAATTCGCCGGGGTCGTCGTCAGCGTTGGTTCCGGAGTGGACAAATGGGCTGTAGGCGACCGCGTCACCGCGCCATTCGTCGAAGGCTGCGGCGCCTGCGAGTGGTGCCTCGACGGCAACGCCCAGGTTTGCCCGGAGCAGCAACAGCCTGGCTTCACCCATTGGGGTTCTTTTGCCGAGCAGGTGGTGATCCATGCAGCGGACACCAACCTGGTAGCGATCCCCGAAGGGGTCAGCTTCGAGGCAGCGGCCAGCCTGGGATGCCGGTTCGCCACCGCCTACCGTGCCCTCACCGGCCGGGCCCGCCTTGCTGCCGACGAATGGGTCACCGTTGTAGGGGCAGGCGGCGTGGGGCTCAGCGCCGTCATGATCGCCAAAGCGCTTGGCGGCAAGGTCATCGCTGTTGACCGGAACCCGGCTGCCCTCGATGTGGCGGCATCCCTCGGTGCTGACCACGTACTGGTCGCGGACGGCACAGACATCCCGGCGCAGGTGCACGTGCTCGCGGGAGGAAGCCATGTTTCCATCGACGCGGTGGGCAGTGAACAGACGTGCGCGGACGCGCTCCTGAGCCTTCGCCGCCGCGGCCGGCACGTGCAGATCGGGCTCCTTCCGCCCGTCGAGGGTCATCCCCGTGTGCCGATGGCACGTGTGATCGCATGGGAACTGGACGTGTTTGGGAGCCACGGAATGGCCGCGGCGGACTATCCGGGGATGCTCGCCCTGATCAAATCGGGGGCGCTCGAACCACAGAAGCTCATTGAACGTGTGATTGGGCTGGCCGAGGCGGCCGACATGCTGCCACGGCTCGACACCGCCAATGTTGCGGGCATGACGATGATCGATCCGACGCGCTGATGCTTGTATTGCTGACAGCCCGGTAAGCCGCTTCATCCCGGGATGAAAAAGGCCCTGCTTCCCTTCGTTTACAAGGGAAGCAGGGCCTTCTACGTGGCGGTGACGGTGGGATTTGAACCCACGTTGGCTTTTACACCAAACAACATTTCGAGTGTTGCACCTTCGGCCGCTCGGACACGTCACCAACCTCAATAGGGTACCGGAGCAAGGCCTGCATCCCCAAAACGTGGTCAGGCATGGATAGCTTCGGGGGTCCGTCGTCCGGATAACCACCGCCGGGTTGGAGGCAGCAGCCCCGTCCACTCGGGGTGACACTCAAACGGCGTCTCGCGTGAATGTCGTACCCCCTTGTCATGATGGGTGTATGGGAATGGCAGCGGTGGTGAAGGCGTTCGAGGATATCCGTGCTGCCCTTGCTGTGCTGAATGCGGAGGTGGACGGGGCCGGTTCTGAGCCGTTTTCTGCTGATGATCCGTTGGCGGGTTTGGCGGATGGTTGCCTGGACATTCTTGCTGGTGCCCGTGAGGTGGAGGCCCGGATCGCGGGGTTAAAGGCGAAGGCTGCGGTGGCGTACGCGGAGAGCGCGCAGGCTGTTGCGGGGCCGGGTGTGCCGGTGCAGGCGCAGGAGATGGCGGTCGCTGCGGAGATCGGGTGCGTGCTGGCTTTAGGTCCGCGGGCGGCTGGTTCGTTCCTGGCCACTTCCTACGCCCTGGTTTCGACGTTGCCGCGGACGCTGGCTGCCTTGGGGGCCGGGGCGTTGTCGTGGCAGCATGCGGTGGTGATGGCGGATGAGGCTGCGGGCCTTGATGCTGCCGGCGCGGCGGCGTTGGAGGCGCATTTCCTGGACCGGGATGTCCCGGACCCGGCACAGGGGTGCCCGGTGGGGGAGATGCCGGCGCACCGGTTCCGGGCCAAGGCCAGGACCTGGCGGGAACGCCACCACGCCGAGTCCATCGAAGTCCGTCATGCCAAGGGGGTTGCGGACCGGCGGGTGGAGTTCCGGCCGGATCAGGATGGGATGGCCTGGCTGTCGGCCTACCTGCCCGCGGACCAGGCGGTGGCGGCCTGGAACCGGCTCACCGCGATCGCCCGCAGGGTGCAGGGCCCGGACGAGGCCAGAACCCTGTCGCAGTTGCGGGCGGACAACTTCGCCGATGCGATCCTTGGCAGCGGCAGCAGGACCCTCGACGGAGCGGATCAGCAGCTCTCGCCAATCCGGGCGCAGGTCCTGGTCACGGTGCCGGTGTTCTCGCTGTTGGGCTTGGCGCGTGAACCGGCGATGCTGGACGGGTTCGGGCCCATCCCGCCGTCGATGGCGCGGGATCTTGTGGCGAACGGTGCGGGGTCGTTTTACCGGGTGCTGGTGGATCCTCGGGACGGGGCGCCGCTGGAGATCGGCCGGGCGAGTTACCGGGTGACCGGTGCGATGCGGGCCTGGTTGCGGATGCGGGATGCCAAGTGTCCGTTCCCGGGCTGCAGCAACAACTCCCTGGACAACGACGCCGACCACATCCTCGCCTGGGCCAACGGCGGCACCACAGGGATCTCCAACCTGGGACAGCCCTGCCCGAAACACCACAAACTCAGGCACACCACCGGCTGGACACCAACACCGGCCAGCAAGGACGAACCACCCGGCTGGACCTCACCCACCGGCCGGCACTATCCAAGCGCACACCAGGACTGGGAACCAACCCACTGGCCCCAAGGGGCGCTGCCCGGTAAACGAAGCCTCCTCGAGGAAGCACTCCTTGAGCACCTTGTCTCTTGACACGCCAAGAACCCCTGCGTGCCCCACGATTGACGCACCACGAAACCGCAGTACCAAACCGCATCACCAAACCCGCCACGCGCCGTCGGACTTTCCCCGTCCATGGGCGTCCGGTTAGATTCATCAGCAAGATGACAAATTCACAGACTCCGATCCACGCGACCGCATACTGGACCACCGCCAAGGAGCACGGCGAGCTCAGGGCCGAGGAGGTGCCCGCCCCCGGACAGGGCGAAGCGCTGGTCCGTGCCCTCTACTCCGGGATCAGCAAGGGCACCGAAATGGTGGTCCACGCCGGGGCGGTGCCGCCCCGGGTCGCGGAAGAAATGCGCGCCCCGCACCAGGAAGGCCAGTTCCCGGGACCGGTGAAGTTCGGCTACCTGTCCGTTGGAGTTGTGGAGGAAGGGCCCGAAGGGTGGAAGGGCCAGCGCGTCTTTTGCCTGAACCCCCACCAGGACCTCTATGTGGTCCCCGTGGCCTCCCTGACCAGGATTCCCGACGACGTTCCATCCCGGCGTGCCGTCCTCACCGGCACAGTGGAAACGGCGGTCAATGCCCTGTGGGAAGCCGGGCCGCGGCTGGGGGACAGGGTGGCCGTCGTCGGCGCCGGCCTGGTGGGCGGCATGGTGGCGTCGCTCCTGCGCACCTTCCCGCTGCAGCGCCTGCAGCTGGTGGACCTGGATCCGGGCAGGAAGCGGCTGGCGGACGCCCTGGGCGTGGACTTCGCACAGCCGGATGACGCCCTGCCGGACTGCGACATCGTGTTCCACTGCTCGGCCTCGCAGGAAGGCCTCGAACGCAGCCTGCAACTCGTGGGCGATGACGGCGACGTTATCGAGATGTCCTGGTACGCCAACCGGGAAGTCACGGTACCGCTCGGGGAGGATTTCCATGCCCGACGGCTGTCCATCCGGGCCAGCCAAGTGGGTATGGTGGCACGCCCCCGGCGCCATCGCCGCACCAATGCGGACCGCCTTGACCTGGCAGTGTCGCTGCTGAAGGATCCCGTCTTCGACGTATTCCTGACCGGATCTTCCCCGTTCGAGGACCTGCCCGGCGTGGTCCAACGCCTGGCGGACGGCACCCTGGAAGCCCTGTGCCACGTCGTCGAGTACCCCGCCACCAACCCAGCACCCAGCCCAGCCGCCGACAACTCCGAAAACTTGAGGTAACCCATGTTCAGCCTGACCGTCCGCCGCCACTTCATGATCGCCCACAGCCTCCCCCGTGAGGCTTTTGGGCCCGCCCAGGGACTTCATGGCGCAACCTTCGTCGCCGAGGTGACCTTCCGCCGTCGCGCCCTGAACGCCGATGCGATCGTCCTAGATATCGGCGCCGCCGGGACCATCATCGAGGAAGTGCTCGGCGGCTTGAACTACTCCAACCTGGACGAGCACCCGGACTTCGAAGGAAAGCTCAGCACCACGGAAGCCCTCGCCGAGTACATCGCCCAGAAGGTATCCAGCCAGATCAAGGACAGTGACGACGGCCGCGAACTGGACGGAATCGACGTCACCCTGCGGGAAAATCCGGACGCCTGGGCTACCTATTCCCTGGACCTCAACGCCTAGCAATGTGCCCCATCAGGATGCTTGTCCCCGGCAACATCCGCTACAGCTCGGGTGGCAACGTCTACAACATGCGCCTGGTTGCCGGCCTCCGGGCACTTGGTGCCCGGGTGGACGTCCACGACGTGGAGGGGCAGTGGCCATCCGCCAGCGCTAAGGAACGACGCCGGGTGGGCACGCTGCTTGGCGCGTCGGAACCGGACGCCGGTTATGGGCGAACGGTGGGCGTTGTGGACGGGCTCGTCGCCGTCGGTGCGCCGGACGAACTGGAACTCGCGGCCAAGGCGGGGCAGGAAACTTGGGTCCTGCTGCATATGCCGGTGCCGGAAAGTTCGGGGAGGGCCGCCCTGGAGAACGAGGCTCGGGCTCTCCGGGCAGCAACGGGCGTTATCTGCACCAGCAACTCGGCAGCGTCCATCCTCACCAAAAGAGGGCTCCCGGAGGCACGCGTTGCCCTGCCGGGAGTTGAGCCCGCTGCCCAGGCCGCCGGCTCCACCCCTCCGCACCTGGCAATCGTGGCCGCGCTGCTGCCCAATAAGGACCAGATGCTGGCGGTCGAGGCCCTGGCCCAAATCCAGGACTTGGAGTGGACGGCGTCGTTCGTCGGCTCGGACCAGGCGGACGCGGGCTACGCAGGGGAAATCGAAGCTGCCATTACTGCCAACGGGCTGCAGGACCGGATCCGGCTGGCCGGAGAGCTCACGGGTGAAATGCTGGAAGACGAATGGGTGCGGACGGACCTGAGCCTGCTGCCGTCACGGGCGGAGGCGTTCGGCATGGTGGTCACCGAGTCGCTTGCCCACGGCATCCCGGTTGTGGTCCGTGATGGGACAGGGGCCGTGGAAGCGCTGGGGATGGCTGGACTCACAGCTGCCGACGGCGGCCCACGCCTTCCCGGGGCAGCGCTGCCACTTCCCGCCGGGGGACAGGAAGGTCCCGGACTGCTGGCCGGCGTCCTACGCCGGTGGCTGGAGGACCCCGCAGTCCGCGAAACGTGGCGCGCCACAGCGCTGGAGGCGCGGATGGGGCTGCCGGACTGGACCAGCACGGCCCAGGGAGTATTGGCCCTGCTGGCGGAGCAGGCCTAGAGGCTGCTCCGGTGCCCGGCGAAGAACTTTCGCAGCAACTGGGCGCACTCTTCCTCCCGGACCCCCGGGTACACCTCAACCCAGTGGTTGAGCCGGCGTTCGCGAAGAATGTCGAACACGGAACCGGCCGCGCCGGCCTTCTCGTCCCAGGCCCCGAAAACCACCCGCGGGATCCGGGCCAGGACAACCGCGCCGGCGCACATGGCGCAGGGTTCCAGCGTGACCACCAACGTGCAGTCGGACAACCGCCAGCCGTCGCCGCGGCCACCGTCCAGCCGTGCCCGTTCCTGCAACCGGGCCGCCGCTTCCCTGATGGCCACCACCTCCGCGTGGGCCGTGGGGTCGCCCAGTGCCTCCCGCTGGTTCCGCCCGGAACCCAGTACCCCGCCGTCGGGCCCTATCACCACGGCGCCGATGGGCACATCCTCGGTGGCCAGCGCCCGGCGGGCTTCCGCCAGGGCGAGGCCCATCCAGGCATCATGTTTCTTTTCGGGCAACGGCATGGCTCAATGATAGTTTCGGGGATACTCAGGTTACTTGCCGATGCCGGGAGGCAGCATGGACACTCTTCGGGACCGTTTAGGTATTTGGTTTAAACCCTATGCGGCGCTGGTCCTCACTATCCTTGTGGGTGGCGTGATCATCGTGTCCCTGGCATTGCTCGGTGCCGAGGTGTACGACAACGTGGTGGACTCAGCGGGGCTGGCCAACCTGGACAAGCCTGCGCTGGGCCTGGCCGAGAGCCTTCGCAGTCCCGGACTGGATGCGTTCGTCACCGGTTTCACCAATATCGGCGGCGGGATTGGCATGCCCATCCTTGCCAGCATCCTCACTGCCTGGTTGACCTTCGTTGGCCGGACCTGGCGTCCGCTGGTCCTGATCGGCGGGGCGGCGGGGGTCTCAATCATGGCCACTACCTTCGGCAAGAAGCTCGTGGGCCGCACCCGCCCGGACCACGCGGATGCGGTGCCTCCTTACGAGGACTCGCCGTCGTTCCCCAGCGGCCACACGCTGAACACCACGGTGGTGATCAGCCTGGTGGTCTACCTCACCTGCCTCCAGTTCCAAACCATGGTTGTGCGTGTCACCGCCATCACTGCCGGCACGCTCTTCATCATCGCGATGGGCCTGAGCCGCGTCTTCCTTGGCCACCATTGGCTGACGGACGTCATGGCGGGCTGGCTGCTCGGCCTGACCTGGGTGGGCGTGGTGATCCTGGCCCACAGGCTGTTCCACCTGGTACGCAGGCGGGAGCATGCAGGGGCGGCCCCATCGTTCGACCGGCCGATCGTCCGAGACGTGGTGGCGGAGGAAGTGCACGGCGCCGGCAAGGACCATGCCCACGGCACCCACAACAAGGACACCACCGGATGATAGTTTTGGGGGATGCGTACTCTCGTTGTTGACCACCCCCTGGTCGCCCACAAGCTCACCGTCCTGCGGGATAAGAACACGCCGTCGCCGGTCTTCCGGCAGCTGACGGAGGAGCCTGGTGACCCTGCTGGCCTACGAAGCCACGCGCGAGGTCCGCACCGAGCCCGTTACCATCGAGACGCCGGTCAGCACCACCATCGGCACCGCGTTCACCAAGCCCACCCCGCTGGTGGTCCCCATCCTGCGTGCAGGCCTTGGCATGCTGGAGGGCATGACCAAGCTGGTCCCCACCGCCGAGGTGGGCTTCCTGGGCATGGCCCGGGACGAGGAGACGCTGGACATCATCACCTACGCGGAGCGGCTTCCGGAGGATCTCACCGGACGCCAGGTGTTCGTCCTGGACCCCATGCTGGCCACCGGCGGCACCCTGCGCGAGGCCATCAAGTTCCTGTTCAAGCGGGGCGCGTCCGACGTCACCTGCATCTGCCTGCTGGCGGCCCCCGAGGGCCTGGCCAAGCTGGAGGAGGAACTCGGCGACGCTAACGTGCACATCGTCCTGGCCTCCATCGACGAGAAGCTCAACGAAAAGTCCTACATCGTTCCCGGCCTGGGCGACGCCGGCGACCGCCTCTACGGCATCGCAGGGTAGCGTTCCCCCTTTTCGGACGGCGGCTCCGCCGCTAGCCTGTGCGGATGGACTGGAAACTCGAACTTGCCTTTGTTCCCGTATCCGACGTTGACCGCGCCAAGGATTTCTACGTCAACAAGGTGGGCTTCAACGCCGACTACGACGAGCGGCCGTCGGACGACATCCGCTTCGTGCAGCTGACGCCGCCCGGTTCGGCCTGCTCCATCTGCATCGGGGAGGGGCTCACGGACGCCCCTCCCGGCACCGGGTCAAACCTGCAGCTTGTGGTCAGCGACATCAAGGCTGCGCACGATTACCTGAAAAACAACGGCGTTGATGTCAGCGATGTGGACGTCCAGGATTGGGGCCACTTCGTGCACTTCGCCGATCCGGACGGGAACAAGTGGTCTGTCCAGTACATCCCGTGGCGGAACGCCGGGCAGGACAGCGCGGGGCAGGCTGGCAGTTAAAGCCAACCGCGGGCCGCATCCTCTTGGATACGGCCCGCGGTTGGCGCTGCAATTCCCCCGCCGTGCCCCGCACGCAAGGCGTACGACGGCGGGCAGCCGGGACGCGCCGTCGGGCACCACTAGCGTTTGCGCGCCCAACCCAAGGTGTCCCTTGGTGCGGTGCCGCAGGAGGAGGGGTGCCTAGTACCAGTGGTGCGCCAGGTGGAAGCTCAATGCACCGCAGGGCGACTGGTAGCTCTTCTTGATGTAGTCCAGGCCCCAGTTGATCTGCGTGCGGTAGTTGGTGAGGTAGTCGGCTCCGGAGCTGGCCATCTTCTCCGCGGGCAGGGACTGGACGATGCCGTATGCCCCGCTGCTGGGATTGGTGGCCGTGGTGGTCCAGTCCGATTCCTTGGTCCACAGCGTCTGCAGGCACTGCATCTGGTCCGGTCCCCAGCCAAAAGTTGCCAGCTGGCCAGCGGCGTAGGCCTGGGCGCCTGCGGGATCGTTGACCGCGACGGCGGGTGCCGGTGCGGGGGCGGGGGCGGGTGCGGGTGCAGGGGCGGGCGCTTCTGCCGCCGGGGCTGCCGGTGCCGCTGCGGGAGCGGCCGCAGCGGGCGCGGGTGCTGGTTCGGCCGCCTGGGGTGCCACGCTGATGGCAGCCGGAACCGAGGCTGCCGGGTTGGAGCGGATTTCGCTCTTCTCGATGCTCATTTGGGCGTCCGCAGCTGCCGCGTTTGACCCGGTGGACGACACCGGAGTCATGCTGCTGTTGGCTTGTCCTGCCGCGCCTACCCCAACCAGCACCGCGCAGGATGCCGCAAGGACGGCGGCGCGCTGGCCCAGGGTGGTCTTCTTTGCCTGCTGCTTGGCTTTGTGTTTAGCCTTGGCATGCAGGCGTGCTTCTGCCGTGTTTTTGGACATGATTGATCGCCTCTCACACCTGCGGAGTTAGCTGTCGGGTTCGGATGAGGGCATCCGGCCGCACGGAAAGATCACGTACTGGCTTAACCCCAAGGGCGTTCGTTGCCCGGGACGGTGGGTCCCCCGCCTCTGCCGTTGCTCAATCGGAATCCGGGGAAGCGGCAGAGCTTGGCGTCAACCCGGGATATGCGGCCCGAACGGGGACCGCACCCAATCGACGGTACAGGAAGATTAAGCAGAAGTCACATTTAGGTAACGGAACTCACGATTCCCAGCGCGTCGATTTGCTGCCGGCGAGCCGGCCAGCCGTTGTTTTCGGGGCCCCAGGCTCTGTTGTTACCTGCCGAGGACGTAGAGAGTAGTGCCGCCGATGTTCTGCGGAGTGAAGTTCTCCGAAACCCACTGCGCGATCTGGGCAGCGGCGTTCGAACCGGACGAGGACCGCAAAGTCCCGCCGCTAATGAAGTAGTGGATTTTTCCTTGCGTCACGAGGTCCTGGAACTGGGCCAGCGTGGGGGAGGGGTCGGTGCCGTTGAAGCCACCCACCGCCATCACCGGCAGTTCAGTCGCCAACTGGTAGCCGGCGGCGTTGTTAGAGCCCACAACGGCTGCTGCCCAGGTGTAATGCGATGCACCGCTCTTGAGCGCGGCCACAACGTCTGCGGTTGGAGTAGGTGCGCCGAGGAGACCGCCCATGCCCCCTCCGGGGCCGCCGGGAAATCCAGGCTCCGCCAGGGGCTGTCGTGCCAGATCCGCCAGTTCCGCCAGGGGTTGTCGTGCCAGATCCGCCAGTTCCGCCGGGGGTGGCCTGCTGGAGGCCCTGCCCTGTGAAGCCCTGCCCCGTGCCGCGTCCGGAGGCGTTCCGGCCGCCCGCATTGAAGCCCCCGGGGCCGCGGCCGCCGGCGCCGAAGCCCGGGGCCGGCCCTGCACTGACGATCGCCCCGCTGTGGGGCTCCGCGGCCGTCGAGACGGAGTAGGCCAGGGGCCCGGCGAGGGAGGCAACGATGGCGAGGACCGCCGTCGCCCGCTGCACGGAACGCACCCGCAGGAACTTGTTGAGCCCTGCGCCTGCCGCTGCTGTCAAACCTCCGCCGAGCACCAGCCAGCGCAGCCACGGGCCGTAGGCGGACGTGGTTCCCAACAGGTAGAAGGCAATGAGGGCTGCCGCGGCCACCGCTAAAGCCAGGAACATGGCGGCCGCTGCCTGCCGGCGGTGCTGCCACAGCAGGACGGCGCCCAGGCCTGTCAATCCGGCAATCCCTGGAGCCAGCGCCACCGCGTAGTAGGGATGGATGATGCCGGCCATGAAGCTGAACACCAGGCCTGTCACCAGTACCCACGAGCCCCAGACCACGACGGAAGCCCGGACGGCATCCGTTCGCGGGGCCCGTCGCCCCACCCAGAGCAGCCCCGCTGCGAGGATGAGGGCGGACGGCAACAGCCACGCGACCTGTCCGCCGAACTCGTCGCTGAACATCCGTAGCAGGCCAGGAACGCCCCAGCCGTTGCCGCCACCAACGCTGCCCGTTTCGTCGCCCGTCAGACGGCCCACGCCGTTGTAACCCAGGGTCAGTTCCAGGATCGAATTGTTCTGCGATCCGCCGATGTAGGGCCGCATGCCGGCCGGCGTCAGCTCCACGGCGAGCAGCCACCAGCCAGCGGAAACCACCATCGCTGCCGCCGCGTACGCCAGCCGTACCAACCGCCGCGGGAGGCCGCCAGGGGCTGCCGCCGCGTACGCCAGGGCGAAACCGGGGACCACCAGCAGGACCTGCAGCTGTTTGGCCAGGAACCCGAAGCCCAGGAATACCCCGGCCAGTATGACCCAGCGAAGCCGGTCCTCCTGGACTGAGCGGAGGACCGCATACGCGGCTGCCGTCATGAGGAGCACCAGCAGGGCATCAGGGTTGTTGAACCGGAACATCAGTGTGGCAACCGGGGTGAGGGCCAGGACTGCAGCTGCCAGCAACGCTGCCCGGTGCGCAAGCCGGACGTCACCCGTTGCCGGCGCCGCAGCCCGCCGCACGGACAGGTATACCAGCCAGGCCGAGCCAACCCCCATGAGTGCTTGGGGGACCAGGATGCTCCATGAGCTCAGGCCGAAGATCCGGACCGACAGCCCCATGATCCACAGCGACGCCGGCGGCTTGTCCACCGTGATCGCATTCGCGGCATCGGAGGAACCGAAGAACCAGGCTGCCCAGTCCTGCGATCCGGCCTGGGCCGCGGCGGCATAGAATGCGTTGGCCCAGCCGGAAGCCCCAAGGTTCCACAGGTACAACACGGCCGTCCCAGCCAACACAACTGCCAGTTCCAGCCGCTGGCGGACGGCCGCACGGTCCTGCTGGAGGGGCAACCGGTCCCGGCGGTCCGGCTGCCGCTCGGGGGCCTGCGGATTCCTCCCGGTGCGGGCTCCGGTGGTCACAGGCATGGTGTGTTGGCTGGCCATGGAGTCCTACTTGGTGAGCTGGTACACGGTGGAGTTGCCCACGGTCTGGGCCTCGAAGTTGGCCTGGACCCAGGCAGTGACCTCGGAGTTGCCGCCCCGGCCCCCCATGCCGCCGCCCCCCATGCTGCCGCCTTCAATGAAGTAGCCGATCTGGCCTTTGGCCACCATGTCCTGGAATTCAGCCAGGGTGGGGTAGGGATCGCCGCCGTTCCAGCCGCCGAGCGCAATGACGTTGGTGTCCGTTGCCAGTTCCAGGCTGGCTGCCTGGCTGGCGCCGGTGACGATTGCCGACCATTTGGTGCCGTTGGCCTTCAACAGGGCAGTCACCGCGGCATCGGCAGTTCCTTCACCGGGACCGCCCGCGCCACCGGCACCACCCGGGCCGCCACCGGGTGCATCACCGAAGCCGTTCATGGGGTCAAGGCCGTCGGTTCCGGCTGCGGAGTCCGTGGTGGAGTTCCTTCCGTCGGTCCGGTCGCCGCGGAAGCCAGCAGCCCGGTTGCCGAAGCCGCCTGCCGCCGAACCCGCGGGGCCCGACGTCGGAATGGAGCCTGAGTGCGCGGAGGCAGCGGTGGCCAATGTCCAGGCTCCCGCCCCAAGCCCGCCGGCCAGGAGGGATACCACGACGACGGCGGCAGCGCCTGCGCGCCGGAACCGACCGGCGGTGCCCAGGGCGTCGAGGCGGAGCAGGATTGCTGCCGCGGCAAGGACCCCGAGGATGATGACCGCCACGCGCAGCCAGGGGAGCCAGGAGGCGTTGCGGCCCAGGAGGACAGCGGACCAGATCGAGGTGCCCAGGACGGCCACCGACAGGACAATGCGGGCAGGCCAGAACGCCCGGCCGCGCCAGAGCTCCGCAGCACCAATGCCCACCAGGGCTGCGATCGCCGGTGCCAGTGCCACGGAGTAGTAGGGGTGGACGATGCCGCTCATGAAGCTGAAGACGCCCGCGGTAACCAGGAGCCAGCCGCCCCACAAAATCAGGGCTGCACGGCGTGGGGAGGTGCGGACTTCACGCCGGGTGAACCAGAGGCCTGCCACCAGCAGGATCAGCGCGGCGGGCAACAGCCATGACACTTCGCCGCCAAAGCTCGTCCCGAACATCCGCAACAGGCCGGCGGCCCCGCCGAATCCGCTGTTGCCGCCGCCGAAGCCGCCGCCCGGCGCGCCTGCAGCACCCGCAGCGCCTGCGGCACCTCCGGCTCCGCCGCCGGGCATGCCCTCGCCCGAGCCGGTGATTCGGGCCAGGCCGTTGTAGCCGAAGGTCAGTTCAAGGAAGCTGTTCGTGGTGGATCCGGCCATGTAGGGCCGCTCCGAGGCGGGAGTCAGCTGGAAGAGGGCAACGTAGCTGCCGGCCACGACAATGATCCCGCCCAAGGCGCCCAGCAGGTGGGCCGCCCGGCGCCCGATCGAGGTGGGCGCAGCCCATAGATAGGCGAGTCCCAGCGCGGGAACGATCAGGAAACCCTGGAGCATTTTGGTGAGGAACGCCAGGCCGATCACGGCTCCTGCAGCCACCAGCCATTTCCAGCCTGCCCGCTCGATGGCGCGGGTGGTGAAGTACGCCGCCAGCACCAGGCACAGCGTAAGCATGGCGTCCGGGTTGTTGAACTTGAACATGAGCGCCGCCACTGGCGTGAGCGCGAGCGCGCCACCTGCCAGCAGGCCGGCCGCCGGTCCCGAGACGCGTTTGACGGCCAGATAGAGGATGCCGACGGCGGCGACGCCCATGAGTGCCTCCGGAACCAACATGCTGAGCGGCGAGAATCCAAAGATCCGGCCTGCGAGTGCAGGGATCCACAGGGCTGCGGGTGGTTTGTCGACGGTGATGGCATTGCCGGCGTCGAGCGAACCGAAGAGGAACGCGGTCCAGTCCTTGGTGCCCGCCTGGATGGCCGCAGCGTAGAAGGAGTTTCCATATCCCGTTGCTGCGAGGTTCCACAGGTACAGGACTGCCGTGGCCACCAGGAGTCCTGTGGCGGAGGGCCGCACCCAGCGAGGCTGGTTGCCGAAGGCGTGGCGGGTCCAGCGCGGTGTGGGTTCCGCGGCCCCGGGTGCTGAAGCTGTGCCGGCCGAACCTGTGCCGGCGAGAACTGCGTCGGCGGAAGCCGAGGGCCCCGGGCCGGCAGTTGAACCTGCGCCGGCCGGTGAGATGGTGGAGGTCATGATGCTGCCGTTTCTGTTGAAGTGGTGGCTGGAGTGTCTCCGGCGGTGCCGGCTTCATGGGAGCCGGCGGACGGGGCCGTGTGTGGTGCCTTGTCCCGGAAGACCCACAGCCGGAACAGCAGGAACCTGACGGCCGTGGCCGCCAGGTTCGCCGCCACGACGGTGAGGACTTCCGCCCACCGGTCGGGCGTCGTCGTGCGGTGGACCAGGGCCAGTGCCCCGGAGGTGAGCAGCAGGCCGATGCCGAAAACGATCATCCCTTCGAAGTGGTGGCGGACCGGATTGCCGCCCTGGATGCCGAAGGTGAAGCGCCTGTTGGCGCCGGTGTTGGCAACGGCCGTGACCAGCAGTGCCAGGAAGTTCGCCAGCTGCGGATCCATGAAGCCCCGGCAAAACAGGAAGATCAGCAGGTAGGCCAGTGTTGAGGCGGCGCCGATGGCCGCGAACCGGACCAGGCTGGCCAAAGAGACTGCTGCCGGGTGTCTGTTCGTCAGCCCGCGAGGACGCGGGAAGCGGACCCCGTGCCAGGGCCGCGCGCAGTTGCGGTACCGGGATGCGGCCATAGACCAGGTCGCGGGTGAGCCGGGCCATGCCCCGGACGTCCGCCAGCGCCGTCCGGAGCACGTCCACGCTTGAATCCGGGTCGTCGATCCAGTCCACCGGAACCTCATGGACCCGAAGGCCGCAGCGCTCGGCAAGGACCAGGAGCTCCGTGTCGAAGAACCAGGAATTGTCCACCGTGTAGGGGAGGATCTGCTGGGCGACGTCGGCCCGGATGGCCTTGAAGCCGCATTGGGCGTCGCTGAACCGCGCACCCATGAAGGAGTGGAGCATCAGGTTGTAGCTCCGCGAGATGAACTCGCGCTTGGGCCCTCGGACAACCCGTGAGTTGCGGGTCAGCCGGGTGCCGATGGCCAGGTCCGAGTGCCCGGAAATCAGGGGTGCCAGCAGCGGGGGCAGGGCCGCCAGATCCGTCGAGAGGTCAACGTCCATGTAAGCCAGGACCGGCGACGGGGACGCGAGCCATACTTTACGCAGCGCGTTCCCGCGGCCCTTCTCGTCAAGGTGGACCACCGCGACCTCCGGGAACTCACGTGCCAGCCGTTCGGCGATCATTAGGGTCCCGTCCGTACTGGCGTTGTCCGCCACGGTGATCCGGAAGCTGTGCGGGAAGGTGTCGCGCAGGTGTGCGTGGAGCCTGCGGAGGCATTCCTCAAGGTCACGCTCCTCGTTGAAAACGGGAATGGTGACATCAAGGACGGGTACGGCGGTGCGGGTGTCCACGGGTGCGCGCCGGACGGCACGCCCCTTGGAAGGAAGGCCCAGTGGCACCACCGCGGCGTCCTGCAGGGTTCCTGAAGTGGAGTCGGTGAGCGTCATGCATCAAGAGTGGCGCCGTCAAATTTGTGGGCTGTAGGCACAACCTGTGACGTGCCTGTGTAAGTCAGTGCGACGCGGTGACGGCACCGGGAAGGCGCACCGCGAACTCGGTCCTGCCGGGCCGGGACGCCAGTTCCACCGTGCCGCCGTGGGCCGCCACGATGGATTCGACAATGGACAGGCCCAGGCCCGACGAGCCCTCGGAGCCGGAGCGGGCGGCGTCAGCCCTGGTAAAGCGCGAGAAAATGGTGCCCTGGAATTCGGCCGGGATGCCGGGCCCGTCATCGGTTACCGTGACCACCACGCTTCCGTCGGCGGACCGCATCACGCCCGTGGTCACGGTGGTGCCGGCCGGCGTGTGCTTCCTGGCGTTGGAGAGCAGGTTGGCCAGCACCTGGTGGAGCTGTGTGGTGTCCCCACGGACCGCGACGGGCTCATCAGGCAACTGCAACTGCCAGGTGTGGTCCGGGGCCATAACCTTTTCGTCGCTGACGGTTTCGACCACCAGTTGGGTCAGGTCTACGTCGGTCGTTTCGGTCGCCTTGCCCTCGTCCAGCCGGGCCAGCAGGAGCAGGTCCTCCACCAGGGCGGTCATGCGCTCCGACTGGCTTTGCACGCGGCCCAGTGATTTTTGGCCGTCCTCGGTGAGGGTTTCGGTCATCCGCATCAGTTCGGTGTACCCACGGATGGCGGTCAGCGGCGTCCGCAGTTCGTGGGAGGCGTCGGCAACAAACTGGCGCACCTTCATCTCGCTGCGCTGCCGGGCTTCAAGGGCGCTGGAGACGTTGTCCAGCATCAGGTTGAGCGCGTGGCCCACGCTGCCCACCTCGGTGGTGGGGTGCGCGGCGGCCGGTGGCACGCGTACTGCGAGCGCCACTTCGCCGGCGTCCAGGGGCAGCTTGGAAACTTTGGTGGCGACGTCGGACAGCTGTTCCAGCGGCCGCATCGTCCGGCGGATTAACGCTGTACCGGCCAGCCCGATCAGGACCAGGCCGCCCAGCGAAACCAGCACCATTGTCAGTACCAGTGATGCCTCGGTGCTTTGCTTCGTTGCCAGCGGCAGGCCGGTGATCACCACGTCGCCGTAGGGGGTTTCGGTTGCCATCAGCCGGTAGTCGCCGTTGGACAGCTCGCGGTTCACCGGCACGCCGTTGTGGGGGAGTCCCTGCAGGGTGGCCACGTCACGCGAGGTCAGCGGAATGCGGGTGGCATCAGAGGAGAGGAAGCCGGCTTCCCGGCTGATCTGTCCGCCCACCACCCGGGCGTTGAGGGTGCCCACGCTTTGGCCCCGCGCATCCAAGGGGTCAGGGCGCCCGGACGGGTTGCCTTCCGGCGGGCGTCCGCGGGAGGCAAGCATGAGCTGTGCGTCCAGGCTGGTTGGTAAGGACCACATCCATCGAGGCGTAGCTGACCACACCGATCGCGCCGGAGATGGCAACCAATAGTGCCATGGAAAGCAGGATCAGGCGGGTACGGAGGTGCCATGTGGAGGGCTTGAACCAGGACCGGCCGGTGGGCCGGGGGACACCGGACAGAGACACGCGTTTCCTTTGGCTAGTCTGCGGGCTTGATGACGTAGCCGGCCCCGCGCACGGTATGGATCATGGGCGGGTGGTTGGCTTCGATCTTCTTGCGCAGGTAGGAGATGTACAGTTCCACGATGTTCGCCTGCCCGCCAAAGTCGTAGTCCCAGACGTGGTCCAGGATCTGGGCCTTGCTGACCACGCGTTTGGGGTTTTCCATCAGGTAGCGGAGAAGCTCGAACTGGGTAGCCGTCAGCTGGATGTCGTCCCCTGCGCGGGTGACTTCCCGGGTGTCAACGTTGAGGACCAGATCGCCCACCACCAGTTCGGCGGTGTCCATGGCGGCCACCCCGGAGCGCTGGACAAGGCGGTGGAGGCGGAGCAGGACTTCCTCCATGCTGAAGGGCTTCGTGACATAGTCGTCCCCGCCCGCGGCCAGCCCCACGATGCGGTCCTGGACGTCATCCTTTGCTGTCAGGAAGAGCGCGGGAACCTCCGGCGCGAAGGCACGGATCCTGCCCAGCAGCTCCACGCCGTCGAACCCCGGCAGCATCACATCGAGCACCAGGACATCCGGGTGGAATTCCTTCGCCAGCTTGACGGCAGTGGGTCCGTCACCTGCGACGGCTACGGACCAGCCCGCCATGCGCAGGCCCATGCTCATCAGTTCTGACAGGCTGGGCTCGTCATCCACCACCAGGGCGCGGATCGGTGAACCGTCCGGATGGGTGAGCTGGGGAAGGTTGTTGGTCATGGGGTGCGGGGATGCCATGGGACAACTCTCCATTCTGTCGGTTTGCCGATGCTGAGCCATTGCTGTGTTCCGGCTGTGAGCTCCAGCCTAGCCACCCGGGCAGCGGGGAGGCGCCGGGCCCGCGGCCGCGGCTCCGGCCAGGTCACAGGCAGGCTTGGCTCGCAGCACAGCCCCTGCACAGCAAGGCGGCAGTGCCTGTTGGGACAACAGCATCAACACCAGCAGTTACAACTTCTTGGAGAACGCCATGGATCAGCAAGACAACCGCGACTACCCCGGAGCACCAGGCCAAGGCGGGCAGGGCCGCCCGGCCGCGGACGGCGGGCAGCAGGAGGGCCAACCGGCGCCGGTATGGGAAGGCCCTGCGGCCGGCAGCGGGCGGGATCACGCAGCTTCCGGTTGGCAAGCCCGGGCCGGACAGGCCAACGGTGTGCAGGAACCGGCCGCGGGGGAGCAGTCAATGCCGGACCAGCCACGGCACGGACAGCCGGCGCAGGGCTGGGGCGCACCCGCTCCCGGTTCGCCGGCGGCAGGATGGGGTACGACGACGGCAAGCGGCCAAGTGCCCAACCCCCGCGCGGGATGGGGCGCACCGCAGCAGTACGCACCCGGCGGCTCGCCGCGGGCGGGGAAGGGGAACTGGACCGCGAAGAAGGGCCTGCTGGTGGGCGGCGTGGCCGTGGTGGTGGCCGCCGCAGCCGGCGCCGGTGCCTATGCAGCCGGAAACGGAAACGGGACCGGGACTGCGTCGGCGAACGGCAAGGGCACAGGGGCGACAGGCCAGTTCGGTCCCGGAGGGCAGAACGGCATGACCGGCCAAGGCGGCATGGACGGCAGCGGCAGGGCGGGGGGCATGGGAACGGATGGCGGCCCTGGCGGCCTGGGTATGGGTTCCGCAGGCCTTCTGGCAGCCGTCCACTCCGAATATGTGGTCCTTCAGGGCTCAAACTACGTGACCATGGCGGGCCAGTCCGGTACGGTCACCGAAATTTCTGCCACCTCCGTGACCGTCAAGAGCGACGACGGTTTTTCCCGTACCTATGCGGTGGGTTCCGATGTGCAGCTGACACAGGGCATGCGGCAGCGTGGTGGATCCACCGGGAGCACGCTGAGCCTGTCGGACGTGACCCCAGGCACCAGCGTCCGCATAACGGCACTCAAGGACTCAGACACCTACACCGCCCAGTCCATCCAGGTTGCAGCCGCCGGCACGTCGGCGGCTCCGAACTCCGGGACCAGCAGCAACTGAGGTAGGCGGAGCAACCCAACCCACGAGCCCTCTTGGGTCCCAGAGGTGCACCCGGGCCGAAAAAATTCTTCCGGGACGGGCCGTCGGCTGGACACGGGCCCTCCGCGTCCGGCCGATTCTATGTCAAACGGTTGAATTTCTGCGCGATTCGATCAATATCGATATGGGCGAACAAAATACGGAAAAAGCGTCTGGAGGGAGCCTCTGCCTGGATAAGGTGCCTTATTATTTCCCTCTTCCGAAATCGTGATCTGCAGCACAATTTCGGGATTTGTCTCACAATGCGGACCATCCGGTCCATTGTTACTTGCAAGTTGGCATTGTTACGCTGCACACTTCCAATGTGAACAAGAACTCAACAGCACCTGCAGCCGCAGAATATTGGCCCAGCACATCCGCTGCTGCCGACATGCGCTGTTGTCGAATGCACGCCTGACCTTCCCACCCACCGAAGTTCTTAGGCATTCGCCCCCAAGCCCAGCGTCGGGCGTCCCTCCCCGGTCCGCGTGACGGGGAAGCCAGCATTCGAGCCGCGGAGACGGCCATTTCACATTGAGGTAAAGCATTTCATGTCAGTTGCATCCGGATACGTCCACATCTCTGTCCGTAACGCCGCCAAGGCTGGCCAGCCCTCGGGCCTTCGTCCCGGCTTCGGCCCCCGTCCCTTGCTTGCTCCCTCCACTTCCGGAAGCAGCTTCCCCGCCCAGGGCTTCGCCCCGCAGGGATACAACCCGAACTCCTACGGTCAGCTTCGCGCTGTGCATCCCACCGAGCCCGCTGCTGTTACTGCCCCTACCCCGGTGGTGCCCGGGGCAAACCAGGTCCGCCCGGTAGCAAACGACAACGTCGCCCGCGGGTTCGTCCTCTACATGGGCATCGATGAGGAGACCGCGGCAGCAGCCGGCACCTCCATCGCCAAGCTCGCGCAGGAAATCCGCGCCTACGCCCAGTCGCTGGTCTCCGGCGCCGAAAGCTACGCTGCCGTGGCGGTAGCCCCCGCCGGCACTCCCGGTTCCGCGCTCGACGTCGTCCGCTCCACCTTTGGTGACCCCACCGTCAACTCCCGCCAGCGCACCGAAGCCGCCCGTCCAGCCCAGCCGCAGGAACCCCGCCCCTCGGGCGTGCTCATCGACCTCGCCCGCCGCGAAGTCCACCTGGACGGCGAATCCCTGAACCTTACCTTCAAGGAGTTCGAGCTCCTCAACTACCTCGTCGAAAACGGCACCCGCACCGTGGGCCGCGACGAACTCCTCGAAGGACTGTGGCGCAACGCCGAAGAAGTGCCCAACGAGCGCACCATCGACGTCCACATCCGCCGCCTCCGCTCCAAGCTTGGCCGCCTGGCCAACACGGTCCGCACCGTCCGCGGCCAGGGATACCGGTTCTACGAGCACCCGGAAGTTGTTGTCTGGGCCGCTCCGGAGTACTCGATCTAGTCCCTCTCTCCGCGCAAAAGCGGCTTTCTGCCGTGCCTTAGACACCTCCTTCGTTCCTCAGTCGGCGATGCGGCACTACGCAGAAGCCACTTTTGCGCGTCCGGCCCCTATCTCAGCACTGGGCCTCCGCGGCTGGTTGTCCTTGCGTCACTGTGGGCATGCTTTTGAAGGTTCGTCTGTGGCTGGGTCCTGATTTCCCGGGCGCCCTGTGATCTTCTCCTGCATAAAGCGTGCTCTGTGTGACGCTGCTTCTGGCTGTTCGCTCCCGCTAGGCTTGGGCCATGAGTTCGCACCACGTTCGACGCCTTGTGATCATGCGCCATGCCAAGGCCGACTGGCCCGGCGGGGTGGCTGACCACGAGCGGCCGCTGGAGGAACGCGGGCACCGGGAGGCGCCGCTGGCCGGACGCTGGCTGCTCAAGCACAACATCGTCCCGGACTTCATCCTGTGCTCCAGCGCGCTGCGCACCCGGCAGACGTGCATGTGGGTCTGCGCCGAACTCGGCGACAAGGCGCCCACGCCCAAACTCGAGGACGGCCTTTACGCGGCGTCCGCCCTGCGGATGCTCACGGTGGTCAACCAAGTGCCGGACACCGTGACCACTCTGATGCTGATCGCGCACCTCCCCGGCGTGCAGGACCTGGCGATGCACCTCGCCTCACGGGATTCGGATCACGACGCCTATATGGACGCCGCCACCAGGTTCCCCACGAATGCGCTGACAGTCCTCGAAACGGAAAAGCCGTGGGCGGAACTGGACGGCCAGGACGCCCGGATCACCAAATTCAAGGTTCCGCGCGCCCATTAGCCCGGCGCTCACCGGCCGCGATCCCGCGCAGCAGCGCCGCAACGTGCCTGATGCCCGGGCTGGCCGTCATGGTCCTGCGGTGGACAAGGCCCACCTGCCGGGCCTGGACCGGGTTGACCACCGGAAGCGCCACTACGCCAGGAGGCAGCGGCGGCCGGCCCAGACGGGGTACCAGCGCGACCGCCACTCCCTGCTCCACCAATGCGATGTGCGTGGCAAAGTCGGGGTCGTAGACCCTGATGTCCGGAACCCGCCCCAGGTCGGCGAAAATCCGCAGGAGGGCTTCATTGCAGATTGCTCCATCCGGTGTACTGATCCACCGCTCGTCCACCAGCTCCGCCGGTTCCACCGCGGATTGCTGCGCGAGCGGATGGTTGCTGTGCACCAGGAGGTCCGCGACGTCCTCGCAGAGCCATTCGAGAGTCAGGTGTTCCGGGATTACCAGCGGTACGGAGTTCCAGTTGTGCACCAGGCCCAGGTCGGCTTCGCCGTTGGCAACCCGGGCCACGGCTTCACGCGGATCCTCCGCCAGGACTGAAATATCGAGCGCCGCCTCCGACTGCCCGATCCGCGCCAGCAGCGGGCCCACCAGGCCCCGGCAGGCAGTGGAGAAGGAAACCACCCGGAGGCTGCCGCTGGGCTTGGCCGGATCCGCCAGGAGCGTGGACTCCAGGCTCCTCGAGCTCGGCCAGGATGCGCCGCCCGTACGCCGCCAGGGCCAGCCCGCGCTCGGTCAGCAGGACACCGCGGCCGCGGCGCTCCAGGACTGCAAAGCCGCCCTCTTTCTCCAGCTTCTTCACCTGCTGGGACACAGCCGACGGGCTGAACCCCATGGCCTCGGCGGCAGCGATGACGGTGCCGTGCTGCTCGATTGCAGCCAGCGCGCGCAGGGACCCGATGTCGATCATGAAGTAAAGGTACATGATTGCATGCCGAATTAAGCGGTGGTGCTTCATGCTTTGCTCTGCGAGAGTTAGTACCGTGAACCTGCGTGATTCCCTCCTTGCAGTCCTGGTGGCCCTGCTGTGGGGCCTGAACTTCGTGGCCATCGATATCGGACTGCACGCGGGAGGGCAAGACTTTCCGCCGCTGTTGTTCGTGGCCATGCGCTTCGTCCTGGTAGTTGTCCCGTGGATCTTCTTCGTCAGGAAGCCGGACGTGTCCTGGAAGGCCATCATCGGCGTCGGGCTCTTCATGAGCGCGGGCCAGTTCGGCCTCCTCTACCTGGCCATGGCGCTGGGCATGCCCGCCGGCCTCGCGTCGCTGGTCCTGCAGGCACAGGTGCTGCTCACTGTCCTGCTCGCCGCGGTGTTCCTTGGCGAGCGTCCCAGCAGGCGCCAGCTGGCGGGTGTTGGCCTGGGCGTGGCAGGGCTCACCCTCGTGGCCGTGGGACGGAGCGCCGTGGCGCCGCTGCTGCCGCTGGTGATCGTCCTGGCGGCGGCACTGTCATGGGCCGCCGGAAACGTCATTGCCCGGAAGGCAAGGGCTGCCTCGGGCCTGGGCCTGGTGGTGTGGTCAGGTGCCGTGGTGCCGCTTCCGCTGGCAGCGTTGTCAATGGTGGTGGACGGCCCCGGCACCGTCTGGCAGTCACTTGCCACTCTTCAGGCGCCGACGATGCTGAGCGCCCTGTACACCGCTGTTTTTGCCTCACTGGTGGGCTACGGAATCTGGAACCGGCTCCTGGCCAGCCATCCGTCGTCGGCCGTTGTCCCGTTCACGCTGCTGGTCCCGGTGGTGGGAATGAGCGCAGCCTGGCTGGTCCTGGCGGAGGTGCCGTCGCCAACGGAGCCTGGCGGGAGGACTTCTCCTCCTTGGTGGTGTGGCGACGGCGGTGCTCACCGGAGCCGGCAGGCGGCGTCAGCGGCGGGGGACCGTGCCGCTGCCGGACCGGTTTGCGGGCCGGGGAGACGGCGAGGCGGACGACGACGGGCGCTTGGCCGCCGCCGCGGACTCCCGGGCGGGAGCGCGGGAGGCGGAGGGCCCCTGAGGAGCGGAGGCCTGGCTGCCTGGCAGCCGGCGGCCAGCCCGTGGCGGGGCTGCCTGCGGGCCGCGCGCCGTAGCCGGGCGAGTCCGCTGCGTTGTGGCACGCTGGGCTGCGGCCCTGCTGCGGGCCGTCGTCGTCCGTTTCTTTGCCGGCCATAAGGCACCCAGGAAGAGGACTCCGAAGGTCGCCGCCAACGCGCACGCGGCACCCAGGAAGTAATTGTCCGGATCGTTGGTGGGGAGCGGGGTGCCCAGGAAAGAGGACTGGCCATCGAACGCCAGCTCCCAGGTGCTGAGGAACGCCAGCGACAAGCCGAGGGCAAGGGCGGTCCCGGCGCCCGCCGCAAGTATTGCAAAGCGCCGCCGCCTGACCAGGACCTCGGCGAGGGCAGCCAGGTAGGCCAGCCCCAGGACGCCCAGGAACGCAACGAACACCGGCTCGGCGAGGGTCATCGCCGTGAGCACCAGCAGCCCCGCAGCAACAACGCCGCAGATCACCGCAAACTTACCGCTCTTCCCCGTATGGCGCATGTGCTCCATCATCCCTGAGGCGTGGACCCCTTCAGGACGTAGCCGCGCATGATGGCCATGATTGCCGCAACGCTTTGGTCACGGGTGCGCTCGGGGTTGTACGTCTGCCGGTCCAGGCCCACCACGAAGCAGGCGCCGAAGATGGCCGTCTCCAGGCTGCCCCGGGACACAGAGCCGTCCACGGGGTACGCGTTGGCCACTTTCTCCACGGCCTGGCCAATGACTTCAAGGAGCTCCCCGCGCAGGACCGAAAACGTGCCCTGCCATTCACTGGGAATACGCCAGTTTTCGCTGACCCACAGCCGCGCGAAGGATGGGTACTCGGCCATGAAATCCATGGCCTGCCCAATCATCGCCTCCATGGCCAGCAACGGGTCGCGGCCCGTTCCTCCGCCGTCGGCCGCCTCAAGCAGCCGCGCCTTGAGGATGTCCACGCCGTGCCGCAGGAGCCTGCGCGATCAACTCGGATTTGCTGCCGAAGTTGTAATAGACGGTGCCCTTGGATACCCCGGCCGCCGCGGCGATCTCATCCACGGTGACGCTGGCGGCCCCGCGCTCGCCGATCAGCTCCATGGAAGCATCGAAGAGCTTCTGGCGGGTGGCATTGGTCCGGGCAGGCCGGAGTCCCTTGCCCGCGGACATGGGGTCAGTGGTCATACCGCGATCTCCGGCTTCAGTGTCTTAAGCGTCCAGTACTTGTTCTTCCGCACCGCAAGCGTGGACATGGCCGCACCCAGCAGTGTGTAGCCCAGCAGGCCCACAAAGGTGGGGGCAATCATGGACAGGTCCCCACCATAGACCAGATGCCGCATCCCGGTGACCACATATCCCATGGGCAGGACCTGGTGCACCACATGCAGCGGCTCAGGGGTGGTCTGCCACGGGAACGTGCCGCCGGATGACACCGCCTGGAGGACCAGCAGGATGAGCACCACCAGCTTGCCTGGGGAACCCAGGAGCGCCACGATGCCCTGGATGAGCGCGCTGAATGCCATGGCGGCGGCCAGCATCAACAGCCACATCAGGACCGGGTGGGCGGGATTCAGTCCCAGCGCCACGTCCGCCACCAGGGTCAACAGCGATGCCTGCACCACGGAGACCAGGAAGAAGGGCAGCCAGCCGCCCAGGGCGATCTTCCACGACGGCGCGTTTGACGCCAGTGCCCGCTGCGTGATGGGGCGCATGGCCTGGACCAGCATGAAGATCCCGATCCACATGGCGAGCGTGAGGAAGAACGGGGCCAGCCCGGCACCATAGGATCCTGCCTTTGCCTGCGAGACATTGCTGACCGCCACCGGATCGGCCATCACACGGGACAGGTTGCTCTTCTGCGCGTCGTCGGGGTTGGGCACCTGTCCAGCACCCTTGCCGATCTCGTCGGACAGCGTTCGTGAACCGGAGGCCGCCTGCCCCGCACCGTCGGCAACCTGCGCGGCGCCGGCATCCACCTTCCGGGCTCCGTCCGCAAGGCCCGCTGCGCCGTCGACGGCGGACTGCTCGCCGGCTGCCAGCGCTGCGGCACCCGTGTGCAGCTGGTCGGCCCCTGCCGAGGCCTGCGCGATGCCACCCTTCAGTGCCGGCATTCCGGCTGCGAGTTGGGCAGCACCAACGCTGACAGCCTGGGAACCGCTGGCCAGCTGCTGGACCTGGGCCGCATCCTGCTGGAGTTTGCCCTTGGCCGCCGCCACCGGACTGGTGGCCGCGGTGGCGTCGAAGTCCGCCAGGACTTTGTCCGCCTGGGCCTGGGTCAGGACGCCGGAGGCGACGAGCCTGCTGTTGGACTCCACCACGCGGTTGCGGAGGCCCTGGTCCACTGCTTCCATCTGGGCGGCCACATCCTGCACCCTGGCGTTCAACTGCGCATTGCCGGCGGCAACCTGGGCGGCGCCATTAGCGAGCGTCTGGGCATCCGTGGGCAGGTTGGCCGTCTTGTCCTTGAGGACCGCAAGGCCGCTGCTAAGCTGCCCCGCGCCGTCGGTCAGCTGGTTGGCGCCGTCCCGCAGCTTCAGCTGGCCCGCGTAAAGCTGGTCCGCGCCGCTGCTCAAGGCTGAAGTTCCTTCGTGGAGGGTGACCGTCCCGTCCCTGAGCGTGGCCACGCCGTCGGCCAACTGGGAAGCCCCGTCCGCCGCCTGGACCATCTTGGAGTGGATGGTGCCGAATCCTGTCAGCAGCTGGTTGGCCGTTTCCTCGCCCACCTCCTTGGCCACCGTGGTGTGCACGGCGGTTGTCAGCTTGTCCACGATGGTGCTCAGGAGGTAGTTGTTGGCATCGTTGGTGGTCACGTTCAACATCGCCTGGCTGGCCGAGTCAAAGCTGCCGGGGGAGACCAGGTTGGCTGAGAACTCCTTGGGGATCTTCAGCGCGAAAGCGTACTGGCCGCTGCTGACCCCCGCATCGGCTTCCGCCGAGCCTGCCCACGGGCACCCAGTGGAAGACATTTCCGTCCACCAGGCTGTCCGCCACCTTTTTCCCGGCCTCAAGGCGCGCGCCGTCGGCAGTGGGTGCCCCGGAGTCCTCCACCACCAGGGCGGCATCGAGGTTGTTGAGGTGGCCGTAGGGATCCCAGTTCGCATAGAGGTAAACCGCTCCGTACAGCAGCGGGACCATGGTCAGCGCCAGGATGGTCAGCTTGGGCAGCAGCCCGCCGGTCATGCGCTTCAGTTCGGAGCGGGCCAGCCGCAGGACAGTCACTTGGCAACCTCGGTTTCGATGTCAATTTCCTGGTGTTCAGGGGATGGTGCAGTGTCGGCGGAGTGCTTGCCGGCAGTGGTCCCCGGGGCGGGTTCCGGCGCTGCGTTGCCGATCGCGGCCACCGGCCCGTCCCACGAGGCGGGGACCGCACTGACTGCCGCCACGACGGCGAGTGGCCGCCCGGCGTCGTACGCCAACTCCTGGAGGCGGGGCAGCCAGGTGAGTTCATCTGCGCTGTGGCGGTCCGGGGAGTCAACCACCAGCAGGTCCGTGCGGGGGTTGGCCAGGGCCAGCGCGGTCAGCAGCCCAAGCCGCCGCCCGGGTTCCAGCTGCTCCGTCCACAGTCCGGCGATGTCCTCGAAGCGGTTGACCTTCAGCCATGGGCCGCTGAGCAACGCACCCCGGTAGCGGCGGGGTACCAGGGCAAGGTCCTCGGTCACAAGGTCGCGGACGCTGAGGTGTTCCTCGGGTTCGTTGACGCCGGGGGAGTCCACCAGGGCCGCTGCAAGGCGGAGCTGTTTGGTCCGGGAACCGCCGTCCCAGCTGAGCTGGCCGTCCGTTGCCTTCATCCGGCCGCTGAGCAGGAGGGACAAGGCCGTGCGCTGGTCCTGCCGGTCGCCGGTGACGAGCAGCAGTTCGCCGCGCGCCATTGTCAGTGAGGTCAGGGGAAGCAGCGGATCCCGGCGTCCTTTGGCCTGGAGCTGGTGTGCTGAGAGCAAGGATTGCCTTTCGCAGAAGAAGTCTGCAACAAGGCTAACCGAACTGACTGGTCAGTTCAAATAACTCACAGGCCATACTTCTCCAGCAGGCGGAGCCACACCTCGCTGAGTGTGGGGTAGGAGGGGACGGCATGCCAGAGCCGGTCCAGCGGCACCTCGCCCACGACGGCAATGGTGGCCGCGTGCAGCAGTTCCGCCACGTCCGGACCGGCAAATGTCGCGCCGATGAGGACCTTGCGGTCCTCATCAACCACCGCCTGCGCCCACCCTTCGTAGTTCTCCGAGTGAAGGGAGGACCCGGCCACCTGGATGAGCAGTTCCACGGACGATGCGTTGTACCCGTCCCTCCGGGCCGCCTTAAGGGTGCGCCCAACGCTGGCCACTCCGGATCCGTGAAGACGACGCTGGGCACGGCATGCTGGTTGGCCGTCTGCGCATAGCGGGTCCAGGCGTCCGGGGTCCCCGTCAGTTCGCCTTTGGCCCGGGCGGTAATCGCGTCGCCGGTGGCGCGGGCCTCGTACTTGCCCTGGTGGGTGAAGAGGTTCTTTCCTGCGGCGTCCCCCACCGCGTAGAGCCAGGGTTCGTCGCCCGGCGCTTCCCGGACCAGGCCCGAGGCGTCCGTTGACAGGGACAGGTGGCCGGACCCGTCGGGCTCGAAGCCGACACTCTCCAGGCCCAGGCCTTCCAGCGCAGGGTGGCGGCCCGTGGAGACCAGGACTTTCTCGGAGGTGACGGCGGTGCCGTCGCCGAGGCCAACGGTGAGGGTCCCGTCGTTATTCTCGCTGATCCGGTCCGTGGTGGTGTTCAGTCGGAGTTCGACGCCGTCGGCCCTCAGTCCCGCAGCAACCAGTGCCGCGGCCTCCTCCGGGAAATTGCCCAGCAGCCCGCTGCGGGCCACCAGGGTGACGCTTGAACCAAGCCGTGCGAAGGCCTGGGCCAGCTCGACTCCCGCCACTCCGCCGCCCAATACCGTCAGGCGCTCCGGAACTTCGCCGGCCGACGTCGCTTCCCGGGTTCCCCAGACCTGCACGTCCTGCAGCCCCTCGATGGGCGGGGTGTTAGGGGTTGACCCCGTGGCAAGTACCACGGCGTGCCGCGCCCGCAGCAGGTGCTGCGTCCCGTCCAGGCCTGCCACCTCCACGGCCTTGGGTCCGGTCAGCCAGGCGTGGCCGCGCACCAGGTCGATGCCGGTGTCCTTCACCCACGAAACCTGGCTGTCGTCCTGCCAGTTGGAAGTGAAGTAGTTCCGGCGCTCCAGGACGGCGGCGGCATCAAGGGTGCGCGTCACTGCCTCCTTGGCGCCCGGGGTGGTCTGCGCACCATGCAGCGCCGTGCCGGGCCGGAGGAGTGCCTTGGATGGCATGCATGCCCAATACGAACACTCCCCGCCCACCAGTTCCGCCTCCACGAGCACGGCCGTGAGGCCGCCCTGGGTGACGCGGTCGGCCACGTTTTCCCCTACGGCGCCTGCGCCGATAACAACAACATCAAATTCGCGCTCAGCGGCCTCGGGCATCATGTGCAAAGCCTAGCCGGGGACAGCGGGGCTGACAGCAGAAAAAGGTCCGCACCGGCGAACCGGTGCGGACCTTGTTGGTGCGCCCAAAGGGATTCGAACCCCTGACCTTCTGTTCCGTAGACAGACGCTCTATCCAGCTGAGCTATGGGCGCATTCCGTGTCCCGGGAGAAGAACCGCTCTCCCTGAACCTCGAATTACTTTACGTGAGGGGGCGGCCCGATGCCAAATCGAAGCGGCTGTAATCTACGCGACTAGACCGGTCTAGGTGACCTTTGTCACTTAAACGGCCTTTTTCGGGCAACAATTCCCTGATTTTCCGCGGAATTCACTTTCGGTGACCCCAGATGTCAGTCAAGCTCCCCAAAAATCCCACTGGTCCGGACCATAGCATTTAGCTCACACCGATGAACCCGAGGAAGGGAACTGCAATGGGCGATCTGGCGCAGAAGCCGCTGCTTGAGAAAGCACCCACCACACATGCCGCTCTGCTGGCATGGGTCGAAGAGGTTGCTGAGCTCACGCAGCCGGACCGCATCTACTGGGTTGACGGGTCCGAAGAGGAAAACACCCGTCTCACCGACGAGCCTGGTTGCTGCCGGAACCCTGACCCGCCTCAACCAGGACCTGTTCCCGAACTCCTTCGCCGCGTTCTCGGATCCCGCTGACGTTGCCCGTGTCGAGGAACAGACCTTCATCTGCTCGGAAAACAAGCGCGACGCCGGCTTCACCAATAATTGGATGGACCCGCGCGAGATGAAGGACAAGCTGCGCAGCCTGTTCGCCGGTTCGATGCGCGGCCGCACCATGTACGTCATCCCGTTCGTCATGGGCCACCTCGACGCCGAGGACCCCAAATTCGGCGTCGAAATCACTGACAGCGCCTACGTTGTTGCCTCCATGCGAATCATGGCGAACATCGGTACCGCGGTGTTGGACAAGATCACCGAGACCAACGCCTTCTTCGTCCCCGCACTGCACTCCCTCGGCGCGCCCCTCGAACACGGCCAGGACGACGTCGCATGGCCCTGCAACCCGGACAAGTGGATCGTCCACTTCCCCGAAGAGCGCTCCATCTGGTCCTTCGGCTCCGGCTACGGCGGAAACGCCCTGCTGGGCAAGAAGTGCTACGCGCTGCGCATCGCCTCGGTCATGGCACGCGACGAGGGCTGGCTGGCCGAGCACATGCTCATCCTCAAGCTGACCTCCCCGGAAAAGAAGAACTACTACGTTTCCGCCGCCTTCCCCTCCGCCTGCGGCAAGACAAACCTCGCGCTGCTCGATCCCACTATCGAAGGCTGGGAAGTGGAGACCCTGGGCGATGACATCACCTGGATGCGGATCGGCAAGGAAGGCGAACTCCGCGCCACCAACCCGGAAGCGGGCCTCTTCGGCGTTGCCCCCGGCACCGGCTGGGGCACCAACCCCAACGCCATGCGCGCCATCGCCAAGGGCCACAGCATTTTCACCAACGTCGCCCTGACCGACGACGGCGGCGTGTGGTGGGAAGGAATGACGGACGAGGTTCCGGCGCACCTGACCGACTGGCAGGGCAACTCCTGGACCCCGGACTCGGACAAGCCGGCCGCGCACCCCAACTCCCGCTTCTGCACGCCGATCGCGCAGATCGACATGCTTGCCGAGGAGTACTACAGTCCGGAAGGCGTGGAACTTTCCGCCATCCTCTTCGGCGGACGCCGCAAGACCACCGTTCCGCTGGTCACCCAGGCCCGCAGCTGGACCAACGGTATTTTCATGGGCTCAACGCTGTCCTCAGAGACCACTGCCGCGGCCGCCGGCCAGGTGGGCGTGCTCCGCCGCGACCCCATGGCCATGCTGCCGTTCATCGGCTACGACGCAGGCGACTACCTGAAGCACTGGATCAGCGTCTCCGGCAAGGCCAACCCGGAACGCCTGCCCCACATCTTCCTGGTGAACTGGTTCCGCCGCACGGCTGACGGTGGCTTCGCATGGCCCGGCTTCGGCGACAACGCCCGTGTCCTCAAGTGGGCCATTGAGCGCATTGAGGGCAAGGCCGACGCGGTCGAGACCCCCATCGGATACGTCCCGGCCGGGCACGCGCTGGACGTCACCGGCCTGGACCTGACACACGCCCACGTTGAAGACGCCGTCCGCGTCGACCGAGAAGAGTGGGATGCGGAGCTCGCCTCCATCGAGGAATGGTACGCCAAGTTCGGCGACTCGCTGCCGGACGCCCTGCGCTCCGGCTCGATTCCCTGAAGGGCCGGATGGCCAAGCACTAGCAGCCGCCCCACCTTCCATACGACGACGGCCCCGCACCTTTTCGAAAAGGTGCGGGGCCGTCGTCGTGTTGGAACGGCTTGGAGGTTGCCCACCCCATCGATTGCTCCATGACGGCCCTTTTGAGCCGTCAAAAGGGCCGGTGGGGAGCAATGGATTTCAGCTGGCGAGCCAGATGTCCGGGCCGAAGACCTCGTAGTGGATCTTGGTGGCCGGGATGCCGGCATTGATGGCCTCGTTGCGGATGTTCTTCATGAACGGCAGCGGCCCGCAGAGGTACAGCGAGGCGTCGGCCGGAAGATCCACTTCACGCAGGGACATGAAGCCTTCCTTGGCGCCATCCACCGGCTTCTCCAGCCAGAGCCTGCAGTTCGGCCCCGTCAAGGCGTTCGACGTCGTCCGTCATCTGGCTGCGCAGGGCCCAGCTGTCCAGGGTGCTTTCCGCGTGCAGCACCAGGACCTGGCGGTCGGAGCCGGATTCGGCGAGGGAACGCAGGATGGAGGCGGTGGGGGTGCAGCCGATGCCTGCCGAGGCCAGGACCACCGGGCCGTCGCTCTCCTTCAGCGTGATTTCGCCATAGGGGTTGGAAATATCGACGACGTCGCCCACCTGGACAGTATTGTGCAGGACGGGGGAGACTTCGCCGCCGTCGTCGAGCTTGGTGGTGAAGGTGCGGCTGGTGCCGGCATCGCCGGAGAGGGAGTACTGCCGGACCTGGCGGAGCCCATCTGCGACGGCCACCTTGACGCTGATGTACTGGCCGGCGAGGGCCGGGGTGACGGGGGTGTCGTCGGCGGGCTCAAGGGTGAAGGTCATGGAACCGGTTCCCGCCGGCGCCTTGGCAGCCACCCGCCAGGGCGTCCACATCTTGTCATTCGCCTGGGCTGCGTAGAGGCCCTTCTCCAGCTTGATCAGGGCATCCGCCATCAGCCAGTACACCTCGGTCCAGGCCTCGGCGATCTCGGGGGTGATGACCTCGGCCAGGTCCTCGGCGATGGCTGCGAACAGGTGCTCGTAGACCACCTGGTACTGCGGCTCGGTGATGCCCAGGGACGCGTGGCGGTGGGCGATGCGCGAAAGGACGGTTTCCGGCAGGGTGCCCGGGTTGTTCACCAGGTGGGTGGCGAAAGCGGCGATGCTCCCGGCGAGGGCCTGCTGCTGGTTGCCTGAGCGCTGGTTGGAGCGGCTGAACAGGCCATCCATCAGTTCGGGGTGTGCGGCGAAGAGGCGGCCGTAAAAGTTGGGGGTGATGGATCCGATCCTGGAGCCGACCAGCGGCAGGGTGGCCTCAATGACGGGGCGGGACTTGTCCGAGAGCATCTGAACTCCTGAGGTTATGGCCGGGGCCTTCGTCCGGCCGGATGAAAACTCATATTTCAAATACAAGTATTTCTGCCTAAGTTCTACACCTTGTAGAAGTTTGAAATCAAACCGGTAGCACGCGCCTGGATACGCGGCCGGCTAAAGCCCCGGGCGGAGGCCGATCATCTGGAAGACCGGCGCCATTTGCCGGGCCTGCGGGAGGTCCGCGATGACCACGGAATCCAGTTCAGCGTAAAAGGCCTCGCGGGCGCGGGCCAGGGCGCCCCTGAGTTTGCACTCGTTGATCAGGGGGCAGCTGCCTCCCGGTGCCACGCAGTCGGCCGGATCGGTGCGGGTATCAAGCTGCCGAAGGATCTGGCCCACGGTGGCGATCCGCCCCGCGTGGCTGAGCCGCGAACCGCCGGAGCGGCCGCGGACAACCTCAATCAGCCCCATACTCCGCAGCCTCGCCATGGCCTTGCTGACGTGGTTGTAGGGAGTCCCCACCGAGTCCGCGATGCTTTGGGTGGTGAGGAGCGTGCCGTCCGGAACCGCTGCGAGCACCATGAGTGCGCGCAGGCTGACGTCAGCGAAGGCGTTAATCTTCATGGCTGCTGGTCCGGTCTAGTCCACCCAGATGGTGGGCTCGCTGGCATCCGCGTCCAGGCTCGCCGAATTCCCAGGTCTGGGTGGTGGCGTTGGCGGCATAGGGCAGCACGGCCGCGAAAAGGGAGCCGTCCCGGTGTTCGGCAGCCACATGGATGGCGTCCGAATCCTCCTCCACCAGCAGGATGTCGCAGACCACGGCGGCGGCGCGGAAGTCGTCGCGGTTCTGGCGGAGGAGGGCCTGCAGGTCCCGGATCATGGCATCGGCGTCGAAGTCCGCATCGCTGCCTCCGCCGACGTCATCCGGGGAGACGGCAACCAGCCGCACCTCGCCGTCGTTCTGGACGGTCAGGGCAAAGGGCAGGAAGCCGCCGTTGCGCTGAAGCTGCTCCTGGGCGGCGCTGACGCCTGTGCCCAGGAGGTTTTCCAGGTCAGTTGCCGTGGCCTCAGAGACGGAATCACGCCAGCTCTCCTGCCCGCTGCGTCCGTCCGCTGCCTGTCCGGTATGGTCAGTCATCCGGTGCTAGGCCCGGACCAGGGACAGGACGCGGTCGCGGATGCGTTCCATGGTGGCGCGGTCCGTTGCCTCGGCGTTGAGCCGCAGGAACGGTTCAGTGTTGGATGGGCGCAGATTGAACCAGTAGCTGCCATCGTTGGCCGTGAACGTGCTGCCGTCCAGGTTGTCGATGGTGAGGTCCTCATCCGCGAACGCCTGGCGCACCCGCTCCACCGCTGCCGGCTTGTCCTCCACCTCGGAGTTGATCTCGCCGGAGCTGACGTAGGGCTCGTATTCGCGTGCCAGTTCAGAGAGTGGGCCGTCCTGCTCGCCCAGGGCTGCCAGGACATGCATGGCAGCGAGCATGCCGGTGTCGGCGTTCCAGAAGTCGCGGAAGTAGAAGTGGGCGGAGTGCTCGCCGCCGAATACGGCGCCTTCCTTGGCCATGACTGCCTTGATGAAGGAGTGGCCCACCCGCGTGCGGACGGCGCGTCCGCCGTCGTGCTCTACAAGTTCGGCCACGGCGCGGGAGGTGAGCAGATTGTGGATGATGCTGGGCGTCTCCTCGCCCTGGGCCTTGGCGCGGGCGATCTCGCGGCGGGCCACCATGCCGGTAATGGCCGACGGCGACACGGGTTCGCCCTTCTCGTCAACGACGAAGCAACGGTCGGCGTCGCCGTCGAAGGCCAACCCGATGTCGGCGCCGTGTTCGATGACTGTGGCTTGGAGGTCGCGGAGGTTTTCCGGCTCGAGCGGGTTGGCCGGGTGGTTGGGGAAGGAACCATCCAGGCTCGAAGTACAGGGGAACGATGTCGAACGGCAGCCTGGGCAGCAGCGTGTCACCCAGGACGGCCGGGGTGGTCAGGCCGGCCATGCCGTTGCCGGCGTCAACCACCACCTTCAGCGGGCGGGAGGCCGAGAGGTCAACGAGCTTGCGGAGGTACTCGGAGTAGTCCTTGAGCACGTCGCGGACGCTGATAAGCCCGCGGGTGCCGGAAGCGGGAATGGAACCGGCATTCAGGTACTGCTCCGAGAGGGCCTGGATCTCCTTGAGGCCGGATTCGGAGGAGATGGGGACGGCGCCTGCCTTGGCCATCTTGATGCCGTTGTATGCGGCCGGGTTGTGGCTGGCGGTGAAGGTGGCGCCGGCGCGGTTGAGGAAACCGCAGGCGAAGTACAACTCATCGGTGGAGATCAGGTCCAGCAGGCTCGACGTTGGCTCCGCGGGTTGCCGCACCCTTGGCGAAGGCCTTGGTGAACTCGGGGGAGGAGGGACGCATGTCGCCACCCACCACGATGGTCTGGCCTTCGAGCCTGCAGGACATCCACGAACGCGGCTCCCACGGCTTCGACGATTTCGGCGGTGATCGACTCGCCCACAATCCCACGGACGTCGTAGGCCTTGAAGGATGCCGAGAGATCAAATGTCGTTGTCTGTTCGCTAGTCACGGGCTTTATCTTACGTGTGCGGCGCATGTGGCCAAGGTGGTTTGCGGGAGCACTTTCGTAACAGCCCCGGCTTTGCAGCGGTCCTGGGACGGTTTCCACATGGCGGCACGACGCTGTGCGGGGTGTCGGAGGGTGCTGGGATACTGAATCAATGGCCAATAACCAGTACGCTTCCACAGTTCCAGCTCCAGCAGATGCAGGTTCGGCAGGTCCGGACGCGCCCGGCGCCGCCACGCATGCCGAGGCGCTTGAGGTCCTGCGCGGCCTGGTGGGCCACGCGGGCGCCGTCTTCCATGACGGGCAGTTTGAGGCCATCGAAGCATTGGTCGACGGCGGGCGCCGCGCCTTGGTGGTCCAGCGCACCGGTTGGGGCAAATCCGCGGTGTATTTCGTGGCCTCCCTGCTGTTGCGCCGCCGGGGAGCCGGTCCCACTCTGATCGTCTCGCCGCTGCTTGCCCTGATGCGGGACCAGGTGGCTGCCGCCGCCCGGGCCGGGGTGCGCGCCGTCGCCATCAACTCCGCCAACCAGCCGGAGTGGGACACAGTCCGTGAGCAGGCTCGCCGCCGATGAGGTGGACGTCCTCCTGGTATCCCCGGAACGGCTCACCAACCCCGCGTTCCGGGAAACCCAGCTGCCCGAGCTTCTGCGCCGAACCGGGCTCCTGGTGATCGATGAAGCCCACTGCATTTCGGACTGGGGCCACGATTTCCGCCCCGACTACCGCAGGATCGCGGACCTCATCACCCGCCTTCCAGACACGGTTCCGGTCCTGGCCACCACGGCCACGGCCAACTCGCGGGTGGTACATGACATCGAGGAGCAGGCTCGGCGACGGAGTCCTGACCATCCGGGGTTCCCTGGGCCGCGACTCGCTGCGGCTCGGCGTCCTTGCGCTGCCCAACTCCAAGGAGCGGCTGGGGTGGCTGCTGACCCACCTGGCAGACCTCCCCGGCAGCGGCATCATCTACACCCTCACGGTTTCCGCTGCGGAGGACACCGCCAGGCTGCTCGCGGAGGCAGGCCACACTGTGCTCGCCTACACAGGACGGACCGATCCTGCGGACCGTGAGCGGGCCGAACAACTGTTGAAGGACAACCAGGTCAAGGCGCTGGTGGCCACATCCGCCCTGGGAATGGGGTTCGATAAGCCAGATCTTGGTTTCGTGGTCCACCTTGGCGCACCGTCCTCGCCCGTGGCCTACTACCAGCAGGTGGGCCGCGCCGGCCGTGGCGCTGCGAACGCCGACGTCCTGCTGCTTCCCGGCTCCGAGGACCGTGAGATCTGGCAGTACTTCGCCACCGCGTCCATGCCGTCCGAGGAGAAGGCCGCTGCCGTGTTGACGGCCCTGGCCGAGGCAGGAACTGCGCTGTCAACGGTGGCGCTGGAAGCCCGGGTGGATCTCCGCCGGACACCGCTTGAGCTGCTGCTGAAGGTCCTGTCCGTGGACGGGGCTGTGGAGCGGGTCGGCGGAGGCTGGCGCTCCACGGGCCAGCCCTGGGTTTATGACGCTGAGCGGTACAGCCGCATCGCCGAGGCCCGCGTGGACGAGCAGGACTCGATGGTGATCTACCAGGACACTGCGGGCTGCCGGATGGAGTACATCACCTCGGTATTGGACGACGAGACGGCCCGTCCCTGCGGCCGGTGCGACAACTGTGCCGGCCGGTGGTTCCCGGCGGACGTGGCGGCCGACGCCACGGCGGCGGCCAACCAGACCCTGAGCCGGGCAGGCGGCGTCCTGGAACCGCGGCTTCAGTGGCCCAGCGGGATGGACCGTCTGGGGGTTCCGGTGAAAGGGAAACTCAAACCGGGCGATGGCCTCTCGGAAGGACGGGTCCTGGCCCGGCTGACGGACCTGGGGTGGGGCGGTGCCCTGCGGGAACTGTTTGCCGCCGGAGCGGAGGACCGTCCGGTGGATCCGGGAATGCTTCAGGCGTGCGTGCAGGTTCTGCGTGAATGGGGTACCGGTGATGGCCGGAACCCGGGATGGAGCGGTGCAGGCAGACCCGCGGCCATTGTGGGTATGCCGTCCCGCAGCAAGCCGCAGCTGGTGGGCTCCCTTGCCCGGGGAGTCTCCGATATCGGGCGCATCCCCTACCTCGGCGAGCCTGCAGCTGGCCCACGGCGGTCCCACCGGTGGCCGCGGCGGCAACAGCGCCTACCGGCTGGCGGGGGTATGGGACCGGCTGGTGGTGGGCCCTGAGCTTGAAGCCGCACTGCAGTCTGTCCAGGGCCAGGCGGTGATGCTGGTCGATGACCTCACGGACAGCCGGTGGACCCTCACCGTCGCGGGGCGCGCCCTTCGGCAGGCCGGGGCGGGTGCGGTGCTTCCGCTGGTCCTGGCTCAGGCCGGCTGACCGCAGGCCGGCTGACCGTGGGCCGGCTGGCCGCGGCAGAGGCGGCCTCGTTGGCAGGGGCATGGGCAGAGGCGGGCTTGGCGGGCTGGGCCTTGCCGTGTCCGCGCTGGCTCACAGACGCTCCGGCGTGCCGGGGGAGCAGGATGCTGTCCACGGTGCTCGCCAGCATCAGGACGGCCATCGCCAGGAATGCACCCCGGAAAGGCGCGGCCGTATCCTGGGGAGCGGCAGCCAGGCTGTCGAAGATCCGGATCAGCAGGGCAGCGATTGCAATGCCTGAACCTGTCCCGAGCCTGCACCAGCGTGGCGGAAACAGTGTTGGCTGAGGTCAGCTGTGCCGGCGGAATATCTGCGTACTGTACCGATGCGTAGGCCGAAAAGCCGATGGACCGGAAGGCGCCGCTGCACACCAGCAGCACCACCATCAATGCCTCAGGGGTTTCAGGCGTGAGGAACGCACAAAGGGCGAAGGTGACAGCTGATGCCAGCGAGGCGAACACCAGCATGACCTTGAAGCCAAACCTCCTGATCAGCGGGGTGGTGGCCGGCTTGATCCCGATGTTTCCGATGAACACTGCTGCCACCAGGGCGCCGGCGTGCAGCGGTGACCAGCCGAACCCCGCCTGGAACATCAGCGGCAGCAGGAACGGGACCGAACTGATGGTAACCCGGTATACGAATCCGCCGGTGGCCATGGCCCGGAAGGTCCTGGTCCGGAAGACCTGCAGGTTGAACAGCGGATGGGGAGTCCGGCGCATCCAAAGGACGGCGCCGGCCAGTGCTGCAACCCCGGCAGCAGCGCTGATTCCGGCCCAAGGCAGTTCAGGGTGGCTGCTGGCGGCTCCAGGCCGGCCACCAGCGAACCCACCCCAACCGTGGTCATGGCCATCCCGGGCCAGTCCAGCCGGCGGCCGGGGTCTCCAGGTGCCACCGGAACCAGCCGCAGGGAGGCCACAAATGCGGCAATGCCGAGCGGAAGGTTGACCAGGAAGATCCAGTGCCACGACAGATACGTTGTGAGTGCCCCGCCCACAAGCGGGGCGAGTACCGGTGCCAGAAGCCCGGGCCACACCAGGAACGCGGTGGCACGCAGCAGCTCGGACTTTGGGGTGCCGCGCAGGACCACCAGGGTTCCCACCGGAACCATCATGGCGCCCCCGGCACCTTGGGCGATGCGGCTCAGGGTCAACGTGGTCAGGTCCTGGCTGAGGGCGCAGGCCAGGGACGCGAGGGTGAATACCGCGATGGCCGTGCAGAAGATCCGCCTGGCACCAAACCGTTCCGCCAGCCAGCCGCTGATGGGAATGCCGATGGCCACCGTCAGGAGGTAGGCGGTCATGGTGATGTTAACGTCGGCGGCGGGAATAGCGAAGTCCGCGGAAATGCTCGGAATGGCCGTTGTGAGTACCGTGCCGTCCAGGAATTCCATGAAGAATGTTGCCGCCACCAGGAGTGCCAGGCGCGGATTCCATGCCGTACGGGCGCCGACCGGGTTGTCTGGGTTGCTGCGTGACGCCATGCGCTTATCCTGCCACCGCGGGTCGCCCTGCGCCCGGGGCGTCCGTTGGGCGGACAGCGCGTTCCAGAGGGTTCCCGGGAACGCAAAAGGCCCCGGTCCAAAGACCGGGGCCAAACGCGGAGACGGGGGGATTTGAACCCCCGGTCGAGTTTAACCCCGACCCTTCATTAGCAGTGAAGTCCATTCGGCCGCTCTGGCACGTCTCCAGTTGCTATTACTAGCCCACCAAGGATACGCAGATCCGGCCATGCAGTGCAAAACGGTGCCCGCCAACGCCTTCAGTCCGGCAGGCGGGGTCCCGGTGCCTCGCGGTCAGCGCTGCGCCGGGCGGACCATCCGGATTTCCGGCAAGTCCTCCCATTGACTCAGGACGTCCTCGGCGCCGTCGGGTTCGAAGCCGTAGCGGCGGTAGAAACCGATGGCCCGGCTGTTGCCGGCCGCCACCCAGAGGCTCGCCGCATGGGTGCCGATGGCTGCGTTGAGCAGCCGGCCGCCCAGGCCAAGGCCCTGGTGCGAGGCCAGCAGGTACAACCCCCACAACTCCAGGTCCCCGGAGGCCGGCGGCGGGTGCCCTTCGGGGGAACCGGGCGCAGGCAGCCGGCGGGAACCCGCAAACCCCACCACCGTCCCGCCGTCGCACGCCACCCATGCCTCGGCGGGGTCCGGGCGGTCCAGCAGGTGCCGCCACAGCCGCCGCCGGTCCGCCGGATCCACGGCAGCGAGGAAGCCACCGGACAACATCCCCCGGTAGGTCTCCTGCCAGCAGCGGACATGCACCCGGGCCAGCCGCTCCACGTCGGCGCGACCGGCCCGACGGACTGTCAGCTCAAAACCCAAAGCGCTCAGCCTGCCAGGGCTTTCCACAGGAAGTGCTGGCTGCGTGCCTGCAGCGCAGCGGCCTGACGGTTGTCGGAGGCGCCGGCGTGGCCACCTTCCAGGGCTTCGTGGAACCACACGTTCGGGATGCCCATGGCCAGCATCCGGGCCGCCATCTTCCGCGCCTGCACGGGGCCCACCCGGTCATCCGACGTCGCCGTCCAGATGAACGTCTCAGGATACTCCACGGCGTCCTTGAGCAGGTGGTACGGAGAGAAGGTCCTGATGTACTCCCACTCTTCGGGAACGTCCGGGTCCCCGTACTCGGCAATCCACGAGTGCCCGGCGGAGAGTTTGGTGTAGCGGCGCATGTCCAGAAGGGGCACCCCGCAGGAGACGGCGCGGAACAGTTCCGGATACCGGGTGAGCATATTTCCCACCAGGAGGCCGCCGTTGGAGCCGCCCACGCACCCCAGCCTTCGCGGCGAGGTGACGCCGCGCGAGATGAGATCGCGGGCCACCGCGGCGAAGTCCTCGTAGGCGCGGTGCCGGTTTTCCTTCAGCGCGGCCCGGTGCCAGGCCGGTCCGTATTCGCCGCCGCCGCGGATGTTCGCCACCACGTACACCCCGCCGCGCGAGTGGGGCGCCTTCCCGTCGCTGCCGTCCGAGAGCGTTGTCCGCCGCTCCAGCCACGCCCTGCCGACAGCGCCGCTGTAGGCGGGCGTCCGGGAAACCTCAAACCCGCCGTAGCCGGACAGTTGGGTGGGGTTCTGCCCGTCCAAAGCCAGCCCGCGCGGAGCCACCTGGAAGTACGGGACCCGGGTGCCGTCGTCGGACACGGCAAAGTGCTGCTCCACCTCATAGTCGCCCTCGGCGAAGAACGACGGCGAGGTCTTGATGGTCGAATGCCGGCTCACCACGCCGGACGTTCCGGAGCCGCCGGCTTCCAAGGTGCCGCGCTTCAGGGTGGTAGGAGTGGTGAATCCGGTGGCGATGAGCCAGAAGTCATCTCCCGCGCCGCCGTCAGCCGGTGCCTCGTCCTCATCGTCCACGGCGTAGGCGTTCACGTCATGCAGCGGCGGGCAGGCGTCCAGGAGGGTGGCCGCCCAGCCGCCGTCCGCACCCCCGGAAGCCCGGGACGGGTCCAGCACGCGGATTTCGGCGGAGACGTCCTTGAGCAGGTTGAGCAGGAGGAAGGTCCGGGTCCAGGCTCCAGGACTGCAGGGAGGTGTGCGCATCGGGGGTGAACAGGACCGTGAGGGTGCGGCTGCCGGCGAGGTAGTCCTCGAAGTTGGCGGCAAGCAGGGCGCCGGAAGGGTAGGTGGTGCCATCCACGGTCCAGTCCTGCTGGGGACGGAAGAGCAGCCATTCGCGGTGGGCGCTCACGTTGACGTCCGTGGGCACGTCGATCGGCACCCACTCGCGGCCCCGCAGCACCAGGTTGGTGCGGTTGAAGAAGTCGATGTAGTCCACCGCGAAGGTGCGCTCAAAGCCGGGGTGGAATCGTGCGCCGCGATGGCCATCATATGGTCCTCCGGCACCTCGAAAAGGCGCGGAGCGCCGGCCAGGGAATCGCCGCGCTTGAGGGTCACCGCGGTCCGGGCGTACGAGGACGCCGTCTTGGGCAGGCCATCCGCGGTGGAGGCAACCAGCAGGGTGTCCGCGTCCAGCCACGACACGTTGCCTTTGGCCGTCGGCAGGTCGAAACCTCCCTCCGCCGGATCCACGAAGCCGCGTGCCTCGACGTCGAACTCGCGGTA
The DNA here is from genome assembly GCA_024372495.1 of Pseudarthrobacter sp. Fe7. GTDB lineage: Bacteria > Actinomycetota > Actinomycetes > Actinomycetales > Micrococcaceae > Arthrobacter. The sequence continues at coordinate 30,000 of CP099977.1, read as the reverse complement.
CCGGTTCGCGTCGCCGCCGTCGGGGGAGAGGGCAAGCAGCGCCAGCCGGTAGGGCTCACTCCCGGCTGGGCGCAGGAACGTGGCGCCGTGGAACACCCACTCTTCGCCCTCGGCCTCCGCGAGGGCATCTACGTCCAGCAGGACGTCCCATTCGGGGGAATCGGTGCAGTAGCTCTCCCAGGTGGTGCGCCGCCAAAGGCCCTTGGGGTTCTGCTGGTCCTTCCAGAAGTTGTAGTACCAGTCACCGCGCTTGCCCACCATGGCGATCCGGTCCGTCGAGTCCAGTACCTCCAGGATTCCGGCTTCCAGTTCCGTGTAGCCGCCGTCCTCCAGGAGGTCCTCGGTACGGGAGTTTTGCTCCTTGACCCACGCGAGTTGTTCCTCGCCGTAGATGTCCTCCAGCCACACATTTTCGTCGACGGGTTCCGGTGCGGTTTCGCGGGAGGGGGTGCCGGAGATGTCCCGGCCGGGACCGGGAACGGACGCTTGATCAGCTGCTGTGGTGGTCATGCGCCCCATCCAAACAACATCCTCCTACGCTGGCAAGTCAAGCGGCCGGCGCACACTCCGCTTCCAGCCCGTACGCTGTATGGCGTGGAATTATCGCAGAGCAACCGGGCCGTCATCATCGGCGGCGGCCCCCGCGGCACCAGCGTACTGGAGCGGCTGCTCGCCCACACGGCCGCCGGTTCCGCGCGGCTGCACATCGACGTCGTGGACCCCTACCCCGCAGGTCCCGGGCATGTCTGGCAGCCCGGGCAGTCCCGGCTGTTCCTCATGAACACGCAGTCCTTTTACCCCACGCTGATCCCGGAGGACCCGTCCCTTCCCGCGCCGGTTGCCGGCACCACCTTCGACCAGTGGCGGGCGAGGCAGCGGCGGGACCCGCTGCCGGCACTCACCGCCGGGGAGCTGGCGGAGCCTGGCGGTGCTGGGAGCGGATGATTTCCCCAGCCGTGCCCTCTACGGCCGCTACCTTCGCTGCACGCTGGAGGAGCTGCTGGATAAGGCCCCCGGCGGCATCACGATCGAATTCCACCAAACGTCAGCCCTGTCGGTGCGTCCCGTGGGGGACGGAACGTTCGACGTCGGCCTGGCCAGCGGAGCGGGTATCCGCGCCGGTTCCGTGGTGCTGGCCTTGGGACACATTCCTTCCCGGCTGAATCCGGAACAGCGGGAGCTCCAGGCCGCCGCCGGGCAGCTGGGCCTGCAGTACTTTCCGCCCGCCGTCCCCGCTGATGTGGACTGGTCCGGGATCCCTGCCGGTGAACCGGTCCTGGTCCGCGGCATGGGGCTGAACTTCTTTGACACCATGGGCCAGCTCACCGAGGGGCGCGGCGGCAAGTTCGTATCCACCGGCAGCCGCCTGGAGTACGAACCGTCCGGCCAGGAACCCCTGATCATCGCGGCGTCCCGGCGCGGGACCCCTACCGGGCAAAAGCGGCGCTGGACGGCTACTATGCCTCCTCCGTCACGCTGCGCTACCTGACCGAGGGAGCCATCCAACGGCTGGCGAAGGCCGGCATCCGCCCGTCGTTCGATCACGACCTGTGGCCGCTGCTGCACCGGGATGCCCTGTGGGCCTACTACGCGACGCTGGTGCGCTCGCAGCCCGGTGCCGTCCCCGATGCGGCGGCGTTCCTCGCCGCGCTGGAGGAAGCGCTGCAGCCCCACGCGCACAGCGCCGTGAAGTGGGAGGACGGGGTAGATAGCGTCCTTGCCGTCCACGTCGGCCCCAGGCACCGCCTCGACCTGCTGGGACTGGCAGGCTCCGCTGGCCGGCCGTTCGTTCGAGTCCCGCAGGGGCCATGACGCCGCAGTGGTGGAGTTCCTGCTTGACGATGCCCGCCGGTCGGCGCTGGGCGAGGACGATCCGGTCAAGATGGCCATCGGCGCGCTGCATCACGGACGCGCCGTCCTCAAGACAGCAGTGGCCGACGGCGGCATCACCGATGAATCATGGGTTGCCGGCCTGCGCGGCTGGTTTGAGTCGTTTGTGGAGGGGTTGGCCAGCGGGCCGCCGGCACTGCGATCCGAGCAACTCGCTGCGTTGGCAAGGGCCGGGGTGGTCAGCTTTGTTGGGCCGGACCCCAAATTCGGAGTGGACCGGAAGTCGGCGGTGTTCACGGCTTCCTCGCCGTGGGTTGCGGGGCCGCCGGCCACAGCCCGGACCATGGTGGAGGCCCTGGCCCCGGGTAACCGGGTATCGGCCAACGACTCACCGGTCCTGGAGCAGGCTGCTCTCCGACGGGCTGGTGCGGCCCAAGCTCATGATGACCGCCGAAGGTGCACCGATCGAGTCCACCGGCCTTGACGTTGAGCCCCACCCGTACCGCCCGGTCGCCGCCAACGGGTCCGTGACCGAGGGCCTTTTTGTGCTGGGACTGCAGCTGTCCTCAACCCAGTGGGGCACCGCCATCGCCGCCGAGGCCATCCAGCCCGGCGGCCCCGCCTACCGCAGCGGCCAGCGCACCCTCCGCGACGCCGACGAGATCGCCGCCGCCATCCTTCGAAGGGCTTAACTGGCGATGCGCCATCACTTGAGGTCCCTAAACCGGCGGAACGGGGACCACAAGTGATGGCGCATCTGGGGGACGGCGAGGAGCACGAGCGTTGCCGTGCCCTCCACCGCTCCGGCGGGGTCCGCCTGCTAAAGCAAAAAACCCCTGGCGGCCGGTGTCGGCTGCCAGGGGTTCCCTTGCGGAAGGTAAGAGATTCGAACTCTTGGTACGGGGTTACCGCACACTGGTTTTCAAGACCAGGCTCCTTCGGCCGCTCGGACAACCTTCCTCAGCTAGTAGTGTTTCATAGGCACTTGCCTGCAACAAAACAGGCCCGGGGAAGCGCCCGGTGCACACTGGATGCAGCCAGGATTTGAGTCAGGAACGGGAGAGGTCCATGAAAGCCGTCTATATATCGGAACCGGGCGGCCCGGAAGTGCTGGAAGTGCGGGACGTGGACGCCCCGGTGCCCGGCCAGGGCGAGGTGCTGATCGATGTGGTGGCCGCCGGCCTGAACCGGGCCGATGTGCAGCAGCGCCGGGGGTCCTACCCGCCGCCTCCCGGCGCCTCCGAAGTCCCCGGGCTGGAAGTGTCAGGCCGGATCGCGGGCTTTGGCCCGGGCGTCAGCAGGCCCTTCTCGCTGGGGGACAAAGTAGTGGCCCTGCTGGCAGGGGGCGGCTACGCCCAGCAGGTGGTGGTCCCGGCCGAGCAGGTGCTGCGCGTACCCGAAGGCGTTGACCTGGTCACGGCCGCATCGTTGCCGGAGGTGGCTGCAACGGTGTACTCCAACCTGATCATGACGGCGCAGTTGCAGCCGGGCGAAACCGTCCTGATCCACGGAGCCACCGGCGGGATCGGCACCATGGCCATCCAGGCTCGCCAAGGCCTTCGGTGCCAAAGTGGCCACCACGGCCGGTACCGACGAGAAAGTCAGCACTGCCAAGGCATTCCTGGGCGCGGACATCGCCATCAATTACGCCGAGGAGGATTTCCCGGAGAGCCTCCGGCGCCAGAACGGCGGCAAGGGCGCAGACGTCATCCTGGACGTGGTGGGGGCCAAGTACCTCCAGCAGAACGTGGAGGCCCTGGCCGACTACGGGCGCCTGGTGGTCATTGGGCTGCAGGGCGGCACCAAGGGTGAGTTGGACCTGGGCCTGCTGCTGAAGAAGCGTGCCGCGGTGGTGGCCACTGCCCTGCGGCCCAGGTCTGTGGCGGAAAAGGGTGCCATCATGACCGCGGTCAGGGATGCCGTCTGGCCGCTCGTGGCCGATGGCAGGATCCGGCCGCTGGTAGCCAGGACCTTCCCGCTGGACCAGGTGGGCGCGGCCCACCGGTATTTTGACAGCGGCGACCACGTGGGCAAGGTCCTCCTGGTCATGTAGGAGGGCCGGTGCATACCCGGTATTGCGTATAACGGCATCTGCGGTTTAGGCTGGCTATACGCGGTATGCACGGGTCTTGGGGGCCTGTGCATACCGGCAATGACTAAGCCCGGGGGAGCAAGATGTCGATTCGCCACAGCCTCCTCGCCCTGCTGCAGGACCAGCCACGCTACGGCTACCAGCTGCGGGTCGAGTTCGAGAACCGCACCGGAGCCACCTGGCCCCTGAATATCGGGCAGGTGTACACCACCCTGGACCGGCTGGAGCGCGATGCCCTGGTGGCCAAGGAGGGCGACGACGGCGAGGGCCACGTGGTGTACAGCATCACCCCGGCGGGCAAAGCCGAGGTGCGGAGCTGGTTCGCCGCCCCGGTGGAGCGGAACACTCCGCCCCGGAATGAGCTCGCCATCAAGCTGGCGCTCGCCGTCACCCTGCCCGGGGTGGATGTCCAAGCCATCATCCAGGCCCAGCGCGTGGCGTCCATCAGGGCCCTGCAGGACTACACCAAGGCCCGCCGCGACACGGCGTCGAACCAGCGGGCCGCAGATACCGCCTGGCTGCTGGTGCTCGACTCGCTGATCTTCCAGACCGAAGCGGAAGTCCGCTGGCTGGACCTCTGCGAGGCCAGGATGGTCCAGCAGGCGCAGGCCGCTGCCACCGGAGCAGCACGCAAAACGTCCAACGGGGCCACGGAAGACGCCCCGTTCAACGCGGACAGCCGCAGGTGAGCGTGCAGGGGCCGCAGCAGGTCCTTGAACTCGCCAAAGTTGGCAGGACATTTGGGGAAGGCGCGACGGCGGTCGCAGCACTCCGCGACGTGGACCTCACCATCTCCGCGGGGGAGTTCGTGGCGGTCATGGGCCCGTCGGGCTCAGGCAAGTCCTCCCTGCTGGCCCTTGCGGGCGGACTGGACCGGCCGACGTCGGGCGCTGTCTTCGTCGAATCCACGCCCCTGGCCGGGCTCGGCCTGAACGAACTCGCCCGGCTGCGCCGGCGCGCCGTCGGCTATGTCTTCCAGGACTTCAACCTGGTCCCAACCCTGACCGCCGCGGAAAACGCTGCGCTGCCGCTGGAACTGGACGGAACATCCGCACGGAAAGCCCACCGGCAGGCCGCCGATGCGCTCCGCCAAGTGGGAATCCCGGAACTCGCGGACCGGTTCGTGGACCAGATGTCCGGCGGCCAGCAGCAGCGTGTGGCGATCGCCCGGGCCATCGTGGGCAAGCGGCGGCTGATCCTGGCCGATGAACCCACCGGTGCGCTGGATTCAACAACCGGTCAGGGGGTCATGGAGGTGCTGCGGGCCCGGGCCGATGCCGGAGCAGCCGTAATGCTCGTCACCCATGAGGCCAGGCACGCAGCGTGGGCGGACAGGGTGGTCTTCCTGCGCGACGGCCGCATCATCGACCAGGCCGCAGCCATGCACGACCCCACAATGCTCCTGACGCAGGCCGGACTCTAATGCCCATGGACCTGGCTCCGGTGCCGCAGGGGCGCCGGAGCGGCCACCGGGTTGCCATGCGGCTGGCCCGCCGGGACATCGCCCGCCACAAGGTGCGGTCCCTCCTCATCATCCTGTTGATCCTGCTGCCGGTGGCGGGGATGACCGGCGCGGCCACCCTCTACCAGAGCTCGCAACGGACACCGGAAGAGATCGTCCGTTACGAACTGGGCAACACGCAGGCCCGGTTCAGCATCCTGCCCGTCCCCAGCGCGGACTCGCTGCAGGACCCGCTCAACGACGGCATGGTTGCTTCAAGCACCGGACGCTACGACCCGGGGTTCCGGCCCACCGACCCGCTCGACCTCGTCCCCGCAGGCTACGAAGTCCTGCCGCAACGGATGCTGACGCTGACCACCGGCGTGGGGGAGGCGCTCGTCTCATTTCAAGGCCGGGAGGTGGATGCGCTCAATCCGGCGTTTGCAGGCAAGTTCAGCCTCCTGGACGGGCGGGCGCCGCGCGGAGGGGCAGAGGTGGTGGTTTCGCCAGGCCTGATGGAGCGGTTCCACCTCCGCCTGGGCGGTGAATTTACGACGTCGGCAGGAACGTTCGTCCCGGTGGGAACCATCCGCGACGCCGGCGCCGCCGACAGCAACAGCTTCGTATACTTCACGGCGGGGCAGGCGGCAGCGGACCCTGCAACTGGACCCTTGACCCGCCAATCAGTGTCCTACTACCTGGTGGGTCCGGAACCGGTCAGCTGGCAGCAAATCCGGGAGGCCAACGCCAAGGGTGTTGGTGTCCTCTCCCGCAGCGTGGTGCTGAACCCGCCGCCCCTCGAGCAGCGGCTGGTTGCCGGTTCGCAGCCAAGGGATGATTCGTCGGCCGCGGTGGCCGTTTACGCAACCTTCGGCCTGGTGGGCGCGCTCGCGCTGCTGGAGGTGGGTCTGCTGGCAGGTGCTGCCTTCGCCGTCGGAGCAAAGCGGCAGGTGCGCGAACTGGCGCTTCTGGTTTCGGCGGGAGCGGAGAGTTCCACCATTGGCGCCGTTGTCACGGCCGGGGGACTGTGGCTCGGATGCATCGCCGTTGCCCTGGGCGCTGCCGTGGGGCTGGGAGCCGCTGCCGCCGTCGTCCTGGTGGTGCGCATGGCCGGGTCCGTCCGGCTGGCGGGCCTGCACCCGGACGTTCTGCTGACGTCCGCAGCCATGGGCATGGGACTGGCCGCCTGCGTCCTCGCGGCGATGGTGCCCGCCCGGCAGGTGTCACGCCAGGCAGTGCTGGGGGCGCTGAAATCGGGGCGGGCGCCAGCCTCGAAGACGCCGCGGACCACCCTCGCCGGTGCAGCAACACTGGCGGCTGCCGCCGGGCTCCTGGCGGCCGGCTGGCTGCTGGCCACATCCACCACGGACCCTGACCGGCGGGCGGAGCAACTGCCGCTGGTCGCCACGCTGCTGATTGTTGGTGCGGTGCTGGCTGTTACCGGCCTGGTGATGCTGACGGGCTGGACGATCCTTCGCTTGACCTCCCGGACCCAGTGGTTGTCCCTGTCGCTGAGAATGGCTGCACGGGACTCGGCCAGGAACCGCGGACGGAGCGTTCCCGCCGTCGCCGCCGTGCTGGCCGCCGCGACCCTGGCGAGTGCGGCTTTGGTGCTCGCTGCCAGCCAGGAGGCGGGCCTGCGGGCCTCGCACTACTGGACGGCGCTGGAAAACCAGGCGTACCTGCCGCTCACCGTGGACCAGCCCCTGGCGGCCGATGGCAGCAGGCGGCCGCCTGTCCAGGTGGAGGAACAGGTACTCTCCTCCGCGCTGGCCGATGCCCTGGGCACGGTTGAATGGACCCACACCATCACAGCTCCGGAAAGCCTGCACAACTGCGCCGAAGGTCCGGCCGACCCTGCGGTGCCTGCGCGGACGCCCACCTCCAACTGCCTGACGTACGTCCTGGCCAAGCCTGCTGCCAACCAGTGCCCCCGCACTCCGCAGGGGAGAATGGCAGATCCGGGTGACTGGCGGTGCCGCGGCTCCCAGGTGGGCGACCAGCCGTCCGATCGCGCCATCCTGGTAGGCGGCGCAGCGGACATCCGCGCCGTGCTGGGACGCGAACCGTCCGCGGAAGCGCTGGCAGTGCTGGCGGCGGGCGGAATGGTGGTGACCAATCCGGTGTTTATCGGCGACGGAGCGGTGGTGCTGCAGGCCCAGGACGTGCGGACTCAGATGCCATCGGCGTCGGGGGGCGCCAGCGTGCATGCCACGGTCAGGAGTGACTCCCTCCCGGCGGTGGTGCTGGAACCGGCCGTGCCCGTTCCCTACTATGGCGTTGTCTCGCCGGAGACCGCGGAACGGCTGGCGCTGCACCCGGCGCCGGCCGGCCTGTTGGTACAGCTGTCGGCCTACCCGGCCGAGTCGCAGTCAGACGCGGCATCCGCTGCAGCGGCGGCCATCTTCCGGCAACCGTATCTGTCCTTCCGGGCGGAACCGGGCGTCTCGCAGGGCAACCAGTGGATGGCCTGGTCCATCGTGGCGGTCAGCGCACTCATCACGTTCAGCGCGGCAGGCATTACCGCCGGACTGTCCCTGGCAGACGCCCGCAGGGACCATGCCACCCTCGCCGGGGTTGGTGCCCCGCCACGGCTGCGCAAGGCGTTGGCCGGTTCGCAGGCCCTTTTCACCAGCGGCCTGGGCGCTGTCCTGGGAACCCTGGCCGGGGCAGTGCCTGCGGTCCTCCTGATCATGTCCACGGACATGCGTTCCGCCGTCGAGGTTCCCTGGCTGCAGCTGCTTGCCCTGGCCGCCGCCGTGCCCGTGATGGGGGCGGCGCTCGCCTGGGCCTTCACGCGCTCGGGCCTGCCCCTGTCCCGGCGGCACTTGGGGTAGGCGGCCCAGACCACCCCCGGCCTGCCCCTCTCCCGGCGCCCGGCCGGAACCTGATCGTTCGTCGCCGGGTCACCGCCGCTCACCGCATAGCCCCCGCGCCGCGCCGCCGTCGGACATCCGCGCCCGGTTACCCGTTGGTAAGGTGCCCGTAGCAGAAGTGCGAAATCTCTCAAGGAGGAGACATGGCCGGAGTGCCTGACCAACGGAACAACGGATCCCGGGCGGTGGGCGGACTGGCCACGGACCCGGATCTTCCACCGCCCGCTGTGGACCAGGCCCGGCTTGACGCCGAGGACCGGAAATGGACTCCGGGCAAGATCGCGCTCTGGGCCGCGATCGCGCTGCTGGGCGGCGTTGCCTGGTTCATGCTGGCCATCGTCCGCGGTGAGACCGTCAACGCCATCTGGTTCGTCTTTGCCTCCGTGTGCACCTACCTGATCGGCTACCGGTTCTACTCCAAGGTGATCGAGCGGTACATCACCAAGCCTGACGACCGGCGCGCAACCCCCGCCGAATACAAGGCCGACGGCAAGGACTACGTCCGCACGGACCGCAACGTCCTGTTCGGCCACCACTTCGCCGCCATCGCCGGCGCCGGCCCGCTGGTCGGCCCCATCATCGCGGCCCAGATGGGCTACCTGCCCGGCACCATCTGGATCATTATCGGCGTCGTCCTTGCCGGCGCCGTGCAGGACTACCTGGTGATGTTCTTCTCCATGCGCCGGGGCGGCCGCTCGCTCGGCCAGATGGCCCGGGAGGAGCCTGGGAGTCATCGGCGGCACGGCCGCCCTCATCGCCACCCTGCTGATCATGGTGATCATCGTGGCCATCCTGGCGCTCGTCGTCGTCAATGCCCTGGGTGAAAGCCCGTGGGGTGTGTTCTCCGTAGGCATGACCATCCCCATCGCCCTGTTCATGGGCGTCTACCTCCGGTACCTGCGTCCGGGCAAGGTCATGGAGGTCTCGATCATCGGCTTCGTCTTCCTGATGGCCGCCATCATCGGCGGTGGCCTGGTTGCGCAGACCGAATGGGGCGCTGCCGTGTTCCACCTGGACAAGGTGACCATCGCCTGGGGCCTGCTCATCTACGGCTTTATCGCAGCGATCCTGCCGGTATGGCTGCTGCTGGCCCCGCGCGACTACCTCTCCACCTTCATGAAGATCGGCGTGATCGTGATGCTCGCGCTGGCCATCATCGTGGTCCGGCCCGAGGTCACCGTCCCGGCCTTCAGCGAATTCGCCGGCCGCGAGAACGGGCCGGTTCTGTCCGGTGCCCTGTTCCCCTTCCTGTTCGTCACCATCGCCTGTGGCGCGCTGTCCGGTTTCCACGCACTGATTTCCTCCGGCACCACCCCCAAACTCGTGGAGAAGGAACGGCAGACCCGCTACATCGGCTACGGCGGCATGCTGATGGAATCCTTCGTGGCCATCATGGCCCTGGTGGCCGCCATCTCGATCGACCGCGGCCTCTACTTCGCCATGAACGCCCCCGCAGCCCTGACCGGCAGCAGCGTGGAAACGGCGGCCACCTGGGTCAACAGCCTGGGCCTGAGCGGCGTCAACATCACGCCCGGCCTGCTGAGTGAAACCGCGGCCAACGTGGGCGAGCAGAGCATCGTCTCCCGCACCGGCGGCGCGCCGACGCTCGCCGTGGGACTGGCACACATCATGCAGCAGTTCATTGGCGGGACGGCCATGATGGCGTTCTGGTACCACTTCGCCATCATGTTCGAGGCGCTCTTCATCCTCACCGCAGTGGACGCGGGCACGCGCGTTGCACGGTTCATGCTGCAGGACTCGATCGGCAACTTCGTCCCCAAGTTCAAGGAGGCCTCCTGGCGTCCCGGTGCCTGGCTCTGCACCGCCATTATGGTGGCTGCATGGGGTGCCGTACTCCTGATGGGTGTCACCGATCCGCTGGGCGGCATCAACACGCTGTTCCCGCTGTTCGGCATCGCCAACCAGCTGCTGGCCGCCATTGCCCTCGCCGTGGTCTTGGCGATCGTCGCCAAGCGCGGCACCTTCAAGTACCTGTGGATTGTTGCCCTGCCGCTGGCTTTCGCAGCGGTTGTGACCATCACGGCCAGCTACCAGAAGATCTTCTCGCCCGTCCCCGCGGTGGGCTACTTCGCCAACAACGCGGCCTTTAGCAAGGCCCTGGCCGACGGTAAGCAGGAGTTCGGCACGGCCAAGACGGTGGCCGCCATGGAAGCCGTGGTCCGCAACACCGCAATCCAGGGCTGGCTGTCCGTGATCTTCGTGGTGCTCAGCATCATCGTGATTGCGACGGCTGTGCTCGCCACGGTCAAGGCGTTCCGGGACCGGTCGGCTGGGATAGCCTCCACGGACAACGAGGACCCGGCTGTTCCGTCGCGCGTTTTCGCCCCGGCCGGGCTGGTGCCCACAGCTGCCGAACGTGAGCTGGCCGCCGAGTGGGCGAGAGTGCCCGCCGACGCGCGCCTTGAACGGGCCGGTCACTGATGAGCGCCGGTATGGCCCTGGTTGCCAACGGGTTCCGCGGGTTTGCCCGCTACCTGGGCGGCGTCATGGGAGCAGACGCCTACGCCAAGTACCTGGAGCACCACCGGGAGGCCGGGCACCAGGAGGCGCCCTTGAGCGAGCGCGAGTTCTGGCGGGACCGTACCGACCGCCAGGACAGCAACCCGCAGGGCAGGTGCTGCTGATTGAGCCCGCAGCGGACAATCCTGCACGGGGCCTCCCGGTGGACCGGGGGCGGATGGGCCGTGAGAGTATGAACGCATGAGCGAGCCCAACGACACTCAGGCAGCTGAGGACCTCCCGGTAGAAGGCACTCCCGTTGACGACAGTGAGGCGCCCGTACAGTCCCCGTCGGACGGGGGCGGCAGGCCGCGGGGCAGCAACCTGCAGGATCTGGTGGACGAGCCCGCCAAGGTGATGCGGATCGGCACCATGATCCGGCAGCTCCTCGAAGAAGTGAAGTCCGCGCCGCTGGACGATGCCGCGAGGGGCAGGCTCGCAGCCATCCACGAGCGCTCCATCAAGGAACTTGAGGACGGGCTGGCCCCTGAGCTGGTGGCGGAGCCTGGACAGGATCAGCCTGCCATTCTCCGACGAGGCAACACCCTCCGACGCCGAGCTCCGGATCGCCCAGGCCCAGGCTCGTGGGCTGGCTTGAGGGCCTGTTCCACGGGATCCAGACGGCCATTGCTGCACAGAACGCAGCCCGCGAACACGCAGCCGCACAGCTGCATATGCGCCAGCTGCCGCCGGGCACCATGATCGCGCCCGGGGTCGTGATCGGCGAAAACGGAGAGCCGCAGCGTGCCCCGGCTGGAGCCGGGCCGGGCCAGACGGCCCGCCAGCGTGAGGACCCGGACCACGGCCCGGGTCAGTACCTGTAGGCTCCGCTTGGGCTTCTTCAGCGCCGCCAGGCAGGGGCGCAAGGATGACGCGGAACTGGGTAAGGGGTTGTGGCGCCGTGCGCACGACCGGTTCCACCGGGGCCTGGACCGCTTCCACCAGGTGCTTGAGGGCGTGGAGGACGACCAGTTGTATGGCGAGCCTGGTGGACATCGCCAACCAGGCTCGCTGCCTTGCTGCCGCGCGTGCGCGCGGTCTGCATGGAAGCCCAGCGCCGCGTCCCCAGTGACGGACTCGACATACCTGCCGCGCTGGCGGACGTTCACAGATCCCTGTCCAAGGCGGGAAATTCGCTGGCAACCACGGCCGAGGCGGCAGCAATGCTCCGGCTCGCAGTGGGGCCGGTGCCGGTGGGGGCAGCCTCCGTCCACCGCCGCGCCGAGGCCGTCTTCCAGCAGGTTGACGACGCCGAGAGGCAGCTTCGCGGCGAATAGCGGGGCGGGTGCCCCAAAATATTCCCGGTTCCGAAGCATACTTTCCAGTTAAGCGTGTGGCTGACAGGGCGGGATTCAGGAGCTCTGGGCCCCGGATTTTGGCAGGATAAGACCATGACTCTTTCACCTACCTTGACTTTCAACGACGGCAACACGATCCCCCAGCTCGGCTACGGTGTGTGGCAGGTTGAGGACGACGTGGCTGAGAAGGTTGTCCGCCAGGCGTTCGAAGCCGGCTTCCGCCACATCGACACCGCAAAGATCTACGGGAACGAGGCCGGCGTGGGCCGCGCCATCGCCGGCTCCGGACTCTCCCCGGAGCAGATTTTCATCACCACCAAGCTGTGGAACGCGGACCAGGGGTACGAGTCCACCCTCGCCGCGTTCGAGGAATCCATGGACCGGCTTGGCTTGGAAACGCTGGACTTGTACCTCATCCACTGGATGCAGCCCAAGCAGGACAAGTACGTTGACACCTGGAAGGCGCTGATCGAGCCCAGAAGCGCGGACGCGTGAAGTCAATCGGCGTCTCCAACTTCACCGTTGAGGGCCTGCAGCGCATCATCGACGAAACGGGCGTGGTTCCGGCCATCCACCAGATCGAGCCTGCACCCCTACTTCAGCCAGCGTGAACTGCGTGATTTTGGTGCGTCCAACGGCATCCTGACCCAGGCTTGGTCTCCGCTGGGCCAGGGTGGCGAGCTTCTCGAGGACCAGGCCATCGCGTCCATCGCTGCCAAGCACCAGGCCACGCCCGCCCAGGTGGTCATCGCCTGGCACCTGGCGATCGGCAACGTGGTCATCCCCAAGTCCGTGACCGAGTCGCGCATCAAGGAGAACTTCGCAGCACTCGAGGTGTCCCTGGACGCCGAGGATGTTGACGCCATCAACGCGCTGGACAAGACCGCCGGCGGCGAAGGCCGCATCGGAGCCGATCCGGCAGTTTCCGACTTCGCCTAGCCCTGAGGCAGGGGGCCGGCCCAGCAGGCCGCTCCTGTCGAAACCACGTCAGCCCGTGCTGCCGGCAACCGCCAGGCAGCACGGGCTGATGCCGTTAAGCCGGCTTATGCGGCCCAGGGCGTGACTGGGCCGCATCAGGCAGCGATCTGGACGTGCTCCACGATGACGGCGTCCACCACGGCCCAGTTGTCCTCGCCGTGGGAGTGCCGGCAGGCAAAGCGCTCGGCCTCTTCCAGCGTGTCAAAGACCCCGGACCGGGCGCGGCCACAGTCCGCGTCGAAGTACGTTACGTGAAATTCCTGAACAGCTTGGTTTTCCATGAATCCAGTCTGCAACCGGGGTCTGACATTCTTAGGACCCAACCCCGCGTGTTGTGGATGGACGCCAGGAAGGGCGCCGGTTAGCCGACGGTCAGCGCTCCTGTGCGTCCTCGGGGCCGGCCGCGGCGGCCCGCACCGTCAGGGCGAGCGCGGCGAGTGCAAGCATTCCGAGTCCGGTCCATGCCAGGGTTCCGCTCCAGACCTCAGGCGGGAAACTGAGGGCGCCGTCGTGGAGCGCCACGCCGGCGAAATACGGGGCCCAGAACGCCACGGGGGAGAGGCCTGCAGCGGCCATGAGCCGTGCGGGACGGTCGGGGGCCGGCCGTACCACCGCCCACACCGCTCCTACGAGGATGGACCCGGCCAGTGCAACGGGCACCAGCCAGGCGTCCCGCAACGCAACCATGGCCTGCAGGGCCACGGAGGGGACCAGCGCCATCGTCGCCGGCACTGCAGGGTGCAGGCGCCACCGCAGCGACAGCAACAGGACGGGAACGAAGAGCGCGAACGTCGAGACGAGGAACGATGCCAGGGACACCATGATGCTCGAGGACGTCGGAACCGTGACCGCGGGCTGGGCCCCGGCAGTGGTTATGTAGGTCTGGGTGAGTCCATGCCTGGCGAAGACCGCGAACTCCTGCAGGATGAATGCTGCAACCATCCCGGCGAGCATGGCGCTGGCGACCGCCGGGACCAGCCGTGCCCGGGTCCGTTCCGGTGCGTGCCACGCCGCGGCGAACGGTGCGCCCAGTATGAGGAAGCCCCCGTGGCAAGGCCCAAATGGGACGGACTGAACAGTGCGCTGATGTTCTGCTCGATCCCGAACACGGAGTGCCAGGCCAAGTCGCCCAGCCCGGAGGCGAGGAAGAGCACGACGCCGGCCACCGCGGCCCCGTAGCCGGCAGGGACAGCTTCCGTCCATCGCGCACCGGGCGTGTGGCGGCGCCAGGTCAGGGCAGCGATCCAGACGGCACACGCAGCGAAGCCCGAATAAAGGGCTCCGTGCCACGGAGTGAAGAACGTCTCAAGGTTGCGGAGATTGTTGTGGGCCCAGCCGTCAACATAGGTCCCGGTAAGGAGCCAGACGCCGGCTGCAAGGGTGATGACGTCCTCCCCGGCAGTGGTGGGACGGTGGACTGAAACCGGCGGAATCGCAAAGGCATGGGCAGCTGCGGCATCCATAGTTCCAGAGTAGGTCCCGGCTGCGCCCGGAGCGAGAGGCAATCCTTCTCCCGTGCGCGGAAGCCGGCTTTCCTCAGCTGCTGCCCAGGCGGAGTACGCGTTCCTGCGCCAGCATGGCGGTACGGGCGGCCTTGTCCGCCGCCCGCGCTGCCTGTTTCGCCCCGGCCGCGGTGGCGGAAAGCCGCTTGCGGGAGCGGTCAAGGCTTTCTTCGGCGGCCTTTAGCCGGTTACGGAGCTCAGCCGTTTCCTGCTGCAGTTCCGCGATCTCCGCGCGCACCTGCTGTTCCTCCTCGCGCAGCTCACCGGCAAGGCGTCCAGCATCGTCCGCAGCCTCCAGGGCCTCCGCCAGGACGGCCTTCGCCCGTTCCAGTGCGGGCGGCGACGACGCCCGCGGAGTCTGCCGGACTGCCTCAAGCCGTGGCCTGGCAGGGGCTGGCTGGGAGCCGGGCGCCGTCGTCGTCCGCGTCCCGTCCGCCGCCGCCTTCTGTGCCGTAGTCCTCCGTGCGGCCGGGGGAGAGCCGCCCGGGCGGCCAGGTGGCACGGCCGGAAGCAGCCCGGGGAGGGCCACTGCACCGTCCAGGTCCACGTCATTGACGCCGTCTGCGGACAGGACTTTGAGCAGCCTGCCGCTGGCCACGGCGTTGGCCGCGCCGCCGTCGGCCGTCAGCGCCCGGAGGGTCTCCTCGACATCGGATGCCATTGCGTCGCTGATGGACCGGCCCTGTTCCCGGGCAACAGACCGGGCAGTCTCGACGGCGTCTGCGAGCATGGCGCGCCGCTCGCGGCCGAGCTCGCGGAGGGCGGCGGCGTCCAGCGCGTCCTGCGCTGCCCGCATGCGCGCCCCGAGTTCGCCCAACTGGGCCGGCACGTCGGGGCGATGCCGGGCAAGCATGTTGAGCGCCCACGCCGCGACGGAGGGTTTTGGCAGGCCGCGGACCGCAGCCGCCAGATCCTTGTCCTGGCCCGCAGCTTCCTTGACCGCGGCGGCGCGTGCCGCGACGAAGCCGTCCAGCGGCGCCGCGTACAGCCTGTCTGCAATGTCCGCCAGGGCTTCGTCTTCCATGCCGCCATCTTAGGTGCCATGGAATCCGTGTCTTGGCGGTTCGCCGCCGCAAAGCCGGGGGCGTACGCCGGCCCCGTCCTGGAGCGGCAAAGCCCCTGTTACTCATCCGCCGGGAGGGGTAAGTTGCTCGAATGGACGATTCATACCAGGTCATCGTGGTTGGCGGCGGTTTTGCCGGGAAGACTGCGGCTGAGGAGTTGGGCCGCAAAGGCGTGCGGGTACTGCTGCTTGACGCCAACAACTATCAACAATTCCAGCCGCTCCTCTACCAGGTGGCTGCATCCCAGATCGGCGTGTCCACGGTCACCCGGCCGCTCAGATCCGAGTTCCGCGGGATCAACAGCGTCCGGGTCCTGACGGCGGAGGTGACCAACATCGACGCGGCCAACCGCACCGTTACTACCGCGGACGGCTCCAGCTACCGCGCGCAGGCCCTGGTCATTGCCACCGGGGCGGTGCCGAACTTCTTCAACACCCCCGGCGCCGACGAGCACGCCTACCCGCTCTACTCTGTGGCCGATGCAACGCGGCTCAGCGCGGCCATCACGGCTGTCCTTGACGAGGCCGACCGCGAGCCGGGCGTAGACGCTGACGTGATTGTGGTGGGTGGTGGTCCCACGGGCGTCGAGACCGCCGGGGCGCTGGCGGAAAACGTCAAGTACCTTGTGCCAAAGTACTTCTCGCCGGAGCTGGCGGCCCGGTGCCACGTGCACCTGGTGGATATGGTTCCAAACGTGCTTGCCGCCTTTTCGGCGAAATCGCAGGCTTATGCGCGGGACCGCCTGACAAAACTCGGCGTGCAGGCTGCACATGGGTACTGCGGTTGGTGAAGTCCGGCCCAACGGGGTGACCCTCAAGGACGGGACGGTTGTTCCTGCCCGGATCGTGGTGTGGGCCGGCGGCCTGCAGGCCGGCCGGATCATCACCGAATCCGGCCTGAAACAGGGCAGGGGCGGCCGGGTGGACGTGCAACCCGACCTGACAGCCCCTGGCGTGGAAGGCGTCTACGTACTCGGTGACTCCGCCAACATCACCGATGCGGACGGGAACAAGCTGCCGCAGGCTCGGGTCAGTGGCGCAGCAATCGGGGAAGTGGGCGGCCCGCAATATCTATGCTGACCTTACCGGCGGTGTGCGCGAGCCGTTCCGCTACTGGGACAAGGGGTACATGGCCATGGTGGGCCGCGGTGCGGCAGTGGCGGAACTGGGGCGCCGGCGTCTGCAACTGCAGGGCCCGCTGGCATTCGTGTCCTGGCTGGCGGTGCACCTTGCCCTGCTGCCCGGATTCCAGCAGAAGGTCAGGGCGCTCTTTTCCTGGGCCAATGGCTACGTCACGCACAGTCCGTCCCAAGTGGTGGTGGGCCGGCCGGATTAGGTGCCTTCATCCGGCGGCGGGAACGCCGGGCCGGTGGTGGGCGCCAGGGGGATCATGACGCGGTACTTGCCGCCTGCCGACTGCCGGGGTGGTTCCTCGCCAGGCTCCACCGTGACATGGGCAAGGCCGAGGCCGGTGAGCAGGTTCCCGATCCCGTCCCGTACTGCCGCGCGCACCAGGTGGGCATCGGCGCCCGGTTCGGGGAGCAGCCTCACCGACAGGCGGGTGGGGGCGGTTTGGACGATCTGGAACAGTCCCACGCCCGGTGTCCGGTCCAGGGTCGAGCCCAGGGCCAGCGGTGGCACCGCGACACGGCTTTTGCCATCGGAGGTCGGGAAGATGAGCACATCGGAGGCCCGACCTTCCACCAGCAATGCCGGGGCCGGGTTTCCGCACGCGCATACGTCAGGCTTCACCAGCAGGCGGTCCCCCACGTCGTAGCGGATGATGGGTTGGACCCTGTTGGCCAGGTTCGTCATGAGCACCGTGTGCGAGGCCATCCCGGGTGGCACGGCCTGATAGTTGGCGTCGACAGGTTCGAGGATCACCCAGTCCTCAATAAGGTGCAGCCAGCCCTCCCGGCAGCTGGCGGCGGCGTAGCTGGACTCGGTGCAGCCGTATACTTCGCGCACGGGCGCCGCGAAAGCATGCTCCACGCGCACCCGCTCATCCGGCGGAAGGCGCTCGGCCGTGCTGAGCACAAGCTTCGGGCGGAGCCGCAGCCGGCCGGATTCCTGTTCCGTTGCCAGCAGGCGCAGCACGCTCGCGTAGCTGCCAAGCAGGACCGGCTGGACCAGGTTAAGCCCGGCAACCAGTTCTGGCAGCGGACGATGGACAGGGAAGATCCGCAGCCGGCGGTGGCGCCGGGGTTTTTCCCGCTTCTCCCGTGTGCCCGCGGCCACGGACAGGAAATGCCCGCCGGTGGCGACTACCCCGGCGAACTGCCCTCCGCGAACCATCAGCTGCACCAGTTGGGCCGGCGACAGCCAGTCCGCTCCCAGCCTGGCCATCAGCCCCGACATCACCGCCCAGTAGCGGTCGTCGAGTACGAACAGGCCCCGGGCGCCGGTGGTGCCGGCTGTGGTGGCCACCAGGTACTTGCCGGCAAACCGCTCACCGATCCGGCCTGGCTCCGCCACGAATTCCTCCACGGCGGCACGGGTGACCGCCGGATCGGTGACTACTTCATCGAACCGGGCCATCAGTTGCCGCTTGTCAGTCACTGGTAGAACGCTGGCATCTTCGACCCGATCAGGCAGGTCCCGGTACAAGTCCCGGTAGAAGGCCGAATGCCCGCGGGCGAACGCCACCAACTCTGCCAGCCGCTCCCGCTGCCGGTCGTGGACCGCAGCCTGGCCCTGCCGGTGGACACGGATGGAGTCCCACCACACCCGTAATGCGTCACCACGACGGTCACGGAGTACGGCTCTCCGAGGTGTCACCATGGTCCGATTTTATGAGGGGTGGCGCTCGGGGAACAGAGAGGCTGTACGGTCTGCCGCACTGAGGGTTGCGTGGACCCCGCCCGCGGCGGGCTGGACCGCCGTCGTCAGTTCTTTTCGAAACTCAGGAGTCGGCCCGCCACAGCCCAGCCGGATGCCTCGTAGGGGCTGGCAGCGTCCAGGCTCGACCACCATGTGCAGGTACTCGGCACCATGGAGGAAAGCTTCCTCAGCCATCGCCGCGAACAGGCCCCGTTCCAAGGCCGCGCTCTCCGGTCCTTGGGGAGTTCGGTGATCGCGACCGCCGCGAAATCGTCCCGCACCTGGATGCGTCCCTTGGCCACGGGGTGGTCGAAGACGGTAATTTCGACGGCGTCGAAAGTCTCCATCGGGGCCAGGGCCACCTGCGAGTTTTCCGGCAGGCTCCACATCGGTGTTCAGCTCGGCTGTGGCGGCCATAAGCAGAACCCGCTCAGCAACAGCTGCGAAGCCCTCCGGGGCCACGCCCTCTGCGGCCTCGGCAGCGCAAAGCAGGGTCAAGCGTCCGCCGCGCGCGTCCGCCGTCCTGGTTGCAAGCTTCTCAGCGCCAGGGCCCGGCCACGCCGCCACGTATTCCGGTTCCCCAGACCCATGGCCGCTGCCCGCATCGACGATGAAGCCGGCGTCGATGGGTTCGGCGGTGCGTTCCTGCAGATCTGCCCAGGCGGGAACCCACCCGGTTGCGGGGATGTTGTGTTGTGCCGGCATGCGGAGTTCCTAACGTTTGGCAGCGGCCGGACGGGGTCCACCCGGTGCGGCTGGACAGGGTTTTCCCTGTCAACGTATCGGATCGGCACGCAGCCCGCCAGCGGGCCCGGACGGGCTTCATGGCAAATGCCTCAGGGCAAGTGGGTGAAGGACATTCCTGCTGCCAGCAGCTTGTCAACAGCCTGCCTCAGGCCTTCCGCTGTTCCGCCGTTGGGGTGGTTGGCGTGGCAAATGACCACATCCCCTGCCCGGGCCTTTCCCACCTCTTTGGCCACGACGGCGGCGGGATAGGTTGCGCCACCGTCGCCATTGATTGTGAAACCCACCGGCTTGACGCCCAACGCGCCGAGGATGTCCGTGGCGACGTCGTCCATGTAGGCAGTGCCCGGGCGGAAGTACTTTGGACGCCTGCCTGTGATGTCTGCCAGGGTGCCGTCGTTTGGCATGATCTCGTCATAGACTTCCCCGACGTTCCGGGTGCCCGGAATGCCGTAGGCGGTGTTGCCGGTGGTGGAGAGCGGCTTATGTGAAGTCCCGTGGTTGGCCACCTCGAAGAGAGGGTCTGCTGCCAGCTGCCGCGTCGTGGCGGGGTTGGCAGCGATCCACCGCGAATTCAGGAAGAGCGTGGCCGGGATGTGGCGCTGACGCAGTGTGTCCAGCAGCGCCTGGTCGTAGCCGCTGCCGCCGGGGCCGCCGCAAAAGTCGAAAGTGAGGGCGATACCCTGTGATCCGGACGGCAACCGCGTCAGGACTCCGGGAGCCTCAAGGCCCCAGTATCGTGCCTGGTGCTTCCCATAGGTGTCGACGATCTGGGCCCGTGACGGCAAGGGCGGTGTGGGCGGGGTGGGGGCAGGCACGTCGCCGTCGGGTCCTTCGTGCAGGGCCGTCGAACTGACGCCCGGTGCATCATCGCCAGGCACGGGCATGTCCGGAGCCTTGGACGCGTACTTATCATGCGGCTGCAGGTCCGGCACAGCGGCGGACAACGTCAGCACTGCGGCCAGCAGGACCGCCCTGCGGCCGGGGCCTTTCCCGTCCTGGCTCAAATGCCGCGGGACATGTGGTTCCACAGCTAATTCCTCTTCCGTGACAGGCCTGTGGCACGGGTTCGGCGTCCCTTGCCGGGGCCTGCGGACGTGGCAGGTGCGGTGAAGCCGCAATCTGCCGGACGTGCAATGTCGCAGGCTGCGGCGCGCGGAAAAGCAGCCTGGAAGCGGGGGTCATACCGGGAGGATACCTTGGCCGCCTTGCGGTTTCCTGAACCTTGCCCTATCCCCGGAGCGGCGGGCGTAATAAAGGGCTATGGCGGGGGACTTTGGTCCCTGTGCCCGCCGTCCATGCCGGCGTTAGCTTGTGGTTTGGGTTGGGCAACGCGCCCGCTGCAAAGCCCGTTCTTTCACCCGCGTACGGAGGCAAGATCCAGCAATGAACTTGAAAGACCGGTGGGGCCGCCTGGACCCTGCCACCCGAAAATGGCTTATCGACAACCCCGGCTGCCAGATCCTTCCACGGACGATTACCGCGGTGATCTCCAAAGAAAGCGGTGAAATCCTTCCCACAGGACGGCACGGTGAGGCAGCCGTTTCCCGCGAGGACCAGGACTTTATCCGGTCGAAATTGAATGAGGTTCCGAACACCTGACCCCCGGAAGCGGGGCGCCTGGCAATGCACAGTGAAATGCTAGGGCGCTCCCAATTAATCTCTGCGGTTCAGGCTTTGTTAACTGTCGCGCGGCCCGTTGTTAAGTCCGTATGGTGAGACTCGGGCGGTGAGTTCACCATGTAAAGCCCATGAGGGCGAAAGTGTTTCCCTGACCGCTTCCCGCCGCGGGTTCCTGGCCGCCGCCCTGGCCGGTGCTGCCGTGACGTTGGCACCGATGTCCTTCGCCGCCGCGGATACGGGCACCAGCAAGACCCAGACCATCACCGGCCATCTCGACCCTGGCGCGGCTGACTTCGTGTACCTTCCGGTCCAGGTTCCTGCCGGTGTCAACAAGATCAGCGTCTCCTACAGCTACAGCAAGCCCACAGCCACCCCTGGGCTGCTCTCCAACTCCTGCGACATCGGCGTCTTCGATGAAAAGGGCACCGACCTGGCGGGGAAGGGTTTCCGCGGCTGGTCGGGCGGCTTCCGGACCGAGTTCTTCATCAGCGCCGCCGAGGCCACCCCGGGGTACCTCCCAGGTCCCGTCGGTAAGGGCACGTGGAGCATCGCGCTGGGACCCTACCAGGTGGCGGAACAGGGCATGGATTACACCGTCAACGTGACCCTGGAGTACGGGCCGGACGGTGCCGCATTCCGTCCGCAGTACCCGCCGCTGCAGGTCAAAGGCAAGGGCGCCGGCTGGTACCGTGGCGACGCGCACCTGCATACCATCTACTCCGACGGCAAGCGGACCCCTGCCGAGGTCGCTGCCGGGGCGCGGGCTGCGAAGCTCGACTTCATTATCAGTACCGACCACAACACCCCTGCTTCCCACGGGGTGTGGGGCCCCTGGCAGGTGATGACCTGCTCATCCTCACGGGCGAGGAAGTCACCACGCGCAACGGCCACTACCTTGCCCTCGGCATCGAGCCGGGGGACTGGATCGACTGGCGCTACCGGGCCCGTGACAAGGGCTTTGAACAGGAAGCACAGCACATCCACGCCTCCGGCGGCCTCGTCGTACCTGCCCACCCTTACTGCCCGTATGTCGCATGCCGGTGGAAGTTCGGCTATGACGACGCCGATGCCGTGGAAGTGTGGACCGGACCCTGGACCGCTGACGACGAGTACGCCATCAACACTTGGGACTCCATGCTCGCCCACTCCGTCCGCACGGGCGGCCGCTGGGTTCCCGCCATGGGCAACAGCGACGCGCACAGCGCACCGCAGGTCATCGGTCTTCCCCACAACGTGGTCAATGCGGCCGCACTGTCCCGTGAGGCCGTGCTGGAGGGCATCCGCAACGGACGCAGCCTGGATCGCCGAATCCGCTGACATTGCGCTCGATGTCACCGTTGCCGCCGGTGGACGGAAAGCCGGTGTCGGGGAGCGCCTGGACGTCGCCCCGGACGCTCCGGTCACGGTAAAGGTCGACGTCACGGGTGTTCCGAACGGCGTCCTGCGGATCATCACGGATGAAGGCCAGACCCAGCAGGTCACCCTCCCGGCCTCGGGCCAAGGTACCCACACGTGGGTTACCACAGCTCAACTCTCGGCCTATGTGCGCGTCGAGGTCCGCCATCCCATGACCGACGGGACGGAGAGTAAGGGGACCAATATGGGCACAACGCTGCTGCTGGGCCCCATGGCCGCCCTCACCAACCCGATCTTCCTCGGGAAAAACTAGCAACCTGATCCGCTGAAACCGGGGCCGCACCCAGAAGTGCCGGCCCCGGTTCTCTTGGGTCACGCCGCGGCAAGGACGGTGGCTGCTAGCCTTTTCGGCCCGGGAGCAGCAGGAGCGCATCGCCGACGGGACGTTCGCCGGCAGCATCCGAGGGCGAGTTGACTACCTGGCCGTTCTGAACCATCGTGGTGGATCCGCCGCCGTCGAGGTTGATGGCGTTGACCATTCCCAGTGAACGGGCCACGTCAGCTGCTTCCTTGATGCTGAGACCCAGGGACTTTGTCTGCCGACCATCGGCGGTGACGATCAGGGTGCGGCCCTGGGCATCTACTCCGGCAATGGTTCGTGGGTTGCGCTTGTGGACCCAACCGTAATAAAAGCTGTTGTTATCGCCGGGGTGGACCATGCCGTCGCGCTTGGCGGTGACGTTCAACGCCCCGTTTTCCACCAGCATGGGCCCTCCGTTGACAACATCGGTGGTGGCGCTGTTCTTGAAGGTCTTGTCGTTGCCTGTGAGGAGGTCCGTGTCGACCTTCAAATGGGTGCCAACGGCGGCGATGCTCGTGAGCCGGTCCGCATCGGCGCCGATGGCCTGGATCGTCTGTCCGCCGGCAGGGACAGCCGTGCCCCGTGTGGAGTTTAGGGCGGTAACGGTTCCGTCGGAGTCCAGGACGGCTTCCGCTCCCGCTCCGGAAGGGGTCGTAGCGCCGAATTCGGGGGTGAAAGCGACAACTTCGTCCGCATGGCTGCAGGTGACGTCATGCAGTGGCAGGGACGTCGGGGTGTCGCCGGCCCCGCCGCAGTTGCGGATGAGCCCGGGGACGCGGTCGATGCCGTCGAGGGGGAGTTCCCCGGCCTTGCCCGGCGCGGTGACGGAGCCGTGCCAGTGCAACCGCTGGATGGAGCTTTCGTTCCTGGCGCCGATGACCAGGGAGGGCCGGTCGCCCACCGGCTCGCTGAGGACCTTCCCGTCGTGGACCGCGGTCCCGGCCGGGTCGCCCGGGGCGCCGGCTTTCGGGTCCATGGTGAAGAAGCCGCCGTTCACGCCGGCCAGGGCGCCGGCTGCGGCGCTGAGTTGGCTGGTGGTTTCCCTGTCCTCCAGATTTGGTCCGAAGGATGAAGTGAGCTGTCCCCGGTAGTCCTTCGGATCAACAGTGAGGACTTCCAGGTTCCAGGGCCCGCGCGTGTTTTCGCTGGTCCCGGCGTCGCCGTCCCAGCCGGTGTAGATCACCGATGATGCGTATCCGGCGGCCTTGACTTGGGCGGCTGTGCTTGCGCCGTCGGCTTTGGTCGCGAACGCTCCCGCCCGGACCCGGTACCCAAGGTCCCCTCCGGCGTCGGCCAGTTGTGGTGACTGGACGTGTTCGACCCGGGCCGGGATGCCGGCTGCCTTGAGTTTGTCGGCAACGGCATGGGCAGGGGCCTCAGCGGAAAGCGCCGAGGAAGGGGCATCGGGGTCTGCTGAGGTGGAAGGGATGGCCACCTCAGCGGTCCAGGAGAAGTCCGGGTTGGCCGTTCCGCGGGTGATCGAGGTCCGGGTCAGGCCGGGGGCCAGGGTTGTCACGTTGCGTGTTTCGGGCAGATCCTGCGCGCCGAGATCCAGGTGGGCTGCCACTGACGGTGCCGCGTTCTGGCCCCTTGCGGCCGCGGGCGCAGCTGTTGAGGCGCCGGCCGAGGCAAGGAAAGCAACGGGGAGGGACACAGCCAATGCGGTGATAACCGCTCGGCGGTGACGTTGATTGGGGTTGATCATGGTTACGACGCTAGGGTCGTCCGTGGAACGCGCACGCATCCCCACGCCGAGGTTCAGCCGGCATTGGGCAGCTGTTCACTGTGCGTTGGGATCCGCGTGGCCCAAAGTTCCTTAGGGTCGTGACTTCACCTGGCGGCGGCAAATGGTTGCCTGGAATAACCAAAAGCGTCACCTGGATTTAAGCCGCGGCCCATAGGTTCGCTTGCGTGAAGAGACCTTTGAAAGCCGTCCAAATATCCATCAGCGAGAAACAACTAAACCCCTCCGGCCGGGGAAACCTGCCACGGTTCATTCGTGGCCGCAAGCCGCTCGCGATCGTGGCGGCGGGCTGCACCCTTGCCGTTTTGGGCGGCGCCGGCATTGCTGCCGCCTCAACCATCCCGTTCGGCCAGCAACAGGTCGGCTCCCAGGATGACAAGGGGGAGCAGATCGCCTCCAATCAGGTGATCAAGCCCATCGGCGACCGTCTGATGACGCCGTTCGGCAAGATCATGGGCTCGACCGTCAGCCCGGATGGCCGATATCTCGTCGGGACGAGTGCTGACCGTTCCGTCGATCTTCAGGTCTTTGACCTCGCAACGTATAAGCCGGTGGCCGCGGCAGGCACCCTCGCGGCCACTTCTTTTGCTACCGCGGCAGGGAACGCCGGCTACGCAAACATGGCGTACCAGCACATCACGGACGGTTCAGTGGGGCAGGAGGGCCCCGTTTTCTCGCCCGACGGCAAGTTCCTCTATGAGCCCGTCGCGACCGGTGTTGTCCGCTACCCCTTCAATCCGGACGGCTCTCTCGGGGCGGGCACCAAGATCAGCATCCCGACTGCCGGTGGCAAGCAGGCCTTAACGGCCGGCATGGCGTTTTCCCCGACGGCGCGACGCTGTACGCAGCCGTGAACGGCCAGAACGCAGTCGTCGCAATCGATCCAGGGGCCAGTACGATCAAGCAGACTTTCAGCACGGGTATCGCCCCGCGCCAGCTAAAGTTTGTCGGGACCAGGCTCTACGTCTCCAATGAGGGAGGGCGGCCGGCCCTCCCCGGGGAACCGACCATGAACTCCTACGGCACTGATGTGCCGGCGGACACCAACCTCGGCACCTCGACGACTGGCACGCTCAGCGTCATCGACACGGCCAGCCCCGCATCACCGGTTTCCGCCATCGATGTCCAGCTGCACCCGACTGCAATGTTCCTGGACGGTGCCACGCTGTATGTCGCGAACACCAACAGTGACACCGTTTCCGTTGTAGACACGGCCAGCAATAAGGTCCTTCAGACCATCGCCACCCAACCCTGGGCCTCCTCCCAGGTCGGCTACGAGCCCACGGGCATCACCATGCAGGGCGACCACCTGCTGATCTCCCTTGGCCGTGCCAACGCGGTAGCCGTCTACAAGGTCAGCAAGCTGGACCCGAAAGACCCCGCCAGCTACATCGGCCTCCTACCGACGGACTATTACCCCGGCAACGTCGCTGCGGTGAACGGCCAGATTGTAGTTACCAACATTCGTGGCATCGATGCGCGTGGCCCGGAAGTGACTATCAACGAAGGCCCGAATACCACGGCTGCGACGGGTCACGGGACGCACTCCACCACGGCGTCACTCACCAGGTTCACCCTGCCCAGCGATGAGCAGATCCAGCAGACCACTGAGACGGTGTTCGAACAGAACGGCTGGGACGGCAGCTCAGTCAAGGAATCAACGGCTGCGGCCGCCGCAAACATCCCCGCGACTGCGGTCCCCAAGCGGATTGGCGAGTCCTCGACCATCAAGCACGTGTTCCTTATCGTGAAGGAAAACCGTACCTACGACCAGGTTTACGGCGACATGAAACAGGGCAACGGTGACGCCTCCCTGGCACAGTTTGGTGCGAAAGTCACCCCCAACCAGCACGCCCTGGCAAGCCAGTTCGGCCTGTATGACAACACCTATGACATCGGCACCAACTCGGCCGAGGGCCACAACTGGATGATGCAGGGCGACAACCCGGCCTACACCGAAACAAGCGCCGGCGAGTACAAACGGTCATACGATACCGAGGACGACGTCCTGGGTCACCAGCGCTCCGGCTTCCTTTGGACCGCGATCAAGGACGCAGGAAAGACCGCCAGGAATTACGGCGAGTTCGATTCTGAGGAAGGCAAGCCGGCGGGTGCAACGTGGCAGCAGTACTACTGCGCCGCAACCGGCACCATGGCAGGCGGCGATCCCGCCCAGCTTTTCACCCCGGCACTCCAGATGCACGCCAGTTCTGCCATCCCTTCGCTCAACGAGATCACGGACCCAAACGCGGCGCCCTTCGACACCTCGGTGCCGGACATCTACCGCTACGAGACCTGGAAGCAGGACTTCGAGAAGAACGGCCCGAAGAACTTTCAGATGACGTGGCTCTCAAGCGACCACACAGGTGGTACGGCCGACCCGGAAGCACAGGTCGCCGACAACGACCTCGCCGTGGGCAAGATCGTCGATGAGATTTCCCACTCCGAGTACTGGAAGGACTCTGCGATCTTCATTGCCGAGGACGACAGCCAGAACGGCACCGACCACATCGACGGCCACCGTGCCCCAGTGCAGGTCATCAGCCCCTACGCCGTCCACGGTAAAACCGTGAGCACCTTCTACTCACAGATCAACATGGTCCGGACCATTGAGCAGATCCTGGGGGCACAGCCATTGAACCAGAAGGTCGCGGCCGCTACGCCGATGTTCGACGCCTTCACCAACAAGCCGGATCTGACGCCCTACTCTGCGGTTCCGAACCAGGTTCCGCTCACGGAGGGGGTCAAGACCCCGCCCGCCTGCGGGCCCGACACTTTGGGCCAGACCGGAGCGGCTGCGGCCGCGGTCAACGACGCCGCAGCCAAAGCCACCGCTGTCCCGGCTCCAATGAAGGAAACCGCCGAGAAATGGGACGACTGGTCCGAGAAGCAGCACCTGACAGGCAATGGCGCGAAGGAAGACTTCGCCGACCCCAACCTGTTCAACCGCTGGACCTGGTACCAGACCCACGACTGGGCATCGCCCTACCCCGGCGACGCCAAGATCTACGGCCCTGACGACGTGCCAGGCATTCCCGCCGGATCAACCAACCACGAGGACGACTGACCAAGGGCTGACCGGACCACTTGGCTGCCGCATCACGGCTGGCCGGCTCCGGCAGTTCCCGCACGGGTGACAAGTGGGTTCCTGGCCTGTACCGGCCGGGAACCCACTTTGCCCCACCATCGATGGCCGGCTTCAGGACCAGAAGTCTGCCACCTCGGCCGTGTCCTCCTGCATTTCAAGGCCCTCTGAGACTTTCCCGTCAGAAATCCTGAATAGGATGGCCTGCCGCTGGTCGAACCAAGGCTGACGACTGAAGCGGCCCGGGCGGTGGCTGTACTGTGCTCCGTCACGCAAAAGCCTGCTTAACCAGCGAAAAACCCCGGAAACCCCTGAAATCAGGGGCTGTCCGGGGTTTATCCCGAGCTTCCTATCAGAATCGAACTGATGACCTTTTCATTACGAGTGAAACGCTCTACCGACTGAGCTAAGGAAGCGACGCGTGAAATCCCCGGCGGAACCGGGCGCTTCATGCAAGAGTCAACTGTAATAGAGTCCCCGCGCCCCGGTCAAAATGGGGTGCAAGGAAGCCGCTGTGGCGGTCAACACACCTTGTTGTCGGCCGGAACTTTGCCACTTACCAGGTAACTGTCCACTGAGTCCTCGAGGCAGCTGTTGGCACGTCCATAGGCGGTGTGCCCTTCGCCCTTCCACGTCAGCAGCGCGGCATTGCCCAGCTGCTTGCGCAATGACGCCGCCCAGTCAACGGGGGTCGCGGGGTCGCCAGTGGTGCCGATGACCACTATGGGGGAGTCCCCGCTGTATTCCACTGGCGCGGGAGTGCGGATGTTCTTGTATGGCCAGTCCGCGCACGTGGTCCCGCCGTAGGCAAAGAAATACCCGAGGGTCGGGGAATCCTGTTCCAGCCGCTTTTCCTCCGCCCGCATGCCCGAAGCGTCCGAAACCATGGGGTAGTCGAGGCAGTTGATCGCGTTGAAGGCGAAGGTCGAGTTGGACGTGTACGAACCATCGGAGGCACGGTCGGCACCGAGGTCGGCGAGTCGGAGCATGAGGCTCACGTCTCCGGACATGGCCGCTTCCAGCGCCTGCGTGAGGGCCGGCCAGCTCTGGTCGTTGTAGAGGGGGTGATCAGGCCGCTGACAAACGTGGCTGCATTCACCAGCCGGCCGTCCTTGGCCGTGCGGGGCGTCTGCTGGACGGAGGAGATCAGGTCCCGGATCTGCTGTATGCCGGCGTCGGTGTCACCGCTAAGCGGGCACTTGCCCTGCTTCTGGCAGCTGGCCACGTAAGTGTGCAGCGCTTTTTCGAAGGCGCGGGCCTGCCCGCTGGTCAGCTCTTCATTGCTGATCGAGGGGTCGAGAGCGCCGTCAAGGACCATGCGGCCCACGTTGTCCGGGAACAGCGAGGCGTAGGTGGAGCCCAGGAACGTGCCGTAGGAGTACCCCAGGTAGTTCAGTTTGGTGTCGTTCACCACGGCACGGAGCACATCCAGGTCCTTTGCGGCGCTGACAGTGTCGATATGCGCCAGGACCGGGCCTGTTTGTGCCGCGCATTGGGCGGCAATGGCCTTGTTGTCCGCCAGTGCCGCCTGCAGCCCGGCATCGGTTTCGAGTGCATAGATCTTGGCCCGTGAGGCGTCGCGTTCAGCGTCTGACATGCAGGTGACTGGAGCCGAGCGCTTAACGCCGCGGGGATCGAAACCGACAAGGTCGTAGGCGTTGCGGACAGCTGCCGAGAAGTGGGTTCCGGCAGCGTCCTTGACGAAGTCGTAGCCCGAGGCGCCTGGACCGCCTGGGTTGACCAGCAGGCTGCCCGTCTTCTTGCCGGTGCTCGGTGCCCGGAGCGCGGCCAACTGGATGGTGTCGCCGGCAGGATTCGCGTAGTCCAGGGGAACGGTTACTTTGGCACACTGGAATTCACCCTCGCAGGGCTGCCAGACGACCTCCTGCGAGTAGAACTTTTCCAGCCCGGCAGGAGCGGAGGCCACGATCGAGGGGTCGGCCTTGGCCGTGGCTGCCTCCGGCGGGTTCTTGCCACCGCTGTTGAGGAGGCTGCACGAGGCCAGGACCATGGCAAGGGCCATTGCGCCCACGGCGCGGACCGTGACCGCCAAGGACCTGTGGCGGGCGGGCAGGGGGCGGGCAGTCATCGGGTCTCCTTGGAGGGCTGGATCAGGCTGGCCGCCATGGACTCGATGGTCAGCAGCGGGGCAACATTGGTGGTGGTTATGCGTTCGCGGGCTTTGTTGATGGCGTCCATACGGGCCAGCGTGGCTTCCGGAGTGCTGCGGGCGGCGAACTCCTCCAGCTCACTCCTCAGCTCAACGTTGACCAGTTCCACGGCGTTCCCCAACTGGATGACCAACACATCCCGGTAAAACGACAGTAAATCAGTCAGCGTCCGGTCCAGCGAGTCGGTGATGGATCTCTTGGCCCGGCGTTTCTGGTCGTCTTCGAGCTGTTTCAGCTGGCTGCGCATGGCCGGCGGCAGGGTTCCTGATTCCGGCGCTCCCAGCGTGGCCAGCAGGGTGGCCTTCTCTGCGGCGTCCCGCTCCTCGTTGGAGCTGTTGGCCTCTGCGGTGGCTATCTTCACCAGCTTGTCCGCCATCATGACCGCGGCCGTCACTCCGCGCAGCCCAAGCGGAAAGCGGACGGTCTCCAGGCGGCGTTCCCTCGCTGCAGGATCCCTGGCCAGCCGGCGGGCAATGCCCACGTGGCTTTGTGCTGC